>NZ_JAPWIA010000001.1:0-4276349 GCF_030587335.1 Janthinobacterium sp. SUN176 | reverse complement strand
GACCGTGAAACAACTTTGCGCCGATGATAGTGCTGCAACCAGTGTGAAAGTAGGTTATCGTCAGGCTTGTTATTCGAAAAAACCCCTTCCGGTGATCCGGTTGGGGTTTTTTTACGTCTGGCGGTTTGGTTTTGTCAGCAGATAGGCGTAAAAAAAGGCACCGCTACGCGGTGCCTTGTTCATTTGTCATAACCATTAAAAATGGTAAGCGACTTTGACATTCATGTAATTGACGCCGCTATTCGGTTTCTTGTAGCCGCCGTTCGAGAAATGCTGGATCTTCGCAGCGACTTCCCATTTGTTATTGAAGATATAGCCAACGCCGATATGGTCGCCGAACTGGAAGTGGGTCGACAGGCGGTTATCGTCGTTATCGTACAGCTTGGACAGCATGTGTACGCCAATGCCGCCTTCCGCATAGAAGCCCAGCTTGTTCGTGTTTTCAAAGCGGAACACGGGGGTAAAGCCCAGGTCCCACAGTTTTTGATGCTGGCCAGGGACATTGCGATAGCTCTTGCCATCCCAGCCGCCAATGCTGGCATCCCAGTAACCGCTCAGTTGTGTGCCATTCGATACGAACCAGGCCTTATCCCAGTTCGAGGTCACGCCGGCGCGTACCATTTGTACCTTCACGCCCTTGGCATATTCGCCGTAGACGGAGTCGATCAGTTTGTCGTCGGCGGCAAAGCCGGCGTTGGCTGCCATCAGCGCGGCAACGGCGGCGATGGATTTGAGGATATTCTTCTTGAAGGACATAGAGGCTTTCATCGTAAAATTGGCCGTAAGGCTCGTCTTGTTTGCGCAGACACCCAGTTTTGCACAGTGTTCCCGCCACCCGTTTGATTTCAGAGGTTCAATTGACATTCTCTACAAAAATCGCATTTCTCGGTATCGGTCTGATGGGGGATCCGATGGTCCGGTGCCTGCTGCGCGCTGGATATTTTGTCACAATTTGGAATCGCACGCACAGCAAGGCCGAAGTCCTGCGTGAGGCAGGTGCGCAGCCCGCCGTTTCCGTGGCTGAGGCGGTCAATGACGCGGACGTCGTCATTTCGATGCTGGAAGCCGGTCCCATCGTGGCGCAGGTGCTGCAAGAGGCGCTGCCAGCCTTGCGTGCAGGGGCGCTCTGGGTTGATATGAGTTCCACCAAGCAAGCAGAAGCCCAGCAATTTCATGCCGCCTTGCACGCGGCAGGCCATGCCTTTATCGATGCGCCCGTGTCGGGTGGAGTCGGCGGGGCACAGGCGGGCACCCTGGCCATCATGGCCGGCGCCAGCACCAGCGATTACGCGCGGGTTGAAGTGATTCTGTCGGCCATGGGGCGCCCGACCCTGGTGGGGCCGGCCGGCAGCGGCCAGGTCGCCAAGCTGTGCAATCAGCTGATCGTCGGCGCCACCCTGAATATCGTGGCGGAAGCGTTATTGCTGGCGCAGGCGGCCGGCGCCGATGCGAGCGCCGTACGGGCAGCGATACGTGGCGGTTTTGCCGAGAGCAAGATTCTGGACGTGCATGGCCAGCGCATGCTGGAGCGCAATTTTGTTGCCGGTGGACAGGTGAAAAGCCAGATCAAGGACATGCACAACATCCTCGCGGCAGCCGAGGCGGCTCACGTCACCTTGCCGGTGACGCAATTGGTGACGCAGCGCTATGAAACCCTTGCCGCCAGCCACCCGACGGCAGACCACGCAGCGGCCTTGCTGGCCCTGGAAGCGCTGAATCCGGGCCAGCGTCTGGGCACCGGTCCGGATAAGCTGAGCTGACTTACGTGACGGGCAGGCTCGCTTCGACCAGCTTGACCCAGAAACTGGCGCCGATGGGCAGCAGATTGTCATTGAAGTCGTAGCTGCCATTGTGCAAGACGCACGGACCCAGGCCGTGGCCGCCATCGCGGTGCTCGCCATCGCCATTGCCGATGAAGATATAGCAGCCAGCTTTTTCCTGCAGGAAAAACGCGAAGTCTTCCGCGCCCATCGTCGGTTCAACATTCGCGTTGACCTTGTCGGCGCCCACCACGCTTTTCATCACTTCGACGGCAAACGCCGTTTCCTTCGCGTGGTTGACCAGCGGCGGGTAGTTGCGCTTGAAGTGGAAATCGACTTCCGCGCCAAAGGCGGCGGCCGTGTGCACGGCGATGTCGCGCATGCGCTCTTCGATCAGGTCCAGCACGGGCGTGGTGAAGGTGCGCACGGTGCCGACCAGGCTGGCGTCATCGGGAATCACATTGGTGGCGCTGCCCGCATGGATTTGCGTGATCGACAGCACGGCCGTGTCGAGCGGACTCTTGTTGCGCGTGATGACGGTTTGCCAGCTTTGCGCGATTTGCACGGCCACCATGACGGGGTCGATGCCCTTGTGCGGCTGGGCCGCGTGCGCGCCCTTGCCTTTGACGGTGACGTGGAATTCATTGCTGGACGCCATCATTGGCCCTTCCACCACGCTCAGGGTACCCGTTTCCGCGCCTGGCCAATTGTGCATGCCGTAGATGGCATCCATGGGAAAGCGTGTAAACAAGCCGTCTTCGATCATTTCGCGCGCGCCGGCGCCGCCTTCTTCCGCCGGCTGGAAGACGAGGTAGACCGTGCCATCGAAGTTGCGGTGTTGCGCCAGGTAATGGGCGGTGCCCAGCAGCATGGCCGTGTGGCCGTCGTGGCCGCAGGCGTGCATCTTGCCCGGATGACGTGAAGCATGCTCGAAGGTATTCATTTCCTGCATCGGCAAGGCATCCATATCGGCACGCAAGCCGATGGCGCGCTTGGACGTGCCATGCTGGATGATGCCGACCACGCCAGTGCGGCCCAGGCCGCGTACCACGGGAATGCCCCATTCCGTCAGTTTGGCGGCGACCACGTCCGAGGTGCGCTGTTCTTCGTAGCACAGCTCAGGATGCGCGTGCAGGTCGCGGCGGATACCTTGCAGCTCGGATTGAAACGCCAAGATCGGATCAACTAGTTTCATGGGACTCTCCTGTGGATGCTGGCGCGCAGCAATGTATGGCGCGCCGGACCGCGCTTGTTTGATCAAAAACAGACGCGGCTAATAGTGCATTGTAGCCCTTGTTTGCCGGGTAAATCCAGCGCACGGACGTGCTTGCCACGGCGCCAACAGCAAGCGCGCGGAATGGTTTACAGTATCGCCTTCCCCCAACGTTTTTGGATTGCCCCCATGACCACCACCCAAGTGCGCGCCGCCTGCCCGCTCGACTGCCCCGATACCTGCGCCTTGCTGGTCACCGTGACCGATGGGGTGGCAACAGCCGTCAAGGGCGATCCCGACCACCCGACCACGGCGGGCGTGCTGTGCACCAAGGTGTCGCGCTTCACGGAGCGCACCTACCATGCGGACCGGCTGCTGCATCCGCTGCGCCGCGTGGGCAAGAAGGGGGAAGGCAAGTTCGAGCGCATCAGCTGGGAAGAAGCGCTGCAGACCATCGCGGCCCGCTTGAAACCGATCGCCGCGCGCGATCCGCAGGCGATCTTGCCGTACAGCTACTGCGGCACCATGGGCCTGGTGCAGGGCGAGTCGATGTCGTCGCGTTTCTTCAACCAGCTCGGTGCTTCCTTGCTGGACCGCACCATCTGCGCCTCGGCGGGCGCCACGGGCTACCGCTACACGGTGGGCGCCAGCATCGGCACGGACCTGGAACAGTTCCAGAACGCCAAGTTGATCATCATCTGGGGCGGCAACCCGATCGCCTCGAATTTGCACTTCTGGATGCGCGCGCAGGAAGCCAAGCGCAATGGCGCCACCCTGATCGCCATCGACCCCTACCGTTCGCTGACGGCGGAAAAGTGCCACCAGCACGTCGCGTTGCTGCCGGGGACCGATGCGGCCCTGGCGCTGGGTTTGATGCATGTCTTGATTGTGGAAGATTTGCTCGATCATGATTACATCGAGCGCTACACTGTAGGCTACGACGCCTTGAAACAGCGGGCCCTGGAATGGCCGCCCGAGCGGGTGGCCGAGGTGTGCGGCATCACGGCCACGGAAGTGGTCGACTTGGCGCGCCTGTACGGCCAGGCGTGCCGCTCCGGCGAGGGTGCCGCCATCCGGGCCAACTATGGCGTGCAGCGCGTGCATGGCGGTGGCATGGCCGTGCGCAATATCGCCTGCCTGCCCGCCCTGACGGGCGCCTGGCGCCATCCGGCCGGCGGCATGCAGCTGTCGAGCTCGGGTTCCTTCCCCATCAACCGCAAGGCCCTGCAGCGCCCCGATTTGCTCAAAGGCACGCCGCGCACCATCAATATGAGCACCATCGGCGACGATTTATTGAAAGAAAGTTCCGCCGATTTCGGCCCGCAAGTCGAGGCCGTGATCGTCTACAACTCGAATCCCCTGGCCGTGGCGCCCGATTCCTCGAAAGTGGCGCAGGGTTTTGCCCGCGAAGACTTGTTTACGGTCGTGCTCGAGCACTTCCAGACCGATACCGTCGATTACGCCGACATCGTGTTGCCCGCCACCACGCAGCTGGAACACGTCGATACGCATGCCACCTATGGCCACCTGTACATGATGGCCAACAATGCGGCCGTGGCGCCGCTGGGCGAAGCGAAGGCGAATACGGAAATCTTCCGCCTGCTGGCCCAATACATGGGCTTTGATGATCCATGCTTCCAGGAAAGTGACGATGCGCTGGCGGCCAAGGCGTTCGATGCGACGGATGCGCGCGCCGTGCATTTCGACTGGGAATCGCTGAAACGCACGGGCTGGCAAAAGCTGGCCATGCCGGAAGCGCCATTTGCCGAGGGGCGTTTCCCCACGGCATCGGGCAAGTGCGAATTGTATTCGGAAGCCATGGCGCAGGCGGGACTCGATCCCTTGCCCGCGTATATCGCGCCGCACGAATCGCTGGCCAGCAATCCCGCGCTGGCGGCCCGCTATCCGTTGGCCATGATTTCCCCGCCGGCGCGCAATTTCCTCAATTCCACTTTCGTGAACGTGAAAAGCCTGCGCGCGGCCGAAGGCGAGCCGCACCTCGATATCCATCCCGACGATGGTGCCGCGCGCGGCATCGTGGCCGGCGACATGGTGCGCATCTTCAATGACCGCGGCAGCTTTGTGGCCAAGGCCAGGGTGACGGACAAGGCGCGACGGGGCCTGGTGGTGGGCTTGTCCGTGTGGTGGAAGAAACTCGCCAGCGACGGCAAGAACGCCAACGAAGTGACCAGCCAGCGCTTGACGGACATGGGCCGCGCGCCGACCTTCTACGATACGCTGGTTGAAGTGGAAAAGGCTGCCTGACCATGGCGCGCTGGCCGGCCCGCTTGCTCGTCGGCACGGTATGCCTGCTGCTGGGCGGCTGCACGCAGTTGCGCTACTACACGCAAGCGGCGCAGGGGCAATATGCGCTGTGGTCCGGCGCGCGTCCCATCGGCGACTGGCTCGATGATCCGGCCACCGAGCCGCGCCTGAAAGTGCGCCTGGCCAAGGCGCAGCAGATCCGCCTCTTTGCCGTCAGCGAGTTGGACTTGCCCGACAATGGCAGCTACAAGAACTATGCGGCATTGCGGCGCCCGTTTGTCCTGTGGAACGTGGTGGCCACGCCGGAATTGTCGCTGCAGCCGCTGCAATGGTGTTTTCCCATTGCCGGCTGCGTCAGCTATCGCGGCTATTACAGCAAGGAGGAGGCGCTCGCGTATGCCGACGAGTTGCGAGCCCAGCATTACGACGTCCAGGTGGGTGGCGTGCCCGCGTATTCCACCTTGGGCTGGTTCGACGATCCCCTGCTGTCGACCTTTATCAATTACAACGATGCGGAACTGGCGCGCCTGATCTTCCATGAGCTGGCGCACCAGGTGGTGTACGTGCCTGGCGACTCGGCCTTCAACGAGTCGTTTGCCAGTGCCGTGGAAGAGGCCGGCGTGCAGCGCTGGCTGGCGCGCGAGGGCAATGACAGCATGCGCGCGGCGTATGCCCAGTATGCGGCGCGGCGCCAGGATTTCCTGGCCTTGCTATTGAAATACCGGGGCGAACTGGAGTCCGTGTATGCGAGCGACGCCAGCGATGCGGACAAGCGCGCGCGCAAGGCGCAGGTATTTGCGGCATTGCAAGATGCCTACCAGGTACTGAAGCAAAACTGGGGTGGTTTTGCCGGTTACGACCGCTGGTTCGAGCAGCCATTGAGCAATGCGCACCTGGCTTCCGTGTCTACCTACAATGAATTTTTGCCCGCCTTTAAAAAATTGCTGGAAGAAAAAAAGAACTTTCGTGCTTTTTATGCTGCAGTGCACACAATGGCCCAGATCAAGAAGCCTGAGCGCAGGCAGGCGCTGGAACAATTGTCCAGCCCGTGACCCGTAAAGATTGTCCCGGACGTCAAGGCGAACGATCCTGCAACAGCGTATTTATCATGTTGCAGTGCAGCACAAAATACCCCTAGAGTTGCCGCTCGAATACTGTTGAAAGCGCTTGCATGGAAGCCCGGCGCCCGATAGCATCGCATTAGTAGCATAGAGCAATTGCTCGTCAGAATGCTCAAACTGACTGCAGGACGACAGAATCCGCAGCAATGATCCGCGCCGGCAGGGTGCGCCGGCTCCCCCACGATTATTCGAGACAAGAGGCACAGGATGGAAAAAATTTGGCTGAAGTCGTATCCTCCCGGCGTCCCCGCCGACATCGATCCTGATCAATATCGTTCGCTGGTGCATTTGCTGGAAGAAGCGTTTCAAAAATATGCGGATCGCAATGCCTATGTCTGCATGGACAAATTTCTCACCTATGCCGAACTCGACACCTATTCGCGCCAGCTGGGCGCCTGGCTGCAAAGCCGCGGCCTGAAGAAGGGCGCGCGCGTCGCCCTGATGATGCCGAACGTGCTCCAGTATCCGGTGGCGATTGCCGCTGTCTTGCGCGCCGGCTACACGGTAGTCAACGTCAACCCTTTATATACGCCACGCGAACTCGAGCATCAGCTCAATGATTCGGGCAGCGAAGCCATCATCGTGCTGGAAAACTTCGCCCATACCCTGGAACAGGTGCTGGGCAAGACGGCCGTCAAGCATGTCGTCGTCGCCAGCATGGGCGAAATGCTGGGCGGCTTGAAGGGCATGATCGTCAATTTTGTCGTGCGCAATGTCAAGAAGATGGTGCCCGCGTATTCCTTGCCGAACGCCATGCGCTTCAAGCAGGCGCTGGCGCTGGGCAGCCGCATGAAACTCACGCCCGTCGAGCTGAGCGTCCATGACGCTGCCTTCCTGCAATACACGGGCGGCACGACGGGCGTGTCGAAAGGCGCGACCTTGAGCCACCGCAATGTGATTGCCAATGTGCTGCAGAGCGAAGCGTGGTCCGGCGCGGCGCTCGACCAGAACAGCAAGGAACAGATGATCGTCGTCTGCGCCTTGCCGCTGTACCATATCTTTGCGCTGACGGCGTGCGCGATGTGGGGCACGCGGGTGGGCGCCCTGAATATCCTGATCCCGAATCCGCGCGATATTCCGGGCCTGATCAAGGAGTTGGGCAAGTACAAATTCAACCTGCTGCCAGCGGTCAATACCTTGTATAACGCGTTGGTGAATCACCCCGATTTCGCCAAGCTCGATTTCTCGGGCTTGAAGATCGCCAATGGCGGCGGCATGGCGGTGCAGCAAGCCGTCAACGACAAGTGGCTGCAAGTGACGGGCGTGTCCATCATCGAAGGCTATGGCTTGTCGGAAACGTCGCCTGTCGCCACCTGCAACCGCGCCGACAGCACGGCGTTTTCCGGCACCATCGGCTTGCCCGTACCCTCGACCGACATCGCCATCCTCGACGACGACGGCAAGGAAGTGCCGCTGGGCCAGACGGGCGAGATCGCCATCCGTGGGCCGCAAGTGATGAGCGGCTACTGGAACCGTCCCGACGAGACGGCCAAGGTCATGACCCCCGATGGCTACTTCAAGTCGGGCGACGTGGGCATCATGGACGAGCGCGGCTACGTGAAAATTGTCGACCGCAAGAAAGACATGATTCTCGTTTCCGGCTTCAATGTGTATCCGAACGAAGTCGAAGCCGTCATCGCGGCCCATCCTGGCGTGCTCGAGTGCGCCTGCGTGGGCGTGCCGGACGAACACTCGGGCGAGGCCGTGAAAGTGTTTGTCGTGCGCAAGGATCCGAACCTGACCCAGGCAGTGCTGGCCGCGTACTGCAAGGAACAATTCACGGGTTACAAGCGGCCGAAATACATCGAGTTCCGCGATGAACTGCCGAAGACCAACGTCGGCAAGATTTTGCGTCGCGCCCTGCGTGACGAAACAAAGATAGCAGCATAAACAGTGTGGGATGCGCCAGGAGGCGCGTCCCTTTTACAGATAAAGATGAGGCGAGATGGACAAGATTTGGTTGAAGTCGTACCCGGACAGCGTTCCCGCAGAGATTGATTGCACGCAATACCGTTCCGTCACGCATTTGCTGGAAGAGTCGTTCCAGAAATATGCGGACCGCAACGCTTTCGTGTGCATGGATAAATTCCTCACCTACCGCGAGCTTGACCAGCTGTCGCAGCAGATGGGTGCCTGGCTGCAAAGCAAGGGCCTGCAAGCGGGTGCGCGCGTGGCGATCATGTTGCCGAACGTGTTGCAGTATCCGGTGGCCATGGCGGCGATCTTGCGCGCCGGCTACACCGTGGTGAACGTCAATCCGCTGTACACGCCGCGCGAATTGCAGCACCAGCTGATCGATTCGGGCAGCGAAGCGATCATCGTGCTGGAAAACTTCGCCACCACGGTGGAACAGGTATTGCCGCACACCCAGGTCAAGCATGTGATCGTCGCCTCCATGGGCGACTTGCTCGGTGGCTTGAAGGGCACCATCGTCAACTTCGTCGTGCGCAAGATCAAGAAAATGGTGCCCGCGTTTTCCTTGCCGGGCGCCATCGGTTTCAACAAGATGCTGGCCGAGGGTGCCCGTTTGACCTTGACGCCGGTGCAGCAGGGACATGACGATATCGTCTTCCTGCAGTACACGGGTGGCACGACGGGCGTGTCGAAAGGCGCGATGTTGTTGCACCGTAACGTGATCGCCAACGTGCTGCAAAACGAGGCGTGGATGTCGCCCGTGATGACCAAGGAAATGCGTGCCACCTCGATGGGCTTCATGTGCGCCTTGCCCCTGTATCACATCTATTCGCTGACGGTCAGCGCCCTGATGGGCATGCGCCTGGGCGGCATGAGCGTGCTGATCCCCAACCCGCGCGACATCCCCGGTTTCGTCAAGGAATTGTCCAAGCACAAGATCGTCGTCTTCCCGGCAGTTAATACTCTGTACAACGCGCTGCTGAACAATGCCGACTTCGCCAAGCTCGATTTTTCCAGCTATAAAGTGTGCAATGGCGGCGGCATGGCCTTGCAGCGCAATGTGGCCGAGCGCTGGCTGAAATTGACGGGCTGCCCGCTGATCGAAGGCTATGGCATGTCGGAAACGTCGCCCGTGGTGACGGGCAACCGTGTCGACATCACGGAATTCACGGGCACCATCGGCTTGCCTTTCCCGTCGACGGAAGTGGCGATTTTGAACGACGATGGCGTGGAAGTGCCGCTGGGCGAACCGGGCGAAATCGCCGTGCGCGGCCCGCAAGTGATGGCGGGATACTGGCAGCGTCCGGACGAGACAGCCAAGTCGATGACGGCCGACGGCTATTTCAAGACGGGCGACGTGGGCGTCATGGACGAGCGCGGCTACGTGAAGATCGTGGACCGCAAGAAAGACATGATCATCGTTTCCGGCTTCAATGTGTATCCGAATGAAGTGGAAGACGTGGTTGCGTCGTGCCCGGGCGTGCTGGAATGCGCCTGCATCGGCGTGCCGGATGCCAACTCGGGTGAAGCCGTGAAAGTGTTTGTCGTGCGCAAGGATCCGAACCTGACGGTGGAACAGATCCGCGAGCATTGCAAGCATGAGTTGACGGCGTACAAGAAGCCGAAATACATCGAGTTCCGCGATGAATTGCCGAAAACCAATGTCGGCAAGATCTTGCGCCGTCAATTGCGCGACGAAAAGAAAGCGGCTTAACTCGCCGCCAGGGCTGTGTCCGCGGCCACGGCTTGCCGTGGCCGGGCGGGCAAGCCGAAGCAGGGACGCAGCCAGTTCACCTTGCTGATCAGCAGCGAGGTGCCCAGCCAGCAGGCCGCCACCGTGCCTGCCAATATCAGCAGCGGCTCGAGCACGGGGCCCAGTTTTAACGGCACCAGCCAGTAGGCCAGCAGTACGATTGCGCTCTGGTGCAAGATGTACCAGGGAAAGACGGCCTGGCGCGCCCATGGCAGCCAGGCAAACGGTTTGTTCAGCAAGGTGTGCGACCAGCCCAGGATGGCGCAGATGGCCAGCCACATGTACAGGTTGCGCATGGGCCAGGAACCAAACGAGGCCCAGGTCAGCAGGTTTTCCGAAGCCACCAGGTCAAAACCCAGATACACGGCAAACGCGCAGGGCGCCAGCAGCAGCGCCTGCCAGCGCAAGCGCGCCAGTTCCTGCCACACTCCCTTGTCATTGCCCAGCCACCAGCCATACAGATACATGGTGAAATAGATGGCGTGCGCGTACCAGTCCTTGAGCAGCGCATGGGTTTCCGGATAGCGCAGCTTCAGGAAGGCCGTTGCCGCCAGCGTTGGCAGGGCGGGCAGGACCAGCAGGCGCCAGCCGCGCAGGCCCGCAAACAGCGGTCTTGCCTTGGCCAGCAGCGGCTGCAAGGCCACCAGCACGATGGTGTACAGCAACAGGTACACCAGATACCACAGATGGTTCCACGTAAAACTGGTCTTCCAGCCTGTAAATGCGCCGGCCGGCCAGGCATGGCCGCCAAAGTAATGCAGCAGGAATGGTCCATAGCCAGGCTCGACCAGGCCGTTGCTGACGCCCTCGCAATACGGTTGCACGGGGATCACCACCAGCACGCCAAACAGCAAGGGCAGCGACAGGCGCTTGACGCGGCGCCACAGGAAAGCACCGCTGGACGCCTGCGTCATCATGGCGCAGGACACGCCGGAAATGAGGAACACGATTTCCATGCGCCACCGGTTGATAAAGACCATGGGAAAGTTCAATGTTTCCGTCAAGTAAGTACTTTTCATGTGGAAGGCGGCGCCATCCAGGTACAGCATGGCCGTGTGGTAGACGATCAGCAGGCTGAAGACAAGAAAGCGCAAGGCATCGATATCGTAACGGCGGGAATCTGCGGTCATGGTCGTGGGGTCCGTCGGTCAAGGAATGCCCCAGCATAGGCAGGCCGCATGGGGTGAACCAGCGAAAAGTGATCAATTGCGGGCTGTTTGTGACGAGCGGTGGCGCTGGGACGGCTTTGGGACCTTACAATCATGCAACTTATTCACTGTCTGTCACCATGCGCCTGTCTTCCACCGATTTGTTGCAACGATATCAACGCTGGCGCCAGATCGCCGAGCCAGCTTTCTGGATCGTCCTGTATCTGCTGCAAACGTCGCTCAACTGCTGGATCAGCTGGGCCGACCGCGTGCGCGTCGGGCTCGATACGCCCTTCTGGGAAGTGGCCGTGTGGGAGTGGAGCAGCAACCTGGTGCTGCTGGCGCTGGTACCTGTGGTGATCCTGGCTAACCAGTTTCGCCCCTTGCACCTGGTTTTCCAGCGCCAGAACCTGCGCTGGCACCTGGCCGCGTCGCTCGTCTACAGCCTGGTGCATGTGCTGGCCATGGTGGCCTTGCGCAAACTGGCTTACTGGAGTCAGGGCAGCGACTACGATTTCGGTAACTGGTGGCGCGAGTTGCCGTATGAATATATCAAGGATGTACGTACTTACTTCTCCATTTTATTGTTCACGGGCTTTTACCAGTTGCTGCTGATGCGCTGGCAAGGCGAGGCGACCCTGCTGGGCGAACCCGACGAAGGGCCTGCCGTGGAACCGGTGCAGCAGCCGGAACGCTTTCTGGTGCGCAAGCTGGGCAAGGATTTTCTGCTGCCGGCCTTTGAAATCGAGTGGATACAGGCGTGGGGCAATTATGTGAATCTGCATGTGCGCGGCCACGACTATCCGCTGCGCTCGACCATGGCCGCCATCGAGCGCCGCCTCGACGGCAAGCGCTTCCTGCGCGTGCACCGCAGTTACATCGTCAACCTCGATTTTGTGCGGAGCATCGTGCCGCTGGAATCGGGCGATGCGCGCGCGGTGCTGTCCACGGGCGGCGAAGTGCCCGTCAGCCGGCGCTACCGCGACGCCTTGAAAAGCATAGGCTAGACGCGTTGTACGCCAGCCTTGCCGTCCTGGACGGTGAAACTGGCCAGTGTCGCGATGGCCGACGCGCTGTCGCGCACGTTCTCCAGGCCCTGGAACAGGGCCGTGGTTTTCTCCGGCGTGATGTCCAGCAACATATAGCCGCGCTTGTCGCTGCGTCCGTAGCGGATGTGCGGGTTCATCGCCACGTACTGCTCCGTACGTGCCTGCGGGCGGGAACTCGATGTGATTGAGGTACCGCAAAACTCGGTGGCCAGCACGGGATTATCCTTGCCGACAGGGCGCATGGCGTTGCGGCTCAGTTCGGTGGCATAAAAGGTGTGCACGTCGCCCGACAGCACCAGCGGGTTGCTGGCCTTGCTGCTGCGCAAGGCGTCGAGCAAGTGCTGGCGCGCCATCGGATAGCCATCCCAGCCATCGGTCCAGATGCGTTCGTCGCCGGGCCGCAGGATGGGCACCTGGCTCGATTGCGCCATCAGGGTTTGCTGGGCCAAAATGTTCCAGCGCGCGGGAGAATCATCGAGCCCGGCTTGCAGCCAGCGCTGCTGTTCCTCGCCCAGCATCGTGCGTTCGGGCTTGCGCAAGTCGGGACAGTTACGCGTGGTGACGGAATTCGAGCCGCCGCGGCCCGGCTTGGCGCACGCGTGGTAGGCGCGGTATTGCCGGTCGTCCAGCACGTGGAAGCGCGCCAGGCGGCCCCAGTCATAGCGCTGGTAGATGCGCATGTCGACAAAACCCCGCCGGCCCAGCGGCAGCAGGCGCAGCGGCATGTGTTCATAAAATGCCTGGTAGGCGGCCGCGCGGCGCTGCAAAAAAGCAGGCGTGAGCAATTCGTCACGGTCATTGCCGTAATCGTTGGCCACTTCATGGTCGTCCCAGGTGACGATCCACGGCGCGGCCAGGTGCGCGCCCTGCAAGTCGCGGTCGCTCTTGTATTGCGCGTAGCGGGCGCGATAGTCGTCCAGAGTAAAACTTTCATGCGTGCGCACGGCCCGGCTCGGGTGCTGCAGCTGGTATGGACCCCATTCGTAGATGTAGTCGCCAAGGAAGGCCACCAGGTCGGGCGCGGCGGCGGCGATGTGCCGGTGCGCTGCATACGCGCCGAATTCCCAGTGCTGGCACGAGGCGACGGCCAGTTTCATCGAGGCGGGCATGGAGCCGGGCTCGGGCGCCGTGCGCGTGCGGCCCACGGGGCTGACGGCGTCGCCCAGCATGAAGCGGTACCAGTACCAGCGTCCGGGCGCCAGGCCGCCCACATCGACGTGCACGCTATGCGCGAGGGCGGGCGTGGCCGTGGCCTGGCCCTTGGCGGCGATGCGCCGGAACGCCTCGTCGTCCGCCACTTCCCAGCGCACGTTCAGGGCGATGGCGGGCGTGGCGCTGGCATGCAGCGGGTCGTAGCAGATGCGCGTCCACAGCACGACGGCGTCCGGCAAGGGCGAGCCGGAAGCGACGCCGAGCGCAAACGGGTAGCCGGCGCCATTCAGGCGCGTGGCGGCGCTCGCGCTGGAACCGGACAGCACGCTGCCGGCGGCGGCCAGCGCACCGATGCGGGCGGCGCTCTGCAGGAAGATGCGGCGCTGGTTATCCATGCCGTCTGAAAATAAAACGTGGGATTAATGTAACAGCGACAATCAAGGCGACAGCAAGGTCTCGATCGGCGGCACTTTGCGCGGTTTGCGGTCGGAGTCCGTCGCCACATAGATCAGGGTGGCTTCCGTGACTTTCACGATGCATGCTTGCAGGCGGTTGCGCTCGGCATACACCTCGACATTGACGGTGATCGAGGTGTTGCCAACCTTGACGATGTCGGCGTAGAAGGAGAGCAGATCGCCGACGAAGACGGGGTTTTTGAAGACGAAGGAGTTGACGGCGATGGTGGCGACACGGCCGTTGGCGCGCCGCGTGGCCGGCAGGGAACCGGCGATATCGACCTGCGCCATGATCCAGCCGCCGAAGACGTCGCCGTACACATTGGCGTCGGACGGCGCGGGCATCATGCGCAATTCCGGCATTTTTCCGGCGGGCAGGCCGGAGGCGAGGCAGTTGTCGGGACGGTCGGGGGAGGTGCTCATCTTTTATTCTCATGAAAGGCTACAATTGCCCCGATTGAACCATAAAAAGCCGACCTTCGCCATGCGCCGTTCCCAGACTCCCCCTCCGCCCCGCTCGCCAGCCTCCGCCAGCCACAGCGATTTCGCCACCATCAAGACCTTGCTGCCGTATCTCTGGGTCTACAAATGGCGGGTGCTGCTGGCGCTGCTATGCCTGGTGGGTGCCAAGCTGGCCAACGTGGGCGTGCCCCTGATCCTGAAAAAACTCGTTGACGCGATGACGATCACGGCGGCCCATCCGCAAGCGCTGCTGGTGTTGCCGGTCGGCTTGCTGGTGGCGTATGGCTTGCTGCGCCTGTCGACCACCCTGTTTACGGAGTTGCGCGAATTCCTGTTCGCGCGGGTCACGCAGCGGGCCGTGCGCACCATCGCCCTGCAAGTGTTCCGCCACCTGCATGCCTTGTCCCTGCGCTTTCACTTGAACCGCCAGACGGGCGGCATGACGCGCGACATCGAGCGGGGCACGCGCAGCGTCGGCTCGCTCATTTCCTACACCCTGTTCAACATCCTGCCGACCCTGGTGGAAATCACCCTCGTGCTCGGCTACCTGGTCTTGCACTACGACATCTGGTTTACCGTCATCACGGCGGTGGCGCTGGTGTCCTACATCGCGTTTACCGTGCTGGTGACGAACTGGCGCACGCATTTTCGCCGCACCATGAACGACCTCGACTCCAAGGCGAATACCAAGGCCATCGATTCGCTGATCAACTATGAAACCGTCAAGTATTTCGGCAACGAGGATTACGAGGCGAAGCGCTACGACGAAGGCTTGCAGCGCTATGAATCGGCCGCCGTCAAATCGCAGACTTCCTTGTCCCTGCTCAATACGGGCCAGTCGCTGATCATCGCCACGGCTGTTACCCTGATCCTGTGGCGCGCCACCGTGGGCGTCATCAACGGCACGATGACCCTGGGCGACCTGGTGCTGGTGAACGCCTTCATGATCCAGCTGTACATTCCCCTCAATTTCCTCGGGGTGATTTACCGCGAAATCAAGCAAAGCCTGGCCGACATGGAACGCCTGTTTTCGCTGCTGAACGAGAACCGTGAAATCGCCGATACGCCGGAAGCCAAGCCGCTCGTCACGCGGGGCGCGGCCGTGCGCTTTGCGCATGTGGATTTCAGCTATGAAGCCAAGCGGCAAATCCTGTTCGATGTGGATTTCCAGATTCCCGCCGGTACCACGACGGCCGTGGTGGGGCATAGCGGCTCGGGCAAGTCGACTCTGTCGCGTTTGCTGTTCCGCTTCTATGAAGTCGATGGCGGCGGCATTACCATCGATGGCCAGGACTTGCGCGCCATCACGCAGGATTCCCTGCGCGCGGCCATCGGGATCGTGCCGCAGGATACGGTGCTGTTCAACGACACCATCGAATACAACATCGCCTACGGCAAGCCGGGCGCCAGCAAGGACGCCATCGTGGCGGCGGCGAAAGCGGCGTCGATCCATGATTTTATTGAAAGCTTGCCAGATGGCTACAACTCCATGGTGGGTGAGCGAGGGCTAAAACTGTCGGGCGGCGAAAAGCAGCGCGTGGCCATTGCCCGCACCTTGCTGAAAGACCCGGCCATCCTGATCTTCGACGAAGCTACGTCGGCGCTCGATTCCAAGGCCGAGCAGGCGATCCAGTCGCAGCTGAAGGACATCGCCAAAAACCGCACCACCCTGGTCATTGCGCACCGCCTGTCGACGGTGGCGGATGCCCAGCAAATCCTGGTGCTCGACCATGGCCGCATCGTCGAGCGGGGCACGCATCCGCAATTGCTGGCGCTCGATGGCCTGTACGCGCAGATGTGGCAACGCCAGCAGGCAAATATGGACGACGAGGCGCAAGAGGACGAGTTGGCGGGGTTGGCGCCGGCAAAATAAATCGGGAAGGCGAAATCAGTAGGAAAAATGCTACAGCCGCGCCGATTCAGGCGCGCGTATAGCGCCTATTTGCGGGCAATCGCAGAAAACGGCTAGTCCAGCGCTGAAAATGAAATAAAATTAATTCCATTGGTGGCGTCTGCACCACAGTTGTTTCGTTCGGAGTCCATCCGGTTTGTCCGCCCAGGAGAATTTATGAAATTGACCAAAATCATCGCCACGCTGCTCAGCGTCGGTGTCATCAGCAGCATGTCGCCAGTCCAGGCCCAGGAATTGACCGGCACCTTGGCCAAGATCAAGAAAGCCGGTTCCGTCACCCTCGGCGTGCGCGACGGCTCCGTGCCTTTTTCCTATCTCGATGACAAGCAGCAATACCAGGGTTATTCGATCGACCTGTGCATGAAAGTCGTCACGGCCCTGCAAAAGCACCTGGGCCTGAGCGAACTGAAAGTGGTGATGAGCCCCGTCACGTCGGCCAACCGCATCCCGCTGATGGCCAACGGCACCATCGACCTCGAATGCGGCTCGACGACGAACAACCTGGAACGCCAGCAGCAGGTGGCATTCGCCCCCACCATGTTCGTCATCGGCAACCGCGTGCTGTCGAAAAAAACCTCGAATATCAAGACCCTGGAAGACTTGCGCGGCAAGACCCTGGTCGCCACGGCCGGCACGTCGACCATCAAGCAGATGACCATCCTGAACAAGGAAAAAAACCTGGGCATGACGATTGCCGTCGGCAAGGACCATCCTGAATCGTTCCTGATGCTGGAAACGGGCCGTGCGGTGGCCGAAGCCAATGACGATATCCTGCTGGCGTCGCAAGTGGCCAACTCGAAAAACCCGAACGACTACGAAATCACCAAGGAAGCGCTGTCGGTCGAGCCGTACGGCATCATGCTGCGCAAGGGCGATCCCGCCTTCAAGAAAGTGGTCGATGACGCGCTGATCCGCCTGTACAAGAGCGACGATATCAACCGCATCTACGCGAAATGGTTTACCTCGCCGATCCCGCCGAAAAACATCAACCTGAAATTCCCCATGCCGCCGCAATTGAAGGCGGTCTTCACGAATCCGACCGATTCGGGCGACCCGGCTGCGTATGCGGCCGTACCGGAAGCGCAGAAGACCTCGGACAAACGGAAAAAATAACAAGAGTGCGTAACAAATCGGGGGGCGCAAGCCTCCCGTTTTATTTACGGGACGGGTGGCGGACAAGCCGCTTTCCTTGAGCTGCATGGAAGGATGATCATGAATTACAACTGGAATTGGCGCATTTTCTGGGAGATTTCTCCCGATGGCGTGGGCACGTACATGGACACCCTGTGGTCCGGCCTCGTCTGGACCCTGGCCACGGCCGGTGCGGCGTGGATCATGGCGCTGATATTGGGCCTGGTGATCGGCACCATCCGCACCCTGCCGAACAAATGGCTGGTGGGCGTGGCCAATGCCTACGTCGAATTGTTCCGCAACGTGCCGCTGCTGGTGCAGATGTTCCTCTGGTATTTCGTCATGCCGGAGCTGCTGCCGCCTGACCTGGGCGCCTGGGTCAAGTCGCTGCCGAATGCGCCGTTCGTCACGGCCGTGCTGTGCCTGGGATTCTTTACGTCCTCGCGCGTGGCCGTGCAGGTAACGACGGGCATCGAGGCGCTGCCGCGCGGGCAGAAACTGGCCGGCACGGCGCTGGGCCTGACGCTGCCGCAAACCTACCGCTTCATTTTGCTGCCGATGGCCGCGCGCGTCATCATGCCGCCGCTGACCAGCGAATTTTTGAACATCATCAAGAACAGTTCCGTGGCGCTGACCATCGGCCTGATCGAACTGACGGCCAGCGCGCGCGCCATCCAGGAGTTTTCCTTCCAGGTGTTCGAGGCGTTTTCGGCCGCCACCATCATTTACGTCGTCGTCAACCTGGTGGTGGTGGTGCTGATGCACCTGATCGAGAAAAAGGTCGCCATTCCGGGCTTTATCGTCGCCGGCGCCAAGACGGGAGGACATTGATATGTTCGGTAATTTCGACTTCGATGTCATCTCCCGCTCGTGGGTCTACCTGTTCCAGACCGGCATGGTCTTCACCCTGAAACTGACGGCGCTGGCCATGGTCGGCGGCATCGTGCTGGGCACCCTGCTGGCGCTGATGCGCCTGTCCGGCAACCGCATCGTTTCGGGCGTGGCGTCGAGCTACGTCAACCTGATACGCTCGATCCCGCTGGTGCTGGTGATCTTCTGGTTCTACTTCCTGGTGCCGTACATCGCCGCCTGGGTCATCGGCGCGAACGAGCCCGTGAAAGTGGGCGCGTTTTCTTCCGCGCTGATCACCTTCATCATGTTCGAGGCGGCCTACTATTGCGAGATCATGCGTAGCGGCATACAGTCGATTCCGCGTGGCCAGGTGTGGGCCGGCCAGGCGCTGGGCATGAACTACCGGCAAACCATGGGCAGCATCGTGCTGCCGCAAGCGTTCCGCAACATGATCCCCGTGCTGCTGACGCAGACCATCGTGCTGTTCCAGGACGTGTCGCTCGTGTACGTGCTGTCGATTCCCGATTTTGTCGGCGCCGCCTCGAAGATCGCCCAGCGCGACGGCCGCCTGGTGGAGATGTACGTGTTTGTCGCCGTCGTGTATTTCGTGCTGTGCTATGCCTTGTCGTTCCTGGTAAAACGCCTGCAGAAACGCGTCGCCATCATTCGCTAACCGTAAAAGAAAGAACAAGATGATTGAACTCAATAACGTCAGCAAATGGTATGGCCAGTTCCAGGTACTCACCGACTGCACCACCAATGTCGCCAAGGGCGACGTGATGGTCATTTGCGGCCCTTCCGGCTCGGGCAAGTCGACCCTGATCAAGACCGTCAACGGCCTTGAGCCGATCCAGCAGGGGCAGATCATCGTCGACGGCATCAGCGTCAACGATCCGAAAACGAATTTGTCGAAACTGCGCGCGCGCATCGGCATGGTGTTCCAGAATTTCGAGCTGTTCCCGCATTTGTCGATCCGCGAAAACCTCACCATCGGCCAGATCAAGGTGCTGGGCCGCAGCGCCGACGAAGCCAATGCCAAGGGCTTGAAATACCTGGACCGTGTGGGCCTGCTGTCGCAGCAGGACAAATTCCCGGGCCAGCTGTCGGGCGGCCAGCAGCAGCGCGTGGCGATCGCCCGTGCGCTGTCGATGGATCCGATCGCCATGCTGTTCGACGAACCGACATCGGCGCTGGACCCGGAAATGATCAACGAAGTGCTCGACGTGATGGTGGGCCTGGCGCAGGAAGGCATGACGATGATGGTCGTCACCCACGAAATGGGCTTTGCCAAGCGCGTGGCCAACCGCATCGTCTTCATGGATCAGGGCAAGATCATCGAAGATTGCAGCAAGGATGACTTCTTCAACACGACGCGCTCGGACCGCGCGCGCGATTTCCTCGCCAAGATCATCCATTAATTTTTTTTGAAGTTGAGTACGAATGCCTGTCATGAAACTAATAGCCGGCGCCATGCTGGCGCTGGGCCTGCTCGCCCATGCCCACGCGGCCGACAAGATCGCCGTTGACATCGCCCTGCGCGACGCCACCCTGATCGACGTTGCTGGCGGTCGCGCCGTCAACGGCAAGACCGTGCTGCTCAAGGGTGACAGCATCGTCGCCGTCGTCGACGACGCGCAGTTGCGCAGCTACGCGCCGAAGCAGACCATCCGCCTGCCCGGCAAATACCTGATGCCGGGCCTGTGGGACACGCATGTGCACTTTGGCGGCGGCCCCGAGCTGATCGACGAGAACAAGCAGTTGCTGCCCCTGTACCTGGCGCACGGCATCACCACGGTGCGCGACTGCTCGGGCGACTTGCCCGACACGGTGCTGGCATGGCGCCGGCAGATCAACGCAGGTCAGTTGCAAGGGCCGACCATCTTCACGTCGGGCGCCAAGCTCGAAGGCATCAAGCCGTTGTGGAAGGGCACCATCGAAGTGGGCACGCCGCAGGAAGTCACGCGCGCGCTCGACGGCCTGCAGGCGCAGCAAGTGGACTTCGTGAAGATCACGGAAAACACGCTGAAGCCTGAGTTGTACCTGGAAGCGCTACGCCAGGCGCGCGAACGGGGCATGCGCACCTCGGGCCATATCCCTGTGCAGCTCACATTGGAGCAGATGGCCGATGCGGGCCTGGGCACGATCGAACATCAATCGTATTTGCTGCGCGCCACCACGCCGCGCGAGCAGGAACTGACGGACAAGGTGGCCGCCGGCGCGATGACGGGCAAGGAAGCCATGCACGCAAGCGTGCGAAGCTACGACGAGCCGACGGCGCGCAAGGCCTTCAGCTACCTGGCCGCGCGCGGCACGGCCATCGTGCCTACCCTGTGGGGTTCGCGCGTGACGGCTTACCTGGACCGCGAAGACCACACGCACGATCCGGCCCTGCAATACATCGGCAAGGGCTTGCGCGCCACCTACGACTGGCGCGTGCAGCGCGCCGCCAAGGATGGCCCGGAAGCCATCGCCCAGCGCCACACGCAGTTCGAGCAATCGGCAAAGCTGCTGCCGATCTTGCAGCAGCAGGGCGTGAGCATCATCGCCGGCACGGATGCGGGCTTTTTGAATTCCTTCGACTACCCGGGCCAGGCCTTGCACGATGAAATCGGCCTGTACGTGCAGTATGGCTTGACGCCGCAGCAAGCCTTGCAGGCTGCCGTCATCAACGGTCCCCGCTTCCTGGGCAAGCTGGATCGCTATGGCAGCGTGGCGGCAGGCAAGGCGGCCGACCTGCTGGTTCTCGACGCGAATCCGCTGCAGGACATCGGCGCCACGCGCCAGATCCGCCTGGTGGTCAGTCGTGGTCGGGTGTACGACCGCGCCGCGCTGGACCGGATGCTGGCCGATATCCGCGCCTGGGTGGCGAAGCAGGAAGAGCCGCAGGCCAAATCCTGATTCGCGTGTACTCTTGATATTGAAAACGGCCGGCGCATACCGGCCGTTTTGTCGTCCGGGAGGCCGCGCATACAGGTGATCCTGGCCGGCGGGTCGGCCCCGTGGCTGGTAAAATGGCGCTATCCGCAATGACCGCCTGAGAGCAGCCGCCATGTCCACACTCGATCACACCCAGACCGCCGTTCCATCCTCCATCACCATCACCCGTCCGGATGACTGGCATTTGCACCTGCGCGACGGCGCCGTCATGGCCAGCGTGCTGCCGCACAGCGCGCGCCAGTTTGGCCGCGCCATCGTCATGCCGAACCTGAAGCCGCCCGTCACCACCACGGCCGATGCCGCCGCCTACCGCGAACGCATCCTGGCCGCCGTGCCGCAAGGCGTGAACTTCGATCCGCTGATGGTGCTGTACCTGACGAACAACACCTCGCCCGACGAAATCCGCCGCGCGCAGGATAGCGGCATCGTGCAGGCCGTCAAATTGTATCCGGCCGGCGCCACGACGAATTCCGACCTGGGCGTGACGGATTTGAAAAATTGCTACAAGGTGCTCGAAGTGATGCAGGAAGTGGGCATGCCCTTCCTCGTGCACGGCGAAGTGACGGATCCGGAAATCGATATTTTCGACCGCGAAGCCGTCTTCATCGAGCGCGTGATGCGCCCGCTGCGCAGCGCCTTCCCGGCCCTGTCCGTCGTGTTCGAACACATCACCACCAAGGATGCGGCGCAGTACGTGGCCGAAGCGGAAGGCCCCATCGCCGCCACCATCACGGCGCACCATTTGCTGTACAACCGCAACGAGATTTTCAAGGGCGGCATCCGCCCGCATTACTACTGCCTGCCCATCCTCAAGCGCGAAGAGCACCGCCTGGCGCTGATGACGGCGGCCGCCAGCGGCGACGAGCGCTTCTTCCTCGGCACCGATTCGGCACCGCACGCGCAAGGCGCCAAGGAAATGGCCTGCGGCTGCGCCGGCTGCTACACGGCCCTGCATGCGATGGAAATGTATGCCGAAGCGTTCGAACGGGCCGGCGCGCTTGACAAGCTGGAAGCGTTCGCCAGCTTCCACGGCCCCGCCTTCTACGGCGTGCCGCGCAACACGGACACCATCACCCTGAAGCGCGAAAGCTGGACCTTGCCGGCCTCGCTGCCGCTGGGTGACAGCCATGTGATTCCGCTCAATGCGGGCGAGCAGATCAACTGGAAAATGGTGTAATTACTCCATGCTGCCATCGATAGACTGGACCCGCCCCTGGTTTGCCACGGTGCTGCCGGCGCGACGGCAGCTGGACCTGCAGCGCGACACGGTGATCGCTGCGTTGAACGGCCGGGCACGGGCGCTGGACTTGCGCAATCCCTCCGGCCTGCCGCTGGCTTTCGTGCCGCAAGCGGACCTGCCCGATGGCGTCGCCTACGAGGAGTTCATCGGCGCGACGGGCGGCGTGCCCACGCGCGACAATCTGCACGATTTTTTCAACGCGCTCGTGTGGCTCACCTTCCCGCGCATCAAGCGGCAATTGAACGCACTGCAGGCGGCGCAGATCGCCCTGTCCGGCGTGGGCAAATCGCGCGGTCCCGCACGCGATGGCGCGACGATTTTTGACGAAAATTCCGCCCTGCTGGTGCTGCGCGACAGCGATGCGGGGCGCGCGCTGGAAGCGGCGTTGCGCGGGCATGACTGGCGCAGCGCGTTCATTGCGCAGCGCGACAAGTTTGACGCGGGCGGCGACGCCGAGGTCTGGCTGTTCGGCCACGCGCTGATGGAAAAACTGGTGGCGCCGCGCAAGGCCATCACGGCGCATACGCGCGTGATCTTTGCCGGCGATGCCTATTTTGCGCTCGATGATGCGGCGCGGCGCGCCTGGCTCGACGAGCGGGTGGCGCAGGACCTGGCGCAGCAAGGCCTCACCACGGCGGACTTCACTCCGCTGCCCGTGCTCGGTTTGCCCGGCTGGTGCGAGGGCCAGGACGACGATTTTTACAATGACGCGGCGGTGTTCCGCCCGAAGCGCAAGGTGGCTGGCGCAGAAAGAGATCAATAGCATGGAAAATACCGTCCGCTGGGGCATTCTCGGCACAGGCAAGATCGCCCGCGCGATGGCCAATGGCTTGCGCGATGCACCCGGTGCGCAACTGGTGGCGGTAGCTTCGCGCAGCGAGGTTGGTGCACAAGCCTTCGGCGCCGAATTCGGCATCGAGCGTTGCCACGGTTCCTACCAGGCCCTGGCCCTTGACCCGGATGTGGATGTGATCTACATCGCCACGCCGCACACCCTGCATGCGGAAAATGCCATGCTGTGCCTGGCCGCCGGCAAGCACGTCGTGTGCGAAAAACCGTTCACCATGAATGCGCGCGAAGCGCAGGCCGTGGTCGATATGGCACGCGACAAAAAACTGTTTTTGATGGAAGCCATGTGGAGCCGTTTCCTGCCCGCCGTGCAGGAAGCGCAGCGCATCATCGCCAGCGGCGAAATCGGTGTGCTGCAGCAGGTACAGGCCGACATCGGCTTTGTCGCCAATTTCCCGCCCGAGCACCGCATGTTCAATCCCGAACTCGGCGGCGGCGCGCTGCTCGACGTGGGCATTTATCCGCTGTCGATGGCGGCCTTCTTCCTCGGCCCCGTATCGCAGGTACAGGCGCTGGCCGAGATGGGCGCCACAGGCGTCGATGAGCAGGTCGTGTTCTCGCTGCGGCACGCGGGCGGGGGCACCTCGTCCTGTGCCTGCAGCCTGCGCGCGCAGACGCCGACGGAAATGACCATTTCCGGCTGCCTGGGCCGGATTCGGCTGCCCAACCGTTTTTACAAACCCGACCACCTGATCGTCGAAACGATGGATGGCGAGCGCCGTGTCGTCGCCGCGCCCCATCTGGGCAATGGCTACGCGCACGAGGCGATCGAAGCGATGCGATGCATCCGCGCCGGCTTGCTGGAAAGTCCCGTCATGCCGCATGCGGACAGCGTGGCGCTGATGCACAACCTTGACACCATGCGTGGCCAGATCGGCCTCGTGTACCGAGCCGACCAGGCGTGAACAGGAACCCCATGACATTGCACCCATCCCGTCCCAGCCTGAAAACCGTCCTCATCGCCAGCGGCGTCGTGCTGACCCTGGCGATGGGCGTGCGCCATGGCCTGGGTTTCTGGATGCAGCCGATCTCGCAAGCGAATGGCTGGACGCGCGAAACGTATTCGCTGGCGCTGGCCATGCAAAACCTGATGTGGGGCGTCTTCGGCCCGTTCGCCGGCATGGCGGCCGACCGTTTCGGCACCATGCGCGTCGTCATCGTCGGCGCCATCAGCTACATGGCGGGCCTGGTGTGGATGGCGCTCGTGACGCAGCCCACGCTGTTCATCATCGGTTCCGGCATCTTCATCGGCCTGGCGCTGGCCTGTACGGCCTTTGGCGCCATCAGCGGCATCATCGGCCGCAGCGCGCCGCCCGAGCAGCGCTCGTGGGCCTTCGGCATCTCGTCGGCCGCCGGCTCGTTCGGCCAGTTCCTCATGATGCCGGTCGAGCAGCAACTGATTTCCGCCGTGGGCTGGCAAAACGCCTTTTATGTGCTGGCCGCGCTGGTGCTGCTGGCCATGATCCCGATGGCCTTCTACTTGCGTGAGCCGCCCGTGTCGCACGCCGGCGGCCCGCAGCAAAGCGTGGGTGCCGCTTTCCGCGAAGCCGTTGCCAGCCGTTCGTTCTGGCTGCTGCTGGCAGGGTATTTCGTGTGCGGCTTCCAGCTGGTGTTCATCGGCGTGCACTTGCCGGCCTACCTGAAGGACCAGGGCCTGATGAATCCGAATATCGCCGTCACGGCGCTGGCGCTGATCGGCCTGTTCAACATCATCGGCTCCTACTATGCGGGCAAACTCGGTGGCAAGATCGCCAAGCGCTACCTGCTGTCTGCCATCTACGTGACGCGCGCCGTGGTCATCACCGTGTTCCTGCTGGCGCCTTTGTCGGCGTGGTCCGTGTACCTGTTCGCCGCCGGCATGGGTGTGCTGTGGCTGTCGACCGTGCCGCTGACGAACGGCATCATCGCCGGCATCTTCGGCGTGAAGCATCTGTCGATGCTGGCGGGGATGGTGTTCTTCTCGCACCAGGTGGGCAGTTTCCTTGGCGCGTGGCTGGGCGGCTATCTGTACGAGCACCAGGGCAGTTACCACATCGTGTGGATGATCACCATCGGCCTGGGCCTGCTGGCCGCGCTGATCAACCTGCCCATCGACGAGCGCGCCGTCAAGCGCGTGGCGGTGGCCGCGTAATGGCCAGCTGGCGCACCTGGCTATGGCGCCTGGCTGGCGCCGCGCTGCTGGCTCTCGTCTTCCTGGCCTATCTGCGTCCCGATTTCATGCTGGACCTGGCGAACCGCTTCTGGATGTGCATGTAGGGCGCTCCTAGACTTTCAGGAACTCCTCTTTGCCGCCCAACCAGCGGGCCAGGTGCGCTTCCACGGTGGTCGCGGCGGCCGTCGTGGTGGCGTGCAGCAGGTCGTGCGCCACGTCGCGCGCCTGATCTACCAGCCATTGATCCGTTTCCAGGTCGGCGAAGCGCAGCATGGCCTGGCCAGACTGGCGCGCGCCGAGGAATTCGCCGGGGCCGCGGATTTCCAGGTCGCGGCGGGCAATTTCAAAACCGTCCGTCGTTTCGCGCATGGTCATCAAGCGCTGGCGTGCCACGCCGCCCAGGGGGCCCTGGTACAGCAGCAGGCAGACGCTGGCCGCCGAGCCGCGGCCCACGCGGCCGCGCAGCTGGTGCAGCTGCGACAATCCAAAACGCTCGGCGTGCTCGATCACCATCAGCGAGGCGTTCGGCACGTCGACGCCCACTTCGATGACGGTGGTGGCCACCAGCACGTGGATATGCCCGGCGATGAAGGCGTCCATCACTTCCTGCTTTTCCGCCGGCTTCAGGCGGCCGTGCACGAGGCCCACCTGCAGCGCGGGCAGGGCTTCGGCCAGCATCATGTAGGTGTCGGTGGCCGTCTGCAGCTGCAGCGCTTCCGATTCCTCGATCAACGGGCAGACCCAGTACACCTGCCGGCCTTCCAGCGCGGCCGCATACACGCGGGCGATGACTTCGTCGCGCCGGTTCTGGTCGATGGCGCGCGTGACGATGGGACTGCGGCCCGGCGGCAGCTCGTCGATCACCGACACTTCCAGGTCGGCGTAATACGTCATGGCCAGGGTGCGCGGAATCGGCGTGGCCGACATCATCAGCTGGTGCGGCACGGCTGCGCTGTCGCCCTTGTTGCGCAGGGTCAGGCGCTGGCCCACGCCGAAGCGGTGCTGCTCGTCGACGATGACCAGGCCCAGTTTGGCAAACAGCACATTGTCCTGGATCAGCGCATGCGTGCCGATCACCAGTTGCGCTTCGCCCGATTCGATCAGGGCCAGCGCCGCCGTCTTTTCTTTTTTCTTCAGGCTGCCCGTCAGCCAGGCCACCTTCACGCCCAGCGGCTCCATCCAGGCGGCGATCTTGCGGAAGTGCTGCTCCGCCAGGATCTCCGTGGGCGCCATCAGCGCGGCCTGGTAGCCGCTGTCGATGGCTTGCGTGGCCGACAGGGCGGCGACGACCGTCTTGCCGCTGCCAACGTCGCCTTGCAGCAGGCGCTGCATCGGGTAGGGCTGGCGCAGGTCGGCGCGGATTTCCTCGAGCACGCGCGCCTGCGCACCCGTCAGCTTGAAGGGCAGGGCGGTGCCGAAGGCGTTCGATAAAGTCCCGACGACGGGCAGCGAGGCGGCGCCTTTCGAGCGGCGCGCGCGCTGGGCGCGTTTGAGCGACAGCTGCTGCGCCAGCAGTTCATCGAACTTCATGCGCACCCAGGCCGGATGCGAGCGGTCCATCAGCGCGCTTTCATCGATATCCTGCGGCGGATAGTGCAGCAGGTGCACGGCGGCGCGGAACGGCGACAGCTGCATGTCGCGCAGCAGATGATCGGGCAAGGTGTCTTGCCAGTCGATGCGGCGCATGGCGTCGGCGATTTCGCGCCGCAGCACGTGCTGCGACAGGCCTTCGCCGGACGGGTACACGGGCGTCAGGGCCGTGGGCAGCGGCGCGCCTTCGTTGACCACCTTATACGTCGGGTGCACCATCTCGGCGCCGAAAAAGCCGTGTTTGAGTTCGGCGCGCGCGCGTACCCGCGTGCCTTCGGCCAGTTGCTTGACCTGGCTGCCATAAAAATTCATGAAGCGCAGCAACAAATTGCCCGTTTCATCGGCGATCGTCACCAGCAATTGCTTGCGCGGCTTGAAATTGACTTCGCACTTGGTGACGACGCCCTCGACTTGCCACGACTCGCCGCCGCGCAGGCAGGCGTCGCGTATCGTGTAGACCTTGGTTTCATCCTCGTAGCGCATCGGCAGGTGCAGCACCAGGTCCATATCCGTGCGCAAGCCCAGTTTGGCCAGCCGGCTTTCCGTGCTGACCACTTTTTTGGCGGCTTTCGGCTTCGCGGCGGGCTTGGCTGCGGGAGGAAGATCGGGCTTTGGATCGGACATATGCAAGGTTTTGGTGCCGCTAGCGTAAAATAGAGGGTTGTCCGGCACACCCTGTGCGTACCGCAGTCGTAGTTGTTGCGGCGGATTATTGTAATGCCTGTATAGGCGCACAGTATAGTGCCAGATGTTCCATTGCGCACTCCTAATCATTTTTGACGTACTTTTGAAGCAAAACGCATGTATTCGCTTTCCGATTTCGATTTTAATTTGCCGCAAGAAAACATTGCGCAAACTCCGTTGGCCGAGCGCAGCGCCTCGCGTCTGTTGCATCTGGACGGCGACGCCCTGGTTGACCGCAGCTTTGCCGATATCGTCGGGCTGCTGCAGGCGGGCGACCTGCTGGTGATGAACGATACGCGCGTGCTTAAAGCGCGCTTCTTCGGCGTCAAGGAAAGCGGCGGCAAGATTGAGGCGCTCGTCGAGCGCGTGCTGGACGACCGCACCGTGCTGGCCCAGGTGCGCGCCTCGAAGTCGCCGCCGCCCGGTTGCCGCATCCGCCTGGCCGATGCCTTCGACGTGACCGTCGGCCAGCGCGCCGGCGAGTTTTTTACGCTGCACTTCGACGCCGACGTGTTCGATCTGATCGAGGCGCATGGCCGCCTGCCGTTGCCGCCCTACATCGAGCACGATGCGGACGAATTTGACGAAACGCGCTACCAGACCGTGTTCAACAAGGTGCCCGGCGCCGTGGCGGCACCGACGGCCGGCCTGCATTTCGACCAGGCCCTGCTCGACCAGCTGAAAGCGAAGGGTGTCAACTTTGCCTATGTGACCCTGCACGTGGGCGCCGGCACCTTCCAGCCCGTGCGCACGGAGGTGCTGGCCGAACACAAGATGCATACCGAGTGGTACACCATGCCGCAGGAAACCGTCGACGCCGTGCGCGCCGCCCAACTTGCCGGGCGCGACGTGGTCGCCGTCGGCACGACCAGCCTGCGCGCGCTGGAATCGGCCTCGCAAAGCGGCCAGCTGGTGGCGGGCAGCGCCGATACGGCCCTGTTCATCACGCCCGGCTATGCGTTCAAGACGGTGACGCGCCTGATCACCAACTTCCATTTGCCGAAATCGACCCTGCTGATGCTGGTGTCGGCCTTTGCCGGCTATGAGCCGATCCGCAGCGCCTACGCGCATGCGATCGCGCAGAATTACCGTTTCTTCAGCTATGGCGACGCGATGCTGCTCACCACGCAATCGCGCGCTGCGCTGAACCTTGATACTCCCGTGAAAGACTGACATGCTGGAATTTAAACTACTCAAGACCGACACGAGCGGCCTGACCAAGGCACGCCGTGGCACCTTGAAACTCAACCATGGTGTAGTGCAGACGCCGATCTTCATGCCAGTGGGCACTTACGGTTCCGTGAAAGCCATGTCGCCGCTGGAACTCAACGAGATCGACGCGCAGATCATCCTGGGTAACACGTTTCACTTGTGGTTGCGTCCAGGCAACACCGTCATGGAGAAATTCGGCGGCTTGCATGGCTTCATGGGCTGGAACAAGCCGATCTTGACGGATTCGGGCGGCTTCCAGGTGTTTTCGCTGGGCGCCATGCGCAAGATCACGGAAGAGGGCGTGCATTTCAATTCGCCCATCAATGGCGATAAATTGTTCCTCTCGCCGGAAGTGTCGATGCAGGTGCAGCGCGTCTTGAATTCCGACATCGTCATGCAGTTCGACGAATGCACGCCGTACGAAATCCAGGGCCGTCCGGCCACCATCGAGGAAGCGGCCAAGTCCATGCGCATGTCGCTGCGCTGGGCGCAGCGCTCGAAGGATGAATTCCACCGCGGCGAAAACCCGAATGCGCTGTTTGGCATCGTGCAGGGCGGCATGTTCGAAATGCTGCGCGACGAGTCGCTGGCCAAGCTGGAAGAGATCGATTTCCCCGGTATCGCCATCGGCGGCCTGTCCGTCGGCGAGCCGAAGGAAGACATGATGCGCATGCTGGCCCACGTGGGTCCGCGCTTGCCGGCCAACAAGCCGCATTATCTGATGGGCGTGGGTACGCCGGAAGACCTGGTGGCGGGCGTGTCGAACGGCATCGACATGTTCGACTGCGTCATGCCGACGCGTAACGCCCGCAATGGCTGGCTGTTTACCCGTTTTGGCGACATCAAGATCAAGAACGCCAAGTACAAGGAAGACCAGGCGCCGCTGGACGAGACCTGCAGCTGCTACGCCTGCCGCAATTTCTCGCGCGCGTACCTGCACCATTTGCACCGCTCCAAGGAAATCCTCGGTGCGCGCCTGAACACCATCCACAACCTGCATTACTACCTGGACTTGATGCGTCAGATGCGCGAGGCGCTGGACGAAGACCGTTTCCACGCGTTTACCCTGCAATTCCATGCGGAACGCGCACGCGGAACTTAAGAAAAGCTTAGCTTGAGCCCTGGCTGCGGCATGGCCGGAAGTTTTGTGTATTGGTGCTTGGACTGGGGCGATAAAGCATTGCATAATGCTTTTTTAGCCCCATTTAAAGTTGCCATGGCTGCAATTCGGGTTATGGCGTATAGCCAATGCTAGAATACAGCGCTATTTTTTCAAACTGATTAGAACTGGAGTCACCGTGTTTTTCATTTCCAACGCTTATGCGCAAGCCCCAACCGAAGCCCTGGGCCTCGGCGGCAACCTGACCAGCTTCCTGCCGCTGGTATTGATGTTCGTGGTCATGTATTTCCTGATGATCCGCCCACAGCAAAAACGCGCCAAAGAACAACGGGCGATGATGGACGCGCTGGCCAAGGGTGACGAAGTCGTCACCGCCGGCGGCATGCTGGGCCGTGTTTCCAAGGTAGTGGACGCTTACGTCACCATCGAAGTGGCGGCCGGCACCGAAATCACGGTGCAAAAGAGTTCCATCACCACCTTGCTGCCTAAAGGCACCCTGAAGGCGCTGTAATTCCTCGCTGTCATTGCCTTGGCAATGATAGATCCGGGGCGGCTATCCGCCGCCCCTCGCGACGCCTCCGACGCTCAACACTGAACGCTGAATCACTATGAATCGCTATCCTGCCTGGAAATACATCATCATCGTCGTCGCCTTATTGCTGGGCGCACTCTATACGGCGCCCAACTATTTCGGTGAGTCACCGGCGCTGCAAGTAACCAGCGGCAAGTCGACCGTCAAAGTGACGGGCGAGCTGATGACGCAAGTCGAGCAAATATTGACGAAAGAGAACGTCAAGTCGGAAGGTGTCACCATGGATGGCGCCGGCAATCTCGCCTCCGTGCGCGTGCGTTTTGCCGATCCCGATACCCAGTTCAAGGCAAAACTGGTGCTGGAAAAGGATCTGAACCCCGATTCCACCGATCCCGCGTTCATCGTGACGGTCAACCTGCAAGCCAATACACCGATGTGGATGCAAAAATTGCATGCCTTGCCCATGTTCCTGGGCCTGGATTTGCGCGGTGGCGTGCACTTCCTGATGCAGGTCGATGCGAAAGCCGTACTGAACAAGAAAGTCCAGGGCGTCCAGTCCGCCGCGCGTAGCGTGTTGCGCGACAAGAATATCCGCCACGCCGGCATCGAGCGCGTGGGCGATAGCGTGCAAATCAACTTCCGCGACGCCGAGACGCGCCTGAAGGCAAAAAATGTCCTGTCCGACCAGATGACGGAACTGGCGTTCGCCGATGCGGGCGAAGGCAGTGATTTGAAACTGAACATCACCCTGAAACCGGCGGCCCTGAAGGCAACCATCGACGAAGGCGTAAAACAGAATATCTCCACCCTGTCCAAGCGCGTCAACGAGCTGGGCGTGGCCGAGCCGCTGATCCAGCAGCAAGGTCCTGACCGCATCGTGGTGCAATTGCCTGGTGTGCAGGACGTGGCCCGCGCGAAGGCCATCATCGGCCGCACGGCGACCCTGGAAGTGCGCCTGGTCGATGAAACCATCGTGCCTGGCACCGAACTGTCGAGCGCCATCCCGTTCAACTCGGAACTGTTCACCGTCGGCAAGGGCGTCCCTGTCGTGCTGGCGAAAGACGTGATCCTGACAGGCGACTATATCTCCAGCGCCACGGCCAGCTTCGACCAGAACCAGCAAGCGGCCGTGTCGATCGACCTGAATGGCGACGGCGGACGCAAGATGCGCGAAGCGACGCGCGAACGCGTCGGCAAGCGCATGGCCATCGTGCTGTTTGAAAAAGGCAAGCCGGAAGTGCTGTCGGTTGCGACCATCCAGCAGGAACTCGGTTCGCGCTTCCAGATCACAGGCATGGGCGGCGCGGAAAACGCGAATGAACTGGCGCTGCTGCTGCGCTCGGGCGCCCTGTCCGCACCGATGACCGTCATCGAAGAACGCACGATCGGACCGCAGCTGGGCGCGGAAAACATCGCCAAGGGCTTCCACTCGACCCTGTACGGCTTCATCGCCATCGCCATCTTCATGATCGCCTATTACATGCTGTTCGGCGCCTTCAGCGTACTGGCCTTGGCCACCAACCTGCTGCTGCTGGTCGGCTTGCTGTCGATGATACAGGTGACGCTGACCTTGCCAGGTATCGCCGCTATCGCGCTGGCACTGGGCATGGCGATTGACGCCAACGTGCTGATCAATGAACGTATCCGCGAAGAGCTGCGCGCCGGCAATACGCCGCAAGCGGCGATCGCCGCCGGCTTCGACCGCGCCTGGGCCACGATTCTCGATTCGAACGTGACCACCTTGATTGTCGGCCTGGCGCTGCTGGCCTTTGGCAGCGGCCCGGTGCGCGGCTTCGCTGTTGTGCATTGCCTGGGTATCCTGACCTCGATGTTCTCCTCCGTTTTCGTCTCGCGCGGCGTGGTCAACCTCTGGTATGGCCGCAAGAAAAAGCTGACGACCTTGTCGATCGGCACGGTCTGGGTACCGGGCACGAGCAAATAAGCCAGGGCTCCGACTTACCGAATAGCGTCAACAGCGATAGCGTCCTGCGGCCCAGCCGCCGGACGCACAGAATAGAACTCAGAGGATTTCATGGAATTTTTCCGGATCAAAAAAGATATTCCCTTCATGCGCCATGCGTTGATTTTCAACGTCATTTCGGCCGTGACCTTCATTGCCGCCGTCTTCTTCCTGTTCCACAAGGGCTTGCACCTGTCCGTGGAATTCAAGGGCGGCACCCTGATGGAGGTCAAATACCCGAAAGCGGCCAACCTTGAAGGCATACGCGGCACCCTGATCGGCCTCGGCTATGAAGAGCCGGGCGTGACCAGCTTCGATACGGCGCGCGACGTGATGATACGCCTGCCGGTGGAAAAGGGCGTGACTGCCGCGAATACCTCGCAGCGCGTGTTTGAAACGCTGTGCAAGGCCGAGCAAGGCACGACCAAGGGCATCGATACCGTCACCGACAAGGGCGAGCACGTCATCAAGACCGCCTGCGTGGACCCTGCCGGCAACGAAGCGCTGGTGCTGCAGAAAGTCGAATTCGTCGGCCCGCAAGTGGGCGAGGAACTGACGCAGAACGGCTTGAACGCGCTGGTGATGGTTGTCGTGTTTGTGATGATCTACCTGGCCGTGCGCTTCGAATGGAAATACGCCGTGTCGGCGATTATCGCCAACTTGCATGACGTGGTCATCATCCTGGGCTTCTTTGCCTTCTTCCAGTGGGAATTCTCGCTGACGGTGCTGGCGGCCATCCTGGCGGTGCTCGGTTATTCCGTCAACGAATCGGTGGTGATCTTTGACCGTATCCGCGAAAACTTCCGCAAGCAGCGCAAGGCTTCCGTGCATGAAGTGATCGACAACGCGATCACCAGCACCATTTCGCGTACCATCATCACCCACGGTTCGACCCAGATGATGGTGCTGTCGATGCTGGTCTTCGGCGGCCAGACCCTGCACCACTTCGCGCTGGCGCTGACCATCGGTATCTGCTTTGGTATTTACTCCTCCGTGTTCGTCGCGGCCTCGATCGCCATGTGGCTGGGCGTCAAGCGCGAAGACTTGATCAAGCCGGTCAAGGAAAAAGACGAAACCGACGGCGCCGTGGTGTAAGCGCAGGGTTTTTTGCAGGTCGAATGAAGAACGATCACCGTTTGCGGTGGTCGTTTTTTTTTATGGCGGATGACGATGAAGCGTTTTTTATGGGTAGGTTTGATGGCGGGCATGACGGCGCTGGCCGGCGCCGCCGATTTCAGCCGCACTGGCAGCGATAGCATCGCCATGCGCGGCCCGATCGCCGCCGGCGACGTGGCCAAGCTGCAAGGGTTGGCAGCGCCAGGCACCATGCTGTTGCGCGTCAATAGCGATGCAGGCGACCCGCAGGCGGCCATGCAACTGGGCCGCTATCTGCGCCAGCAGCAATGGCGTCTCACCATCGACACCGTCTGCGCGGGCAGCTGCGCGCTGTACGTCTTCCCGGCCGCGCGCCATGTGCATATCCCCGCCGGTGCCGTGCTGGCGCTGCAGGAATCGGCGTTCCTGCGCGCGCAGGCCGGCCCGGAGCGCATGCGCCGCAGCCTGATCGAGGCGGGCGTGCCTGCCGATGCGCTTGACCGTGAAACGGCGGCGCTGGCGGCCCAATTGGCAGAGACGGCAGCGCTGGAAACGGCGTTTGCCGCGGAGCTGGGCATTGCGCCCGCCTTTTACCGCGATTTCCGGCAAGTGGCAGCGCAGGCCGAGAGCGTGCGCCAGCGCTTTCCCGACCAGGAGGCGGCCGTCTACTGGTGGCCAGCCGCCGCCCGGCTGCAGCGCTGCTACGGCATCGCCGGCGTGCAAGAGGGGACGCGCGCGGCGCGCCTGGCGTCCGACGGCTATCTGTACGTGCCGGCCCTGTCGGCCCTGGTCATGGGCGACCAGGCTTTGCAGGCCTGTCCATGAGCCGCAGCGGCCGCCTGTTCCTGCTGATGGACGCCATGCGCGCCAGGCGCGTGCCCGTCACGGCGGCCCAGCTGGCGCAGCAGCTGGGCGTTTCCGAGCGCACGATTTATCGCGATATCCAGACCCTGGCCGAATTGGGCGCCCCCCTGCAGGGCGAGGCCGGCATCGGTTATGTGCTGCGCCGTGGCGCCTTCTTGCCGCCGCTGATGTTTGGCGCCGATGAACTGGAAGCGCTGGTGCTGGGCGCGCGCTGGGTGCGCCGGCAGGGCGATGCCGGCCTGGCGCAGGCGGCCAGCAATGCCCTGGCGAAGATCGCGGCCGCCTCGCCGCGCGACTTGCGCGACAGCATGGCCGAGACCAGCTTGTGGGTGCCGCTGGGGCGCCCCGCCGATGGCACGCAGCCGGCCGACCGCTACGTGCAGCCCGTGCGCGAGGCCATCCGCTACGAACAGAAGCTCACCCTGGGCTACCAGGATGAGCATGGCAGCGCCACCTCGCGCACGGTGTGGCCGTTTGCCCTGGCGTTTTTCGAAGGCAAGCGCCTGCTGGCCGCGTGGTGCGAGCTGCGCGGCGATTACCGGCATTTCCGCATCGACCGCATCGCCAGCGTGCAGCAGCATGACGAACGCTATCCCACGCGGCGCCATGTGCTGCTGGATGCCTGGCGCAAGGCGCACGAGATTGATCCGGAAAGCTAGCGATCCGGAATCCTGACATCCGCTCCTGACAAAAACTGTCAGTGACGGCGACTACGATGGTGGCTTCTTCACTCACCGGAGCCATCTGCCATGCGCCTGTACCACCACCCCATGTCCTCGAATGCCCGCCGTGCCCTGATGACGGCGATCCACCTCGGCTTGCCGCTGGAACTGGCGGAAGTCGACCTGATGAATGCGGATGACCGCCGCCGTCTGTCCGAGCTGAACCCGAACGGCAAGGTCCCCGTGCTGGCCGATGGCGCTTTCCTGCTGTGGGAATCGTGCGCCATCATGCAATACCTGGCCGAGCAGATGCCGGGCCAGACGATTTATCCGCAGGCGCCGCAAGCCCGCGCCGACGTCAACCGGTGGCTGTTCTGGGCCGTGCAGCACTTCGCGCCCGCCATCAGCGTGCTGGCCTGGGAACGCGCCTGGAAGGGCATGACGGGCAATGGTCCGGCGGATCCGCTGGAGGAGGCGCGCGGCGAGCGCGATCTGCATGAATGCGCCGTGGTGCTGGATGCGCATCTGGCGGGACGCGGCTGGCTCAGCGGAGAAGACGTGACCCTGGCCGATTTCGCCGTGGCCGCGCCGCTCATGTACAGCGAGGCCGTGCGGCTACCGCTGGCGCAGTACCAGCATATCCAGACGTGGTTTGCCCGCGTGCGGCAGCTGCGCGCCTGGCAGGAAACGGACGTGCAGCTATCGCCGGGATAATCTGCGCGCTAAGTGTGCCAGCGCACGGAGCTGGCGCGGCGCACGGCATAAGATAGGGCTGTCTCTTTCAGGACATCCCTAGCTTTGGACTTTACCCGCTTTCGAGCGGGTTTTTTTTGTCCGGTGTTTGAGGGTGGCTTGATAATTTGATACTTGCTGCACATGTGGGGCCTCTCCCACTGCCAGCAGGTACGCCATGTTCATGCCACGCCACCCGAAACCCCTGTTGAGTACCAAGGCGGTTGCCACGCAAGTCGTCCAGCAAAAGCAGGGAATGAAGGCCATGGACAAGCATGTGCTGATCGTCGACACGGTCAAGCCGGCAGCAGCACCGCCAGCGGGCAAGAAGCCTGCTGTTTGATGGACGAGCACCTTCAGCAGCGATGGCACCACATCGTCCCATTCTTGATTTTTTCCCGGACCAGGGGGATGGTCCGGGCGCAGCCATGCAGGGATGCGCAATTACCCAATTCGAAACGGAAGTCATTTTTGAACCTGGTGAAGTATTTAAAATAAAATCCTGGTGATTTTTAAATTTACCATTCTGTGATAATTCGATAGATTTCTTTGGTGGGATTAATGTAGAATTTTCTTTTGATTGTCAAATTTTCAAAGATGTTTTTCGTGACATGAAAAAGAGGTAAATTTCAAATGGCCTGAAAATCAGGATATTTTTCGCATATTTTTTTAAAAAGATATGGTTTGCTTATGCATGAGAACTTTCTTGATTTTTGGATTTCATTTTGATAAATTTTAATATTTTATGCCAATGAAAATAATCATCGTATTGCATTCTGAAAGACAGGGGCAGATGGTTTTGGAATGCGAGGTCACGGTCTGATTTGTAAAGTGCAGCACTCTTGCATAACAAGGTTCAGTTTTGGCTGATTAAAACTATTTTTCGAAAAGCAAATCATCTTGCGTGATCAACCCAGCGCCCCGGCTATCGAGACCAGCCCCGTCCAGCCAGTCCAGCAACTGTTCCGCCAGCAAGCCATCGAGCATCTGGGCAATAAACAATACGGCACCGTATTGCTGGCGCGGCCCGTCAGCCATGTATTCCTGACCTGGCTGTTCCTCGCTATCGCGCTAGCCATCGTCGCTTTCTTCATCTTCTTCAGCACCACGCGCAAGGCGCAGTCGCAGGGCGTGCTGCTGCCGACCAGCGGCGTGATCCGCGTCATGCCGGGCCAGGCGGGCGTCATCGCCGGGGTGCGCGTCAAGGAAGGGCAGGCCGTGCGCGCGGGCGAAGTGCTGTTCGTGCTGTCGGGCGAGCGCAGCAGCGCCAATGCGGGGGCGCCCCAGCAAGTTGTCTCGACCCTGCTGAAAAGCCGGCGCGACAGCTATGACGCGGAATTGCAGCAGTCGCACCTGCAATCGCGCCAGCGCATGGCGGCGGGACAGCGCCGTGCCAGCGACCTGGCGGCGGAAATCGCCCGCATGGACGACCAGATCACGCTACAGCAACGCCGCATTACCTTGGCGGAACAGTCCTACCAGCGCTACGGCGACCTGCACGCCACCCATTACATTTCGTCAGCGCAACTGCAGGATAAGCAAGCCGAGCTGCTGGACCAGCACCAGCGCCTGGCGGAATTGCAGCGCATCAAGTCGGCCAGCCAGCGCGACCTGGCCACCACGGAAGCGGACGTGCGCGACTTGCAGGTGCAAGCCCAGCGCGATACGGAAGGCTTGCAGCGCAATGTCTCCGCCATCGAGCAAGATTTGACGGAGAACGAGGCGCGCCGCGAAATCCTCGTGCGCGCGGCGCAGGATGGCATGGTCACGGCCATCACCACCGAACTGGGGCAAACCGTGGCGGCCAACAGCGTGCTCGCCTCCGTGCTGCCGCAAGGCGCCCAGCTGGAGGCGGAAATCTACGCGCCGTCGCGCTCGGTCGGCTTCATCAAGCCGGGCATGACGGTGTTGCTGCGCTACCAGGCGTATCCGTACCAGAAATTCGGCCAGTATCCGGCGCTGGTGCGCGAAGTGGCCAGCACCTCGCTGCGACCCGAAGAGCTGGCGGTGCCGGGCGCCGTCAGCGGCACGAATGGCGAACCCTTGTACCGCATCCGCTTGAGCTTGCAGCGCCAGAGCGTGCAGGCGTATGGCGAAACCCTGCCCCTGAAGTCGGGCATGCTGGTCGATGCCAGCGTGCTGCTGGAACAGCGCCGCCTGTTTGAATGGGTGCTCGAACCCCTGTTCAGCATTTCCGGGCGCCTGTAAGCCCACCCGCTCTCTTTTCACTTTTTACGTCTGCGCCGCATGCATTTTCCTGATCTCGCCCACCTGTCCTTCTGGCGCAGCCAGCGCCTGCCCGTCCTGCTGCAAACGGAAGCGGCCGAATGCGGCCTGGCCTGTTTGTCCATGGTGGCCAGCTACTGGGGCCACCAGACCGACATTTCCAGCATGCGCCGGCGCTTTTCCGTGTCATTGAAAGGCGTGACTTTAAAAGGGCTGATGGCGATGGCGCAGGGCCTAGCCCTGCATACGCGCCCCTTAAAACTCGACATGCAGCATTTGCCCGAGCTGAAACTGCCCGCCATCCTGCATTGGGATTTGAACCATTTTGTCGTGCTCAAGTCCGTCTCCGGCAGCCATGTGGTGATCCACGACCCGGCCGTGGGCGAGCGCCGCCTGCCGCTGGCGGAAGTGGCGAAACATTTTACGGGCGTGGCGCTGGAGCTGACGCCCACCGCCGAGTTCAAGAAGGCCGAGGAAAAGCAGCAGTTTTCCCTGCTCTCGCTGATGGGGCGCGTGGTGGGCCTGAAGCGCGGCTTGCTGCAATTGCTGGTGCTGGGCCTGGCCTTGCAGGTATGCGCGCTGGTGGCGCCGTTCTACATGCAATGGCTGGTCGATGAGGCCTTGCTGGCCGCCGACCGCGACCTGATCACCGTGCTCGGTTGCGGCTTCCTGTTGCTGGTGCTGGTGCAGACGGCCATCGGCGCCGTGCGTTCCTGGATCACCACGGTGCTGGCCACGAATTTGAATCTGCAATGGCTGGGGAATGCCTTTGCCCATCTGCTCAAGTTGCCGCTGCCGTATTTCGAGAAGCGCCACACGGGCGACATCGTTTCTCGCTTCAATTCCATCCAGACCATGCAGCGTAGCCTGACGACGCAATTTGTCGAGGGCGCCATCGATGGCGTGCTGGTGCTGGCCACCCTGGGCATGATGCTGGTCTACAGCCCGCTGCTGGCGGGCGTGGCCTGCATCGCCGTGCTGCTGTATGTGTTGCTGCGCTGGATCTTGTTCAAGGCCATGCGCGAAGCGACGGCCGAACAGATCATCCATGCAGCCCGGCAGCAGACGCACTTCCTGGAATCCGTGCGCGGCATCCAGAGCATCCGCCTGTTCGGCCGCGCCGCGGAGCGCCGCGCCAGCTGGACCAACGCGCTGGCCGACCAGTTCAATGCCGACCTGCGCATCGCCAAGCTGTCCGTGTCTTACCAGACGGCCAATACTTTGCTGTTCAGCGCCGAGCGGGTGATCGTCATCTGGATGGCGGCGCTGGCCGTGCTGGACAACCGCTTCTCGGTGGGCATGCTGTTCGCGTTCATCAGCTACAAGGACCAGTTCAGCCAGCGCATGGCCAGCCTGGTCGATAAATTATTTGAGCTGCGCATGCTGCGCCTGCATGGCGAGCGCGTGGCCGACATCGTCCTGACCGATGCGGAAACCGATGGCAGCGACGTCGAGGTCGACATGGACGATATCTCGCCATCGATCGAGATCCGCAACCTCACCTTCCGCTATGCCGCCAGCGAACCGAATGTCTTGAGCGGCCTCAATCTGAGCATTCCCGCCGGCCAGTGCATCGCCGTCACGGGCCCGTCCGGCTGCGGCAAGACGACGCTCATGAAGTTGTTGCTGGGTTTGCTGGAACCGACGGAAGGCGAAATCCTCATCGGCGGCATCCAGCTGGGCAGCCTGGGCTTGACGAACTACCGGCAATTGCTGGGCACGGTCATGCAGGAAGACACCTTGTTTGCCGGCTCGATCGCCGACAACATCAGCTTTTTTTCCCCGTCGCCGAACGACCAGCAAATCCAGGTCTGCGCGCACCTGGCCGCCGTGCATGCGGAAATCGCCGCCATGCCGATGGCATTCAATACCCTGGTGGGCGACATTGGCAGCGGCCTGTCCGGTGGCCAGAAACAGCGCATCCTGCTGGCGCGCGCCCTGTATAAGAATCCAAAGCTGCTGGTGCTCGACGAAGCGACCAGCCATCTGGACGTGTGGAACGAGCAAGCTGTCAATGCCGCGATCCAGAAAATCCAGCTCACGCGCGTGATCGTTGCACACCGCCCGGAAACCATCGCCATGGCGCAGCGGGTGGTGATATTACAGCAAGGAGTAATCGTTCAGGATGTGATGCAACAGGTTCAAGAAGCTGCATAGCGTACGCTGCCGGATAAAACATGGGACTGGCATTCCATTATAGTCAAGTACAGCTTACGCTATGTATTGGGATGAAACTGATGTATTTGTTGTGTGTCTTGCTTGCAACGTGAATTTTTTATTGAAAAAATAACATATTCATTGAGATTGATGGCTATTTTTCAGGATGCCAGGTGCGCAGCCACTTCAGCATGGCCTGCTGGGTGGGATCGATGAAAGTCTTGGTCAATATGTCTAATTAAAAAATTTCCAATGAGGATTGAGTGGCCAATATCCTCCAATTTTATATTCTACTTTCTAGATTATATTTAAAAAAGAAAAGTTAAATATTTTTTCATCATTACTTAAAAATATTCTTTTTATGCTACTATTATTCTGCCTTGAGAATACTTCCATGGCATATAACCTTAGACAAAAGGAAATAGAATCATGCAAGAAATGAATATCAGTGAAGTTGAAGCTGTATCTGGTGGCTTGGGTCCTCTTGCTGCATTGGCAGTTGTTTGTGTTGTATTCGCTGTTGCAAAAATGATACTCGATTAATTGGTTTTTTCAAGGGATTCAAGTATGGATCCCTTGAATAGAGAATTTTCTATCCAATAAGTTACATGTTATCCATAGGCTATGGTTTATCTATGGTTCGGATTTTTATATTCAATATCAGATAAGCCACCAAGAATTAACGATGCCAAGAGCTGGTTTGGTAATCTTGTAAAAATGTGATGTGGTAGATGACGCATTGCCAGAGTCATGCATCCCTCATGAAGCAATGAGATGCGCCAGGCGTCGATACGTTCAATGAGCAGGCGTCTACCGTGAGCGCGAGAAATAAGGCTATGCCCGTGAGCTGCATGAGCCAAGTATGGGCAGCCAGATGGGGCAGGAACTCAGCCGGCAGGCATCCGCCATGCCCGCTGAACCATGCCTAGTGCACGAGCACCTTCAGCAGCGACTGCACTTCATCGTCCGATTCTTCCATGATGCTCGACAAGGTCGCATCGTCGCCGATCAGGCAATCGATGCTGCGCGCGGCGCGGGCGGCGCGCACGGCGATGGCGGCCGGGCTTTCGTTGAGGGGCGACGAGACGGGCGCCAGGTCATTCGCCAGCAGCAGGGTATCGCCCAGCGATTCGGGCGGGATGGCGCGCAAGCCTTCCCACAGCGCATCGATGGCGCCCATCACCGCTTCCGGCACCTTCAGTTTAGTCAGGACGCCATGGCCGATCGCTTGTTCGCCATGTTCGACCCAGTCTTCCGGTTCGCCGTCGAGGATGCCGGGGAATTCGGCCGCGCGCGACAGCAGATAAAACCCGCCCACTTCATGCATGATGCCGGCAAACAGGGCCGTATCGGGGTCCACCTTGGTGACGCGGCGGGCCAGTACCTGCGACAGGGCCGCCACGTGGGCCGTATGCTCCCACAACTGGTTGGCCTTCGCTTGCAGCACGGGATCAGTGATGGTGCTGCCCAGCTGGCGCACAATCAGCGATGCCACCACCGACTGCAGGGTACGCACGCCGAGCCGTTGCACGGCGTTGCGCACGCTGGTGATTTCATTGCCGGACCGGTTGAACGCCACGGAATTGGCGATGGCCACCGTGCGCGCGGCCAGCAGCGGGTCAGCCTGCACCAGCTTGGCGGCGGCCTCGATATGGCAGTCGGGATCGGCCAGCGCCTCTTGCAGCTTGAGCGAAGCGTCCACATTGGCAGGAAAGGTCAGCTCGCCACGAGCGGCTTGTGCGGCGATGCTTTTAAAGGCGTCGAGTCTGTTCATTGAAAAAATTATACTCGCAATATTTCCGTACGGAACTTTTTAACCGTGATCTTTTCGCAAACAGCTTGGCAAAAGGCAAGCAAATGCCCCGGAAGCGAAAAAAGGCATGCCCCTGTATCGGTGGCATGCCTTTTTTCTAACGACAGCGTTCGTCACGGCGCTGGACAGGACCATCGCGAGCGGATGGGATTTGTGGCCGAGAAGCGCAACCGTACTTTAGTACGGGGGCGCCGAGCCGGTGAGCATCGCCGGCCGCAAAGCGCACCGCGCAGCAGGTCCTGTTCAGCGCTACTACAGAGCTTCGCTGAAGATGGCGTCACAGCCTTCAACCAGCTCGTCGCTGTCTTCCAGTTCATCCGTCAGGCCCAGGTCGAACAATTCCTCGACGGCGTTCATGAAGCTGTTGTGCTTGGTGGCGCCGATCAGGCGGTAGATTTCGCCGTCTTCGTTGCGCACGCCGATGATCAGTTTTTCCTGGCGCACCAGTTCCGGCGTGCTGGCGTTGAGCAGCAGGTTGCCGATGATGTGTTTATCGAAATGAGCGGGCTTTTTGCCTTCGAGCAGTGTGGTTTTCAACTTGGTTTCCTTTGTCTTGTTTGAATGTCTGTGCTTGGTGTATGGTCAGCCGTGGCCGTTGGCGATGGCGTGCTTCAAGCCCGCCAGGGTGGTTTCCAACCGCATGAAATCGTCTTCGGTATAGCCGTCGAACAGGCGCTGCCCCTGTTTTGTCAGTTTGGGGAACACGTCATGGAACACGTGTTCGCCCTCGCAGCTCAGGCGCACGTAATAGGAACGCTTGTCGCGTGGACAACGTTCGCGGATCACCAGCCCCTTTTGTTCCAGCCGGTCCACCACGCCCGTCAAGGTACCCTTGGTGATCAGGGTTTTCTGGCCCAGTTCCTTGTAGGACATGCCACAGGTGTTGCCGAGCGTGGCGATGATGTCGAATTGCGCATGCGTCAAGCCGTACTGGCGCACGAAGTCGCCAGAAAACCGCTCGAAGCCTTGCATGCATTCGGCCAGCAGCCGGATACTTTTTAAATATCGTTCACCCATGGGGGGGATTATATCCTTCCGCCCCGCTTTTTTCCGCCGCGCCAGGATGTGCCCTTGCATGAGGGGCTCGATGGGGCGGAAGTCCGGTATCATGTGGGCAACTCAGTCCTTGCCCCTGGCCCGCCTCGCCGATGTCCTTCGCTAATCTTTCCCGTATCGGCCTCGACAAACCGCTGCGTTTGCTGCTGGTCCATGCCGGCGATGCCGAGTCGATTACCTGGGCAGGCCTGGTGCAGCCGCTGCGCCTGTGCGCGCGGGCGCTGGGACCGGAAGCCCTGCAGCTGGACGTGCGCACGCCGGAACAGGTGGCCGCGCAGGGCGGCAACTGGCATATCGCACTGCTGGTGGCCGATGAAACGGAGGCGCCGCTGCGCGTCGAGCTGTGCCGGGCCGTGATCGAACGCTGCCGCTCGGCGCCATTCTGGGGCGGCGTGGGCGCTGCCGTGCTGTGGCTGGCCGACGCGGGCGTCATGGATGGCGTGCGCATCGCCTTGCCCTGGGCCTTGTATGCCGATGCGGAAGCGAAGGCCGAAAGGGCCATTTTGACGCCGCATTTGTTCGATATCGACGGTCCGCACGTTACCTGCTGCGGCGGCGCGGCCAGCATTGACTTTTCGCTGACCCTGATCGAGACCATCTTTGGTGCCGACGTGCAGGCGCTCGTCAAGGAGGCGTTGTGCGTGGACAAGGTGCGCGGCAAGGAAGAGCGCCAGCGCGTGGCCCTGCAGGCGCGCTTCGGCGTGCTGCAGCCGAAATTGTCCGAAGCGGTGACCTTGATGGAGGCCAATATCGAAGAACCGCTGTCGACCGACGACATCGCCAGCCTGGTGGGCCTGTCGCGGCGCCAGCTCGAGCGCCTGTTCAAGCAATACCTGGGCAGCCTGCCGTCGCGCTACTACCTGGAGCTGCGCCTGCAGCGCTCGCGGCAATTATTGCTTGATACACATTATTCCATCGTGCAAGTTGGCCTGATGTGCGGCTTTTCCTCCGGTTCGCACTTTTCCACGGCTTTCGGTACCCTGTTTGGCAATACCCCCCGCGAAGAGCGGCAACGCAAGCTGATGCCGCCGGCCTAGCGCCGCGTCAAGGCAGCTGTGATGAATTGTGAAAATCCTTGTCGCAGATTCAAAAGAGTTTTAGCATCCCGCTTTTTATAATGCAGTACACACGTAGCTGTCGTAGCTGCGGAGTACCTAACATATTGATGGGGAAATGCTATGAATGCCAAGCTTGATTCGACCGTAACGGCTCGTCCAGTCACCCGGGAAACCTTTGACCAGGTCCTCGTTCCTACCTACGCCCCTGCTGCCATGGTGCCCGTGCGCGGTTCCGGCCTGGATCTGTGGGACCAGTCAGGCAAGCATTACCTCGATTTCACTTCCGGCATCGCCGTCAACAGCCTGGGTCATTGCCATCCGGCCCTGGTCGACGTGCTGACCAAGCAAATCAATAATTTGTGGCATTTGGGCAACGGCTACACCAACGAGCCTGTCCTGCGCCTGGCGCTGGCCCTGACGGAAGCGACCTTCGCCGACCGCGCCTTCTTCTGCAACTCCGGCGCGGAAGCCAACGAAGCGGCCCTGAAACTGGCGCGCAAGTATGCGCACACCAAGTTTGGCGCGCACAAGTCGCGCATCATCTCGTGCTTCAGCTCCTTCCACGGCCGCACCCTGTTTACGGTCTCCGTCGGCGGCCAGGCCAAGTACACGGAAGGCTTCGAGCCGCTGCCGCCATCGATCGACCACATCGCCTACAACGACATCGAAGCGGCGCGCGCCGCCATCGGCGATGACGTGTGCGCCGTGATCGTCGAGCCGGTACAAGGCGAAGGCGGCGTGGTGCCAGGCAATCCGGAATTCCTCAAGGAGCTGCGCGCCCTGTGCGACAAGACGGGCGCCCTGCTGATTTTCGACGAAGTCCAGAGCGGCATGGGCCGCACTGGCGCGTTGTTCGCCTACATGGGCTACGGCGTCACGCCGGACATCCTGACGGCCGCCAAGGCGCTGGGCAACGGCTACCCGATCGGCGCCATGCTGACCACGAATGAACTGGCGCAAACCCTGGCCGTCGGCACCCACGGCACCACCTACGGCGGCAACCCGCTGGCCGCCACCGTGGCCCTGACCGTGCTGGAAACGATCAACACGCCGGCGTTCCTGGCGCGCGTGAAAGAAGCGAGCGTCAACACCATCGCCATGCTGCAAGGCTTGATCACGGATTACCCGCAAGTGTTCTCCGTCGTGCGCGGCAGCGGTTTGCTGCTGGGCCTGGTAGTCAGCGATGCCTTCAAGGGCCGCGCGAAAGACATCCAGAAAGCGGCCGAAGCGCAAGGCTTGATGGTGCTGATCGCCGGCGTGGACGTGGTGCGCCTGGCACCGGCCCTGATCGTCTCGGACGAACAGATCGCCGAAGCGGGCCGTCTACTGCGCGTCGCCATCGACGGCATGCTGAAAGCCTGAGGCTAGCCTCGCTCCCTGTTTGATCACCGGCCCGCCGCTTTGCTGCGGGCCGGCTTGGTTCTACCCGGGTTTTCAGCCCATGTATCGTCAGCATTGAAGGAGTACCCATGTATGTTGTCCGTCCGGTAGAAATTGCGGATATTGCAGCCCTCGAAGCGCTGGCCGCGGTAACCATGCCGGGTGTCCATACCCTGCCGAAGACGCGCGAAAAAATCGCCGCCTCCGTCGAGCGCTCCATCGCCTCGTTTGCCGCCCATGTCGACATCCCCAGCGAAGAATCGTATCTCTTCGTGCTTGAATCCCTGCTCGACAAGAGCATCGCCGGCACGGCCGCCATCTTTGCCTCGGCCGGCTCGAACGGCACCTATTTTTCCTTTCGCAACGACGTCATCCAGCAAGTCTCGCGCGACCTGAACATCAGCCACAGCGTGCATGCGCTGACCCTGTGCTCGGAGTTGACGGCGTATTCGCAGCTGTCCGGTTTCTATGTGCGCAACATGGAGCAGGCGGGCCTGGAAGCGGCCTTGCTGTCGCGCGCGCGGCTGCTGTTTGCCGTGCTGGCGCCGCACCGTTTCGGCGACCGCTTCTTCGTGCCGCTGGCCGGCATCACGGACGCCAACGGCCAGTCGCCGTTCTGGGATGCGCTGGGCCGCAAATTCTTCCAGATGGATTTCCTCGATGCCGAAAAAGTCATCGGCGGCGCGCGTAACCGCACCCTGATCGTCGAACTGATGCCGCATTACCCCGTGTACGTGCCGCTGCTGCCCGGCGACGCGCAGGCGGCCATGGGCCAGATCCACCCGAGCGGCGAACTGGCTTTCAATTTGCTGACGGAAGAAGGCTTTGAAGCCGACGATTACATCGACATCTTCGATGGCGGCCCGATCCTGCAGGCGCACAAGCATGCGCTGCGCTCGTTTACGGGTTCGCTCACGCGCCGCGTCGTCGCAGGCGTCACGCCCAGCCGCACGGGCCTGAAAGTGCATTACGCGGTCGCATCGGGCGCGGAGCGCAACTTCCGCGCCGTCACCTTTACCTGCGATGCGCTCGAAGCGCAGGACACCGTCGGCTTGCCGCCAGAGCTGCTCGAGGCGCTGGCCGTGGCCGAAGGCGACAGCGTCATTTGCGTGCGCATTTAACCGAGAGAACATTATGCTAGTAGTACGCGCCATCAACGCTTCTGACCTGGACGCCCTGTACGGCTTGGCCAGCCAGGTCGGCACCGGCATGACCACCCTCAAGCCGGACATGAAAATGCTGGGCGACCGCCTGGCCATCGCCTGCGCCTCGTTCGCCGAAACCATCCCGCCCGAAAAGCGCGACTACATGTTCGTCATGGAGGATACGGATACAGGCCGCCTGGCCGGCGTGTGCGCCATCAAGGGCGCCGTGGGCCTGGAAGAACCGTTCTATAACTACCGCATCGGCACCCTGGTCCATTCCAGTCGCGAACTCGACGTGTTTACGCGCATGGAAACCTTGTACCTGTCGAACGACCTGACGGGCAGCACGGAACTGTGCTCGCTGTTTTTGCACCCCGATTACCGCAGCGGCAACAACGGCAAGCTGCTGTCGAAAAGCCGCTTCCTCTTCATCGCCCAGTTCCCGCACCTGTTCACGGAAAAACTGATCGCGGAGATGCGCGGCTACCAGGCGCCGGACGGCAGCTCGCCGTTCTACGAGGGCCTGGGGCGCCACTTCTTCAAGATGGATTTCCACCACGTCGACGACTTGACGAGCCTCGGTAAAAAATCCTTCATCGCCGAGCTGATGCCCCGCCAGCCCATGTACGTGGCCTACCTGCCCGACGAAGCGCAGGAAGTCATCGGCAAGGTGCATCTGAGCACGGCGCCCGCGCGCCGCCTGCTGGAGCAGGAAGGCTTGCACTTCGAAGGCTATGTCGACATTTTCGACGCCGGTCCCGTGCTGCAGGCGCGCGTGTCCGAGTTGCGCGCCATGCGCGACAGCATGCCGGCCGTGCTCGACGCCGAGGCCGCGCCTGAAGTGTGCGGCGACGCCGTCCAGGCCGAGCCTTACCTGGTATCGAACACCGACCTGAAAGATTTCCGCATGATCGTCACCAGCGCCAATCCGCACAGCGGCAAGATCGCGCTGGACAACGATGAACTGCATTTGCTGCGCTGCCATCACGGCGACACCGTGCGCACCTTGTCACTCAACCCGAGGAAGCATTCCCATGTCTAACGTATTTAATTCGTCTACCGCAGCATCGAACTTCATCAACGGCACCTGGCTGCCAGGCACGGGCCGCGAACTGCTCACCATCGACCCGTCGAACGGCAAGCAGACCTGGGCCAGCCTGGAAGCGACGGAAAACGAAGTGGAGCAGGCTTGCCAGGCCGCCCGCGCCGCCTTTGAAGCATGGGCCGATACGCCCGTCGAAGAACGCATCGCCATCTGCGTGCGCTTCCGCGAGCTGCTGAAGGAGCACGCCGAAGCGCTGGCGCTGCTGATCTCGGAAGAAGTGGGCAAACCGCTGTGGGAATCGCGCACGGAAGTGGCCACCATGGCCAACAAGATCGATATCTCGGTGCAGTCGTACAACGCGCGCACGGGCATCACGCAAAGCAAGATCGCCGACGGCGACGCCGTGCTGCGCCACCGTCCGCATGGCGTGTTCGGCGTGTTCGGCCCGTACAATTTCCCCGGCCACCTGCCGAACGGGCACATCGTGCCGGCCCTGATCGCCGGTAACACCATCGTCTTCAAGCCCAGCGAATATGCGCCGCGCACGGCCATCAAAACCGTGCAGCTGTGGCAGCAGGCGGGCTTGCCGGATGGCGTCGTCAACCTCGTCAACGGCGGGCGCGACACGGGCGTGGCCCTGGGTGCCAATGCGCACCTTGACGGTGTGCTGTTTACGGGTTCCTGCCAGACGGGCATCAGCCTGCACCGCCAGTTCGGCGGCCAGCCGGGCAAGATGCTGGCGCTGGAAATGGGCGGCAACAACGCCCTCGTCGTGTGGGACGTGAAGGACGTGGACGCGGCCGTGCACCACGCGATTTTCTCCGCCTTTGTCTCCGCCGGCCAGCGCTGCACCTGCGCGCGCCGCCTGGTGGTGCAGGACAACGCTGCCGGTGCCGCGTTTGTCACGCGCCTGGTGGAAGTGGCCGCGAAACTGGGCATCGGCGCGTCCGACGCCCAGCCGCAGCCCTTCATGGGTCCAGTGGTGTCCAGTGCCGTGGCCGCGCGCCTGGTGCAGGCGCAGGCGGATATGGTCGCCAGGGGCGGCACCACCTTGCTGCAGATGCGCCAGCTCAATCCGCAGGCGGGTTTTGTCACGGCAGGTATCGTCGACGTCACCGATGCCGCCGGCATCCCCGACGAAGAATGGTTCGGTCCACTGCTGCAGGTGATCCGCGTGGCCGATTTCGATGCGGCCCTGAAGGTGGCCAACGCCACCGAATTTGGCCTGGCCGCGGCGCTCTTGTCCGACGATCCGGCCCTGTGGCAAACTTTTCAAACGCGCGCTCGCGCCGGCATCATCAACTGGAACCGTCCCACGACGGGAGCGGCCAGCACGGCGCCGTTCGGCGGCATCGGCAAGTCGGGCAACCACCGTCCGAGCGCGTATTACGCGGCCGATTACTGCGCCTACCCGGTCGCTTCGATCGAGAACAGCGCGCTGGAAATGCCAGCCAAGCTGTCGCCCGGCCTGAATTTTTAAGGAAATCCCATGCACAGCACGCGCGAATACAACTTTGACGGCCTGGTCGGGCCATCGCATAATTATGCCGGACTATCGTTCGGCAACGTGGCCTCGTTCAGCAATGTGAAAAGCGCTTCGAATCCGAAGCAGGCTGCCTTGCAGGGCCTGGCCAAGATGCGCGCCCTTGCCGCGCGTGGCTTTGCGCAAGCCTTGCTGCCGCCGCAGGAGCGGCCGAATTTCCGCCTGTTGCGCTCCATCGGTTTCACGGGCACGGATGCCGAAGTGCTGGCGCGCGCCTACAAGGAGTCGCCCGTCATCCTGGCCTGCGCATATTCCGCCTCGCCCATGTGGACGGCGAATGCCGCCACGGTCAGTCCGTCGGCCGACACGCAGGATGGCCGCGTGCATTTCACGGCCGCCAACCTGAATAACAAGCTGCACCGCGCCTTCGAGCACGCGCAGTCGGCGCGCAGCCTGCGCGCCATTTTCAGCGATGACAAGCACTTCGCCGTGCACGAGGCGCTGCCCTCGACGCCGGCCTTTGGCGACGAGGGCGCGGCCAACCATACGCGTCTGGGCGCAAGCCACGGTGCGCCATCGGTTGAACTGTTTGTGTATGGTCGCGTGGAGTTCGACCCATCGGCGCCGTCGCCGAAGCGCTATCCGGCGCGCCAGACCTTGGAAGCGTCGCAAGCCGTGGCGCGCCTGCATGGCCTGGACACCAAACGCACCGTGTACGTGCAGCAGAATCCTGACGTGATCGACCAGGGCGTGTTCCATAACGACGTCATCGCCGTCGGCAATGGCAATGTGCTGTTCTATCACGAGCAGGCGTTTGCCGATGAAGAGGCAAGCCTGTCGCAGCTGCACCGCGCCGTCGCCGCCACGGGGGCCGATTTGCAGGCGCTGCGCGTGGACACGGGCCAGGTGCCGATCGCGGACGCCGTCAGCAGCTATCTGTTCAACAGCCAGCTATTGACGAAAGAGGGCGGCAAGATGGCGCTGGTGATACCGCAGGAGTGCCAGGAAAACTGCGCCGTGTCGCGCTACCTGGACGGCCTGGTGGCCAGCGGTGGAGCCATCGATGAACTGATACATTTCGATCTGCGCCAGAGCATGCGCAACGGCGGCGGGCCCGCCTGCCTGCGTTTGCGCGTGGCCCTGACGGAAGCCGAGGCGCGCGCCATGCACCAGGGCGTGATCATGACGGAAACGCTGTACCATCGGCTGGTGCAGTGGGTGGAAAAACACTACCGCGACCATCTGGAGCCGGGCGACCTGGCCGATCCGCAGCTGGCGCTGGAAGTGCATGCGGCGCTTGAAGAATTGACGATCATCCTCAACTTACCGGGATTGTACGACTTGTAGGCGATAGAAAATACCCAGAAAAAATCCGAGACAGACTATCCGTAGCACAGACAGAATTGGACGGGCGACCCCCGTCTCTTGACACCGCTGCCGCCCAGCCACAAGCCCGAACGACAGCGTTGGACATTCACATTACCGTAATGGAGATGCAAGATGAATCACACGCCACAAGATTTGCGTACACAAACGCTGGAGTTGATTAACGCGGCTGGCAAGGCAGGCAAGGCGGCAGCGCCTGTCGTGCAACTGGTGCAGGCATGGCTCGACTCGCTCGACGCCGAAGACCTGGCCGACATCGCGCCGGACAGTCTGGCGCCCGTGCTGGTCGACGGCTTCACGCAAGCGGCCAAACGTACCGGCAATGGCTGCCAGATCGCCACCCTGCGCTATGCGGATGGCCGTGGCGGCATGGCGAGCGCCTTGCTGATCCTGAACGAAGACATGCCCTATCTGGTCGACTCCATCGTCATGGCCATGCGCCGCCAGCACCTGGCCGTGCGCGGTGTGATGAACACCGTGCTGCCCGTGCGCCGCGCCGCCGACGGCAGCGTGGAAGCGGTGCGCCAGCCGGGCGACCCGCTCGAATCGTATGTGCTGGTGCTGCTCGACGAAGAGCTGGCGCCGGAAGCTCTGGCCGCGCTGGTCGCCGCCCTGGAGACGGTCGCGCGTGACGCCGCGGTGGTGCGCCGCGATAGCGCCGCCATGAGCGAGCGCCTGGCCGCCGTCGCCACGACTGCCGCCCAGCATGGCGAAGAAGGCGCGGAAGTGGCCGCCTTCCTGGAATGGGCACGTAGCGGCGGCTTTGAAGTGTTCGGCTACGCCTACTACCGCGTCAAGCCGGGCGTGCGCGAACTCGAACGCGACATCCCGAGCCGCGTCGGCGTGCTGCAGGATACGGCGCACCCCGTCTACGGCACCTGCCTGGCGAATATCCCGGGCGACTTCGACACCCTGGCCAAGCGCGACTCGGCGCTGTCCATCGTCAAGGCTGACGTGGCAGGCACTTTGCATCGCGACCAGCAGCTGGACTTCATCGGCGTGCGCGACATGGATGCGCAAGGCGCGATCCTGGGCGAGCATTGCTTCGTCGGCCTGTTCACCCGCGCCGGCAATTCCACTCCGCTGGCGGCACTGCCATTTGCGCGCGGCCGCGTGGCCAAGGTATTGAGCCTGGCCGGCGTGCGCCAGCAAGGCTTCCGTGCCGAGAAATTCCGCGAAATCCTCGAATCCCTGCCGCGCACGGAAGCGCTGGAAGCGGACCTCGACTGGCTGGCGCAAGTGTGCGGCGCCGTCGTCTCGCTGTACAAGCAGCCGCGCACCAAGGTCTTCGCGCGCCGCGACGTGTATGCGCGCCACCTGAACGTGCTGGTCTACCTGCCGCGTGAGCGCTACAGCGCCAGCGTGGCATCGAGCCTGGCAAAAGCCCTGCAAGCAAGTTCCGGCGCCACGCATGTGAGCACGCAGACCCTGGTGGCCGACGGCCCGCTGGCGCGCGTCTACCTGATCGCCCACGCTGCGCGCTACCCGCTGGACCTGGAAACGGATATCGAACAGCCGTTGCTGGGCGTGCTCGATGGCTGGCATAACGGCTTTGCGGCCGTGGCCGACGCCGTGCCCGACGTGGCACTGCGCACCAGCCTGCGTAAACTCTGCGCTACTTTGCCGCTCGATTACGTGGCCGCCACCGCGCCCGCCATCGCCTTCCGCGACCTCGACACCATCCTGCGCAATACCGACCCGGCGCACGTGGCCGTGCGCATCGAGACCGGTGCCGTTACCACCATTCGTTTGTACTCGGCCAACAAGGTGCCGCCGCTGTCGACCATCCTGCCGGCCCTGCATAATGCGGGCGTGGCGATCGACCGCGAACAGGCGTATTCGGTTTCGCTGTCCGACGGCACGCGCTATTTCGTCACCAGCCTGACGGTCGATGCCGCCAGCGCGGCGAAACTGGCGCAGCCATCCGTCGTCGCTGTGGCGCAGGAATTGTTTGCCGCCCTGTTCAACGACACGGCCGAAGATGGCCGCCTGAACGGCCTGGTCATCGAAGGCGGCTTGTCGACGCGTGAAGTGCAACTGGTGCGCGCCTACACCAGCTACTGGCGCCAGACGGGCAGCCGCTTCTCGGTGCGCTACATTGCCGAAAGCCTGCGCAAGCAGCCGGCCCAGGTCAAAGCCCTGGTCGACGCTTTCCTGCAGCGCTTCGATCCTGCGCTGTCCGACGCGCAGCATGCGGCCGCCCTGGAGGCCATCGCTATCATCAAGGCCGGCCTGCCCTCCGTGAACCATGCGGACACCGAGGAAATCCTCGGCGCGCTGGCCGACTTGATCAGCGCCACGCTGCGCACCAGCTACTTCCAGAACAATCAAGCCGGCGACAAGATCATCTTCAAGTTCGACACCAGCAGCCTGGCGCTGGTGCCGGAACCGCGTCCTTACCGCGAGATTTTCGTCTTCTCGCGCCGCTTCGAAGGCGTGCACCTGCGCGGCGGCCCTGTCGCCCGTGGCGGCTTGCGCTGGTCCGACCGCATGGAAGACTACCGCACCGAAGTGCTGGGCCTGGTCAAGGCGCAGATGGTGAAAAACGCCGTCATCGTGCCGGCTGGCGCGAAGGGTGGTTTTGTCTGCAAGATGATGCCGAAGGATGCCGTGCGCGAAACCATCGCGGCCGAAGGCGAAGCCGTCTACCGTCTGTTCATTTCCAGCCTGCTGGAAGTGACGGACAACCGCTCGCTGGGCAATATCGTGCCGCCAGTCGACACCGTGTGCTTCGACGACGCCGACCCGTATCTGGTGGTGGCCGCCGACAAGGGCACGGCCACGTTCTCGGACATCGCCAACGGCATCGCCGTGCAGCGCGGTTTCTGGCTGGGCGACGCGTTCGCTTCGGGCGGTTCGAACGGCTACGACCACAAGAAACTGGGCATCACGGCCAAGGGCGCATTCGAAGCCGTGAAGCGCCACTTCTATGAAATGGACCACGACCTGAATACCACCCCGATCACCATGGTCGGCGTGGGCGACATGTCGGGCGACGTGTTCGGCAATGGCGTGCTGCTGTCGCGCCAGCTGAAGCTGGTGGCCGCGTTCGACCACCGTCACATCTTCCTCGACCCGACACCGGACGTCGCCGTCTCGTTCGATGAACGCGCGCGCCTGTTCGCCTTGCCGCGCTCCTCGTGGGACGACTACAACAAGGACTTGATCTCGGCAGGCGGCGGCGTGTATCCGCGCTCCGCCCGCACGATCGAACTGTCGCCGCAAATCCGCGCCGCACTCGATATCGCCGAAACCTCGCTGCCGCCGGAAGAACTGATGCACCGCATCCTGAAGTCGCCCGTGGACCTGTTCTACAACGGCGGCATCGGTACCTACATCAAGGCTTCCACCGAGACGCACGCACAGGTGAAGGACCGCGCGAATGACCATATCCGCGTCAGCGGCAATGAGCTGCGCGTGAAAGTCGTGGCCGAAGGCGGCAACCTGGGTGCGACGCAGGCCGGCCGCATCGAATTCGCGCTGGCGGGCGGACGCATCTTTACCGATGCGATCGACAACTCGGCCGGCGTGGATTGCTCGGACCATGAAGTGAACGTGAAAATCTGGCTGGACGTGGAAGTCAATGCGGGCAAGCTGACGGAAGCGGACCGCAATCGCGAGCTGTATGCGATGACGGACGACGTCGAGCGCCTGGTCTTGCGCGACAACACGCAGCAGACGCATTTGCTGGTGCGCGAATTGCAGGCGCAAAGCGAAAGCGCCGTGCAGGATGGCTATGCCGCGCTGATCGCCAGCCTGGAAGAAGAGGGCGCCCTGTCGCGCGAACTGGAGCAACTGCCGTCGGTGGCCGAACTGGCGCGTCGCAAGGCCGACGGCCGTGGCTTGACCACGCCGGAACTGGCCGTGGTGATCGCCAACGTGAAGAACCGCTTCAAGCGCATCCTCTCAAGCCTGCCGTTGACCGGTGAAACCTGGGCCGAGCCAGTCCTGAAACCGTACTTCCCATCCTTGCTGGTGGAAACCCGTTCGGCGCTCGACCACCCGCTGGCCAATGCCATCCTGGCGACCGTGCTGGCCAATGAAGTGATCAACCGCTGCGGTCCGCTGATGATCCGCAACCTGGCGGCGGAACACGGCGTGGACGAGTCCAGCGTGATCCTGGCCTGGGGCCAGGCTTGGGTGGCGCTGAACCTGGCGCCCGTGTTCGACGCGCTCGATGCGGACGCGCTGACGATCCCACGCGACGTGTCGATCAAGGTCGACGCGCAAACGCGCGTGCTGCAGCAAACGATGATCGCCGGCGTGCTGTCGGTGCCTGCCGAACAGTTGCGTGGCGCCGGCCTGGCCGAACTCACGCGCCTGTTTGGCGCGGAATCGAAGCGCGACCTGCTGAAAGCCGTTGGCATCAAGTCGGAAGCCGCACTGGTGCCGGGCTTGACACCAGCCTTCGTGCAGGCGTGGGATGCGGTCGATGCGCTGGAAGTCGTCGCCGGCTTCCTGTTCCCGGCCCTGTCCGTGCCGCGTCCTGCCTCGATGGACCTGGCGGCCTTCCTGCAAGTGGGCCTGGCCCTGCGCAGCCAGGCGGGTATCGGCACGCTGGAGCGTGGCTTGAAGCTGGCCGCGCAAGGCAAGTCGCAGGAGCAGTTGCGCAACTACGCGCAGCAAGCCCTGCGCCGCACGCAACAGCGTCTGCTGACGCAGGTGCTGGCGCGCGCCGAGCAAGGCAATGCAGGCCAGGCCGTCGATGCCGTGACGGGCGCGCTGGGCCTGTCGGCCTATGTGGCGGCGACGGAACTGGAGCAAGCCATGCTGGACGTGTGGACCTTGTCGGAAGCCGTGAATAAAATCACGGCGAAACCCACAGCGGAAGCGGCGGTGTAATGACGCAAGCAGTAACGCAGGTAGTAACCCAGGTAGTAGCGGGCGCTGGCGGCTTGCCGCCAGCCGTGCAGGCGCTGGCGCAGGCCGATTTCAGCGGCGTGGCGCAGCTGTTCGCCAACGCCGGTTTCACGGTGGCCTTGCCGGCGCCCGGCATGCTGCAAGTCGTCAAGCCGCAGGCCGATGCGGGGCGCGCCAGCGTGGCCGTCTCGGTGGGCGTGCATGGCGACGAAACGGGGCCGATCGAAGTGCTGGCGCATCTGCTCGACGCCCTGTCGCGCGATGCGTCGGCGCTGGCCGTCGACCTGCTCGTTTGCGTGGGCAATGTCGATGCGATCCGGGCCGGCAAGCGTTTCATCGACGCCGACCTGAATCGCATGTTCCGTCCCGTGCGGGGGAGTTTGGCGCAAGCGGCGGAAAGCGCGCGCGCCGATGAAATGATCGCTGCGACAGCAGCGTTCTTTGACGCGGCGGGCCCCGTGCGCTGGCACCTGGACTTGCACACAGCCATCCGGCCTTCCGTGTACCCCACGTTTGCCATCGTGCCCGACCTGGTGGCCGACGACGCCAAGGCACAGCTGATCGACTGGCTGGGCCAGGCGGCCATCGGCGCCATCATCATGAACCCGCAGTCGGCCGGCACCTACAGTTATTACTCGGCTGAGCATTTCGGCGCGGCTGCCAGCACGGTGGAGCTGGGCCGCGTGGGTACCCTGGGGCAGAACGATTTGTCCCTGTTCGACGATGTGTCGCGGGCGCTCGATGGCTTGCTGCGCGGCTTGCCTGCGCAGCCCGTCAAGGCGCAACCGCACGTGTTCAAGGTGGCGCAGGAAATCATCAAGCACAGCGATGAATTCCGCATGGCGTTTGATCGCAGCACGCAGAATTTCACCTCCCTGCCGCAGCACGCCGTGATCGCCAGCGATGGCGACCATGTCTACACGGTGCAGCATGCGGAAGAGCTGGTGGTGTTTCCGAACCCGGACGTGCGCGTGGGCTTGCGCGCGGGCTTGATGGTGGTGCGTACTTCCTGATCTTTCAGTCATGCATAGCATCAGGCGCCAGCCGGGGAAACCCGCCTGGCGCTTTTTTTGCCAAAAAGATGCCGCACAGAAATAATTATCCATTAAGCAATCAATTGGTTTAAAATATTTTCCCTTTTGCAATTTATTGGACCGTTCATGTTGAAACGCCTGCTGACAGCCCTGCTGTGCCTGACCCTCTCCGGCCTGACGGCTGCCGCCCCCGCCGATGAGAAGGCTTCTGCGCCGGAAATGACGGCCGAGCAATTCCTCGCCCAGTTGCACTTGCAGCGTGGCAAGATCACCTTGCCTGGCGGCATCGCCACCCTGGATTTGCCCGCCAACTTCCGTTATCTGTCGCCGACGGACGCCGAGCGCGTGCTGGTCGATGCCTGGGGCAATCCACCGGGCATGGTATCGCTGGGCATGATCGTGCCCGCCAAGACCAGCGTGCTCGAGCGCGACAGCTGGGGTGTCATCGTCACGTATGAAAAGGAAGGGCATATCAAGGATGACGATGCGGACAGCATCAAGTACGACGAATTGCTCAAGGATATGCAGGCGTCCGTGCTGGAAAACAATGCGGAGCGCAAGAAGCAGGGCTATCCCGGCATCCATTTGATGGGCTGGGCGGAAAAACCCAGCTATGCCAAGGATACGCACAAGCTGTACTGGGCCAAGGACTTGATGGTCGATGGCGGCGAGCATTCACTGAACTACAACGTGCGCGTGTTGGGCCGCGAAGGCGTGCTGAACCTGAACGCGATCGCCAGCATGCAGCAGATCGAGGCGATCAAGAAAGAGATGCAGCAAGTGACGGCGTTCACGGAATTTACCGAGGGTAACCGCTACACGGATTTCGACAGCAAGACGGACAAGGTAGCCGAATATGGCCTGGCGGCGCTGGTGGCAGGTGGCGTGGCCAGCAAGCTGGGCCTGTTTGGCAAACTGCTGGCGCTGTTGCTGGCCTTCAAGAAAGTGCTGATCCTGGCCGTGGTGGGCGGCGGTGCGGCCATCGTCAAGTTTTTCGGCGGCAAGCGCAAGGATAAGCAGGCGCCGCAGCCGCAGCCAGTACCGCAGCCGGAAGCGGCGGAACAGCCCGGCCATGCGCCGGATGGCAAGGTAAACCTGGACAAGTAATAGCAACTGGGCCGCTCGGTGCGCTGGCGCACAGGAGTGGCGTTGCGCGCGCTGCCGGAAGACGGCGCCTCGGGTACACTGGCTCATCGTTCATTCTCAGGAGTCCGCCATGTCCGTGTCCATGTATCAGGCAACCATTCCCGTCTTCATCCGCGGCTTGCGGGTCGTTTCGGCCTTGCTGGAAAAAGCACAAGCCCATGTGGAGGAGGATGGCATCGTGCCCGAGATTTTATTGGGCGCGCAACTGGCGCCCGACATGCTGGATCTGACGGCGCAGGTGCAGCGCGCCAGCGATACGTCGAAGATGTCGGTCGAGCGCCTGAGCGGCGTGCCGGCGCCGAAGTTCGAGGATAACGAAGCGTCGTTCGAGCAGCTGCAGGAACGTATCGCCAACACCATCGCCTACATCGACAGCGTGAATGCGGGCCAGATGGCGGGCAGTGCGCAGAAGGAAGTGGTGCTGAACTGGACCGACGAGGGGAAAAAATTCTCGGGCGACAATTACCTGCTCAGCTTTGCCTTGCCGAATTTTTATTTCCACGTCTCCATGGTCCACGCCATCCTCAGAAACAATGGCGTGACCGTAGGCAAGCTTGACTATCTTGGCCCTTACGATTGACAGGCCTGAAAAACCGTCGCGAGCGGCGATGATTTGTGGCCGAGAAGCGCAACTGTGCTGAAGCACAGTGAGCATCGCAGGCCGCAAAGCGCGACGCGCAGCAGGTTTTTTAACGCTGTGGCTGCTGTTGGACCTGATTCTGCACCGCATTGCCCAGCATCCCGCCGCCGATCACGCCGGCCACCGTCGCCAGCGCCTTGCCGCGGCCGCCACCGACCTGATTGCCGATCAAGCCGCCGATGACGGCGCCCGTGCCGATGCCCACGTAGTTCGGTTGTGCCGGCGCCGGTGCAGGCACTGGCTGCGGCTGGCGTACGGGTTCGCGGTAAGCCGTGTCGCGGTAGCCATCATTGTTATCGTTGTAGGCAGGACGCGCCTGCGCCACTTGCGTGTGGTGCACGACGCGCTTGTGCACGACGGGAGCCGGGGCTGGTGCCTGGGCGGCTTGCGCCACGACAGGCGCGGCGAGCGGGGCCGTCACGGGCGCTGCCAGGGCCGCGGCGCTGGCCGGCGTCATGGCGGCCACGTCGGCAGGAATGGCTGGCGTGGCAGGCACGTTCGCCCGCGAATTGGGCAGGATGCCGGCGATGGACGCCGCGCCGACCAGGCACAGGACGGTCACGGAAATGGCGGCGCCGGCCATCAAGGGGTGGATGCGGCTGGCGGTAGTCGTCGTGTTCATGTGTTCTCCTGGGTGGCAAGGTGTTGCGCTGTTGTTGATGTGTCCAGATTAACGGTCGCGTCGGCCCAAGGCTAGCCCTTGCGCTGTATCAAACGTAAGCAGGTGTAAGCCGCGCTTTCCAAAGCACAGTAGAATCGGTGCATTCCCTTCTCCGGAGTCCGCCATGAGCCAGTTATTCACGCCATATGCACTGGGGCCGCTGCTCGTGGCCAACCGTATCGCCATCGCACCCATGTGCCAGTACTCGGCCGACAACGGCAACGCCACCGACTGGCACATGATCCACCTGGGCCACCTGGCCCTGTCCGGGGCGGGCTTGCTGATGACGGAAGCGACGGCCGTCTCGCCCGAGGGACGCATCTCGGCCGAAGACCTGGGCCTGTGGTCGGACGCGAACCAGGCGGCGCTGGCCAACGTGGTGCAGGCGATCCGCCGCCACGCGCCGATTCCACTGGTGGTGCAGCTGGGCCACGCGGGACGCAAGGCGTCGAGCCGCGCGCCCTGGCAGGGCGGTGCCTGCGTGCACCTGGCCGAAGGCGGCTGGCAAACGGTGGCGCCATCCGCCATTGCCCACTCTCCCGGTGAAACCGTGCCCATCGCCCTCGATGAGATGGGTTTGTTGCAGATCAAGGGCGCGTTTGTGGCGGCTGCCCAGCGCGTGCATGCGCTCGGCATCGAAGGCATCGAACTGCATGCGGCGCACGGTTATCTGCTGCACCAGTTCCTCTCGCCCCTGTCCAATCACCGTACCGACGTGTACGGTGGCAGCCTGGAAAACCGCATGCGCTTTCCGCTGGAAGTATATGAAGCCGTGCGCGCCGCCGTGCCCGACAGCGTGGCCGTGGGCGTGCGCCTTTCCGCCACCGACTGGGTCGATGGCGGCTGGGAAATCGAACAAAGCGTGCGCTTCGCGCAGGAACTCAAGCAGCTGGGCGCCGACTTCATCCACGTTTCCAGCGGTGGCATTTCGCCGCAGCAGCAAATTCCCGTGAGTCCCGGCTACCAGGTGGCGTTTGCCGAGCGCATCAAGCGCGACAGCGGCTTGCCCACCATCAGCGTGGGCTTGATCACGGAAGCGCAGCAGGCGGAAGACATCATTGCGCAAGGTCAATCCGACATGGTGGCGCTGGCGCGCGCCATCCTGTTCGACCCGCGCTGGCCCTGGCATGCGGCGGCCCAGCTGGGCGCACAAGTGGAGGCGCCACCGCAGTACTGGCGTTCGCAGCCGCGCGAGTACAAGCACCTGTTCGGCGACACGACCCTGGGGCAGCGCTAACAGGCTTGCTCTGCTACACTGACGCTTCTTCCCCATTTCTCCAGGACGTTTCGACATGCGCCATTGATACTGCCGTGCTGTGCACGGCCTCGCCCTTCCCGCCACAGCGCCTTTGCGCCGCGCGGGTTCGCCAGCCCTGTCTGCACGTACAAGGAGTATCCATGCCCGCATTACTACAACTCGACCGTCTTTCCTTTGTGCTGCCCGATGGCCGCACCCTGTTTTCCGATTTGCAATTCGCGTTTGCCCCGCAACGTATCGGCCTCGTCGGCGATAACGGCGTGGGTAAGAGCGTGCTGGCGCGCCTGCTGGCATGCCAGGCGCAGCCGTCTTCTGGCGCCGTGCGCTGTGACGGCGCCGTGCATTACGTGGCACAGGAACTCGATCCGCAGCGCTATCCCACCGTGGCGGCCCTCGCCGGCGTGAGCAGCTTGCTGGCGGCGCTGGCGCGCATCGCCGAAGGCAGCATCGACGAGGCCGACTACACCCTGGTGGGAGAGCGCTGGGATGCCCATGCGCGCTTGCGCCAGGCGCTCGACGCGCTTGATTTATCTCATATCGATGCCGACACGCCGACGGCTGGCCTGAGCGGTGGCGAGCGCCAGCGCATCGCCCTGCAGGGCGCCTGGCTGTCGCAGGCGGACTGGCTGGTCTTCGATGAGCCGAGCAACCACCTTGATGTCCATCAACGTGCCCGCCTGGTGGCGCAGATGGCGCGCTGGCCAGGCGGCTTGCTGCTGATCAGCCATGACCGCGGCTTGCTGCAGCACGTCGATGAAATTGTCGAGCTGTCGCCGCAGGGCTTGCGCAGCTATGGCGGCAATTACGCCATGTTTGCGCAGCAGCGCGCGCTGGAACAGGCTGGCTACGCCGCCGCCCTGCAGGCGGAAAAGGCCGGCGCCAGGCGCGAACAGCGCGAGGCGCAGCAACAGGCAGAACGCCAGCAGAAACGGGTGACGCGCGGTGAGCGCGAGGGCCGCGAAGGCAATCAAAGCAAGCTGCTGCTGGACGCGAAAAAGGAGAAAAGCCAGGATAGCCAGGGCAGGCTGCGTGTGCGCGCGCAAGAGGCGCAGCAGGCGCGCCAGCAAAGGGTGATGGACGCCAGCGCCCGCTGCGCGCCCGAGGCCGAACGGCTGCTGCTGGCGCCCGAGAGTGGCGTGCCGAACGGGAAACTGATCCTGGAGCTGCGCGAATTGGTCTTGCCGCATGGCCAGGCGCACGCCATCAACCTGGTGCTGAGCGGCCCGCGCCGCCTGGCCGTGACGGGAGACAATGGCAGCGGCAAGTCGACCCTGCTGCGCGTGATCGTGGGACAGCTGGCGCCCGCCAGCGGCGCGCTGCGCTGCCATGCGCAGGTGGCGTGGCTGGACCAGCATGCTGGGCTGCAAGACGGCGAGTGGAGCGCCGTGCAACGCTTGCAGGAACGCAACAGCATTGTGCCGGAAGGCGAGCTGCGCATGCGGCTGGCGCTGCTGGGCATTGCCGGCGCGCGCGCCACCATGCCCAGCCGTTTGCTGAGCGGGGGCGAGCGCATGAAGGTGGCGCTGGCGGCCGAACTGTATGCGCAGACCCCGCCGCAATTGCTGCTGTTAGATGAACCCGACAATCATCTGGACTTGGCCAGCCTGCAGGCGCTCGAGCAGATGCTGCTGCAATATCAGGGGGCGTTACTTGTGGTTTCGCACGACCAGGCATTTCTGCAGGCGATAAACCTTGACCCGGAGGGCTTGACATTGCACAAGTGACAATTGAATGAAAAAATACACGCTCGATGCCTGGAGAGCATGCTTCATGAACCGATGCTGAATTTTGTTTGATTGTCGGTATAATCCACTGAATAACCGGGCCTATTTGTGAACTAAAACTGCTGGTTCACCAATATGATGACGTTTAATCTGGCACTGTTGTCGGTCACTGCCGCGCTGCCAGGGCGTCATCCTCCGTGCCCTGCCGTGCATGAATTTTGGTTTCGCTTATATTGTTTTCTTGGAGAAATAGCATGTCGTTTTACGAAAAACTCAAAGCCCTCAACATCGAATTGCCAGTCGTTGCCGCCCCAGCTGCCGCCTACGTGATGCATGCCCGCACGGGCAACACCGTCTTCCTGTCCGGCCACCTGGCCAAGAAGGATGGCAAGGTCTGGGTGGGTCAATTGGGCAAGGACGTCACCACGGAAGAAGGCAAGATCGCTGCGCGCGGCATCGCCATCGAACTGATCGCCACCTTGCAAGACGCATGCGGCGGCGACTTGAGCAAGGTCAAGCGCATCGTCAAGGTCATGAGCCTGGTCAATTCCACTTCCGAATTCACGGAACAGCACCTGGTGACCAATGGCGCCTCGGAACTGTTCGTCGAAGTCTTCGGCGACAGCGGCAAGCACGCCCGCTCCGCCTTCGGCGTGGCGCAAATCCCGCTGGGCGCTTGCGTCGAGATCGAACTGATCGCCGAACTGGCCTGATCAGCTGAGCATGCCGGCGCTTGCCGCCGGCTCGCCTTTTCCTCCTTTCCAGCAAGAGCGGAACCGCCATTGGGGTGGAGGGATCGGTGTATTCAAGAAAAAAACGGAGACACGTAATGAAAACGAGTGAACAAGGCTTGCACCGCGGCCTGGGCGAGCGGCAGATTCGCCTGATGGCGCTGGGCGCCGCGATTGGCGTGGGCCTGTTTTTGGGTTCCGGCAATGCGATCAAGATGGCCGGTCCCGGCATCATGCTGTCGTACATCATCGGTGGCGCGGTCATCTTCATGATCATGCGCGCGCTGGGCGAAATGGCCGTGCACAATCCCGTGGCTGGTTCCTTCAGCCGCTATGCCCAGGATTACCTGGGTCCCCTGCAAGGCTATCTGACGGGCTGGAACTACTGGTTCCTGTGGTTGGTCACGTGCGTGGCGGAAATTACCGCCGTCGCCATCTACATGGGCATCTGGTTCCCCGACGTGCCGCGCTGGATCTGGGCCCTGGCGGCCCTCGGCTCCATGGGCGCGATCAATTTGCTGGCCGTGAAAGCCTACGGCGAATTCGAATTCTGGTTTGCCCTGATCAAGGTCGTCACCATCATCCTGATGATCGTCGGCGGCACGGGCATGATCATCTTCGGTTTCGGCAATGGCGGCGTGGCCATCGGCATTTCCAACCTGTGGACGCATGGCGGCTTCTTCCCGAATGGCGCGCAGGGCGTGCTGATGTCGCTGCAGATGGTGATGTTTGCCTACTTGGGCGTGGAAATGATCGGCCTGACGGCCGGCGAAGCGGCGAACCCGAAGAAATCGATTCCCGACGCCATCAATTCGGTGTTCTGGCGCATCCTGATTTTCTATGTCGGCGCACTGTTCGTCATCCTGTCGATTTACCCATGGAATGAAATCGGCACCACCGGCAGCCCCTTCGTCATGACGTTCGAACGCCTGGGCATCAAGACGGCCGCCGGCATCATCAACTTCGTCGTGCTGACGGCAGCCTTGTCGTCGTGCAATGGCGGTATCTTCAGCACGGGCCGCATGCTGTACAACCTGGCGCTGCAAGGCCAGGCACCGAAGGCGTTTGCGGAAACGACGGCCAGCGGCGTGCCGCGCCGCGCCATCCTGGTCTCCGTGTTTGCCCTGCTGCTGGGCGTGCTGCTGAACTACCTGGTGCCGGAAAAAGTGTTTATCTGGGTTACCTCGATTTCCACCTTCGGCGCCGTCTGGACCTGGGGCGTGATCCTCGTCACGCAAATCCAGTTCCGCAAGACCTTGACGCCGCTGGAAATCAAGAACCTGGCCTTCCGCATGCCGTTCGCGCCCTACGGTTCCTGGATTTCGCTGGCTTTCCTGGCGCTGGTGATCGGCCTGATGGCGTATTTCCCCGATACGCGCATCGCCCTGATGGTGGGACCGGCCTGGCTGATCCTGCTGACGGTGCTGTACTACGCGCTGGGCCTGGCGCCGAAAGACCGCCGCGACGACGTGCCGCAAGGCTACGAAGCGGGCTGGCCGCCGGCCGATGTGCCGCACGGCAAGAAGTAATCCAGCCTAGTTGAGCTGAATCAAAAGCGCGCCCCTGCACTTGCAGCGGCGCGCTTTTTCTTTCATATTGGCCATTCCATGCCGCACTAGCGCCAGTGCGCGTTTGATGGCGCACGCCTGGCGTTGTTTCCTTGCATCAAAGTTCTGTTTAGCTGAACCGATGAAAGCCCTATAATCGCTTAGTTTTGAAAATGGACGCGATCTTTCCGGTTTTTTCCAGGTAAGTAATCGCCAGGAAATTATTGTGAATTTATAGCAAACAGAAGTGGATGCGATGCAAGGCGCCCGGCGCGACGCAGTGCGAGCACTGCTAGCGATGGGCAACGCAGCAGCGCGCCACTTATGGAAGCTAGAAAACACAAGAATTTATTGGGGGTTACTTAAGGCCGGGGCGCCGTTTTTAAGTGTTTTTACCCGTCATGCGAAAATACGTATGCCTCATAAAGGAAGTCTAGTGAGCCAAACCCTGGTCCAGAAACTTTGCCGCACCAAGCCGATCGATACCACGGTCGAATATGGTGAAGGCCTCAGCAGCAGTGGCTTGAGCCGGTCCATCGGCCTGTTTTCCCTCACCATGATCGGCGTGGGCGCCACCATCGGCACGGGCATTTTCTTTACCATGGTCGAAGCCGTCCCCAAGGCGGGCCCATCGGTTGTCCTGTCTTTCCTGATCGCCGCCATCACGGCCGGCCTGACGGCCCTGTGCTATGCGGAGCTGTCGTTCCGCATTCCCGCCTCCGGCTCTTCGTATTCGTTTGCCTATGCCACCGTGGGCGAGTTTCTGGCCTTCATCATGGCCGCCTGTCTGCTGCTCGAATATGGCTTGGCGGGCAGTGCCGTGGCCATCGGCTGGTCGTCCTACCTGAATAATTTCCTGGAAAATGCCTTCGGCTGGCACATTCCCGAGATGCTGCGCACGCCGATGATCGTTTCCGGCCCGCATGGCATGGAGTTTCATGCCGGCCACATCAACCTGCCGCCCATCTTCCTGATCTGCATGTGCGGCTTTTTGCTGCTGCGCGGTGCCAAGGAATCGGCCCTGATGAACGCCATCATGGTCATCATCAAGCTGGCGATTCTCGTGTTTTTCATCGTCATCGCGTTTTCCGGCTTCAATGCCGACAATTTCTTCCCCTTCTTCAATGCCGACAACAGCAAGGGCTTTGCCGGCATGACGGGCGTGACGGCGGCGGCCGGCACCGTCTTCTTCTCCTTCATCGGCCTCGATACGGTGGCGACGGCCGGCGACGAAGTGAAAAATCCCACGCGCAATGTGCCGCGCGGCATTCTCGGTGCCTTGCTCATCGTCACCGTGTTTTATTTGCTGGTGGCCGTGGCCGCCCTCGGCGCGCAACAGGCGAAATTGTTCGAAGGCCAGGAAGCGGGCCTGGCGGTGATCCTGCAAAACGTCACGGGCAAGACCTGGCCCGCACTGGTGTTGTCGGCCGGCGCCGTCATTTCCGTCTTCAGCGTGACCCTGGTGACGATCTACGGCCAGACGCGCATCCTGTTTGCCGTCAGCCGCGACGGTCTGATCCCGAAGTCGTTCCAGAAGATCCACCCGCGCACCCTGGTGCCGGTCAGCAATACCATCATCGTTTGCCTGGTGGTGGCCGTGGTGGCCGGTTCCGTCGATGCCACGTACCTGTGGGACATGGTCAGCATCGGTACCTTGACAGCCTTCATGGTGGTGTCGATTGCCGTGCCCGTGCTGCGCCACAAGCAGGGCGCGAACCGCATCGAAGGCTTCAGCGTGCCGTTCGGGCCATATGTGATTCCCGGCCTCAGCGTGCTCGCTTGCCTGTACATCATGCGCGATTTGCCGCATACGACGTTTGTCGTGTTCAGTGTGTGGATGGCGGTGACGGTAGCCATTTATTTCCTGTACAGCATGCGGCATTCGCACCTGGGCAAGAAGGCCCGCTAATGCAGTCTGTTCCATCCGAAACCGCCGCGCTTGCCGGCGGTTTTTTTTATTTCTAACCGGAATTTACATGATGAAAATAACTGATCTGGCCGCTTGCGGCTTGCTGGCAAGCAGCCTTCTGGGCACCCTGGCACAGGCCGCTCCCGCCACCGAACCGGCCTTGCGCGATTACCGTGCCGTCGCCCTGTCGGCCAATGGCCAGCGCATCGCCGCCATTGAATCGAGCAGGGCGGGCGAACAGCCGCAGCGTCCACACGCGGTCATCGTCGTGCGCGACGCCGCCAACGGCGCCATCGTGCAGCAATTCGATCCGTGCGCCGCGTGTTCCTACGACAAGCCCAGCTGGTCGCCCGATGGCCGGCAGCTGGCTTTTGTCGGCTACGACGCCAAGGCGGGCACGGCGCAGCTGTACCTTGCCACGATGACACAGGCGCAAGCCCAGGTATTGACGAGCATCAAAGGTGTGGCCAGTACGGCGCGCTGGTCGCCGGATGGCAAGCAGCTGGCCCTGCTCGCGACGGTGGGCGCGCGCAAGCTGGCCGGCGCCGTGGAAGCGGGTGCGCGCCAGGTGGGCGAAGTGGGCAGCGAAGACGATGCCCAGCGCATCGCCGTCGTGCCGGTCAGCGGCGGCGAGCCGCGTCTGCTGTCGCCAGGCGACACCTATGTGTATGAATACAGCTGGACGCCCGATGGCCGCGGCTTTGTCGCCACCAGCGCGCAAGGCAATGGCGACAGCAACTGGTGGGTCGCCAAGCTCAGCCATATTGATGCGGCCACGGGCGCCTTGCGCGTGATCGCGTCGCCGGCCATGCAGCTGAACCTGCCTTCGGTTTCACCGGATGGCAAGACGGTGGTCTTCATCGGCGGCCTGATGAGCGATTTCGGCTCCATCGGCGGCGATATCTACACCGTACCGCTGGCCGGCGGCACGCCGCGCAATCTCACGCCAGACTATCGCGGCACCTTCAATGGCGTCGTCTGGCGCGGCGCCGGCTTGCTGGCAACGGCCCTGATCGATTCGCAGCTGGCGCTGGTACCCGTCGATGCGCAAAGCGGCCCGGCCCGGCCTGTGCTGCTCGGTGAGCTCAGCAGCAGCGGCAGCGATGGCCGCCTGTCGTTCAGCGCCGATGGCCGTCACGCCGCTGCCGCCCAGGAAGATTTCACGCACGCCAGCTATCTGGTGGCGGGACCGGTGGGGCAGCTGAAAAAGATTACGCGCGACAATGACGGTTTTGCGCCGCAACTGACGGTGCAGAACGTGGGCTGGAACAACGAGCAATACAAGGTGCAAGGCTGGCTGCTGGGGCCGTTGAAGGCGGACGCAGGCAAGCGCTACCCGATGGTCGTCAATGTGCATGGCGGCCCGGGCGCCGCCGCTTCGCCCCGTTACGTGGGAGCGAGCACGCTGATCCATGAATTGACGCAAAAGGGTTATTTCGTCTTCCTGCCCAATCCGCGCGGCAGCTTTGGCCAGGGCCAGGCCTTTACGCGCGCGAACATGGCCGACTTCGGCGGCGGCGACTGGCGCGACATCCTGGCCGGCATTGATGCCGCGCAAAAAGTGGCGCCCATCGACGGGGACCGCCTGGGCCTGATCGGCCATTCGTATGGCGGCTTCATGACCATGTGGGGCGTCACGCACAGCGACCGCTTCAAGGCGGCCGTGGCGGGCGCGGGCGTGTCGAACTGGATCAGCTATTACGGCCAGAACGGCATCAACCAGTGGATGATCCCGTTCTTTGGCGCCTCCGCGTATGACAATCCCGCCGTCTACCGCAAGGCTTCGCCCATCGAATCGATCAAGGCGGCCAAGACGCCGACCCTGATCTACGTGGGCGAGCGCGACGTGGAAACGCCGGCTGCCCAGTCGCTGGAATTCTGGCACGGCTTGCGCGCCATGGGCGTGCCGTCCAGCCTGTTCATCTACGATGGCGAAGGCCATTCCTTCCGCAAGCCCGAGCATCAGCGCGACTTGCAGAAGCGCACCATCGGCTGGTTTGAGCAGTATCTGAAGTAAGTTGCGCCGGCTTAGCGCGGCGCTACAATATGCACGATCGCCGCGCTATGTATCACGATCTTGTCCGCATCTGCCTGTAACAAGCGGATGCGGCGCTGCACCAGCGGCCAGCCCGACCAGGTCACGTCGCTGACGGGCGGTGCGGCAGGCGCGGCCAGCGGGGCGCTGATGGCGGCCTTGTTATCGAGCTGTTCCAGTGCGCGCGACAGGGTCAGACACACTTGCGTATGGCTGTGGCTGAGCAGGGCGTTGACGGGCGCGACGGGTAGCTGGCTGGCGTGGCGCCCGAGGATCGAGCGCAGCGCCGCCACGTGGGCGACCAATAAATAATTTTGCACGATGAACAGGTTGATGTCTTCCACTGCCCGCTGCTTGCTGGCCGGTTCATCGAGCATGCGCACCAGCGCCGAGCTGAGCGCGGCCAGGCTGTCCATCAATCGCTTGCGCTCGATGCGGTAGGCGAAGTCATCGAAACATTTCCCCTGCAGCAGCGCGAAGCTGGCCTGCATATAACTCACATTCACATTCAGCACCTGGCGCACCAGCCGTGGCAGGCTCTGGTATTCCCAGTTGGCCAGCACGAAGCTGAACACGGTCGCCACTGCCGCGCCGATCAGGGTGTCGATCAGGCGCTCGCTGACGAGGTTCGGGTTGCTGGGCGCCACCAGGTGCATTTGCAGCAGAATCATCAGGCTCACGGCGATGGCCGTGTAGCGGTAGCGCAAATAGATGAAGGTGGGCGTGGCCACGATGGAGAGGAACAGGATGGCCATCAGCACGATATTGCTGTGCACGAAGCGGATCACGATGGCCGTGATGATGCAGCCGATGATGGTGCCGATGATGCGGTCGGCGCGGCGCTGGCGCGTCATGCTGAACGTGGGGCGCAAGATGATGACGATGGTCAATACTATCCAGTAGCTGTGCGCCGCATATGGCAGCCAGTGTCCGATCAGCAATCCCACTGAGATGGCCATCGAGACGCGCAGGGCGAAGCGGAACACGGGCGAGTCCAGGCGCAGGTTCGACAGCAGGGTTTTCAGTTCGTATTTCTGCTGCGACAGGAACGGCGCCATGTCCGCGCCGCTCCAGAACGGCACGTTGTCATACACTTTCTGGCTGGCCAGGTGCAATTCCGCGATCATTTTCAGAATGGCGCGGATCTTGTTGCGCTGCGCGCGCAGGGTGGCCAGCGCTTCTTGCGCAGCATCGCCTTTTACATGCAGGCGGGCAATTTCCTCTTCGATATCGGCCCATTCCTTGTCGTAACTGATCTGCGCATACGAGGCGCGCTTGCGCGTGACGGCGTAGGCCACGGCTTCGATGTCGCGCGCCGCTTTGTAGGCCAGGTCGTGCAAGGATTTCAGCACGTCGGAGTCCGCCAGGTGCTGGCGCAGCAGCGCGTAATCCGTGTGCGTGGAGAGTATCAGTTCATACAGATCCAGCATGCACACGTGCACCTGCACGACGATAGCATCCTTGCTGTTCTTGTGGCTGCGCAAAATCAAGTCGCGCGATGCCTGCTGGCGGTCGGCCAGGATGCTTTGATGGCGCACAAGCTTGTTGAACTGTTCCGTCAGGTTAAAACGCGTGTCGTAGAAATCGGCCTTGATATCGATGTAGGCGGCCAGTTCGAACAGGGCTTCGGCCAGCACTTGCTGCTTGATGCGGTGGCGCAAGACCCAGGCGATGGCCATGGCGTACGCCAGATAGATGAGGCCGCCGAGCATGAACAGGCCTGCGTGGTGGAACGATTGCTGCCACGTCATCTGGTGCTCCATTGACATGGTCATGATGAACAGGGCGGCCAGCTGCAAGGGCATGGATTTCTTGCCGTACACCACCATCATGCTGGCGAGGAAACTCACGAGCACGAGCACCGTCATCAACAGCCAATGCACGGGGCCGCACAAGCTGATCAGCAAGGTGACGGCACTGCACAGCAGCACAGAAGCGAGCATTTCATTGAACTTGTGGCGCAGCGGGCTGGGCATGTCCATCAGGGTCGTGCACAGGGCGCCGATGCACACCGTCATGGCGGTGGCGCTGTCGCTGATTTCCTGGGTCAGCAAGGCCAGGCCGACGAGACCGATGGCCACGCGCAAGCCCAGGTAAAAATAATGGCTGTAAATAAAGGTGCGCAGGTTCAGTGCGTAGTGCATGGGATTACCTTGTGGGCAGGGCACAGAAAGAGGCGCCGCACCGGGGTCTCCGATGCGGCGCCAGGATGTTGCAGTCGCTACAGCCTTGATTTATATCAGGGCAATTACGGGATATCTACGCCATTCCGGCTCGGCAAAGCGCTGGCAGTGTGCAAAGATGAAATTCAGCACGGCTTCCTGATTGCTCAGCAGGGCGGGATTCGCTGCTTTCCACTCGGCAAACTTGGCGGCCAGCGCCGGCTCGTCGCGCAGCAGTTCGGAAGCCATGTCTTCGAACACGTAATCGGAAAACGCTTCTTTCTTCTCCAGCACGCTGTTGAAGAACCCCCAGCGGAAGAAGCTGTCGTGCGCCTGCGGTTCCAGGGTTTCCACGGCGTAGCGGGCGTTGTCCTGGTCCAGGCTGACGACATAATCGCCTGCCTGCACGGTGAACTGGCCCGTGCGCGCTTCGAGTTCCACACTGTCGTGGAACATGTGGCCTTCGTAGGCCGTGGCCCGCGTGCCGACGTCGGTGATGTGATAGTAGCGCGCCGTTAGCGTCTGTTCGTTGGTGATGCGGTGCATTTCGACGCCGTTCCAGCGCAGCCGTTCGATGACTTCGCGCCACGCTTGCGGCACGATATAGGCTTTCGGCGCGGCCACGGTGACGTCCGCATCGAAGCGGTTGTAATACTTGATATCGCGTTCCCACGGCTGCGAGCGGTCGTAGGACAGGCGCTGGTAGTCGCCCAGCAGACTCGGCGTGTATTGCGCCGCATAGCCCTTGAAGGGGAAGGTCGACGGCTGTTCTTCATTCATGGTCCAGTGGATCGGCCATGCGGCTTGCGTGCGTCCGGCCGCCTTCGCTTGCGCGCGCAGCTGCTTGATCTGTTCGCCATGTTTGACCGTGAACGCCATGGTGATGTCGAGCAGGGCGCGCATGGAAGCGTAGCGGTCGGCAAACGGTTTCAACATGTGCGTTTCCGGCATGAAACCGATGACGTGATGCAAGGCCGCAAAGCCCGTCGAGAAACGGGGCACTTCGAGGAATTCGGCGATGCCGTGGTCGGGGCTATCCTTGACGGGGTTCACGTACGGGCAGGTGGGCCAGCCGGCTTGTTCCATCTGCGCAAAGATGTGCGGCAGCATGGTGTCTTGCAGGAAGGGACCGAGGCCATTGCCCAGCTTATCCGTCTGCGTGTGGATCAAGGTCATCGTGTACGGATAGTCGGCGCCGTTCGACGTGTGCGTGTCGACCATCACGTCCGGGTCCCAGCTGGCCAGCAGGCGGTTGAACACCTGCGCGTTCAGGCTGTCGCACTTGATGAAATCGCGGTTCAAGTCCAGGTGGCGGCTGTTGCCGCGGAAACCGAATTGCTCCGGGCCATCCTGGTTCACGCGCGAGGTATTGGCACGGTTCAGGCTGCCATCGACGTTGTAGATCGGAATGAACAGCAGCACGGTGCTGCCCAGCGCCGCCAGGCGTTCCGGCTGCGTGCAGAGGTCGCGCACGATGGCCATGCAGGCGTCGATGCCTTCCGGTTCGCCCGGGTGGATGCCGTTATTGTTGAAGAATACGGTGCGGCCTGCGCGCTTGATTTGCTCGCGGTCAAATACGCTGTCCGCGCTGACGACGCCAGCGTGGATGGGCACGCCCGAGTCGGACAGGCCGATCTGTTCGAAATGCAGCACGTGCGGATAGCGTGCGGCGAGATCTTGATAGAAGGTGATGCATTCCAGCCAGGTCGTGGTCTGGTTGTGGTTACCGAGTTCGTAGGTCGTGCGCAAGTCTGGTGGCATAGCGGTCTGAGTCTGGGAGGGGGAAGGCGCGCTGGGTAAGTACGCCCGCTAGGGGCCAATTGTAGCACCGGCGCTCCTGCCTTGAGGCGCCGCAGGGGCTTGCTGCCGTACTTGTGTTATGAATACGTTTCACGCGCAAGGGAGGCGGCATGGGCAAGGCGGCGATGGCGGCGCTGGTGTGGTGGGCTTGCCTGGCGGCACAGGCGGCGCCGTTGCGCTTGCCGGCGGGCAAGGAACCTGTGGCGCAGGGCGGCTCCGTCACGGCCACCGCGCAGGGCGCGCTGGTACGCTACCGGGGCTGGCTGCTGGCCGTCGATGGCGCCGTGGCGGAAGAACGGGCCGACCTCTTGCTGACGTCGGCGCAGGCGCAGCACGCGCCGCAGCTGCGGATCGGCGCCACGCAGCGCCCCTTGCCCCTGTGGTCAGCCTTCGAGCTCGTCAAGGGACGCGCGCGCCTGCGCATCACGGCATTGCCGGGGCCGGATGAGCTTCCCGCGCTGCTGCTGGACTTTGGCGATGGCGACTACCGCATCGTGATTCCCGCCGCCGGCATCGCGCGCCATGCTTATCCTGCGCTGGCGCAGCGCTTTCCCGGCGCCGACCTGGCCTTGCTGCTGCAGGATGGCCGGCGGGTCATGCTGCCGCTGGGAAGCGGCCGCGCGCAAGTGTTTGGCGCAGAGCAAGCCGTGCCTTACCGTTTTACCAAAGTAAAACGCTAGGCGAAAAAAAGCCACTCCCGCGGGAGTGGCTCAGGCTAAAGCGCCCGTTGCCGGGTTATTGCTTTTTGTTATTCAGCGCCCATTTCTTTCAGCAGGTTGTCTGCGTGGTCGATGTGTTTCATGTTCCACAGCATGTAGCGCAGGTCGACCTGGATCGAACGGGTGTTGGCTTTGTTGTAGTCCCAATCGGAAATGATCGAGTCCAGCGTGCCGTCGAAGGCCAGGCCGATGAATTCGCCTTTCGAATTCAGGGCAGCCGAACCGGAGTTACCGCCGGTGATGTCCAGGGTGGCCAGGTAGTCGACCGGCACGGTTTTCAGCTTCGGATCGACGAATTTGCCGAAGTCCTTGGCTTTGATCGCTGCCAGTTGATTCGCCGGTGCATTGAACTCACCTTGGCCCGTGGCTTTGGCCACCACGCCATTGACGGTGGTGAACGCGGTCCAGGTGGTGCCATCGGCGCCGTGGTCACGGCCGGCAACGCGGCCGAAGGTCACGCGCAGGGTGCTGTTGGCGTCAGGATAGACGGCTTGGCCTTTGCTCTTCATGAAGGCAATTTTTGCTTTCATGTAGTTGGCGTAGGCTTGCTGGATCTTGCCGGCCAGTTCTTCGTCTTCCGCTTCGTTTTTCAGCGAATCCGGATACATGGCGACGGCTGCCTGGATGAAGCTGTCCTTGCTGGCCTGGAACTCGGCTGGCGTGCGTTTCAGCCATGCCGCGCGTTCTTCCTTGTCGGCCAGCTTGCTGCCCGCATACAGTTTGTCCAGGGCGGCGGACAGGTCGGCTTGCGACATGCCGTCCTTGATGCCGATGGCGGCGTCAAAGCTGGCGCGGCGTTGTGCTGCCGGTTGCGCGGCATACTTGGTCAGGCTGTTCAGTACCAGCGCCTTGTCGACTTTTTCATCGTAGGTGCGCTCGACCGACGTGATGCTCGACGACAGACGTGGCAAATCGCGCGTCTGGTAGCCGGACTTGCGTTCCGTATCGGCCTTGGTGCCTTCGTTGGACAGGCGGTACAGGCTGCGTGCCGTGTTCAGCAGGCGTGGCTGTGCGTAGCTGAGGAAGAAATCGCGCTTGGTGTCGGCATCGCGCTCGGCGATCAGCTTTTCCACTTGCTCGATGTCGCCGGCAAATTCCGCCTTGCGGGCAGCATTCGCGTTGACCCAGGTTTTCAGGGCTTCATGTTCCGTCGTCTTGCGCGCCAGGAAGTCGCTGCCCGCGTACGAATCGAGCATGCCTTGGCGGTTCTTGTAGTAATTGTTCACGCCAGCGACCTGACCCGCGTATTTCAGGGCAACATCCTTGTTGTCCTTGGTTTCGCGCGCGATGATGGCCAGGGTTTCGCCCGATGCTTTCACGAAGGCCGGGTAGTTCCAGTCAAACGTGAACGCCACTTCCGACGGCAGGCGGTGACGGTTGGTGCGGCCAGGGTAGCCCAGCGCCATCACGAAATCGCCTTCTTTCAAGCCATCCTTGGCCAGTTTCAGTACGTGTTTTGGCTGGTAAGGTACGTTGTCCTTGCTGAAGTCGGCAGCTTTGCCGTCTTTGCTGACGTAGGCGCGGTAGAAGCCGTAGTCGCCCGTGTGGCGCGGCCACATCCAGTTGTCGGTGTCGCCGCCGAATTTACCCACGCCCGCTGGAGGCGCGTGCACCAGGCGCACGTCGCGGATTTCCAGTTGCTTGATCAGGTAGAACTCCAGGCCGCCGTAGTAGCTCGACACGGTGCAGCGGAAACCCGCTTCTTTTTCGCATTCGGCGACCAGTTTCTTCTGGTTCTTTTCGATCGCGTCGATGCGGGCCTTGCCTTGCAGCTTGGCTACGTCGGCGGTGATGATCTTGTCGCTGACATTGGTCACGGCCGAGGTGACGAAGATGCGGCTGCCTGGGGCGGCCGGCAATTCTTCAGCGAACGTCTTGGCCAGGAAACCGTTGGCCAGCAAATCGCGCTCCTTGGTCGAATTGACCGCCACGCTGTTGTAGACGCAATGGTGGTTGGTGGCAACCAGGCCTTGCGGCGAGACGAACGAGGCCGAGCAACCGCCCAGGCTGACGATGGCGCCCATCGGGAACTCGGTCAGCTTGGTCAGGGTGGTCGGGTCGAGTTTCAGTCCGGCGGCTTTCAATTCCTTGGCTACTTGTGGCAGCTGTTGGGGCATCCACATGCCTTCGTCGGCGTGTGCGAAGTTGCTCAGGATAGCGAGCGCGATTAAAGATTTTTTCATTCGAGTTCTAGTCTTTTACATGAAGGGAAGTCGGAACCAACGTGTACCCAGTGTTTTTTCTCAGCGGGCGACATAGAGTATCCGTATCGAACTCGCACTAGTCAATCACATTTTCCCGAGGGCATGTTTATCGTCGATTGTAAAAATGGCATTATTTTCGGCGTTGCAGGGGCAGGAGCCGGCTGTCAGCGGGCATTTTCTCGTGCCGCGGCTGTGGTATTGTCCATACAATTGTCCTGGCGGCAATAAAAAATGACCGGGGCTTGCGCGGCCCGGCCACTTGCTGATGCGTTGCCCTGTGTCTGCTTAGCGTATTTTGCCGCGGCGCAAAAGATTCACGATGCCCAGCAGGATCACGGCGCCCAGGAACGAAACGAGCAGTGAAGACAGGCTGAAATTGTCGCTATTGATGGTGCCCGTGCCGAACAGGGGGGCCAGCAGCCAGCCGCCCAGGAAGGCACCGACGATGCCGACGACGATATTGAGGAAGATGCCCTGTTGCGCATCCGTTTTCATGACCATGCTGGCCAGCCAGCCGATGACACCGCCAATAACGATCCAGATAATGAAATTCATGTAATCCTCCGCGCGATGGATGAATGGTTGCGCCAGAGCGGTGCGGCCTGCACGTCATGGCAAATTGATACTGATGCCGCACGATAGAAAAGTCCAGCGGATTCGCATGGCGCATGCAAAAGCCCGCCTGGCTGGGGGCAGCGAGGCGGGCTTGTCATACGGCAAGGTCGTGTTTAGTCGGCCTTGATCGCTTCCACCTGGATGGCCAGCTTGACTTCCGGCGAGAACGCCGGCATGCCGTAGTTCAGGCCAAAATCGCTGCGCTTGAATTCCGCCGTGGCATCGGCACCGCACACTTCGCGCTTGTAACGCGGATGCATGATGCACTTGAACTTGCTCACGTTCAACTTGACGGGCTTGGTCACGCCCAGCAGGGTCAGTTCGCCATCGACTTCCACCAGTTGCTCGCCGTTGAACTTGAGCGACTTGCTCTTGTAGGTGATTTCAGGGAATTTCTCGACGTTGAACATGTCCGCTTTCTTCGCGTGCGTGTTCATGGCGTCCAGGCCGAAGTCGATCGAATCGGCATCGATGACGAGGTCCAGGCTGCCTTTCTTGGCCGCACGGTCCAGGGTCACGGTGCCCTTGGTCTTGTTGAACTTGCCGCGCCATACCGACATGCCCATGTGATCGGCTTCAAAACTGGGGAAAGTGTGCGTCGGGTCGAGGTTGTAGGTGTCGGTAGCGGCCATGGCCGAACCCGCGCCGGCAGCTGCCAGCACGGCGATCATCAAGTGCTTAAGTTTCATCAATATCCTAAAAAGAATCGGTTGGTGGTGTGATTTGAATCAGTAGCGGTTGAAAAACGTTCAGGGCAAGGCGCCTTGCCGAAGGCAGTACGAATAGTACGACGAGGCAAGAGTAACGCAGCCATGGACGTTTTCTCAGGTGTTACTGCGCAGCGACGTGGAACTTGATGGTGACCTCGTCGGCAACCATGCTCGTGTCTTTCCACTCGCCTTCGCCGATGTTGTAGGTCAGGCGCTTGATCGGCAGGGCGCCGTCGAACGCATATTTACCGCCGTCGGCTTTCACCGTCAGGGGGAAGGTCACGTCGGTGGTCTTGCCTTTGATGCTTAGCTTGCCGCTGACCGTCAGCTTGCCCGCGCCAGCGGCCTTGATGCTGCTCGAGACGAAGGTGGCTTTCGGGAACTGGGCCGCGTTAAACCATTCTTTCTTGGCCACTTCCTTGTTGTATTCCGGGTCGCCGATATCGATGCTGGCCGTCTCGATTTCCACCGATGCTTTCGACGCGTCCGGCGTGGCCGGGTTGTAATCGATGGCGATATTGAATTTCTTGAACTTCGCTTCCACGGGCACGTTCATTTGCTTGAACACGGCCGACACGCTGGTCTTGGCGGGATCGACTTTCAGCAGGGTGGCGGCGGTGGCGGCCACGGACAGGCCCAGCAGGGAAGCGAGGACGATGCGTTGGGTGGTTTTCATCTTATTTTTCCTGGAGTTTCAGTGAGCAAAGCAGATTAAGAAGGGCTTGGAACGCCGGACAAAACCGCAAATCGCGACGCGCAGCAGGTTTGGTTCGACGTTCTTATGGCAGCATGCGTTTCAGTACGCCATCGCGGTCGATGAACTGGTGCTTCAGCGCCGCCAGCACATGGGCGGCCACGGCGGCGGCCATCGTCATGTTCAGAACATAATGAATCTCTTTTAAAAGCGGCTTAAGTTCCGGGTTCGGCGCCATGATGACGGGCAGCTGGAACAGGCCCAGGTAGACCACGGGAACGCCGGCAGCCAGCGTGTACAGGTAGCCGGAGACGGGCACGGCGAAGATCAGGATATACAGCAGCACGTGCATGGCGTCGGCCGCCTTCTTTTGCCAGGCCACCATGCTGGCAGGGTGCGGCGGCGGCACGTTGGCCTTGCGCCACAACAGGCGGATGGCGGCGATGGCCAGCACGGTCACGCCCAGCCACTTATGCCACGAGAAATATTTGAGTTTGGTGGGCGTCAGGCCGGGAATATCGACCATGACCAGGCCCATGACGAAGGCGCTGATGATCAGCAGGGCGGTCAGCCAGTGCAGGATGATGGCGGTGGTGGTGTAGCGTTGCATCGACGGCTTTCTTGAAAGTAGTACGTGTTAGGACTAATTCGGCCTAATATACCAAAGAAAAGCAAATTGCGCTGCGTGCTGCAGATTCTACAAGAAAGATTGCCGGAAAAACCGCGGGGCGGGCAGCATTTGTGTGCTGGCCGCCCCGCGGGAGTGGGATCGTGAGGATCCCCATGTGGAAACTGCTTAGATGGCTTTGGCCAATTGCGCCGCGATACCGATGTAGTTAGCCGGCGTCATGGTCAGGAGTACGTCCTTGGCATCCTGCGGAATGGCCAGGCCATTGACGAAGGTTTGCAGCGCTTCTTTCGAGATGCCCTTGCCGCGCGTCAGCTCTTTCAGCTGCTCGTACGGGTTTTCGATGCCATAGCGGCGCATCACGGTTTGCACGGGCTCGGCCAGCACTTCCCACGTCGCGTCCAGGTCTTGCGCCAGACGCGCATGGTTCACTTCCAGCTTGTTCAGGCCGCGCAGGCAGCTGTCATAGGCCAGCAGGGTGTAACCGAGGCCCACGCCGATATTGCGCAGCACGGTCGAATCGGTCAGGTCGCGCTGCATGCGCGAGACGGGCAGTTTTTCCGACAGGTGTTTCAGCACGGCGTTGGCCAGGCCCAGGTTGCCTTCCGAGTTTTCGAAGTCGATCGGGTTGACCTTGTGCGGCATGGTCGAGGAACCGATTTCGCCCGCTTTCAGTTTTTGCTTGAAGTAGCCCAGCGACACGTACGTCCAGATGTCGCGGTTCAGGTCCAGCAAGATCGTGTTGGCGCGCGCGAAGGCGTCGAACAGTTCGGCCATGTAGTCATGCGGCTCGATCTGGATGGTGTACGGATTGAACACCAGGCCCAGGCGCTGTTCGATGACGGCCTTGGAGAAAGCCGGCCAGTCGAAGCCGGGGTAGGCGGACAGGTGGGCGTTGTAGTTGCCGACGGCGCCATTCATCTTGCCGAGGATTTCCACTTGCTCGATGCGTTTTACGGCGCGCTGCAGGCGGGCCACGACGTTGGCAAATTCCTTGCCCAGAGTGGTCGGGCTGGCCGTCTGGCCGTGCGTGCGCGACAGCATCGGCACGTCCGCATTGTCGTGCGCGATTTGCGTCAGCTTGGCCACCAGGCCGTTCAATGCCGGCAGCATCACGCCATCGCGGGCCGCTTTCAGCATCATGCCGTGCGAAGTGTTGTTGATGTCTTCCGAGGTGCAGGCGAAATGGATGAATTCCGACGCCGCCACCAGTTCCGGCACGTCTGCCACTTGTTCCTTCAGCCAGTACTCGACGGCCTTGACGTCATGGTTGGTGACCGCTTCGATGGCCTTGATGCGGGCCGCGTCGGCTTCCGAGAAGTCGGCTGCCATCTTGTCGAGCAGGGCGCTCGCTTCGGCCGAAAAAGGCTTGATTTCGGCGAAACCGGCTTGCGACAGCGCTTGCAGCCAGGAGATTTCCACTTTCACGCGGTGGTGCATGAAACCGGCTTCGGACAGGATCGGGCGCAGCAGATCGGTCTTGCTGGCGTAGCGGCCATCGAGCGGAGACAGGGCCGACAGCGTGGAATACGGAGTAGTAGAAGTCATGAGAGCGGACGCAAGTTAAAGAAACGGTTGGCGTGTGGCGCGCGGGGAGGGCAGGGCTATTGCAATACAGCAACACTGACGGCGCCACAGTAAAGGGCGATTTTACCACCGCTGGCCGCTGGCCAGCCGTCCGTTGGCCGCCGGCACGCCGCTTTTGGACCGAATCCGGCGCCGATGCGGCGTGCCTGCCACATCCGCCGGGCCGCCGGGCGCGTGCTGCCAAACAGCGCTGCCGCCGATGCTATACTGCTTGCTGCTCCCTTACCTTAAAGTACCTATGAAACTGATCGGTTCCCTCGCCAGCCCGTATGTCCGCAAAGCCCGCATCGTGCTGGCGGAAAAAAAGCTCGACTATGTCTTCGAGCTGGAAAACGTGTGGGTGCCGGAAACCCGCATCGCCCAGGCCAATCCCTTGGGCAAGGTGCCCTGCCTGGTGATGGAGGATGGCAGCACCTTGATCGATTCGAAAGTCATCGTCGAATACCTCGACACGCTCACACCCGTGTGCAAGCTGCTGCCGGCGGGCGGCAACGGCCGCGAGCGGGCCGATATCAAGAACTGGGAAGCGCTGGCCGACGGCATTCTCGACGCGGGCGTGCTGGTGCGCCTGGAGCGCACGCAGCGCCCGCCCGAGCAGCAAAGCGCGGCCTGGATCGCGCGCCAGCTGGACAAAGTCACCCTGGGCCTGGCGGCGCTGGAAGCGCGCCTGGGCGAGAGCGCGTATTGCGCCGGCAAGAACTACACGCTGGCCGACGTGGCCGTGGGCTGCACCCTGGGCTGGCTCAGCTTCCGCTTCCCGGAAATCGACTGGCGCGCCGATCACCCCGCGCTGGCGCGCCTGTTCGACAAACTGTCCGAGCGGCAGTCGTTCAAGGACACCGTGCCGCAATAAGGCGCGGACGTAAAAAAAACCGGCGATTGCCGGTTTTTTTATCTGCCTCGAAGAAAAATTACTCTTCAATCGCCATCTGGCTTTGCAGGTAGTTCTGGATGCCGACTTTGGCGATCAGGTCGATCTGCGTTTCCAGCCAGTCGATATGTTCTTCCGTGTCTTCCAGGATCATCAGGAACAGGTCGCGCGAGACGTAGTCGCCCGCTTTTTCGCTGATGGCGATGCCTTCCTTGACGGTGGCGTGCGCGGCGCGTTCCAGCTTCAAGTCGCATTCCAGCATTTCCGGCGTGTTCTCGCCGATCAGCAGCTTGTGCAGCGCTTGCAGGTTCGGCAGGCCGTCGAGCATCAGGATGCGGTCGATCAGCTTGTCGGCGTGTTTCATTTCGCCGATCGATTCTTCGTATTCCTTCTTGCCCAGCTTTTCCAGGCCCCAGTGCTTGTACATGCGCGCATGCAGGAAGTACTGGTTGATGGCCGACAGTTCATTGGTGAGCTGTGCGTTGAGCATGCGGATGACTTCTTTATCGCCCTTCATGGGATTTCCTTTGTTCTGTGTCGCGTTCGATGATGAAACCGGAGGCTGCTGGCGTTCACTGCCGGGTGGCGCTGGCTGCCTGGTGGCGCGCAGGTTGCCGGTTTCGCTATGCCCGCATGATAGCGCAAAATATGGGCGATTTCGGGCGGTAAACGGCATTTTTCCGTCTTTTTAACGTAAATATCGTGCGAATAAAACCCATTCTCAAATGGATTGCCACATTTTTCCGTTTTTTATTTGCCAAGGAAAATGATGGCCATTCTCATTCGCGTTCCTGGCGCTTTTTTGCTGCTGCTGGCGCGCCTGCATGGCCGCGCTGAAAAGGCGGGAAATGTTGCTCCGTTCTTGCTTTTGTGTCTTCTTGGCCGCTGCCGGCGATGCGATAATCAGGCAGCGATATTTACTGAAAAAGGATAGCAAGATGATGCTGCATATACCCGGCGTGCTGACGCCGGAACAGGTCACGCAGTTTCGCCAGCGCCTGGCGCAGACGGACTGGGTCGACGGGCGCGCCAGCGTCGGGGCGCAAGGCGCGCAAGTCAAGCGCAACCGCCAGCTGGCGGAAGGTTCGCCGCTGGCGCTGGAACTGGGCGAGATCGTCAGCCGCGCGCTGATGGCCAATCCCCTGTTCTTTTCCGCCGTGCTGCCGCTGCGCATCCTGCCGCCGTTCTTCAACAGCTATGCGGGCGGCGAGCACTATGGCCTGCATATCGACGGCGCCATCCGCACGCCGAAAAACGGCATGCAATCGATGCGCGCCGACGTCTCGTCGACCGTGTTTTTGAGCGAGCCGGACGAGTATGAAGGCGGCGAGCTGGTGGTGGTCGACGCGTATGGCACGCATGAAGTGAAATTGCCGGCCGGCGACGTGATCGTGTATCCGTCGAGCAGCGTGCATCAGGTGCTGCCCGTCACCAGCGGCGAGCGCATCTGCTCCTTCCTGTGGACGCAAAGCATGGTGCGCGAGGATTGGAAGCGCAGCATGCTGTTTGAGCTCGATCAAAACATCCAGAGCGTGCGCGGAGAACACGGCGATTCGCCGGCGACGGTGGGCTTGACGGGGCATTATCACAACCTGCTCAGGATGTGGGCGGAGATGTAGCGCGCAAAAAAAAGTCTGCCTGGCCCGGGGATGTAGGCTGGCAGACTGAAACAAGCAGTTGCTTGACTGGTACAGAAAACAGGGCGCAAAAAAGCAAGCAGGGCACAGGGTGCGGTGCTTGCGGGCTGGCAGCGGCGCAAGGGCCGCCGGAAGGCTAGCTCAGTTGGAAGGTCAGCGGTACTAACACGTACACGGGAACAGGCTTGCCGTTTTCGATCATCGGCTTGAACAGCGCGCGCTGGGCGGCCTGGCGGCCCGCTTCGTCGAGGTTGCCGTAGCCGGTCGATTTATGGATCAGGATTTGCTCGGGCAAGCCCTTTTCATTGATCAGGATGCGCAACACCACGGTGCCGCTTTCGCCCAGGCGGCGCGACAGATTCGGGTAGATCAGTTGCGGCGCCTTGATGTATTCGACGCTGCTGACGGTGCGCGGCGTCGACGGCGCCGGAGGCGTCGGCGACGGTGTCGATGGCGCTGTCGGTGCGGCGGTGGCAACCGGTGCCGCTTCGGCGCGCGTCGGCTGCGGCGGCGTGATCGTCGGTTCGCTCGGCGCCACGGCGATCAGCGGCAGCGGCGGGATCACGGCGCGCGGCACGGGGGCGCTCAATTCCACGGTTTTCGGTACAGACGGCGCCGGCGGCTTGGGCGGCGCCGGCGGGGCGATGATGCTGATGGTGGTGATGGTCGGCATGGCCGCCGTGACCACACGGCTCAGCAGGCCGCTCTGGATGGCGTAAAAGCCGGCGATGTGCAGGACGACGATGGCCATCAGCGGCGCGAATTTGTTGCGCTTCTTGTCGAAGTCGGCAAATTGCTGCACGGCCTGCACCGTTACGGGCGGGGGCATCATCGTCATGGCGTTCATCGCTTTCTTTAGTTTGTCAGTACAGCTCGCATCAATACGGTTTCTTGCAGCGCCACGGTGGCGTTCAGGTGATCGTTCAGCACTTCCCGCGCGCAGGTGTGGCATTTGCCGCAGCAGGTGGCCACGCCCAGGTCGCGGCGCAGTTCGGCCATGCTGGACAGGCCAAGATCGACGGCTTGACGGATTTCACGATCAGATATGTTGTTGCAGACACATACAATCATTGATACACCTTCTGGCTAGAGGATGAACAGACACTAGTGCTGGAAAGCATTGTTGCTAGTGTTTTAATGAGAATCATTATCATTACGTTTCATTGTCGCGCAAAGCGGGGGACAATGCAAGTGATTTTGATCAAGTGTGCGGCAATTGGCGGCCTGGCGCCGCAGCTTCACAGGCCATGTTTCCGAATGACGCAGCCCTTGATGGGGGCGGCTCTCCGGGCTAAATAAAAACTATTCGCATTCATGTTTATAATGCTGGTATTGTCTCGGACGGTCGCCGTCTGGACAGATTGAATGGCCGCTTGTCGGTAATGCGCAACAGTTGCGTTTTACCTCACAAACCTGGAACCGGTGCAAGGCGCCTTGCGCCGTCGCCGGTATCAGGTGTTCTTAATTTGAACGGAATTTGCTCATGACTCTAGTTCCACCCATGATGACGCTCGATGCGCTGGCAGTCGGCCAGAGCGGCACGGTGTTGCATATCACGCCCCACACGGCAGGACAGACGGAGGACGGCGTCGACCTGGCCCGCCGCCTGATGGAGCTGGGGTTCGTTCCCGGCGAACGAATCCGCATGCTCAAGCGCGGCATTCCCGGCGGCGATCCGCTGGCCATCAAGGTCGGCAATGCCACGTTCGCACTGCGCCGCTTCGAAGCGGCGCTGATTACGATTCAACCGCTGCTTCAACCGGAATGACCATGGGTGCTGTCGAAACTATCGTGGATGCAGGCGTGCACAAGCCGCCGCATCAGCCACAAATTGCCTTGCTGGGCAATCCGAACTGCGGCAAGACCGCCCTGTTCAACCGTTTGACGGGCGCGCGCCAGAAAGTGGCGAACTACGCCGGCGTGACCATCGAGCGCAAGGAAGGCCATTTCACCTCGCCAGCCGGCAAGCCCGTGCGCCTGCTCGATCTGCCGGGCGCCTACAGCCTGTCGGCCACCACGCCCGATGAAGCCATCACGCGCGACGTGGTGGGCGGCTTGCGCCGCGGCGACCCGCGTCCGGACGCCATCATCTGCGTCGTCGACGCCACCAACCTGCGCCTGAATCTGCGCCTGGTGCTGGAAGTCAAGCGCCTGGGCCTGCCCATGTTGCTGGCGCTGAACATGACCGACGTGGCGCGCAAGCGCGGCATGCTGATCGACACGGTGAAACTGTCGCAGGAACTGGGCATGCCCGTGGTGGAAACCGTGGCGGTGCAGCACGATGGCGAAAAAGCCTTGCTGAACGCCATCGACGCCATGCTGCCGCTGCCGGCCGTGGAAGCGAAACCGCTGGCGGCTATCGATGCCGTCACCGTCGAAGAAACCCAGCGCGAAGTGCGCCGCATTCTGTCCGCCGTCAGCAATGACACGAGCGACAAGGGCAACCTGACGGAAAAGATCGACGACGTGGTGCTGCACCCCGTGTTCGGTCCCATCATCCTGGCCGTGCTGATGTTCCTGATCTTCCAGGCCGTGTTTGCCTGGGCCGCCACGCCGATGGAAATGATCACCGATGGCGTGGGCCACCTGGGCGCCGTACTGACGGCGAACATGCCAGATGGTCACCTGAAAAGCTTGCTGGTGGAAGGCATCATCGGCGGCGTCGGCAGCGTGCTGGTGTTCCTGCCGCAGATCCTGATCCTGTTCTTCTTCATCCTGAGCCTGGAAGACTGCGGCTACCTGCCGCGCGCCGCCTTCCTGCTGGATCGCCTGATGGGCGGCGTGGGCTTGTCCGGCCGCGCCTTCATCCCGCTGCTGTCGAGCTTTGCCTGCGCCATTCCCGGCGTGATGGCGGCGCGTACCATCCAGAATCCGCGCGACCGTCTGGTCACCATCATGATCGCGCCGCTGATGACGTGTTCGGCGCGCCTGCCCGTGTATGCGCTGATCATCGCCGCCTTCATCCCGGAACGCCAGGTATGGGGCTATCTGAGCCTGCAAGGCCTGGTGCTGTTCGTGCTGTACTTCGCCGGCATCATCTCGGCCATGGCCGTGGCCTGGGTCATGAAGCGCGGCATGGGCGTGCGCGGCAACCAGCCGCTGATGCTGGAATTGCCCGCCTATCACTGGCCGCACCTGCGCAACCTGGCCGTCAGCCTGTGGGAGCGCGCGAAGATCTTCCTGACGCGCGTCGGTACCATCATCCTGAGCCTGATGATCATCCTGTGGTTCCTCAGCACCTTCCCCGGCGCGCCGGATAACGCCATCCATCCGCCGATCTACTACAGCCTGGCCGGCATCCTGGGCCGCGGCCTGGAAGTGATCTTCGCGCCCATCGGCTTCAACTGGCAGATCTGCATCGCGCTGGTGCCGGGCATGGCGGCGCGCGAAGTGGCCGTCGGCGCCCTGGGTACCGTGTATGCGCTGTCGCAAACGGGCGACGCGCTGGCCACCACCCTGGAGCCGCTGATCGCCCATTCGTGGTCGCTGGCGACCGCGCTGTCCTTGCTGGCCTGGTATGTGTTTGCGCCGCAGTGCCTGTCGACCCTCTCCGTGGTCAAGCGCGAGACGGGCGGCTGGCGCTATCCGCTGCTGATGGCCGGCTACATGTTTGCCCTGGCGTATGCCGCCTCGTTCATCACGTACCGCGTCGCCCTGATGCTGGGCGCTTAGGAGAAAACCATGTGGCAAACCCTCATCGTCGCCCTGATCGTCGCAGCCGCGCTGCTGCATTTTTCGACCAAGTACCTGCCGGCGGGCGTGCGCCGCGCCATCGTGCGGGGCCTCGTGCGCTGCGGCCTCGATGAGGCGAAGATGTCGACCTTCTTCAAGGTGGCGCCGGGCTGCGGCAGCGGTTGCGGTTCCTGCGGCTCGTGCGACAGCCCGCCGCCGCCGTCAAGCGCGCCGCCAGCCGATGGCAGCAGCAAGCGCGTGATACTGATGCAGGTGCAGCGCTAATTGCAGTGTAGCCACGGGCGCGCCCGTGGGCTACACTGGGCTTTCCGCATGGCAAGGAGTGGCAATGGCGATACTGTTGATCTTCATGTTTTTGTTTGCGGTCGCCACCTGGCTGCTGGCCAGCCGGCGCGGCCGCCACGGGGGACTGTGGTTCGGCATCGGCCTGTTTCTCGGGCCGTTTGCCTTGCTGGCGGTAGCGGCCTTGCCGCCCGTGCCGGCGCGCTGACCTTGTATGATTAAAACCCGCAAGCGCGGGTTTTTTTACGCCTGCGCATCCGCGTGGCGCAGCCGGTACTGGCGCGGCGAGCAAGCCATGACGCGCTTGAAGGCGTGGCTGAAGGCGCTGTCGGAATCGTAGCCCAGCGCCTGCGCGATCAAGGTGACGGGTGCGCTGCCGCCCTTCAGGCGCCGCGTGGCCAGGCGCATGCGCCAGCGCAGCAGATAGTCGAGCGGCGTTACGCCCACCCGCTTCTTGAAGTGCAAGGCAAAGGCGGAGCGCGACTGCCCCGCGACGGCAGCCAGCTGCGACAAGGTCCAGCGCCGCGCCGGTTGCGCGTGCATGGCCTCGATGGCGGCGCGCAGCCGTGGATCGGCCAGCGCGAACAGCCAGCCCACCGGGTGCGAGGCCTGCGCTTCAAGATACTGGCGCAGCATTTGCAGCAGCATCATGTGGCCAAGGTGGCGCGTCATCAGCGCCGCGCCGGGCGCCGTCGCCTGCAGTTCCTGCGCCAGCCGTTGCAAGGCCCAGTGCAGCACGCTGGCCTGGTCCGTATCGCCGCGCACGTGCAGCAGCGGCGGCAGGCAGTCGAGCAGGATGGCCGCCTCGTCGCCAAAGTGGAAGCGCCCGCCGATGAGGAAGAAATCGTGCTGCGGCGCGCCGTGGCGGGCCACGCCCTGCTGCGTGTACCGGTACACTTCCAGCGCTGGCGCGGCCGGCAAGCCGGGCGTGCTGGCCAGGGTGAACGCGCGTCCCGGCGCCAGCAGGAAGCAGTCGCCCGTCTGCAGCTGCACGGGAGCGTCGATACCCGCGACCGTCAGCCAGCAAGCGCCTTCGATCACGGCGTTGAACTTGATGCCGTCCGGCGGTGGAAAATCGATGGCCCACTCGCCGCCCGCCTTCAGGCCGGCAAAGTAGGAGCTGCGCGTATCAAACAGCGAGAGTACATCGGAGAGCAAATCCATGGTGGCGGCAATTCTGGACGATGGCGATAGTATTGCGGATTTTACGCCATTCACCGTCCAGAACTGCTCGCGCAAAATACGCATGTCGCCAGCCATCCCGCGCTGGCCACCCACATGCAGAGGCAGACATGACATACGGCGATCACAGGCAAATTCCCCTTCATTCCGGCTTCGGCGCGGCCACGACCGCCAGCGAGGTGCTGGCTGGCCGCGACCTGTCCGGCGTGCAGGCTATCGTCACGGGCGGCGCGTCGGGCCTGGGGCTGGAAACGGTGCGCGTGCTGGCTGGCGCCGGCGCCAGGGTGCTGGTGCCGGCGCGCGACCAGCATCAGGCGCAAGCGGCCCTGGCCGGCATGGCTGGCGTGGAGGTCGCGGTGCTCGACCTGTTCGATCCGCAATCGATTGACGCATTCGCGGCCGCCTTCCTTGCCACCGGCCGCCCCCTGCACCTGCTGGTGAACGGCGCCGGCATCATGGCCACGCCCTTGCTGCGCGATGCGCGCGGCTACGAGGCGCAGTTCGCGACGAATCACCTGGGGCATTTCCAGCTGACGGCGTGCCTGTGGCCAGCCTTGCGGCAGGCGCAGGGCGCGCGCGTCGTGTGCGTGTCGTCGCTGGGACACCGGCAGGCGGGCGTCGACCTGGACGACCCGCATTTCCTGCGCCAGCCGTACGATAAATGGCGCGCGTATGCGCAGTCGAAAAGCGCCAATGCGCTGTTTGCCGTGGAGCTGGACCGTCGCGGCGCGGCGCACGGCGTGCGCGCCTACTCGCTGCATCCGGGCGCCATCCTGACGCCGCTGGTGCGCCACCTGGACCAGGATGATTTGCGCAGGGTGGGTGCGCTTGACGATGCGGGCCAGGTGAATCCGCCGCCGCAGTCGGGTTTCAAGAATGTGGCGCAGGGAGCGGCCACCACCGTCTGGTGCGCCACCAGCGCGCAGCTTGAGGGCATTGGCGGCGTGTATTGCGAGGATGGCGATATCGCCCCCTTGGTGGAGGACGACAGCATGGGGCCGGGCGTGCGGCGCTGGGCCATCGATCCCGGGCAGGCAAGCCGGCTATGGATGCTGAGCGAACAGATGACGGGCGTGCGCTTCGATTGCGACGCGGCATAAAAAATGCCGAGCAAGGCCCGGCATGTGCAGGAGGGGGCGTGGCTTTACGCCTTGCCCGCCAGTTTTTCCACCACGGGCACCAGCGCGGCCGGGCGGCAGCCGAAGGCGGCCAGGCGGCCTTGCGCATTCGGCGCCAGGTCCAGGTCGTAGGGCAAACGGCCCGCCACCAGCCACAGTTTATCGTGCGGCAGGGCGTCGACGAGGCGGCGCTGGCCGTCGACGAACATGGCGTTATACGTTTGCAGCACGATTTGCTGCGCGCCTTGCGCAAAGGCGATGGCTGCATTGACTTCGTCGTCCAGCGCCTCGGCCGACAAGGCGTACTCGCGCACGTCCAGGCCCGCTTCGAGCAGCGCCGGCAGCATCGAGCTGCGCGCTTCCTTGTTGCGGCCCAGCGCCACTTCGTCGATTTCGCTGCGCGAACGCACTTCCACCGTCAGCAGGGTCACGGGCAGGCCCGCGTTGAGCGGGCGGTAGTCGCCCTGCACGCGCAAGGCCGCCTTTTGCAGCAGCTGCGACAGGGCCATGGCGGCCGGCTGCATCAGCGCCGGCGGGGTGAGCGGACGCGCGCGCCAGTCGCGTACGGCGCGGTTGCGCTTGAGTTCAGCCACGCGGGCACAAGCGGCGTCGATGCGGGAGAGCGCGATGTCGCCGCGCTCCACGGCGGCGATGACGGCGTCGATGGCGGCAGTCTGCTGCGCTTCGCGGTGCGAAATGAGGACGATGTCGGCGCCTGCCTGCAAGGTGGCGATGGCGCCCTGGGCGATGCCGATGCCGTCGGCGATGGCCGCCATTTCCAGGCAGTCGGTGATGACGACGCCCTTGTAACCCATTTCACCGCGCAGCAGGTCCGTCAGCACGCCTTTCGACAGGGTGGCCGGCACGCTGGTGTCGGCCTCGAAGGCGGGGAAGACCACGTGCGCCGTCATGATGGCGTCCACGCCGCCGGCAATGGCCGCGCGGAACGGCGCCAGTTCCACGGCGCGCAGGCGTTCCTTGTCGTGCGGGACCAGGGCCATGGCGTAATGCGTGTCGGTGGCCGTGTCGCCGTGGCCGGGGAAGTGCTTGGCGGTGACGGCCATGCCGCTGGCGCGCTGGCCGCGCATGGCCGCCATGCCGTAGTCGATGACGGTGGCGGCATCCTCGCCATACGCGCGCACACCGATGACGGGGTTGTTGCGGTTGTTGTTCACGTCCAGCACGGGGGCGAGCAGCAGGTTGATGCCCACCTGGCGCATTTCATCGCCGCTGATCTGGTTCATGCGTTCGCAGTCGTCGATGGAGCCGGCCGCCTGGAAAGCCATCGCCGCGGGAATCGGCGTGACGCCCTGCTCGATGCGCATCACCATGCCGCCTTCCTGGTCGATGGAGATGAGCAGCGGAATGTCGGACACTTCCGCGTTGATTTCCTGCAGTTCGCGGCACAGGGCGGACACTTGCGCGGGCGTATGCACGTTGCGGCGGAACAGGATCACGCCGCCCACCTTCTTGTCGCGTATCAAGGTCTTGATATGCTCGTCCGCCTGCAGGGCGTCGAAGCCCACCATGAATAGCTGTCCTACTTTCTCGCGCAAACCCTGCTCCATGCTGCAACTCCTCCGGTATTCATTCTGATGACGACAAGTCCGTATTGTGGCCCGCGGCGGCGCAATGGAGCGCTCACCGGAAAGCTGCCTTGGTTTTGACCTTATTTTGGTATTGTATTGGATTTGGGTTTTTGCGCAAGTGGTTATTAAGTGGTATTGCTCAACTTGCGCAAAGCCGGGTTCAATCCAGGCGCTGGAACGATGCCGATTGCGCCTTCGGCCAGTACAGGCCGAACACGGGCGGCAGCTGCGGCAGCTGGCTCGGGTCGAGCAGCTGGCCCGCTTCGAGGAAGGGCAGCAGGGCCGAGGCCAGTTTCACCTGGTTCGGCGAGATGCGCCGCACCAGGTGGTGCGGGCGCAGTTCCTGCGGATGCGCCAAGCCGGCGGCGGCGATCAGTTCGGCCAGCGCCTTCATGGTGTTCTGGTGGAAGTGCGCCACGCGGGAGATCTTGTCCGACACCACCAGCGCGCGCTGGCGCTGCGGGTCTTGCGTGGCCACGCCCGTGGGGCAGCGGTCCGTGTGGCAGCTTTGCGACTGGATGCAGCCCAGCGCGAACATGAAGCCGCGCGCCGAATTGCACCAGTCGGCGCCCAGCGCCAGCAGGCGGGCGATGTCGAAGGCCGTGATGATCTTGCCCGAGCAGCCGATCTTGATCCTGTCGCGCAGGTTGGCGCCCACCAGGGTGTTATGCACGAGCACCAGCGCTTCCTGCAGCGGCGTGCCCACGTGGTCCGTGAATTCCAGGGGCGCGGCGCCCGTGCCCCCTTCGCTGCCGTCGACGACGATGAAGTCGGGCGTGATGCCCGTTTCCAGCATGGCCTTGACGATGGCGAAGAATTCCCACGGGTGGCCGATGGCCAGCTTGAAGCCCGTCGGCTTGCCGCCGGAGAGCGTGCGCAGGCGGTCGATAAAGTGCAGCATTTCCAGCGGCGTGGAAAAGGCGCTGTGCGCCGCCGGCGAGACGCAATCCTCGCCCACCATCACGCCGCGCGTGGTGGCGATCTCGATGGTCACTTTCGGCCCCGGCAGCACGCCGCCGTGGCCCGGCTTGGCGCCCTGCGACATTTTCAGCTCGATCATTTTCACCTGCTCCGAGCTGGCGTTGGCGATGAAGCGTTCCTCGGAAAACGTGCCGTCCTGGTTGCGGCAGCCGAAGTAGCCGGAGCCGATTTCCCACACCAGGTCGCCGCCGTTTTCGCGGTGATAAGGACTGATGCTGCCTTCGCCCGTGTCGTGCATGAAGCCGCCGCTGCGCGCGCCGCCGTTCAGGGCCAGGATGGCATTGGCCGACAGGGCGCCAAAGCTCATCGCCGAGATATTGAAGACGCTGGCCGAATACGGTTTTGCACGCGGGCAGTCCGGATGGTTGCCGATCTCGATGCGGAAATCGTGGCCCGTCACCTTGGCGGGGGCAATGGAATGGTTGATCCATTCATAGCCCGCTTCATACACGTCGAGCTGGGTGCCGAACGGGCGCTTGTCCGTCTGCTCCTTGGCGCGCTGGTAGACGATGCTGCGCTGGCTGCGCGAGAACGGTGTCGCTTCGCTGTCGCTTTCCAGGAAGTACTGGCGGATTTCGGGGCGGATGCTCTCGAAGAAAAAACGGAAGTGCGCGAGGATGGGGTAATTGCGGCGCAGGGCGCGCTTCGTTTGCAGCAGGTCGCTGATGCCGACCAGGGTCAGCGCACCGGCCAGCACGGGCAGCCAGTAGTGATCGTAGTAAAACAGGGACAGGACAAAGATGGCTGCCGTCGCAATGAAGGTCAGGTAGCGAAATGGTACTAGGTGCATGGGCACTCCGGGGAAGTCAGGCTGATATTGCTGAGTGTACCGGTGATTTGTAGATCTTGCTGACTGGCAAAGTGTACTGTCAGAGTGACGCTATCCATACGTGCGACACCTGACAAAACCGTAGCGAGCGGCAGCGATTTGTGGCCGAGAAGCGCAACCGTACTTTAGTACGGTGAGCATCGCCGGCCGCAAAGCGCGACGCGCAGTAGGTTTGGTCAGGTGTTCACCGTTGTGCGGCGCGGATGCGCTCGACCCGTTCGGCGCTGGCCGGATGGCTCGACAGGTACGGCGTGCCGTGGTCCAGCTTGCCCAGGGCGACAAACACTTGCGCCAGGTGTTCCAGCGGGATGCCGTTCTGGCGCAGCATGGCGATCGCGTAGTCGTCCGCATCGCGTTCGACATCGCGCGAGTACTTCAAGTCCAGCAGCAGCGGCGGCAGGGTCGCCACCACCGTCGACACGTCGCCGAACAGCAGCGCGGCGCCGGCGCCCACGGCCGAGGTCTGGATGATGCGCCGCGTCAGGTGGCGCTGCTGCAAATGTCCCAGCTCATGCGCGAGCACGCCCATGATGGCCTGGTCGTCCGGCAGCAGTTCGATCATTTCGTCGGTCAGCACGATGTCGCCGGACGGCAGGGCAAACGCGTTCGGGCCGATCTTGCTCTTGCGAAACACGATGCGGTGCTCGGGCGTGCTGTCGCCGGGCGTGGCCAGGCGCGCGAACTGGGCGCGCAAGGCTTGCTGGCGCGCGCCATCGAGCTGGCTGGGCGCGAATACATGGCGGTCCAGCATGTCGAGCACGCCCTGGCCCAGTTGCCGTTCGACCGACTGCGGCAGGGTATACGCGATGCCCTTGGCCGCCAGCGGCAGCAGGTATTGATAGCTGAGCCACAGGGCCACGATGGTGGCCACGGTGGCCAGCAGGGCGCCGCGCCAGCTTTGCTGCAGCCGCACCACCCAGCCGTCCCGGTGGCCCGTGTCGTGCAGCAGGCTGTTGAAGGCTGCCTGGTCGGCGATTTCCAGGTAGGCGCCGTCGGCAAAGCTGACCTTGCGCACGGCGTGGCTGCTGCGTTCGGACACGTGCAGTTCGCCCAGCGGGCAGCTGCGCTCGATGTCGCCGGCCAGCACGGCCTGGCCATCGCGCACGCTGAGCATCACGTGGTACAGGCGCGAGGTCTGGCCGTCGAAATAGCGCGCGGGCACGGGAGCCGCATCCGGCGCGTCATGATCGAGCGTCATGCTACAGCGACAGGTCGAAGTCCAGCAGGTCGACCACGCCTTCGCCCGTGGCCGACACTTGCTGGCCCGTGGCGGCGACGAATTCGTCCAGGCTGCCGTGCACCAGCATGGACGTCGCTTCCAGGCGGTACTTCAGCCAGCGCACGTGGGCGAATGGCGTAAACAGGCCCAGGGTGACGACGATGCCTAGCAGGTTGCTCAGCATGACGAAGGTGGTGCGGCCCCACGTCAGCTGCGACTGGAACTGGTGCTGCTGCAGGCGCGTGTGGTTCCAGATCAGGTTCTGGATCATGGTCAGGAACAGCGGCAGCACGGTGAACGCCCACAGGTACAGGGCGCCGATGGCAAACAGCAGGCTGCCAACCTTGGTCTTGTCATTCGCATTGGCCGCAAACGAGGCGAACACGCTGCCGAAGACGACGAAAATCAGGACCAGCAAGCCGCCCAGCAGCAGCGCGAAGAACAGCAAATAGGTCTTGTAGAAGCTGCCGACCGTGGCGTCAAAGCTGAAATGGGTGGCGCCGAAACGGCTTTGCGTGTGCTGGAAGCGCTTCAGGCGCTGGTGCAGGAAAGGCGTCATCAGGCCGCCCGTGAAGGTATTCAGGATGGGCAGCCACAGGAAGTACTTGTAGGCTTCCTTGGCGCTGCCGCCAAAGCCGAAGCGGATGCCGCGGTAGCTGGTGTTGTACAGCTTGAATTGCAGGCTTTTCCAGACCAGCCAGGGCAGGATGGCGGCCAGCAGCACGAACATCAGCAAGCCCACGATGGGCGAGACCTGGAAGGCGATGTTGTAGCCGGCGATCAGCACCACGGCGGCGATGCGGCCTTTCAGGATGGCGACGGCGTTGCCGTGGTATTCGAAGCTGCCACCCGCCAGGTGGGTGCTCGAATAAAAGTAGCGGTTACGGCGCACCTTGGCCCAGGCGGAATAAATGCCCAGGGTGACGATGCTCAGCAGCAGGTTGACGATCCAGATACGGAAGTATTCGCTGCCGGTGGCACTGAAGGTGATGGCTTCTTGTCGGGGAGTAGTGTTGTTTGCGTCGAAATCCACAGGGGTTTCCTTACTTATTGGAAACAAAACAAGATAAGGGATTATTGAAAAGTTATCAATTGAAAATACTGTTTTTCGCAATATTTTCGTCGATTCGCTTGCGCTGACCCGATCCGGCCGTCCCCGGCTATACTGGAACTCAACCATTGTTACCGGGAAAACCATGATCGTCGTCCACCATTTGAACAATTCGCGCTCGCAGCGCGTGCTCTGGCTGCTCGAGGAACTGGGCCTCGACTACGAGGTCAAGCGCTACCAGCGCGACCCGAAGACCATGCTGGCACCCGCTTCGCTGAAGGCCGTGCATCCGCTGGGCAAGTCGCCCGTGATCACGGATGGCGCCAACACCATCGCCGAATCGGGCGCCATCATCGACTACCTGGTCGAGCGCTACGGCAATGGCCGATTGATCCCGGCGGCGGGCACGCCGGACAAGCTGCGCTGGACCTACTGGCTGCATTTCGCGGAAGGCTCGGCCATGCCGCCGTTGCTGCTGAAGCTGGTGTTCGACAAGGTCGAGTCGTCGCCGATGCCGTTTTTCGTCAAACCCATCGCGCGCGGCATCGCCAGCAAGGTCAAGAGCAGCTTCATCATGCCCAATATCAACAGCCAGCTGGCCTACATGGAAGCGGAGCTGGAAAAAAACAAATGGTTTGCCGGCAATGAATTCACGGCGGCCGACATCCAGATGAGCTTTCCGCTGGAAGCGGCGGCCATGCGCGGCGGACTCGACGAGCGCCTGCCCAAGCTGACGGCCTTCCTGCAGCGCATCCATGCACGCCCGGCCTACCAGCGCGCGCTGGAAAAAGGCGGGCCCTACGATTTCGTCAAATAAGCGGCATTCAAGGCCGATATGCGGGGAACCATACGGTAAAATGCCCGATTCAACCTGTATCCACTTACCGCATGGCCAGACTCCTCGCTATCGACGGCTTGAATATCGTACGCCGCGTCTACGAAGCCAGTCCTGAACCCGATTCCGACCTGAAGGCGGAGATCGCGCTGCGCCATGCGCTGTCGTCGTTCCGCACCCTCATCAACGACCACGAGCCGACGCATATCCTGCCGGCCTTCGACTTTGGCGGCCCCACCTGGCGCCACGCCCTGTATGCCGGTTACCGCGAGGGGCGCCAGCCCATGCCGCAGGTGCTGCGCGACGCCTTGCCCGGCTTTTACGCCACGCTGGCCAGCTTCGGCATGCACGTGGTCAGCATTCCCGAGGTCGAGGCCGACGACGTGATCGGTACGGCCGTCATGCGCTGGCTGCACGAGGGGCGCGGCGCGGCCGTCATCGCCACCACCGACAAGGATTTGCACGGCTTGATCGCCCACGGCGCACTCGTGTGGGACCATTTCAAGGGCGTCTGGCACGACCACGCCTGGGTCGAGAAAAAGTTCGGCGTGCCGCCGGAACTGCTGCCCGACCTGCTGGCGCTGATGGGCGACGTCACCGACAGTATCCCCGGCGTGTCGAAGATCGGCCTGAAGACGGGCGCGAAACTGTTGCGCGCCTACGGCAATATCGATGCCGTGATGGCCGGCGCGGGCATTTTGCCCGGCGCGCTGGGCGAAAGCCTGCGAAAAGAGCGGGAAATACTGTATCTTTCAAGAAAGTTAGTGGCGCTGAAAACGGATGTCACGTTAGGCGTGACCTGGAACAAGCTCGTGTGGGAAAAATAGAGCTCTTTTGGCCAGAACACGGAATAAATCAAGCAAGGAAAGTAATCATGATGTTAAAGACAGTCCTGATCGATAGCAGCGCCGTGGCGCGCGGCCTGCTGAACACGGTCCTGACCGATGGCGGCTACGATGTCTGCGGGCAGACGCATACCAGCGCGCTGGGGCTGGCGCTGCTGGTCAAGCACCACCCGCATTTCGTGTGCATCGCGCGCGAGCAGGTGGAAGACGGGAGCAATGTAGTGCAGACCATCCGTGCCCAGTATCCGAAGACGCTCATTTTCATGGTTTCGGGCGGCATCGACGCCGCCTCGCTGCAGGCGGCCCACGCCATGGGCGTGTCGGGCTTCATCGTGAAACCGTTCATGGCCGACACGGTCCTGAAAACCGTGCGCAATACCGTCATTGCCATGGTGCGCAAGCAGCAAGCCCTGGCCGCCGCCGCGCAAGGCAATTCCTAGCTGCCAGCCAAACCCGTGGCGCTGGCGATGATGCCGCCGCCGAGGCAGACGTCGCCGTCATACAGCACGGCCGACTGGCCGGGCGTGACGGCCCATTGCGCCTGGTCAAACGCCAGGCTGAACAGTTCATTCCCGTCCGGCAGCAGCTGGCAAGCCACGTCGGCCTGGCGGTAGCGGGTCTTGGCGCTCAAGGCGCCTGCCTGCGGCGCGCTGCCTGCCACCCAGCTGGCCTGGTCGGCCGTCAGGGATGGCGACAGCAGCCACGGGTGGTCATGGCCCTGCACCACCCACAGGGTGTTGTTGGCGATATCCTTGCGCGCCACATACCAGGCATCGCTGCTGCCGTCCGCGTTCTGGTACGACTTCACGCCGCCGATGCCGATGCCCTTGCGCTGGCCCAGCGTATAAAAACTCAGTCCCACGTGTTCGCCCACGGTCTTGCCGTCGGCCGTCTTCATGGGGCCCGGCTTGTACGACAGGTAGCGGTTCAAGAATTCGCGGAACGGGCGTTCGCCGATGAAGCAGATGCCCGTCGAATCCTTCTTTTGCGCGTTCGGCAGGGCCAGTTTCTCGGCGATCTGGCGCACTTGCGTCTTCGGAATTTCACCGAGCGGGAACAAGGTCTTGGACAGCTGCGCCTGGTTCAAACGGTGCAGGAAGTAGCTTTGATCCTTGCTGGCGTCGACGGCTTTCAGCAGCTCGTAGCGGCCCGCATCGGTCGGCGCCTGGCGCACGCGCGCATAGTGGCCGGTGGCGATCAGGTCGGCGCCCAGGGTCATGGCGTGGTCGAGGAAGGCCTTGAACTTGATTTCGGCGTTGCACAGCACGTCCGGGTTCGGCGTGCGGCCGGCCTGGTATTCGCGCAAAAAATCGGCGAACACGCGGTCCTTGTATTCGGAGGCGAAATTGACGGCTTCGATATCGACGCCGATGACGTCGGCCACGCTGGCCGCGTCGATCCAGTCCTGGCGCGTGGAGCAGTATTCCGAATCGTCGTCATCTTCCCAGTTTTTCATGAACAGGCCGATGACTTCATAGCCTTGTTCCTTCAGCATCCATGCCGCGACCGAGGAATCGACCCCGCCCGACATGCCGATAACGACTTTCTTCTTGCTCATCTTGCTTTCCAGTTACTTTAATAATATGGCAATGCGTGTTGCTATGCGCTATTGAAAACGGACGCATGCGTGTGCAGCAGGGCCAGCGGCGCGCGCCGGCCAGCCAGGTATTCGTCCACGCACTGCAGCACCAGCGGGCTGCGGTGGCGTTCCTGGCACGCCGCCAGCTCGTCGCGCGTCATCCACAGGGTGCGGATGATGCCTTCGTCCAGCGGGCGGTCATGCTCGGCGCCGGCCGTGCCGCAAAAGGTGAAGCGCAAATAGGTCACGTCCTCGCCCGTGCGCAGTGACTGATAGCGCGACATGTACATGCCGACCAGTGCCGTGGGGATGAAATCGTAGGCCGCTTCTTCCAGCGTTTCGCGGATCACCGCCTGTTCCAGCGACTCGAACGGGTCGAGGTGACCGGCCGGCTGGTTGAGCTTGATGCCTTCGCTGGTCTCTTCTTCAATCAGTAAAAACAGGCCGTCGCGCTCGACGATGGCGGCAACGGTGACAGAGGGTTTCCAGATTCTCGGCATGATTCCATCCTTGAAAGAGCCGACATTTTATCTTGTTCTGCGCGCGCGGTTTGAACCCGGCCTTCTGTTGCGCGGACATATTGATAAATGACAACGTTTTAGCAAATAGCGGTGGGAGGTACTTACGTCTTTCCCGGGGAGCGCACTAGCATGGGGGCTTAGTCGCCAAGATGGCAGGAAACGCCCGCTAATATAGGCTTTCCCTGTGGCCAAAACAAGCGCGCACGCACGCTCGACTGTGGTGAGATTGACACACCTTTCCCACAATATGGGCGCCGCGCCGCATGGTGAAACGAATCGTGGGATGCTGGTGAAATTAGTGTCGTACGACTAAAAGTTGCTGGTTCACAAACGTTTAACGCGCTGCTTTCCGTGTTAGATTCTAGTCAGTTTATCAATTAGCGGAGGCATCATGAGGATAGGCATACCGGCCGAAACACGGCCTGGTGAAACACGGGTGGCAGCAACGCCCGAGACAGTCAAGAAGCTGGCAGCCAAACATCAGATCGTCGTGCAATCGGGAGCGGGCCTGCAAGCATCGATTCCCGACGACGCGTATGCCGCCGCCGGCGCGCAGATCGGCACCGCCCAGGAAGCCTATGGCTGCGCCATCGTGCTCAAGGTGCGCGCGCCCGATGCCGATGAACGGGCCCTGATGGCCAGCGGTACGGTGCTGATCGGCATGTTGAACCCGTTTGACGCGGACAATATCGCCGCCATGGCCACGGCCGGCCTGTCCGCCTTCGCCCTGGAAGCCGTGCCGCGCATCACGCGCGCGCAGTCGATGGACGTGCTGTCGTCGCAGGCGAACATCGCCGGCTACAAGGCCGTGCTGGTGGCGGCCAACACTTACCAGCGCTTCATGCCGATGCTGATGACGGCGGCCGGCACCGTCAAGGCGGCCCGCGTGCTGATCATGGGCGTGGGCGTGGCAGGGCTGCAGGCGATCGCCACGGCCAAGCGCCTGGGCGCCGTCATCGAAGCGTCCGACGTGCGCCCGCCCGTCAAGGAACAAGTGGAGTCGCTGGGCGCCAAGTTCCTCGACGTGCCTTTCCTCACCGATGAAGAAAAAGAGATCGCCAAGGGTTCGGGCGGCTATGCGCGCGCCATGCCGGCCGACTGGATGCGCCGCCAGGCCGAACTGGTGCACGAACGGGCGAAACTGGCCGACATCATCATCACCACGGCGCTGATCCCCGGCCGCGCCGCGCCCGTGCTCATTTCCGAAGAAACGGTGAAGGCCATGAAACCCGGTTCCGTCATCGTCGACCTGGCCGTGGAGCAGGGCGGCAACTGCCCGCTCTCGGAACTGGGCAAGACGGTGCTCAAGCACGGCGTCTACATCGTGGGCGAACCGAATCTGGCGACCCTGGTGGCGGCCGACGCTTCCGCCCTGTATGCGCGCAACGTGCTGGACTTCTTGAAGCTCATCATCGACAAGGACGACCAGTTGCTGATCGACCGCGAGGATGAAATCATCAAGGCCAGCCTGGTGTGTGCGGGCAGCGAAATCTTACGTAAATAAGTTACAAAAACAACGCGGCACCGGGAGAGAACCACATCATGGAAATCAGTCACACCATCATTAACCTGATCATCTTCGTGCTGGCCATTTATGTCGGCTACCACGTCGTCTGGACCGTCACGCCGGCATTGCATACGCCGCTGATGGCCGTCACCAATGCCATTTCCGCCATCATCATCGTCGGCGCCATGCTGGCGGCCGGCCTGACGCAAGGCCCGCTGGCGCAGGCGGCCGGCACCCTGGCCGTGGCCCTGGCCGCCGTCAACGTGTTTGGCGGCTTCCTCGTCACGCAGCGCATGCTCGAGATGTTCCGTAAAAAAGAACCGAAAGCCAAGCAAGGAGCAAAAGAATGAGTCACGCCATGAGCTTCGTCACCCTGAACCTGGTGACGATGATGTACCTGATCGCCTCGGTGTGCTTCATCCAGGCCTTGAAAGGCCTGTCGTCGCCCTCGACGGCGCGCCGCGGCAATGCCTTCGGCATGAGCGGCATGGCCATTGCCGCCGTCACCACCGTGGCGCTGATCCTGAAACTGAAGGAGCAGCAAGCGGGCGGCATGGGCCTGACCCTCGTCATCATCGGCATCGTCACGGGCGGCGCCATCGGCGCCTACCTGGCGAAAACCGTGGAAATGACGAAGATGCCGGAACTGGTGGCGGCCATGCATTCGCTGATCGGCCTGGCGGCCGTGTGCATCGCCGTGGCGGCCGTCTCCGAGCCATGGGCCTTCAATATCGCCAAACAGGGCGAGGCGCTGCCCATCGGTAACCGCTTCGAGCTGTTCATCGGCACCTTTGTCGGCGCCATCACCTTCTCCGGTTCGGTGATCGCCTTCGGCAAGCTGTCGGGCAAATACAAGTTTCGCCTGTTCCAGGGCGCGCCCGTCAGCTTCAAGGGCCAGCACATGCTCAACCTGGTGCTGGCGCTGGTGATGATCGCGCTGGGCCTGGTGTTCTGCTTTGCCGACGGCGCCGAGCCGGCCTGGACGCCGTTCATCGTCATGGCCGTCATCGCCTTTGCGCTGGGCGTGCTGATCATCATCCCCATCGGCGGCGCCGACATGCCGGTGGTGGTATCCATGCTCAACAGCTACTCGGGCTGGGCCGCGGCCGGCATCGGTTTTTCGCTGAATAACTCGATGCTGATCATCGCCGGTTCGCTCGTCGGCTCGTCCGGCGCGATCCTGTCGTACATCATGTGCAAGGCCATGAACCGCTCGTTCTTCAACGTCATCCTCGGCGGCTTCGGCGGCGATGCGCCGGCCGCCGGCGTGGCGGGCGCGCAGGAACAGCGTCCCGTGAAATCCGGTTCGGCCGACGACGCCGCCTTCATCATGGGCAATGCGGAAACCGTCATCATCGTGCCCGGCTACGGCCTGGCCGTGGCGCGCGCGCAGCACTCGCTGAAAGAGCTGGTGGAAAAGCTCACGCACAAGGGCGTCACCGTCAAGTATGCGATTCACCCGGTGGCGGGGCGCATGCCGGGCCACATGAACGTGCTGCTGGCCGAGGCGGAAGTGCCGTACGACCAGGTCTTCGAGATGGAAGACATCAACGGCGAATTCGGCCAGACGGACGTGGTGCTGGTGCTGGGTGCGAACGACGTGGTCAACCCCGCGGCGAAAGACCCGAAATCGTCGATCGCCGGCATGCCGATCCTGGAAGCCTACAAGGCCAAGAGCATCATCGTCAACAAGCGCTCGATGGCATCCGGCTATGCGGGCCTGGACAACGATTTGTTCTATCAGGCGAACACGATGATGGTGTTTGGCGACGCCAAGAAGGTGATCGAGGATATGGTGAAGGCAATCGAGTAAAGTCTACCGGTGCAGGAGGAGCGGCCCGCCTTGCGCGGGCCGTTTTTATTGGCCGGCCGCTGCCGCGACGACATGGTTGCGTCCCTGGTGCTTGGCGACATACAGGGCCTTGTCGGCATCCGACATGGCCGCATCCAGGCTGGCGCCTTGCACCAGCGGCGCCACGCCGATGCTGATGGTGACGTGCAGCGGGGAACCGTCGGGCAGCACGGTGACCGCCGCCGCCACGGCTGCGCGGATGCGTTCGGCCACCTGGTGTGCCTGCTGCAGGCTGGCGTCGGGGAACAGCAGGCCGAACTCCTCGCCGCCGAGGCGCGCCGCCACATCGGTGATGCGTCCCGTGTCGCGCAGCGCCTGCGCCACCGTGCGCAGCACGGCGTCGCCCACGGCATGGCCATAGCGGTCGTTGATCTTCTTGAAGTGGTCGAGGTCGGCCACGCCCACGCTCAGGGCGGCGCCGCTGCGCGCCGCGCGCGCCATCGCCTGCTCGGCTTGCGCTTCATAGGCGCGCCGGTTCGGCAGCGACGTCAGCGCATCGTGCAGCGCCTGCTGTTCCAGCTGCGCCAGCAGGCTGGCGTTTTTCGCCGCCAGTTCGCGCCGTTCGCGCACGTCGAGCAAGAAGGCGCCGAAATAGCGCATGCCGTCGACCACGCCCAGGTCCATCGCCTTCATTTCGATGGGGATCATTTGCGTGTCGCGGTGGCGGATGGCGAATTCGCGTATCTTGCCCAGCACGCTGGAGGTGCGCGAGCTGCGGATGTAGTTGAGCACATGGTTGTCATGCTGCGCGCCGACGGCGTCGGGCAGCAGGCCGTTCAGGGTCTGGCCCAGCAATTCCCCGCTGGCATAGCCCGACAGCGTTTGCATGGCGCCATTGATATAGCGGATGCGGCAATGCTCGTCGATGATGATGACGGCGTCGAGGGCGTCTTCCAGCAGGCGGGAAAAGAGGACTTCGGGAAGAGCGGCAGGCGGTGCTGCGGGCAATGCATCTGTCATGGAACGGTCGCCAAAAGCCAGGTGACAGCCATTGTCGCATCCGCGGGCCGTTTACTCCATGCCGGATCGCCCGCCTGTTTCTTTTTCGCCCGTGCCCTTTCCTTATTGCTAAGACTCAGCGGCGGCCGTACATCATCAGCTCGGCCAGCGTCTTGCGCGCAGGGGGAAATGCGTCCAGCAGGCCCAGCGACAGGCCCAGCAAGCCTTGCGTGGGCGCGCTGCCCGTGAAGATGCGCGCCATGGTGTCGGTGACGCGCACGGTCAGCCCCCGGTCTGCCTGGCGCAGGCTGGCGTAGCGTTCCAGCCCGGCCGGGCTGCTGTCCTGCGCCAGCACGCGGGCCAGCACGGCGGCGTCGCGCAAGCCCAGGTTCAGGCCTTGTCCCGCGACCGGATGCAGGGTTTGCGCCGCATTACCGATGGCGACCGTGCGCGCCGTGCCGCCCGCCTGCGCGTTCAGACCCAGCGGATAGGCCAGGCGCGGCGTCGTGTGGGTAAACCGCCCCAGGCGGCTGCCGAAGGCGGCGCCCAGGCGCGCCAGGAAGGCTGCCTCGTCGAGCGCCAGCAACTGTTCCGCGCGCGTGGGCGGCACGCACCAGACCAGCGCGTAGCCGTCGTCCTGCGGCAGCAGGGCCAGCGGCCCTTCGTCGGTGAAGCGCTCGTACGCGCGGTGGGCGACGGGATCGCTGGTGCGCACGCGGGCAATGATGGCGCTTTGACCATAATCGCGGCTGACGGCGCGTTCCGGCTGCTGGCCGAACAGGCCGCCCTCGGCCTGCACCAGCAGGCTGGCGCGCAAGCTCGAGGCGGCGCCCTCCCGTTCCAGCTGCACGCTGACGCCATCGGCGTCTTCCACGCTGCCCGTCACCAGGGCCGGGCGCAAACTGGCCACGCCCAGGCGTTCGCACACGTCGGCCAGCGCGCTGACGACGGCGCCGTAACGGGCCACATAGCCGAGCGCCTCGACGCCATGCTCGCCGCGGTCCATCAGGCTGCGCCCGAACTTGCCGCGGCGCGAAACGTGGATCTGGTGAATCGGGGTCGCCGCCACGGGCCAGGCGCCCGCTTCCTCGAGAATCTGGCGGCTGCCGTGCGACAGGGCGATGGTGCGCGGGTCGCGCCTGGCTTGGTCGAGGGATTTGGCGTCGAGCATGGCGATGCCGGCGGCGCGGCAGCCCCGCTGCACCAGCAGGGCGGCCAGCGCCATGCCGACGGGGCCGGCGCCGCAGATGGCGAGATCGAAAGTGGACGGTGTATGCATGCGGCGGCGTTAATCCTGTGACATCAGTTGTTCGATTTCAGCGACACCCTTGGGCGCCGTGCTGAAGACTTCGTGGCCTTGCGGCGTGACCAGCACATCGTCTTCGATGCGGATGCCGGTATGCCAGAACTGCTCCGGCACGCCCGCGCCGGGACGCACATAGATGCCCGGTTCCACCGTCAGCACCATGCCCACTTCGAGCGGGCGCCATGGCTTGCCGGGCGCGTCCGTGTCGCGGTAGGCCCCCACGTCGTGCACGTCCATGCCCAGCCAGTGGCTGGTGCCGTGCATGTAGAAGGGCATATAAGCCTTGTCGGCGATGACGTCCTGCGCGCTGCCGCTTTTCTGCCGGTCCAGCAAACCCAGGTCCAGCATGCCTTGCGCCAGTACCTGCACGGCCGCCTCGTGGATGGCGCTGTGCGGCAAGCCGGGGCGCACCATGTCCAGCGACGCCTGTTGCGCGGCCAGCACCAGTTCATACAGGGCCCGCTGCGGGCCGCTGAAACGGCCGTTGACGGGCCAGGTGCGCGTGATGTCGGAGGCGTAGCCATCGAGTTCGCAGCCGGCGTCGATCAGTACCAGCTCGCCGTCCTGTAATACCGCGTTGTTGGCGCTGTAATGCAGGATGCAGGCGTTGTCGCCGCCGGCCACGATGGAGGAATACGCGGGGAATTGCGCGCCGCTGCGCCGGAATTCGTACAGCAGCTCCGCTTCCAGCGCGTATTCGTGCATGCCGGGCCGTGTGGCGCGCATGGCGCGCGCGTGGGCCGCGCTGGAAATGGCGGCCGCGCGGCGCATCAACTGCTGTTCCTGCGTGTCTTTCAGCAGGCGCATGGCGTCGAGCATGCCATGGATGTCATGCGCGATGGCGGGCGCCGTGACGCCGCTGCGGGCCTTTTGCCGCACGTTGTGCCGCCAGACCTTGACCTGCGCATCGAGGCTGCCGCCCAGCGCATAGTAAATGGCGGGGACGTCGGCCAGCAGGCGCGTCATTTCCACGTCGAGTTCCTCGATGGGGAAGGCGGCGTCGAAGCCGAAGCTGGCGCGCGCCGCCTCGGGGCCGTGGCGGAAACCGTCCCAGATTTCGCGCTCCGTATTCTTGGCGCGGCAAAACAGGATGGCGCGCGCCGGCGCCGTGGCGCTGGCGGCCACGAGGGCCACGGCGCTGTCGGGCTCCGTAAAGCCGCTCAGGTAATAGAAATAGCTGTCGTGGCGGTACGGATAATCGCAATCGCTGTTGCGCGGCACTTCGGGCGCCGTGGCGAGGATGGCCACGCTGCCCGGCAGCATCTGCGCCAGCAGCGCCGCGCGCCGTGCCGCGTAGTTGGCCATCATGTTGCGCTGGCCTTGGCCGTGACGCCGTTGAGGGCGTCGAGCTGTGCCGGCGTGCCCACATTCGTCCATTCGCCCGGATAGACTTCGCCGCCCACGCGGCCCTGGTCCGCGTACTGGCGCAGCAAATCGCCCAGTTTGGCGTGGCTGCCGGGCGCGATGCCGTCGAACATCTCGGGACGGTACACGCCGATATTGGCGAAGGTCCACTTGGTGTCGTCCGTATTGTTGATCGCGAACAAGGTCAGGCCGAAGTCGCCTGTGGGATGGAAGTCGGGATTGGGCACCAGGTACGTCCAGGCGATGTCGCGCTGGTCGGCCGGATACGGCGTGCCCAGCACGTCCTTGTCGGCCAGCACGTCGAGTACTTGCGTGAAATCAAAGTAGGGGCAATAGATGTCGCCGGAAATGGCGAGGAATGGCTCCTCGCCCAGCAGGTGGCGCGCCTGGGCGATGCCGCCCGCCGTTTCCAGCGGCGTGCTCTCGGGCGAATACGCGATGCGCGCGCCATACGCGCTGCCATCGCCCAGGGTTTCCTCGATCTGGTGGCCCAGGTGGGAATGGTTGATGACGATGTCCGTGATGCCGGCGCGCACCAGGTTCAGCACATGCCAGACGATCAGTGGACGGCCGCGCACTTTCAGCAGCGGTTTGGGACAGGTATCGGTAAGCGGACGCATCCGTTCACCGCGGCCTGCGGCAAAGATCATGGCTTTCATGGGTAGTCGTTTTCTGTATCGGTAAGTCGGCTGCGCGGGCATGCCGCGCAGCGGGAAGGTGCCTAGAATGTATAGCCGACTTGCGGGGTCTTGTTTTCCAATGCATCGAGCAGACGCACCAGCGGCTTGAGTTCCGTATAGCGGTTGGCCGTCTTGCGCACGTAATCGAGCACGGTTGGCAGGTCGCCCATGTACAGATCCTTGCCGTCGCGGTAATTCAGGCGCGCGAACAGGCCGAGGATTTTCAGGTGGCGCTGCAGGGCCGTGAATTCGAAATCGCGGTAGAAGGCGTCGATGTCGGGATTGACTGGCAAGCCCAGCTGCTTGGCGCGCTGCCAGTAGCGGATCACCCAGTCGAGCACCAGTTCTTCATCCCACTGGAGATACGCATCGCGCAGCAGCGAGGCGATGTCGTAGGTGACGGGGCCGAAGACGGCGTCCTGGAAATCGAGGATGCCGGGATTGGGAATCGAACCATCGTTGATGTGCATCAAATTGCGCGAATGGTAGTCGCGGTGCATGAACACTTGCTGCTGCGACAAGATATTCGCCGTGATGGCTTCGAAGACCTTGTCCAGCTGGGTTTGTTGCACATCCGTCAAGGTGGCGCCCAGGTGCTTGCCAATAAACCATTCCGGGAACAAATTCATTTCGCGCAGGATGAAGGCGCGGTCGAATTCGGGCAAGACGTCCGGCTGGCTGGCCAGCTGGATTTTCATCAGCGACTCGAGCGCTTCCGCGTACAGCACGCTGGCATTGTCGTGGTTCAGGGCGTCGAGGTAGGTGGTCGTGCCCAGGTCGGAGAGCAGCAGGAAGCCATTCTCCAGGTCTTGCGCGATGATCTCGGGCACGGACACGCCGGCGCCTTTCAGCAAGCCGGCCACCTTGACGAAGGCGGGCACGTTTTCGCGCTCGGGCGGCGCATCCATGGCAATCAATGTACTTCCTGGCAATGTTGTATTGCCTGGCAGCACATCGAGACGGTAGTAGCGGCGGAAGCTCGCATCGCTGGAAGCGGGGCGGGCGGAATCGGGCGCAACGAGGTTCAGCGGGGCCAACCAGGCTTTCAACAGGGTCAGGCGAGCGTCGGCGGAGGCCGGCGCGGCAGGGGAATTGGGGGAGAATGACATTAAGCGGCCTGTGGAATCGGGTTGATGGTGCAGATTCCCATATAATAAGGGATTCAAATCAAAAAATCGCCTGTCAATGGTGCTTGCCCCTTCCAATTCATGAGCTGGTTTTCGGCCTCCCCCCCTTCGCAGCGCTGGGCTTTCGCCATCAGCGCGCTCGTCGCCGCCACGACGGTGCCTGTCCACGCCCAGAAAGCGCCGCGTCCGGTTCATGTGGAAGATCCCGACGCGCCCACCGTCATGACGGCGAACAGCATGAAGGGACGCCCCGAAAGGGAGCTCAATCTCGATCAGAATGTCGTGATTGAGCGCGGAAAAACCACAAAAATGACGGCCGATACAGCTTGTTACAAACAAGTTGAAGATGAGTTCGACGCCGAGGGCCATATCAAGATGTGGCGTTTCGGCGATTACTACACGGGCGACGTCCTGAAGCTGAACATGGAGACCGGCAAGGGTTTCCTGCTCAACCCGACATACCGCTTCGAAGTGGGCGGCGGCCAGGGCAAGGCCGAGCGCGTCGACTTCATCAACCCCGATGAAGCCAATGTCATCGACGGTACCTACAGTACCTGCGAAGGGCCGAATCCGGACTGGTACCTGAAATCGAGCACCTTGAACCTCGATACGGGCCGCGACGTGGGTACCGGCAGCAAGACCATCATCTATTTCAAGGACGTGCCGATCCTGGGCACGCCGGGCATCTCGTTTTCGCTGTCGGGCGCGCGCCGCTCGGGCTGGCTGGCGCCCACGCCGGGCTTTGCCTCGAAGAACGGTTTCGAGCTGCTGATGCCGTACTACCTGAACATTGCGCCGAACCGCGACCTGACCCTGTACCCGCGCTACATCCAGCGGCGCGGCATCCAGCTCGGTGCGACGGGCCGCTACATGGGCGAGACGGATGCCGGCCTGTACCAGGGCGAAACATCGTTTGAATTCTTGCCTAACGACAAGCAAACCAAGACCAACCGCTACATGATCAAGTCCAAGCATGAGCAGGCGCTGGCCAAGGGCTGGAGTTACAGCTGGGATTTGCGCGAGGCGTCCGACAATAATTACCCGAACGATTTTTCGAAAACCGTCGCCACCGCCACCGAGCGCCAGTTGCTGCGCGAATTGCGCACCGATTACCGCACCGAGGACTGGAGCCTGACGGCGCGCGTGCAGAATTACCAGGTGCTGCAGGATCCCGATCCCACGGCGACCGTGCCGCGCCCGTATGACCGCTTGCCGGCGGTGAACTTCCACGCTGGCAAATATGACGTCTGGGGCGGCTTCGACTGGACCTTCGACGCGGAAGCGACGCGTTTCGCTCATCCGACCCAGGTGCAAGGGTCGCGCCTCGTGGCCGTGCCGCAGGTGAGTTTCCCCATCGTGCGCCCTGGCTACTTCGTCACGCCCAAGCTGATGCTCAATGCCAGCGCATATCAGCTTGATAACGATGCCAGAACCAAGGCGCTGCTGTTCAATACGACCTCGTTTACGCGCGCCGTGCCCACTTTCTCGGTCGACAGCGGCCTGGTGTTCGAACGCGACACAAATCTGTTTGGCGCCAAGGGCGGCACGCAAACTCTGGAACCGCGCCTGTTCTATGTCTATACGCCGTACCGCGACCAGTCGCAGTTCCCGAAATTCGATACGGCCGACGGCACCTTCAACCTGACGCAAATCTTCACGGAAAACCGGTTTGTCGGCAGCGACCGCATCGGCGACGCCAACCAGGTCACGGCCGCCCTGGTATCGCGCTTCCTGCAGGCGGACGGTACGGAACGCATGCGCCTGACCTTCGGCCAGCGTTTCTATTTTGCCGACCAGCGCGTGCAACTCAATTCGACCACGCCCGTCAACCAGTCGCGTTCGGACATCCTGCTGGCCGCGACGGGCCGCGTGTCCGAGACTTGGACCGCCGACAGCCTGGTGCAGTACAATCCCAGCGATCGCCAGTTGATGAACTACAACTACACCTTGCAATATCAGCCAGGTGCCAAGAAAGTATTGAATTTCAGCAATCGTTTCCAGCGTGGGGATGCCGGTTGGCGCAATGCGGAAGTATCGACGCAATGGCCGTTGACGGACCGCCTGTATGGCGTGGGCCGCATCAGTTACTCCTTGAAGAACCGCAGCATGCTGGAAAGCCTGGTCGGCCTGGAATACAAGGGCGATTGCTGGGTGTTCCGCATGGGCGCGCAGCGTTTCGTGACGACGTCCAATACCGTTTCGACGCCGATCTTCTTCCAGCTGGAATTGACGGGCTTGTCGAATGGCCTGGGTCTGGGCGCGAATGGCCTGGAAACTTTTACAAAAACCATCCCTGGTTACCAGACACTGAGCCAGCCACTCCGTTAAGATAGGCACCGTTGCCGCCGCCGGTGTTCCCGGCGCTGGCACAAACCGGTTTTTTTATTCACCTGAACTCATGAGCGCTCTACACATTATGCGTAATGCCAGTATGCACCAACTCAAAATTGCAACGGTTTTGTTGTGCGCCATTTCCGGCGCCACGACCAGTAGTGTCTGGGCGCAACAGGCTGCGTCAGCGCCTGTCGCCAAGCCCGCCGCCGCGGCACCGGCCAAGGGGTTCACGCCGCCGGCCTCGAGCAGTGGCCAGACCATCGACTCCATCGCCGTCGTCGTCAATGACGAGGTGATTACGCGTAATGAAGTGGCGGCCCGCATCACGAGCGTGGAGCAGCGCATGAAGGCGCAGAACGTGCCCTTGCCCGATCCTGCCGACCTGCGTCGTCAATTGCTGGAGCGCATGATTGTTGAACGCGCCCAAATGCAGCTGGCCAAGGAAATGGGCGTGCGCGTGGATGACCTGACCCTGGACCGCGCGATTAGCCGTATTGCTGAACAGCAAAAAATGACGGTACAGGAACTGCGCAACCAGATGGAAAAGGAAGGCACGCCGTTTGCGACTTTCCGCGAACAAATCCGCGATGAAATCATCATGCAGCGTCTGCGCGAGCATGAAGTCGATGCCAAGATCCAGATTTCCGATTCCGAAGTGGATAACTTCCTGGAAGCGGAAAAAGCGGCCGCCAGCGAACAGGTGGAACTGAACCTGGCGCAGATTCTCGTGCGTATTCCGGAAAATTCCAGCCCCGAACAGATCGCCGCGCGCCGCGCGCGCGCCGAAGAAGTCAGCCGCCAGCTGCGCACGGGCGCCGATTTCGCCAAGATGGCCGCCACCTATTCCGACGCCAGCGATGCGCTGAGCGGCGGCGATATCGGCTGGCGCCATAGCGACCGCGTGCCGCCCCTGTTCACGGAACAGTTGCTGAAACTGAAGCCGGGCCAGATCACGCCTATCATCAAGAGCAACACCGGTTTCCATATCCTCAAGCTGGTGGACCGCCGCAGCGCGGCCGAAGCGCAAGCCGTCGCTGCCGTGCAGCAGACGCATGCCCGCCATATCTTGCTGAAAGTAACCCCGACCTTGTCGGCTGCCGAAGCCAAGCGCAAATTGCTGGAATTGAAAGAGCGTCTCGATAACAAGGCCGCCAAGTTCGAAGACCTGGCCCGCTTGTTCTCGAACGACGGTTCCGCGGCCAAGGGCGGCGACCTGGGCTGGCTGTATCCAGGCGACACCGTGCCGGAATTTGAAACGGCGATGAATGCGCTGAAACCGGGCGAAGTGAGCCAGCCGATCGAATCGAGCTTTGGCTTCCACCTGATCGAAGTGCTGGAACGCAAGAGCGATGACGTCTCGAAAGAGAAACAGCGCGCCGCCGCACGCAATGCCTTGCGCGAACGCAAGCTGGAAGAAGCGACGGAAAACTGGGCGCGCGAAGTGCGCGACCGTGCCTACGTCGAATTCCGCGCGGACGACCAGTAATGCTGCTGATTCATTGCGCATGAGTAACTTGCCCCTTGCACGCCGCCCGGCCATCGCCATCACTTGTGGCGAACCGGCCGGTGTCGGCCCGGAAATCTCCATACGCGCGGCCTGGGCCATGCGCAATGAAGTCAACTGCATCCTGCTGGGCGACGCCGCCTTCCTGGCGCTGACGGCCAGCCTGATCGACCCGGATATCCGCCTGGCGGCGCTGTCGCTGCAAGCCGTGCGCAACAGCGGCCTGCCCCAGTTCGGACCGGGCCGCCTGGCCGTGATCGATATTCCCACCGTCAACAATGTCATCCCCGGCGTGCTGGACAAGGAAAACGGGCGCTCCGTGCTCGCCACCCTGGACGCGGCCGTGGAAGGTATACAGGCCGGCTGGTTTGGCGCCATGGTCACGGCACCCTTGCAAAAGAGCACGATCAACGACGCCGGCGTGGCTTTTTCCGGCCATACGGAATACCTGGCAGAAAAAACCGATACGCCGCAGGTGGTGATGATGCTGGCCGGCGAACCCGGCCATGGCGAACCGGCCCTGCGCGTGGCGCTGGCCACCACGCATCTGCCCTTGAAGGACGTGTCCGCCGCCATCACGCTGGACAGCCTGGCCGTCACCCTGGACATTATCCAGCGCGACCTGCAACAGAAATTCGGCATCGCCGCGCCGCGCATCCTGGTGACCGGCCTGAACCCGCACGCGGGCGAGGGCGGCTACCTGGGACGCGAGGAAATCGATGTCATCGCTCCGGCGATTGCCGCGGCGCAAGCGCGCGGCATCGATGCGCGCGGACCGTATCCTGCCGACACCTTGTTCCAGCACAAATACCTGGCCGATGCCGATTGCGTGCTGGCCATGTACCACGACCAGGGCTTGCCCGTGCTGAAATACGCGACCTTCGGGCGCGGCATCAATGTCACGCTGGGCTTGCCGCTGATCCGCACCTCGGTCGACCACGGCACGGCGCTGGACCTGGCCGCGCAAGGGCTGGGGCTGGCCGATTGCCACAGCATGGAGCAAGCCCTGCAAACGGCGCTCGCCATGCTGCGCGCCAGCACCCGCGCCTGACCGCCCCCGGTTTTACCCCGCTACACCGCCTCTAGAATAGAAAAACAGAATATGAAACACGTTGCCCGCAAACGCTTTGGCCAGAACTTCCTGCATGACCGCTTCGTCCTCGACGACATCACGGCCGCCATCGCGCCGCAGGCGGACGATGCCATGGTCGAGATCGGTCCCGGCCTGGGCGCCATGACGGAGCAGCTGCTGCGCCATTTGAAACAGATGCATGTGGTCGAGCTGGACCGCGACCTGATCGTGCGCCTGGAAAAGACCTTCAATCCGGCCAAGCTGACGATCCACTCGGGCGATGCGCTGAAGTTTGATTTCGCGCAAATTCCCGTGCCGGCCGGCCAGAAGCTGCGTATCGTGGGCAACTTGCCGTACAACATCTCCAGCCCGCTGCTGTTCCACCTGGCGGACTTCGCGCCGCTGGTGCAGGACCAGCATTTCATGCTGCAAAAGGAAGTCGTCGAGCGCATGGTCGCCGAGCCGGGCAGCAAGGCGTATGGCCGCTTGTCCGTGATGCTGCAATGGCGCTATGACATGTCGCTGCTGTTCATCGTGCCGCCGACGGCCTTCGACCCGCCGCCGAAAGTGGAATCGGCCATCGTGCGCATGATCCCCGTGGCCGAGCGCCTGGCGTGCGACCAGGCGACCCTGGAAGCGGTGGTCATGAAGGCCTTCTCGCAGCGCCGCAAGGTGATCCGCAACTGCCTGGCCGGGATGTTTACGGAAGAGCAGATCAAGGCGGCCGGCATCGACCCGACCCTGCGTCCGGAAACCGTGGGCCTGGAGCAATATGTTGCTTTGGCGAACTTGCTGAAGGCGCCGGCCTAAGCCCCCGGTTTAACTCAAAACCACTGGTCGACCTGTTGCAGATCTTGCCGCAACGCTGAAAAGCAGTCATCGACATGGTGGTTGCGGCTGATTTCATTGCGCCGCATCAAGGCGATCTTGCGCTTGCAGGTGGGCTGGCGCAACGGCGCCACGTGCAAGTCCTCGTCATTGAGGAAGGTCGTGTACAGGCTGGGCATGATGCCCACGGCGATGCCGGCGCGCACTACGCCATACAGCGACTCGCTGTGGATCATCTGGTACAGGCTCGACGGGCTCAAGCCATGCTGGCGCAGGGCGCTCGAGGCGAACTCCCAGATGCTGCCCTTGGTAAATACGACGATTTCCTGGCCCGCCAACTGTTCCCAGCGCACTTCCTTGAGCGGCGCCAGCGCATGGCGTCCCGCCGTCACCAGCACCAGCTCGTCCTCGAACAGGCCCACGCTTTCCAGCGACACGGAGCCGGGCACCTCGATGCCCACGCAAAAGTCCAGCTGGCCCGAATGCAGCGCGTGCAGCAAGCCATCGTTGGGCATGTCCGACAGGACGATTTCCACTTCATCGCCATGTTGCTCGCAGTAGCGCGCCACCACCACAGCCGTCATCGCCATGGCCGAGGGGATGGCGCCGATGCGGATGCGGTGGCGGCCGCTGCCGATGGCGCGCTGGATGTCGGCAAAGGTATTGCTCGCCGTATTCAATAAATGCGTGGCGTAATCGAGCGCCAGCTTGCCTTCGCGCGTCAGTTCCAGCTGGTGGGTTGTGCGGTTAAACAACTTTTTTCCCAGTTGATTTTCCAGCAGCTTGATCGACGCGCTGAGGGCCGGCTGGGTCACGCACAATTCCTGTGCAGCCTTGCTGAAGCTGTTTACCCGGGCTAAGGTGGCAAACGCTTGTAAATGTCGTAAGGAAATCTTCTTGCTCAACTCATGCATGGTTTTGCTTATTAGAAAAAGTAATGGATTTATAAAAATAAACAAATTTTCTTATCCCGCAATTTACCATATTCTGGACTGGTCTTTACTTGTCTTGAATGCAACAATATTCGGGAGAAGAGCCTGGAATGCGGCGCCGGCACTTGCGGCGGTGCGCCAGGCAAGGGACGCATCAATAAAATAATTCCAAAAAAACTCAGGGTTTATTCTTTTTAGGGCGGCGGCGATGAACAAATGGATGACTGGAACGATGGTAGTTGGGGGCTTGCTGGCGGCGCAGGGCGCGGCGCAGGCGCAAAGCAGCGTGCAAGTGTATGGCTTGCTGTCGGCCGGTATCGGCTATGTATCGGATGAGGGTAACGGCAGCCGCACGCATGCGCTGAGCGGTACGAATCAGAATCCCCGCATCGGTTTCCGCGGCCAGGAAGACCTGGGCAACGGCACCAAGGCCGTCTTCGCGCTGGAAAACGGTTTTAACGTCATGACGGGCACGGCCTCGCAAAGCGGCCGTCTGTTCGGTCGCCAGTCGTATGTGGGCCTGTCGAGCAACGACAAGGGCACCCTGACCCTGGGCCGCCAGTACGAAGCCGTCAAGGACCTGCTGGGTCCGGTGGTCATCGCCAGTAACGGCGTGCACATCGGCGACAACGACAATGGCTACAACAACCTGCGCGTGCAAAATGCCGTCAAGTATGTCAGCCCGAACATCAGCAACCTGTCGTTTACGGGTTTGTACGGTTTCAGCGAAAATCCGGAAGATTCCAACCGCAACCGCGTCTACAGCATGGGCGCCGGCTACAAAGTCGATGCCTTCAGCTGGGCCGTCGCCTACACCAAGATGGATCGCCCGAACAGCCCGGACGCGCCGAATGGCGCCATCGGCAATGACTATGGCAGTTCCCTGTTGATCTTCAACAAGAGCGCCGTCAAGGGCGCGGGCGTGGACAGCCAGGCCATCGCCGGCACGGGAGGCTTTTATAATGTGGGCAGGACCAAGTTCGGCGCGCTGTACACCAACGTGCGCTACCACTACCTGGACCAAAGCAACCTGACCCTGCAAAACGTGGACTTGAACGTGAACCACAAGCTGACGGAAGCGTTGAACCTGGGCGCGTCGTATTTCTTTACCACTGGTAAATATGACGTGATCAACAAGACGCCGAAATGGCATCAGGTCAACTTCCAGGCCGATTACTTCCTGTCCAAGCGCACCGATGTCGCCATCACCTGGAGCTACCAGAAAGCGGCCGGCGATGCGACGTTCGCGCGCGTGTTCGGCTTCGGCGCCTCGGGCGGCAAGACGCAAAGCGTGCTGATCGTCGGCATGCGACATTATTTCTGAGTCTGATTCATCTTTACAGGCGCTGTCCCCCAGCGCCGTCCCCTGAAAGGAAGCATCTTGAAAAAGCACCTCATGTTGGCGTTGAGCCTAGGCTTGCTGGCCAACGCCGCCCACGCGGAAAAACGCGAGCTGGTCATTTCGGCCTACCCGATTGCCCAGCCCTTGTTCATGAAGTATGTGTACGAGCCGTTCAAGGCCAAATGCGGTTGCGATATCAAGGTGGAAACGGGGAATAATGCGGACCGCATCGCCAAGCTGGTGGTGCACGCCAAGAATCCGGTGATCGACCTGGTGCTGCTGTCCGATTCCGGCATGCTGGAAGCGGCGCAAAAGGGCGTCATCCAGCCCATGGATTACTCCAAGCTGAGCAATTACAAGGCGCTGTACGACGTGGCGAAAAACCCCGTCGGCGGCAATTTCGCCGTCGGCTACACCCTGTATTCGGTCGGCCTGGTGTACCGCAGCGACAAGATCGCCCCGCTGACGTCCTGGAAGGACCTGTGGCGCCCCGAACTGAAGGGCCGCGTGGCCTTCCCCGACGTGAGCACCACGCAGGGCCCGTTGATGCTGCGCATGGCCGATGCGGCCTGGGGCGGCAAGACGGACGACTACGCCACCGGTTTTGCGAAAATCGTCGGCATGAAGGGCAACGTCGTCACCTTCTCGAAAAACAGCGCGCAGCTGGCCGCCCTGTTCGCCCAGGATGAAATCTGGGCCGCGCCCGTGGCGCGCTTTACCTGGTCGCAAATGCTCAAGACGGGCTTGCCCCTGAAATGGAGCATCCCGGCCGAAGGCCAGGCGGCAGGCATGAACGTGATGGGCATCGTTGCCGGCTCGAAGAATGCGGACCTGGCGTACCAGCTGATGGATTTCTGGCTGTCCAAGGAAGTGCAGACGCAGCTGGCGACCAACCTGGTCGATTCGCCCGTCAACAAGGACGTACGCCTGTCGGTGGCCGCCGCGCAATTCAACACCTATGGTGCCGACCAGATCAATTCGCTGAAATTCGTCAAACCGGAAACCATCATCAAGCAGCGCAGCAACTGGATGACGCAGTGGAACAAGGCCATGAGCAAATAGTGGTGACGAGGAGAAAACACCATGTTTGCTGATCCAAAAAAGCGCCTGGGACTGCTGCTGGTCCTGCCGGCGCTGATCTTTATCGTTGTCTGCTTCCTGCTGCCCGTGCTGGCCTTGCTGGTCGACGCCTTCCGCGTCGGCGACGGCATGCAGTGGGGCGTGGACCGCTTCGTCGAATTCTTTTCGCAAGAGTTCAACCGCACCATCTTCTGGCGAACCCTGCGCATCGCCGCGCTGGTGACGCTCGCTTCCATCATCCTCGGCTACCCTGCCGCGCAAGCCGTGGCGCGCGTGTCGCCGAAGTGGCGCGGCCTGGTGGTGGGCATGATGATCTTGCCGCTGATGGTCTCGCCGATCGCGCGTACCTACGCCTGGATCGTGCTGCTGGGCCGCAATGGCGCCGTCAACGCGGCGCTGGTCAACATGGGCTTGACGGAAGAGCCCCTGCGCCTGCTGTTCAGCGAGTTCGCCGTGTTTGTCGGCCTGCTGCAACTGCTGCTGCCGCTGATGCTGATGTCGCTGGCGGGCGCGCTGGAAAACCTGCCGCGCGACGTGGAACCGGCTGCCGCCACCCTGGGCGCCAATCCATGGCAAGTGTTTTGCAAGGTCACCCTGCCGCTGACGCAGGAAGGCCTGGTCGTCGGCGGCACCCTGGTGTTTACGGGCTGCGTGACGGCCTATGTGACGCCGGCCCTGCTGGGCGGCACCAAGGTGCTGATGCTGGAAACCCTGCTGTACCAAAAGGTCAGCGTGGAGAGCGATTTCGGTGCGGCGAATGTCATCGCCGTCATCCTCGTCTGCATGACCTTGCTGGTGAATGCCGGCCTTAAACGTATTTCCTCGAGCCGGAGTTCCGTATGAAAGAAAGCCTGTTTTCACGTGCCGTTTTATGGCTGGTATTCCTGTTCCTGCTGGGGCCTTTCGCCATCGTCGTGCTGGCCGGTTTTTCCGGCGGCGAAACCCTGGCGTTCCCGCCCGAGTCGTATTCGCTGCGCTGGATTCTGGAAGTGTGGTCGGCGCCCGAGTTCCGCCGCGCCTTCCAGACCAGCCTGGAAATCGGCCTGATTGCCACCGTCATCGCGCTGTTGCTGGGCATTCCCGTCGCGTATGCGTTTTCGCGCATGCCGCCGCCGGGCATCGGCGCCATCCGGCAGATACTGACGTCGCCGCTGATCATTCCCGCCATCCTCGTGGGCCTGGGCTTGCTGCACCACCTGGTGCTGACCATCAATGCGCCCGTCTACGTGGGACTCTTGATCGGCCATATCGCGCTGCTGATTCCGTACTCGGTGCGCGTCGTGTACGCCAGCCTGGTGAACTTGCGCGTCGATATCGAGGATGCCGCCATCACGCTGGGCGCGTCGCGTTTGCGCGCGTTCTTCATGATCGTGCTGCCGAATATCCGCAACGCCGTGATCGCCGCCTTCTTCCTCGCCTTCGTCACCTCGTTCAACCAGGTGCCCGTCTCGCTGTTCTTGACGGGCCCGGGTATCAGCACCTTGCCGATCGAGATGCTGGGACATATGGAAAACAGTTTCGATCCGTCGATCGCTGCCCTGTCGACCTTGCTGGTCTTGTTCACCATGGCCTTCGTGATGGTGACCGAGAAGGTGCTGGGCATTTCTAAATACATGTAAGAGGCAACACACCATGAGTTATCTGGAACTGCACAAGCTGAACCTCGGCTACGCCAAGAACACGACGTCCGTGAAAGACCTGGACCTGCACGTCGAGCAGGGCGAACTGATTTCCCTGCTGGGCCCCAGCGGCTGCGGCAAGACCACCACCATGCGCGCCATCGCCGGCCTGATGCCGCTGCAGTCGGGCCGCATCGTGCTCGACGGCCGCGAAATCGGCAAGCTGGCGCCGAACAAGCGCAATATCGGCATGGTCTTCCAGTCGTACGCGCTGTTCCCGCACTTGAATGTATACGACAACATCGCTTTCGGTTTGCGCTTGCGCAAGGTCGCGCCAGCTTTGCTGAAAACGAAGGTGGAAGCGGTGATCGCCGCCGTCGGCCTGACGGGTTTTGAAACGCGCTTGCCGGCGCAGATGTCCGGTGGCCAGCAGCAGCGCGTGGCGCTGGCGCGCGCCATCGTCGTCGAGCCGGCCCTGCTGCTGCTCGACGAGCCGCTGTCGAACCTGGACGCCAAGCTGCGCGTGCAGATGCGCGCCGAACTGCGCCGCATCCAGCGCGAGCTGGGCATCACCATGCTGTATGTCACGCACGACCAGGAAGAAGCGCTGGCCCTGTCCGACCGCATCGTTGTCATGAATGGCGGGCGCATCGAGCAATTGGCCGCGCCGGAAGCCGTCTTCAATACGCCGTCGACGCGCTTCGTGGCCAACTTCATGGGCTTCGAGAACCTGTTCGACTACCGCGACGGCGCGCTGCACCATGCGGGCGCCAGCCTGCCGTACACATCGCCCGTCGCGGCCGGCACCACGGTGCTGGGCTGGCGTCCGGACAAGGTGCGCGTCTGCGCGCCCGACGACGCGGCCGGTCAATACCCGGGTACCGTGCTGGCGCGGGGCTTCCTGGGCGACACCGTCGAATACCTGCTGCAAACGCCGCTGGGCCAGGTCAAGGGCATTTGCGCGGCCGGCGGCGCCGCCTGGCGCGAAGGCACGGCCGTCTCCTTCGTGCTGCCGTCCGACAGCGCCCTGTGGCTGGGCGCGTAATTTCTTACTGGAAAGCATCATGACCCAATCCTTGAAAAAGATCTGGCTCGATACCGATCCCGGTTTCGACGACTGGCTGACGATGTTGCTCTTGGGCAGCAATCCCGATATCGAGTGGCTGGGCGTGAGCGTGGTGGCGGGCAATGCGCCCGTCGACATCACCTACGACAACGCCTTGCGCATCAAGGCCCATGATGGCTTGACGGTGCCGATCTACCGCGGCTGCGAAGAGCCGCTGGCCGGCGTCATCGAAACGGCGCAGCGCATCCTCGGCGACAGCGGCATGCCGACGACGGGCGAGATCCTGCCGCCCGGCGCCGCCAGCGACGCTGCCGGCCACGCCGTCGACGCGCTGATCGCCGCCGTGCGCAAGTATCCTGGCCAGATCACCATCATGGCGATCGCGCCGATGACGAACTTGGCGACAGCCTTGACCCGCGCGCCGGACATCGCGGAAAAAATCGTCGAAATCATCCTGATGGGCGGCTCGACCGACCAGGGCAACCACACGGCGGCGGCGGAATTCAATATCTATGCGGATCCGGAAGCGGCCGCCCAGGTCTTCCAGGCCGGCATCCCGCTGCGCATGTTCGGCTTGAACCTGTGCCGCCAGCTGCTGGTGACGAACGTGGAAGTGGAGCAGCTGCGCGCCATCGGCACGCCGCGCGCGCAGCGTCTGGCCGGCTACCTGGAAGCGTATGTGCGCATCCGCAGTGCCGACGGTTCCGTGCCCATGCCGATGTACGACCCCGTGGTGGCCCTGTACCTGGAAGCGCCGCAGCTGTTCCAGTTCCAGAGCGCCCACGTGGCCATCGAATTGACGGGCGAACTGACGCGCGGCATGACGGTGTGCGAGTTCCGCGTGCCGCGCCGCGCACCCATCAACACGCAAGTGGCGATGCTGGCCGACGGCCCGGCCGCCATCGAGCGCCTGATGCGCCGCCTGGCCGCCATTCTCGTCTGACCCTTTTTCCACTAACGAAGCGAGCTTCATGAGTCATCCTGCCGACACCCTGCCTGCCCTGAGCATCGAACAGTTTTTACGCGCCATGCCGAAAGTGGAGCTGCATTGCCACCTGTTCGGCACGGTGCGGCAAGCCACTTTCCGTGCGCTGGCCGCCAAGACGGGCAATGTCGTCACTCCCGAGGAAATCGACGCGTTTTACACGCGCGGCGACAAGCCTGTCGGCGTGCTGCGCGTGCTGCGCGCGCTCGACGCGCACCTGATCGTCTCGCCGACAGACCTGTATTGCCTGGCCTACGAATACCTGGAAGACGTGCATGGCCACGGCGTGCGCTACGCGGAATTCTTTTGGAACCCCACCGGCACCGTGCGCGTGTCGGGCATCCGCTATGACGCGGCGCAAGACGCCATCGTGGCCGCCATCCGCGACGCGCAGCGCGATTTCGGCGTGATCGGCCGCCTGATCCCCAGCATCGACCGCGAAGCGAGTCCCGCCGAAGCCGTGCAGATGGTGGAATGGATGAAGGCTTACCGCGCGCCGGAAGTCATCGGCATCGGCATCGATTACCGCGAAAACGACCGCCCGCCAGAACTCTTCATCGAAGCCTACCGCGCCGCGCGCGAGGCCGGCTTCAAGTGCACGGCGCACGCGGGCGAATTCGGCATGCCGTGGATGAACGTGGAGACGGCCATCGAGCAGTTGCAGGTGGACCGGGTCGACCATGGCTACACGATTGTTGATAATCCTCAATTGGCGCAGCGCTGCGTGGAGCGCGGCCTCGTATTTACGGTCGTGCCGACCAATTCCTACTATCTGCGCACCCTGGCGCCCGAGCGCTGGGCATTGGACCACCCGATCCGCGCCATGGCCAAGCTGGGCCTGAAACTGCATCCGAATACGGACGACCCGACCCTGCACCACGTGACGCCGACGGGCGCCTGGATGATGATGCGCGAATTCGGCTTCGGCCTGGACGACATGCGCGGCTTCATGCTCAATGGCCTGGACGCGGCCTGGATAGCCGAATCCACGCGGCGCGACTGGCGCGCGGAATTTGCGCGTGAATTCGACGCGCTGCGCGCCCGGGTCGTCGAGTAAGTCAGGCGGACGCTGGCGGCGGTGCCAGCAGCGATGGAAACGCCCGCTGCGGGCAGCTTTGGCGCTCGCACACCTTGCAGCCCGTGCCGATGGGCGTGGCGCTGGTGGGGTCGTGCAAATCGAGTCCCTTCGAATAGATCAGCCGGTGCGCCTGCGAGATATCGCAGCCCAGCGCCACGGCAAAGGTCTTGCCCGGTGCCCGGAAGCCCGGCGACGCCGTGCTGACCTGGCGCGCGATCCACAGATAGGTGCAGCCGTCGGGCATGCTGGCCACCTGCGTCAGTACCTGGCCCGGATGGCTGAAGGCGTCGTAGACGATCCACAGCGGACACGTGCCGCCCACTCTTGAAAAATGGAAGTCCGTGGCTGACTGGCGCTTCGAGACATTGCCGGCCCGGTCGACGCGCACGAAGAAAAACGGCAGTCCCGCCGCCTCGGGGCGCTGCATGGTGCTCAGGCGGTGGCATACGGCTTCGAAGCCCACGCCAAACTGGTGCGCCAGGCGCTCGATATCGTAGGCGCGCGTTTCCGCCGCCTGCAAAAAGCGCTGGTACGGCATCAGCAGGGCGCCGGCGAAATAATTGGAAAAGGCCAGGCGCGCGCTCGTTTGCGCGGCCGCGCCGGAGAATCCCGCCGACAGCACCAGGGCGTCGATCAGCGAACTGTGTTCCAGCAGGCTGATCTGCGCCGCCATCTGGAACGCGCGCTGGCCGCCCGTCAGGGTGTCGGGCAGCCACAAGATGTGTTGCTGGGCGTCATAGCGATGCTTGCGCACCATGCCCGCGTCGCCATCGGACAGTTGCACCCGGATGCCGTGGCGATCCAGCAAGCGGCCTTGCAGCGCGTCGAGCGTGCGCAGGACAGGGTCGAATTGGCCGGCCACGAGCTCCGCCGCCCGGTCCAGCTCATCGATGTAATTTTGCCGCCGGTTCAGGTATTCGCGCACTTCCTCGTCCGTGGACGGCGCGGCCGAACTGGCGCCGCGGCTGCCGTCGTCGAGGCGCGCGGCCAGCGTGTCGGCCCGCTCCGCCATCACCCGGTAGCGCCGCTGCAAGAGCAAAATCGAGCGGGCCAGTTCCGGCATGTTTTCCACCAGCATTTTGAGTTCCGCCATCGAGGTGGGCGGCGCGTCGGGCAATTCGCCGAACACGTCGCGCACGTCGGCCACCAGGCTGGCGCTGTCGTGTTCGGAAAAGATTTGCGGATCGACCCCCAGCACGCTGCCGATGCGCAGCAAAATGGGCACCGTCAGCGGGCGCTGGTTGCGCTCCATCTGATTCAGGTAGCTGGGCGAGATGCCCAGGGACTTGGCCAGCGCCACCTGCGTCATGCGCCGTTCCTCGCGCAGGCGTTGCAGGCGCACGCCCATGAAAACCTTCGCCATCGCGCTTCTCCTTCCCCGGTTTGTGGAGTCTGCAAATTTACAATCTTTGCAGATTAACAGATTCAGCTTTGCATTATCTCGCATTTTCACGCCTTGTTTGCGGCCCGTATTGTGCGAATAATGCAAACAGACCTATACCCCCAATGAGGAGACACCGAGTGACCACGCAAACTTCCATCCCTACCGTTCCACTGCTGATCAACGGCGAGTGGGTCGAATCGACCACCACCGTCTGGCGCGACGTCGTCAACCCTGCCACGCAGGAAGTCCTGGCCCGTGTGCCGTTCGCCACGCCGGAGGAAGTCAATGCCGCCATCGCCTCGGCCCAGCGCGCCTTCAAGACCTGGCGCAAGACGCCGATCGGCGCCCGTGCCCGCATTTTCCTCAAATTGCAGCAATTGATCCGTGAAAACATGGCCGACCTGGCCGCCACCCTGACGATGGAACAGGGCAAGACCCTGCTCGACGCGGAAGGCGACGTTTTCCGCGGCCTGGAAGTGGTGGAACATGCGGCCAATATCGGCACCCTGCAAATGGGCGAGTACGCGCAAAACGTGGCCGGCGGCGTCGATACCTACAGCGTGATGCAGCCGCTGGGCGTGTGCGCGGGCATTACCCCGTTCAATTTCCCCGCCATGATCCCCCTGTGGATGTTCCCGATGGCAATTGCCTGTGGCAATACTTTCGTGCTGAAACCATCGGAACAAGATCCGCTGGTGACGGAAAAACTCGTGCGCCTGGCCTTGCAGGCGGGCATCCCTGCCGGCGTGCTGAACGTGATTCACGGCGGCGAAGACGTGGTCAATGCCCTGTGCGACCATCCGGACATCAAGGCGATTTCGTTCGTGGGTTCGAGCAAGGTGGGTACGCATGTGTACCAGCGCGCCAGCCTGAACGGCAAGCGCGCGCAGTGCATGATGGGCGCCAAGAACCACGCCGTCGTCTTGCCGGATGCAAATAAAGAACAAACCCTGAACCAGTTGCTGGGCGCGGGCTTCGGCGCGGCCGGCCAGCGCTGCATGGCGGCGTCCGTCGCCGTGCTGGTGGGCGAAGCGCGCGACTGGCTGCCGGAACTGGCGGCCAAGGCGCAAACCCTGACGGTGGGCGCGGGCAAGGACAATCCGGACCTGGGCCCTGTCATTTCCTGCGCAGCCAAGGATCGCGTGCACAGCCTGGTCGCCAAGGGCATCGAGCAGGGCGCCGTGCTGACCCTGGACGGCCGCGACGTGAAGGTCGATGGCTATCCGAACGGCAACTTCGTGGGACCGACGATTCTGTCCGGCGTGAAACCCGGCATGGTCGTATATGACCAGGAAATCTTTGGCCCCGTCTTGATCGTCGTCGAAGTCGATACCCTGGATGAAGCGATTGCCCTGGTGAACGCGAATCCGAACGGCAACGGCACGGCCCTGTTCACGCAAAGCGGCGCGGCCGCGCGCTATTTCCAGGAAGAAATCGACGTGGGCCAGGTGGGCATCAACGTGCCCATCCCCGTGCCCGTGCCCCTGTTCAGCTTTACGGGGTCGCGCGGCTCGAAACTGGGCGACCTGGGTCCGTTCGGCAAGCAAGTCGTGCTGTTCTACACGCAGACGCAGACGATTACCCAGCGCTGGTTCACGGATGCGGCCTCGGTGGGCAAGGTCAACACCACCATCAGCCTCAAATAAGGAGCTGGCATGGACTTTGAACTGAGCGACGAGCAGCGCGAGTTCCAGCAGGCGGCGCGCGCGTTTGCCGAAGGCGAACTGGCGCCGCACGCGGCGCATTGGGATGCGGAATCGATTTTCCCGGTGGAAACGATTGCCAAGGCGGGCGAGATGGGCTTTTGCGGCCTGTACACGCCGCAGCGCTGGGGCGGCCTGGGCCTGTCCCGCCAGGATGCGGCCATCGTCTTCGAGGAGCTGGCCGGTGGCTGCACTTCGACCACGGCTTACATCACGATCCACAACATGGCCACCTGGATGCTGTCGCGCTGGGGGCAGGAAGCCCTGTGCGACGAGTGGGTGCCTGCTCTGGCGGCCGGCCAGAAGCTGGCCAGCTATTGCCTGACGGAACCGCAATCAGGCTCCGACGCGGCGTCCCTGCGCACCAAGGCAGTGAAAGAGGGCGATTTTTATGTGCTCGACGGCACGAAAGCCTTCATTTCCGGCGCGGGCCAGACGGATATGCTGATCGTCATGGCGCGCACGGGCGGCGAGGGCGCGGCCGGCATTTCCGCGTTTGCCGTGCCGGCGAATTTGCCCGGCATCGTGTATGGCAAGAAAGAAGAAAAGATGGGCTGGAACAGCCAGCCCACGCGCATCATCAGCTTCGACCAGGTGAAAGTGCCTGTTGGCAACTTGCTGGGCGCGGAAGGCGAAGGCTTTGCCATTGCCATGAAGGGCATCGATGGCGGACGCATCAATATCGCCGTGTGCTCGGTGGGCACGGCGCAGGCGGCCCTCACACGGGCGCAGGCCTACATGAAGGAGCGCACGCAGTTCGGCCGCGAGCTGGCCCAGTTCCAGGCCCTGCAATTCAAGCTGGCCGACATGCTGACGGAGCTGGTGGCGGCGCGCCAGATGGTGCGCCTGGCTGCCTGGAAACTGGACCAGGATAGCCCTGACGCCACGGCATATTGCGCTATGGCAAAACGTTTCGCCACGGATGTGGGTTTCAATGTGGCCAACGATGCGCTGCAATTGCATGGCGGCTACGGCTATATCCGCGAGTATCCGCTCGAGCGCCACGTGCGCGACACGCGGGTGCACCAGATCCTGGAAGGGACGAATGAAATCATGCGCCTGATCGTCGCGCGAGCGATTTTGAAAGACGGCGCCACGGAGACCTTACGATGACCAGAGTGTATACCAATCTGCTGCTGGAACGCCGTGGCCATACGGCCCTGGTGACCCTCGACAACCCGCCCGCCCACACGTGGACCCTGGACAGCCTGCGCGCCCTGAAGGAGCTGGTGGCCGACCTGAATGGGGACCCGGACGTGTATGCGCTCGTGATCACGGGCGGCGGCGCCAAGTTCTTCTCGGCCGGCGCCGATTTAAAGGTGTTTGCCGACGGCGACAAGGATATGGCGTTCGCCATGGCCGCCGCCTTTGGCGAGGCGTTCGAGGCGCTGTCCGCGTTTCGCGGCGTCAGCATCGCCGCCATCAATGGCTACGCCATGGGCGGCGGCCTGGAATGCGCGCTGGCGTGCGATATCCGCATTGCCGAGGAACACGCGCAGATGGCCCTGCCGGAAGCGTCCGTCGGCCTGCTGCCGTGCGCGGGCGGCACGCAGCATTTGCCATGGCTGGTGGGCGAAGGCTGGGCCAAGCGCATGATTCTGTGCGGCGAGCGGGTCGATGCGGCCAAGGCCCTGGCCATCGGCCTCGTCGAGGAAGTCGTGCCAACCGGCAAGGCTGCCGCCACGGCGCTGGCCCTGGCCGCCAAGGTGGCCCGTCAAAGCCCCAGCAGCGTGACGGCGTGCAAGACCCTGATCCAGGGCGCGCGCAGCCATCCGCTGGTCGCTTCCTTGCCCGATGAACGCACCCTGTTCCTGGGCCTGTTCGATACGCAAGACCAGAAAGAAGGCGTGCAAGCGTTCCTGGAAAAACGTCCGGCGGAGTGGAAGAATGGCTGAAAATACTGTGGCTGAAACCTTGGTTGAGACCGTCAAGATAGAAGAGCGCGACTGTCCCGGCGGCATGAAGCTGGGCGTCATCACCCTCGATGCGCCAAAGTCCTTGCACGCGCTGACCCTGGACATGATACGCGCCATCGATGGCGCCCTCGTGCGCTGGGCCGGTGACGAGGCCATCGCCTGCGTGGTGCTGCAATCGTCGACCGACAAGGCCTTCTGCGCGGGCGGCGACGTGCGCAGCCTGCGTTCGGCCGTCGTCGAGCAAGCGGGTGTCGTGCCGAACCCGCAGGCGCTGGCCTTCTTTGCCGAGGAGTACCGGCTCGACCACCGCATCCACACGTATGCGAAGCCGCTGCTGGTGTGGGGCGGCGGCATCGTCATGGGCGGCGGCCTGGGGCTGATGGCGGGCGCCAGCCACCGCGTCGTGACGGAAGGCACGCGCATCGCCATGCCGGAAATCACGATCGGCTTGTTCCCGGACGTGGGCGGCAGCTGGTTCCTGGGCCGCATGCCGGGCCGCAGCGGCCTGTTCCTGGGGCTGACGGGGGCACCGATGAACGCGGCTGACGCCCTGTTTGCGGGGCTGGGCGACTATTTCCTGCGCCAGGAAGAGCGGAACATGGTGCTGGACGCGCTGGCGCTGGCGCAATGGCAAGCCAGCCCGCAGGCGAACAGCGAGCAGCTGGACCGCTTGCTGCGCGGCTTCTCGGCTCCCGCGTCCTTGCTGCCCGTGTCCGAAGTGCGCGCCAACTTCGACGCCATCGCCGCGCTGACGCAAGCGCCCACCTTGCCCGAAGTGGTGGCCGCCATCGCCGCGTATGACGGCGATTCGGCCTGGCTGCAAAAGGCGGCCCACTCGCTGCACAAGGGCGCGCCCAGTTCCGCCGCCCTGGTCTGGGCCATGCGTGTACGCACGCGCCATATGAGTTTGGCGCAAGTGTTCCAGCTGGAATTGATCGTTGCCGTGCAGTGCTGCGCCCATGCGGACTTCAGCGAAGGCGTGCGCGCCTTGCTGATCGACAAGGACAACGCGCCGCAGTGGCAGCCGGCCAGCCTGGCCGGCGTCGGCGACGCGTATCTCAATGGATATTTCACGGCGCCGTGGGATAGCCATCCTTTGCGCGACCTACATTAAAAGAACAACAGGAGACTTTAAAAATGCAACATATCGCTTTCATCGGCTTGGGCAACATGGGCGCGCCGATGGCCCGCAACCTGGTGGCCGCCGGCTTCCACGTATCCGTATTCGACCTGACGCCGGCGGCCGTGGCGTCGCTCGTCGAGGCGGGCGCCACGGCGGCCGCGTCCGCCAGCGCGGCCGTACAGACGGCTGACGCCGTCATCACCATGTTGCCAGCCAACAAGCACGTGCAGGAGCTGTACCTGGCGGCGGGCGGCGTGCTGGACTCGGCCAAGCCGGGCGCCCTGTTCATCGATTGCAGCACCATCGCCGCCGATGTGGCGCGGCAAGTGGCGCAGGCGGCCAGCGAGCGGGGCTTTACCATGATCGATGCGCCCGTCTCGGGCGGCACGGCGGGCGCGGCGGCCGGCACCCTGACCTTTATCGTCGGCGGCAGCGAAGCGGCCTTGCAGCAGGCGCGTCCCCTGCTGGAAAAGATGGGCAAGAACATCTTTCATGCGGGCGAGGCGGGCGCGGGCCAGGTGGCGAAGATTTGCAACAACATGCTGCTGGGCATCTTGATGGCGGGGACGGCCGAAGCGTTGAACCTGGGCGTGGCGCATGGCCTGGACCCGAAAGTGTTGTCCGACATCATGGCCAAGAGTTCGGGCCGCAACTGGACCCTGGAAGTGTACAACCCGTGGCCCGGCGTCATGGACGGTACGCCCGCGTCGCGCAATTACACGGGCGGCTTTGGCACGGCGCTGATGCTGAAAGACCTGGGCCTGGCGCAGCAGTCGGCCCTGTCGGCGAACGCGCCCACGCCCTTGGGCGGCCTGGTGCGTCAGATGTACCAGATGCATGCGCAAGCCGGTTATGCGCAGCAGGATTTTTCCAGCATCGTGCAGATGTTGCAGCCGGGCTTGAATAAACCCGCGTGAGAAATTCTGGGCAAAAAAAAGCCCGCTGGTAAAAGCGGGCTAAATCCAATTCTTGGAAGAGTTGGAGGAGACAGATGCATTATGCTGCATCGCCACATATAACTCCAATTTATCTTTGGAATATCAACTATAGATTTCCATGATATCTCTTCCCGGTAGCCGCCTGGCGGCTACCGTTGCCGCAACTCAGACGGGTTTGCAGGCTATCTTCACCGCCGTTACATTCCCTTCGCCCATGGTGCCTTTTTCGGTACCTGGGGCCAGGTCGCACTGCAGACCCTTCGGCTGAACGGAGACGCTGACGGCATAGGTGTCGCCATAGTCGACTGGGCCGGCCATGGTAAACGTCGTGGTGTCCTTGGCCACCGTTGTTATTGTACTACCGTTAATCAGCACCAGGCCATCCACGGTCAGGCCGGAAATCGTGCCGCCCACGGTATATTTGTTTTGCAAGCAAGTAACAGCGGCGCTGATATTGATGTAATGACCAGCCGAGCCGGAACCGCCGCTGATGCTGCAAGTCATGTGGGCCGGTTGTTTGTTGAAGGTGATGTTGTAGTCGGTGCCATAGTCGATGCGCTTGATAAAAGTGAACGACGTTTTGCCCGCAGGAACCGGGAGGGTGTCGCTGCCATTTGCCAGGATCAGCCCTTCATTGGTCAAGCCAAAGATCGTTCCGCCGACCTCATACGAGGCCTTGCCGCCGCAAGCGGCCAGTCCCAGGGTCAGCAGCAGCGCGGCGAGTGGGCGCAAGCAGGATAACTTCATGTATTTCTCCAAAAAATAGGTGACGGATCGCAAGGATTACTGCGGCGTGCAGTCAAGTGTGGCCGCGGTCGTGGCGGCAGAGCCCATCGTGCCGACCGTATCGCTGGCGTCGGTACTCTTTGAACCCTGGAAGCGGCACGTCAGGCCCGTTGGCTGAGTCAGTATGGAAATACCGTACGGGGCGCCGTCAGCTACCGAAGTGAATGTGTAGGCGGTGGCGCCAGCCGACAGGGTGATGCCTTTGGGGCCCATCACCAGGCGCAAGCCATCGGCGGTCAGGCCTGTGATCGTGCCATTCAGCGGGTAGCTGTTGGTTGTGCAGCTCACCAAGGCCGTGTTCACGGAATAGCTCGATGCCTTGCCGGCGCCATTGGCGATGGTGCAAACGGCGCCCTTGGGCTGTTCCGCGATGGTAATATTGTAGCGGTCATCGTTCTTGACCAGCTTGGTGAAGACGACGGTGCCCTGGCCCACAGGAACCGGCAAGCGTTCCCCGTCATTCAGGAGAATCAGGCCATCCTTGGCCAGGCCGCTGACTGAGACTTGCAGATACAGGTTGCCGCCGCTGCCGCCGCAGGCTGCCAGGGTGACGGCGCAAGCCGCCGCCAGCATCGAGCGCAGGTACAAATTTTTCATACATTCTCCAAAACGAATTAAGTTGGGTAGCGCAACGCGGACGCTGGCGCCGCATTGGAATGGCGCCTATTTTAGTCTATCTGGCAAGCTGGATGACCTTGCCTTGTATCACCCTGTAACAATTTTTCGCCGGGAAGCGCTGGCCCGGCCCCATTTCACGGGGGCGCAGCCATGCCGGCGGCGTCGATCGGTGCGACAATAGACGCATCCTGCGCAGCGTGACGCAGCATCCCATTGTGAGTCCCATGTCCCTTGCCCCCGTAAAACCCGCCGTGCCGCCCAAGGCCATCCTGTTCGACCTCGACGATACCTTGTGGCCCATCGCGCCCGTGATCGCCGCCGCGGAAACCCTGCTGCACGACTGGCTGGCCACGCATGCGCCCAAGGTGGCGCGGCAGTTTTCCATCGAGGTGCTGCGCCAGCACCGCCTGGCCATGCTCAAGGAACAACCGCATTTCCATGGCAACCTGATCGAGTTGCGCCGCGCGGGCTTGCTGGCCGCCTTCGAGGCTGCCGGCGAGGATCCCGCCCTGGTCGACGGCGCTATCCTGCAATTCCTGGCCGCGCGCAACCGCGTCCAGCCCTATGACGACGTCTTGCCGGGCCTGGCCTGGATGCGCCAGCGCATGCTGGTCGGTTCGATCTCGAATGGCAATGCGGACCTTGACATTATCGGCCTGGCGCAGCATTTCAAGGTATCGATCGCCGCCAGCGATTTTGGCGTGGCCAAGCCCGACGCCAGCATCTTCCTGGCAGCTTGCGCCGCGCTGGACGTCGCGCCCCATGAAGCCGTGTATGTGGGCGACGACCTGTATTTCGACGTGACGGGAGCGCAGGGGGCGGGCATGCGCGCCGTCTGGATGAACCGCAAGGGCAGCGATGCGCACCTGGCCGCCGGCGTGCAGCCCGACGCCATCTGCGCCAACTTTGATGAATTGTTGCTGTGGTTGCAAGGGCAACTGGAAGATTGATCGCCGCAGGCCGGGCGAACGTGCATAATAGGCGCTGTTGACGCACGTTCGGCCGCTTTCGTTGCCGCTTGCTTAACAAAATACTTGCCTAAATAAAACACCATGCAACTCGATACACGTGCCCAAACACTGCTGAAAGCCCTGGTCGAGCGATATATCGCCGACGGCCTGCCGGTCGGTTCGCGCGCCTTGTCGAAAATTTCCGGCCTGGACCTGTCGCCGGCCACGATCCGCAACATCATGGCCGACCTGGAAGAGCTCGGTTATGTGTCCAGTCCGCACACCTCGGCCGGACGCATCCCCACGCCGCGCGGCTACCGCATCTTTGTCGACACCTTGCTGACCGTGCGGCACCTGGACGAGCACCTGGTGGAATCGCGCATGCGCCTGCAGACGCCGCAACCGCAAAAAACCATCGCCAACGCGGCGCAGATGCTGTCGTCGCTGTCGCAATTTGCCGGCGTCGTGCTCAGTCCGCGCCGCGAATCCGTGTTCCAGCAAATCGAATTCCTGCGCCTGTCGGAAAAACGCATCCTGCTCGTCATCGTTGCGCCCGGCGGCGACGTGCAGAACCGTTTATTGCTGACGGAGGCCGACTATACGCCGGCGCAACTGGTGCAATCGGCCAATTACATCAACCAGAATTATGGCGGCCTGTCCTTCGATGCCGTGCGCGTGCGCCTGCAGGGCGAATTGCGCCAGTTGCGCGACGATATGGGCAGTTTGATGCAGGCGGCCGTGGAAGCGGGCAGCGAAGCGATGGCGGACCATAGCGATGACATGGTGATTTCCGGCGAGCGCAACTTGCTCAGCGTGAGCGATCTGTCGTCGAACATGCATTCGCTGCGCCAGATGTTCGACATGTTCGAGCAAAAAACGGGCTTGATGCAGTTGCTCGACGTGTCGAGCAAGGCGACGGGCGTACAGATTTTTATCGGCGGCGAATCGAACCTGGTGCCGATGGATGAGATGAGCGTGGTGACGGCGCCGTATGAAGTCAACGGCAAGATCGTGGGAACGTTGGGAGTGATCGGGCCGACGCGCATGGCTTACGAGCGCGTCATCCCGATCGTCGATATCACGGCCAAGCTGCTGTCAAGCGCACTGAGCCATCATTGATCGTACTGCCTGGCGCGCCGGCCGTTCCCTTGCGGAAACGGCCGGCTTGGGTCAGGCTGTTTTGTGCGGGCAAGCCGTCTTGATGCAGTTGCCGTAGATGGCCAAAGCGTGTTCGGCGATCTTGAAGCCGCGCTCTTCGGCCACTTTTTGCTGGCGCACTTCGATGTCTTCGTCGAAGAATTCTTCGACCCGGCCACAGTCGAGGCACACCAGATGGTCGTGGTGGGAACCTTCGTTGAGCTCGAAAATCGCCTTGCCGGTTTCAAAATGGTTGCGATTGAGCAAGCCGGCCTGTTCGAATTGCGTGAGGACGCGGTAGACAGTTGCCAAACCGACATCCATATTGTCGGCCAGCAGAATCTTGTAGACGTCTTCCGCGGTCAGGTGGCGTACCGGGCTACTCTGGAAGATATCGAGTATCTTCAGCCGTGGCAGGGTGGCTTTCAGGCCGCTTGCCTTGAGATCACTAGGATTGTTACTCATGTTTGTTGCTCGTATGTGGGTCAGGTGCTTTATCATATAGCGTTTTGTCGGGGAGTGCCAAAATATGCTTTTTTTTGGCGGGCCGGTCACTCCTGGCGTTTTGTTCATCCAATTGAGGTCATTTATGCGCGTAACACCGGCTGTATTGCCATCTCTCTGGCACCGTATTCCATTTCGAGCACCAGTCTTGGCAGGCATGGTCTGTGTCGCGCTGGCCATGTCCGGCTGCGCCAACCGTGGCATCCTGGGCGAAAAGCCGGCAGCTGCTCAAAAAGAAGGCAAGGAACTGGTTCCCGAACAGGGCGCACAAACGACCACCATTACGCCGCTGCAGAAATTCATGTGGTTTTTCTCGCCCTACCGTCCTGACATTCAACAAGGCAACTTTGTCTCTGAAGAGATGCTGGCCCAGTTGAAAGTGGGCATGACGCGCGATCAGGTGCGTTTCGTCCTCGGCACCTCGCTGCTGACCGATATCTTCCATGCCGACCGCTGGGATTATCCATTCCGCCTGGCACGGGGCAGTGGCGAAACCACCAGCAGCCGCGTGGTCGTGTACTTCGGCAAGGATGGCAAGGTTGAACGTTTCGAAGGCGGTAACTTGCCGACGGAGAAAGAATACATCGACCGTATCGCCGGCCCGTCGCCGTTCGCCAAGGTCGCCAAGGCCGACGCGCCAGCCGCCGCCGTGCCGTCGCCCGTGGCGCCGAGCGCCGTGCCCGTGCCGGCCGATGCCGCCCCTGCCATTCCTGTGAGCAAGCCGGAAGTGACGCCTGCACCTGCCGCCGAGCCTGCACCTGCACCTGCACCTGCTGCCGAACCCACCAAATAAGTTGCTGTAAGAGAATAAAATGACTGAACTGAAAATTGCCATCGCTGGCGCCAGCGGCCGCATGGGCCATATCCTGATCGAAGCGGTCAGCAATGCGCCCGACGCCGTGCTGGCCGGCGCGCTCGACCGTGCCGGTTCGCCATCGATCGGACAGGATGCGGCCGCCTTCCTCGGCAAGCCGGCCGGCGTGCTGACGCAGTCCGACCTGGCGAAGGGCCTGGCGAACGCCGACTTCCTGATCGATTTCACGCGTCCGGAAGGCACTTTGCAGCACCTGGCGTATTGCGCCGAGCACGGCATCAAGATGATCATCGGCACCACCGGTTTCGACGACGCTGGCAAGGCCGCCATTGCCGCCGCCGCCGAAAAGACGGCCATCATGTTCGCGCCGAACATGAGCGTGGGCGTGAATGTCACCATGAAATTGCTGGAACTGGCCGCGAAAAGCTTGTCCGAAGGCTACGACATTGAAATTATCGAAGCCCATCACCGCTTCAAGGTCGATGCGCCATCGGGCACGGCCCTGCAAATGGGTGAAGTGGTGGCCGGTGCCTTGGGACGCGACTTGAAGGAATGCGCCGTGTACGGCCGCGAAGGCGTGACGGGCGAACGCGACCCGTCGACCATCGGCTTTGCCACCATCCGCGGCGGCGATATCGTGGGCGACCATACGGTGTTGTTTGCCGGCATCGGCGAGCGCATCGAGATCAGCCACAAGTCGAGCAGCCGCGTCACCTATGCCCACGGTGCCCTGCGCGCCGCGCGTTTCCTGGCCGACAAGCCCACCGGCCTGTTCGACATGCAGGATGTGCTGTCGCTGAAGAACTGAGGAAGACCATGGCCATTGCCATCCTGAATGGAAAAGACATCACCGACGCAGCGAGCTTTCACGCGCAATGCGTGCAAGCCTTCGGTTTCCCCGAGTTTTACGGCAACAGCATGGATGCCTGGGTCGATTGCCTCAGCTATCTGCGCGACGACGAAAACATGACGCAGTTCCGTTTGAAACCGAACGAAGTGCTCGACATCGTGGTGCAGGACGCCGAAAGCATGAAGGCGCAAGTGCCTGATTTACTGGAAGAAATCACGTTCTGTATCGCCGGCATCAACGAGCGCTATGAAGATTACGGTGAAAAACCGGCGTTGAAACTGGTGCTGAAATAAGGCTGAATCGATAAAAAACGCCGGACAGTGTTGCCACTGGCCGGCGTTTTTCTTTAGACGACTTTGCGTTCGCGCAAACCGTCGATCTGGCCGCCATCGAGGCCCAGCCATTGCTGCAGCACCTCCTGGGTATGCTGCCCCAGCAATGGCGGCGGCAAGCGGTATTGCACCGGTGAAGCCGACAGGCGCACGGGATTGGCCACCAGCGCCACCGTGCCCGCCGTCGGATGCGGCATCTCCACTTTCAAGCCGCGCGCCACCACTTGCGGGTCGGCAAAGACCTGGTCGATGCGGTTGACGGGGCCGCACGGCACGGCTTGCGCCTCGAAGGCGCTGATCCACTCGGCCGTCGTGCGCATCACCGTGGCCTGGCGCATCAGCGGAATCAGGATCGCCCGGTGCGCCACGCGCTGCGGATTGGTGGCGAAACGTTCGTCCTGCGCCCATTCCGGATGGCCGGCGACGGCGCAAAAGCGCGAGAATTGTCCATCGTTGCCGATCGCCAGAATCATGTCGCCGTCGGCCGTGGGGAAGTCTTGATATGGAACAATGTTCGGATGCGCATTGCCCATGCGCTGGGGCACCTTGCCGCCGCACAGGTAATTGGCGGCCTGGTTGCCCAGCGCGGCCACTTGCACGTCGAGCAAGGCCAGGTCGATATGCTGGCCCAGGCCCGAGCGTTCCCGTTCGGCCAGCGCCGCCTGCACGGCGATGGTGGCGTACAGGCCCGTCAGGATGTCCGTCTGCGCCACGCCCACTTTTTGCGGCCCGGCGCCCGGCTGGCCGTCGGGCACGCCCGTGATGCTCATCAAGCCGCCCATGCCCTGGATCAAAAAGTCATAGCCGGCGCGCGCCGCGTACGGCCCATCCTGGCCGAAGCCGGTAATCGAGCAGTAGACGAGGCGCGGGTTGAGTTCCAGCAAGCTGGCCGCATCCAGACCGTATTGCTTCAAGCCATCCAGCTTGAAATTTTCCAGCAAGACATCCGCCTCGGCCGCCAGCCGGCGCACCAGGGCTTGCCCTTCCGGGGCGGCCAAGTCGATGCACAGGGAGCGCTTGTTGCGGTTGGCGCACTGGAAATAGGCGGCCTCGGCGGTGTCGCGGCCATCCTCGTCTTTCAGATACGGCGGCCCCCAGGAGCGCGTGTCGTCGCCGCGGCCCGGCTGTTCAACCTTGACCACGTCGGCGCCCAGGTCGGCCAGCATTTGCCCGGCCCACGGGCCGGCCAGCACGCGCGACAGGTCGAGCACGCGCAAGCCGGTCAGCGGCGCGGGCCGCAGGGTGGAAGCCAAGGCGTCCATTAGTTGAACGCGGCGATGCCGGTGATGGCGCGGCCGATGATCAGCGCGTGCACATCGTGCGTGCCTTCATAGGTGTTGACCACTTCCAGGTTGACCAGGTGGCGGATGACGCCGAACTCGTCGGAAATGCCGTTGCCACCCATCATGTCGCGCGCCACGCGGGCAATGTCCAGCGCCTTGCCGCAGCTGTTGCGTTTCATGATGGAGGTGATTTCCACGGCGGGCGAGCCTTCATCCTTCATGCGACCGAGGCGCAAGCAGCCTTGCAAGCCCATGGTGATTTCCGTCAACATGTCGGCCAGTTTCTTTTGCACCAGTTGATTTGCAGCAAGAGGACGGCCGAATTGCTGGCGGTCCATCGTGTACTGGCGTGCTTTCAGGTAGCAGTCTTCTGCCGCGCCCAGCGCGCCCCAGGCGATGCCGTAGCGGGCGCTGTTCAGGCAAGTGAACGGGCCTTTCAAGCCGCGCACGTCCGGGAAGGCGTTTTCTTCCGGGCAAAATACTTCATCCATGACGATTTCGCCGGTGATGCTGGTGCGCAAGCCGACCTTGCCGTGGATTTCCGGCGCCGACAGGCCTTTCCAGCCTTTTTCCAGCACGAAGCCGCGGATCGCGCCTTCATCGTCCTTGGCCCAGACGACGAACACGTCGGCAATCGGGCTGTTGGTGATCCACATCTTGGCGCCCGACAGGCTATAGCCGCCCGGCACCTTGCGCGCGCGCGTGACCATGCTGCCAGGGTCGGAGCCGTGGTTCGGTTCCGTCAGGCCGAAGCAGCCGATGTATTCGCCCGTCGCCAGTTTCGGCAGGTATTTCTGTTTGGTTTCTTCGTTGCCGAAAGCGTTGATCGGCACCATCACCAGCGACGATTGCACGCTCATCATCGAGCGGTAGCCCGAATCGACGCGCTCGACTTCGCGCGCGGCCAGGCCGTAGCACACGTAGTTCAGGCCGGCGCCGCCGTATTCCTCGGGAATGGTCGTGCCCAGCAAGCCCAGCTCTCCCATTTCGCGGAAGATGGCGGCATCCGTGCGGCCATGGCGGAACGATTCGAGCACGCGCGGCACCAGGCTGCCCTGGCAATAGTCGCGGGCCGCTTCCAGCACGGCGCGTTCGTCGCCCGTCAGTTGTTCTTCCAGCAGCAGGGGGGAATTCCAGTCGAATACGGTTTTGCTCATCACAGGCCTCGCAGGTGAGCGCCGGTGATCGGCGCAAGATTGAATATGACTCATGGTAGATTTTTGCCTAGCCTTGCGCAAACGATTTTTTCGCACCCAGACATGCGTGCTACGCATATCTTGCGGCATACTGGCGTTCTTTTACCGGCCGGATATTCCCATGTCACGCAAAATCCCCATGCTGCAAGCGCTGAACTGCTTCGAGGCGGCCGCGCGCCACCAGAGCTACACGCATGCGGCGCGCGAACTGTCGCTGACGCAAAGCGCCGTGTCGCGCCAGATTTCGTCCCTGGAAACTTTTCTTGGGGTGCAACTGTTTCAGCGCACGCGCCATGGCGTGCTGCTGACCAGCGCCGGCGCCGCGTATGCGCGGCAGATCGCCGCCCGCCTCGACGGTCTGGAGCGCGACACGCTCGACACCATGGCGCGCCAGGGCGGCGGCGGCGCCTTGCAGCTCGCTTCCGTGCCCACGTTTGCCACGCGCTGGCTGATGCCGCGGCTGTCTTCGCTGGCGGACTTGCATCCGGACATCGTCGTGCATATCGACGCGTATACAAAACCGTTTATGTTTGCCGATACGGAATACGATGGCGCCCTGTACGCGGGCACGCCCGAGCAACTGGCGCGCTGGCCCGGCACGCGCGCCACCTTGCTCATGCACGAAGAAATCGTGCCCGTCGCCAGCCCCCGCCTGCTGGCGGCGCGCAGCGACTGGCAGCCGCAGGATTTATTGGAATTGACCTTGTTGCAACAAAGTACGCGCCCGGGCGCCTGGCGCCAGTGGTTTGACGCCATGCAGGTCGAGGGCGAGGGGCGCGACGGGGCGCACTACGGCGCCCGCTATGAACTGTTTTCCATGCTGGCCATGGCGGCCGTGCAAGGGCAGGGCGTGGTCTTGCTGCCACGCATGCTGGTCGAAGCGGAACTGGCGCGTGGCGAATTGCAGATCGCATGCGAGCGACCACTGCGCGGCCAGCGCGCGTATTACCTGATCACGCCCGAAACGGCGCATGAAAAGACGGCCTTGCAGCAGTTCCGGCTATGGCTGCAGGGCGAAGCGGCCTGAGGCAATTCAAACCACCTTGGCCGTATCGAAATGCGGATTGTCGATCAGGCCGATCTGGTTGCCGTACGGGTCGAGCAATTCCACCGTGCGGATGCCGTCGCCCACGTCCGTGATCGGGTGGTGCAGGGTGCCGCCCAGCGCAACGATGCGCTCGACTTCCTGCTCGATGCCGTCCACGCCCCAATACGTCACGCTGCCCTGCGTGCCCGCTTCGCCGCCCGGCAGCAAGCCCAGCTCGAAGCCGCCGATGGCAAAGCCGACATAGAACGGCTGGTCGAAATAGGGCGCCGTGCTGAAAACCTGGCTGTACCAGGCCTTGGCCTTGTCCAGGTCGGGGACGGGATAGGTGACGGTGCGCAAGCCCTTGATCATGTTCTGCTCCTGTTGGTTGAAATAGTCGGCGAAGTACCTGGCGCCATGATGCCACCGGCGCGCGCCGCGCGATTGGAAAAATGGAAGGTGGTCATGCACGCCGGCCCGTCAGCCACGCCTCGGGCGAGCTGCGGGTGAAATCCTGGAAGTCGTGGATCAGGTGCGACTGGTCGAAATAACCATATTGCAAGGCCACTTGCGCCCAGTCCGGCTGTCCCGCCAGGCTTGTCAGGCCCTGGCTGGCGGCGCGAAAACGGCAGATGCGGGCAAACAGCTTCGGGCTGATGCCGACTTGCTGGCGAAATTGCAGCGCCAGGTGCTGGCGCGACACGCCCAGTTGCCGCGCCAGGCCCTCCACGCGCACCTGGCCGCATGCGCGCTCGATGGCCGCGATGGCATGTTCGGCCGCGCCGGGCTGGCGCCGTGGCGGCACGCTGCGCAGACGCAGCAGCAGATAGTCTTGCAGAATAGAAATTCTTTGCGCATTGGACAAGGGCTCGCTCCACAGGGCGTCAGCCAGGCGCGCCGCCAGTTCGCGGCCCCACAGCTGCTGCAATCCCGTGCGGCCATCGCTGAGTTCACACAAGGGCAGCTGGAAGAAGCGGGCCGCCGCGCCCGGCTTGAAGCGGGCCGCCACCGTCTGCACGAGGCCCTGGCTGACGACGGCGATCGGCGCCGTCATCATGCCCACGGCAAAGCTGGCGTCCTGCTGGTCCTGGCACAGGATGTCGATGCAATTGTCGGGCAAGACCTGGTGCGTGAGGGGCGTGGCGCCCGTTTGCACGCGGCACGTCCAGACGCAGTCCAGCCACGGCCGCAGGGCGGGGATGGGCGGATATTCCTGGTAGACGATCATGGCCGGCGTTGATGCAAAGAACAAGATTGTGGCATATGTATTGTTGCATACGACATAGCATAATTGTACGCCGGCCGAAATATGCGAGACCGGGCCGCCGGCGCGCCGCGCTATCGGGCGGCGACAACCAGTATAATGCTCGGTTCATATCCACTATTGGCCGCACATCATGCAAGATAAATATAGTCCCGCCGACGTCGAACAAGCCGCCCAATCGCACTGGAAGGCGATCGACGCCTATAAAGCCGTCGAACACGACCCGCGTTTCCCAAAAGGCAAGTATTTTGCCTGTTCGATGCTGCCTTACCCTTCGGGCAAGCTGCACATGGGTCACGTGCGCAACTATACGATCAATGACGTGATGTACCGCTACCTGCGCATGAATGGCTACAACGTGCTGATGCCGATGGGCTGGGATGCGTTCGGCATGCCGGCGGAAAACGCGGCCATGGCCAACAACGTGCCGCCCGCGCAATGGACGTATTCGAACATCGCCCATATGAAGCAGCAGATGGAATCGATGGGCCTGGCCATCGACTGGTCGCGCGAAATGACCGCCTGCAAGCCTGAATACTACAAATGGAACCAGTGGATGTTCCTGAAGATGCTGGAAAAAGGCATCATCTACAAGAAAACCGGTACCGTGAACTGGGACCCGATCGACCAGACCGTGCTGGCCAACGAACAAGTCGTCGATGGCCGCGGCTGGCGTTCGGGCGCGCTGATCGAAAAGCGCGAAATCCCCATGTACTACGCGCGCATCACCGATTACGCGGAAGAGTTGCTGGCATATGTGGATGACAAGCTGCCGGGCTGGCCCGAGCGCGTGCGCACCATGCAGACCAACTGGATCGGCAAGTCGACGGGCGTGCGCTTCGCCTTCCCGCATGACATCAAGGACGCGAATGGCGCCCTGATCGGCGACGGCAAGCTGTATGTGTTTACCACCCGTCCGGACACCGTCATGGGCGTGACCTTCTGCGCCGTGGCCGCCGAGCACCCGCTGGCCATCCACGCTGCGCAAAGCAATCCTGCGCTGGCCGCCTTCAACGCCGAATGCAAGCTCGGTTCCGTGATCGAAGCGGACATGGCAACGATGGAGAAGAAGGGCATGCCGACCGGCCTGTTCGTCACCCATCCGCTGACGGGCGCGCAAGTGGAAGTCTGGGTCGGCAACTACGTGCTGATCACCTACGGCGATGGCGCCGTGATGGGTGTGCCGGCGCACGACGAACGCGATTTCGGCTTTGCCAAGAAATACGACCTGCCGATCAAGCAAGTCATCGAAGTCAAGGGCCAGGAATTCTCGACGGACGCCTGGCAGGAATCGTATGGCAGCAAGGACGGCGTCTGCGTCGCTTCCGGCAAATACGACGGCCTGCATTTCGCGTCCGCCGTCGATGCGGTGGCCGCCGACCTGGCCGAACTGGGCCTGGGTGAAAAGAAAACCACGTTCCGCCTGCGCGACTGGGGCATTTCGCGTCAGCGCTACTGGGGTACGCCGATCCCGATGATCCATTGCGCCGATTGCGGCGTGGTGCCGGTGCCGGAAAAAGACTTGCCGGTGGTGCTGCCGGAAGACTGCGTGCCGGACGGCACGGGCAATCCGCTGAACAAATACGAAGCCTTCCTGCAGTGCGACTGCCCGCAGTGCGGCAAGCCGGCGCGCCGCGAGACGGACACCATGGATACCTTCGTCGATTCGTCGTGGTATTACATGCGCTATACCTCGCCAGGCTCGAACGACGCGATGGTCGACGCGCGCAACGATTACTGGATGCCGATGGACCAGTACATCGGCGGCATCGAACACGCCGTCATGCACTTGCTGTACGCGCGCTTCTGGACCAAGATCATGCGCGACTTCGGCCTGGTCAAGTTCGACGAGCCATTCGTCAACCTGCTGACGCAAGGCATGGTGCTCAACGAAACATATTATCGCAAGGACGCGGTGGGCAAGACCACCTGGTTCAACCCGGACGACGTGCGCCTGTCGCTCGATGACAAGGGCCGTCCGCAAAGCGCCGTCCTGGTGGCCGACGGCCAGCCGGTAGAAATCGGCGGCACGGAAAAAATGTCGAAGTCGAAGAACAACGGCATCGACCCGCAAGCGCAGATCGAGCAGTACGGCGCCGACACGGCCCGCCTGTTCACCATGTTCGCTTCGCCGCCGGAACAGACGCTGGAATGGTCGGGCAGCGGCGTCGAAGGCGCGAACCGCTTCCTGCGCCGCGTGTGGAACTTCGGCTACGCCCAGTCGGCGACGATTCAAGCCGCGCTGGCCGGCGGCGCCGCACCGGCCACGGGCGACGCGCAGAAAAACCTGCGCCGCGAATTGCACAAGCTGCTGCAGCAAGCCGATTACGACTTGAAGCGCATCCAGTACAACACCGTGGTATCGGCCTGCATGAAGATGCTCAACACGCTGGAATCGGCCAAGCTGGACGATAGCGCGCAGTCGAAGGCGCTGATCGCCGAAGGCTTCTCCATCTTCCTGCGCCTGCTCAACCCCGTCGCGCCGCACATCACCCACGTGCTGTGGCAGGAACTGGGCTACGCGGGCGTGCACGGCGACCTGCTCAACGTCGCCTGGCCGCAAGTCGACCCGGCTGCATTGGAGCAGTCCGAGATCGAGATGATGATCCAGGTGAACGGCAAGCTGCGCGGCTCGATCACCGTGTCCAAGGATGCGGACAAGGCCAGCATCGAAGCGGCTGCGCTGGCGTGCGAAAGTGTGCAGAAGTACGTCGAGACCACGCCGAAGAAGATCATCGTCGTGCCAGGCAAGTTAATCAGCATCGTGGTGTAATCATGACGACTTCCTCTTCCGTATCGCTGTTGGGCCGCCGCGCCGTGCTGGCCTTGGGCCTGACTGTTTTGCTGTCGGCCTGCGGCTTCCATTTGCGCGGTTCGAACGGCAGTTTCATGCTGCCGTTCGCGACGATGTACATCGGCTTGCCCGACACGTCGCCGCTGGCGATCGGCCTGAAGCGCTATATCCGCGCCATTGGCAGCACGGAAGTGGTCAACACCAGGGATGGCGCCGACGCCGTCCTTGAAGTGCTCAGCGACCCAGAGAGGAATCAGACCAAGACCATTTTGTCGCTGAACAAAAATGGCCGGGTACAAGAGTATCAACTCGGCTACTCGATCAATTTCCGCGTGGTGGACAAGGCCGGCAACCAGTTGCTGGCGCCGACGACCATCAGCCTGGTGCGTCCGATCACCTTCGACGACTCGCAGGTACTGGCCAAGGAAACGGAAGAAGCGGCGCTGTACCGCGACATGCGCAATGACCTGGTGCAGCAGATCATGCGCCGCCTGGCCGCCATCAAGCCGGTGCTGCCGGCCATGTCGGTGGCGCCAGTGGCGCCCGTGACGCCGGTTGCGCCGGCAGCCCCGCAGCAGTAACGGGGACGCCATGCAATTGCGGATAGACGCGCTCGATGGGCATGTGGCCAAGCCGCTGGCGCAGCTGTATGTGATCACCAGCGACGAACACCTGCTGGCGCTGGAAGCGGCCGACAAGATCCGCCGCGCGGCGCGTGCGCAGGGATACTCCGAGCGCGACGTGCTGACGGTGGAGCGCAGCTTCAAGTGGGGTGAACTGCTGGCGGCGAACCAGGAGCTGTCGCTGTTCGGTGACAAGAAAATGATCGAGTTGCGCATCCCCACCGGCAAGCCGGGCAAGGATGGCGGCGCGGCGCTGCAAAGCTACGCGAAAAACCTCAGTCCCGACAACCTGACCCTGATTACCTTGCCCAAGCTGGATTGGGCCACGCAGAAGGCGGCCTGGGTCGCCAGCCTGCAGCAGGCGGCCGTGTATATCGACATTCCGAATGTGGAACGGGCGCAGTTGCCGGCGTGGATAGGCCAGCGCCTGGCCGCGCAGGGACAAAGCGCCGAACGGGCCAGCATCGACTTCATCGCCGAACGGGTGGAAGGTAACTTGCTGGCGGCGCACCAGGAAATCCAGAAACTGGGCTTGCTGCATGCCGTGGGCAAGCTGACGTATGAACAAGTGCAGGACGCGGTGTTGAACGTGGCCCGCTATGATGTCTTCAAGCTGTCCGAAGCCATGCTGGCCGGCGACCCGGCGCGCCTGGTGCGCATGCTCGAGGGCTTGAAAGGCGAGGGCGAGGCGCTGCCGCTGGTCTTGTGGGCCGTCTCCGAAGAAATCCGCACGCTGTTAAAATTGAAGGCGGGCATGGCGCAAGGGCGTCCATTGGGCGCGCTGCTGAAGGAATACCGCATCTGGGGGCCGCGCGAGCGGATGATGGAACCGGCCCTGCGGCGCATTTCGCTACCCGTGCTGGAAGCGGCGCTGCAGCAGGCGGCGCAGGTGGACAAGATGATCAAGGGCTTGCGCGCCAAGGGCTACGCGGGCGATGCCTGGGATGCCATGCTGCAGTTGGGCCTGAAGATCGCCCGAGGCTAGTTTTTTACTATATGGATACGAGCATGGACATCACAGAATATATGCAGGACGTGGGCACGCGCGCGCGCGCCGCCTCGCGCGCCATGGCGCGTGCCGACAGCGCCACGCGTAACCGCGCCTTGAGCCTGATTGCCGCCGCCATCGTGCGCGATGCCGACCTGCTGCGCGCGGCGAACCAGCGCGACCTCGATGCGGCCGCCGCCGCCGGCCTGGCGCCGGCCATGCTCGACCGCCTGACCCTGTCCGACGCTGCCATTGCCACCATGGTCGAAGGCTTGACGCAGATCGTGTCGCTGGCCGATCCGATCGGCGAAATCTCGAACATGAAGTTCCGCCCGACGGGCATCCAGGTGGGCCAGATGCGCGTGCCGCTGGGCGTCATCGGCATCATCTATGAAGCGCGTCCGAACGTGACGGTGGATGCCGCCGGCCTGTGCATCAAGAGCGGCAACGCGACGATCTTGCGCGGCGGCTCGGAAGCGATTCACTGCAACCGCGCGCTGGCCAAGCTGGTGGCCGAGGGCTTGCAGGGAGCCGGCTTGCCGGCCGATGCCGTGCAAGTCATCGACACCACCGACCGCGCTGCCGTCGGCGCCTTGATCACCATGCCGCAGTACGTGGACGTCATCGTGCCGCGCGGCGGCAAGGGCCTGATTGCGCGCCTGATGGACGAGGCCACCGTGCCGATGATCAAGCACCTCGATGGCATTTGTCACGTCTATATCGACGCCAAGGCCGATATCAGGAAGGCGATCGATATCGGCTTCAACGCGAAGTGCCACCGCTACGGCACCTGCAACACCATGGAAACGCTGCTGGTGTCGCGCGCCGTCGCCGCGACCGTGCTGCCGCAGCTGGCCGAACTGTACCTGACCAAGCAGGTGGAACTGCGCGCCGATCCGGAAAGCCATGCGATCCTGACCGCCGCTGCCTATCCGCACCTGGTGCCCGCCACCGAGGAAGACTGGCGCACCGAATACCTGGCGGCGATCCTGTCGGTGAAGGTCGTCGACGGCATCGACGAAGCGATGGACCACATCAACCAGTATTCATCGAAGCACACGGAATCGATCATCACGGAAGACTACAGCGATGCGCTGCGCTTCCTGCGCGAAGTCGATTCCGCCTCGGTGATGGTGAACGCGTCGACGCGTTTTGCCGACGGCTTCGAATATGGCCTGGGCGCCGAGATCGGCATCTCGAACGACAAGCTGCATGCACGCGGCCCGGTGGGACTGGAAGGCCTGACCTCGCTCAAGTACGTGGTCTTTGGCCACGGCGAAGTACGCAAATAGTCTCTTTCGCGGGCGGCCCACAAGGCGGCCCGTGCTCTCGTTTCTCTCCACTTCTGACACTGGGAACCCCATGCTCTTTCTCTGGACCAAAGCCTTCCACATCATCTTCGTCATGTCCTGGTTTGCCGGCCTGTTTTATTTGCCGCGCATCTTCGTGAACCTGGCGATGGAGACGGAAACGGTGGCTACCGAGCGCCTGCTGCTGATGGCGCGCAAGCTGTACCGCTTCATGTCCCTGCTGGCGCTGCCGGCCATGGTGCTGGGGTTGGCGTTGATGTGGATGCTGTACGGCGGGGGCGAAGGCCGCATGAAGATGCCGGGCTGGATGCACGCCAAGCTGACGTTCGTGGTGCTGCTGCTCGGTTATCACCATGCCTGCGGCGCCATCCTGCGCAAGTTTGAAAAAGGTCTCAACAAGCGCAGCCACACCTGGTTCCGCTGGTTTAATGAAGTGCCGGTGGTGATGCTGCTGGCCGTCGTCGTGCTGGTCGTGGTCAAGCCTTTCTAAGGGAGTCGAGATGAGTGCAAGTCAGAGCAAAGTCGTGCAGTATTTCTTCGCGCCCCACTCTCCATGGACTTACCTGGGGCACGCACGCCTGATGGCCATCGCCGCGAAGACGGGCGCACAGATCGACGTGCGACCCTTCGACCTGGGCAAGGTTTTCAGCGTCTCGGGCGGCCTGCCGCTGGCCAAGCGCGCACCGCAGCGCCAGGCGTATCGCCTGGCCGAACTGGCACGCTGGTCGGCCTTTTTGCAAGTTCCCCTGACCTTGCAGCCCAAGTTTTTTCCCGTGTCGCCAGAAGCGTCGGCCAAGCTGATCATCGCCACGCGCCTGGCGCACGGCGTGGAGGCATCGCTGAACCTGGCGCACGCCATCATGCGCGGCTTGTGGGCGGAAGAGCGCAACATCGGCGACGAGGAAACCCTGGTGCAGATCGCGCTCGACGCCGGTTTCGATGGCCGCCAGTTGCTGAAAACGTCGGAAACGGCCAGCGTGCAGGCCGAATACGACGCCAACACGGAGGCAGCGACCGCCGCTTCCGTGTTCGGCTCGCCGTGGTACATCGTCGATGGCGAAGGGTACTGGGGCCAGGACCGCCTCGATTTTGTCGAACGGGCGCTGGCAGGGTAGTCAAGCAAAAGCAGTTTTTTAAACGTAGTAAGCAGCGCCTGTAATTTAGCGGGCGTTCAACACAATGGAATAAGGGTACACCAACCATGGCTTCATATTTTTGCCCATGCCCGCGCGGCATGGAAGCGGCGCTGGCCGAGGAACTGGGCGAGATTGCCCACGATAGTTCGACCATGAAGGTCCACAATCAGGTGCCGGGCGGCGTACATTGCTCGGGCGACCTGCTGGACTCCTACCGCATCAACCTGCATTCGCGCATCGCTTCGCGCGTGCTGATGCGCATGGCCCATTCCGGCTACAAGACGGAAAACGATATTTATGACCTGACCCTGGCGCAATCCTGGGAAGACTGGTTCGGCGTGCACCACACGATCCGCGTCGACGTCACGGCCGTCAAATCGCCGCTGCGCAGCCTGGAGTTCACGACCCTGAAAATCAAGGATGCGATCTGCGACCGCTTCCGCGACCAGTTCAACGAGCGTCCGTCGGTCAACACCAAGACGCCGGACATGCGCATCGTCGGCTTCCTCGACGCGCATACGTTTACCGTGTACCTCGATACCTCGGGCGAAGCCCTGTTCAAGCGCGGCTGGCGCGAAGAGACGGGCGACGCGCCGCTGCGCGAAAACCTGGCCGCCGGCCTGCTGCGCGTGTCGGGCTGGAAGCCTGGCATGGTGCTGTTCGACCCGATGTGCGGTTCCGGCACCATCCTGGCCGAAGCGGCGCAGATGCTGCAGGGGATTCCGCCGGGCGCCTCGCGCCAGTTCGCGTTTGAAAACTTCCACGACTTCGATCCCGCGCCGTGGAATGCCATGAAAAACGCCATCAAGGTCAATCCGCTGCCCGCCGAACCGACCATTTTCGGCAGCGACATCTCGGGCGACATGGTCGCCATGACGCGCCACAACCTGCGTTGCGCAGGTGTGCGCTTCGACGTGCCCTTGAAACAGATCGAGGCGCAGGAAGTCAAACCGCCAAGCGACGTGCCGGGCATCATGCTGACCAACCCGCCGTACGGCGAGCGTATCGGTGTGCGCGGCGACAGCACCATCCCGGAAGACGAACTGTCGACGTCCTTCTATTCGGCCATGGGCACGACCCTGAAGCAGCGTTTCGCCGGCTGGACCGTGTTCCTGTTCACGGCCGACCTGGGCCTGCCCAAGCTGCTGCGTTTGAAGGAAGCACGCAAGACGCCATTCTTCAACGGCGCGCTGGAATGCCGTCTGTTCCGCTTTGATATGGTCGCCGGCTACAACCGTAGAGAAGAAGCCAAACCGAAAAACATCTGATTAAACCTACTGCGCGTTGCCACTTGCGGCTTGCGATGCTCACCGTACTTTTGTACGGTTGCGCTTCTCGGCCACAATTGGCGGCCGCTCGCTACGGTTTTCTCAGGTGTTTTACGCGCTAAAAAATGCAGTATCACGCGCGCGGACCGTAACCGGTCCGCGCGCCACTTTGGATCCGCCATGTTTCCCACCCCTCCGGCCGATGTGCCGCCCGACCCGGTTACCCCCGTTCCTCCTCCCACGCCGAGCCATATGGCGCCGCTGAGCCGCGGTGCGCTGGCGATGATGCTGGCCGGGCTGTCGATGCTGGGGCCCCTGTCGATCGATACGTATCTGCCTGCGTTTGGCGCGATCCAGGGTTCGCTGCAAGCGTCGCCGCTGGAAGTGCAGCAGTCGCTGACGTTCTACATGCTGGCTTTTGCCGGCATGGTGCTGTGGCATGGTGCGATCTCGGATACTTTTGGCAGGCGCAACGTCATTCTCGTTTCGCTGCTGATGTTTGCCATCGGTTCGCTCGGCTGCGCTTCGGCGCACACGGTGCACTACCTGTGGTTCTTCCGCATCATGCAGGGCGTCTCGGCCGGCGCCGGCGTGGTGATCAGCCGCGCCATCATCCGCGACCTGTATGCCGATGCGGCAGCGGCGCGGCTGCTGTCGCTGGTGACGATGATCTTTTCCATCGCCCCGGCGGTGGCGCCGATTCTCGGTGGCTGGATCGTCATCTGGTTCGACTGGCGCTCGATCTTCCTGTTCCTCGCCTTTTACACGCTGGTGCTGCTGGCGTTCTGCTACTGGCGCCTGCCCGAAACCCTGCCGATGGAAAAGCGCCAGCCGTTCAATCCGCGCTTTCTCGCCTCGAGCTATGGCCAGATCCTGCGCTCGCCCCTGTTCCACATCAAGGCTGGCATCGTCGCCCTCAATTTCGCTGGCCTGTTCCTGTTCATCACGGCCGCGCCGGAAATGCTGCCCAAGCAGCTGGGCCTGGGGCCATCGCAATTCGGCTGGCTGTTCATTCCCTGCGTGAGCGGCATCTTCATGGGCGCCGCGGCGGCCAACCGCATCGCCGGCAAGGTCACGTTCGCGCGCCAGATCGGCATCGGCTTTGCTTTCCTGCTGTGCGCCGCCAGCGTCAATGTCGTGTATCACCTGTTCCTGCCGCCCTCCTTGCCCTGGTCGGTGCTGCCCCTGTTCTTCTACACTTTCGGTATGTCGCTGGTGGGGCCGGGAGCGACCTTGCTGGCGCTCGACCTGTTCCCGCATATCCGCGGCACGGTGGCCTCGTGCCAGTCGTTTGCCAGCACCTTGCTGGGCGCCGTGGTGGCTGGCGTGATCTCGCCGCTGCTGTCCGGGTCCGTGCTGTGGCTGGCGTCGGGCCAACTGGCGTTTACGGGCCTGGCGCTGGCGCTGTGGCTGATCTCGCGGCGCTTTCGTCACCGTTTGCTGGGTTCCTTCAAGGCATAAGTTTCCACTGCAGAACGCTAGATTTATTTCAACTTAATTTTCTATATTGCAAGTAATATTCGGCGCTTATGATAAGATGACTTCTTTTCCAGGCATCCTCTCAGGCGACATTTTTTGGGTTACAGGAGTAGAGGATTTCTCTGACGTGGCCGCGCTTCGCTGCTAAGCGCTCATCCTTTTCGAACCGGCAATGCCTGATACGATGCATCAATCTGATCAAGATATTCGCAATCGCCTGCTGATTGCCCGCCTGCCGGCCATGCCGCAGATACTCATCAAGCTGATCGCCCACCTGCAGGCCGACGATGCCGGCATGCCGGAGCTGGCCGCCCTGATCGCCAAGGATGCGGGCATGACCAGCAAGATTCTCGGCGTGGCCAACAGCTCGGCCTACCATCGCCAGGGCAAGGTCGTCAGCCTGGAGCAATCGCTCGTGTCGCTGGGCACGGACATGATCAAGACCTTGGTCATCAGCGAATCCGTCTTCCAGACCTTCAACAGCTTTCCCCATTCCGGCAGCACGGATTTGCGCGCCTTCTGGAAAAGTTCGCTGTCGGCCGCCGTCATGGCGCGCGCGCTGGCCAAGGCCATGGCCTATCCGCATGTCGAGGAAGCGTATCTGGCCGGCTTGCTGCACAACGTGGGCCGCCTGGCCTTGCTGGCCACGGCGCCGAAGGAATACGCGTTCAATTTCACGGCGCGCGACGATGCCGCCCTGTGCGCGGTGGAGCAGCGCACCTTGCAGATCACGCATGCTGAAGCGGGCGCCTGGCTGATCGAGCGCTGGCATCTCGATTCCTTCCTGGCCGACAGCGTGCTGTATCACCACGAACCGCTGGCGCGCCTGGAAGCGAGCCATCCCCTGATTCGCATCGTGCGCCTGGCGCACCTGCTGTGCTGCCATGCCGACGATGCGGAATCGATCACGCAGGCGGCAAGCCTGTGCGCGCTGGATGTCGACGTACTGCAAGACCTGGCCGGCAGCGTCGTGCGCCAGGTGGCGCAGGCGGCGCAGCACCTGGGCATCGACCTGGCCGGCGCGGACGACATCGTCACGCCGCCCGCGTATGCGCCGCCATCCGTCGATCCGGTGCAACTGCGCCTGTCCGATGAAGTGCGCAATATGGTGCTGGTGTCCGAAGTGGGCCAGACCTTCTCCCGCCAGCAGGGAGAAAGCAGCCTGCTGGAAGCCATCACGCGCTCGGCGCGCATCCTGTTCGATTTCGACACCGCCGTCATCCTGCTGCAAAACCCCACCGGCCATGCGCTCGTCGGCGTGGAGGCGGGCGAACATCAGCAGCGTCTGGCCGGCTTCTCGATCCCGCTGGCCAAGGGCGGGCCCCTGGCCGCTTCGGCGCTGGAGTGCCAACTGGCGTTCCTGAAGCGCGACATGCCGGCGCTGGGCATCGTCGAAGAGCAGTTGTTCCGCATTCTCGGTACCGACAGCCTGGTTTGCGTGCCGCTAGTGGCGGGCCAGCGCAGCCTGGGCGTGTTGATTGGCGGCGTGGCGGCGTGGCAGATTCCCGCGTGCCAGAAGCGCGAGGGTTTCCTGCGCGCCTATGCCAACCAGGCCGCCACGGCGCTGGAAACGGCCATCAGCGCGCGCGGCCTGGCACGGCGCCAGCTCGATCACGTGGCCGAGGAATACCGCGCCGCGTCGCGTCGCGTCGTGCATGAAGTGAATAACCCGCTGTCCATCATCAAGAACTACCTGAGCGTGCTCGATCACAAGCTGGAGAAGCAGGAGCCGGTCACGGGCGAGATGTCGATCCTGAACGAGGAAATCGACAGGGTCGGCCAGTTGATCAGCGGCCTGGCCGACCTGCAGCCGGTGGCGGCCAGCGGCGTGACCGATTGCGCGCGCGTGGTCGACGATGTGCTGCGGCTGTTCCGCGCCACCGACTTCCTGCCGCCGAAGATCGAGGTGGTCACGCGCATGCAGGATGCACCATGCGAAGTGGAGGCCGATGCCGACATGCTCAAGCAAATCCTGCTCAACCTGCTGAAAAACGCCGTCGAAGCCTTGCCCGATGGCGGGCGCATCGAAGTGGCGAACCGTGGCCACGTCAACCGCGACCGTCGCCTGTACCTGGAATTGTGCGTCAGCGACAATGGCGCCGGCCTGGCGCCGGAAGTGCTGGCCAATCTGTTTTCCCCTGTGCGCAGCAGCAAGGAAGGGGCGCATCACGGCCTGGGCCTGTCCATCGTGCATGACCTGGTCACCCGCCTGCATGGCGTGATCGGCTGCCGCAGCAGCAAGTCCGGCACCTCGTTTGAAATTCTGCTGCCCATTCCCTTGCCAGCGAGTGCTGCAGCCGCGCTGCCCGCGCCCGGCAATACCGCTTTGTCTTCGTAACGTCCATGAACTCCTCCGCCATTCCGTTTGACCTGGAAAACAGCCCGCGCATCCTGCTGGTCGACGACGAGCCCCGTTTGCTCGCCTCTCTTCACGAATTGCTGAAGGACCGCGGCTACCAGCTGTACACGGCCACCTGCGGCAGCGAGGCGCTGGCGCAGTTGTCGAAACTGCGCTTCGACCTGATCCTGCTCGACTTGCGCCTGCCCGACATGAGCGGCCATGAAATCATGGACCACATCAACCGGCGCGGCATCGAGGGCGACGTGATCGTCATGAGCGGCGACGTCGGCATCGAGGCGGCCATCGGCGCCCTGAAACGCGGCGCTTACGATTATCTGCGCAAGCCCTACAGCCGCGAAGAGCTACTCAAGACGGTGGAGAATGCGCTGCAGAAGCGCAAGCTGGCGCTGGAAAACGAGCGCATCGCGCTGCAGCTGGAAAATTCGGAAAAGATGTACCGCTACCTGGTCGACAGCTCGCCCGACATCATCTACACCCTGAACCACGAAGGCCGCATCACCTTCATCAACGATCGGGTGCACCAGTTGCTGGGCTTTAGCCGCGAAGAGCTGATCGGCAGCCATTATTCGATCCTCGTGCACGATGAAGACCAGGAGCGGGCGCGCTATGCCTTCAATGAGCGCCGCATCGACGAGCGCGCGTCGCGCAATGTGGAACTGCGCCTGAAGTGCCATAGCGGCAGCGGCAGTGACCGTACCTTCAACAACACCCTGATGACGGTTCCGCTCAATTCGATCGGCATGCACAGCCACGATCACGAAGCCCGGAAGCAGGAATACTTCGGCACCTACGGCGTGGCGCGCGACATCACCGACCGCAAGCGCGCCGAAGAAGTCATTTCCTACCAGGCCTATCACGACATCCTGACGGACCTGCCGAATCGCATGCTGTTCAAGGACCGCCTGGGGCTGGCCGTGATCCAGGCGCGGCGCAAGCTGACGGAGCTGGCCGTGATGTTCATCGACCTCGATCGCTTCAAGCTGGTCAACGATACCCTGGGCCACGTGAAGGGCGACGAGCTGCTGCAGCAGGTGGCGCTGCGCCTGAAGGATTGCCTGCGCCGCGGCGATACCCTGGCGCGCCAGGGCGGCGATGAATTCACCATCGTGCTGCCGGAACTGCGCGACCGCCAGGATGCGCGCCTGATTGCCGACAAGTTCCTCGAATGCCTGCACCAACCCTTCGACCTCGATGGCAACCAGGTGCATATTTCGGCTTCCATCGGCATCGCCATCTATCCGGGCGACGGCGAGACCATCGACGAACTGCTGCGCCATGCCGACATCGCCATGTACCAGGTCAAGGCGCTGGGCAAGAACGGCCACAGTTTTTATCACGAGTCCATGCTCGACGTGTCGCACCAGAAGATCGCGCTCGAACAAAGCCTGCGCAAGGCGCTGGAGCTGAACCAGCTGGAGATGTATTACCAGCCGCAGGTGGACGTGATGACGGGCCGCATCGTCGGCGCCGAAGGCCTGATGCGCTGGAACCATCCGCAACGGGGCTTGCTGACGGCCGGCGAATTTTTGCCGTTCGCCGAGGAAAACGGCTTGATGCTGCCGATCTCGGACTGGATGCTGGGCGCCCTGTGCCGTGACCTGGTGCAGTGGAACGCGGCCGGCGGCGAAGCCGTGCGCCTGTCGCTCAATCTGTCGCCACAATACCTGGACCGGGGCGACTTTTTCGAGAAGATGCGCGGCGCGCTGACGCGCTATGGCATCGCGCCGGAAAAGATCGAAGTGGAGATCACGGAAAACATCTGCATCCGCAATCCGCAGTATGCGATCGAGCAGTTGAACAAGCTGTGCCAGCTGGGCGTGTCGGTGGCCATCGACGATTTCGGCACCGGTTATTCCTCGCTGTCGTACCTGCACCGCTTCCCCATCCACACCATCAAGATCGACCAGTCGTTTGTGAAGGAAATCCACGACGAGCATGGACACTATCCCGTCATCCTGGCCATCATCTCGATCGCGCGCGGCCTGGGCCTGCACCTGATCGCCGAGGGCGTGGAAACGGAAGGCCAGGCGCGCTATCTGCAGGACAAGGGCTGCACCACGATGCAGGGCTATCTGTATCACCGGCCCATCTCGCTGGGCAGCTTCATCGGCGTGCTGCAGGAGCAGAACCGCCTGATCGCCGATGCCGCTCCCGCGCTATCGCAGACGCTGGCCATCGAAGCTTGACCATGCCGCTTGCCGCCCCCCGCTACACGGCTGCTCATTACACGGCTGACTACCTGCGCCTGAAAGGGCTGGCCGAGAAGGGCAATGCGAACGCCCAGCACAGCCTGGGCTTCATGCATTTCAATGGCCAGGGCATTGAGCAAAGCTATGCGCTGGCGCTGCACTGGTACGGCCTGGCCGCCGCGCAGGGCCTGGAGCATGCGCAATACAACCTGGGTGTGATGTGCCAGAAGGGACAGGGCGTGGCGCAGGATTTTGCGCAGGCGGCGCACTGGTACCAGCAGGCGGCCGAGCAGGGGTACGCTGCGGCCCAGTACAACCTGGGCTGGCTGTATGCAAAGGGCCAGGGACTCGCGCAAGATAGCGGGCAAGCCATGCTGTGGTTCAGCCGCGCGGCGGAACAGGGCGACGCGGGTGCGCAAAACAATCTGGGCATGATGTATGACAATGGTAAGGGCGTGCCGCAGGACTTCGTGCAAGCCATCGCCTGGTACCGCAAGGCGGCCGAACAGGGCTATGCACGGGCGCAGTTCAACCTGGGTCTGCGCTACGATAATGGCCAAGGCGTGCGCCAGGACCGCCAGCAGGCGACGGCCTGGATGCGCAAGGCGGCCGAACAGGGCTATGCGCCTGCCCAGTTCAACCTGGCGCTGCGCTATGAAAATGGCGACGTGCTGCCGCAGGACAGCGGGCAGGCGATCACTTGGTACCGGCGCGCGGCCGAGCAGGGCCACGCCAGTTCGCAATTCAACCTGGGCTTGATCTACGATAATGGCCAGGGCGTGCCCTGCGATAAGCAGGCGGCACTCGCGTGGTACGTGAAGGCAGCGGGCCAGGGGCACGCGGCGGCCCAGCATAACCTGGGCCTGCACCATGAGCATGGCGCGCAGGACTATACCCAGGCACAAGTGTTCTACCGCCAGGCGGCCGGGCAGGGTTTTCCCGCAGCCCAGTATCAGCTGGGACTCCTGTATGAGCATGGGCAGGGCGTGCCTGCCGATGCGCAGGAAGCCATCTTCTGGTACCGCAAGGCGGCCGACCAGGGACATGTGCGGGCGCAGTTCGACCTGGGCCTGCGCTATGAACATGGCCAGGGCGTGCCGCAGGATCTGTCGCTGGCGCTGGAGTGGTACCGCCGCGCCGCCGAGCAGGATTACGCGCCGGCGCAATACATGCAGGGCGTGCTGCACGACCGCGACGATGGTCCGGCGCCCGATAGCCAGCTGGCCTGCGCCTGTTACTGCCGCGCGGCCGCGCAGGGCCACAGCCTGGCCCAGTTTGCGCTGGGCCTGCGGCATGACAATGGCCAGGATGTGCCGCAGGATTATGCCGCGGCCTGGGACTGGTATGCGCTGGCCGCGCGTCAGGGCCATGCGCGGGCGCAAATGAATCTGGGCTTGATGGCGGCCAGCGGCCAGGGTGGCCCGCTCGATTTGCAGCAGGCGTATATCTGGCTGTCGATGGCGGCGGCGGCCGGCGTGGCGGGCGCGGAAAAATCCCTGCGCCAGACGGCGGCGCGCATGCGCGAGACGGATCTGGCGCGGGTGCGCGAACAGCTGGCGGCGATAGCAGGCTGAACCTATCCCGGTAGGGAGCGTCTTCTGCTGGCAGCGTATTCGGGAGCGCGGACAAGGCGTGAGGAGGATGCGTGGCGAGCCACGCGACGACGATCAACGCAGTCCCCGCTTCCGAGGCGCGCCAGCAGGAGATGTATTCATCTGCTGGGATAGGTTCTAAACTATGCCGCCGGCGTTAGCGTGCGCGGATACAACAGCCGGTGTTGTATAGTCCCTTCCCTTCGCCATCTGTGGCACCCCTTGTTTCCCCCAACACGCAAAAAATTGCTGCAGTATTTGCAGTTTTGATGTGCTAAGGTTCCAGCAGAAGGTAGTCTGTCTATTCTTTAGAAAAGGAAAACTATGCGCCTGAACCCTTTCCCTGGCCGTTCGGCCGTCCTCCTGTGCGCGCTGGTGTTGCTGTCGTCGGGCGCAGGCGCCGCCGGTCCCCTGGATGCCCTCAGTAACCAGGATGCGAGCAATGGCTTGAAGGCGGCGCTGGAAGCCGGATCGGCCGCCGCCGTTGCCAAGTTGGGCATCGAAAATGGTTTTCTCAATAACGACAAGGTGAAGATCAAGTTGCCCGGCATCCTGGAACAAGCCAAGCCCTTGCTGAAAATGACGGGCCGCGGCCAGCAACTGGACGATCTGGTGGTGTCGATGAACCGTGCCGCCGAATCGGCCGTACCTATGGCCAAGCCATTGTTGCTCGACGCTGTCAAATCGATGAGCGTGAGCGATGCAAAAAATATCCTGTCCGGTGGCGATACCTCCGTCACGGATTTCTTCCGCCAGAAGACATCGGCACCCCTGGCCGTCAAATTCCTGCCCATCGTGAAATCCGTTACCGACCGTTCCGGCCTGGCCAGCAAGTACAACAGCACCATGAGCCAGATCGGCAAGACGGGACTGGTGCCGCAGCAGCAATCGACGGTGGAAGGCTATGTCACGGACCGTGCGCTTGACGGCCTGTACCTGATGATCGGCGAGGAAGAAAAAGCCATCCGAAGCAATCCGCTCGCATATGGCAGCAAGATTATCGGCAAAGTATTTGGCAGTTTGAAGTGACCTTTCCCGCCTGCCGCAGCGCCGCAGGCGGCGTTTGCGGTGCAGGGGCAGGTGTGGCGCTAGGGAAACAAGTTAAGCATTTGCTACAAGAAAACAATGTTAAAATTCTGCGACATATATTCCTGAGGCATGATTAAGCAACGATCTGTTGCCCGGGAGTGCCTAGTTTTAGTGGCGAACTGATACGTGGCATTGCAAGATGCCCGTGGGTTGGCCTTTTTTCGTTTCATTCACTTTTCCCCAAGCTCATTGATTTTCTGAAGACATTGTCAGGAATTCCAGGTGCAGGATCTTTAGGTAGCCGGATTTGTTAAGCGTACTCAGAAAATCAATCAAATATACCTGGTGTGGCTGTCTGGTGCTTGGCGCGCCTTCGGTGATGGCCGCGACCCCGAATCATGGTGGCCAGTCCGGGTATATCAATATGCCCAGCGCCGTGGTGGAAACGGATGGTACCTTCAGCGTCGGCTACAGCTACGACAGCCCGTATGGCCAGTTATGGGCGACGGCGAATATCCTGCCTTTCCTGCAAATGACGGGACGTTATGTGTCGATCACGGGCATACCCGGTTTTACCAATGTGCCCGGTGAATATGGCAGTGGCTATGGCCGCTACAAGGATAAAGTCGTCGACGGCAAATTGCGCCTGTGGACAGAAACGGAGTGGATGCCGTCCGTTGCCGTCGGCATGACGGATTTGTTCGGTACCGAGCTGTTCAAGGGCCAATATGTGGTTGCCACCAAGACATTTGGCGTCAGCAAGAATATCGAAGCGAGCCTCGGCTATGCTCATAAACGCCCGGACGGGGTGTTCGCCGGCGCGCGCTGGACGCCGGCCGCGCTGCCACGCTGGTCGGTGGTGGCCGAATACGATACAACGAATTACTTGCGCGACTTCCGTGCCAGCGAAACGGACGCCGGCAAGCGCCGCAAAGGCGCGTCCGTGGGCCTGGAGTACCGCTGGGGCTGGCTTGCCTTGCAAGCAGCCCGTAACCGCGACCAGTTCAGCGTGAACGCCTATATCAGCATTCCGTTTGGCGAACGCGAGTTTGTCCCCAAGGTGTACGAACCGCCGTATTTCGTGGATGACAAGAATCCGCCACCGCTACCAAGCAAGGAAGAATGGCACCGCGACGCCGTGTATGGCGCCGACCTGGTCAATGCCCTGGTGAAGCAGGACTACAAGAACATCCGTGTCGAGCAGGAAGGCAATGTCCTGAGCCTGAGCCTGACCAACAGCCGGATTTCGAACATGGGTCGCGCCGTTGGCCGTGCCGCGCGCACGGCTGTCGCCTTCGCGCCAAAGGGCGTGACGACCTTGCGCATCACGTATACCAAGCTGGACCAGCCAATCGCCACCTACGAATTCTTTGATTTGCCAAAACTGAATGACTATTTGGCAGGCAAGATCGACCGCAAGGCCTTCCTCGACGTCGTGCTGCTGCGCTACCCTGAAAAAAGCGATGTCATCCGGGACGATCAGCAAGGCTGGCTGCAGGAATTCCTCGACAAGCCGGCACCCGTCGTTGCCGCAGCACCTGCACCAGTACCTGCGCCCGCGCCGGTACTTGCCGCCGCTTCCGCGACTGCCATGGCGCCCGCGGCGTCTGCTCCTGCCGTTTCCGCACCGGCTCCCGCCAACGCCGCCAATGTCCTGCAGGACGATGGCAAGCTGGCCGTCGGCGTTGGCGTCGATGGCGACGTGGTGCAAATCAAATCGCTGGACCGGGAAGCGAACCGTTTCAAGGTCGCTCCCAAGGTGGGCTTCTTCTTCAATGACCCGAGCGGTGCCTTCCGTTATTCGATCTCGGCCGTGGCCAACTACGACCGCCGCCTGGGCGACGGCCTGTACCTGAATAGCGCCGCCAGCCTGCAGTTGCTGGAAACCGTATCGGGCGTCAAGCAGCCATCGAACAGCAATTTGCCGCACGTGCGTACCGATATCGCGGAGTATTTGCGCGGCGGGCGGTTCTCGCTGAGCCGCGTCTTGCTGAACAAATACAACAATCCCGCCGAGCGCGTGTATACCCGCATGTCGGCCGGCCTGTATGAAGACATGTTCCGCGGCGTGGGCGGCCAGGTGCTGTACCTGCCGAAGGATAGCCGCTGGGCGGCCGACGTGGCTGTCGATGCCTTGCAGCAGCGTGGCTACAAGGGCTTGCTCGATTCGCGCGACTACAAGACGGTGACGGCGATCGGTTCCCTGCATTACCGCTTGCCGCACGATATTACCGTGACGGCGCGCGCCGGCCGCTTCCTGGCCAAAGACACGGGCGTGCGCGTGGAGTTCAAGCGCCGCTTCCAGTCCGGCATCGAAGTCGGCGCGTGGTACACGCATACGAACGGCAACGACATCACCAGCCCTGGCACGCCGTCGAAGCCGTATCAGGACCGTGGCATCTTCCTGTCCGTGCCGCTGAACAGTATGTTGCCGATGGATACGCAATCAACGGCCGGCTTTGCCATTGCGCCATGGACGCGCGACGTGGGGCAGATGGTGGCCTCGCCTGGCGACCTGTACGACATGTTCGAGCGCCCGCGTGCCGACATGCACAGCTACGATGGCCTGGGCAACTTTGCCGAGCGCCCGGACGAACAGCACCTGCCTGCCGTCAATCCGCCAGACCGGCCGTTTGTCAGTCCATGGCCCGCCATGCGCGCGCGCCTGGAGCAATCCGCATCTGCGACGCCCAGCGCCCCTGAGTGGCTCAAGGCGACGGCGGTGGTCGGGGGCGTGGTGCTGGCATCAGCCCTCAGCGACAAGCCCGTCGACCGTTTCGTCAAGAAGCACGAGGATTCCAAGGTCTACCGCAACTGGGACAAGCTGGGCAAGGCCATGCCATACGCGGCAGTGGGCGCCGCTGCCGCCGCCTTCGCCTTGGGCGATGAGCGCATGCAAAATACGGGACTCATTTCCCTGCAATCGGTTGCCGTGGCAACGGGCCTGGCAGTGGCCGGTAAATATGCGTTTGGCCGCGCACGTCCCGAGGAAGACCTCGGGACGTGGAGCCGCGTCGGCAGCGGCAGTTCCCGTTCGAACTCGTCGTTCCCTTCCGCGCATGCCGCGATCGGCTTTGCTGCCGTGACGCCATTTGCCAAGGAATACGATGCGCCATGGTTGTACAGCGTGGCCGCCGTGGGTTCCGCCGGCCGCGTGTTCGGCCGCAAGCACTGGGTGTCCGACACGGTCGCCGGCGGCATCCTGGGCTACGCCATGGGCAGCTGGCTGTGGCACGCGCAGCGCGACCAGAGCAAATCGGGTTTGTCGATCAATCCCGGCCCGAAAGAAATCAGCGTGACCTGGCAGGGCAAGTATTAAGCGCGCATGGCGCTCCCTTTACTCATACAACATTCATCCAGACAAAGACCAGCATGAAAAAGCAATTTCGTACTCCCCCGCCTTTCGTGAAACACATGATTTTCTCGGCTTTCCTGCTGGGTGCAACTTCGGCCTATGCCGTCGAACAGGAACTTGGCCCAACTGACATGCCCCGCACGGATATTTCTCGTGCACAGGCGAATGAAATGGGTGGCAGCAGTTTGCCCAGTATTCGCAGCGGACGCGGTGAGCAGCGTCAGGCAAAAAAAGTCCCCGTCAACAGTAACGGCAAACGGAGCATTGTGGGTACTGGTACTGATGTTGATGCGCCAGTCGGGGCTTTCGAAGAGTATGTCGATGGCGTGACCGGTAAGAAATTGAGGATCTTTGGCCAGGATCTGTTCGGCGACGTGCCGTCCACCTTTGCGCCGCTCGATGGTGTCCAGGTGAACCAGGAATACGTGATTGGCACGGGTGACGAGTTGCAGGTACGCGGCTGGGGCATGGTTGACATTGACGTCAGCGCCACGGTTGACCGCAGCGGTGCGATTTTCATCCCACGCGTCGGCTCCATCAAGGTCAGCGGCGTGCAGTACAAGGATTTGCAGGGCTATTTGAAAAAGGCTATCGGCAAGATATACACCAATTTCGACTTGACTGCGAGCATTGCGCAAACGCGTGCCGTGCAGGTCTACGTGGTTGGCCATGCCGTTCGTCCCGGTACGTATACCCTCAATTCCATGAGCACCCTGCTCAACGCCCTGTTTACCTCGGGCGGTCCGGATGCTACCGGCAGCATGCGCAGTATTCAGCTCAAGCGCGGCAAGGATACCGTCACCACGTTCGACCTGTATGACATGCTGGTCAACGGCGACAAGAGCCGTGACGTCACCTTGCGCGACGGCGACGTGATCTATATTCCTGAGGTGGGCCCGCTGGTGGCCTTGACGGGCAGCGTGAAGCAACCGGCCATCTTCGAGTTGAAAGGCAACGCGACACTGGCTGATGTACTGAGCTGGGCCGGCGGTTTTGATTCGGCGGCGGAAACCAAGCAGATCGTGGTCGAAAAGAACATCGACAATCAATATAAAACCGTGCTGGAACTGGTAGCCGACAAAGGCGTTTCCAGCAGCCAGTTGGCCGGCATTGCCGTCAAGCCTACCGATATTCTGCGCGTGTTCGCACCAGGCGCTGTACCCGTCCAGGCACAAATCCAGAATGAATACGTGCGCGTGGCTGGCGAAGCAAAGCAGAGCGGTATTTTCTTGCTGAAAAAAGGTGAAACCTTGCGCGAACTGATCGCCCGTGTCGGTGGTGCCAATGAAAACGGCTACCTGTACGCCACCCAATTGAACCGCGAATCCGTACGCCGCGCCCAGCAAATCAAATTGAACCAGGTGGCCGACCGCTTTGAGCGCGATCTGGAATCGAATGCCACCCAGCGCATCTCCTCGAGTGGCGACAAGGAGAATGCGGCAAAAACGGCTGCTGAAGTCGAGCAGCAGCGCCGCATCGTGCAAAAACTGCGCACCGTCAAGGCCGAAGGCCGTATTGTGCTCGATTTGCCTGGCGTCGATACGCAAGTGAAAAACCTGCCCGATTTGCCCTTGCAGGACGGCGACTCGATCCTGATCCCGCGCCGCCCCGGCACCGTGGATGTGCTGGGTTCTGTCTTCCAGCAAAACGCGTTCGTTTATCGCTCACAGCGCACGGTCAACGACTATGTACAGCAAGCTGGTGGCATCACCGCGAATGCGGATAAATCCGAAATGTACGTGATTCGTGCGGATGGCACGGCGAAAAGCGGCCAAGGCACCGGCTGGTTCGGTGGCCTCGGCGGCACGGCGTTGAATCCGGGTGATACCGTCGTGGTGCCTGAAAAAATCGAACGCAGCACGTTCATGCAGAGCTTGAAGGAATGGACAGCTATTTTTTATCAGTTTGGTTTGGGTGCGGCTGGTTTGAAAGTGCTGAAAGACTAATGTCAAGTAGATGCCAGGGTATCTTGATAGTTATGCGATATGCGTAAGACAAACGAACCTTGGTGACGCTGAAAATATGACGGGTTATCAACCGAGAGAAAAAGATGTCTGAGCAATTAAAAAATAGAGAGCAGAGCGTACCGATGAATGAAAATAATGATGAAATTCACTTATTGGATATATTGACTGCACTTGCCCGGCAAAAAAAAATATTGTTTATGGTGCCGTTGGTAACGGGAGTATTGGCAATCGCTGTTGCATTCCTGATTAAGCCGACTTTTTTATCGACAGCAGTCATTTTACCTCCTCAGCAGCAAAGCTCGGGAGTCTCTGCCATGTTGGGACAGCTTGGCGGGCTGGCTGGAGCCGCCGGCGGCATTGCAGGGTTGAAAAATCCTAATGATTTGTATGTTGCCATGTTGCAAAGTCGAACCATCGCAGACAAACTGATAAGTCAATTTGATTTGAAAACACGCTTTGATGTGGAAACATTAGACGAGGCGCGCAAGAAATTGGACGGCATGGCGACTGTCGTTAATGATAAAGCCGGAACTATTTCTGTGCTTGTCGAAGATAAAGATCCGAAATTTGCGGCCCAAATAGCCAATGCCTTTGTCATTGAGCTGTCGAATTTGACCAAGGGCCTTGCGATAACCGATGCTGCGCAGCGCCGCCTGTTTTTTGAAAAACAGTTAGTCGCGGTTAAAGACGACTTGGCGAATGCCGAAATTGCTTTGCGCAAGACACAGGAAAGTACTGGCATGCTGCAATTGGATGGACAAGTCGAGGGCATTATCCGTAACGTTGCCCAGTTGGAAGGAACGATTGCAGCCAAAGAAGTGCAACTGAATGCAATGCGGAGCTTTGCAACAAATAACAATCCAGATCTTATGCGTTTGCAGGGGGAAATACAAGGATATCAAGCTCAACTTGGTAGATTGAAAACAGGGAAATCATCCAAGGACGGCGATTTGATGGTGCCAACCGGAAAGATTCCTGAGGTGGGGGTTGAATATATACGAAGCTTGCGTAATGTTAAATATCAGGAAACCATATTTGAATTGCTGTCAAAACAGTATGAGTTGGCAAAAATAGACGAGGCCAAAGAATCGTCGAACATACAAATTCTCGATAGTGCAGTACCGGCAGAAAAAAAATCAAAACCGAAAAAAATGATTATTATTATTTTGGGATTTGTCGGTGGTGGATTCTTGGCATTGTTTTTGGCATTGATGCGTGATGCATATTTGCGGTCTGCTCATGATGAGGGCAGCAAATATCGTTGGAGCGCTCTGAAAAATGCTTGGGCGGGAAAAAATAATTGAATAGCGGGTATGCCTGGGCCTGCCTGCGGGTAGTAAATTGAAGAGTAAGGGAATTAAATGAAAGCTGTTATTCTGGCGGGAGGATTGGGAACCCGTATTAGTGAGGAAACATCAACAAAGCCCAAGCCGATGGTGGAAATTGGTGGCAAACCGATCCTCTGGCATATCATGAAGTCCTATTCTGCACATGGTGTTAATGATTTCATCATCTGTTGCGGCTACAAGGGCTATGTCATCAAGGAATATTTCGCGAATTATTTCCTGCACACGTCGGACGTGACGTTCGATATGCAGAATAATCAGATGGAAGTGCATGCGCGCAATGCCGAGCCGTGGAAAGTGACGCTGGTCGACACGGGCGACGAGACCATGACCGGCGGGCGTCTGAAGCGTGTCCAGCCCTACCTGGAAGGCGAAGAGGCATTCTGTTTCACCTACGGCGATGGCGTGAGCGATGTCAACATTACTGAATCGATCGCCTTCCACAAGGCGCACGGCAAGCTCGCCACCCTGACCGCGACCCAGCCGCCCGGCCGCTTTGGCGCGCTGAATCTGGATGGCAACAAGATCAACAGTTTCCAGGAAAAGCCGCAAGGCGATGGCGCCTGGATCAACGGCGGCTATTTCGTGCTGTCGCCGCAAGTCATCGACTATATCGCCGAAGACAGTACCGTGTGGGAAAAGGCGCCGATGGAGCGCCTGGCGCGGGAAGGCGAAATGCATGCCTTCTTCCATCATGGCTTCTGGCAACCGATGGATACCCTGCGCGACAAGGTACATCTGGAAGAACTGTGGCAATCGGGCAAGGCCCCCTGGAAGGCGGCTTGATGAATCCCGCATTCTGGCAAGGAAAACGTGTTTTCCTCACCGGCCATACCGGCTTCAAGGGTGGCTGGCTGAGCCTGTGGCTGCAGCAGCTTGGCGCCGACGTGACCGGCTATGCGCTGGCGGCACCGACCACCCCCAGCCTGTTTGAGGTCGCCGACGTGGCCAGTGGCATGCAGTCGATCATCGGCGACGTGCGCGATGGCGACGCAGTCAAGCGCGCCATGGCCGCTGCGCGCCCGGACATCGTTATTCACATGGCCGCCCAGCCGCTGGTGCGCTACTCATACGCCAATCCGGTGGAAACGTATTCCACCAACGTCATGGGCGTGGTGCATGTGCTCGAAGCCGTGCGCGCCACGCCTGGCGTGCGTGCGGTGGTGAACGTCACCAGCGACAAGTGCTATGAAAACCGCGAATGGCCGTGGGGCTACCGCGAAAACGAGGCCATGGGCGGTTACGATCCCTACAGCAACAGCAAGGGCTGCGCCGAACTGGTGACAGCCGGCTACCGCAGTTCCTTCTTCCATGCCGACAAATACGCCGAACACGGCGTGGCTCTGGGCAGCGGCCGCGCCGGCAACGTCATCGGCGGCGGCGACTGGGCGCTGGATCGCCTGATCCCGGATATGCTGCGCGCGATCGGCGCCGGCGAGCCGGTAATGATCCGCAATCCCCATGCAATCCGCCCGTGGCAGCATGTGCTCGAGCCGCTTAGCGGCTATCTGACCCTGGCGGAAAAGCTGTATACGGCAGGCCCCGTGCATGCCGAAGGCTGGAACTTCGGTCCGCACGATACCGACGCCAAGCCCGTCGAATGGATCATCGAGCGCATGACGCAAGAATGGGGCGCGGGCGCCTCCTGGTCGCTCGATGGCCAGGATCATCCGCATGAAGCGACCTATCTGAAGCTCGATTGTTCCAAGGCACGCGGCCAGCTGGGCTGGCATCCGCGCTGGGACATCGGCCAGACCATCGCCAAGATCGTCGAATGGCATAAGGCCTGCGACCAGGGCGCGGACATGCGGGCAATGACGCTGGCGCAAATCGCCACCTATCAAAATACCTGATTAATTACCTAATAAATTGAAGGCTGTATCATGAGCGAACAACTGACCCAACAACAAATCCGCGAGCAGATCGCTGCCCTGGTGGCGCAATACGGCGCACTGGCCAGCGTGCCGAAACCCTTCGAGCCGGGCGTGACGGTGATTCCACCGGCCGGCAAAGTCGTCGGCGCCCCCGAGATGGGCTTGATGGTCGAAGCCTCGCTCGACGCCTGGCTGACCACGGGGCGTTTCAATGACGAATTCGAACAGCGTCTGGCCAAGTTCATCGGCGTCGAATTCCTGATCACGGTGAACTCCGGCTCATCGGCCAACCTGGTGGCCTTCTCGGCGCTGACGTCGCCGAAACTCGGCGCGCGCGCCATCCAGCCCGGTGACGAAGTCATCGGCGTGGCGGCTGGTTTCCCGACCACCGTCAATCCGATTTTGCAATATGGTGCGGTACCCGTCTTCGTCGACGTGGAACTGGGCACCTACAATATTGACGCCAGCAAAATCGAAGCGGCCATCACGGACAAGACCAAGGCCATCATGCTGGCCCATACCCTGGGCAATCCGTTCAACCTGGAAGTCATCGTCGCGCTGTGCAAAAAGTACAATCTGTGGCTGGTGGAAGATTGCTGCGATGCCCTGGGCGCCACGTACAACGGCCAGATGTGCGGCACCTTCGGCGATATCGGCACCATGAGTTTCTACCCTGCGCACCATATCACCATGGGTGAAGGCGGCGCGGTGTTCACCAACAATCCGGAACTGAAAGCGATTGCCGAATCGTTCCGCGACTGGGGCCGCGACTGCTATTGCGCGCCAGGCAAGGACAATACCTGCGGCCAGCGCTTCTGCTGCAAGCTGGGCACGTTGCCGGACGGCTATGACCACAAGTACACCTACAGCCACCTGGGCTACAACCTGAAGATTACCGACATGCAGGCCGCCTGCGGCCTGGCGCAGATGGACCGCGCAGCCGGTTTCGTGCAGGCGCGCAAGGACAATTTCAACTACATGAAAAATGGCCTGCAGAGCTGTGCGGAGTTCCTGATCCTGCCGGAAGCGACGCCGAACTCGGATCCCTCGTGGTTCGGTTTCCCGATCACCCTGCGTCCGGAAGCGAATGTGGACCGTGTCAGCCTGCTGACTTTCCTGGATCAACACAAGATCGGTACGCGTCTGCTGTTTGCCGGCAACCTGACGCGCCAGCCGTACATGATCGGGCGTAACTACCGTGTCTCGGGCGAGCTGACGAATACCGACCGCATCATGCACGACACGCTGTGGATCGGCGTCTTCCCGGGCCTGACCCGCGAAATGATGGACTTCTCGATCAGCAAGATCGAAGAATTCTTTGGCGTGAATTTCTAATACATCTGAGTATGCATATCGTCGCTGAACTTTTGCAGGGCACTCTTTTGTTGCAACCAGATCGCTTCGATGAGATGCGGAGCTTTTTTGTAAAAACCTGCAATGAAAAATTATTGCCCGCGCTCGATATCGATTTTGAGTTGAAAGACGACGTTTAGTATGCTTCTCAAGTACAACATGCTCGCGGTTCTCGGCGCCGGAATTGGCCTGATGAACTCGGTGCTGGTATGGAAATTGTTTGGTACGGATATTAACTCTGATATCTGGTTATTGAATGTTGGAGTTATAGCGATACTAAGCTTGTTGGTACTGATTGGAGTAGAGCAGTTCCAGGTATTTTATACCGAGATATATCTAAGAAATAAAGAGGATGCTGCTGATTTCTTGGGAGGTGCATTTGTATGGGCAATAGTCAGTGGCTTAGTATTTAGCGCAGTTTGCTTTGTAATTGTTGATGCAATAATGGATGGATTTGCAGGAGGATTTGGAAGGCAAGCCAAGGAACTTGCCATCCCCGTATTTTTAATATTACTAATCCAGGTAGCTTTTTCGCCGCTGCTTCATGTAGTGCGCTGCACCTTGAATGTGCATCACTATTATGGTGCATCTTATTGCCTATCCTTGATATTGCCTTTAGGTCAATTATTAAGTTTGCTTGTTTTTATTTTTATTGATGAGCATGATGTTGTTGAACTTGCTAAATGGAGCAGTTTTTCGATATTGGTGCAGTTGGTGTTGTATCCATTAATTTTGATCAAATGGGCAAGTTTACCCAAAAATATAGATGCAAAATTTTTCATTTCGTTCATAAAAAATAGTTTTACGATGCGTATTGGACATTCCTTTCATAATTTCTTTGTCGGAATGATATTAAACAATGCGCTTTCATATCTGGCGCCAGGAATGATATCCATTTTCCAATATGCCAAGAAGTTTTCGGACGGTTTGGCGGGCGTTGCAATAGGACCGCAAGCCAATATATATCATGCCAGGCAGGCCAAAGCATGGGTTGAGCGTGATAAAAAACTATTTTATGTCAATGTAAAAGTTTATTTGAAAAATACCCTCCCGATTTATATGGTGGGAGTATTTTTAGTTTGGTTTATTATGCCATGGCTTCTGGAGATTCTATCTCAAGGACGTGATGCCGACAGCGTTATCGGGATTAAATTTGTATTTCTTGCTTTGGCTGCATGGCAAGGAATTATTTCGATAGAAACAATATTCGCGGGAGTCGTCGTTATCGCAAAGCGCAGCATGATTCTATGGATGGTCAATGGATTATTTATTATCAGCTTTTTTGTTACGGTAAAATTTATTCCAAATAATTTTTCTGTATGGTGGCTTGCCATTGCTGGACTGCTAACCCAGTGCATAAACTTTATTTTTTACGCTGCCTTTGCATGGCGATTAACCAATAAACATTTTCCATAAAGATAAATTATGCATTTGCCAAAAATTAGTGTGGTTATCCCTACTTATAATCGTGCTAAATATCTTGATCAAACAATAGGTAGTGTAATCTGCCAAAAGAATGCCGATTTCGAAATAATAATTTCCGATAATTGCTCAATTGATAATACTTCTGAGGTGGTCGAGAAATATTTAATGAATCCACGTGTTAAGTATTTTAAAAATACAACAAATATTGGGATGGTAAATAATTGGAAAGAGGCAGTGTTTAATCGCTCTAGCGCGGAGTGGTTTATTATTTTATCGGATGATGATTATTTTGTTAATGATGATTACTTGAGAAGCGTACTAAGCTGCATAGAGAAAAACGAAAACATTGTACTTGTGTACGGTGAAGGTACTATTTTTGATGAAACAAAGAAAGAAAGTACATTTCTTTCCTTGCCATTTCCCGATGTTGTCTCAGGTATAGATATTTTTATGTCGCGGGGTACAGTGAAACCCCAAGATGCAACTTTATGTAATATGGCATTCAATCGAAGATTAGCGATGGAGTTGAATGCATTCTCCAATCCGGATAATTTATCCTGCGACTCTGAATTGTATCTAAAATGTGCATTGCTTGGAAATGTTGGTATTGTCAAGGGAAACAATTCTGTCTATCGGTTTCATTCAAGCAACTTAGTTAATACAATTTCATCTTCTCCATCATTAAGATTGGGAAATCTTGATTTTATTTTTAATGTGCATGATTTTGCAAAAGATAAATTAAGTGCAAGTCAGATTAATAAATTTCTTGAGAATGTGAATGCAAAAAATGGAGTCCAATCATGCTTGTTGAAATCTGCAGCTATTGGTTTGGATCAATACATCCTGTGCAAAAAATATTTTCTTGAAAAAAATCATGGTTTGACAAATTTATTTATTGAAGAGCCGGCTTTCAAAATAAAATTATTTTTATGTCGTTATTTTGGAAGGGCATTACCTTTTTATCTTGGTTTAAAAATGAAATTTTTACGGATGAAAATATCCAATTCTATTGGATGATAAATGATGATTTTGAAAATTGTTAAATTTCTCCATTTGCCATTCCATGAGAAAATTAATAGATGCTTTCTAATATTGGCTATTTTAAAAACAAAAATTTATTATAATTTTGTTTTTAAGAAAATTGGCAAGCGATCTTTATTATTTAAGCCACTTTACATCGGAAATCCTCAATGTATAGAAATTGGGAATAATACGATGATACGTTCGGGGGCTCGACTGGAAGTTGTTGGAGAGAATAATGCATGGGAGCCAGAATTGTTAATTGGCGATAATGTAAATATAGAGCAAAATGTACACATTGTTTGTGGTTCGAGAATATCGATAGGGAATAATGTTTCGATAACGGGGCATGTTGCTATTGTTGATGTGAATCATCCTTATAATGATATTTATAATTCAATAAAGGTTGGAGACAGAGTTCAATGTGAAGGTAATTATGTTGAAATCGGCGATGGTGTTTTTATCGGCTATGGTTCGATAATTCTACCAAATACCAGGATCGGAAAAAATTCTATCATTGGTGCTCATACGGTAGTTAATTCTGACGTACCAAGTTACTGCATAGTTGGTGGGAATCCGATGCGGATTATAAAAAAATATAATTTTGAGTTAAACGAGTGGGTAAAGATGCAATGAATATATTGATAACAGGTGGTGCAGGTTTTATCGGATCAAATCTTGCTTTGCAATTAATAAAAGCAGGACATGTAGTTACGATTCTGGATAATTTATCCCCACAAATTCATGGCCCGAATCCAGCCGTAACATCAATGCTGTATCGCAGTATCAAAGACAAAACAAATTTTGTACTTGGGTCTGTTACGGACCGCGCCGCTTGGGAATCTGTTTTACCTGGTCAAGATGCGATTGTGCATCTTGCTGCGGAAACTGGTACTGGGCAATCCATGTATGAAATACGCCGTTACGTAGATGTTAATATTGGTGGTACGGGTTTGATGCTGGATTTATTGGCAAATGGTTCATATCAAATCAAAAAAATTGTAATAGCGTCGTCGCGCTCGATTTATGGCGAAGGGAAGTATCATTCTTCTGCATTGGGCATTATCTATCCCGGTGCACGCAAGGATGAAGATATGCAAGCAGGTCGATTCGAACCTTTATGTCCAAAGACGGGAGAACCGTTGATGCTGCTTGCTACCGATGAAGACTCAAAAATTCATCCATCGTCAGTTTATGGTATTACCAAACAAAATCAGGAACAGATGGTAATGACGGTCTGCGCTTCAATCGGAATTGGCGCCACAGCTTTGCGCTATCAGAATGTCTATGGCCCTGGCCAGTCCCTGAGTAATCCTTATACCGGTATTTTGTCGATTTTTTCAACCCGGATTAAAAATGGAAATGGTCTGAGTATTTTTGAAGATGGTAAGGAGAGCCGTGATTTTGTATTCATTGAAGATGTCGTTGCTGCAACGACCCTTGCATTGACGAGTGACGCGGCGAATGGAGAAGTATTTGGTATCGGAGCTGGCGTTGCGACGGATGTACTCACTGTTGCCAAGTCATTGGTTGGTCTGTTTGGCAAGGAAGTACCCATCGAGGTGACCGGTGCTTATCGTCTCGGTGACATTCGTCACAATTATGCTGATATAGCCAAAGCGAAACGTTTACTTGGATTTCAACCTAAAGTGCCGTTTAGCGAAGGCATTGCTAGTTTCACAGCTTGGGTAAACGAACAGGAAGTACAGACGGATAACTACGAGTCAAGCATCGAAGAAATGAAAAAACGGGGATTGTATAAATGACCCCTCAAGTTGGTTTGGTAACTGTTTTATTCAACAGTGCTGATGTGTTGCCTGGTTTTTTTGAAAGTTTAACACGTCAAAAATTCTTGGATTATTGGCTATTCATCATTGATAATAGTTTAGATGATCTATCTTTTTTAAAGTCGCAAGAGTTGATAAAAAAGACTGGCATGCAGAATGTTACGTTGATAAAAAATGATCAGAATGTCGGTGTAGCAAAAGCGAATAATCAAGGTATTGCACTTTCACTGAAAATGCAGTGTGAATATGTCTTGCTTCTTAACAACGATATTGAGTTTAAAGATGCCGATTTATTGAGTCGCATGCTTGCATTGGCGAAAAAACGTGATGAGAAAATAGTTGTTCCAAAAATCTACTTTCACGACTCTGGATTGATCTGGTGTGCGGGTGGAGAGATTAAGAAGTGGCGCGGCAGCACGATTCATCGAGGCGAAGGTGATGCTGATATTGGGCAATATGATATGGCCGAATATACAGCTTATGCTCCAACATGTTTCATGTTGATCCACGCATCGGTATTTGAAAAGGTAGGAATCATGGATGAGCGGTATTTCGTATACTACGATGATACCGATTTTGTACTGCGTTGTAACCAGAATAATATTCATGTTTATTATTGGCCCGAAGGCCAGGTATGGCACAAAGTAAGTAGCAGTACCGGAGGGGATATGACACCTTTTTCGGTATATTTCGGATCGAGAAATCGTATATATTTTATAAAGAAAAATTACCCTGCATTCGTAGCGTTAGTTGCTTTGACTTTTTTTATTTTGACAAGGTTTTTGAAATTTAAGCTATATAGGTTGGATTTACGTAAGAAGTTAATCTCAGGTATTTTTGATGGTTTCAAGATGTAATATCTTCCACTGCGTGGTAGAAGCAGTGCCATTTAAAGATATGCTGTATTGCAATATGCCACTACTGAAGAATTCACTGAGAGCATTGTCATGCCAAAATGACTGTGATGTATCTCATGATAGTCGGCGACGTTGTCAACAGCACTTCTTTCAGATTTATTTTTAGTTGTATTAGCATTTGGCAAAATAGATGAAAAATTATTTTTTGCTTGAGAAAAATAATCAAATGGGGTTGATGCAGGGTCTGTTTATTGCAGCAGCTTTTACATCCTCATTCGATATTTTTTTAATTATAAATCTTGGTCTAAATTTCAGAATTTCACAAATATTTTTGCTATTTCCTATTTGTATAGTGATGGCGAGCATGCTTGAAAAGAAATTTACTGTGCCATTGGGACTGAAGTGGCTGTGTTTATGGGCAGTATTTATTTTATTGTTTATTCCCAATGGAAGTTTCCCTGAGCGGAGTATTGGATATTTTGCCTGGCTAATTATCAATATTGCCACTATTTTCGCATGCGTCCAGATTTTTTCCAGTAAGGAAAAGGTGAGGCTGCTGATGAGATGGTATATTTATTCTTTTGTTGCCATTGCATTATATGGGGTGCTGCAGTTTATTTCTCCATTGATTGGCCTTGGTAGTTTTTTACTGGTTCAACAATGGTGGATTCCTGGTGTTTTGGCCAGGATCAATGGATTCTCATATGAACCATCTTTCTATGCCACTTATCTGTTAATGGGCTGGGTTGTTTGCGCATATTTTATGGAAGTTAAGAATACATTATTTTCCAGAAGAGTTTTGAAATTTTGCTTCTTAACAATTACCCTTTCAATAGTCCTAAGTTCTTCGCGAATGGGACTGCTGATGATAATTCTTTGGTATTTACAGCACCCTGTACGTTTCTTCGTGAAACTCGCATGCGGAAAAGTGGATCGAAAACTGGCGAAAATCGTATTATTCATGAGCGCCCTATTGATTTGCCTGGTGTCAGCTATCGTATATGTGATTGGCATCGACAATATTGCTTTTTTGTTTCAAGGTGTTGGGTTATTTGGCGGGTCTTCTCACTCGGTCAATGATCGTGAGAATGGATTGCGTGATACTTTAACGCTGTTTCTTAATAATCCGATTATTGGCACAAGTTTGGGAGGGATTGCTCCTGGAATTGCCAAGTTACACGGAGTAACCAGTCTCGATTTTGAAACTGTCAAATTATACGAGGGTAATGCAGTATTTGCAGAAGTTTTAGCTGCCAGCGGATTTTTTGGATTCATTCCCTTCATGATTTATATCTTCATGATCGTTGTCGAACCCATGCGCCTAGCCAGAAAATTGCCGCCTGAGCAGGCACAGATTTTGAAAGGTCTGGGTCTGGCACTGCTGTTTGAGTTTTTGATATTGCAATTTAATCAAAACATTTTACGTCAATATTTATGGATACATATCTCAGTAATGGCAGCCGTTTATGCAGTATTCAAACGCCAAAACTTGTCTGTAATAATTCTTGATAACCAAAATTCTTTGAAGGTATAGTATTTTGAAATTTTTCTATGACGCCCGCTGGATTGGGGATCATGGCATTGGCCGGGTTGCTCGCGTATTGGACAATGCGCTGAAATTTCCCCATCTGGAGGTGGAGGGCTCGCCCTCAGCACCGTTTGACGCGTTGCGTTTGTGGTTGGCAACATTGAAGCGTATTCCAAAAGGGAGCGGTTTATTCAGTCCAGGTTATAACGCACCGCTGTTTTTTTCGCGCCGCTTTGTGTTCACGATTCATGACCTAAATCATATTGATCGCACAGAAAATAGCAGTTGGCTGAAGACATTGTATTACACCATAATTATGCGTCGCGCTTGCCATAATGCTTCGGCAGTATTAACCGTCTCTGATTTTTCCCGGCAGCGAATTATCGATTGGTCGGGCATTAACCCTTCCAGGGTAATTAATGTCGGCAATGGAGTCGATCCATCATACAACGTTAATGTTGCACCGTATAGTCCTGGTTTTTCTTATCTGTTGAGTGTAAGCAATCGAAAACCACATAAGAATGAGCCACGCATATTACAGGCATTTGCATTGTCCAATATTGATCCAGAAATTCGTCTGGTACTTACGGGGAAGCCGACTGAGGAGTTACTGCTTCAGGCGAAGACGCTGGGAATTTCTGAACGACTGGTATTTGCCGGACGGGTTGAGGAAAGCGAATTGCCTGGACTTTATCGCGGAGCGCTAGGACTGGTTTTCCCGTCTCTCTACGAAGGATTTGGTTTGCCCGTGATTGAGGCGATGTCATGTGGTATTCCGGTATTGACGTCGAATACCACTTCATTACCGGAGGTAGCGGGCGATGCCGCATTGCTGGTAGATCCGGATTCGGCCGAGTCTATCGCCAAAGGTATTTATACCTTGTGTAATGATACCGACATGCGTGGATTCCTGCGCACCAAGGGCTTGCTCCAGGCCAGAAAATTTTCTTGGGACGAAACAATCCGCAAGGTACAGGCAGCCTTGGCTAGCGTATGAAAAACTTTGGCTGTTAATGATTGCATGTCAATAATTAGAGCAGGTTAATGGTTTATTTGAAATTTCTTTATTTGAAGGTGTTTAATGAGTATTGCCCTGATCAGAAATTCCTTGCTGGAAGCACAGTCAGCTCTCAGTGACTTGCTCAACAATGAAGTGGTGCTTGCAAATGTAGACCGGGCGGCGAATCTGATCGTTGAATCGTTGCGCAATGACGGTAAGGTGCTTTCCTGTGGTAACGGTGGATCGATGTGCGATGCAATTCACTTTGCTGAAGAACTATCCGGCCGCTACAGGAAAAACCGCAAGGCGCTGGCGGCCATGTCCATCAGTGATCCAGCCCACATTACTTGTGTGGCGAATGATTATGGCTATGACTACGTGTTCTCGCGTTTTATCGAAGGTCATGGTCGTAAAGGAGACGTCGTGTTGGCAATCAGTACCAGCGGTACCAGCCCGAGCATTTTGAACGCGGTCAAAGCCGCCCAAGACAAGGGCATGATCGTGGTTGGCCTGACAGGGCGTGCTGGTAGCGCTCTTGACGTCATGGCAGACGTCAGTATTTGCACGAAGGCCGGCCAGTTTGCAGATCGTGTTCAAGAACTGCATATTAAAATGTTACATATCATTATTGAACTTATTGAGGAAAAGCTGGGTTTGTCCTGATTGTTAGGGAATTTATGTCGAATGATGGGAATGCTTGTTTACAATTGAATGGTGCGCGGGTGCTGGTAAAGGGGCGATTTAATGCTGGATCGTTACTGGTTTGGCAGTACGGGCCGTATATCATCAGAGGCGCCAGTGCCACTGGTTAATATTGCCAAGGACGACTTGCGTCCGGGCGGTGCAGCCAATGTTGCAGTGAGGGAAGTTCGGTACCGCGACTGTGACGTCACTGGAACTTGAGCGTGTCATGCATCTATCTGGTGGTGAGCCCTCGTTGGTGTTGCGGGAAGGGGACTTATTACAACGGGTACTCGAAGCAAAGGCGGCGGGAAAACGCATTGTATTTACCAATGGCTGCTTCGATATTCTGCATGTTGGGCATGTCCGCTATCTGGTCGCTGCAAAGTTGTTGGGCGACTTGTTAGTAGTGGCTGTCAATGAAGTTGCATCGGTTAAACTAATCATTGCTCTGACCGGATGCAAGTCTTGGCGGGGGGGGGGGGGAAAGCGTCGACTGGGTGGTCCAATTTTCGGAGAGTACACCCGAGCGTTTGATCAATCTGTTTGTGCCCGACATCTTGGTCGAGGGCGGTGATTATGTTCCTGAAAAAATCGTTGGCTATGATGCGGTTAAAAATGCAGGTGGCAGAGTTATCGCGCTGGAATTCCATAATGGATATTCGACGACAAAGATACTTGACCGTTCCAAATTGACGTGAGTCTGGTAATTCTCCGCTATTGACGCACCTTCCTTGAATTCTAGGGGCAGGCTGCAGCGCTACTGGCTGCTATTCTTACGGCAGCAAGCCTGACCTATGTGTTCAAGACAGGAAGTGAAGTGTTGCTACCTGTGCTTCACTTCACATCGCTGGCATGCACATGGTTGACCTGATCAGTTGCTTGCTGTCCAGCAAAGCAGTTCACGGCTGGCATTTATGACGTCACTGTCGTCGATGCCGCTCATGTAATCGGTTTCAAGAGTGTATTCAAAGCCCAGATTCAAGGTCCCTGCACCTTTGCTTTTGCTGACGACTGAGCGAGTACGTGGTCCGACAGGCCCCCAACGTCTCGGGTCCGTCGGGCCGTGCAGGCCAACAGTTGGCACTCCCATTGCCGCCCCCACATGCATGATGCCTGTATTGACGCTGACCAACAGCGCAGCTTGCTGTAACAACGATAGTGTGTTGCTGAAAGATGTCCCCGCGTGACTGATAAATCGCGGGCGCAGTGACGCCGGCAGGGTTGCTAGAAAAGCTTCGCAGCCGGAAATGTCTTCTCGTCCCCCAGTCAATACGAACGAGTAATTTCCCAGTAATAGCAATTCGTTCGCAAGAGTGTGCCATTTTTCGGCCGACCATTCTTTCAGATGACTCTGGGTGCCACTTGGCCACATATGGAAGACGATGGTGTTTCCACCTTCTTTCCAAGAGTGCTGTAATTGCTGCGGCAAATTTGCAGCATTCAGGCCAATCACTCCAAGCAGGTCGCGATAGTTCTCCAGTTCATGCTGGTCATTACGGTGAAGTACGGGGATGTCTTGCATGAAGTGGCGATATTGCTGCGATGTGTTGAAGCCAATCCGTATTTTTGCACGCGACAGTGCTGCGAGTAGAGCACTGATACGTGGCCACGAGTCGAAGTCAATAAAAATGTCGATTTGATGGGAGCGTATGATTTTGACGCAGGCGAAAGGATTGGTCAGCGGTAGCTTGACAATCTGGTCGGCACCCGATAACAGCTTGGCAAACTCAAAATTTGAGGCGCCGGTGAACAGAACAATTTTCATATCTGGATTGGCGACACGTAGATCGGTGATGGCTGCGGATAGCAACACGGTATCGCCAATGGCTGCTGTTTTCAGCAATGCAACCGAATTAATTAACTTTGGCACTTGCCTGGTGCGAAATAAACGCAAGGGGGTGAGAGCGAGTAATAGGACAGGCCCAAGATATTTGTCAAAAAATTTCAGTTTTGTATTTCCGCGTTCCATGAGAATTCAATATAGTAAACGTAAGATTAAAAGAGTGAGGGGCTGTTGCAATGAATATAGGAGAGTTAAGAATTATATTGTTGCAGTGCCGTTTGTATCGTCTATTTTTGAATGATGATTAATTACCTGCCGCCAGTAGTTGCGGCAGTAAATTTCGGGAATGTTTTTATTAGTATTTTATGTAGAACTATGGATGTGATGATGGTAATGATTGCCGAGAAAAAATAGATAAAAATAATTGATAAGTTATGTTCTGGCTGGATTAATTTATACGATATTTTTTTGAATACAGTAAGTGTCGGTTCATGCATGGCATATAAAAAGAAACTGGTGGATCCAAGAGCAATAAGCATTTTTTTCAGACGGGGAAGGGCCAACGCCGGTCGCGTCAAATACAAGATGATTGGTATCCCGAGAATAATGCCAGTCTTATGCATGTATTGATAACTTGGTGCTTCCGGGAATAATGCATTGGCGATGATCAGAAGAGTATAAATTATTAGTGTTGGCGTTAGAAATTTTGAGAGTGGCTGGTCAAGCAAAAAGATGCTTTGTGAATAGATGCCGAAATAACAGCCAAGTACGAAAAAAAATGCTGATTCAGAACTGTTTTCGCCAATATTCAAAAACCACAGAACAAATAGTGCTCCAAGCACAGTTTTTGGTAGCCATTTGAGGGAGAAATGTATCAATGGTGTCAATAGGGCCAATATCATCAAATCTCGGATGAACCAAAATTGATAGGAAATAGGATATCTGGTAAGCCCGAAGATTGCATTGAGGTAGTCGAAGAAACTATAATTGGCAATTAATATTTTATTGCCGGAGAAGTATGACAGTGTTGCCGGAACTGACTGTGCGAGAAAAAAAATCAGTAACGTCAAAATGTTCCAGAAAAGAAATGGAAACAATAGTGTGCGGGTGCGGGAGATGATTTTCTTGACGTAGCTTTCGGTTGACCATTGTGTGTCATGAAAGAATAGATAGCCAGAGATGAGAAAAAACAGGGGGACGGCGCAACGTGCAATTTCCTGTGAAATAAGAGATTGAATGAAATCGCTAATATGATTCTTCTCACTTGCTCCAGTGGCGATCCCGGAAAACATCAATGTGGCGCCATACACATGAATGAAAACGACACCAACAATCAAAGGGAAACGCAATAGTTGTAGTCTCAAAGATTGTTCATTGCTTAGGGATTTTTTTATCATGGAAAATGAAGTTAATTATTGATTTTTGAGACGAAAAAATCACGAGAGGGAGACGATAAAAAAATGAATGGGCCAATACGGGGGAGATAGCAACTTCACGGTCCTCTGTATTGGCTGACCTGGCGATTACGCCCATGTATCGCCAGATCGTTGCTGCCGACGCGCGTTCTGGCGCAAACTCATTTGAGTCATGCACTACGCCGTGGTGCTCGTTAGCATTGCTCAATGTGAAAAGATTGCTGTCAGCGCGTGTTAAGACACATCCCGAGCACGTGGCTCCGAGATGTCGTCGCTGCTTGAGCTACCTCCGTGGGCCGCGCGGACTTTGCACTGAGTATGCAAAACGGAGTTGGCTCGAGCTCAATCCTGGCACAGTTTCAGCGCATCTTGCCACTGCGGCAAACTACAGAAGGTATTGATAAGACGCTGCGACGATAGTACTGAATTGTTCGGCCGCTTTGCCGGTACCGGATAGTCGCGCGCCAGAATCGGTTTCACGCGGGGTTTTTTCTGAACCGACGTATGTGCCATGATCGCTTCGGTAAAGCCAAACCAGCTTGTCTTTCCTTGGGCCGTCAAATGGTACAGGCCCGAACGTTCTTCCCACCATCCTTGTCGGTCAGCCGTGGCCAGGCTTTGCGCCACGATATGCGCCGTGGTATCGGCAATGGTGCGGCTCCATGTCGGCGCGCCGAACTGGTCGGAAACGATACTCAGTTCGTCACGTTCCTGGGCCAGACGGAGCATGGTCAGCAGAAAGTTCTTGCCGTGCGTACTGTAAACCCAGCTGGTGCGCAGGATCAGATGCGGGATGCCGGTCGCCTGGATCGCCTTTTCGCCGGCCAGCTTGCTGCTGCCATACACATTCACGGGGCAGGTCGGATCGGTTTCGACGTAGGCACCGTCTTTCGACCCGTCAAAGACGTAATCGGTGCTGTAATGGATCATCGCAGCGCCCAGTTTCTTTGCTTCTTCCGCCATGACACCCGGCGCTTCGCCATTGATTCGCAGCGCCAGTTCCGGTTCACTTTCAGCCTTGTCGACCGCCGTATAGGCTGCCGGGTTGACGATCAGCGTCGGTTTGATGCGGCAGATGACGTCGCGCACCTGGTCCAGGTCAGCCAGGTCCATCTGGCTGCGGTCCACCGCGATGATCTCGCCCAGGCCCTGCAGGCTGCGTTCTAGTTCGTAACCGACCTGGCCGGTTTTTCCTGTGATTAAAATACGGCTCATGAAATAGTTTTGTTCCAGTGTGTCAGATTGGTCGGTAACGGTCAGGCAAAAACGTCGGCATTGGCCAGCAAGGTACCGACTTTATCTTTGCCAGACAGCAGTGGTTCGCCATCGAGCGGCCAGTCGATACCGATGGCTGGATCGTTCCACAGGAGGCTGCGTTCGAACTCCGGTGCCCAGTAGTCGGTCGTCTTGTACAGGAACTCGGCGCTGTCGCTGGTGACCACAAAACCGTGGGCAAAGCCTTCTGGTATCCACAACTGGCGTTTATTGGCCGCTGATAAGGTCACGCCTATCCAGTGGCCAAACGTCGGCGAGCTTTTGCGCAGGTCGACGGCGACGTCGAAGACTTCGCCAGCGGTCACACGCACCAGCTTGCCTTGCGGTTGCTGGATCTGGTAGTGCAGGCCGCGCAACACGCCCTTGGCCGACTTGGAATGATTGTCTTGCACGAAATCGCGCGTGACGCCGGTCAGTTCGGCAAAGCGCTTCTGATTGAAGCTTTCGTAGAAAAAGCCCCGGTCATCGCCGAACACGGTGGGTTCAAGGATCAGGACGTCCGGTATGGCGGTGGTTTGAATTTGCATGGTGTGAAATGAGCCGTTCAGGCTTTAGTATATTTTTTCTTCGAGCAAGCGCAGCAGGTATTGACCGTAAGCGTTCTTTTTCAAGGGTTGTGCCAATGCTTCGAGCGTGGCTGCATCGATGTAGCCACGGCGGTAGGCGATTTCTTCAGGGCAAGCAACTTTCAAGCCCTGACGGTTCTCGATGGTGGCGATGAATTGGCCCGCTTCGAGCAGGGATTCATGCGTGCCGGTGTCGAGCCAGGCCATGCCACGGCCCATCAGTTCTACGTTCAACTGCCCGCGCTCCAGATAAGTACGGTTGACATCCGTGATTTCCAACTCGCCACGTGGTGACGGGGCGATGCCGGCGGCGATATCGCACACCTGGCTGTCGTAGAAATACAGGCCGGTGACGGCGTAGTTCGATTTTGGCTTGAGCGGCTTTTCTTCAATGCTGATGGCCCGGCGTTGTGCATCGAAATCGACGACGCCATAGCGTTCCGGATCGGTGACATGATAGGCAAACACGGTCGAGCCGCTGGTGCGCGCCGAGGCCTCGCGCAACTGCGATTCAAAGTCGTGACCGTAATAGATGTTGTCACCCAGAATCAGCGCCGATGGTGCATCGCCGACAAACTCTTTGCCGATGATGAACGCCTGTGCCAGGCCATCCGGGCTGGGCTGCACGGCATAGGTCAGGCTGATACCCCACTGGCTGCCATCGCCCAGCAACTCCTGGAAGCGCGGCGTATCTTGTGGCGTGGAAATGATCAGGATATCGCGTATGCCGGCCAGCATCAGGGTGGTCAGCGGATAGTAGATCATCGGCTTGTCGTATACGGGCAGCAGTTGCTTCGAGACGGCCATGGTGACAGGGTACAGGCGCGTGCCGGAACCGCCAGCCAGGATGATGCCCTTGCGTTCGATGGGGGTTGCCATTATTGCTGCTCCTTGGCCGTGTCGCGTGCCGCGTAGTTTTTCTCTACCCACTTGAGGTAGTCACCCGACTGGACATCGCGTACCCAGGCCTGGTTGTCCAGGTACCATTGAACGGTCTTGCGGATGCCGGTGGCGAAGGTTTCGGCCGGCTTCCAGCCCAGTTCGCGCTCGATCTTGCGTGCGTCGATGGCATAGCGGCGGTCGTGGCCAGGGCGATCCTGTACATAGGTGATTTGTTCGCGATAGCTGCCGGACGCCTTGGGATCGAGCGTATCGAGGATGTCGCACAAGGTATGCACGACTTCCAGATTGGCCATTTCATTCCAGCCGCCCACGTTGTACACCTCGCCCAGACGACCTGCTTCCAGGACGCGGCGAATCGCCGAGCAGTGGTCGCCCACGTACAGCCAGTCGCGCACTTGCATGCCATCGCCATAGATAGGCAAGGCCTTGCCGGCGCGGGCGTTGCTGATGATGAGCGGAATCAGTTTTTCCGGGAAATGGAAGGAGCCATAGTTGTTCGAACAGTTGGTCGTCAGCACGGGCATGCCATACGTATGGAAATACGCACGCACCAGATGATCGGACGCCGCTTTCGATGCCGAGTAGGGGCTGTTTGGCGCATACGGCGTCGTTTCCGTGAATGGCGGATCATTCGGTCCCAGGGTGCCATACACTTCGTCGGTCGAGACGTGCAGGAAGCGGAATCCATCCTTGGCTTCGCCCGTCAAGCCGCTCCAATAGGCGCGTGCCGCTTCCAGCAGGCTGAAAGTACCGTTGACGTTGGTCGAAATGAATTCGCCGGGGCTATGGATCGAGCGATCGACATGGCTCTCTGCGGCAAAATGCACGATGGCGCGTGGCTGATGTTCTGCCAGCAGGCGCGAGATGTGAGCGGTATCGCAAATATCGCCACGCACAAAGATATGCCGCGGGTCTTGCTCCAGGCTGGCCAGATTGCTGAGATTGCCAGCATAGGTCAGTTTATCAAAATTGATCACGGGCTCATCGTTGAGCGCCAGCCAGTCGCGTACAAAGTTGGAGCCGATGAAGCCGGCGCCGCCAGTCACTAAAATCATGTTGTTATCCTTTTTTACTTGAACATCGTCACGATGCTTCACTCTTCTATTTCCGAAATGAAATTATTTGAAATTTTATTTGATCATGTAGTTAATACGCGCCATCTTTCTTGAAAATGACTTTAACCGTTTTCAGTAGAATAACAATGTCATTGAATAAAGACCAGTTCTTGACATACCATGCATCCAGATAAACGCGCGTATCATAGCTGACGTCGTTCCTGCCGCTGACTTGCCATAGACCCGTGACGCCGGGTTTCGCTTCCAGGTAATAGTCTACTTGGGGGCCATAACGCTCCAGTTCCGCATCAACAACCGGGCGCGGCCCGACCAGGCTCATTTCGCCTTTCAGTACGTTCCATAGCTGCGGCAATTCATCAAGACTGGTCCGGCGCAGGAAGTGGCCGATCGAGGTGATGCGAGGGTCGTTCTTCAGTTTGAAATCACGGTCCCACTCGGCACGGGCTTCAGGGTCGCGCTCCAGCAATTCTTTCAGCAAGACGTCTGCATTGACGGCCATGGTACGGAATTTGTAGCAGAGAAAATGCTTGCCATTCTGCCCCACACGTTTGTGGCCGTAGAAGATGGGGCGGCCAGAGGCCATGACCTTGGCGGCGATCCACAGCAGGATGGGCGCCCCGACGACCATCACGGCGATCGCCGTCGTCAGATCAAAGCAGCGCTTGATCATTTGTAAACCTGGCCGTGCCAGGTTGTTGCGCATGGTCAGCAGCAGCACCTCATGTGTAAAGAAATGGTTGACCTCCATGCCATACAGGGGCAGGCCGCGTACGGCAGGTACCACTTGCATATTGGCAACGCAACGGCTGACTTGCTGGATCATGCCCTGATAGGCATCGATGCCGCCTTGCTCCAGAGCGACAACTGCATGCGGATCACCCAGCAGCTTGAGCGTTTCTTCAGGATTGACACCAAGCGGAATGCACGGCACCGCCTGTTTGCTGCGGTTCACGTAGTGTTGCTCCAGGCGGCCTTGGCCTTCGGGGATCAGGAAGGCAATCAGGCGATAGCCCATCAATGCTTCCTCATCGAAGGCCCGCGCTGTTTGCAAGGCATTGTCACCCCATCCGATGATGACCATGGGGCGTATCCAGCCGCCAGCTTTCATCAGCAGGTATTTGACCATGCCGCGCAGCAGCAGGACACAGCATGGCACCAGCAGCCAGGTGGCCAACAGTGCCTCGCGCGAAGAGTCGCGCTTGTCGAGGAAGACCAGGGCCGCGTCGATCAGGCCCATGACCATGGCGATCTTCAGCAGTTCCTTGATTTCATTCGAGTACGGGCGGCGTTTGGCATGATGGCCCTTCAGCTTGAAGATCGCCACAGTGACCACGGATAGCAGGCCGTAACTGAGCAGGCGTGAGCTATCCAAGCCCCAGTTGTTCAAATCGCCGCCATCGAGGGTCCATGTGCCGGCGAGCCAGAATGCCGTGAACATGGCTAACGCATCGGCAAAGGTGAGGAAATATTTTTCTACCCTGCTGCTGCAATACCATTTTATTTCCTGTACAAAGATGCCTTCGATTGGTTTCATGATGACTTGCTAAACCTTATAAACTTCAGTGTAAATTCTTGTGGTGCCGTATGCATGGTGCTTACGTATCTGCTCGGTCAAGTGCGGCCGTAGCGGTCTTCAAAGCGGACAATATCGTCTTCCCCAAGGTAGCTACCCGATTGAATTTCAATCAATTCCAGCGGCAGCTTGCCCGGGTTGGCCAGGGAGTGGACGACGCCGAGGGGGATATAGGTGGACTGGTTTTCGGTCAGCAAATATTCCTTGTCGCCATTCGTGATCTGCGCCGTGCCGGATACCACGATCCAGTGCTCGGCGCGGTGATGATGCATTTGCAATGACAGCTTGGCGCCAGGCTTGACAGTGATGCGCTTGACCTGGAAGCGCTCGCCAGTGCCTATGGAATCATAGGAGCCCCATGGGCGGAAGACTTCGCGGTGCATGGTGGCCTCGGGACGCTCCCTGGCGACCAGCTGCGCGACCATTGTTTTCGTTTGTTGTGCCTGATCCGCGTCCATGACCAGCACGGCATCGGCGGTTTCTACGATCACGGTATTACGCATGCCGATGGTGGTGACCAGGCGGCTGGTACTGTGCACCAGGCAATCGTTGCAATCCTGGATCAACACATCGCCGTGGGCGCTATTATTATTGGCATCTTTTTCCGCCACGTCGAGTACGGCTTTCCAGGAGCCGATATCATTCCAGCCCGCATCGAGAGCGATGGTAGAGGCATGGCTGGTGCGCTCCATGACGGCGTAGTCGACGGCAATGTCGGGACTGGCAGCGTAGGCATTCTTGTCCAGACGAATGAAGTCGAGGTCGCTTTTCGCTGCGCTGATGGCAGCGCGGCATGCGGCCAGAACAGCGGGTTGGAAGTGTTCCAGCTCTTCCAGGTAGCGGCTGGCGCGGAACAGGAACATGCCGCTGTTCCAGAAGTAATCACCGCTAACGATATATTGTTCTGCAAGCGCCTGAGCCGGTTTTTCCACGAATTCGAGTATGCGCTGGACTTGCCCGCTTGCAGCGTTCTCGGCGCGAATATAGCCGTATCCTGTTTCTGGACCCGTTGGCGTGATGCCGAAAGTCAGCAAATTGCCTGCCTCTGCAGCAGTACGCGCCAGTGCGATTGCACGATGGAAAGCCGGGGTATCCAAAATGACGTGGTCCGATGGCAGTACCAGCAGGAGCGGATCCTCACCACTCTCCATCGCATGCAAGGCTGCCGAGGCGATTGCTGGAGCCGTATTGCGGCGCATGGGTTCAAGCAGCATGCGGCTATTTTCCAGACCGATCTCACGCACTTGCTCTGCGACAACAAAACGCGAGGATTCGTTGCATACCAGCAGTGCTGGCGACACGGTGTCTATGCCTGCCAGGCGCTGCAGCGTTTGTTGCAGCATGCTGCCCTGAGTGGACAAGCGCAGAAACTGTTTCGGGAATACCTCGCGCGAAAGCGGCCATAAACGTGTGCCGGAACCACCACAAAGAATTACCGGTACGAGGGGAATAGTCATTTATGCTTCAATGTAAATGTAATTATTGCCAATGGGAGCAATATTTTTAATAAATTACAGGAATCTTTGTATTTTCTCCGGACTCCATGGAGCCTGAGAGACACGCACTTTGGCGCGTCCTGTATTGTAGTTTGCTGCCCCGGTATTTCTGCTTAGCACGCAACGTTTTCAAGCAAAAAAGCAACAAACACGCATAGGGCACTGATACTGAGAATGAGCACGGCTCCTGCGGCGCAGTCCTTGACGATCTTGATGCTGGGATGGAGGGCCGGATGAAGGTGATCAATCAGATTTTCGAGAGCGGTGTTGAAGAGCTCCGCCGCGAGGACCATGCCACAGTTGAGCAATAACAAAGCCCACCAGATCATCGCTGGCCGGTACCAGGCAAGTACAAGCAATACCAGGAGGGCGGCAAGGCATTGCAGCCGGAAGCTCGATTCCATGCGCAAGGCGGCACCCAAGCCTTGCAGGGCAAATCCCATGCGTTTATGGAGAGGCTGGTTTTTCATTAACTATGCATGATTGGTCAGGGCGTTTCATGTTCCTGACGGCTGCGGCTCTTGGCGCGCGCATTATTGAAGAAAAATAAAAAGCCCGTTTTCAAGAAATGAAAAAGGGCTTTTATCGAGGAAGTGGCGCTGCGTATGACAAAGCCAGCTTCTCGTGAGACCAGGCCAGCGTCTCGCGATTTGACGTCAGGTCGCGGGCTTGGTCTTGTCTGTTTCAGCCAAAGGCGTCGACAGATTATTTGGCGTGGCTTGGGGTCGTGTGCGCGGTGGTCGAGTCCGAGCTAGCTGCACCGGCCACAACGGCAACTGCGGCGCCGATTGCGATCAGGGCGCTCGTGCTCAGGCCGGCAACAGTGGCGCCGGCAGCGGCGCCAGCAGCAGCACCACCAGCTGGTGCCGCTGCGACTGGTACAGGAGCTGGAGCCGATTGAGCCATGGCTTGTGCGGAAGCGAAGCACAGGATTGCCGAAGCGATCAGAATTTTCTTCATGGGATATCCTTTTAGGTTGAACAGCGGGAATGCTAAACTGTCACATGATTGTAGCAACATTTCTCTTGCTAGTCTGCGCCGTACAGTCCGTGGCAACGATAATTTATTCTATTTTAGCTACATACCTGACCATTCTGCGTGTCTGGCGGTCTGAAGATGTTGTTCTCTATCAACAAAAACAGCACCTTGCCGAGGCTGCGGTCCATGTTTTTGTCAAATATCGCGGGAATTGCTGATGCATTCGAAAGCGATCCACAAGTTTGCCAAGTCCTCGCCATCCCGCGTAAAATGCAGGCTTCGCGGGTGTAGCTCAATGGTAGAGCAGAAGCTTCCCAAGCTTACGACGAGGGTTCGATTCCCTTCACCCGCTCCATTTTTCGCTGGCGCATGGCTTGATGCGGCGCAGCCACTTATTTCTCCATTCCCATGTCTTCTGATACCCCAGCAAACGGCCCGGCGCGGCCGATGATGTACGATCCGACCGAACACCGCATCCGCAGTTTCGTGACCCGCGCGGGACGGCTTTCCGTGGCGCAGGCGCGCGCGCTCGAGACCCTGGGCCCGCAGTTCCTGTTGCCTTTCGCCAAAGAACCGATGGATTTCGAGCAGGTGTTCGGCCGCAAGGCGCCCGCCATCCTGGAAATCGGCTTCGGCATGGGCGCGACGACCGCGCATATCGCCAAAGCCATGCCGGAGAAGGATTTCATCGGCGTCGAAGTGCATACGCCTGGTGTCGGCAGTCTGTTGAAGCTGATCGGTGAAGAGTCGCTGACGAATCTGCGTCTGCTGCAGCACGATGCCGTGGAAGTGCTCACGCACATGATTCCCGCCAATTCGCTGGCCGGTATCCACGTTTTCTTCCCCGATCCATGGCACAAGGCGCGTCATAACAAGCGCCGCCTGATCCAGTCGCCATTCGTCAAGCAATTGACCGATCGCCTGGCGCCGGGCGGCTATCTGCATTGCGCCACCGATTGGGAAGATTACGCGGTGCAAATGCTGGAAGTACTGGGCGCCGAGCCGCAGCTGCACAATAGCGCCGATGGCTATGCGCCGCAGCCGGCGTATCGTCCTCTGACCAAGTTTGAAAACCGTGGCTTGAAGCTGGGCCATGGCGTGTGGGATCTGGTGTTCATCAAGAAATAACCTGGCGGTTTGCCCACCCGTGCCGTTTGCACGAGAACAAGCCTGCCGCGGCGACGCCGCAGGCTTTTTTTAATGCGCGCTAGTGCGCTGGCTAGGCAAGGCGGGGGAATTACGGTAGTCTTATCTTTTTTGCATTGATTGATATTATGTCCAAGAAAATACTCGTGACGGGCGCATCCGGTTTCATCGGCTCGCATACCTGTGTCGAATTGCTGGCTGCCGGCTTTGATGTCGTCGCGGTGGATAACCTGTGTAATAGCGCGCGCGAAGCGATGGCGCGCGTGGAGCGCATCTCCGGCAAAAGCGTACCCTTCTATGCAGCGGACGTGCGCGACCGCGCGGCCATGGCCGCCGTCCTGCGCGAGCACGCCATCGATGCCGTGATCCATTTCGCGGGCTTGAAGGCGGTGGGCGAATCCGTGGCGCAGCCGCTGATGTATATGGACAACAATGTCACGGGCACCGTGGCCTTGCTGGAAGTGCTGGCGGCGGCGAATGTGAAACGTTTTGTGTTCAGCTCGTCGGCCACCGTGTATGGCGACCCGGAGGCCTTGCCGATTCTGGAATCGTCGCGCCTGTCCGTGACCAACCCGTATGGCCGCTCGAAGCTGATGGTCGAGCAGATCCTGGCTGATCTCGTGCATGCCGATGCCCAGTGGCAAGTCGGCGTGTTGCGCTACTTTAATCCGGTGGGTGCGCATGCCAGCGGCTTGATCGGCGAAGATCCGGCCGGCATCCCGAACAACCTGATGCCGTTCATTGCCCAGGTGGCCGTGGGTCGCCGCGAACGCCTGGCCGTCTTCGGCAACGACTACGCCACGCCGGACGGCACGGGCGTACGCGACTATATCCACGTGGTCGACCTGGCGCTGGGCCACGTGGCCGCGTTGAACCGCCTGTTTGCCACCGACGGCGGCTTTACCGTCAACCTGGGCACGGGCCATGGCTACAGCGTGCTCGATACCGTACGCGCCTTCGAAGCCGCCAGCGGCCGCCGGGTACCGTACGACATCGTGCCGCGCCGCCCCGGCGACATCGCCAGCTGCTACGCCTCGGCCGACAAGGCAAAGGAACTGCTGGGCTGGCAAGCGCAGAAAAACATCGACGACATGTGCCGCGACCACTGGCGCTGGCAGCACCAGAACCCGCAAGGCTACGCAGCGTAAACAAGTCCGCAGATACAAAAAATCCCGCTCACACGCAAGTGTGGCGGGATTTTTTTAGAGCGCCATCAACCCAATGGCGCCTGAAAAATGTCTGGGGCTAGGCGCAAAGCCGAAGACAGTACGCAAGTACGGCGAGGCGAAGCAACAACGCCCCAGGCATTTTCTCAGGTAGCCATTAAGGGTACAGGCCGCGCACTTCGCGAGCCTGGAGAACACGGGTGCACGCCAGGATGAAGGTCGCGGTACGCATCGACACTTTCTTCTCTTGCGACACTTGCCATACGGCGTCGAACGCTTCGCGCATGATGCGGGTCAGGCGGCTGTTGATTTCTTCTTCCGTCCAGAAGAAGCTCGAGAAGTTCTGCGCCCACTCGAAGTAGCTGACGGTCACGCCGCCGGCGTTGGCCAGCACGTCCGGCACGATCAGTACGCCGCGGTCGGTCAGGATGTCGTCCGCTGCCGGCAGGGTCGGGCCGTTGGCGCCTTCCAGGATGATCTTGGCGCGAATGACTTGAGCGCGTTCAGCCGTGATTTGCTGTTCCAGCGCGGCCGGGATCAGGATGTCGCAATCGATGCCCCAGAAATCTTCGCGTGGCACGAATGCCTCGGCGCCTGGGAAACCTTCGACGCTGCCCACTTCGGCCACGTGTGCCAGCAATTGCGGGATGTTCAAGCCGCCAGCGTGCACGACGGTGGTCTTGTGGTCTTGTACCGCCACCACTTTCGAGCCGGCTTCAGCGAACATGCGTGCAGCGACGCCGCCCACGTTGCCAAAACCTTGCACGATGACTTTCGCGCCTTCGAGCGACATGCCGACCTTGGCGGCCGCATCGCAACCGACGACGAACACGCCGCGGCCCGTCGCATCGCGGCGGCCCAGGCTGCCGCCCAGCGAGATTGGCTTGCCCGTCACCACGCCGGTCGACATATTGCCGCCGATCATGGCGTAGCTGTCCATCATCCACGCCATGACTTGTTCATTCGTGTTGACGTCCGGCGCCGGGATATCCTTGTTCGGTCCGATGATCATGCTGATCTCGCTCGTGTAGCGACGGGTCAGGCGTTGCAGTTCGTTGCGCGACAGGGTCTTCGGATCGACACGGATACCGCCCTTGGCGCCGCCGTATGGCACGTTGACGGCGGCATTCTTGACCGTCATCCAGGCCGACAGGGCCATCACTTCCGACAACGTCACGTCCTGGTGGAAGCGCACGCCACCCTTGCCCGGGCCGCGCGACAGATTGTGCTGCACGCGGTAGCCTTCGTAGTGGGCAATGGTGCCGTCATCGCGCTCGATAGGCACGTCGACCGTCAGGATGCGCTTTGGACGCTTCAGCGTTTCCACCCAGCGCGACAGGTTGCCCAGGTACGGCGTAACGCGGTCGATCTGCTCGAGGTAGACGCCCCATGGGCCAAGGTCTTCAGGATTCAGGTAGGAAGGAAGTGCGTGCTTGCTGGTCATGCTTGATAAGCTCCTGGACAATACGAATACGTTAGAGGCACAGCCGATATGCAGCTGCGCGCAGCGGAACCGCATCGTAGGCGATAGCCTCATGCCCCGGCCAATGCTTTGTGCGCATCCGGTTATGCATTTATTGCATAGTTGTGTTGCCAGGATTGCCAGTCAGGACTGGGGGGCCTCGGTGGCGCGTTTGCGGCGCTTGCCCATGCGTGCCTTGCCATCCTGCGACTGCACCAGGTATTGCCACAGGCTTTCGACGATCTGCTTGCCGGGACGCAGGCTGGACGGGCGTTCGCGGTACAAACGGATTTCCAGCTCGATTTCCCAGCCTGGCGCGCCGCCATCGGCGCGCGCCAGGTGTTTGTATTTGACGTCGCGCATGACGGCCGATTCGGGCAGGAAGGCGATGCCGCGGCCTTCCAGCGCCATCATCTTCAAGCCTTCGGCCATGTCCGTTTCATAGCAGGTTTCCAGGAACAGCGGCGCCTTGGCGTCGGCCACCAGCAATTCCACCATGCGCCCCAGGTAGGCGTTGCTGGTGTAGGAAAGGAAGGGCAGCGGCTCCTTGGCGCTGCCGGGCAGGACGAAGTCCGGCACCTTGTCCTGGCCGCAGCGCGCATAGGCGCGCAGGGTTTCGCGGCCCATCACCAGCATGTCGTAGCGGCCCGGGTCCAGCTGCACCGGCTGGCGCGGATGGTGATAGCACAGCAGCAGGTCGCAGCCGCCGTCGACCAGCTGCAGCACGGCGTCGTGCACGTTCAGCGCCATCAAACGGCTGTTGATCGGCGCAAAACCTTCTTCCAGCGCCGTCAGCCATTTCGGCATGAAGGTCAGCGACAGGGTATGCGGCACGGCGAAATCGACGCTCGTCTGCGTGGCGGCCCGCTTGCCGCGCAACAGGGCGCGCACGCCGTTGATCTGTCCCAGCATTTCCAGCGCCTGCTCGTAGAACACGGCGCCGGCCGGCGTCAGTCGCGTCGGGTAGGACGTGCGGTCGACCAGGTCGATACCGAGCCAGTTTTCCAGCGACTGGATGCGCCGCGAGAATGCTGGCTGAGTGACGTGGCGCAGGGCCGCGGAACGGCTGAAGTTATGCGTTTCAGCGAGCGAGATGAAGTCTTCCAGCCATTTGGTTTCCATCGCGGCAGCATTCCGTTATCAAGGGCAGAGGCAAGGTAAAGTGGTCAGGGCGTCTCGGGCGATGCCGCCGGCTGGTACAGGGCGGCGGGCAGGCCAAAGAAGGATGGCGGGCCCAGGGTCGTGCCATCGAGCGAGCCGCCCGCATTCAATCCCTTGTTGATGGCCGACAGCAAGGAGCTGCGGTTGGCCAGGTTTTGTATCAACGCGCGCGGGCCGTTGTGGAAGGTGTGCTGGGCGATATCCGCGGCGACGACAAAGATCGGTTCGCGGCGCATGGGGAACTCCACCCATTCGCCGTCCTCGTCCTGGGCGCAGAACGTATGGGGCAGGGTCATGTTTTCGGCGCCGGGAAGGTGCGACGCCAGCACCAGGCCGAAGGCTTCCGGCACCACGTCGGCCAGGCGGCGCACGGTGAGATCGTCCTGCACCAGTAACCGTACTTGCGCTTCCACCTCGTCTTCGGCGTCGGGCTGGGCGCCGAGAATTTTCACGGCCTGATAGATCAGGTCGGACGAGAGTGCTTCCATCAAATCTTCCATCAAATCATCTCCAGGATCATGGCGACGATTTCGTCGCCGTACGAGGCCAGTTTTTTCTCGCCCACGCCGCTCACGCCGCGCATCTGCTCGAGCGAGGTGGGCTTGGCCTTGGCGATTTCGCGCAGGGTGGCGTCGACAAAAATCACGTAGGCCGGCACGTTGTGTGTGCGTGCCGTCTCCACGCGCCACCAGCGCAGCTTGTCGAAAATCGCCTGCTCGCTGGTGGACAGATCCGTCTCGACATAGCCCTTCGCCACGCTGGTGCTGCGCTTGCTGGTTTTCACCGGCTTCTGGTACTGGCGCAGCTGCACTTTCTGGCCGCCCTTGAGCACGGGGCGCGAGGCATCCGTCAGTTTCAGCGAGCTGTATTGTTCATGGTCGACCGAGACGAGGCCCAGCGCGATGGCCTGGCGCAGAATCGATTTCCATTCCGCTTCGCCCAGGTCCGAGCCGATGCCGAAGACGGACAGCGAGTCGTGGTGCCAGGTCTTGATGCGCTCCGATTCCACGCCGCGCAGCACGTCGATCACGTGGCCGCCGGCGAAGCGCTGGTCGACGCGGTAGATGGCCGACAGCAGTTTTTGCACGGGCACGGTGCCGTCGAACGAGATTGGCGGCACTAGGCAGGTGTCGCAATTGCCGCACGGCGAAGCCGGTTCGCCGAAGTATTCGAGCAATCGCATGCGGCGGCAGCTGAGCGTTTCGCACAGGCCCAGCATGGCGTCGAGTTTGACGCCCAGCACGCGCTTGAAGGTGTCGTCCGCCTCCGATTCGTCGATCATGCGCCGCTGCAGCACCACGTCCTGCAAGCCGTACGCCATCCACGCGTTGGCGGCCATGCCGTCGCGGCCCGCGCGCCCCGTTTCCTGGTAATAGCCCTCGATGCTTTTCGGTAGATCCAGGTGGGCGACGAAACGCACGTCGGGCTTGTCGATGCCCATGCCGAAGGCGATGGTGGCGACCATGACGATGTTTTCTTCGCGCAGGAAGCGCGCCTGGTTGGCGCTGCGCTTCGCGTACTCCATGCCGGCGTGATAGGGCAGGGCGCGGATGCCGCTCTGGTTCAGAAATTCCGCCGTCTCCTCGACTTTTTTACGCGACAGGCAGTAGACGATGCCGCAGTCGCCCGCGTGTTCCGTGTTGATGAAGTCGAGCAGCTGCTTGCGGCCATTTGCCTTTTCCACGATCTGGTAGCGGATGTTCGGGCGGTCGAAGGACGAGACGAACTGGCGCGCGTCTTCCAGCTGCAGGCGCAGGGCGATTTCGGCGCGCGTCTGCGGGTCGGCCGTGGCCGTGAGCGCGATGCGCGGCACGTCCGGGAACTGCTCGTGCAGCACCGACAGCTTGATGTATTCGGGACGGAAGTCATGGCCCCACTGGGCCACGCAGTGCGCCTCGTCGATGGCGAACAGGGAGATCTTCGAGGCCTGGAACAGGTCCAGGCAACGCTGCGTCATCAGGCGTTCTGGCGCCACGTAGACGACGTCGATGCCGCCCGTGCGCACCAGGCGCTCGATGCGGCTCGCTTCTTCGTAGGTTTGCGTGGAATTGAGGAAGGCGGCGCGCACGCCGACTTCCTCCAGCGCGTCCACCTGGTCCTGCATCAGCGCGATCAATGGCGAGACGACGACGCCGACGCCGTCGCGCAGCAGGGCGGGAATCTGGTAGCACAGCGATTTGCCGCCGCCCGTGGGCATCAGCACCAGCGCGTCGCCGCCATGGCTGACGTGGTCGACGATGTCGGCTTGCTGGCCGCGGAAGGCCGGGTAGCCGAAAACCGTTTGCAGCAGGTGCAGCGCGCGCTGGTTAATATCTTGATTCATAGTGCCTTATTCTGCCCAAACAACCCAGCCGTAGTGGGCGCTGGCCAACACCAGCAAGCCGAACACGATGCGGTACCAGGCAAAAAACGTGAAGTCGTGCGAGCTGATGTAGCGCAGCAGCCAGCGCACGCACAGGAAGGCGGAAATGAAGGCGGCCACGGTGCCCAGGCCGAACAGGGGCACGTCGGTGGCCGACAGGATGTCGCGCGCTTTGTACAGCGAGTAGAAGGTGGCCGCGAACAAGGTCGGGATGGCCAGGAAGAACGAGAATTCGGTGGCTGTCTTGCGCGACAGGCCCAGCAGCATGCCGCCGATGATGGTCGAGCCGGAACGGCTGGTGCCCGGAATCAGCGCGAATGCCTGCGCGCAGCCCACCTTCAGGGCGTCGAACGGCGTCATTTCATCGACCGAGTTGACGCGCACGGTGACGGGGTTGGTGCGCGCGCGGCGCTCCACCAGCAAGATGATGATGCCGCCGATGATGAAGGCCATGGCGACCGGTACTGGCTTGAATAGCGCATGCTTGATCATCTTGCCGATGGCCAGGCCGATGACGGCCAGCGGAATGAAGGCGATGGCCACGTTCAGCACAAATTTGCGCGACTTGACTTCGGTGCTGAAGGTGGACAGCACGCTGCCGATGCGCTGGCGGTATTCCCAGCACACGGCCAGGATGGCACCGGCCTGGATGGCGATCTCGAAGACGTCCATGACTTCTTTCGAGACATCCTTGGTAAAGTCGAGCAGACTGCCGGCCAGGATCAGATGCCCCGTGGACGAAATCGGCAAGAATTCGGTAAAACCTTCGACCAGCCCCATGATGATGGCTTTTAACGCAAGAATGAGATCCATAGATGTATAAAAGGGTATAAGTACGGGTATAAGTGACAGGATGGGATGACCGCGTGGCGCCAGCAATGTGCGCGGGGTCGAAGCTTACCATGCCGCAGGCCCGCGGACCTTATTTGGGCGCAGTTGGGCGGCGCTTTTTTAGCGCCGTCCGCCAGGCAGGAGGAAGGATCAGGATACTTGTTTTGCCTGCGCCACCAGGCGCGCGCTGGCCGCCACCAGCAGCAGGGCGGCGCCCAGCATGGCAAAGGCGATATTCAGGCTGGTGGCGTGGGCGACGAAGCCGATCACGGCCGGGCCGGCCAGGATGCCCGCGTAGCCGATGGTGGTGATGGCCGCCACGGCCAGGCTGGCCGGCATGGCATGCTGGTTGCCTGCCGCCGTAAACAGGATGGGCACGATATTTGCCGCGCCCAGGCCGATCAGCACGAAGCCAAGCATGGCCAGGCTGGCGTGCGGCGCCAGCACGGCCAGGAAAAAGCCCGCCGCTGCGCACAAGCCGCCAAAAGTGAGCACACGCTTGCCGCCAAAACGGCTGACCACCTTGTCGCCGGTGAAACGGCCCACCGTCATGGCGATGGCGAAGGCGGCGTAGCCGAGGCCGCCCTTGGCTTCTTCCACGCCGCGCGTGGTGGTGAGGAACAGGGCGCTCCAGTCGAGGATGGCGCCTTCGGCCAGGAAAACGATAAAGCACAACAGGCCAATGAAAATGACGGCGCCATGCGGCATGACGAACAGCGGCGTCTTTTCGCCGGAGGCGGACGCCGTCGGCAGCAGATGGCCTTGCGCCGCGCCCAGGACGCCGCACAGCAGCAGCATCACCACCACGCAGGACCAGGCCGGCGTCAGGCCCAGCCACAACAGCAGGGCCATGCAGGCCGCACCGGCGAAGCCGCCCACGCTGAACAGCGCATGAAAGCCCGACATCATGGCGCCGCCGTTGGCTTTTTCGATGATCACGGCCTGGATATTGATGGCCACGTCAAACGTGCCCATGGCCGCGCCGAACACCAGCAGCACTAGGCCCAGTTGCAGCGGCGTGGCGGCCAGCGCCAGGCCGGGCAGGATGGCGGTCAGCAGCAGGCCGGCGCCGACGATGACCTTGCGGCAGCCGAAGCGTGCCGTGAGCATGCCCGTAAACGGCATCGCGCACAGCGAGCCAGCGCCCAGGCACAGCAGCAAAATGCCGAGGGTGGCTTCATCGAGGCCCAGGCGCGACTTGGCGTAGGGAACCAAGGGCGCCCAGGCGGCCATGCCGAGGCCGGCGGCGAAGAAGACCAGGCGCGTGGCGCGTTGTTGCAGGGTGCCGGTGAGATGCATGGGGGAGCTTTTCAAAGTCGGGGTGGATAAAATCAGGCGCGGGCGCGCAACACTTGTACGCCCAGCCGTTCAAAGGCGGCCACGTGGGCAGCGTCGGCATCGGCTTCCAGCACCAGGTGCTGCAGCAAGCCCGTGGCCAGTACGCCAAAGGGTGCGGCGGTGCCCAGCTTGTCGCTGGTGACGGCCACGACCACCGCCTTGCTGGCGCCGGCGATGCTGCGCTTGAATTCCGCCTCGTCGTAATTGAACGCTGTCACGCCCGCGTCCGCATCGGCGCCGCAAGCGCCGAGGAAGCACAGGTCGGGATGCATGCGCTCGACGGTGCGCAGCGCCTGCGGCCCCAGGCTGGCGCCGGCGCGACGGTCGACCCTGCCGCCAGCCATGATCAGTTCGATTTCCGGGCGTTCCATCAGGGTCATGGCAATGGCTGGCGCGTTGGTGATGACAGTGAGCGCTAACTCTGGCAAGGCGCTGGCGATGGCGAGATTGGTCGAGCCCGCATCGAGAAACAGCACCTGGCCCGCGCGCAGGAGGGAGACGGCGGCCTGCGCCAGGCGCGCCTTGCGTTCCGGCGCTTCCTGCTTGCGCTGGCTCAAGGTGCCGCCGTCCGGCGCCAGCGGCAGGGCGCCACCATACACGCGCTGGCACAGGCCGGCCGCCGCCATCTCGCGCAGATCGCGCCGTATCGTATCTTCGGATACGTCGAGCTGGCGCGCCAGGTCCAGCGCTAGCACGCGACCGTCGGCATGCAATTGTTGCTGGATCAGCGCGTGGCGTTGTTTGAGGAGCAGGGTGGAGGACATGGTGAACCTATAAACGTGCAAGAATGTGCATGAATATACGCAAACGTGCAAACAGAGTCAAGCGTACGCAGGTTTCCATCAAATATTGCCGAAAAGATATAAGTTCTGTTAGTGTTGTAAAAAATGGAATGAAATAAGGGAAGCCATGTTTTCAAGTACCTCTTTCAAGGCAAGCTTGCCGGGCCGCGCCCTGCGCCGCAGTGGATGGTTGATCCTGGGCATGATGATCGTGTTGAATGCGCTGCATTGGATGCGTCATGGCACGCTGGGCTGGAGCGATGCACGCGACTCCGTGTGTCTGCTGCTGATCTATCTGGGGATTGCCACCTTGCTGGAATACAAGCGGCAGCGCGACGCCGAGGAAGCGGAAGACGCGCGTTAAGCGCGACGCAAGCAGGGACGCCGTGCGCGTCGCCGCTCAGGGTGCCGTCAGCCGTTCCAGCTCGGCCAGCCAGTGCACCGCGTGTTCGCGGCTGTCGCCGCACATCTCCGCGGATGGCTGCAAGCCGCCGCAAAACGCGGGCCGTTCCGGCTGGCCAAAGATCTTGCAACGGTTGTCATCGGCCAGCTGCACGCAGCGCACGCCCGCCGGTTTTCCCTTCGGCATGCCGGGAATCGGGCTGGTGATGGACGGTGCGGTGCAGCAGGCGCCGCACGAGGGACGGCATGCCAGGGGGGCAGATGGTGACATGGGAGTTCAGACGAGCGGGTGAGGAGCCGACAGTATAGCAAGCCGGCTCCCATGTGTTGCCCGGGCGCGTTCAGCGCACGATGCTGACGCGCTTGCCCGATAAAGTGCGGCGGGCCGGATCGCCATGCACGGTGATGCGGCCGGAACCGCTGGCGCGGGCGTTGACTTCATTCTGGACGCTGACGTCGATGTCGCCGGAGCCGTTGCTCGCCAGATAGGCAACGTCGCTGCGCAGCGACGCCAGGTTGACATCGCCCGAGCCATTCACGTTGGCGTCGAGGCGCTGCACGGCGCCGTTGGCGCTGATGCTGCCCGAGCCGTTGACGGCCACGTTGATGCGTTCGCCGTGCACGCTGCCCAGCTGGATGCTGCCCGAGCCGTTCTGCACCGCGTCCGTGTTGCCGCTGGCGAGGGCCGCCGCGTTGATGCTGCCCGAGCCATTGTTGGCCACGTCGAAGCGTCCCGTCGTGCCCGACAATTCGCTCTTCATCGACCCGCGCTGTTCCAGGCTGAAATCGTCGCCATTCAGGCCGCTGACTACCAGGCGGCCCGAGCCGGAGATGTTGATCTTCCTCAATTGCGGCGTCGTATAGATGACGTGGATGCCATTGCTGCTGCGAATTTTCGTGTCGCTCCACAGGCGCAGCGTATTGCCGCTCACGTCGCTATGGATCAGCGGTTGCAAGTTGCTGTCCGCTTCGATCACCAGCGATGCCGTCGGGCCGACGCGCACGTCGATCTTGATGTCGATGCGCTTCATGTTGTCGATGTCGAGCGCGCTGATGGTGCTGACCTGGCGCACGTCGCGGCTCACTTGCCCATTGCCCTGGATGACATTGCTGCTGGAATCGGCATAGCGTACTTCGCCATCGTTGGGGTTGATGACGATGGCGCAACCGCCAAGGGCAACGGCACAGCACAGGGCCAGCAAGGTACGCATGGTGTTTCCTTTATGATTGTTTTAGTTCGGGACAAGAAAAGAGCCGGCTGCCGCGCCGCGGCTGCCGTGCTGTCGATGAGAAGATAGCAAAGCGGTGCGCTGGCTGGCAGGGAAATGCGACGAACTGCGTAAAACGCGGGGTGAACTGCAGGCGCGTGCGCCTGACGTGGTGCCGTCGGCCTTAAAAGCTGAGCAGGAAACAGGCGCCGGCGCCGACGGGCCGCGCATGGCGCAAGGTGCCGCCGTTGGCATGGGCCAGGTGGCGCACCAGCGCCAGGCCGATGCCGCGCCCCTGCTTCCTGGTCGAGAAAAATGGCATGAAGATGTGCGCGGCCAGCGTATCGGGCACGCCATGGCCATTGTCGCGCACTTCGATGCGCAGGCGCGCGCCCCGGCTCAGGCGGGCGCTGACCGTGACGCGCGGCGCAGCAATCCCCTGCGTGGCTTCGGCAGCGTTCTTGAGCAGATTGATCAGCGCCTGTTCCAGCTGGCCTGCATCGATCCGCACTTCCAGCGATGCCGGTTCGACGGAAAATTCCGCCCTGCCGCCGCGCGCCTGCCAGGTCGGCGCCAGCAGCGCTTCCAGGCGCTGGAACAGTTGTTCCAGGCGCACCGCTTCGGGTTGCGGCGCGGGCACGCTGGACAGGCTGCGGTAGCTGGCCACGAAGTCGGCCAGGCTGGCGGCGCGGCGGGCGATGGCGTCGAGCGCCGTCGCCAGGTCGGCATGGGTGTCGTGCGGCAGCAGGGGGCGCACGTCCGCCAGCAGGTCGCAGGCCGTGCGCGACAGCGAGGCGACGGGCGTCAGCGAATTCATGATTTCATGCGTCAGCACTTGCACCAGGTCGCGCCAGGCGTTGAGCGCCTCGGCTTCCAGTTCGCTCTCCACCGGCATCAGCGCGGCCAAGTGCTGCGGTGCGCCTTGCAAGGTCAGCGCCGCCACGGCCACCAGCGCCCGCTCCACGCCCCGCTCCGTGTCAAAACTGAGCAGGCGGCGCTGGCCGGGCGGCTGCGCCGCCAGCAGTTGCTGCCACCGTTGCGGTTCGCTCGCATGTCCGGGCGCCAGCTGGCGCCGTGCGCTTGCATTGAGGGGCGTTACCTTGCGTTCCTCGGCGTCGTTCCGGATGCGGAACAGGGCGATGGGCGCGTGCTCGAGACAGGCTTCGAGCGCCCTCAGCGATTCTTCATCGGGCGTAGGCGACGGCGCCGCCGTCATTGCCGTTGCCATCGTCGACTCCTGGCGTGACAGGCGCGGCGCGAGGCGTGTCAGGCAGCGGGACAGCAGCCACGCCGGCGCTATCGACAGCAGCAGGCACAATACACTCAGGCGCGGCGACGCCAGCGCGACAAAATACCCGGCGCCGCCGGCCAGCGCCAGCATGGCGACGATGCTGGCGCTGGCCGTCGTCTTGAGGCTGCGCTCAGATGCCATGTTTGTTCAGCTTGCGGTACAGGGCGGCGCGGCTGATGCCCAGCGCCTTGGCCGCATGGCTGATATTGCCGTCGACCTGCTCCAGCGTGCGGTGGATGGCGTCGCGTTCCAGCGCGCCCAGCGTCTGGCGTGCGTGGGCGGGCGCCGTTGGCGCCTGGCCGGCGCCGTCGAACAGGCCGAAATCGCCGCGCGTGTAGTGCGCTTCGTTCCCCAGGATGACGGCCCGTTCGCAGGCATGGCGCAGCGCGCGCACATTGCCAGGCCAGTCATGCTGCTGCAGGTAGTCGAGCGCCTCCGCCGCGGGCGCGCGCGCAGGGCGCTGGTACTGGCTTTCGTAGTGCGCCAGGTAGTGCCGCAGCAGCATGGCGATATCCTCGCGGCGCGCCCGCAGCGGCGGCACGCGCAGCACGATGGTATTGAGGCGGAACAGCAGGTCGGGCCGGAACACGGCCGGATCGAACAGCCGCGCTTCATCGACATTGGTGGCGCTGAGGATGCGCACGTCGATCGCTTCCGGACGGTCGGCGCCGAGCGGCGTCACTTCGCGCCGTTCCAGCGCCGTCAACAGCTTCGCTTGCGCCGCCAGCGGCAGGTTGCCGATTTCATCGAGAAAGAGCGAGCCGCCGCGCGCCGCCTGGAAGCGTCCTGCGCGTTCATGCCTGGCGTCGGTGAACGCGCCCTTGCGGTGGCCGAACAATTCGCTTTCGAAGGTTGTCTCCGGCACGGCGCCCATGTCCACCGGCAGCAGGGGACCGGCGGCGCGGCGCGAGGCCTGGTGCAGCGCGCGCGCCACCAGTTCCTTGCCGACGCCGTTTTCACCGAGCACCATCACGTTTGCCTCGGTGGGGCCGACGCTGGCGACCATCGCGCGCAGCGCGCGCATGGCCGGGGAGTCGCCCATCAGGTCCGGCGCGGCCGTGCCTGGCGATGCCATGCCGGCGCGGCGCGCCAGCGCCTGTTCCACGGCGGCGGCCAGGCGCGCGTTGTCCCAGGGCTTGGTGATGAAATCGCCGGCACCGCGCTGCAGCGCCGCCACGGCCAGCGGCACGTCGGCATACGCCGTCATGGCGATCACGCAAGGCGGCCGTGGCAGCGCGCGCAGCAGGTCGAGCAAGGCCAGGCCTTGTGCGCCATCGGTCTGGCCGGGCTGGAAATTGAGGTCGAGCAGCACCACGTCGGGCACTGCCCGGGCCAGCAGCGCGGGCAGCCCTGCCGGGTCGCACAGCGTATCGACCTGGCCGTCGCGGTAGCGCCGCCGCAGCAGCAGCTGTGCGGCGCAGGCGACATCGATATCGTCGTCGAGGATCAGGACGTGGGCTGCGGTGTGGGCCATGGAGAGCATAGTGAGCGTCGGTCGGTGGCGCATTCTAGCAGCCGCGCAGGGGGCGTGGCGGCTGCTCTGGGCATGTCCGTTTGCCGGCGCTGTGCGCTTGCGAACAGCCGCTGTCCGGAAATGGACACTGCGGGACACCGCGCCGCGCCGCCCGTGCCGGCGCACGGTTGCGTGGCGCAAGTCCGCGTGGCGCCTGCCGCTGGCACGCTGCTTGCTGATGCAGGGACAAGACCAGTGCGAAAGACGTGAAAATAAGTATGCATGCTCCCCGATCTTCGATCCCCCCTTTGCCGGCCAGCGGCGCCGCCATGGATACGCGCGTGCCGCGCAGCCGGCGCAAGCTGGTCGCCGCCGGCCTGGCGGGCGTGTTGCTGCTGGCCGCGCTTGCCGCCACGGGGTGGTGGGCCATGCCGCGCGGCTTGCAGGTGCCTGCCGCTGAATTGCGCATCGGTATCGCAGAGCGCGGCATTTTTCTCGATGAAGTGGTGGTGCGCGCCAGCGCCGAGCCGCTGCATTCCGTGCTCCTCGATTCGGTCGAGTCGGGCCGCATCGACGAGGTGCTTGCCGGTGACGGCGCGCTGGTCAGGAAGGGCCAGCTGCTGTTCCGCATCTCCAATCCGCAGCGCAACCTGGAACTGTTGGCCCGCAAGGCCGAACATGCGCAGCAGATTTTCAACTTGTCCAACTTGCGCGTGGCGCAGCAGGCCAGCGCCAGCGAGCACCAGCGCCGCCTGGACGACCTGGCGTTCGCGCTGCAGCAGGGCGGCAAGCAGCATGCGCGCCATGTCAGGCTGGCGGCGCAGGGCTTCATTTCCAGCGTGGCGCTGGAGGAGTCGGCCGACAGCCTGCTGCAGCAGCAGCGCGCGCTGGCGCAGGAACAGCAGGCGGCGCAGGCCGAGGCGCGGGTGCGCCGCGATGCGGCCGCCCAGCTTGAGGCGTCCATCGCGGGCCTCAGTTCGGGCCTGCTGCTGGTCGGCGCCACGGTCGATGCCCTGGCCGTGCGCGCGCCGTCCGCCGGCCGGCTGACGGATTTCCGGCTGCAGGTGGGCGAGTCGATTGCGACGGGCAAGAATGTGGGCCGCATCGACGACCCAGTGCGCTACAAGCTGTCGGCCAGGGTGGACGAGTTTTACCTGAACCGCATGGCGGCGGGACGGCAAGCCAGCATCGTCCAGGATGGCCGCGCTTATGCGCTGAGCGTGCAGACGATTTATCCGCAGATCAAGGAGGGCCGCTTCACGGTGGAACTGGTGTTCACGCACGGCCAGCCGCCCGTGCTCAATCCGGGACAAAGCCTCGATGCGCAGATCACCCTGGGCGAGCCGGCCGCCGCGCTGCTGCTGCCGAACGGCGCTTTCGTCAACGACAGCGGCGGCGCCTGGGTCTACGTGCTCGATGCGTCCGGCGGCCAGGCGCAGCGGCGCGCGGTGCGTATCGGCCGGCGCAACAACAGCCAGCTCGAAGTGCTGCAAGGGCTGCAGGCAGGCGAACGCGTGATCCTGTCCGCCTACGCCGCCTATGGAAATTCCCCCAGATTGCACATAAGCCGGTAAATTCCCTCTCATCTTCCATAAAGGTTCCACCCATGCTCAAACTAGTCGGCGTCAGCAAGCTGCATCAGTCAGGCGATATCCAGACCAAGGCCCTGGACCGCATCGACCTCGAAATCGAGGCGGGCGAATATGTGGCCATCACGGGCCCGTCGGGCTGCGGCAAATCGACCCTGCTGGGTCTGCTGGGCTTGCTCGATATTCCCAGCCAGGGCGAATACTGGTTCGAGGGCCAGAACGTGGCAGGCTGGAGCGAGGCGAAGCTCAATGTGCTGCGCCGCGGGCGCATCGGCTTCATCTTCCAGAGCTTCAACCTGATCGAGGAACTGAGCGTGTTCGAGAACGTGGAGCTGGCGCTCGAATACAACGGCACGCCGGCACGCGAACGGCGCCAGCGCGTGGCCGCCATGCTCGACAAGCTGGGCGTGGCCCACCGCGCGGGACACCGGCCGTCGCAGCTGTCCGGCGGCCAGCAGCAGCGCGTGGCGATCGCGCGCGCGCTGGTGGCCGGGCCGGCCGTCTTGCTGGCCGATGAACCGACGGGCAACCTCGATACGGCGCACGGCAATGAAGTCATGCGCCTGCTGCGCAGCATCAATGCGGAGGGCACGACGGTGGTGATGGTGACCCACTCGCCCGACCATGCGGCGCAGGCGTCGCGCACCCTGCATTTGCTGGACGGCCGCGTCGTGGTCGACGCCTTGCAAGCCGCATGAAGGCGGCCGATTTCCGCATCGGCTGGCGCCTGCTGGCGCAGCAGCGTGGCGCCTCGGCGGCCGTCATCCTGGGCCTGGCGGTGGGTTTCGCGGCCTGCTTTCTGCTGCTGGGCTTTGTCGGCTACAGCCTGGGCTACGATAGCCACGTACCGCAGCGCGAGCGCGTGCAGCTGGTCAAGCAGCGCATCAATCTGTTCATCCGCCCCGAGTGGCAGAACTACGCCTATCTGTCGCTGCGCGACGTGGCGCAGCGCAGCGGTGCGGTGGAGATGGCGAGCATCGTCAGGCAACTGGCTTTGCCCGTGCAGCGCGGCGAGCGCCCGTATGCACTGAACGTGCAAGCGGTCGATGCGGATTTTGCCAGCCTGTTCGGCGTGACGGCGCTGCAGGGCGACTTGCGGTCCACGCTGGCGCAGCCCGATGCCGTGGCGCTGACGCAGACGGCGGCGCGCAAGCTGTTTGCCGACGGGCCCGCGCTGGGCCAGTTGCTGCGGGTCGGCGGCGTCACGCTGCAGGTGCGCGCCATCCTGCCCGACCATCAGCGCAACACCACCGTGCCGTATGAAGTGCTGGTGGGTACGCTCAGCAGCGCCTGGCCGGCGGCGCAGCGCGAGGCCGCTTTTTCCGGCACGGGGCGCGGCGCCATTTACCTGCGGATGCGCCCCGGCGCAGACCCCGATGCGCTGGCGGCGCTGCTGCAGCGGGCCGTCAACGATTCGCCGCAAGACCGGCAGGTGCGCGGCGCCTCGATGGGTCGCGCACTCGAGGGGCGCAACGTCACCGACATCGCGCTGCTGCCGCTGGCGCAGGCTTACTTCGATGCGGACCTGTACAACAGCCGCGCGGCGGCGCGGCATGGGCAGCGCGCCAGCGTGGCGGGACTGGCCGTGCTGGCGCTGCTGATACTGGCCCTGGCCGTCATCAATTACGTCAACCTTGCCACCGTGCGCACCTTGCGCCGCCAGCGGGAAATCGGCGTGCGCAAGCTGCTCGGCGCCAGTGCGGGGCGCCTGGTGCGGCAGTTCCTGGCCGAGTCGGTGCTCACAGCGCTGCTGGCGGCCGCCGCCGGTTTGCTGCTGGCCTGGCTGGCGCTGCCGCTCTTCGCCGAGCTGGTCCAGCGGCCGCTGGACGATATGTTCACTGCCTGGCGCTGCGCCGGCGCCTTGCTGTCCGGCGTGCTCACGGGCTTGTGCGCGGGCGCCTATCCCGCCTGGTGCGCGCTGCGCGTGCGGCCCGGTCCCGCGCTGGCTGGCCGCGGCAACAGCGAAACGGTGGCTGGCCTGTGGCTGCGCCGCGTGCTGACGGTATTGCAGTTCGGCGCCGCCATGGCGCTGTGCGCCGCGACCCTGGCCGTCGGCTGGCAAGCCTGGTATGGCAGCCATGCCTCGCCGGGCTTTGCGCCGGATGGCTTGCTGGTGCTGGACTTGCCGCCCGGGAGCGAGGACAGTCCGCAGGCGCGCGCCTTCGAAGAGGCGCTGGCGCGCCTGCCCGGCATTGCCGGCGTGGCGGGCATCCTGGAAGCGGTCGGGCGCGATGGCAGCAAGGTCGTCGGCAGCGTCAGGACGCGCGGCGGGCGCGACGTGCGCCTCGAATACAAACCCATGACGCCGGGCTGGTTCGACCTGCACCGCATCGTGCCTCTGCACGGGCGATTGTTCGACGCGGCGCGGGACAGGGTCGGCAGCCAGGTGGTGGTGCTCAATGCGGCGGCGGCGCTGGCGCTGGGCTACCCCACGCCGCAGGCCGCCGTGGGGCAGGCGATGCCGGACGGGCAGGTGATCATTGGCATTGCGCCGCCGATCCGCTTCCAGGACATGCGTCAGGCGGCCCAGCCGATGCTGTTCGATTTGCGCCCTGGCGGCACGCTGTCCTTGCGCAGCGCGGACGCCGTGGCAGTGGCCCATGCGCGCATCGAACCGCTGTGGCGGCGCTATTTTCCGGAGCGGATGCTGGAGCTGCGCACGGCGCAAAGCCTGCTGACGGGGATGTATGCCGAAGATCTGCGCCTGGCGCGCATGCTCGGCCTGGCCAGCCTGATCGCCCTGCTGCTTGCCGCCTTCGGCATCTATGTGCTGTCGGCCTACAGCGTGCAGCGCCGCAGCCGTGAAATTGTGCTGCGCAAGTTGCATGGCGCCGGCCGCGCCGCCATCGCGCGCCTGGTGGGACGCGAGTTCATGCTGCTGCTTGCCGCCGGCGCCGTATTGGGCCTGCCGCTGGCGGCCCTGGGCATCGCGCACTACCTGGCCGGCTTTGTCGAGCGCGCGCCGCTGGGCGCCTGGCCCCTGGCGGCGGCATTGCTGCTGGCCCTGCTGGTGGCCCTGCTGGCCACCGTGCGGCACACCTGGTCGGCCATGCGCATGGCGCCGGCGCTGGCCTTGCGCGCTGACTGATACTTCAAGGGATAGCATGATGTCTGCACGAGATTTTCGCATCGGCTGGCGCTTGCTGGCGCAGCAACCGGCGTATTCCGCCGCCGCGCTGGGCGGGCTGGCGACGGGTTTTGCACTGTGCCTGTTGCTGCTTTGCCTGGTCCGCTATTCCTTCAGCTTCGATGCCGCCGTGCCGCAAGCCGAGCGCGTCTATGTGCTGAAGCACCGGCTCAACTTCATTCCGCAGCCGCAGTGGCTGGAATACACGCCATTTGCCCTGCGCGACGTGGCGCTGCGCAGCGGTTTCCCCTTGCAAGCGAGCGTGTTCTGGCCGCGCAAGGCGACCTTCGAGCAGGATGGTCGTCAGCAGGAACTCGAGATCACGGCCGTCGATCCCGCTTTTGCCGCCATCTTCCAGCCGCGCGTGCTGGCCGGCGACCTGTCGGCGGCGCTGAGCCGGCCCGATGGTCTGGCCGTGACGGAGTCGATGGCGCGCCGCCTGTTCGGCCACGCCGACGTGCCGGAGCGCGTGCTGGGGCGCGATATCGCGCTGGACCGGCAACGTCTGCGCGTGCGCGCCGTGCTGGCCGATCCGCCGCTGGCCAGCACGGTGTCCTATGCGCTGCTGGCGGGGACGGGCAGCGTGCTGTGGCCGGCGCCCCAGCGCGACGCGGCGCTGGCCAACTGGATGGGCATCGCCGGCAAGATTTATGTCAAGGCGGGAGCGGGCGTGAGCGCCGAAGCCTTGCGCGGCGCGCTGCAGACTGCCACTGACCAGGGGCCATGGAACAGCCTCGTGCCGCCGCAGCAGCGCGCCGCGCTGGGCGAGCGCAAGCCCGTCGAAATCGCGCTGGGGCCCCTGCGCGACGCCTATTTCGACACCACGGTGGCCAACACCATCGGCAGCGGTCCGCGCGCCGACCGGCGGCTGGTGCTGGGACTGGGCGCCGTCGGCCTGCTGATCCTGCTGCTGGCCGTGTCCAACTACATCAGCCTGGCGGCCGTGCGCACCTTGCAGCGCCAGCGTGAAATCGCCGTGCGGCGCGTGCTGGGCGCTTCCTCGGGGCAGTTGCTGGCCCAGTTCCTGGCCGAATCGCTGTTGCTGTCGCTGGGGGCCACGGCGCTGGGCGTGCTGCTGGCCTGGTTGCTGCTACCCCTGTTCGCCGCGCTTGTGGCGCGGCCGCTGGATGACATCTTTGCACCGCTGCCGCTGGTGCTGTGCGTGCTGGCCGGCACGGCGGCGGGCGCCTATCCGGGTTGGCTGGCCTGTCGTGTCGACATGCGCCAGGCGCTGGCGCAGCGTAGCGGCGACACCCGCGGCAGCGCCGGCCTGCGCCGCGTGCTGACGGTGTCGCAGCTGGCCCTGGCGATGGGCCTGGGCAGCGTGGCGCTGGCGGTAGCCTGGCAGACGCGCTATGCCAGCGAGGCTGCGCGCGGCTTCGATGCGGCGCCGCTGCTGGTGCTGGAATTGCCGAAGGGGCAGGATATGCGCCAGCCGGCCAGCGTGGCCTTCCGCGACGCCGTGCTGCGCCTGCCCGGCGTGGCGGCGGTGGCGGACAGCCGCGACGTGCCTGGCCGCGACGGGGGCGGCGGCACGCGTTCCAGCGATATCGTGCAGCGCGGCGACGGCGGCAGCATCTCGCTGGAGATCCGTGAAGTCAGCGCCAGCTTTTTCGACGCGTACGGGGTGGCCGCGCTGGCGGGGCGCGCGTTCGATCCCGCCATCGAGCGTGCGCCGGAGGCGAGCGCCGTCGTCATCAACATGGCGGCTGTGCGCGCGCTGGGCATGGCCACGGCGCAGCAGGCGCCGGGACGCTGGCTCAATGGCCAGGCCTTGCAGATCGTCGGCGTCGTGCCGGACATCCGCTGGCAAAGCTTGCGCGAGCCGCTGCTGCCCGTGATGTACCGACTCGACCCTGCCAATGCGATGCTGACCGTGCGCCTGGCGGCGGGGGAGGACGGCGCCAGCGTGACGGAAGCCGTCGCCCCGCTGTGGCAGCGCTATTTTCCGGGGCAAGTGTATGCGCCCAAGCCGCTGACGGCATATGCCGCCAGCGCCTATGCCGACGATCGCCGCATGGCCAGCCTGCTGGCCTGGGCCAGCGCCGCCATCTTCGTGCTGGCGGCCTTTGGCGTATATGTGCTGGTGGCGCACAATGTGCAGCGGCGCGCGCGCGAGATCGTGTTGCGCAAGCTGCATGGCGCCGGGCGCCTGGCCATCGGGACGCTGGTGGTGCGCGAGTTCCTGTGGCTGCTCGCCATCGCCGGCGTGGCAGCCTTGCCGCCGGCCGCGTTGGCGATCGCGCGCTACCTGGCGGCCTTCAGCGCGCATCCGCCCATCGGTGCCTGGCCCCTGGCGCTGGCGCTGCTGGCGGCCGCGTTCGTGGTGGCCCTGGCGACTGCGCGCCACGCCTGGCTGGCCATGCGCATGGCGCCGGCGCAAGCCTTGCGCGATTGAGACGGGCTTGCCGCTTGGTGTCAGCGTCGGACGCTCCCAGCCGATGGGCGCCATGCCACAGCGACGCGTTACAATGGCGAGCGTGCGGATCGGCCAGCCGGCGAGGTGCGGCTGCCTATATGTATACGCATCAGTGTACTTCTGCGCCCTTTTCGTGCGATCAGGATGGGTCTGGCAACCGGCGCTTGACCTTGACGGTAGACCGGTCTACCATTAATGACTCAAAAGTAAGTTACTTGGAAAGACACATGCAAGCCCCGATTGATACCAAGCCCCGCTGGGAGCGGCGCAAGGATGCCCGCCCGCAGGAATTGCTCGCCGCCGCCCTCGACCTGTTTGTCGAACGGGGCTTCGCATCGACGCGCCTGGAGGATGTGGCCAAGCGGGCCGGCGTGTCGAAAGGCACCCTGTACCTGTACTTTGAGAACAAGCAAGAGCTGTTCAAGGCCGTGGTGCGCGACAATATCGTGCATTCCATCGGCGAGGCGGAAGACAGCATGGCCGCCTCGGACAGCACCAGCGCCGAGTTGTTACGCAGCATGATGATGCAATGGTGGGAAGAATTCGGCGCCACCAAGCTGGCCGGTTTGACCAAGCTGATGTTGGCCGAAGCGAACAATTTCCCGGAACTGGCGCAGTTTTACAACGAAGAGGTGGTCACGCGCGGCAATGCGCTGATCGCCACCTTGCTGGAACGGGGCATGCAGCGCGGCGAATTCCGCCAGGTCGATCCCGTGCTGGTCAGCACCATCCTCAGCGCGCCCGTCACCATGCTGATGATGTGGACGCACTCCTTCCTGCCGTGCGAGGTCAAGAACATCGATCCCGTCGCCTACATGGATGCTTTTATCGATATGAGCTTGCGCAGCTTGCAGGTGGAGGCGCCCGGGAAAAGTTGATAAGCGGAGCTAGCCTCTACCGTTCAGTTGCCCCTTTTCCAAGGTTCGCCCCCCCAAATCTGCAGATCGTCGCAAATTTCCTCCATTCCCCGCCTTTATGGTTAACATGTGCTTTCAGCCAGTTCAACGATAAAATGGCGGATTATTACTTCACTTACCGAGTCCAAAGATGAATATCGAACAAGCCCGCTTCAATATGATCGAACAGCAGATCCGTCCATGGGACGTACTGGATATCGACGTATTGGAGCTGTTGAACGTGGTCAAGCGTGAAGATTTCGTGCCGGCCGCCTATAAGAACCTGGCCTTCGTCGATACCGAAATTCCACTGGGCGGTGGCGAATGCATGTTGACGCCGAAGCTGGAAGCGCGCATTTTGCAAGACGTAGCCGTCAAGAAGCATGAAAATGTGCTGGAAATCGGCACCGGCAGCGGCTATATGGCCGCGTTGCTGGCGCACAAGGCACGTCATGTGACGAGCGTGGAAATCGTTCCCCAATTGAAAACCCTGGCCGAGCAGACCCTGGCCGCCAACGGCGTGACGAATGTCACCGTGGAACTGGGCGACGGCGCCCAGGGCTGGAGCAAGGGCGCACCGTATGACGTGATCGTCGTGTCCGGCGCCCTGGCCGTGTTGCCGGAAGCACTGTTGCAACAAGTGAAAGTCGGCGGCCGCATCCTAGCCATCATCGGCGAAGCGCCGATCATGTCGGCGCACTTGATCACGCGCAGCTCGGACAAGGCCTACGACACGCGCAAGCTGTTTGAAACCAATGTCACGCCGCTGCAAGCCGTGGCACCGTCGCATTTCCAGTTCTGAGGCGACCGATTCGATGGAGCATTTGAGTGCACCGCAGCTGGCCGCCTGGCTGGCTGACCCTTCCCGCCCGCGCCCCTTGTTGCTGGACGTGCGGGAACAGTGGGAGTTCGACCTGTGCCACCTCGACGGTGCCACCCTGATGCAGATGAATTCGATTCCTGCGCGCATCGATGATCTCGATGAAGACGCCGAGATCGTCTGCATCTGCCATCACGGCATGCGCAGCATGCAAGTGGCAGCCTTCCTGGAGCGCAATGGTTTTGGCAAGATCAGTAATTTGACGGGCGGCGTGCATGCCTGGGCGCTGCAAGTCGACAGCGCGATGCCTAAATACTAAGTTATTTTGCAGTAGATGCACCCAGGCATGTTTTCCTGCATGCCTGCGGAGGCCTGTACCCCGCTCACCCGGCGGGCGCAAGGCAAGCGGTAGCAGATTTTTGATTCCATCAACTTTTGACGACTCCAACGGAGAAATGCAATGCGGAAACCCCTTATCGCCGTGCTGATGACCAGCGCCTTTGTCTCGATGACATACTCGCTGCAAGCGCAGGCGGCCGATCTCATCCAGGTGTACCAGCAGGCGCTGGCCAATGACGCGCAGTACGCCAGCGCGCGCGCGGCCCTGTCGGCCGGGATGGAGCGGGTTCCGCAGGGATTGGCAGGCTTGCTGCCGCAAATCTCCGCGTCGGGCAGCAATACGCGTGGCAATCAGGAACAGATCGCCCAGAACAATGGCGGCAACAAGATCACCTCGCCGTCCGTGAATGTGCGCACGAATGCCTACAATTTGACACTGGCGCAACCGCTGTTCCGCTGGGATCGCTGGGAAACCTATCAGCAAAGCAAGCTGGCGCAGGCGATTGCCGAAGCGCAATTTGCACAAGTGCAGCAAGACCTGATCACCCGCGTGGCGCAGGCGTATTTCGACGTGCTGAGCGCGCAGGACAACCTGGGCGCCACGCAGGCGCAAAAGGTCGCCACGACGGAGCAACTGGCATCGGCCAAGCGCAACTTCGAAGTCGGCACGCAAACGATTACCGATACGCACGAAGCGCAAGCGGCCTACGACCTGGTGGTGGCGCAGGAATTTGCCGCCATCAATGACCTGGCCAACAAGCGCAGCGCCTTGCAAACCATCATCGGCGAAGCGCCGACCACCCTGGCGCCGATGCGCACGGGTGTCGTCATCAGCGCGCCCGAGCCGGCTGCCGTCGAGCCGTGGGTGTCGTCCGCCGAAGAGCAGAACTATGGCGTCGTCACGGCCCAGTTCAATGTGGAATCGGCCAAGCGCGACATCGGCCGCAACCGCGCCGGCCACTACCCGACCGTGGACCTGATCGCCAACGCTGGCCATACCTATTCCTCGGGTGGCGGCAATGGCAACGGCAATAACAATAATGCCATCGGCGTGCAGTGGAGCATCCCGATCTTCAGCGGCTTTGCCGTCACCAGCAAGGTGCGCGAATCGATCGCGCTGGAAAACAAGGCCCGCAACGACCTGGAAACGGCACGCCGCACGGCCTCGCAAGGCGCGCGCCAGGCTTTCCTGGGCGTCAATAGCGGCCTGGCGCAAGTCAAGGCGCTGGAAGCGGCGGAAGTGTCGAGCAAATCGGCGCTGGAGTCGAACCAGCTCGGCTATCAAGTGGGCGTGCGCATCAATATCGACGTCTTGAATGCGCAGAAACAATTGTTCTCGACGCAAAAAGACCTGTCGAAAGCCCGCTACGACACCATCATGAACGGTTTGCGCCTGAAGGCGGCAGCCGGCACCCTGAAGGAAACGGACTTGATGCCCGTCAATGCCTTGCTGGACAAATAATCCAGTATTGCGCACGATCAAAACCAGCCCCGGCGACGGCGCTGGTTTTTTTTCGTCTTGCCGTGTTATCACACGGCGCGGCTGTTGGCCACTTGCGTCAGGATCACGCCCGCCACCACCAAGGCCGCACCGGCCCAGTGCAGCGGAGAAATATGCTTCACGGCAAAGCCCAGCAAGCCGTAGCGGTCGATGGCCAGCGCGGCCAGCATTTGCCCGCCGATGACGGCCGCCATGAAGGGACCGGATCCCATGCGCGGCGCCAGCATCAGCGCGGCCGTAATATAAAACACGCCGGCCGCGCCGCCCAGCCAGGACCAGCCCGGTCCGCGCATGGCGAGCTGGACATCGGGCGCCGGCACCCGCCAGAGCAGCATCACGAGCGACGCGAGCACGGCGCTGACGGCCAGCGAGGCGAGGGTGGCCCACAGCGGGTGGCCCAGGTTGCGGCCCAGCGCGGCATTCGCGCCCGCCTGGAAGGGAACGACGGCGCCGGCCAGCATGGCCAGCGGGGCAAATACGGTGATCCATCCATGCATGGGCGACTCCATCTTTGTTGAGTTGATGCGATCATCGTATTATGCTGTCATGATTAAATCCAATTCGTAGTTTGTCATTCAACTATGCATGAAATGAATAATCTGCGCGCCGTCGATTTGAACTTGCTGGTGATCCTGGATGCGCTGCTCAGCGAGCGCCATTTGTCGCGCGCGGCCGAACGGTTACATATGAGCCAGCCTGCCGTCAGCCATGCGCTGGCCCGCTTGCGCCACCTGCTCGGCGACCCGCTGCTATTGCGCGGCAAGGGCGGCTTCCAGCCGACGGCGCGCGCACTGGAATTGGCGCGGCCCTTGGCCGAAGCCCTGCAAAGCGTGCGCTCCGTGCTGGGCGGCGCCGTCTTCGAGGCGGCCACGGCGCAGCGCGTGTTTCGTCTGGCCATGTCGGATTACGGCGCGGCCTTGCTCTTGCCCGCTTTGTTGCGGCGCGTGCGCGCGGACGCGCCCGGCATCGACCTGGCCGTCAGCTACGCCAGCCGCCCGGCCGTGATCGCTGGCGTGCAGGATGGCGAGATCGACCTGGCGCTCGGTGTATTCCCGCAACTGCCCGAGCAGTTACACAGAGAAACTTTATTTGAGGAAACGTTCGTGTGCGCGCTCGATCCGGCCAGCCTGGCGGCCGGTGAAGTGTTGAGCCTGGAAACCTATCTGGCGCGCCCCCATGTGCTGGTGGCGTCCAGCGAAGGCGGCATGGCGGCCGAAGTCGACGCGGCGCTGGCCCAGCTGGGACAGACGCGCCGCATCGCCGTGCGCGTGCCGTACTGGACGGTCGCTCCGGATGTCGTGAGGGGGACGGACTTGGTCCTGACGGTGGCGCGGCGCGCCTTGCAGGGCAGCGCGGCGCAAGGGCTGGCACAGTACGCTGTGCCGTTTGCCATCGCGCCGTTTGCGTTTGAAGTGATACGGCACCGCCGCACGGACGGCGATGCGGGCATCGCCTGGCTGCGCGCGGCCATTGCACAGGCCGCCGAGCCAGGCTGAGGTATTACAGGCCGCCGCCCTGGCCGTCGAACTTGCGCTCGATCAATTCGATCTTGTAGCCGTCCGGGTCGGTGATGAAGGCGATGACCGTGTTGCCGCCTTTCACGGGGCCCGGTTCGCGCGTGACATTGCCGCCATTCGCGCGTGCCGCGTCGCAAGCGGCGACGATGTCGTCGGCCGAGATGGCGATGTGGCCATACGCCGTGCCCAGCTCGTAGCTGGTGGTGCCGTAGTTATACGTCAGTTCCAGTTCCGCGTGGTCGGGATTCGATCCATAGCCGACGAAGGCCAGCGTGTATTGGTATTCCGGGTTGTCGCTGGTGCGCAGCAATTTCATGCCCAGGACCTTGGTGTAAAAATCGATGGAGCGCTGCAGGTCGCCAACCCGTAACATGGTGTGCAAAATACGCATCGTAAATCCTTGAGGGTGAGAGGGGAATGGCAGGATTTTATGCGTTTTACGGCTTTCTTGCCGAGGCCGCCCCTGCCGTCCTGCGATGGGACGGCAGCGGACGGCATGCCGGCATTACTCCAGATGGGCGTCCAGGGTGATTTCCGTGGCCAGCAATTTGGACACGGGGCAGCCGAGCTTGGCGCGCAGGGCCGCGTCCTGGAACGCTTCGTCGGTGGCGCCGGGGATGGTGGCCACGAGGGTCAGGTGCACGGCCGTGATGGCATAGCTGCCATCGATTTTTTCCAGGCTGACATCGGCCGTGGTTTTCAGGGCCGTGGCGCGCAAGCCCGCCTCGCCCAGCTGGCCGGACAGGGCCATGGTGAAGCAGGCCGCATGGGCGGCGCCGATGAGTTCTTCCGGATTGCTGCCGGGACCGTCTTCGAAGCGTGTGTTGAAGCCATAGGCTACGTTGTCGAGCGCGCCGCTTTGGGTGGAAATAAACCCTTTGCCATCTTTAAGGCCGCCACTCCAGACGGCTGATCCTGTTTTTTTCATGATGTACTCCTTGCGTGGTTCGAGCGTTCATCATGCGCGCCGGGGCTTGCCGCTTCCGTTCGTTGCGTCACACTGTGGGAGCATGCGCGGCCCACGACAGTTCGACTCAGCGCGCCTTCTTTGGTTCCAGTTCTGCGTCGGGACGCGCCTGTTTCGGTTCGGCCGGCTTGACCTTTTCCACGCCGGGCTGGGCACGCCGGTCCGTATCGACCAGGCCTTGCTCCAGGTCGCTGGCTGCCTGCTGCATGATCTTGCGCGGGCGCACGTTTTGCGCATCGGGCGATTCGTCGCGCTCGTGCGGCAGGCGGTCGACGCCGTCATTGCTGACTTTTTCATCGGTATTGATCTTGCGCTCGCTTGGCTGGGTAGCCATATGGCCTCCTGACAGTAAAAATGATGTGCCATCAGTGTCCCGCCGCGCCGGGCCGCCCGCAAGCGGATTTGTCCGGGCAGGGAGCGCTGGCGCACGCATGGACGATTCTTTTTCTGCGCTACACTGCGTGCAACATCAAGAACGCCCCTTGCAGGCACGCGGCAGCCGCACTATACTGTGCATATATACAGTATTATGCGATGCCGGCGTGCGATGCGACAGCCTGGGGCGGTTTGCCACCGAATTCACTACCGAGACTCTTATGCCCGTCGATACACACGCCGAACAGCCAGCCGCGACCTTGCCAGCCCCGGGCGAGCGCTTCAACCTGGGCGCCAAGACCATCGCCCTGGTCGTGCGCCAGAATACGGATGGCATTGCCGAGCCCGTGAAAAGCATCGTCGATTTCCTGCAAGTGCTGGGCCACACGGTGGTCTTCGAGGCGGAGACGGCTGCGCACCTGAACCTGGCGTTTCCCGGCGTGCGTGCCATGTCGCCGGCCGAGATCGGCGCCGCCGCCGATTGCGCCATCGTCATGGGCGGCGACGGCACCATGCTGGGCATTGCGCGCCAGCTGGCGCCATTCGACGTACCTTTGATCGGTATCAATCAGGGGCGTTTGGGTTTCATGACGGATATTCCGCTCGAGCGCATGCTGCCCGTGCTGGCGCAAATTCTCGGCGGCCGCTTCAAGGCCGAACGACGCACCTTGCTTGAAGGCAGCGTGCTGCGTGACGGCGAGTCGATACACGTGGGCATGGCCGTCAACGATGTCGTCGTCTCGCGCGGCGGCGGCGCCGGCATGGCCGAATTGCGCGTCGAGGTCGACGGCCACTTCATGTACAACCAGCGCTCGGATGGCTTGATCATTTCCACGCCCACGGGCTCGACCGCGTACTCACTGTCGGCCGGCGGCCCCCTGCTGCATCCGACCCTGGGCGGCATCGTGCTCGTGCCGATCGCCCCGCATGCGCTGTCGAACCGCCCCATCGTCTTGCCCGATTCCAGCCAGATCGTCGTGGAAATCGTGCGCGGGCGCGATATCAGCGTCAATTTCGACATGCAGACCTTTGCCAGCCTGGTGCAGCAAGACCGCATCCTCATCCGCCGTTCGCCACATGCGATTACCTTCCTGCATCCGGAAGGGTGGAGTTACTACAACACCCTGCGTGAAAAATTGCACTGGAATGAGTACCCGTCGGGCGAGGGCAAGCTCAGCTAACATTTTCTCAACGTCAACCCGCGGTGCGCCGCCCAACCACAGAAGCCATGCTCCATACACTGTCCATTCGCGATTTTGTCATTGTCGATACCATTGAACTGGAATTTTCCGCCGGCTTCAGCGTGCTGACGGGGGAGACGGGCGCCGGCAAGTCCATCCTCATCGATGCGCTGACCCTGGCGCTGGGCGGGCGCGGCGACGCCAGCGTGGTGCGCGAAGGCGCGGCCAAGGCCGACATCACGGCCGATTTTTCCGTCAGCGAGGTGGCGCAAGCGTGGCTGGTCGCCAATGAGTTCGCCAACGACGAGGGCGGCGCCCTGTTGCGCCGCGTAATCGACAACGCGGGCCGCTCGAAGGCGTATATCAATGGCATCCCCGCCACGGCCGCGCAGCTGCGCGAGCTGGGCGACATGCTGGTCGACATCCACGGCCAGCATGCGCACCAGTCCTTGCTGAAAAGCGAGGCGCAGCGCGCCTTGCTCGACGGCCAGGCGACGGCGCGCGAAGCGGGCGCGGAACAGGATGCGCGGCAAGTGGCCGCCCTGCACAAGCGCTGGCGCGCCCTCGTGCGCCAGCGCGAGGAATTCGAAACCAACGCCGCCAACGTGCTGTACGAGCGCGAACGCCTGGAATGGCAAGTGGGAGAACTGGAAAAACTGGCCGCCAAGCCCGGCGAATGGACGGAGATCACGAACGAGCACAGCCGCCTGTCGCACGCGGCCAGCCTGCTGGAAGGGGCGCAGGAAGCCTTGTCCATCATTTCTGAGCAGGAAGACCATCCGATCGTGTCGCAACTGTCGGCCCTGAACCAGAAGCTGGGCAAGCTGGTGTCCGTTGATGCGGAATTGCAACCGATTGTCGACCTGATCGAATCGTCGCGCATCCAATTGCAGGAATCCGTGTACGCGCTGAACAATTACCTGGACCGGGTCGAGCTGGACCCGGAGCGCCTGCACCAGCTCGACGCGCGCATGGAAGCCATGCACAGCACGGCGCGCAAATTCCGCGTCACGCCGGAAGAATTGCCCGAGGAACACGCGAAGCTGTCGGAAAAGCTGCAGCACCTGGCCGACGCCTCCGACATCGAGGGCTTGTTGCGCCAGGAAGCGAAGATCGAGGCGGAATATCGCGGCGTGGCCGAACGGTTATCAAACACGCGGCGCGCCGCCGCCCTGGAACTGGGCCATGCCGTCACGCGCGCCATGCAGGAGCTGAGCATGACGGGCGGCAGCTTTGAAATCGCCCTGCACCCGTGCGAACCGGCCGCGCATGGCCTGGAGCAAGTGGAATTCCTCGTCGCCGGCCATGCGGGCACGGCGCCCCGCTCGCTGGCGAAAGTCGCGTCCGGCGGCGAACTGGCGCGCATCGCGCTGGCCATCTCCGTGATCACCTCGCACGCCACCACCACGCCGACCCTGATCTTCGACGAGGTCGACAGCGGCATCGGCGGCGCCGTCGCCGAAGTGGTGGGACGCCTGCTGAAACGCCTGGGGCAAGGGCGGCAAGTGCTGTGCGTGACCCACTTGCCGCAAGTGGCCAGCCAGGCGAATCAGCATTTCCAAGTGGCAAAAAGCACCCTGGACAATGGCAAGACGGCGTCGCGCATCGACATGCTCGACGCCAAGGCCCGGGTGGAAGAAGTGGCGCGCATGCTGGGCGGCCTGGAAATCACGGCCACCACGCGCAAGCATGCGCGCGAATTGCTGGCGATTTGACCTTGGACTGCGGGGAGCGCTGCCTTTGCCTGGCAGCACTCCCCGATGTTGACGCAATGTAACTATAATGGTCGGCTAATCCATCCAACGCCTTCGAAGAGCTTTCATGTCATTTCAAACAGAACCGCCGTACACGCATGGCAGTATCGACCGCAGCGCCGTGGTGCTGGTCAACCTGGGCACGCCCGATGCGCCGACCTCGTCGGCCGTGCGGCGCTATCTGAAGCAATTTTTGTCGGACCCGCGCGTGGTGGAGATTCCCCGTCTCGTCTGGTGGTTCATTTTGAACCTGATCATTTTGCCTTTCCGCTCCGGCCAGTCGGCCAAGAAATACGCATCGATCTGGACGCGCGACGGTTCGCCCCTGAAAGTGCACACGCAAAAGCAGGCGAAATTGCTGGCCGGCGCCCTGGCCGAGCGGGGGCACGACGGCGTCACCGTCGCCATGGCCATGCGCTACGGTTCGCCTTCGCTGCCCGAAGTGCTGGCCAGGTTGAAAAGCGAAGGCTGCGAGCGTATCGCCATCCTGCCTGCCTATCCGCAATACTCGGGCACGACGACGGGTTCCATCTACGACGCCGTGTTTGCCCATTACGCCACGGTGCGCAATGTGCCGGAATTGCGCTTTATCAAGCAATATCACGAGCACGACACGTATATCGACGCCTTGCGCGATTCCGTGCTGAACCATTGGGAAGCGCATGGCCGTCCCGAAAAACTGGTGATGAGTTTTCATGGCGTGCCCAAGCGTACCTTGCTGCTGGGCGATCCCTACCACTGCCAATGCCTGAAAACGGCGCGCTTGCTGGCGGAAAAGTTGAAGTTAAGCAAAGATCAATACGTGGTGACCTTCCAGTCGCGCTTTGGCAAAGCCGAATGGCTGCAGCCGTACACGGCGCCCACCCTCGTGGCGCTGGCGCAACAGGGTGTCAAGCGCGTCGACCTGCTGTGTCCGGGCTTTACCAGCGATTGCCTGGAAACCTTGGAAGAGATCGCCATGGAAGCCAAGCATGACTTCGAAGCGGCAGGCGGCCAGCAATTTCATTACATCGCTTGCCTGAACGAAACGCTAGCCTGGATCGCGGGCCTGGCGGAAATTGCCGAACAGCACATGATTGGCTGGCCGACGATGAAGACGGCGGCGCAGCGCGAAGCGGACAAGAAGGCGGGCGAGCAGGCGCGCACGGCGGCCCTGGCCCTGGGCGCGCCGAATTAAAGGAAATTATTTTTTGACAATAAAAAGCCGCGCTTGCGCGGCTTTGTCATGTCTGGCGCAGCCAAGGTGTTTTCTGAATAGCAACATCGCCAGTGGCGATGGCTGCGGCGGGGCTGGTAGAATGCCCGCTTTGCCGTGGGAAGCCTGGAAAATCAAGGGGGGCGCGCACGGATCGCTGCCCGAAATGGGAAGTGCTTTGTAATAAGCTGTAACATGGATCGCTGTAATTCCGGTTTTGCCATGCATACCCCTTGAAACAATAGGATATAGCCCCATCTGCCCGTTAGTGTTGTAAAGATAGTTAGACTAACTCATTTAAGTCATTGATTGTAGGAGCTTTTCAGATGCAAGATCAGGAAAACCAAGCTGTACCTAATCCGCAAGCGGACGCCGCGGCGACTGCCCCATCGACTCCCGCAGAGCCTACTTTGGAAGAGCAGCTGGCGAGTACCGAAGCGCGTCTTGCAGAGATGCACGATGCCTTCATGCGTGCCAAGGCCGATGGCGAAAATATCCGCCGCCGCGCGCAGGAAGATGTTGCTAAAGCGCATAAATTTGCAGTGGAAAGCTTTGCCGAAGCCATGGTGCCGGTGAAAGACAGCCTGGAAACGGCGCTGACGGTGGAAACACCGACCATCGACTCGCTGAAAGAAGGTGTCGAGATGACCCTGAAGCAACTGAACGCCGCGTTCGAGCGCAACCGCCTGGTGGAAGTGTTGCCGGTGCAGGGCGAGAAGCTCGATCCGATGAAACACCAGGCTGTTGCCGTGGTGCCAGCGGACCAGGAAGCCAATACCATCGTGTCAGTCCTGCAAAAGGGCTATATGATTGCGGACCGCCTGCTGCGTCCAGCCATTGTAACGACCGCGCAAGCAAAATAATCAGAGTGCGGCATCAAGCAAGCCTTGAAACCATGCCGCTTTGCCACATATAAGAACCATCTGAAATCTAGCAAATAAAAGGAAAAAAATCATGGGTAGAATTATCGGTATCGATCTGGGAACCACGAATTCCTGCGTTTCCATCATGGAAAACGGTCAACCAAAGGTAATCGAAAACGCTGAAGGCGCACGCACGACGCCGTCGATTATTGCTTATCAAGAAGATGGCGAAATTCTCGTCGGCGCGCCAGCGAAACGCCAGGCCGTGACCAATCCGAAAAACACGCTGTACGCAGTCAAGCGTTTGATCGGTCGCAAGTTCGACGAAAAAGAAGTGCAAAAAGACATCGCGCTGATGCCGTACCAAATCATGAAAGCCGACAACGGCGATGCATGGATCGGCGTACGCGACAAAAAACTGGCGCCGCCGCAAATTTCGGCTGAAGTCCTGCGCAAGATGAAGAAAACGGCAGAAGACTACCTCGGTGAAGAAGTCACCGAAGCCGTCATCACCGTGCCTGCGTACTTCAACGATTCGCAGCGTCAAGCTACCAAGGATGCCGGCCGTATCGCTGGCCTGGACGTCAAGCGCATCATCAACGAGCCAACCGCGGCAGCGCTGGCGTTCGGCCTGGACAAGACCGAAAAAGGCGACCGTAAAATCGCCGTGTATGACTTGGGTGGCGGTACGTTCGACGTGTCGATCATCGAAATCGCAGATGTTGATGGTGAGAAACAATTTGAAGTGCTGTCGACCAACGGCGACACCTTCCTGGGCGGCGAAGACTTCGACCAGCGCGTCATCGATTACATCATCGACGAGTTCAAGAAGATCAACGGCATCGACCTGAAAAAAGATCCGATCGCCCTGCAGCGCATCAAGGCTTCGGCCGAGCGCGCGAAGATCGAATTGTCGTCGTCGCAACAAACCGAGATCAACGAGCCGTACATCGCCATGGCGAACGGCGCACCGGTCCACTTGAACCTGAAGATGACCCGTGCCAAGCTGGAGTCCTTGGTGGAAGAGCTGATCACGGCCACGATGGAACCATGCCGTACCGCCATCAAAGATGCTGGCGTGAAAGTGTCGGACATCGATGACATCATCCTGGTCGGCGGTATGACGCGTATGCCGAAGGTGCAGGAAAAAGTGAAGGAATTCTTCGGCAAGGATCCACGCAAGGACGTGAACCCGGACGAAGCCGTCGCCGTGGGCGCAGCGATTCAAGGTTCGGTCCTGTCGGGCGAACGCAAGGATTTGCTGTTGCTGGACGTCACCCCTCTGTCCCTGGGTATCGAAACCCTGGGCGGCGTGATGACCAAGATGATCCACAAAAACACGACGATTCCGACCAAGTTCAGCCAGGTCTTCTCGACGGCCGACGACAACCAGCCTGCGGTGACCATCAAGGTCTTCCAGGGTGAGCGCGAAATCGCCGCCGGCAACAAGGGTCTGGGCGAATTCAATCTGGAAGGCATCCCGCCAGCATCGCGCGGCACGCCACAGATCGAAGTGACCTTCGACATCGACGCCAACGGCATCTTGCATGTCGGCGCGAAAGACAAGGCCACCGGCAAGGAAAACAAGATCACGATCAAGGCCAATTCCGGCTTGACCGAGGCGGAAATCCAGAAGATGGTGAAAGACGCCGAGTTGAACGCGGAAGAAGACAAGAAGGTCAAAGAATTGGCCGAGTCGCGCAACCAGGCCGATGCTCTGGTACACTCGACCCGGAAATCCTTGACCGAATACGGCGACAAGCTGGATGCGGGCGAGAAAGAGAAGATCGAAGCGGCGATCACCGACCTGGAAGCAAGCATCAAGGCGGGCGACAAGGCTGAGATCGACGCCAAGGTGGAAGCACTGTCGAGCGCATCGCAGAAACTGGGCGAAAAAATGTATGCCGACATGCAAGCGCAGCAAGCTGCCGGCGGCGCGGAAGGTGCACAGCAAGCTGCTGGCGCATCGGACGCAGGCGCCAAGCAAGACGACGTTGTTGACGCTGACTTCAAAGAAGTCAAAGACAGCAAGTAATTGTCTTGCGCTCCCATGAACTGGGGGTAGCCGGGCTGAACGCTACATCGCGGGATTAGCCGCGAAGACCGGCCGAGCCGAGTCGCTGCGCCTAGCGCAGCACTCGACTCGGCTTTTTCGTGTAATTTTTACATCAGTAGATAGACTGCAAGGTGCCGACAACATGGCAAAGCGTGATTTTTACGAGACACTCGGTGTCGCAAAAAATGCTTCGGAAGAAGAGATCAAAAAGTCTTACCGTAAACTGGCGATGAAATACCATCCGGACCGCAATCCGGATAGCAAGGAATCGGAAGAAAAGTTTAAGGAAGTCAAAGAAGCCTACGAGATGCTGACCAATCCGGAAAAGCGCGATGCGTATGACCGTTACGGGCACGCTGGCGTGGATCCGAACATGGGCGGCGGTGGCGGCTTCGGCGGCGGTGCTGGCGGCTTTGCCGACAGCTTCGGCGATATCTTCGGCGACATCTTTGGCGGTGGCGGTGGACGCAGCCGCAATGCGGGTCCACAGGTGTACCGTGGCGCCGACTTGCGCTACAACCTGGAAATTACACTGGAGCAAGCTGCTCACGGCTTCGACACGACCATCCGCGTGCCGAGCTGGGATAAGTGCGACACTTGCCACGGCAGCGGCGCCAAGCCGGGCACCTCGCCCACCACCTGCGGTACGTGCGGTGGCCACGGCCAGGTGCGCATGCAGCAAGGTTTCTTCAGCATCCAGCAAACCTGCCCGAAATGCCATGGTAGCGGCAAGGTCATCACTGACCCGTGCACGCCATGCGGCGGCGCCGGTCGCATCAAGCGCAACAAGACCCTGGAAGTGAAAATTCCAGTCGGTATCGACAACGGCATGCGTATCCGTTCGTCCGGCAACGGCGAACCGGGCACGAATGGCGGTCCGTCGGGCGACCTGTATGTGGAAATCCACATCAAGCCGCACGCCGTGTTCCAGCGCGAAGGCGACGACCTGCATTGCGAAATGCCGATTTCGTTCACCAAGGCGGCCCTGGGCGGCGAAATCGAAGTGCCTACCCTGAACGGCAAAGTGTCGTTCACGATTCCCGAAGGTACCCAGTCGGGCAAGACCTTCCGCTTGAAAGGCAAGGGCATCAAGGGCGTGCGCTCCGGTTACGCGGGCGACCTGTTCTGCCACGTGGCCATCGAAACGCCGGTGAAATTGACGGAAAAACAGAAAGACCTGCTGCGCGACTTTGAAAAGTCGACGACCGAGGGCGGTGCCAAGCACAGTCCGCAAAGCAAGACCTGGAAAGACAAGGTCAAGGATTTTTTTGAGTAAGCACACGTAATACCATGCGCCGGGATGCTGAAACATCCCGGCGTTTTTTTCACCACGACTGAGAAATGTGCGCGCATCGCCGGCCTATGGGCGCGATCTGCCGCCAACTCAGTCGTACGCACACAATGGGAGCGATATGACCGAACCGAAAAATGGCCTGGCCCTGGCGGAACTGCTGCAGCGTAACCGCCGCTGGGCCGACTCGATGGTGGCGAAAGACCCGAACTTCTTCAAGAATCTGGAAGCGCAAACGTCGCCCGAATACCTGTGGATCGGCTGCTCCGACAGCCGCGTGCCCGCCAACGAACTGCTGGGCATGGCGCCTGGCGATGTGTTTGTGCACCGTAATATTGCCAATGTGGTCGTGCATTCCGACCTCAATTGCCTGTCCGTCCTGCAATTTGCCGTGGACGTGCTGAAAGTCAAACATGTCATCATCGTCGGCCATTACGGCTGCAAGGGCGTGCATGCTGCCATGACGGGCACGCGCATCGGCCTGGTCGACAACTGGCTGCGCCACGTCCAGGACGTGGGCCAGAAGCATGAGCGCTACCTGGGCGACGTGCTGACCAGCCGCCAGCGCGGCGACCGCCTGTGCGAGCTGAACGTGGTGGAACAAGTCTTGAACGTGTGCCAGACCACCATCGTGCAAGATGCGTGGGAACGCGGCCAGGAACTCAGCGTCCATGGCTGGGTCTATGGCTTGAAGGATGGCTTGCTGAACGACCTGGAAGTGACCGTCACGGCCGGCCACGAGCTGGCGCCGCGCATGGCGGCCCGCCTGGCCCGCTACGAAGCGACGGCGTAAGCCAGCAATGCTGGCGCGGCGCTAAGGTGCCGCGCCTTCCAGGCGGCCCAGGTAGTCGGCCGCCTCCCGCACGCCCTCTTGCGCCGCCTGGCGCAGCCAGGTCTTGGCCTGGGGAATGTCCTGCGGCGTGCCCCGGCCTTCGGCCAGCGCCACGCCATAGTGGTAGCGCGCCAGCCGCGCATAGGCGGCGTCATCATTCGTATGCGCGCCGCGCCGCATCAGCGCCGTCGCCTGCGCCAGGTCCTTGGTCACACCGATGCCGGTTTCATACAGCTGGGCCAGCCAAATCATCGAATACACATCGTTCCAGCGCCGGATGCAATCTTCAAAGATGGCGACGGCGGCCGCATGGTCGCCCGTCTTGTCGGCCGCATAGCCGTACAAACACTTGATGCGCTTGTCGCTGTGCACATAGGCTTTGTAGCTGAGATCACTTTCACCCTGGCTATCCTGGGCATGGACGGGAACAGTCAACAACAAGGCGAGCAGCAGGGCGTAGATGGGCATGGCTTTCCCGGGGCTAGGGTTAAAGCTTGGTAGATAAGCAAGTTTCGTGCTAGCGCCATGCCCGGGCAACGCCGGTACTGCTGTGCCAATTCGTGACAGCCGCTGTTGCAGCGTGGCGCAACGCGCCGCGCATATCCATATAGTAAATGCTTCGTTTGCAAGCAAGGCTGGCCGGCATACAGTGGACTTCCCCTGACTCTAGTCGAGTTCCCATGTCGGCCGTCCTGAAACCCGCGTTTTCTTCCAGCCCGTTCCGTATCGAGACTTTCGATGCGCCGCTCGGCGCGCAAGTGCTGGGGCTGGACCTGGCGCAGCCGCTGTCGCTGGGCGATTTCCAGCGCCTGCACCACGCCCATCTCGACCATCACGTGCTGGTGTTCCGCGACCAGCGCATCACGCCGCAGCAGCAAGTCGATTTCAGCCGCCGCTTCGGCCCCCTGCAAATCCACGTGCTGCGCCAGTTCCAGCTGCCCACGCAGCCAGAAGTGCTGATCATCTCGAACATCGTCGAGGATGGCCAGCCCATCGGCCTGGGCGACGCGGGCCATTTCTGGCATTCCGACCTGTCGTACAAGGAAGTGCCCAGCCTCGGTTCCATGTTGCACGCGCAAGAGTTGCCGCAGGACGGAGGCGATACCGTGTTTGCGAATATGCACCTGGCCTGGGAAAGCTTGCCGGCCGCGCTGCGCCACGCCGTGCGCGGCGCCCGTGCCGAGCATAGCTACCTGAGCCAGTACGAGGAATTGCGCCGCCGCAACCCATGGCGGCCCGCCCTGACCCAGGCGCAGGTCGATGAAGTCAAACCCGTGACGCACCCCGTCGTGCGCGTGCACCCGGAAACGGGCCGCCGCGCCCTGTTTGTCAGCGAACACTTCACCACGCGCATCGTCGGCTTGCCCGACGATGAAAGCCGCGCCCTGCTCGATGAACTGTTTGCCCACAGCGTGCGCCCGGAGCATTTATATGTGCACCGCTGGCAGCCGCACGACCTGGTGTTCTGGGACAACCGCTCGCTGATGCACCTGGCGACGGGCTGCCCGCCCGACCAGCGCCGCAAGCTGTATCGCACCACCATCGAAGGCGATGCGCCTTACTGATTTTTTGATTGTTGATCTGACTCAAGGAGTGTCCATGTTGCCGATCTTTAGCTTTGCCCGCCGCCTGCTCGCCGCCATCGCCCTCCTGTGCATGGCCATGCCCATGGCACGGGCTGAAGGGCAGATCCGCATCGCGGGCCAGCATGGCATCACCTTCTTGCTGCTCAATATTGCGCAGGAACAAAAGCTGATTGAAAAGCATGGCAAGCAGCAGGGCGTCGATGTCAAGGTCGAGTGGATCACCCTGTCCGGCGGGCCGGCCATCAATGACGCTTTGTTGTCCGGCAATATCGATATCGCGGGGGCTGGGCTGGGGCCGCTGCTGACCATCTGGGACCGCACCAAGGGAAGGCAGAACGTGCGCGGCGTGGCTTCGCTCGGTAATTTTCCCTACTATTTGATCAGCAACAACCCCAAGGTGAAAACCCTGGCGGACTTGACGGACAAGGACCGCATCGCCTTGCCCGCCGTGTCCGTCTCCGTGCAGGCGCGCATCTTGCAAATGGCAGTGGCGAAGCAGTGGGGCGACAAGGAATTCGCCCGCCTCGATAAAATCACGCAAACCCTGCCGCACCCGGACGCGGCGGCCGCCATCATCGCCGGCGGCACGGAGCTGACGGGCCACTTCGGCAATTCGCCGTTCCAGGAACAGGAACTGGCGCAAAACCCGAATGCTCACATCATCCTGAACTCGTACGACGTGCAAGGCGGACCCAGCTCGTCGACCCTGCTGTATGCGACGGAAAAGTACCGCAAGGACAATCCGAAGACTTACCGCGCCTTCATCGCCGCCCTGGCGGAAGCGGCGCAGTATGCGAGCAGCAATCCGCAAGGCGCGGCCGACATCTATATCAAGGTCAACAAGAGCAAGGTAGACCGCAACCTGTTGCTGAAAATCTTTGCGAATCCGCAAGTGCAATTCAAGATCGCGCCGCAAAATACCCATGGCCTGGCGCAATTTTTGCACCGCGTGAACGCCATCCGCAACCTGCCCGACAGCTGGCGCGATTACTTCTTTGACGACCCTGCCATCACGCAAGGAGGCTGACATGAACGCACCCGCTTTTCACCTGGTACGTCCGCCAGTCGCCTTACAGCCTTTGCTCAGCGTCAAGCATGTCAGCCTGGAATATCAGACCGAACAGCGCACCGTGCGCGCCACGCATGACGTCAGTTTCGACGTATTCCGCGGCGACCGTTTTGTGCTGCTGGGGCCATCCGGCTGCGGCAAATCGTCCTTGCTGAAAGCCGTGGCCGGCTTCATCGCGCCGCGCGCGGGCAGCATCGCCATGCAGGATCAGCCCATCCAGAAACCGGGGCCGGACCGTGTCGTCGTATTCCAGGAATTCGACCAGTTGCCGCCATGGAAAACGGTGCTGGAAAACGTCATGTTCCCCTTGCTCGCCAGCAAGCGGCTGGACAAGGTGGCGGCCCGCGAGCGCGCCCATCACTGGATCGCCAAGGTGGGCCTGGCCGGTTTCGAGGATGCCCATCCGCATACCTTGTCGGGCGGCATGAAACAGCGGGTAGCCATCGCCCGCGCCCTGGCCATGCAGCCGGAAGTGCTGTTGATGGACGAGCCGTTTGCCGCCCTCGACGCCTTGACGCGGCGCAAGATGCAGGAAGAGCTGAGCCGCTTGTGGGAAGAGCTGCGTTTTACCCTCGTGTTCGTCACGCATTCGATCGAGGAAGCCTTGGTCGTGGGCAACCGCATCCTGCTGCTGTCACCGCATCCGGGCCGGGTGCGCGCCGAACTCAACAGCCACCAGTTCGGCCTGCACAGCGCCGGCAGCGCGGAATTTCAGGCCGCCAGCAGCCGCATCCATGGTTTGCTGTTCGATGAGGAAACCGTTGCCGTCCCGCCAGCACAGACTGCGCACAGGGAGGCCGTATGAGCGCGCTGCTGGAACCGCCGATCCGCCAGGAATTCGTCTATGCGGCGCCGCCGCCGGCCGGCGTCACCGTCGAGCGGCCGCTGTCGCGCTGGCAGCGCCTGGGCCAGCATGCGCTATGGCGCAAGGCCTTGATTTTGCTCAGCCTGGCCCTGCTGTGGGAAGGCGCGGCGCGCTGGACGCACAATGATTTATTGTTGCCCAGTTTTCTGCAGACGGCGCAGGCATTCATCGGCGGCATCGCCAGCGGTGAGTTGCTCACGCGTACGGCCGCGTCCCTCGTCGTCTTGCTGCAGGGCTATGCCGTGGGCGTGCTGGCCGCCTTCGTGCTGACCTTGCTGGCCGTGTCCAGCCGCATCGGGCGTGACGTGCTGGAAACCCTGACGGCCATGTTGAACCCGCTGCCCGCCATTGCCCTGTTGCCGCTGGCTTTATTATGGTTTGGCCTGGGGCGCGCCAGTTTGATCTTTGTCATCGTCCATTCCGTGATGTGGCCGCTGGCGCTCAATACCTACGCGGGCTTCCAGAGCGTGCCCGAGACCTTGCGCATGGCAGGGCGCAACTATGGGCTGAGTGGCTTGCGCCTGGTGCTGCACATCCTCGTGCCCGGCGCCTTGCCCTCCATCGTCTCGGGCCTCAAGATCGGCTGGGCGTTTGCCTGGCGCACCCTGATCGCGGCCGAGCTGGTATTCGGCACCACGTCGGGACAGGGCGGCCTGGGCTGGTACATCTTCCAGAACCGCAACGAGCTGTACACGGACAAGGTGTTCGCGGGCCTGGCCGCCGTCATCGTCATCGGTCTGCTGGTGGAAAACATCGGCTTTCGCAGCCTGGAGCGTGTGACTCTCAAGCGCTGGGGCATGCAGCGGTAGCTATTTCAGCATGCTGCGCGCCGCCGCGACGATTTGCCGCGACAGCTGCTCCAGGCGCGGCGACTGCACCTTCCACGTGTGCCAGTACAGGGCCACGTCGGCCGGGGTCTTGGGCGTGAGCATTTCGACCAGCTCGCCATCCGTATTCGCTTTCAGCAGCAGCTCGGGCACCATGCCGTAGCCGAGGCCGTAGCGGATGGCGTTGAAGTGCGAGGTGGCGCCCGGCACGTAATGGCAGGGATAGGCTCCTTCGGGCAGCCCCAGCGCCTCTTGCAGGAACGACGATTGCAGTGTGTCCTTGCGCGTGTAGGCGACGACGGGCGCCGTGCGCGCCGCCTTGCGCGTCAGCCCGTGCGCGAACCACTGCTGGCGGAACGCGGGCGTGGCCACCAGCCAGTAGCGCATCACGCCCAGCGGCTCGGCCGTGCAGCCGCGCATGGGCTTGGGCTCCGTGCTGATGCAGCCGATCGCCATGCCCGTTTCCAGCAAGGTGTAGGTGTGGTCCTGGTCTTCCACGGTCAGGTCCAGCAGCACGCGCTCGCGTATCAGCACTTCGGACAGGGCAGGGAAGAACCAGGTGCCCATCGAGTCCGCGTTCAGCGCCAGCACCAGGGTCAGCGGGGCATCCTGCTGCACCGCCAGTTCCGCCTGCAAGTCCGCTTCCAGCAGCTTGGCCCGCTTCAGATACTGCATCAGCCGCTGGCCCACGCGCGTGGCGCGCGCGGGACGGCTGCGCACGATCAGCGCGTTGCCCAGCTGGCTTTCCAGCGCCCGCACCCGCTGCGAAATGGCGGGCGACGTCAGGTGCAGCCGCAGCGCCGCCTGCTCGAAGCTGCCCGTTTCGACGACGGCGCGGAACGCTTCCGTGTGCTTGGGATTGAGGTCCATGGTGCGCGCCTAACATAAGAAAAATTTATCAATACTAAATAATACTTACTTTTTATAAGGATATGTGTGTTGCGGTGCACAATGCTTCTTTGATGGAGTGCCGCGCGCCTGCGCGGGGCCTCCTGGCAGCAAAGGAATGACAATATGGAAACGCAAGATACGGCGCAAGACAGCTCGCAAGACAGCGGCAAAGACGGCGCCACGGCGCGCAAGCCGCCATCCAAGCTGGCGCGCAAGCTGAAATTCGGCCTGGGACTGACCCTGGGCCTGGGCTTGTCCGCAGCCCTGGCGGGCGGCTGGTGGCTGCGCCAGGCGTGGCAGGATTTGCCCGCCGTCGAGCACCTGGCGCAGTACAAGCCTGCCCTGCCGCTGCGCATTTTCTCCAGCGAAGGCGAGCTGCTGGCCGAGTACGGTGAAGAGCGCCGTGAATTCCTGCCGTTGAAAGACATCCCGCTGCGCATGCGCCAGGCCTTGCTGGCCATCGAGGATGCGCGTTTCTACGAGCATGGCGCCGTCGATTTCTATGGTCTGACGCGCGCCACGCTCGCCAACGTCGTCACGGGCCACCACGCGCAGGGCGCCAGTACCATCACCATGCAGGTGGCGCGCGACTTCTTCCTGTCGCGCGACAAGACCGTGCAGCGCAAGCTGACGGAGATGCTGCTCGCCTACAAGCTGGAACAGCACTATGGCAAGGACAAGCTGCTGGAGCTGTATATGAACCAGATTTACCTGGGCGAACGCTCCTACGGCTTTTCCGCCGCCTCGAACATTTACTTTGACAAGCCCCTGGCCGACGTCAGCATCGCCGAAGCAGCCATGTTGGCCGGCTTGCCGAAGGCTCCATCGGCCTACAACCCCGTCGCCAATCCGCAGCGCGCGACCGTGCGCCAGCACTATATCCTGCAGCGCATGCGCGAACTCGGTTACATCACGCCGGCCGAATACACGGCCGCCGTGGCGGAAAAACTGGCGCTGAACAAGGACCGCAACAGCTCCGTGCATGCGGCCGCGTATGCGGTCGAAGAAGCGCGCCAATTGATCCTGCAAAGCTATCCCGAGGGCGCCTACAGCATGGGCCTGGACGTGACGACGACCATCCGCATGGCGCCGCAGCGGGCTGCCGACAAGTCGCTGCGCGATGGTTTGCTGAATGCGCAGGCACGGCGCGGCTACCGTGGTCCGGAAGCGCGCCTGGCCGCCTCCGAAGACAGCGTGGCGCGCCAGTTGGCCGCCTATCCGGACAGCGGCGAATTGCGCGCCGCGCTGGTGCGCAAGGTGGAGACGAGCGGCACGCGCCAGGTCAAGGCGCAGCTGCGCAATGGCGACGAGATCGTGCTGACGGCATCGGACGCGCGCCTGGGCGGCAAGCTGCAGTGGGATGGCAAGCGCGCCATCGTCGAGGGCAGCGTGATCCGCGTGGTGTACGACGCGGCCAAGAACCGCTGGCTGGTGAGCCAGTTGCCCGAGATGGAAGGCGCGCTCATTTCCGTCGAGGCGCACAGCGGTGAAATCGTCGCCATGGCGGGCGGCTTCGATTTCTACCGCAACCACTACAACCACGCCATGCAGGCTTACCGCCAGCCCGGTTCCAGCTTCAAGCCCTTCGTGTACTCGGCGGCGCTGGAAAAGGGATACTTCCCTGGCACGGCCGTGGACGATACGCAGCGCCTGCTGCTGCCGCAGGAAACGGGCGCGCAGCCCTGGCGTCCGCGCAATTACGGCAACAACTATGAAGGTTTCATCAGCGTGCGGCGGGGCCTCGTGCGCTCGAAAAACCTGGTGGCCGTCAGCCTGATGCAGGCGGCTGGTCCAGGCTATGTGCAGCACTACGCCACGCGCTTCGGTTTCGAGGGCGCGCGCAATCCCGTTTCCTTGCCGCTGGCGCTGGGCGCGGGCGCCGTCACGCCGCTGCAGCTGGCGCAATCGTATGCCGTGTTTGCCAATGGCGGCATGCAGATGCCGCCGAAATTGATCAAGGAAGTGCGCAGCCGCAGCGGAGAAGTGCTGTTCAGCGATGCGGCGCCACGCGCCAAGGGAGAACCGGCGCCGGGCACGCAAGTCATATCCACACGCAACGCCTACGTCATGGACAGCATGCTGCGCGACGTCGTCAAGAGCGGCACGGGTCGCGGCGCGCTGGCGCTGGGACGCGGCGACGCGGCCGGCAAGACGGGAACATCCAATAACGCGTACGACGCCTGGTTCGCCGGCTATTCCTCGGGCCTCGTGTCCGTCGTCTGGCTCGGCTACGACCAGCCTAAGAGCCTGGGCAACGCCACCGGCGGCACCCTGGCGCTGCCCGTCTGGCGTGATTACATGCAGGTGGCCGTGCAGGGCCGGCGCGAACAGGTGCTGGCCGAACCGGCAGGCCTGGCCCTGCTCGACGGCGATTACGTGTATGCCGAATACCTGGCCGGCGACTGCCTGAAGGATAACTTTGCCTTTATCCACAGCAGCGTCAGTTGCGGCAGCCTGGGGGCGGATACGCGCATGGCGCACGGCGATGCTGGCAACGGCGGCTCCAGCACGGGCACGAACGAGGCGCGCACCCTGAGCGAAGCGCGCGAACGCGAACAAATTCTCAAATCATTTTCGGAAGAGTAAGAGCATGCTGTTATATACGATTTACCTGGTGGCGATTGTCGCCGAAGCGATGTCCGGCGCCATCATGGGCATGCGGCGCGGCATGGATTTGTTCGGCATCTGCATGATCGGCACCGTCACGGCGCTCGGCGGCGGCACGGTGCGCGACGTGCTGCTGGGGCACTATCCGCTGGGCTGGATCGCGCATCCCGAGTACCTGCTGTTTACCATCGGCGCGGCCGTCGTTACGGCCTTTGTCGCGCGCTACCTGCACCATCTGCGCGCCGTCTTCCTGCTGGTCGATGGACTGGGCCTGGTGGCGTTTTGCGTGATCGGCTGCGACATCGCCATGTCGGCCAAGATGCATCCGGCCATCGTCGTGCTGGCGGGGATGATCACGGGCGTCTTCGGCGGCCTGCTGCGCGATATCCTGTGCAACCAGATTCCCCTCGTGCTGCAGCGCGAAGTGTATGCCACCGTGGCCCTGTTTACGGGCAGCCTGTACGTGGGCCTGCTGTACTTCAAGGTCGACAGCTCGGTGGCGCAGCTGGCATCCATCGGCGCCGGTTTCCTGTTCCGCTTCCTGGCTTTGCACTTCGAGTGGCGCCTGCCGAATTTCAATGGCGACCGGATTCGCGGATTTGAATAGGGCGCTAGCCTCCTGAATATTTTTACGCGCATTTAACCCCTTTTTCTCCGCCGCTGCGTTTCATGTTGGACACCCCAGCCAACCGGAGAAGAAGCGATGTCCAGCGCCCTCAAGATCACATTGATACTGTCCCTGCTGCTGTCGGCGGGCTGCCACGCCGCCGGCACGGCGCCAGGCAAGACCCTGGCGCCGTTTTCCAGCGAGCAAGCCTTGAGCAGCTACCTGCAGCAGTTGCAGGCGCGCCAGGCGGCACAGCAAAGGGAACAGCAGAAGTTGCAGGGCGCCACGGCGCAGTACATGTCGGCGCCACCGCCTGCGCCGATGGTGGCGAAAGCCGCGCCGGCAGCGTCGGCAGAAGCGGCGGAATCCGTCACCAATGTGCAGACGGCGGGCGTGGACGAAGGCGGCATCGTCAAGCTGCATGGCAAGCACCTGGTGATGCTGCGGCGCGGCAAGTTGTTCACCGTGCAGGTGGGGGGCAAGGCCCTGCAGCCCGTCGCCTCGCTCGACGCGTTCGCGCCGGGCAGCGACCCTTCCGGCAGCTGGTATGACGAAATGCTGATCGATCGAGACACGGTGGTGGTGATCGGCTACAGCTACAGCCGGGGCGGCACGGAGATCGGCCTGTTCGACATCGATGCGGACGGCAAGCTGGCCTACCGCGCCACCTACCACTTGCGGTCCAACGATTATTACTCGTCGCGCAATTACGCGAGCCGCTTGATCGGCAGCAAGCTGGTGTTTTACTCGCCCCTGTCGCTGAACTTGCGCCGTGGCGACCCGTTCGGCGGCTTTCCCGCCCTGCGCCGCTGGCGTCCCGACGCCATACCATCGGACTTCAAGCGCATCGCCCCAGCCACGCGCATCTACCGCACCGACGAAGACCCCGAGATGGGCGCCGGCCTGACCCTGCATACGGTCACCGTGTGCGACCTGGCGCAGCGCGACATGCGCTGTGAAGCTACCGCCGTGATGGGACCGCAGGGGCGCGTGTTCTATGTGTCGGGCGAATCCGTCTTTGTCTGGACCACGCGGCGCGGCAGCGACTCGGGCGTGTTCCGCATCCCCCTCGATGGCACGGCGCCCAGCGCCCTGAAGGTGGCCGGCGCACCCGTCGACCAGTTCTCGTTCCTGGAAAGCGCGGATGGCCACCTGAACGTCCTGCTGCGCGCAGAAGGCCAGGGCGACGCCATGTGGGATGGCACGCGTGGCCGAGGCGACATGGCGCTGCTGCGCGTGCCATTGGCGTCGTTTTCCGATGGCCGCGACAGTGCGCCAGCCAGCAGCTACAAGGCGCTGCCCGGTGGCGGCGGCTACGGGCTGCAGAACCGTTATGTGGGACCGTATCTGTTGTACGGCAATCCGGGCAATCCCGGACGCCGCAAGGCGGATCAGGCTTGGCCGCGCCAGCCCCTGTATGCCGTGCGCTGGGCCGATGGGGGCAGCGTGCAAGCCTTGTCCCTGCCGCACGGCGTGGAACGCATCGAAGCGCTGGGCGATGACGCCGTAGTGATCGGCGCGCAGGGCAAGGATCTGCATTTCAGCAGCATCCGCCTGGGGGCGCAGGCGGCGATTGCCGCGCGCTACATCCGCGCCGACGCGGCGCAGGGCGAATCGCGCAGCCACGGCTTTTTCTACAAGCCGCAAGCGGCGGGGGAGGGCATGATCGGACTGCCCATCCTGGGCGCGGAGGAGCGGCCAGGCCTCAACAAGTCAGCCGCATCCGTCCTCTATCTGCGCAACAGCGGCTTGCAGTTGACGGAGCTCGGTGCACTGGCCGCACGGCCGGGCCAAACGCCGGACGACGGTTGCCGCGCATCCTGCGTGGACTGGTACGGCAATGCGCGGCCTCTGTTCCTGCAGGGGCGGGTCTTCGCCCTGCTCGGCTATGAATTGGTGGAAGGAGCGCTCAAGGAAGGACAGATCCGCGAAGTGCGCCGCATCAGCTATGCGCCCATTGCGTCCACTTTACGCTGAAGGAGCAGGGAAATTGCCGCTGCCGCGCAGTTCGGCTACACTGTTTCGCATGCCCGACACCCTCATTACCGCGACGGATGAAGACCTGATGCTGCGCTATAGCGCCGGTGACCTGCCGTCGTTTCGCGAATTGTATCGGCGTCATAGCCAGGGACTGTACCGCTTCGTGGCCTGGCGCGCGCCGCGCCGCGCGTGGGTGGACGAGATCGTGCAGGATGCGTGGGCCAGCCTGCATGCGGCGCGCGCCGGCTACCAGCCGCAGGCCGCGTTTCGCACCTATCTGTACCAGATCGCGCGCAACCGCCTGATCGACCTCCTGCGCCAGCGGGAAGGACAGGAACACGATGACGCGGGCGAACTGGCGGACGAGGGCGCATCGCCGCCGCAATCGCTGGAGCAGAAACAGCAGCACGCGTTGCTGCATGCGGCCATCGCCGCGCTGCCGGCCGAGCAAAAGGAAGCGCTGGTGCTGCAGCAGTTCAGCGGCATGAGCATCCTCGAGATCGCCGTGGTGACGGGGGTGGAAGCGGAAACCGTCAAGAGCCGGCTGCGCTACGCCATGCAGAAATTGCGCGCGGGCTTGGACAGCGCCGCTGGCGCGGGAGGACAGGCATGAATACGCACGGTACAGATCATCAAGATCATCACGACGAAGAATTGAACGCGCTGCTGGCCAGTTTGCCGCAGCCCGCGCCTTCCAGCGCGCTCGATGCGGCCATTCTGGCGGACGCTGAAAAAGCCCTGCAGCAGCCGGCGGCCGCGAACGACAGCGCCGATGGTGTGCTGCGCACCTTGCCCGCCAAGAAAGCACCGGACTACCTGCAGCGCTGGCGCGTTCCGCTGGGACTGGCGGCGGCCGTGCTGTTGACGGTCAACCTGATCGGCGTGGACTGGTTCGGCTCGAAGCCGGCGCAATTTCCCGTGGTCGGGGAACCGGTTACGCAGGAGGTGATGCCTGCCGCGGCGCCGGTGCCGCAGGCCGTCGTCTCCAGTCCACCCGTGCAGGTACCGGCGCCTGCACCGCGCGCCATGGCAGTAGCCAAGTCAGCGCCGACGGCTGAACTGGCAGCATCGCCGCCACCGCCGCCAGCCACGGACATGCATCAGGCGATGGAGCCGCAAGCCGCCATGCAGGCCGAGGCCAGTATGCAGCGCGCGCTTGCCAAGCCCGCGCCCGTCGCGGCCCGCTCCGCGCCGATGCCGCCGCCCGCAAAGCTTGACGCTTCCGTGTGGCTGGTGAAGATCGACGCCTTGCTCAAGGCCGGCGAAGGCGCATTGGCGCACGAGGAGTGGACGGCGTTCCGGCAGGCGTATCCCGACTATCCGGTGGCCGAGGAATTGCAGCGGCGCCTGGAAAAGAAGTAGCGGAAGTTAAACGATCCCCTTCCTGCGTTCCCACACGGCGCTGCCCACGAAAATGGTGGCGCACACCCACATTACGGCCGGCAGGGCGTTGACGCCCACCGATTGCATCAGCACGCCCGTCAGCAGCGGTCCGCCGCCGCTGGTCACGCCCCAGGTGGCGTTGACGATGGCGCTGGCGCTGGTCAGCGACAGGCCCGTAAAACGCTCGCCGCACGCCACCAGCGCCAGCATGTAGATGCCGCCCGCTGCCGCGCCCAGCAACAGCAGCAAGGTCCACCACAGCCACGGCGTGCCGACGGCGAACGGCAGCAGCGGCAGCAGCAGGCAGACGGCCACGCCGCAGCCCGCATGCACCCTGGCGCGGCCGAAGCGGTCGGCCATCCATCCCAGCGCGAATTGCAGGCCCGTATCGCCCACCAGCACCACGGTGGCCGACAGCAGGGCCAGGTCCGTGCCGATGCCGTGCTCCATCGCGTACAGGGGCAGCAGGCTCAATGCCAGCGTGTCGAACAGGGCGAAGAAGGCGGCGCCCAGCACGATCATCGGCATGCGCGGCAGGATTAAGGTCCACTTCACGCCGTGTTCTTCCGGTTCGCGTTCCGGGCCGCTGTTCGAGATCAGCATCAATCCCGGCACGGCCAGCAAAAACAGCAGGCCGCAGGCGGCGAAGCTCCAGCTGATCTTGTCGTTGAACAGGGCCAAGAGGGCGGGGCCGATCAGCTGGAAAAAGGTAAAGCTGGTGGTGTACATGGCCACCACGCGTCCCCGCGAATTGTCGGGCGCCAGGCGGTTCACCCACGCCTCGCCGATGGTGAACAGCACGCCCATGGCGCCGCCGAACAGGAAACGCAGCACACTCCACGCCAGCAGATGGTCGGTGAACTGCATGGCGACCGTCGCCAGCGACGCCACCCAGACGGCGCCCAGCATGGTGGCGCGCGCGCCGAAGCGTCCCACCCAGCGCGAGACGAATGGCGAGGCGGCCAGGATGCCGAGGGCGCTGACGGCCGTGATCATGCCGATGATGTCCGTGCCCACGCCGCGCTGGTGCAGGGTCAGCGCGGTGAGCGGCATGGTGGCGCCCAGGCCCAGGCCCACCACGCCGATGCTCACCACGAGGGCGAAGAAGTCGCGCCATGGCATGTGCTTCATGGCTGCTCCCGCAGGGTGGAACAGGGACTTGGAAAGGCTGGAAAACGGTGTGGATGCATGGGAAAGTAAGAAGACTTTGCCGGTGGCGCTGGTATTTGGCGCCGGACGGGCATATGATGATTTTAACAAAGGCAATATTGCAAAGCCGTAGTGTAGGCGATGTGTGCCGCCGCTGGCCACGGCCATCGGTGTGGCCGCCCCTGCCGGCTCTGCTGTACAGTGAAGCGAGCGGCAGCGCCGTCATGGGCTGTCATTGGATCGTCACGCCAGCGAGGTAGCACTCTATGCGCCGTCCCATCGTTCTCGTCCCCGCCTGCCAGCGCCAGCTTGGCAGCCACATCTGGCACATGGCGCAGGACAAATACCTGCACGCCGTGCTGCGCGGCGCCGGCTGCATGCCGCTGCTGCTGCCCGCCCTGGGTGCGGATGCGGACCTGGAAGCGGCGCTGCACATCGCCGACGGCGTCATGCTGACCGGTTCCGCGTCGAACGTCGACGCGCGCCTGTATGGCGAAGACATCCTGCATCCCGACCTGCCGCAAGACCCCGCGCGCGACGCCACCACCTTGCCCCTGATCCGCGCCGCGCTGGCGCGCCAGCTACCCTTGCTGGCCATCTGCCGCGGCTTCCAGGAAGTCAATGTGGCCCTTGGCGGCAGCCTGCACCAGGCCGTGCACGCCGTGCCGGGCATGATGGAGCACCGGGAGAACGTGCTCGATCCCCTGGGGCGCCAGTATGCGCCCGCGCACCGCATCAAGCTGATGCCCGACGGCCTGCTGTCGCGCCTTCTGGGCGGCGAGAGCGAGATGATGGTCAATTCCCTGCATGGCCAGGGCGTCGCCCGGCTGGCCGACGGCTTGCTGGTGGAAGCCCTGGCCGATGACGGCCTGGTGGAAGCGTATAGCGTGGCCAGCGCCGCCGGTTTTACGCTGGCCGTGCAATGGCACCCGGAATGGCAGGTGGAAGACAACCCGCAGTCGATGCGGCTATTCGGTGCCTTTGGCCAGGCGTGCCGCGATTTCCAGGAACAGCAGCACAGAAAGGAAAGATAACAGGCAAGGATGGCAGGTGCGCCGCACCGGCACCATGCGGCGCTTAATCAGGAAAAGCGCAAGACCAACGAGAGGGAAACATGGCAATACGCGAAAATTTCACCTATACGGATATGGATTTGTGGCTCAATGAAAAGCGCGTCACGGAAATCGAATGCCTGGTGCCCGATTTGACGGGCGTGGCGCGGGGGAAGATCCTGCCGCGCGGGAAATTTACCCAGGAGCGCGGCATGCGCATCCCGGAAGCGGTGCTGGGCATGACGGTGACGGGCAATTACCCGGTCGACGATGGCGGCTACGACCGCGCTATTTCCAGCACCGACCGCGACATGATCTTGAAGGCCGATCCCACCACCATCACCATGGTGCCGTGGGCCACGGATCCTACCGCGCAAGTCATCCACGATTGCTATTTCGCCGACGGTATGCTGGTTGATTTCGCCCCGCGCTCCGTGCTGCGCCGCGTATTGAAGCTGTATGCGGACAAGGGCTGGAAACCCGTGGTGGCGCCGGAGCTGGAGTTCTATCTGACGGCGAAAAACACGGACCCGGACCTGCCCTTGAAGCCGCCGATTGGCCGCAGCGGCAGGGCCGAGACGAGCCGCCAGGTGTACAGCATCGACGCCGTCAACGAGTTCGACCCGCTGTTCGAGGATATCTACGATTACTGCGAACTGATGAACCTCGACGTCGATACGCTGATCCACGAGATTGGCGCGGGACAGATGGAAATCAACTTCCTGCACGGCGATCCGCTGAGCCTGGCCGACAAGGTGTTTTTCTTCAAGCGCACCCTACGCGAAGCGGCCCTGAAACACGATATGTACGCCACCTTCATGGCCAAGCCCATGGCGGGCGAACCGGGTTCCGCCATGCACGTGCACCAGAGTGTCGTCGATGCGAAGACGGGCCTGAACATCTTCAGCAACGAGGACGGTTCGGCTGCGCCTATCTTCAAGCATTACATCGCGGGCTTGCAGCGCTACATGCCGTCGGCCATGGCCATCGTCGCGCCCTACGTGAATTCATATCGCCGCATCGTGCGCCACACGGCCGCGCCCATCAACATCCAGTGGGGCCTGGATAACCGCACGGTGGGCTTCCGCGTGCCCGAGTCGGGCGTGCAGGACCGGCGCGTGGAAAACCGCATCATCGGTGCCGACGCGAATCCCTACCTGGCCCTGGCCGTGACACTGGCCTGCGGTTATCTCGGCATGACGGAGCAGCTGGAAGCGACGCCGATGATGGTGGGCAGCGCCTATGACATGAAGTTCGAACTGCCGCAAGGCTTGCCCGAAGCCCTGCAGCTGCTGCGCGCGGAAGACAAGCTGCGCACGGTGCTGGGCGAGCGCTTCATCGACGTGTATGCGGCCATCAAGGACCTGGAGCACCAGGAGTTCATGACCGTCATCAGCCCCTGGGAGCGCGAGCATCTTCTGCTCCACGTTTAAGAAAGGATCGCAATGAGTACAACAAACAATCCGCTGGCGCCGAGCGCCGCCCTGGTCGCCTCCGTGGCGCAGAAAAACGCGGCGCCGCAGGTGTATGACACGGCCGCCATCCAGCAGATGGACTCGGCCCACTATCTGCATCCATTCACCGATTTCCAGGACCTGGCAAGCAAGGGCGCCAGGGTGATGGTGCGCGGCGACGGCGTCTACCTGTGGGATAGCCAGGGCAAGAAGATCGTCGACGGCATGTCGGGCCTGTGGTGCGTCAACGTGGGCTACGGCCGCACGTCGATCTCGCAAGCCGTGTACCGGCAGATGGAGACGCTGCCGTTCTATAACAGCTTCTTTGGCACGACCAACGTGCCGGCCGCGCAGCTGGCCGCCAAGCTGGCGCAAATATCGCCGCCGCATTTCCAACACGTGTTCTTCACCAGCTCCGGCTCCGAGGGCAATGACACGAATTTGCGCATGGTGCGCCGCTACTGGGACATTCTTGGCCACAAGGAGCGCCACACCATCATCAGCCGCCATAACGCGTATCACGGCAGCACGGTGGCAGGAGCGTCGCTGGGCGGCATGGATGGCATGCATGCGCAGGGCGGTTTGCCCATCCCTGGTATCGCGCATATCGGCCAGCCGAATTACGTGGAATCGGGTCACGGCTTGAGTCCCGAGGAATTCGGTATCAAGGCGGCGGGCTGGCTGGAGGAAAAAATCCTGGAAATCGGCGCGGACAAGGTGGCCGCCTTCATCGGCGAACCGGTACAGGGCGCCGGCGGCGTCATCATCCCGCCATCGACCTACTGGCCCGAGATCCAGCGCATCTGCGATAAGTACGGCATTTTGCTCATCGCCGATGAAGTCATCTGCGGATTCGGCCGCCTGGGGCGCTGGTTCGGCTCCGAACTGTTCGGCATCCAGCCTGACCTGATCACCTTTGCCAAGGGTGTCACCTCGGGCTATGTGCCGCTGGGCGGCGTGCTGGTGGGGGACAGGGTGGCCAAGGTGCTGATCGAACAGGGCGGCGAATTCACGCACGGTTTCACGTATTCAGGCCACCCCGTGGCCTGCGCGGCCGCGCTGGAAAATATCCGCATCATCGAGGACGAGCAACTGGTGGCCAAGGTAGCTGAGGATACGGGACCGTACCTGAAACAGTGCTTTGCCAGCCTGGGCGAACATCCGCTGGTCGGTTATGCGGACAGCTGCGGCCTGGTCGCGGGCCTGAACCTGGTGCGCAAGAAGGGCGCCAGCGTGCACGAGAATGAACTGTTCGACGAGAACCAGGGCGTGGGCATGATCTGCCGCGGCCACATGTTCGACAACGGCGTCATCATGCGCGCCGTGGGCGAACGCATGATCGTCGCCCCGCCGCTGGTGATGACGCGCGCGCAGATCGATGAAATGGTGGGCTTGATACGCGTGTGCCTGGACAAGACCCATGCGGACGTGAAAGCGAAGGGCTGGGTGTAGGTTTTTCCCCATTTTGCCGCCATCTGCGCATTTTTTGGACCAGAATCGCGGCAGTTCCGCTAAACTTCCATCCTGGCCGCTCTTTGTAGCGGCCAGTTTTTCATTTTGACACCCTCTTACCCAGAAGCTACCCACAATGACGATAGCAACACCCGCCGCGTCGGCCAGCGACGCCCCAGCGCCTTTCTTGCTGATTGATCAACTGGTCAAGGAATTCGATGGCGTGCGCGCCGTCAATGATATTTCCGTGACGATCAACAAGGGCGAGATATTCGCCCTGCTGGGCAGTTCAGGTTGCGGCAAGTCGACCCTGCTGCGCATGCTGGCCGGCTTCGAGACGCCGACATCGGGGCGCATCGCCCTGGCGGGCAACAGCATCGTCGACGTGCCGCCGCACCAGCGTCCCATCAACATGATGTTCCAGTCGTACGCGCTGTTCCCCCATTTGTCCGTGTGGGACAACATCGCCTTCGGCCTGCGCCGCGACGGCTTGCCGAAAGCGGAAGTGGCGGCGCGCGTCGAGCAGATGCTGGCGCTGGTGCAGCTGGGCCAGTACGCGAAGCGCAAGCCGCATCAACTGTCGGGCGGACAGCAGCAGCGCGTGGCGCTGGCGCGCAGCCTGGCCAAGCGTCCGCAATTGCTGCTGCTCGACGAGCCGCTGGGCGCGCTGGATAAAAAACTGCGCGAACGCACGCAGATGGAACTGGTCAACATCATCGAACAGGTGGGCGTCACGTGCGTGATGGTCACGCACGACCAGGACGAGGCCATGAGCATGGCCACGCGCATCGCCGTCATGAGCGAAGGGCGCATCCTGCAGGTGGGGGCTCCCGGCGAAATCTACGAGACGCCGAACTGCCGTTTTGTCGCCGACTTTATCGGCAGCGTCAACTTGTTCGACGGCAGCATCACGGAAGATGAACCCGATCACGTGGTCATCACCACCGCCGATGGCGAGCACTATGTTTCGCACGGCATCACGGGCAACCTGGGCATGGATGTCTCGGTGGCCGTGCGCCCCGAAAAAATCGGCATCCAGATCGAGCCACCTGCCTTGCACGAGCGCGCGTCGCCGGCGGAACACGGCTACAACTGCGCCCAGGGCGTGATCGTCGCCATGGCGTATTTTGGCAATGAAACCAGCTACCACGTGCGCCTCGACAGCGGCACGGTGGTGAAAGTCTCGCGCACCAACGCGGCCCGCCACGAGGCCGCACGCCTCGAGCGCGAGCAGCGCGTGTGGGTGTGGTGGGATGGCGCCGACATCGTCGTGCTGACCAGCTGAGGCCATCATGACGCCTATTCTGCAATTGCTGCGCAATCTCGTCACCCTGCGCTGGATAACGGGGAAAAATGCGGGCCGCAACGTCGTCATCGCCGTGCCGTCGCTGTTCCTGGCCGCCGCCTTTCTGGTGCCCTTCCTGATCGTGCTGCGCATCAGCCTGTCCGACATGGACACGGCGGGCAGCCCGTTCGGCGGCTTGCTGTCGTATGTCGACGGCATCGTCGTGCTGAAGGTGAAAATCGCCAATTACCTGTTCATCGCCGCCGATGAACTGTATCTGCTTACCTACCTCAGTTCCATCAAGTACGCGGCCATTACCACGGCCATCTGCCTGTGTATCGGCTACCCGTTCGCCTACTTCATGGCGCGCGCCAAACCGTCGATCCGCCCCGTGCTGATGATGCTGGTGATGCTGCCGTTCTGGACCTCGTTCCTGCTGCGCGTGTATGCGTGGAAGGGCATTCTGGCCAATCACGGCTTGCTCAACGACTTGCTGATCGCGCTGGGCGTGGTGAGCGAACCGCTGCACATGATGAATACCTCGTTCTCGCTGGTGGTCGGCATGGTGTACGCCTACCTGCCCTTCATGATTTTGCCCCTGTACGCCAACCTGGTCAAAATGGACATGCGCTACCTGGAAGCAGCGGCCGACCTGGGCGCCACGCCATTGCAGGCGTTCTGGCGCATCACGGTGCCTCTGTCGAAGTCGGGCATCATCGCCGGCGCCATGCTGGTGTTCATCCCGTCCGTGGGCGAATACGTGATTCCCGAGCTGCTGGGCGGCCCGGAAACCCTGATGATCGGCAGGGTGCTGTGGGATGAGTACTTCACCAATAACGACTGGGCCATGGCTTCGTCGGTAACGGTGCTGGTGATCCTGCTGATCCTTGTGCCGATGGCCATTTTTAACAAATACAAGACGGACCAGGACGCGGAGGAGCGCACATGAACGGACGTAATTTCCTGCAGCGCTGGTTCGGGCGCGGCTGGCTCTCGCTCGGCTATCTGTTCCTCTACCTGCCCATCATTGTGCTGATCGTCTTTTCGTTCAACAGCTCGCGCCAGGACATGGTGTGGAGCGGCTTTTCGCTGCGCTGGTACAGCGAATTGATGAGCGATACGGAAATCATCTCGGGCTTCGGTTTGTCCCTAAAGATAGCCTTCATGTCGGCCACATCGTCCGTCATCCTCGGCACGTTTGCAGCCTTCGCCTTGACCAGCTACCAGCGTTTCCGTGGCCGCACGGTGTTTTCCGCCATGGTCAGCGCGCCTTTGGTGATGCCGGAAGTGATCATCGGCCTGTCCCTGCTGCTGATGCTGGTGTCCATGCAAAAGGTCTTCGGTTTCCCCGAACGTGGCGTGCTGACCATCTGGCTGGGCCACACCCTGCTGGGCATGGCGTATGCGGCCGTGGTGGTGCAGTCGCGCCTGCAGGAGATGAGTAAATCCCTGGCCGAAGCGGCCATGGACCTGGGCTGCCGCGCGCACCAGGTGTTCTTCCTCGTGACCCTGCCGAATATCACGCAGGCCCTGGCATCGGCCTGGCTGCTGACGTTTACCCTGTCGCTCGATGACGTGGTGCTGTCAGCTTTCCTGTCCGGCCCCGGTTCGACGACGATGCCGCTGGTGATCTTCTCGCGCGCGCGCCTCGGGCTCGATCCGCGCGTGAACGCCATCGCCGCGCTGACCATCCTCGTCGTGACGCTCGCCGTGATCGCGTATGCCGTGATGCTGGCGCGCGCCGACCGCAGACGCCGCAAGCAATTGTCTGGGGCGTATTCGGCGGACTAGGAGTAAGCTGGCGTTTTCATCTTGCAGGAGACGACCATGACGGAAAACACCAGCTGGCACGCACGTGCCGCAGCGCTCGAGATCGATGGACGCGCCTTCATCAATGGCGAGCGGGTCGCGGCCAAGTCCGGCCAGACCTTCGACAATCTGTCGCCTATCGATGGGCGTTTGCTGGGGCAGGTGGCGCGCTGCGATGGCGCGGACGTGGATACGGCCGTGCAGGCCGCGCGTGCCGCCTTTGACGACCGCCGCTGGGCAGGAAAATCGCCCGCGCAGCGCAAGCGCGTGCTGATCAAGTTCGCCGACCTGGTGCAAAAATACGGTCCCGAGCTGGCCCTGCTGGAAACCCTGGACATGGGTAAACCGATCAAATACAGCCAGAGCGTGGACGTGGGCGCCACGGCCAACTGCCTGCGCTGGTATGGCGAGGCGATCGACAAGGTCTACGATGAAATCGCCCCCACCCCTGCCAACAGTCTGGCCCTGATCACGCGCGAACCGGTGGGTGTCGTCGCCGCCATCGTGCCGTGGAATTACCCGATGATCATGGCCGCCTGGAAGATCGCGCCCGCCCTCGCCGCCGGCAACAGCGTGATCTTGAAACCATCCGAAAAATCGCCGCTGACGGCCCTGCGCCTGGCCGACATCGCGCTCGAAGCCGGCGTGCCGGCAGGCGTCTTCAATGTGCTGCCCGGCTATGGCCACGAGGCGGGCGCCGCGCTGGCACTGCACATGGATGTCGATTGCATCGGTTTTACGGGTTCCACGCGCACGGGAAAATTAATCGTGCAGATGGCGGGCCAGTCGAATCTGAAACGGGCGTGGACGGAACTGGGCGGCAAGTCCGCCAACATCGTTTGCGCCGATTGTCCTGACCTGGACAAGGCCGTGGCGGCCGCCGTCGGCTCCATCTTTTTCAACCAGGGCGAAAGCTGCAATGCGCCCTCGCGTTTGTTTGTGGAAGAATCGATCAAGGACGAATTCATGGCCAAGGCATTGGCTATGCTGCCCCGCTTTCAGCCGGGCGACCCGCTCGATGAAGCCACCGTCATGGGGGCCATCGTCGACGCCACGCAGATGAAGACCGTGATGGACTATATCGCTTCCGGCAAGCAGGAAGGCGCGCAGCTGCTGGGCGGCGGCGAGGCCGTGCGCCTTGATACGGGGGGCTACTATGTGCAGCCCACCGTCTTCGGCGTGGACGCCGGCATGACGATCGCGCGCGAAGAGATATTCGGGCCCGTCTTGTCCGTGCTGGGCTTTACGGATATTGCCGAGGCGGTGAAACAGGCCAACGCCACGCCGTACGGCTTGCAGGCGGCCGTGTGGACCTCCGACATCACCAAGGCCATCCAGACGGCGCGCGCCCTGCGCGCGGGCACCGTGCACGTCAACCAGTACGACGGCGACGATATCACCGTGCCGTTCGGCGGTTACAAGCAGTCGGGCAACGGGCGCGACAAGTCGCTGCACGCGCTGGACAAGTACACGGAGTTGAAGACGACGTGGATACAGGTGGGGTAAAGCGAAGCGCTGTCGGCCTGGCGCGCAGCGCGCAGGCCGACAGGCGGAATGACATCAGAAGCAGTGTTCCAGCGCCGGGAAGCTGCCATCCTTGACGGCTTTGACATAGCCGATGACGGCGTCGTCGATGCTGGCCGCGCCTTCCATGAAGTTGCGCACGAAGCGTGCCTTGCGGCCTGGGAAGACGCCCAGCATGTCGTGCATGACGAGGACCTGGCCCGAGCAATCGGGACCGGCGCCGATGCCGATCGTGGGGATCGTCAGCATCTCGGTCACTTCCTTGCCCAGTTGCGACGGCATCGCTTCCATCAGCACGATGGCGGCGCCCGCGTTTTGCAGCGTCAGCGCGTCGTTCTTCAGCTCCGTGGCGCTTTCCGTGCTCTTGCCCTGCACTTTATAGCCGCCCAGCTGGTGCACGAATTGCGGCGTCAGGCCGATGTGGGCGCAGATGGGGATGCCGCGCTCGGTGAGGAAACGGACGATCTCGGCCAGCCAGGCGCCGCCCTCGATCTTGATCATGTGCGCGCCAGCCTGCATCAGGATGACGGCGTTGGCATAGGCTGTCTCGGGCGTGCCATAGGCGCCGAACGGCAGGTCGGCGAGGATCATGGCCGACTTGCTGCCGCGCGCCACGGATGCCGTGTGGTAGGCCAGTTCGGCCACGGTGACGGGCAGGGTGGAGTTGTGGCCATTGCAGACCATGCCGAGCGAATCGCCGATCAGCAGGATTTCCACGCCGCAGCGGTCCATCAGGGACGCGAAGCTGGCGTCATAGCAGGTCAGCATGGTGATCTTTTCGCCGGCGGCGCGCAGCGTGGCCAGCGTATGGATGGTCACGGCCTTGTTGGCGACAGGCTTGGATAGCGCCGGCGCCGGTGTGGCGGCCTTGTCTTTGGCGGCCAGATCTGTTCCTTGCAAATAAGCGGACATAGGTATTCTCTAGAGTGAAAGGGGGTGATGCGATTGCGACGCCGCTAGTGTAGTACTTTATGCGGCGCGCTGCAGGAGCGGCATTGTAGAGGATGGGAGCGAGATGGGGCAGAGGCGGGGTCAGAGCTGGCTGATGGCCTGGTCGGCCACGCTTGCCAGGTAGTCCTGCGCCGGCCCCAGGCCGGGCACGGCGATGGCGGGTGCCAGGGCCAGCAGCGGCACCAGCACGAAGGCGCGCTCGGTGAGGCGCGGATGCGGCACCGTCAGGGTGGCGCTGGCGATCTGCTCGTCGCCGTACAGCAGCAAGTCCAGGTCCAGCGTGCGCGGGGCGTTGCGGTAGGGCCGTTCGCGCCCGTGCGCCGCTTCGATGGCGTGCAGGGCCAGCAGCAGTTCCTCTGCCGGCACGGTGGTGCTGATGCGCGCCACGGCGTTGATGTAGTCGTCGCCGCTCGAATCGATGGGCGCCGTGCGGTAGCTGGCCGAGGCGTCCAGCAAGCTGGCGCCGGGCAGGCGCGCCAGGCGCGCAAGCGCATCCTGCACGTTGGCGCGCGCGTCGCCCAGGTTCGCCCCGATGCCGATATAAGCGATAACTGCCGTTGCTGTCTGCATGGCTGCGTTTACTCGCCGCTGGTGCTGCCGCTGGTCGAGCCGCCGGTGCCCGTCTTGCTGCGCGTGCTGCGGCGTGGCGGACGCTTCTTCTTGACGGCGCCCGGCGCGGCATTGGCGCTGACGAGCAGCGCTTCGCGCGTTTCCTCGTCGCCTTCGTAGAAGGCCGTCCACCATTCGCCGATGTCCATGTCGATCTCGCCCGAGGCGCAGCGCAGCAGCAGGAAGTCGTAGCCGGCGCGGAAGCGCAGGTGCTCCAGCAATTTATACGGCGCCTTGCCGACGCGGCGCTCGAAGCGCGGCTGCATCGACCAGATGTCGCGCATGTCGGAGCCGATCTTGCGCTGCAAGGCCAGTTTTTCCGTTTGCGAATCGAGCACGTCGTCGGCCGCCAGGTGCAGCGCGGGGATGGTTGATTCGCCGGCGGCGCGGTAGGCCGTCCATTTTTCCAGCACCTGGTGCCACAGCAGCGAGGCAAACAGGAAGCCCGGCGAGACCGTCTTGCCGGCGGCGATGCGGGCATCGGTGGCGTCCAGCGCCAGGGTGACGAATTTCGCGCCCAGCGGCTGCTCCAGCACCACGTCGAGCAGCGGCAGCAGGCCGTGATGCAAGCCTTCCTTGCGCAGTTGCTGCAGGCAGGCCAGCGCGTGGCCGCTCATCAGCAGTTTCAGCATCTCGTCGAACACGCGCGGCGCGGGCACATTGTTGATCAGCGGCGCCATGATGGGAATCGGCGCGGCCGTGTGCGGCTCGATGGTGAATTTCAGCTTGGCGGCGAAGCGCACCACGCGCAGCATGCGCACGGGGTCTTCGCGGTAGCGCTCTTCCGGCTTGCCGATCATGCGTAAGGTCTTGGCGCGGATGTCTTCCACGCCGCCGTGGTAATCGAGCACTTCCTGCGTGGCCGGGTTGTAGTACATGGCGTTGATGGTGAAGTCGCGGCGCAGCGCGTCTTCGTGCTGCAGACCGAAGGTATTGTCGCGCAGGACGCGGCCATGTTCATCCTTGGGCGCGGAATCGGCGCCCGCGCCGCGGAAGGTCGTCACTTCCAGCAAATCCTGGCCGAACATCACGTGTACGATCTGGAAGCGCTTGCCGATGATGAAGGCGCGGCGGAACAATCGCTTGACCTGTTCCGGCGTGGCGTTGGTGGCGATGTCGAAGTCTTTCGGTTTGACGCCCAGCAGCAGGTCGCGCACGGCGCCGCCGACGACAAAGGCCTCAAAACCCGCTTCCTGCAGGCTGCTGGTGACGCGGATGGCATTCGACGACACCAGTTTCGGGTCGATTCCGTGTTGCGCAGGACCGAGCACGATGGGTGCCGTGGTGTCGCGCGCTGCCTCTTTTTTAACGCCGAGGATCTTGCGGATGAATTTTTTAATCATTGAATAAGTGGAGTGATGGCCAGCCGTGGAGGGATGCGTGTGCGCTCAAAGCGGTATTGGGATTGGTCGCGACAGGGTGAGTCACGACCGACAGCAAGGGAATGTCGTTGTGCGAATCGCTGTAAAAATAGCTGCGCTCGAACTGCCCCAGTTCCTTGCCCATTTTTTCCAGCCAGGCATGGGTGTGGCTCAGCTTTCCCGCGCCCAGGGTCGGTGTGCCGACCAGCTTGCCCGTGACATTGCCTTTGTCGTCATACTCGGGCATGGCGGCCAGCAGGTGTTCGACGCCCAGCGCATCGGCGATGGGTTTGGTGATGAAATGGTTGGTGGCCGTGACGATGGCCAGCAGGTCGCCCGCGTCCTGGTGCTGTTTCAGCAAGGCCACGACTTCGGGGCGGATGGCTGGCATGACCACTTCGGCCATGAATTGCTTGTGCAGCGCTTCCAGGCGTTCGCGCGGAAACTGCGCCAGGGTGCCGAGCGAAAATTCCAGATATTCCACCGGATCGAGCGTGCCGGCCTGGTATTGCGCGAAAAATTCGTCGTTGCGGCGGGTGAATTCGGCGGCGTCCACGGCACCGATGCGTACCAGGAATTCGCCCCACTCGTGATCCGAGTCGATGGGCAGCAGGGTGTGGTCGAGGTCAAACAGGGCCAGATTCATCATTCTTTCGCTTCCGCCTGCAGCAACTCGCGCAACAATGGCAAGGTGATCGGGCGTTGGGTTTCAAGGGAGTAGAGGTCGAGAGAGTCCAGCATCGTCGACAGCGAACGCATGTCGCGCCGGAAATGGGACAGCAGATAGGGTAACACGCCGGGCGACAAGGTCAAGCCGCGGGTGGTGGCCGCCTGGGTCAGGGCGGCGATTTTTTCATCGTCGGTCAAGCCGTGGATCTGGTAGATCAGGCCCCATCCCATGCGCGTGCGCAAGTCTTCGCGCACAGGCAGCACGGCCGGCGGCACGGCGCCGCTGCACACCATGAACGCCTTGTTGGCGCGGATTTCATTGAACAGGGCAAAGGCATCGATCTGCGCCAGCGGCGACAGCTTTTCGCAGTCGTCGAGCAGGTACAGGTCGACTTCGGGCGAATACACGAATTCGGACTCGATCGAGAACGGCGAAATGTAGCGCGCGCGCTCGGTGCTGGCCAGGGCCTTGAGCAGGTGGCTCTTGCCGGCGGCCAGTTCGCCCCACAGGTAGGCAAAATGTTCGCGCGAAGTGCGCGCGGCGAACTGACGCATCAGCTGCGCCACTTCGGCATTCTGTCCCACCTCGAAGGTATCGAGGCTGTGCGCCTGGTCTGTGCCTAAATCGAGCACCAGTTGTTTCATGGCGTACGCCTTGTCCTGTTTTTCATTACTGCTTGTGCATCATTGGTATTGCCAGGTTGATATGATATCCGCTTTTATTATGCATTATAGAAGGTGCTGGACAGGTAGTGGCGTCTTAGATGCTTAAAAGCGACCATCAACACGGCAGAAGCGGGTAAAGCGAGCAGTACGCCGACGAAACCAAACAGTTGCCCGAAAGCCAATAAGGCGAAGATCACGGCCAACGGGTTCAGGCCGATGCGTTCGCCTACCAGGCGCGGCGTGAGGAAAAAGCCCTCGATGACCTGGCCGCAGCCGTAGATGACGGCCACGGCGATCACGCCGCTCCAGTCGGCGAACTGCAGCAGGGCGGCGATCAGCGCCAGCATCAGCCCCAGGCCGAAGCCCAGGTAGGGGATGAACACCAGCAAGCCCGTGATGATGCCCACAGGCAATGCCACTTCGAAACCGGCGATGGCCAGCGCCGCCGAGTAATACGTGGCCAGCACCAGCATGACGAGCAACTGGCCGCGCAGGTACTGCGCCAGCAGGGTGTCGACTTCCTGCGCCATACCCACCGTGCGGCCCACCCAGCGGCGCGGCACGGCGGCGGCGATGCGCGCCAGCATGGGATGCCAGTCCAGCAACAGGTAGAACAGCACGACGGGAATCAGCACCACGGTGGCCAGCCAGCCCAGCACGGCCGTGCCGCCGATACGGGCCGAGGCCAGCACGGTGCTCCAGATTTCATCGCCGCTGGTGGCCATCTGCTGGCTCAGCATGCGTTTGATGCCCGTGCCATCCAGGCGCACGCGGATGCCCAGGTCGCGCAGTTTCGGCGCCAGGAACTCGTTGGCCTTGCTGAGAAATTGGGGAATCTGCGCCTGCAGCAAGGGAATTTCCTTCTGCAGCACGGGCACGACGATCAGCACCAGCGCCGTAATGGCGAGGAAAAACAACACTACGACGACCAGCACGGCCAGCGGACGGGGCAGGTAAAAGCGCTTGTAATGCAGGCGTTGCAATCGGTCCACGCCGGGATTGAGCACGTAGGCGAGGATGGCGGCGGCCAGGAAGGGCGTCAGGATGGGGCCCAGGCTGACGAGCAGCAGCAGGAATGCCAGCCAGACCGCGATCCAAAATGCTGTTTGCTTCTGTTCGGCGGTGATGGCGAATGGCATGGAGTTTGTACTGTTGCGTTAAAAAAAGGCAGTTAATTACGAAATGGCGGGGCAGTTTGATAAAATAGCGACTTGATCGACCGAATTCACCCGCTGGCGTCCTGCCGCACGATGTTGAAAAACATGCTTGCGCGCGCGTGCCGGCGGGTATCCGCCTTCTATTTTACCGCCTCCGCTGCCACCACACCATGAACCAGACCTCTAATGTTTCCCTTTCCTACCGTGACGCTGGCGTCGATATCGACGCAGGCGACGCTTTAGTCGAAGCAATCAAGCCGTTTGCCAAGCGCACCCTGCGCGAAGGCGTGATGGGCGGCCTGGGCGGTTTTGGCGCCATGTTTGAAATCAGCAAGAAGTACAAGGAACCGGTGCTCGTCTCGGGCACCGACGGCGTGGGCACCAAATTGCGCCTGGCGTTCGAACTGAACCGCCATGATACGGTCGGCATCGACCTGGTCGCCATGAGCGTCAACGACATCCTGGTGCAAGGTGCCGAACCGCTGTTCTTCCTCGACTACTTCGCATGCGGCAAGCTGGACGTGGCCATCGCCACCGATGTCATCAAGGGCATCGCCCAGGGTTGCGAACAAGCGGGCTGCGCACTGATCGGCGGCGAAACGGCGGAAATGCCGAGCATGTACCCGGCCGGCGAATACGACCTGGCAGGTTTTGCCGTCGGCGCCGTGGAAAAATCGAAAATCATCGACGGCACCAAGATCGCCCCGGGCGACGTGGTGCTGGGCCTGGCCTCGTCCGGCGTGCACTCGAATGGTTACTCGCTGGTGCGCAAGATTATCGAAGTGGCAAAACCGGACCTGGAAGGCGACTTCCACGGCCGCAAGCTGGCCGACGTGCTGATGCAGCCGACGCGCATCTACGTCAAGCCGCTGCTGGCGCTGATGGATGCCATGGAAGTCAAGGGCATGGTGCACATCACCGGCGGCGGCCTGGTGGAAAACATCCCGCGCGTGCTGCAGCCTGGACTGGTGGCCGAGCTGGACTCGAAATCGTGGACCATGCCACCGCTGTTCACGTGGCTGCAACAGCACGGCGGCGTGGCTGACGCGGAGATGCACCGCGTCTTCAACTGCGGCATCGGCATGACCGTCATCGTTTCGCAGGAAAACGCGGACGCCGCCATCGCCCAGCTGCAAGCGGCCGGTGAAACCGTCTCGCGCATCGGCACCATCCGTGCGCGTAACGGCGACGAGCACCAGACCATCGTCATCTAAGCTGTCGCACGCATAGAAAAGGCAGGCACTCGCAAGAGGCCTGCCTTTTTTTACGTGCCTGCGCCTACCTTGCGTGCGCCGGCTTCATGCGCCCATCCGGCTGCGAGCCGCCCCTGCCGATCATGGCCACGCTGACGGCCGAGACGAGGGAGGCGAACAGGATGTAGCCGACGATGTGCCACGGTTCTCCATTGCCCGTTTTCAGCAGGTAGGTGGCGATGATGGGCGTCAGGCCGCTGGCGAAGATGCCGGAGAACTGGTACACGAAGGAAATGCCCGTGTAGCGCACCTTGGCGTCGAACAGGTCGCAGAACAGGGCCGCTTCCGGGCCGTACACGGCCGAATACAGCACGCCCAGCGGAATGATCACGGAACACCACAGCAGCATTGGATTGTCGGCGTGGTTCAGCATGATCCAGAAGGCAGGGATGGACGACACGCCCGTGATCAGCGAACCCCAGAAAAACACCTTGGTGCGGCCGATGCGGTCCGACAGGCGGCCGAAGAACGGGATGCAAAAGCACATCACGACGGCGGACGCCATCACGCCCATCAGCGCTTCCGTGCGGGCGATCTTGATGGTATTGGTCAGATAGGTGATGGAAAACACGCCGAAGATATTGAAGAACACACCATCGATATAGCGCGCGCCCATACCCTTCAAGACATTGCCCGGGTAGCGTTTCAGCAGGTCGAAAAACGGAATCTGCGTCTCCGCATTCTTTTCCTTGACGGCCTGGAATTCCGGCGTTTCCATCACGTTCAAACGTATCCACATGCCGATGAAGACGAGGGCGGCCGACAGGATGAAGGCCACGCGCCAGCCCCAGGACAGGAATTGCGCATCGCTCAAGCTGTACGACAGGATCGCCACCACGCCGGAAGCGAGGCACAGGCCGATGGCCAGGCCGATCTGCGGCAGGCTGGCATAGAAGCCGCGCTCCTTGGGTGGCGCATATTCATACGCCATCAGCACGGCGCCGCCCCATTCTCCACCGAGGCCGATGCCCTGCAGCACGCGCAGGAACAGCAGCAGGCCGGGCGCCCAGTAGCCGATGTGGTCATACGTGGGCAGCACGCCGATCAGGAAGGTGGAGATGCCCATGATCATCAGGGTCATGACCAGCATGCTCTTGCGGCCGATCTTGTCGCCGAAGTGGCCGAAGATCACGCCGCCGATGGGGCGCGACAGAAAGCCCACGGCAAAGGTGCCGTAGGCCAGCATGGTCGAGACGAGCGGATCGCCGCCCGGGAAGTACAGCTTGCTGAACACGATGCCGGCGACGACGCCGTATAAAAAGAAGTCGTACCACTCGATGGTGGCGCCGATCACGCTGGCCATCACGACTTTCCGTAGCTCTTTGGCCTTTTTCGGATTGTTCGTATTGTTCGGATTGTTATCCATAATATCTAGTCTCCCATCGATATCGATTATGTGTGTTTTTTTGATGCCTGACTGATTGCCAGGTCATTGAGGGGCGGGGCCGTCTGCCCGCCGCTGGCATCCTCCCGGGTGAGGTGGAAAGGGGCGCTGGCTAGGCCGCCTGCGGCAGCCGCACGGCGTCCGCCAGGATCATGTCGGCGGCTTTTTCCGCGATCATGATGGTGGGCGCGTTCGTGTTGCCCGAGACGATTTCCGGCATGATCGACGCATCGACCACGCGCAGGTGCTGCAAGCCGTGCACGCGCAGGCGGTCGTCGACGACCGCCATGGCGTCATGGCCCATCTTGCAGGTGCCGCTCGGGTGGTAGATGGACTGGCTGAAGCGCCGCGCCGCATCCAGCAGTTCTTCATCCGTCTCGAACTGCGGGCCGGGCACGAACTCGGAAATGATGTGCGGCGCCAGCGACGGCGCGGCGGCGATGCGGCGTGCCACGCGCAGGGCGGCGATCGCCGTGCGCTGGTCGCGGGGATCGGACAGGTAGTTCGGATAGATGCCCGGATAGGCGAGCGGGTCGGCGGACTTGATCGACACGTGGCCGCGGCTGTGCGGGCGCAGCTGGCACACGGACGAGGTAAACGCGGAAAACGGATGTGCGCCTTCGCCCGGCTTGTCGGCGCTCAGCGGCTGCATGTGGAACTGGATGTCGGGCCGCTCCACCTCGGGAGAGGATTTGGTAAATACCGTCACCTGGCTGGCCGCCAGGGTCAATGGCCCGGAGCGCGAAAACACATATTGCATGCCCACCCACAGCTTGCCCCACAGGCTGTTGACTTCATCGTTGAGGGTTTTCAGCCGCGTCTTGAAGACGAGGCGGATTTGCAGGTGGTCTTGCAGGTTCTGTCCCACGCCGGGCAAGTCGTGCACCAGCGGCACGCCCACTTCCTCGAGCAGGGCGCGCGGACCCACGCCCGAGCATTGCAGGATCTGCGGCGAGCCGATGGCGCCCGCGCATAAAATCACTTCGCCGCCGGCACGCGCCTGGCGCAGCTGGCCATCTTGCCTGTACTCGATGCCGACGGCACGCTTGCCCTCGAACAGCACGCGGGTGATCTGCGCGCGCACTTCCACGCGCAGGTTGACGCGCTTGCGGGCCGGCCGCAAAAAGGCTTTCGCCGTGCTCCAGCGCAAGCCCTTGCTGGCCGTCTGCTGGAAGTAGCCCACGCCTTCCTGCGTGGCGCCGTTGTAATCGGCATTGAAAGGGATGCCGCTTTCCGTGGCGCCCGCAATAAAGTGTTCCGCGATGGGGCGGCGCAGGCGCAAGTCCGACACCTTCAATGGGCCACCGACGCCGTGGTAATCGCTGGCGCCCCGCTCCTGGTCTTCCGATTTCTTGAAATAGGGCAACACCTCGGCATAGCTCCAGCCTGCATTGCCCAGCTCGGCCCAGCGGTCGTAATCCTCTTTCTGGCCCCGCACGTACAGCAAGCCGTTGAGCGAGCTGGAGCCGCCCAACACCTTGCCGCGCGGCCATTGCAGCTGGCGTCCGGCGATGCCGGCGTCCGCTTCCGTGCGGTAGCACCAGTCCAGATTCGGGTCGTGCATGGTCTTGAAATAGCCGACCGGCACGTGGATCCAGGGATTGTTGTCCTTGCCGCCCGCTTCCAGCAGCAATACCTGATTGTTGCTGTCGTGCGACAGGCGGTTGGCCAGCACGCAGCCGGCGGAACCGGCGCCGACGACGATGTAATCATAGTGTGTTTGCAACATGGTGCTTGTCTCCTGCGTTGCGGTATCGCGCCGCCTCGGCGGGCGTTTTTTGCGATACACTGGTCTTTATTGATTATTTTTGGAACGTCTTGTTCCATTTATAAAAGACGTGCAGCACCGGGACAAGCGGAAACAGCCGCATACGCGAGAGGTGAAACAGAACATGCATGATGCGTTTCAAAAACGGCCGGCCGAGGCCGAAGAAGGTAGCCAGGCGGCGTCCAGCACGGCGGCCAGCCATGGCGACGAGGCGCGGGGCTTGCGCGTGCTGCGCCTGATCGAGCACCTGGCCAGCGCCAGCCAGCCCTTGACCCTGTCGCAACTGGCCGCGCGCATGCAGGTGCCCAAGGCCAGCATGATGCGCCTGCTCGATACCTTGGAGCAACATGGCTATGTGCTGCGCACGCCCGTGGGACGCGGTTACGTGCCCGGTGCCGCTTCCACCAACCTGGCGCTGGCGACCCTGCGCAACAATGCCCTGATCCGTGTGAGCCGCAGCATCCTGGGCAGCCTGGTGGCGGCCACGGGCGAGACGTGCAATCTGGCGATTCCCGAGGGGAATGCGATCGTGTATGTGGACCGCGTGGAAACGCAGGAACCGCTGCGCCTGCATCTGGTGCTGGGCACGCGCGCGCCCATGCATTGCACGGCGAGCGGAAAATTATTCCTGGCGCACATGAATTTGCTGGAGCGGCGCGAGTTGCTGGCCATGCTGACCCTGCAGGCGCGCACGCCGAAAAGCATCACGGACCCCGTGCTGCTCGAGCGCGAGATCGTGCGCATCGCCCGCCTGGGCATCGGCATCGACGACGAGGAATTCGTGCACGGCATGGTCGCCGTGGCCGTGCCCATCTGCGCGGCCGACGGGCGCATCGTGGCGGCCGTGGCCTGCCACGCGCCCGTGGCGCGCAAGTCCGTGGAGCAACTGCTGCAGCACGTGCCGCAGCTCAAGGAGGCGGCCGTCAAGCTGCGGCCGCTGTTGCTGGCGGAAAACAGCTAGGGTTTCAAGACCTTTGCCACCTTCGCCGCGCGCAGGCGGAAGGCGTCCGGCATGCCCGAGCCCAGCAGCGGGCGCAGATACAGCCGGAAAGCATCTGTCACGTCCGTGCCGCTGGCGCTGATGAATTCGTCTTCCATGGTGCGCGTCTTGCCCGCCACGTCGGAAAGTGGCAGCAACTCGTAATCGACGGAATAAAAGCCCGTGCGCTTGATGGCGACGGAACCGTCGCGCTCGCCCCACATGGCGAATTGCACGGCCTTTTCGCCCACTTCGCGGGCTTCGCGTTGATCTACATCAGAGACGCAGCCGATGAAGGAGCGCTGCAGATAGCCGAAGGTATCGCCGCGCACGCGCTTGATGCCCAGTTTCGCCTTGATCTCGTCGCACAGCAGGTCGGCCAGCGCGCCCGTGCCCGACAATTGCACGTTGCCGTGCGCATCGCGCTCGACCGCATTGCCCGCCTGTGTGGCCAGCAGGCTGGCGATCGGCTCGCCCGAGGCGTCGTGGATGCCTTCCGACACGGCGATCACGCAGCGGCCATGTTTTTCATACGTGGCCTTCACGTCGGCGAGGAATTGATCCAGCGCAAAGACGCGCTCGGGCAGGTAGATCAGGTGCGGGCCATCGTCGGGGAACTTCTTGCCCAGCGCCGAGGCGGCCGTCAAAAAGCCCGCGTGGCGGCCCATCACCACGCCCACGTACACGCCGGGCAAGGCCGCGTTATCGAGGTTGGCGCCGGCGAACGCTTGCGCGACGAAGCGCGCGGCCGAGGGAAAGCCAGGCGTGTGGTCGCTGCCCACCAGGTCGTTGTCGATGGTTTTCGGGATGTGGATGCAGCGCAGCGGATAGCCGGCCTTATGCGCTTCCTCGCTGACGATGCGCACCGTGTCGGACGAGTCATTGCCGCCGATGTAAAAGAAGTGTTCGATCTCGTGCGCGCGCAGCACTTCGAAGATCTGCTGGCAGTAGGCAATATCGGGCTTGTCGCGCGTGGAGCCGAGCGCCGACGAGGGCGTGGCGGCCACCAGTTCCAGGTTATGGCTGGTCTCCTGCGTCAGATCGACGAATTCTTCATTGATGATGCCGCGCACGCCGTGCAGCGCCCCATACACGCGCGTGACATGTTGAAAGCGCCGCGATTCGAGCACCACGCCCACCAGCGACTGGTTGATGACGGCGGTGGGACCGCCTCCCTGGGCAACAAGAATTTTTCCAGACGGCATGGGATTTCCTCGTAAATGGAACGGCCCTCCAGCCTACTCCTTTTTTGCCGGGACGCTGTCTTTTCCAATATTTCTGTCGAGGAATTGTTCCACGCGCTGCCAGAAGTCCACGCGCGTGGCCGCCAAGCCCCAACGGTCGCCTTCGTCGGCGTACAACTGCCAGTCGACGCGCGGATTGTTCTGCTTGAGCTTGTCGCGCAATTGCATGCCCTGATAGACGGGCACCTTGCTGCCGGCCCCCCCGTAGGCCAACAGCAGGGGCTGCGTCAACTTTTCGGCCTGATTCATGGGGGAGTTGGCCTTGAGCAGGGTGGCATCGTGCACGGGATCGCCGATGCGTTGCGGCATGGTGTATTGTCTTGCTTCCTCGCCCATCCGGTGATCGACGCTCCAGTGCTGTGTAAACATTTTCGGCAAGTCGGTGATGCCGCCCCAGCTTACGCCGCAACGGAACAGGTCGCCATCCTTGATCAAGCCCATCAGGGCGGCATACCCGCCATAGGCGCCGCCGCCGATGATGCAGATGCGCTGAGGATCGGCAATGCCTTGTGCGATGGCCCAGCGTGCGCCGTCGGCCAGGTCATCCTGCATGGCCAGACCCCATTGTTTCCAGCCTGCTCGCAAATACTGGTCGCCACGGCCGCCGCTGCCGCGAAATTCGACTTGCAGCACGGCATAGCCGCGCGAAGCGAGAAATTGCCGCTCGCTCATCCAGTACCACAGGCTGCCACGTTCTGCTGGCGCACTGCGCACGAGTAGCAGCATCGGCAGTTTCTTGCCGCCCCCCTTGGGCAAGGTCAGCCAGGCAGGAATCTCCATGCCGTCGCGCGCTCGATATTGCATCAGATCGGTTTGCGCCATGTGCTCAGCATCGATGGCGGGACGGGCGCTGCCGATCTTTTGCAATTGCCGGGTTTGCTTGTTGTAGAGCAGGAAGGCGCTGGGCTGGCGGTCCGAATATGCCGTCACGATGAGCTGTCGGCTGTCTGCCCTGGAGCTGCGTGAGATCAGGTTAATGGTCGCAGGCAATTGCGCGTCGATGTCTTGCTGCACCGCCTTCCAGTCGGCGCTGAACCATTCGGTGGTGGTGGCATCATTGGTGTAGTAGACACCCAGCAAGCGTTTCTGGTCCGTGAGGATGCCGCCATCGAAATCATAGCCAGCCAGCGTCACCAGCGGCTTGCCCGTGACGCGGCCAGCCGCCAGGTCATAGGCATACAGGGCGCGCGTGTCGGCGCCGTTGCGGCTGCTGACATACAAGATGCCATCGGGACCGAATTCCAGCGGCGTAATGGCGTGAGGTTCGCTGTCGTAGGCATCCTGGCTGGCGATGGCACGCCAGCGTTGCTCGCCCTGTTCAAGGTAGTAGAACGTCTTGCGCCGGCCCTCGACAGCCGTAGCCAGGCGTGGTTTGCCGTGCTGGTCGAGCAGCCAGTGACGCACGCCTTTGGCGGGGGGCGCCACTTTTTCCCATTGCTGGGTAGTGGTATCGAGGCGCAGCAAGTCGAATTGTCCGACCCTCGCCGTATTCTCATTGCGCTCCTTGAACACGACGGCTTTCTGGACATAAATGACATCGGAATCCTGGGTACCGGACTGGTCCAGCAGATACACGGAGGACGGTAACTTCCTGGACGCAAAGCGCGGGTCATCCGGGATATCATCCATGGAAGCCAATTGGCGGTAATTACTGCCATCGCGGTCGACGACGAACATGCCCGGCGCATATTTGCGCTGGCCATCGGCCACCTGCGAGTCCCTGGTATCGAATACCAGCCGCTTGGCATTGACCCATGCCACGTTGCCGATGTCGCGGTCGCTGAAGCTGGCAACGACCTTGACTTCCTGGCTGGCTACATCGAGCACGGTCAGGCGCCGGCGCCGGTTGTCGCCCATCAGCAAGATGGCGACCGCGTTGCCGTCAGGCGACAGCGTGACACTGCTGATCTGATCTTCGTCAAAGAAGGCGGTGGCGCCGATGCCTGACGGGACGATAGCTTTGGTGCTGGCGGCTGCCGTTTGGGCGAGTGCCGGCGGCGATACGATCGCCAGCAACAGGCAGGCCATTGCGGCGCGGGTGAGTGTTGCACCGCTTGCCAAAGTAATGTTGCTGGGTGTCATTCCGCCTCCAAAAAATAGTAAATAAGATATCTATTTATGCACTATTTCTTGAAGGTATCATTGTTTGTACGTTTCAACCAGCAAGGTGCTATTCCGGCGCCCGGATGTGTTCGACCAGCCCCGTGCTGCGGCGTCCTGGCGCCGGCGTCAGCCAGCTGACCAGCACGGCGGCGGCCAGGCCGGCCGGCACGCCGAAGATGCCGGCGGAAATGGGAGCGATATGAAACCATTGACCGCTGGCATTACCTCCCAGCATGGTGCTCGTGTGCAGCATGTAATACAGGCACACGCCAAAGCCCGCCAGCATGCCGGCCAGCGCGCCCTGGTGGTTGGCGCGTTTCCAGAACACGCCCAGCACCAGCGGCGGAAACAGGGTGGAGGCGGCCAGGGAAAAGGCCACGCCCACGAGCGACAAAATGTCCGCCGGCTTTTGCGAGGCCGCATAGGCGGCGATGAAGGCCACGGCCAGCAGCAGCAATTTCGAGATCGTCACGCGCTTTTGCGTCGAGGCGGTGGGATCGACCACCTTGTAATAAATGTCGTGCGACAGGGCGTTCGAAATGGCCAGCAGCAAGCCATCGGCCGTCGACAGGGCGGCAGCCAGGCCGCCGGCCGCCACCAGGCCGGAAATCACATAGGGCAGGCCGGCGATCTCGGGCGTGGCCAGCACCAGCACGTCGGCGTCGATGGAAATTTCCGCCAATTGCACGATGCCGTCGCGGTTGACGTCGACGATGCTGATCAGGGGGCTGAGCTTATCCACGTTGGCCCAGTAGGACACCCAGGTGGGCAGGTTCGTGTATTGCGTGCCCACCAGCGCCGAGTAAATATCGTATTTGACCAGCACGGCCAGCGCTGGAATCGTGAGGTAGATCAACAAGATGAAGAACAGGGTCCAAAAGACGGAGACGCGTGTTTCGTGCACGGACGGCGTGGTGTAGGATCGCATCAGGATGTGGGGCAGGGCGGCCGTGCCCAGCATCATGCAGAACACGAGGGCCAGGAAATTGTTGCGCTTGATGTCGGATTGTTCCCGGTCGGCGGCGGGAAACGGCTGCGCGTGCGGAATGATCGGCTCGGCGCGTTTCTGGTTCTGCGCCTGCGCCGTCTGCCACAGCACGCGTGCCTCGTCCGGACTTTTCGGATAGGCGATCAGGTAGCGCTCCGCGTTGCGGATGTCGAACAGCGAAGCATTGCGCTGGCGCAAACTATCGAGCTGGCGCTGGGCCGTCAGATGGCCTTGTTCCCAGGAAGCGGGCAAGCCATCGATGCGCGCCTGGTAGCTTTGCGCGCGCTGGCGGAAGATGGCGCGCACTTCGTTTTCTTTCGGGTCCGTTTCCAGCACGTGTTCGCGCGCGCTCAGTTGCGGCAGCACCTTGCCGTAGGCGATCTGCGGCACGGGATTGTCCGCATGCTTGACCGACAGCCACATGGCGGGAATCAGAAAGGCGACGAGGATGATGATGTACTGCGCCACCTGCGTCCAGGTGATGGCGCGCATGCCGCCCAGAAAGGAGCAGACGAGGATGCTGGCCAGGCCCAGGAAGATGCCGACGGAAAAATCCACGCCCGTGAAGCGCGAGGCGATCAGGCCGACGGCATAGATCTGCGCCACCACATACGTAAACGAGACGATGATGGTGGCGGCCACGGCCACCACGCGCACGCTGGCGCCCCGTTTGTCGGTGCCGCTGCCGTAGCGGGCGGCGAGGAAATCGGGAATCGTGTACTGGCTGAACTTGCGCAGATAGGGCGCGATCAGCAGGGCCACCAGGCAATAGCCGCCCGTCCAGCCCATGATGAAGGCCAGGCCGTCGAAGCCGTTCAGGTACAGGCCGCCGGCCAGACTGATGAAGCTGGCCGCCGAAATCCAGTCGGCGGCCGTGGCCATGCCGTTGAACATGGCCGGCACCCGGCGCCCCGCCACATAGTATTCGGTGACGTTCGAGGTGCGGCTGATGACGCCGATGGTGGCGTACAGGGTGATGGTGACGAGCATGAACAGGTAGCCGATCCACGCGCGCGGCATGCCTTCCTGTTCCAGTACCGACAGGGCCAGCAGGAAGGCGGCGAAACCGGCGGTAAACAGCAGGTAGTAGCGGCACAGGCGCGCAAAGAAGCTGCGTTGGCCGCTCATGCTTGCTCCTCGGCATGAAACGCCCGGTCGAGGCGCCGCATGCGCCAGGCATACAAGGCGATGATGGCCAGGTACACGAGCGAGGCGCCCTGGGCCGCCATATAAAAGGGCAGCGGCCAGCCGAACAGATTCAAATGTAACAGTTCGCGCGCATAGAACACGGTCAGGAAGCCCGTCAGCAGCCAGACCAGCAGCAGGATGGCCGTCAGGCGCCGCGTCTTGCGCCAGTGCACATCGAGGCGCGCCTGCAGCTCGGGGCTGGGCGTGCGCGCCGGCCGCGCGGGGGGAGCGGGTGGGCTCGGCTTATCCATACGTGATGTCATCCTCTTCTGGCGCGTCCGGCAACAGCAGGGCGATGCTCAGGCGCAGCAGGGTGCCCGGCAGTTTCGGCGACTGCGCGCGCGGATTGTTAAAAATATCGACTTCGGCGCCATGCTGCTGGGCAATTTCGCGCACGATGGCCAGGCCCAGGCCGCTACCGTCGACATTGCTGCCGAGAATGCGGTAAAAGCGTTCGAACACGTGCGCCCGCTCCGCCTGCGGTATGCCGGGGCCCGTATCTTCCACTTCCAGGATGGCCAGTTCCAGGGTGCTGCGCACGCGCACCGTGACGCTGCCGCCAGCCGGCGTGTAGCGCAAGGCATTGTCGATCAGGTTGCTCAGCAGCTCGCGCAGCATCATGGCATTGCCGGAAATCAAGATCGAATACGCGGGCTGTTCGAAGCCCAGGTCGATATGCTGGGCAAACGAGGCTTGCACCCAGTCTTGCACCACGCCGCGCGCCAGTTCGCTCAACTCGATCGGTTCGAACGCCGTGCCCGCCTGCGGCTGGTTTTCCGCGCGCGCCAGGGCCAGCAACTGGTTGACCAGGCGCGTGGCCGCTTCCGAACTTTTCGCCAGTTGCAGCAGCGAGCGGTGGATTTCGTCGTGGTCGGTCTGGCGCAGGGCCAGCTCCGATTGCATGCGCATGCCGGCCAGCGGCGTTTTCATCTGGTGCGCGGCATCGGCGATGAAGCGCTTCTGCATGTCGATCGACAGCGACAGCCGCGCCAGCATCTCGTTGAGCGAACCGACCAGCGGCGTGATTTCTTCGGGCACCTGGCCCGATTCGATGGGCGATAGATCGTCGGGCGGGCGGGCGCGTATGCGTTCCTGCAATTGCGCCAGCGGCGACAGGCCGCGCGCCAGGGCAAACCAGACCAGGGCCAGGATCACGGGCAGGATGATGAACTGCGGCAAAATCACGCCCTTGATGATTTCATTGGCCAGCTGGGCGCGCTTTTCCAGGGTTTCCGCCACTTGCACCAGCGCGCGGCTGGGTTCATCGTCGTTGCCGGAAGGAATGTCGAGATAGCTGAACGCCACACGCACGGGCGTGCCGTGGATGGTGTCGTTGCGAAACAGCACCATGCCGCTGCGGTATTTGTCGGGGTCTTGCGGCGGCGGCAGATCGCGGTCGCCGTTCAGGTATTCGCCGCGCGGGCCCACCACCAGGTAATACAGGGTGTCGACATCGTCGCCGCGCAGGAAGTCGCGGCCCTTGCCGTTTTTGTCCGGCACGTGGCGCAGCATCGCGCCATCGGCTTGCTTGACCTGTTGCGTCAGCACCGTCACGCTGTCTTCCAGCGCATGGTCGAACGGTTGATTGGCGATGCTCTTGGCCACCAGATAGGTGATGGCGATGCTCATCGGCCACAGCAGCAGCAAGGGCGCCAGCATCCAGTCGAGGATTTCGCCGAACAGCGAATGCTCGATGGTGTCATCCTGCTCCGTGGTGGGCGGCTCGAACCAGTCGTCGTCGTCCGCCTCGTCCGCTGGCGCCTCGCGCGCCTTCACTTGCTGGCGGGTCCGCTGGCCGGGCTTGCCGACTCGCCCGCTTCGGCGTTCAGGCGCGCCGCTTCCGAGTATTTTTCCAGGCAATAGCCGAGGCCGCGCACGGTGGCGATGCGCACGCCGCCCACTTCGATCTTCTTGCGCAAGCGGTGGACATACACTTCGATGGCGTTGTTCGACACTTCTTCGCCCCATTCGCACAGGTGGTCGACCAGTTGCTCTTTTGAAACGAGGCGGCCCGTGCGGCCCAGCAGGATTTCCAGCAAGCCCAGTTCGCGCGCCGACAGGTCGAGCATCTGGTCGTTGATGTAGGCGCTGCGCCCCACCTGGTCGTAGCTGAGGGGGCCGTGCTTGATGATGGTGGCGCCGCCGCCGGCGCCGCGGCGCGTCAGGGCGCGCACTCTTGCCTCCAGTTCCGACAAGGCGAACGGCTTGGCCATATAATCGTCGGCACCGAGGTCGAGGCCATTCACGCGTTGCTCGATGGAATCGGCGGCCGTCAGGATCAGCACGGGCAGCAGCGAGGCGCGCGCGCGCAGGCGGCGCAGCACTTCCAGCCCGGACATCTTGGGCAAGCCCAGGTCGAGGATCAGCAAGTCGAATTCCTGGGTGGACAGGGCCGTATCGGCCTCTTGCCCGGTCTTGACGTAGTCGATCGCATAACCGGACTGGCGCAGCGAGCGGGTCAGGCCATCGGCCAGCACGCTGTCATCTTCGGCAAGTAAAATACGCATGGTGCACTTCCTATGCTTGCGACGGTAGAAGCTTGTATTGTGTTTCATTTTCCGCAAGGTGGCGAATTTTTGTGAAAAACAGGGTTGTATTGATCTGTTTCAAAACAAATCCACGTTCCGCTTGCATTGATCACTGTTTTTTTATACAGTACTGTCTGTGTAAAGAATTTAACCCACTGGCGCTATCGCAGGCCGACCGATTCATGTGAATCGTCGACTGTAGAACGGCTGAAAGAACATATGGACGATAAAAAAGCTGTAGTACCCGCATCGGAAAAAGCCAAGGCGCTCGCCGCCGCACTGGCGCAGATCGAGAAGCAGTTTGGCAAAGGTTCGGTCATGCGCATGGATGCCAGCGCACCGATCGAAGAAGTGCAAGTCGTGTCGACCGGTTCGCTCGGCCTCGATATCGCGCTGGGCGTGGGCGGCTTGCCGCGCGGCCGCGTGGTGGAGATCTACGGTCCTGAATCGTCGGGTAAAACCACCCTGACCCTGCAAACCATTGCTGAAATGCAAAAACTGGGCGGCACCTGCGCCTTTATCGATGCCGAGCACGCGCTCGACGTCGGTTACGCGCAAAAGCTGGGCGTGAACCTGCATGAACTGCTGATCTCGCAACCGGATACGGGCGAGCAGGCGCTGGAAATCTGCGACGCCCTCGTGCGTTCGGGCAGCGTCGACCTCGTCGTCATCGACTCCGTGGCCGCACTGACGCCACGCGCCGAGATCGAAGGCGACATGGGCGATTCCCTGCCGGGCTTGCAAGCCCGTTTGATGTCGCAAGCCCTGCGCAAGCTGACCGGCTCCATCAACCGCACGAATACCCTGGTCATCTTCATCAACCAGATCCGCATGAAGATCGGCGTGATGTTCGGCAGCCCGGAAACGACCACCGGCGGCAATGCGCTGAAATTCTACGCCTCCGTGCGCCTGGATATCCGCCGCACCGGCTCGATCAAGTCCGGCGATGAAGTGATCGGCAACGAAACCAAGGTCAAGGTCGTCAAGAACAAGATCGCGCCACCGTTCAAGGAAGCGCACTTCGACATCCTGTACGGCGCCGGCACCTCGCGCGAAGGCGAAATCCTGGATCTGGGTTCGGATGCCAAGATCGTGGAAAAATCCGGTTCGTGGTACAGCTACAACGGCGAACGCATCGGCCAGGGCAAGGACAACGCCCGCGCCTTCCTGCAAGAGCGTCCGGCGCTGGCCCGCGAGATCGAAAACAAGGTCCGCGCTTCGCTGGGCGTGCGCGAACTGCCGCCGCTGGCTGCTGAAAAGCCGGAAAAAGCGGATAAAGCTGCCGACAAGGCTGCCAAGGCTGCGGAAGCCAAGGCCGCGGAGTAAGCGACAGTGGCGGGGCCCGCCTGGCTCGCCGGCGGCAGCTTGCCGCACAAAAAAGTTCTACAATGATTGCCGCCCTGCGCCTGTGCGCCTGGCGGCAATTGTGTTTTCAGTCCGGTGTGGTAAAGATGGGATACGGGTATGGCAGCGGTACAACTGAGCCTGAAGGGCAGGGCGCTACGCTTTCTGTCGATGCGCGAACACAGCCGCATGGAATTGCGGCGCAAGCTGCAGCGCCATGCGCAGGAGAGCGACGATGTGGAAGCCTTGCTCGACAGCCTGGAGCAAGCCAACTGGCTGTCGCAGGAGCGTTTTTCCGAGTCGCTGATCCACCGCCGCTCGGCCCGTTTCGGCAATAGCCGCATCATGGCGGAATTGCAAAGCCATGGCATTGGGGGCGAAGCGCTGCAGGAACTCAAGGCGGGCCTGGCCGAAGGGGAAGTGGCGCGCGCCTGCGAAGTGTGGCGCCGCAAATTTGGTGCAGTGGCGCAGGATGCCGAGCAGCGCAACAAGCAGATGCGCTTCCTGATGCAGCGCGGCTTTTCCCAGCGCGCTGTGCAGGTGGCGTTGAAGGGACTCGAGCCCGACGAGGACTAAGGCCGTCGTGCGTGCACTGGCGCTCCCGTATGCCGCCAGACAAGGTCGCTTTGCCGCTCCTGCCGTCTGCTTTGCGCCCTGGCCATGACCCGGCCGCCGCGCCGCGCGGCCGTGAACTGCGCTTTCAAATGCCCTCTGTTCGCGCTACTGGGCGCCCGCGATATCGGGTATTCTGGCGCTCGAACCCGGTGCGCTGCGTGCACCGCCACTGATCGAGACAGGAAGCGCAATGAGCAACTGGAATGCCGGCTATATGGCCGAGGTCGCCTATACCTATGGCTATTACGAAGAATTGAATCCCCTGCGCCTGCGCCTGCCCCTGCTGGCCGCCGGCCTGGTCCTGCCTGTCAATGGCACGGCTTGCGAACTGGGCTTCGGCCAGGGCGTCAGTGCCAACTTCCATGCTGCGGCGTCCGCCACGCGCTGGTATGGCAATGATTTCAATCCGGCCCAGGCGGCCTATGCCCAGGAACTGGCCAGCGCCGCTGGCGCCGGGGCGCAGTTCACGGACGAATCGTTCGAACAGTTTTGCCGCCGCGATGATTTGCCCGATTTCGATTTCATTTGCCTGCACGGCATCTGGAGCTGGATTTCGGCGGAAAACCGTGTATTGATCGTGGACTTCCTGCAGCGCAAGCTGAAAGTGGGCGGCGTCGCCTACCTCAGCTACAACACCCAGCCTGGCTGGGCGGCCATGATGCCGATGCGCGACTTGCTGACGGAGCATAGCCGTGTCATGGGGGCGCCGGGGCAAGGCGTGCTGGCGCGTATCGACGGCGCCATCGATTTCGTCGACAGGATGATCGCCACGAAGCCGCGCTATCTCGAGGCCAATCCCCTGCTGGCCGACCGCTTCGAGAAGCTGAAATCGTTTGAACGTCATTATGTTGCACACGAGTATTTCAATGCGGACTGGCAGCCGATGGCTTTTTCCCAGGTGGCTGCCATGTTGAGTGAAGCCAAGCTGGAGTTCGCCGCTTCCGCCACCTACACCGAGCATGTCGACATGCTCAATCTGACGGCCGAGCACCAGCAATTCCTGGCCGAGATTCCTGATCCCATCTTCCGCGAAACGACGCGGGCTTTTCTGATCAACCAGCAATTTCGCAGGGATTACTGGATCAAGGGTGCACGCACGCTGACGCCGTTCGCCCAGGCCACGGCCTTGCGGGCCGTGCGCGTGATGCTGGCGGTGCCGCGCGATACGGTGGTGTTGAGCGTGCATGGCGTGCTGGGCGATGCCGATATGGATGAGCGCGTGTATGGGCCCGTGCTCGATGCGCTTGCCGATCACCGTGTGCGCACGATCGGGGAACTGGAGCAGCAATTGGCTGGCACGGAAGCCAGCCTGGCCGCCTTGTTGCAGATCATGCTGATTCTGATCAGCAAGGGCAGTGTCTACGCCGTCCAGGACGATGCCGACATTGCCGTGGCAAGGCCGCAGACGGCGCGCCTGAATGCGTATTTGCTGGAGCAGGCGCTGGCAAGGTCCGACCTGTACAGCCTTGCCAGCCCGATGACGGGCGGCGGCGTGTTTGTACCGCATTTACAACAGCTGTTCCTGTGGGCGAAAATGCAAGGATGGCAAGAGCCGCAGGACTGGGTGCGCGAGACATGGCCCGTGCTGATACGCCTGAAGCAGTTGCTGTCGAAGGATGGGCAGCCCTTGCTGACGGAGGAAGAGAACCTGGCCGAGCTGTGGGAGCATGCCCGCCATTTTGCCGAGCGTACCTTGCCGGTTTTGCGCGCGCTGGGCGTGACCGACTGAGGCACGGTGTTGGCGTGTCCGCGCCATGCCGCAAGTTATGCGAATCGCGAATGATCGTCATTGATCTTGCGATTTGCATCAATAATCGCAGGCAGGCGAGCAGACCGGTGAAAAATTATGTTGCGGCGCAACCAGCGCCCAGTGTGCTACACTTTTAGGGTTTTTGCGGCGCCGCAGGTGCGGTTGCTGTTCGTAGAAGCTGCGAACAGAGTGCTTTAGGCACATGGCTGCTTACTAAATTATGGCCGCGCAAGCGGCATCGGTCTTATGCCCCTGTCAACTCCCGTATCCCGGCGCGCCCTCCGGCACTCCCGCGTTATCGACGTCCAAGCGTATGTGCGCGACGACGGCCTGTGGGATATTGACGCCCGTATCACCGATATCAAAAGCTATGACGCGACCCTGGCCTCCGGCCCCCGTCCCGCCGGCTCCCCCCTGCATGACCTCCACTTACGCATTACCGTCGATCGCGAACTGACCATCGTCGAGGCCGAAGCCGCCTCCGATGCCGTGCCCTATCCCGGTTTTTGCGATACCATCGGCCCCGCTTACAGAGCGCTGATCGGTCTGAATTTATTGAAGAATTTCCGCCGCGACTTGAAACAGCGCCTGGCGGGAATCGCCGGCTGTACCCATTTGACCGAACTGGCGCAAGTCTTGCCGACTGCGACGGTTCAGGCATTTGCCGGCGATGTCTGGTCGACCCGTGACGGTGCGAATGCTGACTTGTCGCATGAAAAGCCGTTTCAACTCGACAAATGCCACGCCCTGCGCACCGATGGCGGGGCGGTTGCACAGTATTACCCGCGCTGGGTAGCCAAAGCGTGACCCCGGCGCTCTGTTTTTCCTGTTTTTTTTGCACCACTAACCGTATTTTTACACATCAGTATCAGAAGGGAAGCCAGCATGAAAATCCATGAGTATCAAGCCAAAGAAATCCTCCGGCAATTCGGAGTGACGGTACCACGCGGTATTCCGTGCATGTCCGTCGAAGAAGCCGTCAAGGCTGCGGAAACCCTGGGCGGCCCGGTGTGGGTTGTCAAGGCGCAGATCCACGCAGGTGGCCGCGGCAAGGGCGGCGGCGTGAAAGTGGCAAAATCGATGGAACAGGTCAAGGAATACGCTGACCAGATCATGGGCATGCAGCTGATCACGCATCAGACCAGCGCCGAAGGCCAGAAAGTCAACCGCCTGCTGGTGGAAGAAGGCGCCGACATCAAGCAAGAACTGTACGTTTCGCTGGTCACCGACCGCGTCACCCAGAAAATCGTCCTGATGGCATCGTCCGAAGGCGGCATGGACATCGAAGAAGTGGCCGAGAGCCACCCAGAGAAGATCCACCACGTCACCATCGAGCCGAGCGTTGGCCTGACCGATGCCCAGGCAGACGACATCGCGACCAAAATCGGCGTGCCTGCCGGTTCCATCGTCGACGCCCGCGTCAACCTGCAAGGCCTGTACAAAGCATACTGGGAAACCGATTGCTCGCTGGCCGAAATCAACCCGCTGATCGTCACCGGCAGCGGCAAAGTCATCGCCCTGGACGCCAAGTTCAACTTTGACCCGAACGCCCTGTTCCGTCATCCGGAAATCATCGCCCTGCGCGACCTGGACGAAGAAGATCCAGCTGAAATCGAAGCGTCGAAATTCGACCTGGCCTACATCTCGCTCGATGGCAACATCGGTTGCCTGGTGAACGGCGCCGGCCTGGCCATGGCCACCATGGACACGATCAAACTGTTCGGCGGCGAGCCAGCCAACTTCCTGGACGTCGGCGGTGGCGCCACGGCAGAAAAAGTGACCGAAGCGTTCAAGATCATGCTGAAAAACCCAGGCCTGAAAGCCATCCTGGTGAACATTTTCGGCGGCATCATGCGTTGCGACGTGATCGCCGAAGGCGTTATCGCCGCGGTGAAAGCCGTTTCGCTGAACGTACCGCTGGTGGTGCGCATGAAGGGCACCAACGAAGATCTGGGCAAAAAGATGCTGGCCGATTCCGGTCTGCCTATCATCGCAGCCGACACCATGGAAGATGCAGCCAAGAGCGTCGTTGCCGCCGCTGCCGGTCAAGCTTAATTAAGGAATCAACATGTCCATTCTGATCAATAAAGATACCAAAGTTGTTACCCAAGGGATCACCGGCAAGACCGGCCAGTTCCACACCCGCGGTTGCCGCGACTACGCGAACGGCAAAGCTGCCTTCGTGGCAGGCGTGAACCCGAAGAAAGCCGGCGAAGATTTCGAAGGCATTCCTATTTTCGCTAACGTTACCGAAGCGAAAAAAGAAACCGGCGCCAACGTTTCCGTCATCTACGTGCCGCCAGCAGGCGCGGCAGCGGCGATCTGGGAAGCTGTCGAAGCTGAAATGGATCTGGCCATTTGCATCACCGAAGGCATTCCTGTCCGCGACATGATGGCTTTGAAAGACCGCATGGCCAAAGCCAACAGCAAAACCCTGCTGCTGGGCCCTAACTGCCCAGGCTTGATCACGCCAGACGAAATCAAGATCGGCATCATGCCAGGTCACATCCACAAGAAGGGCCGTATCGGCGTCGTTTCGCGTTCGGGTACCCTGACCTATGAAGCAGTGGGTCAGCTGACCGCACTGGGCCTGGGCCAATCGTCGGCAGTCGGCATCGGCGGCGACCCGATCAACGGTCTGAAGCACATCGACATCATGAAGATGTTCAATGACGATCCAGATACCGACGCGGTCATCATGATCGGCGAAATCGGTGGTCCGGACGAAGCCAACGCGGCTTATTGGATCAAAGACAACATGAAAAAACCGGTCGTCGGCTTCATCGCTGGCGTAACGGCTCCTCCAGGAAAGCGCATGGGCCACGCCGGCGCGCTGATCTCGGGCGGTGCCGATACGGCACAAGCCAAGCTGGAAATCATGGAAGCTTGCGGCATCACCGTCACCAAAAACCCGTCGGAAATGGCGCGTCTGCTGAAAGCCATGCTGTAATCTCAGCCGGCTTACCGTAGTACAAAAAAGGAGCTTCGGCTCCTTTTTTTTGTCCGCAAGACAGGCCGCATCCCGGCCCGGGACGACGGCGCTGGTCCGAACCGGCCCAAATGTGTCGCTTTTCTTTCCACGTGTGCCGCCACTGCCCGGGCACGCCGCTGGCATGGCGCTTGCACCATGCACGGCGTGAGCAATGCACAATGGGAGGATACGATGCGCGCGCAAAGCGGATTTACCCTGATAGAACTGATGATCGTGGTGGCCATCGCCGGCATCCTGGCGGCCGTGGCCATTCCCCAGTATGGCGACTACACGATGCGGGCCAAGGTCAGCAATGTGCTGGCGGCCGCCGCGCCACTGAAGACTGCCGTGGCCCTGTGCGTGCAGGAAAACGGCGGGCTGGCTACCGCCTGCAGCACGCCTACCCAGGCCGTGCCCAGCGCCATCCCCGTGTTCAGTGCCACGCGCGAAGTGGCCAGCGCCACAGTGGACAAGGGCGATATCGTGCTGACCCTGGCGGCCGACCTGGGCACGGGTATCGGTGGACAAACCGTGACGATGACCATGAAGCCGGGCACGAGCAGCCTGACCTGGTTCAACAGCACCACCGTGACGAATGCGGCAGCGAAGGAAGCGATTACCAAAAACAACATTCCCGACGTGACGCCGACGCTGTAAGTGGCCCTGCCGCGCCAGCGTCAGACGATTTTTTGCCGGTCCGCGATCAGCGCTTCATAGGTGAGGTTTTGCAGCAAGGTGTAGTGGGTCGGTTCCAGGTCGATGAATTGCACGCCATACGTATAGATTTCCGTCACCTCGGCGGCGTGGCCATTCGACGGCTTGCCCACGCTGACGTTCTGGATGCGCGCGCGCGTGTTGACGCGCATCTGATGCTTGTTCGGCTGCACCAGCAGGGTAAAGCTGAGGGCCACGCCGTCGTCGTCCGGCGTGAGCATGCTGGGCGCCTCGATCAGCGCGCCGGAAACGCTGAGGTTGACGATGAACACGGGCACGGCCGCCACGTCGCGGTAGCTGAGCTGCGCCGGAATGTCCACTTTGACGCGCATGGCCGTGCGCAGGCTGGTGCCCTGGATGGCGTCGGGAAAGCTCAGGTGGACATAATTGAGCGGACGGCCAAAGATGCGCAGCACGCTGCAGGAAAACGAACACACGGTGACGCCGGAAAACACGCGGATGGTCAGCTTGTCGCCCTCGTTGAGCATGATGGCGGCGCCGTTTTCCATGGGAATCTTGACGATCAGGTATTCGTCTTTCACATAGCCGATCAGGGTCGAGAAATGCTGGATGGGTTTGATAGTGCGGTGCGTGATGAACTGGATGCGTCCACCCACCTGCAGATTCATGGCCTCGAATTCGAAGTCCTGGAGCTTGCTTTCCGCGGCGGGCTTGTTGCTAGTCATGCGATGCTCATCTGGATATGGTCGACTCGCAGTATGCATGATTTCTTAATGAAAAAGCATTTATATCAATGAAATTCATATTGGCATCGAAAAATGCCATGCGCGCGTGCCGGGGCAGGATTCAGGCTTTACAATTGCGTCAATATTGACGAATGTAAATTTTATGCCGCGCAGCTACTTCTGGACCATGTTGTTTCTGATCCTGCATCAAATTGACGCTGCCTACTGGAAAGAGTGGGAGATGTTTCATGTGCCGGGCGGCGTGCAGGGTTTTCTGGTGTTTAACCTGGCGGCGATTGTCCTGGTGCTGGCCGGTTACCGGCATGTGCTGCTGAACACCAGACAGGCGCCCCGCTATGCGGGTATCTGCGCCGCACTGGGCGCAGGCACCTTCCTGATCCACGCCGGCTTCGCGCTGGCGGGACTAGCGCAATTCCACTTGCCCCTGTCGATCGCCATCATCGTGCTGTGCCTGGCATGCGCCGTGTGGCTGTTGTGCGATCTGCGCCGACTCAAGGGCCAGCTGGCGCGCCAGGCAGCATGATTACACCTCGGCGTGCCAGTCGCCCGACTTGCCGCCATGTTTTTCCAGCACGCGCACGTTCGTCATGACCATGCCCCGGTCGACGGCCTTGCACATGTCGTAGATCGTCAGCAAGCCGATCTGCACGGAAGTGAGCGCTTCCATTTCCACGCCCGTCTTGCCCGTCGTGTCGACTTGGGCGCGGCAGTGCACGCTGTTGGACGCTTCGTCCACTTCAAAATCGACGGTGACGCGCGTCAGGGCCAGCGGGTGGCACAGGGGAATCAGGTCGCTGGTGCGCTTGGCGCCCATGATGGCGGCGATGCGGGCGATGCCCAGTACGTCGCCCTTCTTGGCGTTGCCCGAAATAATCAATGCCAAGGTGGCGGGCTGCATGCGGATGGTGCCGGCGGCCACGGCGCTGCGGCGCGTGTCTTCCTTGCTGCCCACGTCGACCATATGGGCCTGGCCCGTGGCGTCGAAATGGGTCAGTTCCCCGGCGGGGGCTTGCTTGTCTGCTGTTGTCATGGCGTCAAAATAGGTGAGGAGTGGGGGCGCGGCAGGCCTGACCACGACGCCATGCTACTGGCATGGCGCATGCTTGTTGCGTGGGAATGGGCGCCGCGAACAAGGTATGATAGCACCCGTGAATTCAAAAACTCTTCTTCCGATCGTCCTTGAAAACGCCGGCGCGGCATGGCTGCGCAGCTCCCGGCGCGCGTCGGTGCTGGCTGCATTGTGGCTGGCGGCACCCTGTACGCTGGCGCAAACCTATACGTCCGCGCCCGCGGCGCCGGTTGCCAGCGTGGCGGCCAAGCCGGCCGGCAGCTGGACGCCGCTGGCCGTGCCGCCGGCGCCGAATCTGCCGAACCTGGGCGACACCTCGCGCGAAGACCTGTCGCCGGCGATGGAGCGCAAGATTGGTGAGGAAATCATGCGCGGCATCCGCGGCGACCGCGACTACCTCGACGACGCGCCCTTGCTGGAATACCTGAACACCTTCGGCAACGCCCTCGTGGCGGCGCGCCCCAGCGTGCGGGGCGAAACGAATTACGACTATTTTTTCTTTGCCGTGCGCGATCCCCAGTTGAACGCGTTTGCCTTGCCGGGCGGCTTCATCGGCGTGCACTCGGCCCTGGTGCTGGCGGCGCAAACGGAGGCGGAACTGGCTTCCGTGCTGTCGCACGAGATCGGCCATGTGGCGCAGCGCCATATCGCGCGCATGCTGGGTCAGCAGCGCCAGGATGCCCTGATGCCGCTGGCCGCCATGTTGCTGGCGGCGCTCGCTTCGCGCGCGGGCGGCGACGTGGCCATGGGCGTGTTTGCCGCCGGCCAGGGCCTGGCCATCCAGCGCCAGCTCAATTTCGGCCGCGACGCCGAGCGCGAGGCGGACCGCATCGGTTTCCAGATCATGGGCGAAGCCGGTTTCGACACCACCGGCATGGTGGCCTTTTTCGGCCGTATGCAGGCGGCCAGCCGTTCGTACAGCGACCTGATGCCCGCCTATCTGCAGACCCACCCGCTGACGACGGAACGCATCGCCGACATCCAGGCGCGCATCCGCGAGCAGCCGTACAAGCAGCGTGCCGACAGCCTGAGTTTCCACCTGGCCCGGGCCCGCGCCCGCGTGCTGCAGGATGAAAGCGTGCAAGGCTTGTTGAACGCCAAGGCTCTCTTCAAGACGCAGCTGGAACAGCAAAGCCGTTTCCAGGTGACGGCTGCCCATTACGGCCTGTCTTTCGTCGCCGTCAAGCAGGGCAAGCCTGCGGAAGCGCAAAAGGAACTCGATGCGGCCAATGCGGCCCTGCACCAGCCGGCCGGGCCGAATGTGCTGACGTCGGGCGGCACGCAGGGCCCCAATTCGCTGCTGGCGGCGATGGGGCTGGAAGTGCTGTTGATGCCGGCGCAAAAGAAGGAAGTGGCGCAGCAGGCCCTGAAGGCGGCGGACGCTGCGCGCCAGCAGTTTCCCCTGTCGCGCGGCATCGCCCACCAGTATGCGGAAGCGCTGATGGCTGCCGGCAAGCTGGAGCAATCCACGCTGTATCTGCGCGAGCAGGTGCAGCTCTACAAGGAAGAGCCGGAACTGTATGATTTACTGGCGAAAGCCTATGCGGACCAGGGCAAGATGACCTTGCAGCACATGGCGCTGGCTGAATCCTACGTGCTGCAGGGCGCCACCATGGCCGCGCTGGACCAGCTGACGATTGCCCGCAAATCGACGGACGCGACTTTTTATGACCAGGCCGTGATCGATGCGCGCGAGCGCGAGTTGCAGGAAAAACGCCGCGAACAGATCAAGGACCAGAAGGGTTAGCGCTTACCCGGCTTGCGGCGCCTGCTGGAAGCCGAAGGTCTGCGCTACGCTGGCATAGGCCAGCGGCTGCACGGCAATCTCCTTGCCTGCATGCAATACGGTCAGCTTGCCCCGCTGTTCTTCCAGCCACGCCAGCAAGGCGTCGTCGCTGGCTTGCCGGCCGTCGATGCGCAGCGCGGGCAGCACCTGGGCCATGTCGCGGTCATCCACCTGCGCGACGATGTCGCCGTGGCGCAAGATCAGCGCACCGTTATCGCACCAATACGCTTGCTCGATCTGTTCCAGCGGGGCACCCGTCTGCAAGACAAAACCGTGCTGCGGGTCGCTGCGGGCGATGTAGGGCGTCGCTTCCAGATTCACATACACGCGCTGCGGGCCATTCTGGAAAAACCAGCAACCGCGTTCGTCCTGGGCGTAATTGCGGTTGATAAAGCTCAACAGGGCGGCATGGGCGATCTTGTCGCCCGGCAGTTGTTGCTGTTGCGCCTGCTGGTCGCGCATGCGCCAGTGGCCGCGCGCGTCCAGGCCCAGCCAGCCGTAGCAGTGGGGCACGTTCGGCCATTTGGCCAGGGCCTGTTTGACGAGTTCATCCATGTGTAGCGTTTTCCGTGTGAGTGCGCGCATCGCCAGCGTGACAGCTTTGCGGCGCCGATGGCGCCGTGTTGCCGCCTTCAAAAAAGTGGATCAGGCGCTGCGGCAACCAGCGTGTGCTTCCCGGCAATTTGCCTGCCGCAAAGCCGACGTGGCCGCCGTGGCGCGGATACTCGAGGGTGACCGTCGGCGCGGCGCTGCGCGGTAAGAAGCGTCCGGGCAGGAAAGGATCATTTTGCGCATTCAGTACCAGGGTCGGCACGGTGATGTCCGGCAAGACGTGCTTGGCGCTGGCGCGGTGCCAGTAATCGTCGGCGTCGCGGTAGCCGTGCAGGGGTGCCGTGACGACGTCGTCGAAGGCGTGCAGGTCGCGCGCGGCCAGCATGGCGTCGCGCGCAAACAGGCCGGGAAACTGTTCCAGCTTGGCCAGGCATTTCGGTTTCAAGGTGTTCAGGAACATGCGCGTGTAGAGCCGGTTGGCGCCGGAAGACAGGGCCTTGCCCCCTTGCGCCAGATCAAGGGGGGCGGACACGGCCGCTGCCGCATCGACGAAATCGGCCTGGTGCTGCGACTGGCCCAGCCAGCACAGCAGGGCATTGCCGCCCAGCGAGACGCCGGCCGCGTAAAACTTGCCCGTGGCGCGCGGGCGCAATGTGCGCACGACCCAGTCCACTTCCTGCGCATCGCCCGAATGGTAGAAGCGCGGCGCCAGGTTGGCTTCGCCCGAGCAGCCGCGAAAATGCGGCACGGCGCCCGACCAGCCGCGCGCGGCCACTTCGGCCATCAGGGCGCGCGCGTAATGGCTGTTCGACGAGCCTTCCAGGCCGTGGAACAGCACCACGAAGGGCTGGCCTGGCTGACCGTCGACCAGGTCGACGTCGACGAAGTCGCCATCGGGCGCTTGCCAGCGTTCGCGGCGGAAAGCCACTGCCGGTTTGGCGAGGCACACGGCCGGATAAATCGTCTGCGCGTGGCCGCCAGGCAGCCAGAGCGGGGCAGTATAGGAAAGAGACAAAGACATCAGTGCAGGATCTGCGCCCCTGTGGCGTCGGCCGGCGCGCCGCCCGGCGCGATGGAGGCATGGTGCAGCACGATGCGCCAGCCGCGCGGCGTTTTCACGTACACATTCGTCGCCAGCAGATGCGCCGGACCGCCTTCTTCCTGGGTGACGCCTTCGATCACCGTGTGCACCGAACTCATCAGATTGTGCGTTTCATGCAGCTGCGCCGGCACGATGTGCAGGCCGCCGCCCGCCAGGATGGTTTCCCACGAGGCGCGGATGGCGGCATGGCCGATCAGGCGCGCGCCGCCCGGATGGATGCAGACGATCTCTTCATCGTCGGCCCACAGCGCCATCAGCGCTTCGAGGTCGGCGCGGTGCAAGGCATCGTAGAACGCCGCTTCGACTTCCGCGGCGCTGCCATTGAGTTCTTTCAGACGTTTCATGACGACTCCGGGCTGGTCGGTATAACTTGATACAAATAAAAACGGCGCGCTGGTGGCGCGCCGCTGGGCAGTTTTTTTAATGGTGGCCGGCGCTGGCGCCTTCCTTCAGGGTATAGGCCGTGCCGCAGTACGGGCACTTGGCGATACCGTCCTTGTTGAATTCCAGGAACACACGCGGATGCGACGACCACAGCGGCATGGCCGGGTTAGGGCAGTGGGCTGGCAGGTCTTTACTGTCGAGTTCGACCGCTGGCTGGGTGGTTTTTGTCATCTTGTCATGCTCCGTGAGGCTGTATGGAAGGAAGTCGGCTGCTGCCAAAACCACGATTTTAACGGATTCAGGCAGACAGCAAAAATCATGGCTAAAATGGCGGCTCGATCATCTTCGGCTGCGGCGCGGGTTTTTACGGAAATATGGCAGCTGCAGCGCCACACTGACTGGATTTGCCTTGCCGGTATCGCCGTTGTCACCCTTGTCGCCACGCACCATTGTTGTGCAGTTACCACAGTACGCCTGCCGGAGCGCCGCGTGAACGCCGTCCTGGCCGCCAAGGACGACGCCCTGCTGAAAGATGCCTGGCGTGCCGGCCTGAACCTGGGGGCGCCCACCCTGCTGGGCATCGCCGCCTGGGGCATGGTGGTGGGCGTGGCCATGGTGAAAAGCGGCTTGACGGTGGCGCAGGCGGGGGCCATGACCCTGTTTGTCTTTGCCGGCTCGGCCCAGCTCGCGTCCTTGCCGCTGCTGGCCGCGCATGCGCCCGTGTGGGTGATCTTCGCCACGGCCCTCGTCGTCAATTTGCGTTTTGTCATCTTTTCCGTGCTGCTGGCCCCCCATTTTTCCCATCTGCCGTGGCGCCAGCGCTTTGGGCTCGGCTATGTGGCGGGCGACATCACGGTGGGCCTGTTCCTGCAGCGCTATCCGCACGAAACGCCGGACCCGGCCAAGCTGCCTTTCCTGAAAGGCTTGATTTACCCCAACTGGCTGGCCTGGCAAATCGGTTCCTTCATCGGTATCGTGCTGGGCGCCGTCGTGCCGGCCGAATGGGGCTTGGGTTTTGCCGGCACCCTGGCGATCCTGTGCGTGACGGTGCCGCTGATCCTCAGCCGCGCGGCCCTGTGCGGCGTGCTGGTGGCGGGTGCGGTGGCCGTGCTGGCCTATGGCCTGCCGTATAAGCTGGGTTTGCTGGTGGCCGTGCTGGTGGGCATGGTCAGCGCCATGGCCGTGGAAGAATTGACAGAGAAATGGACAAAACGCCATGTTTGACGGCATAGACTGGGGCAGGGCCGACGTGTGGATCGCCATCGCCGTGCTGGTGGTGGCGACAGCGGCCACGCGCAGCACCTTTTGGCTGATCGGCCATCACATCACCATTCCGCGCCGCGTGGGCGAGATGCTGCGCTATGCGCCGGCCTGCGCGCTGGCCGCCATCATCGCGCCCGACATGCTGATGGAGGGGCAGCAGGTGCACTTCGAATTGTCGAATTTGAAACTCTTGTCCGGTATTGCCGCCACGCTCTTTTTCGTGATCCGCCGCAATATGCTGCAAACCATCGTGTTTGGCATGCTGGTTTTCACGGGCTTGCGACTGTTGCACGTTTTTCAGTAAAGCAGGACAAATCGGGGATTTGCTCTGGTCATTGCGGTAAAATAGCGCACTTCCTTCCACTCGTCATCTGGATCGCCATGTCAGCTGTTCTCAACTTCATCCGTCTGCAAGATTTGATCGCCCAAAATGCACTGCAAGGCAAGCGCGTGTTTATCCGCGCCGACCTGAACGTCCCGCAAGATGACAGTGGCAAGATCACCGAAGATACGCGCATCCGCGCCTCGGTGCCGGCCATCCGCGCCGCGCTGGACGCTGGCGCCGCCGTCATGGTGACGTCGCACCTGGGCCGCCCGACGGAAGGCGAGTTCAAGCCTGCCGACAGCCTGGCGCCCGTGGCGGCACGCCTGTCCGAGCTGCTGGGCCAGGAAGTTGCATTGAAACAAAACTGGGTCGATGGCGCCGGCCTGGACAACCTGGCTGCCGGCCAGGTCGTCCTGCTGGAAAACGTGCGCGTCAACAAGGGCGAAAAGAAAAACAGCGATGAGCTGGCGCAAAAAATGGCCAAATTGTGCGATATCTACGTCAATGACGCGTTCGGCACGGCCCACCGCGCCGAAGCGTCCACGCACGGCATCGCCAAGTTCGCGCCCGTCGCCTGCGCCGGCCCGCTGCTGGCCGCCGAGCTCGATGCATTGGGCAAGGCGCTGCACGCGCCGGCCCGTCCGCTGCTGGCCATTGTTGCTGGTTCGAAAGTATCGAGCAAGCTGACCATCTTGAAAGCCCTGTCCGACAAGGTCGATAACCTGATCGTCGGCGGCGGCATCGCCAACACCTTCATGAAAGCTGTCGGCTTGAATGTCGGCAAGTCGCTGGTGGAAGCGGAACTCGTCGAGGAAGCGAAAGCCATCATCGACATCATGGCCAAGCGCGGCGCGCAAGTGCCGATTCCCGTCGATGTCGTGTGCGCCAAGGAATTCTCGCCCACGGCCGTTGCCACCGTCAAGGACGTGGCCGACGTGGCGGACGACGACATGATCCTCGATATCGGCCCGAAAACGGCGGCCCTGCTGGCGCAGCAAATCGGCGCCGCCGGCACCATCGTGTGGAACGGCCCCGTCGGCGTGTTCGAATTCGACCAGTTCGGCAACGGCACCAAGACCCTGGCCCTGGCCATTGCCGATTCGAAAGCATTCTCCATCGCTGGCGGTGGCGACACCCTGGCGGCGATTGCCAAATACGACATTACCGATCAAATCAGCTATATCTCGACGGGCGGCGGCGCTTTCCTGGAGTTCCTGGAAGGCAAGACTTTACCCGCCGTTGAAATCCTGATGCAGCGCGCCGCTTAAGGCGCTGCCGTCAGCAATTCAGTACCAAGCGCAGCCTGACCGCTGCGCTTTTACCTTGCCGGGCGGTTCAGCCGCCAGGTCTTGCTCACCTTCGCTCGCGCACAAGGACTCCTATGCCACGCGGTACAAAAATCGTAGCAACAATCGGCCCCGCTTCCACCGACTTCGATATCCTGGTGAAGATGATACGTGCGGGCGTCGACGTGGTGCGCTTGAATTTTTCCCACGGCAAGGCGCAAGACCATATCGACCGCGCGGCGCTGGTACGCCTGGCGGCGGCCGAGTGCGGCCGCGAAGTGGCCATCATGGCCGACATGCAAGGGCCGAAGATTCGCGTCGGCAAGTTTGAAAATTCCCGCATCCAGCTCGAAGCGGGCGACAAGTTCATCCTTGACGCCAAGTGGGGCGAAAATGGCGAACTGGGCAACCAGGAACGGGTCGGCCTCGACTACAAGGCCCTGCCGCGCGACTTGCACAAGGGCGACGTGCTGCTGCTGAACGACGGGCTCATCGTGCTGATCGTCGAGCGCATCCACGGCAGCGAAATCCACACCACCGTCAAGATTGGCGGCGAGTTGTCGAACAACAAGGGTATCAACCGCCAGGGCGGCGGCCTGTCCGCGCCCGCGTTGACGGCCAAGGATATGGAAGATATCAAGACGGCCATGTGTTTCCAGGCCGACTATCTGGCTATTTCCTTCCCGAAATGTGCGACCGACATGGAAATGGCGCGCCAGCTGGCCAATATCGCCGGCGAACCGTACCACCACAAGCCGATGATGATCGCCAAGATCGAGCGCGCGGAAGCCATTCCTGCCCTGCAAGAGATTCTCGACGCGTCCGACGGCATCATGGTGGCGCGCGGCGACCTGGCGGTCGAGGTGGGCAATGCGGCCGTGCCGGCCTTGCAGAAACGCATGATCAAGATGGCGCGCGCGTCGAACAAGATTGCTATTACGGCAACGCAGATGATGGAATCGATGATCGTCAACGCCGTGCCGACCCGCGCGGAAGTGTCCGACGTGGCCAATGCCGTGCTCGATGGCACGGACGCCGTCATGACGTCGGCCGAAACGGCCTCGGGCAAGTACCCGATCGAGACGGTGGAAATGATGGCCGCCATCTGCGTGGAAGCGGAACAATCCGAATACAACAAGCTCGATGCCGATTTCCTCAACGTCACCTTTACCCGCATCGACCAGTCGATCGCCTACGGCGCGCTGTTCACCGCCCATCACCTGCGCGTCAAAGCCATCGTGGCGCTGACGGAATCCGGTTCCACCGCCTTGTGGATGAGCCGCCACAGTATCGACACGCCGATCTACGCGCTCACGCCCAGTGTCACCACTTTGCGCAAAGCCGCGCTGTACCGCAATGTTCGGGCGTATCATCTGATGCAGAACGCCCCCAGCGCGCAAGTGCTGAAGCAGGCGGAAGAGCTGCTGGTGGCGCAGGGCATCGTCCGCAAGGGCGACATGATCGTCGTCACCTGGGGCGAGCCGATGGGGCAGGTGGGCGGCACGAATGCCTTGAAGATTGTGAAGGTAGGCGAATTTGAGTAAAAACTGCCCAGGGCGTTGTTGCATTGCCTAGTTGTACTAGTTGTACTGCCTTCGGCAACGCGCCTAGCCCTGAGCAGTTTGTTGGACGTTCTAATTTAGTTGAAAGAATTCAGGCGCCGCCGCAGTTATTGACCACCGCGAAGCGCCGCAACGGTTTCTATTGTTATCTGGAGTATTACCATGTCTCTCGTATCCATGCGTCAACTGCTGGACCATGCCGCCGAAAACGGTTATGGCATTCCTGCTTTCAACGTCAATAACCTGGAGCAAGTGCAAGCCATCATGGCTGCCGCCGATGCGCTGAACAGCCCGGTGATCATGCAAGCGTCCGCTGGCGCGCGCAAGTACGCAGGTGAAGCGTTCCTGCGCCACCTGATCGACGCGGCTGTCGAAGCGTATCCGCACATTCCTGTCGTCATGCACCAGGATCACGGCCAGTCGCCGGCCGTCTGCATGGCCGCCATCCGTTCGGGTTTTACTTCCGTGATGATGGACGGTTCGCTGGAAGCGGACGGCAAGTCGGTCGCTTCCTACGAATACAACGTGGAAGTGTCGCGTGAAGTGGTGAAATTCTCGCACGCCATCGGCGTGACGGTGGAAGCGGAACTGGGCGTGCTCGGTTCGCTGGAAACCATGAAGGGCGACAAGGAAGACGGCCACGGCGCCGACGGCACCATGACCCGCGAGCAACTGCTGACGGACGTGGCGCAAGCGGCCGACTTCGTACAGCGCACCCAGTGTGACGCCCTGGCGATCGCCATCGGCACCTCGCACGGCGCGTACAAGTTTACCCGCAAGCCGACGGGCGACATCCTGGCCATCGACCGCATCAAGGAAATCCACGCGCGCATCCCGAACACCCACCTGGTGATGCACGGTTCGTCGTCGGTGCCGCAGGAATTGCTGGCCATCATCCGCGAATTCGGCGGCGACATGAAGGAAACCTACGGCGTGCCAGTCGAGGAAATTCAGGAAGGCATCCGTCACGGCGTGCGCAAGATCAACATCGATACCGACATCCGCCTGGCGATGACGGCCGCGATCCGCAAGTACCTGTTCGAGAACCCGTCGAAATTCGACCCGCGCGACTTCCTGAAGCCAGCCCGCACCGCCGCCGAGCAAATCGTGCGCGCGCGCATGCAAGCGTTCGGCTGCGAAGGCCAGGCGTCGAAAATCAAGGTCATCACGATGGAAAAAATGGCCGAGCGCTACAAGGCCGGCGAGCTGTCGCAAATTGTGAAGTAAAATTCTGTCTGGAACGGGCCGGAAGCAATGCTCCGTGCCCGATTTTCTCGACCGGCGGGCACCCCCTGCCTGCCGGTTTCGTTTCATCCAACTATTCCCCCGCTATGAACAGCCTCTATCAGACTTCCATCCACTCCCTGCCATTGCTGGGCCACGGCAAGGTCCGCGACAATTACGCCGTTGGCGACGACAAGATCCTGATCGTCACCACGGACCGCCTGTCGGCCTTCGATGTCGTCATGAACGAGCCTATCCCCGGCAAGGGCAAGGTCCTCAACCAGATGAGCGATTTCTGGTTCGAGAAACTGGGCCACATCGTGCCGAACCACCTGACCGGCGTGGCGCCGGAATCCGTGGTGGCGCCAGAGGAAGTGGAGCAAGTGCAAGGCCGCGCCGTGGTGGCCAAGCGTTTGAAACCGATCATGGTCGAGGCAGTCGTGCGCGGCTACATCATCGGTTCGGGCTGGAAAGACTATCAGGACACGGGCAGCATCTGCGGCATCGCGCTGCCAGCGGGCTTGCAACAGGCGGAAAAACTGCCGGAGCCGATCTTCACCCCGGCAGCCAAGGCCGAGCTGGGCGAGCATGATGAAAACATCAGCTTTGCTGAAATGGAAGAGCGCATCGGTGCCGACCTGGCCGCCAAGATGCGCGACGTCGCCATTGCCCTGTACAAGACGGCCGCCGAATATGCGGCCACGCGCGGCATCATCATCGCCGACACCAAGTTCGAATTCGGCTTGGACGACAATGGCGTCATGCATCTGATGGATGAAGTGCTGACGGCCGACTCGTCGCGCTTCTGGCCTGCCGATTCCTATCAGCCAGGCATTTCGCCGCCGTCGTTCGACAAGCAATTCGTGCGCGACTACCTGGAAACGTTGACCTGGGGCAAGACCGCGCCGGCACCGGCGCTGCCGGCCGACGTCATCGAAAAAACCCAGGCCAAGTACTTCGAAGCCATCGAACGCCTGACGGGCGAGAAACTGAAGGCCTGAGATGAGCGAGCAGAATAAGCCGCTGGTCGGCGTCATCATGGGTTCGTCCTCTGACTGGGACGTGATGCAGAATGCAGTTGCCATCCTGAAACAGTTTGGCGTGCCGTACGAAGCGCAAGTCATTTCCGCACACCGCATGCCCGACGAGATGTATGCGTACGCGAAAAGCGCGCGCGCGCGCGGCTTGCGCGCCATCATCGCCGGCGCCGGCGGCGCGGCCCACCTGCCTGGCATGGTGGCGGCGATGACCATCGTGCCCGTGCTGGGCGTACCCGTGCCATCGAAATACTTGCGTGGCGAAGACTCCATGTTGTCCATCCTGCAAATGCCCAAGGGCGTGCCGGTCGCCACTTTCGCCATCGGCGAAGCGGGCGCGGCGAATGCGGCGCTGACGGCCGTGGCGATGCTGGCCGCTAATGACGATGTCCTGGCCGAAAAGCTGGAAGCTTTCCGTACCACGCAAACGGCCGCCGCCAAGGCCATGGTCTTGCCTGATTAATATGTTTGAAAAATAATGAATAGTAAATCGACTTCCCCATTGCTGCCTGCCGCCCATCCACCGGCGTGGCTGGGCGTGATGGGCGGCGGCCAGCTCGGCCGCATGTTTGCCCAGGCCGCCCAGAGCATGGGCTACCAGGTTGCAGTTCTTGAACCTGTGCTGGAGCCGGCCGCTACTTGCCCTGCGGGGCAGGTGGCGCAGCGCCTGATCAACGCCGGCTACAGCGATGTAGCCGGTCTCGACGCCCTGGCGGCGCAATGCCTGGCCGTCACCACGGAATTCGAGAACGTGCCGGCCGACAGCCTGTCGCGCCTGGCCGAACGCGTGTTTGTTGCCCCCAACGCCCACGGCGTGTCGGTGGCGCAAGACCGCATCGCGGAAAAGCGTTTCTTTGTCGACTGCGCCGCCAAGTCGGGCGTGCTGCCGGCGCCGCATAGGGTCATCGCCACGCAGGACGATATCGACGCCATCGGCGACGACTTGCTGCCGGGCATCTTGAAAACCGTGCGCATGGGTTATGACGGCAAGGGCCAGTTCCGCGTGCGCACGCGCGACGACGTGCGCGCCGCCTTTGCGGAAATGGGCGAGGTAACTTGCCTGTTGGAAAAAATGCTGCCGCTGGCGTATGAAGTGTCCGTGCTGACGGCGCGCGGCGTGGATGGCCAGTCGGTCGTGTATCCGATCGCCGAAAACGTGCACCGCGACGGCGTCCTGTTTACCACTACCGTGCCTGGCCCGAACGTGTCGGACGACTGCGCCGCCAGGGCGCAGCGGGCGGCGCAAGCCATGGTCGCCGAACTCGGCTATGTCGGCGTGCTGTGCATCGAATTTTTCGTGCTGGACGATGGCAGCCTGGTGGTCAATGAAATGGCGCCCCGTCCGCACAACAGCGGCCACTACACGATGGATGCCTGCGTCACCAGCCAGTTCGCGCAGCAGGTGCGGGCCATGGCGCGTCTGCCGCTGGGCGACGTGCGCCAGCATTCACCGGCCGTGATGCTCAACATCCTCGGTGATGCCTGGTTTGCCGGCGACAGCGATGTTGCCAGCGAACCGGCGTGGGACCAGGTGCTGGCGCTGCCGGGCGCGTGCCTGCACCTGTATGGCAAGGACGACCCGCGCCGTGGCCGCAAGATGGGCCACCTGACCTTCATCGCGGCCACCTTGCAAGAGGCGCAGCAGCACCTGCGCGACGCTTGCCTGATCCTGGGAATCGCGCCGTGAGCGTGCCTGCACACGACCTGGCGGCGGCCGCTGCCGTGCTGGAAGGGGGCGGCCTCGTCGCTTTCCCGACGGAAACGGTGTATGGCCTGGGCGCCGATGCGGAAAACCCGGCCGCCGTGGCGCGCATCTACGAAGCCAAGGGCCGGCCTTCGGACCATCCCGTGATCGTGCACGTGGCGCCTGGCGCCGACTTGGCGCACTGGTCCGACGATATCCCGCCCGAAGCGCAGCAACTGGTGGCTGCCTTCTGGCCTGGTCCGCTGACCCTGATCGTCAGGCGCGCCGCGCATATTCCCGATGCCGTCTCCGGCGGCCAGGATACGGTGGGCTTGCGCTGCCCGTCGCATCCGGTGGCTATCGCATTGCTACGCACCTTCAAAGGCGGCAAGGGCGGCCTGGCGGCACCGTCGGCGAACAAATTCGGCAATGTCAGCCCCACCACGGCACAGCATGTGCGCGATGAATTCGCGGCGGAACTCGCCAGCGGCTTGCTGGGCCAGGTTCTCGACGGCGGACAGAGCGATGTCGGCATCGAATCGACCATCGTCGACCTGTCGCGCCTGGCCACGCATGGTCCCGTGTTGTTGCGTCCCGGCCATATCAGCAGCGAGCAGATCGCCGCCGTCATTGGCCGCGCACCGGCCGTGGCGGACGCGGCCGCGCCGCGCGCCTCGGGCACCCTGGAATCGCATTACGCACCGCACACGCCTGTTGCGATGCAGCACAGCGATGACGTGCGTGCCACCTTGAACCGCCTGCTCAATGACGGGCGCCGCGTGGCCCTGATCCACTACTCGGATCTGCCGCCGGCCAGCGCCAGCGTGCGCCTGGCAGCGACCCCGGAAAATTATGCACATGCGCTGTATGCCTCGCTGCGCACGATGGACCAGGTCGGCGCCGAGCTGATACTCGTCGAAGCACCGCCCACCGGCCCCGCGTGGCTGGGCGTGAATGACCGTCTGCGGCGTGCCGCCTTCGGTTCAAGTGGTATCTTGCAGCAATTTCTGTCCGCATAATAAAAGCCCCGCAAGGGGCTTTTTCTTGATGCAGCGCAATAGAGATGCTTGCCACGAAACATCTTAAATCCTCCATAATTCAGCGGATCGCCCGGTCGTGACGGGGCGCTGGCGGTGTTGTTATTTCGTTGATTTTTAAAACATATTTTCTATACAAGCCTGAGGAACGATGGCATATTAGTTGGGTAGCGAATAGCACGCCCGTTCGTTTAGAAACCAGAAAAAAGACCGAGGAGACAAAATGCATCAAACAAAATTCGCGCTGGCCGTGCTGGCTGCGGCTGTCCTGGCAGGTTGCGGCGGCGCCAGTGGCGGTGATCAAGCCTTGAAAGTCAAATACACGGCGCAGGTGTCGTTCGGCGACAGCCTGTCCGATGTCGGTTCGTATGCCGTCGCCGGCGTGGCGGTGAGCGGTGGCGGCAAATTCACCATCAATGGCGACAATACCAAGATCAATCCTGAACTGACGGGCAAGAACTGGACCGAGCACCTGGCCGCGCAATTCGGCTTGCCGGCGCCATGCGCCGCCGAAACGGGCCTGGAAGGCAGCATTCCCTCCCTGCAGGCTCCGCGCGTCAAGCATGCGGGCTGCTTCGGCTACGCCATGGGCGGTTCGCGCGTCACCAACCCCGTCGGTCCGAACAATAAATTGGCGGGCGGTGCGCTGGGCGCCCTGACCGTACCCGTGGTGACGCAGATTGCGAACCACCTGGCCGTTTCCGGCGGCAAGTTCAGCGGTACGGAAGCCGTCTTCGTGATGGCGGGCGGTAACGACGTGCTGTATCTGCTGGGTGCATTGCAAACGGGCGCGATGGACGCCGGCGCGAAGGCCGGTGCGGCTGCGGGCGCCCAGGCTTTCGCCACCAACCTGGCGATGGCCCTGGCGGCCGGCGCCACCAATCCAAACACGGCAGTGGTTGCCATTGGCACCGCCATCAAGACGGCCAGTGCGGCGCCTGGCGCCACGTCGGCAACCATCGTCGGTGCCGCCGTGCAAGCTGCCATGATTGCGGGCAATGCGAATGCCCAGACGCTGGCCCCGGCCCTGGCCGCCAAGGCACAAGCCGACGCGACGGTGACGGGCAACGCCGCCGGCGCCAAGGCCGGCGCCGATTACGCTGCGGCACAGGGGCCGTTGCTGGTTGCCGCCATGGGACAGGCCGGCAAGGAGCTGGTAGTGCTGGTCAAGGACCAGATCATCGCCAAGGGCGCCAACTATGTCATCGTCAACAACCTGCCGGACGTGGCCGGCACGCCATCGGGCCTGAGCAAGGATGCCAACACCAAGGCGCTGATCAATGCCATGGTCAACACCTTCAACGGCGAGCTGAGCGCGGGCTTGAACGGCAATGCGAAAGTCTTGCTGGTCGACGTGTTTGCCGTCAGCCATGACCAGGGCGTCAATCCTGGTCCGTATGGCTTGACCAACGTCAGCGAGACGGCGTGCGACCTGACGCCAGCGAAGAATTTCCTGGGCAGCTCGCTCGTGTGCAATGGCACGAACCTGAAAGCGGGCGACGTCAGCCACTACTCGTATGCCGACGATGTGCACCCTACGCCGTTCAACAACCTGTTGCTGGCCCGTTATGTGGCCAAGGACATGGTCGTGCGGGGCTGGCTGTAAGGGAGGGCCGCGCCAGCTGCATCCCCGCGATGTGGCTGGCGCTGGCAGCGACAAGACTGGATAGCGGAACACTCCGCACATAATGAATCAGGAGACAAGATGAAGAATCGTTTGAATACCGCTGTACGCGTGCTGGCCGCGGCCGCCGCGATGGCCATGGCGACGGGCGCTTCGGCGCAAAGCGCAGGCACCTGGATGGCCAAGGCTGGCCTCAACAAGATCACGCCGCACGTGGACAGTGGCGACATTTCCGCGCCGGCATTGCCGGGCACCAAGGCCGACGTCAAGTCGGATACCAAGCCCATCCTGACCTTTGCCTACATGATCACGGACAATGTTTCCGCTGAAATGATTTTGGGTGTGCCGTACAAGCATGACCTGATCGGCGACGGTTCCATCAAGGGCACGGGCAAGCTGGGGACGGCGGAAGCCTTGCCGCCGACGGCCTTCATCCAGTACCGTTTCTTCCAGCCCAATGCCATGATCCGCCCCTACGTGGGCGCGGGCTTGACGTATGCCTATTTCCAGAAGGAAAAAGGTTCGGGCCAGATGACGGCCTTGCTGGATCCGGGTGGAAAACCAGTGACGTACCGTATGGACAACAAGCTGACAGGCAGTCTGGTGGTCGGCAGCACCCTGGCCTTCAACGAGCGCTGGTTTGCCGATGTGGCCGTGGTCAAGACCTACCTGAAAACCAAGGCGAAATTCTCCACGGGGCAGACGCAGGACATCAAGCTCGACCCGGTCGCCGTGAGTATCAGCATCGGTTATAACTTTACCCTGTAAAACAAAAAATCCGCCTCGGCGGATTTTTTTTGTCCCGCTCAGGCTGGCGGTGTATTGAACTTACCATTGTGGAAGATCAAGGGCGGCTGCGCGGCAAACGCGCATTGTTCCACTTCGCCCACGAAAATGACGTGGTCGCCTTCCGGATAGCGGCTGCGGTTGTGGCATTCGAACCAGGCCGATGCGCCTTTCAGGATGGGCTGGCCCGTGCGCGACAGTTCGTATTCCACGTCGTCGAAGGGATTCGGCGTGCGGCGTGAAAAGCGCGTGGCCAGTTCCGCCTGGTCGGCGCCCAGCACATTGATGACGTAATGCGAGTTGCCGCTGAAAATGGGCATGCTGTTCGCCACGGAACCGAGGCTCCACAGCACCAGGGGCGGCGACAGCGAGACGGAATTGAAGGAACTGGCCGTCAAGCCGCGGAAACTGCCGTCGGCCAGGCGCGTCGTAATGACCGTTACGCCGGTGGCAAACTGCGACAGTGCCTGGCGGAAATGTGTCGTATCGAATTCTTGCGCGGGCGCGCGGGGAGAGCGTGTGTTCATGGGTGACCTGTCTATTTGCTGACATTATGCCAAAAATCGGCCATGCCAGCGCAATCGTGGCCGGCATGCCCGTATGTGCGGTGTCCCACGCGCCGTTTCAAGCGACGCTGCAAGCCATGGCGCTTTGCGTTACAGTGGTGAAATGATAAGTCGCAGCAGCGTTGCGGGAGGACATCATGAATCAACAGACGGAAGTGGCGGTATTCGGCGGTGGCTGTTTCTGGTGCCTCGCCGCCGTGTATGGGGAAGTGCGCGGCGTGACGCGCGTCGAGTCCGGCTACACGGGCGGCGGCGTGCCCCATCCCAGCTACGAACAGGTGTGCACGGGCGAGACGGGCCACGCGGAAGTGGTGCGCCTGGAATTCGACCCTGCCATCATTGCTTACCACGACTTGCTGGAAATCTTTTTTACGCTGCACGACCCCACCACCCTGAATCGCCAGGGAAATGATGTCGGCACGCAATTTCGCTCCGTCATCTGTTACCAGTCGGCCGCGCAGGAAAGCGTGGCGCGCAAGGTGCTCGCCGAAATGGCCGGCGTGTGGGATGCGCCCATCGTCACGCAGCTGGCGCCGGCCGCCACTTTTTATCCGGCCGAGGATTACCACCAGAATTATGTCGAGCGGCATCCCTTGCAGGGCTATTGCGCCCTCGTCGTCGCGCCCAAGGTGGAGAAATTCCGCGCCATGTATGCGGGCCGCCTGAAGTAAGACGGCCCCGCGCGCCTGTCAGGGCGCGAGCACGGGCGCCGGCCTTGTTTCCTGCGTATTCTCCTGCGCATACATGTAGTTGCGCGACCAGGGCAGGGTGGACGAGCGCCGGCCTGCCTTCACGCAGACGATCTGGTACAAGCTGATCAGGTCTTGCTCGAAGGCATAGGCGCAGCCGGCCAGGTAGACGTGCCAGATGCGGAAGCGCCGTTCGCCCGCCAGCGGACGGATCTGCTCGGCATGGGCTTCGAAATTCTCCGTCCACAGGGCGCAGGTGCGCGCATAGTGGCGGCGCAGGTTTTCCACGTCCAGCACTTCCAGTCCCCCCTGCTGCATGGTTTTCAGGACATTGCCGATGTGCGCCAGCTCGCCGTGCGGAAATACATATTTTTCGATGAATTCCCCGCCGCCATACGGCGTTTCGCCATTGTCCGGGTCGGTCGAGGTGATGCCGTGGTTCATCGCCATGCCATCGGGCGCGAGCAGCTTGTGGATGATGGAAAAGTAGTCGGGCAAGTGTTTCAGGCCCACGTGCTCGAACATGCCCACGCTGGTGATGCGGTCGAACTGGCCCGTGACGTCGCGGTAATCTTGCAGGCGGATATCGATCAAATTGGCCAGGCCGGCCGCCGCCACGCGCTCGCGCGCCAGCGCGTACTGGTTTTCCGACAGGGTCACGCCCACGCAGCGGGCGCCATATTGCTGCGCGGCACGAATCACGAGCGCGCCCCAGCCGCAGCCGATGTCGAGCAGGGTCTGGCCCGGCTGCAGCTGGATTTTCTTCAGGATATGGTCGATCTTCTTGACTTGCGCCTGCGCCAGGGTTTCATCGCCGTGTTCGAAATACGCGCAGGAATACACGAGGGCGGGGTCGAGAAATTGTTCATAGAACGCGTTCGACACGTCGTAGTGGTAGCGGATGGCTTCGGCATCCTTGCTCTTGTCATGCTTAAAGCTGCGCACGATGCGGGCCAGCTTGCCTTCCGGCTTCAAGGTCGTGCGCGCCAGGGCATTGCAGATGGAAATCATGTCCATCGCCGTGCCCTTGACCTCGATATTGCCTTCCACATAGGCCGAGCCCAGGTTGGCCAGCGACGGGTTCAGCAGGTAGCGGGCCGAGGCGACGGTCGGCAGGCGGATGGTGACTCTGGGCGCTTCGCTGGACAGGTCGACATGCTGGCCATTCCACAATTCTATGCGCAGCGGCAAGGCGGTCTTGCTGCGGATGCTGGCGATCCAGGACTTGAGTTGGTTTTGTACAAACAAAATGGCCTCCAATGAAGCGGCCACCATGGCAGCCGCAAATTGAGAAACAATGTCATTTAGTAACTTCTACCCTCATAGCCTACACCTATATTGACCAGCTTGCTTTGCGCCGCCTTGCTTATCCTGCTCAGGGTTGCAGGCGCTGCATGCTCCATTGCCCGTCAGCATCGCGGGTAAACACGATGCGGTCGTGGAAGCGCGAGCGGCGTCCCTGCCAGAATTCGATGCGTTCCGGCTGCAAACGGTAGCCGCCCCAGTGGGCGGGGCGCGGCGGCTGCGCATCGCCGATGGCGGCGGCCACGGCCTCGTAATGGCTTTCCAGCTCGGCGCGGCTGGCGATCGGTGTACTTTGCTGCGAGGCAATCGCTGACAGCCGGCTTTGCAGGGGGCGCACATTGAAATACTCGTCGCTCTCGGCCGCCGTGGTCTTCACCACCGTGCCCTCGATGCGCACTTGCCGCTCCAGCTCGCGCCAGAAGAACAGCAGGGCCGCGTGCGGGTTGTGTTCCAGCTGCTGGCCCTTGTCGCTGTTGTAATTCGTGTACCAGGTGAAACCCCGTTCATCGAACTGCTTGATCAGCACGATGCGCGAGCTGGGCTTGCCGTCGGGACTGACGGTGGACAAGCTCATGGCGTTCGGCTCGCTGACCTGGGACTTGAGCGCTTCGTCGAACCACTTTTCAAATTGCGCAATCGGGTCGCGCTGCACGTCTTCCTCGGATAACAGTCTTTGCACATAATCGATGCGCATGGCGGCCAGGGTGGCTGCATCGTGCACGGGCACGGTGGCCGCTGCCGGGGCGGCGGTCTCTTCCGGCGCGATGCCGCGGCGGCGCTGCATGGCCGTGCCCAGCTGTTCCATCTGCTGCGCGCTGAACAGGCGCTTGGCCATGGGCGCCAGCTGGCCTTCTTCCTTGGCCATGTGGGCCTGGTAAGCGGCAACATAATCGCGCACGCCGTCGGCGGACAGCTGTGTGCCCGTGCCGACAGCGATGGCGTCCAGTTCCGGGCGCAGGGTCAGCCAGGCCTGATCCATGCGCTGGTGGTCGGCGAGGATTTCCGGCACCAGCGTGGTCAGCAGGGCGGCATCGTCGCCCGTGGCGGTGGCCTGCAGCATGGGCATCAAGTCCTGTTCTTCATCGTCATGGTGCAGATGGGCCGCTTTATTGAAATACTGCAACACCGCCTTGGCCGCCTGCTGCGCGTCCGCCGTGTTGCCGTGCTGCGCCAGATGGCCCAGCAGGTTTTGCAGGGTCGTCAGCTGCTTGCGGATCTTGTCGTGGCAATGCTTGAGCACGGCGATGGGCTGGTCAAAGCCGGGAACGGAGTCGAACAGGGGAGAGGTCATGGCGAGTTCTCGTGGTGAGCGGTGTGGGGGCGCGGCGACAATTGCTCTTGTCGCTGTGTCAATTCGGCTATTTTAGAATATCCGCCAGCGCAGTGTCCGTTAAAATGGCGCCATGCATACCTCCACCAATGAACTAATTTCCATGGACTTGACCGAGATCGATTTTGAGCGGCGTTTTGGCGGCATTGCCCGCCTGTACGGCGCGCCCGCGCTGGCGCGCTTCCGCGCCTCGCATGTGTGTGTGATCGGCGTGGGCGGCGTCGGTTCCTGGATCGTCGAAGCGCTGGCGCGCAGCGCCGTCGGCCGCCTGACCCTGATCGACCTCGATAATGTGGCCGAATCGAACATCAACCGCCAGATCCAGGCCATGAGCGACACCATCGGCAAGGCCAAGATCACGGCCCTGGCCGAACGCATCGAATTGATCAACCCGTTTTGCCAGGTCACGCAGATCGAGGATTTCATTACCCCCGATAATCTGGAGCAATTGCTGGGCGGACGCGATTTCGACTACCTGGTCGACGCCATCGACAATGCCAAGGCGAAAGCGGCCGTGATTGCATATTGTCGCGCGCGCAACATTCCCATGCTGACCATCGGCAGCGCGGGCGGGCAGACGGACCCGACATTGATCGCCGTGCGCGACTTGTCGAAGACGGAACAGGAACCGCTGCTCAAGCGCGTGCGCAAATTGTTGCGCACGGAATATGGTTTCCCCCGTGGCGTGAAAAACAAATTCAATGTCGACGCCGTGTTTTCCATGGAGCCGCTGAGCACGCCCGAGAGCGCGGAAGCGTGCGCCATCGATGGCAGCACGCCCGCCGGCGTCACCGGCCTCAATTGCGCCGGCTTCGGTTCCAGCGTGGTGGTGACGGCCAGCTTCGGCATGGTGGCGGCCGCCCATGCGCTGAAAAGCTTGCGCCAGGACAAAGTTGCTGAAGTGCCAGCGCCAATGCCAGTGCCGGACGCCGCCTGAGTCACGCTGCTTAAATCAGCTTCCTGCTGGCCAGGATGCGATAATCGCCGCTGCTTTTCAGCGATTCCACCAGCACCAGTTCGTCCGCCTGCCAGGCGATGGGCGCGAAATCCTCGCTGGCCGGCGGCGGCGCCTGGCGCGCCAGGGTCACGTGCGGCGTGAAGCGGTCGTGCTCGAAGCGCGGCGCCAGCCCCTGTTCCGCCAGACGCTGCATGCAGGCCGCGCGCAAGTCGAGCAAGGCGGGCGAGGGCCGTGCCAGGGCGGCCCAGGCCAGCGCCAGCTGCGTAAAATGGCTGGCGTGATCGAACAGCAGGGGCATGGCCCGCGCCGGCATGTGTTCCAGAATACCCAGCAGGGCGGGCAGCTCGCTGGCAGGGCGCTGGCCCAGGAAGGCCAGGGTCAGGTGCAGCTTGTCCGCGCGCACGGGCTTGCCTTCCAGGCGCGCCTGCCAAGCGGCCAGGGCCGCGCGCGTGGCCGCATCGGGCCATAGCGCGTAAAACAGGCGGGGGCAATGGGCATCGGGCGACAAGTTTTTCCTATCGTTGCGGCGGTTTGCTATTATTGGCGTTCCCTGCCGGTTCGCTGGCGCAGGGATCTCACCGAAACTCACTGAAAGAATACATCATGACGCGTAGCTCCGTTTTGTTTGCCCTGATCTGCTCCGTCGCCGCGTCGCTGGCGCAGGCACAGGCGCCAGCGCCTGTTCCCGCCTCCGCCGTCTCGCTGAGCCCCGGCCCTGTCGCCGATAAATTGATCTTGATCGACAACAAGGTCGGCACGGGCAAGGAAGCGTCCGCAGGCAACAACGTCACCGTGCACTACACGGGCTGGCTGTACCGTCCGCTGGCGAAAGATTCGCGCGGCAAGAAGTTCGACAGCTCCGTGGGCCGTGGCCCGTTTGACTTTCCGCTCGGCAAGGGCATGGTCATCAAGGGCTGGGACCAGGGCGTGGCCGGCATGAAAGTGGGCGGCAAGCGCACCCTGATCATTCCAGGCGAACTGGCCTACGGCCCGCGCGGCGCCGGCAATGGCGACATTCCGCCGAACTCGGCACTGATCTTCGATGTGGAATTGCTGGACGTGAAGTAATTGTTCAGTTTGGCGGCGGCGCATGCTCGCGCCGCCGCCATCGGCACGTAACAAAATGTTCAGGGCTAGGCGCATTGCCGAAGACAGTACGAAAGTACGGCAAGGCATTGCAACAACGCCATGAACTTTTTGTTCAGTGTCTTGAAACGCGGTAGACTGGGGTTTCTTGAAATAGCGGAGCTTCCTTCCATGAACATCGCCAACGACGTCACTGAACTGATCGGCAACACCCCCCTGGTGCGCATCAACCGCATCGCCGCCGGCAGTGTGGCCACCATCCTGGCCAAACTCGAATTCTACAATCCCGCGCACAGCGTCAAGGACCGCATCGGCCTGTCCATGATCGTTGCGGCCGAAGCCGCCGGCAAGATCCATGCCGACACCGTCATCGTCGAGCCCACCAGCGGCAACACGGGCATCGCGCTGGCCATGGTGTGCGCCGCGCGCGGCTACCGCTGCACCCTCGTCATGCCCGACACCATGAGTCGCGAACGGCGCATCCTGCTGCGCGCCTACGGCGCCGAGCTGGTGCTCACGCCCGGCAGCGAAGGCATGCTGGGCGCCATCCGCAAGGCCGAGGAACTGGTGGCGGCCGACCCGCGCTACCTGATGTTGCAGCAATTCAATAACCCCGCCAATCCCGCCATCCACCGCGCCACGACGGCCGAGGAAATCTGGCGCGACACGGATGGGCAAGTGGACATCGTCGTCGCCGGCGTGGGCACGGGCGGCACGATCACGGGCATCGGCGAAGTGTTGAAGGAACGCAAGCCTGGCTTGCAAATGATCGCCGTGGAACCGGAAGCGTCGCCGATGCTGTCGAAGGGGACGAAGGGCCCGCACCCGATCCAGGGCATCGGCGCCGGCTTCGTGCCGCAAATCCTGAATACGGCTATCTACGACGAAATCATTTGCGTCAAGAACGACGACGCGTTCGCCACGGCACGCCTGGCCGCCAGCGATGAAGGCTTGCTGGTCGGCATCTCGTCCGGCGCCGCCCTGTGGGCGGCCCTGCAAGTGGCGCGCCGTCCGGAAAACGCGGGCAAGACCATCGTCACCATCATCCCGTCGTTTGGCGAGCGCTACCTGAGCACGGCCTTGTACGCAGGCCTGGGCGACTGATTCAATAGCAGCGGCAGGGCTATCCCTTCCGCCAGCGCCCGGTTGCCCGCGTCGCCCGGGTGCAGGTGGTCGCCCGAGTCGTAGGCGGGCAGCAGGCGCAGCGGGTGCGCGGGGTCGCGCGCCCAGGCGTCGAAGTCGAGCACGGCGTCAAAATGGCCGCTGGCGCGTATCCACGCATTGAGTTGCTGGCGCAGCGCATCTTTATCAGGCTGATAATAGTCGCTCAGCGGTGTGCCGGGCAGGGCGCCTGCGAACGGCGTCAGGGTGGCGCCGACCACGCGCACGCCGCGGCTGCGGGCCTGGGCGACCAGCCGGGCGTAGCCGCTGCTCAGTTCCTCCAATGTCGGCCGTTGCTCCCGTGGCGCAAACGCCGTGCCGGGCCAGCTGATGTCATTGATCCCCAGCAAGACGACGACCGTGCGCACGCCCGGCTGCGCCAGCACGTCGCGCTCGAAGCGCGCCAGGGCATTGCTTCCCATGCCGTCGGACAACAGCCGCGCACCGGAAATGCCCGCATTGATCACCGCCACGCCCTGCGGCGCCAGGCGTTCGGCCAGGAAATCGGGCCAGCGCGCATCCATCCCCAGGCTGGCGCTGGCGCCATCGGTGATCGAATCTCCCAGGATGGCCACGGCTTGCGCGGCTGGCGCCGCTTCCACCTGGATGGCGCTGAGTAAAAGGCGCGCCGTGGTGGTCTGCACGCCGGGAGAGTCATCGATGCGCGCGGCCAGTGTCTGGTCATGCGGGGCGATCCACGCCGTCTCGCGGCCATCCCAGTGAAACGTGGAAGTCGGGCTGGATTGTGGCAGGTGGATGCTCACCGTCAGCCGGGCCAGGTCCGGCACGGGCAGGTCGACGGGGTCGCTGACGAGCGGCGCGCCCGGCGCCACGCTGGCCGAGGGTTGGCCGGAAAACGTGAGCGTGCGCAGGCTGCCCGCTTCGATGGCCGAACCGGAAGCGGCCAGGGCCACGGTGGCCGCGCCGATGCGCAGCGGCACCTTGCCATACGCATTCGACAGCACGATGCGCACGCGCGGACCGCCCACGCTGAGGCGCGCTACCTGGCGCACGGTGTGCCCGTGCAGCACGGCGGGCACGTTGCTGGGGAACAGGAAGTCGCTGCTCCACACGGCTTGCGGGCTGGCCGTCCAGCTGGCCAGCCAGGCGGTGTCCGCATTGGCGGCCTGGACAGGGCTTGTGCCGAGTGCCAGGCTCAGCAGGGCGGCGGGGAGGATGGAAAATCGTTGCATGGCGGCTCGCTTCATCAAGGGGAATGTGCGCATGATGCGAGCAACGCCATTTATGCACTAGACTATCTTATCGAAGAACATTTATGAGTTGAATTCACAATGGCCAGACTGGAAGTGAATCGTTCCGGCGAGCTGGAAGTGTTTGTGCGCGTGGTCGAACTGGGCGGCTTTTCCGCCGCCGCGCGCGTTTGCGGCATGACGCCGTCGGCCGTCAGCAAGCTCGTCTCGCGGCTGGAAGAGCGCCTGGGTGCGCGCCTGCTGAACCGCTCCACGCGCCAGCTGCAGCTGACGGCCGAGGGCTGCGGCCTGTACGAACGGGGCATGCAGGTGCTGGCGGCCCTGGACGAAGCCGAGCGCTGCGCCGGCGTGCAGGATGTGCCGCGCGGCCAAATACGCGTGAATGCGAACGTGCCGTTCGGCCAGCATTTTTTGTTGCCGCTGGCGCCGCTGTTCCTCGAACGCTATCCGCAGGTGACGCTCGACATCGTGCTCACGGATGCCGTGGTCGATATCCTCGAACAGCGCACGGACGTGGCCGTGCGGGCCGGTCCCCTGAAAAGTTCCAGCTTGCTGGCGCGCAAGCTGGGCCAGACGCGCATGGTCATCGTGGCATCGCCAGGCTACCTGGCGCGGCGCGGCACGCCGCTGCTGGCGGCCGAGCTGGCGTCGCATAATTTGCTCGACGCCAATTACGCGCGCGCCCGCTCGGGTTGGCCGCTGCGCTTGCCCGAAGGGGACGTCGTCGTGCCGGTCACCGGCAATGCGCAGGCCAGCGATGGCGAAGCCTTGCGGCAACTGGCGCTGGCGGGACTGGGATTGGCGCGCCTGACCGCCTTCCAGGTGCGCGGCGATATCGCGGCGGGCCGTTTGCAGGCCGTGCTGGAAGCGTTCAACCCGGGCGACAGCGAGGACGTGCATGCCGTCTTCGTGGGGCAAGGCGGGCATGTGCCGCTGCGCGTGCGCGCTTTGCTCGATTTCCTGGCGCAGAACGTCGACCTGGACTGAGGGTATCCCGGCGCATTAGGCTACAGGCGGACACGGCCGCGCAGTACAATATCGGACGGGCCGCAATGGTTCGGCCCGTATCGTGCCTTTGAATGGAAATATGTTCCTGGTAAAACCTGAACGCCGCCGCCTGCTGCAGGTGGGCGCAACCGTGGCTGTCATCGCGCTGGGCCTGGCCTCGCGCGCCTATCCCCAATTCCTTCCCGCTGCATTGGGAAAATATCCGGGCGACGCCCTGTGGGCCATGATGATCGTCTTTGCGCTGGGCGTCCTCGCCACGCGCATGCGCACGTGGCAACTGGCCTTGTGGTCTTTGCTGATCTGCTTTGCCGTGGAATTCGGCCAGCTTTACCAGGCGCCGTGGATCGTCGAGCTGCGCGCGCATCCGCTGGGACACCTGGCGCTGGGTTCCACCTTCGGCTGGGGTGATTTGATCGCCTACACGGCCGGCGTGGCCGTGGCGGCGATCATCGACAAGCTGGCGCTGTTCAAGCGCCGCTAGTCTTATTTCACGTTACCTTCAGCATCGCGCAGTTCCACGGGCGCCAGTTTGAGCTTGCTCAATTGCGGGGCGATCTTCGCCTTGTCGCCCACGCCGATGACGATCAGCTTTTCCGGCTGCAGGTATTTTTTCGCCACCTGCTGCACCTGCTTGTCCGTCACGCTGGCAAAGCGCTGCGGCAAGGTCGTGTAATAGTCGAGTCCCAGGCCGTAGATATACGCGTTCGCCATGCTGGCGCTGATGCTGGCGTTCGTGTCGAACTGGCCCGGCAGCGACAGCACTTGCGAGTTGCGCGCATTCGCCAATTCCTTGCTGCTCAGGGGCTTGGCGATCATGGCGCGCAATTCCTTGACGGTTTCCGATACGGCCGGGCCTGTCACATCGGTGCGCACGCTGGCGGCAATCGAGAACGGTCCAGGCTGATTGCGGTACTGGAATTGCGAGCGCACGCCATAGGTATATCCCTTTTCTTCGCGCAAGTTGGTGTTCAGGCGGCTGGTAAACAAGCCGCCCAGCGCCGCGTTCATCACTTGCAGCGGCGCGTAATCGGGCGTGGCGCGCGGCACGGCGATGGCGGACAGGCGCACGGCCGTTTGCGGCGCGCCCGGCTTGTCGACCAAGATCAGTTTTGCCTGCGTCGTCTGCGGCGTGGCGGCCACGGACTGCGCCACGGTGCCTGCCTTCCAGCTGCCGAACTTCGCTTCGGCCAGCGCCTTCAATTCCGCTTCGCCGATATCGCCCGAAACGATCAGCGCCGCATTGTTCGGCAGGTAATGCTGCTGCCAGAACGCTTGCAGGTCGGCGCGGCTGGCCGCCTTCAGCGCCGCTTCCGTGCCCAGCTGGATGTAGCCGTACGGATGTTGCGGGCCATACAGGGCCGCCGCTTCCACGCGGGCCGCCACGGCACCCGCGTTTTCGCGCTGCTGCGCCAGCTGTCCGATGCGGCTGGCGCGCTGGCGCTCCACCTCTTCTTGCGGGAATTGCGGGTGCAGCACCACGTCGGCCAGCACGTCGAGCGCTTGCGGGAACGTGGCTTTGAGCGATGTCAACTGGGCAAACGAGGCATCCGTGCCGGAACCGGTGCTCAGCAGGGCGCCCAGTTGCGCCACATCGTCGGCGATCTGCGGCGCGCTGCGCGTGGCAGTGCCTTCCTGCAGCAATTGCGCCGTAAAGCTCGACAAGCCCGGCTGCGCCAGCGGATTGGCGCCCGAGCCGCTCTTGATCACCAGCTGGCTGGAAACGAGCGGCACGGCCGGATTGTAGTGGTGGATCACGGTCAGGCCGTTCGCCAGGGTGAACGACTTGCCTTGCGGTAGCACAATCTTCGGTGCGGGACCGGCCTTCGGCACGGCATTGCGCCATGGCTCGTCCGCATTGATGGCCGTGCCTGGCGCAGGCTTGACCTTGCCCGGCGCCGGCGTCGGCACTTCCGCGCCCAGGTCCGGCTTGCCCGGCACGCCGTAGACGACGACGCGCGACTGCTTCTTCAGGTAGGTATCCACGGCGCGCTGCACGCCGGCCGCTGTCACCTGGCGGTAGCGCTCGATATCCTTGGCCAGGTAGCCGGGGTCGCCCAGGTACTGGTTGTATTCGTTGAGCAAGTTGGCCACGCCGCGCCCACCCATTTTTTCCACCTGGCTCAGCATGGTGGTCTCGATGCTGTTGCGCGCCCGTTCCAGTTCCTTCCCGGTGGGGCCCTTGGCGCGCAATTGCTCCAGCTCAACTTGCAGCGCTTGCTCGATTTCCTCTGGCTGGTGGCCGGGGCGCGCCGTCGCGTCGATGGTGAAGATGGACGTGAGGGCATTCGAGCCCTGGCTGGCGCCCACGTCCTGGGCGATCTGCTTGTCGTACACGAGCGATTTGTACAGGCGGCTGGACTTGCCGCCGGCCAGGATGTGCGCGGCCATCGACAGTTCCGCGTCATCCTTGGTGTAGGCGGACGGCGTCAGCCAGGCCATGAAGACGCGCGGCAATTCGACCCGGTCTTGCACCACGATGCGGCGTTCCTGCGTGATGGACGGCGTCACGACAGCGGGTTTCGGCACGGCCGGGCCGCTCTTGAAGCTGCCGAAGTATTTGTTGACCAGTTCCTTGGTCTTTGCCTTGTCGATATCGCCGGCGATCACCAGGCTGGCATTGTTGGGGCCATAGTATTTGGTGAAGAAATCCTTGATGTCGGCCAGTTTCGCGTTCTGGATGTCCGCGTGCGAACCGATGACGCTGGCGTAATACGGATGGGTCTTGGGAAACAGCTGGTGGTACAGGGCTTCCTGCACGATGCCGTAGGGCGCATTTTCCACGCTCTGGCGGCGCTCGTTGCGCACCACGTCCTGCTGGTTCGTCAGCGCCGTCTGGTCGAGCACGTCCAGCAGGTAGCCCATGCGGTCGGAATGCGTCCACAGGGCCAGTTCCAGCTGGTTCGACGGCACCGTGTCGAAATAATTGGTGCGGTCGAAATCCGTGCTGCCGTTCGAATCCGTGGCGCCCGCACCTTCGAGCAATTGGTCGGCCATGCCGCGCGGCACGTGCTTGGTGGCGGCAAACATCATGTGTTCGAACAAATGCGCAAAGCCCGTCAAGCCCGGCGCTTCATTGGCCGGTCCCACGTGGTACCAGATATTGACGGCCGTGACGGGCAATTTATGGTCTTCCACGAGAATGACGTCCAGGCCGTTCGGCAAGGTGTATTTTTCGTAGGCGATATGCGGCACGGCCGTCGCGCCCAGGGGCGCCGTCGCAGCCGCATCGGCGGCGTGGGTCAGGCTCAGGGGGGCGCCGTACAGCGACAGCAGCAGGGCGGGGAGGGCCAGCAATTTGATCGGTTTCATGCATGCTTCCAGGGATAGGTGGAGAAGACGCTGCGGCTCGCTCGTGGCTGGCGCAGCGCGACGGTGCTACGGTCGGTGCTACAGTTTATACAACAGTGCCGCGCCGCCCAGCACCAGCAGCGCGCTGGCGATGGAGACGATGGCCGCGGCGCCCAGCAAACGCCATTCGCGCGGCGTGAAGCCTGCCGCTGGCGTCGCCTTGTCGGCAAGGCTGGCCAGGGACGCCGGCGGCAGCTCAGGCAAGCCGCCCGCCGCGCGCGCCTGGGCCGCCAGCGCCTGCGTGGCGGCGTCCAGCATGGCCAGCTGGCGCTCGACGGTTTCCGCCAGCACGGCTTCGTTCAGCGCCACGAGGGCGAATATCGGGTCATCGACGTCGATCTTGATGCCCGTCTTGTCGAATACGTGGCTGCGCAGTTTGTGCTGGTCCATCTACCACTGCACCTTGTCGAGCTGTTCGAAGATGTCGCGGTAGACGACCTTGATGCGCTGCTTTTCCATGATGTTGAACTTGTCGTTCTGCAACACTTCCTGCATCGTCAGGCGCGCCGTGTTCATTTTCTTGACGTCCGCGCCAAAGGTGTCGGGATTGCGCTGGCTCAAGGTGATGCTGCCTTTGACGCGCGCGCGGTTGTCGCTGTACGACTGCGATTCGACGAATTGCTTGCCGGACGCCGATTGCAGCAGGCCGAAGTGTTCGTTTTGCCACAGCACCAGCGGCACGGTCGTCGCTTGCGCCGTGGCGACAAAACCCGTGGCCGTATCGTGCAGGGTGTCGCCGCCGCCGACGATGGTGTGGATGTACACCTTGCGGCCCGATTCCTGCAGCAGTGAAAAACAGTCGTTTTCCAGCAGGTAGCCCATCAGCGGCGAAAACGTGTTCGCGCCATTGTCGACCACGCAGTTGCCGTCTTCTTCGAGGATGTCGATCATCAGCGCGTCGAAGCGTTTCGGGTCGATGTTGCGCGCATCCGTCATCACGGGCACATGCTTGACGTTCATCGCCTTGTAGCGCGAGAACGTGGCGTTTTCCTGATCGGTGTCATAGCAGCGCAAAGGCGTGCCGTCCTTGCCGCCTATCCACTGGGCCAGCAGGGTCGAGACGAGGGTCTTGCCGATGCCGCCCTTGCCCTGCAGGATGAAATGTACCGTGTTTTGCATTGCGACTACTCCAAGTTGTTGCGTCAGTGACAATCAAAGATCCGTGACAGCGGCGCAGGCGCCCGGCCAGGCCACGACTGGCATTTTTACCACAATCCTTTGCAAATATGCCATGCGGAACAGCGAATCTGGTTATGATGTTAATCAGGATACCATTGATACAGAGCAAGTTTTGTGTGAAAAATCCACCCCAGAGTGTGAACGAGGACGCAGTGCCGATCTCCAGTCTCGATAAAGCCGACATTGACCGTCTGAATCAGCAAGCCCTGTCTTGCCTGGTCGGCAACCGCCGCCAGGCGCGCCGGCTGGCGCAGATGGCGCTGGCGGCGGCGCAACGGCAACAGTATGCGCGCGGCGGCGCGTATGCGGAACTCAATCATTGCTGGCTGGCGTATTACGCGGGCGAGGCCGAACCGTCGTGCGAACGCCTGGACGCGTATTTCCAGCACAGCGGCGACCTGGAAGGGGGCATGGAAGTGGCCGCCCTGCAGGGCGCGTATGCGAGCCGGCGCGGCGATTTTGCCGATGCCGAGCAGCATTTCCTGCAGGCGCGCAGCCAGGCCGCGCAGATACCCGACTCGCTGCACAAGTTCATGCTGTACGCGCGCCTGGGCGTCGATGCCCTGAACCGTGGCGATACGCAGGACGGTCCGCGCAATTTTCTGCTGGCACTGGACATCGCCGAGCGTTTCGGCAGCCCCGCGCACCGGGTCAACAGCCTGTCGAACCTGGCCTCGTCGCAGCATGACCTGGGCAACGATGAAGACGCCATTCCCCTGCTGGTCGAGGCGCTCGACATCATCGGCGCGCAAAAGCTCAAATACCAGCAAACCATCGTTTCGGCCAACCTGGCCATGTGTTTATTAGCCACGGGCAAGCCGGCCGAGGCGCTGGCGCTGGTGGAGCCGTTTTACGAGTGGCCGGAAGAAGACCTGGCCGTGCGCGCCTTTTTGTTCTGCATCGCCGCCCACGCCGCCATCCTGCTGCAACAGCCGGCCAGCGCCCTGCAATTGCTGTTGCGGGCGGAAGAATATGCGCGCCGCGGCCAGGACCTGGAAGAGCAGATGCATGCGTGGCTGGTGCGCGGCAAGCTGGACTTGCACGCGGGCCAGACGGCGCAGGCGCTGGCGTCGCTGACGCAGGCGCACAGCCTGCTGAGCTGGACGCGCAACCCGTTTCACCAGCAGCAGATCTTGCGCGGTTTGTCCGATATCAATGCCCAGCTGGGCGAGTGGCAAGCCGCGTATGGTTTCCTGCAGCAATACCAGGCCGCGTACGAGGCCAGCAGCAAGTCGGCGCGCGCCTCGCGCAGCCTGATGCGCAACCTGGAAAAGGAAATGCACAGCCTGAAAGCGGAGCGCGACAAGGCGCTGGAGCTGCAGGCGGCGCGCGAGACGGAAAACGCCAAGCTCGAGCACCTGAACCGCGAACTGGCGCACCAGATCCTGCACGTCAATTCCCTGCAGGACAGCCTGAAGGAGCAGGCCATGCGCGACCACCTGACGGGCCTGTACAACCGCCGCCATTTTGAAACTTGCCTCAATGCCATCCTGCACGAAGCCGATGCGGATGCGCCCGTGGCCATCGCCATCATCGACCTGGATTTTTTCAAGCGCGTCAACGACACCTACGGGCATAACTTTGGCGATGAAGTGCTGATCCAGTTCGCGCGCCTGGTGGAAGGCCAGTTGCGCGGCAGCGACATGCTGTGCCGCTATGGCGGCGAGGAATTCTGCCTGCTGTTGCGCGAAGCCGACAGCCTCATCGCGGCGCACAAGATCGACGATATCGCCGCGCGCTACCGCCAGCTGCTGATCCAGCAGGCGCCGCACAGCTTGTCCGGCTGCACCTTTTCGGCCGGCATCGCCGAATATCCGCGCCACGGCGCCGGCCGCCACGAATTGCTGATGCGCGCCGACAGCGCCCTGTACGCGGCCAAGCAGGCGGGCCGCGACCGCGCCTGCATCGCCGATGCTACTGGATAAAGCGCAGCAGTTCCCGCAGGGCGTGCGCCACGGCCTGCTCGCGCACGGCCTGGCGGTCGCCGGCGAAGACCCGGCGCTCTGTCTGCACGCGTCCGGCCATGGCCCAGCCGAAGCAGACGGTGCCGACGGGCTTGCCCGGTACGCCGCCCGTGGGGCCGGCGATGCCCGTGGTCGAAACGGCCACCTGGGCGTCGCTGTGGCGCAGGGTGCCTTGCGCCATGGCGGCGGCCACTTCTTCGCTGACGGCGCCGTGTGCGGCGATCAGCGCGGCGGGCACGCCCAGCATGCCGGTCTTGGCCCCGTTGGAATAGGTGACGAAACCCCGTTCGAACCAGGCGCTCGAGCCGGAGATATCGGTGACGGCTTGCGCCACGCCGCCGCCCGTGCACGATTCGGCCGTGGCCAGCAGCAAGCCCTTCGCTTGCAAGGCCTGGCCGAGCGCGGTGGAAAGGGGGACGAGTTCGTTGCTCATGGATGACTCCTGCAGGCGGTGAAAATGGTGGCAAGACTGTAGCATGGCCAACGGTAAAAGAAACTTTCCCCGGTCACAGCGAAAATGCGTACACTCTTTTATACATTTGCTACCACTTCGGGCCGGCAGGCGCTCTGTCGCTGCGCCACCCTGGTGCGCATCGCTCGAACAGGCCAGCGGCATGGTGCCGCGCCTTCGTATGCATTATCTTTACTCGGTTGTCATGGCAATTCTGAACTGGACCTGGTGGCGTCATCCTGGCCCCCTGCGCCACCCCGCGCGCGGCGCCGGCCGCCGCGCTCACCGCTGGGGCTGGCTATTGCTGCTGTTGGGCGTGCTGTGCGCGGAGACGCGGGCACAGGTGCCGGGGGAGCTGGAGCGCCAGGTCAAGGCCGCGTATCTGTACAAGTTTGCCGGCTTTGTCGAATGGCCCGACGGCAGCTTTGCCCGGCCCGACGCGCCGCTGGTGATCGGCGTGGCGGGCGCCGATGCGCTGGCCGAGCAGCTCGAACAGAGCGTGGCCGGGCATAGCGTCAACGGCCGCGCCGTGCAGGTGAAAAAAGTGCGCCGCGGCGAAACGCTGGCCGGGCTGCACGTGCTGTACCTGGGCGCGCTGGAGAAGGCGGCGCTGCAGGAGATGCTGGCCGCCAGCCGTGGCCTGGCGTTGTTGACGGTGTCCGATTCGGATGAGGTCTACGCGATGGGCAGCATGATCAATTTTGTGATGGCCGAGGACAAGGTGCGCTTCGACGTGGCCCTGAAACCCGTGGCGCAGGCGCATATCCGCATCAGCGCGCGCATGCTGCTGGCCGCCTACCGCGTGCAGACGGGAGGCGCCTAGATGATACGACTGCGCTCCATCCGCCACAAGCTGATGTCGGTGGTCTTGCTGACCACCCTGGTGGCCCTCGTCATTTCGCTGGGCACCATCGTTGTCTACGACTTGCGCGCCTACCACCGCAACCTGGTGGCCGATATCAGTACCCAGGCCGAGCTGCTGGGGCACATGAGCTCGGCTGCGCTGGCCTTCGACGACGAACGCCTGGCGCTGGAAAACCTCAACCTGATGCGCATCCGCCCGCGCGTGACGGCCGGCGCCCTGTACAAGGCCGACGGCAGCCTGTTCGCCAGCTACCGCGCGAACCAGAATGTGGGCGAGCTGCCGGCGAAGGTGGGCAAGGAAGGCGAAAGCATCCAGGGCACCTCGGTGGAGCTGTTCAAGCCCATCGTCGACAATGGCGAACTGCTGGGCACCGTGTATCTGCGCGCCGATTACGAGCTGGCCGGCCGCACGGCCGATTACCTGGCCATCGCGCTGGGCGTGACGGTGCTGGCGCTGCTGGTGGCCTTGCTGCTGCTGCGTCGCCTCGATTTCGTCATCACGCAACCGATCCTCGATATCGCCGACGTGGCGCGCGAAGTGATCGAGACGGGCGACTATTCGCGCCGCGCGCGCAAGCTCAGCGTCGACGAAGTGGCGCAGCTGGTCGATTCCTTCAACAAGATGCTGGCCGAGATCGAGCTGCGCACGCAGGCGCTGGAGCGCTCGAACGGCGAGCTGGCGCGCGAAGGCGAGCAGCGCACCCAGGCGCAGCAGGAAGTCATGCGCCTGAACCAGGAGCTCGAAGTGCGCGTGCACGAGCGCACGGTGCAGCTGGAAATGACGAATGGCGAACTGGCCATGGCGATGGAAGAGGCGCGCAGCGCCAACTATGCCAAATCGGCGTTTTTGTCGTCGATGAGCCATGAATTGCGCACGCCCCTCAACGCCATCCTGGGCTTCGCGCAAATCCTCAGTTCCGACCGCCTGCCGTCGACCCTGGAGCAAAAGAAGGAATTCGCCGGTCATATCCTGAAATCGGGGCGCCACCTGTTGACGTTGATCAATGAAATCCTCGACCTGGCGAAGGTGGAATCGGGTACGGTCAGCCTGTCGCTCGAACCGGTGGGCCTGGACGCCATCTTGCAGGAATGCCGCGACATGATCGCGCCGCTGGCCAGCCAGCGCGGCATCGGCATGGCTTTCCCCGACGCCTGCCCCCTGAACGTGCTGGCCGACCGCACGCGCCTCAAGCAGATCTTGTTGAACCTGCTGTCGAATGCGCTCAAGTACAACCGCGAGCATGGCGAGGTGAGCATCGCTTGCGCACCGCAGGCGGGCGGGCGGGTGCGCATCAGCGTGCGCGACACGGGCGTGGGCCTCGACGGCGAACAGGTGGCGCTGCTGTTCCAGCCCTTCAACCGGCTGGGACAGGAGGGCGGCACGGAAGAGGGCAGCGGCATCGGCCTGGTGGTCACCAAGCGCCTGGTGGAGCTGATGGATGGCAGCATCGGCGTGACCAGCGCGCCCGGCGAGGGCAGCACGTTCTGGATCGAGCTGCGCGTGGTCGATGCCTTGCCCGCGCCCGCCACCCTGGCCTTGCCGCGGCCGGACCTGGCCGGCGCGCTGCTCGAGCACAGCGCCCCCGTGACCTTGCTGTACGTGGAAGACAATCCCGCCAACCTGACCCTGGTCGAGGAAATCGTGCGCTATTGCCCGCAATTGCAGCTGCTGACGGCCACGGATGGCCGCCTGGGCGTGGAAATGGCGCGCACGCACCTGCCGCAGCTGATTTTGATGGATATCAACCTGCCACACGTGAACGGCACGGACGCGCTGAAACTGCTGCGCGCCGATCCCCGCACGGCGCACATTCCCGTCATCGCCCTGACGGCCAACGCCATGCCGGGCGACGTGGAGCGCAGCCTGGCGCTGGGCTTTTACCGCTATCTGACCAAGCCGATCAACCTCGATGAATTTACCGAGGCGATCAACAGCACCCTGGCTTACGTGGCGCAGCAGCGCCGGCAGAAGGGAACAGGCGCGCCATGATCAGCCAGGCCGATATCTACGCGGCGAAAATTCTCATCGTCGACGACCAGGAAGTCAATCTGCGCCTGCTCGAGCATTTGCTGCAGAGCGGCGGCTACACGGCCGTCACCAGCACCCTCGACGCGCGCGCCGTGGCCGGCCTGCACCAGCGCCAGCAGTTCGACCTGATCATCCTCGACCTGGCGATGCCCGGCATGAGCGGCTACGAGGTGATGGATGCCTTGCGCCCGCTGGAACTGGAAGGTTATCTGCCCGTGCTGGTGATCGCCGCCGACCCGGACGCCAAGCTGGCGGCGCTGGAAGCGGGGGCGCGCGACTTCATCAGCAAGCCGTTCGACGCGCTCGAGGTGCTCACGCGCATCCGCAACATGCTCGAAGTGCGGCTGCTGCACCGCGCCGCGCGCCACTACAACACCTTGCTCGAACGCACGGTGAGCCAGCGCACGGCCGAACTGCAGCGCTTTCGCGGCGCCATGGACGCCACCACCGACGCCATCTTCCTCGTCGACGTGCTGGGCATGACCCTGGTCGACGTCAACGATGGCGCGTGCCGCCTGCTCGGCTATGCGCGCGCCGAACTGCTGGCGCTGGCGCCCGGCACCTTGCTGCCGTCGCCGCCGGCCCCGCCGCTGGCCGGGCTGCCGGGCGGCCCGGCGCACCTGGCCACGGAAGTGACGGAATGCGAACTGGTGCGGCGCGACCTGAGCCTGATACCCGTGGAACTGGGCTGGCACTGGTATGCGCAGGCGCCCGTGGCGGGCGGGCAGGGCGCGGGCGGCCTGCTGCTGATCGCCGTGGCGCGCGACATCAGCGAACGGCGCCAGGCGCAGGAGCGCCTGAAGCACCTGGCCCATTACGATGGCTTGACGGGGCTGCCGAACCGCAGCCTGTTTTACCAGACCCTGGCCCAGGCCGTCGAACTGGCGCAGGAAAAAAGCTGGCGCATCGTGGTGCTGTTCATCGCACTCGACCGCTTCAAAAGCATCAACGACACCCTGGGCGCGGCGCTGGGCGACGAACTGCTGCGCCAGTTCAGCAACCGCCTGGTCGAATGCGTGCGCCTGCGCGACACGGTGGGCCGCCTGGGCAACGACGAATTCGCGTTGATTTTGACCATGAGCCGCAACCAGCAGGAAGCCGTGGCCGTGGCGAACCAGGTGCGCGAAGCCTTGCGCGCGCCATTCGACTTGCGCGGCCATGCGGCCACCCTGACGGCCAGCATCGGCATCGCCATGTATCCGGACGACGCCACCGACCCGGAAACCCTGATCAAATACGCGAATACGGCCATGGGCGGCGCCAAGCAGGCGGGCCGCGACGGCTACCGCTTTTTCACGGCCGGCATGAACGTGCAGGTGCTGGCGCGGCTGGACCTGGAACTGGCGCTGCGCCATGCGCTCGAACACGAGCAGTTCATCCTGTACTACCAGCCCAAGGTGGATTTGCGCACGGGCCGCATCAGCGGCGTGGAAGCGCTGCTGCGCTGGCGCCGTCCCGGCTACGGCCTGGTGGCGCCGGCCGAATTCGTGCCGGTGCTGGAAGACACGGGCCTGATCGTGCGCGTGGGCGCCTGGGTGATCCAGGCCGCCTGCCGCCAGATCGCCGAGTGGCGCGACAGCGAGGTGGGGCCCGTGCACGTGGCCGTGAACGTGTCGAGCCGCCAGTTTGCCGAAGGCGACCTGGAAGGCGAAGTGACGCGGGCGCTGGCGCTGCACGGCGTGGCGCCGGAATTGCTGGAGCTGGAACTGACGGAAACGGCGCTGATGTCGAACGCCGAGCGCACCATCGTCGTGCTGGGAAAATTGAAGAAAATCGGCGTGAAGGTGGCCATCGACGACTTCGGCACCGGGTATTCTAGCCTCGCGTATCTGCAGCGCTTCCCCATCGACAAGCTGAAGATCGACATCGCCTTCGTGCGCAACATCACCAGCAACCCGAACGACGCGGCCATCGCGCTGGCCATCGTCAGCATGGCGCACAGCCTGAAATTGAGCGTGGTGGCCGAGGGCGTGGAATCGCGCCCGCAGCTGGAATACCTGCGGCGCAACCGCTGCGATGAAATCCAGGGCTTCTATTTCAGCCGCGCCCTGCCGGCGCTGGAACTGGGGCAGATGATCGTCGCCGGCGCCGGCCTGCCGCCCGGCCACGACCCGGCCGCGCAGCCGGCGCAAACCCTGCTCATCGTCGACGACGACGTCAACGTGCTGTCATCGCTGCACCGCCTGTTCCGTCCCGAGGGCTACCACATCCTCACGGCCAGCACGCCGGCCGAAGGTTTCGAGATGCTGGCGCTGCACCGCGTGCACGTCATCGTCTGCGACCAGCGCATGCCCAGCATGAGCGGCACGGAATTCCTCAGTAAGGTCAAGGAGCTGTACCCGGAAACCATCCGCATCATCCTCTCCGGTTACACGGGCCTGGAAGCCGTGCTCGACTCGATCAACCGCGGCGCCATCTACCGTTTTTATACGAAGCCGTGGGACGACACTCAGCTGCGCGACAACATCCGCCTGGCCTTCCAGCACTACTGGATGGTGAACCAGCCGGGGCTGGCGCGGGTGGCGGTGCGGTAGAACTTAGTCGCTGAAGTGGTCGAAAGACGATAAGCGCAGGTCGAGCGGCTGCCCCCTTGCATCCACCAGCCGCAGGCCTGCCTGCGCCTCGATGTTGCCCACGCGCGTGACGGGCGTGCCGCAGCTTGCCGCCAGGGCGGCGATGGCGTCGCGCGACGATGTCGGCGCCGTGAAGCACAGTTCATAGTCGTCGCCGCCGGCGGCCGTGTAGCGGCGGCGCACGCTGGCCGCTTGCCGCGCCAGCACGGGGCCGGCCGGCAGGGCGTCGACGTCGAGAGTGGCGCCCACTTGCGACGCTTTCAAGATATGGCCCAGGTCTCCCACCAGGCCGTCCGAGATGTCGATGGCCGCATGCGCCAGGCCCGCCTCGGCCAGGGCGCAGCCCAGCGCCACGCGGGGCGTGGGCGTGTGCATGCGCGCGGCCGCTGTCAGCAGGTCGGCGGGCGCCAGCTCCTGTTCCATGCGGTAGCCGGCCAGCGCCAGGCGCGCGTCGCCGATCGTGCCGCTGACCCAGATATCGTCGCCCGCCACGGCCGCGCTGCGGCGCAGGGCCTGGCCCGGCGTCAGTTCGCCAAACACGGTGATGCAGATATTTAAGGGGCCCTTGGTGGTGTCGCCGCCGATGAGTTCGCAATCAAAGGCGTCGGCCAGCGCGAACAGACCGTCGGCAAAGCCGGCCAGCCAGGCGCGTTCCGCCTGCGGCAGCGCCAGCGCCAAAGTAAATGCGACGGGACGCGCGCCCATGGCGGCCAGGTCGGACAAATTCACGGCCAGGCTTTTGTGGCCCAGCATGCGCGCGTCGGCGCCGGCAAAGAAGTGCCGGTCCTCGACCAGCATGTCCGAGGAGATGGCGATCTGCTTGCCCGCGCCGGGCGTGAGCAGCGCGCAATCGTCGCCGATGCCCAGGGTGGCGCGGCCGGGTCGCTGGCGCACGAAATATTGTTTGATCAGGTCGAATTCGGAAAGCGCGTCGTGTGGGGCCATGGTTCGTCTGCAGGTTGAGTAAGGGTGTGGCGCCACTATTATAGGCTGGCCTACAATGCCCGTCTTTGCCAGCCTTGTTCATTTTTCTATGCCCCTACACGATATCCACACCGTGCTGCAGTCGTATCTTGACGACGGCTGGCTGCGCGAGCCGCAGGCCGTCGGCCTGGACACGTTTACGGCGCCGGAACTGCTGGCGCGCGGCTTTGATGAACTGTGCGACGGCGGCCAGCTGTGCCTGTATGAGGACGAACGCTGGTTCCGCCGTGCCGGCCGCGCCGTGCAGGCCTCGTTCAAGGTGTATCTGCAGCAGGGCCGCTTGCACGCGAACGGGCTGGAGCTCGGCTATCAAGTGCGCCTGGCCAGCGTGCTGCGCGCGGCGCGGCGCCCCCTGCCGCCGTTCCGGCTGCTGCTGGAAAGTGGCGCCCACAGCGGGGCGCTGCTGTTCGACAGCGGCCTGGTGCTGCAGTTCGCGACCAACCTGCATGGCGCGCCCCGCCATTATTTCCTGACCCTGGTCGAGGGGCAGTTGCCCGATCCCGGTGCGGGCGAACTCGACCTGCGCGCCGCCAGCGAGGGCCACGTCCAGGCCCTGTATGGACACTGTGCGCCGGAAGAATTGCAGCGCCAAGCCCGGCGCGGCCATGCGGCCCTGCGCGAGCTGGCGCGCCTGCTTTCCTAAACTTAAACTTTCTTCGCCTGCGCCATGCCGTGCAGCAGCTTGGCCAGCAACTGGTCGAGCTGGCGCTGCTCGTCCGAGTTCAAAGCCGAGAGCATCGCGCGCTCGTTGTCCACGTGCAACAGCACCAGCCTTTCAATCAATTCCAATCCCCTTTGCGTCAGGGCCACCAGCACGCCGCGCCGGTCCGTCGGATGCTTTTGGCGTTCGATCAGGCCGGCCGCTTCCAGGCGGTCGATGCGGTTGGTCATGCCGCCCGAGGACAGCATGGCCGCCTCATACAGGGCCGTCGGCGTCAGCGCATATGGCGCGCCCGAGCGGCGCAGGGTGGCCAGCACGTCGAATTCGCCCGGCTGCAAGCCGTGTTCCGCAAACAGGGGGTTGAGCCAGTCGCGCGCCATCAGCTGCGCCACCGTGCCCAGCTGGCCCACCAGCTGCATGGCGTTCGTATCCATCTGCGGCAGTTCGCGCTGCCATTGTGCGGCGGCAAATTGCGCGCGCGTGTGTTCTTGCGGGGTATCTGTCATGGTGCCATCCATTTATCTCGACATCAAGATACATTTCTATCTTTATGTTAAGATACTTTTCATCGAGTTATTTTATATGACGCATTAAACCATGTGCCTCCCAGCGAGGCAAGGACTACTCTCCCATGCCATCCGAACGCCCCGTCTCTTCCCCGCTTCCCTCGTCCGCCCTGGTGGTGGCCGCCATCATCCTGCTGGGCCTGAACCTGCGGCCCATCCTGGCCGCCATCGGCCCCTTGCTGGACAGCATCCAGGCCGGCACGGGCCTCAGCAATGCTGACGCGGGCTTGCTCACCACCGTGCCCGTGTTCGCCATGGGCGTGTGCGCCTTGCTGGGCGCGCAGCTGCAGCGGCGCCTGGGCGTGGCGCGCGGCATCGGCATCGGCATCGCCATCATCGCTTGTGCCTGCGCGCTGCGCTGGCCCCTGCACGGCAGCGGCGGCCTGATCGCCACGGCGGCCTTGGGCGGCCTGGGCATCGCGCTGGTGCAGGCGCTGCTGCCCGCCTTCATCAAGCGCCATTTCCCCGCGCGGGCAGGGCAGCTGATGGGCTTTTATACGACGGGCATCATGGGCGGCGCGGCCATTGCCGCCGCCTCCGCTTCGCCCCTGGCGCAGTCGCTGGGGTGGCAGGCGCTGCTGGCCCTGTGGGCGCTGCCCGCCGTGGCGGCCGCGCTGCTGTGGCGCCGCGCATCGGCTTCGCGCGTGGACGTGGCCGGCGGCGCCGGCGCCAGCCTGCCCGTGGGCAGTGGCCGCGCCTGGCTGCTGATGGTGTTTTTCGGCATCGGCACGGGCGCCTACACGCTGGTGCTGGCCTGGCTGCCGCCGTTTTATACGGAACTGGGCTGGAGCGCGGCCGACAGCGGCTTGCTGCTGGGCGGCCTGACCCTGGTGGAAGTGCTGGCGGGACTGGTGCTTTCCAGCGTCATCCACCGCTTTCCCGACCGCCGCATACTGCTGCTGTCCGTCCTGCTGGCCGTGCTGGCCGGCCTGGCTTGCCTGATCGTGGCGCCCGCGCAACTGGCGCTGCCCGCCGTGATATTCCTGGGCTGCGGCATCGGCTCTTTGTTTCCCCTGTCGCTGATCGTCAGCATGGACCATGTGACGGACCCGGCCGGCGCCGGCGCGCTGCTGGGCTTTGTGCAGGGCGGCGGCTACATCATCGCCAGCAGCATGCCCTTCATCGCCGGCCTGATCCGCCAGCATTCGTCCAGCCTGGCCCAGGCATGGATGGTGATGGCCGCCGGCGTCGTGGTCTTGTTGCTGATCGCCGTGCGCTTCGCGCCCGGCGCTCATCTGGCACCGTCGCGTTAGCGTGCGCTTGCCGGGTGCCGGCAGCTGCTATATTTCGCCCATGAACATCGTCGACGATTATTTGGCAGGCTTGCGCCAGGCCATGCCGCCCGAGCCGCTGGCGGAGCTGGCGCTGGCCAGCGGCGCCAGCGCGGCGCAACTGGCCAGCCTGCGCCAAACGTATCCGCTGTGCCCGGATAGCCTGCTGCGCTTGCTGGGCCTGTACAACGGCACCTATTATCAGAAGTATGCGGGCGGCACGGTGCTGGTATACATGCTGGGCTCGGACGTGTTCGAGTATCCGTATTACCTGAGCTCCGTCGAGCAGATCCTCAAGGATGGGCAGGCGAACCAGCGCAGCATCGCCGACATCTACGGCCATTATCTGGACGACGATCCCGGCATCGTCGACGCCCGCATCGACGCCGGCATCAAGCAGGGCCAGCGCCTGTGTTTTTCGCATTGCATGAACAATGGCGGCTCGTCGCGGCTGTATATCGATTTCACGCCCACGGCGTCGGGCAATGTGGGGCAGGTGGTGCGCTTCCTGCACGATCCCGACAGCTACCTGGTCATCGCCGACAGCTTCGACTCGTATCTGCAGATGCTGATCGATGACGAGTATGCCTTCTTGACCGATGAAAATTTTGAATAACCGGGCCGCGCCGCCGTCCCTGCTGCCCGCCAACCGCCGCATCGTGCTGTCCGGCGAGGATGCGCTGCGCATCCTGCGCGAGATCGAATTCCTGCTGCAGTCGCTGCAGCACATCGGCCGCCATTATTATCCCGACGGCGACGATGACGGCGCCGATGCCCTGCGCCGCGCGCAGTATTGCGCGGAGACGACGCGCTTCATCGACGCGCAGCAAGCGACGACGCGCCTGGCGCTGATGCGCCGCATTTTGTCCGCGCCGTTCGACGGCACCCTGGGCGCGGACGACATGGACGATATCGAGCGCGCCGTCGCCGCGCTGCCGCTGTGGCGCGCCGCCGACATTCCATCATAAAAACTAATTGAAATCTAAAATTCGATAGTTTTTCCTGTTCAGGACGTTTGTGCCGCCGCACGGCCTTACAATGCTAGGTTATGCGTTTTCGTGATATCAGACTGTGGCTAGCGGAAAATACCTAGCTAATTGAAAGAATCGGTCTGATAAAATCCGGAACACCCGATCGACCAAACAGGAAGGCAGCACAGCATGGATTCGTCATCTGATAAAAAAGAAGAATTGCGTCAACAATTGCGCTTGGCCGCACTCGAGTATCACGAGTGCCCGCGCCCCGGCAAAATCAGCGTGACGCCGACCAAACAACTGACCAACCAGCGCGACCTGGCGCTGGCCTACTCGCCAGGCGTGGCCGCTCCCTGCGAAGAAATCGTCATCGATCCGGCGAATGCCTATAAATATACGGCGCGCGGCAACCTGGTGGCCGTCATCACCAACGGCACGGCCGTGCTGGGCCTGGGCAATATCGGTCCGCTGGCCGCCAAGCCGGTGATGGAAGGCAAGGGCGTGCTGTTCAAGAAGTTCGCCGGCATCGACGTCTTCGACATCGAAATCAACGAGATGGACCCGGACAAGCTGGTCGATATCATCGCTTCGCTGGAACCGACCTTCGGCGGCGTGAACCTGGAAGACATCAAGGCGCCCGAGTGCTTCTACATCGAGCGCCAGCTGCGCGACCGTATGAAGATTCCCGTCTTCCATGACGACCAGCACGGCACCGCCATCATCGTCGGCGCGGCCATCCTGAACGGCTTGAAAGCCGTCGGCAAGAAAATCGAGGATTGCAAGCTGGTCGTGTCGGGCGCGGGCGCTGCGGCGCTGGCCTGCCTGGACCTGATCGTCGACCTGGGCTTCCCCCTGAAAAACATCTACGTCACCGACCTGGCCGGCGTCGTCTACAAGGGCCGCACAGAACTGATGGACCCGGACAAGGAACGCTTCGCGCAAGACACGCCGCTGCGCACCCTGGCCGAGATCATCCCGGACGCCGACATCTTCCTCGGCGTCTCCGCTGGCGGCGTGCTGAAGCAAGACATGGTGCGGAAGATGGCGCCGAACCCGCTGATCCTGGCGCTGGCCAACCCGAATCCGGAAATCCTGCCGGAAGAAGTCAAGGCCGTGCGCAGCGACGCCATCATCGCCACGGGCCGTTCGGACTATCCGAACCAGGTCAACAACGTGCTGTGCTTCCCGTACATCTTCCGCGGCGCCCTCGATTGCGGCGCCACCACCATCACGCGCGAGATGGAAATCGCCGTCGTGCACGCGATCGCCGACCTGGCGCATGCCGAGCAGTCCGACATTGTGGCTACCACCTACGGCATCAGCAACCTGTCGTTCGGTCCTGAATACCTGATCCCGATGCCGTTCGATCCCCGTTTGCTGATCAAGATCGCGCCAGCGGTGGCCAAGGCGGCCGAGGATTCCGGCGTCGCCACGCGTCCGATCAAGGACTTGCAAGCGTACGCGGACAGCCTGCAGCAATTCGTCTACCGCAGCGGCACCTTCATGAAGCCGCTGTTCCTGATGGCCAAATCCACGCCGGCCGAACTCAAACGCATCGTCTACGCCGAAGGCGAAGAAGAGCGCGTGCTGCGCGCCGTGCAAGTGGTGGTCGATGAAAAACTGGCGCGTCCCATCCTGGTCGGCCGCCCACCGGTACTCGAAGCGCGCATCCAGAAGTTCGGCCTGCGCCTCAAGCAAGGCGTCGACTTCGACGTCATCAACCCGGACTTCGACGAGCGCTATCGCGATTACTGGAATACGTACTACGCCATGACGAGCCGCAAAGGCGTCACCGAGGAATACGCTAAACTGGAAATGCGCCGCCGTCACACCCTGATCGGTTCGATGATGATCCACAAGGGCGACGCCGACGGCATGATCTGCGGCACCTTCGGCACCACCCAGCTGCACCTGAAATACATCGACCAGGTGCTGGGCAAGCGCGCCGGCAGCAATGTCTACGCCGCCATGAACGTGCTGATCATGCCGGAACGCCAGCTGGTGATGGTCGACACGCACGTCAATGAAAACCCGGACGCCGACCAGTTGGCCGAGATCACCATCATGGCCGCCGAAGAGATGACCCGTTTCGGCCTGTCGCCGCGCGCGGCCCTGCTGTCGCACTCGAACTTCGGTTCCAGCGACAGCGCCTCGGCGCAAAAGATGCGCGCCGCGCTCGCCATCATCAAGGAACGCGCGCCGGACCTGGAAATCGACGGCGAAATGCACGGCGATACGGCCCTCGACAGCAAGCTGCGTCAAAAAATCATGCCGAATTCGGCACTGAAGAACGACGCCAACCTGCTCGTCATGCCGAACATCGAATCGGCCAACATCGCCTACAACCTGGTGAAGACGGCGGCCGGCAACGGCATCGCCGTCGGTCCGATCCTGCTCGGTTGCGCCAAGCCCGTGCACATCCTGACGCCATCGGCCACCGTGCGCCGCATCGTCAACATGACGGCCCTGTGCGTCGTCGACGCCGTGGCGCAGCGCAAAGCCTAAGGGTTTAGCTGCCGCCTGAAAGCCGCGCCATCCGCAAGGAGGCGCGGCTTTTTTTACATGGGCGACACGGGCAGGGCCGCGGCGGGCGGATGGCGGCGCAGGTAGTAATGGCGGTACAGCATGATCTCGCCCCATACCAGCAGCAGCGCCACCAGCGCGAACAGGCCCAGCGTGATCTTGAGCGAATTGAAATAGGCGCCGGCTTGCCGTTTGATGGCGTCGATGAAAATCATCGGCACTGACTTGTCGAGTTTGCTGAAGTCGGCATGGCGCGCCACGTCGGTGGTCAGGCGCACGGCCAGATCCGTGCCCAGCGCGGCCAGCTCGCCCGTCGCCTGGCCACGGAAGTTGGCGCCCTTGAGCGCTTCGCCGAGCAGGCCGACCCTGGCGATCAGCTGTTCCTGCAGCACCTGCGTCAGCAGCACGCTGCCGCGGCGCAGAATGAATTCATTGATCCAGCGCGCCTTGCTGCGTTCCCAGTAGCTGCCGGACGTGGGCTGGTAATACATGCCTTGCACGAACGGTTCGAGCAGGCTGCGCACGCTGATGGGCTGGCCCGGGGCGATCAGCTTGACCTGCTGTTCCAGGTAGACGCGCAGCGCCGGCATCTGCGCCTCGACCACGGGCTGCAAGTCGCGCTCGAGGGCCTGGTTGACCACGCGGTGCACGCTGTGCACGGCGCCAAACCCGGCACCGAGGAGCGGCAGCGCGAGCAGGATCAGTACATAGCTGAGCTTGGCGGCCACATGCCAGGCGCGGGGACGGCGCACCAGCAGGCATTTTCTGGCCAGCTGGTAGCAGATGCCGAGCGCCAGCACGAAGCCGGCCGCGCTGCACAGCAGCATCCACGGCAGGGCGGTCCACAGCAGTTCGCCGCCGAACGGCACCAGGCTATTGCCCCAATTGAGGAGTTGTTGGTTCATGTACATTGCTTTGATATGGATAAACAGGCAAGTATACCCATTGTGCAACGACATGGAGCGCGCTTGGTGTCAGTGCGCCATCAGCACCGGCAAGGTCATCTGGCGCAGCACGGTTTCCGTCACGCCGCCCAGCAGGATTTCGCGGAAGCGCGCGTGGCCGTAGCCGCCCATCACCAGCAGGTTCGCATGCACTTCGGCGGCCATGGCCAGCAGCGCCGCGCCGATGTCGCCCGTGGCGACGGCCGGGCGCACTTCCACGGGCACGCCATGGCGGCTCAGGTAGGCGGCGATGTCGGCGCCCGGATGGCGCGCCGGCTGCGCGTGGCCGACCGGCGGGTGCAGCAGGGCCAGCACCACCAGGCGCGCCGCGCGCAAGAGGGGCAGGGCGTGGCCGATGGCGCGCGTCGCTTCCATGCTGCCATCCCAGGCCACCACGACCGTGTTGTCCACCTGTGCGAACTGGCCGCTGCGCGGCACGATCAGCACGGGACGGGCCGCGTTCAGCATCACGTAGGGCACCAGGTCGCTCATGGCGCCGGGCAAGGCTTCGCCGGCGTCGTGCTGGCTCAGCACGGTCAGATCGCTGTAGCGGGCGCTGACGGCCATGCCGCCATCCTCATCGTCTTCGATCAGGCGGCGCTCGAGCGAGGCGGCGCCGGCCTGGCGCGCCAGCGTCTCGAACTGGTCCAGCGCCTGTTCCGCCTGCCCATGCAAGGCTGAAATCTGCGCCGCCACGGCGCCGCCGCGCATGCCGCGGTTGTTTTCCAGGGTAAAGCGCGACATGCCCGTCATGGCTGCGCCGATCAGGTGCGCCTGGTGCGCGTGCGCCAGCCGCGCCGCGATGGCGATGCGTTGCGGCGCATGGCGCGACAGGTCGGCGTGGACGAGGATGGATTTGTAAGCCATGTTGTCATTCGGTAGTCAGGATGGCAACAAGGCTAGAACGGCAACACGGGCAAGTCCAGCATTGCCGTGCTGGCCGGGGCTTTTCCTATGCTGGGCTTGATGTAAGTCAAAAAAAGAGAGGCCAGGGCCATCTGCAAGTGCGCAGCCAGGAAAGTGCAAGCTGTTTGATGTGCATCAAAATGCCCGCCCCAGCGCCAGCCATAATGGCATTGAACTCCTGGCCCCTCCAGTGGTCTGCATCGGCGCCGGCGCCATCTGTCCGGCACTTGCTTGTGTGACGCAACAACGCTGGCCGTGGCGGGAGTTCACTCTTCAAGCGGGCGCGTGGTGTTCCGCTTTCTCTGCCCAGCGCAGCCGGATGGCGTCGATGGCGGGCAATTCCCCGACAAACAGGTCGACCAGCCGCGCATCGAAATGGCTGCCTTGTTGCGCTTGCAGATAGCCCACGGCGTCCGACACCGACCACGCGCGCTTGTACGGGCGCACCGAGGTCAGCGCGTCGAAGACGTCGGCCACGGCGACGATGCGCCCCGCCAGCGGGATCGCTTCGCCTGCCAAGCCGTTCGGGTAACCGCTGCCATCCCATTTTTCATGGTGCGACACGGCGATGGCGCGCGCCAGCGCCAGCATGCCGCCTTCCGCATGTTCGCCGATGATGTCGCCGCCGATGCGCGCATGCGTCTGCATGATGCTCCATTCGTCCGCGTCGAGCTTGCCCGGCTTTTGCAGGATGCGGTCGGGGATGCCGATCTTGCCCACGTCGTGCATGGGCGCCGCGTGCAGCAGGTCGTCCGCGGCGGCCTCGTCCATGCCGGCGGCCACGCCCAGCAGGCGTGCGTAATGGCTCATGCGGATCACGTGCAAGCCTGTTTCATTGTCCTTGTATTCGGCCGCCAGGCCCAGGCGCTGGACGATCTGCAGCCGCGTTTCCTTCAATTCATCGATGCGCACCAGCGACAGGTGCGTGCGCACGCGGGCGCGCACGATGGCGGGGCTGAGCGGCTTGGTGATGTAATCGACGGCGCCCGCCTCAAAACCGCTCAGTTCGTCGCGCATGTCGTTCAGGGCCGTGACGAAAATGACGGGAATGGCGGCCGTCAGCGGCGCGGCCTTCAGCTGGCGGCAGGCGTCGTGGCCGCTCATGCCGGGCATCATCACGTCGAGCAGGATCAGGGCCGGGCGCTCCTGCTGCGCCAGTGCCAGCGCCCGCGTGCCATCCTTGGCGAACAGCAGCGCATAGTCGTTCTGCAAGATCTGGCGCAGCAATTGCAAATTGGCCGCCTCATCGTCGACGATGAGAATCACGGGCCTGGCTGGTGCATTCATGGGGACTCCGGGGCGTAGGTGTGCAGCAAGTCGTGCAGCAGCGACTGTGCTTGGGGAAAATCAAAGTCGTCGATGGCATGCAGCAGCGGCGTCAGCTCGTCCGCTTGCGCGCCCATGGCGTGCTGCAACTGGGCTTGCGCCGCGTCATCGAGTTCGCCGCGCCGCAAGGCGCTTAACAGGGCAGTGGCCGCTTGCCGGACGGCAGGTGCGTCGATGGCCGCCGCCGTTGCCGCCGGCAAGACAGGCGGCGCCAGCCGGGCGATGGCGGCCGTTGCCGCCGGCCATTGCGTCAGCAGGGCGCCCAGGATTTCGTCGAGCTGCTGCGCCGTGGCGGGAGCAGCACCGGGACCGGCGCAGCATTGCTCCAGCGCCGCCAGGCTGGCGGCCAGTTGCTCCAGTCCCAGGTTGGCGGCCACGCCGCGCAGTTGGTGGCTGTGCGACAAGAGCGCCGCGTGGTCGCGCGCTTCGATGGCGGCCAGCAGGGCGGGCGGCAGGCGCGGATGCTCGCGTCCGAAACGGGCCAGCGCCGCGCGGTAGGCGCTGTCGTTGCCGGCCCAGCGCTGCAGGGCGCCCGCATGGTGCAGCACCCGTCCGCCAGCGGGCGGCGGTGCGAGGCTATCGTCGGCCGGGTCCGCCGCCAGGCCCAGCACGCGCGCGATTTCCAGCGCCAGCGCCTGCCATTCGACGGGCTTGGTGGCAAAACCGTCCATGCCGGCCGCCCGCGCCGCCTTGCGGTGCGCCTCGAGCACGCTGGCCGTCATGGCGATCACGGGCACGCGCGGGCGTCCGTCGCGCAGGGCGGCGGCACGGATGGCTTGCGTGGCGGCCAGGCCATCCATGTGCGGCATTTGCAAGTCCAGCAGCAGCACGTCGAAGTCATCCTGCTGCGCCAGTTGCAAGGCTTGCGCGCCATCGCCGGCCGTGACCACCGTGTGGCCACGCTTGCCCAGCAGTAAGCTCAGCAGTTCCAGGTTTTGCGGCACGTCGTCGGCGGCCAGCACGCGCAGGGGCGGCAGACGCACGCTGCGCCGTTCGCTGGCGGGCAGCGCCGCCTGGCGCGCCGGCAGCAAGGGCAGCATGACGTGGAACACGCTACCGTGCGGCAAGGCGGCATCGGCCCAGATGCGCCCCTGCATCAGGGTCACCAGCTGCCGGCTGATGGTGGTGCCCAGGCCCGTGCCGCCGAAGCGCCGCGTGGTCGAGGCGTCCGCTTGCACGAACGGGTCAAAAATGGCGTCGCGCCGTTCCGCGGGGATGCCGATGCCGCTGTCCTGCACCAGCAGGTGCAGCTGGCCATCGTCGCGGCGCGCCGCCAGGCTGACGACGCCGCCGGGCGTGAACTTGATGGCGTTGTCGAGCAGGTTGCCCAGCACTTGCCGCATGCGCAATTCGTCGCCATGCAGCAGGGCCGGCAGTTGCGGGTCGTACTGCACCTCCATGCGCAAACCCTTGGCGCGCGCATGGATGCCATACGTGGACGCCAGTTCGTCGACCAGCGCCAGCAGGCTGTAGTCGCGCAATTCCAGCGCCACGGCGCCCTTGTCCAGCTTGGCAGTATCGAGCACTTCGTTGAGCAGGCGCAACAGCGAGCGGCCGGACTGGCGTACGGTATCGAGGTGGCGCCGCTGCTCGGGCGCCAGCGGCGAGTCGAGCAGCACATCGGTAAAACCGAGGATGGAATTCATCGGCGTGCGGATTTCATGGCTCATGTTGGCGACGAAGCTGGCCCGCGTGGCGGCCGCCAGCTCCGCTTTTTCCTTGGCCATGCGCAAGTCTTCCTCCATTTGCCGCCGTTCGCTGATATCGAGGATGACGCCGTCGACCCAGCGTACGGCGCCTGCCGCGTCGTGCACGACGGTGCCCCGCTCCCACAGCCAGCGCGCCGTGCCGTCGGCATGCAGCAGCCGGTATTCGAGCAGGTAGGGCTCGCCGCTGGCGACGCTGCGGTTGAAGACGTCGATGACGTAGGCGCGCTCTTCGCTGGCGATCAGGCCCGTGATGGTGCGGCGCGGCGCGGCGCCGAGAAAGTCGGCGGGCGGATAGCCGGTGACCCCTTCCACGCCGTCGCTGATGAACAGCATGGGCTGGTTTTCCGCCGTGGTGCAGCGAAAGGCGATGCCGGGCAGATTGCCGATCAGCGAGCGCAACTGCTGCTCGCTTTCGCGCAGGGCGGCCAGCATGGCGCGCCGTTCGCTGATGTCCGTAATGAACAGCACATATAAATCCTGGTCGGCCAGGCGCGCGCTGGCCATCGAGCGCTGCACGGCGACCGGGACCCCATCCTTGCGCAGGTAGACGATTTCCTCGCTGGTGTGAACCGCTTCGCCTTCGCCCGTGCGCAGGTAGTGCAGCAGGCCGTTCTGTTCCGACTGGCGCACGTCGCTGACCAGCAGGCTGACGTGGCGGCCGACAATTTCCGCCGCCCGCCAGCCGAGGATGCGCTCGGCGGCGCCGTTGAAGTCGACGATGTCGCCATGCCGGTCGATGGTGATGACGCCGTCGACCGTGCTCGTCAACAGCGACCGTGTCCAGTGTTCGCTCTGGTTCAGGTGGCGAAACAGTTCGCGGTAGCGCAAGATGCCCACGGCCGAGGCGACGAGGATCGTCAGGGCGATGGTCAGCAGGGTCACGCTGATCACCAGCATGGGCCGGTTGGCATCGGCATCATTGCCTGGGGGAATCGTCCCCACGAAGCGGGCGGCCTGCATGCCCATGTAATGCATCCCGGCAATCGCGCAACCCATGACGCCGGCGCTGATCAAGGTGCGCCGCGAGGCAGACACGCGGCCGCTCCAGCCGCGCAGGCCGAAGCGTATCCACAGGGCCACGGTGGCCAGCGCCACGGCAACGACGAGCGACAGCGCGAACAGCAGCGGCTCGTAGCGCAGCGACAGGCCCATGCGCATGGCGTGCATGCCCGTGTAATGCATGGCGCCGATGCCCAGGCCCACCAGCAAGCCGCTCCTGAGCAGCAGCGGCGCCGTGACGGCGCGCCGGCTGATGGTGGCCAGGGCCACGAACGAGGCCGCCACGCTGGGCACGATGGATAGCAAGGTCAGGCCCGGATCGTAGGCGACGCTGGTGCCCAGCTCGAAGGCCAGCATGCCGATGAAATGCATGGCCCACACGCCGCAGCCCAGCGCCAGGCTGCCGGCCAGCAGGCACAGCAAGTGCAAGCGGCGGCTGATGCTCGCCTGCGCGCGGCTGTACGCCGTCATCTGGAAGGCCATCCACGACGTGAAAATGGCGATCACGAGCGACAGCAGCACCAGGCCCGGCGCATGCTGGCCGTGATGCAGCTGGGCCGGATCGGCGGGAAGGTGGAACAGGTGCTGGACGCTGGCAGGTATCATCGTGGGCAGGCAAAGAGAGCGTCGTGGCGCTGAAAACAGGATCGGGGCCGGCCATCGCTGCGGGTGGCCGATGCAAATGACCTTACCAGATTTCTGGAAACAAATATCTTATTTGTAATTATTTTCTCTGTCGTGCAAGCCGTGCGCAGGCGGAAAAGTGGGGCGTATGCCTCGCCGGACCAAGGGAATGGCGGTGCTGGCGAAGAAGTTTCCATCAGGAATTGTGTGGTTTTTTTGCAAAGTGCGACGCCTTGCCTTGTGTCATGCTACATTCGCGTCCTGCTTTTTTCTGAAAGGATGACGATGCCTTTAGGTAACAACTTCTTGCGGCATAATCAGCAAGCCTGGGATGCCCAGGCGGCCCGGAACAGTCCCTGGTCGCAGCCCGTCGACAGCGCCACCATCGCGGCGGCGCGCGCCGGACAGTGGCTCATCCACCTGACGCCCGGCCCCTTGCCGGCCGGCTGGCTGGATGACGTGCGTGGCATGCGCATCCTGTGCCTGGCCGGCGCCGGCGGGCAACAGGCGCCCGTGCTGGCGGCCGCCGGCGCGCACGTGACCGTCTTTGATCTGTCTGAGCAGCAACTGGCGCAAGACCGCATGGTGGCCGAGCGCGACGGCTTGCAACTGGCCACCGTGCAGGGCGACATGCGCGACCTGGCCTGCTTCGCTGACGCCAGTTTCGATGTCATCGTCCATCCCGTGTCGAACCAGTACGTGCCCGATATCGCCTCCGTGTGGCGCGAATGCGCGCGCGTGCTGGCGGACGGTGGCGTGCTGTTGAGCAGTTTCTTCAACCCGGCCGTGTTCATCGGCGACCGCGACCCGCAATGGGCGAAGCAGGGCATGATACGGCCCCGTTTCGTGCTGCCGTACTCGGACGTGGCGGATATGGATGCCGCTGCGCTGGCGGCGCGCATGGAAAGGGGCGAGGCACTGATCTTTGGCCACGGCCTGGACAGCCAGATCGGCGGCCAGCTGGCGGCGGGCTTCGTGCTGGCGGGTTACCACGAGGAAATGCATCCCCACCCGCGCTTTGAAATTGAAAAATACCTGCCCAGCTTTATCGCCACGCGCGCCGTCAGGCTGGCGCGCGCGGGATAGCTTTTAGTTGTAGGGCTGCAAGTCCAGCCAGACGGCATACGACAGGCGCTTGCCATTCCACAGTCCGCCGCCGCGGATGACGGCGTCGCACGAGGTCAGCTGGCCCACCAGGTCCATGCGGCCCAGGTTGCGGCGCAGGCGCAGCGCGTCGTTGTGCGACAGGTAGCCGACCAGCTGGCCGTCGATGAAGACGGCGATGGCCTTGTCCTGGAACGGGTTGGCGTCGTCGCAGACGAGCAGGGCCAGGCATTTCTCTTCCGCATTGCCGGGACCATGCTCGCCGGCCAGTCTGGCGATGGCGGGCTGGTACATCGATTCGTTTTCCACTTCCGACGCAAAGCGCCCCTCATCGGTCCAGTGATGCGCGGGTGCGCCCGCAGGAATCGCCGGCACGTACTGGCGCACCGACATGAGCGGCTTGTGCAGCGGTTTGGCGGGCGTGCGGCCGCTGAAGACGTAGTACAGCAGGGCGATGACGATCACGATGGCAAGCAGGTAAAGCATGGTATCTCTCTGATTTCTGAAGGGGAAGCCGGTGGCGCAGGCGCGTTGCGCGGCGTTGCCGCTACTATAGCAAGTTCGCCGCCCGGTCCCGGGTAAATCTGGCCATCAGGCGGCGCCGCCGGCGCAGCGCTAGCGGGTCGATCAGCACGATGGGCGAGGCGCCCGTCAGCCCCGAATAATACTGGCCGTGCTGGCGCAGCACGATGGCATAGTCGCGCCGCGCGTGGCCCTGCGCCAGCATGCGCGCGTCGCAATCGACTTCGATGGCAAAGCGCAGCCGGTGCAGCTGCCACCACAGGGGCACATTCCACGGCATGAGAATAATCAAGGCGTACGCCACGGCCAGCAGCTGCGGGTCGCGCGCGGCCAGCCGGCATTGGGCGTGCGCCAGCAGCAGTGCCTGTTGCTGGGACGAAATCAATCGCAGCCAGACGGGCATCACGATGCGCGGCCGCAGCAGCCCCGCCACGCAGGGGCCGATGCCGCCGCTCAGGAAGACGGGCGTGCCCAGCAAGGTGGCTTTTTGCCAACGGCGCTGGTGCGACAGCAGCCAGACGCTGCGCAGCGCCAGCAGCATCAGCATGCCGCTCGATAGCATGAACCAGCCCAGTTTCAGCTGCGCCTGCTCCGCGGGCATGGCCGCCAGCACGCCGGGCAGCCATGCCAGGGGCACGATGGCGGACGCGGCGATGGCCGCCAGCCACAGCCAGCGTGTCGTGCGCCCGCGCCTTTGCCGCGCGCGCTCGGCGCGCCAGGCGGCGGCGCTCAACAGCAGCGCCAGCGCCATGGTGCACAGCAACCAGACCGGCATCGGGCGCCTAGCGCTTCAGCGCCATGCCGACGGAGGCGGGCGCCGTGTGCTTGAAACCGAACTGCGCGTATAGGTCTTGCGCCTGGCCATCGGCGATCAGGCTGACATACGCGCTTTCCGGCACGTCGCGATCGATGAACTGGCGGATTTCGCGCATGATCAGCTTGCCCAATCCCTTGCCCTGGTGGGCCGGCAGCACGGCGATATCGACGACCTGGAAGAAACAGCCGCCATCGCCGATGATGCGCCCCATGCCCACCACCTCGTCGCCATGCAGCACTTGCACGGCAAACAGGGAATTCGGCAAGCCCCTGGCCGCGGCAGCCGTGGTTTTCGCGCTCAGGCCGGCGGCGACGCGCAGGTGCTGGTAGGTGGCGATGGAAGGGATGGCCAGGCGGGTGGTGTAGGGCGATGCTGCGGTCAAGGCGGTCTCCTGTAGAAATAGTTTGGAGCGGCAATTATAGGCGGCGATGGATTTCCGTGACGGCAGGCTTTATTCATCGCGCGCTATGTCGTCCGTGCCGCTTTTGCGCTATGGTGGCGCCATCCCCATATTTGTTGAAAGCACGCCATGTCCGCAGGATTTACCGCCACCGAGTTGTCCGTCATCAATGAAGACGATGCCCTGATCACCACCCTGGCCGCGCCAGCCGGCAAAGGCGAGCCCGTCTACCTGATGCTGCAGCGCGCCGACGAGTATGACGAGCAGGACGTGGCCATGGGCATGGACGAGCCCTACATCGAATATGGCGGCCAGGAATTTGCCTGGTACGGCCACATGCACGCCGTGATTCTGCATCCGAACCGTTTGTCCGTGCAGATGGATGCCGAGGCCGCCATGCAGATGGACGACGACGGCCAGATCGACGTGCGTTTCAACTTGACGCCCGAGCGCTACGCCCAGCTGCAGCAGGCGCTGCGCACCACGTTCGAGGGCTGCGACTACTATCGCGAAGAACGTTGATCTGCGCGGACGCCGCCGGCCATGATGTCGGGTATGCTGGATAGAGGATATGGACTGGGGAGTGGACGATGACGGTGCTGATACTCGGTTTGCTGCTGTTCCTGGGCTTGCACTCGGTGCGCATCGTCGCTGACGGCTGGCGCAGCGCCCAGCTGGCGCGCCTCGGCGAAAAGCGCTGGAAGGGCCTGTATTCGCTCGTGGCGTTCGTCGGGCTGGGCCTGATCATCTGGGGCTACGCCCTGGCGCGCCAGCAGCCGCAAGTGCTGTGGTCGCCGCCCATGGGCTTGCGCCACATCAGTGCCCTGCTGATGCTGTTCTCGCTGATTTTATTGGCGGCGGCCAATGTGCCGCGCAACCATATCAAGACCCTGGTGCACCACCCCATGTTGCTGGGCACGCAATTCTGGGCCGTCGCGCATCTGCTGGCCAACGGCAATGTGGCCGATGTGCTGCTGTTCGGCGGCTTTCTCGTCTGGTCGTCAATCGATCTGTATTCCGCCGTGCAACGCGACCGCGCGGCCGGCGTGGCGTACGAGGGCGGCACCATGGCAGGCACCCTGATCGCGGTCGGCGCGGGCTGTGCGCTGTGGCTGCTGCTGGCGTTCTGGCTGCACGGCGTGCTGTTTGGCGTACGGCCGTTTGGATAGCCGGACGGGCGCAAACGCAATTTCGGCGTTTCAGCATTATCGATACGGGGTGGGCGGCGGTGAAGGCGGGCCTGGAGGGCAGGCTGCGGTGTTAGGGGATTTTTGGCCGGATGGAAGAGCGGCCGCTGGCGTCCAGCATAGCGCGTAACAGCTGGTCGCCCAGGCGGTTTGAGAAGTGCGTCTCATCCCAAAACATGGGCATGGAAGGAGAGGAATTGTCAGAATGATCACTTTCACCGTTGCGCAGCTCATAGTCAAGCAAAGGCACATGGAATTGCGATGCGAGCAAGGTGACCTCCCTTTTCCACTGCGCGGCTTGAGGCACGAGTCCGGCCTGGCGGATACGTGTTTGCCATTTTTCGCTAACAGGCAAAATCAGCAAAATAACTTCTATCTGCCTGGTTTGCGCGAGATGGAAGATGGCCGTCAAATCCCTGATATCGGCGGCATTGTTTGCATGATTTTGACAAGCGCTTGCAATCGTCTTGAAGAGCTGCTTAAAGCGCGACTCATGTGCTTGCGCTCCCCCTGCACGTGTCGCCCCTTTTGCCTGATCGTCATAGTAACGTCCTTGTTTGTCAAAATAGCTGTCGAAGGAGCGCGGAGGGAACAGATTTATTTTCAGCGTTCTTAGGCTGTATATGACGGCATTCTCGGGCGACAGATAATGAAACGGCAAGTCGAGCTCATTTTTTGTCACCGCATTTTCATTTTTCGTTTCGCAGGCATTGGATGTGAGGTAATTGACTTCCAAATACAGCCTTCGAATGCGTGCCTCTTGGCTCAGGGTGAAAAACAGATCCCTGGCTGTTGATAGCGGCAGGGCATCGATGCCAGCCACTTGAACGTTGCCGCCGTATAAGCTGGAGGCGAGTGTTTCGTTGAAACCACGCCGTACCCGGGAAGAACCAAGAATCAGCACGTCAGGCGGGTTCAGCGTGCTGCGCAATACAGCCGCGCTTGCCTGGCTACTGTTAGGAATCTCCAGTCTGATGGTATTGATCTTATGGCTCGGCTGGTGCCGCCAGATGGCATAGGGATCGACGATAAAAACGAGTCCGGCAACAAGGAGCGCGAATCCGAGCGTAATGAAAAAAACGCAGGCGAAAAAGCGCGCGATGGGGATGTCTTGATTAAAACCCTGCATATTTGAACTCTTTGACAGCGGACAAATTGATGAGCGCCAGGCACAGCGCGACGGCGACTGCTACCGCCCACGCCAGGCTGGGTTTCCAGGCCAGCGAGCTGGTCGTGGACTTTTTCAGCTGCACGCTCCAGGCGGGGAGCTCTTTCGCCATCAGGTCGATCAGGGAAGGGGCGAACCAGTTAAATGCCACGGCGGCGAGGATGGCGGTGATGCCGAAAAAACCTCCAGGCCAGGCGCTTGCCTGCCCGGCACCCAGCAAGCCGAGCATGACGTGCCGGGCCTCCTGCCAGTCGGGCGTGGCCCACAGGCTGACGGAAAAGCCGATGGCCGCCAGCGTGAAGGCCCTGCCGGCCCAGTGCTGCAGCTTGCCGCCTTTGCGCGACACCAGATTCCAGCGCCGCAAGGCGTGGTTGCCGGTGACGAGCAGCCCTTGATAAATGCCAAAGATCAGCAGCGGAATGGTGGCGCCATGCCAGATGGCGACAGCCATCATCACCACGAACAGGGCTGCGTAATGCCGCCATACCTGGCGTTTCCTGGTCAGGGGCCGATACAGGTAGTCGCGCATGAAGGCCCCCAGGGTCACATGCCAGCGGGTCCAGAATTCGACCGGGCTGGACGACTTGAACGGTGCATGGAAATTGACGGGCAAGTGGATGCCGAACATGCGGCTGATGCCCATGGCCATTTCCGAATAGCCGCAAAAATCATAGTACGTTTCAAACAGGAAACCCAGGCAGGCGATCCAGGTCTCGACGAGGCCGATGGGGTCGCCTTGTCCCGCGCGCAGGAAAACGTCGCCTTGCGCGTACAGGAAAATGGGGGAAATGCAGGATTTCTTGAACAGGCCCATGGCAAACAGGGTGAGGCCGACGGCATAGTCGCGCGGCGCCGGATGCAAGGCCGACGACGTGCCCGGCGCGCCAAGGAATTGCGGCAGCATGTCCTTGTGCGACAGCAGGGGGCCGGCAGGCAAGTGGGGAAACCAGGCCACGAAGAGCGCGTATTCGAGCGGATTGGTGCTGCGGGCCTGTCCCCGCGCCGTATCGACCAGGAAGGCGATTTGCGTAAACGTGAAGTACGAGATGCCCAGCGGTAAGGCTGGGATCGCCATCCCGGGCACGACAAAGAATTTCGCATACTTGTACGCGGCAAGAAAACATAAATTTCCCGCAATGGCCAGCGCCAGGTAGCGGGTTTTCCCGCGGTTCCTGCCTATCAGGCCGGCGAGCAGCCAGTTGGCGCCCATCGACGCACAAAACAGCAGCAGGTTGTGCGCATCGTTGAGGTAATAAAAAGCCAGCGAAATCAGCAGCGGCAGCAGCAGCTTGACATGGCTTGTCGACAGCAAGTGGCGATAGCCATACGCGGACAGGGGCAGGAAGGCGAGGGCAAACCAGTACGAGGTAAAACTCATCGTATTACAGGCGTGCCTTGGCCGAGTTGTTGGCGTTCAAAAACAGCTTGGCCCAGATTTCCCGCACTTCCAGCCATTTGGCGAGTTCTTCCGGTTTTCTGACGGCTTCACGGATACGCGACAGATAGGTCGATTGTCCCATCGCATAAGCGCGGCAGTTGCTGCAATCGATATTCGAACTGCAGCACTTGCCCTTGCCCGGTTGATGATCGACATGCACATGCACTTGCTTGGTGACGCGAAAACCGCAGTTCCTGGCGATCTTGGTGACGGGATCGATGTCATACAGCTTGTCGCCCGTGACCCAGTCGTCATAGTGCAGGGAGTATTGCACCGTTTCCGGATAGGCCAGCATGGCGCGCACAATTTCCGCGCGTGCATGGGCAAAGTCGGCTTGCGTCAGGGCCAGGCTTTGCGTGGCACTGCTGATGCGGAAATACGCCTTGTCGTTATCGGCCTTGTTTTCCAGCTTGTCCAGATAGCGGGTGGTGGGACTGAAATAGCTGAAGGTGAGCGGCAAGCCGTGACTGTTGGCAAGCTCTGCCATGATCATGATCTGATTGATATTCAGGGAGGTAATGGTAAACACGCAAACGGCACGCGGGTCGTCGCGGTAATTGTTCATCGCCTTGGTCAGCACGTCGCCGGCGCGCAATGAACTGCCGATTTCATCGACACCCCAGGAAGAGATATGGATGCGATAAAAGATATCGTCGGGCAAGCGTATCGTGCCATTGGTAAACACAATGCCATGCGGGATGTATTTTTGGGCCGCACGCAGCCGGTCGGGCACCAGGCTCGGTTCCGCGCCCGCCATGTAGGCCAGCGTGACGCCACGCGCCGCATCGGCGGCAAACAGGGCATCCCATTCGGCAAGCGAACGGCTGTCTTCGTGTCCTTCGTTTTCCTCGCCTTCGAAGAACAGGCAACCCTCGCAACGCAAATTGCATTTTGACGCCACATCATAGTTGGCCGCCTTGAGGGTTCCCAGCCGCGCATTGAGTTCACGAAAATAGGCGAAGTCATTTTGCTTCGTGGCGGACGCAAGTTCAGAGAGGGAGTTCATAGGCACCGGAAGGTAAGATCGAAAAATTTATGGATATTGAGCATCCTGTACGGCGAGGCATGACGGCAGCTTGCATGCCCAGACGTGAGCCGTAAAGTGGGCGAGGGCCTGAGGCTTTAGTATGCCGCTTGCTCCGGCAAAATGAAATATTGGCTATAAATTAATTTACTTTTGAGCCACATCTTTTTATTGCAATGCAAGATTTTCTTGACAGCATGAAATACTCCATTTTTACCGTTTGCAGGGCGCGCGCGGCCGGTGCTGCGGCGCGTGACTAGCAAGTTGGGTGCGCAGGGTGCGCATTTGACACGGAGGGGGCGGTGAAAGTGTGGAAAATCAGGCGAAAAAAAACCACCCGATCCTGAGAATGAGTGGTTGTTTTCTGGTACTGCAATGTCTGGTGGTGCCGGGAGCCGGAATCGAACCGGCACGCTGTTTCCAGCGCGGGATTTTGAGTCCCGTGCGTCTACCTATTCCGCCATCCCGGCAACGCGAGACGCATTATCACTGATTTATCGCGATACGGCAAGTTTTTCGCTTGGCAAACGGTTTAGCCCATTAATCGGGCGCTGCCCTTGCATGAAAAACGCCGTCCCGGGCGCGAACCGGGGACGGCGTGGTCAGGCTGCGGCGATGCTGGAATCAGTTATGCACGGAGTTCAGCTGGCGCGCGATGATGTCGTGGTTGAGCCAGACGACGGGCGCTTGCGGCTCCGACATGGCGTGGAACATCAGCGGGCCCGTGCCTTCCAGGACCAGCGAGCTCAGGTGGTCGGTGATCAGTTCCTTGCGGTCTTTGTGCAGCTTGGTGATGTCGTCCGAAGTACCGATCATGACGTCGGCCAGCTCTGGCGTGTTGTCCATCGGCCAGGCGGCGAAGTTGCGGAACTGCACGCTGGTGGCGTCGCCGTTGTAGGCGGCGATACGGTCGAGCAAGTCTTGCAGCGAAACGCCGTCTTCCAGCAAGCCCTGGCAGATTTTCCATTGCTCTTCGGCCCAGGCTGCGCCGCCTTCTTTTTTCAGCGCGTCGAGCAGGGGGAACAGCGACAGTTCCACGCCGACGAAAATGTCGGACGAATTCGTGCGGATTTCCGGGCAATTGAAGACGGTCGCCTTGATGCCTTTTTCCCACGCGGCCTTGGCCACGTTTTCCAGGCGCATCTTGGCCAGGCCTTGCGTGTAGTTGCTGTACGTTTGCCACTGGTACTTGCCGTCGATCAAGATCTCCGTGCCGTGGTAGCCGTAGGCGCTGTAGCGCACCTGGCCGCCTGCTTGCTCGATGCGGGCGCGGATGGCGGCGCTGCCGTCGATCAGGTGCTGCAGGGTGTTGGCCGTGACTTCGTCGAAGTTCATCAGGATCAGCTTGCCCAGGTCGCTGTCGAGCAGGGCGCGCGAGGACATGAAGCGCTCGCCGCGGCCTTTGTAGATGCGGTTGGCGATGGCCAGGAAGACTTTGACTTTCGGAATGCCGCCAGCCATGGTGTGGGCGAAATACACATTGCTGCCGTCAGGAATCAGGCTGTCCAGCTCGGCCATGGCTTTCGCCACGGAAGCGCTGAAGCGGGCGATGCCGGCTTCGCGGCAGCGTTCGATCTGTGCCCAGTCCAGCTTGTCTTCTTGCCAGCTTTTCAGGGTCATGTCGGCCAGCAGGGCCGTCGGGGTCGGTTCGCCGGCAGGCGCGTCCAGGTCGAAACCGGCCATCAGCGGCACATTGATGATGCGGCCACCCAGGTTGGCTTCGGCTTCGGCCAGCTCTTCCGCGTTCAGCGGGCGCAGCGCCATGTTTTCATCGCGGCGGCCCACCGTCATGCCGACGATATTCATGCCCGCCTTGCGCGCTTCGTCCAGCAAGCCATTCACATAGCCGCGGCCGAACAGCTCGCCGAACAGCACAAAGGTGTCGCCCTTGCGGAAGATATTTTTTTGCGGGATGTCTCTTAAGGACGTGATCTCGGTCATGGTATCAATTCATTCAAAAATTAGCGGGGCAGACGGCTAAACGCGCTGCCCGCTGGTTCAACATAGTGTGAAATTATGCGCCATTTCAGCGTGGAAAATCCTGTTGCGAACGATTCTCGTCTGGAATGGCATCTTCTTCTTCGTGCAGTTCTTATTCTTTCGCCATGGCGTATTTTACGCTGCCGCGGCGCACAGCGCCTGTTGGGCAGGGGCAGATAAGCCCGGCAGGCGCCGATATTACCTCAGCTTTGTCATGCTGGTCAGTAAAATTGATCTAAAACAAATCCTGCTGCCCGGACACGAGGCGCGAAAAATCATCGCCCAGGAAGGGCAATATCGCGTCGGCCACCGGTTGCAGCTGGCGCGTCAGGTAATGGTGGTAGTCGATGGGCGAGCGCTGCGTTTCCAGCGGTTCCGGCCCCGCCACCGTGATGACATAGCTGATCCAGCCGCCGTTCTGGTACTGCAGCGGCCGGCCCTGCGCCAGGTTGTAGGCGTCGGCCGTGCGCGCCGCGCGCACGTGGGGCGGTACATTGCGCTGGTAATCGTCGAGCGGGCGGCGCAGGCGCTTGCGGTAGACCAATAAAGCATCGAATTCGCCGCGCACCGTGCGCGCCACGTAGTCGCGCACATAGTCCTGATAGGCGTCGCGCTGGAAGATGCGCAGGTACAAGGCTTGCTGGAATTGCTGCGCCAGCGGCGTCCAGTCGCTGCGCACCGTTTCCAGGCCCTTGTAGACCATTTGCTCGCTGCCGTCGGGCTTGCCCACCAGGCCCGCGTAGCGCTTCTTGCTGCCTTCCTCCGAGCCGCGGATGGTGGGCATCAGGAAACGCCGGTAATGCGTCTCGAACTCCAGTTCCAGCGCATTTTCCAGACCGAATTCCTCGCGCAGATGCTGGTCCCACCACGCATTCACATGCGTCACGAGGGCGCGGCCGATCTTGCCCGCCTCTTCATCCGTATGTGCCGTTTTCAGCCACACGAAGGTGGAATCCGTGTCGCCGTAGATCACCTGATAACCGTGTTCCGTGATCAGTTCCCGCGTGCGGTGCATGATGTCGTGGCCGCGCAGGGTGATCGACGAAGCGAGGCGCGGGTCGAAAAAGCGGCAGCCGCTGGAGCCCAGCACGCCGTAAAACGCGTTCATGATGATTTTCAAGGCTTGCGACAGCGGCGCGTTGCGCTCGCGCTTGGCTATCTCGCGGCCCTGCCACACCTGTTTCACGATGGCGGGCAGGCAATGTTTCACACGCGAAAACTGCGCGCCCCGGTAGCCGGGCACGGTGTCGGCCTCATCGCCGCTGGTGCCCACCACCAGGCCGACGGGGTCGATGAGGAAAGTGCGGATGATGGACGGGTACAGGCTTTTGTAGTCGAGCACGAGCACGGAATCGTACAGGCCCGACTGCGAATCCATGACGAAGCCGCCGGGGCTGTTTTCGCCGGAAATATCGCCCAGGTTGGGCGCCACGTAACCCTGCCGGTGCATCAGCGGCAAGTACAAATGTTCGAAGGCGGCCACGGAGCCGCCGCTGCGGTCGGCCGCCAGGCCCGTCACGCTGGCCCGTTCCAGCAAGAAGGTCAGCAGCTCGGTCTTGGCGAAGATGCGCGTGACCAGCTCGCAATCCTTGAGGTTGTAGCGCGCCAGCGCCGGCTTGTCTTCGCGGAAACGCCGGTCGATCTCGGCCATGCGCTGGTAGGGATTGTCGATGGACTTGCCTTCGCCCAACAAGGTCTGTGCCACGTTTTCCAGGCTGAACGAGGAAAAGTTCCACGTCGCCGATTTTAACGCTTCGATGCCGTCGATGATCAGCCGCCCCGCGGCGGCCGCAAAGTAATGCTCCTGCTTGCCGCCATGTTCGCGCCATTCCATCACGGCGCCGCCCCGTCCCAGCTTCAACGGGACTTGATAACGCTCAGCATGTTGCTTGAGCACGCGCAAGTCGAACTGCACCAGGTTCCAGCCGATGATGGCGTCCGGATCGTGGCGCTCCATCCACGTGTTCAGGCGTTCGAGGATCTGTGCGCGCGAGTCGCAGTATTCGAGGTCGAAGTCGCGTTCCCCGTCGACGCCATTTGGCGGGCCCAGCATGTAGACCTGGCGCTGGCCGCAGCCTTCCAGCGCCAGCGAATACAGCTCGCCATGGGCCGTCGTCTCGATATCGAGCGATACCAGTTTTAATGCGGGACGGTAGCCGGGCGCCGGTTTCAGCTGCACTTCCTGCAGTGTTTCTCCGCTGAATGTCACCGGCGCCGTAATAAAACGCTCCATCAGATAGCGCTCGGGCGGGCGGATGTCGGCTTCATACACATCGATGCCGTGTGCGCGCAGCTGCTTTTCCAGCTTCAGCAAATGCCGGTATTGCTTGCAGTACAATCCCAGCACGGGGCGATGGTGGAAATCGCACAGCGACAGGGGACGCAGCTCCGCATGGCGTTCGCCGCGCAGCAACTGTTGCGCCTGTTCCTGTTGCTCCATGGGAAGGAAGGCGACGGCCGTCTGCACGGGCAGGCGCACGTGGCGGGGCCCGGCATCCGTTGCCAGCCAGAAATCGACCTCCGTGCCGGCGGGCGTGTCGCGCCAGTGGCGGGTCAGGATGAAGCCCTGTTCGGGCGGGTGCTGCGTGTTGCCTGTCATGGTGCCGTGAATGTCGGGTGTGCTGGCCTGCACATTACAGCAAGCCGGTGCAGGGCGGGGGCGGTTGCGGCTATAATTTTTGTAGTCGATGACCATAAGAAGAGCGCGTCGCGCCATTACCCTGGAGACAGCATGCAAGCAATGAGTTATGTACATGGCGCCCACGAGACGCCGTTGATCGGCGAAACGATAGGCGCTTACCTCGATGGCATCGCCGCCCGCTACGGCCAGCACGACGCCCTGATCGTGGCGCACCAGAACGTGCGCTGGACGTATCTGGAATTCCAGCAGCGCGTGCGCCGCCTGGCCGCCGGCTTGCTGAAGCTGGGCTTGCAGCCGGGCGACCGGGTCGGCATCTGGTCGCAGAACTGCGCCGAATGGGTGCTGACGCAGTTTGCCACGGCGAAAGCCGGCTTGATCATGGTCAACATCAACCCCGCCTACCGGCGTTCGGAACTCGAATACGTGCTCGACAAGGTGCAATGCAGCGCGCTGATCCTGTCGCCCAGCTTCAAGTCCAGCGATTACCTGGCCATCGTGCAAGATGTGGTGCCGGAAATCGCCCGTTCGCACGCCGGCGCCCTGCAGTCGCCGCGCTTGCCGCAATTGCGCCACGTCATCCGCCTGGGCGCGGCCGCCACCACCGGCATGCACAGCTTCGACGCCTTGATGGACGGCATTACCGACGGCGACCTGGCGCACCTGGAAGAAGTGAGCGCGACCTTGCAGTTTGACGACGCCGTCAACATTCAGTTCACGTCCGGCACCACGGGCGCGCCGAAGGGCGCCACCTTGACGCACCACAATATCCTGAACAACGGTTTCTTCATCGGCGAAGCCATGCGCCTGACGCAACAGGACCGCTTGTGCATTCCCGTGCCCCTGTACCACTGCTTCGGCATGGTGCTGGGCAACCTGGCCTGCGTCACGCATGGCGCAGCCATGGTGTTTCCCGGCGAAGGTTTCGACCCGAAAGCCGTGCTGGAAACCGTGCAGGCCGAACGCTGCACTGGGCTGCACGGCGTGCCGACCATGTTCATCGCTATCCTCGACCATCCTGATTTCAAGCAATACGATCTGTCGAATTTGCGCACCGGCATCATGGCCGGTTCGCCCTGCCCGATGGAAGTCATGACGCGGGTCATCGAGCTGATGCACATGGCGGAAATCACGATCGCGTATGGCATGACGGAAACGTCGCCCGTCAGTTTCCAGACGGCGATCGAGGATCCGCGCGAAATGCGCGTGTCGTCCATCGGCCGCGTCCATCCGCACCTGGAAGTGAAAATCGTCGATGCGGAAGGGCGCATCGTGCCGCGCGGCGAAAAGGGCGAATTGCTCACGCGCGGCTATTCCGTGATGCAGGGTTACTGGGGCGATCCTGAAAAAACCAGTGAGGCCATCGATGCGGCGCGCTGGATGCACACGGGCGACCTGGCCGTGATCGACGCCAACGGCTTTTGCAGCATCGTCGGCCGTTCGAAGGACATGGTCATCCGCGGCGGCGAAAACATCTATCCGCGCGAAGTCGAGGAATTCCTGTACCGCCACCCCAGCGTGCTCGACGTGCAATGCGTGGGCGTGCCGGATGCCAAGTATGGTGAAGAGTTGTGCGCCTGCATCATCTTGCGTCCGGGAACGCAGGCCACCAGCGACGACATCCGCGCCTTTTGCGATGGGCAGATCGCCTATTACAAGATTCCCCGCTACGTGCGTTTCGTCGAGGAATTCCCCATGACGGTGACGGGCAAGATCCAGAAATACCTGCTGCGCAAGCAGGTGGCGACGGATCTGGGGCTGAGCGGGGACTAAGTCTTTCGCCAGCGCATAAAAAAACACCGGGACGCTCGCGCGGCCCGGTGTTTTTTATGGATTCAGCGTAAAGCTCAGGCCATCGCGGCTTGCGGTGCGCGCGCTGGCGTGCGGCGGCGCACGAAGGCCAGCAAGCCCAGGCCGGCCAGCAGCATGGCGTAGGTGCCTGGTTCCGGCACGGCCGAGACGTTCACCGTGTTGAAGCCGGCGCCGTTCATCGAGACGTGGCCATAATTGATCGAGCTGACCGAATTGGCGACCAGGGTGCCGTTCATGCTGCCCGAACCGGAAAACGCGGCGTTCGGCGCCAGGATGCTGCCGTTGATGCCAACGTTGTTCAGGCTGGTGGTGGTGGCATTGGCGAAGTTCAGCAGCGTGCGGTCGGCGAAGCTGCCGAAATTGTCGAAGCCGCCGCTCATGGTGATGTTGGTGGCGGTGCCGTTGATGATGATGCTGGCCGTGCTTTTCAGCGACGAGACGTCCAGGCTCAGGTTATGCAGGTCGTTTGCATTGATCGTGAAGACGTTGACGTCGGCGTTGATGTCGCCTACCAGCTTGAAGCCGCCGTATTGCGAAATCACGGTGCCGTTCGATTGCAGCTTGGCCACATCGCCCGACAGGGTCGTCAGTTGCTGTTGGGCAGCTGCGAAGTCCAGGGTGGAAGCATTGCCCTTGCTGAAGGTGCCCGTTGGGTACCACGATGGCGCCGTCACGGTGCCGTTGGCATTGCTCACGCCATATACGCCCGTACCGTTGATGCTGCCGCCGCCGATGTTCAGGTTGTTACCGGCGACCAGCGTGTTGGCGGCGCTGCCCGGCTTCTTGTTCGTGCCGACGCTGTAGCCTTCCAGATAGATATTGCCGCCGGCGGCCAGGCTGCCGCTGACGCTGGTAAAGCCGCTGGCGTTGCTGCTGCCGATGTTGCCGAAGATGAAGGCCGAGTAGCCGTTGGCGACGCCGAGGTCAATCACGGTGGCTTGGGCCGAGGCGCTGAAGGAGAAGGCGAACAGGGCGGCGCTGATGAGCGGCAAGGTACGTGTGGCAAATTTTTTCATGGACAGCCTTATGGTGAATTGGGGGACGAATAGGGCGGGAAAGCAAGACACCGCCATCGCGCAAGCCATCATTATAATATAAAAAGCAATTCTAGTTCAATTTAGGTAATTAACTATATTTAAAAGCAACACTTTTGTTGTCGGCAGTGATTGGCTTGCGGACATAAAAAAACCGGGCAAGGCCCGGTTTTTTTGCTGCTTACCTGACGCGCTGGTACAGGCGGAAGCGTTCCACGTCATCCGTGGGGCGGCGCCCTTCCCACAGCTTGATCCAGTCCGCGCCGTGGTGCTCGGGCAATTGTTCCTTGCTGTCAGGAACCTTGATGCTGTCTTGCAACAGGAACACATCGCATTCCTGCTGCCCCACGCCGGCAAACGGCAAGTGGCCGAAGTAGGCGAACGAGGCGCGCTGGGCCGCGCCGACGTTGCTGTTGATGCACTTGCTGCCCGGCGGCAGGTGGACGGAAATCTGGTGCGCCACGCTGGCGTAGCTCTTGCTGTAGTTCAGCGGCGGCAGGAACAGGGTCATGATCAGCACCCAGATCAGGATCAGGCCGCCGGACGACAGCACCACGGCGCGCCACAGCACGGCCGGCTGGCGCGAGATGCGCCAGTGCACCAGCGCCACCCAGCCCGCGCTGACGCAGGCGGCCACGAAAAAGGCCAGCAAGTCCAGCTCGGGCTTGAAGCCTGGCATCAGTTTCAGGGCGTTATGCGCCAGTTTTGGCGGCCAGCCGGTCAGGATGGCGAACCAGAATAGCCACAGCGCGAGGGCGCAGATGGTCAGCACCATTACGGAGAACCAGTCGATGGCGTTGATGGCGCCCCGCTTCATGGTCAGCAAGCCAAACGCGGCCATGACGGCCAGCGGCGGCAGCAGGGGCAGCAACTGGCTCGGGTCGGGATCGGGATGGCACAGGCCCAATATTGCCAGCATGGCAACAAAGGTCAGCGGCACGACGATGTGCAGCACGTGGTGCTGGCGCCGCCAGGCGTACACGGCCCAGGCGGCGAAAGGCCATGCGGGCCAGAAGAACCAGATGCCGACACGCAAGAAATACTGCACGCTTTTCAGGCTCGGAGCGCTGAACTGGCGGCAATTCCATTCCATCCAGGCGTGCAGCGGCGAATGGCCGTACGGCAGCAGCCATTCGCCCGGCAGCAGCCAGACGAGGGTCAGCGCGATGCCGATCAGGATGGCCAGCGCCAGGTGGCGTATGCTGCGCAGCAACGGCAGGCGCAGGAAGATAGTGCACAGCAGCAAGGCGATGCTCAGGGCCGCCGGCGTGATCCAGCCGCGCGCCAGGGCCAGGCCGCCCATCGCCAGGCCCAGCAGGGCCGCATTGCGCACGGAAGGGCCTTCCATGTAGCGCACGGCGCGGTACAGCAAATAGGCCATCAGGGACACGTACAGCGCTTCGGCCGTGATGTCGTGGCTGTGCTGCAGCAGGCCCAGGCAGCCCAGGTAGATGAGTACGGCGGCATCGGCCAGGGTGCGGCCGAAGTCGTCCGGCTCGGGCTGGCCGCCGAAGGCCAGGCGCAGCGGCTGGGCGTCGCTGCGGCGTCCCAGGTTGAAGGCGGTGTACCAGACGGACAGGGTGCTGACGACGAAGATGCCGATGGTCGACATGCGCGCGCCAAAGACGTCGCCGTCGATCCAGCCGAACAGCTTGATGAAAATGGCGCCCAGCCAGAAGGCCAGCGGACCTTCATCGGGCAGCGACAGGCCGGCCACGTTGGGCCACAGCCAGTCGTTCAGGCCGCCATGCGCCATGGTCCACATGATGCCGAAACTGGCGGCATCATCGTTCTTCCACGGTTCGCGGCCAATCAGGCCAGGCAGGATGTACAGCAGGCCGAGCGCAAACAAGGCCCATCGTGGCAGCGCGAGTGTGGCGGCGGCGGGAAGGCGGACTGGCTTCATCGATAATCGGTATCAGAATAGTGGCAAGACGCGACGAATGGCGTCGGGTATGCGCGAGTATAAAGTAAAGCGGCCAAAGACAAAAAAGGCAGCCGTAGCTGCCTTTTCTCTGGTAGCCGAAGCTGCCCTTTTTTGCCGCAATGCGGCAAAAATTAGCCTGCTGCGACTGCGGTTTTCGAACCAACCGAACCGAACTTCTGACGGAACTTCTCGACGCGACCGGCGGTATCGACGATTTTGTGCTTGCCCGTGAAGAATGGGTGCGATTCAGCCGAAACCTCGATTTTCACCAGTGGGTATTCTTTACCGTCGTGGGTGATTTTTTCGCGGGTTTGGATGGTCGAGCGGGTAACGAATTTGAAATCGCACGACAGATCGTGGAAAACAACTTCGCGGTATTCTGGATGGGTATCGACTTTCATGGTCTTCTCTCTAGTTTGGTAGCCAAACAGCACTTCGTCGGTCGTCCTGCTTCTTGACCCGATTGCCGATCACTTGCCAGGGTTTAAAATAATGCAACCGTCGATTATATAGCGCTTTCCGGCAGACGGCAATAAAAAAGCCGCTCGATGAGCGGCTTGGGCCGGTAGTGCATTGATATGACGCCACCGAGGGGAGGGAAACCGTAGCGAGCAGGCCCGATATACGGCCGAGTAGCGCAGCTGTACGAAGGTACAGCGAGCAACACAGGCCGTAGAGCGGGACGCGCAGTAGGTTTACCCCCCTCGGCGCATCATGTCGAAGAATTCGGCGTTATTTTTCGTCGCTTTCATCTTGTCCAGAATGAACTCCATCGCCTCGATCTCGTCCATCGAGTACAGCAACTTGCGCAAAATCCAGATTTTTTGCAGTTCGTTCGGCTTGATCAGCAATTCTTCGCGGCGGGTACCCGATTTGTTCAGGTTAATTGCCGGATAGACACGTTTTTCAGCCAAACGGCGTTCCAGATGCACTTCCATGTTGCCGGTACCCTTGAATTCTTCAAAGATCACGTCATCCATGCGCGAACCCGTTTCGATCAGCGCCGTGGCGATGATGGTCAGCGAGCCGCCTTCTTCGATATTGCGCGCGGCGCCGAAGAAGCGTTTTGGACGTTGCAACGCATTCGCGTCGACACCACCGGTCAGGACCTTGCCCGAGGCAGGGATCACGGTGTTGTAGGCGCGTGCCAGACGGGTGATCGAGTCCAGCAGGATCACGACGTCTTTTTTCATTTCGACCAGGCGCTTGGCTTTTTCCAGCACCATCTCGGCCACTTGCACGTGGCGCGTGGCCGGCTCGTCGAAGGTCGAGGCGACGACTTCGCCGCGCACCGAACGTTGCATTTCGGTAACTTCTTCCGGACGTTCGTCGATCAGCAGCACGATCAGGGTGATGTCCGGGTGATTGGCCGTGATCGCATGGGCGATGTGCTGCAGGATCACGGATTTACCGGATTTCGGCGACGCCACCAGCAAGCCGCGCTGGCCTTTGCCGATCGGGGCGATCAGGTCGATGATGCGGCCGGTGATGTTTTCCTGGCCATTCATTTCACGTTCCAGGCGCAGCGGCTCGTTCGGGTGCAGCGGCGTCAGATTTTCAAACAGGATGCGGTGTTTCGACATCTCCGGCGATTCGCCGTTGACCTTGTCGACTTTGACCAATGCGAAATAGCGTTCGCCATCTTTCGGGGTCCGTACCTCGCCTTCGATCGAATCGCCGGTGTGCAGATTGAAGCGGCGGATTTGCGAAGGGGAGATGTAAATGTCGTCGGTGGACGCCATGTAGCTGGCGTCGGGCGAGCGCAGGAAGCCGAAGCCGTCAGGCAGCACTTCCAGGGCGCCGTCGCCAAAAATCTGTTCGCCGGACTTGGCGCGTTTTTTCAGGATAGCGAACATCAGCTCCTGTTTGCGCAAGCGGGCTGCGTTGTCAATGTCAAGACCGATCGCCATCTCAAGCAGGGCGGATACGTGTAGGGCCTTTAGTTCGGATAAATGCATATGTGTTGAGTGTCCCGAGACGGGATGTAAAGGTAGGGGAGGGGACTGCGTGGCGTTGATTAATTATTGGGGAAGGCTGTGCACGAATGAGGGCAAAGCCGCTTCCCGGTCGTTCCAGTCAGGCGGCGCTGCGGGCGCAGCGCTGCCCATCATACATTAAATGTTGCTGTCGACGAAAGCGGTCAACTGGCCCTTGGCCATGGCGCCCACTTTTTGAGCAGCTGCAACACCATCCTTGAACAGGATCAGGGTCGGGATGCCGCGGATGCCGAACTTGGCAGGCACTGCCTGGTTCGCGTCCACGTCCATCTTGGCGATCTGGATGCGGCCGGCGTATTCCTTGGCCACTTCTTCCAGGATCGGGGCGATGGCCTTGCAGGGACCGCACCATTCTGCCCAGAAGTCGACCAGGACTGGCAAATCGGATTTCAGGACGTCTGCTTCAAAAGATGCATCGCTAATGTGTTTGATATTTTCGCTCATATTTTCCTCAAATGAGGGTGGGATCAATAATGCCTGGAATTAACCATACGCTGGTTCGCCATCCATGCTTCCTGGAATGCAGTTAGAAGATGGGGACAATGGGCACGACTTCAATGTCTTGGAAGGTGCGACCAGAGGTATGCAGGCGGGGATGGCTGAAATAATAACCCATTTTTTCAAAGCGTGGCGATTATTGCAGAAAAACTTGAGGCATATCGTCCCCATGCGTGCCGGCAGGGCGGCAAAGCCGCATGCCTGCTGGCCTGCAGCGCCGTATCCGCCCTCCCTGCCGGCCTGCGCGCTCAGGCTTGCACGCTGGCCAGACGCGCCGAGTGCTGCAGTTGCAAGTTCACCATGAGCTGCAATTCCGCGCTTTCCATCGGCTTGCGGAAAGTGCCCAGGATATGCAGGCCGTTGGCCATGGCCAGGCGCTCGGCCGCCAGGCGCACGGCCGAATGCAGGCCCGACAGCAGGACCACGCCGCCGCGGAAGCCGTTTTCCGCCGCCATGCGCAAAAATTCGATGCCGTCGATGTCGGGCATCGACAGGTCGCAGATCAGCAGGTCGGGCTGGTGCTGCTTCAGGGTCGACAGCGCCTGTTCGCTGTGCGACTCGCAGCGGATATCGAACTGGCCCATTTGCTCGAGCATGTCGCTGAGCACGTCGAGCATGAAGACGTCGTCGTCCAGCAGCAGCACGCGCAATGGCGCCAGGCCTGCTTCGTTGTGTTCCCGGCTTGCTTGGTTTGATACAGTGTTCATCGTCATGTCTTTCTGTTGATATGCATCGCTGTCGATGCCGATACCTTGCCGCAACCCAATTTGGCGGTAGCTAATCGTCATTGGCAAAGCTGGTGTTATTCATGATTTGTTCGGTAATCTGTTCCAGCAGGGGCCACAGGCGCGTGACGATGCGCCGTGCCCGCTCCGCCTCGTCGGCCGGTTCGCCCGGCGCCAGGGTTTCCAGGTTGTGGCACAGCTCGGCCAGCCCCAGGGCGCCCACGGTGCGCGCCGACGACTTGATGCGGTGACCCAGTTCGCGCACCTGGTGCACGTCGCCGCGCGCCAGGGCCGCATCGATGTCGCCGAAGCCATCCTGCGTGGTCTGCAGGAACTTGAAGGCGAACTTGCGCACCTTTTCCGGGTTGTAGCCCAGCAACTTGGCCAGGATGGACAAGTCGATCACTTGCGGGTCGCCCGCCAGGGTGGTCTTGAAGGCGGGCGCGGCGCGGCTGCGCGCCGGCGGCGGCGGTGTTTCGTGCGCCGGCAGCCAGCTGGCGATGGTCTGGTACATCATGGCTGGCTGGATGGGCTTGGAAATGAAATCGTCCATGCCCGCCTCCAGGCAGCGCACGCGGTCTTCGCTGGTGGCCGTGGCCGTCATGGCCAGCACGCGCAGGTGCGCCAGTTGCGGGTCGGCGCGGATGAGGCGCGTCGCCTGCAAGCCATCCATCAGCGGCATCTGCACGTCCATCAGCACGCAGTCGAACTGCGTCTGGCGCAGCAGGTCGAGCGCTTCCTCGCCATTGTTGGCCAGGCAGACGGAGGCGCCCGCTTCCTCCAGCAATTCCAGCGCCACTTGCTGGTTGAACGTATTGTCTTCCACCAGCAGGATGCGCGCATGCTTGAGCGTGCGCATCACCAGGGCTGCGTCGGCGCTGGCGCGCATGGCGGCCGCCGTCTGCACCATGCTGTCGAGCATGGCGGGCGCGGCCTGGTCGGAAATGCCCAGGTTGGCCGTGAACCAGAAGGTGCTGCCGGCGCCGGGACGGCTGTCGACGCCCACGTCGCCGCCCATCAGCTGCGCCAGCTGCTTGCAGATGGCCAGGCCCAGGCCCGTGCCGCCATATTCGCGCGTGGTGGACGTGTCGGCTTGCTGGAAGGACTGGAAGAGCTTGCTCATTTCATCCTGCGACAGGCCGATGCCGTGGTCGCACACTTCAAAGCGCACGAGGCAGTGTTTCGCGTCCGCCACCACCCTGCGCACTTTCACGGTAATACTGCCCTGTTCGCTGAACTTGATGGCGTTATTGGCGTAGTTGATCAGCACTTGCCCCAGGCGCAGCGGGTCGCCCACGAGCACGGCCGGCAATTGCGGGTCGATCTCGAACAGCAATTCCAGGTTCTTGCCGGCGGCGCGCGGCGCCACCACCGTCATCAGGGTTTGCACGACGTGGTCGAAACTGAAGTTGACATGCTCGATTTCCAGCTTGCCTGCCTCGATTTTCGAGATGTCGAGGATATCGTCGATGATGCCCAGCAAGTGTTCGCCCGCAAAGCGGATTTTTTCCAGGTAGTCGCGCTGGCGCGGTTCCAGGTCCGTTTTGAGGGCCAGGTAGGCCATGCCGATCACGCCATTCATCGGCGTGCGGATTTCATGGCTCATGTTGGCCAGGAATTGTCCCTTCGCCAGGCTCGCTTCTTCGGCCACCTGCTTGGCCTGGTCCAGCTGTTCCGTGCGCTGCGCCACGCGCTCTTCCAGATGTTCATTGAGCTCGCGCAAGGCGCTCTCGCTGCGCTTGTGATACGTGATGTCCGTCAGGCTGGCCACCACCATGCCCACCTTGCCGTATTCATCGCGGATCGCTTCCGTATTCACGGACAGCCACGACAGGCTGCCGTCGGGCTGCTGCACGCCCATCAGCACGTCGCGCATGGCTTCGCCCGTCGACAGGGTGATGTGCACGGGATGGCTGCGCTGGTCGAAGGCGGACCCGTCTTCGCGGATGGCTTGCCACAGGCTGTTGCCGGCCGGACTGGCCGCCAGCATGCGTTCGGCGGCGGCATTGCTTTCCAATATGTGACCGTGGCTGTCCTGCACCACCAGGCCATTCGTCACGGCGCCGAACACGGACGCCATGCGCTGGCTCGAGTTCGACAGCGCGATCGACGCCTGGCGCCGTTCCGTGATGTCGGTGATCATCGCCAGCGTGCCGCCCGGCTCGCCGTTGTCCGACTGGATGCTGGTGCTCGACAGCAAGCCCCACAGGCTGGACTGGTCCTTGCGGAAGAAGCGGAAATCGACCTGGTCCGGCTGGCTGGCGAAGCTGCCGTGGCTGGCCAGGCGGCGCTGCATCAGCAACTGGCTGTCGCGGTCCATGAAGTCGAGCAGGGGACGGCCCAGCATTTCCTGCACCGTGTAGCCCAGCATGTGCGCCATCTTCGGGTTGACGAACGTGGTCTTGCCGTTCGCATCCGTCATCCAGATGCCTTCGGCGGCCGTCTGCACGATCAGACGATAGCGTTCCGAGCTGGCGTGCAGCGCTTCTTCGGCGCGTTGCCGCTGCGTCATGTCGCGCAGCGAGACGATGGAAAATACCTGGCCGGCCATGCGCAGCGGCGACAGGCTGACCTTGGCGGGGAAGTGCGTGCCGTCGCGGCGGCGCGCCATCATCACCCGGCCCGGCAGGCTGTGCCGCCCTTGCGGATCGCCCGCGGAGTGGCTGGACGTGCTTTCCGGCACCAATTGCTCCAGCGACATACCTGTCAATTCGGCCAGCGGATAGCCGAAGCAGCGCGCGCCGATCTGGTTGGCGTAATGCACCTTGCCCTCGACATCGGCCACCAGCATGGCTTCGGGCGCCGCTTCCAGCATCGAGCGCATGCGCGATTGCTCGTCCTGCTTGCGCTCGCTGATATCGCAGACGATGCCGCTGGCCTGCGTGGCGCCGCCGTTCGAGGCACGCGACAGGACGGCGCCGCGCGCCAGCAGCCAGCGCCAGTGGCCGTCGCTGTGGCGCAAACGGAATTCGCAATTGAAGGTGCCGGGCGCCTGGCCATCCAGGTGCTGGCGGAAAGCAAGGCTCAGGCGCGCGCGGTCATCCCGGTGGACTTCGGCCAGCCAGTCGGCCAGCGCATGCTCGAGTTTGGCATTCTTGTCGCCCAGGACATCCTGGTACTGGGGCGCGAACTGCAGCCGGTCGGACTGGGGCCGCCAGGTCCAGCCGGCCATGGTGGCGCCGCGCAAGGCTTGCACGGCATCCTGTTCGGCCTGGGCTTGCGCCGGTTGGGGCTGGCGGTGCAACTGCTGGCGCAGGCGCCAGGCTTGCCAGCAAGCCAGTCCCGCCAGGGCGGTGGCGCTGGCAGCCGCATACGGCCACAGCAATGCCGGCGCCATGACGGCTGCCGCCGCCTGCGCAGGCAGCGAAAGTGTCATGCCTGCCGCCAGCATCGTACGAGCGAGCCGGCGCAGCGCAGGGCGCCGTGGGCGTGGTGCGCCGAAACTCGTGTGGCTGCAATACGACAAATGCATCCCTTTCTGGGGCGTGATTGGACTAGGCTGGCAGTACATGAGGCGCGCTCAAATAAACGCCTGCGGCGCTTTCTGGCGGCAACTATAGCATCGAATATTTACTCGGAGTATTTAAGTTCAGAAACGGCCAAAACGGGATTTTTTTTGCCCCGAAATGGCCGTTTTTTTCGCGATTTGGTGAGAATTCGTGAGAAAGTTGGCGCGAATTCGTGCTACTCAATCGAGGCGATAGCCTCAGCTAAAGCTGCCGGCGAATTGATAGCGGTGTCCGGGATGCCACATGGTGGCGATCGAGGCGATCTTGCCGCCCGAACGCGTCTGGCGGCGCAGCACCAGGCACGGCTGTTTGGTGTCGATGGCCAGCATTTCGGCGATGTCGCGCGGCGCCGACAGCGCTTCGATGCTGTAGGTGGCGCCTTGCAGGGGCGCGGCGGCCATCAGGTATTCGTTTGGCGTGATGCTGGAAAAATCCTGCGTCATGTAGTCGGGCGCGCACTCGGGATTGACCCAGCGGTCTTCCACCTGGATCGGCACGCCGTTTTCAAAATGCACGATCAGCGAATGAAACAGCGGGTGTTCCGGCGGCAGGCCGAATTGCTTGGCCAGCAAGTCGGACGCCTTGGTGCGTTCCAGCAATTGCAAGCTGCTGCGGTGGATATGTCCGCGTGCCCGCACTTCATCGGCGATACTCTTGATTTCCAACAAGGTCGCCTGATATTTTTGCTGTGCCACATAGGTACCGGAACCCTGGCGGCGCGTCAGCACTTGCTCGCTGGTCAGTTCGCGCACGGCGCGGTTGACCGTCATGCGCGAGACGCCGAATTGTTTGACCAAGGCTTGTTCGGAGGGAATCACGTCGCCTTCCTTCCAGCGTCCGGCGGCGATGCCGGCCAGCAGAAAATCCTTGATGCGCTGGAAAATGGGCGTATTTTCTTGTGTATTGTGGTCGTCCAATGCGATTTCTCCGGGGCACGGGCAGGGCGCGCCGCCGGCTGGAGGCGCGATGGCCGATTTTAGCACCGAGCAAGGCAGGCGCCGCCAGCCTTTTTTGAATTCAAAAGCAAGCGCCGGAGTGTGGTGCGCCCAGGCGCTGGCTATGCTGGAGACTTGCCAATCACAAGCACGGAGTCCGACATGCCTCACTCATACCTGACCGACGACGAGCGCTGGGACGCCCTGCAGCGCCGCGCCGCCGACGCCGACGGCGTCTTTTACTATTCTGTGCGCACGACGGGCGTGTATTGCCGGCCATCCTGCGCGGCGCGCCCCGCCTTGCGCCGCAACGTGGCCTTCCACGCCAGTTGCGAGCAGGCGGAGGCGGCCGGTTTTCGTCCCTGCCTGCGCTGCAAGCCCAACCTGCCGCCGCTGGCCCAGCGCCAGGCGGCCATCGTGGCCGATATCTGCCGTTTGATCGACGCCAGCGACGAGCTGCCCGACCTGGACAGCCTGGCACAGGCCGCCGGCCTGAGCCGCTTTCACTTTCACCGCGTCTTCAAGGCGCACACGGGCATCACGCCGAAAGCGTATGCGGCGGCGCGGCGCGGCGAGCGCCTGAAGGCCGGCTTGCAGGGGGCGGGCAACGTCACCGAGACCCTGTACGCGGCCGGTTTCAATTCCAGCGGCCGCCTGTATGCCGCCACGCCGGGCTTGCTGGGCATGACGCCGGGCGCGTTTCGCGCCGGCGGCAGCGGCGCCGTGATCCGCTTTGCCATCGGCGCCTGCTCGCTGGGCGCCATCCTCGTGGCCAGCACGGACAAGGGCATTTGCGCGATTTTGATCGATGACGACCCGGAAGTGCTGCTGCGCGACTTGCAGGACCGCTTTCCGCAAGCCGAGCTGCGCGGCGCGGAAGCCGACTATGAACAGACGGTGGCGCAAGTCGTCGGCCTGGTCGAGGCGCCGGGCCTGGGACTGGACTTGCCGCTCGACGTGCGCGGCACCGTGTTCCAGCAGCGCGTGTGGCAAGCCTTGCGCGAGATTCCTGCCGGCAGCACGGTCAGCTATGCCGAGCTGGCGCGGCGCATCGGCACCCCGCAAGGCGCGCGCGCCGTGGCGGGCGCCTGCGCGGCGAATGCCCTGGCCGTCGCCATCCCCTGCCACCGCGTGGTGCGCAACGATGGCGCGCTGTCCGGCTACCGCTGGGGCGTGGAGCGCAAGCAGGCGCTGCTCGAGCGTGAGGGCGAACGGTGAGGGCGCTGGACTGGCGCCAGATCGAGGATGATCTGAATCAATACGGCTGCGCCGTCGTGCCTGGCTTGCTGAACCCCGCGCAATGCGCTGCGCTGGCGGCGCAGTACGACGATGCGTCGCGCTTTCGCAGCAGGGTGGTGATGCAGCGCCATGGTTTTGGGCAAGGCGAGTACCAGTATTGGGCGCATCCGCTGCCCGATGCCGTGGCCGCCTTGCGCACGGAGCTGTATCCGCCGCTGGCGGCCATCGCCAACCGCTGGCACGCCGGCATGGGCCTCGATAGCCGCTTTCCCGTGGCGCACGCCGATTTCCTCGCGCGCTGCCATGCGGCAGGGCAAACCCGGCCCACACCCTTGCTGTTGCGCTACCGCAAAGGCGATTACAACTGCCTGCACCAGGACTTGTATGGCGAGCACGTGTTTCCGCTGCAACTGGCCGTATTGTTGTCGCGCCCGCAAGACGATTTCACTGGCGGCGAGTTCGTGCTGACGGAGCAGCGCCCGCGCATGCAGTCGCGCGCCGAAGTGGTGCCGCTGGCGCAGGGCGACGCCGTGCTCTTTCCCGTCGCGCAGCGCCCCGTGAATGGCACGCGCGGCAGTTACCGCGTGAACATGCGCCATGGCGTGTCGCGCCTGCGTTCGGGCTTGCGCCACACCCTGGGCATCATTTTCCACGATGCGAGCTGAACGGTAGCTGCGGCGCTTGAGTTTCCAGGATTACATGGCATGATGGCTGCTTCTTGTCACTCTTTCATTTCTGCCATGTCCGCGCTGCTCCGCCTGTTGTGCCTGTTGACCATTTTCCTGCTGCCCGCAGCCCATGCGGACGATGGCGTGCCCGCGCTCGTTGCGGAGGCCGCGTCCGTCGTGGCGCCGTCGCAGGCCGCGGCGGCCAGGACGGCGCCGCTGATGTTTGCCAACCGCAAGGTGTTCGTCTTCCGCGCCGCGCTGGCCGGCTATCCGCCCGATGAGCGGGCCACGGGCGCGCAGCGCCGGCTGGAAGGCGTGCTGGCCAAGAATGGCCCCTTGCAGACGAGCACGCGCATGATTCCCGAAGGCACGCAAGTGCTGCTCGACGGCGTGCAGTTGTTCGTCGTCGTGCCTGGCGATGTCAACCAGCTGGCCGGCGACACGACGGAAAGCGTGGCGAAAACGGCGGCCGGCGAGTTGAGCAAGGCCGTGCTCGATTACCGCGAACAGGGCAGCTGGCGTTACCTGGCCATTGCCGCCGCCGTGTGCGCGGCCGCCACCCTCGTGTTCTGGCTCGTGTGGATGGGGCTGACGCGCCTGTACCACTGGGCCAAGCGCCGCAGCGGCATCCTGCTGGCCTCGCGCCTGCGCGACGTGCGCCTGAAGAATGTGCGCGTGCTCGACGCCGAACACTACATCGCCTTTGCGTATCAACTGCTGAGCGCCGTGCTGTGGGGCTTGCGCCTGATGGCCACGTATCTGTGGGCCGCCTTCGTGCTGGGCCGCTTGCCCTACACGCGCTCCTGGGGCGAAAGCCTGAGCGGCTATCTGTTCGACGTGGCCGCCGACGTCTTCCACGCCATCATCGGCGCCTTGCCGGGGCTGGTGCTGGTGTGCGTGATCTTCGCCATCGCGCGCCTGATCGCCGCCACGGCCGCCTCGCTGTTCAAGCGCGTGGAAAGCGGCGAATTGCAAATCGGCTGGCTGGACAAGGACACGGCCCTGCCGACGCGCCGCATCGCCAGCGTGGTGATCTGGCTGTTCGCGCTGGCCATGGCCTACCCGTATCTGCCCGGTTCGCACACGGCCGCTTTCCAGGGCCTGTCCGTGCTGGTGGGCCTGATGGTGTCGATTGGCGCGTCGAGCATCGTGGGCCAGGGCGCCAGCGGCCTGATCCTGATGTACACGCGCGCCCTGCGCAAAGGCGAATATGTGCGCGTGGGCGACAGCGAAGGCACGGTGGTCGACGTGGGCATGTTCGAGACGCGGCTGCGCACGGGCCTGGGCGAAGAGGTGGCCTTGCCGAACGCCTGGGTGATGTCGCAGACGACAAAGAACTATTCGCGCGCCCAGCCCGGCGGCGGCTTCGTGCTCGACTCCACCGTCACCATCGGCTACGCCACGCCGTGGCGGCAAGTGCACGCCATGCTGGAACTGGCCGCGTCGCGCACGACGGAGCTGTCCACCACGCCGAAGCCGTACGTGATGCAACTGGCCCTGCAAGATTACTACGTGCAATACCGCCTCGTCGCCTACGCCAGCGCCGAAGTCCCCCGCCAGCGCGCCGAAGTGCTGAACCGATTGCACCAGAACATCATCGACGTCTTCAACGAATTCGACGTACAGATCACCTCGCCGCACTACATCGATGACCCGAAAGAGTCGCATGTGGTGCCGCCCGGTGAATGGTTCAGGGCGCCGGCGCAGCGGGGGGAGGATGATAAATAACGTCGAATCATGGGCGTGATGGATGGGGTGGGCAGATTTCAGTGCGCCACTCCTGCATGTCGCTGTCAATAGGAATGACTTTCTGAGGTCCGGCCGCCGTCGCCACTACGCAGAATTTTCCTTGGTAACCATACGTTGGATCGGACGGATCTTTGGGGCTGCCATTCAGGAATACGCTATAGAAATGCCCGGGTATCAGTTTTTCTGCGCGTATGCCCGTCGCACCGGTAGGCACGTTTCCATAGCGGATGCATGTGCTGGCACGGATGGCTAACGCCATGTCTGGCGGCAGGGAGAACCCCCATACTTCCTTTACCGGTTGCACGGACATGTCTGAAACCATGAGTGCGCCAAGAAATGGCAGGCCATTGCGTGCCTCTTCTTTTTTTGTAATGGAGAAGCAGGGCATGCCCTGCGCCGACTGGATAACTGCTTCTGCCATGCGGGAATATGCCCATGTGTCAGGGAATATCGAATATAGGCTCATGGTCAATATCGTTACCAGGCAAGTTTTTCGGGCTCTTGCGGTCGTTAAAAAAATCATTGAGTACCTTTTTAAACAGTTCTCCGGAGTTTTTATAGCGTTGCTGGCGCATGGCACGAGTGGAAGTTAAAAATCTCAGCACAAAGTAGTCCGCCAATAAATCACCTTGCGCTTCCATGTCATGGCTGGATAATTTCTGATTGGGGAGTAAGGTATATTTGTAGTCCAGCCCCAAGCGAATGGCTCCCCGCAGTTTTACTTGATATCCGAGTTGGTACTGCCAAACATGAACCATTTCGTGCATAAACCAGTGTTTCAGACTATCTTTTTCTTTGGAAAAGTCCTCCTTGTAGTCCAATACATGAAAATACATCTCCCCATCCGGCGTCATGGCCACATCCTTCGGCTGCAAGCCAAACCATAGATACGGCTCCCCATGCACCTTGACCTTGCCGTAGTCAATCGCATCCTGGAACAGCATCCACGCCATGTCGATCTCGCCCCTGGTCAGCGGGCGAACCTTGTCCTTCACTTTGACCTGTTTCACGGACGAACCGACATCCTTGCCGGTCGTCTTGATGCCATCCAGTTGGACGATCTTGACGGCAGGCGCTGCGTGTTTTGGCGCGGCGGCGCAGCATGGCGATTTGTCCGGGTGCGGCAGGAATTCGGCCTGGGTGATTTGTTCCTCCCGCTTGCTGGCGATACGCCCCGTGCGCCCCTTCGCATTCGTCGTCCCCGTCCACGTTTCGCCATTGCTCAAGGTGAGCCGGTAGTCGGCGTGCGCCAGCGGTGCGTCGGCTTGCGAGACGAATTCCAGCTGCTCGTCATAGCCGCAGCACCAGCATTCGTCGGGCTGGCCGGCCAGGCGGTGCAGTTCGCAGCCGCTTGTCGCGTTGCGCAGGGCGGCGCCCAGCACGGGCTGGCCGTCGGCGCTGAAGGTGACGATCATGCTGTCGAAGCGCGCGCCCAGGCTGCTCTTCTGGTGCGCCACGAGCTTGAAGAACACGTCGCACGCGGTGGTGCTGATGACATGGTGCCTGGCCATGGGGTATTCCACCTGAAAACCTCAGCGTAGACCCGTGGCGTCTTGCAGGTATTGACTGGGCGCAAGGCCTGCGCGCTTGCGTTAAGATGCCGGGCGTTTCAATAAGAAGAAAGAGTCCCCATGTCCAGCCCATCCAACATCGAATCCTCCCGCACCGCCCGCAGCCTGGCCGCCGCCCTGATCGGCGATCCGTTCTACCACACCGTCACGGTGGCGTGCGGCGGCGACGAGGCGGCGCGGCTGGCCATGCTGGAAGCCTATTTCGCGCTGGCGCTGGTCGAGGGGGGGCAGGCGGGGCGCGTCGACCTGGCTGACGACGCGGGCAATGGCGCCGCCATCTGGACGACGGATACGCCGGCGGCCCTGCGCCAGGCCGCGTATGCGCAGCGCGAAGCCGCCTTGCGCGCGCTGCTGGGGGAGCGGGGCTTTGCGCATTTCACGGCCATCGTCGCGAACATGGAGCACGCGCTGGCGCCGCATGGTCTGCAAGACGCGTGGTACCTGTCGATCGCCGGCATCGCTCCCGCCGCGCAAGGGCAGGGGCTGGGCGCGTCCGTGCTGGCGCCGGGCCTGGCGGCCGTCGATGCGGCCGGCGCCGCGTGCTTCCTGGAGACCTACAACGAGCGCAGCCTGCCGTTCTATGCCCGCCTGGGCTTCGTGGCGGCGGGACGCTACGCGGAAGCCGTCACGGGCTGCGATTACTGGCTGATGGTACGAGCGCCCCGTGCTGCCTGATTGACCATTTTGCCAATTTCTATACACTCGTCTTTTTGCTAACGACTAAAAGACCTGGAGATGGAAATGCCGACCTTGCCACTGCGCCGCACCCTGCTCACGCTCGCCTGCCTGGGGGCCATCGGCCACGCGCATGCCGATACCATCATCGACAATGCCAACGGCTACACCCTCAATGCTGCCGGCAAGGTGGTGCGTTTCACGGCGCTGGCCTTTGACGACGGGGGCAAGCTGCTCGCCGTCGGCAGCGCCGCGCAGGTGAAGCGCAAGGCGGCCAAGGGCACCATCCATGTCGACGTGCAGGGAAAAACCGTGCTGCCAGGCCTGATCGACGCGCACGGCCACGTCTTCGGCCTGGGGACGATCGCCAGCGGCGTGATGCTGTACGGTTCTGCCTCGCTGCCGGCCGCCGTGCAGGCCGTGGGCGACTTCGCCAAAGCGCATCCCGAGCGCAGCTGGGTCGTCGGCAATGGCTGGAACCAGGAAATCTGGAAGCTGGGACGCTTTCCCACGGCAGCGGAACTCGATGCGGCGGAAAGTGCGCGGCCCGTGTGGCTGCGCCGCGTCGATGGCCACGCGGGCTGGGCCAACAGCCGCGCGCTGGCGCTGGCCGGCATCACGCGCGCCACACAAGACCCGGCGGGCGGCAAGATCGAACGCGATGCAGATGGCAATGCCACCGGCGTGCTGGTCGACAGCGCCATGGACTTGATGGACGCCGTGCTGCCCAAGCCGGGCGACGTGGAAAACCGCGCCGCCCTCGATGGCGCACTGGCGCAGCTGTCGCAAGTGGGCCTGACCAGCGTGCACGATGCGGGCATCGGCCAGATGCAGGACCGGCTGTTCCGCGACTATGCGGACCATGGCAAGCTGACGGTGCGCGTGTACGGCATGATTTTTGACACGACGGAAGACTTCGACGCGCTGTCGAAAAACGGCCCCTTGAATAGCTATGCGCGCGACATGTACGCCTTGCGCGCCGTCAAACTGGTGTCCGACGGCGCTCTGGGCAGCCGCGGTGCGGCCCTGCTGGCACCGTACAGCGACGATCCCTCTACCCGTGGCCTGCTGTTCTACCCGGACGGCGCCATGCGCGCGAAGATGGAAAAGGCCATGCGCGCCGGCTACCAGGTGAATGTGCACGCCATCGGCGACGCGGGCAATCACCAGATCCTCGACGGCTATGCAGCCTTGATCGCGCAATACCGCGGCGCGGGCCTGCGCCACCGCATGGAACATGCGCAGGTGGTGCAATTGAGCGATATCCCCCGCTTCAAGACCCTGGGCATCGTCCCCTCGATGCAGCCGACGCACGCCACGTCCGACCAGAACATGGCGGAGCAGCGCGTGGGCCATGAGCGCATCAAGGGCGCGTATGCGTGGCGCACCTTCCTTGCGCAAGGCTCGCGCATCGCCTGCGGTTCCGACTTCCCCATCGAGTCGCCGAACCCGTTCGAGGGCATCCATGCGGCCGTCACGCGGCAAAACAGCGAGGGCTTCCCGGCCGGCGGCTGGTATCCGCAGCAAGCCATGACGGTGACGCAGGCGCTGCGCTGCTTCACCCTCGACGCGGCTTGGGCGGCGCACCAGGAAAAGGCCATCGGCACCCTGGAAGCGGGCAAATGGGCGGACTTCATCGTCGTCGACCAGGACTTGTTCAGCGTGGAACCAAAGGCCATCGGCAAGACGCAGGTGCTGCAGACGTGGGTGGCGGGCAAGCGCGTGTTCGAGAAAAAATAAGGATTTGACGCCTGCAAAAACCTGTTGACTTGGTTGTATAGACAACCTATGCTGGTAGCACCAGAGCGGGCCAAGTACGCCCGCTCGCACCCTACGAGGAGACAGCATGAACAGCACAATGGACACCGATCCACGCTTTGATGCCAGCCGTACCATCCGCGCCCCGCGCGGCACGGTCATGGCTTGCAAGAGTTGGCAGGCCGAGGCGGCCTACCGCATGTTGCAAAACAATCTGGACCCGGAAGTGGCGGAAAATCCGCAGCACCTGGTCGTCTATGGCGGCATCGGCCGCGCGGCCCGCAACTGGGCTTGTTTCGACCAGATCCTCGCGTCCTTGCGCGAGCTGGAAGACGACCAGACCTTGCTGATCCAGTCCGGCAAGCCGGTGGGCGTGTTCCAGACCCACGCGGATGCGCCGCGCGTACTGATCGCCAACTCCAACCTGGTGCCGAAATGGGCCAACTGGGAACATTTCAACGAACTCGATCGCCAGGGCCTGTTCATGTACGGCCAGATGACGGCCGGCAGCTGGATCTATATCGGCACGCAGGGCATCGTGCAGGGCACGTATGAAACCTTCGCCGAAGCGGGCCGCCAGCATTTCGGCGGCGACTGGGGCGGACGCTGGATTCTGACGGCGGGCCTGGGCGGCATGGGCGGCGCGCAGCCGCTGGCCGCCACCATGGCGGGCGCCGTCTCGCTCAATATCGAATGCCAGCAAAGCAGCATCGACTTCCGTTTGCGCACGCGCTACCTGGACAAGCAGGCGTCCAGCCTGGACGAAGCCCTGGAACTGGTCAAATACCACACGCAGCGCAAGGAAGCCATTTCCATCGGCTTGCTGGGCAACGCGGCCGAAGTGCTGCCGGAGCTGGTGCGCCGCGCCAAGGCGGGCGGCCTGGTGCCGGACCTGGTGACGGACCAGACGTCCGCGCATGACCTGGTCAACGGCTATCTGCCGCGCGGCTGGAGCGTGTCGGACTGGAAGGCGGCGCAACAAGACCCGCAGCGCCATGCGCGCCTGACGGTGGCGGCCGCCGATTCCTGTGCCGCCCACGTGCAAGCCATGCTCGATTTCCACGCCATGGGCGTGAACACCGTCGATTACGGCAACAACATCCGCCAGGTGGCGTTCGACCAGGGCGTGCAGAATGCCTTCGACTTCCCCGGCTTCGTGCCCGCCTACATCCGCCCGCAGTTCTGCGAAGGGCGCGGGCCGTTCCGCTGGGTGGCCTTGTCGGGCGACCCGGAAGACATCTATAAAACGGATGCGAAGATCAAGGAGCTGTTCCCGCACCACGCGCAGGTGCACCACTGGCTGGACATGGCGCGCGAGCGCATCGCCTTCCAGGGGCTGCCGGCGCGCATCTGCTGGCTGGGACTGGGCGAGCGCCACATCGCCGGCCTGGCCTTCAACGAGATGGTGCGCACGGGCGAGCTGAAGGCGCCCATCGTCATCGGCCGCGACCACCTCGATACGGGGTCCGTCGCCAGCCCGAACCGCGAGACGGAAAGCATGAAGGATGGCACGGACGCCGTCTCCGACTGGCCGCTGCTCAACGCCATGCTCAATACGGCCGGCGGCGCCACCTGGGTCTCGCTGCACCATGGCGGCGGCGTGGGAATGGGGTATTCTCAGCATGCGGGCATGGTCATCGTGGCCGATGGCAGCGAAGCGGCGGCGAAACGCCTGGCGCGCGTGCTGGTCAACGACAGCGGCTCGGGCGTGATGCGCCATGCCGATGCCGGCTACGAAACAGCGGCCGCCTGCGCCAAGCGCAACGGCCTGATTCTTCCCATGATTCCTTGAGACCTCGATTCGAATGACTATGACACAGCATGCCAAAAGTTGGACCCTGAAACCAGGCGCGATGACCCTGGCCGACCTGCGCGCCGTCTGGGCCGCGCCGGCAAAATTGACCCTCGCTGCCGAGGCCTATCCCGTCATCGAGGCGTCGGCCGCCGCCGTGCAAGCCATCGTCGCCAAGGGCGACGCGGCGTACGGCATCAACACGGGCTTCGGCCTGCTCGCCAAGACGCGCATCCCCGATGAAAAGCTGGAGCAGTTGCAGCGCAACCTGATCCTGTCGCATTCCGTCGGCACGGGGGAACTGCTGTCGGACGCCGTCGTGCGCCTGATCATGCTGATGAAGATCGGCAGCCTGGCGCGCGGCTTTTCCGGCGTGCGCCCGCTGATCGTCGATACCCTGATCGCCCTGTACAACGCGGGCATCATGCCGGCCATTCCCGCCAAGGGGTCCGTCGGCGCCTCGGGCGACCTGGCGCCGCTGTCGCACATGACCCTGGCCATGCTGGGCGTGGGCGACGTGCGCGTCAACGGCGAATTGATGGCGGCCCCCGAGGCGCTGGCGCAGGCGGGCATCGCGCCCGTGGTGCTGGCGGCGAAAGAGGGCCTGGCGCTGATCAACGGCACGCAAGTGTCGAACGCGCTGGCGCTGCATGGCCTGTTCATGGCCGAGCGCCTGCTGGAAGCGGCCATGGTCACGGGCGCGCTGTCGCTCGACGCGGCCAAGGGCAGCGATTCGCCGTTCGACGCGCGCGTGCACGCCGTGCGCGGACAGCCGGGCCAGATCCTGGCCGCGCAGATGTACCGCCAGTTGGTGGCGCACAGCGCGATTCGCGCTTCGCACCTGGAAGGTGACGAGCGCGTGCAGGATCCGTACAGCCTGCGCTGCCAGCCGCAAGTCATGGGCGCCTGCCTCGATTTGATCGGCAACGTCGGCCGCACCCTGTTGATCGAAGCCAATGCCGTCACGGACAACCCGCTGATCTTCCAGGATGGCCCCAACGGGCAGGCGGAAATCGTCTCGGGCGGCAATTTCCATGCGGAGCCGGTGGCCTTTGCGGCCGACACCTTGGCGCTGGCGATTTCCGAAATCGGCGCGCTGGCCGAGCGCCGCATCGCGCTGCTGATCGACGCCACCTTGTCCGGCCTGCCGCCTTTCCTCGTGCGCGACCCGGGTGTCAATTCCGGCTTCATGATCGCCCACGTGACGGCTGCCGCGTTGGCGTCGGAAAACAAGTCGCTCGCGCATCCGGCCAGCGTCGACAGCCTGCCGACGTCCGCCAACCAGGAAGACCACGTGAGCATGGCCACGTTCGCCGGGCGCCGCCTGGACGACATGGCGCACAACACGGCCGTCATCGTCGGCATCGAGCTGCTGGCCGCCGCGCAGGGCATCGATTTCCACCGTCCGCTGAAAACCTCGCCGCACCTGGAACATGTGCATCACCAGTTGCGCCAGAAAGTGCCGTTCTTCGACGCCGACCGCTTCTTCGCGCCCGACATCGAAGCGGCCAAGCAGATGGTTCTGCAGGGTGAGTTGAGCAGCACGTGCAAGAATTTGTTCGCCCCGCTGTACGCTTGAGCTGGAGCAAGGAGACAAGCATGGATTTCCGCTTTAATGAAGGCAGCATCCCGCTGCTCGTGTCGATGCCCCACGTGGGCACCGACATACCGGACGATATCGCCGCGCGCATGACGCCGCAGGCCCTGGTCAAGGCCGACACGGATTGGCATCTGCGCGAGCTGTATGGCTTTTTGCAGGAGATGGATGCGTCCGTGCTGTCGGCGCGTTGGTCGCGCTACACCATCGACTTGAACCGCCCGCAGGAAGACACGAATCTGTATCCGGGGCAGGATACGACGGGCTTGCTGCCCAACGATACTTTTCATCGCGAGCCGCTGTACCTGGCCGGTCGCGAACCGGATGCGCAGGACGTGCGGCAGCGGCTGCAGAGTTACTGGGCGCCGTATCATGCGCAGCTGCGCGCGGAACTGGACCGGCTGCTGCGCGTGCATGGCGCCGTGGTGCTGTGGGATGCTCATTCGATCGCCTCGCGCGTGCCGCGCTTCTTTGACGGCAAGCTGCCCGACCTGAACTTCGGCACGGCCGATGGCGCCAGCTGCGATGCGGGCCTGACGTCCGCCGTGGTCGATATCGCGCGCGCGCAGGATGCATTTACCGTGGCCTTGAATGCCCGCTTCAAGGGCGGCCATATCACGCGCCGCTACGGCCAGCCGGAAGGTCGCGTGCATGCGATCCAGCTGGAGATGTGCCAGTGCCTGTACATGGATGAAGCGGCGCCGTTTGGCTACCGGCCCGACCTGGCGGCGCAAGTGCAGCCGCTGCTGCGCCAGATGATGGAAGCGGCCGTGGCATGGGTGGCGCGTTGAGTGCGTCCCTGTTTGCGCGCCATGCGCTGCTGCCGCAAGGCTGGCGCCGCGACGTGCTGCTGGAATGGGACAAGAATGGGGATTTGACGGCGGTGGCGGAAAACGCCGCGCCGCCTGCCGGCGCCGAAGTGGCCGAATATGTCTTGCCCGGCATGGTCAACCTGCATTCGCACGCGTTTCAGCGGGCGCTGGGCGGCATGACGGAGATTGCGGGTGACGGACCGGACAGCTTCTGGACCTGGCGCGACCTGATGTACCGCTTCGCGCGCCACATCACGCCGGAACAGATGGAAAGCATCGCCGCGCAGCTGTTTGCGGAATGCCTGCGCCATGGCTACACGGCCGTGTGCGAATTTCACTACCTGCAGCGCGATGCGGCCGGCGCGCTGTATGCGCGTCCCGCGGAAACGGCGGAACGGGTGCTGGCGGCGGCGCGCCTCAGCGGCATCGGCCTGACCATGCTGCCCGTGCTGTACAGCCATGCGGGTTTTGGCGAGCAGGCGTTGAAAGCGGAGCAGGCGCGCTTTCGCACCGATGCGCAAGATGTGCTGCGCATCGTCGAGGCGCTGGCGCCGCAGCGCGGCGGGCAGGTGGAGGTGGGCTTTGCGCCCCATTCGCTGCGCGCGGCCGGCGTAGCGCAGATCAAACAGGTGGCGCAGGCACTGCCCGCGGGCCGTCCCATCCACATCCACATCGCCGAACAGCAGGGCGAGGTGCACCAGTGCCTGGACTACAGCGGCCGGCGCCCGGTGCAGTATTTGTACGAGCAGGTCGACGTCGATGCGCGCTGGTGCCTCGTGCATGCCACGCATGTGCAGCCCGATGAAGTGGCGCTGATGGCCGCCAGCGGCGCCGTGGCGGGCCTGTGCCCGACGACGGAAGCGAACCTGGGCGACGGCCTGTTCCCGCTGGCCGAATTCATCGCTGCCGGCGGGCGCTTTGGCGTCGGCAGCGACAGCCATGTATCGCAGTCGCCCGTCGAGGAATTGCGCTGGCTCGAGTATGCCCAGCGTCTGCAGCGGCAGCAGCGCAATGTCGCCGCCACGTCGGAGGAGCGCCATGTGGGCGACTACCTGTGGCAGGCGGCCCTGCAGGGCGGCGCGCAGGCGGCCGGGCGCAAGCTCGGCGCGCTGGCGCCCGGCTGCCGCGCCGACTTGCTGGTGCTCGACGAGGCGCATGTGAACCTGTGCGGCGTGGCCATCGACAATGTGCTGGGCAGCGTACTTTTCTGCGGCAACGATAACCTGGTGCGCGACGTGCTGTGCGGCGGCCAATGGCAGGTGCGCGACGGGCGCCACGTGGCGCAGGACGCCATCGCCGCCGCCTACAAGCGCACGCTGGCGCAACTGAGGGCGCTCTGATGGCGACCTTCATCCCGCAGGAATGCCTGCGCGCCGCGCCGTGGAAAAACGGCGGCGGCAGCACGATGGAAATCGCCATTGCTCCGCCCGGCGCCAGCCTGATGGAATTCGACTGGCGTATCAGCCTGGCGACGATCACGGCCAGCGGGCCGTTTTCCAGTTTTCCCGGCATCGACCGCAGCCTGATGCTGGTCGATGGCGACAGCGTGCAGCTGACGCTGGACGGCACGCGCAAGGTGACCTTGAGCGCGGCGCAACCGATGCTGTGGTTTCCCGGCGAAGCGGCCGTGGAGGCGCAAGTCAGGGGAACGACGACGGATTTCAATGTGATGACGCGGCGCGACCGCTGCCGCCACCAGCTGGAAAAAATTACGGCCCCGTGCCGGCTGGTGCGGCGCAGCGCGGCGACCTTGCTGTTTGTCGCCGGCGAAGGCCACGTGCTGGCGCGCGGTGGCGAGCAGCAGTTCGCGCTGGCTCGCCATGACGGGCTGCTGCTGGACGCCGACGATGCGCAGGAATGGCGGCTCGACGCCTTGCAGCGTTCGCCCGTGCTGTGCGTCGACCTGTTTACCTAGGGAGAGAAAGCGATGCAAGACTGGGACCTGGTCATCCACAACGTCCACCTGGCCACCATGGAGCACGGTTATGGCGAGCTGCTGGACGCGGCCATCGCCGTCAAGGATGGCCGCATCGCCTGGTTCGGCCCCGGCGACGAATTGCCGGCCAGCGGCGCGGTGCTGCAGGATGGCCAGGGTTGCTGGCTCACGCCCGGCCTGATCGACTGCCACACGCACATCGTCCACGCGGGCAACCGCAGCGACGAATTCGAGGCGCGCCTGAATGGCGCCAGCTATGAAGACATCAGCCGTGCCGGCGGCGGCATCATGTCTACCGTGCGCGCCACGCGTGCGGCCAGCGACGACGAATTGCTGCGGCAAAGCCTGCCCCGCGTGCTGGCGCTGCTGGCCGAGGGCGTGACGACGCTGGAGATCAAGTCCGGCTACGGCCTCGATGCGGCCAGTGAGGCGAAGATGCTGCGCGTGGCGCGCCGCATCGGGCAAACACTGCCCGTATCCGTGCGCACCACCTTCCTCGGCGCGCACGCGCTGCCGCCCGAGTATGCAGGCCAGGCCGATGCGTATATCGGGCTGCTGTGCGGGCAAATGCTGCCCCAGCTGGCCAGCGACGGCCTGGTGGACGCCGTCGACGCGTTTTGCGAGCGCATCGGCTTTACGCCGGCGCAAACGCAGCGCATGTTTGATGCGGCGCAGGCGCTGGGGCTACCTGTAAAACTCCATGCCGAGCAGCTGTCGGACCTGGGCGGCGCGGCGCTGGTGGCGCGCTATGGCGGCCTGTCGGCCGACCACCTGGAATTCCTGTCGGCAGAGGGCGTCGCCGCCATGGCGCAGCATGGCACGGTGGCCGTGCTGCTGCCGGGCGCGTATTACTTTTTGCGCGAGACGCAGCCGCCGCCAGTGGCGGCCTTGCGCGCGGCCGGCGTGCCGATGGCCGTGTCCACCGATTGCAACCCGGGCACGTCGCCGCTGACGTCCCTGCTGCTGGCGATGAACATGGCCTGCACCCTGTGGCGCTTGACGCCGCAGGAAGCGCTGGCCGGCTGCACGATCCATGCGGCGCGCGCGCTGGGCTTGCAGCAGGAAACGGGCAGCCTGGCGGTGGGCAAGCGCGCCGATTTTGCCCTGTGGCGCATCGCGCGCCCGGCCGACCTGGCGTATGCGCTGGGCCTGAACCCGTGCGCGGGCGTGGTGCATGGCGGTGTCTGGCGCGCGCCGGTGGTAAGCTTGCCGGATTGATCATCCGTCCTGGAGCGCCGCGTGCGTGCTGCTTATTTGCTGTTGTTACTTGTCTTCGCCGCCGCGCCCATATCCTCCCTTGCCATGGACGGCGGCACCCTGAAGGTGGGTTCGAAGCGCTTTACGGAATCGTATATTCTCGGCGAAATCGTCAAACAGAGCGCTGCGCCGCACGTCAGGGCGGAACACCGCCAGGGCCTGGGCAACACGGCCATCGTGCTGGCCGCGCTGCAGGCGGGCAGCATCGACGTGTATGCCGAATACATGGGCACCATCGCCAGCGAAATCCTCAAGCACGACAAGGCCATTGATCTGGCGCAGATGCGGCGCGAGCTGGCCACGCTGGGCCTGGGCGTGGCCGTGCCGCTGGGATTTAACAATACGTATGCGCTGGCCATGCGCGGCGATGAAACGGGCATCGCCAGCCTGGCGCAGCTGGCACAGCATCCCGCCCTGAAATTCGGTCTGTCGCATGAATTCATCGGCCGGGTCGATGGCTGGCCGGGCCTGGCCGCGCGCTATGGTTTGCCGCAGCGCCCGCGCGGGCTCGATCACGGCATCGCCTACGAGGCGCTGGCGCAGCGCCAGGTGGATGTGATCGACATTTATTCGACGGACGCGAAGATCCGCCAGTACGGCTTGCGCGTGCTGGCCGACACGCAGCAGTATTTTCCCCGCTACGATGCCATGCTCCTGTACCGGCTCGACGTGCCGCGGCGTTTTCCCGCTGCCTGGCTCGCGCTGCAAGGCTTGCAGGGGCGCATCAGCGAGAGTGACATGATCGCCATGAATGCGGCCGTGGAAATCGATGGCAAGACTTTTTCCGGCGTGGCGCACCAGTGGCTGGCCTCCGGCACGTCGGCGAAAAAACCGGCCGCCGCGCGCAGCAAGCTGCTCGATAAACTCATCGGCGACGATCTGTGGACCCTGACGCGCCAGCACCTGACCCTGGTGCTGCTGTCGGTGGCGCTGGCGTGCCTGATCGGCATTCCGCTGGGCGTGCTGGCGGCGTTGTCGGCGCCGCTGCGGCAAACGGTGCTGGCCTTCGTCGGCGTGCTGCAGACGGTGCCGTCGCTGGCCTTGCTGGCGATATTGATCCCGCTGCTGGGCATGATCGGCACCGTGCCGGCGCTGGTGGCGCTATTCGTGTACGCCTTGCTGCCCATCGTGCGCAACACGTGCACGGGCATCTTGCAGGTGCCGCAAGGCTTGCGCATGGCGGCGCTGGCGCTGGGCTTGAGCAAGCGCGACCGCTTGCTGCACGTGGACTTGCCGCTGGCCTTGCCGGTGATGCTGGCGGGCATCAAAACGGCGGCCGTGATGAGCGTGGGCACGGCCACCATCGCCGCTTTCATCGGCGCGGGCGGTTATGGCGAACGCATCACCATCGGCCTGGCGCTGAATGACAACGACATGCTGCTGGCCGGCGCGATCCCCGCAGCCGTGCTGGCCCTGCTGACGCAAGGCTTGTTCGAGCTGGTGGAGCGCTGGGCCGTTGCCGGCCGGCAGCACTGACGGCATCACGGTTACAGCGAGTGCAGTTTGGAGCGCACCGAGACGACGGCCTGGTGCAGGATGCGTTCAGCCTGGAAGTCGTTCTCGCGCTGTTCGGCGATGGCTTGCAAGTCGCGCGTGTAGCGCTCCAGGCGGGAGCGCAGGTAGGCGCGGTAGATTTTCATGACGAGCGGTTTGGCAGAGACATTCATGATGTGGCTCCCAGGTGCGTAACGATGCGTTCATTTTGTGTGAGCGGAATGCCGCCACTTTGCGCCATATCAAATGCCATGACCCCGTCAAATTGGCGCGTTTGAGATTGCGCAATGCCCCCCAGACCGAAGATGCCACACTGAATCTTCCCTGCTCGCCCGGTCATCATCAGGCGCCGCGGGCTCTGATTCCCTCAAGCATACTCAAGGAGCGTCGCATGGTCATTTTTGCCGTGGTTGCTGGCTGCATCGCCTGTTTCACAGTGTACCAAATCTATAAGAATGCGCAGGGTGGCAGTGGGCTTACACAACAACATATCGGTTTGCACGGCACATTGATTGAACCACGGAAATAATCAGTGTCATCCGAGCGACACTCGGTGACACTTGGTTAGCGGATTTAAGTCAAATGTAAGGCCCGGTAAGCAAATGTAAAGGTCTGCGCGGTGGCAAGCGGCAGCGTTTATATTGATAACCGTTGATTGCATTCTCCCCCTCCCACTTGACAATGGGTTCACCCCGCGGTGCCGCTAGCCCGCGGGGATTTTTTTTGGAACTTGCATTTGCAGTTCCCGCGATGCAGTGCCAATCACAGTGGTTGCGGCGTACCGGCCGACAATTGCGTCAAGGCATCGCCAGCGACCCGGCAGATGCGCCAGTCCGGCATCACGTCCGCGCCCATGCCCTTGTAGAAATTGATCGCGTTTTCATTCCAGTCCAGCACCGACCATTCGAAGCGGCCGCAATCGCGTGCGACGGCCAGTTGCGCCAGCGCCACGAGCATCTGCTTGCCATAACCCTTGCCGCGCACCGATTGCTTCACATACAGGTCTTCCAGATACAAGCCCTTGCGGCACAGGAAGGTGGAAAAATTATGGAAGAACAGGGCGAACGTCACCACCTCGCCATCTTCCTCGCCCACCAGCGCTTCGCACGCGGGATGGGCGCCGAACAGGCTGTCGTGCAGCATGGATTCCCTGGCGATCATCATGTGTTCGAGTTTTTCAAACACGGCCAGTTCATGGATCATGCCAAAGATGGAGGCCACGTCGGATGCGGTCGCGGGACGGATGGCGAGGGAGGAAGAGGTGCTCATGTTGCCTTTGTGGATGGAGTGGTGGAAAGGGAAGCGATGCTGCTCGTCTTGCGCGCGCCCGACGTCAGGGCCCAGGCCACGCTGGACAGGCACAGCACCATGCCCACCCATTCGATGGCGGCGGGCCGGTAGTGTTCGAACTGCACCGACAACAGCACGGAAATGACGGGGGTGACGACGCCGATATACACGGTCTTTTGCGTGCCGATGCGGGCGATTAACGTGAAATACGCGCTGAAGGCGATCACCGAGCCGAAGATGGCCAGGTACACCAATCCCATCCAGTAACTGGGGCGCGTGGGCAATTGCCAGGACTGGCCCGTGGCGATGGCCCAGGCGGCTACCATCAAGGTGCCCCACAGCATGGTCCAGGCCATGGTCAGCATCACGTTGCCGGAATGCTCGCGCACTTTCATGACGAGGGCATTGCCCGCCGTGCTGGACACGGTGGCCACCAGGGCCAGCATGAAGCCGAGCAGGAAATGACCATTGCCGCCGCCCAGGATATCTTGCAGTGCCGCACCGATGGACTGGTAAAACAGCAGCACGATGCCGCAGATGGCAACGAAGGCCGCGCAGCAGGTGCTCCAGGTGATGGGCGTGCCGAAGGCGATGCGGTTGAGCAATGGCGTCCAGAACACCATCAGCGCAAACAGCACGCTGACGAGGGCGGAGACGAGGTACTGTTCGGAACTATACGTGCACACATAGCTGAGGGCAAACGAGGCCAGGCCCTGCAGCAGCATCCATTTCTGCGCGCGCCAGGGCAGGCGCAAGCGGTCGCCGCGCAAGGCGCACCAGGCAAACAGGGTGGCGGACGCGAGGCCGAAGCGGTAGACCACGGAAACGGCGGGGGCGACATCGCCCAGCTGCAAGGTGATGGCCCAGAAGGTGGAGCCCCAGATCAGGCAGGCAATGATGAACAGGAGAGGAGAGGACATCGCGCAAGTATACGGGCATCGCGCGGGGATGGCGAGTATTGGCCGGGCTTGCTCAAAGAGTGGTCAGGAGACAACGAGGCATTGAGCCAGCGCAGTGCTTCTGGAAAATGTTGAATTTATGAAAATATTTACTTTATTATCAAGTAAACATTTTCTGAATTGCATCTTTGAAGGGGACCGCCATGCCAGCCTCACTGCAGATCAAAGTATGGAGCGTGCTTGTGTATGTCGTGGTGGCAACCTTGGTTGCCATCTGGCTGCATGAGGGCATGTCACCCTCGGCCTTGCTGATGGCAGCCGGCGCATTCGGCTAAAGCGCATGCGCCGGCAAGCAGAGATCAGTGGGTGACGCGGGTCTTGCGGCCATCGGACAGCAGGCGCACGCGTTCGCCCGGACGGAACAGTTCGTCCGCGTCTTGCACGATGGCGCGCATGTCGCCATTGTCCAGGCGTACGGTGATTTCCAGGCCGGGTTTGTTGGACGCGTTCGCTTCGATGCTTTTGCCCGCCATGCCGCCGGCGACGGCGCCCAGGATGCTGGCAGCGATGGCGCCCTTGCCGCCACCGACTGTCGAACCGGCCACGCCGCCCAGCGCCGCGCCAGCCAGCACGCCCGTGCCCGTTTCACCCTTGTCGATGGTGACCTGGCGCACGGATTCAACCGTGCCCATGCGAACCGATTGTTCATTCTGCGCCTGGCGCGCGTTGTACACATTCGCCGAGTTCGGTTGTACGGCGCAGCCGGCCAGGGTGGCGAGCAATGCCACTGCAATAATTGGTGCTTTCATGTGGGACTCCCTTGGACAAAAGTTAGTTGCCGATTACATTGACCGACAGATGATGACTTATCATAAGGACACTTGCCTCATATAACTAGTTGCGAATAGTAAAAATCTGTTACGGCCCCGCGTGACCGCGTGACCGCTTGCTGCTCAATACGCCAACCGCAGGCGCCGGTATAAAAATCCCAGCACGAACAGCGGTCCCACCAGCAAGAAGCGCAAGTCGTCCAGGAACGACGGTTTCTTGCCTTCGATCTGGTGGCCGATGAACTGGCCTATCCAGGCCAGCACGAACAGCGCCAGCGACACGGGCAGGATGGTCAGCGCCGGCATGAGCAGCAGCAGGCCCAGCATGGCGGCCAGCATGGCCAGCATGCCCACCGCAAACGGACGTGACAGCTTGTAGTAATAGTATAAAGCGAGAATACTGCCGAGCAGCGCCACGCTGGGATGCACGCTCCAAAGCAGCCCCAGCAGGCTGAAAACGATCAGCGGCACGCACACGATGTGCACCCATTCATTGACGTGGTTGCGGTGGCTTTCGCCATACTGGGCCAGCAGGGTGTCGATGGTGCGCATGGGCGGTCTCTTGTGTAGGGATGGTTGTCCGGGAATTCTACACCGTCGCGTGGCCGGGTAAAATGGCCCTTCATTTCCCCCTCCGGACCGCTCATTTGAATAGCCCAGCCTACTTGCCAGACACTGCCGCCGACCCGCGCAAGCGCTGTTTCGATCCCGTCGTCGACGCCGATACGCGCTTGCTGATACTGGGCAGCTTGCCCGGCGAAAAATCGCTGGCGCACAGCCAATATTATGCGCATCCGCAAAACAAGTTCTGGCGGTTGCTGGGAGAGGTGCTGGGCGTGGACTTGACAAGCCAGCCCTATGAAGCGCGCTTGAGCACCTTGCTGGCGCACGGCGTGGGCCTGTGGGATGTGGTGGCGCAGGCGCAGCGTACGGGCAGCCTGGACAGCAATATCCGCGCCCGCGACGACAACGATTTACTCGCATTAATTTCCAATTTACCTGAGTTGACGACCATTGCTTTTAACGGCGGGACGGCGTCCAAGTTGGGTCTGAAGGTTCTGGGTCAGCATGCGACGCGCTATCGCATCGTCCAACTTCCATCGAGTAGCCCCGCCTATACTTTGTCCTACGTCGAAAAATTGCGATTATGGCAGGTTCTATGCGGTGCTATCTCGGTCACCAACTGACATCGAGCAGCCTGCCTGAAAATCAACGCCGAATCCGGTGGAGTGAGCGTATCATTTCGGTCAGAAAGAACGGGATCAGTATCGACCGAGGACGTATTGCGGCAATTTCTGCCGAAGAGAACGGAACGTGATTTTGGTGTCATCCGAAGGAGCACTGGCACTTCCAGTCAAGTGAATGTTTTCTCCTGCGGCAGGATGCCAATAAAATCGGCCTCATCACTTCCTACCTCCTGCAGTATGCAGCCCATGTCCGCAAAGAAATCGTTGATGAGTTGCTGTGCATCTTTGAACTCATACGGCACTCTTTGATCTGATGGATGCCGGTATTTGTGGTCGAAAGCCAAGATGCGTCCCACATATTTGGGGCGGCTTTACCAAGTAGGCGTTTAAGCTTCGGTCGTGTTTTATGTAACCTTGCCTGAGACTTGTGCCAATGTCCATTTTTCTTCGGCAGTCTCAACAAGCTGCCGAATTGCCTTGAGGTCGGCTACTGCAAATCCATATGTGAAACTCGGTTCAACTTGATTTTTCTTGGACTTGCTCAAGTTGCGATGAACATGGTCCGGGCCATATTCGACTTTGTGATGATCAGCCGAATCTATCCGCGCAATCGGCTTCCCTGTAGGATCTTGAATATTGTATGCGTAATCATTTAACGCATCTTGACGAATGATCAGGCGAAACCCTGACTTGCGCATAGCAGTTATGGTCTGACCATCAATTTTTTCAATCACGCATTTTAGTTCGTCGCGCACCGCATCACAGGTCATGTCGATGGTTTGCTGCCCGTGCCGCACGACCTTTGCACCTACGAGGAAAGGGGCAGGCACGCCCATCTTTTCTGAAATGTAGTTGAGCAGTGTTGAGTGATCCATGGCTTCCGCTTCATGCTGACCGCAAAGCTGCAAACCAATCATTATGCCCTTCGCACCGATAACTGTAGTCGTAGACATCAGATCAGTCTTGTCTCCACACATCATGCAACTGCCATCGGAAGACAACCAAATACCTTGTTCGACCGCTGTGTTCCTGACCCTCCCGTCCAGCAAGCCCTTGAATGCCTTGCTGTTCGCCTCCCACCGCGTATGCCATTGTTCGTAACGTTTGGCATAGCGCTTGTCCTCAATCAGTGGTGAGAACCGTTCGTCGTTCATAGGCGGAAGCGTTACACCATGCTGCTGCATATATGCGCCAATCGTACCGACAGCCATCAGGTCAGCCGTCTTCATGTAGTAAATTCGTGGCGCAGGGAAGTTATCGGTTGCTGCATAGAAAGCATTGAAATGGAAGACACCGGCACCGATGTAGATGTGGGTATTGTCGGCTGTCTTCATCATTTGCAGAAGATCACTTCGGCTCTTCATTTCAATCGCGACCACGGGCATGTTCGGCTTCAGCACGTTTACCGCCATGCTCTTTACACACGTGTCCGTATTGCGTCCGTCAAGGCCATGACTGAAACAAATCTGGATCATTTGGTGGATGCTCAAGTTATTCCTTCACTTTCAACTGGTGAGTATCGAACCGATATGCGTCTGCATTATGCAAAATCAAGCAGATATCCAAAGCTTCCGCATACTTCGAGATTCAATCGGTGAAGACTTCCCGGGACTTTCATGAACGCTCCAGTTGCATTCACGGTAGCGCCTGAAAGCTACGCTATTCGTCGCACAACTATATCCAGAAAACCTGAGGGACTTGTAGAATGAAAGCGAGAACCTTGCGCAAGTCGCAGAGAATCGCATGGATGCGCGCTTTCAGGTGCCAAAGGGCAGCAGAAAAACCGAAGTGCTGGGCGTGGAATTGACTAGCTTGCTTTATGAAGAGCGTCTGGCAACCTTGCTGGCGCACGGCGTGGGCCTGTGGGACGTGGTGGCGCAGGCGCAGCGCACGGGCAGCCTGGACAGCAATATCCGCGCCCGCGACCACAACGACCTGGTGGCCCTGGCCGCCAGCCTGCCGCAATTGCAGACGATCGCCTTCAACGGCGGCACGGCCGCCAAGCTGGGCATCAAGGTGCTGGGCGAGCACGCGCAGCGCTACCGCATCGTCAGCTTGCCGTCGAGTAGCCCCGCCTACACCTTGGCGTATGCGCACAAATTGCAGGCGTGGCTGGCTTTGCGCCGGTGAGATGGCATGTCAGGCGGCAAGCCTGTGCATGAGGCGCTGCGCCTGTTCCTGCCGGTACTGGCGCCGCCAGAACCAGGCGATGCAGATCAAACCCAGCAGGGATGGCGCCAGCTGCGTCCAGGGCTGGCCCATGCGCAGCAGGTTGCCCGCGGCGGCCGAAAGCATGGCGAACAGCGAGGCGAGCAGCTTGTAGATATGTTCATAGCGCCACAACATGCCATGCCAGCGGCGGGGAAAGAGCCAGCGCGCGCTGTCGTAGACGAGGATGGTGGCCAGGCCGCCCAGCGAGGACAGCACGACGATGGTTTGCTGTCCGGAAGCATCGTGCTGCAGGCGCAACAGGATCATCCCGCCCGCCGCCAGCGCGGCTGCCGTCATCGCGCCATCGACGGCTTGCGGACCGGCATCGCGCGTGTACACGGCGCGCCAGCCGCTCAGCAGCTGGTACAGCACCAGCACCGTCAGCACGGCAAAGACGGGGCGATAGTCAAACAGCAGATTGCCGATGGCGGCCGTGGCGCAGACCAGCAAGGTCAGCCACGCGAACAGCCTGCCGCGGCGACGGTGCTGCGGCGTGCCCTTGGCCGTGGTCAGCAGGAGCAGGCCCAGGCCGATGGCGGCGCTGCCGGCCAGCACATGGGTGACAATATTGATCAGTTGCGGCTGGGGCATGCGCATCTCCGGAAGGTGCGCCAGGCTGGCGCACGCTCGCGGAGATAGTATCTTGATAATTGCCGCCTGCCAAGATGGCAGGCGACGGAGGAGGCGACGGGACTTACGCCGGCGCGTACGGCTGCGCTTCCAGCGGCTGTCCCTTGGCGTCGAATTTCAGCGCCACTGACAAGCGGGTGACGCCGATGGTGGCCAGCGCGTCGCAGATGTCGTCGACTTCGTCCTGCAAGTCGGCGGCCAGGTCCAGCGGCTTGTCGGCGCTGTGCAGCAACTGGCCGTCTGCCGTGCTGACGTTGACGCGCAGCAGCATTTCGCCGTGCTCATCGGCCGGGCCGACGACCACCGAGACGTCGCCCGCGTCCACGTTGTTTTCCGCCAACGCATGGTTGATGCCGGACATCATCTGCAGCATCGCATACTCGCTCATGCCTTGTTCCTTGCCACCGTGGAACAGATCCTGGTAGAGGAAGCTTACTTCCAGGGTGTTGCCGGCCGGCGCCAGGCAGCGTTTCACCAGATCACCCACTTCCGTCGTCCATTGCTGGTAGCGGGCCATGCGCGCGTCGAACCAGGCGTCGAGCGCCGCTTCATCCTTCGGTTCCGCGTAGAACGGGTCGTCCACGCGCTTGAGGGCAAAGCCCAGCAGGAAGCGCAGTTCGACGGCCGTGTCCTGTGGGCCGAAGGCCGTCTCGCTCCAGCCGACGATGCTGCTTTCCAGGCCCGGCGTGGCGACGATCTTCTTGTCCGTCATCGATGCGTACGCATCGCGCACCATTTCGTGCAGGTGGCTATAGGTGATGCGGTCGATTTCATCGAGGTCGTAGGCGTGGCTCATCAGGACCACCTTGGCCTTGGCGCTTTCCAGCTCTGCCTGCTGGAAACTTTTCACCAGCGCTTCGAACGCGTCCTGGTCCTGGAAGCTGTCCGCTTCCTTCAGGCCGCCCGTGCTTTGCACCAGCAGGGGCACGACGAAGGCGTTGATTTCCATGGCAGGGGCATTTTCGCGGCGGATCACGGAAATGGACGCCGCTTCCTCGATATGGCTGCGCAGGTACTGGTAGGCGCCCACGTCCTCGTATTTCGCCCGCTCGATGGCGTCGTACAGGATTTCATCCTTCTTTTGATTCAAGGCCTTGCGGATCAGGCGGCCGAACTCGACGGCTTGCTCGGCCAGCACCGTGCCCTGCGATTCGCTGTCTTCCTGCTCCGCCAGGTTCAGGGCCATCGTGCACAGCATGCGCGTGACGGATTCATCCTTGTCTTCAGGCGTGTTGGCGGATTTACGGGGGACAGGGCGCTTATTTTTGGGCATGGCGATCAACAGGTTAAGAAAGAAGGGTCAGGCAAATGGAAACAGGCGCCAGGGCTTGTGCCAGGCGCCGGGACGGATCATACAGGCGGACGCGGCCGCCTGATACCTCAATGGTCGGTATCGAACATCTCGTGCAATTCGTCGAGCAGGTCGGCGGCTTCTTCCTGCGACAGGCCGAGATGCTGGCAAGCAAGTTCGCCGCCCTTGTCCCACTCCAGCGAGGTACTGTTGCCATGGTAGCGCTGAATGCCCTTTTCGGCCAGCAGCGACAGGGCGACGAGCGAGCGGATGGCGTCGTCCGTGGACGGGTCGGCCAGCACCGTGTAGTCGTGGTGGTGCAAAATCGCCCACGAGACGTCGGACGACAAGCCCCAGTTGCGCGCCAGCAAGCAGCCGATGGCCGCGTGGTTGGTCTGGTGGCGCGCGTCTTCCAGTGCTGTAAAACAATTGTGCGCATCGTTGGCGGCCGCCGCGTACGTGTTGACGTAGTCGGGAAAGCGGTTCATCAGCAGGGGCACGCCGATGTCGCAGAACAGGCCGAAGGTGTGGGCGATGTCGGGCGGGGCGATGCGCAACTTGCGTGAGGTAAATACCAGGGCGCGCGCGCGCTTGGCCGACACATCCCAGAAATTGGTCAGTTCCACGCCTTCCGCTTCCAGCGCCTGGCGCGCCAGCAAGCCCGTCATCATGGCGCTGCACTGGTTGATGCCGAGGAAATTGATGCCTTGCTCGACGGACTTGGCCTTGCGCGCGGCGCCATAGAACGGCGAATTGGCCAATTTCAGCAGGGCGCCCGACATGCCGACGTCGTCGGCGATGATGCGCGCGATGCGGCGCGGCGACGGGTCCTGTTCCGCCAGTTCGCGCTGCAAGTCGACCAGCAGGCTGGGACGCGGCGGGATACGGATGGAACGCATCAAGGCGTCAACCGGATCTTCCTGCTCTATCTGCTTTTGCGCTGCCGCTCTCATCATCACGCTTTCATCATCATTTTTGTGCCCGGTGCTTATTCTGTCGCGCGCTGCCGCTGCCCGCCTCAGGGGCGTCTGGCGCAGTGCCCGACGATTATCGCTGTTTATGCATAGCAATAGTTCATATCTGCAATATATTCTGGAAAAAATCCCCGTTTTGGCCTGGTCCGGCCGTGATTTTCGTCATTTCACGACCTTGCCCATCCCGGTATCCATGATGAAAAAACCAAGTTTTATTTGTTTTCAAGGCGGGGCCAGGCGTGCGGCGGGATGCGCGACGGTACAATTGCCGGATGAAAAAAATCCTTGCGGGTATCGATTTCGCGGACGATTCCAGCAGCGTGGCGCGCCAGCTGATCGGCGTGACCGTGCTGGTCGACGGCGTGGGCGGGCGCATCGTGGAAACGGAAGCGTATGACCGGCTGGACCCTGCCTCGCACACGTATGGGGGCATGACGCCGCGCAATGCGTCCATGTTCGGCCCGCCCGGACATGCCTATGTCTACCGCTCGTACGGCATCCATTGGTGCCTGAACTTTGTGTGCCGCGAAGCGGGGCATGGCGCGGGCGTGCTGATCCGCGCGATCGAACCCGTGGAGGGACTCGATGCGATGCGCGAACGGCGCGGCGTCGAGGGGGAGCGGCTGCTGTGCTCGGGACCGGGCAAGGTGTGCCAGGCGCTGGGCGTGAGCCACCTGCACAACCGGCTGGCACTGGACGCGCCGCCGTTCCTGTTGCTGGCCCGCGAGAGTGATGTCACGGTGCAAACGGGGCCGCGCATCGGCATTTCCAGGGCGATGGACACGCCGTGGCGCTTCGTGCTGGCCGGCTCGCCCTATCTGAGTAAACCGATCTAGAAACACCTAACCAAACCTACTGCGCGTTGCGCTTTGCGGCCTGTGATGCTCGCTGCCTCGGCGGCCCCGTGCTTCAGCACAGCTGCGCTTCTCAGCCACAAATCACTGCCGCTCGCTACGGTTTTGTTAGGCGTTCTTGAGTGTGCCTGTACGTGCCTGCGGCTGGATGCCGGCATTAAACACCGCGTTGGCGGCGGGACGCGTTACCTGGTGCATTGTTGTGTGGCATGCCGCGTAGCGGGCTGTGCAGCGCGCGCCGGTCCTGTTGCGCACCAACTGGATGCTGGAATGCTTCCTCGTCAGGCGCGGCCGGCTGCGCGGGCGCCAGCGGGTCGAGGGTAAATACGGCCACGGCCGCCGACAATTTGACGGCCTGGTCCTGCAAACTGGCCGCTGCCGCGGCTGCCTGTTCCACCAGGGCTGCATTTTGCTGGGTGACGTCATCCATTTGCGTGACGGCCTGGTTCACTTCCGTGATGCCAGACGCCTGTTCCACGCTGGCCTGTTTCACGCGCTGGATGATCTCATTGACTTGCTGCACCGAGGCCACGATGGCGCCCATGCTGTCGCCCGCTTGCTGCACGGCCACGCTGCCGCCATCGATGGTGGTGACGGACGTGGCGATCAGGGTCTTGATTTCCTTGGCGGCCTGCGCCGAGCGCTGCGCCAGGGTGCGCACTTCCGACGCCACCACGGCAAAGCCGCGGCCCTGTTCTCCCGCGCGCGCCGCTTCCACCGCCGCATTCAGCGCGAGGATATTGGTCTGGAAGGAAATGCCGTCGATCACGCCGATAATATCCACGATCTGGCGCGAATTGGCGCGTATCGTCGCCATCGTCGTCACGGCTTGCTGCATCGATACGCCCCCTTGCACGGCCAGGGTGGATGCCTGCCCCGCCAGCTCGCAGGCCAGCTGGGCGTTGTCGGCGTTGTCATTGACGGCTTGCGTCAGCGCTTCCATGGCGCTCGATGTTTCTTCCAGCGAACTGGCTTGCATTTCCGTGCGCGCCGACAGATCCAGGTTGCCGGTGGCAATTTCATGCGAGGCCGTGTCGATCGATTGCACGGCGCCCATGATGGTGCGCAAGGTCTGGTTCAGGTGGGCGATGGTCTGGTCCAGCACGCGCGAGGTGGCGGCGATTTCATCATTGCCCTGCTTGGGCGCGCCGGCCATCAGCTTGCCCGCCGCCAAGTCTTGCACGGCGTCGGCAATGCCGCGGATTTCCACCAGCATGGCGCGCCGCACCAGCATGGTCACCACGATGGAGACGAGGATGGAGAGCAGGACGGTCAGCAGCAAGCTCCAGCACAGGGTGCGAAACTCGGCGCTGGCCGTCGCATGGGCCTGGCTGCTGAGCGTTGTTTCCAGCGCGGACAGTTGCGCCAGCTGCGTATTGAACTGGCCGAACTGCGTTTCCGCCTTGAGCATGGAATTGGTGGCGATCGACTGGTCCATCTGCGCCATTTCCATGGTTTCCAGCACGGCCTTGCGATAGCCGGCCAGTGCCGTGATGGCCGCATCGACCAGGGTGAGTTCGGCGCCCGTGGCCGTGGCGCGCAGCGAGGCCAGCTGGGTGCCGATGGCCGCGTGGCGCGCCTTGATCTGTTGCTCCAGTGCATCGAGACGGGACTTGGCGAAGCTGCCATTCGTCCACGACAGCAACTGGTACATATTGCCGTGTACATGCTTGGCCTCTCCTAGTACGTCGGCGGCTGCCTTCAGGTGCGTGATGCGCACCCGCACCATGTTTTCCAGCGAGGCATTTTGCCGCACCATGCCATACCAGGCGCCGGTCGAGCTGAGTATCAGCAGCAGCAGGACCAGGGTGGGTGCCAGCAATAATTTTGGCCCTATGCGTAATTGATTGAGCATGCTCGACTCCTGGCGATGGCCGTTCAAACCGCAGGCGGCGCGCGGTGTGTGTGAGCGCCGCCCTTGCCCTATTTTTTGTAGATCCCCGCTTCCAGCACCACATCGTTGACGCGCAGGATGTAGGTGGTCTTCGGTTCGATCTTGCCGGTGGTGGGATTCTTGTACTGATAGTCGACCCAGCCCTTGCCCTGTTTTTGCGCCAGCTCAATGATTTCACGGCGATATTTCTTGCCATTCGCATCGGGCACGTCCGTCAAATCCTTGCCGACGATGGAAGGATTGATGGGGTGGGCCAGCACGATGCCCGTCTTGATGTCGCGCATGTCCACATACAGCGAGCCCTGCACGAAGTCCGGGTCTTTCGCCGTGATTTTCTTCATCATTTCTTCCTTGCCATGCGCCTTCATGAAGGCGGCGCCCCGTTCGGCCATGGCGATGGCGTCTTTTTCCGTTGGTTCGACCGCGGCGCTGACGTTGCCACCGGCAAATGCCAGGCACAGCAGGCTACCCGTGAATAAGCGTTTCATGAAAGCTCCTTGTGATATCGAGGGATATGTTGCCAAGTCGTAATTTACGTCGCCGGCGCTTCCCGCAAATTGCGATGGCACAAACTAAGGTGTTGCTTGTCGGTAGCTTGCAACGTATCGACGGCTTGTTGATATGTAACAATTTGGTTCCGAGCGGCAAGAACTATGATGACTTTCACAGCATGCCAAGCGGGCAAGGCATGGCAGAGGAAGAGGCTGGAATTGGCCGGGATAGGGCTGGTTTCAAGGAAGTTATCGCTGTTTACTGGCAAGGAGCCGATCGTGTCCGCACCCATTACCGAGCCGTTTTCACCCAAGTTCAAGCCGTATACGCGGCACACCATACAACAGGCGCGGCAGTGGGAATGGCTGCCGGAAGAGCAGCGTGAAGCCGTGCAAGTGGTGTCGCATGTCTTGCCGTTTCGCACCAATGCCTATGTGCTCGACCAGTTGATCGACTGGAACAACATCCCCGACGACCCCATCTATCGCCTCGTCTTTCCCCACCGCGACATGCTGGCGCCCGAGCAGTACGCGCACCTGCGCGAGCTGGTGCTGGTGCAGAGGGACAAGGCCGCTATCGATGCCTATGTGCATGGCTTGCGCCTGGGCATGAATCCCCATCCGGCCGGCCAGATGACGCACAACGTGCCCCGCGTCAACGATGCGCCCGTGCGCGGCTTGCAGCATAAATATGCGCAAACGGTGCTGTTTTTCCCCAGCGCAGGACAGACGTGCCACGCGTATTGCACCTTCTGTTTCCGCTGGCCCCAGTTCGTCGGCATGGACGACATGAAGTTCGATGCGCACGAGTCGCATGAGCTGGTCGCTTACCTGAAACTGCATCCGGAAGTGACGGACGTGCTGATCACGGGCGGCGACCCGATGATCATGAATACGCGGCAACTGGCTGCCTACCTGGAACCGTTGCTGGCGCCGGGCCTGGAACATATCCAGAACATCCGCATCGGCACCAAGGCGGTGGCGTATTGGCCGCAGCGCTTTGTTTCGGACCGCGATGCGGACGACTTGATGCGCCTGTTCGAGCGCATCGTCAAGGCGGGCAAGAACATGGCCGTGATGGGCCATTACAGCCATGCCGTCGAGTTGCGCCAGGACATCGCCCAGCAAGCGGTGAAGCGCATCATTTCCACGGGCGCCACCTTGCGCATGCAGGGGCCGCTGATCCGCCACATCAACGAAGACCCCGCTAGCTGGGCCGAGCTGTGGCAGACGGGTACGCGCCTGGGGGCGATTCCGTATTACATGTTTGTCGAACGGGACACGGGCCCGCGCAGCTATTTCGAGTTGCCCCTGGCGAAGGCGCACGAGATTTTCCAGGCCGCCTACCAGATGGTGTCCGGCTTGTCGCGCACGGTGCGCGGGCCTTCCATGAGCGCGTTTCCCGGCAAGATCGTCATCGATGGCATCGTCACCATCCATGGCGAAAAACTATTTGCCCTGCAATTTTTGCAGGCGCGCAACCCGGACTGGGTGCGCCGGCCGTTTTATGCCAAGTTCGATGCGGAAGCGACGTGGATGGACGATTTGAAGCCGGCCTTTGGCCAGGACAAGTTTTTCTTTGAAACGGATGACCCGGTGCCGCAGGTGCCGCATAAAATCATCCGCCTGGCACAGGCCGCCTGAGCATGCACGGCCACGGCGCGCCTGCCCGTTCCGGCGCGGCCGTGTTTTGCCTGGTGTTCCTGCCGTTCGCGCTCGGTCATTACCTGTCCTGTCTGCTGCGCGGCGTGAATGCCGTGCTGACGGCCGAATTGCTGGGCGCCATCGCCCTGACGCCGACCCAGCTGGGTCTGCTGACCAGCGCCTTTTTTCTCGCTTTTGCGCTGGTGCAATTGCCGGTCGGCATGGCGCTCGACCGCTACGGCCCCCGCACGGTGCAACTGTGGCTGCTGGCGCTGGCGGCCCTGGGCGTGTGGCTGTTCAGCCGGGGCCATAGCTTTGCCGAACTGATGTGGGCGCGCGCCTTGATGGGGGCGGGCCTGGGCGGCTGTTTCATGGCCGCCGTGAAAGCGATCTCGTGCGCCATCGCGCCAGCTCGCCTGCCGTCCGTGCATGGCTATCTGATCGCCGTGGGCGGCCTGGGGGCGGCCACGGCCACCATGCCCGTCAAGCTGGCCCTGCACTACACGGATTGGCGCGGCGTGTTCCTGGGCTTGGCGCTGGCGGCGCTGGCTATCGGCTTGCTGATCCGCCTGCTGTCGCCGGCCCTGCCTGCGCCCGCCGCGGCGAGGAACAAGGTCAGCGTCTGGAGCGTGTATCGCGACAGGGCCTTTCGCCGCACCATCGCGCTGATCCTGCTGCCGCACACGGTGTTCTTTGGCGTGCAGGGCTTGTGGGTGGGGCGCTGGCTGGCCGATGTGGGCGGCTTGTCCGACGACAATGTCGCGTATTTGTTGTACCTGGGCATGGCGGCCGTCATCTTTGGCGCCATCGGCATGGGCATGCTGACGGAATGGGCGGCGCGGCGCGGTATTGCACCCATGCAAGTGGCGGGCGTGGGCATCGTCCTGTTTGTTGCCGTGCAAGTGGCGATGGCGTGCAATGTGGTGCCCAGCCTGCCTTTGCTATCCGTGCTGTTTACCCTGCTGGGCACGGTGACGGGCCTCGAGTATGCGATCGTTGCGCAAAGCATGCCGGCCAGCTTGACGGGCAGGGCGGCCACCTGTTTGAATTTGCTCATTTTCACGGGCGCCTTTCTGGTGCAGGCGGGCTTTGGCTTGATCCTCGGCTGCTGGCCCCTGAACAGCCAGCAGCAGTATCCGCCGCAGGCGTACCAGGCGGCGTTTGGCGTGCTGGCGGCCTTGCAATTGCCGGGACTTGCGATGTTTTTCATTCACCGCTGCAGGCGTGCCGGGCCATCCGGTAAAATGGCAGCCTGCACAGCGGCAATGATCAACTCCAAGGAAGACTATGAAACTCGTTCGTTATGGACGTCCAGGCAAGGAAAAACCGGGCCTGATCGATGAAGAAGGCAAACTGCGCGACCTGTCCGGCGTGATTGCCGATATTGATGGCGCGCAACTGTCCGACAAGGCCCTGCGCAAGCTGGCCAAGCTGGACGAAAAGACCTTGCCTTTGGTGCGCGGCAATCCACGCTTCGGCGTGCCGCTGGCGAAAGTCGGCAAGTTCATCGGCATCGGCCTCAATTACGCGGATCACGCGGCCGAGGCCGGCATGCCGATTCCGGCCGAACCCATCGTCTTCATGAAGGCCATTACTTGCCTGAATGGCCCGGACGACAATGTCGTGCTGCCAAAAGGCTCGAAAAAGACGGACTGGGAAGTGGAGCTGGGCGTGATCATCGGCACGCGCGCGCAATACGTGAGCGAAGAGGACGCCTTGAAATACGTGGCCGGCTATTGCGTCGTCAACGACATTTCCGAGCGCTCGTTCCAGCTGGAACGGGGCGGCCAGTGGGACAAGGGCAAGGGTTGCGACACCTTCGGCCCCGTCGGCCCATGGCTGGTGACGCGCGATGAAGTCATCGACGAGCAGGACCTGGACCTGTACCTGGAAGTCAACGGCAAGCGCATGCAGACCGGCAATACGCAAACCATGATCTTCACGGTGGCGCAGATCGTCAGCTACCTGTCGCAATTCATGACCCTGGAACCGGGCGACGTCATCGCCACGGGCACGCCGCCGGGTGTGGGCCAGGGCCGCAAGCCGCAGCGTTTCCTCAAAAAAGGCGACAGCATGCGCCTGGGTATCGCCGGCCTCGGTGAACAGCAGCAGGACGTGGTCGCCTGGACAGCCTGATGGCCGGTAGCGATATCGACCGTTTGCCGCCGTTGCCGCTGGACCAGCTCGATGTCCAGCAGCGCGCGGCCGCGCAAGCCATCATCGACGGTCCGCGCGGGGCGCTGTACGGCCCCTTCGTGCCGCTGATCCGCAGCCCCGAGCTGATGGAAACGGCGCAGCGCATGGGGGAATATTTGCGCTACCGCAGCGCCATCGGCACGCGGCTGTCGGAACTGGCGATCCTGGTGACGGCGCGCCAGTGGGACCAGCAAGTCGAGTGGGCCATCCACGCGCCGCTGGCCGTGCAGAACGGCATCGCGCAAGCGGCCGTGGACGCCATTGCGGCGCGGCGCGCACCGCTGGCCCTGAAAGAAGACGAGCAAGCCGTGCACGACTTTTGCATCGAGTTGCAGCAGAACAAGCGCGTCAGCGATGCCACGTATGCGCGGGCGCTGGCGCTGTTCGGCGAGCACGGCGTGGTCGACTTGATGGGTATCAATGGCTACTACACCTTCCTGGCCATGGTGATGAATGGCGCGCAGACGGCGGTGCCGGCCTTGGGTGTGCCGCCCATGCCCGCCTGATGACAGGTGTTTTTCTGGCAAAGATGGACAAAGTGTAATGAAGTTGAAATTATTCAATATATAATTTTACTTCCCTGCCATTGCCAACAAGCTCAATGAAAACTCGTCCGTGCTTCACCCTGATGGGCCGCGCCTTCCTGGCGCTGGCCCTTTCTTTTTGCCCCTTGATGACGGTGCGCGCGCTTGCCGCCGAGACCGCTGCCACCGCCAGCCCCGGCGCTTCCGCCCTGGAAAACTCCGTCGTCAAGGTGTTTTCCACCCTGCGCGGGCCGGATCCGTACAAGCCTTGGAGCAAGGCTGCGCCGCAAGAGGTGACGGGTTCCGGCGTCGTCATCGAAGGCCGCCGCATCCTCACCAATGCGCATGTGGTCGGCTATGCCAGCCAGGTGCAGATCCAGGCGAATGGCGCCGGCGACAAGATACCGGCGACCGTGCTGGCCATCTCGCGCGGCATGGACCTGGCCTTGCTGAAAATCGACGACGACAGCTTTTTCGCCAGCCACAAGGCGGTGCCGCGCGCGAATGTCTTGCCGGACGTGCGCGATGCCGTGCTGGCGTATGGCTACCCGACGGGCGGCACCTCGCTGTCGATCACCAAGGGCATCGTTTCGCGCATCGAATTCGTGCGCTACAACTTCCCCGTCTCCGGCCTGCGCATCCAGATCGATGCGGCCATCAATCCGGGCAATAGCGGCGGCCCCGTGATTGCGGGCGACAAGATGATCGGCCTGGCCTTTGCCGGCATGGCCAATGCGCAAAACATCGGCTACATCATCCCTAACGAGGAAATCGAACTGTTCCTGCGCGACCAGGACAGTGGCGCGCCCAAGGGCAAGCCGGCCATGCGCGACGTGACGCAAACGCTGGAAAATCCCGCGCTGCGCACGTATCTGAAGCTGGCCAAGGGTGTCGAAGGCGCCGTCGTGATGACGCCGGCCAGCAAGGATGCCGCCTATCCGCTCAAGGAGTGGGATGTCATCACGCATATCGGCGATTTCCCCATCGACAACCAGGGCATGGTCAAGCTGAATGCCAACAGCCGCGTGCGCTTCCAGTACCGGGTACAGCAGTTGGCGAAAGACGGCCAGTTGCCGTTGACGGTGGTGCGCCAGGGCGCGCCCCTGAAAATCAAGGTGCCCGTCTCGGCGGCGCACCCGATGCTCATCAGCGGCTTGCAGGGCAATTACCCATCCTATTTCATCTTTGGTCCGATGGTGTTTTCGCGCGCCAGCACGGAATTCATGGCGGCGCCGAATGGCAACCCAACGATATTGGGCGGCATGGCGTTTGCCGGCAATCCGCTGGCTACGCGGCGCGGCGATGCGCCCGACAGCGAGCGCGAGGAACTGGTGGTGATCGCCGCGCCGTTCTTCCCGCACAAGCTGATGAATGGCTACAGCACCCGTTTCTTCTCGGTTATCGATTCCGTCAATGGCGTGCGCGTGCGCAGCCTGGCGCACCTGGTGGCCTTGCTGCGCGATCAGACGGATGAATTGCTGACGTTCCGCTTCCAGCAGCGCGATGCGGAAATGGTCGTCGTGCCCCGCAAGGACATGCTGGCAGCGACGGAATCGGTGCTGACGGATAACGGCATCCGCTCGGAAGCGTCGCCCGATATGTTGAAAATCTGGAATGAAAAAACGCCGGTAAACTGATCGTTCCCGGCGTTCCGCAAGACAACAGGCGCGGTGCAGACCGCGCCTGTTTTACTTTAAGCCAATACTTTTTTCAGCCACGCGCCGATGGCGTCGATTTCTTCCTGGCACAGCGAGTGCTGCATCATGTACTCGTGCCATTCCACCTTGTAACCCATGCCGGTGAGCAAGTCGCGCGACTGTTGCGCGCGGCCGATCTGCACCACGGGGTCGGCCGTGCCGTGCGCCATGAAGATCGGCGTCTGCAGGCTGGCCGGCGTGCGTTCCAGAGCCGTCTTGTCGGCCAGCGGCAGATAGCCGGACAGGCACATCAGGCCGGCCAGCGGTTCCGCATGGCGCAAGCCCGTTTGCAGGGTCATGGCGCAGCCTTGCGAGAAGCCGGCCAGGATGATGCGGCTGGCGGGAATGCCGCGCGCCTTTTCGCGCGCGATCAGCGCTTCGATCTGCAGCTGCGAGGCGCGCAAGCCGCCCTCGTCTTCGCGGCGTACGAGGTCGCTCACGAGGATGTCGTACCAGGCGCGCATCACATAGCCGTTGTTGATGGTGACGGGCATGGTGCCGGCGCTGGGGAAGATGAAGCGGATGGCGGGGCAGCCGCGCAGGTCGAGTTCTTTCACCAGGGGAACGAAGTCGTTGCCGTCGGCGCCCAGGCCATGCATCCAGATGATGGAGACGGTGGGGTTCGGTGCGCTGTCGAGTTCGATGGTTTCCAGCAAAGTGCTCATGTATTTTCCTCTGGTAGTGGTTGCGCCGGACGCAGCGCCGATTTGGGACGGAAGGCCTTGCAGATGGCCGGGTCGGTTTCCATGTAGGGGCCTCCTATGAGGTCGATGCAATAGGGCACGGCGGCAAAGATGCCGTTCACCAATTGATTTCCATCAACATCCTTTAAGCCTTCCAGGGTTTCCTTGATGGCTTTCGGCTGGCCCGGCAAGTTCATGATCAGGGCGGCGCGCTCGGGCGTCTCGCGGATCACGGCTACCTGGCGCGACAAAATGGCCGTCGGCACGAATTGCAGGCTGATCTGGCGCATCTGTTCGCCGAAACCGGGCATTTCCTTGGTCCCGACGGACAAGGTGGCGTCCGGCGTCACATCGCGCCGCGCCGGACCCGTGCCGCCCGTCGTCAGGATCAGATGGCAGTGGCTCAGGTCGACCATGTCGATCAGGGTGTTTTCAATTTGCGAGCGCTCGTCCGGGATCAGGCGTTTTTCCAGGCGGAAAGGCGTGCGGATGGCGGCGGACAGCCAGCTTTCCAGGGCGGGGATGCCCAGGTCTTCATACACGCCGCCGCTGGCGCGGTCCGAGATCGACACGAGGCCGATAATCAATTCGTCTTCGAGAGTGGTGGACATCGGTCACCTATAAAAGTTTGGAGTGTCTTAAAAACAATAAAACCGGGATTATCCCGGTTTTTTGTCCATCCTTGCGTTTGGGACGGTCAATTACTCGTCGTCTTCCGCTTCTGCGTCATCTTCGTCGGCATCTTTCTTGCCGCCATTTTGCTTCTTGGCGATCTCTTTCAAGATCTGGAAGATTTCACGGTAGGCCTTCGGCGGCTTGTTCTCGGCTTGCTCCTTGCGGGCATTGCGGATCAGGGTGCGCAGGTGCTGCACGTCCAGTTCCGGATTTTCCGACAGCAAGACGGTCAGAGCCTTGTCGTCCGTCAAGAGTTTGTCGCGGCGGCGTTCCATCGCGTGCATATTGGCCGTGTCGGCTTTCGACAAGCCTTTCCAGCTATCGATGGTGCGTTGGATGGCGGCAACTTCGTCTTCATCCAGGGTGCGCATCTTCTTGCCCACATATTGCAGCTGGCGGCGGCGGCCTTCGTGATCCTTGATTTGCTGGCATTCGAGAATGGCGTCGCGCACGTCTTCTGGCATAGGGACGCGCTTGACGCGGTCGCGGGCCTCATTGACGAGTTCTTCGCCCAGCTTTTGCAGGACGGTCATCTGGCGCTTGAGTTCCGACTTCGAAGGACGTTCATATTCCTGTTCGAATTCGGTGGATTGGAAGCCGCAAGCTCCCCGGTTTGGATTTGGCATGATAAGGCGGGATTGGCCGCGTAGGCCGCACCTGTAAACTGTAAACGACTGCTATGATAACCTTTTTAGCGGCTTTCCGAAGAAAACAGCGCATGAACGACTCCGTATTTACCCATAGTCAAGAGCAATTGCAGCAACTAGCCCGTGATGTGTTGTCTTTTGCGCGGGAAGCGGGCGGCACCGACGCAGCCGTCGAAGTCAGCGAAGGCGGCGGCTTGTCCGTTTCTGTACGAAAAGGCAAGATCGAGACGATCGAGCAAAACAAGGACAAGGGCATGGGCGTGACCGTGTTTGTCGGCAAGAAGCGCGGCAATGCCAGCACCTCCGATTTCTCGCCGTCCGCCCTGCGCGCCACGGTGGACGCCGCCTACAACATCGCCCGCTTCACGGCCGAGGACGATTGCGCGGGCCTGGCCGACACGGACATGCTGGAAATGTCGCCCCGCGACTTGCAATTGTTCTATCCCTGGCTCATTTCCACCGAGGAAGCCGTCGCCCTGGCCCAGCGGGCTGAAGCGGCCGCGTTTGCCGTCGACCCGCGCATCACGAACAGCGAGGGGGCCAGCGTGCACATGCAGCAATCGCACTTTGTTTCCGCCAATTCGCGCGGCTTCATCGGCGGCTACCCGTTCTCGCGCCACACCCTGTCCGTGGCGCCCATCGCCGGCAAAGGGGCGAAGATGCAGCGCGACGATTGGTATTCGTCCGTGCGCGACGCCTCTAAAATGTCGAGCCCGGAAGCCATCGGGCGCTACGCCGCCGAGCGCGCCCTGTCGCGCCTGAACGCGCGCAAGCTGGGCACGCGCACTTGTCCCGTGCTGTTCGAGGCGCCGCTGGCGGCCGGTTTGCTGGGTACCTATGTGCAAGCGACCTCGGGCGGCGCCCTGTACCGCAAGTCCACTTTCCTGAACGACTCCCTGGGCACGCAAGTGCTGCCGTCGCACGTGCAGATCTTCGAAGACCCGCACGTGATCGGCGGCGTCGGTTCGGCGCCGTTCGACGAAGAGGGCGTGAAAACCGTCAGCCGCGACGTCGTCAAGGATGGCGTGGTGCAAGGCTATTTCCTGTCGACCTACACGGCCCGCAAGCTGGGCATGCAGACGACGGGCAACGCGGGCGGTTCGCACAATCTGTACCTGACCTCGAACCTGACGGCCGCCAGCGACGATTTTAGTGCCATGCTGAAAAAGCTGGGCACGGGCTTGCTGGTGACGGAGCTGATGGGACAAGGAACCAATTACGTGACGGGAGACTATTCGCGCGGCGCATCCGGTTTCTGGGTGGAAAATGGCGTGATCCAGTATCCGGTGGAAGAAATCACCATCGCCGGCAACATGAAGGACATGCTGCGCAACATCGTTGCCGTGGGTGCCGACGAACTGCGCCGCGGCACCAAACAGACGGGTTCCATCCTCATCGAGAGCATGGTGGTGGCGGGCGGCTGAGCGCCTGCATGGCAAGCGCGACAACGCCGGGCGGGCGTTCCACGCTTTACTGCTGGACTTGATAGCCATCCGTCAGGGTGGCCAGGAACTTCACCATATCCTCGATCTCGCCCGCCGTCAGCGCCGGCGCCATGCCGCGCTTGCGGTCGAACGGCGCTTCCTTGACGTTCACGTTGGCGCGGTATCTGGCGGGTATGTCATTGAATTTCTGCACTTTTCCCCGCTTGTCGCGCGGATACCATTCTTGCGGATGCGTATCGCGCCGCACATAAAAACGCAGGGCCTCCGTCAGGTTGTCGAACACGCCATTATGAAAAAACACCTGGCGCGTGGCCACATTGCGCAGGCTGGGTACCTTGAAGGCGCCGCATAGCTCGTCTTTCGCCGCCAGGTCCGTACGGTCGGGACCGCACAAGCCCAGGTCGAAATAGGCCGGATCGGCCGTGGCGGGAATGCGCATATTGCGCGGCACGCCCAGATTGTCGAAACTGAAGTCCGTAAACAGGGGCGGCGCGCCATGTTCGCCCCGCACGCTGGGGTGGCAAGCGGCGCAATTGCCCTTGCGTTCATCGTTGAACAGGGCCAGGCCCCGCAATTCGGCCAGTTCCAGCGGAACCTTGTTGGCCAGGTACAGGTCATATTTGGAATCGTAGCGGTGAAAATCCGGCTCTTCCTGCTGGAATTGCTGCAAAGCATACGTGATGCGGCTGAATGCCTGTTGTGGTTGCGCAAAGATGGCGTCGCCAAAGACGTGCCGGAATGCGTTCGCATAGTTGCCGTTGCGCAACCGTTCCACCACCGCATCCGTGCTGGCATTGGCCATTTCGTGCGCTGCCAGGAACGGCCGTTCCGCCTGTTCTGCCAGGCTGGCGGCGCGGCCGTCGCGGTTGATGCCGCCGTTGGGTGCGCCTTCTTCATCAAAGTGGAAGGGCGGCGTGTGTTCCAGGTAGCGCAGCGATGGCGTGGCACGGTAGCCGTGCGCCTGGCCATCGGCGCCGCCCAGTTGCACGGCCAGCTTGTTGCCGGGTGCATAGGCGTGGGCCGGGTCATGGCAGCTGGCGCACGACTGCCTGCCCGAGGCGGACAGGCTGGCATCATGGAAGATGCGCCGCCCCAGCTGCGCGGCAGGGCTGAGTTCGGCCGCCGTGCCTGGCATGCCGTGCAAGCCAAGAAACAAGAATATGCACACGTGTGCAAATCGAGTCGGTGAAAATCGCGCCTCGGCGCGTGGCTGGTCTTTGATGGTCATATGCGGGATGGTTGTCGACAAGGGAGAGACAGGCAATGCTGCGCCCAGTATAGGCAGCAATGGCTGGCGTGGCAACGATTAGCGATGCTGCGCTGCGCAAGACGGCGAGCGGAAAACAGCCGGCGGCAGAGTAAGCGCCGGCCAAGCCCGTCACGTCATGCGTGGCGGGCCAGTTTCATGCGCGGCTCAGGCGCGCAAGGTGGACAGGATAGGCTGCAGCACGGCCGCGCCCAGGGCGGCGCTGCGGGCGCCGCTCCAGCCCGTTTGCGGGTCGGGATCGTTGGCGTTGTCCTTGAACGGCAATTCCAGGGTCAGCGACAGGCAGCCGAAGGCGTGGGTGATGTGGGGCGAACCCATGGTCAGCACTTCCGGCGTGAACGGGCCGTCTTCGTAGCCGTGCTCATCCTGGAAGTCGGGGCTGGCCACCTTGAAGTCGGCGATGAAGCGGTCTTGCTCGGCCTTCTGTGCTGGCGTGAAATTTTCCAGCGCATCGCTGCCGGCCACGAAGACGTAAGGCAAGCCTTCGTCGCCATGCACGTCGAGGAACAGGTCGCAGCCGATTTCATGCATTTTCTGTTTCACCAGGAACACTTCCGGGCTGCGCTCCATCGTCGGCGTCATCCATTCGCGGTTCAGGTTGGCGCCGGCCGCGTTGGTGCGCAGGTTGCCATGCACGGAGCCGTCCGGGTTCATGTTCGGCACCACGTAGAAGACGGCGTCTTGCAGGCACTGGCGGGCAAATGGATTGGCCTGGTCCAGCAAGGCTTCGAGCATGCCTTCGACAAACCATTCCGCCATCGTTTCACCGGGATGCTGGCGCGCGATGACCCAGACTTTCTTTTCGGCATCGGCGTCGCCGACCACCAGCAGATTCATGTCGCGGCCTTCCACGGTGCTGCCCAGGTCGATCAAGCGCACGAGCGGCGACGCTTGAGCGCTGTCGATCAGGGCCAGGTGGCGGTCCCATGGGTACGGCTCGAAGTAGGCGTAGTACACGCTTTCCTCTTCCGGCGTGTGTTCGATGGTCATCACCGTGCCGTCAAAGCTGGTGGGCACGCGGAACCAGGTTTCGCGGTCGTAACTGGCCACGGCCTGGTAATCTTTCCAGCCGTCCGGGTAGGCCGACTTGCCTGCGTTCATGAAGCGGATCGTGCACGCCTCGCCTTGCGCGCCTTGCAGGCGGAAGTAAAACCACTGCGTGATGTCGGCGTGGGAATCCTTGCGGATGTTCAGCTCGATGGATTGGGCATCGTCGGCGCGCAGCACCTCGATCGCGCCGGCGTCGAATTGCTGGCTGATTTTAATGGTCATGAGTGTTCCTGATAAAAACGTATGGGTTTTGCATCGTGTGCAATGGCGCGATGATACCTGTTTTGCGGTGGACTTTGTGCTGGCGCAAACGATGATGGACGCGCTTTGCTAACGTGATAGCTTAGACACGGGGAGGCCATCATGGATGACAACGGCAAACACATACGCGAACTGGAAAAGAAAATCAGCGCCCTCAGCGACGCCCTGGCGCACCTGGGCAAGGGCACGACCTTGCAGGAATTGCTGCGCATCATACGTTTCCCCGGCTATACGACGCCGGCCGAATTCACCTTTAACGTCGCCATCCTCGACACCATGCTGGTGCAGGCCAATGCGCTGGAAAAGCTGGGGCAGGATTTATTGGCAGGGGCGAAACAGGTGGTCGCAAAACAGTGAGCGCAGGCACTGACGTATTCCTGAATGCCTGAAAAATGGCCAGGGCCAGGGCCGCAGACAGTGCGAATGGACGCCCAGGCCCTGCAACATCGTCATGGACGTGTTGTCAGGTGTTCAGGCCGCCGAAACGTTCGTAGAACCACGGCTCCACATCGGGCGCCTGCGCATCTTCGCGCCGCAAGGTGGCCAGGATATGTTCCTCGGCCGCCGCGTACGTGATGCGGTACAGGTCGCGGGCCAGCGCATACGCCTGCGTGCCGGGCCACGGTTCGGGCAGCAGTTCGACGGGCAGTTGCGGGTCGTGCAATTGCACGCGGCGGTAGGCGTGCGTCAGCAGCGAGCGGATCACGAACGCTTGCTCCGCATCGAACACGGGTGCTTCTTGCAGCAAGGTCAGCAGCGGTTGGAAGCTGGCGATGAATTTTTCGTAGCCAGCCATCACTTCCGACAAGTCCCAGCAGTCGCCCACCATGTCGCGCAGGGGGCGCGTGCTGACACCTGGCAACTCCGTGGTGTGGCAGACATACAGCTTGCCCTGCACCTCGTTGCGCACGAGGATATCTTCCAGCGCCTCCGTATTGCTGGCAGGATGGCCAAAGATGCCAGGCGAGATCAAGCCATAGCCAGCCCACAATAATTCCTTGCGCAGCGCCCCCCGCTCGGCGGCGCCGATGCTGCCGGCCGGCCCGATCACCAGGGTCCAGCTGCCATCCCAGTGCACGACCAGCGGCGCATAGATGCGGCGATAGGCGCGCTCGAAGCGGGCCAGCGCCTCCGGGCGTATCGTATAGGCGCTGCGGCGGCCGTCGCGCTGCGAGCTGAGCCAGCCTTCCTGCGCCAGGCGGAACACGCTGGTGCGCAATAAACGGTCATTCACGCCAAACGGCGCCAGCAGTTCGATCAGGCTGCCCAGCCAGATGGCGCCGCCACGCGGCACGATGGCGTCGCCAAAGATGGTCATCACCAGGGACTTCGAGCGCGGTGGGTCGCTTTCCAGGAAATCGGCTATCCATGCCGTGCAGCGGGTGTTCTTCATGTGGTTCCGGTCTGGCCGTGTTGCGGTCGGTTCAATAAAAGCAGCAGTTTACTTGGCTGCGCGGGTAGCGCGGCAATAATTTGCCGGAAGCGCTGGTGGCGCTCCGCAGTGTTTTCTCATAAGCAATATCATACGCACAAAAAAGCTGCACAAGATACGAATTTTTAAAATGATTCATATCAAGTGTATGCAAATCGTTTTTTGTATCGTATTATCTGTTCATCGCACCGCGTTGCTGCGCAAAATCAAAGACATGGGAGACAGATCATGTACGCACAAATGGTTGAAACCGGCCTCAAGAACGTTCGTTCCCTCGACGACATGGGTCAAGAAGAGCGCGCTTTCCAGGCGCGCATCGACGAAGGCATCAAGATCGAGGCCAAGGACTGGATGCCGGATGCTTACCGCAAGACCCTGATCCGCCAGATTTCGCAGCACGCGCACTCGGAAATCGTCGGCCAATTGCCTGAAGGCAACTGGGTCACGCGCGCGCCCACCCTGAAACGCAAGTCCATCCTGCTGGCCAAGATCCAGGACGAAGCCGGTCACGGCCTGTACCTGTATAGCGCCGCGGAAACCTTGGGCGTGTCGCGTGACGACTTGCTGGCCGCCTTGCATTCGGGCAAAGCCAAGTATTCCAGCATCTTTAACTATCCGACCCTGTCGTGGGCCGACATGGGCGCCATCGGCTGGCTGGTCGACGGCTCTGCCATCATCAACCAGATTCCCCTGTGCCGCTGCTCGTACGGCCCGTATGCGCGCGCCATGATCCGCGTCTGCAAGGAAGAATCGTTCCATGCGCGCCAGGGCTACGACATCATGATGTCGCTGTGCAAGGGCACGCCCGCGCAGAAAGCCATGGCGCAGGATGCCTTGAACCGCTGGTGGTGGCCGTCGCTGATGATGTTCGGCCCGTCCGACGCCGCCTCCGTCAACAGCGCTCAGTCGGCGCAATGGCGCATCAAGCTGTTCTCGAACGACGAATTGCGCCAGCGCATGGTCGATCAGACCGTGCCGCAAATCGAATACCTGGGCCTGACCGTGCCCGATCCCGACCTGAAATTCAATGCGGAAACGGGCCACTATGAATTCGGCGAGATCGACTGGTCCGAGTTCAACAATGTCCTGAAGGGCAATGGCCCATGCAACCGCGAACGCCTGCAAACGCGCGTGAAAGCGTATGAAGACGGCGAATGGTTCCGCGATGCCTTGGTCGCGTATGCAGACAAGCAAGCTGCTAACAAAGCGGCAGCGTAAATACATAAGACAGATAGGGGATAGCAACATGAGCAAAGAATGGCCTTTGTGGGAAGTTTTCATCCGCAGCCAGCACGGCCTGGCGCACAAGCATGTGGGCAGCCTGCACGCTTCCGACGCCACTATGGCGGTCAACCATGCGCGCGACGTCTACACGCGCCGCAATGAAGGCGTGAGCATCTGGGTGGTGCGCGCGGCCGATATCGTCGCCAGCAGCCCCGGCGACAAGGGCGCCCTGTTCGAACCGTCGAACAGCAAGGTGTACCGCCATCCCACCTTCTTCCCGATGCCGGAAGAAGTCAAGAATCTGTGATGGGAGCGCCTGCAATGGATGACAAGGTCAATTACCTCCTGCGCCTGGGCGACAACGCCCTGATCCTCAGCCAGCAGCTGTCGCAGCTGTGCGGCAAGGGCCCGGCGTTGGAAGAGGACATGGCGCTGACCAACGTGGCGCTGGACTTGCTGGGCCAGACGCGTTTGTGGTTCAGCTATGCGGCCGAACTGGAAAACGCGGGCCGCGACGAGGACGACATCGCCTTTTTGCGCGACGCCCACGATTTCAAAAATTGCCTGCTGGTCGAGCAGCCGAACGGCAATTACGCCGACACGATGATGCGCCAGTTCTTCTTCGACAGCTGGCACTATTTCCAGCTGCTGGAACTGACGAAATCGACGGATGCGCGCATCGTCGAAGTGGCGCAAAAGTCGATCAAGGAAGTGACGTATCACCTGCGCCGCAGCGGTGACCTGATCGTGCGCCTGGGCGACGGCACGGCGGACAGCCACGCGAAAACGCAGGCCGCCGCCGACAAGCTGTGGATGTACACGGGCGAGATGTTCAAGTACGACGCCGTCGACCAGGCCATGGTCGCCGCCGGCATCGCGCCGCCATCCGACATCCTGCGTCAGGCGTTTCTGGAACACGTGGCCGAGATCTTCGCCGAAGCGACGCTGGCCATGCCGGCGCCCGACGCCTGGATGCAAAAAGGCGGCAAGCAGGGCACGCACACGGAACACCTGGGCTTTATTCTGGCCGAGATGCAGTTCCTGCAGCGCGCCTATCCCGGGGCGGAGTGGTAATGAACACGGCCGCGGCAGCGCTGGACGCCGCCCAGGTCTGGGCCTGGCTGGGCGACGTGCCAGACCCGGAAATCCCCGTCATTTCGGTGGTGGACCTGGGCATCGTGCGCGCCGTCGAAGTCACCGGCGGCGACGCCTGTACCGTGACGATCACGCCCACGTATTCGGGCTGCCCTGCCATGCAGGTGATCGCCGACGCCGTCACGGATGCCTTGCGCAGCCATGGCGTGGACAAGGTGACGCTGGTGAACCAGCTGGCGCCCGCCTGGACGACGGACTGGATGAGCGAGACGGGCAAGGCCAAGCTGAAAGGCTATGGCATCGCTCCGCCGCAGCAGCAGGTGATCGACATCAGCGGTTTGCGTGGTGGCGTCAAGCGCCAGCCCATGCCGAAACTGGACGTGATCTGCCCGAATTGCGGTTCCACGCATACGCAGCTGACCAGCCAGTTCGGCTCCACGCCGTGCAAGGCCCTGTACAAATGCCTGGATTGCCGCGAACCGTTTGACTACTTCAAGTGCCACTAAAAAAATCAGGCACACGTTCCGAAGAAACTGGAGATGAAGCATGAGTAAATTTTATCCGCTGTGCGTGGCCAACGTGCGCAATGAAACGCGCGACACCATCGCCGTCACGTTCGACGTGCCAGCCGAGTTGCAGCAGCAGTTCCGCTTCCAGCAGGGCCAGCACCTGACCCTGCGCGCCCATATCAATGCGGAAGACGTGCGCCGCTCGTATTCCATCTGTTCGGCGGTGCAGGATGGCACCCTGCGCGTGGCCATCAAGCGCACGCCGGGCGGCGCTTTCTCTACCTGGGCGAACGACACCCTGAAAGCCGGCGCCACCATCGAGGTGATGCCACCGATGGGCCACTTTAACGTGCCGCTCGACTGCGTCAATCGCAAGCACTACCTGGCGTTCGCGGCCGGCAGCGGCATCACGCCCATCCTCTCCATCATCAAGACGACCCTGCTGACGGAGCCCCTGAGCCGCTTCACTCTGTTCTACGGTAACCGCGCTTCGTCGTCCGTCATCTTCAAGGAAGAATTGACGGACTTGAAGGATGTGTACCTGGAGCGTTTGAACCTGGTCTACGTGATGAGCCGCGAACAGCAGGACATCGAACTGTTCAACGGCCGCATCACGCAGGAAAAATGCGAGCAATTCCTGCAGCACTGGATCAAGATCGAAGACTACGACAACGCCTTCATCTGCGGCCCGGAAGACATGATGCTGGGCGTCTCCGCAGCCTTGCAGGCAGCCGGCATGCCCAAGCAGAATATCAAGATCGAGCTGTTCGCCGCCAGCATCCCGAAAAACGCCCACAAGCCGCGCGCCCAGCTGGCTGCGGACGCCGTGCAGGAAACGGAAGTGACCGTCATCCTGGATGGCAACCACACCACCTTCACGATGGACAAGGACAAGGAATCCATCCTCGACGCGGGCCTGCGGCAGGGCATCGATATGCGCTACTCGTGCAAGGGGGGCGTGTGCTCGACCTGCCGCTGCAAGATCCTCGACGGCAAGGTTGAAATGGACGTCAACTACGCGCTGGAAGACTATGAAGTGGCGCGCGGCTTCATCCTCAGTTGCCAGAGTTTTCCGGTTACTGACAAAGTCGTGGTGGACTTTGACCAAGCCGAATAACCCAACTGCCACTGCCGGGGTCAGACCCGACGGGTCTGACCCCAGATTGCCGCTGTGGGTTGATAACTAAAATAGCGAGACGCCATGACCTACCAAAACATCCTCTTCACCATCGAGCAGGGCATCGCCACGCTCACCCTGAACCGTCCCGACAAGCTCAATAGTTTTACGCAAGCCATGCACGAGGAAGTGCGCGACGCCATCGCCAAAGTGAACGCCGACAGTACCGTGCGCGTCTTCGTGCTGACGGGAGCGGGCCGCGGCTTTTGCGCAGGCCAGGACTTGTCCGACCGCGCCGTGGAACCGGGTTCGAAGGGCGTGGACCTGGGCGAATCCGTGGAAAAGAACTATGCGCCGCTGGTGCTGGCCTTGAAAGCGCTGCCGATGCCCGTGATCTGCGCCGTCAACGGCGTGGCCGCCGGCGCAGGCGCCAACCTGGCGCTGGCTTGCGACATCGTCATTGCCGGCAAGTCGGCCAGTTTCGTGGAAGTATTCTGCAAGCTGGGCCTGATCCCGGACACGGGCGGCACCTTCTTCCTGCCGCGCCTGATCGGTTCCGCGCGCGCCATGGGCTTGGCCATGCTCGGCGAAAAACTGACGGCGGAAAAAGCGGAGGACTGGGGTTTGATCTGGAAATGCGTCGAGGATGCCCAGCTGGCCGACGAAACGCGCAAGCTGGCCGTGCATTTTTCTACCGCACCGACCAAGGGCCTGGCCTATACCAAGCAGGCGCTGGCCGCCAGCGGCGCGAATACCCTGCCGCAGCAGCTTGCGCTGGAAGCGCGCATGATGAGCGATCTCGGTAACAGCGACGATTACCGCGAAGGCGTGGCCGCCTTCGTGGAAAAGCGCGCACCGCAATTCAAGGGACATTGATATGGCAGCTTTGGACAATAACAGTATCGTCGCCGTCATCGGCAGCGGCGCCATGGGCGCCGGCATCGCGCAGGTGGCCGCAGCCGCCGGTTACCGCGTCAAACTGTACGATACGCGCACGGAAGCCGTCAGCAAGGCGTTGGCCGACATTGGCAAGATGTATGCGAAGCTGGCTGAAAAGGGCCGCATGACGCCCGACGAAGCCGCGGCCGCCACGGCGCGCCTGCAGGCGGCCGGCAGCCTGGCCGATGTGGCAGATGCTGCCCTGGTGGTGGAAGCCATCGTGGAAAACCTCGACGTCAAGCGCGGCCTGTTCTCCGAACTCGAAGCGCTGGTCAGCGACGACTGCATCCTGGCGACGAACACCTCGTCGATTTCCGTCACGGCGATTGCCGCCAAGCTGCGCCGCCCGGAACGCCTAGTCGGCATGCACTTCTTTAATCCCGTGCCACTGATGGCGCTGGTCGAAGTGATCAGCGGGCTGGCCACCAGCGAGCAAGTCGCCGCCACCGTCTACAATACGTCCATCGCCTGGGGCAAGAACCCCGTGCATGCGAAATCGACGCCCGGCTTCATCGTCAACCGTGTCGCCCGTCCGTTTTATGCGGAAGGCTGGCGCTTGCTGAATGAACAGGCGGGCGACGCCGCCACCATCGACGCCGTGCTGCGCGAAGCGGGCGGTTTCCGCATGGGGCCATTCGAATTGATGGACCTGATCGGCCATGACGTCAATTTCTCCGTCACGCAATCCGTGTTCGGCGCCTATTTCAACGATCCGCGCTTCACGCCGTCCGTGCTGCAGCAGGAAATGGTCAACGCCGGTTTCCTCGGCCGCAAATCGGGCCGGGGTTTTTACCTGTATGGCGAAGGCGCCGTTGCCCCCGTGGCGCAGGCGGAAGGCGCGCAAGCGAAGCCGGAATTCGTTGCCCTGTCGGCCGCCATCGGCGGCGATGGCCGTGGCCACAGCGGCATCATCCGCAGTCTGGTGCAGCGCCTGGAGCAGGCCTGCATCACCGTCAGCCGCCGCGTGACGCAGGAAGGCCAGTCGCATGACGAGGCGCCCGCCCTGCATTGCCATGGCGCCGCGATTTATCTGACCGATGGCCGCAGCGCCACCCAGCGCGCGCACGACAACCAGCATCCGGACACGGTGCTGTTTGACCTGGCGCTCGATTACGCCAATGCCAGGCGCATCGCCGTGGCCCGCGCCGACCAGTGCAGCGATGCGGCCTACGCGGCCGTCGTTGGCCTCTTCCAGGCGGCCGGTTTCATCGTCACGCGCCTGGACGACGTGCCTGGCCTGGCCGTCATGCGCACGGTGGCCATGCTGGCCAACGAAGCGGCCGACGCCGTCAACCAGGGCGTGTGCACGGTGGCTGCCGTCGATATCGCCATGCAGAAGGGCGTCAACTATCCGTGCGGACCGCTGGCCTGGGCCGATGCCGTCGGCGTCCAGCACATCGTGACCGTGCTGCACCACCTGGCGCAAGGCTATGGCGAAGACCGCTACAGGGTCTCGCCGCTGCTGCGCCGCAAACTCGCCAATGGAGCACAGTTTCATGCATAAGGAAGAGCAAATCCACGCTGCCCAGGCTTTGGCCGAAGCGGCCGCCGCCTCCATGCTGTCGCGCGATAACGCCACCGTTGCCATGGGCATCGCCCTGGCCGACGTGGGCCCCGGCCATGCCCGCATGACGATGACGGTGCGCGCAGACATGCTCAATGGCCACCAGACCTGCCATGGCGGTTTTATCTTTGCCCTGGCCGACAGCGCTTTCGCGTTTGCCTGCAACAGCTACAACCTGAACACCGTGGGCGCCGGCTGCACCATCGATTATCTGGCGCCGGGCCGTGAAGGCGATGTGCTGACGGCGCACGCCGTCGAACAGGCGCTGGCCGGCAAGAGCGGCGTCTACGACGTCAAGGTCAGCAACCAGGACGGGCGCGCCATCGCGCTCTTCCGCGGCAAGTCGATTCGCGTGGCGGGTGAAGTCATCAGCAATTGAAGTTACAAGAGCAGGCTTGAACTGCCGGAACGAATTACATAGTTATAGAACCGAATCAGGAGACAGAGATGGTCCAGAGAACCCCAGCACCGAATGACCTCGAGCCGATCGAGCGCGCCAGCAAGGATGAACTGCAGGCGCTGCAGCTCGAACGCATGAAATGGACGCTCAAGCACGCGTATGACAACGTGCCCCATTACCGCGCCGCTTTTGACGAAGCGGGCGTGCATCCGGACGACCTCAAATCCTTGTCCGACCTGGCCAAATTCCCGTTCACCGACAAAAAAGTCTTGCGCGACAATTACCCGTTCGGCCTGTTCGCCGTGCCGCGCGAGCAGGTGGTGCGCATCCACGCATCCAGCGGTACCACGGGCAAGGCCACGGTGGTCGGCTATACGCAGAACGACATCGACACCTGGGCCAATGTGGTGGCGCGCTCGATCCGCGCCGGCGGCGGCCGCGCTGGCGACATGGTGCATATCTCCTACGGCTATGGCCTGTTCACGGGCGGCCTGGGCGCGCACTACGGCGCCGAGCGCCTCGGTTGCACGGTCATTCCCATGTCCGGCGGGCAGACGGAAAAGCAGGTGCAACTGATCCAGGATTTCAAGCCATCGATCATCATGGTCACGCCATCGTACATGCTCAACATCATCGAGGAATTCACGCGCCAGGGCCTTGACCCGGCCGAGTCGTCGCTGAAGGTGGGCATCTTCGGCGCCGAGCCGTGGACGGACGCCATGCGCTCGGAAATCGAGGCGCGTGCCGGCATCGACGCCGTCGACATCTACGGCCTGTCCGAAGTGATGGGCCCTGGCGTGGCATCCGAATGCATCGAAAGCAAGGACGGTCCCGTCATCTGGGAAGATCATTTTTACCCGGAAATCATCGATCCGGAAACGGGCGAAGTGCTGCCGGACGGCGAAGAGGGCGAGCTGGTGTTTACTTCGCTGTCGAAGGAAGCGCTCCCCATCATCCGCTACCGCACGCGCGACCTGACCCGCTTGCTGCCGCCGACCTCGCGCTCGATGCGCCGCATCGGCAAGATCACGGGCCGCTCGGACGACATGCTGATCATCCGCGGCGTGAACGTCTTCCCCACGCAGATCGAAGAACTGATCCTCAAAATGCCGAAGCTGGCGCCACAGTATCAATTGGTGGTCACGCGCGACGGCCACCTCGACAAGCTGGAAGTGGTCGCCGAGCTGCGTATCGACCTCACTGCCACCATCTCGGCCAGTGAAACGGACGCGCTGGCGCGCGAGCTGGAACACCGCATCAAGACACACGTGGGCGTGAGCACGCGCGTGCGCCTCGTGGCCGCCGCCAGCATCGAACGCACCCTGACGGGCAAGGCCCGCCGCGTGGTTGACCAGCGCCCGAAGATTTTCTCCTGATAGCCCGAACAAGGAACCAGACATGAACGACGCTTTTATCTGTGACGCCGTACGCACTCCTTTTGGCCGCTATGGTGGCGCGCTGTCCAGCGTGCGCGCGGACGACCTGGGTGCGCTGCCGATTGCCGCGCTGATCGCCCGCAACCCATCCGTCGACTGGGCCGCCATCGACGACGTGTTCTACGGCTGCGCCAATCAGGCGGGCGAAGACAACCGCAACGTGGGCCGCATGGCTGCGCTGCTGGCCGGTTTGCCGGCGGCAGTACCCGCCAATACCATCAACCGCCTGTGCGGTTCCAGCCTGGACGCCGTCGGCATGGCTGCCCGCTCCATCAAGGCGGGTGAGGCGGAACTGATCATCGCCGGTGGCGTGGAAAGCATGACGCGCGCGCCTTTCGTGATGGGCAAGGCCGACAGCGCTTTTTCGCGCGCGGCGAAAATCGAAGACACGACCCTGGGCTGGCGTTTTGTGAACGGCAAGATGAAGGCGCAGTACGGCATCGACACCATGCCGGAAACGGCGGAAAACGTGGCCGTGGAATTTGGCATCAGCCGCGCCGACCAGGATGCACTGGCCCTGCGCAGCCAGCAGCGCTGGGCCGCCGCCCACGCGGCAGGCGTGTTCGAGCGTGAAATCGTGCCCGTCGCCGTGCCGCAAAAGAAGGGTGATCCAAAGATGGTCACCAGCGACGAACATCCGCGTCCCGACACCTCGCTGGAAATGCTGGCAAAGCTCAAGGGCGTGGTGAAAGCGGATGGCACTGTCACGGCCGGCAATGCCTCGGGCTTGAACGACGGCGCTTGCGCCATCCTGCTGGCGTCCGCCGCCGCCGTCGAAAAATACAAACTGACGCCGCGCGCAAAGGTGCTGGGCATGGCCACGGCCGGCCTGGCGCCGCGCATCATGGGCTTCGGTCCCTCGCCCGCGTCGCGCAAGGTTCTGGCGCAAACGGGATTGAGCATCGAGCAGATGGACGTGATCGAACTCAATGAAGCGTTTGCCGCGCAGGCGCTGGCGGTGACGCGCGACCTGGGCCTGGCGGACGACGCAGCCCACGTGAACCCGAATGGCGGCGCGATCGCCATCGGCCACCCGCTGGGCGCATCGGGCGCGCGCCTGGTGATGGCCGCGCTGAACCAGCTGGAACGCACGGGCGGGCGCTATGCGCTGTGCACCATGTGCATCGGCGTGGGGCAGGGTATTGCTGTAGTAATTGAGCGCGTATAAAAAGTAAAAACAAAAAAGGCGCAGGCTTGCAAAAAAGCGCCAACCATACATTGACCGTAGTGCCAACCTGGTGGAGACCACAATGATTGCCAATATCTTCAAGAAAACCCTGATCGCCGGCGTGCTGGCCATGTCCGCCGCGGGCGCGTATGCGGCCGATAACATCAAGATCGGCTCCGTGCTGTCCGTCACGGGTCCAGCCGCCTTCCTGGGCGACCCGGAACTGAAAACCCTGCAGCTGTACATCGAGAAGATCAACGCGGCCGGCGGCGTGCTGGGACGCAAGCTGGAACTGGTGCACTACGATGACGGCAGCGACGCGGCCAAGGCCAACGGTTTTACCAAGCGCCTGATCGAGTCGGACAAGGTCGACGTGTTGATCGGCGGCACCACCACGGGCGCGACGATGGCGATGGCGCCGCTGGTGGATCGCGCCAGCATGCCGTTCATTTCGCTGGCCGGTGCCGTTGTCATCATCGATCCGGTCAAGAAATGGGTGTTCAAGACGCCGCACACGGACCGCATGGCGGCCGAGAAGGTGTTCGAGGACATGAAGAAGCGCGGCATCAGCAAAGTGGGCCTGCTGTCGGAAACGAGCGGCTTTGGCGCCTCGGGCCGCAAGGAATCGCAGATCGTCGCCTCCAAATACGGCATCACCCTGGTGGCCGATGAAACCTACGGCCCGAAAGACACGGATATCACGGCGCAGCTGACCCGCATCAAGAACACCGCCGGCGTGCAAGCCGTATTCGTGTTCGGCCTGGGCCAGGGTCCTGCCGTGGTTACCAAAAATTATGGCCAACTGGGCATGGCTGCACTGCCGCTGTACCAGTCGCACGGCGTGGCGTCGGACGAATACCTGAAACTGTCGGGCAAGGCCGCCGAAGGCGTGCGCCTGCCAACGCCGGCCCTGCTGATCGGCGCCATGCTGCCGGACAGCGACGCGCAAAAAGCCGTCGTCGTCGGCTACGACAAGACGTATAAAGACCGCTACAAGATCGACCCGTCGACCTTTGGCGGCTATGCGCTCGACGCCCTGAACCTGTCGGTCGACGCCATCAAGCGCGCCGGCGGCACGGACCGCGAAAAAGTGCGCACGGCGCTGGAATCGACCAAGGGTTTTGTCGGCACCACCGGTGTCTTCAACATGTCGGCCAAAGACCACATGGGCCTGGACCTGTCGGCCTTCCGCATGGTCGAAGTGAAGAACGGCGAATGGCAATTGTCTAAATAAGTTCGAGAAGGTAAGCCGGAAGTACCCGCGCGGGCCGCCCTTGAAGGCGGTTCGCGCGCAGCCGAACATAATGGAGACACCATGGAAGTCGCTCAATTTCTACAATTTCTGTATTCCGGGATGACGGTCGGTTCCGCCTATGCGCTGGCGGCGCTGGGCTTCACCATCATCTACAACACCAGCGGCGTGATCAATTTCGCCCAGGGCGAATTCATCATGCTGGGCGGGATGCTGGCTGCCGTGATGTCGGCCGCCGGCGTGCCGCTGCCGCTGGCCATCATCCTGGCCGTCGTCGCCACCGGTATCGTTGGCCTGTTGATGGAAAAAACCGTGATCGAACCGGCGCAAAATGCACAGGTCATCACGCTCCTGATCATCACCATCGGCGCCTCCCTCGTGCTGCGCGGCCTGGTGCAAATCTGGCTGGGCAAGGATACGCACTCGCTGCCGGCGTTTTCCGGCGATGCGCCGATCGAATTCCTGGGCGCCAGCCTGCTGCCGCAAAGCCTGTGGGTGCTGGGCGTCACGGTGGTCATCGTGCTGGTGCTGGGCTGGTTTTTTGGCCGCACCCTGATGGGCAAGGCCATGCTGGCCACCTCGCACAACAAGCTGGCGGCACAACTGGTGGGCATCAACACGCGCAAGGTGCTGCTGTTCTCGTTCGGCCTGTCGGCCCTGCTGGGAGCTGCCGGCGGCATCCTCGTTGCACCGATCACCTACACCTCATATGACGCTGGCATCATGCTGGGCCTGAAAGGCTTTGTCGCCGCTGTCCTCGGTGGCCTGGGCGGCGGCGCGGGCGCGATCGCCGGTGGCCTGATCCTCGGCATCGCCGAAGCCATGACGGCCGGCTACATCTCGTCGGCCTACAAGGATGCGGTGCCCTTCGTGCTGATTTTATTGATCCTGTTCTTCCTGCCGCAAGGCTTGTTTGGCGCTAAAAATTCGGAGCGTGTATGACCAACTTTTTCACACGCTCGCGCCACGGCGGCTTGTTGTTGCTGGCCCTGGTGCTGGCCATCCTGCCTCTGTTCCTGACTAACGCGTTCTACTATGACGTGGCGATCCGCATCGCCCTGAACGCCATCGTCGTCATCGGCCTGAATCTGCTGATGGGCTACACTGGCCAGATCAGCCTCGGTCATGCCGGTTTCTATGGCCTGGGCGCGTATGCGTCGGCCGTGCTGACCACCCACTACGGCTGGCCGCCGCTGGCCGCGCTGGCGGCGGGCGCCGTCGCCACCGGCCTGCTGGCGCTGTTGCTGGCGCGCCCCGTGTTGAAACTCAAGGGTCATACCCTGGCCATGGCGACGCTGGGCCTGGGCATCATCATTTCCATCGTCATCAACAACGAGACGCAGTGGACGGGGGGGCCGGACGGCATCGGCGTGTCCGCCTTCACGGTGGCCGGCTTGGAAATCGCCGGCGAGAAATCGTGGTACCTGGTGTGTGCCGTACTCCTGTTGCTGGTCACATGGCTGGCCCTGAACCTGATCGATTCGCCCGTCGGCCGCGCGCTGCAGGCCATTCACGGCTCGGAAGTGGCGGCCCGTGTGGTCGGCGTCGACACGACGCGCTTCAAGGTGCGCGTGTTCGTGCTGTCGGCGGTGATTGCCAGCATCGCGGGCAGCATCAGCGCCCACTACATCGGTTTCATCACGCCCAACCTGGCCGGTTTTTTCCACTCGATCGAACTGGTGACGATGGTAGTGGTGGGCGGCATGGCGTCGATCTTCGGTTCCATCATCGGCGCAGCGTTGCTGACCATCTTGCCGCAATTGCTGTCCAGTTTTGAAGGCTGGGAAACGGTGGTGTTTGGCGTGATCCTGATGGCGACCATGATCTTCATGCCAAAAGGCCTGGTACCCAGCCTGGCCAGCCGTTCGCGCAAGCGGGCAGCCGTGCCGAAGGCGCCCGTCAAATCCGCGCAGGAGGTGTGAGATGCTGACGATTAACAATCTGAGCAAGAGCTTTGGCGGCGTGCACGCGGTGCAGGACGTGAGCTTCACTGTCAAGGAAGGTAATATCCACTCCGTGATCGGGCCGAATGGCGCCGGCAAGACGACCCTGTTCAACCTGATCACGGGGGTCTACACGCCCACCAAAGGCGAGATCCTGCTCAATGGCGAAAACGTGGCCGCCATGCCGCCCGATGCGCTGGCGCGGCGCGGCATGAGCCGCACCTTCCAGAATCTGCAAGTGTGCATGAACATGACGGCCATCGACAATGTGATGGTGGGTGCGCATTTGCGCCTGAACCAGAACCTGTTCGCCTCCATGCTGCGCCTGCCGTCCGTGCGCCGCGCGGATGCGGCTTGCCGCGACGAGGCGGCCGGCCTGATGGAGTTTGTCGGCGTGGGCCGGCATATCGACGACGAGGCGGGGCAGATGTCGTATGGCGCCTTGAAACGCCTGGAAATCGCCCGCGCGCTGGCCGCCAAGCCGAAGGTGCTGCTGCTCGATGAACCGGCCGCGGGCCTGAACCACACGGAAACGGGCGAAATCGAAGCCTTGATACGCAAGGTGGCGCAGTCCGGCGTAACGGTGGTGCTGGTCGAGCATGACATGAAACTGGTGATGAACCTGTCGGACCATATCCTGGTGCTCGACTATGGCAAGAAGCTGGCCGAAGGGACTGCCGCCGAAGTGCGCGCCAATCCCGACGTGGTGGCGGCATATCTGGGAGTGGCGGCATGATGCAAAATGAAATTCAGGCTCCGCTGGTACTCGATATCAAAGGGCTGACTAGCCATTACGGCCGCATCCAGGCCCTGCACGGCATCGACCTGCAGGTACGCCAGGGCCAGCTGGTGGCGCTGGTGGGCGCCAATGGCGCCGGCAAGACGACCCTGCTGCGTGCCATCTCCGGCGTGCAGCCGATCAGCGCCGGCAGCATCGTCTTCGCCGGCCAGGACGTCAGCCGCATGAGCGCCGACAAGCGCGTGCGCAGCGGTATCTGCCAGGTGCCGGAAGGACGGCAAGTGTTCGGCCCAATGACGGTGGAAGACAATCTGCGCCTGGGCGCCTTCACGCGCCCCCCGCAGGACGTGGCGGGCGACATGGAGCGCATGTACGGCCTGTTCCCGATTCTGAAGGAAAAGCGCTTGCTGCTGGCCGGGACGCTCTCCGGCGGACAGCAGCAGATGCTGGCCATGGCGCGCGCGCTGATGGGCCGCCCGCAACTGCTGTTGCTCGACGAACCGAGCATGGGCTTGGCGCCTTTGCTGATCGCGGAAATCTTCCGCATCGTGGCCGAACTGCGCGACCAGGGCATTACCATCTTCCTCGTCGAGCAGAACGCACACGCCGCCCTGTCGATCGCCGACGTGGGCTACGTGATCGAGACGGGCGCCATCACGCTGTCCGGCCCCGGTCCCGAATTGCTGCATAACGAACAGGTACAAAGCGCCTATCTGGGCATGTAAGGAGTCTGTATGGTCAAAGTGTATGAAATCAACGGCGTCACCCCCGTCGTCCACCCCAGCGCCTATGTGCACCCGTCGGCCGTGCTGATCGGCGACGTGATCGTCGGCCCGCGCTGCTATATCGGCCCGCTGGCCTCGATCCGCGGCGACTTCGGCCGCTTGATCCTGGAAGAGGGCGCGAATCTGCAGGATACCTGCGTCATGCACGGCTTTCCCGGCTGCGACACGGTGGTCGAAGTCGACGGCCATATCGGCCACGGCGCCGTGCTGCACGGCTGCCGCATCGGCCGCAATGCGCTCGTCGGCATGAATGCCGTGGTGATGGACAACGCCATCATCGGCGAGGAATCCATCGTCGCGGCCATGAGTTTCGTCAAGGCGGGCATGATCGTCGCGCCGCGCAGCATGGTGGTGGGCACGCCCGCCAAGATCATCCGCGCGCTCACCGACGATGAAATCAAATGGAAAAGCTCGGGCACGGGCCAGTACCACGAACTGGCCGTACGCTCCATGCACACGATGCGCGAAGTGGAAGCCCTGACGGAAGTCGAGGCAAACCGCCAGCGCTTGAATTTCGAATCGGCCTTGCCGCTGCATTTGCACAAGAACGCCGCAGCGCAGTAAAAACCAACATAGGAGTAAACCACATGGCTCACATATCCACCCTGCAAAGCCTGATCGCCGGCCGCTGGCTGGGCGAAAGCGCCGCCGTGCCCCTGCACAGCGCCTTGAACAACCGCGTCATCTATCACACGCATGCGGAAAAGATCGACTTCGACGAAGCCGTCACGTATGCGCGCAAGACGGGTGTGCCTGGCCTGATGGCGCTGGACTTCCAGCAGCGCGCCGCCCGCCTGAAGGCACTGGCGCTGTACCTGGTCGAGCGCAAGGAAGAACTGTACGCGATCTCGCACCTGTCGGGCGCCACGCGCGCCGACAGCTGGGTAGATATCGAAGGCGGCACGGGCACCCTGTTCGCCTACGCCAGCATGGGCAGCAATGAGCTGCCGTCGTCGAACGTGCTGCATGAAGGCCCGGCCATCGCGCTGGGCAAGAAGGGCGGTTTCGCCGGTACGCACATCCTGGTGCCGCGCGGCGGCTTGGCCGTGCATATCAACGCCTTCAACTTCCCTATCTGGGGCTTGCTGGAAAAATTCGCCCCGAGCTTCCTGGCGGCCATGCCCTGCATCGCCAAGCCGGCCACGGCGACGAGCTACCTGACGCAGGCCGTCGTGCGCATGATGCACGAATCGGGCTTGCTGCCTGCTGGCAGCCTGCAATTGGTGATCGGTTCCACGGGCGACTTGCTGGACCGCTTGAATGGCCAGGATTTCGTCACCTTCACGGGATCGGCCGCCACGGCCGCCAAGCTGCGCACCAATCCGAACCTGATCGCCCAGTCCGTGCCGTTCAACGGCGAAGCCGATTCGCTCAACTGCGCCATCCTGGCGCCGGACGTCACGCCGGACGATGTGGAATTCGACCTCTTCGTCAAGGAAGTCGTGCGCGAGATGACGGGCAAGTCGGGCCAGAAGTGCACGGCCATCCGCCGTATCATCGTGCCCGAGCACCTGATGGACGCCGTCGGCACGCGCTTGCGCGAGCGCCTGGCCAAGGTGGTGGTGGGCGACCCGTCCATCGACGGTGTGCGCATGGGCGCGCTGGCCTCGAAAGAGCAGCAGAATGATGTGGCCGAGCGTGTCGCCACCCTGTCGCAGGGCAACGAGGTGGTGTTCGGCGCGGCCGACGGTTTCAATCCGCTCGGTGATGGTGCGCAGGATGGCAGCTTCTTCTCGCCGACCCTGCTGCTGTGCCGCGACGCCTTCGGTAACGACGCTGTGCATGACGTGGAAGCGTTCGGCCCCGTCAGCACCATGATGGGCTACAAGGACATCGACGAGGCGCTGGCCCTGGCCGCACGCGGCAAGGGTAGCCTGGTGAGCACCCTGGTGACGCGCGATCCGAAGATCGCCGCGCGCGTGGTGCCGCAAGTGGCGGCCACGCATGGCCGCGTGCACGTGCTCGAGCGTGTGGCGTCCGTCGATTCGACGGGCCATGGCTCACCCCTGCCGCAGCTGAAGCACGGCGGCCCTGGCCGCGCGGGCGGCGGCGAGGAGCTGGGCGGCGTGCGCGCCGTGCGCCACTACCTGCAACGGGCGGCCGTGCAAGGCTCGCCGACCATGCTGGCGGCCATCACGGGCGAGTACGTGCGTGGCGCGGACGTCAACGAAAGCCCGATCCACCCGTTCCGCAAGCACTTCGAGGACTTGAAGACGGGCGACTCGCTGCTCACGCATCGCCGCACCGTCAGTGAAGCGGACATCGTCGCCTTCGGCGGCATCTCGGGCGACTTCTTCTACATGCACTTCGACGAAATCGCCGCCAAGGAGTCGCAGTTCGGCAAGCGCATCGCCCACGGCTACTTCGTGCTGTCGGCCGCTGCGGGCCTGTTCGTCTCGCCCGGCGTCGGCCCCGTGCTGGCCAATTATGGCCTGGACAACCTGCGTTTCGTCGCGCCGGTGGCGATTGGCGACACCATCCGCGCCCGCCTGACGTGTAAGCGCAAGGTCGACCGCAACCGCAAGGACGTGTTTGGCGTGGGACAGGGTGTGGTGGCGTGGGACGTGCAGGTGACGAACCAGAACGAAGAACTGGTGGCCAGCTACGATATTCTGACCCTGGTATCGAAGCGCGAGTAAGCGTTTCTGCAGTACGGCATTGACCGGCGCCACCCGCGATTTTCGTGTGGGTGGCGTTTTTTTTAGTCGGATTATTTTCCTCTTGAATTATCCATAAGTGTATGAAAAATATAGCCTAAGTGTGGTTTTGCACAGCGTGCTATTTAGATAAATACCTCTAGAACGCGTGCTTTTTCCTTGAAAACGGGCGAATTCGCTCATTGCTTCAAGAAAACTTTCCAACGTAAAACCTTTTCTCTGTAGCATGGTTTTACTCACTGGTCACGCCGCCAAACACGCTCAACGATGCGGTGGCGGCGCGAAAAAAACGGACCCGGCCTTTTACGGCCGGTGAGCCATCGACCGCGAGTCCCATTCCACGATTAACGTTCACCGCTACGGGTATTTAATTACTATGAATAAACACGTCCTGATTTTCCTGCTGGCCATGCCCTTGGCCATCAGCCATGCCTATGCCGAAGAGGTCACCGGTCCCGCAGTCAAGATCAGCGGTTACGGCACTGCTGCCCTGACCATGGCCGATACCGACAACGCGCAGTTTGCGCGCCCGAATCAGGCTGCCGGCGCTGGCCGCACGGCCCGCACGGGTGTCGATTCCAACCTGGGACTGCAAGCCAATGTCACCGTCAATCCCTGGTTGTCGGCCACCGTGCAGGGCCTGGCGCGCAAGGATGGCGAGGACGATTTCGGCGCCGAACTGGCCTGGGCCTTTGCCAAGGCGAAGGTGTCGGACAGCTTCAGCGTGCGCGTCGGTCGCATGGGTCTGCCCGTCTTCATGATTTCCGATTATCGCAACGTGGGCTATGCCAACACCATGCTGCGCCCGCCCGGCGAAATGTATTCGCAGGTTCCCCTGAACAGCATCGATGGCGTCGACGGTACCTATCAGTTCAGCGCGGGCGATACCAGCATCACCACGCAGCTGGCGCTGGGTCGCACCAAGGCCACCCTGGCCACGGGCCCCGATTCGACCGTGCAGGTGGAAGGCAAGTCCATCGTCGCCCTCAACGTGGTGGCCGAGCATGGCCCCGTCACCGTGCGCTTCGGCCGTGCCGAAACCAGGCTGACGATCAACGATTCACCCAGCCTGAACACCTTGATGGGCAGCTTGCGCGCGGCCGGCAGCGGCTACCGGATCGCCCAGCTGGGTGCCCTGGCCGATGCGCTGGAAGTCAAGGACAAGAAGGCGTCATTCACGTCCGTGGGCCTGGGCCTGGACTGGAACAATGTCCTGGTGCAGTCCGAATATGCGAAGCGCAAGACGGACAGCTATGTCAGCGACAGCACTTCGTGGTACGTGATGGGCGGCTATCGCATCGGCGCCTTCCTGCCGTACTACAGCCACGCCAGCCTGAAGGCCGATGGCCGCGTGAACAACACCGTGCCCGCATCCTGCCCTGCCGGGTATCCGGCAGCCTGCACGCTGACGTTGCGCACCCTGTCGGCCGGCGTAGACACCCTCGCGTACATGCGTAATCAGCTGGAGCAGTCGACGGACAGCATCGGCGTGCGCTGGGACTTCCACCGTTCGGCCGCGCTGAAGGTGCAGATCGACCGCATCAAGCCGAAGAATGGCCCCGGGCTGTTCGTGCAAGCCAAGCCCGGTTTCCACGGTCCCGTCACGGTGGCTGCCGCCGCCATCGATTTCGTTTTCTAAGGAGCGCCGCATGAAACCATTGATCTTGTATGTGGCTGCCTTGCTGGCGCTGTCGAACGCTGTTCCCGCCATGGCCGAAGTGGTCGTGGTGGTCAATCCGAAGAGCGCCGCCGGCGCCATGACGAATGAACAGGTGGCGCAGTTTTTCCTCGGCAAATCGACGGCCATGACGCCGATCGACCAGCCGGAAAGCGCCCCCGTGCGCGCCGAGTTTTACAAGAAAGTGACGGACAAGGAACCCTCGCAAGCGAAGGCCCTGTGGTCCAAGCTGGTCTTCACGGGCAAGGCGACCTTGCCGAAGGAAGTGGCCAATAGCGCGGACGTGAAGAAGGCTGTTGCAGCCGATCCGAAAGCCATCGGCTATATCGAAAAGAGTGCCGTCGACGGCACCGTCAAAGTGGTGCTGACGGCGCCATAAAGCCTGCTCGGGCCGCGCGCCATGCGGCGGCCCGACAATCGATCAACATCAGGAGACAGCAATGAGCATCAAACGCAAGATATGGGCGCTGCCTGTCGTCTCGGCCGTGATTTTCGGGCTGGGGCTGGCCGTCAGCGCCTATCTGTCCACGGCCACGCTCAATTCCATCCACGCCACCGAAAGCGCCGACTATCCCGTGCTCGACATGGCCAAGTCGCTGACCCTGGACGTGGCCGCCGTCGGCGACGCCCTGCGCGATGCCGTCAGCGAAGGCGACAAGGAGCGTATCGGGCAAGTCGGCGGCCAGGCCGTCAAGCTGCGCGCCAAGCTGGCGGCCTTTGCGGCGATCCCCGGCCAGCGCGAACAGGGCCAGCGCCTGGCCAGGGAATTCGATGTCTACTATGCGCCGGCGCTGAGCGCGGCGCGCATCATGCTGGAAATGGAGGAGGGCGACCCGCAAGCGACCGTGGCGCGCATGCAGGGTGCGCTGGCGGTGCTCAACACGGACCTGGAAAAAACCAACGAACAGGCGCAAATACAGTTCAAGCAGGGCATCGAACGCAGCGCGGCCAATGTGCGCAATGCGCTCAATACCAGTATCGCCGTGGCGTTGGCCGTCATCGTCTGCCTGGTGGCCGTGTCGCATTTCGTCGTGCGCGCCATCTGGCAGCAGCTGGGCGGTGAACCCGAATACGCGCGCCAGATTGCGCGCGCCGTGGCCGATGGCGACCTCTCGATGAACATCGTGACCGAGGCGGGCGACCAGGGCAGCTTGCTGGCGGCGCTGAAGGACATGCGCGCCAAGCTCGGCGGCATGGTCTCGGACATCAAGGCGTCGGCTGAAACCATTCAGGTGGCCAGTGCCGAGATTGCCCAGGGCAATGCGGACCTGGCCGCGCGCACGGAATCGCAGGCGGGCAGCCTGGATCAGACGGCGCGCAGCATGGATAGCCTGACCGCCACCGTGCGCGACAACGCCGCCAACGCGGGCCAGGCGCATGAACTGGTGGTGTCGGCATCGTCGGTTGCCGTGAAGGGCGGGCAGGTGGTCAGCCAGGTGGTCACCACCATGGGCGAGATCAATGATTCATCCAGGCGTATCGTCGATATCATCGGCGTCATCGACGGCATCGCCTTCCAGACGAATATCCTGGCCCTGAATGCGGCCGTGGAAGCGGCGCGCGCGGGCGAACAGGGGCGTGGCTTTGCCGTGGTGGCGTCCGAAGTGCGTAACCTGGCGCAGCGCAGCGCGGCAGCGGCGCGCGAAATCAAGCAATTGATCGGCGATTCGGTGGCCAAGGTGAATGTCGGTTCGAAGCTGGTCGACGAGGCGGGGCTGACCATGGGGCAGATCGTCGATTCCGTGAAAAAAGTGGCCGACATCATGGCCGAGATCAGCGCCGCCAGCCAGGCGCAAAGCGCTGGCATCGGCGATATCGGCGTGGCCATCGGCAGCATGGATCAAATGACGCAGCAAAATTCCGCGCTGGTGGAAGAGGCATCGGCGGCGGCCGAATCGCTGCAGGAACAGGCCGTGCAACTGGGCACGGCGCTGGCTGTGTTCAAGCTGGCGCAGGGAAGCGCGCCGGCGATCACCACCGTGCCAGCGGCACGGCGGCTGGCGTTGACGAAGGCGGCTTAAACCTTCAGCCCGAACGGATCGTCGATGCTGTGCGCTGGTTCGGTGAACCAGCGCGGGCCGTTTTCCGTCATGTAAAAATGGTCTTCGTGGCGGATGCCGAATTCGCCGGGGATGCAGATCATCGGCTCGTTCGAGAAGCACATGCCGACGTCCAGCGGCGTCGTGTCGTTGCCCACCAGGTAAGGCCATTCGTGGATATCGAGGCCGATGCCGTGGCCCGTGCGGTGCGGCAGGCCGGGCAGCTTGTAGCCGGGGCCAAAGCCGTCCGACGCCAAAGAGACGCGCGCCGCGCGGTCCACGTCGCCGCAGGGTACGCCCAGCTGCGCGGCGGCGAATGCGGCTGCCTGCGCGGCCTTTTCGCTGTTCCACACGCTGCGCTGGCGTTCGCTGATGGCGCCAAACACATAGGTACGCGTGATGTCGGAGATGTAGTTCATCACCTGGCAGCCCGTGTCGATCAGCACCATGTCGCCCGCTTTCAGGGTCTGCACGTAGTTGACGCCATGCGGATAGGCGGTCGCTTCGCCGAACAGCACGATGCAGAAATACGAGCGGGGCGCGCCCACCTTGCGGTGCGCGCGCTGGATGAATTCTTCCACTTCCACCGTCGTGATGCCTTCATACAGCATGCTGGCCGTGGCCACGTGCACGGCCAGGGTCATGTCCATCACGCGCTGCATCAGGGCAATTTCCGCCGGCGACTTGCGGCTGCGGCAGTACGCCGTCACGGCGCGCGCGTTTTCCAGCGCGTAGCCGGGGGCCAGCGGTTTGATGCCGTCGTAGATGAAGAAGGCAGCGCTTTCGCAGATGCCCACGCGCGGCGACGCGGCCGCATCCTGGGCTATGCCCATGCGCGCCAGCACGTCGACGAACAGCTGGTACGGGCTTTCATGCTCTTCCCAGCAATTGACCTTGCCCTCGATGAGCATAAAGCCCGTCAGGGTGCTTTCCTCGAAGGCGGGAGCGATGTATTCGAGCTCTCCGCTGGCCGGCAGGATGGCGCCCACCATGCGTTCGCTGGCATACCACTTGGTACCAGTGAAATAGGTGAGGTTGGCACCCGCGTTCAGGTAGATCGCGGCGATGCCCTGTTTACGCATGAACGCCTGCGCCTTGGCGATGCGCTGCGCATGTTCGTCCTTGCCGATGGCGACCATGCCGGACGTCATGTCCGACAGCGATGCCAATGCTTGTTCGATGGAAGTGCCACCTATGCTCATGCCTGCTCCTTTGTTCGATGCTGAATATGGAATGCGGGCATGATATCAGTTCGCGCCTTTCGGCTTGAGCCCGGGCGCGCCGCCGGCCGCATCGGGCGGTGCCAGCACCAGGTCGTGCGGATACGTGAAGTGCCAGTCCACGTAGCGCTGCTTGCGGCGCAGGCTGGCGTCTTCGTCGAGAAAATTGTCCTGCTTGATGGGGAGCTGCGGCGACAGCGAATGGATGCCGACGATGCGTCCCTCCTGCCGCAGCAGACCCCATTCCGCCTTGCCCGTGACGGGGTCTGCATACAGGCGCCGCAAGTGCCGCCGGGCGTTGGCAAAGCGCGGGTCGCGCAGCAGTTCCTGCAAGGTCAGTGGGTAGCGGGGCCGCCCGTCGGCCGGCGTACTGTCGTAGTAGCGGCCCAGGGCATTGCGGAATTCATGGCCGATGAACAGCAGCTCGCGCTCCTTGTCGCGCCGCGCGGCCGTGGCATGCAATTCGCTGGCCAGCACCAGGCCCACGCCCATGAAGGCGACCAGCATCAGGGTCCAGATGTACGCGAAGCCCCGTGCGCGGCGTTGAAATCTAGAGCTGCTCAAAGGGGATGCCCTCGCGCGTCTTGCCCTTGGCGCCGCTGCGCACGTCGGCCACGCCGCCGATCTCGCCATTCGGCGAAGGGATCAATTGCCAGGTGGCGGCGGACTCCGTGACAGGGTCCAGCGGCACGCTGCGGAAGTAATGGTGGGTCACCAGGTCGGCCAGTGCTGCCGGATACTCGCCCTTGTCGGCATAGTATTTATCCAGGCCGCTCCTGAGCACCTGCAGGTTTTCCTTCAGGGCGACCTCCTTCGATTTTTCCACCGAGCCGAAATAGCGGGGAATGGCGATCGTCAGCAGCAGCGAGATGATGGCCAGCACCACCAGCAGTTCGACCAGGGTAAAGCCGCGCCGCGGGCCAGTTGTCTGCATGGCGATCACCATTCCTTGAGCGGCACGCCGTTCAGACCTGCCTTGGTCGAGCGCGAGGCGACGTCGAACACGTCTTCGCCTTCGCTGGGATTGTCGGGCGGCGAGGCGTAGGCGCGCTTGCTCCAGCTGTCGGCCGCGCTGCCCGCTTCCCTGGGCTGGAACGGGTCGCGCGGCAGGCGGCGCAGGAAATAGATGTTCTGTTTCGAGGGGCTGCGCTGGTCGGGCACGCCCTCGACCAGTTCCTCGAGCTTTTTCGGATAGCCGGATGCGCCCAGCGACAGCTTGATGCGGCCATTGTCGGAAGCGCGCTTGTAGGTATCGATCGCTTCGCGTATCTCGATCAGGGCGCTGCGCAACTCCTGTTCCTTCGCCCTTTGCTGCGCCACCTGCGCCATCGGCACGGCGACCGTGGCCAGGGTCGCCATGATCGCCAGGGTGATCATCAGCTCGATGAAGGTAAAGCCCCGCTGCTTCACTGGCCACCTCACTGGCCACCCTTTACAGTGGCCTTGTCGCCGGCCGCTGGCGCCTCGTCGCCGCCCGTCATGGGCGAGCCGCTGCGTGGGGCGGCCTGCTCGGGCGCGGCGACGGCTTCGGGGCTACCACCCACGCTGGCGCGGCCGCCCACGGATGCCTCGGTGCCGGAGTTGAATTCGGCCGTCATCAGGTCCGGGCGGCGGATGCTGCGCAGCAGGCGCGGCGTGATCGACAGCACGATTTCGCTGCGCATGGCGTCGTCCTTCTGGCTGCCGAACAGGCGGTTCAGCACAGGCAGTTCGCCCACGCCCGGCACCTTGTTGGCCGTGCCCCGGTCTTCATCGCTGATCAGGCCTGCCAGCACCTGCGTCTCGCCATCCTTCAGGCGCAGCACCGTCGAGGCGCTGCGCGTGCCGATCTGGTAAGCCTGCGTGCCCGTCTTGCTGATGACTTCCTTGACGACATTCGACACTTCCAGGTTGATCTTGATAGCCACTTCGTCGTCCAGGTAGACGTTCGGTTCGACGTCGAGCTTCAGGCCCACGTCGATGTAGTTGACGCTGTCGGAACTGACGCCGTTATTCGTCGTGACGGTAATGACGGGCACGCGGTCGCCGATGAGGATCTTGGCCTTTTCCTTGTTGCGTACGCGGATGCGCGGGTTGGCCAGGATATTGCTGTCGCTGTCCGTCTTGTTGGCGTTCAGGGTGACGCCGCCGATGCCCAGGTTGATGTTGTCGCCATTGATGCGGTGCAGGTCTGCCACCTTCAAGCCACCCAGGCCCCCCGTGCTACCTGCGACGCCGGCCAGTGTCAGGCTGGCCTGATCCGGCCAGCGCACGCCCAGTTCCATCAGGCGCGTGCGCTTCACTTCCAGCACCTCCACTTCCAGCATCACTTCCGGGTCGGCCAGGTCCTGCACGTTGATGATGCGTTCGGCCATGCGTACCATTTCCGGTGTATCGCGCAGCATGATGATGCCCAGGCGTTCATCGGTGACGACATCCTTGGCCTTGAGCAGGGTCTTGATGGAAAACGCCACCGTCTTGACGTCCGCATTGGCGAGGAAGAAGGTGCGCACCACGAGCTGCTGGTAATCCTTCACCTTTTGCGGCGTGTTCGGGTAGATCGTGATCGACTTGTCGCTGGTGACGCTTTGCTCCAGCTGATTGGCGCCCAGCAGCATGGCGATCGCCTCTTCGATGCTGGTGTCGCGCACGGAGATGGTGGCGCGCAGGGCCGGGTCGACTTCCTTGTCGAAGACGAAGTTCAGGCCCGACACCTTGCTAAGAAGATCGAACACGGAGCGCAGCGGCGCGTCGCGAAACTCGAGGGTCACGGGTTTGCGGTAGGCGGCCGCCAGCTTGCCGCCGGCCGGCAGGTTTTTTGACTGCGCCTCGCCGATGCGGCTTTTCAGGGCCAGTGCCTCGCGCTGTGCGGGGCGTTCCTGCAGCACCTGGCGCAAGGCTTCCTGCGCCTGCGCGATATTCGCTTCGCCGCCGCGCTGGTAACTGGCCTGCGCTTCCTGCACCAGCTTGCGGTGCCGTTCATCCTGTGCCACGCCGGCCAGGCCCCGCTGCGCCACGTCGTTGCTGGCATCCAGCACCAGCGCCTGCTGGTACAGCGCTTGCGCTTCGGGCAGGTTGCCCTGCTGGCGCAGCGCCTCGGCGCGGCCGTTCAGGTTGTTCAGCGCGCGCATCCTGCCATTGGTGACGGCGATGCGGTACTTGGCGTTGGTCGGTTCGGCTTGCGCCGCCTGTTCCAGCAGGGCCAGGCCCTGTTCCGTGCGACCGGCGCCCAGCATTGCCTGGCCATCGTTGTAGGCCTGGTTGCCGGCGCAGGCAGCCAGCAGGGACAGCATCGAGAGCAGGGTGATGACAGTGCGTGACATACGTGCGGCGCGTCGTTTCAATTGAGGTCCCCTACGGCGAGTGTCTGTTTCAGGTTGAGCGGCAGATAGGTAAATTGCAGTGCGCCCTGCACCACGCCGTCGAAGCGGTAGCGTTCTTCGAGCGTGTCGCCGGGGCGCGCCACGACGTTGCGTTCACCCGCTTGCAGGAAGTAGGCAGCCTTGCCTTCGTCGACGAAACGGCCAAGGAATTGAAAGGGCAGTGGCGGCGGTGCGTTCGCGTCGACGGCGGCGACAGCGCGCGTGGCCTGCGCCGCCTGTTGGTCGAGCATGATTTTTTTCGGCGTCTCCGGCTGCCAGCTTTGCTTAGAAAACAGGGTGGCCGCTTCGTCATCGTCGAGCGCGCGCCGCGGATGGATCGCCAGCGGACGGCCAGACGCCGGCACCGCGGCATCGGGAAGCAAGGGTGCTGGCGTCACTCGCTCCACCTGGCGCGTGGTGGCCGTGGCCGGTCCCACGATGCTGCCTTCATCCTCGGGCGCGAAGAGGGCGGCCAGCAAGGTGGCCACGGCGGCGCCTCCCAGTACGGCTTTTTTCATCGGCGTACCTCCGCTTTTTTCACCAGCAGGATGAACTGGATGCGCGCGTCGATCTCGCCCGCCTCGATCTGCTCTCGCTTGAACAGCACGGAGTCGAGCGTCAGGGTGGGCAGCTCCTGCAAGGCGTCGACGATGAACGTTTGCAGCTGCGCGTATTCGGCTTTCACGGGCAGGGTGATCTGGTAGCGCAAAAAGGCCGTGTTGCCGTCTTCCTGCGGCTTGTAGTCGGCCTTGGCCAAGGTGACGCCGCTCTTTTGCGCCACATCCAGCAAGGTTTTCAGCTGCTCGGGAATGCTGTCGTGCGCGGGCAGGTAGGCGTGAAAGGCGGCCAGGCTATCGGCATCGGCATCGAGCGAGATGGCCGCCGGCGGCAGCGCCGACTGTCTGGCCGCAGCGGCCAGTTGCGCCGCCAGTTGCTGCTGGCGCGCGGCCAGCGCCTCGCCTTGCTGCATGGAGAAGGCGGCCAGCGCCAGGCAGGCCGCGCCGATGGCGCTGGGCCAGCCCAAAGTACGCCACAGCCGTTGCGCTTCCCACCGCAGGCGCGGCGGCAGGCGCAGTTGCAGGCGCGGACGCGCCACGGGCGTGCTGGCTTTCAGCACGGATTTTATTGCCGCCATTGCGCCTCCAGCTGAAAACGGTACGGGTGTTCGGGAGCGTTCGCATTCATCTCGTGTTTGAGCAGGTACACGGAACTGAACATGGGCTGCTGGTTCAGGAAGGCCAGGTAGTTGAGCATGTCCTGTGGCGTTTCCGCTTCGGCGGCGATTTTCAGGACGCTGGCGCCATCCTGTCCCTGCTGCGCGTTCAGGTCCAGCCCCAACAGAGCCACGCGCACGTCACGCGGCGCCTGCACCGTTTTGACCAGGCGCGTGACGGGCAGGTTGAGCTGGCGCACGGCGACGGCCACCTGTTTCAGTTCGCTGTCGCGTTCGCGCTGCTGGGTCGCCGAGAGGGGGGCGCGCACGGGATGCGCGGGCTGCAGCTGGGCCAGTTGCGCTTCCAGGCGCCGCGTTTCCTGCGCCTGCACCAGCCAGTACACGGCGGCCGGCAGCAGCATTAAGCCGCCCGCCAGGCACAGGGCCAGACGCCAGCCGCTGAATGTCTGCACTGCACCGGGCGCCAGCAATTCCAGGCGGCTCAGGCCCATGCAGCCTCCCGCATCAGGTGGGCGGCGCCGGCCACGGGGAGGGGCTGAAAGCGCGCCGGCAGCGCATCCTGCGGCACGCCGCTCAAGTCGAGCAGCGCTACGTGTTCGATGGCGTCGAGCTGCGGCGCACGCAAGTTCCAGCGCCGCCACGCCCGATCCAGTTCGTCGCCCCAGGCGGCGCCGCAAGACTGGCTATGCAGACCCGTGATGCGCCCGCTGCTTGCCGTTGCCAGCAGCAGCCGTCCCCCTTCCACCAGGGCGAAGGCGGCAGGCTTGTTGCCGGCGATACTGCGCCAGGCTGGCCCGACGATGGGTTCGATGGACAGGCAGCGCCGGCCATGCGCGGCGGCTGCATCCTGCACCCCTTGCAGCAGGGCCGCATCGACGCCGCAGGCCAGGCGCGGCTTGCCGTACGGCGCATCGTCGGCAGCGAGGCGCCAGGTGCGCGCGCTATCGCCGTAGACGGCGGCGAACTGGCTGTGCAGGAAGCGCTGCGCGCTGGCCCGGTCGAGCAGGGCGCCGCTCCACGGCACCATCAGCATGGCGCACCAGCGGCTGGCCAGGCTGACGGCCAGCGGCAGTTTTTTTTCATTGTGCTGTTCGAGCCAGCCGCGCAGGGCGGCCAGCGCCACTTCCCAGCTGGCGTCGGGATTCAGGATGGGCACGTGAAAAGCGCTGTCCGTTACGGGACGGCCGGCGCGGCGCAGCACGCCGTCCAATCCGTGCGGCGCCAGGTGCAGGCACAGGGTGGCGCGGGTAAGGCGTTCAATAAGTGACACGATTGAGCTCCGCTAAAGTGGTTTCGCCGCGCCGCACCAGGTCCAGGCCCGCTTCGCGCGCCAGGCGAAAACCGTTGCGCGCCGCCTCTTCCTTCATCTGGCTCAGGGGCGCGCGCGTGCAGATCATTTCGCGCATCGCATCGCTGAGCATCAGGACCTCGGCGACGGCCTTGCGCCCCTTGTAGCCGGTGCCGCGGCAGTGGCCGCAGCCCTTGCCGGCCATGAATTGCCAGTCCTGCACCTGGTGCAGGGCCAGGCCGCTGTCGCGCAGCTGCTGCGCATCGGCCAGCACCTCGGCGCTGGCGTCGACGGCGCAATGGGCGCAATTGAGGCGCAGCAGGCGCTGCGCCACGATGCCGTTCAGGGCCGCCGCAAAGCTGTAGGCGTCGACGCCCATGTGCAGGAAGCGGCCGACCACATCAAAGACGTTATTCGCATGCACGGTGGTAAACACCAGGTGGCCCGTCAGCGCCGCCTGCACGGCGATCTGCGCCGTCTCGTCGTCGCGGATTTCGCCGATCATGATCTTGTCGGGATCATGGCGCAGGATGGAGCGCAGGCCGCGCGCGAACGTCAGCCCCTTTTTTTCGTTGACGGGGATCTGCAGCACGCGCGGCAAGCGGTATTCGACGGGGTCCTCGATGGTGACGATCTTGTCGCGCCCCGTATTGATTTCCGTGATGGCCGCGTACAGCGTGGTGGTCTTGCCGGAACCCGTGGGGCCCGTCACCAGCAGCATGCCGTGCGGCTTGGCGGCCAGGCGCCGTATCTGTTCGATGGCGTCCTCGTTCAGGCCCAGGCTTTCCAGGCGCAGCGCCTGCGCCGCCTCCGTCAGTGCGCGCCGGTCCAGCAGGCGCAGCACGGCGTCCTCGCCAAAGATATTGGGCATGATGGAGACGCGGAAATCGATCTCCGCCCCTTTCACGCGCACCTTGAAGCGGCCATCCTGGGGGATGCGGCGCTCGGCGATGTCGAGGTCGGCCATGACCTTGATGCGCGAGATGATCTGTTCCGCCATCGCCAGTCCCTGCACCTGGCCCGCCTGCACCAGCACGCCGTCGACGCGGTATTTGATGACCAGGCTGGCCACGTCGCATTCGAGGTGGATGTCGCTGGCCTGAAATTTCAGGGCGTCGTAGATGGTGGAGTTCACCAGCTTGACTACCGGACTGCTGTCCTCGCTGATGCGGATCAGCGAGATGTCTTCGATGCTTTGGTCGAGTCCTGGAACGTCATCCCCGTGCTGTATTTCCTGCATCGCCTGCTGCACGCTTTCCTGCTGCAGCAAATAGGCGGCCAGGTCGTCCGGATGGGCCAGCGCCACGGTGAAGGGCGTGGACAGGGCGAAGTCGGCCCACTGCAGCAGGTCTTCGCTGAAGGGATTGCCGATGACAAGCACGGGCGGTGCGCCGGGGGCGCCCGGCTGCAGCAGCACGCAGTCGCGCTGGGCGCAATCCGTGTAGGGCAGCAGGGCAAAGGCGGGCATGGCGGCCTGCAGTTCGGCCATCGTCCACGCAGGATAGCGGAACAGGGCGGCCAGCTGGCGCAGGAAGACTTCGGGCGGCAGGGCCGCCGTTTCCTGCAGCACGGCCATCTGCGGGCGGCCCTGTTCCAGTGCGCTGGCGTGGGCGCGGCGCAGCATGGCCGCATCAAGCACGGCCCGTTCTTCGTCGCGTGCGTTCATGGCATGACCTTCACGATAACGTTCACGATAAGCTCCCGGCCAGTTCAAAGATCGGCATGTACATCAGCACCACCACGCCGCCGATGACGACGCCGATGACGGTCATCAAGAGCGGCTCGAGCAGGCGCGAGGCCCAGTCCACCCAGCGGGCGAATTCCTCGTCGTGGAACTTGGCCGAGCGTTCCAGCATGTCGCCCAGGCGGCCCGTGTTTTCTCCCACTTTCAGCAGCGATTGCGCCACGGGCGTGGCCATGGCGGCGTGTTCCAGCGCGGTGGAAAACGGCATGCCTTCCTGCACCGCGCGGCGCGCCTGCGCCAGCTGCTCCTGCTGCGCCGGCAGCAGCATGGGGGCGACCATGGCCAACGCCTTGTGCAGCGGGATGCCGGCGTGCAGCAGCAGGCTCAGGGCCCGGTAGAAGCGCGCCAGGCGGAATTCCGCCGCCTTCCCGGCCAGCACGGGCAGGCGCAAGAGGCGCAAGACGAGGGCCCGGCGCGCACCGGCATTGGCGATGCCGAAGACCACGGCGCCAACGGCGGCGGCGAGCGCCGTGGCACACAGCAGCGGATGCGCGGCCAGGGTCTGGCCAAAACCCAGTAGCATTTGCGACATCCACGGGATTTCGCGGCCCGAGCTTTCGTAGACGACGCTGAACTTCGGCACCACGTAGCCGAGCAGGAACAGGGTCACCAGACCGCCGACGACGAGCAGCATGCACGGGTAGATGGCGGCGGAAATGAGTTTTTTACGGATGGCGTCGAACTGCAACTGGTAGCCGACGAAGCGCGCCAGCGCCTCGGGCAGGTTGCCCGAGCGTTCGGCCGCATGCACGGTGGCGATGTAAATGTCGGGGAAGATGTCGGGGAAACCGGCCAGGGTGTCGGAAAAGCTTTGCCCTTGCTGCAGGGTGAGCACGATGGCGGCCAGGGTGGCCTTGGCGCCCGCGCGCGTTTCCTTGTTGTGCAGGGTGGCCATGGCCTCGCCCAGGTTCAGGCCCGCTTCGAGCAGGGCCAGCAGCTCCTGGCTGAATTGCAGCAGGGGCAGGCCCTGCTTGCCAGGGCGCGGCGCGACGCCAGCCTCCTGCGCCGCGCCATCGTCGACGGCCAGCACGCGCCAGCCGCCGCGCACGGCCGCGCGGATCGCCTCGGCCTCGCTGGCGGCGTCGATGGCCAGCGCCTGGCTGCCCGCCGGGCCCTGCACCTGGAGGTGAAACTGCATGGCCGCGTCAGGCGAGCATGGTGGCAGGCGTAAAAATGGACAGGCTGGAATGGGGGAAAGCGCGTGCGGACAAGGTCGAAGTAGGCATCGGTCAGGAACAATCCAAAAAAAGTTCAATTCGTCGCGGGTACCGGCAGCAGGCAAGATGCAATCACTGCCTCAGGGTAGACTGTAATTGCCAGAAAATCAATCGTGCTGTGCGGGCAAGCCTTGTATCGATGGCTTGCCCGCATGTTCAGCCGCTTACTGGGTAACCAGGCTGACCTTGTCGATCACGAACGAGGTTTGCAGCGATGCGTCCTCGGTCGCGGCGAACGAGATCTGCACGGTCTGGCCCTTGTAGGCGATCAGGTCAAACGTACGGATCTGGTAGCCGGCTGCCTTGTTCACGTTCGAATACGTGGCCAGGGTACCCAGCACCGTGCCGGCGCTGTTCTTCACGGTGACGACCAGCTTGTCGTACACGGTATTGCCCGTTTCAGCCGTGTCGATGTGCAGCGCGAAGCTCAAGCTGGCGGACGTGGCGGCGGCCGGAATGGCCACGCTTTGCGTCAGCGACTCGCTGGCTGTGGCGCCATTGCCGCCCAGCCAGGCATACTGCGTGCCTTCGTATGCGGTTTGGCCCGTGAAGGTGCCGATAGCGCCCGTGGTGCCGCTCCAGCCCGTGGCGCCGGACTCGAAGCCGCCGTTCGTCACGCGTTCGGTGGCGCTGCTCGTGCCCACCGTCAGCGTGGCGTTGTTCGACGTGGCCGTCACGGCGGGCGAGGACGAATCCGTCACCGTGGCCTTGAACACGGCGCCGCTATCGGCCGCCACGGTCGTGAAGCTGTAGGCAGGCGACGTGGCGCCGCTGATCACGGCGCCGTTGCGGTACCACTTGTAGGTGTACGGTGCCGTGCCGCCGCCCGCGCCCACGGCGAACGAGGCGGTGGCGCCCGGTGCGACGGTGATGCTGGCCGGCTGGCTGGTGATGGTCACCGCGCCGCCCGTGGTCGATTCATCGACGTCGGCGCCCACGTTGATGGCCGCATACGCGCGCTTGACGGCGATAGCCTCGGCGCTACCCACGCCATACAGTTCCTCGGCTGCCTGCAGCACCTTGTTGCGCGCGTCGGCATAGTTGGTCGACGAGGTGAACTTGGTGGTGGCGGCCTTGAACCAGATGCGGTAAGCCTTGTCGCTGCCGATACCGGTCATGGCCAGCGGGCTTTTGTTCAGGTACGAGCTGTAGTAGTCGCTGCTGGACGTGGAGTTCGAACCCTGCGACAGGAAGTAGAACATGCGGTTGTTCGGGCCGCTGCTATAGTGGACGTCGAGGTTCTTGATGGTGCTGCTCCACGCATTCGGGCTGCTGCCATCCTTGCTTGGCTTGTACAGCCAACGCAGCGGCTGGCCATTCTTGGCGATTTCCTTGCCCGTCATCCAATCGTTGCCCGTGTTGGGGATGCTGGTGCCCGTGCCGCCGGCGCGCGCATAGGCTTCCACCATTTCGCCGGCGATGTCCGAGCTCGATTCGTTCAAGCCGCCCGACTCTTGCGAGTAGATCAGGCCCGAGGTGGCGTCCGTGATGCCGTGGCCCATTTCGTGGCCGATCACGTCGATGGAACCGAGGTTGTTGAACGAGCTGCCGCCGTCGCCGATGTACATGCACTTGCAGCTGCTGTCGTAGTAGGCGTTGTCGTAGGCCGTGTTGACGTGGGCGGCGATGTGGGTGGCCGTGTTGTTGCCGTCCAGGCTGGACCAGCCCAGCACATTCTTGTGCGTGTCGTAGGTGTTCATCAGGCCCCACATCGCGTTCACGGCCGCCGTCTGGCCGTTGGCGTTGGTGGTGCTGCCGCCGTTGATGTATTGCTGGCCGTCGCCCCAGGTATTGCTGGTGCTGCTGTACACGCTGCCCGAGGTGGTGCCGTGGTTGGCATTCGTGATGGCCATGCCGCCGAAGCTGCCGCCGGTACCGCGGCTGGGGTCTTTCATGGTGTAGTTGCTGCCCGTGAGCGTGGTGTTGAGCGGTACCTGGCCGTTGTACTGGCTGTTGCCGATGCCGGCCACGGTTTTCAGGGCTTTCCACTGGCGCAGGATGCGGCCATCCTTGGCGCTGACGACGGTGTCGTAGTAGACGGGCTTGTTACCGCTGATCATGCGCGTCTGCACCAGGTAGGCCAGCTCGTAGTGGTCGACCACGTCCTGCACGTCAAGGGCGTTCAGCGCGGCTTCCGACTTGTTCTCGGCGCCGGCCACGCGCACCGTTTTCATCACGGGGTAGATCAGCAGTTGCGCATGCGGCGGCACGTGGTCGACGGCCGGCACGCCGATGCTTTTTACGGCGGCGGCGATGGCGGCGGCGGCGCTGACGGCCGGCGTGGTGTCGATATCGGTGGTGGCGCTGCGGGTGACGGAATTGACGCCGCCGCTACCGAGGCCGGAAGCGCGGTCCGACACGGATTCGCTGACGATGTCGCCGGCGTTGTTGCTGACCACGACCGTCTCGGAACCGAAGACGGGCAAGCCCTTGTAGGTGTGCTGTACGCGGCTCACACGCGTGCCGCTGACGCCCGGATGCTGGGCGCCGACGGCAAAGCCATGCTCGGTATTCAGGCCGCGGCTGCGTGCCTGCGCGGCCAGCTTGTTGACCAGGCTGGCGTTCTCTTGTGGAGAGGCCAGGCTGACCGGGGCGGCCATCAGGGTCTGTGGCAGCGGCGAGGCGGCATCTGCCGTGGTGGCCATCAGCGGCAGGGCGGCGATGGATGCGGCAACTATCGTCAAACGTAAATTCATTTCTGCTCCATGGTATCGGTTAAGGAAATGGTGAATGAGCTGGCCGCGATGCCTGATGGCCACCCCGGCGTGCCTGGCGGCGGGCGGATAGCCTGCCGTTTTGTGGTGGCATGACGCCGGGTAGGGGGACACTAAACTTGTCGAGATCGCCATGTCAAAAAATTCAAGAAATGGGTCACTACGCGAATTTTTGTTAAGAATTGAACATTTATCAGCCCTGTATCGTTGGAAAGTTTGATCTACCACAAGCTGCAACTTTTGTTTTGGACTACTTCCCCTAATGGAGCGCTCTGTTGGAAAAACACTGTTGCATTTTTTAAATGTTGCGATCTACACTAGCTCTTCATGTGGTCCCCAGCGGATCACGCGAAGACAAAAAAAGCGCACGCGGCAATGACCGCGTCCAGATACAGCGCATCGGGAAAAAAATCGGGAGTTTCACATGACGTCAGTTCTGTTTTCTGCTGTTGGTTTCAGCCATTTCCCCTCTGGAGCGGCATTCATGCTGCATCCGCCTTCCTAGCCGCCGTTAACCGGCCCTTCCCCCGCGAGGGGGGCTTTTCAGAGAGTCCGACCGCGCCGCCCGGTGCGGCCGCTGGCGCAGTGCATCCTTTTTTCAGGAAGGGTTGCCGGCTCCTGGTGCGTGCACCGGAATCACCGGCCCGACGAACTATGCTTTCGATAGCGACCAAAGTGGAACAGATCGTGATGGAATCGGCCTTTCTCAGCGAGGGACTGGGCCGGGGCTTGCTCAACCTGTCGGAACTGGCGCGCCAGCTGCAGCCGCAATTGCAGAGCGACTTATGGAAACCGGTGGGCCAGGCCGCCGTGGTGATGGCGCTGCGCCGCCTGGCCGAACGGATGCCGCAGCAGAAAAGCGGCGAGATCGTGCTGGCGCACCGTGCGGGAGAACTGTCCACGCGCAGCGAACTGATGATTTTTACCTACCGTTACTCCGACCAGACGTATGCCTGCCAGCGCCAGTTGCTGGCGCTGGCCGCGCCCCAGCGGGGCACGTTCATTACCGTCACGCGCGGCGTCAACGAGGTGATGGTGATCTGCAGCCGCAGCCTGCATGCGCTGGTGGAAGAGGTTTTCGGCGAAGAGCAGGAGCTGGCGCGCCTCGAGCGCGTGACGGCCGTGACCTTGCACCTGGCGCCTGAAACCTGCTATACGCCGGGCGTGTATCACGCCATCCTCAAGCGCCTAGCGTGGGAGCGCATCAACCTGATCAACATCATCTGCACCTACACGGAGCTGACCTTGCTGCTGGAAGCATCGCAGACGGGGGCCGCCTTTGCCGTGCTGTCGAAAATCGTCGCCCAATGAAAAACGCCCCGCTGCGGCGATGCAGCGGGGCGTTGGCGGGACGCAGCCCGTTTATTTTTCCAGTTGCGTACGCACGCGGGCGATCGCGGCGCGTACCTGGCGTGGCGCGGTGCCGCCCACGTGGTCGCGCGCGGCGACAGAGCCTTCCAGGGTCAGCACGGCAAACACGTCTTCGTCCGTCAGCGGGGAAAACGCGCGCAGCTGCTCCAAAGACAGGTCGGCCAGGTCGCAGCCGGCGTCGACGCAGGCGCGCACGGCCAGGGCCACCGCTTCATGCGCGTCGCGGAATGGCAAGCCCTTCTTGACCAGGTAGTCGGCCAGGTCGGTCGCCGTGGCATAACCCTGCAGGGCTGCCGCGCGCATCGCTTCCGGTTTCACCGTGATGCCGCCGGCCATGTCGGCGAAGATGCGCAGGGTGTCGATGACGGTGTCGACGGTGTCGAACAGCGGTTCCTTGTCTTCCTGGTTGTCCTTGTTGTAGGCCAGCGGCTGGCCTTTCATCAGGGTCAGCAGGCCAGTCAGGTGACCATACACGCGACCCGTCTTGCCACGCGCCAGTTCCGGCACGTCCGGGTTTTTCTTTTGCGGCATGATCGACGAGCCGGTGCAGAAGCGGTCGGCGATGTCGATGAAGCCGATGCGTGGGCTCATCCAGATCACCAGTTCTTCGGCCATGCGCGACACGTGCATCATCAGCACGGCGGAGGCGGCGCAAAATTCGATGGCGAAATCGCGGTCCGACACGGCGTCGAGCGAGTTGTGGCACACGTCGTCAAAGCCCAGCGTCTTGGCCACGCGCAGGCGGTCGATGGGGAAGGTGGTGCCGGCCAGGGCGGCGGCGCCCAGCGGCAGGCGGTTGACGCGCTTGCGGCAGTCGGCCATGCGCTCGGCGTCGCGGCCGAACATCTCGACATATGCCAGCATGTGGTGGCCGAAGGTGATCGGTTGGGCTACTTGCATGTGGGTAAAGCCGGGCATGATGGTGTCGGCATGCTGTTCGGCCAGATCCGTCAGCGCGCCGCGGAACGTCGCCAGCAGGGCGGTGATGTCGTCGATGGCGGAGCGTACGTACAGGCGAATGTCGGTCGCCACCTGGTCGTTGCGCGAACGGCCCGTGTGCAAGCGCTTGCCCGCATCGCCTACCAGTTCGGTCAGGCGCTTTTCAATATTCAGGTGGACATCTTCCAGGTCCAGCAGCCATTCGAACTGGCCGGCGGCGATTTCCTGCGAGATTTGCGCCATGCCGCGCTGGATTTCCGCGTAGTCGGCCGGGCTGATGATGGCTTGCGCATGCAGCATTTCCGCATGGGCCAGCGAACCTTCGATGTCGAACAGCGCCAGGCGCTTGTCAAAAAATACAGAAGCTGTGTAGCGCTTGACGAGGTCCGAGACCGGTTCGGAAAACCGGGCCGACCAGGCTTCGCCCTTTTTGGAGAATTGATCAGTCATGAAAGAAGTCCTTTAGTGTAGGGCGATTATAAACAAGGTTGGCCGGCGGTAGGGCTTTTAGGGGCTTGCAGGGCGCTGAAATGGCCAGGAATGGGGCTGGCAAGCCTCAAATGCCACGGCGTGTGCACGTTGTGCGTTCCATCCGGGCTTTTTGTATTCTGTCCCGCGAATCGTGCGTTTGGTCGCAATTCGATGGCGGTTCAGGGGGGATCGGCCTACAGTTCAATCATCGCAGCACACAACCAGCCACCCAAAGGACATCATCATGAACATCGCCAAAAACATGGAAGCCATCTTCGTTGCCATCATCGCCATCGCCGCCGCCACCAGCCTGGCTACCGCCGCCGTGCCGAAGTTCCGCGCCGCGCCGGCACCCATTGCGGCCAGTGCCGAGCAAGTCACCATGCACACCGTGTACGTCAGCGCCAAGCGCCTGAGCGCGGAAGAAAAAGCCGCCCTGTAAGCGCGGCCATGCCATGCAGGCAGTAGCAGTACCTCGCAGTTTCCCATCACGGGCCATTCGAACGGACGGTACCCCCGGTTCGCTCCAGCCCAGGTGACAGCAGCAATACGCAACACAGCATAACGACAGGCGGAACGTACGCCTCCAGCCAAGCAGCCTACTTTCACGCGTTAGCCCTCACGGGCCGTCGGCATCGCGCCGGCGGCAGCGGACAGCCACGCCTAGCGCATTTCGTCCAGCGCCCAGCGCGCCTCGCTGGCCACGTCGGGGACGGGGTCATGCAAGCGGCTTTGCAGCATGGGAATGGCGGCGCCAGCTTGCAAGTCGCCCAGCGCATGCGCCACGCGACGGCGCACCACGGCGTCCTGATCGCCCAGCATGGCGATCATCGGCGCCAGCCAGCGCCGCTCGCCCATGTCGCCCAACGCGGCGGCAGCTTCGGCGCGCACCGCGGCGTCGCGATCGGCCAGCAGCGCCGCCACGGCGGGTGCCGTTTCCGTAAAACGCATTTCACCGAAGGCCCAGACGGCAAGCTGGCGTACGACAGGCTGCGGGTCGCGCAAGGCCAGCAGCAGCGCCGGTATGGCGGCGCGCTGGTGGAACGATTCCGTCTCGGCCGCATGGCGCAGCGTGTAGTCCCTGGCGCGCATCGCGCTGGCAAGTTGGGTGAAATTCGGATTGTCGAGCGCTTGCAGCAAGGCGACCGGGTCTTGCTGCCGGCTGTCGGAGCCCGGCAGCAGGCTGTCCGGCCACAGCACCCGCTCCCCTTGCAGCGTGATACTGCCGATCACGCACATCAGCGCTACGCTTGCCAGCATGCCGCTCCACCATTGACGCAGCGTGACGCGCCCGCGCGGGCGATGGGCTTCCAGCAGCGCCGCGATGCGTGCGCCCAGCATGGCGCCGCGGCTGGCAATGCGATTGGCCATGCCAGTTGCCGGCTTGCCTGCCGTTCCTGCGCCGAAGGCCTGGCGTGACACCGTGAGCAGGGTGTGGGCATAACGCGATGGCGTGGCGCCGGCAGCCAGCACCGCATCATCGGCAGCGCATTCCGTATCGTGTTCGAACATGCGCAACAGCGGATACATCAGCGGGTGCCACCAGTACAGGGCAAGCAGTACGCGCGCCAGCAGCAGCATGGGCCAGTCATGGGCGCGGATATGCGCCAGTTCGTGGGCCAGTACGGCATCGGCCTGTGCGTTGCCGGCGCTGTGACGGTCCAGCACGATGACGGGATGATGCCAGCCCCAGCTGTATGGCGATGCGGCCGTATCGGAGACCAGCAGGCGCACGGCGCGGCGCAGCCCCAGCGACCGATGCAGCCTTTGCAGGGCCGTTGTCCATGCCGGCGCTTCGAGCACCTGTGCGGCGACGCTCGCCTGGCGCAAGCGCGCCAGGTTCAGCGCCAGGCGCAGCAGGTGGCATGCCACGCCGACGGCATACGCGGCCAGCAGCCAGCGGCCCAGCCATGCGGCACGTGCCGGGGCAGCCACGGCTGCCTCGATGTCGGGCAGCGCGACCGTCGTCACGCTGATGGGGATGCGCAGCGGAGGATCGAGCAGGGCCGACAGGGCCAGCGGCATGCGCATGGGCAGCTGCGGCAGCCATAGCCAGAACAAGGGCAGCAACAGCAGCGCCACCAGGCCGCAGCGCGTGGCAAACACGCGGCGCGAGGCCGATGCGCGGTGCAGCAGGCGCAGCATGCAGAGCAGCAGCACGACCGTCACGCTATGCTTCAACAGCAGCTGCGCGAGGTCGGTTCCCGCCATCAGCGGCCTTCCTGGCGTGCCTTCGCGATCATCGCTTCGAGGTCATCGAGCTCCTGCGCACTCAGTTCGCCGGACATGCCGAGCAAGGCCGTCGCGGCGCTGGCCTTGGAATTATTGAAAAAGGTACCGACCAGTTTTTTCAGCGCCGACTCGCGCACCTGCGCCTGCGGCGCCACGGCGCTGTACAAATAGCGCTGGCCATCGACGCGATGCTGCAGCACGCCCTTCGTTTCCAGGCGCGCCAGCATGGCGCGCACCGCCGAATTGCTCAAGTCCGGGCCCAGTGCTTCCTGGATTTGCGACGCGGTGGCTTCCTGCAGCCGGTACACGCATTCGACGACCTGGCGTTCGCGCGGCGCCAGGTCTTCCAGTCCGCGCATGTCGGCGCCTGTTGTGGATACGGGATTTTTTTTCATGGTTGTTTCAATGCTTGCTCTGCTTGTGAAAGATGCTGGCGGTAGCCGGCCATTGCCTGTTCGCGTGCACCGTTGGCCTGTCCCAGCGCAAGCGCCCGCGTGAACTGGCGCTGCGCTTCCGCAGGGCGAGCGTCCGCCAGCAAGGCTTCGCCGTAGCTGTCCGCGGCATTGTCGGACTGCGCGTGGGCCTGGTTATTGTACGCCAGCACCAGCGTGGCCAGCGCCGTGCGCTTCGCCCTGGTCAGCAGGTCGAAACCCAGCGTATTGATCTCCACTTCGCTCAGGGCGCTGTCCCGCAGCGCCAGCGCGATGCGGCTTGCGGCCGCGTCGTTCTGCTGCTTGCCCAGCAGGGCGGCGCTGTGCTCCAGTTCCCCCATCAGTTTTTGTCTGGCCTGCGCCCTGGCCACGCGCGCGGCGCTCTGCGTGGCCAGGGTCATGACCTGGCCGATGGCGGCAACAACGAGTTCCGGTTCCTGCATCTGGATGCCATGGCCGCTATTCGGCGTGAAGACGTGCGCGCCGCTGGAAAACTGGCTGAGGAAGGCGGCGTGCCGCTCGCGCTTGATCTTGACGATGGCTGGCGTCTCCTGGAAAAAGTCCGAATCGGCACGCGCCTGCACGGACGTGAGCAGCACCGCCGGCACGTCGGGCAGCACCGGCATCGTCGGCAGCTTGCCCGCATCGAGGATGGCCTGGATGGTCTGCAGCTCGCCCTGCCACTTGGCCGGGATGCTGGCAGCGAGCATGCGCTGGTCCTGTTGCAAGCGCACCGGATCGAGGCGTTTGAGGACGGTTTCCAGGCCTTCATCCGCGGGGTCGACAAAGACCAGACCCGCGACCTGCTGCGGATGCGTCGCCGCGAAATAGCGGATCAGGAAGCCGCCATAGGAATGGCCCACCAGGATCAACGATCCTTCCACCTTGCGCTGGCGCAGCACATCGGCCAGCTCGGCGACGCTTTGTTTCATGCTGAGTGGCTGGGGACGCGCCGGCGACTTGCCGTAGCCGGCACGCGAGTAGACCAGCACCGCCGCTTTCTTCGCCACCTCCGGCGCCACCTTGCGCCATACCGACAGGTCGCTGGCGAAGCCCGCCTCGAAGACGACGGTATACGGCCCGACGCCAGTCTGCGCCACGTGCAGCGGATGCCCGCCGACGCTGACCATGCCGTCAAAATCGGCGGCGACGGCCGGTGTTGTCAGGGCGGCGGCAGACAGCAGGCCGGCCAATGTCCACTTCCATGCGAATGAGAGCATCGTTTTCTTTGAGGGTTGATTTGGCTACAAATGTAGCATGCTACATTTGTAGCATCCCTGCAAGCAATGCATGCGGCGGCTTGTCCGCCGCAGGGAACGGCGGCCAGCCAGCCTTCCTGCCTTTCATCGGGCCGGTTGGTATTCTGTCCCTTCTTTTGGGCGGTTTGTCGCAAGCCGCTGGAGATGGCCGGCCCATGCGCCTACAGTTCCATCATCGCAGCAGACAACCAGCCACCCAAAGGACACCATCATGAACATCGCTAAAAACATGGAAGCCATCTTCGTTGCCGTCATCGCCATCGCCGCTGCCACCAGCCTGGCCACCGCCGCCGTGCCGAAATTCCGCGCCGCGCCGGCATCCATGGTCGCCAGCGCCGATCAAGCCACCATGTACACCGTGTATGTCAGCGCCAAGCGCCTGAGCGCCGAAGAAAAAGCCGCCCTGTAAGGATGACGGCAACACGACAGACTGCCTATCGGACCCTGATCCCATGACCTCACATTTTTTCTGGCTTCTGCTTGCTGTATCGTTCTCGGCGACTGCTGCTCCCATGCCGGAGGCATTCAGCCCGGCGCCTTGCGAGACGGGTATTTTTCGCCAGGACCAGACGGGCTTCGTCGCCCTCACCAAGGGGGCGAAAGGCTATGGCTATACTTTCAGCGACGGGACCGTCGGCAACACGCAGGACGCCGGCGTGCTGCTCGCGTGCGGAAAGGACGCCGTGCTTGTCAACGGCAAGGAGCGCTGGCCGAAAGTGGCTTTGGCCGAAGCAGATACGCGCTTTGAATCGCATGGCGTCATGCTGGCGGGCCGCCTGATGGAAGCGCCGGGCGCCGGCAAGGACACGCCATTGGTCGTGTATGCCCATGGTTCCGAAAGCAGCGGCTGGATCGACCGCGCGCGCGACCCTTATCAGATGGTGGGACGGGGCGTGTCCGTTTTCGTGTATGACAAGCGCGGTACCGGGTTGTCCGAAGGCGAATATACGCAGAATTTTCCGCGCCTGGCCGATGACCTGGTGGCCGCGTCGCGCGAAGCAAAACGGCTGGCGCAAGGGCGTTACGGCCGCTTCGGCCTGATGGGTGTAAGCCAGGGCGGCTGGATTGCCCCGCTGGCGCAGGCGCGCGCCAAGGCGCAATTTCTCGGCATCGGCTATGGCCTGGTGGCCGATATCACGGAGCAGGATGCGGCGCAGGTTGCCAGAGAACTTCAGGACAAGGGTTATGGCGGCGACGTCATCGCGAAGGCCAGGACGGTGACGGATATCACGGCAAGAATCGTCAAATCCGGCTACCAAGATGGACTGGACGACCTGTCTGCATTCCAGCGGCAGTTTGGCAAGGAGCCGTGGTTTGCCCTCATCAAGGGCGGCTACACGGGCGTGTTGCTGGGCATGCCGGCCGATGAGCTGCGCAAGAATGGCATACCGCGGTTCGACAAGCTCGATATCGACTGGTCGCTCGATCCCGTGCAGGTCGCGCGGCAAGTCACGGTGCCGCAGCTGTGGGCCCTGGCAGAGGATGACCGCCAAGCGCCGCCGGCTGTCACTATCGAGCGCTTGACGGCGTTGCGCGGCCAGGGCCAGGCCATCTCGGTCTACCTCTTCCCGCAGGCCGATCACGGCATGCGCAGCTACGCTCAGGCGCCCGATGGAACGCGCAAGCCGACCATCATCACGCCCGGCTTTTACGACCTGATGGCCGACTGGGCAAAGGGCGGCATCCATGGCGCCTACGGACAGGCGTACCGCAAATAACGCCACGGCGACGGCGCGTGGCCGTGGTTATTGCCAGTGCATCAGGCAGGGCGGAATCAAGAGCAGCAGCGCCAGCACCAGGTAAATCAGCTGCAGCGGGATCATCCACTTGGCCCACGTAATCCAGGGCACACGCGCCAGCGCCAGCACGCCGACGGTGATGCCGGACGTGGGGATCATCGGCGTGGTGAACTCGCCGAACTGGAAGGCCAGGATCGCTGTCTGGCGCGTCACGCCCACCAGGTCGGCCAGCGGCGCCATAATGGGCATCGTCAGCGCGGCCTGGCCGCTGCCGGAATGGATGAAGAAGTTGATCACCGACTGCATGAAGAACATTTTTTGTGCGGCGAAGACGGGACTCGACGAGGCCACCAGGGGCGTCAATGCGTGCAGCATGGTGTCGATGATTTGCGCGTCGCGCGCCAGGATCATGGTGCCGCGCGCCAGCGCGATGACCAGCGCCACGCTGACCATGTCGCGCGCGCCCTGCACGAACGACGCCACCAGGCTGTCCATGTCGAGCCGGCCGACCAGGCCGACGACGATGGCCATCACTAGGAACAGGGCGGCGATTTCATCGATGAACCAGTCGTATTTGACGACGCCGACGACCATCGTCAGCAAGGTCGCCATGAAAATCCACAGCACGGCGCGGTGCGTGCGCGTCATGCCGGCAAAGCTGTTCAGGTCCAATGTGTGCTCACTGCGCTTTTCGATGTCGAGCAGGTAGGTCGGGCTTTTTTCCGGATGGCGCTTGATGCGCGCCGCATACCACATCAAAAACACGATGCTGACCGCCGTGGCGATGGCCCACACGATCAGGCGGTAGCCGATGCCGGAAAAGATCGGCACCCCGGCGATGCCCTGTGCGATGCCGACATTGAACGGGTTCAGGAAGGCGGCGGAAAAGCCCACCTGCGAGCCGATGAAGGGAATCGACACGCCCGTGATGGTGTCATAGCCCAGAGCCAGCGCCAGCGGCACGAAGATCAGGATGAAGGGAATCGCTTCCTCGTTCATGCCGAAGGTGGCGCCGCCCAAGGAAAACATGGTGAAGAAGACGGGGATGATGGCGGCGCGCACGAAGCGCGAACTGGTGTGGGCCTTGGCGATGGCCTTGATCAGGGAATCGAAGGCTTCCGTTTTTTGCAGCACGGCGAAGGCGCCGCCGACGATCAGCACGAAGCCGATAATCAGGCTGGCGTCGACGAAGCCCTTGATGGGCGCCATCATCAGGGCGGCGAGTCCCTGCGGCTTGTTGTCGACATAGTGAAACGTGCCTGGGATGATCAGCTGCTTGCCGTTCACCAGTTGCGTGTCGAATTTCCCGCCTGGCACCAGCCACGTCGCCAGGGCGATCATGGCCAGGATGCCGCACAGCAGGACGAAGGTATTGGGGAGCTTGAATTTTCTCATGGCGTCATTGGCTCAGCAGGCTGCCGCCGCGGAAGGCGACAGCGCCGGCGACCTTGCCGACATTCATGCCGCGCAGGACGTGGCGGTGGGCGCTGCGCGCAAAAAAGACGCCGGAGACGGTGCAGCGCAAGGTCGTCGTTTCGCCGCTGACGGGGTCGATCAGGTCGGCCACCGCATCGCCGGCGGCCAGTACGTCGCCCATTTCGCGCAGGTAGACCAGCACGCCATGATGCGGCGCGAGGATCGGTTCCACGCCGGCCAGCGGCGTCGGTTCGCATTGCGGCGCGGGCAGGTCGTCGCCGGCGCCGGCTATCTCCAGCACGCCCTCGATGGCGAGAAAACGCAGCAGGGCGGTGGCGTCGCGCTCGGCCAGGGCGTAGCTCACTTCCACTTCGCCGCGCAACTCGACGGTGGTCGACAGGCAGGCGGCAGGAATCGGATAGCGGCCCTGGAAATGCGCGTCGAGATCCCACCACAACCGGCTGCAGGCTTCGTCGAACGGTTCTTCACCGGCCGCCAGTTCCAGCAGCACGGCGCGCGCGCCCAGCAACGCGGACAGGGGGGCGATCTGCGCGGCCAGCGGCGTGCCCGTATAAATGTGCAGGGCCGCCTCGTTGTCGCAATGCAGGTCGAGCACGATGTCGGCGTCGACGGCCATGCCCAGCAGGGTTTTCTTCAGCGTTTCCGCATCCGTGCCCGGCCGCCAGGCGGCGACGGCGGCGCGCGCATGTTCGCGTATCAGCGCCACGTTGGCTTGCGCATCCTGTCCCAGCAGACCATCGAGCGTGGTTTTCAGTTCATCGGCCACGTGGCGGTAGGCGCGGTTGAAGTTGATGCCGGTGGTCAGGTCGAAGCGGCCGAACGGCGCGCCGTGGATGGCTTGCGCCAGGCCGATCGGGTTGGCGGCCGGCACCAGGATGATTTCGCCGTGGATCCTGCCCGCCGCTTCCAGCGCCAGCAGCTCGCGGCGTAAAAATTGCGACACCAGCATGCCCGGCACTTCATCAGCATGCAGCGCCGCCTGGATGTACACCTTCTTGCCGCTGCGGCTAGCGGCGGCCGCACTGCCAAAATGGAAGCTGCTCAATTGGCACGCTACGCTGGCGTGCGCGGTGGAGATGGGATGCTGTTGTACTTGCATGGTGAATTCGCCCCAAAACGGGGCGCGGTTGATGGATTCCGGTCGATTATGTAGCAATATTTTCACGAAGTAAATCAATGAAAATCCTTTTACAAATATTTGTTGAGTTTTCTTTTTGATATGAGTACAGTAAGTTCCAGCGACCCGATTTCGCCTTCCGCCAGTGATCCGCAGTGTCCAAGAATACAGGCCGCCAGTGATATGAAAGCATCCGCCAGTCCTGCACGCAGCAGTCCCCATACGCCACGGGTTGGCACGTTGTCGGCGCCCGATGCCGCCTTCGCGCAGTCTCCGCTGGGGCAGGCGCTGATGCACGTGCTGGCCAGCGGTTCGGCTTCGCAGCGGCAGATCGCCGATTACCTGCTGCGCAACCAGATGCGGGTGACGGCGCTGGGCATCGAGGAACTGGCCGACAGCTGCCAGGTATCGACGGCCACCATCAGCCGCTTCGCGCGCGATATCGGCCAGAAGAATTATTCGGCCATGCGTGGCGCGATGGCCGAAACCTTGCAATCGCTGTTGCAGCCAGTCGACAAACTGCGCCGCACGATAGAGCGGCGCGCGCGCGCCACGTCGCCCGTCACGGAAAGCCTGGAATATGCGGCCGCGAACATCGCCGCCACATCCGATGCCCTGTCGCCGCCCGCCGTGCAGGCCGTGGTGCGCCGCCTGACGCGCGCCAAGGTCGTGTATGTGATGGGTTTTGGCCTGTCGGCCAACCTGGCCGGCATGCTGGTGCAGCATCTGCAGCCGTTTTGCCCGCATGTGGTGGAAGTGGTGGGTATCGGCGGCTCGGAAGTGGCGGCCGGCCATCTGGTCAACCTGACGGCGCACGATGTGCTGGTGGTGATCTCGTTCCCCCGTTACACGCTCGACTGCATCGGTCTGGCCAGCTTCGCGCGCGACCGCGGCGCCTGCATCGTGGCGCTCACCGACTCGCCCGCCTCTCCCCTGGCCGAACTGGCCGATCACGTGTTGTATGCGCAAAGTACCCATCCCGTTCTGCCCAGCAGTGCCAGCACGGCGCTGGCCATGATCGAGGCGCTGGCCGTGGCGCTGATGGTATCGAACAGGAAAAACGTTGAAAAAGCGGCCCGCTTGAGCGAAGTCATCGCCGCCTACCTGTACGGCGGCGAACATGGCGCGCAGGGTACCCGGAAAACAGCAGCAAAGCAGCGCAAGGCAGTGCCGCAGTCATTATAAAAACAGGGTTAATACCATCTGGGAGAGTTTGCATGCAAGCAGAAAAACAAGACGGCAGTTGCGTATCGCCACGCGAGTCGGCACTGGCGCAAGGCGTGCGCCTGGCGCTGGGGGCCTTGAGCGTGTCGGCGGCGCTGGGCATGCTGGGCAACGGCGCGCTGGCGCAGGAGCAGGACGGAGAAGCGGCGCCGAAAAAAATGCAGCGCGTGGAAATCACGGGGTCGGCCATCAAGCGGCTGGAATCGGAGACGGCGTTGCCGGTGCAGATCATCACGCGCGCCGAGATCGACAAGGCGGGGGTGACGACGGCGGCCGAGCTGATGGCGCGCGTGTCGGCCAACGTGGGCGGCCTGACCGATGGCGCCAGCATCAATATCGGCGGCGACCAGCGCGGCTTCAACAGCGCCAATCTGCGGGGCGTGGGCACGTCATCGACCCTGGTGCTGCTCAATGGCCGGCGTATGGCCAACTTTGCCTCGCCCGGCGACGATGCGGGCGTGGACCTGAATAATATTCCCGCCGCCGCGCTGCAGCGCGTGGAAGTGCTGCTCGACGGCGCCTCGGCCCTGTATGGCACGGACGCCATTGGCGGCGTCATCAATTTCATTACGCGCAAGGATTACCAGGGTGTGGAGCTGAATGCCTACGGCAGCGGCACGCAGGAAGGCGGCGCCGGCAAGCGCACGGTCAGCATCACGGCCGGTACGGGCGACCTGGCCACGGATGGCTACAATATCTTCGCCGTGCTCGACGCGCAGCAGACGGACCGCCTCAGCACCTCGCAGCGCAAGTTCATTCCGAACCTGAACGTGCCCGAGCGCCTTGGCCATTTGCTGTCGAGTTTTACCAGCCCGGCGAATATCCGCCTGTCGGGTGCCCAGCGCGATCACCTGCAGGAGGTCGGTTTCCTGTTGAACGGCAAGCCGATCACCAACCGGCAAATCAACCTGTCCATCCCGGACTGCAATCCACCTGCCAATTTGTACCTGCCCAACGGCACTGGCGGCGTCGATGGCTGTACCTACGATTACATGCGCGATACGGAGTTGTATCCGAAGTCGGAGAAGCAGAATTTTCTTTCGCGGGGCGTGTTGAAGCTGAACCCGGAGCATCAGGTATATGCGGAGGTGGCATTGAGCCGTTCGCGTACCAATTATGTCGCGTCGTCGACACGGGTGATCGGTTACCTGGATTACAGCAAGGTGCCGCAATTGGCCAATACCGGTTTTGATACCATATTGGATGACGATGGCAAGCAGGTGGAGCGCGAACTGGAAGTGCGCATGCGATTGAAGGAGGCGGGCAACCGCACCAGTGAGCTGACCAGTGAAAGCCAGCGCTTCGTGGTGGGGGCGACCGGTACAGTGGCGGGATGGGATTATGACGTGGGTTTGAATCATAGCGTCAATACCGTCAGGGACCGTGATACCAAAGGCTATCTGCTGAAGGACAAGCTGCGCGCAGGCATCGCCGATGGCAGCATCAATCCATTCGGGCCTTCCAGTGCCGAGGGCCTGGCACTGATTGAGAGCATCCAGGTCAACGATGAAGTGCGCCACGCGCGCGGCGTCATGGATGCGCTTGATTTCAAGGCGTCACGCGCTCTGATGGCCATGGGCGGCGGCGACATGGCTCTTGCCGTTGGCGGAGAGGTGCGCCGCGAACGTACGCAGTTCCGTCTTTCCAAATTACTGATGAGTAATAATATCAATGACGATTCGGCGCCGGAAGGCGGCAAGGACACCAGCGACAGCCGCACTGTGCAAGCCATTTACAGCGAACTGCTGCTGCCGTTTACCAAGCAGTGGCAGGCGCAGTTATCTGGCCGTTACGACCATTACCAGCAGGTGGGTAGCGCCCTGAGCCCCAAGGTGGGCCTGACTTACATGCCCAGCAAGCAGGTGCTGATGCGGGCGTCCACCGGCAAGGGCTTCCGCGCTCCATCGATGTCGGACTTGCACCGGCCCACCGTCTACAGCAGTACGGCGACCCTGCCCGATCCCGTGTTATGCGCCACTGTGGAGAATAACTACGCCGATTGCGCGCAAAACTGGGATACGCGCCGCTACAGTAACGACAAGCTGAAACCGGAGCGCAGCCGCCAGTTCACGGCCGGTGTGGTGCTCGAGCCGAGCCAGCACTGGACCTTCAGCTTCGATTACTGGAACATCAAGCGCACGGATCTGATCAGCGAAATCGGCGACGACATCATCCTCGGCAACCTGGCCAAGTACGGCGACCTCGTACATCGCAACAAGGACAATGAAATCGACTACATCGAACTGCGCAAGGAAAACCGTGGCGCGCAAAAAGCTACGGGCATCGATATCACGGCCGACCTGCATGGCGTGAAGACGGCCTGGGGACATTTCGGCGCCCACCTGAGCGGCACTTACGTGCTCGATTCAAAAATCCAGACGAGCCCCGGCGATGCCTTTATCAGCAACCTGAATAAATTCGTCACGGACGGCGTGGTGCAGCGCTGGCGCCATACGATTACCCTGGACTGGGACCATGGCCCGTATTCGGCCAGCCTGTCGAACACCTATTCGAGCAGCTACGATGACCAGAACTCGGCCATCAACACGGATGACGGCAGCGTCGTCAAGCCGAATCGGGTCAAGGCCTACACGCTGTGGGACATGTCGGGCGCGTATGCCGTCAGCAAGCAGTTCAAGCTGCGCGCAGGCATACAGAATCTGTTCAATACCAGCCCGCCATACTCGAACCAGGCCTACTTTTTCCTGTCCGGCTATGACCCGACCTATACGGATCCGCGCGGCCGGCGCTTCTATGCCAGCGCCAATTACAGCTTCAAGTAAAAAATTGGAGATACCGCAACAACGCTGTCATATGCAGCAAGTAGTATCGTAGTGTGATGGCGTTGGATTGCAAGCAGCAGTTTTGGCAGCAAGGGCGCGTGCCTGTATCAAAAAATATGCGCCACTTTCCTTGTATTCGAAAGGCACCATGAAATCATCTTCAAGCCTGTATCAACAATTGTGCGCCGCGCTGCTGTTCGCGCTGGCATTGTGCAGCGTCCAAGCCGTGGCGGCTCCCGGCGGCAGCGCCATCGGCAGTGCGCCGCAGGGGACGCTCGTCATTATCGGCGGCGGCCTGCGCGCCGATAATGCCGAAGTCTGGCAGCGCATCGTCAAGCTGTCGGGCGGGCCAGGCGCGCGCATCGCCGTGCTGGCCTCGGCCGCGATGAACCCGGAAAAATCGGGCGAAAGCATCATCAAAAAGCTGAACCAATATGGCGCCGATGCCTTTTTCGTGCCGCTGGCCGTCAAGCTGCCGAACAGGGATTACCGCAAGGCCGCCGAAGACCCGGCCATCGTCACGCAGATCAAGTCGGCCAGCGGCATCTATTTTGCCGGCGGCGACCAGGGGCGCATCACGCAAGCCTTGCTGCGGCCGGACGGCAGCCGCACGGCCGCGCTGGAAGCCATCTGGTCGGTCTATCGCAATGGCGGCGTGATCGCCGGTTCCAGCGCCGGTGCGGCCATCATGAGCACCACCATGTTCTACGACGCCAAACCCGTGCTCGACATGCTCAAGATGGGCGTGACGGATGGCCGCGAGATCGCGCCGGGCCTGGGCTTCATCGGCAGCGATGTTTTTGTGGACCAGCATCTGCTGGTGCGCGGGCGCTTTGCGCGCATGATTCCCGTGATGCTGAAAAAAGGCTATCACCTGGGGCTGGGCATCGATGAAAACAGCGCCATGGTGGTCGACGCCATGCGCGACGTGGAAGTCATCGGCTACAGCGGCGCCCTGCTGATCGACCTGTCGGGCGCCATCAGCGACCGTGGCGTGAAAAATTTCAATATCAGCAATGCGGCCATCAGCTACCTGGACCGAGGCGACAAATTCAACCTCGTCACGCGCGTGTTTACGCCCTCGCCGGACAAGGCCGACAACAAGCTCGATCCTAACCAGCCCGACATGCGCGAACCCGTGTTCACCAACGATATCCTCGGCAATAACGCCGTGCTGGACCTGATGGGTAATTTGATCGATAACGCGCAGCAGGAAGCCATCGGCATCGCCTTCGGCAATCCGCGCGACCCATATCCGGACCTGGGCTTCGAGTTTCGCTTCAGTAAAACGGTCAACAGCGTCGGCTACAGCTCGACCGAGGCGGAAGCGTATTCGGTACTGAAACTGCGCCTCGACATCCGCCCCATCCAGCTGCGCCAGCCCCTGTACCGCTACAAGTAAGCGGTGCGCCGCCAGCGCGGCCACGCGGCGATCGTCAAGGCCCTGAGCAGCCACTCGACGGGGCCATACGCGTGGCCGCGCAGCCACCAGCGGCTCAACGGCAGCTGCAGGCCGAAGATGATGGCTGCCAGCGCCAGTGCGCCCAGCGGCGACACGCTGCCCATCAGCCGCGCGCCATACGCGAGGAACAGCACGGCGCAGATGGCCGACTGCAGCAGGTAGTTCGACAGGGCCATGCGGCCCGTGTCGGCCAGCAGCGCAAACAGCGTGCCGTCGCGCAGGCGCTCGAACAGGACCAGCGCCAGCGCCAGGTAGGCGCCCGCCAGCAGTGGCGCGCTCGCCAGGCCCACGGCCAGTCCCGCCACCTGCCATGCCTGGCTATCCCCATACACGGAGGTCCACGCGTAGAAGGCGGCGCCGGGCAAGCCCACCAGCGCGCCGGCCCGCAGCAGCAGGCGGCGCAGCGGCAGATAATCGCTTGCGTGCAGCAGCATCTCGCGCTTGCCGGCGGCCAGGCCGCACAGGAACATGGCCAGCGCGCACGGTGCCTGCACCAGCAGCAGGACGATCCAGATTTCACCCAGTTCGCGCAGGTGCTGATGGACGACGGCGGCCGGCGTGGCGTGGTAGGCGGCCAGCGCGCTTTCCGCCTTTTGCGCCATCGCCACGGCGTTGTCCGCAGCGTCGCCCGCTGGCTGCAGGCCTTGCAGCCAGGCCATGCCTGCCCAGAATGCCACGCAGACGGTGACGAGTATCAACGCCAGGGACAGTGCCTGGCGCTCGCTGCAACGGTGCAGCGCCAGCAGCACGATGCCCAGCAGAGCATAGGTCGTGAGTATGTCGCCATGAAACAGGAGCACGGCATGCAGGGCGCCGATCAGCCACAGGCCCACTTGCCGGCGCAGCATGCGCGGCACGAACGGCGCATCGGCGCGCGCGGCCGCCTGCATCTGCAAGGTGAAGCTGTAGCCGAACAGGAAGGAAAACAGCAGGTAGAACTTGGTTTCGAACAGCAGGGCGACGATAAAGTGCGTGGCGCGGTCCACGCCGCCGTGAAAGGCGGGATCGGTCAATCCCAGGCCGAACCAGGGCGTGACGAATGCGCCGATATTGACGACCAAAATGCCGAACAGGGCGCAGCCGCGCAGGGCGTCGACGTCGGCGATGCGTGTGGGCTGGGCTTGCATGGCGGCGCTCATGCCAGGGCAGGGCGCAGGAAGCGCGCCAGCAGCAGGTGCAGGCTGGCGCGTTGCGCCAGCGGTGCATAATCGGGATCGACGGCGACCCGGTTGAAGATGCCGTCGATCAGCGCGGCGATCCAGCTGGCCGTTTGCGCGGCGTCCAGCGCGGCGTCGACCTGGCCCCCTGATGCCGCCTTTTCCAGCAGGGCTTGCAAGCCGGCGCGCAGGCTGGCGTCGTTGCGCGCCACCCTGGCCGCGATATCCGCGTCGCGCATCGCTTCGGCCGATATTTCCAGCGCCAGCCCCGCAAAGTCGTCATCGGCCGCCAGCGCCAGCACCAGGTCCATGAAATCGAGCAGGGCGCCGTAGGCATCGGCGCTGCCTTGCACACCGGCGAAATAGGCGGTCGTCTCGCTGCCTTCCTCGTCGACGATGGCGGCGATGATGGCTTGCTTGGTGGGGAAGTAGTGAAACAGGTTGCCGGGACTCATGCCCGCCTGCGCGCAGATGGCGGCGGTGCTGGTCTGGTGAAAGCCCTTGCGCGCAAAGCAGTGGCGCGCGGCGGCGAGAATGGCGTCGCGGCGGGCCGCGTGTTTGCCGGGATCGATGGTGCGCATGGCTCTTTCCTTTAGTTAATCGACTAGTCAGTCTAATATAGATTGATTGTATCGTATGGTCAAGCGAATCGCGTGAAATGGGCGCTTTGCACGCCCGCATCCTGTCGCTACAATGTGCCGCAGCGGTTTTTCCCGCACCTGCCGGCAGGCCCGCCGATTGTTTGGAAAACCGTTCCCTTCACCTGTTTTTCTACCGTTTTAGGAATGACATGCAGCAGACTCCGATTCGATCCTTCCTCTGCGCGCTGGCGCTGGCCGCCGGCATCGTCCCTGCCGCGCAGGCGGATAATGCGCCGCCGCCGGCCACCATGCGCCTCGATTACCAGCACAGCGGCAATGCGCTGGGGGAGCACTATGCGGTCGAGCGCGTGCTGGTCGAGCCCCTGCCATGGCCGGGCAACCTGGCGCGTCCCATCGATGACAGCAACCGCGGCAACAACCTGCTGGAAGTGGTCGACATCAAGTCGGGCAAGGTGCTGTACTCGCGCGGTTTTTCCACCATCTTCGGCGAATGGGCCAGCACCGATGAAGCGAAGACCACCACGCGCGCCTTCCAGGAGTCCGTGCGCTTCCCGCAGCCCGAGCACCCCGTGCGCGTGCGCATCCTCAAGCGCGACGAGCGCGGCCTGTTTTCCGTTGTATGGAGCACGGATGTCGATCCTGCCGCGCAGGACGTGATCCGCAAGCAGCCGCCGGCGCCCGTCAAGCCGATCCCGATCCGCATCAGCGGGCCATCGTCCGACAAGGTCGATCTGCTGATCATGGGCGATGGCTATACGGCCGCCGAAATGGGCAAGTTCGAAGCGACGGCGCGCAAGCTGGCTGACCATCTTTTCACCGTCTCGCCATTCCGCGAGCGGGCCAGGGACTTCAACGTATGGGCCATGGCCGCGCCGACCCAGGAGTCGGGCGTGTCGCGCCCCTCGACGGGCGTGCATCACGCGTCGCCGCTGGGCACGCGCTACGACATCTTCGGCAGCGAGCGCTATGTGCTGACGACGGATAACCGCGCGCTGCGCGACCTGGCGCAGTACGCGCCGTATGAATTCATCGAAATCCTCGTCAACAACGATACCTACGGCGGCGGCGGCATCTTCGGCCAGTTCAGCACGGCGGCAGCGAATAACGATTGGGCCAACTACCTGTTCGTGCATGAATTCGGCCACCATTTCGCCGGCCTGGCCGACGAGTACTACACCTCGCCCGTAGCCTATCAGTCGAATGGCGAGCGGCAGGAACCGTGGGAGCCGAACGCCACGGCGCTGCGCGATCCGGCCAGGCTGAAATGGAAGAATCACGTCAAGGCCGGCACGCCGCTGCCGACGCCATGGCCGAAGGAAGCATACGACAGCCATGCGCGCGAATACCAGAAGCAGCGCGCGGCCCTGCGCGCGGCCAACCGCCCGGAAAGCGAGATGAGCGACTTGTTCAAGGCCGACCTGGCCTACACACAGCAGCTATTCTCGAAGGCGCCGCAGCGCCATGCGGTGGGCGCCTTCGAAGGCGCGAACTACGAGTCGTCCGGCTACTACCGGCCCGAGATGCAGTGCATCATGTTCGACCGCAGCGAGACGTTCTGCTCCGTGTGTCAGGATGGCATCAGCACCATCATCGACCTGTATTCGCGTCCCGCCGCGGCGCCGGGCAAATAATGCCGCTCTTGCCGCTTCCGTAATGCATGGGGGTCATGTTGCATCGCAATAGCATGGCCCCCTTTCTGCGTCTCCCCACCGTCTGCCTTCCGCCCCTGCCCAGCGCTGCTTGTTTTCCAGGCAATACCAATTGTCGCTCACCTGCGCGCTTTTCTTCTCGCTAGCCCAGTGATATTATCAAATCAATACGTTCGCACGCTTGCCTGAAAAATATTTCATTTAGATAATATTGAGGTAAAATTTGATTTACATCAATGTTGCATTGCCGCAATCGCACTTATAGTTGACCTAGCTCAAAGCGTCATGGAATGCGGATCGGACTCATCACGAATCACGCGTCTAAATGCTGTAGAGTAATTTCGCCCCGTACCAGTTCCCCGAAAATGCACTGGTGCGTGCCTCGAATTTCAGTGACGGAAGCCGATTCATGAAGATGCAGACCCCCGCGCCTGACGCGTGCAGTACCTTACACCCTCACACTCCCATTGCCTTGCCGTATGCGCGTGCCGGCGGCGTGACGCTGGCCACTTGCGCCGCCGCCATGCACGCCGGCGCGGTGCGATGCGTGCATGCGGCCACGCCGTGGCCCGCCCTGCGTCCAGTCCAGGCATGACGGCCGACTTGCGGCCCTTGCCTTTGCAGGGCAAGCGGGGCCTGGTGGTGGGTATCGCTAACACGCAAAGCATCGCCTGGGGCTGCGCCAGCGCACTGCGCACGGCCGGCGCCGAACTGGCCGTGACCTGGCTCAATGACAAGGCCCGTCCATACGTGGAACCGCTGGCGCAGCAAGTGCAGGCGGCCATCATGGCGCCGCTCGACGTGGCCGTGCCGGGCCAGCTCGAAGCGCTGTTCGCGCAGATCGAACGGCAATGGGGGCGGCTCGATTTCGTCGTCCATTCCATTGCATATGCGCCGAAACAGGACTTGCATGGCCGAGTGACGGACAGTTCTGCCGACGGTTTTGCGCAGGCGATGGATATCTCCTGCCACTCCTTCATGCGCATGGCGAAACTGGCCGAACCGCTGATGCCGGACGGCGGCAGCCTGATGACCATGAGTTATTTGGGCGCGGAGGAAGTCATCGCCGACTATGGCCTGATGGGGCCCGTGAAGGCGGCGCTGGAAGCGTCGGTGCGCTACCTGGCCGCCGAACTGGGCCCGCAAGGCATCCGCGTCAACGCCATTTCGCCGGGACCACTGGAGACGCGGGCCGCTTCCGGCATCGCCCATTTCGACCGCCTGATGGCCGACGCCATCGAACGCTCGCCCATGCGGCGCCTGGCCACCATCGAGGACGTGGGCGCGCTGTGCGCCTTCCTCGCCGGCGACGGCGCGCGCGCCATCACGGGCGGCACTCTGTATGTCGATGGCGGCTACAACATTCTGAATTGACTGGAAGAAGATGACCATGGCTGTTTCTACTTTGCCCAACTGCGCCAGGATGGCCGCGCTGGCCACCGCGCTGGCCCTGGCCGGCTGCGCCTCGATGGTGCCGCCGTATGCGCCACCGCCACTGCCCGTGGCGGCGCAGTATCCGGAAACCGATTCCGCCGGCGCGCACGCGCCCGACGTCGCCTGGCAATCCTACTTTGCCGACGCGCGCCTGCAGGCGCTGATTGCGCAGGCGCTGGCCAGCAACCGTGACATCCGCATCGCCGCCCTGCGCGTGGAAGAGGCGCGCGCCGCGTATGGCATCCAGCGCGCCGAACAATTTCCCACCATCACGCTGGGCGCCTCCGGCAGCCGCGCGCGCGTGCCCGGCGATCTGAGCGTGACGGGCCGCCCTATGACGAGCGCGCAGTACCAGACAGGCTTGAACGTGAGCGCCTGGGAACTCGATTTCTGGGGCAGGGTGCGCAGCTTGAAGGACAGCGCCCTGCAAACCCTGTTGGCCAGCGACGAGGCGCGCTGTGCCGTCGGCGTGGCTCTGGTGGCGCAGGTGGCCAATGGCTACCTGGGCTTGCGCGAACTCGATGAACGCGTGGAACTGGCGCGCGCCACCGTCGACAGCCGCGCCGAATCGCTGCGCATCTTCACGCGCCGCTTTGAAGTCGGGTCGATTTCCAAGCTGGACCTGACACAGGTGGAAACCTTGCTCAGCCAGGCCTTGTCGCTGTCGGCGCAGCTGGAACAGGCGCGCGCCGTGCAGGCGCACGCGCTGGCCCAACTGGTGGGCGGCCCCATCGACCTGACGCCGGTGGCTGGTGAGGTGCGCCGCTTCGACGACGCCAGCGTGCTGCAGCCGCTGCATGCGGGCCTGCCCTCGGCTTTGCTCACGCAGCGTCCCGACCTTGTGGCGGCCGAACACCAGCTGCGCGCCGCGCAAGCCAATATCGGCGCCGCGCGCGCCGCCTTCTTCCCGACGATTTCCTTGACGGCAGCCTACGGCACGGCCAGCGCGGAATTGAGCGGCTTGTTCAATTCGGGCAGCGGCGCGTGGAATTTCGCGCCGCGCCTGGTGCTGCCGATCTTTGACGCGGGCCGCCTGCGCGCGAATATGGAACTGGCCGAAGTGCGCCGCGACGTGGCCGTGGCCAATTACGAAAAAAGCGTGCAGGGCGCCTTCCGCGAAGTGGCCGATGCGCTGTCGAACCGGCGCTGGCTGGCGCTGCAAGTCGATATCGGCAAGACGACTTTGGCCGCGCAGAGCGAACGGGCGCGCCTGGCCAAGCTGCGCTACGACAATGGCGCCGCGCCCTACCTGGAAGTGCTCGACGCGCAGCGCGACTTGCTGACGGTCGAGCAGCAGCTGGTGCAGACGCGCCGCGCGCTGCTCTCCAGCCAGGTCAGCCTGTATGCGGCGCTGGGCGGTGGCGCGCCAGCCACTTCCGCCGCCGCTTCCACCCACTAATTTGATCGCCCCGATACCATGACTCCACAACTGAAGAAAAAACTCATTCCCGCCGCGTTGGTCGTGGCCGTCCTCGTGCTGGGCTATGTGGCCTGGCAAAAAATGCGTCCCACGGGCCCAGGCGAAGGTTTCGTCAGCGGCAATGGCCGCATCGAAGCGACGGAAATCGACGTCGCCACCAAGCTGGCGGGCCGGGTCAAGGAGATCCTCGTGCGCGAGGGCGACTTCGTCAAGTCGGGCCAGCCGCTGGCCACCATGCAGGTCGATTCCCTGACGGCCCAGCGCGACGAGGCGCGCGCGCGCCAGCAGCAGGCGTCCGACGCCGTGGTGGGCGCGCAGGCGCAGGTGGCCGTGCGCGAGAGCGACAAGGCGGCCGCGCTGGCCATGGTGGCGCAGCGCGAAAGTGAACTCGATGCGGCCAAGCGCCGCCTGGCCCGTTCCGAAACCCTGTCGAAGGAGGGCGCTTCCTCGGTGCAGGAACTCGACGACGACCGCGCCCGCGTGCGCAGCGTGGCCGCGGCCCTGAATGCGGCCAAGGCGCAAGTGACGGCGGCGCAGGCAGCCATCGACGCGGCCAAGGCGCAGGTGGTGGGCTCCCGTTCTGCCGTGGTTGCCGCCGAGGCGACGACGGCGCGCATCGATTCCGACCTGGCCGATGGCCAGCTGACGGCGCCGCGCGACGGCCGCGTGCAATACCTGGTGGCGCAGCAGGGCGAAGTGCTGGCGGGTGGCGGTAAGGTGCTCAACCTGGTCGACCTGTCGGACGTCTACATGACCTTCTTCCTGCCCGAGACGGCGGCCGGCAAGGTGGCGCTGGGCGGCGAGGTGCGCATCATCCTCGACGCGGCGCCCAATTACGTGATTCCGGCGACGATCTCGTTTGTCGCGGCCAGCGCGCAGTTCACGCCGAAGACGGTGGAAACGGCCAGCGAGCGCCAGAAGCTGATGTTCCGCGTGAAGGCGCAGATCAGCCGCGAGCTGCTGCAAAAGCATCTGGCGCTGGTGAAAGTGGGCTTGCCTGGCGTGGCCTGGGTGCGTCTCGATGCGAAGCAGGCATGGCCCGCTGAACTGACTGCCAAGGTTCCGCAGTGAGCATGGACGTGAACTCCTTTGTCGTCAGCATCAAGGGCGTCAGCCAGCATTACGGCAAGACGGTGGCGCTCGACGCCATCGACCTGGACGTGCCGGCCGGCCGCATGGTGGGCTTGATCGGACCCGATGGCGTGGGCAAATCGAGCCTGCTGTCGTTGGTGGCCGGCGCGCGCGCCGTGCAGCAGGGCAGCGTGATGGCGCTGGGCGGCGACATGCGCGATGCGCGCCACCGCGACGACGTCTGTCCCCGTATCGCCTACATGCCGCAAGGTCTGGGCAAGAATCTGTATCCGACCCTGTCGGTCGAGGAAAATCTGCAGTTTTTCGCGCGCCTGTTCGGCCATGACGCTGCGGAACGCCGCCGCCGCATCGACCAGCTGACCCGCAGCACGGGTTTGCAGCCCTTCCTGGCGCGCCCGGCGGGCAAGCTGTCGGGCGGCATGAAGCAGAAGCTGGGCCTGTGCTGCGCGCTGATCCACGATCCCGACCTGCTCATTCTCGATGAGCCCACCACTGGCGTCGATCCGCTGGCGCGCGCCCAGTTCTGGGACTTGATCGCCGGCATCCGCGTGCAGCGCCCGCAAATGAGCGTGATGGTGGCCACCGCCTACATGGACGAGGCGCAGCGCTTCGATTGGTTAGTGGCCATGGACGACGGCAAGGTGCTCGATACGGGCACGCCGGCCGAATTGCTGGCGCGCACGGACAGCGGCAACCTGGAAGCGGCCTTCATCAGGCTGCTGCCCGACGCCAAGCGCGCCGGTCACCAGCCCGTCGTCATCACGCCGCTCGATGCGGCCAGTGCGCAGGACGTGGCCATCGAGGCCAAAGACCTGACCATGCGCTTCGGCGATTTCACGGCCGTCGACCATGTGAATTTCCGTATCGGTCGCGGCGAGATTTTCGGCTTCCTGGGATCGAACGGCTGCGGCAAGTCGACCACCATGAAGATGCTCACGGGCCTCTTGCCGGCGACGGAAGGCAAGGCCTGGCTGTTCGGCAAGGAGGTTGATTCCAACGATATCGACACGCGCCGCAGGGTCGGCTACATGTCGCAGGCCTTCTCTCTGTACAGCGAACTGACGGTGCGCCAGAACCTGGTGCTGCACGCGCGCCTGTTCCACGTCCCGGAAGCTGAAATCGTTGCACGCATCGACGAGATGGCACAGCGCTTCGACTTGCGCGCAGTGATGGACGACTTGCCCGACAGCCTGCCGCTGGGCATACGCCAGCGGCTGTCGCTGGCCGTGGCCATGGTGCACAAGCCGGAAATGCTGATCCTCGACGAGCCGACGTCCGGCGTCGACCCCATCGCGCGCGACAATTTCTGGCGCCTGATGATAGAGCTGGCGCGGCGCGACCGCGTCACCATTTTCATTTCCACCCACTTCATGAACGAGGCCGAGCGCTGCGACCGCATTTCGCTGATGCACGCGGGTAAAGTGCTGGTCAGCGATGCGCCGGCAGAACTGGTGCGCAAGAAGGGCGCACCGTCGCTGGAAGCGGCTTTCATCGCCTACCTGGAAGAGGCGGGCGGCAGCACGGCGCCCGCGGCAGTGCAGGAAACGCCGGCGCCCGCGCAGGAAGCGGCAGTGCAGGCACCAGCGCCGCAGCACCGGCGCAGCCGTTTCAGCCTGGGACGCATGCTCAGCTACATGTGGCGCGAAACCCTGGAACTGCGCCGCGATCCCGTGCGCCTGACGCTGGCGCTGGGCGGCTCCGTCCTGCTGCTGTTCGTCATCGGCTTCGGCATCAGCCTGGACGTCGAAGACTTGAGCTACGCGGTACTCGACCACGACCAGACGACTTTGAGCCAGAATTACACGAACAACCTGGCCGGCTCGCGCTACTTCATCGAGCGACCGCCCTTGCGCGACTATGCCGATATCGACAAGCGCATGCGCAGCGGCGAACTGTCGCTGGCCATAGAAATTCCGCCCGGCTTTGCGCGCGACGTGCAGCGCGGCGCGCCGGCCCAGGTGGGCGCGTGGATCGATGGCGCCATGCCGATGCGCGCCGAAACCGTGCAGGGCTACGTGCAGGGCATGCATCAACTGTGGCTGGCCGACCAGGCCTTGCACCGCTATGGCATCACGATGAACAACCCCGTCGCCATCCAGACGCGCTACCGCTACAACCCGGACGTGAAAAGCCTGCCGGCCATGGTGCCGGCCGTGATTCCCCTGCTGCTGCTGATGCTGCCGGCCATGCTGGCGGCGCTGTCCGTGGTGCGTGAAAAGGAACTGGGCTCCATCATCAATCTGTACGTGACGCCCGTCACGCGCCTGGAATTTTTGCTCGGCAAGCAGGTGCCGTACGTGCTGCTGGCGATGCTCAACTTCGTGCTCATGGCGCTGCTGGCGGTCACCGCCTTTGGCGTGCCGATCAAGGGCAGCTTGCCGACCCTGATCGGCGCCACCTTCATCTTCAATATCTGCGCCACCGGCATCGGCTTGTTCGCGTCGACGTTTACGCGCAGCCAGATCGCGGCCCTGTTCGTGACCATGATCGGCACCATGATCCCGGCCATCCAGTTTTCAGGCCTGCTCAATCCCGTCTCGTCGATGGAAGGCGTGGGCAAGGCCATCGGCCTGATGTACCCGGCCACGCACATGCTCAATATCAGCCGGGGGGTGTTCAACAAGGCGCTGGGCTTTGGTGACCTGCATGCCTCGTTCTGGCCCCTGATCGTCGCCATTCCCGTGATCCTCGGCGTGACGGTGGCGCTGCTGAAGAAACAGGAGAGCTGATATGCGGCATCTTGAAAATATCTACCGCCTGGGCGTGAAGGAAATCTGGAGCCTGATCCGCGATCCGATGATGCTGATCCTGATCCTCTACACGTTTACGTTGGCCATCTATGTGGCTGCCACGGCCAAGCCGGAAACGCTGCACATGGCCTCGATTGCCATCGTCGACGAGGATGGCTCGCCCCTGTCCGGGCGCATCGCCTCGGCCTTCTTCCCGCCCCAGTTCACGCCGCCGGCCATGATCAACCAGAGCCAGGTCGATGCGGGCCTGGACGCGGGCCAGTACACCTTCGTGCTGACGATACCGCCCAAGCTGCAGGCCGACGTGCTGGGCGGGCGCCAGGCGGAGCTGCAGCTGAACGTGGACGCCACGCGCATGAGCCAGGCCTTCAGCGGCAGCGGCTACATCCAGCAGATCGTCGCTGGTGAAGTGGCCGAATTCGCCAAACGCTATCGGGGCGCGACCGTCTCGCCGGTGGAACTGGTGATGCGCGCGCGCTTCAATCCATCGCTGAGCCAGGCGTGGTTTGGCTCGCTGATGGAAATCATCAACCAGGTGACGATGCTGTCGATCATCCTCACCGGCGCGGCCCTGATCCGCGAGCGCGAACACGGCACCATCGAGCATCTGTTGGTGATGCCCGTCACGCCGGCCGAAATCATGCTGGGCAAGGTATGGTCGATGGGCCTGGTGGTGCTGCTGGCCGCCGCCCTGTCGCTGAACCTGGTGGTGCGCGGCATGCTGCACGTGCCCATCGAAGGCTCGATCGCGCTGTTCCTGTGCGGCGCGGCCCTGCACCTGTTTGCCACCACCTCGATGGGCATTTTCCTCGCCACCGTGGCGCGCAGCATGCCGCAGTTCGGCATGCTCCTGATTCTCGTGCTGCTGCCGCTGCAGATGCTTTCGGGCGGCAGCACGCCGCGCGAAAGCATGCCCGAACTGGTGCAGAACATCATGCTGATCGCCCCGACCACGCATTTCGTCGAGTTGAGCCAGGCGATTCTGTACCGGGGTGCCGGCATCGACGTGGTGTGGAAGCCGTTCCTGGCCTTGCTGGCTATCGGCACGGCCCTGTTTACCTTCGCGCTGGCGCGCTTTCGCAAGACCATCAGCCAGATGGCGTAGCCCCCGCGCCGGAATGGTCCGGCGTTTTTTGCATGAAAAGGATAGCCATGAAGATCGAAGCTGCACCATTTTTCTCCACCGGCGGCTTGCCGTCGCTGGGCGTGCTGGGCGACTATGCGCGCGACTCGTGGCAGCGCATCGTGCTGTACGCGGACGTGATGCGCCGGCGCGGCAACCAGTACCAGGAGCACATGGCCGAGGAAGTGCCGAACGTGCTGGACTTCCCCGCCGAACTGGTGATGTCGGGCCTGGAACTGGCGCGTCCCGTCAACTACGGCCTGGCGCGCATCTTGACGCCCGATGCGCCGGAACCCGATCCGTCGAAGCGGCCATTCGTCGTCGTCGATCCGCGCGCCGGGCACGGTCCCGGCATCGGCGGCTTCAAGGCCGAGAGCGAGATCGGCGTGGCCCTGCGCGCCGGCCACCCGTGCTACTTCATCGGCTTCCTGCCCGATCCCGTGCCGGGACAGACGGTGGAAGACGTGATGCACGCCGAGGCGGCCTTCCTGGAAAAAGTCATCGCCCTGCATCCGCTCAGCGAAGGCAAACCCGTCGTCATCGGCAATTGCCAGGCGGGCTGGCAAATCCTCATGACGGCGGCCATGCGCCCGGAATTGTTCGGCCCCATCATCGTGGCCGGCGCGCCCGTGTCCTACTGGGCCGGCTGGCATGGCCGCAACCCGATGCGCTACGCGGGTGGGCTGATGGGCGGAAGCTGGGCCACGGCGCTGGTGGGCGACCTGGGCAACGGCCGCTTCGACGGCGCCAGCCTGGTGCAGAATTTTGAAAAGCTCAACCCGGCCAATACCCTGTGGAGCAAGCAGTACAACCTGTATGCGAACATCGACACGGAAGCGCCACGCTACCTGGAATTTGAAAAATACTGGGGCGGCCATGTCTTCCTCAACGACGTCGAGATGCAGTACATCGTCGACAATCTGTTCATCGGCAACCGCCTGGCCACGGCGGAATTGATTACCTCCGACGGCGTGCGCCTGGACTTGCGCAATATCCGTTCGCCCATCGTCGTGTTCTGCTCGAACGGCGACAACATCACGCCGCCGCCGCAGGCGCTGGGCTGGATCACGGACCTGTACCGCGATGACAAGGATGTGCTGATGCACGACCAGACCATCGTGTATGCCGTGCATGACAGCATCGGCCACCTGGGCATCTTCGTCTCGGCCAAGGTGGGGCACAAGGAACACCAGAAATTCGCCAGCAATATCGACCTGATCAACCTGCTGCCGGCCGGTATCTACGAAGCGAGGATCGTCGACAAGACGCCCGACACGCCGAACGCGGACCTGGCCAGCGGCGACTATGTGCTGCAGGTCGAGCACCGCGGCATCGAGGATGTGCGCGCCATCGTGCAGCCAAGCGTGGAAAACGACCGCAAGTTCGCCGCCGCTGCGCGCGTGTCCGAAGTGAACCTGGCCTTGTACCGCACGTTTGCGCAGCCGTGGGTCCGCGCCATGGTCACGCCGCAGTCGGCGCGCTTCCTGCAGCTCGCGCATCCGCTGCGCGTGTCTTACGAACGCTGGACGGACCATAATCCGCTGGCCAGGCTGGTGGCCAAGGAGGCGGAAAAAGTACGCGCCCATCGCCAGCCGGTGGCGCCCGACAACCCGCTGTTGGCCATGCAGGAGGCCATCTCCGGCGCCATCACGGCCGGCTTGAACGGCTGGCGCGACTGGCGCGACACGGTGCAGGAAACCACCTTCGACCTGGTGTACGGCTCGCCCCTGGTGCAGGCGCTGACGGGACAAGCCATCGGCGACACGACGCCGCCGCGTCCCCATCCCGGCATCTCGCCCGAGCATTGCGAATACGTGCGCTGCGAAACGCGCAAGATGGACGAGGACATGCAGCGGGGCGGCCTGGTGGAAGCGGCCGTGCGCGCGCTGTTTTACATCTACCGCTTCCGCATGATCGCCGACGAGCGCAGGGTCAACCTGGCCCTGAAATTGATCAAGCCGCAGTACCGGCAGGATGTCAACATGGAGGAATTCCGCGGCATCGTGCGCCAGCAGGCGCGTTTGATGCTGCATGATTTCGATGCCGCCATCGCCGCCTTGCCGATCCTGTTGTCGCGCGCCAGCCCGGACGACATCGGCGCGCTGTCCGAATGGCTGCAGCAAGTGCTGCAAGTGCCCGAAGCGCCGACGCCGGACGAGGAAGCGAGCCTGCAGCAGATGCTGGACGTCTTCGAGCGCGCGATCAAGGCGCAAGCGAAGGCGTTGCCGTCGGACGCGCGCTCATCCCCTGCCGGGTCAAAAGCCAAGCCGGCCAAACACATTACCCCTGTATAGAAGACCACGATGACTACTACCCAAGACGATGACTTGAATATCGTACGTAACCGCACCTTCGACCAGATCGCCATCGGCGACAGCGCCAGCATCACGCGCACCCTGAGCATGGACGATATCGCCCTGTTCGCGGTGATGTCGGGCGATGACAACCCGCAGCACCTCGATGCCGAATTTGCCGCCTCCAGCCGCTACCAGGGCGTCATCGCCCACGGCATGTGGGGCGCGGCCCTCATTTCCGCTGTGCTGGGCACGCGCCTGCCCGGCGCCGGCACCGTCTACACGGGCCAGACCCTGCGCTTTTTGCAGCCCGTGCGCGTGGGCGATACGCTGGCCATCAGCGTCACCGTCACGGCCCTCGATCCGCGCAGCCGCCACGTGACCCTGGCCTGCCGCTGCGTCAACCAGCATGGCGCCGTGGTGCTCGACGGGGAGGCGCAGGTGATCGCGCCCGCTGAGCAGATCGAACGCCAGCGCGCCACCCTGCCCGAGGTACGCCTGCATAACGGCGACGGCACGCGGCGCCTGCTGGAACACGCGCGCACCCTGGGCCCCATCAAGGTGGCCGTGATCCATCCATGCGATGAACTGAGCCTGTCGGGCGCGCTCGACGCGCATGCGGCCGGCCTGATCACGCCCGTGCTGGTGGCGCCGCGCGCGCGCCTGGAGGCGGTGGCGCTGGAAGCTGGCCTGAGCTTGGCCGGCATCGCCATCGAGGACGTCGAGCATAGCCATGCGGCAGCTGCGCGCGGCGCCGAACTGGCGGGCAAGGGCGAAGTGGAAGCCTTGATGAAGGGCAGCCTGCACACGGATGAACTGATGTCGGCCGTGCTGGCCGCCAGCGCCGGCCTGCGCACCAAGCGCCGCATCAGCCACTGCTTCCTGATGCAGACGCCCGCCTATCCGCGTCCTTTCATCATCACGGACGCGGCCATCAATATCGCGCCCAACCTGGCCATGAAGGCCGACATCGTGCGCAACGCCATCGACCTGGCGCACGTGATCGGCGTGGCCAGGCCGCGCGTGGCCATCCTGGCCGCCGTGGAAACGGTAAATGCGGACATGCCCGCCACCCTGGATGCGGCCGCCTTGTGCAAGATGGCCGACCGCGGGCAGATCACGGGCGCGATCCTCGACGGCCCGCTGGCTTTTGACAACGCCGTCTCGATCGCCGCCGCAACCGTCAAGGGCATCGTCTCCGAGGTGGCGGGCCGCGCCGATATCTTGCTGGTGCCCGACCTGGAAAGCGGCAACATGCTGGCCAAGCAGCTCGAATACATGGGCGACGCGGACAGCGCCGGCATCGTGCTGGGCGCGAAAATCCCCGTCATCCTGACCAGCCGCGCCGACTCGCGCGCCAGCCGCATCGCCTCGTGCGCCATCGCCGTGATGCTGGCCAACCATTACCGGAGCACGCCGCCATGAACGCGCCAATCACCCATGCCGATGGCACCCTGATCCTGGTGCTCAATTGCGGCTCGTCGAGCATCAAGTTCGCCTTGTTCGAGCAAGCGGGCGGCGTGCTGCCGCAGCAGGCGCAATGGAGCGGCAAGGTCGAAGGCATCGGCCGCGAAAATGCCACTTACCGTGCCGGCGGACTGCCGGCGGTCGCCTTGCAGCTGGACCCGGAGCAGCCGCATCACGCGGCCCTCGAATACATCCGCGCGCAAGTGGTGGCGCAGCTGGCCGGGCGTCCGCTGCGCGCCGTGGCGCATCGGGTGGTGCATGGCGGCAGCAAGTATTTCGCCCCCGTGCGCATCGATTTCGAAGTGCTGGCCGACTTGAAAAGTTATGTGCCGCTGGCGCCCCTGCACCAGCCGTTCGCGCTGGAGGCGATCGAGGTGCTGCTCGAATCGCGCCCCGACATCGCCCAGGTGGCGTGCTTCGACACGGCTTTCCACCACACGGTGCCGCAGGTCGAGCAGATGCTGGCACTGCCGTACGATGCGTGGGAGCGGGGCTTGCGCCGCTACGGCTTCCACGGCCTATCGTACGAATACCAGTCGCTGGTGCTGGAGCAGCGCTTCGGCGCTGCCGCGCGCGGCAAGGTCATCGTGGCCCACCTGGGCAGCGGCGCCAGCCTGTGCGCCATGGAGAATCTGCACAGCGTGGCCACCACCATGGGCTTTTCCGCGCTCGACGGCTTGATGATGGGCACGCGCTGCGGCTCGCTCGATCCGGGCGCCGTCATCTACTTGATGGAGATCGAAAAGCTGTCGCTGGAAAAGGTGGCGCACGTGCTGTACCACGAGTCGGGCTTGCTGGGCGTGTCGGGCGTGTCGGCCGATCCACCGGTCTTGCTGGCGCAGCAGGAGCGCCAGGATGCCACGGGCGAGCGCATCCGCGCCGCGCTGGCTTTATATATCCGCCGCATCGTGCGCGAGATCGGTGCCCTGACGGCCGTGCTGGGCGGGCTGGACATGCTGGTGTTTACGGCCGGTATCGGCGAGCACAGCGCCGAGCTGCGCCAGCGCATCTGCGCCGAACTGGGTTTTATTGGTCCCGTGCTCGATGCGCAGGCCAATGCGCGCAACGCCAGCCGCATTTCCAGCGATGCCAGCCGCATCGTGGTGGGCGTGGAGCCGGCCAATGAGGAGTGGGTGGCGGCGCGCCACGCGGCCCTGGCCGTCAGCGTGTGAGGTCCTGCAGTGTACGGCCGCGCTCGATGGGAAGTTTGCCGAAATGCACATATTTTCCGTTGAGTGCGCTAACGCACTGTGTGGTTTGCCAGTTATCTTTACTATGAAGTCATGCCATTGCGCTACATCAAGAAACAGCGCGATGCCTGGCAAATTTTGAACATTTTGCCCGCCTTTAGTAAGAATAAAATTAAACCATATTGAAAGGTCACATCATGAACAAATTACTCGCCGCACTGATCGCTACCCTGTTTGCCACCGCCGCCTTCGCGCAAACCGCACCGGCCACGGAAGCCGTTGTGAAAGCCCAGGCTTCCGCGCAAAAAGACGTCAACAAGGCTGTTGCTTCGGAAGCCAAAGTCGATGCCAAGGCTGACGCGAATGTCGCCAAGGCGGAAATGAAGGCCGATGACAAGAAAGCCGACGCCCACCACAAGGCCAACAAAACCAAGGCCAAGGCACACGACAAAGTCGTCAATGCTGATGCGGAAGACAAGCTGAAAGCGGAAGCCAAGGCGGATAAAACCGATGCCAAGGCCGATGCGAAAGCCACCAAGACGGCCGTGAAAGCGAACGCCAAGGTCGCCAAGGAAAAAGTGGAAGCGAACGCCGACAAGGCCCTGGCCGCCACCAAGACGGAAGAAGCCAAGGCCAAGGCCGACGCTGAAGTCAAGGCAGCCGCCGCCAAGTAATCCACCGTTTGCGGGCCACGGCCCGCAAACCCCAAAGACAGCTTCGGCTGTCTTTTTTTTCGTCCGCCACTTTTCCCTGGCGTTGCTTGCCAGTCTTGATCTGCCGCAAATGCTCCTCTTTTCGCCGTGCCATAGTGATCTGGCAAACAGACGAAGGGAGACATCATGAGCACCGCTAAAACGAAAAAAACACCGGCCACCGGTTCGGCTGAAGGCATGTCCGCCATGTCTTCCATGCAGGCGATGCCGGTCGAGGGCGACATGCAGGCCGATGCTGATGCGACGGGCGGCGACGCTATGCCGGGGCCGCGCCTGGGCGTGTCGTATGCCGACCAGACGGCGCTCGCCCAGGGGGCGACCGCCGTGGATGCCGGCGCCATGCCGGGCGGCGGCATGCAGCAGGCGCCGCAAGGCATGGCGGGCACCAGCTGCATGCAGATCGGTGGCGGCGGCATGGGCGGCGATGGTGGCGGTGGCAACGGCGGCGATGGGGGGCAGGGTGGCGGTACGCCGCAGACGCGCACCTGCGCCACGATGGACGTGCATCGTCGCCTGCTGACCGAAGATCCATCCTATGCGAACGTGCGCGCCGATATAGAAAACCTGGCCGGACTTTACGAGGGCGACAGCAGCATTGCCGGACGTTCCGGTGTGACGCAGATACCGGTGGTGGTGCACGTGGTGTGGAATACGGCCGCGCAGAATATTTCGGATGCGCAGATCGCCAGCCAGATCGATGTCCTCAATCGCGACTTCCGACGCGTCAACCCGGATGTGAACAGCACGCCGGCGCCATTTTTGCCCCTGACGGCCGATGCGCGCGTCGAGTTTGCGCTGGCCACGACCGATCCGCATGGTGCGGCCACCAGCGGCATCGAGCGGCGCCAGACGACGGTCGCCTCGTTTGGCGCGGACGATGCCGTCAAGTCGCAGGCGACGGGCGGCATGGATGCCTGGCCGGCCGACAGCTACCTGAATATCTGGGTGTGCCAGCTCGGTGGCGGCTTGCTGGGCTACGCCCAGTTCCCCGGCGGCCCGGCCGCCACCGACGGCGTGGTGATCCTGCAATCGGCCTTCGGCACGACCGGCACGGCCGCACCGCCGTTCCACCTGGGGCGCACGGCCACGCATGAAATCGGCCACTGGCTGAACCTGAACCATATCTGGGGCGACGACGGCACCGGGTGCTCGGGCACGGACAACGTGGCCGATACGCCGAACCAGGGCGGGCCGAACACGGGCCAGCCTTCGTTCCCCCACGTTTCCTGCAGCAACGGGCCGAATGGCGACATGTTCATGAACTACATGGATTATGTCGATGATCCCGCCATGTTCATGTTCACGGCGGGCCAGGTGGCGCGCATGCAGGCTTGCCTCGATGGCCCGCGCGCCAGCATCGGCACGGGAGGCACGGGGGCAGGCGCCACGCCGCGCCAGAGTTCCTCTCCCGTCGTGGCCTGGGGCGCGAACCGCCTCGACGTCTTCGTGCTGGGCACGGACCGCGCGCTGTACCACAAGGCCTGGAATGGCTCGGCCTGGGCGCCGTCCGTCACCGGCTATGAAGGGCAGGGCGGCATCTGCACCAGTGCGCCGCAGGTGGTGTCGTGGGCGCCGAACCGGCTCGACGTGTTCGTCACGGGCACCGACAGCGGCTTGTTCCACAAATGGTGGAACGGCACGGCGTGGGGACCGTCCCTGACCGGTTATGAAGCCATGGGCGGCTTGTGCGTGGGCGACCCGCGCGCCGTGGCCTGGGGGCCGAACCGCCTCGACGTGTTTGTCGTCGGCACGGACCGGGGCCTGTATCACAAGTGGTGGAATGGCGCCGCCTGGGGGCCGTCGCTGACCGGTTACGAAGCCATGGGCGGCATCTGTCTGGGCCAGCCGGAAGCCGTGGCGTGGGGGGCGAACCGCCTCGATGTCTTCGTCATCGGCACGGACCGGGCCCTGTACCACAAGTGGTGGAACGGCACGGCCTGGGGACCGTCGCTGACGGGCTATGAGCGCCTGGGCGGCATCTGCACCTCGTCGCCGGAGGCGGTGGCGTGGGGACCGAACCGCCTCGACGTGTTTGTCACGGGTACCGATGGCGCGCTGTACCACAAGTGGTGGGATGGCGCGAAATGGGGGCCTTCCAACGATGGTTTTGAACGACTGGGTGGCATTTGCGTGGGCGAGGTGGAAGCCGTGTCGTGGGGTGCCAACCGGCTCGACTTGTTCGTCATCGGCACGGATAGTGCGCTGTACCACAAGGCATGGAACGGCAGCGCCTGGAGTCCGTCGCTGACGGGCTTTGAAAACCTGGGGGGCATCTGCACCTCGCGTCCGCGCGCCACGGCCTGGGCGCCGAACCGCCTCGACGTATTCGTCACGGGCACGAATGGCGCCCTGTTCCACAAGGCGTGGAACGGGTCGGCCTGGTCGCCCTCCGTGAGCGGCTATGAAAGTCTGGGCGGCGTGGTATCGTGTTTCTGACGTTCATGTGTTAAACGGGAGGCGGCATGCACGGCATGACGATGGCTTTGCCCAGCGGTAGCTGGACGCATTCCTTCGAGGAGGATGCAGACGGTATCGAGGTGTACCGGCCTACGGCCACGTTCGCCTTTCCTCCCAGCCGCAGGGGGCGCAAGGTGCTCGAGTTCGGCGCGCCCGCCGGCGCCATGGCGTCAGGGGAGGCGACCTTGACGTCCATGGCGCCCGGTCCCGATGACCGTCCCCGCGCCGGCCCCGTTACCCGGCTGCACCCCCTGGGCATGGGACGCTATGCGCTCAGTGACGCCAGCGGGACGCAGGACGTGATCGACATCGTCGAAGCGACGCCCGACGTGCTGCGCCTGTCGCGGCGTTAAGGCGTGCCGCGCAGCTTGCAGGCGAGCGCCGTGCGGTTGCCCACGCCCAGCTTCTGGTAAATCGCATGCAACTGGTTGCGTACGGTGGCCGGCGACTTGCCCAGTTCCCTGGCGATGCTTTTATACGGCAAGCCTTCGGCCGCCATCGCCGCCACCAGCCGTTCGGCCGGGGTCAGGCGCTGCATGGTGCCATGCCTGAAAACTGATTTTTCATCCCTGTTCTCCTGTCTGTGGATAGCATGCCGGTGGCATGCCTGCAGGGATAACGGGAACGCGGGGCGGATCTGTCAAATTATATGTGCAACGCTTTTCCCTGCTGCCGCGACGCGGTGACGGGCGAAAAAAAAGACAGGCGAACCTGTCTTTTCATATAACTTGATGGCGGTCAGCCGATGGCCGCCATGGATACCGGTTTCAGCTTGGCCGCCAGCGCCTTGCCCTTCTTCGCGCGCTTGCCGAAGTGTTCGGCCAGGGCCGTGGCGCCCAGCGACGCATCCTGCGGTTTCGAGGCCCGGCCGATGCCCGAGACCACCACGCCGCGCTGGGTGATCGGCTGCACGGCCAGCAGCTTGTCCTTGGCATCGAGGTCGATCAGCTTGACGCCCGTGCCGCCCTTGGACAGGGTTTTCATTTCATCGAGGCCGAACACCAGCAGGCGCGCGCCTTCCGTCAGGCAGGCCAGGGCACTGGCTGCCTCGGGAATGACTTTGGGCGCCAGAGGCACGTCACCGTCGTCCAGGGTGATGAAGGCCTTGCCGCCTTTCAGACGGCTCGTCATGTCGCCCGCCTTGGCGATGAAGCCGTAGCCGGCGCTCGACGCCAGCAGCAAGCTGGTGGCGCCATTGCCCGCAAAGTAATGGAGGATGCGCACGGCGTTGCCGGGCGTGCCGCCGCTCAGGTCGCACAAGGTCGTGATCGGTACGCCGTCGCCGCGCGCGTTGGGCAGCGCCGAGACGGGGACCGAGTAAATCTTGCCGTTGTTGCCAAAGCCCAGCAGGGTATCGACCGTGCGGCACTCGAAGGCGCCATGCAGGCTGTCGCCGGCCTTGAACGTGAATTGCGCCGCATCGTGGCCGATACCGGTGCGCGCGCGCACCCAGCCTTTCTCCGAAATGATGACGGTGACGGGTTCATCGACCACCTTCTGTTCGGCCACGGCTTTCTGCGCTTCCTCGATCAGGGTGCGGCGCGCGTCGCCGAACTGCTTGGCGTCCGCTTCGATTTCGCGGATGATGGCGCGCTTCATCGATCCCGGGTTGTCGAGCAGGTCTTGCAGCGATTTTTCTTCCTTGCGCAGCTCGGCCAGTTCCTGCTGGATATTGATCGTTTCCAGGCGCGCCAGCTGGCGCAGGCGGATTTCCAGGATATCGTCAGCTTGGCGTTCGGACAGTTTGAACGCGTCGATCAGGGCCGCCTTCGGCTCATCCGAATTGCGGATGATCTGGATCACCTTGTCGATATTGAGCAGGATCGCTTCGCGCCCTTCCAGGATATGGATGCGGTCCTTGACCTTGCCCAGTTTGTAGCCGGTGCGGCGCGTGACGGTCTCGAAGCGGAAATCGATCCACTCGCGCAGGATGTCGCCCAGGCCTTTCTGGCGCGGACGGCCATCGCCGCCGATCATCACCAGGTTGATCGAGGTCGACGATTCCAGCGACGTATGCGCCAGCAGCATCAGCATGAACTCCGTCTGGTCCTGGTTCTTCGATTTCGGTTCGAACACGAGGCGCACGGGCGCGGCGCGGCCCGATTCGTCGCGGATGGTGTCGAGCGAATTGAGGATCAGCGCCTTCAGGGCCACCTGGTCCGGCGACAGCGCCTTCTTGCCCAGCTTGATCTTTGGATTCGTCAGTTCCTCGATTTCTTCCAGCACCTTTTGCGACGAGGTACCGGGCGGCAGTTCCGTCACGACGGCTTGCCACTGGCCGCGCGCCAGCTCTTCGATCTTCCAGCGCGCGCGCACCTTCATGCTGCCACGGCCGCTCGCGTACATGTCCTGGATTTGCGATGGCGGCGTGATGATCTGGCCGCCGCCGGGGAAGTCCGGACCGGGAATGATGGCCATCAGTTCGGCGTGCGTGATCTTCGGATCGCGGATCATGGCGACAGCCGCCTTGGCCACTTCCGCCAGGTTGTGCGACGGGATTTCCGTCGCCAGGCCCACGGCGATGCCGGAGGCGCCGTTCAGCAGCACCATCGGCAGGCGCGCCGGCAGCAGCTTCGGTTCTTCTGTCGAACCGTCGTAGTTGGGCTGGAAATCCACCGTGCCCATGCCGATTTCATCCATCAGCAGCTTGGCGATCGGCGTCAGGCGCGCTTCCGTGTAACGCATGGCCGCGGCGCCGTCGCCGTCGCGCGAGCCGAAGTTGCCCTGGCCATCGATCAGTGGGTAGCGCAGCGAGAAATCCTGCGCCATGCGCACCAGCGCGTCGTACACGGACTGGTCGCCATGCGGATGCAGTTTACCCAGCACGTCGCCGACCACGGCCGCCGATTTGCGCGGCTTCGCCGTGGAATTCAAGCCCAGCTCATTCATCGCATACAGGATGCGGCGCTGTACGGGCTTCTGGCCGTCGCACACGTCGGGCAGGGCGCGGCCCTTGACGACGGAGATGGCGTAGTCGAGATAGGCGCGCTCGGCGAAGGTGGACAGGGTCAGCGCTTCGCCGTCGAATACCGGTTCATCCGGCTCGATCGGCTCAGGCTGGGCATCGTCAAATAAATTGGTTTGTGTGGACATGGCGCTTGTTTCGGTGTTAAGTGGTTGCGGTTGAATTCGTGGAGCTGATTATGACAGCCCGGATTTGGAAAAGGACTTGCCGTACGTCAGATACATGTAGCGCAAGGTCAAATAGAGCACGGCCAGGGCCAGTTCGACGCTGTTATGCATCATCGGCATGGCGCGGATGGCCGGGGCTTGGCTGGCCAGCACGAAAGTGGCGATGGACGGCACCAGTACCACCGGCCAGATCGTCTTCCATTTGAAATCGCTGGGGGAAAACAGCAAGCCGGCACACGACCAGACATACAGCGCGGAGCCGACGAAGGCGGCCGGCAGCAGTTGCAAGTACAGTTGCAGCAGCAAGCCCGTGCAGCCGATCAGCCATGCCGCGCGCAGGCGGGGCAAGAGCGCCTCTGGCCAGCCGCAATCGCCATACAGACCGGTGGCGCTGCGCAGGGCCAGCGCCGCCAGGCAAAACATCAATGGCATGGCATCGCCGATGGCCAGCGTCGCCGGACCTTTGCCGCTCATGAACATGGCCGCGAACAACGACAGGCCCAGGCACAGGAACAGCAGCATGCCATGTAGCAACTGGCGGTTCATCGCATACGCGAGCAGGGCCGATGCGCACAGGCCGGCCGCAGTGACGAGGCGCATGGTATCGCCGCGTTCGGGCAGGAACAGCAGCAAGGCCAGCACGAGGTAGGGCACGATCCAGCCCAGTTGCCGCAAGCCTGGCCGCTGCCACAGCACGGGCAGGCGTTCCTGCAGCGTTTCCTGCAGCGCTTCCAGGTGCGCGAACAGGGGCACCGGCCAGCGCAAGGCATGCATGGCCAGCAGGGAAAAGGCGAGCGCCTGGAAGCCCAGCAGGCTGGCATAGGCAGCCGTGTCGCCGAGCTTGAAGCCTGCCGCATCGAGCACACCCGCGAGCATGAAGTGCAGCATGAAACCCAGGCCACCCGAGGCCAGCGCCGTCTGCTTGAAGTAGCGTTTGGCATGGACGGCGTGTTCCCACTGCTCGAACAGGTCTGTATCGAGCTTGCAGGCCAGCATCTCGCTGTGCTGCCAGCGTATCGCGTGCAGCAGTTCGCGCAGCTGCAGCGTGAATTTGCGGTCGAACAGCTGGCGCGCGTAGGCGCTGGGCGGCTGCTGCGACATGATGCAGTCCAGGCCGGGGTAGCTGTCGCGGTTGTCGCTGAAATGGGCGAACGAGCGGTCTGCCCGGTAGCGCTGCACGGCGCCGCGCACCAGGTCCGCATGGCTGCGCGCCAGGTAGGAAAAGTCGCGGTCCCAGCCCAGCTGCTCGAACAGGGCCTGGCGCAGCGCCAGGTCATAGCCGGTGCTGGCGCAATAGCGCAGCGCACACAGGTCGAATTCCTCGCGTACGTCGAGGTTCAGCATGGCGTCGTCCTGCAGCATGCCGGCCAGCACGTCGCCGACATCCGCATGCCGCGTCAGCACCAGGCAGCCTTGCCACAGGTTGGCCGCTTCCTGCGCCGGGTCGATGGCGACCACGCCCCATTGCTCCGGCGGCGGTGCGGGCTCCTGGGCAATGATGCCCCACAGTTCCGCAGGTGCTTCCTGCGCTTCCTGCACCGCCTCGTCGATGACGCCCCACAGGTCTACCGGTTCCATGGGCGGCGCTTCTGGCGCTTCCGCCGCTGCCGCTTCGGCCGCTGGCGGTTCCGGAAATTCCTCGGCAAACAGGTGCGCATGGCGCAGCGCGTATTCATATGCTTCGCGCAGTTCCTGGAAGGCAGCCGGATCGTCTTCGGGACGCGTCACCTTCAGGCGTTTCGCATATGCGCGCTTGAGGGCGCGCTCGTCGCCCGTCGGCTCCGTGCCCAGGATATCCCACAGGCTGCGCTGCCCGTTGTGCATGCCGCCGTCCATTTACAGGAAGCTCTCGCTCTCGACCTGGCGCAACACCTCGTCGAGCGCCTGGCGCGCCTTGCGGATGGTGCTCGGGTCCTGCGTTTCCAGCGCCGCCTGGAAATTGGCCGTGTGCGCCGCCAGGTATTGGCGCACGTCGCCCAGCGACTGTTCGTACAATCGGTCGGCGCGCGTGACCAGGGTGCGGTTTTCCATCTGCTCGCGGGGGTGGATCTTCAGGTCGGCCAGTTCCGCAAAGCGCTGCTCGATCTGTTCCGGCGTCATCACGCCCGCATTGTCGCTGATGACCATCTTGTGCTTTTCCTGCGTGGCCAGCACCGTCACTTCCGCTTCCAGCACGCCGCTGACGTCATAGGTGAAGCGCACGTCGATGCCGATCTCGCCCGCCTTTTTCGCGGGTATCGGGAAGCTGATCTTGCCGAGGAAGACGTTGTCGGCCACCAGGCGCGACTCGCCCTGGAAGATCGCCACGTTGATTTCCTTCTGGTTGTCGTAGATGGTGGTGATGTTTTCCGTGCGCGAGACAGGCACCACGGAATTGCGCTCGATGATGGGCAGGTAATGCCCGCCTTCATACTGGTTCGCGCCGACCTGGCGCGAAATCGAAATGCCCAGCGAGTACGGAGCCACGTCCGTCATGACCACTTCGTCGAGGGCGGAGTCGCGCATCTTGAGGCCCGCCTGCACGGCGGCGCCCAGTGCCACGGCTTCGTCCGGGTCCAGGTGGATGGCGGGGAAGCGGCCGAACATGCGCGAGACGAGTTTACGCACCAGCGGCATGCGCGTGGCGCCGCCGGCCAGCACCACTTCATTCAATTCCGCGGCGCGGATGGTGGCGTCGCGCAGCGCCCGTTCCACGGGCAGACGCAGGCGGGCCAGCAGCGGTTCGCACAGCTGCGCCAGCTTGTCTTCGTTGATCTCCCAGCTGTATTCCTTGTCCTGGTAGCGCGTGGCCATGCGCACGGACGGCTGTTCCGACAGCAGGCGCTTGACGCGCTCGGCTTCATCGCGCAGCAGCTGCTGCTGGCGCGGGTCGAACAGGCGGCTGCCGGCGGCGTCGCGCAAGCCGCTACCTTCCAGAAAGGCGTCGACCAGCACGGTGACGAAGTCTTCGCCGCCCAGAAAATTGTCGCCGGCCGAGGCGCGCACTTCCATCACGCCTTCGAATAGCTCTAGGATCGACACGTCAAACGTGCCGCCGCCCAGGTCGAAGATGAGGAATTTGCTTTCCTGTTCCTTGTCGCGGATGCCGTAGGCCAGCGCGGCGGCCGTCGGCTCGTTGAGCAGGCGCTCCACGCGCAAGCCCGCCAGTTGTCCCGCGATGCGCGTGGCCTTGCGCTGTGCATCGCTGAAATACGCGGGAACCGTAATGATGGCTTCCTCGACCTTGTGCCCCAAAAAGGCTTCGGCATCTTCCTTCAGCGCGCGCAGCACCATCGACGATAGTTCCTCCGGACGGAATTGCTGCGTGCCGAGGGTGATCTTCTTTTCGCTGCCCATGTAGCGCTTGAAGACGGCTGCCGTCAGCTGCGGGTGCGTCTGCAGGCGCTCGCGCGCGGCGCGGCCCACCAGCACGGTGCCGTCGTCATCGATGCTCACGCACGACGGCGTCAGGTGTTCACCAAGCGCATTCGGGATGATGGAAGCCTTGCCGTCGCGCCAGATGGCGACCAGGCTGTTGGTGGTGCCCAGGTCGATGCCGATGATCATCAGATATCCGCCTCCGCTTCATTGCCGTGTTCTTCGATCCAGGCGCGGCGTCCAGCTGCTTCGCCTTTGCCCATCAACATATTGAAGCGGGAGGCCGAGGCCATGTGGTCTACTTCACCGAGCGTGACGGGCAGCAGGCGGCGCGTGTCCGGGTTCATCGTCGTTTCCCACAGCTGCTCGGCGTTCATCTCGCCCAGGCCCTTGAAGCGCGAGATCGACCAGGCGCCCTGTTTCACGCCTTCCTTGCGCAGCTTGTCCTCGATGGCGAGCAGTTCGCCGTCGTCGAGCGCATAGATCTTTTGCATCGGCTTCTTGCCGCGCGCGGGCGCATCCACGCGGTACAACGGCGGGCGGGCGATGCAGATGTGGCCCTTGTTGATCAGCGCCGGGAAGTGCTTGAAGAAGAGCGTCAGCAGTAGTACCTGGATGTGCGAGCCATCCACGTCCGCATCGGACAGGATGCAAATCTTGCCATAGCGCAGGCCGGACAAATCGGGCGTGTCGCCCACGCTGTGCGGATCGACGCCGATGGCCACGGCGATATCGTGGATTTCGTTATTCGCGAACAGGCGGTCGCGGTCCGTTTCCCACGAGTTCAACACCTTGCCGCGCAGGGGCAGAATCGCCTGGAATTCCTTGTCGCGGCCCATCTTGGCCGAGCCGCCCGCCGAGTCGCCCTCGACGAGGAACAGTTCATTGCGCGTGATGTCCGACGATTCGCAGTCGGTCAGCTTGCCCGGCAAGACGGCCACGCCCGAGGATTTTTTCTTTTCCACTTTTTGCAGCGAGCGCTGGCGCGATTGCGCCTGCTTGATCACCAGCTCGGCCAGCTTCTTGCCGTAGTCGACGTGCTGGTTCAGCCACAGTTCCAGCGGCGGCTTGGTGAAGGTCGAGACGAGGCGCACGGCGTCGCGCGAGTTCAGGCGCTCCTTGATTTGGCCCTGGAATTGCGGGTCCAGCACCTTCGCCGACAGCACGAAGGAAGCGCGCGCAAACACGTCTTCCGGCAGCAATTTGACGCCTTTCGGCAGCAGCGAGTGCATTTCGACGAAGTTTTTGACGGCGCCGAACAGGCCGTCGCGCAAGCCCGATTCGTGCGTGCCGCCATTCGAGGTGGGGATCAGGTTGACGTACGATTCGCGCACGATGGCGCCTTCTTCCGTCCACGCCACGACCCAGGCCGCGCCTTCGCCTTCGGCAAAGCCTTCCGAGTCCGGGCCCGCATACTGCGCGCCTTCGAACAGGGGAATCAGGGTTTCGCCATTCGATACCTGCGCCAGCGTTTCGGTCAGGTAGCCGCGCAAGCCTTCCGCGTACTGCCAGGTTTGCGTATCGCCCGTTTTCGCGTTGGTGAGGGTGACGGTGACGCCCGGCAGCAGCACGGCTTTCGAGCGCAGCAGGCGTTGCAGCTCGGTTTGCGAGATGTTCGGCGAATCAAAGTATTTGGCATCGGGCCAGGCGGTGACGCGCGTGCCTGACTTCTTGCCGTCGCGCGGGGCGGGGCGGGAGCTCAGGGGCTCGATCACGTCGCCGTTGGCAAACACCATATGGTGCAAGCCGTTGCCGTCGCTTTCCTTGCGCCAGACGGTGATTTCCAGGCGCGTCGACAGCGCATTGGTGACGGACACGCCGACGCCATGCAAGCCGCCCGAGAACGCATAGGCGCCGCCAGAACCCTTGTCGAACTTGCCGCCCGCGTGCAGCCGCGTAAACACGATTTCCACCGTCGGGACGCCTTCTTCCGGGTGCAGGCCGACGGGAATGCCGCGGCCATTGTCTTCGACGGTGATGCTGCCATCCGTGTTTTGCGTCACGGCGATATGCGTGCAGTGACCGCCCAGCGCCTCGTCGGAGGCATTGTCGATCACTTCCTGAATGATGTGCAGCGGATTTTCAGTGCGGGTGTACATCCCCGGGCGCTGCTTGACGGGTTCCAGTCCTTTCAGGACACGGATGGATGATTCGCTGTAGTCGGATGCTGGTTTTTTAGTGGCCATACGTGTTCAAGCTAAGTAAAGACAGTGGTTGGAACGCCAGGCCAGGGCACTGCGGGGCACAGTGACAGCGGCGGCGATAACTGTATGAATATACAGTATATCCCGTCCAGCGTCACTGGGGGAGGGCAGTGCGGCAGGCTTGGCGTCCTTGTGCGGACGCTCGCGCATTCTATCTTGTCCCGCGAGCAATAGCGCTACTCCAAGGCAACAACAGTGCGCCGCGTGCGTGGTTTGGCGCCCATTGTGAAGGATTTTATGCGGTAAAGCGCCCGTTTTTACATCTTGTTTACAGCTGCCTCCCCAGTCTTTACGAATTTTTTAGACCCTTTTGGCTAATCTGCTCACTATCAAAACAAACCTGAATGAGGGTGGGAATGGATCTCGTGTATCTCGGCTTGATTGCCGTGTTTTTCGTCGTGGCGGCCGGCTTTGCCGTCGCCTGCGACAAATTAGGGAGCGTCAAATGAACGCGTTTTATGTGCTGGGCGCCGTCGTGTCGGCTGGCCTGCTCGTGTACCTGCTGGTCGCGCTGCTGAAGGCGGAGGAACTGTGATGACGACGCAATCGATATTGTTATTGGTGGCCTTCCTGGCCGTGCTGCTGGCCGCCGGCTATCCGCTGGGCCTGTACATGGCCAGGGTGGCTGGCGATGGCCCCGTGCGCGGCCTGGGCTGGCTGCAAAAGCTGGAAAACCTGCTGTACCGCTGGTCCGGCCTGCCCGCCGACAAGGCCATGGGCTGGAAAAGCTATGCCATCGCCCTGATTGTCTTCAATACCGTGGGCGCCGTCTTCGTCTACGGCCTGCAGCGCCTGCAGGGCTTCTTGCCCTTGAATCCCCAGGGTCTCGGCGCCGTCAGCCCCGATTCCTCGTTCAATACCACCGTCAGTTTCGTCGCCAATACCAACTGGCAGGGCTACGGCGGCGAACAGACCATGAGCTACCTGACCCAGATGCTGGGCATGGCATGCCAGAACTTCTTTTCGGCGGCCACCGGCATCGCCGTGATCTTCGCGCTGGTGCGCGGCTTCGCCTCGCGCTCGGGCAAATCGATCGGCAATTTCTGGGTCGACCTGGTGCGCTCGACTCTGTATATCCTGCTGCCGCTGTCCCTGGCCCTGTCCGTCGTCTTCATGGGCGAAGGCATGATCCAGAATTTTTCCGCCTACAAGGAAGTGACCCTGCTCGACCACGTGGCGTATGAAACGCCGAAAGTGACGGCCGACGGCCAGCCCGTGCTGGATGCCGCCGGCAAGCCCGTGATGGAAGCGCAAGTGGCGGCCACGCAGACGATCGCCATGGGCCCTGTCGCGTCGCAGGAGTCGATCAAGCTGCTGGGCACGAATGGCGGCGGCTTCTTCAATGCCAATTCCTCGCACCCGTATGAAAACCCCACCGTGCTGTCGAACTTCCTGCAGATGCTGGCCATCTTCATCATCCCCGCCGGCCTGTGCTTCACCTTTGGCCGCATGGTGGGCGACATGCGCCAGGGCTGGGCCGTGCTGGCCGCCATGACCTTGATCTTTGTCGTCATGACGGCCGGCGTGATGAGCGCCGAGCAGCAAGCCAATCCCGCCTTGCAAGGCCTGGGCCTGGACCAGCAGGCCAGCAGCCTGCAATCGGGTGGCAATATGGAAGGCAAGGAAACGCGCTTCGGCATCAGCTCCTCGACCCTGTTCGCGGCGGTGACGACGGCCGCATCGTGCGGCGCCGTCAATTCCATGCACGACTCCTACATGCCCCTGGGCGGCATGGTGCCGCTGCTGCTGATGCAGTTCGGTGAAGTGATCTTCGGCGGCGTGGGCACGGGCCTGTACGGCATGCTGATGTTCGCCATCCTGGCCGTCTTCATCGCCGGCCTGATGATAGGCCGCACGCCTGAATACCTGGGCAAAAAAATCCAGGCCTATGAAATGAAGATGGTGTCGCTGGCCATCCTGATTACGCCAGCCCTCGTATTGACGGGCACGGCGATCGCCGTGATGGTCGAACCGGGCAAGATCGGCGTGGCCAATCCGGGCGCGCACGGCTTCTCGGAAATCCTCTACGCCTTCACGTCGGCGGCCAACAACAACGGCAGCGCGTTTGCCGGCCTGTCCGCGAACACGCCGTTCTACAACGTGATGCTGGCGATCGCCATGTGGTTCGGCCGCTTCGGCGTGATCGTGCCCGTGCTGGCGGTGGCCGGTTCGCTGGCGGCCAAGCAGCGCCTGTCGGCCAATGCCGGCACCATGCCCACGCACGGCCCCATGTTCATCGGCTTGCTGATCGGCGTTGTCGTGCTTGTCGGCGTTTTGAATTACGTTCCCGCGCTGGCCCTGGGCCCGATCGTCGAACACCTGCAACTTTTCATCAAATAAGAGGCTACCATGTCACGCACAAGCCTGACCTTGTTCGATTCCGCACTGATCGGCCCCGCCGTCGTCGACGCGTTCAAAAAACTCGACCCCCGCACGCAGTGGCGCAGCCCCGTGATGTTCGTCGTCTACGTGGGCAGCATCATCACGACCCTGCTGGCCATCCAGGCCCTGAATGGCCAGGGTGAAGCGCCATTCGGCTTCATCGTCGCCGTCGCCGTGTGGCTGTGGTTTACCGTGCTGTTCGCGAACTTCGCCGAGGCGCTGGCCGAAGGCCGCAGCAAGGCGCAGGCGGCGTCCCTGCGCGCCCTCAAGCAAACGGTGATGGCAAAGAAAATGCAAACGCCGAAGTACGGCACTTCCTGGCTGCCCACTCCGGCCACCGACCTGCGCAAAGGCATGACGGTGCTGGTCGAGGCGGGCGACGTGATTCCCGCCGACGGCGAAGTGACGGCTGGCGTGGCCTCCGTCGACGAAAGCGCCATCACGGGCGAATCGGCGCCCGTCATCCGCGAGTCGGGCGGCGACTTTTCCGCCGTGACGGGGGGCACCCGCGTGCTGTCGGACTGGCTGCTGGTACGCGTTTCCGTCAATCCGGGCGAAGCCTTCATCGACCGCATGATCGCCATGGTCGAAGGCGCCAAGCGCCAGAAAACGCCGAATGAGATCGCCCTGACGATTTTGCTCGTCGCCTTGTCGATCGTCTTCCTGATCGTCACCGTGACTTTGCTGCCGTACTCGCTGTTTTCCGTGGCGGCGGCCGGCAGTGGCACGCCGGTGACCATCACCGTGCTGATCGCGCTGCTCGTGTGCCTGATCCCGACCACCATCGGCGGCCTGTTGTCCGCCATCGGCGTGGCCGGCATGAGCCGCATGATGCAGGCCAATGTGATCGCCACGTCGGGCCGTGCCGTGGAAGCGGCCGGCGACGTGGACGTGCTGCTGCTGGATAAAACGGGCACCATCACCTTGGGCAATCGCCAGGCATCGAGTTTTGTACCGGCACCCGGCGTAACGGAGCAGCAGCTGGCCGATGCGGCGCAACTGGCCTCCCTGGCCGATGAAACGCCGGAAGGGCGCAGCATCGTCGTGCTGGCCAAGCAGAAGTTCAATATCCGCGAACGCGAGATGGCCAGCCTGCACGCCACCTTCGTGCCCTTCACGGCGCAGACGCGCATGAGCGGCGTGGATATTCCGGGCGGACAGCAGGTACGCCAGCTGCGCAAGGGCGCGGCCGACTCCATGAAAAAGTATGTGGAAGCGCTGGGCCAGCCGTATCCGGCGGAGGTGGGGCGCGCCGTCGACGACATCGCGCGCCGCGGCAGCACGCCGCTGGTGGTGGTCGATGATGGCCGCGTCATGGGCGCCGTGGAGTTGAAGGATATCGTCAAGGGCGGCATCAAGGAGCGCTTCGCGGAACTGCGCCGCATGGGCATCAAGACCGTCATGATCACGGGTGACAACAAGCTGACGGCAGCTGCCATCGCCGCCGAGGCGGGCGTGGACGATTTCCTCGCCGAAGCGACGCCGGAAGACAAGCTGAAAATCATCCGCAGCTACCAGTCCGAAGGCCGCCTGGTGGCGATGACGGGCGACGGCACCAACGATGCTCCGGCGCTGGCGCAGGCCGACGTGGCCGTGGCCATGAACTCGGGCACGCAGGCGGCAAAGGAGGCGGGCAATATGGTCGACCTGGACTCGAACCCGACCAAGCTGCTGGAAATCGTTGAAATCGGCAAGCAGATGCTGATGACGCGCGGTTCATTGACGACGTTCTCGATCTCGAACGACATCGCCAAGTACTTCGCCATCATCCCGGCCGCCTTCGTGGGCACCTATCCGCAATTGAAGGCGCTGGACATCATGCACCTGGCCAGCCCTGCGTCGGCCATCATGTCGGCCGTGATCTTCAATGCCTTGATCATCGTCGTGCTGATTCCATTGGCGCTGAAAGGCGTGCAGTACCGGGCCATCGGTGCGGCCAGCCTGTTGCGCCGCAACCTGCTGATCTACGGCTTGGGCGGCATCGTCCTGCCCTTCATCGGCATCAAGCTTATCGACATGCTGCTGTCCGCACTCAATTTAGTCTAAAGGAACCATCATGAGCACTATCGTACGTCCCGCCCTGGTCCTGTTTGCCGCGCTGACCGTGATCTGCGGCGTCGTCTATCCGTTTGCCACGGCCGGTATCGGGCAGCTGGCCTTCAACGATGAAGTCAACGGCAGCATCGTCGAGCGTGGTGGAAAACCTGTCGGATCGAGCCTGATCGGCCAGTCCTTCACCTCGCCCAAGTACTTCTGGGGCCGGCCATCGGCCACCGCGCCGATGGCGAATAACGGCGCCGGTTCGGGCGGTTCGAATCAGGGTCCGAGCAACCCGGCCCTGGTGGACGCCGTCAAGGCGCGCATCGCTGCCCTGCAGGCAGCCGATCCGGGCAATCGCACCCCGATCCCTGTCGACCTGGTGACGGCGTCGAGCAGCGGCCTGGATCCGGAAATCAGCCTGGCGGGCGCCTTGTACCAGGCGCCGCGCGTGGCCCGCGTGCGCGCCGTGCCGCTGGCGCAGGTGGAAAACGCCATCGCCAAGGTGCAGAAAACCGCGTATATCGGCTTTTTCGGCGAACCGCGGGTCAATGTGCTGGAACTGAATCTGGCGCTGGATGCGGCCGCGAAGTAAGATGATGCAGGAGCAGAGCCGCCGGTTTTGCCCCTGGTTTTGACATTAAAAGATGCCCATGCTCCCCAACGACAGCCAACGCCCCGACCCTGATGCCCTGCTGGCGCAAGTGCAGGCGCAGGAAAAGAAAGCCGCGCGCGGCCGGCTGCGCATTTACTTTGGCGCCTCGGCCGGCGTCGGCAAGACCTATGCGATGCTGGCCGCCGCCCGCAAATTGCTGGCCGATGGCCAGGACTTGCTGGTGGGCGTGGTGGAGACGCATGGGCGCCAGGATACGGCGGCCCAGCTTGACGGCTTGCCCGTGCTGCCCCTGAAGGCCATCGAATACCGGGGCAAGACCCTGTTCGAGTTTGACCTGGACGAAGCGCTGCGGCGCTCGCCGGCGCTGATACTGATGGATGAACTGGCCCATTCGAACGTGGCCGGTTCGCGCCATCCGAAGCGCTGGCAGGATGTCGAGGAGTTGCTGGCGGCCGGCATCGACGTGCTGTCGACCGTCAACGTGCAGCACCTGGAAAGCCTGAACGACGTGGTGGGCGGCATCACGGGCGTGCGCGTGGCCGAAACCTTGCCCGACACGGTGTTCGACCGCGCCGACGAAGTGGTGCTGGTCGATATCCCCGCCGATGAACTGCTGCACCGCCTGAAACAGGGCAAGGTGTATCAGCCGCAGCAGGCGGAGCGGGCGTCCCAGCATTTTTTCCGCAAGGGTAATCTGATCGCCCTGCGCGAACTGGCCTTGCGCCGCACGGCAGACCGGGTGCAGGACGACGTGCAAGCCTACCGCGTCGAAAAATCGATCAATCCCGTGTGGAAGACGGGTGCCGCGCTGCTGGCCTGCGTGGGACCGCACGCGGGGGGCGAACACGTGATCCGCAGCACGGCGCGCCTGGCCAGCCAGCTGAACGCGGAATGGCATGCGTTATACGTGGAAACGCCCCGTTTGCAGCGCCTGCCGGCGGGCCAGCGCGAGCGCATCCTGAAAACCCTGAAACTGGCGCAGGACCTGGGTGCGCGCACGGCCGTCAATCCGTCCGCCGACATCGCCGGCGCCGTGGTCGAGTATGCGCGCAGTGCGAATATCTCGAAAGTCATCGTGGGCCGTAGCCGCGCCGGTGCGCTGGCGCGCCTGTGGCATGCGTCGCCGGCCGCGCGCATGGCCAGCCTGGCGCCCGATATCGATCTGATCGAGGTGGGCTTGCCGCCAGCCGATGCGGCGCCCCGGCGCGCGGCGGGCGACGATGCCGAGGCGCCGCGCCGGTCCTCGCGCCATTGGCGTTACATCCTGGCGGCCGGCGCCAGCCTGGCCACGGCTCTCGCCTCGGTCCCCCTGCAACCCTATCTGGACCTGGCCAATATCGCCATGCTGTCCTTGCTGACGGTGGTGCTGGTGGCCGTGCGCCTGGGGCGCGGGCCGGCGGCGCTGGCCAGCCTGGTGGGCGTGGCTTGCTTCGATTTCGTCTTCGTGCCGCCGCGCTTTTCGTTTGCCGTGGGCGATTTCCAGTATGTGATCACTTTTGGCGTGATGCTGGCCGTGGGCCTGATCACAGGCCACCTGACGGCCGGCCTGCGTTTCCAGGCGCGCGTGGCCTCGCACCGCGAAGCGCGCGCCCGGGCCCTGTACGAATTCTCGCGTGAGTTGTCCGGCGTGCTGCAGACGGAGCAGATTTTCGACATCACGAAAAGCGCCATCGAACGGGCTTTCCGCGCGCGCGCCACCTTGCTGCTGCCCGATGACGAGGGCAGCTTGCAGACCCCGAACGGCGGCGAGCCGCTAGATATCGGCATCGCGCAGTGGGCCTTCGACCATGCGCAGGCGGCGGGGACGGGCACGGATACCTTGCCGGCGTCGCCCATTTTCTACCTGCCGCTGATCGCACCGATGCGCACACGGGGCGTGCTGGCACTGCTGCCGCTCGAGGGCGCACACCGCGGGCGCTGGCTGCTGGTGCCGGAACAGCGCCAGCACCTTGATACCTTTGCCGCGCTGGCGGCCATCGCGCTCGAACGCGTGCACTACATCGACGTGGCCCAGGGCGCGCTGCTGCAGATGGAGTCCGAGCGCTTGCGCAATTCGCTGCTGGCGGCCCTGTCGCACGACTTGCGCACGCCCTTGACGTCGCTGGTGGGCCTGGCCGAATCGCTGGCCCTATCGCGGCCAGCCTTGTCGCCCGCGCAGCTGGACATGGCACGCTCGCTGCAGTCCGAAACCGTACGCATGAGCGCCCTGGTGGCGAATTTGCTGGACATGGCGCGCATCGAAAGCGGGCAGGTGCGCCTGAACCTGCAATGGCAGGCGCTGGAAGAAGTGGTGGGCAGCGCGCTGCGTGCCAGTGGCCCGCAATTGCAGCAGCATGCCGTGCAGACGCAGCTGGCGCCGGACTTGCCGCTGGTGCGCTACGACGCGGTACTGATCGAGCGCGTACTGTGCAACCTGCTGGAAAACGCGGCCAAGTACACGCCGCCCGGCAGCACCATCACGGTCGCGGCCGGGGTGCACGGCCAGTTCCTGCAGGTGACAGTGGCCGATGATGGCCCGGGCTTGCCGCCCGGCCGCGAAGAAGCGATCTTTGAAAAATTTACGCGCGGCGAACGCGAATCGAACAAGCCGGGCGTCGGGCTGGGGCTGGCCATTTGCCGCGCCATCGTCGAAGCCCACGGCGGCACCATCCACGCGCAGCCGCACGCTCCGGGACGGGGCGCCGCCATTGTGTTCAGCCTGCCGCTGGGCACGCCTCCGGCGCCGCCGGAGATCGAGCTCGATGACGCCAACGACCATGAAACAGGAAAACCAACATGAACGAACCTTCCGCCACCGCCCTGCTGGTCGAGGATGAACCGCAAATCCGCCGCTTCGTGCGCGCCGCGCTGGAGGACGAGGGCTGGCAGATTTTCGAATCCGCCACCATGCAGCGGGGCTTGATCGATGCGGGCACGCGCCGGCCCGACCTGATCGTGCTGGACCTCGGTTTGCCCGATGGCGACGGCATCGATTTCATCGCCGACATCCGCAAATGGTCGGCCGTGCCCATCATCGTGCTGTCGGCGCGGGTCGACGAGCAGGACAAGATTCGCGCGCTCGATGCGGGCGCCGACGACTATCTCACCAAGCCCTTCGGCGTGGGCGAACTGCTGGCCCGCGTGCGCGCCACCCTGCGCCGCCAGCGCCAGCCTGCCGCCAGCGACGATGGCGTGGTGCAGTTTGGCGACGTGCGCGTCGATTTGAAGGACCGTCTGGTGACACGCAACAAGCAGCTGGTGCACATGACGCCGACGGAATTCCGCCTGCTGTCGGTACTCGTTAAGAATGCCGGCAGGGTGGTCACCAATCCGCAGCTGTTGCGCGAAGTATGGGGGCCGTCGAACAGCGAAAACGGCCACTATCTGCGCATCTACATGGGCCATCTGCGCCAGAAGCTGGAAGCCGATCCGGCCCAGCCGCAGTACCTGCTGACGGAAACGGCCGTCGGCTACCGGTTGCTGCTGCCGCTCTAACACCTGTTATTTCCCTGTTTGAAAACAGGCGCCGCGCGCGTCAGGGGGACGCTTTACCCATTTTTTTGCAGCGGCGGGCCAGCTGCGCCATGTTGGCAAAGGCCCATACCACCCATGAAGAAGAAAAAACCATGAATAAAATGCTACTGGCACTTGCCCTAGCCACCCCCTTCACCGCCTTGACGGGCAGCCTGGCCCACGCGGATGAGGTCAAGCCCGACAATGAAGTCAGTTTCAATGTGGCCGGCGTGTCCGATTACCGCTATCGCGGCATTTCGCAGACGCGTTTGAAACCGGCGCTGCAGGGCGGCGTCGATTACGTCAACAACCCGACGGGCCTGTATGCGGGCGCCTGGGCCTCGACCATCAAGTGGACCAAGGACGCGGGCGGCAGCGGCGACGTGGAAGTGGACCTGTATGCGGGCAAGCGCGGCCAGTTGACCGGTGATATCGGCTATGACGTGGGCGTGCTCGCCTACGTGTATGCGGACAACGGCTTGAAGAATATCGGCCTGGCCAACGCGGACACGCAGGAAGTCTACGGCCAGCTGTCGTATGGTCCCGCCTACGTCAAATATTCGCACGCCGTCTCCAACCTGTTCGGCATCGTCAACAGCAAGAACAGCGGCTACCTGGACATCGGCGCGACCATCGACCTGACGAACGGCTGGACCGGCAACCTGCATGCGGGCCACCAGAAGGTCAGGAACAACGACGCGTCGAGCTATACGGACTGGAAAGTGGGCGTCACGCGCGACTTCGGCTTTGTTTCGGGCGCGCTGGCCGTGATCGGCACGAACGCGGGCAAGTCGGCCTATGCCTCGCCCGTGAATGGCAAATTCATGGGCAAGACGGCGCTGCAGCTGACGGTCAGCAAGACGTTTTAATGGACTGAGTTGACTGAAAGGAGAGGCGGCGCATGCGCCGCCTTTTTTGCGTACTTACGCTGGCAGGTTGAAAACGGCGCAGTACAGCTGCCCCAGTCCCACCACGCGGGCGGAGGGGATCTGCGCGGCCAGCGCATGGGCGGGTGCCGCTTGCGCGTCCGTTGCCAGCAAGACGCGCAGGTCAGGATTGACGCTGCGCGCGTGTGCGATGCGGCGCGCCAGGCCCGCCTGCGCGGCGTCATCGACGACACCGTCGAGCGGCACCACCAGCACGCGCGCGGCGATCAGGGCCGAACGGCTGCCCATGGAGTCGCGGCCTTCGCTGTCGATGACGATGTCGTGGTAGCAGTGCACCAGGTGCTCGAGCTCCGGCTGCAAGCCCTTGGCGCTGATGGCGCGCGCCATCAGGCGCGGCCGCGTCAGGCTGCCGTGCATGGCGCCGTCGTGCAGGTTCCTGGCCTGCGCCATGGCGCCCTGGCGCGGATCGGCATCGAGCAGCAATACCTTGCGTCCGGCCAGCGCGCGCGAGGCGGCCAGTCGTCCGGCCAGGATGGATTTCTCCATGCCCCCGCGTTCATCCGTGATGGCGATGATCATCTTGGCGCACGGCTGGCATGATGTTGGCAGGGGAGACCAGCTGCAGCAGACAGCCTTCGCGCGGCGCGTCCCTGTCGCTGGCGGTCCAGACGGGCAGAGCCATCAAGGGCTCGAGTGCCGCACTCAGGGCGGCCTGGCCGGCGGCGGACATGGGCGTCATCGGCAGGCGCAATGCGTCGCGCACCTTGCCCTGCATGGCCAGCGCCGCCTTGACGGGAGCGGGATTCGGTTCGGCAAACAGCAGGCGGATGACGGGCAGCATGATCTTGAACAGGGCGCCGGCGGCGCCGTGGCGGCCCTGCTTGACCAAGTGATATAACTGCGCATACAGATCGGGACGGATCTGGGCGGCGGCCGACATGGCGCCGTGGCCGCCCATGGACAGGCTGGCCAGCAGCAGCGCATCGTCGCCGCACAGGACGTCCAGGCGCGTGTCGAGCAGCAGTTCGCCCAGCTGCTGCAGCTTGCCGCCCGCTTCCTTGATGGCGACGAAGTGCGAGTCGCGCGCCAGCAGCGCGGCCGTCTGCGGTTCGATGTTGACGCCCGTGCGCGCCGGCACGTTGTACAGCACGATGGATTGGTCGGTGGCGGCGGCGATGGCCTGGAAGTGGCGCACGATGCCGTCCTGCGACGGGCGCACGTACGCGGGCGCGGAGACCAGCAGGCCGGCCAGCGGATGGTCGTTGTAGCGCTGCACCGTGGCGACGACGCCGCGCGTATCGCTGCCGCCGATCCCCATCACGACGGGGAAACGGGGGCCGACGGCTTCGAGCACGCTGTCGAGCAGCATGGTCTGTTCCGCGGCGCTCAGCATGGCCGCTTCGCCCGTGGTGCCGCACACCACCAGGCCATCGATGCCGCCGGCGGCCAGTTCGCACGCCAGTTGCTGGGCGGCGTCGAAGTCGATTTCGCCATCGCCATCACGGAATGGCGTGACCATCGGCACCCAGATGCCCTGGAAGTGCGCGGTGATGCGCATGGATGACATCGCGTGTTCGCAGGCATACTGGTTCATAGCGATTTCCCCTGGCTGATGCGGCCAAATTCTGCCGCCGGCAGCAGGCGCATGACGGCATCCATGGTCAGGCGCAGGGCCGGTTCCGTCACGCACAGCCAGACTTTCATGCGCTCGGCGTGGTCGACTGCCTCGACGCGCATGAATGACAGCATGCCGCCGCAGGTCCGCACGACCAGCTGGCGCAGCTCGGCCAGGCAGGCTTTGTCGACCGTGATATGCATGAGAAAGGTGGGCAGGCGGGGATGGCGGTGGGGCAGGGCTTGATGCGTTTGCTGGCGTGAATGGGGTTCCATGGTGGCTTTGCAGCGGTGGTTGAGGTACGTTCAAGATTAGCAGCGGGGGCGTAAAGATTCTCTAAAAAGCGGGGCCGCCAGCGTAAACGGACTGTATGCATCGGACGTGGACGTGTTGCGTGGATGCCCCGCGCGTGGGCTTTTGTTACAAAATTGAATCGTGCTTTCCGGGGCAGGGGTTTATATTGAAAACGTCTCCGCTTTCAGTCAGCCCCGCCATGTCAGACGAAAAAGATCCCCAGCTTCCCCCTTCCACCGATCCCGCGGCGCCAGCGCCGGCTTCGGCGCGGCCCGATCGGGTAGGCAGGGCGCCCGATGATGAGCACCGCGCGCGCGATGCCGCACCCCGCTATCTGAAGGATAACGACACGCCGCTGGCGCTGGCCTGGCGGGTGATCTCGTCGCGCTACCGCTCCATGCGCGACAAGGCCAGCCGCGATTTCATGCGGCGCACCCTGCGCATCGGCATCTCGGCGCGCATTTTCCACCCCGAACCGGGTGCCACTGGCCTGCGCAGCAAGAACCTGCAATACCTGGAAGAGTCGATCGCCCAGTGGGTGATGTCGCGCGACGTGCTGGTGTTCATGATCCCGACCGTCAATACCAGCGGCCAGCTACACCCGAGTAACATCACCTTGCGCCACTATGCGCGCCACCTGGACGGCCTGGTGCTGCAGGGCGGCGCCGACGTCTCGCCGCAGACGTATTCGGAGGCGGCCACGCGGCCCGAATGGAGCGGCGACCGCGCGCGCGACCTGTACGAACTGGAACTGCTGCACGAATTCGTCGATGCGGGCAAGCCCGTGCTGGGCATCTGCCGCGGCTGCCAACTCATCAACGTGGGCTTTGGCGGCACCCTGTACCAGGACATCGCCTCGGATGTGGAAGGCGCCACCTCGCACGTCAATGACCTGTATGACCGCCACCGCCACAGCATCGTCTTCCCGAAAGGCTCGTCGCTGGCGGGGCTGTTCCCGAAGACGGGCGAGGCGCTCGTCAATTCCATCCACCATCAGTCGGTCAAGGACCTGGGGCGCGACATCACGGTGGAAGCGTATTCGCAAGGGGACAATATCGTCGAAGCCATCCGCTACCAGCGGGCGCGCTTCGTCATGGGCTTGCAGTGGCACCCGGAATTCCATTCGGCGGGCGGCGTCGAACTGCTCGATTGCACACCCATCCTCGATAACTTTTTGCGCGCGGCGCGGGAGACGCGGTTTTGAGTACGCACCTGATGCGCCGGCGCATTGTGCTGGCCGGCGTGCTGGCGCTGCCCCTGGCTGGCTTGCGCGCGGCTCCGCGTCCGCATGAAGGCGCGCTGCCGTTTGCGCTGACGTCCGCCGCGCGCGCCCGCACGCTCAAGGCGCGGGTGGTGCCGGCCATTGCGGAACAGGTGGTCAAGGCGGCGCGCAAGGATGCGGCGCGCCCCGTGCACCTGATGGCGGAAGTGCGCACGGGCGGCTTGCTGAAGGGCGAGGGCGGACGCGAGATCAGCCAGCAGGCGCAGGAAGACTGGCGCCAGACGCGCCTGCAGGCGCTGGCCTGGAGACTATCGGGCGAGATGGCGCATTTCGAGGCGGCGCGCCAACTGCTGCTGGCCTGGAGCGGCGCCTACCAGCCGTCGTTCAGTCCCGTCGACGAGACGGAGCTGGCCAGCCTCCTGATGGGCTTTGACCTGGTGCAGGAACGCTTGAACGGCGTCGAGCGCGAACAGGTGCAGGCATTTTGCCGCACCCTGGCGCACGGATATCTGAGTGACCCCATCAAGGTGGGCGGCCCGTCCACGGCGCGCAACAACTGGCATAGCCACCGCATCAAGATCGGCACGGCCGCCGCGTATGTCACGGGCGACGCCTTGCTGATCGCGCGGGCGAAGGAACGCTTCCTGGCGCACGTGCCGCGCAATATCGGCGTCGGCGGCGTACCCTTCGACTTCGAGCAGCGCGATGCCCTGCATTACACCACCTACAGCCTGGAGCCGTTGCTGACGACCGCCCTGATGGCGCAGGCGCATGGCGACGACTGGTATGGCGCGCCGGAAGCGCGGCGCCTGGCCGAGGCGCTGGCCTGGCTGGCGCCGTATGCGCAGGGGAGAAAGACGCACGAGGAGTTCGCCAAGAGCGCCGTGCCCTTCGACCGCAAGCGCGTGGCGGCCGGCGAAAAAGGCTTTACGGGGAATTGGGAGCCGAAGGGCGCCGCCAATGTGTATCTGCTGGCGGCGCGCTTCGATCCCGCTTACCTGCCGCTGGCGCTGGAATTGCACCCGCCAGCCTGGGCGCTGGCGCTGTATGGGAGCTGATTAAAACTTCGTGCGCACGGTGAACATCACATTGCGCGGTTCGCCGTAGAAGCCCATCTGGAACAGGCCGAGGCCCGTGAAGTATTTCTTGTCCAGCAGGTTGTTCACGTTGACGCTGGCCGTGACGTTCCTGCTGATCTCGTAGCGCGCCATCAGGTTGAGCAGCGCGTAGCCGCCCTGCTTGATGCGTGCATTGTCCTCGATGGCGGGGTTCCAGATATTGCCGTCGTAGCTGCTTTGCCAGTTGATGCCGCCACCGACGGTCAGCTTGTCCAGGCTGGCCGGCAGGCGCCACGTGCCCTGCACGCGCACCATGTGGGCGGGCTGCGTCGTTTTCAGCATGGTGGAAAAGACATCCTTGCCATCCGCATCGCGCACGTGGGTGTAGGTGTAGCCGGCGCTCAGCTTCACATCTTTCATCACTTCACCCGTCACTTCCATTTCCACGCCGCGGCTGGTGACGCCATCGATGGCCTTGAACACCGCCTCACCGTTGACTTCGCCCACAGGGCTGGCCACGTTGCTTTGACGGATCTGGAACAGGGACGCGCTGGCATTGACCTTGCCATCGAGGTACTCTGCCTTCACACCCGCTTCCACACCCTTGCCGCGCACGGGCGACAGGAAGTTGCGGTTCACGTCGCGGCTGCTTTGCGGCGCGAAGATGCTCGTGTAGCTGCCGAACACGGAATACGTCTTGTCGAGGTCATACACGACGCCCGCATACGGCGTGACGACCTTGTTTTCCTCGATGCGCGAGGTGATGCGCGCGGTGCCGGCGTCGAAGAAAGTGCGGTCCTGCTCCTGCTTGTAATCGCTGACGCGCGCGCCGAGAATCACCGACAGCGCATCGACGGGATGCAGGCGCACGGCGCCATACAGGCCGCTCTGGCGCGTGTTGTCGTTGTCGTTACCCTTGCGCGCAAACGCCGGTTCCGCGTACTGGCCGCGCCAGTCGAAGTAGCTGCTGTCGAGGGGCGGATAGATCGAATCATAGACGGGACCATCCTGCTTCGCCGTCGAACTGGAATAACCGATCATCGCTTCATGCTGGCGGCCAAACGCGGTAAACGGGCCGCTGGCGTCGACGTTGACGGTGGTCTGGCGGCGGTCGCCCTTGTATTTTCCCATGAAGAAAAACGTGCCTGCGCCCGTTACAGGGTGGGGATTGCCGCCGCTGGCCGAACCGAGCACGCTGTCATGCTTGCTGCGCAGCTGGTTCGCGCTCAATTTCAGTTTCCACTCGTTGACGAGCGTATGTTCCAGCGACGTGAACAGCGTGGTGTTCTGCATGTCGCGGCGACTCCAGTCCGTGGCCGGATTCCACGAAGTGGGGAAATCCGTGCGCATGCCGTCGGACAGCAGGACGGGGAAACCCGTCCAGGTCGAGCCGCGCGGCTTGTAATCCTGGTGCGTGAAGCCGGTCGTTAGCAGGGTGACGGGTGTCAGGTCCGCTTCGATGATGCCGTAGGCGACGGATTTCTGCTGCGTGTAGCGATCCAGGTAGGAGTGCTTGTCCTGGTAGGCGCCGACCAGGCGGCCGCGCACCGTGCGGCTGTCGTTCAGGGGGCCGGAAACATCGGCTTCGCCGCGGTAGTTGTCCCACGATCCCGCGCCCAGGGTGGCCGAACCCTCGAAATGGGCAGTGGGGCGCTTGCGCACCATGTTGACGGTGGCCGACGGGTCGCCCGAGCCACTCATCAGGCCCGTCGCGCCTTTCAGCACTTCGATGCGGTCATAGATGGCCATGTCGCTATTGGTCGTGCCCCAGTCGTAAACGCCGTCATAGATGGCCGACACGCCGTCGTACTGGAAATTGGTGACGGCAAAGCCACGCGCCTGGAAGCTCCAGCGGTCGCTGTCGTAGTTTTGCACGCTCACGCCATTGACGTTCTTCATGACGTCGGAGACGGCGTTGCTGTTCTGGTCATCCATCTGCTGGCGCGTGACGATGGTCAGCGACTGCGGCGTTTCGCGTTGCGTCAACGCCAGTCCCGTGGCGCCGCTGGCGGGGCCGCCCATATAGCTGCCGGTGCCGCCCGTCACGGCGCTGCGCTCGGCCGCCGCCACCACGGTGACGCCGCTCATGACGGCCACGCCGCGGCTATCCACCGAGGCAGTATCCGCGCCGGCGGGGATTTTTTGCAGCAGGTAGCCGCCGTTCGCCTGCGGCACGGCTTGCAGGCCGCTGCCCGCCAGCAGCACGCGGAAACCATCGTGCACGCCATAGCTGCCTTGCAGGCCGGCGCTGCGCAAGCCTTGCGTGGCGTCGCTGGAGAACGACAATAAAATGGCGCTGTCGCTGCCGAAGCGCGTCAGCACATCGCCCAGCGCGCCGGCAGGAATGCTGTAGACGCGCACTTGCTGGCTTTGTGCCTGGGCCAGCGCCGGCAGGGTGAGAGCCATGCCGATCTGCGACAGGGCGCAGGCCAGGACGGTGCGGGTAAGGAGGGAACGCGAAGCGTGGTGCATGGAATAAAACCTTTCGTGGATGCGCAAGATGGAGACTGCCTATCTTCCAAGTCACGCGAGCACGCCGAAACAGCTCACTTTGCAGAAAATTTAATTCAGCGGGCCACCAGTTCGATCCTGACGACTTGCTGACCCCAGAAGCGCGTGACGGTATTGCGCCGCAATTGCAGGCTGGCGCTGACGGCGTCGAGGATGGCGCTGACATCGGCCAGCGGGTAGGAACCGGACACGCGCAGGCTGGCGATGGCCGGCGCGCAGGCCAGCGGATGGTCGCTGTAGCGCGACAGCTCGGCGAGGAAATCGGCCAGGCGCATGTCGCGCGCCACCAGCATGCCGTCCAGCCAGGCGCCGCCATAAGGCGCCAGCGCCTGGCGATGATGGCTGTTGCTGTCGAAATGGGCACCTTCGCCGGGATGCAGCACCAGACGCTGGGCGCCGTCGCTGGCCAGCATGGCGACGGTCCCTTCGAGCACGCCGGCGCTGGCGTATTGCTCGTGCAGGCGCACGGTGAAACGCGTGCCCAGCGCCTGCAGGCTGCCGTGCGGCGTGCCGACGAAGAAGGGCCGGTGCGCCGCATCCTTGCCGGTGGCGATGAAGATTTCGCCGGCCAGCAGTTCGATGCTGCGCCGCTCGCCGTCGTAAGCGATGTTCACGGCGCTGCTGGTGTTGAGCGTGAGCTGGGTGCCATCGTCCAGTGTCACCACGCGGCGCTGGTTGACTGCCGTGCGGTAATCGGCCATCCAGCCGCGCCATGGGCTGCGGCGCTCAAACGCATACAGCGAGGCACCGCAGGCCAGCAGCAGGGCCAGGGTCTTGACGGCATGGCGGCGCGGCGGATTCGCTTGCACGCAGGCGCGCAGCAGGGTGGCGTGCATGGCGGGCGGCAGGTGTTCATGCTGCGTTTGCAACTGCTGCCACGCCTGTGTGGCGCGGCCGGCCCGCTGCAGGTGGCGTTTCACCGTGGCCAGCGAGATGCCGAGCTGGCGCGCGATGTCTTCCTGCGGCAGCTCGTCGAGCTGGCGTAGTAAAAAAGCCCGTTTCACGGGAGGCTGCAAGCCGTCGAGCATGCGGTCCAGTTCAAACACGGTTGCCAGCAGCAGTGCCCGTTCCTCGGGCGATGGCGCATGCCGGGGCGGCAGTTGCGCCAGTACGTCGAGGTAAGCCTGTTCGAGTTTCTGACGGCGGTAATGGTTGAACAGCACGCGCTGCGCGACGGTGGCGAGAAAGGCGCGCGGCTCGCGCGCGGCGACGGCGTCTTCGCGGTCGAGCAGGCGCATGAAGGTATCGTGCGCCACGTCGGCCGCACACGCCGTGCTGCCCAGCTTCTTGCGCAGCCAGCCTTGCAGCCAGCCGTGGTGGTCGGCATACAGTGTCGCGATGTCCTGGCGTTGTAGCGGCTCTGCCAGCGGCATCGCATTCCCCTTGCTTGGCCGGCCCGGGTGGGCTGGTGTTTTTAAACAATAATAAGAATCATTCTCACTTATTGTAACAAGCGGTGGCGGCGGCTGTAAACGATGGGGAGATGGGGTGTGGTTTTTTGGGTTTGACGTTGTTGAATGCTGGGGTCTGACCCGGCGGGTCAGACCCCATGGACGCGACGTTGGCTGGACCGGACAGCGTCAATAGTTCATCGGTTCACCGCGAAAACATCGGATCGCCGAATCGACCATGCCCTCGGCACTGCCCTGCAAGCTGTGCTGCTTGCGCAGGTATTGCGCGTCGCTCCATTGCTTGGCCACGTCCGACAGGTGTTTCAGGGCTGGCGTGCTGCCCAGCGCCTCGGCGTGCGGTTCCATCTTGCGCAGGGTGGTCATGATGTCTTCGCGCAGCGACATCGTTTCGTAGGTTTTCGGATGCGTGATGGCGCCGTCGAGGCCGAAGCGGCAAGCCTGGAAGCGGTTGTAGTTATATACGAGATAATCGTCTTCCACTGGCGGGGTTTCGCGGCGTTCGAGCAGGTAGCGGCACAGCGCTTGCAGGTAGGCGGCCAGCGCGGCGGCCCGTTCCACCGTCAGCGGCGTGTCGCACACGCGCAGTTCGATGGTGCCGAATTCCGGCTTGGGACGGATATCCCAGTAAAAATCCTTCATGCTCTTGATGATGCCCGTGTTCTCCATCTTGGCAAAATACTCGTTGGAGAACTGGTCCCAGCTCAGGGTGAACGGCGCGCGCCCGCTCATGGGAAATGCGAACACGGAATTGAGGCGGGCCGAATCGAACAGGGTGTCGCGTCCCTGCACGTAGGGCGAGGATGCCGACAGGGCGATGAAGTGGGGGATGTAGCGGTTCAGCGAATGCAGCAGGAACATGGCGTCGTCGCCCGAGGCGCAGCCGATGTGCACGTGCTGGCCGAAGATGGTGAACTGCTTGGCCAGGTAGCCGTACAGTTCCGAAATCTCCTGGAAGCGGGGCTTGGAAAAGATCTTTTGCGACGACCATTGCTGGAACGGGTGCGTGCCGCCGCCCGCGATGCCGATATTGAGCTTGTCGCCGGCCGTGATCAAGGTGTCGCGGATTTCCTGCAGCTGCTCCAGCAGGGGGCCGTGATGCGTGTGCACGCTCGAGTTGATCTCGATCATGCTCTCGGTGATTTCCGGCGTGACGTTGCCGGGAAACGGTTTTTTGTTCAGCAGATGCAGCAGGTCGGGGCTGGCGGCCGTCAAGTCATAGTCCGACAGGTTCACCAGTTGCAGTTCGAGTTCGACGCCGAAGGTCAGCGCGGCCGATTGGCCAAAGGGTTCCAGCGGCATTTAGCGCTCCTTGATTTCGTGGGTTTCTTTGGCCAGCATCAGCACGCGCTGCACCAGCACGGGTCCGACCAGTTCCAGTCCCAGGGTGATGGCGGCCAGGGCGTTCAATTCGTCGCCGAAGTTCACGCCGTGCTGGCGCGCGTGCTCCAGCAGCAGGATGATGAAGACGGAGACGGGCGTCAGCGCCACGCCCGTCAGCACGCCCTTGCGCCAGGAAATGCCGCTCACATGCGAGAACGCGGCCACGCCGACGACCTTCGTCAGCAATCGCCCGCCGACGACGGCCAGGGCCAGGCCCGCGCCGGCAGCCACGCTGGCCCATTCCAGGGTCGAGGCGGCATACACGAACAGCAGCACCGTCAGCAGCTCGCCCAGCGCGCCGAAATTGCGCTGCGCCTGGCTGAAGGCGACACGGCGGTGGCGCGCCACCAGGCCGAAGGTGAGGGTGGCCAGCAGCGGCGACAGGCTGGTGGTGTAGGTGAGGGCGACGAGCAGCATCACCGACAGCGCGAAGGCCACGGTGGCATCCTGCGCCATATTGCCCAGGCGGCGCAGCATGGCCGGCACGACGATGCCGAAGACGGTACCGGCGGCCACCGAGGCGGCCAGCACGGCGGCGCTGCTGCTGCTCGCTTCGATCAGGTCGGTGGAACTCTGGAACATCCAGAAGCCGACGATGATGTTGAACGTGAAGACGGCCAGCACGCAATTGAGAGCGGTGAGGTGGACGATGCGTTCCGTGACCTGGCCCGAACTGCGCTCCTCGTTGATGACGCGCATGATGGTGGCCGGCGAGGTGGACATGGCCAGGGACGCCAGCAGCAGCGCCGTCATCGAGGTGGAACCGAATTCGATGCCGATGAAGTAGACGACGGTAAAGGTCAGCAAGGATTCGACCAGGCCCGTGACGGCGATCCACGGATTGTTCTTCAGCCAGCGCAGGTTGATGCGGTAGCCGACTTCGAACAGGATCAGGCCGAAGGCCACGTCGGCCAGCACCAGCATGGGGCCGGCGTCCGTCTGCGGCAGGATGCCCACCTGCGTCTGCGCGAGGACGAAACCGATCACGCCGTAAAAACTGATACGCGGCAGGCCAGTCCAGCGGTGACCGAATTCGCCCACCACCCAGGCCAGGGTGATGGCGAACGGCCAGGACAGGTCGGCGGCGATCGAGATCAGACTTTGCATGCTCATTCCTTTGAAAATGGCGCTGGCACCGGCCGGCAGCACGGGGGCTGGCGCGGCAATGTCATGGTGCAGCGATGGTGCATGGTTTGCGCAGAGCGATGCGCCGATTCTACCGGAGCAGAAGGCGCGCACGATGTGCGCAATCGAACAGTGTCGCGGCCATGGCGGCCGCGCACAGGATGCAGCAGGTTGGGCAGGGCTGGTATCAGCGTATGGTACCCGCCCGCAGCGGAGAGGCTCCGCACGGTAGTGCCGTGTTGCAGTGTACGGCATGGCGGCCCCCTGCCGCCATGGACTTTTTGTTGCGTGCTTTTATTTACTGAGCAGACGCATGCCCCGTTCCAGCCCGTCGATCGACAGGGGGAACATGCGGTTGTTCATCAGTTGCCGCATCACGCCGATCGACTGGCGGTATTGCCACAATCCCTCCGATTCGGGATTGAGCCAGATGAATTTCGGGAATGCCTGGGTAAAGCGGGCCAGCCACGTCGATCCCGCTTCCTCGTTGTTGTATTCGACGCTGCCGCCCGGTTGCAGGATTTCATAGGGGCTCATGGTGGCGTCGCCGACGAAAATCAGCTTGGTGTCGGGCGGGTACTTGCGCAGCACATCCCATGTGGGGAACCGTTCGGCGTTGCGGCGCCGGTTGTTCTTCCACAGGTAGTCGTAGACGCAGTTATGGAAGTAAAAGAACTCCATGTTCTTGAATTCCGTCTTCGCCGCCGAAAACAGTTCCTCGGTGCGCTCGATATGGTCGTCCATGCTGCCGCCAACATCGAGCAGCATCAGCACCTTGATGCGGTTCTTGCGTTCGGGCCGCATCCTGATGTCGAGATAGCCCGCGTTATTGGCCGTGGCGGCGATGGTGGCGTCCAGCGCCAGTTCATCTTCCGCGCCTTCGCGCGCGAATTTGCGCAGGCGGCGCAAGGCCACCTTGATGTTGCGCGTGCCCAGTTCGCGCTCGCCGTCGTAATCCTTGTAGCTGCGCGCTTCCCACACTTTCACGGCCGTGCGGTTGCCGCCCCTGCCGCCGATGCGGATGCCTTCCGGGTTCGTGCCGCCATTGCCGAATGGCGACGTGCCGCCCGTGCCGATCCATTTGCTGCCGCCTTCGTGGCGCTCCTTCTGTTCCTTCAGCAGCTCGTTCAGGCGGTCCATCAGCTTGTCGTAGCCGAATTTCTCCAGCTGCGCCTTCTGTTCCTCGGACAGCTCGCGCTGCATGCGCTTGAGCAGCCAGTCGAGGGGAATGGCCGCATTCGTGTCGAAGGCAGCGTTGACGCCCTTGAAGTACTGGGCAAACGCGCGGTCGAACTTGTCAAAATGGGCTTCATCCTTGACCAGGGTCAGGCGCGCCAGATAGTAAAAATCGTCCATCGAGGCGTCGATGACGTTCTTTTGCAGCGCCTCAAGAAGGGTCAGGAATTCCTTGATCGAGACGGGAATCTTCGCATCCTTGAGGGTGAAGAAGAAATCGATCAGCATGGCGCTTCCTCTGTCCCGGCGTCGCCTGCGCGGGGCAGTGCGGCGATGGGGCGCTGCGCCAGCTTGTAGCGCAGATGGGCGGCGATTTCCGGCCACTCGCCACGCGTGATGCTGTACATGACCGTGTCGCGCACGGTGCCGTCGCGGCGCAGCGCATGGTGGCGCAGCACGCCATCCTTTTTCGCGCCCAGGCGTTCGATGGCCGCCTGCGAGGCATGGTTGAAATTGTCGGTGCGCAGGCCCACCAGCGCGCAGCCGAGCGTGTCGAAGGCGTGCGCCAGCAGCAGCAATTTGCAGGTGGTGTTGACGTGGCTGCGCTGGCAGCGCTTCGCATACCAGGTGTAGCCGATTTCCAGGCGTCCGATGGCTGACACCACGTCGTGGTAGCTGGTGGTGCCGAGCACCTCGCCGCTGGCCACGTCGATGACGGCAAAGGCGAAGCGCGAAGGGCGCATCTCGATGCCCTTGAAAATGTACTGGTCCACCTGATCCGGCTCGGGCACCGAGGTGACGCGCAGGTTCCACAGTTCGCCATCCATGGCCGCCGCGCGCAAGCCGGGCGCGTGGTGCGGCGCCAGCGCTTCGAGGCGGATGCCGTGCAGTTCCAGGGGGACGAAGACCTTGTCCGGGCTGATGTCGTTCACCGGCGCTCCTTAGCGGTTGGTGCGCGACATGAACATCAGGCGCTCGAACAGGTGCACGTCCTGCTCGTTTTTCAGCAGCGCGCCGTGCAGCGGCGGCACGACGGCCTTGTTGTCCTTGCTGCGCAGCGCGTCAAAGGGGATGTCCTCGGCCAGCAGGAGCTTGAGCCAGTCGAGGAATTCCGACGTCGACGGCTTTTTCTTCAGGCCCGGCACGTCGCGCACTTCATAGAAGGTTTGCAGCGCCTGCGCCAGCAATTCCTGTTTCAGATGCGGGTAGTGGACGGCGACGATCTGCTCCATCGTGTCCTTGTCTGGGAATTTGATGTAATGGAAGAAGCAGCGGCGCAAGAAGGCGTCCGGCAATTCCTTTTCGTTGTTCGAGGTGATGATGACGAGCGGGCGATGGCGCGCCGTGACCATTTCGCGCGTTTCATAGACATAGAATTCCATGCGGTCCAGTTCGCGCAGCAAGTCGTTCGGGAATTCGATGTCGGCCTTGTCGATTTCATCGATCAAGAGCACCACCGGTTCGGGCGCCGTGAACGCCTGCCACAGCACGCCCTTGACGATGTAGTTCTGGATGTCGCGCACGCGCTCGTCGCCCAGCTGCGAGTCGCGCAGGCGCGAGACGGCGTCGTATTCGTACAGGCCCTGCTGCGCCTTGGTGGTCGATTTGATATGCCATTGCATCAGCGGCATGTTCAGCGCGGCGGCCACTTCCTCGGCCAGCATGGTCTTGCCCGTGCCCGGTTCGCCCTTGATCAGCAGCGGGCGTTGCAGGGTCAGCGCCGCATTCACGGCCAGTTTCAGGTCGGCGGTGGCGACATAGCTGTCGGAACCTTCGAAGCGTTGGCCTTGCTGGGTGTGCTGTGCTTGCATGAGCGGTCTGCCAAAGTAGGGAAATGGTGAGTATAAACAGAACTGTGGCGCACTGCCACGCGGACGGCCTGTGCCTGCCTGCCTACAATGCGGGTTTTATAGGTGGACTTGCAAGAATATCTTGGCTAGAATCGGCAAGCAGCAGATTAATTGTCAACCTTAATTGTCAACACATAAAATCAATAAAAACCAGCTCTGGCGTTTCTCCGATTACCTTTGTTCACATTGCCACTATGAAAAAAATATTTGCACTTCTCGTGCTTGCCGGCATAGCAAATGCCGTCACAGCGGCTGACATTGTAGGAAACGCCAAGGCAGCCACTGCCAAGGTGGAAATGTGTATCGGCTGCCATGGCATCCCCGGTTACAAGGCAACCTTTCCCGAAGTGTTCCAGGTGCCGATGATCGGCGGCCAGCCGGCAAAATATATCGAGAATGCGCTGCAAGCCTACAAGAAGGGCGATCGCAAGCACCCGAGCATGAAGGGCATCGCCAGCAGCCTGTCGGACCAGGATATCGCCGATGTCGCCGCGTATTATGCGCAACAAGCCAAGCCGAACTGAGGACCAGCCAGATGATGAAAACACTACTCGCCGCCCTCGTTTGCGCCACCGTCTCGTTGTCCGCCAGCGCCGCGGGCAATATCAACACGGGCAAGGCCCTGGCCGAAAAATACAGCTGCGCCACCTGCCATGGTAAGGATTACGGTTCGCCCATCGACCCGTCCTATCCGAAATTGGCGGGTCAGCACAAGGATTACCTGGAACACGCCTTGACGGCGTATAAGCGGGGCGACAAGGCCAATGGCCGAAACAACGCCATCATGACGGGCCAGGTGAAACCGCTGAGCAACCAGGACATCAAGGACCTGGCCGCCTACCTGCACAGCCTGCCGACCACCCTGGTCATTCACCGCTGAGTTTTAGCCGGGCTCAGGCTTTCAAGCCGACCCGGCGCGCCAGCTTGTGCAGATTGCTGGCGTCCAGCCCCAGCTGGCGCGCGGCAGCGGCCCAGTTATCCTGATGTAGCACCAGCGCTTGCCGGATGGCCTGGCGCTGGCTCGCTTCCACGATCTGATGCATGGACAGCAGCGGCGCCGCCGGCGCTCCGCACGCGGCCGGCGCAGGGAGCGACGCGTCCGCGCCGGCTGGCGCCTCCAGCGCATCGAGGTCGAGCATATCCGTTTCCAGGGTCACGATGTCCTTGCGGTCCGCGCCGCGGATCACGGCTTTCAGCGCGGCCCGGCTGATCACATGTTCCAGTTCGCGCACATTGCCCGGCCAGCGGTAGTGGCACAGGGCATTTTCCGCCGCGGCGGACAGGCGCAGGCTGCGCAAGCCCAGGCGCGCGCGGTTGAGCTCAAGAAAACCACCGGCCAGCAGCAGCACGTCATTGCCCCGTTCGCGCAGCGGCGGAATCGGCACGGGATACACGGACAGGCGGTGATACAGGTCGGCGCGGAACGAGCCATCGCGCACATGCTCGCGCAGGCTGCGGTTGGTGGCGGCGATCACGCGCACGTTGACGCGGCGCGGCCGGTCCGCACCCAGGCGCTGGATTTCGCCATTTTGCAAGGTGCGCAGCAGCTTGGCCTGTATCGACAGCGGCAATTCCCCCACTTCATCGAGAAACAGGGTACCCCCTTCGGCCGCCTCGAAACGCCCGGGCCGGTCGCTGACGGCGCCGGAAAACGCGCCGCGTACATGGCCGAACAATTCGCTTTCGGCCAGGGACTCGGGCAAGGCCGCGCAATTGACGTGGATCAAGGGCTTGCCTGCGCGGCGCGACAGCCGGTGCAGGCGGTGCGCGCACAGTTCCTTGCCGACGCCCGTCTCTCCCAGCAGCAGCACGGGCAGTTCGGAATCGGCGACCACTTGCAACTCGTGCAGCAAGTGCGTGATGGCGCTGCTCTGGCCGACGAAATCGTGTTCCTCGCGCGGCGCTTGCGCATCGGCCAGCATGGCGCCGCCCGACAGGCGCAGGGCGCGGATTTCCGTTTCCAGGCGGGTCACGCGCACGGCCGCCTCGATGGCGCAGGCCAGTTCCCCCAGGTCGCGCTGCGCTTGCGTATCGAAGGTGCCTACCTGCAGGGCGTCGAGCGTGATCACGCCCCAGCGTTCGCCCTCCAGGTCCAGCGCCATGCCCATGCAGTCGTGCACGGGCAGCGGTTCGCCGGCCCGCTCGGCGATCAGGCCATCGTAGGGATCGGGCAGGGAGCTGTCGTGATGGAAGCACAGCACGCCGCGCCGTTGCAGGATGGCGGCCAGGCGCGGATGGTCGGCGACGGCGAAGCGGCGTCCCAGCGCGTCGCTGGCCAGGCCGGCCATCGCCACGGGGCGCAAGTGCTCGCCATCGAGCTTGAGCAAGGCCACGGCTTCGCAGCCGAAGTGCGCGCGCAGGCTGCCGACCAGGCGCTGCAGGCGCACGGCGACGGGCAGGTCGGCGACCAGGTCGGTGAGCAGCAGCAGGTGGATGGCAGTGGTGGTCATAAGTACCATGCAGGGTACAACGAACCACGGTAAACAAGGGTCATTACGACCCTGTGTTTTTCAAATCATTGATTTAAAACAAGTTTTTCCTGGCACACGGTTTGCCTAGGTATGAGTGCCAAACCGGCATACAAGACCAAGGAAAGCTTGATGAAAACGACTCCCTCCCTCCGCGCCATTGCCGCCGCCGTCTGTGTCCTGGCCATGCCCCTGTCCGTGCAGGCCCAGGCGAGCCTGCCTGCCAGCGCTGCCGCCACTGCCGCCAAACCTGCCGCCGCCGCGGTCAAGCGCTATGAACTGCAAACCAATATCGTCGACGGCAAGATGGTATTCATCGACGCCAAGGGCCAGGTCAACCCCGTGCTGGCGGCCAAGGTGGGGGAAACGGTCGAACTCGTGCTGAAAAGCGGCGAAGGCGCCGAACACGACCTGCTGATCCCCGAACTGAACGTGGCTTCAAGCAAATTCAGCGCCAATAGCGGCAGCACCACCGTGCGCTTCAAGGTCACGCGCGCCGGTACGTTCACCTATTACTGCTCGATTCCCGGCCACCGCCAGATCGGCATGGAAGGCAAGCTGGTCGTGAGCGGCACTTCGCTGGCCGAAGCGGGAGCACCGAAGGCTGCCGGCGCCGGCAGCGCTGCCAGCGAATCGAGCCAGGCCGCCGCGCTGGCCCTGTACACGCCCGCGCCATCGCCGATGCGCGGTCCCGATCCATCGGCCGTCAGCGTGGCGGCCAATCCGGCCTCCGTACCCGCTGCCATCGGCGCGCGCGCGCCGCAGTTGCTCAAGTACCGCATGGAGACGGTGGAATTGCCGGGCAAGCTAGATGACGGCACCAGTTTTACGTATTGGACTTTCAACCGGCAAGTGCCTGGCCCGATGCTGCGCGCGAAGGTGGGCGACACGGTCGAACTGACCCTGTTCAACGCGAAGGACAGCAAGATGATCCATTCGATCGACCTGCACGCCGTGACGGGCGGCCATGGCGGCGGACAGCACACGCAGGTGGCGCCGGGACAGGAAAAAACGGTCACCTTCAAGGCGCTCAATCCGGGCCTGTTCGTCTACCACTGCGCCACGCCGCTGGTGCCGCAGCATATCGCCGCCGGCATGTACGGCATGATCCTCGTCGAACCGGAAGGCGGCCTGTCGAAGGTGGACCGCGAGTATTACGTGATGCAGGGCGAGATGTACACGGGCCGTCCGCACGGCGCGCCCGTGCACCAGGAACCGAACCTGGAAAAAATGGCCAATGAGCTGCCCGACTACTACGTCTTCAATGGCGAAGTGGGCGCCTTGAGCAAGACGCACAAATTGCAGGCGAAAGTGGGCGAGACGGTGCGCATCTATTTCGGCGTCGGCGGCCCGAACAAGATTTCATCGTTCCACATCATCGGCGAGATCTTCGACAAGGTGTACAGCGAAGGCTCGATCAGCAGCCCGAAACACGACGTGCAAACCACGCTCGTGGCGCCGGGCGGCGCGACCATCGTCGAACTCAAGGTACAGCATCCGGGCAGCTATCTGCTGGTCGACCATGCGCTGTCGCGCGCAGGCAAGGGCGCCGTGGGCGTGCTGGAAGTGACTGGCGAACCCGTACCCGGCGTCTACCACGCGGGCGCGGTGCAATAAATCTACCTATTCATCCTCAAGGAACTGTTATGGAAATGATCGACCTATCCCTGGGCCAACTGGCCCGCCGCATCCCTGGCGCCACGCGCCTGTTCGATGCGCACCGCCTGGACTTCTGCTGCGGCGGCAACAAGACCCTGCGCGCGGCAGCCGAAGCGGCCGGCGTGGATACGGCGCCCATTGTCGAGGAATTGCGGCTGCTGGCAGGACGGATTGACGCCAGCGGCGAGCGTGACTGGCAGGACGCCTCGGCCACCGAGCTGGTGGAACATATCCTGGCGCGCTACCACGCCGTGCACCGCGAGCAGCTGCCCGAGCTGATACGCCTGGCGCGCAAGGTCGAGCAGGTGCATGGCGACCGCGCCGACTGTCCGCACGGGCTGGCGGAACACCTGTCGGCCATGGCGCAGGAGCTGGAAAGCCATATGCGCAAGGAAGAAGACGTGTTGTTCCCGATGATCGTGCGCGGCCAGGGCCCGCGGGCCGGCGCGCCCATCAACGTCATGCGCATGGAGCACGACGACCATGGCGTGGCCTTGCGCGCGATGGAGGCAATGACGAACGATATCACCGCCCCTGGCGGCGCCTGTACCACCTGGCGCGCGTTGTACACGGGCTTGCGCACCTTCCGCGAAGACCTGATGGCGCACATCCATACTGAAAACAATATCCTGTTCGAGCGCTTTGCGCCGGCCGTGGTGCACTGACAAAGGAATGACCCATGGGTCCGTACAAAAAACTCTGGTTCACCCTGATCGGTGTACTGATCGTGACGTTTTCGCTACTTGGCTACTACGGCACGGAAGTCTACCGGCAGGCGCCGCCCATCCCCGCGCAAGTGCTGGCGCAGGATGGCCGGCAACTGTTCGACCGCGAGGGCATCCTCGACGGCCAGACGGCCTGGCAATCCGTCGGCGGCATGCAGCTCGGTTCCATCTGGGGCCACGGCGCCTACCAGGCGCCCGACTGGACTGCAGACTGGCTGCACCGCGAACTGACGGCCTGGCTGGAACTGGCCGCGCAAGAGCAGCATGGCAAGGCCTACGCGGCGCTCGACGGCCCTGCGCAGGCGGCGCTGCGCGAAGCGCTCAAGCTGGAATACCGCGGCAACCGGGTCGATGACGCGCAAGTGCTGCGCCTGTCGCCGCGCCGCGTGCAAGCCATCGCCAGCACGGCGTACTACTACGACCAGTTGTTCTCCGACGCGCCTGCGCTGCACGCCAGCCGCGAGCATTTCGCCATGAAGGAAAACACCTTGCCCAGCGCCGAGCGGCGCGCGCAGATGACGCAGTTCTTCTTCTGGACGGCGTGGGCCGCCGCCACCGAGCGTCCGGGCCAGAAAGTGACCTATACGAACAACTGGCCGCATGAACCTCTGATCGGCAATCAGCCCAGCGGCGAAAACCTCGTCTGGTCGGTCGCCAGCGTGGTGGTGCTGCTGGCCGGCGTGGGCTTCCTCGTCTGGGGCTGGGCCTTCCTGCGCGACCACGACGAAGCGCTGCCGGCGGCCGGTCCGCGCGATCCGCTCACCACTTTCGCCCTGACGCCTTCGCAGCGGGGACTGGGAAAATACCTGTTCCTGGTGGTGGCCCTGTTCATCTTCCAGGTCTTCATCGGCGGCTTCACGGCGCACTACACGGTGGAGGGACAGCAGTTCTACGGCATCGACGTGTCGCGCTGGTTCCCGTATGCGCTCACGCGCACCTGGCATATCCAGGCCGCGCTGTTCTGGATCGCCACGGGCTTCCTGGCCGCCGGCCTGTTCCTGGCGCCCCTGATCAATGGCGGCAAGGATCCCAGGTGGCAGCGCCTGGGCGTCGACGTGCTGTTCTGGGCCCTGGTCGCGGTCGTCGTCGGCTCTTTCATCGGCAATTACCTGGCCATCGCGCAAGTGATGCCGCCCGAGTGGAATTTCTGGCTCGGCCACCAGGGGTATGAATATGTGGACCTGGGGCGTTTGTGGCAGATCGGCAAATTCGTCGGAATCCTGCTGTGGCTGGTGCTGATGTTGCGCGGCGTCATACCGGCCCTGTGCCAGAAGGGCGGCGACAAGAACCTGCTGGCGCTCCTGACCGCATCCGTGGGCGCCATCGGCCTGTTCTATGGCGCCGGCCTGTTCTACGGCGAACGCACGCATTTATCGGTGATGGAATACTGGCGCTGGTGGGTGGTGCACCTGTGGGTGGAAGGCTTCTTTGAAGTGTTCGCCACGACGGCGCTGGCCTTCATTTTCTCGACCTTGGGCCTGGTGTCGGTGCGCATGGCCACGACGGCCAGCCTGGCGTCGGCCTCGCTGTTCATGCTGGGAGGCATACCCGGCACCTTCCACCACCTGTACTTCGCCGGCACCACCACGCCCGTGATGGCCATCGGCGCGAGCTTCAGCGCGCTGGAAGTGGTGCCGCTGATCGTGCTGGGGCACGAAGCGTGGGAAAACTGGCGCCTGAAGGAGCGTGCGCCATGGATGGAAAACCTGCGTTGGCCCATGATGTGCTTTGTCGCCGTCGCCTTCTGGAACATGCTGGGTGCGGGCGTGTTGGGCTTCATGATCAATCCGCCCGTCGCGCTGTACTACATCCAGGGCTTGAACACGACCCCCGTGCATGCGCATGCGGCGCTGTTCGGCGTGTACGGCTTCCTGGCACTGGGCTTTACCTTGCTGGTGCTGCGCTATCTGCGGCCCGACTACCGTTTCAGCCCTGCGTTGATGAAGACGGCGTTCTGGGGCTTGAACGCGGGCCTGGTGCTGATGATCTTTACCAGCTTGCTGCCGATTGGCATCATCCAGTTCCACGCCAGCGTGACGGAAGGCTTGTGGTATGCGCGCAGCGAAGCGTTCATGCAGCAGCCGCTGTTGCAGAATCTGCGCTGGATACGCACCTTTGGCGACGTGGTCTTCATCGTCGGCGCCATCGCCATGGCGCTGCAGGTGGTGCTGGGATTGATGGGGAGAGGGCCGACACAGGCCTTGCCTCAGCGCATGAAGGAGGCAGTAAAACCGATGTGAGGTAGTACTGGCACAACACCTGGCAACACCGTAGCGAGCGGCAGCGATTTGTGGCTAAGAAGCGCAACCGTACTCTAGTACGGTGAGCATCGCAGGCCGCAAAGCGCAACGCGCAGCAGGTTTTGACAGGTGTTCCTACCGGCGGCGGACGCAGTCGATATAGGCGTCCGTGTCCGGCGGCAAGCCCGAGCGCTGCGACGCCCAGATCATCTGCCCCAGGCATTCCATCACTTCGTGCTGGGCGGCATGGGCCGAATCGAGGCGCTGGGTGAGCTGCTGGACGGCCGGGCGGATGCCGCGCGGCTGGTCCACCTGCACCTGTTCCGTGATCGACAGATGCATGGACAGGTGCAGGAAAGGATTGGCTTGTCCCCCTTCGACGGAATAGTCGCGCGCCAGCGCCGCTTCGACGTCGGAGAGCTCGTTTTCATACTCGGGGTGTTCGAGGATCCAGTCGAGCGCAATGGCTTCCATCGGCGTGAGGATTTCATGGGCGCGGTGCTTGCGCAATGTTTCGCAAAAGAAACGGCGCACATCGTCGGACGAGGGGTTGAACATGGCTGAAGGACTATGGCTAAAGGGCAGCCGGCATTGTACCGCGTACATAAATAAAGGGCATCGAGGATGCCCTTTTTGCCGTCTGGCGGCCGCTTGCATGACCCGATAGTCACCGTCATTTAATACCCTGCAGTAAGTATTATCCACTACCGCCACGGCCCGGCGGCGCCAAATAACGGTGATAAAATCGCCGCTCTTGATATTTGCACTGGACATGACGGCGATTTCATTGCCGGTTTTTCAGCCGACAACGAGGTCCGCGCTGTCCATTGCCCGCACCTTTGCCACCAGATCATGCTCTTGGGATATCCCTGAGCGCGGCAGCATGCCTATCACCATCGACATTGACCTGTCCGGCCGCCCTGGCGTTCCGGCTGGCCGGTTGTTTTTCATTCAATACGGCGATGGTGCCGCCACGGTGGCGCGCAAGAATCATCCTTCAGTATTCATAAACGGAGTTACGTATGCGTAAATCGCTATTACTTTTGATGTCGTGCCTGATCCTGGCGGCATGTGACAAGACCCCTCCGGCCTCGTCCGAAAAACCGGTCGACGTGCTGCTGATCGGCGCCGGCACCATGAGCGCCACCCTGGGCAGCATGCTCAAGGAACTCGATCCGTCGCTGACGATGGAAATGGTTGAGCGCCTCGATTCCGTGGCCGCCGAAAGCTCGGATGCGATGAACAACGCAGGCACGGGCCACTCGGCGTTTGCCGAACTGAACTACACGCCGGAAGCGGCCGATGGCAGCATCGAGACCAAGAAAGCCGTTGCCATCAACGAGCAATTCGAAATTTCCAAGCAATTCTGGGCTTATCAGGTCGCCAACAAGCACCTGGGCGCGCCGCAAACCTTCATCAATAACGTGCCGCACATGGCCTTTGTGTGGGGCGATGACAATATTGCCTTTTTGAAGAAGCGCTACGCCGCGCTGCAAAAGGAAAACCTGTTCAAGGGCATGCTGTTCTCGGAAGACCAGGCGCAGATCGAGCAATGGGCGCCGCTGGTCATGCAAGGCCGGGACAAGGGCCAGAAAGTGGCCGCGACACGCATGGAAATCGGTACCGACGTCAATTTCGGCAACCTCACGCGCGGCCTGGTCAAGTACCTGACGGACAGCCACGGCATGGTCCTGCACCTGCGCCACCAGGTGGAAAACATCCAGCGCGGCGCCGATGGCGTATGGAACGTGACGGTGAAAGACTTGAACGCCGGCAAGGAAAAGACCATGCGCGCCAAGTTCGTCTTCATCGGCGCCGGCGGCGGTTCGCTGCCGCTGCTGGAAAAATCGGGCATTCCGGAAGCCAAGGGCTACGGCGGCGTGCCGGTGGGCGGCCAATGGCTGGTCACCACCAATCCGGAACTGGTGGCGGCGCATGCGGCCAAGGTCTACGGCAAGGCGTCCGTCGGTTCGCCGCCGATGTCCGTGCCGCACCTGGACACGCGCATCATCGACGGCAAGAAAGCCTTGTTGTTTGGCCCGTTTGCCACCTTCTCGACCAAGTTCCTGAAAAACGGTTCGTGGATCGACTTGCCTGCCTCGATCGGCACTGGCAATGTGAAACCCATGCTGCAAGCCGGTTACGACAATATTCCGCTGACGAAATACCTGGTCGAACAGGTCATGAACACGCCGGAAGACCGCCTGAAGACTTTGCGCGAGTACCTGCCGAATGCCAAGATGGAAGACTGGACCTTGCAAAACGCGGGCCAGCGCGTGCAAATCGTCAAGGATGACCCCGTAAAAGGTGGTTTGCTGCAGTTCGGCACGGAAGTCGTCGGCGCCGCCGATGGCAGCATCGTCGCCCTGCTGGGTGCCTCGCCAGGCGCCTCGACCGCGCCGCCGATCATGATCAAGGTGCTGCAAACGGCGTTCAAGAGCCGCCTGGCAACGCCGGAATGGCAAGCGAAGATGGTGGAAATGGTGCCGTCGTACGGTCAAAAGCTGAACAATGACCCAGCCCTGGCCAACAAGATCCGCCACTACAGCAGCAACATCCTGGGCTTGAAGGCGATCACGCTCGACGTGCCAGCCGCTGCGCCAGCGCCGGCAGCAAACTAAGTCAGCCTTGCCGGCAGGGGAGTTTCCTGCCGGAATGAAAAAAGGGGCAGCCTGTTCAGGCTGCCCCTTTTGCGTGGGAGAGTGCGTTCATTGCGGTGGACTATCCCTTGCCCGGCAAGATCAGCTCCGGCGTACACCCTTCGGCGGCAATGCCGTCGCAAGGCTTGGCCAGTGCCGCCCCATCCTGTGCCCGTGGCGCATGGGGCTGGCGCAGGTAGCGCGACGTGTGGCGGTGCGCTTGCTGTGCGTTGCCATGCACGGGCCAGGTCAGGAAGCGGGACAGCTCCTGCAAGGCGCGCTGGTAGACATCGCGTTTAAATTCAATGACGACATCGAGCGGGACCCAGTATTCATGCCAGCGCCAGGCGTCGAACTCCGGATGGTCGGTCAGGCGCAGATTGACGTCGTTATCGCGCGCGCACATTCTCAGCAGAAACCAAATCTGCTTCTGGCCACGGTAATGGCCGCGAATCTCGCGCTTGATGAAGTGGTCTGGCACTTCATAGCGCAGCCAGTCGCGGGTGCGGCCGACAATTTTGACGTGTTCCTGTCTGAGTCCGATTTCCTCTTCAAGTTCGCGAAACATGGCTTGTTCCGGTGTTTCGCCATATTTGATACCGCCTTGCGGAAACTGCCATGAGTGCTCGCGCACCCGCTTGCCCCACCACACCTCGTTCTGGGCGTTTAGCAGGATGATGCCGACGTTGGGCCGAAACCCTTCACGGTCGAGCATAATGCACCTCAAACTTTCTGCGACAGTGCATCCTTTTTTACATAATTACCCACAACTTCGCAAGCCGGTGACCTTTTCGGGGTGCGAAAAGCGCCGGAATCGCACCAATTGAGCGCATTTGTGTAAAGTATGGACGCATCAGCCAGCTAATCCTTTAAAATTAGGTTGATTATAACCCTCTCTTTTTAAAAAGAATTCACCGTTATGCGCGCCTCCCGTTTTTTTATTTCCACACTTAAAGATGCACCTTCTGACGCGGAAATCGTCAGCCACCAATTGATGATGCGTGCAGGCATGATCAAACGCCTCGGTTCCGGCATCTATACCTACATGCCGATGGGCTTGCGCGTGATCCGCAAGGTGGAAGCCATCATCCGTGACGAGATGAACAAAGCCGCCGGTATCGAACTGCTGATGCCGCTCGTGCAGCCGGCCGAACTGTGGCAAGAGACGGGCCGCTGGACCAAGATGGGCGACGAACTGATGCGCGTGAAAGACCGCCACGGCCGCGAATACGCGATCCAGCCGACATCGGAAGAAGTCATCACGGACGTCGTGCGCACGGAAATCAAGTCCTACCGCCAGTTGCCATTGAATTTTTATCACATCCAGACGAAGTTCCGCGACGAGCGCCGCCCACGCTTCGGCCTGATGCGCGGCCGCGAATTCACCATGAAGGACGCCTACTCGTTCGACCGCGACCTGGCCGGCATGCAAGCGTCGTACAAGGTCATGTTTGACGCCTACACGCGCATCTTCACGCGTTTCGGCCTGCAATTCCGCGCCGTGGCAGCCGACAACGGCGCCATCGGCGGTTCCGGTTCGCATGAGTTCCACGTCATCGCCCACACGGGGGAAGACGCGCTCGTGTACTGCCCGACCTCCGATTACGCGGCCAACATGGAAGCGGCCGAAGCGCTGCCGCCAGCGGGCGAGCGTCCGGCAGCAAGCCAGGCGCTGACGAAAACGGCCACGCCGGACACCGTCAAGTGCGAAACCGTGGCTGCCCTGCTGGGCATAGCCCTGTCGCAGACCGTGAAAACCATCGCCCTGACGGTGGAAACCGTTGGCAAGGATGAAAAAGTCACGAAACAGCATTTCATGCTGCTGCTGCGCGGCGACCATGAATTGAACGACATCAAGGTGGGCAAGGTTGCCGGCCTGGCCGGTCACCGTTTCTCGACGGAAGCGGAAATCCTGGAAGTCTACGGCACGATTCCTGGCTACCTGGGCCCGATCGGCACGCAAGCGCCCGTCACCGTGGTGGCGGACCGCACGGTTGCCCACATGAGCGACTTCGTTTGCGGCGCGAATGACGCCGGCTTCCACTACACGGGCGCGAACTGGGGCCGCGACGTGGCCGAGCCTGCCATCGTGGCCGATTTGCGCAATGTCGTCGCCGGCGACGCTTCGCCGGACGGCCAGGGCACGCTCGCCATCGAGCGCGGCATCGAAGTGGGCCACGTGTTCCAGCTGGGTACGGCGTACTCGGAAAGCATGAAAGCCACCTTCCTCGACGAAAACGGCAAGCCTGCGCCGCTGCAGATGGGTTGCTACGGCATTGGCGTGACGCGCATCCTGGGCGCCGCCATCGAGCAGAACTTCGACGACAAGGGCATCATCTGGCCTGCCTCCATCGCGCCATTCGAGGTCGTGCTGTGCCCGATGGGCATGGACCGCAGCGAACTGGTCAAAGAAGAGACGGAGAAGCTGTACGCGGCCCTGCAAGGCGCTGGCGTCGATGTCATCGTCGACGACCGCGGCTTGCGCCCCGGCGCCATGTTTGCTGACTGGGAACTGATTGGCGTGCCGCACCGCATCGTCATCGGCGAGCGCGGCCTGAAAGAAGGCAAGCTGGAGTACCAGGGCCGCCGCGATGCGGAAGCGACTGGCGTGGCGCCGGACGAGATCGTCGCCTTCATCCAGGGCAAAATGGCGCAGTGAAGCGCATATCCGTAAGTAAAACGGCTGGCGCGCTCGCGCTGGCCGCCTGCCTGGCCTGCGTCTCTCCGGCGCAGGCCGGCAACCAGAAGGAGGAGGCGCTGGCCGACTCCGTCCGCCTGGCGCTGTCGCACGCGATCCGCGACGAACGCCCGCCGCAACCCAAATTTGCCACTCCCGCCGACTTGCAGCGCTACCAGCAATGGCTGGCGCAGATGTCGTCGCGCCTGCAGCGCAAGCTGCCGGATGCGCAGCTGCGCACGGAATTCCTGGAAACGGTCTGGTATGAAGCGCGCCGCGCGGGCCTGGAACCGGCCCTGGTGCTGGGCCTGATCCAGGTGGAGTCGGCCTACCGCAAATATGCCGTCTCGCTGGCCGGCGCGCGCGGCTACATGCAGGTGATGCCGTTCTGGACGGGCGTCATCGGCGACAGCGACCGCAGCAAGCTGTTCCACATGCAGACGAATCTGCGCTATGGCTGCGCGATCCTGCGCATGTACCTGGATATGGAAAAGGGCGATTTGTACCTGGCGCTGGGACGCTACAACGGCAGCCGGGGGCGGGCCGAGTACCCGAATGCCGTGCGGGCGGCATGGCGGCAGTGGGAATTCAAGCCGGCCAGTTGAACCGCAGGCAAAAAAATGCCCCGCTCGCAGTGATGCGGCGGGGCACTCGCTCGGCTGTTGAAGCCGGCGCGTATCTGATTTATTTCAAATGATCGGAGATCAGTTTCGTCATTTCAAACATGGAGACTTGGGCTTTGCCGCCGAAAACTGCTTTCAGCTTGTCGTCCGCATTGATCATGCGGCGGTTGGCCGGATCTTGCAGATCGAGTTTTTTGATGTAATCCCATACCTTTTTGGTCACTTCCGTGCGCGGCAGCGGTGCTGCGCCAACAACGGCAGCCAGATCTTTCGATGGCGTCATTGCTTTCATGAATGCTGCGTTTGGCTTGCGTGGTGTTGCCGGTGCTGCCGCTTTCTTCGCCGCTGCTGGTTTAGCTGCTGCCTTGGCTGCGGGTGCTGCTTTCTTGGCGGCTGCAGGCTTGGCTGCTGCTGCTTTGGCTGGCGCTGCTACTGGGGTTTTTTTGGCTGTTGCCATCTTCGAGCCTCCTTAACAAACACATGGGAAATTGCGCAATTAATCGCACGGCTAATATTGGTGTGGATTTACCTTGTATGCAAGTGTTTTTCACGTTTTCACGAGGAAAAAGCAGGGAAATGGCAATGCTGTCGCCCAGGCGCACCGCTTGGGAGCGCAGAACGGCGTTTTTGCCCGTAAATGGCATGGTTGCTGGCTATGCGGGGAGGGGGACTGCGGGGGAGGGAAGTAATGATGCCGGACACATGAAAATGCAATCCGGCATGATTTTATAACGGTGTTTCTTGACTTGAACTACGTCTCACGCGGCGTAAAAAAGGCCTTCAAAATCACAGCGAGCGGGGATGATTTGTGGCCGAGAAGCGCAACCGTACTGAAGTACGGTGAGCATCGCCGGCCGCAAAGCGCCCCGCGCAGCGGATTTTGAAGCCTTCCACTACCTCATGCCGGGCATCATGCCCTTCATGGAGCGCATCATCTTCATCATGCCGCCACCCGACAATTTCTTCATCATCGTCTGCATTTGCTCGAATTGCGTCAGCATGCGGTTCACTTCCTGCACTTGCACGCCGGCGCCGGCGGCGATGCGGCGCTTGCGCGTGGCCTTGATCAGTTCAGGCTTGGCGCGTTCCTGCGGCGTCATGGAGTCGATGATGCCGCACATGCGGCGTACCTGTTTGTCGGCTTGATCCATGTTCTTGCCGCCTGCCGCCTGCTGGAACTGGGCCGGCAGCTTGTCCATCAGGTTGGCCATGCCGCCCATTTTCTTCATTTGACCCAGTTGCGCCTTGAAGTCGTTCATGTCGAACTTGCCGCCGACCTTGATTTTTTGCGCCAGGTCGGCCGCCGCCTTGCTGTCGACGCCCTTGCGCGCCTCTTCCACCAGGGCGAGGATGTCGCCCATGCCGAGGATGCGGTTGGCCATGCGGGTCGGGTCGAACGCTTCCAGACCGTCGAGTTTTTCCGAGACGCCGGCAAACTTGATCGGTTTGCCCGTGATATGGCGCACCGACAGGGCCGCACCGCCGCGCGCGTCACCGTCGAGCTTGGTCAGCACGATACCGGTCAGCGGCAGCGCATCGTTGAAGGCTTTTGCCGTGTTGATGGCGTCCTGGCCCAGCATGGCGTCGACGACAAACAGGGTTTCGATCGGTTTCACGGCGCCGTGGACGGCGGCGATTTCGCGCATCATCTCTTCGTCGATACCGAGGCGACCCGCCGTATCGATGATCAGCACGTCGTGGTAATGCTTTTTCGCCCAGTCCAGCGCGGCCAGGGCGATATCGACCGGCTTGTCCGTGCTGGTGGACGGGAAGAAGTCGGCGCCCACCTGGGCGGTGACCGATTGCAGCTGGGCGATCGCGGCGGGACGGTAGACGTCAGCCGAGACGGTCAGCACTTTCTTCTTCTTTTCTTCCTTCAGATACTTCGCCAGCTTGCCGACGGTGGTGGTTTTACCCACACCCTGCAAACCGGCCATCAGGATGATGGCGGGCGGCTGCTGGGCAAAGCTGATCTGCGACGCTTCCGGTCCCAGGTCGGCGCCCATCAGGGCGGCCAGCTCGCGCTGCACCACGCCAACCAGGGCCTGGCCTGGCGTGAGCGAGGAAATGACATCCTCGCCCATGGCTTTTTCTTTGACTTTGGCGATGAATTCGCGCACGGCGGGCAGGGCGACGTCGGCTTCGAGCAGCGCCAGGCGCACTTCGCGCAGCATGTCGGCGGTGTTCGCTTCGGTCAGGCGCGCCTCGCCGCGCATGGTCTTGACGACTTTGGCAAGCCGTTGGGTGAGATTATCTAGCATGATGAACCTGCAATGAAAAGCTTGGGAGTGGGCGGCGCAAGCCGGACGATGGGCGTCATTTTACCTTATCGCGGGTGGCTGGCGGTCCTGCGCTGCATCGCCTGGCGGTTGGCCTGCTTTTGAATTAGTTGGTATTTCTGGCAATGCCGCGATTGCATGAAAGGCATTGCGCGGTTAAAATGAGAATAATTCTTATTTACATTCTCGGGCGCCGCATGCCTGAGCGGAAAGGGATGCCATGTCGGCTGCCGATTTTGCACAGCAACAAGACCTGCACGCGCTCTACAGCAGCCATCACGGCTGGCTGCAGGGCTGGCTGCGGCATAAGCTGGGCAATGCGGGCGACGCGGCGGATCTGGCGCAAGACACCTTCATCAGCGTGCTGACGGCCGATTCCGCGCCGCAGATCCGCGAAGCGCGGCCTTTTCTGGCCACCATCGCGCGCCGCCTGGTGGCGCACCGCTACCGCCGGCAAGTGCTGGAAGACGCCTATCTGGAGGCCCTGGCTTGCCTGCCGCCCGACGTGGCGCCCGCGCCCGAGGAGCGGCTGCTGGCGCTGGAAGCCTTGCAGGAAATCGACCAGGCCCTCGACGGCTTGCCTGCGCCCGTGCGCACGGCGTTCTTGCTGGCGCAACTGGAAGGCCTCAGCTATGCCGAGATCGCCGCGCGCCTGAACGTGTCGGCCAGCTCGGTCAAGCAATATCTGACGCGGGCCAACCGCCAGGTGTTTTTCTCTCTGTCAGCATGAGCACGGTGGCAGAACCCGCAGCCGCGGCAACCATCCGCGCAGAGGTGCAGCAGCAGGCGGCCGAGTGGCTGACGGTGCTGATGTCGGAGCAGGCCAGCAAGGCGGAACACGCCGCCTGGCAGCGCTGGCGCGGGGCCGACCCGGAACACGAACGGGCCTGGCAGCATATCGAAGCGGTGTCGCAGCGCTTCAACGGTTTGCACCGTGGCGCGGCCGCGCAGGCGCTGGCCGGTACGCAGCAACAAGCCGTCAACGGCAAGCGGCGCCAGTTGCTGGCGTGGCTGGGCGTGGCGGCAGGCGGCGGCATGCTGGCCGCGCAGACGGGCGTATGGGATGGCGTGCGCGCCCTGCGTGCCGACTACCGCACGGCCACGGGCGAGCGGCGCGTGGTGGCGCTGGCCGACGGCAGCGTGCTCAGCCTGAATACGGGATCGGCCGTGAACGTGCGTTTCGACGCCAGCCGCCGCCTGATCGAGTTGCTGGCCGGCGAGATCCTCGTCACCAGCGGTCATGGCGCCGGCAGCGACGCCCCGCTGGAAGTGGCCACGCGCGAAGGCCGGGTGCGCGCGCTGGGCACGCGCTTTGCCGTGCGCCAGCAGGATGGCTACAGCACCGTGGACGTGTTTGAACGCGCCGTTGAAATCCGTCCCCGCGACGATGTCGGCGCGCCCTTGTTGCTGGCGGCCGGGCGCGGCACGGCATTTTCCCGCCATGCGCCGGATGCGCCGCACGCCATCGATGTACATGCGCACGCCTGGTCGCACGGGCAGCTGATCGTCGACGATGTAACCCTGGGCGATTTCCTGGCCGACCTGGCCCGCTACCGCCCCGGCGTGATTCATTGCGCGCCGGAAGTCGCCCAGCTGCGCCTGTCGGGCGTGTTCCCGCTGACCGACACCCAGCGCATCCTGAACATGCTGCCCAACTCGCTGCCCGTGCAGGTGCGCAGCCGCACGCGGTATTGGGTCAGCGTCGAACCGGCGCCGTAGTCCTTGCAATAAAAAATAATGTTCAATCGGGCTGCCCGTTTTCGATTCTCGCGTCACCTGTAGTTAAGAGACTCAATATCCAGTACCCATGCAAGGCGCCACGCTGCCAGGTTTCATGCCGCTGCGTGCCACCGCCACGATCAACCCAAATGGAAGGACGCAGTGTGATGCATCTGATGTACAAGGTCTGCCGCCCGGCACAACAGCCATACCCAGGAGTGCCGCGATGGTGAAATCGGCCCACATGATGTTGTTCTCGCGCGTGCTCGCCGCCATCTTTGGCGGCTATGCGCTCACGTCCGGCGTGGCCGTGCTGCTGTCGGCCGTGCTGCCGCTGTCGCGCGCCGAAGCCGTGCTGACGGCGACCCTGAGCGCCTTCGTCGTCTACACTTGCGCCGTGATCTGGGTCTTTGCCGTGCAAGACCTGCGCCGCGCCTGGCTGGGCATGCTGTTGCCGGCCATCGTCTGCGGCGGCATCGGTATGCTGCTGTCGCGAGGTGCCGCATGAACGCCGTCAAGGTCGATAAAGTGGTGAAAACGCCGCAGCAGGGGGGCTTGCGCCAGGCCATGGCCTGGCTGCATACGTGGAGTGGCCTGTGGATTTCCTGGCTGCTGTTTGCCATCTTCCTGACCGGTTCCCTGGCTGTCTTCGACGACCCGATCGGCCACTGGATGACGCCCGAGCACGCTTTGGCCGAGGCGGCGCACGCGAACGATCCGCCGCTGCCGAAGGTCACGGACCGCGCGCACCGCCTGGAGCTGGCGCTCGACTTCATGGGGAAGGAACATCCGAAGGCGGATATGTGGGAAATCTGGCCTGTGCAGCGTCCCGGCCATGGCCTGTCCGCCTATTGGTTCCAGCCCAGCGGCGGCTATGGCTCGGCGGACCTCGATCCGCTGACGGGCGCCGTCATCGAGCCTGCGCGCGAGGCAACGGAACGGGAAACCATCGGCGGCCACCATTTCGTCGATTTCCATTATGAACTGCACGCGGGCCGCATCGGCGTGTGGATCGTCGCCATCACCACCATGATCATGCTGGTGGCGCTGGTGAGCGGCGTCATCACGCACAAGCGCATCTTCAAGGATTTCTTCACCTTCCGCCCGGCCAAGGGCCAGCGCTCGTGGCTCGACGCGCACAACGCGGTGGCCGTGCTGACGTTGCCGTTCCAGTTCATGATCGCCTACACGGGCCTGGCATTCTTCAGCGACGACTATGTGCCGGCCCCCGTGGCGGCGCAATATGGCATGGACAATCCCAAGAAAGCCTTCCTGGCCGACTGGAACGATGCGGGCAAGCCTGCGCGGTCGGGCCAGCCGCTGGCCATTCCCGCGCTGGAATCGTTCGCGCTGCGCGCCGAGCAGGCCATCGGCCAGGAAATCCGCGCCGTGGTGCTGGACAATCCGAACGATGCCTCCATGCGCGTGTGCATGTACGGCTGGAATGAGGACACGGAACTGCTCACGCGCCTCAGCGCCAATTCGGGCAGGGCCTGTTATGCGCTGGCCACGGGAGAACAGGTCGCCGTGCGCCTGCCGGGCAAGTCGGACACGGGCGGCGCGGGCCTGACGCGCTCCGTCATGTCGAACCTGCACATGGTCGGCTTTGGCGGCACTCCCATGCGCTGGCTGTATTTCTTCTGCGGCCTGGCCGGCACGGCCATGATGGGCACGGGTGCCATCCTGTTCATGGTCAAGCGCCGCCAGAAGTCCGGCGGCGAGTTCGGCGCCTACACGCAGCGCGTGTACCGCGTCATCGCATGCCTGAACGTGGCGGCGATCGCCGGCCTGGCGATCGCCTGCGTGGGCTTCCTGTGGGCCAACCGCTTGATCCCCGTCGGCATCGAGCAGCGTGCCGGCTGGGAAGTGCGCGCCTTCTTCGGCGTCTGGTTCCTGATGCTGTTGCACGCCTGCCTGCGCGCGGAAAAACGCGCGTGGATCGAGCAATTGGGCTTGCTGGCGGCCCTGTGCCTGCTGCTGCCCATCCTGAATGTCCTGAGCACGGGCGACAACCTGGCGGCGCAAATTGCGCGCGGCGACTGGGAAAGCGCCGGCGTGGAACTGGGCAGCATGGCCTTCGGCCTGCTGGCCGCCTGGGGCGCGTGGAAAGTCCACAAGCGCAAGGAAAAGCCGGTGAAAAAGGCTGCCGCCAGGGAAAGCGCTGCGCCCTCTGCCAGCCTGCAAGTCAATACGGAGGGACAGTCATGATCAATACCATTCTGTGCGCGCTGGGCCTGTCGTATGCGGGCATGGCCAGCCTCTCGCTGGCGATGGACCGCCACCATGGCCAGGTCTGGGGCCGGGACGCGGCGCCGAACGTGCGGCGCGCGCTGCAGCTGGCTGGCGCGCTGTTGCTGGCGCTGGCCATCTGGCCTTGCGTGGCCGGCTGGAGCGCCACCGTCGGCGTGGTCGCCTGGCTCGGATTCATCGGGGTGGGCGCGCTGCTGGTGGCCCTGCTGCTGCCGTATGCCCCCCGCTTGCTGTTTCGTAGTTCCCTGCTGGCAGCCGTCGCCGCGCTGGCAGGTCTTGTGACGTTCCTGCGGTGATCTTCACCGCCATTTTCAAGGATAGACCGATGTACTTTTCACGCCTGGCGACACCGTTTGACGTTTGTAATTTCGTTTTGACTTCATCCAAGGCGGCTGCCTGATGGCGGCCCGCCTGCCTTCCCGCCGTACCCGTATCCTGGGCGGCGTGGTCTTGCTGGCGCTGTTCGGCGCCGGCGCACTGTGGGCCACGCGCGGCCCGGCAACCGTGTTCGACACGGCCCCCGTCAAGCGCGGCAATATCGAGGCCAGCGTCACGGCCATCGGCACCCTGCAGCCGCAAACCTATGTCGACGTGGGCGCGCAGGTGTCGGGCCAGATCACGCGCCTGCACGTGCAGCCCGGCAGCGCCGTGGAAAAAGGCCAGTTGCTGGCCGAGATCGACCCCAGCGTACAGCAAGCCACGGTCGATGCGGGCCGCGCCGCCCTGGCGGGTTTGCGTGCGCAGCTGGCCGACCAGCAGGCGCAGCACCGCCTGGCGGGCCAGCAGCACGTGCGCCAGAAGCAGATGGCCAAGTTCGACTCGACGCCGCTGGCCGACCTGGAAACGGCAGAAGCCACGCTGGCCTCGGCCGGCGCCAAGATCGACCACCTGAAGGCGCAGATCGACCAGACCCAGGCCAGCCTGAAGGCGGACGAGGCGCGCCTCGGCTATACGCGCATCTACGCGCCCATGGCCGGCAAGGTGGTGGGCCTGGACGCGAAGGAAGGACAAACCCTGAACGCCACCTACCAGACGCCGAACATCCTGCGTATCGCCGACCTGTCGGCCATGACCGTGTGGACGGAAGTATCGGAGGCGGACGTGCGCCGCGTGCGTCCGGACATGCCCGTGTATTTCACCACCCTGGGCGGTGACCAGCGGCGCTGGAGCGGCAAGGTGCGGCAAGTGCTGCCGGCGCCGCCGGTGCCAGGCGGTTCTTCCGCCGGCACGGCCCTGGCGCCGTCGACCAGCAAGGTGATTTTATATACCGTGCTGTTCGACGTGGATAACGCCGATGGCGAATTGATGCCGCAGATGACGGCGCAAGTGGTGTTTGTCACGGCCGCGGCGAACAATGTGCTGGCCGTGCCCTTGCCTGCCCTGAAACCATCGACGGAAGAAGGCGCCAAGCCGGGGCAGTTTACGGCCCGCGTGATGGATGCGGACGGCAAGGTCGATACGCGCACCGTCACCGTGGGCGTGCGCAACCGCCTCAGCGCGGAAGTGCTGCAAGGCTTGCGCGAAGGCGAATTGCTGGTCACGGACGAGCAGCCGGCCGGCAGCGGCAGCAGCAGGTTCCAGCTGTGAGCGCCATGAGCGAGGCCAGGTCGCTGGGGCAGCCAGGGGAACCTGGCCAGCCGGTTCCCCTGATTGAACTGCAGGGCATCCGCAAGCGCTACGGCGGCCATGACGGCGCGCCGGCCGTGGAAGTGCTGCGCGGTCTGACCTTGTCGATCGGCGCCGGCGAATTCGTCGCCATCGTCGGCGCGTCCGGTTCCGGGAAGTCGACCCTGATGCATTTGCTGGGATGCCTGGACCGGCCCAGTGACGGCACCTACCGCTTCGCCGGCCAGGACGTGGCCAGCCTGAATCCCGATGAACTGGCGTGGCTGCGGCGCGAAGCGTTCGGCTTCGTCTTCCAGGGTTATCACCTGATCGCCACCGAATCGGCGCGCGAAAACGTGGAAGTGCCGGCCCTGTACGCGGGCATGCCGGCAGCCGCCCGCCACGCCCGCTCGGAAGCGCTGCTCAAGCGCCTGGGCCTGGGCGAGCGGCTCGACCACCGGCCAAACCAGTTGTCCGGCGGGCAGCAGCAGCGCGTGTCGATCGCCCGCGCCCTGATGAACGGCGGGCGCATCATCCTCGCCGATGAACCGACGGGGGCGTTAGATAGCAGCAGCGGTGCCGAAGTCATGGCCCTGCTGGGCGAACTGGCCGACGCGGGCCACACCATCATTCTGATTACGCATGACCGCAAGGTGGCGGCCCAGGCGCGCCGGGTGATCGAGATCAGCGATGGCGAAATCGTCGAAGACTCGGGCGCCATCGCCATTCCATCCACGTCGACGGCCTTGCCGCCGCTGGACATGTCGCGCGCCGCCCATGACACGGGTGCGTCGCTGGGCACGGAATTGCTCGATGCGGCGCGCGCCGCCTGGCGCGTGTTGTGGATCAACCGCTTCCGCACGGGCCTGACCCTGCTTGGCATCGTCATCGGCGTCGCTTCCGTGATCGTCATGCTGGCCATCGGCCTGGGCACGCGCCAGCAGGTGATGGCGCAGCTGGGCGCGTTCGGCTCGAATCTGCTGTACATGGCGTCGCGCGGCGAAAGCTCGCGCATCCCCGGGCGCAGCATCACCCTGGCCGACCTCGATGCGCTCAAGGACGTGCCGGGCATCACCCACGTGCTGCCGAATGTCACGGGCAACAAGGTGATCCGCCATGGCAACCTCGATGTGCAGACCTATGTGCGGGGCACGGGGCCGGCCCTGCCGCAGATCCAGACCTGGCCGGTGGCCAAGGGCGGCTTCTTTACCGAGGAGGACGAGCGCGAGATGGCCACCGTGGCTGTGCTGGGCGCGCATCTGGCGGAAAAGCTGATGCCCGACGTGGCCAATCCCGTGGGGCAGAGCATCCTGATCGGCAATGTGCCGTTCCAGGTGATCGGCGTGATGAGCGCGAAGGGCGCGCTGACGGGCGAGAAGGATGAAGACGACGTGCTGCTGCTGCCGTTTTCCACGGCCGGCATCCGCGTCTTCGGCCAGCGCGAGCCGACGTACACCGTCATGGCGGTGGCTGACGTCAAGCGCGTGACGGAGGTGGAGGCGGCGGTTGACGCCACCATGTTCGAGCGCCACCGCATCCGCGACTACGGCATCAGCAACGCGGCCGCGTCGATTGCCGCCGAAGCGAAGACGCAGGACAACATGACCGTGATGCTCAGCCTGATCGCCGCAGTCTCCCTGGTGGTGGGCGGCATCGGCGTCATGAACGTGATGCTGATGACGGTGCGCGAGCGCACGCGCGAAATCGGCATCCGCATGGCGACGGGCGCGCGCCGGCGCGATATCCTGCGCCAGTTCCTCACCGAAGCCGTGCTGGTGTCGGTGGTGGGCGGCGTGGCCGGCATCGTGGTCGGCGTGACGGTGGCCGGCTTGCTGCTGGTATGGGACGTGCCGGTGATCTTTTCGCTGAGCGCCGTCGGCGGCGCCTTTGCCTGCGCCGTGGTGACGGGGCTGGTGTTTGGCTTCATGCCGGCGCGCAAGGCGTCGGGGCTCGATCCGGTGGTGGCGCTGGCGGGGCAGTAGTGATAACGCCGGCAGCGTGGCTGCCGGCAAAAAAAATGTTGCCCTGGCTCCAACACACGGTACTATCTCCCCATAATAAGAAGCCGTGTTTCGCATAGCTGTGCCCTGGCGGGCACACGTCAACCACCACAGGAGAACCCGATGCAGAAAAAATCAACTTTGAAGACCGGTATTGCCGCCGCCCTCATGCTGGCCTTCGGCATGGGCGCTGGCCAGGCACAGGCGCAGGAAGTCGTGCGCCTGGGCAATTTGAAGTTCGCCCATTACGGCGCCGTGTCGTACATCAAGGAAATCGCGCCCAAGTGCGGCATCAAGGTCGAAGAGCATGTCTTCGCCAAGGGCCTCGACGTGATGCAGGCGATTATCGCGGGCGAGTTGGACGTGGGGGCGACGGCCTCCGAAGCGGCCATTTCCGGCCGTGCCGGCGGCGCACCCATCTATGTGGTGGCAGGCTTTGCGAAGGGCGGCGCGCGCCTGGTGGCGGGCGCCGGGCAAAAGATCGCCAACGTCAAGGAACTCAAGGGCAAGCGCGTGGGCGTGACGCGCGGCGGCATCCAGGAAGTGCTGCTGCTGGCCGAGCTGTCGCAGGCGGGCCTGACGTATTCCGAAACCAAGGGCAAGGATGTGCAACTGGTGTTCCTGGCTTACGCCGACTTGAACCAGGCGCTGATGGGCAAGAATATCGACGCCATGATGCAGTCGGAGCCGCAATCGTCGCAGGCCATCAACAAGGGTTTCGGCACCGAAGTCATCAAGCCGTACGACACGCCGATCGGCGAACCCGTGCGCACCATGGTGATGACGGAAAAGTTTTACAAGGAACGCCGTCCCGTGGCGGAAAAATTCATGCGCTGCTTCGTCGAAGCCACCAAGGCCTTTATCGACAACAAGGCGACGGCGGAAAAGTATGTGCGCGAAGTGGTGTTCCGCGGCCAGATCACGAAGGATGACTTCGACGACGCGATCAGCAATTCGCCGTATTCGTATGACATCTCGCCCGAACACATCCAGATCACGACGGACGTGATGGTGAAAACGGGCGTGGGCCGCATGACGAAGCCGCCCGTGGCCAGGGACTGGGTCAAGACGGACTTGCTGGAGCAGGCGAAAAAGAGCCTGAATGTGAAGTAAATCAGGAAACCATGAAAAAAACCTCCGCGCCAGTGCTGGTGCGGAGCTTGTGGCGGGTTGCCTTTAGCGGGCGTTGAAACCCATCCAGCCTTTCTCCGTCTGGCGGAAGCTCAGCGTGTAGATGCGGGTCAGCTCGTCGCCTTTCTTGAGCTGGCGGCTGATGATGGCGCCGTAATTGTCTTGCACGATCTGGTCCGACCACTGCATCAGGTTCTCGAAACGTTCGGCCGTCATCGCCGCCTGGCGCGCCAGCAGCGGCGCGGGAATCGCCTTTTTTTCCTGCTGCTGCGCCCAGAATTCGCGGAAAACCTTGTTTTCACCGCCCATGCCGCGCGCCATCAGGCCCAGGCCCATGGTCATGCCCACGGAGCCATCCGTCTTCGCCTCTGTTTCGAGCCTGTCGGCCACGTCGGCCAGCAATTCCAGGTAGCCCACCTTGGCGCGCAGCACGGCCGAGCCCTTGATTTCGTACTGTTCGTTCTCTTTCCAGCCATTGAGCTTTTCCAGCTTCGCGATGTCGAAGTACTGTTTGTACAGATCATAGCTTTGGATGGACGTACGGAAGTATTCCTCGTACGTGGATTGGGAAGGTGCATCTTTCATGCAGCCGCCTAATATAGTACAGGCGGCCAGCAAGAGACAGGTCCAGGACAATTTTAGAAAAGACATGGCGGGGGGCGGTGGCGTCAGGGTGGATAAATATTGCTTTGTGGACATAATTATAGGACTGGCTAATCAGGATGGCAACATACCCGCGGCGCGGCGACAGTGTGCCGCAGGAAAGATTGCCGAAATCTTGAGGGTGCGCCACCCCGTCATGCCTCAGGCGCGATATCATGGCAGGCTTGCGGCATTGGATGGCGGCGTCGTGCCTGTCACCCGGGCTGTCGCCTGAATCGCGCTTGTCGGCTATGGTGTAAACTTAAACTATGCAGATCTATTTCTTTTTCATCGCCGCCCTGTTGTATGCGGTGTGCGCGGTGCTTCCCTCGTCCCGTGCCCGGCTTATTGCCGGCCTGACCGGCGTCGCCTGGCTGGCGCACGCCGCCACCCTGTGGTTCGACCTGATGGCGCCGGGCACCTTGCGCTTCGGTTTTTCCGCCATGCTGTCGGCCGCGCTGTGGGTCTCGGTGGGCGCCTACTGGATAGAGAACCGCAATTTCAGTCTGGACGGCTTGCGCCGCATGGTCATGCCCAGCGCCGTCCTCGCCATCGGCCTGGCCTGGGCCTTCCCCGGCAGCCAGGTCAGCATGGAAGGCAAGTCGGCCGTCTTCGGCTGGCATATTGCCGTCGCCGTGCTCGCCTACAGCACCCTGACGATTGCCGCCTTTCACGCCGTGCTGATGGCGCTGCAGGAATCGCGTTTGCACACGCGCAGCGAAAGCCGCGGCTTCATCGGCAGCGCGCTGGACCAGCTGCCAGCCCTGCTGACGATGGAAAAGTTGCTGTTCCGCATGATCGGCCTGGGGTTTATTTTGCTCAGCCTGACCGTGCTGTCGGGCATCGTGTTTTCCGAGCAATTATTTGGCAAGGCGCTCAACTGGGATCATAAATCCGTGTTTACCATGCTGTCGTGGCTGCTGTTTGCCTCGCTGCTGGCAGGCCGCCGCTTCCGCGGCTGGCGCGGCAAGACGGCCTTGAGTTTTACCCTGGCCGGTTTCGCCACCTTGCTGCTGGCCTATGTCGGCAGCCGTTTTGTACTGGAAGTGGTTTTACACCGAGGATTCGCATGACACGTGTTTTATTCTGGCTGGCGCTGGTGTTCCTGGTGCTGTTCGCTATCCGCAGCAAGATCCGTGGCATGCAGCAGCGGGCTCGTGCGCAACAGCAACAGCGGCCGAATCCGTTTACGCCGCCTGTGCGGCCGCAGGAATTGCCGGATGCCGAGCTGATGCTGTGCTGCGCCCATTGCGGCGTGTACTACCCGGCCTCGGAAAACGTGCAGGCCAAGGGCCACGACTACTGCAGCCACGCGCACGCCACGCTGTAAGGGGCGGTTCGCAGGCGCGCGTGCGTTGCTCATCCGTATCGTAACGTCCTCCGGCATCCGTCCGGCGTAGCATCTGCAGCAGGCGGTTCGTCGCCGCCATTGCAGAAAGGCGCGCTCACCATGTCCCGTCCCAGCCCCCGTTCCATCCCGCAGACCGTCGCCGGCATGCCGCCGGCGCCGCAACTGAGCGGCAACTCGCTGCCCATGCAGGCGCTGCGCGCACAGATCGGCCGCATCGCCCGCTGCGGCGCGCCGGTGGCCATCCACGGCGAATCGGGCACGGGCAAGGAACTGGCGGCGCGCGCCATCCACGCGCAGGGCGCGCGCGCCAGTTTCCCGTTTATCGCTGTCAACTGTGGCGCCATTCCCGAAGCGCTGATGGAAGCGGAATTCTTCGGCTGCCGCCCGGGCGCCTATACGGGCGCGCTGCACGAGCGCCAGGGCCTGTTCCAGGCGGCCCACGGCGGCAGCTTGCTGCTCGACGAAGTCGACGATCTGCCGCTGTCCATGCAGGTGAAACTGTTGCGCGTGCTGCAAGAGCACCGCGTGCGCAAGCTGGGCGGCAGTACTGACGAAGCCGTCGACGTGCGCATCCTGTGCGCCAGCCAGCATGGCCTGACGCGCGGCGTGGCCGCCGGGACGTTTCGCCAGGACCTGTTTTACCGCCTGAATGTCATCGAGCTGGCGCTGCCGCCGCTGCGCGAACGGCGCGGCGATCTGCAGGTATTATGTGAGGTGATCCTCGCGCGCCTGTCGCCGCACCGGGTCGTGAGCCTGGCGCCGCCGGTGCTGGCGGCCCTGGCCGCATATGCGTTTCCCGGCAATGTGCGCGAACTGGAAAACGTGCTGGAACGGGCGCTGGCCTTTGCCGATGGCGGCGTGATCGCGCTCGACGGGCTGGCCTTGCCCTTCGCGGCGGGCAACGTGCCCTTGCGGGCGGCGCCGGCCATGCCGGCTGTGTCCGAGCGGCAACAGTGTCTGCCCGGCATGGCGGTGTATGGCGTGGCCCCGGTCTTGCCGCTGGACGTGTATTTGCGCCAGGCCGAGCGCGACATGATCATGCTGGCGCTGGTGCAGGCGCGCTACCACCGCGCACGGGCGGCGCGCCAGCTGGGTCTGAGCGTGCGCCAGTTGCGTTACCGCATGCAGAAATTGATGATACAGGAAGCCATACTTGATGAGCGCATGGACGATAGATGAAGACGGCTGGTGCGACGGCGCGCTGCGCTATGACTCCCAATACTACGATGCGCGTCCGGACGGTGCGCAAGTCGACTTGCTGGTGATCCATAACATCAGCTTGCCGGGCGGGCACTTTGGCGGGCCGCATGTGTCGGACTTGTTTACGGGCCGGGTAGATTATAATGCCGATCCTTCTTTCGCCGACCTGCGTGGCTTGCAGGTGTCGGCGCACTTTTTTGTGCGGCGCGATGGTGCGCTGTTGCAATATGTTTCTGCTGATCAACGTGCCTGGCATGCGGGCGCGTCCGCCTTCGAAGGACGCCCGCAGTGCAATGGCTATTCCATCGGTATCGAAATGGAAGGCGCCGACGATGTGCCTTTCCAGCGGCGGCAATACCAAGTCCTGGCGGTGCTGACGGCGGCGCTGGTGGCGCGCTACGGGCTGAGCCAGGTGCGCGGCCACGAGCATATCGCGCCGGGCAGGAAGACGGATCCGGGGCCGTTTTTCGACTGGCATTTTTATCAAGAATGCTGGCTGGAAACCCTGCGTGGGCAAGCTGCGTTAGCGCTTACTTCGCGGGGATTGGGCTTCCCATCCATGCCCTGAAAAGTCAACCGAAATCGTATATGAAAATACAAAAAATTACATTGGCGGATGCCGGAAAACTATTGCATCGCCCTTCGATGGGTACTACAATTAGTGCAGAAGTTGGATGTAAAGACTATATGTAGTGCCATCACAGACGTTTTCAGAATTATTGTCAAAGCTATCCGGATTGCTGATAAGGCACTGGAACTGGCGGTTCATCACCCTTGATCGTGTTTCGCGCCAGCCGGGCAGTGCGGTGTGGCGATATGGATACTGAGCTGTTTTATGCATTATAAATTTACTATTTAGCAACAAATACCTGAAGAAACCCTGACCATCGGGCGTTCTATTCAACAACACACGCGGCAGCAAAACTGCAGGCTGACTTTAGCTGACAACGGGAGCTTCAATGCAATCACCACAAGATATTTCCATCCATCCAACGCCAGTATCGCCAGCGCCAGGCGCGGCCAACAGCGTGGCGAGCACGGGCGCGGCATTGGGCGACTATCGCATCATCCGCCGCAACGGCGCGGTGGTGGCATTTGAGCCTTCGAAGATCGCCATCGCCATGACCAAGGCGTTTTTGGCCGTTAACGGCGGCCAGGGCGCAGCCTCGGCACGCATCCGTGAACTGGTGGAACAACTGACCGACGGCGTCGTCGCTGCGCTGGTGCGCCGCCACCCGGGCGGCGGCACCTTCCATATCGAAGACGTGCAAGACCAGGTGGAACTGTCGCTGATGCGTTCGGGCGAACACGACGTGGCGCGTGCCTACGTGCTGTACCGCGCCAAGCACATGGAAGAGCGCCGCCTGCAGAAGGAAGCGCAAGGCGCCTCGGCGCAAGTTTCCGCGCCACAACTGAACGTGACCGACAACGGCGTGCGCCGCCTGCTGGACATGCAGGAAGTACGCGACCTGATCAACGCCGCCTGCGCCGGCCTGGAAAAGCACGTCGATGCCGACGCCATCCTGGCTGAAACCGTGAAAAACCTGTACGACGGCGTGCCGGTGGAAGAACTGCACAAGTCGGCCATCCTGGCAGCGCGCGCGCTGATGGAAAAAGACCCGGCCTACAGCCAGGTCACGGCCCGCATCTTGCTGCACACGGTGCGCAAGGAAGTGTTCGGCAAGGAAGTGCCGCAAGCGGCCGCTGCCGCCGAGTACCTGACGTATTTCCCGCAATATATCGCCAAGGGCATCGCCGCCGAGCTGCTGAACCCGGTACTCGCCAGCTTCGACCTGGAACGCCTGGCCAAAGCCATCGTGGCCGACCGCGACTTGCAATTCGGCTACATCGGCCTGCAAACCCTGTATGACCGCTACTTCCTGCACATCCAGGACGTGCGCATCGAAATGCCGCAGGCGTTCTACATGCGCGTGGCCATGGGCCTGGCGCTGAACGAGGCGGACCGCGAAGCGCGCGCCATCGAGTTCTACAGCCTGCTGTCCTCGTTCGACTTCATGAGCTCGACCCCGACTCTGTTCAACTCGGGCACCCTGCGCTCGCAGCTGTCGTCGTGCTACCTGAGCACCGTGTCGGATGACCTGGAAGGCATCTACGACGCCATCAAGGACAATGCGCTGCTGGCCAAGTTCGCCGGCGGCCTGGGTAACGACTGGACGCCAGTGCGCGCCCTGGGCGCCCACATCAAGGGCACCAACGGCAAGTCGCAAGGCGTGGTGCCGTTCCTGAAAGTGGTCAACGACACGGCCGTGGCAGTCAACCAGGGCGGCAAGCGCAAGGGCGCCGTCTGCGCCTACCTGGAAACCTGGCACATGGACATCGAGGAATTCCTCGACCTGCGCAAGAACACGGGCGACGACCGCCGCCGCACGCACGACATGAACACGGCAAACTGGATTCCCGACATGTTCATGAAGCGCGTCATGGAAAAAGGCGAATGGACCCTGTTCTCGCCGTCGGACACGCCAGACTTGCACGACAAGGTCGGCAAGGCTTTCGAACAGGCTTACGTGGGCTACGAAGCCAAGGCCGCCGCTGGCGAAATCCGCGTCTTCAAGAAGATCGCCGCGCTGGATCTGTGGCGCAAGATGCTGTCGATGCTGTTTGAAACGGGCCACCCATGGATCACGTTCAAGGACCCTTGCAACATCCGCAGCCCGCAGTCGCACGTCGGCGTCGTCCACAGCTCGAACCTGTGCACGGAAATCACCCTGAACACCAGCAGCGATGAAATCGCCGTCTGCAACCTCGGTTCCGTGAACATGCCGGCGCACATGAAGGAAGGCAAGCTCGATCACGTCAAGCTGGCCAAGACCGTCCGCACCGCCATGCGCATGCTGGACAACGTCATCGACATCAATTACTACGCCGTCGACAAGGCGCGCAATTCGAACATGCGCCACCGTCCGGTCGGCATGGGCGTGATGGGCTTCCAGGACTGCCTGCACATGATGCGTATCCCGTTCGCCTCGGACGCCGCCGTATCGTTTGCCGACACCTCGATGGAAGCCGTCTGCTACTACGCCTACCTGGCGTCGACGGAACTGGCCGAAGAGCGCGGCCGCTATGAATCGTATGCCGGTTCGCTGTGGGACCGTGGCATCCTGCCACAGGACTCGGTCAAGCTGCTGGCTGAAGAGCGCGGCGGCTATCTGGAAGTCGATTCCTCGTCGGCCATGGACTGGACACCGGTGCGCGAACGCATCGCCAAGTTCGGCATGCGCAACTCGAACTGCGTGGCGATCGCCCCGACGGCGACGATTTCGAACATCATCGGCGTCTCGGCCTGTATCGAGCCGACATTCCAGAACCTGTACGTGAAATCGAACCTGTCGGGCGAATTCACCGAGATCAACGGCTACCTGGTGCGCGACCTGAAGGCGCGCGACCTGTGGGATGAAGTCATGATCTCCGACCTGAAGTACTTCGACGGCTCGCTGGTGAAGATCGACCGCATCCCGCAAGACCTGCGCGATATCTACGCCACGGCCTTTGAAGTGTCGCCAAGCTGGCTGGTGGAAGCGGCTTCGCGTCGCCAGAAGTGGATCGACCAGGCCCAGTCGCTGAACATCTACATGGCTGGCGCATCGGGCAAGAAACTGGACGAGACCTACAAGCTGGCATGGCTGCGTGGCCTGAAAACCACCTACTACCTGCGTACCATCGCCGCTACCCACATGGAGAAATCGACCTCCAAGACGGGCGCCCTGAACGCCGTGGCAGTCGATGGCGGCATGTCGGCCAGCGCGCAGAGCGCCCAGGCGGCGGTCGTGGCGGCAGCAGCAGTGGCCGTGGCGCCGGTAGTGGCAGCGGCAGCGGACGACGCCGATGGCGAAGCTTGCTACCTGCGTCCGGGTGACGATGGCTTTGAGGAATGCGAAGCCTGCCAGTAAAATTTTAGTTGTCAGCCCGGCACGGTCGGGCTGATTCAATGTTGTCAATGTCCGCATTGTCCGATACAACGGGCCTGTTGCGGATCGCCGGTTCGCCGGCATGGAAAGGAAGAAGAATATGTCGTTGTCATGGGATGATGAAACCACGTCGGCAGCTGCGCCGCGTCCGGCGCAGCAAGCGCCACTGGGTAATACCGAATTGAACCTGCCGGCCGGTGCCGAGCCGTCCGAAGCGAACGCCGAGCAAGTCGCGCGCCGCGTGAATGCCGACGACAAGCGCATCATCAACGGCAAGACGGACGTCAACCAGCTGGTGCCGTTCAAGTACAAGTGGGCGTGGGACAAATACCTGGCCGGCTGCGCCAACCACTGGATGCCGCAGGAAGTGAACATGCAGCGCGATATCGAGCTGTGGAAAAACCCGAACGGCCTGACGGACGACGAGCGCCGCCTGGTCAAGCGCAACCTGGGCTTCTTCGTGACGGCCGACTCGCTGGCCGCCAACAACATCGTGCTGGGTACCTACCGCCACATCACGGCGCCGGAATGCCGCCAGTACCTGCTGCGCCAGGCGTTTGAGGAAGCGATCCACACGCACGCCTACCAGTACATCGTCGAATCCCTGGGCCTGGACGAAGGCGAGATCTTCAACGCCTACAACGAAGTCAAGTCGATCCGCGACAAGGATGAATTCCTGATTCCGTTCATCAACACCCTGACCGACCCGGCGTTTGTCACCGGTACGGTGGAAAATGACCAGAAGCTGCTCAAATCCCTGATCGTGTTTGCCTGCCTGATGGAAGGCCTGTTCTTCTACGTCGGCTTCACGCAGATACTGGCGCTGGGCCGCCAGAACAAGATGATGGGCGCGGCCGAGCAGTACCAGTACATCCTGCGCGACGAATCGATGCACTGCAATTTCGGCATCGACTTGATCAACACGATCAAGATGGAAAACCCGCAGCTGTGGACGGCAGCCTTCCGCGAAGAGATCAAGGACCTGTTCATGAAAGCCGTGGAACTGGAATATGCGTACGCGGAAGACACCATGCCGCGCGGCGTGCTGGGTCTGAACGCGCCGATGTTCAAGGGCTACCTGCGCTTCATCGCCAACCGCCGCGCGCAGCAGATCGGCATCGAGCCGCTGTTCGCCCAGGAAGAAAATCCATTCCCGTGGATGAGCGAAATGATCGACATGAAGAAGGAACGTAACTTCTTCGAAACGCGCGTGACCGAGTACCAAACCGGTGGTGCGCTGAACTGGGAGTAACCCTTTTTCAGTCAACGCCCAAAAGCGCCGTCATTGAGACGGCGCTTTTTTTTCGCCTGCATGGTGGCGGAAAAATGCGTGCCTCATCGCGTCATGCGACGAGGCTTGCGCCAGGATTTTCGGCTGCCGCGAATGGCCGCATCGCGGGCCCCAAAAATCATTTCCGGAGACGCTGGCGGCGGCATTTGCCGCGCGATTGTGCGATAGCACGCGTAACGTGCAAAAAAGCGGGCGAAAACGTGTCGTGCCGGTTGCGCATTGACAAGGTTTTCGTGTACTTTATGAGATTGCAAATGCGAGCGTTAGAATGCGGGGTTTTTTAACCAGCGCGGTAGCGAAAAAACCTCGCAAAACAGGGATACAGATTTACACGGATATGCACAAAACCACACCGTTTTCGTCTGCCGCCGTGCCCGAATTTTTTCAGGCATGGCGGTTTTTTATTTGACGGATGGGTGTTGTGGCGAGCGCGATGCGAGGAGCGAAAAAACGCACGGCATCGAAAACGAATGACCGAATTCAGACTTTGCCACCAGCTGCGAGATAAAGCAGGGTGGCACCGACGATGGCTGAAGTGCTGCAAACGTGAGGAGTTGCAGCAGTTCAGCTGGTGCCGAATTCATTAGCGCAAACGACCGTTTGTGCCGATGAATAATTCGCCTGGCCTATCCCTGTGGTGGGTCGGACGGGTTTAAATCTTGTAGCTTAAATTTCTCATCTCAGATGAAGGAGAGACAAATGGCAACAGCCGCTAAGAAATCAGAAGTAAAGAAACCAGCCGCCAAGGCTGCTCCTGCCGCGAAGAAGCCGGCAGCCGCAGCGAAGACGGTTGCCGCTAAACCAGCTGCCAAAGCCGCAGCAAAACCAGCCGCCAAACCAGTCGCCAAAGCCGCAGCCAAGCCTGCAGCAAAAGTGGCTGCCAAGCCAGTAGCGAAAGCCGCAGCGAAACCAGCGGCCAAGGCAGCAGCAAAACCGGCCGCCAAGCCGGCAGCGAAAGCCGCAGCGAAACCTGCAGCCAAGGCAGCAGCCAAGCCGGTCGCGAAAAAAGCCGCAGCCAAACCGGCCGCCAAGCCAGCAGCAAAAGCCGCAGCAAAACCAGCGGCCAAGGCAGCAGCCAAGCCAGCGGTGAAAAAAGCTGCAGCGAAACCTGTAGCCAAGGCAGCAACCAAGCCAGCAGCGAAAAAAGTCGTCGCCAAGGCAGCAGCCAAGCCGGCCGCCAAAGTAGCAGCGAAACCTGCAGCAAAAGCAGCAGCCAAGCCAGCGGCAAAAGCAGCAGCCAAGCCAGCAGTGAAAAAAGCCGCAGCGAAACCTGCAGCCAAGGCAGCAGCGAAACCGGCCGCCAAGGCGGCAGCCAAGCCAGCAGCGAAAAAAGTCGTCGCCAAGGCAGCAGCCAAGCCGGCCGCCAAAGCCGCAGCCAAGCCAGCGGCCAAAGCAGCAGCCAAGGCCGTAGCGAAGCCAGCAGCAAAAGCTGCAGCCAAGCCAGCGGCCAAGCCAGCGGCCAAGGTAGCGGCGAAGCCAGCAGCGAAAGCGGCAGCCAAACCTGCGGCCAAGGTTGCAGCGAAGCCAGCAGCCAAGGTAGCAGCGAAACCGGCAGCCAAGCCAGCAGCGAAAGTCGCAGCCAAGCCGGCAGCCAAAGCAGCAGCGAAACCTGCCGCCAAGGTCGCAGCAAAACCTGCAGCCAAGCCAGCGGCCAAGGTAGCAGCGAAGCCAGCAGCGAAGCCAGCAGCAAAAGCTGCAGCCAAGCCAGCCGCCAAGCCGGCAGCGAAAGCCGCAGCGAAACCTGCCGCCAAGCCAGCCGCAGCGCCAGTCGTGGCAGCCGCACCAGCCGCAGCGCCGGCCGCAGCTCCAGCGGCACCAGCCGCCGTGGCAGCCAAGCCAGCAGCCAAGAAGGCCGCGCCTAAAAAGGCCGCACCGAAGAAGGCAGCTCCTGTCGCCAAGCCATCGGCGCCTATCGCACCTGTAGCAAAAACCGTGTTGGCACCGGCTGCAGCCTGGCCATTCCCAACCAGCACCCGCCCATCGTAATTTCTGCGATACGGGTGCCTGGATGAGGCAACACGCCGCTGTGTGACTCAATCACACAGCGGTTTTTTTTTGGAGAATTAGTCGTGCTGATCGTTATCCTTACATTGATCGTTGATACCATCGCCACCTTGCTGGGCGGCGTGTTGCTGCTGCGCTTCTGGATGCAGGCGGTGCGCGTGCGGCCGCCCTCGTCGGTGGCGCAATTCACGTTTCAATTGTCCGACTGGCTGGTGCGCCCCCTGCGCCGCGTGGTGCCGGGCGTGGGCGGGTATGACTGGGCCAGCCTGATCGGCGCCTTCCTGATCGTGCTGCTGGCCAGCTCGGTGCTGTTTATTTCCGGCTATCCCGTCGAGGTGGTGCTGCTCAAGTCGCTGCAACGCTTCCTGCAATGGATACTCTACGGTTTCATGGCCTTGCTGATCATCGAAGCCATCTTCAGCTGGGTCAACCCGCATGCGCCGCTGGCGCCGTTCGTACGGGCCCTGAACGAGCCGCTGCTGCGCCCGATCCGCAAGGTCGTGCCGCTGGTGGGCAGCCTGGACCTGTCTTTGCTGGTGGCGTTGATCTTGCTGCAGATTGCGCAAGTGCTGGTGGGGATGATTATTGTATTGAGGTAAAACGAGGAGGTCGGCCTGGCGCTAGTGCACAAGCCGACCGGACTACATATTAATAGCGGTAACCGAACGCCGCTTCGAACTGGTCGGCGATGCTTTCCGGCGTAAATACGTGGTTTTGCGCGCCTTGGGTGGCGATCTTGATGGCGCCCAGCAGGCTGGCCAGGCGGCCGCTGGTTTCCCAGCCCAGGTCGTTGGTGATGCCGAACAGCAAGCCAGCACGGTAGGCGTCGCCGCAACCGGTCGGATCCAGCACTTCCTTGGCGGTCACGACAGGAATGTCGATGCGCTTGCCGTCCGTATAGATTTCCGATCCTTTTTCGCCACGCGTGACGATCAGCGCTTCCAGGCGGCTGGCGATGTCCGGCAGGGTCAGGCCCGTGCGTTCCATCAACATCTCCATTTCATAGTCGTTGGCCGACACATACGTGGCTTTGTTGATGAAGTCGATCAACTGTTCGCCGTTGAAGCGTGGCAACTGCTGGCCTGGGTCGAACATGAAGGGGATGCCCAGCTCGGCCAGGTCGGCGGCGTGCTTGAGCATGCCCTGGTCGCCATCCGGCGAAATGATGGCCACCTTGGCCGGCCCTGCATTGGCGATCGGGTTTTCATGCGCAAACGACATGGCGCCCGGGTGGAAGGCGTTGATCTGGTTATTGTCCGCGTCGGCCGTAACGAAGCATTGCGCGTTGTAGCTGTCGGCCTTGATCAGGATGTTGGCGGTGGAAATGCCCAGCTTTTGCAGGCGCTCCAGGTAGGCGGCGCTATCTTGCCCCATGACGCCGACGATGCGCGGGTCGCCGCCCAGCATTTTCAGGCTGTAGGCGATGTTGCCCGAGCAGCCGCCGAACTCCGTGCGCATGGTGGGCACGAGGAAGGAGACGTTTACCTTGTGCAACTGGTCGGCCAGCAGGGATTCGCCGAAGCGGCCGGGGAATTGCATGATGGTGTCGGTGGCAAGCGAGCCGCAGATCAGCGATGTTTTGGTCATGATAGTGTCTGTTAAGGGTAAAAGATGGCGATATGGTAGCCAGACGCCGTGAGCTGGTCTAATGCAAAGTACAGTTTGATGGCTTGTTCCGAACGCGGCGCAAACCCCGTGCTCACGTCGATCGTGGCCGGCAGGTAGTCGCGCGGCGCGATTACGCGGCGCAAGACCGGTTTGTCGTTGGCGTCGTTGAGGATCAGTTCGATGCTGGGCCAGGCTTGCACGCTGCGGCCCTGGTTGCGCAGCAGCGAGACGTAGGAAAAGGTTTGGTCCTTCAAAGTTTGCAACTCGCCTTGCTCGATGGACAGCGCCTCGATCTGCGCCGGCAAGTCGACTTGGCAGCCACTGAGCTTGCACAGGGCTACCAGGGGCGGTTTCCACTGCGGAAATTGCGCCGCCAGCGGATTGCGGAAAGTGGTCATCACTTGCAGGAATAATAATAGCAGCAGTACCACCGAGCCGAGGGCCATGGCCACGCGCAAGGCCTTGCCGCTCTGTTCGCGGCGCCGGCCCAAGGTCACAAAGGCCGGCTCGTCGTCGGACGGCGGCTGGACGGGTTCTTCCTGCTCTTCGGCGGCATCCGGCGTAATGGGGGGGGCGGGCAGCGGGTTGGCCAGCGTGGGTTCCCGGCGCGCGGGGCTGGTTGCGGCAGGCGCCGCCGGCAGGGGCTTGTCCAGGTTGACTTTTTCGGCGGCAGGCAATGTCGGGGCCACTGGGGCTGCCGCTGCTTCCAGGTTCGGTTCGCGGCGGCTATCGCGCAAATACGTGGCGAAGGCGGGCGCGTCATCGACCTGGCGGCGCTTGAAGGGCGCCATTGGCTGGGGCAACGGTGGTTCGGGCAGTTCTGCCGGTATTTCTACTGGTGTTGCTTCAGGTATATCGAGCGGTGCGGCGGCCGGCACGTGGTCCAGCGCCTCGTCGGGCAGGGCCACGTCGAGGTCCAGTTCGATGTGCTCGCCATCGTCTGCATCGTCCTTGAGCTGCGCCGTTTCCGGCAAGATGCCGAACGGGTCGAACGAGGTATCGAAGTCGAGGGAATAAATGGGTTCGTCGTCCGTGGAGGACGGCAGGCTGTTGTCGATCGGGTAACTGGTCGACAGGGGGGCGGCAGTGCCGGGGCCGGATGTTAAAAACGGCGATGCCGCAGCTGGATCGACTAGCGCGGCATTGCCGTCAAAGACTTCCCTGCACGTGCCGCAGCGCACGATGCCCCCACGTAACTTCAACTGGTCAGCAGCGACCCGAAATATCGTGTTGCAATGGGGGCATTTGGTGGCGAGGGCCATTGCTGTGCTTATGCACCTTCCGCGCGGGGCGCAGGTGCTTGCGTGCTGCCCAGGCGGCCATGCAGGGCCACCCAACCGTCTTGCTCGGCCCATACACCCAGCTGGATGAACGGTGCGTAGGCAGCGGCCACTTCTTCCGCCTGGCGTGCCAGCACGCCGGACAGGATCAGGGCGCCGCCGTCGGCAACGCGGCCCGACAGCATCGGTGCCATCAGTTTCAATGGGCTCGACAGGATGTTGGCGACGACGATGTCAAACTTGGCCGTGGCGTGTGCCGAAGTGGCAAACGTGTCCGGCAAGAAATATTCGATCTCGCACTGGTTACGTTCGGCATTGTCGCGCGCCGATTCGATCGCTTGCGGGTCGATATCGACGCCGGCGACAGTTTCCGCACCGAGTTTCTTGGCCACCATGGCCAGGATGCCGGAACCGCAACCGTAGTCGAGCACGGTCTTGCCGGGAGCAGGGTTCGCTTCCAGCCATTCCATGCACAGGCGCGTGGTCGGGTGACTGCCCGTGCCGAAAGCCAGGCCAGGGTCCAGTTCCAGGATCAGGCCGTCAGGATCCGGTGCCTCGTGCCAGCTGGGCACGACCCAGATATTCTTGCCGATGTGAATCGGTGCGAATTGCGACTGGGTCAGGCGCACCCAGTCCTGCTCTTCCACGGGACGCATGGTAAAGACAGGTACGTCCGTCATGCCGACCGCCTGGGCGGCGGCGGCCACGATGGCGGCCTGGTCGGCGTCGACGTCCGTCAGCGCCACCACGCGGCTGCGTTCCCACGCCGCTTCCTTCGGTTCCATGCCTGGCTCGCCAAACAAGGGCTGCTCGGCATCCGTGCCTTCATCGGCGTCTTCCACCGAGACCGACAGGGCGCCCGCTTCCATCAACGCGTCGGACATGGCCTCGGCGTTGTCACGGGCGATTTCGATGACGATTTCCGTCCAGCTCATGCGCCCGCCTTGATTTCGGATTTCTTGGCGATGCTGGGGCTGCCGCTATTCAGGTTCTTGCCCAGGTCCGGCATGTCGGCCAGTTTCTGTTCCAGATAGTGAATGTTGGTGCCGCCTTCGATGAAGCGCGCGTCGATCATCAGTTCGCGGTGCAGGGCGATATTCGTGTTGATGCCTTCGACCACCATTTCGGACAGGGCGATCTGCATGCGGCGGATCGCTTGCTCGCGCGTGGCGCCGTAAGCGATCACTTTGCCGATCATCGAGTCGTAGTGCGGCGGCACGTAGTAGCCGGCGTAGGCGTGCGAGTCGACGCGGATGCCGGGGCCGCCCGGTGCATGCCACGAGACGATCTTGCCTGGCGATGGCGTGAACTTGAAGGGATCTTCCGCGTTGATGCGGCACTCGATGGCGTGGCCCGACAGCAAGACGTCGCGCTGGCGGAAACGCAGTTTTTCGCCGGCGGCGATGCGGATCTGCTCTTGCACGATGTCGATGCCGGTGATCATCTCGGTGACCGGATGTTCCACTTGCACGCGGGTATTCATTTCAATGAAATAGAACTCGCCGTTTTCGTACAGGAATTCGAACGTGCCGGCGCCGCGGTAGCCGATCTTGCGGCACGCTTCGGCGCAACGGTCGCCAATTTTCTCGATCAGCTTGCGCGGGATGCCCGGCGCCGGTGCTTCTTCGATCACTTTCTGGTGGCGGCGCTGCATGGAGCAGTCGCGCTCGCCCAGCCAGACGGCGTTCTTGTGTTCGTCGGCGAGGATCTGGATTTCCACGTGGCGCGGATTTTCCAGGTACTTCTCCATATATACTTCAGGATTGCCGAAGGCCGTGCCGGCTTCCGTCTTGGTCATCGCCACGGCGTTGATCAGGGCCGCTTCCGTGTGCACCACGCGCATGCCGCGTCCGCCACCGCCGCCGGCGGCCTTGATGATGACCGGGTAGCCGATCTTGCGGGCAATTTGCACGATCGCTTTCGGATCGTCCGGCAACGCGCCTTCCGAGCCGGGGACGCACGGTACGCCAGCCTTGATCATGGTTTGCTTGGCCGACACTTTGTCGCCCATCAAGCGGATCGATTCGGAGCGGGGGCCGATGAAGACGAAGCCCGATTTCTCGACGCGTTCGGCAAAGTCGGCGTTTTCCGACAGGAAGCCATAGCCTGGGTGAATCGCTTGCGCATCCGTCACTTCAGCGGCGCTGATGATGGCGGGCATGTTCAGATAGCTCAGGGACGACTGGGCCGGGCCGATACAAACGGATTCGTCGGCCAGCTTGACGTATTTCGCGTCCTTGTCGGCTTCGGAGTGGACTACAACCGTTTTAATGCCCATTTCGCGGCAGGCGCGCTGAATACGGAGGGCAATTTCACCACGGTTGGCAATCAGGATTTTTTCAAACATGGTAGGTTCGCGTATGTCTGTGAGAGCCGGCGAGCCGGCGAAACAACAAGTGTGAGGGGCTAAAACTGCAAACGGCCGTTGCCGGCCGTGTGGACTGGGTTTTAGCCGATCACAAACAAGGGTTGACCGAATTCGACCGGTTGGCCGTTTTCGACCAGGATCTGGGTCACGACACCGGCTTTATCGGAGTCGATTTCATTCAGGAGCTTCATCGCTTCGATGATGCACAGGGTATCACCTTCCTTGACGGTCGAGCCCACTTCAACATAGGCGGCGCTGCCAGGAGCGGAAGAGCGGTAGAAGGTACCGACCATCGGCGACTTGACCACATAGCCCGTTGGCTCGGCGGCGACCACGACGGCGGCTGCCGCAGCGGGAGCGGCGGCTGGCGCGGCTGGCTGGTATTGGGCTGGCATGCCTTGCGGCTGCATCATGACCATCTGGTTTTGCGGCATGGCCGACGATTTGACGATGCGAACCTTGCTTTCGCCTTCGGTAACTTCCAGCTCTGCGATATCCGATTCGGCGACCAGGTCGATCAAGGTCTTGAGTTTTCGTAGATCCATGTAAAACCCCTAGGAATGTAGTTTGTTTTATGAGTGATGCGGTGATGTCCAAGAACCTATCGCCGCGCTAAATGCGTGCAGATCGCGTAGATTAACGTTTTTTAAGCGCAAAGTCGATGGCAAACCGATATCCATCGATACCCAGGCCGCAGATCGTCCCCTGCGCGATCGCGCTGAGAAATGAGTGATGTCGAAACGTTTCGCGTTGATAAATATTCGAGATATGGACTTCCACGAACGGGATGGCGACCCCGGCCAGCGCATCGCGCAAGGCAACGCTGGTATGGGTCAGGCCGCCCGGATTGATGACGATGGCATCGATCCCTTCCGCTCGCGCGGCATGGATGCGGTCGATCAGCGCGCCTTCATGGTTGCTTTGAAAGCAAACCAGGTCGGCACCGGCCGCCATGGCTTGCGCCATTGCTGCCTGCTCGATATCGGCCAAGGTGCTGGCGCCGTAGACCTCAGGCTCGCGCGTTCCCAGCAAATTCAGGTTGGGACCGTTGAGCAGAAGGAGGTTTTTTGCCATGTATGGAAGACCGTTTTAGCGAAAGTTCCGCATTTTGCCGCCAAAGATACGCATTGGCAAGAGAAAAAAGCACGCTCCGAATTTACAATTTATCCAGATCGGCGCGCAACTGATCAAATTTCAAGCGGCCCAGATAGGTCTTTTTGACTTCGCCATCGGCGCCGATCAGCACCGTAAAGGGCAAACCGCCCGTGGCATTGCCAAAATGACGCGACAGGTCGGTGCCGCTCATGCCGGACACATACACGGGATAGGCGATCTTGACCTTGCTGGCAAAAGTGGCAATATTACTGGCCGAATCGATACCGATGCCGATCACCTGCAGGTTTTTCGCCCCGTAGTGGCCTTGCACTTCGGATAACTCTGGCATTTCTTCCACGCAAGGTGGGCACCACGGCGCCCAGAAATTCACCAGCAGGTTTTTTCCTTTCCATTGCGATAACGCCTGCGTGACGCCCGCCGCGTCCGGCAGGGACAGCGCATACAGTTCGTTGACGGGACCCGTCGCGCCTGGCGCGATGGCGGTCGTCTGCGGTCCCGCTTCTTTCCCCGCTTCTTTCGCTTTTTCCTTGCTCAAACCGACGTAAGCACCCATGCCGCCGAACATCAGCGCCACGATGGCGCAGGCGATCCAATTCTTTTTTGTCATAACTTTATCTATATCAATGTTAGTCGGCAGCCGGTACGCCGTCGGCGAGGCTGGCGGCCAGCAGGCTGCGCAACCCGGCGATGTCGGTGCGCAGCACTTTTCCATCCGCCTTGGCTTTCAGCGCGCCGCGCATATCGTCGAGCTCATACATGGCCGCGTGCACGCCTTCGTTTTTCCACAAGAAACTGGCTGTCTCGACCGCATCATAACGCGCTCCCTTGAAATGCGGGCTTTCCGACATGTCGAGCACGACATTTTTATTCAGCAAGAAGATGTGGATGTCCTTGGCGCTCTCGGCAAACAGCTGCAAATAGATCTCGTCATGGGGGCCGGCCGTGCCATTGAGCACGGGGCCGCTGAGCAGGGGATGAAATTGTTGCAACGCTTCCATCACCTGCAACGCAATCGTGCGCAGCTGGAACAATCGCGCCGGCTGGCTGTCGGCCAGAAACAGGGCATTGTATTGCCGCACCTGTTCCTCGATCATGTCGTTGTCCGGCAGGATATTGGGACGGTTCGGCGCGTCGCCCAGGACTTGCCGCGCCGCCTTGCGCTTGGCGCTGCCATAGTCGGCACCATCCTGCGCCACGAGGCGCGCGGCAGCGGCAGCGATTTCCAGGCGCAACTGCGCGCTATCGTCAAATGCATCGTTCGTCATGAGCGAGATGATACTCCGAAGCGGAAAAAGTCATGGCGTCAGGTAAAATCCTGCACTTGCTGTTTTTTATCTCACCGTCTTACTTACTTAAGCGTGCACCTTTCGCACTGATCACATGCATATTCATATTCTCGGCATTTGCGGTACCTTCATGGGCGGCCTGGCTGTCCTGGCCAAGGAAGCCGGCCATAAAGTCACTGGTTGCGATGCCAACGTGTATCCGCCGATGAGCACCCAGCTGGAATCGCAGGGAATCGAACTGATCCAGGGCTTTGATCCGGAACAAACCAAGCTGAACCCGGATTTGTATGTGATTGGCAATGTGGTCTCGCGCGGCAACCCGCTGGTGGAAGAAATCCTCAACCGCAGCCTGCCGTATGTGTCCGGCCCCCAGTGGATCGGCGAACACATCTTGCGCAACAAGTGGGTGCTGGCCGTGGCCGGCACGCATGGCAAGACGACAACGTCGGCCATGCTGGCCTGGATACTCGAAGACGCGGGCTACGCGCCGGGCTTCCTGATCGGCGGCGTGCCGATGAACTTTGGCATTTCCGCCCGCCTCAGCGGCAAGATCGACGGCAAAAGCGCCGATTCGGACTTCTTCGTCATCGAAGCCGATGAATACGACACGGCTTTCTTCGACAAGCGCAGCAAGTTCGTGCATTACCACGCGAAGACGGCCATCATGAATAACCTGGAATATGATCACGCCGACATCTTCCCCGATCTGCACGCGATCGAGACGCAATTCCACCATCTGGTACGGACCGTGCCCGGCATCGGCCGCCTCGTGTTCAACGGCGACGAAGCGTCGCTGCAGCGCGTGCTGGCGCGCGGTTGCTGGAGCGAAAAAGAAAGTTTCGGCCAAGATGCCAACTGGCAACTGCAAGAGCAGGCCGATGGCAGCTTCGACGTGTACTTCAATGGCCAGCAGGAAGGCCATGTGGCGTGGGCGCTCACGGGCAAGCACAACCGCAGCAATGCGCTGGCGGCCATCGCCGCCGCGCGCCACGTGGGTGTGCCGATTGCCCAGGCGTGCGTCTCGCTGGCCACGTTCGAGAGCGTCAAGCGCCGCATGGAAGTGCGCGGCGAGGTCAACGGCATTACCGTGTACGACGATTTCGCGCATCACCCGACGGCCATTGCCACCACCGTGGGCGGGCTGCGCCAAAAAATGAACCAAACCATCGGCAACATCGGCCGCATCCTGGCCGTGCTGGAGCCGCGTTCGAACACCATGAAGCTGGGCGCCATGAAAGATGCGCTGCCCGGCAGCCTGAAGGATGCCGACCTGGTCTTCGGTTTCGGCAGCCATGCCGCGCTGGGCTGGAGCCTGGGCGACGCGCTGGCGCCGCTGGGCCAGATTGCCAGCGCCTATGAAGACATCGATGCGCTGGTAGCGGCCGTGGCAGCTGCCGCCCGTCCCGGCGACCAGATCGTCGTCATGAGCAACGGCGGCTTTGGCGGCGTGCACCAGAAGTTGCTGGAGGCGCTGGGCCGATGATTCTGTACCTGCATGGATTTCGCTCGTCGCCCCTGTCGATGAAGTCGCGCCTGCTGGCCGCGCAGATGCAGGCGCTGGGCCGCGAAGCAGAATGGCTGTGCCCGCAGTTGCCGGCCTCGCCCAAGCTGGCCATCGAACTGGCCTTGTCGCTGGTCAAGGAGGTGGCGCCGGCCGACCTGACGATTATCGGCTCCTCGCTGGGCGGCTATTACGCCACCTGGCTGGCCGAACAGCTCGGTTGCCGCGCCGTGCTGCTCAATCCGGCGATTGTTCCCCTGATTGACCTGGAACAACATGTGGGCGTGACGACCGAATTCCATTCGGACAAGCCATTCGAGTTCAAGCGCGAATACATCGATGAGCTGCGCACGTTTGCTGTAGAGAAAATTACGCAGCCGCAACGCTATTTCCTGATTGCCGCCACCGGCGATGAAGTACTCGACTACCGCGACATGGTGGCGCATTATCAGGGGGCGCAGCAGTGCGTCATCGATGGCAGCGACCATGGCATCAGCGAATTTGCCGATTACCTGGCGCCCGTGCTGGCCTTTTGCGGCATTGACGCGGACGCGACACGGTGAGGCCGGGTTCGCTGCGCCAGGCGCAATGGCATGCGCACGTGAATGCCGTTAATGCGCCGCCGGCCTTGCGCCACTGGCTGACGGGCGGCGGTTCGCTGACGGCCAAGCTGAAAGCGCATAGCAGCGCGTTCCGCGTGCAATGTTTGCATCAGGAAACATCGCGCTGTTTGACCGACGAGGCCGCCATCATCGGTTTGCACCGTGCGGGCCGGGTGTGGGAACGCGAAGTGCTGTTGCGTTGTGATAACAAACCGGCCGTGTTTGGCCATACCGTCGTGCCCATGCAGGCGACGGCCACGGACTGGCCCTTGTTTTCCGCGCTGGGCGAGCGTTCGCTGGGCACGACCCTGTTTGGCGACCGCATGGTACGGCGCGGTGAACTGGAATTTGCCCGCTTGCGCGCCGGGCACCCGCTGGTGCAGCGGGCGCAGGCGGCGCTGGCAGGGGACGGGCAGCGCGTCGGTGACAAGTCGCTGTTTTTTGCCCGCCGCTGCCTGTACCAGCGTCACCAGGGGTTGCTGCTGGTAACCGAAGTATTTTTGCCGGCGGTGCTGGAGTTGACGTCCGTCACTCGCACCGTTGCAACCGACACATTAATAAACAAAGCATAACAATGAATCTATTTTTTGAAGAATCCGGCGATTTCAAGGTCGGCACGGTCCTGTCGCAAGCGGGTGAAGCGTACCAGGTCGAAATGGCCAGCGGCAAGCGCACCAAGGTCAAGGTCAAGGATGTGCTGCTGCAGTATGAAAAGCCGTCCCCGGCCGAGCTGCTCGAGCAAGCCAAGACTGTTGCTGCCGAGATCGACCTCGATTTCCTGTGGGAAGTGGCGGGCGAAGACGAGTTCGGCTTTGCCGAGCTGGGCGCCGAGTATTTCGGTCACGCACCATTGCCGCCGGAAGCTGCCGGCCTGATCCTGGCCTTGCATTCGGCGCCCGTGTATTTCTACAAGAAGGGCCGTGGCCGCTACAAGGCGGCGCCGGAAGCGTCCCTGAAGGCGGCCCTGGCCGGCATCGAAAAGAAAAAACAGCAGGCGCTGGTGCAAGCCGCGTATGTGGAAGAGCTGAAACAGAACCGCTTGCCTGCCTCCATGCAGCCGATGGTGCTGCAACTGCTGTTCAAGCCGGACAAGAACACCATCGAATACAAGGCACTGGAAGCGGCGTGCACGGAATTGCACACGACGCCGCCGCGCCTGATGCTGGCCGTCGGTGGTATTGCTTCGCCGAAAGACTTGCACCTGTCGAAATTCCTCTTCGAAAATTTCCCGAAAGGCGCCGGCTTCCCGAGCGTACCCGTGCCATCCGTGACGGCCAAGCTGCCACTGGCCGACGTGGCCGCCTTCTCGATCGACGACGTGACCACGACCGAGATCGACGATGCTTTCTCCGTGCAACCGTTGCCGGACGGCACCGTGAAAGTAGGTATTCACATCGCCGCGCCGGGCCTGGGCATCCGTCCGGAAGACGTGATCGACAAGATGGCGCGCCAGCGCATGTCGACCGTCTACATGCCGGGCGACAAGATCACCATGCTGCCGGATGAAATCGTGAATGCTTTCACGCTCGCGGAAGGCACGACGTGCCCGGCGCTGTCGCTGTACGCCACGCTGGACCCGAAAGCGGACTGGGCAGTTGTCAGCACGCACACGCGCGCGGAACTGGTGCCGATCGCCAGCAATTTGCGCCATAACCAGTTGGACGACCTGGTCAACGAGGAAACCCTGGCCAGCGGTGAAGGCGAGTATCCGCACAAGGCCGATTTTGCCGTGTTGTGGCAGTGGGCGCAGCAGCTGGAACAGGGCCGCATGAAAAAGCGCGAAGCGTTCGGCCTGAAGCCGGAACAGAATAACCGCGTCGATTTCAATTTCTATGTGGAAAATGACATCGTCACCGTGGCACGCCGCAAGCGTGGCGCGCCGCTGGACAAGATCGTTGCCGAATTGATGATTTTTGCCAACAGTACCTGGGGCAAGATGCTGCACGACCATGGCGTGCCCGGCATCTACCGCAGCCAGGGCGGCGGCAGCGGCAATAGCTGGGCGGCAAAGATGCAGGTGCGCATGGTCACCCATGCTGCGCCGCACCAGGGCCTGGGCGTGGATCAGTACGCGTGGAGCACCTCGCCCTTGCGCCGCTACACGGACCTGGTGAACCAGTGGCAAATCATCGCTTGCGCCGAGCATGGCGTGACGGCCCCGCTGGTGGCGCCGTTCAAGCCGCGCGACGCGAATTTGTTCGCCATCGTCTCGGCCTTCGACGCCGCATATGCCGCGTATGGCGATTTCCAGTCGAACATGGAACGCTACTGGTGCTTGCGTTGGCTGCATCAGGAAAACGCGCGCCAGGTCGATGCCGTCGTCTTGAAAGATGAAATCCTGCGCCTGGTCGACATTCCGCTGGTCATCAAGCTGCCGGGCATGCCATCGGTGGCGCGCGGCGCCCAGGTCAAACTGGACTTGCTGCGCTGGGATGAAGTCGACCTGAGCATCGAAGCGCGCCTGTTGGAAATCGCCGCCGTGCCGGACGCGGCGGCCGACGACGCCGAGCTGGACTACGAGGAAGATGCGGGCGACGAAGGCGCAGACGAGGGCGATGTGGCGCCGGAAGCATCGCCGGAAGCGGCCAACCAGGTCAGCGACGCCGAGGCGGAAGTGGCGGAACTGGCCAGCGAAGACGTGGTCAGCGAACCCGGGGTCAAGTAAGGCGTCCGTCAGGCCATCAGGCGGTGCTGAAAACTGTTGCCGGCATCGCCCTTTGACGTAGAATTCAGCCATCTTGTATCTTGTGCTTGTTGCGAACTGGGTTGCGCGTGAAGTCTTTCCGAGAGAATCGTTTCCTGATGATAGCCGTGGCGGTCTCGCTGCTGGCGCACGGCGCCTTGCTGGCGATGCATTTTGTCGCCCCGGCGCCGCAGCGGGCCGTGGCCACCGATCCCGGCCTGGAAGTGATCCTGGTCAATGCCAAGCATGTGAACAAGCCGCTGAAGGCCGAGGCGCTGGCGCAAGCCAACCTCGACGGTGGTGGACAGGCCGACAAGGGGCGCGCCAAGTCGCCCTTGCCCGACATGCGCAAGGTGGAAGAGGGCGACAGCGTCAAGGCCAGCGCCCGGCGCATTGCCGAACTGGAACAAAAACAGCAGGAATTGCTGACGCAGGCGGCCAAGCCGACGCCGTACAGCGCCGCGCCCGTCACGGAAAAGGACAAGCCCAATCCCCTGGCCAGCGGTTCGGACTTGATGGAAAGCAGCAAGGCCATCGCCCGCATGGCGGCCGAGATCAGCCAGACCGTGGAAGACCAGAATAAACGTCCGCGCAAGACTTTTATTACGCCCAGCACGCAGGAAGTCGGCTATGCCATGTATTACAAGACCCTGCAAAAGCGCATCGAGGAAATAGGCACCTTGAATTTCCCGCAAAAGAATGGCCGCAAGATGTATGGCGAACTGGTCGTCTATATCCCCATCTTCCAGGACGGCACGATTTACCAGAAGGAAGGCGGCGCCCGCGTGGAAAAAAGCTCGGGCAACCCGGCGCTCGATGCGGCGGCCCTGGCCATCGTGCGCCGCGCGGCGCCGTATGGCCGTTTTCCACCGAATATGTTGTCGAGTGACAAGGATGACCTGTGGGTCGTCATCACCCGCTTCAAATTTACGCGCGAAGAAAAAATGGAAGCTAACCTGACTGGCGGCAGCAATTGAGCAAGCAAAACATTCATCCAGATCAATATTGCGTTTTCGGCAATCCCATCGCCCACAGCAAGTCCCCCTTGATCCACGCCGCGTTTGCCTTGCAGACAGGGCAAGCCATGGTCTACGATCGCCGGCTGGCGCCGCTCGACGGTTTTGCGCTGGCGGCCCGTACGTTTGCCGCCGAGGGCGGCAAGGGCGCGAACGTGACGGTGCCCTTTAAACTGGACGCGTGCGCGCTGGCCACCGAGTTGACGCCGCGTGCGCAAGCGGCCGGCGCCGTCAATACCTTGCGTTTCGATAATGAAACCATTCTTGGCGACAATACCGATGGCGCGGGCCTGGTGGCGGACATCGTGCGCAACGCGGGCGTGAGCGTCGCGGGCAAGCGCATCCTGCTGCTGGGCGCCGGCGGCGCGGCGCGCGGCGTCGTACTGCCCTTGCTGGAGCAGGGGCCGCAGGAAATGTTCATTGCCAACCGCACCGTGGCTACGGCCGAGGCGCTGGTGGCGCAGTTTGCCGACGCGCTGGCGCACCCCGGGCAGTTGCGCGCCGGCGGCTTCGCGCAGCCCGATGGCCAGTTCGATATCGTCATCAATGCCACCTCGGCCAGCCTGGCGGGCGACTTGCCGCCCGTGCCGCCGGGTATTTTCGGCCGCCACACCCTGGCGCTGGACATGATGTACGGCGCCCGGCCCACCGTCTTCATGGACTTTGCCGCCCAGCATGGCGCGCAGGTACGCGACGGCCTGGGCATGCTGGTGGAACAGGCGGCCGAAGCGTTTTACGTGTGGCGCGGCGTGCGGCCGCAGACGCAGGATTTGCTGGCGCAATTGCGCAGTGCCCTGTGAGCGCCGGCAAGAAGGGCGCGCGCCGCAGCGGCAGCCGCTACGGCTGGATCAAGTGGCTGTTCATCCTGCCCGTGCTGGCGTTTATCGTCGTGCAACTGTATTTCTTCCTGCAAATCTGGTGGTGGGTCGACCATAACCCGTCCAGCACGGCTTTCATGCGCGAACAGTTGTCTGTCTTGCAGGACAAGAATTCCAATGCCACCATCCAGCAGACGTGGGTGCCGTACAACCGCATTTCGAACAACCTGAAACGGGCCATCATCGCCTCGGAAGACGCGAATTTTTCCGAGCACGAAGGCGTGGACTGGGAAGCCTTGCAAAAGGCATATGAAAAAAACAGCAAGAAGCAGAAGGTCGTGGCGGGCGGCTCCACCATCACGCAGCAACTGGCGAAGAATCTGTTCCTGTCCGGCTCGCGCAGCTATGTGCGCAAGGGCCAGGAATTGATCATCACGTACATGCTGGAAAGCCTGATGGAGAAGCAGCGCATTTTCGAGATTTATTTGAATGTGGTGGAGTTTGGCACGGGCATCTTTGGCGCCGAAGCGGCCGGACGCCACTATTACCGGGTCAGCGCGGCGGGCCTGAGCGCCGGACAGGCGGCAAAACTGGCCGTGATGCTGCCAAATCCCCGCTATTATGACCGTCACCGCGATACGGGCTACCTGAACCGGCGTACCAGTGTCATCCTGCGCCGCATGGGGGCGGCGGAGTTGCCTTGAGGATAGCGGAATTTATTTTCATAAAATCAAGGATGCCTGATTGGCATTATTGCGGCGCAGCATCTTAATCGGCCCGGTTGGTGCAACGCCGCACTTTTTCCGTGAAAAAGCGGTGCCGGGGGTGGTCGTGAAAAGGCCTTTGCGGGTACACTTGCGCTGTTTTCATTTTTGGCGCCAGCGCCAGCACATCACGATAACCCAACATCCGGCTGAGAGCGCGCATGATCAATGTCTTTGTATTACAGAATGGCCGGCTCAACCAGGTGCCGATCGACAGCCGCGCAGACCTCGAAAATGCCGAACCGGTGTGGGTCGACCTGACCGACCCCACCGATGATGAACGGGCCTGGGTCAAGGCCATCTACAACGTCACCTTGCCGGGCGAAGACGAAGTCAAGGATATTGAAGCGTCGGCCCGCTATTACGAAGCGGAAAACGGCGACTTGCACCTGCGCACGGACTTCCTGCGCGAAGAAGACGACGGCCCGTCGCGCGTCATCACGGTAGCCTTCATTCTTGCCCGCAAGATCCTGTTTTCCATGCATACGGACGACTTGCCCGTGTTCCGCCTGGTGCGCATGCGCGCCCGTTCGCGGCCAGGCTCGATTGCCGACTACATGGACGTGCTGCTCGACCTGTACGCCACCGATGCCGAATACTCGGCCGACGTGCTCGAAGGCATCTACCAGAATCTGGAAGAAGTCAGCACGCGCGTGCTGCAAAAGGAATTTACGGATGCGCACGCGGCCGAAGCGCTGAATGCTATTGCCCACGAGGAAGATTTGAATGGCCGCATCCGCCGCAACATGATGGATACGCGCCGCGCCGTGAGCTTTTTGATGCGCGGCCGCTTGCTCAATTCCGAGCAATTCGAGGAAGCGCGGCAGATCTTGCGCGACATCGAATCGCTGGACGGTCACACGTCTTTCCTGTTTGATAAGATCAACTTCCTGATGGATGCCACTGTCGGTTTCATCAACATCAACCAGAACAAGATCATCAAGATCTTCTCGGTGGCCAGCGTGGCCTTCCTGCCGCCTACCCTGATCGCCAGCGTGTACGGCATGAACTTCAAGCTGATGCCGGAACTGGAATGGTCGTTCGGCTATCCGTGGGCCTGGGGCCTGATGGTTACCAGCGCCATCGCCCCCTTCCTGTACTTCCGCCACCGCGGCTGGCTGAAATAAGCCCTTGTCGCCGGGACGCGTCCGCGCCCCGGCGCCACCACCGGATATTGTCCGGATTTCAATGCGAGCGCAGCAATTTCAAAAATCAGCGATAATCACTGGTGTTGCGTGGTATTGAATTGGTATTTTCGCGTAGCCGCTTGCCTGACGCCCGATTCTTTCCCCGTTGGCTGCCTTTGGCAGAAAAGTATCGTCATTCAGACGTTTTCTGCGTGGTAGCGTCCGCCCGTTCCACCTATGATCGTTGCGATGCCAGCCTTGGCCGGCTGGCCGCCGCATTTCCCGTCACTGTTGCCTTCTGGAGAGTCCATGCCTGATACCGCCACCATCCCAACGCGCTTTACCCACCTGATCAGCGACTGCGACGGCGTGCTGGTCGACAGCGAGGCCGTGGCCCTGCAAGCGCTGCTGGAATTGCTGGGGCCGCGCCTGCCCAACCTGCCCGAGGGCGTCACCCTGCAGGGCTTGATCGAGCCGCGCCTGGGCCAGCGCCTGGTGCCGCTGATGCAGGACATCTACAAGGAGCTGGGCTTGCCGCAATTGCCGGCCGACGAGATCATGGCCATCGGCAACGCCGTCGATGTGGCTTGCGATGCGCAGTTGCGCGCCGTGCCCGGCGTGGCGCAGGCGCTGGCCGCCATTCCCCTGCCCAAGGCCGTGGCCTCGAACAGCGTCAGCGCGCGCGTGCTGTCGTCGCTCGAGCGGACTAGCATGGCGCCGCTGTTCGACAAGCGCGTTTTCACGCCGGACCTGGTGGGGCACGCCAAGCCGCATCCGGGCCTGTACCTGGCAGCGGCGGCTGCTTTCGGCGTGCCGCCTGGCCAGTGCCTGGTGCTGGAAGACAGCGTCACGGGCGTGACGGCCGCCGTGGCGGCGGGCATGACGGTATTGGGATTCATTGGCGGCGGGCATATCGCCGCCGGCCAGGAAGCGCGCCTGAAGGCGGCTGGCGCGCATGTCGTGTTCAGCGACATGGCCAGCCTGCCGGCGCTGGTGGCCGCGGTGATGGACACCGCGGTGGTGTAACTTTACGCGAGCTTGGCAAACACCTTGCGTGCGGCGGCGATGGTGGCGTCGATGACGGCATCGTCGTGCTGCGCCGAGACGAAGCCCGCCTCGAAGGCGGCTGGCGCGAAGTACACGCCTTCGTCCAGCATGGCGTGGAAGAAGGCGTTGAACTTGCTGCGGTCGCCCGCCATCATTTCCGCGTAGCTGGTCGGCGGGGTGGCGCTGAAATAAATGCCGAACATGCCGCCGATATAGTCGGCGCAGAAGACCACGCCCGCTTCTTTGGCTGCGGCCGTCAGGCCTTCGGCCAGGCGCTTGGCCGTGGCGCCCAGCTGCTCGTAGAAGCCTGGCTGCTGGATCAGTTTCAAGGTGGCCATGCCGGCCGCCACGGCGACGGGGTTGCCGGACAAGGTACCGGCCTGGTAGACGGCGCCCAGCGGCGCCATATGGTGCATCAGCGCCGCGCTGCCGCCGAAGGCCGCCACCGGCATGCCGCCGCCGATCACCTTGCCCAGCGCCGTGAGGTCGGGCTGGATGCCGTACAGCGCCTGCGCGCCGCCCAGGGCCACGCGCAAGCCGCACATGACTTCATCGAAAATGAGCAGGGCGCCGTGCTGCGTGCACAGGTCGCGCATCGCCTGCAGGAATGCCGGGGTGGCTTTCACCAGATTCATGTTGCCGGCCACCGGTTCGACGATGACGCAGGCGATTTCCGCGCCGAAGCTGTCGAAGGCATCCTTCAGCTGTTCCACGTTGTTATAGTCGAGCACCAGCGTGTGCTTCACGAAGTCTTCCGGCACGCCGGCCGACGTCGGGTTGCCGAAGGTGAGCAGGCCGCTGCCCGCTTTCACCAGCAGCGAATCGGCGTGGCCGTGGTAGCAGCCTTCGAACTTGACGATCTTGTCGCGTCCCGTGGCGCCGCGCGCCAGGCGCAGGGCGCTCATGGTCGCTTCCGTGCCCGATGACACCAGGCGTACCTGCTCGATCGACGGCACCAGGCGCGTGATTTCCTCGGCCATCAGCACTTCGCCTTCCGTCGGCGCGCCGAACGACAGGCCCAGCGCGGCGGCATCCTGCACCGCTTTCACTACTTCCGGGTGGGCGTGGCCGACGATGGCAGGGCCCCAGGAGCCGATGTAGTCGATATAGCGCTTGCCATCCGCGTCCCAGAAGTACGGGCCTTCGGCGCGCGTGATGAAGCGCGGCGTGCCGCCCACGGAGCGGAAGGCGCGCACGGGCGAATTGACGCCGCCTGGCGTGGTTTTTTGTGCGCGGGTAAACAGGATGTCGTTCTGTGAAGTCGTCGTCATGATAATCGTGCCTTGAAAGTGGATCGTTGTCTGTGTCGTCTGGTCAGTGTTTATTGGCCGCCGCGCGGGCGCTGCTGCAGGAACAGCCGGTTCGGCACCAGCTTGCCCATGCCGTGGCGCTGTGCGTGGGCCAGTGCGCCGGTGGTGAATTCCTGCGCCGCCACGACCACCTGCGGCACATCGTCTTCGTTTTCCGCCAGGGCCAGCAGGGCGGTGGCCGCGGCCGACAGGGTGCTGCCGGCGCCGTTGAAGATGCCGGGCAGGTGCTGCCATTCGTCGTGGCGCACGACGCCGTCCTCGCCGAACAGGGTATTGGCGCGCAATTTTCCTTCGGCCGTGCCGGATTTGCTGGCGTCGGCCGGCATGCCGGTGACGAGCACGTATTCGCAGCCCAGGGCCACCAGATAGTCGACGTCATTTTGCAGGGTGTCGTCCGGATCGGCGTCGCGCCAGGTCTCGGCCAGGCGTTCCAGCTCCACCGGCGAGAGCACCAGCAGGGTCGTTTGCGGGATCAAGAGCTGGCGCACGGCCGTGAGGATGTCTTCGTCGTCCATGCCCTGTTCCGGCAGCGCCGAAATGAAGGGATCGAGGATCAGCGGCACGTTCGGATAGTCGGAGACGATTTCGGCGATGGCCGTGACGTTTTCCACGCTGCCCAGCGCGCCGATCTTGATCGCGGCCACGGACATGTCTTCCAGCAGCACGCGCGCCTGGTCGGAAACCCAGTCCGGGTCGACCGCCTGCACGTCTTCCACGCGCGCCGTATCGCTGATCAACAGGCCCGTGGTGACGGACAGGCCATGGCAGCCGAAGGCTGAAAACGTGGCCAGGTCGGCCTGGATGCCGATCGCGCCGACCGGATCGGACACGCCGAAGCTTAATATGAGGGGAGAAGTTTGGTTTTGCACGGCGGGTAGATTAAGATACCTAATTCAGCATTTTACTTGATTGAAGGGTGGCAGAACGTGAGTAGCAACGAAACAACGCAGCAATTCCAAACGTGGATGTGTCTTATTTGCGGCTGGGTTTATGATGAAGAGGCCGGCCTGCCGGACGAAGACATCGCTCCGGGCACGCGTTGGGCCGATGTTCCGATGAACTGGACCTGCCCTGAATGCGGTGCGCGCAAGGATGATTTCGAGATGGTGGCGCTGTAATTGATCGCAGTCCATGGGATGCCGCTGCCGCACGCAGGTATCGCGGCAGGCTGTGCTATGGTATGAAAGATTGTCGAATAATCACATGACGCGTCCCTTTTTGCCCGAGGCGCCGGCCGATGCCGCGTGCACCGGCACCACGATACTCATCATCGACGACAGCGCGACGATACGCAGCGCGGCCGCGAAGATCCTGGGCGAGGCCGGTTATCGTGTGGTGGTGGCGGAAAACGGCTTCGAGGCCCTGGCCAAGATCGCCGACTGCCAGCCGGCGCTGATCGTGTGCGACATTGTGATGCCGCGCCTGGACGGCTACCGCACCTGCGCGCTGATCAAGGCCAGCGCGGCGCATCACGCCACGCCGGTGCTGATGCTGTCGTCGAAGGAGGGGCTGTTCGACCGCGCGCGCGGCGCCATGGCAGGCGCCAGCGCCTGCCTGGCCAAGCCGCTGGCGCGCGAGGCGCTGCTGGAGGCCGTGCGGCTGCACCTGGCCGGGCATTTTGAGTAAGTGGTTTTATTGATTGACAACGCAGCAAGGAAGCAGATGGCCATACACACAATTCTGATCGTCGACGACTCGCCGACAGAACGCTATTACCTGAGCGAGATCCTGGTGCGTGCCGGCTACGCCGTCCTCACGGCGCAGGATGGCGCCGACGCGCTGGCGCAACTCAAGCAGGCCAGGCCCGACCTGATCCTGATGGACGTGGTGATGCCCGGTGCGAATGGCTTCCAGATCACGCGCGCCATCGCGCGCGATCCCGAATTGCAGGACGTGCCGGTGATTATCTGCTCCAGCAAGAGCCAGGAAACGGACCGCATCTGGGGCTTGCGCCAGGGCGCGCGCGATTACCTGGTCAAGCCGGTAGTCGAAGCCGAGTTGCTGGCCAAGATCGCCGCGATTTCCTGAGCATGCAGACGATGCCAGGTCACGGCGTATCCACCGCGGCTTATCCGTCCGCCGCCATGCTATCTTTCGAGACGGGTGCGCGGCAGGGGCGCTTGCGCCAGTATCAGCTGCAATTGATCGAGCGGATACAGGCCGCGCGCAGCGGCGCGCTGGCGGCGCGCAAGGAACTGGGCGTGATGCTCGGTGGCCGGCCGTGCCTGCTTGACCTGACGCAGCTTGGCGAAATCGTCATTGCCGCCGGTGTGCAGATCCAGGGTGTGCCGCTGGCGCAGGACTGGTATCTGGGCCTGGCGGCCATGCGCGGGCGTTTGACGGGGGTCGTCGACCTGGCCCGCTACATGGGCGAAGCGGCTTGCGCGCCCGGCAATCACTGCCGCATCATCACCTTTTCTCCCCGCCTGGGCCTCAATTGCGCATTGCTGGTCGAACGCGTGCTGGGTTTGCGCCAGTTGCGCGCGATGCAGCACGTGCAGGATACGGCGCAGGGCGTGCTCCCATCGTGGGCGGCGCAGGCGCTGCGCGACAGCGAAGGGCAGCAGTGGCTGCGCCTGGACCTGGCGCAGCTGGCGCAGTCGGCACGCTTCCTCGATGCCGGCTTTGACGGCCTCCCTGACCACAAGGATATTTGCTGATGGGTGCCCATTCCCCGATCCTGGCGGCCGGCTTGCCCGAAGCGCAGCACGCTCCGGAAGCGCCGGCATCGACGGCCGACCTGCCGCTGCGCCTGCGCGACGCGCTGGGACGGCGCAAGTCGCTGGCCAGCGCGCCTGCCGGGGACTGGAAGCTGCCGCTGATCGGCCATTTTCCGCTGCAAAAACAATTGAGCATCCTGTCGACGGTGATGGCCCTGAGCCTGGCCGCCAGCCTGCTGTTCGTCGGGCTGAACACGCGCAGCGGCAATATTGCCTCGGCGCAGACGCAGCTGGCCAGCGATGCGCTGATGCATTCGCAGCGCATCGGCAAGGCTGCGCCGAACGCCGTGCAAGGCAATCCGGAAGCCTTCCGCCAGCTCGAGGAAAGCCGCAATGAACTGAATCAGGATTTCCGACTGATGCTGCGCGGCGGGACGTATCACGGGCGCGATATCGGCGAGTCGCGTTCCGCCCTGTTGGCGGCGGTGGCCGACGCGCGCAAGAAGTGGGCCAGCAGCGACCGCGCGGCCAGCACCATCTTGCGTCTGAAACTGGAACTGGGCGAGTTCGACAAGACCTTGCAGCAATTGAATGCGCTGTCGCCGGCGCTGCTGGCGCAGACCGAGGAAATCGCCGCGCTCAAGGTGCAGCGTGGCGGCAATGCGCGCGACCTGGCCGTCATCGGCCGCCTGATGATGCTGAGCCAGCGCATGAGCCGCAGCGCCAGCGAGTTCCTGTCGTCGGGCAGCATCAGCTCGGAAACGGCGTTCTCGCTGGGACGCGACACGACGTATTTCCGCACCGCCGTCGAAGGCCTGCTCAATGGCAGCGTGTCGCTGCAATTGGCGCCCACGCGCGACGCCGAACTGCGCGACCGGCTGGTGGCGCTGAAAGCCAGCTTCGACACTTACCAGAAGCTGGTTTCGTCGATACTTGACCGGCTCGATAAATTCAGCTCGGCGAAAAGCGCCGAACAGCTGATTTTCAACGAGAACGAAGACCTGCGCCAGCGTTTGACCCTGCTGCAGCAGATGTACCACGTGAACCAGGAAACCCTGGGCGTCGCCTTCTGGATGATGGTCGGCGGCGTGTTGCTGACCCTGATCGCGGCGGCCGGTATCGGCCGCGTGCTGCTGCAGGACTCCGTCAACCGCACGCGCGACGCCGAGCGGCGGCGCCAGGAAGCGGAAATCCTGCGTCTGCTGTCGCAGGAAAAGGAAGAGCAGGCCAAGGCCAAGAATGAGCAGAACCAGGCGGCCATTCTGCGCCTGATGAACGAATTGCAGAAGGTCGCCGACGGCGACCTGACGGTGCAGGCGACCGTCTCGGAAGACATCACGGGCGCCATCGCCGATTCCGTCAATTACACGGTCGAGGAATTGCGCGGCCTGGTGGGGCGGGTGACGGCAACGGCCGAACAGGTCAATCGCGCCTCGACGCAGGCGCAAAGCATCTCCAGCAAGCTGTTGATCGCGTCGCAGCAGCAGTCGCGCGAAATCCAGGGCGTCAGCGCCACCGTGGTCAAGATGGCCAATGCGATTACCGATGTGTCGAAATCGGCCAGTGTCTCGGCTGACGTGGCGCGCCAGTCGGTGGCTGCGGCGCAGCAGGGTTCGACGGCGGTGGAAAACGCCATCAAGGGCATGCATGAAATCCGCGAGCAGATCCAGGATACGTCCAAGCGCATCAAGCGCCTGGGCGAATCCTCGCAGGAAATCGGCGAAATCACCGAGCTCATTTCCGACATCACCGAACAGACCAACGTGCTGGCGCTGAATGCCGCCATCCAGGCGGCCTCGGCCGGCGAGGCGGGGCGCGGCTTTTCCGTCGTCGCCGAGGAAGTGCAGCGCCTGGCCGAACGCTCGGCCGCCGCCGCCAAGCAGATCGGCGCGCTGGTGCGCACCATCCAGGCCGATACCCAGGATGCGACGCGGGCGATGGAAACGTCCACGCAGGGCGTGGTCGAGGGCGCGCGCCTGTCCGACGCGGCCGGCGCAGCCTTGAACGATATCAGCCAGGTGTCGAAACACCTGGCTGAACTAATCCAGGGCATCTCGTTCGCCACCGGCACGCAGGCCGGTTCGGCCAGCGGCGTGGCCTTGAATATCCAGCATATCCTGAGCGTGACGGAGCAGACCCAGGATGGCACGCAGCAAACGGCGCAGTCGATCCATAAACTGTCGATGCTGGCGCAGGAACTGAAAAATTCGGTGTCGCGCTTCCGCGTCGCCGCCTGAACGCCGCGCCAGTCCAGGCGATTTCCTTACCGAGGCATGCATGAGCACACCTGATAGTCCACTGCAGTCCAAGCCGTTCGACAGCGAACCTTTGTCGTGGGTGATGGTGGAAATCCGCGAAGCGCTGGGCCGCTCGAAAACAGCTTTGTTCGAGGCGGGTGGCCGCGAGCGCGAGGAACGCGCCACGGCCCTGCAGCATGCGCGCTCGCATCTGCACCAGGCGCACGGCGCACTGGTGATGGTCGACGTGGCCGGCGCCAGCCTGCTGACGGACGGCGCGGAGCAGGCGCTTTCGCGCTTTCGCGACGGCAGCCTCGAATACACCCTGGACCATGCGCAAGTCGTCGCCGAACTGTATCAGGCCCTGACCGAATATCTGGAAGACCTGGTGGCCGGCACGCCGCCGCAGCCGACGCGCTTGTTCCCCTACTACCGAGACCTGCAAACCATGCTGGGCGCCGAGCGCAGTCACCCGGCCGACCTGTTCTTTCCGCCGGCGTCGGTGCTGGAAGGGTATGCGATTGCGCTGGCGGACGCGCCCCCGGTAGCCGACTATCCGGCCTGGCGCGGGCGCTTTGAAAAGTCCCTGCTGCCCTTCCTGAAGGCGCAGGATGACGCGGCGCGGCGCCAGCATGCGAGCGACTTGCACGCCACCTTGACGCTGGTGGCCGATGCGCAGCAGGAAGCGCCGGCGCGCACCTTCTGGTTCGCCATGCAGGCGTTTGCCGGATTGGCGGCCAGCGGCGAGGGCATGGGTACGCTCAACGTCAAACAGTTGTTCGGCCTGATCAATCTGCAGTTGCGCCGCCTGGCGCAGGGCACGGCCAGCCTGCCCGAAGCGATGCTGCGCGACGCTCTGTTCTTCATTGCCGCCGCCACCGAGCCCACGCCGGAGGCGCGCCAGCTGCGTGCCGCCTTCGCTCTGGACGGGCAGGTGCCCGCCGATCTGGAAACGCGGCGCTACGGTCAGGTCGACCAGGAGGCCTTGCAAGGCGCCCGCACGGCACTGGCGCAGGCGCGTGCCAGCTGGAGCCGCCTGGCGCAAGCCGACCTCGATCCCGCCCTGGGCACGGATTTTGACGCATCCCTGCAACAGGTGGCCGCGCATGCGGAGTCCCTGAAGCAGCCGGCCCTGGCCAGCCTGTTGCGCGAATGCGCGGCCGTGGCGCGGCAAGCCGTGGCCAGCGGACGCAGTGCGGCCCTGGAAAATGAAATCGGCATGGCGCTGCTGTTTGCCGACACGGGCCTGGAGCAGGTGCGCCGCCTGCCCGACGATTTCGCCGGCAATGCGGAAACCATCGCCGCGCGCCTGCAGGCGCTGCTGGCTGGCGAAGCGCCGCCGCCCGTCACGGCGGGCGAGCTGTCGCGCCAGATCGAACAGGGGCAGACGGTGGCCGCGCTGGCCGAGGAAATGAAGACGGGCCTGCGCCAGGTGGAAAAGGTGCTCAATGCGTATTACGCGGATGCAGCGGGGGCGAAGGCGGGGGCACTCGATGGCGTCGCGCCCGTGCTGGAGCAGTTGCAGCAGCAGTTGGCCGGGCTGGAACAGGAAGAGGCGCGCGCCGCCGTGCTGCAGGTCGATGCGGCCGTGCGGCAGCTGGCCGGTGGCGACGCCAATACGGAGGCGCGCGCCGGGGCGCTCGACGAGATCGCGCAAAATGTCAGCGCGCTGGGATTTTTTGTCGACATGCTGGGCCGTAACGCGCAGGCGGCCAGCGGGCGTTTCCATTTCGACGCCGCCGCCGGCGCCTTCCGCGCCCTGCCATTTGAAAAAGTCGCCGCCGCCGGCGCCGTGCCCGTACCCTTGCTCGACCAGGCCCTGGCGCCCGCCGCGCCTGCCGGCATGGATGCCGCGCCGGCAGTGACCGATGTCGATGCGGAGATGCTCGACATTTTTATGGCCGAAGCGCGCGAAGTGCTGGCCTTTGTCGACACCACGCTGGCCCTGCCGCGCGAGCAAGCCGCCAGCGGCGACCACCTGGCCATGCTGCGCCGCTCGTTCCACACCCTGAAGGGCAGCAGCCGCATGATCGGCCTGGCGCAGTTTGCTGAAGCGGCCGGCGCCATCGAGCGCGTCATGAATACCTGGCTGGCCGAAGCGCGACCCGTCAGCGACGATCTGTTTACCCTGCTGAATTACGGCTGGTACCAGCTCAGCGAATGGGTGGCGGAACTGGAAGGCGGCGCAGGGCGAGAGCGCGAGGCCGGCATGCTGCTGGCAGCGGCAGAGCGCGTGCGCGAAGGCGGTCCGTTCGAATTGCGCAAGCCGCGCCCGGCCGCGCCCGTGGCCGGCAATGGCAATGTGATCGGCCTTCCCCTGGCCACGGCGCCCGCGCTCCACGAAGCGCCGGACGATCACCTCAAGCACGTGGGCGAACTGCGCATCAGCCTTCCCTTGTACAACATCTACCTGGCAGAGACGGATGAATTGCTGCGCGTGCTCACGCGCGACTTTGGCGAATGGCGTCATGAGCAGCGCGCCGTCAGCGCGGAAGCGCTGCAAGCCGTGCATACCCTGGCGGGGACGTCGGGCACGGTCGGCTTCCAGTCCCTGCGCGACCTGGCGCATGCGCTCGAGACGGTGATCGAAACGGTGGTGCCGCCGCTGGCCGGACTGCGCGCCGAACAGCACGACGTGCTGGAGCAGGCCACGCAGCGCATCGGGCAAATGCTGCAGGCGTTTGCGCTGGGCGACCTGGCACCAACGCAGCCGGACATGATCGAAGCGCTCAACACCCTGTGGCGCGCGCTGACGGCGGCACCCGGCGAGAGCAAGGAAGAGCGGCTCGACGCCCTGTTTGCGGCCGCTTACGCCAGCATCGTCGGCGCACCGGCGCACTCTGCGAAAGCGCTGCCCGACGCGCTGGCCGAGGTTCCTGTGCCGCAGCTCGAGACCCTGTTCGAGGCGACGTATGCCAGCATCGTCGCCGACGCGCTGCAGCCGGCTGCTGCCGAAGTACCTCTGCCAGCGCCGTTGCAGGACAGCGGCGCCAGCGACGACCTGTTCGACGCCGGTTTCGAGCACGCGCCGCCATTGGAGCACGCGGCGCCGGAAGCGCCGGCGCCCGCCATCATGCCAGCCGATGCGGCCGCGCTGCTGGCGGCCAGCGCCGGCATCAGCGATGAACTTGACCTCGATTTATTGTCCGTCTTCCTGGAAGAGGGCGCCGACCTGCTGCCGCAGATCGGCGAGGCGCTGCGCAGCTGGCAGCAGCAGGTGCACGACAGCGGCCAGGCACAGATGCTGTTGCGCACCCTGCATACGGTCAAGGGCAGCGCGCGCATGGCCGGCGCCATGCGCCTGGGCCAGCATGCGCATGAAATCGAGACGCATATCGAAAACATGCTGCACGCGGGCACCGCCACGCCGCAGGCCTTCGAGGAATTGCTGGCCCATTACGACCATGCGCTGCACCTGTTCGAGCAGTTGCAGCAGCCCTTGCTGCCCTTGCCGGGCATGGAAGACACGCCGGCCGCCGAACCGAAGGCAGCCCTGGTGCGCGTGCGCGCCGATATTCTCGACCGCCTGGTGAACCAGGCCGGCGAAGTGTCGATCACGCGCTCGAAGATGGAAAATGAGGTCGGCGTGCTGGGCGCTTCCCTATCCGAGTTTTCCGACAACCTGGCGCGTTTGCGGCGCCAGCTGCGGGAGGTGGAAATGCAGGCCGAATCGCAGATCGCCTCGCGCATGGCCGTCGGCAGCGAGCGCGATTTCGATCCGCTCGAATTCGACCGCTTTACGCGCCTGCAGGAACTCACGCGCATGATGGCCGAAAGCGTCAACGACGTGGCCTCCTTCCATGAAAACCTCAGCCACAGCGTCGATGCGGTGACGGACGACCTGGTGCTGCAGGCGCGGCTGACGCGCGAGCTGCAGCGCGACCTGATGCAGATCCGCATGGTGCCGTTTGCCAGCATCGCCGAACGCCTGTTCCGCGTGGCGCGGCAAAGCGCCAAGGAAGTCGACAAACGCGTCAATCTCGACATCCGCGGCGGTGGCGTGGAAATCGACCGCAGCGTGCTCGAACGCATGGCGGCACCGTTCGAACACCTGCTGCGTAACGCCATCGTGCACGGCGTCGAGCCGCGCGACGCGCGCCTGGTTGCGGGCAAGAGCGAAACGGGCGAGTTGCTGGTGCAGGTCAGCCAGCAGGGCAACGAAGTGGCGATCGCCTTTTCCGACGATGGCGCGGGGCTGGACCTGGAACGCATCCGCGCCAAGGCGCACGGCGCCGGCCTGCTGGCGACGGACGCGCCATTGACCGACGCGCAGGCGGCCGAGCTGATTTTCACACCGGGTTTTTCCACCGCCGACAGCCTGACGGAATTGGCCGGACGCGGTTTTGGCATGGACATCGTGCGCTCCGAAGCGCTGGCGCTGGGCGGGCGCGTGGAAACGCTGACGCAGGCGGGCCTCGGCATGCGCTTCACCATCCACCTGCCGCTGACCCTGGCCGTCACCCAGGTGGTGCTGCTGGCGGCGAACGGCAAGACGTATGCCTTGCCATCGGTGCTGGTGGAGCAGGTGCTGCACCTGAAAGGCGAGCAGCTGGAGCAGGTGCGGGCGGCCGGGCGCGTCGAGTCGCACGGGCAGTCGCTGGCGCTGCACCACCTGTCGGCCATGCTGGGCGAGACGCCGGCGGCGCAGGCCACGCAGCGCTATGCGCCCGTGCTGTTGCTGAGGAATGGCAATGACAGGCTGGCCTTGCAGGTCGATGACGTGGTGGGTAACCGCGAAGTCGTGGTCAAGCACGTGGGCCCGCAACTGGCGCGCATGCCGGGCATTGCCGGTGCCACGGTGCTGGGCACGGGCGACATCGTGCTGATCCTGAACCCCGTGGCGCTGGCGCAGCACCTCGAGCACCATCCGGAACTGCTGTCGCAATATGCGCTGGCCAGCCGCGAGCAGCATGCCGTTTCCAGCGCGCTGGCCGCGCCGGTTGCGCGCGTGATGGTGGTCGACGATTCGCTGACGGTGCGCCGCGTGATGCAGCGCCTGTTCGAGCGCGAAGGCTACCAGGTGCTGCTGGCCAAGGATGGCGTCGATGCGCTGGAGCAGTTGCATGCGCTGGAGCCGGCTGCCATGCCGGCCCTGCTGCTGGTCGACGTGGAGATGCCGCGCATGGATGGTTTTGACTTGACGCGCAATGTGCGCAGCGACGACAAGACGCGCGCCATCCCCGTCATCATGATCACTTCGCGCAGCGCCGACAAACACCGCGCGCATGCGTTCGAGCTGGGCGTGAATGCGTATTTCGGCAAGCCGTTCCAGGAAGAGGAATTGCTGGCGGAAGTGGGGCGCTTGTTGACCGAGTCTTGACCTACGCCACCACCTTTACCACGGCATAGCGCTCCAGGGTCTCCTTGCGCGCCTCGTCGTGCTGCACCAGCGGTTCCGGATAGTCGCGCCCCAGCACGATGTTTTTTTGCTCGAGCAGCATGCGCGGCACCAGCCAGGGTGCGTGGATTTCCTTGTCGCCCAGCGCCTTCAGCTGCGGCAGATAGCGGCGGATGAAGCGCCCGCTGGCATCGAATTTTTCCGATTGCGTGATCGGATTGAAGATGCGGAAGTAGGGCTGGGCGTCGCAGCCGGACGACGAAGCCCATTGCCAGCCGCCGTTGTTCGACGCCAGGTCGAAGTCATTCAGGTGCAGCGCGAAATACGCTTCGCCGCGGCGCCAGTCGATACCCAGGTCCTTGATCAGGAAGCAGGCCGTGACCATGCGCAGGCGGTTGTGCATATAGCCTGTCTGGTTCAGTTGCGCCATCGCCGCGTCCACCAGCGGATAGCCGGTGCGTCCCTCGCACCAGGCGGCAAAGGCGGCATCGGCTTCGGGACCCGTGTCCCAGGCGATGGCGTCGTAGGCCGGTTTGAAGGCGCCGCCTTCCACGTGCGGGTTCTGGTACAAAATCATGGCGTAGAAATCGCGCCAGATCAGTTCGGCCAGCCAGACGGGCGCGCCATCGCCTCCGCCGCCCCTATCCATCAGGTCGACGATGGTGCGCACCAGGTAGCGCAGCGACACGGTGCCGAAGCGCAGATGCATGGACAGGTAGGACGGTCCCTTCAGGGCGGGGAAATCGCGCGCCACGTCGTAGCGGGCCACGCGCGGCAGGAAATCCTCGAACAGCATGCTGGCGCCCGACATGCCGGTGGGAATGGCCAGCTCGGCCAGGTTGCTCGGTTCGAAACCCAGCTCGCCCAAGGTGGGCAGGGGCACCGGTGTGCCGGCGCGCGGCGGCGCCAGGCTGGCCGCATGCGGCTCGATAGCGAATGGCGCCAGGCAGCCGGGTTCCGCGCGCATTTTCTTCAGCCAGGCATTCTTGTACGGCGTGTAGACGGTATACGGCTTGGCCGAGAGCGTCAGCACTTCGTCCTTTTCAAAGATCACCTGGTCCTTGAAACTGAACCACAGGCGCGCATCGCGCGTGAGCGCGGCGGCCACCGTGGCGTCGCGCGCGATGGCCTGCGGTTCGTAGTCGTGGTTGGCAAAGACGGCGTCGGCGTTCAATTCGGCGGCCAGGCGCGGGATGGCCTCGGCCGCGTCTGCGTGCAGCACGATCAGGTCGCCGCCCAGCTGGCGCAGCTCGCCAGCGAGCTCGGCCAGGCTGGCATGGATGAAGTCGACCCGCCGGTCGCGGCGCGGCAGGACCGCCAGGATGGCGGTGTCGTACACGAAGACGCAATGCACGGTCTGGCTCTGGCGCAGGGCGTGATGCAGTGCAGCATGATCAAACGCGCGCAGATCGCGCCGGAACCACACCAGGGAAGTCTTGATTGTCATTATTTCGCGTGTTCAGGGTCAAAGATAGGCCATTTTTTGCCGCCAACGGGGCTTTATCGCCGCTCGCGTCGCGCCTTTGGCGTCGCTGCGGCGGCAATTCAGTGTAAACTACCGGGTATGTTCGTGGTGCTTTATGTGCGACAGCGATTTTGCAATCAATTTTACAATTGGCATTGAAATGCGCCTGCAGGCAAAGCGAATTGACCATTAATTTATAACATAACAAGAATAGCGCCTGGCAACACGGCTCTCGCCGCCCAACATTCGCGGCAGGAGGTGCCAGGCGTACGATAGCGGGGTAAGCGAGACTTGCCAGCAAGCCCACAGAGAGAGCATCGCGTATGAAAAAGAGTAAAATCGACCAGACTCTACCAGGACATCGTTTGATGCAGGGTGTGGGAGAGCCGGCCGCGACCGGTTCCTCCACCCTGAATCTGGCCAACCATTTCCTCATTGCGATGCCGGCCATGCAAGATCCGATCTTCGGCGGCACGGTCGTGTACGTGTGTGAACATAATGAAAACGGCGTGCTGGGCGTCGTCATCAACAAGCCCACCGACATGACCATGGAAGTGCTGTTCGACCGTATCGACCTGAAACTGGCGGCCGGCAGCGACACGCCCATCATCAACGAACCGATCATGTTCGGCGGTCCGGTGCAGGACGACCGCGGTTTCGTGCTGCATACGCCGGGCGCGCGCTATTCCTCGTCGCTGACGGTGACCGATGAAGTGGCGTTTACCACCTCGATCGACGTGCTCGAAGCCGTCGCCAAGGGCGATGGCCCCGAGCGCATGCTGGTCTCGATCGGCTACTCGGGCTGGAGTCCGGGCCAGCTGGAAGACGAGATCGGCCGCAACGGCTGGCTGACGGTGGGCGCCTCGGCCGACATCCTGTTCGATTTCCCCATCGAGCAGCGCTATGTGGCGGCCATCAAGTTGCTCGGTATCGATCCCCTCATGCTCGCCAGCGAGGCTGGCCACGCATGAGCGGTGACGCCATCGACACCATCCTCGCCTTCGATTTCGGCTTGAAACGCATCGGCGTGGCCATCGGCAATACCATGATTTGCCAGGCCAAGCCGCTCAGCGTGATCACGGCCACGGCGAATGAGCCGAAGTTTGCCGCCATCGATAGCCTGATCAAGGAGTGGGGCGCGAGCCGCATCGTGGTGGGCTTGCCCAGCCATCCCGATGGCACGGAACACGAAATGAGCGCGCGCTGTCGCCGCTTCGCCAACCAGGTGCATGGCCGCTTCAACCTGCCGGTGGAACTGGTCGACGAGCGTTATTCATCGGCCGTCATCGCCGCCAAGCGGGGTGAAGTCATCGATGACCGCGCCGCCGCCATCATCCTGCAACAGTATTTCGACGCGAATTATTAATCTGACCTTTGACCCATTCCTGAATGATCAAGAACCCTATGCCGCATCCTACGAATCCTTCCCAACTCGACGCCGAGGCCCTGTACGCGGTCTTGCTGCAACAGGTGCAGAGCGGCCTGGCGGGCATCCCCAACGTGGCCATCGTCGGCATCCATTCGGGCGGCGCCTGGCTGGCTGAACGCCTGGCGCGCGACCTGAACCTGCTCGACCGCCTGGGCGTGCTCGATGTCTCGTTCTACCGCGACGACTTCGCCCAGAAGGGGCTGCATGCCGACGTCAAGCCGACGCAAATCAGCTTTGACGTGGCCGGCGCCACCATCCTGCTGGTCGACGATGTGCTGTACACGGGCCGCACCACGCGCGCGGCCATCAACGAATTGTTCGATTATGGTCGCCCGGCGAAGATCATGCTGGCCGCCCTGGTCGACCGCGGCGAACGCCAGCTGCCGGTTGCCGCCGATTTCGTGGCCGCCTTTACAGCCGTACCGCCGGGCCAGGCCCTGGTCCTGAAGCAAGCCGACGATGGAAAATTCACGCTCACCATAGATACCCACCATGCTTAATCCGCAACTGAATAAACACGGCGAACTGCAACATCTGCTGACGATTGAAGGCTTGCCGAAGTCTATCGTCAACCACATCCTCGATACCGCTTCCTCGTTCGTCGGCATCTCCGACCGCGATGTGAAAAAGGTGCCGCTGATGCGCGGCAAGAGCGTTTTCAATCTGTTCTTTGAAAACTCCACACGCACCCGCACCACCTTCGAGATCGCGTCAAAAAGGCTGTCGGCCGACGTCATCAACCTGAACATCCAGGCGTCGTCGGCCAGCAAGGGCGAGTCCCTGCTCGACACCATCGACAACCTGTCGGCCATGCATGCCGACATGTTCGTCGTGCGCCATGCGCAGTCGGGCGCACCCTACCTGATCGCCAAGCACCTGATCGACACGAAGCAGCCGCACGTCCACGTGGTCAACGCGGGCGACGGACGCCATGCGCATCCGACCCAGGGCTTGCTCGATATGTACACGATCCGCCACTACAAGAAGGATTTCACCAACCTGACGGTGGCCATCGTGGGCGATATCCTGCACAGCCGCGTGGCCCGTTCCGACATCCACGCGCTGACCACCCTGGGCGTGCCGGAAGTGCGCGCCATCGGTCCGCATACCCTACTGCCGGGCGGCCTGGAACAGATGGGCGTGCGCACCTTCACCAACATGGATGAAGGCCTCAAAGGCGTGGACGTGATCATCATGCTGCGCCTGCAAAATGAACGCATGAGCGGCGCGCTGCTGCCGTCGGCGCAGGAATATTTCAAGAGCTATGGCTTGACGCCCGAGCGCCTGGCGCTGGCAAAACCGGATGCCATCGTCATGCATCCGGGCCCGATGAACCGCGGCGTGGAGATCGATTCGGCCGTGGCCGACGGTCCGCAGGCGGTGATTCTGCCGCAGGTGACGTTCGGTATCGCCGTGCGCATGGCGGTGATGAGTATTTTGGCTGGTAATCAGGGCTGATAGCCCAAGGACGAGTAAGCGAGCATGACGACACTACATATCAAGAATGGCCACCTGATCGACCCTGCCAACGGCATCGATGGCTTGCAAGACCTGTTTATCGCCGACGGCAAGGTGCTGGCCGTGGGCAGTGCCCCGGCCGGTTTCACCGCCGACACCACCTTTGACGCGGCCGGCCTGGTGGTCTCCCCCGGCCTGGTCGACCTGTCCGCGCGCCTGCGCGAGCCGGGCTACGAATACAAGGCAACGCTGGAATCGGAATTGCAGGCAGCCCTTCAGGGCGGCGTCACGAGCCTGGTGTGTCCGCCCGACACGGACCCCGTGCTCGACGAGCCGGGTCTGGTGGAAATGCTGAAATACCGCGCCAAGACGCAGAACAAGGCGCACGTGCATCCGCTGGGCGCACTGACCATGGGCTTGAAGGGCAAGTCGCTGACGGAGATGGCCGAATTGACGGAAGCGGGCTGTATCGGCTTTGCGCAGGCGGAAGAGCCGATCGAAGACACCACCGTGCTGCTGCGTGCGATGCAGTACGCGAACACCTTCGGCTACACGGTCTGGCTGCGCCCGCAAGACCCGCACATCGGCCGCGGCGGCATCGCCCACAGCGGCCCACTGGCATCGCGCCTGGGCTTGTCCGGCGTGCCCGTGATGTCCGAAACCATCGCGCTGCACACGATTTTCGAGCTGATGCGCGCCAGCCGCGCGCGCGTGCACCTGTGCCGCATTTCGTCGGCGGCGGGCCTGGAACTGATCCGCGCGGCCAAGGCCGAAGGCTTGCCTGTCACCTGCGACGTGGGCGTGCACCATGTGCACCTGACGGACGCCGATATCGGTTTCTTCGACCCGAACGCGAGGGTCACGCCGCCGTTCCGCAGCCAGCGCGACCGCGATGCGATCCGCGCCGGCCTGCTCGACGGTACGGTCGACGCCATGTGCTCGGACCATACGCCCGTCGACGACGATGAGAAACTGCTGCCGTTCGGCGAAGCGTCGCCCGGCGCCACTGGCCTGGAACTGCTGCTGTCGCTGGCCCTGAAATGGGCCGACGACTATGCGCTGGCGCAGCCGCAGGCGGGCGCCCGTCCGCTGGCGCGCGCCGTGGCCAAGGTCACGGCCGACGCGGCCCGTGTCGCCGGCATCCCTGCCGGCAGCCTGGCCGTGGGCGAAGCGGCCGACATCTGCGTCTTCGATCCCGCCGCGCGCTGGACCGTGTCGTCGGCGTCGCTGGCCAGCCAGGGCAAGCACACGCCTTTCCTCGGCTATGAGCTGAGCGGCATCGTCAAGGCGACCATCGTCGCCGGACAGGTGGCGTTTCAGCGTTAAAAAATCAGATCCGTGGACCGGGGCACGCTGCCCCGGCATCCCTTGTCTGCTCCCGGATTTCGGTTCTGGTTTATTTGTTGGTGTGATTTGAAACTTCTGCTTACCTACCGCCTCGCGCGCATCGCCATTCACCTGAGCTGCGGCATGGCCAAGAGCGCCGTGCTCTTTCCCTGGCTGGACCTGGAGGGGCGCAACCGGCGCATCCGCCGCTGGTCGACGCAGCTGCTCGATATCTGCGGCGTGCACGTGGCGCAGCCGGCGGACAGCGTGCCGGCGCTCGACCATGCGATGGTGGTGGCGAACCACGTGTCGTGGCTCGATATCTTCGTCATCAATGCCGTGCACCCTTGCCGTTTCGTCGCCAAGGCGGAAATCCGCGCCTGGCCCATCCTGGGCTGGCTGGCGGGACGCGCCGGCACCATCTTCATTTCGCGCGGTAGCAAGCGCGATTTGCGCCTGATCTTCCAGGGCCTGGTGGATAAATTGACGGCGGGCGAGCGCATCGCGTTCTTCCCCGAAGGCACCACCGCCGCGCAAGGACAGATACTGCCGTTTCACGCCAACCTGTTCGAGGCGGCCATCGACGCGCAAGTGCCGGTGCAGCCGTTCGCGCTCGTGTATGTGGATGACAAGGGGGCCTTGCACCATGCCGTCGACTTCATCGGCGACATGAGCTTTGCGCAAAGCATGGTGGCGATCCTGAGCGGCCCGCCCATCACGGCGCGCCTGACCTGTCTGGCGCCAGTGGCGACGCTCGATGCGCACCGGCGCGAACTGGCGACGGCAACGCAGGCGGCGGTGGCCGCCGCGCTGCCGCTGGAAAAGACCGCCTAGTTTTTGACGTGCAGCCAGCGCGCATGCGCGGCACGGGCCAGGTGGTCGAGGATAAACCCGAGTATGCCGATCAGCACGATGGCGGCCATTAGCTCCGAATACGCGAGGCGGTCGCGCGTATCGAGGATGAAGTAACCGAGACCCGCCGACACGCCCAGCATTTCCGCCGGCACCAGCACGATCCAGATGATGCCGATGGCCAGGCGCACGCCCGTCAGGATATCGGCCGTGATGCCCGGCAAAATCACCTTGAAGACGATTTCGCTGCGCGTGGCCGACAGGCTGCGTGCCAGCAGCAGCCAGTTCGGATCGAGCCGCGCCACACCGGCCGCCGTATTGAGCAAAATCGGCCAAACGGCCGCAAACGCCAGCAGGAAGTACACGGGCGCATCACCGACGCCGAGCACCATCACGGCGATCGGCATCCACGACAACGGCGAAATCATGCGCAGCAACTGGAACAGCGGCATGGCCGCACCGGAAAAGCTCTTCGACATGGCCACCAGCACGCCCAGCGGCACGCCGATGACGATCGCCAGTCCCAGGCCCACGGCCACCCGTTGCAGGCTCAATACCACGTGCAGCCAGATATCCGAACCGCCCACCATCTCCTGGAACGCCAGCGCCGTGGGCAAGGGCGCGAAGGCGGTGGCGATGGGCGTGGATTTCTCCAGTGCCGTCACGCCCATGGACCACAGCAGCAAGGCACAGGCCAGCCCCACCAGGGGCAGGCCGAACTTCGTGAACAACTTGCTTGCCATCGTCAGACCGCCACGGTTTCGCTGCGCAGCAGGTTGGCCGGCAAGCCGAAGGCGGCTGGGCCGCCGACTGCCGTGATGGTCTTGCGCACGAAGCGGTCATCGACCAGGTCGCGCGCGGCGAACTTCGGATCGAGGTTGGCCAGGAAGCGCGTATCGCCTTCGACCTTGGTACGGCCGATGGCGCGCACCAGTTCTTCCGTGTACGAGGCAAACGGATATGGCTGGAAGTCGATGCGGCGCTGCTGCCAGTTCTTGTGCACGATCAGGCCCTGCTTTTCATAGCCGGCGTAATCGGTGGTGGCCAGCACCTTGGTCAGCACCTGCAGCGGATGCGGCGTGTAGCGGTGCTCGCCCACGTTCGACAGCAGCTTGGCCGTGTCGACCTGGTTCGAGCGCGTCCACAACTGCGCCTTGACGATGGCGTTGGTGACCTTCTGCGCCCATTCGGGGCGCGTGTTGATGTCGCGCTCGGACAGGAAGGTGACGCAGCATGCATGGTTTTTCCACACGTCGCCCGAAAAACGCAGGATCTTGCCGATGCCGGCGTTTTCCGCCGCCGCGTTGAACGGTTCGGCCACGATGTAACCGGCGATGGACTTGCTGGCCAGGGCCGAGACCATTTCGGCCGGCGCCAGCACGATCAGGTTGACTTCATTCGGCTTGATGGCGGCATTGCGCGCCCGCGTGACCGGGGTCAGGCCGTTGGAGGACAGGATTTGCTGCAGCAGGATGTTGTGGATCGAGTACCAGAACGGGATGGCGACCGTGCGGCCGCCCAGGTCGGAGACCTTGTTGATCTCGTTGGCCACCGTCAGCGCGGAACCGTTGACGTGGTTCCAGGCGACGACTTTCGCGGGGAACTTGGCGCCGTAGCGCACCCACAGGGTGGCCGGCGACAGCAGGTGGATGACGTTGACCTGGCCGGCGACGAAGGCTTCGATGATCTGCGCCCAGCTGCGGAACAAGCGAGGTGTTTCCGCCTGCAGGCCTTCCGCTTCAAACAGCTTGCGGGCGTGGGCGACGAGCAGCGGGGTGGCGTCGGTAATCGGCAGGTAGCCGATTTTCACGGGCTGGTCGTCGCCTTTCGGGCCTTGCTGGGCCATGGCGTCACCGGCGAACAGCAGGGGAGAAGCCACGCTGGCCGTGGCCAGGGCCGACATGCGCAGGAAGTCGCGCCGCGTCAGGCCGCAGTCGCAATCGGACGAGGCGCAGATATGCAGGGGTTTGTTTTGATCTTCGAATGTCATGGGAAAGTTCCGGTCGATTAATTGGGAGCGAGGGCGGGCGTTTGATCCTGCTTTTGCAGCGCTTGCAGGGCGTCGAGGATGTCCATCTTGAGGGCGATGACGTCTGCGCTGTGGCCGATGCGGGGCTGAGCGATGGCGACGGGCCATTCGCGCACGATGTTGCCCGGCTTGCCGCCCATCAGCAGAATGCGGTCCGCCACGAGGATCGCTTCATCGATATCGTGCGTGACGAGCAGCACGGCAGTGTGCCAGCGGTGCACCACGTCGACCAGCAGCGACTGCATCTCGGCGCGCGTGATGGCGTCGAGTGCGGAAAACGGTTCATCGGCGAACAGCAGTTCCGGTTCGCGCGCCAGCGCACGGGCCAGCGCCACGCGTTGCGCCATGCCGCCCGAGAGGGCGGATGGATACAGCTTTTCGCGTCCCTTCAATCCCACCGCCTCGATGGCTTGTGCCACGCGCGCCTGGTGCGCTTCGCACGTCAGTTGCGGCTGGTGCTTGAAGTCCAGGCCGAAGCCGGCGTTGCCCGTGACGTTCAGCCAGGGCAGCAGGCTGGCTTGCTGGAAGACGAGGGCGCTGCGCGGGTCCGGTTCGCGCATGGGGGCATCGAGGAATTGAATCTCGCCCGTGGACGGCGGCTGTAAGCCGGCCAGCACGCGCAACAGGCTCGATTTGCCGCAGCCGCTGCCGCCCAGCAGGCAGACGATTTCGCGCTTGCGCACACCCAGAGACACGTGCTGGAACACGGGCGCGCTGCCCGCATAGGCATAGCTCAGATCCTGCGCCTGCAAGGCCCAATCAGCAACGCTCATGCCGGCGCTCCCGCCGCCTTGGCCGCCTGCTGGCTGTCGAACAGCTGCAAGGCTGCCTGCAACTGCGTCAGGCTGGGAGTGACGATGGGGATGAACGACGATTCGCGCCAACGGCGGGCAAAGCCCTGCTGCTCGGCGTTCAGATAGGCGCGCCCGCCCATGGCTTGCAGTTCCAGCATCAGCGCCTGCTGCAGTACGTCGGCCAGCTGTATGCGCAGGCGGAACATGGCCGGCGCCTGCGCCTTGAAGCGGCCATCGTGCACGCCGGCCAGCAAGGTGGCGACGGCGGCCTCCAGGGTCGCTTGCAGCGCTTCGATGCGCGGCGTGAGCGCGTTGCGCGAACCGGCCGAAATCTGCGCCGCCTTGGCCAGGCTGGCGCGCGCCAGGCCGATCGACAGGCCGCACTGCATGCCGAGGAACGATGGGCGCACCTGCGGCAGCCAGGCCGGCGCGTTGTCGCTGATGATGTCCGCGGCGGGAATGTGCACCTGTGCCAGCTTGACGGAAGCCGTATTGCTGCCGCGCAGGGCGATCAGGTCCAGGTCGTCGCTGCGCTGCACGCCTGCCGTGCCGCTGTCGAAGGCGACGATGACAGGGGGCGCGCCATCGTTCGGCGCCACGGCGGCCGCCGCGACAAAGCCCGCCTTGCGCAAGTTCGTCACCCAGGCCAGGCCGCCGTCGACCAGCAAGCCGTCTTCCTGGCGCGCGCCCGTGATTTGCAGTTGTTCGATGCCGGACAAGAATTTCATGGCGTTCGACAGGCCGCTGGCGCCGGCCTGCGTGCCTGCCAGCAGGCCAGGCAAGCGGCGTTCGGCCAGGGCGCGGTTCTCGCTTTGCAGCAGGAATTCGATGAAGCAGCGCTGGCCCCAGAAAACAAAGGCCGCCGTCACCGATTGCTCGGCAACTTTGGCGATGGCGTCGATGGCGTCGCGTACGTCGCCGCCCGCGCCGCCGTGTTCCTGCGGCACGCCGATGGCCAGCAACTGGTCGCCAGCGAGGGCTGGCAAAATGGTTTCAGCCAGGTCCGACGATTGGTCCAATTGGTCGGCATGCGTGTGCAGCCAGTGATTGAGGTGGCCCATGTCAGACGGCGCCAGGCAGGTAGGGCGTCAATTGCGGATTGACGGGCGTGCCGGCCAGGCTGTTGGAGAAATTGCACAGCGTCGCCAGGCTGATGCCCAGCACCACTTCCAGCGCCTGCTGTTCGTTGTAGCCGGCCGCCAGGAAGGTTTGATATTCGGCGTCGCTGACGGCGCCGCGCGTGGCGATGACGGCCGTGGCGAAGGCGGCGACGGCGTCGAGCTTTGTATCGCCCGTCGGCTGGCCATGCTGCAGCGCGCGCACGGTATCGGGCGTCTGGCCCGCTTTTTTCAGCGAGATGGCGCTATGGCCGGCGATGCAGAAATCGCAGCCGTGGATGCGCGCGGCCGTGATTTGCACCACTTCGCGTTCCATTAACGTCAGGCTGGCGCGCGCATTGATGCCGGAGACGGTCAGATAGGTTTCCAGGGCCAGCGGGGCATTGGCCAGCACGCCGATCAGGTTGGGCAGGAAGCCATTGTTGGCGATGGCCTTTTCCACGAAGGGGCGGCTATCGGCCGGGGCGGTATCGAGAGTGTGCAGCGTCAGACGGGACATGGGGTACCTTGCTAAGTTGGTAAGTCACTCATGCATTATATCGGCCATGCCGTGCAGGTAACAGACGTCAGCGTCGTCCTTTTGTGCTCGTTCGTCTGCGATTGTGCGATCCTTGATTTCAGCTGGCCAGTTGGCGCTGGCGCTGGTCGCGCCGGTAGGCGCCTGGCTGTTCACCCGTGACCCGCTTGAAGGCGCGCGTAAAGGCGGCGTGCGAGCGGTAGCCCACCAGTTCGGCCGCGCGTTCGACGGAGACGCCATCGTGCAGGCGCCGCGCGGCGATCTTCATGCGCAGCAGGAGCAGGAACTGTGCCGGCGAGTGGCCGCTGGCGCTGGCGAAATGCTTGCAGAAGCTGGCGCGCGACATGCACGCGGCCTTGGCCATGTTCTCGATCGACCAGTCGTCGGCGGGGGCGTCGAGCATGCGTTCGAGCAGCGGCGAAAATGCGGGCTGGTGCAGCAGCGACAGCAGGCCGGCCGCCACCTGTTCGCCCTGCGCCACATGGCGTATCAGGTAAAAGAACAGCAGTTCGACCAGGCGCGCGATGAGCGGCGACGGTTGTTCCGGGTCGCCGCCGGCTTCCGCCAGTATCAGGTCGAACAGCGCGGCAGCGGCGCTGAAGGCGGGCGCGTCGCCGCGTATCAGCAGGTACGGCGGGAAGGAGTCGACGATCAGCGCGGAGAGTGCGCCGCGAAATTGAAAGAAGCCGCAGGCCAGCGCCGTCGCCGGCTGGTCCGTGGACGACTGCAGCGGCAGCATGGCTTGCGCGCTGACCGCCTGCAGCGGGTCGCTGTGCGGGCTGAGGAAGTGCGGCAAGTCGCGCAGCAGGAAGACGCCGTCGCGCGGGCCGAGCGCAATCGGCGCCGCCCCGTCGAGGTGCAGATAGCAGTGGCCATCGAGCACCAGGTGAAAGCTGCCCAGTTCCCGGCCCGCCGTGGAGGCGCGCCAGCGGCCGCAGTACTGGCCCACATGCAGGACGGCGGTGTCGAGTTCCAGGCTGCCGAGCAGCCAGCGCGCCAGTCTGTCGGTATCAGGATGCATGGGATCGCAAAGGCAAAAGCTGCATCATACGGGCTGCGCGCGGCAAGGCCAACGACCGATTTCGACTAAGCATATGCGCGCCATGCTTGCCATCTAGCGCTTGCCGCTGTGCTGCTGGAAGGCGGGGCAGGCGACTTGCAGCAGCGAGCGGTCTTCCAGGCACACGGCCGACAGTTTTCCACCCCAGACGCAGCCGCTATCGAGGCCGATCAGGTGCTCCCGCAGCAGCAGTCCCAGCGCCGACCAGTGGCCGAAGACGATGGTGTCGCCGGCGCTGCGCCGTCCCGGCACGTCGAACCACGGCAGCAGGCCGGAACCCGGCGGCGGGCTGCCGCTCTCCTTCATCTTGAAGTCCATCACGCCTTCCGGCGTGCAAAAGCGCAGCCGCGTCATGGCGTTGACGATGCAGCGCAGCCGGTCGGCGCCCTGCAGGTCGTCGCGCCAGGCGGCCGGCTCGTTGCCGTACATGGTGCGCAGGAAGGCCACCCAGCCGTCGCTGCGCAGCATCGCGGACACTTCCCCGCTCAGGGACAGGGCCTGGGCCGCGCTCCATTGTGGCAGCAAGCCCGCATGCACGAGCACGTGGCCATCGTGTGCCAGTGCCAACGGCCGCTGGCGCAGCCAGTTGATCAACTCGTCGCGGTCGGGCGCGTCGAGAATTTCGGCCAGCGTATCGGACGCATGCTCGGGGCGGATGCCGTTGGTCACGGCCAGCAGGTGCAAGTCATGGTTGCCCAGGACGCTGTCGGCCAGGCCCTGCTGCGCAAGCGCGTGCACGTGGCGCAACGTGGCCAGCGAGGCCGGGCCGCGGTTGATCAGGTCGCCAGCGAACAGCAGGCGGTACGGGCCATTCGCTGCCGCCTGGATCCGTTCGATCAGTTCGATGGTTTGTGCATGGCAGCCTTGCAGATCGCCGATAAAGTAAGTTTTCATATGTGCCGGGGTGAAGTGAACTACGCGCCTGCATTATAAGCATGCCTGCCCTTTGGCGTTGGGTGCATTCCTGGTCGGTACCCGATTGCGCGCACGGCCGGCGGGAAGAAAAGCGGATGCCGATTATGCTGCCGGAGATTTAATGGGGCGGCATTTCCCGCTGGCGTATATCGATAATTATCCGCCAGCGCGTTTATCGGAATGGATAGCCGCGCCACGCTGATCTTGCAAGCGGCCTGCGCAGGCTGCCGGAATACCACTCATCCATGTTTATTTATTTTCTACGCGTACTTTCGGCATATTTTTCATTGAATCTTAATGTGGAGCAGATAAATAAGCCGATAGCCGTGATTCAATAGGCGATGGATTATGCAACTCTGCGCAGATGTTTATGCAATGTAGTATATTTCACGCTATTTTATTATTTAAATTAATATAAAGGATGTACGGGATGGATCTGTCTACGATGACGATGCTGGAATTGCGCAAGCTGGAAGATAATATCAAGCAGGAATTGAACAGCCGCGAACGTGAAGACTTGAACAAGGCGCGCGAACAGATCATGGCCATCGCGCAGCAGGCGGGTATTCCGCTGAAACAGTTGATACTCGACGGCTTGCACCCGCGCACGGGCAAAGTCGCGGTGCGTTACCGCCATCCTGACAATGCGACCGAACAATGGACAGGCCGTGGCCGCCAGCCGCTGTGGGTCAGGCAATGGGTGGAATCGGGCAAGTCGATCGATCTGCTGCGCGTATAATTCGGTATACTCTTGGCGCAGTAGCAAGCCGTCAGCCCCGCGCTGCGCCTTGCCAGGCACCCTATTTGACCCTCTTTATACCGCCCACACCATGCTTCCATTGTCCAGAACGATCTTCAAGGCCTACGATATTCGCGGCATCATCGCTAAAACCCTCGATGCCAGCGTGGCCCACAAGATCGGTCAGGCATTTGGCCAGGCCGCCCTGGCCAAGGGCGAGCAGCGGGTCGTGATCGGCCGCGATGGCCGCCTGTCGGGGCCGGAATTGACGGCGGCGCTGGCGCAGGGCTTGCAAGCTGCAGGCGTCGACGTGATCGACCTGGGCGTGGTGGCCACGCCGATGGTCTACTTCGGCACGAATGTGCTCGACACGCGTTCCGGCATCATGGTCACGGGCAGCCACAATCCGCCCGACTACAACGGCTTCAAGATGGTGCTGGCCGGTGAAGCCATTCACGGCGAAGCGATCCAGGCCCTGTACCACAGCATCGTCGCGCACGACGGCAGCGCCAGCAGCACGCCAGGCAGCTATGCCACGCACGATATCCGCGCCGCCTACCTGGAGCGCATCCTGGGTGACGTCAAGCTGGCGCGCCCGATCAAGATCGCCGTCGATTGCGGCAATGGCGTGGCCGGCGCATTTGCGGGCGACCTGTTCCGCGGCATGGGCTGCGAGGTCATCGAACTGTTCTGTGAAGTCGATGGCAATTTCCCGAACCATCATCCGGATCCGGCGCATCCGGAAAACCTGCAAGACCTGATCCGCTGCCTGGCCGAGACCGATGCGGAAATCGGCATCGCCTTCGACGGCGACGGCGACCGCCTGGGCGTGGTCACCAAGGATGGCCAGATCATCTACCCCGACCGCCAGATGATGCTGTTCGCGGCCGACGTGCTGACCCGCCATCCGGGCGCGCAAATCCTGTACGACGTCAAATGCACGCGCCACCTGGCGCCTTACATCACCAAGCATGGCGGCGTGCCGCTGATGTACAAGACGGGCCACTCGCTGGTAAAAGCCAAGCTGCGCGAGACGGGTGCGCCGCTGGGTGGCGAAATGAGCGGCCATATCTTCTTCAAGGACCGCTGGTACGGTTTCGACGACGGCTTGTATTCGGCTGCGCGCCTGCTGGAAATCCTCACGCGCGAAGCGGATCCGTCAAGCCTGCTGAACTCCTTGCCGCAGTCCGACAGCACGCCCGAACTGCACCTGGAACTGAAGGAAGGCGAGAATGTCGCGCTGATGGACATGCTGCGCCGCGACGCCGTCTTCCCCGGCAATGAGCAGATCATCACCATCGACGGCTTGCGCGTGGAGTATGCGGATGGTTTCGGCCTGGCCCGTTCGTCGAACACCACGCCGGTGATCGTCATGCGCTTCGAAGCGGAAACGCCGGCAGCGCTGGCGCGCATCCAAGGACAGTTCAAGAGCGTGATCCTGGCCGCCAAGCCAGACGCTGTGCTGCCGTTCTGACAGCATGGCCGGCCAAGCTGGCGCACAGGCGCCCTTGAAAATCCTGCTGGTGCGGGTGTCCTCGCTGGGCGACGTGCTGCATAACCTGCCGATGGTAGCGGACATCGCCCGCCATTATCCGGATGCGACCATCGACTGGGTGGTCGAAGAGGGTTACGTCAGCCTGGTGCGCCTGAACCAGCGCGTGGGTACCATCTTCCCGTTCGCGCTGCGGCGCTGGCGCAAGAGCCTGGGCAAGAAAGAAACGCGTGCGGAAATCGCTGCCTTTTTCCGCAGCCTGCGGCAGACGCGCTACGATTATGTGTTCGATACCCAGGGCTTGCTCAAGACGGGCATCATCATGGGTGCCGCGCGCCTGGCGCCGGGCGGACAGAAAGTCGGCCTGGCCAATGGCAGCGAAGGCTCCGGCTACGAAGGCATCTCGCGCATTTTTCATACGAAAAGCATTCCGCTCGACCCGCGTACGCATGCGGTAGCGCGCGGCCGCCTGGTGGCCGGCGCGGCACTCGGCTATACGGTCGACACGCCGGCCGATTTCGGCTTGCCGGACGTATCGGCCAGCGAAGCGCGTCCGGACTGGATGGGCGAGGCGCCCTACTGCGTGTATTTCCACGGCACGGCGCGCGACGCCAAGAAATGGGCGCGGGAGAACTGGATCGCCCTGGGCCACGCGCTCGCGCCCATGCCGATTTTGCTGCCCTGGGGTTCGCCCAAGGAAAAGGCGGAAGCCGAACAACTGGCGGCCAGCCTGCCCAACGCGCGCCTGCTGCCAAAGCTGTCGATGGGCGACGCCACCCTGCTGGCGCGCCATGCGGCGCTGGTGATCGGCGTCGACACGGGCCTGACGCATATCGCCGCCGCCTTTGTGCGTCCGACGGTGGAAATCTATGCCGATTCGCCGCTGTGGAAAACGGAAGGCAACTGGTCGCCGAGAATCATCAACCTGGGCGACAAAGGCGCGCCGCCCGGCGTGCCGGAAGTGCTGGCCGCGGCGCGGCGCCTGCTGGCCGACCACCCTCCCGCCTGACTTCAACGTTAAACAAACATGCGACTTCTTTATACCCTTGCCTGGTGGCTGGCCTTGCCCCTGGTGCTGGCGCGGCTGTGGCTGCGCGGACGCCAGGAACCCGGTTATCGCCGGCACTGGGGCGAGCGCCTGGGCTTTTACGGGCGCCAGGCCACACCTGCCCCCGACACCATCTGGCTGCACGCCGTCTCCGTCGGCGAGACGCGCGCGGCCGAGCCGTTGATCGATGCGCTGCTGGCCGCATGGCCCGCGTGCCGCATCGTCCTCACGCACATGACGCCGACGGGGCGCGCCACGGGCAAGGCACTGTTTGCGAAACACGGCGCGCGCCTTGTGCAAAGCTACCTGCCGTATGACACGGGCGCCATGCCGGCCCGTTTCATCCGCCATTTCGCGCCGCGCATCTGCATCCTGATGGAGACGGAAGTGTGGCCAAACCTGATCCAGCAATGCAATCGCTACAAAGTGCCCGTGGTGCTGGCCAATGCGCGCCTGTCGCAGCGATCGCTGGGCAAGGCGCAGCGCCTGGGTAAACTCATCGCCGATGCGGCGCGCGGCATCACCCTGGTCGCGGCGCAGACGCAGGACGACGCCGATCGCGTACGTCAGCTGGGTGTGCAGGACGTGGTGGTCACGGGCAGCATCAAGTTCGACGTCGTCGTGCCCGAGGCGGCCCTGGCGACAGGCGCCTGGCTGCGCGGCGCCATCGGCCAGCGCCCGGTGCTGCTGTGCGCCAGCACGCGCGAAGGGGAAGAGCAGCTGATCCTCGACGCCTTGACCCGCGTCAGCCTGCCCGCGAATGCGTTGCTGCTGATCGTACCGCGTCATCCGCAGCGCTTTGACGAGGTGGAAAAACTCATCGCGGCGCAGGGCCTGGCCGTGCAGCGCAGGTCCGGCCTGGCGCAGGGCGATGCCGTGGCGGCGGGCACGCAGGTGCTGCTGGGCGACTCGATGGGCGAGATGTTTGCGTATTACGCGGCCTGCGATTGCGCTTTCGTGGGCGGCAGTCTGCTGCCGCTGGGCGGGCAAAACCTGATCGAGCCGGCGGCCCTGGGCAAGCCCGTGCTGATCGGCCCCCACACCTTCAATTTTGCGCTGGTGACCGAACAGGCAATTGCTGCAGGCGGTGCCGCGCTGGTGGCGGACGCCGACGCGCTGATGGCGCAGGCGGCGGCCCTGCTGCAGGATCCCGCGCGTCTGGCGGCTATGGGAGAAAAAGCGCTGGCGTTTGCCAGCCAGCACCGGGGCGCCACGCCGCGCACGATCGCTGCGATCCAGCCTTTGCTGCCAGCTTAATTGAACAGGACTGGTAATTCCTGCGAGCGTTTTCTGAGCGCCTGCTTGGCGCCATCGTAATCGGGATAAATCGATTCCACGGTGGCCCAGAAGCGGGGGCTGTGGTTCATTTCCAGCAGGTGCGACAGTTCGTGCGCCACCACGTAGTCGATCAGCGGCAGGGCGAAATGGATCAGGCGCCAGTTCAGGCGGATCTTGCGCTCGATGGTGCAGCTGCCCCAGCGCGTGCCGGCCGACGACAGCGACAAGGAATCGTACTGGACGCCCAGCTTGTCCGCATACACGTCCAGGCGCGCCTCGAACAGCTGGCGCGCTTCGTGTTGGAACCATCCCTTCACTTTTTCCTTCAACTGCTGTTCGCTGCCCGTGGGCGTGACCCAAACGTGCAGCTCATTCGTCTCGCGCTGGAAGTTGGCGCGGTGGCGCGGTGCCTGGTGCAACCGCAAGGTGATGTCGCCACCGAGGTAGGGCAGCACGGCGCCGTCGATCCATGCCACGGGCGGGCGCTGCTGGCGCTGCACCTTGCGCTCGCCCCGTTCCAGCAGTTTCGAGACGATCCAGCCTTGCTTGGCGCGGATGGCGTTGTCGATTTCGGCCAGGGTGACGCGCTTGGGCGCCGTGACGCGCAAGCCGTTATCGTCGATCATGAAGCCGATGGAACGGCGCGTGGAACGGCGCAGGGCAAATTCGACGAGGTGGCTGCCCAGTTGCAGCTGGCGCAGTGGCGGGCCATCGGCGGTGCGTGGCGGGGAAGGCAGGGGAGGCGGGGCAGGACGAGCGATGGGGGGCGCGGGTGCCACTAGCGGTGGCGCCACGGGCGGCGCTGGCGGTGCCGTGGGGCGCACCGCCGGGGGCGTGCTGGTCGAGACGTCATGCGCGAACAAATCCAGTTGCTGGTCGCCGACCCTGATGGTCTTCATCTGCTGGCGCAGTGTCGGCTCCTGGATGACCGCGCTGATGCCGTCTAGCCAGCGTTGTAGGCGTGAGGCGAAATGACGCGCATTTCTGATTCTATCCAATTTTCCACCTGTTGCATCATGCTGTCCGGGGTTTGCCCTTCCGGCGAAATCGGTTTGCCTATCGAGACGGTAATCAGTCCCGGGCGTTTGAGGAATGACTGCTTGGGCCAGCATTCGCCTGAATTATGCGCAATCGGCACCACCACGGCGCCCGTGGCGATAGCCAAACGCGTGCCGCCGCTCTTGTACTTGCCCGCCTGGCCCACGGGAATGCGGGTACCTTCAGGGAACATGATAATCCATTGGCCATCTGCCAGGCGGCGCTTGCCATGCGCGACGACGCTCTTGAACGCATGCTTGCCCTGCTTGCGGTCGATGGGGATCATGCGCAGCAGCGCCATGGCCCAGCCGAAGAAGGGGATGTACAAAATCTCCTTCTTGAACACATATACGAGTGGACGTGGCAGGCTGGGAAGCAAAAAGATGGTTTCCCAGGCCGACTGGTGCTTCGAGAGCACGATGGCCGGCGCATCGGGGAAGTTCTCTGCGCCCTTGACTTCATAGCGGATGCCGCAAATGACCTTGGCACACCACAGGATAAACACGTTCCAGCGCGAGGTGACCCAATAGCGCTTGTTGTAGCTCAATGGCGCGGCAAAAAAGCACACGCAGGCCCAGACGATGGTGGCCACGATCATGATGATCATGAACAGCAGGGATCGCAGGAACAGGGAAATATTACGCAATGCGGTTCTCCGAAGATTAGATACTGAATGCCACTGTGGGCGCCGGTGTCGCTGGCGCCTTGAGCAGGTGGCTGACGACGGCGGCCAGGTCGGGGAAGACCTGGGTGCCAGGCGGCAGGCCGCCCGTTTCATTGGTCTTCTCGCCCTTGCCCGTCAGGACCAGGTAGGGCACGCAGCCGCTGATGAAGCCTGCCTGCAGGTCGCGCAGCGAATCGCCGACCGTGGGCACGCCTTTCAGGCTGGTGTTGTAGCGCTGCGAAATTTCATGGAACATGCCGGGCTTCGGCTTGCGGCAGTCGCAATTGTCCGCGCCCGCATGCGGGCAAAAGAAGATGGCGTCGATATCGGCGCCCACCTGCTGCGCCAGGGTATGCATCTTCTGGTGGATCGCGTTCAAGACCGTCATGTCGAAATATTCGCGCGCGATACCCGACTGGTTCGAGGCGATGACGACGCGATAGCCGGCCTGGTTCAGGCGGGCGATCGCTTCGAGCGAACCGGGGATCGGCAGCCATTCGGCAGGCGACTTGATGAAGTCCGGCGAGTCATGATTAATGACGCCGTCGCGGTCGAGAATAATCAGTTTCAGCGCCGGCGTGCCCATTATGCCGCCAGCTTCGAAATGTCGGCCACGCGGTTCATCATGCCGTGCAGCGACGACAGCAAGGCCAGGCGGTTGTTGCGCAGGGCGACATCCTCGGCCATCACCATCACGTCGTTGAAGAAGCCATCGACGTCGTCGCGCAGCTGCGCCAGCGTTTGCAGGGTGCTGGTGAAGTCGCCCTTGGCGAAGGCCGCGTCAACTTCCGGCTGCACGCGCGAGACGGCGGCGGCCAGTTTTTTCTCCGCCTCGTCCTGCAGCAGCGCCACGTTGACGCCGCCGGCGGCGACCTGGCTCACGGCTTCTTCGTTCTTTTTCAGGATGTTCGTGATGCGCTTGTTGGCGGCGGCCAGCGAGGCGCTTTCCGGCAGGGCGGCAAACGCCTGCACGGCTTCCAGGCGCTGCACGATGTCGTCCAGGCGGTCCGGATTCTGCGCCACGACGGCTTCGATTTCATTCGGCGAGAAACCGCGCTCGCGCAGGATGCCGCGCAGGCGATCCAGCATGAAGGTGGTGACATCCGCGACCGGGTCCTTGAAGCCGGGAGCGGCTGCGAACTGCGCAGCCGCATCGGCCAGCAAGCCCTGGATCGACAGGGGCAAGCGTTTTTCCAGCAGCATGCGCAGCACGCCCAGGGCATGGCGGCGCAGCGCGAACGGATCCTTGTCGCCCGTCGGCGCCAGGCCGATGGCCCAGATGCCGACCAGGGTTTCGAGCTTGTCGGCCAGCGCCACGGCGGTGCCGGTGGCGGTCGATGGCAGGCTGTCGCCGGCAAAGCGCGGCTGGTAGTGTTCGGAGGCGGCCAGCGCCACTTCTTCCGGTTCGCCATCATGGCGCGCGTAGTACGTGCCCATGATGCCTTGCAGCTCGGGGAATTCGCCCACCATGTCGGTCAGCAAATCGGCCTTGGCCAGCAGGGCGCCGCGTTCGGCCAGGGCGACGTCATATTGCAGCTTGGCGGCGATGGCGCCGGCCAGCGACTTGACGCGCTCTGTGCGCGCGGCTTGCGTGCCCAGCTTGTTGTGGTAGACGACATTGGCCAGCAGCGGCAGACGCGATGCCAGGGTCTTCTTCTTGTCTTGCTCGAAGAAGAACTTGGCGTCGGACAGGCGCGGGCGCACGACGCGCTCGTTGCCGCCGATGATGTGCTCTGGCGTGTCCGTCTCGATGTTCGAGACGATCAGGAAGCGCGAGCGCAGCTTGCCTTCGCTGTCCGTCAGGGCGAAGTATTTCTGGTTCGTCTGCATGGTGAGGATCAGGCATTCCTGCGGCACGGCCAGGAATTCTTCCTCGAAGTGGCACTCATACACGACCGGCCATTCGACCAGCGCCGTGACTTCATCGAGCAGCGCTTCGGGCATCAGCACCTGGTCGGCACCGGCCTTGTCCAGCAACTGGGCGCGGATGCGCTCCTTGCGTTCCTCGTTGCTGGCGATGACGCTGGCGTTGAGGATCAGCGACGGCGCATAGTTTTCCGCGTGCGCGATGGTGATCGGTTCGCCGTCGGTGAGGAAGCGGTGGCCCAGGGTGGTGCGGCCGGCCGTCAAACCCAGCAAGGTCAATGGCAGGATATTGATGCCGTGCAGGGCGATCAGGCTGTGGGCCGGACGCACGAATTGCACGGTGGTGCCGTCCGGGCGCTGATAGCTCATCAGCTTTGGAATCGGCAGCTTGGCGGCCGACTCGGCCAGGGCAGCTTGCGCGCCCGTGGCGAGCTGGCTGCCGGGCGCCGTGTAGGTGTAGAAGAAGCTTTCAGCCTTGCCGTCGGCGGCGCGTTCCAGCTCGGTCACCGTCAGCTCGGGGAAGCCCAGCGCGGCCAGTTTCTTGGCCAGCGGCGGGGTGCCGTTGCCGTTCGCGTCCAGCGCCACGGAGACGGGCAAGACTTTTTCGCGGATCGATTTATCGGGCGAGACTTCACGCACGTTGGTGATGGAGACGGCCAGGCGGCGCGGCGAGGCGTAGCTGGTGGCGACGCTGTCGGCTTCCAGGAAGTCGCGCGCCTTCAGGCCGTTGACGATGCCGGCCGTGAAGGCGGCGCCCAGTTTGGCCAGCGCTTTCGGCGGCAGTTCTTCGGTCAGCAGTTCGATGAGCAGTGTTTGGTTCATGGTGTTCTTGTCTGGTACGGCGGTGTATGAGCTAGGCGATCAAGCGGCGGCGGGTTGGTCTGCGGCGGGCAGCATCGGGAAACCGAGGCGCTCGCGCGAGTCGTAATACGCTTGCGCCACCAGGCGCGACAGGGTGCGCACGCGGCCGATGTAGGCGGCGCGTTCCGTCACCGAGATGGCGCCGCGCGCATCTAACATATTGAAGCTGTGCGAGGCCTTCATGATCTTCTCGTAGGCGGGCAGGGTCAGTTGCAGCTCGATCAGGCGCTTCGCTTCCGCTTCGTAGTTGCCGAACTGTTCGAACAGCAGGTCCGTATTCGCGTGCTCGAAGTTGTAGGTCGACTGCTCCACCTCGTTCTGGTGGAAGACGTCGCCGTAGGTCAGCTTTTTCGTGACCCCGTTCTCTTCCCACTCGGTCCACACCAGGTCATACACGTTTTCCACGCCTTGCAGGTACATGGCCAGGCGTTCGATGCCGTAGGTGATTTCGCCCAGCACGGGCTTGCAATCGAGGCCGCCCACTTGCTGGAAGTAGGTAAATTGGGTCACTTCCATGCCGTTCAGCCAGACTTCCCAGCCCAGGCCCCAGGCGCCCAGGGTCGGGCTTTCCCAGTCGTCTTCGACGAAGCGCACGTCATTCTGCTTCAAATCCAGGCCCAGCGCGGCCAAGGAACCCAGATACAGGTCGAGGATGTTTTCCGGCGCGGGCTTGAGCACCACCTGATACTGGTAATAGTGCTGCATGCGGTTCGGATTTTCGCCATAGCGGCCATCTTTCGGGCGGCGCGACGGCTGCACATACGCGGCGCGCCAAGGCTCCGGGCCGATCGCGCGCAGGAAGGTACCGGTGTGGAAGGTGCCGGCGCCGACTTCCATGTCGTAAGGCTGGAGCAGGGCGCAACCTTGCTTGTCCCAATAGGTTTGCAAGGTCAGGATAATTTGTTGAAATGTGAGCATCGTATGAGTTCGCCGCGCGGGAGGCTGCGCTTTGTTAAGGTTTGCTTGAAGCCCGGACGCATGCTTGGAAGCTCGTCCGGGCCGGAGTTTTGCTAATTTTAGCGGTTTTTACGGGCCCACTGTGACTCTTCGGGCAATATCGGCCGCTTATTGCTGCGCGGTGCGGCCACGGCGGGCGGCGCGCGACAGCAGGAAGGCCGTCAGCAGGGCCAGCGCGGCCAGGGCCAGCACCAGTTTGTTGCCGTAAAGAATGTATGGCGTCATGCCGCCCATGCCTTGCACCTTGGCCGCCAGGGTGGCTTGCTGTTCCGGCGGCAGCAGGCTTTGCACCACGCCCTTGCCGTCGATGACGGCGGTGGCGCCCGTATTCGTCGAGCGCAGCATCGGGCGGCCCGTTTCCAGGCTGCGCATCTGCGAGATCTGCAGATGCTGCGGGATGGCGATCGAATCGCCAAACCAGGCCAGGTTCGAGATATTGAGCAGCACGGACGCCGACTGCTTGCCGCTGCGGTGGGCGCTGGCCAGCTGGCCGGCGATTTCCTCGCCAAACAGGTCTTCGTAGCAGATATTCGGCAGCACCAGCTGGTCGCGCACGGCCAAAGGCGCTTGCACCTCGGCGCCGCGGCCCATGTCGCCCAGCGGGATGGCCATCATGGCGACAAACCAGTGCAGGCCGGGCGGCACGAATTCGCCGAACGGCACCAGGTGGTGCTTGCGGTACTGGTAGTACGGTCCCGGCGTGCCGTTGGGCGTGATCCCCACGGCTGCATTGTAGAAGCGCTGCTGCTCGTCGAGCACGGGCATGCCGACCAAAATCGAGCTGCCCGTTTGCTGCGCATACGTCGCCAGGCTATCCAGATAGCCGGGCGGCAGCTGGTGCGGCAGCACGGTGACGGCCGTTTCCGGCGTGGCGATCAGGTCGGCCGGCGCGCTGGTGATGGCGCTTTGGTACATCTGCAGGGCGCCCAGCACGAAGCCGGGGTCGAATTTCTGCTGCTGCGGCACATTGCCCTGCAGCAGGCGCACCGTGATCGGGCGTCCGACCGGGTGCGTCCACGCCACGTACTGCAAGCCGATGCCGGCCGCGTACAGCGTGATCACGCCGCCCAGCGCGAACCAGCGCGTGCGATGCGTGAGCAAGAGCAGGGCGCCGGCCGACAGCGCCGCCAGCCAGCCCAGGCCATACGACCCAACGATGGGGGCAAAGCCGGCCAGCGGGCTGGCATTGTGGGCGTAACCGGTAGCCAGCCACGGGAAACCCGTAAACAGCCAGCCGCGCGTCCATTCGAACAGGGTCCAGGTCGCGGGCAGCACCAGCAGGGTCATGGCGGGCAGGGACAGCACCCAGCGCTGGCGCAGCCAGGCGGCCGCGCCCATGGCCAGGGCCACGTAAATGGCCATCAGGAGGGCTAGCAGGGCCACGGCGACGGCGGCGATCGGCGCGGCCATGTCGCCATAGCGGTGCATGGAGATGTACAGCCAGTGCGTGCCGGCCGCGCACCAGCCGAAGCCGTAGGCCCAGCCGATCAGCGCGCCGCCCTTGACGCTGGACGAACGCAGCACCTGGTAGAACAGCACGCCCAGGCTGAGGATTTGCAGCGGCCAGTAGCCGAAAGGGGCGAACGCCAGCACGGCGACGGCGCCGGCGATGGCGGCAGTCAGCATGCGCGCCCAGGTGCTGCGGGGCGGTTTGGCGGGGGCGTTGGGGTCAGCGCGTCTGAAACGCATTTACAGCACGCGCATGTCAGAGTTCCAGTTCCGGCACATTGGGCAGGCGCTCGACGAGCAGCACGTGCACCTGGCGCGCATCGGCGCGCAGCACCTCGAAGCGCAAATTGCCCAGGTCGAAAATATCGCCCTTGTGCGCCATGCGGCCCAGGTACTTCGACACGAGGCCGCCGATGGTGTCGACGTCGTCGTCCACCAGGTGGCTGCCCACTTCTTCGTTGAACTGCTCGATCTCGGTCAGCGCCTTGACGCGCCAGCGGGGGCCGAACTGGCCTTCCTTGAGCGACAGGATGTTGTCCTCGGCTTCGTCGAAGTCGTATTCATCCTCGATATCGCCGACGATCTGTTCCAGCACGTCTTCGATGGTGATCAGGCCGGCGACGCCGCTGTATTCATCGACGACGATGGCCATATGATTGTGGTTGGCGCGGAAATCGCGCAGCAGCACATTCAGGCGTTTCGATTCGGGGATGAAGATGGCGGGGCGCAGCATGTCGCGGACGTCGAAAGTTTCTTCTGCGTAATAACGCAGCAAGTCTTTCGCCAGCAGGATGCCGATGACCTTGTCGCGCTCGCCTTCGATCGCGGGGAAGCGCGAGTGGGCGGTGGACAGGACTTCCGGCATCCATTCCTCGATCGGCTTGCTGATGTCGATGACATCCATTTGCGAGCGGGGAATCATGATGTCGCGCGCACAGAGATCCGATACCTGAAACACGCCTTCGATCATCGACAGGGCGTCGGCGTCGATCAGCTTGCGTTCATGCGCATCGTGTAGAACATCGAGCAATTCTGCACGGTTCTCTGGCTCGGGGGAAATGAGTGCGGTCAGGCGTTCAAACAGTGACCGGTGGGGCTTGACGTCAGTTCTGACGCCACTAGGGTGCTCGGGCATAGGAGGCGTGAGCCGTTGTTGCGAAGGGATATAGGATACACCAAAAGTGGGGGAATACCGGATTTCCCCGCTTTTGATGCAAATTTAATACGTCGAAGTGCGCCGTTGCCCGATGTTTTACGCGGCGTCCGGGCCCAGCACGCGCGCGCGCAGGGCCGCCACGTCGGCCTGCCAGTCGGCGAAATGCTCGCTGTCCTGCCACAGCTGACGCAGTTCCGACGACTCGGCCGTGATGCGCTCGAAGGCCAGGCGCGCCTTGTCCAGCAGCGGCGGCGTCACCTTCTTCTTGCAGGCGGCCACCCACTCGTCCACTTCCGCCGTGGCCGGGTCGTCCTCGCCCGGCTTGCCCAGCAGGCGCGCGATCACTTCCAGCGCGGCCAGCGCTTCGGCGGCGAACGGCGCTTCCAGCTCCGCTTCCTGGCTGTCGATGACGTTGTCGAGCGTCGTCTCGACCAGTTCCAGGGTTTTATATTCGTGCAAGTCCTGCGCCCAATCCATGGCGTAGTCGTTGCCGAAGGCGTCAGTGGCCCAGGTTCCCATGGTCTTACTCCTTGTACGGGTCGGTGATGCCGAGCTTGGCCAGGATGTCCGTTTCCAGGCCCTCCATTTCGGTGGCTTCTTCGTCATCCATGTGGTCGTAGCCCTGCGCATGCAGCACGCCGTGCACGATCAGATGGGCAGTGTGTTCTTCCACGCTTTTCTTCTGTTCCGCCGCTTCCTTTTCCAGCACGTCGGTGCACAGGATGATGTCGGCGCGCGTCGGCTCGTCGTCACCGAGTTCTTCGCCTTCGTTGTAGGCGAACGTCAGCACGTTGGTGGCGTAGTCCTTTTCGCGGTAATCGCGGTTCAAGGTACGGCCTTCTTCCGCGTCGACGAAGCGGATGGTGAATTCTGCGGGGGCGAACAGGGCCGCCTTGACCCAGCGGCGCACTTTCGGGCGCGTGATCAGGGTTTCCAGGCGGGCGTCCGGATATTGCACGGACAGGGACAGTTTATTTTTTTCGGACATTTTTGGCGGCAGCTGGTTTCAACAAGGGGAGTAACTGGGCGGCGTCGGCGTTGGCCGCCTGCGCCGTTTCATAGGCGTCGACGATGCGCGCGACGAGCGGATGGCGCACCACGTCGGTGCTGTTAAATTGCGTGAAGCCGATGCCGCGCACGTCTTTCAATACGTGCACGGCGTCGATCAGGCCGCTCGTCTGGCTCTTGTGCAGGTCGACTTGCGTGACGTCGCCCGTCACCACGGCCTTGCTGCCGAAGCCGATGCGCGTCAAAAACATCTTCATCTGTTCGACGGTGGTGTTTTGCGCCTCGTCAAGGATGACGAAGGCGTGGTTCAGGGTGCGTCCGCGCATGTAGGCCAGAGGGGCGATCTCGATCACCTGTTTTTCAAACAGTTTTTGCGTGCGGTCAAAGCCCAGCAAATCATACAGCGCATCGTAGAGGGGACGCAGATACGGGTCGACCTTTTGCGCCAGGTCACCCGGCAGGAAGCCCAGGCGTTCGCCCGCTTCGACGGCGGGGCGCGTCAAAATGATGCGCTTGACGGCGTCGCGTTCGAGCGCGTCGACGGCGCAGGCGACGGCCAGGTAGGTTTTGCCCGTGCCTGCCGGGCCGACGCCGAAGCTGATGTCGTGCTCGAGGATGTCGCGCAGGTAGGCGATCTGGTGCGGCGTGCGCCCGCGCAGGTCGGCGCGCCGCGTTTTCAGCACGGGGCTGGCGATGTCCGGCTCGACGAAGGTGCTGACGGGTGCGTTGGCGTGGTGTTCCGAGGCGGCGGACAGGCCCGCGCGCTGTTCCACCAGGGCCAGCTGCACTTCTTCCAGCGGCACGACCTTGTTGGCGATGGCGTAGAACTGTTCGAGGATTTCCACGGCGCGTTCGGCATTGCTGCCGCCGACGATGAATTTCTCGCCACGGCGGAAGATCGTCACGTCGAGGGCGGCGGAAATCTGGCGCAGGTTTTCATCGAGGGGGCCGCACAGGTGCGCCAGGCGCGTGTTGTCGAGCGGCTCGGGGATGAAGTAATGCGGCTGTATCGGGGCTTTGGTTTTCAACTGGCTCTTTTCAATGCGGGTGCGCTGGCGACGAGTTCGCCGCGCAGGGTGTAGGAATGGCTTTCGGTGATGCGCACGTCGACCAGCTGGCCGATCAATTGCAAGCCGTCGGGGCCGGCGTCGAAATTGACCACGCGGTTGTTTTCCGTGCGGCCTTGCAGTTCGCGATCTATCGTATCCTTTTTCGAACGGCCTTCGACGAGGATGGTTTGCACGGTGCCGACCATGGCCAGGCTGTATTTGCGCGTGTTGGCGTCGATGGCCGCCTGCAACTGTTGCAAGCGAGCCAGTTTGACGTCATGCGGCGTGTCGTCTTCCAGGTTGGCGGCTGGCGTGCCGGGGCGCTTGCTGAAGATGAAGCTGTAGCTGTTGTCGAAGCCCACGTCGGCGATCAGCTTCATCATGGCGTCGAAGTCGGCCTGGGTCTCGCCGGGGAAACCGACGATGAAGTCGGACGAAATGGCCATGTTCGGGCGCACGGCGCGGATGCGGCGGATGATGGATTTGTATTCGAGGCCCGTGTAGCCGCGCTTCATGGCGCCCAGCACCTTATCGGAACCGTGCTGCGCGGGCAAATACAGGTGGTCGACCAGCTGCGGGATCTTCGCATAGGCGTCGATCAGGCGCTGCGTGAATTCCTTCGGGTGGCTGGTGACGAAGCGCATGCGCGCGATGCCGGGGATGTCGGCCACGTATTCGAGCAGCAGGGCGAAGTCGGCAATGTCTCCGCCTTCCATCGCGCCACGGTAGGCGTTGACGTTTTGCCCCAGCAGGGTGATTTCCTTGACGCCCTGGGCGGCCAGGCCCGCCACTTCCGTCAGCACGTCCTCGAAGCGGCGCGACACTTCCTCGCCGCGCGTGTAGGGCACGACGCAGTAGCTGCAATATTTGCTGCAGCCTTCCATGATGGACACGAACGCCGAGGCGCCTTCCACCTTGGCTGGCGGCATGTGGTCGAACTTTTCGATTTCCGGGAAGCTGATGTCCACTTGCGCGTCGCCGCTGGCGCGGCGCAGTTCGATCATCTGCGGCAGGCGGTGCAGGGTTTGCGGGCCGAAGACCATGTCGACATACGGCGCGCGCTTGACGATGGCGTCGCCTTCCTGCGACGCCACGCAGCCGCCCACGCCGATCAGCAGGTGCGGCTTGGCCAGTTTCAGCTCGCGCAGGCGGCCCAGGTCGGAAAACACTTTTTCCTGCGCCTTTTCGCGCACGGAGCAGGTATTGAGCAGGATCACATCGGCATCTTCCGGCGTGTCGGTGCGCACCAGGCCATCGGAGGCGCCCAGCACGTCGGCCATCTTGTCCGAGTCGTACTCGTTCATCTGGCAGCCGAAGGTTTTAATGAATACTTTTTTCTGCATGGCGTCGGGTGCTTATCGGTAAATGTGGCGGCAAATAAGTGGGACAAATAATGGAGCAAATCAGTGTGGCTGCAAATAAGCTGGGCAGGGGGCTTGCGCTGTGCGCCGCTCGGGGCGGGAGGCGGTGGATGACCGGCCGGGCGCCTCTGGCTGCCCGGCGGCAGGCTCGCTGCAAGTTCAGGCCATAGTTTAGCGTAAATCGCCGGGGCGGGCCATGTTGTGCTTACCTTGCCGACAAGGTTGTCGCCTGTATATGTGGCCCTGCGTCGTGATGCCCAAAAGCATTTATTGCCGTGTGACACCATTGATTTGTAACAAGTTGCTGCAAAGCCTTGTGTGCGCCCGCTGGCATCCTAATGTGTTGAAATAGCATCGTTGCCAAGCCAACCAGCAGCTTGATTGATATTTAACAATCAGGAAGTTTGCGCGAGGCGCAGATGCCGCGTGTTTGGGCTAGTATATTGCCTTATATGCAATTCATTTCAGTGAATTGCACGTGCTTTTACTCACGCGGCAAATTGCGTACGTTGGCTGGGCGTGGCTGTGCGAGTCCTGTGCAGGCAGTGCGATACGGAGGAAAGGCGGGGGAGGGCTGAATCCGATGGACAGACGTTTATTTGAACACTCTAAGCCAGCCTTAAGTTCGTATCGGCATTATTTTCTACATTCACCAGACGAGGAAAAATCATGGCACATCATGCATTAGCATCGCAAGAGAGTTACAACCCGAACCACCTGCTGGATATTCTGCTGAGCAAGATGCAGCTGAAAAACGATGCAGCCCTGTCGCGTCTGCTCGAAGTGGCGCCACCCGTCATCAGCAAGATCCGCCATCACCGCTTGCCGGTCGGCGCCTCGCTGCTGATCCGCATGCACGAAGTGACGGGCATGAGCATCCGTGACCTGCGCGACTTGATGGGCGACCGCCGCACCAAGTATCGTCTGTCCGACGCCCAGGGCCGTCCAAAAGCGGAAGACCGCGGCGATGCGCAAGAATCGAATTACGCGCACTGATGCGGCGGTGGCGCGCTGACTGTGCCGCTTGCGTAACTGCTGGCGGCAACAGGCCGGCGTGGACCGGGCAGCATGGACACACCGCAGTACCCTTGACGGCTTTCGCTTCGCAGCGAGAGCCGTTTGCGTTTGCGGCCATGTTTAGCTCAGCAGTGCCGAGGTGATTTCGTCATAGCGCAGTTCCGTCTCGCGGAACAGTTGCAGATACGTGTCTTCGCCCAGGCCCAGCGCGTCCCAGGCTACCGGCGAGACGCGCGGCACCATGTCGTCGCCCGCCTGCGCCAGGTCGAGCGCGCAGACGACGGCATTGGCCACGTGGATCAGCGATGCGAGAAAGCCTGCTCCCGGCGTGTCCGGCTGCAGATAGTTGCCCAGCGCCAGGCGCATCGTGTCGGAAAAATTCCAGTGTTCGGCCAGCGCCACGCCGGCTTGCACGTGATCCACGCCCAGTACGGCTTGCTCCGCTTCGAGCAGGCTGCAATCGTGCGCCGCCTGGTGCGCGATGACTTGCGCATAGTGCGCGGGAAAACTGCTGACCAGCACCAGGCGGCCGATGTTGTGCAGCAAGCCAGCCGTGAACGCGTAATCCTGGTTGAAGCGGATTTGCCGCGCCAGCACCTTGGCGCAGGCGGCCGTCGCCACCGAATGGCGCCAGAAGGCCTTGTCGTCGAAACCGGGACAGCGTCCTTCCGGGAAGCAACCCGTGATGGCCGCCGACGTGATCAGGCTGCGCGTGGTCTGGAAGCCCAGGTAGGTGATCGCCTGCTGGATGGTGGTGGCTTTCACTTGCAAGCCATATTGCGAGGAGTTGGCCAGGCGCAGGGTTTTCGCCGTCAGCGCCTGGTCGTACGATACTTTTTTGGCCAGCACGGAAATATCGACGTCTTCCTGGTCGATGCTGTTCAATAGTTCCATGACGACGGCGGGCAGCGATGGCAAGTCGTCGAGGTGGGCGACGATATCGTCGAGCGTCAGCTGGGTGCTCATGCTGCCTCTCCCGTGCCCAGGCGGTAAGCCGTGACATAGCTGCGCAGCAAGGTGGTGGTCGCATCCAGGGGATCCTCGGGGTCATGCTTGCGGAACAGGTAGGCCAGTCGTTCGCTGTCGGCCGCCTGTTGCGCGGCGATTTCTTCGGGCGAGGGGGGAGGCGCCTGGATCGGCAGCATGTCGATGTTGTGGCGCGGCATCAGGGCCAGCATGTTTTCCGTCAGTACCGCGCCTTGCGGCAACAGCACTTGTCCATGCGCATCGAGCAAGACATCCGACAAGACCATGCCAGGACGAACTTGTTCCAGGGGTAGATGTTGATGCATGACCGCCATGACGACTCCTTAGATGATTGCGGGATATTACCATTGCCATGACGCAATGTCTCAACCTGTATCAAGGCCTGGTGGAAAACGGCATTGCTGTAAATCTTGCCAATAAGCATGTCATACCGTACATTTGATTCAGGCTGTTGTCCGCTGACGTCACTGCGCCCGCGCCGCGGGCTGGCGGCCTGGCCCGGGGAGTGTTGATTGATGGTGAGTATCCAAGTCCGGCTGACCCTGCTTTTTGTCGTGATCGTCACCCTGGTGCTGGGCATTTCGGGTAGCTATACCCAATATACCTTGAGCAAGGAACTCGAATCGGGCAGCGCGCGCCTGCGCAGCGGCGTGCTCACGCGCTTGCAGACCAGCTTGCCGTCCGCCCTGTGGGATCTCGACAAATCCAAGGTCGACAGCATCGTCGCGGCCGAAATGCTGCCGCCGGAACTGGTCGGCATCCGCGTCTACGACGCCTCCGTCGGCCTGTTCGCGGGCGAAGTGCGCGACGCGGCCGGCACCCTGGTGCCTTTGACCTCCGATGTGGCCATGGGCGGCACGCCCGTCGAGGCGCCGCTGGTGTTCCGCGACGCCGTGGCCGCGGCCACGGGCGGCAAGCCGGTGATCGTCGGCAAGGTCATCGTCAATTTCAGCCGTGCCCAGATCGATGCGGCCCTGCGCGGCGAAGTGCGGCGCAAGGTGCTGGAAGTGTTGCTACTTGACATCATTTTGGTGGGCGCCCTGGCGCTGAGCCTGCGCATCGTCTTTGGCCCCTTGAAACAGTTGCGCGACGGCTTGTTCGACCTGGCCACGCGCGGCAGCGATGACGTCGAAGAGCTGCCGGAAAACCGGCGCGACGAGCTGGGCGACGTGATCCGCGGCTTCAATGCCGTGCAGCGCAAGCTCAAGTCCATCATCGAGGGCAGCCGCGAGGCGGAAGACATGGCGCGCCGCTCGCAGCAGGAGACGGCGCAGGCCATGGACGAGTTGCGCCGGGCGCAGGAATCGTTGCTGCAGTCGGAACGCCTGGCCTCGCTGGGCAGCCTGGTGGCGGGCGTGGCGCATGAAATCAACACCCCGGTCGGCATCGCGCTGACCAGCGCCTCGGTGCTGAAGGAAGCCACCGATGGCATCAGCGCGGCGGTGGCGGGCGGCAGCGTGAAGAAGACCGATATCGTGCGCTACCTGGAAACGGCCGGCGAAAGCGCGCGCCTGATCATGAACAATGCCTACCGCGCCGCGCACCTGATCCACAGCTTCAAGCAGATCGCCGTCGACCAGGTCAGCGAAGCGCGCCGTTTGTTCGAATTGCGCGACTATATCGGCGAAGTCATCTCGAGCCTGCAGCCGACCCTGAAAAAGACGCGCATCCGCGTCGATATCGATTGCCCGCCCGGCATCATGCTCGACAGCTATCCGGGCGCGCTGGCGCAGGTGCTGACCAACCTGGTCCTGAACTGCGTCGAGCACGCCTTCGATGCGGACACGGACGGCCACATCCATATCGGCGTGCACGGCGACAACGACTGGATCGCCATGCAGGTGCGCGACAATGGCCGCGGCATCGCGCCCGACATGCTCGACCGCGTGTTCGACCCGTTTGTCACCACGCGGCGCGGACAGGGCGGCACGGGCCTGGGCTTGAATATCGTATTCAACTTGATTGCCAAGCAGTTTGGCGGCACCATCACGGTCAGCAGCACCTTGGGTCAGGGCGCGACGTTCCTGCTGCGCCTGCCCAAGGTGACGCCATTGCCGGAAGGCGCCGCCAGCGTTCCGGCCGGCCAGGCATAGGCAAGGAGACAACACATGGCACAGATGGAAAATAGTCAGCAAGTGGCGCTTTTGCGCGGGATCAATGTCGGCCGCGCCAAGCGCGTGGCCATGGCCGACCTGCGCAAGCTGCTGGGCGACCTGGGTTTTGCGCAGGTGCGTACCGTGCTCAACAGCGGCAACGTCGTGTATGACGGAGGCAAGGTCGCGCCGGTCGACGCCGCTGCCCGCATCGAGGAAGCGCTGGTGCTGAAACTGGGCGTGGCGGCCCGGGTGACGGTGCTGTCGGCCAGCCAGTTTGCCGAACTGATCGAACAAAACACCCTGGCGCCGGCGGCCGATGCGGCCCGTCTGCTGACCTTGGTGCTGAACAATCCGGCCGACATGCTGCGCCTGGCGCCCCTGGCGCAGCGGCCGTGGCAGCCGGAAGCGCTGGTCCTGGGGCGCTGGGCCGCGTATGCCTGGTGTCCCGACGGCGTGTTGGCCAGCAAGGTGGTGGCGGCGCTGGGCGTGCTGCTCGGCGATGGCGTCACCTCGCGCAACTGGGCCACCATGCAAAAATTACATGTGCTGCTGAACGGGCCGGAGGCGGCCGCCACCTCTTCATTTTCCAAGGAGTACTGATGCCTACCATTCGCGGTACCTTCGACGTCACCATCACCCCGGAAACCTTGTCGGACACGGCCGCGCAATCGGGGCTGGGACGCCTGTCGCTCGACAAGCGCTACCACGGCGCCCTCGACGCCAGTGCGCGGGGCGAGATGCTCAGCGCGCGCGCCAGCGTGGCCGGCTCGGCAGGCTATGTGGCGCTGGAGCGGGTGGAAGGCACGCTGGACGGACGTCACGGCAGCTTTTATTTGCAGCACAGCGGCACGATGACGCGTGGCGCGCCCGCCTTGTCGGTGACGGTGGTGCCCGATACGGGGACGGAGCAATTGCAAGGGCTGTCGGGCAGCCTGGCCATCCGCATCGAAGAGGGCAAGCATTATTATGCTTTCACGTATGAGATTGCTGACGCGCCATGAACTGGGAGATCGTCAAGGGCGTGCTGATATTGCTGGTTGCCGTCAGCGTCCTGGGCACGGCCTTCGTGCTGATTTCCGCCTCGGGCACGGACAAGGCGGCCTGCATCGCACGCGCCCTGAAGTCGGGCATTCCTGTGGGCAATATCGAACGGGTTTGCCGCTTGCTGGACAAGTGAGTATCAAGTGAGCATCAACCCAGGCACGGCAGGCAAAAAAAATTCCGCGCAAGGCGGAATTTTTTTTAAGGCAGCGGCATCGTCTGCCGGAATAGGGTCAGCTATCGAATTTTTCCTGTTTTTCACCGTGCATGCTAAAGGCCAGCAAGCCCAGTCCCACCAGCAACATCGAGACCATGCTCGCTTCGGGCACGGGCGGCGGCACGTTCGTTTGCTGCACGGCCGGGGCCGTGGCGGCTGCGGACGGAGGCAGTGCGCCGTGGCGCGCACCGGTGCTGCTCCAGCGCGGGGCCGCGTTGAGCATGGTGCCCTGCGCCAGCAGGCGCGCATACGGCAAGTCCGGTGTGTCCCAGCCGGGATTGTCGGCAGTGCTGGTGAAACCGAGACTGTCGTCGCTCACGACCTGGGCGTGTGTCGTGGGCGGGGGGCTGGCCGCCGCACTGCCGGCACACGCCGACAGCGCCAGCATGGCCATGCCTAGCGGCTGAAGTAACTTCATCTTTGACTCCCTGGTTCACCGTGCGGTGCGGTCGAAAACCGGCCTGCGCCTGGACGGACAATGCGCCTGTACGGGGGCGTATCACGATTTTTCTGAAGAGCTCTTATTACAGCACAAATCGTGGCAATTTTGCTACGCTTATTTACTTTAAATTACGAATATTTATCATTTTGATAGCGTGATGGCTATCGCTGCCGCACACTTCGCATGAGCACGCTATCGCCGAAAAACACTGTTGTTTTTTTGTGCGAATCGCCAGCAGGAAAACAGTATATTGATTAGTATATTGTTTATCGCATGATGATCAATATGACCGCCTGTGGGAGGGCACGATGGAGACAGTCGCAACACAACACGCCGAATACAACCTCGACGCCATGCGTGGCTCGGCCTACAAGGCCAGCTCGCTGCTCAAGGCCATGGGCAATGCCGACCGATTGATGCTGCTGTGCCAGCTATCGCAGGGCGAGCATTGCGTCAGCGACCTCGAACAAAAAGTGGGCATCGGCCAGCCGACCCTGTCGCAGCAACTGGGCGTGCTGCGCGAAGAGATGCTGGTGGCCACGCGGCGCGACGGCAAGCAGATCTATTACCGCGTCGCCAGCGCGCCCGTGCTGGCCGTGCTGCAAGTGCTGTACGCGCAATTTTGCGCGCCACGCCCCACGTTCAACGACGAAGCGGACTGAGTATTTCCATGCACATCGACTGGCAGCATTTCACGCCGTGGGCCTCGCTGGCCGGCGGCATGCTGATCGGCCTGGCCGCGGCCCTGCTGATCCTGTTCAACGGCCGCATCGCCGGCATCAGCGGCATCCTTGGCGGCTTGCTGCGGCCGCGTCGTGGCGACCTGGCCTGGCGCATCGCCTTTCTTGCCGGCCTGATCGGCACGCCCTTGCTGTATTCGCTGTGGCAAGCCTTGCCGCCCGTGCGGATCGATGCGGGCACGCCCGCCCTGATCGTGGCGGGTTTGCTGGTGGGCGTGGGCGTGCGCTATGGCGCCGGCTGCACCAGCGGCCACGGCGTGTGCGGCCTGTCGCGCCTGTCGCCGCGTTCGCTGGCGGCCACCATCGCCTTCATGGCGGCCGGTTTCCTCACTGTCTATCTGTTGCGCCATCTGTGAGCAAGCTTATGAGCAAGCTGATCCTTTCCCTGTTGAGCGGCCTCGTCTTCGGCCTGGGCCTGATCGTTTCCGGCATGGGCAACCCGGCCAAGGTGCTCGGCTTCCTCGACCTGGCCGGCGCCTGGGACCCGTCGCTGGCGCTGGTGATGGGCGGCGCCATCGGCGTGGCCCTGCCCGCCTTCTGGCTGGCGCGGCGGCGCAGCACGGCGCTGCTGGGCGAACCCATGCAATTGCCAGTATCGCGGCGCATCGACCGGCGCCTGCTGCTGGGCAGCCTGGCCTTTGGCGCGGGCTGGGGCATCGCCGGTTTCTGTCCCGGCCCCGCCCTCGTCTCCCTGCTGGCGGGCCAGCCGAAGGCGTGGCTGTTTACCGGCGCCATGCTGGCCGGCATGCTTGTCTTTGAAGTGCTGGAGCGCCGCAAGCTGCCGGCGCCGGCCTGAGACGGTACAATCTGGCGCATCGCCACTTGAAGATACCCGCCTGACATGAAAACCGTGATTTTCCGCGCCGGCGCGCGCGCCGCCCTGTTGTGCAGCGTGCTGGCGCTGGCCGCCTGCGGCAGCTTGCTGAAGAAAGACGCTCCGCCCGCTCCCGTGCCCGTGGCTGACACCTTGCCCAATCCGCAAGTGTTGCTGCTGGGCGAAGTCCATGACAATGCACAAGGCCAGCGCCTGCGCGTCGAGGAATTGCGCCGCCGCCTGGCGACCGGCTGGCGTCCCGTGATTGTCATGGAACAGTTCGACCGCGAAAACCAGGCCTTGCTGACGCGCGCCGCGCGCGATTGCGCCGACCCCGATTGCATCATCCGCGTGATGGAACAGCCGCGCTGGGACTGGAGCTTGTACCGGCCCGTGCTGGACCTCGTCATCAGCTACCAGCTGAGCCTGGTCGCCGGCAACCTGTCGCCCGCCGACGCCTCGCGCATCGTGCGCGACGGCATCCAGTGGGCCATGCCGCCCGCGATGGTGGCCACGTACCTGGCTGCGCCCGTGCCGGCCGATATCCTGGACGGGCAAGAGAAGGAAGTCCAGGCGGCCCGCTGCAATATGCTGCCCGACATGATGATCAAAGGTGTCGTCAACGCCCAGGTGGCGCGCGATATCTGGATGGCCAAGCTGATCCGCGACCAGGCGCCGCGCGACGTGGTGTTGATCGCCGGCAACGACCACGTGCGCAAGGATATCGGCGTGCCCCGCTGGCTGAAGCTGGCCGACCCGCAGCTGAACGTGCGCAGCATCGGCTACCTGGAGCAGGGCGGCAGCGGCTACAAGGGCACGTTTGACCTGACGCAAACGATGCCCGCGCAACCGCGCCCGGATCCGTGCGCCAAATTCAAGAAATAAGGTTCAAGCAATAAGCGCTACTGCTGCACGCGCACCAGGGCGCTGACCCGGCTTGCCGTATCGAGCAGTTTCGGCAAGCTGTGTTCCAGCAGGTGCGCGACGGACGGCCCCGCCGTCTGGCCGCTGACGTTGATCGCCGCCACCACCTTGCCGGCCCGGTCGAACACGGGCGCGGCCAGGGCGATCAAGCCCTGTTCCAGCTCTTCCTGCACCAGGCACCAGCCCTGGCGCCGCACTTGCGCAATCTCTTCCATCAAGACGTCGATATCGACCTTGGTCGCCGGCGTGATTTTCAGCAGCGCCATCTTCGACAGCCGTTCGCGCAGCACCTCGGGCGCCAGGCCCGCCAGCAAAACCCGTCCCATCGAGGTGCAGTAGGCGGGCAGGCGGCTGCCGATGCCCAGGTTGATCGACATGGTGCGGTGCGCGGACAGGCGCACCACATACACGATGTCGTCGCCGTCGAGCACGGTGGCCGAGCACGACTGGCGCAAGGTCTGCATCAATTCTTCCAGCAGCGGCTGCGCCTGCGTCCACACGGGCAGCGACGACAAATAGGCATAGCCGAGGTCGAGCACCTTCGGCGTCAGGCGAAACAGCCGCCCATCCGCTTCCACGTAGCCAAGATGCAACAAGGTGTGCAGGATGCGCCGCGCGCCCGCGCGCGTCAGCTGCGCCCGCTCGGCCACTTCGCTCAGGGTCTGTTGCGGCGCGTCCGCGCCAAAGCTGCGCAGCACGGCCAGGCCCCGCGCGAACGATTGCACATAGCTGTCGCCAGGACGCGGCGCGCCGTCGGCATCGAGGGTTTCTTCGGCGGAAAGGGGCGTGCTGCTGCGTGCGGTCATGGCGATTCCAATTGGTCAAGGTGGCAATTATAGCCATGGCGCTAGCGAAAACGGCAAATTGACAAGCGCCCCGATCAGGCATATTCTCACGAATAAGTTCTAAATGCGAATATTTGTTCGCTATACGAACAAATGTCTGATGAGTTTGATTTGAAGGGGACAGGCAATGATCGACAAACTGCGTTCCAGCGTGCTTGATGCGCTGGCCGATATCCACGATGGCGCCACCGTCATGATTGGCGGCTTCGGCGGCGCGGGCCAGCCGGCCGAGCTGATCGACGGCTTGATCGCCCAGGGCGCGCGCGACCTCGTCATCGTCAACAACAATGCGGGCAATGGCGACACGGGCTTGGCCGCTCTGCTGAAAAACGGGCAAGTGCGCAAGATCATTTGCTCGTTCCCCCGTCAGGCCGATTCCCACGTGTTCGACGCGCTGTACCGCGCGGGCAAGCTGGAGCTGGAATTGGTGCCGCAGGGTAATCTGGCCGAGCGCATCCGCGCCGCCGGCGCCGGCATCGGCGGCTTTTTCACGCCCACGGGTTACGGTACGGACTTGGCCAAGGGCAAGGAGACGCGCGAGATCGACGGCCGCATGTATGTGTTCGAGTCGCCGATCCACGCCGACTTCGCGCTGATCAAGGCGGAGCAGGGCGACCGCTGGGGCAACCTGACTTACCGCAAGACGGCGCGCAACTTCGGTCCCATCATGGCCATGGCCGCGAAAGTCAGCATTGCTTCCGTGCATGAAGTTGCCGAGCTGGGCAGCATCGATCCCGAGCACGTCATCACGCCGGGCCTGTTCGTGCAGCGCCTGGTGCAAGTGCCGCGCACGGCCACCGGCCCCGCCGGCTTCAAAGCTGCCTGAGGAATATCAAGTGAATAAATGGAATCGAGATCAAATGGCGGCCCGCGTGGCGGCGGACATCCATGAAGGCAATGTCGTCAACCTGGGCATCGGCTTGCCGACCCTGGTGGCGAACCACTTGCCGGCCGGCGCGGACATCATCCTGCACAGCGAAAACGGCGTGATCGGCATGGGCCCCGCGCCCGCGCCGGGCGAGGAAGACTACGACCTGATCAATGCGGGCAAGCAACCCGTTACCCTGCTGGCGGGCGGCAGTTACTTCCACCACGCCGACAGCTTCGCCATGATGCGCGGCGGCCACCTGGACATCTGCGTGCTGGGCGCATTTCAAGTCTCCGCCACGGGCGACCTGGCCAACTGGCACACGGGTGCCCCCGACGCCATTCCCGCCGTGGGCGGGGCCATGGACCTGGCCATCGGCGCGAAAAAAACCTGGGTCATGATGGAATTGCTGACCAAGACGGGTGAAAGCAAGCTGGTGCAGGCCTGCAGCTATCCGCTGACGGGCATCGCCTGCGTCAGCCGCATCTACAGCGACCTGGCCGTGCTCGACCTGTCGCCCGCCGGCGCCACGGTCGTCGAACTGGTGGATGGCTTGAGTTTCGAGCAGTTGCAAGCGTTGACCGCCGTGCCGCTGACGGACGGACGTTAGTTCACCATCAATACGCAAACTACTTTCTTGGAGGAAAGAACATGACCCATGCTTACATTTGCGACGCCCAGCGCACGCCGTTTGGCCGCTATGGCGGCGGACTCGCCGGCGTGCGCGCCGACGACCTGGGCGCCGTGCCCATCCGTGCCTTGATGGCGCGCAACCCGAATGTGGACTGGAACGCCGTCACCGACGTGCTGTACGGCTGCGCCAACCAGGCGGGCGAGGACAACCGCAACGTGGCGCGCATGGCGGCCTTGCTGGCGGGCTTGCCCGACAGCGTGCCGGGCGCCACCCTGAATCGCCTGTGCGGCTCGGGCCTGGACGCCATCGGCAGCGCCGCCCGCTTCATCAAGAGCGGCGAAGCGGGCTTGCTGATCGCCGGCGGCGTGGAAAGCATGAGCCGCGCGCCGTTTGTCATGGGCAAGGCGGACAGCGCCTTTTCGCGCGGCATGAAAATGGAAGACACGACCATCGGCTGGCGCTTCATCAATCCCTTGATGAAGGCGCAGTACGGCGTCGATTCGATGCCGGAAACGGCGGAAAACGTGGCGTCGGACTTCGGCATCAGCCGTCTTGATCAGGATGCGTTCGCCCTGGCCAGCCAGGTCAAGGCGCTGGCGGCGCAGCAGGCGGGCGTGTTCGACAGTGAAATCTGTCCCGTCAGCATCGCCCAGAAGAAGGGCGACCCTGTCATCGTTGCCCGCGACGAGCATCCACGCGCCACCACCCTGGAAACCTTGACGAAACTCAAGCCCGTCGTGCGCGCGGATGGCACGATCACGGCCGGCAACGCGTCCGGCGTCAACGATGGCGCGGCGGCCCTGCTGCTGGCCGACGAAGCGAACGCGGCCCGCTTTGGCTTGACGCCCCGCGCGCGGGTCGTGGCCATGGCGACGGCCGGCGTGGCGCCGCGCATCATGGGCATCGGCCCCGCGCCCGCCACCCTGAAAGTGCTGGCTATGACGGGCTTGACCCTGGCCGACTTCGACGTCATCGAATTGAACGAAGCGTTTGCCGCGCAAGGCCTGGCCGTGCTGCGCCAGCTGGGTTTACCCGACGACGACCCGCGCGTGAACCCGAACGGCGGCGCCATCGCCCTGGGCCACCCGCTGGGCGCGTCGGGCGCGCGCCTGGCCATGACGGCCGTCAACCAGCTGCACCGCACGGGCGGGCGCTATGCACTTTGCACCATGTGCATCGGCGTGGGCCAGGGCATCGCGCTGGTGCTGGAACGGGTCTGATTCCGCCCGCCCGCAGGTGAAAAAAGTTGCCGGCGATACGTATTAACGCGTATGCCGGGCGGCTTTTTGACCCTGATCAAGGGCGTATGATGCAAAACCAGCCCGGGCAACCCGGCTGGCGTTGGCTTTTTCACACGAACAAGAAGACTGATATGACATCCCACGATACTCCGCATGACGTTGCGCAGCTGACATCCCAGCAGCGCATCAAGGCCATCATTGGCGCTTCCTCCGGTAACCTGGTCGAATGGTTCGACTTCTACATTTACTCGTTCTGCGCGCTGTACTTCTCGCACGCCTTCTTCCCTTCTGGTAACCCGACGACGCAGCTGCTGCAGACGGCCGGCATCTTTGCCGCCGGCTTCCTCATGCGTCCCGTGGGCGGCTGGCTGTTCGGCCGCATCGCGGACAAATACGGCCGCCGCCAGTCGATGATGATTTCCGTGCTGATGATGTGCGGCGGCTCGCTGATGATCGCCGTGCTGCCCACGTATGAAACCATCGGCGCCTTCGCACCGTTCCTGCTGCTGGTGGCGCGCCTGTTCCAGGGCTTGTCCGTGGGCGGCGAATACGGTACCAGCGCCACCTATATGAGCGAGGTGTCGGAATCGGGCAAGCGCGGTTTCTTCGCCTCGTTCCAGTACGTGACCCTGATCGGCGGCCAGTTGCTGGCCTTGCTGGTGCTGGTGGTCTTGCAGCAATTGCTGACCCTGGAAGAATTGCGTGCCTGGGGCTGGCGCATCCCGTTCGTCTTCGGTGCCCTGGCGGCCCTCGTGTCGCTGAACCTGCGTAAATCCCTGACGGAAACGACCACCGCCAGCGAGCGCAAGGACAAGGACGCTGGCAGCCTGCGCGGCTTGCTCAAGCACAAGCGCGCCTTCATCACCGTGCTCGGCTTTACGGCCGGCGGCTCGCTCGTGTTCTACACGTTTACCACCTACATGCAGAAATACCTGGTCAACACGGCCGGCATGGATACCAAGACGGCCAGCGCCGTCATGACGTGCGCCTTGCTGGTCTACATGATTTTGCAGCCCGTGTTCGGTGCCTTGTCGGACCGCATCGGCCGCCGCACCTCGATGCTGTTCTTCGGCGGCCTGGCCACCCTGTGCGTGTTGCCGATCATGCATGCCTTGAAAGACATCACCAGCCCGTACGCGGCGTTTGGCCTGATCATCATCGCGCTGGCCATCATCAGCTTCTATACGTCGATCAGCGGCTTGATCAAGGCGGAAATGTTCCCCGTCGAAGTGCGCGCGCTGGGCGTGGGCCTGTCGTATGCGGTCGCCAACGCCATGTTCGGCGGTTCGGCCGAATACGTGGCGTTGCAGTTCAAGGCTTGGCACGTGGAAGAGTATTTCTATTGGTACGTGACCATCATGTGCCTGATTTCCTTCATCGTCGCCATCCGCATGCCGGATCCGAGCCGCTCGGGACTGCTGAAGTAAGCTTGCCGTAAAATAAGGGGACACTGCGGTGTCCCCTTTTTCATCACCGCCTTTTTATCGTGCCGATCAGGAGTTTCCATGTCGTATGTCATTGCCGCAGCCATCCAGCCCAGCGTTCCCGTCAGCGGCAGCGTTGATACTTTCCCCGTCCACCGCATCTATTGCGTGGGCCGCAACTATGTCGACCATGCCAAGGAAATGGGCCATACGGGCCGCGAGGCGCCGTTTTTCTTCATGAAGCCTGCCGACGCCGTGCTGCCCGTGCCTGCCGGCACGACGGGCGAACTGCCGTACCCGGCGCAGACGCAGGATTTCCAGCACGAGATGGAACTGGTGGTGGCTATCGGCAAGGGCGGCAGCGATATCGGCGTGGCCGATGCGCTGAGCCACGTGTGGGGTTATGCGATCGGCCTGGACATGACGCGCCGCGACGTGCAGGGTGCGGCGAAAAAGCAGGGCCGTCCGTGGGAAACGGGCAAGGCGTTCGAGCACTCGGCGCCCATCGGTTCCATCACGCCGGCCGCGCAGGCGGGCGACGTCAGCCATGCCGCCATCACCCTGCACGTGAATGGCGAGCTGCGGCAAAGCAGCAGCATCGACATGCTGATCTGGAATGTGGCGGAAACCATCGCCGACCTGTCGACCTACTTTACCTTGCAGCCAGGCGACCTGATCTACACGGGAACGCCGGCCGGCGTGGCGGCCGTGCAGCGCGGCGACGAGCTGGTGGGGGCCATCGATGGCCTGGAGACCTTGCGCGTGAAAGTGGTCTAAGTTGTCAAGGAGACTGGCATGATGAATGACACGTATGCTGTGGCGCAACCCACGCGCGCCGGGATCGACGCCCTGGCAGGGCCGGCCCTGCTGGAATTCGGCACGGGCTGGTGCGGCCACTGCCGCGCCACTCAGGCGCCGCTGGCCGCCGCCTTTGCGCAGCACCCCGAGGTGCCGCACCTGCGCGTGGAAGACGGCCCCGGCCGCGCCCTGGGACGCTCGTTCCGGGTGAAACTGTGGCCGACCTTGATTTTCCTCAAGGATGGCCAGGAAGTGGCGCGCCTCGTGCGCCCGCTCGACAGCGCGGAGATCGCCAAGGCGTTCGCCCTGATCGACGCGTAGGCGGTTTCCATCATTTCTTGCCGCACCGCACCACTGCGCGTATCATAAGCCGCTTACAGCAAGATCAACCGCATCCTTCGTGATGCAGGCGCGATCATCGCCGGCCCGCTCCACCCGGAGGGGCCGCAGGCAAGGATTCACCACAAATGACCGATGCCGCGATGCCGACGCGCGGGTCTGGTACGGAATGCCTGGCGATACGCCGGGCCTGATGCACGTCGCCCATCCCCTGACGCCTTTCCTGCCGTGCCCCGGGTAACCGGATGGCGCACGACCGTTGTTTCTCTGATCAGCACTGATCGCAGCGCGATAGCGCGCGTTTGTTCACCGTTGCCTGCCGTTAACAACGGCGTGTTGCTGCGTGGAATTTGTTTGCGAATTTAATAGCAAATTCACAGCAAATACGCCCGCGCACGGCTATGATATGTGAACCGCGCGCCTAGACAACGTGCTGTGCTGCTGCCTGAAAAAACATCCAGAGAATGGCCTTTAGACACCCTCCCCAAGGAGCGCAGTAAATGAGCACCCCCCCCAAGAAAAATTCCCCCGGCACGGTGCTGTTCGCCAGCCTGATCGGCACCACCATCGAGTTCTTTGACTTTTATATCTACGCCACCGCCGCCGTGCTGGTGTTCCCGAAACTGTTCTTCCCCGCCGGCGACCCGTCGGCCGCCGTGCTGCAGTCGCTGGCCACGTTCGCCATCGCCTTCTTCGCCCGTCCCATCGGTTCGGCCGTGTTCGGCCACTTCGGCGACCGCATCGGCCGCAAGGCCACCCTCGTGGCCGCCTTGCTGACCATGGGTATTTCCACCGTCATCATCGGCTTGCTGCCCACGTATGCCGCCATCGGCACCCTGGCGCCGCTGCTGCTGGCGCTGTGCCGTTTCGGCCAGGGCCTGGGCCTGGGCGGCGAGTGGGGCGGCGCGGTGCTGCTGGCCACGGAAAACGCGCCACCGGGCAAGCGCGCCTGGTACGGCATGTTCCCGCAGCTGGGCGCGCCGATCGGCTTCTTCCTGTCGGGCGGCATCTTCCTGCTGCTGAGCGAAACCATGACCGATGAGCAATTCTTCAGCTACGGCTGGCGCATCCCGTTCCTCGCCAGCGCGCTGCTGGTCATCGTCGGCCTGTACGTGCGTCTGAAGATCACGGAAACGCCGGACTTCCAGAAAGTCATCGACAAGAACGAGGTCGTCAAACTGCCGGTAGCCACCGTGTTCCGCCAGCATGGCCGCATGTTGTTCCTGGGCACCATCATCGCCCTGGCCACCTTCGTGCTGTTCTACCTGATGACTGTGTTCGCGCTGAGCTGGGGTACGACCAAGCTGGGCTTCACGCGCAAGGAATTCCTCGTCGTGCAGCTGTTTGCCGTGCTGTTCTTCGCCCTCACGATTCCATTCTCGGCCGTGCTGGCCGACCGCCGCGGCCGCCGCGCCACCCTGATCTGGGTCTCCGTCGCCATCGCCATCTTCGGCCTGGTGCTCGCGCCCATGTTCGGTTCGGGCGTGACGTGGGAAGTGACGGTCTTCATGGCCGTCGGCCTGGGCCTGATGGGCATGACCTACGGACCGCTGGGCACGATGTTGTCCGAACTGTTCCCGCCCGAAGTGCGCTACACGGGCGCGTCGCTGACGTTCAACCTGGCCGGCATCCTGGGCGCCTCGCTGGCGCCGTACATCGCCACCTGGCTGGCCACGAACTATGGCTTGCAATACGTGGGCTATTACCTGTCGCTGGCAGCCGTGCTGACCCTGGGCGCGCTGCTGATGGTGGGCAAGCCACGCGCGGGCAAGGAAGCCTGGCAGTAACACCCCTCTGACCCCACCGGTCCCGAAAGCCGCCAGCTGCAACGCTGGCGGCTTTTTTTGTCGGTAAAACACCACGCCGCCCGCCTGCCGAGATTCTTGTTGACAGTCAAAATCGGCTGGTGGTAAGGTGTGCACACGTGTGCAATGCAGTGCAAGTCTTGAAAAAGCACATCCCGGGACAGTGACACCGCAAGATAGCGGTGCGGTCTGAAGTACCACAACGACAACAAACTTGGAGTGAGACGATGAAGATGCGCAATGTTGCGATTGCTATAAGCCTGGCCCTGCCGATGACGGCCATGGCCGCCGAGGAACGCCTGTCCGTGCTGTGTTCAGCCGACATGGAGTGGTGCCAGCTGATGAAGAACCGCTTCGAGGCGGAAAGCAAGATCAAGGTATCGATGATCAGGAAAAGCGCCGGCGAGGCCTATGCGAAGATCCGCGCCGAAGCGTCGAACCCGAAATCGGACATCTGGTGGGGCGGCACGGGCGACCCGCACCTGCAAGCGGCCGCCGAAGGCTATACGGAAGAATACAAGTCGCCCACCCTGTCCAAGCTGCAGCCGTGGGCGCTCAAGCAGGCCGAGACGGCCAAGTACCGCACCGTCGGCATCTACATCGGCATCCTGGGCCTGGCCTACAACGAAAACGTGCTGAAGAAGAAAAACCTGCCGCCGCCCCAATGCTGGAAAGACCTCGTCAAGCCCGCCTACAAGGGCGAGATCGAGATGGCCAACCCGAACTCCTCGGGCGCCGCCTACAACGCGCTGGCCACCGTGGTGCAGCTGTTCGGCGAAGAGGAAGCCTTCGATTTCCTGGCGAAAATGGGGCAGAACGTCAGCAAGTATCCGAACGCGGGCGTGGCGCCCGGCGAGGACGTGGGCCGTGGCGAAGCGGGCGTGGCCATCGGTTTCATGCATGACCTGATGAAGCTCACCGTGGCCGGCTTTCCCGTGAAAGTCTTGCCGCCCTGCGAAGGCACGGGTTACGAGATCGGCTCCATGAGCATCGTCAAGGGCGCGAAAAACATGGAGCAGGCAAAGAAATTCTATGAATTCGCCCTGCGCCCGGACGTGCAGAGCGAAGCGGTGAAAGCGCTGGCGTTCCAGATCCCGTCCAACGTGGCCGCCACCATTCCCGCCGCCTCGCCGCGCCTGGAAAACATCAAGACCATCAACTACGACTTCGCCAAGTATGGCGCCTCGGACACGCGCAAGCGTTTGCTGCAACGCTGGACGACACAGATTTATTCGGCTGGCAATTAAGGCGTAAAGACTGTCATCGTACCGAACCTGCCGCATGCCGAAATGGCCATGCCGGCGGGTCTACTTAGCTGGATAGAGACCTCATGAAAAAGATATTTTACGGCTGGCTGCTGGCCGCCCTGGCAGCGTTGTGCCTGTTGCCCTGGCAGCAACAGGAAGCGGGATTGTTTGCCGGCGAATGGTTGCGCGACGGCCAGTTCTTCAGTGACCGTGGCGCACCGGCCGTGCTGCACCTGCTGTCGTTCGGCGCCTGGCCGCTGGGCGTGTTCTTCGCCCTGATCGCCGCCAGCGCCGCCCTGGTAGCCGGCAATCCTCACCGCAAGACCCTGGGCCTGGGCCAGATCGCCATCGGCGGCGCCGGCATGCTGTGGCTGGCATGGCTGGGCTGGGGGCCACTGGCCGCCAGCACGGGCCTGGGCTTCGGCGCGCTGCTGCTGGCGCTGTGCCTGCTGTTCCTCCTCACCTCGGGCGCGGCCGCCTGCGGCGTGTGCCGCGGCGACGCCTTCGTGGCCGGCGCCATCGGCCTCATCATTTGCCTGATCTCCCTGTTCGTGCTGTTCCCCGTCGCGCTGATCCTCGTCAGCGCCGGCCAGCCCATGGACGATGGCGGCACGGGCGCCGCCGCCCTGGCGCGCCGCCTGGCGGACCCCGGCATCTGGAGCCTCAATTGCGTGTCCGGCCCCGGCCGCTGCGGCGTGGCCTGGAATACCCTGGCGCTGGCCCTGCTGACGGGCGTGTCGGCCACCTTCCTCGGTCTCGTGTTCGCCCTGCTGGTAACGCGCACCAATGGCCGCTGGGTACGCCCGATGCGCGCCATTACGATACTCCCCATCGTCACGCCGCCTTTCGTGCTGGGCCTGGCCCTGATCCTGCTGTTCGGCCGCAACGGCGCCATCACGGGCCTCGTCGGCGACCTGTTCGGTATCGAGCAGAGCCGTTGGCTGTACGGCATGACGGGCGTGTGGCTGTCGCAGATGCTGGCCTTTGCGCCGATTGCCTTCATGACATTAATTGGTGTGGTGGAGGGCGTCAGCCCTTCGCTGGAAGAAGCGTCGGGCACCCTGGGCGCCAGCAGCTGGCAAACCTTCGTCAAGGTGTCGCTGCCCTTGATGCGTCCCGGCATCGCCAATGCCTTTTTGCTGTGCTTTATCGAAAGCATGGCCGACTTCGGCAACCCGATGGTGCTGGGTGGCAACTTCCACGTGCTGTCGACGGAAATCTTCTTTTCCGTGGTGGGCGCCTCGAACGACCAGGGTCGCGCCGCCACCCTGGCCATCGTGCTGCTGACCTTTGCCGTGGGCGCCTTCTTCATCCAGAACTTGTGGCTGGGCAAGAAATCGTATGTGACGGTGACGGGCAAGGCCGACCATGGCGGCCACGCCTCGCTCAACCCGCGCCTGAAAACCATGCTGTGGACCATCGCCTTGCCATGGTTCGCCTTCACGGCCCTGATCTATGGCACGGTGGTGGCGGGCGGCTTCGTGAATAACTGGGGCCAGGACAATGCCTTCACCTTGCGCCACTACATCGACGCTTTCGGCATCACGGCGGGCGCTTCCGGCTGGCACTGGACGGGCCAGGCCTGGCCGTCGCTGTTCACCACCTTGACGATTTCGGCCATCGCCGCGCCCTTGACGGCCTTTGTCGGCATCCTCTCGGCCTGGCTGCTGGTGCGCCAGCAATTCGCCCTGAAAAGCGCGTTCGAGTTCGGCACCATGCTCAGCTTTGCCATTCCCGGCACCGTCATCGGCATCAGCTACATCCTGGCGTTCAACTCGGCGCCCATCGAGTTGACGGGCACGGCGACGATTTTGATCCTGTGCTTTGTCTTCCGCAACATGCCGATGGGCTTGCGTACGGGCATCGCCGCCATGCGCCAGCTCGACGGCAGCCTGGACGAGGCCTCGATCACCCTGGGCGCCAGCAGCTGGACCACCATGCGCAAGGTCATCCTGCCGCTGTTGCGCCCGGCCATCGCCTCGGCCCTCGTGTATGGCTTCGTGCGTTCGATCACGTCGATCTCGGCCGTCGTCTTCCTCGTCAGCGCCGATTACGACATGGCCACGTCCTACATCATCGGCCTGGTGTCGAACGGCAACTACGGCACGGCGATTGCCTACGCCACGGTCTTGATCGTCGTCATCCTGCTGTGCATCCAATTGATCCATTTGCTGGTCGGCAAGCGCCGCCTTCGCCGCGTCAGCGCCGAAAAAACGCTGCCGGCCGCCGTTCCCAACCTGGAAAAGAGCTACGCATGAACCACTTTACTACCCAAGCAGCAGAGCTTGCCGCGCTGGAATTCGATGGCGTCACCAAGCGCTACGGCAAGGCGCTGGCCGTGAACGATGTGTCGTTCACGATCGCGCCGCGCACCATGGTCACCCTGCTGGGCCCCAGCGGTTGCGGCAAGACCTCGACCCTGCGCTTGATCGCCGGCCTGGAACGCGTCAGCGCCGGACGCATCCTGCTGGCCGGCGAGGACGTCACCTTGACCTCGGCCGCCGAGCGCGACGTCAGCATGGTGTTCCAGTCCTATGCCTTGTTTCCGCACATGACGGTGCTCGACAACGTGTGCTACGGCCTCATCGTGTCCGGTGAAACCAAGCCGCGCGCCGTGGAACGGGCGCAGGAAAGCTTGCGCCTGGTGGGCCTGGCCGACTTTGCCGCGCGCTTCCCGAACGAGTTGTCGGGCGGCCAGCAGCAGCGCGTGGCCGTGGCCCGTTCGCTGGTGCTGCAGCCCAAGGTGCTGCTGCTGGACGAGCCGCTGTCGAACCTCGATACGAAACTGCGCCGCCGCGTGCGCGACGAGATCCGCGACATCCAGGTCAAGCTGGGCTTGACTGCCGTGTATGTCACGCATGACCAGGAAGAGGCGCTGGCCATTTCCGACCAGATCATCGTGATGAACCGGCAAGTGATCGCGCAAAAGGGCACGCCGCACGAGCTGTTCGAATCGCCGGCCGACAAATTCGTCGCCGACTTCATCTGTAACGCGAACATCGTCGATGGCGTGATCGAAGCGGTGGCCGACGGCAAGGCCACCTGCGTCATGGGCAAGTTGCGGCTGCGTCTGCCATGCCGCAGCCAGCGCAGCGGCGAAGCGAGTTTCGCCGTGCGTCCGGAAGCGATCCTGCTGTCGCCCGCGCAGCCCGACAGCGCCATGGTGGTGCGCGTGGCACGCGCCACCTACCTGGGGCGCGAAATGCAATACACGCTCGACACGCCGGTCGGCGAACTGTTTGCCGTCTCGCACGACTTGAGCCAGGTTTTCACGCAAGGCACATCGGTCGCCATGACCGTACACGAACATGGCGCAGCCATCATTGGAGGACAAGCATGACAGATATGACACAGGCAGCGGTACTGGCCGACGCGGCCACCCTGGAGCGCTATGCCTACGCCCGGCACATCATCCGCCAGGCCGGCGAGATTGCGCTGGGCATGTTTCACCGCCGCACGGAACTCGTGATCGAGGAAAAGGGCTTGCAGGACATGGTCAGTATCGCCGATCGCATGGTGGAAGACTATGTGCGTGCGCAAATCGCCGCGCGTTTTCCTGACGACGCCGTGGTGGGCGAGGAGCGGGGCGGCGGGGCGTCGGACGCGCGCTGCGTGTGGGTCATCGATCCCATCGACGGCACGGCCTGCTTCGTCAACGGCATGCTGGCCTGGTGCGTGTCGATCGGCGTGCTGGTCGACGGCAAGCCGGCCATCGGCGCCGTGTACGACCCGAATGCGGACGAGCTGTTCCACGCCTGCCAGGGGCAGGGCGCCTACGTGGCAGCGAAGGCCGGCGAAACGCGGCTGCGCGTCAACGACGTGGTCAGCCTGCAGGGCGGCGTGCTGGGCGTGGGCTTTTCGCACCGCGTGGGCACCGACACCTTTTTACCGTTCCTGCTCGACGTGCTGGAAGAGGGCGGCATGTTCATCCGCAACGGTTCCGGCGCGCTGATGATCGCCTATGTGGCGGCCGGGCGCCTGATCGGCTATTTCGAGCCGCACATCAATTCCTGGGATTGCCTGGCCGGCATCGTGCTCGTCAATGAGGCGGGCGGGCGCTGCAATGATTTCCTGGCCGATAACGGCCTGGAAAAGGGCAATCCCATCCTGGTGGGCGGCCCCCGCCTGTATCCGCAACTGGCGGCGCTGGCCTTGCCGCGCTGTGCCTGAGCACATTTTATTGAAAGGGAGGACAGGCGTCCGGCGAGGGACGCGCGGAGTGGCAACACACTGTTGAGCATCATGAGTAATCCACCACCATAAAAACAAGCAGGAGACAAAATGAAAAACGGGATGAAAAACGAGATGAACACCATGCAGTTGAACAAGATCGCCGCCGTATTCTTGCTGGCCGTGCCAGGCTGCGTGCTGGCCGAATCGAGCGTCGTCGTGTACGGCCGCATCCATGCGGGCTTCGACCGTATCGAAACGTCAAGCTCGGCCACGGCGCCGAATGGCGAATCCATTTCTCGCGTATCGGACAATTCCTCGAAGATCGGCTTCCGGGGAAGGGAAGACTTGGGCAATGGCAACACGGCCTTCTTCCAGATCGAGGGCAATGCCAAGCTGGACGATGGAACGGGCGCCATCAATAGCAAGGATACCTTTGTCGGGCTGGAAAACCCCGCCTATGGCCGTATCGCGCTGGGCCGCTTCGCTACGCCGATTCGCCAGATCAACGGCTACACCAACCGTTTCGTGGGCGAAGGCATCCAGGATGACGCCAACATCTCCCAGCTGGGCGGCGAAGGCTTCAACCGCCGCAGTTCGAACGCCATCAGCTACCGCACGCCCGTACTGCAAGGCTTCAGCGCCACGATTTACCGCGCCAGCGAAAACGAGGCATCGAACGGCGACCGCATCTATTCGGGCATCGTGCAATACGTGAACGGCCCCATCAAGGGCGCCGTCGGCTATGAAAAGCACAAGGACTTGCGTCCCGGCTTCAGCGAAAAGATGTTCCGCGCCGTGGGCAATTACAACTTCGGCGGCGGCGACGTGGGCGTGGCCTGGAACCGCATGGTGTATGACGTGGCCGGCGGCGACTTGCAGCGCGACTATTTCACCATCACGGGCGCCTACAAGGCGGGTGGTGGTTCCTTCATCGGCCGGTTCGGCGTGGCTGGCGATGTGTCCGGCAGCGCGCCCAACGGCAGCAGCGTGACCATCAAGGCGACCACCCTGGTGCGCGGCGACGACAGCGGCGCCAAGCAGGCCACCCTGGGCTACGAGTATTACTTGTCCAAGCGCAGCACCGTGTACGCCTACTACACGCAAACGAATAACGACAAGAACGCCAACTACACGTTTGGCGGCAATGCCTTCGCCGCCACCAAGAAGGGTGCCAAGCTCAGCGGTGTGATGCTGGGCGTCATCCACCTGTTTTAACCTTTTTTGCCCGGAAATGCACACGTGTGCATTTCCGGGCGGCATTATCCCGACTATCAAGGAGATGGAAATGATTCAAGTGGCATTGTTCGGCGCCGGCCGCATCGGCCGTATTCACGCTGGCAATCTGGTGCGCCAGCCTGGCGTGCGCCTGAAATACGTGGTCGACGTGCATGCGGGCGCGGCGGCGGAAGTGGCGGCCCTGCATGGCGCCAGCGTCGCCAGCGTGGAAGCGGTGCTGGCCGACCCCGAAGTCAAGGCCGTGCTGATCGCGTCGAGCACGGATACGCATGCGGACCTGATCGTGCGCGCAGCGGCCGCCGGCAAGGCCATCTTTTGCGAGAAACCCGTCGACCTGACCCTGGAGCGTGCGCGCGCCGCCGCCGTTGCCGTCAAGGATGCTGGCGTGCTGTGCATGATCGGCTTCCAGCGCCGCTACGACCCCACGTTTGCTGCCGTCAGGCAGCGCATCGCAGCGGGCGAGATCGGCACGCCGGAGTTGCTCATCGTCACCAGCCGCGATCCCGGCCCGCCACCCGTCAGCTATATCCAGGTATCGGGCGGCATCTTCAAGGATATGCTGATCCACGATTTCGACATTTTCCGCTGGATACTCGACGATGAAGCCGTCAGCGTGCACGCCACGGGCAGCTGCCTCGTCGACCCGGCCATCGGCGCGGCGGGAGACCTGGACACGGCCGTCGTCACCATCCGCACGGCGAAAGGACGCTTGTGCCAGATCAATGCTTCGCGCCGCGCCGCTTACGGCTACGACCAGCGTTTCGAGGTGCTGGGCAGCCTGGGTATGCTGCAGGCGGGCAACCACAAGCCGACGGAAGTGACGGCCTATGGCTCAGTGAACGTCAGCGTCGACAAGCCGGAAGACTTTTTCCTGGAACGCTACCGCGCCGCCTACGCCAGCGAAATGGCGCACTTTTTCGAGGCATTTGCCCATGGCGCGCCCTTGCGCACCACCGTCCATGATGGCTTGAAGGCACTGGAACTGGCCGAGGCGGCCACCGTGTCATGGCGCGAACAGCGCATCGTGCAATTGTCATAAGGAATGCATGTCATGAAGAATACGACTGAATTTGCCCAGGGACGCGCGCTGGACGTGATCTGCCTGGGCCGCCTAGCGGTGGACCTGTATGCGCAGCAGATCGGCAGCACCCTGGAAGACGCGACCAGTTTCGCCAAATACCTGGGCGGCTCATCGGCGAATATCGCCTTCGGCACGGCCCGCCTGGGCTTGAAGTCCGCCATGCTGTCGAAAGTGGGCGACGACCACATGGGCCGTTTCTTGACGGACACCTTGGCGAAAGAGGGTTGCGACGTCAGCCATGTCGGCATCGACCGCGACCGCCTGACGGCGCTGGTGATGCTGGGCATCAAGGATAAAAACACCTTTCCCCTGATTTTCTACCGTGAAAACTGCGCCGACATGGCCATCGAGCCATCCGCCGTCGACGCCGCCTTTATTGCATCGAGCAAGGCGCTGTTGATCACCGGCACGCATTTTTCGACGGCTGCCATGCACGCCGTCAGCACGCAGGCCCTGAAATTGGCGCGCGCCAACAACGTGCGCACCATGCTCGACATCGATTACCGGCCCGTGCTGTGGGGACTTTCCGGCAAGGCGGACGGCGAAACGCGCTTCGTTTCCAACGATGGTGTCACGCGGCACTTGCAGGCGATCCTGCCGCAGTTCGACCTGATCGTCGGCACGGAAGAGGAATTCATGATCGCCGGCGGTGGCGCCGACATCATGGCGTCCTTGCGCGCCGTGCGGGCCGTTACCCTGGCCACCCTGGTCGTCAAGCGGGGCCCGCTGGGTAGCGCCGTCATCGACAGCGTGGTGCCGCACAGCCTGGACGATGCGTATAACTACCGCGGCGTGCGCGTGGAAGTGCTGAACGTGCTGGGCGCGGGCGACGCGTTTCTCTCGGGCTTTTTGAAAGGCTGGCTGCGCGGCGAGGATTACGAAGCGTGCTGCCGCTACGCGAACGGTTGCGGCGCCCTGGTCGTGTCGCGCCACGGTTGCGCACCGGCCATGCCGTCGCCCGTGGAACTCGACTATTTCCTCGCCAACGCGGCGAAACTGACGCAACCGGACCAGGACGCCACCTTGTCGCGCCTGCACCGCACGACGGTGGCGCGCCCGCAGTGGGATGAACTGTGCGTGTTTGCCTTCGACCACCGTACGCAATTCTTTGAGCTGGCGCAACAGACAGGCGCGCCCGAATCGGCTATTTGCGCCCTGAAGCAACTGATGGTGCAAGCCGTGGCGCAGACGGAAACGGCCTTGCAACTGGCCGGCAAGACGGGCGTGCTGATCGATGGACGCTATGGCGTCGACGCGCTCAACGATGCGACGGGGCGCGGCTGGTGGATCGGCCGTCCCGTGGAATTGCCCGGCTCCAATCCGCTGCAATTCGACTGGGGCCGCTCCATCGGTTCGCACCTGCTCAGCTGGCCGAAGGAACACGTGATCAAGTGCCTGGTGCAGTTGCATCCGGACGATACCGTGGAAAACCGATTGGAACAGGAAGCGCAGATCAAGGCCCTGTATGACGCGGCGCAAGTGAGCGGTCACGAACTGTTGCTCGAAGTCATACCGTCGGATGCCTTGCCGCAAAGTGAAGACACCGTCTTGCGCGCCGTCAAGCGCTTGTACAACCTGGGCATTTACCCGGAATGGTGGAAGCTGGAAAGCATGTCAGCCCAGCAATGGCAAGCCATCGATGCCCTCGTGCACGAGCGCGATCCGTATTGCCGTGGCGTCGTCCTGCTGGGCTTGAACGCGCCGATTGCCGCCCTGGCCGCCAGTTTTGAGCAAGCCAGTGCCAGCACGACGTGCCGCGGCTTCATGGTGGGCCGCACCATCTTCCAGGAACCGAGCCGTCGCTGGCTGGCCGGAGAGCTCGACGATGCGGGCCTGATCGCCGCCGTGCGCGCCAACTTCGAGCAGCTCATTGCCCTGTGGCAGCGCACGCGCAACCGCCTGGAGCGTGCAGCATGAGCGCCACAATCAGATTGACCATGGCCCAGGCTTTAGTCCGCTACCTGGCCGCCTTGCGCACGGAAGAGGGCGATGGTTCCTTGATCGCCCTGTTCGGCGGCGCCTTCGCCATCTTTGGCCACGGCAATGTGGCGGGCCTGGGCGAGGCGCTGTACCAATATCGGGAGAGTTTCCCCACGTACCGCGCCCACAATGAGCAGGCGATGGCGCACTCGGCCATTGCGTATGCGAAAGCCCACATGCGCCGGCGCATGCTGGCCGTCACCAGTTCCATCGGCCCGGGCGCCACCAATTTGCTGACGGCCGCCGCGCTGGCCCACGTGAATCGCTTGCCGGTATTGCTGTTGCCCGGCGACGTGTTCGTCTCGCGCGCGCCGGACCCCGTGCTACAGCAGCTGGAAGACGCCGGCGACGGCAGCGTGTCGGTGAATGATGCCTTTAAACCTTTATCGCGCTATTTCGACCGCATCGTGTATCCGGAGCAATTGCTGACGGCCTTGCCGCGCGCCATTGCCGCCTTGACGGACCCGGCCGCCTGCGGTCCCGTCACGTTATCTTTGCCGCAAGACGTGCAAACGATGGCGTATGACTATCCGGCCGACTTTTTCGAGCCGCGCATCGTGCGTTTCCGCGCCGTGCCGCCCGTGGAGCAGGAACTGGAAGAGGCGGCCGCCTTGCTGAAACACGCGAAACAGCCGCTGATCGTGGCCGGCGGCGGCGTGCTGTACGGCCAGGCCAGCGCCGCCTTGCAGGCGTTTGCCGAGCGTCACGGCATTCCCGTGGCGGAAACCCAGGCCGGCAAGAGCGCCTTGCCGTGGGACCATCCGCTGCAGCTGGGCGCCATCGGCGTCACAGGTTCGCCTGCCGCGAATGCCCTCGCGGCGCAGGCGGACGTGGTGCTGGCCATCGGCACGCGCTTGCAGGATTTTACGACGGGATCGAACTCCCTGTTTGCGCAAGCGCAACTGGTCAGCCTGAACGTCAACGCTTTCGATGCGCTGAAACGCCGTGGCCTGGGCGTGCAGGCGGACGCGACACTTGGCTTGCAGGGCTTGTCGCGGTACTTGCCTAACTGGAATAGCGCGGGCCAGTGGCTGGACCGCGCACAGCAGGCTGGGAACGCATGGCGCGATACCGTCCTGGCCATTACTGGCCAGCGCGAGGTGGACGGCTTGCCGTATGACGGCGAAGTCATCGGCGCCGTGCAGCGCTCTTCACCGGACTCGACCAGCAACGACATCGTCGTCTGCGCGGCAGGCACCTTGCCGGCCGAACTGCACAAGCTGTGGCGCACGTCGACAGCCGGCGGCTATCACATGGAATACGGCTATTCGTGCATGGGCTATGAAATCGCCGGCGGCCTGGGCGTCAAGATGGCGAAACCGGATGCCGAGGTCATCGTCATGGTGGGCGACGGCAGTTATTTGATGATGAATTCGGAAATCGCTACCTCCGTGATGCTGGACAAAAAACTCATCATCGTCGTGCTCGACAACCGGGGTTACGGCTGCATCAACCGCCTGCAGCAGGCGTGCGGCAACGCGTCATTCAACAATATGTTGCCCGACAGCGCACCCGCCATCGACTTCGCCCTGCATGCGCAAGCGCTGGGCGCGCTGTCCGAGCACGTGGCCAACATTGCCGAACTGGAACAGGCGATGCTGCGCGCCCGCGCCGCCAGCCGCACCTACTTGATCTGCATCAATACGGACGCTACGCGCACGACCGAGGAGGGCGGTTGCTGGTGGGAAGTGGCCGTACCCGAAGTCTCGACGCAAGCCGGCGTGCAAGCGGCGCGCGCCCGTTATGAACTTGACCGCCAAGGACAACAAAAATGACTACTACATGGAATGTGAAGATCGGCATCAACCCGATCTCGTGGATGAACGACGATTTACCCAGCCTGGGCGGCGAAACCCCGCTGGAAACAGCGCTGAAGGAAGGCGCCGAGATCGGCTACGTGGGTTTCGAACTGGGCAACAAGTTTCCCAAGGATGCCCCGGCCCTGAACGCCGTGCTGGGCAAATACAATCTTGCCTGTGTGTCCGGCTGGTATTCGGGACGGCTGGCCCATCGCTCGGTCGAGGAGGAAATCGCCTCCGTAGCCTCGCATTTACGCCTGCTGGCGGACAGCGGCGCCACCGTCATGGTCTACGGCGAAGTGGCGGACGCGATCCAGGGCGAAGCCCGTCCCCTGTATAAGCGCCCGCGTTTCCAGTCGCCGCAGCAATGGCAGGACTACGCCGACAAACTGACGGCGTTTGCGAAGCACTTGCTCGACCACGGCGTGCGCCTGGCCTACCACCACCACATGGGCGCCTACGTGGAAACGCCGGCCGACGTGGACCAGTTGATGGCCTTGACGGGACCGCAAGTGGGCTTGCTGTTCGACACGGGCCACATCACCTTTGCCGGCGGCGATGCGCTGGCGGTGCTGAATAAACATATTCAACGCATTTGCCACGTGCATTGCAAGGATGTGCGCCCCAACGTGGTGAAACTGGCGAGAAATGGCCACTGGAGTTTCCTGCAAGCCGTGATCAATGGCGCCTTCAGCGTCCCCGGTGATGGCAGCATCGATTTTCCCGCCATCCTCACGCGTTTATATTTGCATGGCTACGAGGGCTGGCTGGTGGTGGAAGCGGAGCAAGATCCGGCCGTGGCCCCCAGTTATCAGTATGCCAAGATGGGCCACGATTACCTGGCACGCCTGGTCGACGCCATCCCGCGATTGAAACGGGAGGCGGCATGAGCCCGCTGCTGGTGAAAGCGGCCAAGACCGGCGGCAAGATCGTCGAAGTCACGCCGGAATCGGCCGGCTGGACGCACGTGGGCTTCGCCGCGCACCGTCTGGCGGCAGGCGAACAGCTGACGTTGGAGACGGGTAGCCGCGAACTGTGCCTCGTCGTGCTGACGGGCACGGTGACGGTGCAGGCGGGCGGGCAGACCTGGGAAGCCATCGGCAATCGCCAGAGCGTGTTTGAAGACGTCTCGCCCTACGCCGTGTATGTGCCGCTGGAAACCACGGTCGGCATCACGGCCGTGAGCAACGCCGAAGTGGCGCTGTGCAGTGCGCCGGCCACCACCCATCGCCCGGCGCGCTTGATCGACCCGCAGTCGATGACGCGTTCCGTGCGCGGCAAGGGGGCGAACACCCGCTATGTGTGCGACATCTTGCCGCAGACGGCCGAGGCCGATGGCTTGCTGGTGGTGGAGGTGGTCACGCCATCCGGCCATTCGTCCAGCTATCCGCCGCACAAGCACGACAGCGACAATATCCCGCTGGAAAGCTCGCTGGAAGAAACGTATTACCACCGCCTCAATCCCGAGCAGGGCTTTGCGTACCAACGCGTCTACACGGACGACCGCAGCATCGACGAAGCCATGGCCGTGGAAAACCACGACGTGGTGATGGTGCCCAGGGGTTACCACCCCGTCACCGTGCCGTATGGCTACGATGGCTATTACCTGAACGTGATGGCCGGCCCGAAACGCGTGTGGCACTTTAAAAACGACCCGGCCCATGACTGGCTGATGACGAAATAACCAAGGACAAGACAATGACTACCCCGATGATTGGCCACTTTATTGGTGGCAACCCCATGGCGTCGCGCTCCGAGCGCACGAGCGACGTCTTCAACCCCGCCACGGGCGCCGTCACGGCGAAGGTGGTGCTGGCGACTGCCGCCGAGCTGAATGCGGCCGTGGCTGCCGCCCACGCGGCCTTTCCCGCCTGGTCGCAAACCTCGCCCCTGCGCCGCGCCCGCGTCATGTTCAAGTTCAAGGAGTTGCTGGAAGAACATGCGGACCAATTGGCGGCCCTGATCACGGCCGAGCACGGTAAGGTGTTCACGGATGCAAAAGGGGAAGTGACGCGCGGCATCGAAGTGGTGGAATTTGCCTGCGGCATCCCGCAAATGATGAAGGGAGAATATTCGGAGCAAGTGGCCGGCGGCATCGACGCCTGGTCGATCCGCCAGGCATTGGGCGTCTGCGTCGGCATCACGCCGTTCAATTTCCCCGTGATGGTGCCGATGTGGATGTTCCCGATGGCGATCGCCTGCGGCAATACCTTCGTCTTGAAACCGTCCGAGCGCGACCCGTCGGCCAGCCTGCTGCTGGCGCAGTTGTTGACGGACGCCGGTTTGCCGGACGGCGTCTTCAACGTGGTGCAGGGAGACAAGGAAGCCGTGGATGGCTTGTTGCACCACCCGGACGTGCGCGCCGTCAGTTTCGTCGGTTCCACGCCGATTGCCGAGTATATCTATGCGACCGGCTGCGCCCAGGGCAAGCGCGTGCAAGCGCTGGGCGGCGCGAAAAATCACATGGTCGTCATGCCGGACGCGGACATTCCGCAGACGGTCGACGCCCTGATGGGCGCCGCCTTCGGTTCGGCCGGCGAGCGCTGCATGGCCATTTCCGTCGTCGTGGCGGTGGGCAATGTGGCCGACCAACTGGTCGAGGCGCTGGTGCCGCGCATCGCGGCCCTGAAGATCACGCAAGGCATGGATTTAACAGCGGAAATGGGCCCCGTGGTGACGCAAGTGCACAAGGACAAAATTGCCGGCTACATCGCGAAGGGTGTCAAGGAAGGCGCCAAGCTGGTCAGCGATGGGCGCGGTTTCGTCTTGCCCGGCCACGAAAAGGGCTTTTTCCTAGGCGGCAGCCTGTTCGACCACGTCACGCCGGACATGACGATCTATAAAGAGGAAATCTTCGGCCCCGTCCTCTGCATCGTGCGCGTGCCCGATTTCGCCACGGCGCTGGACCTGGTCAACGCGCACGAGTACGGCAACGGCACGGCGATTTATACGCGCGACGGCAATACGGCACGTGAATACACGCACCGCGTGCAAGTCGGGATGGTGGGCGTCAACGTGCCGATCCCCGTGCCGATGGCCTTCCACAGCTTCGGCGGCTGGAAGCGCAGCCTGTTCGGCGACCACCATGCGCATGGCCCGGAATCGGTGCGTTTCTACACGAAACAGAAGGCCGTCACCCAGCGCTGGCCGGCATCGACGGCGGCAGGGGCGGAATTCGCCATGCCGACCTTGAAGTAAGGTGCGATGGCGGCGCGCAGCATCAGCGCGTCAGGGCGCCGCCACGTGGCCGTAGCAGCTTTTCAGCTTTGCGTAGTCATAGAAGATGCTGTCCGGCGCGATGCGGGCGCCGTCGCATGCAGGCTGGAAGCTGGTTTCCTTTTCGTTGTACAGCAGGCGCACGATCAGTTGTCCTGCGCTGTTGCGGTACACATCCCACTGCATGTTGGCCGCCAGCGGCGAGACGTTCTGGCCGCGCCATTGATTGCTTTGATAACTGTCGCTGGCCGATACCGGCAAGGGGGCCAGCGCCTGTTGCAAGCCCATGGCCGAAGCGAGCGGAATGATCATCTCGGCGTGCGTGAAGCGCAGCTTGGCCGCGTGGCGCAAATCTCCCCTGGCCAGCGCATCGACTTCCTTGAAAAAATCGTCGCGCAGGGCCAGCGCGAAGCGCCAGGTCACGCCGCTGCTTTCCGTGGTGGCCGGCCCTTTCTGGTAAAAATCCTCGTGGTCGGCGATATAAGCATAGTAGCGCGCATCCTCGGCGGGCATGTAGCGGCTGAAATCGGCCGGCATTTCATGGCGCATGCCGGCGGCGATCGCGTACAGCTCATACAGTTTCGTGGCGGCCGCATTCAGGCTGCGGATGATGGTCTTTCCGCTGCCCGTCATGGTGCGCGTGAGCTGGCCGTCCGCGCTGGTGAAAGTGTAGCTGCCCGTATCCGCAAAACTGGCGGCGCCGCGCTCAAGCTGGTCGAGGAAGGCGGGTGCAAACAGCCGTTCGAGCACCTGGCGCGCATGCGCGGCCGCTTCCGGTTTTCTGGCCGGGGCATCCATCAGGGCGTGCAGCTGCTTGGTTCTTTCATAGTACTGGTAGGCCTGGCTGGCGGCATAGGTGGCGTAATGCGGGTTGGCGCGATCGGCGACAAAATCCGTCTGCGGCGCCAGCTTGTGCGCATACAGCAGGAAGCGGTTAACACCATCGGACTGCGCCACTGCCTTGCGTCCCTGCGGATACGGCGCCGGCGCGGGCGGCAGGTATAGCAAGGGCGCCAGCGCGGGCGCGTGCTCCAGCAGCGACTGCGTAAAAAAGCGTGCACTGTCGCGCGCGCGGTCCACGCCGGAATGGATGGTGACGAGCTGGCGCGGCGCCGTCGCGGCGTCTTGCCCCACTTGCGCGAACAGGGTGGGCAGGCGCGCCAGCATGCGCACGGCCAGTTGTTGGTGTTCCTCGATGCCAGTCCGTGACAGATTGCCGTAGCCGGGCCGCTCGATGCCGGCCACGCCGTAACCGAGCAAGGCGTTCGCCTGCATCAGGGCCAGGATGTCGGGACCCAGTTCGCGCCCCAAGGGCGTGAGCGCATCCTGCGCGGCGGCCTGCCGCCACATCGCATACAGGGCCGCGTCGCTCTTCATGCCGGTCAATCCGCGCGCACCGTGGCGCGCCACCAGCTGCGTGAAGATGGGCTGGAAACCGGCCGGTGGTGCGGCATAGGTGGCCGGGTCCTGCTGCGGCGCATACGGCGCCTTGGTCTGGTAATGGCCTTCGGCGGCCAGGGCGGGAGCGGCGCAGATGGTGAGGGCCAGCAGCATGCTGGACAGGGGGAGCGGTGGGGGCATGGTGATCCGTAGGTGACGTGATTGGTTCTTACGTGCAAGCCTAGCAGCAAACGTCCAACAGGCGGGCACGGCTGCCCGCCTGCATTCGTACTTACTGCGCCACGTGGCCGTAGCAGGTCTTCAGCTTCGCATACACATAGAAATGGCTGCCGGCGGCAAAGCGGGCGCCATCGCAGGCGGCCTGGAAGTCCGTTTCCTTTTCGTTGTACAGCATTTTCACGAGCACATTGCCGCCGGCGTCGCGGTACACATCCCACTGCATGTTGGCCGCCATCGGCGCCACGTACAGGCCGCGCCAGCTGCTGTTGTCATAGCTGTAGGTCTGCGCCGCCGGCAGCGCGCCGACGACGTTCTTCAGGCCCATGGCAGTGGCCAGCGGAATGATGGCTTCCGCATGCGTGAAGCGCAGTTTGGCGCCGTGCGACAGGTCGCCGCGCGCGATGGCGTCCACTTCCGTGAAAAAGTCGTCGCGCAGCGCGCGCACGTAGTTCCAGGTGACGCCGGCGCTTTCCGTGGTACCGGGGCCCTTGTTGTAAAAATCCTGGTAATCCTGCACGAATGCCTGGTACTTGGCCGCGTCCGACGGCATGTACTGCACGAAATCGGCTTTCACTTCGTTCGTCAGGCCGGCCATGATGGCGTACAGGTTGTACAGCACCGAGGCGGCATCTGCCAGGCCCTTGATGGTGGTGCCGCCGTCGCCCGTGACGGTGTTGGTGAACTTGCCGTCGTCGCTGGTAAAACTGTAGGTACCCGTGTTGGCGAAGCGGTAAGTGCCGTTGTCGATCTTGTCGACGAAGGCCTTGGTGAACAAGCGTTCCAGTACTTCGCGGCCCAGGGTACGCGCCGTGGCATCCGTGTCGATGGCCGTGTATTTGGCCAGGAAGCCGGGGCTTTCCAGGTAGGCCTGATAGGCCTGGCTATCCTGGTAAGTCTGGTAATGGCGGTCGAGGGTATCGGTGACGAGGTCCGTCTTCGGCACCAGCTTGTGCGCATACAGCAGGAAGCGGTTGGTGCCATCGGGCTGCGCCACGGGCTTGCCGGCCGGGTAGCCGGTCGGGGCGGGCGGCAGGGTAATCAGCGGTGCGACGTTTGGTGCCGTGGCGGCCAGCGACTGCGCAAAGTACGCGGCGCTGTCCTTGGCGCGGTCCACGCCGGAACTGACGGTGACGATCTGGCGCGGTGCGCTGGCGGCATTGCTACCCAGTTGCGTGAACAGGGCAGGCAGGCGCGCGAGCATGCGCACGGCCAGCTGCTTGTGTTCATTGATGCCCGTCTGCGACAGGTTGCCGTAGCCTGGCGCCGTGATGCCGTCCACGCCGTAGCCGAGCAGCGCGTTGGCCTTCATCAGTTTCAGGATGTCGGCGCCCAGCTTTTGCCCCAGCGGCGTGAGCGCATCGTCGGCTGCAGCCCGTTGCCAGACGTTGTAGAAGGCGGCGTCATACTTCATGCTCGACAGGCCGCGCGAACCGTGGCGGGCCACCAGTTCGGTGAACACGGACGCGTAGCCGGCAGGTGCCGCTTCATACGTGGCCGCATCTTGCTGCGGCGTGTAGGGCGTCTTGGTCTGGTAGTAGGTGGCGGGGGCGGCCGGCGTCACGGGCGGCGTTACCGGGGGCGTGACGGGGACGGGCGGTGTATCGTCGCCGCCGCCACAGGCGGTCAGGGAAAGCATCAGGAGGGACAGGGGGAGATGGCGTGCGCGCAGCATGGTGTTTCCTTCAGGTGTGGTTAGCCCGGGCGCGCCGTGCAGATGGCGCACCCGGGACAGACAGGCAGGGGAATGGGTATTACAGCTTGAGGGCTTTGGCCAGGCTGTTGGCGCGCGCATCGCGCTCGCTCAAGGGCGCCAGGCCATGGCGTTCCTCGATGAACTTCAGGATCGACACGGTTTCATACTCGGTATGGTCGATATGCCCGCCTTCGCTGAAGGGCGAGATGACCAGTGCGGGGATGCGCGTGGCCGGGCCGAAGCGGTCGCCTTTCGGTGGCGCCACGTGGTCCCAGAAACCGCCGTTTTCATCGGTGGTGACGATGATGACGGTGTCCTTCCATTGCGGGCCTTCCATGATGGCGCTGATGATGGCCACGCCTTCGTCGTCGCCGGCCGCCACGCTCGATTTATCCATCCCCGGATGCATGTTCTTCTTGCCCATGGGTTTGTAGAACGAGACGGGCGGCAGCTTGCCTGCCTGGACGTCGGCGAGCATGTCGGAGCGGTCCTTCAGGTGCGTGGCGCGCTGCTGCGGGCTGTCGATGAAGCGCTTGAAGTAGGTGAACGGCTGGTGGTGATACGAGAAATCGTCGGCCTTCTTGCCTGACTTGGTCGAGGCGACGGCGATGTCGTAGCCGTCCGCATAATAGACCCAGGAGATGCCCTTGTCCGTCAGGCGGTCGCCGATGGTGGGCATGGTTTGCGGCGGCAGGAACGTCTGTTTTTTTGTCGGATCGAACAGCAGCGGGCCCTGCATGGTGTTGACGGCGTAGCCGTCCTGCGTCACTTCCGCTTCCTCGCCCTTCTTGTGGCCCGTGCCGCGCTCATCCTGGGAGACGATGGACTTGGGCGCGTTCGGGAACACGGGCGTGCAGGCGCAGGTCAGCCACATGTGGTTGAGGAAGGAGCCGCCGTAGGCGGACTGGAAGAAGCGGTCGGCCAAGGTGTAGCGCTGTGCCAGCGCCCATAGTTTGAGCTTGCTGCCGTCGAAATAGCCCATGGGCAGGGCGCCCGTATTGCCCTCGACGACGAAGCGGTCATTCTTGCCGTCGTTGATCTGGCGCTTGTGCGTCCAGAACGCGTGCACGGGACTGGCCGTCTTGTCGCCAAGCGAGACGCTCGGCTCCATGCGGAAGGGCGCGTTGGCGATGTCGGCCTTGAAGCGCTGGTCCAGGCCGCCCTTGTCGAGTGCCACGGCGGGCAGCATGGCATAGGGCTTGCCATCGGGGCCGGTCTGCGTGGTGGTGTCGGGCGAGTGGCCATTGGCGATGCCGTCGGCACCGGGGAAGGTGCCGAACAGGTGGTCGAAGCTGCGGTTTTCCATGTACACGACAACGATCTGACCGATCTTCGCCAGCTTCGGATCGGCGGCGACTGCTGCGGCCATATTGCGCTGCGTGCCGACTTGGGTGGTGCAGGCTGCCAGACCGATGGCCCCGGCGCCGAACAGGGCGATTCTTAGAACGTGGTTCAACATAACAGTCTCCTTGATGCGCCTCCGTGGACGGGGCGCTTTTTTTAGTGGTGTGGCCAGAACTGGCTTGTTTGAAGAAATTGCACACGTGTGCAGCGCGCGTGTGCAAACAGTAACCCGGATTTTTTTTGATGTCAACAAGTACAGGCGGGGGACGAAAAAGTGTGGAAAACGGGGAACGGCGGGCGGTGGCGGGCGGGCAGACGGCGTTGCGCCATCTGCCGCATCGAATGATTTAGCGCGTCGTGCCGCGCCGCACCAGGGTGACGGGCACTTCCTTCAATCGGCCCGGCATGGCAAATTTTTCCATGCGCTCGACCAGGCTCTTGACGGCGCGGCGCGCCAGTTCGCCCGCGTCCTGGCGGATGGTGGTCAGCTGGTAGGCATCCAGCGCGGCCATGGGAATGTCGTCGAAGCCGATCACCTGCAGTTGCGCGGGCACGTCGATGCCATACTTGCTGCGCGCCGCGTCGATGAAGCCGCAGGCGATCAGGTCGGTGGCGCAAAAGACGCCGTCAGGCAGCTTGCCCGAGGCGAGCAGGGCGTCGGCCGCTTCCTGGCCCGCCTGGTAGCCGATGGCGTCGGCCAGGTATTCGCCGGCCGTGCAGCGCTTCTTCGCCAAGGCCGGCGCCAGGTGGTCGAGGAAGGCCTGGCCGCGCGCGATGCCGCTGAAACTGCTGGCGCGCGTGTTGATGAAGGCCAGCCGTTTGGCGCCGCTGTCGAGCAGGGTGCTGGCCGCCAGTTCGCCGCCGTGGCGGTTGTCACTGTTGACCACGTCCACGCCTTTCAGGTCGCGCGCGCGGTTGATCATGGCCACTGGCACTTGCCGCTGCAGGTATTCCGTGGCGACGGCGGACGGCGGCGAGCCGGACGTCATGATGACGCCGGAAATCTTGTAGCTGAGGAGGATGCGCAGCAATTCGCTGAGGCGCTCGGGGTCTTCCGCATTCATCAGCAGCGGCACCAGCGCATGTTCGCTCAGGCTGCGCGTGACTTCGCCCAGCAGGGCCACGCGGAACGGGTCCGTGAAGCCCGTGATGACGACGCCTACCAGGTTGCTTTGTCCCTGGTTCATGCTGCGCGCCAGGATGTTGACCTGGTAGCCCAGCGATTGTGCGGCTTCCATCACGCGGGCCCGCGTTTCGGGCGCCACGCTGGCGCCGGGTGTGAACGTGCGCGAGACGGCGGAGCGGGAGACGCCGGCCCGTTTGGCGACGTCCACCGAAGTGACCCAAGACTTGTCTTTTTGTTCCATTGACGGTGTAGATGAATGAGAGGCCGATGCACGATGCGGTGCGGCGCAATGCCGCGCCATCATCTTAGCCGAAAATCCCGGCCGCGGCGCGAACTGAATGCCAGTTCCGCGCCATGGCCAGCGTGCCGGCCCTCAGCCTCTCGATCGCCTTACCACTTCGGCGTGTACTTCAGGGTGAACTGCACGTTGCGCGGGTCGCCATAGTAGTTATTCGACCCGGTGGTATTGTAGGCCGGGATGATGTAGCTCTTGTCGAAGACGTTGTTGACATTGAGCGACAGGGCCACTTGCGGCGTGGCTTGCCAGGCCATGCGTGCATTCCAGATCGAGACGCCGGCAACCTTGAAGGTGCTATTGGTATCGAGCGTATGGCTTTGCGTGTTGACGCCGGCGCCCACGCTGAATTTGTCCCAGGCGCCGGGCAGCGTGTAGCTGGACCACACGCGCAGCATGTGCTTGGGCGTCCAGGTGGAAAAGACCTTGCCCTGGTTGTCCGGGTCGTTCAGATAGGTCGTCGTCGTATAGGCGTAGCCGGCCGACAGCTGCAAGCCGCGCGCCACTTCGCCCGACACTTCCGCTTCCAGGCCCTGGCTGCGCACCTTGCCCGAGGCGCGCGAGCAGTACTCGTTATCGCACACCATGCCCGCGTCATAGTCGAACACGGCACGGTTCTTGTGGTCGTAGCGGAACACGGCCAGCGAGGTGTTGAGCTTGCCATCCATCAGCTCACCCTTGATGCCCGCCTCGTAGTTGGTGCCCGTGATGGGCTTGAGGACCTTGTCTTGCGCATCGCGGATACTTTGCGGCGTGAAGATGTCGGCATAGCTGGCGTAGGCCGACCATTGCGGATCGAGCGCGTAGATCAGTGCCGCCGATGGCGTGAACTTGGCGGTGGTGTTGAGTTGCTCTTCAGGACCTTCGGGTGTCGCATACACGAAGTCGTACCAGCTGAAGCGTCCACCCAGCACGGCTTTCAGCTTGCGGGTCAGCTGGCCGTTCCAGCTGCCATACAGGCCTTTCTGGCGTATTTCGTAGGTGCTGACGGGACGCACGCCCTTCGGGCGCGCGGCGATGCTGTCGAGGTCTTGCCATGGGCGGTTGTGCCTGATGTTGAAGACGTCCGCACCGGATTCCCAGGCGCGGGCGTAGACGTCGTCCGACGCCATCGTGACATAGCTGGCGCCCACGAGGACTTCCTGCGCGATGCCCAGGCCGTCGAATTTGCCGCGCACGTAGGTATCGATGCCGCGCTTGCGGTTGTCGAAATCCATGCCAAAGTCGGCATAGCTCGCGCCGCTGCCGTCGGGATTGATGGGCAAGGCCACGCGCTGGTGCACGGAGCCGGTGTTTTCCTTTATGTTCACGGCGGATGCCTTCAGGCTCCACTGGCTGTTGAAATGGTGTTCCAGATCGAGATACACGTTGGTTTGTTTGGCTTCGCTGCGGTTCCAGTCTGCGCCAGTGAAGGTGGAGCGGGGCAGGTTCAGCGCGCTGCCGTCCGCGTAGCGGGGCAGACCGATGAAGGTCGGGCGGCCATGGTCGTTGACGTTGCTGATGGCCAGGCCCAGGGTGGTGGCCGGTCCCAGGTCGTAGTCGAGCGCCGCGTACAGGGTACGGTTCTGGCTCCACACCTGGTCGACGAAGGAATGGGTATCGTCTTCATCGACGATGGCGCGTCCGCGCAGGCTGCCGTCCGCATTCAGGGGCATGCTGACGTCGAGCTGGGCGCCGTAATGGTCCCACGAGCCGGCGCGCGCCGTCATGCTGACACTGCGCGCGGCGGTCGGGCGCTTGCGCACCAGGCTGACGGAGCCGCCGGGACTGCCCGTGCCGACCAGCATGCCCGAGGCGCCGCGCAGTACTTCCAGGCGGTCGTAGATGACCATGTTTTCCTGGCCCCAGTTGCCCAGCGCATAGGTGTTGCGGTCGATGGGCACGCCATCGTATTGCCATTGATCGATCTGGAAGCCGCGCGCCGTGATCACCACGCCCGGTCCCACGCCATGCACGCCCACTACGCCGGTGACGTTGTTGACGGCTTCGCGCAAGTCCGTGATGCCCTGGTCGTCCAGGCGCTGGCGCGTCAGCACGCTCACGGATTGGGGGATGTCCTTCATCGATTGCTCGCCCTTGCCGATGGTGAGCTTGCGCGCCGTGTAGGAGCCGCTGCCTTCCGTGGTGGCGCCTTGCTCGGCCTGGCCAACGATGGTAATCGAGGGCATGGTGCGTTCGGCCGCTGAAGCCGCGCCGATCGCCGCCGTGGGCGGGGACGCCGGCGCGGCCACCAGCACATAGCCGGTCGGCGTCTTGCCGATGGCGTAGCCGCTGCCGCGCAGCAGGACGGCGAAACCGTCATCGATGGCGTAGCTGCCTTGCAAGCCTGCACTTGTCAAGCCCTGCACCCGGGATGCATCGATGACGATGGACACGCCCGCCTGCTGCGCATAGCGGTTCAGGGCGCCGGCCAGCGGGCCGGCGGGGATGGCGTAGCTGGCGACAGCCGGGGCAGCCTGGGCGACTGCCTGGGCGTGCAGGCAGTCGCTTGCCAGCAGCATGGCCGCCAGGGCGAGCGGACGCAGGCGCGTGCGCAGGGTGTTCGGGGAGGAAACGGCAACGACTTGAGCGTACATGGTGACAGCCTTTTTTGAATGATCTCAGCTGCCTTGACGCACGAGATGCGCAAAGTGGAACCGCGAACGCACAATTTCTTATTTATTTTTTGCGGAGCCGCTGGCGGGGACATCAACCATCACCAGGTAGCGCGTCAGCATGCGGATGCGCAGTTGCGGGAAATTGTCGATCAACAGCTGCAGCGCCTTGTCCGTGTCGTCCAGCGGCAGCACGGCGGCCACGCGGATGCCGGCGATCTGCGCGCGGTCGTAATGCAGCTGGCCCGGGCGGTGGCGCGCCAGCTCGTCGAGCACCTCGGCCAGCGGCAGGTCGTCGACCACCAGTTGGTGCGCGCGCCACGCTTCCTGCACGCTGGCTGCATCGATGGCCGTGATCGGCCCCACGCCATCGTCCGTGATGCGCGTGCGCTGGCCCGCCTGCACCACGACGGCCGGATGTTGCGGCACTTGCGCCAGCACCTTGGACTCCAGCATGCTCAAGATGGTGGCGCCGTCTTCCCTGCGCACGCTGAAACGCGTGCCCAGGGCGCGGATCGCCGCCTGCCGGCTGTCGATGATGAAGGGGCGCTGCGCATCTTTCGCCACGTCGACGAGAATATCGCCCTGCACCAGTTCCACATGTCGTTCGCCCGCATTGAAATGCACGTTGACGGCGCTGTTGCCGGCCAGGGTGATCCGGCTGCCATCGGCCAGGGTGTGCGTGGACCATTGTCCCGTGGGGCTGCGCAGGTCGGCCAGCAGGTAGGCGGGGCGCTCGCTGAAGACCAGCGCCCCGGTCAGCGTCAGCACGGCCACGGCGCTGGCCGCGGCCAGCTGGCGCAGACGCTGGCGGGGCTTGGGTGCGATGGCGGCCAGGGCGGCGCGCGCGGGGCGATGGTCGCCGCCGGCCGGCTCGCGCACGGCGTTCAACTGACGCAGCAGGTTTTCCATGCCGGCGGCCGCCGTCGCGTGCAGCGGATCGGCGGCCTTCCATGCTGCGAAGCCGGCCTGCGCGGAGTCGCGCTCGGCCGGGTCGTCGGCGCTCAGGCGCACGATCCACCGTGCGGCCTGTTCGGCGGCGATATCCGTGCGGGGACTATTCATGCCGCCAGGGCCGGGCAGGCGTGGCGGCAGGCCAGCAAGGCTTGCACCAGGTATTTTTGCACCATGCGCGTGGAGACGTTCAGTTGTGCGGCGACGGCGGCCTGCGGCTGCTCTTCCAGGTAGTGCAGCAAAAAGGCGTCGCGCGCCTTGGCGGACAAGCCGGCCAGCGCCGTGGCGATCTGCTCGAGCGCCTGCACGGCCATCAGGACTTCATCCGGCGAGGGCGCGCCGGGCAGGCTGTCGGCCAGCAGGGCCAGTTCCGCCAGGTAGCTGCGCTCGAGTATCTGGCGGCGCGCGCGGTCGAGCAGCAAGCGCTTTGCCGTCGTCGACAGGTAGGCGCGCGGCTCGCGCATGCCGAACAGCGCGTCGCGCGAGGCGATGATGCGCACAAATGTATCTTGCGCCACGTCGGCCGCGCCATGCGGGCAACTGAGTTTTTTGCGCAGCCAGCCGACCAGCCAGCCGTGATGCTCGCTGTAGAGCGACTGCATTTGCTGTTGCAGGCTGGGCTGGATGGCGGACATGGGCGACGAATAATATAAATGAGAATTATTCTCATTGTAAGCGCCAGCGGCGGATTGCCACAATCCCCGATTGCATGTGGATGGGGCTGGTGTTGCGTACAGGCCGCACGCGCGGTGATGGCGGAAATGAAAAAACCCGCCGCTGCACGGGGCAGAGGCGGGTTCTTCAATACTGCAAATTCTTGGTGGTGATAGGTGGACTTGAACCACCGACCCCAGCATTATGAATGCTGTGCTCTAACCAACTGAGCTATATCACCAAACAGACCGGTCAGACCGGATGCTCGTTTTGACCAGGGGAAACCTGATCGATGTTCTTTGGTGGTGATAGGTGGACTTGAACCACCGACCCCAGCATTATGAATGCTGTGCTCTAACCAACTGAGCTATATCACCCAACAGCCGAGCATTATCCAGTCTTCCCTTTTTCTTGTCAATGCCGGCGCAAAAAAATGTGCGTTTTTTTCACGCGCCGGCGCTGGCGTGATTATTTTTGTAACGCCGTCAGCAAGGGCTGGATTTGCGCCAGCATGGCCGCGGCCGGATCGGGCCCCAGGCAATCGATGACGATGCGTTCCGGCATGGAGCGTAGCCAGGTCAGCTGACGCTTGGCCAGCTGGCGCGTGGCGATGATGCCCGTTTCGCGCAAGGCGGCGCGGTCGATACGGCCGTCCAGGTAATCCCAGGCCTGGCGGTAGCCCACGCAGCGCATCGAGGGCAAGCCCGGATGCAGGTCGCCGCGGCGGCGCAGCTGCTCCACTTCATCGAGCAGGGCGTCGTTTTTCAGCATGAGGTCGAAGCGCGTGGCGATACGCGCGTGCAGCACGGCGCGGTCCGACGGTTCCAGCGCGAACGATTGCAATTGAAATGGCAGCACGGTTTTTTCGCGGCGGTCCAGCAGGGCCGACATGGGCTGGCCGGACAGCGCGATGATTTCCAGCGCGCGGCCGATGCGCTGCGCGTCCTGCGGCGCCAGGCGCGCCGCCGTGACGGGGTCTTGCTGCGCCAGGCGCGCATGCATGGCGGGCCAGCCGATGGCGGCCGCGTCCTCTTCCAGCTGGGCGCGCAAGGCAGGATCGGCGCCGGGCAAGTCGTCGAGGCCATCGGCCAGGCCCTTGAAGTACAACATGGTGCCGCCGACGAGCAGCGGCAGCTTGCCGCGCGCCGTGATCTCGGCCACCAGGCGCAGGGTATCGTTGCGGAACTGCGCCACGGAGTACGCGTCGAGCGGGTCGATGATGTCGATCAAATGATGCGGTACCTGGGCCAGTTCTTCCTTCGATGGCTTGGCCGTGCCGATATCCATGCCCCGGTAGACGAGGGCGGAATCGACGGAGATGATCTCGGACGGGATGGCTTGCGCGATGGCCAGCGCGCTGGCCGTCTTGCCGCTGGCCGTGGGGCCCATGATGGCGACGGCCAGGGGGAGGTGTGGGGTGTTTTGCATGTTGGTTTTGTATGATGTGGTGCAAAAGAGACTGGCAAAACGTTCAGGGCAAGGCGCATTGTCGAAGACAGTACGACCAGTACGGCGAGGCAGTGCAACGCCGCCATGGACGTTTTTCAGGTTCTTTTATTGGCCGCGCAGGAACAGTTTATCGAGCGCGTTGATCTCGACCTGCACCCACGTCGGCCGGCCATGGTTGCACTGGTCTGCGCGTTCCGTGCTTTCCATCTGGCGCAGCAGGGCATTCATTTCCTGTACCGATAAAATCCGGTTGGCGCGCACGGCCGTGTGGCAGGCCAGGGTGCCCAGCAATTCATTCTGGCGCTCGATCAACACGCGCGAGCCGCCGTATTCGCGCACGTCGCGCAGCACGTCGCGCGCCAGCGTTTGCGCATCGGCGTTTTTCAGCAGCGTCGGCACGGAGCGCACGGCCAGGGTGGTGGGCGACAGGGCGGCGATGTCGAAGCCCAGCGCCTTCAAGGTGTCCTGGTTTTCATTCGCCGTCGACACTTCGATGGCGTCCGCATAAAACGTCACGGGGATCAGCAAGGATTGCACCTGCATGTCCTGGCCCGAGACTTGCGCCTGCAGCGCGTTTTTCAGCTGTTCATAGAGGATGCGCTCGTGCGCGGCGTGCATGTCGACCAGCACCAGGCCCTTGGTATTTTGCGCCAATATATAAATGCCGTGCAGCTGGGCCAGGGCAAAACCCAGCGGATATTCTTCGCGCGCCATCGCTTCGGGCGAGGCGATGTAGGGCTCCGCCTGCGTGATGGGAGAACTGGCAGCGCCGCCGCCGAACAGGGCGCCATACGACGCTGTGTCTTGCGCCACGCCTGGTGCGTCGGCAAAGAAGGGGCGGGCAGCGCCGGGCGAGGCGGGCGCGAAGGTATTTGTAAACTGCGCGCCGAACGAGGTTTGCGTCTGTTCGCGGCGCCAGATGCCAGGTCCACCCAAACCTGCGCCCGTGGTATCACCGCCGAGGCTGGAGGCGGCCGGCAGGGGCGCCGGCACGCTGCCGAAGGCCGTGGCCGACGTTTGCGCCAGCGCGCGCTGCACCGCGTGGAAAACGAATTGGTGCACGGAGCGGCTGTCGCGGAAACGCACTTCGATCTTCGACGGGTGCACGTTGACGTCGACCAGCGCCGGGTCGAGGTCGAGTGCCAGCACGTAGGAGGGAAAACGGTCGCCATGCAGCACGTCCTGGTAGGCCATGCGCACGGCGTGCACCAGCAGCTTGTCGCGCACGAAGCGCCCGTTGACATAAAAGAACTGGCCGTCGGCGCGCGCCTTGGACGCCGTCGGCAAGCCGGCAAAGCCGTGAATGCGCAAGGTGCCGGCCGATTCGTCCAGCGCCAGGCGCGCTTCGGCGAAGTCATTGCCAAGGATGTGGGCGCTGCGCTTGGCCAGTTCGCTGATATTCCACTGGTCGATGGTGCGGCCGTTGTGCGACAGCGAGAACGATACGTCCGGCCGCGCCAGGGCGATGCGGCGCACGACTTCGGCGCAGTGGCCATACTCCGTCTGTTCCGATTTGAGGAATTTGCGCCGCGCGGGCGTGTTGAAATACAGGTCTTGCACGTCGACCGTGGTGCCGTGCGCGCCTGACGACGGCGAAACGCTGCCATTGTGCGAGCCGACGATTTCCCAGGCGTGGGCCGCGTCGGCCGTGCGCGACGTCACGGTGACGGCGGCGACCGACGCGATCGAGGCCAGCGCTTCGCCGCGAAAGCCCAGGGTGCCCACGTTTTCCAGGTCGCTCAGCGACGCGATCTTCGAGGTGGCATGGCGCGCCAGGGCCAACGGCAGCTGATCTTTATCAATGCCGCGCCCGTTATCGGTAATCGCGATGCGTTTCACGCCCCCTTCTTCCAGCCGCACCGTGATCTGCGTGGCGCCCGAGTCGAGCGCGTTTTCCAGCAACTCCTTGACGACGGCGGATGGCCGTTCGACCACCTCGCCGGCGGCGATTTGCGAAATCAACTGGTCAGGCAGGGCCTGGATCGGGCGGTGGGGCGTGATGGGAGCGTTCATTCCCTGATTATAACGGGTTGCGAATTGCCGGGCACCGGCTACTTCGCCACCTCCCGCACCGGTATCGGCGCATTGCACACGTCGACATGGCCGGCCGTGACCTTGCTCCACGGGCCGCCGCGGTGGCGCTGGGCTTCCAGCACGGCCTGGTAGGCGGCGCTGTCGGTACGCATCACTTCCAGGTTGCTGCGCTGCGCCAAAGGCACGCTGGCGGCCAGGCGGATGGCCTTGATCGGCACGTTTTTCTCGGGGCTGTCATAAAAGCCCATGGGGCCCGTGCCGCGGGGCAGGGTGGACAGCAATGGCATGCCGGAGACGACTCTGCCGACGACGGTGATGTCGCGGTCCAGGTGGCGCGGCGATTGGCCGATGACGGCGTACAGCTCCGTGCCGCCGCCGCTGTCGCTGGCGCTGTCGCGCCCCACGCCCACGGTGGCATAACAATGCGTGAGCCAGGCCGTGCCGGTTTTCGGATCGCGCGCGGACGGGAAACCGTTCGAATGGCCGACTTGCGGCGCATAGCCATCGACGTCCGGCAGGCGGGTGAAGTTCTTGACGTTTGTCAAAGGTACCGTAAATTCGCCGGGCAGGGTGCGCTGGGCATGCTGGATCGGTTTTGGATTTTTCTCGTTCGGATCGCCCCACTGCGCCACCCAGTTGTCCTGCGCCCGCGTGATGGCCAGGCCGTCGTAATACTGCTCGGCCACCAGGGCCTTGATGTTGGCCACGTGTTTCGGCGCGAAGTCCGGCGCCAGTTCGATCACCACGCGGCCGGCGGGAATGTCCAGGTACAGGGTGTTGTCCGGGTCCAGCGCACGCCAGTCGGACGGCTTCGAAGCCTTGATCACGTCGGCCAAGGTCGCCTTGGCGGGCAGTTCGGCGGGCGCCTTGATCTGGACGGGCGCCGCGTGGGCAGTCAGATGTGCAAGGCCCAGTACGGTGGCCATGGTCAGGCCGCTCAGTGGGTGTAGATACATGTTTTCTCCTGGTCGACGCGGGTTGCGCCGTGCAGAAAGTGTATACCGGAATGCCAATATTTCGTTGGAAAAACATTGCATATGGCAATCCTGGCAGTTGCCTGCCGATAAGGCGTTTCCTTAACCTTTACTTAAAATGCCACGCCGCCAGGGGCGCTGCCGAATTAATCACGAAATATCGGCCCGGGGACTGCCGTTGCGCTGGCCGGGTGGTGTATGATTCCGCCGCTACCTTTAGGGAAAAATATATGGATTTTGTGCAATTCCTCGACATGATCGTGCATGTCGACAAGACGCTGGGTCTCTTGATCGAGCAGTACGGTACCCTCGTGTATGCAGTGCTGTTTGCCATTATTTTTTGCGAGACAGGCCTCGTGGTGCTGTTTTTCTTCCCTGGGGATACCTTATTGTTTATCGCCGGCGCGTTTTGCGCGACGGGACAGATGCACCTGGGCTTGCTGATAGCCTTGCTGGTGACGGCCGCCGTCACGGGCAACACGCTCAATTACTGGATAGGCGAGGCCATCGGGCAAAGGGTGTTTACCCACGATTACCGCTGGATCAACAAGGATGCCATGCGCCGCACGCATGAATTCTTTGAAAAGCACGGTGGCAAGACCATCATCCTGGCCCGTTTCGTGCCGGTGGTGCGCACCTTCGCGCCGTTCGTGGCCGGCATTTCCGATATGACGCATGCGCGCTTCCAGATGTACAACGTGACGGGCGCCCTGTTGTGGGTGGTCGGTCTGGTGACGGCCGGTTACTTCTTCGGCAATATCCCATGGATCCGCGACCACCTGACCTTGATCGTGCTGATCGGAGTCGGCGCCGCCGTCGTGCCGGTGGTGTTGGGCGGCATGTGGAAACTCTACAAGCGTATGGTCGGCAAGTCGGCGTAAGGCCGCATGGATCCGGGGCCAGTGCGCTGCGGCACAGCCCGCAGCCGGCCCCGGATCCCGTTTTTCTCTGTCTTGTTTCTGTTTTGCTCCCGCCCTGATTCAAGTTTTGTTGCTTTCCAGCCGTAAACCAGAGGGTATTCTCACTTTCTGGATTTCCATGCGACATTTGAGCGCCCTGTTAGCTTGCAGCCTTGCCGCGATGGCGGCCATGGCAAGCGCCAAAGATGCCCCCGCTTCGGCGAGTGCCGCTGCATCCGCGCCCATGTCGGCGTCGGCGCGTGCGGCCGCCATGAAAACCCTGACCGAATCGGTGAAGGGCAAGGAGGCCAAGGCGCCTGTCGTCGTCGCGCCGACGGCGCGCGAGAAGGAAGAAGCGGCCGAAGTCGACTTGTCCGAACGCATCGCGGCGCGCCTGGCGGAAATGCGCGCCACCCAGGCGGCCCGCGCCGCCGCCCGCGCCAAGCGCGCCGCCGTGGTGAAGGCCGCGCCGCCGCCACCGCCACCCGTGCCGCGCGGTACGCACTGGTCGTACGAGGGCGACAGCGGCCCGTCCAACTGGAGCAAGATCAATGTCGACTGGGCCAAGTGCGGCAATGGCAACCGCCAGTCGCCGATCGACATCCGCGATGGCATGAAGGTGGAACTCGAGCAGATCAGCTTTGACTACCACCCGTCGTCGTTCAATGTAGTCGACAATGGCCACACGGTGCAGGTGGGCGTCAGCGGCGGCAATTACATCACGGTGCAGAACCGCATGTTCGAGCTGCAGCAATTTCATTTCCACCGGCCGTCCGAAGAGCGCATCAACGGCAAGGCTTTCGAGATGGTGGTGCACCTGGTGCACCGCGATGCGGAAGGCCGGCAAGCCGTGCTGGCGTTGTTGCTGGAGCGGGGTGCGCCGCAGGCGACCATCCAGACCGTGTGGAATAATCTGCCGCTGGAAAAATTCGAGACCATGCAGCCGACCATCCTGCTCGACCCGGCCGAGATGCTGCCGACGCGGCGCGATTACTACACCTACATGGGATCGATGACGGAGCCGCCTTGCAGCGAAGGCGTGTTGTGGATGGTGATGAAGCAGCCGGTGCAGGCTTCGCCGGCGCAGATGGCGCTGTTCAGCCGTTTGTATCCCTTGAATGCGCGCCCGATCCAGCCTGCCAACGGCCGCATCATCAAGGAGTCGAATTAAGAGCGCCTGCGAAAAGCCCATGGCGTTGTTACCCCGCCTCGTCGTACATGCGTACTGCCTTCGGCGAGGCGCCTAGCCCTGGACTTGTTCAGTCACTCTTATGTAAATTCAAGGCGCTGGCGGCCGGTCCATTCGGCGCCGGCAGCCAGCAGATCGGGCTGGATCAGGGCTGGCTCGATGCAGAGGAAGCGCTGGTACTCGTCGTCGGCCAGGTCGGACAGGGCGGCCGCGTCTTGCGCACCGGGGTTCCACACGACGGCATCCGTAAAGCCCTGCTGTTCCAGGCGCAGGGTATGGCTGCCGGATTGCAGGCTCAAGGCGCCCGGCAACTGGTAGTAGATGCGGTCCAGTTTGTCCTCGAATTGCAGCACCTCTTCCGCCTGCAAGGCGTCTTGCGGCGTCTCGTCCGAATAGCGCACGCGTTGCAGGCCGCCAATGCGCGCCTCGCTCAATTGATCAATCGCAAAATAGCTGTGCAGGGCGGCCGAGAACGGAAACGCCTGTTCGCCCGTGTTGTGCACGGACAGGTGCAGTTCCAGCGATTGCGCCTTGACGGCCACGCGCAGGTGCAGGGTGAAGGCATAAGGCCAGGCGGCGGCGATCGCTTCCGGCAAGTCAGCCTGGGTCAGGACAAATTGCGCCCAGGCTGCGCCATCGGCGTCGCCCGTCGATTCCAGCTGCCATGTCGCCACGCGCGCAAAGCCGTGGCGCATGCCCGTGCCGCGCGCGCCGAACTGGGGGAAGATCACGGGCACGCCGCCACGGATGGCGCGGCTACCATCGAGGCTCGATGCACGGCTGCAGAACAGGCGCTCCTGGCCATCGCTGGTCCGCCACGAGACCAGGTGGCCGCCGTACAGGGTGACGGTCGCCTGCGCGCCGTCGGCGGCGCGGATGGTCACGGCTGGTAGCTGGCCAAAAGTGCTGTTGCTCATGCTAGGCTTTCATGTCAGGTCAGGCGGCTTTTCGCCAGCGGCGGATTCTTGGCAAAGTAATTCTTGATGCCCGTGACGATGGCGTCGGCCATCTGGTCCTGGTAGCCGTTGTCGGTCAGCTTGGCTTCTTCTTCCGGGTTCGAGATGAACGCCGTCTCGATCAGGATGGAGGGAATGTCGGGCGCCTTCAGCACGGCGAAGCCGGCCTGCTCGACGGAACCCTTGTGCAGGCGGTTGATGCCGCCGATTTCGCGCAGCACGGCCTTGCCCAGCTTCATGCTGTCATTGATCTGCGCCGTCGTCGACAGGTCGAGCAGCACGCTGGCCAGCTGCTTGTCGTGGTTCTTCACGTTGACGCCGCCGATCAGGTCGGCCTGGTTTTCCTTGTTGGCCAGCCAGCGCGCGGCCGTCGAGGTGGCGCCCTTTTCGGACAGCACGAACACGGACGAGCCGCGCGCCGTCGGCTGGATGAAGGCGTCGGCGTGGATGGAGACGAACAGGTCGGCCTGCACCTTGCGCGCCTTTTCCACGCGCATGCCCAGCGGGACAAAGAAGTCGGCGTCGCGCGTGAGCATGACGCGCATGTTGGGCTGCAGTTCCAGCTTGGTCTTGAGGCGCTTGGCGATGGCCAGTACCACGTCTTTTTCGCGGCTGCCCCGGCTGCCCATGGCGCCCGGGTCTTCGCCGCCGTGGCCGGGATCGAGCGCGATGGTAATCATGCGCACCACTTTCTGGCCCGGCAGCGGGCGCGCTTCGGGGCGCTGCTCCGGACGGACGTCGGGTACGGGCGGCACGATGGGCGCTACCGGCGGCGCCACGGCGGCCACGGGCGGCTTGCCGCTCTCGGGCAGGGGCAGCGCGGGCGGCGGCGTATGCGTGCCGGCCATGGGCGGCTTGGCCGGGTCGCTCGACCAGTCGCCCTTTTCGATCATCTGCGCGATCAGGTCCGGCTCGCGCACGGGATACAGGTCGAAGATCAAACGGTGGTTGTAGGAGCCGGCCGGCGGCAGGGTAAACAGCTGCGGCGTGACTTCTTCCTTCAGGTCGAACACCAGGCGCACCACGTTGGGCCGGTTCTGGCCCACGCGCACCTGCTTGATATACGGGTCGTTCGACTGGATCTTCGCCACCAGGCCCTTCAGGGTGGGATTGAGTTCCAGGCCTTCGATGTCGACCACCAGCCGTTCCGGATCCTTGACGATGAAGTGGGTCGCCTTGAGGATGCTGTCATTTTCCAGGGTGACGCGGGTGTAGTCCTCGGCCGGCCAGACGCGCACGGCGAGAATTTGCGCCGCCATCGCCGACATGGGCGCGAACACGGACAACAGCAGGGTGCCGCCGGCCTTGAGCACCGTGCGCCGGGTGATGGGCGAGGAGATCAAAGGTTCGGGGCGAATTTGAGACGGTGAAGGCATGACAGACCCAATTCAGAAGACGCTTGCAATTCTACATCACGTCCTGTACCCGCAACGTTCAAATAAATATTCAGGTCCGCCGGCGGCAGCACCGGTTCGGCTTTCTCCGGCCATTCGACGATGCAGATATTGCGGCCGTCGAAGTCTTCGCGAAAACCGGCGTCGAGGAATTCCTCGGCGCTGCCCATGCGGTACAGGTCGAAGTGGATGACGTTGACGCTCTGGCCATCGAGCTGCACCGTGTACGGTTCGGACAAGGTGTAGGTGGGGCTTTTCACGTGGCCAGCATGGCCTGCCGCGTGCAGCAGCGCGCGCGTGAGGGCCGTCTTGCCGGCGCCCAGGTCGCCGTGCAGGTAGATCGCCAGGCCCGGCGCCAGCGCGCGCGCCAGCGCGGCACCCAGCGCGGCGGTGCCGGCTTCGTCGTGGAGGTGGGCTTTGAAGTGTTCGGTCATTATCTTCTGTATCGCATAAAATGGAGGCTGCTGTCATTGTAACCGCCCGCGCGCCTGCCGTTTTCCGTAAAGTCCCCTATGTCCGCCACCGTCACCGATCTCGCCTCCTTGGCGCGCACCATTAAAGAATGGGGGCGCGAGCTGGGTTTTGCCGAGGTGCGCATCGCCGACGTGGACCTGTCGCACATGGAAGCGCCCTTGCAAGCCTGGCTCGATGCAGGGTATCACGGCGAAATGGATTACATGGCCAGCCACGGCATGAAGCGCGCCCGCCCGGCCGAACTGGTGCCGGGCACGGTGCGCGCCATCAGCGCGCGCATGAATTATTTGCCACCGGCGCTGGGGCCCGACTGGCGCGAACGCGAGGCGGCGCGCGACGCCGATCCCGCGGCGGCCGTGATCTCCGTGTATGCGCGGGGCCGCGACTACCACAAGGTGATGCGTTCGCGCCTGCAGCAGCTGGCCGAGCGCATCAAGGGCGAAATCGGCGACTTCGGCTACCGCGTCTTCAGCGATTCGGCGCCCGTGATGGAAGTCGAGCTGGCGCAAAAGGGCGGCTTGGGTTGGCGCGGCAAGCACACCTTGCTGATCAACCGCCAGGGCGGCTCCTTCTTTTTCCTTGGCGAGATCCTCATCGACGTGCCGCTGCCCGTGGATCCGCCGGAAACGCCGCGCTGCGGCCAGTGCTCGGCATGCATCACGGTGTGCCCGACGCAAGCCATCCTGGGGCCGCACAAGCTCGATGCGCGCCGCTGCATCTCCTACCTGACCATCGAATTGAAGGGCGCCATTCCCGTGGAGATGCGGCCTTTGATCGGCAACAAGGTGTACGGCTGCGACGATTGCCAGACCGTCTGCCCGTGGAACAAGTTCGCTCAGCGCGCCGTGGTGCCCGATTTCGACGAGCGCCACAGCCTGGGCAGCGCCGGCATGGTGGAGCTGTTCGCCTGGACGGAAGAAGAATTCAACCGCCGCATGGAAGGCAGCGCGATTCGCCGCATCGGCCACGAACGCTGGCTGCGCAACCTGGCCGTCGGCATGGGCAACGCGGCCGCCAAGGCCCGGGGCCAGGCCGACATCGTCGCGGCCCTGCTGTCGCGCCGCGAGCACCCATCGGCCATCGTGCGGGAGCACGTCGAGTGGGCGCTGGCCTTGCACGGCGTCGTTTAACCCCCTATCAAGCCTGCTTCAGGCGCAGCGCCGACCAGTTTGCATCGATGGCGATCATTGCCACGCTGTCGAGTCCCATGGTTTGCGCAAAATTGCGGATATCGTCGCGGTGGATGTCGCTGCCCGCCTTCACGCCACCCTTGCGGTACGCCACCCAGACCGCGCCGCCGGGCGCCAGGCGCGCCTGCGCCACCGGCAGGAACCGTTCCAGTTCCGCGCGGCTGCGCGCGAACAGCACGATCCAGTCGGCGCTTTCTCCTTCACTCACCCGCCGCTCGGCCGGCAGCTGCGCCAGCAGGGCATCGTGCTCGCCGCCGTCATTTAGCACGGCCAGGGCTTGGGCATTTTTCACATACATTTTGTCAGCGGTGGTTTTGTCAGGCATGGCAGGGACGTGTCGATTGAAGAAAGACGAGCATAACAAATTTCTCCTTGACTTATCGATATATCGTTATAAAATGGCGATACCTACTAACGATATATCTTTAAAGAGAAAACATGAGAAACTCACACCACGCAGAACACGGCCACGGCGGCCACCATCATCATCACGGTCATTGTGGCCAGCACCACCATCACGGCGAACACCGCCACGAACACTACCTGCACGGCCGCGGTCCGCGTGGCTTCGACGAGCGCGGCGACGGCATGGGCCCTGGCGGCCCCGGTGGCCGGGGCGGGCGCGGCGAACGGGCCGAGCGCGTCTTCGGCCGCGGCGACCTGCCCCTGATCGTGCTGGCGCTGATCGAGATCAGCCCCCGCCACGGCTATGAAATCATCAAGGCCATCGAAGAGCGTTGCGGCGGCGCCTATGCCCCCAGCCCGGGCGCCGTGTATCCGACCCTGACCCTGCTGGAAGAGCAGGACCACGTGACGTCCTCCGAAAGCGCCAGCGGCAAGAAGCTCTACACGATCACGGACCTGGGCCGCGCTTACCTCGACGAGAACCGCGCCCAGGTGGACGGCATCCTGGCGCGCCTCGACATGTTTGCCCGCGTCCAGGCGCGCAACGCCTTGCCCGAGCGCGTGCGCCAGGCCATGCACACCCTCAAGCATGCGCTGTTGCTGAACAAGACCAACTGGAGCGACGCGGAAGCCGAGCGCGTCTCGGCCGTGCTGGAACAGGCGGCCAACGCCATCGTCGACGGCCACTGAGCCTACTTTACAAGGATAAGCCATGACTACTGCATCACCAGCAACACCACGCCCGCATGTCATCGAGCGCGTGCGGCATGACTTGAAACTGCGCGTGCTCACCGTCGTGCGCACCGAGCAGCTGACGCCGCACATGCGCCGCATCACCCTGGCCGGCGACGACCTGGACGGCTTTGTCTCGCCGGCGCACGACGACCACGTGAAGCTGTTCTTCCCCGCCTCCGGCGAAACGGTGCCCGTGTTTCCCGTGCTGGGCAATGGTTCGAATCCCATCCAGTACGCGGAAGGCGCGCGTCCCATCGCTCGCAACTACACGCCGCGCCGCTACGACGCGGCGCGGCGCGAGCTGGAAATCGACTTCGTGCTGCATGGCGACGGCCCCGCAGCCAGCTGGGCGGCGCAAGCTGCACCCGGCCAGACCCTGGGCGTGGGCGGACCGCGCGGCTCGATGCTGGTGCCGCTTGATTTCGACTGGTATGTGCTGGTGGGCGACCAGACGGCCTTGCCGGCCATTGCCCGCCGCCTGGAGCAGCTGCCGGCCACGGCGCGCGCGACGGCCGTGATCGAGATCGTCGAAGACGGCGAACAGATCGCGTTGGAGTGCGCGGCGCAGCTGGATGTGCGCTGGGTGGCGCGCCATGGCCGCAAGGGACCGCTGCTGCTGGAAGCGTTGGCGCAGGTCGCCTTGCCGCAGGATGGCGATGGCTATGTGTGGGTGGCGTGCGAGCATGCGCAGGTGCAGGGCTTGCGCGGGCATTTCATCGACGCCGGGGTGCCGAAGCAGCATCTGCACGTGGCCAGCTACTGGAAGCATGGCGTGGAAGAGCACCATGAGCATCACGACGACTGATTAGATACTTGAAACCTCGATCCGGGGTCTGACCCCGGATTTCAGTCTACTTCAACAACCCCGCAAGCTCCACCGCCGTCTTGACCTGCATCTTGTCGAAGATATGCGCGCGGTGGACTTCCACGGTGCGCATGCTGATGCCCAGCTTGTCGGCCACCACCTTGTTCATCTTCCCCGCCAGAATCAGGTCCAGCACTTCGCGCTCGCGCGTCGACAGGGTGGCCAGGCGCGCGTGCACGGCAGCCAGTTCGCCTGCCTGGCGCGAGTTGGTCAGTCCCTGCTGCACGCGGTCCATCAGGTCGTTGTCGTTGAACGGCTTTTCAAAGAAATCGAAGGCGCCCCGTTTCAGGCTGTCGACGGCCATCGGCACGTCGCCGTGGCCGGTGAGGAAAATCACGGGCAGGCGCGCTGTCAGGTCGCGCTTGACCAGCTGGTCGAACAGGGCGATGCCGTTCATGTCGGGCATGCGCACGTCAAGCAGCACGCAGTCGCCGGCGGCGTCGAAGCTGCCGTCCAGGCTATCGAGGAATTGCTGGGCGCTGGCGTAGTTGCGCGCCTCAATGCTGCGCGAGGCGGCCAGCCAGGACAGGGAGTCGCGTACGACCTCTTCGTCGTCAATAATGTGCAGCATGGTGTCTCCGGATTGTCGTTATGCGTTATTCGTTAAGGCGAGTGCGGCGCGCGCGGCGCGGCCGGCACGCTGAATGTAAAGATCGTACCGCCAGCGGGGTTGGCGCCGAAGGTCAGCGCGCCGCCGTGAAATTCGATGGCGGTGCGGCAGATGTTCAGGCCCATGCCCATGCCTTCGGACTTGGTCGAGAAAAACGGCGAAAACAGCCGCTCGGCCACGTCCTGCGGGATGCCATGTCCATGGTCGATCACGTCCACCGTCACCATGCCTTGCTGCGCGTCGTGGCTGGCCCGCAGGCGCATGATACGCCGTCCCGGCGCCGCATCCTGCATAGCCTCGATGGCGTTGCGCGTCAGGTTCAGCAGCACTTGCTCGATCATCACGGGATCGGCACGCAGCAGCGGCAGGTCCGGCGGCAGCTCTTCCTGGATGGTGACATAGTATTTGCGCGCCTGCAGGTCGATCAGCGCGCGGATGCCGTCGATCAGGGTGCGGATGGCGATATCCTGGCGCTGCGGCTCGCTCTTGCGCACGAAATCGTGCACGCTGCGGATGATCTGGCCGGCCCGCTGCGCCTGCGCGCTGGCCTGTTCCAGCGCCGGCTTCAGGGTATTCGGCTCGACGGGCGCGCCGCTGTCGATGGCGCGGCGGATCAGGTTCAGCGCGCCCGTCGTGTAGCTGGAAATGGCCGCCAGCGGCTGATTTAATTCATGCGCCAGCATCGACGCCAGCTCGCCCATGGTGGCCAGGCGCGAGCTCGTTTGCAGCTTTTCCTGCTGCTGGCGATTCAGTTCCTCGACCCGCTTGCGGTCCGAGATGTCGAGCACGGAACCCATCCAGCCCGTCTGCTGGCCGTTCTTGTCCACCAGCGGGGCCTCGAAGATCAGCACGGGCACGCGCGTGCCGTCCGGGCGCTGGAAATAGGTCTCGAACTGCGGCGTGGGATTGCCGGCCAGCGCCTTGACGAAGCGCTGCTGATATTCTTCCAGCGCCTCGGGCACCCAGTAGGGCATGGGGGGCAGGCGCCCCAGGATTTCCTCGGGCGGATAGCCGACGATCTGGCAAAACGCGGGATTGACATAGGTGACGCGGCCTTCCAGGTCGCGCGCGCGCATGCCCGTCACCAGCGAGTTTTCCATCGCCGTGCGAAACAGCATCTGCTGGCGCAGCGCGCCTTCGGCCACCAGGCGGCGCGAGATGTGCCGCCACAGGGCCAGCAGACTCCATAATAAACCCAGCGACAGGGCGATGACGGAGCCGACCAGCAGATTGGGCAGCAGCTTGGGCTGGCTTTTCACGCTGTCGGTAAACAGGGTGATGGTGGCGCCGGGCACGTCGAGCGCGCGCTTGTGCGTGTACACGCCGTGGCCGGGACCGGCGGCGGCGCGCCGCGCCAGCACCTTGTCGTCGCGGTCGATCAGCGAAATCTGGTTATCCTGCGCAAACCACCACGGCACCATTTCATCGAGCAGGCTGCTGATCTGGTAGGTGGCCACCAGGCTGCCGACATAGCGCTGGCCGTCGAACAGGGGCTGGTGGTAATCCATCAGCATGGCGCCGGGCGGAGCGTCGGGAAAGCCGCTTTGCTGCGAAGGCTGGGCGTACTGTCCCCGGTGCAGGCGGCGCGCATTGTCGGCCGCCGTCAGAGAGGCCGGCGAAAACGACAACGCATGCGGCAGGCTGTTGTCGCTGGTAGCCAGCACCTTGCCGCTGGTGTCGAGCCACAGCACGCGCTGCAATTCGCGGCCATTGCGCAGCATCTGCTGCAGCCGTTCGTGCACTTTTTCCGCGCCCAGCGAGGCGCTGGCGATGTCCACGCCCAGGTTGAACAGGCTTTCCTCGTTGCGCGCCAGCTGGAAGCGGATGGTTTGCTCCACCCACAGGGTGTCGGCGATCAGCTGCTCCTGGCGTTCGTTGCTTTCCATCTGGCGCGCCTGCCAGGGCAGCCAGAACAGGATGGACAGGAACAGCAGCAGCAGGATGACGGGCAGCAGCCAGCGCATCGGGCTCGATAGCTTGAAGCGGCGCGCAAAGGTGGGGGGAGTCGGCATGGCTGGCAGGGTAGCGGCTTATCGGGAGCCGGCTATTGTGGTTAACCACAATAGCCGGAGTAGTTTCTTTGGCACAATATCCAAGTAGACAAAAAATAAAGTTTTTTAAAAAACCACTCAGGAGACAAAAATGCAACTGCCGCCAATGAAAACCCTGTTCGTCGCGCTGTGCGCCGCCATCGGCGCCACCGCTGGCGTCCACGCCTACGCGCAAGCGCCCATCGTCATCAAATTCAGCCACGTCGTGGCCACCGATACGCCGAAAGGCCAGGCCGCCGAGCGCTTCAAGCAGCTGGCCGAGAAAGCCACGAATGGCAAGGTCAAGGTCGAACTCTACCCGAACAGCCAGCTGTACAAGGACAAGGAAGAACTCGAAGCCCTGCAGCTGGGCGCCGTGCAGATGCTGGCGCCGTCGCTGGCCAAGTTCGGCCCCCTGGGCGTAAAGGAATTCGAAGCGTTCGACCTGCCCTACATCTTCCCCACCAAGACGGCGCTGTACAACGTCACCGAAGGCGAAATCGGCAAGAGCCTGCTGAAGAAACTGGAACCCAAGGGTATCACGGGCCTGGCCTACTGGGATAACGGCTTCAAGGTGATGTCGGCCAACAAGCCGCTGCATACGCCGGCCGATTTCAAGGGCCTGAAAATGCGCATCCAGTCGTCCAAGGTGCTCGACGCGCAGATGCGCGCGCTAGGCGCCAACCCGCAGGTGCTGGCCTTCTCGGAAGTGTATCAGGCGCTGCAGACGGGCGTGGTCGACGGTACGGAAAATCCGCCATCGAATATGTACACGCAAAAGATGCATGAAGTGCAAAAGCACGTGACCGTGTCGAACCACGGTTACCTGGGCTATGCCGTCATCGTCAACAAGAAATTCTGGGATGGCTTGCCGCCCGAAATCCGCGGCCAGCTGGAAAAAGCCATGCGCGAGGCGACCACGTTTGAAAAAGCCATCGCCCAGCGCGACAATGACCAGGCCCTCGACGCCATCAAGAAGGCGGGCAGGACGCAGATATATACCCTGACGGTGCAGGAGCAGGCCGAGTGGCGCAAGGCGCTGGCGCCCGTGCAGAAGGCCATGGAAGGGCGCATCGGCAAAGATCTGATCTCGGCCATCAACAAGGAAAGCGCGAAGTAAGCCGCAGGCTGTAGCGCGCCGCGCCGCCTGGCGCGGCAGGCAGGGCACCCTGCCAGTCCGTTTGAACGACTCCTGCGCGTCCTGCGCGGGAGTGCGTGTACCCGCATTCTTTGAAAGTCCACCATGAAATTTCTGGATCACCTGGAAGAGTGGCTGATCGCGACCCTGATGGGCGCGGCCACCTTCATCATCTTCGTCGCGGTCGTGCACCGCTATCTGGCCGGCTTGCCGATACCGGTCGTGCAAGACTTCCTGATTCAAATCAATACCAGCTGGGCCCAGGAACTGTGCATCTACATGTTCGTCTGGATGGCCAAGTTCGGCGCCGCGTACGGCGTGCGCACGGGCATCCACGTGGGCGTCGACGTCTTGATCAACCGCATGAATCCCCGCTGGCGCGACCGTTTCATCGTCTTCGGCCTGGGGGCCGGCGCCCTGTTTACGGGCATCGTGGGCACCCTGGGCGCCAGCTTCGTGTGGTCGATCGGCCACACGGACCAGACGTCGGCCGACATGGAAGTGCCGATGTGGCTGGTTTACCTGGCCGTCCCGCTGGGTTCCTACCTGATGTGCTTCCGCTTCCTGCAGGTGATGGTGCATTTCATCAAGACGGGCGCCTTGCCGAAACACGACCATTCGCATGTCGAGGGGCTGGAAGACGAATTGACGGCTGAAGAAAAAGGAGCCAAGGCATGAACGCGCTGATCATCTTTGTATTGCTGCTGGCGCTGATGCTGACCGGCATGCCCATTTCCATTTCGCTGGGCCTGACGGTACTGACGTTCCTGTTTACCATGACCAGCGTGCCCATCGAATCGGTGGCCCTGAAAATTTTCACGGGCATCGAAAAATTCGAAATCATGGCCATCCCGTTCTTCATTTTGGCGGGCAACTTCCTCACGCATGGCGGGGTGGCGCGGCGCATGATCAACTTCGCCAGCTCCATGGTGGGCCACTGGCATGGCGGCCTGGCGCTGGCCGGCGTGATGGCGTGCGCGCTGTTTGCCGCCGTCTCCGGTTCCAGCCCCGCCACCGTGGTGGCGATCGGTTCCATCATCCTGCCGGCCATGGTCAAGCAGGGCTATCCGCGCGGTTTCGGCGCCGGCGTCATCACCACCTCGGGCGCCCTGGGCATCTTGATACCGCCATCGATCGTGATGGTGATGTATTCCGTCAGCACCAACACGTCCGTTGGCAAACTGTTTATGGCGGGTGTGATTCCCGGCATGATGCTGGCCATGCTGCTGGGCCTGACCACGTGGTTCTTGGCGCGCAAGCACAATTATCCGCGCATGCAGAAGGCCAGCTGGGGCGAGCGCTTTGTGACGTTCAAGAAAAGCGCCTGGGGCTTGTTGCTGATCGTCATCGTCATGGGCGGCATCTATTCGGGCGCCTTCACGCCGACGGAAGCGGCCGCCATGGCCGCCGTGTACGCCTTCATCATCGCCGTCTTCGTCTACAAGGACTTGAAGATCAAGCAAGTGGGCAAGGTCTTGCTCGATTCGGCCGCCATGTCGGCGATGCTGTTGTACATCATCACGAATGCCGTGCTGTTCTCGTTCCTGATGACCAGCGAAAACATCCCGCAAGCGATGGCCGAATGGATCACAGGCAAGGGCCTGGGCGTGATCAGCTTCTTGTTGGTGGTCAACGTGCTGCTGTTGTTGGCTGGTAACGTCATGGAACCGTCGTCCATCGTGCTGATCATGGCGCCGATTCTGTTCCCCGTGGCCATGAAGCTGGGCATCGACCCTGTGCACTTCGGCATCTTGATCGTGGTCAACATGGAAGTGGGCATGTGCCATCCGCCCGTGGGCCTGAACCTGTACGTGGCGTCCGGCATCACGAAGATGGGCATCTCGGAGCTGACCGTGGCCGTGATGCCGTGGCTGCTGACGATGCTGGGCTTCCTCGTGCTGATTACCTACGTACCACAAATCTCGCTGTGGTTGCCAAATTTAATTTACAACTAAAACAGTTGTCCCCGTCATGGTGCAAAAAAAGTCGATCCGGCCGAATAAATGCGCTATGATGGGCAGCCTTAAGGGGAAACACGTATATGCATATGCGCCCTGGTAGCAAGGCTGAAATACAGAATTGGTAACAAGGTTAGTGGGGGAGTGGTCTATAAAAACGGTATTGATACCGGGGATATATTGAGGAGACACACGTTTCACAGAAGTTGTTGAGTCATAGCTGTCTGCGGCCACAAGCCGGCACCGGCGGACCCAAACGACCGGGAACGTGAAGCAATATTTGAAGCGCACCGACTGGTGCGCTTTTTTTTCGTGCGGGGGAAACGTCCGCCGGCACGCCCAAAGTCGGTGCATAATCACTAGGGCGCAGCCAGATGCGCCGGCAGGTTGTATATATGCCACACTTGAACTTTGATCAGCAGATGAAAAAACAACAGGGCAGTGAACTGTTCAGCGCCATCGTGGCCGCACCGTTCGGCGCCATGGGCGTGCGTGCGCAGGAGGGCCAGGTATGCGAACTGGTGTATTTGCCGTCGCACTTCGCGGAAAAAGATGCGCAGGATGCCGTCTCCGAGCGGGCGTGCCGGCAACTGGCGCGCTATTTCCTTGATCCCGATTATGTCTTCGACCTGCCACTGGCAGACGCGGGCAGCGCCTACCAGCAGCGCGTATGGGCGGCGATTGCCGGCATTCCGCGCGGCCAGGTGCGCACGTATGGCGACGTGGCGCGCCTGATCGGCTCGGCCCCGCGCGCCGTGGGCCAGGCTTGCGGCGCCAACTGGTTTCCCGTGGTGATCCCCTGCCACCGGGTCACAGCCGCGGGCGGCCTGGGCGGCTTTGCCCACCACGACGATGCGACAGGCTTCCACCTGGGCGTCAAGCGCTGGCTGCTGGCGCATGAAGGTGTCGAGAGCATGGGATGGTCCAAACGATGATGAACAGCCTGCTGGCGCCCGACAACACTACCCTGATCGATGAATTTTGCGACAGCCTGTGGCTGGAAGACGGCTTGTCGAAGAACTCGCTCGATGCCTACCGGCGCGACATGCGCTTGTTTGCGCGCTGGCTGGAAGTGGCGCGGCCCGGGCGCGAGGGCCTGTACGAAGTATCCACGGCCGATATCGACGCGTATTTCGCGGCCCGCCACGACGAGAGCAAGGCGACCTCGTCGAACCGGCGCTTGTCCGTGCTCAAGCGCTTTTACCAGCTGGCCTTGCGGCACAAGCATATCGCGGCCGATCCGTGCCTGAAGATGGTCTCGGCCAAGCAGCCGGCGCGCTTCGTGCACACCTTGAGCGAAGCGCAAGTGGAAGCCTTGCTGGCGGCGCCCGACGTCAGCACGCCGCTGGGCCTGCGCGAACGCACGATGCTGGAGCTCATGTATGCGAGCGGCTTGCGCGTGTCGGAGCTGGTGGACTTGAAATCGGTGGAACTGAGCCTGAACGATGGCGTGCTGCGCATCACGGGCAAGGGCAGCAAGACGCGCCTGGTGCCGTTCGGCGAGCAGGCGCGGCTGTGGATCGAGCGCTACCTGAAGGAAGCGCGCGGCGTCATCCTCGATGGCCAGATGGACGATGCCCTGTTCGTCACGCGGCGCGGCGGCGCCATGACGCGGCAAATGTTCTGGGTCATCATCAAGAAACATGCGTTGAGCGCCGGCATCACGGCACCGCTGTCGCCGCATACCTTGCGCCATGCGTTCGCCACGCATTTGCTCAACCATGGCGCGGACTTGCGTGTTGTGCAATTGTTACTGGGGCACTCCGATATTTCCACCACGCAGATTTACACGCATGTGGCCCGCGAACGGCTGAAACTGCTGCATGCGCAGCATCATCCGCGCGGCTAAAAATTTTGTATTTGCTCCAACTGCGTCATAATGTGCCCTATGTGCTTATCTGTAACAATAAAAAACTAAAGAGGTAGTAAATGGCCAAGACAAATTTCCAATACGAAAAACGGCAAAAAGAGCTGGAAAAGAAGAAGAAAGCCGAGGAAAAAGCCAGACGCAAGCTGGAAGCGAAGAACAATCCGAAGCCGGCCGACGGCGGCGAAGGCGATGAGCCGGAAGCGGACGACGCCGACGTCGATGCAGATCCGGCCGCCGAGGGCGACGCACCCGCCCAGCCCCAGTAACTCCCCGTTCCTGATGACCGGTGCGGCATCGCCGCGCCGGTATCTCCTCGTTTCCCCTTCCCCCGCTACAAGTGCGGCCGCTGGCCAAGCGCCAGTTGCAGCTGCGTGCTGGCCATGGCCGCATCGGCGCGCGCCTGCACATAGCCCTGGTACGCGTCATCGGCCGAGCGCTGCGCCGCCAGCCATTCCAGCAGCGAGGCATTGCCGCTGAAGTAAGACAGGCGCACGCCGTCGACTACCTTTTGCGCATCGACCAGCACGCCGTCGCGGTAGCGCGCCAGCCTGTCCTGCGCCGCATGCAGCTGCCGCTGCGCCGTGCGCACTTGCGTCTCCGCCTGTAATTCGGCCTGGCGCAGGGCCAGCATCGCTTGCGTGACCCCCGCTTCGGCCTGCACCACGTCGCCCTTGTCACGCCGCGACAGGGGAATCGGGATGGCCAGCGAGATGGACAGCGCACGGGAGCGGGGCGCGCCATCGACGGGATTGCCGCTGGCGTCGATGCCGTCATGGTAGCCGCGCGCGGCGGCCAGGCCCACGGTCACGGTCGGATCGACGGCGCGGTTGGCGCGCACCAGCGCCGCACCGTCGCGCAGGTTGTCCAGCGTGGCGCGGGCGATGCGCACGTCGTTGCGGGCCTCGAGCGCCTGCGGCACCAGCACGCCGGCGTCGCCGCCCTCGTACGCGGCGAAGTCGCACGCCAGCTGCGCTTGCGGAAACAAGCCATCGAACTGGCGCCCCAGCGGCGGCGACAGGGCCAGCATCGCGCTATCTGCCTCGCTGCGCGCCTGCGCCAGGTCGGCCTGGAACTGGTCGCGTTCCACGCGCGACTGCAGCAGCTCGATGCCGCCCACGTCGCCCGCCTTGCGCCGCACGGTATTCGCCTCGACTACCTTCGACAGGGCCGCCATGGTCTGTTCCTTGCGCGCGAGGACCTCGCGCGTGCGGCACGCTTCCGTGAACGCGGCGGCGGCCGTGCCATACAGTTCGCTCCTGAAGCCGGCCACCGTTTCCTCGGCCAGCGCGACATTGCTGTGCGCCGCCTTCAGGCGCGCGGCGCGCTTGCCGCCCGTCTCGATGGCCATGCTGATGGCAGGGTTCCACGTGACGGGACGGTGCTCGACGCTGCGCACCGTCTCGCGCGTGGCGCCCAGGGTGAACTCGGGATCGGGACGCAAGCCGGCGATGCCGATGCCGGCCTTGGCCGAGGTGATGCCCTGCTGCTGCGCCTGCAGTTCCAGGCTGTGGCTTTCCACGGCGGACAGATAGGTTTCAAAGCTTAAGGGCGCGGCAATGGCGCATGGAGCAATCAGCCAGGCCGCCAGCAGTACATTAAAACGTGTCATGGGTCTCTCCTTCGGTGTCGGTCCGGCGTTGTTGCAGGTGCGCCTCGATCAGGTAATACAGGGCCGGCAACAGCAGCAGGGTGAGCGCGGTTGCCGTCACCAGGCCGCCCACCACCACGGTGGCCAGCGGGCGTTGCACGTCGCTGCCCAGGCCTGTCGCCAGCATGGCCGGCGTCAGGCCCAGGGCGGCCACCGTGGCCGTCATCAGTACGGGACGCATGCGGTCGCGCGCGCCTTCCAGCACGGCCTCGCGCAAGCTTTTCCCCTCGTCGCTGCGCAAGCGGTTGATCTGCGCCAGCATCAGGACGGCATTCAGGACGGCCACGCCGAACAGGGCGATGAAGCCGACGGCGCTCGACACGTTCAAGGTCATGCCGCGCAGGTGCAGCGCGGCCAGGCCACCGAGCATGGCCAGCGGCACGGCCAGCAAGACCAGCGCGGGCTGGCGCAGGTTGCGGAACTGGCCAAACAGCAGCAGGAACATGGCGCCCAGGGTCATCGGCAGAATCAGCGCCAGACGGCTTTGCGCGCGCTGCAGGTTTTCGAACTGGCCGCCCCATTCGACGCTGATGCGCTGGTGCTCGTCGGCCACGGCTTGCGCCACCAGCGGACGCGCTTCGGCCAGGAAGCCGGCCAGGTCGCGCCCGCGGGCATTCAGGCGCACGATGATGTGGCGCCGTCCCATTTCGCGCACGATCACGCTTTCGCCCGAGGTGGTGCTGATGGTGGCCACCTGCGCCAGCGGAATCCTCGCACCGTTGGCGGCGTTGAGCTTCAAGTTGGCGATGGCGTCCGGGCTGGAACGCGTGGCCGGCGGGAAGCGCACGGCGATGTCGTAGCTTTTCTCGCCGACATACACCTGGCCGATGGGCGCGCCGCCGATGCCGGTGGCGATCAGGTCGGCCACGTCGGCCGCGTTGATGCCGTAGCGGGCCGCCTTTGCCCTGTCCAGTTCCACCTTCAGGTTGGGCAGCGGCGGCTCCACGTCCACCGCCACGTCGGAGGCGCCAGAGATAGTCTTCAGGACATTTGCCACCTTGCCGGCGATGCCGCGCACCTCGTCGAGGTCATTGCCGAAGATTTTCACCGTCAGGTCGCTGTGCGCGCCCGACAATTTATCCTGCACGCCGTCGATCATCGGTTGCATGAAAGCCACGGTGACTCCGGGCATGCTGGCGAAGCGCGCGTTCATTTTGGCGATCAACTGCTGCTTGCTCATGCCCGACTTCCAGCTCTTGTATGGATGCAGGCCCACGCTCGCTTCGATGTGCGACGGCGTCCAGTAATCGGTGCCGTCGTCGTTGCGCCCCGTCTGCGTGACGATGGTCGACACTTCGGGGAATTCCAGCGCGGCGTGCCGCAGTTCGCTGGCCATCTCGGATGCCTTGTCCAGGGTGATCCCGGGCGGCATCTGCACCTGCAACCACAAGGAGCCTTCATCGAGGTAGGGCAGGAAGTCGCGCCCGATGCTGCCGCCCAGCAGCGCCAGGCACGCCAGCGAGGTGGCGCACACCATCGCCACCCAGCGCTTCCTGCCCACCATGCGTTCGAGGAAACGCCCGTACGCGCCCGCCAGCTTGTCCAGCGCGCGGTTATGGAAGGTGCGGCGCGGCTTGCGCAAGGCCAGCCAGGCCAGGCCCGGGATCAGCACCAGCGCCACCACCAGCGCGCCCACCAGCGCCGCGCCCACCGCATACGCCATCGGCGAGAACAGCTTGTATTCGATGCGCTGGAAGGCGAACAGGGGTAAATAAGCGGCGATGATGACGGCCATGCCGAACATGATGGGACGTGCCACCTGCAGGGTCGCATCGATGGCGTCCTGCAGGGTGAGAGGCCGTTCCTGTTCCCGTTCGCGGCGGCGCAGCATGTTTTCCAGCACCACCACGGAACCGTCGACGAGGATGCCGAAGTCGATCGCCCCCAGCGACAGCAGGTTGGCGGGAATTTTAAAATGGTGCATGAAGATGAAGGCGATCAGCAGGGCCAGCGGAATCGTCAGCGCGACGATGGCGGCCGCGCGCGGGCTGCCCAGATACAGCAGCAGCACGAGGGCGACGAGCAGCATGCCTTCGCCCAGGGTGTAACTGACCGTGTGCAGGGTGGCGTCGATCAGCGAGCTGCGGTCCAGGTAGGGCACCACTTTCACATCCTTCGGCAGCACATTGGCATTCAAGTCATCCACGGCAGCATGGATGCCGGCCAGCGCTTCGGACGGATTGAAGTCCTTCAGCAGCAGGGTGATGCCTTCGATAGTGTCGGGATTGTCGTCCTTGCCCAGGATGCCGCGCCGCTCCACGTTGCCGTAGGCGAGCTTGCCCAGGTCCTTCACCAGCACAGGCACGCCATCCTTGCTGCTGACGACGACGTTGCCCATGTCATCGAGCGAATGCAGCAAGCCCACGCCGCGCACCACGTACGATTGCTGGCCGCGGTCGATGACGCTGCCGCCGCCGCTGATGTTGTTGGCGTTGATGGCGTCCTTGACCTGCGCCAGCGAGAAGCCGTAGCTGTCGAGTTTTGCGGGGTCGAGTTCCAGCATGAATTGCGTCGTCAAACCGCCGAAATTGCTCACATCGGCCGCGCCGCGCACCTGCTGCAGGCGCGGGATCACGGTCCAGAACTGCAGCTCGGACAGTTCGCGCAGGCTGCGGCTTTTCGATTCCAAGGTGTAGCGGTAGATCTCGCCCGTGGGCGAGGTATAGGGATCGAGTCCCGGCTTGGCGTCATACGGCAGGTTGACGCTGGCGAGGCGTTCCTGCAGCCGCTCGCGCGTGAAGTAGCCGTCGCTGCCATCCTCGAACACCACCGTGATCAGCGACAGGGCGAACAGACTGCGCGTGCGCAGCACGTGCATGCCGGGCGTGCCGAGCAGCGCGCGTTCGAGCGGAATGGTGATCTGCTGCTCGATTTCCTCGGCGCCCAGGCCCGGCACCTGCGTGACGATTTGCGAGGTGACGTCGGCGATGTCGGGATACGCTTCGATGGGCAGCTGCTTCCAGCAGTAGACGCCATAGGCGGCGACGAACAGCAGCACCAGCCAGACGATGCCGCGCCGCTGGCAGCAGGTGGCGATGAAACGGTCAATCATTGAGCAGCACTCCTTCCTTGACGACGATGCGTTCGCCCGCTTTCAGGCCGGAGACGATTTCCACCTGGTCGCCATGGCTGGCGCCCACTTCCACCGCGCGCGGCGAGAACACCAGCGCGCTGCGTTCGACCATCACGCGCGTCGAGGGCCCGCTTTGCAGCAGGGCGGACGCGGGCACGAGGAGGGCGCGGCGGCTGGCGCCGGCGAACCCCGCGTGGGCGAACATGCCGGGCTTGAAGGCGCCGCTGCGGTTGTCGATGGCCACGCGCACCCTCACCGTGCGCGTCTCGGGGTCGAGCACGGCGCCCACATACGCGACCTTGCCTTCGAAAGCCTTGCCGGGCCAGGCGTCGACGGTGATGCTGGTCGTTTGTCCCACGGCGACCTGCGCCAGGTCCCTTTCGGCCACGTTGGCCGACAGCCACACGGTGGACAGGTCGGCCACCGTCATGACGGGCGCGTTGATATCGTTCCAGTAGCCGCCCTGGGCGCCTTCCATGGCGATCACGGTGCCGGCGATCGGCGAACGCAGCACATAGTCGCGGCGCGACCCGCGCGCTCCTGCTCCGTACTGCGCCAGCTTGTCGGCGCTGGCCTGGGCGTCGCTGCCGGCTTGCGCAAAACTGGCCTGCGCCGCTTCGTACTCCTTGCGCGCGGCGATTTCCGCCTCGAACAGGGTTTTCTGGCGTTCCAGTTCCTGGCGTGCCTGCAGCAGGGCGGACCTGGCTTTGCTGTCGTCCGCGTAGGCGGCGCTCAGTTCCGCCGAGTCCAGCGTGAACAGCGGATCGCCCGCCTTCACGCTGTCGCCCAGGGCGCGCTGCAAGCGCGTGATGCGCCCGGCCAGGGGCGGCGTGATCTTCACCAGCTTCTCCGGCATGGCCTCGATGCTGCCCGGCGCCTCCGTCTGCGTGGCGATGTTCTGTTCCAGTACGGCGGCGATCTGCAGGCGCTGGCGCAGCGGCGACATCTTGTCGACGGCGATGCTGCCGTCGTCCTGATGCATCGATTGGGCGACAGGCGTGGCTGCCGCCGTCGGCTTGGCGCAGCCGGCCAGGGCCGAGCAGGCGAGAGCGAGGGCGCAGCTGGCGCCCAGGGCGTTGCGGGTGGTCGTGTTCATCCCGTGTTTCCTTGTTATTGATGGTGAAGGGGCATGCATGGATGCCGTGCCCAGGCGGGCAATGAGAGGGGCGCAGGTGGCGCAGGCAGCGTCACAACAGCGCCGGGAAAGCATAGCAATGTGGTCCTGAAGAAGCGCCCAAGAACGCCTGAATCATTCTTCAGGTTCCGTGCGCGTACGGTGCGGCGCGGTAAAATGCCAGCATGGAAAACACGGCGCAATGCGAAAGGCAGGCATGAGAATCCTCCTGGTGGAAGACGACCGCAAGGCGGCGCGCCTGCTGGCGCGCGGCTTGCAGGAAGAAGGCTTTGTCGTCGACGTGGCCCACAGCGCGGAAGAAGGCGAAGAGGAAAGCTACGCCGTCGATTACGACCTGATCGTGCTGGACTGGATGTTGCCGGGCAAGCAGGGCATCGATTTTTGCCGCGACTTGCGCGCGCGCGGCATCCAGACGCCCGTGCTGATGCTCACGGCGCGCGACGCCACGGCCGACCGGGTGACGGGCCTGAACACGGGCGCCGACGATTACCTGACCAAGCCGTTCGAATTCGAGGAGCTGTTGGCGCGCATTCGCGCCCTGTTGCGCCGCTCCGACATCAGCCGCCCGCTGGTGCTGGCGCTGGCCGACCTGACGCTCGATCCCGTCAGCCACCAGGCAACGCGGGCTGGCGTGCCGCTGGTGCTCACGCCCAAGGAATACGCGATCCTGCTGATCCTGCTGCGCCAGGCGGGCGAAGTGGTCAGCCGCGCGCGCCTGGCCGAGCAGATATGGCAGGCGGACCTGATCGGCATTGACAACCTGATCGACGTCCACGTGCGCAACCTGCGGGGGAAAGTGGATGCGCCGGGCTTACCGCCATTGATACACACGGTGCGCGGACGCGGCTTCCGCCTGGCGGAAAACAACGGTGGCTAGCTTTCGCAAGCGATTGCTGCTGGTGCACCTGGCCGTCATCCTCGCCATCGTCGCCTGTACGGCGCTGGCCGGTTACTGGGGCCTGTCGCGCGCCGTGCACGGCCAGCTCGATGCGGCCCTGCTGGCGCTGGCCGAGACGGAAATGGCCATGCTGCCGGCTGCGCCGCGCCAGCCCGTGCAGGTGCACGAGGTGGCGCCGGGCCTGGCGCCGCCGTCGTTGACGCGCCTGGACCGCCTGGTGCAGATCATCGATGGCGAAGGCCGCGTGCTGGCGCGCAGCCGCAACCTGGAGGCGGCGCAATTGCCGGCGCCTCCCGCCTTGCTGGCGCGCCTGGCGGCCGGCGAGACCATTTTCGAGACCCTGCCGAAGTTCGGCGAAGAGCCGCTGCGCATGGTCTCGATTCCCCTGCCTTCGTCCGGCGCGCGCCTGGCGGTGCAGGTGGCCGGTTCGCTCGACGATACCAATCACGTGCTGGCCGCGGCCACCGTGCTGTTTGGCGCCATGGCGCTGGCCCTGCTGGCGGCCGTGGGCCTGGCCGGCGAAATGCTCACGCGCCGCGTGCTGGGCGCCATCGACGACGTGGTGGACCAGGCGCATTCGATCGGCGAAGCCAGTTTGCACCAGCGCCTGCCCCATCCCGGTACGCAAGACGAGATCGGCCGCCTGGTCGATACCCTGAACGCCATGCTGGACCGCCTGGAACACGGCTACGATGCGCAGCGCCGCTTCACGGCTGACGCTTCGCACGAATTGCGCTCGCCCCTGTCGCGCCTGCGCACGGAAATCGAAATCACCCTGCGCCGCCCGCGCGAGTCGCCCGAGTATGTCGATGCGCTGGCATCGTGCCTCGATGAAGTGCAGCGCCTGACGACCCTGGTGGAAGAGCTCTTGATGCTCACGCGTCTGGACGTGGGCCAGGAGCGCAACGCGGTGGAAACCATCGAGCTCAATCCGCTCGTGCGGGCGGCAGCGCAGCGCCTGGAAAAGGCGGCAGCGCAGCGCGGCATCCGCATCGTCTTCGATGCAAGTGCAGACGTGCAGGCCAGGGTGGCGGCCGGCCCGGTCGACCTGGTGCTGGCCAATTTGCTGGATAACGCCGTGAAGTTCTCGCCTCCCGACAGCGTCATCAGCGTGCACGTGGCGCGCGATGGCGCGCATGCGATCGTCGGCGTGGCCGATGCGGGGCCGGGTATCGGCGTGGAAGACTTGCCGCACCTGTTCGAGCGGTTTTACAGGGGCGCCCAGGCGCGCGCGGGCGAGGCGCCCGGTTTCGGCCTGGGCCTGGCCCTGTCGCAAGCCATCGTGCACGCGTATGGCGGCAGCATCGAGGCGCAGAACCGCCCGCAAGGCGGCGCGCTGTTCCTCATGCGCCTGCCCGCCTCAAGCTGAAGGCGCGACGCCTTCCCAGCGCACTTGCCGCACCTGCGGCCAGGCGCCCGCGCGGTTGACGAAGCGCACCAGCACGGCGCGCTGCACGGCCTGGCACAGCACCGTGGCGATCAGCTGCACCACCTGCCTGGCCGCGTCCCAGCTGCGCAGCATTTGCGACGGCGCCAGGCCCGCGCCCTTGAGTTCGGCCAGCAGCAGGCGCACGACGTGGTCGGCCTGCGCTGCGGGGCAGGTGACGGTCAGGCGGTAGGTGGCGACAGCCGGACCACGTTTGACAAACCACAGCATCCATTTTTTCATCATCACACTCCCCGTTCGGCGACAAATTCCGCGTTGTTCACCAGCGCCCAGCGCACGGCCGAGACGCTGCCTTCCAGGCTGACCTGGCTGACGATCTGCTCCAGCAATCCCAGGCTGGACAGGGGCGTGAGCAGGTCGGCCCGCACTTCGATGCGTCCGGCGTGCGCGGTATCCTCGCTGTGCAAGGATTGCAGCATCAGGGCCGGCATGCCGCTGATCATGCGCAGCATCAGGTTGCGCACGAGGATTTCCTGCTCCGCCTCGCATACGGCCGTCACGCGGTAGATGCTTTCCGTCTCGATGCCCGCTTCGCCGCCGTGCGCGTTGATGCGTTGCGCCAGGTGGCGCAGCACCAGGTTGGCCACCAGGACAAATCCCGTGCCGATGGCCGCTTCCAGCGCGAACCCCAGGCCGCACAGGATGCCGATGGCGGCCGAGCACCACAGGGTGGCGGCCGTGTTCAGGCCGCGCACCGTCATGCCTTCGCGCATGATGACGCCGGCGCCCAGGAAGCCGATGCCGGAGACCACCTGCGCGGCGATGCGCATATGGCCGGCGCTATCGCCTTCGAGCACGGAAACCATCACGAACAGCGAGGCGCCGACGGACACCAGCGCGTTCGTGCGCAGGCCCGCCATGCGCTGGCGCAGCTGGCGTTCGGCGCCGATCATGGCGCCCAGGGTCAATGCCGCGGCAACGCGCAGCGCAAAGTCAAATACCACCATCAGTTTCTCCCGGCTGGGGAGGAACAGGCGAGTGCGGGGGCGAAGACAATTCGCCCCGAAAGGGGGCAGCAGACGATAACGGTGGAACGATGAGGAGGGAAGTGGCGGCGAGAGAGTACTGCCGCTGATAAAACCGCACCTTGCCATGGGCAGGGCGGGCGGAATGCGCGCGTCTTGCCTAAGGCCGATCGCCGATGGTCAATCGACTACTGTCACTGGAACAAGCACCCACGAGTCACTCCATATCATTGATAACGGGGACAGTCTAGCCAGTGGGGCAGCTTTGGTCAACTGAAGCTCTCTTCAGGAAGCCGCCGCGTCGTCCCCGCCAATGCGGGGACGGTGAAGGCGACCGGTCAATCAGTGGGCGTGTGCCTTGCCGTCGTCGGCGGATTCGGCGTGCTCGCCGCTGCCGCCGAAAAAGCGCGCGGCGCGCTTGCCCAGGCTGTCGAGGTAGGTGTAGGCGACGGGCACCACCACCAAGGTCAACAGGGTCGAGGTGATCACGCCGCCGATGACGGCGCGGCCCATCGGCGCCTGCGATTCGCCGCCGTCGCCCATGCCGATGGCCATCGGCAGCATGCCGAAGACCATGGCCAGTGTCGTCATCAGGATGGGCCGCAAGCGCACTTGCCCCGCTTCCATCAGCGCCTCGAACTGGCCCAGGCCTTCGCGCTGGCGCTGGTTGGTGAAGTCCACCAGCAAGATCGCATTTTTGGTGACTAAGCCCATCAGCATGATGAAGCCGATCACGGAGAAGATGTTCAGGGTGCTGCCAGTAATGAGCAGGGCGGCCAGCACGCCGATCAGCGACAGCGGCAGGGACACCATGATGGCGATCGGCTGCAAAAAGCTGCCGAACTGCGACGCCAGCACCAGGTAGATGAAGATCACGGCGATCCCCAGCGCCATCATCGCGCCGCCCATGGTTTCGGCCATCTGCTGCGCATTGCCGGCCACGTCGAAGCGCACGCCGGGCGGCAGGTCGATGGACTTGATGGCTTTCTGCACGTCGGCGTCGACGTCGCCTGCAGGGCGGCCCTGCGTGCCTGCATAGATGGCGACCCTGCGCTGCAAGGCCTGGCGCTTCAGCACCTGCGGGCTCGATGACGGCACGAAGTCGACCACCTGGCGCAGCGGGATCATGACGGGCTTGCCGTTCGCGTCAAGCTTGCTCGAGGCCAGCGACAGGTCGGCCAGGTCGGCCACCTTTTGCCGGCCCGACTTGGGCAGCTGCACGTTGACGTCGTAGTTTTGCCCGTCGCCGGCCAGCCAGTGGCTGACCGTGTCGCCCGCCACGAACGGGCGCAGGGCGTTGCCGATCTGCTGCACCGACAAACCCAGGTCGCTGGCCAGTTCGTTATTGATCTTCACGGTGGTCGACGGATTGGCGCCTTCCTGGCTGTACTCCATGTCGGCCAGGCCCTTGATGCCGCGCATCTTGTCCATCAGGGTGTGCGCCACCGCATCGAGCTTGCCTTCGTCCGTGCCGAGGATGGCGATGAAGATGGGGCGCTGTCCGACGGACAGGGTGATGCCGGCAATCGGCGCCAGGCGTTCGCGGATCAGCTTTTCCAGCTCCTGCTGCGAGCGACGCTTGTGCTTCTTGATGTCCGTCAGCTTCAGGTTCACCTCGGCCGTGTTGCGCCCGTCCTGCGTGCCGACATTGGCCACCAGGCTGTCGATTTCAGGGAATTCCTTCAGCGCCGTTTCGATCTGGCGTACCTTGGTATCCGTGTATTCGAGGCTGGAGCCGACGGGCGTCTTGAAGCGCAGGTTGACCCATCCCTGGTCCGTTTCCGGGAACATCTCGCCGCCGATCATCGGCACGAGCATCAGGCTGCCCGCGAACAGGGCGACGGCCGTAGCCAGGGTCGTCTTGCGCCAGCGCAAAGCGACAGCCAGCACCTTGCCATACCATACATGCAGGCGGTCGATGCCCGTCTCGATCCAGGCCATGAAGCGGCCCAGCCACGGCGCGTACTTGAAGCGGTCCTTGACGGGGTCGCGCCAGACGGACGACAGCATGGGGTCGAGCGTGAAGCTGACGAACAGGGAGACGAGAACGGCGACGGCCACGGTGATGCCGAACTGCAGGAAGAAGCGGCCGATGATGCCGTCCATGAAGGCGACGGGGACGAACACGGCGACGATGGCGAAGGTGGTGGCCATCACGGCCAGGCCGATTTCATTGGTGCCGTCGTTGGCCGCCTTGTAGTGGTTCTTGCCCATGCCCAGGTGGCGCACGATGTTTTCGCGCACGACGATGGCGTCATCGATCAACAGGCCGATGCACAGCGACAGCGCCATCAAGGTGAGGAAGTTCAGGGTGAAGCCGAAGGCCTTCATGGCGATGAAGCTGGCCAGCACGGAGATCGGCAGGGTCAAGCCCGTGATGATGGTCGAGCGCCACGAATGCAGGAACAGGAAGACGATCACCATGGTCAGCACGGCGCCTTCGATGATGGTGCGCTTGACGTTATCGAGCTGGCTTTGCACGCGCTCCGATTCGTCGTCCAGCACGCGCAGGGTGATATCGGGCGGCAGGGTCTTTTGCAGGTCCGCCGCCACTTTCAGGATGCCGGTACCCACTTCGACCACGTTGGCATCCTGCACCTTGGTGATTTCCATGGTCACGGCTTGCTGGCCGTTCATGCGCGAGATCGACAATTCTTCCTGTTCGCCGTCGACCACGGTGGCCACCTGGTCCAGGTAGACGGGACCGATGGCGCGGCGCGCGACGATGATCTTGCCGAATTCGCGCGCATCCTTGATCTTGCCTTCCACGCGCACCAGCTGTTCGGCCGCGCCATGGCTGATGGAGCCGGCCGGCAAATTGGTATTCGTCGCCTGGATGGCGCGGATTACTTCATCGACGCCGATGCCCTGGGCATTGAGTTCGATCGGCTTCATGCTGATGAGGATCTGGCGCGCGCGCAGGCCGCGCAGCTTGACTTGCCCCACGCCGGCCACGCCCTGGAAGCGCTTGCTGATGATCTGTTCCGTCATGGTCGACAGCGAGCGCAGGTCATGCCCGGTGGACGTCAGCACGATGGTGGCGATGGGGCGCTCGTTGTCGCCCTCGGCACGGGCGATGAACGGGTCCTTGGCTTCCTTCGGGAAGCGGGGACGCACCAGGGCCACCTTGTCGCGCAAGTCCTGCATGGCCTTGTCCATGTTCGTCGACAGCTCGAATTCCAGGTAGACGCCGGCGCGTCCTTCCCACGAGTTGGCGCGGATGGTCTTGATGCCGCTGACGGTGTTGACGGCATCCTCGATGGGGCGCGTGATGTCGTTTTCCACGGCTTCGGGCGAGGCGCCCGGGTAGTTCACTTCAATGGCGGCGAACGGGAACTGCACGCTGGGCATGCTTTCCACGCCCAGGCCCCGGTAGGAGAAGATGCCCAGCACCACCAGCGCCACCATGACCATGGTGGCGAAGACGGGGTTCTGGATACTGACTTTGGTCATCCACATGGCTTAATCCTTCCGTGCCAGTACGGCTGCCGGCGCGGCAGGGGCGGCGGCGGGTGCGGCGAAAGTCACGCCATGGCCCGGCTTGACGCCATCGAGCCTGGCGATGATGACTTTCGTGCCCGGCACCAGGCCGGACGTCACTTCCGCATAGCCTTCATCCTCGTTGCGCAGCCCCAAGGTGACGGGCTGGGCGACCACCTTGTTGTTCACCAGCGCGTACACGACGGGGCCCTGCTTTTCGTTGCGCACGGCCGTCAGGGGCACCAGCGGCGCCACGTTTGACCGTTCGGTGACGATGCTGCCCTTGGCGAACATGCCGCCGCGCAGCGCGCCATCGCCATTGTCGACGGCGATGTAGACCAGCATGGCGCGCGAGCCGCTCTCGGTGGTGGGGTTGATGCGCGTGACCTTGCCGGCGAAGTCGCGCGCGCCGAAGCCGTCGACCTTGAAGTGGACATCCTGGCCCAGCTTGATGCGGGGGATTTCCGCGCTGGGCACGGGCGCTTCCAGGGTCAGCTGCGCCAGGTTGACGATGGTGTAGACGGGCATGTCGGGCGAGACTTTTTCCCCGGCCTGCAGGTGGCGCTTGCTGACGATGCCGGCCATCGGCGCGCGGATCACCGCATCGGCCAGCGCGATGCGGGCGATATCGACCATGGCGGCGGCGGACTTGACGTTGGCGCGCGCCAGCTCGACCGAGTTTTGCGTCGTGTCGTACGCCGTCTGCGAGATGTATTTTTGCTTGAGCAAGGCCTGGCTGTTCGCTTCATTCTTGCTGGCCATCGACAGGCGCGCCTGCGCTTCGTCGAGCATGGCTTGCTGCTGCGTCAGGCGGGCGCGCAGGTCGGCCGCGTCCAGGCGCACGAGGATTTGCCCATTCGCCACTTGCTGGCCTTCCTGCAAGGTCGTTTCCTGGATCACGCCGGAAACCTTGGCCTTGATGGTGGCCTGGGTCACGGGCGCCAGCGAGCCGGACAGGGGCAAGCTGATGCTGAGCGCGCGCGCCGCGATGGCGGCCACGTCGCCCTGCGCCAGTTCATGCACGGGCGTCTTGGCCTGCTCCTTCTTCTTGCTCGCTTGCAGTTCGGCTGCCTTGGCGGCTTGTTGCTTCGATTGCATCACCGTCCAGCCGCCGCCGGCCAGGCCCAGCACGACCAGGATCAGCACGGGGGTGCGCCAGCGCCGACGGCGCGTGGCTGCAAGGGGAGAGGCGGGGGGCAGGGTCTCGTTTTTCATAGGTATTTTTGGTCAGGAGCGGCGCAGGGGTTCGGCGCCAGGTCTCGGTGCGGACCCGGCCTGTCGCTGGCCGGGGGAATTCGGGTAGCGCATCACCGTGGCGGCCGCAGACAACACGCCTGCCGCTGCAGCCGTTCACGGCGATGCGCATGTTGCCACTTTAGGAAGAATCCAGCCCGGCCGCCATCGCCGTGCGACAGATTGCACAAAATCGGGGCTGGAATGCAAAAAACGGCGACCAAAGACACTGCCGGCATCGACGCCTTGCACGTCACGATGCTTGCGCATCCTCAAGAAGCCGATTCGCCGGCGCGCAAGAATGGGTGGGATGGTTGCGCCACCGGACAGGCCATTCGCCCGCCGGTTGCCGTGCGGCCGCGCCACGGGGGGCTGATGTCTGAACGGATTGCCGGAGCCGCCCCGTCGCCGGGCCGTTTGCTGGCCGCTGCCGAACCGCAGGCGGGAGCGGCCGGCAAGGCGCTCGATCTGCTGGCCATCATCGTCGCCGCCGTCGAGCAGGCACCGGGCCTGGCCGTGCGCGGCATCGACCGCGATGGCATCGTGCGCTACTGGAGCTTGGGTGCGGCGCGCCTGTATGGCGTCACGGCCGAGCTGGCGCTGGGCCAGCCGTGGGCCAGGGTGGCCGCCTCGCTGCCGGATGCCACCCTGGCCGAGGAGGTTGCCGGCGAACTGGCGGCCGTGTGGGACAGCGGCAAGGCGCGCAGCACGCGCCTGTGGAAGCTCGGCGCCGATGGGGCCGCGCCGCGCTGCATCTGTTCCACCGTGTTTCCTGTCATCCAGTCCGGGCGAGTGCGGCAAGTGGTCTGCATCGACGTCGACATCACGGCCAGCGGCCAGGATGGCGCCGCGCAGGGCGCCTTGTTGCTGATGGGCGACAATTTCCGCCAGTTGTACGAGAAATCCGCCGATGCCATCCTGCTGCTGCGTGACGAGCATATCGCCGACGCCAATCCCGCCGCCATCGTCCTGTTTCAATGCGAGGACCGGCCACGGCTGCTGGGGCGCCGCCTCAGCGATTTTTCGCCCTTGCGCCAGCCCGATGGCGAATTGTCAGCGTTGCGCGGCACGCAACTGGCGGCGCAGGCCCACGCGGACGGCAATTGCCGCTACGACTGGCGCTACCAGACGTGCGCGGGCGAGCTGTTCTGGGGCGAAGTGCTGCTCACTTCCGTCACGCTCGACCACACCTATCTGTTTTACGCCGTGATCCGGGATATTTCCTCGCGCAAACTTGCCGAGCGGGCCCTGTACCTGTCGGCGCAGGTGGTCGAGCATGCGCGCGAAGCCATCGTCGTGCTCGATCCGCAGCAGCGCGTGGTCAGCATGAATCCCGCGTACAGCGAGATCAGCGGCTACAGCCTGGACGACATGCTGGGCAAGCCCTTCGTCCTGCACGGCGCGGAGCCGGACGCGCCAGCGTTTTTCGATCACGTGTGGGACGAAGTCGGGGACAACGGATATTGGCAAGGCGACATCGTTGGCCAGCGCAAGGCGGGCGGGCGCTACCCGGCCTGGCTGTCGCTGACGGCCATCCGCGATTCGCAGGGGCAATTGAGCAATTACCTGGCCATCCTCAGCGATATCAGCGAGCGCAAGAAAAACGAGGAACACACGCGCCACCTGGCCGAGCACGATTTCCTCACCGACTTGCCGAACCGGGTGCTGTTGCTGGACCGGCTGTCGCTGGCGCTGGCGGCCGCGCGGCGCAAGCTGAGCATGCTGGCCATTTTGTACCTGGACCTCGACCATTTCAAGCACATCAACGACAGCATGGGCCACCACGTGGGCGACTTGCTGCTCAAGGAAGTGGCGCGGCGCCTGGTGCGCTGCGTGCGCGGCGTCGATACCGTCAGCCGGCATGGCGGCGACGAGTTCGTCATTATCCTGGCCGAGGTGGGCGGCATCGACCAGGTGGCCCACGTGGCGTCCAGCCTGCTGCATGCCGTCACGCAGCCCTATCAGCTGGGCGAATACGAATTGCATGTGTCCACCTCGATCGGCGTGGCCATCTTTCCCAGCGATGGCGACAGCATCGATAGCCTCGTGCATAACGCCGACATCGCCATGTACCACGCCAAGGAAAGCGGGCGCAACAATTTCCAGTTTTTCAATGCCGAGATGAATGCGCAAATCGTCGAGCGGGCCAGCCTGGAGCAAGGCTTGCGCGAGGCGCTGGGTCGCGAGGAATTCGTGCTGGAATTCCAGCCTGCGCTCGATGTCGCCAGCGGGCAGATCGTCGGCGCCGAAGCGCTGTTGCGCTGGCGCCACCCGCAACTGGGCGTGCTGCCGCCCGAGCGCTTCATCGCCGTGGCCGAGGAGTGCGGCTTGATGGTGTCGATCGGCAACTGGGTGCTGCGCCACGCCTGCCTGCGCGCGCGTGCCTGGCACGACGCGGGCCATGCCTGGCGCGTGGCCGTGAATCTGTCGCCGGCGCAATGTCTGCACAATAACTTGTTGCTCAGCGTACAAGAGGCGCTGGCCGTGTCGGGCTTGCCTGCCGGCTGCCTGGAACTGGAAGTGACGGAGTCCTTGCTGATGAAGGGAGGTGCGCGCCTGGCCGGCGTGCTGGCGCAACTGCGCGCGCTGGGCGCCAGGCTGGCCATCGACGACTTCGGCACCGGCTATTCGCGCCTGGCCAATCTGCGCCATTACCCGGTGGATAAGCTCAAGATCGACCCCTCGTTCCTGCCCGCTGCCGCGGACGGCGCGGCAACCGAGTCCGACACGGCCGTGGCCGCCACAATCATCGCCATGGCGCGCGAGCTGCAATTGACGGTGATCGCCGAAGGCGTGGAAACGGCGCAGCAGCTGGCGTATCTGCGGGGGCAGGGCTGCCAGCAATACCAGGGGCGCTATGCCAGCGCGCAAGTGGAGGGCAGCGCGCTGGCGAAGTTGCTTAATTAGCAGCTTATTTAGTCAATATTTCCCAGCAGCTTGATGCGTGCCAGCACCTGGCCATGGTCGGAGGCGTGCCGCAAGCCCAGCAGCAGATGGTCGTTGAGATAGGTTACTTCCTGCAGCACGCCGATGGCGCGCGGCGAGGCGGGGTGGAAATGTTCGGACACGAGGATGTGGTCGATCGTCATGTAGGCGCTGTCGTGGATATTCGTGTAGCCCACGTGGCGCAGGGCGTCCTGGCGCTGCTGGATGGCGTTGGCGTCGTACAGGCGTTCGCGCATCTCGGCACCCGCTTCGCACGGCGCGCCCGCCCCCATGACGATGGCCGTGGTGACGGCATTGGCGATGTCGTTGAAGTCGCCCAGCACGATGCGGGGACGGCCGCTGTGGCCCAGTTCGCTTGCCAGCACGCGCAGGGCCACGGCTTCTGCGCCGCGCCGCTGCAGCGAGCGCAGGTTGGCCAGCGCGTAGGCGGTGGCATCGTTGCCGTCGCCATGGCGGTAGTCGGGGCGGCGCGATTTCAAATGCACCACGACCACATCCGTGAGTTGTCCACCAGGCAAGATGACCTGGACATGCAGCGGCGCTCGGGCGAAGCGGCCAGCATCGTCGTCGGCAGGCACGCTCACGCCGGCGGGAAAATTCGCCCAGGCAACACCTGCACCAGCCAGCGGCAAGCGCGACACGAGCGCCACAGTGGGCAGCATGCGTCCGGCGGCATCGATGGCATCGTAGCCGGCCAGGGTGGCTGCGCGGTAATGGCGCGTGCGCGACAGCACGTCGCGCAGGGCCGCTTGCGAGAAAATTTCCTGGAAACCGATCACGTCGGCGTCGAGCAGGTCGATTTGCCGCGCCGTCCATTCCGCCTTGGCTTCGTATTGCGCCGGGCTCAACGGTTCCAGGTTGTCATACAATTTCGCCCCGGCGGGGGCAAGGTTGCAGACATTGAATGTGGCAAAGCGGATTTCTTCCTGCATAATTAGCACTCCTCACTGAACGATCAGCGTATCACGCATGGCTAAAAAAGAGCATATTTCCGAAACCCAGGCGACGCAGTTGCTGCGCAAGCATCAAGTTTCCTTCGAAGAACATCCGTATCCCTACGAGGAGCACGGCGGCACCAGCGTCTCGGCGCGCGAATTGAACGTGCCCGAACATGCGGTGATCAAGACCCTGGTGATGCAGGACGAGGCGGCCAAGCCGATGATCGTGCTCATGCATGGCGATTGCAAGGTGTCGACCAAGAATCTGGCGCGTGGCATCGGCTGCAAGTCCGTCGAGCCGTGCAAGCCCGAAGTGGCGCAGCGCCATTCCGGCTACATGATCGGCGGCACCTCGCCCTTCGGCACGAAGAAGGCCATGCCCGTGTACGTGGAGCAATCGATCCTCGCGCTCGAGCGCATCTATATCAATGGCGGGCGGCGCGGTTTCCTCGTCTCGCTGGCGCCGCAGGTGCTCGTTGATTTGTTGCAAGCCAAACCGGTGCAGTGCGCCTTGCAGGATTAAGAGAGCAAGAAAGCGGGGCTCCGCCCTGTCCCTGGACGGGGCGCTGGTGTATATTCTGCTGCGCCAGCCTCGATGCTGGTGCAATAAACACAATAAAGGGAAGAAATGAATCCAGTAATCACAACCGTGGCAATGACAGTGGCCGCTTACTTGCTCGGCTCGATATCGTTTGCCGTGGTGATGAGCAAGGTCTACGGCATTGCCGATCCGCGCACCTATGGCTCGAAAAATCCGGGCGCCACCAACGTGCTGCGTAGCGGCAACAAGGGCGCCGCCATCATGACCCTGCTGGGCGATGGCGCCAAGGGCTGGCTGGCCGTGTTCCTGGCCGACCATTTTGCCACGGCGCTGGGCGTGGGCGACACGGCCGTGGCCCTGGTGGCCATCGCCGTCTTCCTCGGCCATCTGTGGCCCGTGTTCTTCCGCTTCGTCGGCGGCAAGGGCGTGGCCACGGCCCTCGGCGTGTTGCTGGGCATCAATCCCTGGCTGGGCCTGGCGACCCTGGCCACCTGGCTGATCATCGCCTATGCCTTCCGCTATTCCTCGCTGGCAGCCCTGGTGGCGGCCCTGTTCGCGCCGTTCTACTATGGCTTGCTGTTCGGTGTCGATCCCATCTTGCTGGCCGTCATCGTCATGAGCGTGCTGCTCGCTTACCGCCACAGCCAGAACATCGCGAACTTGCTTTCTGGCAAGGAAAGCAAGATCGGCGGCAAGAAGGATGGGGCCAAGGCGCCCGCCAAGAAAAAGTAAGCGCTTGATTTCCCGCGGGCCGCACGCATATGCTGTGCTTGCGGCGCCGCGCGGTGCGGCCGCCACCGACTCGCGCAAAGGCTGCCCACCATGAGTTCCACTCCCGCCACACCTACCCCCATCCGTATCGATTTCGTTTCCGACGTTTCCTGCCCCTGGTGCGTGGTCGGCCTGAAATCGCTGGAGCAGGCGCTGGACACGCTGCAAGACACCGTCCAGGCCGATATCCACTTCCAGCCCTTCGAGCTGAACGCCAACATGCCGCCCGAAGGCGAGGATGTCGGCGAACACATCGCCCGCAAATACGGCTCCACCCCGGAACAGATGGCGCAATCGCGCGAAGCCATTCGCGCGCGCGGCGAACAGCTGGGCTTTACCTTTGCCATGGACAAGCGCGGCCGCATCTACAACACGTTTGACGCGCACCGTCTGCTGCACTGGGCCGGACTGGAAGGGCGCCAGAAGGCATTGAAAATGGCGCTGTTCGATGCGTATTTCACGCAGGGACAGGATCCGTCCTCGCACGCGGTGCTGCTGGCCGTGGCCGGCAAGGTGGGGCTCGATGGCGTGAAAGCGGCCGAGGTGCTGGCCTCCGGCGCGTATGCGGACGAGGTGCGCGCGCAGGAACAGTTCTACCAGCAGAACGGCATCAATTCGGTGCCCGCCGTCATCATCAACGAGCGTCACCTGATTTCCGGCGGCCAACCTCCCGAAGTGTTCGAACAAGCCTTGCGCCAGATCATCGCCGGCGCTTGAGCGGGGCGCCAATGGCGCGCGCCATGGCGGACTTTTTGCGCTACACTCGGCGCAGAAGGAGGATAGTCAAATGCCAACAGCCAGCTGGAATGGCGCCGTCATCGCGCAAGCCACCGATGCGCAGGTGCAAGTCGTTGAAAACAATGTATATTTTCCTTTAGCTACCGTGACGCAGGAATACCTGCGTCCCAGCAGCCACACGAGCATCTGCCCATGGAAGGGCACGGCCAGCTATTACGACCTCGTCGTCGATGGCGCGGTCAATGCCAACGCGGCCTGGTATTACCCCCAGCCCAAGGATGCCGCCAAGCAAATTGCCGGCCACGTCGCCTTCTGGCGCGGCGTCAGCGTCGAGCGCTGACGCTTTCTTACGACCAATCAACCTGAAAGCAGACGATGGATTTACGCCTCGCCGTGTACCAACTCGCCTCGGACTATGCGCTCGATGCCCAACAAACCCGGCAGTTGCAGGAAGTGGCCGGCTTCCAGCGCGAACCGGCGCGCCTGGCCTACTGGCTGCCGCGTGGCGTGGCCGTGCTGGGCGCCGTGTTGCTGGGCATGGGTTTGATTTGCTGGGTGGCCGCTAACTGGGAAGACCTGGGCCGCATGGGCCGCTTTGCCCTGCTGCAAGGCGTGCTGGCGGCCGCCTGCGTGGGCGCGTTTGCCGTGCCGAAAGCGCGCGTGCCCTTGTTGCTGCTGGCCTTGCTGGCCATCGGCGGCCTGTTCGCGTATTTCGGCCAGACGTACCAGACGGGCGCCGATCCGTGGCAGCTGTTCGCCCTGTGGGCCGCGCTGGCCTTGCCCCTGTGTCTGGTGGCGCGCAGCGACGTGCTGTGGACGCCGTGGATGCTGATACTGTCGACGGCCGCCACCCTGTGGATGCAGGCGCATGCGCACAACAGCTGGCGCGTCGATTCGGCCGATCTGCCCATTTTCATCGGCGGCTGGCTGGCCGTGCTGGCTGGCTGTGCGTTCGTCTCGCCCCTGCTGGCGCGCTGGACGGGGGCGGGCAGCTGGGCCTTGCGTCTGGGTCTGGTGCTGGCCACCTTCCTCATCACGGGCACGGCCGTCAGCGCCCTGTTCGGCAGCGAGATCGAATCGCCGTACTGGGCCGGTCTCGGCTTGCTGGCCGTCGCCGGCGTCCTGCTGGCCACGCGCCAGTTCTTTGACGTGTTCGGCCTGAGCGCCGTCGCGCTGGGCCTGAACACCTTGCTGGTGTGGGGGCTGGGGCACGTGCTGTTCCATGGCGGCGGCAATGGCGATGGCATCGGCAGGCTGGTGATGCTGGGCTTGTTCGCGGCCGTGCTGCTGGCGCTCACCGTGCAAGGCATTTTGTGGCGCACGCGCCGGGAGGCGGCATGAGCCATATCAATAGTCAGCGAGCCGATGCGCTCGCCACCCTGATCGACGACGCCACGCGCGCCGGCCTGTTGCCGTCCGGCGCCGCCCGTCCCGTGCAGGATGTACGGCCGTGGCCGCTGGTACTGATGACGGCCCTTGGCGCCTGGCTGGCCGCCATCCCCCTGGTCCTGGCGCTGGGCGCGGGACTGGAAAGCGTCGTGCGCCACGGCCCCGGCGCGTATGTCGTGGCCGCCATCGTGCTGGTGGTGGCCGTGCTGCTGATCCGCACGCGCGGCGTGGCATTGTTTGTCGAGCAACTGGCCGTGCCATGCCTGCTGGTGGGCGGCAGCCTGCTCGGCTATGCCCTGTTCCGCGACTATGCCACGCAGACGGCGTCGCTGCTGATGTGCCTGGCGTGCCTGCTGACGGCCGCCGCCCTGCCGCGCGACTGGCTGCGCGTGCTGCTGGGACTGGTCGCCTGCGGCTTGCTGGGGCTGGGCATCATCGATAGCACGCGCGACTGGATTTTCGAGAACGACCCCACGCAGCTGTACAGCGCCTGGATGCTGGCCCTGGCATTCTGGCTGGGCGCCCACTGGCTGCAAAAGCAGGCGTTCAACGATGGCCGCGGCGCGTCCATCGCCGCCTTCCTGGAATCGCTGTCGACGGGGTGGGTCCTGGCAATCTTGCTGGGGCTGGTTTTCTGGTCCGGCATGACCTTCATGCTGGGCGGCGCGCTGGGCGGCGGTATTGTCGGCGACGTGGCGCGCGAAGCGACCCGGCACCAGGCCGTTGCCTGGTATGCGCAAGTGTTGAATGGGGTGTCGCTCGTGCTGGCCACGGCGGCCGCCGCTTGGGCGGGATGGCGCTGGCCGGCGCTGCGCCAGTTGCCCGCCATCGGTGTGGCGCTGGTGCTGATCGTGCTGGCGTGGTTCATGCCGGCGCTGGGGCCCGTGCTGCTGATCCTCGCGTATTGTTTGACGAGCGGGCGTTCGCGCGTGGCCGTGGCGGCCGCGCTGGCGGCGGCGTGGATACTCGGCAGCTTTTATTATCAGCTGGCCTGGCCGCTGGCCAGCAAGGCGGCGTTGCTGGCCATGGCCGGCGCGCTGCTGTGCGCCCTGTCGTGGCTGGCCACGCGGGGCGCCGTGCTGCACCTGGTGGAAAGCAAGCCGGCGGGCGTGGTTCTTGAGCACCGCGCCGCGCGCCTGGGCGTGCTGGGGGGCTTGCTGCTGGTGTTGCTGGTCGCCAATGGCGGCATCTGGCAAAAAGAGCAGCTGATTGCCAAAGGACAAGCGATCTTCGTGGCGCTGGAACCCGTCGATCCCCGCTCGCTGATGCAGGGCGACTACATGCGCCTCAATTTCGTCAACCTGGGCGTCCTGTCCACCCTGGCCAGCGTGGACCGGGCGCCTGGCCGGCCCCTTGTGGTGGCGATGCGCGATGCGCGCGGCGTGGCGGAATTGCTGCGCCCGTACACCCAAGAGGCGCTGGCGCCCGGCGAATTCCTGCTCGAATTGACGCCGAAGGATGGGAACTGGGTGCTCGTCAGCGATGCCTGGTTCTTCAAGGAAGGCGATGCGGCGCGCTGGGAAAAGGCCCGCTATGGCGAGTTCCGCGTGCTGCCCGACGGCCGCGCCTTGCTGGTGGGCATGCGTGGCCCGGAGCTGGAGAAGCTGTAGCTTTGTCGCGCAGGCAGTCGTGCAAGAGCACGCCAGGGCGGGCATCCTGTAAAATTGCCCTATGGATAATATTACGCATTCGGTCATCGGCCTCGGGGTCGGCGAACTGGTACACCGCAGCCTGCCGCCCGAGCCGCAGGCCCCCGCACAGCGCACCCGGCGCGCGCTGTTTTTATTTTCGGCATGGTTTGCCAGCAACGCGCCCGACCTCGACCTGGTGCTGACCAGGCTGTTGCCGCGCCCGTTCGGCTACATGCTGCACCACCGCGGCCACACGCACACCTTGCTGCTGGCCTTGCCGCAGGCGCTGCTGTTGCTGGCCTTGCTGTGGCTGCTGTGGCCCGGCGCGCGCCGGCTGCTGAAAAGCAGCGTGCCCGCCCGCATCGGCCTGGCCGCTTGTCTGCTGCTGGGCTTTTGCTTGCACATGGGCATGGATTTCCTCAATTCCTATGGCTTGCACCCGTTCTATCCGTTTGACAGCCGCTGGCTGTATGGCGACATGGTCTTCATTGTCGAGCCCATGTTCTGGGTGCTGCTGGGCGTGCCCGTGATCATGTCCTTGCACTACGGCATCGTCAAAAGCGTGCTGCTGGCGGGGTTGACGGCGGCCTTGTGTTTCTTCACCTATAAAACCTATCTGGCGCCCGCTTCGCTGGTCATCCTGCTGGGGCTGGGCGTGATCCTGGCCGTGCTGCAGGGACGGGCCGGCGAGCGGGGGCGCGGACCGCTGCTGCTGGCCTTCGCACTGGCCGCCACGTTTATCGGCACGCAGGGCGTGGCGTCGGCCCTCGGCCGTGCGCGCATCGAGGCGGCCGTGCAGCGCCTCGATCCCGGCACGCGCGTGTGGGACGTGGCGATGACGGCGTTTCCCAGCAATCCGCTGTGCTGGATCTATGTCTCGCTCGACAGCAAGACGGACGTGTACACCTTGCGGCGCGGCACCCTGAGCCTGCTGCCGGATGCGCTGGCGCCCGCCGCCTGTCCGGCCGGCCTGGTGGAAACGGGTAGGCAAGGCCAGCAGCTGGCGCCCGGCATCGCCGTGTCGGCCAAGGCGGAGGGCAGCCTGGCCGCCTTGCGCGCGCTGCAGGAAGACAATTGCTATGTGGACGCCTGGTTCCGCTTTGCCCGCATGCCCAGGTTGAATGCGGACAAGCTGACGGATGTGCGCTTCAACCCCGGCATGCTGCCCAATTTCACGACCGTCGAACTGCAGCAGTTCCGCAACCGGCCGTGTCCCGCCTACGTGCCGGGCTGGGGCCGCCCCCGCGCGGACATGCTGGCGCCGCCGCAAGCGGTACGTCCGTAGCGAATTTGTTGCCTTGTGGCAAAATATCGTGTGTGCACTTACTTCGCCATGGCCGAGCATGCGACACGACCAATTCAGCATGAATGATATTTAGTTAGGATTATTTTGGAAGAGCAACACGCCTTACCGTATTTGCGGGAAACCCTGCTGTTTCTCGCCCTGGCCGGGATTTTTATTCCGTTATTGCAACGCCTGAAGGTCAACCAGGTCCTCGGTTTCCTGGCCGTCGGCGCCCTGTTCGGCCCGTTCGGCTTCGGCCTGTGGGCGGGCGACTTCACGTGGCTGACGTATTTCTCGTTCGTGCGTGCCGAGCAGGTCAGCGGCCTGGCCGAGCTGGGCGTGATGTTTTTGATGTTCATGATCGGCCTGGAACTGTCGACGGAACGGCTGTGGGCGCTGCGGCGCTGGGTATTTGGCGCGGGCGTGGGGCAGGTGGCCGTCAGCGCCTGCCTGATCGGCGGCGTCGCGTATTACTTTGGCCTGTCGCTGGAAGCGTCCATCGTGCTGGGCCTGGTGCTGTCGCTGTCGTCGACGGCCGTGGTGATGCAGCTGCTGACGGACCAGCGCTCGCTGCAGACGCCGGCCGGCCAGGCGGGTTTTTCCATTTTGATGTTCCAGGATTTGATGGTGGTGCCGCTGTTCATCCTGATCGACGTGTTCGCCAGCGGGCGCAGCGACGATCTCGCGTATCTGCTCAGCTTTGCGGCCGTGAAATCGGCCGGCGCCATCCTGCTGATCTATCTGCTGGGGCGCCGCGTGATTCGTCCGCTGTTCCAGTTTTTCGTCAAGAAACGCCAGCCCGACGTGTTCATGGCCTTGACCCTGCTCAGCACCCTGGGCATCGCGGGCTTGACCTACCTGGCGGGCCTGTCGATGGCGCTGGGCGCCTTGCTGGCCGGCCTGCTGCTGGCGGAAACGGAATTTCGCCACGAAGTGGAAGTGACGATCGAGCCCTTCAAGGGCTTGCTGATGGGCTTGTTCTTCATGTCGGTGGGCATGCAGATCGACGTGCGCGAAATCCTCAAGTCGCCGGTGTTGATCCCGTTGGCTGTGCTGAGCCTGTTTGCGCTGAAAACCCTCGTCATCAGCGTGATTTTCCGCATCGGCGGCTTTCATTGGGGGCGCGCCGTGGAAACGGGCGTGCTGCTGGGGCAGGGCGGCGAATTCGCCTTCATCGTCGTCGCGTATGCGCTGGGTACCAAGCTGATCGGCCCGCAGGTGGCGCAGTTCGTCATGCTGGTGGTGGGTCTGAGCCTGTTTGCCACGCCGGCGCTGGCCAAGGCGGCGCGCGCTTTCGGCAACTGGTGGGAGCAGCGCCACCACCATCAGCTGGCCGACCTGGCGCACGGCGCGCCGCCGCCCCAAGGCAGCACCGTCATCATCGCCGGGTTTGGCCGGGTGGGGCAGTTGCTGGCCAAGGTGCTGACGGAGCAGGATATCGCGTATGTGGCGATTGAAAATGATGCGCGACTGGTGACGACCCTGCATCCGCGCGGCTTCCCCGTGTATTTCGGCGATGCGTCGCGCGCGGAATTGTTGCAAAAGGTCAATGCGGACCGGGCTGCCGCCGTGGTGCTGACGATGGACCATGCGGCGTCCGTGCTGCATGCCGTGAAATCGATCCGCCGCGAATATCCGCAGCTGCCCGTGTATGCGCGGGCGCGCGACGAGGCGCATGCCGTGGCCCTGATACAGGCGGGCGCTACCCTGGTCGTGCCCGAGGCGCTGGAATCGGCGCTGCAGCTGACCGCCACCGTGCTGCACACGGTGGGCCTCTCGGAAGCGCGCACGGCGGACATCGTGCAAGCTGAGCGCGACCGGCGCAATGCCGTGCTGCTGGCGAAAAAGCTGTCGTAGTGTTGCTGTAGTGAAACCTGTAGCGCAACCGTGCGTGTCGCCGTGCTTTGTCAATTATCTATACAATAATAGTATATGAGCACATTACCCACATGAAAGCCGCGACGAAGAGCGGAGCGGCGCCCTTGACGCCGCAGCAACTGGCGGCGCAGGAAACGCAGCAGAAATATGGCAAGCCCGAGCGGGGCTGGCGCGAGCAGGTGTACACCGTCATTTTCGAGGCGGAAACGCGCACTGGCCGCGCCTTCGATTTGCTGCTGATCGCTGCCATCCTGATCAGCGTGACGGTGGTCGTGCTCAGCAGTGTCGCCTCCGTGGCCGAGCGCTATGGCACCTGGCTGACGGCGCTGGAATGGTTTTTCACCATTTTGTTTACCATCGAATATTTCGCCCGCCTGTCTTGCCTGCAGCATCCGGTGCGCTATGCCAAGAGTTTTTTCGGCATTATCGATTTGCTGGCCATCGTGCCCACCTACATCGGCTTGCTGCTGCCGGGCGCGCACGTGCTGATTGACGTGCGCATTTTGCGCCTGCTGCGCATGTTCCGTATCCTCAAGCTCACGTCGTATGTGCATGAATACACGGTGCTAGGGCGGGCCTTGCTGGCCAGCCGGCGCAAAATCCTCATTTTCTTGTCTTTTGTCATGATGGTGGTCTTTCTGTTGGGTACTGTGATGTACGTGGTGGAAGGACCGGAGAACGGTTACAGCAGCATCCCCACGTCGATTTACTGGGCCATCAGCACCATGACCACCGTGGGTTTCGGCGATATCACGCCGAGGACCGACATCGGGCGCACCATCGCTTCCCTGATGATGTTGCTCGGCTGGGGCATCCTGGCAGTGCCTACCGGCATTATCAGCGCGGAAATGACGGTACAGCGCAGTTCCAAGCTGGTCACCACGCGTACTTGCCCCACGTGCCTGAAGGAAGGGCTCGATGACGATGCCAGTTTCTGCAAGAACTGCGGCGTTGCATTGCCGCCATTGGCACGCGATTAGCGCATAGACCCTTCATCAACCGTATTTATTTTATTTTGTTAAGGCCAACATGATTCCAGTTCGCCTGATCGCGACGGGCAAGGCCGTGCCGTCGCAGAGTGTGACTTCCGCCAGCCTGGACCTGACTTTGGGCCATCCGGCTGGCTATACCCTGCGCAAGAGCGGCGTGCTGTCGCGCTTTGTCGCCGCGCCCGATGAATCGCAAAGCCAGCTGGGCGCCGCCGCCCTGCTCGACGCGCTGAAGAATGCCAGCCTGCGTCCGGCCGACATCGACTTGTTGATCTGCGCCAACGGCGTGCCCGAGCAAGCGTTGCCGAATACGGCTTGCTTCGTGGCCGAACATGCGGGATTGCCGCCAGGCACGCAAAGCTTCGACGTCAACGCCAGCTGCCTCAGCTTTATGGCCGCCTTCCGCGTGGCCGCGTCCATGCTGGCGGGCAGCGCCTACCGGCGCATCGCCATCGTTTCGTCCGACCTCGCCTCGCGCGGCGTCGACTGGAGCGAGCCGGAAGCGTCGATGATCTTTGGCGACGGCGCCGCCGCCGTCATCGTCGAGCGCGGCGATGGCAGCGCCGGCATCCGCGCCTACAAGATGGGTACGTATCCGGAAGGGCGGCGCTACTGCGAAATCCGCGGCGGCGGCACCGAGCGCAACCCGCGCAATGGCTGCGAGCCGGGCGACTACCTGTTCCGCATGGATGGCAAGGCCGTGTTCCGCCTGGCCGTCAAGGTGATGCCGGATTTCCTGGCGGAACTAATGCAGGAATCGGGTGCGGGACTGGAAAAAGTCGACGTGGTCGTGCCGCACCAGGCCAGTCCATTGGGACTCGCGCATGCGGCGCGCATCCTCGACGTTCCCGATGCTAAAATCATCAAGATCTTTGAAACGCATGGCAACCAGGTGGCCGCGTCCTTGCCCACCGCCCTGCACGAGGCGGTGATGACGGGGCGGGCCGTGGCAGGCCAGCGTTTGCTGATGATGGGCACGGCCGCAGGCCTGACCATCGGCGGCATGATTCTTGACCTGTGAAGGTGGTGTGATGAGGCGGATACTGGTCACGGGAGCGACGGGCGGCTTGGGGCGCAATGCCGTGCGCACCCTGCTGGCGCAGGGCGTGGAAGTGCGCGCCACGGGCCGCAACGCCGCCGTCGGCCGCGAACTGGAACGCATGGGCGCGCAATTCGTCGCGCTCGACCTGGCACAGGCATCGCCACGCCAGGTCGATGAACTGGTGCGCGGCATGGACACCGTCTGGCACTGCGCCGCGCTGTCGTCGCCGTGGGGGCCGGAACGCGACTTCGTCGCCGCCAACGTCACGGCCACGGGCCAATTGCTGCGCGCGGCCGCCAGCCTGCACGTGGCGCGCTTCGTGCACATCTCCACCCCGGCCATCTATTTCGACTACCGCAACCACCTCGACGTGCCGGAAACCTTCCGCCCCGATGCCTTCGTCAACGCGTATGCGCGCAGCAAGGCGATGGCGGAAAAGCTGGTGCAGGATTGCGTCGACCGCCACCGCGGCATGACGTGCGTGATCCTGCGCCCGCGCGCCATCTTCGGCCCGCACGACCAGGTCCTGATCCCGCGCCTGGCGCGGGTGCTGCAGGAGCGCGGCGGCAAGCTGCCCCTGCCCAACGGCGGCGCGGCCACCATCGACATCACCTATGTCGACAATGTCGTGCACGCGATGTGGCTGGCCACCGTGCACAAGACCATCGCTTCCGGCGCCGCCTTCAACATCACGAATGGCGAACCGGCGCGCCTGTGCGACATCTTGCGCACCCTGTTCTGCGATCATCTGCAGCAGCCGTTCGAGATCGTCAGCGTGCCTTACCGCGTGCTGGCGCTGGTCGCGCGCCTGATGCAGTTCGCCTCGCGCTTTACCCGCCGCGAACCGTCGTTGACGCCCTACAGCATCGGCGCGCTCAGTTTCGACATGACGCTCGATAATGCCAAGGCGCGCAAGGTGCTCGGCTACCGTCCCATCGTCAGCCTGCAGGAAGGCATCGCCCTGACGGCGCAGTGGATGCGCCAGGAAGCGGCGGCGCACAAGGTGGGCAAGGAGCGCAATGGCTAGCATCACCGCGTTTCGCGTCGGCCACTGCACCCATCCTTCGTGCATGGTCTTGAAAGGCAGCGGGCTGGCCAGCCGCTGCTTCCCCTCGCGCGCCTACCTGATCGAAACGCGCGCGGGCCTGTACCTGTGGGACACGGGCTACGCCGAGCACTTCCGCGCCGCCACGTCGAAGGGCGTGTACCGCATGTATGCATGGGTGACGCCGATTTCCTTCGATGAGAGTGAGTCTTTGCAGGGGCAGTTGCGCGCGCATGGCGTGGCGCCCGGCGATATCCACGCCTTGCTGCTGTCGCACTTCCACGCCGACCATATCGCGGGCCTGCGCGACTTTCCCGGCGCGCGGCTGATGGCCTCCCAAACGGGCTGGGACGCCGTGCGTCGCTTGTCCGGCGTGGCCGCCGTGCGCCAGGCCTTCGTGCCCGAGCTGCTGCCGAATGACATCGCCGACCGCCTGGATTTCGTGGAAAGCGTGCCCGAGACGGCCTTGCCGGCGGCCTTGCTGCCATTCACGCACGGGCGCGACGTCAGCGGCACGGGCGAAATCTACATCGTCGACTTGCCCGGCCACGCCATCGGCCACCTGGGCGCCTTCGTGCTGCAGGATAGTGGCTGGACCTTGCTGGCGTCGGACGCGGCCTGGGTGCCGGAAAGCTTCCAGCAGCTGCGCGGACCGTCCGAACTGTCGTTCCTCATCCAGCACAAGCGCGCGCCGTATTACGCCACCTTGAACCGTCTGCACCAGCTGCACCAGTCGGGCAATGCGCACATCCGCATCACGCATGAAGACACGGCGGACTATGTTCCTGTGGCGGGCCGCCCGTGAAGCGTCTTTTCTGGCTGTTATTGTCGTACTGGCGCACGCGCCGCCTGCGGTTCACAAGCCGCGCGCAGCTGGGCGCCTACCAGAACAAGCAACTGGCGCGCTTCACCGAGGTGCTGTGCGCGCGCAGCACCTACTTTGCGCCGTTCCGCGATCTGCCCCTGGCGCAGTGGCCGACGATGAACAAGGCGCTGATGCTTGAGCATTTCGACGCCATGAACACGCAAGGCATCACGTTGGCGCAGGCGATGGGCGCGGCCATGGCGGCCGAACAGAGCCGCGATTTTACCCCCGCCGTGGGCGACATCACGGTGGGCCTGTCGTCGGGCACCTCGTCGCGGCGCGCCGTGTTTACCGTCAGCCCCCGCGAAAAGGCGCAATGGGCGGGCGTGATGCTGGCCAAGGCGCTGCCCGACGGCCTGTTTTCCGGCGAGCGGGTGGCGCTGTTCCTGCGCGCGAACAGCAATCTGTACACGGCCGTGCGCTCGCCGTGGCTGACCTTTGCCTTCTACGATTTGTTCGAACCGTTCGACAGCCTGTGCGCGCGGCTTGCGCAATATCAACCTTCCGTCATCGTCGCGCCGGCCCAGGTGCTGCGCCAGCTGGCCTTGCGCGTCATCGATGGCAGCCTGGCGCTGGCGCCGAAAAAAGTCATCTCGGTGGCCGAAGTGCTGGAAGCGCAGGACCGCGCGCTGATCGTGCAGGCGTTTGGCGCCGTGCATGAAATCTACCAGGCCACCGAGGGTTTCCTCGCCAGCAGCTGCGAGCATGGCGTGCTGCACTTGAACGAAGAGTACGTGCACATCGAGCCGCAGTGGCTGGACGCTGAACAGAGGCGCTTCGTGCCCGTGATTACGGACTTCACGCGCATCACGCAGCCCATCGTGCGCTACCGCCTCGACGACATCCTGCTCGCGCGCGCCACGCCATGCCCGTGCGGCCGCGCCACGCGCGCCATCGACGGCATCGAAGGGCGCTGCGACGACATGCTGTTCTTGCCATCCTTGCCATCGGCGAACGGCGGCGCCCCCGTCGCCGTGTTTGCCGACGTATTGACGCGCGCGTTTGCGCAAGCCTTGCCGCCGCACGCCGATTACCGCCTGGTGCAGTCGGGCGACGCCTCCTTGCAGCTGCACGCGGCTCTGGATGCTGCCGGCCTGTCCGCCCTGCGGGCGCACCTGGCAGCGGTGCTGCGCGGCTTGGGCGTGGCCGTCGACGGCCTGGCCTGGACGGTGAGCGGCGAACTGCCTCCCTTTGACCCCACCATGAAACGGCGCCGCATCCGGCGCCTCGCGACCGCATGAATCCTTCTTCCATGACCGTACGCGGCCGCCTGCTGCACCTGCTGGCCGGCTGGGGCAGCGTCGGCCTCGTGTATTTTTCCAGCGACCTGCTGCAAGGGCAGGGGGCGCTCTTGCCTGAAACGGCCATCGACCGCGCCATCCCCTACACGGATGCCGCCATCTGGCTGTACCTGTCCTTCTTCATCCTTATTCCCTACGCCTACCTGGCGGCCGATGCGGCGCGGGTGCGCTGGCTGGCGCGCGCCATGGCGCTTTCCGCGCTGGCCTGCGGCGTGGTCTTCCTGCTGTACCCGACCACCCTCGCGTATCCGCCCGTGGGCGAGGGCAGCGCCTGGAGCACGCAGGCGCTGCGCCTGCTGCAGGCGGCGGATTCCACGCAAAACTGCCTGCCGTCGCTGCACGGCGCCCTGACATTGCTGTGCGTGTGGGCCTTGTGCGGCAGGCGCCACCTGCTGCGTTCCGCGCTGGCCGTGGTGCTGGGCGTGGCCATCTGCTATGCCATCATCGCCCTGCGCCGGCACGTGAGCATCGACCTGGCCGCCGGCCTGGCCGTTGGCATCGCTGGCGGCATCCTGGCGAAAATGCAGGTATCCTTGGCTGCCCGCCGCGCCGTTTCCATAAAAACCGCATCATGATGAATCCCTTTGCCCTGTCGTTTTTGATCATGCTGGCCTTCGTGCTGGCCGAACTGCTGATCCTCAAATGGGTGCGCAAGACGCCCGTGCCGTGGAAGGACGTGATCTTCAACCTCAATTCCGGCCATATCCTGATGTGGGTGTTCCGCGGGGTGGAGGTGGCGGCGTTCGCCCTGCTGCTGCGCCATGCGAACCTGCACCTCGTCGACCAGTGGCCCGTGGCGGCGCAATGGGTCTTCGCGTTTTTTGCCTGGGATTTGTGCTTTTACTGGATGCACCGGCTGCACCACAAAATCCCCCTGCTGTGGGCCGTGCACGTGGTGCACCACCAGGGCGAGCATTTCAACCTGTCGCTGGGCGTGCGCAATTCCTGGTATTCGTCGCTGACGAATTTCCCCTTCATCGCCATCCTGGCCGTGCTGGGCGTGCCGCTGGAAATCTTCCTCGTCGTCTCGTCCCTGCATTACACGGTGCAGTTCTACAACCACAATGCGCTGGTGAACAAGTCCGGCATCCTCGATAGCTTCATGGTCACGCCGTCGCACCACCGCGTGCACCACGGCACCGATAAACGCTACATCAACCGCAATTTCGGCGGCACGCTGTTGATCTGGGACAAACTGTTCGGCAGCTTTCAGCCCGAACTCGAGGGCGTGGAAATGCGTTATGGCGTGAAGGGCATGACACCCACGCACAACCCGCTGTTGGCCAGCAATGGCAAACTGTTCAAGTGGCTGCGCGCGCGTTTCCCCCACTGGCAGTCGCGCGGCACTTTCCACGTGCCCGAGCTGTTCATCGGCACCGGCGGCGTGATCCTGTTTGGCCTGGTGATCTATTACGTCAACCATGAAGCGCTGCTGGCGGGCGCGCAGCAAGCCATCCTGTTCGCGCTGATCTTCGGCGGCACCCTGGCGCTGGGCGGCTTGTCGGATGCGCGCCGCTGGGGCGCCATCGCCTGGGTCGCCATCGCGCTGGCCATGCCGGCCCTGTATCTGGGCTGGTATGGCGCGCGCGATGCGTGGGGCATGGTTTTCCTGGCCGCGCTGCTGGCGCATGGCCTCGACGGCGCGCGCCGCCTGTGGTGGCCGGCAGCGGCGGGGACGCGCGCGTGACGCAGCCTGTACCTTCGCTGCCGCCGCTGCGCTTCCAGCCCGCACGCGATTCCGCCTTCCGCCGCGAATTGCGCGCGCGCGCCGACGCCTACCTGGCGGACGAAGGAAAACACCGCTTCGGCGACGCGCGCCTGCATGCGAAAACCGTGTTCCTCGCCGCGCTGACGGTGGGGCTGTATGCGCTGGCGCTGCGCGCCGAAAGCACCTGGCCGTTTGTCGCCAGCTACGTGGCTTGCCTGGTTGCGGCCATGACCTTGGCCATGAATACCCTGCACGATGCGGCCCATAGCGCCATCTTCCGCCAGGGAGCCTGGAACCGCGTGCTGATCCGCCTGGTGGGCTTGCCCGTGGGCGTGGATACGGATTTCTGGACCATCCGCCACGTGCATTTCCATCACACGTATGCCAACGTGGAGGGCTATGACCTCGACACGGAACCGAATCCGTTTTTGCGCCAGACGCCGTTCCAACGCTGGTCGCCGCAGTACCGCTATCAATACCTGTACTGGCCAGTGGTGGCGGCCCTGTCGCTGCCCTATTTGAACTGGTATGGCGACTGGCTGGACCGCTTCGGCAAGACGCCCGTGGCGGCGCACAGCCGGCTGCAGGGATGGCGCGGCTGGCTGTCCTTCCTGGGCTGGAAGCTGGGCCACGTGGCGCTGGTGCTGGCGCTGCCCATGTGGGTGCTGCAGCAGCACGGCATCGGCTGGGGCGTGGTGCTGGGTGCGTATTTCGTGGGCCAGATGATCGCCTCGTGCGCGCTGGTGGCGCTGATCCTGGGCACGCACTGGGCCGAAGTCGAGTTTTTCCAGCCGGGCGCGGACGGTACGCTGCCGCACGACTGGTACCAGCACACGTTTTACACGGCTTGCGACTGGACGCCGCAGCCGCGCCGCCTGCGCTGGCTCGGTTACTGGCTCGGCGGCTTGAATCTGCACCTGACGCACCACTTGTTCCCCACCTGGAACCACCGCCACTACCCGGCGCTGGCGCGCATCCTGGCCGAACTGGCGCCGCGCCACGGTCTCGTGTACCGCGAACTCGGTTACGGCCAACTGCACGCGTCGCAGCAGCAATTCCTGCGCGCCATGGGCCAGCCGCCCGCAAAGTCCTGACGAATCGCACTTGACTCGGTTTCCGTTCCGTCTTACATTTCTGTAACGACAGAAATAAGAGAAAATCATGAAATCAAGAACGCCTGACAGAACCGTAGCGAGCGGCAGTGATTTGTGGCCGAGAAGCGCAGCTGTGCTTGAGCACAGTGAGCATCGCAGACCGCAAAGCGCGACGGGGAGTAGATTATGGTAGGCGTTCTGAGTCCCACCACGCAAAAATACATTCTCCACTGGGGCGAAATGGGTACCCGCTGGGGCGTCAACCGCACGGTGGCGCAAATCCATGCGCTGCTGTTCCTGGCCAACGAACCCTTGACGGCGGAAGACATCGCGGCCAGCCTGAACGTGGCCAGGTCCAACGTCAGCAACAGCCTGAAGGAATTGCAAAGCTGGGGCCTGGCGCGCATCACGCACGTGATGGGGGACCGGCGCGACCATTTCGTGGCATTGCAGGATGTGTGGGAAATCTTCCGCGTCATCATGGAAGAGCGCAAGCGGCGCGAGATCGACCCCACCCTGACGGTGCTGCGCGAATGCGCGATCGAGGGCGAGCACGATGCGGCGATACCGCCGGCGACGCTCGAGCGCATGGGCGAAGTGCTGGCGTTTCTGGAAATGCTCAGCAGCACCTACAGCGACTATAAAAACCTGCCGCCGGCGACCCTGCAGCGCATGCTGTCGATGGGCGGCAAGGTGGCCAAGTTCCTCAGCCCGGAAGACAAACCGGGCAAGCGCGGGGAATCATGAACGGCCCCTCGGAAGGAGAACTGTTCAAGAAGGTGATGGGCGAGCAGTGGCTGACCCTGCACCCGGACATCCGCCGCCGCTTCGAGAAAAATCCCGCGCCGGGCCAGCCCCTGTACTACCGCGGTGAACTCCGTGAACTCAGCAGCTCGCGCCTGGGGAAATGCCTCGGCTGGCTGACGCGCCCCTTCATCGATGGCGCCCTGATCCCGTACGACGACGCGGATTTTCCCGTGGATATCGAAGTCTATTCGCGCCCCGGCTGCCCCTTCATCTTCAAGCAGCGCACCTACCGCCTGCACGGACGCGCGCCGATCCGCTTCACCTCCTATATGGCCGAAAGCGCAAAGGGCGAAGTGCTCGAATACGTGGGCATGGGCCTGGGCATGAAGCTGCTGCTCCACGTCGAGGATGGCAACCTGCACTTCACCAGCGACGGCTATTTTTGGGACCTGTTCGGCTGGCGCATGCCGCTGCCCGGCGTGCTCACGCCCGGCAAGACCTATCTGTGCCACCGCAACGAGACGCCGCAGCAGTTCAACATCCGCATCGAGATTCGCCACGCGCTGTTCGGCACCACGTTCACCCAGGCGGGCGTGTTTCGCGAGTCCGCCGCACCGGAAATGAAGGAAACACCATGAATACGCATCTGCTGGCCCTGCAACTGATGGCGGCGCAAGGCTGCCTGGGCGCCTTCGACACCATCTACCACCATGAAATCACGGAGGCGCTGCCGCAAAAGGCCTCCGCAAGGCTGGAACTGACCATCCATGCGACGCGCGCCCTGATCTACAGCCTGCTGTTCGTGGGCCTGGCCGCCTGGGAGTGGCATGGCGCCTGGGCCTGGGTGCTGGTCATCGTGTTTGGCGTGGAAATCGTGCTGACCCTGTGGGATTTCGTCGTGGAAGACCAGACCCGTCTCTTGCCCGCCACGGAGCGGGTCACGCACACGGTACTGGCGATTAACGCGGGCGCCTTCATCGCCTTGCTGGCCCTGAACAGCAGCGAGTGGGCCACGTTGCCGACGGCCCTCGTGTGGCAGCCGTATGGCTGGCTCAGCGTCTTCCTCGCCCTGTGCGGCGTGGGCGTGGGCTTGTCCGGCTTGCGCGACGCGTATGCCGTGTGGCAGCTGGGCCGGCGCAAGGTGCAGGAAAAGCAAGAGCAGGAAGAGCACCTGCGCTTTGCCGCCGCGCCGCAGTCCGTGCTGGTGACGGGCGCCACGGGTTTCATCGGCCAGCAACTGGTCAGCGCCTTGCTGGCCGATGGCCACGCGGTGACGGTGCTGACGCGCCAGCCGAAACAGGCCGCGTGGACCTTCGATGGCCAGGTGCGCTGCATCGATTCGCTGGACGCATTGGCGGATGCGCAGCGCATCGACATGGTGGTCAACCTGGCCGGCGCGCGCATCGTCGGGCGGCGCTGGACGGAGGCGCGCAAGGCGGCGCTGCGCCGCAGCCGGGTGGCGCTGACGCAGGAACTGGTGGCGTGGATCGCCCGCGCGCAGCACAAGCCGCGCGTACTGCTGTCGGCGTCGGCCATCGGCTATTACGGCGTGCAGCCGCAGGGCGACGCGACGGAGTTGACGGAGGAGAGCGCGCCGCAAGCCATCTTCATGTCGCAGCTGTGCCAGGAATGGGAAGCGGCCGCGCGCCAGGCGGAGGCATTTGGCGTGCAGGTGGGCTGCATGCGCTTTGGCCTCGTCTTCGGCCACCAGGGGTCGCTGCCGCAGATGCTCTTGCCGATCCGCTTCGGCGTGGGCGGCCCGCTGGGCAGCGGCAAGCAGTGGGTCACGTGGGTGCATGTGCGCGACGTGATCCGCGGCATCGCCCACCTGGCGCGCCGCAGCGAAGAGCACGCGGTGAGCGGCGCGTATAACTTCTGCGCGCCGGAAGCCATCGAGCAGCGTCGCTTCGCCCAAGTGGCGGGCGCCGTGCTGCACCGCCCCAGCTTCCTGCCCACGCCGGCCTTCGTCATGCGCGCCATGCTGGGCGAGCAGGCCGACTTGCTGGTGGAAGGCCAGCGGGTCGCGCCGCGCCGGCTGCTGGGCGAAGGCTTTGCCTTCCGCTACCCACAGCTGGAAGGGGCGCTGCGCAGTTTATAAGTTGGCGTAAGATGGGGATGGGAGGAACCGAACCATGCCCCGCTTCAGCCATACGATAGACAGCCATACCTATGCCTTCGCCAGCCTGAAGGAGCTGCTGGCGAAGGCCACGCCGCCCCGTTCGGGCGATGTGCTGGCCGGCGTGGCGGCAGCCAGCGCGCGCGAACGGGTGGCGGCGCAGCTGGCGCTGGCGGACGTGCCCTTGTTGACCTTTCTCAATGAGGCGCTGGTGCCGTACGAAGACGATGAAGTCACGCGCCTGATCATCGACAGCCACGAGCGCGCCGCCCTGGCGCCGATTTCCCACCTGTGCGTGGGCGATTTCCGCGACTGGCTGCTCGACGACGCGACGGATACGCCAACGCTGTCCCAGGTCGCCGCCGGCATCACGCCAGAAATGGCGGCCGCCGTCTCAAAAATCATGCGCCTGCAGGACCTGGTGCTGGTGGCCCGCAAGTGCAAGGTCGTCACGGCCTTTCGCAATACCCTGGGCCTGGAAGGCCGCCTCTCCACGCGCTTGCAGCCGAACCACCCGACGGATGACGCCACGGGCATTGCCGCCTCCATCCTCGATGGCCTGCTGCTGGGCAGCGGCGACGCCGTGATCGGCATCAATCCGGCCACCGACAATGTGGCGCAGGTGGTGGCGCTGCTGCACTTGCTCGACGCCGTCATTGATCAATATCAGATTCCCACGCAGTCGTGCGTGCTCACCCACATCACCAACACGCTCGAGGCGATACGCCGCGGCGCGCCCGTCGATCTGGTATTCCAGTCGGTGGCGGGCACGCAGGCGGCCAACCGCAGCTTCGGCATCGACTTGTCCCTGCTGGCCGAGGGCCAGGCGGCGGCCCTGTCGCTGGGGCGCGGCACGGTGGGCAACAACGTCATGTATTTCGAGACGGGGCAGGGCAGCGCCCTGTCGGCCGGCGCGCACCACGGCATGGACCAGCAAACGTGCGAGGCGCGCGCGTATGCGGTGGCGCGCGCCTTCCGGCCGCTGCTGGTCAATTCCGTAGTGGGCTTCATCGGCCCGGAATACCTGTACGACGGCAAGCAGATCCTGCGTGCGGGGCTGGAAGACCATTTCTGCGCCAAGCTGCTTGGGCTGCCCATGGGCTGCGACGTGTGCTACACCAACCACGCGGAAGCGGATCAGGACGACATGGACGCCTTGCTGACCATGCTGGGCGTGGCCGGCTGCAATTTCATCATGGGCGTGCCGGGCGCGGACGACATCATGCTCGGCTACCAGAGCACCTCGTTCCACGACGCCCTGTATGCGCGCCGCGTGCTGGACTTGCGTCCCGCGCCCGAATTCGAAGCCTGGCTGGCGCGCATGCGGATCACGGATGCGCAGGGCCTTTTGCACACGGCGCTGGCGCCCGCCTTCCAGGCGGCCCTGCTGCGCCTGGACGGCTAGGGAGGATACATGGACGAGAAAAGCCCGTGGCAGGCGCTGCGCGCGCATACGGCGGCGCGCATCGCGCTGGGGCGCCGCGGCGTGAGCGTGCCGACCAGCGCGCAGCTGGCGTTCCAGCTGGCCCACGCGCAGGCGCGCGACGCCGTGCACCTGGCGCTCGATGGCGATGCCCTGGCGCAGACGCTGACAGAACAGGGGCAAGCCTGCGTGCAGCTGCACAGCGCGGCCGCCACGCGTGCCGTCTACCTGCAGCGTCCCGACCTAGGCCGCCGGCTCGACGATGCTTCGCGCGCGCGGCTGGCGGCCTTGCCGCAAGGCGTGGATCTGGCGCTGGTGGCGGCCGATGGCCTGTCGGCGCTGGCCGTGCAGCGCCACGCGGCGCCGTTCCTGGCCGCCTTGCGCGCACGGCTGGCGCTGGAAGCGTGGACGCTGTCGCCGCTGCACATCGTGGCGCAGGGGCGGGTGGCCATCGGCGACGAAATAGGGGAGTTGCTGAAGGCGCGCGCCGTGCTGGTGCTGATCGGCGAGCGGCCGGGCCTCAGTTCCCCGGACAGTCTGGGCCTGTACCTGACGTGGGCGCCAAAAACAGGCTTGCTGGACGAGCGCCGCAACTGCATCTCGAACGTGCGCCCCGAAGGGCTGGCGTATGCGCAGGCGGCGTACCGGCTGCATTATCTGCTGTCGCAGGCGTTCAGCCGGCAGCTGTCGGGCGTGGGCTTGAAGGATGAAACGGTGGCGGAAGGCGCGGCCCTGGCGGGCGCGCGCAACTTCCTGCTGGAGTGATCAGACTTCGCGGATTTCGTCCAGCGGCCAGCGCGGGCGCACATTGAACGAGTAATCGTGCTTGGCCGCCTGCGGGTTGATTTGCAGGCGCATGGCGCCGGCAAAGGCGATCATGGCGCCGTTATCGGTACAGAATTCCAGCTCCGGGTAATACACTTTGAAGCGCTTCTTGGCGGCGGCCGCGTTGAGCGAGGCGCGCAATTGCGCGTTGGCGCCCACGCCGCCGGCGATCACCAGGCGTTTCAAGCCCGTGTGCTTGAGGGCCGCCACGCATTTGGCCGTCAGCACGTCGACGATGGCGTCGACGAAGCCGCGCGCGATGTTCGCCTTGTCCTGTTCGCAGATATTCGCGATGACTTTTTCTTCATGATTCTTGACCACGGTCAGCACGGCCGTCTTCAAACCGGAGAAACTGAAATTGAAATCCTTCGAGTGCAGCATGGGACGCGGCAGTTTATAGGCCAGCGGGTCGCCGAATTCGGCCAGGCGCGAAATGGCGGGGCCGCCCGGATAGCCGAGTCCCAGCAGCTTGGCCGACTTGTCGAACGCTTCGCCGGCCGCGTCATCGAGCGTTTCGCCCAGCATCGTGTACTGGCCCACGCCATCGACGCGCATCAGCTGCGTATGGCCGCCGGACACCAGCAGGGCGATGAAGGGGAATTCCGGCGGCTCCGATGCCAGCAATGGCGACAGCAGATGGCCTTCCAGGTGGTGGATGCCCAGCACCGGCTTGTTGATGGCCAGGCCCAGGCTGCAGGCGACGGACGACCCGACCAGCAGCGCGCCGGCGAGGCCGGGCCCCTGCGTATAGGCGATGGCGTCGATCTCGGGCAGGGTGATGCCGGCCTTGGCCAGGGTTTCATCGAGCAGCGGGATGGCGCGGCGGATATGGTCGCGCGACGCCAGTTCCGGCACCACGCCGCCATATTGCTCGTGCATGGCTACTTGCGAGTAGAGGGCGTGCGACAGCAGGCCGCGTTGCGTGTCGTACAAGGCCAGGCCGGTTTCGTCACAGGAGGATTCGACGCCAAGAACAATCATGAAGGTACTGAATAGGGAGGAGTAATCCGCCATTGTAAAGGAAAGCCGGCTGGTCCACCGTGCGGCGGGCGCACCATTTCGGCGGCAGTGTGCACTTGCGCAGTGCGCCGCGGCGGGTTTTCCCCCCGCATTTTGGCCATTTTTCGCCTGTGCGGCACTGGCACCGCTCTTGCTTAGAGAGGCGTGTGCCTTTCTCAAGGGAGCTAGCGATGTCGGAACAATGGAAAATGATTTGCCGCTTGAAGGACATGCCGCCGGCGGGCGCGCGCATGGTGCAACGGGGCCTGGCGTGGCAGGATTTGCCGGGCGTGGCGCTGTTTCGCGCCCTGGATGACACGGTGTACGCGTTGCTCGACACGGTGCCATGCCTGGGCGGCCCGCTGGCGCACGGGGTGCTGATGGAGAAAAACCTGATGGGACCGAAGAACAGCTGGATCATCGAACTCGATTCGGGCCGCCTGGTGGCGCCCGTGCAGGGCATGGCGCGCACGTACGCCGTGCGCATCCTGGACGGGCGCATCTACCTGGACATCAATGAACTCAATATCCCGGCCAGCAAGGCGGAACAGGCGCTGGCGGGATCGTTCGCCGTGCTGCCGCATGTGCAGATGGCAGTGTGAAAAAAAACGGCGCACAGGGCGCCGTTTTTCGTCTCCGCGAGAGGCTTACGCCGGGCGGTTCAACAAGTGCGCATGCGCATCGCGCAGCATGGTCGCCGTCGTGTCCCAGTCGATGCAGCCGTCGGTGACGGAGCAGCCGTAGGTCAGTTGCGACAGGTCTTGCGGGATCTTCTGATTGCCGCCGACGATGTTCGATTCGATCATCACGCCCACCAGCGAGCGGTTGCCCTGGCGGATCTGGTTGACCACGTCGGCCATCACCAGCGGCTGCAGTTCCGGTTTCTTGTAGCTGTTCGCGTGCGAGCAGTCGACCACCAGGTTGGCGGGCAGCTTGGCCTTGGCCAGTGCCTGTTCGGCGATGGCGATCGACACGGAATCGTAGTTCGGACGGCCGTCGCCGCCGCGCAGCACGACGTGGCCGTACGCGTTGCCGCGCGTGCGCACGATGGCCACGTTGCCTTCGCCGTTAATGCCCAGGAAGGAGTGCGGGTGCGCCGACGACAGGATGGCGTTGACGGCGATGCTGATGTCGCCATCGGTGCCGTTCTTGAAGCCGACGGGCGTCGACAGGCCGGACGACATTTCTCGGTGCGTCTGCGATTCCGTGGTGCGCGCGCCGATGGCCGTCCAGGCGATCAGGTCGCCCAGGTATTGCGGCGAGATGGGGTCCAGCGCTTCGGTGGCGGTGGGCAGGCCCAGTTCGCACACGTCGAGCAGGAACTGGCGCGCCTTTTCCATGCCTTCGTTGACCTTGAACGAGTCGTCCATGTACGGGTCGTTGATATAGCCCTTCCAGCCCGTGGTGGTACGCGGTTTTTCGAAATACACGCGCATCACCAGCAGCATCGTGTCCTTGACTTCCTCTTGCAGCGCTTTCAGGCGGCGCGCGTAATCGAGGCCGGCGACGGGGTCGTGGATCGAGCACGGGCCGACGACGACGAACAGGCGCTGGTCCTTGCGGTCGATGATGTTGCGCAGCGCTTCGCGGCCGCGGCTGACGGTGTCGAAGGCGCTTTCCGACAGGGGCAGCTTGGCGTGCAGTTCGGCCGGTGTCGGCATGGGCGCGAAAGAGGTGACGTTGATATTTTCGATGTCTGGCGTATTCATGATTCTGGCTCGGCTTTCGCTATTGCGTTCTTTAAGAGGCAATAGTGTAGCGGAAATGCGGCCTGGCGGCGGGGATGGGGCCAAAACGGGAATGGCTGAGTTGTTTTTATGGCAGGGCCGGCACGCCGCCGGCCCCTTGCTTCGGGGCGCTCAACGACCGCCGGCCAGGCTGGCGCCAACGCTGTAGCGGGCGATGCGCGGGTAGTTGCCGGCCAGCTCGGGCGGCCGGGACAGGCCGGGATGGCGCCGCACATGCGCAAGTATGGCGCTTTCGTGCTGGCGTATCTGCGTATCGAGGCAGGCGATCTGCTGGCGCAGCAATTGATGCAGCGCAATCTGGCCCGCATGGAAATGGGTTTCCAGGCGCGCCATTTCCTGCTGGCGCAGCTGCCGCACGGCTTGCAGGCGGCGCAGCCACTGGCGCAGCTCCATGTAGGCGGGCGAAGGCGGCGTCCAGGGGACAGGGCGTGCCGCCGCGCAATACTTGGCCAGCACCACGGCGCCGCGCACCGCACCGCCGGGCAAGCCGCAGCCGCGCGCATACGCTTCCAGCCGGCCGGGCTCGGCATCGCAGACCAGCATGCCCATGCCGGCCAGCGCGCTGGCGGCCGCCTCGCTGTGCGGCTCGTTCACGCGCATGCAAACGCGCAAGCCCATGACGGACACGTCGTTCCTTTGCAGCCAGCTGCGCAGCCAGCGGTAGCCGGCCACGTCGTTTTCCAGCACCTTGCACAGCACTTCGCCGCCCGAGAGCAGCACGGCTTTCAGCAGCAGCTTGCTCGTTTCGATGCCGACGAAGGCCGTTTCCTGTTTGCTTGCGTGTTCCATGATGAGTCCTCCTGTGCAGTCTTATACGCAGCGGTGGCGCGTTTGGATGCAGTTCCATCCAAGAAATAGCTTGAAAGACTGTTGCATTGGCGTCCATTGCGGCTTCCAGCCCGTCTGCAAGGGGGAGAATCCGTGTAAACTGGCGCCATGACGACTGTTTCCATCCCCCATACCGATGTGGCCAGCGAGCCATTCCCCGCAGCACGTTTCATCAAGGAAATAGGACGCGGCAAGAACGGCGCGCGCAGCATGACGCGCGATGACGCCCGCGCCCTGTACCGCGCCATGCTCGAGGGCCGCGTGTCGGACCTGGAATTGGGCGGCATTTTGTTGTCGATGCGCATCAAAGGCGAATCCGTGGACGAGATCGCCGGCTTCCTCGACGCGGCCGAAGCGTCATTCGTCCCGCTGGCCGCGCCGGCCGGCGAATTCGCGCCCATCATCATTCCCAGCTACAACGGCGCCCGCAAGATGGCCAACCTGACGGCCTTGCTGGCGCTGCTGCTGGCGCGCGCGGGGGCGCCCGTGCTCGTGCATGGCGTGACGGGCGACCCGGGTCGCATCACGACGGCCGAAGTGCTGGCCGCGCTGGGCGTGCCCGCCTCGCCCGACCATGCGCAGGCCGAGGCCGCCATGGCGCGCGGGGAAGCCGCCTTCTTGCCCATCGCCGCGCTGGCGCCGCGCCTGGCGCACATGCTGTCCCTGCGGCGCGTGCTGGGCGTGCGCAATTCCACGCACACCCTGGTGAAAATCATGCAGCCGTTCGCTGGTCCCGCCCTGCGCCTGGTGTCGTACACGCACCCGGAATACCTGGAAATGCTCGGTGAATATTTCCTGACGGCATCAGATCCTGCGCGCGGCGACGCTTTCCTGATGCGCGGCACGGAAGGCGAAACGGTGGCCAATGCCAACAAGGCGCAGCAGATCGACTGGTTTCACGGGAGCGAACGCACGGTGCTGGTGGAAAAACAGTTGCTGGTGGAAGAGTTGCCGCACTTGCCGGCCGAGCGCGATGCGGTCACCACGGCTGCCTGGATCGCCGCCGTGCTGCGCGGCGAGGTGCCCGTGCCGCCATCGATCGCCGAGCAGGTGGAGCAATGCCTGATGGCGTCGCGACAGATTGCAGCACGGCCGCGCTAGCCGCGCCGCCGCAGTTTACAATGGCGTCTTTGTAATCAGCGGTGACCGGAATTCTTATGGCAAAACAATTTGATGTGGCAGTGATCGGCGCGGGCGCGGCCGGCATGATGTGTGCGGCTGTTGCCGCCCAGCAAGGCAAGCGCGTGGTGTTGATCGATCACGCGGCCAAGCTGGCCGAAAAGATCCGCATCTCGGGTGGCGGACGGTGTAATTTCACCAATATTAACGCCACGCCACAAAATTTCCTCTCGGAAAATCCGCATTTCTGCAAGAGCGCCCTGTCGCGCTACACGCCGCAGGACTTCCTCGCGCTGGTGAAAAAATACCGGATCGGCTACCACGAAAAGCACAAGGGCCAGCAATTCTGCAATGAATCGGCCGAACAGATCATCGACATGCTCAAGGACGAGTGCGCCGCAGGCGGCGTGCACTGGCGCATGCCGTGCAAGATCGACAATGTTGTCCAGCAAGAAGATGGCGGCTTCGTGCTGCAGACCGATAGCGGCGACATCGAGACGGCCAGCATCGTCATCGCCACGGGCGGCCTGTCGATCCCGAAGATCGGCGCCACGGATTTCGCCTACCGCATCGCCAAGCAATTCGATTTGATGATGGTCGAACCCCGTCCGGCCCTGGTGCCGCTGACGTTCGACCCGGCCAGCTGGGCGCCGTTCGCGGAACTGTCCGGCATCGCGCTGGAAGTGGATGTGGAAACGGGCAGCTTGAAAGGCCGCAAGGCCACGGGCGCGCGTTTCCGCGAAGATTTGCTGTTCACCCACCGCGGCTTGTCGGGCCCGGCGATTCTGCAGATTTCCAGCTACTGGCTGCCGGGCGAGCCCATCGTCGTCAACCTGTTGCCGGAAGTGGACGTGGCGCAGACCTTGATTGAAGGCAAGGGCACCTTGAAGAGGCAGCTGGGCAATATCGTCGCGCAATGGCTGCCGCAGCGCCTGGCCGACTGTTTGCTTGCTGTCAACGGCCTGGCGCCGGATGCGCGCATCGCCGACATGCCCGACGCGCTGCTGCGCAAGCTGGGCCAGGCCATCAATGCCTGGTCCATCGTGCCGAACGGTTCCGAAGGCTACCGCAAGGCCGAAGTGACGCGTGGCGGCATCGACACGCGCGAACTGTCGCAGCAGACCATGATGGCGAATAAGGTGCCGGGCCTGTATTTCATCGGCGAATCGGTCGATGTGACGGGCTGGCTGGGCGGTTACAACTTCCAGTGGGCCTGGGCTTCCGGCGTGGCGGCAGGTATTGCCTTGCAGTAAGCAAGTCTGTAGGATGGGGTTCTGGCGCCCGGTGCGCCGACCCCGGTGCGTGGTTTACGCCACATTCCGGCAGCGACCGCAGGCTGCATGCCGCACGCAAGTGGGGGAGGGGCTTCCCTTTCCGAATAAAAGCTGCTACTATCTATCTCTTCCTATACACCACCTCAACGGTTTGAATTTTACATGACCACTATTCGCCTTAAAGAAAACGAGCCGTTCGAAGTCGCAATGCGTCGCTTCAAACGCACCATCGAAAAAACGGGTCTGCTGACCGAATTGCGCGCACGCGAATTCTACGAAAAGCCAACAGCTGAGCGCAAGCGCAAGCTGGCAGCTGCTGTCAAGCGTCATTACAAACGCATCCGCAGCCAACAACTGCCGAAAAAATTATTCTAAGACTGTTCAGTCAGAACCAACCCGGGTAGTTCGGCGCATTGTTCGCCACGGGTTTTGTTTTGATTCGCCTGGAGTGATACTTCAGATGAGTCGCATACCCGCTCCGGTTCGCCGCAGCGGGTTTTCGCTTTTGTGGCTGCCTGCTTGGAGTGCACAGATCAGCATCGAACCCCACTTACCAACACGAGGATTGCCATGAGCTTGAAAGAACAAATTACCGAAGACATGAAAAACGCCATGCGCGCCAAGGAAGCGGGCAAGCTGGGCACGATTCGCCTGTTGCTGGCGGAAATCAAGCGCAAGGAAGTCGACGAGCGCATCGAATTGACGGATGCCCACGTGACGGCCATCGTGGAAAAGATGATCAAGCAGCGCAAGGATTCGATCACTCAGTTCGAAGCCGGTGGCCGTGCCGACCTGGCCGATATTGAAAAAGCCGAGCTGGTGCACCTGATCGGCTACATGCCTGCCGGCCTGTCGGAAGAAGAAGTGGCGGCCGAAGTGGCTGCCGCCGTGGCCGCCTCGGGCGCCGCCGGTCCGCAAGACATGGGCAAGGTCATGGCCATCGTCAAGCCGAAGCTGGCTGGCCGCGCCGACATGACGGTGGTGTCCGCCCTGGTCAAGAAAGCCTTGACGCCGGCAGCGTAAGCATACAATAGTAGCAAGGGCTGCCAGCCGTCGCGCTGGCAGCCTGTTAACAGCCCACACGTTGACCTGGCTCAACCTCAGGCCGCGTGCGGTAGTATAGTCTGACCTATAACAAGACCCGCCCTAGCCAGTGATACCTCAATCCTTCATTTCCGATTTGCTCAACCGCGTCGATATCGTCGATGTCGTGGGGCGCTATGTGCAACTGAAAAAAGGTGGCGCCAATTTCATGGGCTTGTGCCCGTTCCACAGTGAAAAATCGCCCAGCTTTACCGTCAGCCCCACCAAGCAGTTCTATCACTGCTTCGGCTGTGGCGCGCATGGCACCTCGATCGGCTTCCTGATCGAGTACTCGGGCATGGGCTTTGTCGACGCCGTCAAGGACCTGGCGCAGAACGTGGGCATGGTCGTGCCGGAAGCGGACGATAAAATCCCGCCAGCCCAGCGCGCGCAGATCCAGGCGCAGAGCCTGGCCCTGTCCGACGCCATGACGCAGGCGTGCGATTATTATCGTGGGCAATTGCGCCACGCACCGGAAGCCATCGCCTACCTCAAGAACCGGGGCTTGACGGGCGAAGTGGCCGCTCGCTTCGGCATGGGCTTCGCGCCCGGCGGCTGGGACAATCTGCGCTCCGTCTTCCCCGACTACGACGTGGTGGCACTGGCCGAAGCGGGCCTGGTGATCGACAAGGTCGATGAAGAGGGCAACAATCGCAAGCGTTACGACCGTTTCCGCGAACGCATCATGTTTCCGATCCGCAATACCAAGGGGCAAGTCATCGCCTTTGGCGGCCGCGTGCTCGACCATGGCGAACCGAAATACCTGAACTCGCCGGAAACCCCCTTGTTTTCCAAGGGTTTCGAACTGTATGGCTTGTTCGAGGCGCGTCAGGCCATCCGCGACGCCGGCTATGTGCTGGTGACGGAAGGCTATATGGACGTCGTTGCCTTGGCGCAAATGGGTTTCCCGCAAGCCGTGGCGACCCTGGGCACGGCGTGCACGCCCACGCACGTGCAAAAACTGCTGCGCCAGACGGATAACGTGATTTTCAGCTTCGACGGCGACAAGGCCGGCCGCCGCGCCGCGCGCCGCGCGCTGGAAGCGAGCCTGGCCCACGTGTCGGACAATAAAACCATCAAATTCCTGTTCTTGCCGTCGGAACACGATCCGGACAGCTACATCCGCGAATTCGGCGCCGAAGGTTTTGAACAGCAAGTGCATGAAGCCATGCCGCTGTCGCAGTTTTTGCTGAAAGAAGTGTCGGGCGAGCATGATCTGTCGGAGCCGGAAGGGCGCGCCCGCGTGCAGTTCGACGCCAAGCCGCTGCTGCAGCTGATGGCGCCGTCGTCCCTGCGCCTGCAGATCGTGCGGGGACTGGCGCAGCTGACGCAGTCCACGCCGGCCGAGATTGAAGCCCTGTTCGAGCTGGCGAAACCCGTTGCCGTGGCGCATCGCGCGCCGCCGAAATCGGGCCGCCCCGTGCCTGTCGGCCTGGAGTTGAAGATCATGCGCATGCTGGTGGCGCATCCGCCCCTGACGATGCGCATCGACGAAGCCGCCCTGGCCGCCTTCCAGCACCTGGGGCCGGATGCGGCGCATAGCCTGGGGCAACTGGTGGCCGTGGGCCAGGCTCTGGGCGAGCACGGTAGTTTTGCCGCGCTGGCACAGCAGTTGAAGGAGCTGGGCAGCGAGTATGACGAGATCATCGGCGAGATCGCGGCCGGTACGGAATCCGATTACGACAGCGAATTGTCGTGGCTGGTGAGCACCATCCGCGAGATCAAATTGAATGCCTTGAAGGCGGAATTGCAGCAATTGTTTGCGTCGGGTTTGCCATCCGAGAAAATTGGTGTACGCTACCGCGAAATCATGCAGGAGCAGGGGGCGCTGGAACGCGAGCGCGATGCCGAGTTGGTGAATCGCTAACCTTGCCTTGAGGGTATGGCGCGCACTGGAAAAACATTTTTCGCGTGCTATAATTAAATGCTAAGTATTGTGTGCTTTGGCAAGCTAGTTCTGTTTCGTAAATAGTATTTGTTTTCAGTAAGTTAGGCTCTTGATCGGCGCGGTGGATCGTGTCGGCAGCCAGGGCCAACTGGCGTTTTCGGCGTTGCGGGCAAGGCTCGCAGACGCTGGCAAGCCGCGCCAGGCTCTCGCTCCCAACGCGGTCGATGCAGGAATTTTTGCCGAGGCGGCTGGCAACAGCCGGTGGACAGGAATTGCTGCGCTTCCCGCGGATCGTGGCCGATGAGGTGTAAGTAACGTAACAGTGTCGAATTTGCGTAGTCGGCAGGTTCGAAGATGGTGGTTCCCGCAGGTAGACAGGGAACTGGCAGCAAACTTTATCCTAATCCACCGTAAAGCAAGTCGTTGTGTAATCGAAAGCGCCTGTGCCAATCAAGAAACCCGAATCCAAAGCGGCTGCAAAGCCCACTAAAGTTACCACGAAAGCCGAAAAGGCGCTCGACCGGCCAGAAGCGCGCGTTACCAGCGCGCCCGTGGTCAGCCAGACCACCGACGCTGCCACCCTGGCAGCCATCGATACGTCCGGTTATGTCTTGCCGTCGGTAAAAGTGCCAGGCCGCCGCGGCCGCAAGCCAAAAGAATTCCAGCCAGAAAATGATGAAGTCGCCGCCCTGAACGCCGTCGAGCGGGCCGAACTGAAGGCCGTCGACAAGGCCAAGGCCAAGGACCGCAAGGCGAAAGAGCGCGCGCTGCTGAAGGACGCTTTCTCGTCCGACACGGAAGCGAGCGAGGAAGAACTCGAGCGCCGGCGCCAGAAACTCAAGACATTGATCAAGTTCGGCAAGGAACGCGGTTTCCTCACGTACGCGGAAATCAACGATCACTTGCCCGAAAACATCGTCGACCCGGAAGCCATCGAAGGCATCATCGGTACCTTCAATGACATGGGCATCGCCGTCTACGAGCACGCGCCCGATGCGGAAACGTTGTTGCTGTCCGATAACGTTGCCGTCGTCACCAGCGATGACGAGGCGGAAGCTGCGGCCGAGGCCGCATTGTCGACCGTCGATTCCGACTTCGGCCGCACCACCGACCCCGTGCGCATGTATATGCGCGAAATGGGCTCGGTCGAGCTGCTGACGCGCGAAGGCGAGATCGAGATCGCCAAACGCATCGAAGATGGCTTGAAAGACATGATCCAGGCCATTTCCGCCTGTCCCGTGACGATCGCCGAAATCATCGCCGCCGCCGACCGCATCGCCAACGAAGAGATCAAGATCGACGAAATCGTCGACGGTCTCGTCGATGAAAACGAGCCGGTCGCCGCCGCCCCTGTCGTCGCCGCTCCCGTCGAAGAAGACGAGGAAGAAGGCGAAGCGGAAGAAGAGGAAGAAGAAGAGGAAGAAGAAGCGAGCGCGTCGGGCGCCGCCGGTTTCTCCGCGGAACAGCTGGAAACCCTGAAACGCACGGCGCTGGAAAAATTCGCCGTCATTTCGCAGCAATTCGACAAGATGCGCCGCGCCTTCGAAAAAGAAGGCTACAACTCGAAACCGTACGCCAAGGCGCAGGAAGCCATTTCGCAAGAATTGCTGGGCATCCGCTTCACGGCCAAGGTGGTGGAAAAGCTGTGCGACACCCTGCGCGGCCAGGTCGACGAAGTGCGCCATATCGAGAAGCAAATCCTCGACGTGGCCGTGAACCGCTGCGGCATGCCGCGCGCCCACTTCATCAAGGTCTTCCCGGGCAATGAAACCAACCTGGACTGGGTCGATGGCGAAGTCAACGCAGGACACGCGTACAGCGCCATCCTGGGCCGCAACATTCCGACCGTCAAGGAACTGCAGCAGCGCCTGATCGACCTGCAGGCGCGCGTCGTCTTGCCGCTGCCGGACTTGCGCAACATCAACCGCCAGATGGCGGCCGGTGAAATGAAGGCGCGCAAGGCCAAACGCGAAATGACGGAGGCCAACTTGCGCCTGGTCATTTCGATCGCCAAGAAATACACGAACCGCGGCCTGCAATTCCTCGATTTGATCCAGGAGGGCAATATCGGCCTGATGAAGGCTGTCGATAAGTTCGAGTACCGCCGCGGCTACAAGTTCTCCACGTATGCGACGTGGTGGATTCGCCAGGCCATCACGCGCTCGATCGCCGACCAGGCGCGCACGATCCGCATTCCCGTGCACATGATCGAGACGATCAACAAGATGAACCGGATTTCCCGCCAGATTCTGCAGGAAACGGGCGCGGAACCCGATCCGGCCACCCTGGCGATCAAGATGGAGATGCCCGAGGACAAGATCCGCAAGATCATGAAAATCGCCAAGGAACCGATCTCGATGGAAACGCCGATCGGCGACGACGACGATTCCCACCTGGGCGACTTCATCGAGGACAACAACACCCTGGCGCCGGCCGATGCGGCCCTGCACGCGTCCATGCGGGGCGTGGTCAAGGACGTGCTCGATTCCCTGACGCCGCGCGAAGCGAAAGTGCTGCGCATGCGTTTCGGCATCGAGATGTCCACCGACCACACCCTGGAAGAAGTGGGCAAGCAATTTGACGTGACGCGCGAGCGCATCCGCCAGATCGAAGCCAAGGCGCTGCGCAAGCTGCGCCACCCATCGCGCTCCGACAAGCTGAAAAGCTTCTTGGAAGGCAACTAGAAGCCAATAGGGCTTGACGTGCGCCCCTGATACCCCTATCCTCGCGTGTCCGTTTCCAAAACGGCCGCGCGAGGCGGGTTTCAACAGCGCCGCCACGCCGCAATCCCCGGGCCTCTAGCTCATGCTTGGTTAGAGCAGCGGACTCATAATCCGTTGGTGCCGTGTTCGACTCACGGGAGGCCCACCAGAATTTGCAGCAATAGAAAAAGCCCCGGCGGGTGACTGCCGGGGCCTTTTTTATGCGCGAGACAATCACCTCATGGTTTTGTGATTCGGGCATGCTAGCCGGCATTGCCACTAACTTCATCTTTATAGCGGTACGGAGCGCGTAAGAGGCGCTGCGCACTTTGCCTGCCGTTCGACCTTGTGTTTGCAATTAAGTATGCTACAGGTCATCATCGTTGTTCAATGTGTTTATTGTTGAGCTTGTGTCTGAATGGCGGACTTGACCCTGTCACCCTCTGTGTAGGCTTTTCAAGAAGACAGTTCTCGGATTTTTCTTATTTTTCTTTCTGGCCTTGATTAAATTTATTTATTGTACTAAATTTACAAAGTTACCTTTTGGAGGTCAAAATGAGTGTTCCTACTGAAGTTGTTGTCAACCCATATCGACCCGGTGCTGGGCATCGTCCCCCATACGTTGCCGGTCGCGAGAAAGAGCAAGCTGATGTGGAGCAATATTTCAAGCAAGATCAAATTTTGACTAATATTGTTCTTACTGGGTTGCGTGGAGTTGGGAAGACGGTATTTCTTGATGAACTCAGGAAGCCGGCAGCAATGAATAAATGGTACTGGGTTGGAACCGACCTCTCCGAGTCCGCTTCAATATCTGAAGATAATCTTGCGACGCGGCTGCTTGCAGACCTAGCCGTTGTGACATCAGGTTTTACTTATAAAGATAAGTTGCCGGCTGGGCCGGGGTTCATGCAGCAGTCTACGACAATTATTCGCACACTTGATTTTCATTTTCTGAAAAATATATATGATACGACACCAGGCCTTATCGTAGATAAACTGAAGGCGGTGCTAGAGCTTTCTTGGGTCGCTATACAGAATTCTGATTCTAGAGGGGTAATATTTGCCTACGATGAGGCACAAAATTTAACTGATCATGCGGCTAAAGAACAATATCCGCTCTCTATGCTCCTAGATTTATTTCAATCGATTCAACGTAAAGGCATCCCATATATGCTTTTGCTAACTGGGCTGCCTACTCTCTTTCCAAAGCTGGTTGAGGCACGGACTTATGCAGAGAGAATGTTTCATGTTGTGACGCTAAATCGACTGGAAGTGCAGGATTGTCGTGATGCCATTACAAAGCCTATTGAAAACTTTCCTGCAAAATTTACCGAAAATGGGATTGAAAGAATTTGTGAGGTTTCAGGAGGATATCCTTATTTTATTCAATTTATTTGTCGAGAGTCATTTGATTTGGTTTTGCGAAAAGAAAATGTCGATGAATCTAGATTTCTATCGATTGTTGCGAAGCTCGATACGGATTTTTTTGCAGGACGTTGGGCCAGGGCGACAGACCGGCAACGAGACCTTATGCGACTGATTGCACAATTGCCGAATGCGGAAAATGAATTTTCGGTGCAGGAAATTGTGGAGGTCTCGAAGGAAACTGAGGAAAAATCATTCTCTAGTAGTCATGTCAATCAGATGTTGGTTTCGTTAGTAGGGGCGGGCTTAATTTTTAAAAATAGACATGGCCGCTATGCATTCGCAGTACCTCTGCTATCCCATTTTATCAATCGTCAATCATAACTAACATGATGAAGCCCCGGCGGGCAACTGCCGGGGCTTTTTTCGTGCTGTCGTACAATCGCGGCTTGGAGCTTTGATGAAGGATGAAACGAGATGACGACTGAAGTGAAGATGGACGATATCGTGGTCGGTGACGGCAAGGCGGCGGCGCGTGGTGCGCTGATTACGGCGCATTACCGGGGCTGGCTGGAAGATGGGACGGAGTTTGACTCGTCGCACAAGCGGGGTGAACCTTTTCGCTGCGTGTTGAGCAATAACAAGGTGATCCAGGGCTGGATTCTGGGTTTGCACGGCATGCAGGTGGGCGGCAAGCGCAAGCTGTGGGTGCCGGCGGCGCTGGCGTATGGCGAGCGGCAGGTGGGCTTGATTCCGCCAAACTCCAATTTGGTCTTCGAGATCGAATTGCTGGAAGTGCTGACGCGCGATTGATGTTTGGATGGTGTCATCAGGCCGATACGACGCCGGCTTTTTTCAGCAGCAGTTGCTCGACATCGGCGCGCAGCGCCTGCTGCGTGGGGAAGGTGGCATAGCGCAAGGTCACATAGCCGGCCAGCCTGAGCATGGCGTCGCGTTCCCTGTCCTGGCGTTCGCGGCCGTTGTGGCTGCTGTCGTCGAGCTCGATCACGGCGATGACGTTCAGTTGCTGGCTGCACAGGACAAAATCGGCCACCTTGCGGTCGAAACGGTTTCTGTTCGCCCATCCTTTCGCTGTCACCAGCGCGGAAAACGCCACTTGCGCCAGCACCGTGCATTCCGGCAAGGCCGTTTGCAGCAGGTGGTACATCTGCTGCTCGCGCGCCGTCATGACGGGTTTTCTGTGCAGCCGCAGCGGCGCACGGGACTTCGCGTTTCCGCGCACGGCCAGCATGGCAAAGAGCAGGAGCAAGGCCGCGATGACGAGCAGGACGGTATAGGAAGGCATGGGCTGGCATCAGGATGGACGAGTACTGATGGTACGCGAACAGCGGCGTGTTTTCGTGCCGCTGCCGGCGTATTTCAGGTGCAGCCTTTGTTGAAGATCAAGCCTGTTTCAAGTTGATCTGCATCACGTCCAGCGCCGGCACGATGTCTTGCAGGCTGGCCACTTCATAGGTAGGGATGGCGGCCGAGGTATTGGCCATGCTGTCCGGGTTGAACCAGCAACTGTCGATGCCGTAGCGGTTGGCGCCCAGGATGTCGGCGTCGAGCCGGTCGCCGATGATGATGGTAGTGTGCTTGCTGCATGCGCGCGCCATGTTGGCCGCGTATTCGAAGAAGCGCACATCCGGCTTGGCGTGGCCGCACGCTTCCGAGGTGGCGACGAAGGAAATGTAGTCGCCCAGGCCGGATGCGGCGATGCGGCGGTTCTGGATGGACTCGACGCCGTTGGTGATGATGCCCACTTCGCCGATGCGCGACAGGGTTTCGCACACTTGTTTGGCGCCATCGATGAGCACGACCGTGTCCGGCAGGGAATCCAGATACAGCCGGCTGGCCAGTTCCGGGTCGATGGCGATGCCGTTCAGTGCAAACGTCTTGCGGAAGCGCTCCACCTTCAGGAAATCCTTGCTCACGTCACCCGTTTCGAAACGTTTCCACAGGTCGACGTTGATCGCCTGGTATTGGGAAAACAAGCCGTCGATGCCGTCGCGCAAGCCCAGTTCGTGCATGGTGTGCAGGAACGAGCGTTTTTCGGACGCCCGGAAGTCGAGCAGGGTATCGTCCAGGTCAAACAGGAATAATTTGTATTTCATGGCGTGTTGTTGAAAGCGTGGAAATCTATCTTGCATCGTAGCACGTAGCGCTGAGTTCGGTTGGTCGTGCCCTGCGCGGGCGATCCGCTACAATCGCTGCCACACCTGTTACCCTCATTCCATACCCGCACATGACCCAGCTCTCCGTCAACGTCAATAAAATCGCCTTGCTGCGCAATTCGCGCGGCCGCAACTTCCCGGACCTGCTCGCATTTTCCGCGCGCTTTCTCGACCTGGGCGCCGCCGGCATCACCTTGCATCCGCGCCCTGACCAGCGCCATGCGCGCTACGACGATGTTGCCCCGTTGCAGCGCCTGTGCGCGGAGCGGGGGCGCGAGCTGAATGTGGAGGGGTATCCGACGGCGGAATTTCTGGAAATAGTGAAAAGTGCGCGCCCGGCGCAATGCACCCTGGTGCCGGACATGCCGGGGCAATTGACGTCCGATCACGGCTGGGACATCGAGCAGCACGCAGCGCTGTTGCGTCCCGTCATTGCGGAATTGAATGACCTGGGCATCCGCGTCAGTCTGTTTGTCGATGCCGACTACCCGGCGCTGGAATGGGCGCGCGAAGTGGGCGCGGCGCGGGTCGAGCTGTACACGGAGCGGTTTGCCGAAAGCCATGGCAGCGAGCACGGCGATGCCGTATTCGATACCTATCTGCAGGCGGCGCGGCGGGCGCAGGCGCTGGGACTGGGCGTGAATGCCGGGCATGACCTCGATCTGCACAACCTGGCGCGCTTCCTGGACATTCCCGGCATCCTGGAAGTGTCGATCGGCCATGCGCTGGTGGTCGAGTGCATCGAGCAGGGCATGGACAAGGTGCTGGGCCGCTACCTTGAGATATGTCAATCGTAGGGGACTTGGGCGACGATGCTGGTCGGCCGCTGCAACCTGACGCGGACTGGCCGTTCTTCGATGCCGATTTTTCCGTGTCGGCACAGATGCTGGCGCAAGTGCGAGCGCTGACGCCCCACGCCGCGGCGCAGTTGTGGGCGCGTCATGTGTCGGTCCAGCCCGATGAAACGCACCCGATGCAGTTGCGCGAGGGACACCGCCTGCAGCCAACGGTATCGGGGCCGGACTGGCTGGCCGAGTTTGACGCCGTTTCCAGCGAGCACCCGGCGCAATCGGGACGCGTGGCCGCGTTTCTCGCTTCCCACTTTCACGCTGCCGTGGCGGCACCCGTCTTGTTCATGGCCAGCCGGGCGCGCGCCTATGCGCTGACACCCGCCGCGCTTGCCGCATGCTGGCCTTGCTTGCTGGCCATTGCCGATGAAAGTCCCTTGCTGTACCAGCCAGTGACAGGTAAGTTCGTCTGGTGCCGGCCACATGGGGCGCTGGCGGGTGGCGAGGACAAGCTGCAGTCCGATTCTTGAGTGGCGATTAGCTATCCACCCACCAGTTGAGCAAGGTTTCATCATCGTCGTCATCGAGGTTGACGTAGATATTGGCGAAGTACCATTCCACGCCCGTCGCTTCGCGGAAGGCGTCAAAGGGACCGTTGACGTTGTAGATGCCATGGTGGCCCGGCACGCTGAAGGTGAGGTTGCCCTTGTACTGGCCATCCAGGGTGCCGCCCAGCTGGTTTTGCACGTCGCGCTCGAGCTGGTCCACTGCCTCTTGCGACACGTCGTCGGCGTCGTAGATATGGATGCAGAAGTTGCCGCCGCGCTTTAAGACTTCGGCGGGGGCGAGCGGGTTGGCGATGTTGACGATGTCGCCGCGCGCCAGGTTCAGGGTCAGGCCGGGCGAGGCCAGCAGTTCGTAGACGTGCTCGTCGATCTGGCGCGCCGGCAGGGTTTCATACACGGGGCCGCTGGTGTTTTCGCCTGCCAATACGCGGATATGCGGCAAGCCTTCGCAATTGATGTCTTCCATTTATTCTTTCATAGTGCCGGCGCCACGCACTTTGGGCTGCGCCAGGGGGGGATTATGGCAATATTGTACCGGGTACGTATCTGCTGGCAGGGCACGCAACGGTGCAAACGAGGAGAAGCGATGGAGAATGTGGTGCAAACAGGCGGCTGTCTATGTGGCGCGGTGCGCTTTGAAGTGACCGGCGAGGGCAGCAATCCGCACAGCTGTTCCTGCCGCAATTGCCAGCAGCATACGGGCGCGCCGACGGTGGCGTGGGTGGAGTTTGCGCGCGATCAAGTGCACTGGACGGGGACGGCCGGTGCACCGGCAACATACCGTTCTTCCGAGTATTCGAGCCGGGCTTTTTGCGCCGCGTGCGGCAGTTCCATCGGCGCCATCGACGATGCGCCGACGGTGGCCTTGCTGGTGGGCAGTTTTGATGATCCTGCCCGGGCGGCCTTTGCGCCCGACTATCACGCGTTTGACGATGTCAGGCCGCTCTGGTGGCACGTCGATCCGGCCGCCGCTGTACCCGGGCCGGGCGGCGCAGGCAAATAGCCCCCGGCGCGTCAGACTGGCGGCGTGGCCAGGAAGGCGGGCAGGGTTTCCGCCGAGCGCGTGTAGGCGTGGATGACCGGGTAATCGCTGGGTTTGACGATATCGGGCGTTTCCAGCTGGGCGAAGCTCCAGCCGACGGCGATGGTCACGCCCGCCTGGTCGATACTGCCCGTCTCGCCAGGCAGGGGCAGGTGCGCGCATTCCTGTTCCAGCGCGTTCCAGGCGGCATGCAGTTGCATGCTGACCCGTTCCAGCCACGGCGCGTGTTGCTTGTCGAGCGGACGCAGCTTGCGTTCGTAGACGATCTGCACGGCTTTTTCATAGGCGGCCAGGGCCAGGCCCGTCAGGCGCAGCGCGCGCACGCTGTCGGCGAGGGCGGGGACGGCGGTGTCCGGACGCAGCAGCGACAGATATTGCAGGATCAAGGTGGAATCCATCAGCACTTGCCCGTCGTCCAGTACCAGGGTCGGCACCTTGATGACGGGGTTGATCTCGCGCACGGCATCCATGTTGCGGAACACGGATAGCGGCAAGTGCTCGTAGGAAATTCCCTGCAGTTGCAAACAGATGGCGACCCTGCGCACATAGGGCGAGTCGAGCATGCCGATCAGTTTCATGGCCAGTCTCCGGGGTAGTCAGGAGTATCTACGATACCCGCTTGCCTGCCCGCTGGCCAGCGTCCTGCTTAATTGTGTGCGCTGATGCCGCTGCGGAATTGTTCGAAACCGGCGCGGGCTGCCTTGTAGCAATTGCCGGCGGCCGCTTCCAGGCCTTCGCGGTCGAGCACTTCGACCGTGCCGCGGCGGTACTGGATCAAGCCTTCATCCTGCAGCTTGCGGGCCGTGACGGTGACGCTTTCGCGGCGCACGCCCAGCATGTTGGCCATGGTGTCTTGCGTCACCTTCAGCTCGTTCGACAGCGAACGGTCGAGGCGGTCGAGCAGCCAGCGGCACAGCTTTTGCTCGATGCTGCAATGACGGCCGCCCACCACGTTCTGTGCCATTTGCGCGAACATGGCGCTGGTATAGCGCATCAGCAATTGTGCCAGCGCGCCGCCTTCATTGAACACTTCGCGCAGGAAGGCTGTTTTCAGGCGGTAGCCGTAGCCGGCCGTTTGCACGATGGCCGTGCAGGTGGCGCGCTCGGCTTCGTACAGCACCACGCCGGCCACGCCTTCGCGGCCGATGACGGCGATCTCGGTGGTGGCGCCGTCTTCCATCACATACAGCAGGGAAACGATGGCGTTGGTGGGGAAGTACGTGTATTCAATCTTGCCGCCACAGTCGAACAGGTGCTTGCCGGCAGGCAGAGCGACCAATTCCAGTTGGCAAAACAGGCGCTCCAGATCGGCGCGCGACAAGGCGCGCAGCAATTCGTTCTGTTGCGCGCCCGTGATGCTGATCATGGGCGTGGCGGGAGCGGCTTGCCAGTTGTGCTGGACGGCTGCATGGGTATTCGTTGCTGGTGTCAGGTTGCTATAAGCTTTGTACATGGTAGGGCCTCGTCTTCTGATTTTGTTGGATGGCGCTGCTTTTCTGGCTTGCTAGCGTTGTGCTGAATCTTGTATCCACTATAGAACCGGGGGCTGCGGACGGGCATCGGATGAGCCGACGCGCTTATGTAGGCTAGGAACATTGCCTCGTGTCATCCGACTCCTACGCCTGTTCCTGCATTTTTCCCTGTGGAAACAGCCGTGCCTGGACAAAAATACGTCGCGTTATCCGCGAACTTTGGCCGCATGCCGCGATCAAACCACTCTGCGTCTGGCGCGACGGTGATAAAATGTTGCACTGCGGAAATTTGGTTTGTGCCGGTATGAGTTGCTGCACTTGCTCTCCATCACTGCTCCCTTTCCCGCAGCCTGCCCTCACTGCGCGCGCCGTGCCTTTGCCAGCGCGCGGCTGTCTTGTCCCGCGGTCTTGTCCCGTTTACCCGTTTATGAAGGAAAGCAACGCATGAAATGGTTTTTTGATTTGAAAATTGCCACCAAGCTGATCTTGTCGTTTGGCGCCGTGCTGTTGTTGACGGCCGCGCTGGGCGTATCGGCGATCTTTTCCATGGCGCGCATCAATACCGCGTCGACGGATCTGTCTGATAATTGGATGCCTAGCGTGCTGGCGGCCATGTCCATGCGCAGCGACGTCAGCGATTTCCGTCGCTGGGAACTGGCGCACATGCTGGCCGCACAGGATGCCGACATGGCGCAGAATGAAACGCGCATGACGGAAACCCAGGCCAAGCTGAAGGTGGACGGCGACAAGTACCGCAGCCTGATTTCGGAACCGGGCGAGAAGGAAGTGTTCGAGCGCTTCCTGGCGCTCAACGATGAATTCATGCGCCTGCACGCAACCATGCTGAGCCTGTCGCGCGAGATGAAAAAGGAAGAGGCGCGCGCGCTGGCCGTGGGGCCGTCTGCCCAGGTCATGACGGACATGATGACGGTCCTCGATAAACTGGTGTCGATCAATACGGATGGCGGCGTGCGCTCGAGCGCCAGTGCCGACGCAACCTATGCGGCCTCGCGCGCCAGCCTGATCGGCTTGCTGGTGGGCATCGTCGTCATCGGCATGCTGCTGGCGCTGTGGGTGGCGCGCAGCGTGGCGCGTCCTCTGATCGCGGCCGTCGGCGTGGCGCGCCAGGTGGCGGCCGGCGATTTGACGGCGCATATTGTTGTGCAATCGCAAGACGAAACGGGGCAATTGATGCAGGCCCTGAAAGACATGAATGCCAGCCTGCAAAAGCTGGTGGGCCAGGTGCGCAGCGGCACCGATACCATCGCCACGGCGTCGAGCCAGATTGCCGCCGGCAACCAGGATTTGTCGTCGCGCACGGAAGAGCAGGCCAGTTCGCTGGAAGAAACAGCCTCGTCGATGGAAGAGCTGACGTCGACCGTGAAGCAGAATGCGGACAATGCGCGCCAGGCCAACACCATGGCGCTCACCTCGTCGAGCATCGCCATCGAGGGCGGCAAGGTGGTCGGCGAAGTGGTGGGCACGATGGCGTCGATCAATGCTTCATCGCGCAAGATCGTCGACATCATCGCCGTCATCGACGGCATTGCTTTCCAAACCAATATCCTGGCCCTGAACGCGGCCGTCGAGGCGGCGCGCGCGGGCGAACAGGGGCGCGGCTTTGCCGTCGTCGCCACGGAAGTGCGCAACCTGGCGCAACGCTCGGCCGCCGCGGCCAAGGATATCAAGGTCCTGATCGGCGATTCGGTCGAGAAAGTCGAGGCGGGATCGAAACTGGTGGACCAGGCGGGCCGCACGATGGATGACATCGTTGCCAGCATCACCCGCGTGACGGACATCATGAGCGAGATCACGGCCGCCAGCAGCGAACAGAGCGCCGGTATCGAGCAGGTGAACCAGGCCATCGCCCAGATGGACCAGGTGACGCAGCAAAATGCGGCCCTGGTGGAAGAGGCGGCGGCAGCGGCCGAATCGATGCAGGAGCAGGCCGCCAGCCTGAGCGCCGTGGTCAGCATCTTCAAGCTCGACGCGGCCAGCACCTTTGCAACCGGGCCGCGCGCGCCCGCCGCCGTCAAGGCGCCGGCAGCCGTGGCGCCGGCAGCGGCGCCGCGTCAACTGGCCAGCACGGCGCGACGTGCTGCGCCAGTGGATGAGTGGGAAAGCTTTTAATTAAGTAATAAATTAAGCGCGCTTGCGCGCTTTCCTGACGCCCTGAGGGGCGGGGGCTGCCGCGGCTTGCTGGCGCTGTTGCCACGCCTTCAGGGCCTCTTCGTAGGCGGCCAGGTCTTCCTGGTACATTTCCAGAATGCAAAAGGTGCAGCCGCTGTGGCAGCACTCGTCATTGCCCGGTTTGCTGGGCGCTTGCGGTGGCGGATCGTGGGGCAGAGGCGGGGTGGGCATGGTGAGGGCAGGGGGCGGCGGAAGAGGCATCGGAGCTGGCATTGAAGTTGCCATCATACGGCATCCCGGCGGGCCTTTGCTGGAACGCTTTTTGCTCAAAAATCACGGTTTCCGTGTACAGTTGCGGTGAATTAGGGTATCGTTTACAGCACTGATATTGTATCTTCTGCGCGCGATGTTCCGCCGGCGCGATCTCCGCCGCCATCGCAGCACATCTCTTCGACGCTCCCGCATACGCCCTACAGCATGTCCCGGAGCACGGAGGTGCCGCAAGAACAATGATCCATGGCTTGCAAGACGGAGCTGCCTGTGCCCCGAAATGTTGTTTATTGAGAAAGCATGGCTTCCGCAGTGCGGAGGCACACCAGAAAATTTATGTCTGAAACCGAATCGACTCCTACGCCCAGCCCGGCGATTGCCCCTGAAGCGGCGCCCGTTGCCGCTGCGCCTGCACCAGCACCTGCCGCATCCGCTGCTCCCAGCCTGACTTTTGCCGACTTTGGCCTCGCGCCTGAAATCCAGCGCGCACTGACCGATCAAGGCTACACCCATCCGACACCGATCCAGGAACAAGCGATCCCCGTGGTGCTGCAAGGCCGCGATGTGATGGGTGCCGCGCAGACGGGTACCGGCAAGACAGCGGGTTTTTCCTTGCCGATCATCCAGTTGCTGATGGCGCATGCCAGCAGCAGCATGTCGCCGGCACGCCACCCGGTGCGCGCGCTGATCCTGACGCCGACGCGTGAACTGGCGGTGCAGGTGGCCGAAAACGTCAAGGCCTACGCCAAGCATACGCCGCTGCGTTCGACCGTCGTCTTCGGCGGCATGGACATGAAGCCGCAAACCGTCATCCTGCGTGGTGGCGTGGAAATCGTCATCGCCACGCCGGGCCGCTTGCTCGACCATATCGAGCAAAAGAACATCAGTCTGAGCCAGGTGCAGATGCTGGTCATGGATGAAGCCGACCGCATGCTGGACATGGGTTTCTTGCCGGACTTGCAACGCATCATCAACTTGCTGCCGAAACAGCGCCAGAACCTGATGTTCTCGGCCACGTTCTCGCCAGAAATCAAGAAGCTGGCTGCCACGTTCCTCAACGATCCGCTGACGATCGAAGTGGCGCGCAGCAACCAGACGGCCGACAAGGTCACGCAGGTGGTGTACAAGGTGACGGAAGGCGATAAGCATGCCCTGGTCGCCCATCTGCTGCGCCAGCGCGACCTGAAGCAGGTCATCGTCTTCTCGAATACCAAGATCGGCGCCTCGCGCCTGGCCCGCGTGCTGGAACAGGAAGGCATGAGCGCCACGGCGATTCATGGCGACAAGAGCCAGCAGGAACGCATGGCGGCGCTGGAAGCGTTCAAGAAGGGCGAGATCGACGTGCTGGTGGCCACCGACGTGGCGGCGCGCGGCCTGGATATTTCCGACTTGCCTTGCGTCATCAACTTCGACTTGCCGTACAACGCGGAAGACTATGTGCACCGTATCGGCCGCACGGGCCGCGCCGGCGCCTCGGGCGACGCCATTTCGATCTACTCGGATAAGGACGAGCGCTTGCTGGCCGATATCGAGAAACTCATCAAGCAAAGCATCAAGCGCGGCGAATTGACGGGCTTCAATCCGGCTCCTGCCCGCAGCAGCGACAGCGAGCGCCGTCCGCCGCGCCGCAGCGAAGGCGGCGAGGCGCGTCCTGCGCGCGCACCCGAGAGCCGCCATGCCGGCGAGAGTCGCGACAGCCGCTCCGTCGAGCGCGGTGCGCGTCCCGCCTTTGGTCCCGGCGCCCGCCGCGAAAAGGCCGATCCCTGGTTCCTGAAGCCGTATGAGCCCGCCAAGGCAGCAGCCCCGGCTGCCGCCAGCATGGCGCCTGCCGCGGCCAAGCCGAAGCAGAAGGTGGCGGCGTTGCTGGGTGGCTTGTTGAAGAGCTGACTGTCGCGACTGACTGCTACCCATGGTCGTTCGGGTAGCAACAGTGCCTGAATTGATGAATGAAACCCAAAAAGTTCAATGCGCACTTTTTGGGTTTTTTTTATGATGAAGAGGCGGAGACGCTACCGCCGGCCTTGAGATGGTCGTGGCCGCCGGATATTGACGGCTGTCGAACCAGTTGGTGGCGCCGGCGTGCGTGTTGTACTACCGCAATCAGCCTTGCAGCTGTTGACGGTTATTCTGCCACCAACGACGCCCCAGCACGAACAAGATGGAGATGCTCAAGCCTGCCAGCAGGCTGCCTAGCAGGGCAACTGAGGTACGGGTTGTCCGATTCTTGGGCAAGCTGGGGCCAGCAATAAAGCGTGTTTTTTCCAGATAGAGACTAATGGCGGAACTATTATCGACACTGATCTTGTTATAGACTTCCTTGATCGTTTCGTCTTCCATATCCTTGCCGCTAAAGACGGTTTTCTTGATTGGTTCCAGTCCGCGCAGAATGGCTTCGCCAGATTTTGTGCTCTCGGCCAATGCTTTCGCGCGATCATAATACTCTGCGAGTATCATATACTGCTTTTGTTCCCGCTTTGCCTTGTAGATGGCTTCATTCGCTTCAGTAATCTCGACTTCGCTGGTCATCAGCTGGCTGAGCGGCGACAGGTAGCGCGCCGTATCTTCGGTGATTGATACAAGCTGGCGGGAAGCCTGGCTGGCAGCGTCCGGATAGCGCGTCACGATTTGCTTGAGCCTGACGCCTTTGCGCTGATACGAGTCGATTTTTTCCTTGTTTTCAATGATTTTATTATCCAGCTTGGTAATGGCAGCGGAAATTTCGGAATTTTTAAAGCGCAAAATATCCGTATAAATCATGTAGACAATGGTGTCGACTGTATATCGGCCAAGCAAGCTCACCGCTTGTTGCGCGCTTTCCGGTGTCTTGGCCGCGTAGTTGATGGAAACGGCGATGACATTGTTGTCAGCATCCTTGGTGCTGCTCATCAATTCTTTGGCATCAAGCTTGGTGAACGGAAAGATCGGTTCGATCACCTTGGCAATCCCCCCGCGCGCGGCAAATGTCTGGCTCAACGCGATGACAGTAGGGTCATTCTCTATATTGTTTTGCCTGACAAATTCATTAAAGCGTTCGCTGGTGTTTAATGGCGATGAAAAGCGCTTGTAGTCAGCCAAAGCGATACCGGGCGCCTGTTCTTTGACTTCCTTTCCATCTTTCTCTATTTTTTTCTCGGGAATGGCGCCGCCGAACTGTAAAAAACCTTCACTTTGGTATTTGCCAAGGAATAAGGCGCTGGATGTGCCGAGTATCGCCACCAAGGCGGTTCCCGCCAGAATAACGCCACGCGACTGCCATAAGATAGTGAGGAAATTTGTCAAATTGAAGTCATCATCTTCAACGTAAACTTCCGATTCATTCAATTCGTCATGCTTTTCCATAAGTTCTCTTTTTTAATTTTCCAGCTCGCCATTTTCAAGATAAAAGTGGCGAGGATGTTTCAAAGGGCTAGTCTGCCATGTCGCTCAGTCCTGCCTGAGGATGCCGGGCGAATACGATTTCGCGGTATGCATTACCTGAGGGGCATGAGTTCTCTACGGTTATTCTTGAGGAACAATTTGATTGCTATTGAGTGAAAAAAATGTGCCAAGGACAATAATCGATGTTGGTTCTTATATTGCGAGCTTCATTTTTCGGAGAGCAGATTTTTTCACAAAATATTATAGGGGAATAATGGGAGACGTGAAAATAGGCATTTGTTACAATTTGTTAGCTTTCTTGTCTCGTTACCCATATATTCCCCGCCCCATTGTTATTTGAGGCAGGCTTCAGTCGGTCGCCCGGATCATATCAAAAAATTACTATCCTTGAGTGGTGGCGACTTATCTTCCGCGGTAGCCTGTCGACGCCGCTGCTCCGACCAGATCAGGTCTTCGATACCACATTGCGGTACATATTCGTGAACTGCCCGCAGCAGCAGATTGCGTAGCGCCTCGAAATTGAAGTCATTGCATGCAAGATCCATTTCCTCCAAGATCTTTTTCAAATCTTGCCAAGGCACTTCCGATTCCTCTGCCCGCATGATGAGGGGATGCTCGGTGCCTTCCACATTGCCCCCAATCAATAGCTCTTCATAGAGCTTTTCTCCGGGGCGCAGACCTACATGCTGTATTTCAATTCCGTCCGGTGCCGACTTGCTCTTCACTTCCAGGCCACTCAAATGGATCATGCGTTCAGCCAGATCCATGATCTTCACGGGCTCGCCCATGTCAAGAACGAACACATCGCCGCCCGTGCCCATGGCGCCGGCTTGCAGCACAAGTTGGGCGGCCTCGGGAATGGTCATGAAATAGCGCGTGATTTCCGGATGTGTCAGGGTGATGGGACCACCGGCCTCGATCTGTCGGCGGAACAGGGGAACGACCGAACCAGACGAGCCCAGGACATTGCCAAAACGAACCATGCAAAAGCGTGTGTGGCTCTGTTCGCGTGTAAATGCCTGCAAAATCAGTTCCGCGAGGCGCTTGGTCGTGCCCATCACATTGGTCGGCCGTACCGCCTTGTCCGTGGAAATCAGGACAAAATATTTGACATGGGCCGCCATTGCCGCCTTGGCAATGCTGAGCGTGCCGAAGACATTGTTGCGTACCCCCTCTACGGGGTTATGCTCCACCAACGGCACGTGTTTGTAGGCTGCCGCATGATACAGCGTCTCCACCGAGAAGGATTGCAAGATGCGCTGACATTTTTCGGTATCGAGCACGCTGCCGAGGAAGGGCAGGATGTCGACGCCCAGCTCATATCCTTCATTGATGCCTTTTAACTCCTGTTTGATGGAATACAGGGCAAATTCGGACATGTCCAGCAAGACGAGGCGGGCAGGTTTCAATCGGATGATCTGGCGACACAGTTCGGAACCGATCGAGCCGCCAGCGCCCGTGACCATGACGGATTTGCCGATAATGCAACTGGATATCAGCGACAGATCGGGCGATACCTGGTCACGGCCCAGCAAATCTTCAATTTCGATGTCGCGGACATCTTGCACGCGTAACTCGCCACTGACCAGGCTTTCCACCGGCGGGGTAACCTTGATCTTGACTTTCAGGTGTTCAAGGCTATTGAGGATTTTTTTCTGTTCGCCTTTGTTCAAGGCAGGCATGGCCAGCAGTATCTCGTTAACCCCATATTTCTCGATCACGTCGGCCAGCGCATTGGACGGATGGACTTTAATGCCAGAAATAGTTGCATCGCGCAATTCTTTCATATCGTCGATGAACGCCACTGGCATGTACTCGCGGCCTGCGCGCAAGGCGCTGGCCAGTTGCACGCCCGCTTTGCCCGCGCCATAGATGGCGACGCGCGTATAGCGACGTCCCATCTGGTGCAGTAGCACACCCCGTGCGAGAAAGCGGCTGGCCACCACGTAGGTCAAGGCACTTACCCAATAAATGCCGAATACGCCGCGTGAGACTCCTGCCATATGCGTCAATAGCCCCGCCAGTGCCAGTAAAACAGCAACCGACAGCGTGACACCGAAGACGACCACATACACGATTTTCTGATCGATGAAGCGGATGACGGCGCGGTACAGGCCAATTTTGATAAAGATGGGGATGGCGACGATGGGGGCCGCAACGATGATCCAGAAATAGCTGAGGAACAAGTTCAGGTTAACGACATCGTAGCGCAAAATAATCGCCAGACAAAAGGTCAATGGCAAGAATATCAAATCAGCAGTAACAGCAATGAGCTGTTTCTTGAATCGTGATAAATCAATAATTAGTTTCATTTTGACGAATAATTACTTTAGAAAGGATAAGGGCAGCGTTGGCTTTGCTGCAAACCGTTGGAATATCGCAAAAACAATACTGTTTCCAATGTAAAACTCATCAATGCGTGACGCCATCGCGGCGTACTACCTTGAGCGCCGTCAGGAGGATAATTTTCAAGTCGAAGAAGAACGATTGCTGCTGCATATAGGCCAGATCGAGTTTGACCTTTTCCGGAATCGGCAATTCATCGCGGCCATTGATCTGCGCCCAGCCGGTCAGGCCTGGCAGTATGCGGTCGACGCCGTATTCTGTCCGCAGCGCGATCAAATCCTGCTGGTTGAACAGGGCGGGACGGGGCCCGACAAAGCTCATGTCGCCGCGCAGGATGCTCCACAATTGCGGTAACTCGTCAAGGCTGGACTTGCGCAGGAAGGAGCCTATCGGCGTGAGGAACTGCCCGGGATTCGTGAGCAAGTGCGTTGCCACGGCCGGTGTGTCTATACGCATCGTACGGAACTTTGGCATGCGGAAAATCTTGTTGCGCACCCCGACCCGGTCCGACCAGTAAATGGCAGGCCCTGGGGAGGTGAGCTTGACAAGTATGGCGACGATGAGAATCGGGATGGCAAAGGCCAGCAGCACTACGGAAGAAAGGGCGAAATCAAATAATCTTTTCATTGGAGTATTTTTATTGTTTTGAAGTAAAAGAAGTCACCGTCTTGTTGATGGCGTCCTGCATTGCATGGGGGGGCTGCCAGTTCAGCATGCGTTTGGTCTCGCTAATATCTACTTGCAATGAGTCAAGCAAGCGGCTCGCATCCATCGATTTTCCTGCCAGGCGCGCCAACACCACAAGCAGGCTGGGAGGAACGGGTATCAGCCAAATATGTTTTTTCATGCCGCTTGCCAACATGCGCAGTAACTGTGCAATGCTGACATCGTGGTCATCTGACACAAGGAATATTTTCCCCGGTGCCTGTGCATGCCATGTACTGAGCGCAATCAAATCAACAAAATTATCCAGTGCAACCATACTGCGGACATTGTGTACGGCGCCGAGTGGCAATGGTACACCGCGCTGTACCAAACGCATCAATCGTTCAAAATTTGCGCGTACGCCAGGCCCGTAGATCAGCGGTGGACGCAGTATAACGATTTCCATGCCCGTTTCGCGACCAATGGCCAGCAGGGCCTGTTCGGCTTCGTGTTTGGACGTGCCGTAGGGGTCTTGTGGATTCGCTGCATCACTGGCCTGGAACGGGCGACCAGGAAGCGTTTGCTCGCCATTCACCTTTAACGAACTGATGAAGATGAATCTGCGGACGCCGGCATCCGCTGCCTGGCGGGCCAGATTGATGCTGCCTTGCACGTTGATACGACGAAATTCGTCCGCAGGAGACGCTGCCGTGTCGCGCATGACGTGGACCCTGGCCGCAAGATGGACGACCACCTCCACACCATCGAGCACCGCGCGCCAATCCTGTGTTTCAAGCGCATCGTCGCACTGGAAGAACGTCATGTTTGGCGCCGCGCATGGGATGTGGCTACGGGCTGCGCACACCACGCGCGTCCCGGCCTGGACGCCAAGATGCTGTGTCAGCGCCCGGCCGACAAAGCCCGAGGCACCCGTCACGAGAAAACTGCGGGGGTTAAAAGATGTCTGCATAGCCGCTCGAAATTCTGTTCCATGTATACAATTGATCCGCCAATTGTTTCATCTGATGTCCCAAGAGCGTCAACTTGGCCTCGGTCAGGCTGTTCAGCAGTTCAGTTAATTCTGCAGACGTGTCAAAAAAATAAGCCTGCTGGTTGGTGGTTTCGCGGTTGAAGATGCAGCCATAGGCAAGCACCGGCAAGCCCAGGCTCATCGCTTCGACCAGCGAAGGATTGGTTCCGCCAGCGCTGTGGCCGTGGACATACACTTGGCAGGCAGCGCGTAGCTGATTCAGGATAGTGTGATCGTAGATGGGGTCGAGCAAATGCAAATGGGCAATTCCGGCATATTTTTGCCGTAATTGCTTGCCATATTCGCTATTGTCCCAGTTGCCCACGATGACAAGATCCATCGTGGGGGCGCTGGCGAATGCCTCGATGATCATGTCGATATTGTTTTCAGGCTCGATGCGGCATACTTTAAATGCGTACTTCACGCGATCGAGCTCATATTTTGCCAATATGGCATCATCCCGCTGTGGACGTACAGCATGGTCGCCACCATAGGCGATCAGTGCGCTATCGCGTCCATATTGCGTTTTGACATAGTCCTGGATCGCTTTGTTGTCCGTCACGACCTGGTCGGCATAGCGTACGGCGGCCGATTCCGATAGTTTCAGGAACCATTTGGCAAAGCCGCTCCATTTGGCCCTGCGCCACTCGAGGCCATCAATATTGATGACAAATTTTTTGCGCGATATGAGCTTCAGCACAGGCATGAAGACGCAGCCGGAAACGCCCAAGACCACGATCGTATCGGCATAACGGATGGCTTTCAACATCGACCACAGGTCATAGATGATGCTTTGCATGCCGTTGGCATCGAGGTTGATGTAGACCAGTTTGGCGCCATTATAGGTTGCCAGCTTCTCCGGGTATTTTTCAGCACAGCAATACACGGTGAAATCGAAGGAAGTGGACAAGTGCGCCGTCAGGTGGTCGACAAGTGTTTCCCATCCTCCATACTTGGCTGGTAATCCGACGGAACCTACGATAGCGATTTTTTTCATATTAATGTGAACCTGTTTTTTTTGTTGCAAGAAAACTTGAGAAATAACCTAACACGATGTAACAAAATACGGATTCATTGCTGAAGATGCCGCAGATGACCATGTTGGACAGCAACAGTCCCGCGATGCTGCCGAGTATCATCATCCTGCCATGGGGGGCCGTGCAGTGTTTGGCACGCCTGAACATTTTCAGCAAAAAAATGAAATAACACAGCAGGCCAGCCAGGCCGCTCTTGACGAGAATGTACAGATAGCCATTGTGCATCCATGGAATTTCCGAATATTCGGCACCGCCCAATGGAACTGGAAAATCGAGATGCACTAATGCGCCGAATCCGCCGCCAAAAATCTCGTTAAGGACGGGATAGTTCTTGAATTCGCGAAATGACGCAAAAATTTCGTAGGCGCGATAGCTGGTGCCGATGTCCTCCTGAGTCCATTCTTCATTAAAATGCAGTTCTGAGATTGCCTTGTGCAGTGTTTCACCGATCAAATCATACAGGCCAAAGGCGCCTGCAACGGCAGCGGCAAGAATGAAAAGGGCCAAGGCGCGCCACATTATTTTGGCGTCGATGATTTTTCTGCCGGAGAGAAGAAAAAAAGCCGCCAGGATGAGAACATAGGTGCGCGAAAACTGAGCGAGAAAAACGGCATGTACCGCGATAAACCAGGGGTTGTGCAATACTTGTTTCCAGGACTTTCGTTTTTCATACAGCATGACAATGCAGTAAACCAGCAGGAAGCTGCCGGGGCTGACAAAATCACGTATTTGCAGCACCCCGATAAAACCCATCTCAAACCAGAAGAAACCCAGCAGCAGAAAAAATATGACGCAGTATATTTTCGAATAACCAAAAATCAGCTGGCGGATATTCCCACCTTGCTTGAAAAATCTTTTCCCTGCCATGAAGTAAATGTACGGAATCAGAAAGAATAGAATATCCCGAACCGTATCGGCCAGCTGGTTTTTCCATGCAAAGAGCAGGCCAATGATGCATGGTAGTAACAAGTAGAGTTCCAGCTTCTCACCGCGATAGCGCCATACTTTTTTTACCGGTAGCGCGATATACAGCGCCGTCAAAAACAGGCTGCCCAGTTTGAGATAGTTGGAACTGAAGAAGAGAGCAAGTACAGATAGCAGGAGGCCCCAGAACAGTAGTTGCGAGGGTGCACCGATCTGACGTGGCGTGTGGATTATTTTACCGATTAACAAACTATTTCCCGTGATATTGGATGGAGCACGTCTTTACAGTGAAGGCAAGTGTATTGGTCGCATCATCTCAGCATCCCCACGAGCCCCCTGAGCGCCTGGGAAAACTTCTCTTGTGAAAAGTTCTCGGCCCTGGCGCGTGCCGCTTTCGACATGGCATGGCACAGGGCGGTATCGTCTGCAAGGGCCAGCGTTCTTTGTTTTAACAGTGCAAAGTCACGTGAGTCGACCAGAAATCCTTCCTGCATGTCGTTTACCAGCTCTGCCGGCCCGCCCAATGGTGGTACAAGCACGGGTAGGCCAAAAGCCATGCCTTCCAGCACCGTGAGTCCGAAGGTTTCAATCCAGCTATCCACGCGCGAGAGGTTGAGCAGCATGCCAGCGCGCTGATAAAACATGGCGGGATTGTCGGTGCGCGGATATACGCGCAGATTGGGCGTTATCGGCATATGGGCAAAATATTGCGTGATGGCCGCCTGGTCGTCGTTGACCACCAATTCAAATTGCACGTCTTTGCGGTCGGCCAGCGCGGCGGCCAGCGCCACCATTTCCGGCACACCCTTGTAATCGCGCAGCGATGCCAGCATCAGTATCTTAAAGATGCCATCGTGACGCGGTTGATAGCTGGCTTGCGCCGCGACCGCCGTGAAGTCCGCGTCGAGCGTATTGTAGATTTGCACGGCCGGCACGTCGGCGATAGGCAAGGCTTCCGCGTGCGACTTCGACACATAAATATTGTAGGCCGAGCACATGCGCGCGATCGTGCAGAGCAACAGACGCAAGGGCTTGGGTTCTATGGATATTTCATGGACATGATAGATGACCTTGCGCCCGGTGAGCTTGCCATATAGCGCTCCACCGAAAGGCAGCAGGGTATTCACATAAATCACAGCATCCTTGGCGATGTTGCGTTGGCAGAGCAAGGAGAACAGCAGAAATATCTGGCTGAGTAGCAGATTGCAGAGAGTAATGATACGCAACCGCGAACGGTGGTACCAATATCGGCTGAGGGGAATGCCGCACGTTTCCAGGACGCCACGACCCTGGGAGCCAACAAAGAGCATCGCGCGAGCGGGATCGTCAACCAATGCACGGATGGTGCCTCGCAGTACCCGCGGACTGCCGGATGCGTCATTGAGCAAATGGCAGAACACCAGGTCGATTTTTACGGACTCCGCTGAGGAGACGGGAGGTATGTGCGTCATGCGATAAGTGATTTTAATTTACGTGCCGGAATGCCGCCATATACGGCGTTGCCTTCATACTTCCCCGCAGTGACGACCGCACCGGCGGCAATCACGGTATTGTCGCCAATCTCGGCACCGTCCAGGATGGTGGCCTTGGCGCCGATCCAGCAGTTGTTCCCTACGCGTATGCCTTGCTGAGTGACGCCTTGCAGACGGATGGGGACGCCGCTGTCCTCAAAATTGTGATTTTCAGAATGCATGCTGACAAAATTACCCAGTATGGTGTCATCACCGATGCTGATGCCGCCCGCACAGCCCAGGAAGCTGAAGGAACCAATTCCTACATTATTTCCTGCAGAAAACCCCTTGCCCAGGGTGGCCAGCGATCCTGTGCATTCAATGGATGCACCACGTCCCAGGGAAAAATTATTCCCCAGATGAATTCCATCGCGCGACAGGGCATCCACATGGCATTCGGATGCAAATTTGATGAAGCGGCCGGTACGGATTTTCGAGGTACACAAAATCGCTGTCTTCCTGCCGACAAAAATGCGCGCGTTCAGGCGTCGAAACACGAGAATGCCGCGCAAGAGGTCAATGACCTTGCCAGCGAAAAAACGCAGCAGATAGGCCTTGGGAACGTCCGGATCGATGGCGAATTTCTCTTTTCTTGCGCGTGACGCCAGCGTTGAAAAAAAATCACTCATGCGTCACCTTTTCATAAATGTCGCGCACCTGACGTATTGTCACATCCCAGTGCAGTTCCGCCTGGCGCTGCAGGACATTGGTTTTCATGTGATCGAGCGCCGCATGATTGTTCAGACAAAATGCCATGTGGTCCGCCATCTGCTCAATGATGCCCTCTACAGTGTTGAGCGTTACCTTGAAGCCAGTTTCTGCTGTTATCAGGTCACGTGCGCCAAACTGGTCGAGCGCGATACTGGGCAAGCCCATTTCAAACGCTTCCAGCAATACGGTGGGATTGCTGTCCATCATAGACGGCATGACGTGGACATCGGCTTCACGCATGATGTCGAGCACCTGCTCGCGCGGCACCTGTCCATGCCACATGATCCGCTCATCGAGTTTCAGCGCCGTGGATTGGGTCTGCAGCACTGCTTTGCACGGTCCGTCACCGATGACGTGCAAGCGCCAGTCCTGTCGTCCGGACAAGTGCGCCAGGGCGCTCAGCACGAGGTTCAGAGCCTTGAGTTCGTCGATGCGGCCCGCCCAGACAAATTGCACCTCTGCACCTGTCGGCTTGATCGTCTCCCGTAGATTCAAGAGCGAGTTTTCACGAATGATCTGGCAATCCACATGCAGAAAATGCTGGAGATTATCGCGATCAGCCGAGGTGGCCGAAAAAATTGCCTTTGCTGCCATTGCCGCATTTTTGACGCGTGCCGAGTATTGCAGGAAGTAGCTATTTGTCCAGTTTCTCAACTTGTGCCGAAGAAAGTTTCCTTTGCCCAATATAGGGAAAAATATATCGTTCAAGTTCGAACTTCCACCGACCGGCCCCCAGACAAAGGGGAGATCGAGTTTCCACAGAAAACCCGGATGCCGAAATCCTATCGTGTTCAGTTGGTGCACGAGGCTGTAATTTTCATTTGCCTGCATTTTTCTTGCGGTGGCTAGTACCTGGCGTTGCCACAACATGTAAGAAAATGAAAAGAACAGGGGGGTGATCGAACGATTCATCCAGTCGAACAAACGCACTAATCGGTTCGGCTCGACATACACATAGTTGACGCCATCGTCTGGATTGCTTTGGCGATATTGAAGCATCGCCTCATGATTTCCCATGCAGACACCGGACGTTCCGTACAGCACGGTAATGTCGTAAAACGCGCTCAGCTTGGAAACGAAGTTCCATCCTACGCCAAATTCGGAGCCTGAATACGGTGAGATGGCGTAAGCGGCAATGAGTATCTTCTTCTTCGGTGTATTTATTTTTGTCATAAAAATATTATTGAATAATGTTGTTGAATTTGAATTCAAATTCAATTATTTTTTCCGAGAAAAGAGAAAGCACAGGCGCAATACAAGTCTGCTTAGGTGAAAAAATGGCGTGGCTGGCAGTTTGCTCAAGCCATGTTCCCGGCGCAGACGGGGGAGATCAAGGTCTATATTCCAGAAGTTTTTATATTGTTTTATCGTGACCAATGCATAGAACTGAGCATACTGACGTAGCAGCGATGGTGGTACATCGACGTGTTTTTCCAGCGCCCTACGCAATTGTATGTTTTTTGCAATAAAACCTTCGCCGGTGGCGGGATTGGCGGTTTCGTTTTCGTGAATGCGATAATACGCCAGGGTCTTGTTCAGTCTGCTTGCACCGAAATTCAGGAAATACATTGTGAAAAATACATAGTCTGAACTGGGAAAGGCAGACGCCTTGTAGCCACCAATTTGCATGGCGTGACTACGTTTGAAAATCAGGCCAAGGGCGCTCGATGGCGCATCCATATAGACGTGGGAAATCGGGATGCGGCTCAACTGCGGCAAAAACCATGTATTCTTGATATTTTTCAGACCTTGTTTGATTCTGTTTTTGAGCTGCTGGTTAAGACTGCCACGGGCATCCATAAAAATGGAGCGGCAGTATAGCAGGCTGATCGAAGGATCTTTTTTCAGCACCGAGAACATTTCAGCGACAAAATCCGGATGCAGTAAATCATCGTCATTCAAAATGGAAATCCATTCACTGCGCGCCAGTTCAATACAGCGGTTCCAATTGCCGAACATGCCCAGATTTTCGCTGTTGCGGAACAGGCGCAGGCGATCATCTGCAAATTGACGAATCAGTTTGTCAACTTGTTCGCTCATCGAATGGTCGTTATCCACGACGACGATTTCGAAGTCAATATCGCTTGCCTGGGCCAGTACCGAGCGAATCGCCTGCGCCAGCATGTCCGGGCGGCGATAGGTCGGGATCATGATGGACAGTGTCGGCATGAGGCGCTTGCCACCATCAATGATGAGTGACGAAGGACGATCTGCACAAATGGCAAACTGGTCTTCAATATCGAGAATGTTCAAACGTTACACTTTCATTTGATGGGGCGAGGAGGCGGCAGGCGACGCTTTATTGCGATACAGTTCGAGCCAGACCATGTATGGCCATTTCCAATTGTTATAGACGAGTTGTACCGTAAATTGACTTGCTATGAGCCACGTCAGGCCCATCCCTCCCAAACGCAGGCCTAGCCATGAGAGCGTGACAATAGCCAGCCCGGAAACGAGCGCAGGTTTGACAAATGGCACACGGTTACCTGTGACAATGACGCTGGCTGCCAGCGAGTGGTTCAATTCCAGCAGGACCATGATCCCGACCCAAATCAGCAGTGGCAATGCCAGCAGCCCGGTTTGACCGCCGATCCATTTGATCATGGTCGGGCCAAAACACACCAGGATGATCGCGCCACAGAGAAAGATCCCGAGTGCACAACCGATGCCGAGCTGTATGGTGTGACGCAGGCGCCCTGGTTCATTCGCGACACGGTATTGCGCAAGTTTGGGTTGCTGGATATTGAATAGAACCATCGACATGTTTTGCAAGACGGAATAGACCTGCAGCGTCAGTGCATAAGCGGCGGTGGTGGCCAGGCCCAGATAAGCGGACGACAGCAGCGTATTGGCCCTTAGTATCAGGAAGGCGCCGATGACCCCCAGGCCCATGCGCCATGCGTTATGCCAGAGAATACCGAAAATATCCCGTGTGGAGATGCTGGAATGCGGCGCCTGACGCAGGGCTGCCTGGAAAGACTGGTCGTGAAAATAATACCAGCTGAGCCAGCGTCCAATGAGTGCCGAAGCAAGGTATCCCAGCGCCACTGCCAGTAAGGTCAGTCCGCATTGCAAGAGTATGGCTGTCACAATCACGAAACCGAGATTGGACAGGGCACTCGATTTATAGAAGGCGGCATACAGGCCGCGTCCTTGCAGTAATGGCGTATAGTATTTGTAATACAGATTGATAACCGTAGCGACAACAAACACACCCCAGGCAAGCAATACCGCTTGCGTGGCGATCTGCCCTTGCGATACATGCACGATGTACCAGCTACCCAGGGTGGCCAGCAACAGGAAGGCGCAGCCGGCCAATACCATGAAGATGCGCCGTGCCGCATGAATGATGGCATTGAACAGGCTATAGTCGACTGGGGATGGTGTGCTCAGCACTTCGAAACCATCCTTGAGCAGGCGTTTCGCGCCGCCCAGGACATAACTGACATTGCGCGCCAGCGTGGGCGTGAATCCGAGGTCGAGCATCGTCACCAGCGCCGATATCGTCATGAAGACGTACCAGATGCCCAGCTCGGCACTGCTCAGTTTTCTCAGCAATAATGGCAGAACCAGCAAAGCTGCTCCATACTGCAAAAACTGAGACAGATAGCCCCAGAGCATGTCTTTTTTCATTTACCTGGTCCGGCAAGCAAGCCGTCGATGAGCGTGTCGGCTTCCATGCGCGCGATCCCCTGTTGCAACGTAATTTGCGGCTGCCAGCCTGGCAGGCGAGGTTGGCGCGTACTCGGTTGCATGGTTTCACGTGGACGGTAGGGAAGGCCGCCCCATTCGATCTGCAGGTCTTTGCCTACGACGGCGCCATAGACCCGCACCAGATCTTTCAAGGTCAGACGAGCGGGGTTGCTGACGGCATAGCATTCCGCTGCGCCAATTGAGGGCAGGCGCTGCATGGCCAGGAGGTAGGCATCGAGTACGTCATCGATGTACACGAGGTCGAGCAGTTGCTCTCCCGGCGACATGCGCAGGTTGACGCCGCTGCGGGCTGTCTTGCGCAACAAGCTGAACAGTTTCGCACGAGTATCGCCGGGGCCGTAAGTGTCGAACAGCTTCAGTGTGATGGCTTGAAAACCGTGCGCGGATACATAGTAGGCCAGCAAGTCCTCGAATGCTTGCTTGGTGGCCGCATACAGGTTAACGGGATTGTATGCCGCGTCCTCGAAGTGCTGCCAGGACGTGCCGGTATTAATCAGGCGACGCAAGCCCAACTGTTGCATAGCCTCAAGCAACTGTGTCGGCATGCCGAGATTTGACTCGATCAGGCGGTTCACATCTTCCGGCTTGTGCTGTGCCAGGAACAAGGAGGCAACGTGGCACACGACGTCTGGCCGAGTTTGCTCCAATGCCGCATATAAGGTGGAATAGCTGCCATCATGGATATGCACGCTAATCTTTGGCAAGGCATCCTGCAATACGCTGAGATCGGAATGCTGGCGTACCAGGATGGCAACCTCGTGATTATCGGCGAGCAGACGTTTGACCAGCTGACTGCCTATAAAACCGGTAGCGCCAGTAAGAAATACTTTCACGGAATATATCCTACTAAAACGGAGAAATAAAATCGGCAAAGGCGCCGTGCTGCTCATCGCGCACCGACATGATCGGTGCTGTCACTTGCCAATCGAACCCGAAGCTGTCCCAGCGTATGCCGCAGTCGGCAGACGGCGTGTGTACCGTGCTGGTCTTGTACAGCATCAACGCTTCCTCTGTCAGCGCAACAAAACCATGAGCTACTCCCTTGGGAATAAAGACCATCAGCCCATTTTCTCCAGACAGGTCGACGGATGCCACTTTGCCGTAGCCGGGTCCTTTTCGCAGGTCTAACAGTACATCGCGGACGGCGCCGCGGGTACAGTAAACCAGCTTGTCGTGATCGTGCGGCGGCAGCTGAAAGTGCATGCCGCGAATGACGTCCTTGCGTGAAATAGAATAGAACTCCTCCTGGATATCCAGATTGGCGCCTAAACTTTTACAGATGCCTTCATGATAGGTTTTAACAAAAGTGCCTCGCGCATCTTCAAAGTGGCTAGGCTCAAGCAAAAAACAGGCGGGAAGGAGTTCTTTCAGTAGTTTCATAATATGATTTAGAAATTCACGCCAAAGAATTCTTCGATCTTGCTGATCGAGAAATCCATCATTTCGCGGGTCAAGCCTGGGAAGACGCCGATCCACAGCGTGTCGTGCATGATGCGGTCGGTATTCGTCAGCTCGCCCGAAACACGGTAGTTACGCCCGATCATGTACGGCTGGCGCGTCAGGTTGCCGGCGAACAGCAGACGCGTACCGATCTTGTGCTGGTCCAGGAAGGTCAGCAGGCTGACACGGTCCACGTTCGCTTCCGGACGCAGGGTGATCGGGAAACCGAACCATGAGGGATCCGAGTTCGGCGTCGCTTCCGGCAGGATCAGGAACTCCGCACAGCTCTGCAGGCCATTTTTCATGTAGTTGAAATTGTCCTTGCGCGCCTGCACGAAACCGGCTGCGCGGTCCATCTGCGCCAAGCCGCAGGCGGCCTGCATGTCGGTAATCTTCAGGTTGTAGCCCAGGTGGCTGTAGGTGTACTTGTGGTCATAGCCGTCCGGCAACGTGCCCAGCTTGCAGCAGAAGCGCTGGCCGCAGGTGTTGTCCTTGCCTGGCGCGCAATAGCAGTCGCGGCCCCAGTCGCGGAACGATTCGGCAATCGCTTTCAGTTCCGGATTGTTGGTGAACACCGCGCCGCCTTCACCCATGGTAATGTGGTGCGCAGGGTAGAAACTCATGGTGCCGATATCGCCGAAGGTGCCGCACATCTGGCCGTTGTACGTGGCGCCCAGGGCGTCGCAGCAATCTTCCACCAGCCACAGATTGTACTTTTTGCACAGCGCGACGATGACTTCCAGGTTGAACGGATTGCCCAGGGTATGGGCCAGCATGATGGCCTTGGTTTTGTCCGTGATGGCCGCTTCGATTTTGCTGGCGTCAATATTGTAGGTTCCCAGCTCCACGTCGACGAAGACGGGTACCGCACCATATTGCAAAATCGGATTGACGGTGGTCGGGAAACCGGCCGCCACGCCGATGACTTCGTCACCGGGCTGGATGGCGCGCGCGCCGAGTTTCGGCGACGTCAGCGCCGAGAAGGCCACCAGGTTGGCGGACGAGCCGGAGTTCACCGTGATCAGGAATTCGACGCCGATGAACTTGGCCAGACGCTGTTCGAATTCGTCATTGAAACGCCCCGTGGTCAGCCAGGCGTCGAGCGAGGCTTCGACCATCAAGCCCATCTCGGGGGCGCCGACGACTTTGCCGGCCGGTGGAATCACCGTCACGCCCGGCTCGAAGGGTTTCGGCACGCTGGCCAGTGCGCCGTATTGCGCCACCAGGGCAGCGATCTGCTCGCGGATTTGTTGTTGGGTCAGTTGTTCGCTCATGATACAGCCTTCAATTTATTAGGTAATTAATCAGGTATTTTGATAGGTGGCGATTTGCGCCAGCGTCATTGCCCGCATGTCCGCGCCCTGGTCGCAGGCCTTATGCCATTCGACGATCTTGGCGATGGTCTGGCCGATGTCCCAGCGCGGATGCCAGCCCAGCTGGCCGCGTGCCTTGGAACAATCGAGCTTCAGATAGGTCGCCTCATGCGGATGGTCCTGGCCATCGAGCGACCAGGAGGCACCCGCGCCCCATTCTTGCGTCATGCGCTCGATGATCCATTCGACGGGCTTGGCGTCGGTATCGTGCGGGCCGAAGTTCCAGCCTTCGGCATGCACGGGGCCTGCCGTATACAGCTTTTCCGCCAGGGTCAGATAGCCGCTGAGCGGCTCGAGCACGTGCTGCCACGGGCGGATTGCATGGGGATTGCGGATCATTACCGGCTCGCCGGCGCCGATCGCGCGCAACATATCCGGGATCAGGCGATCCAGCGCCCAGTCGCCGCCGCCGATGACGTTGCCGGCGCGGCCGCTGCCCAGAGCCACGCCGTGTTCGGCGTATTTGTCGGCATGGAAGAAGGAACTGCGGTAGCCGGCTGTCACCAGTTCCGCACAGCCCTTGCTGTTGCTGTAGGGATCGTAGCCGCCCATGGCCTCGTTTTCGCGGTAGCCCCACGGCCATTCGCGGTTTTCATAACACTTGTCGCTGGTAACGTTCACCACCGCACGCACGCCAGGCGTGGCGCGCACGGCTTCGAGCACATGCACCACGCCCATGACGTTGGTGGAATACGTTTCCACCGGATTGGCGTATGAGTAGCGCACCAGCGGCTGGGCGGCCATGTGAATGACGATGTCCGGGCGCGCGGCGGCCATGGCGCGCTTGACTGCGTCGCCATCGCGCACGTCGCCGATGATCGACTGCATGCCACTGGCCACGTCGGCGACCTCAAACAGGCTGGGGGTGGTCGGTGCCGCCAGCGCATAGCCGGTCACGTCGGCGCCAAGCTGCTGCAGCCACAGGCTCAGCCAGCCACCCTTGAAGCCGGTATGGCCGGTGAGGAAAACACGTTTTCCTTGCCAGAATGCAGGATTCATCAAGCCGCCTTCCAGGGGGCCTTGCCCGATTGCCACAGTTCTTCCAGATGTACCTTGTCGCGCAGGGTATCCATCGGTTGCCAGAAGCCATGATGGAAGAAGGCATGCATTTCGCCTTCCCGCGCCAGGCGCTCCATCGGCGCCTTTTCCCACACGGTACTGTCTTCGGCGATATAGTCGATGACTTGCGGCGACAGCACGAAATAGCCGCCGTTGATCCAGGCGCCATCGCCTTGCGGTTTTTCCTGGAAACTGTTGATCTTGTTGCCATCCAGATTCAACGCGCCAAAGCGGCCGGGCGGCTGGGTCGCGGTCAGGGTGGCGAGCTTGCCGTGCGCCTTGTGGAAGGCGATCGATTCAGTAATGTTGACATCGCTCACGCCATCGCCGTAGGTGAAACAGAATGCCTCTTCGCCTTCCAGGTAGGGCTGGACACGCTTCAGACGCCCGCCGGTCATGGTCTCGTCGCCCGTGTCGACCAGCGTCACTTTCCACGGCTCGGCATTGCGCGCATGCACTTCCATCTGATTATTCTGCATATCGAACGTCACGTCCGACGTGTGCAGGAAATAATTCGCGAAATATTCCTTGATGACATAGCCCTTGTAGCCGCAGCAAATCACAAAGTCGTTGATGCCATGGCTTGAATAGCTTTTCATGATATGCCACAAAATTGGCTTGCCGCCAATTTCAATCATGGGCTTGGGTTTGGTGTGGGTCTCTTCGGAGATCCGGGTGCCGAGGCCACCCGCAAGAATGACTGCTTTCATTTTTATTATTCCTATTGAACGAATTAAATTTGCCTGCCTCATCGGTTTGCGGGCTGGCGCCCGTACAACTGATCGGCCAGCGCAGTGCCTGGTGGCAAAGTATAAGTTCGGTGTACAGGTCAGGCCACACGCTACCATGTCTGCTCTTGTCCCTGCTTTTCCGCATCGCTCAAGTTGATACCTTGATGCTTGCCACTAACTCGCCGGCCCATGGCCTGATCGCGTAGCGTTGTTTTTTGGTATGGTAATTTTCGCAACGCCGGGCGTCATGAATAGAAAACCGGCTGGAAAAATAGCTCGGTAGACTGGATACCTATTGCGCTAATTTTCCGAGCAAGCTTTCCGAGCAAGCGTGCTTATCACATCAGTTGCTGGTTCATCGTTCCGTGCAAGCCGAGTCAGCATGAAGTGAAATTATAAAATAATAAACTTCGGCTCTCCTGTTACCAAAATCATCTAAAATTTCCCATGCGACAAAAAACAATTAGCTCTTGATTATAATTCAGAACACATGGAATTGCCATGTATGCATCGCTTCAACGGACACCGTCCGGTTACAGGTGGATCGGAAAGAATGTGAAATAAAGCACGCAATAATGCCTGATATTAAAAATATCCAAACGGCAATTATTATTGTGGAGACGAACAGTGTTTATTAAAGCTCCAAGCAAATCCAATGTTGTTACATTTGCTTGCGTTTGGCGCGAGAGTCGGACGTGTATGTGGTGGAATATGTAATGATGTTAAAAGATTCTCTATCTAAACATTGCATGGCAACCATTTCAGGGTGCTGACTGCAATGTCTTGGAGCGTCAGGTTAGGCGTGCTGCGTCATGTGTGGCCACCAAGCCACACATTTCTTCACCATGATTTTGGGCTGACGTTATTGAGCGATTTTCTTGCCGTAGCAATGCGGGCATGACACTTCATACACATATTCCGGCGCCAGCTGCTGGCGCGGCGTGACGACGGCGCGGCAGACGAAACATTGCACGGTTTCCGTTGGTTCCAGTTTCGGGTTCAGCGCCGTGCGGTAATCGAAGACGAAGCAGTCGCCCGTGTAGTGCTCGCCGCCCACTTCCTCGAAATACTTCAGGATGCCGCCGTCGAGCTGGTACACGCTGTCGTAGCCGATTTCCTTCATGTGGATGGCGGCCTTTTCGCAGCGGATGCCGCCCGTGCAGAAGGTGACGACGGTCTTGCCTTCCAGCTCATCCTTGTGGGCGGCTGCCACGGCCGGGAATTCCGTGAACTTGTCGATGCGGTAATCAAGCGTGTTGTTGAACGTGCCCACGTCCACTTCAAAGGCGTTGCGCGTTTCCATCATGACCACGGGTTTGCCCGCATCGTCGACGCCGCCGTCGAGCCAGCGCTTGAGCGTGTGCGCGTCGACGGACGGGGCGCGGCCCAGTTCCGGCTTGATCAGCGGCATGCGCATGGTGATGATTTCTTTTTTCAGCTTGACCAGCATGCGCTTGTGAGATTGTTCGTTCGACAAGCTTTCCTTCCACTCCAGATCGGCCAGACGCGCGTCGCTGCGGACCCAGGCGAGGAAGGCATCGATATGCTCGCGCGTGCCCGACAGGAACATGTTGATGCCTTCCGGCGTCAGCAGGATCGTTCCCTTCAGTTCCAGCGCCAGGCATTGCTCCTGATACAAGGGACGCATGGCTTCCGTATCGTCGAGCGTAATGAATTTATACGCGGCGATATTGACAAACGTGGTGGCGGACGGGCTGACGGCGGCGGAAACGGCGGGTGTTGCTGGGGTGATGGCTTGCATGATGGCGATCGGCTTAGACTGAACAGCCGATATTATAAGCCCGACAGGCCTGGCGGGATACCCGGCCAGCCACGTTTTGCCGTGCCGGCGGGCTGTGCAGGGCAGGAATTTCTTGCCCGCAACCGGGGGCCGCACCGCCGGTCCGGGGCCGCGACGCGGTAGAATAGACCCCATTGAATTTTGCACGAAACGGTACACAGGATGGAAATGGTAATGCAAGAGGCCGGCGCTCCGGCAGGTTCACAGCAAGCGATGCAGCCCGGCCCTGCCTTCGTCCATTTGCGCGTGCACTCGGAGTACTCGATCGTCGATGGCTTGGTGCGCATCGACGACGTGGTCAAGGCGGCGGCGAAGGACAAGCAGGTGGCGCTGGCCGTCACCGACCTGTCGAACCTGTTTGGCATGGTCAAGTTCTACAAGGAAGCGCGCGGCAAGGGCATCAAGCCCATCGTCGGCGTCGACGTGTGGATCACGAATGACGACAACCGCGAAAAGCCGTCGCGGCTGCTGCTGCTGGCGAAGAACCGCATGGGCTATCTGCAACTGTGCGAATTGCTGTCGACGGCCTGGCTGACGAACCAGTACAAGGGCCGTGCCGAGCTGCGCATCGAATGGCTGCAGGCGCTGGCGACGAATACCTATGAGCTGTATCCGGGCGAAAGCGCGGCGAATGGCTTGATCGTCCTGTCGGGCGCGCACTTCGGCGATGTTGGCACGGCCATCGAAAATGGCAACCTGGCTCTGGCCGAGCGCAATGCGCAACGCTGGGCCGAGATTTTTCCCGGCCATTTCTATGTTGAAATCCAGCGCGGCGGCCAGGCCAACCAGGAAGCGCAGGTCCGCCATGCGGTGGCGCTGGCGGCCAAGCTGGGCTTGCCCGTGGTGGCCACGCATCCCGTGCAATTTATTTCCCCAGAGGAATTTATTGCCCACGAAGCCCGCACCTGTATCGCCGAAGGCGAAATGCTGGCCAACGCCAAGCGGGTCAAGCGCTTCAATGACAGCCAGCGCTTCCTGTCGCAGGCCGACATGGCGGAGCTGTTTGCCGACTTGCCGGCCGCGCTGGCCAATTCCGTGGAAATCGCCAAGCGCTGCAATTTGACCTTGACCCTGGGCAAGCCGCAATTGCCGAATTTCCCCACGCCAGACGGCATGACGATCGACCAGTTCCTCGTCGCTGAATCGCAGGCGGGCCTGGAAAAACGGTTGCTGCAGCTGTATCCGGATCCGGAAAAGCGCGAAAAGGAGCGTCCGCGCTACGAGTCGCGCCTGAAATTCGAGACAGACACGATCTGCAACATGAAGTTCCCCGGCTACTTCCTGATCGTGGCCGAGTTTATCCAGTGGGCCAAGGAAAACGGCGTGCCCGTCGGCCCGGGCCGCGGTTCGGGCGCGGGTTCGCTGGTGGCGTATTCGCTGCTGATTACCGACCTCGATCCATTGCAATACAACCTGCTGTTCGAGCGCTTCCTGAATCCCGAACGCGTCTCTATGCCCGACTTCGATATTGACTTTTGTCAAGAAGGGCGCGACAGAGTCATCCAGCACGTCAAGGATTTGTATGGCAAGGAGGCTGTCTCGCAGATCGCCACCTTCGGTACCATGGCGGCCAAGGGCGCGATCCGCGACGTGGGCCGCGTGATGGACTTCGGCTATAACTTCTGCGACGGCATCTCCAAGCTGATCCCGTTCAAGCCCGGCAAACCCGTGTCGATCGCCGACGCCATCGAGGAAGAACCGCTGCTCAAGGAACGCCTGGAAAACGAGGAAGAGGTCAAGCAGTTGCTGGACCTGGCGCAGCAAGTCGAAGGCATCACGCGCAATATCGGCATGCACGCGGGGGGCGTGCTGATCGCTCCGGGCAAGCTGACGGATTTCTGCCCGCTGTACACGCAGGGCGGCGATTCCGGCGTCGTGTCGCAGTACGACAAGGACGACGTGGAAGCCGTCGGCCTCGTGAAGTTCGACTTTTTGGGTCTGACCACGCTGACGATTCTCGATCGCGCCGTGCGCTACATCAAGCAGCTTGATCCGGCGCAAGCCAATTTCGATCTGGCCACCTTGCCGCTGAACGACAAGCCATCATACGACTTGTTGACCAAGGCCAAGACCGTGGCCGTGTTCCAGCTGGAGTCGCGCGGCATGCAGGGCATGCTGAAAGATGCCCGTCCCGACCGTTTCGAGGACATTATCGCGCTGGTGGCGCTGTACCGTCCGGGCCCGATGGACCTGATTCCGGATTTTTGCAAGCGCAAGCACGGCGAACGCTTCGATTATCCCGATCCGCGCACGGAATCGATTCTGTCCGAAACCTACGGCATCATGGTGTATCAGGAGCAGGTGATGCAGATGGCGCAGATCGTCGGCGGCTACTCGCTGGGCGGCGCTGACATGCTGCGCCGCGCCATGGGTAAAAAGAAAGCCGAAGAGATGGCCGAGCACCGCGAGATCTTCCGCGCCGGTGCGGCGAAAGATGGTTTGACGGCGGAAAAGGCCGACGAGATCTTCGACTTGATGGAAAAGTTCGCCGGCTACGGTTTCAACAAATCGCACGCCGCCGCCTACGCCTTGCTGTCATACCACACGGCTTACCTGAAAGCGCACCACACGGCCGCCTTCATGGCAGCCAACTTGTCGCTGGCCATGGACGACACCGACAAGATCAAGATCCTGGTGGAAGACTCGCTGGAAATCTGCAAGCTGACCTTGTTGCCGCCGGATATCAATGAATCCGATTACCGCTTCATGCCGAGCGGTGCGGCGCCATCCGTGAGCGGCAAGAAAGTCACGCAGATCCGCTATGGCCTGGGTGCCGTGAAGGGCTCGGGCCAGAACGCCATCGAAGCCATCATCGCCGCGCGCGAGGCGGGCGGGCCATTCACCAGCCTGTTTGATTTCTGCAAGCGCGTTGATAAAAAGCAAATCAACCGCCGCACCATCGAATCCCTGATTCGCAGCGGTGCCTTCGATTGCCTGAAGGTCGACCGCGCCATCCTGCTCGCGTCCGTGGCGTTCGCCATGGAATGCGCCGACCAGGCGGCCAAGGCGGCGAACCAGGTGAGCCTGTTCGGCGGCGACGACAGCGACATGGTGGCGCCGCCCGAGTACGTCAAGGTGCCCGTATGGACGGACAAACAGCGCCTGACGGAAGAAAAGATCGCGCTGGGCTTTTACCTGTCCGGCCACCTGTTCGATTCGTATGCGCCCGAGGCACGTCGTTTTGCCCGCACGAAACTGTCGGAACTGTCGCCGTCGCGCGAACCGCGCATGATGGCGGGCGTCATCACGGGCTTGCGCACGCAGATGACGCAGCGCGGCAAGATCCTCATCGTCACGCTCGACGACAAGAGCGGTACGGTGGAAGTGACGGTGTACGGCGAATTGTTCGATTCCAACCGGAAAATCTTCAAGGAAGATGAATTCCTCGCCGTCGTGGGCAAGGTGTCGGAAGACCGCTTTTCGGGCGGCTTGCGCATCACGGCCGAGAGCGCCTTCGACATCATCTCCGCGCGCGTGCAGTATGGCCGCCAGCTGGGCTTGACTCTGCCCACGACGCTGGACATGAAACGCATCAGCGACGTGATCATGCCGCACCGGGCTGCGGACGGACTGCCGATCGCCGCCAAGGTCAGCCCGCAAGGCGTCAGTTGCGTGCTGCAGTTCGGGGACGAATGGAAAGTGGCACCATCGGATGAATTGCAGATGGCGCTGGAGCAAATGCTGGGTGCGCAAGAAGTGGCGGTCGAATACTGACCGGCACCGCCCGGCGCATGCAACAAAGCCAAACCGCAGACATGCTGGTTTGGCTTTTTTCGTTTACATGTCTTTCAGGCCCGTGATCGCATAGCCCTTGGCGGCGATCTGCTGGTGCGGCTGTTCGATATGGTAGTTTGGCAAGATCTCGGCATCGTCAGCCACTTCGCTGGCGCGTACTTCCAGCTGCCAGTCGGTATTGGTAACTTCTTCCGGAATGAGCTTTCCTTCCGGCACGGCGAGGTAGGAAAAAATGCCGTCGTGCTCGGCCCGGCGGTAGATGTCTACGCGCATGACTTGCCTCCTAGTAAGCGTTGGGGGAACCGGCGCACCGCAGTGCATGCCGATAGTGCTAGCGTAACAGGATTGGGCCGTGCATGGGTTGAAGCGTGTGTTGCAGGAGGGGCGGCGGTGCGGCAGCGATGGCAAACAACGATGCGGGGGCGGGGCATCGTGCAGTGGCCGGGGGACTCAGGCGATAGCGGAAGCGTAGTCGTCGTCATCCAGATCGACCGCTTGCCGTACTTCGTTGGCGGCTGCCGCAGCGCCTGCCGTGGCGAGCTGCACCGGGCTGCGTTGGGCGTCGAGGCCGTTACGCAGGCTGCTGATCATGGCCAGCGTCAGTTCGTGGCGTTTACGTGCTTCCGAGCGCTTTTTCGAGGGAATGTCTTCCAGGGCAGGCAGGGGCAAGTTTTCGCATGGCAACTCAAAATCGCCATCCGTGCGTGCCTGAGCGCCGAGTTCTTGCCAAAGGGCATTGTAGTCGGCGAACAAACGCCCCTTTTTTGCGGAATGATGGACGGCGCGGTTGACGTTGCCTACAAGCACCATATTGCGGCAGCCATGTTCATGTCCCAGCTGGCGCACCAATCGCACCATCAGGGCCTTGGGGCGCATGCCATGCAGGTCGCGCGTGGCTTCGCGCACGCGGCGCAAGCCTTCCGCGCCGCGCGGGCCCTGGATGCAACCGATGCCCACGCTCATGCTGGCGCGCGCGCGGGAACCGAAAAAGGTAAACGCGACCGAGTAGATCACGTCATCGCCGTGCGCCAGTTGCAGGACCATCTCGCCTTCGCGGTCCATCGGTTGTAGCGAACACAGCTGCAGGTGGTAGGGCGCGCCCGATTTTCCCGGCACGGTGCCCAGCCGCACCGGCGCGCGCGCCGCCTGCGTCATCAACTTGCCCCAGCCTTGTTGCAGGATGAAATGATAGTGTTCGACCAGCAAGGCGACGCGCTGACGGCACGACAGGTTCGTGCTCAGGTAAGGGCGGTACACCTTGTGCATCAGGCGCGGATAGGCTTGCAGCAAGTCCTGGAACACGGGGTGGGAATTGAGCAGCTGCAGCCAGATGCGCGTCTGGCGGCGCTGCAGTTGCGCCCGCAATTGCAGCTTGAGCAGCTCGCGCATGCGGGACATGCCTGGCGGCATATTGCTCAGGCCCGCATGCAGGGTAATAGCTTGTGTCATCAAAGAGTTTTCATGTGAATGTGGATGGGCTGGGTGCGGGGCGCTGGCGGCGCTTCAGGCCGGCGGCGGCCCGCTCATGCCGTCGGTGTCGGCCAGCAATACCGTGGCGCTGCGCGTAGCGCGCGCCAGCTTGCGCGCGAGCGCACCGGAAAAACGACGCTGCCAGGGACTATGACGCAGGGCCGGCAGGACGATTTCGTGGCAACCGAGCAGTTCAGCAGTATCGAGGATCGTAAACAGCAGCTCGCCGGCAAAAATATGGGTATTGAAGGCGAGTTGAGAGCGGCTCAGGTACAGTCCCGCCTCGTGCATCATGTGCTGCGTGGCCGGGTCCAGCGCATGGCATTCGCCGGCGTTGTGCTGGGGCAAGCCATCGGCCCGGCGCGCTGGCGCCGGTGTCACGTGCAGCAGGCTGACGCTGACCTGGATACCCCATTCCTGCAGGCGCCTGGCGTAGCGCGCACCGTAGATGATGTCGCTGGCGCGCTTGACGGGCAAGAGCAGCAGCAAGGTATCCTGGCCCGGCTTGCCGCCCGTGCCCGCGGCGCTGTCCGGGGCGCGGTGACGTTGCGGGGCAAGGCGCGAGGCATGCATGGAAGGGATCGCCATAGTGGGAAAACCATGTCATCTTATCCATGCGATTCCCCTCTGTAAATTGGCGAAACAGCGTACGGGTTTCCCTTATGCCGTCACGGTTTTAATAGCGGTAGGTGACGTACACGGCGCCGACCGGGGAGGTCTTGCGCTGCACGATGGGGCTCTTGGCCGCGTCGCCCAGGCGGCTCTCGACGCCGACCAGGGTATTGATGCCCCAGCGCGCATCGAAGCGGTGCTCCCAGTTGATGGTGGCCTGTGCTTCATAGAAACCGCCCTTGGGCGTGTATTGCTTGAACGAGGTGTTCGCGGCCTGGGTGGCCGTCACGCCATACATGGTCTGCACGTACTTGCGCTCGCCCCAGCCCAGCTGCCCGCCGATGGTTACGCTGTCCTGCTGCGCGCCCTTGGCATCGGTCCGGCTGTAGATCTGGCCCGCCGCGCCGAAATGCACATTCGCGCCATTTTCGCGGTTCGACAGGGGAATGTCGCTCGACACGCTCAGCGACAGGCCCGGCAAGGGCGAATACCCCGCGCTGAGCAGGGCGCTGGCGTTGCCCTTGACTTCGCCCATGCCCTTCAGGTAGTCGCTGCCGCCCCAGCCATTGGCGCCATTGCGCTTGTGGTCTTCGCGGTTGCCGCGGTAGCCCAATGCCGCGCTGTAGCTGAAGGGGCCGGCCTGGCCGCCATAGCCGATGCCGCGCGAAGTGCTGAAGAACAGGCCATTGGCCATGGCGTAATCGAGGATGATCAGGGGCGAGGCCGACAGCTTGTCGGCGCCGGAATAGCTGGACACGGCAGCGACGCCGCCGCCGATGGTGAAGACATTTTGCGAGGCCGGTTCGGCTGCGGCGGCGGCCAGCGGGTTGAGGATCATGCCGCTGGCGAGTGCCAGCGCGGTCAGCAGGGTTGTGGGTGCGTGCATGGAATTTTCCGTCAAGTGGAGAACCGAGTCCGGAGTGGCTCGATTGACTGCCGACAGTATCCATCCTTGCCATGAAGGAAAAATGAGCCTTTTATTAAGATTGGATGAAGAGCGCTTCTTTACCCATTCTTCAGCTTGCGGTGGTTTAATACTCACCATGAAGATACTGCTGATTGAAGACGATATGGACCTGGGCAATGGCGTGCGGATCGCCCTGCGCGACCAGGGCATGCAAGTGGTCTGGGTGCGCAGCCTGGAGGATGCGGCGCGCAGCATCGAGCACGACAGTTGCGAACTGGTGCTGCTGGACCTGGGCTTGCCCGACGGCGATGGCCTCGATTTGCTGGCCCGGCTGCGCGCGGCGCGCCTGCCGGTGCTGATCCTCAGCGCCCGCGATACGCTGGAGCAGCGCTTGCGGGGCCTGGACGGCGGCGCCGACGATTACCTGGTGAAGCCCTTTGTGCTGGCCGAGCTGCTGTCGCGCGTGCGCGCCCTGGCACGCCGCAGCTATGGTTTCGATGGCGACACCATCGAGTTGCGTGGCCTGCTGTTGCAGGTGCCCACGCGCCGGGTCAGCGTGCATGGGCGGCCCGTGGAACTCACCGCCAGTGAATATGCCCTGCTGAAAACCTTGCTGATGCGCGCCAACCGGGTCATCACGCGCCGCGTGCTGGAAGAGCATATCCTGCCAGGCGGGCTTGCCAATGCCAGCAATACCCTGGATGTGCATATGGGTAACTTGCGCCGCAAGATAGGCGAGGGGTATATCCGTACCGTGCGCGGCGTCGGCTATGTCATCGATCAGCAGGGCGAGACATCCGTCCCGCCGGGTGCCGGCGCATGATGGGCCGTTTCTGGGCCATGCTGCGCCGGCCCACCCTGGTGCGTCGCCTGATGATGGCGCAAATGCTGATGCTGACCGTGCTGTGGAGCCTGGCCGTGGCGTATGTGCTGTTCGAGGGCACGAGCGAAGCGAGCAATGTGACCCGCGGGGTCTTGCACGCCATTATCAGCGTGACCGACAACCTGGCTGACCAGCCCGTGCGCCAGGAGCAAAGCTTGCGCGCCATCGACGAAGCCTTGCGCGAAGAGTTTGAAATGGGGAAAGTGCCGGAACTGGCGCCGCGCATCCTGGTCTGGCGCGAGGGCAAGCTGGTCTACAAGTCGCCGAGTGCGCCCAGCGGTATCCGCAGCGCCGGCCCGGAACAGATGGAAGTGGTGTACGTCAAGGGCCAGGCCTGGCGCAGCCGTAGCCTGGCCGAAGGGGCCACCCGCGTGACCGTGCTGGAAGTGGGCGGCGCCTGGCAATTTTTCATCACGATCAATTCACGCGGCTACTACCTGCTGCCGTTGCTGATCAGCCTGCCGTTCCTGCTGGTGCCGGCCTGGCTGTCGATCCGCCTTGCCATGCGCCCGTGGCGCAAGGTGGCGCAGGAGGTGGCGGCGCGCGGGCCGCAGGATTTGCGTCCGCTGACGTTCAAGCCGCCGCATGGCGAACTGGCGGCGCTGGTCGACAATATCAATGCCCTGCTGCAGCGGGTCGATGCCAGTGCCGCGCGCGAACGCAGCTTCATCGCCGACGCCACGCATGAGCTGCGTACGCCGCTGGCGGCCATGCGCGTGAATGTCGAGGCCTTGCAGGGACAGGCGCATGATGCACGCCAGCAAGAGTTGCTGGACGGTATCTTGAACAGCGGCAACCGGGCCGCGCGCCTGGTGGGGCAGTTGCTGCAACTGACGCGCAGCGAAGTGCAGGCGGGCGGGGGCGAGTTGCCGCGGCGCCAGGCGCTCGATACCTTGCTGCAGGATCGCCTGGCGGCCCTGTCCGGACTGGCGCAGGCGGGCGATATCGAGCTCGAATTGCAAGCCAGCGTTTCGCTCAGCGTGCCCGGGCAGCGCGAGAGTCTGGTCTCGCTGATCGACAATCTGGTGGAAAACGCCATCAAGTACAGCCCGCGCGGCAGCAGCGTGACGGTGTCGCTGCATGCGGAGCGGGGCCAGGCCGTGTTGCATGTGGCCGACCAGGGGCCGGGCATCGCGCCGGCGCTGTATGAACGCGTATTCGACCGCTTTTTCCGCGCGCCGCAGCAGGTGCAGCCGGGCAGCGGCCTGGGCTTGTCCATCGTCGCTTCCGTCGTGCAACAGCATGGCGGCACGATTCAGTTGCACAGAGGCAATGGCGGCCTGGGCTTGCTGGTGGAGGTGCGCCTGCCGCTGGCCGAGGCCTGATTCTGTCGGCGCGCCTTGCGATATTGCATGAAAATTATTTTGTGTGCTTATAACGCAAGATGGCATGGCGTGGCGCACGCTTGCGATGCATAATGCGGGACAGTTAAAAAACACCGTTATGCGCCCACTCCTGTCCCGCTACCTGCCGTATCCCGCCTTTGTCGGCCTGTATCTGCTGTTTGACTGGGCCACGTATATCGATCCGATGTACGGGCTGAACATCACCCCCTGGAATCCCGATCCCGCGCTGGGCCTGGTATTTTGGCTGATCCACGGCCGCAAGGCGGCGCTGCCGTGGTTTATCGCCCTGGTGGCCGGCGAGGTGCTGGTGCGCGGCATGCCGGCAGGCCTGCCCCTGACCTTGCTCTGTTCGGCGTGGCTGATGCTCGGCTATGGCGGTATCGGCGCAGTCTTGCGCCGCAGTTTCAGCAGCAGCGACATCTTCGACAACCGGCGCCGCCTGAGCGCCTGGGTTGCCATCGTGCTGCTGGGCACCGTGCTCAATGCGCTCGGCTACATTTCCCTGCTGTCGCTGACGGGACGCATCCCGGCCGGCGAATGGGGGACGGCAGTCTGGCGCTTCGGCATCGGCGACATGGTCGGCATGCTGGTATCGATGCCGTTGATCTGGGTGCTGTTCAGCGAGCGGGGGCGCGAACGCCTGCATGCCGCCGTCTGGCGCTGGGAAACCCTGGCGTATCTGGCTCTCGCCAGCTTCGTGCTGTGGAGCCTCTTCGGTTCCATCGTGCGTTCCGAATACAAGCATTTCTATTTCCTGTTTCTTCCCGTGATCTGGGCCGCCTCGCGCCAGGGCTTGCATGGCGCCGTGCTGGCCGTGTTTGTATTGCAACTGTGCATCATTACTCTGGTGAAATGGACGCATGCGGTCGATATCCAGTTTTATGAATTGCAGTTGCTCGATGCCGTGCTGGCGCTGGTGGGGTTTTTTATCGGCATCGTCGTCGATGAAATGCGCCAGGTGGCCGACGAATTGAAACACACGATGCGCCTGGCCGCCGCCGGCGAGATGGCGGCGGCGCTCGCGCATGAGCTGAACCAGCCGCTGACGGCCTTGTCGACCTATGGCAAGGCGTGCGAATACTTGCTGGAACGGGGCGAGACCGGCGCCCTGCTGCAGGGCGCCGTGGGGCATATGATCGTCGAATCGGGCCGCGCCGCGGACGTGGTGCGCCGCCTGCGCGACTTTTTTCGCACGGGCGCGATGCAGCTCGAAGCGGTGGAGGCGAGCGTCTTGATCGAGGGCATGGCGCGGCAGTTCACGCCGCTGTTCCATGAGCATGGCATCGAACTGGTGCTGGCGCCGCCGTCGCCGCTGGCCGTCAACGCCGACCGCCTGCAAATCGAGCTGGTATTGCGTAATTTATTGGCCAATGCGCAGGATGCGGTGATGGGCCAGCCGCGCGGCCGGCGCCGCATCACGGTCTCTGCCGAGCGGCTCGAAGGCGGGCGGCTGCGGCTGTCCGTGGAGGATAGCGGCCCCGGCATTTCCAATAGCCTGGCGGCACGCCTGTTCGAACCGTTCGTCTCGACCAAAGCCAGCGGCCTGGGTCTGGGGCTGGTGCTCAGCCGCAGCATTGTCGAAGCGCATGGCGGCCAGTTATGGGCCGAAGTGGGCAAGCATGGCATTTTTCGTTTTGTCCTGCCCCTGGCGTGCGCCAGCGCGGCCGCTACAGGAGAGTATGGTGACAAGTAATTTGACGGTGTTTATCGTGGATGACGATCCCGCCGTGCGCGATGCGCTGGGTTTGCTGCTGGGCATACGCGGCTACCGCACGGCCCTGTTTTCCTGCGGCGAGGATTTCCTGCACAGCTGGCGGCCCGAGTGGGCCGGCTGCCTGCTGATTGATATCCGCATGTCCGGCATGGATGGCCTGAGCCTGCAGCGCCGTTTGCTTGAGTTGAAATGCATGCTGCCCATCATCATTATCACGGGGCACGGCGACGTCACCCTGGCACGCCAGGCTTTCAAGGCGCAGGCCAGCGATTTCCTGGAAAAACCGTTTGACCACGACAAGCTGCTGGCCGCCATCGATGAAGCGTTTTCGCGCGAGGCGCATGCGCGCGGCCAGTTGCTGCGCCAGGTGGAGGGGCAAGCCTTGCTGCGCGCCCTGACGCCGCGCGAGCGGGAAGTGATGCATCTGGTGGTGACGGGCCAGCACAACCGCGATATCGCCCCGGCACTGGGCATTTCCGTGCGCACGGTGGAAGTGCACAAGGCGCGCCTGATGGACAAGCTGGGTGTCGACAACGTGGCCGACCTGGTGCGCATCAGCATGCTGGGCACCGGCTAGCCGCTGCCGCGTTGTCTAGGCGATGGTCTGCAATACCTGATCGACCGAGATCGCCTTGACCCAGTCGCTGCGCCGGGCCACCGTGATGACGGTGCTGTTGGCGCTGTCGAACGGCGCCCATTCCGGATTCTTCTTGCGCATCAGCGCCACCACGGGCACATGCACGGCGTTCGCCAGATGCATGATCGACGTTTCCACCGAAATAATCAGGTCGCATTGCGCCAGCATGGCCGGCAGCTGGAAAAAGTTGTCGACGGCGCTGAAGGCTTGCGTGCGCGGCAAGTTGTGCGCCTGCACGACGGCATTCACCTTGGCCAGTTCCTGCGGCATGGCATTGATCAGGAAGCAGGCATTTGCCCACTTTGGCATCGCCTGCATGCGCGCGATCAGTTCGGCGATGCGCTCCAGCGGCCAGCCGCGCTTGTGCGACTTGGCAAACGGATTCAATAGCACCAGCGGACCCTGGCGCGGGGCAAAGCCCCAGGCGGCCAGCTGCTGCTGCGCCTGCTGCAACGCGTGCTCGGGAATGTGCACGAAGGGATAGCGTTCGGCCACGGGAATGTCGAGTCCAGTCAATTGACGGAACCAGTCCGCATAGACGCTGCTGATATGGTGCTCGCCCGCATCCTGTCCCGCATACGAGGCCAGCACGGCATCGATCTTGCGGTAGGCCAGGTAATGCCAGGGGCGCAGCGGACTGAACGGTTTGCGCGTGCCGATTACCAGTCCATTCGGGCTGATCGCGCGGGCAAGATCTGCGTATTGCTGTGGCCGTACGTGGGCCAATGACACGACGACAGGATAGCGTTCCGCCTTGGCCTCGCGCAGGGATTCTTCGTACAGCGCCGGGCTGTAGGTCTTGCGGTACACCTTGGCGAACAGGCCCGATTGCTCCACCCAGTCGTACAGCGAATAGGTACGCAAGCCTTCCCATTGCCTGGAGTCGGACGTGCGGCGGACTTCATCGACCCACAGGTGGATCTGGATATGGGGATAGGCCGCGGCAAAGGCGCGGAAACCGTTTTGCAGGTAGGTAAAGTCTCCCAGCGCCAGATGGGCGATGAAAAGAATTTTGTCCGACTTTTGTAGAAGTTCGGCGGGAATCAAAGGCGTCATGTATCAGTACGATTTCAGGTATTCGGTCGATGGTGTCAAACCACTTGCTGGGAAAATTGCAGGCGATGCAGATTGGCATACGCGCCGTTGGCATCCAATAATTGCTGGTGACTGCCGGTTTCCATTATTTTCCCATGTGACAATACCACGATACGGTCCGCACGTTCAATTGTTGATAGCCTATGAGCAATAACTAAGGTGGTTTTTCCTTGCATCAGGTGTTCCAGTGCCGCTTGTACGGCCCGTTCCGCCTCCGTATCCAGTGCCGAGGTGGCTTCATCGAGGATCAGGATGGGCGCATCCTTGTAGATGGCGCGGGCGATGGCCACGCGCTGGCGCTGGCCGCCGGACAGGCGCGAGCCGTTGTCGCCCAGGCGCGTGTCCAGGCCATCGGGCAAGCCGTCGATGACGTCCGACAGGAAGGCGGCGGCCGCCGCCGCTTCGATGCGCTGCCGGTCCGGCGCCGCATCGCCATACGCGATATTCGCAGCCAGGGTATCGTCGAACAGCACCACCTGCTGGCTGACCATGGCGATCTGGCTGCGCAGGCTGGTCAGGGCGATGGCATCGATATTCTGCCCATCGAGCAAGATCTCGCCACTGCTGGCCGAGTAAAAGCCGGGCAGCAGGCTGACCAGGGTCGATTTGCCGCCGCCGGACATGCCGACAAAGGCGACCGTTTGTCCTGGCGCAATGCTCAGGTCGATGTGCCGCAGGGCTGGTTCCTGATGTCCGGGGTAGGCAAAGCTTACGTCCCTGAACTCGATGCGGCCTTTGCTGCGGCCAGCGAGCGGCGTGCCGCCCGTGCGCTCCGGCGTCTTGTCGATCAGTAAAAAGACTTCTTCGGCGGCGGCCATGCCGCGCTGCAAGGGGCCGTTGACTTCAGCCAGCTGCTTCAAAGGCGTCAGCAGCATCAGCATGGCCGTGATGAAGGATACGAAGCCGCCGACCGTGATCTGCCCCTGCTCCGACTGGAACAGGGCCATCACGATGACCAGGGCCACGGCGGCGGCCGTGATCACCTGGGTGATCGGCACGGTGGCGGAAAAGGTCGTGGTCATGCGCATGCTGTAGCGGCGCAATTGCTCGGCACGCTCTTCGAAGCGCGATTTTTCGTAGTCCTGGCCACCGAAGATCTTGATCACTTGCTGGGCGCGCGTGGTTTCCTCGATGACCTGGGTCAGCTCGGCATTGACGGCCAGCGAGTCGCGGTTGAGTTTTTTCAGGCGCTTGCCCGTGGTGCGCACGACGATGGTCAGCAGGGGCAGCAGCACCAGGGTCACGAGGGTCAGCACCCAGTTCAGGTACAGCAGCCACGCCAGCAGGCCCAGCACGGTCAGCGAGGAGCGCACGATCGAGGTAAACACCTTGGTCACCATTTCGATGATCTGCTGCACCTCGAACATGATGGAGTTGATGACTTTGCCCACCGTGTGCGTGTTGTAGAAGTCGATGGGCAAGTTGAGCATGCTGGCAAACATCCTGCGCCGCAACTCGTTGAGGATGCGCGTGGAGACGTAGCTCATCAGATAGCTGCTGGCGAACGTCGACGCGCCGCGCATGGCAAAGATGCCGATGACGATCAGCGGCACCAGCCAGAAGGAAAAATTCACCTTGCCGCCAAAGCCATTGTCGAGCAGCAGCTTGAGCGCATACGGCAGCAGCGGTTCCGTGGCCGCCGTGACGACCATCGCCAGCAAGGCCAGGGCCAGGTGTTTCTTGTAGGGCGCGTGCAGTGCGGTGAGGCGCTTCAGGTCGGGCGTGAGCATCGGTATGGTTCCTTGCAGGGGACAGCAAAAACGGTCAGGCGAAAAACGAACTCAGGCAATGCGTTCTTGCTGGCGCAGCATGGCCCACAGTATCACCATCGGGAAGACCAGCATGATGATGCCGATATTCAGGGTGAGCGAGCTCGTCGTCAGGCCAAAAATCATGTAGCAGGTGCACAGCATCACGCCGGCCAGCGCAAATGGTTGCGCGCTTGCGGGGCCGTGACGCAATGCCCTCGTGAACAGAGTCAGCGGTAGCAGGAATAGCAGCAGCAGGGCCAGCAGGCCGAAGATGCCACGCTTGACCAGGGAGTCGATGTAGTCGTTATGCGCGTTGGTGTAATGCAACACAATTTCGCTCATTTTTCCTTCCGCCGACAGTTTTTTCTTTGCCTCCAAGTAGCCGTTGCGTCCCATGCCGAACCAAAGATGGTCATTGGATAAAGTTAATGCTGTACGCCACATTTCCAGCCGTTGGCCGACTGACGTGCTGACGTTGTCGCTGTCTTCAAATTTTTTCAAATCTTCCACGGCATCCGTCGCGCGTTCAAGCACGGGGGAATTGGGCACTATGTAGGATAGTACCGCCACGGCCAGCAGCGCCGCCAGCAGGCCAGTCATATAGTGCTTGCCGCGTGTTCTCGCGTAGTGGACGACAAATATGCATCCGCAGACGGGCAGCGCCAGCCAGCCACCGCGGCTACCGCTGATGATGGAGCCGAAAATTCCGATTAAGCCGCCTGCCAGCAATAGCACGCTCCAGGCGATTCGATGGCGCTGTTTGATGGCCCACTCGATCCCACATAACGTCAACATGCCAAACAGCATGCTGACATTGCCATAGTGAATAGCGTTACTGGTGGCGGCTTGTGGCCGGAAGGGGCTGCTAGGAATATATTGCGTAGCCGCCAAGGCTGCCCCCGCGATGGCGCCAATTGCCAGGCCGCTCCACCATGCCGCCGCCCGCGGCGGATAAGCAATCAGCAGCAGCAGCACGGGCAAGGCCAGCAGCACCCGCAAGGGCATGTCGAGTTCTCGCGCCGGATCGGCGTGGTACAGCATATTGGCGGTGAAAATAAGGAAGTAGGCCAGCATCACGCCCATCAGCAGATAGTCCCGGCGCTGCAGATGCAGGCGGGGGCGCTTCCATAGCAGCCAGCTGCTGGCCAGCAGCAGGACCAGCGCGCCAAAGGAATATCCGCTGTTGACAGCCAACGCCAATGCCGAAAAGAGAAAAACACAAACAGAGGTCAGGCCGAGCATGAATATCCTTGTTAACGCACATCGTCGCCATTATGGCAACTGTAGCAACATAAAGTAGGCGTCATTGTAATCGAAGGTGGCAGCAAAAACGTCCCTGGGAGATTTACTCTTCGATAACTGTATAGGCGATCTCAAGGGGGAAATGAAAAAAACCATGGTTTTTAGACATGGTTTTTTTGTAAGCAATGGTAACTTGCTGTTATTTTGCTAAGGCCGCAAGGTCGGTCATGCGTCTCAGGCGGTGGCTGGCACGCGGGTGGCCACGCCGGTGGCGATGGCCGCTTGCGACACGGCAGGCGCGACCCAGCTGCGCAGGCGTTCGTCGAACGGCGATGGAATCAGTTGCAGCGGCGTCAGCGCGCTGCTCTCGTGACCCGGCAACGGTTCCTTGGCCAGCGCGGCGATGGCGCGCACACAGGCCAGCTTCATCTCTTCGTTGATGGTGGTGGCGCCCACGTCGAGTGCGCCACGGAAGATGTACGGGAAGCACAGCACGTTGTTGATCTGGTTCGGGTAATCCGAGCGGCCCGTGGCGACGATGGCGTCGTCGCGCACGGCATGCACTTTTTCCGGAGCGATTTCCGGGTGCGGATTGGCCAGGGCGAAGATCAAAGGCTTGGCGGCCATCGATTCGACCATCTGCGCGCTCACCACGCCGCCCTTCGAGACGCCGATGAAAATGTCGGCGCCAACCATGGCGTCGGCCAGGTCGCGGTCGCTGGTGTCGTTCGCGTAGCGCGCCTTGTTCTCTTCCATGTTGGCATCACGGCCCGGGTAGATCACGCCCTGGCTGTCGCACACTTTCAGCAGCGATTTATTCAGGCCCAGCGAGACGAGCAAGTCCAGGCAGGCGATCGAGGCCGCGCCGGCGCCCGAGACGGCCACTTTCACGTTGCCGATATCCTTGCCCACCAGTTCCAGGCCGTTCAGGATGCCGGCCGCGACGATGATGGCCGTGCCATGCTGGTCGTCGTGGAAGACGGGAATGTTCATGCGCTTGCGCAATTGCTGTTCGATGTAGAAGCAGTCCGGCGCCTTGATGTCTTCCAGGTTGATGCCGCCGAAGGTCGGCTCCATGCGCACCACGGTGTCGATGAACAGGTCGGGATCGTTCTCGGCCAGTTCGATGTCGAACACGTCGACGTCGGCAAATTGCTTGAACAGGCAAGCCTTGCCTTCCATCACCGGCTTGCTGGCCAGCGGACCGATATCGCCCAGGCCCAGCACGGCCGTGCCATTGGTGATCACGGCCACCAGGTTGCTGCGCGACGTGTAGGTGCCGGCCGTGCGCGGATCTTCCACGATCGCTTCGCAGGCGAAGGCCACGCCCGGCGAGTACGCCAGGGTCAGCGCGCGGGCGTCGCCCAGCGGTTTGGTTGGCGTGACGGAAATCTTGCCTGCGCGAGGTTCGGCGTGATAGGCGAGGGCGGCTTCTTTCAGGTTGAAGGTTTCGCCGTTCTGTTCGGCGTGCTTGCTGTGCGAAGTAGACATAGGAATTCTGGGAAGGGCATACAGGGCCCGAGTGGTCAATCCGAGCCATGGTATGCAAGCGTTTGCACGCTGTCAAGGCTGGATTGTACTTAAGAGTGTCAAAACCGCTTTGGGAAACGGCTTTATCTCAATGCAAGCGTTTGCTCGGTTTTTGACGGAATGGGGAATTTTTACGATAAAATCACGGTATTGCGATCCGGGAAGCCCATGACAAACAAGAACCCCACCTTAAGCGACGTCGCGCGGGCCAGTGGCGTGCACTTTTCCACCGTGTCGCGCGTGATGAACCCGGCAACGCGGCAAATGGTCAGCGCCGAGGTGGCCGCGCGCGTGCTGGCCGAAGCGGGCCGGCTCGGTTACCGGCCGAACCGCGCCGCCTCCACCCTCGTCACGCGCAAGTCGCGCATCATCGGCGTGGTCTTGCCCGACATTACCAACGCGGTTTTTCCGCCTATCCTGCTGGGCATCGAGGAAGGCTTGCGCAAGCATGGCTACCTGGCCATCGTCGCCAATGTCGGTGCCGACGAGGAAGAGCAGCTGTTCGTCATCAACCGCCTGCTGGGGCAGCAGGTCGATGGCCTGATTTTGGCTACCGCACGGCGCGACGATCCCGTCATCAAGATGTGCATCGACCAGAATGTGCCGGTGGTGACCGTCAACCGCAGCGACGAGACGGGCGTCGCTTCCTGCGTCGTCAGCGACGACGTGGTCGGCATGCGCCTGGCCGTGGAACATTTGCTGGCGCTGGGTCACCGGCATATCGCGCATATTGCCGGCCCGGAAAACCTGTCCACGGGCCACGTGCGCCGCCTCGGTTTCCTGGCCGCCATCCAGGCCAGCGAACTCGATCCCTCGCAAGCCTTCGTGTTTGAAAGCAGCGGCTATTCGCGCGAATGTGGCAAGGCGGCCCTGCTGGAGCTGCTGCGCCAGTCGCCGCGGACGACGGCCGTGGTGACGGGCAGCGACCTCGTGGCCCTCGGTTGCTACGACGCCATCCGCGAACTGGGCTTGAGCTGCCCCGAAGATATTTCTGTGGTGGGCCACAACGACATGCCCTACATGGACATGATCCGTCCACCCCTGACTACCATCCGCATCCGCCACCACGGCATCGGCACGGAAGCTGCCCGGCTGATCCTGCAAACCATCGATTCGCCCGATTCCGCCGTACTCGACGTGCGCCTGAAACCCGAGCTGGTGGTGCGCGAATCGACGGCCGCTCCCCGAGGCTGAGGCCGCGCCTGGGGCCGCGCCGCTGCAAGGTGGTACACTGGCGCCCCTCAACGTATTTTGCCCCTCTATCGCCATGACCAAAACCAACACGCCTTCCCCGAAACGCCGCGAAGAGGGCGTCGCCAAGCTGACCGTCAATCCCTTCCTCGATGCCGAGTTTTACGCGCGCATGCGCGATTACACGGAGCGCGATGCGGCCATCATCAAGGAATTGAAGGCGATCGCCGAGATCCGCGCCGGCAACAAGCAGCCCGATCCCCGCCTGGCGCCGTCGCTGGAAGCCCTGCGCAGCACCGTCAAGAAAGGCTTGAGCTTTGGCGAAATGCTGGAGCGCATGGCCGCCGGCAAGGAAAAAGGCTTGTGGGAGCCGTGGATGACGACCTTCGGCATTGAAATTCGCGCCGTCAACTACGGCGCCGGCCCACGCAACGCCTGCCTGGTGCTGGACCTGGCCGCGAATTCCCCCGCGCACGCCATGTTCGCCAAGGCGGGCATCCAGAACTGGCGCAGCCTGGCCGCCGACGACTGCTCCGTCGTGCGCTCGGAAAAGGCGACGGAAACCACGCCCTTGAAAGTGTATGCCGTGTTTTATCTGGATCCGTTGCCAGCCTGATCCGCCAGCAGCACCAGCGCCAGCACGATCAGCACCACGCCCGACAGCCGTTCCAGCGACGGCAGCGCGCGCGCAAAGCGCTGCCGCAGGGCGGCGCTGCCGATGGCCAGCGCCACCGCCATATCCCACGCCAGCACGGCAAAGACCATCCACGCGCCATATGCGACCATCGCAGCGGGACTCGTCTGCCTGGCGGCAAGTACGGTGGCCAGGCTGACATAGAACAGCGCATTCTTCGGGTTCAGGATGGCGGAGACAAACCCCATCGCGACACCGCCGCGCCAGCGCGCTTTGCCGGTGGCGGGCTTTGCCTCCAGGCTGCTCTTGCCCGCATGGCGCAGGAATAGCCAGCCCAGGTACAGCAGATAGGCGCATCCCGCCAGCCGCACCAGCATGAATGCCGTGCTGCCCGCCCTCAGTACCGATAGTCCCGCAAACGCCGCTACGATAAACACCGCATTGGCCACGGTAATGCCCACGCACGTGCCGGCGGCGCCGCGCCAGCCGTGGGCCAGCGAGGTGCGCGCGATCAGGAAAAAATCGGGACCTGGCGACAACAGGGAAAGAAAGTGGGCGGCGGCGATGAAGAGAAAATCCTGCATGGAGTTTGGCTCCGGCAATGGCGATGCGCGAGTATGCCGGGGCTGGCGACAGCCTGTATTGAAGAAAATTGCAGGCGTTCTAGCTGCCCTGGCCGCGATAGCGCCCCGGCGTGATGCCCGCATGCGCCTTGAACACGCGCTGCAGGTGGCTCTGGTCGGCAAAACCCAGCTCATGCGCCAGTTGCGCCAACGCCGTCCCGCCCTGCAAGCGGCTGCGCGCGCGGTTGACGTGCATATTCAGCTGGTAGGCATGCGGCGTCAGGCCTGTGGCGGCGCGAAAGGCGCGGATCAATTGATACGGGCTCAGGCCTGCCGCCTCCGCCAGTTGCCGCAGGCTGGCCGAGGGCAGCGCCTGCAGCGTTGCGAGCACGGGCGCCAGCTGCTGCGGCAGCGGCTTGCGTTCCGACGGCAGCCGATCCGCACAGGCGCTGGTGCAGGTGACCAGAAACGCCAGCAGCGCCGCATTTTTCTCCGCCGCGCTGGCCCTTGAAAACAGCAGCGCATTCAGGGCGCAAAACTGCGCGTACAGCAGCGGGCAGTGCAACACCGCCGCCGTATCGCCATCGAGCGCCGGCGCGTGTGCTTGCAGCCATTGCGCATCGAGATGCAGCATCTGGTAGCTCCACAGGGTGTCAGGCAGGGGATTGCAGGCGTGTACGCAGCCGGCCGGCACCAGCACCAGGCTGCCATTGCCGAGTGCGACCTTGCCGTCTTTGCTGCCCGTAAAGATGCTGCCGCCAGAGTCGACGGCGCCGATGGAAAACGTGGGATGGCTGTGGGGCTTGTAGCAAGCCCGGCTGTGGCAGGCGCGCCGGCTCTCCACGTGAGGGAGAGACGGGTCGCGCCAGAAGGCGGTGGTACCGGGCATGACTACATCAAAATCACGTCGTACTGCTCCTGGTGGTAGGCATTCTCCACCTGCAGCGAAATCTTCTTGCCGATGAAATCGCCCAGCATGGCCAGGTGCTGTGATTCTTCTTCGAGGAATAAATCCACGACTTCCTGCGAGGCGAGGATGCGGAATTCGCGCGGGTTGAACTGCTTTGCTTCGCGCAGCAGTTCGCGCAGGATTTCATAGCAGATGGTGCGCGAGGTTTTCACTTGCCCCTTGCCGGCGCAGGCGGGGCATGGCTCGCACAGGATATGGGCCAGCGATTCGCGCGTGCGCTTGCGCGTCATTTCCACCAGGCCCAGCGGCGAGAAATTGCTCACCGAGACCTTGGTGCGGTCGCGCGACAGGGTGCGTTTCAGTTCGGCCAGCACGGCGTTGCGGTGCTCGGCGTTGTCCATGTCGATGAAGTCGAGGATGATGATGCCGCCCAGGTTGCGCAGGCGCAGCTGGCGCGCGATGGCGTGCGCCGCTTCCAGGTTGGTCTTGAAGATGGTATCGGCGAAATTGCGCCCGCCGACGAAGCCGCCCGTGTTGACGTCGATGGTGGTCATCGCTTCCGTCTGGTCGACGATCAGGTAGCCGCCCGATTTCAGGTCGACCCGGCGGCCCAGGGCGCGCAAGATCTCTTCTTCCACGCCGTACAGGTCGAACAATGGACGCTCACCCGTGTAGTGCTGCAGGCGCGTCAGTTCGCTGGGCGTGTAGATTTCCGCGAATTCGCGCAATTTCACGTAGTTTTCGCGTGAGTCGACCTGGATGGTGGCCGTTTCATCGCCGACGAAATCGCGCAGCACGCGTTGCGCCAGGCTCAAGTCCTGGTGCAGCAGGCTGGTGGCGGGGCGCGTGCGCGCACCGTGCGTGATCGTGCTCCAGGTTTTTCTCAGGTAGTCGACGTCCGCCTTCAAGTCCGCGTCGGACGCGTCTTCAGCCATGGTGCGCACGATGTAGCCGCCCTTTTCATCGGTGGGCAGCAGGCTTTGCAGGCGCACGCGCAGCTGCTCGCGCTCCGCTTCCTTCTCGATTTTCTGCGAAATGCCGATATGTTTATCCTGCGGCAGGTACACCAGCATGCGCCCGGCGATGGAAATCTGCGTCGACAGGCGCGCGCCCTTGGTGCCGATCGGGTCCTTGATCACCTGTACCGTCAGCACCTGGCCGTCAAACAGGATTTTTTCGATGGGCGCCGGCGTGGCGTTCTGGCCGTCGTGGCCACGCGCTTCCCAGATGTCGGCCACGTGCAGGAAGGCGGCCCGTTCCAGGCCGATGTCGATGAAGGCCGACTGCATGCCCGGCAATACGCGCACCACTTTGCCGGAATACACATTGCCGGCCAGGCCGCGCGTGAGCGTGCGCTCGATGTGCAATTCCTGCACGGCGCCCTGCAGGATGAGGGCGACGCGCGTTTCTTGCGGCGTGATATTGATCAGGATGTCTTCGTTCATGGAGGCGCGGGAGTGGAGGCAACGAATGACATCATACCCGATCAGGGCAGGGGCAAACCTGCCAGTCGCAGCAACTGTGCAGTTTCGTACAGGGGCAGGCCCATGATGCCGGAATGGCTGCCTTCGATGTGCTCGACGAACAGCGCGGCGCTGCCCTGGATGCCGTAGCCGCCGGCCTTGTCGTACGGTTCCGGCGTGGCGCAATACGCGGCGATCGAGGCGGGCGACAGCACGCCGAAGCGCACTTGCGAGATCTGTGTGTGCTGCTCGGCGAAATCCTTGTAGTGCACGGCGATCGAGGTGAGCACCTCGTGCGTGCGGCCCGACAGCTGCTGCAGCATGGCCACGGCCTCGGCCCGGTCGGTCGGCTTGCCGAGGATGACCCCATCGATGGTGACGGTGGTGTCGGCCGCCAGCACGGGGCGCGGGGTCAGGTGGCGGCGGCGCACCAGGTCCCAGGCGAAGGCGGCTTTTTCATTCGCCACGCGGGCCACATAGTCGAGCGCCGACTCGCCGGGGAGGACTTCCTCGGTGACGTCGGCGCCGCGCGGGCCGTCGCTGCGCAGCAGCAGCAATTCGAAATCGACGCCGATCTGGCGCAGCAATTCGCGCCGGCGCGGGCTTTTGGAGGCGAGATAGATCTTGTTATCGGCCGGTTTCATGGGAAATTCAGACGCGGTGGTAGGGGTGGTTTTGCGTGATCGACCAGGCGCGGTACAGCTGCTCGGCGAGGATCACGCGCACCATGCCGTGCGGCAGGGTCATGCTGGAAATGCGCAGCATGCCTTCGGCACGTGCCTTGAGTTGCGGATCGAGGCCGTCGGCGCCACCGATCAGGAAGGCCGTGTCGCGGCCATCCTGCTGCCACGCCATCAACTGCTGCGACAGGCCGACGCTGGTCAGGTCCTTGCCGCGTTCGTCGAGGGCGATGATGCGCACGCCCTTGGGCAGGACGGCTTCGATGCGTTCGCGTTCCAGCGCCATCGCCGTGGCGGCGGTCTTGCTGCCGGAACGCTCCACCGGCTTGATTTCTTTCAGCACGATGCGCAATTCCGGCGGCATGCGCTTCGCGTATTCCGCGAAGCCCGTCTCTATCCAGGCCGGCATTTTATGGCCGACCGCAGCGATGATGAGCTGCATCGAGGCTTACGCTTCGACTTTTTTGATACGCTTGATCACGGTTTTTGCCGGTGCAGCATCGGCTGCCGGCTTGGCCGCGCGTGGGGCGCGCACTTTTTTCTCCGGCAGCGCTTTCAGCGCTTTCACTGCGGCCGCTTCGGTCTTGGTTGGCGCGACTTTCACGGTCTTGCCGACGGCTTTGGAAGCAGTGGCTTTTTTCGCCGGGGCTTTCTTGGCGGCGGTGGTTGCCGCAGCTTTCTTGGCAGGCGCCTTTTTCTCGATCACGGGCGTCGCTTCCACATTGGCTTTGCTTGCTGCCAGGTGGCCGCTGACCTTTTTCGGTTCGTCGCCGGCCGCTTTTTTCGGCGCGCGCTTGGCGGCACCCAGCTTGACCGGGGTATCGCCCCAGATTTCTTCCAGGCGGTAGTAGGCGCGGATAGGCGCTTGCATGATGTGGACGATCATGTCGCCCAGATCGACCAGCACCCATTCACCGGTGTCCTCGCCTTCCATGCCGATGATGTCGCCGCCGGCGTCCTTGACCTTGTTGCGCACCGAGGCGGCCAGCGCCTTGGTTTGACGGTTCGAGGTGCCGGAAACGATCGCGATGCGGTCGAACAGGCTGGTCAGGTGACTCGTTTCGAAGACGGCGATGTCTTGGCCTTTGACGTCTTCAAGGGCGTCAACGACGAGGGTTTGCAGTTTTTTGATGTCCATTTAGCTTTTGTATAAATTATGTTGTTCAATATAGTCTAGCACTAGCGGGGAAACAAGCGGGTTTGCCCGATTCCCCCGTTGTAATGCCGCACGTATTTCGGTGGCGGAGATATCCACCGCGAAGTCCTGTGCCAGATAAGTCAGACCGTGCGGCGTGTTGCGGATGCTTTCCAGTGACCCCAGGCGGCGCGAAAATTCTTCGGCGACCACTTGTGGCACTGCGGTGTCATTCAGCGCGAAGCCGGGGCGGGCCGCGACGCAGATATGCGCGTATTCAAATAATTGCTGCCATTCGCGCCATGTCGCGAGCCGCTGCAGCTGGTCGGCGCCCATCAGGAAAACGATGGAAGCGCGCGGACCCAGCTCGGCGCGTACCTGGCGCAAGGTATCGATGGTGTAGCTGGCCTGGCCATGTTCGCTGCGCGCGATTTCCTGGCGGTCGATCACGACCGGCAGGGGCAGGCCGGCAAACGCCAGGCCGGCCATCTCGGCACGCTGCTGGCCGGTGGCGCCCAGCTTGCTTTTTTGCCAGGGCGCGCCTGCCGGAATCACGCGCAGTTCATCGGCGTGCAGCAGGCTGGAAAAATGCGTGCCCAGCGCGACATGCCCCATATGCACCGGATCGTAGCTGCCACCGAGCAGCGCCACGCATGCCCTGCTACCTGGGTTCACGCCTGCAGCCAGTCGCGATGCACGAGGAAGTCAGTATACAACGCCGCTTCGGGACTGCCCGCTTCCGGGTGCCAGTCGTAGCGCCACTTGACCACGGGCGGCATCGACATCAGGATCGCCTCGGTGCGCCCGCCCGACTGCAGGCCGAACAGGGTGCCGCGGTCGAACACCAGGTTGAACTCGACATAGCGTCCGCGCCGGTAGCACTGGAAGTCGCGTTCGCGTTCGCCGTAGGGCGTGTCCTTGCGGCGCGCCAGGATAGGCACATAGGCGTCGATGAAGGCGTCTCCGGCGCTGCGCATCATCGCAAAGCTGTCGTCAAAGCCCAGGGCATTGAAATCGTCGAAGAAAATACCACCCGCGCCGCGCGCTTCGCGCCGGTGCTTCAGGTAGAAATAATCGTCGCACCACTGCTTGAACTTCGGATGTAGTTCCTCGCCAAACGGCGCCAGCGCATCATGGCATACCTGGTGAAAGTGCTTCACGTCGCCCGCGTCGCCATAATACGGCGTCAGATCCATGCCGCCGCCGAACCACCATACGGGTTCGCCATCGGCATTCACGGTGGTGAAGAAACGCACATTCATGTGCACCGTGGGCGCATACGGATTACGTGGATGCAGCACCAGCGACACGCCCATCGCTTCCCACGCCTTGCCACCGAGTTCAGGGCGCGCGGCCGCTGCCGATGGCGGCAATGCGGCGCCGGTGACGTGCGAAAAATTCACGCCGCCACGCTCGAACACATTGCCTTCCTCGATCAGCCGCGAAATGCCGCCGCCGCCCTCGGGGCGCTGCCAGGCATCGGTCAGGAAGGGCTTGCCGTCCTGCGCTTCGAGCGCCTGCACGATACGGCTTTGCAAATCGAGCAAATAGGCCTTGACGGCCGAAGGAGAGGGAGTTGACGACATCGCGTGGGCCGACGAGGCCGAAATAAAAAAGTAAGGACGGATTGTACCCTGTTACGCGTTTTTGTGATAGGGCGGCGCTTGCGCTGTGCGTTTGTGTTGTGGATCAGCGTGCCGGTGGCGTGGCGTCGTCCTGCACCACCGTGATGGACAGGTCCGCGCCGGCGCCGGGCAGGCGCGCGCTTTCCACGGCGTGCGCGGCGCGCCGCTGCAAGTCGGGCCGCTCGACGCCCTGCCCGGCGACGGGGGCTGCGGCGGGGGAGGGTGCCTGCCCGGAGACGATGGCGCGGCCGGCAAAGGCCAGTACCAGCACCAGCAGCGCGGCCATCACCCACGTTTCCGGGCGCGCATAGGCGGGGCGTTCCCGGCGGGCCTGGCGCGCGGCGCCATCGACGATGATGCGGCCCAGCTCCGAGCCGTGCTGGCGCGTGCGCAATAGCTCGAATTGCTGCGCCGTCAAGGTGCCTTGCCGGAGCATTTCGCGCAGTGCGTCAATCGGCGAGGCGAGCAGGCGCTTCTCCGGCAAGCTGGCGTGGGCGGCATCGCGCTGCCACTGGTTGATCAGGTCTTCGTCGTACAGGGTGTCGATGGCTTGGCCGTTGACCAGCTTTAGCGCGTCGGCGGCCAGTTGCTGGCGCTCGAGCAGGGCTTCGCCGCCATGCCGGCGCGGCAGATCCTGTACGCGTCGCAGGAAGTCGTCCTGTGGCAGCAGGTCAGTGCGCAGCAGCCATGCCAGGGCCTCGGCGGGACCGGCGCCGGCGGCCAGTCGTGGCATGTCGACGTCGTCTTCCTCGTCCAGGGCGAGGATTTCCAGTTCGGCGATGGCGTCGTCGAATTCATTGTCCGTGATCAGGAGGAGTTGGCGTACCTGAGCGAGGGCGGGATGGACGTGGCTGGTCATGGGTTGCAACTTTGTCTGAAAGGCAAAATCTTAGCGCAAGGTCCGCTTTCCTGGCGCGCCAATCAAAACAGGGCCGGGGCGGATGCATTCCGCGCCGGCCCTGCCGTTTGCCGTCTGGGGCGGGCTTAGTGCTTCAGGCCGCGCCAACCGATGTCGCGGCGGTACTGCGCGCCGTCGAAATGGATTTTTTCCACGGTTTCATACGCCTGTTTCTGCGCCATCTTGATGCTGTCGCCCAGGCCCACCACGCACAGCACGCGGCCGCCGTTGGTCACCAGGCGCTCGCCCTCGATGCGGGTGCCGGCATGGAAGGTGACGGAATCATGCGTTTCGGCCGGGATGTCGCCGATGGAGGTACCCTTGACGGGATCGTCCGGATAGCCGGCGGCGGCCATCACGACGCCAACGGCCGTGCGGCGGTCCCATTCCAGTTCCACGGCGTCGAGCGTGCCGTTGACGGCGTGTTCCATGACGGTCACCAGGTCGGTCTTCAGGCGCGCCATGATGGGCTGCGTTTCCGGGTCGCCCATGCGGCAGTTGAATTCCAAGGTCTTTGGCGTGCCCTTGTCGTCGATCATCAGGCCCGCATACAGGAAGCCCGTGAACGTGATGCCGTCCTTGGCCATGCCCTGGATGGTTGGCACGATGATTTCGCGCATGACGCGCGCATGCATGGCCGGGGTGACGATAGGTGCCGGCGAATACGCGCCCATGCCGCCCGTGTTCGGGCCCTGGTCGTGGTCTTTCAGGCGTTTGTGGTCCTGGCTGGTGGCCAGCGGCAGGATGTTCTTGCCATCGCACATGACGATGAAGCTCGCTTCTTCGCCGGCGAGGAATTCCTCGATGACGATGCGTGCGCCGGCGTCGCCGAACTGGTTATCGGACAGCATCATGTCGACCGCCTGGTGCGCTTCTTCCAGGGTCATGGCAACGACGACGCCCTTGCCGGCGGCCAGGCCGTCGGCCTTGATGACGATCGGCGCGCCCATGGCGTCGACATAGGCGTGCGCGGGGGCGACGTCGGAGAAGGTCTGGTAAGCGGCCGTCGGGATGCCGTGGCGCTGCATGAAGGCCTTGGCGAAGTCCTTCGACGATTCCAGCTGCGCCGCTTCTTTCGTGGGGCCGAAGATTTTCAGGCCGCGCGAGCGGAACAGGTTGACGATACCGGCTGCCAGCGGCACTTCCGGACCGACGACCGTCAGGCCGATGTGTTCCTGTTGAACGAAATCGGCCAGCAATTGCGGGTCGCTGATGTCGAGATTGACCAAGCGCGCATCGCGCGCGGTGCCGCCGTTGCCCGGCGCGACATACACCATCTGTATGCGTTCGGACTGGGCCAGTTTCCAGGCCAGGGCGTGTTCGCGGCCGCCAGAGCCGACTACCAGAATTTTCATAGGAACCGTTCGTTCAGTGTGGGTTGCAGGGCGGTGCTGCCGCCCTTGAGGTGTATAGCTTATTTTTTGCTTAGTTTTCGATCAGGGCGTTCGTAAATACTTCCTGCACGTCGTCCAGCAGCTCCAGGGCATCGATCAGCTTTTGCATCTTGATGGCGTCGTCGCCCGTGTAGACGGTTTCCGTCGCCGGTTTCATGATGACTTCGGCCACTTCGGCCTTGAAGCCGGCCGCTTCCAGCGCTTCCTTGACGGCGGCGAAATCATGCACGGGAGTGACCACTTCGAAGCCGCCCTCTTCATCGGCGATGACGTCGTCGGCGCCTGCTTCCAGGGCCGCTTCCATCAGCTTGTCTTCATCGGTGCCCGGCGCGAACAGCAGCTGGCCGCAATGCTGGAACATGAAGGCGACGGAGCCTTCGTTGCCCATGTTGCCGCCGTTCTTGTTGAAGGCGTTGCGCACTTCAGCCACCGTGCGTACCTTGTTGTCGGTCATGCATTCGACGATGACGGCTGCGCCGCCCACGCCGTAGCCTTCGTAGCGCACTTCTTCGTAGTTGGCGCCATCGACGCCGCCGCTGCCGCGGTTGATCGCGCGCTGGACGTTGTCTTTTGGCATGTTCGCATCGGCCGCCTTGTCGACTGCCAGGCGCAGGCGCGGATTGGTGATGGCGTCGGCGCCGCCCATGCGGGCCGCGACCGTGATTTCCTTGATCAGGCGCGTCCAGATTTTGCCGCGCTTGGCATCGGTGGCAGCCTTTTTATGCTTGATATTGGCCCATTTGCTATGTCCTGCCATGTCGAATCTTCCTTAGACGGGTGTTCAATTGTGGCCGACATTTTAGCATATCGGCCCCCTGCGAAGCGGCGCGGCCCCGTCATCAGGATGACACAATCTGTTGCTAAAGTGACGCGCTTTCACCATATCGAGGGCGCGACATCATGGCAAGTCAAATGGACAGGCGGCAATTTCTGAAATTGGGCGGCTTTATTACCGTCTCCGTGGCCACTGTCGGCCTCGCCGCCTGCGGCAGCACCGATTACAGCGATCCTGGCGTGCCGCTGGCCTCGGGCAGCGACTGGAAATTCCCGCAAAGCGTGGCTTCGGGCGACCCGCGTGCCGACAGCGCCATGCTGTGGACGCGCGTCGTGCCCGCCAGTTTCGACGCCGTCGCGCCCGCCGTGGCCGGCAAGTCCGACGTCGCCGTGCGCCTGATCGTCAGCGCCAGCGACAATACGGCCGCCCTGGGCGGCAACACGGCCCTGGCCGGCACACCCATCGTCGATGCGAAATTGCCGCTGAAAGCCGATTTCGACAATACCCTGCGCCACAAGGTGACGGGCTTGCAGCCGGGCCAGGTGTATTTTTACCAATTCATCGCCGGCGACGTGCGCTCGAACGTGGGCCGCTTCAAGACGGCGCCCGCCGCGACCAGCGACGTTGCTCAGCTGCAATTCGCCTACCTGACATGCCAGGACTGGAGCATCAATCACTGGGGGGCGCTGTCGCACATCGCCGCCAACGAATCGCTCGATTTTATCGTCCACCTGGGCGATTACATCTATGAAACGGTGGGCGAAGCCTTCCAGAGCGGCGCAGTGGAAAGTCGCCACGACCAGTTGAAATTGCCCGACGGCACGTATAAAAGCGGCACGTCCGGCGCCAAATACGCGACCACCGTGGCCGATTACCGCTACCTGTACAAGAAATACCGCACCGATGCGCGCCTGCAAGCCGTGCACGAGCGTTTTGCCTTCATCGCCATCTGGGATGACCATGAATTCACGGACGACGCCTGGCAGGATGCGTCCACCTATGAAGGCATCGTGGCGGCCGACGGCAGCGATTTGCACCAGCCGGCCCGCCGCCGCAGCGCCAACCAGGCCTGGTTCGAATACATGCCGGCCGACGTCACGTTCGACGCCGCCGCGACGACGTTCCAGAATATCCAGATTTACCGCGATTTCCAGTTCGGTAAACTGATGCAGCTGGTGATGACGGACGAGCGTCTGTACCGCGCCGACCACGCGATCGCCGAGTCGACCACCAATCCCGCCACGGGCAAGCCGCTGGGCAGCATCGGCAGCCGCTACCTGGTGCCGCAAGCGCTGTTCGACAGCGTGGAAGGGCAGAAAATGGCGGCCGCCACCAAGGCCGGCGCCGATCCGCTGGCGGCAGTGGGCATGCTGGGCAGCACGCAGCGCGATTGGTGGAAGGGCAAGATGAAGGCGGCCACGTCGACCTGGAAGCTGTGGGGCAATGAAGTGTCGTTGCTGCGCATGGGCTTGAATGGCACGGATGCGATCGCCACCCTGCTGGCGCTGAGCGCCATGGCCAACGTGGGCAAAGCCATCGCCAGCACCCTGCCATTGGTGGGCGGCAGCGTGCCGCTGGCCTGCGCCATCGTGGCGGCCTCGACGGCGGGCGCATCGTCAAGCGTGGCGCAGGCCGCCGCCATGGCGATTGCCGGCGCCGCAGCCAATGCCGGCGCGCAGGGCGCCGCTGCCGTGGGCGCCGGTTTGAGCGCGGCTCAGGCCGGCATCACGGTGGCTGCCTACAACAGCGCTTCGCCGGCCGCCGCCGCGCAAGTGATCGCCTTCGGCTGGATCAAGCCCGACGTGCAGGCCAAGGGGGCCGCATCGAGCTTTGTCGCCGCTTCCGGCCAGCAAGCCGCGCTGGCGCCATTCTTCACGCGCTTCCTGCTCAATTGTGACCAGTGGGATGGCTACAACAGCGAGCGCAAGAACCTGATGGCGCACCTGAAAACCAATGCCATCGGCAACGTGGTGGCCATCACGGGCGATATCCACTCGTTTTTTGCGGGTACGGTCAGCGACGATTTCGACGCGGCCGGCGGCGGCACGCCCGTGATGGTGGACCTGGTGTCGGCCGGCGTCAGCTCCGATTCCTTCTTCAGCTACCTGAAGTCGGCCGCCGGCAGCATGGGCGATATCGGCACCCTCGTCAGCTATCCGCTGGCCATTCCCGTCACGGGCCTGGGCACGGTCAATCTCGACATCAACCTGCTCGACTACACCATGGGCAAGGCGGCGCCTACCGTCGACAGCCTGCTGGAACAGTTGCGCGTGCAGCTGCGCGGCGCCCTGGCTGCCAAGGGTGTGCCGGAAGCCCAGCTGGACGGCACGGTCGCCGCCGTGCAGGCTGGCTTGAAAGCAAGCACTGACTTCAGCGTGACCCTGCTGGGCCTGGCGCAGCAATTGTCCGGCCTGGGCAACAACCCGTGGATCAAGCATTTGAACACGGATGCGCAGGGCTACACGGTGGTCACTTTGACGCCCGGCAAGCTGGTGGCGCAGTTCAAGCAGGTGAATAAACTGGTCGGCACGGCGGCGCCGTCGAACGTGATTGCGCGCGTGACGACGGCGACGGTGGCGGCGGGTGCGGCGGCGGTGGTGGTCTCTTAATCCGCCGCCGGTTTTATTCGGGGCCAGACGGGGACGCCGAGTCCCGCCGGGTCTGGCCCCGGCTTTTGCCTTACAATCTGGGCATGAGCTCCAGTTCCCCGCAAGCATCCCCTGCATCGATTCCCCGTTCCGTCTACCTCGGTGGCCTGGCCATCGCCGTGGGCGGGGCGGTACTGTTTTCCACCAAGGCCATCGTCGCCAAGCTGCTGTACCGCTACCAGATCGACGCCGTCACCCTGATCGCCTTTAGGATGATCTTTTCGCTGCCCGTGTTTGCCGTCATCGCTTGCTGGAAGATGCGCACGGAGCCGCCGCTGTCAAACAGCGACCGTTGGCGCCTCGTCGGGCTGGGCCTCGTCGGCTACTACCTGTCCAGCTATCTGGACTTTCTTGGCTTGCAATACATTTCCGTGGGCCTGGAGCGCCTGATCCTGTTCCTTACGCCTACTTTCGTGCTCCTGATTACCACTGTGTACTTCAAGCAGCGCATCAGCCGCCTGCAATGGCTGGCCCTGTTTACCTCGTATTGCGGCATCGTGCTGGTGTTCGTGCACGACTTGCAGGGCGGCGCCAGCAATGTGGCGCTGGGCTCGACTCTCGTGCTGGGTTCGGCCTGTGCCTATGCCGTGTATCTGCTGGGCTCGGGCGAGCTGGTGAAGCGCATCGGCTCGATGCGCCTCGTCAGCTATGCAATGTGCGTGGCCAGCTTTGCCTGCATCGCCCAATTCTTCATCCTGCGCCCCGTCGAGTTGCTGATCCAGCCCATGCCCGTGTACGGCTTGTCTTTGCTCAATGGAATCTTTTGCACGGTGATGCCCGTCTTCATGACGATGATCGCCGTCGAGCGCATCGGCGCGCCCGTCGCTTCGCAGGCCGGCATGATCGGCCCCGTGTCGACCCTGTTCCTGGGCGCCATGATCCTCGATGAACCGATCACCAACTGGCAACTGGCTGGCACCAGCCTGGTATTGGCCGGCATTTACTTGCTGTCGAAAAAGAAATAATTCCTCCACCCACTGAAAATGTCCCCACCATGAAAACACGCATCGCCCTGATTGCCCACGACAAGAAAAAAGATGACATGATTACCCTGGCGGGCGAATACTTGGACTTTTTGAAGGGTTGCGAACTGTCGGCCACGGGCACCACGGGCGGTCGCCTGATCAATGAGCTGGGCCTGGCGGTCGAGCGCAAGCATTCCGGCCCGTTCGGCGGCGATTTGCAGATCGGCTCGCTGCTGGTGGAAGGCTTGATCGATTGCGTGATCTTCCTGCGCGACCCGATGACGCCGCAGCCGCACGAGCCGGACATCAACGCCCTGGTGCGCGCCTGCGACGTGCACAACGTGGCGTGCGCGACCAATCTGTCGTCGGCGCACCTGGTGCTGTCGCAATTGCAGGCGCGGGCCAGCGCTGCCGCCTGACGTTTTCCCGATTCTTCTTCAAGGAGCATATTGTGAGCGCAACGATTACCACCAAAGCCATCCGCGTACAGCGCGTGGGCGGCCCGGACGTGATGGAATATGTGGATGTGGAACTACCGCCGCCGGGACCCGGCGAGGCGCGCGTCAAGCACGAGGCCATCGGCCTCAATTTCATCGACGTGTATTTCCGCACGGGCTTGTATCCGCAGCCGCTGCCCAATGGCCTTGGTGTCGAGGGGGCGGGCATCGTCGAGGCGGTGGGCGAGGGTGTCACGGAAGTGAAGGTGGGCGACCGGGTGGCGTATGCGGCGCGCATCAATGGCGCGTATGCGCAGCAGCGCAACCTGCCTGCGGCCCTGCTGCTGGTGTTGCCCGAGCGCATAGGTTTCGATACGGCCGCCGCCATGATGCTGCAAGGCTTGACGGTGCAATACCTGTTCCACCGCACGGTGGCCCTGAAGGCGGGCGACACCATTTTGTTCCACGCGGCCGCGGGCGGCGTGGGCCTGATCGCCTGCCAGTGGGCCAAGGTGCTGGGCGTGAATCTGATCGGCACGGCCGGTTCCGATGAAAAGGCGGCGCTGGCCAAGGCGCATGGCGCGGCCCATGTCATCAATTACAACACGGAAAACTTCGTCGAGCGCGTGCGCGAGATCACGGGCGGCAAGGGCGTCTCTGTCGTCTACGATTCCATCGGCAAGGATACGTTCACGGGTTCGCTCGACTGCCTGGCGCCGCTGGGCATGATGGTCAGCTTCGGCAACGCGTCCGGTCCCGTGCCGGCCTTCACTTTGAGCGAACTGGCATCGCGCGGCTCGCTCTTCATCACGCGTCCGGCCCTGTTCAGCTATGCCTCGAACCGCGCGAATCTGGAAGAGATGGCGACCTCACTGTTCGGCGTCGTCAGCAGCGGCGAAGTGCAGATCGAGATCAACCAGCGCTACGGCCTGGCCCATATCGCCCAGGCGCATACGGACCTGGAAGGGCGCAAGACGACCGGTTCGACCATCATCGTGCCATGAGCGGCGGCAATGATGGCACGCCAAAGTTCGGCCGCCTGCTGATCGTGCTGTTATTGGCCGTGGCCCTGATTGGCGCGCTGACCTTTGCCGCCGAGGCGTATTATTCGTAGACATAAAAAAACCGGCTTGCGCATCGCTGCACAAGCCGGTTTTTTGTATTGCCACGTAATTATTCCACCTTGACTTCCACTTTACGGGGCACGCCGCTCTGGCCGGGGAAATCGGCAAAGGCGCTGGCGACCATGGCGGGCATCACTTGCGACGTGGCGCGCTTGTTGCTGGTCGATTGCACGGTTACGTCGTACAGTTTCTTGCCGTTGCGGTCATTGATCGTCACGCGCAATTCGCGTTCGTATTTATGGCGCACGCTTTCTTCCACATCCATCGGGCCATACCAGTAGGGGTTATAGCCAAAGCGGCCATAGCCTGGCCATGCGCCGTAGCGGTAGCCGTAGCGGCCAGGCCAGTAGCCGGGGCCATACCAGAATGGGTCGCTGGCTTGCAGCACGCGCTCAGGGTAGTCGACGGTGGAGAAATTCATTGCCACGCGCAAATTGGCTGCCGCGGGGCCGGACGCTTCGCCGAAACCGTGTTTGGCCAGTTCCGCGCGCACCAGGTTCTGGTAGCTGCGGTATTCCAGCGTGTCGTCTTCGGCCGCCGGCGCTTCAAATGCATATGATTTGTCCTGCAATTGCGCAGGCCATTCATGGAAGACGGTCACATCGCTGCGTATGGTGGTGGCGCATCCGGTGAGCAACACGGTCAATGCGGCCATCATGATGGTGAGATATCGTTTCATTGCATGACCTCCTGATTAGTAGACGCAATTCTTCGCTTAGTATTATAAGAATAGTTCTATTTGTTTCTATTCATTATTACAGAATGTTACCTGGCATGTCTGCGTGTAAGGGAATCCAACATTCCTGACCTGAATCGCGACTATCGGGGGCTGGTGTTGGTAAAATAGGCTTTTGCCTCCGCTCCCACCCAAATCCCTATGCGCACAGACAGCCCTCAGACGATTTACCGCAAAGATTACACGCCGCCCAGCTTTTTGGTCGACAGCGTCGAACTTGGTTTCGATCTCGATCCCGCCCGCACAGTGGTGGCGAGCCGGATTCAAATGCGCCATAACCCGGCCAGCACCAGCCGCAGCATCGAATTGCACGGCGAACACATCGAACTGGTGCTGGTGCGCCTGAATGGCAAGGTATTGAAGCCGTCGCAGTACAAGTTGACGGCGGGCATGCTGACCATCCCCAAGGCCCCGGAGGAGGTGACGCTCGATATCGAAACCGTGCTGGCGCCGCAGGACAATACCTCGCTGTCCGGCCTGTACGTGTCGAACCATAATTTCTTCACGCAGTGCGAAGCGGAAGGCTTCCGCCGCATCACCTTCTTCCCTGACCGCCCGGATGTGATGGCCAAGTACACGGTCATGCTGCGCGCCGACAAGGACAAGTATCCGGTGCTGTTGTCGAACGGCAACCTGATCGAAGAGGGCGACCTCGGCGATGGCCGCCATTACGCCAAGTGGGAAGACCCGTTCAAGAAGCCGTCCTACCTGTTCGCTCTGGTGGCGGCGCGCCTGGTATGCCAGGAAGAGCGCTATACCCTGAAGTCGGGCCGCGAAGTGCTGCTGCAAGTGTGGGTGGAAGACGGCAACCTGGATAAAACCGACTACGCCATGCAGTCGCTGAAAAACTCGATCCGCTGGGACGAGGAGCGTTTCGGCCTGGAACTGGACCTGGACCGCTTCATGATCGTCGCCGTGGGCGATTTCAACATGGGCGCCATGGAAAACAAGGGGCTGAACATCTTCAATACCAAGTATGTGCTGGCCAATGCGCGCGTGGCGACGGACGTCGATTACGCGGGCATCGAAGCGGTGGTGGGCCACGAATACTTCCATAACTGGACAGGCAACCGCGTGACGTGCCGCGACTGGTTCCAGCTGTCGCTGAAGGAAGGCTTGACGGTGTTCCGCGACCAGGAATTCTCGGCCGACATGATCGGCACGGACACGGGCCGCGCCGTCACGCGCATCGACCAGGTGCGCACCCTGCGCCAGGCGCAGTTCCCGGAAGACGCGGGCCCGATGGCCCATCCCGTGCGTCCAGACTCTTTCGTCGAGATCAATAACTTTTACACGGTCACCATCTACGAGAAGGGCGCCGAAGTGGTGCGCATGTACCAGACCCTGGTGGGCCGCGACGGTTTCCGCAAGGGCATGGACCTGTATTTTGAACGCCACGATGGCCAGGCCGTGCAGTGCGACGACTTCCGCGCCGCCATGGCCGATGCGAATGGCCGCGACTTCAGCCAGTTCGAGCGCTGGTACAGCCAGGCGGGTACGCCTGTCGTGACGGCGTCTACGCGCTACGATGCGGCCAGCCGGACGTTCGAGCTGACCCTGGCGCAAAGCTGCCCCGCCACGCCGGGCCAGCCGAAAAAACTGCCTTTCCACATCCCCGTCACCGTCGGCTTGCTGGCCGCCGATGGTCGCGACCTGCCGCTGCACGTCGATGGCGTCGTGTCGAACGGCGCTGCCAGCGTCGTGCTGGAACTGACGCAAGCGTCGCAGACTTTCCGCTTCACGAATGTGACGGAGTTGCCTGTGCCGTCGCTGCTGCGCGACTTTTCCGCGCCCGTGGTGCTGGAATACGATTACACGGACGCGGAACTGCTGCACCTGTTCCGCCACGACAGCGACCCGGTCAACCGCTGGGAAGCGGGCCAGCGCCTGGCCATGGAGCGCCTGCTGAAACTGACCGGCGCCGTCGCCGCCGGCGAGCACCTGGCGCTGGACGACACCTTCATCGAAGCGCAACGCGCCTTGCTGGCCGACGAAACGCTCGATCCTGCCTTCCGCGAGCTGGCCCTGATCCTGCCGTCGGAAACCATCATCGCCGAGCGCATGGCGCAAGTCGACCCGCAAGCGATCCACGCGGCGCGCCAGTTCATGCGCCGCACCATCGCGGCCGCCTTGAAACCTGAACTGCTGGCGCAGTACCACGCCAACCAGACGCCGGGCGAGTACAGTCCGGATGCCCTGTCGGCCGGCAAGCGCGCGCTGAAAAACCTGGCCCTGTCCTATCTGCTGATCGCGCCGGGCGAGCAAGAGCTGGTCCTGGCGCAGCAGCAGTTCGACGGTGCCGGCAACATGACGGACCGCGCGGCAGCGCTGGGCGCCCTGATTCATTCGGGTTCGCCATCGCACGCGCAGGCGGCGCTGGCCAGTTTCTATGCCGACTTCGAGAACGAAGCGCTGGTGGTCGACAAGTGGTTCGCCATGCAGGCGGCCGCGCCATCGACCGATGTGCAAGCCGTGCGCCAGCTGATGACGCATCCGGCCTTCACCTTGAAAAATCCGAACCGCGCGCGCAGCCTGATCTTCAATTTCACGAACGGCAATCCGTCGCAATTCCATGCGGCTGACGGCAGCGGCTACGCCTTCTGGGCCGAGCAAGTCATCGCGCTCGACGCCCTGAACCCGCAAGTGGCAGCCCGCCTGGCACGCTCCATGGACCGCTGGCGCCGTTACGTGCCCGCACTGCAAAGCCACATGCGCGACGCGCTGGAAAAAGTCGCCGGCCAGGCCAGCTTGTCGAATGACGTGATGGAAGTCGTTTCCAAGGCATTGGCCAATTAACACCGTAAAAATTTATCAAAAAGCTAGTAAAACAGAGGGATTTCATGAAACGCATCAGTCTTACGCAATACCTGGTTGAAGAGCAGCGCTCGAACAACAGCATTCCGGCCGAACTGCGCCTGCTGATCGAAGTCGTTGCGCGCGCCTGTAAAACCATCAGCCACGCCGTCAGCAAGGGCGCGCTGGGTGAGGTGCTGGGCACGGCCGACACGGAAAACGTGCAGGGCGAAGTGCAGAAAAAGCTCGACATCATCTCCAACGAGATTTTGCTGGAAGCGAATGAATGGGGCGGCCACCTGGCGGCCATGGCGTCGGAAGAGATGGAATCGATCCACCCGATCCCGAACCGCTATCCGAAGGGCGAATACATGCTGCTGTTCGACCCATTGGATGGCTCGTCGAACATCGACGTCAACGTCTCGATCGGCACCATTTTCTCGGTGCTGAAGGCACCGGAAGGCATGGGCGAGCCGACGGAGCAGGACTTCATGCAAGCCGGCAGCAAGCAAGTGGCGGCCGGCTACGCCGTGTACGGTCCGCAAACCATGCTGGTGCTGACCTTCGGCAATGGCGTGAACTGCTTCACCCTGGACCGCGAGATGGGTTCGTGGGTTCTCACGCAAAGCAATATGCAGATTCCGCCGACGACGAAGGAATTCGCCATCAATATGTCGAACGCGCGCCACTGGCATCCGCCCGTGAAACGCTATGTCGACGAACTGCTGGCCGGCGACACGGGCCCGCGCGGCACCAATTTCAATATGCGCTGGATCGCCTCGATGGTGGCCGACGTGCACCGCATCCTGAACCGCGGCGGCATCTTCATGTACCCGGCCGACCTGCGCGACACGTCGATGCCCGGCAAGCTGCGCCTGATGTACGAAGCGAACCCGATGGCTTTCATCGTGGAGCAAGCCGGCGGCGCCGCCACCGATGGTCAGCAGCGCATCATGGACATCGCCCCGCACAAGCTGCACCAGCGCGTGCCCGTCTTCCTCGGCTCGAAAGACGAAGTGGCCCGCGTCACCGCCTACCACGCGGAGTAAAAGCCGCACTTTTCCACGATTTTTAGCGGCCTGCAGCCGGGCCGCTAAAAAAATGCAAAAAAGTTCGCGTTGACACTAGCAAATTTTGTGCATTGTTTGTAGAATGTGGGTCTTCGCCGTTGTAGCTCAGTTGGTAGAGCAGCACATTCGTAATGTGAAGGTCGCCAGTTCGATTCCGGCCAACGGCACCAAGTATTCGTAAGAGGTAGTACGGAAAAACCCAGATTAACCCGTTTTCATAGGGGGAGGCTGGGTTTTTTTACGTCCGCGTTTTCGGCGTAGTCAGGTATAAAACGGTTAAATCCTGCTACCATTTGCCAAAAATTGGCAAAGGGTTTGGCAAAAATGGCAGCACCGATCAAAGACGGCAAGGTATGGCGCCACAGGGTGATGGTCGCCGGGACACGGTCCAGCGGGACATTTGATACAAAGGCGGCTGCCTTGGCCTGGGAGGCTGAGCAGCGAATCCATGCCGGCGGAAAAAAAGCAGTGGCCAGTACGAAGACCTGCGCCGATGCGTTCCGCAAGTACGAGCTAGAGGTATCTAAGTTGAAGCGAGGCCACCGATGGGAGGCATTCCGCCTGGCGTTCTTTGCTGAGATGCCGCTCGGCTCCGTCAAGATGTGCGATTTGGATGCTACTCATATTGCCGCCTGGCGCGATGAACGACTGCTGAACGTCCAGGGCGGTTCGGTAACCCGAGAAATGAATCTGTTGTCGCACGTGTTCTCCGTCGCTCGCAAGGAATGGAAATGGATATCGGCCAGCCCCACGGCCGACGTTGCGCGGCCAAAGGCGAAACCGCCCCGTGATCGTCTTATCAGCTCCGAAGAGATCAAGAAGATTTGCATTGCACTTGGGTGGGATCATCAGGTGGCCGGTGTCGTCCCGAAGACCAAGCAGCAGCGCATCGCAATAGCTTTCCTGTTCGCCATTGAAACCGCGATGCGTGCTGGGGAAATATGCTCATTGCAGGCGGACGATGTGAATGGCCGCGTGGCTCGGCTGCGGATGACGAAAAACGGATTGCCCCGGGAAGTGGCCTTGTCCCCGCGTGCGGTGGAACTGTGGGCAATGGTGCCAGAGGGATTTGATTTGACGCCGGCGACACTGGATGCGATGTTCCGCAGGGCGCGAGATACGACTGGAATTAAGGGTTTGACGTTCCATGACACGCGCCATGAAGCAATCACCAGGCTTGCCAGCAAGCTTACCGTGCTGGACCTGGCTCGGATGGTGGGGCATCAGGATATTCGGCAGTTGCAAACCTACTACAATGCAACCGCCGACGATATTGCGGCAAAGTTAACCTAACGGAATAGCATGACGACGGCGGCATTAGCCGCTACGCCACATGGCTTTCAGTCCACTTGATTACTTCCCGCGCCTTATACAGTGCTTGCGCGCGCCCTGGAGTTGGGAGTCGAATCGGCCGGGGGAACGACGGTAGGCACACGATATCGTCGCGCACGGTGTCTACGGATCGCTTTAGATATGCGGCGATGTTCTTGGTGTCCCATAAGTCAACCTCGACAGGTAGCGGTGGTGGTAGTGGCTTGGACAGGCGCTCAAGCAGCTTCACCAGCATTTCTTCGGTACTCATACTTTTCCTTTCGTGTTCTCTACATGTGATGCAGTTCTGATTTGCGCAACATATTTAATAAGCATGATTCGATACTGCCCGATTGACTGGCAACTATGCATAGGGCGTTCCGCAGTCATAGCTGGTACTCCAGGGCGCCGGTTGTACTCTTGATGGCCGCCAGTGGCACGGCGCGGAACATGCCGGCCCAATGGTGGTCCAGCTCCACCCAGGCGTGCAGCTCGCCATTGCCCACGTCGCGGCGCAGGTCGCTTACGGTGCCTGCCTGGTAGCCTTCGTCGGTATCGAAGGTCACTCGGTCGCCAATTGAGACCGGCTGAGAAAATTCAGGTGTTTGCATGGGTATCACTCCTTTTTATATTTGCGTTGCAGATGCGCCAAATGCGCGCTTGGCCCGCCTGGCTGCCGTTTTTTGTGGTGCAGATAGATGGCTTCGGTATCAATCCGGGCGCATGGCGCGCCCTCCCTATCAAAACTCCGTCCAACATAGAAGGACGAAGCAAAATTTATATTTTTCCCGATCGGTTTTTCGATCGGATTTTTATTGACCCATGCCGGGCGCGAACAGTTATTTACACCAGTCCGAGGAACGGCAAGGGCCACCCCGGCCCGGTCTATCGTCCAGCGGTAGCGGGTGGACTCGTAGACCGCATGCGGCTGCGCCGCCAGATACACACCTACGGGCCTGTGCGCCTCCACCTGCTCATACCGCCCTTCGACTTCCTCTACCCGCTTGGCAAGCTGTATAGCGGCCTGGCGGCCCACGGTAGGCCCGCCCATAGCCCATATGAAACGGGCGAAGTCGGCGCGCTGGGCGATGGCGGGGTTTTCGGACTCGACTTTCTGCGCGGCCTGGTACGCCTCGCGGATAGGTTCGGGCGCATTGCGCACCGACTCCTCCGATAGTCGGCGGAACTCGCGCCACACGCCCACCGGCACGCCGCCTATCTGCTGGAACTGGCGAATGCCGTGTACCTGCGCCCAATAGGTGACGCGCTGGGATGCCGTGAATTCCTTTTTGTCGAACATATCGGGCACGATGACGTAAGTGTGGCCATCCTCGAATGCCTTGTGATCACCCACGCCTGCGCCGTCAATGCTCTTGCAGACGTACTTGATGATGTAGCCCGCCGCCGTGCCTTTCCCCGCCTCGATCCGTACCAGTTTGACGCGGTTTTTGATGGCGCCTGGCTCGTCGCCATCCTCGCGCATGGCGTAGGCATTTATCACGCATTCCATCTCGGCCTGGTGTTCAGGCGCGACGAACAGCAGCATGTGCCAGTGCGGGCACCCGTCCGTGTGCGGCTCAGCGATGCGGAAGCCGTAGGGCTGGATACCGCGACGATGCAGCGCGGAACGGATGGCGGACCATACCTTGACCAGATACGCCTGTGCCGCGCGCGGCGTCGGACTGCCGAATTCCGTGTACTTTGCGTTCGTACCGCCCACCGAGTGGTATTTGCTGGGGCATGTGATGGTCCAGAACATGCCAACGTGGCGCATCTTGTCTGCCACCTCTTCAAAGCCGCGAATGCGAAGCATCAATTCGCCGCGGCGAAGCGTTTTATTGCCCATACCCAGTTCGGCCAGTTCGGCCAGGCTGTAGACGTCGCCGTTTTCATTGGTAGCCGTCACGGCCGCCAGCGCCTTCTGGTTTGCCTCGTTCTGCGCCGCTTGGGCCAGGCACGTTTCGCGGCTCACATATGGATCCGCTCGCACGTAGGTCAGGCCCAGCTGAATAGACGTATGTTCGAAGCGGCGCATCAATTCCTTGCGCAGTGCGCGGCGCCACCATGCATGATCTGCGGCGCGCGCGATGTAGCCGCGTATCGTTGCCGCCACTGGCGACTTGACGCCGCGACGACTGCATATCGCGTCGATTCGCGCCTTGATGGCGTGCTCATCGTGCAGACTTGAGCACACCTCGTAGCACTCGCGCGCGGCCTGCGATGCGGCTACCGAGATAGCGCCCGGGCCGGTCATCATGCCGTTACTATCGGCCAGCGGCAGGCGCTGGTCGTCGGCTAGAATTGCATCGATCACTTCGCCACGGCGGCAGTTCAATCCTCCGAACAGGCGATGCACGGCGTTCGCCATACGTGACGGTATACCCATGCTCAACATTAATGCGCCTCGCTCGTGGCGCCAGGCATGCGTCCGCCATTCATACATTTCTTGACCACGCTGAGATTGCCTTGCAGCTTGTCCAGTTCGACCCAGATGCGGCCGCGCTCCAATGCATTGAATTTATTTAGGGCGTCGCGTGCACGCTCTTTTGGCATGCGCGCCGACATGACGGCTACCATGCGAGCGGCCAGCGGTACACGTGTCCAGTAAGCGGCGCGGATAGCTTCGACGTCTGCCGGTGTGGCGATCATCGCCAGCACAGCCGCAGAGCGTTCCATGCGCTGTTCGCGTGGTGTTGCATTGATCTGCGCGGACACAGCGTCCATTTCGGCCAGAAACGCCCTGGTTTCCAGCTCTTGTTTGGTTAGTGTCGGTCCGGCGACGGCAGCGACGGCTGCCAATTCATTGGCTATGCTGCGCATTTTCAACTCCCGATCCAACCAAATGCTGCCATCAACACGGGCGCGAACATGACCAATCCGGCCAGCAGGCCGCTGCAGAATGTTTTCAGATTCTCTTTCATTAACTTTATCTTTCTTGATTTGACCGAGTTCAACACACTCAAAACCTTGTCGCGTGCGGCCAGGATTTCCGCGGCAGGCTGGAAGGACAGGTGATTGTCGATAAGGGACGCCGGCATGGTTCAGTCCTTGATGACGCCGATGGCCCGCAGCACGCTGGGGGTGATGAGGATCAAGACCGACAGCAGCCAGATGCCGCAGGTTTTGGCCAGGCGCAGCATCAGCGTGCCCCTGACTTGAGAAAATGTTCTGCCCAGTAGGGGAGCGTGTGCGATGCGCCGAAGCAATGCCGGGAACCCCCTTCAGTGGCGAAAATGTAGTTCACCTCGATGGGCAGCTTGCCGACCAGGGCGCGTTGCTTGGCTGGCGCGAAAAAGCCGTCACGTTCCAGTGCCTGCGCATCGCTGACGATGAAGGTCAGATTGGTAGCGCCGTAGGCGTGATAGGTTTTGGCAATCTCATGGATATGGGCGGTCAGCGCCGTGATGCCGATGCCCGCGCCGGCTTGAAGCAGAAAACACGTTGGTGCCACGGGGACAACACAATTTTGCAAGGTCGGGCGGATCGTGCTTAATGCCATGGATTGGTCGGCATGACTGGTGGTGTGCAGCGTGTTTTCCATCGGTTTTCCTTATTTCAGGTTGAACGAATCCCGCACGCTCAAAAGGGAGCGCAGCAGGGCACAGCAAAAGTGGGGAGTTACAGCGGCCGGGTTACGGGGGCGCGAGAATCTGGATAGTCATCAGCAGCCCGCCGTTAGGTCCAGGGCCAGTTGGCTGGTGGCCGCCGTGCGTGCATGCTGGGACATCGGGATGCGGATGTCGGCCTTGGGCATGGCGGACAGCGAGAGGGTGCGCAGCACTTCCAGGCCCGCCACGAAGGAGTGCCCGCATTCGGGGTTCTGGCACATGTAGGTGATTTCCTTGAACATGGCGGACATCGTGCGGCTTTTGACGGCACGGACGGTGTATTCACAATGTGGGCAGGGCAGGCCGATGACTCTCATTTCAGCTTTCTTTCAACTTGGTACAGGGCGCGACCGCGACCTGTCATGTTTTTCGACTGCTTGCGTAAGCGCGACTTGACGAGCCATTCAGCCGCCTGCTCGATGCTTGCCAGCCCTTGCCGTTGACGCACGACTTCCAACGCTGCAAGTTCTTCGTCATTGATATGAATTTCGTGATCTGGCATGTTCGGCAGCTTTTCAGTTACTCAAAAGTTACTATTCAGGGACTCGGTTTAAGCGCTGCGACGCTGTACGCTGTCGATGTCGTCTGCGGCAATGGCGGCAAGAGCTTCACGCATGACGATCTGGCGTACCAGAACGGCTAATTCTTCACCCTGATAATTGGCGATCGAGGAAACGAGTTGGTGTTCATAGTCGTCCAGGCGCAGCATGACTTTATGTTTGCGAATACGTTTTGCATCGGGGTACATGGGCCTGCTCCTGTGCAGTTAAGCGTGATGGACAACGGATAATTGGACGAGTTCGGCCTCGTAAGAGTTCAGGCCACGCAGCAGCATCAAGCGCATGAAAGATGCCCGTGAGCGGGAGTCTTGCTGTGCGAATTTTTCCACGCGCTCAATCTCAGGAGGAAGCAAGCGAATAGGGATGGGCTGTGAAAGAGGGTTCTTTGGCTGCCGAGTCACTGGGGCGATAGTTGTCATAAGGTATGATTTGTATACGTCACATGGTAATGACGTAAATATAGTGCGAAAAACCGCACTTGTAAAGTAAAAGGTGAGAAATTGCGTGAAATAATTGGAGTGCGTCTTAAGGCTGAGCGTGAACGACTTGGCTATAACCAGGCTGATTTTGCGGCAATAGGTGGGGCATCAAAGCGCACGCAGATCGATTGGGAGCAAGGGAAGCAAGTACCAAACGCGGAGTTTCTAGCTGCTGTTTCGGCAATCGGGGTTGATGTGCTCTATGTTGTGACGGGTCAATTTACGCCTGGGAACTTGAGCGCGGACGAGAGTGAGGTTGTTGCTGGATACCGCAAGATGGATATTCGCGGAAAGGCTGGCGTGCTTGGCTTAATCGGCGGAATGAATCAGCCGCAGAATCTTGTGCAGCCAGTGCACCATGGTGATATTGGACAAAATATTTACGGCAATATCTCCGGGCCAAATACAGTAAAAATGCCCGATAAGCGTAAGAAGAAACCCATTTGAATGGGATATTTTTCCTCACCAATAGTCCGTGAGGAAAGGCTTTATTTTGCGTAAAATGTTGTTAAATTTAAATTATTAGTTGTAAAGATGTGGATATCGGAATGGATAGACCAGAATTTAGCGGCGATGTTGGGCAGAATGTCTTTGGAAATATTGTTGAAGCTCCCCGGCTGAACAATGTAGTTACGCTGCACTTGGGTACAGAAAAAATTGATGTTGAATTAATCACTGATTTCCAACGACGTCGTATCAATGCTCTGGTGAAAGACCTATCTGCATTGACAGGCGACCATCCATTGGACGTGTACAGAATCATCATTACAGACTTTGGTTTAAAGAAGATCAAAGAGCTACCACTTGCCAGGTATTCGGAAGTAAAAAATCTGTTGGAGACTTGGATAAAAGATGCCAAGTCTGTCGAGAACGCCACCGATCAAGTCGAGGTGCTATCAGAAATTACTGCATCCCCGCGACGTGCGGCAGGCGATGCCGACAATGCCTGCCAAGTATGTGATGAGCGAGCCGCTAACATCGGCAAACTTCAACGAACTGCAAAGGTCCGGTTGATTCTGCTTAGCGTATCTTTAGCTGCGTGCGGCTGGCTACTATACAAATCACCTGTAAGCGGTGAGCCAAGCACTTCTTCCGTAGATAGTAAGTGCTACATTGCCGGAAAATCTTATTCGATAGGACATATTGAAAAATCTAGGGGAAATGTTCCCGTTGAGTGCGTTGGCGCCACCGGTGATATGCCGGCAATGTGGCTTCCAGCTAATCGAGCGCATTAACGACAGCAGTTGCATTGTTTGCGGCTTGGCACTTCCTGATAGTTGAAATGCATGAACTGCGTGGTTACGCTTTGGAAGCCGTTTCCGCTGGCCTCCATGGTTCCTCGCTGTTCTCCCGAATGATCTCGCGCACTTCCTTGATGTGCTCCCACGTCAGTTTCGCCGCCCGCTTGGCGCCGTGCTTGCTCTTGTAAAGATGTTCCAGCGTCTTGAGCGTGCCGGTGGCGCCGGCCTGCTCCTGCCCCGCCTTTTTCTTCTTCGCCGCCACGTCCTTCCACTTGGCCACCACGCCCGTGATGCCTTCGTCCGGGTCTTTCTCTTCCTCGCGCTCGGCCTCGACCGCTTCCGTTTTCGTTTCAAATTCCACGCGCGTGGTAAAGCCATTGCCGCCCAGGCTGTGCGTGACCTTGACCGATAGCCATTCGGTGGCATCAATCTCAGGCTTGAAGCCTTGCACGGTGACGGGCGATTGCGGGAACACGGCCGGGTTGCCCAGGGCCAGGCTCATTTCGAAGGTGGCCAAGCCGCGCAGGATGCGCTGCCATTCGGCCACGGCCGCTGCGCGCGCGTCCGTTTCGTTGGCGAAGGTGGTGCGCAGGCGCTTGCTGTTGCCGGGCACGCCGGCTACGACGCTGCGGCGGCGCGCGTAGCGTTCGTCGTGCCAGAAGGCGCGCACGCCCGTGTAGGCGTCGCTTTCGGCGCTGTGATAGCGGTGGCCATCGCCCAGGGCGCGCGTGATGGGAATGACGGGCAGCGCCTTGCCGCTGGCGGTGCGGCTCTGGTTGATGGGGATGAAGAGCAAGGTGTCATTCTTGACGGTGGCCACCGCATCGTATTTCCTGCCCAGCCGGCGCAGGAAGGCCGCATCGCTTTCGTGGGTCTGGTCGATGTGCTCGATGGCGATGTCGCGCAGGCGCGCGGACACGCCCGACGCCAGCTCGTTGCGAAAGGCAATCGCCTCGATGATGGCGCCCAGGGTGGTCTTGTGAAAGCTGTGCTCCTGCTGCTGTTTGAACGTGTCGATCAGGTTGGCGGACCTGGCGCGCAGGGTGATGGTGTCGGGCGCGCCGCTGTGCTCCACCTCGTCGACGGTAAACTTGCCCATGTCCACCAGGCCGCTGGCCTGCCAGCCCAGCGCCAGGGCGATCTGCGCGCCGCGCGGCGGCAGGGCCAGCTTGCCGTCGCTGTCGTCCAGGGAAATGTCGAGCTGGTCGCTCTCGTCGCCACGGCACAGCGTCAAGGTCAGATTGATTAGCCGCGGCGAGACGATGGACGTCAAATCCTTGTCCTCGATGCTGACCTTGAAGGCGGGGATATGCTCGCTCATTTGAACTTGTCCGCCGCGCTGCCGATGGCGCCGCTGATGCTGCCGCCGATCTTGTCTTTCATCTCGCTGACCACGCCGCCGTATTTCGACGTGATGCCGCCGACCACATTGCCGACCACGCTGCCCACGGCATTCTTGGCTGCGCCGGCAACGCTGCTGGTCATGCCGTCGATGCTGAGCATGTTTTTCAGGTCGCCAATATCGCCCAGGCCGACCATGGCCAGCACGCCGTCGTCGTCGCGCTTGAGCGCAATCGAGAACTCGACGCGGCGCGCGCCGCCGCTGCCGTCGAGGATGCTGCGGCCCTCCGTCATGCTGGTGATGCGGTAGGAGCCGAGAATGCGGCCAGTCCCCAGGATCAAAATCCACGATTTGCCTGTGTCGGCCATCATGCGCAGCGCATCGAGGGAATAGAGGGAGCCGGTCAGTTCCGGCGCCACCCAGCCCGACAGGGTGATGGTGTCGTCGCCTGGCCCCACGTACTGGTGCGCGTCGCGCAGGCCCACACGGGCCGTGCTGGCGTGCTTCCATTCGGTTTGCCGCTGCAGCTCGTGATAGGCCAAGGTCGGCAGGCTGAATACGAACATTCCTAAAATCATCATCATGGTGTGCTTCTTTCTTTAATCGTGGTCGCGCAGGGAAGAGCGGATGCGTGCCGCCTTTTCGCGGTCGCGCTGTTCCATGGCCGCGTACACGGCGCGGGCGATGGCCTGCGGATCGGAACCGGCTTGCGCCTGGATCGTGATTTCGATCTTGTCGCCCTGGATCGTCATGCCGGCGCCGAACCCGCCCTGGGCCAGCGGGGCGCGCGTGTCGAAGGCGCTGGCGGGCAGGGCGGTGGCCGTGCCGATGGCGATGCCGGCGCCCAATTGCGTCAGGCGCTGCGCCAGGGTAGACACCTTGGCAATCGGCGCGCCCTCGCTGCGATCCAGGCCCACGGCCAAGCCTTGCATGGTGTAGTCGCCGAGCTGGGCAAACACGCGGCTTGGGCTGTGGATGCCCAGCTTTTCCTTGAACCAGGCAATGGTGCTGGAACCGGCATTGCTGATGGCATCCTTGACGGCGCCCATGGAACCCGTGATGCCGTTGACCAGGCCGCGCAGGATGTTGGCGCCGAACTCGGTGAACTGGGCCGGCAGCTTGATGCCGAACCAGCTCAAGACGCCCGCGAACGCCTGATAAAACACGCCGACCGGTGACCAATTGATAATCAGGGCCGTGATGCTGCCCATGCCGCCGGCGCAGACGGTGCGCAGGCGCGACCAGATATCGGCGAAGAAGGCGGCGATAGGCGTCCAGGATGTGGTGATGCGCTGCAGGATGCTGGCGCCGAAGTCGGTGAACTTGGCCGGCAGCGCAATGCCGAACCACCCCAGCACGCCCGCGAAGGCGCGATAGAATAGGCCCAGCGGTGACCAGTTGACGATCAGGGTGCTGACGCCGCCGATGCCGCCGGAAAACGCCGTCTTGACGTGCGACCATACGCCGGTAAAGAAACCCTTGATCGGCTCCCAATATTTGTAGATCAGGAAGGCGGCGCCGGCGATGGCCGTCACGGCCAGGCCAATCGGGTTGAGCATGAAGGCACGCCCCAGCCACAGCACGGCGCGGCCCGCCCACATGAAGGCACCGCCCAGGCCGCGCAAGATGGGCGTGAGCACGCCGCCCGTCACGCCCATCTTGGCGAACATGACGTGCAGCATGGCATACGGGCCGATCAGGGCGGCAATGCCCAGCATCAGCGGGCCGAGCACCAGCAGCAGGCCCGCCAGCACGGCAAAGCCGGCGATCATGACCTTGGCCACGGTCGGGTTGCGTTCCATAAAGGCATTCAGGCGTGTAATGGCATTGATGGCCATTTCCAGTCCCTGCGCGTACAGCGGCAGGATTTTTTCGCCCATGGTCAGTTTCAGGTTGGCCAGCCTGGCTGTCGCTTCCAGTTCGGCGCCGCCGGCCTGCTGCTTGCCCAGGTCATAAATCTGCTCGATGTCATACGCGCCTGCGTTCAGCTTGGCGTTCTTGTGCATCTGGATGCGTTGCTTGAACATATCCAGAAACTGATTGCCGGCCGTGCGCGTCGAAAACAGGCTGCCGATGGTGTCCTCAATTTTCTTGGGATCCGTGATGCCTTTCTTTTCCAGTTGTGGCAACAGCACTTGCTCCAGCCACTCAAATTGGCTGCGCCGGAAAATGTCACTGCCAAGCAGGGCGCCAGGGCCAAGCGTAGAGACTTGACCGACTTTATCGTGCTTCACTTTACTGTGGTCACCGATCAGTCCCAGGTTTTCCAGATTGGTCACGGCGCGCTTGGTGGTGCGCCCCTGATACAGGTTCGAATAGCCGGACATCAGGGCCGTGCCGGCACGGTGGCCGCCGACCTCCTGCACCAGCGGTTCCATCTGGTAATAGAACTGCTTGTCGTCCATGATCTTGGCGGCGATACCGCCCGTTTTGATGAAGTTCAGCCATTCCGTCGGCCCCACGCGCCCGCCCGTGGCCGTGATGACCTTTTGCATCATGTTGGCCTGGTCGTGGAATTTCTCCGAACTGGCCGTGCCGCCGCGTTGCTCGATGACTTTGAGCAAGTCCATGAAGATGCGCTCGTTCTCTTCGCCCGACTCGGCGCCGAAGAATGCCTTATTGGCAAACTTCATCTTGGCCAGGGTGGGCGCGACCATTTCCGCGTGGTGCAGGTCGCCAAAGATCGACATTGCGTCGCGCACCAGTTCCAGGTTCTCGTTTTGGCTGGTGCCGTAGGTCTTCATGTTCTTGGCGAACTTGATCGCCTGCTGGCTGGTTTCCGGCCCCAGGCCTAGGGCATTGACGCGGGCTTTTTCCAGCTGGTAATGCTTCGCCTCGTGTAGCCCCTTGGCGATAGGCATGGCCATGACCGCGCCGGCTGCTGTCGCGCCCGCGCCGGCCATGGCAATGTTGCCCGCCTTGTTGCGCAGCTTGTCCGCATGCTGGGTGGCGTTGGTGACGCGCTGCTGCTTGGCGGCCGCGTTGGCCAGCTTCTGCTGCTGCAGCGTCATGGTTTTGTTGGTGGCCTCGATTTCGCGGCGCAAGGTTCGCTCGTGGTTGGCCAGGTCTTTGGTGCCGATGCCGGCGCCCGCCAGGCGCTCGCGCATGACCTGCAGTTGTTGGGCCTGCTGTTGGCCGGCGATCTTCAAGGCGCCGGCCGCTTTGGTCGCGGCGTTAAATTCGCGCGTCATGGCGCGCGTGGGCGCCTCCGTCTGTTTCATCTTGGTGGCCAGGCTGGCGACCTTCTGCTGGGCCGCCTCCAGCTTGGTGCGGGTGGCGTCCAGGCCGCCGTGCAGTTCGCGGAACTTGCTGATGTTTTTCTGCTGGGCATTCAGATCGCGCAAGCGGTCGCTGGTGGCCTTCAAGGCCTTGGCCGTGTCGCTGGAGCCGCCCATGATTTTTTTCAGCGGGCCGGTAATCTTGTCCAGCGCTGCAAATACCACCTGTAATTTCAGATCCCGACCAGCCATCTATTCCGCTCCGCTTCGTTGCCGGGCGCGTTCGCGCCAGGCCATCAGTTCATCAATCGTAAAGCCGTCCATCGCTGCCGGCGTCCAGTGAAAGACGCCGGCAATGTCGGCCATGGCGTCTTCTACTTCGCCGGGGATACCGAAAGGCGATCGGCTTTGCTCGCCAAAAAACCGGCAACCTCGGCGCCCACGGCCAGCAGGTCGGCCGGGTCCATGTTGGCGATGTCGTGCGCGGTCAAGGTCGGCTCGGTGATGCGCGGCAGCACGATCTGCAGGGCCGACACATTCAGGTTGGCCAGCTCGATCAGGGAAATGCCGCGCAGGGCGCCCGCCTTGGGCTTGCGCACCGTCAGAGAGGTGATGAAGGTGTCGCCGCGCTTGATCGGGTCGTCCAGTTCGATGACGGCTTGGTGTTGGGTATCGTTGTGCATGGTGTGGTCCTTGTAGGTGGTGGTGAATAAAAAAGGTTACAGGCCGATGGCCTTGCGGATGGCGGCATTGGTGTCGCCGCCGCCGAAGTTCTCGGTGCCGCTCATGAAGTCCAGTTCGATGACGGTGGCGCCGTCGATCATCAGCTTGTAATAGCTGCAAGCCATGGTGTATTTGTGCGTGGTGTCGTCGCCCATCTTGGCCGCGCCCATATCGATTTCCTTGTAGCGGCCGCGCACGACGACCTCGACGGCGGCGACGCTGCCGTCATCGTCGTTCTGGTAAGCGCCGGCAAAGCGCAGTTGCACGGCGCCGTGCGTGTGCGCGCCATACTGTTTCAGGGCTTCGGCGATCAGGCCGCCTGCGCTCCATTCCAGCGACAGCGCCTCATTGCCGAAGTCCACGGACACGGGGCCGCTCATGCCGCCGGCGCGGTACTCTTCCATCTTGCGGCTGAGCTTGGGCAAGGTGACTTCGGGCACCATGCCCATGAACAAGACGCCGTTTTGAAATACGTTGAATTGCTTGAGTTTGTGGGGCATGCCCATAATTTTCTCCAGTGGTCAGGGGCGCCCGCGCAGGCGCGGGCAGGGTGGTGATGGGTCTTACGCCGCAATGCGCGAGGCGAAGTCGGCCAGGTAGCGGTCGGTAATGCGCTGCTGGAATTTCAGGTTTTCCAGCGGCGGCACGGGCGTGTAGTCGTAATCGATGGCCAGCTTGCCGTCTTTCAGCGCCGTCTTGTCGTTGTACTGCTCGTCATACCAGGCATGGCCGTCGATGATGTAGCCCTGCAGTTTCAATTCGCGGAACTTGGCATTGATGCTTTCCAGCAGGTCGCGCACCAGGGAGGGATGCAAGGGCACATCGACATAGGCGAAGTGCGCCTCGGCGATGGTGTCGGCCAGCACCTGGGCCGTGCGCGTGTAGCTCTCAAAGTAAAAAAAGCCGCCAGGCGCCTCGCAGGTGCGCGAACCCCAGAAGCGGTAACCACCCATGTTGATCAGGGTGGTGACTTCCTTGGCGTTGAGCATGCCGGCATCGGTGGCCGGGTCTTGCAGGTCGAAAAACACGTCCTTGCTGATGCCGGTCGGGCCATTCACTACCACGTTGGACAGCGTCTTGTGCCAGCCCGTCTCCTCGTCGATCTTGGCGCGCAGGCCCATGGCGTAAGCCACGGCGGACATGCTGGCCTCGGCATCGATGGCGGTATCCCAGTTGATAAAATCCGGCCAGATGAGCATCAGCTCGCGCTGGCCGAACTGGCCGCGGTAAGTGATGGCTTCCGTGGCGGTGGCGCAGCCGTAGGCCGACGCATACACGAAGCCGCGCAGGCGCTGCGCCACGCTGGCCAGTGCATTGGTGACGGCCTGGGTGTCCAGGCCCGGCGCGCCCAGGATGCGCGGTTTCACGCCCAGCTTGCTTTGCGCAGCCAGCAAGGCCTGGGCGCCCAGGTACTGGCCGTCCGGCGACACGCCGCCCACGGCGTTGCTGGTGGTTTCCGCTTCCGTCTCGCCCTCGGCCACGCGCACCACGACCGTCAGGGGTTTGGTCTGCGCAGCAATCGCTTTCAGCACGCGGTACAAAGTGCCGCTCTTGCCGGCCTTGCCCATGGCGGCCAGCACGTTGGTGACGAGCACGGGTTTATTCAGCGGGAAGGCGGCCGCGTCGGCATCGTCGGCCGTGGCGATCAGGCCCAGCACGGCGGTGGAGACGGTGCGGATGGGGCGCGAACCCTCGTTGATTTCAATGACGCGCACGCCATGGTGGTAGTCGGTGGCCATAGGGCTCTCCTGGTGAGTGGTGAATGGGGCGTTACAGAGTGGATGCCATGCCGGCGGTATCGTCGAAGGCGCGCCGCGCCTCGCCTGATAGGGTGGCGGCGATGCGCGCGTATTCCGCGCTGACGGCCGTTTGCAGCGCCTCGATGTCCTGCGCGGCGGCAACCGTCGGGCAGATGGTGATGTCGAGCAGCCAGGTGCGCGCCGCCGCGATGGCTTGCACGGTGCCGGCGTCGCCGTCGGCCATGGCGGCAAAGCCGATGCCGGCCAGGCGGTTGAGGATGGCGTCGCGCACCTGGCGCACGGATGCCAGATAGGGCGCGGCGAGCGTGGCAAAGGAAGGGGCGGGCGGCGCGGTGATTTTCCAGCCGCCCGATGCCAGGCGCTTGATGCCCCCGCCGGCGCTGATGGCCGCGCGCAGCTTGTCCTCGTCATTGCTGCTGACGTCGATGGCGTCGGCCGGCCAGGTGCCTGCGGCTTCATAGTCCGCACGCATATCAACGGCGTAGAACGCGCGCGTGGTGATCGAAAATACTTTATCCATGATTAACTCCCCAATGCAAACCAGTTGGCCAGCACGCCGGCAGGCGCCGGGCCGCCGGCGGCGTTCCAAAAATGAATGCGGAAACTGCCAGGCGTGATCTGTGTGACCGTGGCATAGCCCGCGCCCGAATTGATTTCCAAGGGCACGACAAAGTGCGCCGCCGTGGGAAAGGCAATCGAAAACGCGACGATGGCGGTGCCCGAGACATCGGAAAACACTTGCCCCCATTGTTCGATCTTGCCGCTGGGCAGCTTCTGATAGCCCTGGGTGACCAGCGCCGCGCCAAAGCGGGCCGAGTAGGCCAGCGACAGGCTGCCGTCGCGCAAATACCAGCCTTCGTTTTTCGAGCACACGAAGGTCGCCGTATCGCCGACGGCCAGGGCCATCGACGTCAGAAAATTGGAGTTGCCATTGACCAGCTTGTCGGTGCCCTGGCGCGCAATGGTGCAGCCCGAGGCGTTGGACGACATGAACGAGATTTCCGCGCCGCTGGGGACGGCGGACGACAGAGGCAGCACGGCCGTCACGTTATTGCCGTTGAACACGAACACGCAGCCGGTGGAATCCGGCGTGAGCGTGGTGCTGGCGGGAATGCCGATGGTCCGGGATTTGTTGCCCAATTGCTTGGCCAGTTGCTGGTCGCTGTAGGCGCGCGCGTTGGCGTCCTGCTGATCGACATACGCGACCTTGGCCAGCAGCGGGTGCGGGTCGGCGGCTGCCTGGTGCTTGGCCAGTTGCTGGTCGCCATAAGTGCGCGCACTGGTGTCCTGCTGATCGACATAGGCGACCTTGGCCAGCAGCGGGTGCGGGTCGGTAGCGGCCTGGTGCTTGGCCAGTTGCTGATCGCCATAGGCGCGTGCGCTGGCGTCCTGCTGATCGACATAGGCGACCTTGGCCAGCAGCGGGTGCGGGTCAGCAGCGGCCTGATGCTTGGCCAGTTGCTGGTCGCCATAGGTGCGCGCGCTGGTGTCCTGCTGATCGACATAGGCGACCTTGGCCAGCAGCGGGTGCGGGTCGGCGGCCGCCTGGTGCTTGGCCATTTGCTGGTCGCCATAGGTGCGTGCGCTGGTATCCTGCTGATCGACATAGGCGATCTTGGCCAGGAGCGGGTGCGGGTCAGGAGAGGCCTGGTGCTTGGCCAGCTGCGCATCGCTATAGGCGCGCACGGTGATGATCTGGTCATCGACATACTGGCGTGTTGCCAGGATGATGGACGGGTCGATTTTCAGCTCGATGGCGGCCGTGCTGGCGACGATCAGCACGATGCGCACCACTTGCGTGCGGCCGCTGCCTTCCGTCATCAATGGCTTGTAGCTGGGCGGGCAGTTGGCCACCGCGCACAGGTCTCCGGCCTCGTCAAAGATGCCGATCTCGCGTATCCACCAGCCGCCCACGTCCTCGGGCAAGACTTGCTCGACGATGATCTGGCTGGCGTTGGCCGGATCGACCGTCAGCTGGTTCAGGCCGGCGCGGCGCACCTCATGCACCAGCGCCTTTTGCGTGCGCACGGGCATGGGCAGGTTGCCGTTGCCGTCGCCCACGGCGAGGTTTTTCAGTTTCAGGGTTTGACCCAGGGCGATGGCGTTGGCCAGCTTGGCCTCGCCCACTTCGGTCAGGATGGCAAAGTATGTGCTCATGGATAGATGGTCAGGGTGTCGATGGTATGGGATGCGCCGGCCTGCAACAGCGTGCCGCGCACTTCGATGGTTTCCGCGATCCAGGGATACACGGTCATGGCGTCGCCGTAGTAGGCGCAAGCGCCCGCGTAGATGCTGCCGCGACTTTCCAGATAAATGGCCAGGCCCGCCATGTGGCGGCTGACGGGCTTGGCGTCGGCAATCAGGCGCTCCATTTCCTGAAACATGGCGTCGGTGATGCCGGTATCGAGCACGCCCACGTCGAGGCGGAAAGTACCCGGCACGCCGGCCGGCGTGGTTTGCCACCACTCGGTAATGCGGATCAAATAGCCCAGGGACTCGACCACGCGGCGCACGGCGGCAATCGTGCCCTTGTGCTTGTGGATGAAATAGGCCGCCTTGATGGCGCCGCGCTTGGTCGATTCGGGCCAGGCGTCGTCCCAGCGATCCACGGAACAGGCCCAGGCCAGGAACGGCAGCAGATTGACCGGGCAGCGGTCGGCGCTCCACAGGTCGCGCAGCGGCACGGGCACGTTGACCAGCTCGGCGCAGGCCAGGGCAATGGCGCGCTCCAGCGCCGTGGTGTTGGGCGGCAGGGTCGGCACGGTCCTATTCATCGAGCACGACCACATTCAACTTGATGGCGGTGCAGCGCGCGGCCTGGGTGGCGTTCAGCTCGATGTCCGCCGCCGGACTGGTCAAGACGACCTTGCGCACGCCTTCGACGTGGACGGCGGCGCTGCAGGCGGACCGGTAGATGCTGTGGCCCAGCGGGCGGCGCGGCTGCGACACGCGCACGGCGTTGGCGCGCGCGGCGTCCAACAGAATCGGCACTTCCGGGCCGACGCCGATAAACAAGGTGGCCTCGATCTGGTAGTCGATGACCTGGGCGGCCTGCACGCTCAAGCGGTCGCCCAGGGGGCGCACGTCCTCGGCATTGAGCGCGCGCGCCACGGTGGCCAGCAGCTCGGCGTCGGCGATGCCGGTGGCGTTGTTGGCCAGCACCGTGACGACGACGTGCGCCGGCGCGGGGCTGGTGGCGCTCGCGTCCTTGACGCGGCCGTCGCTACTGCGTGCATGGAATTCGTAGGACGCTTTCGGGCCGGCCACGGACAGGCCGTCCGGCGCTTCCTGGATGCGCAGGCGGTAGGCGTCGTTGTCTTCCATCACGGCGGCCACGGGCGGCAGGGCGTTGGGATTGGCCGGCGTGATGACCAGGCGTGCCACGTTGACGTTGGCGCCCAGCTGATCCAGGTCGCCATCGAGGGCGAAGGCCAGCATGACGGCCTTGCCGGCCTCGTTGACGCGGTTGCGCAAGATGGTTTCCTGATAGCTGTTCTCTTCCAGCAGCTTGGTCGCCGGCTCCGATTCCAGGGCCAAGAGGGCCGTGACGGCGGCGCGCTCGGCTTCCGGCAGCAGGCTGACCAGGTGGGCTTTGCGGTTGGCCAGGATGGCTTCGAAGTCGAGCACCTCGACCACGCTCGGCGCCGGCAATTGGGTCAGGTCGATAGGCGTGCTCATACGACGCCGCCTTGCTTGACGGGCACGGCCAGCGTAATGCCCTGGCCATTCGCCGTGCCATCGAGCAGCAGCGCGATGGCGCCGTCCGTGTCGCGCGTGAGCTGCACGCTGGCCAACTGCAGGCGCGGCTCCCAGCGGCGCAGGGCAAAGGCAGTGGCGGCGTAGATGCGCAACTGCGTGGCGCTGTTCAAGGGCTGGTCGATCAGCTCGGGCACTTCGGAGCCATAGCGGCGCCGCCGGATGCGCGAGCCGATGGGCGTCGTGATAATGTCGGTGGCCGACTGGCGCAGATGGCCCAGGCCCGTCAGGCTGCGCCCGGTGGCGGCGTGCATGCCCATCATGGCAACGGCCCGCCCGATTGGTCTCCACCTTGCTTGACGCCGCTGTGCGGATGCTTGAGCAAGCTGATGGCTCCGGCCAGCACGTCCTCGCTGGCTTTGATTGTTCCTTGCACGGCCATGGCCACGCCGCCAGCGGCGCCGGCCTTGGCGTTCACGCCACCGTTCAAGGCGGTGGCGCCGTTGACTGTCGCCGACTGCATGACGATCAGATTTTTCATGACGGTCAGGTCGCCCGTGCAAATGGTGCTCGGTGCGTTCGACGTGACCTTGTCGGCGGTGATGGTGGCGGTGCCGCCGGGTAGCGTCGCCGTCAGGGCATGGGCCGCATGGTCGTACTGCACCACTGCGCCGTCGGGGTAATGCGTGGTGTGGATGGTGCCGCTGGTGTCGGGGGCGTCAAATTCCTGCGAGTACAGCGCCGGCAGGATGATGCCGCGCGTCAGCTCGCCACCGGGTGAAAAGACAATGACCTGTTCGCCCACGGTAGGAGCCGACCAGGTGCGCGTGCTGCCGGCGCGGTGGGTGGCCCATTTCAACCATTCGCTGGTGAGTGTCGGCCCAAGCCGCACGCGCGCCTTGGCTCCTTCGACCTCGGCGATGGTGCCCAGGCGGATCAGGTTTTGCAGCAAGCGGGTGAGGTCGGACAGGTCGGCGTTCATGCAATGCATGTTGCCGAAGTCCGCGTGCAGATGCACGCGGGGGCGGGTTGATAAGCTGCTTACTGACTAATCAGACTTCCCCTTCAAATTCCCATTTAGGGAGCAGATTGCCAAAAATATATGCGGTGTAGTGATAGATGGCGATATTTATCTCTGTGATTTCACCAACCGCAAGCGGAAGATCCTCGCCAGCAAATAGATCCATGACTTCATCAAGCGACGCGGTGGCATCTATTCGATGGGCCATTTTATTTCTTAAGCTATTTAATTTTCTAAGTGATCCAACTGCAAAGTCTTGGAGAATTGGGTACTCACCATGTAATTTCGCTTTTGAACATATTGTCAGTTTTTTTTCATAACTAAGCCTTGACGAGGTGATAGCTTGTCCGTTGGGGTGAAACGCAAGTTCAATTAACTCATCGATCAGACTTTCAGTAATAAGATGACATCGAATAAGCAAAGAAACGGGGTCATCGCCTGCTGCAGCCATTTTCCCGACATTTTCCATAAGAAATGGCATTCTTTTATAGCGCGTAGCCGTCAGGGCCAGCAACCGTTCCTTTAAACTTTCCATTTATACGAACTCCTCTGATAGTTGACGTCATATTAATGCGTATTCATATGACGTAGCAACGATTCGCGTATCAACGTCCGATCCGGTTCATTTAACCCCAGCAGCGGCCGCTCCGGGTACTTGTATGCCTGGCCTTTTTTTGACACGCGGTCTTGCCGGCCAAACTGATGCACATGCGCCACGCGCGCCACCCAGCCAAAGAAGCCGACTTCGATCTGGTCGCCGGTCGCCTTCACTTTCAGGTGCTTGGCGGTACGAATCTTGGCGAACATGGCCGCTTTCTGCCGCTTGATACGCCCGTTCTTTCCCTTGAACTCCTTGCGCCGCTTGCGCGCCGGGTAGGCCGCGCCGTCCGGCCCCTGCTGCGCCTTGATGCGCTGCGCCTGGCTGCGGCGCAGGTCGATGGCCACCTTGTGATTGATGGCGCGGCGCTGGGCCGGCTGCAGCTTGGCCAGCAGGGCGCCGGCCCAGGCTTCCAGCGCGTGCAGGTCGTCGCTCATGCTGTGGCCTCGGGCGTGTGCCATTCGGCCAGAAGGGTGTCGCCGGCGTACAGCTTCCAGAACTCGTCCGCGTAGGCCGGCATGTGCTGTATCTCGGCCAGGTGCTTGATGTCCAGGCGGCCCGCCTCGCCGGCCTTGACGGCCACGCGCTCCGTCAAGTCCAGCTTGATGGAAATGTCGACCGTTTCATGGTTATTAAAATCGACCTCGAAGGCGATGCCGTGCTTGCGGGTTTCCTCGTTGGCCATCAGGTCGAGCTGGTGGACTTTCAGCCAGGCAATCAGGGCCACCATGATGGCGTCGGCGTCGCCCGCGTAATCGGTGACGATCAAGTTGAGCTTGAAGCGGTATTCGAAGGAGAGGGAGGCGGTGGCCGACGCCACCACGTTACCTTCGTCGGCGAAGACCAGCAGGCGGTCGGGATCGCGCTGCAGATCGGGGATGGCGGCGGCCAAGTGCTGGCGCAAGCTATTCGGTTTGTACATGGTAGGTGTCTCGCAAGGTGTTGTAGGCGTCGATGCAGGCGTTTAGCTGGCGGGTTGCGTCGTCGCCGTCGCCGGCAATGGCATCAAGAGCTGCCGCAGTCGCTGGGTCAAGTTCGGCGCGCGCTTCGTGCCGATGGCCTGCGGCAGCGGTGGAATTTGCAGTGGCGGCGCACTGGCCGCCGGCAATGGGGATTGACAGGCGCACAGCGCCGCTGCGTACATCAAGGCTGAAACGGTCACGCTCAGTTTTCGCATGGGTTTGCTCCTGGGTGAGGTGGTCGGCGCGCTGCGCAAGGGCTGCGCCGGCGGCGCGTTCCAGCGTCAGCACGCGGGCGGTGGCTTGGGCCAGCGCGGTGGCGGCATTGGTTTTGCTGGTGGCGGCCGCCCGCTGCAGTGCGGCGATGGCGACATCCTTGCGCCAGCCCTGCGTCGTCCAGCCCGCGATGGTGCCGCACAGGAGAACGGCGGCCAGCGGGCGCCAGGTGGTTGCCGTCACATGGCCACCCGTTCCTTGATCCAGCCGAACAGAAAACGGCGCTGGGTCTTGTTGGCCTCGGTGATGTCCAGGTAGCGCGCCGCCTGCAGGCCGTTCAGGGCGCGCAGCAGTACGGCGGCGCCATCCTGGCCGCGCCATTTCAGGAAGGATGCAAGCGCGCCCAGCGACTGGGCGCCCAGGCGGCCGTCGACGAACAGCGCCGGATAGCGCGCGCCCGTGTCATTAAAACCGTTCAGCCAGCGCTGCAGGAACTCGGCCGCGCGGTGCGGCCCCATGTTCACGCCCGTGTCGATGACTTCGGCGCCAATGCCGGCATGCAGGGCCAGCACCTGGTCGAACTTGGGTTCCGTGATGTAGCGGGCCGTGTAGATGGCGCGCGACACGGACTCGGGCAGATCGCGCATCGGCCCCGTGTAGCCGTTGGCACGTGCCACCGCCACGGTGATGCCGAAGTTGGTTTCGCCGCCCTTGTCTTGCGGGTCGTTCACGTAGCCGCCTTCGGCGCGCAGGATGGCGTCGATGACGCGCGCGATCAGGGGATTATCGGTGGTGGGCATCAATGCTCCTTCGCGTCTTTGACCAGCTCGGCGATGTCTTTGTCGCTGCGGCGCTGGAACCACAGGGCGACGGCGCGCGATACCCACCAGCCGGGGGCGCCGACGATCAGGTCGATGGCGGACGCGTTGACCATGGCGCCGATGGCCGGGAGCTGGGCGCACAGCAGCTGATACACCGTGCCGCCCAGCAGGCACGAGAACACGCCGGCGCAGGCCAGGCGGGCGACGAATTCGCCCTTGTTGAAGGTGCCGTCGGCATTCAAGGGCGGCAGCACGATGTACAGCATGGCCGCGCCGACCATGCCCAGCGCCGCCTTGAAGCCGTACAGTTTGACCAGGGTGGCGAAACCACCAAACGATTCTGCGGACATTGCTTGATTCTCCGGTGAGAGGGTAGATAGATTTTTCATGAGGGTAAAAATGGTGGATTGCTGCGTTAATCCCATAGCTGCACAAGATCGGCTGTCGCCACCTGGCCCGTGCTGGGCGCCGGCTCGGGCAGGGTGACGACCAGGCCGGCCGGCAGCACGGCGCCGTGGCGCGCCAGCGCGGGATTGATTTCCAGGGTTTGCTCGACGTATCCCGCGCCGTCGCCCAGGTAACGCCACACCAGGGCGTCTACCGTGTCGTGCTGCTGCGTGCGCACCTGCATCAGATCAATTCCACGGTCAGATGCGTGCGGCCGACGATATCGGCAATCGCCCATTGCGCATTGCGCCGCTGCGCGCCGGGTGCCTCGTCCAGCCATTCCATGCTTTTCTTGTCGCTGACGGACGTGGCCGTGCTGTCGTAATCGCGGTAACGCTCGATCAGATCCGCTTTCGCCGTGCTGTAGACGGCGCGCCGGTACTGCGCCAGCAGGCGCGATTCGCGGTTGATGCGCGTGGCCGGCACGTCGACCAGGGCGGCAATGCCGGCTGCGGCCTGCTTGCCCTGCCAGTCGGCCAGTTCGCGGTTGACGTGCAGGATGGCGTCGACCACGGCTTGCACCAGGCGCGCGTCGGTGACGGTGCCGTCCAGACGCATGGCGTCGCGCATATCGGTGAGCAGGATGTCGGGAAACCAGCCGTCGTTCTCGATGATGCCGGCGGCCGGTGCTGGAGGCGTGGGTGTGCTGCCAGGCGGGGTCGACGGGGGCAGGGCCATGAAGGACATACGGGGCGCTTTCAAAATGGGGCGGTGGACGGGGTTCATCAGGTCAAAGGGTTGGCCAGAATCCCCCCGTGCCGCCGTGCTGCGGGGGATGCTCTTTACGTGGAACCGGCCGCGCGCTTGAGGCGCCGTTCCAGCCGTTCCATATCTTTCTTGACGCCACACGACTCGGACAGGGCGCGCGCGCGTTTCAGCTGTGCCATGGCCGTTTCCGCCTGCGCCACCAGCGCCGGGGCGATGTCCGTCTCGTCGGCCTGATCGAGCACGGCGATCATGGCCAGGCCGATGGCCTTGTGCAGCTTGGCGCGCGCCTGGTCGGGCGCGTCGCTGGCGGCCGTCAACTGTTCCACCTGGCCCAGTACTTGCGCCGCGTGCTGCGGATCGCTGGCCAGCTTGCCGTGTAAGTAGCCTTCGGCAAACTCGTCCAGCATCAGGGTGGCGATGTCGCGGCTGTAGCCATCGGGCAGGGTGAATTTGTGCGCCAGCGCGTATTCGGCCATGACCAGGGCGCGCGCGTACTCGCCCGTGTCGATGTGCCATACCAGCAGGGTGGCGAAGACGTCATCCTGCGCACCTTTGCCGCCGGCCAGCACGCCGTCGATCCACTGCGCGTAATCCGGCAGCAAGGTGGCCTTGACCTCGATCTTGCGTTCCACGGACTGAATCGATTTCAGGCACCGCCGGTCATCGGACAGCTTGTAGAGCATCAAGTCGTAGGCCGTGCCGGTGGTGACGCCCTGCGGCGCGGCGGCGCCGGCCGTGCGCTCGGCCAGCATGCGCGCGCGGTGGCGAAGGGCAGGGGATTGGTTCGCCATTATTTGTCTTTCAGTTCGATGTTTTCCACCAGCGCGGCCAGGCCCAGGTCTTCGATCACGTAGGCGTCGTTGGACGACTCGTAGTTTTCGATGCGGTCGCGCTTGGGCACGTCCTCGACGCGACGGCGGCGCGCGCCTTCCTGGAAGTAGATCGACAGGTTGTCGAAGCGCGTAATCAGGATGGCGTTGTCCGGGAAGAAGGGCACGCGCGCGGCCGGCAAGCCGCCGATGCGCTTCTGGCTGATGATGATGTCCGCCGCCAGGGTTTCCGTGGGTGCCTGCTTGGTGTTGACCAGCGGGAAATACTTGTCGTTCAACAGCTTGCGCCCGACGATGGCCACCAGATTGGTGTCTTCCTGATACCACGGGTCCAGCAGGTTGACGGCATCGGTGACGGCCGCGTCGAGGTTGGCATAGTCGGCGCCGTCCACGTCGCCGATGATGACCTTGCCCGGCATGCCGGCGGCGACCAGGCCCAGCACGCGCTCGGGCGCCAGCTCGCGCAGGTGCTGCAGCCAGCCCTTGTTCACGTCCTGCAGCAGCGGGTTGGCGTCCAGATCGGTGTCGGCCATGGCTTTCACGCCATTGAAGCCGATGACGATGCGGTCGAGCGCTTGGCGCGTCAAGATGGCATTGGCCACGCGCGACTGGAAGTCGGGGAATTTGGCCCAGGCGTCCAGCTTGGCATAGTTCAGATGCGTGTCGAAGTTGGTTTGCTCGCAGCGGTATTTGGTGCCGTCCAGGGTGGACAGGTCGCGCGTCTTGCGTTCCTTGTCCTTGGTGTTGGTGCGGCCGGCAATCGGGCCGGACACGCCCAGGCCCAGCTTTTCGCCTTCCTGCTCGGCCACGCCGATGATGTTCACTTTCGTCAGGAACTCGCTCGATTCCTGCATCTTCGTTTCCAGCTTCTGCTGCACGCTGGGCGTGACGCTGAAGGTCTTGGCCACGTTGTCCGTGTCGTTCAGTTGGCCCAGGCGGGTTTCATACTGGCCAAAGACCTGGCGCGTTTGCTTTTTCATGAATCATTGCTCCGTTGTTGAATGGGGTGTTGGTGGATGGCGCGCGCTTAAAACTCGGTCTGCACGGCGCCGTCGTTGCCAGTGGCGGCCGGGCGGCGCGGGCCGTTGCCGGGCGCCTCGTCCATCTGCGCCTTGAAGGTGGCCAGCTCGTCCTGCGTCGCTTTCTGCGCTTTTTCCGCAGCATCGAGGCGCTTGAGTGCGTCGGCATAGTTGTCGTTGGCGGTGACGACGTGGCCGGCCAGCGCTTGCACGGCTTCGCTGATGTCGGCGAACTGCGCGGCGTCGGTGCCGGATTTATGCGAAAAGCGCGACAACAGGTTTTTCACGGCGTCGGCCAGCTTGATGCCCTGCTCTTCAAACTCCAGCGTCACCTCGACGGCAGAAGTAAACAGGTTGGTGCTTTGCAGCTTGCGGCTGGCGGAGAATTGCAGCGCTTCGGTGCCCAGACTGGCGGGGCTGTCGGTGACGCCCAGGCCGACCAGATAGGGCTGCGCCGAGTCGGCAAAGTCGGGCTGAATTTCCAGGCTGGTGTACAGCTTCTGTTTCGCCTTGTTGATGGCCACCAGCTCCGGCGTGGGTTCGATCTGCGCGAACAGGGCCAGTTTCTTGCCGCTGTCGGTGTCCACTTCCTCGGCTTTCACCGCGATCACGTCGCCGTAGGCCTTGAACTGGCTGTCGGGCAGGATGCCGCGAATGTGCTCGAGCCAGATGCGCGCGCCGTAGGTCTTCGGGTTGTAGGTGGCGGCGATCTGCTCGATGGTGGCGCGGTCGATATTGCGGCCGTCCGTGGTGGCGCCTTCGGTGGCGACGCGGAAAAATTTCGATTTGGACATGGTGGGCGTTCTCGGTTGATCGGATAACGCCATGGTCAACGTCTTGGCGCCGCGATTCAATGCGGTGCGGGTTGCTATGGGCCATAGCGACTTTTGCCTTCCCCCGCTCCGCGCGCGCGCGGCCTACGCTGGCGGCATGCTGACAATCGAGAAAACAAGCGAACAAACCACCGACCAAATCATCGGTGAACTGGCCGTGCCCGAGTCCGAGCCACGGCGCGCCGCGCGCGCCCTGTACTGGAAGGGCTGGCGCATTTCGTCCATTGCCCGCCACCTGGGCATCAAGCGCAGCACCATCAACAGCTGGAAGCTGCGCGACGAGTGGGACAAGGCCCAGGCCATCGAGCACGTCGAGGCAGCGGCCGAGCTGCGCCTCGTGAAACTGATCGAAAAAGAGGTCAAGAGCGGCAGCGACTACAAGGAAATCGACCTGCTGATGCGCGCTATCGTGCAGGCGGCGCGCGTGCGCCGCTACGAGCAGCCGGGCGGCAATGAGGTGGACTTGAACCCGAAGCTGGCGAACCGCAATGCCGGGCCGAAGAAGAAGCCGACGCGCAACGATTTCAGCGAAGAGCAGAAAATCCAGCTGCTCGACGCCTTCCAGGATTCGCTCTTCGATTATCAAAAGGTCTGGTACCGCAACGGCGACCAGCGCACGCGCGCCATTCTCAAAAGCCGCCAGATCGGTGCCACCTGGTACTTCGCCCGCGAGGCGCTGGCCGATGCGATGGAGACGGGCCGCAATCAGATTTTTCTGTCCGCGTCGAAGTCGCAGGCGCACGTCTTCAAGCAGTACATCGTGCAGTTCGCGCGCGAGGCGGCGGGCATCGAGCTGACGGGCGACCCCATCGTGCTGCCGAACGGCGCGCACCTGTACTTCCTGGGCACCAACGCGCGCACAGCGCAGGGCTACCACGGCAATTTCTACTTCGATGAATTCTTCTGGACGCAGAATTTCCAGGAGTTGAACAAGGTGGCCTCGGGCATGGCCATTCACAAGAAATGGCGCAAGACCTATTTTTCAACGCCATCCTCGACCACGCACCAGGCCTATCCGTTCTGGACGGGCGAGCTGTTCAACAAGCGCCGCGCCAAGGCCGACCAAGTGAATATCGACGTGAGCCATGGCCGCTTGTCGTCGGGTTTTACGGGCGAGGACAAGATCTGGCGCCAGATCGTCACCATCCTGGACGCCGAGCGCGGCGGCTGCAACCTGTTCGACATCGACGAGCTGCGCAACTTCGAATACAGCCCGGACCAGTTCGACAATCTGCTGATGTGCAACTTTATCGACGACTCGGCCTCGGTCTTCCCGCTGGCCGAGCTGCAGCGCTGCATGGTCGATTCCTGGGTGGAATGGGACGACTACAAGCCGTTACTGGGCTTGCGCCCGTTCGGCAACCGGCCCGTGTGGATCGGCTATGACCCGGCCTTGAACGGCGACAGCGCCGGCTGCGTGGTGCTGGCGCCGCCCATGACGGCCGGCGGTAAGTTCCGCATCCTTGAGCGCCACCAGTGGCGCGGGCAGAGTTTCGAAGATCACGCCGACGCCATCCGCCAGATGACCCAGCGCTACAACGTCGAATACATCGGCATCGATACCACGGGCATGGGCATCGGCGTGCTGCCTATCGTGCGCGGCTTCTTCCCGGCCGTCACGGCCCTGAACTACTCGCCCGAAGTCAAAACCCGCATGGTGCTGAAAGCCAAAAACATCATCAGCAAGGGGCGGCTGGAGTTTGACGCCGGCTGGACCGACATCGCGCAATCGTTCATGGCCATCCACAAGACCCTCACCCCCAGCGGGCGGCATGTGACCTATGTCGCCGGCCGCAGCGATGAAACCGGCCACGCCGATCTGGCGTGGGCCTGCATGCACGCCCTCGATCACGAGCCCTTCGAAGGCACCACCGACAACCACCACTCTTTCATGGAGATTTATTCTTGAGAAAAGCACGACACTTGCGCGGCCGGCAGGCCGAGAGCGCACCACCAGCGGCCACGGCACCGGCCGCCGCCGGCATCGAGGCGTTTTCCTTCGGCGACCCGACGCCCGTGCTCGAGCACGCCGACATTCTCGACTGCTTCGAATGCTGGAAGAACGGCCATTGGTATGAGCCGCCCGTCAACCTGGCCGGCCTGGCCAAGTCGTTTAACGCGGGCGTGCACCACAGCAGCGCCATCCACTTCAAGGCCAACGTGCTGACGTCCACCTTGATGCCGACGAAATACCTGTCGCGCGATGGCTTCAAGCGCATGGCCCTGGACTATCTGACCTTCGGCAATGCCTACCTGGAAGACCGGCCCAGCCGCAGCGGCAAGGCGCTGGCGTACCAGCATGCGCTGGCCAAATACATGCGGCGCGGCGTCGATCTGGACACGTATTTTTTTGTGAACGGCTATCAGGCCGTGCACCAGTTCGACAAGGGCCGGGTGTTCCACCTGATGGAGCCGGACGTGAACCAGGAGCTGTACGGCGTGCCGCAGTACCTGAGCGCCCTGCAATCGGCCTGGCTCAACGAGGCGGCGACCCTGTTCCGCCGCAAGTACTACAAGAACGGCTCGCACGCCGGCTTCGTTTTCTACATGACGGACGCGGCCGCCAACACCCAGGACGTGGACAACCTGCGCCAGGCCATGCGCGACAGCAAGGGGCCGGGCAACTTCCGTAACCTGTTCATGTACGCGCCGAATGGCAAGAAGGACGGCATCCAGATCCTGCCCGTGTCGGACGTGGCCGCCAAAGACGAGTTTTTTAACATCAAGAGCGTGACGCGCGACGACCAGCTGGCCGCGCACCGCGTGCCGCCCCAGCTGATGGGCATCCTGCCGAACAATGCCGGCGGCTTCGGCGCCGTCGAGCCTGCCGCGCGCGTCTTCGCCCGTAACGAGCTGGTGCCGCTGCAGGCGCAGTTCGAAGCGATCAACGAGTGGGCGGGCGTGGAAGTGGTGAAGTTCGCCCCGTATGACCTGGGCCTGGGCAAGGAGACAGCGCAATGAGCGACCATATCGACAACACCGACAAGATCATCTTTGCCGAGGTGGCGCGCGGCCTGGCCGCCGTGCGGCGCCGGCCCGCCCTGGTGGCGCACGGCTGCTGTCACTACTGCGACGAGGCGCTGGTGCCCGCGCTGCTGTTCTGCGATGTGGACTGCCGCGATGACTACGAGAAGGAACAGGCGGCCAAGGCGCGCGCCGGCCGCGCAGGATGACCGCCACGCCGCGATGACCGGTAGGGCAGGGCCGCGACAGCCCAGCCGCACCGAAGCGCCCCAGCCACCGCACAAGCCGCCCACGAGGCGGCTTTTTCATGTCCCGACGAATGATGTTGCACCAGAAGCAAGAAAAAAGCCCATTTTGGCCCGGCGCGCGCAGTTGTCCCCCCTCCACACCTGCCCGCTATATAGGGCTCTTTTGACTCAAATGTGCGCCATGGCCGAAGGCCCATGAGGACTGGCGCGGCGGGGCGAATAGGGGGCATGCGATTTGACGCATTTTGACGCACTTTGAGCGCTTTTTCGTGCGGGTGGCGCGGTGGGGCCTGGAAAGGCTTTTTCGTGCTCTGGCGGGGCTGTATCACAGCCGCACGGTCCATCGCTATTCGGTGCTGCCCAGCAGTGCGGCAACCTGAGTCTCATCCGCACCACGGGTCAATTCTGCGCTCAGGGTAGGCCATTCGTAAGCTTCGGCGCGGATGTGCCAGTGGGGCACTAGCTGTAGCAATAGAATTATTTATTCTCCTCTGTTATTAACCACTCTTCGTATGTAGGCTGGGGTATCTCTTCATTGTCGGAGTTTAAATTTCCGAATAAATTATTTGCTACGTCATTTGAATATTTCTCTGCCTTGGTATAGTCAGATTTATCAGGCATGAAATTTACGTTATGTTCCTTTAGTTTGTTAAAACACTCGTCTCCTTGGTAAGGATTTTCAATCAATTTCTTCGTGAATAGTTGATAAAGAAGGAGCCAGTATTGATCTTTGTCATAGGCCGATTTTTCAATAATAGTATTCGCAAAAATAACTATATCGTGGTCATGGGTTCCAAAAGGGAGAAGTGTGCATATGGCTATACAGTCATTTGATTGTATAATTTTTTTTGCTGTATCTTCATAAAGCTCAAGGTCATTCTTTTTTAGAATATGTAGAGACCAAGCCATTCCATCTGAACGTTTTTTCTCTGAATTTTCCACGGCTATCAAATTTATCTTTTTTTCAAGGCCGGTGATGTCTAAATCATGATTGTCAATTAGCGTGTCTAAGAAATTAAGTAGCATTGGGAAGTGCCAAGCTAAGTTGATAATGTAGTTGAATAGTACTTGCGCAGAGGATTTTTCTACACTGTATATAAGTAAGCCTATTGCAAATTTCATTACGGCACCGTCAGCTGTATGTTTATTTATGTCGATTGCAAAGTCTAAAAAATGAGTCACTTCTTCTGATGTTAATTTTCGCTTGGAGTTGTTTTCAGCGGTGAATTTGGTAGGTAGAGCGGAGATTAGTGATGATACCCATCCATCATTTAGAGGGCGAGGTAGTTCCACTATAGAGGTTTTGTGTAAATTCAATTGCATCTTGAACTTCATTAGCGTGGAGTTAAGTTCCGAAATAAATTTCTCGGCATCTTCATATGTTTTGCAAAAGCATGTGTAGTCATCAATATATCTTCGAAAGACGTATCCTTTGTTTTTTAGTTCCTCATCAATTTTGCCTAGTATTATTTCAACTATTATTGTCGATGTCGCTGGTCCAATCGGAATGCCTTGCGTTTCGCCACGTTTTGTTTTTCGCTGAAACATATCAATATCATCTGACCAATGATTGGGCCCGCGATTCTCTAACTTTTTCTTTGACTCGTCAAAGCCAATTACTGCCCAAGGTATGGAGTGAGTGTAAATGCTGTTGAAGCATCCTGATATATCGGTGTGAGCTCGATATTTGCAGCCGAAGCCATCTTCCAATGAGCGAAGTATTTTTTTCTCTGGATCTTCATAATTCATTATTACCATTCGTCCATCTTCGTGGCGGTCTGGTTTAATCATACTGTTTTCGTTGAGTTTAATGTATTTTATTTCATCCCAATTTTCGTGAATTTTTTCGACAAGCAAAGAGTATGCTTTTGGATGAATCAAGGAAAGCGTGCGTGGTATGTTGTTATGGCGAGTGGATGAATATTCCACTAAATCGTATCCAATTTTTTTTCTAATTACTGGTTCGGGAATTTTAGATAATAATGAGCAGATTTCAGGAGTGAAATTTATGCTGCTGAAACAAGGTGGAATTTCGCTTACCGATTTTTGATTGGGGAAGTAGTTATGTCGGGTCAGTGCTTCATAAATGTGGCGTTGCTCAGTGATGGGCGGAACGATACGTCCCGAAAGCATTGATAGCATTGATAGCATGGCGAAGCCTTTTGTATAAATGGATGGTGTCCCGAAGATGTCGGAATGTAGGTTATTAATGGATAATTATGGAAATTGCATATCGAATCTAGCATATTTGAAAGCTGCTATGTGCAATTTTAGAATTGAGATATAGTAAATGCATGTGCGCTGACTATACTCCCAGTCGTAAGGATCAGATCGAGGGTCACTTCGGCGTTCGCTCGTCGCAACACGACCTGCCGCCCGAGGCGTGGCCCGGCTACATGGCGCCCATCCTGCGCGGCTCTCACGAAGCGCCCGGCGAGCTGGAAATCGCCCCCGCCATGTTCGGCATGGTGCCCCACTGTGCCGACCACAAGCTGGCCCGGCAGACCTACAACGCGCGCACCGAGACCGTGGCCAGCAAGCCATCCTTCCGCAGCGCCTGGAAACGCAAGCAGTTTTGCATCATTCCGGCCACCAATTTCTTCGAGCCCAACTATGAAACCGGCAAGCCGGTGCGCTGGCGTATCGAGCGCGCCGACGGCGCCCCGGTGGCCATCGCTGGCATATGGGAATACCGGCCTGCCGATCAGCTGCTGTCGTTCTCGATGCTGACGATCAACGCCCACGAGCACCCGCTGATGCAGCGCTTCCACAAGCCAGACGATGAAAAGCGCATGGTGATGATCCTGGACCCGGACCAGTATCAAGGCTGGCTGGACGGCTCGCTGGTGTTGGAAGAGGATGTTTATCGGCAGTATCCAGCTGACCTTTTGATCGCGCAGCCTGATCCTTTGCCCCCTCGGACAGGAGCGAAACCGGCCGCGAAGGCTGACTCGGCGCCGCCCAACTCACTTTTCTAGAAACAATTTTATACTTCCTGTTTCTTGGTTCGGCCGATATACTGTATAAAAACACAGTATATCGGCCAGCCATGAATGCAACATTACTAATTCTTCAATCTAGCCAACCCGGTGTGTCGCAGGTGCCTTTTCCACTTGCGCAGTACCCGATCCCCAGTGCGCGGCCGGAAATTTCGCACCGCATATCCGCTGGGTTCCCGTCGCCGGCCGCCGACTACACGGAAGACGGCCTGGACCTGAATGCGCTGCTGGTGCAGCACAAGGCCGCATCGTTTTTCTTCACGGTCGAGGGCGACTCGATGCGCGATGCCGGCATACTGGATGGCGACAAGGTGGTGGTCGACCGATCGGTTGCCCCTTTGCATGGTCACATTGTCATTGCCGTCATCGATGCCGAATACACCCTCAAGCGCCTGTATTGCCAGCGGGGCAGGGTAGAGCTGCGCCCCGACAACCCTGCATACAAGTCGATCTGCCTGGCTGAAGGTAGCGAGTTGCAGATATGGGGTGTGGTGACGGGCGTCGTGCGAAAGCTCCGGGTGTGACATGGGCGACCCGACCAAGCAGATTTTTGCGCTTGTCGACGTCAACAACATGTACGTCAGCTGCGAGCGCGCTTTCAACCCCCGCTTGCGCGACTGTCCGGTTGTGGTGCTGTCCAATAACGATGGCTGCGCCGTGGCCAGGTCGAACGAGGTCAAGGCCTTGGGCGTGCCGATGGGCGCGCCCTGGTTCCAGATGCGCGACTTGGCGAGGCAACACGGAATTGTTGGCTTATCGTCAAACTATACCCTGTACGCAGACATGAGCAACCGCATCATGACGATCCTGCGGACCTACAGCCCCAATGTCGAGGTGTATTCGATCGATGAATCGTTTCTCAGCCTGAATGGCCTGGGCGGACTATGGGATTCTCCGACAGCCATGGGGCAGGATATCCGCGCCAAGGTGGCGCAGTGGACCAGCTTGCCCGTATGCGTGGGGGTGGGCCAGTCAAAGACCTTGGCCAAGTTGGCCAACCATGTGGCAAAGAAATTCCCACTGTTCAACAGCGTTGCCGACTTCACGACCATGTCGGATGCCCGCACCGTCTGGCTACTGCAGCGCATCGACGTCGGCGAGGTGTGGGGCGTCGGCCGGCGCATCAGCGCCAAGTTGCGCGCCATGGGCATCAACACCGTGCAGGACTTGAAAGACGCGCCACCGAGCACCATGCGGGCACATTTCGGCGTCGTTCTCGAGCGCACGTGCAACGAGCTACGCGGAATTTCCTGCCTGCAGTTGGAAGAGGTGGCGCCGCCGCGCAAGGAGATTGTGTCGTCGCGCTCCTTCGGCACCATGGTCATCACAGCGGCCGAGCTGGGCGAATCGATATCCACCTATGCCGCGCGCGCCGGCGAGAAGCTGCGCGGGCAGCATTCCCTGTGCGGTGCTGTCCATGTTTTCGTGCAAACAAACCGGTTCCGCGAGCAGGACGAGCAATATTCCAACGGCATCACCATCCCCCTGGTCGAGCCAAGCGCCGATAACCGCGTCCTGGCAGGCGCCGCGCTGCACGGCCTGGCCATGATCTTTCGCAATGGGTTCAAGTACAAGAAAGCCGGAATCATGCTGATGGACCTGCAGCCGGATACTCAACGCCAGGGCGTCTTATTTGATGGGGACCCGGACCGTGCGCGCTCAGTGCGCGCCATGACAGCCCTCGATGCATTAAATGAGCGGTTCGGGCGCGATACGGTACACCTGGGCTCGGCTGGCCTGGACAGGCGCTGGGCAATGTTGTCGGAAAATCGCACGCCGCGGTACACCACGAATTGGATGGAGTTGCCGAAAGTGAGGGCGCAGTAGCGCGCGGCTGTACATTGGGTGTTGTTAGATGGAAATTTTCAAACAAAGGTAATGGATATGGGCCAGCACCGAAAACCCTTGAGTAGCGCTGAATTGACAGAAATTCGGATACGAAGTGATTCACCGGATCTACGTGCACTGTTATGGGAAATTCGCCGAATGCGACAGATTGCATCGAGGGCGGACCAGCTAGACCCTTAGGGCCGCGCGTGGGAGAATTTGGCCTCATGGATCGCGGCGGGGCCGGGTCTCTGCTTGCTTCCCATGGCGGGATTCATTTAACGCCGCAAGCCGGGCCGCTCTAACGGAACTGTGATCAACAAATATCGAATAGCGGTCTCTAGTGAGTTCACGATTCCCCCACTCGATCTCAACTATTACAAAAACTCGACCGGAAAAAATCTCCGTGGTCTCGAAGGTAACTTCGGTCACACGGTTTATGAAGCCGAGTGGCGAACTTTCGCGGCCCTCATCGGGTAAGCTAGCAAGTCGGGCAAGTTCAAGCATCAGTAGCGAGCTCAGCAGCTCTTTATCTTCCCTATGATCCCAAAAATATTTCGGGAACAAAGATCCAACTTCCGGCTGAAACATCAAATCGCCATGGCAAATTCCAAGGCTTGTGGTTACGTGCTGCTTGGCCGATTCAATTCCTTTCACAATAGCGATATCCCCATCTTTGATGAAAATATCCCCCGACTCGGATAATGCCAAGTCGCTCCCGGTCTGGTGCGGATCTTGCCTCACATATTTGTCGGCAACTGCCACCGTCAATTGCAGCTTGTTGTTGGAAGATTTCCAGCTTGGGGGCTGCGTTATCTTTCGCCCGTCACCTTGATCATGGATTACGATAAATCTCGCTCTCTCATGCTGCGCGAGAAATTGCGAACAAAAATCCTTCAAGGAATAGTCATTCCCATATACATAGCTGTCCACTTCAAGAGTCCACTCTGACGGACCCGCAGCTATCCATTTCCCCTCAAATACGATGTCCATGCCTAACTGCATCAACGATGCAGAATCTTTGCGAGGTTGCCTGTTGGGAAGGCGAAGGGCTACATAAGCTTTGTTCTCAGCCTGTATTTTCCATGTTCTCAACGTCGCTGCCGAGTATTGGGTGAAGTCGGCGTCGATTATTCTTGCATGGCGCTGGCACATCCAGATCCCGTTATCAATAGCCTTTCGCTCATCCAAAGGCAAGTTGATGTCGAATCTAGGGCCAAGCTCAGATGCAGCATGAATATGAGCGGCATCGCCCAATTTTATTACATGTTTCGATGAATTATTTCCGGGGCCGACTGTCACATCATCGCAGCCAGGGAAAGAGCAAATCCAAGCCACTCGATCCCCAAGTCTTCGTTTAGTATCAAGTGAGAAATCGCCATCCCTTTTAGCCAATTCAGACCCCTATTTAAAATGAGAAAATATTTTTGAACTTGCGAAGCGCTGCAATTTTAAAAGCTGCAATTTTAAAAAGCTCATCGATGAATCGCAGGCACGTGAGCCATTCTAGCTCATTATTTGTTCCCCAAAATCAAGGCGCACCGCTTTGACATGCGTATCCCCACAGCGCTGGATGGTCCTTGGCAAATTAAGGGCCGCTTGCGCGGCCCTTGGTGCATCTGCCTCCCCACGATCACTCGATGGCCGTCAAGTCCCACCATGCGCCCGGCTCCATCCTGTGCACCGGCTCGCGGGATTTTGCAAGGTAGTCGAGCGCGGCCCAGCGCATGCTTGCTTCGCGCAAGGTGTTCCGGGCGATGACGGTTTGAAGCTGAGCCGCGCGCCACTCGGCCACGTTGCTGGGCCGTGTCGAAGACTCCAAGAGCGCCATAGTCGCGTACTGGTACCACTTGATGGAGATGAAACAACTTTAGTGATCACCACTCAAGCGGATCTGGAAAAAGCGGCCGATGCCCGAACTGGCCCTGCGCAGTGAAAGCGCTGAAATTTGATCTCGTTGGAAAATACGAAAACCCGTTGGAAAACGCAAAAAAGGGGTCACAAGCCGAAGCATGTAACCCTATGATTTTCCTACTCATTTTATGGGGGGCTGATGGGGCTCGAACTCACGACAACAGGAATCACAAGCCTGCACTCGTCCAGCGAATTTAAGCGAATGGAAGGCCTTCCCAAATACGCTTGCTTGCTTCGGATACCATGATTGCCCAATTTCTATTTGTTTGGCTAGTAGCAACTCTTGCCGAAGTCATCACTTGTTCAATTGTTGCGATACCTTGGAAATTATATTCCCCAGGTGACATCTTATAGCGCCTCCCGCTATCGTCGACGACAATATCAGTGAGTCCTTGTTGGGCCATCTTTTCGTGCAACAGTATATAGTCGGCACCATTTGCGCCGTGTAACTCAACGCGAATTGTAAAATTAGACATCCAAATTTCCCCTTTAAAAGTGTCCGTCAATTCTTGCATTCTTATCAATTGATGTCTATAGATAGCCTCATCATTCAGGGGGAGAGAAGGCATCGTGCCTGCTGGCTGTTGTATTTTTTTTGCATAAAATAGTTGAATAAGGTGGTACCGAAATACGGATTCGTGCAAACAACCCTTCCGGTAAAGAACTGTTTTCTACGGTATAAAGATCTATATGTGTAAGTAATTTGTGGAAAAAATTTACCAAATTTGTTTTTAAGTATATGATTTTTATTGATATTTGATTCCGGCCAACGGCACCAAGTTTCATCAGAAAACCCGCTTACTTGCAAAAGTCAGCGGGTTTTTTGTTGTCCTCGATTTCAGCGGCATGGCATGCAACCTGCTGTGATCAGGGGGCACAGCATCTGGAAGGCGTATGTCGCCATCACCTTGCCGCGCGTTCGAACCCCGGCGCGGTGCTTTGCCTGGATACGCGGTCTGCAGATTACAATATGGCATTGTATTTCATATCAACGGAACCTTGCCCATGCCCGACAAAATCTACCAGTACCTGACCTCGCCCGGTGTGGACGATGGCGATACGCCACCCGTGGTCGATCTCGATCTCTACTTTGCGGGCAATGCCGACGAAGAGTCGATCGCGCCGAACCAGTGGGGCTATGGCCGCCCGCCGATTGCGCGGCTGTATGACATGTTCCGCGAGATCGCCGCCAGGCCGGACGTGGAAAAGGTGCTGGTCGGCTTGCACCAGGACTGGTGCGATTATGGCCAGGCGGACGTGGACGCGAAATGCTTCCCGCCGGCGGAAAACGTGCACATCTTCACGTCCGCACGCCAGGACGAGGTGGAGGGCTGGATCGCCGGCATGGAAGCCGACGGCGTCATTCCTGGCTGGCCATACGGCAAGCCCGCCAACGCTCCTGAGCCGTCGGAGGGCTATGCCGTGCTGTCAGTCTGCTGGGACTGAACGCCGCTCAGAAACTGTGTCTGATCCCCGTCGCCAGGGTAGCGTACAGGGTACCGCCATCGTGGAGCTGGACGGCCGATGTCAGTGAGGGATGCGCACCGTTGGTCGGTCGTTCTTCCTCCATGCCACGCGTACCTCAAAACGCAAAGCAGCTGCATCCCAGCGCGCCCCAGAAGCCGGAATGGCTGGAAACAGGGACGGAACTCTTGCGCGCCACGTCGTGGGCGTGGGCGTGCACGCCGCAGGCGCCCTGGCACTGATGCTGTTGCATCACGCTGGCCGTTTGCGGCGGCGCGGCGCGGTAGTGGCCAGCCACGTTTTTCACGGGCGACCAGTCCGGCAACACAGGGATGGGAGGCGGCGCCAGTGGCGTAAATTCCGCCTGGCCGTAGACGATCTTGCCGCCGACGATGGTGAGCACGGATTCGATCGACTTGATCGCCTCTTCATCGATGCTGAAAAAGTCCGCGCTCAGCACGGCCAGGTCGGCCAGCATGCCTTCCTGGATGCGTCCCTTCTTGCCTTGCTCGCTGGAGAACCAGGCGCTGCCCGCCGTCCACAGTTCCAGCGCCGTGTCGCGCGACAGGCGCGAACCTGCGTCGTACAGGCGCAAGCCGCCCACGGTGCGCCCGGACACGAGCCAGTACAGCGCCGTCCAAGGGTTGTAGCTGGCGACCCGCGTGGCGTCTGTGCCGCCGCCCACGGGCACGCCCGAGGCAAGCATGCGTGCGATCGGCGGCGTCGCCTTGGCCGCCTCGGCGCCGTAGCGGTCGACAAAATATTCGCCCTGGAAGGCCATGCGGTGCTGGATGGCGATGCCGCCGCCCAGCGCCTTGACCCGGTCGATGTTTTTCGGCGTGATGGTTTCGCAGTGGTCGAACATCCAGTGCAGGCCGTCGAACGGGATATCGCGGTTGACCTTTTCAAACACCGTCAGCATGCGGTCGATCGATTCGTCATAGGTGGCGTGCAGGCGGAAGGGCCAGCGCTTGGAGACCAGGTGGCGCACCACCTTTTCCAGTTCGTCGTCCATGCCGGGTGCCAGCTCCGGGCGCGGCTCGAGGAAATCCTCGAAGTCTGCGGCGGAAAACACCAGCATTTCGCCGGCGCCGTTATGGCGGTAATAATCGTCGCCCTGGCCCGGCGTGACCATCTGCGTCCATTTTTCAAAATCTTCCAGTTCGCGGCCCTTGTTTTGCGTGAACAGGTTGTAGGCGATGCGGATGGTCAGCTGCTCTTTTTGCGCCAGCTCGTCGACGACGGCGTAGTCTTCCGGATAATTCTGGAAGCCGCCGCCCGCGTCGATGGCGCTGGTCAGGCCGAGGCGATTGAGTTCGCGCATGAACTGGCGCGTGGAATTGACCTGCAATTCGCGCGGCAGGGTCGGGCCTTTCGCCAGGGTCGCATATAAAATCATGGCGTTCGGCCGGGCGATCAGCATGCCCGTGGGGTTGCCGGCAGCGTCGCGCACGATTTCGCCGCCGGGCGGGTTCGGCGTATTTTTATCGTAGCCGACGGCGCGCAGGGCGGCGCGGTTCAGCAGGGCGCGGTCGTACAGGTGCAGGATGAAGACGGGCGTGTCGGGCGCGGCCGCATTGATTTCGTCGAGGGTCGGCATGCGCTTTTCCGCGAACTGGAATTCCGTCCAGCCGCCCACCACGCGCACCCATTGCGGGTTCGGCGTGCGCAGCGCCTGTTCCTTGAGCATGCGCAAGGCGTCGGCCAGCGAGGGCACGCCTTCCCAGCGCAATTCCAGGTTATAGTTCAAGCCGCCGCGGATCAGGTGCAAATGCGAGTCGTTCAGGCCGGGAATCACCGTGCGGCCACCCAGGTCGATCACGCGGCTGTCGGGAGCGCGGTGGCGCATGACGTCTTCAACGTCGCCGACGGCGAGGAATTTGCCGTCGGCGATGGCCACCGCGCTCGCTTGCGGGCAGCTTTTATCGACGGTGTGGAAGCAGCCATTGAGCAGGATCAAGGGTGCGGTGGCGGGGAGGGTGTGTTCTGGCATGGTGCAGCTCCATGGTTGCGGTGCGGGGAGGGCCGGCGTGCGCGGCGCGAAAGTCACGTCGTCCAGTGTAGCGGGCGGGCGGCGCTTGAACACGGGCCAAAAGATCAGGTGGAGCGGGCGCACTGGCCGAAGGACGGGGGCGGCGACCGGCCACATGGCTTACCATGCAGGCAGCGGCACCGGGGCGTTTTCCTGGCGCGTTTTTCGTTTTTTAGTGCATTGCACGGTATCAGGAGTCATTCGATGGATCAGCCACCACACAGCCGCTTGTTCGGCACCAGCCTGGGATTTTTAGCGGGGTATGTCGATACCCTGGGTTTCATTGCCCTGTTTGGCCTGTTTACGGCCCATGTCACGGGTAACTTCGTGCTGATCGGCGCCGCCCTGGCGGATGCATCGCGCGCGTCCATCCTGTTGAAGTTTCTCGCTTTTCCTGCCTTTATCGCCGGCGTCGCCGTCACGCGCCTGATGGTGCTGGCCGTGGAACGCCGCGCCGGCCCGTCACTGACCCTGGCGATGCTGTTGCAGTGGGCCTTGCTGGCCGGCTTCATGGTGTTTGGCTGCCTGGCCGAGCCGATCGGCAAGGATGTCAGTTCCATGGCCATGGTAGCCGGCTTGCTGGGCACGGCCGCCATGGGCGTGCACAGCGCCACCAGCCGGCTGCTGCTGGCGCACCTGGCGCCCACTTCCATGATGACGGGTAACGTGACGCAGATCGTCATCGACACCGTCGACGTGCTGCGCGGCGCGGCTGATGGCGCCACCCATGCGCGCTGCGGGAAGTTCTTCTGGCCGTTGCTGGCTTTTGCCCTGGGCGCCATCGCCGCCGCCTTTGCCTACCTGGCCGTCGGCTTCGTGGCGCTGGCCGTACCCCTGATTTTGCTGGGCGCCCTGATCGTAGTGCAGCAACGCAGCGTGCGACCGGCCGTGCCGGCGGCTTGAGCGTGCTGGCGCCGCTCAGGCGTCGAGGATGCCGCGCCGCAGCGCGATGGTGACGGCGTGGGTGCGGTCCCGGGCGCCCAGCTTGGCCAGGATGGTGCTCATGTGCGCCTTGACGGTTTCTTCCTTGATCTGCAGCAAGGCGCCCGTTTCGCGGTTGGAATTGCCTTGCGCAACCTGCTTGAGCACGTCCAGTTCGCGGTTCGACAGCACGTCGCTGCAGGCATACAGCGCCAGTTCCGCCTCGATCTCGGGCGTGATGTGGCGCCGCCCCGCGTGCACGTTCTGTATCGCCGCCAGCAATTCGTGGCGCAGCGCGCTTTTCAGCACATAACCGCATGCGCCCGCGCGGATGGCGCGCAGCACCTGCGTGTCGCCCTTGTAGGTGGTCAGCACGATGATGCGCGCCTGCGGATGGCGCGCGCGGATGGCGCCGATGGCGTCGAGGCCGTTCATGCGCGGCATCTGCAAATCCATCAGCGTGACGTCGGGCTGCAGCGCGTCAAATTGCTGCACCGCCTGCTGGCCATCGGTGGCCTGGCCCACCAGCGCCACGCCGGGAAAGGCACTGAGCAGGGCCGCGATGCCGTCGAGCAGTAACTGGTGGTCGTCGGCGATGAGGACGCGTATCGGCGCCGTATCGCTGCGCATGATGTTGCCTGGCAAAGAGGAGTTATCGATCAAGAGTCGTCGGAACAGGGTGAGCAAAAGGTATTTTACCGCAGCGCTTGCCGGGCTGCAGGGGGGACTCCCCAGAGGCAAGCTTCATGTCAGCCTATATTTAGATAGTGGTGCGGGCACGCGGCCAGGCATACGATGCACGGCAGTACCCACTCAACCCTCTCTGCATGGATGACATCATGACCAATCCGAAACTGGAAGTCCTCACCCCCGACAATTGCCAGATCATCTTCATCGACCAGCAGCCGCAAATGGCGTTCGGCGTGCAATCGATGGACCGGCAAGCGCTGAAAAACAATACCGTGGGCCTGGCCAAGGCCGCCAAGGTGTTCAACATCCCCACCATCATCACCACGGTGGAAACGGAAAGCTTCTCCGGCCACACCTATCCCGAACTGCTCGACGTCTTCCCCGGCCAGGATATCCTCGAGCGCAGCTCCATGAATTCGTGGGATGACCAGAAGGTGCGCGATGCGCTGGCCGCCAACGGCAAGAAGAAAGTCGTCGTGTCGGGCCTGTGGACGGAAGTGTGCAACAACAGCTTCGCCCTGTGCGCGATGCTCGAAGGCGACTACGAAATCTACATGGTGGCCGACGCCTCGGGCGGTACCTCGAAGGAAGCGCACGACTACGCCATGCAGCGCATGATCCAGGCTGGCGTGGTGCCCGTGACGTGGCAGCAGGTGCTGCTGGAATGGCAGCGCGACTGGGCGCACAAGGCAACCTATGACGCCGTCATGGCCATCGTGCGCGAACATTCGGGCGCCTACGGCATGGGCGTCGACTACGCCTACACGATGGTGCACAAGGCGCCGCAGCGCATCCATGGCGAACACGCCACCCTGGCGCCGGTGCCGGCCAAGTAAACGCCGGGTACAGTGCCATGCGCCGCGCGCCTGACCGTGCGCGGCGTTTTTTTCATCGAAAGGAATGCGCCATGAAGTTATATGTGATTTCGCTGGCGGTGGGCTTGCTGGTTGGCATTATCTACGCCGTCTTGCAGGTACGCTCGCCGGCGCCGCCCGCGATAGCGCTGATCGGCCTGCTGGGTATGCTGATCGGCGAACAGATCGTCCCCGGCGTCAAGCGCCTGATGGCGGGCGAAGCCATCACGGTGTCGTGGCTGCGCAGCGAATGCGTGCCGAAGATCAGCGGCGTGGAGGCGAAGCCAGCGCTGGCCAGGGCAGAACCGCAGCAGAAGGATGACAGCGCCGCTTGATATCCGTGGCGTCAGAACGCGCCCAGCAAGCCGCGCCGGGCGGCCACCGTGGCCGCCTCGGTGCGGCTCGATACATTGAGCTTGGTCAAAATGTTGTTCACGTGAAATTTGACCGTGCCTACCTCGATGCCGGCGCTGCGCGCGATCATCTTGTTGCTCTTGCCCGCGGACAGGTGCAGCAGGATGTCGTGCTCGCGTTTCGACAGGCGGTTCGCCTCGATGCGGCCGGCCTGCTGCGCCGCCAGTTCCGGCGGCAGGTAGTGCCTGCCGGCGGCCACCTGGCGGATGCACTGCGTCAGTTGCAGGAAGCCGGAATCCTTCAGCAGGTAGCCGCGCGCGCCGGCGCGCAGGGCCCGGTGCACATTGTCCTCGCCCTGGTAGGTGGTGAGGATGACGATCTTCGCTTGCGCGTCGTCTGCGCAGATGCGCTCGATCGCCTCGACGCCATGCATTTCCGGCATGTTCAAATCCATCAGCACCACGTCGGGCCGCAGTTCGCGGTACAACTCCACGGCGGCGCGGCCCGTGCCCGCCTGCCCCAGCAGGCGCAAGCCGGGCAAGGACGCGATCAGCGAAGCCAGGCCGGCCAGGATCAGCGGGTGGTCGTCGGCGATCAGCAGAGTAGTCGGCGGAGCGGCCGGGGGGATGGTCGTGTGCATGGTTGTGTTCATGGTGCGGGCAGGGTGAAGTGGAAGACGCTGCCGTGGGGTGCGCCGGGGGCATGCCACAGGCGGCCGCCATGCGCGTCGAGGATGCGGCGGCAGATGGCCAGGCCAATGCCCATGCCATCGGGCTTGCTGGAATACAGGGCGTGGTACAGGCGGCCGGCCGCCTGCGGCGCGATGCCGGCGCCATTGTCGGCGATGCTGAAATGCTGCACGCCCCCATCCAGGCGCGAGGACAGCAGCACCGTGCGCGGCCGGCCGCTGGTGCCCTGCAGGGCTTCGATGGCGTTCATCAGCAGGTTCAGGATGACTTGCCGGAATTGCACCGGGTCGGCGTGCAGCAGTGGGCGGCCCGGCGCCAGCTGCGTTTCCAGGTGGATGGCGTGGCGTTGCAATGGCGCGCGCAGCAGCGGCAGCAGATCCTGCACGGCGTCGTCAGCCGCAAAATGATCGTGGCTGCCCGGCGCGTTGCAGGCCAGGCCATGCACGCTGCGCAGCACGGCGCTGGCATGGCTGCCGGCGCTGGCGACCAGGGCCAGCGCCGCGCGCGCCTCGTCGAGGCGGGGCGGATCGTGGTCGAGCCAGCGCAAGGCGGCATCGGCATTGAGCGCGATGGCCGCCAGCGGCTGGCGCACCTCGTGCGCGACCGATGCGGCAAATTCGCCCATGCCGTCCATCCTGCCCATGCGCTGCGCCTGCGCCAGGCCGGGGTCTTGCTGCTGAGGGAAAGAATGCGTGCTGGCCATCGCGGGACTCCTGTCGTTCGCCGCGGCTCATGCCGCGCGGCAACAAGTATGCATGGCCCGGCAGGCAAGGCAGTTATACGAATGGGGGAGGCGGGCGTTTTTTTTGCGCGGCGGAGGCGCCGGCGGGGGAGATAGACACCGCCGGGCGGGCCGGCGGTGCGGGCAGCGCAGAGCGGTCAGGACTTGATAAAGGTCAACAAGTCTTCGTTCAGGCGATCCTTGTGGGTGGCTGGCAAGCCGTGCGGCGCGCCTTCATAGATGACCAGCCTGGCGTTCTTGATGAGCTTTGCCGCCGCCTTGCCGGAGGCGTCGATAGGCACGATCTGGTCGTCGCCGCCGTGCACCACCAGGGTCGGCACGGAGATATTCTTCAGGTCGGCCGTGAAGTCCGTCTCGGAAAACTGCTTGATGCAATCGTAGGCGTTCTTGATGCCGCACTGCATGCCCTGCAGCCAGAAGGTGTCGCGCATGCCTTGCGACACCTTGTTGCCGGGACGGTTGGCGCCGAAGAACGGCACCGTCAGGTCCTTGAAGAATTGCGAGCGGTCGGCCAGCACGCCGGCGCGGATGCCGTCGAAGACGGACATCGGCAAGCCGCCCGGATTGGTAGCCGACTTGACCATCTGCGGCGGCACGGCGCCCACCAGCACGGCCTTGGCCACGCGTTTTTCGCCATGGCGGCCGATATAGCGCGCCACTTCGCCGCCGCCCGTCGAATGGCCGACCAGGGTCGCGCCCTTGATGTCGAGCGCGTCGAGCAGGGTGGCCAGGTCGTCGGCGTAGGTATCCATGTCATTGCCCTGCCACGGCTGGCTGGACAGGCCGTGGCCGCGGCGGTCGTGCGCGATCACGCGGTAGCCGTGGCTGGCCAGGAACATCATCTGGTCTTCCCAGGCGTCGCCCTGCAAGGGCCAGCCGTGGCTGAAGACGACGGGCGTGCCCGTGCCCCAGTCCTTGAAGCGGATGACGGTGCCGTCCTTGACGGTGACGCTATTGACGGTGAGCTTGCCCGGCGCCGCGGCAGCGGCAGGCTTGGCGGCGGCGCTGGCGCCACCGGCGGCCAGCAGTCCCGCGCCGGCGGCCACGCCGGCGACGCTGACGAGCAGCTTGCGGCGGGAGTTGACTTCTTCGGCTTCGATTTTCTTCGACATGATGCATTTCCTTCGGGGATGGGGGAGGGGCCAGCCATGGCGTGGACCAGTGACGGCATCGGCCAGTCTAGGCCTTCGCGCGCGCCGGCGCCTCTGCCAAAAGACCAGTCGCGCCCAGGCGTCCGCCTGCCTATGATGGCTGGCAGCGGCGCGCCGCGCCGCCTGGCTTTCCCACTGGAGCGATCATGAAGAAAAACTGGAGGGTGGCGCTGACGGGCCCCTTTTTACCCGATGCGGGCTTGCTGTTTGCGCGCGTGGCGGGCGCGCTGCTGGTGCTGCACGTGCACGGCTTGCCCAAGCTGCTGCATTTTTCCGCGGAACTGGCGCGCATCGACGATCCGCTGCACCTGGGCCGCGCCGTCACCCTGTACTGCGCCCTGTTCGCGGAAATCCTCTGTCCGCTGTTGGTCGCCGCCGGCTTGCTGACGCGCCTGGCCTGCCTGCCCCTGCTCTTCCTGCTGGGCGTGTCGATGCTGCTCGTGCACCCGGACTGGAGCATCGCAGACGGCCAGTTCGGCTGGTTGCTGATCATCGTCTTCGGCACGATTGCCATCAGCGGCGCGGGCAAGTATTCGCTCGATGCGCGGTTGCGCCGTTAAATGACGAATTCCCGCCGCACGGCCGGTTTGTGCGCCAGCAGCAGCGATAATTTCTTCAATGCGCTGGCCAGACGCGCGCGGTCGCGGATGCTGCCCAGCGAGATGCGGATGGCGTTCGGCGGGCGGTTGTCGTAGAAGGCGTCGGACGCCGTGACGGCCACGCCCTGGGCGCGGGCGGTGGCGGCCAGTTCGCGCGAGGTCCAGTAGCCGGGCAGCGAAAACCACACGTGGATGCCATCGCTGCGCGGGTGAGTGGCGCCCGTCAGGATGGTGCGGATGACGTCCTGGCGCGCATCGGCTTCGCTGCGTATGCCGGCCAGCAGCGCGTGCGCGGAGCCGTCGTGTATCCATTGCGTCGTCAGCGCCGTCGTCACGGGCGTGGCCATCAGGCTGAAAGAGCGCAGGGCGTCCAGGAAGCGTTCGCGCAGCTGCGTGTCGGCGATCAAGGTATAGGCCATGCGCAGGCCCGGCGCCAGGCATTTCGACAGGGTGGCGATGTAGGATACGTGGGCGGGCGCGTAATGCGCCAGGGGCGGCGGCGCATCGGACGCCAGCAGCCAGTACGGATCATCCTCGATGATGTGCATGCCGCAGCGCTGGGCCACTTGCGTGATGGCCAGGCGGCGCGCGGCCGGCATGGTGTGCGCCGTGGGGTTTTGCAGGGTGGGATTCAGATACACGAGGCGCGCGCGGTGCTTGCGGCCGGCTTTTTCCAGCGCTTCGGGCAGCATGCCATCCGCATCCGTTTCCACGGCCACGGCCTTGCGGTTCAGCTGCCCGGCCGCCGAGCGCAAGCCCGGATACACGGCCGGCTCCGTCAAGATGGCGTCGCCGGGCCGGCTCAGGGTCAGAATCAGCGCCGCCAGCGCCGCCTGCGCGCCGGGGCAGGCGACGACGTGTTCTCCATCGACGTTGCCGAACATGGGCGCGAGCCAGGCGGCGCCCGCCGCGCGGTCGGCCTTGCTGCCGCCGCCCAGGTGATAACTCATCAACAGATCGCTGTCCGTGCGCATCAGCACCTGCGCCACGCCCTGTTTCAGCAGGTCGTCGAAATCCACGCCCACGGGCGGCGGCGGGATGTTCATGCTCAGGTCCAGCATCTGCGTCAATTCCACCTTCGGCGCCGCCACGTAGGTGCCGCGCGCGCCGTGTCCTTCCAGCAGGTTGCGGCGTTTGGCTTCGTCGTAGGCGCGCGTCACGGTCGTCAGGTCGACCTGGAACAGGGCGGCCAGGCTGCGCTGCGGCGGCAAGCGGTCGCCCGGGCGCAGGCTGCCGCCGGACAGCGCGCGCTCGAGCATGTCGGCGATCTGCAGGTAGCGCGGACCGCCGTGCTGCACGAACGGCGTGACCCACGCGCTTGCATGGTCATCTTTTTGTATGGATTTAGACGGAGGCATTTTGTCTTGATGTATGTATTTTGTTGCCTACATTATGCGTAAAATCTGCATAAAAATCCATGCATTTGTATGGGGCCGGCTTTCTCTTCTGGGCCGACCATGCATCACGCAGCGTTACTCCCCGCCCGCCGCACCAGGCCGGCACGGGTTGTTATTTCTGGCAGGCATTTAAGTCTGGCCTTCAAGGTGTGGCAGCGCACGGTGGCGTGTGGCAGGCGCGGTTAAGGTAGTGCCAACAGCTTGCTGCTGATCCACTGTTTGATATGGCTCAGCCCGGCAGCGTTTAGCCGCTTCTTTTTCCCAGAAGCGAGGAGAATCATGATTCGGTCACGGCATCGAGCATGGTTGAAATTATTCACTGTTAAAGGAAACCATCATGAACGCGATTGAAAAAACCAGCTCCGATATCAACGGCACTGCCCAGGATACCCGCCAGGACTTGCACCGCACGATCGACAAGGTGGCAAGCCAGGCCCAGCCCCTGGCCGACAAGGTGGCCACGCGCGCCCACGACGGCGTGGACCAGGTGGGCGACCGCATCGACCAGGTCAGCGACAGCGTCAGCAAGGCTTCCGAACGCCTGATGGCGCGCGGCAAGCAATTGGGCGCCGCCTGCCAGCGCGCCGGCGAGACGGGCCGCGATTACGTGCGCGAACGGCCGGCCGTGTCCCTGCTGATTGCGGCAGCGGCCGGGTATGGCCTGTCGAAATTGCTGGGTTCGCGTAAATAAGTTTTACGCCTTCCTGGCCGGTATTTGTCGTGGGCGCTGTTCCCTTCGCCGTGATGGCGGAGGAAGCAGCGCCCACGCGCATAAGGTAGTAGTTAGTAGCAGGCCGTAAAGGAGAGTGAAGATGCGCTCCATTTTGTTGTGGTTGATCGGTGTACCTATTCCCATCATTGTTTTGATTGCCCTGTTCGTGCGCTGAATGAGGGAGTTGTAGCGTTCTCCCGGGGCAGACTACTCACAGGAGATGTAATGGCTACCAACAAGAAAACGCCGTCCACGGACGGTGCTGGTTCCGTATTGAGCAGCATGTCCGGCCCATCCGACAGCAATGCGCCGGACAGACTGGGGGCGGACAATGACCTGACCCGCGCGCTGCTGCAAAAGACGGCCGCCGGCCAGCAACTGTCCGCCGCCATGGCCGTCAATCCCAAGGAGGAGGGCCAGTATGGCGAGGCGGCGCGCATGCCGGCCGAAGGCGTGCATGTGGCAGCCGGCGAAGCGCTGGCCACGGCGAGCACCACGGGCGAAACGGTACCTTCCCCGAAGACGGGCGATGGCCAGCCCGCGCTGGGCGAGAATGCGTTGAATAATTCGCTGGATCACGCCCGCAGCGACGACAGCGGCTGCGTGCTGACGACCAACCAGGGCGTGCCCGTGGGCGACAACCAGAATTCGCTGAAGGCGGGCTTGCGCGGCCCCACCCTGATGGAAGATTTCATCCTGCGCGAAAAGCTCACGCACTTCGACCATGAGCGCATCCCCGAGCGCGTCGTGCATGCGCGCGGCTCGGCCGCCCACGGCTATTTCGAATGCTACAAGGAGCAAAGCAGGCATACGCGCGCCGCGCCGTTCGCCAAGGCGGGCAAGCGCACGCCCGTTTTCGTGCGTTTTTCCACGGTGGCCGGCGAACGCGGTTCCACCGATACGGCGCGCGACGTGCGCGGCTTCGCCGTGAAGTTTTATACGGACGAGGGCAACTGGGACCTGGTCGGCAATAACATCCCCGTCTTCTTCATCCAGGATGCGATGAAGTTCCCAGACCTGATCCACGCCGTCAAGCCCGAGCCGCACAACGGCATGCCGCAGGCGGCCAGCGCGCACGACACCTTCTGGGACTTCGCCTCGCTGTCGCCGGAAATCACGCACATGCTGATGTGGGCCATGTCGGATCGCGCCATCCCGCGCAGTTTCCGCATGATGCAGGGCTTCGGCGTGCATACCTTCCGCCTCGTGAATGCGAAGGGCCAGTCCGTCTTCTGCAAATTCCACTGGTCGCCCATGGCCGGCACGTATTCGCTGGTGTGGGACGAAGCCGTCAAGCTCAGTGGCGCCGATTCCGACTTCCACCGACGCGACCTGTGGGAAGCCATCGAGTGCGGCGCGTATCCCGAATACGAGCTGTCCTTCCAGATCTTCACGGAAGCGCAGGCCGAAGCGTTCCCCTTCGACGTGCTCGATCCGACCAAGCTGATTCCCGAAGAACTCGTGCCGCTGGTCCCCGTCGGGAAGATGATCTTGAACCGCAATCCCGACAATTTTTTCGCCGAGACGGAGCAGGTGGCGTTCTGCACGGCGCACATCGTGCCCGGCATCGATTTCAGCAACGACCCGCTGCTGCAGGGGCGTATCCACTCTTACGTCGACACGCAGATCACGCGCCTGGGCGGCGCCAATTTCCATGAAATCCCCATCAATTCGCCGCTGGCGCCGTTGCACAACAACCAGCGCGACGGCATCCACCGCCAGGCCATCAACCGGGGGCGGGTCGCGTATGAACCCAATTCCCTGGCGGGGGGCTGTCCGTTCCAGGCGGGCGCGAAAGGCTTCAACAGCTTTCCCGCCGCGACCGAAGGCGACAAGGTGCGCGGCAAGCCCGAGAAGTTTGCCGAGCACTTCGGCCAGGCGCGCCTGTTCTGGATCAGCCAGACGCCGGTGGAACAGGACCATATCGTGCATGCGTTCCGCTTTGAACTGAGCAAGGTGCAGACGGTGGCCATCCGCAAGCGCATCGTCGCCATGCTGCGCAACGTCGACGAGGCCCTGGCGCAGCGCCTGGCCGATGGCCTGGGCCTGGCCCTGCCGCCCGTCATGCCGCGCGCATCCATGCTGCCGATCCCCTCGTATCCGCCATCGCCGGCCCTGTCGCTCTTTTTCCGTCCCGGCAAGACGGGCATCCATACGCTGCGCGTGGCCATCCTGGTGGGGCCGGGCAGCGATGGCGCGCAGGTGCGCAATATCTATGCCTCGCTGCTGGCCGATGGTGCCGTGCCGCGCCTGGTGGGCAGCCATCTGGGGAAAGTCGACACCAGCGGCGGCGCGCCGCTCGACGTGGAAATCTCACTCGAGACGGGACCGTCCGTGCTGTTCGACGCCGTCGTGCTGCCGGATGGCCAGGGCGCCGTGCAGCAGCTGGGCGGCGACGCCAACGCGCTCGACTTCCTGCGCCTGCAATACCGCCACTGCAAGCCCATGCTGGCTGTCGGCGCGGGCAAGGACTTGCTGGACAAGGCGGACGTGCCGGTGACATTGCCCGATGGCAAGCCCGATCCCGCCATCATCGTCGCGCCGTCCGGCGACGTGGCGAAAGCCGTGGCGGCCTTCAAGAAGGCGCTGGCCGCGCACCGGGCGTTTGCGCGCGAGACGGACCCGCCGCGGGTGTGAGTGGCGGTATCGGCAACGGGGCCGGATCCGCCGGCCCCGTTGCATACGCTGTTTGAGCGACATGCGCAACGCCATGCAACAATGTAAACAATAAAAACGTCCTGCGGTGATATGCTGCTGACTAGAACTGTTCATTTGCAACTATTTATATAACGGCAGCAAGGAACGGCTTCAGCAAACCGGATCGCGATTACCGCATGGACAAGTACACACCTCGAACCTGGGGGCCGGGCGAACGCCCGACCTTGCCCGGGTCGCCATCGATGCCCGAACATTCGACGCCCAAGCGTGTCGCGTACTTCATCGTCGGCCTGATCGTCGCGCTGACGGGGGGACTGGGCAACGGCCTGGTGACGGCCAATCTGCTGAACCTGCAAGGTTCGCTGGCCGCCTATGCCTACCAGATGCAGTGGCTGCCGGCCGCCTACGTGATGACCATCGTGTCCATGAATCTGCTGCTGGTGAAGTTCCGCCAGCAGTTCGGCCTGCGCCTGTTCACGGAAGCGTTCCTGGTGCTGTATGCGCTCGTGACGTTCGCCCACTTGTATGCGAATACCTTGCCGTCGGCGATCGCCGTGCGCGCCGCGCATGGCATGGTGGGCGGCGCGCTGGGCGTGCTGGGCCTGTACTACACCTTGCAGGCGTTTCCCGCGCGGCACCGCCTGAAAGGCGTGGTGCTGGGCCTGGGTTTTGCCCAACTGGCGCTGCCGCTGGCGCGCATCTTCACTTCCGAACTGCTGCAGATCGGCGAATGGCACGGCCTGTACCTGTTCGAACTGGGACTGGCCCTGCTGGCGCTGGGCTGCGTGCTGGCCCTGAAACTGCCGCCCGGCGACAGGGTGCAGACGTTCGAGCCGCTCGATTTCCTCACCTTCATCCTGTTCGCGCCCGGCGTGGCCCTGCTGTGCGCCGTGCTGGCGCAGGGGCGCACGGCGTGGTGGATGGAATCGGAATGGGTGGGCGTGTGCCTGGCATGCTCCATCGTGCTGATCGCCGCTTCACTGGCCATCGAGCATAACCGCGCGCGCCCGCTGCTTAACACGCGCTGGCTCACCACGGGCAAGATCGCCAAGCTGTTCTTGTCCGTGCTGCTGTTTCGCATCGTGCTGTCCGAATCGACGGGGGCCGTGGGCTTCCTGCAGGCGCTGGGCTTGAACACGGACCAGATGCAGAACCTGTTCATCGTGGTGCTGCTGGGCAGCGTGGCGGGCCTGGTGGTCAGCGCGCTGACGATCAATCCGGCCACCCTGAACCGCTCGCTGATGTTCGCGCTGCTGCTGATCGCCGCCGGCGCACTGATCGACGCGCACGCCACCAGCCAGACGCGCCCCGTCAACATGTATGTCAGCCAGTTCCTGCTGGCCTTTGGCGGCACGTATTTCCTCGGCCCTACCATGGTGGCGGGCATGGGTGCCGTGATCGCCGAACCGCGCAACCTGGTGAGCTTTTCCGTGATGTTTACCATGACGCAGAACCTGGGCGGCTTGCTCGGCTCGGCCATCGTCGGCACCATCCAGACGGCGCGCGAAAAATACCATTCCAGCTACCTGGTCGAGCATCTCACCCTGCTCGACCCGCAGGTGGCCGCGCGCGTGCAGTCCGGCGCCGCGAGCTATGGCGGCGTGCTGACGGATCCTGCCTTGCGCAGCGCCCAGGGCGTGGCGCGCCTGGGCGCCATCGCCACGCGCGAAGCCAATGTGCTGGCCTATAACGATGTCTTTTTGATGATCGCCGGCGTCGCCATCGCCACCCTGATCTGGATGCTGGTCAGCCAATCCTGGACCCGCATCACCACCGGCGCGCGTCGCCTGGTCGGCCCCGTGCGCGATGCGCAGACGGCCATGGCCATCGTCCCCATTACCAATTCGGAACCGAGCAATGACAGAAAATAACAATCCACCGCCACCTCCCGCACCTGCATCGGCGGCGCCTGCAGCCGCACCCGCCGCCCCTTCCACGGCGCAGCCGGACCGGCGTCACCAGTGGCTGTCCGCGCTGGCCTTTGCCGCCGTGGCCCTGGTGGGCGTGCTGATCGTGCTGTACGCGTGGCGCCTGCCGCCGTTCACCAGCCCCGTCGTGACGACGGAAAACGCCACCGTGCGGGGGCAGGTGACGATCATCGGCACGCAGCTGTCCGGCTACGTGGTGGAAGTGACGGTGCAGGATTTCATGGACGTGAAGGAAGGCCAGCTGCTGGTGCGCATCGACGACCGCATCTACCAGCAGCGCTACGAGCAGGCGCAGGCCCAGCTGGCGGCGCAGCAGGCGGCGCTGTCGAACTGGGCGCAGCAAAAGGCCAGCGCGCAGGCGGGCATTTCCGTCAGCGAGGCGGCGCTGGCCAATGCGGAAGCGCAGGCGCGCAAGGCCAGCGCCGACCTCAATCGCGTGGAACAATTGGTGGCCGACGGTTCTCTGTCGCAGCGCGAACACGACCAGTCGCGCGCCACGCAGGCGCAGATGGCGGCCGCGCTGGCGCAGGCGCGGGCCAATCTCGACATCGCCCAGCAAAGCGTGCATTCCGTGGTGGTCAACAAGCAGGCCCTGGAAGCGGCCGTGGCGAACGCGCAGGCAGCCGTCAAGGCGGCGAAGATCGACCTCGATAACACGCGCATCGTTGCCCCTTCCGACGGCCAGCTGGGCCAGGTGACGGTGCGCCAGGGCGCATACGTGAATTCGGGTGCGCAGCTGATGGCGCTGGTGCCGCGCCAGATGTGGGTGATCGCCAATTTCAAGGAAACGCAGATGAACGGCGTGCAGGAAGGGCAGAGCGCCACCTTCCACGTCGACGCGCTCGACGGCGCCGTGCTGACGGGCCAGGTGGAGCGCATCTCGCCAGCCACCGGTTCCGAATTTTCCGTGCTGCCGGCCGATAACGCGACGGGCAATTACCTCAAGATCGCCCAGCGCATTCCCGTGCGCATCCGCATCGACGCGGGGCAGGCGAATGCGCGCCGGCTCGTGCCCGGCATGTCGGTGGTGGTCAGCGTCGACACGTCCGCCGTGCTGAACGACTCGGCGGACAATCCGGCGCCGCCGCCACCGCCGAAGAAGGCCAAGCCATGAAGCGCCATGTCCTGCTGATGGCCGGCGCGCTGGCGCTGGCCGGCTGCGCCGCCACCGCGCCGCCGCAGCCAGTATCGGCATTGCAGCTGCCGTCCGGCTGGCGCGCGCAGGCGGACGGTGCGCCGGTGCTCATTGCCGCCTCCGATGGCGCGCAGGTGGAGCAGTTGTGGTGGCAAGCGTTCGGCGATCCGGTCTTGAGCGACCTGGTGGGCGAGGCGCTGGCGCGCAACGGCGACTTGCGCGTGGCGCGTGCCCGCGTGCAGGAATACCGCGCGCGCCTGGCGCAGGCCGACGCGAACCGCGCGCCCAACCTGGCCTTCGACGGCTCGCCCACGCGCACGCGCACCCTGGCGTCCAGCGGCAAACCGTATGTGACGAATGTCTTCCAGGCCGAACTGCAGGCCAGCTATGAAATCGACGTGTGGGGCCGGCTGGCCAATCTGAGCGATGCTGCGGGCGAGAGTTACCGCGCCGAGCAGGCCAGCCTCGATGCGGCGGCCCTGTCGATCGCGGCCAGCGTGGCGACGAGTTACCTGAATCTGCGGGGGCTCGACGCGCAGCTGGCGCTCACGCAATCGACGCTGCAGCTGCGCGAGCAGTCGCGCGAGCTGGCGCGCAAGCAGTTCGAGGTGGGATACAGCTCGCGGCTGGAATGGCTGCAGGCGCAATCGGAATACCATGCGGCGGCCGAGCAGGTGCCGCAGCTGCAGCGGCAGATCTTTGAACAGGAAAACGCGCTGGCCGTCCTCGTCGGCGGCAATCCCGGCCCCATCGCGCGCGGCTTGCCGCTCGCCGAACTGGCGGCGCCGGGCGTGCCGGCCGGCCTGCCGTCCGAATTGCTGCGCCGGCGGCCCGACATCGCGCGCGCGGAACATAACCTGGCGGCCGCCAACGCCAGCCTGGCCGCCACGCGCGACCAGTTGCTGCCCTCGTTCAAGCTGACGGCTGTCGGCGGCGGGCAAGCGACGACGCTCACCGATTTCCTGCATGCGCCCACGGCCCTGTGGCGGCTGACGGCGCTGGCGGCCGGTCCCCTGTTCGACGGCGGGCGCGTGCAGGCGCAGACGGATGCGGCAGGCGCGCAGCGCGACCAGCTCGCGTACACCTATGAAAACGTGGTGCGCAACGCCTTCGCCGAAACGGAGAACAGCCTGGGCGCCATCTACCGCCTGCAGCAGCAGGCCGTGGAAAACGACGCGCGCCGCGCCACGGCGGCGGACACCCTGCGCATTGCGCATAACCGCTACCGCAATGGCTATGCCTCGTACCTGGAAGAGCTGGACGCCCAGCGCACCCTGTACAGCGCCGACGTGGGGCTGCTGCAACTGAAGACGCGCATCCTCGTCGCCTCGGTCGACCTGTACCGGGCCATGGGCGGCGGCTGGGCGGCAACGGCTCGCCCTTAAAGCCTGTCCCGGCCTGTCCCGGCAGGGGATGGATTCCTCTGCCGGGACAAGCGCCTGCTCCCTCCTGTCGCAACATCCGTTTTTTTTGCCTGGATGCAGGCGCTTCGGTAACGTCTTGCCGCCCTTTCCCAAAACTCCCCCGCTTTTCCCCTGTCCGCGGCGGCGCGCCGCCGATCTTTTTTTGTTGTATTTTTACAACTTCATTTTCACGTTGCTGTACATAAAAAATTTCCACATGGAATTCTTTTGCGATTTCTGTCGTGCTGCGCCTGTGATACCAATAAACATTGCCATTTGAATTATTTTTAGTATCACATGGGAAACACTTTTCTTTCTGATATGCACGCTAGAGCACATAGTGGCATATTGAGCGAAATTGGCATCTTTAGCCTCGGTTTCTATCATTTCAAGGGCGTGAAGCAAAAAAACCTGCCGTAGTACCAATTTCAAAAAATAACAAAATAGACACATTTGTTGGCATGAATGCAAGTGCCTTTGAGTAATTTTTTCATTTCCTTGCTTAATCTCAATTGATTAATTTTTTAATATTTTTATTGCTTGTAAAGCATTAAAAAATGCACCAGAATGTCGCAAATTATCAATGTTGTCATAAATTACACATTGAATATTTGTTGACTTTCGTGCCGCCTTGCCATGCTCGCAGGGTGAAAAAGCAGGCCGTTCGCTGTTTTTTCTGGGCCGGAAGTGCCGTTGCAGCACACCGCACAACCCCCTGACGACTGCCATGCCTATGTCCTCCTTTTTGCGCACTATCTTTTCCTGTCTGATCTCCTGCAAGCGGGGAGGGCCGCGCGGTCTCCTGCAGCGCCTGTTATGGCTGATCGCCTGTTTCTGCACCCTTGGCGCGGCGGGAGCGGCGTCGGCGGCGGCAATCGACTTGTCCGTTTCCGCCTACCTGCAGGCGCCGGACCCCGTGCCGCGCGGCGGCAAGGCCAGCTTTTCGGTGGTGGTGACGAACAATGAGGACCTGGTCGATGCGACGGGCACCGTGCGCCTGGCGGTGGAATTGCCCGCCAATGTGAATTTTGCGTCGAGCACGGCGCCGGCCGGTTGCGCCTTCAATCTGGCAGCCAGTCCGCAATTGCTCACTTGCACGCGCAGCGGACTGGGCAAGACCACGAACTGGACGGTCAATTTCAGCGGCACGGGCTCGGCGGCGTCTGCCGTGGTGACCAAGGCCAGCGTGTCTTTTGTCAACGTGGACACGGACGGCAACAGCTTCAACAACGATTCGATCAAGACGGTCACCGTCATCAAGGGCGCGGACCTGAGCGTCGCCGCCAGCGGCACGACGGGCTTGAGCGGTTGTCCCGCCGCATGTACGGCAGCGGCCGGCGCAACGGTGGGCTACCGGGTGGACGTGGCGAATGCCGGTCCGGACAGCGCATCGCAATTCAAGGTCACGTACAACTTGCCGGCCAGCGCAGATTTTACCTATGCGTCAGCGTCCGGCACGGGCTGGGCATGCGCCCGTTCGGGCACCGTGCTGACCTGTACCTACAGCGGCGCAGCCATCGGCGTGGGGCAGCAAGCTCCCCCCATCACGATCGGCGGGCGCATCGTCAAGAGCATCGCCGGCACCATCACCAACGGTGCGTCGGTGGCTTCCAGTGACTTGCAGACCGGCGATCCGGAAGACGGCAACAACGGACCGAGCCAGGTCATCGTCACGGTCAAGCCGGGCACCGACCTCGATGCCCGGCAAACCCTGGTGTCGAACGCCAGCGGCCTGAGCTCGTTGACGCAGGGCGAGGCGGTCAGCCTGAATCTGTGGGCCGTCAATAGCGGCACGCAGGATGCCAGCGGCGTCACCGTGAAGACGACGGTGTCCGGCGATTTCACGATCGGCACCTTGCCGGCCGGCTGCGCCAAGGCTGGCCAGACGATCACCTGCAATGTCGGCGCGCTGGCGCTGGGCGCCACCTCTTCCAAGTTCCTGATTCCGCTGACCGTCGCCACCGGCGCGACGGGCGGCGCGAATGTGGTGGACGTGGCACGCAGCGCCCCGCTCGACGGCTTGAACAATCCCGCCTCGGCCACGTACACCATCGTCGCGCCATTCGCCCACCTGACCCTGAGCAAGAGCAAGTCGCCAGGACTGGTCGCGGCGAATGGCCTGATCACCAATACCATCACGGTCACCAATGCGAGCACCTCCACCAGTGCCGCCAGCGGCACCGTGACCGTGACCGATACCTTGTCGCCGCAAGAAAGCTATGTGAGCGCCAGCGGCGCGGGCTGGACGTGCAGCGCGGCGGGACAGCTGGTGACCTGCACCTACACGATTTCCGGCAGCCTGGCGCGCGGCGCGAAACTGCCTGCCCTGGTTCTGACCACGCGCGCGCAAGCGGGGTTTTCCGGCACCTTGAGCAATACCGCCTGTACCGGCATGGCCGCCGGGTCGGCGCACCAGCCGCCGGACAATGCGAGCACGGGCAATTGCGACACCGCCAGCGTCACGTCGACGCCGTTGAACGTCGACCTGGCCATCGTCAAGACGGCGTCCCTGGTCAGCTTGCCGGCCGCCTCGAATACCTTCAGCTATACCCTGGTGGTCAGCAATGCTGGCCCGGACAGCGCACCGACCGTCAAGGTGGTCGACGCCTTGCCGCACTGGTACAACGGCAGCGGCGGCACCACGGGCGGCAGCGTCGTGCTGGCCGGCAGCGGCGCAGGCGAAAGCTGCAGCTTTGCGTCGACCATCACGTGCACGCTGCTGAACCTGGGCAATGGCGCGTCGCGCACCATCACCATCACGCTCAATCGCCCGTTGAAGGACGGCGCCTTGCTCAATACCGCCACGGTATCGAGCCCGGATGCCATCGACACCGATGCGGCCAATAACAGCTCCGGCGCCACCGTCACCGTGGTGCCGCAGGCCGACGTCGGCGTCACGGCGATGGCTGGTGCGCCGAATCCAGTGCGCGTCGGCGTGCCGCTGGTGTTCACCACCTCGATCCGCAACAACGGGCCCAGCAGCGCGGCCAATGTGGTGCTGCGCCAGGTCATCGATCCGGCCCGCATGGCGTATGTGGCCGGTTCGGCCAGCATCGCGGGCAGCGCCGCGCAATGCACGCTGGTGCCCGCCTTCAGCGGCGCGCCCTATGCGGGACAGTCCGGCATCGAGTGCCGGACCTTTGGGCTCGGCGATGGCGAGACGCGCCAGCTGATCTTCTCTGTCATCCCCGTGTTCCCGTACCCGGATGCGCTCGACGCGACCTATGCCAGCAGCGCCACCATCAGCACGACGACCGACGACAGCAACGCGGCCAACAACAGCAACAGCACCACCGTCACCGTGATCAGCAAGGAGCTGGACCTGAGCGTGTCGGCCGTCGATACGGGCTATGAACAGAGCCCGTTCGGCGATGCGCTCGTGTACAAGGTCACCGTGCAAAACAATGGACCGTCGCTGGCCACCGGCCTGAAACTGGTCGTCACGCCCGTGCCGCCGCCGCAAAACGGCGCGGCCGTGCCGTATACCATGCTGTGGAATGCCGCCGGCAGCACCTTGCCGGCCGGCGCCTCGTGCAGCCAGCCGGGCGGCGCGGGCACGAACCTGGTGTGCTACCTGGCCAGCGTGCCCGGCGATAGCACCTTGGCCAGCGGCGCCAGCCGCGTGTTCGCCCTGAAATTCGATACGGGTCCCGTCAGCAATGCGCCGCCGGGATCGATCACCTACAAGATCAACGCCAGTGTCGAATCGTTGGAAACGGGTGCTGCGCCGTTTGCCGGCGACAAGCTGGCGACGAACAACGTGGTGGAAGAAACCACCACCGTGCTGCCGAAGACCGACCTGATGCTGGTGTCGAAAACCGTTTCGCCCGCATCGCCGTTCAGCATCAACCAGCCCTTTACCTACACCCTGGTGGTGGGGAATCTGGGTCCCGCCCTGGCGGCCAGCACGGTCGTCACCGACGTGCTGCCGGCCGGCTTCGTGCTGACGGGCGCACCGACGGCACGCCTTGGCTCGGGCGCTTCGCTGACCTTGAACAACTGCGTCAGCGGCGGTTCGCCGGTCACCGTGACCTGCACGCTGGGCGTGCTGCCGATTGCCTCGGGCGCAGCCGACACGGCCAACCTGGTCAGCATCTCCATCCCCGTGAAGGCGCCTTACCCGGCCTATGCGGGACCGTTCGCCAGCAATATCACGAATACCGCCAGCATCGTGCCGACGCCGGGCACCTCGCGCGATCCGAACGCCGGCAACAACAGTGCCAGCGTCGACGTGCAGATCGTCAAATCGAGCATCGCCGGCTCCGTGTATAACGATGCGAACCGCAGCAACGGCATGGATGCCGGTGAGAAGATCACCAGCAGCGTGACGTTCTCGCTGTACGGCCAGGATTTCTGGGGCAACGATATCGGCACGGCGGGCGCGCCGCTGACCCTCAGTACCAGCAGCGGCGACTTCCTGTTCGACCGTCTGCCGCGCTCCGCGGCCGGCGGCTACACCCTCGTCGAGACACAGCCGGCCAGCTACGCCGACCTGTTTGAAGTCGCGGGCACGGCTGGTGGCACGCCGCCGCCGGCCAGCTGCGACAACGGCGCCAACTGTTCCGCCAGCGCGGCGCACAACACCATCGGCCAGATCGTGCTGGCGCCGAATACGGCGGCGACGGGCTACCTGTTCCAGGAATACGCGCATGCGGCCATCAGCGGCTACGTGTACGCCGACAAGAACAACAACGGCTTGCGCGAGGCGGGCGAAAATGGCATCGCCGGCGTGCAGGTGAAGCTCTCCGGCCAGACCTTCTGGGGCGCCGACGTGTGCATCGCGATGGGCAGCGCGTGTACGGCCACCACCGACGCCAATGGCAAATACAGCTTCACGAATGTCCCGCCTAGCCGTCTGGGAGAATCCTACACGGTGACCGAACTGACCCAGCCTGCCGGCCATGCGGATGGCAAGGAGCAGAACGGCGCCGGCAATGTCGTGGCGAACAGCGCGGGACGCGCCGCGCCGGAAGGCATCGTCATCGGCAGCATCGAACCGGGCCTGAGCTACACCGAGCGCAATTTCGGCGAACTGGCGCTGGCGTCGATTGCCGGCAGCGTCTACATGGACAGCAACCGCGATGCGGTGCGCCAGGGCGGCGAAAGCACGGGCGTGGCCGGTGTCACGCTGACCCTGAGCGGCAACGACCATCTCGGTCATCCCGTCTGTCCGGGCATTGCCGTGCCGAGCTGCACCTTCCAGACGGGTGCGGACGGCAGTTACCTGATTGCCGGCCTGGCGCCGAGCGACGCTGCGGGCTATGCCGTGGCGGTCACGCCGCCGGCCAGCCTGTATCACACGGGTGCGCAGGCTGGCAGCCTCGGTGGCCTGATCGACGGCGCCGTGCGCGTGCCTGGCACGGGCGTGCCGGGTGCGGCGATCCGGACTTCCGGCGCCATCGTACTGCTGCCCGGCGCCACGGCGACGGGCTACCATTTCGGCCAGGCGCCGGGCGCGGCTGGCGGCGTGGCGCAGTCGCTGTCCGGTTACGTGTATATCGATGCGAACCGCAACGGCCGCAAGGATGGGGGCGAGACGGGCATCGCCGGCGTGACGGTCACGCTGTCGGGCACCACGGCGGACGGCTTCGACGTCTGCAGCGTGATCGTGCCTGCCTTGTGCACGCTGCAAACGGCGGCCGACGGTGGCTACAGCTTCACGGGCCTGCCGCAAAGCGACGGCAACGGCTATGCCGTGGCTGAAACCCAGCCTGCCGCCTACCTCGATGGCGCGGAAAGCGTGGGCACGGTCAATGGCGTCGCGACAGGCCGCATCGGCGGCAGTGCGCCCCGTTTCGACCAGTTCAACGGCATCGTGCTGCCGAACGGCGGCAGCGCGCGCGATTACAATTTTGGCGAACTGACGGGCAGCATCGCCGGCAAGGTCTACCTCGACGTCGACGGCAATGGCGCGGCCGGCAGCGGCGACACGCCGCTGGCGGGCGTGACCTTGACGCTGACCGGTGGCGCAGGCGGTCCCGTGACGGTACTGACCGATGCCAACGGCGCCTACCATTTCGACGGCCTGCTCGCCGGTACCTATGCCGTGACGCAAACGCAGCCGGTCAATTACGCCGATGCGGGCCAGGCGGCCGGCAATGGCGGCGGCAATGCCAGCGTGGCCAACGTGGTCAGCGCCATCGCGCTGGCGCCAGGCGCGCAATTGACGGGCTACGATTTCGGCGAGAAGACAGGCGCCATCAGCGGCGCCGTCTACGTCGACGCGAACGACAATGGCGTGCGCGATGCGGGTGAAACCGCGGGCATCGCCGGCGTTACCATCACCCTGACCGGCATCGCCCGCGATGGCGTGACGCCGGTCAACCGCACGGCCATCACGGCCGCCGACGGCAGCTACAGCTTGCGTGACCTGCCGCACGCGAATGCGGCCGGCTATACGCTGGTGGAAACGCAGCCGGCCGCCTATCTGGACGGACGCCAGCGCAAGGGCCTGATCGACGGCGCCGCCGCCTGCGCCAATCCGGCCTGCGACATCGGCACGGCCAATACCATCGCGCGCATTCCATTCGATGCGGCGAAGAGCCATACGCGCTTTGACTTCGGCGAACTGCAGGCGGCGAGTATTTCCGGCCGCGTGTACGGCGATGCGAACGACAGCAGCAGCTACGAGAAGGGCGAAGGCTTGCCGGGCGTGAGCCTGACGCTGAGCGGCATCGACAGCCACGGCAAGCCGGTCAATGTCACCGTCGTCACGGACGCCGATGGCAGCTACACCTTCCCTGGCCTGTATCCGTCCGGTCCTGCCGGCTACACGGTCACTGAAACGCAGCCGGCCGGCCTGGGGAATTATCCGGGTGCCACGGGTACCTTTGTCGGCAGCATCAACGGCAAGCCGGTCGGTACCGGCGTGGTGGATGTCGTCAGCGGCATCGTCCTGCCGCCCCAGGGCAATGGCAGCGGCTATGATTTCCGCGAACAGGTGTCGTCGTTGCGGGGTTTCGTGTATCGCGACCTGAACGACAACGGCGCCATGGACGCGGGGGAAGCGGGCATCGCCGACATTGAAATCACTGTGCGCGGCGCGAACGGCTTGACCCGTACGGTGGTGACGGGAAGCGATGGCAGCTACCGCTTCGACGGCCTGCCTGCCGGTACCTACAGTCTGCTGGAAAGCCAGCCTGCCGTGTATCTCGACGGCCGCGAAACGGCTGGCAGCGCCGGCGGCAAGGTCAACAACGCCAGCTTCGGCGCGGCGCCGGAACACAACACGATCGGCGACATCGTGCTGCCGGTGGCGACGCAGGCGAGCGGCTACCTGTTTGGCGAACGCCATATGCTGGGCAAGATCGGCGGCGTGGTGTATGCCGACCTGAATAACGACGGCATCCGCAACGATGGCGAGTCAGGCATTGCCGGCGTGACGGTGGTCCTGAGCGGCACGTCCGTCGATGGCAAGTCGGTCAAACTGAGCGTGCTGACGGGCGCCGACGGCAGCTATCTGTTCGACACGGTGCCGGTCAGCGACGCCGCCGGCTACACCCTGACGGAAACGCAGCCGGCCGCTTATGTGGACGGCAAGACGGCGGTGCTGCCAGGATCGGTGGGCACGGCCAACGCCAGCAAGCCTGTCGGCGTGGGCAACAAGGATACGATCACCGGCATCAAGCTGGCGGCGGGCGACGACATGCGCGGCTATCTGTTCGGCGAGAAGGGCATCCCGCAATTGAAGCCGCCCATCATCAACGGCTACGTATGGCTGAACCACGACGGCAGCCGTGTGCGTCCGCTCGACGGCAGCCAGGCTGGCGTGGCTGGCTGGACGGCCGAGCTGCACCAGGAAGGCAAGTTGATCTGCCGCGCCATCACGGACGAGAAAGGCTTCTACCAGTTCGACAACCTGCATTGCCCCGGCTACGAGGCGAGCGGCTTGCCGACGGGTTCCGGCTATGCGATCACCTTCCTCAAGGATGGCAACAACATGCCGAATGTGCCCGTGTCGACGGGAGGCGAAGGCGTGGTGGTGCCAGGTGGCAGCCGCATCACCAACCTGACCTTGCGCGACGGCGACCGTGTCGTCGAGCAGAATCTGCCGCTCGATCCGGCCGGCGTGGTGTACGACTCCGTGACGCGCAAGCCGGTGGCTGGCGCCGTGGTGTCTATCAGCGGCCCTGCCGGTTTTGACAGCGCCACGCACCTGGTCGGTGGTGTTGCCGAGCAGACGCAAACCGTGGGCAGCGACGGCATGTACCAGTTCCTGCTGCAGAACGGCTTCCCCAGCGGCGTGTATACGCTGAGCGTGGTGGCGCCGGCGAATTACCTGCTGGCGCCGTCCGGCAGCCTGCCGGCCTGCAAGGGACCACTGACGGTGGGCCTGGTGCCGGATCCGGCCTTTATCCAGGCCAGCGAGCTGGCGCCGGCATTGTCGACGAAGATGGAACTCGATCCGAACAACTGCACGGGACTGATCGCCGGAGGCGCCAGGACCACGCAGTACTACCTGAGCTTTGTCATCACGAATGGCGGTTCGGCTCCGATCCTGAACAACCATATCCCGCTCGACCCGCTGGGCAGCGACAGCATCATGGTGACGAAGACGACGCCGATGCTGAACGTCACGCGCGGCGACCTGGTGCCGTACACGATCACGGCCAGCAATCCGCAGGCGGCGACCCTGGGCGCGATGGAGGTGCGCGACCTGATACCGGCCGGCTTCAAGTACCGCGTCGGCAGCGCGACCCGCAATGGCGTGCCGGCGGAACCTGTCGTCGATGGCCGCAGCTTGCGCTGGAAGGAAAGCGGTTTCGCGCCGAAGGAGAAGAAGACCTACAAGCTGATGCTGATGGTGGGCAGCGGCGTTGGCGATGGCGAATACGTCAACCAGGCCTGGGCAGCGACGGGCGAGACGCGTATTTCCAACCTGGCTACCGCCACGGTGCGCGTGGTGCCGGATGCCACTTTTGATTGTCCCGACATCATCGGCAAGGTCTTCGACGACCGGAACGCGAATGGCTACCAGGATGACGGCGAAGCGGGCATTGCCGGCGTGCGCATGGCGACGGCGCGCGGCTTGCTGGTGACGACGGATGCGGAAGGACGCTTCCACGTGGCTTGTCCGGCGATTCCGAATGCGGACCGCGGCTCGAACTTCGTCATGAAGCTCGATGACCGCACCCTGCCGAGCGGCTACCGCGTCACGACGGAAAATCCGCGCGATGTGCGCCTGACCCGAGGCAAGGTGGTCAAGCTGAACTTCGGCGCCACCATCCACCGTGTCGTGCGTCTTGAGCTGAGCGACGCCGCATTCGTCGCGGGCGAAACGGCCTTGCAGCCGGAATGGGCCGGACGCATCGAAGGACTGGTGGCCAGCCTGCGCGCCAAGCCGTCGGTACTGCGCATCGCGTATGCCGCTGGCGGCGATGCCGCGCTGGCGCAGCGCCGCAGCAAGGCGATCGAAAGCGAGATGCAGGCGCGCTGGCAGGCACTGCAAAACGAATATCCCCTCGTCATCGAGATCGAGGGCGCACAATGAAACCGAAAATGACCATGAACGTTAGCAATCAAGGCACCTTCAAAGCGGCGGCCAGGCCGGTCCCCAAGCGGCTCGTGTATTTGCTCGGCAGCATAGGCTTTGTCTGTCTGGGCGCGCATGCGCAAACGGCAAACGAGCACGCGCTGCGCGGGAAAATGCTGGACCGGGGCCACAGCATGGGGGCGCAGCAGCCCTCGAGCGGTGAGCAGGAGTCGCCCGCTTTCAGCGGCCTGGCGCCGTCTGGCCTGAGTCGCGCCGAGCGCCGCGTGATCCTGGAAGCGGTGCCGCCGGCCACGCCGGCGCAGCAGAGCGTGACCTTTGACGATCTGCTGTCGGGCACCAATTTCGAGTCCGGCCGCGATGTGCTGCTGCCGGCCGCCACGGCCCGGCTTGACGCGCTGGCCGCACGTTTGCGCGGCAAGCAGAAGGTGCGCGTGCAGGTGATCGGGCATACGGACAACCAGCGCATCGCCGCCTGGCTGAAGCCGACTTTCCCGACCAACCAGCATCTGTCGGAGGCGCGCGCGCTGGCCGTCACGGCCTATTTGATGCGCGCGCTGGACTTGCCGGCATCGGCCTTTTTCGCCAGCGGCAAGGGAGAGAGCGAAGCGATCGCGTCGAACGCCACGCCGCAAGGCATGGCGCAGAACCGCCGCACGGAAATCCGTGCCTGGTACGAGGAAGCCGTCGAACTGCCGGCTGTCGCCGCCGCATCGCCGAAGCGCATCGAGACGGTGGTACAGGTCGACGATTGCGCCGTCGCCAGCCAGGTGGCCAACCGCGATGCGGCCTTCTCCATCAGCATAGACGGCGTGGTGCAGGACACCGATACGCCGCAGCAGGAGGCGGACCGCCAGCGCTGCGTCGACGTGGCGCTGGAGCGTTCCGACATCCAGGTCAAGTACGACCCCCTGAACGTCGCGCCGGCCTTGAATGTCTGGCTGGCGGCGCCTTATGCGCAGCGCCGGGCGCCCGTGCGTTTTGGCACGTACACCAATTACGCATTTTTCCAGCAGCGCGCCGAGATCCGCATCTTCGCCAAGGGACAGAGCACGCAGGAGCAGCCATTTGCCATCGTGCCCGCGACGATGGGCGAAGCGACGGCCTGGCAGGCGCCGGTCGATGCGCCGGAGCAGATCGGTTACCTGCTGCGCGTCTACGACGCAGGCGGCAAGTTCGACGAGACGCGTTTGCAGCCACTGCGCCTGCTCGATGCGGCGCCGCCCGAAGCGCCGGGCAAGAAGGCCGGCGGCGAAGCGTTGGCCGGCTGGGGCGAGTCGAGCCTGATCTTGCGCAATATCGATGCATCGGGCGGCAGCGTCACCATCAGCGGCGAGAAGATCAAGCCTGGCCAGCAGGTGACGGCGCTGGGCATGGTCGTGCCGGTCGACGCCAGCGGCAAGTTCGCCATGCGCCAGATCATGCGCCCTGGGCCGCATACGGTGGAAGTGGCCGTGAAGGATGGCAGCGGAGCTGGCATGACCTTCCGCCGCAACCTGAACATCGCCGACAGCGACTGGTTCTATGTGGCGCTGGCCGACCTGACCATTGGCCGCGACCGCACGAAAGGGCCGGCGGAACTGGTCACGGGCGACACGCAGCACTACAGGAACGAGACCTGGGCCGACGGCCGCGGCGCGTTTTACTTGAAGGGCAAGATCAAGGGCGACTACCTGCTGACGGCCAGCGCCGACACGCGGGAACAGCCGCTGCGCGATTTGTTTCACAATTTCCAGAGCAAGGATCCGAACTACCTGCTGCGCCGCATCGATCCGGACAAATACTATCCCGTGTACGGCGACGACAGCACCACCGTCGACGATGCGCCTACCCAGGGGCGTTTTTACGTGCGCCTGGAAAAAGGCGATTCGTCCGTCATGTGGGGGAATTTCCAGACCACCTGGAGCGGCTCGGAACTGGCCCAGTACAGCCGCGGCCTGTATGGCGCCAACCTGCTGTGGAATGGTGCCGCCAGCACCAGCCATGGCGAAAAGGCCAGCACGGTCAACGCCTTTGCCGCTTCGCCGGGCACCTTGCAGTCGCGCGAGGAGTTTCGCGGCACGGGCGGTTCGCAATACTATCTGCGCCATCTGGACCTGACGCAGGGTTCGGAACGCCTGTGGGTGGAAGTGCGCGACAAGGATTCGGGCCTGGTGATCGAGCGCATCCAGCTGACGCCTTCGCAGGATTATGAAATCAACTACCTGCAGGGACGCCTGACCTTGCGCTCGCCGCTGTCCTCTGTGGCCGATGGCGGCGCGCTGGTGCAAAGCGCGAGCCTGAGCGGCAACCCCGTGTACCTGGTGGCGACGTACGAGTATGTGCCGGGTCTGAGCGCCATTTCCGGCACCTCGGTGGGCATGCGCGCCAGCCACTGGTTCAACGACCATGTGCGCATCGGGGCCAGCAATTATCACCAGGGAGAACAGGGTTCGGACCAGACCCTCAAGGAACTGGACCTGACTTTGCGCTACAAGCCGGGTACCTGGATCAAGGCCGAGGCGGCCCGTTCCAGCGGTGACGCCAGCAGCGTGCTCAGTTCATCGAGCGGCGGCTTCGATTTCAACCAGACGACGGCGGGCGGCCGCCCCGCCAACGCGAAGCGCTTCGACGGCGCGCTGGACCTGGCCGACCTGGGCGGCGCGGCGCGCGGCCGCATCGCCGCCTACTGGCAGGACCGCGAAGCCGGTTACGCGGGACCGGGCATGCAGACCCTGAACGGCGAAGCCGTGCGGCAAACGGGCCTGGCGGCGACCGTGCCGCTGGGCGAGCGCACGGAAGTGTCGCTGAAGGCGGATGACCGCACGGCCACCAGCCAGGATGCGCGCGCAGTGGAAGCGGCGCTGCGCCACAAGCTCGATGCGGAGTGGGGCGTGTCGGCAGGTCTGCGGCACGACCGCCGCGACAATGCGGCTGGCAGGGACAATGCCAGCGCCATCCTGAGTCAGGATGGCGGGCGCAGCGACGCCGTGCTGCGCGTCGACTATCGGCCATTGCAGCAGGGCCAGCAAGCCCGGGATGGCGCGCTGGAAAGGACACCGGCGTCGAACGCCGTGCCGCAGCAGGGACTGGAAGGCGGCATCACGGGCCAGCTGGTGACGCAGGGACGCGAGGCAGGCATGGCTGGCGGTCCGCAGTACGGCCCCGACACCACGCTCGCTTCCGGCGTGGCCTCGGCGCGCGTGGCAGGATTGCTGTACGCGCCGTGGGATATGTACGGCTTCGTGCAGCATACCTTGTCGCGCAGCGGCAACCGCGCCCTGAATGACCGCGCGGGACTGGGTGGCACCTACCAGGTGAGCGAACGCCTGCGCCTGGGGGCGGAAGCGTCGGGCGGTAGCGGAGGCGTGGGCGGCCAGCTGTTCGGCAACATGCAGATGGATGAGCGCAGCAGCGTTTACCTGAACTACCGCATGGAGACGGAAACGCCGGATGTGAACTACAGTGGCCGCCAGTCCACGCTGACGGCGGGCAGCCGCTACCGCCTGAACGACAAGGCGGGCCTGTTTGCGGAAAGCCGCTGGGGCAATGGCGCGGGGCCGCAAAGCCTGACGCACGCGTTCGGCGTGGACCTGGCGCCTACCGAGCGCTGGACCACGGGCATCAAGTTCGAGACGGGCACGCTGTCGAATCCCCTGTCGGGCGACTTGAAGCGCGACGCCATCGGCCTGACGGCGGCATATGCCTACGAGCGGCTGAAGTTTTCCAGTGCGCTGGAGTTCCGCACGGACCGCACGAAGTCGCTGGGGACCGTGGATGGCAGTTGCGCCACCATGCCGGCTGACGGCGGCTGCGTCACGGACGCGAACAGCGAACACCGCAAGGTGTGGCTGACGCGTAATGCGCTGAGCTACCAGCTGGACCGCGATTGGCGATTGCTGGGGAAATTCAACCTGTCGCGCAGCAGCTCCACGCGGGGGGCCTTCTACGATGGCGACTACACGGAAGTGGTGACGGGGGCGGCCTATCGCCCGGTCGACAACGACCGCTGGAATACCCTGTTCAAGTACACGTACTTTTATAACCTGCCATCGCCAGGCCAGGTTGACGGCGTCACGGGTGGGGTGCTCGACTATACGCAGAAAAGCCATATCCTGAATGTCGATACGACGTATGACGTGCGGCCATGGCTGTCGTTGGGCGGGAAATTCGGCGTGCGCACGGGCCAGTTGCGCGCGTCGAAGACGCAAGGCGAGTGGTTTTCCAGCCGCGCGGAATTGCTGGTGCTGCGCGCCGACTTCCATATCGTCAAGGAGTGGGATGCCTTGATCGAGGGACGCAGGCTGAAGGCGCGCGAGGCGGGCGATGCGCGTGCCGGCGCCCTGGTCGGCGTCTACCGGCATGTGGCGAAGCACGCCAAGATCGGCATCGGCTACAACTTCACGACCTTCTCGGACGATTTGACGGATCTGTCGTACCGCAGTCGGGGCTGGTTCCTGAACGCCATCAGCACGTTCTGACGCCCATAGGCGCGCCAGGAAAGCAGGACGGTCTCGCGGCTGTCCTGCTTTTTTTTCGCCGTTCGCGTGTCTCCCCGGCAGGCTTGCCGTGGTGGCCGGTGTAATATTGAGCCAGGGAAAGCGGCGGCATGGTGCCAGCGGCTCCCGTCACGAACGAGGTTGTAACATGACGATTTTTGGCATAGGCATCCACATCCTGATCGCGGTATTTTTTGCGATTCACGTGGTGCGCAACGGGCAGCAGCTGTACTGGCTGCTCATTTTATTCATGTTTCCGCTGCTGGGCAGCGTGGTGTATTTCTTCGCCATCTACCTGCCCAATTCGCGCCTGCCGCAAGGCGCGCGCAAGGTGGCTTCAGTGGCCGTGCAAGTGCTCGATCCGAACCGCGAACTGCGTGAGGCAAAAGCCGCTTTCGAGTACACGCCGACGGCGCAGAACCAGATGCGCCTGGCCAGCGCGCAGCTGGAAGCGGGCGATGCGCAGGAAGCTGCATCGACGTATGAAGCCTGCCTGCAGGGTGCGTTTTCCTCGGACCTGGAAATTCGGTTGGGCGCGGCACGCGCCTACCTGGAATGCGGGCGCGGCGCCGAGGCCTTGACGCACCTGGAGTTCATCCGTCGCACGGATATCCATTTCCGTCCCGAGATGGTGTCCCTGCTGACGGCGCGCGCGCTGGCGCAAAGCGGGCGCCAGCCGGAGGCGAAGGCGGAATTCGACGATGCGCTGGCGCGCTACAACAGCTTCGAGTGCCGCGCCGAATGCGCGATCTGGGCGTTGCAGCAGGGCGACAAGGTGCTGTCGGAACGCCTGCTGCTCGATATCGACAACGCCATGGCTCGCTGGAGCAGCCATACGCGTGCCATGTATGCGCCATTGCTGGCGCGCTTGGAGGCGGCGCGCCGCTGATTTGTTGCCAGTGCCTGACTCAGACGCCAGGCACCGTGTTCTTGCCCTCGACCAGCTTGTACCCCTTGCCATCGAAACCATAGCGCGCGTGGCTGTTCAAGGGCGTGGCGATGCGCGGCGGGTCTTCGTCCGGCTTGACCGTGACGCCCGGCTTGATCTTCTCTGAGGCGCCCTTGAAATCGATCAGCAGATCGTCGTAGGCGCCGCCATTGCGCGCGGGAGCGAAGCGCCACTTGCCGTCGACCATCCAGCACTCGTCCGTGTCAGGCCCGCAGGCGCCCATATTGTCCGAATACAGGTCGATGCCGCCATCGATCGCCGTCACCTTGCCATCGCCGATTTCAAACAGGGCCAGCTGCGTGATGGTGTAACCCTGGCCCGTGTAGCCATGGCGTATCGCCAGTCCCGGCTTGTTCGCACCCAGCATGACCCAGTGCACTTCGCCCAGCTGCCCTGAGGAGCCGAGGGTGGCGATGTTTTCCAGGCGTTTCACGACTTGCCATTGGCCGTCTTCCGGCTGGCCCTTCGGCGCCAGGAAAAACACGTTCAGCAGTCCCGGCGAGGCATGCGCCGATTCGGCAGTGCCTTCCGTGTTCGCCGTTTCCGCATTCGCCACCAGGATGGCACGGCCATCGGGCAGCAGCTTGTGGCTGATGGCGCTGACCACGTAACTGAGTTTGTCGACGTGGTTGTCCGGATCGGACAGGTCGGCCAGCGCATCGTCGCTGTCGTTGCGGTAGTCCTTGCCGAAGACGGCGCGCATCATGCCCACTTCGAGCTCGCGCGCCTGCGGCGTGTTCATCGCTTCCGTCCTGGGCGCGGTGGCGGCCGGTGGCGGCACGTGTTCGGCCGATGCCGTGTCGGCTGCGGGGACATCGCTTGCCACGTCAGCTGCCACGTCGGCGCTGGCGGGGGCGGTCTTGTCCGAGCAGGCGCCGAGCAGTGCGGATACCAGTAGCAGGACGAGCGGGGTGCGGTAATTCATAGGCAGGGCAGATTGCGTTCATGGAGAATGGGCGCAGTATGCCAGATAGATGGAAGCGAGGGAGCGCGGCCTGGTGGCCGGTCCTTCGCTTCCTTGCCCGCAAGGGGCGATTTTGCAAACGGTGGCGGCGCTTATTTTTCCAGCGCCACCTTGTCATCGCGCCGCAGCGGCGCCTTCTGGCGGCGCAGTCTGGCCATGCCGCGCTTGAGCAGGTGCTCCAGGTCGTCGATGTAGGTGAACACGGCCGGCACCACCAGCAGGCTCAATAAAGTCGACGTGATCAGGCCGCCGATGACGGTAATGGCCATGGGCGAACGGAAGCTGGGGTCGGCGCCCCAGCCCAGCGCCAGCGGCATCATGCCGGCACCCATGGCGATCGTCGTCATCAGGATGGGGCGGCTGCGCTTGTGGCAGGCGTCGACCAGCGCATCGAAGCGGTTCATGCCGGCCTGGCGCGCCAGGATCGCATAGTCGACCAGCAGGATCGAGTTCTTGGTGACGATCCCCATCAGCATGATCAGGCCGATCATCGATGGCATCGACAGGGCGCTGCCCGTGATCAGCAGGGCCACGAAGGCGCCGCCGATCGACAGCGGCAGCGCCGCCAGGATGGTCACCGGCTGCATGAAGTCCTTGAACAGCAGCACCAGCACGCAGTAGATGCACAACACGCCGATCAGCATGGCCAGGCCGAAGCTGGCGAACAGCGATGCCATTTCCTGTGCGTCGCCCAGTTCGGCGATCTTCACGGACGGCGGCAGATTCTTCATCGACGGCAGCGCGCGCGCTTCTTCGTTCAGTTCGCCCAGGGTGCGCGAACCGAGTTCCACGTCGAGGGTGACGTTGCGGCTGCGGTTCAAGCGGTCGATCTGCGCCGGGCCGCTTTCCATCGTCACGGTGGCCACGTTCGCCAGGCGCACGGGACCATTTTTGCCGGGCACCGTCAGGCGTTCGATGGCGGCCAGGTCGGCGCGCACGCTGTTGGGCAGCTTGACGCGGATCGGCACCTGCCGCTCGGGCAGGTTCATTTTCGTCAGGTCCGTATCGTAGTCGCCGGCCGTGGCCACGCGCACCGTCTCGCCGATGGCTGCCGCCGTCACGCCCAGGTCGGCCGCCTTGGCAAAATCAGGGCGTACGATGATTTCCGGGCGCACCAGCGAAGCGCTGGAATTGACGTTGCCGATGCCTTTCAGTCCGCGCAGCTCGCGCTCGACCTTTTGCGCCGCCGCCATCAGCGCCACGGGGTCTTCCGAGCGCAGCACCAGCTGCATCTTGACGCCCGTGTCGGGCGGCCCTACTGTGAAGCGCGCACCGGGTATCGCATCGAGCTTGTGGCGCAGCTGCGTTTCCAGGCCCGCCATCGATTCCTTGCGCTCCGTGCGGTGCACGGTGGTCAGGGTCAGCACGGCCCGGCGTGCCTCGGCAGCCGCGCCGGGAGCGAAGGCGTCGCCGCTGGAACCGCCGCCAATCGAACTGAAGACGCCCTGGATGCCTGGCGTGCGCATGGCCGCATCGCGCGCCAGGGCCGCCACGGCCTGCGTTTCGCCCAGGGTGGAGCCGGGAGGCAGTTCCAGGTTGATCTGCGTCTGCGCGCGGTCGGCGGCCGGCACGAAGCCCGTCGGCAGCAGGGGCACGAGGGCGATGGCGCCGACAAAGAACAGGGCTGCGGCGATGGCCGTGGTGCCGCGGTGGTTCAGGCACCAGCGCATGACGCGCAGGTAGCGCGTCATCAGCCAGCCATCCTGTTCTTCCTTGTGCGGCAGCGGTTTCAATATGTAGGCGGCCATCATCGGCGTAAGCAGGCGCGCCACCACCAGCGAGGCCAGTACGGCCAGCACGGCCGTCCAGCCGAACTGCTTGAAGAACAGGCCGGGAATGCCGCTCATGAAGGCCGTCGGCAGGAATACGGCCACCAGCGCGAAGGTGGTGGCGATCACCGCCATGCCGATTTCGTCGGCCGCTTCCATGGCCGCTTCCATGGGCGACTTGCCCATGCGCAGATGGCGCTCGATGTTTTCGATTTCGACGATGGCGTCGTCGACCAGCACGCCGACGACCAGCGCCAGCGACAGCAGGGTGACGGTGTTGAGCGTGTAGCCGAACCAGTAGATGCCGAGGAAGGCTGGCATCACGGACAGGGGCAGGGCGGCGGCGGCCACCAGGGTGGCGCGCCAGTCGCGCAGGAACCACCACACCACCAGCACGGCCAGCAGCGCGCCTTCGTACAGCAGCTCCATCGAGCCCTCGAAGTTTTCCTCGACGGGGAAGGCATTGTCGATCGACTGCTGCAGCACTACATTCGGGTTTTCCTTCTGCAGGTCGGCGATGGCGTCGCGCGCGCCCTTGGCGACGGCCACTTCGCTGGCACCCTTGGTGCGGAACACTTCAAAGGCGACGACCGTTTTGCCATCCTGCTCGGCCAGTGCGCGCGGTTCGGCGACCGTGTCGCGCACGGTGGCCACCTGGTCCAGGCGCACGTGGCGCCCGTCCGGCAGCGGCACTTCCACGCGCGACAGTTCATCGGCCGTTTTCACGGTGGCGATGGTGCGCACCGATTGCTCGGCGCCGCTGATGTCGCCCCGCCCGCCGGGCGCTTCGCGCTGGACCAGGCGCAGCTGGCGCGAGACGTCGAGGGCCGACACTTTCAGGGCGGCCATGCGCGCCTCGTCGAGTTCCACCTGGATCTCGCGGTAGACGCCGCCCACGCGGGTGACGGCACCCACGCCGGGCACGGTCAGGAGGCGCTTTGCCACCGTATTGTCGACGAACCACGACAGGTCGGGTGCGTCGAGCGGATTGTCGACGCCCGGTTTTGCCGTGGCGATAAAGGTCAGCACCACGCGCCCGGCCGTGGACGCCTTGGTGACGGTGGGGTCGCGCAGCTCGGCCGGCATGTCCGCCTTGACGCGGGCGACGGCGTCGCGCACATCGTTGACGGCTTCGGCGATCTGCTTTTCCAGGATGAATTCGACGGTCACCGTGACGACGCCGTCGAGCACCTTGGTGTAGATGTTTTTCACGCCTTGCAGGGTGGCGACGGAGTCTTCGATCTTGCGCGCCACTTCGGTTTCCAGCTGGGCTGGAGCGGCGCCGGGCAGCACCGCGCTGACGGTGACGATGGGCAGTTCGATATCGGGGAAATCCTGCACCGGATTGGCCTTGTAGGCCAGCAGCCCGGCCAGGGTCAGCAGCACGAACAGCATGATGGCCGGGATCGGATTCTTGATCGAGAGGGAGGAAAAATTCATGGTTTTTCCTTACTTTTTCGCTGCGGCCGGCTTGGCAGCTGCTGCGACCGGGGTTGCCACCGGGTTTTGAACATTCCGCACCAGGTCGCCGTCATTGAGGAAGCCTGCGCCGCTGACGACGATGGTGGTGTCGGCCGTGATGCCGCCTAAAATCTCGATGCGGTCGCTCAGGCGCCGTCCGGCCTGCACCTTGATCTGGCTGACCCGCTGGTCGGCATTCAGGCGGAAGACATAACTGAAGCCATCGCGCACGGCGATCGCCTGTTGCGGCACCGTCAGCGCGCCCGAGTTACCCAGTTCGAATTCGCCGCTGGCGTACATGCCGGCCTTGAACGGTGCATTGTTGCCGGCGCTGGCCGGCAGGTCCACGTACACGAGGGCGGAACGCGTCTGCGGGTCGACGGTAGGGGCGATCATGCGCACCTTGCCCGTCAGGACGCTGCCATTGGCAGCCTTGACTTGCGCCAGGGTGCCCGCTTTCAGGTTCAGCAGCTCGGTGGCCGTCACTTCGGCGCGCCATTCGAGGCGGCCCTGGCGGATCATGCGGAACAGTTCCGTGCCGGCGCCTACGACCGAGCCGACGGTGGCCGAGCGCGAGGAAATGATGCCGCTGTCGGGCGCCACCACCTGCGTGTATTTCAGGCGCAGCTGCTGCGCCGCCAACTGCGCCTTGGCGGACGCGATGCGCGCGTTGGCCGTCTGTTCGGCCGTCAGGTACTGGCTGATTTGCTGTGCGCTGATGGCGCCCGTGCTTTGCAGCGAACGGGCGCGCTGCGCGTTGGCGGCGGCTTCCGCAGCATTCGCTTCCGCTTCCAGCACGGCGGCCTTCGCCTGCGCCACGTCGGCATTGACCGTGTCGTTCGAGAACACGGCCAGCACCTGGCCGGCGCGCACCACATCGCCGACATTCACGCGCACATCCGTCAGGCGCAAGCCGTTCGATTCGCTGCCGATGACGGCTTCCTGCCAGGCGGCCACGTTGCCGTTGGCCTTCAGCTTGATGGGCAGGCTGGCCGTTTGCGGCTTGGCCGTGGTGACGGTGAGCGCCGGTTTTTGCGCCGTGTTCTTATCCTTGGCGTCGTCGGCCGCCGTGGAGGAAGGGGAGTACAGGGCAACACCGGCGCCCAGCACCATAAAGAGGGCGGCCAGCGCGAGCGTCATCGGTTTCAAGGTCATTTTTTTCATGTTGTCGTATCCGTCAGGGGGCGTTGTTGGCGATGGCGCTGCTGCTGTTCCAGCCGCCGCCGGCGGCGCGGTACAGCGCTACCCAGGCGGCGCTGCGTTCGCGCTCCAGGTTGACCACGGTGTTTTCGGCGGCCAGGCGCGTGCGGCGCGCGTCTTCCAGTTCGATCAGGCTGGCCAGGCCATTCTTGTAGCGGTCCTCGGTGGCGACAAACGACACGCGGTAGCCTTCCAGCGCCGTTTTCGCGTGGCCGCTGCGCGCGTCCGTGCTGGCCAGGTTGACCAGTGCTTCTTCCACTTCGCGCACGGCCTGGCGCACGCCGGCACGGTACTTCACCACGGCTTCGTCGTAGCGCGCCGTGGCCGCATCGACCTGGGCGCGGCGGGTGCCGCTGTCGAAAATGGGCAGGCTGACGGCCAGCGGGCCGATGCTCCAGGTGCTGGCCGTGATGCTGGTGCCGCCGGCGCGGATATTGCCCTTGCCGATGGAGCCGGAAAGGCTCAGGCGCGGGTAGCGCTGCGCTTGCGCGCCGCGCACTTCAAAGCTGGCGGCCGCCACTTCGCGTTCGGCGCTGTAGATGTCGGGACGTTGGCCCAGGGTTTGCGCCGGCAGCTCCGCAATCGCCACGGGCGAGGGCAGGATGGCCGGGCTGGCCGCCAGCTTCTCGCGCAGCGACGCTTCCGGTATGGCCGACAGGGCCACCAGCGCCTTGACATTCACGTCACAGGCGGCGCGCTGTTCGATGGCGCGGCTGGCGCCTTCGGCGGCGCTGGCGCGGGCCAGGGCGGCGTTGGCGGGCGGCTGGAAGCCGGCGCCGGCGCTCAGCTCCGTCAGGCGTGCCGAGTCGCGGCGCGAGACGGCATCCTGTTCGGACACTGCCTGCAATTGCTGGCAGGTGCGCAGGGCGTAGTACTGGTTTGCCACTTCGGCGGCCACCGAGACGCGGGCCTCATGCCAGCCCGCGCGCGCGCTGTCGTAGCGCTCCTGCGCCGCATCGCGCGTGGCGCGGTTGGCGCCGAAGACGTCGATTTCCCACGACGCCTGCAGCGCGGCCTGCGAGGTGGTGCCGCCGGGCTGCGCCGATTGCTGGCTGGTGCGCACCACGCTGCCCGTCGCATCGAGCGTGGGCGCCAGCGCGGCGCCGCTGGCGACTCTGTCCGCGCGCGCCTGCACGATGCGCGTGCGGGCGGCGGCGATGGTGGGGCTGACCTGCTGCGCGTCGGTGATCAATTCCACCAGCAGGCTGTCACCCTGGCCCTGCCACCAGCTGGCCAGGTCCGTCAGCTTGCCGTTATGCGGCAGTGGCGCCTGCCACTGCACGGGTGCGCTGGCGGCCACCGCTGCGGGCGGCCCCTGCAGGGCGCAACCGCCCAGCGCCAGTACGATGCTGGCGGCCAGGACACGTTGAACGGTGCATCGAATAGTCGTCATGCTGGTCCTTCTGCTTGTCGTTGAGCGGTAGGGGGAGAGGGAGGAATGGTCAGGCGCTGGCGCTCCACGTCGGCCATGGCCAGCGCGTAATCGGTCATGCGTGCCAGCCAGGTGTCGATGGCCTGCGGCGATTCCAGTAGTTGCGGGCGCAAGGTTTGCAGCACCTCGGCGCCCACCATGTGCTGCAGGGCCAGCGAAGCGATGGAAAAGGCCAGGCGGTGCATGTCGTCGCTGTCGTCGGGTGCGCCCAGGTGGCGCGCCAGCACGCGCGTGAGCGCCTCGTGTTCGGGGCGGATATTCTGGTCGATTTCGCGCGCCCACAGGCCCGTCGGTTCGAGCATCTCGCGGCACCACAGGCGCATGCAGTCGCGCGCGATCTCGCCTTGCTGCATGGGGGCGAGCAGCTGCGCATAAAAGCCTTCCAGGCTTTGGCGCAAGGTGAAATGCGGTTGTTCGTACAGGGCGATATTGTCTTGCGGGTTGGCCGACTGCTGGGCGAAGGCGGCGCGGTACAGGCCCGCCTTGTCGCCAAAATAGTAGCTGATGGCTGCGGCGTTCGTGCCGGCCGCCTGCGCCAGTTCGCGCGTGGACGTCTTGGCGTAGCCCTGCTCGGCAAACAGGCGGATGGCGCTATGCAGCAGGCGCTCGCGCGACTGTTCGCCGTCGGAACGGGGCTTGCGCCCTTCGTCGGTGTGGGAAGTGGGGATGGCGTTTTTTTCAATCATGCCGGAGATTTAATCACATATCTCAAACGATTGATATAACTAAATCGTTTGATTTAGTTAAGGAAAGGTGAAGATGAGGGAAAACGCAGGCAAAAAAAAGCCCGCGGTTGTATTCGCGGGCGTAATCCAATGTTCGGAGAACGAATTGGAGGAGACAGTTCTACTATAGCGCTGAAAATGGTGCGGTGCAATACCGTAGAACTACTGTATCGGTCTGTCCTGGATAGCAAGAAATCAAAATTTCATGCTGCGGCGCACAGGAACTCAGGCCTTGCTGCGCAGGGCCAGTGTAAACGTGCTGCCGGAGCCGTAGTCGCTGTTGAAAAACAGGGCGCCGCCGATGGCGTTGGCCAGGTTCTGGCACAGGTACAGGCCCAGTCCCGCGCCTTCCACGTGGCGCGTGGAGGTGGAATCGAGCTGCGAGAAGGCCTGGAACAGCTTGGCCTGGTCTTCTTCCTTGATGCCGGCGCCGCTGTCGGCGATGCTCATTTCCGTCACCAGCACGCCGTCCTCGTCGCGCTGGGCAAGGCTGATGCGCACCGTGCCCTGTTCCGTGAACTTGATGGCGTTGTTGAGCAAGTTGATGAGGATTTGTGTCAATGCGCGGCGGTCCGTGTCGATGATGGCGGGCGGCTGGCCTTCTTCTCCCAGCGCCATTTCCAGCGCCAGGCCCTTTTGCTGGGCCAGGGGGCGCAGGGTGTCGGCCACGTCGGCCATCAGTTCCTGGCAGTGCACGGGTTCGATCGACAGGGTCAGCTTGCCCGCTTCGATCTTGGCCACGTCGAGGATGTCGTTGATCAGCGAGAGCAGATGACGCGCGCTGGCGCGGATGGTGTTCAGCTGCTTGTCCTGGTCGGATGTCAGGGGGCCGGGCAGTTTCATCAGCAGCGCGCCCGTAAACCCGATGATGGCGTTGAGCGGCGTGCGCAATTCGTGCGACATGTTCGCGATGAAGGCGGACTTCATGCGGCTCGCCTCGGCCAGCTCCAGGTTTTTCAGGGCGATTTCGCGGTTGATGGTTTCCAGTTCGGCCGCATGGTGCGCCAGGCGCATGTTCAGCTCGATCACCTGGCGTTCGCGCGCCTGCAGTTCGCCGTTGACCTGCACCGCCTGTTCATACGTGGAAATGAGCAGGTCGAGGATTTGCTGGCGCTCCGCATTGATGAAATGCTTCTGGTCGCCCAGGTACAGGGCGATGCCGATTTCCACATTCTGGTTCTTGCGCAGCTTCTGGTTCATCAGCATGTGGCTGATGCGGTTGAGCAGGTAGTCTTCCGCGTAGGGCTTGCGGATGAAATTGTCCGCGCCGCACTCGATGCCGCGGATGATGTCCTTCGGATCGTTGAGCGAGGTGACGAGGATCACGGGAATGTCGCGCAAGGTCGGATCGGACTTGATGGCGCGGCACAGGTCGTAGCCATTCATTTCAGGCATGACGATGTCGGACAGCACCAGGTGCGGCTTGCGCTCGCGGATGGCGGCCAGGGCCAGCTGGCCATTGGCCGCCACGCGCGCGTTATAGTGCAGGGATTGGATCAGGCGGCGCAAGCGCTCCGCCTGGGTCGGGCTATCCTCGACGATCAGGATCTCGATTTCGTCAGGCTTGATTTGGTTGTTGGAGTCCACAGACCTCTCCTAGAATTTCAGTGTGGTGATGCTGGGCGCGGTGAGCGCGCAATATCGACATCGTATGACTATATCGGATTTAGGTCTGCAAAAGTAACTTCCAAGTAACTATTTTGGCCACAGGGAATGCTGTGGCCGCTTGTCAGTTTTCGCCCTGGAACTGCCCTGCGCGATAGGTCAGCACGAGCGTATCGCGGTGGCCATGTTCGCCGACCGGCTGGATCGGCGTCGATTCGTGGATGACAGACGCATCGTCGAGCAGCAGCAGCGACCACGGCTCGGTCAGGGTAAAGCGCTTGCCGTTGGGGCCATTGGCCTCGAAGATGCGCGTCTCGCCGCCCTTGACCTGTTCGCGCCCGATCAGCAGCACGGCGACGAAATCGACGCCGTCGCGGTGCGCACCTTCCGGCGTGGGGCGGCCGATGCCATCGGTCGTATCGATGCGGAACTGGTGCGCCTCGATGAACCACGGCTGGCTGCCCTTGACCTGTGAGCAGGCGTTGCCCAGCGCGCGGATCAGCTGCTGCCAGGCCGCTTGCGCAACGATAGCCGCTTCGACCGGTTCGAACAGGCGGTGCATGCCGCCGTGCAGGGCGTTGTATTCCACCGGTTGCCAGTGCGGACGGTGCGCCGTCTGCGTCAGGCGCTCGCCATCCTGCACGAAGCACGAGTGGCGCCGGCGGCGATAGCGGCCGCCATCCTTCAGGTAATTGTCCAGCGGGAGGGTATTCCAGCTCCCTTCCAGCGCGCGCAGCGCGGCCAGCGGGCAGCCGGCCAGCGCGGCCACGTCCTGCGGGCGCAGGACGGCATAGCCGTCATCGCGCAAGGCTTCCTTGACGTGGGAAGGGTCGGTAAAGATCGGTGCGGAAGTGCTCATGGCGGTGCCGGCCGCAATGCGGCCTGTCTCAGTTTATCCAGCCTGGCATTCTACGACTTCGCGGCAACTCTTGTGTTAGGTCCGATAGGAATTATTCTTGTTGAGTTAAAAATTCTTTACCAGGGTCAGGCGCAGCGAGCGCGATTCCACCGGATGGAAGTGGATATCGTCGACGGGTTGCGCTTCGCCGGGCAGGCGCGAGGCATAGTAATAGTCGATGGCCGAGTCGCGCCGGTTGGCCAGGTTGTAGCCTTCGACTTCCACGCGCAAGGTCTTGTCGATCTGATAGGCGATGCGCCCGTTCAAGCCCACGCTGGCCGCGGAGCGCACGCTGTTGTCTTCAATCAGCGGGCGCGGGCCGAAGTAGCGCAGGCGCAAGGAACCCGACCACGGCCCCGGCGGCGTCACCGTCATGGCCAACTGGGCCACGCCTTCGATGGCGCCGGGGATGAAGTCGCCCGCCGGGTCGCTGCCGCGCGAGCGCGCCCGTGCATATGCCAGGTCCAGGTCCAGCGACAGCCAGCTGGCCGCCTTGTAGTAGCTGGAAAACTCGATGCCGTAGCGGCGGCTGGGGCGGCCCGCCTCGGTGGCGCCCGCGTCGCCGATGAACAGCAGCTCGGAATCGAAGTCCAGGCGGTACAGCGACAGCGAGGTTTGCAGGCCGGCGATGGCGGCGCTGCGCAAGCCCAGTTCCAGCCCGCGCGAGCGCACCAGGGGCGTGACCTTGTCGGCCGCCTCGCCCGTCTTCGGGTCGACGGTGATCGTCGTGCCGCGCGCGTCGTTGCTGTGAAAGCCATTGCCGATGTTGAGATACGCTTCCGTATCGCGCCACGGTCCCGCGATCACGCTCAGGCTGGGACTGAACAAATGGTCGCTGGCCGTGCCTGAATTGGCGGCGCGGTCGCTGCGTACGTCGAAGCGGTAGGCGTCCGCGCGCAGGCCGGCCACGGTGCGCAGCCAGCGCGACCAGCGCGTGCTGTTTTCGCCATACACGCCGATGCTCGACTCGACGATGTGGTCTTGCCGCGTGGTTGACAGGATCTGCCGCTGCCGCGTGTTGTACAAGCCATTGTGGATATTGTCGTTCTGCAGCTGCACGCCGATGGTGGTGTCGCTGCTGCCCCTGTCCGTGTGGCGGTGCCAGGTATGGCTGGCGTCGAGGCCGGACGTCACGCGCCGGTCGGGCTGGGCGAACTGGTCGCCGTTGTCGGGATCGTCCATCGCATACGTAAAATTCGAGAACAGGGCCAGGCGGTTGGCGATCACATACGCGCTGACCCTGGACGACACGTCGTCCGTCGTCTGGCGCCAGGCGCCCGACAGGCTGTAGCGCTGCGCCTTGCCGCCGTCGCTGGCATCGATGGCGTCGAAGCGGCCCTGGGTGCCTTCCTTTACGGCGCGCAGCGGAATCTGGTCGGTGGCGTTCCAGCTGGCGTCATACGCCATGGCCGTGACGTTGAAGCCGTTGTTGGCATAGCCTTCGCTGTAGCGCAGCACGCCATTGAGCTTGCGGTAGCGGTCCGGCTGCGTGAACGGGCCATCGTTACGCTGTGCTTCGAGTGCGTACAGCAGGCTGCCGTCGCCCGCATCGGGCGAATCGGCCAGCAGGGCGCGGCGAAAGCCGTTTTGCCCGAGTCCCAGGCTGGCGACGCCCTGCGTCAGGCGGTTCGCATACACGACGGACGCCGCCCCCGCCGAGGAGAAGTCGCCTTGCGCCGCCGAATACGGCCCCTTTTTGTAATCGAGGCGCATGGCCAGTTCGGGTATCAGGAAGTTCAGGTCCGTCCAGCCCTGTCCGTGGCCATGGCTGCGCTGGTTGACGGGCATCTCGTCGACGGTGGTGCGCAAGTCCGTGCCGTGATCGAGGTTGAAGCCGCGCAGGTAGAACTGGTTGGCCTTGCCCTCGCCGCTATGCTGGCTGACGATCAGCCCCGGCACGGCTTCGAGCAGTTCGCCGGGCCGGTAGCTGGTGCGCGCATCGAGCTGCTTTTGCGTGACGCTGCCCGCGTTGGCCGAATCGGCCACGCCCAGCTGGTTCAGGCGCGAACCGTCGACCAGCACGCGCTGGAAGATGTCGTCGGCGTGGACGGCGGCAGGTAAAAACAGGGCGGCGAGGAGGAGGGGCAGAGAGCGTGGCGTCATGGGTGTATGGGTGTGGCGGCAGTTTGCCGGTGTTTAGCGGATCGGCAGTTCCGTGTTCTGGCGGTCGAAAATCAGCGTCTGGATGGCGCCGCTGTCCTGCACGTTGAGGGTGTTGCGCTGGCTGGGCAGGAAATCGATCAGCAACTGGTTGTGGATGCGCGTGGCGGGGGCCAGGCGCGTGCGTTCGAGCTCCTGGAAGATCACCACGTTGTCGGCATTGACCTTCATGCCGACCCAGTTCAGGCGCAGGCGCTTGCCGTCCGGCGCCACGAGGTAAAACTGTTTTTCGACATAGCGGCGCAGCGCCGCTTCGCTGTCTTCCTGGCCCAGGTCGAACTGGCGCTGGTACAGGTTGGTCAGCAGCGCCTCGACGTCGTGGCCCGTGTAGGTATGCACCACTTCGGTGCTGCCGCTGGCCGCGTTATAGCTGATATCGGCGATGCCCATATGAAAATTATGGGCGCCCGCCGCCATGCTGGCGCAGGCCAGCGTGGCGCAAGCGAGCAGGCGCCAGCGCTTCACGCCTCGTCGCCCTTGGCCGAGCCGCCGTTCTTGCCTTTCAGCGGCGTATGAAAATCGCGCATCAGGTTATCCTTGGGCGATTTCTCGCTCTTGAACAGTTCCAGGCGCGACGGCGTGATTTTTCGCGGCCAAGCGTTGTTGCTCGTGTCGATATCGGCCGTTTCCCAGTACGGGTCCTGCACCAGGCCCACCATCGGTTCATCCGTGATGACGACTTTGGTGATTTTCTTCGGCGAGTAGCGCCACACTTCGGCCGGCACGCGCTCGACGTACTTCTTGCCGCTTTTCAGTTCGATTTCGAGGATCAGCGGCATGACCATGCCGCCCACGTTCGACAGGTCGACCAAGTACAGGTGCTTGCCCTGTTTCAGCAAGTCCTTTTCCCACGGTTCCAGGGCGGCCAGCGCTTCGGCGTAGGCGTTGCGGTCCTTGTTGGTCACCGTGAAATCGTCGTGCTGGTTGTAGAAATCCTTCAGCTCCGGATGCGCCTCGACCCGGCGCGCCATGCCCTTGTTGGCGCGGCTCGTGACGGATTCCGGCTGGGCGTCCTTTTGCGCCTTCTTCCAGGCTTTTTCCGTTGCCGGATCCTTCGAGCTCACGCCATATTCGCTGATGCCGTCGATGCTGATGTCGACCGGGTCGGTCGTATAGAACCAGCCGCGCCAGAACCAGTCCAGGTCCGTGCCGGAGGCGTCTTCCATGGTGCGGAAAAAGTCGGCGGGCGTGGGGCGCTTGAACTTCCAGCGCTGCGCATATTCCTTGAAGGCGTAGTCGAACAGTTCGCGCCCGAGGATGGTTTCGCGCAGGATGTTCAGGCCAGCCGCCGGCTTGGCGTAGGCGTTGTTACCGAACTGCAGCAGGGACTCGGAATTGGTCATGATGGGCACCTGGTCGCGGCTACGCATGTAGTCGACGATCTCGCGCGGTTCGCCGCGCGAAGCCGGGTAGTTTTCTTCCCACGCCTGCTGCGCCAGGTATTGCACGAAGGTGTTGAGGCCTTCGTCCATCCACGTCCACTGGCGCTCGTCCGAGTTGATGATCATCGGGTAGTAGTTGTGGCCCACTTCGTGGATGATCACGCCGATCAGGCCATACTTGGTGCGCTTGGAGTAGGTCAGCTCGCCCGTCTTCTTGTCTTTCACCGGACGGGGGCCGTTAAACGAGATCATCGGATACTCCATGCCGCCCACGGGGCCGTTTACGGAGATGGCCGTCGGATACGGATAGTCGATGCTGTACTTGTTGTACTGTTCAATCGTGTGCACGATGGCTTGCGTACTGTACTTTTCCCACAGGGGGTTGCCCTCTTTCGGATAGTAGGACATGGCCATCACATCGCTGCCGCCCTTCTTGTATCCCTGCGCATCCCAGATGAACTTGCGGCTCGAGGCCCAGGCGAAGTCGCGCACGTTGGCCGCCTTGAAGTGCCACGTCTTTTGCGCGCGGCTCACTGTTTTTTCGGCCGCTTCGGCTTCCTTCTGCGTGACGATGACGACGGGCTTGTCGCTGCCGCGGGCCTTTTTCAGGCGCTCGCGCTGCGCGGAAGACAGCACTTCCTGCGGGTTTTGCAGCTCTCCCGTGGAGGCGACGATATGGTCGGCAGGAACGGTCAGCTGCACGTCGTAGTCGCCGAATTCCAGCGTGAATTCGCCGGAGCCGAGGAACTGCTTGTGCTGCCAGCCGGCCGCATCGTAATAGGCCGCCATGCGGGGGAACCACTGCGCCACTTCGAACAGGGCGTTCTTGTCGTCGAAGACTTCATAGCCGGCGCGCCCGCCCAGCACCTTCTGTTCGTTGATGCGGTAATCCCAGTCGATCTGGAAGACGAAATCCTGGCCCGGCTTCAGGGGCTGCGGCAAGTCGATGCGCATCATGGTGCGGTTGATAACGTACTTCAGGGGCTGGCCATCCGCGCCTGTCAAGCGGCGGATATTGAAGCCGCCCTGGAAGTCGCCGCGCGCGAGGATGCCGCGCAAGCCTTCGAACTTCATGGTCTCTTCGCCCGTCGTCTTGGCCCACGCCTGGCGCGAGGGCGCCGTGGTCATGCGGCGCGCGTCGGAATCGGGCTTGTAGATATTCTGATCCAGCTGCACCCACAGGTAGCCGAGGGTGTCGGGCGACTGGTTATGATAGGTGATGGTGCCGCTGCCGGCGATCTCGCGCCTGGCTTCGTCCAGCGTCGCGCGGATAGTGTAGTCGGCGCGCTGCTGCCAGTAGGCGTGGCCCGGCGCGCCGGAGGCCGTGCGGTAGGTATTCGGGGTGGGCAGCACCTCTTCGAGCTGGCGGAACTTGTCGTCGAATGGTTCGGCCGCGAAGGCCGACACGGTAAAACACAGAGCCAACGAGGCTACGGAGCCGAAAGAGATGCGCATATTCACCCTGATGTTGTTGTAAGGAAATAGTGGCAACTATTCTATACGCAGGGCGGGGCCATCCATGTATCGATTTGTAATAAAGAAAGGCGGATTTCACGCCAGCTTTTGCCTGGCGCTGTCAGGGGGATGCTTTACCTGATTTTGCTCGGAAAAGCGGCGCCTTTACTCACTTTTCATCAGGCTGTCGCGCAATTGGTTCAGCTGTTGTTTCATGTCCACAACCTGTTCCACGCTGCACTGGCTGGCCGTCAGGATGGCTTCCGGCAGCAAGGCTGCTTCATGGCGCAGCTGGTCGCCCTGTTCCGTGAGGGAAATGATGACTTGCCGCTCGTCGCTGGCGGCGCGCGTGCGCGTCAACAGGCCCGATTGCTCCATGCGCTTGAGCAGGGGCGTCAGGGTGGCCGAGTCGAGGAACAGGCGCTCGCCCACTTCCGACACCGTCAGGCCGTCGCGTTCCCACAACACCATCATCACCAGGTATTGCGAATAGGTGAGACCGAGCTTGCGCAGGAGCTTGCGGTACAGCTTGTTCATGGCAAGCGAGGTCGAGTACAGCGCAAAGCACAGCTGGCTGTCCAGGCGCGGCACCTGGTGCAAGGGATTGGGGGCGGTGGTGGTATCCATGGGCACAGTATATATAGCGCACTACCTAATTGCAATGCGCGGCGCCGGACCTGGCGATCCGGCACCGGGGCGCATAAGCTTAGCCGGCGTAGCGCGTGCGCAGCAGATCGAGCATGGCGACGTTCTGTTCCCACGCGTCGCTCACGGGCTGCTGCGTCCAGGGCAGCGTTTGCGTGTACGGCGCGGGGCCGAATTCCGGCGTGAACGTCATGCGCTCGGCTCCGGCCGCGCGGCGCAGGGCGACGATGGCATCCCACCAGGCCAGGTGGGCGTCGAGTGCCGGTTTCGCTTCCGGTGCGCGGAAGTCGGCGACCTGCGGCCCTTGCGCATGGCCCACGCGCGCATGCACGTGGCGCACCAGCGGCAGCACCTGCGCCAGGGTCTGCGGCTGGTCTTCCAGCAGCGATTCGCAGGCGCAGCACCAGTGCGACAGGTCGGCCGTCAAGGGCAGCTCGGGATACTGCTGCAGATACGGCAGCAGCAGCATCGGATGGCCGGAAAAGCGGCTGCGGTGGATTTCGTGCACGATGGGCACGCCGTGCTTTTCCGAGATGGCGGCGGCCAGGTCGAGCAGCTGTGCATTCTGCGCCGGCGTATAGAAATCCTTGCCCGTGTGGGTGTTGACCAGCACGGGGCGCGCCAGACAGGCGTTCTCCAGCAGTTCGGCCAAGGCGGCGCGGTGCAGATCGAAGTCGCTGTGGAACACGGTTTCCCACTGCGCGGCGATCAGCTGCAGTCCCGCCTTGGCGATGCGCTCCGTCCACTCTTCGCGCAGGGCGACGTCCAGCGGCAGCGACATTTCGATGCCGTCGAAGCCGGCCGCCAGTACCTTGTCGATGAAGACGTCGGGCGGCAGGTCATTATTGCCCCAGTGGGCGGCAAAGACGTCGATGCGCATCAGACGAAGCCCCGCACGGGGAAGGCGTCGTCGCGCTGGATCCAGTTGTGGGCCGCGTATTCCGTCTGGCCGTCGGTGGCGTGCAGGGTGTAGGCGTGGCGCGAGACGGGCGAGCGGTTCGGCGCGCTGTAATGGGGCAGCAAGCCATGGAAGCAGACGAGGGCGCCGGCCTTGACTTCCAACGGCACGGCCGTGCTGTCGTCGGGCCATGGCGTGGCGTCGAGTTTTTCCACGCGCACGGCGTCGCCGTTACGGATGAAGCGTTCGCGCAGCGGGCCGCGGTGGCCGCCCGGTTCCGCCCACAGGCAGCCGTTGTCCAGGGTGGCGTCTTCCAGCGCAAACCAGAACGTGGTCACGCTGATCGGCGTGGTCTCGAAATACGTGGCGTCCTGGTGCCAGCGCACTTCGCCGCCGATGCCGGGCTGCTTGAAGATGTACATCGATTGCCACACCTGCGCATCCGCCAGGCCCAGGTCGCGCGCCACTGCGGCCAGTTTCGGGTCGGCCGAAAAGCTGCGGAAGACGGGGTCCAGGTCATGCATGGCGTGGCCGATCTTGTTGATCGACAGGGACTTGGCCTGCTTCAGCTGGCCGTCCGCGCCGAACGCCTCTTCCTCGAAGAAGCAGCGGATGGTGTTGTCGGAAGCGAGAAAATAATCGTTGGTGTTCTTCGCCTGGTCGCGCGTGGTGAAGATGGACTGGCTGACGCTGGGATCGAATTCGTTGACAATCTGCTCGGCGCGCGCGCGCAAGGCGGCGATTTCATCGGCGCCCTTGAAATCGGACAGGATGATGTAGCCGTCGCGTTGGTATTGTTCTTGTTGTTCGATCGTTAGCATGGCGGCGGCTCCGGAGGTCAATGGAAAGCGCCATTGTAGGATGGGCGAGGGCGGCAAACAATCGCCCTGCGGTTGACAGATTGTCGCCAAAGCGAAGACAATCTTTGACATGGATCAACTAAAAGCGATGGAAATCTTTGTCGAAGTGGCGCGCCAGCGCAGCTTTACGGTGGCCGGGCAGCGCCTGGGACTGACGCGCGCCATGGTCAGCAAGACCATCATGCAGCTGGAAGAACGCCTGCATGCGCGCCTGCTGCACCGCTCCACGCGCGAAGTGAGCCTGACGGACGCGGGCCGCGCCTACCTGGCACCGTGCATGGCCACCGTCAGCCAGGCGCAGGAAGCGGCGCGCATGGTGGCGCACGTGGCGCAGGCGGGAGCCGGGGCGGAGCTGGCCGGGCCGCTGCGCATCCAGGCGCCATCGAGTTTCGGCAGCGCGTGGCTGGCCGACGCCGTCGCCCGTTTCAGTTTGCTGCACCCCCAGGTGCAGGCCGAATTGTTTGTCGACGATGCCCTGCTCGACCCGATACGCCACGGTTTTGACTTGACGATACGCGTGGGCGGCATCCCGGACAGCAGCGCTCTGGCCATGCGTCCGCTGGCGCCGTGCCGCGCCGTGCTGTGCGCCAGTCCCGCCTACCTGGCGCAATGGGGCGTGCCGCAGACGCCGCAAGAGCTATTGAAGCACCAGTGCCTGCATTTCAGCCACCTGACGGATGGCACGAACTGGCATTTCCAGCGCGGCGAGGGAGACCGGCAAGAAGCGGTGAGTGTGCGCGTGCAGGCGGGTTTTACGGCGAACAATGGCCTGGTGCTGCACCAGGCGGCGCAGCGGGGACTCGGCATCGTCTACAGCACCACGTTCCTCGCCTGGCGCAACCTGCTCGATGGCAGCCTGGTACCCGTGCTGCCCGGCTGGGAGCTGCCCCTGAATCACTTGAGCGCCCTGTATCCTGCCAGCCGCCAGCCCTCGCCCAAGGTACGCGCGCTGATCGATTTCCTGGTGGCCGAATACCAGCCCGTGCCGCCGTGGGACCGCGAGCTGGCAGCTGCCGGATTTCTCAGCTGAGGTTCAGCCAAGGTTCAATTGAGGCTCAATTGAGTGCGACGGGTTCCACCGTCCACGCGCCATCCGCGTACACGCGCTCGTCGTCCAGATAAACGGCTTCGGTGACGGCGAAGATATCGACGTGGTAGCGCGCATCCTTGCGCTTGAACTGCGGTTTCGTATACACGCCATGCTTGGCGCCCAGCGACAGGTGGATGCCGCACATGCGTTCATACGTGCCGATGTCGTTGACCAGCTGCTCGCGCGAAAAGGCGCGGTTCATGCCGAAGCCCAGTTCGCGCACCCATACTTCGCCTTCGTGCGCGCGGATGATCTCCAGCATGGCGGTAAATTCCGGCGTGGCGTTTTCCGTGCCCGTCACGCGCCCCTTTTCGATGATCAGAGTGATCGGGGTGTCGGGGCGGTTGACCATAAAGTGCGTGTCGCCGAAAACAAAGATGCGCACGCGGCCATTGACGGCTTCCAGGTCCTGCGCTTCCGTAAACACTTCGCCCAGGGGGAACTGGCCGCCGATATTGTTCATGCCGCTGTAGTCGCCGATATTGAGCTTGGCCGATTCGAACGGGGAAGCGAAGACCAGCTGCTCGCCGCCGCTCTCGACCATGCCGTGGCGGGCGCCGTCAATGCGCGCCTTGAGCGCATGGCCCACGCCGCGGTAATAGGCAGGGTCGTAGGCCAGCGAGGCGATGTAATGCAGGCCCTGCACACCGGGCATGCGCGACAGGTGCACGTGCTCGATGACTTTCAGGCCCCGTTTGAACAGCTCGATGCGGATGCGGAACGCTTCCAGGCGGAAGCTGGTCGACTGGATCAGCACGACGAGGCTGCCGGCCGGCAGTTCGGCAAACGCGGCCAGCACGGCATCGGGCGTGACTTCGTCGAAATCGATGAAGGCGGCGTCGGGCAAGGCCTGGCGATACGCTTCCGTCAGCACGACATTGAGCCAGCTGCGCTTGTCGCAGACGATCAGCGCCGGTTCGTCGGGGCGGTGGCAGATGGCCATGGCCAGCAGGTCGGCCACGTTTTGCGCGGCCACTTCGGTGGCGGCGGCGCTGATGGCGTCGAGCCGGCTGGTGTCATTCTCGGGAAGCGTCATGGTGCGGAGGTGGGGGACGTGAAGTAATCGCAGCATTATAAGGTGATTGCCACTGGCCACACCATTCCCCATCCGGCGGAGGGCAGGCGGCTGCCGCGCCCCTGATTACTTGTGTAGTGCTTTCCAGCAATGTATTATTTGATAAATGGTATTGCAGGGCATGGCAGCGAGCCTGGGAGTGGCCCGGCGCAGCGGCAAACGCACGCATGCGCACGGCGGCTCGCTTCCAGTGATGCAGGGACAACAAGCCAACAGGCGATGATGAAGAGTGTGAAGTGATGAGCATAATCGGACAAGATATTCCCATGGAACGGCCGGATACGGATGGGCGCGCCGCCGTCTTCGTTCCCGTCACGGGCGTCAAGGAAGATGTCCTGTTGACCATACGCAAGGGTGCGGCCATCGTCGGCTTTGCCAACCACGACCGTACCATCACCGTGTATTTTGAAAGCAACCGCTTTGACGATCCCGTGCTGGCCAAGTGGGAACACAAGGCGCGCAAGGCCTACGACCGCCTGGTCGACAATGCGCCCACCGTGTCGAAACTGACCACCAGCCCCGCCAATTTCGAGCAGATCGGTTATATCAATGGCAAGGGCATCACCATCCGCCGCATGGAAAGCCTGCAGCGCTGGCTCGCGTATTCGGATGCGATGGAGACTTGCCCGGCAACGGATATCATTCCGCGCACGGTGATAGCGAAACCTGAAAGCGTTAAAGTTTAAGAGCGGCTGATACAACGCCCTCGGCGTTGTTGCCTGCCCTGCATTTACCTCGCTGTACTGAAGTACTGTCTTCGGGGCGGCACCTGGCCCTGCGCATTTTCTCAGCGGCTCCTGGTCTGCGCGCATGAGTATCCAATGGCGCCGCTGGCGCTAATCCGACCTGCGCGACCTACGCCTGACCTCGCTTATCACTACACCACGACGATATTCGCCTGCGCCTTGAGCGGGCAGGGCAGGGTGTCGTCGAAGGTGATTTCGATGGCGCTGGCGACGAACATGCCGCCGATGTGCTGGGCGGCGATTTCGGGCGGCGTGCCGGGCTTGGTCAGGTTGACGTCCTGGGCGAAAACGAAGACGCGCCAGGTGCCGTAGACCTTTTGATCATATTGCAACAAGGTGCGGTAAGCGCGCTTCAAGTCCAGGCTGCCTGCGTAGACGCCATCGTTGGCGCCCGGATCGAAGCCCAGGCCGTCATCGGTCAGCGATTCGACGAAATACAGTCCCTGCGGCGCCTGGAACAGCACGAAGGCATACAGCTCTGTACCGCGGAAGACATTGCCATTGTCGCGCTTGAAGCTGGCGCGCAGCCACAGCGGTTCGTAGGCTTGCACGACGGCGGGCGTATCTGTTTCCACGGGCCCCGCCAAGTGGATGTTGACCTGCGTTTCGTTCACGGCATGCTGGTAGGTGGCGCCCGTGGTGAAGCGCTCGTACTGCCAGCTGATGTCGGCCGTGTAGGGCAGGCCCGCATTCGGCGCTTCCGGCAGCACCCATTTCGCCACCACGCGCTCGGCCAGTGTCAGTTCGCCGGCGGCTGGCGGTGTTGCTTCCTGGCCACGCCAGAACGGGTCCGCGATATCGGAGCAGGCGACGGCGATGGCGCCCGAGGCGATGGCCGAGGCCACGCCCGCCACCGTGAATTCGGGCTGGCCCGCGCCGGCGCCTTCCAGCGAGCAGCAGTCGACGCTGGGATCGGTTTCCTCGAACGGACCGCCCACGCTGAAGCTGGCCTTGCCGGAACCGAGCGCGGCCGAAATGATGGCCACCAGCGCGGCGATGATGGCGATGATGATGGCGAGTATCTTCCACCACGGGTCGGAAAACGGCAGCTCGCCATGCGTGCCCGCATAGGCGGGGTTCGGCGTCCAGACGAGGGTCATGCCGGTCGGCACGATGGGCCCCAGGCCAGGCGGGCAGCGGCACGCATTTGCCCCACCTTTGCCATCTGTACCCGTGCTGCCCCAGCGCTTGCCGGGCAGGTGGCCTTGCGGCTTGGACAGTTCCAAGGTGCCTTCCTCGACCGTGCACGTGTAGGTGTTGGTGGCGCTGTCGAAGCGCGTCTGGGAAACGAAGATTTGCTGGATCGAGCGGTGCGGCAGGTAGCCGTCCGCCTTGGCGACGAAGCTGACGAGTCTCTTGCCGGGCGCCGCATGCTGGAAGTCGGCATCCCACATGACGAGCATGGCCGCGCCGGCGGGAATGCTGGCAAAGAAGAAGGTGCGCGCCACGGGCACGATGCCGGGGTCGCCCACGCTTTCCAGGTACACGGTGACATTGTTCAGGGCGCTGCTGGACATATTGGTGAGGTGGGCGGCGATGCGCAAGCCATAGATGGCATTGTCGAAGATGCCATCGGGCAGCATGATGTTGGTGACGGGTTCGATCGCGAACGGCCGCGTCAGCACCTGCAGGGGGGTATCGCTCATGATGCCTGCTCCTCGGGGCTTTGCTGGTCTTGCGCTTGCTCTTTCTCGAGATCGGTGACGATATACGTGATGCCGCCCATGACCTTGCCTTCCTGGCTCTCCAGCACGCGCAGCAGCGCATACTGGCGTGGCGGCACGGCTTCGGCGCGCACGCTCAGGTACACGGCCTGCGCCTGGCCGCGCGGCACTTCCAGCGTCAGCTTTTGCTCGCCGGGCGCATCGCCATTGCAGTGGGGCGTGCGCGCCAGGCCCGCTATCAGGCGGGCGTCCCTGGCCGGCTGCCAGCGCTCGAGGCCCAGGGTGGCCAGCAGGTGTTCCGGCAGCTCGCCGCCCTGCTCAATCTGCAATTCCACTTTTTTCGTTGCGCGGGGCAGGGCCGCCACCGCGATGGACAGCGATTGCGCGCGCCTTGCCGCCAGCACCACGGTGACATTGCGCTGGGCGATCTGCTCGTGCAAGGTGGGCTGGAAGGGAAAACCGTTGGGCAGGGGATCGGGCAGCGGGTTGATGTCGCCCGCGCCGTGGGCCACGGCCAGCAGGCATTCGTGGCCGCCATTGACGATGACGGGGACCCAGGGCACCAGGCACAGCACTTCCTGCGTGGCGCCCGGCGGCAAGTCGGCAAACGCGGAGCCGATCTGCGTGGCGGCGCCGACGGCGATCTGGCCGGAAGGATCGGCCCAGTAAAAGTCCACGCGCACGCCGTTCGAGGCGCTGTTGCCCGTGTTGTGCACGCGGCCCCACAGGTAGTTGGCGGTGCCGGCGATGGGTGCGCCGGGCGGGCCATTCGGATCATTGCCCGGCACGACCCAGATATCGGCGCTGTCCCACCACCAGGGCTGGCCGTCTTCGATGATCAGGTGGGCTGGCATGGCGTTCTCCTTGTCCTTGGCCGCTGCTGGTAGCTTAGACCGCTGCGGCGGATGCTTTTTGATCGGTATCAAGGCCATGAAACACGGCGCCGTTGCGCCGTTGCCGTGCTTGCGTAAGGTAATATTGCGGCAGAACGCAGTGGAATGACTCCAGGAAAAGGTTGGAATGTGCTTGAATCAGTGAATGACGTTTGCATCAACGCCGCTTGCGGCCGGACCTTGCCGCTGCGCGTGGCGCATTGCCCGTTTTGTGGCGTGCACCAGATAGCGCAAGCGCCTGTTCTGGAGAAAGCCGTGGCGTCGCCGCCCGTGCCGCGCATGCCGCCGCCCGTGCCCGTCGCGCCTCCCACGCCTGCGCCTGCTCCCATGCCGCAGCCCGCGCCGCAGTCCGCACCCGCGCCCAAGCCCGTCCCGCCAGCGCCTGCCGCGCCGGCCAAGGCACCGCCCGCGAAACCGGCCGTCAAGGGTTCGGTGCCGCCACCGCGCCCGCCCGTGCGCCTGCGCACGTGGATCGCGGCGGCGGCGGTGCTGACGGGTATCTGGTTCTTCAACAAGCCCGCCGACAAGCCGGCCAGCGTGGCGGAACAGGTCGAGGCCGCCACGGCGCTGGCGGCACAGTGCGACCTGGATGGGGCGCGCAGCGCGCTGGCCGTGCTGAAAAGCGCCAAGGCGCCTGCCGCGCAGCTTAAACGCTTGCAGGCAAGCATCACCAAGTCCGCCGCCACCTGCGACAGGCAACAGCAGCGGGCACAGGCGTGGCTGGCGCTGCAAGGCAGCGTCAACCAGGCCCTCGATGCGGGCAAGCCGGACGTGGCCGCCACGCGCCTGGCCGCGCACGTCAAGCGCTGGGGCGACGATCCCGACACCCTGGAACTCGATGCCAAGGTGAAAGTGGCGCTGGCCAGCGCCCAGCTCGACCTGGCCGACGCCTGCCTGGCGCGTTCGGACCGGGTCTGCCTGGAAAACAGCCTGATCGCCGCCGAACGCTACAAGCGGCCGGAACTGGCGGCGCGCACGCAGACGCTGCGCACGGCGTTGTCGCAATTGCTCGAGCGTTCGCTGCTCGATGCGGTGCCGGGCCAGTAGCGCCAGGCTGTCAAACGCCCGCCGCGGCCAGGCCGTGCGGGCGTCGCGCCTGTCGGCGGGCGCGATTACTCTTGTGGCACCAGCGCCAGCGCCGCGCTGAAGTCGCCCATCGGCTTGCCGCCGTTGGCCACCAGCGCCTTGTCGCGCGTGCTCAAGCCATCGAGCACGGGCAATGCAAAACGGTGCGTGATGGCGCGCAGGATGGAAGCCGAATCATATTGCGTATGATCAACTAATCCCTTTTTCACGTACGGCGAGACGAGGATGGCGGGCACGCGCGTGCCGGGACCCCAGCGGTCGCCCTTCGGCGGCGCCGCGTGATCGTAAAAGCCGCCGTTTTCATCGTAGGTGACGATGACCAGCATGTTCTTCCACTGCGGACTTTTCTTCAACTGGGCGATGACGCTGGCGATATGCGCGTCGCCGTCGGCCACGCTGGCATAGCCCGCGTGCTGGTTCAGGTTGCCCTGCGGCTTGTAGAAGGTCACGGGCGGCAGCTTGCCGGCGCTGGCATCGCTGAGGAACTGGCTGTCGAAGTCGCGCAGGTGGGCGGCGCGGTAGGCGGGCGCCTTCACCGGGTCCATATTCGCAAAGTAATTGAAGGGCTGGTGGTGGAACTGGAAGTTCGGCGGATTCGGGAAGCTGCCGGCGCGCGCGCTGGCCGTGGCCAGGGCCGTCGTGTCTTTCCAGGCGCCCGCATACCAGGCCCAGTCGATGTTCTTGCCTGAAAGCAAATCACCGATATTCGTCTGCGTCTGCTGCGGCAGGGTGGTGGCCTTGCCCGTGTCCGCATACAGCTTGCTGCTGTCGCCGGACGCCGGGGCGTTGCTGCTGGGCTGGAACGGCGGCTGCATGGTGTTGACGGCATAGAACATGCCCGTGCTGTCGGCCGGCGTCAGCGCGCCGTCATTGGCATACGCGGGCGCGCCGTTCAGGACGGTGCCCGGCGCCGTGGCGGACGGCGTCAGGCGCAGGAAGTTGCCCTTGGCATCGACGTCGATCTTGGCGATCGAACCCTTGGCCACCGAGGTGTCGGCGTTCGGGTAGGTGGGCGCGCAGGCGCAGATTAGGTACTGGTGCGTGAGGAAGGAGCCGCCGAAGGCACCGATGAACAGGTTGTCGGCCAGCGCATATTGTTTGGCGATGTCCCACAGCTGCATCTTGCTGCCGTCGTAATAGCCCATGCTCAAACCGCCCGCATCGGAATACGCCGTAAACTTGTCGTTGGCGCCGCCGTTGATCTGCATCTGGTTGTTGTAGAAGCGGTGCACCAGGTCGCGCGTGATCACCGATTGCGGCAGGTACAGGGGGCTGGCGGCGTCGTCGATCTGGAACGGCTTGTTCGGCAGGTTGGCCGATTGCGCCTGGGTGATGACGGTACTCTGGCCGGCTGCCGTCATGCCGCCCCAGGTGGGCGGCAGCACGGGCAGGGTGCTGCCGTCGTAGTCTTTCTGCGCCACGTAGGCGGAGGTCGACGTGGGATTGACGCCCGGTACGCCGTTCGCGCCCGGGAACAGGCCGTACAGATTGTCGAAGCCGCGGTTTTCCGCGTAGATGACGACGATGGTCTGGATATTGTTCAGCGCCAGGGCGCCGTTCAGGGCGGCCAGCGCGTCGGCGGGCGCCGCTTGCGCGCTGGCGCTGGCGATCAATGCCGTCACGCTGGCGTTTTCCGCCTTCAGCTTGGCCAGTTCGTCGCCGGCGGCCTTGTTGAAGTCGGACGCCAGGCCCGCTTCCGACACGCCCAGGCGCGCGGCCAGCTTGCTGCTGGCGGCCGCAAAGTCGCCGCCGTTGCCATCCATGACTTGCGCCAATTCCGTCGACAGGGCGCTCACAAACGCGCTGTGGCCGGCGGGAGCGCGCAGCAGCAGTTTTTGCGTCACCTTGCTGCCGGCGTCGCCGATGGCTTCATGGCGGATGGCGTCCGTGCCGATGGTCGCCAGCACGGCGCCCTGGCCATCGAGGGTGTAGCTGCCGTCGGCGGCCGTGCGCACGGTGGCGGAGGCGTTGTCGCACGTCAGCTTGGCGGTGGCGCTTTCCAGGCACACCTGGGCGTTTTCATAGTAGCTGCCGATCACCTGGCCTTGGGTGCCGGGTGTGATCGCATAGTCGCTGCCGCAGGCGGCCAGGCCCAGCGACAGTAACAACGGCAGGGGCCGCAGGGAGGGTTTTGCGTGCAAGTTCATGTTCATGCCTTCTGGGTGGAAAACGTCGCATGCTAGGCAGGCAATATGTCAGCTGCGTGACATGTCAGCGCCTGTTACATGACGTAATGTACGAACTTGATACATGAGGTTTTGCGGGGTTTTGTCACGCAGCTGTCACATGCCGTTGCTACGCTGCCAGCCCATGATGAAAACGATACCCCCTCTGCTGCTTGCCCTTTGCATGCTGTCCGCCTGCCAGCCCGCGCCGCCGCCAGAAGCCCAGGCCGCCCCCGCGCCCGCCTACCTGGCCGCGGCCTACGCGCCGAGCCTGAAGCGCCAGCCTTCGGTGGCGGCAATGACGGCCATGGGCCGCGCCATGTTTTTCGAGCCCGGCCTGTCCGTGTCGGGCAAGCTGGCCTGCGCCAGCTGCCACAGTCCTGAACACGCGTATGGGCCGCCGAATGCGCTGGCGGTGCAGCTGGGCGGCCCGGAATTGAAGGATGCGGGCACGCGCGCGGCGCCCTCGCTGCGCTATCTGCAGACGGCGCCCGCCTTCAGCGAGCACTATCACGACGACGATGGCGACGACAGCGTCGATGCGGGTCCCACGGGCGGGCGCAACTGGGATGGCCGTGCCCAGTCCGGCCATGAGCAGGCGCTGGCGCCCTTGCTGTCGCCGCGCGAGATGGGCAACCGCGACGGGGCCGCCGTCGTCGCCAAGCTGCGGGCCGGCCCGCTGGCGGCGCAGTTCCGCCAGACGTATGGCGCGGATATTTTCGAGCAGCCGGGCCAGGCGCTGCGCTGGGCGCTGATGTCGCTGGAAGTGTTCCAGGAAAGCCCGGCCGACTTCTACCCCTACACGAGCAAGTACGATGCCGTGCTGCGCAAGCAGGCCGTCCTGAGCCCGCAGGAAGCGCGCGGCCTGGCCCTGTTCAACGATGAACGCAAGGGCAATTGCGCCTCCTGCCATATCAGCCAGGTGAGTGCCGGCGGCGCCTTCCCGCAATTTACGGATTACGGCTTGATCAATATCGGCGTGCCGCGCAACGGCAAGCTGCCGGTCAATGCGGACCCGGCGTTCTTTGACCTGGGACTGTGCGGCCCGGACCGCACCGACTTGACGCAGCACAAGGAATATTGCGGCAGCTTCAAGACGCCGTCCCTGCGCAATGTCGCCCTGCGCAAGGTGTTTTTCCACAACGGCAGCTTTGACAGCCTGGAACAGGTGCTGCGTTTTTACGTGCAGCGCGACACGGCGCCGCAAAAATGGTATCCGGCAGATAAGCACGGCAAGGTGCGAAAATACAACGATATGCCGCCGGGAATGGAAGCGAACGTGAACGTGGAAGCGCCGTTCGACCGCCAGCCGGGCCAGGCGCCCGCCCTGAACGCGGCGGAGATCGCCGACGTGATCGCCTTCCTGCACACTCTGACGGATGGCTATCGGGCGCCCCGTCCTGCGCAGGGAAAACATGGCTAAAGAATATCAAGATACCATTGCTTACAACTACGCCACAAAAGCGTGTTTTTATGTGCGTTAGCGCACGCTAGAAAATTTTAGGCAGGTGTATATTGCGAACTGATCTGTGTCTTTTGATAACAATGAAAGGGAATATCATGAAAGTAAGCAAAAATTGGATGACCGTGTGCGCCGCCGGGATGATGGTCGTGGCACTGGCTGCCTGCCAGAAGAAGAGCGATGTCGCCGCAGGTCCTGCGGAACAGGCTGGCCAGAAGATCGATGCGGCCGCTGCCAAGGCTGAAGCCGACATCAAGGCCGCCGCTACCAAGGCTGACGCTGCCGTGAGCCAGGCCGCTGCCGATACGGGCGCCAAGATGGACCAGGTCGCCGCTGACGCCGACAAGAAAATGAGTGAAGCGGCCGACGCCGTCGGCAAGAAAGTGGAAAAAGCGGGCGAAAAGATGCAGGACGCCGCGCACAAGTAATCATCGCGATCACATCGCCAGGGCCGGCCACGGCCGGTCCGTTCCCCGCAGCGGTCGTCAGGTGACGGCCGCTGCGGTCACGCCATCGCTGGCGCCAGCCCGGCTGGCCTGCGTCGCCGCGCCTGCAGCGGCAGTATCGCCCCCGTCCGTTCCCCCCAGCACCACGCTCAAATCGACAAAGCCGTCGCGCCACGCGCGTTCCAGGTCTTGTTCCACCGCTTCCAGGGTCGTTCTTTCCACCTGCTGAAAACCGCGCAAGCCATACGCCCGGTTGCGCCCGTGCGCCTTGGCCAGGTACAAGGCCATGTCGATCAGGTTGACGCTGCGTTCCCACGTGAGCGGGCGTCCCAGCGGCGCCAGCGGATAGGGCGCAAAGCCCACGGAGACGTGCACCTGGATGGCCTGCCCCTGGTAGTCGATGACCTGCGCCGCCATGCCGTTGAGGATGCGCCGCGCGATATCGTCGAGCCCGTCGCGCGCGACGGCTGGCAGGAAGGCAAGGAATTCCTCGCCGCCCCAGCGCACGATCATGTCCGTTTCGCGCAACACGTCGTGCAAGGTTTCGGCGATCGTCGTCAGCACCAGGTCGCCCGCCGCATGGCCGTAACGGTCGTTGATGTGCTTGAAATGGTCGACATCGAGCAGGAACAGCGCGCCCACGACATCGGCGCCGCCGTAGGCCGGCTGCGGCTTGCCCGCATGGCTGCGCATGAATTCCTGGAAATGGCGGCGGTTGTACAGGGCCGTCAGCGGGTCGCGCGAACTCTGGCGCTTGAGTTCCTGGTTTTTCACCTTCAGCTGCACGTTCGCGTGGCGCACCTTGCGGTACAGCAAGCCGACGATGGCGGACGCCATGGCCAGTACCAGCGCCAGCAGCCACCACACGCGCTGCTGCAGGCGGCGGTTGTCGATTTCCGTGCTCTTGAGCTGATTTTCGCGGCTCAGCAGCTCGATCTGGCGCTGCTTCTTTTCCGCCTCATACTTTTCTTGCAGCTCATACACGGCTTTTTGCCGTTGTTTCTCGAACAACTGGTTCGAGATGCCCCGCTCGCGGTGGTAGGCTGTCACGGCGCCGCGCAGGTCGCCCGCCTTTTCCAGCGCCGTGCCGTATTCCAGCAGCACGGCCTGCATGTCCGGCTGGTTGGCCGTGCGTTCGTAGTAGGCCAGGCCCGTGGCCACGCTTTGCTTGCCTTCCTGCAGGCGTCCCTGGCCGATCAGCGCCTGGCCGATGTTCAGGCGCGCCGTCGCCTCCACCTGTTCATTGTTGACCAGGCGCCCCGCCGTGATGGCTTCATTCGCATAGCGCAGCGCGCGCGCGTAGTCGCCTTCCTTCAGGTAGCTGTCCGACAGGTTGACGAGGGTAACGGCCACCATGCCGCGCGCGTCCAGCTGGCGTTCCAGCGCCAGGGCCGCCAGCAGGGCGCGCTGGCCCCGCTGCGGCTGCTGCGCGTCGAGCGCCAGCCCGTATTCCGTATTCTTCGCCTGCGCCATGCGGCCCGGCGACGCCAGGGTGCCGGATACGGCCAGCAATTCATCGAGCACCGCGAAGCCCTTGTCGTATTCGCGCATCTGCGTGTACAGCAGGGTGAGGGCATTCAGGGCGGCGGCCAGGCTGGTGGGGGAGTTGCTCTGGCGCGCCAGGTCGACGGCCGCCTGCAGCTTGGCCAGCGCAAACGGGAAATTGCCTTCCTCGGCCCACGACTGGCCCGCGCTGATGGTCGCCTGCACGCGCACGGGCAAGTCGTCCGTGCGGTTGGCGATGCGTTCCGCTTCGAAGGCCAGCAGGTGCGAGGCGCGGCGTTCGTTCATGGCAAACGTGATGTAGGCTTTGCAGAGCACGCCTTTCGCCAGCGCCACGTCGTTCTTGTTGGCGCGGGCGTAGGCGATCAGCTCCTCGGCCAGCTGCATGGCGAGGTCGTTCTGCCCCAGGCGCATGCGGACGGTGCTCAGCTGGGTCAGGAATTCCGCGCGCACGGGCAGGGGGGCGCTGCGCGCCTGCGTTTCCACCTCTTGCAGGCGCTGCAGGGCGCGCGCGGGCACGAAGCGGCCATCCTCGCGCACGGCGGCAATCTGCTGCTCCAGGTTGCCGGCCTGGGCGTGGACGGCGGGCGGCAGCAGGCAGGCCAGTACCAGCAGCCAATGCGCCTTTCGCCATGATGCCCGTCTCTGTCTGCCTGCCAACGTCCCGCTCCCGCAATGACCACCTGTCTTGTACAGATTATATTCTGTTGCAATCAAGAAATATCATGCGGTGCGCAGAAATTTGCGAAAGTGCACACGGCAGGCATTGACAAGGCCCCCTTACTGCGCCAGCTGCTGCAGCAGGTACAGGCGCTGGTACAGGCCGCCTTCGATCTGCATCAGGGCGTCGTGCGGCCCCGCTTCCGTGATGCGGCCGTGATTCAGGACGATGATCCGGTCGGCTTCGCGGATGGTCGACAGGCGGTGGGCGATGGCGATGATGGTCACCTTGCCGCGCAATTCATTGAGGGCCAGCTGCACGATCTGCTCCGTCTGGCTATCGATGCGCGACGTCGCTTCGTCCAGCAGCAAGATGCGCGGCTGTCCGGCCAGCGCGCGGGCGATGGCGATCAGCTGTTTCTGTCCCGACGACAGGCGCGAGCCGCCTTCGCCCAGCGGTGTGTCGTAGCCGTGTTCCAGCGCGGCGATGAAATCGTGCGCATGTGCGGCGCGCGCTGCCGTCTCGATCTGCTGCTGCGTGTAGCCGCGGCCCATGTCGATGTTTTCGCGCGCCGAGGCAGCCAGCAGGAAGGGGTCTTGCGGCACCAGGCCCACGTCGGCGCGGAAATGCTCGTTGTCGATGCTGTCGAGGGCGACGCCGTTGATGGCGATGCTGCCCTGTGTGACGGGGTAGAAGCGCAGCAACAAGGAGAGCAGGGTCGACTTGCCGCTGCCCGTGTGGCCGACGATGCCGAAGAAGGCACCTTGCGGGATGGTCAGCGACAGGTCGTGCAGCACGGGCTGGTTTTCCACGTAGGCGAAGGTCAGGCGGGAAATGTCCACGGCGGGCAGGTCGACGCCCGCTTTCGCCTGCCGCAGGGCCGGTGTTTCCCTGCCCTGCGCGTGTTCGAGCGCCTGCGCTTCGTCCAGCAGGGCCGAGACGCGCGCCGTCGCCACCACAGATTGCTGCAATTGACTGAACTGCATGGTGATCTGGATCAAGGGTTCGATCACGCGCGCGATGTAGCTGATGAATGCGTACAGCACGCCCACTTCCACAGCGCCCATCTCGCGCCGGCCGAAGCTGAAGATGACGACGGCCAGCAGCACGATGTTGAGCATGTCGAGCGCGGGGCGCAGCAGCCAGGCGTTGGCGCGCAATTCCTGCATGCGCGCCGTGTAGTGGTCCTGGTTGATGCCCGTGAAGCGCGCGCCGAAGCGCTTTTCCGCGTTATTCGCCTGCAGCACGCTCATGCCGCCGATCGATTCGGCGATCTGCCCGTTGATTTCGCTGCGCAGGGCGCGCGCGCGCGTGACGGCCGGCGCGCTCCAGCGCTGGTACAGGAAGACGATGACCAGCACGGCCGGCAGCAGGGCCAGCACGATCAGCATCAGCCGCCAGTCGAGGAAGGCCATGGCGGCCATGGTGCCGACCAGCACGATGGAGCTGTCGAGGATGACGAACAGCACTTGCACGTACAGCGATTTCACGGCTTCCGTGTCGTTGGTGACGCGGCTGACCAGCTGGCCCGTGATGGCGCGGTCGAAAAAACTCATCGGCAGGCGCAGCACGTGCTGGTACACGGTTTCGCGCAGGCGCTGCACCGAGCGCATGGCCAGGCCGGACAGGCGCACCAGCTGCAGATAGCGCAGGCCGGAAGCGACCCAGCCCGTCAGCAGGCAGCCGCCCAGCAGCAGGGACATGCGCGTCCAGTCCAGGTTGCGCGGCAGCAGATGCTGGTCGATCAGGGCCTTGCCCAGGATCGGCCCCGTCACTTCCAGGGCGGCGGCGAGGATCAGCCAGAACGTGGCCCAGTACAGGTGGCGCAGGTCGGGCGCGGCGGCGCGACGCAGCAGGCCGATGGCTTGCGCGGCCTGGCGGCGCACGGATGGCGTGGCGGTGGTGGCGTGGTCGGTCTTAGATGGCATCGAGGCTGGCCTCCAGTTGTTGATAGCGCCACTGGCTGGCATACCAGCCGTCGCGCTGCATCAGCGCGTCGTGGTTGCCCGTTTCCGTCACGTGGCCATCGCGCAGGACCAAAATCAGGTCGGCGTTGACGACGGCGCTCAGGCGGTGGCTGGCGATGATGGCGCTGCGCTCGGGGCGGCGCGCGCGCAATTCTTCCAGGTGCTGCAGGATGCGCGTTTCCGTGCCCGTGTCGACTGCGGACAGCGCATCATCCAACAGCAGCAAGCCGTTGTCGGCCAGGAGAGCCCGGGCAATCGCCACGCGCTGGCGCTGGCCGCCCGACAGGGTGATGCCTTTTTCGCCCACGTGCGTCTGGTAGCCGTCTGGGAATTGCAAAATGTCCGCATGGATGTCGGCCAGCTGCGCCGCCCGTTCCACTTCCTCGCGCGTGGCGCCGGGACGGGCCAGGGCGATATTGTCGGCGATGGTGGCGGAGAAGAGGAACGATTCCTGCGGCACCCAGCTGATGGCCGCGCGCAGCGCATGCAGGGTGTAGGCGTCCAGCGGCTGGTAATTCCACGTGGCCGTGCCCGATTGCGGCGTGACCTGGCGCAGCAGCACGCGCAGCAGGGTCGACTTGCCGCTGCCCGTGGGGCCCACCAGGCCCAGGGTCTGGCCCGGCTGCAGGCGCAGCGAGATGCCGGACAGCGCGGGCGCCGTCTGGCCTGTGTACGCAAAGCCGATGTCCTGCAATTGCAGGGGGCCGGGCGTCAGCGTATCAATAGTGCCATGGTCGTCGATGGCCAGCGGCGCATCGAGCATGGGCTGCAGGCGCTGCCAGGCGGCGCGGCCCCGTTCGATCAGCGAGAGTACCCAGCCGGCGGCGAACATGGGCCAGATCAGCTGGCCCAGGTACATGGAAAAGCTCGTCAGCGCGCCGATGGTCAGCTGGTCTTGCCACACGAGGTAGCCGCCCAGGCCCAGGGTCAGCGCCGTGGCGGCCGTCAATGTCAGGCCGACGGCCGGTTCGTACGCCGCTTCCCAGCGCTGCGCCGTCAGGCTGGCGTTGGCCGCGTGGCCGGCCAGGGTGGAAAACTGCTTGCTGCTGCGCTCTTCCAGGCCCAGCGCGCGCAGGGTGCGCACGCCCGACAGCGATTCCTGCACATGGTCGTTCAGCGCGGAAAAGCGTTTCAGCGAATCCGTCGACGCCGTGTGGATATGGCTGGAGATGCGCCAGAAGGCCAGTCCCATCAGCGGGAAGGGCAGGAGGGCGATGCAGGCCAGGCGCCAGTCCACGCCCAGCAGCATGATGCCCAGCACCATCAGCAGGGTCAGGGTGCCGTCGAAGCCGGCCAGCATGGCTTCGCCGGCGGCCATTTCGATGGCGTCGATGTCGTTCGTCGCCAGCGCCATCAGGTCGCCCGTGCGCTGGTTCTGGTAGAACGACGCGCCTTGCTGCGACATGCGCGTGTAGAAGCGCGTGCGCAGCATCACACCCAGCTGGTAGGCGGCCTTGAACAGGGTGATGCGCCAGCCCACGCGCAGGAAGTAGATGACGACGCCCACGGCGAGCAGGGTCAGCAGCTCAAGCCACAGTTCGGCCGCCGTCATGCGGTGTGCGGCCAGGGCGTCGATGATGGCGCCCACGCGGCGCGGGATCCAGACGGTCAGTGTTGCCACGCCTGTCAGCATGACGGCAGCGGCGGCATACGCCGGCCAATGCTGACGCACGAAGCCGGCGATGAGCCTCGATAAACTCATGGTTACCTTTTGTTTTGAATAATGGGGTGTCGCGGGGCGGAAGGACGGGCACGCGGACGGAAAGTACGCGTAGGATACAACAAGGCGGAAAAGCGCGCTGTGGGCGGGCACGCAAAAAACGGGCCGTAGCCCGTTGTTTTGCTGCATCAGTGCCGTGCGCGAGGCTTACTTGCGACCGCTGCCTTTGCCGCCCAGCATGTCGAGCTGTTTCGATGGCGTGCCCTTAGGCGCAACCTTGGCTGCCGGCTTGGCGGCTGGCGCAGGGGCGTGCTTCACGGCGGCCTTGGCCACGGTCTTGCCGGCGGCGCTGGCTGGCTTGGCGGCCGGTTTGCTTGTAGGAAATGGTTTCGCGGCCGGCTTGGCCGGTGCGGGCGCGGCGGCTTTCGCTGGCGCGGCGACGGGCGCCGGTGCGGGCTTGACCGCTTCAGGCTTGGCTGCCGGCTTGGCTTCGACCGCTTTCACGGCAGGCTTGTCGGCAATCTTCTCGGCAACCTTGGCAGGCGCCGCTTCCGGTTTGGCTGCCGGCGCGGCGACTGGTGCGGGGGCTGGCGCTGCCTTGGCGGCAGGCTTGACCACGTCTGCAGGCTTGGCGGCAACGGGGGCAGGTGCCGCTGCAGGCGCAGGTACGGCGGCCAGCGCGGGCTTGGCTGCTGCAGGCGCGGGAGCGATGGCAGGGGCGACCGCATCGAGGCGGGCCTTGGCCGAGGCCAGCAATTCAGCCTGGGTGCTCGAGGCGATGCCGAACAGCTGGCGGCTGTAGGCCAGCACGCTTTCGATGTTCGGCTGGGCCTGGCTGGTGCTGTAGCTGAAGAAGTCGCGCGGATCCTGCGTTTCCAGCAGGTGCTGCGCCGTTTCCGCCGTGTGCGACAGGGCGGCCTTGCCTGCATTCAGGTTCAGGGCGATGATTTTCTCGGCGCTTTCAAAGACTTTGCTGGTGAGGGTGCTGAAGATTTGCAGCTGGTTTTCCAGTTGCGACTTGGCGGCGCTGGAAAATTGTTCAGGAAGCGGAAACATATTTACTCCTTTGTACGGATTAAAATGCTGGCAAAACGCTCTGCAAAATCCCGAAAACCAGAGTTGGCCGCGTTTTGTAAAGTGGGTAGCGCGCTAAAAGCTGATCATGGACTTTTTATGATGCAACGCAATATGAATATTCTAGCGGTGATTCGAGTTAGTTGAAAGCTATTTTCTCAAGGGCGTGCGCCGCATGTTTGCCACGGGCTGGCTGTATTCATGCGCCTGGCAGCATTTGCAGAAAGTTTGCGCGTGCGCAAAGCGTTGTCATGGAATCTATGGCTACGCTTTTGCCAGTGAGTATATTCGTGCACTGCAGCATCCTTGAGGAAATAAGATGACAATGCACTGGAAGCACCAGGTACCGTAGTCAACCGAAGGAGCGTCCGCATGGACCTAGTCATCCGCAATGCCAGCCTGCCCGACGGGCGCCGCGCCATCGATATCGCCATCGAGGGCGGCCGCATCGCCGCCGTCGGCCCCGCCTTGCCCGTGACGGGCGCGCAAGAGATCGACGCCGCCGGCGACCTGGTCACGCCACCGTTTGTCGACGCCCACTTCCACATGGATGCCACGCTCAGCTATGGCCTGCCGCGCGTGAACGCCTCCGGTACTTTGCTCGAAGGTATCGCCCTGTGGGGCGAATTGAAGCCGCAATTGACGCAGCAGGCGCTGGTGGACCGCGCCTTGCAGTATTGCGACTGGGCCGTGGCGCGCGGCTTGCTGGCCATCCGCTCGCACGTGGACATCTGCGACCCGCGCCTGCTGGCCGTCGAAGCGCTGCTCGACGTGAAACGCCAGGTGGCGCCGTATCTGGATTTGCAGCTGGTGGCCTTCCCGCAGGATGGCATCCTGCGCAGCCCCGGCGCCTTCGACAATCTGAAGCGCGCCATCGCCATGGGCGTCGACGTGGTGGGCGGCATCCCGCATTTCGAACGCACCATGGCGGACGGCGCGGAATCCGTGCGCCTGCTGTGCGAATTTGCCTGCGAACGGGGCCTGATGGTCGACATGCATTGCGACGAATCGGACGACCCGCTGTCGCGCCACATCGAAACCCTGGCCTTCCACAGCCAGCGCCTTGGCATGCAGGGCCGGGTGACGGGTTCGCACTTGACGTCCATGCATTCGATGGACAATTACTATGTGAGTAAACTGCTGCCGCTGATCCGCGAGGCGGGCGTGGCGGCCATCGCCAACCCCCTCATCAACATTACCTTGCAGGCGCGCCACGATACGTATCCGAAGCGGCGCGGCATGACGCGCGTGCCCGAGATGCTGGCCGCCGGCATTCCCGTCGCCTTTGGCCACGACTGCGTGATGGATCCGTGGTACAGCCTCGGTTCGGGCGATATGCTGGAAGTGGCGCACATGGGACTGCACGTGGCGCAGATGACGGGCCAGCAAGCGATGCACGACTGCTTCCTGGCCGTGACGGAGACGCCGGCGCGCATCCTGGGCCTGGACGGCTATGGCATCGCGCCCGGCTGCCATGCGGACTTGCTGATCCTCGATTGCAGTTCGACGGTGGAAGCGCTGCGCCTGCGCGCGGCGCGGCGCCTGGTGCTGCGGCGCGGGAAAGTCGTCAGCGAATCGCCCCGCGCGCAATCGCGCCTGCACCTGCCGGGGCGGCCCGATAGCGTGAATTTCCGCCTGGGGCGCTGATACAATCAGCCATCACTTGTTATCGGGAGCACCGCCTTGAAAGAAATTGACATCCGCCCGGCCACCGAAGCCGATTTTGACGCCATGTGGCCGATCTTCCAGACGCTGGTGGCCGCCGGCGACACCTATACCTTCCCCGCCGATACCACGCGCGAAGCGTGCCACGCCTACTGGTTCGGCCCTGGCGTGCAAAGCTTCGTCGCCGTGATGGGCACGGAGCGGCTGCTGGGCATGTACAAGCTGGTGGCGAACCAGCCGGGCCATGGCTCGCACGTGGCCAATGCCTCGTTCATGGTCGACCCGGCTGCGCAGGGCGTGGGCGTGGGCCGCCTGCTGGGCGTGCACTGCATGGAAGAAGCGCGCCGCGCGGGCTACCTGGCGATGCAGTTCAACTTCGTCGTCAGTACCAACCTGGCCGCCGTCACCCTGTGGAAAAAACTGGGCTTCACGGTGGTCGCCACCCTGCCGCTGGCCTACCGCCACGCGCAACTGGGCTATGTGGACGCCTACGTGATGTACCAGCTGCTGAGCGACCCGATGCAGTGGCCGGCATGAGCGGCGCCATCACCATCTGCGAGACGCCGCGCCTGCGCCTGCGCACGGTGACGCCGGACGATGCGGCCTTCTATCTGGAGCTGGTCAACGACCCGTCGTGGATCGCCAACATCGGTCAGCGCAACCTCCACACCGTGGAGGCGGCCCGCGCGGCCCTGGAAACGGGGCCGATGGCGCAGTTCCGCGAGCACGGCTATTCCCTGTACATCGTCGAGCGCCGCAGCGATGGCGCGCTTGTCGGCATGGCTGGCCTGGTGCGCCGCGACAGCCTGCCCGGCCCCGATATCGGCTATGCCGTGCGTCCCGCTTACTGGGGCCAGGGCTATGCCTACGAGGCGGCGGCCGCCATCGTGCGGCACGCGCAGCAGGTACTGCGTCTGCGCACCCTGTACGGCATCACCTCGCAGCAGAACCAGGCGTCGATCAATCTGCTCAACAAGCTGGGGTTGCGCTACGAGCGTTTCTCGCGCCTGCCGCCGGAGGGCAGGGAGACGAATATCTACCGCAAGGATTTTCGCCAGGATTGAGCGGCAAATCCGTATCGGCGAAGTGAAAAAAAGTATTTAGAAACCGGCACCTTTTGTAGTGGTGATGCGCCGTCTTTGTTTTTATAGTGGTTTCACCGGTGGAAAACCGCCGGACTATAAAAATGGAGACGTGTTATGAAAATCATGACTGCTGTTGCATGGGGCGCCCTCATGTCCGCCGGGTTTGCAGACGCCTCGGCACAAAGCTGCTCGGTGCCCGTGATCAAGGTGCTGGCGCAAAAAAGCCTGGGCCTGACGGTGATGGAAAAGACCCTCGCCGAGTATGAAAAGAAAAGCGGCACCAAGGTACAAATCAGCTATTTCGGCGAAAACGACCGCCGCTCCAAGGCCAGGCTCGATGCTTCCACCAAGGCCGGCTCCTACCAGATCTACTACATCGACGAAGCCAACGTGGCCGAATTTGCCACTGCCGGCTGGGTCGTCCCCCTGCTCAAATACCTGCCCAAGGAAGCCGACTACGACGACTTCCTGCCGGGCCGCCGCGCCGTCGCCTCGTACAAGGGCGTGGCGTATTTCGCGCCCCTGATCGGCGGCAGCGACTTCCTGTTCTATCGCCGCGACCTGCTGGAAAAGGCCGGCATCGCCGTGCCGAAGACGCTCGACGAACTGGTCGCCGCCGTCAAGAAGCTCAATAGTCCGCCGAACGTGTATGGCTGGGCGGCGCGCGGGCAGCGCGGCTCGGGCATGAATGTGTGGCGCTGGTCGCCGTTCATGCTGGCCGCCGGCGGCAAGTGGGAAAAGGATGGCGTACCGACCTTCAATTCGCCGCAGGCCGTCAAGGCGACCACCCTGTACCGCGACCTGTTCAAGTATTCGCCGCCGGGCGGCGCCACCTACGACTGGAGCAATGCGCTCGAAGCGTTCAGGTCGGGCAAGGTGGCCTTCATGATCGAGTCGACGCCCTTCGCCGACTGGATGGAAGACCCGAAAAAATCGTCGGTGGTCGACAAGGTCGGCTACGTGCGCCCGCCCGCGCCGCTGGCGTCGGCCGCGTACGGCCATGGCCTGGCCATTTCCGCCACGGGCGCCAAAGATGAATGCACGCGCCAGGCGGCCGGCAAGTTCATCGCTTTCGCCACGGGCAAGGAGCAGGAACAGGCGCGCCTGAAGGACAACGTCTTCAGCGACTACAACCGCAGCAGCACCATCGCCAGCGACTACTTCCGCAAGCACGTCAAGCCGCAGATCCAGGCGGGCCTGACGGACACCACGCCCGTCTCGCGCGTCACCATCTGGCCTAGCCCAGAGTGGCCGGACATCGGCGACAACCTGGGCGTGGTGCTGGAAGAGGTGTTTACGGGCACGCGCGGCGACGTGCAGAGCGCGCTCGATGAGGCGAATGAGTACGCCACGGAAGTGATGCAGCGGGCCAGTAAACGCAAATAAGCCGCGGGGTCAGTCGCTTCGCGATCGGATTGCGCCCCACTGGGGCGCAATCCCCCGCCGGGTCTGACCCCGGCTCTTGCCTTGGGGTTAAAGCCAGCGCTCGCCTGTTCACGTTTGAAAGCCATCACCATGCCGCATTCCATCCGTAAAAAACGCCATACCTGGCTGCCGGCCGTCTTTCTGACGCTGCCGCTGCTGGTCCTGCTGATACTGGGCCTGGTGCCCACCATCGCCGCCATCAACCTGGCCCTGCAAAACCGCGTGCTGCGCTACAGCGACAGCGACTACGTCGGCTTTGCCAATTTTCTCCGCCTGTTCGGCGACCGCCGCTTCATCAATGCCGTGCAGGTGTCGGCCATCTGGGAAGTGGTCACCGTGGCCGGCTCGCTGATCGTCGGCGTGCTGCTGGCCGTGTTCCTGTTCGAGCGAGTCAAGGGCCGCACCCGCGACATCATCGCGCTGCTCCTGATCGTGCCGGTGCTGCTGCCGCGCGTGTCGGCCGCCTTTATCTGGAAGTTCATGTATTCGCCGCTGATGGGCATTTTGAACTGGCTGCTGGAAATCGTGGGCCTGGGCGGCACGGCCTTGCTGTCCGACCCTGCCACGGCCCTGTACGCGGTGGCGCTGGTCGACATCTGGCAGTGGGGCCTGTTCTTCGGCGCCGTCATCCTAAAGCTGCTGGAAACCCTGCCCGCCGAACCGCTGGAAGCGGCGCGCCTCGACTACGCCAGCACGCTGCAGGTGTATGCGTACATTGCGCTGCCGATGCTGAAGGTACCCATCATGAGCCTGGTGTTCATCAAGATGGTCGAGTCGCTGCGCTCGTTCGACCTGATCTACGTGATGACCAAGGGCGGCCCCGGCATCTCCACCGAAACGCTGGACATGTACGCGTATGCGCAAGGCATCGGCCTGATGGGCAAGGTATCGTACGCGTCCAGCATGGCCGTGCTGATGATGCTGGCCACCACCGTCATTTTCACCTTACTCTGGAAGCGGGTCGCCAAATGGGAAAACTGACTGTTACGCGCGGCCTTGGCGCCGTCACCACCACTGCCATCACCACGGTGATCGTCCTGGTGGCGCTGTTTCCCATCCTGTGGGCCGTGCTCAATTCCTTCAAGGATCTGATGGACATCGTCACGCCCGTGCCGCGCTTTTTCTTCAGCCCGACCCTGGCCAACTACAAGCAGGTGCTGGCCAGTCCGGAAGTGCTGACGGGACTGGGCAACAGCGTGGCCATCGTCGGCGTGGCCGTGCTCCTGGGCGCCGTGCTGGGCGTGCCGGCCGCGTATGCGATCGCCCGCTATCCGGTTCCCGCCAAGAAGGATATCCAGTTCTTCCTGCTGTCCTTGCGCTTCTTGCCGCCCGTGGCCGTCGCCATTCCGCTGATTTCGATCTGGATCGACCTGGGCTTGTACGACTCGCGCCTGTCGATGGTGGTGACGTATCTGCTGGTGACCCTGTCGACCATCATCTGGCTGTCGATTCCCGCCTTTGCGCGCATCCCGAAAGAGATCGAGGAAGCGGCGGCGCTCGATGGCTATGGCCCGTACCAGGTGTTCTGGCACGTTGCCCTGCCGGTGGCCTCGAAGACCCTGATGGGCGGCATCGTCTTCAGCTTCGTGCTGGTCTGGAATGAACTGATGATCGCGCTGGCGCTCACCTCGTCGAAAAGCATGACCCTGCCCGTGGTGGCGTCGGCGTTTACCTCGATGGGGCAGGAAGTGCCGTGGGGCGTGGTGAACGCTTCCACCGTGCTGCTGGCGCTGCCGCCGCTGCTGTTCGTCGGCATCCTGGGCCGGTTGCTTAACTCCATGCTCAAACATAAATAACGATAAACAAGGAAGACAATCATGCAAGCACTCGTACTGGAACAGGCGCATTCAATCACCTTGCGCGACATCGACGTGCCGCTCGCCGTCGGCCCGCGTGACGTGAAAATCAGGATTCATACCGTCGGCATCTGCGGCAGCGACGTGCATTACTTCAAGCACGGCAGGATCGGCCCCTTCGCCGTCGAAGCGCCGATGGTGCTCGGCCACGAGGCCTCCGGCGTGGTGGCGGAAGTGGGCGTGGAAGTCACGCACCTGAAGGTGGGCGACCGGGTCTGCATGGAGCCGGGCGTGCCGCAGTTCGATTCGCCGGCCACCATGCGCGGCCTGTACAACCTCGATCCGGCCGTGCGCTTCTGGGCCACGCCGCCCATCCACGGCTGCCTCACGCCGTACGTCGTGCATCCGGCCGCGTTCACCTTCAAGCTGCCCGACAGCGTCAGCTTCGGCGAAGGCGCCATCGTCGAACCGCTGGCCATCGGCTTGCAGGCGGCGAAAAAGGCGGCCATCAAGCCGGGTGATGTGGCCGTGGTGATCGGCGCGGGCACCATCGGCGCCATGAACACCCTGGCCGCGCTGGCGGGCGGCTGCTCGCGCGTGATCCTGGCCGACCTGGTGCCGGAAAAGCTGGCCCTGTTCGCCGGCAATCCCGCCGTGACCACGGTCGACGTGCGCCAGGCCAGCCTGGCCGACACGGTGCGCGAGGCTACCGATGGCTGGGGCGCCGACATCGTCTTTGAGGCCAGCGGCAGCATGCGCGCCTACGACAACATCGTCGACCTGCTGTGCCCGAACGGCTGCCTGGTGCTGGTCGGCATGCCGCCGGATAAGGTGCCTTTGGATGTCGTCGCCATCCAGGCCAAGGAAGTGCGCATCGAGTCGGTGTTCCGCTACGCGAACATCTTCCCGCGCGCCATCGCCTTGCTGGCCTCCGGCAAGATCGACGTCAAGCCCTTCATTTCGCGCACCTTCGGCTTTGCCGACGGCGTGCAGGCGTTCGAGGAAGCGGCCAAGTGTCATCCGCGCGACGTCAAGATCCAGATCGAACTGGCAGGAGACTAACCATGGCAAATATCGCCTGCAGGCAGCTGCACAAGACGTATGACGAGAAGACGGCCGTGCTGCAGCCGTTCGACCTGGAAATCGATGACGGCGAATTCATCGTCCTGCTGGGGCCATCGGGCTGCGGCAAGTCGACCTTGCTGCGCATGATCGCGGGCCTGGAAGACATCAGCGGCGGCGAGCTGTTGATCGGCGGCGCCGTCGTCAACGATTTGCCGCCCCGCGCGCGCAACGTGGCGATGGTGTTCCAGAATTACGCGCTGTATCCGCACATGACGGTGTACGACAATATCGCTTTCGGCTTGCGTCGCCTGAAGGTGCCGAACGACGAGATCGAGCGCCGGGTGCGCGAGGTGGCGGCCATCCTCAGCCTGGACAGCCTGCTCGATCGCAAGCCACGCGCCATGTCGGGCGGCCAGCAGCAGCGCACGGCGATTGCGCGCGCCATGATCAAGACGCCGCAGGTGTTCCTGTTCGACGAACCGCTGTCGAATCTCGATGCCAAGCTGCGCGCGCAGCTGCGCGCCGACATCAAGCGCTTGCACCGTCGCCTGCGCACCACCACCCTGTACGTCACGCACGACCAGCTCGAAGCGATGACTCTGGCCGACCGGGTGGTGTTGATGAAGGGCGGGCATATCGAGCAGATTGGCACGCCGGCGGAACTGTACAACCATCCGCGCACCCTGTTCGCGGCCGGCTTCATCGGCACGCCGGCCATGAACTTCATCGATGGCGTCGTCGAAAAGGAGGGCGGACAAACGGTGCTGGTGTGCGCCGGCTACCGCTGGCCCCTGGTCTCGCCACGCTTCGCCGCGCTGGCGGCGGGTTCGCGTGTGGTCTTCGGCCTGCGTCCGAATCATTTGCGGGCAGCGCCAGCGCAGGCACGAACGCAGGAACCGGCCGGCACGCATGGCCTGGCGTGCGTGGTCGACCTGGTCGAGCTGCTGGGCGCGGAAGCGCTGATCAGTTTTCAGTGCGGCGCCTTGACCTTGTCGGCCCTGCTGCCGGCGAATGCGGCCAACAGCGCGGCGCAGGTAGGGCAGACCCTGGCGCTGGCCTTCGATGAAGAGCACATGCATCTGTTCGACGCCGACAGCGGGCTGGCCGTGGCGCTCAGTGGTCAGTAAGTGGTTAGAATAGCTGGCACCGAGACTGCGCAAGGGAACTGCCGTGACGCCTGACCTGGAACTGATCCACAAACCGATCCACGAATCGTTTCGCGCGTGGGCGCACGGCTTTCCGCACACCGTGGCGAAATGGCATTTTCATCCCGAGTATGAGCTGCACTTCATCATCACATCGAATGGAAAATTTTTTATCGGCGACCATATCGGCAGTTACGGGGCGGGCAATCTGATCCTGACAGGGCCGAACCTGCCGCACAACTGGGTCAGCGAACTGCCGGAAGGCGTGGTCCTGCCCGAGCGCGACCTGGTGCTGCAGTTTTCCAGCGACTTCATCGAACGTTGCGCGCTGCTGTTCCCGGAAATGGCGCCCCTGAAAGCGTTGCTGGGCGAGGCAGGCAGGGGCTTGCAGTTTCCCGATGCGCTGGGCCTGCGCCTGGTGCCGCTGATGAAGGAATTGACGACGGCGCAGGGCTTGCGCCGCGTCGAACTGTTTACGCGCCTGTTCGGCGAGCTGTGCGACTGCCGCGAGCGGCGCCCGCTGGCCAGCGTCACCTACCTGGCGCAGGCGGGGCGCTACATGTCGTCCACCATCAACCTGGTGCTGGCCTATATCAAGCAAAACATCACCCTGGATTTCTGCGAGCAGGACGTGGCCGACGTGGCGGAAATGAACACCTTGAAATTCACGCGTTTCTTCCGCAAGCACACGGGCACCTCGTTCATTCAATACGTGAACCAGGAGCGCATCGCGCTGGCCTGCGAGCTGCTGATGAACACGGACATGAAGGTCACCGATATCTGCTACCGCACGGGATACAACAACCTTTCCAATTTCAACCGCCAGTTTTTGGCCCACAAGCAGATGTCGCCGTCGAAATTCCGCTCCTGCCTGCTGATGAACATGCCCGAGCCGTCCGGCGACGGCCATTCTTAACTTTCTTTTGGAATCAAATGACTTATCTCGGTATCGATATCGGCACTTCCGAAGTCAAGGCCATCCTCACCGATGACGCCCAGGCCATCCTTGCCAGCGCCGGCGTGACCCTGCGCGTCTCCAGTCCTCATCCCGGCTGGTCGGAACAGAATCCCGAGGATTGGTGGCATGCCACCCTGGACGTCATCGCCGCCATCCGCACTGCGCAGCCGGTGGCGTTTTCCGGCCTGCGCGGCATCGCCCTGTCGGGCCAGATGCATGGCGCCACCCTGCTCGACAAGCAGCAGCACGTGCTGCGCGCGGCCATCCTGTGGAACGATACGCGCGCGTTTGCCGAATGCGTGGAACTGGAAGCATTGGTGCCCGAGTCGCGCGCCATCACGGGCAACCAGGCCATGCCGGGTTTTACGGCGCCCAAGCTGCTGTGGCTGCAAAAGTACGAACCGTCGCTGTTCCGCGCCACGGCCAAGGTCTTGCTGCCGAAGGATTACGTGGCCCTGCGCCTGACGGGCGAGTATGTGTCCGACATGTCCGACGCTTCCGGCACCCTGTGGCTGGACGTGGCCAGGCGCGACTGGTCCGAGCGCATGCTGGCCGCTACTGGCTTGACGCGCGAGCATATGCCGCGCCTCGTCGAAGGCAGCGACGCTGCGGCGCAGGTGCGCCCATCCCTGTGCCAGGAGTGGGGCATCGCGCATCCGGTGCTGCTGGCCGGCGGCGCGGGCGACAACGCGGCCGCCGCCGTGGGCCTGGGCGTGGTGGAGCCGGGGGCCGGCCTGCTGTCGCTGGGTACCTCGGGCGTGCTGTTCGCCGGCAGCGATGGTTTTGCGCCGAATCCGGGCCAGGGCGTGCATGCGTTCTGCCATTGCCTGCCCGAGCGTTGGCACCAGATGAGCGTGATCCTCAGCGCCGCCTCCAGCCTCAGTTGGGTGGCGCGGCTGACGCAGTCGGGCGACATCGGCGAGCTGGCAAGGTTGGCGGAAAACGTCGAGGCGCGCACGGCGCCCATCTTCCTGCCGTATTTGAGCGGCGAACGCACGCCGCACAATGACGCCTCCGCACGTGGCGTGTTTTTCGGCCTGTCGACGGAACACGGGCGCGCCGAGCTGGCCTACAGCGCGATGGAAGGCGTGGCCTTTGCCATGGCCGACGGCAACGCGGCCCTGCGCAGCGCTGGCACGCACCTGAAGGAAGCGTCATTCGTGGGCGGCGGTTCGCGCAGCCGCTTCTGGGCGCAGCTATGCGCGAATGCGTCCGGCCTGGACGTGCTGCGCCACGACCATGGCGTGGCCGGCGGCACCATGGGCGCGGCGCGCCTGGCGCAGATGGCGGTGACGGGCTTGCCGCCCGCGCAGGTGTGCACGCGCCCGCCCGTGCAGGAAACGGTGGCGCCGCAAGCGTCCGCCGTGCTGGACGACCGCCTGGCGCGCTACCGGCGGCTGTATCCGCTGCTGCGCGCGGAGTTCGCGGGAGCGGCTGCGCACTGACGCCGGCAGGTATTTTTGCATTGACATACGCAACGTATGTCAATAACATGCTTTCACATACGCTACGTATGTGAAAGGACTGTCCATGCCCGTCTCCACCGTATCACCCCCGCGCCGCAGTCGCAGCAGCATGATCGAGGAAACCCGCGCCCGGCTGCTGGCGGCGGCGCGCCATGCGTTCGCCGAACAGGGTTATGCGAATACCTCGATGGATGATTTCACGGCCGCCGCCGGCCTGACCCGCGGCGCGTTGTACCACCATTTCGGCAGCAAGGAAAAACTGCTGCTTGCCGTGATCGATCAGCTCGAGGGCGAAGTTGGCGAGCGCCTGCAAGCCATGGCGGACGCCGCGCCCTCTTCGTGGCAAGCGTTTCGCCGCCGCTGCCAGGGCTACCTGGAACTGGCGCTGGTGCCCGAACTGCGCCGCATCATCCTGCAGGATGCGCGCGCCATGTTCGGCGACGTGCCGCAGGCGCACCAGAGCGTCGGCGTCGCCGCGTTGCAGGCGGCGCTGCAGGGGCTGATCGATGAAGGCGTGGCGCTGCCTGCGCATACTGGCGTGACGGCCCGCATGCTGTATGGCGCCGTGACCGAAGCGGCTTTCTGGATCGCCGAAGCCGATGGCGACCCGCCCGCGCGGCTGGCCATGTCGCTGGCCGCTCTCGACAAGCTGCTCAGCGGCCTGCTGGCCGACCCCGCATCCGCTTTCACTTCCCAGGAACCGCCCCATGCAATGGAAAAATAACGCCGACCGTTTTGGCGCGCTCGCCAAGTTCTTTCACTGGACCAGCGCCGCCGCCTTTATCGGCGCGTATGTCGTTGTCTACTATGTGATCTGGTTCCTGGACGAGGAGGCGCCCGGTACGCTGGCGGTACTGAACGTGCACTGGATGCTGGGCTTGCTGGTGGGCGCGCTGGTGCTGCCGCGCCTGGCGTGGCGGCTGCTCGACGTGCAGCCGCAGGATCCGCCCGGCTCCGCGCTGGAGCACAAACTGGCGCACGCCGCGCACTGGGGCCTGTATGGCCTGCTGATCGCGCTGCCCCTGACCGGCTACGTGGGTACGGGCCTGCATACCGACTTTGGCCTGTTTACCGTGCCCAGCTTTCGCGATACGGCGCTGTTCGAGTCGATGGCGACGACTTTCGGCATGACCTGGGAAAGCTTCGAGGCGCCGGTGGATAGCGTGCACCACTTCCTGGGCAAATGGGCAGCCTGGGGCGTGGTGGGCCTGCATGTGCTGGCCGCCGTGTTCCATCACCGCGTGCGCAAGGACGATGTACTGACCCGTATGCTGCCTTGATGCGGGTACGGGCAAGCTTGCCCGGATGACCATGACGGTGACGGAAAATCATGACCATCCAGTCAACCTTGCGCTGTAATTTGTTGTTTCTATGTTGAAAGTGTTTCTCTAACGAAAGCGCTGCTTGGTTTTTCACGGGGCGCGCCCCATGATTTCCCTATTTGGTGAGAATTGGATAGTTTTGGTGGCGCCTTTGTTGCCATCCTGTTCTTGCCGCCGGGAGAAACACATGCAACTCGCGAATCTGAAAATCTCCGTCCGCCTGGGTCTGTTGGGCGCCTTCTTCTTTCTTGCGCTGGTGTTCGTTGGCGCGCGTGGCTGGAGTGCGCTCGACGCGGCCAGTGCGCGCAGCGCGGACGCCATGCAGCGCTCCGTCGCCTTGACGGAAGCGGTCGACGCGGCGCGCAGCGCGCAGGTGGAATTCAAGATCCAGGTGCAGGAATGGAAAAACATCCTGCTGCGCGGCGGCGATGCTGCCGCCTTCCAGCGCTACCGCGAAGCGTTTGTCGCCAGCGGCGCGCAGACGCGCAAGGAATTGAAAAGCCTGCAGGTGATGATGGGCGCATTAAAACTCGACACGGCACCCGTGGAGCAGGCGCTGCAGGCGCACGACGCGCTGGGCGTGAGCTACCTGGCGGCGCTGCAGAAGTATGACGGCGCGCGCGCCGACAGCGCGCAGACCGTCGATGCGCTGGTCAAGGGCATGGACCGCGAACCGACGCGCCAGATCGACGCCATCGTCACGGCCATCGGCAAGCAGTCGCACGCCCTGATGGCGCAGATGAAGGAGCAGGATGATGCCGCGCACCGCAGCGCCAGCATCGCCATGCTGGCCACCGTGCTGGTGACCCTGGTCGTGGGCTCCGTCACCGTGTGGTGGCTGATCCGCAGCATCACGGTGCCGCTGGGCGCGGCCGTCGGCATCGCCCAGCAGGTGGCGGCGGGCGACTTGCGCGCCGTGGTGGCCGACGGCAGCCGCGATGAAATCGGCGACCTGCTGCGCGCCTTGAAAGCGATGAGCGGCAACCTGGCCGCCATCGTGGGACGGGTGCGCGCCGGCACGGACGCCATCGCCACGGCGTCCGCTGAAATCGCCAGCGGCAACATGGACCTGTCGTCGCGCACGGAGGAGCAAGCCAGTTCGCTGGAAGAAACGGCCGCCTCGATGATCGAGCTGACGTCCACCGTGCGGCAGAATAACGACAACGCGGACCAGGCGCGCCAGCTGGCCGGCGGCGCTTCCGACGTGGCGCAGCGCGGCGGCGAGGCCGTGGCGCAGGTGGTGCAGACCATGAGCCATATCAATGCCTCGTCGAAGCGCATCGTCGACATCATCGCCGTCATCGACGGCATCGCTTTCCAGACGAATATCCTGGCCCTGAATGCGGCGGTGGAAGCGGCGCGCGCGGGCGAGCAGGGACGCGGCTTCGCCGTCGTGGCGACGGAAGTGCGCAACCTGGCGCAACGCTCGGCTGCAGCGGCCCTGGAAATCAAGCAGCTGATCGGCGAATCCGTGCGCACGGTGGAAGAGGGCAGCGTGCTGGCCGGCCAGGCGGGGCGCACGATGGATGACGTGGTGAGCAGCGTGCAGCGCGTCAACGCCATCATCGGCGAGATCGCCGTGGCCAGCGTGGAGCAGCGCGACGGCATCGAACAGATCAGCATCGCCATCAGCCAGATGGATGGCGTGACGCAGCAGAACGCGGCCCTGGTGGAGCAGGCCGCCGCCGCCGCAGACGCGCTGCAGCAGCAGGCGGCCAGCCTGGCCGACGCCGTCAGCATCTTCAAGCTGCATGCGGCGCCGGTGCTGGCGTCGACGCCGGAACTGAAGCCGGGCCGGCTGGCGCTGGCTTAAAACGTGTACTTCGCCGTCAGCACGGCGCTGCGCGGATCGCCGAATGCATTGCCGCTGTCGATGCTGCTGATGGCCTGGTAGTAGCTGCGGTCGAAGACGTTGGTCACGCTCAGGCGCACGTCGAGCTGGCGGTTCACTTGCCAGCCCGCGTTCAGGTCGGCCACCGCGTAGCCGCCCTGGCGGATGGCGCTGTTGGTCTTGTAGATCTGGTTCTGTGCCCGTAGCGCGCCGCCGACGCGCCACGCATCGGACAGGCGATAGCTGGTGGACAGGCGCAGCAGGCGGCTGGGGCGCTCGGCCGCATAGCGCGCGCCGACGGCATTGCTGCCTTGCGCCTTGGCGTATTCGGCCGTGTTGTAGGTAAAGCCCGCGCTCACCTGCCAGCGCGGCGTCAACGCGCCGGACACGCTCAGTTCAAACCCGTCGCTGCGCACTTCACCGGCCGCCTCGGAGCAAGACAGCAGGCCGGGACCGCACTGCGTCAGCGGCAGCGCTGTCGCCAGGTTCTTTTGCACGATGCGGAACACGGCCGCCGAGGCGTTCAGCGCGCCGCCGAAGTATTCGCCCTTCACGCCCGCTTCCATGTTGATGCCCGTGACGGGATCGAGCAGCACGCCATTCCTGTCGACGGCGCTTTGCGGATTGAAGATGCTGGTCCAGCTGCCGTACAGCGAATGGTGGGCGTCGACGTCGTACACCAAGCCGGCATATGGCGTGACTTCCCGGCTCACCTTGTAGCCGGAGCGCGCGCCCGAAAACGTGTTGATGGCGCGATAGTCGTACCAGTCGACGCGGCCGCCCACCAGCAGGGCCAGCGGATCGGCCAGGCTGAAGCGGGCCGTCGTGTAGACGCCCGTCTGCTTCGTCTTGCTGTCCTGGCCATAATAGAAGGTGCCGATCGCGGGTTTCACGGGCGCGCCCGTATCCCAGCGCACGGGGTTGAAGGTGTAGCTGTAGTCGGGCACCGACTTGTAGCCCTTGTCCTCGGTATCGCGCGTGCGGTAGTTGGCGCCGAAGACGATTTCATGGCGGCGGCCCAGCAGGCTGAAAGGACCGGCTGCCTGCGCATCGACTATGCGCTGCTGGCGGTCGTAGACAAAGGCGTTGGCCGCGCTGAGGCGGAACAGATTTGTCTTCGGCACGCGGGCGATGCCCGTGACGACGGAGTCGAGTTCGTCCTGCAGCGCCTGCGCCGCCAGTTTGACCTTCCAGCCGTCGCCCAGCCGGTGTTCGAGTTCGGCGAACAGGCGCGTGTTTTTCTTGTTCCAGAAGGTCCAGTCGGGCGCGTTGCTGGCCGAGCGGTCGAGCGGCAGGAAACTGCCGTCGAGCGCCGTTGGCAAGCCGTACCACGTGGAGCCGGGATTGCGCTCGTCGTTGACGTGAAAGCCCACGCTCAGGGTCGTGTCGCGCGACAGGTCGGCATCGGCGGTGGCGTAGAGCAGGGCGCGCTTGTGGCGGTAGTTCGAGATGAACGTGTCGGTATCCTGGTAGGCGGCCACGGCGCGTCCGCGCAGGCTGCCCGCCTGGTTCAGTGCGCCGCGCGCATCGACTTCGCCGCGGTAGTCGTTGTAGCGGCCGATGCTGCCCGTGAGCGACACCTCGTTCTGCGCCGTGGGGCGCTTGCGCACGAAATTCATCGTGCCCGACGGGTTGCCCACGCCATTGAGCATGCCGGCCGCGCCGCGCAGGATTTCGACGCGGTCGTACATGGCCAGGGTAGCGAAACCGAGGGTGTCGCCGTCGGCCGACATGGTCAGGCCGTCTTCCGTGAAATTGCTGATCGAGAAACCGCGCGAATAAAAGCTGGCCCGCTCAGTGGCGCCCTTGTTCAGGCTCAGCCCCGGCGTGACATTGGCGATGTCCTCGACCGAGCGGATATTCATGTCGTCCATTTGCTGGCGTGTGACGACGCTGACCGATTGCGGCGTCTCGCGCACGGACAGGTTCAGGCGCGTGGCCGCGTTCATGCTGCCGCTGGTGTAGGAGCCGCTGCCTTCGGTGGTGGCCGAGGCAGCCTGCGCGTTGACGTGCACCTCGGGCAGATTCTGTTCCTGCTGCTGCGTCTGGCCAAGGGCTGGTGCACCCAAGGTGCCGAGAATGGCCGCGGCCATGAGGGTTGGCGCCAATGCGGCGGCCTTTCGCTGTGCGCTGTGTATTGTCATTGATTACTCCCGGTGTCGCGATGATGTGGTGGATGAAGCAGGCGGATGCCTGTTTCAAAATATGCGTCGCTGGGGGAGTGTTGCGCCTGGCTTGCCTGGCCATGCCGCTGCGGTCCTGGCGTGGGCGCAGGGACTCAGATGAATGGAGTTGACTCCCAAGAATGAGAATCATTCTCATTTTAGTGTTGCGCAGCAATTGTTGCAATAATTGGTGAGATTGTCTGTGGGAGGATTGCAACAGTGATCACGCCCCACCGTGATTGACACCAGTCAAGCGGCGCCCGATCAGGCAAATATCGCGCCGGAATTCTTATATTATTTCCTTTCCGCATGGTTCCGCGCCCGGCCGCATGGCGCGCGTTGCAAAGGAAAAGCATGTCTTCCACCTCTTGCCTGCCGGGTGACGCATGACGACGCTGCTGCTGGCGCTGTGCCTGACCCTGGCCGTGATGCTGAGCGTGCTGCTGGCCTGCCAGTGGCAGGCGGCGCGCACGTGGCGCCTGCGCCATGCGACAGGCGTGGTGCTGCAGGCGGCGCAGGCGCAGCGCATGGCAGATGCGCTGGCGCTGCTGCACGCCTTGCCTGCGGCCGTCGTCGGCACCGACCACGCTGGCGTCGTGCGCTACCTGAATCCCCGCGCCAGCGCCATGGGCGGGCTGTTCGGCGACGATGGCCTGGGCCAGCCCGTGACGCAGCTGCTGCCGCTGTTCCACGACGGCACGCCCATCGATGCGGCGCGCCAGGTGCGCGACTGCGTGGCGCAGCAGGAAGTGCTGGAAGTGGCGCGCGGCGCCGTGCTGCTGCGCCATCTCGACGGCAAGCGCATCGACGTGCAGTACAGCTGCGCACCACTGGCGCAGGGCGGCGCGGTGCTGCTGCTGCACGACGTGTCGGCGCGCCGGCGCGCCGAGCAGCAGCTGGAATTCATCGCCCACCACGACGGCTTGACGGGTTTGCCGAACCGGCTGCATTTCCAGATCCGCTTCGAGCACGGCATCGCCTACGCGCGCCGCCACCAGGCGTTGCTGGCGGTGCTGTTCGTCGATATCGACCGCTTCAAATCCATCAACGACAGCCTGGGGCACGACGTGGGCGACCAGGTGCTGACGGAGTTCGCGCGTCGGGTGCAGCAGTGCGTGCGCAAGGTCGACACGGTGGCGCGCCAGGGCGGCGACGAATTCATCATCCTGCTGACGGAATTGCGCACGGCGCACGATGCCGAGCGGGTGGCCGAGAAAATCGTCGGCGCCATCGCTGCCCCCTTCGTCATCGGCGAATACAGCCTGTCGGTGGCGGCCAGCGTGGGCGTGGCCCTGTACCCGGACGATGACGACGACGTCAATGCGCTGATCGAAAAGGCCGACCTGGCCATGTATGCGGCCAAGCGCCACGCGCCCGGCACCTGCCTGCGCTACGCGCCGCGCATGCAGACGCAATCGTATTCGCGCACCATCCTCGAGACGGCCTTGCGCCACGCGCTCGAACGCAATGAATTCGCCCTGTTCTACCAGCCGCGCATGGACTTGAAGACGCGCACGATCACGGGCGTGAAGGCGCTGCTGCGCTGGAAGCACCCGGAGCTGGGCCTGATGATGCCGCTCGACTTTTTGCCGGTACTGGAGGAAATCGCCCTGATCCTGCCGGTGGGAGCGTGGGTGATGGCCACGGCGGTGGAACAGGCGCGCAGGTGGATCGCGCAGGGGCAGATGCTGACGGTGTCCGTCAGCCTGTCGGCGCGCCAGTTCTACCAGCGCGACATCGCGCGCAATTTCGCCGCCGCGCTGGAAGCGGCCGGCGTGCCGGGGCATTGCATCGAGCTGGAAATCGCCGCCGGCATCCTGATCGACCGCAACCAGAACTGCGAACTGATATTGCGCCAGTTCCGCCAGCTGGGCATGGCGATCGCCATCAGCGATTTCGGCACGGGCGACGCTTCGCTCAATTACCTGAAACGCTTTCCCACGGATGCCGTGAAGATCGAAAAATGCTTCGTCGACGACGTGGGCAAGCCCGGCGGCGACGGCGCCATGGTGCGCGCCATCGTGGCGATGGCGCGCACGCTGGGATTGCGCACCATCGCCGGCGGGGTGGAAAGCGGCGAGCAGCTGGAACTGCTGGCCGAGATGGGCTGCGACGAGGCGTTTGGCTATTTCCTGGGCCGCGCCATGGCGCCCGAGGGCATCGAGGTGCTGCTCAAAAGCAGCGAAGCCATTCAGAATTGATAGCGCAGCGACAGCATGGCGTTGCGCGGATCGCCGTAGTAGCCGCCCATGCCCGTCGAGTAGTACTTCTTGTCGAAGACGTTATTCACGTTCAGGGTCGCCATCAGCTGCGGCGTGACCTGGTACTGCGCCATCAGTCCCGCCACGGCATACGCCTTCTGCGTGAAGCGTTCGCCGTTCGGCCCGCGGTCATCCATGTAGATATCGCTCTGCCAGTTCACGCCGCCGCCCAGCACCAGGCCAGGCACGCCCTGCGCCAGGCGCCACGTGGTCCACAGCTTGGCCATGTTCTGCGGCTGGTTGGTCTGGATGCGCTCGCCGGCGGCGTTGCGGATGCGGCTGTACGCATAGCTGGCCGTCAGCTGCCAGTCGGGGCGCAGCTGGCCCGATACTTCCACCTCGACGCCGCGCGTGGTGGCGCCCTTCACCGTGTGATAGGCGTAGGAGCCGCCGCCCGTGCCGATGATCCAGATGTTGCCCGGATCGGCTTCGGCCAGGTTTTCCTGCTTCAGCTGGAAGAGGGCGGCGCTGGTGGTGAGCTTGCCGTCGAAGAATTCGCCCTTGGCACCCACTTCGTAGTTCTTGCCTTCCAGCGGCGCCAGGAAGCGGCTGTTGACGTCGCGCTGGCTTTGCGGCGTGAAGATGCTGGTGTAGCTGGCGTAGGCCGACCAGTGCTGGCCCAGGTCGTAGACCAGGCCCGCATACGGCGTGATCTTGCCGTTTTCGCGCATGGCGTCGTACAGGTCCGTGTCGTTGAAATAATCGCTGCGGATGTCGCGCTTCCAGTACGACAGCCGCGCCCCGACAATCACCGACAGCGCGTCCGTCGGGCGCAGGCGCAGGGTCGAATACACGCCGCTTTCCCGCTCCCTGTCGTACGAGGAGCCCAGGCGCGTGTCGCTGTAGTCGGGCACCGGCATGGCGCCATGCCAGGCGTGGATATCCGGCACCGTGTAGTCGTAGCCGTCGAGGCGCCAGTTCGGGTAGATGGGGCCATTCGTCTTGAGTTCCGAGGCGCTCACGCCCAGCACCAGTTCATGCTTGCGGCCGAAGGCCTGGAACGGGCCGCTCACGTACGCGTCGAGCGAGGTCTGTTGCGGCTTGCTGTGCCAGTTGGCCAGCCACAGCTTCATGCCGCCGCCCGTCACGCGGTCCGGGTAGCCGTTGCCGGAAAAACCCTGCAGGGCGTCGTACTGGTTGCTGCTGCGGCTGACGGCCACCTTGGCGATCCAGTCGTTGTCGAAATAGTGGTCGAGCGTGGCGAACAGCATGTTCTGTTCGCGGTCATACGTGCTCCACGCGGCCGTGCCGTTCATCGAGCGGGGAAAATGGGTTTGCGAGCCGTCGGCGTAGAACACGGGGAATTCGCGCCCCGCGCCCTTGAGCTTTTCCTTTTGGTAGTTGATGCCGGCGCTGAGCACCGTCGAAGGCGACAGGTCCGCTTCGACGATGGCGTACAGCACGTCCTTTTTCTGCTGGTAGCGGTCGATGAACGAGCGCTGGTCTTCATGCGCGGCGACGAGGCGCGCGCGTACCTTGCCGTCCGCCGTCAGGGGCGTCGAGACATCGCCCTCGACGCGGTAACGGTCCCATGATCCCAGCTGCGCGCCGGCCGTGGCGGCAAACGTGCGGCCCGGGCGCTTGCGCACCAGGTTGATGGCGGCCGACGGGCTGCCCGTGCCGCTGATCAGGCCTGTCGCGCCGCGGATGACCTCGACGCGGTCGTAGATGGCCATGTCGTAGGTACGCGCTTCCAGGCTCTTGCTGGTCGGGATACCGTCGAACATGTACGACGTGACTTCGAAGCCGCGGGAAAACACCTGGTCGTATTCGCGCGTGCTCGACGAATGGTCCACCGTGATGCCGGGCGCCTGCAACAGCACGTCCTGCAGGGTTTTCAAGCCCTGGTCCTCGATCTGCTGGCGGGTGATGACGCTGACGGCTTGCGGCGTTTCGCGCAGCGACAGGTTCAGGCGCGTGGCGCTGGTCAGGCCCGCGTAGCCGCGCTTGCCTTCCGTGGTGCCGTCGCGCAGGGCGCTGGAGCTGACGGCCACTTCGCCCAGGGTGGCGGCGATCGGCGCGGCGGGCGAGGCAGCACCCGACTTGCGCAGCACATAGCTGCGTTCCCCGCTGGGCAGTGCTTCGAGGCCCGTGCCGGCCAGCAGGCGGGCCAGCGCCTGCGGCACCGTGTAGCTGCCGCTCAGGCCCGGCGTGCGCACGCCTTGCAGCAGTTCGGCCGCCGCGCCCACGCTCACCTTCGCCTCGATGGCAAAGCTGGCGATGGCGGCGGACAGCTCGCCCGCCGGCACGTTGAAGGCCGTTTGCGCGGCAACCGACGCGGCGGCGGCATCGGCTGCCATGGCCGGCGCCTGCGCCAGCGACAGCAGGAGCACGGCGCTGCCGATGGCGCGCGCGAGGGGAGTCAGACGAGGAGGGTGCATGGTCTTGCCTTTCCGGTGAGTGTCGTTGTAATACTCACAGGACAGGCAGCGGTGAAAAAAGGGGCCAATTTTGTAAGTTATTTTTTGCGGGCCGCGATGGTGACCCAGTACGGGCTGCGGTACAGCACGTCGACGGGCAGCATGCGCGCCAGGCTGTCCAGCACGGCGTCCGTGTCGTCGAGCTGGAAGGCGCCCGACAGGCGCAAGCCCGCCACCTGCGGTTCCACGCGCAGCAGGCCGGGGCGGTAGCGCGACAGCTCGAAGGCGAAGGCGTCGAGACGCATGTCCTGCGCCGCCAGCATGCCGCGCGCCCAGGCATCGGCTTGCAGCGGCGCTGGCACGGGCAGGCTGGCGTGGCTGGCGTCGAAGCGGCCCTGCTGGTTCGCCACGAGCGTGCGGACGGTGGCCGAGGGCGCGCGCGGCGTGATTTCCACCGCGTGTTCGAGCACCGTCACGCGGCTGCCGTCGTCGTCGACGCGCACGGTAAAGCGCGTGCCCAGCGCGCGGATGCGCCCATGGCAGGTGGCGACGATGAACGGGCGGCTGCCCGCGTGGTCGGGGCGCGTCTGCACCAGCACTTCGCCGCGGCGCAGGGTCAGACGGCGTTCGTCGGGGCCATACGCCACATCGACGGCGCTGTCCGTGTTGAGCACCAGGGTGCCGCCATCGGGCAAGGATATGTCGCGCCGCTCGCCCACGCCGCTGCGGTAATCGGCCAGTATCTCGTGGCGCGCCAGCAGCCAGGCGGCGGGCGCCGCCATCAGCGCCAGCAGCAGCTGCACGGCCACGCGGCGCTGCGGACGGCGCAGCACGGGCACGGCCAGCTCCGGCGGCAGCAGACCAGCTGTCTGGCTCACTTGCTGCACCCTGTTCCAGGCGCGCGCGTGTTCCGGGTCGAGCGCGCGCCACTGCGCACTGGCGGCCAGGTCGTCCGGCGTGGCCTGGCCCGACTGCTCCAATAAATACCATTCGACGGCCTGGCGCGCCACCTTGCGCGACAACAGAGGAGACGGTGGCGCGGCCGCGCTCATGGCAGCAGGTCCGGCGCCAGCAGCACGCATTCGGTCAGCGCCTCGGCCATGTAGCGCTTCACGGAGCGCTCGCCGATGCCCAGTTGCGCGGCGATGTCCGCATAGGCATGGCCTTCGATCTGCGCCAGGATGAAGACGGTGCGCACCTTCGGTTTCAGTCCGTCGAGCATGGCATCGACCGCTTGCAGCGCCTGCAGGATTTGCGCGCGATGCTCGGTCGATGGCAGATGCTGTTCGGGCAGGGCAGCGAGCGCTGCCAGCCACGCGCGTTCCAGCGACTGGCGCCGCAAGTGATTGATCAGCAGGTGCTTGGCGACGGTCGCCAGGTAGGCTTTCGGCGCGCGCAGGGCCGGCGTCTGCGGCTGTGCCGGGGCGCCGGCCAGCAGGCGCGCGAAGGTATCCTGCATCAGGTCGGCCGCATCAAAGGCATTGCCCAGGCGCCGCTGCAGCCAGTGTGCCAGCCAGCCGTGGTGCGCGCGGTAATGGTTTTCCAGCTGCGTGGGCAGCAAGGGAGAGGGCGCGAACGGACTGCCTGGCATGGTGGGGAAAACCTTAATGCAAATAAGAATTATTCTCATTTTAGCGTGCCAGGCGTGGCGGCGCAATGCGCTGTTGTTGCGCCGCCACGCATGACCGTCGCGTGGCGGCGCAGCCAGTCCCGCTACAGCACTGCCAGCGCGATGGCGGCCAGCACGGCCGCGCCGCCGATGAGGCGCGCCAGGCGCATGGCCTGGTGCGGCGCGTAGGGCAGCAGCCAGATCAGCAGCAAGCCGCAGCCAGTCAGGCTGCCGACCCAGTAGACGAGGCCGTAGCCGCCGCCGGCGATGTGCATGGCCCAGGCGAGGCCGGCCGCCAGCGCCAGCCACCCCGTCCACTGCAGGCGGCGGCGCAGCGGCGCGGGAGGTTCGGCGCCGCGTCCATGCAAGTCGGCGTAGTGGCGGTCCATCGCCAGGCACAGCGAGGACAGGCCTGCGTAGCACAAGGCAAAGACGAGGAAGTTCGACAGCAGCTCCATCACGCGGCCTCCATCGTCGTCGGCGCCGGCTTGGCGGCGGGTGCGGCCTTGGCCGCCTTCACGGGCAGCGGTTTCAATTTGAACGCCGCATACGCGAGGCCCAGGCCCAGCACCAGCACCACCAGGTCGAAGGCGGCCACCGCCACGGGGCCGCGGCCCAGGAACAGGGTTACGCCCAGGTGCGATTCGGTGGTGAAGACGTTCAGCACAGGCAGCGACGCCAGCAGGAAGGCGCCGGCGGCCAGCTGCATGCGCCACATGGCGCGCGACGGACGCAGCTGCGCGATGATGGCGGCCAGGGCCCAGGCGCCGAAGAAGCAGGCGATTTCCTCCTGCGGCCGGTCTTCCATCGTCACCGACAGCAGGCGGTTGGCCCAGAAATAGGCGCCGAAGGCGATCGGGATGCCGGCGATGGCGCCGATGTTGAGCGCTTCCACCAGGCGCAGGCCGAAGCTGGCGCGCTTGCCGGCGGCCAGCGCCTTGGCCTGTTTCTGGCGCGTCTTGACGGCCCACAGCAAGGCGCCCGTGGCGACCATGGCGCAGCCGGCCAGGCCGGAGAGGAAGAACAGGGCGCGCAGCAGCGGTCCGCCGAAACGGGCGATGTGCAAGCCATACATGACGCCGTGCGTGGCTGCCGCGCCGGGCAGCGCGTCGCCGTCGGTGGCCAGCAGCTTGCCGGACACGCCATCGAATTCCAGCGACGGCTGCTTCGACGACATGTCGCGTCCGGACGCGCGCGACAGCGTCACGGTGGCGTTGGCGTCGCCCGGATTATTCACGGAGATGCGCTCGACCTTGCCGCCGCCCCAGTGCTGTTCCGCCTGGCGCACGAGGGGCGCGAACGGCGTCAGCGGCGCGGCCACGCCGGCCGCCTTGCGCTCGTCCGAGCGGCCCGGGAAGGCTTCGGCGAAGAAGGCATCCTGGTCGCCCTTGTAGGCGGCCGTGGCGCCGGACGGCATGTACAGGAACATCAGGGTGACGAGGCCCGTGTAGGTGATCATCATGTGGTAGGGCAGGGCCAGCACGGCCGTCACGTTGTGCGCGTCCAGCCACGAGCGCTGGCCCTTCTTCGGCCGGAAGGTGAACAGGTCCTTGAAGATGCGCTTGTGCGTGACGATGCCGCTGATGATGGAGACGAACATGAACATGGCGCAGAAGCCTACGATCCAGCGGCCCCAGATGGCGGACATGTAGTGCAGGTCGAAATGCAGGCGGTAGAGGAATTCGCCGCCCCGCGTCTCGCGCGGCTTGGACAGCACTTCGCCCGTAGCCGGGTCGGCCTTTTCGCTATGAAAATTGCCGCGCCGTCCGCGTTTCTTTTCGCCCGGTTGCGACGGTTTGCTCCAGCCCAGCTGCGTGGCGGGATTGCGCTCGCCGGGCAGGCTGATGAACCAGCGCGTGGCGCCCGTGGCCCGCTCTTCCATCGCCTGTTGCGCGACCTTGGCCGCCACTTCCGTCGTCACTTCGCTGGCGGCGGCGCCATGCAGCTCGGGCTGCATCCACAGGGTGATTTCATTGCGGTAGTAGCTGGCCGTGCCGGCGCAAAACACCAGCAGCAAGATCCAGCAGACGAGCAGGCCGGACCAGGTGTGCAGCCATGCCATCGACTGGCGGAAACCTTCTTTCATGCGAGACTCCAGGATAGTGCGTCCATCCACTGCAGGATGGCGGCGATGACGGTGGCGGGGATCGCGAGGCCCAGCCAGGCGCGCAGGGCGCTGCGCGTGGCGAAGACCCACATCACGGCGCAGGTATAGATGGCAAACGACAGCAGGGTGGCCGTCATGACGGCTTCGGAGCGGGCCATGGGCAGGCTCACCGACAGCAGCATGGTGACCAGCGCGGCCAGCACGTAGCCGCCGACGATGGCCGCCACGCTGCGCGAAGCCACGCCGAGGCGGTACACGGCCCCGGCGGAGAGCCGCAGGCGCGGCATTTTTTCAGTGGTGGCTGGCGCTTGCATGGTCAGTCGTGATCCTTGCTCGGTGGCAGGGCCGGGCCGGCCGGCAGCGGCGTCACGCCTTGCGGCTGCACCAGGCTCAGGGTCGTCACGAACATGGCCTTGTCATAGGCTTGCGCGCCGCGCTGGCCGGCCGTCTTGTCCGTGTGCTGCACTTCCAGCACATAGGTGCCCTTCCATGGCAGCGGGAAGCTGACCAGGCCTTGCGCATCGCTCCACGCTTCCTTGCCCCAGCCCGACTGCACCACGGCGTTGACCTTGGCTTGCGCCAGCGGCTTGCCCTGGTAGCTGACCTGGAACTGGCCTGGTTTGCCGGTCGGCACCAGGTCCAGGGTCAGCGCGGGCGCTTGCGCCTTGCCGTCGGCGACCAGGCGCGCGGCCGGGACCCACACGGTGCGCGTGGCCTTGCCATCCTTTTTCTCTTCCCACGACGGGTAGTTGTCTTCCTCGACGATGATGCTTTCGCCGGCGCCCACCTTGCCATTCAGGATGAACGCGCCGGCCGTCTTGCTCGCCTGCAACGGCTGCGCGCCCTTGGCGGACACCCACGTCACGTTCTTGATGCTGAACTTGTCCAGCAAGCCGGGCGAGGCTTCGCGCAGGTTGTCGCCGAATTCTCCGAAGTACACGCTGGCCGCCTTGCCGTCCTGCTGCAGCCAGATCTGGTGCGCGCTGGCCGTGCCGGAAACGAGGGCCGCGCCCAGCAGGGCGGCGAGGGCGCCGAGGCGCGCGATGGAAGTGAGGTGCATGGTGTATGCCTTAGTTTGTGGTGAGAAACGTGGTTGTCGCAGCGGTGCAAAGTACCGGAAAGTGGCGGCGGCAGCGCCGGCCAGCGAACGTGCTCGCGCCATGAAACGACCTTTTTGCGTTATGGATATGGGAAGGCTTGCTTGGCAGGGATGCCTGGCTGGCGCAGCGTGTCATCCAGCTGCGCATCGGCCATGCCGTCCTGGCCGGTCGATGGCAGGCAGGACATGCGAGATGCAGACTCCGAACGGAATCCAAATGTGAATGAGAACTATTCTTATTATAGTGCGAGGTTGCGAGACATGCAAGAGTGTGATGTTGTAAACGCGCACGGCCACCGCAGTGACGCGGCGGCCGTGCGTGCGCGGGAGCGCGAGTTTACAGCTGGCCGCGCAGGGTCAGCATGGCGTTGCGCGGTTCGCCATAGAAGTTGGAACCATACGCGGCCCACACGCGCGTGTAGTATTTTTTGTCGAACATGTTGTTCACCGTCAACGACAGCTCCAGCGTGGGACTGAGGCGGTAGCCCGCCTGCAAGCCCACTGTGGTGACGGGGCCCTGTTCGAATTTCACGGGCCCGTTCAGGCGGTACATGCTGCTGACGCTGCGCAAGCCGCCGCCCACGCTGATCTTGTCGAGCGCGCCGGCGAGCCGGTAATTGGTCCACAGGTTGAAGTTGTGGCGTGGCGCGATGAAGGAATACAGTTGCGCTTTCTGGTCATCGCTGCCTTCGAGGGTGCGCGTGCTGGTGTAGGAATAGCCGCTCGTGATGTTCCAGCCCGGCAGGGGGCTGCCGCTCAGCTCGGCTTCCAGGCCCTGGCTGCGCATCTTGCCGGCGCCGATGGAAAACAGCGGATTGGCCGGATCGGGCATGTCGCGGTTCTCGTCTTCCATGCGGAACAGGGCCGCATGCGCATTGACGTTCTTGTCGAACAGCTCCGCCTTCAAGCCCAGTTCGAATTGCTGGCCCGTGCGCGGCTTCAGGGTTTGGCCTGCTGCGTCCGTGGTGGTCTGGGGCGAGAAGATGCGCGTGTAGCTGCCGTAGGCCGACACCTGCTTGTCGAGCTCATAGACCAGGCCCGCGTACGGCGTGAACTTGGCCCTGATGGTGTTGCTGACGTCGGTGACCTGGTTGAAATACGTATTGCGGTTGACGGCATGGTTGTCCCAGTGCGTCAGGCGCCCGCCCAGGTTGACGGCCAGCCGGTCCGTTGCCTGCAGGCGGGTGCGCGCGTACAGGCCGAACTGTTTGGTGCGGTTGTCGTTACCGTCAGTAAAAGTGTAACTGGCCTGGGGGATATTGTTATCCGGATGGTAGATGTTGATCGGGGTGACCTTGCCGCCGCCGTAGCGGAAATTCTTGTGCACCTGGCGGTAGTCGGCGCCCACGATCAGGTCGTGGCTGCGGCCGAACGCCTGGAAGGGCGTGGCCAGGTAAGCATCGAGTCCCTGCGTCTTCCAGTGGCTGCGGTAGCTCCAGGTTTTCAGGCAGCTGTCGCCCGTGACAGGGTCTGCCGAACAATCGGACCAGCCGAAACGGCGCGATGGTTCGTCCTGTTCGCGGGACAGGGCGGTCACCTTGAACTGGCCGCCGTTGTCCAGCTTGTGATCGAGTTCGGCAAAATATTCCGTGACCTTTTCCGTGATGTGGTTCCAGGCCGGGTCCAGGTAGGTGGAGCGGGGCACGTCGAGCAGGCGTCCGTCTTCATAGGCGGGCAGGCCGAAGGCGGGACGGCCCTTGTATTCCTGCCAGGTGACGCCGCCCGTCAGCACGGTGCCCGGCGCCAGGTCGATGGCCACGGTGCCGTACAGCAGCGGTTTTCCCGCATACACATGGTCTACGAAGGAGCGCCGGTGTTCATACGCGGCCACCAGGCGGCCGCGCACCTTGCCGTCCGCGCTCAGGGGGCCCGTCACGTCCGCTTCCGCATAGTAGCGGTCCCAGGAACCCGCGCTGAGCACGCCGCTGGCGGCGAAGGTGTCGCGCGCCCGCTTGCGCACCAGGTTGATGGTGCCGCCCGGATCGCCCGCGCCCTGGAACAGGCCGGCGGGGCCGCGCAGCACTTCCACGCGGTCATAGATGGCCAGGCCGTAGCCGGCCGACAGGTCGTTACCCGTGCTGGCGGGCGTCATCACGCCATCGACCTGCACCGAGTCAAGCGCATGGCCGCGCGAGTAAAAATTGCCGTGGTTGCCGCCCGTGCTGCTCGCTTCGACGGTGATGCCCGTCACGCCGCGCATGGCGTCGTCCAGGCTCAGCAAATTCTGGTCGTTCAGCTGCTGGCGCGTCAGCACGGAGACGGACTGGGGAATGTCGCGCAGGCTTTGCCTGCCCTTGCCGATGCTCACCGCTTGCGCCGCATACGACTTCGTCAGCTCGGTATCGATGGTCGCGTCCTGGCGCGCGCTGACGGTGATTTCCGCCAGGGTCGCCACCTTGCCCGTGGCGGCGGGCGCCGGGCGGATGATGACGCTGTTGCCGTCGATGCTGGCGGCCAGGCCGCTGCCGGCCAGCAGGCGCTCCAGGCTGTCGGCCACGCTCAGGGTGCCGCTGACGGCGGGCGCCGTCTTGCCGGCCACCAGTTCCGGCGCAAACAGCAGTTGCAGATTGGCTTGCCGCGCCAGCTCATTCAGGGCTTGCCCCAGCGGTTGGGCGGCGATGGCCAGTTTGACGGGGGACAAGGTTTGCGCCTGTGCCAGGGGGATGTTGCCCAAGGCCAGCATGGCGGCCAGGGCGAGGGGAGCGGGTGTCAGATTGAGGCGGGGGGACCACATGTTGCATTTCTCCAGGTTAATTTATTGTCGATTAACTTGGTAGACGCAGCAGCGGAGAAAACCCTCACCTGCGAATGCGAATTATTTTCATTTATTTTCTTGCAGGTGCATGGCCGGCGCCTGCGCGGCAGCTTTCGGCGCCATGCCGATAGTGCTGACGGTGCCGCTGCGGACGATCTGCACGGGCAAGAGCTGCGGCAGGGCGGCGGCGAAACGGTCCAGCTGGGTCAGGCTGAAGCTGCCGCCGATGCGCAGCCTGGCGACGGCGGGATCGCGCACGACGAAGCCCGTGTCGCCATAGCGTTCGAACTCGGCCAGCGCCGCGCCCAGCGGCACATTGTCGAAGGTGATCCTGCCGTCGCGCCACGGCGCCACGCTGCCCGGGGCCAGGCTGGCGATGGCCGACAGGCGGCCGCTGGCATCGCTGCTGACGCCCTGGCCTGCCCGCAGGTCGACCCGGTCTTGCCGCGCACCCGCCACACGCACCTGGCCATGCTGCACGGCCACGCGCAGCTTACCGTCGTGCTCGAGGGTATTGCGCACGGAAAACTGCGTGCCCACCACCGTCACTGTCAGGGGACCGCTGAGCACGTCGAAGGGCTGGCCCTGCTTCGATTGCACCTGGAACAGCGCTTCGCCGTGCGCCAAGCGTACTTCGCGCCGCTGGCGGTACAGGGTGACGTGCAGCTGCGTGGCCGTATCGAGCTGCAGCTTGCTGCCGTCGGGCAGCGCGACGGCCAGGCGCTGGCCGCGCACGGTGGCATACGACTGGCTGAATACGGCTTGCTGTTGCCACCACTGGTAGCCGCCCGCGCCCACGCTCAGCAGCAACATGGCGGCGGCCGCATACGGCAGCGCGCGCAGCCAATGACGGCGCGGCGCCTGCGGTGTCACGTGCGTTGCGGCTGGCGGCACTGCCCAGCGCGCGGCGACCTGCGGGGGAATCCGGCGCGCCACGCGGTGCGTGCTTTGCAGTTGCGCGTAGGCTTCGGCATGGGCCGGATCGGCCGCCAGCCAGGCGGCAAACGCCGACTGGCCCTGTGCATCGAGGTTGCCGTGCCGGCTGAACCAGGTGGCAGCCGCCAGCGCCACGCCATCTTGCGTGGCGGCAAAGTCGGCGTACTCGCGCAAGTCCGCCTGCTCCTGGGCAGAGGGGCCGAAATCATGGCGGGGCGAGTGGGCGGTCATGGGCGCCATTATGTGGCTTCCCGCAAAGAATGCAACTGCGCCTGGCAACTGAGCATGCCGCGCGCGATATGTTTTTCCACCATGCTCACGGAAATGCCCATGCGCGCGGCGATTTGCGCGTGCGGCAATTCCTCGAACACGTGCAGCACGAAGGCGTCGCGGCAGCGGGGCGGCAAGGCGTCGATGGCGGCCACGCAGGCTTGCCAGTCCTGGCTGCTTTCCAGCGCCTGTTCCGGCTGCAGATGACGGGGGGCGGCCGGATGCGCGGCCTCCGGCAGGGCGTCGAGCTCCTCGTGCTGGCGCAAGGCGGCGCGGCGGTGCTTGTCGATCAGCAGGTTGCGCGCCGTGCGGTACAGCAGCGCGCGCGGTTCGCGCACGGCCGCTTCGCCCAGCACGCGCGCATAGCTTTCCTGCACCAGGTCGGCAGCGGCCTCGCGGTTGCGCAAGCTGCGCCAGCAAAAGTTCAACAGTTCTTGGTAATAGCGTGCAACCACGGCGTCCGATGTATGAGTCCGCAGCCAGGAATGCCGCATATGAGAATGATTCTCATTATATGTCATGCCGGGATGTGGTGCTAAGCGGCTTGGCGCACCGTGGCAGATGTACAACGCTTTGCCGCTTGCCTGGCATGCGTTAACATGGGAAGTTAATATGGAGGCAAGATGGCTATACAAATCATCAATACGGCGCCGATAGCCGGCCAGCGGCCCGGCACTTCGGGCTTGCGCAAGAAGGTGGCTGTCTTCAGCGCACCGCAATACCTGGAAAATTTCGTGCAGAGCGTTTTTGACACGCTGGGCGACTGCCGCGGCCAGACCCTGGTGCTGGGCGGCGACGGCCGTTATTACAACCGCGCGGCCATCCAGACGGTGCTGCGCATGGCGGCCGCGCACGGCTACGCGCGCGTGCTGCTGGGACAGGGCGGCATCCTGTCGACGCCGGCGGTCAGCTGCGTCATCCGCAAGCATGGCGCCAGCGGCGGCCTCATCCTGTCGGCCAGCCATAACCCGGGCGGACCCGACGGCGATTTCGGCATCAAGTACAACATCGCCAATGGCGGCCCGGCGCCCGAAAAAGTCACCGAGGCCATGTTTGCGCGCACGCAAACGATCACCGAATACCGCATCAGCGACGCTGCCGACATCGACCTCGATACCCTGGGAGTGGTGTGCATCGAACAGATGACGGTCGAAGTGATCGATCCGGTGCTCGATTACGCGGAACTGATGCAGCAGCTGTTCGACTTCGACGCCATCCGCGCCCTGTTCGCGGGCGGCTTGCGCATCTGCTTTGACGGCATGCACGCCGTTTCCGGCCCGTATGCGACGGCCATCCTGGAAGGCATGCTGGGCGCGCCCAAGGGCAGCGTCATCAACGGCGTGCCCCTGGAAGACTTCGGCGGCGGCCACCCGGACCCGAATCCCGTCAACGCGCAGGAATTGATCGCCATCATGGCGGCCGACGATGGGCCCGACTTCGGCGCCGCCTCGGATGGCGACGGCGACCGCAACATGATCGTCGGCCGCCGCTTCGACGTGACGCCCTCGGACAGCCTGGCCATCCTGGCCGCCAACGCCACCGTGGCGCCCGGCTACCGCGCCGGGCTGAAAGGCATCGCCCGCTCCATGCCCACGTCGGGCGCGGCCGACCGGGTCGCCAGCGCGCTGGGCATACCGTGCTACGAGACGCCGACGGGCTGGAAATTCTTCGGCACCCTGCTCGACGCGGGCCTGGCCACCCTGTGCGGCGAAGAAAGCTACGGCACGGGCTCGAACCACGTGCGCGAAAAGGATGGCCTGTGGGCCGTGTTGTTCTGGCTCAACCTGCTGGCTGAGAAAAAGCAATCGGTGGAAGAGATCGTGCGCGCCCACTGGGCCACCCATGGCCGCAATTACTATTCGCGCCACGATTACGAAGACATCGACAGCGCCGGCGCGGCGCAGCTGATGCAGGCCGTGCGCGGCCAGCTGGCCGCCTTGCCGGGCCAGGCGCTGGGCGGCTACACGGTGGCGCTGGCCGACGATTTCAGCTACACGGACCCCGTCGACGGCTCGGTGGCGACGCAGCAGGGCATCCGCATCATCATGACGGACGGCGCGCGCATCGTGCTGCGCCTGTCCGGCACGGGTACCGAAGGCGCCACCCTGCGCCTGTACCTGGAGCGCTACGCAGCCGATCCGGCGCAGCATGACTTGCCGACCCAGCAAGCGCTGGCGGGGCTGATCGCCGTGGCGGAAACAGTGGCGCAGATCCGCGCACGCACGGGGCGCGACGGGCCGACGGTGACGACGTAAAAAAGGGCGCCCGAGGGCGCCCTTTTGCGTTACATCAAACCGGCATCACGCTTTCGCCGGGATGACCGCCTGGCGGTAGTTATCCACCATCTTGTAGCGCTTCGCATACAGGCCGAAGGCCAGCATGGCCACGGCGGCAAAGGCGGCGAAGAAGAACATCTGGAAAGCTGTCACGCTGATGCCGCTCTCGGCGATCTTGCCGATCACGCCTTCGTTCATGACGCTGCGGTTGACGATCAGCACCCACAGGTTGCCCACCGTGGTCGACAGGTTCCAGAAGCTCATGATGGCGCCCTTCATGGACACGGGCGCCTGGCTGTACGCAAACTCCAGGCCCGTGGCCGAGACCAGCACTTCGCCGAACGTCAGCAGCGCGTACGGCAGGATCTGCCACATGATGGAGACGGCGTTGCCGCTGTCGAGGGCCAGCTGCAGCAGACCGATGACGATCCACGCCAGCGAGGAAAAGCCGATACCGGCCGTCATGCGGCGCAGGGCCGTCGCTTCCAGGCCGAAGCGGTTCAGCATCGGGTACAGCACCAGGTTGTTGAACGGGATCAGCAGCATCACCAGCATCGGGTTCAGCGCCTGCATCTGCGCCGGCAGGAACCAGCTTGGTTTTTCCATGGTGTTCGCCTGCACGATCCACGTCGAGGCCTTCTGGTCGAACAGCGAGAAGAACGGCGTGACGAGGGCGAAGATGACGAGGATGCGCAACACGGCGCGCACGCCTTCGACGGCTTCGTCAGGGTGGATGCCGCGTGCGCGTTCCAGCTGCATGGCCGTGCCGATGCTGCCGAAGGCCAGCAGCAATACCAGCGCGGTACACGCGGCAATCACGAAGCCCCATTCGGGAATGCTGTAGAACGCATACAGGGCGCCGATCACGCCGACGTAGGCCACGTACAGGCCGGGACGCGAACCGCCATCGACACGCGCCAGCAGGGCCGTGCGGGCCACGCGGGTGAACGAATCGGGATTTGGCGGCGCCGGCGGCACGTGCACGTATTTCTTGGCGCCCATCCAGAAGACGATGGTGGCGGCCAGCATCATCAGGCCGGGGATGCCGAAGGCGATCGACGGGCCGAAGTCGCGCAGGAACATCGGCATCAGCAGCGAAGCGAAGAAGGAGCCGAAGTTGATGATCCAGTAGAACAGGTCGAATACCAGCTTGGCCTTGTGCTTGTTGGTCTGGTCGAACTGGTCGCCGACAAACGAGGCCACCAGCGGCTTGATGCCCCCGGAACCGAAGGCGATCAGGAACAGGCCGAAATAGAAGCCGTTGACGCTGTTTTCAAACAGGGCCAGGCAGGCATGGCCGGCGCAATACACAAGGCTGAGCCAGAAGATGGTGTTGTATTTGCCAAAGAAGCGGTCGGCCAGCCAGCCGCCCAGCAGCGGGAAGAAGTACACGCCGATGACGAAGGTGTGGAAGACGTGCTTGGCTTCGCCCGTGCGCTGGTCGATCGGGATCATCAGCAGCAAGGTGCTGATGAGGAATGGCGTCAGGATGTTGCGCATGCCATAGAAGCTGAAGCGTTCGCAGCCTTCGTTGGCGATGATGTACGGTATTTGCCGCGGCATTTTGCCCGTGGCGGTTTGTGTCTCGGCCGATGACATTGGCTCTCCCCCAAGTTTTTTTTGTAAGCCGCGATGCTAAGGCCTGCCGCGTTTGCTTGCAACAGAAAAAACGGCCTGTCCGCTATTTCGCAGAGATTTGTAAGGTATTGATTTTCATAAAGACATTACTTTCGGCACTTGCGCGCGCCGGGCGGGGCAGCCACAGCTGCATTTGCAGCATGCCATCCGATGCGGGACAGTCTTCCAGGGTAAAACCGCAACCGAGGTACAGGGTCAATGCCGCGTGGTTGTCCTGCGCCACGGCCAGGCGCACGCGGCCCAGTTCGGGAATGGCGCAGGCATGGGTGATGGCGGCCTGCACCAGTTGCCGTCCCGCGCCGCGCCCGCGCGCCTGCGGCGCCACGTACACACCCCACAGGCTGGCCTTGTCATGCACGACGGCAATCGGTTCGCGGCGCAGGCCGGCCAGCGCGATCAATTGTTCCTCGTCGAAAGCGCCAAATATTATTTGGTGGGGAGTGGCGCGCAAGCGCTGGGCTATCTGTGCCAGCGGCAAGCCGCTTTCCGCCGCATGCGTGGTGCAGAAGGCGGCGGGCAGTTCGGCGATGCCGGCCAGGCGCAGCGCGCGGTAGGCGGCAACGTCGTCTGGCGCGAGGGGACGGACAGTGATGGCTGGCATGTGGGCGAGTATCGGGCTTCGATGCCAGAAAGTAAAGCTTGCGCTGCAAGGCAAGCGTCCCTGGCCATCGCGCCCGTCGCCGGCGCAGGGGCCTTACTGCGTGGCGACGCGCTGCATGGGCGCATTGTCCTTGCGCCATTGTTCCAGGCTGATCAGCTCAGCGCTGACGATGTCGTCGACGAGGATGCGCTTGCCGTCGGGCGAAACGACGAAACTCTCCCACCGGTGCGCCACATCGGGCGTGCTTTCGAAAAAGCTCAGCTGATAACAGGCGACGCCATCGACGAGGCGCGTCTCGGGTGACGTTTCCATCACGGCACCATGGGCGCGGCCGCCCGACGCCTTTTCGATATGCGCCGACCAGGCCTTGATTTCCGGCAAAGCCATCAAGGCATCGATGGCGCGCGCGTTCTGCTCCGGCGCCGCCGTCTGGCTGCTCGCGGCGGGGGCATTGTCTGCCTGCGGCGCGGATTGCTGGTGCAGGTAGAAAGCGCCGAGCCCGGCGGCCAGCAAGCCGGCCAGGATGCCGGCGATGATGGTGGTTTTGGAAGAGGAGGCGCGTGGCGGCATGATGGTGAGCATGGGAAAGAGGGACGATGGCGGCCATGCTAAAGCAAAACGCCCAGGCCGGCAATCGCCGGGCTTGCCAAACGGGTTTGCGAAACGGGTTTGCCAGATCACCAGGCGAAAAAAAGCCACCTTCCGTAGAAGGTGGCTTTCGGGGCCGCCGGGAGGCGCTGGCAGCTTTTGGTCTGCCAGCCCTGTCCCTGCGTATGCGGCCAGTCGCGCCGTCGCCTGCGCGACTGGCCGCCGGACATTACATCATGCCGTCCATGCCGCCCATGCCGCCCATACCACCCATGCCGCCGCCCATGCCGCCGCCTGCTTTGTCGTCAGCGATTTCGCAGACCATGCAGTCGGTCGTCAGCATCAGCGAAGCGATCGAAGCGGCGTTTTGCAGCGCCGAACGGGTCACTTTGGCTGGGTCCAGGACGCCCATTTCAACCATGTCGCCATACGTGCCGTTGGCAGCGTTGTAGCCGTAGTTGCCCGAGCCAGCCAGTACGGCTGCCACGACGACCGAAGCTTCTTCGCCAGCGTTTTGCACGATCATGCGCAGTGGCTCTTCCATTGCGCGCAGGACGATCTTGATACCAGCGTCTTGATCAGGATTGTCGCCCTTGACCGTGATGTTGGCGCGTGCGCGCAGCAGGGCTACGCCGCCGCCTGGCACGATGCCTTCTTCCACGGCAGCGCGGGTTGCGTGCAGTGCATCTTCAACGCGGGCTTTTTTCTCTTTCATTTCGACTTCGGTGGCTGCGCCAACCTTGATCACGGCAACGCCGCCAGCCAGTTTGGCTACGCGCTCTTGCAGTTTTTCACGGTCGTAGTCCGAGGTCGCTTCTTCGATCTGTACGCGTACTTGTTTTACGCGTGCTTCGATCGAGGCAGCTTCGCCGGCGCCATCGATAACGATGGTGTTTTCCTTGCCCACTTCGATGCGTTTCGCTTGGCCCAGTTCGGCCAGGGTCACTTTTTCCAGGGTCAGGCCGACTTCTTCAGCGATCACTTGGCCGCCGGTCAGGACAGCGATGTCTTCCAGCATGGCTTTGCGGCGGTCGCCGAAGCCAGGGGCTTTCACTGCGCAAGTTTTCAGGATGCCGCGGATGTTGTTCACAACCAGGGTCGCCAGCGCTTCGCCTTCGATGTCTTCCGCGATGATCAGCAGTGGACGGCCAGCTTTTGCGACTTGTTCCAGTACCGGCAGCAGGTCACGGATGTTCGAGATTTTCTTGTCGCACAGCAGGACGAATGGGCTGTCCAGTACGGCAACTTGTTTCTCTGGGTTGTTGATGAAGTATGGCGACAGGTAGCCGCGGTCGAACTGCATGCCTTCAACGATGTCCAGCTCGTCGTTCAGCGACTTGCCGTCTTCTACGGTGATGACGCCTTCTTTGCCGACTTTTTCCATCGCTTCAGCGATACGCTCGCCGATCGAGTAGTCCGAGTTCGCCGAGATCGCGCCAACTTGGGCGATTTCCTTGGTCGTGGTGCAAGGACGGGCGATTTTCGCCAGTTCTTCGACGGTGGCTGCAACAGCTTTGTCGATACCGCGCTTCAGGTCCATCGGGTTCATGCCGGCGGCAACGAACTTCATGCCTTCGCGCACGATGGCTTGTGCCAGCACGGTCGCGGTGGTGGTGCCGTCGCCGGCGTTGTCGCTGGTGCGGGAAGCAACTTCCTTGACCATTTGCGCGCCCATGTTCATGAGCTTGTCTTTGAGTTCAACTTCTTTCGCTACCGACACACCATCCTTGGTGACGGTAGGGGCGCCGAACGAGCGCTCCAGGACCACGTTGCGGCCTTTCGGGCCCAGCGTTACTTTGACTGCGTTGGCGAGGATGTTGACGCCTTCGACCATCTTGGCGCGCGCTGCGTCGCCGAATACTACTTCTTTAGCTGCCATGTTCAATTCTCCTGAGTTTCGGGATGTATCTGTCTACAACGTGGAAACAATTACTTGACGACGATCGCCATGATGTCTTCTTCGCGCATGACCAGCAGCTCATCGCCGTCAACTTTGACGGTTTGGCCGGCGTACTTGCCGAACAGGACGCGGTCGCCCACTTTGACATCCAGAGGCCGGACTTTGCCGTCGTCGAGAATCTTGCCATTGCCTACGGCAAGGACTTCGCCTTGATCCGGTTTTTCAGCAGCTGCATCAGGAATGATGAGGCCGGACGCAGTTTTGGTTTCCTGGTCGAGGCGTTTGACGATGACGCGATCGTTTAATGGGCGCAGATTCATACAAAACTCCTTAAAGTTCAATGGATAAGTGTTGCTAAATGAATACATGCCTGGCGCAGCGCCAGGCCTGCTTTCAGTGACCGCCGTTGAAAGCAGCCCGCAACGGTCAAGCAAACCCCATGTCATCGAGTGCGTGCCGGCGCTGGGCAGTGGTGGCATCGCGGCGTCGCCCGCCGCGTAGCGTTCCCTGCTGTTGTCCGGCATGCACCATCATGTCCTGAGGATTGCTACGAAAGAGTTTGTTAGCACTCTCTACTAACGAGTGCTAATTATAGGGACGGTAGGGGGCTTATTCAAGGGGAACATATAGATAGATGCTGAGCAGAGCCTGCATCTACACAGGGTTTGCGCCAGCACAAGCCTCGTTCCCGGGCGTCAGCAACAGGCGCGACTCTAGCATGTCGTTCGGAGAGGGGGTGTTCCTGTACGCACAGGAAACAGAGTTTGACTATGAAATTTGATAAGATGATTGCAATTGCATATCAATATCGCCACATAGTGCCGCTCGCGCCAGAAAGAACACCATGCCATTCCCGCTTTCCCGCCCCGCCCTGCGCCTGCTGGGCGCTACCGTCATCGGCCTCGCCTGCCTGGGCAATGCCGCCGCACAAACGCCCACCATCGTCGACGAAATCACCGTGGCGGCTTTGACCCCGCTGGAAAAGGACATGCTGCTCAATGACTTGTTCAACGACTTGAACAAGGACGACGACGACCAGGAAGCCCATGTGTGGGATAACGGCGGCGACCGCGGCGTGCTGGTGAAAGTCACGTATAACTTCAGCAACTCCGGCATGACGGAGCACAGCCTGAAGGCGCACGTCTGTCGCGACCTGAAATTCGTCGTTACGGCAGGCGACAAGTCGCAGGACCTGAGCCGCCGCACCTGTTCGCAAAACAGCGGCCGCTGGGATGTGCAGGGCAAGGATCCGGCGCCCGTCGTATATCCGCCATTCCTGTCCGACGTGACCATCGCCAAGCTGAATGCCAAGGAAAAACAAGCCTTGCTGACGGCTGCCGTGCGCACCTTGAAGGATGAAGAGGATGGCAAGACGCGCCAGTGGAGCAACAAGGGCCTGGGCAATGCGGTGCCGCTGGCAGTGCGCCTGACGCCCTCGGGAACGGACGCCAAACCTGGCAGCTACCGCAGTACTTGCCGCGACTTGACGATGGTGCTTGACGGAAAGGGTGGGCAACAGACGCTGACGCGCCGCTCTTGCGAAAACCGCTATGGCGGACTCGATATCGAACCCGATTACGTCGACGAGTAAAACGCCGCCATCGCGGCGCTGGCGGATGCGTGCAGATGGCGAAAAGCGCCGGAAAAAGCGTGTATTGTCCGCCAACTGCCCTGCATTGATGTAAATATGTGTGACAGCGGCGTGATTCGATTGACGCCCATGGAGCGTCCGCCCTATAGTGGCGGGATGATTTCCGAATTCAACGAATTATCCGACAAAATAGGCCTGCTGGCCGAAATGACCCATGCGCTGCGCCGTGAAAACGCGCAATTGCGCAAGGACAATGCCGCGCTGGCCGCCGACAACGCCCTGTACGTGCAACGCATGCGCGAGGCGCAGGAGCGGGTGGAAGCGTTGCTGGAAAAAATTCCCGAACTGGTGCAAGCTGGCCTGGAGCAAGCCGCTTCGGAAGCGGGCGCCTATATTGCCGAGAACGAGAAGGAAGCGTAATGCCGCGTGTCGATGTCAATATCATGGGCCAGTCCTACAGCATGGTGTGCCGCGACGGCGAAGAGCGCGCGCTGCGCGAAGCGGCGATCTATCTCGATAGCAAAATGAAAGCCATCCGCGACGCGGGCAAGGTCAAGGGCAACGACCGCATCGCCGTGCTGGCCGCCCTGGGCGTGGCCGCGGAATTCCTGTCCGTGAAGTCGCCGCAAGGTCCGCTGTCGGAATTGACGATACTGGAAGTGAAGCAGAAAATCTCGGCCATGCACACGGTATTGGATAGTGCTCTGACGCCCCAGGAAAACCTTTTTTAAGCGCGTACGCGACGATTTGTCTTTGCGATGCGCGATCAAAGGAGTAAACTTGGGTCTACCCTGCGGTGTTCGCGATTGCCATATATTCCTTGAACCATTTATGCGCATCGGTTGCGAATTTTGTTTGATGGGAGTGAGCGTCGCTCGTTCGACGAACCCGAAATTGAACTAACGTGACCACCTTGAACCGTTTGGTTCGGGATGCCGGCATAGCGGCACAGGCGGGGCCCAATTTGCAGTACCAAGAAAACGGTTGCAGCATCATGCTCAGCCGTTTTTTTACGCCTGTTGCTTTTGATAGGGAGTGAACATGAAACAATACTGGCTGATGAAATCCGAACCCGATGAAGTGAGCATCGACGACCTGATGGCCGCGCCGCAGCACACCATGCCGTGGTTTGGCGTGCGCAACTACCAGGCGCGCAACTTCATGCGCGATGGCATGCAGCCGGGCGATGGCGTGCTGTTCTACCATTCCAGCTGCCCGCAGCCGGGCGTGGCGGGCGTGGCCGAAGTGGCCAGCGGCGCGTATCCCGATCACAGCCAGTTTGAAGCGGGCGGCAAATATTTCGATGCCAAGGCGACGCCGGAACAGCCGCGCTGGATCAGCGTCGACGTGCGCGGCCTGAAGAAGACGGCGCTGCTGCCCCTGTCCGAGATGCGCCAGATGCCGGAGCTGGAAGACATGCTGCTGCTGAAGAAGGGCAGCCGGCTGTCGATCACGCCCGTGACGCCGGCGCAATGGAAAGTCATTACCGGCAAGCTGACAGGCTAGCCTTCGACCCGGTTGCGGCCATTCTGCTTGGCCCGGTACAGGGCCTGGTCGGCGGCGGCCAGCAATGCTTCCGGCGTTTGTCCTGCGTCACTCAAGGCCAGGCCGATGCTGGCCGTGACCAGGCCGCCGCGCGACGGCGCGTGGGCGATGGCGGCCGCGGCGATCGCTTCCTGCATCTTCTGCGCCACCGCCAGGGCGCCCGCGCCATCGGTGGCGGGCAGGATGGCGGCAAACTCTTCGCCGCCGAAGCGGGCCGCCAGGTCGCTGGCGCGCGGCAGCGCGGAATGCAGGGCCGCCGCGATCCGCACCAGGCAGGCGTCGCCATACGGGTGGCCGAAGGTATCGTTGAGACTTTTGAAGAAATCGATATCGATGATCAGCAGCGCCAGCGCTTGCTGGTTGCGCGCGGCCCGCTGCCACTCCAGCTGCAAGGTCTGGTCGAAGCAGCGCCGGTTGGCGATGCCCGTCAAGCCATCCGTCAGCGACAGCTTTTCCAGCTTGTCATGCGCCGCGCGCAAGGCCAGTTCGCTTTGCATGTAGCGGCTTTGCAGGGTGGCCGAGCGCAGCGCGTGGACCGTCAGCGCGACAAACAGGGCGCTGGCCGCCAGGTAGAAATGCTCGCGCAGCACGACGAATCCCAGTCCGAGCAGGGCTGCCGTGAAGAAGATGGGGCTGAAGTTGTCAATCAGCAAGGTTAACGGCCGCGGCGGCCGCGCTTCTTCCTCGCCCGGCTGCACGCGCATGGCCAGCACCGCCAGCAGCAGGAAAGGCATGCTGGGCAGTATCTCGCTGGGACCGGATTCGGCCAGCGCGTGCAGGGTCAGGTAATTATAGGCGCCCGCGCAGGCGGCGTAGCACCACAGGAACACGCTGAGCAGAAGGTAGAAGCGCCCTTGTGCGCCATCGCGGCGGTGCGCCAGCAGGCGCAGCGAGGCGCAACAGGCCAGGACGAGGTTTTCCACGTTGTACGTCGTCACCAGCAGGCTGGCGGGTATCGGCGCGATCGAGCGCTGGTCGAAGGGCGAGACGGAAAAGATGGCCGTGTAGGTCAGGTAGGCCGCCAGCAGCACTTGCACGGCGTCCAGCCATTGCAGGGTGCGCGAAGGGTGTCTGTCGCTGACCGAGGAAATGGCCAGCAGCAAGGGCGCGCCATACATGAAATAGGCAAAATCGGAGAAATACGTCGTGTCGGACGCCACGTGGCCGCTCAGGTCTTGCCAGGCGGAAAGGGCCATGCCCACGCTCCAGAATAGCATGGCGGCCGCAAACAGGCCCCAGCCCGTGCGCACGACGCCGGGTGCGCTCAGGCTGGCGTTGCGGCAGCAGGCAGCCAGCGCCAGCAGTGGCGCCATCACGCCGAACAGGTAGCTCACGGCGGGACCGCGCGTCCCGGCCCAGGCCGTCAAGGCCAGCTGCGCCAGCACGTAGCCGCCCGCCAGCGCCAGCCAGAATGTCGTGGTCTTCCTCGCATACTGCATGGATGGGACTCCCCGCTCGAATTGCCAACACAGCATGATTGCATGCCTTGCTCTTGCTGCAGGGTAAAGCGATCATTGCGCTATCGCAAGCGAAGATTCATTCCGCAAGGAAATTGTGCTGCTTTGAGGGAAAGATTGCCGGAGGAGGGTGATGGCGCGCCTGTCTGGCGCGCCATCGGGGGAACAGCGGTTTTACGTGTTTGCGGGGCGGGTCTTGGTGGGCGGCGTGCCCATCACCTGGCTTTTATACGCCCACACCAGCAGCGCGATGGCGCCGACGATCATCGGCAAGGACAGCATCTGGCCCGACGTGATCGGCACGCCCAGCCACACGACTTCCCAGTCCGGCGTGCGGAAGTATTCCGTGAAGAAGCGCGCGCAGCCGTACAGCAGGGTGAACATGGCGCCCACGGCCATGCGCGGACGCTGCTTGCGCGCATACAGCCACAGGATGATGAACACCAGGATGCCGTCGACCAGCATCTGGTAGATCGGCGACGGGTGCACGGGATACGGGATGCCCGGCCATTGCATGGCCCATGGCAGGGTGTCCGGGGCGATGCGGCCCGGCAGTTCGGCATTGATGAAGTTGCCCAGGCGGCCAGCCGCGTAGCCGAGCGGCACCAGCGGCGCGATGAAGTCGAGCACGTCGAACAGGTTGCGGCCCGCCTTGCGGCTCCACAGGTACATGGCCAGGATGACGCCGAGGAAGCCGCCGTGGAAGGACATGCCGCCATGCCACACCATGAAGATCTCGAGCGGATTGTGCAGGAAGTATTCGGGGCGGTAGAACAGTACTTCGCCCAGGCGCCCGCCGATCACCACGCCCAGCATGCCGTAGAACAGCATGTCGTCTAGGTCTTCCTTCTTCCAGCCCAGCACGGCGATATGCGGCTGCTTGATGCGCACGCGGCCCAGGATAATGAACAGGGCGAAGGCCAGCACATACATCAGGCCGTACCAGTGCACGGCGAGCGGGCCGATCTGGATGGCTATCGGGTCGGGCATCGGGTGTATCAGCATGGGGTTTCTTTCTTTGTTTAAAGCTAAGGTTGCGTAGTATGGGGGCGCTTGCGGTTTTTTGCCTTAGCGGCCACTTAATTTAAGGGGCAGTACCGCCGATCTGCTTGCGCAGCAGCGCCAGAAAGCCTTGCAGCACGGCGGACGGGTTGTCGCGGCGCCAGGCCAGGCCCGTTTCCACCAGCGGCGTGGCGTCCTGCAGCGGCCTGTATTCTACGCCCGGGCGCATCAGATTCGATACCGATTGTGGCACAAGCGCGATGCCCATGCCAGCCGAGACGAGGCTGACGATGGTTTGCATCTGGATCGCTTCCTGGCCGATCTGCGGCGTGATGCCGGCCGCGCGGAACACGCCGAGGATGGCGTCATGCAGGGCGGGCGAGATCGCGCGCGGGAAAATGATCAAGGGCAGGGACGGCACGTCGCGCAGGCGCACGGGGCCCGGCGTGTTCAAGATGTCGAGGCCGGACGGCGCGGCCAGCACCAGCGGTTCGGCCAGCACGGGCAGGTAATCGAGTTCCCCCTTCGCCTTCTCGGGCAGGGGCGGGATCAGCAAGCCCGCGTCCGTGCGCCCGGCCAGCAATTCGTCCAGCTGCAGGTCGGACGTGGCTTCCTGCAGCGCGATCTGCACTTGCGGATAAGCCGTCTGATACGCGCGCAGCAGCGGCGGCAGCACGCTGTAGTCGGCCGAGGAAACAAAAGCCAGGCTCAGGCGGCCCGCCTCGCCCTGCGCGGCCCGCCGCACCAGTGCGGGCAAGTCCTGTGCCTGCGCCAGCAGTCGGCGCGCCTCGGGCAGCAGGGCCGTGCCGGCCGGCGTCAGCTGCACCTCGCGGCGCGTGCGCACGAACAGGGGCGCGCCCAGCAAGTCTTCCAGGGCCATGATGGTTTGCGACAGGGGTGGCTGCGTCATGTGCAGGCGCGCGGCGGCGCGGCCGAAGTGCAATTCCTCGGCCACCGTGACGAAATAGCGAAGTTGTCGTAATTCAAGATTCATATGCATTTCCATGCTGATCGGATGCTGTGATACATAAAACGACTCACAGACACGTGCATCATATATTTGACAGTGGGACGCGCGCAAGGCAATCTGACGTACCCCCACTGCATGCAGGGTTTTACTGCGAATTTTTCTGTAAGCCCGCACAGTCAGGCACCAACACTTTTGGAAGGTCCATCATGCCGCAATACCGCTCCCGCACCACCACCCACGGCCGCAACATGGCTGGCGCCCGCGCCCTGTGGCGCGCCACCGGCATGAAGGATGGCGACTTCGACAAGCCGATCATCGCTGTTGTCAACTCGTTCACCCAGTTCGTGCCCGGTCACGTGCATTTGAAAGACCTGGGACAGATGGTGGCGCGCGAGATCGAAGCGGCCGGCGGCGTGGCCAAGGAATTCAACACCATCGCCGTCGATGACGGCATCGCCATGGGCCACGGCGGCATGCTGTATTCGCTGCCGTCGCGCGACCTGATCGCCGACTCCGTCGAATACATGGTCAACGCCCACTGCGCCGACGCCATGGTGTGCATCTCGAACTGCGACAAGATCACGCCGGGCATGCTGATGGCCGCCATGCGCATCAATATCCCCGTCGTCTTCATTTCCGGCGGGCCGATGGAAGCGGGCAAGGTCGTCAAGGTGGTCAACGGCACGCAGAAGATCATCAAGCTGGACCTGGTCGACGCCATGATCAAGGCGGGCGACAGCACGGTGTCCGACGCCGACGTGGCGGAAATCGAACGCTCGGCCTGTCCGACCTGCGGTTCCTGCTCCGGCATGTTTACGGCCAACTCGATGAATTGCCTGACCGAGGCGCTGGGCCTGGCCCTGCCCGGCAACGGCACCATCCTGGCCACGCACTCGGACCGCCAGCAGCTGTTCCTGCGCGCGGGCCGCCTGATCGTCGAACTGGCCAAGCGCCACTACGAGCAGGACGATTACAGCGTGCTGCCACGCTCGATCGCCACCAAGGCAGCGTTTGAAAACGCCATGGCGCTCGACGTCTCCATGGGCGGCTCGACGAATACCGTGCTGCACCTGCTGGCCGCCGCGCACGAGGCGGAAGTGGCATTCACGATGGCCGATATCGACCGCATCTCGCGCAAGGTGCCGTGCCTGTGCAAGGTGGCGCCGATGACGGACAAATACCATATCGAGGACGTGCACCGCGCCGGCGGCATCGTGGGCATCCTGGGCGAACTGGCGCGCGCCGGCCTGCTCAACACGACTCTGCCGACCATCCACGCGCCCACCCTGGCCGACGCCATCGCGCAGAACGACATCATGTGCACGGACAATCCGGCCGTGCATGAACTGTTCCGCGCCGCGCCGGGCGGCGTGCCGACGCAGACGGCGTTCTCGCAGTCGGAGCGCTTCGCCGCCGTCGATACGGACCGCAGCACGGGCTGCATCCGCGACAAGGCCCACGCGTATTCGCAGGATGGCGGCCTGGCCGTCTTGTATGGCAACCTGGCGGAAAAGGGCTGCATCGTCAAGACGGCGGGCGTCGATGAAAGCATTTTGAAATTCTCGGGCAAGGCGCGCGTGTTCGAAAGCCAGGACGCGGCCGTCGCAGCCATCCTGGAAGACACCGTGCATGAAGGCGACGTCGTCATCATCCGCTACGAAGGCCCGAAAGGCGGCCCCGGCATGCAGGAAATGCTGTACCCGACGTCGTACATCAAGTCCAAGGGCCTGGGCAAGGCGTGCGCGCTGTTCACGGACGGGCGCTTCTCGGGCGGCTCCTCGGGCCTGGTGATCGGCCACGCCTCGCCGGAAGCGGCCGAAGGCGGCGCCATCGGCCTGGTGGAAGAGGGCGACTTCATCGACATCGATATCCCCGAGCGCACCATCAACCTGCGCGTGACGGATGCCGAACTGGCTGCGCGCCGCGCCGCCATGGAAGCGAAGGGCGATGCGGCCTGGCTGCCCGTTAACCGCGACCGCTACGTGTCGCAGGCGCTGCAGGCGTATGCGGCGCTGACGACGTCGGCCGACCGGGGCGCCGTGCGCGACCTGTCGCAGCTGAAGAAGCGCTGATTTGTTGCGCAGGTAAGACAGCCGGCCCCGATCTGCTGCGCGGGGCCGGCTGTCGTTACATCGCCTTACAAACAACATGGTCATGGGCGCGCAGATGGGGCAGAATATGACTGCCTCCCGTCTACATTGCGTTACTACATTGAAACGCTTGATCTGGGCTCGTGGTGCATCTGCGGAAACACAGTAAAATGCCGCAGGAAGTAACTTTGGAGAAAAGACAATGAAACGTTTTATGTTGGTGAGTGTATTGACCGTATCGGCTCTGGCATCGCAAGCAGCGTTGGCCAATCCGGACTTGGCGAAAGCAAAAAACTGCATGGCTTGCCACGCGGTGAGCACGAAACTGGTGGGCCCTGCGTTCAAGGACGTGGCAGCCAAGTACGCTGGCCAGAAAGACGCGGAAGCCAAGCTCGTGGCGAAAGTCATGAAGGGCGGTTCCGGCACCTGGGGCGCAATCCCGATGCCAGCGAACCCGCAAGTGAGCGATGCTGAAGCCCACACCCTGGTCAAATGGGTACTGGCACAGAAATAATCTGTGCCGCAGTACCTGCAGTCAGCGCGCCGGCAATCCCGGCGCATTTTTTTTGCCTGCCGCCTTCAGATTGCCCATGCCTTCCAGTGTCGTCCGCACCGCCTCGTCGAGCGGCGTATGCGGCTCCTGGCCCAGCACGGCCAGCAGCCGCGCATTGTCCATGGACAGGGGCGTTTGCCACAGATAGCGCATCTCGCGCATTTCGCGCAGGGTCGCCACGAACGGCGACGCCAGCGCCACCAGCCACCACGGAAAACGCCGGATGACAGGTGGCGCGCCGGTCGCCTGCTCCACCGCGCGGGCAATCGCGCCCGTCATTTGCCGGCCGTCGTGGTCCCAGTGGCCCGCCATGTGAAAGCGCGCAAAGGCGGGCAAGGCGGCGCGCATGGCCAGCAATCGCACCATCGTGCGCGCCACGTCGGGCAGGTAGGACCACTGGTGGCCCACGCCGGGCGCGCCCGGATACAGGATGCTGCGCACGGGCTGGCCAGGCTTGACGAGGCCTTGCGAAAACCAGTTATTGCCGGCGCGGGGGCCGAAGAAGTCGCCCGCGCGCACGATCAGGACCCTGGCGCCCTGCGTGGCGGCCCATTCCAGGCGCGCCTCCAGTGCCACGCGGATGGCGCCCTTGCGCGTCAGCGGGCGCTGCTGCGCGTCTTCTGTCAATACAGGAAAGGCGTCGGGGCCGAAGTTGTACACGGTGCCAGGCAGCACGATGGTGGCGTTTTCGGCAATCGCCGCGGCGATGGTGTTGTCGAGCATGGGCAGCACCAGCCGGCCCCAGTGGCGGTAGCCGGGCGGGTTGACGGCGTGCACGATGACGGCGCAGCCTTTGGCGGCCGCCAGCACATCCGCGCGCGACAGCGCATCGCCGCGCAGCCATTCAATGCGGTCTCCCCGCGGCGGCGGCGTTTCTCCCCGCGTCAGGGCGCGCACCTGCCAGCCCGCAGCCAGGAGCTGGCGCAGCATCTCGCCGCCGATGCCGCCCGTGGCGCCCAGTACCAATGCCGTGTTTTTCGTGTTTTCCATCCTGACCTCCGTGTGGTTGATGGAGCCAGTATCTGTCGCGCAAGGTTAATTGGGAATTGACGAGCATCGACCACAGGCTATACATTTATGTATGACTAATTCGATTGCCTGGGAATACTATCGTTCGCTGCTGGCCGTGCTGAAGCACGGCTCCCTGTCCGGCGCGGCCCGCGCGCTGGGCATCACGCAACCCACCGTCGGCCGGCATATCGCCGCGCTGGAACAGGCGCTGGGCGCGACCCTGTTTACGCGCTCCCAGCTGGGCTTGCTTCCCACGGAAGTGGCCCTGGCATTGCGGCCCCATGCGGAAACCATGGAGCATACGGCCGCCCTGATGGAGCGCGCCGCCAGCAGCCACGGGCAGGGCGTGGCCGGCGTCGTGCGCATCGCGGCCAGCGAAGTGGTGGGCGTGGAAGTGCTGCCGACTATCCTGGCCCGCCTGCGCGCGCGCCATCCGGGCTTGGTCATTGAATTGGTATTGAGCAACAAGGTGCAGGATTTGCTGCGCCGGGAAGCGGATATCGCCGTGCGCATGCTGCGTCCGCGCCAGGAGCAGCTGGTGGCGCGCAAGGTGGGCGATATCGAACTGGGCCTGCACGCGCATGCGGATTACCTGGCGCGGCACGGCATGCCGCTGGCACTGGCCGATCTGGCGCGCCATGCCGTCATCGGCTACGACGAAGCGAGCCCCTTCGTACGCAACGCGGGCGCCGCCTTCCAGGGATTTTCGCGGGAAAACTTTGCCTGGCGCAGCGACAGCGACCTGGCGCAACTGGCCCTGATCCGCGCGGGCGCCGGCATCGGCGTGTGCCAGGCGGGGCTGGCGGCGCGCGATCCGGCCCTGCGGCGCGTGTTGCCGCAGGCGTTTGCGCTGCCGATGGAAACGTGGATCACCATGCATGAAGACTTGCGCGGCAGCCTGCGCTGCCGCGCCACCTTCGACGCGCTGGCCGAAGGATTACGCGATTACGTTGCCAGCCAGCCGCTTATTTAACGACTTCCATCTTGGTTTTCTTACCGTCGCGATAGGTGAACAAGGTCAGCGCGCCATCCTTGATGTCGCCGTTGGCATCGAACGAGATCGGCCCCGTCACGCCCTGGTAGTGCACCTTGGCCAGGAATGGCAGGTAGACGGACGGTTTCGACGACTTGGCGTCGGCCATGGCGGTGGCCATGGTCATCACGGCATCGTAGACGTAGGGCGCGTACAGCTGCACTTCCATGTTGTATTTCTGCTTGTAGCGGGCGCGGAAATCGTCCATGCCTTTTTGCTGCGCGCCCGTCACGCCGCCCGCTTCCGCGCAGGTGACCATGTCTTCGCCCACGGCGTCGCCCGCCAGCTTGCCCAGCGGTTCCGTGCACAGACCGTCGCCGCCCATGAACTTGGCCTTGATGCCCAGCGCCTTCATCTGGCGCAGCATGGGGCCGCCCACGGAATCCATGCCGCCAAAGAAGATCAGGTCGGGATTTTTCGACTTGATGCTGGTCAAAATGGCATTGAAATCGGTCGCGTTGGCATTGGTAAATTCCTTGCCGACGATTTGCACGCCTGGCGCCGCCTTCTTGGCGCCTTTGACGAACTGTTCCGCCACGCCCTGGCCGTAGGCCGTGCGGTCATCGATGACGGCGATTTTCTTCGCTTGCAGCTTGCCCACGGCATACGCGCCCAGGGTGCCGCCCAGCTTGTTGTCATTGGCCACCACGCGGAAGGCCGTGTTGAATTTTTGCTGGGTATACGTCGGGTTGGTGGCGGCCGGCGAAATCTGCGGAATGCCCGCATTGAAGTAAATGCGCGAGGCGGGAATTGTCGTGCCCGAATTCAGGTGGCCGACGACGCCGTTGACCTTGGCGTCGACCAGCTTTTGCGCCACGGCCGTGCCCTGCTTGGGATCGGCTGCGTCATCTTCGGGCACCAGCACGAATTTCACGGCTTTGCCGTCGATCTTGAAGCCTTTGGCGTTCAAATCCTCGATGGCCATCTTGGCCGCGTTCTCGTTATCCTTGCCCAGGTGGGAGCTGGCGCCAGAGACCGGGGCGACGTGGCCGATCTTGATGATTTCCTGCGCGCCCGCATGGCCGGCAAAGGCGAGGGCGACGGCGAGAGGAAGGACTTTGGTCTTGAGCAGCATAAACATTCTCCAATGGATAAAGATACGGCGGCGTCTCGTGAAAACCGCTTCGAGGGGCGGTGCATTTGAAGAAGGTACAACAAAAAACAGGCGGCGCAAAGCCGCTTTTGGGGCTTTTTGCATTTTGTCGCAACAATCACCAAAGTGAGGCGCGATGCACCGATTTCGCAGGCGCGAGCGCACCAAAGAATGGCGTTGGGAGGGATACAGGTGTAGAGAAATCAGGCCAAATATGCCTAGTAAACTGACAGCACCTGATAAAACCGTAGCGAGCGGAAGGGAGAGGTGGCTGAGAAGTGCAACCGTACTAGGGTACGGTGAGCATCGCAGGCCGCCTATACCGACGCGCAGTAGGTTTTTGCAGGTGTCTTAGTGCGCGGGAGGGTGCAGGTGACCTAATTCATGGCTGACGGCATGGGCGACGATCTGTTCCAGCGACTGCTGCAAGTCCTCGCGCAGGGCGCCGCGCATGCCGATCAGGGCGTTTTGCAGGGCCGTCTGCAGGACGTGGGCGATGCGCTCTTCCAGCAGGTGATCGATCTTGCCTTGTACCTGGTGCAGGATACGTTGCGTCAGGCGCTGTTCGATGGCGTCCCAGTCGGGTTGCACTATGCTCGGGGGCAACATCGGCGCTTCCTCGACGGCAGGCGCAGCCGCAGCTGGCACGGCAGGGTCCGGCACTTCCGGCCCCAGCAGCACTTCCGTCAGCAGGGGGATGCCCTGGTCGAATGGTTGATCACTCATGACTTGCCTGCCACGAAGTGGGTCGGTTGCACGTTTTGCTGGCGGTAGTGCAGGAAGCGTTGGCGGCCCGCCTGCGCATCTTGCTCATCCATGGAGACGATCTCGAAGACGCGCTGGAATTGCGCGTAATTAGCGGGCGGCAACTGCGACAGGTTGACGAGGATGTCGTGGTGCGGCAAGTCCGTCGTTGCGTCATCGGTCAGGATGATGGGCGTCTGCGCCGCCAGCGGATCGCCGGCCAGCACGTGGGGCAGGAAATCCGTGGCGGAAATGGTCCACATGGCGCTGTTCAAAGCGTCGAGCTGGGCGCCATCTTGCGCCAGGACGACGACCTTGTTGCCGGCCATATAGGCCTTGCGCGCCAGGCGGCAGGCGTAGGCCAGCTTGTCCGGCACGTTGCTGTGAAAATCGACGCGGCTCATGGCGGACTCAGGCGGCCATGCCGCTGTGGCGCAGCAGGGCGTCGATCGATGGTTCGCGGCCGCGGAAGGCCGTGAACGATTCCAGCGCGGGGCGCGAGCCGCCGACGGACAGAATTTCCTGCAGGTAACGCTTGCCTGCCGCCGTGGTGGCGGCCGGGCCCAGCGCGCGGGCTTCTTCAAACGCCGCATAGGCGTCGGCGGACAGCACCTCGGCCCATTTGTAGCTGTAGTAGCCGGCCGCGTAGCCGCCGGCGAAGATGTGCCCAAAGGAATTCTGGAAACGGTTGAACGGCGGCGGAATCAGCAGCGAAAACTTGGCGCGCACGCCGTCGATCAGCTGCTGCACGCTCTGGCCCGTGCTGGCATCGTAGTCATAGTGCAAATGCATGTCGAGCAAGGAGAACTCCACCTGGCGCAGGGTTTGCAGGCCGGACTGGAAATTCTTGGCCGCCAGCATCTTGTCGTACAGCGCGCGCGGCAGCGGCGCGCCCGTGACGGCATGCGCCGTCATGTGCTCGAGCACTTCCCATTCCCAGCAGAAATTTTCCATGAATTGCGATGGCAGTTCCACGGCATCCCATTCGACGCCGGCGATACCCGACACGCCCAGCTCGTCGACCACCGTCAACATGTGGTGCAGGCCGTGGCCGAATTCGTGGAACAGGGTGATGACTTCATCGTGCGTGAACAGGGCTGGCTGTACCTTGCCGTCGACCACGGCTGGTTCCGTGAAGTTGCAGGTGAGATAAGCGATTGGCGTTTGCACGTGTTGCGCGTCGGCGCGGCGGCCGCGCGCGTCGTCCATCCAGGCGCCGCCGCTCTTGCCCGCGCGCGCATACAGGTCCAGGTAGAACTGGCCGACCAGCTTGCCGTCGCGCTCGATGCGGTAAAAACGCACATCCTTGTGCCAGACGGGCGCCGTATCGAGCTTGATCTCGACGGCGAACAGGTTCTGGATCTGGCGGAACAGGCCGTCGATCACCTTGTGTTCAGGGAAATACTGTTTGACTTCCTGGGCCGAGAACGCGTAGCGGCGTTCCTGCAGCTTTTCGGAAGCGTACGGTACGTCCCATGCTTGCAGTTCGGCAATACCCAGTTCTTCCTTTGCGAATTGTTTCAGTTCTAACAAGTCTTTCTCGGCGAACGGGCGCGCGCGTTGGGCCAGGTCTTCCAGGAAAGCGATGACTTGCGCGGGCGAAGTGGCCATTTTGGAGACCAGCGACACTTCGGCGAAATTGGCGTAGCCGAGCAGTTGTGCCTCTTCGTTGCGCAGTCGCAACAGAGTAACGATGTTCTGCGTGTTGTCCCACTCGTCCTTCTTGCTGAAGACGTCGCCCTGGTCCGATGCCTTGGTGGCATTGGCGCGGTAGATGGTTTCGCGCAGCGCGCGGTTGTCTGCAAATTGCAGGATCGGGTAATAAGAAGGGAAGTGCAGCGAGAATTCATAGCCTTGCTTGCCCGCCTTGTCGGCGGCGGCGCGCGCGGCAGCCTTCACGTCGTCGGGCAAGCCGGCCAGTTCAGCTTCGTTCTCGACCAGCAACTTGTAGTCATTGGTGGCGTCGAGCACGTTTTCGGAAAAGCGCGTCGAGACGGCCGCATGTTCTTCCTGGATGGCGCCGAAGCGCTCTTTCTTGTCCTCGGGCAACTCGGCGCCGCCCAGGCGGAAGTCGCGCACGGCATTGTCGACGATGCGCCGGCGCGCGGGCGACAGGCTGGCGAAATCGGCGCGGGCCTGCAATTGCTTGTATTTGCCGAAGAGGATTTCGTTCTGGCCCAGTTCGGTCCAGAATTCCGTCACCTTGGGCTGGTTCGCATTGTAGGCGGCGCGCAGTTCCGGCGTATCGACCACGCTGTTCAAGTGGTTGACGATGCTCCAGGCGCGGCCCAGGGTTTCGGCGATCTGGTCCTGGGGCGCGACGAAGTTTTCCCAGCTCACTTCTTCCATGGGCGCTTCCAGCTGCGCTACCGTGGCGCGCGCCTGGGCCAGCAGGGTATCGATGGCAGGCGTGACATGCTCGTGCGTGATCGCGTCGAAGCGTGGCAGGCCGGAAAAATCAAGCAGGGGATTGGTATTCATCGTCGGTTCGTCCATTCTGTCTTCATATATGGCGCGCCTGAAAAATGTTCAAGGCCAGGCAACGCCGCCATGAGCATTGTCTCAGGTGCTCCTCTTAAATGCGCTCGGCGGCTTCGACCGTGTTCATCAGCAACATGGTGATCGTCATCGGACCCACGCCGCCCGGTACCGGGGTGATGTGCGACGCCACTTCCTTGATGCCGGCAAAATCCACGTCGCCGCACAGCTTGCCGTCATCGTCGCGGTTCATGCCTACGTCGATGACGATGGCGCCCGGCTTGACCATGTCGGCCGTCAGGGTGTTGCGGCGGCCGACGGCGGCCACGACCACGTCCGCCTGGCGCGTGTACAGGCCCAGGTCCGGGGTCGCACTATGGCAGATGGTGACGGTAGCGTTCGCTTGCAAGAGCAGCAGGGCCATCGGCTTGCCGACGGTATTGCTGCGGCCGATGACGACGGCGTGCTTGCCGCGCAAGTCCACGCCCGTGCTTTCGATCAGTTTCATGCAGCCATACGGCGTGCACGGGCGGAAGCCGGGCAAGCCCGTCATCAGTTCGCCGGCGCTCAGGACGGAATAGCCGTCCACGTCTTTCGTCGTGGCGATCGCTTCGATGACCTTGTGCGGGTTGATGTGCTTGGGCAAGGGCATTTGCACGAGGATGCCGTGGATGGCCGGGTCGGCATTCAGGCTGGCGATGCGTGCCAGCAAGTCCGCTTCGGACAGGTCCGCTTCATATTTTTCCAGCACCGAGTGGAAACCCACGTCGCCGCACGCCTTGACCTTGTTGCGGACATACACCTGGCTGGCCGGGTCTTCGCCGACGAGAATCACGGCCAGGCCGGGCTGGGTGCCCTTGGCCGTGAGGGCGGCGGCGCGCGTGGCGATCTCGCTGCGCAGTTTTTGGGAGAGGGCGATTCCGTCGATCAGTTGTGCTGGCATGGTAGGGAGGCTGTGTGGGAGGGAAAAGACAGATTATAAAGCCGGGCGGCGCAAAGGGGCGGTTTTGGCGCCAAGCCTTTAAGTTAAGCAGTGCCATGCGTTTAAAAGCGCAAGGCTTAACAACAGCGGGCCGGAAACGCGGGCCTGAGAAAATGCCGATGGCGGCGTTGCAGCTCCTTGCCGTACTGGCGTACTGTCTGCGTCGCTGCGCCTTGCCCTCGACATTTTTCAGGCTCGCTTGGCCCGGTATACCTGTGCGGACGACCGGGGTTTAAATTCGGTTTGTTGGTGTGCTCGTGAGCCGTACCCCTCCCGAGATTTGCTTTCAAGGGGAGGGCGGCGCTCACTTGCCGGCATTCCGCTTGTGGCGCCGCTATTTGCTACTCTGCTCACCCTAATTTCCGGGCAGAATTTGCGGCAGTGCAGCATAAATTTCATAGGGTGATTTCACAATGCGAAATGCTATATCGTAATTTGAAAAATAGTAAATACGCTGTTAGAATCCCCACACTAAACCGACTTAATAGTAAATAATCAGCGAAATACCGTCCGACAGCGATCCGGAAAATCGGGGTGGGGCGTTCACAAAGGAGACTCAACAGATGTCAGCTCAACTGAACCAGGTAACGACACAGATCGGCACCGACCCGGATATGCAGGAAACCAAGGAGTGGCTGGACGCGCTCGAAGCCGTGCTGGAAAATGAAGGTCCGGAACGCGCGCATTACCTGATGGAGCGCATGGTTGACCTGGCCCGCCGCCGCGGCGCGCAGATCCCGTTCTCCAGCACCACCGCCTACGTCAATACCATCCCCACCAAGCAAGAAGCACACTGCCCCGGCAACCTGGAATACGAAGAGCGCCTGCGCTCGTGGATGCGCTGGAACGCCATGGCCATGGTCGTCAAAGCCAACCGCGCCGACGGCGACCTGGGCGGCCACTTGTCCTCGTTCGCTTCGCTGGCGAACATGCTGGGCATCGGTTTCAACCACTTCTGGCACGCGCCGACGGCCGACCACGGCGGCGACCTGCTGTACATCCAGGGCCACTCCTCGCCCGGCGTCTACGCGCGCGCCTTCCTCGAAGGCCGCTTGACGGAAGAGCAAATGCTGAACTTCCGCAAGGAAGTCGACGGCAAGGGCCTGTCCTCGTATCCGCATCCGAAGCTGATGCCTGACTTCTGGCAGTTCCCGACCGTGTCGATGGGCCTGGGCCCGCACATGGCGATCTACCAGGCGCGCTTCCTGAAGTACCTGCACGCACGCGGCATCGCCAAGACCGACAACCGCAAGATCTGGGCTTTCTGCGGCGATGGCGAGATGGACGAGCCGGAGTCCTTGGGCGCGATCGGCCTGGCCGCGCGCGACATGCTCGACAACCTGGTCATCGTGGTCAACTGCAACCTGCAGCGCCTGGACGGCCCTGTGCGCGGCAACACCAAGATCATCCAGGAACTGGAAGGCGAATTCCGCGGCGCCGGCTGGAACGTCGTCAAGGTCATCTGGGGCCCGGGCTGGGACGCCCTGCTGGCACAGGACAAGGAAGGCATCCTGCAGCGCGTGATGATGGAAACCGTCGACGGCGAATACCAGAACTACAAAGCGAAAGACGGCGCCTACGTGCGCAAGCACTTCTTCGGCAAGCATCCGAAGCTGCTGGAAATGGTTGCCAACATGACGGACGACGACATCTGGCGCCTGACCCGTGGCGGCCACGATCCGCACAAGATCTACGCGGCCTTCAAGATCGCCCAGGAACACAAGGGCCAGCCGACCGTCCTGCTGGTGAAAACCATCAAGGGCTACGGCATGGGCAAGTCCGGCGAAGCGCGCAACACGGCGCACCAGACGAAAAAACTGGACGACGAAGCCATCCGCGAAATGCGCGACCGCTTCTCGCTGCCGATCCCGGACGACAAGCTGGCCGACATCCCGTTCTTCAAGCCTGCCGACGATGCGCCGGAAATGGTCTACCTGCACGAGCGCCGCAAGGCCCTGGGTGGCTACCTGCCGCAGCGCCGCCAGAAGTCGGAAGAAACCCTGCCCGTGCCTGGCCTGGACGCGTTCAAGAACGTGCTGGAAGCGACGCCTGAAGGCCGTGAAATCTCGACCACGCAAGCGTTCGTGCGCGTCATTTCGACCCTGCTGAAAGACCCGAACCTGGGCCAGCGCGTCGTGCCTATCCTGGTCGATGAATCGCGTACCTTCGGCATGGAAGGCCTGTTCCGCCAGATCGGCATCTACAACCCGAAAGGCCAGTTGTACGAGCCGGTCGACAAAGACCAGGTCATGTACTACCGCGAAGACAAGGCTGGCCAGATCCTGCAAGAGGGCATCAACGAAGCGGGCGGCATGAGCTCGTGGATCGCCGCGGCGACGTCGTATTCGACCAACGACCGCATCATGATTCCGTTCTACACCTTCTACTCGATGTTCGGCTTCCAGCGCATCGGCGACCAGGTGTGGGCTTCGGCCGACATGCGCGCCCGCGGCTTCCTGATGGGCGGCACGGCCGGCCGCACGACCCTGAACGGCGAAGGCTTGCAGCACGAAGATGGCCACAGCCATATCTTCGCCGCGACCATCCCGACCTGCATGCCGTACGATCCGACCTTCAGCCATGAAGTCGCCGTCATCATCCAGGACGGCCTGCGCCGCATGATCGCCAACCAGGAAGATGTGTTCTACTACATCACGATCATGAACGAGAACTACGCCCAGCCAGGCATCAAGCCAGGCCAGGAAGAAGGCATCCTGAAAGGCATGTACAAGCTGCAGGAAGGCCCGGCGGACGCCAAGCTGCGCGTACAGCTGATCGGTTGCGGCACCATCCTGCGCGAATCGATCTTCGCCGCCGAATTGCTTGCCAACGACTGGGGCGTGGCTGCGGACGTGTGGTCGGCGCCGTCGCTGACCCTGGTGGCCCGCGATGGCCAGGATGCGGAACGCTGGAACATGGTCAACCCGTCGAAAGAGCAGCGCGTGCCATACGTGACGTCGCTGATGCAGGACACGGACGGCCCGATCGTCGCCACGACCGACTACATGCGCGCGTTTGCAGAACAGATCCGCGCCTTCATGCCGAAGGGCCGCACTTATAAAGTGCTCGGTACCGATGGCTTTGGCCGCTCGGACAGCCGCGCCAAGCTGCGCGAGTTCTTCGAAGTGAACCGTTATTATGTCACCGTGGCCGCGCTCAAATCGCTGGCTGACGAAGGCAAGATCGACGTGTCGGTGGTGGAGCAGGCGATCGCCAAGTACGGCATCGACGCGAACAAACCGAATCCGGTGACCCAGTAATCGTTGTGCGGACCCGATGATGCCAGGACGGTGCGAAAGTGCCGCCCTGGCGTGTGTGCGGGTCCATCTGACAAATAAAATAACGGAGCAAGCTATGAGCATTGTGGAAGTCAAAGTCCCGGATATCGGCGATTTCAAGGAAGTCGAGATCATTGAACTGATGGTCAAGCCAGGCGATACGGTCAAGGTCGACCAATCCCTGATCACGGTCGAATCGGACAAGGCCAGCATGGAAATTCCATCGAGCCACGCCGGTGTCGTCAAGGAATTGAAAGTCAACGTGGGCGACAAGATCGCCGAAGGCTCGTTGGTCCTGCTGCTGGAAGTGGCGGACGACGCCTCGGTCCCGGTATCGGCGCCAGGGCCTGCCGCTGCCGCCCCTGCACCGGCTGCTGAAGCTGCACCAGCCGCCGCGCCGGCGCCTGCCGCTTCCGGCGCGCCGGCCCTGGTCGAGGTGACCGTGCCCGATATCGGCGACTTCAAGGAAGTCGAAGTCATCGAACTGATGGTCAAGGTGGGCGACAGCATCAAGGTCGACCAGTCGCTGCTGACGGTCGAATCGGACAAGGCCAGCATGGAAATTCCATCGAGCCACGCCGGTATCGTCAAGGAATTGAAAGTCAAGGTCGGCGACAAGGTGGCCAAGGGTTCGCTGGTGCTGGTCGTGGAAACGACCGGTGGCGCCGCTCCTGCCGCTGCCGCCCCGGCCGCAGCGCCGGCGCAAGCCGCCGCCGCACCAGCCGCCGCCGTCGCTTCGGCGCCGGTCGCCGCTGCTGCACCTGCTGCTGCCCCAGTCGCCACCGCCCCTGCCGTCAACGGCAAGCTGGCGCACGCGTCGCCTTCGATCCGCAAGTTCGCGCGCGAACTGGGCGTGGACCTGGCCCGCGTGGGCGGTTCCGGTCCGAAGGGTCGGATCACCCAGGAAGACGTGCAGAATTTCGTCAAGGGCGTGATGTCGGGCGCCGTCGTCGCGCCGAACGCGCCAGTCGCTGCCAAAGGCGGTTCGGGCGTGGGCCTGGACCTGCTGCCATGGCCGTCGCTGGACTTCAGCAAGTTCGGCACGACCGAATTGCTGCCGCTGTCGCGCATCAAGAAAATCTCGGGTCCGAACCTGCACCGCAACTGGGTCATGATCCCGCACGTCACGCAGTTCGACGAAGCGGACGTGACGGACCTGGAAGCGTTCCGCGTCGACACCAACGCGGCCAATGCGAAGAACAAGGATGCGGCCAAGCTGACCATGCTGGCCTTCGTCATCAAGGCCTCCGTCGCCGCGCTGAAGAAATTCCCCGCGTTTAACGCTTCGCTTGATGCCAAGGGTGAAAACCTGATCCTCAAGCAGTACTACAACATCGGTTTCGCGGCCGACACGCCGAATGGCCTGGTGGTGCCCGTGATCAAGGGCGCGGACCAGAAGTCGGTCTCGCAAATCGCCCGCGAAATGACGGAACTGTCGCTGCAGGCGCGCGAAGGCAAGCTGAAACCGGCCGACATGCAGGGCGCCAGCTTCACGATTTCGTCCCTGGGCGGCATCGGCGGCACGCACTTCACGCCTATCGTCAATGCGCCGGAAGTGGCGATTCTGGGTCTGTCGAAAGCCTCGATCAAGCCGGTATGGGATGGCAAGGCCTTCCAGCCGCGCCTGATGATGGGCACTTCGCTGTCCTACGACCACCGCGTGGTCGATGGCGCGATGGGCGCGCGATTCTCCGTGTACCTCGGTGAAGTCCTGGCCGACATGCGCAAAATTCTGCTGTAAGGAGCGATTGATGAGCACAGTAGAGGTAAAAGTACCGAATATCGGCGACTTCAAGGAAGTCGAAGTCATCGAACTGATGGTCAAGGTCGGCGACACCATCAAGGTGGACCAGTCCCTGATCACGGTCGAATCGGACAAGGCCAGCATGGAGATTCCATCGACCCACGCGGGCATCGTCAAGGAAATCAAGGTCAAGGTCGGCGACAAGATCGCCGAAGGCAGCGCGCTGCTGGTGGTGGAAGCAGCTGAAGGCGCGGCGGCAGCGGCACCGGCAGCCGCTCCTGCGCCTGCAGCAGTGGCTCCGGCGGCTGCCCCAGCGGCAGCACCGGCAGCCGTTGCCGCCATCCCGGCCGGCAATTACAGCGGCCAGGTCGACATCGATGTCGACATGATGGTGCTGGGCGGCGGTCCTGGCGGCTATTCGGCGGCGTTCCGCGCGGCCGACCTGGGCATGTCGACGGTCATCGTCGAACGCTACGCCACCCTGGGCGGCGTGTGCCTGAACGTAGGCTGCATCCCGTCGAAGGCGCTGCTGCACGTCGCTTCCGTCATCGATGAAACGGCGCACATGTCGAACACGGGCGTGACGTTTGCCAAGCCGACCATTGATATCGATCAGGTACGCAAGTACAAGGAAGGCGTAATCTCGAACATGACGGGCGGTCTGGCCGGCATGGCCAAGGCGCGCAAGACGCAAGTCGTCACGGGCGTGGGCCAGTTCCTGTCTGCGAACCACATCGAGGTGACGGCTACCGACGGCTCGAAAAAAGTCGTGCAGTTCAAGCAAGCGATCATCGCCGCCGGTTCGTCCGTGGTGAAACTGCCTTTCGTGCCGGAAGATCCGCGCATCGTCGATTCGACGGGCGCGCTGGAATTGCGCCAGATCCCGAAACGCATGCTGGTCATCGGCGGCGGCATCATCGGCCTGGAAATGGCGACCGTCTATTCCACCTTCGGCGCGCGCATCGACGTGGTTGAAATGATGGATGGCCTGATGCAGGGCGCGGATCGCGACGCCGTCAAGGTGTGGCAGAAGTTTAACGTGAAGCGCTTCGACAACATCATGACCAAGACCAAGACGGTGGCCGTCGAGGCGTTGCCGGAAGGCATCAAGGTCACGTTCGAAGCGGCTGAAGCGGGTGCCACGGCGCCGGCGCCGCAGATCTACGACCTGGTGCTCGTCGCCGTGGGCCGCAGCCCGAACGGCAAGAAGATTGCCGCCGACAAGGCCGGCGTGCAGGTGACGGACCGCGGTTTCATCAACGTCGACAGCCAGATGCGCACCAACGTGCCGAACATCTTCGCCATCGGCGACCTGGTGGGCCAGCCGATGCTGGCGCACAAGGCCGTGCATGAAGGCCACGTGGCAGCGGAAGCTGCTGCGGGCCAGAAGTCGCACTTCGACGTCAAGGTGATCCCGTCGGTCGCCTACACGGATCCGGAAGTGGCATGGGCCGGCATCACGGAAGACGAAGCGAAAGCCAAGGGCATCAAGGTCGAGAAGGGCCACTTCCCGTGGGCAGCTTCCGGCCGCGCCGTGGCCAACGGCCGCGCCGAAGGCTTCACCAAGCTGCTGTTCGACGCGGAAACGCACCGCATCATCGGCGGCACCATCGTCGGCACGCATGCGGGCGACATGATCGGCGAGATCGCGCTGGCCATCGAAATGGGCTGCGACGGCACCGACATCGGCAAGACCATCCATCCTCACCCGACCCTGGGCGAGTCGATCGGCATGGCCGCCGAAGTGTACGAAGGCGTGTGCACGGACTTGCCGCCGCCGCGCAAGCGCTGATGCTGTAGCCGTACCTTGTTACACTCAAAAACCCGCAAGCGATTGCGGGTTTTTTATTGGAGCGGGCTACCACCCGCACCCGACCCTGCGTGAATCGATCTGCAGGTTGAAAAAAACCGCCGAAGTGTACGAAGGCGTGTGCACGGACTTGCCGCCGCCGCGCAAGCGCTGATGCTGTAGCCCTACCTTGTCACACTAAAAAAACCGCAAGCGATTGCGGGTTTTTTTATATCCCTTGATCCTGGCAGCGTAAACCGCAGATGGGGCGTGGCGGATACGCCCCATGTGAAAATTGGTGAGTATTGCCGTATGGAAAAAGTGGCAGAATGGAGGTCTGTCACCATGTTCTTCTTTTTGCTGCAATGGAAGCATGTGATTTTCCAGGAATGTTGCCAGCGTGGGGTTCGGTCAAGTTCCGCTGTACCGATGAGAGCCTGCCCCGGTGGATGAATGCATCCCCTGCTGGCGCCCCTCGGAAGCGGGGACTGCGGTGATCGTCGTCGCGTGGCTCGCCCCGCGTGCTCCTCACGCCTTGTCCGTGCTCCTGATGAATTGCCAGCAGAAGACGCTCCCTACTGGGATAGGCCCCAAGAAAGTTTTGCAACAATGAAAAAATTTACCGCCCTCCATATTGCCGATGTCCGTTTGCGCCGGGCCGATGAGCAAGAGCAAGCCGTGATGCTGCATGCCTTGTACCAGGATGTGGCCGCTATCCTGGCGGCGGGCAAGAGGATCGATGCGATTTTCTTCACGGGCCAGCTGGTGGCGCCCGACGCCTGTGCCGACACGACGCCCGTGTATGTCTACGAATATTTCCTGCGCCCCTTGCTGCAGGCGGCCAGCTTGCCCGGCGCGCGGTTCTACCTGGTGCCGGGCAGTCGCGCGCAGGGTGTCGCGGCGGCGGCGCTGGGCAATGCCGGCTTCAGCTTTTTCTCCGCCGATGAGCATGCCAGTGCCGAGCAGCGCGCACACTACAAGAATATCCACGCCGTGTTCCATGGCCACCAGCATACGGGCGATGCCAGCTCGCTGATGAAGTCGCTGGGCATCTTGTTCAAAAGCAATCCCGGCAGCCTGTACGGTGCGCATGGCCAGATGGCGGCGTTTGCCGTACTCGAGTTCGGCGCGGATGCGGCCGCGGCCGATGACGGCAAGGCAGGCACGCAGTGGACGGTGTCCCTGCGCGAATTCGATGACGTGAGCAAGAACTTCGCCCTGTCGGTGCTGTACACGCCGAATGGGCAGGAAACGGGGCAGGTGGATGCCGAGTATGTGTTTGCCACCTTGCTGCCGCAACTGGCAGGCGAGCGCGCCTATCTCGATGGCTTGCTGGGCATGGCGGGCGCGCCGCAGCGCGTGGACGCCGGCGCGGCTGCCGATGCGCGCGAATTCCTGATGGAGCTGGCGTTCGTGATGTTCGAAGCGAAGACAGTCTTCCTCAGCGCGGCGGAGCTGGAACGCTTTGCCGGCGACTATTGTGGCGTGAAGGGCTGGAGCATGGCGGCCGGGGACTGGCTGGCGCCGTTGTATGCGCATGGCTTGCTGCTGCGGGCCGATGGCCAGGTGGCGTTTTCCTTCGATTACTTCCGCACGTATTTCCTGGCGCAGCGCTTTGAAACGTCGTTCGACCTGATGCGCTATGGCCCCGAGCGCTACGATGGAAGTGAGTCTTCACTTAGTCTCGATGGCGCATCGGCGGCCCAGCCTTTCCTGCGCGCGCTGGGCTTGAACGATGAACACGCCGACGCGGCGGCGATGGAAGACTGCAGCCGCCCCGGCTGACCTGGCGGGTCAGCCGTCCCGCGTCAGTCCGCCAGCGGCTGGCGCAGGGTGCCGCGCAGGAACAGGTCGAGACTGACCGTCACCTTGGCGCGCAATTGCGCCACGTCCGGTTGCGCCTGCGGCGGGAACAGCAGGCGCGACATCTGGTCGCCCAGCAGGCAATTGAGCAGGTGCAGCGCCAGCATGGACGGCGTCAGTTCTGCGCGGAACAGGGGCGCGATGTCGGGTCGGCTGAAAAACTTGACCAGCATCTCGCGCGTCTGCCCCGGCCCCACCTTGTAAAACGTTTCCGCCAGTTCCGGGTGCGTGGCCGCCTCGGCCACCACCATGCGATTCAGGCGGATCGCCGCCGGCATGGTGACGAGCTGCACGAACAGCAGGCCGAACTCGCCCAGGATGGTGGGCAGGGGCCGCATATCCGTTTCCAGCGCCGGCATGGTCGAGAAGTAGGCGGCGCGGCGCAGTTCCACCACGGCATTGAACAAGCCCGACTTGCCGCCAAACTTCACATAAATCGTGCGCACGGCCACGTGGGCTTCGCGGGCGATCATTTCCAGGCTGACCTTTCCATACCCCTTTTCCAGAAACAGGCAACCGGCCGTGTGCAGCAGGTTTTCCATGCGCGCTTCCATGTCGGCCGCGCGCGGGCGGCCGGCTGGCTTGCCGCAGCAGGAAAGCTCCTGGGCAGCTTCGTCGGATTCTTTATCGGTTGGCAAGGTATCGCTGAGGCCGGGATCGGGCATGGTCTGGGTCTCTTTATAAGTGGGAAGGTAAGTGATGGCTCACACTGTAGTGCAAATTAAAATGAAATGCAATCGTTTCATTTCTTGACTTTGGCTTTTCTTTGCCCAATAATGAACCTACATCATTTCATTTCCGGAGCGAGTATGTCCAACCAGCCAGGCCAAGCAGAGCACAAGGTGCTGAGCGCCGTCCCACCCGCGGCCCCGGCCGCACCTTCCGCGCCTGCCGCTTCCGCCAGCTCCGCAGCACCGAATAACCGCGTGAAAATCATTGCCGGCCTGATCGTCCTGGTCGCCCTGGGCGCCGGCGCGCGCATGTGGTACCGCAGCCACTACTTCGTGGAAACGGAAAACGCCTATGTGGCCGGCCACGTGCATCCCGTCTCGGCGCGTATTTCCGGCGTCGTCACCAAGGTCTTCATCGACGACAATCAAATCGTGAAAGAGGGCGACGTGATCGCCGAACTCGACCCGTTCGACCAGCGCGTGAAAACCGAGCAGATCGCCGCGCAGATCGCCAGCGCCGAACAGCAAGTGCTGCAGGCGGACGCGCAGATCGCCCAGGTGCAGGCCCAAGCCAGCGGCGCCCAGGCGCAAGTGGCGCAAGCGGACGCGCAACTGCTGCGCGCGAAACAGGATGCGGAGCGTTATGGCCAGCTGTACACGAGCCAGATGAAAGCCGTTTCGAAAGCGGAACTCGACGCGGCCAATGCGGCCCGCTCGAGCGCCGTGGCCGACCTGGCCGCCCGCCGCGACAGCGCTTCGGCCGCCAAGGCGCAGATCGGCGCCGCCCAGGCCGCGCGCGACGTGGCCAAGGCGCAAGTGGCCGTGCTGCGCGTGCAATTGAAGGACGCGGAACAGCAGCTGCAATACAACCGCATCCTGGCGCCCGTCGCCGGCCGCATCGGCAAGCGCAACGTGGAAACGGGCATGCGCGTGCAGCCTGGCCAGCAATTGACGGCCATCGTGCAAGACAACGTCTGGGTCACCGCCAACTTCAAGGAAACGCAGCTGGCCGACCTGCACCGCGGCCAGAGCGTGCACGTGACGATCGACGCCATGCCGGGCAAGAAACTGGTGGGTACCGTGGACAGCTTCGCCCCTGCCTCGGGCGCGCAGTTCGCCCTGCTGCCGGCCGATAACGCCACCGGCAACTTCACCAAGATCGTCCAGCGCGTGCCGGTGAAAATCGTCTTCCAGCCGGAAGACATCAAGGCCATGAATGGCCGCCTGGTGCCAGGTATGTCGGTGATCGCCGAAGTGGAAGTGAACCAGCCCGTGTCGGAAAAGGATGCGCGCCACGCCGCCGCTCCTGCCGCCCGGACCGCCACCCGCTAAGCTTCCATGAGCAGCTCCTCCACCACGCTGGCGAAGCCGCCAGCGTTTCCCGTGATCGACGAGAAAGTCTCCGGGCGCACCTGGCTGGCGGTCGCCGCCGGCATGCTGGGCGCCTTCATGGCGGTGCTCGACATCCAGATCACGAACTCCTCGCTCAAGGACATCCTTGGCTCGCTGTCGGCCACCCAGGAAGAGGGCTCGTGGATTTCCACGGCCTACCTGGTCGCCGAAATTATCGTCATTCCCCTCACCGCGCTGCTGGCGCGCGTGTTCGGACTGCGTACCTACATGATCGGCACCACCGCCTTCTTCCTGCTGTTCTCCACCCTGTGCGGGGCGGCCTGGAACCTGGAAAGCATGATCGTCTTCCGCATGCTGCAAGGGTTTACGGGCGGCGCGCTGATACCCATGGCGTTCACCCTGGTGATGCTCAAGCTGCCGGCGTCGAAGCGCGCCGTCGGCATGGCCATCTTCGGCCTGACGGCCACCCTGGCGCCGGCCATGGGCCCGACCCTGGGCGGGTATCTCTCCGAGCTGTATGGCTGGCCTTCGATCTTCTACATCAACTGGGTACCGGGCGTGCTGCTGATCGCCGGCATGATCTATGGCCTGGACAAGGAGCCGATGCAACTGAAGCTGTTCTGGAAAGCCGACTGGCTGGGCATCTTCTTCATGGCCCTGGGCCTGGGTTGCCTGACCATCTTCCTGGAAGAGGGCAATTCGAAGGACTGGTTCGACTCGGGTTTCATCATCGCCTTCGCCGCGCTGGCCCTGACGGGCATCCTGGGCTGGGTCGTCACCAGCGCCACGCGCGCCGAACCGTTCGTCAACCTGGCCCTGTACGGTCAGCGCAATTTTCTCGTCGCCACCGTGCTGTCGGCCGTGACGGGCATGGGCCTGTATGGTTCGGCCTTTTTGCTGCCCCTGTTCCTGGGCCAGATCGCCGGCTATTCGCCGATGCAGATCGGTGAAGTCATCATGTGGGTGGGCTTGCCGCAGCTGTTCATCATGCCGTTTGTCGCCAAGCTGTCGTCGAAGGTGGACAACCGCATCCTGTGCTCGTTCGGCCTGCTGCTGTTCGGCGGTTCGTGCATGATGAATGCCTACATGGACGCTTCCACCGGCTACGACCAGTTGCTGTGGTCGCAGGTGGTGCGCGCGCTGGGCCAGCCCTTCGTCATGCTGACCCTGTCGAACTTCGCCATGAAGGGCATCGCGCCGAAGGACATGGCGTCCGCTTCGAGCCTGTTCAACATGACGCGCAACCTGGGCGGCTCGATCGGCATCGCCCTGCTGGCCACCGCCCTGAGCACCCGCGAGCACTTTCACTCGCAGCGCCTGGGTGAAGCGATCAACGCGTATTCCAGCGCCACGCAGCTGCGCATCGACCAGTTGACGTCCTCGTTCATGGCCAAGGGCTATGACGCCGTCACGGCCGGCAACCAGGCCTTGCAGGCGATCGACGGCATCGTGCGCCGCGAAGCGTATGTGATGGCTTACAACGACGGCTTCTTCCTCGTCGGCGCCATCCTGCTGGCGTGTATCGTGCCCCTGTGGCTGGCCGACAAACTCAAAGCCCCCGGTGGCGGTGGCGGCGGTCATTGACCGCGCACAGGCCGCACGTGCAGCACCTCAAGAACAAGAAGGTACACATCATGAACACAGTTATGACCAAAATCGCCGTAGCCGCCTCGCTGGCCGTGCTGCTTGCCGCCTGCGGCACCGTGGGCCAGGATTTCAAGGCGCCCGCCAATCTGGCCGGCATCGACACGGCCACGTTCCGCCACGGCGCGGGTAGCGCGGACGCCGCGCAATTGCCGGCCGAATGGTGGAACGTGTTCGGCGACGACACCCTGAACCGGCTGGAACAAGCCGCGCTGCGCGACAACCCGAGCGTGAAAGCGGCCGGCGAACGCCTGCTGCAGGCGCTGGCGCAAAGCGGCACGGCGCGCGCCAACCAGGGCCCGAGCGTGAACGTCAGCACGGGCATCTCGAACTCGCGCACCTCGGCCAATACCTCGCAGGGCCTGGCCCTGGGCAACCGCTCGATCAGCGGCAACAATTTTTCCGTCGGCGGCACGCTGTCGTATGAAGTCGACTTGCTGGGCCGCGTCAAACGCATGGTCGAAGCGGCGGACTCGCAGGCGCTGGCGGCGCAGGCGGACCGCGACGGCGTGTTGCTGATGCTGTCGGCGCAAGTGGCCAGCAATTACTGGCAGCTGCGGGGGCTGGATGCGGAAATGGCCATTTTGAACGGTGCGCTCGATACGCGCCGCGAATCGGCGCAGCTGGTCGAGGCGCGCTTCAACGCGGGCCTGACGAATGAGCTGGACCTGGCGCGCGCGAAAGTGGAACTGTCGAACGCGCAAGCCGACCTGCATGAAGTCAAGCGCCAGCGCAACCAGCTGGAAAACAGCCTGGCTACCCTGACGGGCAAGCCGCCGTCGGCGCTGCAACTGCCGGTGGCCGCCGAACCCTCGTCCTTGCCGCTGCCGCCAGGTATCCCTGTCGGCTTGCCTGCCAGCCTGCTGGCGCACCGCCCGGACCTGGTTTCCAGCGTGGCGGGCCTGCGCGCGGCGAATGCGCAGGTGGGCGTGGCCGAAGGCGCGTTTTACCCATCGCTGCAATTGACGGGCAATTTCGGCTATGCGTCCGAAAAGCTGCGCGATCTGGCGCAGGGCGGTTCGCGCCAGTTCAGTTTTGGTCCGCTGGCCCTGTCCCTGCCCATTTTCGACGGTGGCCGCAACCAGGCCAACCTGGATTTGTCCAAGGCGCGCTATGCGGAAGCCGTGGCGAATCATGAAACCAAGCTCCTGACGGCCTTGCGCGAAGTGGAAGACGCCTTGTCCGACGTGGAGCAGCGCCAGTTGCAGGGCGACGCGCAGGCCCTGTCGCAGGCAGCGGCCGCGCGCGCCTACCTGGTGGCGCGCACGCGCTATGAACGCGGCATCTCGACCTACTTGGACGTGACCGATGCGCAGCGCAGCTCGCTGGCTGCGGACCGCGCCGCCGCGCAGATCAAGACCCAGCGCCTGCTGGCGACGGTCGCCGTGGCCCGCTCTTTAGGTGCCGGGTGGCAGCCGGACGGCGAGCTGGCCAAGCTGGCGTCGGCGCCCGCCGCAAAGGCCAACTAAGCTTCCCGGTTACGTGAGCGTGGCCGGCGGCGGTGTCGCCGCCGGCCCGTAGCGTTCCAGCAGAAAATCGATGAAGGTCGTCAGCTTCGGCGTGGGCTGGCGGTCGCGCGCATACACGAGGTGCATGGGGCGCGGCGCCGGCACGTAGTCGGCCAGCAGCGGCACCAGCTTGCCGGCGGCGATATCGCCGGCCATCAGGATTTCCGCCTGCATGACGATGCCGAAGCCGTGCAGGGCCGCCACGCGCAGCGCCTGCCCATTGTTCGAACGGAAGCGGCTCTCGCGCACGGGGCTGCCGTCGTCGTCGCCGCTCCTGGCCAGGCGCCAGCGCACATGGCGCGTCCACTGCATGAAGTCCAGGCATTCGTGGCGCGCCAGATCGGCCGGCGTATGCGGCGTGCCGTGTCTGGCCAGGTAGGCGGGCGCGGCGCAGATCACCATCGCATACGGCCGCAGCGCGCGCGCCACCATGGCGGAATCTTCCAGCTTGCCGATGCGGATGGCGGCGTCGAATCCTTCTTCCACGAGGTCCACCGTCCTGTCGTTCAGGTTCAATTCCAGGCTCACTTCCGGATACGCATCGAGGTAGTCGGCCAGCAGCGGCGCGATGCACTCGCTGCCGAACGACACGGGCGCCGTGATCTTCAGCTTGCCGCGCGGCGCCGTGCGCATGGCTTCCGCACCCCGTTCGGCCGCATGGATGCTGGCCAAAATCTGGCGGCACTGCTCCACATATTGCTGGCCGATTTCCGTCAGGCTTTGCCGCCGCGTCGTGCGCGCCAGCAGCCGCGCGCCCAGCCGTTCTTCCAGGTATTTGATGTGCTTGCCCACCATCACGGGCGAAATCTGGAATGCCTCGGCGGCGGCCGTGAAACTGCCCGCATCGACGACGGCGACAAAAATTTCCATGCTGCGCAATTTATCCATGGCGCCTTTATTGCAAACTGTAGATTAGTAATCTTGTAAATTCTAGCGTATTTATTCCTTTTTGTAAGCGGCGCATACTGGCTCCATCGTTCAATCAGACAAGGAAGCATCATGAAAATCGTTATCATCGGCGCCAGCGGCACCATCGGCACGGCCGTCGCCGCCCAACTGGCGCAACGCCATGAAATCATCGAGGTGGGCAGCCGCAGCGGCACGCACCAGGCGGATATGGGCGACATCGCGCAAGTGCGCGCCCTGTTCAAGCGGCTCGGCAAGGTCGATGCCGTCGTCGTCACGGCCGGCAAGCTGCATTTCGGCCCGCTGGCCGAATTTACGCCCGAGCAATTCCAGCTGGGCCTGGACAGCAAGCTGATGGGCCAGGTCAACGTGGCGCTGGTGGCGCAGGAATACCTGAACGACGGCGGCTCGATCACGCTCACGAGCGGTATCGTGGCCGACCAGCCGATCCGCTTCGGCACGGCCGCCACCATGACCAACGCGGCCGTGGAAGGTTTCGTACGGGGCGCCGCCATCGAGTTGCAGCGCGGCGTGCGCATCAATGTCGTCAGCCCCACGGTGCTGGAAGAGTCGCTGGAGTCGTATGGCCCCTTCTTCTACGGCTTCGAACCGGTCGCCGCCAGCCGCGTGGCCCTGGCTTACAGCCGCAGCGTGGAAGGTGCACAGACGGGGCAGGTGTACAAGGTCTGGTAAGCCGCTTGCCATGCCATGGGGGCAGGTGGGACAATCGCAGGCTGAACAAGGAAGCGGCCGCGCCGTGATGGTGCGGGGCGCTTGCTTGCTGTGAACCATACACCGAGGCCCCATGAAAAACATCCTGATTCCCCTGCTGATGGCCGCTGCCGTCGGCAGCGCCTGCGCCGCGACGCCAGCCGCCGCACCAGCCACCCCGGCCACCGCGCAACAACTGACCAGCATGAGCGCCCGCTATGCGCCCGTCGCCCTGACGGCCGATGTCACGCACCTGTCCGCAGGCGACCGCCAGGCCATCGCCAAGCTGGTCGAGGCGGCCAAGCTGGTCGACGTGCTGCAGCTGCGCCAGCGCTGGTCCGGCAATGAAGCGCTGTGGGCGGCCTTGAAGAAGGACAAGTCGGCCCTGGGCCAGGCCCGTCTGAACTATTTCTGGATCAACAAGGGGCCCTGGTCGGTGCTCGACGCCCACGCCTCCTTCATGCCGGCCAGCTATGCCGGCATCGCCATTCCCGCGCACAAGCCGGAAGCGGGCAATTTCTATCCGCAGGGTGCCACCAAGGCCAGCCTGGAAACGTGGATGAATGGCTTGCCGGCGGACGACAAGCAGCAGGCGCAATGGTTTTTCACGACCATCCGCGCGGGCAAGGACGGCAAGTACCACACAGTAAAATATTCGGATGAATACAAGGTGGAACTGAAGCAATTGGCCAAATTGCTCGACGAAGCGGCGGCCGCCACGGACAATGCATCGCTGAAGAAATTCTTGACCCTGCGCGCCAAGGCTTTCCTTGACAACGACTATCTGCCGTCCGACTTCGCCTGGATGGACCTCGATTCGCCCGTCGACATCACCATCGGCCCGTACGAAACGTATAACGACGAGCTGTTCGGCTACAAGGCCGCGTTTGAAGCCTACGTGAACATCCGCGACCAGGCGGAAACGCAAAAGCTGAACTTCTTCGCCAAGCACATGCAGGAGCTGGAAGACAACCTGCCGCTCGACGCCCAGTACCGCAACCCGAAAGTGGGCGCGCTGGCGCCCATGGTGGTGGTCAACCAGGTGTATGGTGCGGGCGACGGCAACATGGCCGTGCAGACGGCGGCCTACAACCTGCCGAACGACGAGCGCATCATCAGCGCGCGCGGCTCCAAGCGCGTCATGCTGAAAAACGTGCAGGAAGCCAAGTTCAAGGCCACCCTGACGCCGATCTCGAAACTGGTGCTCACGCCCGAAGCGCAGCAGGACGTGGATTTCAATTCCTTCTTCACGCACATCCTCGCGCATGAAATCATGCACGGCCTGGGCCCGCACGCCACCATCGTCGACGGCAAGCCATCGACGCCGCGCCAGGACTTGAAGGAAGCGTATTCCACCATCGAAGAAGCCAAGGCCGACATCACGGGCCTGTTCGCGCTGCGCTACATGATGGACAAGGGGCAGCTGAACGATACCCTGGGCCAGGGCGACGTGGCCGAGCGCAAGCTGTACAACACTTTCCTCGCCTCCGGTTTCCGCACCCTGCATTTCGGCTTGACGGATTCGCACGCGCGCGGCATGGCCATCCAGATGAATTACATCCTCGACAAGGGCGGCTTTGTGTCGCTGGGCGATGGCAAGTTCGGCGTCGATTTCAGCAAGATCAAGCAGGCCGTGATCGACCTGGATCGTGAATTCTTGACCATCGAGGCGACGGGCGACTATGCGCGCGCGCAAGCGATGATGAGCAAATACGTGGTCATCCGCCCGGAAGTGCAAGTGGCGCTCGACAAGATGAAGGCCGTGCCGAACGATATCCGTCCGGAATTCGTCACGGCCCGCGCGCTGGACAAGGCGGCGAAGAAATAAGCCCGAGCTTGATTATTGTCAGTGTGAAAAGCCGGCGCCTTTGCGCCGGTTTTTTTTCGTCTTTATTTATGAAAAGTTGCCAGTTTTTCCTTGTGGAAATATCCGTGCCGCTTACCCTGCAATGGTTGCTGCCCCATTTGTCCTGTCGACCCCATGCCCAATCCGCTCTTGCTGATGAGCTTGCTCATCGCCCTATCTCCTTTGCCCGCCGTGGCTGCCGCCAGTCTCACGGATCTGGAAGTGCGCTGGCTGCAGGCGGGCCAGCCCGTGATCGCGTTTGCGCGTGCGCAAGGTTTGCCCATCGATATCATCGTCCAGCCGCAGGAGGCCCCCGGCGCCGTGCCGCTGGCGCTCGGCTACGCAGCCGGGCGCTGCAAGCTGGTGCTGTCCTTGCGCGGCAATGCGCAGGCGGAGGGTATCTTGCAAGATGTCTTGCCCGCACGCCAAGGTGTGATGATCGAAGCGATGACGGCGCATGAGATCGGCCATTGCCAGCGCTACGCGCAGGGCGACTGGCATGCCTTGCCGCGCGGCTTTGTCGAGCCGCTCAGCATGCAGCGGGGCAAGTTGACACCGCTGGCGCAGGAACTGCGCGAGACGCGCCGCGAAGAGGGCTATGCGGATCTGGTGGCCCTGGCCTGGATGCATGCACGCCACCCTGGGCAGTACCAGGAGGTGCTGGCCTGGATGCGCGGCGTGCGCGCGGCTGGCGAGGCCGTGGATGGTTCGCACGCCACGCAGGCATGGCTGGCGCTGGCCGATGGCGCGGGTGCATTTGATGACTCCGCTTCACCATTTGAACAGGCGCAAGTATTGTGGCGGAAGGGCTTGAGCAGCGACAAATAAACATGATTTTTTCCGCGGATGGCCTGTCAGCGTGTGCTGTCGCACGGAGCTTTGCGCGCGGCAGGGGTCTAATCTGGGCATCAATTAACCAGAGAGGAACCATCATGAACAAAATGATCGCACTCATGCTGGCCGCCAGTGCCAGCGCCTTGCTTGCCGCCACGCCCGCGTATGCGCAGGATGCCTCATACAAGAGTTTGACGGACAAGGCATCCAGTGATTACAAGCAGGCCAAGGCCGCCTGCGACAGCCATAGCGGCAACGCGAAAAAAGTCTGCGTGGAAGAAGCCAGGGTGGCGCGCGCCAAGGCCGATTCGGACGCCGTGGCCCAGTACCGCAACACGCCGCGCGAGCTGGGCAAGGCCCGCAAGGACGTCGCCAATGCCGAGTATGACCTGGCCAGGGCCAAGTGCGGCGACCGCACTGGCGCGGATAAAACCACGTGCATGAACGATGCCAAGGCAGCGAAAACGGCCGCGCTGGCTGATGCCAACACGGGCGCCAGGGCCGGCACCAATGTGGCGCAAAATCCGCCCGCCACGACGAAGGAAAATTGCGACGCCATGGATGCGACGGCCAAGGCCGCCTGCGTGACGCGCAACGCGGCCGGCAGCACCAAGACGGCCGTGGCCGACTCCGTCATCACCACCAAGATCAAGGCTGACCTCGTCAAGGACAATGACTTGAAAGCGCTCGATGTGCACGTGGAAACGGTGAACGGCGTCGTCATGCTCAGCGGCTTCGTGCCTTCCCAGGCGCAAGTGAAAAAAGCGGCCGACCTGGCCCGTGGCGTGGAAGGCGTGACGGATGTGAAGAATGGCTTGAAAGTGAAGTAAGCGCATTTTGCACAGGCGTTAAAGCCAGGACTGGAGCCGCACGCAACAGTGCAGCTCCAGCTTTTTTTGATTGTATAAATTATGATCATCATATAAAATGGGGGAAGCCCGCCAGCAGGCGGCGCTGGGCTAACTCTTTTCTCATGGGGACTGCATGCTTTCCTATCCTTTTTCGCAATGGCTGGAGCGGCGCGGCATGCACTTTGCTTGGGTCATCGTCGCCATCACTTTTCTCACGGCATTAACCTCGTCTGCCGCGCTGGGCTTGCCGGGCGCGCTGATGCAACCGTTGAGCCGAGAATTCGGCTGGGATGCGGAGCAGATTTCCTCGGCCCTGGCCGTGCGCTTCGTGCTGTTCGGTTTGATGGGCCCGTTTGCCGCCATCCTGATGGAGCGCTTCGGCTTGCGCAATATCATCTGCGTGGCGCTGGGCCTGATCGCCGCCGGCATGCTGCTGGCCACGCGCATGACGCAGTTCTGGCACCTGGTGGCCCTGTGGGGCATCTTGCTGGGTCTCGGTTCGGGCATGACGGCGCTGGTTCTGAGCGCCGTGGTGGCGAACCGCTGGTTCGAGACGCACCGGGGCCTGGTGGTGGGCGTGCTGACGGCCAGCTCGGCTACGGGCCAGCTGCTGTTCCTGCCCGTGGGCGCCTGGCTGATCGAGCACTACGGCTGGCGCACGGCCGTCATGCCCGTGTTTGCCGCCTGCGCCATCGTCGCCGTGCTGGCTTTCCTGTGCATGCGCAACCGTCCGCAGGATGTGGCCTTGCGTCCGTATGGCGCCGATCCGGCCACGCCGCTGGCGCCACCGCCAGCAGCGAAGATGACGTTTGCCACGCCCTTTTTGATCTTGCGCAGTGTTGCCGCGAATCGCACCTTCTGGATACTGTTCGGCACCTTCTTCATCTGCGGCCTCAGCACCAACGGCTTGATCCAGACGCATTTCATTTCCCTGTGCGGCGACTCGGGCCTGTCCGCCGTGCCGGCCGCGTCCGTGCTGGCCATGATGGGCGCCTTCGACCTGTTCGGCACGATCCTGTCGGGCTGGCTGTCGGACCGCTATGACAACCGGAAATTGCTGTTCTGGTACTACGGCTTGCGGGGCTTGTCGCTGTTCTGGCTGCCGTATTCGGAATTCACCTTGTACGGCCTGTCGCTGTTTGCCATGTTCTACGGCCTGGACTGGATCGCTACCGTACCGCCCACCGTCAAATTGGTGGGGGCCACGTTCGGCCGGGAGCGGGCGGGCATGGTGTTCGGCTGGATCTTCGCCGGCCACCAGCTGGGCGCCGCCGTGGCCGCGTATGGGGCGGGCCGTATCCGCACCCTGATGCTGACCTACAACCCGGCCCTGTTCGCGGCCGGCGCCGCCTGCCTCGTGGCCGCGCTGATGGTGCTGGCAATTCAACGCCAGAAGGCGGCCGTGGCCGCCGCCCAGCCCGCATGAAAAAAGCCAGGCCCGCGTGTGCGGAGCCTGGCTTTTTCATTTTTCAAGAACGTTTCAGGACTTATTTGAGGTACTTGGCCAGCCAGCCTTCCAGTTCGCTGTAGAAGAAACGGCTGTTCTCGCCCTTCAAGATCCAGTGGTTTTCGTCCGGGAACACGAGCAATTTGGCCGGCACGTTCAGGCGCTGCTGCACGGCAAAGTTCATCAAGGCGTTGTTGGCTGGCACGCGATAGTCGAGCTCGCCCACGGTGATCAGGATCGGCGTGGTAAAGCCCGTGCCTTTTTCGTGGTTGCCGGCTTGCATGACCGGGCTTTGGTCGCGCCACACGGGCAGGTTGGACCAGACGGGGCCGCCCGCATTCGTTTCACGGCCGAAACCGCCGTCGCTGGTGCCCCACTGCATGATCAGGTCCATTTCGCCCGCGTGCGAGACGATGGCCTTGTAGCGCGTGGTGGTCGCCTGCAGCCAGTTGGCCAGGTGGCCGCCATAGCTGGCGCCGCCGGCGGCCAGTTTCGTGCCGTCGATAAATGGATATTTCTTGATGGCTTCATCGACGCCCTGGTTGACTTCGTCGCCCGGACCCTTCAAAGGGTCGAATTGAATCGAGCGCGCAAATTCCTCGCCATAGCCGGTGGAACCCTTGTAGTCCGTCAGCAGCACGACATAGCCGGGCTTGGCCAATAAATGATAGTTCCAGCGTAGCACGAACTGGTCGCGCCACATGCTGGCCGCGCCGCCGTGGATGACGGTAAACAGCGGATATTTCTTGTTCGGGTCGAAATTGGCCGGCTTGACGAGCATATTGTGGATCTGGCGGCCGTCGGCCGTCGTGAACCAGAAGTGCTCGGGCGCCTGCCAGTCGATCTTGCTCGCCTTGTCTGTATTGAAAGCCGTCAGGCGCTTTGGCTGCTTGCCGTTGAAGGCATAGATTTCCGGCGGGTTGATGGCGGACTCCCACACGCCGACCAAAGCCTTGCCGCCGCTGCTCAGCGAGTTGATGGTGCCCGTCGGCAAGGATGGCTCTTCGCGCACGTCGCCGCCCCTGGCGTCGATCGAGTACAGCTTTTCCAGGCCCGCATGTTCATAGCTGAAGAGGACACGCTTGCCGCCTTCGGGCAGCACGAAGCGCGAGATCGAACGGTCCAGCTTGGCCGTCAGGATGCTCGGCTCCGCCTTGACCAGCGGCCAGGCGAAGCTGGCCAGGCGTTTCACGTCATACACCTTGCCCGGCGTTTGTGCGTCGCTCAAGGCGAACAGGGTCTTGCCGTCGGCGGCAAATTTCAAGGAACCGTAACTATGTTTGTCCTGCGTCAAGCGCTGCGCTTCGCCGCCCGCCACGGGCAGCAAGTACAGTTGCGAGTAGACGGCTTCGCGCTGGGCCGCATCGCGGTTGGTGGCGGCGTTGAAGACGACGGCTTTGCCGTCTGGCGTCCAGACGGCGTCCAGCGATTGTCCCTCGTCGCCCTGGCCGCCGCCGAAGCCCGGCAGGGTGACCAGTTGCGTGCCCGACAGGATGTCGCGCGGCGTGTTTTCACCTTTCGTATCAGGCTGCGCATCGACGATGAACAGGCGCACTTGCTTGTCGGTCAGCCATTTGTCGAAATAGCGGGGCGCCGTCGTTTCATACGAACGGGCGCTGTATTTGCGTTCCTTGCGCTCTTTCGTGCTTTGCTTGACGTCGGCTTCCGTCTTGTTGCCTGGATAGATGTCGCTGATAAACAGCAATTGCTTGCCGTCCGGGCTCCATTTCGGCATGCGCGCGCCCAGGGTGAGCGAGGTCAGGCGTTGCGCTTCGCCGCCGGCGGCCACGTCGAGGCGGTAAATCTGGCCTGCTTCATCGCCGTCGCGCTTGGCAACGAAGACCAGCTGGCGGCTGTCCGGCGACCAGGCCACGGCGCTTTCGCCGCCCTTGGAGAACGTCAGACGGCGCGCGGGGCTGTCGTCAAGCAGCGACTTGATCCACAGGTCGGACGATTGGTCCTTGTTGTCGTAGGCGCTGTCGACCACGGAAAACACGGCCCATCGCCCATCGGGGCTGGCGACGGGCGCGCCCACCCGTTTCATCAGCCACACGTCTTCATGCGTGATGGCGTGCCTGGCGTTGGTTTGTGTGGCGGCAACTGGCGATGCCGGCGTGGTATCGGCGGCGTGGACGGTCGTTGCCAGCGAGGCGCAGGCCGCTGCGATCAGCAGCGAGCCGAGGGAACGGCGAAGACGGGGTGAGGTCATGGGCGTGGTCCGGAGTAGTGAAAAAAGTACAGCGGGCAACATTATTGCCTATCGTTTCCTGCACTGCCAAGGCTGTGTACCGTTACTTACCAGGCCGGCGCACGCATGGCGGACGGGTGGGGCGTATCCGATCAGTTAAACTTGCCGCTTTACTCACGCTGGCGCCGATTCAACATGAAAATTAGTCTACCCTTATTGAAAACGCTATTGCTGGGCGCAAACTGCCTGCTGGCCGCCCCGGTTTTTGCCGCTGCCGCCGCACCGTACCCGAATACGAGCGCCATGGGCGTGGGGCACGCGGAAAGCACGGCCTGGTATGCGAGTTGCCTGAAGGTCAAGGATGCGGCGCCGCCGCCGGCCGACTTGCCGGCGCCGTCCGCCGCGGCGTCCCTGCAGCAATGCCAGGCGACGGACCTGTATTACGATACCAAGAGTATGTCCTCGCCCAAGCCGGCCGACTGGCGTCCCGCGCGCCATTGCGCCATGGCCACGCAGAACAGCGCCGTGCTGATGATGCTGTACCAGAATGGGCAGGGCGTGCAGAAAGACCCGTTGCTGGCGCTGAAGTATGCGTGCAGCATCGATGCGGCGCCGGCCGAGATGCGGGGACGCATCGAACACTTGCAGCAGATCAATTCCAGCGGACGCGGCATGATCGACCTGTGCGACGACATCACCAGCGGCTACATGATGGGCGTGTGCAGCGCCATCGATGCGCGGCAAAAGCAGCGCGTGCGCGCGCAGGCGACCGGCAAGATCAGCGACGCCATGCCGGCCGTGGCGCAAGCGTCGCTGCAAAAGCTGCAGGCGGCGGCAAGCAAGTTTGCCGATGCGCGCGCGGCGAATGAAACGGATTTGAGCGGCACGGCGCGCGCCGCCCTGAGCATCGCCGCCCGCACGGCCGAGCTCGACCAACTGGCGCACGATCTGCGCGAGTATGAAGCGGGCAAGTTGCCAGAAAGCATGTCCAAGGAACAGGCGGCGGCGCTCGACAAGGAGCTCAACGCCATCTACGGCAAGCTCATGAAAAAGCCGGCGGAAACCCATGCTGGCGCCGTGGGCAAGGATGGCATCCGCGCCACCCAGCGCTTGTGGCTGGCGTACCGCGACGCCTGGATGAACTTTGGTGCCGTGCGCTATCCAGCCGTGACGAGCGAGACCTGGGCCGGCCGGCTGACGTCGCGGCGCAATGTGCAACTGCAAGATTTGCTGGGGAATTGAGCCATGCGGGAAGCGTACTACCACGAAGACGATTTTTGCATGATCGAATTGTTGCCGCTGGATAATTTACAGCACTGTCTGACGCAGATGGGCGAGCAGCAGGCGTTCGCCGACGCGCACCGCAGCGGCGCCGGCTGGACGGACATGTACGTGCCCGAGGCGCCTCCGTCGCCGTTGCGCGCGCTGGGCCTCACGGCGGACCAGCTGCGCCTGGCGCTGGCCGACGCCTTGCCGCCCTACGACGCCGTCTACACGGGCTACAGCAGTTACCGGGTGGAATGCAAGAATGTGCGGGCCTTTGGCAGCGACAAGACGGAGACTTTGTTCGCAGGCCTGGACGACAAGGGCATCGTGTGCGACCTGTGGTGCAGCGATGGCATGCCTGAGCTGATGCTGCTGCCCTTGAAAGAGCGGTTGCTGCTGGCCGACTGGGGCGCGGGGTTTGCGTGCCCGCTGGCCGATGGGGAGTTGTTCGCCCGTTATCTGCAGGAATACGAACTCGACTGATTTATTCGCAGGCGATGGCGTTCGGTTGCGCCACTTTGACGACCGACGCCAGGCGCGCCATGTCGTTGCCGTCGCCTTGCTCCACATATGGTTGATACGTATCAATGACGATGCGCGCACGCGCCTGCCAACCGCAATTGTCGGCCTGGCGCGCGGGTACGCGCAGCAGGCGCCGCGCCTCGCCATCGTTGCTGAAACAAAACCACGCATCGTGCGTGGCGGCAGGCCGGGGCAAACGGCCCCACTGCGCCTTGTCGGGCGCGAAGCAGACACGGTTGCCGATGATTTCCAGGCTCATCTCGTCCGTGCGCGCGCTGTACAGGCCGTCGAGCACGATGGGCGTTTGCGCCTGCGCGGACAGGCAGGCGCAGGTCAGGAAGAGGGCGGCGGCAAGTTTCATGTGTTGCTTTCAGGGCTGGCAAGACGAAGAGCCAGTATAACCGGGGGCTGGAAACGAAAAAAGCCAATCCCGGAGGATTGGCTTTTTAGTACTGCGCATTCGTGGTAGGCCGTGCGGGATTCGAACCTGCGACCAACGGATTAAAAGTCCGCTGCTCTACCAGCTGAGCTAACGACCCGAAAGAGGCCGCATTATATATCAGTTGAAAAAGAATGCAAAGCATTCCTGCGAGAAAGTGCCGGCCTGCTAAGGCAGGGCCGCCGTGAGCTTTAGCACTTCGTCGAGACTGGTCGTGCCATCGATGATCTTGCGCGCGCCGGCGATGCGCAGCGGCGTCATGCCGTCCAGCAGGCTCTGGCGGCGCAGCGCGTGCAGGTCGGCGCCCGCCTTGACCAGCTGGCCGAACGTTTCCGTCACGCCCAGCAGTTCATAGATGCCGGCCCGCCCCAGGTAGCCGCTGTGCCGGCACAGGGCGCAGCCGACGGGGCGGTACGCTGCGGCCGGCCGTTCCAGCTGGCCGCCCGTCAGGCGTTGCCAGGCAGCGGCGCCGGGGGCGGCGTCCAGCTCCTTGCAGCCCGGGCACAGGCAGCGCAGCAGGCGCTGCGCCAGCACGCCGGCCAGGCACGCTTCCAGCAGATAGGCGGGCAAGCCCAGTTCCAGCAGGCGCATGACGGCCGAGGGCGCATCATTGGTATGCAGGGTCGACAGCACCAAGTGCCCCGTCAGCGCCGCCTGGATGGCCATCTCGGCCGTGGCCAGGTCGCGGATTTCGCCCACCATGATGATGTCGGGATCTTGCCGCATCAGCGCCCGCACGCCATCGGCAAACGACAGTTCGATGCCGGCCTGGGTTTGCACCTGCATCTGGTTGAAGGCCGGTTCGACCATTTCGATGGGGTCTTCCACCGTGCACACATTGACTTCGCTGCCGGCCAGCGCCTTCAGGGTGCTGTACAGGGTGCAGGTCTTGCCCGAACCGGTGGGACCGGTCACCAGCACGATGCCGTGCGTGCGCGCCGTCAGCTGGCGCCAGCGTTCGGCGTCCGCGGGTGGGAAGCCCAGCTCGGCCAGGCTCTTGACGGCCACTTCCGGGTCGAAGATGCGCATGACGAGCTTTTCGCCGAAGGCCGTGGGCAAGGTCGACAAACGCAGCTCGATTTCCTGGCCCTGCGCATTGCGCGTCTTGATGCGGCCATCCTGGGGGCGGCGCTTTTCCACCACGTCCATGCGCCCGAGCAACTTGATGCGCGCCGTCATGGCCAGCAAGACCACGGGCGGCAGCTGGTAGGCCTGGTGCAGGCGGCCGTCGATGCGCAGGCGCACGAGGCCCGCGTCGCGTTTCGGTTCCAGATGGATGTCGGAGGCGCGCTGGGCAAACGCGTATTGCCACAGCCAGTCGACGATGCGCACCACGTGCTGGTCGTTGGCGTCCAGGTTACCCTTGTTGCGCCCCAGTTCCACCAGTTGTTCGACATTCTGGCGCAGTGCCAGGTCTTGTGTGGAGGCTTGCCGGGCCACCTTGACGGAACTGGCCAGGCTGAAAAATTGCGCGATGGCGTCGGCGATGTGCAGCGGATTGGCGATGACCAGGCTCAGCTTGCGCGGCGCCAGCTTGCCCAGCTGGGCCTGCCAAGCGAGCGCGTACGGCTGGGCCGTGGCGATGACGATGCGCTCCGGCGTGCTTTCCACGGGCAGGATGTTGAAGCGGGCCGCATAGCCGGCCGTCATGACGTCGGCCACCTGGCTGAAATCGATGTGCAGGGGATCGATGCGCACATACGGCAGGCTTGCGCGTTGCGCCAGCCAGGCGCACAGGGTGTCGAGCGTCAGTGCGCCGTGGGCGATGCTGCACAGCGGATGCAGGGCCGGCGCCGGCAGCAGGGCGGCCTGGGCGTCGATGGCGGCCGCTTGCGCCGCGTCGAGCAAGCCGTCTTCCTGCAGCCAGGCCAGCAGTTGCGGCAGTTGCAGCGGCGTATCGGGAGAAGGAGGGGATGCGGGCATGGCCGGCGCCTTTCCGGGCTGCCGGCCTTGCCTGGACTTGCCGGCGGTTACAGGGTGCTGACGATGCCCTTGACCCAGGACTTGGCGGGCAGCTTGGTCTCGGCGACGATCTGCTTGGCGCGCTCGAGCAGGGCGGCTTGCGCTTCGGCATCGAGTGCCACTTTCGTCTTGAAAGCGATGGCCACCACGTTCCCATCATGGACTTCCGGCAGGCAGATCACCTGTTCGAACGCAAACTTCATCGCCTTGATGTTCTTTGCATAGCTGGGATGGTCGCCAAACAGGTTGACCGTCATGATGCCGTGCGGCGCCAGGCAGGAGCAGCAGGCGGAATAGAACTCGGCGCTGTCGAGCACGGGACCGCGCGCCGTGGCGTCGTACAAGTCCACTTGCAGGGCGTCCAGGCTGCCATGGTTGGCCTCATCGTTGACGTAGTCGAGCGCATCCATCTCGCGCACGTGCAGGCGCTCGTCGTTGGGCGGCAGCTTGAACATCGAGGCGCAGATGGTGATGACGGACGGGTTCAGTTCGATGGCCTCGACCTGTGCCTGCGGGAACTGGCGGTAGCAGAACTTGGTCAGCGCGGCCGTGCCCAGGCCCAGCTGGGCGAGGCGCTGTGGCTGCTCGATCCACAGCATCCACGCCATCATCTGCTGCGCGTATTCGAGTTCCGGCCAGTCCGGCTTGCGGATGCGCATGGCGCCCTGCACCCATTCCGTGCCGAAATGCAGATAGCGCACGCCATCCATTTCCGACAGGGTGACAGGGGCGTAGCGTGGCTTGCGCGCAGGGCGCGAGGATTCGACTTGTTCGATGGATTTTCGTTTGATAAGCATAAGGCGGCCTGAAAGTGTGCCGCATTATAGCCCGTGCCGGGGCGCCATAAAAAATGCCAGCCCCATGAGAAAGACATGGGGCCGGCATTTTAGTACTGAGTAACAACGCTTGACAGAAGCGTCGCGAGCGGAAGGCAGAGGTGGCCGAGAAGCGCAACCGTACTCCAGTACGGTGAGCATCGCAGGCCACCTATGCCGACGCGCAGCAGCTTATGTCAGGCGTTACTGTTGAGCAGGCTCGATGGAGACGCGCAGACGGATGCGTTCGCCCGGATCGTAGGACATGATGCTCGTGTAGTTGCGGCCGCGGTAGTCGTAGGTGACTTGGTAGCCATTGTTGCGCGATTCCCAGTGGTCGACCTGACGGCATTGCTTGACGGCTTGTTCCTGCATGCCGCCCTGGTAATTGTTCTGGTTGTCGACACGGTCGCCGACGACGGCGCCGGCAATCGCGCCAGCGGCTGCCGCAGCCGTGCGGCCATTGCCGCCGCCGACCTGGCTGCCGAGCAGGGCGCCGGCGATACCGCCGACGATGGAGCCGCCAGCGCTGCGCTGTTGCGGCGGTGCCTGGACTTGCACGTATTCCGTACGGCATTCCTGGCGTGGACGATTGATCTGTTCCACTTGCGGCACGACGCGCACGACCTTGCCGAAATCTTCAAAGTCGGCGGCCTGGGCGAGTGGCAATGCACCGATACAAAGGGCTGACATCATCAATTTGGCTTGCAAGTTCATTTGTAACCTCGTTATCTAGAGAATCTTTCAGGGTATTTTTTACAACTTGGGGCTATAGTAATCCCGCCGGGCGGCGACAAGTGTTTCGCGTGGCAACAAAATGTAACAGCCCAAGCCCCTTGCCCCACAGTCTGTAACATGCACTTTCAATCGATACAAGATGTTGAAGTGACTTGAAACCAGCGGTTTGTAACAAATCTTGCGTTTGACATCATATTCGGGTTGATTCATGCAGGACAACACGTTACCCTAATACGCGTATGGCTTATATAAAATCGCACTGAATCGCATAAAAGTTGATACAGATCGAATCACCGCGTGCGCATTGACCCGCGTGCGGGGATGCAATAAGAAGAGCAGCTAGAAGATATCCATACATAACAGGTCGATTTGAGGGAAAAATGAGTTTGTTACTAACCGTGCCGCCCAACCTTGTCCAGTCCATCCGTGCCTTTCGCGTGACCGAATTACAAGACGAGGCGATCCGTCTCGGGCAGCACTTTTTATATGCGCATTGCAACGCTGGACAGACCAAACAACAAGTCATCGGCATTATTGCAGAAGCATTCCTGTTTCCGAAGAACCTGGCGAAGAATTTCGACGCCCTGCGCCTGTGCCTGACGGATACCATGTTCAAGGCGGGCACGCAAACGGGCTTCCTGGTGGTGCTCGAGCAATTGCCAAATACGCAAAAATTCGACAAGGAAGCGCGCGAGATCCTGCTCGACGTGTTCCGCGACGCGGCCGACTACTGGGCCGAGAAGAAAGTCCCGTTCCGCGTCTTCTATTCGTTCGAGTAAATACTTACTCTTGCCGCGGCGCCGTCAAGCGGGCCTCCGGCGCAGGTGAAAACCGGCATCGCCGGGCGGCTGCGGCGCGCCGGCGCTCATGTTGCGCCGCAACAATAATACCGGCCTTTCTAGATTCGCATCGCCATAGCGGGTACAATGCGCGCTATGAAAAATATCGTTATCCTCATTTCCGGACGCGGCAGCAACATGGAAGCGGTCGTCCGCGCGGCGCAAGCCGAGCAATGGCCAGCCCGTATTGCCGCCGTCATCAGTAACAGGGCCGATGCCCAGGGACTGGTGTTTGCCGCGGAACATGGGATAGCGACGGCAGTCGTTGCCAACAAGGATTATGCCAGCCGCGAACAGTTCGATGCGGCGCTGCAAGCCGTGATCGACGGCTTCGCCCCCGACCTGGTCGTGCTGGCCGGTTTCATGCGCATCCTGACGCCGCCCTTCGTCGAGCATTACGCGGGGCGCATGCTCAATATCCACCCGTCGCTGCTGCCGCTGTTCCCGGGCATGGCGACGCACCGCCAGGCGCTCGAGGCGGGCGTGACGGAACACGGCGCGACCGTGCATTTCGTGACTGCCGAGCTTGACCATGGCCCGGCCGTGGCGAGCGCGGTGGTACCAGTCTTGCCAGGCGACACAGAAGACAGCTTATCGGCGCGCGTGCTGGTACAGGAACATCTGCTTTACCCGCGCGCCATCCGCCTGTTCATTGACGATAAACTGTCAGTCGAGCATGGCCAGGTCCGCGTGGACCCTCAATAAAATATTACAGGAAGAATAACAATGAGATTGCCACCAGCGATACTTGCCAATGCTGAAGAAGTGTTGCGCGAAATTTTACGTTTCACGGCCCCGGCCGACACCACCCTGTCGCGCTATTTCCGCGACCATCCGCGCCTCGGTTCGCGCGAACGCGGCGCCATCGCCGAAGGCATTTATGCCGTCCTGCGCAACAAATCGTTCTTCACGGACTTCGCCGAAGCGGGCAGCGGCCCGACCATGCGCCGTTTGACCATCCTCGGCCTGGCCGAAGCCGTCGGTGCCGACTCCTTGGGCGGCCTGACGGAAGAAGAAGTGGAATGGCTGGAACGCATCACGCAGATCGACCGCAGCCTGATGCCGTCGAACATGCGCGCCAACATGCCGACCTGGCTGTTCGACAAGCTGATCGCCCAGTTCGGCGAAGCGGAAACCATGAAGCTGGCCGATGCGCTGAACGCGCCGGCGCCGCTGGACTTGCGCGTCAACTCGCTCAAGGCCACGCGCGACGACGTGATGCTGGCCCTGGCCGAAGCGCCTATCCTCAGCACGCCAACGCCGTATGCCCCGCTGGGCTTGCGCGTGATCAAGAAGCCATCGTTGCAAAACCTGCCATTGTTCCAGAGCGGCGCCATCGAAGTGCAAGATGAAGGCAGCCAGATCCTGTCGCAGATCGTCGGCGCCAAGCGCGGCGAGATGGTGGTCGATTTCTGTGCCGGCGCGGGCGGCAAGACCCTCGCATTGGGCGCGCTGATGCGCAACACGGGCCGTTTGTACGCGTTCGACGTGTCGGAAAAGCGCTTGGCCAAGCTGAAGCCGCGCATGGCCCGCAGCGGCCTGTCGAACGTGCATCCGGTGCAGATCGCGCATGAACGCGATGCCAAGATCAAGCGCCTGGCCGGCAAGATCGACCGCGTGCTGGTCGACGCCCCATGCAGCGGCCTGGGCACCCTGCGCCGCAATCCGGACGTGAAATGGCGCCAGCAGCCGAACTCGATCGTGGAATTGCAAGCCAAGCAGGCAGCCATCCTGGCCGGCGCGGCGCGCCTCGTCAAGGGCGGCGGCCGCCTGGTGTACGCCACCTGCAGCTTCCTGAACGAAGAAAACGACTTTATCGCCGAGCAATTCCTGGCCGCCCATCCGGACTTCACCCTGGTGCCGATGAGCAAGGTGCTGGCCGAGCAGAAGATCGAGCTGGAAATGGGCGACTACCTGAAATTGTTGCCGCACTTGCACCAGACCGACGGCTTCTTCGCCGCCGTGTTCGAGCGCAAGGTCATGCCGAAAAAAGTCTACGCCGATGAAAAACCGGCCGACGACGCTGACGCTGAACAAGCCGAGTAAGCCTGTCACGGGCCGCCGCTGCACCTGGCAGTGGCGGCTTTCAATGTCGCCAGCCCGCCTGGCGGCATGGGCCTAGCCCCTCCGTATCACCTCCGTCTCACCTTCCGGACCGCATCCGCCATGAATGAAACCCCGCTGCTGAATCTGATCACTGACTTTGTCGATGATTTCCGTCAACCGGCCATCCTGTGGCAGGCGCTGGTCATCGTCGCCTGCCTGGCGCTGAGCTGGCTGCTGGTGCGGCAGTTGCGCGTATTCCTGCATCAGCGGGCGGAAGCGGCCACGGTGCCGGCCACGCCGGAAACCTTGCAGCGCACGGATAGTTTCATCCGCATCCTGACGCCCGTGCTGGCGGCCATGCTGCTGGGCATTGCGCAGCATTTCCTGGCCAAGTTCCAGTCCGTGAACCTGCTCAGTATTGCCATTCCCCTGTGCACCTCAATGGCGCTGGTGCGCTTCGGGTTTTACGTGCTGCGCCGCATTTTTGCCCGCCACGGCGACATCAGCCCCACCATGTTGCTGCTGGAAAAGATCTTCACGGTGGTGGTGTGGGCCGGCATGGCCCTGTACATCACGGGCCTGTGGCCGGAATTGCACACCTTCCTGGAAGGTATCGTCGTGCCGCTGGGACGCAACAAGGTGTCCGTGGCTGCCATCTTGCAAGCCGCTATTTCCGTGGCCGTGCTGCTGGTGCTGGCCATGTGGGCCGGCACTTCGCTCGACGAGCGTCTGATGAAAATGCAGGGCTTGCACACTTCCTTGCGCGTGGTGCTGTCGCGCATGGGCCGCGCCGTGCTGATCCTCGTTTCCGTACTGGTCAGCCTGTCGCTGGTGGGCATCGACCTGACGGTGCTGTCCGTGTTCGGCGGCGCCTTCGGCGTGGCGCTGGGCTTTGGCTTGCAAAAGATCGCTGCGAATTTCGTGTCCGGTTTCATCATCCTGCTGGACCGCAGCCTGACCATCGGCGACATGATTACGGTGGGTCAATTCACCGGCAAGGTCACGCAAATCAATACGCGCTATACTGTGTTATTGGGTGGCGATGGCGTTGAATCCATCGTGCCGAATGAAATGCTGATTTCCGGCGGCGTGCAGAACATGTCGCTGAGCAACCGCATGGTCTGGCTGTCGACGGCCGTGTCGGTGGGCTATGAAACGGATCTGGATGTCATCTTCCCCTTGCTGGAAGCGGCGACGGCCAAGGTGCCGCGTGTGTCGCAAAGCAATCCGCCATCGGCCACCCTCGTGCGTTTCGGCGCCGACGGCCTCGATGTGCAGATCGGCTTCTGGATTGCGGACCCGGAAAATGGCACCGGCGGCGTGAAGTCGAATGTGAACCGCGCCATCTGGCGCACCTTGCAGGAACATAAGGTCACTGTACCGTTTCCGCAACGCGAATTGCGTATTGTTGGTACGCCTCCTGCCCCGCTCGCCAGCGCGGCAGAGGGTGAGTCCGCCCCATCCGGCACCCAGCCTTAACCTCGCTGCCTGCCTCCGATTTTGCCTGACCGCACCCATTAGGGCGTACAATCACGCCTAAAATTAACTCTGCCGGACCTCCAGAGTCACTGGAGCGACCGTGCGCACGCCCTGTCCACTTGGAGTAGTAGTAATGACATTGAGTTCCGTTTTACACGACGTTTTGCAGTTCATGGCAACTGGCATTACCGATCTGTCCGCATGGCAAGTTTTCCTGTACACCATGGTGGTCACGCATATCACCATCGCCAGCGTCACGATTTACCTGCACCGCCACCAGGCCCACCGGGCGCTGGAATTGCATGCGATCCCCAGCCATTTCTTCCGTTTCTGGCTGTGGCTGACGACGGGCCAGGTGACCAAGGAATGGGCGGCCATCCACCGCAAGCACCATGCCAAGTGCGATACGGAAGAAGATCCGCACAGCCCCGTGACGCGCGGCATCAAGAAAGTCTTCTGGGAAGGCGCCGAGCTGTACCGCGCTGAATCGAAGAACATGGAAACCATGGCGAAATATGGCCACGGCACGCCGACGGACTGGATCGAGCGCAACTTGTACACCAAGTACAGCTGGCTGGGCGTGGTGTCGCTGTTCGTCATCAATTTCATTTTGTTCGGCGTGATCGGCATTTCCGTGTGGGCCGTGCAAATGATGTGGATCCCCATCACGGCGGCCGGCATCATCAACGGCATCGGCCACTACTGGGGCTACCGCAACTACGACTGCGCCGATGCGGCCACCAACATCATTCCGTTCGGCATCCTGATCGGCGGCGAAGAGTTGCACAACAATCACCATACCTATGCGACGTCGGCCAAGCTGTCGTCGAAATGGTATGAAATCGATATCGGCTGGGCCTATATCCGCGCGCTGGAAATGCTGGGCCTGGCCAAGGTGAAAAAGCTGGCGCCGGAGCCGAAGTTCTCGCACGGCAAGCTGGAAGCGGACTTCGAGACCTTGCAATCGGTCATCGCCAACCGCTACGACGTGATGGCCAAGTATGCGAAATCGATCAAGCATGCCTGGAAGGAAGAGCTGGAACACTTGAAGCACAAGGCGGAACTGGAAAAGCGCTTCCTGAAATCGTCGCGCAAGCTGATGCAGCGCGAGCCGGGCAAGCTGGCCGATGCGCACCACGAACAGCTGTCGGAATTGTTCCAGCACAGCAAGGCGCTGGAAACCATGCACCACATGCGCGTGGAGCTGGGCGCCATCTGGGAACGCTCGCATTTTACGCGTGAGCAATTGCTGCAAAAGCTGCAAGACTGGTGCACGCGCGCCGAAGCGTCGGGCATCAAGTCGCTGCAAGATTTCTCCTTGCGCCTGCGCAGCTATGCCTGAGTAAGCTGTTGCGTCATATCAAGGCCCTGGTTTCCAGGGCCTTTTTTTCGTCCCGACACAAGGGGCGAACGGCGAGATGAAAATCAGGGCGAAAAAAAACCGCTCATCGGAGCGGCTCTTTTTACAGAACACAATATCAATTACTTGATTTTGGTTTCTTTGTACGTTACGTGCTTGCGTGCTTTAGGATCGAATTTCATGATCTCCATTTTCGCAGGCGTCGTACGCTTGTTTTTGGTGGTCGTGTAGAAGTGACCCGTACCGGCGGTCGATTCTAACTTGATTTTGTCGCGGCCTGATTTTGCCATGATAGCTCCCTTATTCTGCTAATTAGACTTTTTCGCCACGAGCGCGCATATCGACCAATACGGCGTCGATGCCGACTTTATCGATGACGCGCAGACCGGCGTTGGACAAACGCAGGGAGACCCAGCGGTTTTCAGATTCAACAAAAATACGACGATTCTGCAAGTTAGGCAAAAAACGACGTTTGGTTTTGTTGTTTGCATGGGAAACATTGTTGCCGACCATCGGCTTCTTCCCAGTGACTTGGCAAACACGTGCCATGGCGCACTCCTTAAAGATATTCCAAATTGGAAAAACGAGAGTATATCCAAAATAAGCCGATTTATCAATGACTTGCGAAAAACAATTGTGTCATGTTGTATTGAAATAATTTAACAATTTGACTTTTCCCCTTCTTCATAGGGGAAGGCACTGGTAAACAGCGCTGTTTACTGTTAGATAAGCGTCTCGCTGCAGTGACGTATGTCCTTGTTTACACATGGTTAACTGCCGCCTGGCCAGCCCTGGCCTAGATCTGGCCATGTTCCGCGAACGAATGCACGTGCCGTCCGGCCACGACGAAATGGTCGAGGATGCGCACGTCCACCAGCGACAACGCTTGCACCAGCGCGCGCGTCAGCAATAGATCCGATTCGCTGGGCTCGGGTGTGCCGGACGGGTGGTTGTGCGCCAGCATGACGCTGGCCGCGTTGTGCTGCAGTGCCTGCTTGACGACTTCGCGCGGATATACGCTCGTGTGAGTTCATGAGGACTATATGCGAAACTACTCATTAGTTCTTATAGGCAAGAATTCGCCTAAATTGTAGAATTCGACGGCGACCACTATGGTATTCGGAAGGGCTGTGAACGATGGACGATAAAATGAAGGCATTGATAGATGATGCCCTTCGACCGGGCAGGCGCGTGCTTAGCTACACACGGTTCAGTACAAAGCGACAAGCCAAAGGGGATTCTCACCGGCGGCAGACTGAAATGGCGATTAAATGGTGTATCGAAGAGAAGCATGAACTCGATACCTCACTGACTCTACACGACGAAGGGATGTCAGCATACACAGGAGAGAATGCCACGCGCGGGGCACTTGGAGCGCTGCAGCGCATGACTTTGGACGGAAAACTTGAGAAGGGAACCATCCTTCTGGTAGAGGCTTTTGATCGTCTTACGCGCCTGCCTTTGTCTGATGCGTATGAAATGCTCTTGTCGTTGATTAATAACGGTATCACTATCGTCACTTTGACCGACGGCAAGGTGTGGATTAAGGCCACCATGAACAGTATGGAGTCGTTCATGCTGAGTCTCGTTACGCTGTACAGGGGGTATCAGGAGTCGAGTCAAAAGGCAGACCGCTTACAAAAGGTATTCGCCGCTGCACGCAAGACTGGAAGACAATCCGCATTTGGTAGCGCCCCAGGTTGGCTTTATCGGGAAGATAGAGGTCCATGGCAAATCGATCAAGAGAAAGCCGAAAGTGTTCGTAAAGTGTTTGAAAAGGCAGCTGCGGGCTTTGGTTCAAAAGCCATAGCGAAGTTTGCGAATCAGGAAGGATGGCCAGTACCAACTCGATTGAACAAGACGGGCCGGTGGCATGGACAGATGCCAGGGAACATACTTCGCAGCCGTTCTGTTCTTGGCGAGCACGAACATAGAATTCATACGCATGAAGCAGTTGAGTCGGAAGGCTGGCGAGGCAAGAGTTCCGGCATCAAAAAGACAGACTACTACCCCCGAATCATCCAGGATGCACTATGGAAACGGGCTCAGGCATCCATCTTGACAAGGATGGTGAACAAACGGCGAGATATTCATTACTACAATGTCTTTGCAGGGCTGATGTACTGCGGCGCCTGTGGGGCGCCGATCCATCGGAAAAACGAACGGACAGGGTACAGTCGAGCTCAGCTGAACTGTAGCGGTGCGTTGGCTGGAGTCACTGAATGCAAGACGATGTCCGCAGCATGTGCAGACCCGATGTTATTGACTGCAATTTTTAAGCATGCTCCGATCTCGGTTAGTACTAGGAAAGGCGAAAAGTTGCTGAAGCGCCAAGCGGAACTATCAAGACGTATAGCAGAGAAGGAGCAGGAGTCTGAGCATCTTGCTGCGGCCATTGCTCGCGGTATTAGCCTCGATTCCATCATGAACAAGTTGGAAGGTATTGAGTTCGACCTGCGCATGTTGCACATGGAGTTTCAAATGAATCTGGTTTCGGAAGCTCTTGCCAACATGGGAGAGGTCGGGGTGGTGGAGGTAGATAAAGCAATGGAAAACTTATACCTCCCAGATGATGAAGATGCGAGAGAGTATCGTCTCAGCCTCCACATGAAGTTGTCTCGCTTGGTAGAGACTATCTGGATATGGGCTTATGACGTGGCACTTGTGCGTTTTCAGAATTCAGATAAATTACATGTTGTCGAACTTTTGCACAAACAACTTCCCTCACGTGCGAATCCGAGTGCGAAATATCATAAAAAACCTAGGCCTAAGGAGCCGCCAGAAAAGCCATATCTTGAGGCTGCACGGGAAGGAGTGCTTGAGCCAGCTCTGCCTCGTCGGGTCGAAAAGCAGAAAAAAGAGTGTGAGCCGTTGGATGCAGCGGCTAGCTGATATCAGTCCAAAAAAGAGGAGTTTAGTAATGCTCCCTATCGTGCCTATCAGCTCGGCCAGCTTTGATTTCAAAGCAGTTAATGCTTAGGTAACTCGGCATAAAGAACAGCCTTGATACGCTCCCGCTCTGCGACTGATGACCTCCCCCAAAGCAGAAGCAGATTTGCGAGTTCGTCGTCCTCACAATAGAAATACGCTGTTGGTAGTCCTAGCACCTGAGCTATTTTTATCGCTATGCGAAATGGTGGCTCATGCACTCCACTCTCATAGCGGCTCATTCTTGCGCTCGCGGTGCCTTCATCAAGTCCAATTTTTACGCCCAGTTGATCCTGTGGAATAGCTGCTCGCAGTCTTGCTTCTTTCAAGCGTTGGCCGAAAACAGTAGGAGGGGTTTTTAAGAGCATCCTTCGATAATCGTAGATTACCATTGCTTCGTCTCTACGAAATTCGTAGAATGCTTCACAGTCTTACTTTTTTAAATCAATTTATAAGGACGCTTGTGAAAAAGACTACAACTACCTTCCTCATTTTGGCTACGGCGCTCACTGGCTGCGCCACGAGGCCTCAGACCGGCGTAAACAGTCCTGAACATGAAGCGGCCTTGATTAGCCAATTTAACAAGACCTGCGAATCTCTCGGCGGCATTGTTGGTAAAGCGGTAGCCAAGGGTTCGCTCGGGCTATGCACCCGTAATGGCAAAGCAGCAGACTTCTATATGCACCGAGATTTTGTAATGCTGAATTCCGAACGACCCGGTGATAGCTACTCGATGTCACAGTATTACCTTATGATGAACTGCGGAAAGGACGAAGGAGATTATGAATCTGGCGACAGAATGGTTGGCATCAATCTTCAAGGTCCGGTGGACGGTAAAGTGAGCTGTAAGGCTGCTGAATGGTATGTCACAGTTTCGGCCCCCCTGATAAGCGATGGAAAGCGCAAGACGATGGTGAATGCATCTGTCCGCCGCACTCCCTCCGGGCAGCCTTCAGAGGGAGTCGTACCATCTGAATACTTTAGTCTTGCACTACGCTACACAACAAGCTAACTGTGTCCAGTGCTGTAAAAATATTTTCGGTGAAGGTATGCGATAGTTGATGCGGTCACTCTATACTGTGGTAGGAAATATCAAATGCTTCGTTTTTTGTTGCAGCGGATTAGGAAAAACTATTCAGGAAAGCGGATGTCAATAGTCTTCTCAGTGGTTTAACTCTGTACTTTTGGCATGGAAAAAACTGGAAATATCTGAATTGAGGAAATGTTGGTTGTTAAGTTAGTAATAATTTAATTGTTATGAAAGGTCATAATGTAGGGGGAGGGATGCTCGAGAGTTCCTCCCCCTGTTCCTGGGCGAAACTAAGTTTTTCAGTGCAGTTGCCTCCAAAGAGTGGACTGAATGTAATAAATTGTAAAATACCTGCAGAATTCGCTTTTATGCCCAGTCGACGCACATATACTGGCAATGCGAAACGAAAACCTCCCCATCCCTGCTAAGCGGCTTATCAGCCGGTTCCTCACTTCTGACGCGACTCCTCAAGCTGAGCGGCTCCAAGGGCCTGTACATTCAGTCGAATTGTTATTGGAATCGAAGATCATTGACCTGTCGGCAGTGGCCGTTTGGAAGCGTAAACCATGATTACGACACCGATCTTCGCAAAAATGTCCCCTGCAATCGTTCATACGCCTGGTCTGTTCGCTAGCTGCGCCAAAGTCAGTTTGCCCGACCCGACGGTGCTGAATCACATTATGGGTGGCGTTATGTTCAGGTTCACTGGCCCTCAGCTTGGTCCTGTTGAATTGCGAGTGCTACAAGGTCTGGTTGGCTTCGCGGGCTTGCAATGCCCAAATAGTCGTGCAACTTGCGAAGATAACCCGCCAGAAGACTTGCAGAGGCTGTTGTGTCATCGCGCCGTAGTTCGTACCACAACTAACAAATTGGCCGAGGTTATCGGCTACCGAGCTAATTCCGGTTCTGCGCAGACTTCCATTCGTAGAGCTGTACAGAAATTGGCATCCGTTAGCATCTCGATTCGTCAAACAAATTTACTCGACACGTCTGACATGTCTGCAGGAAATATGATTTCTGCTAATGCTAGCAGTCGCCATATTGACGTCGAGCTGGGCTCTATTCTAGCTGCCGCAATTCACGGAGGCCGAGGCACCTACTTGCGCCTAGACATTCCAGAAACACGAAAGCTGCATTCCGATGCCGCTCGACTGTTGCATCATCGTTTGCATTGGATTAATACGGGTAGCACCCGTGATGTTTCGTTGCACAAGATGATTGGATATGTCTGGTCAGATGAGGAGGTGTCTGATTCGGCCCAACGAACGCGCAGACAGGTTCTACGGCGCTCTCTAAGTGAGCTTGTGTCATCCGGTTGGTCTGTAGCCGAGCGTGGCGACCTTTATCAAATTGGTCGGCCACGAATCTAAGTCTCATCAGATGAGACTCGGCGGTGCTATCTAAGCGTCAGCGAACATGAATTGCCAGGAATAGCCGTAATCAAGCAATAAGGGGAGGAGATACTTTATGTCTTACTCCCTTTTTTGTTGCAAGGAAGCTACATGTGATATTTCGTGATACTCCTACGAAACATACAGGGTAGGATGTAGGAACATTCCTACAACTATGATAAGGCGAAGCTATGCCCTTCAAGATCGTAATAAATAATGTCGCCAGCTATAAAACCTCTGCGACATTAGAATCAGACAAAAAGGTAACCCTTATCTATGGTTTGAATGGCGCGGGGAAGAGCACAATTTCTAACTATTTATATAAACCAGAAAGTCCAGACTTCAGTGGCTGTAGCAAACAAGGATTCGAAGATGCAAATGTTCTTGTTTATAACTCACAATTCGTTAAAGATAACTTTTTTGAGATAGACAATTTGAATGGAATTTTCACCCTTTCCAAGGTGAATAAAGACGTCGAAGTAAAAATTTCTGAGTTGAGCGAAAATATTAAAAAGCTCGACTCTGAGCGACTTGTACATGTGGAGAAGGATAGCGCAACAAGTAAGTCCATGCAATCTGTTCGGTCAGCAGTAGAGGACCAAACATGGAAAATAAAAACCACGTATTCCGGCGGTGATCGTGTTTTGGAATATTGCTTGGATGGCTTGAAAGTAAAATCAAAGCTATATGAACATCTTTCATCTTTATCGTTGCCAGATAGTAAAATTATTCGGCAAATTGATATGATTAAGAAAGATGTAGAGGCTCTGCAGGGAGATGGTGCCAGGTCTTACCCAACAATTCCTTACTTGATTGCCGATAAAGATCGATTGGAAAATTTTGAAATATTCAGAAAAATTATTATTGGGAAATCTGATAGTCCAATAGCCGAATTAATTTCGATGCTAGGTAATGCAGATTGGGTAAAAAATGGATTGGAATATGTTGAGAAATTAAAGTCTGTCGCAAGCGAAGTCTGCCCATTTTGCCAAAGTCCAACAATGAGTCCAGAGCTTACAAAGGTAATCCAGGATTATTTTGATAAATCATTTAATGATTCAATGAATGAGTTGGGTGTTCTGGAACAAAATTATTATCAATTCGTTGGTCGTCAGCCTGATTTATCTGTGCACTTTGACAATCCTTTTTTTGTTGATTTTATCTCGGAATTCAGAGCAATATACGCTCGACTATCATCGTATTGGGCTCTTAATGTGGAAAAAATTCAACAAAAAATAAAGTCACCATCTGCACCGATTGTCTTAAACTCTACCAATGAGTTGGTTGAAGATTTAAATGTAATTTCCGAAAAAATAAACAAGTTAATTAATGAGCACAATTCTAGAATTAGTGATAAAAAATCTGCACTGGGTAATCTAAAGTCTGAATTCTGGAATCGCTGCCGCATAGAATATGACGCTGCAATCACTGCGCACACGATTGCTAACGACTCTTTGAAGATTGAAAAAGAAGAGGGTGTTAAAGATTTGGAGGAGATAGATAAGGAAATTAGAGAGAAAAGAAATGAATTAATTGGATTGCAACAGAAGACCGTCAATGTGGATGCCGCTATAAGCTCGATTAATTCTCGATTGGAGGCTATGGGGATAGATTCGTTTAAAATTGTTAAGAGTGGAGAAAATAGGTATCGACTCTCTAGAAATGGAACCTCCGCCGATGACTTTCAGACATTGAGCGAAGGTGAGAAAACTGTTATAAGCTTTATATATTTTATCGAACTTTGTAAAGGCAAGAAAAATCCATCTGATATAGCGTCAAAAAAAGTAGCCGTGATTGATGATCCTATTTCAAGTCTATCGCATATTTATGTATTTCATATCGGTCAGTTGATTAAAGAGGAATTTTCAAATTCCGAAAGTTTTGCCCATGTTATAGTTTTGACTCACAGCTTGTATTTCTTCTACGAAATGACCGATATAAGAAAAGATAGGCGAGAATCCACGCAGAAATTAGTTCGAATAATAAAAAACTCTGCGGGGAGTTCTATTTTGGAAATGAAATATGAGGAAATTCAAAATGATTACCAGGCATACTGGAGCGTAGTAATGGATGAAAACCAGCATCCTGCACTTATTGCGAATTGCATGAGGAATATTATCGAATATTTTTTCAATTTCGTAAGGAAGCGTGATCTTAATAATGTATTCCAAATGCCAATATTGAAAGATATGAAGCATCAGGCGTTCTGCCGTTATATGAATCGCGAATCTCACTCGATAGGGCAAAACTTATTTGATTATAAGGAGTTCGACTACGTGAAATTTAAAGAAGCGTTTAAGATCGTTTTTCATGAAGCTGGATTTTCTGAACATTATGCAGCGATGTCAAAATAAACTTCAAATTGTTTCAGGGAATTGCTTAGTTGCCAATTTCGGCTTCTTGACGTCGAATGAGATGCTATGGTTTCTGCCAATTTGCAGACGGTGCTTCTGCCAAAACACAGACAAGCTCTGCCTTATCGCAGACACTTTCTGCTCTTTCTCGGACGCGCATCCAATGGCGTTTGATGAAAACGGTCTGTAATTAGTAGTGGTTTTGTGAAGCCGTGAATAATTTTTTTGTTATACTAAGATTTATCCATGAATCAATAAGAAGTTTTTTTTATACTAGAAAATTTTCTCTCGTGAGCATTGATGCATCTTAAATTTTGAATAAAAATTTAGAAATTTCTATGGCTTATGTTGTTGAAGCAGAGAGTGTTCCTAAGTAATCTGCACGGAGGAGGAGAGCTACGGGGCAACTCTTGTTCCCAACCAGGGCGCCGCAGGCGGCGCGTAGCGATGCTTATGAGAGAAAATTGAATATCAGATCAACAAAATTTCTTGCGAGGCTATGTTCAGCTGTCACCATGGAAGGCGTTGAATTTGAATCAGTCCTCGGTCAGTGCAAGATGGAAATTTAATCCATTAAAGCGTTAATTACTTCTTTCGAATATTTTGTAGTCAAACGCTCAAAAAAATCAGGTTCAATATGTAGAACAAATGAAAGATAGCCCTTTAGTTGCTGGCGCTCAGCTTCATCAAGACCACCAATCGAGTATCTATGAACCATTGCTGAATATAGTCTCTTTTTATCCCTGCCCAACGACAGTGATCCATCATTGGTGATGACAACGCCAGTTACATGGCGATTAAACGCTCTAGAGGAAAAAACTGTTTTCTCTGGGTTTATTTTTATTTGGCCGTAAGTGTTTGCTCTTAAGTTACCTTTAACCAATCTCGGCAAGTCGAAAAGAATACCTTTTTCATTGGTGGAAAAAGTTATATCATCGGCATAGCGAGTGTAATTTATTTTGTGTGCGCTGCAATATTCGTGTGTAACTCGGTCAAAGCTATGCATTACAAAATTAGATATAAATGGGGAGGTCGGAGCCCCAATGCTCAAGCGCAGTTTACTTTTTCGAGTCGATTTATAGAACAAAAGTCTACTCAAGAAGTCTATATCTATGGCATCAAAAATAGTATCAAAATCTTTTGCTATTGAAAGGAAAAGAAAAGGCGTAATGCTCGGAAAGAAATCCCTAAAATCCATTTTTAAAAGATACGAGTTATCCTTGTGGTGTAAGGCGTTTAACTTTATACCGGTTCCAGGCTCATAGGCCATAGCACATGGATGTGTTGTCAGTTTTTGTTTTAGCTGACTTAGGATGACGCGTTGGATAAATTTTACTTCTTTCGAGGGCTGAGCAATCTGTCTAAATCCCGTTCCATTGCGTTTTTTGATATTATATTTTTTGTATCGATGAGGCGCGGTTTGGGAAAAGGTTAACAGCTCCTGCTCATCCATCAGGAGAGTTTCACGGACGAACTCAAAAATTGAACTCATTTTTTATTCCCAGTCTTCTGTATTACCTGTTGGGCGTATCGGCGTTTCTTAGAAGGTTCATCGGCTGCCAACACGTAACTTTGACGGAAAGCCATTTTAAGTGCCGAGGTATCTTTTACCGCTCCCGCTTTTGATGTCCCGAATTTTATACGACGACTTATTGGGCCAACTCCGTAATAGTAGTCAACTCGACTATAATTGGTTGATGCAATAAGTTTTACCTTCTCAAGTAAATATAATAGCTTATTTATTGCTCTCTCCGACATGTCGATGTCTAAGGCATATAAGGCTAGATTGATTTCTTCTTTTTTGATTGGTGACGCCAGACAAATGATGTCGTATAGTAAGAGGGCTAAATGGCCACTATTTTTTGGATTGAATTTATGACTGCCATTGACCTTGGTAAGCTTAGTCATTATGTCGGCGATAATGAATTCTAAGTGGTCATATTTTAATATGTTAGGATCAGCCCATGGATAGGATACGACTGAGCTATTGTCTTTTCGTGAAAGGCTTGTGAGGGGGCCGTGGTAAATAAATGAATCCTTTTTATCCGTTTCTTCCTGGGGGGCAATGATTAGAAGTTTTCCCGATACCGTCTCAAGTTGACAGAAAATTCCGAGCTCAACAAACGCTCCTGGGCTTTCTAAGCAAACGACTGTAAGTGAAGAAAGATTGGCAATATCAATCTCAAAATCGAGCAAATCCGAATAAATCCCGTCTTTAAAGTAATCGGTGAAGTCTTCGGCGTGTATTAATGCATCGAAGGTTACAGGGTCTTTAACGGACAAGTGATCTATGATTCGCTGGCGCACGCTTTCGGCCACTGCGGCCCTTGTCGGACCGCCACAGAGGAAGATTTTAGGAGGAGTGAAAACAGCAGTGAATTTGTTGACATCTAAGGAAGAAAATTCTTCAATAATTGTATCTTCAAAGTCCATTGAGTAATTAAAAAAAAGGCCCACAAGAGGCCAATAAACTTTACCTAAAGGAAGCGTCGAAGGCTTTCCTAACGCTCCTGAGGGAGCGCAGTGGAGGAAGGAACGTTAGGGAAGTCTTTGACGCTGCCCTAAATATCCGCAATAAATTAGTGTCTGGCGAAACGCCGGACAAGGACAATTCTTGTTGAAGGAATGTATCCCACGCGTAAAGTAAGTGAATTGTAGCGATTTAGATCATGGCAAGCAATGAAAATTGACTAATTTGCAGTTTTCTTGCTGTAGCTAGCAACAGTAAGACGGAGACTATCGCCACCGCTCTATCAATGGTGTGCAAAGTACAGTCCCTGAGATAGCAAGTAGCTCCCCCATAACACTGAGCTTGTGCATTTTGGATGTTATCTTCCGCTAGAGCCCTGGGTTTGAGTAACCTTTCTATGTGTCCGCGAGCACTTCCGCACACCGGCGCTTGGCCTCAGTGACAGTACTAACTCTTTCTGCGGGTAAGTCATCAACTTGCCAGCCCCAGACATTGACCTCTTCTTCCTCCCAAACTGCAGCGATCCTTTCTTTGTATTTGCATAGCAATACTCCCTCTTCTAACCGCCATCCGCTTAACTCAAGCCTTCGCTGTATCGCGGCCGCTCGATCTGCTTCGATAAGATCGTCTGTGTACTGAACATCACAGACGCCACCAGAACGCATCGAGCAACTTGCCCAAGTCACTGGCACAGCACGTTGCGCTGATGCTGCGACAGCCTTTGCAACGCGCTCTTGATGGCTTAACGTGTAGCCACGTTCATCGACTTGGGTCGAAGCAAACGCCACCATAAGATGTGTGACACGCATACCTAAAATGGGTGGTGCCGAGCCTTGTGCAACGGAGCACAAGGCATTCGCAAGGTTTCTCATTGATGCGCCGGTTTTACGGGCCTGTTCGACTTCCAATAAAATGACCTGTCCGTCTCGATATGCTAGCCCATCGGGCAGCTTTTCTAGTTGTCCTGCGCTTCTCTTAATTTGCGCTTCTGGGATAACGTTAAATCCTTGTAGGTACAAATCAACGAGCACTCCAATCGCGATTAAGTCATGACGCCAGGTTGAGGGGGGACTCCATACATTGCCGTGTGTCTCGCCAAAGTCTTTGCCGGTCACAGCGTGAATGCCGTGCGCGGTAAGTAATCGTGCTCCCGCTGCAGAAAGTACAACGGCACGCCCCGCGCGTTCGGGTAGAGTGCGCTCGATGATTAACCGGCGCTCACGCCAACTACGTACCAGCCGGTTTGCTTGATGACGCGCATGGAGAGCATTGGGCCACAAAAGAGGGCCAAGCTCATGCGGACGCAGCCAGCTAAACTTGTGAACCAATTGGAGTCCGTCAAGGTCGTTTTGCAGGTGTTTTTCATGTGGGCTCATACACAGTATAGTGTTTTGATACACCTGTTCCGATACCTGTTTCGCAATATGCGCGGATCGGAATAGGAGCACTGTATAACGGTAGACCTCCAACTCTATAGCTTGGAGTCTCCCGTCTGAGGAAAAAAGCCTTCGCATCCCCTCTACGCTTTGGCGTGGAAAGCTGGGTATGCTGCGCGAGCTGGGTCGTCCGCTCCGCAGTCTCCTTGTCGCTCTTGCCTTCGCGTCGGCCTTGAGCCGACTCCAGCGCCGGACTGGCGTCCGTCTCGGGGGCGCTCCCACGGGCCTTTGGCCCCCCCTACCGGGGCCGCGATGCGGGCGGGCAACCAGCTTTTGCGGCTCCCCTGTACAGTGCTTCGCACCGTGCAGGATCGGTGGCGGGCCACTATCCTGAAACCTGGTTGCCCGCCCCCATAGCTGTGGGCGGGAGCGCGGGGCGTTGCCCCCCATCTGGTTCACAACAAACCTGGTCTGCTTCGCATCCTCGGCTTGTTTGTTGTGCCCAGACGGCTCCCCCTACTGGCCGCTGCCAGACCGTGGGCTACGCCCCCCGCAACTGCGGTTCCCCGGCCGCCTGGACCTCTGGTCCTGGCTTGCGTCCGGTGCCCGCAGAAGCGGCTCCCCCCACCCCTAACAATTTGCGTCGCAGCCCCTGCGGGGCTGCTCTGGTTGGGATGACTTTTCAACGGCGCCGATCTTCAAATTAAGTATTTCCGTCCCGGGGAACAGCTCCCGGGGCGGTTAAGTATGTCGGCATTAATCAACGAACTAGCGAGGAGAATATCTGCAAGAGTTATTTCGAATATGGGTAATATAAGCTTGGGTGAGGGTGCCGCGAAACATTTCCTGGGTCGTGATCAGGCGGTTCTTGACGTCCAAAAACAACACGTGGAATGCTTCATGCGCCAGGTTGCCCAGGGTCAGGCGCAGGTAATCCTTGACGGCGTGCGGCGAATTGAGGGTCTGGCCCGCCTGCAAGTCTTCGATGATGGCGCGCCGCGCCAGTTCCAGCACTGCTTGCAACTGGGCAAATTTGGCGCTGCCCATGCCGTGCACGGCGGAAAAGCTCACGAGGCTGGCGCCAAACAGGCCCCGCAGCGAACCGAAGTGCTCGACCGTGTCGCGCGCCAGTTCCACGGCGCTCTTGCCGCGCACGCCCGTGCGCAGGAAGACGGCCAGCAATTCCGCGTCCGACAGCGATTGCGCGCCATCTTCGATCAGGCGTTCGCGCGGCCGTTCGCCGGCCGGCCAATCCTTGATGCCCATCTTGCCTCCCGTTCGCGCCCGGCTGGTCGTGGCGCCTGCCGATGATTGTCGCGCCTTCCCCGGGCGGCCATGCTGCGCTAGCTCGTCTTCATGGCGAATCCTATGAAAAAAACAAAAACCAAGATGCCCGGCCTGGCCATTTTCAAGCGCTATGATTTGCCTGTCGTTGCATTCCATGCAAGTTGCAGCGGCGGGGAGTCAGGGCCCTGAACTCAATGTCTTCCACTTGTTTTACAGGAGTCGTCATGCCGTACATCAAAGTTATCAATGGAGTCATGCAAGAGTTCAACGCCGCCGGCGTCAACACGGGCAAGGTCAGCGGCATCGGCCTCAATGCGCACGCGTATCTGGAGCGCCGTCAATGGAGCGCTACCGCACCGCTGGCGCCGGAAGTGGAACATCCTGATTACAGTACCGATTTGCCTTATCTTGCGGCCAACGGCTTCAAGTACATCCAGGTGATGGTGGCGCCATTCAACGGCAAACTGGCTGACGGTACGGGCTATCAGGTATGGGACTACGTTGTGGGCGCGCCGAGGTTTGCCACCGACAACACGGTCGTGGACCTGAGAATCCAGGATAAATATTGGAAAGCGGTGCAGGCGCTGCTTGACTATGCGCTGGCCAATGGCATCGGCATCATCGCCTGTCCATTCTGGAATCCCTTTGCCGTGCCGGAGTTGGTGGGGGAAGCGGGCGCTACGGGAGCTACGCCGGACGAGCACGATGCCGCCGCGCGCGCCGCACTGGCCAATCCACAATCGAAAACACGCCACTACATGCGTGCCTTTGCCAAGGCGTTTGCGCAGCGCTACAGCAACCACGCCGGCATCGCCGCCTGGATGGCTGCACAGGAACTGATGGCCATTGCCAAGATAGACTTGACTACCACCCGCGAAATCATCCAGGAAACGGCGCAAGCGCTGCGCGACAACGATGCCCTGGGGCGGATGATTTCCTCGGGTAATGCAGGAATCCCCGCTTACATACCGCACCAGGGTACCCTCGAACAATACATTGCGGAAACCCTGCCATTGATAAATCCGGATCCTGTCGACTGTATTTGTGAAAACCTGTTCTTGAATAATGAATATGTCAGCAGCGCCATGAACAGCAGTGCGGATCTGCCGGCCGACTTCGTCTCGTCTTCGCTCGCCTACCTGCAGGTGATGCAGCGCGCTGCCCATGCCTTGGGCAAACCGTATTACCTTGGCAGCTTTTGCTTGTCGAAAGAGCAAGAAACGGCGTTGCAAGATACCGAACGGCAAGACAACCTGCATGCCTTGCTGAGCGCCATACGCCGTACGGGCGTGCAACTGGCGTGCTATTGGGCCTGGAATGCGGGGAAAACCATGGAGCGCGCCGGTTTGAACCTGGTGGAGACGCCGGGCTACAGTAACAAACGCAAGGCTGTCTGGGACGCCTTGCGCGGCCAAGATGCCATGCGCCCGGCACCGCCCAAGCCCTGTTTCGGCGTGACGAAGACCTTGCAATTCAAGCCTGGCCTGCTGCTCACCGTGCCGTCGTCCGTGCGCTACGAGAGTGCGGATTTTTCGCTGTCGTATTGCATCCGGCAACAGGACTTCTCTTCGACCGTTGCTCTGGCGCAGGCTTTTATCGCACATCAGGCGAACAAGAAAGGATGGGTGCTGCTGACGCAGGATATCAAGACGTTCCTGTATTTATTCAATGGCGTTGGCGACAATGGCCTGGGCGCCAACAGCAATGGGCATGGCTTGAAGGTGGACATTCCCAACCGCTGGTTCCGCTGTACTTATACTGTGAAGCATGATGGACGCATCAGCCTGTATGTGGATGATTTCCTCATGTATCAGAGTTTGCAAAACATGGCGCCGCCATTCTTGAATGCCACTGGCACCCCGCTGGTGATCGGCCGCGCCGTGCATGCGCAGGAGCAGGGCGCGCCAGCCTGGCAGTTGTCGGACGTCATCCTGTACGACCGCGTGCTGACGCCGAAGGAAGTGTATGACTATGGCCAGTATGGCATCGTGCACCGTCCCGTGGGACGCTGGAAGCTCGACGGCAACCTGGAAGACAGCTCCGGCTTCGGCAATCACGCCAGCACGGCGGACGGGTTGACGTACGTCAACGTCTGATTCGCTGGATCGACGTCGGATGTGTTGCACGGCCATGTTTTTTGACAAAAGCATGGCCGCGCCGAGATGGCATGGGGCGCGCTGGCTCAGGGTGGCTTACAATATCGTTTTGCACCAGTTACTTGAAAACTACTATGTCCAACGAGCAACCAGCAGTCGTCACCGAAGCGGCTTACCTCACCCTGCATTATCGTCTTGCCACTGTTGACGGTACTGACATTGTCACGACCTTCAGCGGCAATCCCGCGACCTTGATGCTGGGACAGGGCCAGCTGGCGCCGTTCCTCGAGCAGCGCTTGCTGGGCTTGCCTGAAGGCACGCACCAGACGTTCGAGCTGGCGGCCGGCGAAGGCTTCGGCGAGCGCAATCCCGAGCTGGTGCAGTCCGTCTCGCGCGCCACGCTGGACGAGAACTCCGTGCCGGGCGCCGACTACAAGATCGGCGACCTGGTCGATTTCGCCGCGCCGGGCGGCGGCCGCTTTGCCGGCGTGCTGCGCGAAATGCGCGAGGACTCGGCCCTGTTCGACTTCAACCATCCGCTGGCTGGCCAGCCGCTGCGTTTTGAAGTCAAGCTCATCTCGGTCCTGTAAGGAGTAGCGATGGATAAGGAACTGTTACTGGCCCAGCCCCGCGGCTTTTGCGCTGGCGTCGACCGGGCGATCGAAATCGTCGAGCGCGCCTTGCAGCAATTTGGCGCACCGATCTACGTGCGCCATGAAATCGTCCACAACGCCTATGTGGTGGCCGACTTGCGCAACAAGGGCGCCATCTTCATCGACGACCTCGATGACGTGCCTGCAGGCAATACGCTCGTGTTTTCCGCGCACGGCGTGTCGAAAGCCGTGCGCGCCGAGGCGGAATCGCGCGGCCTGAGCATTTTTGACGCCACTTGCCCGCTGGTCACCAAGGTGCACATGGAAGTGAGCAAGATGCGCCGCGAAGGCCGCGAGATCATCATGATCGGCCACGATGGCCATCCCGAGGTGGAAGGCACGATGGGCCAGGCCGACATGGGCATGCATCTGGTGGAAACGCTCGAGGATGTGGCGAAATTGCAAGTTGCCAATCCGGAAAGCCTGGCCTATGTTTCGCAAACAACGTTGTCAGTTGACGACACTAGCGACATTATTGCGGCCTTGAAAGCGAAATATCCGAATATCGCCGAGCCGAAAAAAGGCGACATCTGCTACGCCACCACCAACCGCCAGGAAGCCGTGAAATTCATGGCCCCGCAAGTGGAAGTGGTGATCGTCGTGGGCAGCCCGAACAGCTCGAATTCGAACCGCTTGCGCGAAGTGGCCGAGAAGATGGGCACGCCTGCCTACATGGTCGACAATGCCTCGCAAATCGATCCCGCCTGGCTGGAAGGCAAGCTGCGCGTGGGTGTGACGGCCGGCGCCTCGGCGCCCGAGGTGCTGGTGCAAGCCGTCATCGACCGCTTGAAAGAGTGCGGCGTGAAGAGCGTGCGCCCGCTGGACGGCGTGCAGGAAGCCGTCACGTTCCCGATGCCGAAAGGCCTCGATGGCCTCAAGCGCGACGTCGCCTGAGTCTGCAGGGCGATTGAGTATCGGTGAAATAGTTACCTCAAAACCGAATTTAATTCGGAAATGATCGATTTATTCCAAGCTTAGTTTTTGCAAAAGATCGTTATGATTGCCTCAAGCTTGAATATGTTGTCGTTATGACTAAGCAAGGTCACGCCCTTTTTGAGTGCGTGCACCATGCTGGTGAGAACGGTCCAGGGATGGCACTGCAGGAATTCTTCCTCCGGTGCCGTTTTTGTATCAGCGACCCATGTTCTGGCGGAAGTTGTTCCCGAAAAATGCATATTTGATAGGGCAATCATGGATACATTCATCCAGCAGATCATCAACGGCTTGGTGTTGGGCAGCATGTATGCCTTAGTCGCCCTCGGTTACACAATGGTGTATGGCGTCTTGAATCTGATCAACTTCGCCCACGGCGACGTGCTCATGATCGGCGCCATGGTGGGCTTGAGCATTCTCAAGCTGCTGGGCATTTATGTACCGGACTGGCCCGGCTATCTGAAACTGGCCACCGCCATCCTCGGCGCCATTCCCATCTGTATTCTGGTCAATATCATCATCGAGCGGGTCGCCTACCGCCGCCTGCGCAACGCCCCCCGCCTCGCCCCCCTGATTACCGCCATCGGCGTTTCCATCCTGCTGCAAACCTTCGCCATGATGATCTGGACGCGCAATCCCTTGCCTTTCCCGCAATTGCTGTCGACCGACCCCATCAACATAGGGGGCGCCGTGATTTCGCAAACGCAAGTGCTGCTGCTGGCCCTGGCCGCGCTGTCGATGGGCGGATTGGTGTTGCTGGTGGAAAAAACGAAAATGGGCCGCGCCATGCGCGCCACGGCGGAAAATCCCCGCGTGGCGGGCCTCATGGGCGTCGATTCCGACAAGGTCATCGTCGCCACCTTTGCCATCGGCGCCGCGCTGGCCGCCGTGGCGGGCGTGATGTGGGGCGCCAATTACGCGTCCATCCAGTTCTCCATGGGCGCCATCCCCGGCTTGAAAGCCTTTTGCGCGGCCGTGCTGGGCGGCATCGGCAATATCTACGGCGCCATGCTGGGCGGGGTCTTGCTGGGCATTATCGAGAGCCTGGGCGCCGGCTATATCGGCGACATCACGGGCGGCTTCCTGGGCAGCCACTACCAGGATATCTTTGCCTTCGTCGTGCTGATCATCGTGCTGACCCTGCGCCCGTCCGGCATCATGGGCGAAAGAGTGGCCGACCGTGCCTGATGTGAAACTGGGAGACTGAATCATGGCACTACTCGATTTTGACGCTAAGAAAAACCCGACCAAAGCCTACGCCGGCATGCTGGGCCTGGCCGCGCTGCTGATGGTGTTCCCGTTTTTTGCCGCGCAGTTCGGCAACTCGTGGGTGCGCATCATCGACATGGCCTTGCTGTACATCATGCTGGCCCTGGGCTTGAACATCGTCGTCGGCTTCGCCGGTCTGCTCGACCTCGGCTACATCGCCTTCTATGCCGTGGGCGCCTACCTGACGGCCTTGCTGGCGTCGCCCCAGTTCGCCATCCTGCTCGAATCGGTGGTGAATCAATATCCGGTGCTGGGTGCATCCCTGGTGCATCTGATGGGGCCGGAAATCCGCGAAAACGGCATCCACCTGTCGATCTGGATCATCGTGCCGCTGGCCGCTGCCGTGGCAGGCCTGTTCGGCGCCCTGCTGGGCGCGCCCACCTTGAAACTGCGCGGCGACTACCTGGCCATCGTGACCCTGGGTTTTGGCGAGATCATCCGCATTTTCATGAACAATTTGAACGACCCGATCAATTTCACGAATGGCCCGCAAGGCATCAATTTGATCGACCCGATCCGCATCTTCGGTGTCAACCTGGCGGGCGAGGCGGGCACCAACAGCACCGTGACGGTGGCCGGTTTTTCCATGCCGTCCGTCAACGCTTATTACTTCCTGTTCCTCTTCCTGTGCATCGCTGTCGTGTTCGTCACCAAGCGCCTGCAGCATTCGCGCCTGGGCCGCGCCTGGGTGGCCATCCGCGAAGACGAGATCGCCGCCAAGGCCATGGGCATCAACACGCGCAACGTGAAATTGCTGGCCTTTTCCATGGGCGCCTCGTTCGGCGGCGTGGCTGGCGCCATGTTTGCGTCTTTCCAGGGCTTTGTTTCGCCGGAATCGTTCTCGCTGACGGAATCGATCGCCGTGCTGGCCATGGTGGTGCTGGGCGGCATCGGCCATATCCCCGGCGTGATCCTCGGCGGCGTGATCCTCGCCTCGATACCGGAAGTGCTGCGCCATGTGGTGGAACCGGCCCAGCAGGCGCTGTTCGGCCACGTGGTGATCGAGGCGGAAGTGCTGCGCCAGCTGCTGTACGGCCTGGCCATGGTGTTGATCATGCTCAATCGTCCTGCGGGACTGTGGCCATCGCCGAAGCACGAAGACCGGCCCGACCACGATGTGGACCAGCCGAACAAATCCACCGGCGTCGTGTCCGCTTAAGGGAGGGATAGTATGAGCGAACAGATCATTCTCAATATCGCCGGCGTAAACAAGCGTTTCGGCGGCTTGCAGGCGCTCACCGACGTGGGCATCACCATCCGCCAGGGGCAAATCTACGGCTTGATCGGCCCGAACGGCGCCGGCAAGACGACGTTTTTCAATGTCATCACGGGCCTGTACCAGCCCGACACGGGCACCTTCGAGCTGGCCGGCAAGCCGTATTCGCCGTCCGCGCCGCACCAGGTGGCCAAGGCGGGCATCGCGCGCACCTTCCAGAATATCCGTCTGTTCGGCGACATGACGGCGCTGGAAAACGTCATGGTGGGGCGCCACGTGCGCTCGCACCAGGGCGTCTTCGGCGCCATCTTCCGCCACAAGGCGGCGCGCGAGGAAGAGGCGTCCATCCGCAAGCGGGCCATGGAGTTGCTCGATTTCGTCGGTATCGCCCAGTTCGCCAACCGGACGGCGCGCTTCCTGTCGTATGGCGACCAGCGGCGCCTGGAAATCGCCCGCGCGCTGGCCACCGACCCGACCCTGCTGGCCTTGGACGAGCCGGCGGCCGGCATGAATGCGACGGAAAAGCTGGCCTTGCGCGAGTTGCTGGTGAAAATCAAGGCGGAAGGCAAGACCGTGCTCCTGATCGAGCATGACGTGAAACTGATGATGGGACTGTGCGACCGCATCACGGTGCTCGAATATGGCAAGCGCATCGCCGAAGGCTTGCCGGCCGAAATACAACAAAACCAGGCCGTCATCGAGGCTTACCTGGGGGGATCGCACGCATGAGCAATATATTGAAGGTGGCGGGCCTGCACGTGGCCTACGGCGGCATCAAGGCGGTGAAAGGCATCGACCTGGAAGTCAACGAGGGCGAGCTGATCGCCCTGATCGGCGCGAACGGCGCCGGCAAGACGACGACCCTGAAAGCCATCACGGGCACTTTGCCTGCTTGCAAGATCGAGGGCACGATCAGTTACTTGGGCGAATCGCTGAAGGGCACGAAATCGTTCCACCTGGTGGAAAGGAAACTGGCCATGGTGCCGGAGGGGCGGGGCGTGTTTACCCGCATGTCGATCCGCGAAAACCTCATGATGGGCGCCTACACGCGCACGGACAAGGCGGGCGTCGAGGACGACATCGCCCGCTGGTTCGACGTGTTTCCCCGCCTGAAGGAAAGGGCGGCGCAGATGGCCGGCACCCTGTCCGGCGGCGAGCAGCAGATGCTGGCCATGGCGCGCGCCCTGATGAGCCATCCGAAGCTGCTGTTGCTCGACGAGCCGTCGATGGGCCTGTCGCCCATCATGGTCGAGAAAATCTTCGAGGTGATCCGCAAGGTGTCGTCCGAAGGCATCACGATCTTGCTGGTCGAACAGAATGCCCGGCTGGCCCTGCAGGCGGCGCACCGCGGCTATGTGATGGATTCCGGCCTGGTCACCATGGGCGGCAACGCGGCCGCCATGCTCGACGACCCGCGCGTGAAGGCGGCGTATCTGGGCGAGTAAGCGCGTTCGGGAAGTGTTCAGGCATAAAAAATGCCCCAGCTGGGCTGGGGCATAATGGCATCCGTCGGGGAAGTGCGGGATGGATGCCTGGAGGAGCTGGTAAGAGCAGACCGCCGTGGCGGCCGCTTGATAATTACTTGGCGGCAGTGCGCGGCACGATTTTTTCAGCCGCTTGCGTGAACTGGTTCACGGCCGACGTCAGGTTCGCTTCGATGGCTTCGACGGCTTGCTTGCTGGTTTTCGAGAATTGCTCGTAGCCTGCATTGGCGTTGCCGATGGCGCTTTTCAGGATGGCGACGGCGTTTTCCGAACCGGCTGGCGCGTTCTTGGTGACTTCTTCCACCAGCGACAGGACTTTACGGTTGGTTTCAGCGATCTGCGATTCAGCAGCTTTGCTGAACTCGGCTTGCGTGCCCGACGTGATGGCAGCCAGGTGACGGCCGTAAGCGATGGCTTTTTCGGCGCCAGGCTGGGCTTGGGCAGAGGCCAGCGAGAAGAATTCTTGTGGATCTTTTGCCGACAGCAATTGCTTGGCGGCGGCGGTCGATTCTTCCAACGTTGCCTTGGCAGCGGTCAGGTTCAGTTCGACGATCTTTTCGATGCCTTCGAAGGCCTTGCCCGTCAGCGACGAGAACAGGGCGAATTGGGCTTCCAGGTTGGCTTTGGTAGCGGACGAAAATTGCTCAGGAATTGAAAACATATAAATCTCCAAAAAATCGAAATCTGGTTAATTTGATGCTGCGTGTACCGTTTGGGAAAGCAGGTGAATCTAAATTTTTCAAGCTGAACAAGAATTGTGCAACGCAACAAACCCTATTCTACGGCGAAAAAAACGTAAGTCAAGCGATTCTTGTGCGATGCAACAATTGAATAGATTTGCATCAAAAGTCATTGTTTCTAAAGAGAAATATTTGATTTCTACCTGTTAATGGTTTGTGCTTAAACTATCGTTTCCAGTGCCTGCGGGGACGATCGCGGCGCAGCATGCTAGACTTTGCCTCCCGCACTGGGCAACGCCCCGGTGCCGATCCCGTTTCCCGAGTCGATACCATGTCCAATCTTCCCGCCGCGGCTGGCGCCAGCGGCAAAGCCTCTTTCCTGACCACTGTGGCGCCGATGGCCTTGCCCGGCTTCTTTGTGTTGTTATGGAGCACAGGTTTTATTGTGGCCAAGTTTGGCTTGCCGTATGCGCCGCCGCTGACCTTTTTGCTGTTGCGTTTCCTGGGCGTGCTGGTCATTTTGTTGCCGCTGGTGCTGCTGTTGCGCGCGCCGTGGCCCGTGGGCCAATTCCGCCAGATCGCCGTGGCCGGCATCCTGATGCAGGCCGGCTACCTGGCCGGCGTGTGGTGCGCCATCAAGCTGGGCATGCCGGCCGGCCTGTCTGCGCTGATTGTCGGCATGCAGCCCGTGTTGACGGCCTGCGCCGCGCCCCTGATCGGCGAATCCGTGCGCCCGCGCCAGTGGCTGGGCCTGTTCTTTGGCTTGCTGGGCGTGGCCCTCGTCGTGTATGCGAAGATCAACCTCGTGGGCTTGACCGTGGAAAGCGTGCTGCTGTGCGTGTTCGCGCTGCTGTCGATGACGGCCGGCACCATGTACCAAAAACGCCACTGTCCGCACTTTGACTTGCGCACCGGCACGGTGGTGCAGTTTGCCGCCTCCATCGTGGTGGTCTTGCCATTCGCCCTGTATTACGAAGGATTGGACTTGCATTTCAGTAATGTTCAATGGACGGCGAATTTCATCGGCGCCTTGCTGTGGTCGGTGCTCGTGCTGTCCATCGGCGCCATCTTCCTGCTGTTCGCCCTGATCCGCCGCAGCGATGCGACGAAAGTGACGGGCTTGCTGTACCTGACGCCGCCCACGACGGCCGTGATGGCCTGGCTGATGTTTGGCGAAGCCTTTAATATGCTGGGCATCGCCGGCATGCTGGTGGCCGTGGTCGGCGTGGTGTTCGTGGTCAAGAAATAATAAGCTATAGCGGGAGAGCAGGGCAGTGAACAAGCAAGCATTGGAAACACCAGCGGCGCAGCAAGCCGTCGATAGCGTCATCCTGTCGCGCCGTTCCATCCGCGCCTTTTTGCCCACGCCGGTGGCGCAGGACGAGATCGCGCGCATCCTGGAAGTGGCGGCGCGCGCGCCTTCGGGCGCCAACATGCAGCCGTGGAAAGTGTATGTGCTGTCGGGCGAGGCCCGCCTGCGCCTGTCGCAGCGCATCCTGGCCGCCTATGCCGCGCCGAAGGCGCCCGATGCGCCCGCGCGCACGGCCTCGTATATCTATTACCCGCGCCAGTGGACGGCGCCGTTCATCGAACGCCGCCGCAAGATCGGCCTGGACCTGTACCAGTTGCTGGGCCTGGAGCGTGGCGACACGGCCGGCATGGCGGCCCAGCATGGGCGCAATTTCCAGTTTTTCGATGCGCCCGTGGGCCTGATCTTCACCATCGAGCGGGTACTGGAACAGGGTTCCTGGCTCGACTACGGCATGTTTTTGCAAAACATCATGCTGGCGGCGCGTGCGCGGGGACTCGACACGTGCCCGCAAGCGGCCTTCATCCATTACCATGACATCATCCGCGACGAACTGGGCGTGCCGGCCGGTGAAATGGTGGTGTGCGGCATGGCCCTCGGCTATGCCGACCCGGACAAGGTCGAGAACCGCCTGAACACGGAGCGCGAGCCGCTGGCCGGCTTTGTTAAATTCATGGACAAATAGACATTACTGGCGACGGGCGGAGAAAAACAGCCGGTTAAGGATGAGTTTGTTTGCTGATCGCCAACGATTTGTATTTCATTGCTGCAATAAATACTGTCCTAACTGTTAAATAGGCTTGCGATTGCTCTGCATTTCGCTACACTGCAATAAGGCAACAGCTTCACGGGGAATTATCGAATGGCTAAGTTTAAACTTGCGCTGGGTATCCTGGCTTCCCTGCTGTTTGCACTGGCGCCGGCTGCGGCCGTGCACGCCAAGGAAGCGAACGGCAAATCCGCAGCCTCGAAGAAACACAACACCAAGAAAATCAAAGTCGTGCTGCGCAAGGGCGCGACGGCCGCGCCGCGCGAAAAGACCGTGCGCCGGGTCGTCATGGTGCGCGGCAAACGCAAGGTCATCTACCAAAAAGTCAGCAGCGTGGCCGTGCCCATGGCCGCACCGATGCCCACCATGGGCGACCTGGCCGGCCTGAACCTGACGCGCGATCCGCTCGACCTGAAGTCCAGCGTGGCGCTGGTGCTGGACCAGGCCAATGCGGAAGTGTTGTTTGAAAAGAATTCCAATGTGGCCTTGCCCATCGCCTCCATCACCAAGATGATGACGGGCCTGGTGGTGGTCGAAGCGCACCAGGACATGGATGAGTTGCTGACGATCACGGACGAGGACGTCGACCGCGCCAAGTTCAGCAGTTCGCGCCTGAAAGTGGGCTCGCAATTGACGCGCGCGAATATGCTGCACATTGCCCTGATGAGCTCGGAAAACCGCGCCGCCTCGGCGCTGGGCCGCAATTATCCGGGCGGCTTGCCGGCGTTTGTCGACGCCATGAACAGCAAGGCGCGCCAGTTGGGCATGATGGATACGCATTACGTCGATTCCAGCGGCTTGTCGAAGATGAACGTGGCCAGCGCGCGCGACCTGGGCAAGCTGGCCATGGCCGCCTTCCGCCATCCGCTGCTGCGCGAGTACTCGACGGACCCGAAAGCCATCGTCGAAGCCAGCGGCCAGCCCATGCAGTTTGGCAATACGAATCACCTGGTGGCCAATCCGGGCTGGGAAATCGGCTTGCAAAAGACGGGCTTCATCAATGAGGCGGGACGTTGTCTGATGATGCAGGCGGTCATCGAAGGACGGGCCGTGATCATGGTCTTCCTCGATTCCAAGGGGAAACAGTCGCGTACGGCCGATGCGGGACGCATGCGCAAGTGGCTGGAAGCATTGAAACCTGCCAATATGAGCTTGCCAGGAGGGTAAGGTGTCCAGGGCGGCATGGCCGCCCTGTATTCTTATTACTCTTGAGGAATGAATCCCAAGGTCACGGAAATCTGGTTCGCCGTTTCCACCAGATCCACCAGCCACTCATCCTGCAGGCGGTCGGCCGGTGCCGAGATCGACAGGCCGGCGATCAGCTTGCCTGTATCGTCGCGGATGCCGGCGGCCATGCAGCGCACGCCCAGTTCCAGCTCTTCATTGTCGCGCGCATAGCCGCGCTCGCGCACCAGGCTCAGCTCGCGCTCGAGTTTTTGCAGATCCGTGATGGAATTCTTGTTGTGCCCGGCCAGTCCCGTGCGCGTGGCGTAGGCGCGGATGGCTTTCGGCTCGTCCACGGAGAGGAACAGCTTGCCCGTCGAGGTCAGGTGCAGCGGGCCGCGGCCACCGATGGCGCGCACCACCTGCATGCCCGAGCGCTCGGAAAAGGCGCGGTCGATGTAGACGATCTCGTCACCTTGGCGCACGGACAGGTTGATGGTTTGCTGGGTTTTCTTGTGCAGCTGGCGCATGAAGTCCAGCGCCGCTTCGCGCACGCTGAGGCGGCTTTTCACCACATTGCCCAGTTCCAGCAAGCGCATGCCCAGCCGGTACGTGCCCGGTTCGATGCGGTCGACAAAGCGCGTCAGCACCATGTCGTTGAGGATGCGGTGCGCCGTCGAGGGGTGCAAACCGGAAACCTTGGATAATTCCTTCAGGCTGACCGGGTCGGAATATTTGGCCAGGGCATCGAGCAGGGCGACCATGCGTTCGATCACCTGGATCGTCGTCTTCGGAGCAGCGACCGGTTCAATTTTCATGATGGATTTGGTGCAATGCAGTATTCATGCTTCTTTATACCATGATGTGAAAAAATAGTGAAATGTTCCGAGATATTCAGCGAATAAATGGTCACAGTGCTATGTCGCCCCCATAATGTGCCCACTGCGCCTGCTTTACATATGGAAAACTATGCAACCTGTAAATGAATTCAAAAGCAAGAGTGGCTTGAAACGGATTTTTTCCGCTTTTTTCTACTCGCTCGATGGCTTGAAAGCGGCCTGGCGCCATGAACACGCGTTCCGCCAGGAGCTCGGTTTGTTCGTCGTCGGCACCGTGATCGCCTTGCTGCTGCGCATCTCCGCCTTTGAAAAACTGGTGCTGATCGGCGTGCTGCTGCTGGTGCTGATCGTCGAACTGATCAATTCCGCCATCGAAGCCGTGGTCGACCGCATCTCGCTGGAGCGCCATCCGCTGTCGAAGAACGCCAAGGATTTCGGTAGCGCGGCCGTGCTGCTGACCTGCATCCTGGCCTTCGCCACGTGGGCCGTCGTATTATTTAACCGTTTCTACTAAACGCTTTATCCCCGTTGCGTACCGTCCATATGCGAAAAATGTATATCAAACGGCGAAACGCTTCGTTCTCTTTGCGGCCATAGCGCCGTAATCTGGTGGCTCTGAAAGTTCAACCACACGGGGATCTTAGATGCTGTCGAAAAAAATCATCACTGCCGCCGCCATCAGCGCGTTTGCCCTTCTGCAAACGGCGCAGGCTGCCGATATCACCCTGCTCAACGTGTCATACGACCCGACGCGCGAGCTGTACCAGGATGTGAATACGGCGTTTGCCAAGGAGTGGAAAGGCAAGACGGGCGACAACGTCAAGATCAAGCAATCGCACGGCGGTTCCGGCAAGCAGGCGCGCGCCGTCATCGACGGCCTGGAAGCGGACGTGGTCACTTTGGCCCTGGCCTACGACATCGACGCGCTGGCCGAGCACAAGCTGCTGGCCGCCGACTGGCAAAAGCGTTTGGCGCACAACAGCTCGCCTTACACCTCGACCATCGTGTTCCTGGTGCGCAAGGGCAACCCGAAAGGCATCAAGGATTGGAATGACTTGATCAAGCCGGGCGTGTCCGTCATCACGCCGAACCCGAAAACCTCGGGCGGCGCCCGCTGGAACCATCTGGCCGCGTGGGGTTATGCCCTGCGCCAGCCGGGCGGCAACGAAGCGAAGGCCAAGGATTTCCTCGGCAAACTGTATAAAAACGTGCCCGTGCTCGATTCCGGCGCGCGCGGCGCCACCACCACCTTCGTGGAACGGGGCATCGGCGACGTGCTGATCGCCTGGGAAAACGAGGCTTACCTGGCCGTCAAGGAACTGGGCCCGACCAAGTTCGACATCATCACGCCATCCGTCAGCATCCTGGCCGAGCCGCCCGTCGCCGTCGTCGATAAATTTGCCGACAAGCACGGCACGCGCAAGGTGGCCGAGGCTTACCTGAACTACCTGTACACGGACGAAGCGCAAGACATTATCGCCAAGAACTACTACCGTCCGGCAACGGACAAGGCGGCGAAGAAATACGCGTCGCAGTTCGCCAAGGTCAACCTGTTCACCATCGAGCAAGTGGCCGGCGGCTGGACGGCAGCACAGAAGGCGCACTTTGCCGACGGCGGCATCTTCGACCAGATCTATCAGCCGAAGTAATCTTCACCGGCAGGCGGCAACGCTTGCCGGAATCGATCACGCAAGGACACATCATGGCGCTGCGCAGCTTTTCCGATTACCGGGTACTGATCGTGCCGGGCTTGCATAACAGCGGTCCCGAGCATTGGCAGAGCCGCTGGCAGCGCCTGTATCCGCAATTCGAGCGGGTCGAGCAGGACGACTGGAACGCTCCCGACCTGGCCACCTGGTCGGCGCGCCTGGATCAGGTGCGGCGGCAGGATGCGCGTCCTACCCTGATCGTCGCCCACAGCTTCGGCTGCCTGACGACGGCGCACAGCCTGGCCCGCGACCCGCAGGGCGTGGCCGGCGTGCTGCTGGTGGGGCCGGCCGATCCCGACAAGTTTGGCGTGGCCAAGGCCTTGCCGCAAAAGCGGCTGCCTTGCCCCGGCATCCTGATCGCCAGCCAGACGGATCCGTGGATGACGGCCGAACACGCGGCGCAGTGGGCACGGCGCTGGAATTGCAAGTATATTGATGGCGGTGCGCTGGGCCATATCAACGCCGAGTCGCGCCTTGGTGACTGGGTATATGGCCAGGCGCAACTGCAAACACTGTTTGATCTGGCGCAAAGCGACAAACGCCACCGTCAGGCAGCCTGATTCGACGCACATCCCATTGCCACACAACCTCTCAAGGAGATCACGATGACTTTACGCCTGGGCGATGTCGCCCCTGATTTTGAACAAGACAGCTCGATCGGCCCCCTCAAGTTCCACGAGTGGGCGGGCAATTCCTGGGTGGTGCTGTTTTCCCACCCGGCCGACTTCACCCCCGTGTGCACGACGGAACTGGGCTTGACGGCCAAGCTCAAGCCGGAATTCGACAAGCGCAACGTGAAGGCCATCGCCCTGTCCGTGGATGCGGCCGAGTCGCACAAGAGCTGGATCAAGGATATCGAAGAGACGCAAAACACGGTGGTGGGCTTCCCCATCATCGCCGACGTCGACAAGAAAGTATCGGTGCTGTACGACATGATCCACCCGGAACAGTCCGTCACGGCCACTGTGCGCTCCGTCTTCATCGTCGACCCGAACAAAAAGGTACGCCTGATCCTCACGTATCCGCTGAGCACTGGCCGCAACTTCAATGAAATCCTGCGCGTCATCGACGCCCTGCAATTGACGGACGGCTACACGGTGGCCACGCCAGGCAACTGGAAAGATGGCGACGACGTCATCATTCCATTGACGGTGCAAGATCCGGACGTGATCAAGCAGAAATATCCGAAGGGATTTACGGCAGCCAAGCCATACTTGCGCCTCACGCCGCAGCCAAACAAATAAGAGCACCGAAAAAACGTCCATGGCGTTGTTGCATTGCCTCGCCGTACATTCGTACTGTCTTCGGCAAGGCGCCTAGCCCTGAACGTTTTATTCGGCGCTCTTGTTCCCACAAAAACGCACCTCACCGGTGCGTTTTTTTTCGCCCAGCATTTCCATCGGCAAGTATGCAAAATCCATCTAAGCAAATGAGAAATGGTTAGTTCTTTTTATAACGATTGCATGTGATTATTGCACTCTATAACTCAAAAATGTAATAAGAAGGAGTTTCTATGTCTGCAGCATCAGCAGCACCGCTCAAGGCGCGCGGAGCGCCGTTTCGGGTCATGCCGGGGTTTAAGCTGTCACTGGGCTTCACGCTCTTTTATCTGGCCTTGATCGTTCTCATTCCGCTGTCGTCGGTGTTCCTGAAAACTTTCACCATGACATGGGACGCCTTCTTCAGCGCCGTCACGTCCGACCGTGTGATGGCGTCGTACCGCTTGACGTTTGGCGCTTCGCTGATCGCCGCCCTGTTGAACGTGGTGTTTGGCGGCATCCTGGCCTGGGTGCTGGTGCGTTACAAATTTCCCGGCAAGCGCATCATCGACGCGCTGGTCGACTTGCCGTTCGCCTTGCCGACGGCCGTGGCCGGCATCACCCTGACGGCTTTGTATTCGTCGAACGGCTGGTTCGGCCAGTTCATCGAAGGCGTGTTGGGCATCAAGGTGGCGTTCACGCCGCTGGGCGTGGTGGTGGCGCTGACTTTCATCGGCTTGCCCTTCGTCGTGCGCACCGTGCAACCGGTGCTGGAAGACGCGGAAAAGGAACTGGAAGAAGCGGCCGCCAGCCTGGGCGCCAATTCGCTGCAAACGTTTATCCGCGTCATCTTCCCCACGATCCTGCCATCCTTGCTGACAGGCTTTGCGCTGGCGTTTGCCCGCGCCACGGGCGAGTACGGTTCCGTGATCTTTATCGCCGGCAACATGCCGATGGTGTCGGAAATCACGCCGCTGTTCATTATTACTAAATTGGAACAATACGATTACGCAGGCGCCACGGCCATCGCCGTGGTGATGCTGGTGGTGTCTTTCCTGCTGTTGTTGACGATTAACCTGCTGCAAGCATGGACGCGCGGAAAGGCGAAGAAATCATGAGTACGAATACGACTAGCGTCGCTGGCGTGGACAATGCGCGCCCGGCAGTGCGCCGCTTCGAGCCGAATGTCGGCCCCGTCGTGCTGGAACCGTTGTGGGTACGCACGGTCCTGATCACCGTCGCCTTGCTGTTCCTGACGGCGTTCCTGATCGTGCCCCTGGTGGCCGTGTTTGCGGAAGCGTTCAAGAAGGGCTGGGAAGCGTATATCGCCGCCATCATCGATCCGGACGCGATTTCCGCCATTAAATTGACCCTGATCACGGCCGCCATCGCCGTGCCGCTGAACCTGGTGTTTGGCGTGGCCGCTTCCTGGTGCATCGCCAAGTTCGAATTCCGCGGCAAGAGCATCTTGCTGACCCTGATCGACTTGCCGTTCTCCGTCTCGCCCGTGATTTCCGGCCTGATCTATGTGCTGATGTTTGGCGCCCAGGGCTGGTTCGGCCCGTGGCTGCAGGCGCACGACATCAAGATCCTGTTCGCCGTGCCCGGCATCGTGCTGGCCACCATCTTCATCACTTTCCCGTTCGTGGCGCGTGAATTGATCCCGCTGATGCAGTCGCAGGGCAGCGAAGAGGAAGAGGCCGCCATCGTGCTGGGCGCCTCGGGCTGGAACACCTTCCGCCGCGTGACTTTGCCAAATATCAAGTGGGGGCTGCTGTATGGCGTGATCCTGTGTAATGCCCGCGCCATGGGCGAGTTCGGCGCCGTGTCCGTCGTGTCCGGCCATATCCGCGGCGAAACCAACACCATGCCGCTGCAGGTGGAGATTCTGTACAACGAGTACAACTTCGCCGCCGCGTTTGCCGTCGCCTCCCTGCTGGCCTTGCTGGCGCTGGTGACCCTGGCCTTGAAAGCTTTCATTGAGTGGCGTTTGAACGAGAGCAACGCCGACGATTCCGCCTTACGTTCCACGGAGCACTGATATGACCATCGCAGTTAAAAACATCCACAAGCGCTTCGGCGATTTCGTCGCCCTCGACAATATCTCGCTGGACTTTCCAGCCGGCGAACTGACGGCCTTGCTGGGCCCGTCCGGTTGCGGCAAGACAACCTTGCTGCGCATTATTGCTGGCTTGGAACATCCGGACAGCGGCCAGGTGTTGCTGGACGCGGAAGACGCGTCGAACCGCCATGTGCGCGAGCGCCAGGTCGGTTTCGTGTTTCAACATTACGCGCTGTTCAAGCACATGACCGTGTTCGAGAACGTGGCCTTCGGCTTGCGCGTGAAGTCGCGCAGCGAGCGCCCGTCGGAAGACCAGATCCGCCGTAAAGTAAAAGATTTGCTGGAGCTGGTGCAGCTCGATTGGCTGGCCGACCGTTATCCGCCGCAATTGTCGGGCGGGCAACGCCAGCGCATCGCCCTGGCGCGCGCGCTGGCCGTCGAGCCGCGCGTGCTGCTGCTGGATGAGCCGTTCGGCGCCCTGGATGCCAAGGTGCGCAAGGAATTGCGCCGCTGGCTGCGCCGCCTGCATGATGACTTGCACGTCACCAGTATTTTCGTCACGCATGATCAGGAAGAGGCGCTGGAAGTGGCCGACCAGGTCGTGCTGATGAACAAGGGCACGGTCGAGCAACTCGGTTCCCCGGAGCAAGTCTATAACCACCCCGCGTCGCCGTTCGTCTACGGTTTCCTCGGCAACGTCAACCTGTTCCACGGCCGCGTGCATGACGGCGTGATGGCCACGGGCGACGCCAGTTTCGAGGTGCCCGATTACGCGGGCGTGAGCGACAGCAAGGGCACGGCCTATGTGCGGCCGCACGACCTGGAAATCGACCGCTACACGCAGGGTGCGGAAGGCATCGTGGTGAAACTGAGCCGCGCGCATGCCATCGGCCCGCTGGCCCAGCTGGACTTGCAGCGCGTGGATAACAGCGAACTGATCGAAGCGGTGATGTCGAACGAGCGTTTCACCCACCTGCAGCTGAAGGAAGGCGAGACATTGGTTGTCCGCCCGAAACGCCTCCATGTATTTGTTGAACCCACCCGAACTTGATACAGGATAGCCATGAACTTTCAACAATTGCGATCGATCCGCGAAGCGGCCCGCCGCGGCTATAACCTGACGGAAGTGGCCAACGCCCTGTTCACGTCGCAACCGGGCGTGAGCCGGCAAATCCGCGAACTCGAAGACGAGCTGGGCGTGGTGATTTTCGAACGCAACGGCAAGCGTTTGACGGGCTTGACGGAGCCGGGCAAGGGCATCCTGAAGATCGTCGACCGTCTCTTGATCGAGGCGGAAAACCTGCAGCAGGCCAGCCTCGAATACAGCGGCCAGACGAGCGGGACCTTGTCCGTGGCGGCCACGCACACGCAGGCGCGCTATGCGCTGCCGAAAGTGGTGCAGAGCTTCCGCGCCGCCTTCCCCGACGTGCGTATTGCGCTACAACAAAGCGCGCCCGAGCACATTGCGGAATGGGTGCTGTCCGGCAAGACCGATATCGGCATCGCCACGGAAGGCTTGAGCCAGTTCCCCGACCTGGTGTCGTTCCCGTGCTACCGCTGGAGCCATCTGATCGTCGTGCCCGACGGCCATCCGCTGCTCGAGCACTCGCCCATCCGCCTGGAAGACCTGGCGAAGTATCCGCTGATTACCTACGACAAGGGTTTCACGGGGCGCGGGCATATCGACGACGCCTTTGCCAAGGCAGGCGTGGCGACCGATATCATCCTGACGGCCATGGATTCCGACGTCATCAAGCAATACGTGGCGCTGGGCCTGGGCGTGGGCATCGTCGCCTCGATGGCCTTCGACCATGGCCGCGACAAGGGGCTGCGGGCCGTGGAAGCGTCGCATCTGTTCGCCACCAACACGACGCGCCTGGCCGTGCGCCGCGGCGCCTACCTGCGCGCCTACGCCTACGAGTTCATCCTGCAGCTGGCGCCGGACTTGACGCGCGAAGACATCGACCGCGCGATGGCGGGCGAGGACGCCCTCTAGGCGATGGCCGCCCTTTGCGCGCGCGTCAGGCTGGCCACGGCGCGCGCGTAGCTATCCTGCACCAGTTCCGCCAGGTAATCGGCCGGGAAGTGCGCCACGTCGACGATGGTCACCCAGTGAAAGCGGCCCATGTAACGGGCCGGTTTCACGCCGGGCATGTCCGTCAGCTCGATAAAGCGCCCGGCGCTGGCGCGCAGGCTGAAGCGCCACTGTTCCGGCATGCTGGTCTTGAAGTACGCAAATTTTTTCCCCGCCACTTCATACACGAGGATGTTCGACGGCGCACCGTACAACACGGCTTGCGCGCCGGGCAGGGCCGCGCAAACGTCTTTCAGTTCATCACTTGTCATTCGTCAACCGCCATGAATTGTTGGGTGTCGTGGTCAAAGGCGAACGCCGACCCGGCGGGCGCATCGAGCAGCGCAATGAAGCGGTCGTCCACGCCGAGCACGGCGCCCAGCGACACGAGGGCCACGTTGGCGCTGTCGTTGATGTAGTCGTCGCTTTCATCATTCGCCGTGAAGCGCCAGCCGCTGTCGTCGGCGTTGTCCGGTTCCTCGCGGTACAGATAGCCGACAGGCGCGCCGTCTTCCAGCACTTTTTTCGTCACGAAGCACAGGCCCGCATAGCGGTTGACGAGGTTGTCGTCATCGTCGTGCTGCGTATTGATGATGTGGCGTGCCGCGAAGGCGACGGGGTCTTTGGCTTGCAGATCACGGATGTAGCCTGGCGTGTTGTCGAGCTTGCCGGTGAAGTGTCCGTGCGGCTCGACTGTGTCGACCAGCACCCACATGCGCTCGGCGCCCGGCGCCTGCGGATCGTCGCTGTGGAAGGCGAAGATCAGCTTGACCACCTCGCCGGGGCGCACCTGGGCGATGGCCTCGGGCGGCGATTTGTAGAAGGTGTAGGGATGGCGCGCCGCCAGTTCGGCGGCGTCGGCCAGGTGCCAGCTGGGCATGGTGATCCGTTATCAAGAAGAGTAACACCCATGGTAGCCGATTGCGTGCCAGGATGACCACGCCTACCTTCAGGCTTGCCGTTGCCGCAGGGCTACACCGCTATCTGGCATGTGCCGATCTGCAACAATCCTGCTGCCAGGAGCGGCGCCCGGACATGGCAGGGAGGGCGGCATGCCCCGCGATAGCAGGCACCGGCCATAAATCGATAAGGCCAATTGAAAATGCCAATGGTAAAAATTGTTTCTTTTATTGCATTTCTATTTCCTGAATGATATCTTTTGCTCTGCGATGTGAAAGTGATAGAAAAATAATTAATATTGCAATTATTGAAATATTTATATCAGGGGAATATATGAACATGACCAAACGTGCGTTGCTGGGTCTTTGCCTGACCGCTGCGGCTTGCCTGGCGCCATTGGCCCAGGCGGCGAGCTGGGTGGAAATCACCGATCCTGCCATGACGGGCTTTTCGGTGGGCGGCAAGACCGTCACCTATGGCAGCGTGGCAGCGGACTCGGTCTGGGTCTATGACGGCGCCAACCCGCCCGGCGCGCAAAGCGCGGCCGCCATCCAGAGTTTGGTCAGCAGCACGTTTGGCCTGCCGTCCAGCGGTACCGGCTCCTTGGTCTTTGCCGCCCAGGGCGACTTGGCCAGCAGCAATTCTGGTTCGTTCACCGTCAACTCCAGCGTCGACTACCTGGCCGTGCATTATGGCCGTGGCGAACTGTTGTTCCACTGGGACACGCCGCTGGCCGCCAATACGGTTGTCACCATTGCCAACCTGCCGCGTGGCCTGAGCAATTTCCGCGCGTTCAATTCGGTTTCGGCAGTGCCTGAGCCAGCGACCTACGGCATGCTGATGCTGGGCATTGGCCTGGTCGGATTTGCCGCGCGCCGCCGCCGCGCCTGAGCCTGCAGCGCCTGAGGGCGCATGCGCTGACGCATGAAAAAAAAGCCTGGAAACGCGATGCGTTCCAGGCTTTTTGCATGGCAGAGTGCCATTTACCAGCTATAGCCGGCCTTGGCGTAGTAATAGCGGCCGTTGAAGCCGTTCGGCGCGAAGCCGCTGTACGGCTGGGTGCCGCCATTGTTGAAGTTGCCCACGCTGGTGACTTGGTCAGGATAGCGGTTGGTGACGTTGTCGATGCCGGCCACCAGGCGCCAGTTCTTGCCCAGTTTCACGGAACCGGACACGTCCAGCACCCATTGCGGATCGTAATGCTGGTCTTGCAGGGCATTGTTTTGCGGCACGATGAAACTGCCGTAGCGCGTTACGACGCCGTGCGCATTCCAGATGCCGACGCTGTAGTCGGCGGCCAGGCTGAACTTGTCCTTTGGCGAACCGACGGTGGCGCGCTGGATGGTCTGGCGGTCGATCAGTTTCAGGTCGTTGGCCGTCAGGATGGCCGGATTGTCCGCCAGTTTCTGTACCGAGGTCTTGTTGTGGTTGTAGGCCACGGTCAAGTCCAGGCGGTCCTTGTCCTGCAAGTCGATGCGGTAGGTGCTGACGATATCCACGCCTTCCGTGCGCGTATCGACGGCGTTGGTGAAATAGCGTCCTGCGCCCACCGGCGTGCCTTGCGCGGCGAGGATGTTTTTCAAAGTAGTGCTGAGTATCAGATTGGAGGAAAACAGGATGCGGTCATCGATGTCGATGCGGTAGGCGTCGATCGTCGTCGTGAAGTTGCGCGTGGGCTGGAATTGCAGCCCCAGGCTGTAGTTGCGGGCTTTCTCCGCCTTCAGGTCCTGTGCGCCCAGTGCGCGCGCCTGCGGCGTGTTGACGGCAAAGGTGCCCGTTTCGATGGCCGTATTCGTGCCATTGATGACCTGGAAGTTGGTGGTGGTGATGGTGTAGTACTGCTGCGCCAGCGATGGTGCGCGGAAGCCGCTCGACACGGTGCCGCGCAGGGACAGGGCGTCCGTGAAGGCATAGCGGGCCGAACCCTTGGCTGAGGTGGTGCTGCCGAAATCGCTGTAGCGCTCATGGCGCAGGGCCACGCCGCCGGACAGTTTTTTCGTCGCTTCCGCTTCCAGGTTGACGTAGATCGATTCATTGTGGCGGCTGTGGCTACCCGCGTTTTCGGGACGGAAGCCGGCAAAGCCCTGCGAACCGGTACCGGTATACGATGCTTGCTCGCCAGCGCCGATCGTGTATTTTTCATGGCGCGCTTCGGCGCCCACGGCCACCGTCAGCGGCCCCGTAAAGTAAGCGACGGGAAATTCGCGCGCCGCGTCGAGATTCAGGACGGTCTGCTCATTTTTCAGCGAGCCCACATAAAAGTGCGTGGGGCTGGCGGCAGCCAGGTCGAAATTGACGGTATTGTCGAGATCCAGCTTGAACTTGTTGCTGCCGTAATTCAGGCTGGCATCCCAACGCCAGCCGGCCGCCTCGCCGCGCAAGCCTGTCACCAGCGACTGGTCGGTCAGGGTGCTGTTCTGGATCGGCAGGAAGCCTTCGGGGAAGATCGACGAGCGGGTGACGTATTGTCCATTTTTGTCCTTCACCAGGCCTGCGCGCCAGGTGGCGCCGGCCGAGGTGTCGCGCTGGCCGTAGCCGCCGAAGGCATACCAGTCGAGGTTGTCGCCGAGATGGTATTCGCTGTTGATGAAGACGGTAGCCGGTTTGCTCTCGGCATCGCCGTAGCGCAGGTTGACCTTGCCGTAGCGCGGTTCCAGCGGGTTGCTGAAATCGCGGCCGGCGCGGTTGGTGGGACCGCGATCGGCCACTTCCGCCGAGACGCGCACCCAGCCGTCGTCGCCCAGGGCAAAGCCGGCCGAACCCTTGATGGATTTCTGCTTGCCGTCGCGCTCCTGCGTCTGGCCATAGCCCACTTCGACGTCGCCGCCGGCCGCGCCTTTTTTCAGGATGATGTTGATCACGCCGGCAATCGCATCGGAACCGTACTGGGCCGCCGCGCCATCGCGCAGCACTTCCACGTGGTCGATGGCGGCCAGGGGGATGGCGTTCAGGTCGACAGGCGCCGAGCCGCGGCCCAGGGTGCCGTTGACGTTGACGACGGCCGACGTGTAGCGGCGCTTGCCGTTCACCAGCACCAGGGTCTGGTCGGGCGACAGGCCGCGCAGCTGGGCAGGGCGCACGGCGTCGCTGCCATCGGCACCCGTCGGACGGGGGAAGTTCATCGATGGCAGCAGGCGCGCCAGCACGGTGGCCAGTTCGGCCGAGCCCGTGCTTTGCAGGTCGCGCGAGGTGAGGATGTCGATCGGCGATTCGGAATCGATGGTGCGGCGGTTCTTGGCGAAGGTGCCGGTGACAACCACCGATTGCAATTCGCCTTCGGCCGGCAGCTCTTGCTGCGCTTGCGCCTGCATGGGCAGGCTGAAGCAGGCGATCAGGCTGGCGGCGATAACGGTTTTCACGGGCAGGGCGGGAAGCTGGGAGCGGGCGTTGCTTGAACTCATCGACGATATCTCTTCGGTTGGTGGTTACGCGGACCATGGCGGTCCGACGATGAAATCAGATTAACAGTGGGCACGTGGCGTGCTTACGAATCGTTCTGTCTATCGATATGCAATAAATATCTGAAACACGTCAACATGGCGCGAGTAGCGCATATGGCCTCGTTTCCAGCATACGACCGGGCAAGGCAAGGCCGCAATGCTGCACAGCAGTAAATTGCCAGCTGTTGTATAAATACGACTATTGCGACGAGAGGGGGGAGCCTGGCGGCGGCATGCGCCGCCAGACGCAGGGCGGTTACTGCCCCGGATTGGGCGCGCTGGCGTGGATGGCGTCGACGGCCGCCACCAGTTCCGGCGACAGGGTGACTTGATGGGCGTCGATATTTTGCTGCAACTGCTCCACGCTGGTGGCGCCGATGATGGTCGAGGCCACGAACCAGCGCGTGTAGCACCAGGCCAGCGCCAGTTGCGCCGGCGTCAAGCCGTGCGCGCGGGCCAGCGCCGCATACTGGCCGGCGGCCGCGATGGTGGCGGGGCGCACGTAGCGGGGGCTCCAGCCGGCCGGAAAGCGCGTCAGGCGGCCCTTGGCCTGCGGATCGTCGAGGTATTTCGCCGTCAGCTGGCCGAACGCCAGCGGGCTGTAGGCCAGCAAGCTGACATTTTCCCGGTGGCAGGTTTCGTCGAGCAAACTCGTCTCGAAATGGCGCGCCGTCAGGTTGTACAGGTTCTGGATGGAGGCGATGCGCGGCAAGCCCTTCAGTTCCGCCTGCTTGATGTATTCGCAGACGCCCCACGACGATTCGTTCGACACGCCGATGTGGCCGATCTTGCCTTCCTCGACCAGCTTGCCCAGCACGGCCAGCGTGTCTTCGATGGCGACGCAAGCGTGCTCCTTGCGCGGGTTGTACACGCTGGCGCCGAAGATGGGCAGGTTGCGGCTGGGCCAGTGCAATTGATACAGGTCAATGTGCTCCGTCTGCAGCCGGCGCAAGCTGTCTTCGACGGCGGCGCGGATGTTGACCGCGTCGTGGTCCGTCTTGCCCTTGCGTATCCAGTGCATGCGCGAATTCGGCCCGGCCACCTTGCTGGCCAGCACGATGTTGCCGCGCTTGCCGCTTTTCTTCAGCCAGCTGCCGATGTGGCGCTCGGTGCTGCCCTGCGTTTGCGCGCTGGCCATCACCGGATACATCTCGGCCGTGTCGATGAAGTTGATGCCCCGTTCCAGCGCGTAATCGAGCTGGCTGTGCGCTTCGGCTTCCGTGTTCTGTTCGCCGAAGGTCATCGTGCCCAGGCAGATCCTGCTGACTTCCAGGCTGCTGGTACCCAGCTTGACCTTTTCCATGCGCCGTCCTTAGCGGGCCTGCTTGCCGTGCAGCGCGCGCGCGCAATCCTTGATCAGCGCGGGACCGGCGTAAATCAGGCCGCTGTACAGCTGCACCAGTTGCGCGCCCGCCTCGAACTTGGCCACGGCGTCGCTGCCCTGCATGATGCCGCCCACGCCGATGATGGGCAGCGCGTCGCCCAGTTCCGCCTTCAGCAGGCGGATGACATTGTTCGACAGCTCGAACACGGGCGCGCCCGACAGGCCGCCCGCTTCCGCGCCGTGCGGCATGCCTTCGACGGCGCTGCGCGACAGGGTCGTGTTGGTGGCGATGACGCCGTCGATCTGGTGGCGCGTGAGCGACTCGGCGATGCTCTTCACCTGTTCGCCATCCATGTCCGGCGCGATTTTCAGGGCCAGCGGCACGTAGCGCTTGTGCTTGTCCGCCAGGCGCGCCTGGGCATCTTTGAGCTGCGACAGCAGGGCGTCGAGTTCCGACGCGCCCTGCAGCTGGCGCAAATTCTTGGTGTTCGGCGACGAGATGTTCACCGTCACATAGCTGGCGTAGGGGTAGACTTTTTCCAGGCACAGCAGGTAGTCGTCGGCCGCGCGCTCGATGGGCGTGTCGGCGTTCTTGCCGATGTTCAGGCCCAGTACCCCAGCGCGGTTCTGGTAGAACTTCGACGCCTGCACGTTGGCGACAAACGCGTCCACGCCGCCATTGTTAAAGCCCATGCGGTTGATGATGCCCTGCGCCTGCGGCAGGCGGAACATGCGCGGTTTCGGATTGCCCGCCTGCGCGCGCGGCGTGACGGTGCCCACTTCGATGGAGCCAAAACCCAGGTCGGCCAGCGCGTCGATATAGGCGCCGTCCTTGTCCAGGCCGGCGGCCAGGCCGACCGGGTTCGGGAAGGTGATGCCCATCACCGTGCGCGGGTCCGCCGCCGGTTTGCCGGCCAGCTTCGTCAGGCCCAGCGCGCTGGCGCGTTTCAGGGCGGGCAGGGTGAGATGGTGGGCCGCTTCGGCATCCATCGAAAACAGCAAGGGGCGGGCGAGGGAGTACAGGAATTTTTCAGACATGGGGCGCTTTGAGTAGGTATGCGGGCTGCCGGGAAGGGCTGGCGGCGCGCGAAATAAGTGGCGTATTTTACCGTGTTCCGCGCGGCTGCCGGGTGTATAGTTCTTGTTGGTCTAATGCAATATTGAATCCTTGCTAATTCGCATTCGACCGTGGACCTTCCTGTTTTTTCTTTGTTCTGTTGACTTCATAAGCGAGACATCGATTGAAAAAGACACGCATCCTGACCGCCATCGCAGCCGCCAGCGCACTGCTGCTGAGCCATCCGGCCCTGGCACTGCCCAATACGCAAGACACCCGCATGCTGAGCGAACCGGCCGTCTCCAGCCGCCACATCGCCTTCATCTATGCGGGCGACGTATGGCTGTCGAACCTGGACGGCGGCGGCGCGCGGCGCCTGACCTCCGACCTGGGCGACAAATCGAACCCCGTGTTTTCGCCCGACGGCAGCCTGATCGCGTATAGCGCGAACATCGACGGCAATGTCGACGTGTATGTGATCGCGGCTGCCGGCGGCGTGCCGCGCCGCCTGACCTTCCACCCGGGTGTTGATCTGGCGCAATCGTTCACCCCCGATGGCCAGTCCGTGATGTTCACCTCGCCCCGCGCCGCCTTCAACAACCGCTTCCAGAAGCTGTTCACGGTGCCGGTGGCGGGCGGCGTGGAAACGCAGCTGGAAATCCCCAACGCGTCGCGCGCCACGTATTCTCCCGATGGCCAGCGCATCGCCTACAACCCGCTGGCGCCCGCCTTCAAGCAGTGGAAGCGCTACCGGGGCGGCACCAATTCCTGGCTGTGGCTGTTTTCGTCCAGCGACAAATCGATTGAAAAAATCCCCCAGCCGACGACGCGCTCGAACGACGTCGATCCGATGTGGATCAAGGATACCGTGTACTTCCGCTCGGACCGCAACGGCGAATTCAACCTGTTTGCCTACGACGTCAAGACGAAAGCCGTGCGCCAGTTGACGCAGCACAAGGATTTCCCCGTGCTGAACGCGTCGGCGGCGAACGGCACCATCGTCTACGAGCAGGCCGGTTATCTGCACTCGCTCGACATCGCCAGCGGCCAGGCGCACAAGCTGGCCATCGCCGTGGCCAGCGACCTGGGGCAGGCGCGCCCCCGCTGGGTCAAGAACGCGAAATACATCCGCGACGCATCGATTTCGCCGTCGGGCGCGCGCATCGCCTTCGAATACCGGGGCGAGATCGTCACCATCCCCGCCGACAAGGGCGACGTGCGCAACCTGACGCAGACGGCCGGCGCCCACGAGCGCACGCCGATCTGGTCGCCCGATGGCCGCTCGGTCGCGTATTTCTCGGACGAGTCGGGAGAATATGAACTGCATGTGCGCTCGCAGGACGGCAAGGGCGCCGTGAAAAAGCTCAAGCTCAATGGCAGCGGTTTCTATGACAGCGCCGTCTGGTCGCCCGACAGCCGGAAGATCGTGTTTGCCGACAATGGCTGGAGCATGTATGTGATCGATGTCGGCAACGGCAAGGTGCAAAAAATCGCCACGGAGCCGATGTATGGCGTCGACAAGAGCATGCGCGCCTCGTGGGCGCCCGATTCGCGCTGGCTGGCCTATACGCTCAATTCTCCCACCTACACGCGCAGCGCCTACATCTATTCCGTCGAGCAGAACAAGTCGATGCCCGTGACCGACGGCTTGTCCGACGTGGCCCAGCCCGTGTTCGACAAGAGCGGCAAATACCTGTACTTCTTCGCTTCGACGAATGCTGGCCCCAGCAACAACTGGTTCTCGCAGCAGAACGAAGACAATCTGGTGACGCGCACCGTGTGGATGGCCGTGCTGCGGCGCGACCTGCCGTCGCCCCTGATCAAGGAAAGCGACGAGGAAAAGGCCGCCGGCGCGGAGAGTAAAAAAGACACGGCGAAGGGGGAAGCGGAAGCGAAGAGCGAGCCGAAGGTCGACCCGAAGACGGGGCGCGACGACCCGAAAGTGGTCGTGGCGCCGGTGGCGCCGATCCACATCGATTTCGACGGCATCGCCACGCGCATCGTCGACTTGCCGCTGCCGGCCGCGCAATTCTCCAGCCTGACGGCTGGCGCTGCGGGGCAAATCTTCCTGCTGCGCGAAAGCGACGGCAAGAAGGCCGTGCAGCGCTTCGATCTGAAGGAGCGCAAGGCGGAAACCGTGGTGGCGGAAGCCGATGATTTCGAAGTCTCGGCCGACGGCAAGAAGCTGCTGTATCGCCAGAAGGACAATTGGGCCATGGGGTCGGCCACGGGCAAGCTGCTGGCGCCAGGCGAGGGCAAGATCAAGGTCGACGCCATCGAAGTGAAGGCCGATCCGCGCGCCGAATGGACGCAGATTTTCAACGAGGTGTGGCGCATCAACCGCGATTATTTCTATGACCCGGGCATGCATGGCGTGGACTGGAAGGCCATGCGCGACAAGTACGCCGTCTTCCTGCCCGAGCTGTCCAGCCGCGCGGACCTGAACCGGTTGATACAGTGGATGTGCAGCGAACTGGCCGTGGGCCACCACCGGGGCGGCGGCGGCGACGATTTTATCGAGGCGAAGAAGGTGCCGGGGGGCTTGCTGGGCGCCGATTATGAAGTGCGCGACGGCCATTACCGCTTCAAGAAGGTGTATGGCGGCTTGAACTGGAATCCGGCCCTGCGCGCGCCGCTGACGGAGCCGGGCCTGAACGTCAAGGCGGGCGAATACCTGCTGGCCGTCGACAGCCGTCCTTTGCTGCCGCCGACGAATATCTACAGCGCCTTCGAGAACACGGCCGGCAAGGCCGTCGACCTGACCGTGGGACCGTCGGCCGACGGCAAGGGCGCGCGCACGATCACCGTGGTGCCCGTCCCGACCGAGGATGCCTTGCGCAACCGCGACTGGATCGAAGGCAATATGCGCAAGGTCAATGCGGCCACGGGCGGCAAGGTGGCGTATGTGTACGTGCCGAACACGGCGGGGCTGGGCCATACCTACTTCAAGCGCTATTTCTTCCCGCAGGCGGACAAGCAGGCCATCATCGTCGACGAGCGTTTCAACGGCGGCGGCAGCGTGGCCGATTACTACATCGAGATCCTGCAGAAGAAGGAAATCGCCTGGTGGACCATGCGCTATGGCGCCGACATGAAGACGCCGTCCGCGTCGATCCAGGGGCCGCGCGCCATGCTGATCGACGAGACGGCCGGTTCGGGCGGCGACCTGCTACCGTGGATGTTCCGCAAAAACAACATGGGCCCGCTGATCGGCAAGGCGACGTGGGGCGGCCTGGTGGGCGTACTGGGCTTCCCCGTGCTGATGGACGGCGGCTTCATCACGGCGCCGAACCTGGCGTTCTGGACGCGCGAGAATGGCTGGGGCGTGGAAAATGAAGGCGTGCCGCCCGATATCGACGTCGAGCAAACGCCGGCCGACGTCATCGCCGGACGTGATCCGCAGCTGGAAAAGGCGATCGAGGTGATCCAGGCCGAACTGGCGAAGAACCCGCCCGTGCAGCCCAAGCGTCCTGCGTTTCCGGACAAGAGCAGGTAAGCCGGTACGGCAGGCATGAAAAAAGGGGCGCAAGCCCCTTTTTTTACAGGATGACCCACTGCCCCTTGATGCGCGCCTCCAAGGGTTTGAAATTGATTTTATACGCCATCTTCGGGCTTTGCTTTATCCAGTAGCCCAGGTAGATGTAGGGCAGGCCCAGTTCGCGCGCTTGGGCGATTTGCCACAGCACGTTGTAGGTGCCGTAGGAGGCGCCCGGCACGTCCGGATCGAAAAAGGTGTAGACGGACGACAGGCCGTCGGCCAGCACGTCGATGATGCTGACCATGCGCAGGATGCCTTCGGCATCGCGAAACTCCACCAGGCGCGTGTTGACCCGGCTTTGCAGCAGGAATTGCGCGTACTGGTCGCGGCTGTCCTGGTCCATGCCGCCGCCCGCGTGGCGCGTGCTCTGATAGCGCAGGTACAGCTCGTAGTGCTCGTCGAGGAAGGACAGGGTGGCCACGCCCGCCTGCAGGTCGGCGTGGCGGCTCCAGGCGCGGCGCTGGTTGCGGTTCGGGGTGAACTCGCCCGTCACGACGCGCACGGGTATGCAGGCCTGGCAGCCATCGCAATACGGGCGGTAAGTAAAAATGCCGCTGCGGCGAAAGCCGTTGCGCACCAGTTCCGAATACACGTCGCTGTTGATCAGGTGCGAGGGCGTGGCCACCTGCGAGCGGGCCTGGCGGTCGTCCAGGTAGCTGCACGGGTAGGGCGCCGTCGTGTAGAACTGCAGGGTGGCAAACGGTAGTTCGTTCAGGTGCGTCATGCTGATCCTGTCTGGTCTGTCCGCGGCAATGGAAGTCTGCGTGGAGATATCATAGCTTTTTTATGCCCGCGGTGCAGCCTGCCAATCCGTGATTTGCGCTGCTTCAATGGCGACGCGCACGTGGGCCAGGAAGCGCGCGCGCGAAATGGGCGCCGCGCCCAGCGACGCCAGGTGTCTTGTTTCTTGCTGGCAGTCAATCATGGCCACGCCGCGCGCCTGCAAAAAGCGCACGAGGTGCGCCAGCGCGATCTTCGAGCCATCCGTCACGCGCGCGAACATCGATTCGCCATAGAACATGCGCCCGATCGACACGCCATACGCGCCGCCCACCAGTTCCCCGTCCAGCCACAGTTCCGACGAGTGCGCGTAGCCCAGCTTGTGCAAGCCCGTGTAGCCGGCGATGATTTCATCGGAAATCCACGTGCCCGGGCCATCCTTGCGCGGCGCCGCGCAGGCGCGCATGACGGCGTCGAAATCGCCGTCGAAACGCAGCTGCCAGCGCCCGTCCGTGGCGGCGCTGCGTTCGACCTTGCGGATCGCCTTGGCCAGGCTGTCGGAGACCTTGAAATGCTCCGTCATCAGCACCATGCGTGGATCGGTGCTCCACCACAAAATAGGCTGGCCTTCGGAAAACCAGGGGAAGATGCCGCGCCGGTAGGCGTCGAGCAGGCGCGCGGGCGACAGGTCTGCGCCGGCCGCCAGCAGGCCGGGCGCCTCGTCGGTCAGGGCGCGCGAGACGTCGGGGAACGGGGTGTGGATGTCGAGCCAGGGAATCATGCGGCGTCAAAGGTGGCAGGTGAGGGGAGCTTATTCTGCATCCGTGCGCGCCATCGGGCGCGTGATGTCGCCCGTATGGACGCCGTAGCTGCCGCCTTCGCGGATTTTCACGCGGTCGGCAAAGAACAGTTCCAGGGTGGCGCGGATGGTGGGAAAGGCCAGGTCGTCCCAGGGAATCTGCGCTTCCGTAAACAGCTGCACGTCCAGGCTTTCGATGCCCGGCGCGAAATCGAGGTCGCGCAGGCGCGCCAGGTAGAACAGGTGCACCTGGTGCACGCGCTGCACGTTCAGCAGCGAGAACAGGGGCCCCAGTTCGATATTGGCGCCCGCTTCCTCCACCGTTTCGCGCTCGGCCGCATCGGACGTCGTTTCATCGTTTTCCATGAAGCCCGCCGGCAGGGTCCAGTAGCCCAGGCGCGGCTCGATGGCCCGTTTGCACAGCAAGACCTGCAACTGGCCATCCTCTTCCCAGACGGGAATCGAGCCGACCACCATTTTCGGGTTCTGGTAATGGATGGCGTCGCAGTTGGCGCACACATAGCGTGGACGGTTGTCGCCTTCCGGGATGGACAGGCTGACAGGATGGGCGCATTCGGAGCAGAATTTCATGGGCGGGCTTAGGAAAAGAATGATGTCTAGTGTAACGCTTACTGTACACCGCTTACTGTACACCGATTGCGTGCGGCGTGGCGTGACGGGCGGACACAATGCCAATCGGCAATTGGCCGGGGTTTTTAATTAAATAGCTCTATTGCAGCCTAAGTTGAGATAGCTATTGCCTAAGCCACCCGTTTGCCCTTATAATTCTTGTGCGGGGTGGAGCAGTCTGGCAGCTCGTCGGGCTCATAACCCGAAGGTCACAGGTTCAAATCCTGTCCCCGCAACCAATACCGGAAAGCCGCTGATTCTTGCAAAAGATCGGCGGCTTTTTTCATTTCCGCCTGGCGCACCCCATCATCTGCCTATCGGCAATCTTCGCGAGGCGGGGCGCGCATGCAATTGTCAAATCTTGCCCTTTACGCCTCGCAACAATCTGGTATATAATTCTGCTGCGGGGTGGAGCAGTCTGGCAGCTCGTCGGGCTCATAACCCGAAGGTCACAGGTTCAAATCCTGTCCCCGCAACCAATTCGAAGCCGCTGATTCCTCGCAAGAGGGTCAGCGGTTTTTTCGTTGTGCGGCGGTGTTTACTCTAGCAGCTGGCGCGCATACACGACCAGCCGCAGGTGGCGGTCCGCATCGATGGTCAGCGAGGTGTGCTCATACGCGATGCCTTCGCCGCCGACGTCCAGGCAGCGCACGCCGGCACATGGCGCATGCACGTCGTGGCGGCGCCACCACAGCTTGAATTCGGGCGAGACTTTTTCCAGTTCGTCCACCAGCGCATGGATGTCCGCTTCCTGCGTGGCGCGCGCATAGTCGCGGCGAAAGCTCGACAGCATCAGCGGCGCCTGCTCTTCCCAGCCGATGAAGCGCGAGCGCAGCAGCGGATCGGTAAACAAGAGCCACAGCAGATTGCGCCGCGCCGGCACATGCGCGCCGAAGCCGAACAGGGCGTCCGCGCCCGCATTGAACGCCAGCACGTCCCAGCGCAGGTTGAGCACATACGCGGGATGCGCCAGTTCGTGCATCAGGCGGCGCACCAGCGGCGGCACCACGCAAAACGTCTTGCCTTCTTCGGCCGGCGGACGCGCATGCGCGAGCAGGAACAGGTGGCGGCGTTCGCCCGCATCGAGTTTCAGCACTTCGGCCAGCTTGTCGAGAAAGGCGCTGGAGACGCCGATGTCGCGCCCCTGCTCCAGCCAGGTGTACCAGGTCAGTCCCACGCCGGCCAGCGCCGCCACTTCTTCGCGGCGCAAGCCGGGCGTCCTGCGCCGCCCGCCGCCGGGCAAACCCACGTCTTCCGGCGACAGGCGTGCGCGGCGCGCCTGCAGGTAGGCGGCCAGTTCGTGGCGGGTGCGGGCCAAAGTGCGCATGGTGCTGCCTTTCAGGTAAGCCTGTTGCTATCAGTAATAGCATAAACAGTTAAATTGTAATTGTTTATATTGTATTCCAGAATGCCTGCTTTCTTCCCGAAGGCTTGCCCATGTCCGATTATTCTTCTCACGCCAGTACTGGCACTTCCGCCGCCGTGCTGCCCGCCACCGTCTACCTGATCGCCGTGGGCGCGTTCGCGCTGGGCATGGCGTCGTATGTGACGGCAGGCCTGATGCCGATGATCGCCGGCGCGTTTTCCGTTTCCCTGGCGATGGCGGCGCAGCTGGTGACGGCGTTTACCCTGGCCTATGGCCTCGGCTCGCCGCTGATGGTGGCTTTGCTGCCGGCGCGCGCGCAGCGCTCCGGCCTATTGATCGCCCTGGGCGTGTTCGTGCTGGCGAACGGGGCCAGCGCGCTGGCGCCCGGTTTCAGCGGTTTGCTGGCATGGCGCGCCATCGCCGGCATCGGTGCGGGCGTGTACCTGGCGCTGGGCATCGCGGCGGCGGCCGGCGTGTCGGCGCCCCAGCAGCGGGGCAAGGCCATCGGCGCGATCATGGGCGGCATGGCGGGCGGCACGGTGCTGGGCGTGCCTTTGAGTTTGCTGCTGGCGCAGCAGCTGGGCTGGGCCGCGGCCCTGTGGCTGGTGGCGCTTCTCGGTGCGCTGGCGCTGGCGGGCTTGCTGTGGAAGCTGCCCGCGCTGCCTGCCGCATCGTCCGCGCCGGCCATTTCGCTGCGCCGCAAGCTGGCCTTGCTGGCCGACGGGCAGGTGCTGGCCATCCTGCTCGTGTCGCTGCTGGCGGCCATCGCCAGCCTGGGCATGTACACCTTCATCGCGCCGCTGCTGGCGTGGTCGGCGCAGGGCTTGGCGATCTCCGCGACGCCCTTCCTGTGGGCGTGGGGCGTGGGGGGGATCGTTGGCAGCGTGCTGGTCGGGCCATGGGCGGACAAGGTGGCGGCGCCGAAACTGACCTGGCTCATCTTGCTGCTGCTGGCGCTCGCCTTGGGCGCGCTGCCGCTGGCGGCCGGCTGGTCGGCCTGGCTGATGCTGGCGCCTATCGTGCTGTGGGGCGCGGCTGGCTGGGCCCTGCAAGTGCCGCAAAACCAGCAACTGCTGGCCGTGCGTGCGCGCCAGGGCGACGGCAACCTTGCCATCGCCCTCAACGAATCGGCGCTATACCTGGGCAGCGCCATCGGCGCCGCCACGGGCGGGGTGCTGCTCCTGCTGGACTGGCCCATGTGGCTGCTGGCGGCCGGCGCCGCCCTGGTCGCCGCCGCAGCGTTGCTGCTGCAGTTGCCGGCGGCGCGGCGCGGCTAGCCTTTCTTCGCCAGTTGCATGCCCACGGGCAGGGCGCGGATGCGCTTGCCCGTGGCGGCGAAGATGGCGTTGCACAGGGCGGGCGCGATGGGCGGCGTGGCCGGCTCGCCCACGCCGCCCAGCTCCATGTCCAGGGTGCCCGGCACCAGGTGCGTGTGGATCACGCGCGGCGCGTCGGCCGCGCGCAGCACGGCGTAGTCGTGGAAATTGCTTTGCTCGACCCGGCCATTTTTAAAGCTGATTTCGCCGCTCATGGCCAGGGACAGGCCCATGATGCAGGCGCCCTCGATCTGCGAGCGCACGCGGTCCGGGTTGATCTGCGGGCCGCAATCCATGGCGATGTCGACCCTCGGCACGATGACTTCGCCGGCCGCATTGATCTCCACTTCGATCACGGCCGCCACATAGGTGACGAAACTGTAGGACACGGCCAGACCCAGGCCCCGTCCCTTGGGCAGCTTGCGGCCCCAGCCCGCCTTGGCCGTCGCCAGCTCGATCACGTGGCGCATGCGGCCGATATCGACCGGATACTTCGCCGGATCTTCGCCATAGTTCCAGCCGTCGGACAGGTCGGCCGGGTTGATCTTGCGCGCGGGACCCAGGAGCGCCAGCAGGTAGTCGCGGTGGTCCTTCTTCGCCGCATGCGCCAGTTCGGCCGTGAACGACTGGATGGCAAACGCGTGCGGGATGTTCGACACGGAACGGAACCAGCCGATGCGCGTGTGGGCCGGCACTTCCGGCACCTCGACGCGGATGTTCGCAATGGCGAACGGCACGTTGATGGCCGACATGCCCAGTTCGAACGGCGCCTGCTTGTTCGCGCCGGCGGCGAAGGTCGACGTGATGGTGGGCGCGGCCGTGCGGTGCAGCCAGGCCGTCGGCATGCCTTTCGCATCGAGCGACGCTTCCAGCCGTTCGACCGATACCGTATGCAGGTAGTCGTGCTGCAGGTCGTCGTCGCGCGTCCACGTCAGCTTGACGGGCGCGCCATCCATGGCTTTCGACAGCAGCGCCGCCTCGACGGCGAAATCGGGTTTCGATTTGCGCCCGAAGCCGCCGCCGAGCAGGGTCACGTGGACGGTCACGTCGTCATACGTCAGGCCCAGGGCCTTGGCCACGTTGCTGCGCGTCGCCTGCGGCGCCTGCACGCAGGCCCATACTTCGGCCTTGCCGTTGGCGATGCGCACGGTGGCGGCGGGCGGCTCCATGGTGGCGTGGGCCAGGTGGGGCAGATAGTACTCGGCGCTGAATTTGCGCGCGGCGGGAGCGGCGGCCAGCGTCGCCACCGTCTTGCCCTGGTCGCGCGCCGGGCTGGCCGGCTGGCGCACGGCCGCTTCCAGCGTCTTGCGGAAGGCCTTCGAATCGTAGCCGCCGTTCGGGCCATCTTCCCATTCCAGCACCAGCGCTTCGCGGCCCTTGATGGCGGCCCAGGTGTTGCTGGCGATGACGGCCACGCCGCCCAGGGGATTGAACATGGCCGGCGGCGGGCTGCCCGCCAGTTCGACGATGCGCAGCACGCCCGGCACTTTCAGGGCCGCCGTCTTGTCCACGCTTTTCAGCTTGCCGCCGAAGACGGGCGGACGGGCGATGACGGCGTACGCCATGCCATCGAGGCGCGTGTCGATGCCGAAGTGGGTGTTGCCCGTGACGATGTCGTGCAAGTCGATGCCGCGCGTGCTGGTTTGCCCGATGTAGCGCAGCTCGCCCGCCGTTTTCAGGCTGATGCGCGCGCGTGGCGGCACGGGCAACTTGGCCGCGTCTTCGGCCAGCGCCCCGAAGGACAGCGAGCGTCCGCTGGCCGCATGCACGACCGCGTGATTGACGGCTTTCACTTCGGTGACGGGTACGTCCCAGCGCACGGCGGCCGCCGTTTCCAGCATCAGGCGCGCCGTGGCGCCCACGTGGCGCATGGCGCGGAACGAGTGGCGCATGCTGCGCGAACCGTCCGTATCCTGGCTGCCGTAGCGCGCTTCGTCGGCGGGCGCCTGCTGCACGCGCACCTGCGCCCAGTCGGCGCCCAGTTCGTCGGCCGCCACCATGGGCAGGCTGGTGCGGATGCCCTGGCCCATTTCGGAGCGGTGCGCCACGATGGTGACGATGCCGTCGGCGCCGATCGACAGGAAGACCAGGGTGTCGTCGACCACGCCGCCAGCCATATTGTCGCCGCCGTATTTGACGGCATCGGCCGCCATCACGAGGCCGGAAGGGCCGGCCACCAGGGTCAAGCCGGCCAGCGCGCCAGCGGCCTTGAGCCAGTTGCGCCGCGCAGGCGAATGTGCGGCGGCAGTGTCATGGATGCTCATTTGGCCGCTCCTTTTGCGTGGATGCTGCTTGCAGCCTGCTTGATGGCCGCATGGATGCGCGTGTAGGTGCCGCAGCGGCAGATATTGCCGCTCATCGCTTCGCGGATTTGCTGGTCGTTCGGTCTTGGCGTCTTGTGCAGCAGGGCCGTGGCCGACATGATCTGCCCGGCCTGACAGTAACCGCATTGTGGCACGCCGTGTTCCTGCCAGGCTTGTTGCAGCGCAAGGCCGACCTTGTCTTCGCCCACCGCTTCGATGGTGGTGATCTTCTTGCCGGCGGCGGCCGACATGGGCGTCACGCAGGAGCGGATGGCTTCGCCATCGAGGTGCACGGTGCAGGCGCCGCACAGGGCCATGCCGCAGCCGAATTTGGTGCCGGTCATGCCCAGTTCGTCGCGCAGGGCCCACAGCAGGGGCGTGTCTTCAGGCAGTGCAAGGTCGTGCTGCTTGCCATTGATGGTCAGGGTCGTCATGTGTATTCCTCGGAGTGGGGATGGTGCGGGACAGCGCGACGGCCATCCGCCAAACGGATTAGCTCATCAGTAGGGGATGGTAGCACCGGTCGCCCTGCGCTGCAGGAGATGGCGGCGGTGGCATACTGCGGCTTCTGATATCGGAGTTTTCCATGACATACCTCACAACGGCGCCGGGCTTGCCCGACATCCTGGCTCCCGGCTTGCAGGTGGTTTTTTGCGGCCTCAATCCCGGCGTGGATGCGGCGGCGGCCGGCCACCATTTTCTCGGCCGCGGCAACCGCTTCTGGCCCGTGCTGCACCTGGCCGGGTTCACGCCGCACCTGGTGGCGCCGCAGGACGATGCCAGCGTGCTCGGTTTCGGGCTGGGCTTGACGGCGGCCGTCGGGCGCCCGACCAGCCGCGCGGACCAGGTGGGGGCGGACGAATTTGCGCAAGCGGCGGCGGGCCTGCGGCACAAGCTGGCATGGGCGCAGCCGCAGTGGATCGCCTTCCTGGGCAAGGCCGCCTACGCGGCGATGACGGGAAAACGCCAGCTGGCGTGGGGCGAGCAGTCAGAGCGCTTCGGCGGCGCGCGCGTGTGGATCTTGCCCAATCCGAGTGGCCTCAATCGCGGTTATTCGAAGGAGCGGCTGGTCGACGCGTATGCGGAACTCAAGCGCGCGCTGGGCTGATGCCGGGCTGGCGTTCAGCGCACTTGCGCATGGATGAAGGGGCTTAGCGGGCTTGCTCCAGCTGCGCGTACACGGCGTCGGCGATCTTGCCCAGTTCCCGTTTGGGCAGGCTCGCCGAGAGGGCATAACCGAGCTGGCCGTCGATCCAGTAAAACACGCTCAGATCCTTTTCCTGCGTATAGCGGAAAGCCGTTTCCTGCCTGCCCGCCCGTTCCTTGGCCACGTACAGGGTCAGGCGCTTGCCACCGCCATCTTCGTACATGAATTGCGCCACGGGACCGTCGCCATCGCCGGGCAGCAAGCGCCCGCCGATCAGATGATAGCCGAGTGGCGACAGCGCGGGCGGCTGCAGTTGCGTGCCCAGGCGTTTCGACAGCCATTGCACCAGGTGCGCTTCCTGCGCCGCGCCCACTTCGACGGGGTGGCGTACTTCGGGCGTGTAGACGGCATGGGCGATGGCGGCGCTGCGCGCCAGGGTGAGGGGGCTGGCGCTGGCGGTCGTGCCGTCGCCGCCGCGCAGCAGCCAGCCACCCGCGCCGCCGGCGATGAGCAGCACGATGGCCGCTGCCGCCTGCATGGCGGGGCGACGCCAGGCGCCGTTCGCCGCCGCTGGCGATGCCGCCTGCCGCAGGGCCGGCGGCACGGCGTCGTCCAGCACGGGATCGAACAGGGCGCGCAATTGCCGGTTCTGTTCGCGCCACGCATCCACCCTGGCTGCGTCCTCGGGATGCGCGCGCAGGTGGGCGTCGATGGCCGCGCGCTGCTCCTCGGGCAGGACGCCGTCGGCCAGGGCGTGCAATTGCGCTTCGCTGATGGCTTGCGTTGTCATTTCACGACTTTCAGGGTAGGGGCGCCATGGCTGCCGGCGGGGCGGCCGTCGAGCAGTTCGCGCAGCCGCTCGCGCCCGCGCGACAGCCGCGACATGACGGTGCCGATGGGGATGCCCAGCGTGGACGCCACCTGCTCGTACGGCATCTGTTCCAGCGCGACGAGCAGGATGACTTCGCGCTGCCCCAGCGGCAAGCGGGCCAGCGCCGCGTCCATTTCGCCGATGGCGATGGCCTGCCCTGGCGCGCGCTCCGGCGCGGGCAGCAGGGCGTCGTCGTCGAGTTCCTGCAGCGCCAGGCCGGGGCGGCGCAGTTGATCCACATGCAGGTTATGCATGATGGAAAACAGCCAGGGCCGCATCTCGCCACCGCGCTGCCACTGGTCGAACTTGCGCCAGGCCCGCTCCACGGTGTCCTGCACCAGGTCGTCCGCGTGCGCGGCGCCCGCCAGCGCGCGCGCATAGCGGCGCAGGCCGGGCAGGCAGGCTTGCAGCTGGCGGCTGTCCTCTTGCGTGGTCATCGTGGCGGCGGGATGGCGTGCTTAAGGCTTGACGATGTGCCACACGTTCTTGAAATTGTCGCCGGCCGCGTCGCCCGGTTTCTTGTCTTCCTTGTACAGGTACAGGGGCTTGCCCTTGTAGGTCAGCTGCATGGCGCCGTTGTCTTCGCGCTTGATGCTGCCATACGGGGCGGCGGGCGCCGCTTCGGTGGCGATGACGGCGGGCCAGGCCACCAGGCAGCCGCCGCTGCAGGCGCTCTTGCCGTTGTCGGCGACATCCTTGTCGAACACGTACACGGTCATGCCGCTGGCGTTGACCAGCATGCCGTTGGCGGGCATGACGTCGGCGGCAAAGGCCAGCGGGGCGGACAAGGCGGTGCAAAGGGCGGTGGCTGCAAAAGTGGTAAAGCGCATGGTGGTCTCCTTGAGGTTTTGGGGGCTTGCAAGGGATAGACGCGTGCCGCCCGCCGTTTATTCCCCGGCCGGCAAAATATTTTTTTCCGGCGCGTGCAGGCTGGCCCACAGGTGGGCGGCGGCCATGGTGCGGTGCGGCGCGTACTGGCGCAGCCACTGCTCCGTGCGCGCCATGTCCGGCTTGACCTCTTCGCCGAGCAGCTTTTGCAGGGCGGCGCGGATGGCCACGTCGCCGTGCAGCGAGCAGTCGGCATAGCCATAGCCGCGCAGCAGCGCATAGTTGACGGTCCACGGGCCGATGCCCTTCACGGCCAGCAGCGCCTGCGAAATGGCCACCACGTCGCCGGAAGGGGGCAGCTCCAGCGACAGTTCTCCATCGTTGACGAGATGCGCCAGGCGCAGCACGGTTTCCGCCTTGGCACGCGAGAATTTGCGGCTCGTCAAATCCTCGACGGATAGCCGCGCCACGTCGCGCGCCTCCGGGTAGCACCACAAGCCGCTGCCATGCTGGCGTCCCGCCTGCACGATGAAGGTGCGGCGCAGGGAAATGGCGAACGGCAGGTTGATTTGCTGGCCGATGATGGCCCAGGTCAGCGCCTCGAAGGGGCTGGCCGACTGCACGATGCGCAAGCCCGGATTGACGTGGATCAAGGGCGCCAGCAGCGGGTCGGCGGCGGCCAGTTGCGCGAACGGCTGCGGGTCGATGCGCAGGCCGAGGATGTTCAGCAGGGCGCCGTGCAGCGGCGTTTGCAGGTCGGCGACGGTGTCGTCATTGTCGTCGAGGTCTGCCTGGCAGATGGCGGCATCCTGCGTGAACGCCACGTCCAGTACCACGGGGACGCCGGCAAGCAGGATGCCCTTGCGCAGGCCTGTCGGCGTGACTTGCTCCGCCACGGCTTGCGTATCCCGGCTGTGGAAGGCGATGACATCGTCGCGGCGGTAGCCGGCGGGCAGGGGGAGGGTCCAGTGCAGCAGGGTCATGGCGGGCCAAAGTCAGGGAAGGTATCAGGGGGACGATGCTGGCGCATCCCGTTTCTTGCTTTTCACGCTTCAGCGCACGCAGAGGTCAGGGTTGGGCGGCGTCAAGGCGGCCGCGTGCTGGATCTGCAGCGCATCGGGCACGCCGTTTTTCACGGCCGTCAGTTCGGCCAGGATGGAAATGGCGATTTCGGCCGGCGTCTTGCTGCCGATGTACAGGCCGATGGGGGCGTGCAGGCGCGCCAGCTGCTCGGCGCTGACGTCGAACTGCAGCAGCCGTTCGCGCCGCTTGGCGTTATTCGCGCGCGAGCCGATGGCGCCCACGTAGAAGGCGGGCGACTTCAACGCTTCCATCAGGGCCAGGTCGTCGAGCTTGGGGTCGTGCGTGAGGGCGACGACGGCGCTGCGGCTGTCGAGCTTTAATTCCAGCACGAGGTCGTCCGGCATGGCGTGCAGCAGGGGCACGCCCGGTACGTTCCAGCCGCCCCGGTATTCCTCGCGCGGGTCGCAGACGATGACGTGGTAATCCATGGCCGTGGCGATTTGCGCCACGAAGCGCGACAGCTGGCTGGCGCCGATGATCAGCAGGCGCCAGCGCGGGCCGTGCTGCGTGGTGAGCGCCCCGTCGTCCAGGGCCAGCACGGCGCCCGGCGTGGCGCGCTGCAGGGTGACCGCGCCGCTGCGCAGATCGAGGCGGCGCTCGACGAGTTCATGCGCTTCCAGGCGCGCCAGCAGTTCGGCCACGCGGCTGCCCGCGTGCAGCGGCTCGATGGCCAGTTCGATGGTGCCGCCGCAGGGCAGGCCGAAGCGGTGCGCCTCGTCGGCGCTGATGCCGTAGCTGACGATTTCGGGCTGCCTGCGCACGATACCGTGCACGCGCACGGTGTCGATCAAGTCATCTTCGATGCAGCCGCCGGAGACGGAACCGACCACCGTGCCATCGTCGCAGATGGCCAGGGTGGCGCCCACAGGGCGGGGGCTGGAACCCCAGGTCTTGATGACGGTGACGAGTTCGCAGCGGCGGCCGGCGGCGAGCCAGGCGGCGCTGGTTTTCAGAACTTCAAGGTCGATGCTGTCCATGGCGCGCGCGAGTTACATGCCGCATGTTTGCGGCAAAGTATGGAAAAGTATTCAAGATTGTGGATATACTACCTGTTCCACCACCCTGCGGAGAATTTTCATGTCAAATGAAGTCAAGACGCAAGAAGAGGGTATTCCCAAGTTCGGCAAGCTGCTCATTGTCCTGTTCCTAGCCGTGGTGTTCTGCGGTGCCCTGACCTGGATCATGGGCACCTACTTCCCCAACTTCCCGGGAGCCTGAGCAAACCCTGTTTGATCAGGATTGAGCACAGTGAGCATCGCAGACCGCAAAGCGCGACGCGCAGTAGGTTATGGCAGGCGTTCTAAGGCTTCAGCGGTTTCTTCGCCGCCTGCTTGGCGCGCACGTCGGTGACGGCGCGGTTGACGGCGGCCATGCGCGAGTTGGTACCCGGATGCAGCGCCGTGTAGCCGTTGGCGACTGTGGCCGGTACTTGCGTGGCCAGGCGCTGCCAGAAGCGGGCCGCGTTGTCGACGTTGTAGCCGGCGCGCGCCAGCAGGTAGATGGCCAGGGTGTCGGCTTGCACGTCGAGTTCCTGCGGCATGGCCTTGATGCCGGCGGCGCCCGTCAGCATCGACACGTCGGGCTGCACGGCGCCCAGGCTGTCGATGATGCTGCCGGCCGTTCCTGCCGTGCGCTGGCTGCGCGCGTGGTCGAGGATGTTGTGCGCCATTTCGCGGGCGATGACAAAGGCGATGCCTTCGTCGTTTTGCGCCGCATTGACCATGCCGCGCGTGAGCATGATGCGCGCGCCGTCCGAGTAGGCGTTGATATTGTCCGCATTGCCCAGGGCGACGCGGAAGGCGCAGGCGCGTGTGACGGGAATCTTCAGGTCCTGCTGCTGACCGTCGCGGGCGATGGTCATGTTCAGACTTGCGCTTTTCGAGGCCAGCGGGCCGACGATGGCGCCAAACGGACCTTCCGCCTTCGGACCGGCCGGCAGCGGCTTGCCTTCGGCGGCCAGCAAGCCGTCGCCCTTGCGCAAGCCGGCGCGTGCGGCGCCGCTGCCCGGCAAGACGCCGGAGACTTGCATCTGTTCGCCGTAGCCGAGGGCAGCCTGCGCCGCGTCGGCATAGATGCCGGGGTAGGAATACTTGTTCTGCGCCGTGAAGCCCAGCAAGTTGCGCGCATACGTCTTGCACAGGTCCGCATTGTTGATCAGCAGGGGCGCCGAGACTTTCGACAGGCGGTCCTGCAGGGCCACCATCTTCACCAGTTCTTCCTGCGCCGCCTTTTGCTGCGCCGTCGGGGCGGGCGCATCGGGCGCCGGCACCACGTTGAACGGGCCGCTGACATGCGTCGCCGGCGTGGTGCAGCCGGCCAGCATGGCCGCGCCGGCCAGCAGCAGGGGAGTGGCCAGTTGGCGCAGCGAAGTTGGGGCTGTGATCAGATGGCGGAAACCTGGCATGAGACAATCCTTCTTGTAACTCCTGACAAAACCTACTGCGCGGCGCGGGTCGCGGCCTCCGATGCTCACTGTGCATTCGCACAGCTCCGCTTCTCAGCCACAACTCACATCCGCTCGCTACGGTTTGTCAGTCGCTGTTAATGTTTGCCGGTGCTGCCGAAACCGCCAACACCGCGTTCGCTGTCGCCGAATTCCTCGACGACGTTAAAGCCCACTTGCAGCACCGGCACGATAATCAGTTGCGCCAGGCGTTCCATGGGATTGAGCGTGAAAGCGCTCTGGCCCCGGTTCCAGGTCGATACCATCAGCTGGCCCTGATAATCGGAGTCGATCAAGCCTACCAGATTCCCCAATACGATGCCGTTTTTGTGGCCCATGCCGCTGCGCGGCAGGATCATGGCCGCATACGACGGGTCGCCGATGTGGATGGCCAGGCCCGTGGGAATGAGCACGGTCTGGCCGGCTTCGATGGTGATCGCCTCGTCGATGCAGGCGCGCAGGTCCAGGCCGGCGCTGCCTTGGGTGGCGTAGGCTGGCAGCATTTCTTTCATGCGGGCGTCGAGGATCTTGATGTCGATATTTTTCATTAATCTAACTAAGCTAAGTCGTGTAAAAGGTTATTTGAGCAGCGAATTCTTGGCCAGCCGCTTCGAGATTTCCGAAATCAGCTGGCGCGCCAGGTTCAGTTTCGAGGCGCGCGGCAGTACGGTATGGCCTTCCTCGTCGAACAGGATGATGGTGTTGTCATCCTGGCCAAAGGTGTTCTGGCCGATATTGCCGACCAGCAAGGGGATGCCCTTCTTTTCGCGCTTGGTCGAACCGAATTCCACCAGGTTTTCCGATTCGGCAGCAAAACCGACACAGTACGGATAGCCGGCCAGGTTGGTGCGCGCCGCCACGGTGGCCAGGATGTCGGGATTTTGCGCGAACTGCAGTTCCGGCACGGAGCCGTCGGCCTGCTTTTTCATCTTTTGTTCGCTGGCGTTGGCCACGCGCCAGTCGGCCACGGCGGCCACGGCGACGAAGACATGCTGGCCGTCGACGTGGGCGAGTACCGCGTCGTGCATCTGCTGCGCACTTTGCACGTCGATGCGGCGCACGCCGAAGGGGGCGTCCAGGGCCGTGGGGCCGGAAATGAGCAGCACCTCGGCGCCCGCTTCGCGCGCCGCGCGCGCCACCGCATAGCCCATCTTGCCCGAGGACAGATTGGTGATGCCGCGCACGGGGTCGATGGCTTCGAACGTGGGACCGGCAGTGACCAGCACGCGCTTGCCCGCCAATACCTTCGGCTGGAAGGCGGCGATCAGCTCCGTCAGCAGCTGTTCCGGTTCCAGCATGCGGCCCAGGCCCGTTTCGCCGCACGCCTGTTCGCCGGCGGCCGGGCCGAACAGCTTGATGCCGTCGTCGCGCAGCTGCTGCACATTGCGCTGCGTGGCGGGGTTTTGCCACATTTCCACGTTCATGGCCGGCGCCACCAGCAGGGGCAGGTGGGATGGGCGGGCCAGGCACAGGGTCGACAGCAGGTCGTCGCACACGCCGTGCGCCAGCTTGCGCATGAAGTCGGCCGAACACGGCGCGATCAAAATCGCGTCCGCATGGCGCGTCAAATCGATATGCGCCATGTTGTTGGCTATGCGCGCATCCCACTGGCTCGTGTGCACGGGGTGGCCGGACAGGGCCTGCATCGTGACGGCCGTGATGAAGTGGCTGGCCGCATCCGTCATCACCACCTGCACCGAGGCGCCTGCTTTTGTCAGCGCGCGGCACAATTCGGCCGCCTTGTAGCAGGCGACGCCGCCTGAGAGTCCCAGGACGATTTTTTTGCCGGACAGTTCCATGCCGTTCTCCTGCGTGTTTATTTGTTTACCCGGCGCAGTTCATCGATGATGAACAGGGCCGCGCCGATGCAGATGGCGCTGTCGGCGATATTGAAAGCGGGGAAATGGCCCCAGCTTTTCCAGTGGAAGTCGAGGAAATCGACCACGTGGCCGTACATCAGGCGGTCGATGGCGTTGCCCAGCGCGCCGCCGAGGATCAGCGACAGGGCCCAGCAGAACATGCGCTGGCCCGCGTGCTTTTTCAGCAGGTAGATGATGTAGATGGCGGCCGCCAGGGCGATGCCGGTGAAGAAATAGCGCTGCCAGCCGCCCTGGTCGGACAGGAAGCTGAATGCGGCGCCTTTGTTATACGCGAGCACCAGGTTGAAATACGAGGTGATGACCATTTCCTGCGCATAGCGGAAGGTCTTCAGGATCGTGATCTTGGTGATCTGGTCGAACAGGATGACGATGGCGGCAATGCCCAGCCACAGCGTCAGCGGCGATTGCGGTTTCGATGAAAAACGGTTTTTAGTGGCCATATTTTTCCAGGGAAGATAAAGCCGCCGCCTGGCAGCAGGCGGCGGTTGGACGGATAGCATACAACGGCGGGCAAAATCGTAGCGAGCGGCAGCGATTTGTGGCCGAGAAGCGCAACCGTACTCTAGTACGGTGAGCATCGCAGGCCGCAAATCGCGACGCGCAGCAGATTTTGACGCCGTTGTTTAGGCGAAGCGGCGAACTTCGCCCTTGCCAAACAGGTTGCTGACGCAGCGGCCGCACAGGGTGGCATGCGCGGCGTCCGTGCCCACGTCGCTGCGGTAGTGCCAGCAGCGCTCGCACTTCGGCGCCGTCGACGCGGCCACGACCACTTCCTCGGCTGCTTCGTCGGCCACTTCGGCTACCGTTGCCTGCGAGGTGATGAAGACGAACTTCAAGTCGTCGCCCAGGGTCGTCAACAGCTTGTACTTCATCGGCGCGGCCTTGATCGTCAGTTCCGCCTGCAGCGACGAGCCGATGGCGCCCGAGGTGCGCAAGTCTTCCAGCTGTTTTGTGACGTCCGTGCGCACGGCGCGCAGGGCCGTGTATTTCTCCAGCAGGTCGGCCGCATCCGCCACTTCCGGCAGCTGCCACCAGGTTTGCGTGAAGATGGTTTCATCGCTGGCGGCATACGCTTCGCTGCCGGCGAAGACGGCCCACGCTTCCTCTGCCGTGAACGACAGGGCCGGGGCCATCAGGCGCAGCAGGCTTTGCGTGATGTGCCACAGGGCCGTCTGCGCCGAACGGCGCGCGTGCGACGTCAGGCCGGAGGTGTACAGGCGGTCCTTCAGGATGTCCAGGTAGAAGCCGCCCAGGTCTTCCGAGCAGTACGTCTGCAGCTTTGACACGACCGGGTGGAATTCGTAGCGCGCGTAGTTGTTCTCGATCTGCGTTTGCAGCGAGGCCATGTTGGCCAGCGCATAGCGGTCGATTTCGAACATCTCGGCCACCGGCACGGCGTCCGTGGCCGGATTGAAGTCCGAGGTGTTCGCCAGCAGGAAGCGCAGGGTGTTGCGGATGCGGCGGTACGATTCCGTCACGCGTTTCAGGATTTCGTCGGAGATCGACAGCTCGCCCGTGTAGTCGGTCGAGGCGATCCACAGGCGCAGGATGTCCGCGCCCAGGGTGTCCGAGATCTTTTGCGGCGCCAGCGTGTTACCCAGCGACTTAGACATCTTCTTGCCTTCGCCATCGACCGTGAAGCCGTGCGTCAGCAGCGCTTTATATGGCGGACGGCCATTGAGCATCGACGACACGAGCAGGGACGAGTGGAACCAGCCGCGATGCTGGTCCGAGCCTTCCAGGTACAGGTCGGCCGGGAATTGCAGCTGCGTCGAGTGCGAACCGTGCGCTTGCGGGCCGCCCAGCACCGTCTGGTGCGTGGCGCCGGAATCGAACCACACGTCCAGCGTGTCCTTGTTCTTCGCGTAGATGGCCGCTTCGTCGCCGATCAGGTCAGCCAGGTCCAGCGCCTGCCATGCCTCGATGCCGCCTTTTTCGATCAGCTTGGCCACTTGCTCCAGCAGTTCCGGCGTGCGCGGATGCAGGTCGCCCGTTTCCTTGTGCACGATGAAGGCCATCGGCACGCCCCATTGGCGCTGGCGCGACAGGGTCCAGTCGGGACGGTTGGCGATCATGCCGTGCAGGCGCGCCTGGCCCCAGTCCGGGAAGAACTCGGTGTCGGCGATGCCTTTCAAGGCCGTTTCGCGCAAGGTCGCGCCGCCGTCCTTCGGCGTCACATCCATGCCGGCGAACCACTGCGAGGTGGCGCGGTAGATGATCGGCGTCTTGTGGCGCCAGCAATGCATGTAGCTGTGGTCGAACATCTTGACTTCGAACAGCGCACCGGCTTCGCGCAGGGCGTTGCAGATCGGCTTCGACGCTTCCCAGATGGTCATGCCGCCGAACAGGGGCAGGGTCGAGGCGAACTTGCCGTCACCCATGACGGGCTTGATGATGTCGTCGTCCTTCATGCCGTGCGCCTTGCACGAGATGAAGTCGTCCAGGCCGTAGGCTGGCGCCGAGTGCACCACGCCCGTGCCGCTTTCCGTGGTCACGTATTCGGCCAGGTACAAGGGCGACAGACGGTCATAGAAGGCATCGGCCGCATGCAGCGGGTGGCGGAAGCTGATGCCGGCCAGGGCCGCGCCGTCGCAGGTGGCGATGGTCGTGCCATCGAGCTTGAAGCGCGCCAGGCTGGCGACGACCAGGTCTTGCGCCAGGATCAGCAGCAGCGGCTGGCCATCGCGCTCGGCTTTCACCAGCGCGTACTTGACTTCCGGGTGCACGTTCAGCGCCTGGTTCGACGGGATGGTCCACGGCGTCGTGGTCCAGATGACGATGAAACCGTTATCGGTCGGCAGCGATGGCAGGCCGAAGGCGGCCGCCAGTTTTTCCGGCTCGGCGAACTTGAATCCGACGTCGATGGCGGGATCGCGTTTTTCCGCGTATTCCACTTCCGCCTCGGCCAGCGCCGACTGGCAGTCGAAGCACCAGTTGACGGGTTTCAAGCCGCGGTACACATAGCCTTTTTCCAGCAGCTTGCCCAGCGCGCGCAATTCGTCGGCTTCATTGCCGTGCGCCATGGTCAGATACGGGTTGTCCCACTCGCCCAGCACGCCCAGGCGAATGAAATCCTTCTTCTGGCGCTCGACCTGCACGTTGGCGTAGGCGCGGGCCTTTTCCAGCACTTCCGCCGTCGGCAGGTTCTTGCCGTGCAGTTTTTCGATCTGGATCTCGATCGGCATGCCGTGGCAATCCCAGCCTGGTACGTACGGCGCGTCGAAGCCGGCCAGCGAGCGCGATTTGACGACCATGTCCTTCAGGATCTTGTTGACGGCGTGGCCCAGGTGGATATCGCCATTCGCGTACGGCGGGCCGTCATGCAGGATGAATTTCGGACGGCCGGCGGCAGCCTTGCGCACGCGCTCGTAGATTTTCTTGTCTTGCCATTGCTGTACCCATTGCGGCTCGCGCTTGGCCATGTCGCCGCGCATCGGGAACGGGGTTTCCGTCATGTTGACCGGGTATTTGCTTTCAGGCTTCTTGTTCTGCTTGGGCGTGGCTGGCTTGTTTTGATCGGACATAATCTTCTTTAATGGTATGGAGTATATTTTTGCAGCGGGTTTGCGACGGCAAGTGCCGCCAGGCGGCGGAGTTGGCCGGCGTCAAATTCGGTCGGTGGCGGTAATGGCGCCGCTGCGCTGCTCAAAATAGGCGCGCGCCTGGTTCGAGTCGCGCTCGATGGCGGCCGTCAGGGTGGGCAAATCGTCGTACTTTTCTTCGTCGCGCAGCTTTTCCAGGAATTCCACGCGCACCAGCTTGCCGTAGCAGGATTGATTGAAATCAAACAGATGCACTTCCAGCAAGACGCGGCCGCTGTCGTCGACGGTGGGGCGCACGCCGAGGCTGGCCACGGCCGGCAGCGGCTGCGGCGCCAGGCCGTGCACTTGCACGATGAAGACGCCGGACAGGGCGGGACGGTGCGCCACGCGCAGGTTCAGGGTGGGGAAACCGAGGGTGCGGCCCAGTTTCTGGCCGTGGATGACATGGCCGGAAATGGCGTACGGATGGCCCAGCAGCTGCGTGGCCAGCGGGAAATCGCCGGCGGCCAGGGCCAGGCGCACGGCGGACGACGAGATGCGCGTGCTGCCGTTCATCACGGTAGGCAATGTTTCTACATGGAAACCATATTTGCGGCCCGCTTCCTGCAGCATGGCCACGTCGCCGGCGCGCCGGGCGCCATAGCAAAAGTCGTCGCCGACCATCAGCCATTTCACGTGCAAGCCGTCGACGAGGACTTTTTCCGTGAATTCCTGCGGCGTCAAGGCGGCGAACTGGGCGCTGAAGTGCTCGACGACGACACGGTCGATGCCGGCGTCATCCAGCGATTGCAGCTTGTCGCGCAAGTTGGCGATGCGCTGCGGGGCCTTGGACAGGTCGCCCGCGCGCTGCGCGAAGAATTCGCGCGGGTGCGGTTCGAACGTCATCACGGCCGCTTCAATGCCGAGTTCGGTCGCCGCGCCGCGCACGCGCGCCAGCAAGGCTTGATGGCCGATGTGGACACCGTCAAAATTGCCGATGGTCAGAGCGCAAGGCGCTCGTGCCTGGGCATTGGGAAGTCCGCGGAATACCTTCATAGGAATCTGATGAAAAACTGTGCCAAAAGGGGGATTATACGGACTGTTTCGGGGATGCACACCCGGCAGGGTGGACGCAGGGCGAATTTCACTGCTGAAATGATAAAAAGCGTTGCCGGCGGGTATGCTGGCAACGCTTTAGTATTGATTCAATGCACTCTCAACGTCGAAGCCAAGCGTAGCGAGCGGCAGTGATTTGTTGCCGAGAAGCGCAACCGTACTGTAGTACGGTGAGCATCACAGGCTGCAAAGCGCGACGCGCAGTAGCTTGGGTTCGATGTTAATTACTTATTCATCAAGGTCCAGTAGCGGGCCAGGTCAGCCGCGCCATCCGTGCCCTTGACGGCTTTGAGTGCCGTCGTGGCGTTGGACTTCTTGCCGGCGTGGATGTAGGCGATGCCCAGATGCAGCTTGGCTTCTTCCGCATACTTGGCGGTGCCCAGTTTCACGGCGTCGTTCATCAAGCCCAGACCTTTTTCGGCCTGGCCATCGTAGACCAGGGCGAAGCCCAGCTTGCTCAAGCTGTCGGCGTCCTTGTTCTTGGCGTATTCCGCTTCCGACTTGGCCGCGTTGGCTTTCAGGTCAGCCTGGGTTTTCAGGGCCAGGTCTTTCAGACGCTGGTGACGTGGCGCATCGGCGCCGGTACCCAGCACGCCTTTTTTGTAGCCTTGCTCGATGATGCTCAGCGCTTCGCCAGGATTGCCTGCTTGCAGGGCCAGCTGGCTGATTTCCATGTATTCGGAAGGCTTGCTGAACAGGCCGTTGGCCAGGCGCAGGCGCTGGACATCCAGGCCCAGGCGTTGCGAGAAGCCAGGTTTGCCCGAAACGCGGTTCAGCAGGTCGGCCCAGTAGCTGGTTTTCGGATAGCTCGATGCCAGTTTTTCCAGGGTGGCGACGTAGCCGCCCTTGTCGTTTTGCTTCAACTGGATGTTGGCCAGCATTTGCAGGCTCGCTTCCGAGTTGCCGCCACGCGCTTGCAATTCTTTTGCCGCTTCGGCGAAGTTGCCGCTGACGTAGTAGGTCTGGATCAGCAGTTCGCGCATCTGTGGATCTTCGCGGTCTTTCAGCGAGCGTTTGATCCAGGTGATGGTGTTTGGCCAATCCTTGGCGCGGTAGTACATGCCTGCCAGCGCTTGCGTGAATTTGGGGGCTTCGGCGGCGCTCAGGCGGCCGGAATTGATGACGGCTTCAAAAGCCTTGATGGCGGTGCCGTTGTCGCCAGCGGCGGCGGCAGCCGAGGCGCGCACGCGTTCGATCTGGTAGCTTTCAAAGGCGGTTTTGCCGCCGACGCTGTCAGCTTCGCGCAGCTTGGCCAGTGCTTCCTTGTTTTTGCCGCTGCCAGCGAGTTTTTGCGCTTCTTGCAATGGCTTGCCCACTTCGGCACGCACGGTGTCCGCGGCATATGCCAGCGAGCCCAGGCCGATTACGGGAGTTGCTGCGGTAAAACCGATAGCGGCCATGACGAGGCCGAGATGAGCGAGACGAAACTTGGACATGAGAAAGTCTTTCAGTAAAAAGCGAATAGGCAGGAAGTCCTGCCTATTCGGATGTAAAGATAACCTGATTGCTACAGCTTACTGGAATTGCTCGTTGCCGACCAGACCGATTTTGGTCACGCCCAGACGCTGCGCCGACGCCATCACACCGGCGACGACTTTGTATTCCACCAGCTTGTTAGGACGCAGATGCACTTCTGGCTGATCTGCTTGCGCAGCAACGTTGCTCAGCTTGGCTTCCAGCGTATTACGATCAGGTACGACCTGATTGTCCCACAAGATAGTGCCATCAAAATCGACATCGATCGTGACGACCACTGGTTCGGTTGTCGGTGGCGGCGGGGTGCCGACCGGCATGTTCAGGTTCACCGAGTGGTTTTGCTTAGGAATCGTGATGATCAACATGATAATCAGCACCAGCATCACGTCGATGAGGGGCGTCATGTTCAGTTCCATCATTGGTTCCGGATCCGCGCCTGCTGCGCTTCCCGAACCGACATTCATACTCATAGTGTTTCCTTTAAGAAGTCCAACGAAGCACCGGGCGATACTGCCGCCCGGCAAGCTTCCTTCAGTGGCGCCCCCCTGTTGCCGGGACGCCGCTGTCAGTCGCTATCAGCCCTTGTCAGGTGGTTCGGTGATGAAGCCGACCTTCTGGATCCCGGCACGTTGGGTCGTGTAAATAACCCGGCCGATCGATTCGTAGCGTGTTTCTTGGTCGCCACGAACGTGTACTTCCGGCTGCGGTACTTTCACTGCTTCAACTTTAAGATAATCGAACAGTTCGTTCGTGTCTTTCAGTCTGGTCTGGCCCAGGTAAATCTCACCATCCTTGTTAACAACGATGTTGACGTTCTCTGGCTTGGTTTGCAGGGCTTGGTTGGCCTCAATCGGCAGATCGATTTTCTGCAATTTGAGGACAACCGGACTGGTGATCAAGAAAATGATCAGCAAAACCAACATGATGTCGACGAGCGGCGTCGTGTTGATTTCTGACATTACTTGATCTTCATCTCCGCTGTCGGAGCCGACGGACATCGACATGATTCTTATCCGATCTTTTTAGCGCCGGCAGCACGGCCAGCTTCGCTGGTGGACATTACGCCGGAAACCAGGACCGAGTGAACGTCGGCGCTGAACGAGCGGATGTCTTCCATTGCGGATTTGTTACGACGTACCAGCCAGTTGTAACCCAGAACGGCAGGAACGGCGACCAGCAGACCGAAAGCGGTCATGATCAGTGCTTCACCAACTGGACCTGCAACTTTATCGATCGATGCGTTACCGGTCATGCCGATAGCGGTCAGCGCGCCGTAAATACCCCAAACGGTACCGAACAGACCGATAAACGGTGCGGTCGAACCAACGGTTGCCAGGAACGACAGGCCATCTTGCAGACGCGATTGGACTTTATCCGAAGCGCGCTGGATCGACATCGTCACCCAGGTCGACAGATCGATTTGTTCCAGCAGGGCGCCGTCATGGTGAGCGGTTGCCTTGGTGCCCGATTCAGCGATGAAGCGGAATGGCGAGCCTTCGCTCAGGGTTGCCGAACCAGCAGCGATCGAAGGAGCTTTCCAGAATTTGGAAGCGGCTTCTTTAGCTTGCTTGAAGATCTTCATTTGATCCAGCAGTTTGGTGATGATGATGTACCAGCTGCCGATCGACATGATGGACAGGATGATCAGGGTGGCGCGTGGCACGAAGCCGCCGTCCCATACTGCGGACAGGCCGAACGGGTTGTGCACTTCTTCGGTTTTGGCTGGAGCGGCTGCATCAGCGGCTGGAGCTGCTGCTGGAGCGGCGGCATCTGCAGCAACTGGTGCTGGTGCAGCGTCTGCCGCAGGAGCCGAAGCGGCAGCCGATGCTGGCGCGTCAGCGAATGCCGGAGCTGCTACCAGAGCGGTAGTAGCGGTAACGGACAACAGAACCGCGGCAAAAAATGCGGACAAACGGGTATTCTTAAACATGCTTCCTCCAAAATTAAAAATAACAGATCGCTGAACGTAATGACAACGAAATCATAGTGTGAGACAGGGGATAACTGTCTCGGGTTTTAATCCAGCGACCAAACGTATTGCATTTGCTGCCAGCCTTGTTCCGGCTTGCCGTCAACTGTTGCCGGCTTAAATGTACAGCGGCTGATACCTTGCACCGCAGCTTTGTCCAGGTCCCTGAAGCCGCTGGACTTCACGATCTTCGAATCAGCAACCTTGCCGTCTACACCGATCAGGAACGACAGTGTCACCACACCGGTTTCCTCGTTACGCTGCGACGACTTTGGATAAGCCGGTTTTTCGCAGACGCTGAAGTCAACCACGGCCGGTGTACGCACCGATTTGGCTGGTCCAGGAGTTGGCGCAGGCTGTGCTGGCGGCGTTGGCGGTGCCAATACATTCGATGCTGGCTTCACGGCAGTCGCATTTGCAATCACGTTCTGCTGTGGCGGCGGCTGCTGCACGTTCACCTCGACTGGCGGAATGAATGGCGGCGGTGGCGCCTTCATTTCTGGCGGCGGTGGTGGCGGTGGAAGATCCTTCGGTGGAGGCGGTTTGACTTCCTCGATAATCTTGGTTTCAACCGGTTCCATCATTTTGGTGACCAACCGCTTGCCCAAGCCCGTCGCGATCCCGTAAGCCGCGAGAACGTGCAGCAGGACAACGACGGTTATGCCTGTGTAGTTCTTGGGACTTTTCTCGTTCGAAAAATTCATGCCTGCTTTCTCCAAATACCATCTCTTGTCTTGCAACTGAACCCCAAAATGACGACACAAAGCTCCAGCCGTATCCGGGACGTCGCCGAATTATACATACGAATTCTTTATTTTACACAGATTTTTAACGCCTAAAACCGGTTAAATTTTTGGCGCTTTTGCGCCCTGAAAACGTACTTGCTTATGTCATCTTTGCACGCTTTCGGACATAAAAAAAGGCGGTCTTATCGGTTTTTTACAGCCGTTTTGGGCGACCGCTGCTAAGTTCTCCGATGTGTCGATCTGGCGGAATTATATTTCGTGATATCCAATATGGAAACTGCTAAATTTGGAGAAAAATCTTTCTTTTTGGAAATGTTTTGCCTCGGAACCAGACCACTTAGCCCGTCGCGCGCACCAAACGGGTGCGGAACGCACTTCACCCAGGTCAAAAAAGGCGCTCCTGACAGCCGTTTCGAGGCCGTCAGGCCATACTGAATTCCTATATAGGCATAGGAAGCGCTTATATTCTTGCTATTGATTATTATCAACAAATCATTTCATGGCTTGGCAACCGGGTCATCGCGCCGGTTGCGCTTCTCGCGCCGGCAATTCAAGGTGCCCAGCACCGCCCCCTGCGGGTCGACCGTATCGAGGTGCACATCGAAGCCCCACAGCCGTGCCACGTGCTTGAGCACCTCGGCAGCCTGCTGGTTCAGCGGGCGGCGCTGGAATTGCGTGTGGCGCAGGGTCAGGGCGCGGTCGTCGCGCGTGTTGACGGACCAGACCTGGATATTCGGCTCGCGGTTGCCCAGGTTGTACTGTTCCGCCAGTTGCTGGCGCACGTAGCGGTAGCCGGCATCGTCGTGGATGGCGGAAATGGCCAGTTTTTCATTCTTGTCGTCGTCGAGCACGGTAAAGAAGTGGAATTCGCGGATCAGCCGCGGCGACAGGTACTGGGCGATGAAGCTTTCATCCTTGAAATTGCGCATGGCAAAGTCCAGGCTCTTGCGCCAGTCGCTGCCGGCCATGTCGGGGAACCAGGCGCGGTCTTCGTCGGTCGGGTGCTCGCAGATGCGGCGGATGTCGCTCATCATGGCAAAACCCAGCGCATACGGGTTGATGCCGCTGTAATACGGGCTGTCGATGGGCGGCTGGTAGACTACGTTGGTATGGCTTTTCAGAAATTCCATCATGAAGCCGTCGCCCACCACGCCTTCGTCATACAGCTGGTTCAATATCGTGTAGTGCCAGAAGGTGGCCCAGCCCTCGTTCATGACCTGGGTTTGCCGCTGCGGATAGAAGTACTGGGAAATCTTGCGCACGATGCGCACCATCTCGCGCTGCCACGGTTCCAGCAGCGGCGCATACTTTTCGATGAAGTACAGCAGGTTTTCCTCGGGTTCGGGCGGAAAGCGGGGCGCGGCCTTGCGCTGGTCTTCCTCTTCCTCCTCATCCTCGCGGCGGGGCAGGGTGCGCCACAGCTGGTTGATCTGCGACTGCACATAGGCTTCGCGCTCTTTCTGGCGCGCATATTCCTTCGCCATCGACAGTTTCGCCGGGCGCTTGTAGCGGTCCACGCCATAGTTCTGGATGGCATGGCACGAGTCGAGCAGCAATTCCACGGCGTCGACGCCATGGCGCTGTTCGCATTCGGCGATGTAATTCTTGGCAAACACCATATAGTCGATGATGGCGTCCGCATCCGTCCAGGCGCGGAACAGGTAATTGCCTTTAAAAAAGGAGTTGTGGCCGTACGCCGCATGCGCGATCACCAGCGATTGCATGGTCAGGCTGTTTTCCTCCATTAAATAGGCGATGCACGGGTTCGAGTTGATGACGATCTCGTAGGCCAGGCCCATCTGCCCCCGCTTGTAGCTTTTCTCGGTCGATAAAAAATGCTTGCCGAACGACCAGTGGTTGTAGGAGACGGGCATGCCCACCGAGGTATAGGCATCCATCATCTGCTCGGCCGTGATGATTTCCAGCTGGTTCGGATAGGTGTCGAGGCCAAACTGTTTCGCCACGCGGCGGATTTCCTCGTGGATTTGCTCGATCAGCTCGAACGTCCATTCCGACTGCTCGGGCAGGGCGTTCGGGTGGCGCAGGCGCGCGAACGGTTCGCCCGGGGTGTTGCTGGCGCGGTCAAAGGCTGCACTCATCATTTCACCTGTTTCTTGAACAGTTCGCGGAAGACCGGGTAGATATCGGCCGGCGTGACGATCTTTTGCATGGCGAAATGGGCGTGATGGTCGAGCACGCCCGCGTATTGCTCCCACAGGTTTTGCTGCGGGCCGTCCGTGATCTCGACATAGGTGTAGTACTGCACCTTGGGCATGATGGTATTAATAAGCAATTGCCGGCACAGCACGGAATCGTTGTCCCAGTTGTCGCCGTCGGACGCCTGCGCCACATAGCTGTTCCATTGCCCGGCGCCATAGCGTTCGTCGATGATGGTGTTGAGCAAGTGCAGCGCGGACGACACGACGGTGCCGCCCGACTCGCGCGAATTGAAGAATTCATGCTCGTCCACTTCGGCCGCCGCCGTATGGTGGCGGATGAAGACGACCTCGATCTTGTCGTAGGCGCGCTTGAGGAACAGATATAACAGGATGAAGAAGCGCTTGGCCGTGTCCTTGCGCGACTCGTCCATGGAGCCGGACACGTCCATGATGCAGAACATGACGGCTTGCGTCATCGGCTTGGGTACCTTGATGCGGTTGCTGTAGCGCAAGTCGAACGGGTCGATGAAGGGGATGGCCAGCAGGCGCGTGTGCAGGTGGTGGATCAGGCGGCGCAGTTCCGTGACGAGCGGGTCGCTGTCGGGCGCGCCTTCGTGCAGCAGTTCGGCCAGGTCTTCCTCGGCCTGCGCCAGCTGCTTGCGGGCGCCGCCGCCGACGGCGATGCGCCGCCCCAGCGCGCCGCGCAGGGAGCGCAGCACGTGGATGTTCGATGGCGTGCCCGACATATTGTAGCCGGCGCGCTGGTTCTTGAATTCCGTGGTGGCCGTCAGCTGGGTTTTCACCATGTGCGGCAATTCCAGGTCTTCGAAGAAGTAATTCATGAATTCTTCGCGCGACAATTCGAAGATGAAGTCGTCTTCCGTCGTTTCGTCGCTATTGCCCGCCTTGCCCCGCCCGGCGCCACCGCCGCCTTTCGGCCGCGCGATCTGGTCGCCTTTCAGGTATTCCTTGTTGCCGGGATTGACCACTTCCCATACGCCGCCATGCGCGTGGCCGAACGACGGTTCGCCCACGTCCTTGACGGGGATGCTGACCTTCTCGCCATTCTCGACGTCCGTGATCGAGCGCCCCTTGATGGCGCGCCCCACGGCATCCTTGATCTGGCCCTTGTAACGCCGCAGGAAACGCTCGCGGTTGACGGCGGATTTATTCTTGCTTTGCAAGCGCCTGTCGATGAGATATGTCAAAGGGTGCCTCCTTGCTTCTCGTCTTGCGCGCCCCGCCTGCCCTCGGGCGGGAGCGCGCCTCCGCTGTCCGCGCTAGGATGACTTGCGCACGCGCAAGTACCATTCGCATAACAGGCGTACCTGCTTGGCCGTATAGCCTTTTTCCACCATGCGGGCCACGAAGTCGGCGTGCTTGTTGGCATCGTCGGCGCTGGCCTTGGCATTGAAGGAAATCACGGGCAGCAATTCCTCCGTATTTGAAAACATTTTCTTTTCAATGACGGTGCGGAACTTTTCATAACTGGTCCAGGCGGGATTCTTGCCGCCGTTCGAGGCCCGCGCGCGCAAGCCGAAGTTCACGATTTCATTGCGGAAATCCTTCGGATTGGAAATGCCCGCCGGTTTCTCGATCTTCTCGAGTTCATTGTTCAGCGATTCGCGGTCGAAGCTTTCGCCCGTGTCCGGATCGCGGTATTCCTGGTCCTGTATCCAGAAATCGGCAAACGTCACGTAGCGGTCGAAGATGTTCTGCCCGTATTCCGAATAGCTTTCCAGGTAAGCCGTCTGGATCTCCTTGCCGATGAATTCCACGTAGCGCTGCGCCAGGTGCTCTTTTATATAGGAGAAGTAGCGCTGCTCCAGTTCCGGCGCGAACTGCTCGCGCTCGACCTGCTGCTCCAGTACATATAATAGATGCACGGGATTGGCAGCCACTTCGGAATTGTCAAAGTTGAACACTTTTGACAGGATCTTGAAGGCAAAGCGCGTCGACAGGCCGTTCATGCCTTCGTCCACGCCCGCGTAATCGACGTATTCGTGCATGGACTTGGCTTTCGGGTCCGTGTCCTTGAGGTTTTCGCCATCGTAGACGAGCATCTTCGAGAAGATGCTGGAGTTTTCCGGGTCTTTCAGGCGCGACAGGATGGCGAACTGCGCCATCATGCGCAGGGTGCCGGGCGCGCACGGGGCCTTGACGAGCGAGGAATTGGCCACCAGCTTGTCGTAGATCTTGATTTCGTCGGACACGCGCAGGCAATACGGCACCTTGACTATATAGATACGGTCAAGAAACGCCTCGTTGTTGCGGTTGTTCTTGAACGTCTTCCATTCCGACTCGTTCGAGTGGGCCAGGATGATGCCGTCGAACGGAATCGCGCCGAAGCCTTCCGTGCCCTTGTAATTGCCTTCCTGCGTGGCCGTCAGCAAGGGGTGCAAGACCTTGATCGGCGCCTTGAACATTTCCACGAATTCCATCAAGCCCTGGTTGGCCAGGCACAGGCCGCCCGAATAGCTGTAGGCGTCCGGATCGTCCTGCGCATAGTCTTCCAGCTTGCGGATGTCGACCTTGCCCACCAGCGAGGAAATATCCTGGTTGTTTTCGTCGCCCGGCTCCGTTTTCGAGATGGCGATCTGTTTCAGCACGGATGGATAGCGCTTGACGACGCGGAACTGGTTGATATCGCCATTGTATTCATGCAGGCGTTTCACGGCCCACGGGCTGGGGATGTTGCGCAGGTAGCGGCGCGGGATGCCGTAATCCTCTTCCAGGATGGTGCCGTCCTCTTCCTCGTTGAACAGGCCCAGCGGCGATTCGTTGACGGGCGAGCCTTTCAGGCAATAGAAGGGCACGTGTTCCATCAGCGACTTGAGTTTTTCCGCGATGGACGACTTGCCGCCGCCGACGGGCCCCAGCAGATACAGGATCTGCTTGCGCTCTTCCAGGCCTTGCGCGGCGTGGCGGAAGTACGAGACGACTTGCTCGATCACCTCCTCGGTGCCGTAGAACTCGCGGAAGGCGGGGTAGATCTTGATGATCTTGTTGGCGAAGATGCGCGACAAGCGCGTGTCGTTGCGCGTGTCGACCAGCTGCGGCTCGCCGATGGCGGCCAGCATGCGTTCAGGCGCGCTGGCGTACGTCAGCTTGTCCTTCTTGCACAGGGCCAGGTAGTCGGTGAGCGACATTTCCTCTTCGCGGGTGCGCTCGTAGCGTGCTGCATAGTTATCAAAAATGGTCATGTCAATGTCCTTTAATGTAAACCCGTACTGCCAGTCACCATGGCCGCCCGCCTGGCACTCGCCTGGGCTTGCCGCTTGAACTTTTCCTGTACCCCGTATCGATTTTTATTGTTGTTTCAAGCCCGGCTGTCTTTGCGAGTCCGGATTGCCCGGACCAAAAAACTGGCGCTTGATGCCGTGTGCTGACGTGGCCAGCCGGCTTTTTTTTCACTGTTGATAGCGCTTGCTGCACCTACCATTACCCCATGAAATTTATTATTGCTCTAAAGGATCAGGAAGTCAAAAGATATGTCGGCATATCCTTAATACTTGTTTGTAAATTGTTGATTTAATTGGATAAATCATCAAATTTTTCATCGGTTCCAATGAACTTTTGTATACCTTTTAAACCATCATACGACAATTCGCCAGCGCGTGCCGGAGCCGGCCATGGCGCCGCCGCAGCCTGCGCCATGGCGGCCTGGCGCCGGTGAGGCTGGCCATCTTGCGCTAAGATGCCTGCATGTCTGATGGCCCTGCGCGCCGCGCGTGCGCGTGCGCGAGCCAGCATTTTTATCGTCACCCTATAAGGAACACCCATGATGAACCCCCAATTGCGCGCGATCGTCCGCGGCATGCCGAAGGCCGAACTGCATATCCATATCGAAGGCTCGCTGGAGCCAGAACTGATTTTCGCACTGGCAGAGCGCAATGGCGTGCCTCTGGGCTATGAATCGGTGGAACACTTGCGCAGCGCCTATGCTTTTACGGATTTGCAGTCTTTTCTCGACATTTATTACGCTGGCGCAAGCGTGCTCTTGAAAGAGCAGGATTTCTATGACATGACGCAAGCCTACCTGCGCCGCGCCGAAGCCGATAACGTGCTGCACACGGAAATCTTCTTCGACCCGCAAACCCACACGGCGCGCGGCGTGCCCATTGCCGACGTGATCAACGGCATCCACCGCGCCTGCCAGGACAGCCCCGTCAGCGCCGCCCTGATCCTGTGCTTCCTGCGCCACTTGAGCGAGAAAGAGGCGTTCGAGACCCTGGAAGACGCCTTGCCGCACCGCGATAAATTCATCGGCATCGGCCTCGATTCCTCGGAAGTGGGCAATCCGCCCGAGAAATTCTCGCGCGTGTTTGCCCGCTGCCGCGAACTGGGCCTGCACCTGGTGGCCCACGCGGGCGAGGAAGGCCCGCCGGCCTACATCCGCACGGCGCTCGACGACTTGCAGGTCGAACGCATCGACCATGGCGTGCGCTGCCTGGAAGACGCGGAACTGACGGCCCGCCTGGCGCGCGAACAGATCGCCTTGACCGTCTGCCCCCTGTCGAACACCAAGCTGCGCGTGTTCGACCAGATGCACGACCATAACCTGGTGCAATTGCTCGACGCGGGCTTGCTGGTGACGGTGAACTCGGACGATCCCGCGTATTTCGGCGGCTACATGAACGACAATTTCGACGCCATCTTCGACGCGCTGCCGCTGGGCCTATCCCACGCGCAACGTCTGGCGCGCAACGGTTTCATCGCCGCCTTCCTGCCGCAGGCGCAGAAAGACGCCTTCCTCGCTACCGTCGATGCGTATTTCGCGCAGCACGCCGCCGCCCACGGCAGCGCGCAGTAACTCTATAAAGACCCGCCGCCCATGTTCCGCCTCTCCCTGAAAATGACCGGCCGCGACTGGCGCGCCGGGCAACTGCGTTTCCTGCTCGTCGCGCTGATCGTCGCCGTGGCGGCCCTGTCGGCCGTCGGCTTCTTCGTCGACCGCCTGCGCGCGGGCCTGAACCGCGACGCGCACCAGCTGCTGGGGGCCGACCTGGTCATCAGCGCCGACCAGCCCGTCAATGCGGCCTGGCGCGCGGAGGCGCAGAAGCGCGGCTTCATCCTGGCCGACACGGTGACGTTTCCCAGCATGGCGCAGGCGGGCGAGGGCGAGCAATCGCTGTCGCAGCTGGCCTCCATCAAGGCCGTCTCGCCCGGCTACCCGCAGCGGGGCAAGCTGAAAATCACGACCAAGCTCAGCGAAGCGCAGGATGCCGTCGGCCAACCGACCAGCCAGGTGCCGGCACCCGGCACCCTGTGGGTCGATGCGGCGATTCTGTCCAGCCTGAATGCGAAACTGGGCGATACGCTGACCCTGGGCGACAAGGCGTTTACCGTCACGCAACTGATCGCCAGCGAGCCGGACCGCGGCGCGTCCTTCCTCAACTTCGCTCCCCGCGTGATGCTGCCCTTGAGCGATCTGGCCGCCACGGCGCTGGTGCAGAACGGCTCGCGCGTGTCGTACCGCTTGCTGTTGTCGGCGCCGCCCGCCAAGGCGGGCGAGCTTGCGCAATATCAAGCCTGGCTGGAAAGCCAGATCAAGACGCAAGCGATCAAAGGCGTGCGCATCGAATCGCTGGAGTCGGGTAGTCCGCAGATGCAATCGACCCTGGACCGCGCCGACCGCTTCCTTTCCCTCGTCGGCTTGCTGTCGGCCATGCTGGCGGCCGTCGCCGTGGCCATGGCGGCGCGCCGCTTCATGCTGCGCCACCTCGATGCCTGCGCCATGCTGCGCTGCCTGGGGCTGACGCAAAACCAGGTCACTGCCATGTACGTGATCGAATTCTTATTGGTGGGCCTGGCCGGCAGCGTGGTTGGCGTGATGGTGGGTTTCGGCGGCCACCTGGTGCTGCTGGAGCTGCTGGGCAAGCTGGTGCAGAGCGACTTGCCGCCCGTGTCCATGTTGCCCGCCCTGCAAGGCGTGGCTACCGGCATGCTGTTGCTGCTCGGCTTTGCCCTGCCGCCGATTTTGCAGTTGCGCAATGTCCCCCATAACCGCGTGATCCGCCGCGAGCAGGAGCCGCCGCAGGCGCTGGCCCTGGCCACCTACGGCCTGGGCATCGCCGCCTTCGTCGTGCTGCTCCTGTGGCAAGCGGGCGACGTGAAACTGGCCCTGCTGACGGCGGCCGGCTTCCTGGGCGGCTTCGCCCTGTTCGGCCTGGCCGGCTGGCTGGGTATCCGCTCGCTGAAAACCCTGCGCGGCGCCTTCAATCACCAGGGCTGGCGCTTTGCCGTCACGTCCCTGCAGCGCCGCCCGGGCGCCACCGTCATCCAGGTGGTGTCCCTGGCCTTGGGCCTGATGGCCTTGCTGCTGCTGACGGTGGTGCGCGGCGACTTGATGGTGGCCTGGCGCAACGCCACGCCGCCGGATGCGCCGAACCGCTTCATTATCAATATCCTGCCGGAACAAAAAGACCCGATCGCCGCGCGCCTGGCCCAGGCCGGCGTGGCCAATGCGCCCTTGTATCCGATGATACGGGGGCGCCTGGTAGCCGTGAACGGCAACGCCATCACGGAAACCACGTACGAGGACGACCGCGCCAAGGGCCTGGCCGACCGCGAATTCAACCTGTCGACGATGGCCGCGATGCAGGAAGAAAACAAGCTGGTGGCCGGCAAGTGGTTCGGCAATGCGCCGGGCGCGCCAGCCGAGGCGTCGGTGGAAGAAGGCATCGCCAAGACCCTGAAGCTGAAGCTGGGCGACAAGCTGCGCTTCGACATCGCCGGCCAGCCCGTGGAAGCGGCGATTACCAGTTTACGCAAGCTGGAATGGGGTTCGATGCGCGTCAATTTCTTTGTCATCATCAATCCGGCCGCCATGGCGGATACGCCGCAGACGTGGATCACGGCGTTCCACCTGCCGCCCGCGCAGGCCGACCTGGGCAACGCCTTGCTGCGCGACTACCCGAATCTGACGGTGGTCGACGTGGGCGGCGTGCTCAAGCAAATTCAGGGCGTGCTGGACCAGGTGGTGACGGCCGTCGAATTCCTCTTTGCCTTTACCTTGGCCTCTGGCTTGCTGGTGCTGTATGCGGCCTTGATGGGTTCGCAGGACGAGCGCACGCGCGAAGCGGGCCTGCTGCGCGCGCTGGGCGCCACGCGGCGCCAGCTGGCGCAGGCGCAGCTGATCGAGTTTTCCCTCGTCGGCGCGCTGGCCGGCCTGCTGGCGGCCTCGGGCGCGGCGGCCATGGGCTGGGCGCTGGCCACGTACCAGTTCAAGTTCGCCTGGAGCTTCGCGCCCGGCGTGTGGGCCTTTGGCTTGCTGGCCGGCGCCCTGTGCGCGATCGCCGGCGGCTGGCTGGGCTTGCGCAATGTGCTGAAACATCCGCCGCTGCAAACCTTGCGGGAAAGCTAGGCTCCCACGCTGTCGTCCGCCTGCGCGCGTAAGAATTGCGCGTAGGACATGACTGGCTGCCCCAGCTGGTGCGGCGGCACGTCGAACAGGGCCCAGAAGTAGGTTTCGCGTCCCAGGCAGATGGTCGGCGCGGCGCAGTAGCGGAACCAGTTTTCGCCGATGTGCGCTGCATACATGCCGTCGCTGTCGGCATCGGAAAAGTACGGGATCACGCGCATTTCCAGCAAGGCCAGCAGCAGGGACTCGGGCGCGTCGCTGTCACGCGCCATTTCGTACTGCGTGTGCAGGCTGCGTTCCGTCTCGATGATCATCAGGCGGGCCTGGCCGTCGCGCGTGAAAAACAGGATGCCGCAGGGATTCGGGAAAATATAGAACTCGACAAAGCCATGGCGCCGGCACAGCTCCTGCACGACGGCGGCCATGGCTTCGTCTTGCAGGAAACTATAGTCATGCAGCAATAGCAAGTCGCGCACCGTGTCCGACTGCTGCAGGAAGAATTCGCGTTGCAGGGAAACGATTTCCTGTTCCAGGATATCGAGCGCATCGTCGTCGCTCTTCTTGATGTAGCGGTCGATCAAGCCCCGGTTGAAGGCCGTCACGGCCACTTTTTCATCGGCCGCGCCCGTAAATAAAATCTTCTTGCACGGCAAGTCACGCACGGCCTGGCAGAATTCCAAGCCATTCATCTGCGGCATCGAATAATCGACCACCAGCACGGAAGGCACGGCAAAGCGTTGCGCCTGGCCGCTGATGCGCCAGATGCGTTCGAGGTCGAGCGCCACGTTGCGCTGGTCGCGCGGCAGGTTTTGCGTGTCGAAATTGACGTGCAGCGGCGTCTCGCCCGGCTGCGTGCTGTGGCGCAGCCAGTGCAGCGCGCTGCTGGTGTCATGAAAGGTCAGGCGCGCCAGCGCGGGATCGAGCTGGAACGCCAGGCTTTTCAGGAAGGAATCGCTGTCATCGATCAATACGGTCAGGGTCGGATGGGAGTAGACGGGCAGTTGCATGCATCACCTTGCGGGGGAAGAGGGTTGTAAGCGGGCAGGCAGGGGCTGGGGAAATTCCAGGATGAAAATCGCATACGCATGCTCGCGCGACACGCAGCGGATGCGCGCCTGCCAGGCCGTGATGATCTGCCGGCACAGGGCCAGGCCGATGCCGCTGCCGTTATGCACGGGATAGGAATAAAAACGCTCGAAGATCAGCGGCAGGCGGTTCTTCGCGATGCCGCAGCCCGTGTCGATGAACAGCAGCCTGGGCACGGGGCGGGCGCCGTCGATGATGATGCGCACGCGGCCCTTGCCGGCCCGCTGGATGGCTTTCAGCGCGTTCCTCAGCAGGTTCAGCAGGATCACCACGCACAGTTCGTCCTGGCCGGCGAACTGGAAGTCGGCGCGCACGTCCACCTTGACGCGGCTGCGCTGGCTGTTGCCGGTGAATGGGTAGCGCTTCAGCACGGAATTCACCATCGCCAGCATCGACAGCGCCTGGCTGGGCTGCAGGTTGCGGTTCACGGCGCTGGCGCTCATCAGGAACAAATCGATCATGTGCTGCATGTGGCGCACTTCGAACTGGATGCGCGACAGGGCTTCCTGCAGCGGCGGCAAGTCGTGCGCCTGATCGGCCAGTTGCGGCAGCAGCCGGCGCATGCCCCGCACATTGGCTTCCACGCTGGTCAGCGGCGTGCGCAGCTCGTGCGCCACGGAACCGAGCCCGGCCGACAGGCCGGCCAGCCGTTCCAGTTCCAGCACCTTGCTGCCCACTTTCACCACGGACAGCGCGGCTATGGTGAACCAGTGCACGGGCAGTTGCTGCAGCACTTCACGCTGCAGCAGGAAGTCGCCTTCCCCCTGCAGGATGACGGCCAGGCAGGCGGTGCTGGTGCCGATCAGGTAGGCGCGGCAAGCCAGCTTCGTTTCGAAATGAAACAGCACGACCAGGCCGATCAGCAGCGATTCGCTCCAGATGGACGACGCGTGGTTCATCAGAAACATGAAGGTAAAGAAGAAGGGCAGGATGTAGCTGAGCGCGAACAGCAGGTAGCGCGACAGCCAGCGGGCCGAGAAGTGGCGCGCAAACAGGCCGACCGCGCAGATGCCCACGCCCGTCAGGCGCAAGGTCAGGTTTTCATAGGCTTGCGGAAAAAAGTAATTCCACAGCAGGTAGTACAGCGGCATCGCCACCGTGCCCACGGCGGCCAGCATGGCGACCCGGCCGGCCAGGTTTTCATGGGGCATGCGTTCATGCAGCAGCGAATGGAGCAGGCGCCTGCGCCAGTGTGTCCATCGTCCTTGCAATTGCTGCGTCATGACTCTGCCTTGATTCTCTTCAGAACATTATCATCGCGTAAATTTTCCTGGTTGAACGGTTATCTCATCGGACATTGATATACGTCAATGGATGGGTTCGCGAGACGGTCAAGGCTTTAAGCCGCAGCAAACCTTTCCCCAGGAGAAAACTCATGACCATCGCTACCAGCTTGCACGCCCCATCCTTCGTCCGCGCAGAACACTGCTTGCCAGACTACATCGTGCGGCGCATGGATGCGCACCACGTCACGCGCATCGAAAAATTGCTGGGCGGCCAGCATCCCCATGCCTGGCAACCGACACCCGCCCATGCCATTTTCCTGGCCGGCAATGACTACCTGTCCATCGCCGCCGAACCGGCGCTGGTGGCGGCCCAGGTGGCGTCCCTGCAGGCGAATGCGGGCGGCATGCTGATGTCGGCCGTGTACTTGCAGGAAGGCAGCGAACAGCACCGGCTGGAAAGCCGGCTGGCCCGCTTCATGGGCAGCGAGGATGGCATCCTGGCGCAGTCCGGCATGGCGGCCAACGTCGGGCTGATCCAGTGCATCGCCAGCCCCGGCATTCCCGTCTACCTCGACATGCAGGCCCACGCCTCGCTGTGGGAAGGCGTGCTGTCGGCGCAGGCCCAGGCCGTGCCCTTCCTGCACAACGACATGACGCACTTGCGGCGGCAGGTGGAAAAGCATGGCCGCGGGGTGATCGTCGTCGACGCCCTGTACAGCACCAACGGCAGCCTGGCGCCGCTGCTGGAATTGCTTGACATCGCCGAGCGCAGCGACTGCGTGGTGGTGGTCGACGAGTCGCACTCGCTGGGCACGCACGGCCCGCAGGGCGCGGGCCTGGTGGAGGCGTGGGGACTGGGCCACCGCGTGCATTTCCGCACGGCGTCGCTGGCCAAGGCCTTCGCGGGCCGGGCCGGTTTCATCAGCTGTTCCAGCCGCTTCAAGGGCTATTTCTTGTCCGAATCACGGCCCGCCATCTTCAGCTCCTGTTTGCTGGCGCATGAGCTGGCGTGGCTGGGCGCGGCGCTCGATTTCATCATGGCCGCCGATGGACGGCGCGCCACCCTGCAACGCCATACGCTGCAGGTGCGCGAAGGCTTGCGCGAGCTGGGCTACAACGTCAGCGATGGCACGGAGCAGATCGTGGCGCTGGAGGCGGGCGGCGAACCGGCCACCCTGGCCCTGCGCCAGGCGCTGGAGCGGCAAGGCATTTACGGCGCCATGTTTTGCGCCCCGGCAACGGCGAAGAACCGCGCCCTCGTGCGCCTGACCCTCAATGCGGGGCTCGACGGGGCCGCCATCGAGCGGGTGCTGGCGGGCTGCGCCGCCATCCGCGCCGAAGCGGGCGTGGAACACTGGTCATCGACGCGGCGCCTGCGCAGGCTGGCGCTCGTGTAGCGTCGTCAGCCGGCCAGCCGGCCCAGGAGGGCGGAAAGCGCTCCCAGCTGTTCTGCCGGCGCATCCTGCAGCAATTCGCGCCCCACCGCCTGCGCGGTGGCGCTCGCATGCCCCAGCAATTCCTGGCCGGCGGCAGTCAGCACGGCATAGCCGACGCGTGCGTCGCGCGCATCGGCCTGGCGTGCCACCAGGCCAATCTTTTCCAGTGGCATCAAGGAGCGCGTGACGCCGGAGGCCGTCAACGCCAGGCGCTCGGCCAGGTCGATGCGGCGCAGGCGCGCACCGGGTGCGCGCTGCAGCTGGTACAGCAATTGATAGTCGCTGAAGCTCAGGCCATGCAAATTGCCCAGGGCGCTGTCGAAGCGGCGCACGATGAGCGCCTGGGCGCGCGCCAGGCGCAGGCAAAAGTCCAGCGCGCCATCGGCGTCCGGCGACGGGAGAGTGTGATCGTTCATGGCGTCCATTTTATCCGTTGCGAAATGCTTGAGTGCGCAAGTGTAAAGCAATGCCGCTCAATACAGTAGCTGGCCTTGCTCCAGCCACTGTGCGCGGTGCAAGTCCAGCAAGGCGCCCAGTTCGGCGTCCGCATCGAAGGCGGGGTCGTCGGGCAGCTTGAGCGTATCGATGACGGCGCAGGAAAAGGCCGCCGCGCCATCGCGCCGCCAGTCCGCCTGCAGCAGGGCGTTGCGGTGCTTGCCCAGGTTCAGCTCGAAGCGGTGCCGGTTCAGCATGCCGGGCGCGTTGCGGCTGCTGTCGAGCAAGGTGCGCCCGCTGGGCAAGTGCCGCAAGGCGATGATGCCCAGCGGCGGTGGCTGTTGCCGGTAGTGCGCTTTCAATGTTGCCTGTCGTGTCTTGTCCATGTTTTACTTCTCCGATATCGTTTGGGTAATCGCTTCCGGTCCGGCGATGCGCGGGATGGCGGTAAATAATGCGGCCGCCACGGCGGCGGCCAGCAGCAGGGCGCCGCCGCCGCAGAACAGCTCGCCAACGCTCAGGTGGCGCAGCAGCGCACCCGTGGCCGCCGCCGACAGCGGCGCCAGTCCCAGGAAGATGCCCATGAACAGGGCCATCGCCCGGCCCAGCATGGCGGGCGCCACGCGCCGCTGTATCCACGTAAAGATGGCCACCTGCAAGTAGCCGCCGAGCAACCCTGTCACGGCCAGCAGGGCCGCGCCTTGCCAGGCCGAGCTGATTTGTCCCAGGGCCATCAGCAGCAGGCCGACGACCGCGTCGACGAGCAGCAGGGTGGCGCCGAAGTGGCGGCGCAGCCAGGCGCCGCCCAGGCTGGACGCCAGCATGCCGGCCAGGGTGCCGGCGCCATGCGCGCCCATCAGCAAACCCAGCGCGGAGGCGCAATGCAGGCGCTCGCTGGCCAGCACGGGCAAGGCCACTTGCAGCGGCCCCATGACGAAGAACGCCACCACCGCCCAGTACGCATAGCAGCTGCGCAAGGGAAGGTCGCGCCACACCATGGACAGGCCCGCCGCCATGTCGCGCCACATGCCCTGCGCCGCCGCCGCGGCCAGTGGCCGCAGGCTCACTTGCCGCAAGGTCCAGGCGGAGAACAGGAACGTCAGCGCATCGATGGCAAAGGCGGCGGCCAGCGCCGCCATGGGGGTGTGCTGCGCGCCATCGTGGGCGCCGAGCACGAGCGCCGCCAGCAGGGGGCCGGCCAGCAGGGACAGCTGGCGCGCGCCCATCTGCAAGCCATTGGCGTTCTGCAACGATTGCGGCGGCACGGCTTGCGGCAGGATGGCCGTGCCGGCGGGAATGCCGAAGGCGGCCGCGATACCCAGCGCCAGCGCGGCCGCATACGCGAGCGCCAGGCTGGCCTGGTCCAGCAGCAGCAACCCCGCCAGCGCCAGCAGGATGGCGGCGTTCGCGTATTTGCTCAGCAGCATCACGCGCCGGGGCGAATAGCGGTCGGCGATGGTACCGCCCAGCAGAATCAGCACGGCGCGCGGGGCGCCCATCAGGGCCACGGCGATACCCAGGCTGAGGCTATCGCCCGTCAGGCTCAGCACCAGCCAGGGCAGGGCCAGCATGCTGAACTGGTCGCCCAGCATGGAGACGAGGCCGCCGCCCAGCAGCCAGCGGAAGTTGGTATTGCGTAGCAAAGGGGATTCTGCAGTGGTGGGCATGGTTGACCTGTCCGTGTTTAAAGATTGCATAGTAGTTGATATAAGCTTGAGTAGTCAAGTATATTGCTTTTTATGCCGGCAGCGGCAGCTGGCGCCGCATGGGCCGCCGGCGCTTGCGCTATCATGGCGGCCATGACTGATACCACTGCCCCCACCCTCTACGAGACCATCGGCGGCGCCCCCGTGCTGCGCGAAATGGTCGACCGTTTTTATGACTTGATGGAACTCGAAGCCGAGTTCGCCGGCATCCGCGTCATGCATCCGCCTTCGACGGACGGTTCGCGCGACAAGCTGTATTTCTTCCTGACGGGCTGGATGGGCGGCCCGGACTTGTATATCGAGAAGTTCGGCCACCCGCGCCTGCGCGCGCGTCACTTGCCCTACGCCATCGGCACCAGCGAGCGCGACCAGTGGCTGCGCGCCATGGCCTGGGCCATGGAAGACACGGGCATCGAAGAATCCTTGCGCGTGCGCCTGATGGAATCGTTCTATCAGACGGCCGACTGGATGCGCAACAAACCTGACTGACACCCATGAGCCCAATCGAGTTTTACAGCCTGCTGGGCGCCGCCATCGTCGCCATCGTCCTGTTGCTATTGATCTTGCTGCGCCCCCGTGGCGCGGCCGGCGATGGCGCCACCACCCTGGCCCTGGTGCAGCAGCACCAGCAGCAAAGCCTGGAGCGCATCGACCGGGTCGAGCGCGAAGTGCGGCTGCAGCTGCAGGCGTCGGCGCAAGCGACGCGGCAAGACCTGGCCACCAGCCTGGCGCAATTCCAGGCGGCGACCCTGCAGCAGCTCGACAGCCTGCGCACGCAGATGCAGGCCCAGGGAAAAGTCGGGCGCGAGGAACAGGCGCAAAGCCTGGCGCGCTTTGCCGACAGCACCAACCAGACCCTGGCGCAGCTGACGGAGTCGAATGCGCAGCGCATGCTGGAAGTGCGCGCCACCCTGGAAAGCAAGATCCGCGATTTGCAGGCCGACAATGGCGCGCGCCTGGAAGAGATGCGCAAGACGGTCGACGAGAAATTGCACGCCACGCTGGAGACGCGCTTGACTGCCTCGTTCCAGCAAGTGTCGGAGCGGCTGGAAAAAGTCCACCAGGGACTCGGTGAAATGCAGCAGCTGGCGCTGGGCGTGGGCGACCTGAAGCGGGTGCTCACCAACGTCAAGACGCGGGGAACGTGGGGCGAAGTGCAGCTGGAAATGCTGCTGGAGCAGGTACTCACTGTCGACCAGTACGCGAAGAACGTGGAAACCTTGCCGGGCAGCGGCGCGCGCGTGGAATTCGCCCTGAAACTGCCGGGCCTTTCCGATGGCGGGCCGCCCGTGTGGATGCCGATCGATGCGAAGTTCCCCAAGGAACAGTATGAGCGCCTGGTCGAAGCGGCAGAGCGGGCCGATGCCGACGGCGTGGCCCTGGCCGGACGCGAGCTGGAACGGGCCGTGCGGGGCGAAGCGAAAACCATCGCGGACAAATACCTGGCGCCGCCGCTGACCACCGACTTTGCCATCCTCTTCCTGCCCACGGAAGGCTTGTATGCGGAAGTGTTGCGCCGCCCGGGCCTGGCCGATGAATTGCAGCGCGTGCACCGGGTCAGCATCGCGGGGCCATCCACGTTGACGGCCTTGCTCAACAGCCTGCAAATGGGTTTCCGCACCCTGGCGCTGGAAAAGCGCTCGTCGGAAGTGTGGCAAGTGCTGGGCGCCGTGAAGACGGAATTCGGCAAGTTTGGCGACGTGCTGTCGCAAACCCGGCTGACCCTGGAAAAGGCGGCGAAGAATATCGAAAGCGCGGAAGTGCGCAGCCGGCAAATGGCGCGCAAATTGAAATCCGTGGAAGCCTTGCCGGGCGAGGCGGCTGCCTTGCTGCTGGGTAAGGCGGACGCGGGACCGTCCGCCGAAGCGGACGGCGAATAGCCCCGCCGGCGTTCAGGCCGCCGCCGCAGGCCGGCGGCGCAGCGTGGCGCAGACGGTCAGCGCGAGTCCCGCCAGCAGCATGGCCCACGTTTGCGGTTCCGGCACGGCGGGCAGGACGGACAGGCCGGTGGGCGGCAGCGAAGGCAGCATGACGGTGGGGTTGAACGGCTCGACGATGATGCTGCTGCCGCGCGGTGGCTGGCCACCGCCTATGCCCGACGGCAACATCGTGTCGCGGCTGCCGCGCACGAAATCGAAGCCCGGCAGGGGCAGGCCGGCCACCACGGCCGGCGGCGCCGCGCCCGTGAGCGAACCGCCATGCGCGGCGACGGGATGCTCGATGACGGGCACGCCCGTTGCCGCCGGCGCGGCCGCTGCCGGCGTTGCACCGCCCGGCGCGGCGCCAACGGGGGCGGCGCCAGCGCCGCGCGGCCCGGCCGCCGCCTGCGTGATGCGGCTGACATTGCGGCACACGGTGGGCACGAGGATGCAGGCGCCCTGCACGCAGTACACGAGTCCCCTTTCCTGCATCTGCTCGCTCCAGCCTGCACGCGTGACATTGCGGCAAACGCGGCCCGGGCCGAAATGCATGTCGCTGATGCGCGCATCGTAATTGCCCTTGCCGCGGATGGCGTCGCGGCTGATCACGACGATTTCATCATACTGGCGCGCGCGCATGCGCGCCTTCAATTGCTCGCGCACCTGCGGCGCGATGTCCGGGTACCTGTCCACGGCGGCCACGACATCGCCCATGAACGGGTCGGCGCCGGGGCGGTTCCAGCTGCAGTTGTCCAGTACGTCGGCCCGAGGGGTCCCTTTGGCGTATGCGGGCGGCGGCGCGAGGGTCAATATGCCAAGCAGGCAAGCCGCTCCCAGCATGTTGGCGCCCGCGCTCCAAGAGCGGTGTCTCATTATTAGTTTCCTCGTGAAAACAATATCAAAATTGAACTTTTCGTATAAGTTCGGATGTTATCACCGAAGAAACTTCAATATCAACAAATAAATAAAATAATTACAATTAGTGTTGTGTTTGTTGATATGTTATTTGAAGAAATAATTAACATTTTTATCTCAATAGCCGAGCAGTTTCCGGGAAGAAAATTGATTGCGAAGGAGCAATGCAAACGGCCCGCGCAGGGCGGGCCGTTGTGGCGAGGGGGGGATAGGTGGCGCAGCGTTGACTGCGGTCCGGCCAGCGCGTCAGCTTGGCCGGTGGTGGCGCGTCAGGTCAATCCCTGGAACAGCACGATAGCGACCAGGTCGCCTGCGGCCACGTGGCCTTGCGCTTCGTGCAGCACGATCATGCAATTGGCTTGCGTCATCGAGCGCAGGATGCCCGAGCCTTGCGCGCCCGTCACGCGCACGTGCTGGCGCCCGTCCGCACCGCGCTCGACGATGCCGCGCTGGTATTCCGTGCGGCCCCGTTTCTTGCGGATCGGCGCTTGCGCCGCCACTTGCAGCAGCGGCAGGGCGGAGGTGTCCGCGTCGGCGCCCATCAGGCGCAGCAGGGTGGGGCGGGCGAGGAAATAAAACGCCGCCATCACGGCCACCGGGTTGCCGGGCAGGCCCAGCAGCAAGGCCGATTCGCCTTCGCTGGCAATCCGCCCGAAGGCCATGGGGCGGCCAGGGCGCATGTTGATTTGCCAGAAGGCCACGTCACCGAGGCGCGCGAGGATGTCGCGCGTAAAATCGGCCGCGCCGCTGGACACGCCGCCCGAGGTGATGATGACGTCGGCCATGGCGCAGGCGCCGCGCAGGGCCGTTTCCAGCGCTTGCGGATTGTCCTTGACGATGCCCATGTCGAGCACTTCGCAGCCGAGGCGCGTCAGCATGCCCAGCAGGGTGTAGCGGTTGCTGTCGTAGATGCAGCCTGCGTCGAGCGGCTCGCCGATCGAGCGCAATTCGTCGCCGGTGGAAAAGAAGGCCACGCGCAGGCGGCGGCGCACGGGCACTGTGGCGATGCCCAGCGAGGCCAGCAAACCCAGCTCGGCCGGTCCGAGTATCTTGCCTTGCAGCAGGGCCGGCTGGTCCTGCATCAAGTCTTCGCCCTTGAAGCGGCGGTTGTCGCCGGCGCGGATGCAGTCCGGCGCCACGGTAATGCTGGCGTCGCCCGCTTGCAGCACCAGTTCCTGCGGCACCACGCTGTCGCAACCGTCGGGCATGACGGCGCCCGTCATGATGCGCGCGCATTGGCCGCGTCCGATTTTGACGGTGCCGGGACGCCCGGCCAGGATGGTGTCGACCACGGCCAGGGTCACGGGGGTGTCTCCGCCGAGGTCGGCGCCAAGGTCAGCTCCGTAAAGCGCATAGCCATCCATGGCGGAATTGTCGTGCGCGGGCACGCTGATGGGCGAGATGATGTCGGCCGCCAGGATGCGTTCGAACGCTTGCGGCAGCGGCAGTTCCTCGATCTCGGCCACGGGCGCGACGGTGTCGGCCAGGATGGCTTGCGCCATCGGCACGGACAGGCCCTGCGCCTGCAGGGCGGCCAGCTCGTCCGGCGTATTGATGTTGCCGAATGCACTATTGTTTTCGAAGAGTACTTCGGCCAGTTTCAAGGGGCCATGCCAGGTGCGCATGCGGCGTTCGCCGCCGCGCAGATAGGCGTCCAGTTGGGGCAGGGCGGATGTTTTTACCAGGCAAAAGACGGGGTGCGGGCGGCGCACGGCCGCTCCCGTCGCCGCATCGATTTCCTCGGTGACGGCGATGGCCAGGTCGGCATTGTCTTGCGTCAAACCGGCGGCCAGGCGCGCCGCCAGGTCGGGCGGCAGCAGGGGCGAGTCGCACGGCACGGTGAGCAGATAGGGCGTGCCGGCGTGCTGCATGCCGCTGTGTAAGCCGGCCAGCGGCCCCAGCTGGCCTGGCAGCACGTCGGGCCACACGGGCAGGCCGAAGTGCGCGTAGTCGCCCGCATCCGCGTGGACGCTGAGGGCCAGCTGGCCCACTTGCGGCGCCAGGCGCTGGGCCACGTGGCGCGCCAGGGGCTGGCCATGCAGGGGCAGCATGCCCTTGTCGCGCTGGCCCATGCGCGTGCCGAGGCCGCCGGCCAGGATCAGGCCGGTAATGTCGTGTTTGTTGATCATGTCAGGTAGGAAAATTGGTGCATGCGCCATGGTAGCAGCGGCGGGCGCGTGCTGCGCCCGATTCAGCCGCCGATGTACGACATTTCCACTTTCTTTTTACCGTGCTCAAGCGCACCGCCCGTCAAATCCGTCTGGCTGGTGCGCAATTGCGAATAGCGGTCGCCGCGGCCGCGCCACAGCTGCGCCACGGCAGAGGAAATTTCCGCGTCGCTGCGGCCGCCGCGCAGCAGGCTGCGCAAGTCGTGGCCGCTGCTGGCGAACAGGCAGGTGTACAGCTTGCCCTCGGTCGAGAGGCGGGCGCGGCTGCACTCGCCGCAGAACGCTTGCGTGACGCTGGAAATGAGGCCGATCTCGCCGCTGCCATCGGCATAGCGCCAGCGCGCCGCCGTCTCGCCCGCGTAGTTCGGATCGATGGGCAGCAAGGGCATGTGCGCGGCGATGCGCCGCACGACGTCGGCGGACGGGATGACTTCCTGCAAGTTCCAGCCGTTCGAGGCGCCCACGTCCATGTATTCGATGAAGCGCAGGATGTAGGGCGTGCCCTTGAAGTGGCGCGCCATGGGCACGATTTCCTGCTCGTTCATGCCGGCCTTGACGACCATGTTGATCTTGATGGGCCCCAGGCCCGCCGCGTGCGCCGCATCGATGCCGTGCAGCACGTCGGCCACGGCGAAATCGACGTCGTTCATGCGCTTGAAGGTGGCGTCGTCGAGCGAGTCGAGCGACACGGTGACCCGGTTCAGGCCCGCATCCTTGAGTGCCTGCGCTTTTCTTGCCAGCAAGGAACCATTGGTCGTCAGGGTCAGATCCAGCGGCTGGCCCGACGGCGTGCGCAGGTCGGCCAGCATGGCGATGAGCTTTTCGATATTCTTGCGCAGCAGCGGTTCGCCGCCCGTCAGGCGGATCTTTTCCACCCCGTGCGCGACGAACAGGCGCGCGACGCGCGTGATTTCCTCGAACGACAGCAAATCCGTGTGCGGCAGGTAGACGTGGTTCTTGTCGAATACGTCCTTGGGCATGCAATACACGCAACGGAAATTGCAGCGGTCGGTAATCGAGATGCGCAGGTCGTGCAGGGGCCGGCCCAGGCTGTCGGCCACGTTGCCGCTGGGGCTATCCAGCTGCGCGGGAATCGCCAAAGCCCCATTGCGGGCTTCGGCGAGGTAGATAATCTTGTCAGCCATGAAAGGTGATACCACTTACGTTGAGTCGTTCAAGGCAGATACGATAGCACGAGGCCGAAGATGGCACAGGCGAGCAGCAATTTGATGGTGCCCACTTGAAACTTGATCAGCGCCACGCCGGCCGCCAGCGCAATGGCGATCGCCAGCCAGTCCCAGTGCGGCAGCGGGTTTTCTTGCCAGAAGACATGGCGGCCAAAGAACAGGGCCAGGCTGGCGATGACGCCCACCACGGCCGCCGAGATGGCCGTCAGGGGCGCGCTCAGGCGCAGGTTGCCGCGCGACGCTTCCACCAGCGGCGCGCCGGCCAGGATGAAGATGAACGAGGGCAGGAAGGTGAACCAGCTGGCGACGAGCGCGCCGCACACGCCCGCCAGCCACAGGTGGTCGCCCGTCACGGCATGGCTCCAGCCGCCGACAAAGCCGATGAAGGCGACGATCATGATCAGGGGGCCGGGCGTCGTTTCGCCCAGCGCCAGGCCATCCATCATTTGCGCGCTCGTGATCCAGTGGTAGTGCTCGGCGGCGCCTTGCACCAGGTAGGGCAGCACGGCATACGCGCCGCCGAACGTCAGCAGGGCCGCCTTGCTGAAAAACACGCCCATCTGCGCCAGCGGCTGGTCGGCGCCGCCCGCCAGCGCCAGGCCCAGCCAGGCGAGGAAGGCCAGGGCCAGGCCCACGGCGGCCGTGCCAAGCAGGCGCGGCCAGCTGAAGCGCGCGTGTTCCGGCGTGGGCGTGTCGTCATCGATCAGGGCGGCGCCGTAGCGGGCCGCGCCGTCATGCGAGGCGGCGCCGACATGGAAGTGGGCCGGCAGCCAGCGGCCGCCCGCCATGCCGAGCAGGGCTGCGGCGAGCACGATCAGTGGAAATGGCAGCTGTAGCGCGGCGATGGCGACAAATGCGCCCGCCGCGATGGCGATCAGGCCGGGACTGCGCAAGGTGCGCCGGCCCAGGCGCCAGGCGGCCGCCAGCACGATGGCGACGACGGCCGGCTTGACGCCGTACAGGATGCCGGCGATGGCGGCCACGTGGCCATACGCCATGTACAGCCAGGACAGGACGATCAGCAGCAGCAGCGAAGGCAGCAAGAACAGCAGGCCCGCCACCAGGGCGCCGCGCGTGCGGTGCATCAGCCAGCCGATGTAGATGGCCAGCTGGGTCGCTTCCGGCCCCGGCAGCAGCATGCAGTAATTCAGGGCGTGCAGGAAGCGCTGCTCGGAAATCCAGCGCCGCTTTTCCACCAGTTCCGCATGCATCATGGCGATTTGCCCGGCCGGACCGCCAAAGCTGACGCAGCCGAGCTTGAGCCAGTACCAGAAGGCGCTGCGCAGGCTGACGGGGGAGGGAAGTTGGTTGGCGTTCTCGTGCATGGCGGCTGGCTGGCAAAGGTGGGGACGTAAAAAAGGGGAAGCCTGAGCTTCCCCTTTCATCATCGGCGGCTGGGCGAACCCGGCACGCTTATGGACGTTGCGTGTTGACCTGGATCAACGGCTCATCCGATTGCGGCGGCAATGGCTTGCGTTCGCGCGGCTTGCGTACCGGAGCGACTGCCTTGGCGGCCGCTTCCTGCGCCAGGCGCAGTTTTTCCGGATCGGTGGCAGCCAGGGTCAGACCGGCCGAACCGAGCACTGCGCTCAAGTCCAGCGGCGCGGCCACTGGCGCGGCAGGCGCCGGGGCAGGCGCGGCGACAGGAGCCGGCGCTGGTGCAGGAGCAGGAGCAACTTCGGTAACCACCGGCGCGGCTTCCGCCACGACAGGCGCCGCTTCGGCTACCGGCGCTTCTTCCACCACGACGACCGTTTCCACGACAGCAACTGCTTCCACGACTGGCGCCGCTTCGACGATGACTTCCGCTGGAGCAGGGGCAGGCGCTGGTGCGGCTTGCGCTTTCTCGGCAAAGCTGTACTCGGCAACCGGTGCCGGTTCAGCAGCGGCTGGTTCAGCTTGCGCTGCAGCCGCTTCGACAGGGGCTGCCGGCACGATCACTTCAGCAGCTGGGGCAACTTCCACGGCAGGAGCGGCTTCTTCGACCTTGGCGATGTCCACGACCTTGGCCACTTCCGCCACTTCCACCACTTCCACCACGACGGCTGGCGCGGCTTCGGCGGCAGCTTCCACTGGCGCGGCAGCGACAGCAGCTTCCGGCGCCGGAGCAACCGTAAAGCTGATCACTGGCGCATCCTGGCCTTCGTTCTCGCCATTTGCCGATTCGATCAGCTCGCCCGTTTCGCGGTCGCGGCGGTTGCGGTTGCGGCCGCCACGACGACGACGGCGGCGCGGTTCTTCGCCTTCCACGTCGTTTTCCGTCTCTTCGCCTTCAGGACCGGCATTCGCCGGTGCTTTCAGCAGGTTGGCCGGTGCGGCGTCGGATTCAGGGCCGCTGGACGGCACGACGACGTTCACTGCGCTGGCGCTGGCGCCAACCAGTGCCAGCTCTTCAGCTTTCACTTCAGCAACAACAGCCTTGTCGGCGCGCGGTTCGCGGCCTTCGCGTGGCTGGCGTGGCGGACGCTCTGCGCGTTCAGGACGCTCGGCGCGCTCCGGACGTTCCGCGCGTTCAGGACGTTCGCCCCGTTCGCGTGGCGCTGCCGTTGCATCGCCGCCTTCGCGTGCTTCACGCGGTTCGCGTGGCGGACGCGGCGGGCGTGGCGGACGGGCCGCTTTTTCCAGTGCTTCCGCTTCTTTCGCGGCATCGTCCTGGGCTGGACGGCCCTGGCCAGGTTCGCGCTCTTCGCGGCCAGGCTTGCCGTTGCGGCCACGGCCACGCGGGCCACGGCTGTTGCGGTCGCCGCGGTCGGCGCCGGCCGGCTTGGCTGGTGCGACTGGGGCGGGTGCCGGTGCCACCGGTGCCGGGGCGCCGGTGAAGAAGCTGATGATCTTGGCGATCAGGCCTTGCGGCGCGGCAGGCGCGGCCACTGGGGCCGGTTTCGCTTCGACGGGCTTGCGCTCGACCAGCGGTGCCGGCTGGTCAGGGGTGATCGTCTTGACGACGGCTTCCTGGCGCGGCTTGGCTTCTTCCTTCTGGCGCTTGCTGTAAGCCATGTCGGTTTCAGCGCTTTCAGCCAGGTTGTAGCTGGCCTGGCTGTCTTCCAGACGCGGATCGTCGTGCTTGATGCGTTCCAGCTTGTAGTGCGGCGTTTCCAGATGCTTGTTCGGGATCAGGATCACGGCGATGCGGTGGCGGTTTTCGATCTTCAGCACTTCGCCGCGCTTTTCGTTCAGCAGGAAGGCGCCCACGTCCACGGGCACTTGCACGTGGATGGTGGCCGAGTTTTCCTTCATCGCTTCTTCCTGGATGATGCGCAGCACTTGCAGGGCGGACGATTCCGTATCGCGGATGTGGCCGGTGCCGGAGCAGCGCGGGCACGTCACGTGCGAGCCTTCGGACAGCGAAGGACGCAGGCGCTGGCGCGACAGTTCCATCAGGCCGAAGCGGGAAATCTTGCCCATTTGTACACGGGCACGGTCATGGTGCAGCGCATCTTTCAGGCGCTGTTCCACTTCGCGCTGATTCTTTGCCACTTCCATGTCGATGAAGTCGATGACGATCAGGCCGCCCAAGTCGCGCAAGCGCAGCTGGCGGGCCACTTCTTCGGCCGCTTCGCAGTTGGTGTTGAAGGCGGTCGTCTCGATGTCCGAGCCGCGCGTGGCGCGGGCCGAGTTGACGTCGACGGAGACCAGCGCTTCCGTATGGTCGATCACGATGGCGCCGCCCGATGGCAGCGGCACGGTGCGGCTGTACGCCGTTTCGATCTGGTGTTCGATCTGGAAGCGCGAGAACAGCGGCACGTCGTCGCTGTAGCGTTTCACGCGGTGCACCATGTCGGGCATCACGTGGCTCATGAACTGGTGCGCCTGGTCGTAGATCTCGTCGGTGTCGATCAGGATCTCGCCGATGTCGGGCTGGAAGTAGTCGCGGATGGCGCGGATGACGAGCGACGATTCCTGGTAGATCAGGAAAGCGCCGTTGGCCGACTTGCCGGCGCCTTCGATGGCGCGCCACAGTTGCATCAGGTAATTCAAGTCCCACTGCAGTTCATCGACGTTGCGGCCGATGCCGGCGGTGCGGGCAATGACGGACATGCCAGCTGGCAAGTCCAGTTTATCCATGGTTTCGCGCAATTCCTGGCGCTCTTCACCTTCCACGCGGCGCGATACGCCACCGCCACGCGGGTTGTTCGGCATCAATACCAGGTAACGGCCGGCCAGCGAGACGAACGAGGTCAGGGCGGCGCCCTTGTTGCCGCGCTCTTCCTTTTCCACCTGGACCATGATTTCCTGGCCTTCGCGCAGCGCTTCCTTGACGGAAGCGTTACGCACGTCCACGCCTTCGCGGAAGTACGTGCGGGCAACTTCCTTGAAAGGCAGGAAGCCGTGGCGGTCTTCGCCATAGCTGACGAAGCACGCTTCGAGCGATGGCTCGATGCGCGTGATCACGCCCTTGTAGATGTTGGATTTGCGCTGTTCGCGCCCGGCTGTCTCGATATCGATGTCGATCAGTTTTTGTCCGTCGACAATCGCTACGCGCAGTTCTTCTTGCTGCGTGGCATTAAACAACATGCGTTTCATTTTTATAACTCCGCGACCCGTAGGCCATCTCAAAGCCGCTTCCGGGGAAGCGGCGAAGTACAGGGATATATGCGAGAACGGGAGTGCTGGCGGGGGAAATGCCTAGGCGTGCGGAGCAACAACGCGTACGAGGTATACGTTACGGCCGCAACAGGCGCGGTGAGGTCGATCGTCATGCCGAGTGCACAGGACACCTGCAACTCATCTGAAGCAGCCCGGATGTCGGGGGCAGAGAATGCAAGTGGTCAGCAAATTCAGAGCCAAATCGTAAGCCGGCTCATTACAGGGATCGCGATGGCGAGGCTTGGCCTCAGCCTATTCATCGACAACCCTCAGTATTGTGGCCGCATACGGGGTTTGGCGAAAACGGCAAGCGTTATCAACTTCATCAACCCGCGAGCCCGACTCGATAAGTCGCGCTAACGGGTACTTATCCTTATAATCCAATACACTCACTTCAGCATCTCCACGCGTTATCCGATTACAACTACGGTGCAACCTTGATTCGCGCGGGGATGGTGCATATACATTTTTTTCCACCGAATTTGCAATTTGGCGAGGCCGGTGGAGACGCCCCTGTGTAAAATGTGCTTTTATTCTTACACTCGCAGCAGCCAGGGCCGCAGCAAAAACAATTATATATTCAAAATGAAGGACTTAGAGAGATTTCTGGGAAGACATAGTAAATGAAGAGTCAAAATGATGTTGTTCCCCCTTCAACACCCCCGGTTCAGCCGCAAGCCCAATTCGTAACGATCGCCGAGGAAGAAGCAGGCCAGCGCATCGACAACTACTTATTAAGAGTGTGCAAGGGAGTGCCTAAAAGCCACATCTACCGGATCTTGCGATCGGGAGAAGTGCGGGTTAATAAAGGCCGTATCGATCAGCTGTACCGTCTCGCCGCCGGCGACGTGGTGCGCATTCCACCCGTGCGCGTGGCCGAAAAGGCCGCCACGGGCGCGCCGGCCGCCGAATTCAAGATCATCTTCGAAGATGCGCAGCTGCTCGTCATCGACAAGCCGGCCGGCGTGGCCGTGCATGGCGGCTCGGGCGTCTCGTTTGGCGTGATCGAGCAATTGCGCGCTTCGCGCCCCGACGCCAAGTTTTTGGAACTGGTGCACCGCCTGGACCGCGACACGTCCGGCTTGTTGTTGCTGGCAAAGAAACGTTCCGCGTTGACGAATCTGCATGAACAGATGCGCGACGGCGTCACGGACAAGCGCTACCTGGTGCTGGTGGCGGGCGACTGGAAGAATGCGCGCCAGCATATCAAGTTGCCGTTGCATAAATATACGACGGCCGAAGGCGAGCGCCGGGTGGCCGTGCAGGCCGATGGCCTGGCGTCGCACACGGTGTTTTCACTGTTGCATAAATATCACAACTTCGCCTTGCTGGAAGCGGAATTGAAGACGGGACGCACGCACCAGATCCGCGTGCACCTGTCTTCGTCCGGTTTCCCCATCGCCGGCGACGATAAATATGGCGACTTTGCCCTCAACCGTGCCCTGTTGAAAGCCGACAGCACGCGCGGCGCCCTGAAACGCATGTTCCTGCACGCGCACCAGATCACGTTCACGCATCCGGAAACGGGCAAGACGATGACCCTGAACGCGCCGCTGGCTGCCGAATGCGAGCGTTTCTTGGTAAGCTTGGGCAAACCATTGGCCGTTGCCGCACGCTAAATATCCACCGTGCGCGCGACACTACTCACAAGGTAGTCAGTCGCCAGCATTCATTCTCAAGGAGCCGGCGGCTATGCCGTCGGGAAACATGGCAAGAAAGCAATTTGATCTGATCGTCTTCGATTGGGACGGTACCCTGATAGACAGTACCTCGACCATCGTCAAGTGCATCCAGGCGTCGGCCAAAGACCTGGGCTTGCCAATTCCCACCGAGTTGCTCGCTTCGCATGTGATCGGCCTGGGCTTGCAGGAAGCCATGCAGCTGGTGATGCCCGACGTGGAGCCGAAATACCATGCGCGCATGGCGGAACGCTACCGTTATCACTATCTGTCGCGCGACCATGAGCTGGCTTTGTTTCCTGGCGTCTACGAGATGCTGCAGGAACTGTCGCAGCAAGCGTATTTCCTCGCCGTCGCCACGGGCAAGAGCCGCGTCGGCCTGAACCGCTCCTTGAATGCCGTCAAGCTGCTGTCCCTGTTCGATGCGACGCGTTGCGCCGATGAAACCTTTTCCAAGCCCCATCCAGCCATGCTGCAGGAACTGACGCGCGAACTGGGGCAGGATATGCGCCGCACCGTGATGATCGGCGACACCAGTCATGATTTGTTGATGGCAAGCAATGCGGGTGCGGCCGGTATTGCCGTAGAGTATGGAGCGCATCCGGTGGCGCAGTTGCAAGCTTGCAATCCCCTGTATTCGGCCGCCACGGTGGCCGAGCTGCATCAATGGCTGAGCGAGCACGCATGATGAACGATGTTGTCGACGTTTTCATCTGTGCCGCCGACGCCGTGGCCGATGGCGGCAAGGGCGTGCGCTTTCCCGTCTCGGCCGGTGGCGAAGCGACCACGGGCTTTGTCGTGCGCCATGGCGGCAAGGCGTATGGCTACCTGAACCGCTGCGCCCACGTGCCGATCGAACTGGACTGGGCGGAAGGCGAGTTTTTCGAGTCCAGCGGCTTGTACCTGATGTGTTCGACGCATGGCGCCATCTATGTGCCGGAAAGCGGCTACTGTGCGGGCGGCCCCTGCAAGGGCGGGCGCTTGCGCCCGATCGCCGTGGCCGAACGCGATGGCCAGCTGTACTGGCAACCCGACGAGTATGTCCAGCCGCTGCCGGCCTGAGGCCGGGGCAGGCCTTCTGTAATTTACGCAAAGTGAACCATGAGCGATAACACGAATGACAAGCTGGACAGTAGCGCGCCAGCCGCCGGCCACGGCGCCCCTGCGGGACACTGGGAGCGCGAAGTGCTGGAAAAGCTGGTATTTGCCACTTTGCAAGAGCAACGCGCGCACCGCCGCTGGAGCATCTTTTTCAAGGTCTTCGGCTTGCTGATCGTGCTGTTCGCCCTGTGGGTGTTTTATGACTACAACACGGCCGACGACAGCGAAACCCTGGGCCGCCACACGGCCCTGATCGACATCAGCGGCGCCATCGAGTCCGAAGGCAGCGGCTCGGCCGCCGTCGTCATCCCCGCGCTGGACAAGGCGTTTTCCGATGCCGGTTCCGTGGCCGTGGTGCTGCATATTAATAGTCCGGGCGGCAGTCCCGTGCAGGCAGGCATGATCGTCGACGAGATGCAGCGCCTGCGCAAGGGCTATCCGGACAAGCCTTTATATGTGGTGGTCGATGAAATGTGCGCCTCGGGCGGCTATTACATCGCCGCCGCCGCCGACCGCATCTACGTCAACAAGGCCAGCGTGGTCGGTTCCATCGGCGTGCTGATGGATGGCTTCGGCTTCACGGGCGTGATGGAAAAGGTGGGCGTCGAGCGCCGCCTGCTGACGGCGGGCGAGAACAAGGGCTTCATGGACCCGTTCAGCCCCCTGACGGAAAAACACAAGGCGTATGCGCAAGGCATGCTCAATGAAATCCACCAGCAATTCATCGACGTGGTGCGCGCGGGACGGGGCAAGCGCCTGAAGGAAACGGCCGATACCTTCTCCGGCCTGTACTGGACGGGCGCGAAAGCCGTGGAAATGGGCCTGGCCGACGATTTCGGCACGGTCGACAGCGTGGCGCGCGACGTCGTCAAGGCGGAAGACATCGTCGACTACACGCAGCATGAAGGCTTGCCGGAACGGGTGCTGAAGAAGTTTGGCGCCGCCATGGGTGCGGGCGCCATGAAGGCGGCCGTGCAGCAGTCGCAACCGGCGTTGCGCTGAGGACATCACTCTTGGCAGGCAGGCAAGCCAGTCGAGAATGATTTTCAATAAGGTGGTAAATTGGCTTGAAAATAGGGCTGCTTGGGCTATAGTGAAAGCGTAGTTCTTTTCAAGGAGGGGCGATATATCAACTATGTTGTCAGTACTAACTTGATTGGCAGGTCTTGGAACTACTCGCCGCATCGCAGATGTGGTTTTGAGTGAATTTACATTCCTCACTAAAGTCCCGATGGGGCTTGGGAACGGCGGCGCAATGCCGCCGTTTCCTTTTGTGCGTCGTTCATGTTCGATGGTCCGGTATCGCTGGATGGGGTTGGGCGTGCTGGCAAGGCAGGCATGCGAGGGCGTGGCATGGCTGGTCGGATGGGCCGCGCTCAGACGGCGCAGCCGTTGCAGTGCACGGGCAGGGGAGCGGCGCTGGTTTCCCTGGCTGCTGTTGCACCGGCGTCAACGTTTATGCTGGTATCGGACGGCATGTCCGCCATGGCGGGCGCGGTCGCGTTGTCGGCCTGCGCATCCGCGTGCGCAAAACCGCCCAGTTCCAGCCAGCACATGAAATGACATTGCGCCTCGGCATGCCAGCGCGTCTGGCTTGCCGGCGATGGCGGCGCGTCCGCATCCTGCGGCGCAGGGGCGGTGCTCCAGCGCGCCACGCCGAGTCTGACCTTGTGCATGGCCGCCTGTTCTGCGGCGATGCGCAGGCGCATGTCGGCGATGTTGCCTTGTAAGGCGATGGTATCGGTATGTTCCATACGATGTCCTTGTCAGTCGTTGCCTAGTTATTATTCCTAAACCTCGTTAGGCGGATTCCTAACGAAGTTTCAGTCTATCAACGCGATATTCCGAGCGCTTGATATTTCTCAAAGGAATCAACCATTTCTCGCCAAATCTCACCTTGTTCTTTTTGGTATTTCTGCGTGCACCATGGTTTCGTGCCGCCTGGACCGCCGCGCGGACGCCAGGCGCCGCCGCTTCACGCTGCCAGCCGCTTCTGGTAAAGTCACGCCCATGAGTAAATTATCCCTAGACCGCATCCTGCAATCGCAGGGTTTTGGCACCCGTAAATATTGTCGTTCCCTCATCGAGGATGGTGATGTCGTCATCGATGGCGTCACCCAGACCAATTACCGCACCACCGTCGAGACTGAAGGCCTGGTGCTGCACGTGTTCGAAGAAGAGTGGGTGTACCGCGCGCACCTGTACCTGGCGTTGAACAAGCCCGCCAACTTCGAATGCTCGCGCAAGCCCAGCCATCATCCTGGCGTGCTGACCCTGCTGCCGGAACAATTCACCTGGCGCGAAGTCCAGCCCGTCGGCCGGCTCGACCACGATACGACCGGCATGCTGCTGATGTCCGACGATGGCCCGTTTATCCATGCACAATCGTCGCCGAAGCGCCACGTTCCGAAGATTTACCAAGCCACCACGCAAGAGCCCGTGACGGATGAGCTGGTGGCCCTGCTGCTGGCCGGCGTGCAATTGCACGACGAGCCGGCCCCGCTGGCGGCCCTCGTCTGCGTCAAGCGCGGCGAGCACCAGCTGGAAATCGTGCTCGAGCAAGGCAAGTACCACCAGGTCAAGCGCATGCTGGCCGCCGCCGGCAACCATTGCAGCGCGCTGCACCGTTCCGCCATCGGCAGCCTGACCCTGGAATCGCTGGGCATCGCCGAAGGTGAGTGGTGCTACCTCACGCCCGAGCAGATCGCGCTCCTGGCCTAGCCCCTTCCTGACCGCCAAAGCCGGGGATATCCCGGCTTTTTGGCGTCGTTAGTCTCCATTGCCTGCATTTGACGAAGTTTCCCGCACATGAAATTAGCTACCCTGAAGGATGGCACGCGCGACGGCCAGCTGGCTGTCGTCTCGCGCGACCTGAAAACGGCCCATCTGGCCGATGGCATCGCCTCGACCCTGCAAAAGGCGCTCGACGACTGGAGTTTCATCGCGCCCCAGCTCGATTTGCTGTACCAGACCATCAATAGCGGCCGCGGCCATCGCGCCTTCGAATTCGATCCCGCCAACTGCATGGCGCCCTTGCCGCGCAGCAGCTTGCGCGTGGCTGGCGCAGCCTACCTGCAGCAGATCGAGCGGGCCTGCAAGGCGGCGGGCAGCGAGGCGCCCGCCAATCTGCGCGATGCGCCGCGCCTGTACCAGGGCGCCAGCGACGATTTCCTGGGTGCCCAGGACGAGATCGTGCTGGCGCACGAGCAGTGGGGCATCGACTACGAAGCGGGCATCGCCGCCATCACGGACGACGTGGCCATGGGGGCGACACCGGACCAGGCGCACCTGAACATCAAGCTGTTGATGCTGGTCAACGACATCACCCTGCGCAACCTGGCGCCGGACGAGCAGGCGAGTGGTTATGGTTTCCTGCAGGCGAAACCGGCCATGGCGTGCTCTCCAGTCGCCATCACGCCCGACGAGCTGGGAGACGCCTGGCGCGGCGGCAAGGTGCATTACGCGCTGCGTTGCAGCCTGAACGGCAAGTTGACGGGCCAGCCCCATGCGGGCGCCGACATGGCGTTCAATTATCCGCAATTGCTCGCCCACCTGTGCCAGACGCGCAACGCGCGCGCCGGCAGCGTGGTGAGCGCGGGCGGGGTCGCCAACAAGGAAGTCAAGAAAGGATTTTCCAGTATTTTTGAGCGACGTAACCAGGAGATGATCGCCGATGGCGTCGCCAGCACGCCATTCCTGTTGTTTGGCGACGTGGTCCGGCTGGAAATGCTGGGCGATGACGGTAAATCCCTGTTTGGCGCCATCGAGCAGACCGTGAAACAGGCCGAGGCGAGGAAAAACCGTTAGGAGCCCCGAGAAAATGGCCATGACTGCGTTGCAACCCCTCGCCGTACTATTCGTACTGTCTTCGGGGCTGCGCCTTGTCCTGACCATTTTTCGGTCTCCTTTGAAGTGGGCGCCTGCGGCGCCTTGTTTCATTTAGGCAAAGGAAAAGCAGGGGATTCGCCCTCCTTTTCCCTTGATGGCGTTGCGGTAATTGAACCGATAATGCCACATGCCCAGTCCGTATTGCGCCTAGCCAGGCTGCAGGACTTCACCGGAGTTGATTGATGTCGGAAGACAGCGACGCAGAAAAGACCGAAGCCGCGTCACCGAAGCGCCTCGAGCAGGCGCGTGAGGAAGGCGACGTTCCGCGATCGCGTGAAGTGGCAACGTTCACTGTGTTGATGGCGTCCGGCTGCTGCCTGTGGTTTGCTGGCGACGCCATCGTGCGGCGGTTGACGGCCGTCATGGTGTCCGGGCTGACCCTGGACCGGGAGCAGATACTCAATCCCGACGCGATGATGTTGCGCATCGGCTACGACGTGGGCTCGGTCTTGCTGACGTGCCTGCCGTACGCGCTGGCCATCATGCTCGTCGCCCTGGCTTCGCCCGTGCTGGTGGGCGGCTGGCTGTTCAGTTCCAAGGCGTTTACACCCAATTTTGGCAAGCTCAACCCGATTCGCGGCCTGGGCAACATGTTTTCGAAGAATGCGCTGGTGGAATTGCTCAAGGCCATCGCCAAGACCCTCGTCGTGGGCGTCGTCGCCTGGATGGTGATGCAGCATCAAAAGGACGCCGTGCTGGGCTTGTCGGTGGAATCCCTGCGCGCCGGTTCGGCCCATCTGATCAGCCTCTTGATCACGGCTTTCCTGCTGATCGTCGGCGCGCTGGGCCTGATCGCCGCCATCGACGGGCCGTACCAGATGTGGCATTACGCCAACAAGATGAAAATGTCCTTGCAGGAAGTCAAGCAAGAGTCGAAGGAATCGGACGGCAATCCGCAGATCAAGGCGAAGATCCGCCAGATGCAGCATGAAATGTCGCGCCGCCGCATGATGGCCGACGTGCCGACGGCCGACGTGGTGGTGACCAACCCTACCCACTACGCGGTGGCCTTGAAGTATGGCGAGAATTCGCGCGGCGCGCCGCAGGTGGTGGCCAAGGGCGTCGACGAGGTGGCGGCGAAGATCCGCGAACTGGCCGGCGAACACAAGGTCGCCATCCTGGAAGCGCCGGCCCTGGCGCGCGCGCTGTACAAGCATACGGACATCGGCGACGAGATTCCCGAGGCGCTGTACGGCGCCGTGGCCGAAGTGCTGGCCTACGTGTTCCAGCTGCGCAGCTATGGCAAGGGTCAGGGCGAGCGTCCCGACAAGCCGAAGAAACTCGACGTGCCGCCCGAGCTCGACCCGCAGAATCCCGCCTCACAGACACCGCCCGCAGCCGGCGCAGAAGACAAGAATAAAGGAAGTACACCATGAACGGCCTGAGAATGCCAGCCTGGCTCAGCGGAATGGGTGGCAACGCCAGCAAGGGCATCGCCGCGCCTGTCATCATCATCATGCTGCTGGCGATGATGGTGCTGCCGTTGCCTGCCTTCATCCTCGACATCTTCTTCAGTTTTAATATCGCGCTGTCCATCATCGTGCTGCTGACGGCGCTGTACACGGTCAAGCCACTCGACTTCATGGCGTTCCCGACCATCCTGCTCGTGTCGACCATGCTGCGCCTGTCGCTGAACGTGGCATCCACGCGCGTGGTGTTGACGGAAGGCCATACGGGAGCCGACGCGGCCGGTAAAGTGATTGAAGCATTCGGTCACTTCTTGATCGGCGGCAACTACACGGTCGGTATCGTCGTGTTTATCATTTTGACGATCATCAACTTTACGGTCGTGACCAAGGGTGCGGGCCGTATCGCCGAGGTGGGCGCCCGTTTCGCGCTGGACGCCATGCCTGGTAAACAGATGGCCATCGATGCCGACCTGAACGCGGGCCTGATCGGCGAAGACGAAGCGCGCCGCCGCCGCACGGAAGTGGCGCAGGAAGCGGAATTCTATGGCGCCATGGACGGCGCCAGCAAATACGTGCGCGGCGACGCCATCGCCGGCATCATGGTCACCGTCATCAATATCGTCGGCGGCCTGCTGGTGGGCTTGCTGCAGCACGACATGGGTTTTGCCGACGCGCTCAAGAACTACACCTTGCTGGCCATCGGTGACGGCCTAGTGGCGCAGATTCCTTCGCTGATCATTTCCACGGCGGCCGGTATCGTCGTCTCGCGCGTGGCCAGCGAACAGGACATCGGCACCCAGTTGGTGGGGCAATTGTTTGCGAAACCGCAAGTGCTCTATATTACCGCCGGCATCATCGGCGGCATGGGCTTGATTCCCGGCATGCCGAACATGGTCTTCATCCTGCTGGCCTCGCTGCTGGCCGGCTCCGCCTATCTGATCAGCAAGAAGCGCACGCAGGAAAAGGCGGCGGCCGAAAAGCCGGCCGAAGTGCCGCAAGCGACCGTGGCGCCCGAGCAGGAAGAAGCCAGCTGGCAAGACATCATGCCCGTCGATACCCTGGGTCTGGAAGTGGGCTACCGTTTGATCCCCCTGGTCGACAAGACGCAGGGCGGCGAATTGCTCAAGCGCATCAAGGGCATCCGCAAGAAATTTGCCCAGGAAGTGGGTTTCCTGGCGCCGCCCGTGCATATCCGCGACAACCTGGAATTGAAACCGTCCGCCTACCGCATCACCCTGAAGGGCGTGGAAGTGGGCGTGGGCGAAGCGTTCAACGGCCAGTTCCTGGCGATTAATCCCGGCATGGCCAGCGGCACCTTGCCCGGCCTGGCCACGAACGACCCCGCCTTCGGCCTGCCCGCCACCTGGATCGACGCCAGCCTGCGCGACCAGGCCCAATCGATGGGCTACACGGTGGTCGACGCGGGGACGGTGGTGGCCACGCACCTGAATCACCTGATCACCTCGCACGCTTCCGAGCTGCTGGGCCGCGCGGAAGTGCAATCGCTGCTCGACCACCTGGGCAAGGAGTCGCCGCGCCTGGTGGAAGACCTGGTGCCGAAGATGCTGTCCCTGTCGACCTTGCAAAAGGTGCTGCAGAACCTGCTGGCCGAGGGCGTGCACATCCGCGACATGCGCACCATCATCGAAACCCTGGCCGAGCATACGGTCAGCACGCAAGACCCGAACGACCTGACGGCGCTGGTGCGCGTGGCCCTGGGCCGTGCCATCGTGCAGCAACTGTTCCCCGGCTCGGCCGAACTGTCCGTGATGACCCTGGACAGCCGCCTGGAGCGGCTGCTGATGCAGGCGATGGGCAATGGCGGCGACGGCGCCGGCATCGAGCCGGGCCTGGCCGACACCATCGCGCACCAGGCGGGCCTGGCTGCCCAGCAACAGGAAGCGCTGGGCCTGACGCCCGTGCTGCTGGTGCCGGCGCCGCTGCGCGCCTTGCTGTCGCGTTTCCTGCGCCGCGCCTTGCCGCAGCTCAAAGTGCTGTCGCATGCGGAAGTGCCGGAAACCAAGACCATCCGCGTCACGGCGCTGGTGGGCGCGCAGTAGTTGTGATGAGCGGCATCGGGGTCGGTTCCTGCGGGACGGACTCCCGGTGCTTGCTTTTGGTCAAATAAACATCAATTTCCTCTCGGCAAACTGAATAACGGGTACTTTCCCGTCCTGTTCCTTCGATCATTTCCTGCAAGCATCGCTAATAATGGAAACTGTCCGGGTGATCTGTGTCCATGTGGAAGACAGCACTCAAGCAACAGGAGTCGACGATGGTCACACAGTTCAGCCAATATTGCGCCACCCCCGCCCTGGGAGGCCGGTCATGAATGTGAAGAAATTTACGGGCGCCTCGTCGCGCGATGCGCTGCGCAAGGTGCGCATCGCGCTGGGCCCCGACGCCGTGATCCTGTCGAACCGCCAGGCCGATGGCGTGGTGGAAATCCTCGCGCTGGCCAATGACGACGCTGCTTCGCTGGCCTCGCCGCCGGCCGCCTCCGAAATGGCCCAGCCCCGTCCCCAGTTGCAGACCCAGTTCGCCACGCCGCAGCGTCCGGCCGCCCCGGCCCAGCGCCCGGCTGCGCCACGTCCTGCCGCGCCGCGCCAGGCTGCCTCCGAGCCAGTGGACATGGCCCGCATGCAGCAGATGATGGCCAGCGCGCTGGCGCACGTCAAGGAAAACGCCGCCGCCGAGATGAGCGGCATGATGAATGAAATCCGCGCCATGCGCGGCATGATGGAAACCCAGCTGGCGGAAATCTCGTGGGGTTCGACGCAGCAGCGCGAGCCGCAAAAAGCCGTCGTGCTGCGCGAAATGCTGGCGGCCGGCTTCTCGGCCAGCCTGGCGCGCTACCTGATCGACAAGCTGCCGGCCGGCCTCGATGGCGCGCAAAGCATGCGCTGGATCAAGACGGTCCTCAGCCGTAACCTGAATACTGTGGCCAATGAAGATGCCATGCTGGAGCAGGGCGGCGTGTTTGCCCTGGTGGGCCCGACGGGCGTCGGCAAGACCACCAGCACGGCCAAGCTGGCGGCCCGCTGCGTGATGCGCCACGGCCCGGAAAAGCTGGCCCTGATCACCACGGATGCCTACCGTATCGGCGCGCATGAACAGCTGCGCATCTACGGCAAGATCCTCGGCGTGATGGTGCATTCGGTGAAGGACGAGGCGGACTTGCGCATCGCCCTGAAAGAATTGAAGAACAAGCATACGGTACTGATCGATACGGTGGGCGTGAGCCAGCGCGACCAGATGGTGACGGAACAGGTGGCCATGCTGTCGGGCGCCGGCGCCGACGTGAAACGCCTGCTGTGCCTGAACTCCACGGCCACGCAGGAAACGTTGAACGAAGTGGTGCGCGCGTATCAGGGCAGCGGCCTGGCCGGCTGCATCATGACCAAGCTCGATGAAGCGGCCTCGATCGGCAATGTGCTCGACGTGGTGATCCGCCAGAAGCTGAACCTGTTTTATGTGTCGAATGGCCAGCGCGTGCCGGAAGACCTGTACCTGGCCGACCGCGGCTACCTGATCGACCGTGCCTTCAAGCTCAAGCGCGATGCGGCGGCGACGCAGTTTTCCGACGCCGAACTGCCGCTGCTGATGGCGCAGGCGGCCGCCCGCAACAATGAAGCGCGCGGGGTGCACCTTGGCTAATTTCGATTTCGACCAGGCCGAAGGCTTGCGTCGCATGCTGGCCGGCCCGCAGCCGCGCGTCATGACGTTCCTCTCGGCCACGCCGCAGGACGACAAGGGCGCCATGCTGGTCAACCTGGGCGCGTCGCTCGTCTACGGCGGCAATGACGTGCTGCTGCTCGACGCCAGCGGCGGCAGCGATGGCGTGGCATCGCGCCTGGGACTGGCGCACGGCGCCAGCCTGCGCGACGTGGCGCGCCAGCAGTGCGGCTTGAACCAGGTCATCCACCAGGTGCCGCAAGGCTTCGGCGTGGCCAGCCTGGGCGCGCGCAACCATTTGATGGACAGCATGGATTATGCGGGCGAGGATGAACTGCGCCGCCTGGGCAAGACGTTCGAGGTGCTGGCGCGCCAGAGCGGCATCGTGCTGGTCGACGGCGTCGTGGCGGACGAGGGGGCCTGCTTCCCCGTGCCGCTGATGGCATCGTCGGATATCGTCGTGCAAGTCTCGACCAGCGCCACCTCGATCAAGGCGGCGTACTGCCTGATCAAGCGCCTGAGCCAGGAACTGGGACGCCGTCCGTTCGGCATTCTCGTCACCGGCGCTTCCGAATCCGAAGCAAAAGTGGTATACGATAATATGGCGCAGGCGGCGAGCCGCTACCTGGCCGTGAAGCTGACTTCGATGGGGTCCGTGCCTGCCGACGAGTATCTGCACCGCGCGGCGCGGCTGGGCCGCAGCGTGGTCGACGCGTTTCCGCTGGCGGGAGCGTCGGTGGCGTTTCGCGGACTGGCCGAGCGGCTGGCCCGTTCGGCGGCGCCGGTGCTTGGCGGCACCTTGTACCAGACGGGGAGCCCGCACCAGTTCAGCGCCTGAATCGAACCGCAGCACCAGATAAGATGAGAAAACAATAAGCAGCCTATGTACACGGTCAAAGGGAAATCGAACAAGGACTATTTGCTGACGGAGCATATTCCGCTGGTGAAGCGTCTGGCGCACCATATGAAGGCGAAATTGCCGCCTTCGGTCGAGGTCGATGACCTGATCCAGGCCGGCATGATCGGCCTGCTCGATGCCATTACGCGCTATGAAGAGACGCATGGCGCGCAGTTCGAGACGTATGCCGTGCTGCGCATCCGCGGCGCCATGCTCGACGAATTGCGCACCAGCGACTGGCTGCCGCGCAGCATGCGCCAGAACATGCGCAAGATCGAAGAGGCGATGAGCACCCTGCAGCAGCGCCTCGGCCATCCGCCGACCGAGTCGGAAGTGGCGAAGCTGCTGAAAATGTCGCTGGCCGACTACCAGGAAATGCTGGGCGACGGCGGCGGCCACCAGCTCGTGTACTACGAAGACTTTCATGACCCGGACGGCAATGACAGCTTCCTCGACCGCCACTGCGTGGACGAGGACAGCGATCCCTTGCGTTCCCTGCTCGATACCGATTTCCGGCAATCCGTGATCGATGCCATCGACGCGCTGCCGCCACGCGAGAAAATACTCATGGGCCTGTATTACGAAGAAGAGCTGAACCTGAAGGAGATCGGCGCGGTGATGGGCGTATCCGAATCGCGCGTCTCGCAGCTGCATACCCAGGCCGTCGCGCGCCTGCGCGCAACCTTGAGGGAGCTGGCGTGGACTGGTCCAGCGTAATCGGGCTGGCGCTGGCGCTGGCGGGCCTGCTGGTCGGCCAGGCACTGGAAGGCGGCAAGATGGCCTCCCTGCTGCAGCCGGCCGCCTTTGCCATCGTCATCGTCGGCACCTTCGGCGCCGTGCTGCTGCAGACGCGGCTGCGCACCTTCGTGCGCGGCCTGGAAATGCTGCGCTGGGTCTTCCTGCCGCCGTCGGACACGCGCGCCGCGCTGGCGCGCGACATCGGGCAATGGAGCCTGACGGCGCGCCGCGACGGCCCGCTGGCGCTCGAACGCCTGATGGAAAACACGGCCGACCGCTTCAACGCCAAGGGTTTGCGCATGATCGTCGACGGCATCGCGCCCGACAAGCTGCGCCAGCTGCTCGACGTGGAAATCTCCGCCTACGAAATGGCCGAGCGCCAGGCCGTCAAGGTATGGGAATCGGCGGCCGGCTATTCGCCTACCATCGGCATCCTGGGCGCCGTGCTGGGCCTGATCCACGTGATGGAAAACCTCACCGACCCCAGCAAGCTGGGCGGCGGCATCGCCGTGGCGTTCGTCTCGACCATCTATGGTGTGGGCCTGGCCAATCTGCTGTTCCTGCCGGTGGCCAATAAACTCAAGGCCATCGTTTCGCGCCGCGTGGTGCAATATGAAATCACGGCCGCCGTGCTGTACGACATCGCCACGGGCGACCACACGCGCATCATCGAAGAGCGCGTGTCCAGCCTCTTGCACGAGCATTGACCATGATGCGGCGCGCGCGCAGGAAGTATGACGAGGAACCGGACAACCAGGACCGCTGGCTGATCTCGTACGCCGACTTCATCACCCTGCTGTTCGCCTTCTTCGTCGTCATGTATGCGATTTCGCAAGTCAACGAAGGCAAGTACCGCGTCTTCCAGAGCGCCATCGGCCAGGCCTTCAGCCTGGAAAAGGGCGCGCCGCCCATCATCATGGAAGCGCCGCAGGCCATCCCGCTGCCGAACCCCGCCCTGAAACGCCGCACGGAAGCCATCCGCCGCGAACGCGAACACATGACGCGCCTGGCGCAGGACTTGACGTCGACCCTGGCGCCCCTGGTCAAGGAAGGCAAGGTGCGGGTCACGCAGACGAGCCGCGGCGTGAGCGTGGAAATCAATGCCAGCGTGCTGTTCGACCCGGGCGCGGCGGGCTTGACGGCGGAGTCGGACCAGGCCTTGCGCGCCGTGGCCGTGCTGCTCAAGGACGACACGCACGACGTGCAGGTGGAAGGACATACGGATGTGCAGCCGATCAGCAATTCGACCTTTGCCTCGAACTGGGAATTGTCGGCCGCGCGCGCCAGCGCCGTGGTGCGCCTGTTCATCGCCAGCGGCGTCAAGGCGTCGCGCCTGACGGCCGTCGGCCACGCGGACAATATCCCCGTGGCGCCGAACGCCACGCCGGAAGGGCGCGCGCGCAACCGCCGGGTCGCCGTGACGATTTTGTCGGGCATCCCCGAAACGGTGACGGAAGTGCCGACGGCGCCCGTGGCGCCTGCGCCGGCCAACTGACACTCGTCAACTGCGGGCTGCCGCTTGGTACAATCGCGCTTTCTTCCTCTTTTATCGTTCCCTCATGAAAAGCAGCTCCCTGGGCGGTCTCGTCTATTCCACTGAAACGGGCCGCATGTGTCCCGCCTGCCGCCAGCCGCTGGCGCAGTGCGCGTGCAAGGCGCAAGCGAAGGCGGCGCCCGCGGGCGATGGCGTGGTGCGCGTCTCGCGCCAGACCAAGGGCCGCGGCGGCAAGAGCGTCACCGTGGTCAAGGGCTTGCCGCTGGACGCCATCGCGCTGGCCCTGCTGGGCAAGCAGTTGCGCACGCAGTGCGGCTCGGGCGGCACCGTCAAGGATGGCGTGATCGAAGTGCAGGGCGACCATGTGGACGCCATCCTGGTCGCGCTGGCCAAGCTGGGCCACCAGCCGAAAAAGGCCGGCGGCTGAGCGTGCGGAGGCGTGCGGCCCGCCGCCGCGCGCCTGTGGTAACGTGCGTTTCCCATCCACGCGCTTCCTCACCATGAACGTCAAATTCACCGGCCTGGCCATCGCCGCCGCCATCGCGGCAGTGCTGGCGCTCGCGTACTGGCCCGCACCCGAGAGCGGCGCGCCGGACGCTGCCGCCGCCTCCGCCGCTGGCGCGCCAGCGGGACGCAGCCTGGAATCGTATCTGAATATCGATGCCAGCCCGGTCGCCGATGCCGCGCCGATGCCCGTCACCCTGGCGCAGCAGCTCGCGCGCCTGACGGCCAGCGGCAAGCCGGAAGACGCGTATGCGGCCTACAATCTGCTCGACGACTGCATTTCATTTGAGAAAGAAAGGCGCTTGCCGGGGCTGGAATTCGAGCTGGGGCGCGAGATGACGGCGCAGGAAAAAGCCGCCCAGCAGCAGCTGTGCGCGGGCCTGACGCAGCGCCAGCGCGAGGAGCGCCTCGGCTACCTGGCGACTGCCGCCAGGGCGGGCGTGCCCGGCGCGGCGACTATCTTCCTGTCGGAAGGGCCGTTCGGCGACCGCAGCGCGCTGCGCAACCGTCCCGACGATCCGCTGGTGCAGGCGTGGAAGCGGCAAGCGATCGCCCAGCTGACGGCGCAGGCGGACGAGGCGGAGCTGACCAGCGTGTCGACTCTGATGATGGCGTATCTGCGCGATGGCGAGGTGGTGCAGAAAGATGCGCCGCAAGCGTATGGCTACCTGCTGGCGCTGCGCCAGGTCTACGACGACATCCTCGCGCCCGGCGTCACCAATCCCTACCAGGACGAATACTGGCACTGGCTGCAGGCGGAACTGACGCCGGAGCAGCAGGCGGCCGCCAGCGCCAGGGCGCAAGCCATCGTGGCGAAATACCGCCAGCATGCGGGGCGTCCCGCGCACGGCTGACATACGCTGAGCTGTATGCTTTTTTGCAACAATTGATGTGGTTTCGCATGGCTGTGCCGGGCTATGATGGTCGTATATGTGCCCATGTGGGCAGGGTACGCCATGAGGAGTAATACACGGATGTTGAAAGCGACGAACTTGCCGATGCCACGACTGGCTGTCAACTTGGCTGCGCTGCGGGCGAGCATGGCAAAGCGCCCCATGCGGGGCGCCATGCGCCTGGGCTTGTGCGCGGGCGCCGTCAATTCTTTCATTGCCATGCTGTTGCTGTTGGCAGCCCTGGCCTTGTTCTCGCCACAGCAGCTGGGCGGCTCCGCTTCATCATCGCTGGAAGGCGCCGGTACGGTCCGGATATTCTGGACAGTCGTCGTCTGGGCGCCATTGTTCGAGACGCTCATCGGGCAGTGGCTGCCGCTTGAAGTGTTGCGCCGCTACAAGGTGCGTGCCGGCTATAGCCTGTTGGCCAGCGCGATACTGTTTTCCCTCTTGCATGTCATGGGCGGCTCCGGCATTTTGCATGCCAGCATGACTTTGATTGCCGGAGGTATCTTCGCGGCCAGCTACTTGGCGGCGCGCAGCTTGGGCCTGGCGCCCGCCTATGTGGCGGCGGCCACGGCGCATGCGTGCAGCAATGGATTAATACTGTGCGGGTCGTTCGTGTTTCCCGATTTGTTGGGATGAGCGTCGAATCAAGGCTGTTAGCCGATGACGACGCGCCGGCTGGCCGTGTTCGTCGTCGGTTGGCCGCTGGGACCGTAGAAATTGCCGCTCTGGGCCGGGGGGCGCATGGCGTTCAGGGCGCCTTGCGTGTGCAGCATGTGCTTGTTGACGAGCAGGCTGTTCAGGCGATTTTGTTCCTTGGCTTCGCGCGTCGTCTCGAGCAGGGCTTTCCACAGGGGCGCCGCGTCGGCTTCATTGGCGCCGACCAGCCAGTCTTCCATGCCCGCTTCGGCCGCCGTGAAACCGGCTGCCGCCAGCGCCTGGTGGCGTTGCGCCGCCAACTGGCTCAATTTTCCTACCAGTGCCGTCTTGCGCGCCGTGAGCTCCGTGATTGCATCGATGTCAGCCGCAACCAGATGCCGCTGTTCTTCTTTCATCAATGCCAGCAATGTGGTCATGAGCTGTTGCTCGTCGCGCAGGCTGGAAAACGGAGTCACTGATTGCATGAGGGAACCTATCTATTTCGTGAGTGCAGCAAGTCCTTGACCGTGTCGAGGAGACCGTCCGCCACTTTTTCTGAGTTGACCTGGAACTGGCCGTCGGCGATCGCGAGCTTGATGCGTTCGACTTTTTTCGTGTCGAACACGGCGCCGCTGCCGGCAGTTGCACTGGCCGCTAATGCCTGTCCTTGCGGCGACAGGCGTACATTGTCCGACGTTGTCGGTGTTGCCTGGGCTTTCTCGGCATTCCGGGCGCCGGAAGTACTCGCGGGCGCCACCGGCAGGCCGGGATTGCTTTTAATGGTGTTATCGGTAATTTTCACAGCGTGATCCTCGTCTGGTCGAAGTCAAAAAACTCCGGGATATGTGTCATTATCGGCACCTTTTGCCGAAACTTTAGTGCGCCAGACCACAATATCGCTGTCCATCCGTGTTTAAAACGCCACCTCCACCAGGCCGCCAGCCCGCGCCACGCCGCTGATCTGCTGGCCGCTCTGCGTGCGTACCTGCACCGTCTGGCCATCGCCGGCGCTGCCAATGGCGCGTCCTTCTGATGCCACCTGGAAACCGTTGCCACTCGAAACGACGCGCACCAGCTGGCCTTGCATCACCACCGGTTTGCGGCGCAGGGTGTCGAGGCGCATCGGCGTGCCTGGCGGCAAGGAAATATTCGTGCTGGCGCCCACGACCTGGGCCATGTCGGTGGCGATGCCTGCCGGCAATGCGGCCAGGTCGCCCTGCATCGTCACCAGCTGGCTGGCGTCGATGGCTTGTCCTTGCGCCAGCGGCACAGCGCTGGCCACGTAGTCGCCGACGACGGCCACGTTGGCTTGCAAATAAATAGTCCAGCTGGAGGGCGCCGTGCAGCGCACGCCGACGGTGGTCTTGCCCCAGGCGCGCGCGCCCGGCGCCATGAACGCCTGCGGCGCGGGGCAGGCAGCCAGGTTCAGGCGCGGATCGACGGCGCCGACGGTGACAGTCACCTTGCCGGGCAAGCCGTTGCTTTGCACTTGCAGGAATTGTTCCACGCTGTTGCGCAGCGCTTCCGGCGTTTGTCGGCCGGCGTTTTGCGCCTGCGCCAGCAGTGGCAGGGCGGCAAAAGCAAAGAAGAAAGCGAGCGGTGTTTTCATGGTGATAGGCCTCTGGAATAGTGCCATGATAGTGCGCGCCGCCCCGTTCGAAGCGCCGATTAAGGGGTAAAAGTACGGTCTGATCCGGCGATGGTCTTGCTGGCGGGCACCTTACTATGTTTCCTGTCATCACTAATCCGCCATCCTTCCGCCATCTCGGGCGCCAGTGGCAGATCTTTCCGGAGCCTGACATGATAGGGAAACTCGACGATTACATGCGCTTCAACGAGACGGCGCTGAGCCTGCGCTCGACGCGCCAGGAATTGCTCGCCTCGAATATCGCCAATGCCGACACGCCCAACTACAAGGCGCGCGACGTCGATTTCGCCGCCGCGCTGAAGGGGGCGATGGCGCGCAAGGATGGCGTGCCGCCGGCCCTGAAGGGCACGGCACCGCAGCATATGCCGGGCAAGGGCGTGGCCGCAGCTGCGGGCGCACCCGGTGGCGGCAAGGTCGAGACCCTGGCCGACGGCACGCCGCTGCTGTACCGCGCGCCGGCCCAGGGCGCCGTCGACGGCAATACGGTCGACATGGATCTCGAGCGCAACGCGTTTGCCGACAATGCCATCCGCTACGAGGCGGCCGTGACGTTCCTCAATTCACAGATCAAGGGCATGCTGACGGCCATCCAGGGAGGACAATAATCATGTCGCTATTTAATATCTTCAATGTTTCCGGTTCGGCCATGAGCGCCCAGGCGCAGCGCCTGAACACGGTGGCCAGCAACCTGGCCAATGCCGACAGCGCCACCAGCGCCACGGGCGAAGCCTACCGCGCCAAGCAGGTGGTGTTCGAAGCCGTGCCCATGGCCAACGGCGCCACGGCCGTCAAGGTGCAGAAGGTGATCGAGGACCCGTCGCCGATGAAGCTGGTCTACGACCCGAAGAATCCGCTGGCCGACGAGAAGGGCTACGTCACCATGCCCAACGTGAATACGGTCGACGAAATGGTCAACATGCTGTCGGCTTCGCGCTCGTACCAGACCAACGTGGAAACCATGAACGCGGCCAAGTCGCTGCTCCTGAAAACCCTCACCCTCGGCCAGTAAGGCTGACTGATCATTATGGCAATCATCGATACGAACACCTCCAAAGTCACCGACCTGATGGCGACGATGAATCCGAAGAAGACGACGGCCGAGGCAGGCAGTGTCGAAGCGGAAACGAACAAATTCCTCACCCTGCTGGTTACCCAGCTGAAAAACCAGGACCCGATGAATCCGCTGGACAATGCACAGCTGACCAGCCAGCTGGCCCAGCTGTCGACGGTGACGGGCGTCAACAAGCTCAATACCACCGTGGAAAGCTTGAAAGCCAGCTACCAGCAAGCCGAATCGATGCAGGCGGCCAACATCATCGGCCATGGCGTCTTGACGGCGGGCAAGGACATCAACCTGAGCAAGAGCGCTGCGCTGCTGGGCGTGGACCTGGCCACGGCCGCCGACAAGGTCAAGGTCGTCATCTACAAGGATGGCAAGGAAGTCCATTCCATCGACCTGGGCGCCCAGCCGGCGGGCACCTTGCCGCTGGGCTGGAACGGTTCCACCGCCGACCTCGACAAGGATGGCAAGCCGGTCGTGCTGGCCGACGGCGCCTACACCTTCGCCGTGGAAGCGACGCGCGGCGGCACCAAGCTCAAGGATGCAACGGCGCTGATGTTCGGTTCGGTCGCCAGCGTGTCGACGGGCGCCAATGGCGTGAAATTGAATGTGCCGGGCGTGGGCAGCATCACCATGGCCGACGTGAAACAGATTCTGTAAGCCGCTTCCCCTTAGCGTGACCCTCTACCCCTAATTTCTACCAGGAGAACACAATGTCTTTCCAACAAGGCCTGAGCGGCTTGAATGGCGCCGCCAAATCGCTGGACGTCATCGGCAACAACATCGCCAACTCGTCGACCGTGGGTTTCAAGCAGTCGCAGGCCCAGTTCGCCGACATTTATGCCAACTCGCTGTATGGCGTGGGCGGCAACCAGGCGGGGATCGGCGTGTCGGTCTCGCAAATCGCCCAGCAATTCAACCAGGGTAACCTGGAAACGTCGCAAAATCCCCTCGATATCGCCATCAATGGCGGCGGCTTCTTCCGTACCAGCGTCAACGGCGCCATCCAGTATTCGCGCAATGGCCAGTTCCAGGTCGACAAGAGCGGTTTCATCGTCAACGCCCAGCTGGCGCAGCTGACCGGCTATCCGGCCGACGTCAACGGCAAGATCGTCGCCGGCGCCGTCGTGCCCCTGCAGATCGACCAGTCGGACATGAAGCCCCAGGCAACGACCAAGGTCGACACGCAAGTCAACCTCAATTCGAACACGGCCATGCCGACCACGGTGCCGTTCAAGTCGACGGACGACACCTCGTACCACAAGCAGTTCCCCGTCGAAGTCTTCGATTCGCTGGGCAATTCCCACAACATGGCCAATTTCTATGTCAAGACGGGCACCAATACCTGGGATGTCTACTCGGCCATTGACGGCACGGAAGTGACCAGCATGAAGGTTGCGGCCGCCCTGCAGACGGACCCAGCCTCGCTGGCCGCGCGCGCCGCCTACCAGGCCGCCGCCACGGCCGTGCCGCTGGTGCCGGCCAACGTGACGGCCGCCGCCGTCGCCTATGGCAATGCGGTCGGTGCCGCCGTCTCGGCCGCTGCCGCCGCCGCGGGCGCCACGCCGGCGCAACTGGCCGCCATCGCCGCCACCTACGGCAGCGCAGTGCCGAACGGCGTCAACTCGAGCCGCACGCCCGACCAGATCGACGAGGCCATCCGCAACGTGACCGTGGTGCCGGCCGTCAAGACCGGTTCCCTGGTCTTCAACACGGTCGGCAGCCTGGACCGGGCCGCCATGTTGGCCCTGACGCCGCCGCAAACCTTGCCCGTCACCGTCAACCTGCCGATCTTCCCGGCCACGGGCGCGAATGCGACCCTGTCGGTCCAGGTCGATTTCACCAGGTCGACCCAGCTGGGCACCACCACGGCGGAAAAGAAAACGGAAGCGGACGGCTACAAGGCGGGCCAGCTGAGCCAATTCATCGTCGGTGACGACGGCGTCATCCAGGGCCAGTACAACAATGGCAAGACGCGCGCCCTGGGCCAAGTGGTGTTGAGCAACTTTACCAACCCGAACGGCCTGGAGCCGCTGGGCAACAACGCCTGGGTGGAAAGCTCGGCCTCGGGCAAGCCCATCACGGGCGAACCGAAGACTGGCACCCTGGGCAACTTGCGCGCCTCGGCGGTGGAAGTGTCGAACGTCGACCTGACGGCGGAGCTGGTCAACATGATCACGGCCCAGCGCGCCTACCAGGCGAATGCGCAGACCATCAAGACGCAGGATTCCGTCTTGCAGACCCTCGTCAACCTGCGTTAAGAGTAAGGGGAGCGGTTCTTTCGGACTGCTCCCGGCTTTCGTTTTGCACGGAGAAAACACATGGACCGTCTCATCTACACCGCCGGCTCGGGCGCCAAGCACATCCTCGACAAGCAGGCGACCACGGCGAACAACCTGGCGAACGCCACCAGCACGGGTTTCCGTGCCCAGCTCGACTCGTTCCGTGCCGTGCCCGTGGTGGCCGACGGCATGATGCCGACGCGCGCCTTCGTCGTCGATTCGACGGTCGGTTCGGATTTCACGCAAGGTCCCATGCAGCACACGGGTCGCGCGCTCGACGTGGCCGTGGAAAACGGCGGCTGGATCGCGGTGCAGTCGGCCGATGGTTCCGAAGCCTACACGCGCAACGGCGCCCTGAAACTCAATGAAAACGGCATGCTGCAAACGCAGGGCGGGCTGATGGTGCAGGGCGACACGGGTCCCATGGCGATTCCGCCCGGCGTGACGGTGGCCATCGCCAGCGACGGCACGGTGGGCACGATTTCCACCGACGTGCCGCCCGGCCCCTCGACGGTGCTGGGGCGCATCAAGCTGGTCAACCCGCCGGAGCAGCAACTGGTGCGCGGCGACGACGGCCTGTTCCGCCTGAAGGATGGCACGGTGGCGCAGGCCGACCAGGCCGTCAAGCTGACCACCGGTGCGCTGGAAGGCAGCAATGTCAGTCCCGTCGACTCGATGGTCAGCATGATCGCCCTGGCGCGCCAGTTCGAAACGCAAATGAGCTTGTTGAAGAATGCCGAGAATAACGCGGCGAAAGCCACCCAGATCCTCGCTTTGAATTGATGGGGGCCACCGCATAATGGTCGCATAGAAATAGTCTACAGGGCTGGTTAGCGCTGTTATTGGAGAAATATCATGATTCGTTCCCTTTGGATTGCCAAGACCGGCCTGGAAGCGCAGCAAACGCAGATGGACGTGATCGCCAATAACCTGGCCAACGTCAGCACCACCGGCTTCAAGAAGTCGCGCGCCGTGTTTGAAGACTTGCTGTATCAAAATGTGCGCCAGCCGGGCGCGCAATCGTCGCAGCAGACCCAGCTGCCATCGGGCTTGCAGATCGGCACGGGCGTACGCACCGTGGCGACCGAACGCATCCATACGCAGGGCAATCCCCAGGCCTCGGGCAATTCGCGCGACGTGATGGTCAACGGCACCGGTTTCTTTCAGGTGCTGATGCCGGACGGCGCCACCGCCTACACGCGCGACGGCTCGTTCCAGACGGACGCCAACGGCCAGCTCGTCACCTCGGAAGGTTTCGTCATCCAGCCCGCCATCACCGTGCCGACCAATGCGCTGAGCCTGACCGTGGCGCGCGACGGCACCGTGTCCGTCACCTTGCCCGACACTGTTGCGCCATCGCAAATCGGCTCTCTGCAGCTGACCACTTTCGTCAATCCCGCCGGCCTGGAATCGAAGGGCGAAAACCTGTACATGGAAACGGGCGCCTCCGGCGTGGCGCAAACCAACACCCCGGGCACGAACGGCGCCGGCGTGCTGATGCAGGGCTATATCGAGACGTCGAACGTCAACGTGGCCGAGGAAATGGTCAACATGATCCAGACGCAGCGCGCCTACGAGATCAACAGCAAGGCCATCACCACATCCGATCAAATGCTGCAGAAATTGTCGCAACTTTAATTTTCATAGTCGTCATGCCATCCGCCGCCGGATGGCAGCGGAGGTTCGCCATGCAATACCCCATCATCGCCCTGTTGTCCGCAGTCCTGCTGTCCGGCTGCGCCATCACGCCTACGTCCATCGTGCAATATCCCACCACCACGCGCGCGCCGATGCCGGAACCCGTGGTCGTCAACAACGGTTCCATCTACCAGCCGTCGACCTACCGTCCCGCCTTCGAAGACCGCCGCGCGCGCCACGTGGGCGACACCATGACGATCGCCATCACCGAGCGCACGAATGCCGTCAAGGCGGGTGCCAGTTCCGGCAACAAGTCCGGCAGCGTGGGCTTTTCCACGCCGGGCTTCGCCCAGGGCCGTTTCGGCGGCACCGTGGCGGCGAATGGCGCGACGAAATTTGCCGATGGCGACAACCAGTCCGCCAGCAACACGTTTTCCGGCACCATCGGCGTGACGGTGATCGAGGTATTGCCAAACGGAAACTTGATCGTCGCCGGCGAAAAACAGATCGCCATGAACAAGGGCACGGAATTCATCCGCTTCTCGGGCATGGTCAATCCGGACACCATCGGCACGGGCAATGTCGTGCCTTCGACCCAGGTGGCCGAAGCGCGCGTCGAATACCGCACCAACAGCCAGATCGACCGCGCCGAAATGGCGTCGATGGCGTCGCGCTTCTTCCTCAGCCTGTTGCCGTTCTGATCATGGCAACGTCGACCTTTCCCCGCTTTCTCGCCATTTTCGGCCTGGCCATCTCCCTGCTGGCGCCCGTGGCGCAAGCCGAACGCATCAAGGACCTGGCCAGCATCGCCGGCGTGCGCCAGAATCAGCTGATGGGCTATGGCCTCGTCGTCGGCCTCGACGGCAGCGGCGACCAGACCACGCAAACCCCGTTCACCATCCAGAGCGTGGCGGCGATGCTGCAGCAGCAGGGCATCAACTTGCCGCAAGGCACCAGTTTGCAGCTGAAAAACGTGGCCGCCGTGATGGTGACGACGGCCTTGCCCGCGTTTGCCCAGCCGGGCCAGTTGCTCGACGTGACGGTGTCGTCGATGGGCAATGCGAAAAGCTTGCGCGGCGGCACTTTATTGATGACGCCCCTGAAGGGGGCCGACGGCCAGGTGTACGGCATGGCGCAAGGCAACGTGCTGGTGGGCGGCGTGGGCGCGCAGGCGGCCGGCAGTTCCGTCGTCATCAATCACCTGAGCGTGGGCCGCATCTCGGGCGGCGCGACCGTCGAGCGCACCGTGCCTTCGGCGCTGGGCGCCAACAACACCATCCGCCTGGAATTGAACGCCACCGATTTCGCCACCGCCAGCCGCGTGGTCGACGCCATCAACAGCCGCTACGGCGCCGGCACGGCCGCCGCGCTCGACGGCCGCGTGATCCAGGTGCAGTCGCCGAGCGGCAGCGACCAGCGCGTGTCCTTTTTGGGCCAGCTGGAAAGCATCGAAGTCAACCCGGCCCGCCTGGCGGCCAAGGTCATCATGAATGCGCGCACCGGTTCCGTCGTGATGAACCAGTCCGTGACCCTGGAAACGTGCGCCATTTCGCACGGCAACCTGTCCGTCACCATCAATGTCGAGCCGCAAGTGAGCCAGCCGGCCCCCTTGTCGGGCGGGCGCACGGTGGTCACGCAGACGGCGCAGATCGATATCAAGAAGGAACCGGGCAAGGTCATGCTGGTCAAGGGCGGCGCCTCGCTGTCCGACGTGGTCAAGGCCCTCAACGCCATCGGCGCCTCGCCGCAAGACTTGCTGGCCATCCTGCAGGCGATGAAGGCGGCCGGTTCGCTGCGCGCCGAACTTGAAATCATTTGATGGACACGCCATGATCAGTCAAACCGACCTCAGCAATACCGCCGCCTATGACGTGAAAGGCATGGATGGCTTGCGCCAGTCCGCCAAGGCGAAGGACCCCGCCGCCCTGAAAGAGGCGGCCACGCAATTCGAAGCCATGTTCATCAACATGATGATGAAAAGCATGCGCGAAGCCACGCCGCAGGACGGCATCATGGATAGCCAGCAAAGCAAGATGTACACCTCGATGCTGGACCAGCAGACGAGCCAGAACCTGGCCAAGCGGGGCACGGGCCTGGCGGACGTGCTGATCCGCCAATTGTCGTCGTCGAACCAGGCGCTGGCCGCCGATGGCGCCGAAGCGCCGTCGCCCCGTTCCTCGAGCATGGCGCAGGCGCTGGCCGCCTTCCGCCAGCAGCAGGGCGCCCTCGCCGAGGGGGCCGGCAGCGCCGCCGCCAGCGGCAAGACCCTGAGCGACAAGGCCAACGCCACGCAGGCGCCGCACGTGCGCGCCTTCCAGGAAAAGCTGGGCGTGCATGCGGAAGAAGCCAGCCGCGCCACGGGCATCCCGGCCAAGTTCATGCTGGGCCAGGCGGCGCTGGAAACGGGCTGGGGCAAGCGCGAAATCATCAGCCGCGACGGTAGCAGCAGCCACAACCTGTTCGGCATCAAGGCTTCCAGCGACTGGAAGGGCAAGGTCACGGAAGCCGTCACCACGGAATATGTAAATGGCAAGGCGCAGCGCAAGGTGGAAAAATTCCGCGCCTATGACAGCTATGCCGACAGCTTCAAGGATTATGCGCAGTTGATTACCAACAACAAACGCTACGAAAAAGTCCTGGCCAGCGCGGGCGACGCCAGCACCTTCGCCCAGGGATTGCAGAAAGCCGGTTATGCGACGGACCCGAATTACGCTGCCAAATTGACAAAAATCATTAAAAATTCTCTGGTCGGCTGACGCCCCGCCTTGCCCCCGTGCAAGCCGCGCGCTTCAAGTTTTCGCCGCGGCTGCCGTAAATACATTTGACGGTAACCAATAAGACACCATGACTTCGAATCTACTCAGCATCGGTAAGAGCGGTTTGCTTGCAGCGCAGGTGGGCCTGTCGACGACCGGGCATAACATCACCAATGCCAACGTGGACGGTTACAACCGCCAGGTGGTGCTGCAGCAGACGGCGCAGTTCAACAATGCCGGTTATGGCTTTGTTGGCAATGGTACCGAGGTATCGCAAGTCAAGCGCCAGTACGACGGTTTCATGGCGGCCCAGGTGAATGCCGCGCAGTCGGCCACCAGTTCGCTCGACGCGTATTACACGCAGATCACGCAGATCGACAATATGCTGGCGGACCCCACGGCCGGGCTGTCGCCGGCGATGGCCGATTTCTTCAAGGGCGTGCAGGATTTCAGCTCGAATCCCTCGTCCGTGTCGTCGCGCCAGGCATTGTTGTCGAGCGCAAACTCGCTGACGGCCCGTTTCCAGGGCCTCAGCGCGCGCCTGACGGAGATCGGCGACGGCGTCAATTCGCAGATCACGTCGAACGTCAAGGTGATCAATTCCTACGCCAAGCAGATCGCGGAACTGAATACCTCGATTACCAACCTGACCGTGAATGAAAGCAATCAGCCCAACGATTTGCTGGACCAGCGCGACCAGTTGATCACGGAACTGAATAAATACGTCAAGGCAACGGTTCAGCCTGGCGCCGGCAATTCGATTACCGTCTCGATCGGCTCGGGCCAGCCGCTGGTGGTGGGCGACAAGAACTTTGAACTGGCCACCACGCCGTCGCCGACGGACCCGAACCGCCTGGACATCGGCTATGTGACGGGCTCGAGCGTCAGCAAACTGTCGGAAAGCTCCCTCAGCGGCGGCGCGCTGGGCGGCTTGCTGGAATTCCGCAGCGGCAGCCTGGACCGCATCCAGAATTCGCTGGGCAAGGTCGCCATCGCACTGGCTTCCACCTTCAATGAACAGCACAAGCTGGGCCAGGACTTGAATGGCGACATGGGGACCGACTTCTTCAAGTTGCCCGATCCCGTCATCGGCGCCGACTACCGCAACAATGCGACCAGCACGACCGTTCTGTCGGCCAAGGTCAGCGATCCGACCAAGCTGACGGCCAGCGATTATGCCGTCAAGTATGACGGCTCCAATTATGTGGTGACGCGCCAGAGCGACGGCGCGAAAACGACCATCAACCCGTATCCGCAAACCGTGCCGCAAACCATCGACGGCGTGGATTTCTCGATCTCGGGCGCGGCCGCCGAAGGCGACAACTTCATGGTCAGGCCGACGGCGCACGGTGCTTCCGACCTGGCTGTGGCGATTACCGACCGCAACAAGCTGGCCGCCGGCGCACCGATCGTCACGGGCGCGCCCGTCAGCAACACGGGTAGCGGCAAGCTGGGCGCAGGTAGCGTGGACAAGGCATATTTGACGCCAGGCAACGCCTTGACGGGCCCCGTCACCTTGACGTACGACAAGGCGACCACTTCGCTGTCGGGTTTCCCCGCGGGCCAGGCCGTGACCGTGAAAGGCTTGAACGGCGCCACCACCACGTATCCGGCCGGCACGGCGAACATTCCGTACACGGAAGGCGACAGCTTCAGCTTTGGCGGCATCAACGTCAACATGACGGGGGCGCCCGCGCAGGGCGATAAGTTCACCATCGGGCCGAACTCGGGCGGCGTGGGCGACAACCGCAATGCCTCCCTGCTGGCGGGCTTGCAGACGAAAAACATTCTCGACGGCGGCAAGGCCACGTTCCAGGGTTCGTACGCGGAAACCGTCAGTTTTGTCGGCAACAAGACGCGCGAAGTACAGGTCAGCGGCTTGGCCAGTCTTGCGTTGTTGCAACAAACCAGCACGCAGCAGCAAGCCGTCTCCGGCGTCAACCTCGATGAAGAGGCGGCCAATCTGCTGCGCTACCAGCAAGCCTACCAGGCTTGCGGCAAGGTCATGCAGATCGCCAGCACCCTGTTCGACGTGGTCATCGGCCTCGGACGTTAATTATTCAAGCGGCGGCGCCTGGCGTCCGCCGCCATCAGGAAGGGCAGCATCATGCGCATCAGTACAAAAATGATCTATGACGCGGGCAGCACGCAGCTGAACAACCTGCAGGGCGCGTTGAACCGTAGCCAGATGCAGCTGTCGGCGAATCGCCGCAACCTGACGCCGGCCGACGACCCGATCGCCTCGGCGCGCGCGCTGGAAGTGACGCAGTCGCAAACGATCAACACGCAATTCGTGACGAACCGCTCGAACGCCAAGAATTTCCTCTCGCAGGAAGAGCTGGCCCTGGCCAGCACCACCTCGCTGCTCGCCGACGTGCAGGAACTGGTGCTCAAAGCCGGTAATCCGGCCTTGAAGGATGTCGACCGCCAGAGCCTGGCCACGGAACTGCAGGGCCGTTTGACGGACCTGCTGGGCATCGCCAACACGTCCGACAACGCGGGCGGCTACCTGTTCGGCGGCTACAAGTCGACGACGCAACCGTTCAGCCAGACGCCGGGCGGCGCCACCTACGCAGGTGACCAGGGGCAGCGCGAACTGCAAGTGGGCTCGGCCCGCTACCTGGCCACCAGCGATTCGGGCGCGGCCGTGTTCGAGAATAATTTGACGGGCAACGGCAAGTTCACCACGGCGGCCGATCCGGGTAACTTCACGCGCGGCGGCGCCGGCATCATTTCCGGCGGCACCGTCACCGATCCCACCAAGTTGACGGGGCACAAGTACTCGATCGATTTCCAGGTGACGGGCACGGGCACCGCCGCCGTCACGACCTATACCGTGACGGACGTGACCCTGGGCCAGACCATCCCGAATCCGGCCGTGCCGGTGGCCTACAAGTCGGGCGACGCCATCAACTTTGACGGCCAGCAAGTCAATGTCGCGGGCAAGCCGGCCGACCTGGACAAATTCACCCTGGAGCCCAGCAGCAAGGAATCGATCTTTAGCACGATTACCAACCTGATCGGTGTGCTGGGCCAGCCGGCCTCGGGCGACGCGGGACAGGCGCGCCTGACGGCCGGTCTGAACGCGGCACACGACATCCTCGATACGGCCTATGACAACGTGCTGTCGGTGCGCGCGGAAGTCGGTTCGCGCCTGAAGGAACTCGACACGCTCGACAGCGCCGGCGACGACCTCGACCTGCAGTATGCGAGCACCCTGTCGGGCTTGCAGGACCTGGACATGGTGAAGGCGATTTCCCTGTTCAGCCAGCAGCAGATCACCCTGCAGGCGGCGCAGAAGTCGTTTACCTCGATCTCGGGCCTGTCGCTGTTCAATTACATCAGCTAAGCGGGCCGCATCGCAGGCTGGCCGGCAAGCCGGGGCAGGGAGGAGATCTCCCGCCCCGGCTTTTTTGCATCCGCAAGATGGCCGTTCTGGCAAGATATGCAGGCAAACTGTGCAGTCTACCTGCATATCTGGTATAGTGGAGGCCGTTGATCCACTACATGACTGCCATGACCACCCCGCAAGAAGACCACGAACAAGTTCTGCAACTGGCCGGCGAATTGCGCATCCTGGTCGGCAAGCTGCGCCGCCGCCTGCGCGAAGAGGCGCACCTGGGCGATGTCAGCATGTCGCAGGCATCCGTGCTCAGCCGTCTTGAACGCGACGGCCCCGCCACGGCCAGCAGCCTGGCGCGCGCCGAAGGCATGCGGCCCCAGTCGATGGCCGCCACCGTGCTGGCGCTGACGGAGGCGCGGATGGTGACGGGGTCGCCCGACCCGGCAGACGGACGCCAGACGATATTGACCCTGACGGACAACTGCCGCGCCTGGATCGCGGCCAGCCGCGCCGCGCGCGAAGACTGGCTGGCGCGCACCATTGAAACCCGGCTCACGCCGGACGATGTCACCGAACTGAACCACGCGGTGGCATTACTCAAACGCTTGGCGGAGTGATCCGCTGAATTTTCCACCACGACCCCGGCAAGGAGCCCGCACGCCCAGATGAACAACACATTCCGTTCGCTACGCATACCCAATTACCGTATCTGGGCCGGTGGCGCCCTCGTGTCGAATATCGGCACGTGGATGCAGCGCACGGCGCAGGATTGGCTGGTGCTGAGCGAATTGACGCAGCACAATGCCAGCGCCGTCGGCATCGTCATGGCCTTGCAATTCGGCCCGCAACTGCTGTTGCTGCCGCTCACTGGCATGGCGGCCGATTTGCTCGACCGCAGGAAATTGTTGCTGTGTACGCAGGCGGCCATGGGCTTGCTGGCGCTGGGCCTGGGTTTGCTGTGCATCAGTGGACAGGTAGCACTGTGGCACGTGTATGTGTTTGCTTTCCTGCTGGGCTGCGTGACGGCCTTCGATTCGCCCGTGCGCCAGACTTTTGTTGCCGAAATCGTCGGCGAGGAAGACTTGACGAATGCCGTGGCGCTCAATTCCACCTCGTTCAATGCGGCGCGCATGCTGGGTCCGGCCGTGGCCGGCTTGCTGATCAGCAGCGTCGGCAGCGGCTGGGTCTTCATCATCAACGCCGTCTCGTTTGCCGCCGTGATCGGTTCGCTGTTGCTGCTGCGCGTGGAATTGCTGCGCCGCGCGCCGCGCCTGAAGGCCACGCGGGCCAGCCTGGGCGACGGCTTCCGCTACGTGCGCCAGCGGCCCGACCTGATGGCTATTTTGCTGATGCTGTTCCTGATCGGCACCTTCGGCCTGAATTTCCCCATCTTCCTGTCGACCATGTCCGTGACGGCCTTCCATGCGGGCGCGGGCCAGTATGGCGTGCTCAGTTCCGTGATGGCTTGCGGCTCCGTGGCCGGCGCCCTGCTGGCGGCCGGGCGCGGCCAGCCCACGCTGGCCTTGCTGCTGGGGGCGGCTGCGCTGTTCGGCCTGGCATGCGCGCTGGCCGCCGTGATGCCCAATTATTGGCTGTTCGGCATGATGCTGGTAGTCATCGGCATCGCCGCGCAAACCTTTACTACCAGCGTCAACAGCAGCGTGCAACTGTCGACGGCGCCCGCCATGCGGGGCCGGGTCATGGCCATCGTGCTGGCCATCTCGGCGGGCGGCACGCCGCTGGGCGCGCCCATCGTGGGCTGGGTGGCCGACACCTTCGGCCCGCGCTGGGCGCTGGGCATAGCCGCCTTGTCGGGCCTGGCGGCGGCGCTGGTCGGCGTGCGCTACCTGGTCAAACATCACCAGTTGCGCCTGAACGTCGACGTGCGGCGCTGGCGCGCGGCGCTGAGCAGCGACCCGCAGTGAGTCAGCGCGCCGGCGCGGCCGGCGCCGGGGGGCGCAAGGGATTCGGCGGCGCGGGCGGCGGCGGCCGGTCGCGCGTGGCGAAGCCGCGCGGCAGCAGGCGCGCCGTTTCTATGCCGCGCAGGAACATGTTCTGGAAGGGCGTGGCCAGGTAGGGCAGGACCATGCTGATCACCAGCAAACCCACGCCCAGGGTGACGGGAAAACCGATACCGAAGATGTTCAGCTGCGGCGCGGCCCGCGTCAGGATGCCCAGGGCTACGTTGGTCAGCAGCAGGGCGGCGATGATGGGCAGCGAAATTTGCAGGCCGGAACGGAAAATTTCCCCACCCCACGCCGCCAATTGCTGGAAGCCGCCGCCGCTGATGGGGCTCGATGAAATCGGCAGGCTGACGAAGCTTTCCGCCAGGGCCGCCAGCAAGACCAGGTGGCCGTTGACGGTCAAAAACATCAAGGTGGCCAGCATGACGAGGAACTGGCTGATGGCGGAAGACCTGCCCTTGGTTTGCGGATCGAAGAACGAGGCGAAGCCCAGGCCCATGGTGAGACTGCTGATTTCGCCTGCCATTTCGATGGCGGAAAACACGATGCGGATGGAAAAGCCCATGGCCAGGCCCACCAGCATCTCTTGCGTGAGGATCAATAAACCGGGCAAGGACATCGGGTTGACGGCAGGCAAGGCCGGCACGGTGGGGGCGATGATCATGGCCAGCAGGGCGCCCAGGCTCACCTTCACGGTGGCCGGCACGGCCGCGTTGCCGAACAGGGGGGCGGCCGCGATCAGGCCGAGGATGCGGCTAAGCGGCCACAGCAGTGCTGCGATCCAGGTATTGAGTTCGATGCTGGACAGGGTCAGCATGGCAACAAGCGCAGCACTAGCCCACCAGGTTCGGGATGCCCGTGAAGACCTGGCGCATGTAGTCGAGCATGACGGACAGCATCCAGGGGCCCGCCACGACGAGGGCGACGAAAATGCCGACCAGCTTGGGGATGAAGGACAGGGTCGCCTCGTTGATCTGCGTTGCCGCCTGGAAAATACTCACGATCAAGCCGATGATGAGGGCGACGAGCAGCATGGGCGCGGCCACCATGAGGGTGATTTCCATCGCATGGCGGCCCAGGGTCATGACGCTTTCGGGTGTCATCGTATTTCCCCTAGTAAAAACTCTGAGACAGCGAGCCCAGCAGCAACTGCCAGCCATCGACCAGCACGAACAGCATCAGCTTGAACGGCAGCGAAATCGTTGCCGGCGACATCATCATCATCCCCATCGACATCAGCACGCTGGCGACCACCATGTCGATGATCAGGAACGGGATGAAGATGGCAAAGCCGATCTGGAACGCCGTTTTCAGTTCGCTGGTGACGAAGGCGGGCACGAGGATGCGCAGCGGCACGTCTTCCGGACCTTGCAGGGCCGGCGAGCGCGACATCTTGGCAAACAGGGCCAGGTCGGCCTGGCGCGTCTGCTTGAGCATGAAGGTTTTCAGGGGATCGACGCCCTTGTCCATCGCCTGCTGCATGGTGATCTTGTTTTCCTGATAAGGAAGATAGGCATCCGTATAAATCTTGTCGAACACGGGCCCCATGACGAACAGGGTCAGGAACAGGGCCAGGCCCACCAGCACCTGGTTCGGCGGCGCCGATTGCGTGCCGATGGCCTGGCGCAGCAGGGACAGCACGATGATGATGCGCGTAAAGCAGGTCATCATCAGGAGGGCCGCCGGCAGGAAGGTGAGCGACGTCATCAGGATGAGCGTCTGCACCGGCAACGAATAATTCTGGCCTCCGCCCGGGGCCGGCGTGCTGTTGAAGGCCGGAATGCCCGGCTGGGCCATGGCCCACAGCGGCAAGGCCAGGGCGGCGGCCGCCAGCAGCCAGGTCAGGGGAGTCTTCAAGGTGGACCACGCCATCTGCTGCTTATTTCCCATTGCGTTTTTCGATGGTCTGTTTCAGCCACTCGGAAAAATTGGCGGCCGCGGGGCCGTTTTGCGCCGTGGCCAGTTGCGGCAAGTCGCCTTCCTGGCGCGGCATGGTGGCCAGCGCGTTGATCCTGCCGGGCGAGGCGCCGACGACGATCCACTGGTCGGCCACTTCGACGAGGACGATGCGTTCGCGTCCGCCCAGGTTGAGCGAGCTGACGACGCGCATCTTGCTGTTGCCGCCCATGACCTTGGGGCCATAGCGCTTCATGAACCAGGCCAGGCCGATCAGGAGGGCCAGCACGAACACGAGTGCGAAGATGGTTTGCAGCAAGCTGCCGGCCGAGCTGGTCGGCGCCATCGTCATCGCTGCGCCGGGCGGCATGGCGGGCAGGGCGGCGGCAGGCGCGGAGGCCGGCACCGCCGTTGCAGCCGAGGCGGCCGGCGCCGTGGCGGCTGGCGGTGCCTCGCTGGCCGCCGCGACGGAAGCGCTGGCGGCGCTGGCCGCCGGCGCCGATGCCGGTTCGGCGTGCGCGATGCTGCATGCCGCCAGGAACGGCAGCACAGTGGAAATCAACAGGCCAGGCTTCATTTATTCAATTTTCGGATGCGTTCGGAAGGCGTGATGATGTCCGTCAGGCGGATGCCGAACTTGTCATTCACCACCACCACTTCGCCCTGGGCGATCAGGCAGCCGTTCACCAGCACGTCCATCGGTTCGCCGGCCAGGCCGTCGAGTTCGACCACGGAACCCTGCGCCAGTTGCAGCAGGTTCTTGATGGCGATCTTGGTGCGGCCCAGTTCGACCGTCAGCTGCACGGGGATATCGAGGATGAAATCGATATCGTTGTGCGTTTCCGACTTCGATGCCTGCTTGGAAAAGTCCTTGAACACGGCGGCGCTGGCCGCGCTGGCCGTATTGGCGGCCTGGTTCTGCAGCGCTTCGGCTTCCGCCTTGGCCTGCTCGGCAATGGCCGCGCCCCAATCGTCTTCCGCGCTTTGGTCGTCTTGGTTGTCAGACATGTGTTTCTCCTGTTGTACAGATGCGGGCCGCAGCGCGACCCGTATATTTCTTAATGGTTGTTCATGTTATCGGCATTGGCGAGGAGTTTCTCCACCTTCAGCGCATATTGTCCGTTCAACACGCCGTACGTGCAATCCATCACGGGCACGCCGTCGACGGTGGCGGCGATCAGTTCGGGAATATTCAGCGGGATGATGTCGCCCACCTTCATGTTCAGGATTTCATCGAACGACACGCGCGCCGTGCCCAGCGAAGCCACCAGCTCGACTTCGGCGATCTGGATCTGCTGCGTCATCAGGCGGATCCAGCGCTTGTCCACTTCCAGCGCCTCGCCCTGCAGGCTCGAGGTCAGCGAATCGCGGATCGGCTCGATCATCGAATACGGCATGCAGAAGTGGATTTGTCCGGAAACGGAGCCCAATTCCACCGTAAACGTGGACGCCACCACCACCTCGTTCGGCGTGGCGATGTTGGCGAACTGCGTGTTCATTTCTGAACGGATATATTCGAACTCGACGGGGAAGACCGGCTCCCACGACTTGGTGTACGCTTCGAAGACGATGTCGAGGATGCGCAGGATGATGCGCTGCTCCGTCTGCGTAAAGTCGCGTCCTTCGACGCGCGTATGGAAGCGTCCGTCGCCGCCGAACAGGTTGTCGACCAGCAAGAACACGAGGCCCGGATCGAAGACCATCAGGGCCGTGCCGCGCAGCGGCTTCATGTGCACCAAATTCAGGTTGGTCGGCACCACCAGGTTACGGATGAACTCGCTGTATTTCGACACGCGCACGGAACCGACCGACACTTCGGCGCTGCGGCGCAGGAAGTTGAACAGGCCCACGCGCAGCAGACGGGCGAAACGCTCGTTGATAATTTCCAACGTTGGCATCCGGCCGCGCACGATGCGCTCCTGGGTTGCCAGGTTGTAGGTACGAACTCCCGTGACATCTTCCGGCGCCTGCGCGTCGTCCTGGTCTCCGTTGACGCCCTTCAGAAGGGCATCGACTTCTTCCTGGGAGAGGAAATTATCGGCCATGGCTGCTTATTGAATGATGAATGCGGTAAATAATACGTCCGTCACGTCCTGCTCCGGCCCTTTGTCCTCGAACGGCTGGTTCACCTGATTGATGATTTCGGCCGCCAGTTGCTGCTTGCCTTCCACGGTATTGAGTTCGGACGCCTTCTTGCCGGACAGCAGCAGCAATAAACGGCTGCGCACTTTCGGCATGTTGACCTTGATCAAGTCCATTTCTTCCGGGCTGCTGGCCTGCAAGGTAAACGCGATTTGCAGGTATTGCTCGCCATTTTCCGGCTGCAAGTTGACGGTGAAGGCATCGATGGGCACGAAGACGGGCGGACCTGCCTTGGAAGCGGCATGTTTTTTCTTGCTGGGCGCCGATTCTTCTTTATCGGCCTTGCCATGCAGGAAGTACCAGGCGGCACCGCCACCGATACTGCCAGCCACCAGCACCGAGGCCAGCACGATGATCAGAAGCTTCTTTTTCGAGGCGCCGGCGGGAGCCAGGCCTGCATCTGCTTTCGGATCTGCTTTCATTTTTGGATTTGCTTTCAATGGTACTCGAGTGCATGGAAGTGGATCACGACGCCATTATGTCATTATCGGCAAATTCTGCGCAGAAGGATGCAGTGAAAAGAGGGCGGAAGCGCCCTCAACTCGCTGTTTTTAGACGAAAAGTTACGTCAGGGGGCGCGCCAGCGGCTGGCGGACGACGAATTGTCCTCAGGCAAAGGTATCCACGGCACTCAGGCTGGGCCGGCTGCGCCCGCCTGCCGCCGGCGCGATGGCGGTCTCGCCACCCGTTACGCCGCCGCCCTGGCCATTGCCACGGCGTCCGCCCGAGGCTTCCCGGTTACCCTGGTCCTGCTGTTCCGGCGTGCCGGCCGAGACGGTGGCGCTGCCAAAGGCGATGCCCGCTTCGCTCATCATCTCGCGCAGGCGCGGCATGGCCGCTTCCAGCGCCTGGCGTACTTCCGGCTGGGCCGACATGAAGGCGGCATCGGCCTGGTCGTTGGTGACTGTCAGTACCACTTGCACAGGTCCCAGGTCGGGCGGATTCAAGGTCAGGGTGGCGCTCTGGTCGCCGCCGGCCGCCATCCACACGACTTTCTGTCCCAGCTGCTGGTCCCAGGCCGGCGTGCCGACCCGGCCCGTCAGCTTGTCGGCCGGCACGGCCACGGCGGCAGCGGCCTGCTGCAGCGCACCCGGCTGCAATTGGGCCGCCAGGCGGCTCAGGTCGGCAGGTGTTTCCTTGAGAATCGGTTCGGCCACGGCGGCGCCCGCCTTGGCGGTGGCAGCCAGCTGGGCGTCGATGGCCAGCTTGCCAGGTTCGGCCTTGCCGGTTGGCACGCTGGCGCCCGGTGTGGCGGCCGCCTTGCCTTGGGCTTGGCCCAGGCTGTCGGCAAAGTCGCCGCCGTCGGCTTGCGCGATGACGGTGGCGGCAGCCTTGCCGCTGCCCTGGCCCGCTGCCAGCAAGGGCCCTGCGGCCAGGTTCTTGCCGTCGGCCTTGACGCTGGCGCGCGCGGGCAGTTCCGGCACGGCCTTGGCGGCTGCCGCCGGCGGCTGGATGGCCAGCTGGATGCTGCCTACCAGGGCCAGCATCTCGGCGGCCGGATCGGCTGGCGGCGCGACTGTCGCGGTGGCGTTGTCGGCGGGCACGCTGGCCTCGGCCGGGGCGCTGGCGTTGTCGGCGGTGGCGGGCGCGGCCGCCTCGCTGGACTGCGCTGGCGGCGGTTCGCTGCTGGCCGCCTGTTCGGTACCCGTCTGCGCCGGCTTCGCTTCGCTCGCTGGCGCCTGGGCTGGAGCCTGCGTGGCCGCGGGGCTGGCAGGGCGGACCGCCGGCGCAGGCGCTTGTACTTGCGCCTGCGTCATATTGCGGCTGGCCTGGCGTTGCTCGATCTGGCGGTTCAGGGTGCGCTGGAAGTCGCCCGCCGTGCCGCTGGTGGTCGGCTGGCTGCGGTTGGCGGCGCCCGGCGTGGCGTTCGGCGAGATAATCTGGGAAATCGGTGTTGGCTGGGTTTGCATGATGCTGCCTCAGTGTTGCTTAGCGTTTGTAATAGGCTTGTCGCGCCGCGTGCTCATCCATTGCTTTCTGGTCGCGTTTGTTTTCCAGCTTCAGCGCCTGTTCCTGCGCCCGGTTGTTCAGGGTGGTGTACGACATGCGCTTGCGTTCGGCCAACTGCCAGCGCATCTTTTCATTGTCGCTGCGCGCTTGCGCATGCTCGACTACCTGCTGCTGGCCCAGGATGGCGCTGTCAAGCTTGACCATGAAGGCCTGGAAGTTGCGGTAAGCCATGGGCGTAATGCCGCTGCTCATGCTTGTCTCGAAGCGCTTGGCGTAGTCGTCGCGGTAGCCGGACAGCATGTCGAGCTTCTGGCGGCAATCGTCGAGCGCTTTCAGGGCCGCGCCCAGGCGCTTGGCGCAGTCGTCCGTTTCGCGCTGGGCAAGGTCGATCAGGGTTGCAAGTTGGGAAGGAGAAGCCATGGCTGATTATATTCCCGCTATGCAAGCCCTAATCAGTCGAATAGAGCGGTAAGTTGCCCCAAGCTCTCGTCCATGCTGACCCGCTCCGTGATTTGCTGTTGCAAAAACGCCTCGATCTTTTCATGCAGGGCGATGGCCTGGTCCAGCACGGGGTCGGTGCCGGCGCTGTAGGCGCCCACGCTGATCAGGTCGCGGCTGCGTTCATAGCGCGAATACAGCTGTTTCAGCTTGCGCGCCTGCTGCTGGTGTTCATGCGTGGTAATCGAGTGGGCGGCGCGCGAAATCGATTGCTCGATGTCGATGGCGGGATAATGGCCCGCTTCGGCCAGGCGCCGGTTCAGCACGATATGGCCGTCGAGAATCGCGCGCGCCGAGTCGGCGATCGGGTCTTGCTGGTCGTCGCCCTCGGTCAGCACGGTGTAGAAGGCCGTGATCGAGCCGCCGCCTTCCTCGCCATTGCCGGCCCGCTCCACCAACACGGGCAGCTTGGCGAAGACGGACGGCGGATAGCCCTTGGTGGCGGGCGGTTCGCCGATGGCCAGGGCGATTTCGCGCTGCGCCATGGCGTAGCGGGTCAGCGAATCCATGATCAGCAGCACGTTTTGCCCCTGGTCGCGGAAGTGTTCGGCAATCGCCGTCGCATACGCGGCCCCTTGCAGGCGCATCAGCGGCGGCGTGTCGGCCGGCGCGGCCACGACGACGGAGCGGGCCAGGCCTTCGGGGCCCAGGATCTGCTCGATGAATTCTTTTACTTCGCGTCCCCGTTCGCCGATCAGGCCGACGACGATCACGTCCGCCTCCGTGTAGCGGGCCATCATGCCCAGCAGCACGCTCTTGCCCACGCCGGAACCGGCGAACAGGCCCATGCGCTGGCCACGGCCCACGGTCAGCATGGCGTTGATCGAGCGCACGCCCACGTCGAGCGTGTCGACGATGGGCGCGCGGCCCAAGGGATTGGCGGGGCGTACATTGATGGGGGCGCTGTCCGTCGTGTGCAGCGGGCCCAGCTGGTCGAGCGGGCGGCCCGCGCCGTCGAGCACGCGGCCCAGCAGTTGCGGACCCACGGGCAGGTGGCGCGCGCGGTCGCTGGGGCGGCGGCGCGGGTGCGCCACGCTGCCGGGACGGGGAATGGCCGGTTCGACGGAAAACACGCGCGTGCCGGGCACGATGCCTTCGACGTCGCTTTGCGGCATCAAAAACAGGCGTTCGCCTTCAAAGCCGACCACTTCCGCCTCGACCCGGCCGCCATTCGGCAGCGGCACGGTGCAGGCGGCGCCGACGGCCAGGCGCAGGCCCACGGCTTCCATCACCAGGCCGGCCACGCGCGTGACGCGTCCTGAAATCTGCATCGGTTCGACAAAGCCGACCACGGCCGTACAGTCGCTCAGGTAGGCGCGCCAGCGCGCCGCATGGGCAGCAGGGCCTTTGACGGGCTCGCTCACGGCGCCAGCCAGTCCAGGTCTTTGCCCAGCGCATGCGTCAGGCGGTGCCAGCGGGTGGACGTCTGCGCATCGATCTGGTTGCTGGCCGTGTCGATCTTGCAACCGCCACGTTCCACGGACGGGTCTTCGATGACGCGCCAGCCGCCCTTGTCGAGCTCATCGCCGATGCCGTCGCGCACCACTTGCGCATCGTCCGGGTTGAGCATCAGCAAGGCTGGTTGTTGTAGTACAGGCAAGTACTCGATGGCTTCGCGCACCATCGGCAGCATCAGTTCGGGGCGCACGGGCAGGGCCGTCTTCAGCATGCCCTTGGCCAGCTGCAAGGCCAGTTCCATCACGTCATTGGCGATCAGCTCGTCGGCCTGGTGCACGGCCGTGCCGAAGTCGACGGCGATGGTTTGCAGGTGCGCCAGTTCCACGGCGGACGCCGCCTTGCCTTCCGCATACGATTGCGCATGGCCGTCGGCATGCCCGGCCGCATGGCCTTCCGCATAGCCGGCCGCGCGGCCTTCGTCGAAGGCCGTGGCGCGCGCTTCTTCGCGGATGGCGTCGAGTTCTTCCTGCGTCGGGTATTCCAGCGGCGGGGCCAGCTCTTCCTGGTGCAGCTCGCCGTAGGGATCGGTTTCCGGATCGATTTCGGGCTCGGGGTCCGGTTCCAGCAGCTTGCGCGCCGCCACCACGCTGGGACGCTCGTCGCCAAACGAGGTCATTTCCCAGCGCTGGTAGGCGGTTTGTTGCTCTTTGGGAATTAAACTAGACAAACGAATCCTCGCCTTTTCCGCCTAAGACAATCTGCCCCTCGTCCGCCAGGCGGCGCACGATCTGCAGGATCTGTTTCTGCTGCGATTCCACTTCCGACAGGCGCACGGGGCCTTTCGATTCCAGGTCTTCGCGCATCATCTCGCCGGCGCGCTGCGACATGTTCTTGAAGATCTTGTCGCGCAGCTCTTGCGAGGCGCCTTTCAGGGCGATGATCAGCATTTCCGACTGCACTTCGCGCAGCAGCAGCTGGATGCCGCGGTCGTCGATATCGATCACGTTGTCGAACACGAACATTTCGTCCATGATCTTTTGCGCCATGTCATTGTCGTAATTCTTGATATTGTCCATGACGGAGCCTTCTTGCTCGCCGCTCATGAAGTTCAGGATCTCGGCCGCCGCGCGCACGCCGCCCAGCGACGATTTCTTGATGTTTTCGTTACCGGACAGCAGTTTCGTCAGCACGTCGTTGAGCTCGCGCAAGGCGGCCGGCTGCACGCCGTCCAGGGTGGCGATGCGCAAGACCACGTCGTTGCGCAGGCGGTCCGTGAAATGGCCGAGGATTTCGCAGGCCTGGTCGCGTTCCAGGTGGACGAGGATGGTGGCGATGATCTGCGGGTGCTCGTTGCGGATCAGCTCGGACACGGATTGCGAATCCATCCACTTCAGCGATTCGATGCCGGACGCGTCCTTGCCGCCCAGGATGCGCGACAGCAGCACGGATGCCTTGTCGTCGCCCAGCGCCTTGGTCAGCACCTGGCGGATGTATTCGTCCGAATCGAGGCCGACGGTGGAATTGAGTTCCGTCTGCGCGCGGAAGTCGTCGAGCACCTCGACCACCTGGTCGTGCGCGATGCCCTTCATGGTGGCCATGGCGGCGCCCAGTTTCAGCACTTCGCGCGGCCCGAGGAATTTCATGACCTCGGCCGCTTCGCTCTCGCCCAGTGCCAGCATCAGGATCGATGCTTTTTGCAGTCCCGTTGTCTCAGTCATTATTGCCTATCCATGCTTTGATTACGTTGGCCACGACGCGCGGGTCTTCCTGCGCCAGTTTCCGGGCCATCGCCAGGTTTTCGCGATAACCGCGGGCCGTATCTTCTTCCAGTTCCTCCAGCTCCGCTTCGCTGAGCAGGACTTCGTTTTCTTCGCCGTCCTTGCTCAGTTCCGGCTCGATGACGGGCGGCGGGGCGCCGAAATCGTCGATCTTGCGCATGACCGGGCGCAGCATCGGGCGTACGATCTTGATGAATATATACAGCAGGATCAGGGCCGTGATGAGGAATTTCGCCAGTTCCTTGGCCAGCGGCAAGTTGGCCGGGTCGCGCCACCACTCCAGCTTGCCTTCCGGCGCGCGGTCGATGCCGTCGAAGGGCGAGTTGGCCACGCTGAAGCTGTCGCCGCGCTCCTTGTTGTAGCCCATCGCTTCCTTGACCAGATTATTGATCTGGATCATTTCTGCTGGGGAAATCGGCTTGACCGTGACCTTGCCATCCTTGTCGAAGCTGCGGCGGTAGTTGACGACGACGGCCACCGACAGGCGGCGCAGGCCGCCCATGGATTTCTGTTCGTAGCGCACGGTCTTGTCGACTTCATAATTCGTCGTCGATTCCTTCTGTGTCGGCGCCGTCGGCGCGCCGCCCGGGGCGCCCGGCGCCTCGGCCGTCAATGGCGCCGTGGCCACGCCTGGCGGCTGGTTCGACAGCGCGCCCGGCACGCCGGACGGGTTGGCATTGCCGGCGCCCGTCGATTCGCTCGTCTGCTGGCTGCGGATGGTGGACGCTTCCGGCGGCGAGTTCGGCTTGTAGGTTTCGGCCGCCTGCTCGCTTTGCGAAAAATCCACGTCGGCCGTCGCTTCGGCGCGCACATTGCCTTCGCCGACGATGGGCAGCAGGATCGATTCGACCTGCTTGATCACGCTTTGCTGCAATTGCTGCACGTACTTCAGCTGGTTCGGGTCCAGGCTCTTGATGCCGTTGGCGCGGTCTTTGTCCTTTTCCTGGTTCGACAGCAGGGTGCCGGCCTGGTCGACCACGGTAACATTGATTGGCAGCAATTCCGGTACGCTGGACGCCACCAGGTGCACGATGGCGCTCACCTGCAGCTGGTCCAGGCCGCGGCCCGGGTGCAGGTTCAGCAGCACGGAAGCCGTCGGTTTTTGCTGTTCGCGCACGAAGACGGATGGTTTGGGCAGGGCCAGGTGGACGCGCGCCGTGTCGACGGCGGACACCGACTCGATCGATTTCGCCAGTTCGCCTTCCAGTGCGCGCTGGAAATTGACCTGTTCCAGGAATTGCGACACGCCCAGCTTCTGGTTTTCCATCAGCTCGAAACCCACGTTGCCGCCTTTCGGCAAGCCTTGCGCGGCCAGTTTCAGGCGCGCGTCGTGGACTTGCTCGGATGGTACGAGAATGGCGCCGCCGCCTTCGGAAAACTTGTGCTTGATGCCCAGCTGGTCCAGCGATGCGGTGATGGCGCCGCCGTCGCGGTCCGTGTAGTTGGAAAACAGGACCTTGTATTCGGGCGGCTGGTTCCACATGTACAGGGCCACGCCGATGGCGACCAGTGCCGCCACGCCCAGGCCGCGCAGGAAATTCTTGCCCATCGGCGTCTTGGCGAACGCTTGTACGGACTCCACGGGCGAGCGGGCAGGCGCCGGTTCCGGCGGTATGCGGTTCACATCGATTTCTTCGGCTACAGCCATGATTGCCTTCCAGGGCGGTGTATTTACGTGTATTGGGTGGTGCGTGGGGGCCGCTTCCTCGGGAGGATTGGGCGATATGCAGAATTATCCGCCACTGTCACGCGCTTCAATCGTCCAAATAGAAGGCGCTTTTGCCGCCTGCTCGGCCGAGCGGCTGGCGTTGGCGCTGGTATTGTGGAACCCTGGCAACATGTGACGGAAGTTATTGTACCCGTCGTTGCCTTGCAAGCCAGGGTTTTGTTCTCTGGGTGCAACAGGCATGGAACAGTTACGAAGCACACCAGAATCGGGAGGCAAAGTGAAAACAGGCGGTATCGATAGCAGCAGGATCGAGGCGATGATCGCGCAACTGAAGTCGGCGGCCACGCGGCCGGAGGCGAAAATACCGGCGATCCAGACCGAGATGCCGGCGGCGAAGGTGAATTTTGCCGATGCCTTCAAGAGCGCGCTCGACTCCGTGAGCGGCGCGCAAAAAGCCTCGTCCGCGCTGGGCCAGCGCTTTACCATGGGCGACGAAAAGGTCAGCCTGTCGGACGTGATGGTGTCGATGCAAAAGTCGAGCATCGAATTCCAGGCGACGGTGCAGGTGCGGAATAAACTAGTTTCTGCATATCATGAAATTATGAATATGCAAGTTTGAGTTTTAGCTACCCTAACGGCAGATTCCGGGGTCAGTTCCCAAAGAATCGGAATGTATCCCATTGGGATACATTCCCCCGCCGGGTCTGACTCCAGCTTTCGTTTTGGGTTATCAGCCCAGCCCAGCCATGCGCGCATTCCGTTCTCGTTCGAGGCGCGTGATATAGCGCTGCACGTGCGCCAGCATGCTGCGCGGCAGGTCGACGAATTGGCAGCCGAGTCGGCGGTTCAGCTTATTGTTCAGCAAGGTCATGTCCAGCGAGTTGCGAATTTGCAAAGTCGCGGTGACGATGCCGACGTCGGGCAAGTCGATGCGGCAGCCGGGATAGTCCCTGCCGATGGTTTCGCCCAGCATCAGTTTATTGTCGAGGATGGCGATGCCGCCGCAGCTGATGTCGGCCAGCGGGAACAGGGTGTCGGCGCCGCCCAGCGAGGGCGGCAGGGGAATCGCCACGCGCACGGGATTGCTCACGGGCGTAGTCATGCGGTAATACTCGCGCCGCTGCAAGCGGATCAGTGTTTCTGGAATGGAAATTTTCAAGGCGGGCGTGCCGCCGTAATTGCACTCTTCCACCAGGGCGCTGGCAAACAGGATGCGGATCTTGTCGAGCGAGGTTTCAAACGAAATGCCCTTGGCGGCCACCATGCGCCGGTTCTGGTCGGCATTCACGGAACGGTCGAGGATGACGCTATCGTGGTCGGCATCGACTTCCAGGATGGACGTGACGCACACATCGGATTCACCGTGGATCAGCATGCGGATCAGCTGGTTCTTTTCGCCTATGCTGCGCAGCAAGGCGATGATTTCCCGCCGCGATTCCACTTCAAAATCATGCCAGTTTTCGAGGCCGGAATCCATAATATGTGCTTGCATTGATGCCTGTCTATGTATCGGTGAGGTTGATGCTGGTGTCGGGCGGCGGCGGGATGGGCCCGCCATTCGCAGATTCAATATGATATAACCAGGCCAGCAGTTCCGCAATCGCCCGATACAGGCCGGGCGGAATCTGGCGGTCCAGGTCGACATCCATCAGCAACGCCACCAATTCCTTCGATTCATGCACGAAGACGCCGTGTTCGCGCGCCGTGCTGATGATCTGGTCCGCGATCAGGCCGCTGCCCTTGGCCACCACCTTGGGTGCGGGCGCGCCGCTCTGGTAGGCCAGCGCGACGGCCGTCTGCGGCACCTTGCGCTTGGTGTCGTCAAGCATCGTCCGCTTCCGTTGGCTCGGCGGCGTCCGGCTTGCCGGCGATCGTCAGCGACGTCAATGGCCAGCCGGCCGCGGCTAGCGACGCTTCCAGCGCCGCCGCATGCTGGCGCAAGGTGTCGGCGCTGCCTTCGCTGCCCGCTTGCAGCTGGATGGCCACGCGGCCGCCCTGCAAGACCACGTGCGCGGCCAGGTCGCCCAGCAGGGGAAACTGGAAGCGCACGTTGCTGCGCCAGGCCGTCGCTTCCTCGTCGCCGTCGCGCCCATCGTGCTGCTGTCCTTCCGGCGCATCCTTGCTGATATCCCACTGCATCTTCTGGCCGGGCCACGCTTCGCCCTGCCATTGCACGCGCGCCTGTTCGTGCGTATGCAGCTGCAAATTGATCAGTTGCGCCGAGGCAAGGTCGGTCCCCGTCCTGGCCGCCTCGCCTTGCGGGGCTTTCTGCATCTGCGGCTCCAGCAGCAGCGACGCCAGCGGCCGCTTGCCTTCGGCCCATTCGGCCACATGCGATTCATAGAACAGGCCGCTGCTGCCCACCGCCTCCTGCAGTTTTTGCGCCACCTGGGCCGGAGCTGCGCCCGGCGTGGTCATCAGCGGCGTCTTGCCGACCAGGGACAGGGGCGCGCCGGGCACGCTTTCCGCCTGGCTGAGCACGGTGCTGATGGCGCGCGCGGTGGTGCTCAGCTCGGGCGCGGGCGTGTCGCCCGCCAGGGCGGGCAACAGATTGGCCGGCGTCAGGGGTGCGCGGCTGAGCAGGGTGGCGGCCGTGCTGCTGGCGCGCGTGCCCGCCTGGGCGGCGCCGGGCTGGGGGCCGCGCGTTTCAGCGGCGTCCGGCTCGGCTTCCGCGTCCGCATACGTCAGCAGGGCGCTGGCGGGCTGGTCGCGGTTGTTGCCGATTTGAAAAGAGGGGCGGGGATTGATGCCGATCAAGGTCAGCGGGATTTCCGTGCCGGGCTGGGCGCCGGCGGGCAGCTGCATGCGGGCCGGCGTACCGGCCACGCGCACGAGAAAGCTGCCGTCGCCCATGCGGGCCAGCACCTGTCCCTGCATGGATTTGCCGATGAGTCCCTGCAGCGAGCGCTGGAACTCGGCCTGGCGCGGGTCGGCGACGGTGTCGGCCGGGCGAGTGCCCTTGATCGGGGTCAGGGGCGTCATGCCGATCGCATCCATCTTCGGCAACATGATAGCGGACCTTGCCCCGTGGGCGCTTACGCGCCGTAGGCGTTGGCCAGGCGCCGCTCGGTGCCGGTGCTGCTGATCAGCTTGGACAATTGCGCCATCCACGGCATGGTGAGGTCGCGGATCTTGCGGTCGTCTTCCAGGATCTGCTTGATCAGGGCGACCTTGCGCTGGCGGCCAGCGCTTTCCAGCACGACTTTTTCTTCATTCGCCTTCAGCGCGGCCACATGCGCGCTGATGCGCTGTTCCAGCACTTCGAGCGCATCCCAGTCGGCATTGGTGGCGGCGGTCACCATCTGGCCCGTCAGGGTCTGCATGGCTTCGTAGGTGGTCAGGACTTCTTGATTCGTCATCATGGGTCAGGCGCTCGCAAGGCTGGGCATACGTTTCAGATCGGCGCCAGGCATGGCGGCGGGAGTGGCGCCGATGGCGTTCCAAGTTTCGCGCAAGTCGGTGAGCAGGCGCTGCACTTCTTCCAGCAGGGTAATATCGTTGTGCAGGTTGGCCGTCAGCAGGCGCGCACTCATGTATTCATACAGGGCGTCGAGGCCTTCGGCGATCTGGCCGCCCGCTTCCTTGTCCAGGCTGGCGCGCAAGCCATTGTCGATGATCTGGATGGCTTTCGAGATGGACTTGCCTTTCTCCGGCACATTGCCCGATTTCATGTGCATCTGCGCGCTGAGCACGGCCACCAGGGCGCCGTCGTACAGCATCACGATCAGCTTGTGCGGCGAGGCCGAAACGATGCCCGTTTCCAGGCCGACCTTGGCATAGGCGTTGACGCCGCGTTGTTGGGTTCCAAACATGTAATTCTCCTGATGAATGGGCTTAACGGTTGGCGGCGATGGCGGCCAGCTGCTGGGTCAAATAGGTTTGCATGCCCTGCAATTTATTCAGGGACACGTCCAGGCGCGAGTACTGGGCGCGGTAGCGCGCTTCGATGTCGTTCAGTTTGTCACTGAACTTGTCGCGCTGCGTCGCGATGCTCTTGATGGTTTCGTTGAGGCCCTTGGAGCGGTTGGTGATCATGCCGTCCGTGCCGAGGAAGGAAGTGGCCAGGTTATTCAACTGGTAGGCATAGCCTTGCGAGAAGCTGACGGTGCCGCGCGAGCCGGTGGTGCCGCCCGTGACTTCAATCTTCAGGCCATCGGCCGGCGAACCGGCGGCGCCCGTCAGGGTCTGGCCCGAGCCGATCACCGGTTGTCCGCCCAGGGTGCCAGCCACGTCCGCGCCCTTGACGGGCGCGGATGCGCCGAACAGGTCGGTTGGCGCCGTGCCGGTGCCGCTGCTGATGGCGATATTCGAGACGGAACCATAGCGGCTCGAGGCCAGTACCAGTTTGCCCGCACCATCGACGGAAGCCGACACGGTGGCGCCGTTGTCGGAAAACGACTTCACGCCGTTGATCGATGACTGGATGATGGATGCCATCTGGGCCGGGGTGTACGTCCCGGCAGGAATGACGACCTGGGCCGTATTCTTGGCAGCGCTGGGCTCGGTATCGTTCAGCGTGATGCTCCACGTGGTGTCGCTGCCTATCGTGGTGGTGGCCGGCATCGCGGCGGCCGAGGTGATCGAGCCTTGGCTGGCCATCGTGGTGATCGTCAGTTCATAGCTGCCCGGCTTGGTTGCTGCGGTCGAGCTGGTAAAGGCGACGTTGCTGTCGGTGGCCTTGCCGAGCGCGGAAAACAGGCCGGCGATGTCCGTGAAGTTAGCGCTGATGGCCTTGTCGAGCTTGCTGGAGTCCAGGGTCAGGCTACCATCTTTCTGAAAGGAAATGCCGACCTGGCTCAGGGTGCTCAAACTGCTGTTCAAGCCGGTAATGGGCGCGCCCAATTGCTTGCGCAACTGGCTCTGGATCGATTGCGCGGTGGAGTCCCCCAGCAGGACGCCGCCCTTCTTGGTTTCCGGATCATAGGCCGTCATCTTGGCCATCGCCGTATTCAGGTCGTTATAGGCCTTGACGAAGGTATTGATGCTGGTCTTGACGGTGGAGGTATCTTTCTGCACCGACAAGCTGGTGCTGCCGACCTTGGCAATGCCGAGGGTCACGCCTTCGATGGCCGTATCGACACTGTTGGACGCGCTGGTGATGGCGATGCCGTTGACGCTGAAGTTGGTGTTTTGCGCGGCGCTGTTCTGTTTCAGGTTCTGCGTGCCGCTCGCATCGTAGGACAGCAAGTCATTCAGGGCGCTGTCCGGGGGCAGGCCGTCGCTGCCGCTCAGCGAGATCTTCATGGACGAGTTGGCACCCGTCTTCGACGAGCTCAAGACCAGATGGAACGGCTTGTCCGTGCCGTCCGAAACGATGCTGGCCGTCACGCCCAAGCCCGCGTTATTGATGGCGTCGCGAATGCCTTGCAAGGTGTTGTTGGTGGCGTCGATCACCACCGTGCCCGTCGCCTGCGTGCCGTCCTGGGTGAAGTTGGTGTTCATGTAGGCGCCACCCGAGCCTGCCGTCAGTCCGGCGGCGGCCGGATTGCTGCCGGCGATGGTGATCGGGCTGGCATTGCTCGAGGCCAGGTTGATGGTGCTGGTCAGCGTCACGTTCGAGCCGTCATTGACCGAGTTCGAGGCGTGGCCGATGCCGCCCTTGACCGAGCCCGTCACCACTTCTTCGATGTTCAGGTTGGAACCGTCGGCGCGCGTAAATTTCAGGGTGCCGTCGGCGGCCTTGCCGGTGACGGTGATGTTGGCCGCGGCCAGCGCATTCGAGACGGCATTCGGACCTTCGAGCGTCGTGTCGAGCGAGGCGGCCGTGATGCCGCCGTTGGCGGCCACGCCGTTGCCCTGCGTAACGATCTCGATGCCGCCCACCGACAGCGAATAGGTGCCATCCGCGCCCGTTTCGACGCTGCCGAAGCCGGCGAACATGGTCGCGCTGCTCGACGTCGGCTGGGCCGTGGCGGTCACGCCCGTGGTGCTGCTCTTGGCGTTGATGGCGTCGGCCAGGGCGCGCGCGCTCTTGGTGCTGGCATCGGTGGGGATGGCGGTGCCGTTGAGTATCAGCGAGCCGTTGCTGATGCCGGTCTGCGCCGTGGTGGCGGCCAGGGCGGTGCCGTTCAAACCGAAGGTGCCGCCGGTGAGCGAGCCCAACTGGAAGGAAATCGTCGTCTTGCTGCCCAGTCCGATGGTCGACAGCTTGTTGGCCATGCCGCCCGACATCAGGGTCTGCGACTGGGCAAGTTGGGTGACATTGATGTTGTAGTTGCCGGCCACGGCCTTGGCGCCGGCACTGGCCGACAGCACGAGGGGATCGGCGGGCGTGGCGCTGACTGCGCGGAAGTTATTTGTATTCGACAGGGCCGACAGCGAATTCTGGAAGGTGCTGACGGCGCCACTGAGCGTGCCCATCGCGCTGAGCTTGGCCTGGTAGGAGGCCGTTTTCTTGTCAAAAGTACCCAGCGGTGCGGCTTCGGCCGTCATCAGCTTGTCGATGATGGCATTCACATCCAGGCCGCTGGCGCCGGCGCCGATGCCTATGGATGAAAGGGTAGGTGTGATGGCCACTGAATACTCCTAGGAAAACGCTAATATAAGCTGTTATCGGCAGAATCAATCAGGACTTGAGAGGGGGATTTACCGTGCTGTTTTCAGCGGGAGCAAAAAAGCGGGGAAGAGATGGGAAAATATTGTACGAGTTGCAATAAAAAACGGGGCCGGATAGCCAGGCTACCGAACCCCGTGGTCATGCTGATGCCTGCTGCCGCGATGTCGCATGTCCGTGAGCCATGCCATCATCAGGCGCTTTGGCGGATCAGCGAACCCTTGGCCGAGTCAAAGGTCTTGGCCAATTCCAGCGCTTCCCGGGTGGGAATCTGGCGCAGTACTTCCTTGGTTTCCTGGTCGATGACCTTGACGACCGTGCGTTGGCTGTCTTCATCGATGGAAAACTCCAGGCCTTGCGTCTTCATCTGCGACGACTGGTTCAGCTCCGATACCGCCTTGTCGAGCTGCTCGCGGCTGGGTTCCTTGCTGGCTTGCTGTGGTGCAACCTTGTCGGTTTCCGTGGCGGCGCGTGGCGCTGCCGGGCGGGCCGGTGATGTGTCCGCAGACACATAACTCTTGTCTATCCTGGCCGCGGAGGCGGCCGCTATCGTGTCGATAGTCATGGTGCTCTCCTAGTGAAAATTCCCCGGCCGAAAAAATCCGGCAGGGGAATCAGAGTCCTACGCTGTTGCGATACTAATCAGGGATTAGCCACGCAGCAGGCTCAGGACGCCGTTTGGCAGCGAGTTTGCTTGCGCCAGCATGGCCGTACCAGCTTGTTGCAGGATCTGGCCGCGGGTCATGTTGGCCGTTTCCGATGCAAAGTCGGTATCGACGATGCGGCTGCGCGATGCGGACAGGTTTTCCGTGGTCGATTGCAGGTTGGAAATCGCCGACGAGAAGCGCGATTGCAAAGCACCGTACTGGGCGCGTTGGCCGTTGACCGTTGCCAGTGCTGCATCGGCAATTTTCAGTGCCAGCTGCGCGCCGTCAAACGTCGTCACGTCCAGGGTCGACACGGAGTTCAGGGTCGAACCTTGTGCCGTCGCTTTACCAATCGCCAGGCCGGTGGTGGTGGTTTCCGTTACCGAGAAGCTGTTTTGCGAGTCGAAGGTCACGCGGCCGTTGACCGTGGCGGCGTTGGCAGCGGTGATGATCGATTGCGCTGCAGCTTGTACCTTGCCGTCAGCCTTGTAGCCATCGACGTCGAACTTGACGTTGGCCGTCGTGCCTTGCGTCAGGCTGATGTTCTCGCCCGATGCATTCGTCAGCTTCATGCCCTTGTTGACGCTGTCGTACTGGGCGGTCACGCCGGTCTTGGCCGTTTGGGCATTGATGGCGTTGATGCCTGCAGCATAGTCAGCTGCGGTCGATGCCGTGCCGCTGACGGCGAATGACACGGTGACTGGCTTGGCGTTATCCGAACCGATGGAGAACGAATACGATTCGGCGCCCAGGTTCAAGTTCACATCCGTTTGTGCCGATGCGGTCACGCCCGTTTTTGCCGTTTGGCTGTTGATGTCGGCGGCGACGGATTTGGCCGTGCTGCCTTTAATGGCATCACCTGCACCTGGTGCCGTTTCGGCGACGGCGGCCGTCGTGTCGACGGTCGTGGTGCCGATGGAGCCGGAAATCGTCAGCTTGCCGACAACTGCATTACCTACGGCATCTTTCTTGACAGCCGATGCATCGTTGGCGATACGGTTGTTACCGTAGGTGTTGGTCAGGAAGTTCGCGCCGCTGGCGGAAATCAGCTGATTGGCATCGGCGCCAACCTGGAAGTTGGCCGTACCCATGGTGCCGTCCAGCAGCGCCTGGCCGTTGAACGAGGTGGTTTGGGCGATACGGTTCAATTCCGAACCCAGCTGGCCTACCTCGGTTTGCAGCGCTTGACGGTCGCTCGACGAGTTGGTGGCGTTCGACGATTGCACGGCCAGTTCGCGGATACGTTGCAGGATGTCGCCCGAGCTTGCCAACGCGCCTTCAGCCGTTTGGGCCAGCGAGACGCCGTCGTTTGCATTGCGGGTGGCTTGGGTCATGCCGCGGATTTGCGACGTCATGCGGTCGGAAATTGCCAGACCAGCGGCGTCATCCTTGGCGCTGTTGATGCGCATGCCGGAGGACAGGCGTTGCAGCGAGGTGCTCAGGGCCGACTGCGAGGTCGACAGGTTGCGTTGCGAATTCAGGGACGAGATGTTGGTATTAATTACTGCAGCCATGATAATTCTCCAAACAGGTACTACATTGCGCTATGTGCTAGTCACTTTGGCCTGCCCCGCTGTTCCGGGACAATCAAGCCGCTGTTGTTTAGGGTAACGGTTGCTCTGCGGGAAAATTTATGGCGAAAAGTGCTTTAAATTTTAATTTTTAGCCCTTCAGTTTGCCGCCGGCCGCGCGCTAGACGACATGATTTAAAGAAACTTGAGGGTAAAAATAGTTTTATTTTCATATCGCGCGGACGCCGGCGGAAGGCGGGAAGGCGATGAATGTTATTGTTTTTGCCATGAAAAATGCCGTCCGGCCGGTTGGCGGGACGGCATGGCGTGAAGCGGACCGGGCTTAGTCGGCCACCACCACGCGGTTCTTGCCCGTCTGCTTGGCCTGGTACATGGCGCGGTCGGCGCGCTTGACCAGCTCGGCTTGGTCTTCGTTGGGCAGGCGCAGGGCCACGCCGGCGGAAAAGGTGATCAAGACTTTTTCGTTGTCGTGCAGGAAGAAATGCCGGGTCAGCTCGCGCTGCAAGCGCGTCATCGTCGACGAGGCCGCCTCGACCGTGGTTTCCGGCAGCAGGATGAGGAATTCCTCGCCGCCGAAGCGGGCGATGACGTCCATCGAGCGCAGGGTTTCCTTGACGATCTTCACCAGGTGTTTCAAGGCGGCATCGCCGGCAAGGTGGCCGTAGGTGTCGTTCAGGCGCTTGAAATCGTCCAGGTCCAGCATGGCGATGCACAGCGGCGTGCCGCGGCGGTCGGAGCGGGCGGTCTCGCGCTCGAACACGTCGTCCAGGCCACGGCGGTTCAGGCTGCCCGTCAGCTGGTCTTCCCGCACCAGTTCGCTCATATGCTGGAGCTTGGCTTCCAGGGTGTGGATGCGCTGTTCCGCATCCTGCACTTCCTGGCGCGCCAGCACCATCTTGTCGCGTGCGCGCAAGGCTTCGTTCTGCACCATGCGTGTTTCGCGCAAGACTTCGTCGAGAACGCTGTTCAGTTCGCTGATATTTTCCGCCTGGCTGATCTTTTCCGAATAGCCGCCGATCTTTTCATGGAAGTCGCCCGTGCTGGCCGCCACTTGCCCCAGGCGGTCGATGAAGGTCATCATCATGTTCTTGACCGTCAGCTTGACGTCGGACAGGCTGTGCTTGAGCTGGCCTTGCTTGTAGATGACTTCCTTCAGGCTGCGCGTGGCGTCTTCCAGCGCGCGCTGGTCGAGCGGGCCGGCGATCAGGTTTTGCACGGCATCGACCTGGCCGCGCAGCCAGCTGTCGTCGTCGAGCAACTGGCTGACGTTGTCCAGCAGCAACTTGAACAGGCGCAGCAGCAATTCCTGCTGCTCGGCCGTGTCGCCGCTCTTCAGCTCGATCTGGTAGCACAGCTGTTTCAGGCGCAGCGCCGCTTCGTTCAGCGCTTCTTCCGTATGGGCCAGCTTGATGGCCGCGCCCAGCGATTCGGCCTCTTCCACCAGCGCGGGCGTGCCCGTCAGCAAGGTGGCGACGGCAAAGCCCAGGGTGCGGCTGAGCAACTCGCGCAGTGTGCGCGTCTGTTCGCCGTCCGGCAGGGGCGGCAATTCGATGCCGCCGCCTTTCTTCACCTGTTTTTCCGCCAGTTGCGCCAGGGTGCGCGCATAGCTGTCCCAGTCGCGCGCTTTCAGGGCGCGCTGGAAACGCCGGCCAAAGTCGCCCAGTTCGCCCGCCGATTCGCTCATCTTGGCGGCAAACTGCGTCAGGACGTTTTCCGCGCCACTCTCCGTGGGTGCGCTGGCGGCCAGGACCGCGGCAGGCGCGCCGGGCGTCTCCGCCGGTTCGCTGATGCCGGCGATTTCATTGTAGATATCGCGGTAGGCGCTTGGCGTGGGGGCGATGCGGCGCGTGGCCAGGCGGCGAAACGCTTCGCGGGCGATATCGGCAGGGTTCATCGCCGCAGCGGCGGCGGTATTCGTGGCGCCGGCGGGAGCGCTTGCTGGTGAAGTTGGCAATTTACTGGACATGTAGGCACAGCCTTTTTAGATATTTCTAATTATCCTCATGATATGCGAGTTGGCAAAGAACTTATTGTGCGAGAAGCAAGGAGAAGTCCTGTCAATTCGCCCGATGCCAGCGGGCATGCCGCTTTGCCGTCAATCCACCAGTTGGTTGCGGATGGCGTAATGCGTCAGTTCGGCGCTGTTCTTGAGTTTCATCTTGACGAGCAGGCGGGCGCGGTATTCGCTGACGGTTTTCACGGACAATTTCAGCTCTTCGGCAATGGCGCCCACGGCCTTGCCCGAGGCGATCATGACCAGGGTCTGGTATTCGCGGTCCGACAAGGTGTCGTGCAAGGCCGTTTCGTGGTCGTCGCCCACCGTGTTGGCCAATTCCTGCGCCAGCGAGGCGCTGATGTATTTCAAGCCTTGCGCCACCTGGCGGATGGCCGTGACCAGTTCGCGCGGCGCGCTCTGTTTCGTCAGGTAGCCGGCCGCGCCCGCCTTGAGCGAACGGATGGCGTACTGGTCCTCGCGGTGCATGGATAGCATCAGCACGGCCAGTTCCGGCTTTTCCTTCTTGATCTGCTTGAGCACCTCGATGCCGCTGCGGTCGGGCAGGGAGATGTCGAGCAGCAACACCTGGCATTTCGAGCCGCGGAACAGCTTGATGGCGTCGTGGCCATTTTCGGCCTCGCCGGCCACGATGATGTCCTTCGTATCGGCGAGGATTTGCTTCAAGCCCTCGCGCACGATCGCGTGATCGTCGGCGATGAATACCCGGATGGTGGCTTTTTCTTTCATGACTGCGTTGTTTCCTATCTAATTCACCCACTGGCCGCTTCTGGTGGCGGCCCGCTGTGCGCGGGCGCACTGGCTGCAGCCGCTATTATCGCCTCTCGCGGCGTGGTCAGCCGGATTTTTATGCTCAGGATGGTGCCGCCGTCCGGCCCGTCCATCAGGCTCAGGGTGCCGCCCAGCGCGCTGGCCCGCTCGGCCATGCCGCGGATGCCGAACGATTGCGGCTTGGCGCGGTCGGACAGGCGCATGCCGACGCCATTGTCGGCGATCGACAGGCTGATATGCTGGCGCTGCCGGGCCAGGCGCACGCTGACCTTGCTTGCCTGCGCATGCTTGGCGATATTCGTCAGCGCCTCCTGGGCGATGCGGAACAGGCTGGTCGCCTGGTCCAGCTCCAGTTCGATGTGCTGCCGGTTCGAAATGAACTGGCATTCGATGCCGGCCTGGCGCGCGAATTCCTTCACTTGCCAGTCCAGCGCGGCGACCAGGCCCAGGTCCAGCATGGAGGGGCGCAAGTCCAGCGAAATGCGGTGCACGGCGTCGATGCTGCGGTCGACCAGGGCATCGACATAGTCGGCCTTTTCCTGCAGTTGCCGGTCGTCCGGCGGCAGGCGGCGCGCCAGCATGGCCAGCGCCATCTTGATCGCCGTCAAATTGCCGCCCAGGTCATCGTGCAATTCGCGCGCCAGACGCGTGCGTTCGTGTTCCTTGACCTTGTCGATATGCGCCGTCAGCTCGGCCAGGCGGGCGCGCGACTGGCGCACTTCGCTCTGTTCCAGCCGGCTTTCCGTGATATTCGTCATGATGCCTTCCCACTGCACCGTGCCATCGGCCAGCGCGCGCGGCGTGGAGCGCAGGTTGATCCATTTCACATCCTTCCAGGCATCGATCCAGATGCGGCCTTCCCAGTTCCAGCTCCACAAGGCGTTTTTCGACGCTTGCATCGATTCCAGATACGAGGCGCGGTCGTCGGCGAGGATCAACTGGTAAAACAGTTCCGGGCGCGCGTGCAGCTGCGCCGGCCCCAGGCCCAGCAGGGCCTGGCAGCCATCGCTCAGGTAGGGAAAGGCGGCGCGCCCATCCGCATGCAGGCAGAACTGGTACACGAGACCCGGCGTATTCGAGACGATGGCGTTGAAGCGCGATTGCACCTGCGCCAGGGCGGCGGCCGTCGCCTGCGGCGTGCGCAAGTCTTCGCCCTCGGCCAGCAGCAGGGCGCGTCCATGGCGGCTGGCGCGCGACAGGTGCAGGCTGAGCGAATACAGGCTGCCGTCGCGGCGGCGCTGCTGCACGTGCAGCAGGGCTTGTGCACCGATGCTGTCGTCCAGGGTCGCCAGCACGGCGGCCAGTTGCTGCGCGTCGAGCTGCGGCGCCAGGGTGAAGGGTGTCATCGCCAGCAATTCCTTGCGCGCATACTGCAAGTTGTCACAGGCGGCATCGTTGGCGTCCAGCAATTGCAAGCTGGCCGCGTCGTACAGGTAGATTTCCGGCGCCGCCGCGCGCATGGCGGGGGCCAGGCGGGGAGTGTCGTGCATGGAGTGGCCTTTCTTCATCAGCGGCGGGCGCGCCAGAAGGCGGCGAAGCGGCGCAGCACCCTGGCCGGGCGCGAATTATGGCGTCCTGGCGTACCCTTGCGCAAGCGTTGCCACCAGGCAAGGCGAGCGCGGCCCAGCGCGGCCGACAGGCGGCTGACACGGCGCCAGGGGCGCGTGGCGCGCAGGCGGGCGATCCAGCGGTCCTTGGTTTCCATGAACAGGCCATGCCAGCGGGCAAACCATGGCAAACTGAGCAGGGTGGGACGCGTCAGGCTGTACAGGCGCGCCACGGCGGCCGCGCCGCCCAGCTTGGCGATGACGATCACGCCGATGCCGGAAAAGGCATGGCCGCGCGCGATGGCCAGCAGGGCCAGCAGCTTGACGGGGAACAGCAGTACGGCCGGCAGTACGAAGATGGCCAGCGCCCAGTACGGCGGCAGGCGCTTGATCCACGCTTCCAGCGCATGCAGGGGCGGAAATTGCGCGATCACCTGCATGAGGCGCGCGCCGGTCGCCCACAGCCATTCCTCGATCAGCAGGAAGATGGCAGCCAGGTAGACCAGCGGCGCGAACAGCCAGCGCCTGACTCTGTAGAATTTTTTCATCCGTCTCCGTGTGCGGCGCAGGTTTGCCGCGATTGCCACGATGATACGTCAAAAAAGCCCGTTTGCCCCCGCATCCCGTGTGCCCGTGGCTCCCTGGCGGGGCTACAATAGACAGATGAATAAAGCCTTTGTAAAAGAATCCGACAACGACGACGATGAAGAAGCGGCCGCGCTGGCGCTGGCCATTCCCGCCGGCGCCAAGAACTACATCACGCCGGCCGGTTACCAGCGCATCAAGGATGAGCTGCTGCAGCTGATCGACGTCGACCGTCCTGAAGTGGTGCGCATCGTCCATTGGGCGGCGTCGAATGGCGACCGTTCGGAAAATGGCGACTATATCTACGGCAAGCGGCGCCTGCGCGAAATCGACCGCCGCATCCGCTTCCTGACGAAACGCATGGACCTGGCCGCCATCGTCGACCCCAGCGTGCACCATGGCAACGACCAGGTGTTTTTCGGCGCCACGGTCACCTACCGCACGAGCGACGGCGAAACGCACACCATCACCATCGTCGGCATCGATGAATTCGACCCCCTGAACGGCAAGATCAGCTGGGTCTCGCCCATGGCCCGCACCATCACCAAGGCGCGCGAAGGCGACGTGATCACCCTCAACACGCCGCTGGGCGAGCAGGAACTGGAATTGCTGGAAGTGACGTATCCGGCGCCGGGGGAGACTTGAACTGATGTGCACCACATGAAAAAACGGCTGGGCAGAGAATCTGGCCAGCCGTTTTCTAGTTGCGCTCGCGCAATATCCGATTGACCCCGGCGACCCGGCGCACATTGCGCAGCAGGGCGGCCAGGTGGACGCGGTCCTTGACTTGCACGGTGAAGCGCAGCTGGTCGAGGACGTTGTCCTTGTCTTCATCCATGCCCACGTAGATGATGTTGGCGTCGGACTCGCCGATTTCGGCGGCGACTCTGGCAAGGATGCCCCGTTCGCTGTTGATCAGCACCTTGATGCGGCAGTCGAAGCGGCGGTTCAGTTCCGTTCCCCAGCGCACGGCGATCCAGCGATCCGGTTCCTTGGCGCGCTGGCGCTTCGCTTGCGAGCAGTCGCTCGTGTGCACGAGCAAGCCCTGGTCGCGGCGCAGCTGGCCGATGATCTGGTCGCCGGGAATCGGCAGGCAGCACGGCGCCAGTTGCACGGAGACGCCTTCGCTGCCGCAGATGGTGACGGGGTCGAGTTCGCTGCCGCTATTGTGTTCCACGGGCATGCTGGCCGCTTCGCCGCCGATCAAACCGAAGATGTGGCGCGCCACCAGGGTGGCCATGCGCTTGCCGATGCCGATGTCCGCGTACAGCTCGTCCATGGAATTGGCGCTCGATTCGTTGAGCAGGCGTTCGACCAGCGGCGCCTGCAGGTCGGCGTCGATGTTCAGCGCGTGCAGCGCCTGGGACAGCAGTTGCTGGCCCAGGGCGATCGATTCGGGCAGGTTGATCGTGCGCAAATGGTGGCGGATGGCCGAACGGGCCTTGCCGGTGCGCACGAACGACAGCCAGGTCGGGCTGGGGCGAGACGAGGAATCGGTGATGATTTCCACGATGTCGCCGTTGTGCAGCTCGGTGCGCAGGGGCGAGGTTTCGTTGTTGATCTTGACGGCCACGGTCTGGTCGCCGATGCCCGTATGGATCGAGTAGGCGAAGTCGATGGCCGTGGCGCCGCGCGGCAGGGCGATGATCTTCGACTTTGGCGTAAACACGTAGACGGAGTCGGGGAACAGGTCGACCTTGACGTGTTCGAGGAATTCGGCCGAGTCGCCCGTCTGTTGCTGGATGTCGAGCAAGGATTGCAGCCAGGCATGCGTGCGCTGCTGCAGGTCGGACGGGTTCGATTCGCCGCTCTTGTACAGCCAATGCGCCGCCACGCCCGATTCGGCCGTGCGGTGCATTTCCTGCGTGCGGATCTGGAATTCGACGGGCGTGCCGTAGGGGCCGATGACGGTCGTGTGCAGCGACTGGTAGCCGTTCAGCTTGCGGATCGCGATGTAATCCTTGAACTTGCCCGGCATGGGCTTGTACAGGCTGTGCAGGGTGCCCAGGGTCACGTAACAGTCGGCAAAACTGCCCACCACCACGCGGAAGCCGTACACGTCCAGCACTTGTGAGAACGACAAGTGCTTGCTGCGCATCTTCTTATAGATGTCGTACAAGGTCTTTTCGCGGCCCGTGACGTCCGCATCGAGCTCGGCCATGGACAAGGTGCTTTTTACGGCTTCCATGATCTTGTTGACCACTTCGCGCCGGTTGCCGCGCGCCGCCTTGACGGCTTTCGCCAGGGTGCGGTAACGCATCGGATACAGGTGCGAGAACGACAGGTCCTGCAGCTCGTGGTAGATGTTGTTCAGGCCGAGGCGGTGCGCGATCGGCACGTACACTTCCATGGTCTCGCTGGCGATGCGGCGCTTTTTTGCCGCCGTCATGAAGTCCAGGGTGCGCATATTGTGCAGGCGGTCGGCCAGCTTGATCAGGATCACGCGCACGTCGGACGCCATGGCCAGCAGCATCTTGCGGAAGTTTTCCGCCTGCGCTTCGATCTGGCTCTGGAATTCGATCTTTTCCAGCTTCGACAGGCCGTCGACCAGGTGCGCCACGGGCGCGCCGAAGCGCTCGATCAATTCTTCCTTCTTGACGTCCTGGTCTTCCATGACGTCGTGCAGCAGGGCGGCCATGATGGCTTGCGCGTCGAGCTTCCAGTCGGCGCAGATTTCCGCGACGGCGATCGGATGCGAGATATACGGCTCGCCCGAGCGGCGCATCTGGCCCAGGTGCATTTCGTCGGAGAAGCGGTAGGCTTCCTTGACTTTCTTCAGGTCCGCGGGAGACAGGTATTCGGCCAGCTTGTCGGCCAGGTGGCTGACGGAGGCCACGCCCAGGGCGGGCGCTGGCGGTACTGCGGGGATGTTGCTGCCGGACGTGCCGACGCCGGGCGTGGTTGCGCCCTGCGATTTTGCCGCCTGGCGCGAGGCCAGGGGCGGCAATGCTGCGGAAGTCGTGTCGGCTGGGGTCAGACTCATAAAACGTCGCGTTGCTTCACAGTGTGAATAAAGGATACGGTAGAACCAGGGGTCAGCACTGTTCCGGCACGCGGGTTCCCACTTACATCGGGACCTTTTTCAGCATTTCGATGCCGACTTTACCGGCAGCGATTTCACGCAGTGCAACAACGGTAGGCTTGTCCTTGGCTTCCACCTTAGGGGTGTGGCCTTGCAGCAACTGACGTGCGCGATAAGTCGCAGCCAGGGTCAGCTGGAAACGGTTAGGGATCTGCTTCAGGCAATCTTCGATTGTGATACGGGCCATAGTAACTCCTAAAATTTTTGCGTGGTGCTGTGTGAACTGGCGTGCAGGCGAATTACTCTGCGTGCAGGCCCAGCTGGGCGAATAGCGATGCGTTGCGGGCCGCTTGTTGCGCAAACCGGCAACGGGCCGCTCTCACGATCGCGCTCAGTTCGGACAAAGCGACCGTAAACTCTTCATTGATAATAACATACTCGAACTCGGGAGCGTGTGCGATTTCGCCGCCGGCCGCCAGCAGGCGGCGCGTGATCACGTGCGGCTCGTCCTGGCCGCGCTTGTTCAAGCGTTCTTCCAGCGCATCGATCGATGGCGGCAGGATGAAAATGCCGGCCGCGCGGGGGAATTGCTTGCGCACCTGGCGCGCGCCCTGCCAGTCGATTTCCAGCAGGATATCGGTGCCGGCCAGCATTTGCTGCTCCACCATGATGCGCGACGTGCCGTAGTAATTGCCATGCACTTCCGCCCATTCCAGGAATTCGCCCTGTTCGGCGCGCGCGACGAAGTCTTCCGCCGTCGTGAAATAGTACTCGCGGCCATGCTGCTCGCCCGGACGGGGCGCGCGCGTGGTGGTCGAGATCGACAATTTGATGCCGGGCTCTTGCGCCAGCAATGCATTGACCAGTGTCGATTTGCCGGCGCCCGAGGGCGCGGCGACCACGAACAGGCTGCCGGAGAAGGCGGTAGGGTGGCTCATGCGGATCTTTCCATTTGCGTGTGATGGCGGCGTTTGCGCTTGCGTGGGCGCCGCCCAATTCGGTATTTTACCAAGAGGCAAGGCGGCGAGCCAGCCCCGCGATGCGCCTCGCCGCCCCGCTTGTGCATATTTTGCTTGTTATCCTGAGGAAATAGTTATTTAATTTGGATGGTTTTTTCTCAATAACTATTCTACCGACAGGATGCGCGCATGAAGAATTTCCCGTTTCTCAGTTCCGCCCAGGCCATGTTGTTGCTGCGCGTGGCCATCGCCGTGATGTTCATGGCGCACGCCATCACGCGCATCGCCAATGGCACCATTCCCCGCTTTGCCGGTTTCCTGGAAGACAAGGGATTTATTTACGGCCTGGCCGTGGTGTGGGCGATTACCGTCGTCGAGATCGTTTGCGGCAGTTTGCTCATCGTCGGCAAATACACGCGCTGGGCGGCGGCCGGGCTGATGGTGATCTGCATCGGCGGCATTGCCATCGTGCATGCGGCCAAGGGCTGGTTCGTTGGCGAGCATGGCGCCGGCGGCGTGGAATACAGCATCGTGCTGTTTGTCGCCTGCGTCGTCATCGCCGCCAGCGACCAGGGGCGCGCCGGAGCGCGCCTGGCCTGACGGGGTTTATTCCAGGTTCTGCACCTGTTCGCGCATCTGCTCGATCAGCAGCTTCAAGTCCATCGAGGCGTCGGCCAGTTCCTTGACGGACGCCTTGGCGCCCAGTGTGTTGGCTTCGCGGTTCAGCTCCTGCATCATGAAGTCGAGGCGCTTGCCCACTTGCCCGCCCTTGGTGAGGATGTGGCGCGTTTCGCCCAGGTGGGCCGACAGGCGCGCCAGTTCTTCCGACACATCGATGCGGATGCCGTACAGGATGACTTCCTGGCGGATGCGTTCCATGGCGTCCTGGCGCGACAGGGCCGAATTCGAGCCCTGGCTGGCCAGGCCCAGCGCGTCCTGCATGCGCTCGATGGCTTTTTGCTGGAAGGCCGCCACCACTTGCGGAATCAGGGGCGTGATGCGTTTGACGATGGATTCCATCGCTTCGATGCGCGACACCAGCACCGCTTCGAGCGCGGCGCCTTCGCGCTTGCGGCTGTCGACGAAGGCGGCCACGGTGCGTTTGGTCAGCGCGCCCACATCCGCCTGCAGGGATTCCTGTCCCACTTGCGCTTCTTCGATGACGCCAGGCCAGCGCAGCAGTTCGGCCACCGTCATGACGGGGGCGGAGACAAAATGCTGGCCCACTTCGTTTTGCAGGCGCGCCAGTTCGGTCAGCAGGGGCAGGTTCAGCGCCTGCGTGCCGTTTGTGGCGGCCTTGCGGCCAAAGCTCAGGCGTACCTCGACTTTGCCGCGCGTGATGGCGGACATGACGGCGGCGCGCAAGTCAGGCTCCAGGGCCCGCAGATCGTCGTTGATCCGGAATTGCAGGTCGAGAAAGCGCGAGTTGACGCTCTTGATTTCAATTGTCAGTGTGCCTGCAGCACCTTCGCTGGTGGCAACCGCGTAGCCTGTCATGCTTGAAATGCTCAAAGGATTCCCCGATTTGGTCTTGTATACAGTCACTTATACACTTAATCAGCCAGCGCAGGCAATACCGCCCGCGCCGCAAAAACAGAACCGCATGGTCTGATGGCCTGAAAATTGCTGAATAGTGTGCGTTTTACGGCATTGTAAAGAAAATTGTGTTTGGCGGGGCAGGATTGTAGGGATCATGTGTGCGCCGCCTGCCATTGCGTCTTGCGCTGTTGCATGACTGCAAATAGACGGGCGCGCGGTGGTAAAATCGCTGCCGCAACCCCAATCACACAGGACATCCCATGACATTTGAATCCCGCCCGAGCGGCCGCGCCGTCGACGCGCTGCGCGCCATCCGCATCACCCGCCAGTACACCAAGCATGCCGAAGGCTCGGTGCTGATCGAGTGCGGCGACACCAAGGTCATCTGCACCGCCAGCATCGAAGACAAGGTGCCGGGTTTCCTGAAAGGCAAGGGCCAGGGCTGGTTGACGGCCGAATACGGCATGCTGCCCCGCTCGACGCACACGCGCATGGACCGCGAAGCGGCGCGCGGCAAGCAGTCCGGCCGCACGCAGGAAATCCAGCGCCTGATCGGCCGCTCGCTGCGCGCCGCCTTTGATTTGCAGGCGTTCGGCGAACGCACGCTGCACCTCGATTGCGACGTGATCCAGGCCGATGGCGGCACGCGCACGGCGTCGATCACGGGCGCCATGGTGGCCGCGTATGACGCGTTTTCCCAGCTGCAGGCGCGCGGCGCGATCGCCGCCATTCCCGTGAAAAGCTTTGTCGCCGCCATCTCGGTGGGCGTCTACCAGGGCATGCCGGTGCTGGACCTGGACTACGTGGAAGACTCGGGCTGCGACACGGACATGAACGTGGTGATGACGGAAGCGGGCCACTTCATCGAAGTGCAGGGCACGGCCGAAGGCGCCGCCTTTGACCGTGCCGGCATGAACCGCCTGCTGGACCTGGCGCAGGGCGGCATCGCCGACCTGATCGCCCTGCAGAAGCAGGCATTGGGGATCTGATCTTTACACAGATTTACATCCGCTGGCCCGCCGCGCCGGGCAAAAAGCCCACAGTTGCCGCTTCTTGCGGCAGCTTCGGGGCGAGGTGAGGGGGGCGCAAAAGGTTTACAATGTCGGCACTTCAACCGGATTACTGACATGACTCAACGCCTCATCCTCGCCTCCAACAACGCCGGCAAGCTCAAGGAATTCAACGAGCTGCTCTCGACCATCGGTTTTTCCGTCCACGCCCAGGGCGAGTATGCCGTGCCGGAAAGCGACGAACCATTCCACACCTTCGTTGAAAACGCCCTGCAAAAGGCGCGCCACGCGTCGCGCCTGACGGGCTTGCCGGCGCTGGCCGACGATTCCGGCGTGTGCGTCAATGCGCTCGGCGGCGCGCCCGGCGTGTATTCGGCCCGCTATGCCGGCGAGCCGAAATCGGATGCCGCCAACAGCGCCAAGCTGATCGCCGACCTCGAGGCGCATGCCGACAAGTCCGCGTACTACTATTGCGTGCTGGTGTATGTGCGCCATGCGGACGACCCGCAGCCGGTGATCGCCGACGGACGCTGGAATGGCGAAATGATTGCCGCGCCGCGCGGCAACGGCGGTTTCGGTTACGATCCGCACTTCTTCATTCCCGCGCTGGGCAAGTGCGCGGCCGAACTGACGTCCGATGAAAAGAACGTGCTGTCGCACCGTGGCCAGGCCCTGCGCGCGCTGGTGGAAAAGCTGCGATGATCCCGATCAAACTGGTGGGCGCCGTTGCCAAGTCGGCAGCCAAGCCCAGTACCGCTCCCGCGCCGCAGGACGGCATTTCCGGCGCGGCCGGGGCGGCCCTGAAATACCTGCAGCCGGGTGCGCTGAACCTGACGGCTTTGCCGCCGCTGTCGCTGTACATCCATTTCCCGTGGTGCGTGAAGAAATGCCCGTATTGCGACTTCAATTCGCACGAGGTGCGCGGCGACTTGCCGGAAGCCGAATACCTGGCGGCCCTGCGCCTGGACCTGGAAATGGCGCTGCCGCTGATCTGGGGCCGCAAGATCCACACCATCTTCATCGGCGGCGGCACGCCCAGCCTGATGTCGGCGGCGGGCCTGGACCGGCTGATGTCGGATGTGCGCACCTTGCTGCCCCTGGAGCCCGATTGTGAAATCACCATGGAAGCCAATCCTGGCACCTTCGAAGCGGAAAAATTCAAGTCCTACCGGGCCAGCGGCATCAACCGCCTGTCGATCGGCATCCAGAGTTTCAACGGCCGCCACCTGCAGGCGCTGGGCCGCATCCATGACGACAACGAAGCGCGCCGCGCGGTGGAGATCGCGCACGCGAACTTCGACAATTTCAATCTCGACCTGATGTATGCGCTGCCCACGCAAACCCTGGCCGAGGCGCAGCAGGACCTGGACACGGCGCTGTCGTTCGCGCCGCCGCACCTGTCGCTGTACCACCTGACTTTGGAGCCGAACACGCTGTTCGCCAAGTATCCGCCCGTGCTGCCGGACGATGACGAGAGCGCCGACATCGCCGACATGGTGGCCGCGCGCGCGGCGCAGGCGGGCTATGGCCGCTACGAAGTGTCGGCCTACGCGCAGCCGGGCCGCCAGGCTAAGCACAACCGCAATTACTGGGAATTCGGCGACTACCTGGGCATCGGCGCAGGCGCCCACTCGAAGATTTCGTTTCCGCACCGGGTGCTGCGCCAGGCTCGCTACAAGCAACCGCGCGCCTACATGGACGCGGTACTGGCCGGTAACCCGGTGCAGGAAGAGCGCGAACTGGCGCGCGAGGAAATGGGTTTTGAATTCATGCTCAACACCCTGCGCCTGACGCAGGGCTTTTCGCCGAACCTGTTCGCCGAGCGCACGGGCCTGGCCCTCAATGCCATCGAGCAGCCGCTGAACGCGGCCGAAGCCAAAGGCTTGCTGTACCGCGACCACCAGGTCATCCGCCCGACGGCGCTGGGACTGTCCTTCCTGAACGACCTGCAGCAAATGTTCCTGGAAGACTGACTGCCTTAATGACGCCTGCTAATGCGTGCTGGCGGCGCGCAGGCGCTGCAGCTTGGCCGCGTACAGTCCATGCTCGCCGCGCGTGGTGCTGGTGTCCATCGCCAGTTCCAGCTGGCGTCCGGCCTGCGCCAGCTGGCCCATGCGCGCATACGCCTGCGCCAGCCAGAAGTGGAATTCATGGTAATACGGATCACGCGCGATCTCGCGCTTGAACAGGCGCGCCGCTTCCTGGTAGTCGGCGGTTTCCATGGCGCGCTGGCCCAGGTTGAAAAAGTGGAAGGGCGGCTCTGGCTGCAGGGCCAGCAATTTGCGCCGCAGCAGCTGCGCTTCGCCCGTGCGTCCCAGGCCGTCGAGTGCCTGCGCCAGGTTGGACAGCAGCACGGCGTTCGATGGCGAGCGTTCCAGTGCGTAAGCGAGCGTGCGCCGCGCCGGCTCGATGTCGCCGTGGCGCAACTGGATGATGCCCAGTGTATTCAAGGCGCCCGCAAACGTGGGGTCTTGCAGGATGGCGGCGCGGGCATACCAGTAGGCTTGATCGAGCTCGCCGCTGGCCATGGTTTCGGCGGCGCGATTGTTGAGGTACATGGCCAGGATGGTTGCTTCGCGCACCTCCTGCGTGCGCTGGCCGGTGAGGTCTTCGCCCGGCAGGAAGTCGATGAGCAGGATGGCATCGGCGTCGTAGCCGACGGTATTGCTGGCGGCACGGCGTTCCAGCGCGAGATTGACGTGGCCGGCAACGAAATACATGCCGCCGCTGCGGCTCCAGCTCTCATCTCCCAGGACCACCTGGTAGTGCACATCGAGTCCCATTTCCTTGGCCAGCGCGGCCGTCATCAGCACCAGCGACAGGCAATTGCCGCTGCGCGCATCGAACGCCTGTGCCGCCGTGCGCGTCATGGCGGCATCGTATTCCAGTTGCAGCCCGGCCCGGTTGTGGAGGGCATCGGCGAGCGCCCGGCGGGGATTCTTGTTGCGCGCCTCGCGCGCGATATCGACACGCACGTATTGCCGCATGGCCTCGCTCATGGCAAACGCCTGCTGCGGGTCGACCGGTATGGTGGGCGCGGCAAAGCTGGCATCGTTGAACAGGTCGGGCGGAGGCAGGGTGGCGGGCGCCGTGGCGCAGCCGGCAAGGGCTGCACACAGCAGCAAGGGGGACAGGAAGCCCCGGCGCAGCTGTGCGCTGATGCCGCTGATACATTTCATGTTCGTACTCCCGCAGAACGATGTCGGGCGCAACACGTATTGCTGCCGGTGGAGCGCCATGCCACCTGAAACAAGTATCCTCGCGCGCCAGGGCGCTGTCAAACCCTTTCAACTGGCGCCGCCGTCAGCCTTAAAACTCTTCCCAATCCTGCTCGCCCGCCACCTGCGCCTGAGGCTTGCGCGCAGGTGGCGCACTCCTGGCCGCGCTGCCTGGCTGCCTGGCGGGAGTGTTCCTGGCCGCCGGCCTGGCCAGCTTGGCGGCAGCCGGCCGCGCGGCGCGTACCGGCGCCGCCGCGGCCATGTGTTCGAGCTGGAAGCCGGCCGCCACTTGCGCCAGGCGTGCCGCCTGGTCCTGCATGCTTTCGGCGGCGGCCGCCGCTTCCTCCACCAGGGCCGCATTTTGCTGCGTCACCTGGTCCATCTGTGCGATGGCCTGGTTGACCTGGTCGATGCCCATGCTCTGCTCGGCGCTGGCGGCAGTGATCTCGGCCATGATGTCGGTGACCCTGCGCACGCTGTCGACCACTTCGCCCATGGTATTGCCGGCCTGCTGCACCAGCCGCGTGCCGTTGTTGACCTGCTCCACCGAGTCGCCGATCAGGGTCTTGATTTCGCGCGCCGCCGCCGCCGAGCGCTGCGCCAGGCTGCGCACTTCCGTGGCGACGACGGCAAAGCCGCGTCCCTGCTCACCAGCCCGGGCCGCTTCCACGGCCGCGTTCAAGGCCAGGATATTCGTCTGGAAGGCGATGCCGTCGATGACGCCGATGATGTCGACGATTTTCGTCGATGCCGTGTCGATGGCGCCCATGGTGTCGACCACCTGGCTGACGATGCTGCCGCCCCGTTCAGCCACGCCGGAGGCGGCCACCGCCATCTGGTTGGCCTGGCGCGCATTGTCCGCATTCTGCTTCACGGTGCTGGTCAGTTCTTCCATCGACGACGCGGTCTCTTCCAGCGAACTGGCCTGCTGTTCCGTGCGCGCCGATAAATCCTGGTTGCCGGCGGCGATTTCGCCCGACGCCGTGGCAATCGCATTGGTGCCCGTCTGCACTTCCGACACCACCTTGCGCAGCGCCTCGTTCATGCCGTGCAGCGCGCGCATCAGGTCGCCGATTTCATCGCTGGCAGGCGTGCCGAAATGCGTGCGCAAGTCGCCGTCGGCCACCGTTTCGGCCACCTTCACGGCGGCCTTCAACGGTTGCGTGATCGAACGCGTGATCAGCCAGGCGCAGACGCTGCCCAGGGCCACCACCAGCGCGCACAAGGTCAGCAGCAGGGTGAAGCTGCGTTCGTTGGCCGCCTCGATGGCTTGCGCCGTGGTGTCGATGGCCTGGCGCTGCTGCGCCAGCAGGGCCTTGACGTTGTTCTGGTAATTGGTGGCGGCCGGCGCGAAGCTGTCGCGGTAGGTGCTTTCCGCCTGCGCCGCATTGCCCGCCTTGCGCGCATTCATGACCAGGGTCTTGGCATCCTGGTATTTGACGCGCTCGGCGATGGACGATTTGAAGATGGCTTTTTCTTCATCGCTGTCGAGCAGCGCCTCGATTTTCTTCAGCAGTTCGCTGCCCTGTTTCGTGCTGTCGGCGATGGTGTCGGCAAACACGTTCGACAGCGTTTCATCGGTGCTCCTGGCGATCATCGAGGTGCGTGCGATGGCCGAGTAAATCAGCACGTACCAGTCCGATACGAGGCGTTCCTTGGCCAGCGGCTTTTCCATCATTTGCCGCGTCGCTTCGGCATTCACGTGGGCGCTGTACAGCGCGTACGAGGTGGAGATCACGGACAGCAGCAGCACCAGCGCGAAGCCTGCAGCCAGGCGCGTGCCGATACGAAGGTGGGAGAGGGCATGCATGGTCGGAACTCCTGTCGCAGAGGGATTGAAGGTTGCCTGTGCGACATAGTATGCACTGATAAGTGACCAATAGGCGAGGGAAAAGCGCGCTTGTTTTGGCGCCTGTTGCAGTCTCGCCCGTGCTACAGATCGAGCGCCTGGCGCAGGTCCGGCTGCTCGGCCCAGCGGGCGAAGGCGGCCGCCATGCGCTCGCTTTCCGCGATGGCGCGGCGCCAGTCGCGCATGCGCGCCGCGTGGTCTTGCCCGTAATGGGCGAAGTCGCGCCGGTCCGGCAGCTTGCCGTTGGGCAGGCTGGCCACGAAGGCGGGCGAGGGCGAGACGAGGATCATGTTGTCGAGTGCGCTATCGCCGCTGCGCGCGCGGCGCCAGGGCATGGCCTTGTCCAGCCAGCCCGGCACGATATGGTCGGCAAAGTGCGGGTACAGCACCAGGTCCGGTTCGCGCTGGTAGGGCAGGTGCAGATGGTAGTCGACCAGGCCGCCATCCCAGTAGCGCCCGGGCGGCGCGCCGGCGATGTCCGTGACCGCATCGAGCACCAGCGGGATGGAACCGGAGGCCAGCAGCGCGTCGCGCAGGTTGTCTTGCGCCAGCGGCACGAAATGGGATTGAAAGGCGTCGAAGCGCGAGCGCAGCCAGCTGGCGCCGTCCGGCCCTGCATGGAACACCGCGCGCTCGAGCGAGGTGGCCAGGCGCGCGCGCGCCACGGCATTGCCGGCGGCCGCCAGCAGGAAGCCGCGCCGGTCGCGCCATTTTCCTGGCTGCGCCAGGGCGCCGATGCCGCGCACGGCCAGCACGGACAGGCTATGCCGCGCGTGCTGCAGCAACTGCGCATCCTGGCCATCGAGGACGGCGTCGAGCAGGGCGCGGCACGTGCGGCTGACGTGCGCTGCGTCGGGTTTGTCGGGGTAGCGCTGGCCCACGTATTCGCGCACCAGGCGGCGCTGCGCTGCCACCGGGTCGGGAAATACGGCGGCGGCCATGCGCCAGGCGCCGATCGAGGCGCCGACGAAGTGGCGCGGGCGCGGCGCTTGCGCCAGGAAGTCGCCGAACAGCCAGCAATCGAGCTGGTGCAGGATCAAGCCTTTCGGCCCGCCCGCGGCGGCAGGGACGATGGCGACGTCAAGCGCGCGCAAGCCGTTCTCGGCAATGCGGGCATGGGCGCGGCGGCCCAGGCGGATGGTGATGGCGGACGAAGCAGGCAGGGTGGAGGACATGCGCGTGGCGGCTGGTGGCGATTGCCTATTGTAGCGATTGTAGCGTCATGCCGCGCCCATGCGCGGCCGCAGGCGTGCGACAGTTGAGAGGAAAAAGCAATATTATCTGAAATGCAAAGATGCCATGCAAGCGTGCCGTCTTTGCCTTTTTTGAATCATAAGGAATACATGAAACAACCAACCTGCGCCTCCCTCCTTGTTCTGCCAGTCTTGCTGGCTGCCACCCTCAGTGCCTGTGGCGGCGGCTCTTCCTCCTCCGATACCCAGGTCGCCGTGAATCAGGCCACGCCCGTCAATCCACTCCCTCCGGTGACACCGCTTACCCCACCGCCTGTCGGCAGCGACACGGGCAGCGTCAGCACGCCGTTTGCGAAGGGGCTGAGTCCGCGCTATCTGTTGCTGGCCGTTGCCAGCCAGGCCTACGGCACCCTGGGCAGCGTGACGCAAGACAGTTCCGGCGCCCTGAGCGGGATATCGGGCATCAGCTTCAGCGGCACGCCCGCCATCACGCGCGACGTCGTCGGCGACGCGGCATTTGCGCAGGGACGCTGGTTCACCGGCACCATCACGCGCAGCAGCGGCACTACCGTCATGAGCGGCAACAATGCCAGTGCCCATTACAGCGTCTATAACACGGTGGCGGCCTTGCCCTTCACCGGCGCCTTCCAGTGCGATGCGGGCAAGTTCACGGCGCCCAGCTACACGGGCGGCGCCAGCGTGCAGCAGGACGGCTATTTCGGCACGGCCAGCGGCAGCGCCACCTTGGCTTTCGGCGCCGCGGGCGCCGCGCTGGCCATGACGGTCGATGTCGCGGCCGGCGGCAGCACTGGCAAGGCCAGCGGCACCGGCACGATCAACACGCCGGACATGACGGTCATCAGCGGCGGCTTCCTGGGCGGCAGCTCGGGCATGCTGCTGGCGCTGGGGGACGGCGGCACGGGAACCTACCTGGTTACGGGCGGTTACAAGGTGGTCATGGCCAACGGCGCCAATTACCAGGGCGTAGCGACCTTCCGCTGCTCCTGATGGCGCGGACATGAAAAAAGCGGCGCCGTGCACTGCACGGACGCCGCTTTTTTACGCCAGTCGTGTGCTTAGCGCAGTGCCGCGATCATCTGTTTCAGCTTGCCGGAGTCGACGCAGAAGGCGCGGATGCCTTCGGCCAGTTTTTCCGTCGCCATCGCGTCTTCATTCATCATGAAGCGGAAGGCTTCTTCGTTCAGCGACATTTGCACGATGTTGGTCGATGGCGCCGCTTCGGCGCTCAGCTTGCGCTCCACCGGCGCATCGCTGTCGGCCAGCTTTTGCAGCAGGTCGGGGCTGATGGTGAGCAGGTCGCAGCCGGCCAGTTCGAGGATTTGCGAGGTGTTGCGGAAGCTCGCGCCCATCACCTCGGTCTTGTAGCCGAACTTGCGGTAGTAATTGTAGATGCGGCGGACCGATTGTACGCCCGGGTCTTCCGCGCCCACGTAGTCGATGCCCGTCGATTTCTTGTACCAGTCGTAGATGCGGCCGACGAACGGCGAAATGAGCTGCGCGCCCGCTTCGGCGCAGGCGATGGCCTGGGCCAGCGAGAACAGCAGGGTCATGTTGCAGCGGATGCCTTCCTTTTCCAGGATGGCGGCGGCGCGGATGCCTTCCCAGGTGGAGGCGATCTTGATCAGCACGCGTTCGCGGGCAATCCCCGCGTTCGAATACAGGGCGATCAGGTCGCGGCCCTTGGCCACCGTGCCTTCCGTGTCGAACGACAGGCGCGCATCGACTTCGGTGGAGACGCGGCCGGGGATGGTTTGCAGGATTTCCACGCCAAAGGCGATCAGCAGGCGGTCGATGATTTCCGCGGTGGAGGCATTCGGATGGTCGCGCACGGCCTTTTCCAGCAGCGGCTTGTATTCATCCTTTTGCACGGCCTTCAGGATCAGCGACGGATTCGTCGTCGCATCGCGCGGCGTGTAAGCCTGGATCGATTGGAAGTCGCCGGTGTCGGCCACCACGGTAGTAAATTGCTTCAGTTGTTCGAGTTGGTTCATGGCTGCACGGGAAAGAGTGAATGGGCTTGCCGGAGTATTGTACCGAATCCCTTGCCCGAAGCAGCGACTATTGTCTTGCCCGCGCACTCCTTGTTCAATTGAATCTTGCTTTTTTAAGAACTCGCGCATAATTGCCTGAACTTGTTTATTTTGCACATTGTTTTGATAAGTAATGTGCGATGCCACTTTCCAGATGAAGAGCATCCTTTGACACAAGATATCGTTAGCGCGGTAGCCGCCTTCAATGGCGCGACGCGCCTGTATGCATTGGCCATCGGCGACGATGGCCAGGACAGCGGTTTGCTGGTCGAAGCCTTTGCCGCCGATGAACGGCTGCAGGAGCTTGGCGCGCGCGAGATTATCGCCTTGTCCACGAATGCCGATGTTGCGCTGGCCTCCCTGCTGGGGCAGCCGGCCAGCCTGCAAATCAGCCTGGCCGACGGCACGCGCACGCAGTTTTCCGGCTATATCAGCGCAGCGGCCATGCTGGGCAGCAATGGCGGCCTGGCGCGCTACCGGCTGCGCATCACGCCCTGGCTGTGGCTGCTGACGCAAGTGCGTAACAGCCGCGTATGGCAAGATCGGAGCGTGACGGCCATCGTCGACGAGGTATTGCAAGCCTATGCGCCGCATGCCCTGTGGCAATGGAGCGACGAGGTGGCGCAGTGCATGCAGCAGGCGGGAGAGCGCAGCTATTGCTGCCAGTACCGGGAATCGGACTTCGATTTCGTGCGCCGACTGCTGACGGAAGAGGGCATCGCCTGGCGCTTCGACGAGCACACACTGATTTTGTTCGCCGACAGCAGCCAGCCCTGCGCCACGCCCGAGGATGCCAGCAGCGCGCAGGGCGGCGGCTTGCGCTTTCATGGCGCCAGGGCCGGCGAAGCGAGCGACAGCGTGCAGGCGCTGTGCGCGCGGCGCAGCCTGCACGTCGGGCTGAGCAGCGTGCTGAGCTACGACTACAAGGCCAAGAAGGCGGTCGCCGCCAGCGTGCCGACGAATATGGCCATCGGCGGCCAGCATGCGCCGGTGCTGGAAAGCTACGATACGCCGGGCCAGTACTGGTATGCGAATGGCGCGCAGGCACAGCACTATGCCGCGTTGCAGATGCAGGCCCGCGAAGCGCGCGCCCAGCTGTGGCAGGCGCGCTCGACGGTACGCACCTTGCGCGCCGGCACGCGGTTTACCCTGACGCAGGGACCGTTGCCGCAGGCCGATGGCGCCGCGTCCGACTATGTCGTGCTCCGGGTGGCCAGCATCGGCATCAACAACCTGCCGGCGCCCGCCTCCCAGGCGCTGGCTGAACTGTTCGGCCCGGTGCCCGAACTGCTGGACGAAGCCATGCCCGGGCTGGGCGACGGCTTTGCCGACTTTGCCGCCGCGATTGCGCAGGCGCAAGCCAGCGGTTACGCCAACTGCATCGAGATGATCGCCGCGGCGACGCCATGGCGTCCTGTACATGGCGACAACGACGCGCGCCACCATCCGAAGCCGACGGCCCGCGGCAGCCAGAGCGCCATCGTGGTCGGCGCCGACGGCGGCAGCGAGATCCATTGCGACAAGCTGGGCCGGGTGCGCATCCGTTTCCACTGGCAGCAGGAAGGCGGCGCCACCTGCTGGGTACGCGTGGCGCAGCGCTCGGCAGGCGGCGGCATGGGCAGCCGGTTCCTGCCGCGCATCGGCCAGGAAGTGCTGGTGCAATTCCTGGAAAACGATATCGACCGTCCCATCATCGTCGGCGCCCTGTACAACGGGCAGGGCGAGGGCGGCGTCGCGCCCTCGCCGGGCGGCATCACGGACAAGCCCGCGGATGCCAGTGTCTTCGAGCCGGCGCGCGACCATGCGCCGTCGGCGCAGGGCAACGTGGCCGGCGGCAACAGTCCGGTCTGGCATGGCGCGGCCGGCGGCAGCGCCGGCCACCGCAACGGCGCGGCGCAGTGGGGTATCCGCAGCAAGGAATTCGGCGCTGCCGGCTCCGGCTCTGGCTATAACCAGCTGCTGTTCGACGATACCGATCAGCAGGGGCGCATCCAGCTCAAGAGCAGCCATGCAGCAAGCGAACTCAATCTTGGCCACCTGATCCATGCGGCCGACAATTACCGGGGCAGCCTGCGCGGCACGGGCGCCGAGCTGCGCACCGACGCTTACGGCGCCGTGCGGGCCGGCGCCGGGCTCCTGATTTCCAGCTACCTCGTCAATCACGACGCGCAGGCGCGCGATCCGGCCGGCGACAATGCGCCGGGCATGGTCTTGCTCAAGCAGGCGGCCAAGCTAGGTGCAACCTTCAGCGCCGCCGCCGTCACGCACAAGACGGTCGCGTATGCCAGCCACCTGGGGCCGGCCAAGGCGAATGCCAGCGTGCTCGACGAAAAGGCGGCGCCCTTGCCGGCGTTTTTGACGAGCGTCTCCGGCATGCTGAGCCAGGACGATACGGCCGCCGCCAGGCGCGACGCGGCGGGCAAGCCGACCAGCCCCGGCGATGACAAGTTGCCGCACAGCAGCGACGCCATCATCGCCATCGCCGCCCGTGCGGGCCTGGGCGTGCTGGCGGGCCAGGATATCCAGCTGGCAAATGGTGAAACCACCTCCTTGATGAGCGGCCTCGACACCCAGTTCGTCGGCGGCGGCCAGTTGCGCGTGCACTGCGGCCAGGCCATCGGCGCCCTGGCCGGGGTGGTCAAGGCGGGCGAGAACAATATCGGCCTGCAATTGATCGCCGCCAAACAGGCCATCGACCTGCAGGCGCAGGCCGACGTGCTCAACGTGCAGGCGCGCGAGGAAGTCAACATCGTCAGCGCCGCCGCGCACATCGACTGGGCGGCGGCGAAAAGCATCCGCCTGTCGACGGCGGGCGGGGCGAACATCACGATCGAGGGCGGCAACATCACCGTGCAGTGTCCCGGCAAGATCACGGTGCATGCCGGCAAGAAGAGTTTTATCGGGCCGGAACGGCTGGCTTATCCGTTGCCCAGATTTTCCCGTTCCATATGCAAACGATGCAGGCTTAATGCCGCCAAATCAGGTTCGCCTTTTTCTATGGTGAATGAGTGATCAGCCAAACACAACTGTTAGAGGAGCATGAATAGGTGAGTATTAATATGTTTCCCGCAGATTGGAAAGCATCATTGCACACGCGCTTGCAGGCGTTTCGCTGCCAATTTCCCGATGCGCATATTTATGCGCTGGTCGATGGTGTTTTTGACGAGTCGTGTTATCCATTGCTTAAGCGTGCGCAGCACCTGCAATATGAGTTGCTGTTTGCCGGTACGCCATGTGCTGATGAAGAAACTTTGACAGTTTCTCCGCTGCTGGTTGAGTTTCGCGATGCAGGTCGTTTTACTTGGGAACGACTGCTTGAGAAAGCCAATGGTCATCCGGCGCTCAGTTTGATTGTCACGCCGGAGCCGTTGAAACAACTGGCGGCCCGTTTGGCGCCATGGTGCATTGTTGACGCCGCCGACTATACGGTGGCATTGTCGTTTGCCGATACCCGCATTTTGCCGCAGCTTTTCAAGATATTGACGGCGCAGCAGTTGGGCCAGTTTTGCGGACCGGCACACCATTGGCAATATGTCACGCGCAACGGCGATTGGGATGACTTGACCTTGCCTGGTGAGGCGCTTCCGGCGGCGGTTGGCATATCGTTAAGCGAGCAGCAATGCGCTCAACTGATGCGCGCGGCGGAAGGCGACGGTATCCTGTTCCAAGTGCGCGCGACTAGCCCTCGCTTGTTAGAGCCCCATACTGCAGAACACGCCCATGCCTTGGTCGAATATTGGCTGGATTGTGCCGATCATGCACGGCTCGAAGCACCGCCAGATCGATTTGACGTATGTATATTTGGCCTCGAAAATCCAGGCCTGCAAGCACGGCCGCAACTTGCGTCCTGGCTAGCTGAACCTGCACAGGCACAAATGCCAGCTGCATTGTTTGAACTATGGCTAGCAGAGCAATCCTCTGTCGATGTGTCGACGTTATCGGTGGAGACAAAGTCATGATTGTCTTGTTCAGGCAGAGGCTGTGGCGATGCCTCTTGCTGGCCGCATGTTTACCCGGCATCGCCATGGCCGCGAGCATTCAGGCGCTGAATTATTCTTCGCGCGAAGTCGATTACATCGCGGTTGAAAATCCTGGCAATACCAACAGCGGCGGCGGTGGCGATTCGATCCGTCCATACGGGCAGGGCGGATCGATATGCTGTTTCAGCGTGCCGGAAAAGTGGCATGCGGATTTGAAGGTGGTGGTGGTCTATCAGTTGTCCCCGGACCCGACCTTTCATCGCGAGACGGTCAGTGTTCCACCGTATCCGGATGGGAAGGCGGGCGATATCTGGCTGATCGTCTATGAAGATGGCAGCGTTGGCGCCGTGGTGTCGCTTTACGGACCGAGCCGACCGGAGTGGCCGGGAAAAATCAAGGGGTATCCGGTGCCGACGAAGGAGTATCGGGATGAGCGCCGCAAGCAGAAATTGAATAGAGAAAAAGCTAGCTTACTTACGCTGGAAAGAGGACTGTTGCTTAGAGGGAATTCTTTGCCAGATGAGAAGGTAAAGGAGATTCAGGAAATCATTGAGTTTCAGAAAAAAGTCATCCAAAGCTTGGAAGGAAATCCATGACTGCTTTTTTAGCCAAAAGCTATTCTGTTGATAAAAATGATCCGTCTGACAGAGATGGATTTTTTGATGAAGTTAATGAATTGCCAAAGATTTTTGAGTTTATTAGAGATCGTGAATGCCCACTTCCCGGTTTCCCACCGCCATGTGATGTCAATCTGTTTTTCGGCTTCTTTTTCGATGGCACTAATAATAATATGAAACGGGATCTGGCATTTCATTCGCATAGTAATGTGGCACGTTTGTATCACGCATTTCCCGGTGGTAAAGACACGCATGGCAGCGATGCCTGGCCGGACTTGGAAACAAAATACCACAAGAGTTATTTTCGCACCTACGTCCCCGGGGTCGGCACACGCTTCGACGAGGTTGGCGATACGGGCGAGGGATTTAGCATCCTCAGCAGCGACCGGGCGCGCGGTCTGGCTTTTGCCTACAAGGGCGAGAATCGCATCATCTGGGCATTGGTGGAAGCACTCAATAATGTGCACAGATATTATACCGATGCTCCTTTGGTGGACGATAAATTGTTTAAAGAGGGCTTCAATACGCTCAGTTTGCCCAGCAAAGTGCAGCCTTCACCTGCATTGGAGAACGCTTTTACGCAAGCTTTGCAAAAGTTGCACAGCAATTTGCGGCCATTTGTACCGGTTCGGGCGCCGGGGAAAGACGCCAAGAAAGGCAGGGTGATCAATATTTTCGTGTCGATGTTCGGTTTTTCGCGCGGCGCGGCCGAAGCGCGCGCGTTTGCCAACTGGTTTATCTGGTTATGCCAGCTAGATGCGCAACTATGCAACCAGGCTGCGCAACTGGCCGTTATCAAGGACTTCAAGGAGCGTAAGTTAAGTATTGGCACCATTGAGGTGACGTTTGACTTTATGGGTCTGTTCGATACCGTCGCTTCGGTTGGCTTGGCGGCTTCAGCACCCCTCCTGAACGTGGTGGTGGACGGACATGGTGGCTGGGCCGACACCGAAGTGTCGCTCAAAATACCCACGGCACCGGGGCCAAGCAAGTGCCTGCATCTGGTCTCGGCGCATGAAGTGCGCCGGTCTTTTCCCTTGGACTCCGTTGCTCACCTGGGCAATATTCCCGCCAATTGCACGGAAATTGTTTTTCCTGGCGTTCACTCGGACATCGGAGGCGGCTATTTGCCGCAAGAACAAGGGCGCGGTACAGATCCAAGCGGAGGCGACTTGATGTCGCGCATTACGTTGGCCACGATGTACCGGGCGGCGCGCGTGGCTGGGGTGCCGCTGAAGCTGGAAGAGGCCAGTGAAAAGACGAAGCGGGCCTTTCGCATCGATCCGCGCACAATAGCCACCTTCAATGCGTATATCGGCTTTTGCCATGCGCAGCAAGGAGCTGAGCCATCATTGCGGCTCCATAGGGTCATGGAATTCCAGCACATGCTGTACATACAGTGGCGCAAGAAAGTGCTAGGCAAGATGGGAGATTTGCCGAATGTCAAGAATCTGGCAACAAGCTATAAAAGCGGGAAATTCGATTTTACTGATCTCACGATGGCGGACAAAGAGCTGGAGGAAGAGGTTGCAAGCTTTGAGAAGTGGCGCATCGATCAGCGCACGAGCAACAGTAGAGGGCAACCCCGTAATCCCGAATGGAAACCTATCGCCGAATTTTGGGACAAACCGGCGCTACCTGCCGAAGTAAGCAATTTTTTTGAACAGTTCGTACATGACTCGCGCGCGTGGTTCAAACCGCTGGGGAAAGACATTCCCGACTTGTGGTATGCGCTGGAATTGCTTGTGGCGCAGGAAGAGCGAGCCCGTGACTGGGAGAGCGGACCGGATGCCGACCCTGGTAAACCCAATCCCTATAATTTGAGCAAGGCTGAAAAAGAGCAATTGCTGCGATACAAAGCGGTCAAAGGCACCGAAAATGAAATGGATGCGATCGAGCCGGACAAGGGCGGACGCGAGAGCAAACTCATGGGCGGTGGCTACTTGCGTTTCCGGCGGATTTACATGGGATCGGATAGCTTCAAGCCGACGGGTGCTCAGTATGCGGGCATGCTGCCTGTTTTGCACAAGGAACAGCGCGGTATCGCGATGGCCCATCACAGATCTGCCGATGCGGTGGAGCAAGCGAAGACGGTGTAAGGCAAGCTAAGTCATTGAGCTACCCGTGCGCTGGGCTGATACGCGCACATTGCCGGCCTTGCTGGCGGCCTTGACGCAAACCCAATATGCGCATTTGCTGAGCCCCATCTACCGCTGGTGGTCGCTGCGGCGCGATGGTTCCCTGATCAGTTGGCAGGGCGAGGCGCTGCCCAGTCCCGTTCCGGCGGAGTTTGACAAGTTCCCCCTCAGTGACGCCGCCTTCGCAGCCCTGGTGGATACCGCCGAAGCCGATGCCATCCTGGCCAATCTGCATGATGTGCAGCCGGACCTGTTTCATTCCGGCACCCCGGCCGAGTGCCACGCGCGCGTGGCGCGTCATTTGCTTGTGGCAAACGCCAGCGGCATCGAGGCGGCGGGTCAGCGTCAGCATTTCAGCGCCCTGGCCTTGATGCTGGCCGACGATTTTACCGTGCATCCGGCGATGGCCAGCCTGTTGCGGCGTACGCGCCAAGGTGCGAATTACCTCTCCGAACTCGACACGCTGCCCGACGATTTCTGGCAGGCGCGCTCGGCTGCCTAGCCTTGCTCCCTCAACTGCTCACTTTTATAAAAGGAAAATCATGAAATGGATTATTTATCTTGGCACCGCCTTGCTGCTGAGCGGTTGCGCCCTCAAGACCAGGCAGGTTGAGCAAGTCGGCCCAAGTCCTACCGCGACAGCGCAGGTGGGTATTGTCAACCATACGGGGAAATATATTTATTCCGCATCGGTGGATGGGGCCGGAGGCGCCAACATGGCCAGGTGGGGGGCGGGGGGGGCAGAAATCTGTTGCGCCTCTATCCCGAGAGTGTGGTATCCGGGAATGAAAGTCCTGGTGCGTTGGAATATGCCTGAAGGGCATACCGACGTTATCAAAGAAAAAATGGTGGAAGTGGAAAAATACGATGAAACGGGAAGTATTTATATCCATTTTTTTCCAGACGATGAAGTTCGGGTTGTGGTTTCAATTTATCCCGGATATAGCACTGCTCATCCGATACGCCACTATGGAAAACCGGAAAATATCAATCCTTAGAGGTTTATTTCGATTAATGAAACTCCACTCTTGCACATTTTCCTGGTTTTTCTTAAACCATTTGCGACGCGTGGGAGTTCTATGTTTTCTATTGTCACGTGTGGCAGTAAAATGAAAAATGGCGTGGCATTTTTTATAAGGTGCAAATGATGAAATGGATTATTTATCTTGGTGCGGCCTTGCTGCTGAACGGCTGCGCCTTCAAGGCCCGGCAGGTTGAGGACGTCAATCCAAGTCCTACCGCGACGGCGCAGGTGGGTATTGTCAACCATACGGGGAAGTATATTTATTCCGCGTCAGTGGATGGAGCGGGAGGCGCCAATATGGCCAGGTGGGGAGCGGGGGGAGCTGATGTTTGCTGTGCTTCTATTCCTCGGGTATGGTATCCGGGAATGATGGTTCGGGTGCGATGGGATATGCCGGAAGAACATACGCATATTGTCAAAGAAAAAATGGTTGAAGTGGAAAAATACGATGAACCAGGGGATATCTATATGCATTTCTTCCCCAATGATGAGGTGAGAGTCGTCGTGTCAAATGCTGGAGGGGGGGCAAAAACTCATCCTATTCTTCACTCCGGAAAACCTGCCAATATTCCTTGATATTATGATCAGTGAAACTCCCCATTCCGCGCCGTTTCCCGTCGGTTTTTTTTTAAAGCCGTTGACGAAAGAGCAATCCGAAATTGCCAAGGAGGCATGTGAAAAGAAAGATGGCGCGCCGTGCAGTATTCCAGTGAGGGTTGGACTTTTCTTTGATGGAACCAATAATAATCTGGAGCGCGATAGGAATGGGGTTAGGACAGGTGTGCTCGATCCAAGAACAAAAAAGCCCATTCCTATAGCTAATGTTGTGGTCGACCCCAATAGTGCCAGCCATAGCAATGTGGCGCGGCTATTTTCGAGTTTTCCCTCGAATAAACGGGGTGCGGGATATTTTCGAAATTATATTCCTGGCGTGGGAACGCCATTTAAGGAAATTGGTGAATTGACTGAATCGGACGAGGGGAAGGCTTTTGCCAAAGGAGGGCAGCCGCGTATTATCTGGGGCTTATTGCAGGTTTTAAATGCAATTCATCGAACGGTTTATGGAGATGAAACTCCATTATATAAATCAGATAAGGCTGGCGAACTTGCCCGTACTTATGATAATGCCGTAGGCCACAAAAAGGTGCCGCATCCCTCAACCGGCAGGGAGCGCTTCATGACCCACTCGGACTGGTTCGCTGAGCATATTGAAAAACTCAAAGTGGCGGTGGCGGCACAACCCAAGCCGCATATTCCATCGCTGACCTTGTCGGTGTTCGGTTTTTCGCGTGGCGCCGCCGAGGCGGTGGCATTCTGCCAGCTGTTTGCCGATTTGCTCACGCCGGGCAAAGGTGAGGGGCAGGAGTTTGCCGGCATTCCGGCCAGCATCGATTTTCTTGGCGTATTCGACACGGTGGCAACCGTGGGCAGTTCGGCGTCTGTCGCGAAAACCACGATCGCGCCTGGCGCGATGTTCGATGGCCATTGGGCCTGGGCCAATGAATTGCTCAAGCCGCTGCCTCGCTGCGTTCAGGCAGGCTTGCATTGCATTGCCACGCATGAGCAGCGCATGAATTTCCCCGTTACACGCTTGGAAGGGAAAATCGAGGAAGTGTATTTTCCTGGCGTGCACTCCGACGTGGGAGGCGGCTATGGTCCGGGCGAGCAGGGAAAGGGACGCGGCGGACAAGCAGCCTTGTTGTCGCAAATTCCGCTGGCGCATATGTTCAAGGAGGCGCGCCTCAAGGGAGTGCCTTTGATACCGTTCAGCGAACTGGAGGCAACGGACCGAGATGATTTCCAGGTCAGTCAAGAGCTTGCCAAGGCATGGGAAGCATATACCGCCGAGCTTAACAAGCAAGGCGCCTTGCTGAGCAAGCATATGGAGCTGTATTACCGCTGGCGCGCCGTGCGCGTCAAGACCCTGGAAGCCACGGCCAGCTTCAAGGCGGCCAACGCGCAGGAGCGGGAGGATCTGGGTTCCTACAACCGTTTGCTGGCGGGCGATCTGGAAGCGCTGCGCGCACGCAAAGCCTTTCGTCATGGCGATGAGGATAAACCGTTCAGCGCCCGGGATATTGCGCGCATCAATCACTGGCAATACTATCGCGCGCAAAATCATACACCGCTGGATGACTGGGAAGCTTGGGCGCTCGACATATTCGATCACCCAAAACCACTGCCGCCCGAAGTGATGCGTTTTTTTGACGACTATGTACACGATTCCCTGGCCGGATTCTATATGGCGGGCGAAGTGACGGAATACGATAAACGGGCCAAGATCGCCTCGTTCGCCGATAAACCGCCTGAAGAAGGCTTTTATAAACGCGCGTATGAACTGAGCCGAAAGACCGAAGTTGCGCAATTGAAACAGAAGAATGGCGAAGCATTGACGCCGGAAGAGGACGCACTGGTCAAGGAAGCGCAGTACGGCACCCCCTACCCAATCCGTACGGATGCCGACAGCGCCGACATGCGCAGTGCGGTGATCACCACGCAAACCTATACGCGTCGCGAGGGTGGCGGCTATATCTTGCGCCGTGGCTACTACCCGCAAAGCGGCTTTTTCCGGAAAAGCGTGCACGAGAAGGAATTGCAACGCATGCCGACGGCCGGCATCCAGGCGGAAGAAACACCCGAAAAATTCGTGTGGAGTGAAAACTTAACACAGGATATTGCGCAAGCCAAAGCCGATGAAGAGATTTACCTGGCGCAGCAGCGCTATGCAATGCGGATCGAGGCGCTCGCATAGGGCGTGATTTCAGCGCGGCTGGAGCCGAAAGGAAAATCATGAAATGGATTATTTATCTTGGCACTGCTTTGCTGCTGAGCGGCTGTGCGTTCACGGCCAAGCAGGTTGAGGACGCCGGCTCAAGTGCTACCGCGACGGCGCAGGTGGGTATTGTCAACCATACGGGGAAGTATATTTACTCCGCATCGGTGGATGGGGCAGGAGGCGCCAATATGGCCAGATGGGGAGCGGGAGGAGCCGAGGTTTGCTGCGCATCCATCCCGCGGGTATGGTATGCGGGGATGATGGTTCTAGTGCGGTGGGATATGCCGGAAGAGCATACGCATATTGTCAAAGAAAAAATGGTGGAAGTGGAAAAATACGATGAGCCCGGGGATATCTATATGCATTTCTTCCCCGATGACGGGGTGAGAGTGGTTGTGTCAAATGTGGACGGCGATAGTAAAAACCATCCTATTCTTCATTCTGGAAAGCCTGCCAATCTTCCTTGATAGGATGATCGATAAAAATTTCTTTTCTGGACCGATTCCCATCACTTTTTCTTGAGGCATTCAAGCGTGGGCAGTCCCCTATTTTTATTGCCGTATGTGGCAGTGAAGTAGAAAAACCACGTGGTATTTTTTGCAAGGTGAAAATTATGAAATGGATTATTTATCTTGGCACTGCCCTGCTGCTGAGCGGCTGTGCCCTCAAGGCCAGGCAGGTCGAGGAAGCCCGCCCAAGTCCTACCGCGACGGCGCAGGTGGGTATTGTGAACCATACCGGGAATTTTATTTACTCCGCGTCGGTGGATGGAGCCGGAGGCGCGGATATGGCGAGATGGGGGGCGGGAGGAGCAGAAATCTGTTGCGCCTCTATCCCGAGAGTGTGGTATCCCAGAATGATGGTTCGGGTGCGGTGGGATATGCCGGATGGACTACAGCATATTATTAAAGAAAAAATGGTGGAAGTGGAAAAATATGATAGGCCAGGAGATATCTATATGCATTTTTTTGAAAATGACGAGGTGAGAGTGGTTGTGTCAAATGTGGATGGCGATAGTAAAATTCATCCTATTCTTCATTCCGGAAAACCGGCTGATATGCCTTGATGCCTGTCGCACAAAGCAGAGGCTCCAGCGAGGCTGGAGCCGATGGGGGGATCAGCCGATGAAGGAGTCGAACTGCATGTCGAATTCCTGCAGCGCCTTCTGCGCGTTCTGCATCTTCTTGCGGAATTCCGGTCCCCGTTGCAGGGCCAGGCCCACGGCCAGTACGTCGATCACCACCAGGTAGGCCAGGCGGGCAGAAATCGGGGTGTAGGGGTCGGTGTTGAAGACCAGGTCGATCGGGATCAGGACGGTCGCCAGGTCGGCCAGCGGCGTGCCCGATGGGGCCAGCACGACGACGTCGGCGCCGCCGCGGCGCGCCAGTTTCACGGAGCGGACCAGGGCGGGGCTGTTGCCGCGCTGCGAGATCGCCACCAGGCAGTCGCCGCCGCGCAGCAGGGCTGCCGCGATGCTGTGGATGTTCGGGTCGCTGTACGCCACCGTCGGCACGCCCGAGCGGAAGAACTTGTGCTGCGCGTCGGCCGCCACGATGCCCGACGTACCCTGGCCATAGAATTCGATCTTGCTGGCGCGCGACAGGATGTCGAGCGCGCGCTGGATCGCTTCCGGGTTCAGGTTGTTGCGCAGGTCGAGCAGGGTGTTGATCGAGCGGCTGCAGATTTTATTCACGAGGTCGGCAGCCAGGTCGTCCTGCGCCGGCTGCTCGTTCGCGCCCGGCATGGCCAGGGCCAGACCCTGCGCCAGCTTCAGCTTGAATTCATGCCAGCCGTCGTAGCCCAGGGTGCGGCAAAAGCGCACCACGGTCGGTTCCGACACCTGTGCGCTTTTCGCCAGCGCCGTGATGTTCTGGCTGACCGTCTGGTTCGGCTGGTCAAGCACGGCCAGCGCGACCTTCTTCTCCGACTTGGAGAGCGAATCGAGCTGGGTGCGGATGGAGTCAAGCAGCATCAGGGTAATCTTCTGGGTTAGTTTTCGGGAACTCGGGGACTGGCAACGGTGAAGCAGGGAATTCGTGGAGCACCGCTCCACGCCTGCGTAACGGTCTGGCCTTGCAAGGCCAGACTCCTTGCGCTTCCAAACTAGTCTTCAGGAAGCGCCTCTTCACGCCACTGCAAGCCATCGCGGCCGATCAGGGCGCTGGCGGCCGCGGGGCCCCAGGTGCCGGCCGTGTAGGGAATCGGCGCGCTGTCGTTCTGTTCCCAGTTGTCGAGAATCGGCTCGACCCATTCCCAGGCCGCTTCCAGTTCGTCGCCGCGCATGAACAGGGTCAGCTGGCCGCGCAGGACGTCGAGCAGCAGGCGCTCGTAGGCGTCCATGCGCGGGGTCTTGAACGATTCGCGGAAATCGAGTTCCAGTTCCGCCGGTTTCAGGCGCATGCCGTCGCCCGGGGTTTTCGCCATCAGGTTCATGCGCAAGCCTTCGTCCGGCTGCAAGCGGATCACCAGGCAGTTCGGCTGGAAGCTGGACGTCGGCTGGTTGAAGATCGAGTGCGGAATCTGCTTGAAGCGCACGACGATCTCGGCCAGGCTGTCAGCCATGCGCTTGCCCGTGCGCAGGTAGAACGGCACGCCGGCCCAGCGCCAGGTGTCGATTTCCGCCTTCAGGGCAACGAAGGTTTCGGTGCGCGAGTGTTCCGGCGCGTCCGGCTCGTCGCGGTAGCTCGGCACGGTGGCGCCATCGACGTGGCCGGCGCGGTACTGGCCGCGCACGATGTTCTGCGCCAGGGTAGTGGGCGTGAATTTTTTCAGCGAGCGCAACACTTGCAGTTTTTCATCGCGCACGGCGTCCGGCGCGATCGAGGTCGGCGGCTCCATGGCGACGATGCACAGCAGTTGCAGCAAGTGGTTTTGCAGCATGTCGCGCAGCGCGCCCGAGGTGTCGTAGTAACCCATGCGGTTGCCCACGCCCAGCTTTTCGGCGATGGTGATCTGCACGTCGGAAATCCATTCGCGGCGCCACAGCGGTTCGAACAGGATGTTGCCGAAGCGCAGGGCCAGCAAGTTCTGCACGGTTTCCTTGCCCAGGTAATGGTCGATGCGGTAGATCTGCGATTCCTGGAAGACCTTGCCCACTTCGGCATTGATCTGCTTGGCGCTGGCCAGGTCGCGGCCCAGCGGTTTTTCCAGGACCACGCGCGAATTCGGCGTCACCAGGCCGTTGTCTTCCAGGTTGTCGCAGATGAGGGCGAACAAATGCGGCGGCGTCGCCAGGTAGTACACGCGCGTCAGGTCGGCATCGCCGCGCAGCGCTTCGACCAGCGGCGCGTACGTGGCCGCATCGCTGGCGTTGAGCGACACATACACGATGCGCGCGCAGAATTTGCTCCAGGTGGCGGCATTCAGGGTGCTGGCCTTGATGTGGGGACGCGAGTTGGTCTCTACCATTTTCAGGAAAGCATCCTGGCCGCTGTCCTGGCGGCCCACACAGATGATGCGCGCCGTCGGCGGCAAATCGTTCGCGACGTCGCGCGCATACATTGCAGGCAACAACTTGCGCATTGCTAAATCGCCGCTGCCGCCAAACAGGACCAGGTCAAAATCGGTAAGTGCCATAAGTGAGTGTCGTCGCAAAAGTAAAAGGGCCGGAGCGGGGAGGAAGCCGACCGGAAGTGCCAGTCTGTCGCTACTATAATCGATGGTGTAAATTTACTACGTAGAACAGGCAATTGCAAGAAATTTTACTACATTCCCTCCGCTGCCGTCGCCATTTTGCCCGGTATGCATGCCAGCGATGTCGGCCTGGCCATTATATGCCGTTCGCCGGCGTCGGCGCAGCGTCCTGCTTTTCATTGGCTTTTCAAAGCAACCATGGTTGCCAGGGAAATTTTCGATTCTCTCCATCATCATTTGCGCTGTAGCAACAAGCAAATCAAGAAATACTGTCAGGATCGCTGTTGGCAGCGTAAAGTAGCTTTGAAGAAAGTAAAAAACCGTATAATTCAAGCTCGAATCGATAGCAACTATTGGTTGTAAGAAATTGTACGACATACACTGCACCGCTAGCGCCGGCCATGCCCCGAACCCGCCATCCGACGTCCATGCGACGTGCAGTCCGCACTGTCCGCAGCATCAGGGCAGGCGACTTAACTTTACAAGACGGCTCAAGGGGACACAATGAATTCAATGCAGCAAGATGTCGATGAACGCACCAGCCTGACAGGCAATAACAAATTCGAACTGTTCCTGTTCAAGCTGGGCACCAGTGATCACTCGACCAGCCGCGAACTATTCGGCATCAATGTGTTCAAAGTCCGTGAAATCATGGAAATGCCGGCCATCACGGCCGTGGCCGGTTCGCACCCCCACATGTTGGGCGTGGTCAACATCCGTGGCCAGATCGTGCCCGTGATCGACTTGCCGATGGCGGTCGGCTGCAAGAGCAATGGTTTGAAGATCCTGATGGTGACCGAATTTGCCCGCTCGACACAGGCGTTTGCCGTGGAAGAGGTCGATGAAATCGTGCGCCTGGAATGGAATCAGGTGCTGTCGGCCGAATCGAGCGTCGGCGGCGGCCTCGTCACCAGCATCGCGCGCCTCGATGGCGACACGGACAAGACGCGTCTGGCCCAAGTGCTTGACGTGGAACAAATCCTGCGCAACGTGCTGCCGTCGGGTGACCCGGACGTGGACGAGAACAGCATCGGCCCGCAAGTGCGCTTGCCGGCCGGCGCCGTGATCCTCGCGGCCGACGATTCCTCGCTGGCCCGCTCGCTGATCGAGAAGGGCCTCGAAGCGATGGGCGTGCCTTTCATCATGACCAAGACGGGCAAGGAAGCGTGGGAGCGCCTGCAGGCGATCTCGGCCCAGGCCGCCACGGAAGGCAAGACGGCGAAAGACAAGGTCGCGCTGGTGCTGACCGACCTGGAAATGCCGGAAATGGATGGCTTTACCCTGACGCGCAACATCAAGAACGATGGCCGCTTCGCCAACATCCCCGTGGTGATCCACTCGTCGCTGACGGGCTCGACCAACGAAGACCACGTCAAGGGCGTGGGCGCCGATGGTTATGTCGCCAAGTTTGTGGCGGCTGAACTGGCGGAGACGATCCGTAAAGTGCTGGCGCGCTGATTCGCGCGCTCGCATGTGAAAAAGCGCCGGTACCCGCGAGGGTCCGGCGCTTTTTTTATGCGGGCAAACGATTACGCCTGATACAGGTGTTCCGGCTGTCCCGCCACGTCCACACGCACGGACAGCACGTGGCCGCTCAAAGGGTGGTTGGCAATTTCCTCGGCCGAGCGGTTATGGCTGGCGCTGGTGATGTACAAGGTGCGCAGGTCCGGGCCGCCGAACGTCACCATGGTGGGGCAGCGCACAGGCACGGCGATTTCGCCCAGCAAATGGCCATCGGGGGCGAAGCGCAAGATCTTGCCGCCTTCAAACATGGCCGACCAGTAATTGCCCTCGCTGTCGACGGCCGCGCCATCGGGGCGCCCGCCGTAATCAAAGGCTTTCTTGTCCGTGGAAAAACGCTGGAATGGTTGCGGCGCGGAAATGACTCCACTCGCCGCGTCGAAATCGAAGCGGTCGATGCGGTGCGTGGTGGTATCCGAGTGGTACATGGTGCGCTTGTCCGGGGAAAATCCCAGGCCGTTCGATACGGTCATGCCGCCCGACCAGACCTTGCGCACATGGCCCTTTTCCAGCACGAACATTTCTGCCGCATCGGCGTTGCGCGGCTCGAAAATCGTGCCGACCCAGAAGCGGCCGGCAGGGTCGACCTTGCCATCGTTGAAGCGCGTGGTGGCCATGTCGAACGGCGCCGGGGCGATTTCCGCCAGGCTGCCCGTCTTCGTGTCGAGGTGGGCAAAGCCGCTGCGCAAGGCCACGATCAGGCCGCCGCCCGCGTTGATGGCCAGCGCCGACGGTTCCGTCGGCATGCTCCACTGTTCATGCTTGCCGCTGGCGGGGTGCAGGCGGTGCACGGCGCGGCCATCGATGTCGACCCAGTACAGGGCCGCTTCCTTGCCATGCCATAGCGGGCATTCGCCCACTTGCATGGCTTTGTCGCTGACTACCTTGATCTCGTAAATATTCATAAACCTCAATTAAGTTAATACGCTGCCTTGGCGGCTTTCGCCAGGGCAATCAAGCCATTGGTCGAGCTGTCGTGATGGTCGGGACGGGCTTCGCCCGTCAGTTCGGCCTGGATTTTCTTGGCCAGTACCTTGCCCAGTTCCACGCCCCACTGATCAAAACTGTTGACATTCCACAAGACGCCCTGCACGAAGGTCTTGTGTTCGTACAGCGCGATCAGGGCGCCCAGGGTGGTCGGGGTCAGCTGATCCATCAAAATGGTATTGCTGGGGCGGTTGCCGGGGAACGTCTTGTGCGGCACCAGCGCTTCGATCTCGCTGTCCGGCAAGCCTTGCGCCTGCAAGTCAAGACGCACTTCCTCGCCCGTCTTGCCCGTCATGAAGGCTTCCGACTGGGCAAAGCAGTTCGCCAGCAGGGCGTCGTGGTGGCCGGGCAAATCGTGCGTGGCGCGCAGGGCGGCGATGAAGTCGATGGGCGTGATGTCGGTGCCCTGGTGCAGCAGCTGGAAATACGCGTGCTGCGCATTCGTGCCGCAATCGCCCCAGATGACGGGGCCGGTCGGCACGCCGACGGGCACGCCATCCTTGGTGACGCGCTTGCCGTTGCTTTCCATGTCCAACTGTTGCAGATAGGCAGCAAAGCGGCTCAAGTCCTGGTGGTAAGGCGCGATGGAAACGGAGCCGCAATCGAGGAACTGGCGGTTCCAGAAGCCCACCATGGCCAGCACCACGGGCATGTTCTGTTCCAGTGGGGCCTGGCGGAAGTGCTGGTCCATCGCATGCGCGCCGGCGAGGAAATCGCTGAAGTATTCAAAGCCGACGGACAGCGCCACGGCCAGGCCGATCGACGACCAGACGGAATAGCGGCCGCCGACCCAGTCCCAGAACGGGAACATGTTGTCCGGGGAAATGCCGAAGTTGACGATGGCTTGCGTGTTGGTCGAGACGGCCACAAAATGCTTGGCCAAGTCGCTTTCTTCGCCTTCGAGCAGGAACCAGGCGCGCGCCGTGTTGGCGTTAAGCATCGTTTCAGCCGTAACAAAAGTTTTCGAGGCGACGATGAACAGGGTCGTTTCCGGATCGACTTTCGACAGGGTTGCTTCCATGTCGTGCCCGTCGACGTTGGAAACAAAGTGCATTTCCAGGCCCGGGTTGGCGTAGGAACGCAGCGCCAGGCACGCCATTTTCGGGCCCAGGTCCGAGCCGCCGATGCCGATGTTGACGATGTCGCAAATCGGCTTGCCCGTGTAGCCGAGCCAGCTGCCATTGCGCACCTTGTCCGTAAACGCCTTGACGCGTTGCAGCACATCTTGCACGTCGGCATCGATATCCTGGCCATCGACCACCAGCTTCGTGCCGCGCGGCGCGCGCAAGGCGGTATGCAGAACGGCCCGATGTTCGGTAAGATTGATTTTCTCGCCAGTGAACATGGCTTCGCGCTGCGCTTCCACGCCGCGCTCGCGGGCCAGTTCCATCAGCAGGCCCATGGCGGTGGCGTCGACCCGGTTCTTCGAGTAATCGAGCAGCAGGCCGGCCGCATCCACCGTCATGCTGGCAAAGCGCGCGGGGTCGGCCGCGAACAACTGGCGCAGATGCACGTCGCGCAGGCTGGCGCTGTGCGCTTGCAGGGACTGGAAACTGGCGGTGGCGGTGATGGCAGGAGTAGGTGCTGGCTGGCGCATGGCGGTCGGCTTGGGTGCTTGTCTCGGTTGAAAGGAGCGCGGCGCGTTCGGGGTGGCGAACTGCGGATCCGGCGTTGATGTGAGAATAATACATCAGAAAAACGTAATTTCACTACAGTTTGTGATGCGAAGCTGATTTTGTTGTGCTTTTTTTAGCGATTGCGCCAGTGGTATACAAGAGAGGAGTTGGCCGGTGCTGATACGCGATATTGCCCGGGTTTGCTTTGATACGCCGCAATCCGTGGCTTATTTGTGTTGTTGGCCCATGCAAGAGTGCTTCTTCTTCGTCATTTTGTAGTAAAATTTCACGAAATACTCATTTTTAAGGAAATCCATATGGCGCTGCATCCAGTAGTCGAATCCGTAACAGCGCGCATCATCGCGCGCAGCCGGCCATCGCGCGGCGCCTATCTGGCGCACCTGGATGCTGCCCGCATCCAGGGCGTGCAGCGCGGCGCCCTGTCGTGCACCAACCTGGCGCACGGCTTTGCCGCCTTTCCCGCCAACGACAAGCTGTCGCTGAAGGAATACAAGAAGCCGTCCGTGGCGATCGTTTCCTCGTACAACGACATGCTGTCGGCGCACCAGCCGTTTGAAGGCTTCCCGCAGATTATCAAGCAAGCCGTGCGCGAAGTGGGCGCTGTTGCCCAGTTCGCCGGCGGCGTGCCCGCCATGTGTGATGGCGTGACGCAAGGCCAGCCGGGCATGGAACTGTCGCTGTTCTCGCGCGACACCATCGCCATGTCGACGGCCGTGGCGCTGTCGCACAATATGTTCGACTCGGCCCTGTACCTGGGCGTGTGCGACAAGATCGTGCCGGGCCTGTTGATCGGCGCGCTGCACTTCGGCCACTTGCCGGCCGTCTTCGTGCCGGCCGGTCCGATGACATCGGGCCTGTCGAACCAGGAAAAAGCCAAGGTGCGCCAACTGTATGCCCAAGGCAAGGCCACGCGCGAAGACTTGCTCGAAGGCGAGTCGAAAGCCTACCACGGCGCCGGCACCTGTACCTTCTACGGTACGGCGAACAGCAACCAGATGCTGATGGAAGTGATGGGCCTGCATTTGCCGGGCGCTGCCTTCATCACGCCGAATACGCCGCTGCGCGATGCGCTGACCGCCGCCGCCGCCCAGCGCGCCGCCGGCATCACGGCGCAAAGCGCCAATTACTTGCCAGTCGGCCATATTGTCGACGAGAAATGTATCGTCAACGCCGTCGTGGGCTTGCTGGCCACGGGCGGTTCGACCAACCATACCTTGCACCTGGTGGCCATCGCCAAGGCGGCCGGCATCGTCATCGACTGGAACGATTTCAACGAGCTGTCGGCCATCGTGCCGATGCTCACGCGCATCTACCCGAACGGCGACGCCGACGTGAACCATTTCCACGCGGCCGGCGGCACGGGTTACCTGATCCGCGAACTGCTGGACGCGGGCTTGCTGCACGAAGACGTCAACACCATCCTGGGCCACGGTTTGCGCGCGCACTGCATGGAGCCGTTCCTGGGCGAAGACGGCAAGGTCTTCTGGAAAGATGCACCGGCTGCCAGCGCCGACGAAAGCGTGCTGCGTCCGGCTTCGAACCCGTTCGCGCCGGACGGCGGCATGGTATTGGTCGCGGGTAACCTGGGCCGCGCCGTGATGAAGGTCTCGGCCGTCAAGCCGCAGCACCGCACGGTGGAAGCGCCTGCCCTGGTGTTCAATTCGCAGGAAGATTTCATGGCCGCCTACAAGGCGGGATCGCTGGACCGCGACTTCGTCGCCGTGCTGCGCTTCCAGGGCCCGCGCGCCAACGGCATGCCGGAATTGCATGCGCTGACGCCGGCGCTGGCCAACCTGCAGGATGCGGGCCGCCACGTGGCGCTGGTCACCGACGGCCGCATGTCGGGCGCGTCGGGCAAGGTGCCGGCCGCCATCCACGTCTCGCCTGAAATCCTCGCTGGCGGCCCGCTGGGCCTGGTGCGCGACGGTGACATCATCCGCCTCGACGCCTTCACGGGCGTGCTCGAAGCGCTGGTGCCGGCCGACGTCTGGCATGCCCGTTCGCTGGTCACTGCCGACCTGTCGCCGAACCACATCGGCATGGGCCGCGAGCTGTTTTCCATGTTCCGTTCCACCGTCAGCGCGGCGGAAGAGGGTGCCACCACCTTCGGCCTGCCGTCGCCGATTCCCACCACCGTCGCCTTGCACGACGCCGACAATGTCGGTGATACCGTACCGGGTTCCGATGAAGACTTTTTGGCTAGGAAATAAGAGATGACCATGACACTACTGGAAATTATGCGCACCTCGAGCGTGATCCCCGTGATTGCGATCGACGATCCTGAACACGCCGTACCGCTGGCGCGCGCGCTGGTGGCGGGCGGCATCCGCGTGCTGGAAGTGACCCTGCGCACCAAGCACGGCCTGGAAGCGATCCGCGCCATGTCGGAAGTGCCGGGCGCCATCGTCGGCGTCGGCACCCTGACCCGTCCCGAGGAATTCGCCCAGGCGCGCGACGCGGGCGCCGTCTTCGGCGTCTCGCCAGGCCTGACGTCCGCCCTGGTGGCGGCGGCGAAAAGCAGCGGCTTGCCCCTGCTGCCAGGCGTGATGACGCCGGGCGAAGTGATGGCGGCGCGTGAAAACGGCTTCCAGCAGCTGAAACTGTTCCCGGCCGTGCCGGCGGGCGGCATCGGCATGCTCAACGCCATTTACGGCCCGCTGCCGGACATCACGTTCTGCCCGACGGGCGGCATCTCGCAAGAGACGGCGTCGCAGTTCCTGGCGTGCAAGAACGTCGCCTGCGTGGGCGGTTCGTGGCTGACGCCGAAAGACGCGATCGCGGCCGGTAACTGGGACCGCATCACGGAAATCGCCAAGGCAGCCAGCGGCCTGCGCTCGGTTTAGTCGTACCTGACATAAGCTACTGCGCGTCGCCCTTTGCGGCCTGCGATGCTCACCGTGCTCCAGCACGGTTGCGCTTCTTGGCCACAAATCGCTGCCGCTCGCTACGCTTCTGTCAGGAACTTGACGCTTTGATAATGCGGCAGGCCTGCATGCCTGCCGCGCTTTCTTCTCCTCTTCTTATGCGCGTCTTGCGCCGTCCCCTCACCATCGGCGAAACTGCCATGGCCCGCAGCGTCTTCCAGGGCGCCATCGACTACGCGCGCGTGCGCGTCGTGCGCGGCTCCTTTTTACCGTTCGGCTTGCAGGACCAGAACACGGCGATGACGCCGCGCGGCAGCCTGCACTTCATGCCGGCCCAGTACCGCGACGATTTTTCCCGCGAAGGCAATGGCGGCAAGCTGTTCTTCATCCACGAGATGGTGCATGTGTGGCAATACCAGCTCGGCTACAGCGTGCTGCTGCATGGCGTGTTGCTGGCGCTGTGCGGCGGCTACATCCGGCAGCGCGCCTACCGCTACGACGCGCAGGCGGGCGGCGTCCTGTCCGACTTCAACATGGAACAGCAGGGCGACCTCATCGCCCACTACTTCGGCGCGCGCCAGCTGGGCATCCCCGCCTACGTGGCGAAGCTGCCGCAACTGCAGGAGATCCTGCAGGGCTTCCTGCTCGATCCCCGTGACCGTACCTTGCTGCCGCGCTAATTTTCTTTCCCCCGCGAATTTTCCTACGCGCATAAATTTCTGCATATTCAGACCTTGACTTTCGGCTTAGCATTACCTAAATTAAATTATACAAAGAACAATTTATTTGGTTTTATTGCAACGTCGGCGCAAGACCGAGAGCAACCTGTCCAAGCGAGTAAATTATGCAGACTAGAAACAACTGTAGGGGAATGTTGCGAATGAAAAAACCATCGCGCGGCGCGGCGCTGGTGGAGTTTGCCTTGATCGCCCCTATTCTTTTTTTCCTCATCGCCATGATCATGGAACTGGGAGTCATGTTCTGGGTTAACCTGACGATGCAGTACGCGGTGCGCGAAGGAGCCCGTTACTCCATCACGGGACAGAACAACCTCGATCCCGCCAGCGCCAACAAGCAGCGCTATGAGGCTGTGCTACAAAAGATCAAAGACAGTTCGGTCGGCCTGTATGCCATGGTCAGCCCAGTGGTAGTGGTCAATGGCGTATCGCAAGCGCCATCCGCGTACAACAACAATATGTTTGGCGCGGCAGGCGATATCGTCGTCTTGCAGGTGAATTGCACCTGGCCCGTCATCACGCCCGCATGGCGCTTGATGGCTTTGCTCAATCCCAAAACGTCCACCAGCGTGCCGGGCCAGTATGCCTTCAGCGTCGCTGCCACCATGCGTAACGAGGCCTTCTGATGACACCATCCAAACTATTGGCGCGCACGCGCAGCCAGCAGGGCGTGGCCGCTGTGGAATTCGCCCTGGTCCTGCCTTTCCTGCTGATGATGGCGATACCCGTCTTTGACCTGGCGCGCATCGTGCAAGGCGACATGATCCTTACCAACCTGAGTCGCGAAGGCGCCAACCTGGCCTCGCGCTCGTCGCAAGACCCGCAAACCATCATGACGGCGCTGGCGATGACGACACCGCCGCTTGACATGGCCAGCAATGGCAGCATGTACATCAGCAAGATCATGGGCAATGGCCCCGGTAAGCAGAACGTCATCCTTGAGCATTACCGCTGGACTCAGGGGCCGCAACAGGCCAGCAAGGTATGGAGCTGCAGCAACTGGGCCAGCGACGGCACGGGCAAGTGCACCAGCATCCCCAGCGCCGGTTCGCCCATCAATGATGCCATGAGCAACCAGCTGGCCAACGGCGAAATTATTTATGTCGTCGAGGGGCTATATCGCGCCAACATCCTGTTCGCTGGCATGAGCCTGGGCTTTGGCGCGCAAACGCCCCAGCTGAGTGGCAATCTGTACGCCAAGACCATTTTTTAGACACGCTGTCATCATTGCGCAGGCGCACGTGCAGGCGCTCGTGCAGGCACCGGGAGAAGACCATGAAAAGCATACGCAGGCAGACTGGAAAACAAAAGGGGCAAGTTCTGATCGTCATCGGCCTGTCGATGGTGGTGCTGATTGGTGCGGTGGGCCTGGCCATCGATTCCGGCCTGGGCTTCATCATCCGCTCCAAGCTCAATGCGGCCGTCGACGCGGCCAGTATCGCCGCCGCGCGCGCCGTCACGCAAGGCGTGGGTGAAGCGGCGCAGCGGGCCAGCGCCCAGGCCGCAGCGCAAAAGTTCTTTGCCGCGAATTTTCCTACTGGCTACCTGGGGGCCACACCCACCTTCAACGATCCCACCGTGACCTTTGACGCGGGCAAGGTGACGATCGATGCGGCGGCCACTGCCGTCGTGCCCGTGACCCTGATGCGTGTGCTGGGGTTCAATTTGCTGACGGTCAGCGCCGCGGCGCAAACTATTCGCAAGGACCTGGACCTGGCCTTCGTGATGGATACCTCGGGTTCGCTGTCGCCCGTCGGCTCCACCGTCATCAGCAGCGCGCAGCTGTTTCTCAGCAAATTCAATCCGGCGCTGGATCGCATGGCCCTGATCCATTTTTCCTACGGCGCCGAAGTCGATACGCCGATCAGCAAGGTGGCGCGCGGTTTCGACCAGGCGGGCATGAAAACGACCATAGGCAAGTATTCATTTGACGGCTTGACGAATTCGACCGAAGGCATGTGGAATGGGCGCGATCAGCTCAACAGCATCGCTCTTGCCAACCGCTCCAGCCTGCGCGTCATCGTGTTTTTTTCCGACGGTTCGCCCAATACGATTTCTTCCGTCTTCAAGTTCAAGACGCCGGCCGACTGCACCACGCCAGGCTCGCTGGTGACGGGCGACGGTACCAGCACCGGGACGCCGGCCGGCCTGTGGCTGATCAACAAACAGGGCACGACAGCTGCCGGCAAGTGCAACCAGGGTTCGAACATTGTCAAGAATCTCGATGCGGCCGCCTTGCCGCAATGGTATAACGCGCATAATCCGACCAACCTGCCGGCCCTGCAGGAATTTCCCATCATCACGGCCACGCCACGTGCGGTCACCAACGATACCAGCAGTAATTCGGCCACCTGGATCAATGTCAACAGGGCCTCGCGCAACCTGCTTGAAGCGGTGGCCAGCAAGGCCCGCAGCGAGGGCATGTATGTGTTCACCCTGGGCCTGGGCAGTGAACTGACGAATGCCAATGGCCCCGCTCCCAGCGACAAGGGCGAAGACATCCTCAAGTGCATGGCCAACACGCCGGATGCCCTGTCGCGCTGTGTGAAGGCGGGCGCCGGTCAACCGATTGGAATTTATTGTCACGCCGCCAACTCCGACGAGTTGAAACCCTGCTTCGAGAAACTTGCTTCGGCCATTTTGCGTATCAGCATGTAGATACGGAAAACAGATGGCCAGGGCCGGATATCCCCTCCGGCCCTTTTTTATTGCCCTTGCACTTAGGCTGCGGCCAGCACATCATACGGCTATGCTGCTGAATCTTCCGCTCGCCGAGGAATCGATGGCGTATGAGGCGGGATACTCGTACCGCATGGCGGAGTGCCCCGCGACGATATGCAAACCTTGCTCCTTGAGGTTTTTAGCCAGCCGAGTCCGGCATGATTGCTGCTAGCAGTCGTCCATGATCGGTGCGGTGTTGTCAGCGGACTTGGTGCTTGGCCGCTGATTGCTGATAGGGACTTGGTTCGGGTACATCCCGAAGCCATCCGTAATGTGGTTGCCAAAGGCTGGAATCGGGCATCGTGCCTGTGCGGCCCTGCAGGCCCGTGGCACGCGCAGCGGCTGAGGTGCCAGGCATCGTGGCAGGAGGTCGTGTTTCAGGGGGGAGGGCAATGCAGGAAGGCGTCAGGAGAACAGGCAAGTGGCGGTTGGAGTGGTGGGGGGTATCTTTGGCCCCCGGCAGCGCTGACTGCCGGGAGCAGGCGGGAAGGCTGCGGCCCTAATTGCCACCGGCCATGCCAGGCAGCAATACGCGATAGATTTGCAGGAAGGCTGGTCCCATGAGGACGACCAGCAGCGAAGGGAAGATGAAGAAGATCAGGGGAAACAGTAGCTTCAGGGCAATTTTCGCAGCCTGCTCCTCGGCCAGCTGGCGGCGCTTGGTGCGCAACTGGTCAGATTGCACGCGCAGGGAAGCGGCGATGCTGGTGCCGAAGCGTTCTGCCTGAATCAGCATGGCGACCAAGGCATCGACATCTTCCACGCCCGTGCGCAGGGCGAGGTTGCGCAAGGCTCGTTCCTTCGAGTTGCCGGCGCGCAATTCCAGCGTCAGAAGGTGCAGTTCCTCGGCCAGCACGGCGCTTTTCAGCGTGATTTCGGAAGCCACCCGCGCCAGCGCCGCATCCATGGCCAAGCCCGCTTCCACGCAGACCGTCATCAGATCCAGCGCATCGGGAAAACTTTCAAAGATATCGCGCTGGCGCAGGCGGATGCGGCGGTTCAGCCAGCCGTTCGGCAGGTAGTAGCCGAAACCGGCGGCCAGCAGCAGCCACAGCAGTAATGCCGTGCCGCTGTAATGCACGCCGGCCAAGCTCAGGCCCAGGAACAGCAGCACAGGCAGGCCCACGGCGAGGGCTGTCTTGGCGCCAAAATACAGCAGGGGGGCGGAGGGATGGCGCAGGCCCGCATGCATGAAACGCAGGCGTATTTTCGACGTCTCCCAACCTTCTTCTGGCAGGGACAGGCGCGCCAGCGGTCCGCTCAGCTTGACGAAATGCGTCAGCCAGTGGCGGGCGCCGCCCGTCCCGGCCGCGCCCACGCTGTTGATACGGTGGCGCAGCGGGTCGGGTACGGCCAGCAGCAGCACGAACATGGCACCGGCGAAAACGGCGACGAACAGCAAGCCGAGAAAGCCCATTTGCATGGTAGTCATGATGTCGTTCCCCTCAAAAAAATCATACCCGGATATGGATGATATTACGCATGCAGATGACGCCGAGCAGCATCAGCAACAGGGCGCCACCCAGCATTTTCTGCCCGCCGGGATCGCGGTACAGCAGCTCCAGGAAGGTGGGGTTGGTCAGCTGAATCATGGCTGCCGCACCAAATGGCAACAGCGCCAGGATCCACGCCGACAGGCGCGCCTCGGCTGACAGCACGCGTACCTGTCCCAGTAGCTTCATGCGCTCGCGGATGATGTGGCTGATGCTGTCGAGCAATTCCGATAGGTTGCCGCCCGTCTCGCGCTGGATCAGCACGGCGATGACGAAATAGCGCACGTCCGTGCTGGGCACGCGCGTGGCCAGGTTCATCAGCGCGTCCGGCATGGCGATGCCGAAGTTGACTTCGTCGAAGGCGATGCGAAATTCGTCGGCCAGCGGCGCGTTCATTTCCTCACCGACCATCTTCAGGGCTGTGGGAAAGGCATGCCCGGCGCGAAGGGCGCGGCTCATGAGTTCCAGCGCGTCTGGCAATTGCTGGCCGATGCGCTGCAGGCGGTGTGCCTTGGCGCGCTCGATGTAGTAAAAGGGCAGCAGCGCGCAGGCGGCCGCTACCAGCAGGCGCAGCAGCCAGGGCAGGTTGATCAGGCTGGCGCCAACCAGACCGATGAGGAAGGCCAGCAACACCAGCATGGCCCACTGCGCCACGCTCCACGTCAATCCTGACTGTTCCAGCAGGCGGTCGAGTGCATGCACGCGGGGCACTTCCAATAATAATTTCTGCAGCACCGGCGTTTCACTGAGCAGGCGCTGCTTGATCATCGACGTGTTCTGCTCGCCCGCGTGGGCGCCGGCCGACATCACGCGCAGGCGCCGTGCCACCCGTTCCGATTCCGGACCGCGCACGTTGTTCCAGCTCTGGTACAGGCCCGTGACGAGCAGTACCACGGCGATGAAGATCAGTGCCCCGAAGACGTAATAACTGTAGTCCATGGCGTGGCTCCTCAATGGTATTGGCGGTTGGGATCGAACAGGCTTTCCGGCACGACGACGCCGAAGGCGCGCAGGCGATCGAGGAAACGGGGACGCACGCCGCTGGCCTGGAAGTGGCCGCTGACGGCACCGTCCTGGGCCACGCCCGTCTGGCGGAACGTGAAGATTTCCTGCATGGTGATCATCTCGCCTTCCATGCCCGTGATTTCCTGGATCGACACCACCTTGCGCTTGCCGTCCGTCAGGCGCGCCACCTGCACCACCACACCGATGGCTGCGCTGATCTGCTGGCGCATGGCCTTGCCCGGCAACATGGAGGCCGCCATGCTGATCATGTTTTCCAGCCGCGTCAAGGCATCGCGCGGCGTGTTGGCATGGATGGTGGCCATCGAACCCTCATGGCCCGTATTCATCGCTTGCAGCATGTCGAGCGCCTCGGCACCGCGCACCTCGCCGAGGATGATACGGTCGGGCCGCATGCGCAGGGCATTGCGCACCAGCGCGCGCTGCGTCACTTCGCCCTTGCCTTCGATGTTCGCTGGCCGCGTTTCCAGGCGTACCACGTGCGGCTGCTGCATTTGCAGTTCCGCTGCATCCTCGATGGTGACGATGCGCTCGGTGCCGCTGATGAAGCCCGATATCGCGTTCAGCATGGTGGTCTTGCCGCTGCCCGTGCCGCCCGAGATCAGGATATTGATCTTGGCCTTGCCCAGGCCCTGCAGGATTTGCGCCATTTCGAGCGTCAGGCTGTGATGCTCGACCAGGTCGGAAAGCCGTAGCGGCTGGGCTGAAAAGCGCCGTATCGACATCACGGGGCCGTCGATGGCCAGCGGCGGGATGATGGCGTTGACGCGCGAACCGTCGGGCAGGCGCGCATCGACCATGGGGCTCGATTCATCGATGCGCCGCCCCACGCGCGAGACGATCTTGTCGATGATCTTCATCAGGTGCGCATCGTCGGTGAAGCGGACGTTGCTCAGCTCGAGCTGGCCATGGCGTTCGACATATACCTGGCGGTGCGTGTTGACGAGGATATCCGATATCGACGGGTCGTTCAGCAGCGGTTCGAGCGGCCCGAAGCCCAGTACTTCGTCCTGGATGTCGCGCACCAGGGTACGCCGTTCAAGGTCGTTGATGACGACGCTGTCTTCTTCCAGCAAGCGCCCCACCAGGATCTTCAGGTCGTCGCGTATCTGCTCCTGGGACAGGCGCTGCATGCCTTCCAGGTCGATGCGGTCGAGCAGGGACTGGTGCACGTGCTGCTTGAGTTCCTGGTAGGCGGGGTTGTCGATACTGCCGCCGCGCACGGCACCGAAGGCCGTATTACTGTTCGCGCCCGGGGCGCTGCCGAGGCGTTCGCGCAGGCTGGGGCTGGCGCCATTGATGTCGATGCTCATGCTGTTTCCCCTCGAAGATGAATGGGCCGGCTACGCTGGAACAGGCGTGAAAACAGGCCGGGCGTACTGGCCGCGCGCGTGCCGCCCAGCTTGAGCGCGCACTCCTGCAATGATTTTGCCAGCGCACTGCCGGGCGCCAGCTTCAGCACGGGCACGCCCTGGTTGACCGAGGCTGCCGCCACTGGGTAGTGATTTGGCATGGCATGGAAGATGCGGTGGCCATAGGCCGCTTCCAGGTCGCGCCCGCGGATTTCATCGGTACCCGTATGGCGGTTCAGGATCAGGTGGATCTTGCTGGCCGGGTACTCCAGCGACTGGAATACCTGCAGCAGCCGCTTGCCATCGCGGATGTAGGGCAGGGTTGCCTGCACCACGGGGCAGATCATGTCGGCGTGGTCGAGCGCGCGTACGCTGATGGCATCGAGGCCGCGGCCCGTATCGAGCACGATGAAGTCGTATTCGTGGCGCGCCAGATGCAGCAGCTGGTCGATGTGTTCGGGCTTGATGTCGCTTGCGTGGCCGGGATCTTCGGGAGCTGCGAGGATGCTGAAGTTCGGCGTCACCTGCACCATGCTGGCGTTCAGGAAGGAGGGGTCGAGGCGGTGGATCTGCTGTGCCACGTGCGACAGCGTGGCGGCCGGTTTCTGATCCGAGACAAACAGCGCCGCATCGCCAAACTGCAGGTTCAGGTCGAACAGCGCCACGCGCTGGTTGTCCTGCGCCAGCGCATACGCCAGGTTGGCGGCGAGGAAGGTAGCGCCGCTGCCGCCCTTGCACGAGACGAAGGCGATAATCTTGCCGTCGCGCCGCTCGTGGCGCGCGCTCTTGTCCTCGATGCGCTGCAATGCCGTAGTCAGGGCGGCGCCGTTGTCTGCTTGCGGCAGCACTTCGCGTACCCCCGCGCGCATGGCTTGCAGCAAGAAGTCGCTGCCCTGGTGCTGGCACTGCAAGATGATGGCCATGGCGGGCTGGCGGCTGGCCAGGCGTTCGATGCGCACCAGATCGGCATCGTCGATGAAGGGCTGCGTCAGCAACAGTACGTCTGGCGCGGCCATTTCAGCCGTGCCGGCCAGCCGTTCCAGGCTGCCGACGGCGCTGTCGATATCGTCGCCTGCATGGCGCTCGCGCAACAGCGCCGTCATCGCGGCCAGTTGTTTCTCGTTACTGGAGATAATGAAGATTTTCACGGCAGGCTCCGGCAGTGGCTGGGTGGATGGGGCACGGTTCAGCGTTTGCTCACGCCGATCGTCAGCACATCGGGAATCGGATCGGGTGCGCTATAGGATTTCTGGTACAGCTTGTAGCCGCTGACGGCAGCCTTGCCATCGAGGCCCAGCACGGGATTGCGGTTGGAGACGGCTTCCGGATACAGGATTTGCTGCTGCTTGAGCAAGGTCACCGACTCGCCGAAATGACTGTCGAGTACGGGGGTGGTGGTGGCGGTACAGCCGGCCAGCGCGCCGATCGCCGCAGCGCACAGCAGGCAGCGGGGCAGGGTGGTTGCGAAGGTTTTCATGGGGATGCTCCTATTTGAGATCGTCGATAATGCTGGCCGATGACGTGGCCGCATCGGCTTTCGGCACGGCGCGGTATTGCGGCAGGTCATTGCTGGTCACCGTGGGCGTGGCGACCGGCATGGCGGGTGGCACGGGCGCGGCCATGGCGGCAGGCGGCGGGGCGGATGCGGGCGCGGGCAGCGGTGCCGGCTGCGGCATCGGGGCTGGTGCCGGCGCCGTACCCTCCATTTTGCCTTGGATAAACATGTCGCCGCGCGTAGGCTGTACGTACGGATCGGTGGGCAGCTTGTAGTCGGGTGGCAGCGGTTTGACCAGGTGCGGCGTGATGATGAAGACCAGTTCCGAACGGTCCGTCTGGAAGTCCGTGCTGCGGAACAGGGCGCCCAGCACGGGCACTTCGCCCAGGCCCGGCAAGGCCTTGATATTGCTGGTCACATTATTCTTGATCAAGCCGCCGATGGCGAAGCTCTGGCCGTCGAACAGCTGTACCGTGGTGGTGGCGCGGCGCGTGGTAAATGAGGGCAGGATGGCGGTGGTCGAAATGCCGGTGGCCGTGATGCCGATGCCTTCCTTGTTCAGGTCAGACACTTCCGGCGACACTTTCAGGTTGATGCGCCCCCCTTCGAGCACGGTGGGGGTGAATTTGACGGCCACGCCAAACTCTTTTTCTTCCAGCGTGATGGTGGGCGTGCCGCCATTGTTGGTCTGGCTGACGGGGATGAAGATCTTGCCGCCGGCGAGGAAACTGGCTTCCTGGCCACTGATGGCCATGATATTCGGTTCGGCCAGTACCTTGATCAAGCCATCGCGCTTTTGTGCATCGAGGCCCAGGAAATTGCCATTGCGGCTGTTGCTGGCGCCGATGCTGCTGGGATTGTTGCTGAGCAAGTTCGACAGCAGCGAATAGGTCCAGCCGCCGATGGTCTTGCTCAGGCCCAGGTTCGCACCCAGTTGGTCGACCAGGGTTTTCGACACTTCCGCCACCTTCACTTCCAGCATCACCTGCTGTGGCGCGGCGATCGCCATCAGGTTGATCACGCGCGGCGAGGCCGATGGCCCGCCCGAAGGGTCGGGCGCGGCGCCGGCCGCGGCGGGCGCCGCACCGGCAGCGGCGGCGCCGGCTGCGGGGCGCGAACCGCGCTGCGCATACGCGTTTGCCAGCGACATCACCTGGTCGGCCTTGACGGTGTCGCTGACGACGCCCGACAGTATCAAGGTGTCGCCGGCCACCGTCACGTGCAGGTCTTTTTCATTCGGCAGCAGTTCGGCCAGCCGCGCCTGCAGCAGGCTGGCGTCGATGCTGACGGACAGGTCGATGATGCTCGCTTCATTGTTGCGGTTCCACACGATCAGGTTGGTCGTGCCCACGGATTTTCCCAGCAGGTAGACATCGGTGGTATTGAGCAGGATCACATCGGCGATGCGCGGATCGCCCACCGAGACACGGGCAACGGGAAACGGCAGGTGCATCAGCGTGGACTTGCCTTCGGCCAGGGCCATGTTGCGGCTGAGGTCGGCCCGCCCGCCCGCCGTATCGAGCATGGCTTGCTGCGCCACGGGTTTCATGCGCGGGGCACGGCGCACGACCTTGGGCGGCGGCGTGGTTGCCGCAGCCGCAGCTGATGCCGACGCCGTGGCGCCCGGCGGCGTGGTCGACAGGCCCGGCGACGTGGCAGGCGCGCCTGCTTCGCCATGGGCGGCCGGGATCAGGGCGCCGATGGCGGCGATGGCGAGTGCCATGCGCAGGATGCGGCCTCCGTTTGCTGTGCTCAGTTTGCTCATGGTATTCATGGCATGCTCCTCGTGGTGCTGATCGGATGACGATCAGCGTGGCGTTGTTCAGAATTGTTGGGAGCTGCGTTCCAGCCCTTTGATGACATCGACTTGCGGCCCGGTTGGCCCTTGCGCCATGCGGCGGCGCACGACTGGCCGGGGGGCGGGGGCGGCTACCTGGGCGGCAACCTTGGCGTCCAGCAGGCTGGTCTTGGTGGCGCCTTCCGTGTTGACGGGTTTGTCTTCAATCTGGTTGCGCAGCACCAGCGACAGGGTGCCCACGCTGCGCGCCAGGTCGAGTTTTTCCGTCTGGTCGGGCGTCAGTTCCAGGGTCACTGCATTGACCACCTTGGGCTTGGTGTCGTCACGGTTCGATTCCTGCGCGATGGCCAGCACGAGGATGCGTTCAAGCACGATTTTTGAAATGCTGGGGTCGCGTCCGGAGCCCGTCTTGGCCACGTCATCCTGCGTGTTGACGAGAATGTCGACGTAGTTGCCGGGCAGGGCGAAACCGGCCACGCCGACCACGTCATTGACACGCACCGTCATGGCGCGCTTGCCTTCGCCCACCACGGCCGACAGGCCGCCCTGGGTGCCGGGGGGCGCCAGCTTGCTTTCCATGATCGGTTCGCCGAGCTGGATGCTGGTGCGCGTGACGCGCGCATCGAGCAGTTTCGGGTCGTTGAAGGCGCCCGGCGGCAGTGCGCTGCTGGGCCAGTCGACCATGCGCACCATTTCCGGCGCGATGCGTGCGCCCAGGCTGATGTCGACCAGGGCGACAGCGACCTTGTTGGTATTGCCCGAAGCCTGGGCATTGATCCAGCGAGCGGCCACGATGACCGCCACGAACGCCAGGATGACCGCGAAGGCCATCATCGTCAGAGCGCGTGCGTTTCTCATTTTGATACTCCTTTATGCAGGACCGCAGCCGGTCCGTTCTGTATGCCGGCGGAGCCGTCGGCGGCGCCGAAATAATTGTTCCAGGCCCAGTGCAGCGCGTCGGCTTCGAGCCTTGGCGGGCGGCCCTCATAGCGGGCCATGTCGCACAGCTGGGCCAGGATGTCACGTGGATAGCAGGCCAGCAGGGGCCGCGCGTGCTGGCCGTGCAGCTGCAACAGGTAGTGGTAGGCGGCATGGTTGAAGGTCATGCCGAATTGTTCGCAGACGTGGCGGAACACGGCTTCGTAGTGGTAGCCGCTCAATTCGCCGACATGGATCTTGTAGCCGATACGGCGCAGGAAGGAGTCGTCGGCCAGCTGCTGCGGCGCCAGGTTCGAGGAAAAGACCACGATGACGTCGAAGGGCACCGGGAATTTGTAGCCCGTGTGCAGCGACAGATAATCGATGCGGCGCGCCATCGGCACGATCCAGCGGTTCATCAGTTCCACGGGCGAGCAGCGCTGGCGGCCAAGGTCATCGATGATGAAGATGCCATTGTTCGCCTTCAGGTGCGGCGGCGCCTGGTACAGGCGGGCACCGGGATCGAATTGCAGGTCGAGCATGTCGAGCGTCAGTTCGCCGCCCGTCAGCACCGTGGGGCGCCAGGCGCGTACCCAGCGCGGGTCGGCCGGCGGCGCTACGTCGGTGGCCAGCGTGTGCAGCATGGGATCGAGGAAGGGCAGCACTTCGCCATCGACCATCACCGCGTGCGGCAGGGCGATGGTGCCGCTGAGCAAGCCGTGCAGGCGCTCGGCCAGATACGTCTTGCCGCTGCCGGCGGGACCGTGCAGGAACAGGGCGCGGCCCGAATTCATGGCCGCGCCCAACTGGTCGAGCACCGAGGTGCAGGCCACCACGTCATGAAATTGCTGCATCATGGTTTCCCGCGTGACGTGCATGTGCGCCACGCTTTGCGCCAGTACCTGCGCGCTGTAGTGGGCCAGGGTGACGGGGGCGGGACCGCTGTAGGCATTGCGCCGCAAATAGTCGGCTGCGCGCAGGCGGCCCTGGTCGCCCAGGTGATAGTGCTGGTCGGCGTCCGTGCCGCTATAGCCGTTGCGTTGCACTTCGCACAGTTTTTCGGCGCGCATGAAGGTCAGCAGCGGTTCGAGCACGCCGGCGCCCAGTTTTACATGGGACGACAGGGCCGGCAAACCGATCTGGCCGCGCAAGAACATGACCTTCACCAGCAGTTCCACCAGGAACAGGAAGGGCAGGCCTGTTTCAGCCACGTTGCGCGGTGCGCGCTGCATGGCCGGCATGATGCTGCCGTCTGCGGGCGCTTCTGGGTAGGTATCGGGCATGATGATCGCTCCTTTTGCCGGATGGCGAAGTCAGAAAATGAATGGCAGAAGCCGGTATTTCACTTGCCGCATGTACACGCGGTAGCGCACGTCGGTAGACAGGAAGCGCTCTTCGCGCAGCAAACGCGCCACCAGCATCAGCATGGCCAGCACGTACACGACACCATTCTCGGGCGAGGTATTGGCCAGCAGGTAGCCGCTCAGGGAAATCAGGTAGCTGGCATACAGCGGATGGCGCACCACGCGGTAGGCGCCGCCCGTCTTGATTTCGCGCTGCGCCGCCACCAGGCCGAAGCTGCGGTTCAGCGACAGCAGGCCGGCGATCTGCAGCAGGCTGCCGAGGGCCAGCAGGTAGCGCGCGCCGGGCCAGATGGCCATATCGGCGGGCGAGAGCAGGAAGGGGGCGAAGGTGGCGCCGATGGCCAGCAGCCAGTCGCCCGCATCGGTGGAGACGCTGACGGGGGCCGAGCGCACGACGAAGAACAGGGCGGCGAGGGTTTCTGCGGCGCAGAACAGTAAATAGCTCCAGTCGCCGCCGTGCAGGTAGCCCACCACGTGGGCACTGGCGAAGAAGGTCCACAGGCAAGCCATGGCGATGCTGGTGAACAGGCTGGCGTGGCGCGAGTGGCAGAGGGTGGCGAGGGTGTGCATGGTCGGGTCCTGTGGTGGCTGGTCGTCGGAGCGGCGCGTTTCAGCGCAGGCTCCACAGATGGTGGTATTGCAGGAACACCTGCAGCGCGGTGCCGCTGGCAATGGCGAAGGCGTAGGCCAGCTTGCCGGTGGCTGGCGGCGGTTCGGCGATCGTGGCGGCGCCGCCGGCCATGCTGTGCAGCAGCGCGCCCAGCATCATGTGATAGGTGTTGCGCAGCACCAGGCGCAGGCGGCGGCCTGCCAGCGCGGCGGCCAGGGCCAGCACGCCGCCGCACAGGAAGGTCAGCAGGGCCGCTTCCAGCACCGCATCGGGGCCGAGGAAGGCGCCGCACATGGCCATCAGTTTGACGTCGCCGGCGCCGAGGGCGCGCAGCAGGTACATGGGCAGCAGCAGGGCCAGTCCGGCGCCGGCGCCGGCCAGCGCCTGCAGCAGGCCCAGGCCGCCGAAGGAGGCGTCGAACAGGCCGTTGCCGGATGGTACGAAGCTGTTCAGGATCAGCCCCGCCAGCGTGCCCCACAGCACCAGCTGGTTGGGGATGCGGCGCGTGCGCAGGTCGTGCCACAGCGCGGCAGCGAGCAGGGTGGCCAGCACGGCCAGGCACAGCAGCATGGGCAGGCGGGCGCTCATGATGTCAGTCCTCCCTTGCTCAGGCAGGGCGCCGTGGACAGGTTCATGGCGGGTGCCGCGGCCTGGCTGCCCAGCAGCTGTCCTACCAGGCGCCACACCAGCGCCGCGCCGGCCGCGCCCACATAACCGTCGAGCGCATAGTGCCAGCCCAGGTGGATGGAGCCGAGCAGGATCAGCACGGCGAAGGCGGACAGGGCGAGCCCGGCGGCGCGGCTCACTTTCCAGCCCATGAGCGCCATCAGCACGGCCGTGGCCACATGCATGCTGGGCATGGCGGAGATGCCCAATTCGCCGTTCGTGCCCTTGCTTTGATAGCCTTGCCACAGCATGTCTTGCACTTGCAGGGCCCAGACGGGGACGTGCTGGTTGGCGTCATGCAGGTAGGCCATCAGCGGCGCGTACGGGTCGCTGGCATGCAGGTGGCCGTAGTAGCAGGGGCCGACCGAGGCAAACAGCACTGCCAGGATGCTGCCCAGGGCGATCCAGGTCAGCGCAAAGCTGAGCAGGAACTGCATGCGCAGCAGCGGGCGGCGGGTATCGAGGATGAGCCAGTACAGGATGGCGTAGAACAGGAAGAACCAGAAGTGGTAACTGAAGTTGAGCAGGCCCGTGATGAGCGGGTGGCCCAGCAGCGGCTGCAGCCTTTCCCATGGGGCCTTGCCGCCATGCAGCGCCATGTCCCAGGCGGACAGGCTGGCATCCCAGGTGTACGGATGCAGGCGGGGGATGGCGGCCTTGAAGACGGTGAAGCTGGAGGCGAATATGGGGATCAGCAGCATGGCTGGCAGCGCGTGCAGCAGGCGCTCGTTGCTCAGGTAGCGGCGCAGATCGTGGTACAGATAGTGGCACAGGCGGTGCGGGCGTTTCACCACCATGACGCGGATTGTGTAGCCGCACAGGATGAAGACGGGACCCGTGAGGATGGCCACGAGGAAGCCGGCCAGCACGTTGAGGGTGTCCGAGGCGCTGGGCAGGCCGCCGGCCAGCAGTGCCGCGGCGGCGGCATACAGCAGCACGATCAGCAGCAGGGCGCGGTGGCTGCGCAGCGAGGCGCGCAGGGTATTCATGACAGGGCCAGGACCACTTGGTCCTTGACGTAGACAAACAGCAGTCGGACCTGGTCACCGAGCAGGGTGATCGTGATCACCAGCACTGCCGCGATCAGGCCCGCCAGCAGCGCGTACTCGATCGCCGTGACGGCGGACTCGTCGGATAAACGGCTGAAAAGAGTTTTCACGATGGGCCTCTGATAGGTGAGCAGGGGAAACTTGCCTGTGGCGTTGACCTGGCGGTAACCGGACTGGCGACGTGCCAGCCCGGAGTACCGTGCTCAGGCGGCAGCGGTGTTGGCGGCGGTGAGCTTGGTGCCGATGGTGCTGAATGTCTTTTTCAGCTGCGTGCCGACGATGGTGACGGCAGCGATGATCACCACGGCGATCAGGGCGGCGATCAGGCCATACTCGATTGCGGTGACGCCATCTTCTTCGCGGATAAAGTTTTTGATGAGGTTCATGACAACTCCTGGTGGTGGTTAAGGTACAGCGGTGGGTAAAACGGCATGGCAGCGTTGCTTCCTGGCGCACTCATGGACTTTCGCCCAGTGCCAGCAGTCCGATGATGCAGACCACCGCCATGAGGGCCGCCACAAGTGCATAGCGGTAGAACGCAGCCTTTTCCTTGCCCTGCAAATAGGTGATCAGGGCTGTCGGAAGAAACTTGTCAAAGCGCATGCTGTGCTCCGTGTCGTGGTGGGCCGCGCGGTGATTTGCACTCCGGTAGAGCCACTATAGAAGTCGGCACCTTGATCTACATCAGAAGAACATCCTTTTATCGTGAGGAGGAACTGCTTGTTTTTTTCGTGACAATTGTCATGGTCGAGTTGGGCGCGCGCGGGCGAAGGGAGGCCATGCCGGTGGCTGGCGCAGGGGGCTGCGGGGGAAGGGCGTGCGCGGCCGTGCAGTGGCCGTGCGGGGGGGGGGTAGCGGCGTCAGGCGCCGGGCGGCAATTGGCCCAGCTGGTGCTTGGTGGCGTAGGCGTACAGTTCCAGGCGGTTGTACACGCCCAGCTTGCGGTAGATCGACGTCAGGTGATTGCGCAAGGTGTGTTCGGAGATGAACAGCTGGTCCGCCAGCAGCTTGGCCGGCGTGCCGCTGCCGTGCACCAGCGCGGCGATGATCTTCCTTTCCTTGAGGGTCAGGCTGGCGATGGCGATGGCTTGCGCCGAGCCGCCGCCGGGCTGCGTCAGATGGGTGAGCATACGTCCCAGCATTGCGTGTTCCAGCCACAGTTCGCCCTGGTACACCTTTTCGATGGCTTTCAAGACCATCTCCGCCGGCGCGTCCTTGCTGACGATGCCGCGCGCGCCTTTCAGTACCGTCTGGTCCAGGATGGCCTGGTCGTGGCTGGCCGTCAGCACCAGCACGCGCGTGCTGCCGCATTGCGCCAGCGCGGGCAGGATGGCCAGCGAGCTGATGCCGCCCAGGTCCAGGTCCAGCACGATCACATCCGGTTGCAGCGCCTTCGCCTGCTCCAGCGCCTCGGCGCTGTCGGACGCCGTGGCGACCACGCGCATGCCCGAGTGCTCGCCGCCGATCAGCCGCTCCAGGCCCCACAGCATGGTCTTGTGATCGTCCACCAGCATGACGCTGATGACATGGCCGGCCGGAGGGATGTGGCGTAAGTCATTCATATGGGGATCTCGATCTGCACGGAGGTGTTGCCCAGCATGCCATGCGTGACGCGGGCGGTGCCGCCTAAGGCGGCGGCGCGCTCGGCCAGCGAGTCGGGCAGGAAGTCGGGGACGTGCGCGGCGGCGCATTCGTTGTCGATGCTGATGTGCAGCGCGCCCTGCACGCAGGTCAGCTTGACGGCGCCGTGGCGCGCCGACGTATGCTTGCGGATATTGCTCATGCCCTCGTTGACGATCTGGAACACTTCGGCCGCCAGGCGGTCGTTGATGTGCAGGTCGCCTTCGATATGCAGGGCGATGTCGATGCCATAGAATTCGCGGATCTGCGTGGCCTGGCGGCGCAGCGCGACCAGCAGTTCCGGCTCGCTTTGCACCTGCCCGTTCTTGAACGTGCGCGCGTAGCTGCGCAGGTCGGCGATTACCTGGCCCGACATGATGATCAGCTTTTCCAGCTCCGGCAGCAGCGGGTTGCCCGGTGTGGCTTCGTTGCGCAGGGCGGCCAGGCCATGGCGCAAGCCGATATACGGCTGCACGGCCGTGTCATGCAAGTCGCGCGCGATCTTTTCGCGCTCGCGCGAGGCCGCCTGCGACGCCAGGCGGTCGAGCAGATCGATGTTTTCAATGACGGGAAAGGCCTGCGCGCCGATATGGCTGAGAAACAGGGCGTCCGTCTTGCTCATGCTGGTGGCGGACACGATGAAGATGCGGCCTTTGCCATTGCGCAAGGGCAGCGGTGCGCTGATGAAGGCGTGCGCTTCGAGCAGTTCGGCCAGGCGGCCGCCCGCCGCGTCGTCGTGCCGCAGCCAGCGCCCGCTGTCGGGCTCGAGCATGCGCGCGCCGCCGGACCATGGCAGCCAGCGGCCGGCGGGCTGGTTGTACAGGGCGATCTTGTCGTACGGGAAAGCGAGCAGGGGGCTGGCCGCGTCGTCGCTGAGGAACGAACTCGTATGCACGACGCCCGTGCCCGTATGAATCACGCTGCGCAGCGACCAGACCCGCGTGCCCTTGTCCTGCATGATCAGCAGGCAACTGCGGCCGTTGAAATAACTGCGGGTTTTTTCCAGCACCGAGGTGATGGTCTGGTCGACGCCGAAGCGCGGATTGGACAGCTGGCTGACATCGCGCAGCAGCGCCAGGTGGCTGCGCTGGGTGATGGCCGAGCCGCCCCAGTAGGCGATCATGTAGCCGAGCGCCAGCAGGAAGGTGGTGCGCAATAGCAGGCGCGACAGTTCAGCATCCGTTTCGCCGAACAGGGCGGTGGCGGCAAACAGGCCGGCCGAGGCCAGGGTGATGCGCGCGCCCTCCTCGAAGCCCCGCTGGAACGACGAGGTCAGGATGGCAAAGAAAAAGAACAGGAAGAATAAATTGTTGTGGCTGCTGGTGGCAAACACGATCAGCGCATACCAGGTCACGTCCAGCCAGTACAGCAGGATGTCCTGCGGCAGGCTGAAGCCCAGCAGGGCCAGCACATAGAGCAACAGGCTGTGCATGGTGTAGGCGGAAAAGATCAGCCAGGTGATATTGCTCAGTTTGCCGGCGCTTTCGGGGTCGATGAACAGGGTCAGCAAGGTGGCGCTCGACAGCAGCAGGCGCATGCCGTTCACCATGGTCGTATCCATGCCGGCACCCGGCAAGCCGGATTTGAGGGGAGGATCGAGATTCACAAGCGCTCCTGGCCATGTCCCGCATGGGTGGGCCATGCGCAGGGATAGATACCACAGATAAATTCTTGTTATTGTTGCTGCAATCAGTGACGAGTCTACGCACACGCCGTAAAGATGTCTACTGGAATCATTTGCCCTGCGTTGCTTTTTTTATAGCGGCTGCGCCATCACGCGGTTGCGCCCGGCGCCCTTGGCCTGGTACAGGGCGCGGTCGGCGGCGCCGATCAGGGCGGAGATGGCCAGCGGCTGCTGCGGGTACTGCGTGGCGATGCCGATGCTGACCGTGATGTGCTTGACTTCATTGCCCGTCTTGGCATGCGCAATGCGCAGGTCGGCCGCATGCTGGCGGATTGCCTCGGCCATGCGCAGCGCCTGCGCCGCGTCCGTATCGGGCAGGATGGCGGCAAATTCTTCGCCGCCATAGCGGGCCAGCAAGTCGGTGGGGCGCTGCAGCATGGCGGCCAGCTCGGCCGCCACGCGGATCAGGCAATCATCGCCCTGCTGATGGCCGTAATGGTCGTTGTAATCTTTGAAATGGTCGATGTCGATCATCAGCAGCGACAGCGGGCTGCTGGTGCGCATGGCGCGCCGCACTTCCTTCTCGATCGCCACGTCGAAGTGGCGGCGGTTGGCGATGCCCGTCAAGCCGTCGGAAAAGGTTTGCGAGCGCAAGACCATGGTCTGTTCGCGCAGCAGCTTTTCGCGTCCCACGGCGATGGTGACGTCATTGATCTGGATCAGGCAGTGGCGCGGCGAATCGGGTAAATTGATCGGTGTGACGGCGATGGCTTGCTGCATGCGTTCCTCGGCGTCGTTGCCGCCCGTGGCCGCGCCATGCGTGTACAGCGCAAACGGCGCCTTGTGCAGGGTTTGCGACAGCAGCGACTGGAAATTGTCGCGCAGGGCCTGGGTGATGGCCGAATCGATGCGCTTGTGCCGCATTTCCGGAAAAACGGCGAAGAAATCCTGGCCCAGCACGGCGTCGGCCTGGCGGGCCGAGTGGCGCGCCATCCAGCTGTTCCACAGCACGATGCGGTGCTGTTCATCGAGCACGATGGCGCCCAGGTTCACGGCGCCGAGTATGCTCTCGAGCAGGGCGAGTCGATGCAATGCATCCGGCATGATCGTCACGCCTGTCCCAGGACCTTGGCCAGGTAGCGGCTGACCTGCTGTTTCAGGTCGTGCAGGGCGGACAGGTCGAGCACGAAGGCCACATAGCCATGGATCTGGTGCTTGGACAGCACGAAGTCGATATGCAGCATCAGCACGACGGCTTCGTCATCCTGGCCGCCGAACGAGGACAGGATTTCCGCACTGGTGCCCACGTGGTACAGGGGCAGCGAGCCATGCAGTTCGCTGTCGAACAGGTTGGCCAGGGTTCCGACGCAGGAGTTGAGGATGATGTTGCCGATCTCGCTCATCGCCTCCTGTTCCATCTCCGTCAGTTCCTGCAGCGGCATGGCGTCGCCCACCATCAGGCGCACGATTTCCAGGCTCTTGTCCTCGGGAAACATCAGGATGGCTTCGGTGGCGAAAGCGCCATCGTAATGCTGGCTGACGCCGCAGATGCGTTCGCCATCCTTCTTGCTGCCCAGCAAGGCGGCCGCGTCGGCACGGTTCAGGAAGGTGATCGACGGCACCGACATGGTGACTTCTTCATTCACGATCTCGCTCATGGCCGCCGCCGCATGGCCCACCCCGATGTTGAATATCTCTACCAGGGCATCATTCTCGAGTTCGGAAAGATTGACCATGCTCACAGTCCCAGTGATTCGATCAGCTGGTGGATGCGCGTTTCCGTGATCGGTTTTTCCATGAAGCCGACGCCCAGTTCGCTGGCGCGGTTGCGGGTGGCGTTCTGCACATTGGCCGTGACGAGAATGATATGCGTCTGCGGACACAGCGCGCGCAATTGTTCCGCCGCCGCGATGCCGCCCATGCCGGGCATGTTGACATCCAGTAGTATCAGCACAGGGGTGGCGGTCTTGACTTTCTCCAGGGCTTCCTCACCCGTCGCCGCCTCAATCACTTGCCAGTCGGCATGTTTGCTGAGGATGAACTGATGCGACATCAAACGTGAAACCCGGCTGTCATCGACAACAAGTACCTGTTTACTGTGATTCATGTGCTATTCCTGAAACGTCATATCGGTCAATCGTGCCATTTTCGCATATTTTAAAGGGCATAGAGTGTAAATGGACGCGCAATTGCCTTAGGGCAAGGTTTTCGCGCTTGCCTGTTGTATCGCGGCGCCTTGTCGGTCATGATGGCCGGCTGGCCGGGCTGGCAATCCGTTAAAATAGCGCCATTCCTCACTTTAGCCTGAATGCCATGACCCAAGACGAATTGAAGCAAGCCGTAGCCCGCGCCGCCATCGACTACGTAGTAAAAGGTGAAATCATCGGCGTCGGCACCGGTTCCACCGCCAATTTCTTCATCGATGAACTGGCCAAGATCAAGGACAGCATCAAAGGCACGGTTGCGTCGTCCGAAGCGACGGCCGCGCGCCTGGCCGGCCATGGCATTCCCGTCTTCGACTTGAACGATGTCGAGTCGATCGCCGTCTACATCGACGGCGCCGATGAAATCACGGCCAGCGGCGCCATGATCAAGGGCGGCGGCGCGGCATTGACGCGTGAAAAGATCGTTGCTTCCGTATCCAAACAGTTCGTCTGCATCGCCGACGGCTCCAAGCTGGTGGAAACCCTGGGCGCCTTCCCGCTGCCGGTGGAAGTGGTGCCGATGGCGCGCGCCGCCGTGTCGCGCCAGCTGGCCGCGCTGGGCGGCACGCCCCGCCTGCGCCTGAAGGCAGGCACCACCGAAGCGTTCATTACGGATAACGGCGGCGAGATCATCGACGTGCTGGGCTTGAAAATTGCCGACCCGGTGGCGCTGGAACAGCAGATCAACCAGATCGTCGGCGTCATCGCTGTCGGCCTGTTCGCCGTGCGCGGCGCCAACGTTTGCCTGCTGGGCATGCCAGAAGGCGTGCGTACCCTGGCGTACTAAGATGATAGCCGGCGTTCGCCGGCATAGATGTGTTAAACGGCGGCCCCTTGCGGGCCGCTTGTCATGTGTGCCTGGCGGTACACGGCCACGGTGCGCAGCAAGCCGCCGAGGAAGATGCCGCTGAAGCAGCCATAGGCGAGGCAGACAGGTACGATGAAGCCGGCCGCATGGGCATAGGCCGGGGCGATGGCCAGGGTCACGGCGACCGCATATTTCATGCAGAAAATGCTCATCATCAAGATCATGGGTACCCAGCTGCCGGGACGCTGCACGCTGGCCCGCTGGGGAATGGCCACGATGGTGTCTGTCTCGGTCAGCGACCATGCCAGCGCCGCGCCGGCCAGGGCGCCGGCGACCCAGGCGAACGGCGCCACGCCGGCCAAGCCGAAACTGCCATGCACGCCGCTCAGCGACAGGGCCAGCATGACCAGGGGAATGATGCACAGCTTGCGCAAGCTCACTTCGCGGGCGCGGCTGGCCAGCACGCCGCGGTAGACGAGAAAGCCCAGGATGGCCCAGACGTAGAGGGGAGTATGGCTGAAGATTTGCTGCAACATGGTGTCCGCCTTGGTGTGAGGTTGTCGATGGACGTACTGTGCCAGCCGGCGGCGTGGGCGGCGAGCGGCTTGCGACGAAACGGGGAGGCGGTGCCGTGAAACGGCGGGGAAAGGCGTGAAACGAAGGCGTAACTGCCCGTGACGTGGTCACGGGCAAGCGATACAGCTTATTCCGTAGGTGGAACGTAACCCATGGCCGCATCGGCGCCATCGCCGAAGAAATGCTTTTCCATCTGCGTGGCCAGGTATTTGCGGGCGCGCGCGTCGGCCAGGTTCAGGCGGTTTTCATTGACCAGCATGGTCTGGTGCTTGAGCCAGGCAGCCCACGCTTCCTTCGACACGGATTCGTAAATCTTCTTGCCCAGTTCGCCCGGGTACGGCGGGAAATCCAGTCCTTCGGCTTCCTTGTTGAGTTTGATGCAGTGGATCGTGCGGGCCATCTGTGCTCCTGAATCAGTGTAGAGATAAAGCGTGATTATAAGGCACTTTGCGCCTGCCCTCGCGGGGCCGTCGCGGCCCGGCGACACGCCGTTTGCCGCGCCCTTGCGCTGGATCAAATTTGATCTGCGCCGCCCTAGCTAGTAAGATGCCTTATCGCGCCAGCCGCTGGCGGCGCCTCTTCCAACCAAGTAGTAATAATTAACCAATATGGAATCCCTATGACCTCAGTGAAAGTCCATGGCATCGATGTCAGCAATACAGGCAGCTTTGCGCTGTTTGGCGGCATCAACGTGCTCGAATCGCGCGATCTCACCATGCGCGCTTGCGAAGAATACGTGCGCGTCACGCAAAAACTGGGCATTCCATATGTGTTCAAGGCCAGTTTCGACAAGGCCAACCGTTCATCGATCCATTCCTACCGCGGTCCGGGCCTGGAAGAAGGCATGCGCATCTTCCAGGACGTGAAGGCGGCGTTCGGCGTGCCCGTGATTACCGACGTGCATGAACCATGGCAGGCGCAGCAGGTGGCCGAAGTGGTGGACGTGCTGCAATTGCCCGCCTTCCTCGCGCGCCAGACGGACCTCGTCGTGGCCCTGGCGAAAACCGGTAAAGTGATCAACATCAAGAAGCCGCAATTCCTCAGCCCTGGGCAGATGGCCAATATCGTCGAGAAATTCAAGGAAGCGGGCAACGATCAACTGATCCTTTGCGACCGCGGCACCTGCCTCGGCTACGACAACCTGGTGGTCGACATGCTGGGCTTTGGCGTCATGAAAAAGACGTGCGACGACTTGCCGATCATCTTCGACGTCACGCATGCGCTGCAGCAGCGCGACCCCGGCGGCGCTGCCTCGGGCGGCCGCCGCCAGCAAGTGGCGGATCTGGCCCGCGCCGGCCTGGCCGTCGGCATCGCCGGTCTGTTCCTGGAAGCCCACCCTGATCCCGACAACGCCCGCTGCGATGGCCCCAGCGCCTTGCCGCTGGACCAGCTGGAGCCATTCCTGGCGCAATTGAAGGCGCTCGACGACCTGGTCAAGTCGTTTGCCCCGCTGAACATCAAGTAATGGTGTTTCAGTAAAGGTGTTTCAGTAAAGAAAAAGCCCGGCATGCCGGGCTTTTTCAGTTTTACAGTGTCTTGATGAGAACCTGGGATTTACGTTGCCAGTTATACATATGCTGGCGGTCCTTCGGCAAATCGTCGACCGTGGCCGGTACGAAGCCCCGTTTCTTGAACCAGTGCGAGGTGCGCGTGGTCAGCACGAACAGCTTGTTCAGGCCGGCGGCGCGCGCGCGGTTTTCCATGTGTTTCAGGATGCGTTCGCCGTCGCCCTGGGCTTGCACTTCCGGGTTGACCGTCAAACATGCCATTTCTGCCATCTTTTGCGCGGGGAACGGGTACAGGGCGGCGCAGCCGAAGATCACGCCGTCATGCTCGATGACGGAGAAATAATCGATTTCGCGCTCGATCAGCTCGCGGCCCCGCTTGACCAAAGTGCCGTCCGCTTCCAGCGGTTCGATCAGTTTGATGATGCCGCCCACGTCTTCGATGGTGGCCTGGCGCAAGCTTTCCAGGTTTTCATGGCTGATCATGGTGCCCACGCCATCATGGGTAAACAATTCCAGCAGGGCGGAACCATCCATCGAGAACGGCACGATGTGCGAGCGCTCGACGCCGTTGTGGCATGCCTTGACGCAATGTTTCAGGTAAAACGCCGTGGCGTCGGGCAGGAAGCCGGCCATCAGCACGGCTTCGGCCTGGTGCGACGACAGTTCGCGGATTTCCACGCCCGTCGCGTCTTCCATCATCGGTGTTTCCGTGATGAAAATCAGCTTGTCCGCGTGCAGGGCGATGGCGGCGCTGCACGCCACGTCTTCCATGGTCAGGTTGAACGCTTCGCCGGTGGGCGAAAAGCCCAGCGGCGACAGCAGCACCAGGCCGTCCGAACCGAGGATGGAATGGATGGTTTCGGCGTCGACCTTGCGCGTGATGCCCGTCAGTTCCAGGTCCACGCCATCGATCACGCCCAGCGGGCGCGCCGTGATGAAGTTGCCGGAAATGATACGGATGGCCGCATGCGACATGGGCGTGTTCGGCAAGCCCTGGCTGAACGCGGCCTCGATATCGAGGCGCAGCTCGCCGGCGGCTTCCTTCGCGCATTCCAGCGCGGCGATATCCGTGATGCGCACGCCGTTGTGGAAGCGGCCTTCGACGTTACGCAGGGCCAGTTGTTCCGCCACCTGCGGCCGCGAGCCGTAGACGACGGTGACATTGATGTCCAGCGCATGCAGCAGGGACAAATCATGGGCCAGCACCTGCAGCGCCCCGGCGCTGACGAGTTCACCGGGGAAGGCGACCACGAAGGTCTTGCCGCGAAAGGCGTGGATGTAGGGCGCGACTGAGCGCAGCCATTGGACGAATTGGGTAGGGTTTTCCATTAAGCGCATTATAATTCGCTGCGCGATGTGCGCGCTTAAAATACCTGTAAAAAACAATGTCTTCAGCCAGCAATAAGTCTTCCCCTCCTTCCACCGTTGCAAATGTGCCCGCCAGCGGGGATGTTTCCGCGTCTGCGCAGGGCCGCCAGCGCCCGCCCGTGAGCCAGCAAAGGCAGCAAGCGCCGCGCGCGGAACAGCAGAAACAGCAACAGCAGCAGCGATCGGGAGAGGGCAAGCCCCAGGCCGCGCGCCCGCCGCGCGAGGGGCAGGAAAGCCGCGAAGCCCGCGATGCGGCCCGCGCCGCGCGCGAAGCGGAAAAGGCTTTCCGCAACCCGCTGCCGCCGATCACGTATCCGGAAGACTTGCCCGTCTCGGGCCGGCGCGAAGAAATCGCCAAGGCCTTGACGGAAAACCAGGTGATCATCGTCTCGGGCGAGACGGGTTCCGGCAAGACGACCCAATTGCCGAAGATTTGCCTGGAACTGGGACGCGGACAGAAGGGCTTGATCGGCCACACGCAGCCGCGCCGTATCGCCGCCTCGTCGACTGCCAAGCGCATCGCGCAGGAACTGGGTACGCCGCTGGGTGAAACCGTGGGTTTCAAGGTGCGCTTTGCCGACACCTTGACGAAGGGCGCGTCCGTCAAGCTGATGACGGACGGTATCTTGCTGGCCGAGACGCAGACCGACCCGTTGTTGAAAAATTACGACACCATCATCATCGATGAAGCGCACGAACGCAGCCTGAACATCGATTTCCTGCTCGGCTATCTGAAGCAGTTGCTGCCGCGCCGGCCGGATTTAAAGATCATCATCACGTCGGCGACCATCGATGCGGAACGCTTCGCGCGCCATTTCGGCACGCCGGAAAAACCGGCGCCCGTGATCGAAGTGTCGGGCCGTTTGTACCAGGTGGAAGTGCGCTACCGCCCCGTGGAGCGCGAACAGGTGGCCATGCCGGGTGCCGCCAATCCTGACAAACCTGGCCAGAGGACGGCTGCCGCGCGCGAAAAGCGCGATTTGATGGATGCCGTCGTCGATGGCGTGGAAGAGCTGTGCCGCATCGGTTCGGGCGACGTGCTGGTGTTCTTGCCGGGCGAGCGCGAAATCCGCGACTGCGCCGAAGCGCTGCGCAAGCACCACCCGCCGCATGTGGAAATTTTACCGCTGTTCGCCCGCCTGTCGGCCGAAGAGCAGGAGCGCGTGTTTAAAACCAGCAATGCGCGCCGCATCGTGCTGGCTACCAACGTGGCGGAAACGTCGCTGACGGTGCCCGGCATCCGCTACGTGGTCGACGCGGGCCTGGCGCGGGTGAAGCGCTACAGCTACCGCAACAAGGTCGAGCAGCTGCAGGTTGAGCCGATCGCCCAGTCGGCCGCCAACCAGCGCGCCGGGCGTTGCGGCCGCGTGGCCGACGGCGTCTGCATCCGCCTGTACGAAGAGCAGGATTATTTGCTGCGCCCGAAATTCACGGAGCCGGAAATCCTGCGTTCCTCGCTGGCGGCCGTTATCCTGCGCATGAAGTCATTGCACCTGACGGACGTGGAAACCTTCCCCTTCATCGAGCCGCCGCTGGCGCGCGCGGTGGCCGACGGCTATCAGCTGCTGCAGGAACTGGGCGCCGTCGATGAAGTCAATAAACTCACGCCGCTGGGCAACAAGCTGGCCAAGCTGCCGCTGGACCCGCGCGTGGGCCGCATGATCCTGGCCGCGCTCGACAACGCCTGCCTGACGGAAGTGCTGATCGTCGCCTCGGCCCTGTCCGTGCAAGACCCGCGCGACCGCCCGATGGAGCACCAGCAGGCGGCCGACGAGGCGCACAAGAAATTTGCCGACGAAAAATCGGAATTCCTCAGCTATCTGAAAATCTGGCGTTGGTTCGAGTCCGCCATCGAGCACAAGAAAACCAACCGCCAACTGCAAGACAATTGCCGCACGAATTTCCTGTCGCAGATGCGCTTGCGCGAATGGCGCGACGTGCACTCGCAGTTGTTGACCATCGTCAAGGAACAGGGCTGGCGCCTGAACGAAGCACCGGCCACCTATGATAATCTGCATATGGCCTTGCTGACTGGCTTGCTGGGCAATATCGGCTTCAAGGGAGAGGACGAGCCGGGCGCGGGCTACCTGGGCGCGCGCGGCATCAAGTTCCATATCTGGCCCGGTTCCTCGCTGCTGAAAAAACCGGGCAAGTGGATCATGGCGGCCGAGCTGGTCGACACGACGCGTTTGTACGCGCGCTGCGTGGCGCAGATCCAGCCCGAATGGCTGGAAAAGGTGGGCGAGCACCTGCTGAAGAAATCGTGGGGCGAGCCGCGCTGGGAAAAACGCTCGGCGCAGGTGACGGCGTCCGAACGGGCGACCCTGTATGGCCTGGTGGTGTACAGCCAGCGCCGCATCAATTACGGCAATTTCAACTTGCCGGAAGCGCGCGAAATCTTCATCCGCGACGCCCTCGTGGGCGGCGACTTCGACACGCGCGCGCCGTTCTTTGCGCACAACCATAAACTGATCAAGGACATCGAAAACCTCGAGCACAAATCGCGCCGCCTGGACGTGCTGGTCGACGATGAATTGATCGCCGCCTTCTACGATAAATTGCTGCCGACGGACGTGTGCAATGGCGCCGGTTTCGAGAAATGGCATAAAGAGGCCATACGCGAGAACCCGAAGCTGCTGTACCTGAACCGCGAAGAGCTGATGCGCCACGAAGCGGCCGGCGTGACCACCGACCTGTTCCCGAAAACCATGTCCGTGACGGGTCTGGAAATGGGCCTCACCTACCATTTCGAGCCGGGCAGCGTGCGCGATGGCGTGACGTTGTCGGTACCTCTGTATGCCTTGAACCAGTTGCCGCGCGAACGCTGCGAATGGCTGGTGCCGGGCATGCTGAAGGAAAAAGTGCATCTGCTGTTGAAATCGCTGCCGCAAAAGCTGCGTCGCCACTGCGTGCCGCTGCCCGATTACGCGGCCAAGTTCTGCGAGCGCGTGCATGCAGCGGACGTGTTTGGCCGCGGCGACCTGGTCGACGCCATCATCCTCGACATCCGCACGCAGATCACGATCAATGTGCTGACGACGGATTTCAAGCCGGAAACTTTGCCTGCCCATCACTTCATGAATTTCAAGGTGATCGACGAGCACGGCCGCCAGCTGGACATGGGCCGCAACCTGGCCACCCTGCAAGCGGAATTCGGCGGCCAGGCGCGCCAGAGTTTCCAGAAACTGGCCGAAGTGTCGGGCGTGTCCGGCACGGGCACGCCCGGTGCCAAGGTGGCGGGCGCGCAAGTGGCGTCGCGGCTGCAGGCGCAAGCGCAGGGTGCCGCTGCTGCCGCTGGCAAGGGCGGCGCGCCGGCCAAGGGCGCAGCCGCTGCTGCGGCGCCGGCGTCAGGCAATGCCACCGTCTCGCAGCACATGGGCTTGACGGGCTGGACCTTTGGAGAATTGCCGGAGTTGCTCGAAATCGTGCAAGGCAAGCTGACCCTGATCGGCTTCCCCGCGCTGGTCGACAAGGGCACGCATTGCGACCTGGAAGTGTTCGACGATCCGACCGTAGCCGCCCGCACGCACAAGGTGGGGTTGCGCCGCCTGTTCGCGCTGCAAATGAAGGAGCAGATCAAGTACGTCGAGAAAAGCATCCCCGGTTTGCAGCAGATGGGCATGCAATTCATGGCCCTCGGTTCGCAGGAAGAGTTGCGCGAGCAAATCATCAACAAGGCACTCGATATTGCTTGCCTGCAAGATCCGCTGCCGCTGGACGCCGCCTCGTTCGCCAAGCGCCAGGCGGAAGGCAAGTCGCGCCTGGTCTTGCTGGTCAATGAAATCGCCCGCCTGCTGTCGCAAGTGCTGACGGAATTCCACGGCTTGCCCAAGCGCCTGCAGAATATTCCTGCAGCGGCGGCCACCGATATCCAGTCGCAGCTGCAGGGACTCGTGCATAAGCGTTTCCTGACGGAAAACGAGTACACGCAACTGGCGCATTTCCCCCGTTACTTAAAAGCGATCAACGTGCGCCTGGAAAAGCTGCGCGCCGACCCTGCGCGCGACACCAAGTTGATGGCCGAGTGGCAATCGGCGGCCGCGCCGTATTTGCGCCAGGCCAAGGACCGCCAGGCTGGCAAGAACACGGACCCGAAACTGGTCGACTTCCGCTGGATGCTGGAAGAGCTGCGCGTGTCGCTGTTCGCGCAGGAATTGCGCACGCCGATGCCTGTTTCGGCCAAGCGCCTGCAAAAGGTATGGGAGTCGATGCAGCGGTGATAGTACCTCTATAAACCTACTGCGCAACTCACTATTGCGTCGGCGTTGCTCACCGTACTAGAGTACGGTTGCGCTACTCAACGCAATATTGAGCTTGCTCGCTACGGTTTCTAGAGGCACCGTGACACTAACGATGGGCGGCTATAGTCGCTTGTTCGCTAAATTCTGAAGCGTTTTCTGCCGGATTAGCAGAGCCGCCGAGGCGAAGCGCCGCGTACTCTGCGCTACTTAAGACCTTTCTCGTCAACTACGCTTATCCATCTTGTCATCGCCGAGCGCCGAACGCGAGCCCAGGTCGCCCTGGCTGCTGCCCGTGCCGGCGCGGCTGCCGCTCATGGAGGTGCCGGACATGCTGCTTTCGCTGCCCGATTGCAGGCTGGCGCTGCCGCGCAGGTCGCTGCCGGATGGCATGCGGCTGCCTGCCATGGCGCCGCTGCCGTAGCGCGTGCCGCTGCCATAGAAGGCTTCCATCTGCTGGTTCCACGCTTCGCTGCCCATGTCGGGCCAGTTGTTCTTGTCGAAGCCGGGGGCGTCTTTCAGCAAGTCTTTGTCCACGTTGAGCAGGAAGCGCTTGTTGACGGTGTCCAGGGTCAGGCGTTCCCAGGGTACGGCAAACAGCTTGTCGCCCATGCCCAGGATGCCGCCGAAGGACAGCACGGCATAGGCGATCTGGCCCGTGCGCATGTCGAGCATGATTTCCTTGATGTCGCCCAGTTCCTCGTCGTTGTGATTGTAGACATCGTCGCCGAGCAGGGTATCTGCCCCCATCAGTGCCGGCCCCGGGCCGTCGTGGTTGCGGTACATGCCCAGGATGTCGCGGTCCAGATAGCTCATGGTGTTCTCTCCTCTGGTGAAGTGCGGATCGAACATCCAGATTAAGCATGCGCACGAGGTCGCGCTTGATCTGCCTCAATCGTGCCAGCGGCACTTTTATCCGTGTGCAAACGTACGGTGTTGCCAGACAATTGCGGTACTCTATGCATTCTACGGAGGAGGCCGCACATGCTGACGATGCAACGATGCAGTGGGATGAACTTGCGGTACGCTCCACCACGCCATGCGCGCCGCTTGCCATGGTAAAGCCCGCCACCAAATGGCTGCGCGGGCTGCTGCGCGCCGGTAAGGCGCAGCAGCGCACGGCCAGCAAGCTGGCCAAGGTGCTGTTCGGCCCCGTGCCGGCCAAGCCCAAGGCCAAAGCCCGCAGCAAGGTCGTGGCCAAGACCACGCAGGCGAGCCACAAGCCGCGCGCCAGGCCCGCCAGCGACGCGCTGCCCGCCCTGGCGCCCTTCGGCACGCCCCTGTCGCCCCCGCGCGTGCGCAAGCGAACGGCGCCCCCGCCGGGCAAGTGGCTGGCCGCCCACTATGCGCCGTTGCCGGAACTGGGGCAGTTGCCGGGCCGGCGCCTGCCATATTTCCTGTACCTGCCCGAGAAGGCGCCGAGCGCCGCCATGCGCAGCCGGGGCCGGCCGCTGCTGGTGATGCTGCACGGCTGCGAGCAGAGCGCCACGCAGTTTGCCGAAGGCACGCGCATGAACCGCCTGGCCGAGCGCAAGGGCTATGCCGTGTTGTATCCGCAACAATCGCTGCGTTCGCATGCGCGCCGCTGCTGGAAGTGGTACGACAAGCTGACGCAGGACGGCGGCGGCGATGTGCGCCTGATCGTCGGCGCCATCGAGCAGGTGGCGGCCCGTTATGCGATCGACCGCGCGCGCATCTATATCTGCGGCATTTCCGCCGGCGCCGGCATGGCGCATATCGTGGCTCTGAACCATCCGCAGCTGTTCGCCGCGCTGGGCCTGCATTCCGGGCCCGTGTTTGGCGCCGGGCATAACCTGATCGGCGCGCTGGGCGTGATGCAGCATGGTGCGGCCGCCCGCGCCGACGCGGCCATCGATGAAGTGCTGGCGCGCCAGCCCGCGTTTCCCCGCCTGCCCACCATCCTGCTGCAAGGGCTGGCCGACAAGGTGGTGCGGCCCATTAACCAGACGCAGCTGGTGCGCCAGAGCGTGCGCGTCAACCGCTTGCCGGTCGATACCCTGGTGACGGCGCAGCGCCTGCCTGGCGGCGCGGCGGGCGGGCGCAATCCGGCCCATGCGTATGGGCTGCACGATTACCAGGTGGACAAGCAGGTGCTGCTGCGCGTGGCGCAGGTCGAGCACCTCGAGCACGCGTGGAGCGGCGGCGACGCCAGCCTGCCGTTCAACGACAAGGCCAAGCCCGACGCCAGCAAGATGCTGCTCGATTTCTTCGCCAGCCACCGCCGCCGATAAGCCGCCGTGCCGCGCGCCGCAACGGTGCGCAGGCACTGGTACGCATCGCTTTCCTTTCTCCCGCAGGGCCGCTGCCGCGCGCCGGCACGCTGGCCGCGCCCTTTTCAGTGCCGATTTCCAATGCTGCAGCAGCACGGTTTTTCATTAAGTGGTATTGCTGCGGTATTTAAAAATCACAAAAACAGGCGCTAAAAATACTAACTGGTATACAATTGGTACACGTTTTCAGTGAAGCCGTGTCCGCCGTCCCATGCCCCGACAGCCGGTACGCACTGACGGCAGCCACCCACGTTACGGAACGCGCCATGTCCATCAAGTCCAAGCAGTTGCTGTGGTTTTTTGCGTTTTTCCTCGTCTTTGAACTGAATATCTATCTGTCGAACGACATGATCATGCCGGCCATGCTGGGCATCGTCGGCGAGTTCCAGGCGGAGGCGAAATTCGTCCCCTTGTCCCTGAGCCTGTATCTGCTGGGCGGCAGTTCCCTGCAGATATTCCTGGGGCCCCTGGCCGACGCCATCGGCAAGCGCAAGCTCGTGTTGACCGGCAATACCTTGTTCCTGCTGGCCACGTTGGCCGTGCCATTGACCGCTTCGATCGAGCAATTTCTCGTCGCGCGTTTCATCCAGGGCATGGGCTGCTGCTTCATCTTCGTCGGCTATGCCATGATCCATGAACTGTTCGACGACATGGCGGCCGTCAAGCTGAGCAGCATTCTGTCGAGCACCACCATCCTCGCGCCCCTGGCCGGCCCCATCCTCGGCAGCGCCATCATCAGCCGGCTGGACTGGCGCTACGTGTTTTTCCTCTCCGGCCTGCTGGCGCTGCTGTCCTTGCTGGGCCTGTGCAAGACCATGCCGCGCACGCCGGCGCCGGTCGCTCGGCTGGACCTGGGCGCCATCGCGCGCAGCTATGGCGCCATTTTCAGCAATCGGCGCTTCATGTTCGGCATGTTCACGGCCGGGCTGGCCACCGTGCCCCTGACGGCCTGGATCGGCTTTTCGCCCCTCTTCGTGCTGCAGGAAATGGGCGCCTCCTACGCCACGTATATCGCCCTGCAATGCGTGATCTTGTCCGGTTTCGTTCTCAGCAGCATCGCCATCCAGCGCCTGCGCCAGGATTTCCCCCTCGTGTCCCTGTTGCGCCTGGGCGGGCTGATCGCGGCCGCCGGCATGCTGGGCGCCGGCGCGGGCCGCCACCACGTCGACGTGTTTGCGGCCTGCATGTTTGTCTATTCCATCGGTTTCGGCCTGTTCAACGGCGCCCTGATCCGCAGCGCGCTCACGGCCAGCAAAGAATCGATGACCTTGACGACGGCCGCCATGAGCTTGCTGTACTGCATTTATCTGTCCGCCTGGCTGCAGCTGTACAACGTGCTGTGCCAGCGCTTCGGCTATGCGCTGGAAACGTATGCGCTGCTGAATATCCCCGTCATCGTGGTCATCACGGCCTGCCTGCTGCTGTTTACACGGGGCATGGCGGGACGCCGGGAAAGCGAGGTGCTGCTCGCCCGGCACTGATGGCGCAACGATGCGCATGTTGTCGACCTTGTTTTATCTCCTGCGACGTTTATTGACACTCTCCTGCGGAAAATGGTGCGCCCATGAAAATAGATGACCTGGCCTCGAAACACGATCAAGCAAAGATTTTCAACCTGGAATACGAGTTTCGCATCAACCGGCTGAAACTCGATTACATCACCCTGGCCGATGTCAGGCCGGCTGGCAGCGACCTGGAGCAATTGGCCGCGGAGCACCAGGCGGGCATCGCGGCCCTGCGCAGCTTCGTCGCCCTGAACTTCAACCATTTCAATGCGGCAAGCTGTTCCTCGCTCAGCTGCATCCCCACGCGCGCGCTCGGCGAGGACGAGCGCTACCTGCACCGCATCTGGATGGGCGGACCCCTGCCGGCCATCGCCTGCGAGGCGATCCAGCAGTGGGGCGCGGCGCTCGACGACGTGCGCTGCAACGGCGGCGCGCCGTATGTTTCCATCCTGTGGGTGTGGGATGCGCAGCAGCTGCGCGATGACGAGCGCTTCAGCCCCACGGGCGGCGCCGGGCGCTACACGATAGGCCGCTACGACATCGGCGGCACGACCCTGCATATCAATTCGCTGCGCGCGCTGGCGCTGGACTTCGCGCCGGCCCGCTTCGATATCCTCGATACCCTGCATACGCAGCGCTACTTCGCCACCTTGTCCGATTATTTCCGCATCCTCATCATGTGCGAATACGGCGGCCTGTATATGGATGTCGATACGATCCCGCACAATCCGGCGACGATTTTCCTGATGAAGCCGGAAGTGCCCGATTATTTTCAGCGCAAGGATGATGACAGCGAAGAGCGCCGGCATGTCAGCTGGATGAATCTGTTTCTCGATGAAACGGGCATGCTGATCGCCAAGAAGAACGATGCGGCGCTGCGTGTGATCCAGCGCAATGTGAACCGCGCGTATGCGGATATCGACCAGCAGATTCCCCGTTCCTGCCCGCAATTCGAGGCGCGGCTGTTTGGCCAGTTCTATGCCGAATGGAAGAAAAACCTGGGCGTGACCCTGCTCAGCCATGCCGAGTTCTACCAGCGCTACTGCGTGCTGTATGACGGCGCACGGGAAGCGGTGGCGGGCGGCATCCGCGGCATGCGCTTGCTGGACGATATCATTACCGACATGCACATCCCCTTGAGCGACGAGGAACGGCGCGCGTATGCGCGCTGCGTGGCGCGGCTCGACGAAATCGGCTGGCAACTCGACGATCCTTTGATCCTGCCCAATATCGTCGACGTGTTCGATATCGAGGAAGTGCCGCGCATGGCGTATGCTGCCCAATTGCGGGCGGATATCGAGCATTTCCACTATTACTCGGTGCTGTCGGACGATCCGCAGCTCGACCGCGTGAATGACGTCTTTTGCCGCTACCTGCTGGCCCATCGTTCGCAGCATATTGCCGCCGGCAACTTCTGGCGCCCCACCGTGGGCCGCCACGGCAGCCGCATGCCGGCCGCCGGCGATACCGTCCAGCCAGGTGACGAAGTTCAGGCTCAGGCGGGCCTGCTGTCGCATGCGCCGCTCACGCTGGTGCCGGGCGAACTGCTGGGTGACGAGGCGAAGAACCGCATGGCCAAATTGCTGTTTGCCACCAGTTACCTGGAATACTGTTCGTTCGGCAATAAACTCAATCTGCAGTTCGTTGAATTGCAGCGGCGGCAGAATATCGACCCGTATCTGGCGCACATCCACGGCCTGCATGACGAGGACGGGCGTTTCATCGGCTTCTTTACGGCCGCGACGATGGACGAGTTCCAGGCGTGCGGCGCCGTCTCGTATTACCGCGATGACATGAAGGCGCTCGACGATGCGTATGACGCCTTCGTGCTCGCGCATGCGCGCGCCGACGACTGTTTCGTCAGCAGCTTGGCCATCGACGAAAAATACCGGGGGCAGGGCCTGTTCCGGCAAATGTTCCACGAAATCCGCGACTTGTCCAGCCGCAAGGGCTGCGCGCGCATCACCTTGACGGTGTGGGAAAAGAGCGAAGCGCTGCAAGTGTATCTGCACAAGGGTTTTCGCAGCGTGGGCACCTTCGACTATGCCTACAGCCTGTTCTATGACCGGCTGCATTTCCTCGTGTATGAAGGAACTGAGGAAGGTAACTGAGGGGAAGGTGAGGGGAGTGGGGGCGGCCGGCAGCCGCCCCGTGTAGTGTCTTACAGGGCCAGGAAGGCCAGGCCCGCCACGGCCGTCGGCAGCAGGGCGCCCGCCAGCAGGCCGACGGCGCCGATCGATTCATCCTTGAAGCCGCGGCGCAGCAGGGCCACGCCGGCCGGGTTCGGCGCATTGGCGATGACGGTCAGGCCGCCACCGGCCACGGCGCCGGCCATCAGCATGTACTTCGCTTCGTCCGTCATGCCGACGATCAGCGAACCGAGGTAGGTGAGGGCCGCATTGTCGGTAATCGCCGTCAAGCCCAGGGCGCCGAAGAACAGGGCCAGCGGTTTCAGGCTGGAAACGATGGGCTGCAGCCACCATTGCTGCATGCCGCCCAGCACCACCAGGCCGCCCAGGAAGAAGCCGACCAGCAAGCCTTCCTTGAGGATCAGCGGGCTTTGATAACGCTCATACGCCTGCACGAAGCCGAGGAAGAACAGGAACAGGCCGATGAACAGCACGGGATGGTGCGCCAGGGTGACGACGCCGGCCAGCACGATCATGTGCACCAGGCTGACGGCCAGCGGCACTTTCGGCGCTTCCACTTCACCGGCCTTCGGCTTGATGTCGGAGGTGTTGCTGTGCAGATATTTGCGCAGCAAGATGCTCACGCCCGTGGCGTTGACCAGCACAGCGATGGCGGCCTTCCAGCCGAAATGGGTGGCCATGTAGGCGCTGTCCCAGTTCCACGTGGTGGCCACCATCAGCACGGGCGGCGCCGCGTACGAGGTGAGGGTGCCGCCGATGGAAACGTTGACGAAGAGCACACCCAGCGCGCCGTATTTCAGCCATTCAGGGATGCCCGGGCGGAAGATTTGCGGCGCCAGCATCAGCGCGGCCAGGGTCATGGCGGCCGGTTCCGTGATCAGGGAGCCCGTCAGGGGCACGAGCGCCAGGCCCAGCCAGACGAGGGCCAGTTCCGTGCGCAGCGGCATCACGCGCGCCACGCCCTTCAACAGGCGCTGCACGGCGTCGAGCACGGGGCGCGAAGCGGCCACGACCATGACGACAAAGACGAACAGCGGCTCCGTGTAATGGCGCGACTCGGCATACTCGATGGCGGCATCGCCGCCCGAGACAAAGGCCATGATGATGATCAAGATGAAGGCCCAGAAGCCGAACACGACTTCCACTTCGCCCAGCAAATGCAGCAAGCCCGCATGGCGGGGATGGCGCCGCGATAATGTTTCAAACGACTTGGCGGCGAAGGTGTGGATGAGCGCGAGGCCGAAGACGATGGCGCTGATGAGTTGGATGGTGGTCAAATGCGTTTCCTTATGGACGGAGGAAGCCGCCCGGTGCATTGCCGAGCGGTAAGGAGAGTGCTTATGGTACAGCAATCGATGTGAAAAACGGTGTTTTTCGGACGTCGCGGAACGGCCTCCGGATGGGGATGCGCAGATAGGCCTTGCCAAAAGGGGGACTGGATAGTACTGTATATGCATACAGTATTCATCTTCATATTCAATTATGCAACATTCCCAATTGATGGCCTCGCCGGAAGCCTTGCACCCGTCCCTGTGGCGCGCATCGCAGCTGGGGCAGGGCGCCACGCGCTGCCTGGACACGGGCTTTGCCGCCCTGTCCGCGCAGCTGCCCGGCGGCGGCTGGCCCTGCGGCAGCCTCATCGATCTGCTGGTGCAGCAGCCGGGCAGCGGCGAAGTGCGGCTGCTGGCGCCCGCGCTGGCGCAGCTGCCGGGCTTGCCCATCGTGCTGCTGCAGCCGCCCCACCCGCCGCAGGCGCTGGCCTTGGCTGCGCAGGGGCTGGCGCCGTCGCAACTGCTGTGGCTCAAGAGTGCCGGCAGCAAGGATGCCCTGTGGGCGGCAGAAAACATCTTGCGTAGCGGCACGTGCGGCGCCTTGCTGTTCTGGCAGCCGCACGTGCGCGCCGACAGCCTGCGCCGCCTGCACCTGGCCGCGCAATCCGGCAACACCCTGTTCTGCATGCTGCGCCCCTTGCACGGCGCGCAGGATGCGTCGCCGGCGCCGCTGCGCCTGTCCGTGCGCCCGGCCGCCGGCGGCATCGAGATCGGCTTCATCAAGCGCCGGGGACCGCAGCGCGACGCGCCCCTGTTCCTGCCCCTGCAACCTCCTTCATTACTGCTACGCCATGCGACTCTGGATCGGCCTGTACCTGCCCCGGCTCCCGCTCGAAGTGTTTTGCCCGCGCTGGTCGTCTGACCTTCTCGGCGTCGTGCTGGAGCAGGAGCAAGTGATGGCCGTGTCGCCGCTGGCGCGGGCGGCCGGCATCCGGCCGGGCATGCGCCGCGCGGGCGCGCTGATGCTGGCGCCGCAGGCGCGCCTGCACGAGCGCTCTCCCGCACTGGAGGCGCAGGCGCTGCAAGCGGTGGCGCTGGCGCTGCTGCAATATTCGCCGCTGGTGGCGCAGGGCGAGGAAGCGACCCTGCTCGTCGACGCGGGCGCCAGCCTGCGCCTGTTCGGCGGCGTGCGCGCCCTGTGCCGGCAGATTGCGGCCAGCTTGCGCGCGCTGGGCTACACGGCCCAGCTGTCGTGCGCCCCCACGGCGCGCGGCGCCTGGCTGCTGGCGCGCGCCGGGACGCGCCGGGGCCGCGTGCTGGGCATGGAGAGCCTGGTGCGCCGCCTCGACGGCCTGCCATGCGCCTTGCTGCCGCCCGCGCGCCCCTGGCTGGAATGGCTGGACGGCATCGGCTGCCGCACCCTGGGGCAGTTGCGCCACTTGCCGCGGCCCGGTTTGCAGCGCCGTTGCGGCGGGGCCTTGCTCGACATGCTCGACGATGCGCATGGCCACGGCACGGAACTGTACCTGTGGCTCGAAGCGCCGCCCACGTTTTGCGCCAGCCTGGAACTGTTCGACCGCGTGGAGCACGCGGAAGCGCTGCTGTTCGGCGCGCGCCGCCTGCTGCAGCAAATGACGGGCTGGCTGTGCGCGCGGCAATTCGCCGTCGAACGCATCCAATTGCTGCTGGCGCACGAGCGGGGCAGGGTGGCGCGCCCGCCCACCGTCATCGACCTGGCCCTGGGCGAGGCCGTCTGGCGCGACGAGCATTTATTGCGCTTGCTCAAGGAGCGCCTGGCGCAGCTGGTGCTGGACGCGCCAGTGATCGGCCTCACCCTGGAAGCGCTGCAGGTGCAGCCGATGGCGCCGCCCAGCGACACCCTGTTTCCCGAGCCGGGCGGCACGCCGCAGGAGCGCCAGCGCTTGCTGGAATTGCTGGTGGCGCGCCTGGGCGCCGAGAATGTCTTGCAGGCCGCGCCGCGCGCCGATTACCGCCCCGAGGCGGCCAACCAGTGGCTGCCGCTGCCGGCCAGGCCAGGCGCACAAAACGCGCAGCCGGACTTGCCGCCCGGCTTGTCCGGCATGCCCCGTCCCGGCTGGCTGCTGGCCCAGCCCATCGCCCTCCTGATGCGCGAACACCGGCCGTTTTATGGCTCGCCGTTGAAAATGGTGTCTGTCGCCGAACGCATTGAGGCGGGCTGGTGGGGGCAGTCGCAGGCGCGCGATTATTTCATTGCCGAAGGACTCGATCACGCCCATTACTGGGTCTACCGCGAACGCATCGCCGGCAGCGGAGAAGATGCCGCGCCGCGCTGGTTTTTGCATGGCTTGTTTGGCTGAATGTGTTGTCCTGCTGAAACTGTCATGCTTGGCTATACTTGCCTGCTTGTGCCACGTCATACACCTCAAAAGGATTTCCATGTCCCAACTCTCCGACTTCCCCATCACCCAAAAATGGCCTGCCCGGCATCCCGAGCGCTTGCAGCTGTACTCGCTGCCGACGCCGAACGGCATCAAGGTCTCGATCCTGCTGGAAGAGCTGGGCCTGGCGTACGAGCCGCACCTGGTCAGCTTCGAGCAAAACGACCAGCTGTCGCCTGCCTTCCTGTCCCTCAATCCGAACAACAAGATTCCCGCCATCCTCGACCCGGACGGTCCCGATGGCAAGCCGCTGGCCCTGTTCGAGTCGGGCGCCATCCTGCTGTACCTGGCTGAAAAGACGGGCAAGTTCATCCCGCAGGACGCGGGCCTGCGCTATGAAACGATCCAATGGCTGATGTTCCAGATGGGCGGTATCGGCCCCATGTTTGGCCAGGTGGGCTTCTTCCACAAATTCGCCGGCAAGGATTACGAGGACAAGCGGCCGCTGGAACGCTATATCGGCGAAGCGAAGCGCCTGCTGGGCGTGCTCGAGCAGCGCCTGCAGGGCCGCGACTGGATCATGGGGAGCCAGTACACGATTGCCGACATCGCCATCTTCCCGTGGGTGCGCTGCCTGGTGGGCTTCTATGGCGCGGGCGACCTCGTCGGCTTTGCCAACTTCCCGAACGTGCAGCGCGCGCTCGACGCCTTCCTTGCCAGGCCAGCCGTTGCCAGGGGCGTGGATATTCCCAAGCGTGATTGAAGCTTGCCAGCCGCCAGCGGCGGCGGCCGGGCGGCGCTACAATGCGCCTTCGGCCGCCCTGCGCGGCAGCTTTGATCTGAGACAATGAAATCCACCCGGCAAGATTTTCCCGGCGCGCACGGCCATGTGCTGGCGGCGCGGCTCGATGCGCCTGACGGCGCCATCCGCGCCTATGCGCTGTTCGCCCACTGTTTTACCTGCGGCAAGGACGTGCTGGCTGCGCGGCGCATCGCGCAAGGTCTCACGGAACACGGCATCGCCGTGCTGCGCTTCGATTTTACGGGGCTGGGCGCCAGCGAAGGCGAGTTCGCCGCCACCAATTTCTCGTCGAACGTGGACGACCTGGTTGCCGCTGCCGATTTCCTGCGGGCAAAACATGCCGCACCGCAATTGCTGATCGGCCATAGCCTGGGCGGCGCCGCCGTGCTGGCCGCCGCGTCGCAAGTGCCGGATGCCACCGCCATCGCCACCCTGGCCGCGCCCAGCACGCCCGCGTACGTGACGCGCATGTTCAGCGAGCATCTGGAGCAAATCGCCGCCGAAGGCGAAGCGCTGGTGCAGCTGGAAGGGCGGCCCTTCCGCATCCGCCAGCAATTCGTCGACGACGCGGGCAGCCACAGCCTCAAGTCCCACATCACCGGCCTGCGCCGCGCCCTGCTGGTGATGCACGCGCCGAACGACACGACGGTCAGCCTGTCGAACGCGATGGAGATCTTTACGGCCGCCAAGCACCCGAAAAGCTTCGTTTCACTCGACGATGCCGACCATCTGTTGACGGGGCGCGACGACGCGGCCTATGTCGCCAACGTCATCGCCGCCTGGAGCGCGCGCTATATCAGCTAAGCAAGCAAACGGTCGCCCATGAAAAACGCCGCGGCAGCAGAAGCTGGCGCGGCGCGGATACTATTGGTACTTTACAACACCTGACAAAATCGTAGCGAGCGGCAGTGATTTGTGGCCGAGAAGCGCGGCCGTGCTAAAGCACGGTGAGCATCGCCGGCCGCAAAGCGCGACGCGCAGTAGATTTGGTCAGGTGTTCTCAGTCTTCGTCAAATTCGGCGGATAGATCCTTCCAGCCCTTGCTCACGGCAAAGGCGGAAAATTCCTCGGGCGCTTCCAGGACGATCAGTTTCTTGTCTTGCAATCCCAGGTCGCCATGGCCGAAGTCGGGGCCTACATAGCCAAGGCTGCGCAGGCGGGCCAGGATGTGGCCGACCAGGGTCTTGTCCTTGCAGGCGCCCGCTTCGAGCGGGGCGGCGAAATCGACGTAGACGTCGATGATGCCGTAGCCTTCGTCGAAGATGCGGATGGCCTTGATGTCGTGGGCACGGCCGGAGCCGTCGGTGGCCTTGAAGGGGCCGCTGAGCTGGATGTCGGTGTCATTGTTCATGCCGCCAGCATACACCAAAAGCCGGCCCTGCATGAGGGGTGTCATGCAACCCATCGCTGGCTGGGGCATGTAAAAATTTCTTACAAATTCTTTGCCGTCTGGGGTGTTTTTCACCGATTTCAAGGCCTTGAAAGGGCGTTGGCAGGCCGTATATCGGTAACAGGCGGATGCTCATGGTGAGGTCCGCCCCTCTTATCGCTTTAATGAAAAGGATATTTATCATGCGTACTTTTGACCTTGCTCCCCTGTACCGTTCCGCCATCGGCTTCGACCGCCTGGCGCAATTGCTCAACGAACAGCGCGCCGATGCACAGCCCAGCTACCCGCCCTACAACATCGAACTCGTATCGGAAGACAAGTACCGCATCGTGATGGCTTTGGCCGGCTTCTCGCGCGAAGAGATCGACATCATCACGGAACGCGATTCCCTGCACGTCACTGGCCGCAAGCAGAAAGATGGCGTCGAGCGCACGTTCTTGCACCGCGGCATCGCTGCCCGCGATTTCGAACAGCGTTTCCAGCTGGCCAACCACGTGAAGGTCACGGGCGCCACGTTTGAAAACGGCATGCTGACCATCGACCTGGTGCGCGAAGTGCCGGAAGCGCTGAAGCCGCGCAAGATCGAGATCGGCACCACCACTGGCGCCACCGTCAGCGCGCTGGAACAGCGCCAGGCAGCCTGAGCTGAGCTGAGCTGATCCCGGCGCCACGCGCCGGCATCGGCGGGAGGGAACAGCGCTTCCCCATGCAGTAGAATACTGGCCGGTCGATCCGGCCAGTGTCACGTCCGGAGCCCGTTCGGGCCGCATTCAGGGCTTCCATTGGTTGCCCATGCCACGCAAGATTAAACCCCGCTTAAAGGCGCAAATGCCTGTTTCCAAATGGAAAAATGTTAAGCACCGCCTAAGACTCGTGGCCCACTATTGCATACATCAAAATCTCATTGAATGAGGAGCAATTCATGGAACAGCAAACGAATACCGCATCGCTGAAAATCAAACGCACCGTAGCCGCGCTGGCCGCGATCGGTGTGCTGGGCGCCGGTGGCGCCATGGTGATGCATCAGAACAATGCCGGCGCGAATGCCACCGCAGGCACGCCCGCCGCACCCGTGGCCGCGGCAGTCGCGCCTGCAGCAAGCGCGCCGCTGGTGGCCTTGCCCGACTTTAGCCAGATCGCCGCGCGCAACAGCCCGGCCGTCGTCAATATCAGCGTCACGGGCAGCACCAAGGTGGCGTACGACCCATCGGCCCAGGCCGGCAATGACGACTTCGGCAACGACCCCTTCCTCGAATTCTTCCGCCGCTTCCAGGGGCCGCAAGGCGGGCAGCGCGGCGGCCGCGACGTGCCCACGCACGGCCTCGGCTCCGGCTTCATCGTCAGCCCCGACGGCATCATCATGACGAATGCCCACGTGGTGCGCGATGCGCGCGAAGTGACCGTCAAGCTGAACGACCGCCGCGAATTCCGCGCCAAGGTGCTGGGCACGGATCCGAAGACGGACATCGCCGTGCTGAAGATCGACGCCAACAACCTGCCCATCGTGCCGCTCGGCCACTCGAGCGACCTGAAAGTGGGCGAATGGGTGCTGGCCATCGGTTCTCCTTATGGCTTCGACAGTACGGTGACGGCTGGCGTCGTCAGCGCCAAGGGCCGTTCCTTGCCGGACGACAGCAATGTGCCGTTCATCCAGACGGACGTGGCGGTGAACCCCGGCAACTCGGGCGGCCCCCTGTTCAACACGCGCGGCGAAGTGGTCGGCATCAATTCGCAGATCTACAGCCAGACGGGCGGCTTCCAGGGCTTGTCGTTCGCCATCCCCATCGACCTGGCCGGCCGCATCAAGGACCAGATCGTTGCAACGGGCAAGGCCAGCCACGCCAAGCTGGGCGTGACGGTGCAGGAAGTCAACCAGGGCTTTGCCGACTCGTTCAAGCTTGCCACGCCGGAAGGCGCGCTGGTGGCCAACGTGGAGCGGGGCAGCCCGGCCGACAAGGCTGGCCTGAAGTCGGGCGACGTGGTGCGCAAGGTGAATGGCCAGCGCATCATCGGCTCGGCCGACTTGCCGGCGCTGGTGGGTACGTCCTTGCCAGGCGACAAGATCAGCATGGATGTCTGGCGTGACGGCAAGATCGTCAGCCTGACGGCAACCCTGGGCAATGCGGCCGACAAGGTGGCCGAAGTGGCGAAGAGCGACAGCGCCGCCGGCAAGGTAAAGCTGGGCCTGGCCCTGCGTCCGTTACAATCGGATGAAAAACGCGAGGCGGGCATCAGCGCCGGCCTGCTGGTGGAAGACGCGGGCGGCGCCGCCGCGAATGCCGGAGTGCAGCCGGGCGACGTGCTATTGTCGGTGAATGGCCGTCCCGTCAACACGGTCGAGCAGGTGCGCGACGTGGTGGAAAAATCCGCCAAGTCGGTGGCCTTGCTGATACAGCGCGGCCCCGATAAGATCTTCATTCCCGTGCGCCTCGGTTGATCTGGCGCAGGATGCAAGGTCGATAAAACAGTCAAGATGAAGGAGTAGGGCATGCGCTTATTGCTGGTAGAAGACGATACGATGATCGGCGAGGTGGTGCTCGATTTGCTGCGCGCCGAGCATTACGCGGTGGATTGGGTCAAGGATGGCGACATGGCCGATACGGCCCTGCAGACGCAAACCTACGACCTGGTGCTGCTGGACCTGGGCTTGCCCCGCAAGGATGGCCTCGACGTGCTGCGCTCGATGCGCTTGCGCAAGCTCGACACGCCTGTGCTGGTAGCCACGGCGCGCGACGCCATCGAGCAGCGCATCGCGGGCCTCGACGCGGGCGCCGACGATTACGTCTTGAAGCCGTATGACCTCGACGAATTGCTGGCGCGCATACGCGCCCTGCTGCGGCGCGCCTCGGGGCGGCCGGAACCGATCTTCGAACACCAGGGCGTCTCCATCAATCCGCTGACGCGCGAAGTGATCGCCGAGGGCCACCCGGTCAACCTGTCGGCGCGCGAATGGGCCGTGCTGGAAGCCTTGATCGCCCGCCCCGGCATCGTGCTGTCGCGCGCGCAGCTGGAAGAAAAACTGTACAGCTGGAAGGATGAAGTCAACAGCAATGCCGTGGAAGTGTATATCCATGGCTTGCGCAAGAAACTGGGCAGCGACCTGATCCAGAACGTGCGCGGCCTCGGCTACATGGTGCCCAAGGCATGAGGATGAAGGTCACGGTGACGCATTCGCTGCGCGGCCGCCTGCTGTGGTTTTTGCTGGCGGCCATCATCATGGCGGCCCTGGCGCAAGCCTCGATCGCCTACCGCAGCGCCCTGTACGACGCCGACCAGATTTTCGATTACCACATGCAGCAGATGGCCCTGTCGCTGCGCTCCGGCGCGCCGCTGGCCAACCATGCGCAAGCGTTGCCGGCCGACCCCGTCAACAACGACATGGTGGTGCAGGTGTGGACGCCGGACGGCGTGCAGGTGTTCCGCTCGATCACGCGCGCGGAATTGCCGCAGCGCGCCGTGCTGGGCTTTTCCAACGTGAAAGCCAACGGCACGACTTACCGCATCTTTTCCGTGCAAACCAGTTCCCAGACCGTGCAGATCGCCCAGGACATGGCCGTGCGCAAGCGCATGGCCGGCAGCCTGGCCCTGCGCACGGTGGGGCCCATCGCGCTGATGGCGCCTATTCTGATGCTGGTCGTCTGGTGGGTCGTCAGCGGTTCGCTGGCGCCCGTCTCGCGCGTGCGCAAGCAGGTGGCGGCGCGCCAGGCGGACGATCTGTCTCCCGTCTCGGAAGCGGGCTTGCCCGACGAAGTGCGCCCCCTCGTGCATGAACTGAACCTGCTGTTCGGGCGTGTAAAAACGGCGTTCGACGCGCAGCAGCATTTCGTTGCCGACGCCGCCCATGAATTGCGCACGCCGCTGGCGGCCCTGAAACTGCAGGTATTGAGCCTGGAACGGGCCGAATCGGAAGAAAAACGCAGCCTGGCCATTTCCCGCGTGAGCGCCGGCATCGAGCGGGCCACGCGCCTGGTCGAGCAGCTGCTGGTGCTGGCCCGCCAGGAAGCGAGCGCCGCCAGCGGCGACCAGCTGCAGGCGGTGGATTTGAACGATGTCGTCAAGCGCGCGCTGGGCGACATGGCCGGCATCGCGCAGGCGCGCAAGATCGACCTGGGCCTGCATCACATGGACCCGGCCAAGGTGGCGGGGCAGGCCGATGCGCTCAACATCATGCTGCGCAACCTGGTCGACAACGCCATCAAGTACACGCCGCAGGGCGGCACGGTCGACATCGACCTGCGCGCCAGTCCCGTCGGCGTGACCTTGTCGGTGGAAGACAGCGGCCCCGGCATCCCGCCCGAAGAGCGCGAGCGCGTCTTCAGCCGCTTCTACCGCGTGCCCGGCACGGACGCCAACGGCAGCGGCCTGGGGCTGGCCATCATCAAGGCCATCGCCGAGCGCCACGGCGCGCGCCTGGTGCTGGACAAATCCGAGCGCCTGGGCGGCCTGTGCGTGCGCGTGGAATTCCCGCAAGCCGTGAAATGAGCATTTTGACCATGATCTTTGGCATGTTGCATTGACGCGCGCGCCGTGGCCCTATATTGTCTGCGAAACAAGCAGAACCAGACCACGGAGTGCAGCATGCAGAAGATCGGATTTTCAGGAACCCTCGACCCCATCACCAACGGCCATATGTGGGTGATCGGCGAAGCGCGTTCGCTCGCCGACGAGGTGATCGTGTTCCTGTCGCAAAACCCCGCCAAGAAGCCGCAATTTCCCGCCGAAGACCGCAAGCGCATCATCGAACAGAGCGCGCGCGAGTGCGGCTGGGACAATGTGCAGGTGGTCATCGTCAAGGGCGACTACACGGCGCGCGCGGCGAAAAAGCATGGCTGCGACTACCTGATCCGCGGCATCCGCACGACGGCCGATTTCGACTATGAAAACCTGATCCAGCAAACGAATGTGGACGTGCTGCAGGGCGCCAAGACGATTTTCGTCATGCCGCCGCGCGACCTCGGCTCCGTAAGCTCCAGCTTCGTCAAGGCGCTGGAAGGCCCCGTCGGCTGGAACTGGACCATGAAGAAATTCGTCCCCGGCCCGGCCTACCAGGCGTGGATACTCGACTGCCTGCGCAAGGAGTGGGAAGCGCTGTGGAACTACGCCACCGCGTCCGATGCCGACATCGCGCTGGCGGATCACTGGTTCGCCCACCTGACGGGGCCGCAGGCGTATGGCGGCGCGGACCGCCACTATCACAACCTCGACCACCTGGTGCACGGCCTGTCCGAAATCCGCGTGTGGGCCGACAATACCTATGCGCCCAAGCGCGACAGCGCGCTGGTCAAGAAAGCGTTCTGGTTCCACGACGCCGTCTACAGCCACGACGACGATGCCCTGTATTCGAGCGAAGAGGCGAGCGCCCAGCTGTGGCTGGCCAGCGGCCTCGATGCGGGCGATAACCTTAATGTGGCGCAATTGATACGCGTCACCGACCATTTCCAGGGACCGGGCATCAGCCACCCGCTGAAAGACGCCATGCTCAGCGCCGACCTGGCCATCCTGGGCCAGGATGACGAGGTGTACCAAGCCTACACGCAAGCCATCGGCCGCGAATACGCGCACGTGGACCCCGTGCGCTTCAACGAGCAGCGGGGCCTGGCGCTGCAGCATCTGTGCGCCAAGGCGCAGGCGGGCCAGCTGTTCGGCGATGCATATTTTGCCAACCAATACAACGAACGGGCCATTGAAAACATGCAGAAGGAAATCGCGGCGCTGGCCGGCTGATTGCGCGCATGATGCCGCGCCGCTGGCTTGCCGGTGGCCTTGATCTGGGTATCACAGACAACTGGTTTGCCAGGGAGCGCCACCGTCGCCGCAGATGCCGGCAGGTCCGCAGGCGCGGGGAATGGCGATGCCGGATTGGCAGACGGGCGCGCCGGTCTGTGCTGCTGGACTCACCGACCCCCAACATTGGCAGCTTGTCAGCATCCATCCTGACGGCAGTTTCTGCGGTATGGGCGGGTAAAATGCAGAGACACCCAACGCGCGGTTGCCGGCATGCGACGACAGCAGCAGTCTGGCCTCGTTTTCCCGGGCATAGGCGGGTGCTTCGACAGGACCGCCATTGGACGAGTTATCCACCCATTGCTTGGCAAAGCCCGTTACGCCCCAATTCTTGTATTGTTGGACATGCAGCATTTCATGCGCCCATAGTGCCGGATCGCGCGCATCGTCATCGCTGCGAAAAATGACGGCATTCAAGACCGTAATCGCGCGCGTGTTGCTGTTAAATTGCATTTGCGCCGCCTGCAGCGTGTTTTGCAAAGCGCTCCACTCGCTGGTCCAGCGGACGGAATCGAGCAGGTCGGGGGTATGCCAGCGCAGCAGGAAAGCCTTGATTTCTGGGGCCATGCTGTTGGCATTGCCGCTGGTGACGACGGCGTTGCGTGCCGATACCATCGCCGCTGCCACCGGCGTGTAGGGAATCTGGCCTGGATTCTGTATCAACTGTATTGCCGTGTCGGGATTTTTTACGACAAATTCGATGATGTCGCCTGTCGTCGGGATACCGGTGGGATTGAGCGGGGCAAGCGGATTCAGAATGGTGCCGATGGGATCTGTCTTGCCACGCTCAGTCACCTTGCCGGGATCGATGGTGGGAGGGAGAATGCAGCCACTTTTAGGAAGGCAGACACATCCGACAAGTGGCGCGCATGCTTCGTATTGACAGTCGGGGCAGCCGGTCGTGGCCGCCGTACCATGGAATAATATGCCTGCCAGCACCAGCCAGCCGGCGGTTGCGCGCGATAGCGTAGCCATGAGATCCCCCCCGATGCAGGTTGCCCTCCGTTTTTGGCATGTCGTGGTGGTGGCAACAGCGATGACGATACGCCGGATTCCGGTGCGCGGCAGGCTATTTCGTCTGAAACAAGGAAGGCTTTGCGCTAGCTCAATTCAGACTATTCACTCAGGAACTTTCAGCTTGAAGCGCATGGACAGCGTGCTCATGCGGCAAACATAGGCGATACGTATTTGCGCGGCATGTTGCAGCGCATCCAGCGCGTACCAGGCGGTCATCCGGCAACTGCCGCGCCCGGGCACAGGTATCGCGTCCGGGCGAACCTGTGTCCGGACCCGCAACGCCTGGCCAAACCGATGCGCAGTAGGTTTTGACAGGCGTTCCAGGCGTTACTCCTGCGCATGGGCGCTGGCCCGTCGCCTTAGCTGGCTGTGGCTGCCTTGGCGCGCGCCGCGTGCAATTTCTTGAAGCTGTCGATCAGGCGCTGGTGCCGGTCGAGGCCTTCCAGTTGCATGCTGGTCGGGGTCAGGCCGAAGAAACGCACGCTGCCGTCCACCGAGCCCAGCACCGCATCCATGCGGGCGTCGCCAAACATGCGGCGGAAATTGACGACGTAATCGTCCAATTCCAGCTCGTCATCGAGTTCCACTTCCAGCACCACGTTCAAGGCTTGATAGAACAGTTTGCGCTCGAGCGTGTTGTCGTTGTACTGCAAGAAGGTTTCCACCAGCTCTTTTGCTTCTTCGAATTGCTGCAGGACGAGCTGTATCAGCAGCTTCAATTCCAGGGTCGTCAGCTGGCCCCACACCGTGTTTTCGTCAAACTCGATGCCGATTAGGGTGGCGATGTCGCCGTACTCGTCGAGCTCGCTGTTTTCCAGGCGGTCGAGCAAGTCTTCCAGGCTGGCATCGTCCAGGCGGTGCAGGTTCAGGATGTCGGCGCGGAACAGCAGCGCCTTGTTGGTATTGTCCCAGATCAAATCCTCGACCGGGTACACCTCGGAATAACCGGGCACGAGGATGCGGCAGGCGGTGGCGCCCAGCTGGTCATATACGGCCGTGTAGACTTCCTTGCCCATGCCGGCGAGGATGCCGAACAGGGTTGCCGCTTCCTCGGCATTCGAGTTTTCGCCGTGGCCGGAAAAATCCCACTCGACAAAATCGTAATCGGCCTTGGCGCTGAAGAAGCGCCACGAGACGATGCCGCTGGAATCGATGAAGTGCTCGACGAAATTGTTCGGCTCGGTGACGGCTTCGCTGGCAAACGTCGGCTGCGGCAAGTCGTTGAGGCCTTCGAAACTGCGGCCCTGCAGCAATTCCGTCAGGCTGCGCTCCAGCGCCACTTCCAGGCTCGGGTGCGCGCCGAACGAGGCAAACACGCCGCCCGTGCGCGGGTTCATCAGGGTGACGCACATCACCGGATACACGCCGCCCAGCGACGCATCTTTCACCAGCACGGGGAAACCCTGTTCTTCCAGCCCCTGTATGCCGGCCAGGATGCCCGGATATTTCGCCAGCACTTCCTGCGGCACGTCGGGCAGGGCGATTTCGCCTTCGATGATTTCGCGCTTGACGGCCCGTTCGAAAATTTCCGACAGGCATTGCACCTGCGCTTCGACGAGGGTGTTGCCGGCGCTCATGCCATTGCTGACGTACAAGTTTTCAATCAGGTTCGATGGGAAATACACGGTCTCGCCATCGGACTGGCGCACATACGGCAGCGAGCAGATGCCCCGCTCCGCGTTGCCGGAGTTGGTGTCGATCAGGTGCGAGCCGCGCAGTTCGCCATCGGCATCGTAGATGTCGCGGCAGTAGGCGTCGAGAATCTCTTTCGGCAGCGCATCCTTGCGGCCCGGCTTGAACCAGCGCTCGTCCGGGTAATGGACAAAATCCGCGTTGGCGATGTCGTTACCCCAGAATGAACCGGCGTAGAAATGGTTGTTGCTGAGGCGTTCGATATATTCGCCCAGGGCCGACGCCAGCGCGCTTTCCTTGGTCGCGCCCTTGCCGTTGGTGAAACACATGGGCGAATGCGCATCGCGGATGTGCAGCGACCACACGTTGGGAATGATGTTGCGCCACGAAGCGATTTCAATCTTGATGCCCAAGCCCGCCAGCAGGCTGGACATATTGGCGATGGTCTGTTCCAGCGGCAAGTCCTTGCCGACGATATAGGTGCTTGCGCCAGGGGCGGGATTCAGGGCCAGCAAGGCCTGGGCATCGGCGTCCAGGTTCTCCACTTCTTCAATGACGAACTCCGGCCCCGCCTGCACCACTTTTTTTACCGTGCAACGGTCGATCGAACGCAGGATGCCCTGGCGGTCCTTGTCCGAGATATCGGCCGGCAACTCGACCTGGATCTTGAAAATCTGCTGGTAGCGGTTTTCAGGATCGACAATATTGTTTTGCGACAGGCGGATATTTTCAGTGGAAATATTGCGCGTATCGCAATACAACTTCACGAAGTAGGCCGCGCACAGTGCCGATGATGCCAAAAAGTAATCGAACGGGCCGGGCGCCGAACCATCGCCTTTATAGCGGATGGGCTGGTCGGCGATGACCGTAAAATCGTCGAACTTGGCTTCGAGACGCAGCTTGTCGAGAAAGTTGACTTTAATTTCCATGAGGTAATCCAATACTGTGCTTATGAGTTAGCCGCTATTATCCGTGCTTTCCGCCGCAGGGCAAAGATTGTTCGCGGCGGCCGTGCTGGCGGGGAGCCGCAAGACCAGGCCGGCAGGGCAGGCAAGGGGCAGGTTCCCCCATGAAGCGGACGGATAAATGTGCGAGGCGATCTGACTGAACATGCGAATAACATTAATGAGACACGGCGAGCCCCGACTCGCCAAAGGGCGCTGGATAGCGCCGCTGCAAATGGGACAGTGGATTAATCTCTACAATCAATCGATCATCAAAGAAGGTGGCATCCCTGCGCAGTGCGCTGCGGCAGCGCTTTCCGCGTCGACCATCGTGGCCAGCACGGTACCGAGGGCATGCTCATCGGCCAGGGCATTGGGTGACTTGCCATTCATGCAAGATGCGATGTTCTCTGAAGCAGGGTTGCCCTTTGCGCTCTGGAAGGCCCCTTGGCTGCCGGCTGAAGCCTGGGCAGCGATTTTTCGCCTGCTCTGGTTGTTCGGTTATGCGCGCGGATCGGACTCGTTGCAGATAACCCGGCAGCGCGCCAGGGCCGCCGCCGAGCGGCTGGTTGCGCTTGCCGCCAGGGGGCCCGTGCTGCTGGTCGGGCATGGCATCATGAATCGATTGATCGGCAAGGAGTTGCAGGCCTTGGGTTGGCTTGCCCGCAACAGGCAAGGCAGCCGGTACTGGAGCATGGGAGTGTATGAGCTGTGAAAGTGAACTGTGAAAACCTGTGACGAATGCGGCAGCCGATACCGTGACGACGCCGAAGGCATGGCCAGCCTGTGTCCCGAATGCGCCTCTGTCATCTATGGCTTGCCACGGTGCGAGCACGTGTTCGAGGCAGGCCGATGCCGGAAATGCCTGTGGGATGGCCGGAAAAGTGACTTTGTGCGAAAACTGGGGCAGCAGGGGCGTTGAAGCGATATCCGTGTGTGCGGGGGCAGCGTCCATCGGCGGTCACTGGTGTTTTCGTGACAATGCATGAGTTTTTCGGATGGATAATTGGCTATCCTCCATGGGGGCTGCCTGCAGCCACTGCTGGACGGTTGATCGCATCTGGATATCCTGCCAGCGACCGCTCCGTCACTTTCGCTTTGCCTAACCTGATGCAAGGATGAGCTGATGCAATTATCCAATTATCTTTTCTTTACTACCACTTGCGAACAAGCCTTGGCGTTCTACACGCAATGCGGGCTGGGCAAGATAAGCGATGTCTTGCGCTTTGGCGTGGATGGCATGCCGCTCCGTCATGAAGCCATGCGCGGGAAAATCATGCATGCCCGATTCGAAGGACCAGGCGTGTTGTTCTTTGCTTCTGACAATGACGATGCAGAGCCCATGCGAGGGTCTGCACATATTTTGCAAATGCATGACAGGCAGTTAACGAAAGAGCTTTTTGACAAGCTGGCGTATCAAGGCGTGGTGACGACACCGCTCGCCATCCAGGTATGGGGCGATTATTACGGTAAATTGACGGACCAGTTCGGGGTGCAGTGGATGCTGAACTGTTCGGCTTAACTAAAAAACAGCGGCTGCCCATGCTGGCGCAGCCGCTGTTTTCATGCGGACACGGTGATCAGAACTTCACCCACAGCCGCCCGAAGTAGGAGGCGCCGTTCAGGCCGAACTGCACGCTGTCGTATTTGAAGCCATTGTCCGTCTCGTCCGCGTTTTGCGTGGTGGGCTTGACGTTGAAGATGTTGTTGCCGCCAAAGGTCAGCTTGGTGTTCTTGCTGATGCTGTAGGTGAAGCTCAGGTCGGCGGACGTCTTGGCCGCGTAACGGGCATTCGGCACGCCTTCGGCCGTGCCGCTGAAGGTGCCCAGGGTTTGCGGGCCAAAATAAATGATGCGCAAGTCCGATTCCAGCTTGCCCGTGATGTAGTCGAAGCCCAGGGTGGCTTTCGCGCGCGGGCCGCCCTGTTCGATGAACAGGCGTTCGCGCTCGGACAGCAGCACGTCTTCATAGCCCTTCAGCGATTCCGGCGTCTTGACCTTCGTCACTTCCGTTTTGCTCAAATTCAAGGCCAGGAAGGTGTTCAGGCGGTTGCCAGCCAATTCTCCCTTGTGCGACGCCGTCAGGTCCAGGCCGCGCGTGCGCGTGTCGATGGAATTGACGAAGAATTGCGCCTCGCCCACGCCCAGGAGGGCCAGGCGCGCGGCCAGGTCCGGGTAGTTGTCGGCATTGAAGCGGCCCGACAGCACGATGCGGTCCTTGATCTTGATGTTGTACAAGTCTGCCGTCACGGAAATGGCTTGCGTCGGCGTCCAGGTGGTGCCGAAGGTAAAGCTGGTCGACTTTTCCTCTTTCAACTTCGGAATGCCGGCCGCGTTGGCGACGGCGCCGCCGTTGGGCGCCAGCACCACGTCCGTGGGCACGCCGCCGATGAAGTCCGTGAAGGTGGACGAGAAATACACTTGCTGCAACGATGGCGCGCGGAAACCCGTGCTGGCCGAACCGCGCAGCAGCACGTTGGGCGCCACTTTATAGCTGGCGGCCAGCTTGCCCGTCACGGTGGAGCCGAAATCGCTGAATTTCTCATAACGCAGGGCCGCCTGGGTTTTCAGGCGCTCCGTCCAGTCCAGTTCCACGTCGCCATACGCGGCGATGCTGTGGCGCTTGGCCTTGGTGGCGTCGCCGGGCTGGAAGCCGGGGAAGCCCTGGCTGCCCGCATTGCCGCCCACGCCCACGCCGTCGGCGTCGTTGTAGGAGCCCGGTTCGCCGGCCATGATCTTGTATTCCTCGCTGCGGTATTCGGCGCCGAAGGCCACGTTCATGCCGCGCATCACCGTGTCGTAGTAGCGGCTGAAGTCGGCGTTGCTGGTCAGTTGCTGGAACGAGAAGCCGCCCGCATCAAAACGGCTGGGGCTGACGCCCTTGCCGCCGTTCATCAGGTCAAGGTTGGCGATCGAGGCATTCAGCGTGTTGCTGATGTCGTAGCGCATCTTGTTGTAGCCATAGGTTTGCGAAAAGTCAGCATGCCATTCGCCGATCTGGCTGCGGTGGCCGATGGTGGCGTACTGGTCGTCGATCTTGCCATTGATGAAAGGCACGAAACCGTCCGGGTACATGGCGGCCGAATTGCGCGATGGAATGTCGTCGCTGCCGATGCCGCCCCGGCCGAACGCGGCGCTGGACGCGTCGCGCGTCTGCGCGCCAGCCGTGAAGTACAGCTTGCCCGTGGGGCTGGTGGCGTAGTCGCCATTCACGTACAGGGTCTTGTTCTTGGACTTGGTGTCGCCGATGATGCGCATGCTGTCCGCATCGGCCCGGTTCGAGCGGCCGCGGTCCAGGTATTCTCCCGTGATGGCCAGGGTGCCCTTGTCGCCCAGCGCGATGCCGCAGTAGGCGGAGGTCATGTAATTCTTGCCGTCGCCTGCGGAATACTGGCTGTAGCCGGCCACGGCTTCGCAGCCCAGGCTTTTCTTCAGTTCGATGTCGATCACGCCGGCAATGGCGTCCGAGCCGTACTGGGCGGCGGCGCCGTCGCGCAGCACTTGCACGTTCTTGATCGCCAGCAAGGGAATCGCATTCATGTCCGTGCCCGTGTTGCCGCGGTTGCGCGCGCCGAACAGGTTGACGAGCGCCGTCGTGTGGCGCCGCTTGCCGTTCACCAGCACGAGGGTCTGGTCGGAACCGAGGCCGCGCAGGGCGGCTGAATCGATCAGGTCGGCCCCGTCGGCGCCCGTCTGGCGCGTGGAGTTGAACGAGGGCGAGATGTATTGCAGCGATTGCGCCAGATCAAACTGGCCGCCTTGCTCGGCCACCTTGGAAATGGGAATGATATCGACCGGCACCATGGTATCCGTGGCGGAACTGGCGACCCGGCGCGAGCCGACCACGCTGACCGTTTGCACGGGGCCTTCCGTGGCGGCCGCTTCCGTGTTCTGGGCCATGGCGGCAGGACTGAAAACGGCCAGGGCGGCGCTGCCGTACAGGCTGATGAGGATGGCTTGACGCAAGGTGGTGAGGGTCGGCACGCAGTATCTCCAAGTGGCTGATGAGCAAGATTCGTGACTTGATTCTAGTGCCATCTTTTCAGCATCCACCAGCGATACTTTGTTTTGTTATTACAAATTTGCTGTAACTGTTGTTTCCTGGTTGATTATCTTTTGGCCACTGCCTGGCTTGCCTTGTGCTGGTGCGGCATGCCCCATTCAGGTGCTGCGTTGCACCATGCCGCCCACCCAGATCGCTTGCGTGCTGTATTGCACTTCGATCAGACAGGGTTGCTGCGTCACATGGCCCTGGTGCAGGCGCAACGACTGCCGCAAGTGCGCTGCCAGCGCGCCCGCCGCCACGCCCGTGGCGCTGTCTTCCAGCGCCGGGTCGAGGTGATTGAAGTTGCGTCCTTCGTACTCGTGCTCGCCCGTGTGGCAATACGCATAGCAGCCGTTGACCTTGTGCAAGGCGCTCCAGTCGGCAATCAGTTCCAGGTTAGGCCGCAGCGCGCGCAGGGTGGTGCGGTCGGCCACTTCCAGCAGCAGCTTCGGGCTGCCGACGGACGCGACGACGGGTGGCGACAGCAAGTGCATGTGCTGGCCCATGAGCTCGGACGGCACATATTTTTCCACCTGGACGGCAGGCGCCGGCTGCGGCGCCAGGCCGATGAACAATCCCTCCGCGCGGCGCACCAGCTGCAAGGCCTGTCCGCGCATGGCGGTGGTGATCGTCAGCGCCGCCGGTGCGCCGGGCGCCGCCAGCAGCACATGCGCGGCCGCCAGGGTGGCGTGCAGGCACAGGGGACTGCGCGTGTGCGGATAAAAATAGTCGAGCACGATGCATCCCTCCGCGCCGTCCGCTTGCCGGTCGAGGAAGACGCAGGCGCTGACCTGGCGTTCGCGGGCAAAGGCCTGGCGCTGCGTTTCGCTGGCGTGGTCGTTTTCCACGACCAGCGCCGCATTGCCGCCACCGGGGGCGGCGCCGAAACATTTTAATGAGTGGACGATCATGGCGGGCACTGTGCAAGGTAAAACCTCAGCATAACTGAGATGGCCGTTTTCAGATGAGTATAATATACTGTGTTTATATACAGTATTGAGGTAGATCATGGGGAGCGCAGTCTTACCCGAGTATGCTGAGTTGTACTGCCTGAGTAATTTCAGCTTCCTGCATGGGGCCTCGCATGCGGAAGAGCTGGTGGCGCGCTCTGTCCAGCTTGCTTACCGGGCGCTGGCCATTACCGACGAATGCTCGCTGGCGGGTGTCGTGCGCGCCCATGCGACGGCCAAGCGGGCCGGTTTCCCCCTGATTATCGGCGCGCATTTTCACTTGACGCAGGCCGACGGCAGCCCGGGGCCGTCCCTGCTGGCGCTGGTGCAGGACCGCGACGGTTACGGCAACCTGTCGGAATTGATCACCATGGCGCGCACGCGGGCGGCCAAGGGCCGCTATTTGCTGACGCCCGACGATTTCGCCGCGCCGTCGGCGCAGTTTGCCCATTTGCAAGGGCTGCCCGGCTGTTTGATGATCTTGCTGCCTGGCTATCCGGCCCAGGCCGCGACGCTGCGCGCGCAGGGGGCGTGGATGCTGGCGACCTTTGGCGGCGAGCGCAGCTGGATAGGCTTGAACCTGCTGCAGCGGGTGCAGGATGACGCGCACCGCAGCGCCGTGCAGGACGCCGCGCAGGCGCTGGGCTTGTCCGTGGTGGCCGTTGGCCATGTGTGCATGCACGTGCGTTCGCGCAAGCCGCTGCTCGACACCCTGTGCGCGATCCGCGTGGGCAAACCCGTGGGCGAGTGCGGCTATGCGCTGGCGCAAAACGCGGAGCAGCATCTGCGCGCGCGCTTGCGCCTGGCCAATGTGTATCCGCCGCAGGCGCTGGCGGAAACCCTGCGCATCGCGGACCTGTGCACATTCTCGCTCGACAGCTTGCGCTATGACTATCCCGACGAGCTGGTGCCGCACGGCCACACGCCGGCGACGTATCTGCGCGCAGAAACGTATGCGGGTGCGCGCATCCGTTTTCCGCTGGGCATACCGGCCAACGTGCAGGAGCAGCTCGAACAGGAGCTGGAATTGATCGCGGAGCTGTCGTATGAAGCCTACTTTTTGACCGTGTACGACATCGTGCGCTTTGCCCGCTCGCAAGACATCCTGTGCCAGGGCAGGGGCTCGGCCGCCAATTCGGCCGTCTGCTATTGCCTGCACATTACGGAAGTGGACCCGGCGCGCGGCAATTCGCTGGTCGGGCGCTTCATGTCGCGCGAGCGCAACGAGCCGCCCGACATCGATGTCGACTTCGAGCACCAGCGGCGCGAAGAAGTGATTCAATATATCTACGGCAAATATGGCCGCGAGCGGGCCGCGCTGGCGGCCGTGGTGATCAGCTATCGGCCCAAAAGCGCCTTGCGCGACAGCGGCCGGGCGCTGGGGATCGACCTGGCCATCGTGGAAAAAGTGGCCAAGGCGCACCGCTGGTTCGACGGCAAGCGCGATCTGCTGGAGCGCCTGGCCGAATGCGGGCTGGACCCGGAAGCGGCATTGTCGCAGCAGTGGGCCGGCCTGGCGCAGCAATTGCTGGGCTTTCCCCGCCATCTGTCGCAGCATCCGGGCGGCTTTGTGATTGCGCAAGGAAAGTTGTCGCGCCTGGTGCCCATTGAAAACGCCGCCATGGCTGAGCGCAGCGTCATCGAGTGGGACAAGAACGACCTGGAAGAGCTGGGTTTGATGAAGGTCGACGTGCTGGCGCTGGGCATGCTGTCGGCCCTGCGCCGCGCTCTGGAACTGGTGAGTGCGCGTCGCGGCGAGCCACTCCGCCTGCAGGATATTCCTGCCGAAGACCCGGCCACCTACGACATGATGTGCCAGGCCGACACCATCGGCGTGTTCCAGATCGAGTCGCGCGCGCAGATGAGCATGCTGCCCCGCCTGCGTCCCCGTGCATTCTACGACCTAGTCATCGAGGTGGCGCTCGTGCGCCCCGGCCCCATCCAGGGCGGCATGGTGCATCCGTATCTGCAGCGGCGCCAGAAAAAGGAGCCAATCGATTATCCGAAGGGCCTGGAAAAGGCGCTGGGGCGCACCCTCGGCATTCCCATTTTCCAGGAGCAAGTAATGCAGGTGGCCATCATCGCGGCCGGTTTCACGCCTGGCGAAGCGGACCAGTTGCGGCGCGCCATGGCGGCCTGGAAACGCAAGGGCGGCATGAACAATTACCATGACCGCATCGTCAATGCCATGGTGGAGAATGGTTACGGCAAGGAGTTTGCCGAGGCTATCTTCAGCCAGATCGAAGGCTTTGGCGAATACGGTTTTCCCGAGTCGCACGCGGCCAGTTTCGCGCTGCTGACGTATGCCAGTTCCTGGCTGAAATGCCACGAACCGGCCGCCTTTCTGTGCGCCTTGCTTAACAGCCAGCCCATGGGTTTTTACAGCCCCTCGCAACTGGTGCAGGATGCGCGCCGGCATGGCGTGCCAGTGCTGCCCGTCGACGTGACCGTCAGCGCCTGGGAAGCGGCATTGGAAGCAGGGCAGGACCCCGCGCCCGCCGTGCGCCTGGGCTTGAACAGCCTGTTCGGCATGCGCGCCGAGGCGGCCCGGCGCATCGAGGATGCGCGCGCCATCGCCGCCTTCGTCGACGTGGCCGACCTGGCGCGGCGTGGCGGCCTGGATCGTCATGACTTGCAGGTCTTGGCTGCTGGCAACGCGCTGCACGCGCTGGCCGGGCACCGGCGCGCGGCGCTGTGGCAGGCGGCCGGCGCCGTGCCCGACAGGGATTTGCTGCGCGTCACCACGCCAGAGGAAGACTTGCCCGTGCTGGCCGCGCCGACGGAAGGCGAGAGCATCGTCAGCGACTACCGCGCGCAAGGCCTGACCCTGGGCCGCCACCCGCTGGCGCTGCTGCGCAGGCAATTGCTGGAGCAGCGTTTCCTGCCAGCATCCGCGCTGGCCAGCTACACGGATGGCCAACTGGCGCGCGCCTGCGGCATCGTCACCGTGCGCCAGCGTCCGGGCACGGCCAAGGGCGTCATCTTCATGACCCTGGAAGACGAAACGGGCACCGTCAACGTCATCGTCTGGCCCGACCTGGTGGAAAGCCAGCGCCGCGAAGTGCTGAGCGCGCCGCTGCTGGGCGTGTACGGCGTGTGGCAGCGCGAGGGGCTGGTGCGCAACCTGGTGGCCAAGCGCCTGGTCGACATGTCGCATCTGCTGGGGCGTTTGAGGACCAGCAGCCGCGATTTCTGTTGATGCTTGTCAATGTCGGCCAGGCGGTGGCATGATTATCATATGACTACTTTGCCCGAACCGACACTGCGCCCCGCCCTGGTCGCCGATGCGCCCGCCATCGTCGCCCTGATCGACGACCTGATGCCCTTTTTGACCCTGCATCCCGATGGCGCGGGGGCGGAAAAGTTCATCGAACATTGCCGCCAGCCGGCCATCGAAAGTTACCTGTCGCTACCCAACTATCATTACCAGCTGGCGCACATCGACGGCGAGTTGGCCGGCGTGGTGGCCATGCGTGACAACACGCACCTGTTCCACATGTTCGTGCCGCGCGCGCTGCACCGGCGCGGCATGGCGCGCCGCCTGTGGCGGGCGGCCCGCGATGTCTCGCTGGCCAGGGGGAATGTCACGGCGTTTACCGTCAATTCCTCGGCCTATGCCTTGCCCCTGTACGAAAGCCTGGGCTTTGTCGCCACGGGGCCGAAGGTGGAGACGGGCGGCATCGCCTTCGTGCCGATGCGCATGGAGTGGATAGCCTGATTACCAGCGCACGATCTTGCCCGGGTTCATGATGTTCTTCGGGTCCAGCGCGTGTTTCAGGGCGCGCATGGTGTCGATGGCGCCTTCGCCATGTTCTTCCACGAGAAAGGCCATCTTGTGCATGCCCACGCCGTGTTCTCCCGTGCACGTGCCATCCATGCCGATGGCGCGCGTGACCATGTCGCTGTTGACCTTTTCCGCGCGCGCGATGTCGTTTGGATCGTCCGGGTCGACCAGCATCTGCACGTGGAAGTTGCCGTCGCCCACGTGGCCGATGATGGCGTAGACGAGGCCTTGCGCTTCGCAATCGGCCTGGGTGGCGAGGATGCATTCGGCCAGGCGCGAAATGGGTACGCAGCAATCGGTGGAAATGGCGCGGCTGCCGGGGCGCATCTGCAGCAGGGCAAAGTAGGCGTTGTGGCGCGCGGCCCACAGGCGCGAGCGGTCTTCGGGGCGGCTGGCCCACTCGAAATCGCTGGCGCCGTGTTCCGCCGTGATGGCTTGCACCAGCTGCGCCTGCTCAGCCACGCTGGCCGGCGTGCCGTGGAATTCAAACAGCAGCAAGGGTTTTTCCGGCAAGGCCATCTTGTCGTAGGCGTTGATGGCCTTGACGCTGTTTTCATCGAGAAACTCGACCCGGGCCACGGGAATACCCATCTGGATGGTCTGGATCACGGCGCTGACGGCCTCGCCCGTGCCGGGGAACGAGCACACGGCCGCCGAGATCGCTTCCGGCAGCGGATACAGTTTCACCGTCACTTCCGTGATGATGCCCAGGGTGCCTTCGCTGCCGACGAACAGGCGCGTCAGGTCGTAGCCGGCCGACGATTTCTTTGCCCTGGTTCCCGTCTTGATGATGCGCCCATCGGCCGTCACCACCGTCAGGGCCAGCACGTTTTCGCGCATGGTGCCGTAGCGCACGGCGTTCGTGCCCGAGGCGCGCGTGGCGGCCATGCCGCCCAGCGAGGCATTGGCGCCCGGGTCGATGGGGAAGAACAGACCCGTGTCGCGGAGCTCCTCGTTCAGCTGCTTGCGCGTGACGCCCGCCTGCACGGTGGCCGTCAAGTCTTCACTATGCACTGCTACCATCTGGTTCATTTGCGACAGATCAATTGTCACGCCGCCATGCAGGGCCAGCACGTGGCCTTCCAGCGAAGTGCCGCTGCCGTAGGCGATGACGGGCACGTCGTGCGCGCTGCACAGCTTGACGGCGGCCGCCACTTCCTCGGTGGAATGGGCGAAAATGACGGCGTCCGGCAGCATGGGGGGATAGCTCGACTCGTCGCGGCCATGGTGTGCGCGCATGGCTTGCGTCATGGAAAAACGGTCGGCAAAGATCAGGGAAAGTACGGCAGCAAGGGATACGGGCAGCGGTTTTTTCAGTACCGCCAACTGGTCAGTTTGATTCACGCAAGTCCTCCGTTTTTTTTATTCTACTCCGCACCCGGGGATTTCACCGAAGCACCATATTGATTTTTTGCCAGTTGTAAAAAAACCTGCATGGTTTGCCGCGCTTTGGTTGTAAATGAGAATCATTTCTATTAAAATGCCCGCCTATACCTATTTTGCAACAGTTTGACCCGCAGCTCAGACCCCGAAAGGCCATGCCATGAAATTCCCCCTGTCCTTCTCCGCAGTCCTGCCCGCCTGTGTGCTGGCGCTGAGCGCCTGCAGCAGCGTGGCGCCAGCGACTGACGCTTCTGCCGGCGCCGCCGCGGCATCCGCCGCGCAAGACGTGCGCCAGCTGGGCGAAATCGTCGACTTGCGCAGCGGCCAGCGCGTGACTGCCGAACAATTGCTGGCCCAGCTGGCCGCCGCGCCGCGCGTGATCATCGGCGAGCAGCATGACCAGCTCAGCCATCACCAGATCGAGCAATGGCTGCTGCAGCAATTGCAGGGCCAGCGTCCGCAAGGCAGCGTGTTGCTGGAAATGCTGAACCCGGACCAGCAAGCCAAGGTGGACAAGGTCAAGCCGTGGCTGCAGACGGACCCCGTCGTGCGCCCCGAGCACGTGGCCGAGCTGCTGGCCTGGCAGCCCAGCTGGAAGTGGGCGCAATATGGCGACTTGGTGATGACCGTGATGCGCGCGCCGTATCCCGTCTGGTCGGCCAACCTGGACCGCAGCGAAATCAAGCAATTGTTTATCGACAAGCCAGCCGTGCAGGGCAAGCATTCGAACCTGGCCAACGACGGCAAGGTGCATAACAAATTGAAAGACATCATCCGCGTCATGCATGACAACCAGATCGACGAGCCGCGCCTGGCCGCCATGCTGTCGGTGCAGCAGCAGCGCGACCGCCGCATGGCCGAGCGCCTGCTGGCCGCGCCCGCGCCGGCCGTGCTGATCGCCGGCGCCTACCATGCGCACAAGGACCTGGGCGTGCCGCTGCACGTGCAAGACTTGACGGGCGGCCCGGCGCCGCTGGTGCTGGTCCTGGCACAGCAGGGCGCCACGGTGCTGGTGCCGCAGGCGGATTTCGTCTGGTTCACGCCGGTTGTCGCGCCCGCCGTCGCCAGCGCCAAGTAAGCCGTTTCACCTCCGCCGGGCGGTCAGCCCGGCACTCTCCCCCAGCAAGCTCCCCCATAGCAGCCAGGTAGTTCGTCCGATTTTTTTGCATGCGCGTGCGCGCCGTTGGCGCAGCCATGCCTGTTACCTGTCAAAGTTCTCATGCGTATCCCCTTGTTCCGTATCAAAGCCGCCAGCTGCGGTGTCGTTCTTTCCCTGTTGCATGCCACCGCGCAAGCGTCCGCCTTACCCCATGACATGTCGCCGCTGGGCATGTTTTTCGCCGCCGACCAGGTCGTCAAAAGCGTGCTCATCGGTTTGCTGGTCGCCGCGCTGGCCACCTGGGTGGTCTTGCTGGTGAAGGGCGCCAGTTTGCTGCAAGCCCGGCGCGAGGCGGCGCACGCCGTCGCCATGCTGAAGACGGCCACCTCCTTGCCGGACGCGGCCGTCAAAGTGGAGGGCGCAGGAGCCATTTCGCTGGCGCAACAGTTGCTCGCTGATGTACAGCAAGAACTGAGTCTGTCGCACGCCAGCGCGCCGGCGGCGGCCCTGAAGGAGCGGGCCGGCTTTCGCCAGGAACAGTTCATTGCGCAGCAGGTGCGCGCCATGACGCAAGGCATCGGCTTGCTGGCCAGCATAGGCGCCGTGGCGCCGTTCGTCGGCCTGTTCGGCACCGTGTGGGGCATCATGAACAGTTTTATCGGCATCGCCGTCAGCCAGAGCACGAACCTGGCCACCGTGGCGCCGGGCATCGCGGAAGCCTTGCTGGCCACCGCCCTGGGCCTGGTGGCGGCGATCCCCGCCGTCGTCATCTATAACGTCTTGAGCCGTGGCATCAACCAGTACAAGGCGCAGCTGCGCGCCGCTTCCGCGCAAGTGCTGCTGATGCTGAGCCGCGACCTCGACACGCGCCAGCAGGCCTGAGCCATGGCTTCCCTGTTTCCCTCCCAGGACGATGACACGGCCGACATGCCGGAGTTGAGCGAGATCAATGTCACGCCCTTCATCGACGTGATGCTGGTGCTGTTGATCATCTTCATGGTCGTTTCGCCGCTGGCCACGGTCGACTTGAAAATCGACTTGCCGGCCGCCACGGCCAAGCCCGAACCCCGTCCCGAGAAACCGTTGTTCGTGTCGCTGAAGGCGGACCGCAGCCTGTACCTGGGCGAGTCTCCCGTGGCGCGCGAGCATCTGGGCAGCCTGCTCGACGCGCAAACGGGCGGCGATCGCCAGCGCACCCTGTTTTTCCAGGCCGACAAGCAAGCCGCGTATGAAGACGTGCTGGGCGTGATGGATGCCCTGCGCCAGGCCGGCTACCTGAAAGTGGGCCTGGTCGGCCGGGAGGGCGGGTGAGTCCGCAGTCCGGGCTGGCGCCGCGCCCCCTATTGAGCTGGGGCATCGCTACTGCGCTGGTGGTGGCCGCTGCGCTGGCGCTGCTGCTGTGGGCCGGCTGGCAGCCCGTCGCCGTGGCGCCCGCCAATCCGGCGGCCAGCGTGATGGTGGTCTTTGCCGCGCAAGCGATGTCGCCGGAGACGCAGGTGGCGCACGCCGTGGGCGCGCGCCAGTCGGCCGCGTTCAGCGCCGCCCGGCCGCCAAAGAGTCCAACCAGGCAAGAGGCGCTGCCGGTGCTGGCGCGCGCCGCCGCGCCGGAGATCGTCGCGGCGGAAAAAGAGGAAAAGGCGGCGGCCAGTCCGTCGGCGGAGCCGGGCAAGGATGCCGCGAAGGACGCGTCCGTGCCCGCGCAGGCCAGCAGCAGCGCCACGCCGGCGCCGGCCGCCGTGCGCGGTCCGCAGGCGGCGCCGTTCAACAGCGACACGCCGTCAAGCAGCGCGGCGCCGGCCAGCTGGCAAAGCCAGGTGCTTGGCCACCTGGCGCACTTCAAGCGTTATCCGGGCGATGCGCGCGAGCGCAAGCGGGCTGGCGCCGCCTGGGTGCGCTTCCAGGTGGACCGCGACGGCAAATTGCTGGCCAGCGAGCTGGTCACGTCGTCGGGCACGGTGCTGCTCGACCGCGAAGCCTTGCAAGTGCTGCAGCGCGCGCAGCCGCTGCCGGCGCCGCCCGACAACGTATTGCGCCAGGGCACGGTGACGGTGACCTTGCCCGTGTCGTTCAAGCTCGACGCCAGCTGAATTTCAAATTTTTCAATAACACAACAAATCGAGGGTGTATGCATATCAAGACAATGACGCAGGCCGTGGGCATCTGCATGGCCTTGCTCGCGCAGCAGGCATGGGCGCAACAGGCGCAAGACAGTGGCAAGGTGGAATTTCCGCCGCTGAATGTATCGGGTGAAACGGTGCCTGCGGAACGGCAGGCGCTGGAAAAACCGGGCGCCGTCAGCGCGCGCGGGGCCGATACGCGCTTGCAGCCCGTGGACCAGATCGTGCGCAGCATGCCGGGCACGTTTACCCAGATCGATCCGGCGCAGGGCGCCGTCAGCGTCAACATCCGCGGCTTGTCGGGCCTGGGGCGCGTCAACATGATGGTCGATGGCGTGAGCCAGAATTACTATGGCAGCGCGCCGTCGTCCGTGTCGCACGGCGGCGTGCCCAGCAGCCAGTTCGGCGCGCTGATCGACCCGAATTTCATCATCGGCGTGGATGTGTCGCGTGGCAATGTCGTCGGCGGCGACGGCGTCAATGCGCTGGCCGGCAGCGCCAATTTCCGCACCATCGGCGTCGATGACGTCGTCTTCGCCGGGGAAAAGACGGGGGCGCGCACGAAGATGTGGACCGGTAATAACGGCGTGGGCCGCAGCGCCATGCTGGCCGTGGCCATGAAAAACCCCGCCTTCGATGGCGGCAGCGTGGGCTTCATGGCCGCCACCAGTGCGAGCGTGATCGGCAACAACTACAAGAATGCGAAGGGCGTCAACAGCGAGGAATTCGGTTTCGGCTACAACCGCTATTACAAGCAAAAACCCAAGTCGCAATTGCTCAAGCTGGACCTCAAATTGAGCGACTTCCATGCGCTGGAACTGTCGGCGCGCGATTACCGCAGCACGTTTACGCGCCGCGACATCCACAGCGATGACTACTACGTAAAATATCACTACACGCCGTTTTCCGAGTTGATCGACCTCAATGTGGTGGCCAGCAGCAGCCGCGGCAACCAGAAATACATGCCCGAGGCGCTGACCAATTTCATCAATACGAATGCGGCCAACCGCGCCGACGCGGTCGACATCAACAACACCAGCAGCTTCAGGCTGGCGGGCGGCGATGCGCTGGTGACCATCGGCGGCAAGCTGATGCGCAATAAATACAGCAAGCACGTGGAAAGCCTGGTCGACGATCCGGACAACCCGGATGCGAACCAGCAATCGATTGAAAACAATACGTTCGGCCCAGAGGGCGTGCAAAAGATCAACAGCCTGTATGCGGGCCTGCAATACAACCGCGGTATTGTTCAAGTCAATGCGGGCCTCAACTACACGCACTTCGATTTGACGGGCCACAAGCCCGCCTGCGACTTGCGCGTGCAGTGCTTCCCGCAAGGGGCAAGCAATATTGCGTTGAAGGAGCATGGCATCAATCCCTCGCTGCTCGTTTCCGCGCAGGTGACGCCGTGGTTCCAGCCGTTTGCCAGCGCCGAGCGCACCATGCGCGGGCCGAATCCGCAGGAAGTATTTTTCTCGAATGACGGCGGGGCGTCGATGAACCCCTTCCTGAAGGGCGAGCGGGCCAGCACCTACCAGCTGGGTTTCAATTCCAGCCTGCATGGCTTGCTGAGCAAGAACGATGCGCTGAATTTCAAGGCCTTGTATTTCAAGAGCAAGATCGATGGCTATATCACCAGCCAGTCCTTCCTCGTGTGCGACAGCGGGCGCAAGTGCAATATCGCGGAAGTGATCGCCAAGGACTGGCAGAATGTGGATGAATACGTGACCAATATGTATATCTACATCAACTCAGCCACGCCCGTGTATTCGCGCGGCTGGGAACTGGAAGCGCAATATCACCTGGGGCCGGCGTATGCGCGCCTGTCGTACACGCGCGAAACGACGCGCCAGCCCACGTCGATCGCCAGCGCCTGGTTTGGCGCGGCCGACATCAGCGAACTGCCCAGCGTGTACTACAACCTCGACGTGGGCACGCGCCTGCTGGACAACAAGCTGGAAGTGGGCGCCATCCTCAAGCACACGGGCTCGAACCGCCGCCTGTCGCCGGACAATGACGCCGATGAAGCGACAGGGGAAGTGCTCAAGGCCGACAATCCGAAGATCCCGGCCGTGATCGACTTGTATGCGAGCTACCAGGTCAGCAAGAACCTGTTTCTGCGCCTGTCCGTGCAAAACGCCATGAACAAGGATTTTTCGGAAGCGCTGAACCGCCTGAACTCGATGCCGTCGCAGTCGCAAGAGAATACGCCGCTGAGCACGGCGCGGGGCAGGACGTATGTGGCAGGGCTGGAGTACCGCTTTTAAAGCAGGCCCAAGCCCCGCGCCTTGGCTTAATTAATACTCGCGCGGCGTCGTTCCATAATAGCTATGGATCGACGTCGCCCAAGCGCTGTCCGCCATGTTCGGCCAGTTATCCGTGTCGAAGCCGGGGGCGTTTTCGATGCGTTCCTTGTCGACGTTGAGGGTGAAGCGCTTGTTGACGGTGTCGAGCAGCAGCGCCTCCCACGGCACGGCGAACAGCTTTTCGCCGATGCTGAAGACGCCGCCGTGCGACATGACGGCGTAGGCGATCTTGCCGCTGCGCATGTCGAGCATGATTTCCTTGATTTCGCCCAGGTGTTCATCCTTGGCATTGTGCACATGGTCGCCGATCAGGGTGTCGGCGCCCATCAGTTCAGGGCCGGGGCCTTTGTGGCCGCGGTTGACATACATGCCGTAGGCGTCGCGTTCTTCGTAGCTCATGATGGACCTCCTGTTGAAAAATCCCAGTCTGCCGCCGGGGCGCGGCAGGGTCTGTTCGCTCGCCCACACAACATATGGAATTGGAAATATTTCAATTATTGTTATTGGGTAATTTTGTTGCGCGTAGACAGCAGGAGGGGGAGGGATAGTCGGTATTTGGCGCAAATTTCCGTGCGCGGGGAGCGACGCAGGCGGGCTTTAGTGTATAATTTCAATTTCCCGCACGTGCCGTTCGGCACCATCTGCAATGACCAAATTTGTCTTCGTCACTGGTGGCGTTGTGTCTTCCCTTGGAAAAGGGATTGCCGCCGCCTCCCTCGCCGCGATCCTCGAATCGCGCGGCCTTAAAGTCACCATGCTCAAGCTCGACCCGTATATCAACGTCGATCCTGGCACGATGAGCCCTATGCAACACGGTGAAGTATTCGTCACCGATGACGGGGCCGAAACCGACCTCGACCTCGGTCACTACGAGCGCTTCATTTCCACCCGCATGAAAAAGGTGAATAACTTCACCACTGGCCAGATCTATGAATCGGTGATCCGCAAGGAACGCCGGGGCGAATATCTGGGCAAGACCGTGCAGGTGATTCCGCATATCACCAATGAAATCCAGGATTACATCCGCCGTGGCGCCGAAGGCTACGACGTGGCCCTGTGCGAAATCGGCGGCACCGTCGGCGATATCGAATCCTTGCCATTCCTGGAAGCGGCACGCCAGCTGAGCCTGCGCGCCGGCCGCAAGAACACGGCTTTCGTCCACCTGACCCTGGTGCCTTACATCGCCTCGGCCGGTGAACTGAAAACCAAGCCGACCCAGCACTCGGTGCAAAAGCTGCGCGAAATCGGCATCTTGCCGAATGCGCTGCTGTGCCGCGCCGACCGCGCCATCCCGGAAGACGAGCGCGCGAAAATCTCGCTGTTCTCGAACATCGAGGAAGACGCCGTCATTTCCGTGTGGGACGTCGACACCATCTACAAAGTGCCGCAAATGCTGCACGACCAGGGCCTCGACAAGATCATCTGCGACGCGCTGGACCTCGATCCTGCGCCGGCCGACCTGTCGATCTGGAGCAAGTTGATCTACACGATGGAGCACCCGAAGGCGGAAGTGACCGTCGGCATGGTCGGCAAGTATGTCGAGCTGACCGAGTCGTACAAGTCGCTGATCGAAGCGCTGCGCCACGCCGGCATCCACACGGAAAGCCGCGTCAACATCGAGTACATCGATTCGGAAGAAATCGAAACGACCGGTTGCGACAACCTGGCCAAGTACGATGCCATCCTGGTACCGGGCGGCTTCGGCAAGCGCGGCGTGGAAGGCAAGATCAAGGCGGCCCAGTTTGCCCGTGAAAACAAGATCCCTTACCTGGGCATCTGCCTGGGCATGCAAGTGGCCCTGATCGAATACGCGCGCAACAAGGCTGGCATGCCGAACGCGAATTCGACCGAGTTCGACCTTGATACGGATCAACCTGTCGTTGCACTGATCAATGAGTGGCAAAACCACGATGGTAAAGTCGAGTTGCGCGATGAAAACTCGGACCTGGGCGGTACCATGCGCCTGGGCGCGCAGACCTGCGCCGTCAATCCGGGCACCCTCGCCGCCGAGATCTACGGCAGCGTGGTGACCGAGCGTCACCGTCATCGCTACGAAGCCAATAATCACTACCTGGCCCGTGTCGAATCGGCTGGCCTGATCGTGTCGGCCCGCACGCCGAGCGAAGATTTGTGCGAAATCATGGAATTGCCGCGCACGGGTGAAAATTCCCACCCTTGGTATATGGGCGTGCAATACCATCCCGAGTTCAAGTCGACGCCACGCACCGGCCATCCGTTGTTTACGTCGTTCATCAAGGCAGCGCTGGCGCACAAAGAAGCCAACGCCGCTGCGGAATAACGCGGTCGATCGCGACAGTATTACCCGTAAGACAGCTCCCGGCCAGATCGTTCCCGCCGGGAGTTTCTTTGCCCCCTTTGTGCAATTGCGCATCAGAACGCAGTGTGCAGCCCCCTGTTAAGCTTAACTTTGGAGAATGACATGAGTGCTATTGTTGATATTATCGGCCGCGAAATCCTGGACTCGCGCGGTAACCCGACCGTCGAATGCGATGTGTTGCTGGAATCGGGCGTGATGGGCCGTGCAGCCGTACCGTCGGGTGCCTCGACCGGTTCGCGCGAAGCCGTGGAATTGCGCGATGGCGACGCCAAGCGCTACTTCGGCAAGGGCGTGCTGCAAGCATGCGAGAACATCAACACCGAAATCTCCGAAGCCATCATGGGCCTGGACGCCAATGAACAGGCTTTCCTGGACCGTACCCTGATCGACCTGGACGGCACGGAAAACAAATCGCGCCTGGGCGCCAACGCCATCCTGGCCGTCTCGATGGCTGTCGCCAAGGCTGCCGCCGAAGAAGCCGGCTTGCCGCTGTACCGCTATTTCGGCGGTTCGGGCGCCATGCAGATGCCAGTGCCGATGATGAACGTCATCAACGGCGGCGCACACGCCGACAACAACCTGGATATCCAGGAATTCATGATCATTCCCGTGGGCGCTCCGTCGTTCAAGGAAGCCGTCCGCTACGGCGCGGAAGTGTTCCACACGCTGAAAAAGATCCTGCACAAGAAGGGTCTGAACACCAACGTGGGCGACGAAGGCGGTTTCGCGCCATCGCTGGCCAACCATGAAGAAGCCATCAAGCTGATCATCCAGGCCATCGAAGAAGCGGGCTACGAGCCAGGCACGCAGATCGCCATCGGCCTCGATTGCGCCGCGTCCGAGTTCTACAAGAACGGCAAGTACGAAATGGAAGGCGAAGGCCTGAGCCTGACCGCCACCGAGTTCACCAACTTGCTGGCGACCTGGTGCGACAAGTACCCGATCATCTCGATCGAAGACGCGATGCACGAAGGCGACTGGGACGGCTGGGCGATCCTCACAAAGGAACTGGGCAAGAAAGTGCAACTGGTCGGCGACGACCTGTATGTCACCAACACCAAGATCCTGAAAGAAGGCATCTCGAAAGGCATCGCCAACTCGATCTTGATCAAGATCAACCAGATCGGTACCCTGACGGAAACCTTCGCCGCCATCGAAATGGCCAAGCGCGCCGGTTACACGGCCGTCATTTCACACCGCTCGGGCGAAACGGAAGACTCGACCATCGCCGATATCGCCGTTGCCACGAACGCCCTGCAGATCAAGACGGGCTCGATGTCGCGTTCGGACCGCATGGCCAAGTACAACCAGCTGCTGCGTATCGAGGAAGACCTGGGCGACATCGCCAGCTACCCTGGCCGCGATGCGTTCTATAATCTGAAGTAAGCTGATGTAAAACCCACTGGCCGGCCGGAGATGTTCCGGCCGGTTTTTTAACTGAATGCCCCATGCGCCTCATTACGCTCGCCCTGGCAGCCCTGCTGCTGTTGATACAATTTCCCCTCTGGCTGGGTAAAGGCGGCTGGCTGCGTGTTGCCGACATGGAAGCCCAAGTGGCGGTGGCCAATAAAAAGAACATGGAATTGAAGGCGCGCAACGCCAAGCTCGAATCCGAAGTGCGCGACCTGAAAGATGGTACGGGCGCCGTCGAAGAGCGTGCCCGCTACGAGCTGGGCATGGTCAAACAGAATGAGATTTTCGTGCAGATCGTGCGCAAGGGCCAGACCCCGCCACTGCTGGAAACACCGGTGGACGCCGCGGCGCCACATTAAGACAGTACTACTTCCCGCTTGCCAGCCTGGACCGATTGCCAGGCTGACATATCACTTTACTTCCTTGTACCTATTACCTTGTACTGCTGCACACGCATGGCGCGGCGTGCTGCTGCCTTGCTGCTTGCTGATCAGAAACGGGCCTTGCCGGTCGTGATCAGGTAAAAATGGATGCCGGTGACCACGACGGCGACACTTACCAGTACGGTTTCGAGAAATATCATATAAAAATCCTTGTCAGTATTTAGTTAGCTTAAAAAACGTCCAGGGCCAGGCGCCAAGCCGAAGACAGTACGAAGGTACGGCAAGGCGCAGGCAACGCCGCCCTGGGCGTTTTTTTAGCCGCGCGACGCGAGGAAGCGCAGTTCGGCTGCCAGATTCGGCATCAGTTTTTCGTAGCGGTTCGCTTCCGAGTTCAGCAGGGCGAAATCGCGCTTGCTTGGACGCACATAGCGTTGTTCTTCATCACTGACGCTGCTGGCGATGACTTCCTTCTGCGCCAGTTCGCTGTACGGCTTGGAAGCGAGCAGGGCGCCCAGGAAGGCGCGCGTGGCGCGGCCCAGGTTGCTGAAGTAATTGTCGTTGTCGTTGCTGTAGGTGTTGGTAAAAGTGGACATATGCCCTCCATGAATGGTCTGTTGTTGCATTGCACAATAATGGAGTTTGCGATATGCGTCCAATTTCAAATTCCAATTTCAGAAATTCAAGAAACGCATAATAAGGGCGTAGCCATCGGCCACGCCCTGAAAATGAATTTGTTACGAAATGTTTATCCTGCGGCGATGCGTCCCAAACCCGGATCGTCGCTGAAAAAACCGTCCAGTCCCGTCTCGATATAGCGCCGCATTTCCGCCACGGATCCCGCTTCGTTGCGCGCATTCTCGCCATTGCCGTCGCGGAAGTCGGCCGCCAGGAAGCGGTTTTCCGGACGGAAGGTCCACGTGTGCAGCAGCAAGCCCGCCTGGTGCGCATCGTCGACGATGGAAGAGGGCTTGGCCAGGCGCTGGTCAGCGCCCAGCGGGATGATTCCTCGCGTTGGCGGCGCCACCACGTCCGCGTAGGCGGCGATGTCGCGCAGGCCGGCCGGCGTCGTCATCTGGCCAAACGTCAGCTTGCCGCCCGCCTTGGCCACGTCCATCGGACGGATGTCGCCGCCCACCACCAGCTGCATCAGGCGCACGTTGGCGCGCCGTCCCAGCTTCTCGCGCAAGTATTTCAAATTGGCCACTTCGAAGGACTGGATTTCGATGGGCGCGCGGCGCGTGTACTCGTGCGCCAGCAGGGTCGACAGGAAACGGTCTTCCAGCGCCAGGCCCGCATCGCGGAAATACGTGGAGCTTTTCAGCTCCGGCACGAGGCCGATGACGCGTCCGCTGGCGGCTGATTGCGCTGCAACAAAATCGATGATTTCTTCCCAGGTGGGGATCTGGAATTGTCCATCGTACAAGGTGTTGCCGGTGCGTACTTTCGGCAGCCGTTCGATGGCGCGCAGGGTTTTCAATTCCGCCAGCGTGAAGTCGTCGACGAACCAGCCTTCGTGCCATTCGCCGTCGACCATCTTCTTGCCGCGCCGGCTGGCAAACTCGGGTCGGCGGGCCACGTCGGTGGTGTCGATCAGGTTGCTTTCGTGGCGCGCCACGAGAATGCCGTCGCGCGTGGCGACCAGGTCCGGCTCGACGTAGTCGGCGCCGTCGAGGATGGCCTTGGCGTAGGACGCCAAGGTATGCTCGGGACGCAGGGCGCTGGCGCCCCGGTGGGCGAAGACGAGCGGACGGCTTGGCTTTGTTTCCAGCAGGCCCGCGGCAAAGCCGGGCGCGGCGGCCAGCGCCAAGCCGCCGACGGCCGCCTGGACGAAGCTGCGGCGCGAAAAGTGCCGTTGCGGAAGGATAGGCGTACGCATCAGAAATCCGCCGTCAAGGTGAGGAAGCCCTGGCGCGGGGCGATGGGGAAGGTGTTGTACGTCTTGTCGGCCGCGCCGACCACCACGTTCAGCGAGCCTTCGCGGTTGGCCAGGTTGCTCACATTTACGCGCCAGCGCGGGTTTTTCAGCCAGCCGGCCATGGCTGGCAGCTTGCCCGACACGCCCAGGCCCATCAGGAAATAGCTTGGGACGGACAAATCGTTGGTGTACGTCGCGTAGCGCTTGCCCACATAGTCTCCCGTCAGTTGCACTTCGATGTCGCCAAACGTGGCGGAAGCAACAAACTTGTTCAGCCATTCAGGCGAGCCCGGCACGTTCTTGCCCGCCGTCAAGACCAGCGCGGCGCCATTGTTGTAATTGTCCGCGTACTGCGAGCGGTTGTACGACAGGGCATTGTAGAACGAGAAATTGTTGCCGAAGTGCACGGTGCCCGCGATATCGATGCCGTCCGTGCGCACGCTGCCCACGTTGGCCAGCACGGGGTTGCCGCCAATGATGGAGGAAATCACGGGCGTTGGGCTGATCTGCAGCAAACGGTTGCTGAAATCGACGTGGTAGACGTTGACCTGGCCATCGATGGCCGTGATGGCGCCCAGGCTCAATGGGTGGCTGCCGCGCACGCCCACTTCATAGGTGAGGGCCGTTTCCGGCTTGGCGTCGCGCTTGAACAGGTCGAAGGCTGCCTGGCTCGACAAGCTCCAGGGCGACGCGCCGCCGCCGCCATAGGTGACGAACTGGCGCATGTTTTTCTGGATATTGAAGTACAGCTGGTCTTGCGGCGTGAAATCCCAGCGCGCGCCCACTTGCGGCAAGAACCATTTTTTCGTGTTGATGGTGCCGACCGGCAATGCCGTCGAGCCGCCGGCGATGGCGCCCTTGGCCGGCTGCACGGGGAATTGGCCATCGGCAAATTGCAGGCTGGACTTGAAGCCGGCTTGCAGGGCGACATCGGGGCGGATGCGCCATTCATCCTGCAAGTGCAGCTGCACCACCTTGTTGTCGATTTCGCTGCCGTACTGCGTGATCAAAGGATTGCTGGGGCGGTCGTACGGCGACGTCGGGTTGTTGACGTCCAGCGCATACCAGCGGCGGTAGGCGGACGAGCGGTTCTGTTCCAGCCACAGGCCCGCTTCCAGCTGGTGATTGCCGATTTCCTTGCGCAGGGTGGAAAGGAAGCCGCCCCGCTTGATGTCGTATTCCGTCGTGCGCACGGCGTAGCCCGAGTTGCCGAACACCTGTTTCAGGTTCTGTTTCGGGTAGTACACGCTGAACAGGCCCGGCAAGCCGGCCACGCCGATGGGGCCGGCCACCACGCCCGCGCCGTCATCCTTGTGGTAATACACCTGGTTCGACCACGTCATGCCTTCGGACAAGTTGGCGTCGAACTTGGCGTAAGCCAGGTAATCGGTGCGCTGCGCATCGCTGTAGTAGTTGCGGTAATTGTTGCCGTCCGCGGCAGGCGTGGCGCCCGTCGGCGACAGGTAATTCAGGGCCGCCTTGAAGTCCGGATACAGGAAGGGGCGCGTGTATGGCGCGCTCGTCTCGCCCGCCACGTGCACGGTGCTGTCTTCGTTCGGCTCGATCTTGTCCGAGTAATTGAAGAACAGGGTCAGCTTGCCCGCCTCGCTGCGGTTGACGTACTTGGCGTTGAACTGGTCGCCGCCCTGGCGCGCATCGAAGTCCCAGGCGCGCGCTTCATGGTGCAGGATGGAAAAATAGGCGCTGCTGCCATCGCCGAAGGCGCCCGTGTCATAGCGGGCAAACGTGCGCGACGTGCGGTGGCTGCCCACCGTTTGCTGCACGCTGGCGCCTTGCGTGGCCAGCGGGTCGCTGGAATAGGTTTCGATGGTGCCGCCCAGGTTGCTGGTCGACGCCGTGGCCAGGTCGCCCGCGCCAGACGACAGCACGACGCTGCGCACGTTTTCGCTGATCACGGCGCGCTGCGGCGACAGGCCGTTGTAGTTGCCGTATTGCTGGTCGCCCAGCGGCACGCCGTCCATGGTGTAGCCCAGTTGTTGGCCGGAAAAACCATGCACGAACAGCGACAGGTTTTGCTCGTTGTTGCCCCATGGGTCGGCCGTCTGGAAGCTGACGCCAGGCAAGGTTTGCAGGGCCTTTAACGGATTCGTGCCGGGCAGGATTTTCTGGATTTCATTCTTGCTCAGGGCGACGGAAGAGCGCGTCTTGCGCGAGGAAATCTCCACGGTGGCCATCGGGGCATTGTCGTCGGCAGCGGGGGCGGCGGCCATGTCGGTGGCGGCGGACGCCACGGCGGCGGCGACGGCCGTTTGCGCCAGGGCCGGCAAGGAGAGGCCTGCGGCGCAAGCGCCCAGCAACACATGGAAGGAATGGCGGCGCAGGGCCAGCGTCAAGTGGGTATTCATCATCAGCCTGTGGAAAGTATTGGAAGTAATACAAGCTGCGCAGCGTAACGGCGGCGCGTGACGGGCTGATGACGAACTGATGACGGGAAGATGACAGCAGAAACAATTGCGCCGCCTGAGGGGCGGCGCGGGGATTATTACAATTAGTTAATACTTGCCGCGGGGGGAATCAAGACTTCGGCCGGCGCATCCGTGATGAACAGCTGTGCGCAATCGACCTTGTCGAATTCATAGTGCTGGCCGCAGAAATCGCAGTTCACGCCCACCTGACCCACTTCTTCCAGGGTGCTGTTGACTTCTTCCTCGCCCAGCATCTTGAGCATATTGCCCACTTTTTCGCGCGTGCAAGTGCAATGGAAGCTCGGGTGCAGCGGGTCGAAGACGCGGATCGTTTCTTCCCAGAACAAGCGCTGCATCAGGGTATCGATGTCCGTCGACAGGATTTCCGCCTCTTTCAGGGTCGACGCCAGCATCACGGCGCGGTTCCACGTGTCCAGCGCGTCTTCTTCCGACACGGGCATCGCTTCGGCCTTGCCGCCATGGTGGGGCAGCTTTTGCAGCAGCAGGCCGCGCGAGACGCTGTCGTCCGTGGCCAGCCACAGGCGGGTGTCGAGCTGTTCCGAACGCAACATGTAGTTTTCGATCACGGTGGCCATGTCGTCGCCGTCCAGCGGCACGATGCCCTGGTACGGTTGCTGGCCCGGCACCTTGTCGGCCGGGTCCAGGGTGATGATGAAGCGGCCCTTGCCCGTGGCGTTGAGCAATTGCGGCACGGTGGCCACGTCGGGAATCGTGGCGTCCGGGTCCAGCTTGGCCGTGGCGCGCAGGCGCAGGTCGGAGTCGCACTCGACCACCATCAGGCGCACGGGGCCGTCGCCATGGATTTGCATGATGATGGAACCGTTGAATTTCAGGTTGGCCGACAGCAGGGCGGCGGCAGCCACCATTTCGCCCAGCACTTTTTTCACGGCCGTCGGGTAGGCGTGGCGCGACACCACTTCCTGCCAGGTGGCCGAAACGTCGATGAACTGGCCGCGCACGGCGGCGTTGTCGAAAATAAATTTTTGCAGGGTATCCTGGCCGCTAACGGCTGCGCTGATTGCGCCCGTGGTTTCAGTCGTCATTCTCTTATCCAATCTTCTTGAGTTGCGTATTAAATAGCTGGCCGCGTTGCACATAGTTCACGGCGTTGCCTTGTAGCCTGGTGATATCGTCTGCCGTCAGGGCCCGCACGGCTTTCGCCGGTGAGCCGATGATCAGCATATTGTCGGGAAATTCCTTGCCTTCCGTGACCAGCGCACCCGCGCCGACCAGGCAGTTCTTGCCGATCTTCGCGCCGTTCAGGATCACGGCCTGGATGCCGACCAGGGCGCCATCGCCGATCGTGCAGCCATGCAACATCGCCTGGTGGCCGATGGTCACGTTCCGGCCGATGTCCAGCGGGTAGCCCGGGTCCGTGTGCAGCACGGCGCCTTCCTGCACATTGCTGTTGGCGCCCACCGTGATGCGTTCGTTGTCGCCGCGGATCGTGGCGCCGAACCATACGGACGTATTCGCTTCCAGGGTCACCTTGCCGATCACGTTGGCCGTGTCGGCAACAAAAGCGGAAGCATCAATCAGCGGCGCATCGGCGCCCAATTGGTAGAGTGTCATCGTTAGCCTGTGGCGGTGGTGGAAGCGCCGGGCACGGCCGGACGCGGAAGTTTTGCGCTATTTTACGCTGTTGCAGGGCAAGTCCGAGCGCCGGCCGCTAATCCGGTATAATTATCGAACGGTCGTACTTTTATGTGCGCCCTATCTACAGACACAGCATGTGGCGCCATCTGCGCCACTTTCAAGGCAGGCATCCGATGAAACCCATGAAACTTTCCCGTTCCGAATTCATCAACATCCGCGGCGCCCGTACGCATGTGCGCCATTGGGGCCGCGAAGGCGCGCCCATCCTGTTCATGGTGCATGGCTGGATGGACGTGGCCGCCTCGTTCCAGTTCGTCGTCGACGAGTTGCAAGGCGACTGGCACGTGATCGCGCCCGACTGGCGCGGCTTTGGCCTGAGCGACTACACGCAATCGGACACCTACTGGTTCCCCGACTACCTGGCCGACCTGGACGCCATGCTGCTGCACTATTCGCCGGACGCGCCCGTCAACCTGCTGGGCCACAGCATGGGCGCCAACGTGGCGGGCCTGTACGCGGGCGTGCGCCCCGAACGCATCAGCCGCTTCATCAACCTGGAAGGCTTCGGCATGATGGCAACGCAGCCGGAGCAGGCGCCGGCCCGCTACGCCAAATGGCTGGACGAATTGCGCGAGCCGCCCGCCATGCGCAGCTATCCTTCGCAGCGCGCCGTGGCCGAGCGCCTGCAAAAGACCAATCCGCGCCTGCCGGACGAGCGCGCCGCTTTCCTGGCCGAACACTGGTCGGCGCGCAACGAGGCGGGTGAGTGGGACATCCTGGGCGATCCGCAGCACAAGCGCGTCAATCCCATCCTGTACCAGGTGGAAGAAGTGATGGCGTGCTGGCGCCGCATCACGGCGCCCGTGCTGTGGGTGGAGGCCGATGACACGAATATGTGGCAATGGATGGGGCCAAAGGAACAGGCGCGCATCGAAATCGACCGGCGTTTGGCCTGCATCAAGGATGTGCGCTGCGAGATGATGGCGGATGCGGGCCACATGCTGCATCATGATCAGCCGCAGGCACTGGCGCGGCTGGTGGAAGCGTTTTTGGCCTGATGTGTGTCGGGAACGCTGCAGCGCGATTGGCCAAGCAGCGTACAATGAAAACTTCTTCCATGCTGAGCCCGTGCGGGGTATTGTTTTCACATGCTTAAAGTCGACCTGCATTGTCATTCGAATATCTCCGACGGCGTGCTGTCACCGGCCGCCGTGGCCGCTTACGCGCGCAAGGCGGGCGTGGACGTGTGGGCGCTGACGGACCACGATGAAGTGTCCGGTGTCGCCGCTGCGCGCACGGCCGCGCTGGACCTGGGCATGCGCTTCGTGGCCGGCGTGGAAATTTCCATTACGTGGGCCGGCGAAACCGTGCACATCGTCGGCTTGCAAGTCGATGAAAACAATCCGGGTCTCGTGCAGGGCTTGCACCGCACGCGTTCGGGCCGCGACGCGCGGGGCCGCGAAATCGCCCGCCAGCTGGACCTGGCCGGCATCCCCGACGCCTATGAAGGGGCCTTGAAATTCGTCGGCAACCCGGACCTGATGTCGCGCACGCACTTTGCCCGCTACATCGTGGAAACGGGCAAATGCGCGAACATTCCCGACGTGTTCAAGAAATACCTGTCGGAAGGCAAGCCGGGCTACGTCGAGCACCGCTGGGCCACCCTGGCTGAAGCGGTCGGCTGGATCCGCGGCGCGGGCGGCGTGGCCGTCATCGCCCATCCGGGCCGCTACCGCTTCAGCGACATGGCGCAAGGCGTGCTGTTCGATGAATTCAAGCAACTCGGCGGCGTGGCCATCGAGGTCGTCACGGGCAGCCACAGCCCGGACCAGTATCCGGAATACGCGCAGCTGGCCAACGCCTACGGTTTCCTCGCCTCGCGCGGCACGGATTTCCATGCGCCGGGCGAGTCGCGCGTGGATTTTGCCATGTTGCCGCCATTGCCAGCCAACGTCACCCCGATTTGGCACGACTGGTTCTAGGGCGCGGCTGGCCTGCGCCTGCCGCGCGGGCTTGAAAAGTCGCGACTGCATACTTATCTTTTAGTCATTCTTGTTTTCCGGAGCCATCGCCCATGAAACGTATCGTCCTGTTTATTGCAACCAACCTGGCCGTGATGCTGGTGCTGTCGCTCGTGCTCAGTTTGCTGGGCGTGGGCAATCCGGCGCGCGGCAGCACCTTGAACCTGGGCAGCCTGCTCGTGTTTTCGCTGGTGGTCGGCTTCACGGGTTCGATCTTTTCGCTGTTGATCAGCAAACCGATGGCCAAGTGGAGCACGGGTGCGCGCGTGATCGACAACCCGACGTCGTCGACGGAGTTGTGGCTGGTCAACACCGTGCGCGCGCTGTCCGAGCGGGCCGGCATCGGCATGCCGGAAGTGGCCGTGTACGAAGGCGACGCGAATGCGTTCGCCACGGGCGCCTTCAAGAATTCGGCGCTGGTGGCCGTGTCCACGGGCTTGCTGCAAAGCATGAACCGCGATGAAGTGGAAGCCGTGCTGGGCCACGAGATCGCCCACGTGGCGAATGGCGACATGGTCACCTTGACCCTGATCCAGGGCGTGGTGAATACCTTCGTCGTCTTCATGGCCCGCGTGGTAGGTTTCTTTGTCGACAATGTCCTGTTGAAAAATAACAACCGCGAAGGCGGCGGACGCGGCATCGGTTACTTTGTGACCGTGATGGTGTGCGAAGTGATCTTCGGCTTGCTCGCTTCCATCATCGTGGCCTGGTTCTCGCGCCAGCGCGAATTCCGCGCCGACGCCGGTTCCGCCAAGCTGCTGGGCAGCCCCACGCCGATGATGCATGCGCTGGCCCGCCTGGGCGGCGTGCCGCCGGGCGAGTTGCCGCAATCGATGCAGGCGCTGGGCATCAGCGGCGGCAATGGCGGCTGGGGCGCGCTGTTCGCCACCCATCCACCGCTGGAACAACGCATCGCCGCGCTGCGCAGCGTACAATAATGCCAACTTAACAAGCTGGTTCGCCAGAACGCTTACACATGAGTCAATTTTTTCATATTCACCCCGACAATCCGCAATTGCGCCTGATCAAGCAGGCGGCGCAGATCATCCAGTCCGGCGGCGTGGTGGCCTTGCCCACCGACTCCTGCTACGCGCTGGTGTGCCAGCTCGACGACAAGGGTGCCGTCGAGCGCCTGCGCCGCATCCGTGGTGTGGATGAAAAGCACCATTTAACCTTGCTGTGCCGCGACTTGAGCGAGCTGGGCGTGTATGCCCGCGTGGACAACCGCCAGTTCCGCCTGCTCAAGGCGGCCACGCCCGGCGCCTACACGTTCATCCTGGAAGCGACGAAGGAAGTGCCGCGCCGCCTCAGCCATCCTTCGCGCAAGACCATCGGCCTGCGCGTGCCGCAGCACCGCATCGTGCAATGTCTGCTGGAAGAGCTGGGCCAGCCCCTGCTGGGCGCGACATTGACCTTGCCGGGCGACGAAGACAGCCTGACGGATGCCGACACGATCCGCGAACGGCTGGAAAAACTGGTCGACCTGATCGTCGACGGCGGCGTCTGCGCGCATGGTCCCAGCACCGTGATCGACCTGACGGGGCCGGAGCCGGAAGTGGTGCGCGTGGGACGGGGCGACCCGGCCGTGCTGGGTTTGTAGGCGGCATTGTGCGCCCGTGCTGGCGCCGGTCTTCACCTGTTCTTAATGACAACGTAAGAAAGGGGCTGGGACTGCTCTGGTAGAATCGCGGTCATGAGCGATTTCAATACGATAGTCCAGACCGTTGCGGTCTACCTGGTGCCGGTGCTGTTTGCCATTTCCCTGCATGAGGCGGCGCACGGCTACGCGGCCCGCTATTTCGGCGACCCCACGGCCTCGAACGAGGGCAGGCTGAGCCTCAATCCCATGCGGCATATCGACCCTTTCGGCACGATCTTGCTGCCCTTGATGCTGTATTTCACGATCCAGGTGCCGTTCGGCTATGCCAAGCCGGTGCCCGTCGATTTCAGCCGCCTGCGCAATCCGAAGAAGCAGATGGCCTGGGTGGCGTTTGCCGGGCCTGGCGCCAATTTCGTCATGGGCCTGGGCTGGATGATCGCCTTCGTCGTGCTCAGCGTCTTGCCGCCGACGGAAATGGGCATGTTTTTCCGCAAGATGGCGGGCGCCGGCGTCAGCGTGAATGCGGCCATGTTCGTCTTTAACCTGATTCCCGTGCCGCCCCTCGATGGCGGGCGCATCATGACGGGCTTGCTGCCGATGCAGCTGGCGCGCCCTTACGCCAGCATCGAGCGCTACAGCCTGTATGTCTTCGGCGCCCTGGTGTTGCTGATGTACACGGGCATCTTGAACCGCGCCTTGCTGGCGGCGATCGAATTTGTCATCGGCATTTTTGTCACCCTGGTCACGCCCCTGACGGCGATATTGACTTGATGCCCGCAACTGGATGTACGCACATAATTGATGGAAGTACCGATGCAAGTAACTGAACCAATATTAGAAACCGAAGCGATTTCCGGCTGGCTGCGCCGCTGGGCGCCCCTGATCCCGGGCGGTGAGGTGCTGGACCTGGCCTGCGGCGCAGGCCGCCACGCGCGCCACCTGGTAAGCCTGGGCCACCCCGTGATCGCGCTCGACCATGATCCGGAAATGCTGGAAAAGGCGGCTGGCACGGGCATCACCACCTCGCTGGTGGACCTGGAAGCGCCGGGCGCCGTGTGGCCTTTCGCTCCCGGCCGCTTTGCCGGCATCGTCGTCACCAATTATCTGCACCGGCCGCTGCTGGAAGCCATGGTGGCCAGCCTGGCGCCCGATGGCGTGTTGCTGTATGAAACGTTTGCCGAGGGCAATGAGCAGTTCGGCAAGCCGTCGAATCCGAAATTCCTGCTGAAGGAAGGCGAAATGCTGACTTGGGCGGTGCAGCACGGCTTGCGTGTGGTAGCGTATGAGGATGGGCGCGTGGAACAGCCAAAAGCTGCTCTGGTGCAACGAATTTGCGCCGTCCGGCCGGATTTTCCACGGTTGGCAGCCCTGCTGCCGACGTTTTGAGCGGCCATACTATGTCAGAATGCACCACAGGCGCGGGCTATCCGCTACAATCGTTGTTTTATTTATCGGCGCTATAAACTTACTATGATCAAGGGCAGCATTGTAGCAATCGTCACCCCGATGCACGCAGACGGCAGTCTGGACTTTCCAGGTCTGCGCAAGCTGATCGACTGGCATATCGCCGAGGGTACGGACGGCATCGTCATCGTTGGCACGACGGGCGAATCGGCAACAGTCAGCGTGGAAGAACACTGCGAACTGATCCAGTTGACTGTCGAACATGCCAAGGGACGCATTCCTATCATCGCCGGCGCCGGAGGCAACTCCACGGCCGAGGCCATCAAACTGACGCGCTACGCGAAAGAAGCGGGCGCCGATGCTGTCTTGCAAGTGGTGCCGTACTACAACCGTCCTACCCAGGAAGGCATGTACCAGCACTTCAAGGCCATCGCCGAAGCCGTCGACATTCCCGTCATCCTGTACAACGTGCCTGGCCGTACGGTTGCCGACATGAGCAACGAGACCATCGTGCGCCTGTCCGCTATCCCGAATATCGTCGGCGTGAAAGATGCGACCGGCAATATCGGCCGCGGCATCGACCTGCTGCGCCTGGTTCCAGCGGACTTCGCCGTGTACTCGGGCGACGATCCGACGGCCATGGCGCTGATGTTCTGCGGCGGCCACGGCAACATTTCCGTGACGGCCAACGTTGCGCCGCGCGCCATGCACGAACTGTGCGTGGCAGCGATGGCGGGCGAGCGCGCCACGGCGATTGCCATCAATAACAAAGTGTTCCCTTTGCACCAGAAATTGTTTGTCGAGCCCAACCCGGTGCCCGTCAAATGGGCGCTGGCCGAAATGGGTCTGATGCCAGCCGGCATACGCTTGCCACTGGTGCCGCTGGCTGAAAATTGCCATGCCACTGTGCGCGATGCCTTGCGCGACGCTGGCATCCTGTCTTAAGCCGAACTTCAAGCCCGGGCTTGACCAGCCCGGACCTTTCCTGATTCCAGCTGCTACTTAGCTTCTTATCCAGTTACGACATGACTAATTGCAAGAAAACCAAACCGGCGCCTGCCACCATCGCCGTCCGCGGCATCGTCATCGGCGCCGTCGCAGCCAGCCTCGCGGGCTGCGGCATGATCAGTTCGGTAGTCGGCGGCGACAAGGTCGACTACAAGTCGGTCAAGAAAGCCAGCACCCTGGACGTGCCGCCTGACCTGACGCAATTGCAGCAGGACAACCGTTATTCCTTGCCGGATTCGAAAAACGGCGTGGCCACGGCTTCCGGCTACAACGCGCAGCGCAACGCCACGGCCGGCACGCCCGTCATCGTGGGCGCCGACGGCGTGGTGGGTGTCGTGCCCGTCACGGCCGGTGGCGTGAAGGTCGAGCGCGCGGGCAACCAGCGCTGGCTGGTCGTCAAGCAGTCGCCTGAAGTGCTGTGGCCGCAACTCAAGCAATTCTGGGAAGATTCGGGCTTTACCGTCGCCATCGACCAGCCTACGGCTGGCATCATGGAAACCGAGTGGAACGAAAACCGCGCCAAGCTGCCGCAAGACTTTATCCGCAACACCATCGGCAAGGCTTTCGATTCGATGTACTCGACTGGTGAAAAAGACAAGTTCCGCACCCGCGTGGAGCGTCTGGCCGATGGTTCGACCGAGATCTACATCAGTCACCGTGGCGTGGAAGAGGTCGTCACGGGCCGCGACAAGGAAACCACCACCTGGACCGCGCGTCCCAACGATCCGGGCCTGGAGGCCCAATTCCTGGCCAAGCTGATGACGCGCCTGGGCGCGGCCAGCGATGAAGCACAAGCGAAGACAGCCGTTGATGGTGCCATCGTGCAGCCGCTGCACGCCAAGCTGGTGGGCGATGCCGCCACGCCGGCGCGCGCCATCGAAGTCGATGAAGGTTTCGACCGCGCCTGGCGCCGTGTCGGCCTGGCGCTGGACCGCGTCGGCTTCACCGTGGAAGACCGCGACCGCACGCAAGGCACGTATTTCGTGCGTTACGTCGATCCGGACGCGGTCAAGAAGGATGGTTTCTTCTCGAAACTGTTCAGCTGGGGTTCGTCGTCCGACAAGGACAAGGAAGCGCAGCGCTACCGCGTCCTGGTCAAGGCCGGCAATGGCTCGACCAGCCTGGTCAGCATTCTCAGCAACGAAGGCCAGCCCGATGTCTCGCCAGTGGCCGAGAAGATCCTGGGCTTGCTGAACGAGCAGCTGAAGTAAGCGGTGCATTTGCGGCGGGTATCGCAACCTGCCGCGCAATAAAAAAGGCTGATCCGGGAAACCGGCGCAGCCTTTTTTATTGCCTGCGTCCGGCCTTATATCCTGTGGATAAAACGCCGGACGCAAAAAAGCCGACCCGAAGGTCGGCTTTTCCTAGTGCAGGGTGCTAAATTACTTAGCAGCCGATGCAGCAGCCGAAGCAGCCGAAGCAGCGTCGGTAGCGGCCGAAGCGGCAGCCGAAGCAGCAGCAGCAGCGTCGGTAGCGGCCGAAGCAGCAGCGTCAGCAGCAGCAGCTGGAGCAGCTTCAACTGCTGGTGCTGGTGCTGGGGTTTCAACTACTGGTGCTGGTGCAGGAGCTTCTTCTTTTTTGCTGCAAGCAGCCAGAGCAACAACCATCAGGGAGGCGATCAGCAGGGATTTTTTCATTTGTTTTCCTTAATTATTTCAAAAAATAAATCAATATTGTTGCGATGAATAATTACCGGTAATTATCGCTCGTTAGGTCGTCTTCGAAGGCTTTTCGTACCAGGTGGTGCCTGCCAGACAACGGAAACTTCCTAACCGAATATTATAGCGATTTTTGGTGCGTCGCAATAGGAGCAAGAGGCAAATTCGCAACTATTTTGTGATATCGCAATATTTGCCGAAGCAAATTGCAAGCAAGTGTAAGCGATTTGCGAAAGCGCGACAAAACGATATAAAAATAATATGTTTTATTGCGCTAACGCAGATGCTGTTATTTTACCTACTGTAATACCACTTTGCTACGCCGCCCCCATTCAAGCCAGTTCGAGCCAGCCATCCTGATACCACGTATATAACGCATCCATCACGTCATCGGAAGCCTGGGCCACGGCGGCGCCATCGAGGGCGCGTTCGTTGGCCAGGGTTTCCAGGGCCGCTTTATCGGCCTTGCCAATGGCAAACGATTCGCCATTGATGAAGACATTCTTGCCACGATACAGCATCAGGGTCTTGCGCGACAACACGACACCCTTTTTCTGTGCGGCGTCCGCGAAGCGGCCTACCGTCAGCGGCTTGGACAGCGGCGTGAAAAATACATTGTGTTTCGGTTCCGACAGGTGTTCGCCGAGGAAAATGGTCACGTCTTCTTCCGTGAAGCGCACCTTGTTCATTTCTTCCGCGATGGTGCTGAGCATTTCACGGGGGATTTCCGCCGGTTTGCCCGACGCTTTCAAGTCCGGATCGCTGTAAATGCCCGGCAAGTCGATCGAGTCGGCCATGAATTGCAGGAACGCTTCGCCCAGCTCCTGGAACGTGGGCGAGCGGAAGCCGATCGAATACGTCTGGCAATCGCCGATGGCCACGCCGTCGTGCGCGTAGTGGGGCGGCAGATACAGCATGTCGCCCGGTTCCAGCGTGAATTCTTCATCGGGCGTGAAGTTGCTGAGGATTTTCAGCGGCAAGCCGTCGATCAGGCTCAGGTCTTTCTGCGCGCCGATGCGCCAGTGGCGCTTGCCCTGGCCTTGCAGCAGGAATACGTCATAGGAATCGAAATGCGGGCCCACGCCGCCGCCATCGGTGGCGAAGCTGACCATCAGGTCGTCCAGGCGCGCGTCCGGCAGGAAGCGGAACTGGCGCAGCAGGGCGTCGGCCTTGGCGCTGTGCAGGTTGGCGCCCTGCACCAGCAGGGTCCATTCCTTCTGTTTCAGCGAAGGCAGGCTGGTCAAAGGGCCTTGCTGCATGTTCCAGTGGCCGTCCGCATGGCTGACCAGGCGCGATTCGACGTGATCGAGGGTAGCCAGCTCGGCCAGGGCCTTGAAATCGAACAGCGCCTTGAAGCCAGGCACGGCTTGACGGATCAACAAGGGTTTTTTATGCCAGTAGTCGCGCAGGAATTGCGCCGGCGTGATATCGCCGAGGAGAGTTAATGTTTTCATGCGCCCATTATAACAACCGGAAATGCAGGAATGCGCCTGCCGTTGGCGGCGTGAAGGTATAATTTGCCAGCTTATACAATGAAAGGAAGCATAATGAAGATTGCCAAAAATACGGTCGTGACTGTCAACTACAAACTGTCAGACGCGCAAGACAATCTGATCGAAGACGGCCGTCAGCCGATGGTCTACCTGCACGGTGATTATGAAAACACCCTGCCGAAGATCGAAGAAGAGCTCGACGGCAAGGAAGTTGGCTATTCCAACACGATCCAGATCGAACCGGATGATGCTTTCGGTGAATACGATCCAGCCCTGGTGAAGGTCGAGCCGCGCAATCGCCTGCCTGAGCCGCTGGAAGTGGGCATGCAGTTCGAAGGCATGCCGGAAAGCGATTCGCCGGACGAAGAGGCGATGATCTTCACGGTCACCGATATCGCCGACGACAAAGTCGTGCTGGACGGCAACCATCCACTGGCCGGCATCGCGCTGCGCTTCTCGCTGACCGTCGCCGACGTGCGCGAAGCCACCGAAGAAGAAATCGCCCATGGCCACGTGCATGGCGCACACGGCCATGACCATGGCGATGAAGATGATGAAGGCGAAGACGGCGATCACTTCCGTACCCACCCTATTCACTAACACCTGAGCAAACCTGCTGCGCGCGGCGGGGCGCGGCCGGCGATGCTCACCGTACTTTACGTACGGTTGCGCTTCTCGGCCACGCCGCGCCGCTGCTCGCGACGGTTTTCTCAGGCGTCGTGACGTTTGTTGGTCGTGACGCCTGTTGTTGGATAAATAAAGGCTGGCTGCGTGCCGGCCTTTATTTTATCGGCGCAGCGTCGACGCCTTGGCGCGCGCCTGCGCCGATGGGCGGGTAGCGCGTTGACGCACCTCAAAGAATGGGGTCTTGCCGGGCCGGACGGCGATGGCGGACCAGTCGTTGTCGATGCTGACGTGGCCCAGGTTACCTTTCCAGCTGATTTTCGGCCCGCCTGCCCTGGCTGCGGCCTTTTTACTTTTCCCCTCCTTGCCATCCGCGTCGCCATCGCGCTGCGTATCGACCAATAACACCTTGCCGCTGAACTTCTTGGCCAGGGTGCGGATCTGCTTGCGCGGTCCGGCAAAGCCATCCTGTTTCGAACTGAAGCTGGGCAGCAGCGAATTGTCGTCTTCATCGAGCACGCCCACGTCGCCATCGGAAAACAGCACGATGCCGTCGAGCTGCTTGCGCTGCGCCATGGCGAACAATCGTTGCAGCCAGGAACGGTTGGCGACCAGGCGGTCTTCGAATTCGCTGTTGCGTCCCGCTTCCGGCAAGAAATGGTTGTTATTCGCCGGCAGATTCACGGTGGCAAACAATACGCCGCCGTATTCCCAGTGGGCATTTTCCGCATAGCTGCGGAATTTTGCCGTCGATGACAGCCGCGACAGGGTCAGCTTGTGCTGGCCCAGGCTCTGGTCATCGGCGAAATACACGTCGCGCAAGCGGTTCAGGCGTTCGATGGCGTTGACCCTGCCGCGCGAATTGCGGCAGTTGGCCCAGTCGCTGGCCGACAGCGAGACGATCAGCGGCGGGCCGCTGGCATCCAGCACTTCCTTGCGCTGGCTGTACAGCTTGTCGCTGCACGATTCGCTGGCGGCCTTGATGCCGGTGGCCACGACGAAGGAGGCATTGAAGGCGCTGGTCTCGGCGATGGCTTTTTTCAGGGGGCCGTCGTCCGGCCCCGCATTGAAGGAATGGCCCAGCACGGCAAACTCGAAGCCGGCCTGGTCGGCGGGGGCCGCCACCGCCGCTTGCCATGGCAGGCTGGCAGCGAGCAAGCCGGCGGCCATCAGGCGTATCGAGCTGCGCCGGCAGGTCATGCGGCGGCCAGCCGTTTCAATTGATACAACTGCTCCAGCGCATCGCGCGGGGTGAGCGCGTCGGGATCGAGGTCGGCGATGGCATCGAGCAAGGCTTGCTGCGCCGCGTTCAGCGCGGCCAGCGGCGCCGCCGCTTCCTCTTCTTCCTCTTGCGCATACGGATCGGCGGAAGGCAGGGCGAACAGGTCGCGTTGCGGCGTGGCGTCGAGCGCCTGCGCTTCCAGGCGCGCCAGGTGCTTGCGCGCCGCCTTGATCACGGGCTGCGGCACGCCGGCCAGCTGCGCCACCTGCAAGCCATAGCTTTGCGAGGCGGGACCGGCTTGCACGGCGTGCAGGAAGACGATGCTGTCCTTGTGCTCGACGGCGGACAAATGCACGTTGGCGGCGCTCGGATGACTGTCCGGCAATTGCGTCAGCTCAAAGTAATGTGTAGCAAACAGGGTGAAACTACGGCTGGTGTCGATCAAATGGCGCGCGATGGCCCACGCTAGGGCCAGGCCGTCGAAGGTGGAGGTGCCGCGGCCCACTTCATCCATCAGCACCAAGGAATGCTCGGTGGCGCCGTTCAGGATGGCGGCCGATTCCGTCATTTCCACCATGAAGGTCGAGCGTCCGCCCGCCAGGTCGTCGGTGGCGCCGATGCGCGTGAAGATGCGGTCGATGGGGCCGATGGTGGCGGACGCGGCCGGCACGTAGCTGCCCACGTAGGCCAGCAGGGTGATGAGTGCCACCTGGCGCATGAAGGTCGATTTACCGCCCATGTTCGGGCCGGTGATCAAGAGCAGCCGGCGCTCGTTGACGAAGCGGCAATCGTTGGCGATGAAGCGTTCGATCTGCTTTTCCACCACGGGGTGGCGGCCTTCGACGATGTTGATGCACGGCTCGTCGACCAGTTGCGGCGCGGCCCAGTTGTGCTGTTGCGCATGTTCCGTCAGCGCATTCAGGGTATCGAGCTGGGCCAGGCCTTGCGCAATCGTCTGCAGGGTGCCGATGTGCGGCGCCAGTTCGGCCAGCAGCAGGTCATACAGCATCTTTTCGCGCACCAGCGCCTTGTCTTGCGCCGACAGGGCCTTGTCTTCGAACACTTTCAGTTCGGGCGTGATGTAGCGCTCGGCGTTTTTCAGGGTCTGGCGGCGGCGGTAGTCGTCCGGCACCTTGTCTGTCTGGCCGTGCGTGACTTCGATGTAGAAGCCATGCACCTTGTTGTATTCGACGCGCAGGTTGGCGATGCCCGTGCGTGCGCGTTCGCGCGTTTCCAGGTCGAGCAGGAACTGGCCCGCGTTTTCCGACAGCGCGCGCAATTCATCGAGTTCCGCGTCGAAACCGGTGGCAAAGACGCCGCCGTCGCGCACCATGGCGGCTGGTTCCTGCGCCACGGCGCGCACCAGCAAGTCCAGGCAGGCCGTCGGCGTGGCCAGCGCTCCGTGGATGGCGGCCAGCAAGCCGCTTTCGCCGCCCTGGCCGGGACCATAACAACGGACCACGTCGCCGCGCAGGGCGGGCAGTTGCAGCAAGCCGTCGCGCAGGGCGGCCAGGTCGCGCGGACGGGCCGACAGCAGGGCGATGCGCGTGGTGATGCGTTCGATGTCGGGCACTTGCGCCAGGGTGGCGGCGAGCGGACCGGCCGCTTCGCTTTGCGCCAGCGCGGCGATCGCTTCATGGCGCGCGCGGGCCACGTTCTGGTCGCGCCGCGCATGGTGCAGCCAGTGGCGCAGCATGCGCGAACCCATGGCCGTGCGGCAATGATCCAGCAGGGAAAACAGCGTCGGCGATTCCTGGCCGCGGATGGTTTCCGTCAATTCCAGGTTGCGCCGCGTGGCCGCATCCAGGCCGATGAATTCGCTTTCCGTTTCCGTGATCAAAGAGCGCACGTGCTGCAAGCCGCGGCCCTGCGTCGATTGCGCATAGCGCAGCAGCGCGCCGGCCGCGCCGAACGCGGCGCCGAGGCCATCGGCGCCAAAACCCGTCAGGGTCGCCACGCCCAATTGGTCGAGCAGGGCCTTGTGGCCGCCCACCACGTCGAAATGCCAGTCCGGCACGCGGTTGATGTGCGTGCCCGCGTAATCGTCGAACAGGTTGCCGTTGTCGCCGCTCAAGATTTCGGCCGGCACGATGCGTTCCAGTTCCTGCTGCAGGCGCACGGCCACGGTGGCGCTGTCGCCGGAAAACTCCATCAGCTTCAAGGCACCGCTGGCCAGCGACAGCCAGGCCAGGCCCGTGGTGACCGTCTTGCGCTGCGTGATGCTGCACATGGCCAGCAGCGGGCGCTCGGCCTTTTCAGGCAGCAAGTCCGCATCCGTCAGGGTGCCGGGCGTGACGACGCGCATGACCTTGCGCTCGACGGGGCCCTTGCTGGTGGCCGGGTCGCCGATCTGTTCGCAGATGGCCACCGACTCGCCCAGCTTGACCAGCTTGGCCAGATAGCCGTCGAGCGAATGAAACGGCACGCCGCACATCTTGATGGGGTTGCCGCTGGCCACGCCGCGCGCCGTCAGGGTAATGCCCAGCAGGCGCGAGGCTTTTTCCGCATCCTCGAAAAACAGCTCGTAGAAATCGCCCATGCGGTAGAAGACCAGCATCGTCGGGTGGTTTTCCTTGATGCCTAAATATTGCTGCATCATGGGAGTAAGCTTTTCAGCGGAATTCTTCTTTGCCGCGGCGGCGTTGATTTCTTTGGGGACGGTGGTCATGTGTTCTTTGTCGTTGGTCCGGCGGCAGGAAATGCATGCCTGCCGGGCTGTGGGTGGTGCTGTGTGCATTCAAGGCCGCGCCAGGGGGCGGAGCTTGGGTTCAAGGCCGTCATTTTACCGCTTTCGGCGGGCGGGGCGGCGTATTGCGTGCGGATGTGAAAAAGCCGCGCCGGTGGAGGTGGCGCGGCTTGGATATCCGGTGGCACTTGCTATTGGTCGATAAGTGTCTGTCGGTGGCTGTACGGTTTACGTATCGGTGTGGCCGCCTATCGACGCTTCCGGATCAAAACTGAAGACGCGCAGTTCCGGCAAGTCTTGCTCGCCGCGAATGATGCGTACAGTCAGCACAAACGAGAGTTCCCAGCGGCCCTTGCTCTGACCTACGTCAAGGTTGTGTTTCCATTCCTGGCGGATGCGGCGCAGATCGGGCAAGGCTGGATCAGGCGGCAATACATGGGATTCGAAATCCAGGGGCAGCTGATAGGTGGCGCCGGCGGCTTGCAGGAAGGGCGAAGGCAGCGAATAGCGGGTGGGTACGTCGGGGCCGATCTGGGTCAACTGGGGTATGCTGATCAGGCTGCAATCGACGATCTGGAAGGAGGTGAAACCACTGTCTTTGCTGCCACAGCAATTGACTTCCAGGTAGACGTGTTGGCCCTGCTGGAAGTGTACGCCACCCATGTAGGGGCCGTGGCGCGGGTCGGCGCTGCCGTCGCAGGACGTAAACGCATAGTCGAGTTGGTTGGTGATCTGGTCTGCATCAAAGTGGACCGATAACTTCATCCAGGGTTTTTCGTACGTCATGTTTTCTGGTTTCTTTCCATATTAATAAGTAATTTCTGATAGCGAGCATCTCGCCTTAGTGTCAACAGATCGGGAGCAGATTCGATCAGGTTGAGAGGGTAGCCGCGTTCTATGGCCTGCTGCAGCGCCGCCATCGCTTCATTGCGCTTGCCTATCAGTTCATAGGTCAGTGCGGCCCTGAAATGGATGTCTGGCAATGTGGGAGCAAGCTGGACAGCTTGTGTTACGTGCTTCAGCGCATCGTCTTGCGAGCCCGCATAGGCTGAATATAGTGCTAGCCGCGAATTGATTTTTGGGTCGTCTGGCGAGTGGCGTAACATCACTTGAATCAGCGTAATTGCGCGCCGGTAAGAATCGCGTGACAACTCAATCTGTCCTGGCACCCACCGCTGGGCATCCGCCAAGTTCGCCCATAGCAGGTAGTTACCGGGACTGCCTTTAGTTTCTGAGACGGCATTTTTAAATGCCTGCACTGCTCCCAGATAGTCGCCTCGATTAAACAGGGCATTGCCAAGGTTGGTATACAGTTCCCAGTCGGGATGCACCTGCAATCCTTGCTGCAGAACTTGCAGGGCTTCGTCATTGCGATTCAGACGGTCAAGTGTACCGCTGAGTTGGGCATAGGAATTGGCCACATGCGGGTCCATCTGTATGGCTGTCCGAAAGAGCTTTTCAGCCTCCGTGTAATTACCAAGGTTATAGTGCAGCTTGCCCAGGATGGAAATGAAAGGGCGATCACGGGGATACAGTGTGATGGCCTTGCCAAGCACTTCCTGAGCCAGATCAAATTTTTGTGCATGGATGAGTAGGCGCGCCTTACCATACATGCCCAGCAGATTGTTTGGTTCAAGGTTTAAGGCTGCCGTGATTTCCTGCATCGCTTGCGGGCGTTTGCCTTGATATTCCAGAACCCAGGCCTGTGCCACATGAGCAAGCGCCAGCTGATCGTCGGCTACCAATGCCTGTTTTGCCGCGATGTCCGCGCGTTGCAGCCAGGTTTCATCGCGGCCACCACCAATATAGCGCAACGTGAAAGCCAGTGACAGGCCGGCATTTGCAGCAGCATGCTCTGGATTGTGTTTAAGGATGGCACTGAAATGCTCAATGGCCAGTGTCTTGCTGCTATCTTGATCGAGCATGCGCAACGCTTCCATCCCCGCCGCCATGCTGGCCATTTCCGAATACGGCGCGGGCGCTTTTTCGCCAGTGACGAACGATTTGACGGCAGGAAGGATATTGGGCAGCTGCCATCCCGTCAGTACGGCCAGCAGCGCCACGCCCGCGCCCCATTTAAGCGTGCGCTTGCGGGGCAGGGGCAGGCGGATGGAGACGCTGGCGGGCGGTTCTTCCTTCGCTGGCGTCTCGTCGGCAAGGGGCGTGGCCAGGGTGGGCGGCTCGCCGCGCTGCGCCCCGATCGCCTCGCGCACGTCGCGCATGGTGCGCGGCCGTTCGGCAGGGTCGTGCGCCGTCATCGCGCGCACGAGGGCGTTGATGGCGGGCGGGATGGAATCGGGCAGGTCGGGCCACGGTTCCGTCGCCTGCATGTGGGCGGCGGCCAGGGCCAGGCCGTTCAGGTGGGCGAAGTGGCGCTGGCCGGCCAGCATTTCGTACAGCATGGCGCCCAGCGCGTAGACGTCGCCGCGCGTGTCGGGCAGGCGGCCCATCAGGCGTTCGGGCGCCATGTAGGCGATGGTGCCCTGCAAGTCGCACAGGGTGGTCGTTTGCGTGGCTTGCGGGTCGATGTGGCGCGCCAGGCCGAAGTCGAGGATGCGCACCTTGCCGTCCGCCTCCAGCATCAGGTTCGACGGTTTCAGGTCGCCGTGGACCAGGTCCATGGCGTGCGCCTCGTCCATGGCGTCGGCGATCTGGTAGGCGATGTCGAGTGCCCCCTGCAAGTCGGCCTTGCCGCCGTGCATGAACTGCCCCAGGGTCTGGCCTTCGACCAGCTCCATGACGATGGACTGGCTCGTACCCTGGCCCTCGATGGCAAAGATGCGCACGAAGGCCGCATGCCTGAGCGAAGCGGCCAGGCGCGCTTCATTGATGAGTTTTTCCGGATGCAGCACGTCGGCTTGCGGTTTCAGGCGCTTCAGCGCCACGCTACGGCACAGCTTGGCATCCCAGGCTTCGAATACATGGCCGAAACCGCCTTCGCCCAGCAAGCGGCGCACTTCATAGTGCCCGCTGATCGTGTCGTCTTGCGGCGGGGTCTGACGCAGGGAGTCGAGCAGTTCCATATACCTTGGCTTCAGAGTGCATCAACGTGGGCATCCAGCATCGAGAGGGTCAATGCGATGTTGGAATGCTCAAGATGATTGATTTTGAGTAACTTCCTGATTTAAAACGATTGTTTCGAATAAGTCAATTAATATTGACAAGGAGTGAACAAAAGCTGCTTTACCTGCGCCAGGAAGGCACTCCTTGCTGACGCATGCGCGCAATCTTGTTCAAACTCAATTTTCTTCCCTCCCGCTTCATCAATAATGCAGACGGGGCTATACCGGCATGTGCCGATCAGGCGATGGGGGCGGGCATGGACGAGTTGCTGCAATACTACGAGCGCGAACTGGGCACCTTGCATGCGCACAATCAGGCGTTTGCCCGACGCTATCCGGCCATCGCCGGCGCGCTGGGCATCTTGGGCGGCGACGTGGGCGACCCGCACCTGGCGCGCATGCTGCAGGCGTTTGCCATGTTCAACGCGCGCACGGCCAAGCGCCTGGCCGACGGCTTCGGCGCCTTCAGCGAAACCTTGCTGGAAGTGAACTTCCCCCATTATTTGCGCCCGTTTCCCGCCTGCGCCATTGCGCGCATCGATAACGATGCGGCGACGGTGACGGAGCTGGCCACCATTGCGCGCGGCACGGTCATGCATGCTGCCGAGCATCAGGGCGTCACCTGCAAGTTCACCACCACCTACGATGTCGCCGTGGCGCCGCTGCGCCTGTCCGACGTGCGCTTCCAATCCATCGTGGCGGCGCCGCCCGCGGTGCGCCTGACGCCGGATCTCGGGGCGGCGATCAGCATCACGCTCGAAGCGACGGGCGCCACGTCCACGCTGGACGGGCTGGCGCTGCCGATGCTGCGCCTGTTCCTCGACGGCGAACCTGCGTTCTGCGCCACCCTGCGCGACAGCCTGTTCCTGCGCGCCCGCCGCGCCTATGTGGAAGTCGATGGCGCGTGGCAGCCGCTGGACGCGGTGCCTGTGCATCCGGTCGGCTTTGCCGCCGAGGACGCATTGATACCGGCCAGGGCCGCCTCGCATCCCGCTTACCTTCTGCTGGGCGAATGGTTTGCCTTTCCCGATAAATTCAATTTCGTCGACCTCGACCTGGCCGCGCTGCGCCCATTGTTGCCGCCGGCCTGCCGGCGTTGCACCGTGCACTTGCTGCTGGCCGACGTGCAGGCTGACGCGGATATCGCGCGCATCTTGCGGCCCCTGTCCGCAAGGCATCTGGTGCCGGGGTGCACGCCCGTCGTCAACCTGTTCCGCCAGGCCGCCAATCCCATCCGCCTGACGCACGCGAGCGCCGATTATGTGCTGCTGCCCTCGGTCAGGCAGGCGCATTGCTACGACATCCACAGCGTCGACAGTGTGCAGGTTCTCGGTGAAACGGAGCAAGGCGCCGCGCTGGACACGTTTCACCCGTTTTATTCGATGCGCCATGGCGAGGCGGGCGGGCGCCAGGGGCGTTATTGGGTGACGCGGCGCGACGAGGACATGGCGTTGAGCCATCCCGGCTACGACATGCGCATCTCCTTTGTCGACGGCGCCATGCAGCCGCTGCACGACACGACGCAAACGGTGTCCATCATGCTCACCTGCAGCAACCGCGACTTGCCCAGCCGCCTGGTGTTCGGCCATGCCGCGGGCGACTTGCACCATGACGGCGCGGCCAGCGCCTTGCCGGTGCGTCTGCTGCGCAAGCCCGGCGCGCCCTGTCGCTTCCCTGCGGGTGCGGCGTCGCACTGGCGGCTGATCGCGCAATTGTCCCTGAATCATCAGTCGCTGAGCGAGCAGGGCTTGCCGCTCTTCAAGCAGATACTCGAGTTGTACAACTTGCCCGGTTCGGCCAGCGCCGCGCGCCAGATCGCGGGCATGACCGGACTGCGCCAGCGCGCCGCCAGCACCTGGCTGCACGACGAGGCGGGTGGCAGCCTGGTCTTCGGCATCGACGTCCTGCTGTCCGTCGACGAGGAAGCCTTTGTCGGCAGCGGCTTGCATGCGTTTGCCCAGGTCATCGAACGCTTTCTCGGGCTGTACGTGCACCTGGGTTCGTTTACCCGCCTGATCGTCTTGTCGCAGAAGAATGGAAAGGAGTTGCTGTGCTGCCTGCCACGCAATGGAAACCAGACGCTGGCGTAGTCGCGCGCCTGCTGGCCGATCCGTCCGGCACCGGTTTCTTTCAGGCCGTGCGTTTGTTGTGTGCCTGGATGATGCAGCAAGGCATTTCACAGGAGCAAGTGTTTCGCGATTGCCTGCGCCTGCATGGCAGTGCCTCGCTGTCGTTTGCTCCAGGGGAAATCGAACAACTGTGGCTGGAGCCGCAGGCGGACGGCGAGACGCAGGTGCATGTGCAGGCGGCCATGCTGGGTTTTTTGGGCGTGCATGGCAGCTTGCCGCTGCATTACACGGAAACGCTGGTCCGCCATGAGCGGCAGACGGGCGATGGTGCTCCCCGCGACTGGCTCGATGCGCTGTCGCACCGGGCGCTGACCCTGTTTTACCAGGCCTGGGCCCGATATCGCATCGAATGCCAGCAGGACGCCGACGGCGGCGAATTCCTTCCCCTGCAACTGGCGTTGGCGGGCGCCTGGCCTGCCGAGGTGGCCAGGCAGGAAGATGGCTTGCCTGCGCACGTGCTGGCCCATTACGCGGCCTTGCTGCGCCACCGGCCCGTGTCGGCCGACGCGATGCAGGCGGTGCTGGCCGAGTATTTCGGCGTGCCCGTGCGCTTGCAGCGTTTTGTCGGCGCCTGGTTCCGGCGCGCAGCGCAGGAGCGCACCTTGCTGGCCGCCGCCCATGCCCGGCTGGGGCAGGGGGCCATGCTGGGCGAACGCTGCCGGCGCGCCGACTTGCGCGTGCGCCTGGTGCTGGGGCCGCTAAGCCGCCGCGCCTACGAGGATTTCTTGCCCGGCCGGCCAGGCGCGCTGGCCCTGCGCCAGATGCTGGCGCTGTTCGGCTTGCCTGGCGTGAGCTTCGAGATCCGCCTGGTCTTGCGGCGCGAAGACGTGCGTGGCTGCGTCCTGGGCAGGGGCGCCTGCCTGGCGGAGGATGCCTTTCTGGCCGGCAAGTTGTCGGCCCGTGACCGTGATGACATGCATTACGACCTGCGATTTGATGGCTCCGCCTGAGACCGCCGTGAATGATGGACTCCGCTAACTGTTGGAAGGAAGAAAACCATGGAAGACTTCGCGCAATGGCTGGCCGTGGACAAGGTCTTGACTGCAGGCAATCGCGCCTTGCGGCTGCGCCTCGCCTACCCGCAGGGCGTCAATGACGATGTCTTGCTGCCGCAGCGCATCAGCGGCAGCGAGGCCATCTGCGGCGGTCTGGAATACCGCATCCTGTGCGTGGCCACGGAGGCACAGCTGCCGCTGAAGCAGTTCATCGCCGTGCCGGCCGAGCTACAGATCGTGAACGACCAGGGACAGCTACGCAAGGTGTGCGGCATCGTCGCCGAAGCGTGCGCGGGGCAGAGCGATGGCGGCCTGGCCACCTATCAGCTGGTGCTGCGCGACGGCCTGGCCTTGATGGAGAAACGCATCAATACGCGCGTGTTCCGCAACAAGCATGAATTGCAGATCGTGCAGCTTCTGTTTGATGAGTGGCGACAGGGCAATAGCTTGCTCGCGGCCAGCCTGGATCTCGCCATTGACGGGGCGCTGGCGGCGCGCAGCTTGCCCGCGCGCGAATTCACGATGCAGCACAATGAATCCGATGCCGCCTTTATCCGCCGCCTGCTCCGGCGCCGCGGCATCGCCTGGTGCTTCCAGGCGGGAGCGCCGGCCAGTTCGAACGCCGCCACCACGCCCGTGCATACCCTGTTGCTGTTCGACGACGCCAGCCGTCTGGCGCACAACGTGGCCGGCACGGTGCGCTATCACCGCGATGACGCCACCGAGGAAAGGGATGCCGTGACGGCCTGGAGCGCCGTGCGCCGCTTGCAGCCGGGAAAGTCCGAGCGCTACAGCTGGGACGATGGTCACCCGCACAGCCCGCAGTTTATGGCAACGCGGTCGCAGGGCGGCGTGGATCAGGGCAGCAATGGCAATCGCCTCGCAGCCAGTCTCGACGACTATATCGTGGAGCCGCCGCTGGCCGCCGCCAGCAATGACGACTTGCGGCAACTGGGCCAGCTGGCGATGGCGCGTCACGATTTGGACAGCAAGTGTTTCCAGGGAGAAGGCTGCGTGCGCGACTTTTGCGCGGGCCAGTGGTTCAGCCTGGAAGGGCATGCGGACATCGACAGCCACCCGGTGGCCGAGCGCAGTTTCGTCATCACGGCCTTGAGCGTGGCGGCCAGCAATAACTTGCCGACAGGCCTGGATGCCCGTGTCGAGCGCCTGTTTGCGCAGAGCGGCTGGCAGTGTGACGCTGGCCAGCCGCAAGGGGCGGGTGCCGATGGCCGGGCGGTCTTGCGTTACCGCAACCGTTTTACTTGCGTGCGGCGTGGCATTGCCATCGTCCCTGCCTTTGACCCGCGCAGCGATTTTCCCGTCGTGCGCCTGCAAAGCGCGCTGGTCGTGGGGCCTGCCGGCGAAGAGGTGCATTGCGATGCGCTGGGACGGGTCAAGGTGCGTTTTGGCGCCACGCGCGCGCCGGACCATGCACATGCCAACGGCAGCGGCGCGTCCGATACGGAGCGCGATTCGGCCTGGGTGCGCGTGGCATCGAGCTGGACGGGCAATGGACCGGGCAACGGCAGGCAATGCGGCACGCTGACCTTGCCGCGCATCGGCGCGGAAGTGCTGATCGATTTTCTCGGCGGCGACCCGGACCGGCCCATCATCGTCGGCCAGCTGTACAACGCCGTGGGCGCGCCGCCGGGCTTGAGTGCGCGCGGCGCCTTGCCCGGCAACCGCTACCTGTCCGGCATGCGCAGCCGCGAAGTGCGGGGCGGGCGCGGCAATCAGCTGTGTTTTGACGACACGCCGTCGCAGATCAGCGCACAGCTGGCCAGCGACCAGGCGGCCACGCAACTGAACCTCGGCTACCTGACCGAGCCGCGCAGCGACGGCGCAGGGCGGCAGCGCGGCGACGGCTTTGAATTGCGCAGCGACGCCAGCGGCAGCGTGCGCACGGCCCGCTCGCTGCTGATTTCGGCCTGGAAACAGCTGGGCGCCAGCGGCAAGCAGCTCGACAGCAGCGAGCATGCCGCCGTGATGAAGGAATGCCTGGCATTGTTCACGTCCCTGGGCGAGTTTGCCGTCCAGCACCAGGCGCTGGCGCTGGACGCGGCCGGTAGCAAGGCGCTGGGGGCCGCCATTGCCGCCGACCAGCCCGCCGTCAGCATCGCAGCGCCCGAGGGCGTGGCGCTGAGCACGCCCAGGACCATCGCCGGCAATGCGGGCGCGAATATCGACCTGGTGGCACAGCAGCATCTGCAGCTGAGCGCGGCCCAGCGCTGCAACGTCAACGCGGGCAAGGGTATTTCCCTGTTCGCGCACCAGGATGGCATCGTGCAGGTGGCCCACTTCGGCAAGTTCTTGCTGCAAAGCCAGCACGACTTGCTGCAGGCGGACGCCGCCAAGGACATCCGCCTGACGGCGGGCACGCGCCTGGTCGGCGTGGCGCAGGACGAAATCACCTTCATGACGGCGGGCGGCGCCTACCTGAAACTGTCCGGTGGCGCCGTGGAGCTGGGCGGGCCGGGCGCGTTGATGGTGAAGACCGACGGCCACCACTGGAGCGGTCCGGCCAGCATGAAAGGCGAACTGCCCACCTTCGGCGAAGGCGACTTGGGCCGCGTGCCGCGCTTGCTGCGTCCCACCGACGGCTTGCCCGTCGAAGGCGTGGAAGTGCACATCGAGCGCGAAGGCGACAGCCCGTTGACGGGCGTCAGCGATGCCGATGGGCGCGGGCCGAAGGTGGCGACCGACCACCTGCAGCGGCTGAAGGGATTCTTCTTCCGCCGCCGTTCCTGAACCCCGACATCGGAGACACGCCATGCAGTTCGATCCCCACCCGCCGTTGTGCGACGATCCCAAAATCGATATCCTCGGCCAGTTTTCCTGCAACGCCAATTTCCAGAGCAGCGACCGGGACACGCTGCAACAGTTGCCGCTGCCCGGCATCATCATCTTCGTGCACGGCGTCAATTCCGACGGCGAGTGGTACGCGGCCGCGGAAGAAGGCCTGTGCAACGGCCTCAACGAGCGCCTCAAGCGTTCCTGTCATCACCTGCAGCACCGTGGCGTGGAAGGCGGCGAACTGAAGGCGGTCAATTATGGCGCCGAGATCACGGCGGAAGGCTTTCTCCATCCGGAGATGTCGGCCGATACCCTGATCCGCGATGCCGGCACGTTTTCTCCCGTGCTCCGCTTTCGCTGGGGCTACAAGGCTTCCGGCGAAGAACTGCAGAAATACGGCAAGGGCATCTACCTGAACGAACAGGATTACTGGGGCGGCGGCCCATTTGCCAATGGCTGCAGCGCGCTGGCCGACCTGTGGAAGGAGGGGCTGAGCGAGGATTTGTTTTTGTGGAACAAGATCCAGCACATGAATCCCTTTTCGGAGCGGCAAGTGTACAGTTGCCCGCCGCGCCCGTATTTCGTGCTGGCCGCCTATCGCCTGGCCAGGCTGGTCGAAGCCATCCGCCAGCAGCAGGCCGACGTGCCGGTCACCATCGTATGCCACAGCCAGGGCACGATGGTGGCGATGGCAGCCGCCTTTCTCGGCGTCCGCCTGCCCAAGGTGGATGGCGTTCCTTGCGTGGCCGATAACTATGTCATCTGCAATTCGCCGTACAGTTTGGCGAAACGCAATAGCGCCGAGAACTGGGTAGCCGGCAATCTGCGCGCGGCGGATGGCAGCACGGGCCGGGTGACGGTGCAGGCGCGCCTGGATACCTTGAAAAACTTCTTTGCCATCATCCGCCAGCGCGCCACCCTGGGCGAACTGCAGACAGACGAGGAAATCGACCGCTGCATGGCCAACCTGCAGCACGGTTTTTCCGCCGCCAAAGACCGTGAACGATACGGGATTGCCGGCGCCGCGCGCGGCGGCAAGAAGTCATCGTATGGCCGGGTGACCATCTATTGCAATCCGCACGACGTGGTGGTGTCGTCCGTGGCCATCGAGGGCATCGGCTGGCGCGGCCTGTCGGGCTCGCTGGCCAGGGACAGCAAGGACGGCGGCGAGCTGGCCGCCACCGACGCGGCAGGCGTGTACGTGCAGCGCGTGTTTGCCCAGGGTTTCGAGGTGGGCAAGCAAGGCAGCTATCACTACTGGACCGATCACTGGCGCAAGCCTGCGCCGGGCGGCAACGATTTCTGGTTTCCGGCACAGAAATATGCGTCTTATTCCGTCAAGCAGGGCGTCGAGGCCAGCCAGGAGAGCCGCTTGTCCACCATCCTGACTGTCGGGTTTGCGCCCCTGTTCATCGTGGTCACGGGCCTGGCCCGCAGCCCCTGCAATGCCTCGCCCCACAAGGATTGGAAAATCGAACTGAACGCGCCCGACTTATTGCAGCCCTTCACGCCGCAGTCCTTGCGCTTTGGCCAGACCAGCGAGGAATTCGACGAAGGCTATGATCCGCCCGGCGAATCGCGCCAGGCGGGCAAGCAGCGCGCTGCCGGCGACGATTGTCTTGCCGATCATGCCATCCCGCCCGGCGGCCTGCAGGGGCAGGCGGGAAAAGACGAGGCCAAACGCGTGGACAGCGCGAAGGGCACGGCCGACGACGAGGCGCGCCTGCGATTCGAGCAGCGCGCGGTGATACGCGCCCAGGCTGTACGGGAAGGGAAAAGTCCTGCGGGCAAAAAAGTGCAGCAGGAAATGCCCAACGCCACGCCAGACGCCGACTACCAGCAATGGCGCAGCACGCGCATCGGCGAAATGATGTCCAGCCAGGCGGGCGCCTACGCCACCGACCATTCCTCCATCCTGACCAACCCCATGCACGCGGAGTGGGCGCTTGCGTATGACGTGGCGGTGGGCGTGTGCCGCATCAAGGCTGAGCAGTTGCGCAAGTTGCGGGTGGCGGCGGATTGGAGGTTGTTGGAGGGGTTGGACAAGGATAATCCTGCAAAAGTTTTTAAAGAGTACTTTGCCAAAGCGACACGTAACAAGGTGACTGCCTCGGTGTGGGTAAAAGAAATGCAGGAAGCCAGTCTCCCTGAAAAAATAATCGACAAGCGTGAAAACCCTGCGCGGGATTCCCGGCCTACGTCTGGAGAACTGGCTCACGATTGATGTCATGCGATTTAACGGTTTGTATAGAGCAGATCCTTCTGCAACAGCCTTTTTATAGATGGAGTATTGAGCATGTTCAAAACTATTTTTCTTTATGTGTCCCTGGGATTCCTGGTCGTATTCCTGCTGGCCGCTTGTTCACATTTGCGTTCGTCGCCAGCTACCTTGAGCAGTACTGTTAGCGCTGTACCTGAGGTTAGTCAGCAGCCATACATGGCTCAAGTAGTTGGCTTGCAATGGCTGAATCCCTTGCAGCGGAAGGACTATCCGACGCAATGGCAGTTGCTGTGGATTTTAGGGCTAGTGCAACCAAATCCGAACGACGATATGGTCAGGGAAAAACCCGAGAAATATACCCGGCTGCAAAGTATTGCTTCTATTGCTGTTGGAAATAATGGATCAGAGACATTTGATGGTTATTATGAGAAGTATGTCGAGAAGATGTTTGACTTAATGCACAGTGTTTATTACTCCGACCCAGAGTACTTCTACAACGTTCACTCTGCTGAAAATAAATCGCGCTGGCGCGAGCTTGCAGGCATTCACATTGAGTATGCGCTACCTAAAGGCAAGCTCGACCCAGTGGAAGCAGCCAACTTCGTCCGGGAATATGTTGCTGATACTTTCAGCATCGGCAACGTCCACTCTCCCACCCTTTGGACCCGCTCCACCCCACCCGACGTCCGCGTCACCATGGGCGGCCCCAACGCCGGCTTTACTTCACTTTCCGCCGCGCTCGACTACTTGCAAAGCCACCCGAAAGAAACCGTCTGGGCCATGAACTGGGATGCGCCCAGCCGGCCCCTGGACCGGCAGATCAACGAAAACCTGGTGCTGCTGGTGCTGGCGGGTCCCGATTTTAAAACGGAGCGGGCGCCGCTGGCGTGGCTCGGCTATCCGAGTACGAAACAGGCGGCGGATTTTGACGTCAAAAAGGGCGAACCGCCGCGCCTGGTGCAGGCGTGGACGGCTGCCATCGAAGAGGCCGCCGCGAAGGCCAACCGGCAAGATACGGAGATTGGCTATCTGATCCATGATGCGGGCAATACACACCAGGACTCTTCAGCACGGCTCGGTGCGCTGGCGCAGACGCTCACTCTGCAATTGCCGGAATTCGACCTTCTCAAGCAAAGCTTCAATCTGACTGCCGTGCTGGGCGAAACGGGCGCGGGCACGGCCTTGACGAACGTGGCGCTGGGCATTGCCTATGCGCATCACTTTGGCAAGCCAGTGCTGGTGGCCGGCACCAGCGACCTGTCGGCGCCCGTGGCGCTGGTGGTGGCGCCGCCCGCCGTCGCGCGGCCGATCCGGCCCGACAAGCCGTGGTTCCGCGCGCGTGGCGGCAACCATGCGTATTTGCCGTGGTGGGGCTTGCGCCACGATGCACCCGAGTATTACCAGGGGTTTTCGCAATGAGACGCTTGATACATCCGGGGAGAAGAGCATGCGTGGCGTGATCCGCTTGAACGACCCCACCAGCCATGGCGGCAAGGTGGTGGGCGCGGCGCCGAAGAGTACCGTGCTGGGCGTGGCCGTGGCGCGCAAGGGCGATCCTTGCGTCTGCCCGGTCAAGGGCCACGTGCGCTGCGTGATCGCCGAGGGCGATCCGCAGGTGCTGATCGACGGCGTGCCCGTGGCGTTTGACGGTCACAAGACCAGCTGCGGCGCCAGCCTGATGTCCACCGTGGGCAACAGCGGGCGCGCTTAGGCCAGGCTCGTGTCGATGGCCGTGCCCAGCTTGTCGACGATCTCGTCGACATGGCTGGCGTCGATGATGTAGGGCGGCGCCAGCAGGATGTGGTCGCCGTGCAGGCCGTCGATGGTGCCGCCCATGGGATAGCACATCAGTCCGTTCTGCATGGCGTGCGCCTTGATGCGCGCGTGCAGGCGGCGGGCCGGGTCGAACGGCTGCTTGCTGGCGCGGTCCTGCACCAGTTCCAGGCCCAGGAACAGGCCGCGGCCGCGGATGTCGCCCACGTGCGCATGGCCGTCGAAACGCGCATGCAGCCGCTCTTGCAGCAAGGCGCCCATGGCGCGCACGTTGGCCAGCAAACCGCGTTCCTCGATCTGCCGCTGCACGGCCAGCGCGGCGGCGCAGGCCGTGGCGTGGCCGATGTAGGTGTGGCCGTGCTGGAAGAAACCCGTGCCGGCGCGGATGGTGTCGCGGATGTCTTGCGACACCATCACGGCGCCGATGGGCTGGTAGCCGGCGCCCAGGCCCTTGGCGATGCAGATGAGGTCAGCCGTGACGCCTTCCTGCTCGCAGGCGAACAGGCTGCCCGTGCGCCCCATGCCGCACATGACTTCGTCGAGGATCAGGAGGATGCCGTGGCGCTGGCAAATGGCGCGCATGCGCTGGAAGTAGCCGGCGACGGCGGGCAGGGCGCCAGCCGTGGCGCCGACGACGGGTTCGGCGATGAAGGCCATGACGTTGTCCGCGCCCAGCGCGGCGATATGGTCTTCCAGCTCCTGGCCCAGGCGCGCCACGTAGTCGCCGTCCGTTTCATGGGCTGCCTGGTCGCGCCAGGCGTAGCACGGAGAAACGTGGGTGACGTCGATCAGCAGCGGCTCGAACTGCTGGCGGCGCCAGGCGTTGCCGCCCGTGGCCAGCGCGCCCAGGGTGTTGCCGTGATAGCTCTGGCGGCGCGCGATGACGTGGCGGCGCTGCGGCTGGCCCCGTTCGACGAAATACTGGCGCGCCATTTTCAGCGCGCTTTCCACCGCTTCCGAACCGCCCGAGACGAAATACACGCTGTCGATGCCGGCAGGGGCGCGGGCGACGAGGAAATCGGCCAGCTGCTCCATCGGCTCGGTGGTAAAGAAAGAGCTGTGCGCGTAGGCCATCGTGGCAACCTGCCGTTGCACGGCGGCGATCACGGCCGCATCCGAATGGCCGAGGCAGGAGACGGCCGCGCCGCCGCAGGCGTCCAGGTAGCGCTTGCCATCCGCATCGATCAGGTAAGGGCCGTCGCCGCCCGTGGCGACGGGATAGCTGGCGGTCAGGCTGCGGTGGAAGACATGGCTCATGGCGTCGCTTTCTTATCGGCAAGGGGGGAGATGGCCGATTATAGGATGCGCCACGTCATATTGCAACGTTTGATGTATTTGTCTTTAATTTACATCATTTGATGTTTTTGCGTAGGCGCCCAGCGCCCGCAATTGCTGTTCCGCCGCGCCGATGGCCGTGACGGCATCCGGCCCCGCGCGCGCCACCAGCAGTTCCACCAGGCTTTCGACGGCCGCGACGCCGGCCACGATGGAGGGGAAGAACGAGGGGCTGTCGACGGCGATGACGATGCTGGCGTCGGCCTGCAGGGCCAGCGGCGACATGGCGCTGTCGCTGATGGCGACCACCCGGCAGCCGGCCTGGCGCGCCGCCTGCGCCACCAGCAGCGCTTCGCTCGAATACGGCGCGAAGCTGACGACGACGACGGCTTCGCCCGCCTGCAGGGCGCGCAAGTCCATTTCCAGGGTGCCGCCCTGGCCGCTCAGCAGCTGCACGCTGGGGCGCAGCAGCCGGTACAGGTAGTGCAGGGTATAGGCGATCGGGTGGGCGGCGCGAAAGCCGGCCACGTGTACGCGGGGTGCCGCCTGCAGCAGATTGGCGGCCGCATCCAGGGCCGCGTGGTTGGTGCTTTCCGTGGCGGCCAGGTTGCGCTGCTGCACCGTGAACACTTCGGTGACCAGGTCGCGCTCTTTTCCCTCTTTGCCGGCCAGCGCGCCGGCTTTTGCCGCGTAGCCGCTTGGTCCCGCGCGCAGGCGTTCGACGAAGATGGCCTTGAGTTCCGGCCAGCCGGCAAAGCCCAGCTGCTGCGCCAGGCGCACGAGGGCGGCCGATTGCACCTGCGCGCGCGCGGCGATGCTGCGCATCGACGAGACGGCCACTTCGTCCGGGTGGTCGGCCAGGTAGCGGGCGCCGGCCTGGAATTGCGGGCTCAGCTGCGCATGGCGCGCCTTGATCAGGTCCATCAGTGCCGCATAGGAATCGTGGGGTGTCGCTGCCTGCATCGCCGTGCCTCAGTTGATAGGTTGCGGCGATGGTACAGGATTCGTCAGCGCGCCGGTAGCGGCGCGCCTTGCACCCGGGCGGCCGTGCGTGGACGCAGGCGGGCAAACAGGTGCGGCCCGGCCGGTTTGCGGCGCGGTCCCGTCGTCAGTACGCGCAGGGCGGTGGGTAGCGGCACGTCGTGGCAGTGCAGGAACAGGGCGGCGGCGCCCGTGCCGGCCATTTCCTGCAAGGCCAGTGCATGCTCGACCAGCGCCGCCGTGCGCATGTCGAGCCGTACCGGGATGTCGGGTTGGAATAACTGTGTGTCGATGGGCCGTGCGTTGCGCATGCTGTCCCCCGCCGGGTTCGCTAGTCAAGCTGCCAGCATAAAAGCGCCCCGGTGCCACCACTTTGCGCCAAATCAATTCCACTGTCGGATAGATTCCACAAGGCAAAAAAAACGCCAACCGTTGCCGGCTGGCGCTGAAAACCCTCGAAGGAAGAAAGGGTGGGGACGGGCTAGTAGCTCCAGCGGACTGAGATACCTACAACCTTGTCATAGCGCCGCACATCGCGCACATAGTCCGGCGTGTCGTGATAGTCGCGGTAGGTCGAGTCGAGCAGGTTGTTTGCGTCCAGCGTCACCGTGGTATTCGGGTTGAGCTTGTACGAGACCGACGCGTCCAGGGTCTTGGTGGGCGCCACGGTCAGGTGGATGCCCTTGCCTCGGTAGTTGTAGTCGTCGACGTACTTGTCGCGCCAGCTGTAGGCCAGGCGCGCCGACCACGGTCCCTGTTCGTACAGGCCGACGATATTGGCCGACCATTTCGACATGCCCGTGAACGGATGCGCGCTGCCATTCAATTCTTCCAGCTCGCCCGTCATATAGGTGGCGTTCGCCTGCAGGCCCAGGCCGCTCATCCAGCCTGGCAACTTGTCGTAGAACTGCTGGTAAGCCATTTCCACGCCTTGCAGATGGCCCTTCGAGGTGTTGCGCGGACGCGTGATGTCGTACTCGATGCCGTCATACGTTTCCTTGGCCGAACCGGACAGGATGTAATTCTTGAAATTGTGGCGGAATACGGTGGCCGTGACGGAACCCGTCTGCGCGAAATACCATTCCAGCGCCGCATCGAGGTTCTTGCCTTCCACGGGTTTCAGGTCGGGATTGCCGCCGCTGCCCGTCGGACGCACCATTTCCAGGCTCTTGCCCAGGGTCACGCCGGGGTTGAAGTCGGCGAAGTTCGGGCGCTGCACCGCCTTGCCGGCCGTCAGGCGGGCGACCAGGTCCTGGCGCAGCATGGCTTTCAGGGTCAGGCTGGGCAGCACGTCCGTATCGGACGTTTTCACGCGCACGGGCGTGACGATGCCGTCTTGCGAGGAATTGCCTTGCAAGTCCTGCTTGGTCTGCACCACGCGCACGCCCACGGTGCCGTCGACCGGCACTTGCGCCAGATCAAAGCCGATGCGCGCCTTGCCGTAGACGGCATTGGTTTTTTCCACATCCTTGAAGTGGGTCATCGGATCGTCCGGGCTGCGTTCGCTGCTGCCCGTAAACAACTGGCGCAAGGTGTCCGTGTTGTTGAGCATGTAGTCACGGCACGGCGTGAGCCAGCTTTGCAGGCCGAAGTTGCCCGTATTCTTGTGCGAGGTGCATGCGAGGCCGGGCAGGGCGTCCGCGGTCATGATCGACGTCAGTCCGCCTTGCACGTTCTTTTCGCGGATCGATTCGGCCTTGCGCTTGGCCAGGCGCACGCCGCCCGAGAATTCACGGAAGAAGCCCGTGCTGTCCATGTCGTAGGTGACGTCGCCGCGCCAGTCGGTCGAGCTGCCTTCGTCGTGGCTGTGGTTATCGTAGAAGCCGAGCAGCGTGTAGTTCTTCGGGGCCAGCATGTTGTAGCCGGGGTAGCTGATTTGCGCGCCGCCGTTGACGTTCGTGCTGCCGATCACGCTGGTCGGATGGGCGAGGAAGTCGAGGATGGGAAATTCGCGTTCGAAGTTGCTGACCGTGCGCGCCAGTTCCGTCGTGGCGCGCAGCTGCGGCGTGATGTCCCAGCGCGCGCCGATGGCGCCTTGCGAGCCGATCGAGCGGTCGCGCCGCGCCTGGGTCGAGCCGAGCGTGAACGGCGACCAGGGGCCGTCGATCTTGCCCACCGTGGCCGCCTGATTGGTGCCGGGGATCAGGGTGATGTCCGGATTCTGGCCCCAGGGCAGCGAACCGACGAAGAACTGGCTGTCGAACGCGTGCTTGATCAGGGTCGACATGCCTTCCGCATACACTTCCACTTGCGAGTTCGGGCGCCACTGGAAGGCGGCATTCGCCGCGTAGCGCTTGCGGTCGCCCACGGTGGGGATCATGCCGACGGAATCGGGACCCGTGATGTTGCCCGCGTCGGGGCGCTTGACGGGTTCGGCGTTCCAGATCGTCTCGTCATAGTATTTGCTGCGCTGGTAGGACAGGCCAAGCAGGGCGCCGAATTCGCCGTATGCGGTCTTCCAGCGGTTCGAGACCATGCCGCTGACGTTCGGGTCCGTCGAGCCGGACTTGTCGCGGTGCTCGGCGCGCACGTTGCCCGACGCCGTGAAGCCCTTGAAGTCGAACGGGCGGTTGGTGCGCACGTCGATCACGCCGGCCGTGCCGCCTTCGACCATGTCCGCGCCCTGCGATTTGTACACGTCCACGCGCTGCAGCATGGCCGTCGGGATGTCGGCCAGGTACAGGCTGCGGCCCACGGAGGTGAACATTTCACGGCCGTTGAGCAGGGTCACCACGCCGGGCAGGCCGCGGATGATGACGGAACCCGCTTCGCCGCCTTCGCGGCGGATTTGCACGCCCGTCACGCGGCCGAGGATTTCGGCCACGTTCTTGTCGGGGAATTTGCCGATTTCATCGGCGACGATGGAGTCGACCACCTGGTCGTTGTTCTTCTTGATCGTTTGCGCGCTTTGTGCCGCCCTGCGCACGCCCGTGACGGCGACGACGGCGATGCCGGCATTGTCGGCTGGCGCCGGTGCCGCCGTTTCCACCGTTGCTACCGCTTCCACGGCGGGCGCCTGTTGCGCCCAGACGGACGCGCTGCTCAGGAGGCCGGCGCCGGCCAGGGCGGCCACCGTGGCCTTCAAGGTCAGCCGTGTGTTTTGCTTGGGCGTGCGGGTGCCCGTTGCCATCGATTGCTTCATCTTGTCTCCACCTGTATTTTAGTTATGTTGAGAACGCCGCGGCAGTCGCCGCCAGAGCTGGAACTTGCTCAGAAACATGGTAGGTGGGAATGACTTTGCCCCACAAATGACTTCTTTTGCGATGTCAATACCAATTCCGGTATCCCTGCTGCATTCATGCGCCCTGGCGGTGCGCCGCGCGTTGTCGAACCTCACGCGGGCGCGTTGCGGACGCTCCACAGCAAGTGTCAGGCGGCGCAGGGCGCGGCGCTGTGCGCCAGCCAGGCCATGAAGTGCGCCTGCGGCATGGGGCGGGCAAAATAGTAGCCCTGTAATTCATCGCAGCCGGCGTGGCGCAGCACGTCGGCATCGGCCGCGCTTTCCACGCCCTCGGCGGTCACCGTCAAGCCGAGGGTATGGCCCAGGCCGATGATGGTTTTCGTCACCGCCAGGTTTTGCGGCGAGCCGTGGATGTCCTGCACGAAGCTCATGTCGATTTTCAGCTTGTCGAGCGGGAAGCGGCACAGGTAGTTCAGGCTCGAATAGCCGGTGCCGAAATCGTCGATCGACAGCGCGAAACCCAGCGCCTTGATGGCGTGCAGGGTGGCGATGGTGTCGTCCACGTTGTCCATCAGGATCGATTCCGTCAGTTCGAATTCGATCTGTCCCGGCGTGACGGGAAACTCGCGCAGCACCTCGCGCAAGGTGGCCACCAGGCCGCCGCTTTTCAGTTGGATGGCCGACAGGTTGATCGACACGGCGATGTCGCCCGCGCCCGCCTCGCGCCAGGCCAGCTGCTGGCGGCACGCCTCGCGGATGACCCACGCGCCGATGGCGACGATCAGGCCCGATTCCTCGGCGGCGGGAATGAAGCTGTCGGGCGCGATCAGGCCGTGCTGCGGGTGCAGCCAGCGGATCAGGCTTTCCACGCCATTCAGGCGGCTGCTTTTCGCATCGATGCGCGGCTGGTAGTACAGCACCAGTTCCTGCCGCTCGATGGCGTGGCGCAGATCGCTTTCCAGGTGCAGCTGCTGCAGCTGCTGTTCCTGCATCTGCGGCGTGAACATGCGCGCGTGATCGCGCCCGCCGCTCTTGGCCTGGTACATGGCCGCATCGGCGTGGCGCATCAGGGTATCCATGTCGCCGCCGTGGTCCGGGTAGATGGCCACGCCCACGCTGCACGAGACATACAGCTCGTTGCCTTCCACCTGGTGCGGCTCGCGCATGGCGGGGATCAGCCGCGTGTCGAGCAGCGCGGCGATGGATGCGGCATCGCCGACGCCGTTGAGGATGACGACGAATTCATCGCCGCCCAGGCGGCTGACGGTATCGCCTTCGCGCACCAGCTGCAGCAGGCGCTTTGAGACCGATTGCAGCAGCGCGTCGCCCACGTGGTGGCCCAGCGCGTCGTTGACGTGCTTGAAGCGGTCCAGGTCGACGAACAGCACGCCCACCTTTTCGCCGCTGCGGCGCGCCTGCGCGATGGCGGCCGCCAGGCGCACTTTCGACACGTGGCGGTTCGCCAGTCCCGTCAGCGCATCGTGGTGGGCCATGTGCTCGATCTGCCGCTCGCTGGCCTTGCGTTCGCTGATGTCGAGCGAGCTGGCGATGAAATGCGTGGTGACGCCGTCGAGGTCGCGCACGGCGTTCATCACCAGCCAGGCGGGATAGCTTTCCAGCGACTTGCGCTGCACCCGGATTTCGCCCTGCCAGTAACCGCGCCGCGCCAGGGTCTGGCGCAGGCTGTCGAGCTGCTCGGGCGGGTTCTCCGGCGCGAGCAGGAAGGCCGGGCGCTTGCCGATCAGCTCCACCATGTCGTACAGCGAATGGCGGCGGAAGGCCTGGTTGACGGTGATGATGCGCATGCCGGCGTCCATCACGATCAGGCTTTCGGCCGATGCCTCGAATACCTTGGCCCACAGTTCCAGGCGCGACTCCATCAGCTTCATCTTGTTGATCGGCGTGAAGGTCGACAGCACGGCGCGCTGGCCCTGGTAGTCGATCAGGCGCGCGGAAATCAAGGCCCACGTGGGCGTGCCGCCGCCGCTCCAGCACACCTCGAATTCATCGACGGCGCCCAGGTCGCTCAAGCGCTGGAAGAAGCGCGAACGGGCTTGCGGATGCATGCCGCCCACCCACGGGTCCAGTTCCAGGCCGCCCTGCCACGCGTGCGCGGCCTGGTTCGCGTGCAGCACCTGGTGATGCGGAATCGAAGTGACCATCAGCGGGATGGGAATGGCGTCGACCAGCTGGCGCTGCGCATCGGCCGCGCTGGCGCGCGCCACCAGCTCCTGCTGCGCCATGCGCTGGAAGTCGAGCTGCTGCAGCATGGTATTGAAGGCGCTGACCAGGCGGCCCGTTTCATCCTCGCTGTCCCAGATGGCGCGCAGGCTATGGTCGCCCGTTTCGCGCACTTCCTGCGCCACGCGCGCCAGGCGGCGGATGGGCAGGGCGATCTGGCGCGCGACGAAAAACACCAGGCCCAGTATCATCACCAGCAGCAGCACGGCCGTGCCCAGGTGCAGCCACATGCGCGTGAAGAAACCGTCCACGCGCAGCTGGATCAGACGGTGCAATTGTCCTTCCGCCGCGCGCCAGGCACGCTGCAGGGCCGCGGCGGCCACGGCATCGCGGCGCAGCAGTTCCTGCGTGCCTGCGGGGTTGGCTTGCGCGCCGGCCAGCGCCTGGGTACTGGCGCGTAACTGCGCCACGGCTTGCCGCAGGGCCGCGCGCGAGCCGTCCAGGTGCTGGCGCAGCAGCGGCGTGCTGGCCGCGAACGCCTCCGTGTAGTCGCTGCCGATGCCGGCCATGGTGGCGTCCATGCGCCCCTCCAGTATCAGGAACTGGGTCTGCACGCGCTGGCGCTGCGCGCCTTCGGCCGTCGCCAGTTGCAGGGCCAGGGCGCGCGTGCTGTTGATCACTTCCAGCAGTTCGGGGAAGCGCAGGATCACCAGCGACATCGTGTAGTAGCTGTCCAGGTCCGGGTCGAGGATCAGGTTCGATTGGTTGCCCACGCGCGTGAGCAGTGCGCGCCCGGCCACGAAGGCGGGCGAGGGCGCGATGCCGTCGTCCGGCGCGGCGGGAGTTTCGCCGGCCTGGCGCAGCAGGGCGGCAAATTGCGCATTCAGTTCGGCGCTGCGCATGCCGGCGCCGAAGCGGCTTTCGGCCTGCTCCACGGCCGCTGCCTGCGCGTCCGGCTGCGCCGTGCTGCGCGCCAGGGGCAGCAGCGCATCGCGGATCGCGGCGATATAGTCATTGCCCGCCATCTCCTTGCGCGAGAAATCGATGGCGATGTATTTTTCGTTGATGAGGATGCCGGAAATGAAGATCACGGCGGACAGGTCGAGCAAATAGATCAGCGCCAGTTTGCGCCCCACCGTCAATTTCCCGATCATGCGCGAGATTCTGCCCACCATGCGTGCCCCACCTTCTCGTCAGCCCATTTATGTTTTCTTATGAGCAATTTTCATGCCTGAATTTACAAGCTTGCAAGGGGGCTTTTGCACCATGCAGGTGCGCGGCGGGAGACGGCGGACGATAAAAAAAGGGCGGCCCGCAGGCCGCCCTTGTGTGCACTGCTACAGCGCTCAGGCTTCGGCGACGCGCTTGGCGATGTGCGCCAGCGCTTCTTCCACCTGGTCGATCAGGATCAGGCACAAATCGCCTTCACCGAGGCGCGCCAGGGCCTTGTCGATGGCGACGAATTCGCCGTTGATTTCATCGATATGGCTGGTGCGCTTGGCACCGTCCAGGCCCTGGCGCAGCAATGCCACCACTTCGCCGTCGGCGCGGCCGCGCTGGCACTGGTCCTGGTACAGCAGCACGTCGTCAAACGCGGCGCCGAGGATTTCCGTCTGCTGGCGGATGTCTTCGTCGCGGCGGTCGCCGGCGCCGCTGATGACCACCGAGCGGCGCTTGGCCGGCATGCTTTCCACGGCCTGCACCAGCGCCAGGATGGCGTCCGGATTGTGGCCGTAGTCGGCGATCAGGGTGGCTCCACGATAATCGAAGACGTTGAAGCGGCCCGGCGCATTGTCGGCTTCATTGGCGAAGGTTTTCAGGCCCAGCGCGATGGTTTTCCAGTCCAGGCCCACGGCCCAGGCGGCGGCCAGCGACGCCATGACGTTGTCGACCTGGAAGCCGATGGCGCCGTTGCGCGTGATCGGCACTTGCGAGAGGGCGATTTCGTGGCGCTCGTTGCCCTGCGCCGCGACCAGCTTGCCGTCTTCCACGTACACCACGCGGTTGCCTTGCGCGCGGTGCGTGGCCATCACGGGATGCGTCTTGTCGGCGGCGAAGAAGGTCACCGTGCCGCTGCAATTCTTGGCCATGCGCGCCACGGCAGGGTCGGTGGCGTTCAGCACGGCCACGCCGCTGTCGGACACGTTTTGCACGATCACGCGTTTCAGGACCGCGAGGTCTTCCACGGTGGTGATGTAGTTCAGGCCCAGGTGGTCGCCCGCGCCGATATTCGTCACCACGGCGACCTGGCAGCGGTCGAAGGCCAGGCCTTCGCGCAGCATGCCGCCGCGCGCCGTCTCGAACACGGCCGCATCCACGTCCGGATGCAGCAGCACGTTGCGCGCGCTGCGCGGGCCGCTGCAGTCGCCGCTGTCGATCTGGCGTCCTTCGATGTACACGCCATCCGTGTTCGTCATGCCCGTGCGCAGGCCGGAAGCCGTCAGCAGGTGGGCGATCAGGCGCACGGTGGTGGTCTTGCCGTTGGTGCCGGTGACGGCAACGACGGGGATGCGGCCATCGTCGCCTTCGGCGAACATGGCGGCGATGATGGCTTCGCCCACTGGGCGCGGCTTGCCGAACGACGGCGCCAGGTGCATGCGCAAGCCCGGCGCGGCGTTCACTTCCACGATGCCGGCGTTCTGCTCTTCCAGCGGTTTCAAAATGCTTTCGGAGACGACGTCGACGCCGCAGATGTCCAGGCCCACCATGTGCGCGGCCGCGACGGCGCGCGCCGCCACTTCCGGGTGCACGTCGACAGTGACGTCGGTGGCCGAGCCGCCCGTCGACAGGTTGGCGTTATTGCGCAAGATCACGCGCTGGCCCACGGGCGGCACGGATTCGGCCACGTAGCCCTGCTTGGCAAGGCTGGCCAGGGCGATGTCGTCGAAGCGGATTTTCGTCAGCGAGGTGGCGTGGCCGCTGCCGCGGCGCGGGTCCAGGTTGACCTGGTCGACCAGTTCGCGCACCGTGTGCTGACCGTCGCCCACCACTTGCGGCGGGTCGCGGCGGGCCGCCGCCACCATCTTGTTGCCGATGACGAGCAAGCGGAAATCGTGGCCCGGCAGGTAGCGCTCGACGAGGATATCGTCGCGGAATTCCTGCGCCGCGAGGAAGCCGGCCGTCAGCTGTTCGCGCGTGGTGACGTTGACGGTCACGCCTTTGCCCTGGTTGCCATCCTTCGGCTTGACGACGACGGGCAGGCCGATCTCGCAGGCGGCGGCCCAGGCGTCGTCCGCATCGATGGCGACACGGCCGTGCGGCACCGGCACGCCGGCAGAATCGAGCAGTTTTTTCGTCAGTTCCTTGTCTTGCGCGATGGCTTCCGCGATGGCGCTGGTGCCGTCCATTTCGGCGGCCTGGATCTTGCGCTGCTTGCTGCCCCAGCCGAACGTCACCAGGCTGCCTTCGGTCAGGCGGCGGAACGGGATGTTGCGGGCCACGGCGGCGTTGACGATGGCGCCCGTCGAGGGGCCCAGGCGCACGTCTTCATCGAGTTCCTGCAGTTGGTGCAGGGCGCCGGCCAGGTCGAACGGCGCATCGGCCAGGGCGGCCTGGCACAGCTGCTGCGCCAGTTCCAGGGCCAGGCGGCCGACGGCTTCTTCCGAATATTCGACGACGACCTGGAAGATGCCCGTTTCCAGGGTCGGCGTGGTGCGGCTGAAGGTGACGGGGCAGCCGGCTTGCGCCTGCAGGCCCAGCGCCGCCAGTTCCAGCACCTGCGCCATCGGCGCGGCGTTGTAGTTGCCCAGCGGTTGCAGCGGGCTCAGTTGCGGGAAGAGCGCGCGCAGGCGGGCTTCGAAGCCGGGCAGCTGGGCGATGTCGAGTTCCTGCGTGGTGCAGGAAACAATGGCTTCCACGGCGGTGTCGTGGCTCCAGAGGTTAGGGCCCCGCAAGGCCCGTACGCGAGATACTTCCATAATTAAACCGTAATCCTGTTGTGTTCTTGTGGGCCCGGCCGTAGCCGGGCTTTTACGTCAAATTAAACCGTAGCGAGCGGATGGGATTTGTGGCCGAGAAGCGGAGCTGTGCGGATGCACAGTGAGCATCGGAGGCCGCAAATCGCGCCGCGCAGTAGGTTTGGTTTGAGGTCTCTGGTTTTCAGTTCCCGATGCAGCCGGGGGCCGCGTCGAAGGTGCGCAGGCCCGCGCAAATGAGGTCGACGGGCAGGTTCAGGGCCCAGGCGGCGGCCGCGACGGCCAGCACGCTGTCGACATTGCCGGCCGTAGCCGGTTTCAGCAGGTCCAGGCAAAGCAAGACCGTTTCGATGCCGCCTTCGGCCAGCACGATGTGGTTGCCGCGCACGAACACGGCGCGCTGGCCGGCGGCCAGTTGCGCCGCGATGGCTGCCAGGCTGCCGTCCTGCGCATACAGGATCACGCTGCCGTCGCACAGCTCGGCCAGTTCCAGCACGTGCGCGTTGGCGGCGTTGAGCACGGCCACGCCCGTCGGCACCACCACGTCGACCTGGCTGCGCACGGCCTTGTACAGGCCCGCTTCGTCCAGCACGTCGAAATCCTTGACGCTATCGAGGCTGCCCATGTCCGTGACGACGCCGATCTGGCATTTGTCGTAGGCCAGGCCTTCGGCCAGGATCATGCGCGGATTGCTTTCGAACAGGGCCGTCTGCACGGTGCGGTTGAGCAGCAGGCGCTGGCCCGCGTCCCAGTTCACGCAATCGCTGCTGACGACGCGGCGCTGGTCCAGGTACATGCCTTCGCTGCAGACGGCGCCCGTGTGCAGGCCCGACAGGTTGAGCAGCTTGCACAGCATGCGCACAATCAGGCTGGCGCCGCGCGTGCCCGTCACACCGATCAGCGGAATGCGGCCCGTTTCCTCTGGCGCGAACAGGTGGTCGACGATGGCCGCGCCGACAGGGCGGGGCTGGCCCACACCCGGCTTGATGTGCGCCAGCAGGCCGGGGCTGGCATTGACTTCGATGATGGCGCCGCGCTGCTCTTCCAGCGGACGCGTGATGTCCTTCGTCACCAAGTCGATGCCGGCGATATCCAGGCCCACGACGCGGGCGGCCAGCAGGGCCGCATGCACGACGGAGGGATGCACGTCGTCCGTGACGTCGATGGCCACGTTGCCGTTCGGCTGGATCAGCACTTTCTGGCCCGCCTGCGGCACGGACAGGGCGGTCATGCCCTGGCGCTGCAGTTCCAGCACGATTTCGCCCGATTCGTGCGGCTTGACGGTACCCAATGGGAAATCTTCGCCTTCGCCGCGGCGCGGGTCGGTATTGATCTGCGTGTTCACCAGTTCCAGCACGGTGGAAACGCCGTCGCCGTCGACCCACAGCGATTCGCCCTTGGCGGCCGCGATCAGCTTGTTGCCGACGACGAGCAGGCGGTGTTCGTCGCCCGTGATGAAGCTTTCCACCAGCACGGCCGAGCTGTCGCCCTTGCGCGCGGCCAGGTCGTAGGCTGCCTTCACGTCCGCTTCCGTCATCAGGTTGAGCGACACGCCGCGGCCATGGTTGCCGTCATACGGCTTGACGACGACGGGCACGCCGATGTCCTGCGCTTCTTCCCAGGCCGCTTCGGCGCTGCGCACCAGGCTGCCCTCGGGGACGCGCACGCCGCACGATTTGAGCAGGAATTTGGTCAGATCCTTGTCGCTGGCGATGCCTTCGGCAATCGCGCTGGTGCGGTCCGTTTCGGCCGTCCAGATGCGGCGCTGCGCGGCGCCGTGGCCCAGCTGCACCAGGTTGCCGTCGTTCAGGCGCAAGGAAGGGATGCGGCGCTCTGTGGCGGCATCGACGATGCTGGCCGTGCTCGGGCCCAGGCAGCGCGAATCGACCATGTCTCGCAGGGGCGCCAGGGCCGCTTCCAGGTCGTAGGCTTCATCGTTGATGGCGGCCATCAGCAGTTCGCGCGCGGCGGCCAGGGCGGCGCGGCCCACGTGCTCTTCGCGCGTGCGGAAGGCCATCTTGTAGACGCCGCGCTGGCTGGTCGAGCGCGTCTGGCCAAAGCCCGTGCGCATGCCTGCCAGGTTTTGCAGCTCCAGTACCACGTGTTCGAGGATGTGGGCCGACCACGTGCCTTCGCGCAGGCGCTCGAAAAAGCCGCCCCGTTCGCCCACGCCGCAGCGGTGCTCGATCATGCCGGGCAGCCACGCCACCAGGCGTTCGTACAGGCCGGGCAGGGTATTGGATGGATAGTCTTCCAGTTCGCCGATGTCGACCCAGGCTTCAATCACCGGGCGGTAAGTCCAGATGTTGGGGCCGCGCAAGTGGGTGACGCGGGCAAATTCGATGTTCTTCTTCTTGATCATGTAAGTGGTTTCTTGATAACAAGCCAGGCGTCTGGGCGCCAGATACTTTATGTTGGCTCTACAGAGTCTTTTCAGGCTCGTGCTTGGTTCTTTATCCCGGGTATGCGCAGTGTGCCACTTTTAGAGGCCTCTTGTCGCGTTTGCTTCTCGTATTCTGCTGGTGTTGTCATTCTAATTGTTACTAATTGTTGCCGTACTTGTTATAAAGATACCGACTCTGGGCTAAGCTGGAGCATTTGCGCAACAGCGGGCTGTTGTATACTTGCTCCGTATCGCGGCCGCGTTGCAAAAGCGCCGCGCCTGCCTGGCGCTTCCTGCGACAGCCGCGCATTTTTTTTGCGCCGTTTTGCCATCATTCCTTACCGGCAGGCATCCATTCGATACAATACAGGAAATTGCCACTGGTGCATCCACCTCGCCATCGCGCAGTACACAAACATTGATCGGGCGTCTGCCCCATCCCCCAAATCCCGCCCTGAAGGGCTTGGCCTCGAGCCGGAGTATGCTTTACGATGACAACTGAACTGAGTGTTCCTGCAACAACTATTCCCCTCACCTCGCTGCCTGAACACTGGCTGGCGGAAGTCGAGAGCAACCTTTCTCCAGGGGAGAACGTTTTAAGTAGCGTTGAGGTTGACCTCGATGCGCGATTACGTTTCACAAAAGGCATAATTGTTGTCACCGAGAAGCGTTTACTGGCCCGTTCGCCGGGCGATACCGCCTGGAAAAGCTGGTCTTTCCGCCCTGGATTGCGCCTGACGCACCATGACCACGCCGGTGTCGGCCACCTGGAACTGTTCGACGACCACGGCCGCCTGGCTTCGTGGCGCTTCACTTTGGGCCAGAACCTGCACGCCATCCGCGTGCTGGAACAGTTCGTCGAGCGCCTCGACAGCCACCTGACGGGCCAGCCCGTGCTGGAAGCGGAGCAGGAAGTGTGTCCTAGCTGCAAGGCCCCGCTGGAGCCGGAGCAGGAGGAATGCCCGATCTGCGCCAAGGTGCTGTACACGCCACCGTCGACCTGGACCCTGTTCCGCCTGTGGCGCTTCGCCCATCCCTACCGTGGCCAGCTGGCCCTGGGCTTCCTGCTGATGCTGCTGAGTACGGCTGCGCACATGATTCCGCCCTATCTGACGGCGCCGCTGATGGACAATGTGCTGATCCCGTATCAGAACGGCAAGCATATCGACCCGTGGCTGGTGGTGTACTACATGAGCGGCTTGCTCGGTTCGGCTCTGCTGGCCTGGTTGCTGGGCTGGGGCAAGACGTATGTGCTGGCCCTGGTGTCCGAACGCATGGGCGCCGATTTGCGCTCGGCCACGTATGAACATCTGATGAAACTGTCGCTGGAATTCTTTGGCGGCAAGCGCACGGGCGATCTGATGGCGCGCATCGGCAGCGGCAGCGACCGCATCTGCGTCTTCCTGTCGCTGCATTTGCTCGACTTCGCGTCCGACGTGTTGATGATTATCATGACCGGTGTCATTTTGTGGTCGATGAATCCGTGGCTGGCCATCATGACGCTGGCGCCATTGCCCTTCATCGCCTGGATGATCCACCTGGTGCGCGACCGCCTGCGCACGGGCTTTGAAAAGATCGACCGCGTGTGGAGCGAAGTGACCAACGTGCTGGCCGATACGATTCCCGGCATCCGCGTGGTCAAGGCGTTTGCGCAGGAAAAACGCGAAGCGGCCCGCTTCCGCGACGCCAACGCGCATAACCTGGCCGTCAACGACAAGTTGAACAAGGTCTGGTCGCTGTTCTCGCCCACCGTGTCCTTCCTGACGGAGATGGGCTTGCTGGTCATCTGGTGCTTCGGCATCTGGCAGCTGTCGCGCGGCGAAATCACCGTCGGCGTGCTGACCGCCTTCATCGCCTACAGCACGCGTTTCTATGGCCGACTCGATTCCATGAGCCGCATCGTTTCCGTGACGCAGAAATCGGCATCGGCCGCCAAGCGCATCTTCGACATCCTCGACCACGTGTCGAGCGTGCCGGAACCGGCGCAACCGGTCAAGCTGGACAAGATCGAAGGACGCATCGATTTGCGCGAAGTCGGTTTCCGTTATGGCAACCGCGCCGTCAACCGCGGCATCACCCTGAACATCAAGGCGGGCGAGATGATCGGCCTGGTGGGCCACAGCGGTTCGGGCAAGAGCACCCTGGTCAACCTGATCTGCCGTTTCTACGACGTGTCGGAAGGCGCGATCTTGCTCGACGGCGTCGATATCCGCTCGTTCGCCGTGTCCGACTACCGCCGCAATATCGGCCTGGTATTGCAGGAGCCGTTCCTGTTCTTCGGCACCATCGCGGAAAATATCGCCTACGGCAAGCCGCACGCGACGCGCCAGGAAATCATCGCCGCCGCGCGCGCCGCGCATGCGCACGAATTCATCCTGCGCCTGCCGCAAGGCTACGATTCGATGGTGGGCGAGCGTGGCCAGGGCCTGTCCGGCGGCGAACGCCAGCGCATCTCCATCGCCCGCGCGCTGCTGATCGACCCGCGCATCCTGATCATGGATGAAGCGACATCGTCGGTGGACTCGGAAACGGAAAAAGAAATCCAGAAGGCGCTGGACAACCTGGTGCAGGGCCGCACGACGATCGCCATCGCGCACAGGCTGTCGACCCTGCACCGCGCCGACCGCCTGGTGGTGCTGGACCGCGGCCAGGTCGTCGAAGTGGGCAGCCACGATGAATTGATGGCGAAAGAGGGCGCCTATTTCCGCCTCTACGAAGCACAGGCGCGCAACAACGAACTCGCCCTGGATGACAAGGAATAAGCATGGCCAGTACAACTTTTACATTACACCGCGACACCTTCGGCAAGCTGGTGATGACGGACGCGGACGGCCAGGTCTTTGAAGGCGTGGCGCCCGTGCGCGCCTTTCCCATCCAGTCGCCCGACGAAGGTATTTCGCTGGTGCTGGGCAATGGCAAGGAAGTGGCGTGGATCGACCATGTCGACACCTTGCCCGAGCCGGCGCGCAGCCTGCTGCAGGAAGAGCTGGAAGGGCGCGAATTCATGCCCGAAATCGCGCGCGTGAAAAGCGTCTCCAGTTTCGCCACGCCGTGCACCTGGTACGTCGACACGGACCGGGGCGAGACGCAGTTCGTGCTGAAGGGCGAGGAAGACATCCGCCGCATCGGCGCCGCGTCGCTCTTGATCGCCGACAACCACGGCATTCACTTTTTGATTCGCGACATGTTCAATATCGACAAGACGACGCGCAAGATCCTCGACCGCTTCCTGTAAGCGATGCAACAATAAAAAACGGCGCCTTGAAGGCGCCGTTTTTTTTATTGGAAGGCCACTTCCGCAAAGCTGCGCAATTTGCGGCTGTGCAGCCTGTCCACGCCCTGGCGGCGCAGCAGTTCCACGGCGCGGATGCCGATGCGCAGGTGCTGGTCGACGCGTTCGCGGTAGAAGTGGTTGGCCATGCCGGGCAGCTTGATTTCGCCGTGCAGCGGCTTGTCGCTCACGCACAGCAGGGTGCCGTACGGGACGCGGAAGCGGAAGCCGTTGGCGGCGATTGTCGCGCTTTCCATGTCCAGCGCGATGGCGCGGCTCTGGCTGAAACGGCGCTCCGGCGTACGCTGCGGCAGCAGTTCCCAGTTGCGGTTGTCCGTGCTGGCCACGGTCCCTGTGCGCATGATGTGTTTTAAATCATGCCCTGTCAGCTGGGTGATTTCCGCCACCGCCGTTTGCAGCGCCTGCTGGATTTCCGCCAGCGGCGGGATCGGTACCCACAGCGGCAAGTCTTCGTCGAGCACATGGTCTTCGCGCACATACGCATGCGCCAGCACGTAGTCGCCCAGGCTTTGCGTGGTGCGCAGACCGGCGCAATGGCCCAGCATCAGCCAGGCGTGCGGGCGCAGCACGGCGATATGGTCGGTGATGGTCTTCGCATTGGCGGGGCCCACGCCGATATTGACCATGGTGATGCCGCTGCCGTCCGCGCGCAGCAGGTGGTAGGCGGGCATCTGTGGCAGGCGCGGCGGCGCGGCGCCCAGCGCATCCTCGCTTTCCACCGTCTGTCCCACGCGGCGCGTGACCACGTTGCCCGGTTCGACGAAGGCGACGTAGCCGTCGTCGTCCGAGGGCGCGGCGGCGTCGGGTGCGCGGTCCATCAGGGCGTGGCCCAGGCGGATGAATTCATCGATGTAGAACTGGTAATTGGTAAACAGGACGAAGTTCTGGAAATGCTGCGGCGAGGTGCCGCTGTAGTGGCGCAGGCGCTGCAGCGAGTAATCCACGCGCGGCCCCGTGAACAGCGACAGCGGTTGCGCTTCGCCATGCGCCGGTTCGTGCGTGCCGTTGGCGATGCCGTCGTCCATGGCCGACAGGTCGGGCAGGTCGAACAGGTCGCGCATGGCCAGGCGGCGGCCCGCGTCCATATTGCCTTCGATATGGTCATGCTCGGCGAACGAGAAGTGTACGGGAATGGGCTGGGCGCTCACGCCCACTTCCAGGTGCACCTTCTGGCCGCTGTTATGGTTTTTCAGCAGCAGCGTGAACTGGTCGAGGTAATAGTCGCCGAACAGGTCGGGGCGCGTCAGGGTGGTCTCGAACACGCCGGGGCCGGCGACGAAGCCGTAGGCCAGCGGCGAGTCGGCGCGCGCCACGGTGTCGGTCTGGATGCGCACGAAGGGGTAGCAGGCGCGCACCCGTTCGTGCATGTCTTCGCCGGCGACAAAGCGCTGCAGCGCATCGCGCAAGTGTTCGATGCTGCTGCGGTAGATGGCTTGCACTTGGGCCAAAGCCAGGCGTGGATCGTCGAAGCGGGAGGAGGCGATGAAGGGGGGCGTAAGCAAGCGGATTCTCCTTGTAGCGGTTCGTGCATACCATTGTAAGGCAGCGGGGCAACTCTTGTCGGAGCATATGGGGCCGCTTGACGGATTCAAATAGAATCTGTATTCTATTTGAATGGTCAGATTAGCCAAATTCAACGAAAACAACTTCATCGACAGCGCGATTGCCGTCGCCGCCCAGTGCGGCGTGGGCGCCGTCTCGATGGCCGCCATCGCCGTCAAGGCCGGTGCGCCCATCGGCTCCGTGTATCACCGCTTCGATTCGCGCAACGCCATCCTGGCGCGCGCCTGGCTGCGCGTGAAGAGCGACTTCCGCGAGGAAGTGGCCAGCCGCTGGCTGGGCGGCGATACGTGGGCCGGCGTGCACGGCTTGCTGGACTGGTGCCGGCGCAAGCCCGTGTATGCGCGCTTCCTGCTGCAATGCGCGGACAGCCCCGATTTCAGCAGTGGCCTCAGCGAGGAATTGCTGGCCGCCGTCGAAGAGGAGCAGGCGGCACTCGATGCCTGCTTCGTCCGCTGCGCCGAAGCCATGCCCGCCACCACGGAGCTTGACCTGGATCACATGCTGCTCAAATTCGTCCTGATCGACGCCCCCGTGGCCGTCGTCAAGCCTTACCTGACCCAGGAGCGGCCGATCCCCGCCAGCGTCGACGCCATGCTGCGCGCCTCGCACGACGCCGTGCGCGGCTGGGCCGCCCACACCACACACTAACCAAGAAGAAAACCATGCGCTATTCCACCCAGCTTGAACACGGCAAGAAAATCCCCCTGCACGACGAAGAAGGCTTCATCGGCATGCGCGCGGCCGGCCGCATCGCCGCCGACACGCTCGACTACATCGCGCCCTTCGTGAAACCGGGCGTCTCGACGGCCAAGCTCGACGCCCTGTGCGAGGAATTCATGCGCGCCGCCGGCGCCATCCCCGGCACCATCGATTACCACGGCTACAAGCACGCCAGCTGCATCTCCGTCAATCACGTGGTCACGCACGGCATCCCGTCCGAGACCAAGATCCTGAAAGTGGGCGACATCCTCAATATCGACGTGACGCCGAAGTTCCAGGGCTGGTTCGGCGACACCAGCCGCACCTTCAAGGTGGGCGCCGTCTCCATCCTGGCCAACCGCCTCGTCAACACGGCGTATGAGGCCATGATGGCCGGCATCCACACCGTGCGTCCGGGCGCCACCCTGGGCGACGTGGGCGCCGCCATCGAGGCGGTGGCCAAGGCGCAGGGTTTTTCCTCCGTGCGCGACTTCTGCGGCCATGGCGTGGGCCAGGTGTTCCACGACACGCCGCAAGTGCTGCATTATGGCCGCGCCGGCACGGGCATCGTGCTTGAACCGGGCATGATCTTCACGATTGAACCGATGCTCAACGTGGGCAGCTACCAGGTCAAGGTCTTGCCCGACAAATGGACGACGGTGACGAAAGACCGTTCGCTGTCGGCGCAGTTCGAGCACTCGCTGGCCGTGACGGAAACGGGTTTCGAGATTTTCACCCTGACCGGCTCGACCGACCCGCTGGTGTAAGCATGGATGACGCGCGCCGGCGGCAGCTCACCGATATCGTCGCCGCGAAAGCGGGCGTGGATGTCGCTTGCGCGGCGCGCCACCTGGCGCTGCATGACGACGACGTGGCGGCCGCGCTGCGCGGCATCGACATCGAACGTTTTACGCTCACGCAGCGCCTGCTGAACAAGTACCGGCGCGATCCGGAAGACGCGCTGCAGCACGTGGCGCTGGCCGTGCTGCAGCATGAAGATATCCGCAGCGACAGCGTGCTGCGCCTGGAGCGCATCGCGGCCCTGACGCCGCCCGTCGCCGGCGTGGTGATGCTGGCCGAATGGCTGGCCTATGTGGATTGGGAGGGCTTCGACAGCGCCCTGTACGCGAATATCGACGCGGTGGCGGCGTTCATCGGCGGTGCACTGGACTTGCCCGAGGTGGCCGCCAACCTGCTGCAAGCGCGCGATGCAGACGTGTTTGAAACGAGGCGCCCGGCGCTGGCTGCCGCAGCCCTGCTGTTCATCGAGCGCCACACTACGCAGTTTCCCTGACGGCTGGCGCTTTGCCGCCGGCGGGCGCGCGTCTTACAATGGCGGCAAGCACTGTTGCCCCATTTTGAAGACTTCCGCATGAGCGATTTTCCCGAAGATATCTACACCGAGCCGTCCGCCGACGTGCACACCCTGAACAACCTCGGTCCCCTGACCGGCATGGCCGGCATCTGGACGGGCACGCGCGGCCTGGACGTCAAGCCGAAAGCGGATGGCCCGCGCAAGCAGGCCTTCGTCGAGCGCATCGAGCTGCAGCCGATCGACCCCGTCACCAACGGCCCGCAACTGTTCTACGGCTTGCGCTACTACATCCACATCACCAAGCCGGACCAGGTCAAAACGTATCATGAACAGGTTGGCTACTGGCTGTGGGAGCCGGCCACGGGCGCCGTGATCCAGACCCTGGCCATCCCGCGCGGACAGATCGCCATGGCGTCCGGCACGACGACGGCGGACGCCACCAGTTTCGAACTGGTGGCCAAGCGCGATTCGACGGCGTACGGCATCTGCTCGAACCCCTTCCTCGAACACGCATTCACCACCGTCGAATACCGCATCAAGGTCGATATCCACGCCGATGGCACGTGGGGCTACGACGAGGACACGGTCATGTTGATCCGCGGCAAGGATGAACCGTTCCACCACACGGACCGCAACCTGCTGACCAAGGTCGGCGAGCCGACGCCGAACCCGATGGCCCTGCAGGCGCTGGCGGCGACCGCCGCTTAAGGCTGTCCCTGGGCTACCGCCTTGATCGCGCGCTCCTCGCCCATGGCGGCGGCGATCTTCCAGCGCTGCATGGCGCTGGCGCGGTCCGGGCGTTTCAGGCCCGCGCCTTCCCAGTCCATCAGGCCCAGGTTGTAGATGTCGCCCGCGCTGCCCTTGTCGGCGGCCAGGGTGAACCATTTGCGCGCTTCCTTGTGGTTGACGGGAATCTGGTAGCCGCGCACGTGGTACAGGCCCAATAAGTGCATGGCTTGCGCGTTGCCCTTGTTCGCGGCCTGTTTCAGCAGGTCCAGGCCGCGCGCCATGTTGCGCGGCTCCTGCCAGCCTTCGGCCAGCATCACGCCCTTCGCCGTCAGCGCATAGCTGTCGTTCTTCACCAGGCCCTTGCCGATCAGGGGCTTGGCGGCCACCTGGCGCGCTTCGCGCTGCTGCGCCGTTGGCGCGGTGATTGGGCCGGGCTTGCCTTCGCCCATCAGCAGCATCCAGCCATACAGGCCATACGCGCCCGCGTCGCCCTTGCCGACCAGGCTTTCCAGCATGGCCAGCGCCTGCGCCTTGTCGCCATTTTCATACAGCTTGACGGCCTTGGCGCTGCTCGCATCCTGCGGCACGGCGGCCGGCGCATGGGGCGCGACGGGCGCCGACGCCATGGCCGTTTGCGGCGGCGCGGAAACCGGGCGCACGCGCACGGGCAAGCCATAGCTGGCGGCCAGCACGGCCAGGCTGGCGGGGGCGAGGATCAGCACTTGCGCCAGCTGGTTGCGGCGGCCCTTGCCGGCAATGCCCATGGCCCGTTCGGCCTGCCGTTCGCCGCCCAGCGCCTCGCTGAGTACCGTCTTGACCTTGCGGTTGAACAGCCAGTAACCGGCGCCCGTGACGAGCAGTCCGGCCACGGCGGCGGCACCGCGGCCGGCGAAGAACCAGGCGGCGATGGCGGCGGCCAGCGCGGCCAGCGCGCTTTTCCACCAGAATTGCTTGGCCAGCCGCGTGTAGACCTGGCGCAGGGCGCCCAGCACGCAGGTGCGCACGTTCTGCGCATAGTCGGCGGAGACGACATCGACGTGCGCGTGGTCCGCGTCGCCGCTGAGGACGGACTCGATCACGTCCGCATTCAGTTCCGAGGCGGCCACGTCGCGCAGCGGCGTGAGCAAACCCTGCACGTGGGCTGAGAACAGGCCGTCGTCGGCGCTGCCGGCCAGCGCATCGCTGAGCGCCTTGAGGTCGCCGCGCAGCAGTTTTTCCACGATGTCGTCGAGCGTCAGCCAGCGCAAGTCCGCGCCGTACGCCACCAGGTGATGTTTTTCCGCGTTGCACGATGCGTCCAGGCGCACGATGCGCAGCTTGCCGCCATACAGGGCGTCGACTTCCTGCGGCTGGTCTTCATTGTAAATGCTCACTTTCGCCAGGGCCAGGCTGCTGGCGATGGCTGCCAGTGAGTGCACGCTTTCCTTGTCGCGGATGCGGCGCGCGTCGTCCGGCGCCTGCTTGGGCAGGCTGACGCTGTAGCCGGGCGCCACGTGCACGTCGACCCAGGCCGCCTTGCCCACCTTGCCGGAACCGTCGCAGGGGTTGCAGCGCAAGTCGCCCACGCCGCTGCACGTGCGGCACGTGACCTTGCCGCTGGCGCGGCAGGTGCCGCAATTGATGTTGCCGGAACCGTGGCACGTGTTGCAGCTGACCTTGCCGAAGCTGCAATGGTAGCAAGAGCGATATTCCGTGCGGTATTGCGTGCGCGTTTCGCTGTGGTAGCTGGTGTGCGAGCTGCCGTTGCTGTAGGTGGTAGTGGGCACTTGCACCGTGACGTAATCGGTGACTTGCTCGGACACCGTGCCGCTGCCGCTGCAATACGAGCACGACACCTTGCCGCTGCCGTAGCAGCCATACGCGTCGCAGCTGACGGTGCGCCCGCCGTGGCAATTCCAGCACGTTTCCGTCGTCGCGCCATAACAGGTGTGGCAGCCGATGCGGCCTTTGCCGGAACAGTTGTTGCAGGTATCGAGGTGCCAGTACTTGACGGCGTGCGGCAGGTAGACGCCCGCCTCGACGCCGTTGTAGGCCTGGCCCGCCTGGCGCAAGGCATTGTCGAGCTTGCCCGCCGCGCGGCGCAGCCGCTCCTTTTCCTGCGCGTGAGCGAGTGCTCCCACTTCGTGTGAGCCACAGCGGCAGTCATTGCCCGCCGGCGCGAAATAGCCGTTGATGACGCGCTGCTCGAAGCGCGCCTCGAGCGCGTAATTGGCTTGCAGGGAAAAATCCTGCAGCACGTCTTCCTCGCCCAGCGGCGTGATGTCGTGCGGCTCGAAGCGCGTCTTGTCCTGCACCAGGGTGCGCAGCTTGCCCAGCACGGTGGGCACGTCTTCCTTGTCGAGCTTGATGGGCGCTGGCGCCGTCACGGCCGTTGCTGATGCCTGGGGCATGTCCTCGCTGCCTTGGGTATCGGTGGCCGTGTCAGTGCTGGGGTTCATGCGCGTCCTTTTGCTCTCTGGAAAGATGTTTGAATTTTAGCATCCCCATATGACAAGGCGGCTACCCCTGGCTCCCTTTTTCAGCGCAGGCCGCGGCGGAACTGGTCCGGCGTGCCGCCGCCTTGACGGCGGAACATGGCGATGAAGGCCGAGGCCGTGCTGTAGCCCAGTTCCAGCGCGATCGCTTGCACGGTTGCTCCCTGTTCCAGCAGGGGCAGGGCGGCCAGGAAGCGCTGGCGCTGGCGCCATTCGCCGAACGGCATGCCCAGTTCGCGCTGGCAACGCCGGGCCAGCGTGCGCTCGGTCACGTGCAATTGCGCGGCCCACTCGGCCAGTGAGCGGTTACTGCCGGGATCAAGCTGCAGGGCGGCCAGCAGCGCCGCGATGACGGGTTCGTCGCTGCCGGGCAAATAGTTGCGGCTGCACGGCGCCAGCTGCAATTGATCAACCAGTACTTGCGCCAGGCGCTGGTCGGCGGCCGTGGCGGGCGTGGTGACGCCCCGTTCGGCAAAGTCGCCGAGGATCGCCTTGAGCAGGGGACTCAATACCAGCGCGCACGGCTGCGCCGGCAACTGCGCGCACAGGCTGGCATCGATGTAGGCGGAGTGAAACACGACATCCTGGCGGATATAGCCGTCGTGCAAGGTTTCGGGCGGTATCCACACGGCGTACTGGGGCGGCGACAGGTAACGCTGGCCCGCCACCATGATTTCCATCACGCCCGTGGAGCAATACGTGAGCTGGCCCCACGGATGGCTCTGGTAATCGAATTGCTGGTGCGCGTGGTAATCGTCGAGGCGAAAGTACACGGGATAGGGCAGGGCGTCGGAAACGGCGGGAAAGTGCTGGTTGCTGGCCATCGGATCTCCTGTTTTGTCCTGTTCTTTGCATCGTTTGTCCGATATGCATTATATCCATGGAATCGGACCATGCGAAAATGGTGCTCGTTGAATAGTGGAGTTCCTGCATGAAAGCCAAGCATTATCTGTTTCCCGTGATCGCCGTGCTGATCTGGGCCATCAATACCATCGTCAGCAAGATGGCCGTGGGCGTGATCGATCCGGCCGCCATCTCGTTCTACCGCTGGCTGCTGGCCGGCGTGCTGCTGGCGCTGGTGTTCGCGCGTCCAGTGTGGAAGCAGCGGGCCGTGGTGAAACCATATCTTGGGAAACTGTTTGTGCTGGGCATGTTGGGCATGGTCATGTACCAGTGCCTCGCGTACATCGCGGCGCAAACGACGACCGCCACCAATATGGGCATCCTCGCATCGCTGATGCCGCTGCTGGCCGTGGGCCTGTCCGTCTTGCTGTTGAAAGAGGCACCCACCGTGGGCGGCGTGTTTGGCGGTTTCGTGTCGCTGCTGGGGCTCGGCTACTTGCTCAGCCATGGCGACCCGGCCGCCCTGATCGCCCATGGCGCGGCCGTGGGCGACGCCCTGATGCTGCTGGCGTGCCTGTCGTATGCGGGCTATGGCGTGCTGCTCAAGCGCTGGAAGATTCCCCTGAATAACTGGCACTCCCTGCTGATCCAGGTGTGGTGCGCCGTGCCCGTGCTGTTCGTGTATTACCTGAGCCAGTCGGCGCCGCCCGTCACCGGCGCCGGCTTGCCGCTGGTGCTGTTCGCCGGCATCCCCGCGTCCATCGTCGCGCCGTTCTTGTGGATGCATGGACTGGCCAAGCTGGGCCCGAGCCGCGCCACGACTTTGATGAATCTGCTGCCCGTGTTCACGGTGATCATCGCCATGCTGTTCCTCGGTGAAACCTTGCACAGCTACGATGTGATCGGCGGCGGCGTGACCCTGCTGGGCGTGGTGATGGTGCAGTACCTGAAACGCCCATTGAAGCGCGCACAAGCGTAGTATTTTTGCTATGCTGATGTTTTGCACAAGGAGGCGGCATGCACAGCATCGATACCCTCGATACCTTATTAAGCGAACTGGAAGCATTCGGTAACACCAATGACGCGGCGCATACGGAGCGTGCCAGCCGCATGCTCAATATCACGCGCGACACGGGCGAATTGCTGGCCGTGCTGGTGCGCGCGCGCGGTGCGCGGCGGGTGCTGGAAATCGGCACCTCGAACGGCTATTCCACCCTGTGGCTGGCGCGCGCGGTACAGCCGCTGGGCGGCAGCGTGGTGACGGTGGAAAAGGCGCAGGACAAGTTCGACATGGCGCATGCCAACTTTGTGCGCGCGCAACTGCAAGGCGTGATTGGCCAGTTGCTGGCGGACGCGGGCGACGTGCTGCGCGATGCGGCTGACGGTGCCTACGATTTCATCTTCCTCGATTCCGCGCGCCAGCAATATCAGTCCTGGTGGCCGCAGCTGGACCGCGTGCTGGCGGCCGGCGGCGTGCTGGTGGTCGACAATGCCAGCTCGCACTACGCGGACATGGCCGGTTTTATCGACGCCATCCGCGCCGACAGCCGCTACACGGCATGCCTGGCGACGGTCGGCAAGGGCGAATTCATCGCCGTCAAGGCGGGCAACTGATTATTCGGCAACGATAGCCGCTTCCAGTACGCGCACCAGCGATTCGACGCCTTGCGCGTCGACGTCGTCGAAGCGGCCGGGCAAGGGGCTGTCGAGGTCGAACACGCCGATGATTTGACCCTGCGCAAACACGGGCACCACCAGTTCCGAGCGGGAATTGACGTCGCAGGCGATGTGGCCAGGAAACGCGTGCACATCCTGCACAACGATCGACTTGCCTTCGACCACGGTGGTGCCGCACACGCCGCGTCCCTTCTTGATGCGGATGCAGGCTGGCTTGCCCTGGAACGGTCCCAGCACCAGTTCCTCGCCTTTCAGGAAGTAAAAGCCGGCCCAGTTGAGGCCCGGCATCGTGTTGAAGACCAGCGAACTGAAGTTGGCCGTATTGGCGATGAAATCGCTCTCGCCGGCCAGCAAGCCTTGCAGCTGCGAGCGCAGGTCCGCATACATGGCGTGCTTGGCTGCGGGGGTATCGGTGCCGTAGGCGGCGTCGCTGATGGTAAACGTCATGGTCGTGGTGGCGCTGAAAAATGGGGAAGGCGCCATGGTAGCGCGTCTGGCGCATCCGTGCGCGGCCTTCACTTTTTCAAATGTTCTTGCGCCAGCCGGCGCAGCAGGGGCAGGGCCGCATGGCCGTGGTCTGCCCGCCAGGCCAGGCCGATGCCGGCCGCCAATTCCTCACCTTCCACCAATGGCCGGTAGACCACGCCAGCCAGGCGCAGCGCGCGGAACGAGTCGGCCAGCAGCGCCATGCCCTTGCCGGCCGCCACGTCGCCGAGCAGCACATGGTGGTCGGGCGCTTCGCGCAGGAAGACGGGCGCGAAACCATGCCGGCGAAATACCTGCTGGCAATGGTCGAAGAAGGCGGGCTGGCGCGCCCGTTCGAACCAGTAGACGGATTCCTGGGCGATATCCAACAGGCTGAGCTTGCGCTTTTTCGCCAGCCGGTGCCCGGCGGGCAGGGCCAGCATCATGGGCTGGTGCACCAGCGGCTGCACGGCCAGCTCGAAGGTGGCGCTGGGCAAGGCCAGCAAGGCCGCATCGAGCTGGCCCTTGCGCGCGCCGGCCACCAGGCGCGGCGAGGGCGCGGACGTCAGTTCCAGGCGGATACTGCCCAGTTGCCCTTCCAGCGCCGCCAGCCAGGGCCGGAACAGGCCGGCCGCCACGGAACTGGTCAAGCCCAGGCGCAGGCGCGCGGGCGCGCTGTCTTGCCGCAGCGACGTTTGCGCAATATCAAGTAAATCGAGGATGTGCAGCGCCTGCGGCAGCAAGGTATGCCCTGCCTGAGTCAAGGCCACGCCCTGCGTGTCGCGCTCGAACAATCGCGCGCCCAGCCGCTCTTCCAGCGCCTTGATGGCGCGCGACAGGGGCGGCTGGGTCATATGCAATTGCTCCGCCGCCTGGCGGAAGTTCAGGCAGCGGGCGACGGCGCAAAACAGGGTCAAGGCATGGGTATCGAGGGCTCTCATACCAGAAAGGTATCACGAAATCGCGCATTCCCCCGCCGGCCGGCACGGCCTAGACTGGCTGCATCGAGTCAACACGTGAGGAGAGCAGCATGCAACAACGACGCATCGGCAATAGCGGCTTGACCAGCTCGGCACTGGGCCTGGGCTGCATGGGCATGTCGGAATTTTATGGCGCCACGGACGAGGCGCAATCGCTGGCCACCCTGGAAGCGGCCTTGGCGGCGGGCGTGACCCTGTTCGACACGGCCGACGCCTACGGCTTTGGCCACAACGAGCAATTGCTGGGACGATTTCTGGGCAACCATCGCGGCCAGGCCCTGGTCGCCACCAAGTGCGGCCTGGCGCGCGAGGCGGGCAGCTATGCGCGCCGCGTCGACAATTCCCCCGCCTACATCCGCCAGGCGTGCGAAGCGTCGCTGGCGCGCTTGGGCGTGGACGCCATCGACCTGTTCTACCTGCACCGCCTGAACCTGGAGACGCCGCTGGAGGAATCGATGGGCGCGCTGGCGCAGTTGCGGCAAGAGGGCAAGATCCGCGCCGTGGGCCTGTGCGAAGTGAGCGCCGCCACCTTGCGGCGCGCGGTGGCGGTTTGCCCCGTGGCGGCCGTGCAGAGCGAATACTCGCTGTGGACGCGCGAACCGGAGCAGGGCGTGCTGGCCGCCTGCCGCGAGGTGGGCGCCAGCTTCTTTGCCTACAGCCCGCTGGGGCGCGGTTTCCTGACGGGCGCCATCGCCGATGCGGCCAGTCTCGACGCGGGGGATTTCCGCCAGTTCAATCCCCGTTTTTCATCCGACAACCTGGCGCGCAACCAGGCCATCGTCGCGCAGGTGAAGGACCTCGCGTGCGCCAAAGGCTGCACGCCGGCCCAGCTGGCGCTGGCCTGGCTGCTGGCGCAAGGCGACGACATCATTCCCATCCCCGGCACCAAGCGCATCGCGTATTTGCACGACAACCTGGGCGCGCTGGCCGTGCGGCTGGACGGCGCGGAACTGGCGGCGATGAATGCCGCCTTTCCCTTGGGCATGGCGGCGGGGGCGCGTTACACGGAGGAAGGCATGAAGGGCGTGGATGCCTGAAAAAGATGGCGCAGTGTACGCCAGCGTACCTAACTGACACTTTCCTTGCGGGATAATCGCCGGCGATCTGCTAGCATTTGGCAGTGACTGCATGGTGTGTGTTGCACTGTGTTCAACGGTCAGGTATCCGATGAGGTGGATGTTGTTAGATGACGATATTTTCGATATAGAACTGAAATTGTTGCTTGAGGGAATTTTGTTGAGATATCAGCACGATTTCCGCGATTATTCGGTGGCGTCGCTGCGCCGGCGCATGCGTCAGGCCATGGAGCGCTTCGGCTGCGCCAGCCTGTCGCAATTGCAGGACCGCATCTTGCACGAGCCGGCCATGTTCGCGCAGATGCTGCAGTTTTTCACGGTGCAAGTGAGCGAGATGTTCCGCGACCCTGCGTATTTCCGCGCCTTGCGCGAAAAAGTCGTGCCCATCCTGCATACCTATCCCTCCATCAAGATTTGGGTGGCCGGCTGCAGCAGCGGCGAAGAGGTGTGGTCGCTGGCCATCTTGCTGGAAGAGGAAGGCTTGCTTGAACGTAGCATGATTTACGCGACCGACATCAATGTGGAAGCGCTGGCCGCCGCCGAAGCGGGCATCTACCCGATCGAGCGCATCGCCCAGTTCAGCGAGAATTACCAGTTGGCGGGCGGCAAGCGCTCGCTGTCCGACTATTACACGGCCGCCTACAAGGGCGCCATCTTTGAGCGGCGCTTGCGGCGCCAGTTTGTCTTCGCCGACCACAGCCTGGCGACGGACAGCGTGTTTTCGGAGGTGCACATGGTTTCCTGCCGTAACGTCATGATTTACTTCAATAAAGACTTGCAAGACCGCAGCCTGGGCCTGTTCCACGAAGCGCTGGTGAACCGGGGCTTCCTGGGCCTGGGCATGAAGGAAAGCCTGCATTTCAGCCGCCATGCGGCCAGCTTCAACGAGCTGAGCCCGGCTGAACGCATCTTCCAGCGTGCCTGACATGTTGCCGACCTGCGACGTCGCGCCACCGCCCGCCGGCCTGCGCCTGATCGCCATCGGCGCCTCGGCCGGCGGCGTGGAAGCGCTGGGCATCGTGCTGCGCGCCTTGCCCGCCACCTGCCGCGCGGCCGTGGTGGTGGTGCTGCACCTGGCGCCGGGCCGTTCGAGCCAGTTGCCGCAGCTGTATGCGGAACGTTGCCAGCTGCCCTTGCGCGAAGCGCAGGACAAGGAACCCTTGCAGGGCGGCACCGTGTATTTCGCGCCGCCCGATTACCATTTGCAAGTAGAACCCGATGGCAGCTTTTCCCTGTCGCAGGAAGCGCCCGTGTATTTTTCGCGTCCGTCCATCGATGTCTTGCTGGAAACAGCCGCGTACGCTTACCGGCGCGCCATGCTGGCCATCATCCTGACGGGCGCCTCGGCCGACGGCGCGGCGGGCCTGGCGCGCGTGCGGCAGCTGGGTGGTAGTGCCTGGGTGCAAGACCCGCAGCTGGCCAGTTGTGGCATCATGCCGGCCGCCGCGCTCAAGCGGGCCGGCGCCGACCGCGTGCTCGATTTGCCGCAGATGGCTGCCAGCCTGGCCTTGCTCGGCGATGGTGAACACAAGTGAATGGGAATGGTGTAGTGCGTGTAATATATGTGAGAATTGAAACAATGTTTATGTCCATATCGAAACACGATGGCATCTTGCCGTTGCGATGCCTGAAGATGATTCCGTGACCGCCCCTATCCATATCCTCGTCGTTGACGACATCGCGCAAAACCTGGTCGCCGCCGAAGCCGTGCTGGCGCGGCCCGGTATTGTCATCCTGAAGGCCGGCTCGGGCGCCGAGGCGCTGGAATTGCTGTTGACGCATGACGTGGCGCTGGCCCTGATCGACGTGCAGATGCCGCAGATGGATGGTTTCGAGCTGGCCGAGCTGATACGCGGCAGCGAACGCACGCGCAGCATTCCCTTGATTTTTCTCACGGCCGCGTCGCGCGAACCGAGCTACAGTTTCCGTGGCTACGAGGCGGGCGCCGTCGATTTCTTGTACAAGCCCATCGACGTGAAAGCCTTGCAAAGCAAGGTGGCCGTGCTGGTCCAGCTGTACCAGCAGAAACGCGAGTTGTCGGCCCAGCTCGACGAGCTCAAGCATGCCTTGCACCTGAATGAATTGTTCACGGCCGTGCTGGGCCACGACTTGCGCACGCCCCTGTCGGTGGTGATGAACGGCGCCATGCTGTTGCCGATGATGAGCGACCACCCGAAGGTGATCGTCACGGCGCAGCGCATCGAAAGTAGCGCCAAGCGCATGGCGCGCATGGTCGACCAGTTGCTGGACCTGGCGCGCATCCGTTCCGGCACGATGGAGTTGCGCAGCAGCACGCACGATTACCTGGCGCTGGCGCGCGCCATCGTCGAGGAATTCGAGACGGCCGGCCAGGCGCCCCTTGTCGAGCTCAGCAGTGTTGGCGAGCTGCACGGGCAATGCGACGCGGGCTTGCTGTCGCAAGTCATCTCGAATCTGCTATGCAACGCCCTCACGCATGGCGAGGCGGGCGCGCCGGTGCAGCTGGCCCTCGACGGACGCGACGCCGACAGCATTGAATTGCGCATCGCCAATCGCGGCGTCATTCCCGCCGCCTTGCTGCCGACCCTGTTCGAGCCGTTCCAGCAGGCGGGCGAAAAGCGCAGGACGGGGCAGGGCCTGGGGCTGGGCCTGTACACGGTGAACATGTTCGTCAAGGCCCATGGCGGCACGGTCGAGCTCAGTTCGACGGACGCGCAGGGCACGCTGGCGACGGTGCGCATTCCGCGCCAGTGCCAGGTGCGCGTGCAAGCGGGATTGGCCACATGAGCGCGCCAGCCTGGCCGCGCGGCGGCGGCAGCATGGGCGAGCTGGTGCGCCAGCGCGACTGGTCCGCCACCGGCCTGGGCGACCTCGATGGCTGGCCCGCCAATTTGCGTACCAGCGTCGACATCGTGCTCAATTCGCCGATGGCGATGGTGCTGATGTGGGGCCCGCAGCATGTGATGATTTACAACGACGACTACATCCAGATCGCCGGGGCGCGCCATCCTGCGGCGCTGGGCGGCACGGTGCCGGCCGTCTGGCCCGAAATCTGGGACTGGAACGCGCGCATCCTCGATGCGGGATTGCGCGGCGAGACGCAGGTGCACCGCGAGTGCTGCCTGCCGCTGTTGCGCGGCGGACAGCACGCGGATGTCTGTTTCGACCTGTTTTACACGCCCGTGCATGGCGCAGGCGGCCAGGTCGATGGCGTGCTGTGCACGGCGCTGGAATTGACGGCGCGCATGGAGGAGGGGCGCCAGCTGAAGCTGGCCACGGCCGAACTGGGCGAGCTCAACACCACCTTGCAAGCCGAGAGCGAGGCCGTGCGCGCGGCCAACCGCCGCCTGGGCGAGGAACGCGCGCTGCTGCGCGCCCTGTTCCAGCAGGCGCCCAGTTTCATGGCCATGCTGCGCGGGCCGCAGCACGTGTTCGAATTGGCGAATGAACATTATCTGCGCCTGGTGGGACGCCCCGAACTTGAGCTGCTGGGCAAGACAGTCGAAGTGGCCTTGCCCGAAGTCAAGGCGCAAGGTTTCATCGCGCTGCTCGACCAGGTCTATCGCACGGGCGAACCTTACGAGGGGCGCCAGGTCAAAGTGGATTTGCAGACGGCGGACGGGCAGACGGGCCAGCGCCACATCGATTTCGTCTACCAGCCCATCAAGGATGACGAGGGCGCGGTCACGGGCATCCTCGTCGAAGGCATCGACGTCACCGAGCGCATGGAAGGCGAGGAGCGGCTGCGCCTGGCCCAGCAGGCGGGCGGCATCGGCACCTTCGAATGGTTCCCCGAGACGGGCGCGATGCTGGTGTCGCCCACCTTCCGCCGCCTGTGGGGCATTGCCGACGAGACGGAAGTGACGGAACGGCTGCTGGTGAGCCTGGTCGATGCGCGCGACCAGCAAAAGGTCGGACCGAGCAAGCTGGATCTGGCGCCCAATCCCCTCGAATACGTGGAATACCGCATCCGCCGTCCCGCCGATGGCGCGCTGCGTTGGATCGCGCGCCAGGGCGAGGTGGTGGCCGGCCGCGTGCCGGGCCAGCGCCGCTACGTGGGCGTGTCGTTCGACGTGACGGAGCGGCGCCAGATCGAGGATGAACTCAACGCCAGCCAGGAGCGCATGGCGGCCATTTTCGGCCAGGCTTCCGTGGGCTTGTCCGAGCTGGGCCTCGATGGCCGTTTCCAGCGTGTCAACGGCGCCCTGTGCCGCATGCTGGGCCGTTCCGCCGAAGAACTGCTGAGCCTAAATATGAACGACATCATGCATCCGGCGGACGTGCCTGGCAACGGCGTGCTGTTCCAGCGCCTGGTGGAAACGGGCGAATCGTTCTCGCTGGAAAAGCGCTACCTGAAGCCCGATGGCTCGCAAGTGTGGGTGTCGAGCAATGTCAGTCGCCTGGTCGATGAGCAGGGTCATACGCGTTCCTTGATCGCCGTCAAGACGGACATCACGGACCGGCGCCGCGTGGAAAAGGCGCTGCATGAATTGAACGAAACGCTGGAACACCGGGTCGAACAGGAAGTGAATGAGCGCACCAAGGCTGAAGACGCCTTGCGCCAGGCGCAAAAGATGGAAGCCGTGGGCCAGTTGACGGGCGGCATCGCGCACGACTTTAACAATGTGCTGCAAATCATTTCCGGCAATTTGCATTTGCTGCAGCACCTGGCGGGCACGGATGGCCTCATGCGCCAGCGCCTGGACACGGCGATCGCCGCCGTCGAGCGGGGTGCCAAGCTGTCGTCGCACCTGCTGGCGTTTGCGCGGCGCCAGCCCTTGCAACCGGTGGTGGCCGACTTGACGCGCGTGGTGCGCAACATGGATGCGCTGCTGCGGCGCGCCCTGGGCGAAGCGATCGACATCGTGCTGGTGGGCGGCGGCGGACTGTGGAATACCCTGGTCGACCGCAGCCAGATCGAGAACGTCATCCTCAACCTGGCCATCAATGCGCGCGACGCCATGGATGGCGTGGGCAAGCTGACCATCGAACTGGGCAACGTCGTGCTCGACGAACAGTATGTGCACAACCTGGTCGACGTGCCGGCGGGCCAGTACGTGATGCTGTCGGTGACCGATACGGGCCGCGGCATGAGCGGGCCCGTGCTGCAGCGCGCCTTCGAACCGTTCTTCACGACCAAGCCGGAAGGCGCGGGCACGGGCCTGGGCCTGTCGATGGCGTACGGCTTCGTCACGCAAAGCCGCGGCCATATCCGCATCTACAGTGAACCTGGCGTGGGCACGGGAGTCAAAATCTATTTGCCCCGATCCCTGATGGCCGAAGCGGACGAGGAACTGGAATTGAGCGGCGTCGTCACGGGCGGCACGGAAACGGTGCTGGTGGTGGAAGACGACGTGGGCGTGCGCACCACCGTGGTCGACATGCTGGGCGCGCTCGGTTACAAGGTGCTCAAGGCCGAGGATGGCGAAAGCGCGCTGGCCGTGCTGCACAGCGGTGCGCAAATCGACGTGCTGTTTACGGACGTGATCATGCCCGGTCCCGTCAGCAGCACGGAGATGGCGCGCCAGGCGCGCGAGCTGCAGCCCGATATCGCCGTCTTGTTTACCTCGGGCTATGCGCAGGATGTCATCGTGCACGAAGGCCGGCTCGATGCGGGGGTGGAATTGCTCAGCAAGCCATACCGGCGCGAAGAGCTGGCGCGCAAGCTGCGCCATGTGCTGGCCAACCGCCAGCAGCAAATGCGCGCGCGCCAGTTCGAACGGTCCGGCGCACCCGTGGCCGGCACGCTGGCAAGCGGCAGCACGGCGGCCAGCGTGCTGGGAGGCGGCACGCCGGGGCTGGACTTGACGGGCCATGCGTTGGTGCCGCAGGGGGACATGCCGACTTCGATGAAGATACTCGTGGTGGAAGACAATCTCGATTCCCAGCTGATGGTGTGCGAGCTGGTGGGCATGCTGGGCCACACGGTCAGCGGCGTGTCCGATGGCGAGGCGGCGTGGGAGTTGCTCAACGAGCAAGACTTCGATATCCTGTTTACGGATGTCAGCCTGCCCGGCATGTCCGGCATCGCACTGGCACGCATGGTGCTGCGCGATAAACCGGACATGCGCATCATCTTTTCCACCGGCTATGGCAAGGAATCGATGGATGAGCTGGGCTTTTCCGCCAGCGTCTTGCGCAAGCCCTATGATTTGATGGAGTTGCAAGCGGCACTCGACCAACCCTGACGGGCATGCGCCGGCACGGCCAGCCTGTCCCACCCTGCAGAGGTAAGGCATGACTCCTGAACTGACGATGCTGGCCTGTACCCTCGTGCTGGCGCTGGTGCAAATTCTGCTGCCCGCGCTGTTTCGCACGCGCGAGACGGGCACGGCGTATAACGTGAGCGCGCGCGACGGCGAAGGCCCGCCCGTAGGCAAGATCACGGGCCGCTTGCAGCGGGCCCAGGCGAACCTGTTCGAAACCCTGCCCCTGTTCGCCGCCGCCGTGCTGATCGCCCACGTGACGGCGCAGGAAAGCGCGCTGACCCTGTATGGCGCCGCCCTGTACTTGGCCGCGCGCGTGCTGTACTTGCCCCTGTATGCGTTTGGCGTGCCCGTCGTGCGCACGCTCGTGTGGTGCGTATCGATTGCCGGCTTGCTGATGCTGTTCTGGGCCATCCTCTTCGCTTCCTGAACTCCCCGCCGCTGGCGTCCCGCGGCCGCGTGTCGGAGGCGATGCGCGGCAAGTTCCGATGCCGCCGTTCTCCGGCCGCCCTGGCGGCTGGCCGCGTGCGCTGCCTCGCTAACTGCTGAGTGTCTGGTACTTTTGGTGGAAAACTGAAAGTAACTGCGCCACCACGGGCGGGACTCATCCTACATGCGCTCTTGGCATCCTCCTATTTCTTGCACCCCATGCGCGCACTAAGATGACGGTTCCCTTGCCATGCGAGGGGAAAGAATTGCATGGTTTGCACTGTTTCTGATTCCATCGATCAAGGAGATCATCATGGCCACATCGAGCGACAATAAACAGCAAGGTAGTAAAACCAGTAGCAGCAGTAGCGGCGGCGGCAGCGGCAGCAAGCAAAGCGATACCAGCAAACGGGGTTTCGCTTCCATGGACCCCGCCCAGCAGCGCGAAATCGCCAGCGAAGGGGGACGTGCCGCGCATGAAAAGGGCACGGCGCATGAATTCACGTCGGAAGAGGCGCGCCGCGCAGGCAGCCAAAGCCACAAGAACGATGCCAGCCGGCAAAGCGCCTCCAGCGCCAGCGGCACGCGCGACAATGCCGGCATGAACCAGGAGGGCAACCGCGACAGTGGCAACAAGCAAAGCGGCGGTTCGGGGTCGGGTTCGGGTTCCGCGGGTTCGCGCAACAAGTAGCAGCAAGTGGTAATGAGCGTTAGCGGTGACCATGGCCAGTGGCAGGCACGCCGCTGGCCATGGCCGCATCTGTCCGGTCGCCGCAAAATTTTGATGCAATGCAGCAGGCATGGACTATGATGAAATAGCTGCGCTGGCAAGGTGTAATCGCCTGGCAATCGCCGCGCAGTCAACTCGCATTGATGATCAGGGAGAAGATAATGGGCAACGCGAATACGCCGCAACCGGGCAATAGCCAGGGCGGCACGCCATCCACGGCGGGCAGCAAGCAAAGCACGGCCGACTCGGCCGAAAACTTTGTACTGGTCGATAGCGAGCAAGGTCTCGATATCGGCGACGATCTGTTTTCCATCGGCGAAGTGCGGCGCGCCGACCGCTTGCCGCATCACCAGTCCGGCTCCGCAGGGCAAAGCCGGCAGAGCGCCGACGATGCGCCAGACACCACGGGCAGCACGGGCGTCTGAGCTTCCCTTCCTGACTGTCTGACAATTTCCGCAGGGCCAGCCGCCGGGCGTGTTCGCGCACGGCGGCTGGCCGTTTCCCCTTGCGCGCGGACAATGTCGCCTGCTTGCCGCCGGGGGGGAGACTGGCGACCCGGCTACAGGTCGACCCGTCCGTGTTCGCCCAGATACTTTGGCGGTTCGCCCGTGATGGCGGCCTTGGCCATTTCATAGAATTGCATCATCTTGCTGGCGCTGCTATCCCAGTATTCGGCTGACTGTATCGTTACCTTGATCAGCGACAGCTTCGGATCGTCGGCACCGCCTGGGAACCAGGCTTTTAGCAGCGGGTTCCACAATTCCTCCGCCTTGACGCGGTCCTTCAGCAACTGCGCGTGACCGCAGACGGACACATACAGGCTGTCGCCCGTGTCGACAAAGCTGACGTTGACTTGTGGATTGTTCAGCAAGTCGCGCGTGTAGGCGGCCTCGTCCGAGACAAAGAACCAGATGTGCCCTTCGCTGTCGACCTGCTGCTGCGTCAGCGGCCGGCTGGTGAGGGTGCGCATGTCATCGCTGGTGGTCAGCATGCCGAATTTGACGTCCTTGATCCTGGCCGCGATGCTGGCCAGTTGTTCGCTGGAATATGCTTGCATGGGTGCTCCCTTGATGGTTGTCCTGAACAACAGCATAGGCGGGCGCGGCAGGCGGCTCTGTACGGCAGCTTACGTAGTGGCGACTGCCTGCCTCGCGCCATGTTTCAAAGCTGTTACAAAACGCTGGCCCGGCGGGGCGCCCCATGTATTGACTTAATAAATGATAATCATTATCATTTGTTTGAAAATGAGGCATGAACTTTGATTGAAGGATGGGAATGAAGCACACTGACTTGTCGCGCCACCTGGCCCGCTCCTTGCCGGGAGCGCTCGATGGGTAATGCGGGCGCAGCAGACAAGGCCAAGAACAACGCCAGCCGCGCCGTCTGGCTGAAGAACTTGCATCAATGGCACTGGATCAGCTCAGCGCTTTGCCTGCTGGGCATGTTTCTGTTCGCCATTACCGGCATCACCTTGAACCACGCCGGCCAGATCGAAGCCAAGCCGGCGATCACGCGCCAGAAGGCGGCGTTGCCGGCACCCCTCGTCACGCAACTGGCCGCGTATGCCGCCAAGCACGATGGCGCCAATGCGCCCATGCCGGCCGACGCCGAAGCCTGGCTCAAGCAGCAGTGGTCGCTCAATGCGGGCGGCCGTCCCGCCGAATGGTCGATCGACGAAGTCTACCTGCCGCTGCCCAGGGCGGGTGGCGACGCCTGGGTGCGCATCGGCCTGGAAGACGGGGCTGCCGAATACGAATTGACGGACCGGGGCTGGGTCTCCTGGCTCAACGATGTCCACAAGGGCCGCAACACGGGCGTGGCCTGGAGTTGGTTCATCGACATCTTTGCCGGCGCCTGCATCGTGTTTTGCCTGACGGGCTTATTGATTTTGAAGTTCCACGCGGCCAACCGGCCATTTACCTGGCCGATGGTTGGCCTCGGTATCTTGATACCCTGCGCGATCGCCTTGCTGTTTATTCACTGATCGTTTTTACTCTTACTTTTTTACAGGCACACCATGAAATTACGCTACACCCTGGCGCTTGGCCTTCCCCTGATCGGTACGTCGGCGATGGCGGCCGACCTGTCCCTCAAGCTTGAACTCCCGCAATTGAACGTGGCGGAATACCACCGTCCCTACGTGGCGGCGTGGCTGGAAACGGCGGACCAGAAGGTGGTTGGCAACCTGGCCGTGCTGTACGACGTGAAAAAGAAAGACAAGGTCGGCGAGAAGTGGCTGAAGGACATGCGCCAATGGTGGCGCAAGAGCGGCCGTGACCTGGCCATGCCCGTGGACGGCGTCAGCGGCGCCACGCGTGCGCCGGGCGAACATACCTTGACCTTCCCTGGCGCCAAGGCCTTGCTTGACAAGTTGCCGGCCGGCGAATACCAGGTGGTGGTGGAAGCGGCGCGCGAAGCGGGCGGACGCGAACTGGTGCGCGTGCCGTTCCAGTGGCCGCTGAAATCGGCCCAGTCCGTGCCAGCCAAAGGCAAGGAAGAACTCGGTACTGTCGTCGTCCAACTCAAACCATAAGGCGCACCCCATGTTCAAGCAATTCAACAAATCCCTGATCGCCCTGGCCCTGGCTGGCCTGGCCATGAACGCCCACGCCCACCGCGGCTGGATGGTGCCATCGAGCACGATGGTGGAAAGCAAGGACGCCTGGGTGACGGTGGATGCCGCCGTTTCCGACGGCCTGTTCGAGATCGACCACCAGCCGCTGCGCCTGGACGCGCTGCAAGTCATCGGCCCGGACGGCGCCAAGGTCGCGCCGGCGAACACCCTCACAGGCCGTTTGCGCAGCGTCTTCGACGTGAAAATGGAAAAGCCGGGCACGTACAAGGCGGCCATCGTGTCGCAAAACGTGATGGGCAGCTACACCGTGAACGGCGAGCAGAAGCGTTTCCGCGGCAACGAAGAGACGTTCAAGAAAGACGTACCGGCCGATGCGAAAGACGTGAAAATCACGCGCACGGCAGCGCGCCTGGAAACCTTCTTCAGCAATGGCGAAACCAGCACGGAAGTGTTCAAGCCGACGGGCGTGGGCCTGGAATTCGTGCCCGTCACGCACCCGAACGACTTGCGCGCGGGCGAGAAAGCCACGTGGCGCTTCCTGATCGACGGCAAGCCGGCGGCGAACCAGGCGTTCAGCCTGGTGCCAGGCGGCGTGCGCTACCGTGGCGTGCTCGGTGAAATCCGCCAGAGCACGGATGCCAAGGGCGAGATCACGTTCACCGTGCCGGCCGCGGGCATGTATTACCTGAGCAGCACCTGGCCAGCGGCCGCGCCAGCCGTGGCCGGCCAGCCGCCCGTGATGCCGGAACGCCGTGCTACCTACGCGGCTTCCGTGGAAGTGCTGCCGCAGTAAGCGGCGGCATCTTCGCGAGCGAGAGCGCCGATGCGCCGGGTCCTGCTGCCGCAGCATATTTCCGATCAGGTCGCGCCGTCCGGCGCCGCGATCCGGGACTTGCGCGGCCTGAGCATGGGTACCAGCTGGTCGGTGCGCTTGCTCGAGTCCGCCATGCCGGGACGCGCGGGCAGCGCCGACTTGCAGCAGGGCTTGCAGCAGCAGCTCGACCTTGTTGTCGCGCAAATGAGTCATTGGAGCGACGAGTCCGACCTGGGCCGCTTCAACCGGGCCGAGCCCGGCAGCTGGCACAGCCTGCCCGCCGCGTTTTGCGAGGTGCTGGGCTTTGCCATGCACGTGTCGCAGGCGTCCGGCGGGGCGTATGACCCGTGCGCGGGTGCCCTCGTCAACCTGTGGGGCTTCGGCCCCCGCAAGCGCTACGATGAACCGGGCTTTCTGCCGCCGAAAGACGATACCGTGGCCTTGCTGCTGGCGCAGCGCCAGCGCCGCCGCCTGGAACTGGACTTGCCGGCCCGCCGCGCGCGCCAGCCGGGCGGCTTGCTGCTGGACCTGTCCGCCGTGGCCAAGGGCTATGGCGTGGACCGCCTGGCCCGCTACCTGGACAGCCAGGGCATCCATCATTACCTGGTCGAAGTGGGCGGCGAGCTGCGCGGCGCCGGAAGCAAGCCCGACGGCCAGCCGTGGTGGGTGATGCTGGAACAGGTCGATGGCGCCGCCGATCGTGCCGATAATGCGCAGCATCCGCCGGAAATGCTGCTGGCGCTGCACGGCTTGTCCGTGGCGACGTCGGGCGATTACCGGCGTTTCTTCGAAGATGGCACGGTGCGTTTCTCGCACACCATCGATCCGCGCAGCGGCATGCCGATCGCCAATCAACTCGCTTCCGTCACCGTCGTGCACGCCGAATGCATGGCGGCCGATGCCTGGTCGACGGCCTTGACGGTGCTGGGCCCGGAAGCCGGCATGGCGCTGGCCGAAGAGCAGGGCCTGGCCGCGCGCTTCCTGCAGCGCGACGGCGATGGTTACCATGAAACGCTGAGCAGCCACATGCTGGCCATGCTCGACGAATGAACGATTGATTCCATGATTTTTACGCACGATACGACGCGGCTGGCCTTGCTGGCCGCCCTGTCCCTCAGTTATGCGGGCGTGTGCCTGGCGCCCTGGCTGCGTGCGCGCGCCAGGCGCCGCGCGTCCGACGCCGCGAAGGCGGCGCTGGCCAACAGTCCCGCCTGGCTGGTGGCGTATGCGAGCCAGACGGGCAATGCCGAGGAACTGGCCACGCAAACGGCGCAGAGCCTGCAACTGGCCGGCATTCCCGTGCGCCTGTGTGCGCTGGCCGACCTCACGGCCATTGATCTGCAACAAGCGGAGCGGGCCTTGTTTTTGGTCAGCACCTATGGCGAAGGCGATGCGCCCGACAATGCGGCCGCCTTCATGGGCCGTTTGATGACGGGCGAACTGGCGCTGCCGCAATTGCACTACGCCGTGCTGGCCCTGGGCGACCGCAGCTATGGCCAGTTCTGCGGCTTCGGCCGCGCGCTCGATGCCTGGCTGGCGGAGCAGGGCGCCTCGCGCCTGTTCGAGCGCATCGAAGTCGACCGCAGCGCCAGCGCCACCATCGAGCAATGGTTCCAGCACCTGAGCCACCTGGCCGGTACCAGCGACGCGCCCGACTGGAGCGCGCCCGCATTCGGCGACTGGCGCCTGACACGTCGGCAGTTGCTCAATCCCGGCAGCGCCGGCGGCCCCATCTATCACGTGGAACTGGCGCCCGTGGCAGGCAGCTTGCCTGACTGGCAGTCGGGCGACCTGGTGCAGGTGGCCGCGCCGCTTGATCCTGCGCAACCGCGCGAATATTCGATCGCCTCGATTCCACACGACGGCGGCGTGCACTTGCTGGTGCGCCAGCATGCGCATCCCGACGGCAGCCTGGGCCTGGCCTCGGGCTGGCTCACGGCGCAGGCCGCTGTCGGCGACGTGGTGCAACTGCGCTTGCGCCAGCACCGGCGTTTCCGCCTGGAAGACAATGCCCAGCGGCCCCTGATTTTAATTGGCAACGGCAGCGGCATCGCCGGCTTGCGCGGCCATTTGAAAAGCCGCGTGCTGGCAGGGCAACGGCGCAATTGGCTGATCTTTGGCGAACGCAACCTTGACCACGATTTCCATTATCGCGAGGAAATTGAGCACTGGCATGCCAGCGGCGACTTGCCGCGCCTGGACCTGGCGTTTTCGCGCGACCAGGCGGAGCGAACCTATGTGCAGGACCGCTTGCGCGGCAATGCCGATGAAATCAAATTGTGGCTGCAGCAGGGCGCGGCCATCTACATTTGCGGCAGCCTGGCCGGCATGGCGGGCGGCGTCGACCAGGCCCTGCAAGACATGCTGGGACGGCCCGCGCTCGACGCGCTGGCAGCGGAAGGGCGCTACCGGCGCGACGTCTACTGAGTTGTTGACGCCGCCAGCACGTTCGCGCACACACGGCTATCATGATTGTTTTATCCGCCGAGGAGATACATCATGAGCGACAGTATTTACGACATTCCTTTGCGCCGCATCAATGGCGAACCCACCAGCCTGGATGCCTATCGCGGCAAGGTCGTGCTGGTGGTCAATGTCGCCTCCGCCTGCGGCTTGACGCCGCAGTACGAAGGACTGGAAAAGCTCTACGCCGACAAGCAGGCCGAGGGCCTGGTGGTGGCCGGTTTTCCCGCGAATGAATTCGGCGCGCAGGAGCCGGGCAGCAATGCCGAGATCGCCGACTTTTGCCGCGGTACCTTTGGCGTGCAATTTCCCATGTTTGAAAAGATCGTCGTCAAGGGGCCGGGCCAGCATCCGCTGTACCAGCGCCTGGTGCAAGAGCAGCCGCGGGCGCAGGAAAAACCGGGCAGCGATTTCCGCGCCAAGCTGGCCGGCTACGGCATCACGCAGGAGCAGCCGAGCGACGTGCTGTGGAATTTCGAGAAGTTTTTGATCAGCAAGGACGGCAAGGTGGTGGGGCGTTTCGCGCCCGACACCACGGTCGATGATGCGCTCTTGCGCGAAGCGATCACGCGCGAGTTGCAGGCCTAAAGTTGCAGGCCTAAGTTTAGACCCGGCTTAGTCGGCGGCGTCCAGCGCGGCCGGCTCCATCTCGCCACTGACTTCCTGCAAGCCCCGTGCCAGGCTGGAGATGCTGGGGTTGTCGATGAAGACGCAGCGCTTGCCCGTGCGCTTGCAATAATCCTTCACGCGCCAGTAGGCGCTGTGGCTGATGCAGCCCGTCTGGCAAATCACCAGGTCGGCCGCCGCCAGGCTCGAATCGAGCAGGTTGGCATTGTCTTCCAGGCCGCCGTCGTGATGGGCGAATTGCGCGCCGACCCGCTCGATCAGGGCGCGGTAGGTGGCGACATTGCCGCTGCGCCCGCCCACGCACAGGACGCTTTGATCGACGAGGCGGATCGGCATTTTCAGCTTGCCGCCCGTCGGCACTTCCAGCTTCGGCGCCGGTGGCGGCACGGCCGTGCCCGGACGAGGCTGGGCTTGCTTCAAATCCGCGATTTGCTGGCGCAATTCCTTTTCGCGCTCATCCATTTGCGCCAAGCGTTCGACCAGGCGCGTGCGCGATTCCAGCGCCGGGATGGCCGCCTGCAATTGCGCCAGTTCCGCGCGCAAGCCGTCGATCACGCTATCCTTGCCGATCGCTTCTGCACGCGTGCGCAGCAGCACGGCTTCCTGGCGTTCCAGTTCGCCCGTCTTTTCCATCAGTGCTGCCTGGCTGCGCTGTTGCAGCTTGGCCAGTTCGTGCGTCAGGCGCGCATTTTCTTCCTGCAAGGCCGTAAACTTGCCCATGTCGGCGCGCACGCAGGCGCCGGCCTGGTGCTGGATCATGTGCAAGTCTCTGCACATCTGCTCTTCCAGCTCGGCGTCGCAGCGCGGGTGCGTCAGGCCGGCCCAGAAAGCGCCCGACACGTCGCCGTTGGCGACGGCCGTGCGCCACAGTTCGGCCACTTGGTCCGTCGTCTTGGCGCCGCGAAAGCGCAGGATCACGGGGGCGTAGCGGCGTTCGAGTTCCTTTTGCAGCGCTTCGGACAGGCGGTTGCGCGCGCCGCATTCCGTCACGGCGCCCACGTGCACTTCGTAGTCGTCGGCCAGCACGCGCCCGCCCGTCATCTTGCCCACCAGCTTGCGCAAGTATCCCAGGGGCAAGCCTACGCCGACCAGCGGGCAATGACAGGTATGCGACAGTTCCCACAGCCGGCGGCGGCGTGAAGCGAGCGCGGCCGGTTCGGCCCCGCCGCTGGAACAATTGCTGATGACGGGCAGGGACTGGTCTTTGTCACACATGGCGATATCCTGTTGGGCGATGGGGGATGGAAAAGAAATTATTGCGGCAGGGGCGAGGCGGGGCGCTTGGCGCTCAGCATGCGTGCCAGGCGCTCAAGCCAGCTGGTGCTGGGCGGCGCGGGCCGGTGCAGCGCCACGAGGGCAGCCCATTGCTGCGACAGTTGCTGGCAGGTCGCTTGCAGCACGGGGCCCAGGCCGGGCGAGTTTGACAGCACTTGCAGATGGCGTTCGATGACACCCGCCAGTTTCTCGCAGGGACTGCCCGCATGGTAGTGCGACATCAGGTGCAGCACGGCCGACAGCAGCAATTCAGGCTGTTGGCCTTGCGGAGGAGGAAACATCGGGGAAGGTCGGTCGTTCGCCATCAAACACTCCTGTGCGGTGGTTTGGCTGGCTGCGCGCACGGGGCACGACTGGCTGGCGAGTGTGGTGACTGGCTGCCGTGCTGCTTCAGGCAGTCAGGATCAGCTTGTTCAATTGGGTGACGCGCAGGCGATAGATCTTGCCGCTGTGCTCAATCTCCACTTCGCGGCCCTGCTGCAGCAGCGCTTCGCTGGTGATGCGGCGCGCCGGCTGGGCCATGCTGACGGGAGGACGGACGTGGGCGGTAGCGGCATCCTGGATCAAGGCTGGTTTTGAGCTTTGCATGTTGGGCTTTCTTTGTCTCAGTTGAGAATGATTCGTATTTGCATTATTGTTGAATGTGGCCCGAAAAGCAAGGCTTATTTGTGCGGAATCCGCGCTTTTTTACGGTGGGACGGCAGCGTGGGAGCGAGTGCTGCGCAAAGGCGGCCGCTGGCGCGGCGCGGAAGGGGGCGGCAGCAAAAAAGACCCGGCAAGGCAGTGCGCCTTGGCCGGGTCAAGCCTGTGCCAAGCTTGAGGAAATCGGGATGAAGCTAGATGGTGGCCAGCAATTGCGCCGAGGCGCTGGCGGCCGCGGTGGTATCGGCCTTGAGCTTGGCGGCGGCCAGCTGCTTGGCGCGCGAACGCGACGGCGGCAGGCGGCGCAGGGTTTTCAGGGCGTCCGGATCCTTGATGCCGATGGTGCGCTGGTCAACCGTGATCAGGCCGATTTCATTGAAGGCGGACAAGGTGCGGCTGACCGTTTCCAGGGTCAGGCCCAGGTAGCTGCCGATTTCGTGGCGCGTCATGCGCAGGTTGAACAGCTTGCTCGAGTAGCCCATCTGCGCAAAGCGGTCGGCCAGCGAGACGAGGAAGCGCGCCACGCGGGCTTCGGCGCTGAGGGCGCCCAGCATGCCGATCATGGCTTGCTCGCGCACCAGTTCGCGGCTCATCACGCCGTACATGACATTTTCCAGTTCCAGGTGGACACGACCCAGCGCCGTGAGTTTCTTGAACGGCAGCAGGATCAGGTCGCAGTCGGACAGGGCCACCGCTTCCGAGGAATAGTGGCGCGAATGGATGCCGTCGACGCCCAGCATGTCGCCCTTCATGGGAAAGCTGAGCACCTGCTCATTGCCGAACTCATCGATGAGCACGGTTTTCAGGAAGCCCGAATTGACGATGTACAGGGTGTCGAACGGCTGGCCGATCGTATGCACGCGCTGGCCCGTCTTGAATTGCACGTGCTGGAACAGCAGTTCGTCGGCGGCGATGGTGCAGGCGCTGGAGATATGCAGCAGGTCGCACACCTCCTTCAGGTTCGACCAGAGCCGGCCCTGGCGCTGGCGTCCCGCTTCCATCGGAGCGGAGGGGGCCAGCGATGGTGAGGCGGCGCGGGTGTCGGGCATTTGCGTGGACAGCATGTTCATCTCCTGGTGACAGGTAGTTCAGAGTTGAATGACGGGGTGCACGGGACGGCGGGCAGGCGTGGGCCGGCGGCGCGCGTTCGGGCAGGTAATGCTCAATTCGCTGAAGACTTGCTGTGTGATGAAATAACTTTCCAGCAACTTGATTACTGGTTTCAGTATGCCAACAAGCGTATGCAATTAATATCAGCAGTGGCTGAATATGGCAGTAGGAGCTGTGGTAGATGAAGTAGGATTGTTCCTACAGTCGACGCGCGGGCGCGCGCCGCCGTATTCAGGTCTTGAAGGGGGAGAGCAGGCGGTGCGCCACGGCATACTGGACCATTTCTGACAGGGAACTCATGCCCATCTTTTGCATGATGCGCGTCTTGTGCGTACTCACCGTCTTGACGCTCAGATGCAGGTTGTTGGCAATTTCCGTGATCGACTTGCCTGCCACCAGCAGGGAAAAGACTTCGAATTCGCGGTCCGACAGCTGTTTATGCAGCAAGCTTTCATTCGGCATCATGATGTTGAGCACGAGCTGCTCCGCCACCTCGGCGCTGATATAGGGACGTCCCGACGCCACCTTGTGGATGGCGCCCACGAGCTGGGTGCCCGCGCTTTCCTTGGTCAGATAGCCTTGCGCGCCGGCGCGGATGGCGCGCACCGCATACTGCTCTTCCTCGTGCATGGTGAGGATCAGGATGGACAGCTTGGGTGCCTCGCTGCGGATTTGCCGGATCAGGTCGACGCCGCTGCGGCCTGGCATCGACAGGTCGAGCAGCAACAGGTCGAAGCCGCCCTGGCGCACATGGTTGAGTACTTCAAAACCGTCGATGGCTTCACCCACGATGTCGATATCCGGCGCGCCGTCAAGGATGCGCTTCAATCCTTCACGCATGATGGTGTGGTCGTCGGCAATCACAATACGTATCATAGGCGGGCAATCTGGTGGCGTGTAATCTGCTCTGTCCGTCACCGGACAATCAAATGTTGAGAAACGAGAAACGTTGTCATTTTAACCGAAGCGGCCGCACTGTGCCTTTTCTTGAGCTGTGCCGGTGCGACGGTCCCCGTGGCCATGTGACCCCTTATTTTGTCTGGGGTTCCTTGATCAGCCTGTGCACCAGCACGGGCAATTTCGAGTGCGACAGCACCTTGTTGGTGACGCTGCCCAGCAGCAACTGACCCCAGCCGCTGCGGCCATGCGAACCCATGAAAATCAGGTCGCATTGCTGCAATTGCGCCACTTCCACGATTTTCAGGGCGGGGCTGTCGGAAAAGGCCGTCAATCCCGTCGCTTGCAAGCCCCGCTTGGCAGCCGCGTCGAGCACGGGTTGCCAGTGGTCGGCGCCCGCCTTGCGCATGGCGACGCGGTATTCCTCTTCGCTGGGATAGCTCGGCGGAATGATTTCGATGTACACCGGGTACTGGTACTCGGGCGCCACATACACGGCAAGGATGTCGGCGTGCATTTGTTCGGCAAAGGCAACGCCGGCACAGGCCGTCAAGTTGGAGACGGTTGAGCCGTCCGTGGCGATCAGAATTTTCTTATACATGGCAGGTCCTTTGGCAGTGACTCAGCGCGCGCAACGCCTCTTATTGTAGACGTGGCGGCAGCATTGTATTCATGTAAAGACTTGATAATTATCAATACTACTGCACCTTCAGTATAGACAACATTGGCAGAAAGATCGTGTTTAGCTGCGCCAGGGTCCGTCTGGCGCCGTTGCGCAGGCGCTTGAGAGCAGGATTTCTTGTGTCGCGCGTGGTCTTGCACGCACGCCAATGGTAGTATTTCAAAATACAACAGCAGGAACACTTATTTCCTGGCGGAAAAGCTCTTGCGGACCCGCTTTGCACCAGGAAGCGCGTTTTGAGATTTACCAACAGGGCGGCGCCCTGCTACACTCGCACCATCGCAGCGGTATTGCCTCAAATCATCTTAATCGAGAAATTGTGGGTATCAGTCTGTAAAACGCACAGTTCAGGCGGAATTTTGACAAATTATGGAGAAGCAGGGATATGACCAACGCCGCTGATGATTTCGATGCATTATTCGATGAAGTATCCGCGCAAAGCGCGGCCGCAGCCACGCCGGCGCCTGCCGCCGCGCCCGCTCCCGCCGTGATCGCGGATGACGATTTTGACGCGCTGTTCGACTCCGTGTCGGCCAGCGCCGCCGTACCGGCAGCCGCAGCGGCGCCGGTGGCTGCCGCGCCAGCCGCAGCGGAAGCGGCCCCAGTTGCCGGCGCCGACGCGCCTGGCGAAGCGGCCGACCCGGTCGACCAGTCCGACAAGCCGATGTTCGAGCGCCTGGGCGGCATCGTGCGCCTGCTGCACGATTCGCTGCGCGAACTGGGCTACGACAAGGCGTTGACGGAAGCGTCGTCGCAGATCGTCGACGCCCAGGACCGCCTGGAATATGTCGCCACCCTGACGGAACAGGCCGCCAACAAGGTCTTGAACACGCTCGACGAAGGCATGCCGGCGCAGGACGTGCTGTCGAAGAAAGCCAAGGACATGGACGGCCGCTGGACGGCGCTGTTCGACGGCAAGCTGAGCCTGGAAGAATTCAAGGCCCTGGCCGGCGATTCGCGCCAGTTCGCGCAAGCCGTTGCCGAAGCGACGGAAGCGGAAAAAGCCCGCTTGCTGGAAATCATGATGGCCCAGGACTTCCAGGACATCACGGGCCAGCTGATCAAAAAAGTGGTCAACATCACCAAGACGGTGGAAAACGAGCTGGCTCAGCTGCTGCGCGACAATGCGCCGGCCGAGGTGCGCGAAAAACTGGCGCAAAAGCCGGTGCCGCTGATGCAGGGCCCGTCCGTGCCGTCGGTGGCGCTGGACCAGGATAATGTAGACGACCTTCTTGCGGATTTGGGATTCTAATGGACGATATGCTCAAGGATTTCGTCGTTGAGGCGATGGATCTTGCGGTTAATGTTGAAGAGCACTTATTGCGCCTCGAGCGTGATCCTGACAACAAGGAAACACTGAATGCCGTGTTTCGTTCCTTCCACACCATCAAGGGTGGCGCCGGTTTCATGGGCCTGCCTGCGCTGGTGGCGGCCTGCCACCTGACGGAAAACCTGTTCGACGCCTTGCGCACGGGCGCCGCGCCCGTGACGCCGATCGCCATCGAGGCGGCGCTGCAAGCGTCCGGTTTCGTGGCCGACCAGCTGACGGAGCTGGCGAACGGCGCCGCGCCGGAAAGCTTGCCGGCCATGCCGGAAGAGCTGGAACACATCCTGACGAACGCCATCGAAGGCAAGGGCATGGACGCGCCTGCGCCTGCCGCCGCCGTGGTGGCGGAAGCGGCCGTGCCCGTTGCCGAGGTCGCTGAAGTGCTTGCAGCCGCGCCTGCCGCTGTCGCGGCCACTGCCAGCGCCGATGGCCTGGACTGGGAAGGCATGTATAACGCCGTCGTGCCCGAGGGCAGCCGCGTGGCTGCCGCACCGGTGTCCGCCGTCGCCGCTGCGCCTGCCGTCGTGGCCGCCGCGCCTGCCGCTGCTGCCGCCGCCAAACCGGCCGCCAAGGCCTGGGATGGCGCCGAACGCCGCGAAGAGCGCCCGGAAGTACGCCATGCCGCGCCCGTCAAGGAAGACAGCATCCGCGTCGACGCCGTCAAGCTCGACGCATTGCTGGAAGTGGCCGGCGAATCCGTGCAGGCCGCCAACCAGGCTGCCGTGTTGCTCGAGCGCTTGCTGCAATTCAAATTCGAAGGCCAGGCCGCCACCTTGATGGCGACCCTGGCGGAAACCCTGGAACGCGCTTCGCGTTACTCGACGGAACTGCAGCGGGCCACCCTGGCCACGCGCATGCAGCCCGTCGGCCGCCTGTTCCAGAAATTCCCGCGCCTGGTGCGCGAATTGGCCAAGGATCTGGGCAAGGATGTCGAACTGACCATCGAAGGCGCGGAGACGGAAGTCGACCGCGTGGTGGTCGACAGCCTGTACGATCCGCTCGTGCACATGCTGCGCAACTCGCTCGACCATGGCGTCGAATCGCCGGAAGCGCGCCTGGCTGCCGGCAAGCCCGCCAAATCGTATATTTCACTGAAGGCATGGCAGGAAGCCAACAGTGTCATGATCGTGCTGCAAGATGATGGCAAGGGCATGGACCCGGCCTTCCTGCGCAGCAAGGCCCAGCAAAAGGGCTTGATCAGCGAAAACGCGCAGTTGAGCAACGACGAATGCTTCCAGCTGGTGTTCCTGCCGGGCTTCTCGACCAAGGAAGTCGCCTCCAGCGTCTCCGGGCGCGGCGTCGGCATGGACGTGGTGAAAACGGCCGTGGAGAAAAACCGCGGCGCCATCCACATCGAGTCGGCGCTGGGCAAGGGCACGAAATTTGCCATCCGCCTGCCGATCGAACTGTCGATCGTGCCGACCATGCTCGTGTCGACCTCGGGCGCCGCGCTGGCGCTGCCGATGGCCGTGGTGCAGCGCGTCGTCGAATTGCCGGAAACCTTCATGGAAGTGGGCGGCGCGCCCGTGCTGAAAGACCAGGGCCGTCCATTGCCCGTGCGGTCGCTGGCCGGCTCGCTGGGCTACGAGTCGTGCAGCGAGCGCGTCGGCATTGTTGTCGCTGCGCCACAGCCGTACATTCTCGCCGTGGAAGCCGTCGATGGCACGGCCGACCTCGTGATCAAGCCGATGACGGCCATCACCGTGGAAGGCATTACCGGTACTGCCCGCTCGGCCGAGGGCGAGCTGGTGCTAGTCGTGGGCCTATCTTTCCTGATGGATGGTTGCAGGGGAAGTGTGCGCATGGCTGCCTAACAACACAGGCCAGTTCACATCCAGCCCGCTGCAGACCTCTGCAGCGGGCTTTTTTTTCGGCTTTTTTCGATTTTTATTCGCCCCGACGGCATTTTGGCGGATTTTCGTATCAGCAATTTTTTCGCCATATCCGCAAAGCGCGCCAAATTTTGTATCGCCCATCCCACGCTGGGGTGGCTTTTGGTTCTGCATTGCACAATATATGGCATAATCATTGCCGATCCCTCCGATCAGTAGACAGATCACTTAAACACAGGCTGTGGCAACGCTGCATAAATCATGATGAAGACGCTTTACGACAAACTTTGGGAATCCCACGTTGTTCGGGCCGAAGATGATGGCACGACAATTCTGTACATCGACCGGCACCTGCTGCACGAAGTCACCAGCCCGCAAGCCTTCGATGGCCTCAGCGTGGCGGGCCGCCAGCCGTGGCGCATTTCCGCCAACCTGGCCGTGGCCGACCATAACGTGCCCACCACCAGCCGGGTCGACGGCATTGCCGACCCGGTCTCGCGCCTGCAGGTGGAAACCCTGGACAAGAACGCCCGGCACTATGGCTTGACCTACTTCAACATGAACGACAAGCGTCAGGGTATCGTGCATGTGATCGGCCCCGAGCAGGGCGCGACCCTGCCCGGCATGACGGTCGTCTGCGGCGATTCGCACACGTCCACGCACGGCGCGTTCGGCGCGCTGGCGCACGGCATCGGCACGTCCGAAGTGGAACACGTGCTGGCCACGCAAACCTTGCTGCAAAAGAAATCCAAATCCATGCTGGTGCAGGTCGACGGCGCCTTGCCTGCCGGCGTGACGGCGAAAGATATCGTGCTGGCCATCATCGGCAAGATCGGCACGGCCGGCGGCACGGGCTACTGTATCGAGTTCGGCGGCTCGGCCATCCGCGCCCTGTCGATGGAAGGCCGCATGACGGTGTGCAACATGGCCATCGAGGCGGGCGCGCGCGCCGGCATCATCGGCGTGGACGACACCACCATCAATTACGTCAAGGGCCGCCCGTTTTCGCCGGCCGGTCCCCACTGGGAACGCGCCGTGGCCTATTGGCGCACCCTGCATTCCGACCCGGGCGCCCGCTTCGACCTCGTCGTCACCCTGAACGCGCAAGACATCGTGCCGCAAGTGACCTGGGGCACGTCGCCCGAAATGGTGATCGGCGTCGATGGCCGCGTGCCGGACCCCGACCTGGAAAAAGACAGCGTCAAGCGCGATGCGATGGAAAAGGCGCTCGTCTACATGAACCTCAAGCCGAACACGGCCATCGAAGACATCCGCATCGACAAGGTCTTCATCGGTTCCTGCACCAATTCGCGCATCGAGGATTTGCGCGCGGCAGCGGCCGTGGTGCGCGGCAAGTACCGCGCCTCGAACGTCTCGCTGGCGCTGGTGGTGCCCGGTTCCGGCCTGGTCAAGGACCAGGCGGAGCGCGAGGGACTCGACCGCATCTTCAAGGATGCCGGTTTCGAGTGGCGCGAGCCGGGCTGCTCCATGTGCCTGGCCATGAATGCGGACCGCCTGGAGCCGGGCGAACGCTGCGCGTCCACGTCGAACCGCAACTTCGAAGGCCGGCAAGGGCAGGGCGGGCGTACCCACCTGGTGTCGCCCGCGATGGCGGCCGCGGCAGGTATCGCCGGCCACTTTGTCGACGTGCGGGGCTTGCGATGAATTAGGGGAACTGCGTGGTAACGCAGCCAAATTCCGTGGTCAGACCCGCCGGGTCTGACCCCAGCTTTCAGCTGCTGGTTTACACTAGCGCCATTCATTTCCCTGAAACAAACGAGATCATCATGAAAAAACTCTTCGCCCTCCTCATCGCCACCGTCATCTTGTCTGGCTGCAACACCGTCTCCGGCATCGGCCGCGATGTGCAGAAAGTCGGCCAGGTTGTCACTGGCGCCGGCGGAAAATAAACCGCGACGTGCCGGCGCCCTGCGCCGCGCGTCTTACCGAGTAGAAACAGCATGGATAAATTTACGATTTACGAAGGCCTGGTCGCCCCGCTGGACCGTGCCAACGTCGACACCGACGCGATTATCCCGAAGCAATTCCTGAAATCGATCCACCGCAGCGGTTTCGGCCCCAACCTGTTCGACGAATGGCGCTACCTCGACCATGGCGAACCGGGCCAGGACAACAGCCGCCGTCCGCTGAACCCGGAGTTCGTGCTCAACGAGCCGCGCTACCAGGGCGCCTCGATCTTGCTGACGCGCAAGAATTTCGGCTGCGGTTCCTCGCGCGAACACGCGCCGTGGGCGCTCGATCAATATGGCTTCCGCGCCATCATCGCGCCCTCGTTCGCCGACATCTTCTTCAATAATTGCTACAAGAACGGCTTGCTGCCCATCGTGCTGTCGGAAAGCCAGGTCGAGCACCTGTTCAATGAAGTCAAGGCCTTCCCCGGCTTCAAGCTGGTGGTGGACCTGGAGCAGCAATGCGTGCGCACCAGCAATGGTTCCGTATCGTATCCGTTCGAGATCGATGCCTTCCGCAAATATTGCCTGATGAATGGGCTCGACGATATCGGCCTGACCCTGCGCCACGCGGACGATATCCGCGCCTTCGAAGAGCGTCATTTGAACAATCAGCCTTGGCTCGCCAACGTCATCTAATCGATAAAAATATGAAAATTGCAATCTTACCCGGCGACGGCATCGGTCCTGAAATCGTCGCGCAAGCCGTCAAGGTCTTGAATGTGCTGGGCGAATCGTTCGAGCTGGAAAGCGCGCCCGTGGGCGGCGCCGGCTATGCGGCCCATGGCCACCCCTTGCCGGAAGGCACGCTGGCCCTGGCCAAGGCGGCCGATGCCGTGCTGTTTGGCGCCGTGGGCGACTACAAATACGATACGCTGGAGCGCCAGTTCCGTCCCGAGCAGGCGATTTTGGGCTTGCGCAAGAACCTGGGCCTGTTCGCCAACCTGCGTCCGGCCATTCTGTACCCGGAACTGGCGGGCGCTTCGACCCTGAAGCCGGAAGTGGTGTCCGGCCTGGACATTTTGATCATCCGCGAATTGACGGGCGACATTTATTTTGGCCAGCCCCGCGGCGTGCGCGAGTGCCCGGACGGTCCGTTCAAGGGCCAGCGCGAAGGATTCGACACGATGCGCTATGCGGAAGGCGAAATCCGCCGCATCGCCCACGTGGCTTTCCAGGCAGCGCAAAAGCGCGACAAGCGCCTCACCAGCGTGGACAAGGCGAACGTGCTGGAAACGTTCCAGTTCTGGAAAGACATCGTCATCGACGTGCACAAGGAATACCCCGATGTTGCGCTCGATCATATGTATGTCGATAACGCGGCCATGCAGCTGGTGCGGGCGCCGAAGAAATTCGACGTCATGGTGACCGGCAACATGTTCGGCGACATCTTGTCGGACGCGGCCGCCATGCTGACGGGTTCGATCGGCATGCTGCCGTCGGCCTCGCTGGACGCCAACAACAAGGGCCTGTACGAGCCATCGCACGGTTCGGCGCCCGATATCGCGGGCAAGGGCATCGCCAATCCGCTGGCGACGATCTTGTCGGCCGCCATGATGCTGCGTTATTCGCTGAATCGTGAAGAGCAGGCAAACCGCATCGAAACGGCCGTGAAGCAGGTGCTGGCGCAGGGCTTGCGCACGGCCGACATCCACGAAGCGGGCACGACTTTGGTCGGTACCGAGGCCATGGGTGATGCAGTTGTAAAAGCACTGGGATAAAATAGTCTAATGACGGCAGTCGCCGTCTCATCTTGAGGAATGGTAATGAAATTAGTTGGCTTGGTAGGTTGGCGCGGTATGGTCGGTTCGGTCCTGATGCAGCGCATGCAGGAAGAGGGCGATTTCGCCCACATCGAACCGGTGTTTTTCACCACCTCGAACACGGGCGGCGCGGCGCCGGCCATGGCGAAGAATGAAACCATCCTCAAGGATGCCAACAACATCGCCGAACTGTCCAAGTGCGACATCATCATTTCCTGCCAGGGCGGCGACTACACGAGCGCCGTCTTCCCGCAACTGCGCGCGGCGGGCTGGAATGGCTACTGGATCGATGCGGCCTCGACCTTGCGCATGGAAAAGGACGCCGTCATCGTGCTCGACCCCGTCAACCTGCACGTCATCAAGGATGCGCTGGGCAAGGGCGTCAAGAACTACATCGGCGGCAATTGCACCGTGTCGTGCATGATGATGGGCCTGGGCGGCCTGTTCCAGCACGACCTGATCGACTGGATGACGTCGATGACGTACCAGGCGGCATCGGGCGGCGGCGCGCAGCACATGCGCGAACTGCTGACGCAATTCGGCACCATCAACGGTTCCGTCAAGGCGCTGCTGGACAACCCCGCTTCCGCCATCCTGGAAATCGACCGCCAGGTGCTGGCCACCCAGCACGGCTATTCCCCGGATGAAATCAAGCAATTCGGCGCGCCGCTGGCCGGCAACCTGATCCCGTGGATCGACAAGGACCTGGGCAACGGCCAGTCGAAGGAAGAGTGGAAGGCCGGCGCGGAAACGAACAAGATCCTGGGCCGCGGCATCGATTTCGGCACGAAGGAAATCCCGGTCGACGGCCTGTGCGTGCGCATCGGCGCCATGCGCTGCCATTCGCAAGCCTTGACCATCAAGCTGAAGAAAGACGTGCCGCTCGATGAAATCAACGACATCATCGCCAGCAACAACCAATGGGTGAAATTCGTGCCGAACACGCGCGAAGCGTCCGTGCGCGACCTGTCGCCGGCCGCCGTCACGGGCAGCCTGACGATTCCCGTCGGCCGCGTGCGCAAGATGAGCATGGGCGGCGAATACCTGTCCGCGTTCACCGTGGGCGACCAATTGCTGTGGGGCGCGGCCGAGCCGCTGCGCCGCATGCTGCGTATTTTGTTGGACGCATAACGGCAATTAATTGCTGATCCAGATCAAGCCGGGGCTGTTTTCCCGGCTTTTTTTTCGTCCTGAGCCCGTCAAGGCTCAACCATGCGGAGCTTGCATAGCTCTGGGCATGATGATATGTTGATACCTCTGGAAAAGTAACAGTTTTCCCATGTCAACTAAGATGCCGCCAACTATGCCTGTACACACTCGTCCCCGGGTCGCCTCCCTTGCCATTAAAACACTCAGCGGCGCTGTCGCCTGTGCGGTGTTATTGTCACCGGCGGTATCCGCAGCCGAGCTGGGCAAGATCACGGTGCTGTCCGCCGCCGGCCAGCCGCTGCGCGCCGAGGTCGAATTATCGGCCGTCAAGCCAGGCGAGGCTTCGAGCCTGCTGGCCAAGCTGGCGCCGCCTGATGCCTATCGCCAGGCCAACGTGGAATTCAATCCCGCCCTGAACGCCTTGACGTTTGCCGTGGAAAACCGCAACGGCAAGTCCTTCATCCGCATCAGCTCGGCGCAACCGGTGGCCGAACCCATGGTCGACCTGCTGCTGGAGCTGAGCAGCAAGAGCGGCCGCCAGGTGCGCGAATATGCGTTCGTGCTCGACACGCCCGAAGCGCGCCAGACGCGCGGCGCGCAAGTGACGGCGCCAGTCGAGCCTGGCAAGGCCAAGCCGGCCGCCGCCGATGCTGCGCCACCAGCCGCGAAAAAGGCGGCAGGCGAATACAAGGTCAAGGCGGGCGACACCCTGAGCCGCATCGCCAGCGAACTGAAGCCATCGGGCGTGTCGCTCGACATGATGCTCGTCGCCCTGTACCGCGCCAATCCCGACGCCTTCAAGGGCGAGAACATGAACCGCATGCAGGCCGGGCGCATCCTGGCCGTGCCGGGTGCGGACACCGTGCGCGCCACCGGCGCGGCTGAAGCGAAGGGCATCGTGACGGCGCACGCCATCGATTTCGACGCCTACCGCAACAAGCTGGCAGGCCAGGTGTCGCAAAGCAAGCCGGCCAAGGCCGCGCAAGCGACGCAAAGCACGGCCGGCAAGATCGGCCCGACCAAGGTGCAGGAAAAACCGACGGCCGTGAGCGAGTCGCAAGACAAGCTGAAACTGTCGAAAGCGGAGCCGGCAGCCAAGTCGGCCGGCAAGAGCGCCGTCGCCAGCGAAGAAGACAAGATCGCCAAGGCGAAGCAGGTCGATGAAGCGGCCGCCCGCGTCAAGGAACTGGAAAAGAACGTCAGCGACCTGGAAAAGTTGATGGCGGTCAAGAGCAAGGCCATGGCCGACAAGAGCGCCCCGGCGCCCGCCAAGCCGGCCGAGGCCGCTGCCAGCGCATCGGCCAGCGCATCGGCCAGCGCCGTTGCCAGCGCCGTCGCCAGTGCACCTGCCGAAGCCCAGCCGCCCGTGCCGAAGGCAAAACCGGTGCCGCTGGTGAAAAAGCCATCGCCGCTGGAACCGACCTTCGCCGACAAGATCAGCGACCACCTGGGCGCCATCGGCATCGGCCTGGCCGCGCTGCTGGCCGCCGTGGCCGCGCTGGTGATCGCGCGCCGCCGCAAGGAGACGCCGCCGCCCGCCGAAGATATCGCCCCCGTGTTCGAGCCGGAAGCGCCAGTGGCGCCGCCGGCCGGCCTTGCGCCGGAAGATCAGCAGTCCGAAGCGAGCAATCACCTGTTTGGCACGGGCGCCGCCGCTGCCGGCGTGGCCGCCGCAGCGGGCGCCAGCATGCTCGACGCGAATGAAACGGACCCCGTCGCCGAAGCGGACGTGTATATCGCCTACGGCCGCGATGGCCAGGCGGAAGATATCCTCAAGGAAGCCTTGCGCATCCACCCCGAGCGCCATGCAGCCCGCTTGAAGTTGCTGGAAATCTATTCGGCCCGCAACGACGTGCGCGCGTTTGAAGACCAGGCCAGCGAGCTGTACAGCCTGACGCGTGGCCAGGGCGAAGAGTGGCCGCAGGCCGCTGCCTTAGGCCTGGCGCTCGATCCCGCCAACCCGCTGTATGGCGATACGGAAGACGACGCCGTCGTCAGCCTGAGCAAGGCTGCCGGCGACGACTTGCATGGCCAGAGCATGGACTTGCCGGACGATTTGTCTACTCCTGCGCCGCTGGCCGACCTGGCGCCGGCCGAACCGGTGTCTTCCGTGGCGGCCCGCGATGCGCGCGATCCGCTCGATTTCGACCTCGACAGCCTCGATTTCGAACCCGTTTCCACCAGCGACCCGATCGTCATGCCGGGGCCGGACAGCAAGCCTGTTTCTGCCGCGCAGGATGCGCACGATGTGCACTATGACGCCAGCATGGATTTCGGCCTGGACCTGGAGCCGCCAGCCGGTCCCGTGAACGGCGTGGGCGCCGGCTTGACGCCGTTGCCTGATCCGTTGAAGGATGTCGACCTGGCCCATTTCGACCTCGACGAGCCTGTCGCGCCCGCTGCCGCGCCGGTGGTGGCGGCCGAGCCTTCCATCGACAGCCTGTTTGACGATGCGCAAACGCCCGCCACCTTGCCGGAAGCCATACCGCCGGCGCAGGAATTCGACCTGTCCGGCATCGACCTGGACCTCAACGATGGCAAGACGGCCAGCGTGGGCGTGGACGACCCGTTGTCGGCCATCCACATGGAAATGGATACCAAGCTGGACCTGGCGATCGCTTACCAGGAAATCGGCGACAAGGAAGGCGCGCGCGAGCTGATCGATGAAGTCATCAAGGGTGGCAGCGAAGAGCAGGTGAAGAAAGCTAACACGATGCGCGCCCTGCTCAGTTAGCAATACCCGCCGGCGCGGCAGGCTGCTGCGCCGGTATAATGCTTCGATGCAAAATATTACGACAGCAACGCCATTGAAGCGTATCGTCCTCGGCCTGCAGTACGACGGCACGGCCTGGCACGGATACCAGAAGCAGGAAGACGGGCAGACGGTGCAGGACCAGCTGGAAAACGCGCTGGAACAGTTTGCCCGCGTACGCCTGGCCACCACCTGTGCCGGCCGCACGGACACGGGCGTGCATGCGCTCGAGCAAGTCGTGCATTTCGATACGGAATTGAACCGCGACGTGCACTCGTGGGTGCGCGGCGTCAACGCCTTCCTGCCGAAATCCATCGCCGTACGCTGGGCCAAGGAACTCGAAGGCGATCCGACGGTCAATGACTTCTTCCACGCCCGTTTCAGCGCGCGCGCACGCACCTATCATTATGTGTTGTACAACAACGCTACCCGTTCGCCGCTGGTGGAAGGCCGTGCCGGTTTCTTTTTCCGTCCGCTGGACGTGGAACTGATGCGCCAGGCTGTGCAGCCGCTGCTGGGCTGGCACGATTTCACGGCCTTCCGTGCCGCGCAATGCCAGGCCAAGTCGCCTGTCAAGCTGATGCATGACATCCGCATCGAGCGGCGCGGCGATTGCGTGATTTTTACGATTACGGCCAATGCCTTCCTGCACCACATGGTGCGCAACCTGGTCGGTTCGCTCGTCTACATCGGCACGGGACGCGAAAAACCGGACTGGCTCGGGCACTTGCTTGAAAGCAAGGATCGTCATGCCGCTGCGCCCACCTTCATGCCGGACGGCTTGTACCTGGCGCAGATCGATTACGATCCGAAATGGGCCTTGCCGCAAGACAGCAGCAGCGCCTTGCCCTGGTTTTGATCTGCATCAATAAAGGATAGCCATGCCTCGCACACGCATCAAGATCTGCGGCCTGACCCGCGCCGAAGACATCCAGGCCGTCGTGGCGGCGGGCGCCGACGCCATCGGCTTCGTGTTTTATCCGAAAAGCCCCCGTTACGTCACGCCGCAGCAGGCGGCCAGCCTGATCGCCGCCATGCCGCCGTACGTGACGACGGTCGGCCTGTTCGTCAATGCCACGCTGGAAGAAGTGCAGGCAACAAAGGCCGTGGCGCCATTGTCTCTGCTGCAATTTCATGGCGACGAGACGCCCGAACACAGCGCCGCGCTGGCTGGCGCCGTGAATACGCCGTTTACGCAAGTGTTCCGCGTCAAATCCGACACCTCCTTTGAAGATTTGCTAGAATACGAACAGCGCTATCGCGCCGCCAGTCCCTTGTTTTCGAGTCTCTTGCTCGATACCTATGTGGATGCCTACGGTGGTGCAGGAAAGGTATTTGATTGGTCCCTCATTCCAAAAGAACTCGCGCCTCGGGTCGTTTTAAGTGGTGGCTTGAGCGTACAAAACGCGACTGACGCAGTGGTGCGCGTGCGCCCTTACGCCGTCGACATCAGCAGTGGTGTCGAAGCGTCCAAGGGCATCAAGGACGCGTCCCGTGTCCGCGCGTTTATCGCCGCGGTGCAGGATGCCGATGCCATCATTGCCAGAGGAAACAACCATGAATGACCACACCACCGCGCCCGGCGCAGCCGCCGCATTGTTCCACGCCACCGATTACCCATTTCCCGACCCGCGCGGCCACTTCGGCCCGTACGGCGGTTCCTTCGTTGCCGAAACGCTCACGCATGCGCTGGCCGAGCTGAAGGAAGCGTATGCACGCTACAGCGTCGATCCCGAATTCCTCGAAGAATTCCGCTACGAGCTCAAGCATTTCGTCGGCCGTCCATCGCCGATCTACCACGCCAAGCGCTGGTCCGAACTGGCGGGTGGCGCGCAAATCTATTTCAAGCGCGAAGACTTGAACCACACGGGCGCGCACAAGATCAATAACGTCATCGGCCAGGCCCTGCTGGCCAAGCGCATGGGCAAGCCGCGCATCATCGCCGAGACGGGCGCCGGCCAGCACGGCGTGGCCACGGCCACGATCTGCGCCCGCTTCGGCCTCGAATGCGTGGTCTACATGGGCAGCGAAGACGTCAAGCGCCAGGCGCAGAACGTGTACCGCATGAAATTGCTGGGCGCCACCGTCGTGCCTGTCGAATCCGGCTCCAAGACCCTCAAGGATGCGCTGAACGAAGCCATGCGCGACTGGGTCACGAATATCGAAAACACCTTTTATATCATCGGCACCGTGGCCGGCCCCCATCCGTATCCGATGATGGTGCGCGACTTCCAGTCCGTGATCGGCGAGGAATGCCTGGTGCAGATGCCGGAAATGACGGGCCGTCAGCCCGACTACGTGCTGGCCTGCATCGGCGGCGGTTCGAACGCCATGGGCATCTTTTACCCGTATATCGACCAGAAAGACGTGAAACTGATCGGCGTGGAAGCGGCCGGCGAAGGCCTGGACACGGGCAAGCACTCGGCCTCGCTGACGGCCGGTTTCCCGGGCGTGCTGCACGGCAACCGCACCTACCTGCTGCAGGATGAAAACGGCCAGATCATCGAGACGCATTCCGTCTCGGCCGGCCTCGACTATCCCGGCGTAGGCCCGGAACATGCGTGGCTGAAAGACTCGGGCCGCGCGCAGTATGTGTCGATCACGGATGAGGAAGCGCTGCAGGCGTTCCACGATTGCTGCCATATCGAAGGCATCATCCCGGCCCTGGAATCGTCGCATGCGCTGGCCTACGCGGCCAAACTGGCGGCCACCTTGCCGAAAGATGAAATTGTACTGGCCAACCTGTCGGGCCGCGGCGACAAGGACATGCATACCGTGGCGGAACGCATGGGACTCAATTTCAGTTAAACAGCTGAAAGATCCCGCGCAGGTCGGATGAGCGCATAGCGCGCCATCCGACACCTCTCACCGATAACACGAAAGCTCGCCATGTCCCGTATCTCCGCCACTTTTGCCAACTTAAAATCCAACAACAAGACCGCCCTGGTCACCTTCATCACCGCCGGCGACCCCGGCCCCGACGCCACCGTGCCCCTGATGCACGCGCTCGTCGAGGGCGGCGCCGACGTGCTGGAGCTGGGCGTGCCGTTTTCCGACCCCATGGCCGAAGGCCCCGTCATCCAGCGCGCCTGCGAACGGGCCTTGAAATTCAATGTCGGCATCCACGACGTGTTCGGCTATGTGCGCCAGTTCCGCGAAACGAACCAGACGACGCCCGTGGTGCTGATGGGCTATGCGAATCCCATCGAGCGCATCGGCAGCGCCGCATTTATTGATGCAGCGCAAGCGTCCGGCGCGGATGGCGCCATCGTCGTCGACTATCCGCCGGAAGAGTGCGAGGAATTCGCGGCCGCCATGCGCGCGGCGGGCCTGGACCTGATCTTCCTGCTGGCACCCACCTCGACCGAAGAGCGCATCGCGCAAGTGGCCAAGGTTGGCGGCGGCTTCAGCTATTATGTGTCGCTGAAAGGCGTCACGGGTGCCGGCAACATTGATACGGAACAGGTGGCCGAGCGCCTCGCGGCCATCCGCCAGCATGTAAAATTGCCTATCGGTGTGGGCTTCGGCATCCGCGATGGCGCCACGGCCAAGGCCGTTGCCAAGGTGGCCGATGCCGTCGTGATTGGCAGCCGCATCATCCAGGAGATTGAAAATGCCCCGGAAGGCGGTGCCGTCGACGCCGTGCGCAGCTTTACGGCAGGCATCCGCGCCGCACTGGACGCCTGAGCACGCAATATGCGTTGGCGGCAAAGTTCGACAGCCCGGCGATAAACGGCTACACTTCGGCCACTGATTTGCCTGTTATTGTGCAATAGATAAAATTTTTGGTGGCGCCCTGCGGGGCGTCGCCGTTTACCGTCTGCCGGGGGCGTCCACCGACGCTACCCCTACAAGGGCCCAAGGAGAAAATATGAGTTGGTTGGAAAAACTGCTGCCACCGCGCATACAGCGTTCTGATGCTGCCGCGCGCAAGACCATGCCGGAAGGCCTGTGGGTCAAATGCCCGTCGTGCGAAGCCGTGCTGTACCGTACGGACCTGGAATCGAATTTGCACGTGTGCCCGAAATGCGATCACCACATGCGCATCCGCGCGCGTGAGCGCCTCGACAGCCTGCTCGACGCGGGCGGCCGCTATGAAATCGGCCAGGAAATCCTGCCTGTCGATACCTTGAAGTTCAAGGACAGCAAGAAATACCCGGACCGCCTGAAATCCGCCATGGAAGCGACGGGCGAGACGGATGCGATGGTCGTCATGGGCGGCGCCATCATGAGCCTGCCGGTTGTCGTGGCGTGCTTCGAATTCGAATTCATGGGCGGCTCCATGGGCTCCGTCGTGGGCGAGCGCTTCGTGCGCGGCGCGCAAATCGCGCTGGAACAGAAAGTGCCGTTCATTTGCATCACCGCCACCGGTGGCGCGCGCATGCAGGAAGGTTTGCTGTCCCTGATGCAGATGGCGAAAACCACGGCCATGCTGACCAAGCTGTCGGAAAAGAAATTGCCATTCATCAGCGTGCTGACCGACCCGACCATGGGCGGCGTGTCCGCCTCGTTCGCTTTCATGGGCGACGTGGTCATTGCTGAACCGAAAGCGCTGATCGGCTTTGCCGGCCCCCGCGTGATTGAAAACACCGTGCGCGAAAAACTGCCGGAAGGCTTCCAGCGCGCCGAGTTCCTCGTCACCAAGGGCGCCGTCGACATGATCGTCGACCGCCGCAAGATGCGCGAAGAAATCGCCCGTCTGCTGGCCTTGTTGCAAAACCAGGCCGTCGAAGTCTTGGCGTAACGCCAACGTAACAGGCCGGGCGGAGTCCGCAGGACACGCCCGGTTGCCACGCCACACCATCTCCGCGCCTCGCGCACTGTCTCCTCATCAAGAAGTCTCCCATGCACAAGCTCCCCATCACCTTGCCGGACTGGCTCGCCATGCTGGAAACCCGCCATTCGGAAGCCCAGATCAATATGGGCCTGGACCGCGTGCAAGCCGTCAAGGCGCGCATGCAGCTGGCGTTTACTTGCCCCGTGATCATGGTGGCGGGCACGAATGGCAAGGGTTCCACCTGCGCCATGCTGGAATCCGTGCTGTTGCGTGCCGGCTACAAAGTGGGGCTGTACATCAAGCCACACTTTCTCGATTTTAACGAGCGCGCCCGCGTGCTGGGCGAGATGGCCAGCGACGAACAGATCGTCGCCAGCTTCAATGCCGTCGAGGCCGTGCGGGGCGACACGCCGCTCACGTATTTCGAATTCACCACCCTGGCCATCCTGCACCTGCTGTCGCAGGTCAAACTGGACGTGGCCATCCTGGAAGTGGGCCTGGGCGGGCGCCTCGACGCCGTCAACGTGATCGATGCGGACGTGGCCATCGTCACCAGCGTCGATATCGACCACACGGATTACCTGGGCGATACGCGCGAAGCGATCGGCTTTGAAAAGGCGGGCATCTTCCGCCCGGGCAAGGCGGCCATCTGCAGCGACCCCGTGCCGCCGCAATCCCTGATCGACCATGCGGAAGCCATCGGCGCCGACCTGTGGCTGATGGGCCGCGATTTCAATTATTCGGGCGACAAGCAGCAGTGGAACTACGGCGGACGCGAGCAGCGCCGCAATTCGCTCGCGTATCCGAGCTTGCGCGGCGCCAACCAGATCCTCAACGCGACGGCCGTGCTGGCCGCGCTGGAAGTGCTGAAGCTGAAACTGCCCGTGGGCGCGCAGGAAGTGCGCACGGGCCTCGTGACGGTGGAACTGCCGGGCCGCTTCCAGGTCTTGCCTGGCCGCCCCAGCGTGATCCTTGATGTAGCGCATAACCCACACGCGGCGTCGGCGCTGAACCAGAACCTGGGCAATATGGGTTTCCATCCGTACACCTATGCCGTGTTCGGCTCCATGCTGGACAAGGATATCGATGGCGTATTGGCCGCGATGAGCGAACACGTCGACCACTGGTGCCTGACGGGCTTGCCTTCGCCGCGCGCGGCCACGGCTTCCGAGCTGGCCGCCAAGGTGCAGATCATGCTGGAAGATAAGCCCGATAGCAGCGAGCATACTGTATCTATTTTCGAAGATCCGGCACAAGCTTTTGCAAATGCAATGAGCCGGGCCGGTGAGAATGATAGAATTGTGGTCTTTGGTTCTTTCCTCACCGTTGCCGGCGTGATGAAGGCCCGAAAATCCTCACTTCACTGAAACGCACTCGACTGAAAATCACGCATGGGCTTGTTCTCGAAACTGTTTAAAAACAAGCAAGAATCCTCTGGCGAAGACAGCGGCTTTTATGTCCCTGGCGAAGCACAGTCGCCGACCCGCAAACGCGCCGCCAACACCTCCGGTGGCGGCGGATCGCGCCGTGGCGGCAAGGAAGCGCCGGATCCGGTCTTGCCTGAAAAAAAGCGCGCACGCCGCCGCCTGGTCGGGGCCATCGCCCTGGCCCTGGGCGTGGCTGTCGGCTTGCCGATGCTGCTCGATTCCGAGCCGAAGGCGCCGTTCAACGATATCGCCATCGATATTCCGTCGAAGGAAAAGGCCGTAGCGCCTGCACCGGCGCCCGTGCCGGCCGTTCCGGCCCGGGCCGCATCGAATGGCCTGGACCAGTCCGAGGAAATCGTCGACGCGCCGCTGCCGCCTGCGGCCAAGCCGACGCCTGCACCGGCACCCGTGCTGGCCGCCGTCCAGCCTGCGCCGGTCAAGCCAGCCTACGTGGAACCGAAACCCGAGCCCAAGCCGGTCAAGGTGGAGCCAAAACCGGAACCGAAGCACGAAACCAAGCCGGAACCCAAGGCCGAGCCGAAACACGAGTCCAAGCCTGAGCCCAAGCATGAAGTAAAACCGGAAGCCAAGCCCGAGCCGAAGCCTGCCAAGCCGGCGCAATCGGCCGACGATGCCGCGCGCGCGCTGGCCATCCTGGAAGGCAAGCCGCAGGACAAGCCGCAAGAGAAGGTGCAGGACAAGGCGCACGACGCCGGCAGCGGCAAGTTCGTGGTGCAGGTGGCGGCGCTGGCGACGCAGGACAAGGTTGACGAATTGCAGGACAAGCTGCGCGAAGCGGGCATCAAGTCGTACACGCAGAAAGTCTCCAGCCCGGCGGGCGAACGCATCCGCGTGCGCGTGGGACCGTTCGGCAGCCGCGAAGACGCCGAAAAGACCCGCGCCAAGCTGCAAAAGCTGGGCCTGGGCGGCAGCCTGGTACCGGCGTGATGTTGCAAGGCTGAACGGGCGTGACGATTTTCGATTACCTAGTGCTGTTCGTGCTGGTGACGTCCGTGCTGATCAGCATGATGCGTGGCCTGGTCAAGGAAATACTGTCATTGGTCAGCTGGATCGTGGCTTTCGTCATTGCCAATGCCTATGGCGCCACGCTGGCGAAATTCCTGCCGGAAGCCGTGCCGGGCGAAGCCATCCGATTGTTGCTGGCCTTCGTGGTGCTGTTCATCGGTGTGCGCATTTTGATGGGATTGCTGTCCATGACGGTCGACGCGCTGGTCAAGGTGACGGGCCTGAGCCTGGCCGACCGCACCCTGGGCAGCCTGTTCGGCGTGGCGCGGGGCCTTGTGATCGTGCTGACCGCCGTCATCTTGTGTGGCATGACGTCCATACCGCAGCAGCCATTCTGGAAAAACGCGCAGCTCAGCCCGCTCGCGGAACAGGGCGCGCGCGCCATCAAGCCTTATCTGCCTGCCGCTTACGCGCAGCATGTGAAATTTTGAATTTTTTTAAAATCAGTAGCACAGTTTAGGAGCACACCATGTGTGGCATCGTCGGCGTCGTTTCCCATCAACCTGTCAATCAATTGCTCTATGATGCATTGTTGCTCCTGCAACATCGCGGTCAGGACGCGGCAGGGATTGCGACCAATCACAGCAGTATGTTTTCCATGCACAAGGCCAATGGCCTCGTGCGTGACGTCTTCCGTACGCGCAACATGCGTTCGCTGCAAGGCACGACGGGCATCGGCCATTGCCGCTACCCGACGGCCGGTTCGTCGAGCGAAGAGGAAGCACAGCCGTTTTATGTGAATGCGCCGTTCGGCATCACCTTGGCGCACAATGGCAACCTGACCAACTGGGAACAGTTGAAGCTGGAAATGTTCAAGAACGACCGCCGCCACATCAATACCGATTCCGATTCGGAAGTGCTGCTCAACGTGCTGGCGCATGAAATCCAGGAAGCGACGACGGGCCTGAACCTGGACCCGGAAGCCATCTTCAAGGCCGTTACCGTGCTGAACCGCCGCGTCAAGGGCGGTTACGCTGCCGTCGCGCAAATCGCCGGCGTGGGCTTGCTGGCCTTCCGCGACCCGCATGGCATCCGTCCGCTGTGCCTGGGCATCAATGAAACGGAACAAGGTCCTGAGTACCTGATCGCTTCCGAATCCGTGGCCCTGGAAGGCATGGGCTTCCGCTTCGTGCGCGATATCGGTCCCGGCGAAGCCGTCTTCATCGATGCTGACAAGCAATTGCACAGCGCCCAGTGCGCCGACAATGCCAGCCTGAACCCGTGCGTGTTCGAATTCGTCTACCTGGCCCGTCCCGATTCCGTCATCGACGGCGCCTCCGTGTACGCCACGCGCCTGAAAATGGGCGAGTACCTGGCCGAAAAGATCCGCGCTGAATTGCCTGGCGTACATATCGACGTGGTCATGCCGATTCCCGATTCCTCGCGGCCGGCCGCCATCCAGCTGGCCATGGCGCTGAACATCGAGTACCGCGAAGGCTTCATCAAGAACCGCTACATCGGCCGCACCTTCATCATGCCGGGCCAGGCGGCGCGCAAGAAATCCGTGCGCCAGAAGCTCAACGCGATCCCGTCCGAATTCAAGGATAAAGTGGTGCTGCTGGTCGACGATTCCATCGTGCGCGGCACCACCAGCCGTGAAATCGTGCAGATGGCGCGCGAAGCGGGCGCGACGAAGGTCATCTTCGCTTCGGCCGCGCCACCGGTAATCTACCCGAACGTGTACGGCATCGACATGCCGACGCGCGACGAACTGATCGCCTACGGCCGCACGACGGAAGAAGTGTGCCGCGAAATCACGGCCGATTACCTCGTGTACCAGGATATCGGCGCGCTGAAACAGGCCATCGCCGACGTCAACCCGGCCCTGACCAACTTCGAGGCATCGTGCTTCGATGGCGTGTACGTGACGGGCGACGTGTCGCAGGAATACCTGGACCGCCTGGAATATGCGCGTCACCATCCGAAGGCGGCAGCGCCCGAAGATACGCCGCGTTCCCAGCTGAACCTGAACCTGGCGACAACAGAAGCATAAGTAAGCTGCCCGGCCGATGCCGGGCATTTTTTTCTCTGCGATCATGAACGATAAAAAAAACTACGGCTTTACCACCACCATCCTGCATAACGACCGCCGCAAGGGCATCGAACATGGCTCCCTGCACAAGCCCGTGCACACTTCCGTTGCCTTTGGTTACGCCGATGCGCGCCAGCTCGCTTCCGTGTTCCAGGGCAAGGAGCCGGGTTTCCGCTATGGCCGCCAGGGCAACCCGACCGTTTCCGCGCTGGAAGACAAGGTCAACAAGATGGAAGACGGCGTGGCGACCCTGTGCTTCGCCACCGGCATGGGCGCCATCGGTGCCGTGGTGCAATCCTTGCTGCGCGCGGGCGACCATGTCGTATCGTCGGCCTTTTTGTTTGGCAACACCAACAGCCTGTGGCAAACGGTGACGGGGCAGGGCATCGCCGTGTCGTTCGTCGACGCCACCGACGTGGCCAATGTGGCGGCCGCCATCACGCCGGCCACGCGGATTATTTTTGTGGAAACTATTGCCAATCCGCGCACGCAGATCGCCGACCTGAAGAAGATCGGTGACTTGTGCCGCGAGAAGGGCATCCTGTACATCGTCGACAATACGATGACGACGCCATACCTGTTCCGTCCGAAAGCCGTGGGCGCGGGCCTGGTGGTCAATGCCTTGACGAAATCCATCGGCGGCCACGGCAATGCGCTGGGCGGCAGCTTGACGGATACGGGCGTGTTCAACTGGACGCAGTATCCGAACATTTTCGAGAATTACAAGAAGGCGGCGCCCGCACAGTGGGGCATCGCGCAAATCCGCGCCAAGGCCTTGCGCGATTTCGGCGCCTCTCTGGGGCCGGAAGCGGCGCACCATATCGCCGTCGGGGCGGAAACCATGGCCTTGCGCATGGACCGTACCTGTTCGAACGCGCTGGCGCTGGCGACCATGCTGGCCGCCGACCCGAGAGTGGCGGCCGTGCATTACCCGGGCCTGGCGTCGCACCCGCAGCACGCGCTGGCGACGGACTTGTTCCGCAGCTATGGTTCGCTGTTCAGCTTTGAATTGAAGGATGGCATCGACTGCTTCGATTTCCTCAATCGTCTTAATCTTGCCATTCCCGCCAGCAACCTCGGCGATACGCGCACCCTCGTCATTCCCGTCGCCCACACGATTTTCTACGAGATGGGTGCCGAGCGGCGCGCCAGCATGGGCATCGCCGAGTCGCTGATCCGTGTGTCGGTGGGTATCGAGGATGAGGTGGATCTGCTGGAAGACTTCAAGCACGCGTTGGAAGAAGAATAAGGTTTCACTTTTTTGAGAAAAAGATTACATTTAAGTGTAATTAAAGCATATGTGTCTTTTTCTCAATCGGAGAGTGGGAATGAAAAAAATTGTATTTAGTGTTTTTTTATTGTTTTCTTGCGCTGTCTATGCTGATGATCTGACGGATGCGAATAAATTCCTGCAATCCAAGGCTTACCCGCAAGCCTTGGATTTGTACAAGAAGTTGGCTCAGGCCGGGAATGCCGAGGCTCAATTTCATTTGGGCGAGATGTATTTGTATGGTGAGGGAGTGGCTGTCGATGCCGCGCAAGCCGGACAATGGTTTGGGCAGGCCTCCAAGGCGGGCAACAAGAATGCCGAAGCCGCGCTTGCCCTTATGGCTAACCGTGTCGCGCGAAAAGGTGACATTGATTACTATGTCAACTCATATGCCGGCGAGGATGTTGCCTTGAGTAAGGTCAAGTGCGTTACCCCGGTGATTCCTGCATTCTCCCAAACCAAGCGTCAAATCAGAGATGTGGCCGATAGTGTCGATGCCTGGATGGCGTGCTATAACAGCTTCGTCAGTAATTTGAATGCTTCTTTGCCGCCTGGCAAAGCCATTCCTTCTGATATTGAATCGTTGATGAATGAGCAGGAATTTGAAAAGGCCAAGCTGCGCATGGATACAGCCTATGCGAGGGTGAGTGCCGAAGGGCGTGAGCTGGCAAAAAATATCTTGGCGCAGCGCGATGAGTGGCACTCCAAAACAGAGGCGTATCTCTTGGCGGAGAATAAAAAAATTCAGACAGAAAATGAAATGAGTGAACTGAATCGCTCACGTACCGCGAACACGCCGCAATGGGTGACCAGTCCTTTGCCAAGCAAATAAGGCAGTCTTGCCGATGTGCTCAATAGGATGGGAATTAAGCGCTCGCAGGTATGCTGCAAGCGCTTTCCCTCTTAATGCCAGCTGCGCATGAGTCCGACGGCCAAACCTTCCAATGCAAACTCATCTTCCGGCGACACGGTAATCACCTTGAAGTCCGGGTTTTCCGGCAGCAATTCGATGACGGAACCCGTCTTCTTGTAGCGCTTGACGGTGACTTCGTCGCCGATGCGGGCCACGACGATCTGGCCATTCTTGGCGCTGTCGACTTTCTTGACGGCCAACAAATCGCCATCCATGATGCCGGCGTCGCGCATGGACCAGCCGCGCACCTTCAGCAGGAAGTCAGGCTTGGCCGAAAACAGGGCCGGATCGACGTTGTAGCTCGCTTCCAGGTTTTCCTGCGCCAGGATGGGCGAACCGGCCGCTACCCGGCCGATCAGCGGCAGCGACATCAGCAGCGCTGCCGGCACCTTCGATGGCAGCGCTTCGGCGGCGGCGCCGATCAGGCGGATGCCGCGCGATGTGCCCGGTGAAATCTCGATCGCGCCCTTGCGGGCCAGAGCCTGCAAATGCTCTTCGGCCGCATTGGCCGATTTGAAACCCAGTTCATTGGCGATTTCGGCACGGGTGGGAGGAAAGCCCGTGTTTTCAATCGCGTCCTTGATCAGGTTCAGGATTTGTTCTTGTCGTGCTGTCAGCTTGATCATGAGCAGTGGGTGCATACTAAAATGCTGTCTATATGAACAGTCTGTATTTTTGTACAGTATCGTTCACTATGCAAGGGGATTTCCGTGTTTTGGGCGAATTTCGCAAGAAATACTTGTCCACGGACGGAAAGCGCGGCGGCGCGCGGGCTTTTCGGGCCCATGTGGAAGGAATGATTGAAACGTTTGCAAAAGGCGGTTATAATCTTCGGCTGACCTTCCCACACCCGTCTTGACGCCGGGGTGGGCGATTATCAATCCGACCTGAAGGAGTTTGCATGCGTCATTATGAAATAGTCTTTATCGTCCATCCGGACCAAAGCGAGCAAGTGCCCGCGATGATCGAACGCTACAAAGCCAGCGTAACCACCCGCGGCGGTTCGGTTCACCGCGTGGAAGATTGGGGCCGCCGTCAAATGGCTTACTCGATCCAAAAGCTGCCTAAAGCACACTACATCTGCCTGAACATCGAATGCGACAACGAGACCCTGGTCGAGTTGGAAACAGCATTCAAATTCAATGATGCCGTGTTGCGTCACCTGACCGTTAAAATGAAGAAAGCTGAAACAGCTCCTTCGCCGATGATGAAATCGGTACAACGCGAAGACGCGGCCAAAAGCCACCGCACCGAAGCACCAGCAGCCGCTCCAGCCGCAGCAGCAGCTTAATTTTTGACCAGGATCGTGCGCTGAACCAGCTACAAGTAACCGCCATCATTGCCGAGCGCGAAATATTGCGCTATACCCCGGCAGGGTTGCCGATTGTGAATGCAGTATTGCAACACAGTTCGCAGCAGATGGAAGCAGGAATTGCCCGTTTGACCGAGTTTGATGTTGCCGCGCTAGCCGCAGGCGAAATCTCAGGCCGGTTCAGCCAGGCAAGCTTGGGCGGTGTGTATCAGTTCACGGGTTTCCTGGCAAGGAAGAGCCGCAACAGCAAGAGTTTGGTGTTTCACATCATTGATTTTAGTGCAGTCAATTCTGACTAGCGCATTTTAGATACAGGAGCCTGACATGGCATTCGGTAAAAAGTTCGACAAAAATAAGCTCAAGCTTAAAGAAAAACGCAAACAGCAAAACCCGTTGTTCAAACGCAAGAAGTTCTGCCGCTTCACCGCAGCTCACGTTGAGCAAGTCGACTACAAAGACGTCGACACGCTGAAAGACTTCGTCCAAGAAAACGGCAAGATCATGCCAGCACGCCTGACCGGTACCAAAGCGCACTACCAGCGCCAAGTTGACACCGCAATCAAGCGCGCTCGCTTCCTCGCGCTGCTGCCATACACCGATCTGCACCACGCTTAATCGGTCAGATATTCCTGGAGAAGAACTATGCAAATCATTCTGTTAGAAAAAGTTGTTAACGTCGGTAACCTCGGCGAAGTCGTCAAAGTCAAAGACGGTTACGCACGTAACTTCCTGATCCCGCAACGCCTGGCACGTCGTGCTACGGCAACCGCTGTGGCTGAATTCGAAGTCAAGCGCGCCGAACTGGAAAAAGCTGCTGCCGCTAAACTGGCCGCATCGCAAGCCCAGGGCGAAAAACTGAGCGGCCTGACCGTTCAAGTTGCTCAAAAAGCTGGTGTTGATGGCCGTCTGTTCGGTTCCGTCACCAACTTCGACATCGCTGAAGCGCTGACCAAGCAAGGTTTTGCTGTTGAAAAAGCACAAATCCGCATGCCTACCGGCCCGCTGAAGATCGTTGGCGAGCACAACGTTTCGGTTGCTCTGCACACCGACGTGGTTGTGGAAGTTGTTATCGCTGTCGTTCCAGACGCGAACGCGTAATCGTCTGCGGGCCTGGCCCGCAAGCGTTGCCGCACTATGAAAAGCCGGGTTCGCCCGGCTTTTTTGTGGCCTTTTTTTCGCTCAATTTCAGCCCTTTATTTTTGCCAGCACGCCGAAGCGGGTATAATTCGCGCCATGAACGCCCCCTCTGATCCGCAACTGGATTCCCTCCGTATTCCGCCGCATTCGATCGAAGCAGAACAATCCGTTATCGGTGGTCTGCTGCGCGACAATGCCGCATATGACCGCATCGCCGACTTCATGCATGCGGAGGATTTCTATCGCTATGACCATCGCATCATCTTCGAGCAAATCGTCAAGATGGTTAACGCTTCCAAGCCAGCCGATGTCATTACTGTTTTTGAAACCCTGACCCAGCTCGGCAAGGCCGATGATGTGGGCGGACTCGCTTACCTGAACGCCATGGCGCAAAATACGCCATCGGCCGCGAACATCCGGCGCTACGCCGAGATCGTGCGCGACCGCGGCGTGCTGCGTAAACTCATTACCGTCGCCGACGACATCTCCGGCACGGCCTTCAGCCCGCAGGGCAAGGAAGTCAAGCAGATGCTTGACGAGGCCGAATCGAAGATTTTCGCCATCGCCGAAGAGGGCGCGCGCGGCGCCCAGGGCTGGACCGCCATCCAGCCCCTGCTGACGCAGGTGGTCGAGCGCATCGACGAACTGTACAGCCGCGACAACCAGAGTGAAATCACGGGCGTGCCCACCGGTTTCATCGACCTCGACCGCATGACCTCGGGTCTGCAGCCGGGCGACCTGGTGATCGTGGCGGGACGTCCATCGATGGGCAAGACGGCGTTTTCCGTCAACATCGGCGAAAACGTGGCCATCGACAGCGGCTTGCCCGTGGCTGTGTTCTCGATGGAGATGGGCGGCGCCCAGCTGGCCATGCGTATGCTGGGCTCCGTCGGACAGCTCGACCAGCACCGCCTGCGCACGGGCCGCCTGAATGACGAAGACTGGCCGCGCCTGACGAATGCGATCCAGAAGATGAACGACGCGCAGTTGTACATCGATGAAACGCCGGCCTTGAATTCCATCGAGTTGCGCGCCCGCTCGCGCCGTTTGTCGCGTCAATGCGGCAAGCTGGGCCTGATCATCGTCGATTACTTGCAGCTGATGTCGGCCAATACGCCGGGCGACAACCGCGCCACGGAGATTTCCGAGATTTCACGGGGCTTGAAAGGCCTGGCGAAAGAACTCGGTTGCCCCGTGATCGCGCTGTCCCAGCTGAACCGCTCGCTGGAGCAACGCCCGAACAAACGTCCTGTCATGTCCGACTTGCGCGAATCGGGCGCTATTGAGCAGGATGCCGACGTGATCCTGTTCATTTACCGCGACGAGGTGTATAACCCCGACTCGCCGGACAAGGGAACGGCCGAAATCATCATCGGTAAACAACGTAACGGTCCAATCGGCAGCATCCGCCTCACCTTCATGGGGCAGTACACCAAATTTGGCAATTACAGTGGTGGCCTGGCGCTTTACCAAGGCGACTAACACAGCAGCACTGATATTCCATTGGCCGCCCCTTCATCAAAAGGGGCGGCTTTCTGTAGTAAATAACACGACTCAATGCTTAACGGAGAATGACATGTTTGGACGCTTGATGCCCACTGAGGGCAAGTTTTTTGAATTGTTTAACCAGCACGCGGAATTGTGCGTCAAGGGCGCCAAAGAGATGCTCGGCCTGATGACCAATTTCGATGACCTGGAAAACCGCGTGCATGCGATCGAAAGCATCGAGAAACAGGCGGACAAAGTCACCTACGCCACCGTGGAAATGCTGCACAAGACCTTCATCACGCCGATCGACCGCGATGACATCCATCAGCTGATCACGCGCCAGGACGACATCCTCGACCTGCTGGAAGATGCGGCGCAAACCGTCTCGCTGTACGACCTGAAGGCCGTCACGCCGGAAGCCAAGCGCCTGGCCGAACTGGTACTGGCCTGTACCGAAAAAGTGCGCGACGCCGTCGCCATGCTGCACAACATGGATAACTCGCGCAAGATCGTCGCCATCTGCGAAGAGATTGACCGCCTGGAATCGGACGCCGACCACGTGATGCGCGCCGCCATGTCCAAGCTGTTCCGCGACGAGCCGGACGTGCGCAACCTGATCAAGCTGAAAGCGATCTACGAAATTCTGGAAACCGTGACCGACCGTTGCGAAGATGTGTCCAATATTATCGAAGGCATCATCGTCGAAAACGCGTAAGCGTTGGGCCTGTCCTGAACCAGAATCAGAAAAGAAACTACAATGACCATACAAATCAGCATCTACGTGCTAGGCCTGTTGATCGTCCTCGCACTGCTGTTTGACTTCATGAACGGCTTCCACGATGCCGCCAACGCGATCGCCACGGTGGTCTCGACGGGCGTATTGAAACCGCAGACCGCGGTTGCCATGGCCGCCACGTTCAACTTCGTCGCCATCTTCGTGTTCCACCAGCTGACCGTGGCCGCCACGGTGGGAAAGGGAACCATCGACCCTGCGGTGATCGACCAGTACGTGATCTTCGGCGCGCTGATGGGCGCCATCTTCTGGAATTTGTTTACCTGGTACTACGGGATTCCTTCGTCGTCCTCGCACGCGCTGATCGGCGGCCTGGTGGGCGCCGCCGTCGCCAAGTCCGGCACGGGCGCGCTGGTCGCGGCCGGCCTGTGGAAAACGGTGGCCTTCATCGTGATCGCACCGGTGCTGGGCTTTGTGTTCGGTTCCATCATGATGCTGCTCGTGTCGTGGATCTTCGTGCGTTCGACGCCGCGCAAGGTCGACAAGTGGTTCCGCCGCCTGCAACTGGTATCGGCGGCCGCCTACAGCCTGGGCCACGGCGGCAACGATGCGCAAAAAACCATCGGCATCATCTGGATGCTGCTGATCGCCGCCGGTTACTCGAGCGCGGCCGATGCCATGCCGCCGATGTGGGTCATCATCTCGTGCTACACGGCCATCAGCTTCGGCACCCTGTTCGGTGGCTGGCGCATCGTCAAGACCATGGGTCAGAAGATCACCAAGTTGAAACCGGTCGGCGGCTTCTGCGCCGAAACGGGCGGCGCGATCACCCTGTTCGTCTCGACGGCGCTGGGCATTCCCGTGTCGACCACGCACACCATCACGGGCGCCATCGTCGGCGTCGGCTCGTCGCAAAAAATGTCGGCCGTACGCTGGGGCGTGGCGGGCAATATCGTCTGGGCCTGGATCTTCACGATTCCCGCGTCGGCCTTCGTCGCAGCAGTCGCGTGGTGGATTGGCCACCACATCATGTAATGGATAGCCAACGCCAGTAAAAAGGGAGCCTCGCGGCTCCCTTTTTTTATGCGCCGGCCAGTTCCACCGTCAGCCCTTCGTAGGCAAGGAACACTTGCAGGCCATTGAGGCGGCTGCTGTAGCGCCCCATCACGTCGGCAAACACGGCTTCGAGCTGCTCGTCGCTGCGGGTCGGTTCGTGGTGGGTGCAGTACAGGCGCCGCGCGCCGCAGCGCAGGGCGAGGTCGAAGGCGGCGTCGAAGGTGCCGTGGCCCCAGCCCTGCTTGCCCGGGTATTCCTCGCGCGTGTACGAGCAATCCATGATCAGCGCATCGACGCCGGCGACCAGCGCGTCGATGCCAGCCTGGCGCTGCGCATTGCGCGCCGCGCAGGCCGCGTGCTCGGCATGGCCGGGCGGATGCAGGTTGTAGAACGGTTCATGGTCGCCGCTGAAAAACAGCGCGACGCCGCCGCAGTCGATGCGGTAGCCGAGATTGACGACAGGGTGGTTCATTTCCGCGCCGCGCACGCGCGCGCCCCCCACCTCGACGGCTTCGCCGGGCGCCAGGGTGCGGTACTCGATGCTGGCCGCCATGGCCGCTTCGCTGACAGGAAAATAGCTGCCTTGCAGCTGCACCGCCATCACGTGCTCGATGCCGCGTCCGCTGATGGCGTCAAAGGCGCCATGCAGACGCATGCGGTTGCCGGCCACGAACAGGGGCGAAAACATGGGCAGGCCGTGGATGTGGTCCCAGTGGCTGTGCGTGATGAAGACGTGCGCGTCGACGGGCTCGCCCGGCGGCAGTTGCTGCGCCAGCGAGAAGATGCCGCTGCCCGCATCGAGGATGATCAGGCTATCGTTGTCGGTGCGTACTTCGATGCACGTGGTGTTGCCGCCATAGCGCGCCGTGCGCGGGCCGGGGGAGGGGATGGAGCCGCGCACGCCCCTGAACGTGAATTTCATTCAGTACCTTGTTACGGTGTAATTATTGTTGATTCTATTCTAATTAATGAGATTGGCGGCAACATTTATGTGTGTTGCAATACGGCAAGTTATTTCATTTTGTTGCAACTAAGTAATGTACAGTGCGCAGGGTGGCCGTTACACTGGCGCTTGCCGACTTCCCCTTTTTTGCTTGCCCATTACCGGATTGCCACCAACATGCCTCAGTTGCACCCTGAGAAAATCGCCCACAGACTGGAGCAATTGACCGAACTCAGTGTCGCGCTTGGCCATGGCCTGGGCGGCGAAGGGCACGATATCGGCGCGCTGTTGCAGCGCATCGTGCTGCTGGCAAAAAGCATGAGCGGCGCCGATGGCGCCACCCTGTACCGGCCCATGGCCGAGGGCCGCCAGCTGGCGTTCGACATCAGCGTCAACGACAGCCTGGGCATCGCGCAGGGCGCCGACATGGGCTTGCCTGGCGTGCCCCTGTTTGACGCTGCCGGCCAGCCGAACCTGGCGTCGGTGGCCGCGTATGCGGCGAACCTGCGCCGCAGCGTGAACATCGCCGACGTGTACCGCGACGAGGGCTTCAATTTTTCCGGCATGCGCGACTTCGACCGCCACCACGGCTACCACACGCAATCGATCCTGACGGTGCCCATGAGCGACCACGAGGGCGACCTGATCGGCGTGCTGCAGCTGATCAATGCCAAGGATGGCGAGACGGGCCAGGTGCGCGCCTTTTCCTCCACCGACCAGCGCTTCATCGAGGCGCTGGCCGCGCAGGCGGGCGTGGCGCTGACGAATCAGCTGCTCATTTCGCAGCTGGAAGAGCTGCTCGAATCGCTCGTTACGCTGATCAATATCGGCATCGATGAAAAGTCGCCGTACACGGGCCGTCACTGCCAGTTCGTGCCCGAGCTGACGATGCTGCTGGCCGACGCCGCGCACGCCACGCAAACGGGGCCGCTGGCTGATTTCCGGCTCAGCGACAACGAGCGCAAGCAGCTGTGGCTGGCCGGTTTGCTGCACGACTGCGGCAAGATCACCACGCCTGTGCACGTGGTCGACAAGGCCACCAAGCTGGAAACCATTTTTGATCGCATCGCCCTGATCGACACGCGCTACGAAGTGCTGCTGCGCGACGCCGAGATCGCAGCCCTGCGCCAGCAGGCGGCGCAGCCGCAGCAAAAGGACTCCATCGCCCGCGCGCTGGCACAGGAGCAGGCGGCGCTGCGCGAAGAGCGCGACTTCATCCGCACGGTCAACGTCGGCGGCGAGAGCATGGCGCAAGCCGACCAGGAGCGCGTGCGGCAGATCGCCAGGCGCCGCTGGCGCGCGGCCGACGGCGAACTGCGCGATTTCCTCGACGCCGACGAGACGGAAAACCTGACCATCCGCGCCGGCACCCTGACGGCGGCCGAGCGGGCCATCGTCAACAACCATATCAGCGTGTCGATCCGCATGCTCGAAGCGCTGCCGTGGCCCAAGCATCTGCAAAAAGTGCCGGAATACGCGGGCGGCCACCATGAGCGCATGGATGGCAAGGGTTATCCGCGCGGGCTGACGAAAGAGCAGATGTCGGTGCCGGCGCGGCTGATGGCGATTGCCGACATTTTCGAGGCGCTGACTGCGCGCGACCGGCCCTATAAAAAGGGCAAGCCGCTGTCCGAATCCCTGCGCATCCTTGGCAACTTCAGCCTGAACGGGCATATCGACCCGGAGCTGTTCGACGTTTTCATCCGCAGCAAAGTCTATCTGACCTTCGCTGAAAAGCACATGCATCCGAGCCAGATCGATGCCGTCGACGAGGCGGCCATTCCGGGCTATACCCCTTGAAGCTGTCGCTGGCCTTGCGCAAGCATGGGGCGCGGTCGCTGCTGGGCATACTGCTGACCTTGGCGGCGGCCGTCCTGTGCCTGGCCGGCAACGACACTGTCGCGCGGCTGGACGCCATGCTGGGCGACTGGCGCATGCGTCTTGAGGCGCCGCAGCTGGACCGCCGCATCGTCATCGTCGACATCGACGAGCAAAGCCTGGCCCGGGTGGGCCGTTTCCCCTGGAGCCGCGACATCCAGGCGCGCCTGGTGCGCCAGCTCACCGGCCATTACGGCGTGGCCGCGCTGGGCTTCGATATCTCGTTTCCCGAAGCGGACACCAGTTCCGGCTACGCTGTGCTGCAAGGCCTGGCGCGGGGCGAACTGGCGGGCGTGGCCGGCTTGCCGGCGCAGCTGGAAAAACTGCGCCCGGCCATGGATTACGATGGTCTGTTCGCCGAGGCCATGCGCGGCCAGCCCGTGGTGCTGGGCTACAGCGTGTCGGAGCAGCAAAGGAAGGGCGTGCTGCCCAAGCCGGCTTTTACCGTCGCCGATTTGAACGGGCGCAGCGTCACGGCCTACGTGGCGCGCGGCTACGAAGCCAATATCGCGCCCCTGCAGGCGGCCGCGCAGGGCGCCGGCATCTTCACGGCGCTGACCGATGCCGATGGCGTGGTGCGTTCCTCGACCCTGTTGCAGCGCATCGGCGACGGCTATTATCCGTCGCTGTCGCTGGCCACGGTGGCCGCCTACCTGCAGGCGCGCGCCATCGCTCCCCGTTTCACGGGCACGGCCGATACCCTGTCGGCGCGCGAACTGGCCAGCGGCGGACTCGAACACATCATGCTGTTTACGCCGCGCGGCGCGCTGGCGATCCCCGTGGGCGAAGCCTTGACCACCACGGTGCAGTACCGCGGCGCGGGCGGCCCCGATGGCGGCGCCTTCCGTTACGTCTCGGCGTCCGACGTGCTGGCCGGCACGGTGCCGCCCGCGCTGCTCAAGGGCGCCCTCGTGCTGGTGGGGACCACGGCGCCCGGCTTGAACGATATCCGCGCCACGCCCGTGAATGCCGAGTATCCGGGGGTGGAAGTGCACGCCAACCTGATCAAGTCCATGCTCGACGGGCGCTTCAAGGCGCGGCCCGACTATGCGCTGGCATTCGAACTGGTGCAGATCGTGCTGTTTGGCCTGCTGCTGGCGGGCGCCCTGGCCGTGCTGCCGCCGGCCGGCGTGATGCTGGCGACCGTGGGCGCGCTGGCGGCCGTCATTGCCATCAACCTATACCTGTACGCCGTGCACGACCTGGTGCTGGGCGGCGCCGTGCTGCTGTTGCTGATCGTCGCGCTGTTTATCGCCAACCTGGCGTGGGGCTATTTTTTCGAGGTGCGCAAGGGACGCGCGCTGGTGGCCCGTTTCGGCGAATATGTGGCGCCCGAACTGGTGGCCGAGATGGCCGACGATCCGCAGCGCTACACCATGGAGGGGGAGAACCGCGAACTGACGGTGCTGTTTGCCGACGTGCGCGGTTTCACGGCCATCTCCGAGCAGCTGGCGCCGGCCGCGCTGCGCGAATACATCAACGAATACCTGACGGCCATGTCGGAAGATATCCGCGACAGCCATGGCGGCACCCTCGATAAATACATCGGCGACGCCGTGATGGCGTTCTGGGGCGCGCCCGTCGCCTTTGGCGATCACGCCAGCCGGGCCGTGGCCAGCGCCCTGCTGATGCAGGGCAGCGCGGCGCGGCTGAACCAGCAGTTTTGCGCACACGGCTGGCCGGCGCTGCGCATCGGCATCGGCCTCAATACGGGACCCATGCATGTGGGCGACATGGGTTCGCGTATCCGTCGCGCCTATACCGTCATGGGCGACAGCGTCAACCTGGCAGCGCGCCTGGAAGGCGCCAGCAAGCTGTATGGCGTGGGCATCGTGGTGGGCGAGGCCACGCGCGGGGCCGCCGCCGCATTCCTGTACCGCGAGCTGGATCGGGTCAGAGTGCAGGGCAAGCAGGAAGCGGTGGCCATCTTCGAGCCGCGCGGCCCGCTGGCTGATGCTACGGCCGCGGAACTGGCGCAGCTGGAACGCTGGCACGCGGTGCTGGCCCTGTTGCGCGCGCGCGACTGGGCGGCGGCTGGCGCGCAGCTGGCCCGCTTGCAGGCGGACTTTCCCGATGACGGCTTGTACCGGCTGTACGCGGCGCGCCTGGAGCGCTATCGCAGCCAGCCGCCGCCAGCCGACTGGGATGGCGTGACAGAATTGCACAGTAAATAAGGCTGCCGGCGCGCCGGAAAATGCCCGTTATTGCGGCATTTTTATCACTGTGCGCGCACTGTTTGTTGCGTTGCGATAAAAAACGGGGAGAAATGTTAGAAATTTCTGACTGGAAACAAAAAGCCGTCTAAAATTTGTCTTCAATCCATTGCCGGACACGCTGGCGCCTGCGGGCCGCGCGCTTGTCCGGTTACACAAGAAATCCTTCACATGACATATCGTTTGGTGCACCTGCTTGCGGGTTCCGCGCTGCTGTTCGCCGTCGGCGCCGCCGGCGCTGCCGTTTCCATGGATGACGCTGCTCCTGCCCTGCAGGAAGATGGCGTGCCGCGCTTCGAGATCCGCCGCTTCGACGTCCAGGGCAATACCCTGCTCACGTCGGCGCAGGTGCAAGCCTTGCTGGCGCCCTTTACGGGAATGCAGCGCGATTTTTCCGACATCGCGCGCGCCGTCGAGGCGCTGGAGGCGGCTTACCGCGAGCGCGGTTATAGCGCCGTGCAGGTGCAACTGCCGGAACAGGAACTGGAACGGGGCGTGGTGCGCCTGAGCGTGCTGCAAACGCCGCTGGGCAAGCTCGCCATCAGCGGCAACACGCATGTCGACGAGGCCAACGTGCGGCGCGCCTTGCCGTCCCTGCGCGAAGGCGAGACGCCGAACTTGCCGGCCTTGTCGCAAAGCCTGAAGCTGGCCAACGAAAATCCGGCGCGCAAGATCGAAGTGCGCCTGCAGGCCGACGAGCCGGCGGGCGCCATCGACGCCATCGTCACGGTGGCCGATGAGCAGCCCTGGAAAGCCATGCTCAACGTGGACAATACGGGCAATGCGCAAACGGGCAAGACGCACGTGGGCGTGGTGTTGCAGCATGCCAACTTGTTAGGCCGCGACCATGTGGCCAGCCTGCAATACACGAGCAGCCTGGAAAAGCCGGACAAGGTGGGCGTGTATGGCGCCGGCTACCACTTGCCGCTGTACGCGCTGGGCGACTCGATGGATTTTTTCGCCAGCTATTCGAACGTTGATTCGGGCAGCGTCTCGGCCGGCATCTTCGACCTGGCCGTCAGCGGCCAGGGCAGCATGGCCGGCATCCGCTATAACCAGAATTTTGCCCGCAGCGGCGATTTCGAACCCAAGCTCGTGTACGGCATCGATTACAAGGCGTATCGCAACAGCGTGCAGCTGTTCGGCATGGAGCTGGGCGCCGACGTCACCGTGCACCCGCTCAGCGTCAGCTACATCGGCAACTGGGCCTTGCCCACGGGCGAGACCAGCGTGGCCGTCACGTTCGCGCATAACATTCCTGGCGGCAAGCATGGCGCGCAAGCCGATTTCGACCGCGTGCGCGCGCATGCGAAGGCCGCCTACAACACGGTGCGCCTGAGCGCCAGCTCGGGACGCGTGCTGGCCGGCGACTGGCAATGGCGCGCGCTCGTCAATGCGCAAGTCACGCCGGACGCGCTGGTGCCGGGCGAGCAGTTCGGCGCCGGCGGCGCCGCGTCCGTGCGCGGCTTTGCCGAGCGCGAGGTATCGAATGACTCGGGCGCCAGCCTGAACCTGGAGCTGTACACGCCGAACTGGTGCGGCCAGACCCTCGGTTATCAATGCCGCGCGCTGGCCTTCTATGACACGGCCTGGCTGCGCCGCAACCATGCGCTGCCCGGCGAAAGCGCTTCGCAAGGCATAGCCAGCGGCGGACTCGGCCTGCGTTTGCTGCTGAGCCGCTACGCCAATCTGCAACTCGATTACGCCCATGTCGTCAATGGCGGCGACACGGGACAGCGCGATGCCAACCGCCTGCATTTCCGCCTCGCCTTGGCCTACTAGTATCAGGATGAACACCATGCAAAACCACGCCCAGCACGCCTCCGTTTTCATCCTGACGCCATCATTTGCTCCGCCTTGTGCGCTACCCCTGCGCCGCACGGCGCTGGCGCTGCTGCTGGCCGGCTGCTTCGGCGCGGCGCAGGCCAATCCCGCCTTGCCGCAGGTGGTCCATGGACAGGCGACGTTCAACCAGCAGGGCAATGTGTTCTCGATCACGAACACGCCCAACACCATCATCAACTGGCAGAGTTTTTCCATCCATGCCGGTGAAATCACGCGCTTCATCCAGCAAAACGGCAATAGCGCCGTACTCAACCGCATCACGGGACAAGACCCCAGCAAGATCCTGGGCGCGCTCGAATCGAACGGCAAGGTGTTCCTGATCAATCCGAACGGCATCGTCTTCGGTCAGGGCGCGAAAGTGGATGTGAATGGACTGGTGGCGTCCAGCCTGGGCATGACGAACGAGGATTTCCTGGCCGGCAAGCGCCAGTTCACGGCGGGCGGCGTGGCCGGTGCCGTCGGCAATGCGGGCACCATCAACGCGGGCAAGGGCGGACAAGTGCTGCTGATCGCGCCGAACGTGGAAAACACGGGCCTCATCACGGCGCCGAACGGCGAAGTGATCCTGGCGGCCGGGCGCAGCGTGCAGCTGGCCGACCCCGGCAATCCGCAATTGCGCGTGCTGGTGTCGGCGCCCGCCGACCAGGCCCTGAACCTGGGCCAGATCATCGCCCAGGGCGGCAGCATCGGCATGGCCGGTGCACTGGTCAGCCAGCGCGGCGTGCTCAACGCGAACAGCGCCGTCGTCGGCGACAACGGCAGGATCGTCCTCAAGGCCAGCGGCAAGGTGCTGCTCGACGCGGGCAGCGTCACCAGCGCCACGGGCGCGGCAGGCAAGGGCGGCGACATCCAGGTGCTGGGCGAGCAGGTGGGCTTGCTGGGCAATGCGGCGATCGACGCCAGCGGCGCCACGGGCGGCGGCACAGTCTTGCTGGGCGGCGACTACCAGGGCAAGAACGCGGCCGTGCAGAATGCGCGGCAAGTGCTCGTCGGCAAGGACGCCAGCGTCAAGGCCGATGCCATCGACAGCGGCAACGGCGGCAAGGTCATCGCCTGGGGCAATGAATCGGCGCAGGTGCACGGCAGCATTTCCGCGCGCGGCGGCGCGCAAGGCGGCGACGGCGGTTTCGTGGAAACCTCGGGCCATTCCCTGGCCGTGGGCGGCATCCGCGTCGATACGAGCGCACGCCGCGGCAAGCGCGGTACCTGGCTGCTCGACCCCTACGATATCGATGTGGTGCAGGGCGGCGGCGGCAGCCTCGGTGACGTGGACGAGTTTGCCGAAGGTCCGCCCTCCAGCAGCACCAGCATCGGCGCCGACGTGATTTCCAACGCCAACAGCAACGTGACCTTGCAGGCCCAGCACCGCATCAATTTCAGCAGCGCCGTCAATATGCTCCATCCCGGCATCGGCCTGAGCGCCACGGCGGGCGAGACGATCAATGTGTATGCGGCCATCAGCACCAACGGCGGCAATGTGACCTTGTCGGCCAACGACGCCAGCAGCGGCGCCGCGTATGGTTCCAGCGCGAATATCCACCTGAACGCGCCGATCACGACGAACGGCGGCAGCGTGTCGCTGTCCGGCGCCAGCGTGGCGGGCAGCGGCGTGGTCAGCGTCGGCAGCGGCAACCTGTCCCTGCGCGCCAATTTCTCGGGCGGCGAAATCAACCTGACGGGCGGCGGCGCGCGGCTGACGGGCAGCGGCATCGGTGGCCAGACGGTGACCTTGCAGGCCGACAGCATCAGCATCGGCGGCACCCTGGATTTCGGCGGCACCGGCGGGCGCGCCAGCGTGGCGATCAAGCCCCTGAGCAGCTCGCGCCTCATCGACCTGGGCAGCAAGTCCGGCGGCGCCCTGGGCCTGGACGCGGCCGAGCTGGCCGGCATCTCTGCATCCTCGCTGACCATCGGCGACGGCAGCAACACGGGCGGCATGCGCATCTCGAATGCGATCAATCTGGCGGGCGACCTGCGCCTCAATTCAGCTTCCCCCATCACGGCCACGGGCGCCGTCACGGTCGGCGGCCTGTTTGCCCTCGACGGCGGCGCGTGGACGCAAAATGCGCCTGGCCTGGCCGCTTTCTCGGCCAGCCGCTTCGCCATCGCGCCGGGCGCCAGCTTCCTGCGCGTGAGCGGCGGCGACGGCAGCACGGCCGCGCCTTACCAGATCGTCGATATCTACGGCTTGCAAGGCATCGGCAGCCTGGGGCTGGGCAACAACTATCGGTTGATGGGCAATATCGACGCCAGCGGCACGACCAGCTGGAACCAGGGCGCCGGTTTTGCACCCATCGCCGGCGGCGATGGCGCAGGGTATGCGGGCATGTTCGACGGCGGCGGTTTTGCCATCAATGGCCTGTACATCAATGCCCTGAACCCGACCGTCAGCTCCGGCGTGGGCCTGTTCGGCAAGGTGCAGGGGGGGACGGTACGCAACCTGGCCCTGCAAAATGGCAGCGTGGCGGGGGTGAACAATGTCGGGGCCCTGGTCGGCCTGAATCTCGGCGGGACGCTGGACAGCGTGCGCAGCAGCACCGCGGTCAGCGGCGCCAGCGCCGTCGGCGGTCTGGTCGGCAGCAACGGCGGCACGCTGCGCAATGCCAGCGCCAGCGGCAACGTCGCGGGCATCAATGCGGCCAATGGCGGCAGCATTGGCGGGCTGGTGGGGGCAAACCTGGCCGGCGCCAGTATCGATGCCGCCTACGCCACGGGCGACGTGACGGGAGCGCGCGACAAGGTCGGCGGCCTGGTGGGGAACAATGACGGCGCCATTTCGCAGTCCTACGCCACGGGCGCGGCCCGCGGCGCGGCCAATATCGGTGGCCTGGCGGGACGCAATGGCGGCAGCATCAGCGACGCCTACGCCACCGGTGCCGTCGGCGTGTCGGCCGATGGCGACGTGGCGGTGCCCCGCGCAAACCTGGGCGGGCTGATCGGCTGGAGCGTGGCGGGCAGCAGCGCCAGCCACGTCTACAGCAGCGGCGCCGTGGCCGGCAGCGGCTTTGCGGGCGGCACGGTGGGCGGACTGGTGGGCCGCGCCGATGTGGGCGCAGGCATCGCGTTCGGTTTCTGGAACTATGAGACGGCCGGCATCCTGATGGACCAGGGCGGCGCCAGCGGCCGCACCACGGCGCAGATGCAGCAGCAGGGTAGCTTCAACGATTTCAATTTCAGCAGCGTCTGGCGCATCTACGATGGCTATACGACGCCGATGCTGAAGGCGCTCCTGAAACCGCTGCAAGTGAATGTCACGGACAATGCCAGCGGCAAGGTCTACGATGGCCAGCTGGCCGCCTTCCTGGGCACGATAGGTTACGTGGGACTGCTCGACGGCGACGCGGGCGTGAATGGCAGCCTCGGCTACGGGAGCAATGCACGCAATGTGGGTACCTACGGCTTGACGGGGCTGTGGTCGACCAAGTACGACATCACCCTGGGCGGCACGACCACCTATGCCATCACGCCGCGCATCCTGACGGTCGGCATCGGCGGCAATGGCAAGGTGTATGACGGCAACCTTGGCTATGACGGCGCCACCTTCGTGCTGGGCAATGTGGTAACGGGCGACAATATCAGCATCAGCGGCAGCGCCGCCTTCCTCGACAAGAACGCGGGCGGCAGCAAGGCCGTGCACGCCAGCGGCCTGACCCTGGACGGCAATGAGCTGGGCAACTACAGCCTGGCCGCGACGACGGCGGACGGCACGGCGGCCATCACGGCGCGCATCCTGAATTATGGCGTCTCGGGCGCGCACAGCCGCGTCTACGACGGCACGCTGCAAGCGGCCCTGGATGGCTATTTTGAAGGCCTGGTGGCGGGCGACCAGGTCGGCATGGCCGGCTTGCTGGGCAGCTTCCGCGACAAGAATGCCGGTACAGGCAAGGTGGTCGATTACCAGGTGGCGACGGGTCACCTGACGGGCGCCGATGCGGGCAACTATGTGCTCAATGGAAATGCGGGCAGCACCACGGCCGACATCGGCGCACGTGCGCTGAACCTGTCCGGCGTGGTGGGTAACAAGGTCTACGATGGCACGACGGGCGCCAGTTTGGTCCTGGGCGATGACCGTCTCGCCGGCGACAGTTTGACGGCCTCGGCAGTGGCCAACTTTGCGGACAAGAACGTGGGCGCGGCCAAGGTGGTGCAGCTGAGCGGCGCGACCCTGGCAGGCGCCGATGCGGGCAATTATTTTATCGTCTTGCCGACAGGCTTGCTGGCCAGCATTACGCCCGCCAGCCTGACCCTGGCCAGCCTGAGCGCGGCCGGCAAGGTGTATGACGGCACCACGAATGCGGCCGTCAGCGCATCGGCGAACGGCGTGCTGGGCCAGGATGTGGTCAGCGTGGTGGGCGGCAGCGGCAGCTTTGCCGACAAGAACGCGGGTGCGGGCAAGCTGGTGACAGCCAGCGGCTTCCGCCTGGCGGGCGCCGATGCGGGCAATTACACACTGGAAACGACGGGCGGCACGGCGCAGGCAACGATTGCGCAAAAACAATTGTCAATATGGGTCGGCAGCGGCAGCGGCTTGTGGAGCGACGCCGCCAACTGGGACGGTGGCGTGGTGCCGGAAGGCGCGAACGTGCTGGCTGTCGACTTCAGCAACAGCAAGGGCATCGTCACCTACAGCGCGGCGGCCGGCAGCACCATCCTGAAAAACCTGCATTCGGCGACGGGCTTGCTGTTGACGGGCGGCAGCCTGACGCTCGGTGACAGCGCGCTGGACCTCTCCGTGCTGGGCGGCCTGGCCGGCCTGGAAATCAACGGCGGCAGCTTGCTGCTGAACGGCAGCCTGTCGGCGGACCGTTATGCGCAAGGCGGCGGTGTGCTGAGCGGCAACGGTAACTTGCTCGTCGCCAACAGTTTTAATCAGACGGCCGGCGCCATCCGGCTGGCGGGCCAGCTGGCCATCACGCAAGCGGCGGGAGATGTGCGCTTCGCCAGCCTGGCGGCCAACGAGGTGAAACTGAGCGCCCTGAACGGCGCCATCGGCCAGGATGGTGCCTTGCTTGCCGGCAGCCTGGCTGCGCAGGCGCGCGATGGCATCGTGCTGGGCCATGCGGGCAACCAGGTGGGCAGTTTTGCCGCCAGCAATAGCGCAGGGGGCGGCATTGCGCTGAACAATACCTCGGCGCCGGGCACTCTGATCCTGGGAACCTTGGTCACGGGCGCGGGCAACATTGCCATCGATAACACGGGCGGCGTCATGGCCGGCAACATCAATGCGAATGGCGGCAACGTCAGCGTGACGGCGCACAGCCCCGTCACCGTCAACGGCAAGATCGAGGGCAAGGACATTGCGCTCAATGCCAGCACGGATGTGCTGCTGGGCAATGGTGCGCAGCTGGCAGCGGCGCGCGACATCAGCCTGGCGGCTGGCGGCGACATTCGTATCGAGGGCAATGCCCAGGTTCTCGGCGGCGGCAATTTCAGCGCCAGCGCTGGGGGCAATGTGCGCTTTGCGGACACGGCAAGCTTCGCCTTGCCGGCTGCGGCCAGCATGAGCGTGCTGGCGAAAGCGGGCAGCATCACGGGCGACTCGGGCGTGCGCATCAACCGCCAGCGCGCCAACGTCAGCTTGCTGGCGCCGAATGGCGCGGTGAACATGGCGGACGCCATCTTCCTGCCTGCCACGACCGTCGACAAGCCCGCCATCGATGCCAGCGCCAGCGCAGCCATCGATGAAGCCTTGCGTATCATCAAGCAGGCCGACCGTGCCAACGCCCCGCTCGCTTCTGCGTCGCCAGCCAAGGATGATGACAAGAAGAAAGACAGCAAGGATGTTGCCGATGCCACAGATAAACCCACAGGATACAAATACGATGATGCCGCAAAAAAAATGTACTGCAATTAAGGCCTTGCTGTGGCTGGCCCTGATGTGCGTGGGCGCGCACGCCTGGGCTGGACAGGTGGCGGGTACGGTGATGCAGTTGAGCGGTCCGCTGATGGCCAAGAAGGCGGATGGCAAGGTGAAAATCCTGGCCATCAAGTCCGAAGTCGAGCAGGGGGACACCTTGCTGACGGAAAAGGAAACCTATGCCTTGATCAAGCTGATCGACAATAGCGAAATCACTTTGAAACCGAATACCAGTTTCGTCATCGAGCAATTCAGCTACACGGCCGAGCAGCCTGACGGCGACCACGCCATCTTCAGCCTGCTCAAGGGCGGCTTACGTTCCGTCACAGGCTTGCTGGGCAAGCGTAACAAGGAGCGTTTCGAGATGAAGACGCCGGCCGCCACCATCGGCATCCGCGGCACGACGTTTGTTGCCACCTATGTGCCAGCCTCGGCGCAGGCGGTGCCAACGGTGCCGACACCAGGCGGGGCGGCGAGGGCGCCGGGCCTGTATGTGCAGGTGCTCGATGGTTTGATTCATGTGACCAATCCTGCCGGGACGCAAAATTTTGCCGCCGGCCAGTTCGGTTTTACGCCCAGCTTCAAGCAGCCGCCCGTGATGCTGCCTGTCAATCCCGGCATCCCGTTCACGCCGCCGCCGGTCTTTTCATCGTCGTCATCGGGCCCGGGCAGCGCGGCAGGCGGCAGCAAGCCGGCCGCAATCGACTGCGTCGTGCGCTAAGCGTCGTCAAACAAGCCCGGCACAGCGTGCAAATAGGGCTTGACCTTCCCATCATGGGATAGCAGATCCTGTCCGTATTCGTTACTCTTTCGTACAGGATCTGCCATGAACCAGGCTGCACTCGCCCCGACTTCCCCCAATTCCGTCGCCGCGCATGCGCAGGCGCTGGCCATCGAAGGCATGAGCTGCGCCTCGTGCGTGGGCCGCGTGGAAAAGGCCTTGGCCGCCGTGCCCGGCGTGACCCAGGCCAGCGTCAATCTGGCCACCGAAGTGGCCAAGGTCACGTCCGACACGCCGATTCCCCTGGCCACCTTGCAGGCGGCCGTGGAAAAGGCTGGCTACAGCGTGGCGCAGCGCGAAATCGACCTGAACGTCGCCGGCATGACGTGCGCCTCTTGCGTGGGCAGGGTGGAAAAAGCCTTGCTGAAGGTGCCGGGCGTGCTGGCCGCCAGCGTCAACCTGGCCACGGAAAGCGCGCGCATCAAGGTGACGGGCGAGGCCGATGCGGCCACCCTGATCGCCGCCATCGACAAGGCCGGCTATGAAGCCACGGTGCCCGCCGCCAGCGAGGCCAGCGCGCCCCTTGCCGCGCCGAATCGCGACGGCTTGAAAGTGGCGTCCGCGGCCGTGCTGGCTTTCCCCCTGATGCTGCCCATGCTGCTGGAGTGGGCCGGCATCCATCTGATGCTGCCCGGCTGGCTGCAATTCGCCCTGGCCACGCCCGTGCAGTTTTACTTTGGCGCGCGCTTCTACAAGGCGGGCTGGAAGGCGGCCCGCGCCGGCAGCGGCAACATGGACTTGCTGGTGGCGCTGGGCACGAGCGCCGCGTATGGCTTATCCGTCTACCAGTGGCTGACGGCGGGCGAGATGCTGCCGCACCTGTATTTCGAAGCGTCGGCCGTCGTCATCACCCTGGTGCTGCTGGGCAAATGGCTGGAAAGCCGCGCCAAGCGCCAGACAGCCTCTGCCATCCGTGCGCTGCAAGTCCTGCGTCCGGAATCGGCCCGCGTGCGCCGCGACGGCGTGGAAATCGACTTGCCCGTGGAACAAGTCAAAGTGGGCGACCTGGTGGTCATCCGTCCCGGCGAGCGGGTAGCCGTCGATGGCGTGGTGGTGGAAGGCGCCAGCCAGATCAACGAATCCCTGATCACGGGCGAAAGCTTGCCGGTCGATAAGCATCCGGGCGACAAGGTCACGGGCGGCGCCATCAATGCGGATGGCTTGTTGCTGGTGCGCACGCAAGCCGTGGGCGGCGAGACGACTTTGTCGCGCATCATCCGCCTGGTGGAAGATGCGCAGGCGGCCAAGGCGCCGATCCAGCACCTGGTGGACAAGGTCAGCGCCATCTTTGTTCCCGTGGTGCTGGTGCTGGCGCTGCTGACCATGCTGGGCTGGTGGTTCGCCACGGGCGAGCTGGAAAACGCCATCATCAATGCCGTGGCCGTGCTGGTGATCGCCTGCCCGTGCGCGCTGGGCCTGGCCACGCCGACGGCGATCATGGCCGGCACGGGCGTCGCTGCCCGTTACGGCATCCTGATCAAGGATGCGGAAGCGCTGGAAGTGGCGCACGCCGTCAATACCGTCGTGTTCGACAAGACGGGCACCCTGACGGTGGGTAAACCTGCGCTGGCGGCCCTGCATGCGCATGGCATCGACGATGCCCGGCTGCTGCAACTGGCGGCCAGCATCCAGCGCGGCAGCGAGCACAGCCTGGCGACGGCCGTGCTCGATGCGGCGGCCGCGCGCCACCTCGAACCCTTGCCAGCCACGGGCCTGTCGGCCTTGCCGGGGCGCGGCCTGGCGGCCCAGGTCGATGGCCTGGAACTGAAACTGGGCAGCACGCGCCTGATGCAGGAGTTGCATGTAGACATGACGCCGCTGGCGGAACAGGCCTTGTCCCTGGAAGCCACGGGCAACACGATCTCGTGGCTGGCTGCGGGATCGGAACTGCTGGGCCTGTTCGCCTTTTCCGACCAGGTCAAGCCGAACGCACAGGCGGCCATTGCCCATCTGCACAGCCTGGGCATCCGCACGGTGATGTTGACGGGGGACAATCAAGGCAGCGCGGACGCCGTCGGCAAGCTGCTGGGCATCGACATGGTGGCGGCGAAAATGCTGCCGGCCGATAAAACCGCTAAAATTGTCGCGCTGAAAGGCGAAGGGGCGAAGGTGGCCATGGTGGGTGACGGCATCAACGATGCGCCCGCGCTGGCGGCCGCCGACGTGGGCATCGCCATGTCGACAGGCACGGACGTGGCCATGCATGCGGCCGGCATCACGCTGATGCGCGGCGATCCGGCCCTGGTGGCGGACGCCATCGATATCTCGCGCCGCACCTACAGCAAGATACGGCAAAATCTGTTCTGGGCCTTCATTTATAACCTGATCGGCATTCCGCTGGCCGCCTTCGGCTTGCTCAACCCCATGGTGGCGGGCGCGGCGATGGCCTTCAGTTCCGTCAGCGTGATCAGCAATGCCCTGTTGCTGCGCCGCTGGAAAGCCCGCAGTCATACAGGTAGCGTGCATACCAAGGAGCAACAAGGATGAATATCGGCCAGGCGGCAAGCGAGACGGGCGTATCGGCAAAAATGATACGCTATTACGAAAGCATTACCTTACTAAAACCCAGCGCGCGCAGCGACGCCGGTTACCGCATTTACACGCCGAACGATTTGCATGCCTTGCGCTTCATCAAACGCGCGCGGGGCCTGGGTTTTTCGCTGGAACAGATCCGCGAACTGCTGTCGCTGTGGCAAAACGACCAGCGCGCCAGCGCGGACGTGAAAGGCATCGCCCTGGCCCACGTGGCGGACTTGAATCAGCGCATCGCCGAACTGACGGAAATGCGCGACACCCTGGCCCACCTGGCGCAATCGTGCCATGGCGACGACAAGCCCGATTGTCCCATCCTGCAAAGCCTGGGACTGGCCGGCGACACGGAAGCGAAACCATGTTGCCATTGATGTAAATCAACGGAGGTGTGCATGGCCTATGAACTGTACTACTGGCCCACGATACAGGGACGCGGAGAATTCATCCGCCTGGCGCTGGAAGAGGCGGGCGCCGAGTACCGCGACATCGCCCGCTTGCCCGAACACAAGGGGCAGGGCGTGCCCGCGATGCTGGCCTGCCTCGATGGCGACAGCACGCCACAGGCCGCCTACGCGCCGCCCGTGCTGCGCGACGGCGACATGCTGATCGGCCAGACGCCGAATATCCTGTTCTACCTGGGCCGGCGCCTGGGCCTGGCGCCGCGCGCTGAAAGCGGCCGTTTGTGGCTGAACCAGCTGCAACTGACGATGGCCGACTGGCTGACGGAAGTGCACGACACGCACCATCCGCTGTCGATGAATCAATATTACGAAGAGCAACAGCAGGCGGCCATGCTGCGCAGTGCGGATTTCCGCGCAACACGCTTGCCGAAATTCCTATCCTACTTCACGCAAGTGTTGCTGAGCCGCCGCGGCCCGTATCTGCTGGGTACAAAGCTCACGTATGGCGACCTGTCGCTGTTCCAGATGCTGGCTGGTTTGCACTATGCGTTTCCGCAAGCCATGGCGCGCCTGGCGCCCGAATATCCTGCCTTGTCTGACCTGCATGGCGCCGTGGCAGCGCGGCCGAATATTGCCCGTTACCTGAAGTCGAAGCGCAGGATCCCGTTCAATGAAGAAGGCATCTTCCGCCATTACCCTGAACTGGACGGGTAAACAAAAACAGCCGGCGCATTGGCCGGCTGTCGTGTCCTTGCTGTTTATTGCGCGCTGGTGACGGGGTAGCCCGCATCGACGATGGCGGCGCTGATGGCGCCCAGTTCGCTCGATGACTCCACCGTGACGCGCTTGCTGGCCAGGTCGATCTGCACCTGTGCGGCAGGATCGATGCCTTGCACCGCTTTCGTGACCGAGCCGACGCAATGGCCGCAGCTCATGTTTTCAACTTGTAACTGATACATGGCAAGCACTCCTTGAATGATTAAGTGCTGCCACTGTAAGCCTTCCCCCGATGGTAAGGTCAAGGGGAAAGCTGGCATGTGGATCAATTCAGCAGGAAATCGACGGCTTGCATGGGCGGCGGCACGTTTTCATCCTGCACGGATTCGCGCAAGCTGATTTCGATGGCGCGGCACATGGCCGACAGCGGTAAATCGTTGGCGTCTTCGCCGAACGGTTCCTCGATCTCGTCGCCCAGGGCATCGAGGCCAAAGAAGGTGTAGGCGACGATGGCGACGACGAACGGCGTCATGAAACCGAGCGAATCGACGAGGCCGAAGGGCAGCAGGAAACAGTACAGGTAGGCCGTGCGGTGCAGCAGCAGTGAATACGAGAAGGGAATCGGCGTGCTGCGGATGCGCTCGCACGAGGCGCCGGCCGCTACCATGGCCGAGACCGTGTTATCGATCTGCGTGGCGAGGATGCTGTCGATACGGCCCTGCGCGATGCAATCGGCCAGGTCGTGACCCATCTGCAGCATCAGATAGTCGGACGGGTTCGTGGCCTGGCAAGCCGCTTCCCATTCGGCCGGGCGCAGCAGCGGCTGCAAGTCGGCCGGTCCGCGCGTGTCGCGCAGCTGGTGGCGCAGCGCGTGGCAAAAGGCGATGGTGCGGTAAATCATGCGCACGCGCACGTCCTCCAGGCCCAGCCTGGCGTGGGCCGGGATGTCGCCGCGTATCATCGTCTGGCACTGGCGCGAGAAATTCCGGCTGCGTAAGACCAGTTCGCCCCACAGCTTGCGCGCTTCCCAGTAGCGGTCGTAGGCGGCCGTGTTGCGAAAGCCCAGGAAGATGGCCAGCGGCAAGCCGATCAGGGTAAACGGGATGGTGGTGAGGATGACCTTGTGGTCGAACAAGGTGCCGTGGCACCACGTGACGAGGGTGGCGATCAGGGTATTGACGATGAGCGTGGTGCGGATGCGCGGCAGGACGGAGCCGCGCACCACCAGGAACAGCCGCAGCGCCGAAGGACGCTCGCGCACGATCATGATGGGCTCCCTGTCGGGTGCTGGGCTGGCGGTGAAAGCCGTGCCCTGTTTTTGTTATTGAAAAACCATTGTGTGGAATGGCAGAGTGGCAAATGCCGGGAACAAAAAGCCCGCAGTGTGTGCGGGCTGAGCTGGGTGTGCATGGGACGCAGTGTAGGGGAGACGGCATGAGTATAGGCCGCCGTCCCGCTTCGCGCCAATTCACAGTGATAATGGATATTATTCATTTCATGAATGAATATTTCATTTGTAAGTTAATGTGTGAATCTCAGTTGCCTGCATCCCGTCCTTGCCGCAGCTTCTTGCGGTGTTCCTCTTGCTGTCGTTTCAATGCTGCACTGGCTGCATAGTCGTTGCGGAACCACTTCGGGTTCTTGCTGCGGCCTAACCAGGTGCAATCGGCCAGGTTGGCGATATCGGCGCAGTCGCAGGCACAGTCGCCGCAATCGGGGACAGGCAGATCGCAATACCCTGCCTGCGCCCGATGGCGCGCACTGCGGCCCCTGGCGTGCTGGGGCTGGGTCTGGGACTGGGCCTGGTGCAGGCGGTGGTGTGCGCTGCAGCTGTGCAAGCGGCGCCGCAGCAGGGAAAGTCCCGGCCGCAAGCCATGGCGGGCGATGACCCTGTGGCCATACGCGGAACAGCTGTCGCGTCCCGTGAGCACGCGGTAGGCGCAGGAAAACCCTTTATGGGGCGACAGATAGCGTTGGTAGGCACCGATCGCCCACAGGGCCAGCTGCGTGCCGCAGGTGTCGAATGAGAAAATGCGCTCTCCTTGGCCGGTCGCGTTTATTGGATGGGATAGTGGTGCGAGCATACGACAGGTCTGCAAAAAAGAATAGCGCCAGCGCACTACATCCCCATGCTTTTCCAGCCATGCCAGGCAAACGCCACCAGCCACGCCAGCAAGATCGCCAGACCCGGCAGCAACAGCCATTTTGCCGCCGTCTCTTCCCACGCCACAAAAGGTCGTCCACCTCGGGCGATGGCCAGCAGCGCCTGCCCCCCGTTCAAGCCGGCAAACGGCAGCAGGTTGAAGGCGCACAGTTTCAACGAGAACAGGGCGAACACCAGCGCAAAGCCGTGCGTGCGAGCAAAGGTTTCCCCTTCACCCAGCAATTCCTGCGCCGTTGACAACGGCGCCAGCGCGCCATGGACGATTTGTCCGAAGGCCGCGACAAAGCGCTCCCAGCCTTGTGGCCCCATGAGCCAGAGCGCCACGGCCAGCAGCACCGCCACGCCGCTCAGGGGCAGCAGCACCTGTTTCCACAGCGGCTGGAAGTTGTAGGCATCGCGGCAGGGATCGTCGTCGTACAGCGTTTCCTCGCGCGTATCTTTCAGCACCACGTTGCCGGCCAGGGGCAGCAGCTTGATGTGGACTTTTCCCCAGGCCAGCAGGGTCGGTCCCACGCCATAACTGATTTGGCGCATGCTGATGCCCAAGGCATGGGCGCACAGGGCCATGATGGAAATGTGGAGGAACATGAAAAAGATGAAGCAGAGCAGCAACTGCAGGGCGGGATGCATCGGGTGAGGTGTCCTGGTGGAATGGAGCGGTATTAGAACATGTCGCAGGGAAAAGTCGCGCACATGAAAAAAGCCCCGCCTGCATCGCTGCAGCCGGGGCTTTCGAATGACCGGGCAGCTCGCGCCGCCCGCCATCACTTACAGTACTTCGCTGGCGTGATCGGCCAGGCGCGAGCGTTCGCCGCGCGCCAGGGTGACGTGGCCGCTGTGGGTCCAGCCCTTGAAGCGGTCGACCACGTAGGTCAGGCCGCTCGAGCCTTCCGTCAGGTACGGCGTGTCGATCTGCGCGATGTTGCCCAGGCACAGGATCTTCGTGCCGGGACCGGCGCGCGTGACCAGGGTCTTGACTTGTTTCGGCGTCAAGTTTTGCGCTTCATCAATGATGAGGAACTTGTTGACGAAGGTGCGGCCGCGCATGAAGTTGAGCGACTTGATCTTGATGCGCGAGCGGATCAGGTCTTGCGTTGCCGCACGGCCCCATTCGCCGCCATCGGAGTCGGACTTGTTCAGCACTTCCAGGTTGTCGTCGAAGGCGCCCATCCATGGCGACATCTTTTCCTCTTCCGTGCCTGGCAGGAAACCGATGTCTTCGCCCACCGGCACCGTCACGCGGGTGACGATGATTTCATTGTAGAGCTTGGTTTCCAGCACTTGCGCCAGGCCGGCGGCCAGGGCCAGCAGGGTCTTGCCGGTGCCGGCCTGGCCCAGCAGGGTGACGAAGTCGCATTCTGGATTCATCAGCAAGTTCAGCGCAAAATTCTGCTCGCGGTTGCGCGCCGTCACGCCCCACACATTGTTCTTCGTGTGGCTGAAGTCGCGCAGGGTTTGCAGCACGGCCGTCTTGCCGTTGATCTGTTTCACCTGGCCATAGAACGGTGTTTCGCCGTTTTTCGGTTCCAGGTAGATGAACTGGTTGACCAGCAACGATGGAATGAACGGGCCCGTCACGCGGTAGAAGGTGGAGCTGTAGCCGTTCTTGCTTTCCTGCCACGATTCCATGTCCTTGCCGTGCTTGTTCCAGAAGTCGTCCGGCAATTGCACGATGCCCGAGTACAGCAAGTCCGTGTCTTCCAGCACATGGTCGTTGAAGTAATCTTCGGCTGGCAAGCCCAGGGCGCGCGCCTTGATGCGCATGTTGATGTCCTTCGACACCAGCACGACGGGACGGCCGTCCTGTTCCGACTCGAGCGAGCGCACGACGGCCAGGATCTGGTTGTCGGCCTTGCCTACTGGCAAGCCAGCCGGCAGGTCGGCGCTTTGCAGGCGCGTCTGGAAGAACAGACGGCCCTTGGCATCCTTGTTGCCCAGCTTGGACAGCAGGATGCCGTGCTCGATGGCATCGTCATCCGTGTTGCTGATCAGGGCGTCCAGGGTGCGGGAGACCTGGCGCGCATTGCGCGCCACTTCCGTCATGCCCTTCTTATGGTTGTCCAGCTCTTCCAGGGTCATCATCGGCAGGTACACATCGTGTTCCTCGAAGCGGAACAGCGACGATGGATCGTGCATCAGCACGTTCGTGTCGAGCACGAACAGCTTGCTGATGCCGCGCTGGTCGGCGGCGCGGCTGGCGGACGACTTGAGCTGAACTTCGACCGCCTTGTGCTTGGCCGGATGTGGCTGCTCGACTTGCTTGACGGATTTCAGCGGCGTGACCTTGCCCTTGGCTGCCGGCTTGGTTTTCGCGGCAGGAGCAGGGGCTGCGGCCACTGGCGCCGGTGCGGGCGCCTGTACTGGCTTGGCGACCATCAGGGCCGCCACTTGCTTGATCTTCGTGGCCGCATTGCGGACTGGCTTGGCAACTTCGGCGATCGCCGCTTCAATGATCGGTGCAGCCACTTTCTTGGCTGCCGGGGTTTTGGTGGTCGGGCGCGCTGCGCCTGCGGTTGGGTAATCTTGGGTGGCCAGGATGGTGGCTGGCTTGCTCGGTAATTTTGGCAGTGGCATCAGGATCTCAATCAAAAAATTTCTGGAATGAATCGCCCATGGGCAGCCAGCTTCTGGCGGCACTTCTCATGGGGTGGATGCGGGGGGAACAACAATGCTACAGGACGAGTAACTGCCGGAAGGCCGGCAGCATGGCCGGTCATGGACGCCATCGGCGGGCTGCAGGCCCGCCTGGCGGAGTGGATGGAGGCGCTTCGTTGACTCAAAATGGCGATAGGTACCGTGAACTGAACTGCGGTTGAACTAAGCTCGCTGGAAGCCGGCAACGCGCATTGGATCAAAATGGACGATCAATTCAGATGCGCTACGAATTCCAGCACTTCTTCCACGTGAGTTGCGACCTTCACGCCTCTCCATTCTTTCACCAATCGGCCCTGGGCGTCAATCACAAACGTACTGCGCTCGACGCCACGGACCGTCTTGCCGTACATCTGTTTCATCTTCATGACGTTAAACAGCAGGCAAACGGCTTCGTCCGGGTCGGAAATGAGCTCGAATGGCAGCTCCAGCTTGGCTTTGAAGCTTTCGTGCGAACGCAGGGAATCGCGGCTGATGCCGTAGATTTCCACGCCGGCAGCGACGAATTGCGAATACGCATCGCGAAAGGCGATGTTTTCCGTGGTGCAACCAGGGGTGTTGTCCTTCGGATAGAAAAACAGCACCGTGGCCTTGGCCAGGCGGCCCAGCAACTGAAAGGTCTTGCCGCTGGTCATCGCGGCGCTAAAGTCGGGTATGCTAACGAGGGATTGGCTATCAGCCACAGGTTCTCTCCTGAACGGTGATCATCAGCGCTGTTTTTAATCTGGCAACGCATCCAGGTGCAACAATACAGCATTCAGGCCGCTTTGCCCTGCACAATCAGGCGTCCCGAACGGCCTGGCAACTCATCCCAGGTGACGGGACAAACGGGCAAGTCCGTATTTTTTATCTTTTCATAATAATCGCCCATCGAGGCGAACTGGTAGCCCTGGGCTTTCCAGCCAGCCAGCAGTTGTTCGAAAATGGGGGCGAGTTTCTGTCCTTCAAGTTCCGCATGCAAGGTATATACGTGATCGCGCGGATTGTCGGCCGTCAATGACAGGATATGCGCCGCAACATTGCCGGTCGTGATCAGTTTGCCATCGATTTCGCAGCCCAGCAATTCATCCAGGGTGGGCAGGGTGGTGGGCAATTGCACGCATTGCAGGATCGTGTTGCCGTTGCGCACGCGGTGCGGGCCATTGCTTGGATGCACCATGGCGCCGCGCGCGTCGAGCATGGCGCGGCCATCGGAGGCAAAGCGGTAGCCGGCCGTGTCGTGTTCGACAAAGGCGCTGACATTCATTTGCCAGCCGGCCGCGCCGTGCGTGTGCGGCTTTGTTCCAAACACTTGTTCGTAGCGGTTGGCGGCCTTGCGCATCATGTTGATGGTCCAGGCGGCGTTGCGCTTGGCCACGTTGTCTTGCCACAGGGTGTGATCCCAGGTGTGGATGCCGCACTCGAAACCGGCATCGCGCACGGCGCGCAATTGCGCCGCGCATTGCTTGCCGATATCGGGTCCCGGCAGCAAAGTGCCGTACATCAATGTTTTCAAGCCGTAGTGCTCGACCACCGAGGTGCGCGATACCTTGCTGAAAAAGCCGGGTTTCAAGGCGCGCCGCAGGGCCCAGCCCGTGTGGTCGGGGCCCAGCGAGAACAGAAAGGTGGCCTTGGCCTGGTGCGCGGCCAGCATGCGCACCAGATTGCCCATACCTTCACGGGTGCCGCGATAGGTATCGACGTCGATTTTCAGGGTCAGGAACGGCTTGCTCAACATTAATCCATCAGTGCTTTGGCTTGGGCTACCTGGCTGCGGTAGGCGTCGAAAATGTTGCGCAGGGAATCGGCCATGGTGGTGGTCGGCGCCCAGCCCAGCTCTTCGCAGGTATTCGTGATTTTCGGCACGCGGTTTTGCACGTCCTGGTAGCCGGCGCCGTAGTAGGCGCCCGAGGTCGTTTCCACGATTTTCACGTGTTTCGCGCCTTCGGCGTATTCCGGGTATTCGGCGGCCAGGGTCAGCATCATGCCGGCCAGGTCGCGGATCGAGTAGTTATTGGTCGGATTGCCAATGTTGTAGATCTTGCCGCTGGCGATGCCGTTCTTGTTGGCGATGATGCGGATCAGCGCATCGATGCCGTCGTCGATGTAGGTGAACGCGCGTTTCTGCGCGCCGCCATCGACCAGCGAGATGTTCTCGCCGCGCACGATGTGGCCGAAGAATTGCGTCACCACGCGCGAGGAACCTTCTTTTGGCGTGTGGATCGAGTCCAGGCCGGCGCCGATCCAGTTGAACGGACGGAACAGGGTGAAGTTCAAGCCTTCCATGCCGTAGCCCCAGATTACGCGGTCCATCAGCTGCTTGGCGTTCGAATAGATCCAGCGCGGCTTGTTGATCGGGCCGCAGATCAGTTCCGAGTTTTCCGGGTCGAATTCCTCGTCATGGCACATGCCATACACTTCCGAGGTCGACGGGAAGACCAGGTGCTTGCCGTACTTGGCGGCCGAGCGCACGATCGGCAGGTTGGCTTCGAAGTCCAGTTCGAAGACGCGCAGCGGCTGCTTGACGTAGGTCGAAGGCGTGGCGATGGCGACCAGGGGCAGGATGACGTCGCATTTCTTGACGTGGTATTCGACCCATTCCTTGTTGATCGTGATGTCGCCTTCGAAGAAGTGCATGCGCGACTTGTAGTTGTCATCTTCCAGCAATTCCGTGATGCGGTCCGTGTTCATGTCCATGCCGTAGACATGCCAGTCGGTGGTTTCCAGGATGCGCTTGGACAGGTGGTGGCCGATGAAGCCGTTGACGCCTAAGATGAGGACTTTTTTCATGTGAGATTCTCTTGAGTTAAATCAGTGTGTGCTGACGCGGGTGGTCAGACTTGCTTGCAATTGTTGAGCCGAAATCGGCTCCCCGGCAGCCCTCAGCGCGGAAATGGCCAGCATGCGGCCGTCTCCGCAGACGCCAAAGATGCAATTATCCACTACCGCCAAGCCCGGTGGCAAACTTCCTGCGGAAAGCTTGCTCAAACAAGCTTTTTCGATAATATAAATGACATCATTGACTTCGGTGAAGGCGCCGGGATAGGGGGGCGCAACGGCCCGGTGCAGGTTGTAAACCTGCTGCGCGGGTAACTTCCAGTCTATCCTGCCATCTTCGGGTTTGCGGCCGCCAAAGTAGCCGCCCTGGCGCAAATCGTTGAGCTGGCGCGGCGCCGTGCCGTCCAGCAAGGCCGGCAGCACGTTCCACAGGGTTTGTTCCGCCGCCACGGTGACCTTGCCGAAGACTTCGAAGGCCGTGTCGTCGGGCAGGATGGGCACGGCCGTTTGCGCGACGATGGCGCCGGCATCGGGCTTGACCGTCATTTCATGCAGGGTGGCACCCGTTTGCGGGGCGCCATGCAGCACGGCCCAGTTGACGGGCGCGCGGCCGCGGAACGCCGGCAGCAGCGAGCCGTGCATATTGTAGGCGGGCGCGACTTCCAAGATGCTAGCCGGCAACATGTGGCGGTAGTAAAAACTGAACAGCATGTCCGGTGTTGCCGCCTGCACCTGCGCCAGCAACTCGGGCGCGCGGGCGTCCGATGGCGTGATGTACGGAATGCCTTCCGCCTGGCACAGGCTGGCGACGGATTCGAACCACAGGTTTTCCGTGGGGCTGTCTTCGTGCGTGACGACGAGGGCGATGTCGACGCCGCCGGCCAGCAGCACCTTGATGCAGCGCACGCCTACATTGTGGTAGCCGAAGACGACGGCGCGCGGGGCGCCCATCAGCGGCCCACCTGGCGCTTTTCCAGGCGCACGTACGATGGCGCCTCGGCTTCCGCCTGCGTCATGCCGTCCTGCAAGATGGTTTGCACCACGTAGCGGGGACGGGCGCGCACTTGCTGGAAGATGCGTCCCACGTATTCGCCCACCAGGCCGATGCCGAACAGGATCACGCCCATGAAGAAGAAGGCGATGGCGAACAGGGTGAACACGCCTTCGGCTTCCGCGCCCAGCAGAAAGCGGCGTACCAGCAGGAAGACCACCAGCAATGCCGAGCCCAGCGACAGCGCCATGCCCAGCATGGAAAAGATTTGCAGGGGAATCAGCGAAAAGCCCGTGACCAGGTCGAAATTGAGGCGGATCAGGCTGTACAGCGAGTATTTCGATTCGCCAGCCGCCCGTTCCTCGTGTTCGACGATGATTTCCGTCGGCTTGCGGGCAAAGGTGTAGGCCAGTGCCGGCACGAAGGTATTGACTTCGGCGCATTGGTTGACGAGGTCGATCACGTTGCGGCCATACGCGCGCAGCATGTTGCCCTGGTCGGTGATCTTGATATTCGTGATTTTTTCGCGCAGGCGGTTCATCATCTTCGAGGCCAGCGTGCGCCAGGCGGAATCTTGCCGCTTGCGCCGGATCGAGCCCACGTAATCGTAGCCTTCGCGCATCTTCGCCACCAGGTTGCCGATTTCCTCGGGCGGATTCTGCAGGTCGGCGTCGAGCGTGATCATGATCTGTCCGCGCGAGGCTTCAAAACCGGCCAGGATGGCCATGTGCTGGCCATAATTGCCGTTGAACAAGATTACGCGCGTGACGTCCGGGCGCTGACGGAACTGTTCCGCCAGGATGGGTACCGAATTGTCGCGGCTGCCATCGTTGATGAAAATGATCTCGTAGCTCGTCTGGAGGGCGTCGAGGGCCGGATACAGGCGGGCGAACAGGCTGGCCAGGCCATCTTGCTCGTTGTAGATCGGAATGATAATGGACAGTTCAGGTTTCATCGGCGCGCTGCTCATTTGATGAGAATGGATTTGACGGTGGCGACGGCGCGTTCCACGTCCTGTGTCGTCATGGCGTAGAACATCGGCAAGGTCACGGTCAGGCGGCCGATCTTTTCCGAGACGGGGAACATGCCCTCGGTAAAGCCGCGTTCGCGGTACATGGTAAACAGGTGGATCGGTGCGTAATGATAGCCCGTTCCCACGTTTTGCTGCGCCATTTGCTGCATGAAGGCGGCGCGCGTGCCGGGTCCATTGTCAGGCAGGATGATCTGGAACAAATGCCAGTTGCTGTTTTCAAAGTCCTGCACGGGCAGCTGGGCGCCGCTCAGCGCTTCGAAATCGCTGCCGAATTGCGCGAAATAGTGGCGTGCCAGTGCGCGGCGGTGGGCCGTGATGGCCTCGATATTGGCGAACTGGCCCAGGCCGATGGCGGCCATGATGTCGCTCATGTTGTACTTGCCGCCCAGCACATCGACGTCGATGCCGTCGACGCCGCTGCGCGTCACGCCCTGCAGCCGGTATTTCTCGGCCAGTTTCGCTTCTTCCAGGTTGTTGAGGACGAGGCAGCCGCCTTCGCCCGTGGTGATGTTCTTGTTGGCCTGGAAGCTGAACGAGACGAAGTCGCCAAACGCGCCGATGCGCTTGCCTTTCCAGGTGGAGCCGAACGCTTGCGCCGCGTCTTCCACGACCCTTAAGTTGTACTTTTCAGCAATCGCGTACAGGCGGTCCATGTCGACGGGCAGGCCGGACAGGTAGACGGGGATGATGGCCTTGGTACGCGGGGTGATGGCCGCTTCCAGTTTGTCGAGGTCGATATTCCGGGTGACGGGATCGATGTCGGCGAACACGGGCGTGGCGCCCACTTCGATGATGACGTTGGCCGTCGCGACCCACGACACGGGCGTGGTGATGACTTCGTCGCCGGGGCCTATGCCAGCGATGCGCAGCGCGATTTCCATGGTGCACGTGCCCGAATTGAAGGTGCGCACTGGGCGCCCGCCGAAATACTCGGACAGCTGGGCTTCGAAGGCCTGCACTTTCGGGCCGCTGGTGATCCAGCCCGAGCGCAGCACTTCGCCGACGGCGGCGATGGTCGCTTCATCGATGGTGGGTTTGGAAAAGGGCAAAAAGGGCAGGGTAGAGGTCATGGGGCGCAGTTCTTGGATCTGTATTGTGTCAGGGTATCGGCATCGCCGAGGCTGCCAGTGCCGTCAAAAGGCGCCGGCAGGCATGGCTATTTTATATCGTCAGTATGGCGGCGCAGCCCTTCAGCGGTGAAAAATCCTGCTGATGCGGGGGTGGGGCAAGCTGGCCGGGGGCGCGATCCGTGCTGCCTCGCGCCCCAGTTAAATAATTACTTGTTTGCAACGACCATGCGGCGCGCATCTTCGGCAATCACACGCATGGGCACGCCACGACCCTGCAATTCCTTGTAACGGTACAGGCTGATAATCGCCATGTCGTGCACGCCGGCATTGGCATCGTTCGTCCATTGCGTGATGAAAGGCTCGATGTTCGGGATGGACAGTTCGGGCTGCTGTTTCAGGCCAAACGTAAACTCATCCCAGTAATCGACGAGGATCACGGGCCGCTGCAGGTAATACGTCAGCGACTGTTCATAGATGCCGACCGAATAGAGCTTGGTATCGGCCGTCAGTTCGGCCTGGATCTGCGGCAGCATGTCGGTGCCTGCGCGGTTCTGGCCATACAGTTCGGAGCCGGCCAGGATGCAGTGCGTGGCCAGGAAACCGGCGCCGGCGATGGTCAGCACCGTCATGTCTCGGCGCAACTGGCGCGCATGCAGCAAGGCCAAGGCGCCGCCCGCCAGGGCAAAGAAGCCGGCCGCCATCAGCCATGGCTGGTAGCCCTTCAGCGCGACCAGGGCTTCCGCGTCGCGTGCGCTGGCCTTGCTGAAGGCGATCGGTCCGCCGATCAGGATGGCAGCGCCCAGCACGCACAGCAGGCCGGCGGCGAACAGGCGCTGGCGGCGCGAGGCCGACTCCAGGTACAGCGCCACCAGCAGGGCCAGCGCCGGGAAGATGGGCACGATGTAGCCAGGCAGCTTCGAAGTCGAATAGCTGAAGAAGAAGAAAATGAAGACGGCCCAGACGAGCAGCATCAAGCGGGGCTGGAAGGCGCCTTCCTGGCGCTTGAAGGCGGCGGCCAGGCTTTGCGGCAGCACGCCTATCCATGGCAGGATGCCGGGAATGAGCAGCACCAGGAAGTAATACCAGGCGCCTTCGCGCTTGTGGCCCTTCATCAGGAAGCGCTGGAAATGCTCGTGGATGAAGAAGAAATGCGGTTGTTCCGGATTGCGCAGGGCGACCAGCACGAACCACGGCGTGGCGATGGCAAAGAACACCAGCAAGCCCTTGACCAGGTGCAGCCGCGTCCAGATGCGCCAGTCGCGCGCGCACAGCGAATACAGCACCAGCACGGCGCCCGGCAGCACGATGCCGATCAAGCCCTTGGCCAGCACGGCCAGCGCCATGGCTGCCCAGCAGGCCAGCATCCAGTTGCGGCGCTCGAACTCCGTGGCGTCGTCGCGCTGGGCGATCAGCAGGCTGCCCAGGGTGAGGGTCATCATGCCCGACAGGCCCATGTCCAGCGAATTGATCTGGCCGGAAGCGAGCCAGAACAGGCTCGATGCCAGCACCAGGCCCGCATACAGGCCCACGCGCGGGCCGAACACTTTCTTGCCCGCGTAAGCCGTCATGCATACGCCGATGATGCCGCACAGGCCAGTCCACAGGCGCGCCTGCCATTCGCCCAGGCCGAAGGCGGCGAAGGTCAGCGCATTCATCCAGGTTTGCAGCGGCGGCTTTTCAAAGTACTTGATGCCGTTCAGGCGCGTGGTGATCCAGTCGCCCGTGACGAACATTTCGCGCGCCATCTCGGCGTAGCGGCCCTCGTCGGGCGGTACCAGGGTGCGCACGCCCAGCGCATACAGGGTGACGACGATGAAGATGCCCAGCAGGGACCACATCAGCACCCGCGACGAGTGCAGTTCGTTGACATTGATTTTCATGCGGGCGTGCCTGCGGCCGGGGCCAGGATCAGGGCCAGCGTGACCTTGCGGCCTTCGCCCATGAGGATATTGTAGGTGCGGCAGGCAGCCTGGCTATCCATGCATTCGACGCCGATGCGGCGCATGGTCAGCGCGGCCGTCAGCTTCGGATGCACGAAACGCTGGCGTTCGCCCGTGCCGAGGATGACCACGTCGGGCGCATCGGCCAGGATCTGCGCGAAATGCGCCTCGTTCAGTTGCTCGAAACTGTCCACTTCCCACGCCCGCGGAGGCATTTCCGGCATGACGATCAGGCTGTAGTTGTAGGGCTGGGCATTGATCTCCACGCCGTTTTCGTCATAGCCGGTGACAGTCTGGTATTGTTGGGTGCTGCTGGCATGGAGTTTCATGGCGATATCGGGGGCTGGTCGTGTCGGTTGATCGGTGCGCGCGCGGCCAAACTGCGTGCCGCGGCCAAGGGCGTAAGCATGCCATAAATGACAGAAAAGAGCGACTGAAAAGCAATATCCTTTCCAAATTGCAATCTTCGGCGCCACAGTGGGACTGCCTGCTTGCTCCATGGTAATGCTGCCAGATTAAGGGAAGATGAAGATGGCGCGTGCCCGATTGCCGTCCGGAGGCGCCGGCGTGGCAGAATCGGCGTCAAATGCTGGGGTTGGCCATGTTTAATTTGATAAAATGGCCTGTTTTCGGCGAGAATGGTTGTTTTCGCCTTGCAGTCTTTCGCATCGCAGTTTCACGGGTTCATAGTTCTGGCGCGGCTATCATGCTGCAAGTTCTGCTTACCGCGCCGCATCACGACAGGGATTTATTTTGCGACCGATTCAGAAATCGAATAAATTGGCGGATGTCTGCTATGACATCCGCGGCCCGGTCCTGGAAAAATCCAGGCAAATGGAAGAAGAAGGCCACAAGATCACCAAGCTCAATATCGGCAACCTGGCCGTATTCGGCTTCGATCCGCCGGACGAGATCGTGCGCGACATGATGCTCAACCTGCAAAATGCCGCCGGCTATACGGATTCGAAGGGCATGTTCGCGCCGCGCAAGGCCGTCATGCACTATACGCAGGGCAAGAACATCGCCGGCGTGACCATCGATGACATTTATTTGGGCAATGGTGCTTCCGAACTGATCGTCATGTCGATGAACGCCCTGCTCAACAGCGGCGACGAAGTGCTGGTGCCGGCGCCCGATTACCCGCTGTGGACGGCCGCCGTCAGCCTGTCGGGCGGCAATCCCGTGCATTATGTGTGCGACGAGCAGAACGAGTGGTATCCCGACATCGAGGACATGCGCCGCAAGATCACGCCGCACACCAAGGCTATCGTCGTCATCAACCCGAACAATCCCACGGGCGCGCTGTACCCGGTTTCCGTGCTGCTGCAGATCGTCGAACTGGCGCGCCAGCACCAATTGATCATTTTCGCCGACGAGATCTACGACAAGGTGCTGTACGACGAAGCCGAGCACGTGTCGATCGCCTCGCTGGCCGACGACGTGCTGTTCATCACCATGAACGGCTTGTCGAAGAATTACCGCTCCTGCGGCTACCGTTCCGGCTGGATGGTGGTCTCGGGCGAAAAGCGCCACGCAAAAGATTACATCGAAGGCCTCAACATGCTGGCCTCGATGCGGCTATGCGCCAACGCGCCGGGGCAGTTTGCCATCCAGACGGCGCTTGGCGGCTACCAGAGCATACAAGACCTGGTGGGGCCCGGCGGGCGCCTGTTGAAACAGCGCGACCTGGCGCACAAGCTGCTGACCGATATTCCGGGCGTCACCTGTGTCAAGCCAAAGGCCGCGCTGTACATGTTCCCGCGCCTGGACCCGGAGATCTACCCGATCGCCGACGACCAGCAGTTTGCCTATGAATTACTGGCCGAAGCCAAGGTCCTGATCGTGCAGGGCACGGGCTTCAACTGGATCGCGCCCGACCATTTCCGCGTCGTCTTCCTGCCCAACTCCGATGACCTGACCGAGGCCATGGGCCGCATTGCGCGCTTCCTCGAAGGTTACCGCAAGCGCCACAGCCGGGGCTGAGCCAGACAGTAGCAATACCGATCAACCTGGCGCCGCCCAAGGGGGCGCCACTTATGAGCAGTCAAGCACACTATGAAATCCATCAAGATCGGCCTGCTGGGCCTGGGCAATGTCGGTTACGGCACGTTCAGCGTCCTGAAACGCAACCAGGAAGAAATCAAGCGCCGCGCGGGCCGCGGCATTGAAGTCGTCGCCGTCGCCGTGCGCGACGTGGCGCGCGCCGAAACGCTCGTCGCCGGCGGCTGCAAGGTCGTCAATGACCCCTACCTGATCGTCAACGATCCCGAGATCGACATCGTCGTCGAACTGATCGGCGGCTACGACCTGTCGAAAACCCTGGTGATGCAGGCCATTGCCAACGGCAAGCACGTGGTCACGGCCAACAAGGCCCTGCTGGCCGTGCACGGCAATGAAATCTTCGCCGCCGCCCAGGACAAGGGCGTGATGGTAGCCTTCGAAGCGGCCGTCGCCGGCGGCATCCCCATCATCAAGGCGTTGCGCGAAGGCTTGACGGCCAACCGCATCGAATGGATCGCCGGCATCATCAACGGCACCACCAATTTCATCCTGTCCGAGATGCGCGACAAGGGCCTCGATTTCGCCACCGTGCTGAAACAGGCGCAGGAACTGGGCTACGCGGAAGCCGACCCCACCTTCGACATCGAAGGCGTCGACGCCGCGCACAAGGCCACCATCATGTCGGCCATCGCCTTCGGCATCCCGGTGCAGTTCGACAAGGCCTACGTGGAAGGCATCAGCAACCTCAATGCCGTCGACATCCGCTACGCCGAGCAGCTGGGCTACCGCATCAAGCTGCTGGGCATCACCAAGCGCGCCACCGTCAATGGCGTGGAAGGCATCGAGCTGCGCGTGCATCCGACCCTGATCCCGGCCAAGCGCCTGATCGCCAACGTGGAAGGCGCCATGAACGCGGTGCTGGTGCATGGCGACGCCGTCGGCGCCAGCCTGTACTCGGGCCGCGGCGCGGGCGCCGAGCCGACCGCGTCGTCGGTGATCGCCGACCTGGTCGACATCACCCGCCTGGCCACGGCCGACCCGGAACACCGCGTGCCGCACCTGGCGTTCCAGCCGAACGCGATGACCGATATCGCCATCCTGCCGATGTCGGAAATCACCACCAGCTACTACCTGCGCATGCACGTGGCCGACCAGCCGGGCGTGCTGGCCGACCTGACGCGCATCCTGGCCGAACGCAGCATCTCGATCGACGCCATGCTGCAAAAAGAGCCGGCCGAAGGCGAGACGCATACGGACATCATCATGCTGACGCACCAGACGCAGGAAAAGAATGTCACGGCCGCCATCGAGAAGATGGAAGCATTAAATAGCGTGGTGGGCACGGTCACCAAGATCCGCCTGGAAAACCTCAGCTGAGCGTTTTTAGCGATCCATGCAAAACGGCGCCCGCGGGCGCCGTTTTTTCATCCGATGACTGTCTTAATGCTGCGGTACGTCGGGCGCGCCGACGGGTCCCACGTCCATGCCGTCATAGCTGGCCAGCTGGTTTTCCTGGGCAAACGCCATCAGTTCGCCATTGCGCGCGTGCAGGCTGTCGACGCCATGCACTTCGGCCTTTTCCACGTGCAGCACCCACACGGGCGGTGCCGCCGGATCGTCGAGTTCCGGCTGGTACAGTTCCACCGGGCGGTAGCCCTGCAGCGCCAGCACGGTGGCGGCCTGCTCCAGCGGTTCGGAAGTGGGGTTGGTGAAGTAATAGCCCCACAGCAGCGGCTGGGACAGGTCCCAGGGCGCGTTCTCGGCGATGTTGGCGAACAGTTCGCTTACGTCTTCTTTGGTCATCATGGCGGAATCTTTCAGTCAATTTCAGGGCGAGATATTAACATCGGCGCCCGTGGCGCGCCATGCGCCCATAAAAAAACCGGCTGTGCAGCCGGTTTCTTATCAGCCGTTAAAACGGCTGGATGCTGATGCGCGCGAGCGCGAATCAGAACTTGTAGCGCAGGCCGATCGACAGCAGGTCGGCTTTCAGCTTGGCGCCATCGCCGTTTGCTACCTTGCCGAAGTTTTCGTATTCCGCAACCAGCGACAGTTTTTTGTCGAAGTGGTAAGCGGCACCGATGCCAAAGATGGCGGAGGTCTTGTTGGTCGAGTCGTTAACGTTCTCACCAACGACGCTGACTTTGGTGCGGTTTTGCGATACGCCAGCCTTGGCGAACAGCGAGAACTGTTCGTTCAGTGGCAGGGTGCCGGTGGCGGCAACGTAGAATGCGTGGCTTTTCACGTCCAGTTTATCGCCGTCGAAGGTTGTCGTCAGTTTGCCAAAGTCGACGTAGCCGGCTTCCGCGCCGAAGTTTTGCGTGAGGTCGTAGCCTGCGTAGGCTTTGTAGCCGGTATTGCTTTTCTTGACCGAAGGGGTGTCACCCGACAGTTTCAATTCCGAACGGCCGACGTTGGCGCCAGCATAGAAACCTTCAGCTTGAGCGAACAATGGGAATGCCAGGGCGGCGCCTACGACTGCTGCAAACAATTGCTTTTTCATATTAATCCTAGGTAATTAATGCGGAGAGACTGTCTCGCCGCTTAATGGGAGCCGAATTGTATAGGGATGAATATGTTTATGTAAGGCAATTATTTAAAAAATATTAGAAATAAGCTACGTGTTGTTTTTGGGCAACACTCCGTGTCGAATGACTATCTATGCAGGCCATCATGCGGCGCCGCCGAAATGCACGCTGACTTTCAATCCGTGGCCATTTTCCGCCGTCGCCAGTTCCAGGCGCGCGCCGTGCAGGGCGGCAATGTCGCGCACGATGGCTAAACCTAGCCCCGCGCCGCCAGGATTGCTCTCGAGCGCCGTGCCGACGCGGTAGAACGGCGTGAATACGCGTTCGCGCTCGGCCGGCGGGATGCCCTTGCCGCTGTCTTCCACCTCCAGCACGGCGCCGTGTTCGTGGCCGTTCCCCGTTTGCGCCGCGCGCACGCGCAGGATCACGCTGCCGCCCTGCGGCGTGTAGCGCAGGGCGTTGTCGACCAGGTTGGCCACCAGTTCATGCAGCAGCAGGGCCTGGCCATGCACGGGCGCTTCGTCGGGCGCTTCCAGCGACAGGTCGATATGCCTGCCGACGGCGGCCATGGCCATTTCCAGTCCCACCTGCTGCGCCACGTCGCGCAAGGGGACGGCGTCCATCGCCAGGCTGTCGCCGCCATGCTCGATGCGCGCCAGGGTCAGGAGGCGGTTGGCCAGCAGCACGGTCGAATCGGTGGTGGTGGCGATCGAGCGCACGATGTCGCGCAGGGCGGCGATGTCCGGCGGCCCGCCCGCCTGGCGGTCGCACTCGCGCATGGCCAGTTCGGCCTGGGTTTTCAGCACCGTCAGCGGCGTGCGCAACTGGTGCGAGGCGTCGGCGATGAAGCGGCGCTGGCTGGCGATCAGCTGCTGCAGGCGCGACATGGAGCCGTTCATGGCGCTCACCAGAGGGCGCATTTCCTTGTGCACCAGCGTGGGGTCGACGTCGGACAGGTCGGACAGGGTGCGCGTCTCGACCTCCGTTTTCAAGCGCATCAGCGGGCGCAGCACCAGGCGCACGGCAAACCACACGAGGGCGCCCATCACCAGTATCATCGCCGCCTGCCAGCTCAGGGTGTCGAACAGGATCTGGTTCGACAGGCCGCGCCGCGCGTCCAGCGTTTCGGCCACCTGGATCAGGGCGATGCCGCGCATCGAGTCGTCGTACACGGGTTGCAGCAGGGCGGCAATGCGGATCGGCTTGCCGTGGTAGTCGGCGTGGTAGAAGCGCACCAGGGCGGGATAATTCTGCGAGCGGGGCACGTTTTTCGGCACGGGCGGCAAGTCGCCATAGCCCGACACCAGTTCGCCATTGATGCCCGTCACCTTGTAATAGATGCGGCCCAGGGTGTCTGTTTCGAAGCTGTCGAGCGCCACGTAGGGCACTTCGGCCACCACCTTGCCGCCGACGATGGAGACGCGCTCGGCCAGCGCCCGCGTCGACGCCAGCAAGGAGCGGTCGTAGGCCATGTCGGCCGCGTCGAGCGCGTTGCGGTAGACAAAGACGGCATCGAGCAGCACCAGCATCACCAGGGGGATGAGCAGCCAGCGCAGCAGCTGGCTGCGCAGGCTGCCCAGCGGCCGGCCCTGCGCCCAGCGCCGGCGCAAGCGTTCGAGCATGGGCGGGCGTGGGGCGCGCACGGTCATTTCGGCGCGGCCGGCGCCATGGCGCTGCGCGGCTGCAGCAGGTAGCCGATGCCGCGCAGGGTGGTGATGACGGCGCCGTCGGGCGAGCCGCTTTCCACGCCGCTTTCCAGCTTCTTGCGCACGCGGTGGATATACAGTTCGATGGCGTCCAGGTTGGCGTCGTCGGCCAGCGCAAAGACTTCGTCGAACAGTTTTTCCTTCGACACGGCGCGTCCCGAGCGCGTGATCAGCGCTTCGAGCACCGCGTGTTCGCGCGGCGTCAGGGGAAACGGGGCGCCGGCATAGCTGAACATGCGCGTGACGGTGTCGAAACTGAGGGCACCGCACGCATGCACGAGGGCTTCGTTGCCCTGGCTGCGGCGCAGCAGGGCTTTCACGCGCGCTTCCAGTTCGGCCAGCTCGAACGGCTTGGCCATGTAGTCGTCGGCGCCCAGGTTCAGGCCCTGCACTTTTTCATCCAGGCCGCCGCGCGCCGTGAGTATCATGACGGGAGTCTTGCCGCGCGTGCCGCCGCGCGCGCGCAGGCGGCGCAGCACGTCCAGGCCATCCATCTTCGGCAGGGTCAGGTCGAGCAGCACCAGCGAGTATTCCTGCGTGTGCAGCAGGGCGTCGGCATCGGCGCCGTTGTGGGCGGTCTCCACCGTCAGGTGCGCGTCGCGCAGGGCCTTTGCCAGCCAGTGCGACAGCTCCAGATGGTCTTCCACTAATAATATGCGCATGGTCTCCGCCATTCGTTGAAATGGATGCAGTGTAAGCCTGCCGGCGCCGCGCCGACAGGGGCGGCAATGAATATGTTTGCCCCCTTTGTGGCTGGCTGGCGACACCTGTCAGTCTGAAAGCGAATTGAAAGGATCGCGCTCATATAGTGTGATCCTGATTCATGAAATTGATCAGGCATATCACTAATAACTATATCTAAGGGAGATACTCTACATGAAGAAGACCGCATACTCGCTGGCCGCTCTGGCTGTCCTGGCCGCCGCTGGCAGCGCCCAGGCACAATCGAACGTCACGCTGTACGGCCGCCTGGACGCCGGCGTCAGCACCACCAGCAACGCCGGTCCGAACAAGAGCTCGATGACGCAAGTGAGCTCGGGCGGCATGAACACCTCGCGCTGGGGCATCCTGGGCAGCGAAGACCTGGGCGGCGGCCTGAAAGCTGTCTTCAACCTGGAAGGCGGCATCCTGGTCGACACGGGCGCTGCCGACGGCGCGCTGTTCAAGCGCCAGGCCAATGTGGGCCTGGAAGGCGCATTCGGTCGCGTCGTGCTGGGCCGTTCGTTCACCACCGTGTATGACTTCGTGCTGCCGTTCGATCCGATGGCCTATGCGCCGTTCTATTCGTGGGCCACTTCGGCCAATGCGACGGGTCCGAGCAAGTACGGCATGACGACGGCCTTCGACAACATGGTCAAGTATTCGGGCAAGACGGGCGACTTCAGCTACGGCGCATCGTACGGCTTCGGCGAGCAGTCGACGGGCAACTCGGACAGCGCCAAGCTGTCCACGGCCGTCACCTACAAGACCGGTCCTGTCAGCCTGCTGGCCACGTATGAGCAGGTGAACGGCAATGCCATCGCCGGCGGCGCGCGCGACAAGACCACCGTCTACCACCTGGGCGCCATGTATGACGACGGCCCGTGGAAAGTGCAGGCGGCGGCGCGCGACTACAAGCTCGATCCGGCTGCCTCCGGCAAGGCCGACGTGCGCGGCACCCTGTACTGGGGCGGCGTCAGCTACAAGACCACGCCGGTGATCACCCTGACGGGCGTGATCTACTACCAGGACGTGAAAAACGTGGCCGCCAACCTCAATGCCGATCCGATCATGTACGTGGCGCGCGTGCGCTATGCCCTGTCCAAGCGCACCGACCTGTATGTGGCCGGCGCCTACGCCAAGGCCAAGCACAACCAGTTGGTCAGCCTGTCGCGTGACGATGCCGGTTTCGGCGACACGCAGCGCGGCCTGATCGCCGGCATCCAGCACCGCTTCTAAGGCATGACGATGCTGCGCTCCCTGTTCCTGTCCTTGCTGTGCCTGCTGCCCGCCCTCGCGGCGGCGCAGGCGTCGGCGCCGGCCGAGTGCGTGGTGCCGTCCAAGCCGGGCGGCGCCATGGACCTGACCTGCAAGCTGGCGAAAAAAGGCCTGGCGCAGGAGGGCGCGGCAGCCGCCATGGCGCCGATGCGCATCAGTTATCTGCCCGGCGGCATCGGCGCCGTGGCCTGGCACTCGATGGGTTCGCAGCGCCGCCGCGCGGAGCCGAACACCCTGGTGGCGTTTTCGGGCGGTTCGCTGCTGAATCTGGCGCAGGGCAAGTTCGGCAATGCCAAGGCGGGCGACGTGCGCTGGGTGGCGGCGCTGGGCGCCGACTACGGCATGATCGCCGTGCGCAGCGATTCGCCCTACAAGACGCTGGGTGACTTGATCGCGGCATTGCGGCAGCATCCGGACAAGGTGCTGATCGGCGTCTCCGGCACCATCGGCAGCCAGGACTGGCTGAAGATGGCGCTGGTGGCGCGCCAGGCCGGCATCGATCCGAAAGTACTGCGTTTTGTCGCGCTCGAAGGCGGCGGCGAAGTGTTTACGGCGATGCAGGCCGATTATGTGCAGGTGGTCTCGGGCGACACGTCCGAAGCCACCCTGAACGCCAGCGCCAACCATGCGCGCGTGCTGGCGGTGCTGTCGGAGAAGCGCCTGCCAGGCGTGCTGGCCGGCGTGCCGACGGCGCGCGAGCAAGGCGTCGACGTGGTCTGGCCGATCATCCGCGGCGTGTGGATGGGGCCCCAGGTGCCGGAGGCGGACTACCAGCGCTGGGTGGCCACCTTTGACCGCGTCATGGCCACGCCGCAGTTCGCGGAATGGCGCGCGCAGGCCGGCCTGTATCCATTCGCCCTGACGGGGCCGAAGCTGACGGCGTATGTCAGGAAGGCGGTCGACGAGTATGCCAGGCAGGCGAATGAGCTTGGCCTGATGCGCTGACCGACATCTCATTAAATAAAAAACCTATTCATAGACGGAGACAACCACATGCAAACCAAGACCCTGCTTCAAGCCGCCCTTGCCACCGCGTTTGCCAGCCTGGCCGGCGCCGCTTTCGCCCAGGTACCGGCAGGTTATCCGGCCGACTACCAGAAGATCATCGACGCGGCCAAGAAGGAAGGCAAGGTGGTGATCTACAGCGCCACCGACAGCAAGGCCGCCGCGCCGCTGATCAAGGACTTCAGCGCCCTGTATCCCGGCATCTCGGTCGAATACAACGACATGAATTCCACCGAAGTGTATAACCGCTTCATTTCCGAAGTGGCCGCCGGCGGCAACACGGCCGACGTGATGTGGTCTTCGGCGATGGACTTGCAGATGCGCCTGGCCTCCGATGGCTACGCCCTGAAATACAAGTCGGTCGAAGCGGCCAAGATCCCCGGCTGGGCCATGTGGGACGACCAGGCCTACGGCACCACGTTCGAGCCGGCCGCCATCGTCTATAACAAGCGTTTGCTCGACCCGAAGGAAGTGCCGAAGAACCACGACGACTTCGTCAAGCTGATCGCCACGCCGAAGTTCAAGGACAAGGTCACCACCTACGACATCGAGAAATCGGGCGTGGGCTTCATGTTCATGGCGCAGGATGCCAAGGAATATCCGCAATTCCTGGCGCTGCAAAACGCGTTCGGCACGGCCAAGGTGCGCGTGCAGTCGTCGACGGGCACCATGATGGAGCGTATCTCGTCCGGTGAAAACCTGATCGGCTACAACGTGCTGGGTTCCTACGCGCTGGTGCGCGCCAAGACCGACCCGTCGATCGGCGTGGTGCTGCCCAAGGATTACACCCTGATCCTGTCGCGCGTGCAGTTCATCAACAAGAACGCGAAGAACGTCAACGCCAGCAAGCTGTGGCTCGATTACATCCTGTCGCACCGCGGCCAGACCATCATCGCCAACGGCGCCAAGCTGTTCGCCATCCGCGCCGACGTCACGGGCGAGACCACCTCGGCGGAACTGATCAAGGAAATCGGCACGGCCAACGTCAAGCCGATTCCCGTGCATCCGATCATCCTGCAATTCCTGGGGCCAGCCAAGCGCATGGCCTTCCTGAAGCAATGGAAAGAAACAGCCGGCAAAAAATAACGCCGACTTAGCCGCCCGCGAGCCTGGCTGCGGGCGCACGCCGTACCCTTCATTCATTGGATTCATCATGCAAACTGCTATCTTGCCGCTGCCTGCACGGTCGCGCTCTCCCTTGTCGCGCCTGAACTGGCCGCGCGGCGTGGTCGTGGCGATTACCCTGGTCGCCATTTTCCTGCCGCTGTTCCTGATTTTTTACCAGAGCTTTTTGAACGCGCCCTTCTTCATGCCGGTGCGCGAATTCGGCTTTGATTCCTACCGTTTCATCTTCGATGATCCCGATTTCGCCATGGCCTTCAAGAATGGCCTGATGCTGGCCTTCGGCCTGACCGTCATCGCCGTGCCGCTGGGCGGCATGCTGGCCTTCCTGATGGTGCGCACGGATTTGCCGGGCCGCGGCTGGGTGGCGCCCATGCTGCTGGTGCCGATCTTTGTCTCGCCGATGGTGATGGGCTTTGGCTACGTCGTCTCGATGGGACCCGTGGGCTTCTATTCGATCTGGGCCAAGGAGCTGCTGGGCTTCGTGCCCTGGAATATCTATTCCTTCACCAGCATCGTCATCATCGCTGGCCTGACGCACGTGCCGCACGTCTACCTGTATGCCTCGTCGGCGCTGAAAAGCCTGGGTTCGGACGTGGAAGAAGCGGCCCGCGTGGCCGGCGCTTCGCCGATCCAGGTGATGCTCAATGTGTCGCTGCCGATGATCATGCCTGCACTGGCGTATGCGGGCGTGCTGGTGTTCTTCCTCGGCTTCGAGGTGTTCGGTCTGGTGTTGGTGCTCGGTGATCCGGAAGGCCATCTGGTGCTGCCGACCTATCTGTACAAGCTGACGAACAAGCTCGGCACGCCGTCGTACCACCTGATGGCTGCCGTCGCCGTGTGCCTGGTGATGGTGACCATGCCGCTGGTGATGATACAGCGCTGGCTGCTGAAATCGGCCAACAAGTACGTGTCGATCAAGGGCAAGGGCGCGCGCAGCAAGGCCATGCCGCTGGGCCGCTGGAAGTGGCTGGCGTTTGCCTTGCTGGCCGGCTGGCTGATCTTCACCATCATCCTGCCGCTGACGGGCATCGTGCTGCGCTCCTTCGTGCAGTACTGGGGCGAGGGCGTGCACCTGGCCGACGTGCTGACGTTGCAGCATTTCCGCGATATTTTCGACCAGCCTTCGCTGGTGCGCGGCATCGTCAACACCATCCTGATCGGCGTCGTCGGCGGCGCGCTGGCCGTGGGCTGTTACAGCTTCATCGCGCTGGCCATGCACCGCAAGCAGGACGGCATCACGCGCCTGCTCGATTACAGCGTGCTGGTGCCGCGCGCCGTGCCGGGCCTCTTGGCCGGCCTGTCGTTCCTGTGGGTGTTCCTGTTCGTGCCGGCCTGGCTCGACGGCATATTGAAAGGCATGGACAACGGCGTGGCCCTGTGGCTCAGCGGCCATGTGATCCCCGTGCTGCGCGAAGTGCGCTCGACGATCTTCGCCCTGTGGCTCGCGTATTCGGTGGTGTGGATGGCTTACGGCATGCGCCTCATTTCGACGGCGTTGCTGCAGGTGGGGCCGGAGCTGGAAGAGGCGGCGCGCGCCGTCGGCGCCAGCCGCGGCCAGGTGACGCGCGACGTGACCCTGCCGCTGATCAAATACGGCTTGCTGGGCGCCTGGCTGATGGTGTTCCTGATTTTCGAGCGCGAATATTCGACGGGCGTGTACCTGCTCTCGCCGGGCACGGAAGTGATCGGCGCCATGCTGGTGTCGCTGTGGGCGGGCGGCTCGACCGACCTGGTGGCGGCGCTGTCCTTCATCAATATCACCCTGGTGGCCATCGGCCTGGGCATCGCGCTGCGCTTTGGCGTGAAGTTACATAACTGAGCTGCATAACTAAGAATAGACTGAGACCACATCATGAATGAATTGACCGTCAATGAGCTGTACCTGGACTACGGCACCGGCGCTGCCGCCAACCAGATACTGAAAGGTGTCTCGATGCACCTGCAAAAAGGCGAAGTGGTCGCCCTGCTGGGGCCTTCGGGCAGCGGCAAGACCACCTTGCTGCGCGCCGTCGCCGGGCTGGAAAGCCCGAAGGCGGGCACCATCCAGATCGGCGAGCGCAATGTCTTCGACGGCGCGAAGCATTTCGAGATGCCGGCCGAGCATCGCAACCTGGGACTGGTGTTCCAGTCGTACGCGCTGTGGCCGCACAAGACCGTGTTCGACAACGTCGCCTACGGCCTCAAATTGCGCAAGATGGGCAGCACGGAAATCGCCGCGCGCATCAAGGAAGTGCTGACGCAGCTGGGACTCGGACACCTGGGCGAGCGCTATCCGCACCAGCTGTCCGGCGGCCAGCAGCAGCGCGTGGCGATCGCCCGCGCGCTGGTGTACAACCCGCCCGTGATCCTGCTCGACGAACCGCTGTCGAACCTGGACGCCAAGCTGCGCGAGGAAGCGCGCGCCTTCCTGCGCGAACTGATCGTGCGCCTGGGCCTGTCGGCCCTGATGGTGACGCATGACCAGGGCGAGGCGATGGCCATTTCCGACCGCATCCTGCTGCTCAATAACGGCAAGATCGAGCAGCAGGGTACGCCGCAAAGCATGTATGAAACGCCGGACACCCTGTTCACGGCCGAATTCATGGGCAGTAACAACCGCCTGCCCGGCAAGGTGGTGCAGCGCGAAGGCAAGCAGGTGCGCCTGCTGGTCGATGGCGCCTCCATGCAGGGCGTGGCGCGCGGCGCCAACGCGGGCACGGAAGTGACGACCATGATCCGCGTCGAGGAAGTGAAGATCAGCGCCACGCAGGTCGACAACGCCATCGAACTGCCGCTGCTGACGTGCATGTATCTGGGCGACCGCTGGGAGTGTCTGTTCGAGCGCGGCGGCGCCGAGAACATCAGCCTGCGCGCGTATTCGCGCCACAAGCTCGAGGCAGGCAAGTACTGGCTGCACATGCCGGCCGATAAGCTCTGGGTGTTTTAACGGTGCCGTGGTGGCTGCGCTGGCGCGCAGTCGGCGCAGCGCTGGCCACGGGTTTGCTGGGCGCCGCCATCTGCCTGTGGCTGCACACGCCGCTGCCGTGGATGATCGGCCCCCTGTTTGCCACGGCCGTGCTGCGCCTGGCGGGGCGCGAACTGGCTTGCCCGGTGCGCGTGCGGGAAGCGGGACAGTGGGCCATCGGCACGGCCTTGGGTCTGTATTTCACCGCGCCCGTGCTGGCCGTGCTCACCGTCTACACGCCATGGATCGCCGGCGCCGTGCTGTTCGCGCTGGCGCTGGGCGCGTCCGGCGCCATGCTGCTGCGGCGCTTCTCCGGCGTCGACCATGCCACCGCCTTCTTTGCCATGGCCGTGGGTGGCGCATCCGAGATGGCGGTGCAGAGCGAGCGCCATGGCGCCGACGTGGGCAAGGTGGCCGCCGCGCACAGCCTGCGCATGATGCTGGTGGTGGCGACCATCCCGTTCGGCGTGCGCTACTGGGGCAGCCATGGCCTGGCAGAAGGGCATGAGACTTCCGTGCCCGGCGCCGCGCTGGTCGACTATGGCGGGCTGGCGCTGCTGGTCGGCATCACGGTGCTGGCGGCCCTCGCATTAAAACGGGGCCGGCTGCCCAACGCCTGGGTCATCGGCCCGCTGCTGGCCGCGCTGCTGCTGACGGCCTGCGGCATCCATCTGTCGCGCCTGCCCGAATGGATGATACGCGCGGGCCAGCTGTTCATCGGCATCGCCCTGGGCACGCGCTTCACTCCCGCCTTCCTGCATGCTGCTCCCCGCTACCTGGCCGGCGTGGCTCTGTGCAGTTTCCTGATGCTGCTGCTGGCGGCCGCCTTCGGACTGGGCCTGTCGCACTGGCTGGGCATCCATCCCGGCACGGCCATCCTGGCCACGTCGCCCGGCGGCATCGCGGAAATGTCGCTGACGGCCAAGGCCCTGCATCTGGGCGTCCCCATCGTCACGGCCTTCCACGTGGCGCGCATGGTGGTGCTGGTATTGCTGATCGGACCGCTGTTTCGCCTGCTGCCGCGTCCTTAATTTCCCCGCACGACGATTTCCTGCACCTGCGGTTCGCGCTGGCGCATGAAGCGCACGATGGAGTCCACCGTGACGACGTCGATCTGGCGCGTCATGCGGCGCTCGAACGGGTGATCGTCGAAGGCGATATTGGCGCGGAACATGCGCGCGCCCAGGCGCGTGGCGGCCGGTATGCTGAGCGTTTGCGGCGCGTAGCTGGCGCTGCGCAGCCAGCCTTGCGCTTCGGCGCGCGTTTCGATCTTGCCCGGCTCGTTGCTGGCAGCGGCCAGGGTTTCCAGCACCCATTGGTTCGAGTTCTGGTACTTGGTGGAAAACGGATAGGCCAGCATATTGTAGTGCGCCTCATGCAGGCGCTTGGGCGTGTTCGACGTCAGCAGTCGCACCAACTGCTGCTGCGTATCCTGGCCGGGAATCAGGATCAGGCTTTCATACATGAATACGTCATCCATGAAGAAATTACCCAAGCCTTCGTTGTACAGCGACGATTGCGCCGTGCCGCATTCATTGAGTTCATGCACCACCAGCCAGCGGCCCTTCGGGTGGTCGCGCCAGGCCAGCGCCATGTGCGAATAGCGCAAATTGTACTTCGACAGGTCTTGCCCGGCGCGTGCCACCAGCGCCACTTGCGCGCCCGAACCATCGAGCGCCTGCAGGGTCTTTTGCGCCAGGTCCATCGATTTGACGAGGGTGGTCGCATCCGTTGGCTTTTCCTCGCACGAGCGTCCCGCATGGGCGGCGCCGGCCAGGGCCAGGCTGATGATCATGACAGTCAGGCGTTTCATGGGTTCACGCTTTCGAATGGTGGAGGATGGCATTGCCGGCCGCATCCGGCACATAGGCGATGGCCTTGCCCGACAGTACCAGCATGTGGCCCGTCGAGACGGCCACTACCTGGATGGCCGTGCCGGCCGCCAGCGACAGCCCTTGCGTGGCTTTCTGGCTCAGTTTGACGGAGGCCGTGGCCGCCTGCGAGGCGCCCCTGGCTGCGCTCTTCAGTACGAGGACGCTGCCGTCGGCCACGTCTTCCACCTTGTCGATGACGATTTCACCGGCGGCGGCCAGCACCGACATGGAGCCGACGAGCACGATGGCCGACGCCATGCTGGCGTTGTCGGATGCGTTGGTGGTGTCGGAATTGGCGGCCTGGGCCAGCGGCGCCATGGTGGCGGCGCACAGCAGGGCGGTGGCGAGCAGATGTTTCATGGGATTTCCGTTCTTCATTGGTGGTTACACTTTGGAGTGGTGCAGCAGCGCCTTGCCCAGTTCGTTCGGGATGAAGGCGATGGCCTTGCCGGAAAGAACCAGCATGTGGCCGGTGGACAGCGCCACCACGTTGACCACGGTGCCGGCCGCCAGCGACAGGCCCTTGGCCGCTTGCGTGCTCATCTGGATGGAAGCGCCGCCCGCTTCGGACGCGCCTTTCAGCACGATGACGATGCCTTCGCCCACCGTTTCCACGCTGGCGACCACCACCTGGCCGGAGGCGACCAGCATCGACATGGAGCCGGCGACGACGATGGCGGAACCCTGGCTGAGGTTTTGCGAGCCTTTCGACAGGTTCTCCGAGGCGGCGGCGTGGACCAGGCCGGGAGCGGCCACGGAGAGCGTCAACAGCGACAGGGACAGGCAGAGGGGCAGCAGGCGTTTCATGTGTTTCTCCTTCAAGTGTGCCAAGTGGCAACGCCATCATTGTAGACTGTGGGCAATTGGTCAATGAAAACGCTACTCGTAGCGGGCAGGCATACCGCAGGTAGCGTATTGCGCTACTTTTTTGCCGCCAGAACCGATGCCATTTTTATAAAGGAAATGCATGCCGCAAACCCACGCCTTGATCGAAGCCTTGAAACGCCTGTTGAAAGCGCGCGCCGTCACGTATGCCGAGCTGGCCCAGCGCATCGGCGTATCCGAAGCCAGCGTCAAGCGGATGTTTTCGCAGAAGCAATTTACCCTGCAGCGCCTGGACCAGATCCTGGTGGCCATCGGCAGCGATTTCCAGCAGCTGGCGCTGGCCGTGCAGTCAGCCCAGGCCGCGCCCACCCTGATCACGGGACTGACATATGCGCAGGAAAAGGAAATCATCGAGGACACCCGGTTGTTCGTGGTGGCCGTCTCTGCCCTGAACCTGCTGCCGCTGGAACAGATCGTCGCCATCTACGACATCAGCGAGGCGCAAGCCGTGAAATATCTGCTGCGCCTCGACAAGATCGGTTTTCTGGAACTGCTGCCGAATAACCGGGTCAAACTGCTGGTCGCGCGTACGTTTGCGTGGATACCGAACGGTCCCATCCATACGTATTTCAAAAAGGAAGCCTATGGTGACTATTTGAATTCCCAATTCGATGGCGAAACGGAATTGTTGCGCCTGGTGAACGTGATGCTGTCGAAAAAATCCACGGCGGCCTTGCTGGAACGCCTGAAGCAAGTGGCGGTGGAATTTTCGCAGCAACACCAGGAAGACGCGCGCCTGCCCGGCGATGAGCGCCTGGCCATCAGCTTCATGCTGGCGGCGCGCCCCTGGATGCCGCAGACGTTCAAGGCGTTGCTGCGGCAGTGAGCGTGCAAGCCGGTCGATAAGCAAGCCTGCTAGCCTGTAAGCAAGCCAGCAAGCAAGCAGTGAAGCCAGCAAGTCAGTACGCCGAATAAAGCCATTTGTGTAAAGCCATTCGTGGCGCCTGGTCTTTCTGGCCCCTAGTCTGGCCGCTGGCCGCGCCTGTTTGCGCCATCCTCCATTGCTTGCCGGCCCGTTTGCTGTTGCTCCGATTTCTGCTGCCCCTCTTGTTCCTGTTGCTCCTGTTTCATTTGCGTCAGCAAGCGCCAGGCAAAGAAGCCCAGCACGCCCACGCCCAGCAGCAGTGCGCCCCACAGCGCGGCCAGGCGCCACGGTGCCCCGTCCTTTGTGACGCGTGCGGGTGCCGCCGCGCCCCCGTTGGGGTGGAGCGGGCCGGCGCTGGCCGTCTTGAGTGCCAGCAATTCGTCCGTCTTGAAGCCGGGCGCCACCTGCGACAGCGGTTGCGCCACGGCGGCGGCGTTGCTGTGGCCGAATGCCAGCTGATAAGGCAGCTTGCCGCTGGCCAGGAAAACGACGGTGGCCGGTGTCCAGCCCAGGCGCAGGGCGGGCGCATCGCTGGCGTCGAGCTGGAGTTCCGTGGCCGTCTGCAGTACCCATTCGCCCGTTTGCGTCACGGGCATGGCCAGGTCGCCCGAGATCCTCTCCTTGCCATCGAGGCCGATGCGGTAAAACGTCGTGCTCAGCAGGGGATCGAAATACGCGCCTTGCGCGGGACGCGCCTGGTGGCGCAGGGGCAGCCGGTGCCGGGGAACATAGCTGTTCTGGCGATACACGCCCAGGGTCACGGGCAGCACCACATTGTTGCGCGTCAATTGCAGGGCGATGCTGTCGGCGGGAATGGCGAGGGGTGTGGCGTAGCGCCATTCATTCGCCTGCTTGCCGGGCAAGCCTTGCAGCACGATGGAGGCGCGCGCTGGGGCGATCTCCGTTTCGCTGACGGCTTGCGCCGTGATCGCCGCAAAGGCCAGCGGTTCGCCCGCTTGCCAGCTCAGGCGCGCATAGCGGAAGGCGCGCGGCGCAAAGGCGATGCTGTCGTTGGCCAGGGTCTGCGTGTCGCTGTTGCTGAGCCAATTCAGGGTGGTGGTGCCGATGGCGTCCCATTGCTTCAGGTCATCGCTCACTTCCAGCAGCACTTGCGCACTGTAATTGTCCGTGCGGGCCGGCGGCGTGAAGCGCATGGCGGCGATGCGCTTGTCTTGCGTCTGCTTGCCCAGGTCGAGGATCAGCGCCTGCAGCGTCGCCGTGGTCGCCGCCGTGCCGGCGCGCGTGCTGACCGACAGCAAACGGCCATCGTCCGCCGTGCGGATATCGATGCCTTGCAATCCATCGCCAGTTGCCGGCGCGCCCGTCACGGGGAAAATGCGGGCAGGAATGGCAGTCCGTTGCGTGGCCGATTGCGCGGGCGGCGCGCCGATGGCGTAGGCCAGGCGCTTGCCGTCGGCGTCGAACAGGCGCAGGTCCGCCAGGCTGGCCGAGCTGGCGTGCAGGTAGACGTCCCTGGGCAATATCAGCTGGACGATGCCGGCGCCGGCCGGCACCTGCATGGGCATGCTCCAGGCATAGTCCTGTGGCCGGTCCTGGCCGGGCGCGGCCAGCGCGGCGCCTGCCACCAGCAGGCTGCAGCAGATCAATGAGGGCTTCATGCGGCTCCTTGTTGCGGTTCGGCTGAAGCGGGCGCGGCAGCCTTGGGAAACGGCGCCAGGTAGCCGATCAAGACCATCAGCAAACCGACACCCACGAAGGAGACGATGCGCTCGATGCCGCCCACGTTGGACAGGTCGATCAGGAACAGTTTCAGGACGACCAGACCCAGCAGCACGGCGCCCAGGCTCCATTGCTGGCGCCGCTGCTGGCGCGCCGCGTGACGCATCAGCAGCAGGGCCGTCACGCTCCACACCAGCGACAGCATCGCTTGCACGAACTGCGAGGCCAGCATGGCGTCAAAGGTGTAGGGCACGCCCAGGTACTGCGACACCGTGCGCAGCAGCATCAGGTTGAACCAGCCATACAGCAGGCACGCGGCCACGACGGGCAGGCGCGTCTGCCACACGGCGGGCAGCGGCAACTGGCCCGCCGGCAGCAAGCGGTAGCTGGCAATGGCCAGCAGGACGGCAAAACCCGTGCTCAGGTCCAGCGGATTGAGCAATGGCAAGTACGGCAGCGGTGCCATGGCGCCGTCGTCGAAGATATTCCATGCGGCGATCAGCAGCAGCGACCATGCCGCCGCCAGCGGTATCAGATAACGCTGGTACCACGCCGCAATCGGCGCCACCGGCCAGGCGCCAGCGCGGCAGCGGCGGATCAGCCAGGCCAGCACCAGCATCATGGCCCAAGCCGGCAAGTAGCGGGCCCAGGCAGGGCTGACGCTGCCTTCATGCTGCGCCAGCCAGGCGCTGACCTGGATGGCGCCAAGCGGCCACAGCATCAACCATGGCGCGGCCGTGCGCAGCGTATGCAGCAGGCGCAGCGCACGCACGTCGAGTTGCCAGCCCGCTTGCGGCCAGGCCAGCAGCAGGTATTCTCCTGCCGCCAGGGCACTGGCCAAAGCCAGCCAGCTCAGGCCGGTCGGCAGGTAATCGCGCAGGTACAGCGCCAGCAACAGGTTGGCGCTCCACAGGCCCAGGCCAATCCAGGCGGCCACGCTGATCCAGCGCAGCTGCGGCCAATCGAGGCGCCGCGCTAGGAGGGCGAACGCGGGCGTCGTGACGCAGACGGCGATCAGGTACAGCGCCAGCCAGTGTTCGCCCGCGTGTGCTTGCAGCGCCAGGTTGCCGTCGATCAGGCGCAGCAGCCAGCTGGTGAAGGGCACGAGGATGGCGGCAAACCACAGCAAGCCGCTCCAGGCCAGCAGGGGACGTGCCACCAGGGCCAGCAGCTCGTCGCCGCCGCGCGCGCGCAGCGCAAGGAAACGGGCGCTGGCAAAGGCGGCGGCGCCCAGCAGCAGGGCGCTGAGGAAGGAGCCGCCGAACAGGCTGGCCGGATGCTGATCCCAGGTCCAGCTGGCGCGGCTGAGCAATATCATGCCGGCCAGGACCTGCACGGCCAGCAGCAGGGCGCGCGGCGCATGCCATTGCTCGCGCCGCGCCAGCACCGCCAGCAGGGCTGCCACTGCCAGCGCGCTGACGGTGAGCAGGTTCAGTTGTGTGATGCTATCGGTGCGCAGCAGGATTTCGCTCCAGATGCCGCCCAGCAACCATGTCGTGGCGGCCGTCAGGAACAGCACGGACAGGCTGCTCATGAACTCAGGATGCAGGTGGCTGGCGTGCCGGCGGAAATTGTAGGCCATTACCAGCGCGGCGGCGGCCAGCAGCACGCAGCCGAGCCAGATGTTGGCCTGCAAGGCCGTCGTCGTGTCGAGTCCCTGCATGGCACCAAGGAAGGCAAGCCAGGCGGCTCCCTGCACCAGCAGGCCGAAAGCCCAGGCCAGGGTCTGGCGCTGGCGCAAGCCGACCCAGACTATGCCCGCGCCTTCCAGCGCCCAGGCGGCGGACGTCCAGCGGCCGTCGAGGGCGAACGGGATGGCCAGGGTGCCGAAGACGATGCCCAGCGCGAGGAAGGCTTCGGCCAGCAGTTTGAAACCTGCGCGGCGCCACAGCGCCACGGCCAGTCCCGTGTAGCACAGGCCGGCAAGCAGCGCGGAAAACGCCAGGCCAAAGTCAAAGTGCCGGACGAGGCCGTATTGCAGGCCCATCGCCGCCAGCGGCGTACCGAAGACCAGGGTGCCATCCACGTAGTGCTTGAGGCGCGGTGCCTGGCGCGCGCAGTAGGCGATCGCGATGCCGATATAGAACAGCACGAACAGGATCAAAAACAGCTGCGTCGACAGGTAGTGCTCGGGCGAGTAGCGCAGCAGGCCCCAGGTGGTGGCGACGACAAAGGTAAAGCCAAAGCTCAGTACATTCAGCACGCGCCAGGCGCGTTTCAGGGCGATGGCGAAGACGCCCGCATTGAGCAGCGCGTAATAGCTGAACAGGCCGATATGGTTGCCGCTGCCCGTCGACACGAGCAGGGGTACGGCAAAGCCGCCGACGATGCCGAAGACGGCCAGCCAGACGGCGTTTTGCAGCACGGCCAGCAGGCACGTGAACGCCGTCAGCACGAACAGCACGGCAAACGCCAGGCCAGCCGGGATCAGTTCATACAGGCGGAAGGCGCCAAACGTCACCAGCATCAATATCGCCAGCGCCGTGCCCTGCAGCGGCAGGCTGATGCCGGGACGGCTGAGGCGGATGCGCCAGGCCCAGGCCAGCAGGGCAATATCGGCCAGCGCGATGCCGGCCAGGCGCAGCTCGATGGGCAGCGTGACCTGGGCCGACACGTATTTGAGCAGGAAGCTGACGCCGAGGAAGAGGATCAGCAAGCCCAGCTTGGCGACCAGGTTGCCCGTGAATAGCCAGTTTTTCGCCTTGGCAACGAGGCCGTCCGGGTGCGCGATCCAGGACGGGGTATTCGGGACGGCAGGGGCGGGCTTGGCGGGGGGCGGCGGAGCCGAAGGTGCAGGTGCGGACGGGGAGGCCGGCGCGACCTTCGCCACCTCGGGCACCTTGATAGCGGCCGCTTGCGGCACGGGGGCGGCAGGCGGCGCAGGCACTGGCGGGGCAACCGCAACAGGCGCCGGTACCGGCAGCGGCGCAGCGCTCTCTACGGCGGGAACGGCAGCGGGCGCTTCGCCCTGGCCTTCCAGCGTCCGCAGGCGCTGCTGGATGCCGTCGACTTCCTTGCGCAGGCGTGCCGTCAGCAATTCCAGATCCGCCACCTTGCGGCGGTATTGCAGCACCAGCACGAAGGCGGTAATCAGCAAGCCAAGGATGAACAGCGTGATCAATCCAAACATGGGGCAGCTTTCCTGAAAGGGCAGGGCGAAGGCGCCCGATGTATGCGCACATTACCTTATTATCAAGAAACAAGCGATTTCTGTTGTGTCAGGGCAAGTGCCAGGAAGTGTGTTCGGCGGCAAGGCAAGCATGGGGCCGGAGCGGGCTTTTCATATTGATGCCAAGCAAGATGTCGACATTCAGATTGTCGTGCGCAAGATAGTGCTGTATTTTAGCAATTCCTTAATTGCCAGTTCCCCATGCCATGAGTCAAAGCAGCCAGTTTTCCTTATTGTCGCAGCGCCGTTTCGGGCCCTTCTTCTGGACCCAGTTCTTTGGCGCCTTCAACGACAATCTGTTCAAGACGGCCTTGATGGTGATCCTCGCCTACGATGCGCTGAGCTGGACCACGCTCGACCCGTCCACCATCACCAACCTGATTCCCGGCCTGTTCATCCTGCCCTACGTCGTGTTTTCAGCCACGGCGGGCCAGCTGGCCGACAAATTCGAAAAGGCGGGCCTGGCCCGTTTCGTGAAATGGATGGAACTGGCCATCATGGCGGTGGCCGCCGCGGGCTGGATGACGCATACCCTGTGGCTGCTGGTGGCCGCCGTCGTGGGCATGGGCGTGCATTCGACCCTGTTCGGCCCCGTCAAATATGCCTACCTGCCGCAGCAGCTCAAACCCGAGGAACTGGTTGGCGGCAATGGCCTGATCGAGATGGGCACCTTTGTCGGCATTTTATTGGGCGAAATCCTCGGCGCCGTGTTGATCGTGCACAAGCCGCTGGGCGTGGAACTGGTGGCGGGCGCGACGATTGCCGTGGCCGTCTTCGGCCTTATCGCCAGCTACCGCGTGCCGCGCACGCCGGCGCCCGAGCCGGACTTGAAGGTGAGCCTGAATTTCGTCGCCGAATCGTTCCGCAACCTGAATTTTTCGCGCAAGAACCGTCCCGTCTTCCTGGCCATGCTGGGCAACTCGTGGTTCTGGTTCTATGGCGCCCTGATCCTGGCGCAGTTCCCCGTGTATTCGAAGGATTTCCTGCATGGCGACCACAGCGTGTTCGTGCTGCTGCTGACCGTGTTTTCCGTCGGCATCGGCACGGGTTCCTTGCTGTGCGAACGCCTGTCCGGCCACAAGATCGAAATCGGCCTGGTGCCGTTCGGTTCCATCGGCCTGTCGCTGTTCGGCATCGACCTGTATTTCGCCAGCAATGCGTATGCGAATACGCAAGTGGTCGATGCGCTGGCCTTTGTCAGCCAGGCCGGCGTGCCGCGCATCTTGCTCGATATCGTCATGATCGGCGTCTTCGGCGGCTTTTTCATCGTGCCCCTGTTCGCCCTGATCCAGACGCGCTGCGACCCCAAGCACATTTCGCGCACGATCGCCGGCATGAATATCCTGAACGCCCTGTTCATGGTGGCGGCGGCCGGCGTGGCCATCGTGCTGCTGGGACAAGGCTTTACGATCCCGCAGCTGTTCCTCGTCACCGCCATTCTGAATGCGCTGGTGGCCGCCTACATCTTCTCGCTGGTGCCGGAATTCCTCATGCGTTTCCTCGCGTGGATACTGATACAGACCGTGCACCGCGTGAAAGTCGTCGATGGCGAGCGCATCCCGACGGAAGGGGCGGCCGTGCTGGTATGCAACCACGTCAGCTATGTGGACGCCATCGTCATCATGGCGGCCAGCCCCCGTCCCATCCGCTTCGTCATGGACCACCGCATCTTCAAGATGCCGCTGATGGGCTGGATTTTCCGCACGGCCAAGGCGATTCCCATCGCGCCGGCCAAGGAGGATCCTTTCCTCATGGAAAAGGCCTTCATCGACATCGCGCAGGCGCTGCACGAGGGCGAGCTGGTGTGTATCTTCCCGGAAGGCAAGCTGACGCGCACGGGGCAGATCAGCGAATTCAAGGGCGGCATCGCGAAAATCGTCGAGCGCAGCAAGGTGCCCGTGATTCCGCTGGCGCTGCGCGGCTTGTGGGGGCATCTGTTGAGCCATCGCAATGGCCATTTGTTCGAGCGCGCCTTCAAGGCGGGCTTGCGCTCGCGCCTGTCGCTGGCCGTGGGCATGCCCGTGGCGCCCGAGGCCGCCACGCCGGAACTGTTGCAGCAAAAGGTGCAGGAATTGCGCGGCAAGTGGAAATAAACGCTATTTTGTCCGCGTAGCTGCTCCCGTCTGCCGCGCCAGGCGCTGTTCCAGCAGGGCGGCGATGGCGGCGAAGTCCACCGGTTTCGTCAGGTGATGGTCGAAACCGGCTTGTTCCGTGCGTGAGCGCGCCTCTCCCCAGCCCGTCAGGGCGATGAGCAGCACTTCGCGCCCCTGCGCACGCTGGCGTATCTGGCGCGCCGCCTCATAACCATCCATGTCCGGCATGCCCAGGTCCATCACGACCAGTTGCGGCCATGCCATGTCGACGGCCGCCAGGGCTTGCGCGCCGCCATACGCGACACTGGCGGCATAGCCCTCGAGCTGGAACAGGCTTTGCAAGGCATCGGCCGCATCGAGGTTGTCGTCCACCACCAGCACTTGCACGGGTTGGCCAGCGCCGGCGGGCGACTCGCTGCGGGCGGCCGCCGGCGTGGCCGGGGCGGCTGCCTGGGCGTCGCCGGCGCTGGCGGGCAAGGTGACGATGAAGCGGCTGCCGCGGCCGGGGCCGTCGCTGTACGCTTCGATGTTGCCGCCATGCATCTCGGTAAATTGGCGCGCCAGGCTCAGGCCGATGCCCAGGCCGCTGGCCATCTGGCCTTCTACCGTGCGCCCCTGTTCAAACATGGAAAAGATGCGCGGGATGGCGTCCGGCTCGATGCCGATGCCATTGTCTTCGACCGTCACCTGCAGCAAGCCTTGCGCCAGGCGCGCCGTCATGTGGATGTGGCCGCCCTCCGGCGTGAACTTCACGGCATTCGACACGATATTGGCAAAGATCTGCACCACCCTGGCATAGTCGGCGTGCAAGGTCACGGCATGCGGCGGCAACGTCTGCGTGATGCTGATGTGCCGGCTGTCGGCCGCGGGCTGGCACAGTTCGATCACATGGTCGAGTACTTGCTGTAAATCAATGTTTTCTCGCTGCAGCAGTACCTTGCCGCTGGTGATGCGCGCCACGTTGAGCAAGTCATCCACCAGCCGCGTCAGGTGCGTTACCTGGCGCTCGATCACGCCGCTGACCTTGCTGACCTGCTCCGATGCGGGATACAGGTGCTTGAGCAGGGCCACCGAGGTCTTGATGGGCGCCAGCGGATTGCGCAGTTCATGCCCGAGGCTGGCAAGGAATTCGTCCTTGCGCCGCTGCGTCTCGCGCACCTGGTACTGGCGCTGGCGTGCGCGCAGCATGGCGTGGGCCGAGGTGATCAGGGTCAATATGTGTACGGGGCGTTCCAGCAGGGTCAGGTTGCCCAGGGTGGCGACGGCTTGCCGCAAAGGCAGGGAATCGAGGCCCGCGTGCGTCAGCAGGATGATGGGCAAATCGGACCAGTCCGGTTGCTGGCGGGCGTAGGCGTCGAGCACGGCGTACACGCCGGCAGGCAAGGATTCGTCCACCGTCAGCACGCCGCCGGCGCCCAGCGCCAGCTGCTCGGCCAGTTCGCCGGCGGAGCGGCAGGCGTGGCTGGCGATGGCCTCGCCGGCGAGCACCCTGGCGGCCAGGGCGGCGTCCTGGCCGCCAGGCGCGTAGATCAGGATACGCTGCTCCATGGCAACTCCTAGGGGAAGGGCGTGCCGCCGATGGTGGGCAAGCCCGACAGGATGCCGTGAAAGCCGGCCAGGGCCGGGCCGATGTGGATGCCCTGCGGGCTGATCTCGAAGCGGCGGATGCTGCGCTCGTGCGCGCTGCCGCGTTTCTTGAAGACGGAAATGGCTTGCCGCACCTCGCCTTCCGTTTCGTAATAGCGCAGCATGATGACGCCGTCGGCCAGGTAGCTGGCGTCGGCCGAGGTCGTCATCGAGGTGCCCAGCATGTTTTGCTGCACGCCGACGAGCAGGGTGGCCACGCCCCGCTGGCCCAGGTAATTGAGCAGTTCATGCAGATAGGTGCTCTGGAAGCGCTCGTCGGGCACGGCATGCATGTAGCCGTTCAGGCTATCGATGACGATGACCTGGGCGCCCCGTTCTGCCGCGTCGACCACGGCCTGGGCGAATTCTCCCGGTGTCAGCTCGGCCGGATCGACTTGCTGCACACTCAACAGGCCGGAATCGAGCGCCGGCTGCAGGCGCATGCCCACGTTGTCGGCCCGGTTCAGCAGCTTGCTGCGCGCTTCTTCGAACAGGAACATGGCGCACGGTTCGCCGCGCGTTATGGCCGCGTGCACGAATTGCGCCGCCAGGGTGGACTTGCCGCTGCCGGCCGGGCCGGAAATGAGCGTGCTCATGCCTTCTTCCAGGCCGCCCCCGGTCATGGTGTCGAGTTCGGGCACGCCGCTCGACAGGCGCCGATGGTCGCCATCGCGGCGCGTGTCGGCCGCCACCAGGCGGGGAAAGACGACCAGGCCGTCATGGGCGATCTTGTAGTCGTGCGTGCCGCTGCGAAACGGCACGCCCCGGTATTTCACCACCCGCACGCGGCGCCGGTCATTGCCGTAGGCCTGGTTTTGCAGCTCCAGCGAAATCACGCAGTGGGCCACGCTACGCACTTGCAAGCCGTCGTCCAGCGCGGAACGGTCGTCGATCAGCAGGGTGGTGCAGTGCCGGCTGGCCAGGTATTGTTTCAACGCGACGACCTGGCGCCGGTAGCGCAGGGGGTTTTCCGCCAGCAGCTGCAGTTCGGACAGCGAATCGAGCACGAGGCGGACAGGGCGGTGCTTTTCGATGGCGGCGAGGATGCGCTGGTTGGTCGAAGCCAGTTCGATTTCCGACGGGTGGAAGATGGTGTACTGGCGCTCGGGGTCGAGGATATCGTCGCCGGGCGCCACTTCTTCGATGGCGATGCCGGCCAGGTCCCAGCCATGCGACAGGGCCGCACCGCGCAGTTCGATTTCCGATTCGGCCAGGGCGATATACAGCACGGGCACGCCGCTGCGCGCGCCTTCGGCCAGGAATTGCAGCGCCAGGGTGGTCTTGCCCGTGCCCGGTTCGCCTTCGACCAGGTACAGGCGGTCGGCCAGCAAGCCGCCTGTGAGAATGGTGTCGAGGCCGGCAACGCCCGTCGACAGCAGCGGCGGCGCGTCCGGGCCGCTCGCGCCATCGTGCTGCCCTGTGTTTCGCGCCTGTGCCGTCATCGTTGCGCCCCCGCTTTGCCACGCCGTGATCACTATACTAGCGCGTCCGGCGCGGCATGTCTTTTCGATACCATTGGTAAATATTCATCGTGGCCGGGCGGGGGCGAGCAAGGCAGTGTTGCGTACGCGATCACGGTCTCAGCAAAAAACGCATTACCCTGCTACAGTAATCATTCAATCCAACTTTCCCGCTTTGCCGTTTTGCCGCCGCCGGCCCGCTTCCCGTTCGAATTGGCTGGCGTGCCGACGCTGTTGCTGCCTTCATTCCATTGCCTCATTGATAATTTAATTCGCTTGATAGTTACTATGTTTCAATTGTAACGATGCTTGACGATTTTAGAATGATCGTTCATTCTTTGATCTGCGTTAATAAATTTAGTCATTTCTAACGACACTAGCCAGCTTCTTTTTCAGAAAGTCCAAGATGCAACCAACATTTTCCTTGACGTCGCCGCGTACGAGCGGCGCTATTGCCGTTCTGTGCGCCACTGTAATCATGGCCGGCTGCAGTAAAAAACAGGAAGCACCTCACGCGCAGCAAGCGCCACAGGTGGTCGTGTTTACTGTTAATCCGGCCGCGTTGCCGATGAGCGCCGAATTGCCCGGCCGTACGAATGCCTACCAGGTCGCCGATGTGCGCCCGCAAGTCGGCGGCTTGATCCAGAAGCGCCTGTTCGTCGAAGGCAGCGATGTGAAAGCGGGCACGGCCCTGTATCAGATCGACCCCGCCACCTACCAGGCTGCCTATAATTCGGCCAAGGCCGCGCTGTCGAAAGCCAAGGCCAACTTGCTGACGGCCGGTCCGAAAGCCTCGCGCTACAAGGAACTGGTCGCCATCGAAGGCGTGAGCCGCCAGGAATACGACGATGCCGTCGCTGCGTTCGAGCAAGCCAAGGCAGACGTCGAGTCCGCCACCGCGGCGCTGGAAACGGCGAACATCAACCTGAAATACAGCACCGTGACGGCGCCGATCAGCGGCCGCACCAGCCGCTCAAGCGTGACGGCCGGCGCGCTGGTCACGGCGGGTCAGGCCGACGCGCTGACCACCGTGCAGCAACTCGATCCCATCTATGTCGACGTGACCCAGTCGAGCACCGACCTGCTGCGCCTGAAGCGCCAGATGGCCGACGGCTCGCTGAAAAAAGTGGGCGAAGGCCAGGCCAAGGTCGACCTGATCTTGCCGGATGGCAGCAAGTACAGCGAACCGGGCAAGCTGCAGTTCGCTGGCGTGACGGTCGATCCGACCACCGGCAACGTGATCTTGCGCGCGCTGTTCCCGAACCCGAAAGGCGAATTGCTGCCAGGCATGTACGTACGTGCCCAGCTGGAAACGGGCGTCGATGAAAAAGCCATCACCGTGCCGCAAGTGGGCGTGACGCGCAACCAGAAGGGCCAGGCAACCGCCTTGATCCTGAACAAGGAAAATAAGGTCGAGCAACGCGTGCTGACCACCAGCGGCACCGTCGGCACCAACTGGCTGGTGACGTCCGGCTTGGCCGCAGGCGATCGCGTGATCGTGGAAGGCTTGCAAAAAGTCAAGCCAGGCGCACCAGCCGTTGCCGTACCGGCCAAGGCCGCTGATGCGCCTGCCGCTGCCGCCTCTGCCGCAGCATCGGCTGCCAGCGCCCACTAATTCAGGAGAATATTAATGGCCCGTTTTTTCATTGACCGCCCGATTTTTGCCTGGGTGGTCGCGATCGTCATCATGCTTGCCGGCGTGATTTCGATCCTCAGCCTGCCGATCGCGCAGTACCCGAGCATTGCTCCGCCGTCGATTTCGATCAGCGGCTCCTATCCTGGCGCCTCCGCCAAGACCGTGGAAGACGCCGTTACCCAGGTCATCGAACAAAAGATGAAGGGTATCGACGGCTTGCGCTACATGGCTTCGTCGAGCGATGCCACTGGCGGCATCAGCATCACGCTGACGTTTACCAGCGGCACCAATCCCGACATCGCCCAGGTGCAGGTACAGAACAAGCTGCAGCTGGCCACGCCACTGCTGCCGACGGCTGTCACGCAGCAAGGCTTGGTCGTGTCGAAAGCGACGAAGAACTTCCTGATGGTGTTCGGCTTCATTTCCGAAAACGGCAAGATGGACCAGACCGACTTGAGCGACTATGTGGCCGCCAACGTCGTCGATCCGCTCAGCCGCGTGCCCGGCGTGGGCGACGTGACACTGTTCGGTTCGCAGTACGCCATGCGTATCTGGCTCAATCCGGCCAAGCTGCAAAGCTTTAACCTGACCCCGGCGGACGTGATCACGGCCGTGCAGGCGCAGAATGCGGAAGTGTCGGCCGGTGAGCTGGGCGGCACGCCGTCCATCAAGGGCCAGCAGCTGAACGCGACCGTGTCGGCGCAAAGCCGTCTGCAAACGGTGGAGCAGTTCGGCGCCATCTTGCTGAAAACCACGACCAACGGCGCCATGGTGTACCTGAAGGATGTGGCCAGCATGGAACTGGGCCGCGAGAACTACAATACCGTGGCCCGCTACAACGGCCATGCGGCAACCGGCGTGGCGATCAAGCTGGCGACGGGCGCCAACGCGCTCGATACGGCCAATGCGGCGAAAGCCATGTTGGGCAACCTGAGCAAGCAATTCCCAGAAGGCATGAGCTATCAGGTGGCGTTCGACACGACCCCGTTCGTGAAACTGTCCATCGAAGAAGTGGTCAAGACCCTGGTCGAAGCGGTCATCCTGGTGTTCCTGGTGATGTATCTGTTCCTGCAGAACTTCCGCGCCACCCTGATCCCGACCATGGCCGTGCCGGTCGTGCTGCTGGGTACCTTCGGTATCCTGAACGCCTTCGGCTATTCGATCAATACGCTGACCATGTTCGCCATGGTGCTGGCCATCGGCCTCCTGGTCGACGATGCCATCGTGGTGGTGGAAAACGTCGAGCGCGTGATGAGCGAAGAGGGCTTGTCGCCGCTGGAAGCGACGCGCAAGTCCATGACGCAGATCACGGGCGCGCTGGTCGGTATCGCCATGGTGCTGTCGGCCGTGTTCGTGCCGATGGCCTTCTTCGGCGGTTCGACGGGCGTGATTTACCGCCAGTTCTCGATCACGATCGTCTCGTCGATGGTGCTGTCCGTCGTCGTCGCGCTGGTGTTTACGCCAGCCCTGTGCGCCACCCTGCTCAAACCGGTCGAAAAAGGCCATCACGCGACGAACAAGGGCTTCTTCGGCTGGTTCAACCGCAGCTTCGATAGCAGCAGCAACAAGTACCAGGGCCTGGTCGGCAGCATGATCCGCCACCGCGCCCGTTCGATGCTGTTGTATGTGCTGTTGCTGGCCGGCCTGGTGTTCATCTTCATGCGCCTGCCGACCTCCTTCCTGCCGGAAGAAGACCAGGGCATCCTGTTTACGCAGATTCAATTGCCGACGGGCGCCACGCAAGAGCGCACCCTGAAAGTGATCGAACAGGTCGAAGACCACTTCATGAACAGCGAGAAAGACAACGTCGCTTCCGTGTTTGCCGTGGCCGGTTTCAGCTTCGGCGGTAACGGCCAGAATACGGGTATCGCCTTCGTGCGCCTGAAAGACTGGTCGCTGCGCAAGGACGTGGCGCAAAAAGCGCCGGCCGTGGCCGGTCGCGCCATGGGCAAGTTGTTGCAGATCAAGGATGCGATGGTGTTTACGTTTGCACCGCCTGCCGTGCTGGAACTGGGTAACGCCACCGGTTTCGACATGCAGCTGCAGGATATCGGCGGTGTCGGCCATGACGCCCTGATGGCGGCGCGTAACCAGTTGCTGGGCATGGCGTCGCAGAATCCGGCCATGGTGGGCGTGCGTCCGAACGGCCAGGAAGATACGCCGCAGTACAAGATCGACATCGACCAGCAGAAAGCTACCGCGCTGGGCTTGCAGATCTCGGAAATCAACCGCGTGCTGAGCGTCGGCTGGGGTAGTTCATATGTGAACGACTTCCTCGACCGTGGCCGCGTGAAGAAAGTGTTCATCCAGGGTGACGCCAGTTCGCGCATGCTGCCGGAAGACTTGAACAAGTGGTTCGTGCGCAATACCGCTGGCCAGATGGTGCCGTTCTCGGCCTTCGCTACCGGCAAGTGGATTTACGCGTCGCCACGCCTGGAACGCTACAACGGCTTGCCGTCGGTAGAGATCCTGGGTACGCCGGCGCCGGGCCAAAGCACGGGCGCCGCCATGAACGCGATGGAAGAAATGGTCGCCAAGTTGCCGCCTGGCATCGGTTTCAGCTGGACCGGCGTGTCGCTGGAAGAGCGCGAATCCGGTTCGCAGACGCCGCAGCTGTACGCGCTGTCGCTGCTGATCGTGTTCCTGTGCCTGGCCGCGCTGTATGAAAGCTGGTCGATTCCGTTCTCCGTGCTGCTGGTGGTACCGCTGGGCGTGATCGGCGCCGTGCTGGGCACCTGGTTCTTCGGCCTGTCGAATGACGTGTACTTCCAGGTGGGCTTGCTCACGGTGGTGGGCCTGTCGGCGAAGAATGCGATTCTGATCGTTGAATTCGCCAAGGAAATGCAGGAATCGGGCATGTCGCTGCTGGACGCGACCTTGCATGCGGTGCGTCTGCGTCTGCGTCCGATTCTGATGACCTCGATTGCCTTCGGCCTGGGCGTGTTGCCACTGGCTATTTCCAGCGGCGCCGGTTCCGGCAGCCAGAACGCCATCGGTATCGGCGTGCTGGGCGGTATGTTGACGGCCACGTTCCTCGGTATCTTCTTCGTGCCGGTGTTCTTCGTGCTGGTGCGCGGCTTCTTCTCGAAGCCGGACGCGCCCGCCACGCCGGCGACGCCTGGCTCGCCAGCCGTCACGCTTTCTAAGGATGCGCATTAATATGAAAAAAACGCTACTCTCCATGGCGGCACTGGCCTTGCTGGCCGGTTGCAGCCTGGCTCCCACGTACGAGCGTCCGGCTGCGCCGGCGCCCACGGCGTGGCCGACGGGCCCTTCCTACAAGGCCGACACGGCCGCCGCCGACGCCAAGCCGGTGGCGGACGTCGCCTGGCGCGAGTTCTTTGCCGATGCGCGCCTGCGCCAGGTACTGGAACTGGCGCTGGCCAATAACCGCGATTTGCGCGTCTCGATCCTGAACATCGAGAAGGCGCGCGCCACCTACGGCATCGAACGCGCCGCGCTGATCCCGACCCTGTCGGCGTCCGGCGGCCAGACGGCCAGCCGCGTGCCGAAGAACGCCAGCGCCAACGGCGAAGCGTCCATCAACCGCCAGTACACGGCGAACCTGGGCGTGTCGGCTTACGAGCTGGACTTCTTCGGCCGCGTGCGCAGCCTGTCCGACAGTGCGCTGGAGCAATACCTGGGCACGGAAGAAGCCCGCCGCGCACAGCAGATCAGCCTGGTGGCCGAAGTGGCCAGCACCTATCTGAACCTGGTGGCCGACCAGCAGCGCCTGCGCGTGGCGCAGGACACCCTGAAGAGCCAGCAGTCGTCGTATGACCTGGCCGTGCGCCGCTTCAGTGCCGGTGCGACTTCCGGCCTGGACAAGTACGATGCCCAGACCAGCGTCGAGTCGGCCCGTTCCGACGTGGCGGTTTACACGAGCCAGGTTGCGCTGGATCAAAACGCGCTCGTCCTGCTGGTGGGCGGCCCCGTGCCAGCCGACCTGCTGCCGCAAGGCGAGTTCGGCGCCGTGACGGCCCTGGCGGACATTCCGTCCGGCGTGCCGTCGGACGTGCTGCAACGCCGTCCCGACGTGCTGGCGGCCGAGCGCACCTTGCGCGCTGCCAACGCCAACATCGGCGCGGCGCGCGCGGCGTTCTTCCCGCGCATTTCGCTGACGGCCACGGCCGGTTCGCTGAGCGACAACCTGTCGGGCCTGTTCAAGGCGGGCAGCGGCACGTGGAGTTTCATTCCGCAGATCAGTTTGCCGATCTTCGATGGCGGCGTGAACCGCGCCAACCTCGATATCGCCAAGGTGCAGCGTGAAATCTCCGTGGCGCAATACGAAAAGGCGATCCAGGTCGCCTTCCGCGAAGTGTCCGATGCGCTGGCCCAGCGCGGCACCATCGACGAGCGCCTGCAATCGCAGGTCTCGCTGGTCGAGGCGTCGACGAAGAGCTACACCATCCACGACGCGCGCTACAAGCAGGGCGCCGAGTCCTACCTGAACGCCCTGGTGGCCCAGCGCGCGCTGTACACGGCGCAGCAAAGCCTGATCACGGCGCGCCTGGCCAAATCGACCAACCTGGTGACCTTGTACAAGGTGCTGGGCGGCGGTTGGCAGCCTGAGCAGACAGCCGTCGCGGCGGCTGGCGGCGTCCAATAATCACGGGGACGCCGACGCCGGCCTTGCCCGCAAGGGCAGGGCCGGCGCGCTACTGGAAAATCATGAACCAAGTTGAAAAGAAGCATCCGGATCCCGAGCGCGCCAACACGCGGCGCAAGCAGGTGCTCGATGCGGCCGAAAGCTGTTTCAGCCGCCGCGGCTTCCACGGCGCCAGCATGGCCGAGATATCGAAAGCGGCCGGCATGAGCGCGGGCCATATCTATAATTATTTTGACAGCAAGGATGCGATCATCGCCGCCTTCGTCATGCAGAATACGGAGCGGGTGTCGAACCTGATGCAGGACCTGGCGCAGCGCGAAGACCCGCTGCAGGCCGTGATCGACAATGCGGGCGAGCATGTGCTCGAAGCGCTGGACCCGAAAACGTGGATGATGCCGCTGGAAATCTTCGCTGAAGCATCGCGCAATCCGGTGATCGCCGACATGCTGCAATGCTCGGACCAGCGCTCGCGCCAGTTGTTTCTCTCCATCATCCGCGATGCGCGCATCAAGCGCGGCTTGCCGGCCGATGAAGAGATGCTGGAAGGCCGCCTGAATGCCCTCGTCGCCATTTACCAGGGCTTGCCCGTGCGCTTCATTCACAATCCGGACGTGAAAGTCGAGCCGCTGATCGCGGGCTTCCGCATCGTCCTGACGGCGCTGCTGCTGAACGAATAGGCCGCTTGCCAGGGCCATGCAAAAAAGTTTGCGCAGTTCGATATGAATCATGCGCAAAGCATGGCAAAAACCTAAAAGCCTCTGCTATAATTCCCACCTCGTCGGGGCGTAGCGCAGCCTGGTAGCGTACATGCATGGGGTGCATGGGGTCGGAAGTTCGAATCTTCTCGCCCCGACCATTAGATTCAAGGAGTTACAGCGCAAGCTGTATAGAAACCCAGTACTGTATATTATACGTTTGTATAATATCGGTGCTGGGTTTTTCCGTTTACATAGCGTATGATTTTCATTGCTGCATGCAGATGGCCCTATCAGTATGCAGGCATTAGTGAAATCGTTTTAGGTGAGGGTTGTTGGTAACACATAAAGATTGTTTTGGCATAAAAATGTGGGCTACTCACTTAAATTTTTTATATCGCGCCATAAGGATTTAGATATGCAAGACCCGATCATCGAACTCAACCAGATTTTGCATTTATACGACGCTGTAAATATGCGCGTTATGGATTCCCGAGATTTTGAGAAATACTTGGGGAAAATTTACTCAAACGTGCGTCTCTTTCAGGCACCGCAAAATCATAGCCGTACTACCGCTAAGGCCACTGAGATTATTAATGTCACCAGTCAGCTTCTTGAGAGAGTTGTTATACATCATCAAGCTAAATCCCGGAGTGCGACGTTAGATGCTGTGAAAGTTTACGATGGCATAGTTTCTGCGCTCGAGCAAATTCTGATGATTGATTTGAATATGCGCGAACAAGACTACGATGCTGCGCGAAAGGAGAGTCAAGCCCTGAATGCGCTTCTGGCCTGCGGCATTCTGCCACCTGGTCATCATGAGGGGCGATTTTCGTCGCGATTTGAGGACGAAGAGGAGACTGAAGCTCGTCGCGTTAAGGCACTTGAGTACGCGCAGGACAATATTGAAGAATTCGCGCGTTTCGTTTTCCACGTCGCTAACAACGACGTGTATGTCCGTGATAAGTTTCTGAACTTGAATAGTTATGACAGCTTGGCCCTTTTCGAAAGGGTAAAATCTCTAAGGGCTGGGATCATAATGGTAGAGGGGCTACCTTCGCTTGCAGATGCCCCTTGCTAAGGATATGTTCTAAGCTTCGACCTTCCAGTCTTGGGAGAAGACAGCCATTCAGCATTCGCTGAGAATGGCTTAAACTTGCGAAGGTCGGGCGTTATTCAATCCATGGCAATGCCATTGGAATCTCGGAAACATCCGCAATCACTTCCTTGATGTAGATATCCGTTGTCTTGCCTGACGTGTGCACCAAGCGCTTTTGAATGTCGGCCCGGCCCTCTCCCCGCCGTGCCGCATCGGTGGCCGCCAAGGCCCTGATATCGCGGAATACCCCGTCATTCTGCGTGCCAATGCGCTCCTTTGCGCGATCCCACATCGAACCAGGGCCTGAGCGGGTGTAGGCGCCGCCTTTTTGCGTCGGAAACACGAACTGGCTGATCAGCCCATACTTGATTTTCAATCCACGGGCGCGGGCGATCACTTCGGCAATTTCGGGAGTGGCGATAATATCGACAGCCTTCCCGCTGGTTTTTTGTGTCTTGCTTGGCTTGATCCTGATCCGTCCATCCTCGATCTGAGATTCGTTCAGCATGCGGATATCGATGCCGCGCGCCCAAAGCAGGTAGGACATATCGATGATGCAGGCGAACATGGGGCCGCTGGCTGTCGGGATGCTCAAGCCCGTGCCCTTGCGTTCCTTGCTCATCATGCCGGCTTCGCGTATCGCCTGCACTTGCGCATGCGTGGCCAGAACCTCGCGTCGTTCGGCCCTGTAGTTGAACATGTCGAGTTGCTCGATAGGTAGTCCAGGCGCAGGCCCGGTTCAGCGACGATGAACTTGAACAGTTTAAGCATTCACAGTCCTCCGAGTCGATTCCCAGACACCATGCAGGACTGCCCTTGCGTTCTTTTATTGATGCAGAATTGATATATCCCAAGTTCTTGAACCAATAAGCCGGCAACAATCGCATTTCCTGGCCACATCTTGTCGCAGGCATGACGCGAGGTCCACGTCGTCAGCGCCGCTATTCATAATGTCCTGCGTATTTCGATGTGTATCGTCGCTTAACGGGAGTCGGTATGCTGGAGCTTCAACCGAAAGATATGCGCGGTTACTTTATGCTGCCCCAGGCGCCTGAAGGGGCTGGCTATTACGTTTATGGAAATGTGGGCGGCCGGCTCAATACCGGCCACCTTGCCCAGTATGCCCACCCCAACCTGATGACTCTTATTCTGTGCATTGAACGTGAGTGGCAAGCTATTGACGAGCGCAAGTTTGGCATCGGTAATATCAGTGTCGCTGGCGGCGCCGAATATGATGGCCATGCCACGCACCAGAAGGGGCTTGAAATGGATATTCGGCCGGTCCGGAACGATAAACTGACAGGGCAGGGAGCGCGCTTGACGCGGTTTGATCCTGCCTATGATCGTGATGCAACAATCCGCTTGATCCGGTTATTCGCGCGGCACATGATGGTCCGCGTCATTTACTTTAATGACACGGAAGTGCAAAAGGTGATCGGGGGCGGACGAGTTCGGTCGGCGATGCGGCATGACGATCACTTTCATGTCGAGATCAGGAGGTATGCGTGAATTGCCGCAGAGCGGGGATTCTTTCAGCATGCGCGCTGATTTCGTTGGCACAGTCCGCCGAGATAGACCTGAAAATGGCGGAAGCCAAGGCTCTCAGCGGCCGCTACCAGGTGTACGGCGGCAGTCTTGCCGAGATGCTGCCGCCGACACCAAACGACCGCCATGTCTCATTCCGGTTCAAGGGGCAGGCTGCCCGCGACCTGTTCAATGGTATCGGGCCTGACGTGCGGCGTGAGCTTGCCTGTAGCGGCGACCCTGATTTCCGCGAGCGGCGCAGGGGGCATCTTCTTTGCGTCCACAACAAGGACAACGGTTACGCGTGCCTGCTTGGGCTCGATCTGCGTACTGGCAAAAGTGAGGCTGGCGGAATTTGCTAGTCGCGTTGGCAATCCAGTGAGTTGACTGGCTTGCCAACGGCAGGCGAACATCGCTGCAAGCTGCAGCGACATGGCTGCTCCGCTAGCCAGTCCGCGTTTTCGCCATTCTGTCCCCCGATTCTCGTCCCCTGTCGCGTAGTCAACCTGGCAATACGGCTTTGGCCTATGATGTGCTGGCACATGCACGTGTGAAGTTTCCCTTCATTCATCAACCATGAGGTGTCCATGATTCGCTATGTCCTGCCTGTCCTGTTGTTCGCCAGCGCACTGCCGGCGCACGCCCAAGCTCCTGTCAATGACACGCCGCTGATCGAGCGGGCCAAGCTGTTTGGCAATCCCAGCAAGTCCGGCGGGCGCATCAGCCCGGATGGCAAGTGGCTGTCGTGGATCGCGCCGCGCGACGGCGTGCTCAATGTGTGGGTGGCGCCGGCCAGCAATCCGGCGCAGGCGCGTCCGCTGACGGAAGAAAAGGTGCGGCCCATCCGCAGCAGCTTCTGGTCGCCCGATTCGAACACCCTGCTGTTTATCCAGGACAAGGGCGGCGATGAAAATTTCCTGCTGTACGGCGTGAATGTCGTGAGCGGCAAGCAGGTCAGTTACACGCCGTTCGAGAAGACCCGCGTGCGCGTGATCCAGATCAGCAGCAAGGTGAAGGACCGTATCTTGATCGGCATCAATAACCGTGATGCGCGCTGGCATGACGTGTATAGCCTGGACCTGGCCAGCGGCAAGCTGACCCTGGTGGAGCAGAATGACGGCTACGGCGGCTACCTGGCCGATGAACTGCTCAATCTGCGCATCGCCAGCAAGGCGCGCGCCGACGGCGGCATGCAGTATTTCCGCATCACGGACGGCAAGGCCGAGAGCACGCCGCTGGCGGAAGTGGATCTGGAAGATTCGCAGACGACGGCGCCGCTGGCCTTTACGGTCGACGGCAAGACCCTGTACTGGACCGATTCGCGCGGCCGCAATACCTCGGCGCTGCTGGCGCAGGACGTGGCCAGCGGCAAGACCACGGTGGTGGCGCAAGACCCGCGGGCCGACATTTCCGACGCCCTGTACGACACGCGCACAGGCAAGGTGCAGGCGTATTCCGTTGACTATCTGCAGCACGAATACCTGCCGCTGACGGATGACCTGAAGGCCGACCTGGCCTTCCTGAAGAAGCATGCCAAGGGCCAGTTCAACGTGACGTCGCGCACGGACGCCGATGACAAATGGCTTGTGGGCGTCGATGCCGTCACGGCGCCGGCATCGAGCTGGCTGTACGACCGCAAGAGCAAAAAGCTCACGCAGCTGTATGTCACGCGGCCCGAGCTGGAAGGCGCGCCATTGGTGCCCATGTATCCGCAGCAAATCAAGGCGCGCGACGGCCTGACCCTGGTCTCCTATCTGACCTTGCCGCAGGCATCGAAGGCGGGCGCCGGCGGCGTGCCGTCGCAGGCGGTGCCGATGGTCCTGCTGGTGCATGGCGGCCCGTGGGCGCGCGATACCTATGGCTATAACAGCTACCATCAATGGCTGGCCAACCGCGGCTATGCGGTGCTGTCCGTGAATTACCGGGGCTCGACGGGCTTCGGCAAGCAATTCATCTCGGCCGGCGACCTGCAGTGGGGCCGCAAGATGCATGACGACTTGCTCGACGCCGTGCAATGGGCGGTGAAGAGCGGCGTGACGACGGCCGACAAGGTGGCCATCATGGGCGGCTCGTATGGCGGCTACGCCACCCTGGCCGGCATGGCGTTCACGCCGACGACGTTTGCCTGCGGCGTCGACATCGTCGGCCCGTCGAACCTGTTCACCCTGCTGCAAACCATTCCGCCGTACTGGGAAGCGGGCAAGCAGCAGTTCTACAAGCGCATGGGCGACCCGACCACGGAAGAGGGCAAGGCGCTGCTGAAGGAACGCTCGCCGCTGAACTTTGCGCAAAATATCCAGCGCCCGCTGCTGATTGGCCAGGGCGCGAACGACCCGCGCGTCAACGTGGCTGAATCGGACCAGATCGTGGCGGCCATGGCGGCGAAGAATATCCCCGTCACGTACGTGCTGTTCCCTGACGAAGGGCATGGCTTTGCCCGGCCCGTGAACAACATCGCCTTCAATGCGGTGACGGAAAACTTCCTGGGACAATGCCTGGCGGGCCGCGCCGAGCCGATCGGCGCCACGCTGAAGGCGTCCACCGCGCAGGTCAAGCATGGCGCCGGGTTTGCGCCGGGGCTGGAAGAGGCGATGCGGTAGGCGGAGAAAGCCGCGAGGCAGGCACACACAGGCGGCCGGGATGGATGTCCTTGGCCGCGTGTGTGCCGCCGAGTGCGGTGGTGACGGCGTTCATGTCAAAAACTGTGTAAAAGCGGCAATGCTTCCATTAGAATAAATCATTGCTTCAATTACACAGCCCATGAAATGGAATGCCTGCAATGATGAATGTATTGACCCTGGAACACTTTGCCGCGCGCGTCAACGACACGTTTATCTCGGTCGGCGACGGGAATGCCGCTTTCATCCTGAAGGAGGCGCGCCCGTTGCCGTCGGCCACGCTGGAAGGTCTGTTGCGGGCGCCGTTCAGCTTGTTATTCCATAACAGTTCCCCCATCCTCTTCAGCCAGAAAATCTTTCAGCTGCAGCATGATGCATTTGGCGAGGTGGGTATCTTCCTGGTGCCGGTGGCGCGTGACAACCACGGCTTTCTGTATCAGGCCGTGTTCAACTGAGAATGCCGCTGATGCGGGGCAGGCAGAGCCAGGCGGGAGTCCGATGGCGCCGCCTGCCCGGGGCGTTCAAGCCTCAATCAAACGCGGGAAACTCGCCTTGCAGGGCGATGCAGAAATTTACCGCCAGCAGGGGCTGGCGATTTTCATGCGCCTGGCCGCCACCCGCGCTGCCGATGGTCAGTGGCGACAAGGTGACGTTCGGTGTTGCCGCGGGCACGAACGCGTTCGTGCCCGTGATGCTGGTCAGGCCATCGCCATTTTGCGGCACGTTGCGCTGCAGGGTGGCATTGGTCTGGCGGCTCAAGGTCAGTTGATGGGTGTGGTTGGGAATCTCCGTGAGATTCAGCTGGACGGTATTGCTGCCGAACGTTTCGCCCATCACACGCTGCGTCAAGCCTGGCCCCTGGCCCTGGCTGCAGGGCGCGCGTCCGGTGAAGTTGGGCAACTGGAAGGTGTTGACGCCATCGCCGCCATATTGCGTGCCGATTAATGAAAACAGGGCGCTGAATTGCCTGATCTGCAGGGTGGCGCCATTACAGCTTGCCCACCCAGCAGGGGTGAAATTGAAGCCAAAGACTTGTATTTCGCCAAGATATGGTGATGTCACGGTAGGTTCTCCTGATCGATTTTATGGGCTGCGCTTGCGTGCTGGCTGTTATTGTTGGGATGGGTAAATACCTGCCCATGCGATGCAAAACGAGGCGGTCAGGGTGGGCATGGTGTTGTCATGCGGCAAGCTGCTGCCGGCAGTCCCCGTTGCTGCAGGCGCCATGTCATAGGTCGTGAGGCCAGCCAGGCTGCTCGTGTACATCTTGTCGTTATTGACCGGTGCCGCCAGCTGTGCGCTGGTGCCTGGCGTGTTGACCGTCGCCAGTGTGCTGATCGCACTGAAGACGTGCGTATGCGCAGGCATCTGGGTCGGCAGCAAGGTCACCGTTTCGCTGCCCCCCTTCTGCCCCATGACCCGGGGTGTCAGGCTAGGGCCGGTGCCCTGATGCAAAGGCACCTGGCCGCGCAGGTCGGGTACACCGAATGTATTGACGCCGTCGCCGCCATAGGTGGTGCCCAGCAGGGTATATAGCACCTCGTTATTGGCGATGGACTTCAGGCTGCCGTCGCAGGCAAACCAGCCTTGCGGTATGCGGGGAAAGGAAAACAGGCGGATCTCGCCGACATAAGGTGTAGTCATGACTTTGCTCCGTGGGAAGTGGCTGGCATGTTAGTTGCGCGATGGGAAGACGCCGTTCAGGGCGATATTGAAATTGAGTACCTGGAAGGGCTGCATATTGTTATGCGGCAGGCTGCCGCCTGTCTGGGCCAGGACCAGGTTGTTCAAGGGCACTTGCGGGCCTGCCGTGCCATAGATGGCTTCCGTGCCGCTGCCGCCATACAGGGTGTTGGTAGGATTCTTGGTGGTGCCTGGCGTGGTCAGCGCATTGGCCGCGTGCGTATGCGGTGGAATCTGACTCAGTGTCAAAGTGATAGCTTCCGCGCCGTTACGGGCGCCGACCTGGTAGGGGACGGGTTGCCAGGAAGCGTCCACCGAACTGCCCGAGCCGACAGGGGTGCTGCCTTGTAGATTTGGCAATGCAAAGTTGGTCGTGCCGTTCCCCCCGTAAAAGGTACCCAACAGGGCAAACAGTGCCTGATTCTGCGTAATTGGCAGCAATTGCCCGTTACATGCTGCAAATCCACGCGGTGCAAACGCAAATCCGCTCATCATGATTTGTCCCAAATACACTTCAGCCATCATCGTTCTCCCGCTGTTGGAATGTTATTGAATGTTAAAGGAATAATATTTTCCATTTGCAATCAATATTGTTTTTTGAAAAACCCTTTTTGTTATAGTTACTTTATTGAAATCTCGAGGTAGCATACGTTGTCGTATGGCAAGCGTCAACATCTGTTGGCCCTCTGGAAGAGCCCTGAATGGGGATCGCTTGCAGCCTGAATCCATGGTTCTTTTTGTCCAAAAAACTCTGTATTGGAGAAATCATGTTGCGTATTTGCAACGATATCGTCGCCCGTCCGGCACATTTTTTGTTCCTTGCTTTTGTCGCAGGAATTCGAGGGCCGGCAGCGGCTCGCCGGGTAGACCTGGCATCAGCGTTTGGCCGTTTCCTGCATTGCTGCGTTACGCTGTGCTTGCTGATGCTGGCGCTTGGCGCAAGCCCGGCGCAGGCAGCCAACGGCGATCCGAGCACGAAATGTATTCCCAATCAGAGGAGTTTTACCGTCGCATCAGGCGACTCCTATGTCATCGATTTGTCGCTGTGTAGCTCATTTGGCCTGACGGACAATGGCGCGACTGCCTTGCACGGCACGATTACTGGTCTCGTCAATAACGGTACCGGTATTGCGACCTACATCAATAATGGCGACGGGGCGCTGTCCGACAGCTTTGTCCTGTGGGATGAAGACAGCAAGGCGGTGACTTTTACGGTGACCGTCCTGCCCCCTGCGGCTGCCTTCACCGTGACACCGGGCAGCATATCGGCGCCCGTGATCGGCGTGGCGTATAGCCAGGCGATGTCGTCGACCGGCGGTGTCGCGCCTTACAACTACGCGCTGGTGTCTGGTGCTTTGCCACCTGGCATCACTGTGTCGTCGACCGGCGTGATTTCCGGCACCGTGACAGCGACCGGTGCCTATGTGTTCGGCATCAAGGTGACCGACTCGACCTCAGGCACGCCGCTGACCGTCACCAAGAATTACTCCGTGTCGATCGCCGTGCCCACCCTGTCCATCACGCCTACGGTGCTGGCGGCAGGCGGATTGTCGGTGCCCTACAGCCAGCAGATGTCGACCGCGAACGGCACCGGGCCCTTTGCGTATGTGGTGGAATCGGGCAGCCTGCCGGCGGGCCTCACCCTGTCGGGCAGCGGCTTGCTCTCGGGCACGCCCGGTGCTTTGGGCACCTACAACTTTGTGATGAAATCGACGGACAGCACGGGCGGCAATGGACCATACAACACGTCCAGAAGCTATTCCCTGGTGATCAATGCCCAGCCGCCGCCTGCCGTCACCGGTGTGTCGCCTGCGCTCGGTCCGGTTAGCGGCGGCACGGCCGTCACCATTACCGGCACCGGCTTTACCGGCGCAACGGCGCTCAAATTCGGCAGCAACAATGGCCTCAGCGTTACCGTGCTCAATTCCACGACCATCACCGCCACGTCGCCAGCCGGCACCGGTGTCGTGAACGTATTCGTTACGACGCCAGGCGGCACCAACGCCGCCGATCCGTCAAACCAGTTCACCTATGTTCCGGCACCAGCGATCACCAGTATTTCGCCGACGGCGGGCCCAGGCGGTGGCGGCACCACGGTCACCATCAACGGCTCGAACTTTACCGGCGCGACGGCGGTGACCTTCGGCGCGACGGCGGCGACCGGCTACACGGTCAACAGCGCCACGCAGATCACGGCGACGGCGCCAGCCGGTACGGGCACGGTGGATGTGCGCGTCACGACGCCCGGCGGCACCAGCGCCACCAGCGCGAACGACCAGTACACCTTTGTGGCATTGCCGACAGTGACGAGCATTTCGCCCACTGCGGGGCCGGCAGGCGGCGGCGCCACGGTCGTCATCAGTGGCACGAACTTTTCCACCACGACGGCGGTGACCTTCGGCGCCACGGCGGCGACCGGCTACACGGTCAACAGCGCCACGCAGATCACGGCGACGGCGCCAGCCGGCACGGGCACGGTGGACGTGCGCGTCACGACGGTCGGCGGTACCAGCGCCACCAGCGCTGCGGACCAATTCACCTATGTGGCAGCACCGGTGGTGAGCAGCATTTCGCCCACGGCCGGTCCCGCCGTGGGGGGGAGTACGGTCACCATCAGCGGCACGAATTTCAGTGGCGCGACGGCGGTGAGATTCGGCGCTACTGCCGCCATCGGCTTTACGGTCAACAGTGCCACGCAGATCACTGCGACGGCGCCAGCCGGCACGGGCACGGTGGATGTGCGCGTGACCACGTCGGGCGGCACCAGCGCCACCAGCGCGGCCGATCAATTTACCTACGTGGCGGTGCCGACGGTGACGAGCCTGTCGCCTACTGCTGGCCCCATCGCAGGCGGTAGCACGGTCACCATCAGCGGCACGAATTTCAGTGGCGCGACGGCGGTGACGTTCGGTGGCACGGCAGCCATCGGCTTTACCGTCAACAGCGCCACGCAGATCACGGCGACGGCGCCAGCCGGTTCCGGCACGGTGGATGTGCGCATCACCACCATCGGCGGCACCAGCGCCACCAGCGCGGCGGACCAATTTACGTACGTGGCAGTACCGGTGGTGAGCAGCATTTCGCCCACGGCCGGCCCGGCTGCCGGCGGCACCACGGTCACCATCAGTGGCACGAATTTCAGTGGCGCGACGGCGGTGACCTTCGGCGCCACGGCAGCGACGGGCTTTACGGTCAATAGCGCCACGCAGATCACGGCGACGGCGCCAGCCGGCGCGGGCACGGTGGACGTGCGCATCACCACCATCGGCGGCACCAGCGCCACCAGCGCGGCGGACCAATTTACGTACGTGGCGGCACCGGTGGTGAGCAGCATTTCGCCCACCTCCGGCCCGGCTGCTGGCGGTACCACGGTCACCATCAGCGGCACGAATCTCAGTGGCGCGACGGCGGTGACGTTCGGTGGAGCGGCCGCCTCCGGCTTTACCGTCAACAGCGCCACGCAGATCACGGCGACGGCGCCAGCCGGTGCCGGCACGGTGGACGTGCGCATCACCACCACCGGTGGCACGAGCGCCACCAGCGTGAATGACCAGTTCACGTATGTGGGCGCACCGGTGGTGAGCAGCATTTCGCCCACGGCCGGTCCCGCCGCGGGGGGGAGCACGGTCACCATCAGCGGCACGAATTTCAGTGGCGCGACGGCGGTGACGTTCGGCGGCACGGCAGCGGCGGGCTTTACCGTCAACAGCGCCACGCAGATCACGGCGACGGCGCCAGCCGGCACGGGCACGGTGGACGTGCGCGTCACCACCATCGGCGGCACCAGCGCCACCAGCGCGGCGGACCAATTTACGTACGTGGCAGCACCGGCGGTGAGCAGCATTTCGCCCACCTCCGGCCCGGTCACTGGCGGCACCACGGTCACTGTCAGCGGCACGAATTTCAGTGGCGCGACGGCGGTGACCTTCGGCGGCACGGCAGCGGTGGGCTTTACGGTCAACAGCGCCACGCAGATCACGGCGACGGCGCCAGCCGGCACGGGCACGGTGGACGTGCGCATCACCACCACCGGTGGCACCAGCGCCACCAGCGCGAACGATCAGTTCACGTATGTGGGGGCGCCGGTGGTGAGCGGTATTTCCCCGGCCTCCGGTCCAACGACGGGCGGCAGCAGTGTCGTTATCAGCGGCGCGGGCCTTGGCGGCGCGACGGCAGTGACGTTTGGCGGTGCGGCGGCGACGAGTTTCACCGTCAATAGCGCCACGCAGATCACGGCGACGGCGCCAGCTGGTGCCGGCACGGTGGACGTGCGCGTCACCACTGTCGGTGGCACGAGCGCCACCAGCGCGTCGGACCAGTTCACCTACGTGGTGGCGCCGGCAGTCAGCGGCATTTCACCTGCCTTCGGCCCCATCGCCGGCGGCACCAGTGTGGTCATCACCGGTACCGGCTTTACAGGTGCCACGGCAGTGCGATTCGGCGGCAGCAATGCCGGCAGTTTTGTCGTCAACGGCGCCACGCAGATCACGGCCACGAGTCCATCGGGTAGCCTGGGCGTGGTGGACGTGAAGGTGACCACGGTTGGCGGCACCAGCGCCAGCGGCGCGGCGGACCAATTTACGTATATCCCGACCGGTGTCATCACGTTTGCGACACCGACCGCGGCATCCGTTCCATTGGGCAATAACTTCAGCAATGCGGCGACCTCCAGCCTGACGGGCGGCAGTTATGGCGCCTTGAGCTATACCAGCTCGAACGCGGGCGTGGCGACTGTCAGCGGCACCGGCGTCATCACTCCGGTCAGCGCCGGCACCAGCACCATCACCGCGACGCAAGCCGCGGTCGCCGGGGTCAATGCCCAGGCAACTCAAACGTATACCTTGACCGTGACCTCGGCCATCGGCGTCACCCCGGCCAGCTTGCCGGCGGCAACCGTTGCCACCACGTACAGCCAGCAACTGACGGCCAGCGGCGGTGTCGGTCCGTACACGTTCGCGATAACGGGCAGCCTGCCTGCCGGCATGAGCTCGAACGCCAGCGGCGTCTTGAGCGGCACGCCCACGGCGGCTGGCGATTTTGCGCTGGTGGTGCAAGTGACGGATTCGCGTCAATTCACGGGGACGAAGAGCTACACGCTGTCCGTCGCTTCGGCGGTACTGGCGCTGAACCCGGCCAGCTTGCCCAATCCGACGGCGGAAGCGGCCTACAGCACGACCCTGACGGGGGCGGGCGGCACGGCGCCGTACAGCTATGCCGTGGTGGGCACCTTGCCCGTGGGCCTGAGCCTGAATACGGCTACGGGCGTGCTGTCCGGCACGACGAATGCGGCGGGCAGTTTCCCGTTCAGCATCAAGGTCACCGACAGCAGCACGGGCGTGGGTGCGCCATTCAGCCTCAGCAAAAACTACACGCTGACGGTAGCTGCGCCCACCCTGACCCTGACGCCGGCCAGTTTGGCGGCGATCCGTGCGGGCGACGCGTATAGCCAGCCATTCACGGCGGCCGGCGGTGTTGCGCCTTACGTGTACTCCCTGAGCAGCGGCGCCTTGCCGACCGGCCTGGCGCTCGATGCGGCGACCGGCATCGTCAGCGGCACGCCGACCGTGGCGGGCAGCTTCGCCTTCACCTTGCAGGCGAAGGACGCGCACCAGTTCACGGTGCAGCAAGCGCTGACCCTGCAGGTGAACCAGGCGCCGCCACCGGTGCCCAATGAAACGGCGACCACCTCGGCCAACCAGGAAGTGAGCCTGACCATCGCTTCCACGGATGGCAGCCCGATCACGGACGTGACCATCGTCACGCCGCCGCAGCACGGGCGCGTCACGGTGGTCTCGAGCGGTGCCTCGGCGCGCATGGCGCGCGCCGTCGCCGGTGCGAGTTTCAAGGTGACGTATGTGCCGAATGCCAACTACTTCGGTCCGGACAGCTTCAGCTACACGGCGACGGGTCCAGGCGGCACCTCCGCGCCGGCCACGGTCAGCGTGACGGTGGCGCCGCAACCGGTGCCGGTGCCTGTCGCCAAGACGGCGACGGTATTGGCCGGCACGCCGGTGACCCTGCAGGTGACGCAGGGCGCCACCGGCGGCCCGTTCACGGCCGTGGCCATCACTACGCAGCCAGCCAGCGGCACGGCAGTCGTCAATGGCATGGACATCGTCTACACGCCAGGCATCAACACCAGCGGCGACATCAGCATCGGCTACACCGTGTCGAACGTGTTCGGCACCTCTGCGCCGGTGAAAGCGACCATCAGCGTCAATCCGATGCCGCAGGTGGTCAGCCAGAGCGCCACGGTGGTGGCGGGCCTGACGGTGACGGTCGACCTGACGGCGGGCGCCACGGGCGGCCCGTTCACGGCGGCCAATGTGCTGAGCGTGGCGCCGGCTGAGGCGGGCAAGGTGGTGGTGCGCGACGTGGGCACGGCCGGCAAGCCGTCGTACCAGCTGAGCTTTGCGGCTTCGGGCAAGTTTGCCGGCGCGGCCGTCGTCAGCTACACCCTGAGCAATGCCTTTGCCACCTCGAAGCCGGGCGTGGTCAACGTGACCGTGACGGCGCGGCGCGATCCGTCGCTCGATCCGGAAGTGATCGGCTTGCAAGCGGCGCAAGCCGATGCGGCGCGGCGCTTCGCCACGGCGCAGCTGTCGAACTTCACGCAGCGCCTGGAAAGCCTGCATGGCGATGGCTGGGGACGGTCGAACTTTGGCCTGAGCCTGACGCCGCCGAACGACAGCGGCAATCCGACGGCGGCGCTGGCGCGCTGGCAAGAGCAGGAAGCGGACCGCGTGTTCGGCACGGCCGTGAAACCGTTCATGCGCAAGGCGTCCCTGCGCCAGCCCGATGCCGGTTTCAGCAGCGATAAGGCGGTGGGCGGCACGGATGTCAGCCAGGCAACGAATGGCTTGCCGGACATGCCGCAGAAGCCGGACACGCAGAAACAGGCGCTGTCGCTGTGGCTCGGTGGCGCGGTCGATTTCGGCCAGCATTATGTGAATGGCCGCGACACGGGCTTCCGCTTCCGCACGAATGGCGTGAGCGTGGGCGGCGATTACCGTTTGAGCGACCTGGCGACCCTGGGCGTGGGTGCCGGTTTCAGCCATGACCGCAGCGACGTGGGCCAGAACGGCAGCCGCAGCACGGCCGACAGCGCCGTGGCGGCCGTGTATGGCAGCCTGCGTCCGAGCAAGGGCGTCTTCCTTGACGGCGTGCTCGGCTATGGCACCCTGCAATACGACGCGTCGCGCTACTTGACCGATGGCAGTGGTTTCGCCACGGGCGAACGCGACGGCAAGCAAGTGTTCGGCGCGTTGGTGGGCGGTATCGAGATGCGCCAGGAAACCTGGATGTGGTCGCCGTATGGCCGCGTGGAACTGATGTCGGCCAAGCTCGATCCGTACACGGAGAAGGCGGCGGGCATCAACGCCCTGAGCTACTTCAAGCAGACGGTGCGTTCGCGCATCGGCGCGCTGGGTGTGCGGGCCGAGGGTATCTATGTCGGTGGTTTGGGCACGTGGTTCCCGCGCGCGCGGCTCGAGTACCGCCACCAGTTCCAGGGCGCCGATGATGCGCGCCTGGCGTATGCCGACCTGGTGGCCGACGGTCCCGTGTACGTGATCCGCACAGTGCCGCAGCAGACGGGCAACTGGACGGCGGGCCTGGGCGTCAAGCTGCTGTTGTCGAACGGCATGACCATCACGCTGGACTACAACAGCAATCTGAATATCGATAGCGGACGTACCCAGTCGGTGATGTTCGGTATCGCCATGCCGCTCAAGTAATCAGTCAGCCTTCAGGCTAGCCCTGATCGCCGGCCCGGAGTCCATCCGGTCCGGCGATTTTTTTTGTCACAGCGACCAAGGATGGTCTTCTGCGCCGGCGACGATGCCGCCCAGCACGGACTGGTCGCGTTCCGCGTGGCTCTGGCGCAGGAACACGGGCAGGTCGGCAGCCAGGCGGGCGAAACGGGCATCGCGGCACAGGGGGCCTGCGCCCAGCGCCCGCGTGGCCAGGTGCAAGACCAGGGTGGCGGCGTCTTCCGTTGCCAGGCGCAGGCGCAGGGCCAGTCCCATGGCGTCGCGTTGCGGGTGCTGGTCGATTTCCGCGGCGCCTTCGCGCAGCAGGGCGCCGGTGGCGCGCAAGACGCAATCGATTTGTCCCAGCTGCGCCAGGCGGACGGGGTCGGGCGCGGCGTGTTGCGCGCGCGCATGCAGGTGGCTGGCGACGGCGCAGGCCGCGCCATACCAGGCGGCGGCGATGCCCGCGCTGCCATGCCAGTAGCCGGGCCGCTGCAGATAGGCGCCCGGCGCGCCCACGGGAAAGGCGCGCGCGGCAGAAAAAGTCACGTCGACGCTGGCGCAGGCATGCATGCCGACGGCTTGCCAGCCTTCGTCCGTGACGAGCACGCCGGGCTGCGACAGGGTCACCGAGGCCAGGCAAGCCTGGCCAGCGTCGTTCCAGCAGCTGATCAAAGCATGGCTGAGGCCCTTCGCCCCGGCACACCAGGCCTTGCGTCCGTCGAGCACATGGCGGCCCTCGGCCGTTTGCCGCAAGCGGACGCGCGCGCCCGGCAGGTCCGCGCACCAGACGCCCCAGCTGCTGCCGGCCGGCACGCCGGAGCCGCCGATTTCCGCCAGGATGGCGAGCGCATCGGTATGGCCTTCATACAGCTTGAGCAGGGAGAGGTCGACGGCGGCGATGGCGGCCAGCATTTGCCAGCGCTGCAGGGTGGCGCCGTGGCCGGGCAGGGGCAGCTGCTCCAGTCCCGCGTCGCGCAAGCGCCGCAAGCCTTCGATGGGGTGGAAAGCGCTGTCCTGAGGCTGCAGCAGGGCGTCCAGTGCAGCGTGGGAGGGCAGGGGAAAGGCATGGTGTGACATGGCAAGCTCCTGTTTTTCTACAGGATAGCTTTTTATTTTTGCAATGTCTGTTTGATTTTACACAGATACCCGCTCACGCTAGCGAGTCCATGAAGCGGCGGGCGAGAAGATGCACCGTGGCAACTGCAGGGCCGGGCGGCCCTGCAGCTGATCACGCGCTTATTTTTTCACGTAGTGCACGTCCAGGACATACACGCCCTTTTCCGGGTCCAGCACCACCGAGTACAGGTCGTTGCCGCGCAAGGACAGGCCGCCGGGGACGCTCAGCGCCGCGTGCATGCCCTCATCCCACATGCACGATTCGCCATTGTCCACCTTGACGCACCATTGCTGTTTGCCATCGCGCAATACATATTGCACGGTGGCGCCGCTGCGCTGGAAGGTATAGGCCGGCACCGACGAGGTGAACTTGTCGACGCGCAAGTTCGTTGCCGCGGCATTTTCCGCCAGCTTGATCGGCATGTCGGCTGTACCGTCCGGCTTGCCGGTGATTTTCGCGCTCATGCCGTCCGTCGCGACCACGGGGCCGGTGCAATCGGCCTTGAAGTAGGTTTCGCCGGTCGGCGTCAGTTCCAACGAACCGCTGCCGTCGCTCTTGAGCGCGACGACGAGCACTTGCCGGTCGTGATTGTCACACGCCGATTGCCACGTGCCAAGATATGCGGCCAGTGGCGAGGTGGAACCGGAATCGCCGGCAAGCTGCTGCGCCGAACTACCCCCACCGCCGCCACCGCAGCCGGTCAGGAGTGCCGCGGCCGAGCCGACCAATACTGCCAATAATTTTTTCATTCAGAGTCCTTTTTATCCGGCAGCGGTGCGTGCCGTCAACGCGGCCTGATTATAGGATTATTAATAGGAAGGAATTCTCACCGAATCTATCGCTGACTTGATTTGGATCATGTCGCGGCAATCCGCTGAAATGGTTTGCGGGAATGAAGGGAGGATGTGGTGTAACTGGTGCGCATTGCGCCGCTCACGCGGCGCAATGGCTGATTACTGACTGATTTATTGTTTTACATAGTGCATATCGAGCACATAAGCACCGTCTTTTTGCATCACGGTAAACAATTCGTTACCGCGCAAATAAAAGCCGCCGTTGTCACTTACTGCCTGTTGTATGCCGGTATCCGGGATGTCCGTGGTGTCGCCACTGCCATCGGTGATGCGCCAATTGGGTTTGCCATTGACCAGCACCGTGGTGACGGCCGGGCCCGTAATCTGGATGGTGTGGGCTGGCAGCGACGATACGACCTTGTCGATGCGGATGTCCGTGGCAGGGCTGTCCGCCGTCAGTTTGAGCTGGATATTGCCTGCGCCATCCGGCGTCGCGGTAATCTTTTCACTCGTGGTTTCCGTAAATTGCACGGGGCCGCTGCAATCGGCAGTGCTGAAGGTTTCATCGTAGGTCGATATTTCCAGGGCGCCGCTGCCATCGTTCTTGAGGGCGACGACGAGGCGCTGGCGGAAAGAGTCGTTACATGCGGGAGTCCAGGTGCCAACATAGGCGGCCAGTGCGGGAGGAGGCGGAGGTGCGACCACCACTGGCGGCGCTACCACCACTGGCGGGACCGCAACGTCTGCATTGCCGTTAGCACTACTGTTTCCGCCACCACCGCAACCAGTCAATACCACTGTGCCCGATACCATTAATAAAGCCAATACTTTTTTCATCCGTGATTCCTGTAAATCTTCAACCGGCTGGAAGCGTGCCGTATACGCGGCGATATTATAAAGTACATGCGTATCTTATTTTTGTGAAATTTGAAATTGGCCGCAATGCCGGTATTGAAAATGGTCATCGGATAAATTCCGGCAGGAGCGGTAGAACATTCTCCTGGTGCTGATGTGGCGGGAAATAAAGGAAGGTAATCTCAAGTGCGGCCATTCAATGGCGCCGAGGAGAAACAGGCGGGTGCCACGCCGCATCCGGCGCGAGGCAGGTATTGAGTTGGCCGTTTATAAAATTCGTGCCGGCGCCTGAATCTGGCGCCGGCCGCCGCCGGAAAGGTCCGGCTTAAAACTCTTCCCAGTCATCGCCTGCCGGCGCCTTGGCTGGCGCATGCTGTGCTGCTTGCGGCTTGGCAACACTCAGGCGTTTGGCTGGCGCGGCGGTCTTGGGCGTCACGGCGCGCGGCGCTGCTGGCGCTGCAGCCGGCGTTGCTGTCGACGTTGCCTGGCGCGCCTGCTCGCCCAGCTTGAACACGCTGACCACCTCGGCCAGATGGCTGGCCTGGTCTTGCAGGCTTTCGGCGGCCGCCGCCGCTTCCTCGACGAGGGCCGCGTTTTGCTGCGTCACGCCATCCATCTGCGCCAGCGCCTGGTTGACCTGGGCGATGCCGTCGCTTTGCTCGGTGGTGGCGACGCTGATGTCGGCCATGATGGCGGTGACCTTGCGCACGCTGTCGACCACTTGCTCCATGGTGGCGCCCGCTTCATCGACGAGCTTGCTGCCGGCGGCCACCTTGCCCACGGAATCGTCGATCAGCAGCTTGATTTCCTTGGCCGCCGCGGCGGAGCGCTGCGCCAGGTTGCGCACTTCCGTGGCGACGACGGCGAAACCGCGCCCCTGTTCGCCCGCGCGCGCCGCTTCCACGGCCGCGTTCAGCGCCAGGATATTCGTCTGGAAGGCGATGCCGTCGATGACGCTGATGATGTCGACGATCTTGTTTGACGAGTCATTGATCGACGTCATGGTTTCTATGACTTTGCCGACCACTTCGCCGCTCTTCTGTGCCACACTCGATGCGGAAGCAGCCAGTTGATTCGCCTGGCGCGCATGGTCGGCATTTTCCTTGACGGTGCCCGTCAGTTCTTCCACGGAGGCGGCCGTTTCTTCCAGCGAGCTGGCTTGCTGTTCCGTGCGGGCCGACAGGTCGTTATTGCCTTGCGCAATTTCCGCGCTGGCGCGTGCCACGTTGTCGGCACTGGCTTGCACTTGCAGCAGCACGGCGTGGATCTTTTCCACGAAGGCGTTGAAACCCTTGCCGATGACGGCCAGCTCGTCGGTGCCCTTGACTTCCAGCTTGACGCGCAGGTCGGCGTCGCCGCTGGACAGGTCCGTCATGGTGCGGCCCAGGGTGCGCAGGGGGCGTGTCAGCTGGTTGACGACGAGAATCAAAATGCCGGCCGTGGCTGCCGCGCACAGCAGGGCGACGATCAGCGTGTAGACCATCAGGTCGCGCGCCGAGGCGGTGGCCACGCTTTTCGGGAAATTCAATTCCACGCTCCACGGCGCGATGTCGGGGTGGATCTGCAGCGGCTGCAGCAAATGGATGTAGCCCTTGTCGTCCTCGTATTCATACGCCTGGCCCTGGCGTACCTTTTCCAGGCCGGCGGCCGGCACGTCGTCCGCCTTCTTGCCCAGCCGTGCAGGTTCGGGGTGGCTGGCGTACAGGCCGCCGTTCGAGATCAGGGCCAGCTTGCCGCCCTCGATCACTTTCAGGTCGGCGAGGATTTTCGCCAGGCGCGTGAGCATGAAGTCGGCGCTGGCCGTGCCCTTGAAGCTGCCGTCGATCATGATGGGCGCCACCAGCGAAGCCATCAGCACATCCTTGCCGTCGACGGGGTAGATATATGGTTCCGTAAAGTAAGTCTTGCCGGTGCGCTTGGGCACGTCGTACCAGTCGTTGGCGCCCGCTTTCGGGTCGAAGACGATGGGTTCGACTTGCAGCTTGCCGCCGGCGCCCCGTGTCCAGTAGGGCATGAAGCGGCCGCTGGCGTCGTAGTTCGGTTTCTGGTTGGCAAACTCCGCATCCTTGCCGTCGAGTGCGTTCGGCTCCCACGTCACTGCCGAGCCCAGCAAGTCTTCCGAGCTGGTCAACGTCGCCTTGGTCAGTTCATTGATCTGGTCGCGCTGCAGGGGCAAATTCGCGCCCTTGGTGCCGCGCATGGCGCCGGCCAGGCTGGAAACGCTCGACAGGTTGCTGGCGATGCGCGCCTGCAGCGCACCGGCCACTTCGCGTGCCGAGGTGCGCGCCAGGTCCAGCGCGGCTGCCTCGGCGCTGGCGCTGCTCTTGTAGCCGATCACGGCCGCCGTGACGCCGAGGCTGAGGATGGCGAGCGCTGTGGCGGCGACGCAGATTTTACTGTTCAGTGATAGTTGCATGAGGCTGTTCCTTGATGGGGAGGGGTATCGGTGTCTCGGGCGTCGCGGGTAGCGCGCCTAGAAAGTCTTGCTGACGGCCAGCACGAAGGTGGCCGCGGCCGGGTTCGAGGTGTCGAACTGGCCGGCCGCATTCGGGATGCCCAGCGTGTAATGGTCGTAGGCGTCGGTGGCGCCCCAGGCGCGCGTCACGGCGCCACTCAGGCTCCAGCCGCCGTCGAAGGCCCGCGTGACGCCCACCTTGGCATCGCGCCAGCTCCACATGGCATTGCCCGTGCCCGCCACGCGGCCATTGCCGGCGTGCAGGTTCAAGGTCCAGGCATTGCCCAGGTCGACATTCGCGCCCACGTCCAGGTAGCCCGTGCCGCGCGCATGCGTGATGCCGAAGAAGTCCCGCGTGACGGTATGGTTGTATTTGGCGTACAGCATGCGGTAGGTCAGGCCCAGCGACAGTTCGCCATAGTCGTACCTGACGCCTGTGGCGCGGTACACGGCGCCCGGATACTTGTAGTAATACGCGAGCACGCTGTAGCCCAGCTCGCCCACCGTGCTGCCATAACCGCCGTACAGGTCCCATTCGACGCTTGCATCCTGGATATAGCGGTCGCTGACGGTGGAAGCCCAGGTGCCCAGCGACCAGCCGCTCGGGTGCGCGTAATCGACGCCCGCCTGCAGGGCCGGCTTGCCCCAGGTCTGGCGGAAGCCGCGCGAAATGTATTGCGAAGTGAGGCTGGCATTGGCGCTGAAGGTGGCGCCAGTGCTGTCCGTGGTCTGGGCCTGCACGGGCAGCGCGGCCGCCAGCAGGAAGGCGCAGCCCAGCAAGGATGATCCGGGGAAATGGTGGTGCGATGGCATGGCAGTCAGCTCCGTATTTGCCGGCAGCGGCCGTCCAGGCGCGTTGCCCTGATGGTTGCAATAAAAATGCGGAATGGACTTTTGTGAAGGCAGGGCGAGGCCGTTTGCATGTTCGCCTGAACATGCACACATTCTCACCAAACGTAACTGAAAGGATAGGGGCTAGGGCTAGTGGAAGTCAATAAAGTTGCGCTACGGAAATCGTAAGTTGTTGTTTCCTGGCACTTTTTCATGCTCCTGTCACATTTCCGGCCTGCCCCGGCTGGCGGCCTGTTGCAAGCCGGCCAGCAAGCCTGGCAGGGCCGCATGCAAGGCTTGCAGGCTGTCGGCGTCCAGCCCGGCCTGCATTTCCACCCGGCCCGAGGGCTGGCCCCAGACGACCTGTGCGCTGAGCCGGGCGCCGGCGTCGAGTCCCGTGACGCTGACCAGCAGCGCGACTTCTTCCGGCGCATCCTCGGGCACGTCCGCGAGCAGGCAGGAAATGCCGAAATGATAATCCTGGAAGGCGCTCGCCGTGCCACTGGAAAAGGCGAAGACGGAAGCGAGCACCTGCGGCGCGGCGGCCGCAAGCGATGGCAGGGCGGCGCGAAACAGGGGCAGCAAGTCGTTTTCCAGCTGCAGTACCAGCGGATGAGTGTGGCTAAGGACGGTCATGGGCGGACGAAAGGAGTGGCGGCGCGCGATGGTAGCAGTTTTTGCGGCCGCCATGCTCCTGTACTGGTCCTACCAGTGGCCTCAATCGTCATCGCTGGTGACGCGCGTGCGCACGAAATCGATGTGGCCTTGCATGGCCGTGCGCGCCTCTTCGGGCTGGCTGGCGCAGATGGCCTCGCACAGGGTGCGGTGCTGCGACAGCAGTTGCAGCGAAGTGGCCTCGTCCTGCTGGCGCAAGCCCGTGCCATTGATGGTGATGTGTTCGCGCAGCATGCCGATGATGCTGGTGTGCAAGTGCAGGAACATGGTGTTGTGCGACGCTTGCGCGATGACTTCATGCAGGCGCGCATCGGCCTGCGCCTCGCCGTGCTTGTCGTCGCTGGCGCGCGCCTGTTCCAGTTCGGCCAGCAGGGCCATGATTTGCGCGCGCTCGTCCACGCTGGCCCGCTGCGCCGCAAAGTAGGCCGTCGCCCCTTCCAGCACGCGGCGAAATTCCAGGATGTCGTCGCGCAGGGCGGGGTGGTCGGCCACCAGCTGGCTCCACGGCGACGCCATGCCCGTGCGCAGCTGATCCGTCACGAACACGCCGGCGCCGCGCCGGCTGCGCACCAGGCCCCGCGCCGCCAGCCGCTGCACCGCTTCGCGCACGGTGTTGCGCGAGACGGCATATTGCTGCGCCAGCAGGCGTTCGGCCGGCAACTGCGCGCCCGCCGGCAAGCTGCCGTCCAGCAGGGCGGTTTCCAGCCTGCGCATCACCATCTCGACCCTGCCCCGCGTTTGCATGCCTGTCGCCATCGATGTCTTCCGGTGTTGTTTTAAAGTGGTCCGAGCAATTTGAAGTGGCTTGCGGAAGCTGGAATTATGCGTGAACCAGTCATTCTTAACAACACACAGCGGCGCCGCAGCAACACACAGAGCGCCGGGGAGACACACTCATGCAGCCAGATCCGCGCCAGCCACGCCGCTATCCACCCGCACCGCTCCAGGTGTACCTGTTCGCCACCTGCCTGGTCGACCTGTTCGTGCCGCAGGCGGGGCTCGACGCGGTGCGCCTGCTGGAGCGGGAAGGCTTGCTGGTGCATTATCCGCGCGGCCAGAGCTGCTGCGGCCAGCCAGCCTACAGCAGCGGCAACCCGGAACAGGCGCGCGCCGTGGCCCGCGCCCAGCTCGACCTGTTCGCGCAGCCCTGGCCCGTGATCGTGCCGTCCGGCTCCTGCGCCGGCATGATGCGCCACCACTGGCCGCAACTGTTCCAGGACGACCCCGTCGCCGGCCCCAAGGCGGCCGAACTTGCCGAACGCGTGTATGAACTGAGCGAATTTCTCGTCTGCGTGCTGCAACTCGACCTGGCCGGTCTGGCAGGCGCAGGGCAGGCGCAGGAAAGCGTGGTGCTGCACACCTCGTGCGGCGCGCGCCGCGAAATGGGCACGCGGGTGCACGGCGTGGCACTGGTCGACGCCTTGCCCGGCGTGACGCGCATCGAACACCAGCGCGAATCGGAATGCTGCGGCTTCGGCGGCACGTTTTCACTGAAGCACCCGGACATTTCCGGCGCCATGGTCAGCGACAAGATCGCCTCGGCCTGCGCCACGGGCTGCGACCGGCTCGTCTCGGCCGACTGCGGCTGCCTGCTCAATATCGGCCACGCCGCGCAACACCAAGGCGCGCCGCTGCCCGTCGAGCACCTGGCCAGCTTTTTGTGGCGCCGCACGGGAGGCGAAGCATGAGCGCGGCCTTGAGCGCCCGCGAACGCATGCTGGGACGCCTACGCGCCGCCGCGCCGGCCACCCCCGAAGCGGTGGACGTCATCGATACGGCCATCGACCAGCACTACCTGGCGCGCCGCGCACAAGCGCCGCTGTCGCCACGGGGCCGGATCGCCGCCCTGCAGGCCGCCCTGCAGGCCGCGCATGCGGAAGTCGATTGCGTGCGCGGCGATGCCTGGCCTGGCCTGCTGGCGCAGCGCCTCGGTGCGCATGGCGTGCGCCGCCTGCTGATGGATGCCGATAGCAGGGAGGGACTGGCCTTGCGGGCCGCCTTGCCGGACGGCGTCGAGGTGCTCTCTTTCGACCGTCCGCTGGCGCAGTGGAAGGGCGAGTTGTTCGACACCGTCGACGCGGGTTTTACTGTCGCCCGTTCCGGCATCGCCGCCACGGGCACCCTGGTCATCGCGCCCGACGCGGCCACGCCGCGCACGGTGTCGCTGGCGCCGCCGCTGCACACTTGCCTCGTGTATGCGAGCACCCTGCATGCGGACTTGCATGCGACGGCGCGCGCCGAGCGCTGGGCGGACGGCATGCCATCGAACCTGGTGCTGGTGTCGGGTCCCTCGAAAACGTCCGACATCCAGCAAACCCTCGCCTATGGCGCGCATGGCCCGCGCTGGCTGTGGGTGCTGATCGTCGATGACTTGCCAGCCCGTGAAGGAGGCCAGCCATGAACGCCAAGCCACTGCAATTCGTCAAACCGGCGGACTTCCATGCGCGCGCCCGCGCCGCGCTGGACGACCCGAAGCTGCGCCAGAGCTTTCGCGGCGCCATGGATTTTTTGCAGGACAAGCGCACGGCGCAGTTCCCCGACGGCGACGAGCTGGAACGCCTGCGCGACCTCGGCGAAGCCGTGCGCCGGCACGCGCTGGCGCGCCTGCCCGACTTGCTGGTGCAACTGGAAGACAGGCTGACGGCGGCCGGCGTGCAGGTGCACTGGGCCGAGGATGGCGAGCAGGCCAACGCCATCATCCACGCCATCGCGGAAAAGAACCGGGCGACGCGCTTCATCAAGGGCAAGTCGATGGCCAGCGAGGAAATCGAGCTCAATCACTACCTGGAAGCGCGCGGCATGACCTGCCTGGAGTCGGACATGGGCGAGTACATCGTGCAGCTGGCCGGCGAAAAGCCGTCGCACATCGTCATGCCCGCGATTCACAAGACCAAGGCCGACATCGCCGGCCTGTTCGCCGAGCACATTCCCGACGCACCCTACACGGAAGACGTCGACAGCCTGATCCAGACGGGGCGGCGCGCGCTGCGCCAGGCCTTCGTCGAGGCCGATATCGGCCTGTCGGGCGTGAACTTCGCGGCGGCCGACACGGGCACCCTGTGGCTGGTGGAAAACGAGGGCAATGGCCGGCTGACGACGTCCGTGCCGGATGTGCACATCGCCATCATGGGCATGGAAAAGGTGGTGGCCAAGCTCGAACATATCGTGCCGCTGGCCAGCTTGCTGACGCGTTCGGCCACGGGGCAGGCCATCACCACGTATTTCAACCTGATTTCCGGCCCGCGCCGCGCGGGAGAAAAGGATGGGCCGCGCGAAGTGCACCTGGTCTTGCTCGACAACGGCCGCAGTCAGGCCTACGCCGACGAGCAGCTGCGCGCCACCCTGCAATGCATACGCTGCGGCGCCTGCATGAACCACTGCCCCGTCTACACGCGCATCGGCGGCCACGCCTACGGCACCACGTATCCGGGGCCGATCGGAAAGATCATCTCGCCCCACTTGCTGGGACTAGCTGCGACGGCCGACCTGGCCACCGCATCGAGCCTGTGCGGCGCCTGCGGCGAAGTGTGCCCCGTGCGCATCCCGATCCCGCAACTGCTGGTGCGCCTGCGCACGGAGGCCAATCGCAATCCCGGCGAGCAGGTGGCGCATCCGCTGCGCGGCCAGGGGGCCAAGTTCAGCCGCGGCGAAAGCCTGGTCTGGCGCTTCTGGAGCGGCGCCTTCGCGCGCCCAATCAGTTATCGCCTGTTCCGCTGGGCCGCCACGCGGCTGCGCGCACTGACGCCGGGCAAGCAGCTGGGCTGGACGCAGCACCGCAAGCCCTTGACGCCGGCGCCGCGCAGCCTGGCCGACCTGCTCAACGCGCGCGGGCAGGAGGAATAGTCCGGCAGCACCGAAGCACCGCAAAAAACACGCTACACACAATTACATCAAAAGCCGTTTTTTCAATCAACCCGCATCCACCGGAGGAGACCCGACATGCAAACCTGGACCCAACTTTATACACCGCTCGGCAGCCTGTGGCTGTCGTCCCTGGCGGCAGCCGTTCCCATCATTTTCTTCTTCATCGCCTTGGCCGCGCTGCGCATCAAGGGCCACGTGGCGGCCGCCGTCACCCTGGCGCTGGCGCTGGCCGTGGCGATTTTTGCGTACGGCATGCCCGTGCCGCAGGCGCTGGCGGCGGCCGGCTATGGTTTTGCGTATGGTTTGTGGCCGATTGCCTGGATCATCGTCACGGCCGTCTTCCTGTACAAGATCGTCGTGAAAACGGGGCAGATCGAGATCATCCGCGCCTCGGTGCTGTCGGTCACGGACGACCAGCGCCTGCAAGTGCTGTTGATCGGCTTTGCCTTCGGCGCCTTCCTGGAAGGGGCGGCCGGTTTCGGCGCGCCCGTGGCGATCACCTCGGCCCTGCTGGTGGGCCTGGGCTTCAATCCGCTGTATGCGGCGGGCCTGTGCCTGATCGCCAATACGGCGCCCGTGGCCTTTGGCGCCATGGGCATCCCCATCATCGTGGCGGGCCAGGTGACGGGCATCGACCCGTTCCTGATCGGCGCGATGGCGGGCCGCCAGTTGCCGCTGCTGTCGCTGGCCGTGCCTTTCTGGCTGGTCTTCATGATGGATGGCGTGCGCGGCGTGCGCGAAGTGTGGCCGGCCGCCCTGGTAACGGGCGCCAGCTTTGCCGTCACCCAGTATTTCACGTCGAACCATATCGGGCCGGAGCTGCCGGACATCACCTCGGCCCTCGTCAGCCTGGTGTCGCTGACCCTGTTCCTGAAAGTGTGGCAGCCGAAGAATGCCAAGGTGGTCAACGCCGTCGGTGGCGGCGCCGCCGCGCTGTCCGGTTTTGGCGGCGGGGCAGGCAATGCGGACTTGCGCGGCAGCGGCAGCCGCGCCGCCTCGCCCTACACCTTGGCGCAGACGGCGCGCGCCTGGGCGCCGTTCGGCCTGCTGACGGCCATCGTCACCGTATGGAGCCTGCCCGGCTTTAAGTCCCTGTTCGCCGCCGGCGGGGCGTTATCCAGCCTGGTCGTCAAGATCCACGTGCCTTACCTCGATAAACTGGTGATCAAGACGATGCCCATCGTGGCGGAGCCGAAAGCGTATGACGCCGTCTTCAAGCTTGACCTGCTGTCGGCCGTGGGCACGGCGATCTTGCTGACGGCCGTGCTGTCGATGTGGATGCTGCGCATGAAGCCGCGCGATGGCATCAAGGCCTTCGTCGAAACGCTCGTGGAATTGCGCCGCCCCGTGCTGTCGATCGGCCTGGTGCTGGCGTTTGCCTTCGTGGCCAACTATTCGGGCATGTCGTCCACCCTGGCCCTGCTGCTGGCCGGCAGCGGCGCCGCCTTCCCGTTCTTCTCGCCGTTCCTGGGCTGGCTGGGGGTGTTCCTGACGGGGTCCGATACGTCGTCGAATGCCTTGTTCTGCTCCCTGCAAAACACGACGGCGCACCAGATCGGCGTGTCCGACACCTTGCTGGTGGCGGCCAATACGACGGGCGGCGTGACGGGCAAGATGATCTCGCCCCAGTCGATCGCCGTCGCCTGCGCCGCGACTGGCCTGGTGGGCAAGGAATCGGACCTGTTCCGCTTTACCTTGAAGCACAGTCTGTTGTTTGCCGTCATCATCGGCATCATCACCATGCTGCAGGCGTACGTGTTCACGGGCATGATCCCGCATTGAGCGATCCGTAGAAATACGTAGTAAAACTAGATGAATTGATAGTAAAACGTGCAGATGGTCATGAAAATGACATGATGCACTGCAACATGATGACGCATCCCGGCGTCGTGCCGGGCGGCCGTGTGTTGCCGCATACCCATCCCGTGCTCAAGCGCGAGGCGAGCAGGATGGGTCTGGCGATGGTCTTGCTGGTACTGCTTGCTTCCGGTTCAGTACATTAACGGCTCAGGCCGCTCATCCAGGTGGGCTGCGGGTTGGCACGGGCCAGTTCGCGCATGCGGTATTCCAGATCGTAGCGGTCGGTCGATTCAGCCAGGTAGGCTTCTTCATAAGCGCGTTCGCGGCGGTCGCTGCTTTGGTTCAGCCAGGCACCGACGCGCTTGGCGGCGTGGACGAGGGTGGCGACGATATTGCTGTTTTGCGTGGTGTGGTAGGTAAATGCGGTAGACATGGCAGACTCCTTGAGTGGCGTGCCGCGTTGTGCTGCACTGCAATATAAGTATATCGATTTCAAGTTATAAGGCTACTTTTGATTTCAAATGTCAGCTATTCATTTTTCAGATAATGGTCGCGAAAGCTGCGCAATACGGGGCTTTAAGGCATAATGCCGGCGCAGGATCGTAGTTTTACTACAAGACGTTTTTGTCCTGGATGTTGTTTTCAGACGCGGCCCACAGGCGTGCCGCGCCCACAAGACATCGTTCTGACGAGAAACGGTCGGCCGCACGCGCGAGATGCCATGCCTGCCCCGTATCGCTGATGGCAGTCATGGCCCACGCTGATATCTGCGTGGCGCTTGCGCGTCCTGGTGCTGCCCGGGTGGAAACGCTTCCATGCCTGGCGCGATCAACTTGGAATTGAAAAATGGAGAAGGTATGGAATATGTAAAGCAAGGCCAGGGCGTACCGTCCGCACGGGCCGGCACGCAAAACAATACAGGCGCCCTGATCATTGTCACGGTGCTGTTTTTCATGTGGGGATTGCTGACCTCGCTCAATGATGTGCTGATTCCCCATCTGCGCTCGATCTACACCTTGACGTATGTCCAGGCGATGCTGGTGCAGTTCTGCTTCTTCGGCGCCTACGCCATCGTTTCGCTGCCGGCCGGCATGCTGATCAAGAAAATCGGCTATCAGCGCGGCGTCGTCGCCGGTTTGCTGATCGCGGCCGCCGGCTGCGCCATGTTTTACCCGGCGTCCATCGGCAGCTATGCGCTGTTCCTCTTGTCCTTCTTCATCCTGGCGGCCGGCATCACCGTGCTGCAGGTGGCGGCCAATCCGTATGTGACGGAACTGGGCGACCCGCAGACGGCGTCGAGCCGTTTGACCCTGACGCAGGCGTTCAACGCGCTGGGCACCACCGTGGCGCCTGCGCTGGGCGGCATGCTGATCTTGTCGGGTACCGTGCTGACGGTGCAGCAGTTCGACCTGCTGCCGGCGGCCGAACAACTGGCTTACCGCGCCAAGGAAGCCGCTTCCGTGCAAGGCCCGTACCTGGTGCTGGCCGCCACCCTGGTAATCCTGGCCGTGCTGTTCGCGCTGGCAAAATTGCCAAGGATTTCGCATGCCGACGAGGCGGCCGCCGTGGCGCAGGATGGCCACAAGGTCTCGATCTGGTCGCACCGCCACCTGGTGCTGGGCGCGCTGGCCATCTTCCTGTATGTGGGCGGTGAGGTGAGCATCGGCAGCTTCCTGATCAACTTCCTGGGCGAGAGCCATATCGCTGGCCTCAGCCACGCCGACGCCGCGTATTTTGTCAGTTATTACTGGGGTGGCGCCATGCTGGGCCGCTTCGTCGGCTTTGCCGTGATGCGCTATGTCAGCCCGGGCAAGACCCTGGCCTTCAACGCCGCCGTCGTCATCGCGCTGATCCTCGTCGCCGTGTTCTCCAGTGGTCACACGGCCATGTGGGCATTGATCGCCGTCGGCCTGTTCAACTCCATCATGTTCCCGACCATCTTCAGCATGGCGCTGAACAAGCTGGGCGCGCAAACGGGTCAAGGTTCGGGCATCCTGTGCATGGCCATCGTCGGCGGCGCCATCGTGCCGTTCATCCAGGGCTTCCTGGCCGACCACATCAATTTGCAGCTGTCCTTCCTCGTGCCGGCCCTGTGCTACACCTTCATTCTGTACTTCGGCTGGAAGTACGCCAGCATGTACAAGGACGACGCCGCCAAATAAGCAAGGTGGCGCGATCAATCAAAAGGGTGGCCTCGGCCACCCTTTTTTTACGTCAGTGCGCGAACTGCGTACCCAGCACGTCCTGGCACACTTCGAGCCAGGCGCGCGCCGCGTGCGACAGGTAGCGCCCGCTCCAGATGTGCGCCACCTGCCACGCCACCTCCGGCTCGACGATGCGTACCGCCTCCAGTGGTTCGCCGGCCAGGCGGTGGATGAACGGCTCAGGCAGCAGGGCCACGCCCAGGCCGGCCGAGGCCATCGCCACCAGCCAGTCCCATTGCCCGCTCTGGGCCGCAATCGTCGGCGTGAAGCCCGCTTGCGCGAAATGCTGGCGCAGGCTGCGCGTGAGCGCGAAATCATCCTTTAATAGCACCAGCGGCAAGTCGGCCAGCGCCTTGAAGGGCAGCGTGGTGCGGTTTTTCTGGAAGGTGCCCGGTTCGGCCAGGGCCCAGATCGGGTAATTGGCCACTTCCACGGCCACGAGGTCGAGTTCCGGGTCGGCCGGCAGCACCGTCATGCCGATTTCCAGCTCGCCGGCCGCCACCTGGCGCTCGATCTGCTGGCCCGTGTCTTCCTGCAGGGTCAGGCTGATGTGCGGGTGGCGCGCGCGGAAGGCTTTCAATACGGGCGTGAACAGCACGTTGATCATGGGCGGGATGCCGACCGTCAGGCTGCCGCGCTGCAAGGCCTGGGTGTCGCGCACTTCCAGGGTCAGCTGGCGCATATTGGCCAGCATTTCCTGGCCGTGCTGGTAGACGATGCGGCCCGTGTCCGTCAAGGTCAGCTTGCGCCCGTCGCGCACGAGCAATTGTGCGCCCACCTCGTCTTCCAGCTGGCGCACCATCTTGCTGATAGTGGACTGGGTCAGGTGCAGCGATTCGGCCGCCTGCGTAAAGCTCGACAGGCGCACGGTTTCGACGAAATAGCGCAGGGAACGGATATCCAAGAGGGGCTCGGCGTTGGCAGGGCATGAAAATATCGACTGGATATGACGAAATTAATTCATGCCATGCATGTAAGCGGGATTTTATACTGAATCCACTTATGGGGTTGGTGTATGACAGCCATCCAGTTTGAGAATATTAAGAATATCAGGAGCATCACGATGTACGAGGACCGTATCCGCCACCCAGGCTTGCTCAGCAAAATCATGAGCGCCGATGAGGCAGCCAAATTGTTCCACAACGGCATGCGTGTCGGCATGAGCGGCTTTACCCGTGCCGGCGACGCCAAGGCCCTGCCGCGTGCGCTGGCCGAACGCGCCCTGCAAGACCCGTTGAGCCTGACCCTGATCACGGGCGCTTCGCTGGGTAATGGCAGCGATGGCCTGATGGCTGAAGCGGGCGTGCTGGCGCGCCGCATGCCGTTCCAGGTCGACCCTGTGCTGCGCGGCAAGATCAACAACGGTGAAGTCATGTTCATCGACCAGCATCTGTCGGAAACGGCCGAGCAGTTGCGCTCGGGCAACCTGGCGGCCGTCGATATCGCCGTCATCGAGGCCACCGCCATCACGGCGGCCGGCGCCATCATCCCGACCATGTCGGTGGGCAACTCCGCCGCGTTCGCCCAGCAGGCCACGCAGGTCATCATCGAGATCAACCTGTCCACGCCGCTGGCGCTGGAAGGCTTGCACGACATTTACATTCCGCAAACCCTGCCGGGGCGCGAACCGATACCCCTCACGCGCGTGGACCAGCGCCTGGGCAGCACGGCCATCGCCATCGACCCGGCCCGCATCGCCGCCATCGTCATCACGGACAGTCCCGACAGCCCGTCGAACGCCTTGCCGCCGGATGCGGAAACGCAGGCGATCGCCGGCCACGTGATTGCCTTCCTGCAAGGCGAAGTGGCGGCCGGACGCATGGGCCCGGAATTGCTGCCCCTGCAGGCAGGCATCGGCACCATCGCCAACGCCGTGCTGCATGGCCTGATCGGCTCGCCTTTCCGCAATATGACGATGTATTCGGAAGTGCTGCAGGACAGCGCCATCGAGTTGCTCGACTCGGGCCAGCTGGCGTTTGCCTCGGCCTCGTCGATCACCCTGTCGGCCGCCGTGCATCAAAAGCTGATGGACAATATCGACCATTACCGGTCAAAAATCGTGCTGCGCCCGCAAGAGATCAGCAACCACCCGGAAATCGTGCGCCGCCTGGGCATCATCGCCCTGAACACGGCGCTCGAGTTCGATATCTACGGCAACGTCAATTCCACGCATGTGTGCGGCACGCACATGATGAACGGCATCGGCGGTTCGGGCGACTTTGCGCGCAATGGGCAAGTGTCGATGTTCGTGTCGAAATCGGCGGCCAAGGGCGGGCGCATTTCCAGCGTCGTGCCGATGGTCTCGCATGTGGACCATACGGAGCATGACGTCGACGTGCTGGTGACGGAGTGGGGCTATGCGGACTTGCGCGGCCTGGCGCCGCGCGAACGGGCGCCGCTGATCATCGAGCGCTGCACGCACCCCGACTACCGCGCGCAATTGCGTGCGTATTATGACGCGGCATGCCAGCGCGGCGGCCATACGCCGCACATCCTGGAGCAGGCGCTGTCGTGGCACACGCGCTACCAGGAAACGCAGAGCATGCTGGCAGCGTAGCAGACTTCGCTAACCTCAAGACAGGCAGGGCAGGGCGGTGCATACCGCGCCTGCCTTTTTCTATTGTTCAGTACATATGCAGCGCCTTGGCGCCCAGGCCCAGCAGGGCAAACGTGGTGGTGGCCTGTATGCCCATGAACCACAGGAAGTGGGTGTGCATGTGCTTGCGGATGTCGCCCAGTTCCGTGCGCAAGGCGTGGCAGTCGCCGCGCAAGTCGCCGCGAAACTGCGTCAGGTCGGCGCGCAGCAACTGCGATTCGTCGCGCAACTCCGTGCGTACATTGTCGAGGCCGTCGCCAAGACGCTGCTCCAGGGTCTTGAACCATTGCCGGTCGTGTTCCCGGTCCGTTTCCAGTTTTGTCAGGCGCGCTTCCATGCGTACAGCATTGTGCGCGCCTTGCTGTTTGTCAAGCCGGTCCGTGGCATAGGCTTCGTTCATCTCGCCCTCCTTCGCGCGAGCCGCGCTGCACCAGCGCAGGCGGCTTCACTCCACTGTCCGCCTTTTCTGCTGGCGCAGTTTGCGCTGGATCAAACGTCAGGAAGCCGGTGCAAAGCGCAGACGGATGCCTGCCGTGACGACGGCCAGCAAGTCGTCGATATGCGCGTTCATTTCCGGGTGCGGCGTCCACGGGTCGCCCGCATCCATGACGATGCGCAGCGACACGAGGCCGTGCAGCGATTGCCAGAAGACTTGCGTCATCGTGTGCAGCGCCGGCTCGTCCTGGCGCACCTGGCCCGCTTGCGCCAGTTCGGTAAACAGGTGCAGCGCATAGGCGTACGGATCCTGCTCGATATTGCCGTGCTCGACTTCGACGGCGTCGATTTCCGCATGCGGACGCAATTCCATGAAGATCAGCGAATACTCGTCCGGATGCTGGAAGCCGTATTCGATGTAGGCGCGGCCGACCAGGGCGATGCGCTGCCACGGATCATCGCTGCTGGCGCACGCCGTGCGCATGGTGCGCACCAGTTCCAGCAAATCCTTGTCCATGGCCTGGGCGATCAGGGTGGCCTTGTCGCGGAACAGGGCGTACACGACGGTGGTGGAGAAACCGGCCGCCTCGGCTACCTTGCGGATGGAGACGGCGCGCGCGCCGCCCTTCTTGATGAGATCTTTGACGACGTCGATGATGTGCTCGCGCCGCGCCTGAGCCTCGCGTAACTTTCTTTCCTGGATGTTAGTTAACTTCTTGTCCACGACTCTTTCCTGGCGACTCTATGAAAGCAAGAATTATAGGGGGGCGACCGGGCGCCAATGTGTCAGCCGTTGTTACAAAGCAGTTTTTTGTCCGGTAGATGCAACAGCTGACCGATTTTTCGCGCTTTTGCCTGGCACTTTTCCATCGATGCCCCGGATTGGTGCATAAAACGCCGGGCCAGGCTTTGCTAACGGTGCCAAAGGGCGGAAAATAGCGGGATAGCTTACACTGCGTTTTTTAGCGCAACGGCGCCAGCCCACGAGGCAACGCCGGAACACTTACATTCGGACGGGATCATTACATGACCATTAAAATCAGCCAGAACTTCGACTCGGGCGCCATCGACGTGGTGAGCGCCACCAGTGCCGGTGCCATCGACCTGAACTTGCGCAAGGATAGCCACGCCGACATCCACCAGTGGTTCCACTTCCGCCTGCAGGGTGCGCGCGGCCAGGCGTGCACGATGCGTTTCCTGAACGCGGGCCAGGCCACCTATCCGGCCGGCTATGAAGACTACCAGGCCGTGGCCAGCTACGACAGTGAAAACTGGTTCCGCGTGCCAACGTCGTTCGACGGCCAGGTCATGACGATTTCGCACACGCCGGAACTCGACAGCGTGTACTACGCCTATTTCGAGCCGTATTCGTGGGAACGCCATCTGCGCCTGCTGGGCGAAGTGGCCGAGCATCCGCTGGCGCGCGTGTCCGACCTGGGCAGCACGGTCGACGGCCGCGACATGAACATGGTTACCATCGGCAATTCGCAGGCGGAAAAGAAAATATGGGTCATCGCGCGCCAGCATCCGGGCGAATCGATGGCCGAATGGTTCGTCGAAGGCCTGATCGACTCGCTGCTGGACGACGCCAACCCGATCGCGCGCAAGCTCTTGCAGCGCGCCGTGTTCCACATCGTGCCGAACATGAACCCGGACGGCTCCATCCGCGGCAACCTGCGCACGAATGCGGCAGGCGCCAACCTGAACCGTGAGTGGATGACGCCATCGCTGGAGTCCAGCCCGGAAGTGCTGTGCGTGAAAAACAAGATACACGAAACGGGCGTCGACATGTTCTTCGACATCCACGGCGATGAAGCGCTGCCGTACAACTTTGTGGCTGGCAATGAAATGCTGGAAAATTTCACGCCGGCGCAAGCGGCGCACCAGAAAGCCTTCATCGAGCGCTACAAGCAGGCCAGTCCGGACTTCCAGGACAAGTTCGGCTATGCCGCCAGCAAGTACAAGTCGGACATGCTGACCCTGGCATCGAAATACGTCGGCCACCACTTCGGCTGCCTGGCGCTGACCCTGGAAATGCCGTTCAAGGAAAACGCCGACTTGCCAGATCCGGCCGTCGGCTGGAACGGCGCGCGCAGCGCGGCCCTGGGCGCGGCCATGCTGCAGCCTATCCTGCTGTCGCTGGATTGAACGGCGTTGTTCATGGGTATCGAAATCGAGCGTAAATTTCTGCTTGCCGGCGACGCCTGGCGCGGCCTGGGCCAGGCGGTCCTGCTGCGCCAGGGGTATCTGTCGTCCGCGCGCGAGCGCGTGGTGCGCGTGCGCATCGAAGGCGAGCAGGCGATGCTGACCATCAAGGGGGCGAACGTGGGCGCGACGCGCGGCGAGTGGGAGTATCCGATCCCGCTGGCCGACGCGGCCGAACTGCTCGACGGCCTGTGCGAACAGCCGCTGATCGAAAAGGTCCGTCACCGCATCGAACACGCGGGCATGGTGTGGGAAGTCGACGAGTTCCTGGGCGCCAATGCGGGCCTGGTGGTGGCGGAGATCGAACTGGCTTCGGAAGACCAGCCGTTCGAGAAACCCGACTGGGTTGGCGCGGAAGTGTCGGGCGATGCGCGCTACTACAACGCCAACCTGATCCGCCATCCGTTTTCACAGTGGTAATGTTGGCCATAGAAACTGGAAAATCACGGCATTCATCGTCAGATTGAATGCCGCGTGCGCCGCCATCGCTGGCCATAGCGAAGCATGGCGGCGCCGTAACCATGCGAACAGGCAAGCTGTCGCAAACATCAGCGTCACCCACACCGCCGCCGAGGCCGCATTCAGCGACAGGCCGGCAGCCGTCATGCTCAAGCCATGATGGCACAGGTGTGCCAGGCCGAACAGTCCTGCTTCCACGCAGGTGCTGCTGCGCACGGACAGTTTTTCCTCCAGCGCCTTTTGCAGCACGCCCCGAAAGAAGATTTCCTCGCCGATAGGGCTGAAGATGCAAGCCGGCACGGTGATCATCAGGTGCAGCATCCAGATGCTTAGCCCCGCCGTGGGCGCCGTGCGGCGAAAGCTGGCCGCTATGCTGACAAACCAGTTGTCCGGCGTGGCGCCATACAGCAGCATGCCCAGGGCAAAGCACAGAAGCGCGGCTGCCGCGCCGCAGATCAAGGCCAGCGCATACGGCGCCTTGCCGGAAGGCGCTTGCAGGCCGATGTTGCGGCGTCCATGCGGCGACAGCAAGATCCATGGCAAGGCCGCCATCACGCAAAAACTCAGCGGCAGCATCCAGAACAAACCCAACGGACCCAGCGTGCCCATGACGCGCATGGCGATGAATGCGCTCGCCAGTAACATTGCCAGCATGGGAAACGATAGCGCCAGCAATGCTGGCCGCAGGGGAGAGAGCGAGACTGGGCTGGAAGGCATCGGCGGTCGGGGCGAAAAAAAGGCCGGAAGAAAACTTCCGGCCCCATGCTGCATCAATTAATGAAAATGCTCGGTACCTTGCGGCGTATCTTCCGGCATTTCCGCATGCGCCAGCTCGCCCACCGGGTCGGCAAACAGGGGCGCGCCGCAATCGTCGCAGTATTCGCCGACAAAACGTTCCGCGTGGCGCTTGATCTGCGTCACGCCGGCGGCGTTCAGATGCTCGATAATTTCATCGACGGGCGTCTTTTGCTTGTCCAGCGCGGCGATGCCGACCTGGATCAGGCCTTCGATCGGCGTGCCATCCTCGTCTTCCTGGCCGTACAAAGGCCAGACGATGCCGTAGATGACATCCGGCGCCTGGCGCAGGGTGAAGGCGATGCGGTACTCGTCCACCTGGCCATCGGCCGCTTCCTCGCCGAAACCGGCGATGACGGCGCGCAGTTCCGACGGCTCGATGGCCAGCGTGTGCGTCAGGTAGTGCACGGCGGCGCGTACGGAGACGGGGCGTATCAGCTTGTCCGCTTCGCGGCAGGCCACGTAGTACGCTTCCGGCAGCAGCAGTTCCAGGCCGCAGCCCGGCAGCAGGCGGGCAATCGTCGGCGTCGCCTGCGCGCGCCATTGTTCCAGGGCGGCGCTGCGCTCCTTGATGAAGTCGGCTTGGCTGGCCGGCGTCTGCCAGCGGAACAGGGGGGCGCCGCTTGGGGCCACCACGGCCACCAGCAGGTAGCGCGTATCGGCCAGGAAGGGCGCCGTTTCCGCCTCTTTGCCTGATGGCTTGACGGCCGTGCCTTTCAGGGCGGCCAGTGCCAGCTTCTGCGTCTTGGCATAGGTTTCGACGTGGCTGCGCGGCAACTGGTCGATCGAATACAGGGTCGGCGCCATTGCCATCTTCGTGCCGTCGGCCAGCAGGTGGGCGGCGAAATGCGCCGACAGCACGCCGTGCGCGTCGCCGGCCATGGGGCCGGAGGCGATGGAAAAGCGCGTCCACGCGAGAATGGGCACGGCCACCAGCAGGGCGTCGTAGCGCACGTCTTCATGCGTGACGACGGTCGATTCGCTGACGGCTTCAACGCAGTCCATCAGCACGTCGTAGGCGTTCAAGTCTTCCTTGAACAGGCTGCCCAGGGTGTTGTCGATGGTGTCCTGGTGGCCGGTTTTGAGTAATTTCTGGAGCTGCGTATCCAGGCTGTGTTCCCAGGACCGCTCTTCGAGACGGCTGGCTGCCTGTACGATCGCCTGGGCAAAGGTGACCAGGCGCTGGCTGTCGGCAGTCAGTTTATGGGATGAATCTTTGGAAGGACGACGCATAGCGGGATAAGAGTCTCGGAAAGTGAAAAAAATGGATCAGTCAAACAATGATAAACCCTTATAACCGTATTGTAGAGGATTCAGCCGCACGCAATACGTAAGCTGTCCTTAGATCATGCCAATAGTCTGAATTTCAAGGAAAAACGGGGTGCCGGGACGAAAAAAAGCGCCGGTCGGAACCGGCGCTTTTATCTTACCTTACAGCTGGGCTGATTACTCGGCCAGCAGTTGACGCAACACGAATGGCAGGATACCGCCATGCTTGTAGTAATCGACTTCGATCGGCGTATCGATGCGCAGCAGGACTTTGACTTCCTGGCTCGAGCCGTCGGCGCGGTGGATCACCAGGGTAGCCAGTTGCTGTGGCTTGATTTCGCCTTCGAGGCCTTTCAGGTCGAAGGTTTCCTTGCCGGTGATGCCCAGGGTTTGCACGCTGTCGTCGCCGATGAATTGCAGCGGCAGCACGCCCATGCCCACCAGGTTCGAGCGGTGAATACGCTCGAACGAACGGGTGATCACGGCTTTCACGCCCAGCAGCTGGGTGCCCTTGGCTGCCCAGTCGCGCGACGAACCCGTGCCGTACTCTTCGCCGCCGAAGACCATGGTTGGCGTGCCTTCAGCAACATATTTCATCGCTGCGTCGTAGATCGACATTTCTTCGCCGGAAGGCTGGTGGATCGTGATGCCGCCTTCGACCGCCGAACCGTCCGCTTTCGCAGGGATCATGCGGTTCTTGATGCGCACGTTGGCGAACGTGCCGCGCATCATGATTTCATGGTTGCCGCGACGCGAGCCGTAGGAGTTGAAGTCCGCTTTCAGGACGCCGTTTTCCTTCAGCCACTTGCCTGCAGGACCGTTTTCCTGGATCGAGCCGGCTGGCGAGATGTGGTCGGTGGTGATGGAATCGCCGAACACGCCCAGTGCGCGCGCGCCTTCGATGCCGGTGGCCACTGCCGCTGGCGTCATCGAGAAGTTGTCGAAGAACGGCGGTTCCGCGATGTAGGTCGATTTCGGCCAGTTGTAGACTTGACCGGACACGGTGGTGACTTTCTCCCACAGCTTGCCTGGCGCGCCCTTGACGTCCGCGTAGTTGTCCTTGAACACCTTGGCGTTCATGGCGAACTTCATCATGGCCGAGACTTCAGCCGAGGTCGGCCAGATGTCGCCCAGGTAGATGTCCTTGCCGCCCTTGCCCTTGCCGACCGGTTCCGTCATCAGGTCGCGCGTCATGTTGCCGGCGATGGCGTAAGCGACGACCAGCGGTGGCGAAGCGAGGAAGTTCGAGCGGATGTTCGGGTGAATACGCGCTTCGAAGTTACGGTTGCCCGACAGCACGGCCGACGCGACGATGTCGTGCGTGGCGATGGCGGCGTTCAGCTCGGGCGTCAGGTCGCCCGCATTGCCGATACAGGTGGTGCAGCCGTAGGCGGTCACGCCGAAGCCCAGTTTTTCCAGGTATGGCAGCAGGCCGGCGGCCGTCAGGTACTCGGTCACGACGCGCGAGCCAGGGGCCAGCGAGGTCTTGATGTGCGGAGCGACTTTCAGGCCGGCTTCCACTGCTTTCTTGGCCAGCAGGCCGGCAGCCAGCATCACGCTCGGGTTCGAGGTGTTGGTGCACGAGGTGATCGCGGCGATCAGCACGTCGCCGTTCGACACTTTTACGCCGTTCGTCGTTTCGTACACGGCAGCCAGGTCGGCCGGGTTCTTGTTGAAGCCGTTTTCCGTCGTTGGCTTGGCGAACAGCTCGGCGAAGTTCGCCTTGACGTTGCCGATTTCGATACGGTCTTGCGGGCGTTTCGGGCCGGCCAGCGACGGAGCGACCGACGCCAGGTTCAGTTCCACCACGCGGGTGTAGTCGATGTCGCCCGCTTTTGGCACGCCGAACAGGTTTTGCGCCTTGAAGTAGCCTTCGAACGCGGCGATTTCAGCCTTGCTGCGGCCGGTGCCCTTGAAGTAATCGATGGTGGCTTCGTCGACAGGGAAGAAGCCCATGGTCGCGCCGTATTCCGGGGCCATGTTGGCGATCGTCGCGCGGTCGGTCAGGGTCAGCGATTCCGTGCCTTCGCCGAAGAATTCGACGAACTTGCCAACGACTTTTTCTTTGCGCAGCAGTTCGGTGATGGTCAGTACCAGGTCGGTGGCGGTGCAGCCTTCGCGCAGCGCGCCCGACAGGTTCACGCCGATGACGTCTGGCGTCAGGAAGTAGACCGGTTGGCCCAGCATGCCGGCTTCCGCCTCGATGCCGCCCACGCCCCAGCCGACCACGCCGATGCCGTTGATCATGGTGGTGTGCGAGTCGGTGCCGACCAGGGTGTCAGGGTAGTACACGTCGCCGGCTTTCTTGCCTGCGTGGTGCACGCCGCGCGCCAGGTATTCCAGGTTGACCTGGTGGACGATGCCGAAGCCTGGTGGCACGACGCCGAAGGTGTCGAAGGCTTGCATGCCCCATTTCATGAACTGGTAGCGCTCGTTGTTGCGCGAGAATTCCAGTTTCATGTTCAGGTCCAGCGCTTTCTTTTCGCGGTAGTGATCGATGGTCACCGAGTGATCGACCACCAGGTCGACCGGCACCAGCGGTTCGATTTTCTTCGCGTTGATGCCCATCTTGGCGGCCACGTTGCGCATCGCTGCCAGGTCGGCCAGCAGGGGCACGCCGGTGAAGTCTTGCAGCACGACGCGCGCCACTACGAACGGGATCTCGTCGGTACGCTCGGCGGTCGGGCCCCAGCTCGCCAATTGCTTGACGTGTTCTTCGGTGACTTTTTTGCCGTCGCAGTTGCGCAATACCGATTCGAGCACGATACGAATCGACACTGGCAGGCGGGAGACATTGATGCCCAGGCTTTTTTCCAGCGCAGGCAGGGAGTACAGCTTGCCCTTCTTGCTATCCGAAATATTAAAGTCCTTGAGCGTGTTCAGAGTGTTGCGGGACATGACCTCTCCTTGTTGGGTATCGTCTATTTATTGATTATTCAAATTACAAAACATGAATGAGCCCCCGAAGAGGCCCTTGCTGCTCACATCAGCCGCCGGTCGCCGGCAGCACGCCCAGCGATGGCGCGGCTTCCACCACTGCCGCTGGCTTGGCTTGCTCCGCATCCTTGCATTCATTGGCCAGCTGGCGGCCCTGCTTGGAATCGAGCAGCATGCCTTTGGCCGGGATGCCGATCCAGACGAGACCATACAGACGGTTCTCGAAGCGGTTGGCGCCGGTGGTGGTGCCCACGCGGCTCAGACGGTGCAGGCGCTTCTTCCAGCGCAGGGCGATGTGTTTGTCGTCAGTCGCATTGGTGTAGATGGTAATTTTATTACCAAGTTCACAATTGAAATCGGTGGAAGCGGAGCCGGCGGTATCCGGCTCATCGGATTCTTCCTTGTCGACCACCGACATGGCGAGCGGATGCGCTTCCTTGGCGGCAGCTTTGGCCTTGGTGGCCTTGGCTTTCGGCTTGGCCTTGACGGCCTTGGCTTTTGCCGGCTCCTTGGTGTCCGTGGCGGCGAAGCTGGCCGGCGCCAGCGTGAGGGTCATGGCGCCCAGCGCGACGCTGCAGGCAATGGCTAATTTGGAGAGGGACATCGTGTAATTCCTGTCAGTTTTCAGTGGTGCTGGAAGAGGGGGCGTTGAGTAATGCAGCGGCCGCCTCGGGCAGGCCCAGGCCTGCCAGTTTGGCGCGTTGCAAAACGGTCCAATAATATCGGTAGCTGGCGCGGTCGTGCAAGCGGCCATTTTGCGCAATCGGTCCCCAGTTGGCGCGCAGCGCTTCATTGAGGATATTGCTGGCTTCGTTGACTTCGGACAGGCGCGGCGTGAAGGCCTTGATGATGGGCTTGATCTGGTCCGGGTGGATGCTCCACATGCGCGTGTAGCCGAACTCGGCTGTCGCGCGCTGGGCGTCATTCGCCACCACGGCCGAATCGCGCACGTCCGTCGTCACGTTATGCGACGGCACCTTGCCGTGCGCGTGGCAGGCGGCGGCCACTTCCAGCTTGGCGCGCACCACCAGCGGATGCGTGAACTGGCCTGGCGTGCGCATGGCGGCGGCGGGAATGGCACCGTAGTGGGCCGAAACGAAATCCATGATGCCGAAGGACAGGCATTCGACCTGGGGCAGGGCGGCGATCGCATAGGCGTCGCGCAGCGCGCCATGCGTCTCGATCAGGATGTGCACGGGCAGGTTGTCGCGGCCGGCGCGGCGCGCGTGCAGGTTGATCAGGTCGATGGCCAGCATGGCATCCTGCACGCCGCCCACCTTGGGTACGGCGATATAGGCCAGGCGGGACGCGGCGCTGCAGATGATTTCCACGTCGCGCGCGAAAAACGGGCTGTCGACGTCGTGCACGCGCACGCCGATGCGGTTGAACTGGTTCTCGTCGCTGGCCAGCAGGCCGGCGATCATGTGGGCGTGGGATTCTTCATTGCCGGCGCTGGCGCCGTCTTCGCAGTCGAACGTGATGTCGAACAGGGGGCCAAGCTCTTGTTGCAAAGCAATCGATTTACGCATCAGCTTTTCAGAGCCGGCGTAGTGGTCGCAAGCGGCGAGCAACAGCGGCTGGCGTTTGCCTTGGAATAAAACCTCGGAAGGGTGCATGCTTAAGGCATTTCTGCAGGTAAAAACTACTTGAGAAAACAGCCGCGCCGCGAATGTCGCGGGCGGCCTTCTTGGCGGGCGGCGCTCAGGCCGCGCCGCCAATACTGGACTTAGGCCAGCAGGTGTTTCACGCCTTCGCGCTCTTCGGTCAGTTCTTTCAGGGTCAGGTTGATGCGCTCTTGCGAGAATGCATCGATTTCCAGACCTTGAACGATGGTGTACTCACCGTTGTCGGTGGTGACCGGGAAGCCGAATACGGTGCCTTCAGGAATGCCATACGAGCCATCCGAAGGAACGCCCATGGTAGTCCACTTGCCGGCGGTGCCCAGCATCCAATCATGGATGTGGTCGATGGCGGCGTTCGCTGCCGACGCTGCCGACGACAGGCCGCGCGCTTCGATGATGGCCGCGCCGCGCTTGCCGACGGTTGGCAGAAAGGTGTTGGCGTTCCATTCCTGGTCGTTGATCAGGTCCTTGACAGCCTTGCCGTTCACGGTGGCGAAACGGTAGTCGGCGTACATCGTTGGCGAGTGGTTGCCCCAGACGGTCAGCTTCTCGATGTCTTTCACGGCGGTGCCGGTCTTGGCAGCGACTTGCGACAGCGCGCGGTTGTGGTCCAGGCGCAGCATGGCGGTGAAGTTTTTCGCCGGCAGCGATGGCGCCGATTTCATGGCGATGTAGGCGTTGGTGTTGGCAGGGTTGCCGACCACCAGTACTTTGACGTTGCGCGAAGCGACGGCGTCGAGCGCCTTGCCTTGCACGGTGAAGATCTGGGCGTTCGCTTCCAGCAGGTCCTTGCGTTCCATGCCTGGGCCGCGTGGACGCGCGCCAACCAGTACGGCCACGTCGACATCCTTGAAGGCGGTCAGCGGATCGGAGTGGGCGGTCATTTCCGTCAGCAGCGGGAACGCGCAGTCGTCGATTTCCATCATCACGCCCTTGAGCGCCTTCTGGGCTTTTTCGTCCGGGATTTCAAGCAGTTGCAAGATGACAGGCTGGTCTTTGCCGAGCATGTCGCCATTGGCGATGCGGAACAACAGGGCGTAGCCGATCTGGCCGGCGGCGCCGGTCACTGCAACACGCATTGGGGTTTTAGCCATGATGAATCTCCAAAAATGGGAAAGAAAACGGGCTTGAAGCTGGGCTTACGCTTATCCGGAAAAACTATAATGATACCAAAACCGGCCCGCGCCACCGAATTGCTGGTGTACGCTGCCGTCACGCTTGTGCTGCACGAGGCCAGAGTGGCTGGCCGACAACATAAAACGCTGGCTCACAAGTTTTATCGAGGGCAGTTTAGGCCTCCGATCTCTATCTGTCAATCATATCTTATGTCTTATATAAGACAGATAACTGCGTGTGTTTTACTGGACGCGGGCAGTGATTTGTGTTGAAATGTCGGACTATGAATTCCGCCTCGTCCAATCTGACCAACAATGCCACTGCTGCAAGCGGGGCGGTCAGTCCGACCGCGGGCACCCCGGCCACGCCTGTTGCCGCAGCGGCCAGCACCGCCGCCACCCCTGTTGCCAGCGTCAATACCACTGCCACCGCCGCCGTGCCAGCGCCTGCCGCGAATGCCTCGCCCACCTTCAGTCCCCTGTACCAGCAGATCAAGGCGCTCATCACGCAGAGCCTGCAATCGGGCGAATGGAAGCCGGGCGAACTGATTCCCAGCGAAGTCGAGCTGGCGGGGCGTTTCAAGGTCAGCCAGGGCACGGTGCGCAAGGCCATCGATGAACTGGCCGCCGAGAATCTCGTCATGCGCCGCCAGGGCAAGGGCACTTTTGTTTCCACCCACCATGAGGCGCGTGCGCATTTCCGCTTCCTGCGCCTGGTGCCGGACGAAGGCGTGCCGCACTATCCCGAAAGCAAGTTTATTGAGGTCAAGCGCGTGCGCGCGCCGGCCGACGTGGCGCGCCTGATGGACCTGAAGTCCGGCGACGCCGTCATCTTCATCAAGCGCGTGCAGTATTTCGACGGCGTGCCGACCATCGTCGAGGAATTGTGGCTGCCCGGCCTGATCTTCAAGGGCCTGACGGCCGAGCGCCTGGTGGAATACAAGGGCCCCATGTACGGCCTGTTCGAAACGGAATTCGGCACGCGCATGATCCGCGCGTCCGAACAGATCCGCGCCGTGTGCGCCGACGCGGGCGCCGCGCAATTGTTAAATATCGACCTCGGCACGCCCTTGCTCAGTTCCGAGCGCGTGTCGTTTACCTACGGCGACAAGCCGGTCGAACTGCGCCGGGGCTTGTACCTGACCAGTCGTCATCATTATCAGAATGAACTCAGCTGAAGCGGCGGGGCGCCCGTGGGCGTCCGAACAAGCAGCAAGGCTGAAGTGCATCGCTTGCAAGATGCCTGCCGCAAGGCGGGCAACGGAGACAACGGAAAGCGCAGCGACAGCATGGCCCGCCCCGGCGGGCCGTGTTTTGCCGGCGATTCTGTAATTAAATTACGTGAACTACGGAAAGTAGCGCGGTATTTTGTAGTAAAAAACCATTTTGGTTATATGTAACAATAGATATTGGTATGGGTTGCGAAAATCGGCGAAAATCGCGGCTTCAATATTTAGTTGAAATTCAAAGGGGAGGTTTTTGTTATGTCTGAAGCCGTAAGAGAAGTACCAAAAAAAGAACGGCCGCAATTCCGTAACATTCATGTTACCGAATTGTCGAACTACCGCATGGCTGTCGGCGCCATCGTCTCGATCCTGCATCGCATCAGCGGTTTCATCATTTTCGCCTTGCTGCCGTGCATCCTGTACATGCTGGAACTGAGCCTGCGTTCCGAAATGTCGTATGCCTACTTCCAGGGCATCGCCTCGCACTGGTTCGTCAAGCTGATCACCCTGGGTCTGGTCTGGGCCTTCCTGCACCACTTCTGCGCCGGCATCCGCCACCTGTTCATGGATGTGCACGTTGCCATCGAAAAAGATTCGGCACGCAAGACCGCGTCCTCCGTGCTGGTCGTGAGCCTGGTGCTGACGGCTTTGGTCGCTTTGAAACTGTTTGGAGTATTTTAAACATGGCAGACAATAATATCGGACCGAAACGCCTCGTCGTCGGTGCCCATTACGGCTTGCGCGACTGGCTGGCGCAACGCGTTACCGCCATCGTCATGGTGGCCTATGTTGCCATCCTGCTTATTTCTTTCCTGACCGGCAGCAACTTCAGCTATGAAGGCTGGGCTGGTCTGTTCGCACAGCAGTGGTTTAAATTGTTCAGCCTGGTGACCTTCGTCGCCCTGTTCTACCACGCATGGGTCGGCGTACGCGACATCTGGATGGACTACGTGAAAAGCGCTGGCCTCCGTCTGACCCTGCAAATTGCCACCATGCTGTGGTTGATCGCTTGTGCCGGCTGGACGGTACAGATACTCTGGAGTGTGTAATCGTGGCAGCATATAAATCTGCAATCCCTACCCGCCGCTTTGATGCGGTAATCGTTGGCGCCGGCGGTTCCGGCATGCGCGCGTCGTTGCAACTGGCTGAAGCCGGTCTGAACGTCGCAGTTCTGTCGAAAGTTTTCCCGACCCGCTCGCACACCGTTGCGGCGCAGGGTGGTATCGGCGCGTCGCTCGGCAACATGGCCGAAGACAACTGGTTCTGGCACATGTTCGACACCGTCAAGGGTGGCGACTATCTGGGCGACCAGGATGCCATCGAATTCATGTGCCGCGAAGCACCGAAAGTCGTGTACGAGCTGGAACACTTCGGCATGCCATTTGACCGCAACCCTGACGGCACCATCTACCAGCGTCCATTCGGCGGCCACACGGCCCACTTCGGCGAAAAGCCGGTGCAGCGCGCTTGCGCGGCAGCCGACCGTACCGGTCACGCCCTGTTGCACACCCTGTACCAGCGCAACGTGCGCGCCCGTACGCACTTCTTCGTCGAATGGATGGCGCTCGACCTGATCCGTGACGCCGAAGGCGACGTGATCGGTGTTGTCGCGCTGGAAATGGAAACCGGCGAATGCATGATCCTGGAAGCAAAAACGACGGTCATGGCAACGGGCGGCGCAGGCCGCATCTTCGCCGCGTCGACCAACGCCTTCATTAACACTGGCGACGGCATGGGCATGGCGGCACGCGCCGGCCTGCCGCTGCAAGACATGGAATTCTGGCAGTTCCACCCGACCGGCGTGGCCGGCGCGGGCGTATTGATCACCGAAGGCGTGCGCGGCGAAGGCGGCATCCTGATCAACAGCGAAGGCGAACGCTTCATGGAGCGCTATGCGCCGACCCTGAAGGATCTGGCGCCGCGCGACTTCGTCTCGCGTTCGATGGACCAGGAAATCAAGGAAGGCCGCGGCTGCGGTCCGAACAAGGACCACGTGATGCTGGACCTGCGCCATATCGGCGCCGACACCATCGCCAAGCGCCTGCCGTCGATCCTGGAAATCGGCCACAAGTTCGCCAACGTCGACGCCACCAAGGAACCGATTCCTGTCGTGCCGACGATTCACTATCAGATGGGCGGCATCCCGACGAACATCCACGGCCAGGTCGTCACCCCGACCGGCCCGGATAATTCGGCCAAGGTTGTCAACGGTCTGTACGCGATCGGCGAATGTGCCTGCGTCTCCGTGCACGGCGCCAACCGCCTGGGCACGAACTCGCTGCTCGACCTGGTGGTCTTCGGCCGCGCGGCCGGCAACCACATCGTCAACAGCGGCCTGAAAGCCAAGGAAAACAAGCCTTTGCCAGCCGACGCTGCCGATTTCGCCATGGGCCGCCTGGCGCGCCTGGAAAACTCGACCGGCACGGAAACCGTGCAGGGCGTGGCGAACGACATCCGCGCAACGATGCAGAAGTACTGTGGCGTGTTCCGTACCGACGAGATGCTGAACAAGGGCGTCGAAGAAATCATGAAGCTTGACGAGCGCCGCAAGCACGTCTCCTTCAAGGATAAATCGATGGTCTTCAACACGGCCCGCGTGGAAGCGCTGGAGCTGGACAACCTGATCGAAACGGCGAAAGCGACCATCGTTTCGGCAGCAGCCCGCAAGGAATCGCGCGGCGCCCACGCCCAGGACGACCATCCGCAACGTGACGACGACAACTGGATGAAGCACACTCTGTGGTATTCGGAAGGCAACCGACTGGAATACAAGCCAGTCGTGACCAAGCCGCTGACGGTTGATACCTTCAAACCGAAACCACGTACTTTCTAAGGCTATACCATGGCACGCACTCTCAAATTCAAAATCTACCGCTACGATCCTGACCAGGATGCCAAGCCGTACATGCAAGACCTGACGGTCGAACTGAAAGACACCGACAAGATGCTGCTCGACGCGCTGCAGCGCATCAAGGCGGACGTCGATGACTCGCTGGCCCTGCGCCGCTCGTGCCGCGAAGGCGTGTGCGGTTCGGACGCGATGAACATCAACGGCAAGAACGGCCTGGCATGCACGACCAACCTGAACGAACTGTCGGAGCCTATCGTGCTGCGTCCGTTGCCAGGTCTGCCAGTCATCCGCGACCTGATCGTCGACATGACGCAATTCTTCAAGCAGTACGATTCGATCAAGCCTTTCCTGATCAACGATTCGATCCCGCCTGAAAAAGAGCGCCTGCAATCGCCGGAACAGCGCGAAGAGCTCGATGGCCTGTACGAGTGCATCCTGTGCGCATGCTGCTCCACGTCGTGCCCGTCGTTCTGGTGGAATCCGGACAAGTTCGTCGGCCCGGCCGGCCTGCTGCAAGCCTACCGCTTCATCGCCGATTCGCGCGACGAAGCCACCGGTGCGCGTCTGGACAACCTGGAAGACCCGTACCGCCTGTTCCGCTGCCATTCGATCATGAACTGCGTCGACGTCTGCCCGAAAGGGTTGAACCCGAACAAGGCGATCGGCAAGATCAAGGAATTGATGGTCCGCCGCGCGATCTGATCACCCTGATCGCGTCCGCTGGGCGCCGTTTGCGGGAAGAGGGTATCCTCTCTTGCCTGCAGGCGGCGCCTGCAAAGCAGCACCGTGCCGCAAGGCACACGTAAAGTGGTAAACCAAATGACAGAATCAATTTTGTCCTCGCATCAGGCCGACCCGGCCAACCGCGCCCGCCTGCGCTGGCGTTCACGCCGTGGCCTGCTGGAAAACGACATTATCCTGACCCGTTTTCTCGATGCGTATGAAACCGAATTGACCGATGAAGAAGTTGACGCGCTGACGCGTTTGCTGGATTTATCGGACAATGCGTTAATGGATCTGGTACTGGCCCGTAAAGAGCCGGAAGGCGAAGTCGATCTGCCGCATGTGCGCGCACTGCTGCAACGACTGCGCATTGCCTAGACGCCTGGGCGATATATTGCAAACGGTGCGAGTGGCGCGCTGTAGCACTGCCGAATTGCGGTGCGAATTGCAGCCAGAATTTTTGATTTTAATTTCGACTCACTCCCGAGAAGGAAGAGCCCATGAATATCTCTGACACAAAAGCTACCCTGTCGTTCTCCGATGGCAGCCCATCGCTTGAATTTCCAATCTACAAAGGCACGGTTGGCCCGGACGTCATCGACATCCGCAAACTGTACGCCGGTAGCGGCAAGTTCACCTACGACCCAGGCTTTATGTCGACGGCCGCCTGCAACTCGTCGATCACCTACATCGACGGCGACAAGGGCGAGCTGCTGTACCGCGGTTACCCGATCGAACAGTTGGCCGTCAACGCCGACTTCATGGAATCGTGCTACCTGCTGCTGAACGGCGAACTGCCGAACGCGGCGCAAAAAGCCAAGTTCGTCGACACCGTCACCAAGCACACGATGGTGCACGAACAGATGCAATTCTTCTTCCGTGGCTTTCGCCGCGACGCGCATCCGATGTCGGTCCTGGTGGGCACCGTCGGCGCGCTGGCATCGTTCTACCATGACTCGCTGGACATCAACGACCCGCGTCATCGCGAAGTGTCGGCCATCCGCCTGATCGCCAAGATGCCTACCCTGGTCGCCATGACCTACAAGTACTCGGTCGGCCAGCCGTTCGTATACCCACGCAACGACCTGTCGTACAGCGCCAACTTCATGCACATGATGTTCGCCAACCCATGCGAAGAGTACAAGGTCAACGACGTGCTGGTGCGCGCTCTGGACCGCATCCTGATCCTGCACGCGGACCACGAGCAAAATGCATCGACTTCGACCGTCCGTCTGGCCGGTTCGTCGGGCGCCAACCCGTTCGCCTGTATCGCTGCCGGTATCGCCTGCCTGTGGGGCCCTGCCCACGGCGGCGCCAATGAAGCGGCACTGAACATGCTGAAAGAAATCGGCACCGTCGAGAACATCCCTGCCTTCATCGCGCAAGTCAAGGACAAGAACTCCGGCGTCAAGCTGATGGGCTTTGGCCACCGCGTGTACAAGAACTTCGATCCACGCGCCAAGCTGATGCGTGAAACCTGCTACGAAGTGCTGCAAGAACTGGGTCTGCAAGACGATCCGCTGTTCAAGCTGGCGATGGAACTGGAAAAGATTGCACTGAACGACGAATACTTCGTGTCGCGCAAACTGTACCCGAACGTCGACTTCTACTCGGGCATCGTGCAATCGGCGCTGGGCATCCCCGTGTCGCTGTTCACCGGTATCTTCGCTATGGCCCGTACGATCGGCTGGATCGCCCAGTGGAACGAAATGATCGCCGACCCAGAGCAAAAAATCGGCCGTCCGCGCCAGCTGTTCGTCGGTTCGACCACGCGCGAAGTATTGCCACTGGACAAGCGCGCTTAAGTTACCGCGTATTGTTCTTGCCGGGCCTTGCGGCCCGGCGCACAAAAGCGAGCCTCGCGGCTCGCTTTTTTTATGCCTGTCCGCACCGCCGGCCGCAAGCCGGGCTGGTATGCTCAGGCCTGGCTTCAACAGAAAACATAACGCGATGAATGACGAAACATGCGCCCCCAGCGGCGTAGCCCTGGGCGATACGGCATTTGGCTACACCTTGTCGCTGATCGGCGGCAAGTACAAGATGCTGATCCTGTACGCGCTGGCGGAAAACACCGTGCTGCGGCATAACGAACTCAAGCGGCACCTCGGCGGCATTGCCTTCAAGACCCTCAGCGTGGTCCTGAAGGAACTCGAAGCCGATGCGCTGATCGTGCGCAAGGAATATCCGCAAGTGCCGCCCAAGGTGGAATATTCCCTCTCAAGCAAGGGTGCCTCGCTGATCCCCGTGCTGCATACCTTGTGCGAATGGGGTGAACGGCACCAGCCTGCCTGATCCGGATACGCCTGGTAAAGGGGATTTCTGCAGTCAAGTAACTTACTTTTTATACTGTATGGGTAATCAATGTGCGTACTTGTGGAAAGTACTCGCCATGGTTATGCTGTTTTTGCCCTTGCAGGCGCGCGGCCATGTGCTGCGCGCCTTGGGGCAGGGTACCGGCTTGCCTGCTTTTTTGTGCATGCGCGTCCGGTGCATCCATCCCATATTCAGGAAAGCAGCATGAAGAAAACCCTCGTTATCGTCTTCCATCCCTCGATCGACACCTCGGTCGCCAACAAGCGCTGGCTGCAGGAGCTGGCGCAGCATCCCGAGCGCTACACCCTCCACGACGTGCACCGGGCTTATCCGGATGGAAATATCGATGTGGCGCGGGAGCAGGCGCTGGTGGAGGCGCACGCCAATGTGGTCTTGCAGTTCCCCGTGTACTGGTTTAACTGTCCGCCCTTGCTGAAGCGGTGGCTCGATGACGTGCTGGCGTATGGCTGGGCCTACGGCACGGGCGGCGACGCCTTCAAGGGCCGCAAGGTGGCGCTGGCCGTCACGGCAGGCATTCGCCAGGAAGACTTCACGCCGGAAGGCAAGTGGAAGGTCACCCTGGCGCAGCTGCTGGCGCCGTTCGATGTCACTCTGGCGTATATCGGCGCCGACAACCGCCGCTTCTTTGCCTTCTATGGTGCGGAAGACGGGCCGAAGGAAGCGGGTTATGCCGGGCGGCTGGCGCGCAGCGCGCAAGAGTATGAACGCTTCCTGGCCGCTTTGTAAGAGCGCTGGTTCAGCCTCAGTTCAAGGCCGCTTCCAGCTGGTGCAGGGCGACCTGCCGGCCCTCCAGCTGCAGGCTGTCGCCCTCATAGGGTTGCGGCAGGACGATGCGGTGCGGCGCATTGTGCTTGAGGATGCCGCCCCAGTGGGCGACCCTGGCGCCGGCCTGGCGGCGTATCGCCTCGACCGTGGCGCCGCTGGCGAGGATATGGGCCTGCGGAAAAGCTTGCTGCAGCACGCCCAGGCCGAAATAGGCTTGTGGTTCGGCCGCGCTGATATAGATGGTGGTCAGGCGCTTGCCGCTGGCGGCGATGGTGTGCGCTAACTGCGCCGCATCGTCGCGCAGGAACTGGGTATTGACGAGGATGGCGTCCGCCACGCCGCTCAGCAGCAGCGAGGTGGACGGTGCGCGGCCCAGCACATCCAACTGGAAGGTCTCCAGCGTGCGGTAGGGGTGAAAGGGGAGGGCGGCGCGTGCAAGCATATTATTCTTTCAATATTAGATACTCTCTCGCATATTATCCTTTCGACCAGGCACGGGAAATAGGGTAGATTGCAATACTTAGTTGCATGAATCGGATGAATCAAGGAGTACCCGCATGGACCGCATCACCGCCGCACAAGTATTCGTCGCCATCGCCGAGCGTGGCAGCATGGTGGCCGCCAGCGACGCGCTCGACATGTCGCGCGCCATGGTGACGCGCTACCTGGCCGAGATGGAGCAGTGGGCGGGGGCGCGCTTGCTGCATCGCACCACGCGCCGTTTGAGCCTGACGGATGCGGGCGAGGCCACCCTGGCGCGCTGCCGGCAGATGCTGGAAGTGGCCGGCGCCATGGCCGTCACCTCGCCCGAGGGCTTCGACACGCCGCACGGCTTGCTGCGCATCACCTGCTCGCAATCGCTGGCGCAGACGGCGCTGGCCGGCGCAGTGACCGCTTACCTGCGGCGCTACCCGCGCGCCGCCGTCGACCTGCAGATGGAGAACCGCGCCGTCAATCTGGTGGAGCAGCGCATCGACCTGGCGATCCGCATCACGAACGCGCTCGAGCCGAACCTGATCGCGCGCCAGCTGGCCAGCTGCGCTTCGGTGGTGTGCGCCGCACCATCGTACCTGGCGGCGCACGGCACGCCGCGCAGGGCGGAAGACCTGGCCCTGCACAACTGCCTGACGTACACGTATTTCGGCAAGAGCCTGTGGCAGTTCACGCACGACGGGGAAGCGCTCACTGTTCCCGTCAGCGGCCGCCTGTCGGCGAATGAGTCGCTGGTCCTGCTGGTGGCAACGGTGGCGGGGGCGGGCATCGCCATGCAGCCGCGCTATTCGGCCGCGCCGCTGATCGCCAGCGGGCAGCTGGTGGAGCTCCTGCCCGCGTACCAGCCGCAGGACATGGGCATCTACGGCATCTACACCTCGCGGCAGCACATGTCGCCCTTGCTGCGCACCATGCTCGACTTCCTGGTGGAGTGGTTTGCCGGCGATCCCGATTGGCTGGCGGCCATCGCGGCGGCGCCGTTGCCGGGCAGACCAGTTGGACGCAAGCGGCACGCCGGCAGGGCTGCCGATGTGCTGTAAGCGCAACAGTGACAGGCTTGCAAGCCCGGGAAAATCAACAACACAGCTTACATTTGCTTGCCAAATAAAATTCAACTAGCGGTTGTTGCGTTACAATACCGCGTGCTATTCTAAATGACGGTATGCAGAATGCTGGTGCAATAAAAAAGCCCTTCCCCACAACTTGATGTGCAATCCGCTAACCGGTCAGGCCGTGTCGCGGAAGGTTAGATTAACCCGCTAATTCCTCGCGAAGCGCGAAGAAAGGTGAGCAATATATGCAGCAATTAACGACCAACTCCTACCTGTTCGGTGGGAATGCTCCGTACGTGGAAGACCTGTACGAGGCGTATCTGAACAACCCAGGCTCGGTACCCGATAACTGGCGTTCCTACTTCGACGCAATGCAGCACGTGCCTGCCGTCGATGGCACCAACAAGCCTGACGTGGCGCATGCCTCCGTCGTCGCCTCGTTCGCCGAGCGCGCAAAAGCAGGCCCGATCCGCACAGTGACCGCTTCCTTCGATGCTGAAATGGGCCGCAAGCGCGTCGCCGCCACGCAGCTGATCGCCGCTTACCGCTACCTCGGTTCGCACTGGGCCAACCTGGATCCGCTGCAACGCCAGGAACGTCCGATGATCCCTGAGCTCGAGCCGAGCTTCTACGGTTTCACCGACGCGGACATGGACACCGTGTTCAACATCAGTAATACCTATTTTGGCCCCGAGACCGCCACCCTGCGCGATCTGCTGAACTATCTGCGCGATACCTACACGCGTTCGATCGGCGCCGAGTTCATGTACATCTCCGACCCGGCCGAAAAGCGCTGGCTGCAGGAGAAACTGGAAGCGATCCGCTCCACCCCGAATTTCACCCCAGAGAAAAAAATCCACATCCTCGACCGCCTGACCGCGGCTGAAGGCCTGGAACGCTATCTGCACACCCGCTACGTGGGCCAGAAGCGCTTCTCCCTGGAAGGCGGCGAAACCTTCATCGCCTCGATGGATGAAACCATCCAGCGCGCCGGCGAAAAAGGCGTGCAGGAAATCGTGATCGGCATGGCCCACCGCGGCCGCCTGAACGTGCTGGTGAACACCCTGGGCAAGGCGCCGCAGGAACTGTTCGAAGAATTCGAAGGCAAGCATGGCGACGACCTGCCTGCCGGCGACGTGAAATACCATCAAGGCTTCTCGTCGGACATCTCCACCGCAGGCGGCCCGGTTCACCTGTCGCTGGCGTTCAACCCGTCGCACCTGGAAATCGTCAACCCTGTGGTCGAAGGTTCCGTCAAGGCCCGCATGGATCGCCGCGGCGACGCGCAGGGCGCGCAAGTGCTGCCTATCCTGGTGCACGGCGATGCTGCTTTCGCCGGCCAGGGTGTGGTCATGGAAACGCTGAATCTGGCGCAAACCCGTGGCTACCATACGGGCGGCACGGTGCATATCGTGATCAACAACCAGATCGGTTTCACCACCTCGGATCCGCGCGATGCCCGCTCGACCCTGTACTGCTCGGACGTCGTCAAGATGATCGAAGCACCGGTCCTGCACATCAACGCCGATGATCCGGAAGCCGTGGTGCTGGCGACGCAGATCGCGCTCGACTACCGCATGGAATTCAAGAAGGACATCGTCCTCGACATCATCTGCTACCGCAAGCTGGGCCACAACGAGCAGGATACGCCGGCACTGACGCAACCGCTGATGTACAAGAAGATCGGCCAGCATCCAGGCACCCGCAAGCTGTACGCGGACAAGCTGGTAGCGCAAGGCGTGATCCCTGCCGATGGCGGCGACAAGATGGTGGCCGCTTTCCGCGACGCCATGGACGCCGGCAAGCATACCGTCGATCCGGTCATCTCGAACTTCAAGAACAAGTACGCCGTCGACTGGCTGCCGTTCCTGAACAAGAAATGGACCGATTCGGCCGACACCGCCGTGCCGATGACGGAACTGAAACGCCTGGCCACCCGCATCACCACCGTGCCGGAAGACTTCAAGGTCCACTCGCTGGTTGAAAAAGTACTGGGCGACCGCGGCACCATGGGTCGTGGCGAAATGAACCTGGACTGGGGCATGGGCGAACACCTGGCCTACGCATCGCTGGTATCGTCCGGCTACGCCATCCGCCTGACGGGCCAGGACGCCGGCCGCGGCACCTTCGTGCACCGCCACGCCGTCCTGCATGACCAGAACCGCGAGCGTTGGGATGCAGGTACCTACATTCCGCTGCAAAACGTGTCGGACAACCAGGCGCCGTTCACCGTCATCGACTCGGTGCTGTCCGAAGAAGCCGTACTGGCCTTCGAATACGGCTACTCGACTGCTGAACCGAACACCCTGACGATCTGGGAAGCCCAGTTCGGCGACTTCGCCAACGGCGCGCAAGTGGTCATCGACCAGTTCATCAGCTCCGGCGAAGTGAAGTGGGGCCGCGCTTCCGGCCTGGTCATGATGCTGCCGCACGGTTACGAAGGCCAGGGTCCTGAGCACTCGTCCGCGCGTCCGGAACGCTTCCTGCAGCTGTGCGCAGACAACAACATGCAAGTGGTGCAGCCGACGACGGCTTCGCAGATCTTCCATTTGCTGCGCCGCCAGATGGTGCGCCAGTTCCGCAAGCCGCTGGTCATCCTGACGCCGAAGTCGCTGTTGCGCAACAAGGATGCCGGTTCGCCGCTGACCGACCTGGCCAAAGGCGGTTTCCAGACCGTCATCGGCGAAGTCGACGACAAAATCGATGCCAAGAAAGTCAAGCGCGTGGTCGCCTGCTCGGGCAAGGTCTACTACGACCTGGTCAACGCACGCAAGACCCGCGGCCAGACCGACACGGCCATCGTGCGCCTGGAACAGCTGTATCCGTTCCCGCACAAGTCGTTCGCTGCTGAACTGAAGAAGTTCCCGAACCTGGTCGAAGTCGTCTGGGCGCAGGACGAGCCGCAAAACCAGGGCGCCTGGTTCCAGATCCAGCACAACATCTTCGAAGGCCTGGAATCGGGTCAGCGTCTGGCTTACGCCGGCCGTCCTGCTTCGGCGTCGCCTGCTGTCGGTTACTATGACAAGCACTACGCCCAGCAAAAAGATCTGCTGGAAACGGCATTCTCGAAGCTGAAGGGTTTTATCCTGACCAAGTAAGTGGCAGGATGACGGGTGCCGTGCGTATGCATGGCGCCTGTTCGCATACATCGTGACGGAGCGCCGCCCTTGCTACGCAGGGGCGGCGCCGCAATAACAAAATAAACGGAGTTTTACATGGCACAAATCGAAGTCAAAGTTCCCCAGTTGTCGGAATCGGTTGCAGAAGCGACCCTGCTGGCATGGCACAAGAAAGTCGGCGAAGCAGTTGCGCGCGACGAAAACATGATCGATATCGAAACCGATAAAGTGGTGCTGGAACTGCCGGCGCCAGCCGCTGGCGTGATCGTTCAAATTATCAAGGCTGACGGCGCTACCGTCGTCGCCGGCGAAGTCATCGCCATCATCGACACCGACGGCTCGGCCAAGGTCAGCCCGATGGAAGTGTCGGCCGTGCCTGCACCAGCCCTGGCTGCCGCCGCACAAGACGCCGCTACCGCGTCCGCGCCAGCCGCGGCGACCAAAGGCGATGTCGCCATGCCTGCCGCCGCCAAGATACTGTCCGAAAAAGGCCTGTCCGCTGGCGACGTCGCCGGTTCGGGCAAAGACGGCCGCGTGACCAAGGGCGACGCCCTGGCCGCTTCCGCCAAGCCAGCTGTCGCGCCACTGGCGCCAGCCGCTGCCAAGCCAGCGCTGCAACAAGTTGCCACGCCGTCGGCCGCCAGCCTGGGCGACCGCCCTGAAGAGCGCGTGCCGATGAGCCGCCTGCGCGCACGTATCGCCGAGCGCCTGCTGCAATCGCAATCGACGAACGCCATCCTGACCACGTTCAATGAAGTGAACATGCAGCCGGTCATCGACCTGCGCAACAAGTACAAGGACAAGTTCGAGAAAGAGCACGGCGTCAAGCTGGGCTTCATGTCCTTCTTCGTCAAGGCCGCCGTCGCCGCGCTGAAAAAGTACCCGATCATCAATGCCTCCGTTGATGGCAACGACATCGTCTACCACGGCTACTTCGACATCGGCATCGCCGTCGGTTCGCCACGCGGCCTGGTCGTGCCTATCATCCGCAACGCGGACCAGCTGTCGATCGCCGACATCGAGAAAAAAATCGGTGAATTCGGCGCGAAAGCCAAGGAAGGCAAGCTGACCCTGGACGACCTGACGGGCGGCACGTTCTCGATCTCGAACGGCGGCACCTTCGGCTCCATGCTGTCGACCCCGATCATCAACCCGCCGCAATCGGCCATCCTGGGCGTGCATGCGACCAAGGACCGCGCAGTTGTCGAAAACGGCCAGATCGTGGTGCGTCCGATGAACTACCTGGCCATGTCCTACGACCACCGCATCATCGACGGCCGCGAAGCCGTCCTGGGCCTGGTGGCGATGAAAGAAGCGCTGGAAGATCCTGCACGCCTGCTGCTGGACCTGTAAGCACTGTAGTCCCCCGGCGTAGCCGCCGGGGCAATGTAGCTGATACCCCTTGCCAGAAGACGCAGCTGGCTGATCTCAATGAAAGAGGATTCCCATGAACGTCTCTGAAGAAATCAAGCGTCTGCACGAGTTGCACCTGGCAGGTGCCCTGAGCGACGCGGAATTCGCGCAAGCGAAAGCCAAGCTCCTGAGCAATATCAACCTGGACAAGCCGGACAACGCGTCCGGTGCCGCTTCCGGCCCCGCGAACGACCTGGTGCAGGAATTCAACCGCCTGCGCCGGTCGCGCAACGACCGCTGGCTCGGCGGCGTGTGCGGCGGCCTGGGTCGCGCTTCCGGCATGGAAGCGTGGATCTGGCGCCTCGTCTTCGTCCTGTTTACATTGACCTTCGGCTTCGGCGTGGTGATTTACCTTCTATTGTGGATTTTCGTACCAGACGAAGAGATTGGAATAACAAAACATGAGTACTAAACAATTTGACGTAGTTGTCATCGGTGCGGGCCCTGGCGGCTACATCGCCGCCATCCGCGCAGCGCAGCTGGGCTTTTCCGTCGCTTGCGTCGACGAGTGGTCGAACGCCAAGGGCGGCGCCGCTCCAGGCGGTACCTGCACCAACGTCGGCTGCATCCCGTCGAAAGCGCTGCTGCAATCGTCCGAGCATTTCGAACACGCGGGCCACAGCTTCGCCGAGCACGGCATCGACGTCGCGGGCCTGAAGCTGAACCTGGGCCAGATGCTCAAGCGCAAAGACACCGTCGTCAAGCAAAACAACGACGGCATCCTGTACCTGTTCAAGAAGAACAAGATCGCCTTCTTCCACGGCCGCGCCGCTTTCGCTGCCGCCGCCGCTGGCACGTATGACATCAGCGTGACGGGCGAAGCCAACGAAACCCTGACGGCCAAGCACGTGGTCATCGCCACGGGTTCGAACGCGCGCGAACTGCCGGGCGCACCTTTCGACGAGAAACTGATCCTGTCGAACACGGGCGCACTGGCCATCGACGCGGTACCAGCCAAGCTGGGCGTCATCGGTGCCGGCGTGATCGGCCTGGAAATGGGCAGCGTCTGGCGCCGCCTGGGTTCCGACGTCACCGTGCTGGAAGGCCTGCCGGTCTTCCTGGGCGCTGTGGACGAGCAGATCGCCAAGGAAGCGTCGAAGTTGTTCACCAAGCAAGGCTTGAAGATCAACCTCGGTTGCAAGATCGGTGCGATCACGCCAGGCAAGAAAGACGTCACCGTGGAATTCGTGGACGCCAAGGGCGAAGCGCAAAAAGCCGTGTTCGACAAGCTGATCATCTCGATCGGCCGTACGCCGAACACGAATGGCCTGGGTGCCGACAAGGTCGGCCTGCAGCTGGACGAACGCGGCTTCATCGCCGTTGACGGCGACTGCAAGACCAACCTGCCGAACGTGTGGGCAGTGGGCGACGTCGTGCGCGGCCCGATGCTGGCGCACAAGGCGGAAGAAGAAGGCGTTGCCGTGGCCGAGCGTATCGCCGGCCAGCACGGTCACACCAACTTCAACACGATTCCCTGGGTGATCTACACCTCGCCGGAAATCGCGTGGGTCGGCAAGACCGAGCAAACCCTGAAGGCCGAAGGCATCGCCTACAAGGCCGGTACCTTCCCGTTCATGGCCAACGGCCGTGCGCGCGCGCTGGGCGACACCTCGGGCATGGTGAAATTCCTGGCCGATGCGACGACCGATGAAATCCTCGGCGTACACATCGTCGGCCCGATGGCGTCCGAACTGATTTCCGAAGCCGTCGTGGCGATGGAATTCAAGGCTTCGGCCGAAGACATCGCGCGCATTTGCCACGCTCACCCATCCCTGTCGGAAGCGACCAAGGAAGCGGCACTGGCGGTTGACAAGCGCACGTTGAACTTTTAATTGTAGTTAGTCCTACGGGGGCGCTCGCGGATTTTTTCCGCCGGCGCCCCTGTGCGTTAAAGCGAATCCCATGAACGTAGAAGAGTTTTACCAGCACGCGTTGCAGAAGCGTGATTTCAAGGCCGATGCCGCCCAGCGGCGCGCGGTCGACCGCCTGCAGCTGTGCTATGACGAGTGGGTGGCCTACAAGGGCCAGCGCTCGAGCACCTTCAAGCGCCTGCTGAACCGTCCTGCCGTGCCGAAAGGCGTGTACATGTGGGGTGGGGTGGGGCGCGGCAAATCGTTCCTGATGGACAGTTTTTACTCGGTCGTGCCCCTGGTGCGCAAGACGCGCCTGCACTTCCACGAATTCATGCGCGGCGTGCACCAGCAACTCGATGAATTGAAAGGCGTGGCCGACCCGCTCGACGAGGTGGCCAAGCGCATCGCCAAGAAATACCGTTTGATCTGTTTCGATGAATTCCACGTCTCCGACATCGCCGACGCGATGATCCTGTACAACCTGCTGTCGGCCCTGTTCGCCAACGGCGTGTCCTTCATCATGACCTCGAATTACGACCCGGACCTGCTGTATCCGGACGGCCTGCACCGCGACCGCATGCTGCCGACCATCGCGCTGCTCAAGGACAAGCTCGACGTGATGAACGTCGACGCGGGCGTCGATTACCGCGGCCGCGCGCTGGAACAGGTGGAAAGTTACTACACCCCGCTGGGCGCCGAGACCGACAAGGCTTTGCGCGACGCTTACACGCGCATCGCCGAGACGGCAGACGAAGACGCGCGCATCCGCATCGAGAGCCGCGAAATCCATTGCCTGCGCCGCGCCGGCGGCATCATCTGGTTCGATTTCGCCACCCTGTGCGGCGGTCCCCGCTCGCAAAATGATTACCTGGAAATCGCCAGCCGCTTCCATACGGTGATATTGTCCGGCATACCGGCCATGTCGGCGGCGCAGTCGTCCGAAGCGCGCCGCTTTACCTGGCTGATCGACGTGTTTTATGACCAGAAGGTCAAGCTGATCATGTCGGCCGAAGTGGCGCCTGATGAGCTGTACACGAACGGCATGCTGGCCAACGAGTTTCACCGCACCGTTTCGCGTATCATCGAGATGCAATCGCGCGAATACATGGAAAAAGAACAGCGCGGCGCGGCCGACGCGATCGTTTGAGGCAGGGATAAGGAACATGATGGCAAATACACTATACAAGCTGGGTGCGGCGCTGGGCCTGGTCCTGGCGTTGTCCGCCTGCGCGCACCAGGGTGCCGCGGCGTTGGATGAGGTCGGCGCGCCGCAGGTGCCCGCCACCTTGTCGGTGGACGAGGCGGACGCCAAGCTGAAGCTGGTCGCCAGCGAGCGCGCGGCAGCGGAAAACGAGTTTGCCACGCGCGAACTGGAGTGCTACGACAAGTTTTTCGTGAATAACTGCCTGGACAAGGCCAAGGAAAAGCGCCGCCTGATCCTCGTGCGCCTGCGCGCCGTCGAAGCGGAAGCGAATTACTTCAAGCGCGCCGAGTCCGTGCGTTTGCGCGATATCGACCTGGCCCGGACGCAGGAAAGTGCGCGCCTGGACGCCGAACAGCGTGCCGCGGCCTTGCCCAAGCCCGTGAAAGTGGTCGCGCCCGAGCCGGCGCCGCCCAAGCCGGAAGGCAAGAGCGTGGCCGAGCGCGAGGCTGAGCACGCGGCGAAGGTGGCGAAGCAGGCCGCCGCCGACGCTGCCGAGGCCCCGCGCCGCGCCGCCCGCGAAGCAGCCTATTCGAAAAAACAGGCTGACGCCGTGGCGCGCCAGAAACGGGTGGCGCAACGCCTGGCCGAGCGCCAGGCCGAGGCGCAGGCCAAGGCTGCCAAGGCGGCGGCCGCCGCTGCCAGCACGCCGGCCGTTGCTGTACCTGTGCCTGTGCCGCCGGCCAAATAACGCTGCCGCGCAGGGGGCAGGCCGGAAAGGGCGTGCCCTAAGCCGCGCGGCAGGTTAAACTACGCCCACTGGCTGCCTGCGTACGCTGCGCGCGCCGGTTTCCCAACACCGTTACCAACACTGCCTGGAACGCAACACATGAGCGATGCACAGCAAATAGAGCGGCGCCTGATTGAACTCAACGTGGAACACCGCGACCTCGATGCCGTCATCGAGTTGCTGATACTCGATGGCCACCATGACGAGCTGCAACTGCGCCGCCTGAAAAAACGCAAATTGCAATTGAAGGATCACATCACCTTGCTGAAAATGCAGTTGGTGCCCGACGTTCCCGCCTGAGGGGCGCCAGTAGCGTCCAGTCCAGCCTTCACCTAAGTATATTTTGACCGATCACAATTTATTGCCCGCAAGCCCAGATGGCCAGCCTGCCGATCTGCCAGCCAGTCTGCCCGCCGAGCTCCAGGCGCCGCCTGGCAAGCACGATGCCGACATCGAGCGCCTGTTTGGCGCCGGCGGCCCGCTCGGTCCGGCCGTGGGCAGCTACAAGCCGCGCCGTTCGCAAACGGAAATGGCGAAAGCCATCGCCAGCGCCATCGACAGCCAGACGACCCTGATCGCCGAGGCGGGCACGGGCACAGGCAAGACCTTCGCCTACCTGGTGCCGGCCCTGATGTGGGGCGGCAAGACCATTGTGTCCACCGGTACCAAAAACTTGCAGGATCAGCTATTCCTGCGCGATATCCCCACCGTGCGCGCCGCGCTGCAGGCGCCCGTTTCCGTCGCCTTGCTGAAGGGGCGCTCGAACTATGTCTGCCACTATCACCTGGAACGCACCCTGCAAAACGGGCGCATGACGTCGCGCGACGACGTGGGCCACCTGCGCGAAATTTCGCGCTTCATCAAGATGACCAGCTCGGGCGACAAGGCCGAGCTGACCAAGGTGCCGGAAAACGCCATGATCTGGAACCTGGTGACGTCCACGCGCGACACCTGCATGGGCGCCGAGTGCCAGTATTACCAGGATTGCTTCGTCATGAAGGCCCGCAAGGAAGCCCAACAGGCCGACGTGGTGGTGGTCAACCATCACTTGTTCTTTGCCGACGTGGCCCTGAAGGATACGGGCGTGGCGGAATTGCTGCCATCGGCCAACACCATCATCTTCGATGAGGCGCACCAGTTGCCCGACACGGCCACTTTGTTCTTTGGCAATACGGTGTCGACGTCGCAAATCCTGGAACTGTGCCGCGACGTGCTGGCCGAGGGCCTCGCGCATGCGCGCGGCATCGACTGGGCCAAGACCGTCACGGTGGTGGAAAAGGCGGCGCGCGACCTGCGCCTGACCTTCCCGCAGGATATCGTGCGCCTGTCCCTGCCGCAGATCGCCCCCTCGAGCGACTTTTTCCCCGCGCTCGACACCCTCAAGGATGAGCTCGACGGCATGGTGGCCGTGCTGGAAACCCAGGCGGAACGGGCGGAAACGCTGGAACAGTGCCGCGTGCGCGGCGTCGAACTGGCGCAGCAGCTGAGCGGCTGGAAGTTCGATCCGAAAGCCAAGGTTGCGGCCGGCGAGGAAGCCGTGTTCTGGGTGGAAGCGTTTTCCAGTTCCTTGCAATTGCATAAAACGCCATTGTCGATCGCGCCCATCTTCAACAACCAGCGCGAAGGCACGCCGCGCAGCTGGATTTTCACGTCCGCCACCCTGGCCGTGAAAAACGACTTCAAGCATTTTTCTGAACAGATGGGCTTGACGGGCGAACCGTCGCATACGTGGCCGTCGCCGTTCGACTATGGCCAGCAAGGCTTGTTGTTCGTGCCGCAAAACCTGCCGCAACCGAATTCGCTGGGCTACACGGATGCCGTCATCGACTGCGCCTTGCCCATCATCGAGGCGGCGGGCGGGCGCACTTTCTTCCTGTGCACCACCTTGCGCGCCGTCAAGCGCGCGGCAGAACGCCTGGCCGACGAATTCAAGCAGCGGGGCCTGAACTTCCCCCTGTTCGTGCAGGGAGAAAAGGGCCGTACGGAATTGCTGGACCAGTTCCGCGCGGCCGGCAATGGCGTGCTGATCGGCAGCCAGAGTTTCTGGGAAGGCGTCGACGTGCGCGGCGACGCGCTGTCGCTCGTGATCATCGACAAGCTGCCATTCGCGCCGCCCGACGATCCGGTGCTGGCTGCGCGCATCGAAGTGATGGAAAAGCAGGGCAAGAACGGCTTCATGCACCATTCGCTGCCGGAAGCCATCATCAACCTGAAGCAGGGCGCGGGTCGCTTGATCCGTGACGAGGGCGATCGGGGCGTGCTGATGATCTGCGATCCGCGCCTCATTTCCAAGCCGTACGGCAAGCGCATCTGGCAAAGCCTGCCGCCGTTCAAGCGCACGCGCGACACCGCCGAAGTGGTTGAGTTCTTCCGCAACCTGCCCGCCAGGGGCGCCTAAGTCCTCGCTTAAGTCCTGCCTGCCGGCGCCATCCGCGCGCCGGCGTATTTCCCTTTGTTATCAATCACATGGCGTTTTTCGCGCGGCGCCCGCTTGCGCGCCCGGCATGCCAGAAATCGGCGCGATCGCGCCAGTTTCTGGCATTTTTCCTCATGTCCAGGACGCCAGACACATCTTTGCGCCAGCGCAAACAGGCTTGTTGCCGAGCGGTCTACAGTGAGCTCATGCCTTGCAGGGTCAAGGCGCGGCGATGGCAGGGCCGCACGGGGAACAGGGGGATGCCATGGAGATCCGCTACGGCTGTTTCTTGAGCTACGCGCACGGCCAATATGCGTTCATGAACAAGTTCAAGAATGACCTCATCGAGGCGTTGGCTTGCTATCTGGAACCGCACCTGGACCGCGAGGAAGTCCTGTTCATCGACAGCGAGCAACTGGGCGGCGGCGACGATATCGACTTGCGCGTGGCGCGCGCCATGTGCCAGAGCGTGTGCATGATCGTGCTGTACACGCCCAAATATGAAGCGCACGGCTACACGCGGCGCGAATTTGCCGCCATGCAATTGATCGAGCAGGAGCGGCGCGCCTGGTACGACTTGCCCAGCCACCTGATCATTCCCATCATCATGACGCGCCATCCGGACGGCTTGCCGCCGCAAATCACGGAATCGGGCCTGTACGTGGATTTTTCCGGCTATACCCTGGCCAGCGGCGACCTGAAATCGAATCCGCAATACCTGCCCGACATCGAACGCATCGTGCAGCGCATCGCCACGCATTACCACTTGCTCAAGCGGTCAACACCGCCCGGCCACGATTGCAGCCGTTTCGTGTTGCCCGCTATTCCGCCGGAATGGCGCGCCATTCCGCCTCCCCACTTTCCACGTTAATCACGTAAAAGGTCCTGTCATGGAATGCCAACGCCTCTCCCTGCCGCCTTTGAGCGCCCCTGGCGAAGTCGTCACCTTCTACTCCTACAAGGGCGGTACCGGCCGCACCATGGCCCTGTCGAACATCGCCGTGCTGCTGGCGCGCCGCGAAAACGCCAGCGTGCCCGTGCTGATGCTGGACTGGGACATGGAAGCGCCGGGCCTGCACCATTATTTCGAACAGCACGAGGAGCGACCGGGCGTGCTCGAGTTCTTCGAGGCGTGCCGCCAGCAGCTCGAGCGCATCAGCCTGGAAACGGCGGGCGCGCGCGCCGGCGGGCAGGCCAGGGGCCGGGAAGATGGGGGGCGCGAGGATGCGGCGCTGGCCCAGCGCGTGCTCGACGCCATCGACTGGCAGCAGTACGTGGTGCGCGTCGACCAAGGCAGTCCGCTGTACCTGATGCGCGCGGGGCGCTTCGACGCCAGCTACAGCGAGCGCCTGGCGCAGATGCGCTGGGATCAGCTGTTCGACAGCTGCCCGGCCCTGTTCCGCTGCTTCGCCGATACCCTGGCCCAGCATTTCCGTTACGTGCTGGTCGATTCGCGCACGGGCCGCACGGACAGCGCGGGCATCTGCACCACCTTGCTGCCGAAAAAGCTGGTGGTGGTCTTCACGCCGAACCGGCAAAGCCTGGAAGGCGTCGACGCGCTTGTCACGCGGGCCATCGAATACCGCCGCAGCCATGAAGACGAACAGCGCCCGCTGCTCGTGTACCCCTTGCCCTCGCGCATAGAAATGGGCGACGGGGCGCAGCGCGCCGAGTGGCGCCGCGGCGATGCGCACAAGGGCATCGCCGGCTTCCAGCCCATGTTCGAGCGCCTGCTGCGCACCTCGTATGGCTTGCCGCAGATCGCCCTCGACAGTTATTTCGACGAAGTCCAGCTGCAGCAGACGAAAACCTTTGCCTATGGCGAGCAATTGGCCGTGCGCATAGACCAGGGCGGCGACCGCTTTTCCCTCACGCGCACCTTCGAAGCCTTTTTGCACTGGCTGACGGGCGGCTACTTCCCCTGGCAATCGAGCCGTGAAATCGCCTTGCTGGGCGCCATCAGCGAAGCGCGCCAGGCCTTGCAGGCCGAACCGGGCCGCGCCGTGGCCCTGCCGCTGGCGCGCGACCTGGCGCGCCTGGGCGAGTTGTACCGCAAGGATGGCCGCAGCGGGCAGGCGCTCGATGCCTTCCGCCAAAGCGTCGAGATCCGCGTGCGCCTGTTGGGCGAGGAGCATCCCGACAGCCTGGCGTGCAAGAGCGGCATGGCGCGCCTGTTGCGCCAGCTGGGCAAGCTCGAGGAAGCCCGCTTCCTGGAAGAAGACGTGCTCGACGTGCGCGAACGGGTGCTGGGCAGCGAACATCCCGATACCCTGGCCGCCCGGGCCTGCCTGGCGAAAACCCTGTTGCTGCAGGGTGAACTGGCGGCGGCGCTGCTGCTGCAGGATGCGGTGCTGGCAAGCTATGCGCGCCAGCTGGGCGGCGAGCATCCGCTGACCCTGGAAGCGATGGATGGCCGCGCCGCCACCTTGCTGCGCATGGGCCGGCTGGCGCAGGCGCAGCAAGTGCTGGCCACGGTGGTGGCGGCGCGCGAGCGCCTGTTTGGCGCCGAGCATGGCGATACCTTGCGCAGCAAGCTGGCCCTGGCGCAGGCGCTGGGGCGTGAAGGCGACCTGGAAGGGGCGCGGCGCCTGTTCGCTGCCGTGCTGCAGGCGCAGGAGCGGCGCCTGGGCAGCGACCATGCGGCCACCCTGGCCACGCGCGATTTGCTGGCCGACATCGTCGCCGGGCAGGGCGACTGGGCCGGCGCGCGCCAGTTGCATGAAGACCAGGTGGCGGCGCGCGAGCGCACGCACGGGCTCGATCATCCGGAAACCCTGATGAGCCAGCGCAAGCTGGCCGAGGCACTGCTGCGGCGCGGTGAACTCGATGCGGCGCGCAGCGTGCAGGAGCAGGTGCTGGAAGTGCATGCGCGCCTGCTGGGCGAAGACCACCTCGATACCTTGCACAGCAAGACGCAACTTGCCGGCACCTTGCAGCAGCAGGGCGACAGCGCGGCGGCGCGCCTGCTGGAAGATGCCGTGCTCAGCGGCAGCGACCGGCTCTTGAACGCGCCCGTCACGGGACATGCAGACAGCGTGCTGGACGGCGCGCGACATTTGCAGGAAACCATCCTGGCCGGCCGCGCCAACGGGCACGAAGGGGCCGAGCCGGAGACCCTGGCCAGCATGATCTCTATGCTGCAAGGCATGATCGAGCGCGAACAGTATGCGCAGGCGGGCGAACTGGCCGAACATTTGAAGTCTTGCCTGCTGCGTCCGGGCGTGCCTGGCAAGCTGCGCAGGCGTGGCATGGCGCAGCTGAAAAGGATGTACAAATTACAAGGCGATTTGAATGCCTTGCTGGCCTTGCAGGAGGATGAAGTGCAGGCGCTGGAAGGGGCGCTGTCCGAGGCGCGCATCGAGCAGCGCTGATGCGGCGCGCCATGTCCGCGCGGCGGCACAAATAATGCTGTCTATCGGCGTGCGGTACGCGCAGTGTTGGCATTGCTTCAGGTAAAATCTCGTTATGAGAATTCTTATCAGTAACGACGACGGCTACCTGGCGCCTGGCTTGGCGGCCCTGGCCGATGCGCTCGCCCCTATTGCCGACATCGTCGTGGTGGCGCCCGACAGCAACCGTTCGGGCGCGTCCAATTCGCTGTCCCTGGACCGGCCCTTGTCCGTGCACAAGGCCGCCAACGGCTTTTATTTTGTCAACGGCACTCCCACCGACTGCGTGCACGTGGCGCTGACGGGCATGCTGATCGAGCGCCCCGACCTGGTGGTCTCCGGCATCAACAACGGCCCCAACATGGGCGACGACACCCTGTATTCGGGTACCGTGGCCGCCGCCACGGAAGGCTATCTGTTCGGCATTCCCGCCATCGCCTTTTCCCAGTCGCAGTTCGGCTGGGCCAACCTGGACGCGGCCGCCCGCGTGGCGAGGGAAATCGTCGAGCGCCAGTTTGATGCCCTGCAGAAACCATATCTGCTGAACGTGAACATCCCCGCCATTCCTTACGAGCAAATGCAAGGCGTGGTGGCCACGCGCCTGGGCAAGCGCCATTCGGCCGAGCCCGTGATCCGCGCGCTCGACCCCCGCGGCCGTGAAATCTTCTGGATCGGCCCCGCCGGCGCCGCCAAGGAAGGCGGTCCGGGCACGGACTTCCATGCTGTTGAACATGGGCAAGTGTCGATCACGCCGCTGCAGATCGACCTGACCCATACCACCCAACTCGATGCACTGGCAAAAGGCCTGGCATGACCGCTCACGATGACCGACAACCATGACCGATAAGCCGCGCACCTTCCCCCTGTCCCTCGATTCGCTGGCCGGCAAGCCCGCCAGGCAGGGCGGGGGGCAGTCGCTGGCCCAGTCCAGGATCGCCACGCCGCAGACGGCCACGCAGAATGCGGCGCAGAGCGCGGCGCGCGGCGGGGCGCCGCACCATGGCGCTGTGCCCATCGCCCCGTCGCGCGCCCAGGCCATCGCCAATGAGCGGGCGCAGCCGGCGGCGGTGTCGCCGCCGCGGCAAAACCCGCTCGTTTCGGAGGCCGTGCGCCGTGCCATGGTGGCGCGCATCGCGAAACAGGGTGTCAAGGACCAGGTGGTGCTGGACGCCATGCAAGCCGTGCCGCGCCACATGTTCATGGACGAGGCGCTGGCGTCGCAGGCGTATATCGACGCCTCGCTGCCCATCGGCCACCACCAGACCATTTCGCAGCCGTACATCGTGGCGCGCATGATCGAAGTGATGCGCCAGGGCGGGGCGTTGCAGCGCGTGCTGGAAATCGGCACGGGCTGCGGTTACCAGGCGGCGGTGCTGTCGCTGGTGGCAAAAGAGGTGTATTCGATCGAGCGCATCCGGCCCCTGCACGAGCTGGCGAAGGCCAATTTGCGCCCGCTGCGCGTGTCGAATCTGCGCTTGCAGTACGGAGATGGTATGCTTGGCCTGCCGCAGGCGGCGCCCTTCGACGGGATCATCCTTGCCGCAGCCGGCCTGGAAGTCCCGCAAGCCCTGCTGGAACAGCTGGCGCCCGGCGGGCGTCTGGTTGCGCCGGTGGGGGCTAAATTGCAACACTTACAACTCATTACCCGGGTGGGGAAAATGGAATGGACTAGCCAAACCCTGGAAGATTGCCATTTCGTACCTTTGCGCCCGGGCACCATATGATCCCCGGATCAGCTAGCAAGCAGGACATATAAATACATGCGAATGATTAAGAAAAGTAACATACTTCTATGTAGCATCACCTTGGCCGCGCTGTTGAGCGGTTGCGGCACGACGGGCGTCCAGGCGCCCGTCGTCGAGCGCCACCCCTCGAGCAGCAGCGCCGCCGCCAGCGATCCGCGCGACCGCGACCCGGCCTATTACACGGTCAAGCGTGGCGACACCCTGTTGCGCATCGCCCTCGAGCACGGGCAGAATTACCGCGACCTGGTGGCCTGGAATGACTTGAGCAACCCGAACGACATCAAGGTCGACCAGGTGCTGCGCGTGTTGCCGCCGAATGGCGACACGGGCGGCGCGCAAACGTCGGCCATCGTCATGCCGCCAGCGACGGAAGTCAAACCGGCCGCGCCTGTCGTACCGAAGAAAACGGGGCCGCGCGGCGAGAAGCGCGCGTATTCCGACGCCACCCTGGCCGAATTGCGCGCCGATGGCGGCATGGGCGACGCCAAGCCTGCGCCAGCCCCGGCGGCAACCGTCGCCGCCGCACCGGCCGCCGCCGCGGCAGCCCCTGCGGCATCGGCGCCTGGCGACGACAAGATCAGCTGGATGTGGCCTTCCGAAGGCAAGGTCATCGGCACTTTCGACGAAGGCAAGAACAAGGGCGTCGATATCGCCGGCAAGGCGGGCCAGCAAGTGGTGGCCGCCGGCGCGGGAAAAGTCATGTATGCCGGGAGCGGAATCCGTGGTTATGGTAATCTTGTCATCGTGAAGCACAGTAATAGTTTATTGTCGGCGTATGCGCATAACCGCAGCATCCTGGTGAAGGAAGGGCAGAACGTCAACAAAGGCCAGGCCATCGCCGAAATGGGCGATTCCGATGCCGACCGCGTGAAGCTGCACTTTGAAATTCGCCAGCAGGGCAAGCCTGTCGACCCTTCGAAATTCCTGCCTAACCGTTAGGTAAAGCAATGACACACGCGCCGCACGACCAGCTGGACGATGACCCGGAACTGCCGGAAGACGGGGCAGACGAAGTCGTGACGGACGATGCCGGCGAACTTGACGGCATCGATGCCGTCGACGCGGGCGAAGGCGGCGAGGTGGCCAGCGTCAGCGTGCTGGTCGAAAGTGTCGATGAATTGAAAAAAGTGCTGGCGGCCGAGCTGTCGACCGATACTACCCAGCACTATCTGAACCAGATCGGCACGCGGCCCCTGCTGACGGCGGCGCAAGAGGTGCATTACGCCACCCTCGCCAAGCAGGGCAATTTCGAAGCCCGGCAAACCATGATCGAGCACAACCTGCGTCTGGTCGTGTCGATCGCCAAGCATTACATCAACCGCGGCGTGGTCTTGCTCGACATGATAGAGGAAGGCAACATCGGCCTGATGCGGGCCATCGACAAGTTCGAGCCCGAGCGCGGTTTCCGTTTCTCTACCTACGCCACCTGGTGGATACGCCAGAGCATCGAGCGCGCCATCATGAACCAGGCGCGCACGGTGCGCCTGCCCGTGCACATGGTGCGCGAACTGAATCAAATTCTGCGCGGCAAGTACCACCTGGAAGCCCAGCACCACGACGGCAAGGATGCCACCGCGGAAGACATCGCCCACCTAGTGGGCCGTCCCGTGGAAGAGGTGCAGGATATCCTGGCCCTGTCCGAGCACGCCACGTCGCTCGACGCGCCGCTCGACAACGACCCGCAATCGTCGCTGATGGACATGTTGCCCGGCGCCAGCGAAGACAGCCCCGACGCGCGCGCGGAACACCATGAAATGACGGTGCTGGTGCGCGACTGGCTGACCAAGCTGCCCGACAAGCAGCGCGTCGTCATCATGCGCCGTTTCGGCCTCGACAACGACGACCCGGCCACCCTGGAAACCCTGGCCGAGGAAATGGGCGTGACGCGCGAGCGGGTGCGCCAGATCCAGCAGGAAGCCTTGATCAAGCTCAAACGGGCCATGGCCGCACGCGGCGTCGTGCGCGACTCCCTGCTGTAGCAAGTCTGATAAAACGCCCATGGCGGCGTTGCATGGCCTCGCCGTACTGGCGTACTGTCTTCGGCCACGCGCCTTGCCCTGCGCATTTTCTCAGGCTTGCTGCCCGGTGCGGGCTTGAGCGGCTTTTGCCTGTCGCGATCTGCTATCATACGCCCCGCTCGCGGCGCCTGACCTTTCCCCCATTCTTTCAAGTTCCAGCGCGGCCCTGCGTCCTGGCCCACTCTTACCTATTGATCGCTATGCAAGAAAATATCATCGAAATCAAATCGCTCGACATGGACGCCCGTGGCGTTGGCCATATTGAGAACGAAGACGGCTCGCCGGGCAAGGTCGTGTTTGTCGAAGGCGCGTTGCCGGGCGAGCGCGTCAGCTTTGTGACGTTCAAGAAAAAGAAGAACTGGGAAATGGCCCGCATGACGGCGCTGCACCGCGAATCGTCGATGCGCGTGACGCCCAAATGCAAGCATTTCGACAATTGCGGCGGCTGCTCGATGCAGCACCTGGAGCCGTCGGCGCAGGTGGCGATCAAGCAGCGCGTGCTGGAAGACAACTTGTGGCATATCGGCAAGGTGCGTCCGCAAAGCATCATGCGCCCCATGTATGGCCCGACGTGGGGTTACCGCTACCGCGCGCGCCTGTCCGTGCGCCACGTCAAGAAGAAAGACGCCGTGCTGGTGGGCTTCCATGAAAAGAAATCGGCGTTCGTGGCCGACATGGATAGCTGCGAAATCTTGCCGCCGCACATCTCCGCCATGCTGCTGCCGCTGCGTGGATTGATTGCTTCGCTGTCCATCTTCGACCAGATGCCGCAGATCGAGCTGGCCGTGGGCGAAGACGTCACCGCCATGGTCTTGCGCATCATGGCGCCCTTGACGGCGGATGACGAAACGAAATTGAAGGCCTTTGCCGACGAATACGGCGTGCAATGGTGGCTGCAGGTGAAAGGCCCGGAAACGGCCGTGCCGTTCTATCCGCTGGACAAGCAATTGCACTACCTGCTGCCGGAATTCGGCGTCAAGATGCCGTTCAAGCCCGTCGATTTTACCCAGGTGAACCACCACATCAACCGCGTGCTGGTATCGAAAGCCCTGCGTTTGCTGGAAGTGCAGCCGACGGACCGCGTGGCCGACCTGTTCTGCGGCCTGGGCAATTTCACCTTGCCGCTGGCCACGCAAGGCAGCGAAGTGGTCGGTATCGAAGGCAGCACCACCCTGACGGAGCGGGCGCTGGAAAACGCGCTGGCCAATGGCCTGGCGGAAAAAACCTCGTTCTCGACGCGCAACCTGTTCGAAGTGACGACGGACGACCTGATCGCGCTGGGCAAGTTCGACCGCATCCTCGTCGACCCGCCGCGCGATGGCGCCATGGCCCTGTGCCAGGCGCTGGTCGGCCTGTCGCAAGTGCGTCCGGACCTGCTGCCGAAACGCATCGTGTATGTGTCGTGCAGCCCGTCGACCCTGGCGCGCGACGCCGGCATCCTGGCGCTGGAAGCGGGTTATGTGCTGAGCAAGGCGGGCGTGGTGAACATGTTCCCGCATACTTCGCACGTCGAATCGATGGCGGTGTTTGATCTTGCGCAATAAGTATTAAAGATACGGCGGGTGGCCAGGCAGGCACCCGCCGCTGCCGCGTTCAGCGGCGCAGCAAGCTCCCCCCCATACCACTTACAGCGTGTTATAAAACTGGTCTGTCTTTTCCTGATCCAGCGTCTTTTTTCATCCTTCCTCTGCCGTTTTTTTGCTTGTCCAGTAGGACAACGCGCCGTCCGTCTCCGCCGTGATGCTTTCTTTGTAAAGTGGTATTGCCCACTTTGAGGCCACTTCAAAACCACTTGACCGCCTATTTTTTCAGCAGCATGCTGTTCTTGCAACTGCAAAAAACAAAATCACAGGGTAGCTTTTTCATTGAAGCAGAGTGGTATTTCCGCAAACCTGAACAGGAGACAACGTGGAAAATTTAATACTCAAGAAAACGATCAGGAACATGATGGTATGTCTGGCCAGCGGTGGCGTGCTGGCGGCCTGCGGCGGCGGCGGTGACGCCGGCGCGCCGGCCGGTTCGCAATTGCTGGCGGCCAGCACGGTGGTCGCGTGCGTGCCGTGGCAAGAGGGCGGCACGTATAACGCGGGCACGGTGGTCACCTACCTGGGCGCCAACTACACGGCCCTGGTGACGCAGACCGATCACGTCGGCTCGGGTTGGAACCCCGTTTCCACGCCGAGCCTGTGGAGCGCCGGCGGCACGTGCGATGGCGGCACCACGCCAACTCCTACGCCGACACCGACCCCGACGCCCACGCCCACGCCCACGCCGACACCGGCGCCTACGCCGAATCCGACGCCCACCCCGACGCCAACGCCAACCGGCGGCACGTGCGCGCTGGCGTGGGTGGCCGGCACGGCTTACAGCGCGGGCGCCACCGTCAGCTATGCGGGCACGAATTACCGCGCCAATTACTGGACGCAGGGCGACAACCCGTCGACCAGCAGCGGCGCCGCCGGCACGGGCAAGCCATGGACCAGCCTGGAGATCTGCAGCACCACGCCTACCCCGACACCAACGCCTACCCCGACGCCGACGCCGACCCCGACGCCAACGCCAACGCCAACGCCAACGCCAACGCCAACGCCAACGCCAACGCCAACGCCGACGCCAACGGGCCGCGAAGTCGGTTCCTATTTCGCCCAATGGGGCGTGTATGGCCGCGACTATGAAGTGGCAAACGTGCATACCAGCGGCGTGGCCGACAAGTTGACCTTCATCAACTACGCTTTCGGCAATATCTATCCGAAAAACGGCGGCTATGAATGCGCCATGATCACCAAGACGGAGCCGGGCGCGACGAATCCGAATTCGCCGGATGCGGGCACGGGCGGCGATGCCGAGGCCGACTACATCCGCACGCCGAAGCGCACCGTCGATGGCCAGGCCATCCCGTGGGATGCACCGTTGTCGGGCAACTTCCTGCAGTTGAGAAAGCTCAAGGCGGCGCACCCGAACTTGAAACTGTTCATCTCGCTGGGCGGCTGGAGCTGGTCGAAGAACTTCTCCGTCGGTTCCGCCACGGATGCGCTGCGCAAGCAGATGGTGCGCTCGTGCATCGACATCTACATCAAGGGCAACCTGCCGGTGCAGGGCGGCCGTGGCGGCGTGGGCGCGGCGGCGAATATCTTTGACGGCATCGACATCGACTGGGAATATCCGGTCGGCGGCGGCCAGCCGTACAACACGGTCAGCCCCAACGACAAGCGCAATTTCACCTTGCTGATGGCGGAATTCCGCGCCCAGCTCGATGCGCTCGGCGCCGCCAACGGCAAGCGTTACCTGTTGACGGCCGCTGTCGGTGCCGGCAAGGACAAGATCGACAACACGGAACCGGCCCTGTACTCGCAGTACATGGATTGGATCAACCTGATGACCTACGACTTCCACGGCGGTTGGGAAAACAGTACCAACTTCAACGCCCAGCTGTTTGCCGACCCTGCCGATCCGTCGACAGGCATGGCGCGCGAATACGTGGGCGACAAGGCGGTGCAGTACATGATTGCCGCCGGCGTGCCGCGCGACAAGCTGCTGCTGGGCATACCGTTCTATGGCCGCGGCTGGACGGGCGTGGCGCCGGGACCGAATGGCGATGGCCTGTACCAGGCTGCCACGGGCACGGCGCCAGGCACGTACGAGTCGGGCATCGAGGACTATAAAATCCTCGTCGCCAAGGCCGGCACGCGCTACTACCATCCCGTGACCAAGCAGCTGTACCTGTACACGGGTGCGGGCGGCCAGTGGTGGAGCTATGACGATCCGACCGTCATCGGCACCAAGGTGAAATACGTCAAGGACCAGGGCTTGCGCGGCGCGTTCTCGTGGGAACTCGATGGCGACGCGAATGGCGTGCTGGCAACCGAGGTGTGGAAAGTGCGGTAATGTTGATGTAGCGTAAGACGCGGCCGGATAGCCATGCTGTCCGGCCGCTTATTCATATAAAAACACGGGAGGCGGGCGATGGCGGCGGTATCGACATTCGGAGTCAAGCAGAAGCAGCAACAGGAGCAGCAGCAGCAGCAGGAGCAGGAGCTGAGCCGCGAGTGGCGCAGCTGGATCGCGGAAAACCTCATGCTGGGCAGCCATCCGTCGGCGCTGATGCCGGTGCTGCAGCAGGCCGGCATCGCGGAGGCCCTGGCGCGCCGCGAAGTGGAGCTGGCGCTGCAGAGTCCCTACCTGGCCGGCGCCGTGCGCCTGTCGAACCGCCTGGCCAAGCGCGACTGGGTGATCGACATCCAGCGCAAGCTGAACCACCTGCGCACCCCCGAGATTCCCCGCCGCGACAAGCTGTCCGCGCAGGAATTCCTGGACGAATACTATTCCACCAACCAGCCCGTCATCATCACGGGCATGATGGATGACTGGCCCGCCATAGCGAAATGGAGTCCCGCGTATTTCCGCGAGTATTACGCGCAGCGCGAAGTGGAAGTGCAGTTCGGCCGCGAAGCGGATGCCCAATATGAAATGAACAGCGTGGCGCACAAGCGCAAGATGGCGTTCGGCGAGTACGCCAGCCTGGTCGAGAGCAGCGGTGCGACCAACGATTTCTACATGACGGCGAATAACAATTCGCAGAACCGCCAAGCCTTGCGCGAGCTGTGGGACGATATCGGCCAGCTTCCCGAATACCTGCGCCAGGATGGCGGCCCCACGGGATTTCTATGGTTTGGTCCGGCCGGCACGGTGACGCCGTTCCACCACGACCTGACGAACAACTTCATGGCCCAGGTCAAGGGGCGCAAGCGCCTGCGCATCATGGCCGCCTGCGAGGTGGCGCGCGTGTACAACCAGCGCCACTGCTTTACGCCCGTCGACGGGCGCGATATCGACCTGCGGCGCTATCCGCTGATGGCCGACGTGCAAGTGCGCGAATGCGTGCTGGCGCCGGGCGAGATCCTGTTCCTGCCCGTCGGCTGCTGGCATTTCGTCGAAGCGCTCGACGTATCGATGACGGTGGCGTTTACCAATTTCAAATGGGATAACGACTTTTACAGCAAGTACCCATCGAATCACGACTTTTGATCGTGGCGCCGCATGGCGCGAACCTGCCGCGAACAGCCGCCTTACGGGCGGCTTTTTGCATGTTACGGGGTACATCCTGCATAAGATATTTCCACAAAATAATTGATTCAAATCATTTTGCAGCAATTATTTTGATATGAATGACCATGATGTTTCATTATCCAGATGGCGATGGCGGGCGGATAATTTTATGGCTGGCGCTGCGCCGGGCCGCTGATGGGCTTTGCCGGCGCGCGCCAGCACCGACAACCATCTGGAGGCGGCAGGGCATGAACACGCAGCACACGACACAAGCAGCAATGCAGTTGCAGCAAACACCGAAAATCACCGTGGACACGCGGCTGACGCGCGAAGCGGCCGAATTGCTGGCGAAGGCCGACATCCATTTGAATGGCCGCGCCGCCTGGGACATGCAGCTGCGCAAGCCGGGCGTGCCGGAGCGCGCCTTCGCCAGCGGCAACCTGGGCCTGGGCGAAGCGTACATGGACGGCGACTGGGATGCGCAGCAGCTCGATGAATTCTTTTGCCATTTGCTGCGCGCCAGGGTGGCCGATGATGTGCGCCCCATGCGCCTGGCGTTCCACGCGCTGTACGCGCGCCTGTTCAACTTGCAGACGGAGCGCCGCGCCTGGATGGTGGGCAAGGAGCACTATGATCTGGGCAATGCCTTCTATGCGGCCATGCTCGATCCGCGCATGACCTATACGTGCGGCTACTGGAAGGATGCCGGCAACCTGGCCGAGGCGCAGGAAGCGAAGCTCGATTTGATCTGCCGCAAGCTCGGGCTGGAACCGGGCATGCGCGTGCTCGACATCGGCTGCGGCTGGGGCAGTTTCATGCGCTATGCGGCGGAAAAATACCAGGTGCAGTGCGTGGGCGTGACGATTTCGAAAGAGCAGGCCGCGTATGGGCGCAGCATGCCGGGTGGTGAGCGCCTGGACTTCCGCCTGCAGGATTACCGCGACACCAATGAAAAATTCGACCGCATCGTCAGCATCGGCATGTTCGAGCACGTGGGCCACAAAAACCACCGCACCTTCATGGAAGTGGCGCACCGCTGCCTGGAAGACGATGGCCTGTTCCTGCTGCACACGATCGGCAAAAATAAACGCCATTCCACGTGCGATCCGTGGATCGACAAATACATCTTCCCGAACGGCGACTTGCCGTCGCTGGGCCAGATCGGCGACGCCATGGACGATTTATTTGTGGCCGAAGACTTGCACAACTTCGGCGCCGACTACGACAAGACCCTGATGGCCTGGCATGCGAATTTCGAGCAGGCGTGGCCGCGCTTTGCCGCCCAGCTGGGCGAACGCTTCCACCGCATGTGGTCATACTATCTGCTGTCCTGCGCGGGCGCCTTCCGCGCGCGCGATTTGCAGCTGTGGCAATGGGTCTTGTCGAAACAGGGCGTATTGGGCGGCTATGAGCGTGTCAGTTGAGATGCGCGGCAACTGATATGATGGATTGATGGATATCAATCAAGCGCGTACCTTCCTGGAAGTGGCTTCCTGCGGCAGCTTCATCATGGCCGCCGAACGCATGCACGTGACGCAGACGGCTGTCAGCGCCCGCATCCGCACCCTGGAGCAGCAGCTGGGGCGCCAATTGTTCGTGCGCAACAAGGCGGGTGCGCGCCTGACGCCGGCCGGCGAGCGCTTCATGCGCCACGCGGCCACCATGGTGCAGGTGTGGGAGCGGGCGCGCCACCAGGTGGCCTTGCCGCCGGGGCGCGACGACGCCGTCAGCATCGGCTGCGAGCTGAGCTTGTGGCAGCCGCTGCTCGGCGACTGGCTGATACGCATGAGCCGCGACTGCCCCGAGATCGCCCTGCGCGCGGAAGTCGACAGTCCCGCGCGCCTGCTCGACGCCGTGCACGACGGCTCGCTCGACCTGGCCGTGCTGTACAACCCGCCGCAGCGTCCGGGCCTGGCCAGCGAATTGCTGGCCGAGGAAAAACTGGTGATGGTGACCACGCGCGATGACGGCCAGATGCAGGCCGATACGTATGTGTACGTGGACTGGGGCCCCAGTTTCGCCGCCAATCACCAGGCCGCGTATCCGGAGCTGAGCAGCCCGCCCATCTCGATCTCGCTGGGGCCGCTGGCGCTCGTCTACCTGCTGGACGTGGGCGGCGCCAGTTACTTCCGCATCGGCAGCGCGCAACCCTATCTCGATGCGGGCCTCCTGTTCCGCGTGCGCGACGCGCCCGAATTCTCGCATTCCGCCTACGCCGTCTACGCGGCCCAGCGCGACAACCCGACCCTGGACCGCGCCCGCGCCTGCCTGCTGGAGGTGGCGGAAAAGGGCAAATAGATGCGACAGACGTAAAAAAGCCGACCCGAAGGTCGGCTTTTATTTTCATGCGTATAAGCGCAATGCTTAGTCGCGGCTGCCGCCGGCGAAACCCAGGAGCGACAACAGGCTGGTGAAGATGTTGTACACGTCCAGGTAGATGCGCAGGGTGGCCGAGATATAGTTGGTCTCGCCGCCGTTGATGATTTGCTGCACGTCATACAGGATGTAGGCCGAGAAGATGGCGATGGCGACCATGGAGATCACGATCGACAGTGCCGACAGGCCCAGGAAGATGTTCGCTACCGATGCCAGGATCAGCACGATCACGCCGGCGAACAGCCATTTGCCCATGGCCGAGAAGTCGCGCTTCGAGACCGTGGCGATGGTCGCCATCACGGCCAGGATGGTGGCCGTGCCGCCGAATGCCGTCATGATCAGCATGCCGCCGTTCGAATAGCCCAGGGTACGCGTCAGGATAGGCGTGAGCATCAGGCCCATGAAGAAGGTAAAGCCCAGCAGGACGGCGACGCCCAGGCCCGAGTTCTTGGTCTTTTCAATCGCGTACATGAAGCCGAATGCGACGGCCATGAAGATGATGAAACCCATGCCGCCGGTCAACATCGGCAAATGCATCTGCACGCCGATGAAGGCGCCCAGCACGGTCGGGATCATGGACAGCGCCAGCAGCCAGTAAGTGTTGCGCAAGACCTGATGGCGGACTTGCTGCATGCCCCCCGACAGGTCAAAGGTGCGTTGCATGTTCTGATTCATAGTGCCTCCGTGTTGTCAATTCAAATTACTGCTTTGCCCAAGGATAGCATGAGGGCCGGAATTTGCCAAAAAAGCAGCTTAAGATTTCATTAAACGGGGGCAGGGCGGCAAGATGCCCCCTGCCTGTCTGGGTGATATGGGGTGGAGTATGGTAAAATCAAAGGTTGATTGAGTTATCAATTTACCGTTTTAAACCTTACTTTTTATTGGAGTTTTCACACATGGCAATCGAACGCACCCTGTCGATCATCAAACCAGACGCAGTTGCAAAAAACGTAATCGGTCAAATCTACTCCCGTTTTGAAAACGCCGGCCTGAAAATCGTTGCAGCACGCATGACCCAACTGTCGCGCGAACAAGCTGAAGGCTTCTACGCAGCGCACAAAGAACGCGGCTTCTTCAAGGATCTGGTCGACTTCATGGTTTCCGGTCCAGTCATGATCCAAGCCCTGGAAGGCGAAAACGCCGTTCTGGCCCACCGTGACCTGATGGGCGCGACCGATCCGAAGAAAGCAGAAAAAGGCACGATCCGCGCCGATTTCGCCGATTCGATCGACGCTAACGCCGTACACGGTTCCGACGCTGTCGAAGCTGCTAAAGTGGAAATCGCTTACTTCTTCCCAGAACTGAAGGCTTAATTGCCTTAGATAACGTTATTTCCTGGCGTTATCTGTGAAATAACTTATCACCCCCTGTTCCCGCTGCGCTGTGGAGTTTTCGCTCCGGATGCGCGCGGGGACGGATTTTTAGAATAGACATGATCATGAATACGACGACCCTCACCAACTTGCTGGACCTTGATCCCGCGCAACTCATCGCCTACTGCGCCGAGTTGGGAGAGAAACCGTTTCGTGCGAAACAATTGCAACGTTGGATACACCAGTTCGGCGCTTCCGATTTCGACGCCATGACGGACCTGGCCAAGTCGCTGCGCGACAAGCTGGCCACGCGCGCCGAAGTGCGCGCCCCGGCCATCATCAGCGACCACACGTCAACGGATGGCACGCGCAAGTGGCTGGTCGACGTGGGCAATGGCAATGCCGTGGAAACCGTGTTCATTCCGGAAGAAAACCGCGGCACCCTGTGCATCTCGACCCAGGCCGGCTGCGCCGTGAACTGCCGTTTCTGCTCGACGGGCAAGCAAGGCTTCAACCGCAACCTCAGTGTTGGCGAGATCATCGGCCAGCTGTGGATGGCCGAATTCGAATTGCGCCGCACCAAGGGCATCGAACCGGGCCCGAAAGGCGAGCGCCAGATCACCAACGTGGTGATGATGGGCATGGGCGAGCCCCTGCTGAACTTTGAGCCGACCGTCACGGCCTTGAAATTGATGCTCGACGACAACGCTTACGGCCTGTCGCGCCGCCGCGTAACCCTGTCGACGTCGGGCGTGGTGCCGATGATGGACAAGCTGTCGCAGGAAGTGCCGGTGGCCCTGGCCGTCTCGCTGCACGCCTCGAACGATGCCTTGCGCGACGGTTTGATTCCACTGAACAAGAAATACCCGCTGAAGGAATTGATGGCGGCCTGCAAACGCTACCTGGAATTCGCCCCGCGCGATTTCATCACGTTCGAATACTGCATGCTGGACGGCGTCAACGACAGCGACGAGCACGCGCGCGAACTGCTGGCGCTGGTGCAAGACCGCGAGTTCGGCGTGAACTGCAAGTTCAACCTGATCCCGTTCAATCCTTTCCCCGAGTCGGGCCTGTTCCGCTCGAAAAACCCGCGCATCAAGTCCTTTGCCCAGGTGCTGATGGATGGCGGCATCATCACCACCGTGCGCAAGACGCGCGGCGACGATATCGATGCGGCCTGCGGCCAGCTGGCCGGCGAAGTCAAGGACCGCACGCGGGTGCAGGAGCGCATGGAAAAGATGACTGAGTATCAACAGAAATTTGGCGCCAATTTCGGCAAGATCGTGGAAATCCGCTCCTGATGAGGGAAGGCATGGCTTACCAACGCTCGCTCGCTGTGGCCGCTGTTTGCCTGGCCGTGCTGCTGGTCGGCTGTGCTTCCGCTCCCGTCGATGCGGGCGCCGCCTTGCGCCAGGAGGTGCTGGCGAGTACGCAGGAGCGTGCCGCGCTGCGCTTGCAGCTGGCCAGCGCGTATTATGCGCAAGGCCAGCTCGACGTGGCCCTGGCGGAAGCGGAACAGGCCGTGCAACTGGCGCCGAACGATGCGCAAGCCTATGGCGTGCGCGCCCTGATCCTCGCGGCCCAGCGGCAAACTGTGCCTGCTGAGAAAGATTTCCTTTACGCTTTGCGCCTTGCGCCCCACAATCCTGAGTTGAGCAATAATTACGGCCTGTTTTTGTGCCAGACGGGACGCGCCGCGCAATCGCTGGCGTATTTCGATGCGGCCTTGGCCGATGCGGCGTATGTGTCGCCGGAAAAAGCGCTCAACAATGGGGGCGCTTGCAGCCTGGCCCTGAACGATTACCCGCGTGCGGGCGCATATTTGATGCGCGCCGTGCGCATCGCACCGGACGTGGCAGTGACGAACGCCGGCCTGGTGCGCGTGTATTACCAACAGCAAGACTACCGGCAAGCGGCTTATTATTTGCAGCGGCTCGGCAGGATAGCAACAATGGAGAGCCAGACGGCCGATGTGCTGTGGCTCGGGATCAAGGTGCAGCATAAGCTCGGGGATGCGGGTGCGGAAGCTGGCCTGGGGGCGCATTTGCGCAACCACCATTCCGGCTCCCCCGAATATGCTGCTTATCAAAATGGGGCGTTTGATGAGTGAGACAGGGATACCAATGAATTCAGAGTGGGCAGAAACGCCTCAGCAGCAGCCCCAGGGCAATCTTGCGTTGGCAGGCGCACAGTTGAAGGCGCAGCGCGAAGCGCTGGGCTGGCCGGTGGAACAGGTGGCCGACCAGCTCAAGCTGGCGCCGCGCCAGGTGATCGCGCTGGAAGAGGGCGACATGGCGGCTTTGCCGAACGTGGCCGTGGTGCGCGGTTTCGTGCGCGCCTACGCCAAGGTGGTGCGCCTCGACGCGGCGCCGCTGGTGGCCATGATCGAAGTCCATCCGGCGCCGGCGCAAGATCCGGCCGCGCCCGTGCGGCGCGAGATTTCCGCCACGTTTTCCGAATCGCGCTTCCCGTCGATGACGCAGCGTTCGTCGAACCAGACTCCCCTCTGGATCGCCGGCGCCGTGGCTGTTGTCGTGGCGGCCGCCTTTGGCGCCTATAAGCTCGGCTATGTGCCGACCAGCCTGCTGTCCGCGCATGTCGAGAAAGAAACGGCGCATGCGGAAGTGGGTCCCGTGGAAACGACCCTGATCAAGCCGGGCCAGGATTTGACGCCCGTGCAGTCGCCGTCCGTGCCCCTGATTTCCGTGCCGCCGCCGCCAGGCAACGATACGCAGACGGGTGCTCCGGCCTCCGCCATCGCTTCGGCGCCGGCCGCCGCCGTGCCGCCAGCAGCTGCGCCGGCAACGACGCCAGCATTGACGCCAGCATTGACGCCAGCGGCCACGGCCGCCGTCACGCCGCCGGCGGCTGCCGTGGGCGCGAATGCGCTGGTGCTGAAGGTGGAGCAGGATTCCTGGGTGGAAATTCGCCGTCCCGGCACCTCGCCGCTGATTTCGCGTATGGTCAAGGCGGGCAGCACGGAAACGTTCGATATCACCGGTCCGGCCACCTTGGTGGTGGGCAAGCCTGGTGTCGTGCAGGCAACTTTGCGCGGCGCCAAGCTGGACTTGCCGACCGTTGCCGGTGGCACGATTTCCCGTGTCAGCATCAAATAATTGCAGTAATCGTTCAAGCAAACTCAGAAGATAATATTATGGCTACCTCGAAAACAGCGATCGGCTCCGGTCCATCCGGCCGGCGCGACAGCCGCAAGGTGTTGATCGCGCACGGCCAGCGCCAGATCTGGGTGGGCGGCGACGCCCCCGTGGTGGTGCAGTCGATGACGAACACGGATACGGCCGACGCCATCGGCACAGCGATCCAGATCAAGGAATTGGCGCGTGCCGGTTCGGAACTGGTGCGCCTGACGGTGGACCGTCCGGAAGCGGCCGCGGCCGTGCCCTACATCCGCGAGCAGCTCGACAAGATGGACATCGACGTGCCGCTGGTGGGCGATTTTCACTATAACGGCCATACCCTGCTCAACGATTACCCCGATTGCGCGCGCGCGCTGTCGAAGTACCGCATCAATCCGGGCAACGTGGGCAAGGGCGCCAAGCGCGACACGCAATTCGCGCAAATGATCGAAGCGGCTTGCCGTTACGACAAGCCGGTGCGCATCGGCGTGAACTGGGGCAGCCTGGATCAAGCCTTGCTCGCGCGCATCATGGATGAAAACGCGGGCCGCGCCGAACCGTGGCCGGCGCAAGCCGTCATGTATGAAGCGCTGGTGACGTCGGCCATTGAAAACGCCGTGCGCGCCGAAGAGCTGGGCCTGGCGCGAGACAAGATCATCCTGTCGTGCAAGGTTTCTGGCGTGCAGGACCTGATCGCCGTGTACCGCGAGCTGGCGCAGCGCTGCGACTATCCGCTGCACCTGGGCTTGACGGAAGCGGGCATGGGCAGCAAGGGCATCGTCGCCTCGACGGCGGCCTTGGCCGTGCTGTTGCAAGAGGGCATCGGCGACACCATCCGCATTTCGCTTACCCCGGAACCGGGCGGCGACCGCACGCGCGAAGTCATCGTCGGCCAGGAAATCCTGCAAACCATGGGCTTGCGCAAGTTCGCGCCCATGGTGATCGCCTGTCCCGGTTGCGGCCGCACGACGTCGACCACCTTCCAGGAGCTGGCCGACAACATCCAGACGTATCTGCGCGAGCAGATGCCGGAGTGGAAAAAGTCGTATCCGGGCGTGGAAGCGATGAACGTGGCCGTCATGGGCTGCATCGTCAACGGTCCCGGCGAATCGAAGCATGCGAACATCGGCATCAGCCTGCCCGGCACGGGCGAGTCGCCGGCCGCACCCGTGTTTGTCGACGGCGAAAAAGTCGTCACCCTGCGCGGCGAACGCATCGTCGAGGAATTCCAGGACATCGTCTTGAATTATGTTAAAAGCCATTATGGCAAGACCGCGCCGGTTGCCGCGTAATCGGTCGGGTAGGTCGGATTAGCGCTACGCGCGTAATTCGGCAATCAAGTTAAAGCAAAGAAGAATACTATGTCCGAAAATAAGAAATTCGATAAAATTACCGCGGTGAAAGGCATGAATGACGTGCTGCCCGCCGACGCCCCGTTGTGGGAATTGTTTGAAAACACGGCGCAATCCGTGCTGCAAAGCTATGGCTTCCAGCAAATCCGCACGCCGATCGTGGAAGAAACGAAATTGTTCGCGCGCGCCATCGGCGCCGTGACCGATATTGTTGAAAAGGAGATGTATTCGTTCACCGATTCGATGAACGGCGACAACCTGACCCTGCGCCCTGAAGGCACGGCCGGCGTGGTGCGCGCCGTGGTCGAGCACAACCTGGTCTACGAAGGCCCGAAACGCCTGTGGTACAAGGGCCAGATGTTCCGCCACGAGCGCCCGCAAAAAGGCCGCTACCGCCAGTTCCACCAGTTCGGCGTGGAAGCCATCGGCTTCACGGGCCCGGATATCGACGCGGAAATCATCATGCTGTCGCGCCGCCTGTGGGATGATCTGGGCCTGGAAGGCATCCGCCTGGAACTGAACTCGATCGGCGACGCGGCCGAGCGCCTGCGCCACCGCGCCGACCTGATCGCCTACCTGGAAAGCCACAGCGAGCTGCTCGACGAAGAAGCCAAGCGCCGCCTGCACAGCAATCCGTTGCGCATCCTCGACACCAAGAACCCTGCCATGCAGGACCTGGTCAATGGCGCGCCGAAGCTGCTGGACTACCTGGGCGAGGAATCGCTGGCCCACTTCCACGGCGTGCAGAAGATCTTGAATCACAACAACATTCCGTTCACCATCAATCCACGCCTGGTGCGCGGCCTCGATTACTACAACCGCACCGTGTTCGAGTGGGTCAGCGACAAGCTGGGCGCGCAAGGCACGGTCTGCGCCGGCGGCCGCTATGACGGCATGGTGGAAATGTTCGGCGGCAAATCGACGCCCGCCGTCGGTTTCGGCATGGGCGTGGAACGCCTGGTGCTGCTGATGAAGGATGCAGCCGAGCCGGAAGCCCCGGCCCAGTGCGACGTCTACCTGGTGCACCAGGGCGAGCAGGCGGGCTTGCAAGCCTTCGTGCTGGCCGAACGGATTCGCGATGCGGGTCTGGACGTTGTGCTACATTGCGCAGCGAGCAACGGCGGCGGCAGCTTCAAGACGCAAATGAAAAAGGCCGATGCCAGCGGCGCGGCGTTTGCCGTGATCCTGGGCGACGATGAAATCGCCAATAACGTTGCTACGGTGAAAGCCATGCGCGAAGCCGATGCCGGCGCGCAGCAGAACACGGTGCCGTTCGACGATGTCGTCGACTACGTGGTGGACCAGATCATCGGCGACCACGATTGCGGCCATGACCACGGCCCTGGCGGCCACGTGCATCACCACCATTGATTTGACGCAATACCGTTCTACCCTCGATCAACTACTCATTAAAACTGACGACCCATGGCATACGATCACGAAGAACAAGAACAACTGGCAACCCTCAAGGCCTGGTGGCAGCGCAATGGCAATCTGACCTCCTGGGTCCTGATCGTGGCGCTGGCAGGCTACAGCGGCTGGGCCGGCTGGCAGTACTACCAGCGCACGCAGGCTGCGCAAGCGGGCCAGCTGTACGACGAACTGCAAAACGCCATCGCCGCCAAGGACACGGCCAAGGTGATGCGCGCGGCCGGCGACATGCAATCGCGTTTCAGCGGCACAGCGTATGCACAGATGAGCGCCCTGTCCGCTGCCAAGGTGGCGTTCGATGCGAATGACCTGAAAACGGCCAAGACCCAGCTGCAATGGGTGGCCGAGCATGGCACGGAAGAGTACAAATCCATCGCCAAGCTGCGCCTGGCCGGCGTCTTGCTGGATGAAAAAGCCTACGATGAAGCGCTGAAAGTGCTGGCGACGGCTTCCGTGGCGCAATTTGCCGGCGCCGTGGCCGACCGCAAGGGCGACGTCCTGGTGGCGCAAAACAAGCTGGCCGAGGCACGCACGGCTTACCTGGCCGCGATAGCTGCGACGGACAAGAACAATCCAGGCCGGCAATTGATCCAGGTCAAACTGGAAGCGATCGGCGGTACGGTACCGGAAGACAAGGCCAAGGCTGACAAGGCTGCCGCCTGACAGGAACACTGATGGCGTGGCCGCGCGGCGTTATACGTCGCCGGCCTTGCCCTTACAAGTACAAGAAAAAGGTTGGATAACACTTATGCGTGTCACTGAAAAGCTGGTAGCTGCAAGTCTGTTGGCCCTGATGGCCGGTTGCTCGTCCTGGAACCCGTTCGCCTCGAAAGATCCGAAAGTCGAACCGGCCAAGCTGGTCGAGTTAAAATCGAGCATCGCCGTGCGCGACGCCTGGAAGTATTCGATCGGCAAGGCCGGCGTGTACGCGTTTACGCCTGCGCTGGCCGGCAACAGCCTGTACGTGGTCAATGCCGATGGCGCGCTGGCGCGCCTGGATGCGGCCAGCGGCCGTGAAACGTGGCGCATCAAGGCCGGCAGCGACATCACCTCGAGCGCCGGCAGCGATGGCGCGCTGGTGGCCGTGGGCGCCGCCAAGGGCGCCGTACTGGCGTTCGACGCCGATGGCAAGCAACTGTGGAAGGCGCAGGCGTCCAGCGAAGTATTGACGGCGCCCGTCGTGGGGCAGGGCGTGGTCGTGGTGCGCAGCGTGGACAACCGCATCGTCGGCTTCGACGCCAAGACGGGCGAGCGCAAGTGGACGGTACAGCGCGCCACGCCGGCCTTGACCTTGCGCAATGCGCCGGGCATGGTGCTGGGCGGCGCGAATATCTACGTGGCCCAGCCGGGCGGCAAGTTGCTGGCACTGACGGCGGCCACCGGGGTGGTACGCTGGGAGATCGTCGTCAGCGAACCGCGCGGTGCTACCGAACTGGAGCGCGTCTCCGACATCGCCGGCACGCCGGTGGCGTTCGAAGGCGAAGTGTGCGTCGTCACGTACCAGGGCAAGGCAGGCTGCTTCGATGCCGCCACGGGCGTGCCGCGCTGGACCAAGCCGATCTCGTCCGATGTGGGCGTGGCCGTCGACCAGCGTTTCGTGTTTGTTGCCGATGACCAGGGCGCCGTGGTGGCGTTCAGCCGCGAAGGCGGCCAGAGCGCCTGGAAGAATGAGGCGCTGGCGCGCCGCCGCCTGTCGACGCCGGCCTCCTACGGCCGCAGCGTCGCCGTCGGCGACTATCAAGGTTATATCCACTTCCTGTCACGGGAAGATGGCGCATTAATAGGTCGTGTCAGCACCGACGGTAGCCCGATTGTTTCGGCTCCCGTTGTTGCCGGTTCGAATTTGATTTTTCAAACCCAATCAGGGACAGTGACCGCTCTCGCGGTCGAGTAATACAATGAAGCCGGTAATTGCACTAGTAGGTCGACCCAATGTTGGGAAATCGACTTTATTCAATCGTCTGACCCGCTCGCGCGATGCGCTGGTGGCGGATTTGCCTGGGTTGACGCGCGATCGTCACTATGGCGAAGGCCGTGTCGGCGAACGTCCCTTCCTGGTCATCGATACGGGTGGTTTCGAACCCGTCGCCAAGGAAGGCATCATGCACCAGATGGCACTGCAGACCAAGCAGGCCGTGGCCGAGGCCGACGTGGTGGTATTCATCGTGGACGGCCGTCAGGGCCTGACCCCGCATGACAAGACCATCGTCGACTTCCTGCGCAAGAGCGGTCGTCCGGTCTTGCTGGTGGTCAACAAAAGCGAAGGCATGCGCTACACGGCCGTCGTGTCCGAATTCTATGAATTGGGCATGGGCGATCCGTATGCGATCTCGTCGGCGCACGGCGACGGCGTCAACGACCTCGTCGAAGTGATGCTGGACCTGGCGTTCGCGCAGCGTCCGGATGAGCCTGAAGAGCTGGAAAAGACCGACCGCGGCATCAAGATCGCCCTCGTCGGCCGTCCGAACGTGGGCAAGTCGACCTTGATCAACACCCTGCTGGGCGAAGAGCGCGTGATCGCCTTCGACATGCCGGGCACGACGCGCGATTCGATCGAAATCCCGTTCGAGCGCGATGGCCAGCAATACACCTTGATCGACACGGCCGGTATCCGCCGCCGCGGCAAGGTGTTTGAAGCGATCGAGAAATTCTCGGTGGTGAAAACCCTGCAGTCGATTTCCGAAGCCAACGTGGTCGTGCTGATGCTTGACGCGCAGCAAGATATTTCCGAACAGGATGCGCATATCGCCGGCTTTATCCTGGAATCGGGCCGCGCGCTGGTCGTGGCCGTGAATAAATGGGATGGCTTGCAATCGCACCAGCGCGACGAAATCAAGATCGATATCGACCGCAAGCTCGATTTCCTGTCGTTCGCGCAGATGCATTTCATTTCCGCGCTGAAGGGCACCAACATCGGTCCGCTGATGAAATCGCTCAACGCCGCGTATGCAGCCGCCATGTGCGACCTGTCGACGCCGAAGCTGACGCGCGCCCTGATCGAGGCCGTGGAGAAGCAGGAACCGCGCCGCAAGGGCTCGATTCGTCCGAAGCTGCGTTATGCCCACCAGGGCGGCATGAACCCGCCTGTGATCGTCATTCACGGCAATGCGCTCGACGCCGTCGGCGACCCATACAAACGCTATCTGGAAAAACATTTCCGCGATACGTTTGCGCTGGTCGGCACGCCGCTGCGTATCGAATTGCGCACGGGTAAAAACCCGTTCGCACGCACGCCAAGCAAGTAAAATTAAGTGCATATTAAGGCGCCGCAGAGATAATGCGGCGCCGACAGCCAATTCAATGGCTTTTGCACGGAAATAATAAAGTGTTAATGCGCCATGCGCGACAGCGATCGCGAAAACAGGTTACAGTAGCTATGACGCATCTTTCTTTCTTTGAAAGGTGTGAGAGCACTTGAAATCAAGCGAGTCGCCTCCAATTCTTACACAACAACATAAACAACGGAGCTGTTATGAGCAACAAAGGGCAACTGTTACAAGACCCATTCCTCAATGCATTACGCAAAGAGCATGTTCCTGTCTCGATCTACCTGGTCAATGGCATTAAATTGCAGGGCCATATCGAATCGTTCGATCAATATGTCGTATTGCTGCGCAATACGGTGACACAGATGGTGTACAAGCATGCCATCTCGACAGTGGTGCCGGCCCGTGCCGTCAATCTCAATATTGAATCTGAAGCGGAGTAAAGCGTTGAGCTTGACGGCCCAGCGCCTTTCACCCTCCATCGCCCCCGTCAGCGCCAGCGGCGCTGATGCGTTTGCATCGGCGTCGGCGTCCGCCACAACTCATCAGTTGCCATCATGCGCGCGGCACTAGTCGGGGTTGACTTCGGTCACAGCGACTTCGCCGCCAGCATGGAGGAACTCATGCTGTTGTCGCGTTCGGCTGGCGCCGACCCGATTTCCACCATCACGGCCAAGCGTTCCAGTCCGGATTCCGCGTATTTCGTCGGCAGCGGCAAGGCCGATGAAATTGGCGACGTCGTCGTCAACGATGGCCTGGAAATCGTCATCTTCAACCATGCCCTCTCGCCAGCACAGCAGCGCAATCTGGAAAAGCGCCTGAATGTGCGCGTGCTCGACCGTACCAGCCTGATCCTCGACATCTTCGCGCAGCGCGCCAAGAGCCACGAGGGCAAGCTGCAAGTCGAGCTGGCCCAGCTGCAGCATCTGGCCACGCGCCTGATCCGCGGCTGGACCCACCTTGAGCGGCAAAAGGGCGGTATCGGCTTGCGCGGTCCCGGCGAGACGCAGCTCGAGACCGACCGCCGGCTGATCGGCGACCGCGTCAAGGCCTTGCGCGCGCGCCTGGAAAAGCTGCACAAGCAGCGCGAAACGCAGCGCCGCGCGCGCGGCCGCAATCACACATTTTCCGTGTCCCTGGTCGGCTATACCAATGCCGGAAAGTCGACGCTGTTCAATGCCGTGACCAAGGCCGGCGTGTATGTCGCCGACCAGTTGTTCGCCACCCTCGACACCACCTCGCGCCGGGTTTACCTGGGCCAGGACGTGGGCAATGTGGTGATCTCCGACACGGTCGGCTTCGTGCGCGAATTGCCGCATCAGCTGGTGGCGGCCTTCCGCGCCACGCTCGAAGAAACCATCCATGCCGATTTGCTGCTGCACGTCGTCGACGCCGCGTCGCCGGTGCGCATGGAGCAGATCGAGCAGGTCAACCTGGTCTTGAAAGAGATCGGCGCCGATCATATTCCGCAAATCCTCGTGTGGAACAAGATCGATGCGGCCGGGCTGGAGCCTTCGGTGGAGCGCGATGAATATGCTACGATCAGTCGCGTGTTCGTCAGTGCGCAGAAGGGCAGCGGGCTCGACCTGCTGCGCGATGCGATAGTCGAGATGGCCAGGAAGGCGCCCGGTTCGGCCCACCTGTACCAGAACGATGAAGCACTGCAGGAAGATCAGTTTGACGGTCAGTACGACCAGCACGATGGCGCCGCCCCGGACCAGGACGAAGAGCCTGGCGAGGACGATAGGATTTCCACCCACTCCCAAGTCGGAACACGATAGTTATGCTTGTCTCCCTACTCAAAAAAACAGGCTTGAAGTTGTCCCTGAACGATCCCCGCTGGGGCAATCGCAAGGACGACGGCAAGAAAGCCCAAGAAGGCAAAAAGCCCGGCGAAGGTCCGCCGGACCTCGATCAGTTGTGGCGCGATTTCAATCAGCGCCTGAACGCCTTTTTCGGACAGAAGAACCGTCCCGACAACGGCGGCAATAACAACGGCGGCGGCGGTGGTCCGCGTCCCGACATGAAGGGCGCCGGCATCACCGCCGGCGTGGTCGGCGTGATCGCCGTCTTCATCTGGCTCGCCAGCGGCGCCTTCATCGTGCAAGAGGGCCAGAACGGCGTCGTGCTCACGTTCGGCAAGTACAGCCACACCACGCCGGCCGGTTTCAACTGGCGCTGGCCGTACCCGTTCCAGACCGACGAAACCGTCAATGTGTCGCAGGTGCGCACGGTGGAAGTGGGTTACCGCCAGTCGCTGCGCAACAAGCAGGCCAGCGAATCGCTGATGCTGACGGACGATGAAAACATCATCGACATCCAGTTCGCGGTGCAATACACCCTGAAAGACCCGGTCGCGTGGCTGTTCAACACGCGCGACCAGGAAGACACCCTGCGCCAGGTCGCCGAAACGGCGATCCGCGAAGTGGTCGGTCGCAGCAAGATGGACTTCGTGCTGTACGAAGGCCGCGAAAAGGTGGCTTACGATACGCAGCAGCTGATGCAGCAGATCCTCGACCGCTACAAGGTCGGCGCCGTCATCACCAACGTGACGATGCAGGCCGTGCAGCCGCCGGAGCAGGTGCAAGCCGCCTTCGACGATGCCGTCAAGGCAGGCCAGGACCGCGAACGCCAGAAGAATGAAGGCCAGGCTTACGCCAACGACGTCATTCCAAAAGCCCGCGGTGCCGCATTCCGGCTGATGGAGGAAGCTGCCGCGTACAGCGCGATGGTGACCGAGAACGCCGCCGGTAATGCTTCGCGCTTCAAGCAGGTGCTGGTCGAGTACCAGAAGGCTCCGGTCGTCACGCGCGACCGCATGTACCTCGAGACGATGCAGCAAGTGTTCAGCAGTGCCAGCAAGGTCATGGTCGACGCGAAGACGGGCAGCAATCTGCTGTACCTGCCGCTCGACAAGCTGATCGCCCAGACGGCTGCCACCGACGCTGCCGCTGCCGCCGCCCGTGCTGCCGCGACACCCGCAGCCAACACCGTTTTGCCACAGGAAGCCATGCCGACAGTAGAAGTCAATACGCGCCGCGACAGCCGCTCTTCGCGTGAACGGGAGAGCCGCTAATGAACCGTATCGTAGCCGCCCTGATCGCGGGCTTTATCGCGATCATGCTCTTGTCCTCGACCGTGTTCGTGGTCGACCAGCGTAAGTATGCGGTCGTCTTCGCCCTCGGCGAAGTCAAGGAAGTCATCAGCACGCCGGGCCTGTATTTCAAGCTGCCGCCGCCGTTCCAGAACGTGCTGTACCTGGACAAGCGCATCCTGACCCTGGATACGCCGGAGCCGGAACGCTTCATCACGGCCGAGAAGAAGAACATCCTCGTCGACGCGTATGTGAAATGGCGCATCGCCGATCCGCGCCTGTATTTCCGCAGCTTTGGCGGCGATGAAAAGCCGGCTCGCAACCGCATGTCGCAAATCGTCAAGGCGGCGCTAAACGATGAAATCACCAAGCGCACCGTGCGCGAAGTGATCTCGGGCCAGCGCGGCAAGGTGATGGAAGCGATCCTGGCGAAGGTTTCGGCGGAAGCGAAGGCCATCGGCGTGGAAATCGTCGACGTGCGCCTGAAACGCGTCGACTACGTCGAGCAGATCAACAACTCCGTGTACGAGCGCATGAAGTCCGAGCGCGTGCGCGTGGCCAATGAGCTGCGTTCGACCGGTTCGGCCGACTCCGAAAAAATCCGCGCCGACGCCGACAAGCAGCGCACGGTGATCCTGGCCGAAGCGTATCGCGAAGCCGAGAAGATCCGCGGCGAGGGCGATGCCAAGGCGTCGCAGATCTATGCGGAAGCGTTTGGCAAGAATCCGGAGTTCTACAAGTTCTACCGCAGCCTGGAAGCCTACCGCGCCACGTTCAAGGACAAGGGCGACGTGATGGTGGTCGATCCGAGTTCGGAATTCTTCAAGTACTTCAAGGGTGGCGGCGCAGCCGGTCCGGCCAAGAAGTAAGGCAGCATCCAGACTGCTCCCGGCCGCAAGGTCGGGTGCGGCAGCAGCGGGGCCGGCGTGAATGCCGGCCCCGTTTTTTTGTGCCCGCCACGCTGTTGCGGGAAGGCGTAAAATGCGGTGTTTTTAGGGCTGTGCGGCAGCGTTTCGGACAACTTATCCCTAAAGGCCCGTGTTTTCGCGTAAAATATCAGGTTCGGCCTCTTGCCTGGCGCGCCCGCCGCTGCCTCGCATGATGCATTTTTTCAACTTTCTTCCGTATCTCGCTCCCTCATGCCGAATTGGCTTTTGCCCGAAAATATTGCCGATGTTCTGCCGTCGGAAGCGCGCAAGATCGAAGAGCTGCGCCGCCTCATGCTGGATAATTTCCGTCTGTACGGATATGAACTGGTCATGCCGCCGCTGCTCGAGTATCTGGAATCGCTGATGACTGGCGCTGGCAAGGATACCGACCTGCGCACGTTCAAACTGGTCGACCAGCTGTCGGGCCGCATGCTCGGCCTGCGCGCCGATATGACGACGCAAGTGGCGCGCATCGACGCCCACCTGCTCAACCGTGCCACCGTCACCCGCCTGTGCTACGCCGGCAGCGTGCTGCATACCCGTCCGTCGGGCCTGCACGCCACCCGCGAACCGCTGCAGATCGGCGCCGAGATCTATGGCCACGCGGGCCTGGAAGCGGATGCCGAGATCCAGGAACTGGCGCTCGCTTCGCTGGCACTGGCCGGTTTCGACGCGGTCCGCCTGGATTTGTCGCACGTCGGCCTGTTGCGCGCTATCATTGCGCAAGACGCCGCTGCCGTGCGCGACGAGGCTGCGCTGTACACCCTGCTGCGCGCGAAAGATGCGCCGGGCTTGCGCGCCCTGACGGCCGGCTACGACGCCGTGACGCGCGATGCGCTGCTGGCCCTGCCGAACCTGTATGGCGATATCGACGTGCTGGCGCGTGCGCGCGAAGTGCTGCCGCCGCTGCCGGGCGTGCTCAAGGCGCTGGCCGAACTGGCCGCGCTGGCCGGTTCCGCGCTGGGCCGCGCCGAAGTGGCGATCGACCTGGCCGACCTGCGCGGCTACCAATATGAAAGCGGCGCGATGTTTGCGCTGTATGTACCTGGCTTGCCGAACGCGGTTGCGCGCGGCGGCCGTTATGACCACGTCGGCGAAGCGTTCGGCCGGGCTCGTCCCGCGACCGGCTTCTCGCTCGATTTGCGCGAACTGGCGCGCCTGTTGCCGACCGCGGAACGGAAGCATTCGATCCGCGCGCCGTGGGGCAGCGCGCCAGAATTGAAGGAAAAAATCGCCGAGTTGCGCAAGGCGGGCGAGGTCGTGATCCAGAGTATGCCGGGTCACAGTAATGAACAAGACGAGTTCGAGTGCGATCGCGTGCTGGTACTTGCCGATAATGGTAGTAGCTGGATTCTTAAAAACTTAGGTTGAGTGATGTCAAAGAAAATTATGGCAAAGAACGTTGTTGTCATCGGCACCCAATGGGGCGATGAAGGTAAAGGCAAGATCGTCGATTGGTTGACCGATCACGCCCAGGGTGTGGTGCGCTTCCAGGGCGGCCACAATGCAGGCCACACGCTGGTCATCGGCGGCGTGAAAACCGCGCTGCAGCTGATCCCGTCGGGCATCATGCGCCCAGGCGTCGCCTGCTACATCGGTAACGGCGTGGTCGTTTCCGTGCCGGACGTGCTGCGCGAAATCGACAAGCTCGAAGCCGTCGGCGTCGAAGTCGCTTCGCGTCTGAAAGTGTCGGATGCCGCACCGGTCATCCTACCTTACCACTCGGCACTCGACCTGGCCCGTGAAGCGGCGCGCGGCGCGGCCAAGATCGGCACCACGGGCAAGGGCATCGGCCCGGCCTACGAAGACAAAGTGGCGCGCCGCGCCATCCGCGTCGCCGACTTGCTGAACGAAGCCCGTTTCGCCGAAAAACTGGCGGAAAACCTCGATTACCACAACTTTGTGCTGGAGCACTACCTGAAGGCTCCGCGCATCGATTATCAGAAGACCCTCGACGACGCGCTGGCCTATGTGCCGCGTCTGCGCCCGATGGTCACCGACGTGTCGAGCGCGCTGTACAAGGCGCACAAGGCCGGCGCGAACCTGCTGTTCGAAGGCGCGCAGGGTTCCCTGCTCGACGTCGACCACGGCACCTATCCGTTCGTCACCTCGTCGAACTGCGTGGCCGGCAATGCCGCCGCCGGTTCGGGCGTCGGTCCTGGCATGCTGCACTACATCATGGGCATCACCAAGGCGTACACGACGCGCGTCGGTTCCGGCCCGTTCCCTTCGGAACTGCCAACGGATGCAGGCGTCGGCCACCACCTGGCGCAAGTCGGCCATGAATTCGGCACCGTGACGGGCCGCGCCCGCCGCTGCGGCTGGTTCGACGCCGCCTTGCTGCGCCGCTCCGTGCAGATCAACGGCGTGACGGGCATGTGCCTGACCAAGCTGGACGTGCTGGACGGTATCGAAACCTTGAAATTGTGTACCGGCTACACCATCGACGGCGTGGCCACGGACATCTTCCCATCGGGCGCCGAAGAAGCCGCCCGCTGCGTACCCGTGTACGAAGAGATGCCAGGCTGGACGGAAAGCACGGTCGGCGCGAAATCGCTGGCGGCCCTGCCGGCAACGGCCCGCGCTTACATCAAGCGCATCGAAGAACTGGTCGGCGTGCCGGTGGACATGGTTTCGACCGGTCCGGATCGTGAAGAAACGATCGTGCTGCGCCACCCATTCGAGTAAGCTGCTGGACACAATCCGCCGCAAGGCGGATTTTTTTAATCACGCTAATAATAAGATTCCACTATCATGACTACCCCACAATCGAACGATCAACATCTCTGGGTCAACTGGGAAGAATACCACCGCCTGATCGAGCGCCTGGCGCTCAAGGTCTACGAATCGGGCTGGAAATTTGACCAGGTATTGTGCCTGGCGCGCGGCGGCGTGCGTCCCGGCGACGTGTTCTCGCGCATTTTTGATTTGCCACTGGCCATCCTGTCGACCAGCTCCTACCGCGAAGACGCGGGCACGGTGCGCGGCGACCTCGATATCGCCAAGTACATGACCATGACCAAGGGCCCGCTGGCTGGCCGCATCCTGCTGGTCGACGACCTGGCCGATTCCGGCGTCACCCTGGACAAAGTCACGCGTCACCTGAAGGAAAACTTCCCTGACGTGACCGAAGTCAAATCGGCCGTGATCTGGCTGAAAGGCTGCTCCGTCGTGCGTCCCGACTACTTCCTGGACGAACTGCCGCACAATCCGTGGATCCACCAGCCGTTCGAAGACTACGACGGCCTGCGCCCGCACCAGCTGGCGGCGTGGATCAAGAAGGGCGAAGCAGGCAAGTAATTTTGCGTGCACTCTTGCTAAAAAAAGACGATCGTGTATCGTCTTTTTTTTCGTCCAAGGAAATGCCATGACCATCTTGCACACGGCGCGCCTGCGCCTCGAACCCGTCACCGAGAAGCATTACGACGCCATGCACGCCATGAACTCGGATACCGAAGTGATGACTTACCTCAATGCGGGCCAGCCAGAGACGGAGGAACATACACGTGCCGCCGTTGCCCGCATCATGGGGCGCTGGGTCGAGTGGGGCTATTCGTGGTGGGCCTTGATCCGCACCGAAGATGAGGTGCTGGTAGGGCTGGCCTGCCTGCAGCATATCGGCGGCGACAAGGCGCAGCCGCACGAAATCGGCTGGCGCCTGGCGCGGGCCGGCTGGGGCAAGGGCTACGCCAGCGAGGCGGCCAACGCCATCGTCGCGCATGCCTTCGACGTCGTCGGCGCGCCCGAAGTGGTGGCCGTGGCCCACCCGGACAATGCCGCCTCGATCAAGGTCATGACGCGCCTGGGCATGCAGTACGTGGGCATGGAGCGCCATTACGACCTCGATAGCGTCGTGTACCGGCTGGTGCGCCCATGACGGCAAGGCCGAAGCCCCTGAAGCTGGGCTGCAGCTACGGCGTGCGCTTTTCGCCCGAAGGCACGCGCCTGGCTGTGCTGGGACGCGACCTGGTCCTGTGGGACGTGGCGGCGCGCCAGAAGCTGTGGCGCGGCAAATTCATCGCGCACATGTCGGACATGGCCTTTTCGCCCGACGGCAGCCGGCTGGCCATCAAGAGTACGACGGGCCAGATGGTTGTGGTGGATGCCCTCGCTGGCCAGTTGCTGCTGAACTTACAGAACAAGAAGGAGGGCGAAGGCTGCGGTCCCGCGTGGTCGCCTTGCGGGCAGTATCTTGCCGACGGCGGCTGGGATGGCCGCCTGCGGGTGCGCGACGCGCAAACGGGCGAGGTGCTCTTCATGCAGGCGCACCCGGGCGAGATGCTGCGCGGCATGTGGGCTATCGATGGCGGCCGGCGTTTGCTGCTCCTGCATGGCGTCAAATCGGTGGAAGAGGGGCAAGTGCAGCCGCCCGACTATTGCAGCGTGTGGGACTGGCCGCTGCAGGCGGGCGCCGGCCGCGTGGTGCTGTCGCTGCCGAAGCTGGCGTCGTGCGCGCCGTCGCCCGATGGCACGCTCCTGGCAGTGCTGCATTACGCTGACGCTCAAGAGTGTCTGTCCGTGCATGCGCTGGACGATGGCCGCCGGCTGGCCACGGTGGCCGTGGAGGCGGGCGGCGGCACGGGCGACGCCTTGCGCTGGCTGCCCGACGGCGGTGCGCTGGGCCGCATCGGCAAGGGCAAGCTGCTGTTCTACGCCTGGCCGGGACTCGGCGTGCTTGCCGAACACGCCATTGCCTATCCCTGCGCACTGGACTTCTTGCCTGGCACGCCATTGGGCGCCATCGGCTCCTGGGAGTCCGGCATGCTGACGGATCTGAATCTTCACAAGGAAACCGCATGATTACCTGTTACCTGCGTTACATCATCGACCCGTATAAATTGCGGGAATTCGAAGCCTACGGCAAGCTGTGGATACCGCTCGTCGAACGCTTCGGCGGCCAGCACCACGGCTATTTTTTGCCGTCCGAAGGCGCCAGCAACGTGGCGCTGGCCATGTTCTCGTTCCCCAGCCTGGCCCTGTACGAGCAATACCGCAGCGACTCGATGCAGGACGCCGAATGCCAGGCCGCCTTCCGCTATGCGGAAGAGACGCGCTGCATCGTCAGCTACGAGCGCAGTTTTTTCCGCCCCGTGTTTGCCTGAACGGGGTCAGTCGCGCTGCGGCGCGCCCAGGGGGAAGAGGTGGCGGTACGGACGTGCCTCCTCCACCGCGCGGGCGAACGAAGGACGGGCCAGCAGGCGCGCGCGGTAGGCGCGCAGCAGGGGCAGCGTTGCGGAAATCGGCTGCGTCCAGTCCGCATAGAACAGCGCGGGGGCGGCGGCGCAGTCGGCCAGGCTGAAGCGGTCGCCGGCGGCCCACGTCCTGCCGTCCAGGTGCTGTTCCAGCCAGGCGTAGGCCAGGTCCAGCTTTTCGCCGGCAAACGCGCGGCCTTCGCGGGTCTTTGCCGGGTCGCCAGTCAGGGCGGCGCCGACGGCATGCTGCACGGGTGTCATGACGTGCAGGTCGAAGTAGCGGTCGAGAAAACGCACGTCCAGCGCCTGCATCGGGTCGTCCGGCAGCAGGCGCAGCGGGCCCGGATGGGCCAGTTGCAGGTATTCGATGATGATGCTGGTCTCGGCGACGTTGCGCTCGCCGTCTACCAGCAGCGGAAACTTGCGCAGTGGCCAGCGCTCGAGCCATTGCTGCAGGTTTTCCGGCATCTCCTGCGCCAGGCAGCGGAAGGCGAACGGGATGGCGTTCTCGTACAGCGCGATGAGTACCTTCTGCGTGTACGAGGAAAAGGGATGGCCGTAGAGGATTAGCGACACGGTGGGAACTCCTGTCATTGTGAAAGGTTGGCAACACGCGCGTGTGCCAACGATAGTGCAATGACAGGATCAATGCAAGCGGTACGCGCCATTCCCGCTTGCCCGCGTGGCGCGCCCGCCTAGCCGAGGTTCGCCAGGTAGCGCAATCCCGTGATGCTGGGGAAGAAGCAATACACGCCGCCCCGCGTGATGACGCTGCGCGAGAAATGCTGCAGTTCGGTATTGCCGCTTCCCTTGGCGCCCACGCCGGGCAAGGTGAAGGAACTGTCGTCCGGGTCGTTGATGCCCAGGAACACGTCCTGGCCGCTGATGTTGAACGTGGCATCGCCCGCCTCGGGACCGGCCGGGCCGACGGCCGATTTGACGAAGGCATCGTCATTGTTCCATTGCTTCATCAGGAATTCAAACTGATTGCGCAGGCTGGCATTGATGAAATAGCCGACCAGGCCGCGCTGCTCCGCGATGGGTGCTGCCGGATCGTATTCGCTGCCGTAGGGCATGGCGCGCCGCACGATGCGGTGGTGGCGGGAGGGGGCGCCCACGACGGCTTCGTCGCGCGGATTGTTGCGCCGGATATGCGCGCCGATCGGGCATTTCAGGCCCAGCGTGTCATCGAGGTCCGGCTGCGCATCGACATAGTGAAAGCGGTTCAGGCTGGCGTCCGGCAGCACGGGGCCGGCCTCGTCCGGCCTGAGCACGAGCGGATTGCCGTTGCGCCAGCGCCCGCACATCTTGGCGGCCACCATTTCGGTCGTGAGCCCGGAACTGGCCGCGCCCTGGCTCAGGATGCTGTCGAACAGGGCCACGTCCTGCTCCAGGATGCGGAAGGCGGCATAACTGCCATTGGTGGACAGTTGCGGCGGCTGCACCTGGTAGGTGCCGCCGTTTTCATTCGGATAGCCGAGCAGGAATTCCCCCGTCTTGACGCTGTTGAGCGGGTCAGGGTCGTGTTCGCGCTTGCGCTGCGGGGCGCCATCGACGTCCGGCTGGGCGATGCTGTCGCGGTAGCCGAAATGCACGCGGTTGTCTGGCAGGGCCACGCCGTCGTGCGCATACAGTTCGCGCCAGCCGGCGGCAAAGGCGCGGCGTAGTGTGGCCGAGGTCGCCTGCAGCACTTCCGTCGATTCGCTGACCCACAGGCTCAGCAGCGCATGCACCTGGCCATGCCGGGTAGCCGGCCCCAGGTTGCCGAGCCAGTGCTCGGGGGCGCTGTCGCCCACGTCGCCCACGGCATTGACGCTGGCGGGATCGGCCGCGCCCCGTTGAAATGCCTGGTCAAAGGTGGCGAGGTCGGTCGCGGCAACGCCCAGCGCCGACAGGCCGGGCGCGGTAAAGCTGAGGTTCAGGAAGCAGGGCGGCTTGGGGTGGATGTGCCGCGCGGTGGTAATGGACGGCAAGCCGTCGCTGCCGTCGAGCAGGGCCGCGATGGTGCGCCGTGCCTGCGCCGCATCCGTGATGCTGAAGATGAAATGGCGCGCCAGGTTGACGCGGTAGCCGCGCAGGATCGTGCCTTGCACGTCGTCGTAATTGATGGTGGAATCGGCCATGCTGTCTCCGGGGGCTGGGGTGGTGGCTGGCAAGGTGGTGGGGCCGCTTGCGCAGCCCCGGCGTGGCTTTCGGCTCAGGTTCGGAATGCGGCGATGATTTTCTGGACGGTCTGCGGATAGGCGCTGTACAGGCCGTTATTGGGCACGTGCTGCGCGGCGTCGTTGGCCGTGATGAAGGCTTCAAATGCAGCCACATGGTTGGCAACGGGAATCAGCGCCTTGCCGCCCACGACAAATTGCAGCAGCGCGTCGAATACCTCGCCCAGTTGGCCCACGAAATCTTCGATGTAGTCGTTGAAGTTGCCGTCATACTCGGTGATCACGCCGATGACCAGGCTATCGGAAGTGCCCGCCGATTGAATGTTGGGCAGCAGGTTGGGCTGGGAGCGGTCAAGCAGGGTAAAGCGGGCAAAGTGCACGGTACCGATAGTGGTAAGGGCGGCATTGATCTTCGGTTGGTATTCCAGCAATGTTGCGGCGATGGCGGTCGGATTGGTGCCTGGCAGCGCCGGCATCATTAAGCACAGTGGATTTGCCATGGGAGGCTCCTCATTACGTGGTTGTCGGGACGACCGACACTACGCCGCGGCACCTGCTGCGTCAAAAACTATATTTTCGCATCTGTTGCTAAATACACACTGTTGCATCATGGTAAATGATGGGAAATGCGGTCTCATGTGGATAGTTGCCGAGCCTGGTCAGCGCTGGCGGGCACTCTGCCGCCAGGCTGTTCCGGCCTGTTTCAGGAAGCGCAAGTGGCGCCGCCGGCAAGCCGGCTTCCGTCGCCATTATTTTTGCCGGATGGGACGGCAACGCTCCCGATTGCCACGCTTTAATCCGCGGCCTGGAATTCGCTGGCCGAGACGAACAGATCCCACGAGGCGATGAACAGGGCCGCCACCACGGGGCCGATGACAAAGCCGTTCAGGCCGAACAGGGCCATGCCGCCCACGGTCGACAGCAGCACCACGTAGTCGGGCATCTTGGTGTCCTTGCCCACCAAAACGGGGCGCAGCACGTTGTCGACCAGGCCGATGACGAAGACGCCGAAGGCGGCCAGGCCCGCGCCTTGCCAGATGGCCCCCGTGGCCAGGAAGTAGACGGCCACGGGCGCCCAGACGAGGGCGGCGCCGACGGCCGGCAGCAGCGACAGGAAGGCCATCAGCACGGCCCACAGCAGGGGTGCGGGCACGTCGAGGAACCAGAATGCCAGGCCGCCGAGGGCGCCCTGGGCAATCGCCACGAGGATGTTGCCCTTCACCGTGGCGCGGATCACCGTGGTGAAATTGGTGAACAGGCGTTGCTTGTATTTGCGGCTCAGCGGCACGGCGCCCTTGATGCGGGCCGACAGGGCCGAGCCATCGCGCATCAGGAAAAACAGCAGGTACAGCATGATGCACAGGCTGGTGAGGAATTCGAAGGTGTACAGGCCCACATTGATGGCTTTCACCGCCACCACCTGGCTCACCTGCGTGGCGCCCTCTGCCAGCTTGTCCTGCAGGCTGGCCAGGCTGGTCAGGTTGAAGCGGTCGAGCAAGTTGATCAGCCATTGCGGCAGCACCGCCATGATCTTATCGAAGAACATGGCGACCGTGATTTCCCCCGAACGTACCATTTCCACGACGCTGGCCGCCTGGTTCACCAGCGACACGGAAATGAGCGACAGCGGCAGGATGACGATGACGATGATCAGCAGCAAGGTCAGCAGCGACGCCACGCCGGCGCGGCCCCGGGTTTTTCGCAGCAGCCAGCGGTACACGGGCGCGAACAGGATCGCCAGGACGACGCCCCAGAAGATGGCGCCCGCATAGGGCGCCAGTATCCAGCCGAAGCCGATGGTGACGACGCTCAGGAGGAGCAAGAACACTTTCTGGTGCAGCGTGAGGGTAGGCATGGGCGGCGGTGCAATGATCGGGGTTGAGTTGCCCCATCATAAGCGAGGCGTGCTGCGGCGCGCCATACAATTGTCATGCTGCGTGCGCGAACGCACCTGGCGCCGGTGGGCCGGCAACGCGGTGGCGGCAATTCCAGTAAGCTGTCGTTCCAGGCGTTCCATCCTGGGCGTCTTGACTTCTTTTGACTGCAGGAGCGCGCGTGCTCGACCCCATTTACTTTTATGAACCCGCACAGGGCCATGGCTTGCCGCATGACCCGTTCAATGCCATCGTGGGGCCGCGGCCCATCGGCTGGATCGCCTCACGCAGCGGCGAGGGCGTGCTCAACCTGGCGCCATACAGCTTTTTCAACGCCTTCAATTACCATCCGCCGCTGATCGGATTTTCCAGCATCGGCCGCAAGGATACCTTGCGCAATATCGAACAAACGGGCGAATTCGTGTGGAACCTGGCGACGCGTCCGCTGGCCGAGGCGATGAATGCCAGCTGCGCGCCGGCGCCGCCCGAAGTCGACGAATTCGCGCTGGCCGGCCTGACGCCGGCCGCCTCGCGCCTCGTCAACGTGCCGCGCGTGGCCGAAAGCCCCGTCTCCTTCGAATGCCGGCGCACGCAGATCATCGAACTGCAGGGCGTCAAGGGTGACGGTGTCGGCAGCTGGCTGGTGCTGGGGGAAGTGGTGGGCGTGCATATCGCGCGCCACCTGTTGACCGATGGTGTGTACGACACGGCCGCCGCCGCGCCGATATTGCGCGGCGGCGGTCCGGCCGATTATTTCGAAATCGGACCGGACAGCCTGTTCCACATGCGCCGGCCCAGCTATCCCTGAAGGGGCGAGGCGGGGCGCTATTGCTGCATGATGAAATGGCATGCGCGACCGGCCAGCCCCCACGCATGGCGTGATATTTACTTGCCCAGTATCGACGCCACGTTGTCGGTGCCCGGTGCGCCGAACAGCTGCTGCTTGAGGATGTGCAACTGGTCGCGCACCTGCGCCGCCTTTTCGAATTCCAGGTTCTTGGCGTGGTCGACCATCAGTTTTTCCAGGCGCTTGATTTCCTTGCTGACCTGCTTTTCGCTCATGGCTTCGAACTTCGCCGCTTCCTGCGCCACCTGCAGGGTTTCGCGCGCTTCCTGCGGACTGTAGACGCCGTCGATCATTTCGCGGATCGATTTCTTCACGCCGATCGGGATGATGTTGTTGGCCGTATTGAAGGCGATCTGCTTGGCGCGGCGGCGCTCCGTTTCATCGATGGCGCGGCGCATGGAGTCCGTGATGCGGTCGCCGTACAGGATCGCCGTGCCGTTCAGATTGCGCGCGGCGCGGCCGATGGTCTGGATCAGGCTGCGCTCGGAGCGCAGGAAGCCTTCCTTGTCCGCATCGAGGATGGCCACCAGCGACACTTCCGGCAAGTCCAGGCCCTCGCGCAGCAGGTTGATCCCCACCAGCACGTCGAAGGTGCCCAGGCGCAGGTCGCGCAGGATTTCCACGCGTTCCACCGTCTCGATGTCGCTGTGCAGGTAGCGCACCTTGATGCCATGGTCGCCCAGGTATTCCGTCAACTGCTCCGACATGCGCTTGGTCAAAGTCGTCACCAGCACGCGCTCATCCTTCTTGATGCGCTCGACGATTTCCGACATCAGGTCGTCCACCTGGCTGCTGGCGGGACGCACGATGATTTGCGGGTCGACCAGGCCGGTGGGGCGTACCACCTGCTCGACCACCTGGTCGGAATGGTTCTTTTCGTATTCGGCCGGGGTGGCCGAGACGAACACGGTCTGGCGCATCTTCTGTTCGAATTCCTCGAATTTCAAGGGCCGGTTGTCGAGGGCCGACGGTAGGCGGAAGCCGTAGTCGACCAGGTTGGTCTTGCGCGAGCGGTCGCCGTTGTACATGGCGCTCAGCTGGCCCGTCAGCACGTGCGATTCGTCGAGGAACATCAGGGCGTCGGGCGGCAGATAATCGACCAGGGTGGGCGGCGGTTCGCCCGGCAGCGCGCCGGACAGGTGGCGCGAATAGTTCTCGATACCCTTCGTGAAACCGATTTCCGCCATCATTTCCAGGTCGAAGCGCGTGCGCTGTTCCAGCCGCTGCTCTTCGATCAGTTTATTCTCCTTGCGGAAGAACTCGAGGCGCTCGCGCAGCTCGTCCTTGATGGTTTCCACGGCGCGCAGCACGGTGGAGCGGGGCGTCACGTAGTGCGAGCCCGGATACACGGTGAAGCGGGGGATCTTTTGCCGCACTCTGCCCGTCAGCGGGTCGAACAGCTGGATCGATTCGATTTCGTCGTCGAACATTTCCAGGCGCACGGCCAGTTCCGCATGCTCGGCGGGGAAGATGTCGATGGTATCGCCGCGCACGCGGAAGGTGCCGCGGCCGAAATCGACTTCGTTGCGCGTGTACTGCATCTGGATCAGGCGCGCGATGACGTCGCGCTGCGCGACCCTGTCCTTGACGCGCAGGGTCAAGATCATCTGGTGGTATTCGTTCGGATTGCCGATACCGTAGATGGCCGAGACGGTGGCGACGATGATGACGTCGCGCCGCTCCATCAGCGACTTGGTGCACGACAGCCGCATCTGCTCGATATGTTCGTTGATCGACGAATCCTTTTCGATGAACAGGTCGCGCTGCGGCACATAGGCTTCGGGCTGGTAGTAATCGTAGTAGCTGACGAAGTATTCGACCGCGTTTTGCGGGAAAAAGTCGCGGAACTCGCTGTACAGCTGCGCCGCCAGCGTCTTGTTCGGCGCGAAGACGATGGCGGGCCGGCCCATGCGCGCGATGACGTTGGCCATGGTATAGGTCTTGCCTGAACCGGTCACGCCCAGCAGGGTCTGGAAGGCCAGTCCGTCGGCAATCCCCTCGGATAACTGGGCGATCGCCGTGGGCTGATCGCCGGCCGGAGGGAAGGGCTGGTGCAGCTTGAAGGGGGAGTCCGGGAAAGAGATAATTGCGCTTTCCGCCTCGCTGGCGGTAGATAATTCGGGCATGTGAATCAGACCTTTGTTAGAATAGTGCTCTGCTGGCGGCCCTGGCGTTGTATTTTGGGGCGCTGTCTACAACTCCGCTGTGAACCTGCTTCCAATCGAATCCAATCTTATCATGACGAACCCAACTGTTTCTGCCAGTCTGTTTAGCGCCATCGAGATGGCCCCACGCGACCCGATCCTGGGCATCACCGAAGCATTTAACGCGGACCAGAATCCCGCCAAAATCAATCTGGGCGTCGGCGTCTATTATGACGACAACGGCAAAGTGCCTCTGTTAGCTTGCGTACGCAAGGCGGAAGCCATCCTGATCGAACAGGCCGCCCCACGCACCTACCTGCCGATCGAAGGCCTCGCCGCCTACGACAAGGCCGTGCAAGAACTCGTATTTGGCGCCGATAGCGCCGTAATTCAAGAGCGCCGCGCCGTGACCGTGCAAGCCATCGGCGGCACGGGCGCGTTGAAGATCGGTGCCGACTTCCTGCAGCGCTTCGCGCCGGGTGCCCAGGTCTACATCAGCGACCCGAGCTGGGAAAACCACCGCGCGCTGTTCGAGAACGCCGGTTTCGTCGTGAATAACTACACCTACTACGATGCCGCCACCCATGGCGTGAACTTCGACGGCATGCTGGCCAGCCTGAACGCCATGCCAGCCGGTTCCATCGTCGTGCTGCACGCCTGCTGCCACAACCCGACCGGCGCCGACCTGAGCGTGGCCCAGTGGGATCAGATCATCAGCGTGGTGACCTCGCGCGGCCTGGTGCCGTTCCTGGACATGGCCTATCAAGGCTTCGCCAACGGCATCGCCGAAGACGGCGCAGTGGTGCGCCGCTTCGCCGACGCGGGCGGCCCGCTGCTGGTATCGAACTCGTTCTCGAAATCGTTCTCGCTGTACGGCGAGCGCGTGGGCGCCCTGAGCGTCGTCGCCGCCAGCGCCGACGAAGCGGCCCGCCTGCTGTCGCAGCTGAAGCGCGTCGTGCGCACCAACTACTCGAACCCGCCGGTACACGGCGGCAAGGTGGTCGCCACCGTCCTGGCCACGCCGGAACTGCGCCAGCTGTGGGAAGAGGAGCTGGCCGGCATGCGCGTGCGCATCCGCGAAATGCGCAATGCCTTCGTGGAAAAGCTGAAAGCCAAGGCGCCAGGCCACGACTTCGAATTCGTGCGCCAGCAAATCGGCATGTTCTCGTACTCCGGTCTCACCAAGGAGCAGGTGGCATCGCTGCGCGAGCAATCGATCTACGCCGTCGACACGGGCCGTATCTGCGTAGCAGCATTGAATTCGCGCAATATCGACATCGTTATTGACGCGATCGCCAAAGTGCTTTAAGATCTTGCTTCTTCGGCGCTGCATGCAAGTGCGGCGCTGATGGCAGTAGAAAGTCGGTGATGGCCATGTTTGTGAAGATGCAGTAGCGGTCTTGCAAATATGGAACAAGCGACATATAATATTGCCTCTTTTCCCTGATAGCTCAGTTGGTAGAGCGACGGACTGTTAATCCGCAGGTCCCTGGTTCGAGTCCAGGTCGGGGAGCCAGAATTCGGAAGGCCACGTTGAAAAACGTGGTCTTTTTTGTTTTTGCGCCGCCGGTGCGCAGCTTGGGGCAAGATAAGATTTTCCCTATGGAAATCTGGACAGCGCCAAGTTTGGCCTATATAATACGGCCTCTTTTCCCTGATAGCTCAGTTGGTAGAGCGACGGACTGTTAATCCGCAGGTCCCTGGTTCGAGTCCAGGTCGGGGAGCCAGAATTCGGAAGGCCATGTTGAAAAACATGGCCTTTTTTGTTTTCCACCGCCGCCAGCGGGGCTTGCCTGTGCGTGATCGCGTTTTGCGCTATCCTGAATGCATCACTTCAGGAGCACCTTCCCATGACTTGTACCTCCGCCTTGCGCCACATCGTCCTGTGCGACTTCCTCGATGGCATCACGTCTGCCAAGCACGCCGAGCTCGTCTACGAGTTTTCCCAGCTGAAACACCGCATTCCCGGCGTGCGGCAATTCGAATGGGGGCCGAACGTCAGCCCGGAAGGCCTCGACGACGGCTTTACCGATTGCTTCACGCTGACCTTCGATGACGCCGCTGCCCGCGATGGGTACCTGACCCATGCGGCCCACCTGGCCTTTGTCGAGCAGCTCAAGCCATGGCTGGGCCGGGTGCTGGTCGTTGACTACTACCCGCAAGAGCATCCCGGCTGACCGACGGGCAAGGCGCAGCCGGGGAAATACATATTTTTCTCGGGGAAATCTGGACATCGTAAAATTTCCCCTATAGAATGCGGCCTCTTTTCCCTGATAGCTCAGTTGGTAGAGCGACGGACTGTTAATCCGCAGGTCCCTGGTTCGAGTCCAGGTCGGGGAGCCAGAACACGCAGTAGCAGAAAGCCCAGCCTTCACCGGTTGGGCTTTTTGCATTTCTGGGCCGGCGCAGACGCCCGTGTCGCCTGCTCTTGATCCACCGCATGGACCACCAGGCATCTGGCGCTATGCTGGAAGAGATACGGCGTTGGCGGCTCTGTCATCGCTTGCAATTTCCGGGAGGGGCTGACATGGATGACATCGCGCGCGCCGGACCGGCGACGATCGTGCTCGTGCATGGTGGTTTTGTCGACGGGTCCGGCTGGGAAGGTGTTTACCGGGTACTGCGTGACGAAGGCTGTCACGTTGCCATTGTGCAAAACCCAACGCTATCGCTGGCGGACGACGTGGCCGCGACGGGCCGGGTCATCGCCGCAGTACCGGGTCCCGTGGTCCTGGTCGGTCATTCGTATGGGGGCGCCGTGGTCACGCAAGCGGGGAACGATCCCAAGGTCAAAGCATTGGTCTACATCGCGGCGTTTGTGCCGGATCAAGGGGAGTCTGTCGATTCCTTGCTGAAGAATGCCCCGCCTGGCGCGCCGGTGCCGCCGATCTTGCCGCCGCACGATGGCTTCCTGCTGCTCGACCAGAAAAAGTTTGCGGCCGCCTTCGCCGCCGATGTGCCCAGGCACAAGGCCAACTTCATGGCGGCATCGCAAGTGCCCTGGGGGATGGCTGCCTTGACGGGCGTGGTCAGCGCGCCAGCGTGGAGGAGCAAGCCCAGCTGGTACCTGGTCGCGACCGGGGACCAGATGATTGCACCGGCGATGCAGCGCCAGATGGCGGAGCGGGCGGGCTCGACGGTGGTCGAAGTTGCCGGCAGTCATGCCATTTACATTTCGCAAGCCCACGCGGTGGCGTCGCTGATTAGCAAGGCTGCGGCGAGCATTGCCGGCGACTAGGCCGGCAGTGCGCCGGCCAGCCAGTCGGCCCCCGAAAAGGGCCCCATGTCATGGGGCGTTGCATCAGGGCTTGGCAGTCGCATCCAAGGTCTTGATGATGGCTTCTTGAAATTGCACCGGTTCATCCTGGTGTATCTGATGCCCGGAATGCTCGAAGAAAAACAAGCCCTTCCTTGGTGCCTTCAAGGTGTCGAAATACGCTTGCGTGATCCTGGTCGAGGTCTGGATATCGTTTTTGCCGACGAAGAAATACACGGGGCAGTCGACGCTCTTCAAGGTCTTGGGCAAATCAATGTTCATGACCTCGTTCCAGACGGGCGACCAGGTCTTTGACCATTGCAGAAAACCCGTCTTGAAACCTTCGCTCGTCGCAAATGCCTTGCCATCCTTGTAAAAAAGCCATTTCCTTAAATAGAACATGCTTTCGTCACTTGCAAACGGAAAACTGATGCTGTTCAGCTCCTGGCTGGCGACGGCATTGTCCTTGAAGTGCACTTTCAAGGCTTGCAGCAATTCTTTCTCGCTTTCCAGCTGGCTCACGACAGGATTCGACGCGAAATAGGCATGCAGCAGTTCCGGGTGACGCTTGACGATATCAAAGCCCAGGACGTTGCCCCAGGAACTGCCCAGCAAGTATATTTTGTCCTGCTTTAACTCCTTGCGCAGAAATTGGATGACTTGATACGTGTCCTGCTCCATCTGCCCGACGGACGGCTGCGTGGGGGAGGGATTCAGTTTCAAGGTTTTTCCGGCATCCCGCTGGTCCCATTGCACAATCGTAAATCTGCTTTTCAGGAGATTCGTAAAGGCATCCGCCCCCTTGATCATGGAGCTTCCCGGGCCGCCGGATAAAAACAGCAGCACGGGCTTGTTCGCGTCGTCCGTCTTGATTTCCACCACTTGCTTGATGCCGCCAATATCGGGTGTCAGGGTGGTGGTGACTTCCGCGGAAGCGGGTGTCGCTGCCGCCGTGGTTTGCGCCTTGCATGCGTAGAAGGGAATCAGGGCGGTCAAGAGCACTGCCAATGTCATTTTTTTTATCATGGTGTCAGGGTTGGTTTCAGGTTGCTTGCACCGGCGCATTTTGCGCCGCAGTTGAACAGCTAATTTATCGCATGGTTTCCAGCGGGTACGTCGACATGTCTCCTCGTTAAAAAGTTGGGTTTATGAAAATCATTGACCTTGCCCGGCATGCAGCCGCAACGCTTCCAGCGCCAGATATGCGGCTTGCAATTGCGCGGCGATGGCGGCCAGGCCGCTTGCCGCGGGCGCGGGCGGATCGCCGTGGTAAGCCGTGCCGTACTTCGCATGCACGCCGCCTTGCGCGCGCATCGCTTGCAACTGCGCCGCTGTGGCGGCGATGCCGAAGCGGGGCAATACATCGCTGAAGAGGATGTCGGGCAATTGACTGTAGTTAATTAATTGCAACTGTCCTGCCGCCGCATGGGACCGGGCGGCGTTGAGCAGGCTGGCCAGCACGAGGCCCGTATAGCCATCGAGATCGCCCGGCGCCAGCTGGTGTGCGGGCAGCGGCAGCTGTGCCGGGTGCAGCATGCCGGGCACCATCTGCGGGCCGCGCTGGCGCTGGTGCGAGGCCAGCACGGCCAGCGGTTCGCGGTAGACGAACAGGCAGGGCGTGCCGGGAAACGCTTGCCGCAGCAAGTCCAGGCTGTGGATGTGCCAGCAGTCGAACTTGATGAAGAAGTGCGTCTGTGCGCCGGAACGGCGCTGGCCCAGGGCCAGGATGGCCTGGCGCAGCAGGGCCACGCTGGCCGCCGGGTCGGCGCCGTCGTGATGCAGGCGCAGCAGCGAGTCAATGACGGGCGGCTCGGACATCACTATGCATTGCGGCAAGGATGCCAACAGCTGGCTCAGCAGGGTCGAGCCGCAGCGCGAGACGTGGAAGATGAAGGCGTCGGGCGCCAGGCCATCGCCGAGCGTCGCCAGCGCCGCCAGCGGCGTGCGGCAGACGCGGCGCTCCCCGTGCGGCTGGCGCGCCAGGGTATTGACAAAGAAGGCGTCGCTGAAGGGTGTTTTTCCCAGCTCGCGCCAGCACATGGCGGCGTCCGCCCATGTTTCGCCCCGCTCCACGTACAGCGGATACCAGCCGCGCAGGTCCATGCCCTCGTGCCACGTTACCGTCTCGCCCCTGGCCAGCAAGCGTTCCTGCTGGGCCAGGCCCGGCGTGGCGCTCACGGCGCGTTCCCGTCGGCCAGGGCGGCCAGCGCGCTGGCCAGCGCCAGGCTGGCGGGCGAGGGCGATAGCCGCAACTGGGCGATGACGGCCCGCACATTGCCATCGTTGATGCTGGGGTCGCCATACCTGTGGGGCGCTTTCGGCACGAAGCCGGCCGAGGCGAACAGCGCTTCGAGCCAGGCATTGCTGATGCAGTCGAGCACGAGGTGGATGCGCGGCGTCGCGCCCCGGTTGTGCACCGCGTGCAGGCAGCTGGCATCCATGTACCAGGCGTGCCCGGCCGTGAAGTGGACGGTCTCACCATCGATGGTAAACAGCACCTGCGGCGAGGTGTGGATGGGGATATGGATGCGGACGAGGCCATCGGCCAGCGACATGCCGGCGTCGCGGTGCTCGCGGATGAGGGTGCCCGGCGCCAGCGCCATCAGGCGCGCGGCGTGAAGCTCGCATGCGAAGCTGGCAAGCACCTCGCGCAGGCAGGGGCAGCGCGCCAGTTGCGGCGTGGCGGCATAGGCGGGGCCGTTGACGGGCATGATATCGCCGGCTGCTCCGCCTGGCGAGCGCAGCGGTATGCAGCTCCAGCCCGTGTCGTAGGCGCCCGTGTTGAAATGGCTGATCCACTCGCCGGCGGCGAACTGGTCGCTGTCGCCCTGCATGCGCGCCACGTCGAAGCGCAGCGGCAGTTGCAGCCAGGTGCTGGGCGGATTCGGCGCCGGCACTATGGCGCGCTCCATTCCAGTTGCTCCTGCACCTCGTTTTCCCCGCGCAGGCGAAAGCCCAGCCGCTGGTACAGTGCGCGCGCGGCGGCGTTGCCCTTGTTGACGGCAAGGTGGATCTGCCATTGCTCCGCAGCGGCTTGCGCCTGCAGGCCGCGCAGCACGGCGCTGCCGGCGCCCTGGCCTTGCGCGGCGGGCAGGATGGCGATGTCGACCAGGTGCAGCACCTGATTCCGGCGCTCCAGGATCAGGCGGCCGATGGGCGTGTCGCCGTGCTGCAGCACCAGGTACACGGCGTGCGGATACGTCTGGCGATAGCCGTGGCTTTGCATGCGCTGCTGCATGGCGATCAGCTGTTCGATGACGGCGGGCGCGGCCGGCATCTGGCGCAGGTCGTCGCGCGTGGAGCCGTACAGCGCGGCGGCAAAGCCTTCGTCGTCATCGCGCTGGACGCGCAACTGGTAGGGGGCGGGCAGGCTGGCGAGGGCGGAAAGCGGCAAGGCGTGCATCGGTGCTCCGGTAGGTGGTTGCGATGGCGGCAAATGAGCAGGCATGTATTTATTTGCTATGCTGCCAATTTTTCCGCGTACTTGCAATCATTTCAAGGAGGCCGCCATGCATTCTGTCTTTATCCCGCCTCGCCCGTGGAGTCGCGCGTGAATCCGGCGCGCGCGGAACTGGCCGCCATTGCGGCCGCGCTGTGCGATCCGCAGCGCTCCCTGGCCAGCCTGGTCGGTGAAACGGTGCAGCTGCGCCAGCTCGTCGAGCGCCATTCGCGCCTGTCCATGGACCGGCAGGACGGCTTGCGCGATGGCGAAAGTTTTCTGCCCAGCGGCTGGGCCATCTCGCCCGTGCAGGCGGGACTGTGCGCGCGCGAGCCATACCGCAGTGCCGCCTTCATCCAGGGCCTGGCGCAGGCCGTGCGCGAGCGCCTGGACGTGAGCGGCGGGCGGCCCGTGCGGGTGCTGTATGCGGGTTGCGGCCCGTTCGCCCTGCTGGCCTTGCCGGTGATGGCCGTGCTGGATGCGCAGTTGGTGCAGTTTTCCATCCTCGACGTGCATGCCGAGACCCTGGCGTATGCGCGCGACCTGATCGCAGTCCTGGGCCTGGACAGCCACGTCGCCGAGTACCTGTGCGCCGACGCGGCCGCCTGCCGCATTCCTGCCGGCGCCATGCCGGACGTGATCGTCAGCGAAACCATGAATACGGCGCTGGGCAAGGAGCCGCAGGTGGCCATCCTGCGCAACCTGCACGCGCAAGCGCCCGCGGCGACGCTGCTGCCGGCGGCCGTCACCGTGCACCTGGGCCTGGACCGGCGCGCGCCGGATGCGCCGTGCACCGACTGGGGCCGCGTGTTTACCCTCGATGCGGACGCCTTGCGCGCCTGGCAGGATGAAGGGGGCGACAGCCTGCCGGCCGCCAGCATCCGCCTGCCCGACGTGCTGGAACAGGCGCCGCGATTGCTGACGCGCATCCGCGTGCATGGCGACATCGTCCTGGGCGACCATGAGTGCAGCCTGAACCTGCCCCTGGCCTTGCCCGGCAAGCCCAGCCTGGCCGGCGGCAGCGTGCTCGACTTCCATTACCGCCTGGGCAACCAGCCGGGACTGGCGTTTTGCCTGCGCAGAATGCCTGAATCCATACCGGAATTGCCCAGGGTAGTGTCTCAGTAGTAGTACTACATTGGCAGACTATTTACTTCTGTAGGATAATATGGAACCGGTTCCATCTATGCGCAAATGCAATGTAGCGCAATCATCGAAGTCAATAAAATAACAAGTCTTGCGGGAGTCTCATGAACCATCCAGGCACTGAACCATCTGCAACATCCGTTTCATCCCTTCCTCGCATCAGCCGCCGCCACGCCCTGATCGGCCTGGCCGCCCTGCTGGCGCAGGCCGGTTTCTGGAGCAATCCCCTGTCCGCCGCCATGCAGGCGCCGGCCAGCGCTCCGGCCACCGGCCTGGCGCCCGCCACCATGCTGTTCTACACCTTGTCGCAAACGATCACGGGCCACCGCGACCTGTCCGCCGCGACGGCGGCGCGCATCGAGCAAGCCATGCGCACCAACGTGCCCGGCTTTGCCGACCGCTTGCCGCAGCTGGGCGCGCTGCTCGTCACGGGCCAGGAAGCCAAGGCCCTGCTGGCGGCCGCCAGCGCCGCCGATGCGGGTCTGCGCGAGCTGGCGCTGGCCATCGTTGCCGCCTGGTACACGGGCACCGTCGCCGGAAATGCGGCGCAGGGCACGAAGTCCATCGTCGTCGCGTATGCGGAAGCGTTGATGTACCGCACGGTGGCCAATGGCCAGGTCGTGCCGACTTACTGCAATTACGGCCCCCTGTGGTGGCTGAAGGCGCCGCCCGCCGTGGGCGTCTCCGCGCCCGTGGCGCCAAAACCCGTACCGGCCCCGGCCACCACCGGCACTCCCGAAACCAAAGGCAAGCAAGCAAAATGAAATCACCCCAATTCAAGAGTAATGGCGACGTCGTCGCCGATGTCGTCATCGTCGGAACCGGCGTCGTCGGCGCCATGATGGCCGACCAGCTGGCCGCACAGGGTCACTCCGTGATCATGCTGGAAGCGGGCTTGCGCATCGAGCGGGGCCAAGCAGTGGAAAACTGGCGCAACATGCCGTTCGAGAACCGCGTCGGTTCCGATTTCCAGGGCCTGTATCCGCAGGCGGACAACGCGCCCGCGCCGCTGTATTTTCCAAAAAACAACTATGTGGAATTGTCCGGCCCCAGCGGCAGCAGTTTCCAGCAGGGCTATCTGCGCACGGTGGGCGGCACGACCTGGCACTGGGCCGCATCGTGCTGGCGCCATTTGCCGTCCGACATGCGCATGAAAAGCGATTACGGGGTAGGGCGCGACTGGGCCATCTCCTACGATGAGCTGGAACCGTACTATTGCCGCGCCGAGCAGGAAATGGGCGTGGCCGGCCCCAACGATCCGGCGCTGCAGTCGCCCAGCGAGCGCAGCGCGCCGTATCCGATGGACATGGTGCCCTGGGGCTATGGCGACAAGCGCTTTGCCGAAGTGGTCAACCCGCACGGCTACCGTTCCGTGCCGATTCCGCAAGGCCGCTCGACGCGCCCATGGCAGGGACGCCCGACTTGCTGCGGCAATAACAATTGCCAGCCGATCTGCCCCATCGGCGCCATGTACAACGGCATCCACCACGTGGAGCGGGCCGAGCTGAAGGGCGCGGGCGTGCTGGCCGAGGCCGTCGTCTACCGCATCGACACGGACCACAACAACCGCGTGACGGCCGTGCACTGGTATGACGCGAAGAAACAGTCGCACATGGCGACCGGCAAGGCCTTCGTGATTGCCTGCAATGGCATCGAAACGCCCCGTTTGCTGCTGCTGGCGGCGAACCAGAACAATCCGAACGGCATCGCCAACAGTTCCGACCAGGTGGGCCGCAACATGATGGACCACTCGGGTTTCCACTGTACCTTCCTCGCCAATGAACCGATCTGGACGGGCCGCGGCCCGGCGCAGAGCAGCTGCCTGGTGGGGCCGCGCGACGGCGCCTTCCGCGCGCAGTATTCGGCCAACAAGATGATCTTGAACAATATCACCCGCGTGGGACCTGCTACCCAGCAATCCTTGAAGCTGGGCCTGGTGGGCAAGGACCTCGACGATGAAATCCGCCGCCGCGCCGCGTTCGGCGTGGACCTGTCGATCAGCCTGGAGCCGCTGCCGGAAGCGCACAACCGTTTGACATTGAGCAAGACGCGCAAGGACCCGCTGGGCCTGGCCTGCCCGGACATCTACTATGACGTGGGCGACTATGTGCGCGATGGCGCGAAGGCCGCGCATGCGCAGCTGGAGCACATCGGCAAGCTGTTCGGCGCCGTGGAATTCCATATCACCGACAGCCTGAATGCGAATAACCACATCATGGGCGGCGTCATCATGGGTTCCAATCGCGCCGATTCCGTGGTCGACGGCAATTGCCGCGCCCATGATCACGCCAACCTGTGGCTGCCCGGCGGCGGCGCCATGCCGTCGGCCAGCGTCGTCAACACCACCCTCAGCATGGCCGCGCTCGGTTTGCGCGCGGCCGACGACATCGCCCGCACCCTGGCAAGGGCGGCAGCATGATGCGCCGCCTGTCCTTCGCTCTCGGCCTGGCCTTGCTGGCCGGCGGCGCCATCGCTGCCGTGCCTGCCTCGGCGCCGCCCGTCACCCTGACGCCGGACCGTCCCGCCGCGCCCGTGGCCGCCAAGCCCGATGCGCGCCTCGAGCGGGGCCGCTACCTGGCCATCGCCGCCGACTGCATGGCTTGCCATACGGCAGCGGGCGGCAAGCCGTATGCGGGCGGCTACGCCATCGACTCGCCCCTGGGCACGATCTACGCGACGAATATCACGCCGTCGAAACAAGGCGGCATCGGCCGCTACACGGAAGCCGACTTTGCGCGCGCGCTGCGCGAAGGCGTGCGCGCCGATGGCAGCCATCTGTATCCCGCCATGCCCTACACCAGCTATGCGCAGCTGACGGATGCGGACGTGGGCGACCTGTATTACTACTTCATGCAGGCCGTTCAACCCGTCGACGCGCCGGCGCGCCAGACGGCCTTGCCATTCCCGTTCAATGTGCGCTTGTCCATGCTGGGATGGAATACTTTGTTCCTGGACAATAAACGCTTCGTGCCGGACCCCACGAAGAGCGCGCAGATCAACCGCGGCGCCTACCTGGCCGAAGGCTTGGCGCACTGCAGCGCCTGCCATACGCCGCGCAACGCGCTGATGGCGGAAATCGGCAGCCAGAACCTGGCGGGCGCGTCGCTCGGTTCCTGGCATGCGCCGAATATCACGTCCGACAAGGTCAGCGGCATCGGCGCGTGGACGGATGCGGAACTCACGGCTTACCTGAAGACGGGCCACGTGGAAGGCAAGGGGCAGGCGGCGGGCGGCATGGCCGAAGCCATCCAGAACAGCCTGCAGTTTTTGCGCGACGACGACGTGGCCGCCATCGTGGCCTGGCTGCGCACGGTGCCGCCCGTGCGCGCGCCGGGGCAGACGCAAGCCGCCTTCAGCCATGGCAGCGCCGCCAGCGAAGAGCCGCTGCTGCGCGGCATGGCCAGTTCCACCGAGCGCCATTCGCTCAACAGCGGCGCGATCCTGTTTTCCGGCTACTGCGCCAGTTGCCATTCGGCCAGCGGTGCCGGCAGCACGGGCCAGGCGTATCCCGCCCTGTTCAACAACACGGCGACGGGCGGCAGCACGCCGGCCAACCTGGTCTCGGCCATCTTGTTTGGCGTCGAGCGCAAGATCGAAGGGGAAGAGCACGAAGCGTTCATGCCCCGTTTCGACCAGCGTTCGTATGTGCAACCCTTGACGGACGAGCAGATCGCCGCTATCGCCAATTACGTGCTGAAGCAGTATGGCAATCCGGATGTGTCCGTCACGCCCGCGTATGTGGCGCAGGCGCGCAGCGGCGGCGAGAAGCCCGTGCTGGCGCGCGCACAACCGTTCATGCTGCCGGGCGGCATCGTGGGAATCTTGCTGTTGATCGCGCTGTTTGTATTGCTGCGCCGGCGCCGCCAGCGCAAGGAATAAGTGTCGAAACGGCGGCGAATATGAACGTTGGGCGCAACTTGCAGTAAAATGCAGGCTGAAAAATGGTTACGAGCAATCGTAGCCATTTTTTATTCTGGCCCGATCCCGGCAATTGTTTTCGTCTTATTTGAAAATTGACAATGTCCCATTCCCTGCATCACCAATTTTTGCGTTTCGCCGCCGTCGGCGCTTCCGGCACGGCCGTGCAATACAGCGTGCTGTGGGGCGGCGTGGAATGGGCCGGCATCAATGCCGCCGCCGCGTCCGGCATCGGCTACATCCTCGGTTCCATCGTCAACTACCTCCTCAATTACTTTTTCACGTTCAAGAGCGACAAGGGCCATGGCGAGGCCGCCAGCAAGTATTTCACCCTGCTGGGCATCGGCTGGTGCATCAATACGGGCCTGATGTGGCTGCTGGTACACCAGCTGGGCTGGTATTACTGGCTGGCGCAGGTGCTGGCGACGGGAATCGGGCTGGTCTGGAATTTCGCGGGCAGCCGCTGGTGGGCCTTCAAGCCGGCGGGCGCAGCGGGAAAGTAGTCATTTCGTCATAAAAAGAGGCGCACTGGCCACACGCAGGCGCCCGGTTTTACCAAAACAAGGGGTTAATCATGCAGTTCCTGGAACGCTATTTCAAACTGAAGGACAACGGAACCAATGTGCGCACGGAGCTGCTGGCCGGCCTGACCACGTTCCTGACGATGGCCTACATCATCTTCGTCAACCCGTCCATCCTCGGCGACGCGGGCATGCCGAAAGACTCCGTCTTTGTTGCCACCTGCCTGGCGGCCGCCATCGGCACCCTGATCATGGGCCTGTACGCGAACTATCCGATCGCGCTGGCGCCGGGCATGGGCTTGAATGCGTATTTCTCGTACACGGTGGTCAAGGGCATGGGCATGAGCTGGGAAGTGGCGCTGGGCGCCGTCTTCATTTCCGGCTGCCTGTTCATCCTGGTCAGCCTGTTCAAGGTGCGCGAGATGATCATCAACAGCATTCCGCCCGCGCTGCGCACGGCCATCACCGTCGGTATCGGCTTGTTCCTGGCGATTATTTCCCTGAAAAGCGCCGGCGTGGTGGTATCGAACCCGGCCACCATCATCGCCCTGGGCGACTTGCACCAGGCGGCACCCATCCTGGCCATCCTCGGCTTTTTCATCATCGTCGCGCTGGACCGCCTGAAAGTGCCGGGCGCGATCCTGATCGGCATCCTCACCATCACCGTCGCCAGCTTCTTCTTTGGCGGCAACCAGTTCAACGGCATCGTTTCGACGCCGCCCGCCATCGAGCCGACCTTGTTCAAGCTCGACATCATGGGCGCGTTGTCGATCGGCATCGTTAACGTGGTGCTGGTATTTTTCCTGGTGGAATTGTTCGATGCGACGGGCACCCTGATGGGCGTGGCCAACCGTGCCGGCTTGTTAAAAGACGGCAAGATGGAACGCATGAACAAGGCCTTGCTGGCCGACAGCACGGCGATCGCGGCAGGCGCCTGCCTGGGGACGTCCAGCACCACGGCCTTCGTGGAAAGTGCTGCCGGCGTGCAAGCGGGCGGCCGCACGGGCTTGACGGCCGTGGCCGTTGCATTGTTGTTCCTGGGCAGCCTGTTCTTCGCCCCGCTGGCGCACACGGTGCCGCCGTATGCGACGGCGCCGGCGCTGCTGTACGTGGCGTGCTTGATGCTGCGCGAACTGACTTTCATCGACTGGGATGACAGCACGGAAAGCATTCCTGCCGCTATCACGGCCTTGATGATGCCATTTACGTACTCCGTGGCCAGCGGCGTCGCCTTCGGCTTCATCACCTATGCGGTATTGAAATTGTTGACGGGCAAGGGCAAGCAAGTGTCGGTGGTGGCTTACATCATTGCAGCCATCTTCCTGTTCAAGTTTATCTACCTGGGCGAATAGCGGGGAGGGCAGGGCCGGAGCCGCGCGTCCGGTACTGCTATCGAAAAAGCGGCAATCGCAAAAAGGCCGCCCGTGCATCCGCAGGGGCGGCCTTTTTTGATGACGGGGCCTACATCAGCAGCGCGGCCACCAGGTCTTTCCTGTCGTCGCTGGCGCTGCCGTCGAAGCGCAAGGCCGCTTCCACGTGCGACAGGTGCTCGACCATCAGGCGCGCCGCCAGGTCCGCGTCGCCGCTGCGCGCCGCCTCGAGAAAGCGGCCGTGTTCGTCGTACGAGCAGGCGGCGGCGTGGCCGGACTGGTACAGCATGGTGATGAGCGAGCTGCGGCCCACCAGTTCGCGCACGATGTCGCGCAGGACGGCGTTGCCGGCGATATCGGCCAGCAAGACGTGGAAGTCGCCCAGCAGTTGCGAACGCAGCGGCGTCGCTTGCGCCAGCGCCAGGCGTTCCGCCTTCAGGTGGCGCTCCAGCATCCGGTAGTCGGCAGGCTTGGCCCGCGCGACGAATTCGCGCGCCAGGGCCGCTTCGATGACGCGTCGCGCGGCAAAGATGTCGCGCGCCTCCGCCTCGGTCGGCTGGCTGACGAAGGCGCCCTTGTCGGGCACCATGCGGATCAATTTATCTTTTGAAAGAATGAGCAGGGCGGCGCGGATCTTGGTGCGGCTGACGCCATACAGCCGGCACAGCGCTTCTTCGCGCAGCCGGGTGCCAGGCGGCAATTGGCGCGCCACGATGGCGGCCGCCATATGCTCGGCAATTTCCGCCGAGCTGTCGCCGCTGCCGGGTTTGTCCACCAGGGTTGCGCTTGATTCTGTCATGTCGGGTGAGAGCAGTAAGCCAGGGGCAAGGTGAGCTTGCAAGCGCATGTCCGCGCGGCGGCGTGGTTGACGCCCCGTTGCCGGCATGCCGTTGTGCGCCTTCCATATCGGCAAGGCCTGGCTATTCTACTATCTTGCGTGACGCCGCGCAGACGGGCGCACCCATCTGGCGAGGCTGGCCCGCCGGCGGCCTGTTTTACTGCTCATGCAGCAACCATGTCGTAACGACTGGACATGGGAAATTTTGACGTATATAATTCGGCCTCCTTTCCCTGATAGCTCAGTTGGTAGAGCGACGGACTGTTAATCCGCAGGTCCCTGGTTCGAGTCCAGGTCGGGGAGCCAGAACAAGCAGCAGCAAAGGGCCACGTGGCAACACGTGGCCCTTTTGTCATGCGCGCACGGTTTTCCGTTCACGCTGGCCATGCCGTGTTAGCGGCGTGCGCGACGCCGGCCCGCTGCTGGCAGGGGGCGCGCAGTGTTTCCCGGATCAGGGATCGACAAACACGTCGAAACGCACCTTGAGCGGGCTGCCCCACGAGATTTCCACCCAGGCCCGGAAGCCGCCGTTGTATGGCGCAATGTTGTACACGGCCATGCGGGCGGCGCCAATGAAACGGTCCTGGGCAGTGGCGCCGTATTCGCTGATGTTGAGGAAGACGCGCGAATTGGCTTTCACGTTGGCATTGGCGAAGTTGACCGAAGGATGCACGCCGTTGGCCGTCCACGTGTAGTAGGTGGTGAAGGCGGCGGGGCTCAGGTTCAAGTCCTGCGCGGCCGCGCCTTTGGCGCTTTGGCCTTCCTGTTCCATCGGCAGCTCGGTTTCTTCCAGTGCCAGGTTGCTGCCGGTGCGATGTTCTACTTTCATTTCCATGATGTACTCCTGATCGATAGTTTGGACGCCGCGCCTGTCGTCGTGCGGCAAGACGCCCTATCTGTTGCCGTGACGGCCAGTGTCACGTCCTGGCTGATAAGGTAGCCGCCTGCTCCATGCTGTGGGAGTAAGCTATTCTAGGCAAACGCGCGGGCAAAAAGGGGGCGGTGCCACCGGAAAAACGGCGCTCGCTTGTGCTGGCGCAAACACCTTGCAGGCAGGCGTCAAGATCTTTTCCCGTAGGCTATTTTTACGGGGCGCCACGCATGTCGCGCAGGACAATGGCACAATAGGCCCAGCCGACCTGCCGATGCGGAAACCGTTGCGAGCCTAGCCCATGCCGATACTGAACCTGAGTGCCGAAACCGATATCTATTACGAATTGATCGACGGCGACCCCGCCAAGCCCTGCCTGGTGTTTCTGCACGAGGGACTCGGTTGCTGTGCGATGTGGAAAGATTTTCCCGCGCAGCTATGTCAGGCGACGGGGTGCCGCGGCTTGCTGTACGACCGCCACGGCTATGGCCAGTCGTCGCCGCTGGCGGCGCGCCGGCAGCTCCATTATTTGCACGATTACGCACTGTGCGAGCTGCCGCAAGTGCTGGCGGCACTGCTGCCGGGACAGGATCATTTTCTCGTCGGCCATTCCGATGGCGGCAGCATCGCCCTGATCTATGCGGCGCAGCAGCCGCCCCGCTTGCGCGGCATCATCACCGAAGCGGCGCACGTGTTTGTCGAGGGCATCACGCTCGAGGGCATCCGCGTGGCGGACGCGGCGTTTGGCGCGGGCAAGCTGCGCGCGCTGGCGAAATACCATGGCGACAAGACGGAGACCATCTTCAAGGCCTGGTCGGATACTTGGCTCAGCTATGGTTTCCAGTTCTGGAACATCGAGTACCTGCTGCCTTCCGTCGAATGCCCGGCGCTGGTGGTGCAGGGCAGCGAGGACCAGTACGGCAGCGCGGCCCAGGTCGACACGATCGTGGCGCAGGCGCTCAACGCCGTGCCCGCCATGGTCGAGCAGTGCGGCCATACGCCGCACCAGGAGCAGCCGCAGGCATTGCTGGCGCTGATGGAAGGCTTTTTGCAAGGCCGTATGGACGCGGCCACGCATCCGAGACACACATGAGTTCCTCAATGGCAGGCGGGATCGCTGTCCCAGCGGCCCGAGCAGATGCGCGAGCGGCACAGCATGCCTTCGATCAAGCCCAGCTGCTTGCAGCGCCGTAACAGTTCCGCCGTTTCCTGTTCCTGTTCCTGCTCCTGTTCCTGCCTGCGCAGCACCACGTCGCGCACGGGCGCCGCCGTGCCTTCTTGCCGGTGCGCATGGGCCACCATCGCCGTCAGCAAGGCGACGTCGCTGTCGCCGGGCGCGGCAGCCGGCCTCGCTCCTTGTGGTCGCGCGGTCGCCTGGCGCAAGGGCGGCGGCGTCTTGCGCGGCGCGTTCGCGGCCGCCGCCTCGGGCAAGGGCGGTGCCGCCGTATTGACGATGGTGGCCGCCTGCGCCGCCTGTGGCGGCACCGTTGGCGCCGGCATTGCGGGCGGCGCCATGGCGGTGGCGGGCGCCGCCGGCCGGGGCCGCGGCAAGACCTCCGTATCGTAGGCGAACACGGCCGTGATCAGCACCGCCAGGCACAGCGCGCCAACGGCCCCATGCCGCCAGCCGGGGCGCCAGCGCAGGGCCGGCATGGCTGCGGGCGCGGCGACGCCGTGTTCGAGCTGCGACAGGATGCCCTTGCCTTCGATGCGCGCGCCAGCCGCGCCGGCCTTGCCCAGCAGGTCGGGACCGCGCGCCTGGCCATCCCCGGTTTTCAGTAAAGACAAAATATCACCTCCGCAGTGGATCAAATTCGACTGACCTTGATGTAAACCGCGCTCATGCGGGCCGCGGACGCCTACGATCTAGCGATACCGCCGAGCACGCTGCCCGGCCCCGCCGATTCCCCGTCACGGAGCGCCCCATGTTCGTCGCCCTGGTCCTGATGTATTTCTTGCTCGCCTGTTTTGCCTGCTGGCTGCTGCTGTTTCCCGGCGGCCGCGCCATCGTGCTGCACACGCTCGTCAACCTGGGCTGGCGCATGCAGCGGCGCGCGCAGCACTTGAAGGGCGGCAGCGGCGCGCAGTGGCAGCGCGTGCAACGCTACACGGGCTCGGGCATGGCGCGCGCCTGGCAACTGCTGTGGCGGCACCGCTGGCTGAGCCTGGCGGGCAGCGTGCTGGTCATCGTGCCGCCGCTGCTGGCCTGGCTGTCCAGCGACCGCATCGCGCTGCGCGGCTATGCCGACCAGCAACACGTCATCAATGACCAGGTCAGCGACTTGCTGAAAGGCGAGCAGCTGGTGCCGCCGCCGGCCTTGCCGCCGCTGCTGTTTTCCACGGCGGAAGTGACGCAGCTGCGCCCGCTGCTGGGCGGCGCCAGCCGCAACTGGCAATTGCTCGACCACGATTACGCGCAGCGTTTGCTGCTGGTCTTCAAGATCATGAAGGACGTGCATGGTTACGACATGGTCTTGCTGGAAGGCTATCGCAGTCCCGCGCGCCAGGACCAGCTGGCGGCGGCCGGCCCGAACGTGACGAACGCGAGGGCGTTTCAAAGCTATCACCAGTATGGCTTGGCGGCCGATTGCGCATTCATGCATGAAGGAAAGCTCATCATTTCTGAAAAAAATGCCTGGGCCATGCGCGGCTACCGCTTATATGGCGTGACGGCCGAATCGGTGGGTCTGCGCTGGGGCGGGCGCTGGACCATGATGGACTTCGGCCACACGGATTTGCCGCAACCGCGCGTGCTGGGCAAGTAAGCCGCGCCAGCCATTCTAGCGCCGGGCGGCGGCCGGATTTTCACAGCTGCAAGCTTGCTTGCGCAGCGTCAAGGGCACAGCGGCGCCTGCCGCGCGCTGGCGCCTGGTACTTGTCATATGTCAACAATGGCGCGCCGCATTGCTGTCAGCATGGGCCGACTCTGCCTCGCTGCGCGGCGGCGTTCCTCCTGCTTTGCGACCTCACCCTGGGCTCATCATGCTGCGACAAATCTGGCATTTCCTCACCGACAGCCGCAATCTGACCGTCCTTGGCTTCGTGGCGCTGGCCGTGTTCCTGTACCTGGGCGCCGAAGTGCTGGAAGTGGCGCTGATCTGGGCGCTGGCCTTGCTGTTGCTGGCCTTTGTCACCTGGCTGGGCCTGTGGCTGTGGCGCCGGCGCCGCGCGCGGCGCGATGCGCAGGCGCTGGGCCAGGCCATCCTCAACGAGGCCGAGATCGCCGCCGCGCAAGCGGCCTCGGCGTCGACGGCCAGCAGCACGCAGCAGGGCGAACTGGGCGCCGTGCGCACGGGCATGCTGGCCGCCATCGAGACCATCAAGACGTCCAAGCTGGGCATCAAGTCGGGCGCCGCCGCCCTGTATGAATTGCCGTGGTACATGATCATCGGCAATCCGGCCGCCGGCAAGAGCAGCGCCATCCTGCATTCGGGACTGCAATTTCCCTTCGCCGACGGCAAGATCGTGCAAGGCGTGGGCGGCACGCGCAACTGCGACTGGTTTTTCACCACGGACGGCATCGTGCTCGACACGGCGGGACGCTATTCCGTCGTCGACGAGCACCGCGGCGAGTGGTTCGGCTTTCTCGACCTGCTGAAAAAATACCGGCGCAAGGCGCCCATCAACGGCATCCTCATCGCTGTCAGCATCGCCGAACTGCGCGGCGACCCCGATGTCGGCATGCAACTGGCGCGCAGCCTGCGCAAGCGCGTGCAGGACGTCATCGAACGCCTGGAAGTGTTCGCGCCCCTGTACATCGTGTTTACCAAGGCGGACTTGATCGCCGGCTTCACGGAGTTTTTCGCCGATGCCGAACGCAGCGAGCGCGAGCGCGTCTGGGGCGCCACCATGCCTTACCAGCGCAAGCTGCCGACGGCCGACCTGCTGGCGTTCTTCGACCAGGGTTTCGATGAATTGCACGATGGCTTGACGGAGCTGAGCCTGGCCAACATGGCGCACCGGCAACGCAAGACGATGGCGCCCGGGGTCTTCACCTTTCCGCTCGAATTCGCCGCCATCAAGCCGGCCCTGCGCGCCTTCATCGCCACCCTGTTCGAGGAAAACCCGTTCCAGTTCCAGCCCGTGTTCCGCGGCTTTTACTTTACCAGCGCGCTGCAGGAGGGCGAGCCCGTCAGTGCTTCCTCGCAGCAGGTGGCGCGCCGCTTCGACCTGGCGTTCGCGCCGGCCCCGGCCACGGTGCCATCGGGCGCGCGCCAGCATGGCTATTTCCTGCTGGACCTGTTCCGCAAGGTGATTTTTGCCGACAAGCACCTGGTGGCCAACTATGCCAACCGCGCCAGGCTGCGCTTCAAGTATGCCGTATTCTTCGCCGCGACGGTGTCGCTGGGCGCCTGCCTGGGCGGCTGGAGCTGGTCCTACCTGGGCAACCGGCAACTGGTGGCCAACGTCGAGGCCGATCTGAACAAGGTGGTGAAGCTGCAGGAGCGGCGCCTGGACTTGCAGTCGCGCCTGGAAGCGCTGGAGATCTTGCAGGACCGCATCGAGCAGCTGGAAGCGTACCGCACGCAACGGCCCTGGTCCTTGCGCCTGGGCCTGTACCAGGGGGATTTGCTCGAACGCAAGCTGCGCGAAGAGTACTTTTCCGGCGCGCGCCAGGTCATGCTCACCCCCGTGGCGGGCGCGCTGGAAGCCCTGCTGTTTGAAATGAACGCCAGCGCCGACCAGTTGCAGCCCACGGCGCGCACCCCGCAGACGCCGGCCGCCGCTTCCGTAGCGCCTTCCGCCGCGGCGCGCGGCGTGCAGTACCAGGCGGCCAGCGCGACGAACGTGGAAGATGCCTACAACGCGCTGAAGACCTATCTGATGCTGGCCGATAAGTCGCATGCGGAAAGCAGCCACCTGAACGACCAGCTGACGCGCTTCTGGCGCGGCTGGCTGGAGGGTAACCGGGGCGCCATGCCGCGCGAACAGATGATACGCAGCGCCGAACGGCTGCTGACGTTTTACCTGGCGCAGGTCGGCGACCCATCCTGGCCGCGCATCGAGCCGAAGCTGGCGCTGGTCGACCAGGCGCGCGAAAACCTGCGCCGCGTGGTGCGCGGCATGCCGGCGCGCGAACGCGTGTATGCCGACGTCAAGGCGCGCGCCTCGACGCGCTTTCCCGGCATGACGGTGGCGCGCATCGTCGGCGAACAGGATCAGGCGCTGCTGGCGGGCAGTCACGCCGTCTCCGGCGCCTTTACGCGCCAGGCGTGGGAAAAGTTCGTCGAAGGCGCGTTTCGCGACGCCGCCAACCGCGAGCTGCAAAGCGCCGACTGGGTGCTGAAAAGCGCCACCACCGACGACCTGACCCTGGAAGGCAGTCCGGAGCAGATCGAGAAAAACCTGGTGGCCATGTACAAGGCCGACTACGCGCGCGAGTGGCAAAAATTCGTGCAGGGCGTCGCCGTCGCCGACCTGAAAGGCTTTGACGGCGCCGTGCAGGCGATGAACCGCCTGGGCGACCCGCAGTCGTCGCCGGTCGCCAGACTGCTGACGACCATTTACGAGGAAACCTCGTGGGACAACCCGGCGCTGCAGAATGCCCAGTTGCGCAAGGCCGAGCGGGGCCTCGTCGCCTGGTTCAAGGAAACCGTGCTGCGCCGCGCGCCGTCGCAACTGACGTCCAATCCCGGTCTCAATGCGCAGCTCGACCCGGCCCGCCTGGACAAGCCCATGGGCCCCGTGGGCCGCGAATTTGCCGGCGTGGGCAAGCTGGTGGCGGCCAGGGACAACAATGCCTCCCTGATGCGCGCCTACCTGGAAGCGCTGTCGAAACTGCGCAGCCGCTTGAACCAGTTGAAGAACCAGGGCGATCCCGGGCCGGGCGCGCGCCAGTTCATGCAGCAGACCCTGGAGGGCAGCGGTTCCGAACTGGCCGACGCCCTGAAACTGGTCGACGAGCAGCTGCTCACGGGGATGAGCGACGCGCAAAAGCAGGCGATCCGTCCCATCCTCGTGCGCCCGCTGATGCAGACCTTCGCCGTCATCGTCGCGCCGGCCGAACTCGATATCAACAAGACCTGGGCGGCGCAAGTGTATGAGCCGTTCCAGAAATCGCTGGCGAACAAATATCCGTTCGCGCCCACGGCGCGCATCGAGGCGAGCAATCTGGAGATCGGCCAGTTCTTCGGCCCGGAAGGCCTGGTGGCGAAATTCGTCACGACGTCCATGGGACCGCTGGTGGTGCGGCGCGGCGACGTGCTGGCGCCGCGCACCTGGGCCGACATGGGCATCAGCCTGTCGCCGCAGGTGGTGGCGCGCTTTCCCGGCTGGATCGCGCCGCTGGGCGCCGGCGGCGTGGCGGCCACGTCGACGGCGGCGCAAACCGTCTTCCAGATCCAGCCATCGCCCGCGCCGGGCACGCTGGAATACACGGTGGAGATCGACGGCCAGCAGCTACGCTACCGCAACACCCCGGCGCAGTGGACGAACATGGTGCATCCGGGCCCGCAGGGCGCGGCGGGAGGGCAGGGGGCGCGCATCACGGCCGTCACCTTCGACGGGCGCACGGTGGAACTGTTCAACGAGCCGGGCCAGTTCGGCTTGAAGCGCATGATCGATGCGGCGGCCAAGAAGCGCAAGGATGGCGGCGTGTTCGAACTGCGCTGGGCGCGCGGCGAGGTGGCCGTGGCGGTCGACCTGAAAATCACCAGCAGCGCCGAGACGGCGGGCGCCGGCGCGGGCGGGGCTGCGGCGGTGCAGGAGCAGGGTTTTCGCGGCATGCAGCTGCCCGAGACCGTCGTCGGCACGCCCGGCGCTTCCGCCGCGCCCGCGCCGGCGATGGCCGGCGTTGCTGCCGTTGCCGTAGCCGCAGCGGGAATGGCGCCATGATGCGCGGGCAACAGCAGGTGCGTCTCGGCTATTTTGGCAAGATCCCCGCGCGCGGCGATTTCATCAAGGCTTGCGACAATCACGCGCTGGTGCAGCTGCTCGACGACTGGCTGGCGCAGGTCATGACCGCCCTGACGGTGGAGCCGCGCTGGAAGCTCAATTACGACGCCTTGCCGCCGCTGCGCTTTGCCTTCGTCGGCACGCGCAGCCGGCGCGCCATCGCCGGGCGCCTGGAAGCGAGCAGCGACCAGTCGCTGCGGCGCTTTCCCTTCATGGCCATGGGCGCGCTGGAAGTCGATGACGCGGAAGCCTTTGTCGCCTGCAGCCCGCTGGTGCTGGCGCCCCTGTGGCAGCGCGTGGAGCAACTGTCGCAAGGCATCGTGGCCAGCGCCGAACCGTTGCCGGCCCTGTTGGCGCTGGCCGGCAACGTGGTCGACATCGAACCGGCCGCGCCGCGCCACGCGGCGCGCCTGGCCGCCTTTTTGCAGGCGCAGACGCTGCATGGCCTGCAGGCGATGCTGGCTTCGCCCGCGTTTCCCGTGACGGTGCGCGAATTGCTGCTGGGCCTGGGCCTGCTGCTGCGGCCCGTGCGCCAGAGCGGCTTGCCGCGCCTGGAGAAAAGCCTGGTGCTGCCGTTGCCGCAGGACGCGCAGCTGCGCGAACTGGTGGCCAGCTTCTGGCTGCACCTGATCGCGCCCTTCCTGCGCCAGGCCGACTTCGAACTGGCGCTGTTCTTTTCCCACCTCGACGAGGCGCCCGTGCTGGTGATCGGCTTTTGCGGCGCCGACCCGCACGGCTTGCGCGCGCTGATCGATCCGCAGGCCGGCTGCGAACGGCTGATCGTCTTCGACCAGCTCGACTGGGTCGAGGAGCAGCTGGGACACGATGCGGCGCTACGCCAGTTTTCCGCCTGCCTGCAGCAGGAGCAGCTGTCGCTGCGCTCGGCCTGCGCCATGTTTGCCGATACCTTTGCCTGAAGGATTGCGATGAAATCTCCCGTCATTTTCCTGCTGCCGCTGCTGCTCGCCGCCCCCCCTTGCCACGCCCAGGCGCAGGCGCCCCAGACGCCGATGCCGGGGCAGATCCTCGTCACGGGCACCCTGGCCGACGAGGCGGGCAAGGCGGCCGTGCTGGCCCGCCTGCGCGAACTGTATGGCGCCGAGCGCGTGGTCGACCAGATCGCCATCGGCAACGTGGCCGTGCCGGCCAACTGGAACGGCTACGTGCAAAAGCTGATCGCGCCGAACCTGAAGCTCATTTCACGGGGGCAGATCAGCATCGACGGCAACAACGTCAGCGTGCGCGGCGAAGTGGCGAACGAGGCGCAGCGCCAGCAGATCGCCAGCGACATCGCCACCAGCCTCAATCCCACCTACATCGTCAACAATGGCTTGCGGGTCAAGGCGGCCGAGGCCGAGCAAGGCTTGCTCGATGCGGCGCTGGACAGGCGCATCATCGAATTCGACAGCGGCAAGGCGTCCATCACGCCGGCCGGCCTGGCCATCCTCGACGAGATGGCGGCCGCCATGCTCAGGCTGCGGGGCCGCAAGGTGGAGGTGATCGGCCACACGGACGACACGGGCCTGCGCGCCAGCAATGTGGCCCTGAGCCAGGCGCGCGCCGAAGCCGTGCGCGCCTACCTGGCCAGCAAGGGCGTCGTCGCCGATACGGTGCTGGTGTCGGGCCAGGGGCCGGACCGCCCCGTGGCCAGCAACGCCACGGCCGACGGCCGGGCGAGAAACCGGCGCATCGAGTTCCGTATTGCGCAATAGATTGGCTTGACGCCTCACAGAACCGTAGCGAGCGGATGAGAGTTGTGGCCGAGAAGCGCAGGTGTGCGAATGCACGGGGACGCCGAGTCATTGAGCATCGCAGGCCGCAAATCTCGACGCGCAGTAGGTTCTGTGAGGTGTTCAGGGCAGTGTGATCGTGAGGTGCGCCGGGCGCGGCGCCAGCTTGACCAGGTCCGCATACGCGGCCAGGGTTGTTTGCGTGCCGCGCGTCAGATGCGTTTTCAGGCCCAGGTAGGCGCAGATGGCCAGCAGGGCGAAAAAGCTCGACAGCACCCACAGCGGCACGTCGCTGCCGCGTTTGTTGACCACCTGGTCGGGGCGTTCCGCGCGCGGCGCGAAGCCGCGGCTCTTGCCCTTGATGTGGGCGATTTCATCGCCCAGGCGCGCCGTCAGGTAGCTGAGTTTTTCGCCGCCGTCGATCGCATACTTGCCCTGGAATCCCAGCAACAGGCACATATGGAAGACCTGCAGCGCCTGCACGCGCATGGCGCCCTTGCCGCGCAGGGCGTCGAGGCGGTCGAAAAAATGTTCGCCGGCCAGCTGGTCACCGAAGATCAGCAGCTGCAGCGGGCGCCGCTCCCACTGCTTGCGCAGCGTGAAGGGCGAGGCCAGGATGATTTCATCGACGGCCGCGCAGAATGCATATTTGGCCGCCTCGATATCGTCGCCGTCGGCGCGGATCTTTTTCGCCTCGCGTTCGAAGTCGTCGAGGAAGGCCGTGATGCGGTCCATGAAGCCTTGCTCGTCGCCGGGCGCCGAACCGTGCTTCAGCATGAACAGCATGTAAAAGCCTTCATGCATCAGGTCCAGCAGGGCGCTGCCGGCATGCCGGGCGCCGGCAGGGGCGGGGCCGCGTGGTCCCAGCAGGGAAGGCGCCGCGCGCCGTTCGATGAGCTGGCTCATGCCGTCACCGCGATCAGTTCCAGCTGCAGGTCGCGTATGCCGGCCGGCACGTACACGGAAATCGATTGCGCCTTGAGCATCTGCTCGTACAGCGCGCCGCGGTTTTCAATCGCAAAATAATAGGTGTCGGGCCGCACGGGGATGGCCGCCGGCACTTGCGGCGCATGCGACAATTTCAGGCCGGGCATGGCCGTGAGCACGCATTTTTCCACGTCGTCGGGCGCGCCCACCTTCACGCGCAGCGGCACCACGTCGACCAGTTCGATGGCCGGCATGGCGGCGCGGATCGCCAGGTACAAGGTGGTGTGCTGGTCGATCTTGCCCGAATCGAGCTTGCCCAGGTAGTACGACGGCTGTTCTTCCAGCAGGGCGATGGAAAAATACTTCGACGAGATGACGGTGTCGAGCAGTTCGCGGATGATGCCGTCGATGGCGTCGAAGCAGGCGCCCGGCTGCGCGTGGTCGTAGGTGGGCAGGCTGGCCAGGGTGTAATGCTTGGAGTAGCTGAGCAGGCCGCCCGCCAGGCCCAGCAGCGCTTCGTACAGGCGCTCCGGATGCAGGGCCGGATGGCGCACGTAATGCATCAGCGCGGCGGCGGCCGTGCTGACCGTGTGCAGCAGCCAGAACGAGGACACGTCGCCGGAGCGGAATTCGATCACGTTGCGGCTCGGTTCCCGGTGGTGGCCGTGCAGCGCGCTCACCTTCGCCTGCAAGGCGTCGAGCAGGTGTTCCAGCACGCCCTGCAGGCGCGGCGCGCCGGCGATCGCCAGGCTGGGCGCCATGAACGAGGGCACTGGCTCGAAGCCGCCCGACACCGTGCGCCGCAGGGCGATCAGCGGCAGGCAGTCGTAGGAGCCGCGCGCCTCGCTGTCGGGAATCAGGCGCACGCTCTTCTTCAGGTAAGCCACGTCGGCCACGGCGGACTCCGTGAACAGGTCGGGCGTGGCGCGCAGCGTGTGCGCAAAGCGCGTGGCCGCCGGCGTGCCCGCCGTTGACGCCTGCGCCGTGTAATTCATGCCTTCGCCGTTCAGGATGGGCAGCGCCGCGTAATACGTCACTTCCTGCACCGCCGGCGGCAGCGCTTCCAGGTCCACCGGCGGGGGCAGGGTATCGCTGCCCGTTGCGCCGTCGCCCAGCGCCTCGAACACTTCGCCGTCGCGGAAGATCGCCGACAGGGCTTGCAGGCGCAAGGTGCCCGTCTTCAGCGCCGCCAGGTCCCATTCCATGTGCGCCACGCCCCACAGGTAGGGATGCAGCGCGCTGGCCGTGTGATGCAGGCGCGCTTCGTGATATTGATCCTGGCGCTGGAAATGCTGCGGCCGCAGGAACAGGCCCTCTCCCCACAAGACTTTCGCTGCCATGCCCATTGCGTTTCTCCTTGAATGTGTGGCGTGCCGCTGCCGCCGCTGCTGCGTTAGCGGCAGCGCAGGGTGGACAGCGGCGCCATGCCGCCGTCCATGCCGGCCACGCTGAGCGCGCAGGCGTGCAGGCCGACGGTGATGCCGCCGCGTTCCGCGTCGGCGGCGGCAAAGGTGGCGCGCCAGCGCTGCGCCGCAGGCGCGCGGAACAGGGCCACGACGCCGATGAAATACGCTTCCTTGCTGACTTTTTCCTGCACCTCGTAGCGCTGGCCCGGCACCAGCAGCACTCCCTTCACTTCCATCAGGTCGGCGCCCAGCGCCGTCTTTTCGCGCTGCGTGTCGAGGAAGCTGTCGTACGGCGCCTGCTCGAAGGCGGCGCTCTGGCGCAGCTTGTAGATGCGCGCCACCAGCGCCAGCGGCCGGCCGTCGGCATCCGTGTTGAGGCGCTGCGCCGCATGCAGGCGGATGCTGACATTGCGCGGCGGCTTTTGCGCGTCGGGCAGTTCGGGCGGCGGCTTGGCCGCGCCGGCCATCTGCAGCGCCGCGTTGGCCAGGGTGCCGATGGCGCCGCCCGCGCAGCCGGCCAGCGGCAACGCCAGCAGCAGTAGCGCGGCGGTGCGGGCCAGGCGGCGGAGCGGGGCGTCAAATGGCATGGCTGCTCTTTGCAAAAAATGGTGCGTGGAAATGAAAGTGCTGCAGTCATTTAAACGCATGCAGGGGCGACCTACTTGCGTTGGCGCAAAATCAGTCAGCGATCAAGACAATTACTGCGCCAGATCAGGTTTCATGTCGCTGTACGCGGCTGTGATGTGGAACTTCTTCTTTGCTGATTAATCTCAATCTGGCAAAAAAATTGGCGATCAATAATGGCCTCCACCAAGGCGCCGCCCATCTTTCCCAGCGGTAGCGTCCTCCACGTGAAGGAATGCCCCGATGAAGCCAGCCACCGTGTTGCCCCGTATTGCCTGCCTCGCCAGCGCCTTGCTGCTGGCCGCCTGCGCCTCGCCGGACCAGCCGGCGCCGAAGAAACCTGCCGCGCCGACCCTGGCGCAAGTGATGAGCGACGCCGATGCGGCGGCGCGCGCCGGCCAGTACGAACGGGCCATGATCCTGCTCAAGGGCGGCAGCAGCAGCTACCCCGCCGACAAGGCGCCGTGGCTGCAAATGGCGCAGATGAAGTTCGACCGCGGCCAGTACGGCGACGCCATCGGCCATGCGCTCGAAGCGCTGGAGCGCGACCCGGACGACAAGGTCGCCAACAGCATCGTCGCCGTCAGCGGCTTGCGCCTGTCCGGCAAGGCGCTGGCCGACCTGTCGCGGCAAAACAATCTGAACGGCTCGCTGCGTTCGGAAGCGCAGGACCTGGCCAAGCTGCTGCGCGCGAGCATCGGCGAAGACGTGCTGGTGCCGCCGGCCAAGCGTCCGCCGGCGGCCGGCAAGCGCGCCGCCGGTTCCGGCACGCCGGCGGCGAAGGGCGCGGCGCAAGGCAGCGCGGCCGACCCGTTCAGCGGCCTGAAATAAGCCGGCATCCCCACCATCCCCTTGCAAAGGAAGCGACATGCCCAAGTCCGACAGCGTGCAAAAACGCCTGCAAAAGATACGCGCGCCGCGCGTGCAAATGACCTACGACGTCGAAATCGGCGACGCGATTGAAAACAAGGAGCTGCCCTTCGTGGTCGGCGTGCTGGGCGACTTTGGCGGCAATCCGGACAGCGAAAAAAAACGCCTGAAGGACCGCAAGTTCGTCGCCATCGACCGCGACAACTTCGACGAAGTGCTGGCCGGCGTGGAGCCGGTGGCCCGTTTCGCCGTGCCGAACCGCCTAGGCGAGGCGGGCGGCACGTTTGCCGTCGATCTGCACTTCCGCTCGATGGACGACTTCCGCCCGGAATCGGTGGTGCGCCAGGTCGATCCCTTGCGCAAGCTGCTCGAGGCGCGCACCAAGCTGGCCGACTTGCGCAACAAGCTGGCCGGCAACGACAAGCTGGAAGACTTGCTGACGGAAGTGCTGAACAACACGGACAGCCTGGCCACCCTGAAACCGCAGTTCCCAGCGCAGGAGGATTGAGATGAGCGCCCAGGCAGAAGCCCCAGAATCCCTCGCTGTATCCGCACCCGATGCGCCGGCCGCCACCGACTTGCTGGACCAGATCGTCGAGCAAAGCCGCGTCGCCAAGTCCGGCGCCGAACATGCGCGCGCGCGCGACCTGATCTCGGAACTGGTGGCGCAGGTGCTCGACGGCACGGTGCTGATGTCCAGCAGCCTGTCGGCCACGCTGGATGCGCGCGTGGCGGAAATCGACCGCCTGATTTCCGCCCAGCTCAGCGAAATCATGCACGCGGCGCCGTTCCAGCAGCTCGAACAAAGCTGGACGGGACTGCGCTACCTGGTCGGCAATTCCGATACGGGCACGCGCCTGCAGATCCGCATGTTCAACGCCACCAAGCGCGAACTGGTGAAGGATTTCCAGGCCGCGCTGGAGTTCGACCAGAGCAGCATGTTCAAGAAGGTCTACGAAGAGGAATTCGGCACCTTCGGCGGCGCGCCGTTCGCCGCGCTGCTGGGCGACTTCGCCATCTCGCGCCAGCCGGAAGACATGTATTTCGTCGAGCAGATGTCGCACATCGCCGCCGCCGCGCATGCGCCGTTCATCGCTTCGGCCGCGCCGGAACTGTTTGGCCTGGAAAGCTACGGCGACCTGGGCAAGCCGCGTGACCTGGCCAAGGTGTTCGACACCATCGAGTACGCGAAATGGAAAGCCTTCCGCGAATCCGAGGATGCGCGCTATGTGGGCCTGACCTTGCCCCGCTTCCTGGGCCGCCTGCCGTTCAATCCCGTCGACGGCACCACGGTGGAAGGTTTCAATTTTGTCGAGGAAGTCGACGGCAGCGACCATCACAAATACCTGTGGTGTAACGCCGCGTATGCGTTCGGCTGCAAGCTGACGCGCGCCTTTGCCGACTACGGCTGGTGCGCCGCCATCCGCGGCGTGGAGGGCGGCGGCCTGGTGGACGACCTGCCGACCCACACCTTCAAGACGGACGAGGGCGATGTGGCCCTGAAATGCCCGGCCGAAGTGGCGATCACCGACCGCCGCGAAAAGGAATTGAGCGACCTGGGTTTCATCTCGCTGGTGCACTGCAAGAACACGGCGTACGCGGCGTTCTTCGGCGCGCAGTCGGCGCAGAAAAGCCGCAAGTACAACAGCGACGCGGCCAATGCGAACGCGGTGCTGTCGTCGCAGCTGCAGTACATCTTTGCCGTCTCGCGCATCGCCCATTACATGAAGGCCATGATGCGCGACAAGATCGGCAGCTTTGCCGCCGCCTCCAACGTGGAGGATTTTTTGAACCGCTGGCTGATGCAGTACGTGCTGCTCGACGATAACGCCAGCCAGGAACAGAAGGCGCAGTTCCCCCTGCGCGAAGCGTCCGTGCAGGTGCATGAAGTGCCGGGCCGGCCCGGCGTGTACCGCGCCGTGTCGTTCCTGCGGCCGCACTTCCAGCTTGATGAATTATCCGTTTCGCTCCGACTGGTCGCGGAGTTGCCGAAGTCGACCAATTCCTGATCCACCTCTCTTTCAACCACAGGAGCACACCATGGCAATCGATGTATATCTGCAGATAGACGGCATCAAGGGCGAGTCCACGGATGACAAGCACAAGGACTGGATCGAGTGCAAATCGGTCAGCTGGAGCGTCGAGCAGCCGAAGTCCGCCACCGCGTCGACGGGCGGCGGCCACACGGCCGAACGCTGCGAGCACAAGGACATCGTCATTTCCAAGCTGGCCGACCTGGCCTCGCCGGTGCTGCTGCAGACCTGCTCGGCCGGCAAGACCATCCCCAAGGCGCGCTTCGAATTCATGCGCGCCGACGGCCAGGGCGAGCGCGTCAAGTACTTTGAAATCGAAATCGAGAATGTGCTGATCGGCGCCGTCACGCCGAACGTGGAGGAGGGCGACATCCTCGGTGAACACGTCGGCTTCAAGTTCTCGAAGGTGAAGTGGAAATACACGCAGCAAAAAGTGACGGGCGGCGCCGGCGGCAATACCTCGGGCGGCTGGGACCTGGCCGCGAACCGCGTGGCCTGATCCATCCTCGCGCGGCGCGCGGCGGCCACCTGCGCCCGCGCCGCGCCGACTTTTCAGGAGAGCGTATGGACAGTTATGTACCTGGCCTGTTCGACCGCCTGATGGGCGACGGCGGCGCGGCGGCGGGCGGCGTGGCGCCGCGCCTGTCGCTGGAACAATTGAAGGATGCGGTGGCGCGCGACCTGGAAGAGCTGCTCAATACGCGCGTGGCCCTGCCGCCCGGCGCGCTCGACGCCTATCCGGAATGCGCGGCCTCCATCGTCAACTATGGCTTGATCGATTTCGCCGGCATGTGTTTGTCCAGCAGCGATGACCGCGCCCGCATCTGCGCCGCGCTGAAGGCCGCCATCGAACGCCACGAGCCGCGCCTGCGCAATGTGCGCGCCCGCCTGGAACGGGAAGCGGGCGCCATCAACCGGGTCGGCTTCGTCATCAGCGGCACCCTGGCCGTGAGGTCCGGTGGCGAGACGGTCAATTTCGACGCCGTGCTGCAGCCGTCGTCGCTGCGCTATTCGATCAACCGCAAGGGAGCCGCCGCATGAGCAATAACCTCAAGACACTGATCGCCAAGCTGAATGACACGGCGCGCACGGCCGCCACCCGCGCCGCCGCCATCTGCGTGGGACTGGGCCAGTATGAAGTCGATATCGAACACCTGTTCCTGGCGCTGCTGGAGCAGGAGCGCAGCGATTTCGTCACCATCGCGCGGCGCAGCGAGATCAGCCTGACGGCGCTGGAGGCGGACCTGCGCCGCGAGATCGGCGGCTTCCGCACGGGCAGCGCGCGCACGCCCGTGTTTTCGCCCCACTTGCCGCTGCTGTTCGAACACGCCTGGCTGATCGCCTCGCTGGACACGGCGCAGCCAGGCCCCATCCGCAGCCGCCATCTGCTGTTGGCGCTGCTGACGGAGCCGGAACTGTCGCAGCTCGCGTACCGCGGTTCGAAGCTGTTCGCCCGCTTCAGCGTGGAGCAATTGAAGCACCATCCGGACAAGCTGACGGCCGGCTCAGGCGAGGAGGAAAGCGCCCCAGTGCCGCGGCTTTCCGCCACCGGCGACGATCCTGTTGTTAGTCTGGCCAGCAAAACCCCGGCGCTGGACCAGTTCACCACCGACCTGACGCAGCTGGCGCGCGACGGCAAGCTCGATCCCGTGATCGGCCGCGAGGCGGAGATACGCCAGGCCGTCGACATCCTGCTGCGCCGGCGCCAGAACAATCCTATTTTGACGGGCGAGGCGGGCGTGGGCAAGACGGCCGTGGTGGAAGGCTTGGCCCTGCGCATCGCCGCCGGCGACGTGCCCGAGGTGCTGCAGGGCGCGCGCATCCACGCGCTCGACATGGGCTTGCTGCAGGCCGGCGCCAGCGTGAAGGGAGAATTCGAAAGCCGTTTAAAGAATGTCATCGACGAGGTGACGAAAAGCCCGCACCCGGTCATCCTCTTCATTGACGAGGCGCATACGATGATCGGCGCCGGCGGCCAGGCCGGGCAGAACGATGCGGCCAATCTGCTCAAGCCGGCGCTGGCGCGCGGCGCCCTGCGCACCATCGCCGCCACCACCTGGAGCGAGTACAAGAAGTATTTTGAAAAGGATGCGGCGCTGGCGCGGCGCTTCCAGGTGGTGAAGGTGGAAGAGCCCAGCGAAGACATCGCCTGCGCCATGCTGCGCGCCATGGCGCCGCTGATGGAGCGCCATTTCGGCATCCGCGTGCGCGACGCGGCCATCGTCGAAGCGGTGCGCCTGTCGCACCGCTACATCAGCGGGCGCCAGCTGCCCGACAAGGCCATCGGCGTGCTCGATACGGCGTGCGCCAAGGTGGCGCTGGGCCAGCGCGCCACGCCGGCGCAGCTGGAAAACGCGCACCGGAGGCAGGAACGCGTCGGTGCGGAAATCGCCGCCCTGGCCCGCGAGGCGGCCGATGGCGAAGTGCCCGGCAAAGCCGGCGCCGCGCGCCTGGCGCAGCTGCGGCGCGAGCATGACGAAGGGCAGGCGGCAGTCGCGGCGCTGGCGCAGCGCTGGGAGCGCGAAAAGGCGCTGGTGGCGCAGATCGGCGAGCTGCGCGCGCAGCTGCGCGGCGAGCGGCCGGGCGAGATCGGCGCGGCGCGCCTGCTGGCACTGAAGGACGAGCTGGCGGCCCTGCAGGGCGACGCGCCGCTGTCGCCGCTGGAAGTCGATGCGCAGGTGGTGGCCGGCATCGTCGCCGGCTGGACCGGCATCCCGCTGGGGAAAATGCTCAAGGATGAAATCCGCACGGTGCTGACCCTGGACGGCGCGCTGCGCGAACGGGTGCTGGGACAGGACCACGTCATCGAGGCGGTGGCGCAGCGCGTACGCACGGCGCGCGCCAGCCTGGACGACCCGGACAAGCCGCAAGCCGTGTTCCTGTTCACGGGGCCGTCCGGCACGGGCAAGACGGAAACGGCGCTGGCGCTGGCCGACTTGCTGTATGGCGGCGAGCGCAAGCTCATCAGCATCAACATGAGCGAATACCAGGAAGCGCACAGCGTGGCCGGCCTGAAAGGCTCGCCGCCCGGCTATGTCGGCTATGGCGAAGGCGGCGTGCTGACGGAAGCCGTGCGGCGCCAGCCCTACAGCGTGGTGCTGCTCGACGAAGCGGAAAAGGCCCATCCCGACGTGCTTGAATTGTTCTTCCAGGTGTTCGACAAGGGCGTGCTCGATGATGCGGAAGGGCGCGAAGTCGATTTTCGCAACACCATCATCATCGCCACCTCGAACCTGGGTTCGGGCGCGATGATGGCCGCCTGCCTGAACCGGGCGTCACAGGACTTGCCCACGCCGGCCGCGCTGGAAGAATTGGTACGACCGCAGCTGGTGGCGCACTTCAAGCCGGCCTTGCTGGGGCGCCTGAAGGTGCTGCCCTTCTATCCCCTGAACGACGCGGTGCTGGCCGAGATCATCGCCCTGAAGCTGGCGCGCATCGGCGCGCGCATCGCGCGCAACCACCAGGCGCAGTTCAGCCATGACGCGGGCCTGGTCGACGCCGTGCTGGCGCGCTGCACCGAGGTCGATTCGGGCGCGCGCAATGTCGACCAGATCCTCAATGGCAGCCTGCTGCCGGCGATCGCCGAAGCGGTGCTGGCGCGCATGGCCGAAGGCGAGCCGGTCGCGTCGATACGCGTCAGCGCGAACAAGCAGGGGCAGTTCAAGTACACGATCCGATAATCCACCTTCCGGAGAGCGCCATGTTCAATCTGGAGCAGTTGCTGCACCCCGTCAGCGCCGTCAGCCCCTGCGGCGACGACCTCACCTTCAGCCAGGAGCTCGACGCCATCGCGCGCGCGCGCCAGCACGACGACCCGAGCCTGGACCAGGGCGAGTGGGTGACGGCGCTGAAGGAAGCCGACTGGCCCTTCGTGGCGACGCGCTGCGAACAGCTGATCGCGGCGCGCAGCAAGGATTTGCGCATGGCCGTGTGGCTGGCCGAGGCGCACGCGAAGACGCGCCATTTCCGTGGCCTGGGCGATGGCTACGCGCTGCTGGCCGGCCTGTGCGAACGTTACTGGGATGGCCTGTACCCGCCGGCGGAAGAGGGCGACCAGGAACAGCGCATCGGCAATGTCTTCTGGCTGCTGTCGCGCACACCGCAGCTGCTGCGCGAGATCCCGCTGACCGAAGGCGCCGACGGCCTGTATGCGCTGCAGGATTTCGATGCGGCGCGCCAGCGCGCGGCCGCCAGCGTAGCGCAGGGCGCGGCCGATCAGGGCTGGGGCGACGCGCGCCACGACGAAGCGGCAACCCTGGCGCAGATGGAGGCGGCGCGGCAAAGGAACACGCGCGCCTTTTCCGACGGCTTGCTGGCCGATGCGCAGTACTGCATGCAGTCGCTGCTGGCGTTCGAGCGCAGCGTCGATGCGCGTTTCGGCGCCGACGGTCCGAGTTTTCGCGCTGCGCGCGAAGCGCTGGAAAACGCCATTCATTTCATCGCGCCGCTGTCGCCTGGCGCGGATTTTATCGGCGCGCCGGCTGCAGCCGGCCAGGCCGCCGGCGACGGCGGCGCAATCGTGCAGCGCCAGCAGGCGCTGGCCCAGCTGCGCCAGGTGGCCGATTTCTTCCGCCGCACGGAGCCGCACAGCCCTGTCGCCTACCTGGCCGAGAAGGCCGCCAGCTGGGGCGAGCTGCCGCTGCACCTGTGGCTGCGCGCCGTCGTGAAGGATGCCAATACCCTGGCGCAGCTCGATGACATGCTGGGCACGAACAGTGCAAACGGGTGATGGCGCTGGCCCCTTCCATGCTACTCTTCGGGCATGTCCAGAATGCTCATCTTGCCTGCCGCGCTATGCCTGTTCATCGCCGCCGGCGCGCGGGCCGGCACTGCGGTGCCGCTGGTGATTTACGGCGACGACGACTATCCGCCGTACTCCTACGTTGAAAACGGCCAGCTGAAAGGCATTTATACGGAGATCGTGCGCGAAGCGGCGCAATCGATGCCGCAGTATGCGGTGCAGCTGCGTCCCGTGCCCTGGAAACGGGGCTTGCTGATGCTGCAGACGGGCGAGGCCTTCGCCCTGTATCCGCCGTATTCCTGGCGCAGCGAGCGGCCGTATGTGCGCTATTCCGTGCCGCTGCTGATGGAGCAGCTGGTGGTACTGTGCAACCAGGACGTGCTGGCCAGGCGCAAGCTGCGGCAATGGCCCGCCGATTACGGCGGCCTGCACATCGGCGTGAACGCGGGTTTCCTGCCGGGCGACGCGGGGTTGATGGCGTCCCTGCGCGCTGAAAAAATCGTGCTCGACCCCGCCAAGGGCACGCGCACGAATTTGCTCAAGCTGATGCGCGGACGCATCGATTGCTATGTCAGTGACCGCCTGTCGGCGCAGTGGGAATTGCAGCGCATCCGGCGCGAAGGGCCGCCGGGCACGCCGATGCAGGCAATCGAGGAAACGGCGCAGCTGGCCAGCCAGCAAGGCCACCTTGGTTTTACGGCGCAGCGGCCTGCCGCCTACCCGTATCGCGATGACTTTATCGCACAATTCAATGCGGCCATCGTGCGCATGCAAAATAGCGGCGCGATCCGCCGCATCGTCGACCGCGCATTGCAACCCTGACGCTGCCACCCTGATTCACCCGATGGAGAAGACCATGAAAAAATTGTTGTTTCTGAGTGTGCTCGTGCTGGCCGGCTGCGTGGGCCGCCCCGACAATATTGTGCCTGTTGGTCACTTCGACACGACCCGCTATCTGGGCAAATGGTATGAGATCGCGCGCCTCGACCACTCGTTCGAGCGGGGCCTGAGCCAGGTGACGGCCGATTACAGCCTGCGCCAGGATGGCGGCCTGAAAGTGCTCAACCGCGGCTACAAGGATGCGGATGCGAAGTGGAAGGAAGCGGAAGGCAAGGCGTATTTCGTGGACAAGAAAGACGTGGGCTACCTGAAAGTGTCGTTTTTCGGCCCCTTCTATGGTTCCTACATCGTCTTCGACCTCGACCAGCAAAATTACAGCTATTCCATGATCAGCGGCCCGGACAAGTCGTACTTCTGGCTGTTGTCGCGCACGCCCACCATGGACCCTGCCCTGCAGCAGCGCCTGATCGAGAAAGCCGGCAGCCTGGGTTTTGACACGTCAAAATTGATCTATGTGAAGCAAAACTGACCTTGCTTGCCTGCCGCCCGTTCGTGGCGGCATAGCGCCTTCTGGTTGTTGCTTTTCTGCATGTTATTTCTTGCAATACCACTCTGATTCACTCACAATCTGCTCCAAAGTAGTGCGCTGCGGCGCGCTGCCATTCCGGTGGCGACGTTCGCGTTGCGCCACCGCTCGTGATTGCCGCACGGCAGATGCCTGCTATATTGGTACGTAGCAGTAGGTCGGTTTCGTGGCGTCTGTGCATCGTTTTCTTCAGATAGGAATCACGCAATGAAAAACCTCAAAATCGGCGTACGTCTCGGTGGCGGTTTTGCCGCCGTCCTGTTCCTGTTGACCAGCCTGACCGTGGTGGGCATCGTGCAGATGCAAAGCGCCAGCAAGGAAACCGATGCGCTCGTCAACGTCAAGGTGCGCAATGAGCGCCTGATCGCCGAGTGGACCAAGGTCATCGAGGTCAACGCGGCGCGCACGGCGGCCGCCTGGAAAGTCAGCGATCCCGAACACCAGAAGCAGTTTGAACAGGAAATGGCGGTCTCGTCTGCACGCGCCACGGAAATCCAGAACGATATCGGCAAGAGCGAGCTGAACACGGACGAGCAGGCGCTGTACCAGGAAGTATTAAGCACGCGCAAGGCCTACACGGAAGTGCGCAAGAATGTGTTCAAGGCCAAGAATGTGGGCGACCTGGAACTGGGCAAGCGCCTGTACGAAGGCGACATGGCCGTCAAGCGCGACATCTACCTGGCGTCGCTGAAGAAGCTGGAATTGCTGGAAGCCAAATTGCTCGATGAAACGGCCGCGCAAATCCGTTCGCGCTACGAAAATGGCCGCATGCTGCTGATCTCGCTGGGCGTGGTGGCCATCTTGCTGGGTATCGCCTGCGCCTACTGGATCACGCGCTCGATCACGCGTCCCATCACGCGTGCCGTCGAGGTGGCGGAAGCCGTTTCCGCTGGCGACCTGACCAGCCATATCGTCGTGGAAAGCCGCGACGAGACGGGGCAATTGATGCATGCGCTGAAAAACATGAACGATAAACTGGTGAGTATCGTGGGCCAGGTGCGCGCCGGTACCGAATCGATCAGCACGGCGTCGAGCGAAATTGCCGCCGGCAACCTGGACTTGTCGTCACGCACGGAAGAGCAGGCCAGCTCGCTGGAAGAGACGGCGTCGTCCATGGAAGAGCTGACCTCCACCGTGAAACTCAATGCGGACAATGCGCGCAGCGCCAACCAGCTGGCCATCGACGCTTCGCAGATCGCCAGCAAGGGCGGCGTGGTGGTGTCGGAAGTGGTCAGCACCATGGGCTCGATCAACGATTCCTCGCGCAAGATTGTCGACATCATCAGCGTCATCGACGCCATCGCCTTCCAGACGAATATCCTGGCCCTGAACGCGGCCGTGGAAGCGGCCAGGGCCGGTGAACAGGGCCGCGGCTTTGCCGTCGTGGCCTCCGAAGTGCGCAACCTGGCGCAGCGTTCCAGCGCGGCAGCCAAGGAAATCAAGGGCTTGATCGACGATTCCGTGCAAAAGGTCGAGGCCGGTTCGCAACTGGTGGACAAGGCGGGCCGCACCATGGACGAGATCGTGCAAAGCATCAGCCACGTGACGCAGATCATGAACCAGATCACCGACGCCAGCGATGAACAGCGCGCCGGCATCGAACAAGTCAACCAGGCCATCGGCCAGATGGACCAGGTGACGCAGCAAAACGCGGCCCTGGTGGAAGAAGCAGCCGCGGCGGCCGAATCCATGCAGGAACAGGCGGCCAGGCTGGCCGAGGTCGTGGGCGTGTTCAAGCTCGATGCCACGCAGCAATATGCTGCCGCCCGTAGCAGCCCGTCCGTGACGGCGCCTGCGCCAGTAGCGGCTGCCACGCGGCCCGCCACGCAGCCCGCCATGCGACGCGCGCCAGCATCCCGCGCGCCAGCACCCACCGTGACTGCGACCTCGCCGGACAAGGTGGCGCAAGCGGACGCGGTGCGCGCACGCACGCCGAAGACGCCGGTGGCCTCCGGCGCCGACGAATGGGAAGAGTTTTAAGCACGGATTCTTAAGCGCAGTTTCCCCCTTGGCATGGCGCGGGCGCTACAATCGCGGCTTGAAGACAGCCGCGAACGCGCTCCGCCATGACCACCCGCCGTACCTCCAGCCCTAGCTCAAATCATCCCGCCAGCCATCCCGCCAGTCCTGGCGCTGCATCGTCTTCCCTGGCTGAACCGGCCAAACGCGCGCGCTGCCCAGCCTGCCTGCGCGCCGTCTCCAGCTGCATCTGCCGCTGGATCGCCCCCGTTTCCCACGCGGTGGAAGTGCTGATTCTGCAGCATCCGCTGGAAGTGCACAATGCCAAGGGCAGTGCCCGCCTGCTGCACTTGAGCCTGCCGAACAGCCGCATGCTGACGGGCGAGCAGTTTGCCCCCGATACGCTCGCCGAATTGCTGGCTGACAAGCACAATGTGCTGCTGTACCCGGAGACGCCCGGCGACCGTTCGCTGGGCATCGCCCCGCCGCCGGCGCTCGACCCTGCCAGCTTGCTCGATCTTGCCCGCGTGCGGCTGGTGGTGCTGGACGCCACCTGGCGCAAGAGCCGCAAGATGCTGTATCTGAATCCCCCGTTGCAACAGCTGCCGCGCCTGCCCCTGCGCGACACGCCCGCTTCCCATTACCTGATCCGCAAGGCGCACGCGCCAGACCAGTTATCGACCCTGGAAGCGACGTGCTATGCCCTGATGCAGTTGGAGCAGGACGCGGCCCGCTTCGTTCCCCTGATCGCGGCATTTGACGGCTTTGTCGCACAGCAGTTGAGCTATGTCATGCCGCACGGTGAAAAAGCTTGAAACGGCATCACGCCAGCCCTTGATCTTGCCCGCGCAGCGGCATAGTATACTGTACGTATATACAGTTGATGGGGCCGTTCATGAAAGCAATCATTCCAGAGCACGATGACAGCTTCGCCGGGCAAGCCATGTTGCCGCCGCAATCGCTGAAAGCCCACAAGGGCCGCGGCGCCGTGTCGAACCTGCAAGGGCGCTACGAGGTGCACGCGCGCGGCGGTTTCGATGATGGCTGGGGCGTGGGCGGCCTGGATGAGGCGGCCGGGGAGGCGGCGCCTCCCACCTGGAAGACGCAGGTCAGCGACGAGCAGGCGCGCACCATTCTCACGCGCAACGCTTCGCCCGACTTGCCGTTCAATGTTTCCTTGAATCCGTATCGGGGTTGCGAACACGGCTGCATTTATTGCTTTGCCCGCCCCACGCACAGCTATCTGGGCCTGTCGCCGGGCCTGGACTTCGAAAGCCGCATCTATGCCAAGGTGAACGCCCCCGAACTCTTGCGCCGCGAACTGGCCAAGCCCTCCTATGTGCCCGAACCGATCGCCCTGGGCGTGAACACGGATGCGTATCAGCCGTGCGAGCGCGAACGGCAACTGACGCGGCGCGTGCTGGAAGTGCTGCACGAGTGCGACCACCCCGTGGCGCTGATCACGAAATCGTCGCTGATCGAGCGCGATATCGACATTCTGGCGCCGATGGCGGCCAGGCGCCTGGCGGCCGTGGCCGTCACTGTCACCACGCTCGACCCGGCCATCGCGCGCACCCTGGAGCCGCGCGCGGCCGCTCCGGCGCGGCGGCTGCGCACCATCCGCACCCTGACGGAGGCGGGCATCCCCGTGGGCGTGAGCATCGCGCCCATCATCCCGTTCGTGACGGAACCGGAAATCGAGCAGCTGCTCGAAGCCGTGCGCGACGCGGGCGCCATCCACGCCCATTACGTGGTGCTGCGCCTGCCGTGGGAAGTGAGCCCGCTGTTCCAGCAATGGCTGGAAGCGCACTTCCCGGAACGGGCCCAGCGCGTGATGAACCGGGTGCGCGAAATGCGTGGCGGCAAGGATTACGACAGCGCGTTCGGTACGCGCATGCGGGGCGAGGGCGTGTGGGCTGACCTCATCCGCCAGCGTTTCGAGAAAGCCGTGCACCGGCTGGGTTTGCATGGCAAGGGCGGCCGCTTCAAGCAGCTCGATTGCACGCAGTTCCGCCGGCCGTTGGTGGTGCCGCCGCTGGGGGCAAAAGTAAAAAAAGGTAATGCGGGGCAGCTGGATTTGTTTTAGCGCAAGCAGTACGGGGCGCGGGCTTGTGCGTTGACAAGGGCACGCGCAAGGGCATGCGTACTGCGCGAAACAGGCGGGCTTGGTGGCGGGTCGCATCGCCGTCCTGCGTCCGTCGTGGGTGATGCCGGCAGGGGGAGCGGGCGACGAGAAACTCATCGCCCGCAGGCATGCCGGGCTTAGCCGGAACGGCTCGATCTTGCTGGCTTGATCAGCAAACGGTGGCGTTGCAAGCCATCAGGCAGAGTTGCTGTGCGGTGCCGCTCAAGGCGCCGCAAGCCGCTTTGCACAGGGTGCAGGGAATGCTGGAAGGGGCGACACCCTGGCTGATGGCGGAGATGCTGGGGCTGCGTTGTACGGCTTTGGCTTGCAATGGCAGATTGTTCATTTTAAAACTCCTTGTGGTGGCGCCGCCGCGGGCAACGGCAATGGGTGTGCGTACCGAAGTACGGTGCTGATCGTTTCCCGCCAACGACCGTATGCTGAAGCGCGTGCACGCATCGCTGCGCCCACGTGCCCCGACAATTCAAATGCTGTTGACGTCAGCGTTGCGACCAGTAGCGCACTGCGCCGACGCTGACCGGTATCACATCGCTGACGTCGACGGCGAAGCGGGCGACCGTGTTGGCTACCTGCAGGTTTTCCGGGTTGAAGAAGGTCATGATGATGTCGTAGCACTCGGAGCCCGGGCGGCACACGGGACTCTGTTGCACGACGATGGTATCGAGCTGCATGCCCGTGGTCTTGGCCAGCATTTCCGCCGCTTGCATGGCATTCGTGGCCGAGAAGTTGAGCGCACGGTCCATGCCCGTGACGCCCAGGTTGCGGAAGTCGTAATAGATGCGGTTCAGGAAGTTTTCCAGGCGCGCGCCTGTGTTGCTGCTGTTGATGTCCAGGCTGTCCTGCACCGCCATCAGGCTGTCGATCAGCTGCGGCACATTCCAGCTGAACATGCCCCGGATGGCCGGCTGGATCACGGGAACGACCTGGCCGGACATCAGCCTGGCGGCGCCCGAGATTACGCCGGGAAACGAATTCATGACGACCAGGCCATCGATGGTGCCGACATAGGCCTCGAACAGCAGTTCATAGGTCATGTCGGCATACGGACCGACGGGGACGACCGCGTAAATCGGCGTGGCGTCCAGGTTGACGGTCCAGGTCAGCGATTGGCGGAAATATGGCTTTGCGCGCAGGAATTCGATCAATTGCTGCGGATCGCTCGGATTGTTCCTGTCCGATGGCATGGCCTGGACGAAGGAATCGCGGCGCGCTTCGCTGCCGAAGTCGACGCCCAGGTTGCCCAGCGCATACACCAGGGTCGGGCCCTTGGCGCTGCCGCCGCAGCCGCAATCGGAGGCATCGATGCCGGAAGCGGCGATGCCTTGCCGCGTCGCGCCGGAAGGGCCCGCAAGGTTGGCCAGGGAGGGGGTTTCCAGCATGGGAATGCTGAGCGGATGCGCCTGCGCGGAAGTGTCGGCATTGGCTGGGCTCGCTTCAATCACAGTATCGTCTGACATTTCAATTTTCCCTTTTAATAATAGTTGAGTGGCGCCCGGCACATTCAATGTCCCAGTCAGGAGGCGGCGACAGTCCAGCTCGCCATTGGTGTTGCAACGCGTTGCGCTTTGCAGCAATGCGCTGCAAACTCCACGAGGGTCAGGACGATCCCCATGTTGGTGTTGCCGGCATAGCAGCAAGGCTGCGATGGCCGAGACGATCGGGGTGGCAAAGCTGGTGCCGCTGCTGAGCCGCACGCGCCCTGCGGGAGCGGCGCCGAGGATGTCGGTACCGGGCGCCATGATGCCGCGCGCGCGATAGGCCTCGCCCCAGTTGCTGTTGGGCATGGGCGCGCCTTGCCGGTCCAGTGCGCCGACGACCAGCGTGTATTTGATGGAGGCGGGGATGTGCAGGCAATCGCAGCCGTCGTTGCCTGCCGCGGCGACCAGCAGGACGTTGCGTTCATGGCACAGCTGTATGGCTTTTTGCAGCAGGCCGTCGGCGGCGCCGCTGTCGGACAGTTCGCCGCCGCTCACATTGATGATGTGCGCGCCGTGCTCGACGGCCTGGGTGATGGCGCGGGCCAGGTCGAGCTGCGTGCATTGCGTCAGTGCGCCGTCGGCGCGGTCGGCAAAGATGGGCAGGATCAAGCCCCGACAATGGGGGGCCAGGCCCGTGACGGGACTGCCCGGCTGGCCAAAGATGATGCTGGCGACATGGGTGCCGTGTTGCGATGCCCGGCCGCGGCCGCTGGCACCCGTGGCGAGCGTGTCGAGCAGTTGCAGCCTGGCGCCGGCAAAGCAAGGGTGGCTGGTATCGACGGGACCGTCGAGCACGGCGATGCAGATGTCGGCACAGCCGGTGTTGCCATCCTGTAAGGCAGCCAGGCCGTGCAGCAAGCCATGATTGGCCAGGCTGTCGTGGGTGGTGGATACTTCCATGGTCGTCGGCACGCGGTGCTCCTTGCTGGGTCCTGGAGGGCGGGCGGCGCACCGCTTGAGGTGCTCCGCCCGCCTGCTGCGGCGCCTGCTGCTCAAGCGCCGATAGCATGATCTTGAGCAAGGGGCGTGCCAGAAGGCCAAGTGCTTGATTTTCAAGGGATGGGGCGGAGTTGCATTGTCGTGCTGCAATAATGTTGGCGGATATCGTCCACTCTTGTTGAGCGGGATGGACGAAAACGGCAGGCGGCAAGGACGGGAAGGGAGCGCCCGGGACACGGCATGGCGTGACGCGGGCGCGTGCGGCGGTTCAGCTATCCTTGCTGTAGCAGGCGCGGCTGGGCCGCAGGCGCATGCGCACGAGGGACACCAGGAAGCTGAAGCCTGCCTGGTTCGGATCGATGACCGGCACATAGGTGTGCAGCGCGTCTTCCAGCAGCGCGCTGACGCGCGCGGCGACGCCGACAAATCCTGTGCAGCCCAGCAAGATGGACTGGGCGCCGTCTTCCTGCACGGCCCGCATGGCGGCCTTGAAGGTTTTTTCGACCACCGTGTCCAGCTGGCCGAGGTCGGCGACGGAACAGTCGATGGAGCGGATGGAGGCGAAGCTGTCCTGCAAGCCGTAGGTCTGCATGTGGCCCTGCTGCATGGCGAGCGTGCTGGGCAGTATCGTCATGATCGACAGGCGCTGGCTGAGGGCCAGCGCGGTAAAGGCGGCGGGCGGGAAGCCGCCGAGGATGGGGATGTCGATCACTTCGCGCGCTGCTTCCACGCCGCACATGTCGAAGTCGCTGAGCCAGATGCCGTCATAGCCTTCGCGTTCGACTTCCCTGGCCAGCTGCACCACCGGATAGCCGTTTTGCAGCCAGTCGACGCGGTATTCGATGCAGTCGTTCCCAGTAGAAATATTGCGCACGGACACTTCGACATCGGGCGGCATCACGGGCTCGATGGCGTCGAGCAGGCGCTGGTTGTAGATGGACGTGGCCACCGGCGCCACGATGCAGATGCGCAGCGGCTTCATGCGGCGCTCCCTGCCGCTGCGCCGGCGTTGCCAGTGAGCGGCATGTAGGGTCCCAGGTAGCCGATGGCGTTGATCAATTGCATGAAGCTGTCGAGTATCAGGCCGTCCCGTTCCCGCAATGCCGGATGGGCTTGCAGGCCCAGCAGCGTCACCTTGCGCTGCATCAAGGCCGGGTTGAGCGTGCCGTCCGGCAGCAGCAAGTCGCCATTCGAATACACGGCCTGGCCATCGCCCTCGACAAAGTAACTGATGGTGTCGGGCGCCATGCAGAGGGGCGTGCTGCGGCTGCTGTCCCAGGCCAGCAGCGATTCGTTCTGGTACAGGACCGTGCAGAGCCGTTCACCCGCGCGGATGGTGATCTTGCCCAGGTCGAAGCCATTGCGCGAGTCGACTTCGGCGGCGACGAACGTGCCCTGTGGAAACAGGGGCCAGGCGCGCATGTCGCATTGCCGCGCAAGATAATCGACCAGTTCTTCCGCGCTGCGCAAGCGGCCTGCCTGCAGTTCGCGGCCCAGGCGCAGCGCGCGTCCCAGGGTGCCACGCACGGGCAGCGCCCGGGCCAGCTCCGCCGGCGCCATGATCCACATGGCCAGGCCGCCGAACTGCTTGAAATCGGCCTGCGAGACGATGGGGCGCATCATCTGGTCGATGATCGTTGCCACGTCTTGCTGGTGGGCATGGGCGCCGTTCACGCCCTGGCTGGGCTGGACGTCGAGTTCCACGCGCAGCCCCGTCTGGCTGACGAGGAAGGCGGGGCGCGGATTGACGTGCGCGGCCGCATACGTCAGCTGGGGCAGCGAGGGAACGGCGCGGCCGGCTCCGTCGGCGTCGATCACGGCCAGGCCCAGGCGGGCGGCGACCAGGCAGGCGACGAGAAACCCCAGCGCGCCGCTCTCGGGCGGTGCCAGGTAGGCCAAGGTGCGATTTTCCAGCGCCAGGCGCTCCCTGACGGCGAGCACGGCGTCGACGGGACCCTGCGGAAAATGGGCGCCATTGATCGCCACGGGCGAACCCAGGTAAGCCACCATGACCGTTTCGCCAGCGGTGGCTTCGTCGACGCTGACCACGCGCACCTGGGCGTCCGGATAATAATCGCCGGCGTGGAACTGGGCCAGCAGGCTGCGCGCGGAAGCGAGCGTGCCGCCGCCGCCGCTGCCGAAGAAGCAGGCGCCCAGCAACAGCGATTCAAGGTCATCGTGGTTCAGCACATAGCTCATGTTGCGGGTCCTCAGGTTGGCATGGCATGGAAATGGTTTGCGCCAGGACGGCCTGCAACTGCAGCGCCTGGGCAAACCGGGGAAAAGCCGTGTCGCGTTCCACGCCGCGCAAGGCGCGCGTGAGGTGATCGAGTGCTTCGTGCCGGCGGCCGCGCTGCAGCAGCAGTTGCGCCAGTCGGGTCGCCACCAGCAGGCTGCCGGCCGCGGCGCCCAGCGCCTTGGCGGTCGACAGCGCACTGCCCAGTTCGCGTTCCGCGTTGTCCAGGTCGCCCACCGCGATCCACGTCCGGGCATGCATGTCGAGCAATTCGACCAGGTAGGCCCGTTCGCCATGTTCCAGCGCCAGTTCGATGGCGCCGTGCAGCAGTTGCCGGGCTTGCGATGGCTGGCCTGCCGACAGCAGCAGTTCGCCCCGCTTCCAGGCTTGGAATGAATGGAAGAGCATGCCGCCTTCGCACAGCATGTAGTGCTGGTAGCCGTCGGCGATGCGCTGTTCGGTCTGCGCATGGATGTTGCCTGTTGCCAATGCGCAGGCATGGAATATCTGCCCCACCCCCAGGTAGAATTGATAGCCGTATTCGCTGGCGACGGTTTGCAGGTCCGCCGCCAGGCTTGCCAGCCGGACCCAGTCCTCGAACATGCAGGCCAGCCACGCGGCGCCTTGCAGCGCGATGGCGCGATGGAAGGGGTGCGGGTTGTCGGCGCCGCCGCGCAACGCCAGGTGTTCCATCACCGCGCGCGCGCGGCGGAAGGCGCCGCTCTGGAAGCAGGACAGGCCTTCGAACGTGGTCGACAGCGCGGCGATGTCCAGGCCCTGTCCGCCCGTGTCGGCCGCTGCCGCGCCGCACAGCAGGTGTCCGCGCGCCAGGCAGGCCAGCGTCTCGCGGTAGTCGCCGAGCCAGAACAGCGTGTTGGCCAGGGCCAGGTGGGCCTGCGACAGCAAGTCCGTGTCGCCTATCGCTTGCGCCCGCTGCAGCATGTCTTGCGCCGTTGCCCGCGCCGCCACCAGGTCCAGCGCCATCAGTTGCGAACTCCAGATGCCGAACCGCAGGGCGGTGATTTCCACCTCGTCGCCCAGCGCCGCCGCTTCCTGCAATGCCTGCTGGTAGCAGGCGAGCGCTTCGGTGCTTTGCCAGCCGCTGATGCCGCGGTGTGAAATCGCCAGCCAGCGGTGCAGGTCGCAGCTCAGGCGGCGCGCGGTGCAGGGATGCGCATCGGCGGCCAGCAAGGTGAGGCCGCGGCGCAACACTTCGATGGCCTCCTTGAAGCGGGCCGCCTCGATCAGCGCGCGTCCCTCCAGCAGGCAGACGCGGGCGAAATTGCTGCGCTCCTCGTCGCCATGCACGCGGCGTTCGATGACCTTGCGGTTGATGCCCAGGTGGCGGGCCGCGGTCGTCTTGTTGCCATCGGCAAGGCGCATCGCATAGTCGATCAGCAATTGTTCGGCGGCCGCCAGCTTGTCGTCTCCGTCCAGCCGCATGAGGGCTTCCGCCAGCAGCGTGTGATCGGCGTCCTGCGGCCTGCCCGCCGACAGGAAGGCTTCCAGGCTGTGGGCGTCGATCAGCGCAGATTCGGCCAGTATCGACAGCCGTTCCACCAGGTTGCGCAGTTCGCGGATATGCCCGGGCCAGGCATGCCGGCCCAGGCGTTCCATGGCGGTGGCGGTAAAGCGGATGGGGCGCTTTTGCTGCCCGGCAAAGTGCGCGGCGAGGGCGGCGACGTCGCCGCGGCGCTGGTCCAGGCCCGGCACGTCGAGTTTCAATACCGCCAGCCGGTAATACAAGTCTTCGCGGAAACGGCCCGCCTGCACCATCGCGGCCAGGTCGCAATGGGTGGCGGCCACGATGCGGCCGTTGAACGGCTGGGTATCGCCGCCGCCCAGCGGCCGGAAACAGCGCGATTCGAGCACGCGCAGCAGCTTGCTCTGTACCGCCAGCGGCAATTCGCCGATTTCATCGAGAAACAGCGTGCCTTGTCCCGCCTGGGCGAAAAAACCGGCGCGGCTGCTCAGCGCCCCCGTAAACGCCCCCTTGGTATGGCCGAAGAGTTCGGCATCGATCAGGTGTTCCGGCAGGGCGCCGCAGTTGAGATCGACAAAGGGCGCGCCGGGATCGCCGCTTTGCCGATGCACGAGCTGGGCGATGATTTCCTTGCCGGAACCGGTGGGACCGCTGATGAGCACCGTGCAGCGGGTCGGCGCCACGGCGTCGACCATGCGCAGCAGGCGCTGGAAGATGGGGGAGCTGCCAATGACGTTCAGCCCGCCCCCGAGGCCAGCGCGGTGCAGGGGGGCTTGCACAGGAGCAATGGTGCCCGTCCCGGGCAGAACGTAATGCGGCTGCCTGCCATGCTGTTGCAGCATAGACCTGTCGGACATGGTCGTCTCGCTCCGATGAATTCGCTCCGATCGTGCAGGGCCATCATTTTTGTTTTGCCCTGCTGCCTCCTGACGCGTGCCATTGCCCTACTCGGGCATAAAGGAATCGCGCGTTCCGATTATGGGCGTTAATGAAACGGCGATAGTCGCCAATTGTCACAATAAAAAGATTTTCATCGCTTGCATCATGCAAGCCGGCGGCCCGCTGCAGATCACTGCGCGGCAGGCGGCGCATCCTTCAATTGCGCCAGATGTTGCTCGATGGCAAAGACGTGCGGATCGCTCTTGCCCAGCTCGCGCAGGGCGCTGGCCAGATGCAGCAGGTAGTCGCTGTTCGGGCCGCTGGGGCCGCTTGATCGGGCGATCTGGCGCGCGATGTCCAGTTCCGGCGCGGCGCCGAGGAAGGCGGCGTTTTCCTCGTTGGCGATGTACACCAGGCCTTCGGCCTTGCTGCCATCGTCGAAGGTGATCTCGGTGGCCAGGCGCAGGTAGCCGTTCTTTTCGCGGTGGTCGAGGTGGGCGAAGACTTCGGGCGTGATCAGGTAGGCCATGCCGTCGCACACGGCGCCCGCCTGCGGCACGATGGTGGCGACCCGGCCCGGCGCCATCGGCGTGCCCCGGTGGTCGTGCGAGCCTTGCCAGAAGCGCCGCGTCCAGCCTTCGATGCTGGCGGGGCGCCGTTCGATATACGGAAAATCGGCCTTGTAGATCAGCGAGCCATAGCCGAACAGCCAGACCTGCGCATGGCCGTCGAATGTGGTCATGCGCTGGTTGATGGCGATGGTGGCGGCGTCGATGGCGGACAGGTCGGGCTGGGTCATGGTGCGGGCGGTGAGGGGGCGATGCGCGATTATAAAACGGCGCCAGCCGGGCCGCCCGCTCCCACGTTCCATTCGTGCGTCTCGACAAAGCGGAACAGGAAGGCCATGAAGCTTTCGGCCGCCGGCGACAGCGAACGGCCCGTCTTCGTGTAGACGAAAAAGCGCCGCGTCAGTTCCGGTTCGTGCAGGGCGCGCATGTGCAAATTGTATAGTTTGACCATCGGCTCCGCGTACGGCAGGCACACCGTGATGCCCAGGTTGGCGCTGACCATGGCCAGCGCCGTCGTCATGAAGGTCACTTCATTGTAGGGATTGAGCGACAGCTCGCGAAACGCGCCGTGCATGTCGCGCAGCAGGCGTTCCGTGAACTGGCCCTGCAGCGATATGAACGGGTAGTCGCCCACGTCGGCCCAGGTGACGCGTTCTTTCTGCCGCAGCGGATGCTGCTCGGGGTAGACCAGCACGAAGGGCATTTCGAACAGCACTTGCGCGGCGATTTCCGCCGTCGGATCGCGCTCGGGGCCGATGCCGAAATCGACTTCGCCGCTGAAGACGCGCGCCGAGACATTCTCCACGGGGCAGTCGACCAGGCGCAGCTGCACGTCCGGGTGCGCCTGGCGGTAGGCGGCGATCACTTCCGGCAGCAGGGTGCACGCCATCATCTGCGGCGCGGCGATGCGCACCATGCCTGTCTTCAAGGCCTTGCGCTGGGCGATGCCGGCCATGGCGCCGTCGAGGTCTTCGATCATCTTTTCGAACAGCGGATACAGCTCGCGGCCGATTTCCGACAGTTGCGTCTTGCGCGTGCTGCGCTCGACCACGCGCACGCCCAGCACGCTTTCCAGTTCCTTGATCAAGCCGCTCAAGGCGGACTGCGTCACGTGCAGGTATTCGGCGGCCAAGGTAAAACTGCCCGTCTTGGCCAGCGCCACGAAGGCGCGCATCTGTCGCAGGCTGGGACTCATAAGATAATCCGATAAATCGATGGTTAAAAATTGTTTGTATGATAGCTGTAACTGGATTCTAATGGTGAAAAGCTGAAAAACATCGCGCCCAGGGCGCCATCCATCGGAGACAGACCGCATGAAAATCAAGCAGATCCACCACGTCGCCTACCGCTGCATCGACGCGAAGAAAACCGTCGAGTGGTACGTCAAGCATTTGAACATGAATTTCGTCCTCGCCATCGCCGAAGACCTGGTGCCGTCGACCAAGGCGCCGGACCCGTACATGCATGTGTTCCTCGACGCGGGCCAGGGCAATGTGCTGGCCTTCTTCGAGCTGCCCACGCAGCCGCCGATGGACCGCGACCGCAATACCCCGGCCTGGGTGCAGCACCTGGCGCTGGAAGTGGGCAGCATGGAAGAACTGCTGGCCGCCAAGGAGCGCCTGGTGGCCGGCGGCATCGAGGTGCTGGGTCCCGTCAACCACGCCATCTTCCAGTCGATCTATTTCTTCGACCCGAACGGCCACCGCCTGGAGCTGGCGGCCAATGTGGGCACGCCGGAAATGATGGCCAAACTGGACGCCGTTAAATGGGAAATGCTGGAAGAATGGTCGCAGACGCGCCGCGCACCGAAGCACGCCGCCTGGATGCACGCGCCGGCCGACGCCTGAGCGCAGCAGATTGACTGCTGCAGACCGACACTCTCTGACCAATACACCGAACCAGGAATACCATGAAACTCGCAACCCTGAAAAACGGCAGCCGCGACGGCGCCTTGATCCTCGTCAGCCGCGACCTGCGCCAGTACCAGCGCGTGGCCGCCATCGCCCCCACCCTGCAGGCGGCGCTCGATAACTGGGACGCCGTCGCGCCCAAGCTGGAACAGGCGTACGCCAACCTGAACGCGGGCCAGGCGCCGGACGCACAGCCCTTTGATGCCAATCAGTGCCACTCGCCGCTGCCGCGCGCCTACCAGTGGGCCGACGGTTCCGCCTACATCAACCACGTGGAGCTGGTGCGCAAGGCGCGCAACGCGGAAGTGCCGGCCTCGTTCTACACGGACCCGCTGATGTACCAGGGCGGCTCCGACAGCTTCATCGGCCCGCGCGACCCCATCTTCGCCCTGTCGGAAGAGTGGGGCATCGACCTGGAAGCGGAAGTGGCGGTGATCACGGGTGACGTGGCCATGGGCGCCGGCGCGGATGACGCGGCGAAGGCGATTCGCCTGGTCATGCTGGTCAACGACGTCTCGCTGCGCAACCTGATTCCGGGCGAACTGGCGAAAGGCTTCGGTTTCTTCCAGTCGAAGGCGGCCAGCGCGTTCTCTCCCGTCGCCGTCACGCCCGATGAACTGGGCGCGGCCTGGGCGGACAGCAAGCTGCATTTGCCGCTGCTGGTGGGCCTCAACGACAAGCCGTTCGGCAAGCCGAATGCGGGCGAAGACATGACCTTCAATTTTGCGCAACTGGTCGCCCATGCGGCGAAGACGCGCGAACTGGGCGCCGGCACCATCGTTGGCTCGGGCACCGTGTCGAACAAGCAGGGCAACCTGTTCGGCTCCAGCATCGAGAACGGCGGCGTCGGCTACTGCTGCCTGGCCGAAGTGCGCATGTATGAAACCATCGAACACGGCGCGCCAAAGACGGCGTACCTGAAGTTCGGCGACACGGTGCGCATCGAGATGCGCGACGCGGCCGGCGCCAGCATCTTCGGCAGCATCGAGCAGACCGTGGCCCTGTACGCTGGCGCCACGCGCGCCTGAGGAGGCCGCCCGTGAAGCTGTACACCTACTTTCGCAGTTCGGCCGCCTACCGCGTGCGCATCGCCTTGAATCTCAAGGGCATCGCTTACGACAGCATTCCCGTGCATCTGCTGCAGGATGGCGGCCAGCAGTTGCTGCCGGCCTACCGCGCCGTCAACCCGTCGGCGCTGGTGCCTGCCCTCGACGACGACGGCGCCATCCTGACGCAGTCGCTGGCCATGCTCGAGTATCTGGAAGAGACGCGTCCTGGCGTGCCCTTGCTGCCGGCGGATCCGCTGGAACGGGCGCGCGTGCGCGCGCTGGCGCTGGCCATCGCTTGCGACGCCCATCCGCTGACGAATCTGCGCGTCCTGAAATACCTGAAAGGGACGCTTGGGCTGTCGGACGAGGTCAAGCAGGAGTGGTACCGCCACTGGATGGCCGAAGGGCTGGCGGCCGTGGAAGCGCTGCTGGCGCAGGGCGATCCTGCCGGCACGGGGCTGTTCTGCCACGGCGACAGCCCGACGATGGCCGATTGCTGCCTGGTGCCGCAAGTGTTCAATGCGCTGCGCTTTGCCATCGACCTGGCGCCGTATCCGCGCGTGGTGCGCATCCATGCGCTTTGCGCCGGCTTGCCAGCCTTTATTGCGGCGCACCCGTCGCAGCAGCCTGACGCCGAATAGCAACACACGGCGCCGTGCGGGAAGCCCCGTCTGGCAACAGGCGGGGTTTTTTTATGCGTGCTTGATTTTGATCAGTCAATGCCAGCTTGCCGGTGCGCTACAATTTGCGTTTGCCCAAATACTTCACGTGCCCATGACCGCAACAACCGTTCCTGCCAGCATCACCGATGCCCTGTCCCTGGCGCACGCTTCCTGGCGTCCCATCCTGCTGCGCGGCTTGCAGGCCGTGATGGATGCCGATCCCGCCTACCTGCCGGCGCTGGCCGCCGACGATTACCTGCCCACGCAGGGCCGGCTGTTCGCCGCCTTTGCCTTGCCGCTGGCGCAGGTGCGTTACGTGCTGGTGGGTGAGGGGCCGTATCCGCGCGCCGACAGCGCCACGGGCGTGTGCTTCATGGATGGCGCCGTCGGCAGCCTGTGGTCGGCCACGGGGCTGTCGAAACCCGTCAACCGCGCCACGTCCCTGCGCAACTTCATGAAGATGCTGCTGGTGGCCGATGGCCAGCTGCAGGACGGCGACACGTCCGGCGCGGCCATGGCGCCCGTGGCGGCGGCCGCGCTGCAAGCGGACAGCGGCGTGACCCAGACCTTGCCCGACTTGCAGCGCAAGATGACGGAACAGGGCTTTTTGCTGCTCAACGCGGCGCTGGTGTTCCGTTCCCACGTGCCGCCCGTGCAGGATGCGCGCGGCTGGCTGCCCTTCCTGCAGGCGGTGCTGGAAGCGCTGGCGCAGCAGGGCGGGGCGGTGCAGCCGCAACTGGTGCTGTGGGGCAAGATCGCAGAGCTCATCAAACGCTTGCCGGTGGCGGCATCCTTGCCGCAGGTGACGGCGGAACATCCGTATAATCTGTCCTTTATCGGCAATCGTGACATGCAGGCCTTGTTTGGCCCGATGCAACTATTGCGTGCTTGAGCTTGAATCATCGCCTGTCTGGCGGAAGTGCGGGGAATATGCAAATCAGTAACGTGGAAGAATTGAAGGCGTGGATCGCGGCGGGCGGCGTGCCCGACTATCTGTATTTCTGGGGGCACACGCCGGCGCAGCCGCAGGTGCCCGACAAAAGCTGCTTCAGCCAGTGGTTTCCATCGCCGTTCAGCCTGGCCGGCGTGACGTATGCGACGGCCGAGCACTACATGATGGCGCAAAAGGCTGCCCTGTTTGGCGACACGGCTGTGCAGGCGCGCATCGTGGCGGCCGAGCGGCCGTCGGAAGTGAAGAAGCTGGGACGCGAAGTGGCGAACTTCGACGCCAGGGTGTGGGAAGCGGCGCGCGCCGGCATCGTTTTCGATGGCAACTTTGCCAAGTTCTCGCAAAAGGCTGCGCTGCGCAAGTTTTTGCTGGGCACGGGCGAGCGCGTCATCGTCGAAGCCAGTCCCGTCGACCGGATATGGGGCGTGGGCCTGGCGTCGGACAATCCGCGCATCCTGGACCCGGCCCGCTGGGACGGCTTGAACCTGCTGGGGTTTGAACTGATGAAAGTGCGGACCGCTTTGCGGGGCTGAGAATTGACGCTGCACCCGCCCGTGACTTCCCGACTGTTGTTTTCCTGATGCCGCCGCGCCTGGCGCGGCCGGCCATGCCCCTTCCAGCCCTGTGGTCATCGAGGGGCGCTCTGACAAACCCCGCCGAATTTGTTATACTTGACTAAATCATTCAACTACTCGGGGTTTGAGGAGTTGAAAAGCCGCAATATTTTAAACCAGTTGACCAGAGGATGTATGCGTCTGACTACAAAAGGCCGTTTTGCCGTGACAGCGATGATCGATCTTGCCCTGCGCCAGGGCAAGGGACCGGTCACCTTGTCCGGTATCAGCCAGCGCCAGTCGATTTCCCTGTCCTACCTGGAGCAGCTGTTCGGCAAGCTGCGCCGGCATGAGATCGTCGAATCGATCCGCGGCCCAGGCGGCGGTTACAGCCTGGCGCGCCGCGCCGACAAGGTGACGGTGGCCGACATCATCATCGCCGTCGACGAACCGCTGGACGCCACGCAGTGCGGCGGCAAGGAACATTGCCACGGCGCCGACGCGGCCACGGGCGCGCGCTGCATGACGCATGAATTGTGGTCCACACTCAACGAAAAAATGGTCGATTATCTGGATTCTGTGTCCTTGCAGGACCTGGTCGACCAGCAGAGACAAAAGAATGCCGAGCAAAGCGTGATGGTGATGCACCGTAACCACGCCGCCCTCGGTTGATAATGACAAAAATACCAGTTGCTGATTGCAGGAGTTATTGATGAACGCCCCAGAAAAAAACGTAGGCCAAGTGCACTTTGAAACCGCACCGCATTTCCCGATCTACATGGATTACTCGGCCACGACGCCGATCGATCCACGCGTCGCCGACAAGATGATTCCTTACCTGCGCGAGCAGTTCGGCAATCCGGCATCGCGCAGCCACATGTACGGCTGGACGGCGGAAAAAGCCGTGGAAGAGGCACGCGGCCACGTGGCGGCCCTGGTGAACGCCGATCCGCGCGAAATCATCTGGACCTCCGGCGCAACGGAAAGCAACAACCTGGCCATCAAGGGCGCGGCGCAGTTCTACAAGACCAAGGGCAAGCACATCATCACCGTCAAGACCGAGCACAAATCGGTGCTCGACACGGTGCGCGAACTGGAACGCATCGGCTTTGAAGCGACCTACCTGGAACCGCAGGACAACGGCCTGATCACCGTCGAGCAGCTGGCCGCAGCCGTGCGCCCGGACACCATCCTCGTGTCGGTGATGCTGGTGAACAACGAAATCGGCGTGATCCAGCCGATCGACGAGATCGGCGTGTTCTGCCGCTCGAAAGGCATCATCTTCCATTGCGACGCCGCGCAAGCGACGGGCAAGGTCGTCATCGACCTGCAAAAGACCAAGGTCGACCTGATGACCTTCACGGCGCACAAAACCTACGGCCCGAAAGGCGTGGGCGCCCTGTACGTGTGCCGCAAGCCGCGCGTGCGCCTGGAAGCGCAGATGCACGGTGGCGGCCATGAGCGCGGCCTGCGTTCGGGCACCCTGCCGACGCACCAGATCGTCGGCATGGGTGAAGCGTTCCGCATCGCCAAGGAAGAGATGGACAGCGAAATCGGCCGCATCCAGGCCTTGCGCGACCGCCTGGCCAAGGGTTTGCAAGAGATCGAAGAAGTCTACATCAACGGCGACATGGAGCACCGCGTGCCGCATAACCTGAACGTCAGCTTCAACTACGTCGAAGGCGAGTCGCTGATCATGGCGATCAAGGATATCGCCGTATCGTCCGGTTCGGCCTGCACCTCGGCCAGCCTGGAGCCATCGTACGTGCTGCGCGCCCTGGGCCGCAGCGACGAACTGGCGCACAGCTCGATCCGCTTCACCATCGGCCGCTTCTCGACCGAGGAAGACATCGACTTCGCCGTGAACCTGCTGAAATCGAAAGTACACAAGCTGCGCGACCTGTCGCCGCTGTGGGACATGTTTAAAGATGGCATCGATATCAATTCGATCCAATGGGCTGCCCACTAACCAATACCCTGGCCCTGTTGGACAGGGCCGGCAAGAATATTTAAGGAGCATCAAAATGGCTTACTCGGACAAAGTACTCGATCACTACGAAAACCCGCGCAACGTGGGCGCTTTCGACAAGGGTGATGAAACCATCGGCACCGGCATGGTAGGCGCGCCTGCCTGCGGCGACGTGATGAAACTGCAGATCAAGGTTGGCGCCGACGGCCTGATCGAAGATGCGAAATTCAAGACGTATGGCTGCGGTTCGGCCATCGCCTCGAGCTCGCTGGTGACCGAATGGGTGAAAGGCAAGACCCTGGATCAGGCGCTGGCCATCAAGAACACGCAGATCGCCGAAGAGCTGGCCCTGCCGCCAGTGAAGATCCACTGCTCCATCCTGGCGGAAGACGCCATCAAGGCGGCAGTGCTGGACTATCAGACCCGCCATCCGGCCGCGTAGAGCACCTGAGAAAACGCCCATGGCTGCGTTGCATTGCCTTGTCGTACTAGTCGTACTGCCTGCGGCAATGCGCCTTGCCCTGAACGTTTTTCAGGCACTCTAGAATTTGTTGGATTTTGATACCTGTTCCCATGTGGGAACAGGAGCGGAGAAATACATGATCACACTGACCGAAAAAGCGGCGAAACACATCAACCGTTATATCGAACGGCGCGGCAAGGGCATGGGCTTGCGCTTTGGCGTGCGCACCACGGGCTGCTCGGGCCTGGCCTACAAGCTCGAATATGTCGATGAAGTGGCGGCCGAAGACAGCGTCTTCGAATCGCACGGCGTGAAAGTCTTCGTCGACCCGAAAAGCTTGCCTTACATCGACGGCACGGAACTCGATTTCGCGCGCGAAGGCTTGAACGAAGGCTTCAAGTTCCACAATCCGAACGAAAAAGACGCCTGCGGCTGCGGCGAGTCCTTCAGGATTTAAACAGCTGGCAAGACCCCGGTCGGTGCGCTGTACCCATCGATTGCGGTACAGCGACCACCGACCATTATGCAAAACCACTTCGAATTATTCCAGTTGCCGGCGCAGTTCTCGCTCGACATGAGCGCGCTCGACGCGGCCTACCGCGACGTGCAGGGCAAGGTCCATCCGGACCGCTTCATCAATGCCAGCAGCGCTGAAAAGCGCGTGGCGATGCAATGGGCCACGCGCGCCAATGAAGCCTATCAAACCCTGAAAAGCCCGCAAAAACGCGCGCAATACCTGTGCGAACTCAATGGCGTCGACCTGCAGACGGAGTCGAACACGGCCATGCCCGTCAGTTTCCTGATGCAGCAGATGGAATGGCGCGAAGAGCTGGGCGACGCCCGTGCCGGCAAGGATGCCGACGCGCTCGACGCCCTGGACCGCCAGTTGCGCGGCGAACGCAAGGCCTTGCTGGCCCAGGTGGCGGCCCAGCTGGACGCGGCCGACTACGCGAATGCCGCGCAAAGCGTGCGCGCCCTGATGTTCCTCGACAAATTCGGCGAGGAAGTCCGTTTTGCCTATGAGGCGATGGAAGCTTGATCGCCGGATAGCTTGACCGGCGTGCCAAGCGCCAGTCTGGCCCGCGACTTATAATGCGCGTCAGGCATCAACTGCATCACGCAAAAAATTAATCGAGGCACGAATACAATGGCACTTCTGCAAATTTCCGAACCAGGCATGTCGACCGCGCCGCACCAGCACCGCCTGGCCGTCGGCATCGACCTTGGCACCACCAATTCCCTGGTCGCCACCGTCCGCAACAGCATTCCCGAGGTGCTCAACGACGAAGACGGGCGCTCCCTGCTGCCCTCCGTCGTGCGCTACCTGACGAACGGCCACGCGAACATCGGCTACAAGGCCCTGGCCGCGCAAACCACGGACCCGAAGAACACCATCGTTTCCGTGAAACGCTTCATGGGCCGCGGCCTGGCCGACATCGCCTATGCGGAAAACCTGCCCTACGACTTCCAGGACACGCCTGGCATGGTGCAGCTGAAAACCGTGGCCGGCGTGAAAAGCCCCGTCGAAGTGTCGGCGCAAATCCTCGCCACCCTGCGCCAGCGCGCGGAAGATTCGCTGGGCGACGACCTGGTGGGCGCCGTGATTACTGTACCAGCGTATTTCGACGATGCACAGCGGCAAGCCACGAAAGATGCGGCGCAATTGGCCGGCATCAATGTCTTGCGCCTGCTGAGCGAGCCGACGGCCGCCGCCATCGCATATGGCCTCGATAACGCGTCCGAAGGCGTGTACGCCGTGTACGACCTGGGCGGCGGCACCTTCGACATCTCGATCTTGAAACTGAGCAAGGGCGTGTTCGAAGTGCTGTCCACGGGCGGCGACTCGGCCCTGGGCGGCGACGATTTCGACCGCCGCCTGTTTTGCTGGATCAGCGAACACGCCAAGCTGGCGCCGCTGTCGGACGAAGACACGGCCATCCTGATGGTGAAGGCGCGCGAAATCAAGGAATTGCTGTCGACCAAGTCGGAAACGACGATCGACGCCAAGCTGAACTCGGACGAAGAAATCCATCTGCGCATCACGGCAGCCGACTTTGCCGCCATGACGCAGCACCTGGTCGTGAAAACCATGAACGCCATCAAGAAAGCCTTGCGCGACGCGAACGTGGATGCGGACGACGTCGACGGCGTGGTGATGGTGGGCGGCGCCACGCGCATGCCGCACGTGCAGCGCGCCGTGAGCGAATTCTTCCACACGACGCCGCACGCGAACATCGACCCCGACAAAGTGGTGGCGCTGGGCGCTGCCATCCAGGCGAACTTGCTGGCAGGCAACCGCGCCGCCGGCGACGACTGGCTGCTGCTGGACGTGATCCCGCTGTCGCTGGGCATCGAAACCATGGGCGGCCTGGTGGAAAAGATCATCCCCCGCAATTCGACGATACCGTGCGCGCGCGCTCAGGAATTCACGACCTTCAAGGATGGCCAGACGGCCCTGGCCGTGCACGTGCTGCAGGGCGAGCGCGAACTGGTCAGCGATTGCCGTTCCCTGGCGCGCTTCGAGCTGCGCGGCATTCCGCCGATGGTGGCGGGCGCCGCGCGCATCCGCATCACGTATCAGGTCGACGCGGACGGCTTGCTGTCCGTGTCGGCGCGCGAACTGCGCTCGGGCGTGGAAGCGTCGATCAGCGTCAAGCCGGCCTACGGCCTGGGCGACGACGACATCGCGCGCATGCTGCAGGATTCGTACACCTCGGCCGACGTCGACATGGTGGCGCGCGCGCTGCGCGAAGAGCAGGTGGAAGCGGAACGCATCCTGCTGGCCACGCAGTCGGCGCTCGATGAAGACGGCGGCTTGCTGGATGCAGACGAACGCGCAGCCGTCGACGGCTTGATGAACAAGGTGCGCGACGCTATTGCGCAATCGCAAAGCGGCGCCATCGACCACCAGGCCCTGAAGCTGGCGATCGAGGCGCTGGCCGACGGCACCGAGGATTTCGCCTCGCGCCGCATGGACCGCAGCGTGCGCACGGCTCTCACCGGCAAGTCCCTGGACCAGGTCGTATAAAACCAATTGAACAGCGGGCCGCGCACATGCCGCGGCCGCGCACCGAATGACAGACTGAAAGAAGACACCATGCCACAAATCGTTATCCTGCCGCACGCCAAGCTTTGCCCGGACGGCGCCGTCATCGAAGCACCTGCCGGCAAGTCCATCTGCGACATCCTGCTGGAAAACGACATCGACATCGAGCACGCCTGCGAAAAATCGTGCGCCTGCACCACTTGCCACGTGCTGGTGCGTGAAGGCATCGAATCGCTGAACGAAGCGACGGAACTGGAAGAAGACATGCTGGACAAGGCCTGGGGCCTGGAAGCCGTGTCGCGCCTGTCCTGCCAGTCCATCGTGGCCGAGGCCGACCTCGTCGTCGAAATCCCGAAATACACGATCAACCAGGTCAGCGAAGGCAGCCACTAACATGAAATGGTCCGACATTCACGTGATCGCCGAGGCGCTGTACGATGCGCATCCGGACATCGATCCCCTGACCGTGCGTTTCACCGACCTGCACAACTGGGTGGTGGAACTGGACGGCTTCGACGATGACCACACGCGCGGCGGCGAAAAAGTGCTCGAAGCGATACAGATGGCGTGGATCGATGAAGCGCGCTAAGGGCGCGGCAGCCGCCGCCACCGCAGTCGCCGCGCCGAAAGACGTCATCACCGCCGCCAGCAACATGCCCGAAATCAAGGATGGCCAGTCGGTCGCCTTGCTGCAGGAATTGCACATCCTGACGCGCGACGGCAAGATGAACCAGGACAGCCGCCGCAAGTTGAAACAGGTGTACCACCTGACGCAATTCATCGAGCCGCTGCTGCGCGAAGTGCAGCTCGACCACCCTGGCGTGTCGCTGGTCGATCACGGTGCCGGCAAGTCCTACCTGGGCTTCATACTGTACGACCTGTTCTTCAAGAACGGCAACGACGGTTCGCACATCTATGGCATCGAGACGCGCGAAGAACTGGTGCAGCGCTCGCAGGAGCTGGCGAAGAAATTCAAGTTCCCCGGCATGTCGTTTTTGCCCCTGTCCGTGGCCGAATCGACGGAATCGACCTTGCTGCCGCAGCAGATCGATATCGTCACGGCCTTGCACGCGTGCAATACGGCCACCGACGACGCCATCCATTTCGCCTTGAAGAAAAAGGCGAAATTCATGGTGCTGGTGCCATGTTGCCAGGCTGAAGTCGCCTCCGTATTGAAGAAGAACAAGGGCAAGAGCCTGGGCAAGAGTGTTTTGACGGAATTGTGGCGCCACCCGCTGCATACGCGCGAATTCGGCAGCCAGATCACCAACGTGCTGCGTTGCCTGCAGCTGGAAGCCCATGGCTACCAGGTCAGCGTGACGGAACTGGTGGGCTGGGAGCATTCGATGAAGAATGAACTGATCATCGCCAGCTACAAGAACTTGCCGCGCCAGCGTCCGACGGAACGCTTGCAGGAAGTGCTGCAAACCCTGGGCCTGGAAGAGATGGGGCACCGCTTCTTTGCCGAAGAGCTGGCCAAGGCGGGCGCGTAAAGTATCCGCAGGGCAAAGTATCCGCAAGGGCAAACGAGGGGAGGAGCGGGTCGGTTACAATACCGGCTTTCTCCTCCTCTTGCTTTTTGCGCCTCCTCCATGACCACACCTATTGAAATGCCCACCGTCCGCCTGGCCAAGCGCCTGTCTGAAGACGTGCCCTGTTCGCGCCGCGAGGCCGAGCTGTATATCGAGGGCGGCTGGGTGACGGTCGACGGCGTGCTGGTGGAAGAGTCGGGCGCGCGCGTGGCGGACAACCAGGAAGTGGTGCTGTTGCCGAACGCGACGCTGGAAGAAATGCCGCCCGTGACGATTCTGCTGCACAAGCCGGCCGGCATCAATGGCGGCATCGGCAGCGAAGGCAAGCCAGCCCTGAGCTGTTTGCGTCCCGAAGAGATCTTCACGCCGGAAAACGTGGCGCCCAGTTCCGTCACGCGTTTCCTCAAGCGCCACCTGATCGGCCTGACCATCACCAATCCGCTCGACACCATGGCGTCCGGCTTGCTGGTATTCACGCAGGATTTCCGCGTCGCCCGCAAGCTGGTCGACGAAGCGAAAACGGTGGAGCAGGAATTCATCGTGGAAGTGGCCGGCGACATCATGGAAAACGGCCTGGCGCTGCTCAATCACGGCTTGCCCTTCAATGGCAAGCCTTTGCCGCCGATCAAGGTCAGCTGGCAAAATGAAACGCGTTTGCGTTTCGCCCTGAAAAACGTGCAGCCGGGCCAGATCGCCCACATGTGCAAGATGGTGGGACTGGACGTCGTCGCCATGAAGCGCTTGCGCATCGGCCGCATCCCGATGGGCGCCATGCCCGTGGGGCAATGGCGCTATCTGCAGGGTTACGAACGCTTCTAAAGCTGCGGCGCCACGATGGAATGGCTTTCTGCAAAGCTTTTCCATAGCCGCTCGGCAATATTCAAGGCGATGGTGTCGGCCTTCTCTTGCAAGGCCGCATTGCCCATGCTCTCAGTCGTGGCGAAGAACAGGGTCAGCCAGCGGCGGAACATGCAGGGCGTGAGGTGTTCCATTTGCGCGTGCTGGGCCAGCGGCTTGCCGTGGTAGCGCATGGTGCCGCGCAGCAAGCCTGACCAGAAATCGACCAGTGTGGCCAGGTGGGCATCCCAATCCTTGACCTCGGCGGCAAAGATGGGGCCCAGCATGGCGTCTTCGCGCGCGGCCGCATAAAAGGTGTGGACGAGATGCTTGACTTCGTCTTCGCTGCAGACTTCCTCGCGGTAGGGAGCGAAGCGTGTGTGGGGGAGGGGGGCGGTAGTATTCATGGCATGCCATGATCGCAGAGCCCCCGTGGCGCTTCAATGACCCAGGTCAAGCCGCGTCAAAACTCAGGCGGCGACTTTCTTCGGCTTCTTCGCCGGAGCCGGTAATTGCACGATGTGCGTGCCCGCCAGCTTGTCGTGTAGAAATTGTCCATTGCCCGTGAACAGGGCCGTGCTGGACCAGGCCAGGATGCCGACACCGATGGCGCCCAGGGCGGTCCAGTGCTGCAAGTCCAGCAGGTACGATACCAGCAGGGCTGGCAGCAGCCACATCCATGACAGCACGTAGCGGTAGGCGGCCACGCGCAGCGGCACGTGGGCGTGGCCCGGCAGCACGACTTTCAGGCGCCACGTCTTCATGGCCAGGGTTTGCCCTTCGCGGCTCCATTGATGGATGAAATACGCACCCATGACGAGGAAGGCCAGGCACTGGCGCATGTGCTCCGTCAACGGCGTATGCGCACCCTGCACGGCCAGCTCGAACAGCAGGAAGGGCAGGAACAGCACGGCCAGGGCCAGCAGCGACTCGTACACCATGGAAATCAGGCGGCGCTTGATCGTGGGATGGGAAGTGATGCTGGCGGCAGGCGTGCTATTTGGCATTGGTTGGCAGTGGGGCAGGCGTAATAGATGGCGTAACAGATGGCGTGACGGGCACGGTGGCGGGGGCCGCGGCGGGATCGCTCGGCACGGCCGTCGCTGCGGGCGCGGGCGGCAGGACGGGCGCGGTGGCCGCAGGCGCTGCCGGCGTGGCGGGCAGCAGGATCGGGGCCGGCTTGCTCGTATTCGAATTGATCGCGGGCACTTTTTCCAGCGGCTTTTTCGGCACGAGTTCCGTCGCCAGTTTTTTCTTTTGATCTTCCGGCAATTGCTGGTACTGCTCCCATTGCGCGGTTTTTTGACCAGGATCAATCTTCTTCGTGCGCGTATAGTTTTCGCGCACGAGGCGGCGCTGTTCCGGCGTCAGCTTGATCCATTCGCGCATGCGTTCATGCACGCGGGTTTGCTCGTCCGGCGTCATGGAGGCGAAACGGCTGGCAATATCGAGCCATTTCTGCTTGCGCAAGGCTTCCAGCTTGTTCCATTCGCTTGCCAGCGGCTGCAGGGCTTCCTGCTGCGCGCGCGACAGCTTGTTCCACGAGGGATTCTCACCCGTCTTCGGCGGCGTGCCGCCCTTGCCGGCCGTGCGGGGCGAACCGGGCTTGGCTGTCGAGGCCGGCGCGGGCGCCACCACGGGCGCGGCTGCCACGGGAGGAGCGGCGGGCGCGGCATGTTGCTGCGCGCCAACCCAGGCGGCGCCGGCCAGGGCGCAGGCACCCAGGCCGATGCCGCCGGCCAGCCAGCCTTTGCGTACGCTCGAGCGTGTCATTATTGCTCGCGTTTCGTCAGGTAGGCGTTGAAGCCATGGTCCATGTAGGCGGAGAGCGGCAATTCGTCCGACAGCACGGCGGCGTCGATTTCTGCCAGTTCGGCAATATGTTGTTCTTGCTCAAACTGATAGATGCCTACCATGCCGCCGACCAGCAGCAGCAGGGGGATGATCACGCTCATGCGGCCCAGCCACGACAGCGGCTCGACAAACAGGCTGCTGGCCACGCCGGCGAACACATTCTGGCGCACGGCGACGGCGGCGGGCGCGTCCGCCTTCTTGCGCGACAGGGCCAGCTTGCGTGCCGCTGCCAGGCGATCGGTGGCCGATGCGGGCAGGTCGTCGAGTTTTTCGTTCAGTGCATGGCGCACTTTGTAAGCGAAATTGAGATCGTCGGTGTTCATAATTTAATTCCCTTGGCTTTCAGCGATTCGGCGAGCGTGTGGGTAGCTCTAGAGCAATGTGTTTTCACGCTACCTTCGGAGCAACCCATCGCTTCCGCTGTTTCAGCCACATCCATGTCCTGCCAATAACGCATGAGGAAGGCTTCGCGTTGACGTGACGGCAGTTTTTGTACCTCTGCATCAATCAAATCAAGGATTTGCGCGCGCTCGACCTGGTCGGCCGAGGATTCGGCGGCGCTGGAGCCCTGTTCCGATTCATAAGTGTCAAGTATATCAAAATCCTCATGCTCGTCGCCTGAGGGCTTCATGCCGGAAAACAGGCTGACCCAGGTGTTGCGGACTTTTTCGCGGCGGAAATAGTCGAGGATGGTGTTTTGCAGGATGCGCTGGAACAGCATCGGCAGTTCGGCGGCCGGCTTGTCGCCGTATTTCTCGGCCAGCTTGATCATGGCGTCCTGCACGATGTCGAGAGCCGATTCTTCCTTGCGGACCGCGTAGGCGGCTTGCTTGAAGGCGCGCCGCTCGACATTTTCTAGAAAGTCGGATAATTCTTTGTCTGTTGCCATGCGGTATGGGGGATCTTAGCGGCTGCGGGTGCGGTGGGCGAAATGGGGGCGGGTATGCTTTTTGCAACCCCGTGCATGCTAGCAAAAAATGTGCGTTTCCGCAGAGTTTTTGCACTCCGTGCGCGCAAAATGGCCTTTCGGCTGACATTTTCCTTGACCATAATGGTGCGACGCGATACCGTATAGGACGCTTTGAACACCCCAAAGCCCTATGGTCAGGTCGCGACCGGCACACAAGGCCATCCGCGGCAAGACGCGCTTTCATTTGTAGGCAGTTTGTTCTAACCCGCGCCACAAGCGCGAGCGGTTCGTACAGGCGCCACAGAAACTCCGGCCAAACGAGTTGCGTTAAGCGTTGTTTTGTAAGGTATCTATGGGTGCCCAAAGAAATTGCGTGACCGCATGAAAAGGGAAGCAGGAGCACTGTCGCGCACAGCGAACTTCGTCAGGAAAGAACATCCGATCAATCTCCAATGGACCTTGAAAGGAATGTTTCATGAATACCGAAGCAGCAGCAGGAGCAATTACGGGCGCAGAAATTGTCGTGCGCTGTCTGGCTGAAGAGGGCGTCGAGCACGTCTTTGGATACCCGGGCGGAGCCGTACTCTACATCTACGACGCCATCTTCCAGCAAAACAAATTCCAGCATATCCTGGTACGCCACGAGCAGGCCGCGATCCACGCCGCCGATGCCTATTCGCGCAGCTCGAACAAGGTCGGTGTCGCCATCGTCACGTCCGGTCCGGGCGTCACGAATGCCGTCACGGGCTTGTCCACCGCGTACATGGACTCGATTCCCATGGTGGTGATCTCCGGCCAGGTGCCGAGCCACGCCATCGGGCAGGATGCGTTCCAGGAATGCGACACGGTCGGCATCACGCGCCCCGTCGTCAAGCACAACTTCCTCGTCAAGGACGTCAAGGACCTGGCAGCGACGATCAAGAAAGCCTTCTTCATCGCCCGTACCGGCCGTCCGGGACCCGTGCTGGTCGATATCCCCAAGGATATCAGCATGCACAAATGCCATTTCGACTATCCGAAGGAAGTCGAGATGCGTTCCTACCGTCCCGTCGACAAGGGCCACTCGGGCCAGATCCGCAAGGCCGTGCAGCTGTTGCTGCAAGCCGAACGCCCGATGATCTACACGGGCGGCGGCGTGATCCTGGCGAACGCCTCGGCCGAGCTGAACAAGCTGGTCGACCGCCTGGGTTTTCCTTGCACCAACACCTTGATGGGCCTGGGCGGCTACCGCGCCTCGAGCGAGCAGTATGTCGGCATGCCCGGCATGCATGGCACCTATGAAGCGAACATGGCGATGCAGAATTGCGACGTCCTGATCGCCATCGGCGCCCGTTTCGACGACCGCGTGATCGGCAACCCGAAACATTTCGCCTCGCATCCGCGCAAGATCATCCACGTGGACATCGATCCCTCGTCGATTTCCAAGCGCGTCAAGGTCGATATTCCCATCGTCGGCAACGTCAAGGACGTGCTGATCGAGTTCCTCGCGCAACTGGATGCGGCCGAAGCCAAGCCGAACGTCAATGCCTTGAGCAACTGGTGGAAGCAGATCGCCGAATGGCGCGGCCGCGAATGCCTGAAATACCCGACCTCCGACCTCGTCATCAAGCCGCAATCGGTGGTGGAAAAGGTGTTCCAGATCACCAAGGGCGACGCCTTCATCACGTCCGACGTGGGCCAGCACCAGATGTGGGCCGCGCAATACTATGGTTTCGACAAGCCGCGCCGCTGGATCAATTCCGGCGGCCTGGGCACCATGGGTGTCGGCTTGCCGTACGCCATGGGCGTGCAGATGGCCAACCCGGACGCCACCGTTGCCTGCATCACGGGCGAAGGTTCGATCCAGATGTGCATCCAGGAATTGGCAACGTGCAAGCAGTATCACTTGACGCCGAAGATCATCATGCTCAACAACCGTTTCCTCGGCATGGTGCGCCAGTGGCAGGAAATCGATTACGGTTCGCGCTATTCCGAGTCGTACATGGATTCGCTGCCCGACTTCGAGAAGCTGGCCGAGGCATATGGCCACGTGGGCATGAAAATTGAAAAACCGGGCGACGTCGACGGCGCCCTGAAAGAGGCGTTTGGCATGAAAGACAGGCTGGTATTCATGAACTTCATTACCGACCAGTCCGAAAACGTGTGGCCCATGGTGAAAGCCGGCAAAGGCCTGTCCGAAATGATGCTCGGCTCGGAGGACCTCTAATCATGCGCCATATTATTTCTGTCTTGCTGGAAAACGAAGCGGGCGCCCTGTCGCGCGTGGTGGGCCTGTTCTCGGCACGCGGTTACAACATCGAAACGTTGACCGTGGCGCCGACGGAAGACTCGACCCTGTCGCGCATGACCATTGTCACCAGCGGCTCGGACGACATCATCGAGCAGATCACCAAGCACTTGAACCGCCTCATCGAAGTGGTGAAGGTGGTGGACTTGACCGAAGGCCAGCATATCGAACGCGAGTTGATGCTGATCAAGGTTCGTGCCGTGGGCAAGGAGCGCGAGGAAATGAAGCGCACCGCCGATATCTTCCGTGGCCGCATCATCGATGTCACCGAAAAGACGTACACGATCGAACTGACCGGCAACAAGGTCAAGCTCGACGCGTTCATCGATTCGATCGACCGCGCCGCCATCCTGGAAACCGTCCGCACGGGTGGTTCCGGCATCGGCCGCGGCGAACGCATCCTCAAAGTATAAAAATACAAGCAGCTCTACGCGGCCCTGGCGCCGTATTTAAAACAACAACGCATCATCAAATTATAGGAAATACCATGAAAGTTTTTTACGACAAAGACGCTGACCTCTCCTTGATCAAAGGCAAAAACGTTGCCATCATCGGCTACGGTTCGCAAGGTCATGCACACGCACAAAACCTGAACGATTCGGGCGTCAACGTCACCGTCGGCCTGCGCAAGGGCGGCGCGTCGTGGACCAAGGTCGAGCAAGCCGGCTTGAAAGTGGCGGAAGTCAACGACGCCGTGAAAGCGGCCGACGTCATCATGATCCTGTTGCCGGATGAAAACATCGCCCAGGTCTACAACGAAAACATCGCCCCGTTCGCCAAGCAAGGCGCCGTGCTGGCCTTTGCCCACGGCTTCAACGTGCATTACGGCCAAGTCGTGCCACGCGCCGACCTGGACGTGATCATGGTCGCGCCGAAAGCCCCGGGCCACACCGTGCGCGCCACCTACACCCAGGGCGGCGGCGTGCCTCACCTGATCGCCGTGTACCAGGACAAATCGGGCATCGCCCGCGATATCGCCCTGTCGTACGCCTCGGCCAACGGCGGCGGCCGTGCCGGCATCATCGAAACGAATTTCCGTGAAGAAACCGAAACGGACTTGTTCGGTGAACAGGCCGTGCTGTGCGGCGGCGCCGTGGAACTGATCAAGGCCGGCTTCGAAACCCTGACGGAAGCCGGTTACGCGCCTGAAATGGCCTACTTCGAGTGCTTGCACGAACTGAAGCTGATCGTCGACCTGATCTATGAAGGCGGCATCGCCAACATGAACTATTCGATCTCGAACAACGCCGAATACGGCGAATACGTGACCGGTCCTAAAGTCGTGACGTCGGCCACCAAGGATGCGATGCGTCAATGCCTGAAAGACATTCAAACGGGCGAATACGCGAAGAGCTTCATCCTGGAAAACAAGGCAGGCGCACCGACCCTGATCTCGCGCCGTCGTTTGACGTCCGAGCACCAGATCGAAGAAGTGGGCGCGAAACTGCGCGCCATGATGCCTTGGATCGCGAAAAACAAGATGGTCGACCAGTCGAAAAACTAAGCATTTTTTGCTGATTCACCATAAAAAAGCCGGCGCAAGCCGGCTTTTTTATGTGCGCCGGCGCCTGGCTGGCAACATCCGTTACAATCAGGCCCATTCAACAATACCGTCAGCCTCATGCTTGTTTTTTCTAAAGTTTTTGTCGGGAATCTTCATGTGGTCAAGCGCCCCGTTGCGGTTGCCGTCAGCTGCTGGTTTCTGGTCATCGGCTCGCTGTTGGCGCTGGTGTCGGCTTTCCTCGGCCGCCACGACCCCGCCATGCTGGCCGCAATGGGGGACGGCGCGATTCCCGCCGAAGTGCAATACGCGATTTTGCTCTTCAGCCAGGGCATCACCCTGGTGGCGGCGCTGGCCATGCTGCAACGGCAGCGTGGCGCGCGCACGGTGTATCTGGTGTGGGGTGTGATCGACATTGCGCTCTGCCTGGCGACCTTGCCGGTCAAGATGGACGTCTTGCCTGGCGCGCTCATGTTCGCCGTCATCTGCGCCTTCCTGTACAGTCCGAAATCGAATGCCTGGTTTTCGCCACGCAAGGCGGCTAATGATGCCTGCATGACGCCAGCCTGAGCATGGCTGCCTGAACACGGCTATTTCCCTGCGCACGCCGTCGCGGCGTTTGCGCTACAATTCCGCCCTTCCTTTGCAGTTTCATATCGCTGCATCTGTTTCGGTATCTGCCGACCGCAACGCGCATTACCGCTATTTGATAGCACGCCAGGCTCGTTGAGGCGCTGCCTGCGCAACCCGAGGTACCCACATGACTGACCGTATGACCGCCGCCGTGCCTGTTTCAGGCCCTGCCGGCACTGCCATTTCCCGACGCTTTCCGCTGGCCGCCTTGCTGGCGCTGGCGATGACCAGCTTTATCGCCATCCTGGCCGAAACCTTGCCCGCCGGCCTGTTGCCGCAGATTTCGCAGGGCCTCGGCATTTCCGAAGTCATGACGGGTCAGCTCGTTACGGTGTTTGCGATCGGCTCCATCCTGACCGCCATCCCCCTGACCGACATGACCAGCGGCTGGCGCCGCCGCAAGGTGCTGTTGCTGGCCGTCGGCGGCTTCCTGGTCTTTAATACCATGACGGCGCTGGCGCCCAATTACATGGTGGCGCTGGCTTCGCGCTTCCTGGCCGGCATGGCCGCCGGGCTGGCCTGGGGCTTGATGGCTGGCTATGCGCGCCGCATGGTCAGCGTGGAACAGCAGGGCAGGGCGATGGCCATTGCCATGATCGGCACGCCGCTGGCCCTGTCGCTGGGCGTGCCGCTGGGCACCTTGATGGGCGGCGTGCTGGGCTGGCGCAGCATCTTCGGCATCATGTCCGGCCTGGCTGTGGTCCTGGTCGCCTGGATACTGGTGGCCGTGCCCGATTATCCGGGGCAAAAGAATGGTGAGCGGCTGAGCATACGCCAAGTGTTCCTGACGCCGGGCGTGCGGCCGATCTTGGCGGTGATCGTCGCCTGGATGCTGGCGCATAACATTCTGTATACCTATATCGCGCCGTTCCTGGCGCCGTCCGGCTTGCGTCCCCGCATCGACCTGGTGCTGCTCGTGTATGGCGTGGGCTCGCTGGCCGGCATCTGGCTGGTCAGCCAACTGATCGACCGCTGGCTGCGCCCGCTCGTGCTGGGCTGCCTCGCCGCGTTGGCCTGCGTGGTGGTGGCGCTGGGCCTGGCGATGGACTCGCCGGCCGTCATCTATGTCAGCATGGCCATCTGGGGCGTTACCTTTGGCGGCGCCGGCACCTTGCTGCAGACGGCGTCGGCCGACGCGGCCGGCGACGGCATGGATGTGGCGCAGGCGATGGTGGCGACCATCTGGAACGTGGCCATCGCGGGCGGCGGCCTGGCGGGCGGCGTGCTGCTGGACGGCTATGGCGCGGCCTCGTTCCCCTGGGCCATGCTGGCCTTGCTGCTGGTGGCCTTGACCATCGCCTGGCGCGCGCGGCGTTACAGTTTCAAGCCGGGCCGGCGCAGCGGCGGCCCGGTGGCGGGCCACTAATAACATTGTTATTTTGAATGACGGTGTATTGAAATGTGAGCAGATGTGACTGGCAAGCACATTTTGTGACGATTTGTTAATTTGCGCCACAGGAATGAATGAGGCGTTAGAATCTACACAGTTTGACAAGTTTCTCAAGCGAAAGAGGTGGCAACAGCCACCCCTTTCGCGGGCTGTCAGCCATATTAACTACCTAGGAGTACCCCATGACCGTGATGAAATCCGTCCTTGTTGCCGCCGCAGCCACCGTTGCCCTGAGCGCACAAGCCCAATCCCTGCCGACCAACGGCACCCTGGTGGTCGTACCCGCGTTTGGCGAAGTCAAGCATGTCAATGACCAGGTGGTCGCTACCCTGGCCGTCGAAGAACAGGACAAGGACAAGGCTGCCGCCGCGTCGCGAGTCAACCAGAAGATGAACAAGGGCATCGCCATCGTCAAGCAGGCCGACCCGTCGGCGGCATTGAAATCGTACGGCTATTACACCTATCCCGTGTATCCGGAAGAGCGCCCATTGCCAGCCGGCGCCGTGGCCAAGCCGCGTTTGCCAACGGCCTGGCGCGTGGGCCAGTACCTGGAAGTGACGACGGCCAATCTGGCAACCCTGCCAAAAACCGTGTCGGCGGCGCAAGGCGTGCTGACCCTGAATGGCTTGAATTTCGGCCTGAAGCCGGAAACCATCCGCCTGCTGGACGATCAGCGCATCGCCGCCACGTATAAGAACCTGAACGAACGCGTGGCCGCCATCGCCAAGGCCATGGGCCGCAACGTTGCCGACGCCGTGCTCGATACGGTGGACTTCGAAGGTTCGGGCAACTATGTCACCGAAAACCGTGCTGCCGCCGCGCCGATGATGATGCGCAGCGCCAAGATGGCCGAAGACAGCACCGTCGCCGAACCGAGCTTCGAGCCGGGCGAAACGACGCTCGACATGCGTGTCGTCGGCAAGGTCAAGTTCAAGTAAGTGCATTAGCGTGGAAACAATTCCGCGTTAGACTGTTTTAAAAATCATGGGGCTGTTGGCCCCATGGTCGTTTTTGCCCCATTATTTTTCAGGAGAACACCATGACCGTCATGAAAACCATGCTGGCCGCCGCTGTCGTTACCGCCGCCGCTACCGTTGCCCTGGGCGCACAAGCCCAGGCCTTGCCCACTTCCGGCACCCTCGTGGTGGTGCCCGCCAACGGCGAAGTCGTGCATGCGAATGACCAGGTGACCGTCACCCTGGCCATCGAAGAGCAGGACAAGGACAAGGCCGCCGCCGCCTCGCGCGTGAACCAGAAGATGAACCAGGGCGCCGCCATCGTCAAGAAAGCCGATCCGCAAGCCGTGCTGAAGACCCAGGGCTACTACACGTATGCCGTGTACCCGGAAACGGCGCCGCTGCCGCCAGGCGTCGCCGCCAAGCCGCGCGTGCCGACGGGCTGGAGAGTGGGCCAATACCTGCAGGTCACGACGACCAACCTGGCCGCCTTGCCGAAAACCGTTTCCGCAGCGCAAGGCGTGCTGACCCTGAACCGCCTGAACTTCGGCCTGGCGCCCGCCACCATCCGCAAGCTCGACGACCAGCGCATCGCCGCCGCCTACAGGAACCTGAACGAACGCGTGGCCGCCATCGCCGGCGCCATGGGCCGCAACGTCAATGACGCCGTGATCGACACCATCGATTTCGAAGGCTCGGGCAATTACGCGCAGCGCGTCAGCGTGGCCGGCGCGCGCAACATGAGTGCCGACGCCATGGGCTATGGCGGCAACCAGGTGGCCGAGCCGAGCTTCGAGCCAGGCGAAACGACCCTCAACATGGGCCTGGTGGCGAAGGTCAAGTTCAAATAAGGCTAGCTTCGGGATCAATATTGTCAGCTTGACGCCGCTACGCTTTTCTTTGGCGGTAGCTCCTCTATAATGGCAATATCGGCGGGCGCATGGCGAGACAGTCATGCGCCCGCCATCTGGCACCGATTCCCCCGCAGTACACAAGATATGGAACAACATGGCAAACTTCCCCCGTCGTAGAGGCAAGAACGGCACCCCCGCAGCATCCAAAGCGTCCCGCTTCAGCAAATTCGTGCGCCAGCCGGTGACCGATGGCACTGGCAAGAAAACCTTGCGCCGCCGCGGCATCTATCTGTTGCCGAACGCCTTCACGACGGCAGCCCTGTTTTGCGGTTTCTACGCCATCGTCATGGCCATGAACCAGAAATTCGAACACGCGGCCTGGGCCATCTTCATCGCCATGATCCTCGACGGCCTCGACGGCCGCATCGCGCGCCTGACGAATACGCAGAGCGAATTCGGCGCCCAGTACGACAGCCTGTCCGACATGGTGTCGTTCGGCGCCGCGCCCGCGCTGGTGATCTACGAATGGTCGCTGCGCGGCATGGGCAAGCTGGGCTGGTTGGCCGCCTTCGTGTATTGCGCCGGCGCGGCCTTGCGCCTGGCCCGTTTCAACACGAATATCGCCGTGGTCGACAAGCGCTTCTTCCAGGGCTTGCCCAGCCCGGCGGCCGCCGCCATGGTGGCCGGCTTCATCCTGTTGATGAACGACCTGGAATTTGCCGGCAACCAGCTGGCCTGGGTGTCGTGGGCGATCGCCCTGTTTTCCGGCCTGACCATGGTCACCAACGTGCCGTTCTACAGCTTCAAGGATGTGAATTTCCGCAAGTCCGTGCCGTTCATCGTGGTATTCCTGCTGGCATTGTTCTTTGCGCTCATCTCCATCGACCCGCCGAAAGTGCTGTTCCCGATTTTCGTGGCCTATGGCCTGTCCGGCTACGCCGTGTTCTTCTGGCGCATGGCGAAGGGCAAGCCCGTCAGCATCATCCAGACCGACCCCGAGCATTGATGCGCTGAGTCGGTAGCGTCGCCAGTCTTCAGCCAGCCAGGAGCAGCCATGAGCACCAGCAACCGACTCATCATTTTTGACACCACCTTGCGCGACGGCGAGCAATCGCCGGGCGCCTCCATGACGCGCGAGGAAAAGCTGCGCATCGCCAAGCAGCTCGAGCGCCTGAAGGTCGACGTGATCGAAGCGGGCTTCGCCGCCGCCTCGCAAGGCGACTTCGAGTCGATACGGGCGATAGCCGGCGCCGTGCGCGAATCGACCATCTGCTCGCTGTCGCGCGCCAACGACCGCGACATCGCCCGCGCCGCCGAAGCGCTGGCGCCGGCCGAGCGCAAGCGCATCCACACGTTTATTGCCACGTCGCCCCTGCACATGCAGATGAAGCTGCGCATGACGCCAGAGCAAGTGCTTACGCAAGCGCAAAACGCCGTGCGCTACGCGCGCCAGTTCACGGACGACATCGAATTCAGCCCCGAAGACGGCAGCCGCTCCGACGAGGATTTCCTGTGCCGCGTGCTGGAAGCCGTGATCGCCGAGGGCGCCACCACCATCAATTTCCCCGATACGGTGGGCTACGCCGTGCCGGAAATCTTTGGCGCCACCATCAAACGCTTGCGCGAACGCATCCCGAACTCAGATAAAGCCATCTGGTCTGTCCATTGTCATAACGACCTGGGCCTGGCTGTGGCCAATTCCCTGGCCGGCGTCATGATAGGCGGCGCGCGGCAAATCGAATGCACGATCAATGGCCTGGGCGAGCGGGCCGGCAACACGGCGCTGGAAGAAGTGGTGATGGCGCTGCGCACGCGCGCCGCCTATTACAACTTGACGGTGGGTATCGACACGACGCAAATCGTGGCGGCATCCAAGATGGTGTCGCAGATCACGGGCTTTGCCGTGCAGCCGAACAAGGCCGTCGTCGGCGCGAACGCCTTTGCGCACGCGTCCGGCATCCACCAGGACGGCATCTTGAAGGCGCGCGAGACGTATGAAATCATGCGCGCCGAAGACGTGGGCTGGACGGCCAACAAGATCGTGCTGGGAAAATTGTCGGGCCGCAACGCCTTCAAGCAGCGGCTGCACGAGCTGGGCATCGCGCTGGAATCGGAAGCGGACATCAATGCCGCCTTCATCCGTTTCAAGGAACTGGCGGACCGGAAATCCGAGATTTTCGACGAAGACATCATGGCCCTCGTCAGCGAGGAACAGCAGGCGCAGGAAAGTGAGCACTACCGTTTCATTTCACTGACGCAGCAGTCGACGACGGGCGCCGTGCCGCATGCGCGCGTGGAATTCCTCGTCGGCGGCAAGCAACTGAGCTGCGAAGGGCGGGGCGACGGCCCCGTCGACGCCACCGTCAACGCCATCGAAAGCGCGGCCGCCAGCGGCGCGGAGCTGGTCTTGTTCTCCGTCAATGCCATCAGCACGGGCACGCAGTCGCAGGGCGAAGTCACCATGCGATTGTCGCGCGACGGGCGCATCGTCAACGGCGTGGGCGCCGATCCGGACATCATCGTCGCGTCGGCGAAGGCGTATCTGTCGGCACTGAATAAACTGCATGCCAAGGATGAGCGCATCGACCCGCAGCCGTAAGTCGGGGGTCAGACCCGCCGGGTCTGACCCCAGAATTTGATGCTCACCGTACCAGAGTACGGTTGCGCTTCTTAGCCACCTCTCTCTTCCGCTCGCTACGGTTTTATCAGGCGTTGTTGCACAGGTAATGAATCACCAGAAAAACCGCCGCTCCTCCTTGGCCGGATCGGGGCCGTTCATCATCATGCGCACGATGCCGTCGTGGTCGAAGTGCACGTGCATCATGGAATCCCACACGCCCGATTCCTTGTAGCGGTAGGACCAGACGTAGAGCTTGGGCAGCGGCAGGTAGGATTTTTCCGTCGGGCGGCCCAGGGTGTGCAGCACGTCTTGCTGGGTCGATACGCCCACCTTGATGCGGGCAAAGCCCGGCGTGTCGAGCACTTGCTCGTAGGAAATGAGCTTGTCGTCGGGGCCGAAACGGGCCATGTACGTGTACTGGCCGTAGGGACCCGTCGCGTATTCCAGTTCCGCGCCCGTGGGCAGCTGGTAGATGTTGCTTGGCCGGCCCAGGCGCGCTTCCACGGCGGCGCGCGGTTCGCCCGGCTGCGGCTGCGGGACGTTCCAGCTGGCGCAGCCGGCCAGGACGGCAAACAGCATGGGTGTTGCTAATTTGAGCAGATTTTTCATGTTTGACCTCCTGAAATGCAGGAAAACCCTATCATGCACCGAGAAAAGCGCGCACGGCAGGATACAGGCGGGCATTTTTCCGATATACTTGCGCGTCTGGTTGGCAGCATAGGCCAGTATTTTAATAATCGTAGTTCACGGTGGATAGGGTTCAGACTCTGTGCACCGCATGTGAAAGGTTTATCATGACAGTAGAAAACATCAACAAAGCCGCTATCATCGCGGACAACGCACGTGGTCAAAACGACACCGGCTCCCCTGAAGTGCAAGTTGCACTGCTGACAGCTCGCATCAACGAACTGAACGGCCACTTCAAAGCCCACTCGAAAGATCACCACTCCCGCCGCGGCCTGATCATGATGGTCAACCGTCGTAAGAGCCTGTTGTCCTACCTGAAGGCTAAAGACGCTACCCGTTATCGCGACCTGATCGCTAAACTTGGTCTGCGCAAGTAATTTTTGCCGTACAAGGTTTATACAGAAATGCCTGCGCCAGTTCGCTGACGCGGGCATTTTGTCATTTGAATTCCGGATTTATGTCGAGAAGTACAGTATTCTCTACCGATATCATGTTTTAAAAGTAAAGTAGCAAAGGTGGCAACAAGTAAAGGCAGCATTTTTACGCCGCCTGTGGTGAGGTGAACGACAGCCCCTGAAAATCTGTCGGCAATTAGAAAAGGGATACCCCATGTTTAACAAAGTTACGAAAACCTTCCAGTACGGTCAACATCAAGTGACCCTGGAAACCGGCGAAATCGCACGTCAGGCATCCGGCGCAGTGCTGGTGTCGATCGAAGATACCGTCGTTCTGGCAACGGTGGTGGCACGCAAAGATGCCAAGCCAGGCCAGGATTTCTTCCCTTTGACGGTTGATTATGTCGAGAAAACCTATGCTGCCGGTAAAATCCCGGGCGGTTTTTTCAAGCGCGAAGGCCGTCCTTCCGAAAAAGAAACACTGACATCCCGTTTGATCGACCGTCCTATCCGTCCGCTGTTCCCGGAAGGTTACCTGAATGAAGTGCAAGTCATCATTCACGTGTTGTCGGTCAACCCTGAAATCGATCCGGACATCGCCGCCATGATCGGCGCCTCGGCTGCCCTGTGCGTATCGGGCGTGCCTTTCAACGGTCCTATCGGCGCCGCGCGCGTCGGTTACGCCAATGGCCAGTACATCCTGAACCCGACCGTCCAGCAACTGAAAACGTCGGAAATGGACCTGGTGGTCGCCGGTACCGAAACGGCCGTGCTGATGGTCGAATCGGAAGCGAAACAACTGTCCGAAGAAATCATGCTGGGCGCCGTGGTCTTCGGCCACGACCAGATGAAAGTCGTCATCGACGCGATTCACGACCTGGTGCGTGACGGCGGCAAGCCGGAAGTGGAATGGGCGCCTGCGCCGAAAAACGAAGCACTGATCGCCCGCGTCGCGCATTTCGCCAACGCCAAGATCAATGACGCGTATCAAACCAAGGACAAGCAAGAGCGTACGGCCAAGCTGAAAGCAGCGACGTCGGAAGTGATCGCCGACCTGTCGGCCGAAGCGGCTGCCGCCGGCGGCGCATCGATCGACAGCGCTGAAGTCAACAACATCCTGTTCGACATCGAAGCGAAAATCGTGCGTACGCAAATCCTGGACGGCGAGCCACGCATCGACGGCCGCGACACGCGCACCGTGCGTCCGATCTCGATCCGCACCAGCGTGCTGCCACGCACCCACGGTTCGGCCCTGTTCACGCGCGGCGAAACGCAAGCGCTGGTCGTCGCTACCCTGGGCACCGCCCGCGACAGCCAGAAGATCGACGCGCTGATGGGCGAGTTCACCGATTCGTTCATGCTGCATTACAACATGCCTCCGTTCGCCACCGGCGAAACGGGCCGTGTCGGTACGCCAAAACGCCGCGAAATCGGCCACGGCCGCCTGGCCAAGCGCGCGCTGATCGCCGCCCTGCCAGCAGCTGAAGAGTTCAGCTACTCGGTGCGCCTGGTATCGGAAATCACGGAATCGAACGGTTCCTCGTCGATGGCATCGGTGTGCGGCGGCTGCCTGGCACTGATGGACGCCGGCGTGCCGATGAAGGAACACGTGGCCGGTATCGCCATGGGCCTGATCAAGGAAGGCGGCAAGTTCGCCGTGCTGTCCGACATCCTGGGCGACGAAGATCACCTGGGCGACATGGACTTCAAGGTAGCCGGTACCCGCAACGGTATCACGGCGCTGCAGATGGACATCAAGATCATGGGCATCACCAAGGAAATCATGCAAGTGGCACTGGCGCAAGCCAAGGAAGGCCGCGAGCACATCCTGGGCGAAATGCAAAAAGCCATGCCGCACGTCAAAACCGAACTGTCCGATTTCGCACCGCGTCTGATCACGATCAAGATCAACCCGGAAAAAATCCGTGACGTGATCGGCAAGGGCGGTGCCGTGATTCGCGCGCTGACCGAAGAGACGGGCACCCAGATCGACATCAGCGACGAAGGCGTGGTCACCATCGCTTCCGTCGACGCTGCTGCCGGCCAGGAAGCCAAGCGCCGCATCGAAGAACTGACCGCTTCCGTCGAAGTGGGCAAGACCTACGAAGGCACCGTGCTGAAACTGCTGGACTTCGGCGCCATCGTGCAAGTCATGCCAGGCAAGGACGGCTTGCTGCACATCTCGCAGATCGCCAACGAGCGCGTCAACGCCGTGGCCGATTACCTGAAAGAAGGCCAGCTGGTGCGCGTCAAAGTGCTGGAAACGGACGACCGCGGCCGTTTGAAACTGTCGATGAAAGCTGCCGAAGGCAACGAAGCGCCAGCCGCTTGATGTCCTTCAGGTTCGCCTGAGTGCGGCTTCGGCCGCATGCTCAAAAACCGCCGGCGCGCAAGCCCTGGCGGTTTTTTTATGCGCCGCGTTTGCGCTGTATCGAAGGCGTGTGCCGGCTTGCCCGCCTGTCTGCACCGGCCTTGATCCAGCGCGTATCGGCCGCCGCTGCTCTCTGTAGATTCGGCATGGGATCTTCCCCTGAACGAGTCTTCCAAGGAGATGCAGCATGCGCACATACTGCGGGCTGGCCGCCGCCTTTCTGCTTGCCTTCGCGCCCGGTGTCCGGGCGCAGCTGGACAGCGCACCGACGCCGGTGCCGTTGCCCATCCCTATCGCCGCCGCGTCCGCGGCCATGCCGGCGCAAGACCTCGACGCCTTGCGCGCCGTGCATGCGCGCGAAATCAATGACCTCAGCACCTTCAGGACGGCGGGCTTGCAGCGCGAAGCCATCGATCCCTACCTGGACAGCGCGCCGGGCCAGCAATTCCTGCGCGAACTGCGCGCCGCCGATCCTGCCGCCCCGGCCGAGACGATTTACGCGCGCGCGGTCGAGCAGCTCGCCTCCGGCAGCACCTTGCCCGATGTGCAAGCCATGTCGGCCGCGCTGGTGAAGATCGTGCCGCATGGCCAGAATGTGTCGCCGTACTCGCCGTATTTCACCACCAGCGCGCAATTGCAGCTGGCTTCGGGCCAGTGCGCCAGCCTGGCCGACTGTTTCGGCTTGCCCTTGAAGAGCGAGGCGCCGCTGTATGATGTGTATCAGGTCATGCCCAAGGGTACCGTCAGCGTGTTCGTCAGCCAGGTGGCGCCGACGGAAGAGCTGGGCGGGCTGGTGCGGCGCAAGGGCGGGGCGCAGCAGTATCTGCTGCCCAACCGCAGCCTGTGGTCGGCCCCCGTGCTGATCGGCACGATCAAGAATTGAGGAGAGATGATGGATCAACCGCGCCTGCAAGCCCATGCCGCCGAACTGGAACAGTTGCTGACGCGCCTGGCGCCCGCCGATGGAGAAGTGGCCGACCTGCGCAGCGCGCTGGAGCCGCTGCTGGCCCTGGCGGGCAGCGGCGCCTTGACGACGCCCCTGCCGTGGGGCGATATCCCCGGCGGGCGTTATTTCACGGAAGGCGGCTTGCGCCGTTACCCCGAGCTGGAGCAGGCATTCGCCCGTTTCCGCATCGAGGCGACGGGCGGCGAATCGCCGGCCCTGCGCAAGCTGCGCGGCGAGATCTGATTAATATATGGTATCAATTGTTGTTTATGGGTAATTGACTGTCAGTATTGCTTGACGACAAAATCTTATTCCCTGACCATGGCGCATCCCTCCCGATTTTCTCTTTTTTATTGGATGCACCATGTTGTCCTCCCTTAAGGCGCGGCTGATCGCCATCGCCGTTTCCATCGTCGTGCTGGCCATGCTGGCCGTCGCCATCGCCAACTTTTTCACTACCCGCTCCAGCACCCTGGCCGCGCTCGACACGCAGATGCTGCAGTTGTCGCACAGCCATGCCGCGGCCATCGCCGAATGGCTGCGCTCCAAGCAAGCCGTCGTGGGCTCGCTCAAGCAGGGCGCCACGGCGGCCGATCCGCTGCCGGCCCTGAAGGCGGCCGAGCAGGCCGGCACCTTTGACATGGCGTATATCGGCTTTGCCGACAAGCACGCCGTCTTTTCGCAGGAGCGCAAGCGCGCCGCCGACTACGATCCCACGGCGCGGCCCTGGTACAAGCTGGCGTCCGAAGTGGGCGGCCCCATCATCACGGCGCCCTACATCGGGGCCAGCACGGGCAAGCTTGTGGTGACGTTTGCCGAGCCGCTGGGCGGCAAGGGCAGCGTGACGGGCGTGATGGCGGCCGACGTGATGATGGATGCGGTGGTGCAAAACGTCGCCTCGATCAAGCCGACGGCGTCCAGCTATGCCTTCCTCGTCGATGGCGGCGGCAAGATCATCGCCCACCCGGACGGCAAGCTGACCCTGAAGCCGCTGGCCGAGCTGGACCCGGGCCTCAGTGCGCAGGCGCTGGCCGACATCGAAAAGAGCGGTGACGGCGCCGCCATCCGCCTGGGCGAACGCAATGGCATCTTGCATGTGAGTAAGGTGCCGGGCAGCGACTGGCTGCTGGCGACCGTGCTTGACCGTGCAGAAGCGACGCAAGCCTTGAGCTCCATGCTGCGCGCCTCGGCCTTGACGGCCTTGCTGGTGCTGGCCCTGGCCGCCACGGTCTTGAGCGTGCTGGTGGCGCGCGCCTTGCGCCGCCTGGGCCTGGTGCGCGACGCGATGGAAGCGATCGCCACGGGCGACGGCGACCTGACCAGCCGCCTCGACGCGGAAGGCACGGACGAGCTGGCGCAGATCGCCAAGGCGTTCAACTTGTTCGTCGAAAAGATCGCTACCGTGCTGGTGCAGATCCGCAGCATCAGCACCCTGGTGCGCAGCGAGTCGGCCGATATTGCTGCAGGCAATGCCGACCTGTCTTCGCGCACGGAAGCGCAGGCGGGCGCGCTGGAAGAAACGGCCAGTTCGATGGATGAGCTGACGTCGACCGTCAAGCAGAATGCGGAAAACGCGCATGCGGCCAATGAGCTGGCCGTGTCCGCCTCGGAAGTGGCGGCCAAGGGCGGCCGCGTGGTGCAGCAAGTAGTCGGCACCATGGCCGGCATCCAGGAAAGCTCGCGCAAGATCGTCGACATCATCGGCGTGATCGACGGCATCGCCTTCCAGACGAATATCCTGGCCCTGAACGCTGCCGTCGAGGCGGCGCGCGCTGGCGAGCAGGGCAGGGGCTTTGCCGTGGTGGCGTCCGAAGTGCGCAACCTGGCGCAGCGGTCTGCCGGTGCGGCGAAGGAAATCAAGGAATTGATCGGCGATTCGGTGGAAAAAGTCGATGCGGGTGGCCGCCTCGTCGATGAGGCGGGCCAGACCATGGACCAGGTGGTGGCGTCGGTGCAGCAATTGACGACCATCATGAGCGAGATCACGGTGGCCAGCCGCGAACAGAGCGCCGGCATCGGCGAGATCAATACGGCCGTCACGCACATGGATACCATGACGCAGCAAAACGCGGCCCTCGTCGAACAAGCCGCCGCTGCCGCGGAAAGCCTGCAGGAGCAGGCCGTGGACCTGGCGCAAGCCGTCGGCATGTTCCGCCTCGGTGATGCGGGCCCTGCCGCCGCGCCCGCGCCCGTGACCCGCCTCAAGGTGAAGCCGGCCGTTCGTGCTCCCGCGCCGCGCGCGCCAGCCCGCGCACTGTCGCCGGCCAAGCCCGTCAAGGCGGCCAAGTCCGGCGCCGACGAGTGGGAAGAGTTTTAAGCGTACAGCAATCGCGACGCTTATTTGGCACGTTCATCCGCGTTTTTGTCAGGCCAGCCTGCCAAAAGCGCAGTTCGTCGCAATCGGCGTGTCTGCCGGGAGCGGTATGGCTATAGTGACACCATACCGCAAGCCCACTGCCAGACACCCGAGGAGATTCAAATGAACGTCGCTAAAAACATGGAAGTCATCGCCGTTGCCGCCGCCATCCTGCTCGGCGCCAGCTGCTACGTCATCGCCCCGGCCGCCCCGGCCCTGCAAGTGGCCAGTTCCACGGCCACCCTGGCCGCGCCAGCGAACAAGGCGGCCATGCAAGTGGTGGTGGTCAAGGCCAAGCGCCTGACCGCCTTGGAAAAAGCCCGTTTTGCATAATTGATTGTCAGCAATTTTTGCTGCTGCTACAGTGGCAGCCAGCGGCGATGCGCGCGAGTCCCACGAGGGCGCCGCGACACATAAAAACAAGATACCGAGGATGCACTACATGAAAAAGACACTGCAATTGGCGCTGCTGTTCCTGGCGACTCTGGGCCTGGTGCGCGGCGCGGCCGCCGAGACCCGCTTGCTGGAAATGCGCAACATCGACGCCCGCGTGGTGCGCGTCAAGCTCGATGGCGTGATGGAGGTGCGCATTCGCCAGGGCAACGTGCCTTCGCTGAGCATCACGGCCGACAAGCGCTACATCGCCGACGTCAGCACGGCGCAAAGCGGCGATACCCTGCACATCGAAACGGAAGTGCGCGGCTTCAAGATCGGCCCTTCATCGATCCGCGCCGACCTGGTCCTGCCGAATTTGCGCGAGCTGAGCTCGGAAGGCTTCGGCAGCACGGACATCACGGGTTTCAAGGGCGAGGAACTGACCCTGTCGCTGGAAGGGGCGGGCAGCATCAAGCTGGTGGGCGACTACCGCAAGCTCAATGCCAGCCTGGGCGGCGTGGGCAGCATGCAGATATGGATCGGTAACAATGAGCGGGCCGAGCTGGACTTGCAGGGTGCGGGCTCTGTCGTGCTGGGCGGACGCGGACGACTCTTGAAAGCCAGCCTGGGCGGTCTGGGCAGCCTGAATGCGCAGCAATTCGAAGCGGACGCCGTGAACCTGGAATTGAGCGGCCTCGGCAACGCCACGGTGAATGCCCATACGAATGCCAAGCTGAACTTGAGCGGGCTCGGTTCGGTGGTGGTGTACGGCAAGCCGGTCAACCGCGATGTCAGCGTCGAGGGCCTGGGCAAAGTTAGCTGGAAGTAAAAGCATCCTGTCGCAGGCCGTATTGGCAGGACAAGAATAAGTAGTCAGACCACATCCCATTCCGATGAAAAAACTGATCATTACATTACTCATGCTGTTGACGATACAGCTACCCGCGCGGGCTGGCTTCGCCGAAGGCGCCAGTGCCTACAACAACAAGAATTACGCCTTGGCCTACAAGGAAATATTGCCCCTTGCCAAGACCGGCAGCGCCGATGCCCAGCACTTGCTGGGCTTGATGTATTACATGGGGCGGGGCTTGCCGCAGGATTACAAGCAAGCCATGTTCTGGCACCGCAAGGCGGCCGAGCAGGGCAAGGCCGACGCCCAGTATGTGGTGGGTGCCATGTATTACACGGGCAACGCCGTGCTGCAGGATCATAAGCAGGCCGTGGGCTGGTTCCGCAAGGCGGCCGAGCAGAACCATGCCGAGGCGCAGCAGGTGCTGGGCCTGATGTACCGCTACCACATGGGCGGCGTGCAGCAGGATAACGTCATCGCCTACATGCTGTGGAATCTGGCGGCCGCGAACGGCAACGCGAATGCGGCCGACCAGCGCGCCGCCGTGGTGCGCAAGATGACGCATGAGCAAGTCGAAGAGGGGCAAGCCCTGTCGGCGAAATGGAAGCCGGGCACGCCCTTGCCGCGCCAGTCGAAAACGGGCGCCGGTTAAGACGGGGCGGTGGTCTGCAGGGGAGGGCGGCTTGGCGTACAATCGCCGTTTTCCCTTGAGAGAGTCCCGCCATGCGTGCAGTTGCCATCAGCCAGCCAGGTCCCGCCGACGTTTTGCAGATCGCGGAACGTCCCATGCCGCAATATAAGGCGGGCGAACTGCTGATCAAGGTGCACGCGGCCGGCATCAACCGTCCCGACGTGCTGCAGCGCCTGGGCAAGTATGCGCCGCCCGCCGGCGCATCCGACTTGCCGGGCCTGGAAGTGGCGGGCGAAATCGTCGATGGCGACTTTACTAACACCGGATTCAGGAAGGGCGACCTCGTCTGCGCGCTGGTGCAGGGCGGCGGCTATGCCGAATACTGCGCCGCCCCAAGCGGCCAGTGCCTGCCCTTGCCGCAAGGCTTGACGGCGCTGGAAGGCGCGTCCCTGCCGGAAAACTTCTTTACCGTATGGAGCAATGTCTTCGACCGCTGCGCGCTGGCCGATGGCGAAACGTTACTGGTGCAGGGCGGCACGTCCGGCATCGGCGTGACGGCCATCCAGCTGGCGGCTGCACTGGGGCATCGCGTGTTCGCCACGGCGGGCAGCGACGAGAAGGCGCGCGCCTGCGAGGCGCTGGGCGCCGAACGGGGCATCAATTACCGCACGGAAGATTTTGTCGCCGTCGTCAAGGATTTGACCGGTGGCAAAGGCGTCGACGTCATCCTTGACATGGTGGGCGGCGACTACCTGCCGCGCGAAATCGATTGCCTGGCCGACGATGGCCGCATCGGCCTGATCGCCGTGCAGGGCGGCACCAAGGCGGAACTGGACCTGGGTAGCTTGCTGCGCCGCCGCCTGACGGTGACGGGTTCCACCCTGCGTCCCCGTTCCGTCGCCTTCAAGGCGGCCATCGCCAGCCATTTGCGCGCGACCGTCTGGCCGCTGATCGAGGCGGGCAAGATCAAGCCCGTGATCTATCAAACTTTCCCGTTGGAAAAAGCCAACGAGGCGCATGCCTTGATGGAGGCGAGCACGCACGTGGGCAAGATCATGTTGCAAGTTGCCTGAAACGGGGCACTGCCTGTTTGACCGGCATCGGTGCCGGAGTTAGAATGACGGGTTATTAGAATTTAGGCTACTATGCGTCGCAAACTCGTCGTCGGAAATTGGAAAATGAACGGCAGTCGCACCTCGAACGCGGTGTTATTGTCTGAAATAGTTGCTGGCCTGGCTGCCTCTGGCGCCGCCAGCGCCGTCTGTGTGCCTGCGCCGTATCTGGCGCAGTGCCAGGCGCAATTGGCAGGCACGGCTCTGGGCTGGGGCGCGCAGGATGTGTCCGCGCACGCCAGCGGCGCCTACACGGGAGAAATCTCGGCCGCCATGCTGCAGGATTTCGGCTGCGGCTATGTGGTGATCGGGCATTCCGAGCGCCGCGCCTACCATGGCGAGAGCGATGCGCAGGTGGCGGCCAAGACGGTTGCGGCGCTGGCGGCGGGCATCACGCCTATCGTCTGCATCGGCGAAACCCTGGCGCAGCGCGAAGCGGGTCAGACCAATGCCGTGGTGGCGCAGCAACTGGGCGCCGTGCTGGCGGCCATTGGTGGCGACGACGTGGCGAAACTGGTGCTGGCCTATGAGCCAGTCTGGGCCATCGGCACGGGCAAGACCGCCACGCCGCAAATGGCGCAGGACGTGCATCAGGTATTGCGCGCCCAGCTGGTGGCAAAGAATGCGGTAGCGGCCGCCGGCGTGCAAATTCTGTACGGCGGCAGCATGAAGCCGGAGAACGCAAAAGAATTGATGGCGATGCCGGATATCGATGGCGGTCTGATCGGTGGAGCAGCATTGAAGGCGGCGGATTTCCTGGCGATTATTCACGCCGCTGATTGAATTACTTTAAACTAAGAATGGAATTGCAATGAACATGATGTTCAATCTGGTAGTGGTAGTACAGGTTATTTCGGCATTGTCGATTATCGCGCTGGTGTTGTTGCAGCACGGTAAGGGCGCCGACATGGGCGCCGCCTTCGGTTCGGGCGCCTCGGGCAGCCTGTTCGGTGCGACGGGTTCGTCGAACTTCATGTCGAAATCGACGGGCGTTGCCGCCGCGATCTTCTTCGGCGCCACCCTGGCCCTGTCGCTGATGGCCAATCAGCGCGCCACCACGGTCGGCGGCGGCGTGATGGATAAAGTCGTCAAGCCAGTGCCGGTCACCGGCGCGGGCGCGATCCCGACGACGGTGCCAGCAGCAGCTCCGGCTGCCAGCGCTCCGGCAGCAGCGGCTCCGGTTGCCAGCACCCCGGCCGGCGCGATTCCGAAGTAATTCTGTATCAGCTCGATACCTCATCGAGAGTAATTCTCATTACGGGCAGATTATTGCTCAATGTTTTAGCAGTGCGGCAGGAAAAAATCGTGGCGCGCTGGAAGATGTAAAAATTTATCGTTTTTATCTGTGTTTTGATGCATTTGTGCATTAACTTTAGCGGCAAAGCAGAGTAGAATACGGGCCTTACCGCCGACGTGGTGAAATTGGTAGACACGCTATCTTGAGGGGGTAGTGGCGAAAGCTGTACGAGTTCGAGTCTCGTCGTCGGCACCAGAAATCAGAAGCCAGCAACGGCGCACGAGCCATGGCTCGTACAAAGTTGCTGGCTTTTTTTACGAGGATGTGTCGTTCGATCCTGGTCTTAGCTTTGATTGGGGTCGTGCGTTAGATACGCTGCAAATGATCGCAGCGTCCTCATTTAACCGATCGTTCAATATAAGCTCATCAATCGTGAACCTCGAAAATTACTTCCCCGTCCTGCTGTTCATTATTATCGGCCTTGGTGTCGGTATCGCTCCCCAGCTCCTGGGGCGCCTGTTAGGCCCTAACAAGCCCGACGCAGCAAAACTCTCCCCGTACGAATGTGGCTTTGAAGCATTCGAAGACGCGCGCATGAAATTTGATGTGCGCTACTATCTGGTCGCAATCCTGTTTATTTTGTTCGATCTGGAAACGGCATTCTTTTTCCCATGGGGCGTTGCAATGCGCGACCTGGGCTGGGCCGGTTTCGTCACGATGATGGTGTTCATCGCTGAATTCGTGGTCGGATTTTGGTACATTTGGAAGAAAGGTGCCCTTGACTGGGAATAAGCCATGGCTATTGAAGGCGTATTAAGCGAAGGTTTCATCACCACCTCGGCCGACAAGCTGATCAACTGGGCGCGCACCGGGTCTATGTTCCCGATGACGTTCGGTCTGGCCTGCTGTGCGGTCGAAATGATGCATGTGGGCGCAGCCCGCTACGATATGGACCGTTTCGGCGTCGTGTTTCGTCCGTCGCCGCGTCAGTCCGACGTCATGATCGTTGCCGGCACCCTGTGCAACAAGATGGCGCCGGCCCTGCGCAAGGTCTACGACCAGATGGCAGAGCCACGCTGGGTCATCTCGATGGGTTCCTGCGCCAATGGCGGCGGGTACTACCATTACTCCTATTCCGTGGTGCGCGGTTGCGACCGCATCGTGCCCGTCGACGTGTATGTGCCTGGCTGTCCTCCGACCGCTGAAGCCTTGCTGTACGGCATCATGCAGTTGCAGAACAAGATCAAGCGTACCAGCACGATCGCACGCTAACGGGGCCGCTTCAGATTATGACAACACATTTAGAAGTATTGCAAAACGCCCTCGGCACTGCCCTGGGCGATCGCGTTAGCACGACGGTTGCGCTGGGCGAAGTCACCCTGGTCGTCAAGGCCGAGGACTACCTGGCCGTGATGCTGACCCTGCGCGACGATCCGGCCCTGCATTTCGAGCAATTGCTCGACCTGTGCGGCGTCGACTACTCGACCTATGGCGACGGTAGCTGGGATGGCCTGCGTTTCGCGGCCGTTTCGCACTTGCTGTCGGTCAAGCACAACTGGCGCGTGCGCGTGCGCGTGTTCGCGCCGGACGACGACATGCCGCTGCTGCCCTCCGTGGTCGGCATCTGGCGTGCCGTCAACTGGTACGAGCGCGAAGCATTCGACCTGCTGGGCATCCTCTTCGAAGGCCACAACGACTTGCGCCGCCTGCTGACCGACTACGGTTTCATCGGCCATCCGTTCCGCAAGGATTTCCCCGTCTCCGGCTATGTCGAGATGCGCTACGATCCGGAACAAAAGCGCGTGATTTACCAGCCCGTGACGATCGAGCCGCGGGAAAACGTGCCGCGCGTGATCCGCGAAGAACATTACGGGATGAAATAATGGCTGAGATTAAGAACTACACCCTGAACTTTGGGCCGCAGCATCCGGCCGCGCACGGTGTGCTGCGCCTGGTGCTGGAGATGGATGGCGAAGTCATCCAGCGCGCCGACCCGCATATCGGCCTGCTGCACCGCGCCACCGAAAAGCTGGCTGAACAGAAGACCTACCTGCAATCCGTGCCGTACATGGACCGTCTCGACTATGTCTCGATGATGTGCAATGAACATGCGTACGTGATGGCCATCGAAAAGATGCTGGGCCTGGAAGTGCCGCTGCGCGCGCAATACATCCGCGTCATGTTCGACGAGATGACGCGTATCCTGAACCACCTGATGTGGCTCGGCACCCACGCGCTGGACGTCGGCGCCATGGGCCCGTTCCTGTATTGCTTCCGCGACCGCGAAGACTTGTTCGACGCCTACGAGGCAGTCTCGGGCGCGCGCATGCACGCGGCCTACTACCGTCCGGGCGGCGTGTACCGCGACTTGCCGGATGCGATGCCGCAGCACAAGGCATCGATCATCCGCAACGCCAAGGCCATCGGCAAGCTGAACGAAAACCGCCAGGGTTCCCTGCTGGACTTCATCGAAGACTTCGCGCGCCGTTTCCCGAACTCCGTGGACGAGTACGAAACCTTGCTGACCGACAACCGTATCTGGAAACAGCGTACCGTCGGCATCGGCGTGGTCTCGCCGGAAGATGCGCTGGCCATGGGCTTCACGGGCGCCATGCTGCGCGGCTCGGGCGTGCAGTGGGACTTGCGCAAGAAACAGCCGTACGAAGTGTACGACTTGATGGATTTCGATATTCCTATCGGCACCAACGGCGATTGCTACGACCGCTATCTGGTCCGCGTGGAAGAGCTGCGCCAGTCGAACCGCATCATCAAGCAATGCGTGGAGTGGCTGCGCAACAATGAAGGTCCTGTCATGACCAGCAACCGCAAGGTGGCGCCTCCGGGCCGCGTCGACATGAAGACCAACATGGAATCGCTGATTCACCACTTCAAGCTGTTCACGGAAGGTTTCCACGTGCCGCCAGGCGAGGCCTACAGCGCCGTGGAACATCCGAAGGGCGAGTTCGGCGTGTACCTGGTGTCCGACGGCGCCAACAAGCCGTACCGCATGAAACTGCGCGCGCCAGACTACGCCCACTTGCAGTCGCTCGACGAGATGGCGCGTGGGCACATGCTTGCCGACGCCGTGACCATCATCGGGACGCAAGATATCGTGTTCGGCAGTATTGACCGCTAAGAGGCAAAAAGTATGTTGTTATCAGAGCAATGCTATAAGAAAATTGACCGCGAGCTGGCCAAGTACCCGGCCGACCAGCGTCAGTCGGCCGTCATGGCCGCGCTGGCCCATGCCCAGGATGAACTGGGCTGGCTGGCGCCGGAAACCATGAAGGAACTGGCCGATTACATCGGCATGCCGGCGATTGCCGTGCAGGAAGTGGCCACGTTCTACAATATGTACAACGTGAAACCCGTGGGCAAGCACAAGATCACCGTGTGCACCAACCTGCCATGCGCCCTGTCGGGCGGCGTGCGCGCTGCAGACTACCTGAAGCAGAAACTGGGTATCGATTTCCGCGAAACCACCGCAGACGGCCAGTTCACCCTGGTTGAAGGCGAGTGCATGGGTGCTTGCGGCGATGCGCCTGTCTTGCTAGTCAGTAATAAAACCATGTGCAGCTGGATGTCGAACGAGAAAATCGACGCCATGCTGGAGGAACTCAAGAAATGACGTCACTCCACAACCGCCATATCGATCCATTGATCCTGAAGGATCTGGATGGCAAGAACTGGCATTTGCAAGATTATGTGAACCGCGGCGGCTATAGCGCCCTGCGGCGTATCCTGGAAGAGAAAATCACGCCGGAACAGATCATCGCCGACCTCAAGGCTTCGTCCTTGCGCGGCCGTGGCGGCGCGGGTTTTCCTACCGGCTTGAAGTGGAGCTTCATGCCGCGCCAGTTCCCGGGTCAAAAATACCTCGTCTGCAATACAGATGAAGGCGAACCGGGCACTTTCAAGGACCGTGACATCATTCGTTACAATCCCCATGCGCTGATCGAAGGCATGGCCATTGGCGCTTATGCGATGGGTATCACCGTCGGTTATAACTATATCCACGGTGAAATCTTCCAGGAATACCTGCGTTTCGAAGAAGCGCTGGAAGAGGCGCGCGCCGCCGGCTTCCTGGGCGACAAGATCATGGGCAGCGAGTTCTCGTTCCAGTTGCATGCGCACCATGGTTATGGCGCCTACATCTGCGGCGAAGAAACGGCCCTGCTGGAGTCGCTGGAAGGCAAGAAAGGCCAGCCGCGCTTCAAGCCGCCTTTCCCTGCCTCGTTTGGCCTGTACGGCAAGCCGACGACGATCAACAACACGGAAACCTTCGCGGCCGTGCCTTTCGTGCTGAACATTGGTCCAGAGAAATACCTGGCGATGGGCAAGCCGAACAACGGCGGTTCGAAGATCTTCTCGATCTCAGGCGACGTGGAAAAACCGGGCAACTACGAAGTGCCGCTCGGCACCCCGTTTGCGACCCTGCTGGAACTGGCAGGCGGCATGCGCGGTGGCAAAAAGATCAAGGCCGTGATCCCTGGCGGCTCGTCCGCTCCGGTGATCCGCGGCGACATCATGATGCAGACCGACCTGGACTACGACTCGATCGCGAAAGCCGGTTCGATGTTGGGTTCGGGCGCCGTCATCGTGATGGACGAAACACGCTGCATGGTAAAGGCGCTGGAACGCCTGTCCTACTTCTACTTTGAAGAATCGTGCGGCCAGTGTACGCCTTGCCGTGAAGGCACAGGCTGGATGTACCGCATGGTGCACCGCATCGAGCAGGGGCAGGGTCGTCCAGACGACCTAGACATGCTCAACTCGATCGCCGACAACATCCAGGGCCGCACCATTTGCGCGCTGGGCGATGCGGCTGCCATGCCGGTACGGGCCTTCATTAAGAATTTCCGTGAAGAATTTGAATATCATATCGAGCACAAGCATTGCTTAGTGCCCGCATATATCTAAGCTGCGTCAGGTAACGATCACCATGGTTGAAATCGAAATAGACGGCAAAAAAGTCGAAGTCCCTGCTGGTAGCATGGTGATGGACGCCGCCAACAAATTGGGAACCTACATTCCGCACTTCTGCTATCACAAGAAATTGTCGATCGCAGCGAACTGCCGCATGTGCCTGGTCGAAGTGGAAAAGGCGCCCAAGCCTTTGCCCGCTTGTGCGACCCCGGTCAGTGCCGGCATGATCGTGCGCTCCGCCAGCGATAAAGCTGTGCAGGCGCAAAAGTCGGTCATGGAATTCTTGCTGATTAACCACCCGCTCGATTGCCCTATCTGCGATCAGGGCGGCGAGTGCCAGTTGCAAGACTTGGCAGTGGGCTACGGCAAGAGCGAATCGCGCTACAAGGAAGACAAGCGCGTCGTGCAGCCGAAGGAAGCCGGTCCGCTGGTGTCCATGCAAGAAATGTCGCGCTGCATCCAGTGCACCCGTTGCGTACGCTTTGGCCAGGAAGTGGCCGGCGTGATGGAGCTGGGCATGATCGGCCGCGGCGAACACTCGGAAATCGTGTCCTTCGTGGGCCAGACGGTCGACTCCGAACTGTCGGGCAACATGATCGACCTGTGCCCGGTCGGCGCACTGACCTCGAAGCCGTTCCGCTACAGCGCCCGTACGTGGGAACTGTCGCGCCGCAAATCGGTCAGCCCGCATGACGGCCTGGGCGCGAACCTGATCGTGCAAGTGAAAGCTGGCAAGGTCAAGCGCGTATTGCCGCTGGAAAACGAAGCCGTCAACGAGTGCTGGATCTCGGACAAGGACCGTTTCTCGTACGAAGCGCTGGACAGCGCCGAACGCCTGACGTCCCCGATGCTGAAACAAGGCAACGAGTGGAAAGAAGTCGATTGGCAAACGGCGCTGGAATACGTGGCGCACGGTTTGAAAAATATCAAGCACGAGCATGGCGCCGACGCCATCGCCGCGCTGGCAACGCCGCATTCGACGGTCGAAGAGCTGGTCCTGCTGCAAAAAGTGGCCAACGGTCTCGGTTCCGAGCACGTCGACTTCCGCCTGCGCCAGACCGACTTCGCGCTCGACGCGTCCGTCAAACCTTGGCTGGGCATGCCGATCAACGAATTTGGCCAGATCAAGCGCGCCTTCGTCATCGGTTCGTTCCTGCGCAAGGATCACCCATTGCTGGCCACGCGTCTGCGCGCGTCCGTCAAGGGCGGCGCCAAGCTGTCGATCCTGCACGCGTCCGACGATGATCAATTGATCACCATCGCCAACAAGATGATCGTCGCGCCTGGCGATTGGCTGGCGGCCTTGTCGGAAGTGGTCGTTGCTGTTGCTAAAGCGAAAGAAATCGCCGCGCCAGCCGGTTTCGAAGCGGTGAGCGCTTCGGACGTGGCCGTCGCGATTGCCGCCAGCCTGATGGCCGGCGACAACGGCGCCGTGTTGCTGGGTAATGCGGCAACGCAACACCCGCAAGCGTCGCAACTGCATGCTGCCGCGCAATGGATCGCCGAACAGACGGGCGCCAAGCTCGGTTACCTGACGGAAGCGGCCAACACGGTTGGCGCGCACCTGGTCGCCAAGCCGCGCGCCAACGTGCAAGCAGCGTTTGCCGTGCCGAAGAAAGCCTACGTGCTGCTGCACGCCGAGCCGGAACTCGATGCCGCCAATCCACAAGCGGCCCGCGCCGCCCTGGATGGCGCCGACATGGTCGTGGCCATGTCCGCCTTCAAGCACGGCATGGATTACGCCGACGTCTTGCTGCCGATCGCCCCGTTCGCTGAAACCTCGGGCACCTTCGTCAACTGCGAAGGCCGTGCGCAAAGCTTCAACGGCACCGTGAAACCGCTGGCCGATACCCGTCCAGCCTGGAAAGTGCTGCGCGTCCTGGGCAACATCCTGGGCCTGGCCGGTTTCGACTACGACACGTCCGAAGCGATCCGCGACGAAGCGTTTGGTGCCGGCGTGACCGATCTGTCGGCACAGCTGAACAACATCGCCAAGAACGCCCCGGAAGCGGCAGCGTATGCACCGGCCTCGCCGGCGCTGCAACGCATCGCCGACGTGCCGATCTACTTCGCCGACGCGCTGGTACGCCGCTCCGAACCGCTGCTGCGCACGGTCGATGGCGCCGCGCCGCAAGCGCACCTGTCCCTGGCGCTGGCTGACAAGCTGGGCATCAAGGCGGGCGACAAGGTCAAAGTGGCGCAAGGCTCCGGCAGCGCCATCCTAGTGGCGGCACTCCATGCCGGCCTGCCAGCCAATGTGGTGAAAGTGTCGGCGGCGCATGCCTCGACGGCTAGCCTGGGCGGCATGTTCGGTGACATCACAGTTGAAACAGCAGAGGGGAAAATCTGATGGCTCTGCCTGAATTTGTAAACGTCATCAACAGCAGCGGCCAGGATTTGCTGGGCGGCTCCTGGCCGTTCTTCTGGACCCTGATCAAGATCCTGTGCGTGCTGCTGCCGCTGATGGGCCTGGTTGCCTACCTGACCTTGTGGGAACGCAAGCTGATCGGCTGGATCCAGATCCGCGTCGGCCCGAACCGCGTGGGTCCTTTGGGCTTGCTGCAACCGATCGCCGATGCGCTGAAACTCTTGTTCAAAGAGATCATCATCCCGTCCAAGGCCGCCAAGGGCCTGTTTGTGATCGGCCCGATCATGACCATCATGCCGGCCCTGGCCGCCTGGTCGGTCGTGCCGTTCGGCCCGCAAGCCGTGCTGGCCAACGTCAACGCAGGCTTGCTGATGCTGCTGGCGATTACCTCGATGGAAGTCTACGGCATCATCATTGCCGGCTGGGCCTCGAACTCGAAGTACTCGTTCATGGGCGCCATGCGCGCTTCGGCACAGATGATTTCGTATGAAATCCCGATGGGCTTCGTGATGGTCATCGTGCTGATGGTCTCGGGCAGCCTGAACTTCATCGATATCGTCGGCGGCCAGCAAATCGGCTTCTTCGCCGACAAGGGCGTGAACTTCCTGTCGTGGAACTGGTTGCCGCTGCTGCCGATGTTCGTCATCTATCTGGTGTCGGGCCTGGCTGAAGCCAACCGTCACCCGTTCGACGTCGTCGAAGGCGAGTCGGAAATCGTGGCCGGCCACATGGTCGAGTACTCGGGCATGGCCTACGCCATGTTCATGCTGGCCGAATACGCCAACATGATCCTGATCGGCGCCCTGGCTTCGATCATGTTCCTCGGTGGCTGGTCCGCACCATTTGCTTTCCTTGAGTTCTGGGGTGGTTTCGGCGGCTTCTTCTGGTTGTTCGCCAAGACCTTCTTCATCGTGTCGGTGTTCATCTGGGTACGCGGTACTTTCCCACGCTACCGTTATGACCAGATCATGCGCCTCGGCTGGAAAGTGTTTATCCCGTTGACGCTGGTCTACCTGGTCTTCGTCGCTGCCTGGATGCAGACATCCTGGAATATTTGGAAGTAAGAGAGTGCATACGAATGGATAAGGTAAAAGATTTCTTCAGCAGCCTCTTGTTAGGCGAGCTGATCAAGGGCATGGCGTTGACAGGCAAGTACATGTTTTCGCGCAAGATCACGGTGCAATTCCCGGAAGAGAAGACACCGATCTCGCCGCGTTTCCGTGGCTTGCATGCGCTGCGCCGCTACCCGAACGGCGAGGAACGTTGCATCGCCTGCAAACTGTGCGAAGCGGTTTGCCCGGCGATGGCCATCACGATCGAATCGGAACAGCGTGACGACGGCTCGCGCCGCACCACGCGTTACGATATTGACTTGACCAAGTGCATCTTCTGCGGTTTCTGCGAAGAGTCCTGCCCGGTCGATTCGATCGTCGAGACGCAAATCCTGGAATACCACGGCGAGAAACGCGGGGATTTGTATTACACGAAAGAGATGTTGCTGGCCGTAGGCGATCGTTATGAAAATGACATCGCCGCTGCGCGCGCCGCCGACGCACCTTATCGCTGATGGATGCGCCGCAGCTGACCAGCTGTGGCGCGCCCCTCGTTCATCTGTACGTCTATTGGGTTTTTTATGGACTTTAAAACAATTTTGTTTTACGCCTTCGCGCTGATCTTGATTCTGGCAGCGACGCGCGTCATCACGGCCCGTAATCCGGTCCACGCAGTACTGTTCCTGGTACTGTCCTTCTTTTCCGCAGCGGGCATCTGGATGCTGCTGCAAGCTGAATTCCTGGCCATCGTGCTGGTATTGGTGTATGTCGGCGCCGTGATGGTGCTGTTCCTCTTCGTGGTCATGATGCTCGATATTAATATCGACCGCATGCGCGAAGGTTTCTGGGGCTATCTGCCTTTGTCGGTGACGGTGGGCGTGATCATCGTGCTGGAAATGGCCGCTGTCCTGTGGCACGGTTTCCGCAACTTTGCGCCTAGCATCGCTCCGGTGAACGTCAACCTGGGCGGCACCAAGGAACTGGGCCTGCTGATCTACACGAAATATGTGTTCGCCTTCGAGATCGCCGCCGTCGTGCTGCTGGTGGCCATCGTTGCCGCGGTCGCACTGACTTTGCGCAAACGCAAGGACACCAAGCATTTTGCTCCAGGCGATGCGGTACGCGTCAAGCGCAACGACCGCCTGAAGATCATCAAGATGGACGCGGTCGTCGAGCGTCCTGCGGCTGAGCCGGAAGTTAAGGAGGCACCATGACATTATCGCTCACACATTTTCTGGTCCTGGGCGCGATCCTGTTCGCAATCTCGATCGTCGGTATTTTCCTGAACCGCAAGAACATCATCGTATTGCTGATGGCAATCGAATTGATGCTGCTGGCGGTGAATATGAATTTCATCGCGTTCTCCCATTTCATGGGCGACGCGGCCGGTCAGATCTTCGTTTTCTTCATCCTGACGGTTGCCGCCGCTGAGTCGGCTATCGGTCTGGCTATTCTGGTGGTGATGTTCCGTAATCTGGATACCATCAACGTCGAAGACCTGGACAGCCTCAAAGGCTGATGTTTTTCAGACTCGATCTCTCGAATAATAACGATTAAGGTTCATCATGGCGGGGCAACTCCTCAACCCTAACCTCCTTCTTGCCGTACCGCTGGCGCCGCTGGCCGGTGCCGCGATTGCAGGCTTGCTTGGCACCCAGTTCCTGGGTAATTTGGTCGGACGCAAGACGTCGCATACCGCGACGATCCTGGGCGTACTGATTGCGTTCATCCTGTCCGTGCAGACATTGCTGGCAGTGATGGATGGCGCGACATTCAATGGCACGATCTATAACTGGATGACGATCGGCACCCTGAAGATGGAAGTGGGCTTCCAGATCGATTCGCTGTCGGCGATGATGATGTGCGTGGTCACCTTCGTCTCCCTGATGGTGCACATTTACACGATCGGCTACATGAAGGATGACGAAGGCTACAACCGCTTCTTCGCCTACATCTCGCTGTTCACGTTCTCGATGTTGATGCTGGTCATGGCCAACAACTTCCTGCAACTGTTCTTCGGTTGGGAAGCCGTGGGCCTGGTCTCTTACCTGCTGATCGGTTTCTGGTACCAGCGTCCGACGGCCATCGTGGCCAACATGAAGGCTTTCCTCGTCAACCGCGTGGGCGACTTCGGCTTCATCCTGGGCATCGGCCTGCTGCTGGCCTACGCCGGCACCATGAACTACCAGGAAGTGTTCGCCAAGAAAGACGAACTGGCACTGCTGAGCTTGCCAGGTACCGACTGGGCCCTGCTGACCGTTGCCTGCATCTGCCTGTTCATCGGCGCGATGGGCAAGTCGGCGCAGTTCCCGCTGCACGTGTGGCTGCCTGACTCGATGGAAGGTCCTACCCCGATCTCGGCACTGATCCACGCCGCGACGATGGTGACGGCCGGTATCTTCATGGTTTCGCGCATGTCGCCGCTGTTCGAACTGTCCGACACGGCACTGTCCTTCATCCTGGTGATCGGTTCCATCACGGCGCTGTTCATGGGCTTCCTGGGCATCATCCAGAACGACATCAAGCGCGTCGTCGCTTACTCGACCCTGTCGCAGCTCGGTTACATGACCGTGGCGCTGGGCTCGTCCGCGTACTCCGTGGCCGTGTTCCACCTGATGACGCACGCATTCTTCAAGGCACTGCTGTTCCTGGGCGCCGGTTCCGTCATCATCGGCATGCACCATGACCAGGACATCCGCAACATGGGTGGCCTGCGCAAATACATGCCAATCACCTGGATCACCTCCCTGGTCGGTTCGCTGGCCCTGATCGGCACGCCGCTGTTCTCCGGTTTCTACTCGAAAGACAGCATCATCGAAGCCGTCGAAGCGACGCACATCTGGGGCGCTGGCTTTGCCCAGTTCGCCGTGCTGGCTGGCGTCTTCGTTACCGCCTTCTACTCGTTCCGCATGTATTTCCTCGTCTTCCACGGCAAGGAACGTTTCGGCCAGCCGCATGCGCACGGCCATGACGACCATCACGCACCGAAAGCGGCCCATGGCGCGCACGGCGACGCACATGACGACCATGGTCATGAAGAAGAGGAAGATGACCACGGCCACCATGGCCTGGAACCTGGCCAGAAGCCGCATGAATCGCCGTTCGTCGTGTGGTTCCCGCTGGTGATGCTGGCGATTCCATCGCTGATCATCGGCTACCTGACGATCGGCCCGATGCTGCATGGCGATTTCTTCAAGGGCGTGATCTTTGTCGGCGAAAACCATCCAGCGATGGAAGAGTTGTCGCATGAATTCCACGGCGCAATGGCGATGGCGATCCACGGCCTGTCGACGGCACCGTTCTGGCTGGCATTGTCCGGCGTGGTGGCAGCCTACTACTGCTACATGGTCAACCCGCGTGTACCGGCTTGGTTCTTTGCCAAGTTCCACGCGATCCACACCCTGCTGGACAACAAGTACTACATGGACAAGTTCAATGAAGTCGTGTTCGCCGGCGGTGCCCGCTTGCTGGGTAATGGCCTGTGGAACTTCGGTGACAAGAAGCTGATCGATGGCCTGCTGGTCAACGGTAGCGCCAAGGTCGTCGCCTGGCTGTCCTCGCTGTCGCGAGTGTTGCAGACCGGCTACATCTATCACTATGCATTCGTGATGATCCTGGGCGTGCTGGGCTTCCTGATCTATTTCCTGCCATTCTGGCCCGCTAAGTAAGCTGACCTGATAAAAGAATACTGAGAACCATGATGCAGTCTACGATTTCTACACTACCTCCTTACCTGAGTCTGTCGATCTGGGTGCCGATCATTTGCGGCGTCCTGGTCCTGGCTCTCGGCCGTGACAGCAAAGCGGGCTTTACCCGCTGGCTGTCGCTGGCCGGCGCGGTGCTCAGCATGCTGTGCACCTGGCCCCTGATCCAGCATTTCGACAACGCCGCGCACGGCATGCAATTCGTCGAAAAAGCACCGTGGATTGAAACCTTCAATATCTGGTACTCGCTGGGTATCGACGGCCTGTCCCTGTGGTTCGTGCCACTGACGGCCTTCATCACCGTCATCGTCGTCATTTCCGCTTGGCAAGTGATCGAGAAGCGCATCGCCCAGTACATGGGCTCGTTCCTGATCCTGTCGGGCCTGATGATCGGCGTGTTCTGTGCGCTGGACGGCTTGCTGTTCTACTTCTTCTTTGAAGCAACCCTGATCCCGATGTTCATCATCATCGGTATCTGGGGCGGTTCGAACCGCGTGTACGCGTCGTTCAAGTTCTTCCTGTACACCTTCTTCGGTTCGCTGCTGACCCTGGTTGCCATCATTTACCTGCGCAATGTGTCGGGAACTTTCGACATCCTGGCCTGGCATGCGTTCAAGCTGACGATGAACGAACAGATCTTCATCTTCCTGGCCTTCCTGATGGCGTTTGCCGTCAAGGTGCCGATGTTCCCCGTGCATACGTGGTTGCCTGACGTCCACGTGGAAGCGCCTACGGGCGGTTCCGCCGTGCTGGCCGCCATCATGCTGAAACTGGGCGCCTACGGTTTCTTGCGTTTCTCGCTGCCGATCACGCCGGACGCCAGCCACTACCTGTCGGGTTTCATGATCGCCTTGTCGCTGATCGCCGTCATCTACATCGGTCTGGTTGCCCTGGTGCAAACGGACATGAAAAAACTGGTCGCCTATTCGTCGATCGCGCACATGGGTTTCGTCACCCTGGGCTTCTTCATGTTCAACGACATCTCGGTGCAGGGCGGTATCGTGCAGATGGTCTCGCACGGCTTCATCTCCGGCGCCATGTTCCTGTGCATCGGCGTGCTGTATGACCGCATGCATACCCGCAACATCGCCGACTACGGCGGCGTCGTGAACCGCATGCCGAAATTTGCCGCCTTCTTCGTGCTGTTCTCGATGGCCAACTGCGGTCTGCCAGCGACGTCCGGCTTCGTCGGCGAGTTCATGGTGATCCTGGGCGCGGTGAAATTCAACTTCTGGATTGGTCTGCTGGCTGCAACGGCACTGATCTGGGGCGCAGCGTACTCGCTGTGGATGGCCAAGCGCGTGGTGTTCGGCAAGATCAAGAACAAGCATGTGGCCGAATTGACCGACATCAACAAACGTGAATTCTTCATGCTTGCTGTGCTGGCCATCGCCGTGCTCGTGATGGGTCTGTACCCAGCCCCGTTCACCGACACGATGCAAACTTCGGTTGCCGACCTGCTGCAGCATGTCGCCATCAGCAAGTTGCCTTAAATAGAAGACCGATAACATGACTAATGCACCTAATCTGGTACCGCTGTACGCGGAAATCTTTCTGCTGATCGCCACGTCGGCGCTCTTGCTGATCGATATGTTCTTGCCTGCGGCGAAGCGTTCGATCACTTACGTGCTGGCCTTGCTGACCCTGGCCGGCTGCGCCTTGCTGACCGTGGGCGACTTCAACGCGGGCACCACCGTCTACACGTTCAATAACATGTTCGTGTCGGACCCGATGTCGCAGTTGCTGAAACTGTTCTCCTACGGCGCCGTGGCGCTGACCCTGATCTACTCGCGTGCCTACGCCACCGACCGCAGCATGCTGTCGGGTAACCTGGGCGGCGAGTTCTACGTGCTGGCCCTGTTTGCACTGCTGGGCCAGATGATCATGATCTCGGCCAACAACTTCCTGATCATCTACCTGGGTCTGGAACTGATGTCGCTGTCGCTGTACGCACTGATCGCCTTGCGCCGTGACAATGCCAAGGCCACGGAAGCGGCCATGAAATACTTCATCCTGGGCGCACTGGCTTCCGGTTTCATGTTGTACGGTATCTCGATGCTGTACGGCGCCTCCGGTACCCTGGACCTGGGCGAACTGCGCGTGGCGCTGGAAAATGGCAAGACCAACGGCACCATCATGGTCTTCGGCCTGGTGTTCCTGGTAGCCGGCCTGGCCTTCAAACTGGGCGTCGTGCCATTCCACATGTGGGTGCCTGACGTGTATCAAGGTTCGCCGACGGCAGTGACCCTGCTGCTGGGCGCGGCGCCGAAACTGGCCGCCTTCGCCATCACCCTGCGCCTGCTGGCCGAAGGCTTGCTGCCGATGGCGCATGACTGGCAGCAAATGCTGCTGGTGCTGGCCGTGATGTCGCTGGCGATCGGTAACTTCACCGCGATCGCGCAAACGAATTTGAAGCGCATGTTGGCGTACTCGACCATCGCACAAATGGGCTTCGTTCTGCTGGGCTTGCTGTCCGGTACCGTGGATGCACCGAACAACACCCTGAACGCGGCTGGCGCAGCCACCGCCTACGGCGCCTCGATGTACTACGTCATCACCTATGTGTTCACCACCCTGGGCACCTTTGGCGTGATCATGTTGTTGGCACGTAATGGTTTCGAAGCAGACGAACTGGCCGACTTCAAGGGCCTGGGCAAACGCAGCCCGATCTTCGCCCTGGTGATGACCCTGTTCATGTTCTCGCTGGCCGGCGTGCCGCCGCTGATGGGCTTCATGGCCAAGTACTCGGTGCTGGCATCGGTATTGGCCACGGGCCAGCTGTGGCTGACCATCGCCGCCGTGCTGTTCTCGCTGATCGGCGCCTTCTACTACCTGCGCGTCGTGAAGATGATGTGGTTCGACGAGCCGACCGACAGCAATGCGCTGGTCGTGCATGGCGACATGCGCGTCGTGCTGGCCCTGAACGGCGTGTTCGTCCTGGCGCTGGGTGCGATGCCTAACAGCATCCTGGCTGCCTGCGCGACCGCCATCACCAAGACCCTGGCGTCCTGACCGATGGATGTCACCGTCTCGAGCTGGCTGGTGATCGCCCTGGGCATCCTGGGCGCCAACCTGCCTTTCCTGAACGAGAAACTGTTTGCCGCCGTGCCCTTGAAAAAGGCGGCGCAAGCAGACGGGGGCAAAGGCTGGCGCAAGCCGCTGGCGCTGCGCCTGCTGGAGATGGTGATTCTGTACTTCATCGTCGGCGCCGTGGCGTTCGCGCTCGAAGCGCGCATCGGCAACGGTTTCCCGCAGACATGGGAGTTCTATGCCATCACGGGATGTCTGTTCCTGGTGCTGGCTTTCCCAGGCTTTGTCACCCGCTACCTGCGCAAACGACATTAGCCCCATCGACCGAAAGCGGCGCCTCTGGCGCCGTTTTTTTTATTGAGCATAATCAAGGTATGGATACTGAACGCATGGATATGAATTTAACTGAGACCAAGGTGGACGGCGAGCTCGTCTACCAGGGCGGCTTCCTGCGCGTGCAGCGCGACCGGGTTGCGCTGCCGGATGGCAAGATCACGGCGCGCGAATTCGTCCTGCATCCGGGCGCCGTCGTCATCCTGCCGCTGCTCGACGATGGCACGGTGCTGATGGAACGCCAGTACCGCTATCCGCTGGACCGGGTCTTCATTGAATTCCCCGCCGGCAAGATCGATGCGGGCGAATCGCACCTGGCTTGCGCCCAGCGCGAGTTGCTGGAAGAAACGGGCTACACGGCCAGCGACTGGCAATTCGTCTCCACCATCCACAACGCCATCGCGTATTCGGACGAGCACCTGGAACTGTTCCTGGCGCGCGGCCTGGTAGCGGGCGAACGCCAGCTCGATGAAGGCGAATTCCTCGAAACGTTCACGGCCACCGTGCCGCAGCTGCTCGACTGGGTCAAGGATGGCACGATCACGGACGTGAAAACCGTCATCGGCATCTTCTGGCTCGACAAGATTACCAGCGGCGCCTGGCAGCCGGCTTGATCCTGCGCATGCGCACGGCGATCTTCCTGTTGCTGGCGTCGGCCAGCCTGGGCGCACACGGGGCGGCGCGCACGCCGTTCCAGGTGCGCTGCGAAGACACGATCAGCAAGACGGTGTCCGTGCTGACGGCGCAGCAGAACGGCTACAGCATCGACACGCATCTGCCGTACAAGGCCCTGACGGTGATGAAGGGCACGGCGCGCGCCAATACCTGGGTGCTGGGCTTGACGAAGACCGAGTCGCGCGTGGCCATCGCCCTGGCCGGCCCCATGCTGCAAGACCCGGCCAGCGGCTACGAATGCGTGGCGCCGCAGATTACCGTCACCCTCACGTATGCGCCCGTGGTGATCTATATCGGCCGCGAATTTGCCCCCGGCACTTGCGCGTATGATGAGATACTGGCGCATGAACTGCGGCACATGAAAACCTATATGGAACACTTGCCGCGCGTGGAAAAGACCGTGCGCGCTGCGCTGGCGAAGCGCTTCGAGGCGCGGCCCCTGTATGCGCCCAGCGGCACGGCCAAGGCGGCGCTGGCGCGCGAGATCGACACGGGCTGGTTGCCGTACGTCAAGGCCGAAATGCGCAAGGTGGAAATTTTGCAGGCGGCCATCGATTCTCCGCAGGAATATGCGCGCCTGGGCAAGGCGTGCAATGGTGAGATCCAGAATATCCTGGCGGGCAAGACAGCGCCCGCCAACTAGACAAGGAATGGCATGACAGCAGCACCGAATCGCCCCCGTTATTTTGCCCTGATCCCCGCCGCCGGCGTGGGCGCGCGCATGGAAGCGGGCAGTCCCAAGCAATATTTACCCATCGCCGGCAAGCCCATGCTGCGCCACGCGCTCGACGCCTTTCTCGCCAGCCCCCTGATCGCGCATACGTATGTCGTCGTCAGCGCCGAGGATGGCCAGATCGACGCCGTCGTGCCGGGGCAGGGCGCAGGTGCAGGCGTGACCGTGCTGCGCTGCGGCGGCGCCACGCGCATGGAAACGATACTGAATGCCCTGCAGGCACTGCACGGCAGCATAGCCGCCCACGACCAGGTGCTGGTGCACGACGCGGCGCGTCCTGGCCTGACGCCGGCGCTGATCGCAAAACTCATCGCCGAAGTCGCTGACCATCCGGCCGGCGGCTTGCTGGCCTTGCCCGTGGTCGACACCGTCAAGCGGGCAGGGCAGAACAGCCTGTCGGCGCAGACGGTGCCGCGCGACCATTTATGGCTGGCGCAGACGCCGCAGATGTTCAGCTATGCGCTGCTGCACCGGGCCCTGTCGCAAGCGCCCGATCCGCAAGCGATCACGGACGACGCCAGCGCCGTCGAAGCGCTGGGCCTGGCGCCCAGGCTGGTCGAAGGCCACCCGCGCAACCTGAAGGTGACCTTGCCGCGCGACATACACACGGCCGAACTGTACTTGGCCCATCCTTGAATCCTGAACAGAAAGACCGCATGACGACCATCACCACTCCCGTACTGCCTTTCCGCATCGGCCAGGGCTATGACTGCCACGCGCTGGTGGAAAACCGCGACCTGATCATCGGCGGCGTGAAAATCCCCCATCACCTGGGCTTGCTTGGCCATTCCGACGCGGACGTATTGCTGCACGCGATTACGGACGCGCTCTTCGGCGCCGCCGCGCTGGGCGACATCGGCCGCCATTTCCCCGACACGGATGCGCAATTCAAGGGCGCCGATTCGCGCACCCTGCTGCGTGAAGCCGTGCGCCGCGTGCAGGCGACCGGTTATATCATCGGCAACATCGACGCCACCATCATCGCCCAGCGCCCGAAAATGGCGCCGCACATCGCCGCCATGTGCGCCAACGTGGCCGACGACCTGGGCGTGAGTGTGGGCCAGGTCAATATCAAGGCCAAGACGAATGAAAAACTGGGCTACCTGGGCCGCGAAGAGGGTATCGCGGCCGAAGCCGTGGCCTTGCTGCTGCGCGCCTGATACGCCACCGACCATCGACCACTGACAGGAGAGAGCATGTTCCAGCTACGCCGTACCAGCATCCTGCTTGCATGGGCACTGGCCGCCGCGCCAGCGGCCCACGCCGAACTGCAAGCGACGGGCGAACCGCCCGCCGCGAAACAGCCATGGAAGGCCGTTACCGTGGCCGAAGGCGTGCGCCAACCGTGGGGCATCGCCTGGCTGGGCGAGGGGCGCGCGCTCGTCACTAGCAAGCAGGGCACCTTGCATTTACTGAATGGAAAGACTTTTACCGACGTGGCGCTGGAAGGCATGCCCAAGGTGTTTACGGGCGGGCAGGGCGGCTTGCTCGATATCGTCCTGCACCCGCAGGATGCGGGCAAGGCGCAGCAGCGCGTCTACATGACGGTGTCGACTGGCAACAATGACGCCAACCGCACGACCCTCGTGCGCGGCGTGTTCGACGGCAAGAAGGTGACGGGCATCCAGACCCTGTTCAAGGTGGCCACGGACAAGAGCGGCGGCCAGCACTTCGGCTCGCGCCTGCTGTGGCTGCCGGACGGCACTTTGCTGATGAGCGTGGCCGATGGCGGCAACCCGCCGCTGCGCATCGGCGACCGCCTGGCGCGCGAGCAGGCACAGAATCTGGCCACGCACCAGGGTTCCATCCTGCGCCTGACGGAAGACGGCAAGCCGGCGCCCGGCAATCCGCTGGCGGCCAAGGGCGCCTTGCCGGAAATCTGGTCGTATGGCCACCGCAACGTGCAGGGCCTGGCGCTCGACCCTGTTTCCGGCCGCGTATGGGCCACGGAGCACGGTCCGTACGGCGGCGACGAGCTGAACCTGGTGGTGGCGGGCGGCAACTATGGCTGGCCCCTGCAAAGCTATGGCGCCGACTATACGACGCATGAACCGGTCGGCAAGCACGAAGTGGCCGGCATGCTCAACCCGAGCGTGGCCTGGGTGCCGTCGCCGGCTCCCTCGGGCCTGGCCGTCTACACGGGCGACAAGATTGCCGCCTGGCGCGGCAGCATCTTCAGCGGCGGCCTGGCGGCCAAGGATATCCGCCGCATCGCCGTCGATGCGCATGGCAAGGTGACGGGGCAAGACCGCTTGGCCATCGGCGCACGCGTGCGCGACGTGCGCCAGGGGCCGGACGGCTACCTGTACGCGCTGACGGATGAAGACAACGGCCGCTTGTTGCGCATCGTGCCGCAGTAACACGGCAGGCGCCCACTTCGCTTAAGATGGCGCCTTTACTTCATTCAAGGTGGCGGCATGGCCCGTGATACTTATGCATACCGGCACGTCGCCGTCGAATCGCGCGCGATTAATGGCCGCGTGGAAATCCGCCCCGTGCCGGGCCAGGCCTTTTCGCCCGAGCTGGCCGTGCAGTGCTCGCGCCGCCTGGCCGACCTGCAGCGCCATCCGCTGGGCAGCCGCTTTTTACTCTTTGCCAAGCTGACGGACCGCCTGGGCGGCACGCCTTTCCTGTATGCGTATCACGGCGACGCGGACGTGGTGATGACGCCGGCCGAAGTGACGAAATTCCTCGGAGAATTCCGCCGCGGCCGCATCTGATTCCTACGAGGCGATGCAGGCCGCGCCGGCCTTGGCGCCGGCCTGCGGCTTGCCGAAGATGGCGATCGTCAAGCCGCAGCCGAGGGCGAACAAGCCGCCGACCACCATCGCGCTGGACACGCCCAGCCGGTCGACGGCCACGCCTCCCAGCAAGGCGCCGGACGCCAGCGACACTTGCACGATGGCAACGAAGAGCGCGCTGCTGCCTTCCATCAGCTCCGGCGCCGCCTTGAACATCCACGTCTGCACGGCGATCGGCATGGCGCCGAAACCGAAACCCCACACGGCCACCAGCAGCATGGCGGTAAGCGAATGGCTGCCGAACGCGGCCAGGGCCAGGGTGGACACGCCCAGCACGGCGCCCGTCGCCATCAGCGCGGCCCGTTCGTAGCGGCCGGCGGCCCAGCCGCCCACGAGGTTGCCGATGAAGCCGGAAGCGCCGTACACGAGCAGCATGGCGCTGACCGTGCCGGCCGCCAGGTGCGAGATTTGCGTGAGGAAAGGCGCGATATACGTGTAGGCGGCGAACTGGCCCGTGAACAGCATGGCCGTGGCGATCAGGCCCAGCCTGGCCTTGCGGATGCCGAAAATCATCGGCAACTGGCGCAGGCGGATGGCCTGTGTCGGTGGCAGCTTGGGCAGCAGCAACAGCTGGCCGACGAAGACCAGCACGGCAATGGCGCTGGCCGCGCCGAACGCGACCCGCCAGCCCACCAGATCGCCCACCAGCGCACCGGCTGGCACGCCCGCCACCGTGCCCAGCGAGACGCCGGCGAAGATGATGGACATGGCGCGCGAGGCATGCTGCGGCGCCACCAGGCGCGGGCCGATGGCGCTGCCGATGGCCCAGAAGCCGCCCACGCCCACGCCCAGCATGGCGCGGCCCAGCAGTATCCACGCATACGAAGGGGCCAGCGCCACCAGCAGGTTCGAGGCCACCAGCAGGGCCGTCAGGGCCAGCAGCACGATGCGGCGGTCCAGGCGGCCCGAGCCGACGGTGACGAAGATGGCGGCAAAGGCGGCAACGATGCCGGGCGTGGTGATCATCAAGCCCGCCTGGCCCTTGCTGATGGCCAGTTCGGCGGCCATGGCGGGCAGCAGGCCGACGGGCAGGAATTCGGAAGTGACGAGGGCGAAGGCGCCGATGCCGACGGATAAGACGGCCAGCCACGGCGCCACGGTGGTATCGTCGTCGGTAGCGTTGGAAAGTGTATGCATGAGAGGTTCCTGAAAAGCCGAGAGGTTTTTAACCGGTCGGTATATAATCGGGGCAGGTGGACATTGTTGTCAATAATTTTTTACCGAACGGTATGAAACAAGATAAAAAAGAAGAGGCGGTCAAGGCGAAAACGGGGCGGCCACGCACGTTCGACGCGGACGAGGCGCTCGATTGCGCCATGAAAGTATTCTGGGAAAAAGGCTATGAAGGCAGTTCCTTGCCGGAATTGACGAAAGCCATGGGCATGAACCGGCCCAGCCTGTATGCCGTCTTCGGCAACAAGGAACAATTGTTCCACAAGGCGCTGGAGCGCTACAGCGATACGCGCATGCGGTTTTTCGATGCGGCGCTGGAACAGCCGACGGCGCGCCAGGTGGTGGAAGCCTTGCTGACGCAATATGTCGACGCGCAAACGATGCCGGACGGCCCGCACGGCTGCATGGGCGTCAATGCGGCGCTCGCCTGCAGCGACGATGCCTTGCCGATCCGCGATGAATTGTTCGCGCGCCGCTTGCGCGGTGAAATCAAGCTGCGCGACCGCTTGCGGCGCGCGAAGGAAGAGGGGGATTTGCCGCCCGATTCCTGCCCGGAGCAGCAGGCGCGCTTCGTCGTGACCCTGTCGCAGGGCATGGCCATCCAGGCGGCGGCAGGAGTCTCTCGCGAGCAATTGCAGCAGATGGTGGGCTTGCTGCTGCGCAATTGGCCGATGTAACTACTCCGTCGGGGCGATGGTCTTTGCCAGGTCGCTGGGCGCCTTGCGCCGCCAGGCGGCCGTCAGGGCTGCGGCCAGCATGTCCAGCTCGGCATCCGCCAGGCGTACCGTGATGCCGGCCAGGCGTTCGCCCCACCACAGCTTCTCGCAGCCGGACGGCGTGATGACGGTGGCGATATGCGCCGCTTCCGCGTCGAGCAGCACATTGATGTGCTCGTCATCGGGCAGGGTGGCGAAGATCTTCCCGCCCACGCGGAAGGCCGGACGGTCGTGGTGTTCTTCCTCGGTGGCGTCGGGAAACGACAGTGCCAGATAGCGTAGTTCTTCCAGGTCGACCATTCCTCTTTCCCCCAGTTCGGATAGATAGCAGCGTGACTACATTTTGCCATGCTGTTTCGCCGCGTGGTGCAGCGGCATGCGAAAAGAAATGCGCAAGATGCGACACTGGCGCGCGCGCTTGTGGCGCTTGCGCGACAGGTCCTGCCAGCGCGCCAGGGGTAAAATGCCCATCCCGGCAGGCTTGTTCAGCCTGTTTCAAGGTACTTATCATATAAATATCTTACATGGCTAAAAGAAAAATACTTTTCTTCTAGGGAATTTAAGATAGAATAGATTCAACGTTTCACCTGACCCGTCAATTGTCTGGTTTTGTCCCGGGAACCCGAACCCTTTCCAGGACGCTTGCAGTGCCGCCATGGCACGCCGCAAGTCCGCGAAGTTTTGCGGAAGCCACGCCCCCGACCGCTCATTCTTGCAATTCTTGCGCTACGCCGACACGCCTCAATGCAGCGTGTATTCAGCTCAAGCGCCTTCACGCCTGTTGCGCCCGTTGAATACTTACTGACTGGATACCCATCATGAAAAACTTGCCTAAAATCGCTTTGTCCCTGATCGCCGTTGGTGTGTTTGCCCACGCGAACGCCAGCACCATCACCGTTTCCACCGGCTATTCGAATGCCGGCGCGCAAGCGTCCGCCGCCGCTTACCAGTCCGTCGTGAATGCCGCCGTGGCCACGCCGGGCGCCGGCTATGGCACGACGACGATTGCCAGCTACGACAATGTCACGAATAGCAGCCTGTTCGGCAGCGGTTCGAATATCGCCTTCAAGTCGGTGATCAACTTTGGCGTCAGCGCGGCCGATGCGGGCGCCTGGAGCTTCCGCAGCGGCGTCGATTTCGGCAAGGGCGGCGCCCTGTTCCTCGACGGCGTGGCGCTGGACTTCAAGAGCAGCGACCTGTGGTGGGCCGGTAACTACAATAGCAGCAGCCAGTTCCTCGCCGGTTCGGGCACTTTGGCTGCAGGTAACCATACCTTGAGCATCTTCGGCCTGGAAGGCTGCTGCGATGGCGGCCAGCAAGTCCAGTTCAAGGCGGGCAACAACAATTTCGCCAGCTTTTCCAGCGCCGACGGCCTGGTCTCGGCCGTGCCGGAACCAAGCACCTATGCCATGCTGCTGATCGGCCTGGGCTTGCTGGGCTTCACGGCGCGCCGCAAGCAGGAAGACAAGTTTTAAGCGCACGTCCTGAGCGCACGTAAAAAAGCCCGCCGGTCCGTCAGGATGCGGCGGGCTTTTTGCTTGATAGCGGTTCAGTCGCCGCTGTCTTCGTCTTCGTCGGCGCCCTTGGCCGCCTGGCCGCGCTCGGCGTCGACGGCGCGCTGCAGGCTGGCCGCATCGCGGAAGAAGGCGTCCGTCGTGTGATCCTGGCTCAGGCGCAAGGCTGGCGGGTAGATCACGGCCATGTAGGCTTCGTCGGCCAGGCGGCCGCTGGCCTGCAGGTTGCTCAGCAGGATCAGGGTCGAGCCGACGATGGCCAGCACGACGGCGACGAGGCCGAAGCGGCGCGGATGCTGCGGCTTGATCGTGCACAAATGGTAATAGATCATCGCGCATACAATGACGATGAACATATGCCGTCCGTAGCGCGTCAGCACTTCCAGCGACAGCGCATACGCCGTCACATTGCTGCCCAGTTCCCACACTTCCATGGCCAGCAAGCCGCAGCCGATGATGAACAGGTGGCGGCCGAAACGCGCCCCATGGCCAAACAGGCGGTTTGCCACGGCCCAGATCGACGCCCACACGAGGCCGCCGGCCAGCGCGTAGGCGATGATCATCAGGTAGGAAATCGGTTCGAAGGCGTCCGCGTCGCTCAGCCAGTTGCTGAAGGCGGCCGAGGCGCCGATCATGGCCAGGCCGGCGATGGCGGGGCGCAAGCCTTCCCAGTCGTGCCGGGTCGTGTCGCCCAGTTCGGGCGCCACCGGGTGGTCGCTGGCGCGCACGCGCAGGCGCGTGTGGCCCAGGCGCACGATGCTGTTGCCCGTCATGGCCACCTGCAGTTGCCGCTGGCCCCGGTGGATCACGCCATTCTGGCTGCCCAGGTCGCGCAGCAGCAGGCCGCCTGCGCCGTCGTCCTCGACGATGGCGTGCGCGGCGGCCGTATGCGCGTCGTCGAGGATGAAGTCGTTGTCGTAGCCGCGCCCGATGCGGATCGGCAAGGTGGCTATGCGCTGGCGTTGCCGCACCTCGCCATTGTCGGCGAGGATTTCGATGAAGTATGGTGCTTTCATGGCTTGCGGCGGCTTTCCCGCGACAGCGCTTCGAGGAAGGTGCGCGTGACGCGCATGCCGTTGGCGTAGGACACGCCGCGCGCGTCGATGCGGCTTTGCAGGCTCATGAGTGGCTCATCGGTGCTGGCGGCCAGCAGGGCAAAGTCGTACAGGCCGGTAAACTTGCGGTAGGCGCGCACGCACAGGACGGCGCGCAGGGGCAGGGTCTTGTTCTTGACGAACTGTTCGGTGCATTGCGGGCCCGTCAGGCTGGCGCTCTTGTAGCTGCCGAAACTTTCATTCTTGAACGAGGCGCTGGCCAGTTCGGAAAAGCGCAGGGCGCCCAGACCGCTGCTGCGCAAAAATTCGTGGCGCATCGACACTTGCCCCGTCTGCAGGGCGCCGGAGATGAAGATGGCCGATTCCATGGCGCAGCTGGTGTTGTCGAGCATGTAGGGCTTGTCGGACTTGACGTTGGAGCGGCCCCAGCAGCGCATCTGGTCGGACTCGCGCACGGGCACGCGGTACGGGCCCATTGCTTTCAGGCTCAATGGCGTGTCGAGCAGGCGCGCCAGCATGACTTCCTGGTGCGCCAGCAGTTGCGCCGTCACCAGCGGCTTGAAGTCCTTCGGCGCCTTGCCCTGCTGCGCCACCTTGGCCAGCAATTGCTGGGCATAGCGGGCAGGCACGAGAAAACTGACGAGTTCGCCATCGAGGCGTTTCGACACATTCACGCCGGCCACGTCGCCATTCGCCGTGACGCTGGGGCCGCCGCTCATGCCGGAATTGATCGGTCCCGTAAACATCAGCTGGTCGTAGAAGCTTCGTGTGACGACGCCGTTGTACGAGCCTTCCGAAATGGCGAAACCCAGGTCCAGCGGATTGCCCATCGAATACAGGTACTGGCCCTGCGTCAGCGGCGCCAGCGGCTCCGGCATCTTGAAGAAACCCGTGCCATGGCGGTTCACGCGCAGCACGGCCAGGTCGTGCAGCACGTCGACGGCCAGTAATTCCACGTTGCCGCGCTGGCCGCTGGTGTCGACCCATTCGCCCACGTAGGTATCGGGGTCGAGGGCGAATTGCGACACGACGTGATAGTTGCTCACCACCAGGTCGCCCGTGCCGATCAAAAAGCCGGAACCCACGGACGACTGCGTGCGGCCGTTTTTCAGCAGCACGCGCACTTGCAGGATGTCGGCGCGCGCCGCCGTGTACAGCTTTTGCGCGGCCGACGAGGGCGGCGGCAGGGCCGCATGTTCCGTGGCGGCGGGCGCGGCGGTGGCTGGCGGCGGTTTGATGGGGGGAGTCGATGCGGTGGCGGCAGCGGCAGGCGCGGCAGGTACAGGCGCCGCGGCCGCGTGTGCGCCTGCGGCAGCGCACAGGCTGGCCAGCAAGCAGGCGTAGTTAGATAATTTCATGCATCCTTTGTGCGTGAGCAGGAGCGCGGCCGGCGCGGCGCGGTATCGCGCACGCGCCGGCCCGGGGGACTACAGGGCGCCGTCTTCCAGCGCCGGCGCCGTTTGCGGCGTCATCATGTGACCGAGCTTGCTTTGCTTGGTATTCAGGTAGTGCTGGTTGAAGGCGTTGCGGTTGACCAGCAGCGGCACCCGTTCGGCCACCGTGATGCCCAGCGCTTCCATGGCGGCGATCTTGCGCGGGTTGTTCGTCATCAAGCGCAGGCTGTGGATGCCGAATTGCGCAAACATGGGCTTGCACAGGGTGTAGTTGCGCGCGTCGGCCTTGAAGCCCAGCTGTTCATTCGCCTGCACCGTGTCGGCGCCCGCTTCCTGCAGGCGGTAGGCGCGGATCTTGTTGATCAAGCCGATGCCGCGTCCTTCCTGGCGCAGGTACAGCAAGATGCCGCGGCCTTCTTCGGCGATGCGTTTCAAGGCGCCCTCGAGCTGGGCGCCGCAGTCGCAGCGCTGCGAAAACAGCACGTCGCCCGTCAGGCACTCGGAATGCACGCGCGCCAGCACCGGTTCGCCGTTGCCGATATCGCCCAGCACCATGGCCAGGTGTTCTTTACCAGTGGCGTGCTCGACAAAGGCGTGCAGGGTGAACTGTGCCCACGGCGTCGGCAGTGCGCAGGAAGTCGTGTAATCCAATTCGCCTGTCGCCAGGAGGTCTGCGCCGCTTTGCATGGTTGTGCTCATATAGGTAATTGTCAAAAATAAAAGGCGCGCGACACCACTCCGGTGCCGGCGCGCCCTGTCATCATACCAAAAAGCAGGGGAAGCCATTTCCCCTGGCTGAGATTTGAAAGCTGGAATGCCTGGTGATATTGCTCTAATTGCGGCCGGATCAGCCTTTTACAAGACGGCCGGCCTTGCCGAAGCCCCGCTCCACCAGCAACAGCATGCCGCCGAAGATGGACAGGTTCTTCAGGAAGTTCGTCAGCTGGTCCTGGAAGTGGGCCGCGTCCGCGCTCCAGAACGCGTGGAAGATCACGGTGGTCGGAATCAGGAACAGCGCCAGGGCCAGCGCCGCCCAGCGCGCCTGCCAGCCCGTGATCAGGAGCAGGCCGCCGCCCACTTCCAGCACGATCACGCCCACCAGCAAAATATTCGCGATCGGCAAGCCCTGGCTGGCCATGTAGCCGGCCACGCCCGCGAAGGCGCCGATTTTCAGCAAGCCCGAGACAAAGAACAGCACGCCAAGGGCGGCACGGCCGAGGGGCAGCAATACATTGGTTTTGTTTTCCATGATTTTCTCTTTCTTTATATTTATCAATTATTTGGGTAAGTCGAAGACCAGGAATTCCGCGTCTTCAGGCTGGGTGATTGTCACGGCCGCTTCCTGCGTCAGTTTCAGCGCATCGCCCGCTTTCAAGGGCGTGCCGTTGACCACCAGGCTGCCGCGGATCAGGTGCACATAGGCGAGGCGGCCTTCTTGCAGCGCGTGTTCGGCCTGTTCGCCTTCCTGCAGGATGCTGGCGTAGATGGCCGCATCCTGGTGGATCAGCACGGAACCCTGGCGGCCGTCGGAGGAAGCGATCAGGCGCAGCTTGCCCCGTTTGCTGTCCGGCGCGAAGTGTTTCTCTTCGTAGCTGGGCGGAATGCCCGTCACGTTCGGCTGGATCCAGATCTGCAGGAAGTGCAAGCCATCCGTTGCCGAGTGATTGAACTCGCTGTGGCGCACGCCGCTGCCGGCGCTCATGCGCTGCACGTCGCCGTAGTGCAGGACGGAGCCGGTACCCATGCTGTCCTTGTGTTCCAGCGTGCCGTCGAGCACATACGAAATGATTTCCATGTCGCGGTGGCCGTGCGTGCCGAAACCCTGGCCTGGCGTGACGCGGTCTTCATTGATCACCAGCAGGGGGCCAAAGCCCATGTGCAGCGGATCGTGGTAGCTGCCGAAGGAAAAGCTGTGGTGGGAATTGAGCCAGCCGTGGTTGGCGGCGCCGCGTTCTTCGCTGTGACGAATCTGTAACATGGTGGACTCCGTTTCTATAAGTTAATGTGCGATAATTTCGAAGGACCGTTGCCTGGCGCTACGCCGCGGCTCTTTTCTGCCCTTCGCTGTACGATGGAGAAAGTATAGGCCCCTGTGTCGGGAAAGAAAAACGGAAAATCTTGCGACCTATGATCGAAAAAATCGAATGTTAAGACTGAGCCTGGAAGCCCTGCAAATCGTCGACGCCATCGACCGCCGCGGATCGTTCTCGTCGGCCGGCAAGGAGTTGCACAAAGTCCCGTCCACCATTTCCTATACGGTGGCCAAGCTGGAAGACGACCTCGGTGTGCAAGTGTTCCAGCGCAACGGCCCGAAAGTCATGCTGACGGCGGCCGGCCAGGAATTGCTGAAAGAGGGCCGCTACCTGCTGAAGGCGGCGCAAGACCTCGAACACCGCGTGCGCCGGGTGGCGTCCGGTTGGGAAACGGAATTGTCCATCGGCATCGATTCCATGTTTTCCGCCGTGGCCCTGGCCGACGACGTGCGCGCCTTCTATGACGTGGCGCAGCAGACGCGCTTGCGCCTGTCGCAAGACACGCTGTCGGGCACGTGGGAAGCGCTGCTGGACCGGCGGGCCGACTTGCTGGTGGGCGCGCCTGGCGACGGGCCGGCGGGCGGCGGCTATATCGCGCAGCCGATCGGCATGCTCGACTTCGTGTTTGCCGTGGCGCCCACGCATCCGCTGGCGCAGGTGCAGGAGCCCTTGTCGCGCGGCCACCTGCAGCAGCACCGGGCCGTGGTGGTGGCCGATTCGGCGCGCCAGATGGCGCCGCGCACGGTGGGCCTGCTGCTGGGGCAGGATGCCTTGAGCGTGCCGAACATGCAGGTCAAGTTCGACTACCAGGTGCTGGGGCTGGGCTTTGGCTTCCTGCCGGGACCGTGCGCCCGCGCCGCCATCGCGCGTGGCTTGCTGGTGGAAAAGGCCGTGGAAGAGCCGAAACCGTCGGAAACGTTTTACCTGGCCTGGAGAGTGGGTGAGGATGGCGCGGCGCTGCGCTGGTGGATGGCGCGCATGCGCGAACCGGATGTGTTTGCCCGCCTGGCGCAGCATCTGCCGGGCCATTCGGCGTAGGTCTTAAAATGTTGACATACGCCAACATTTTTAAGTTACCATATTCACAGTATTTCCGCCCGACCTCCACGCCCCACAGTGGGATTTTGATGATTACACACACCGCAGCGCCCCTGATCTGTTCCCCTGACCTGGCCCAAGAGTGGGGTTGCCATGCTTGAGGCGAAGGTTGCGCTGTGCCTGCGCCTGGCCCAGGATGCCCGTGAACAGGCGGGGCCGCAGCAGGCCGCCACCCTGGCGCGGCTGGAGGAGGAGCTGGAGCGGCTGCGCGGCGCCAGCCGGCCCGTGGTGCGCGTGGCGCCCCCCGACGCCTTGCTGGAAATCGATCCCGACGGCTTCTTGATCGGCTGGAACCATGGCGCCGAACAGATGTTCGGCTATTCCGAGCTGGAAGCCCTGGGCCAGCACATCCTGTTCCTGTATCCGGAAGACGACGCGGAAGCGAGCGTGCTGGAATTGCATTTCACGCAGGGCGACGTGGCCACCGATGTGCGCCGGCGCAAGAAGTCGGGCATGGTGACGTGGCTGCGCATGCACCGCCACGTGATCCACGACCAGGCGGGCAAGGCGTGCGGCATGGCCGTGCGCCTGTCGGCCATGAGCGAGCCGCTGTCCGACGTGGACAAGGTAAGGTTGCACGCACGTATCATCGAAGACAGCGAGCAAGCCGTGCTGATCACGGATGCGGAAGAGCGCATCGTCTCCATCAACAGCTCGTTTAGCCGCATCACCGGCTATTCGCCGGCCGAAGCCATCGGCCGCACGCCGGACTTGCTGCGCTCGGGCGTGCACGATCCCGACTTCCGCGCCAAGGTGCGCGCCGCCATGCGCGGGCACGGCTCCTGGCGCGGCGAAATCATCGGCAAGCGCAAGAATGGCGAACTGTTCCCGCAAGACGTCACCATCAGCGTGGTGCGCGACGAATTCGGCGAAATCAGCCACGTGTTTTCCCTGTTTTCCGACATCAGCGTGCACAAGGATGCCGAGGCGCGCATGCAGCGCATGGCCAACTACGACAGCCTGACGGGCTTGCCCAACCGCTGCCTGCTGAACCAGCTGGTCGACCAGGGCCTGGCCGAGGCGAAACGCCAGGGCACGCATGGCGCGCTGATGGTCATCGACATCAGCCGCATCGGTTCCATCAGCGACACGCTGGGCCATGAAGTGGGCGACCAGCTGGTGATCGCCATCGGCCAGCTGTTCCGCGGCGCCCTGCGCGACGCCGACATCCTGGCGCGCGTCGACAACAGCAAGTTCGTCGTCGCCCTGCTGCATATCGAAAAGCGCGAACACGCGGCCAACGTGGCGCAAAAGCTGCTCAATTTGCTGGAAGCACCGATCAATATCGATGCGCACGCCCTGCACGTAGGCGCCAGCATCGGCATCACCGTGTATCCGGAAGACGGCCTGGAAGCGCCGGCCCTGTTCCGCTTTGCCGACGTGGCCGTGGCCAAGGCGGGGCAGACGATCGAATCGACCTTCCTGTTTTACCGCGAAGACATGAATCGCCGGGCCAAGGAACATTTGCGCCTGGAAAGCGAAATGCGCCTGGCGCTGGGCGACAAGGAACTGGAATTGCATTACCAGCCGAAAGTGAGCCTGGCCAGCGGGCGTATCGTGGGCGCGGAAGCCTTGCTGCGCTGGAAGCATCCGATGCGCGGCATGGTCTCGCCCGGCCTCTTCATCCCCGTCGCCGAGGAAACCAGCCTGATTCTGGAGCTGGGCACCTGGGTGCTGGACGAGGCGTGCCGCCAGATCCGCAGCTGGGAAGACCGCGGCCTGCACATGCCGGCCATCGCCGTCAACCTGTCGGCGCGCCAGTTCGATGAACAGTTGCCGGCGCGCATAGCCGCCGTGCTGGAACGCTACGGCGTGCGGCCCGACCAGATCATGCTGGAAATCACGGAAAGCCTGTTGATGCGCGGCGCCGACAAGGTGATCGACATCATGAACCAGCTGGTGGCCATGGGCCTGGCGCTGGCGCTGGACGACTTCGGCACCGGCTATTCCAGCCTGGCCTACCTGAAGAAATTTCCCATCAGCACCTTGAAAATCGACCGCTCCTTCGTCATCGGCTTGCCGTTCGAGGAAAACGATTGCGCCATCGCCCGCGCCATCGTCACCATGGCGCAGCAGTTGCGCCAGGAAATCGTCGCCGAAGGGGTGGAAACGGCCGAGCAGATGCGCTTCCTGCGCGAACTCGGCTGCGACCAGCTGCAAGGTTATCTGTTCAGCCCGGCCGTGCCGGCGGCTGAATTCGAGCTGATGCTGGGTGAAGGCCGGCAATTGCGGCTGGAAGAACTGGCGCTTTAAGCGCCACCCAGCTGCACTTTTTCCAGCAGATAATCGAGCATCACGCGCACCCGCGCGGGCACTTGCAAGCCCGGTCCCACGAAGACGGCGTGCACGACTTCCTTGTCGCCCGGGTTGTAGTCCTGCAGCACGGGTAGCAAATCGCCTCGCTCGATGTCGCGCAGCACGTGCTGGCGCGAAAAGCGTCCCAGCCCCATGCCGGCCAGCACCAGCTGGCGCATGCTTTCGCCATCGCTGACGCAGGTATTGCCTTGCGGCGCCACTTGCACGGTGTTGCCAGCCTCATCGAGGAAGGGCCAGGTTTCGTTCTGGCAGCGGAAGTTAAACGCCAATAAATTGTGCTGTGACAACTCCTGCGGCGTGCGCGGCAAGCCGTGGCGCGCCGCGTAGGCGGGCGACGCCACGACGACCATCGCATCCTCGCCCAGTTTGCGCGCCACCAGGTTCGATTCCTTCAGCTTGCCCGTGCGGATGGCGATGTCGGTGCGGTCTTCCAGCAGATCGACGATGGCGTCGCTGACGACGACGTCGAGCACGATGTCGGGATAGCGCTGCGCGAACTCGGGCAGGATGGGCAGCAGATGGCGCACGCCGAACGGCACGAAACAGTTGATGCGCAGGCGCCCGCGCGGCGCGGCGCCCTGCGATGCTTCGCGCTCGGCGCTCTCGATATCGTCGAGGATGCGCTTGCACTGGATAAAGAAGGCGTCGCCCTCGGGCGTCGTGTGCAGCTGGCGCGTGCTGCGCTGGAGCAGCCGCGCGCCGAGCCGCGCTTCCAGTCGATTGACGAGCTTGCTGACGGCCGACGGCGTCAAGGCCAGGCGGCGCGCGGCGGCGGAAAAGGCGCCCGTTTCCACCACGGCGGCAAACACAGCCATTTCGAACGCGCGGTTGATGTCTTGCCTGGCCATTATTGAATCCATTTCACAGGTGTTTCCATTATTGGAGTCTATATCAAAAGCGTTTGCATCGATACACTGGCTGGCTTGAACTCTGCCGGAGAAATACCATGACCACCGCAAACCCTGTTTCCACTTCAGCCAGCAAGATGCCGCCCGGCGTGCTGGCGCTGGCCGTCGGCGCCTTTGCCATCGGCGTGACCGAATTCATCGTCGTCGGCATCTTGCCGACCATCGCGAAAGATTTGCATATTTCCATCGAATCGGCCGGCTCGCTGGTCAGCCTGTATGCGCTGGCGCTGGCCATCGGCACGCCGCTGCTGGTGCTGCTGATGTCGCGCCTGCCGCGCAAGGCTGCCCTGCTGGGGCTGATGAGCGTGTTCCTGGCCGGTAACCTGCTGGCCGCCTTTTCGCACACGTTCGAACTGTTGCTGCTGGGAAGGGTCATCACGGCCGTGGCGCACGGCACCTTCTTTGCCATCGGCGCCACCGTGGCCGCCAGCCTCGTCACCAAGGCGCAGGCGGGCAGGGCGATTTCCGTGATGTTTGCCGGATTGACCCTGGCCATGGTGATCGGCGTGCCCTTTGGTAGTTTCCTCGGCAACTTGATGGGCTGGCGTCTGCCCTTCTTTGCCGTGGTGCTGCTGGCCGCGCTGGGCCTGGCCGCCATGGCGCGCTGGTTGCCGGCCGGTTTGCAGCAGGGCAAGGGCGGCAAGGCCATGACGCAGTTGGCGGCCCTCGGTAGCGGCCCCATCCTCACCATGATGGCGGTGACGACGTTTGGCTTCGGCAGCAGCTTTGCCGCGTTCACGTTTATTACGCCCATCCTGACGGATGTGACGGGGTTTTCCGCCACCATGGCCAGCGCCTTGCTGATCGTGTTTGGCGCCGCCACCTTTGCCGGCAACCTGGCGGGCGGCTACCTGACCAGCCACCTGGGCTGGCAAAAGGCCTTGCGCGCGATGCTGCTATTGCTGGCCGTCACGCAAGCGGGCGTGGCGCTGAGCATCAGTTCGCCCTGGATGATGACGGTGATGCTGTTCGTCTGGGGCGTGTTCGCCTTCGGCCTGTCGCCCGCCCTGCAGGCAGGCATGCTGGCCACGGCCGAGCGCTACACGCCGCACGCCGTCGATTTCGCCTCGGGCCTGAACATTTCCGCGTTTAACCTCGGCATTTCCTTCGGTTCCATGCTCGGTGCGCTGATGGTTTCGCGCCAGCTGATGGCGTCGTCGCCCTGGGCCGGCGTGGCCGCCGCGCTGCTGGCCCTGCTGCCGCTGGCCTGGCTGGCGCGCAAGAACCTGGCGTCGCACGTGGCGGGCGCGGCCGCGCACTGAAGTTCAGGTATGCACGGCGACGGCCGGTGCCGCTTTCTTCATGCGCTGCGCCATGTAGGAGCTGCCCATCGACGCGGCCATGATCATGGCGATGGCCAGCCATTGCGGCGCGTCCAGCCGTTCGTCGAGCAGGATGAACGCCAGCATGGCGGCCACGGCCGGTTCCATGCTGCTCATGATGCCGAAGGCCTGCGGCGTCAGCCGTTTCAGGGCCACCATTTCCAGCGAGATCGGGATGGCGCTGGAAATGAGCGCGACGCCCAGGCCCACGCCCAGCACGACGGGTGAGAGCAGGGCGACGCCGCTATGCATCACGCCGACGGGCACGACCACCAGCGCGGCCATGGCCAGGCCCAGCGACACGGAGTGGCCCGCATGCAAATGGCTGGCGCGCTTGCCGAAGACGATGTACGAAGCCCAGCAGACGGCCGCGCCCAGGGCGAACAGCACGCCCGTGGGATCGAGATTGCTGACGTCGTGACCCAGCGGCAACAGCAGCGCCAATCCCGCCACGGCCAGGGCCACCCAGACGAAGTCGAGCGGGCGGCGCGAGGCCAGCAGGGCCACGGCCAGCGGGCCGGAAAACTCGATGGCGACGGCGATGCCGAACGGTATCGTGCGCAAGGCCATGTAGAAGCACAGGTTCGTCAGCCCCAGCGCCGCGCCGTACAGGGCCACCGTGCGCAGGTCGGCGCGGCTCAGCTGCCAGCGCCACGGGCGCCAGAACAGCAACAGCAGCAGCGCGGAAAAGCCCACGCGCACGGCCGTCGTGCCTTGCGCGCCCACCAGCGGGAACAGGCTGTGCTTGGCCCACGACGTGCCCAGTCCCAGGCAGGTGACGGAACCGAGGATGGCCAGCAGGGGAATCAAGGAGGAATAGCGGCGTAATGGCATGGTGATAAATGGCTTGATATCGAAGTGGTGAAAGTTTATTGTGTCTGCTCCGATATTTGCACTGCATTTTGACCTTTATGACGCAACTTTCGCTCACGCCTGCTGTCGCCCTTGACGCCTTCGACCTGGCCATCCTCGATATCTTGCAGCGCGATAACACGACCTCGCAGCGCGAAATCGCCCAAGCCGTGCACTTGTCCGCGCCGGCCGTGCAGCGGCGCATCCGCCGCCTGCGCGAGAGCGGGGTGATCCGCAAGGAGGTGGCCGTGCTCGACGCCAGCCGCCTGGGCCGTCCCCTGATACTGACGGTGGAAGTGCATTTGCACGACGAGCATCCGCTGCGCACGGCCGGCATGCGCGCCCGCATCATGGCCGAACCCGCCATCCAGCAGTGCTACGGCATCACGGGCGAGGCCGATTACCTGCTGGTCATCACGGCCAGCAGCATGGCCGAATACGAGGCGCTGACGGAACGCCTGTTCGGCGGCGACGACAATATCCGCCGCTACCGCACGTCGGTGGCCTTGACTTGCCTCAAGATGGGCTTGCATGTGCCGCTGACATAGAACAAGGGCCAGGCAGATGAGCATTTCTAACCAGATACAAGCGGCCATGCTGGCCGCCATGCCCGCCAGCATGCGCGCCGCCGTGGCAGGGTACGACTGGGCGCGCGACAGCGTCGGTGAGTCGGACGCTGCCGTCTACCGCTTGCAGGGCAGGGATGGCGCGCCGGACCTGTTCCTGAAACACGGCACGGGTGCCGCCGCTGCCGAGCTCGCCGACGAACTGGCGCGCCTGCGCTGGCTGGCGCAGTACCTGCCCGTGCCGGCCGTGGTGCAATTTGCCCGCGCGGCAAGCCCGGAACAGGCATGGCTGCTGACGGCGGCCATGCCTGGCAACACGGCGTGCCAGGTGCTGGAAGACAATCCTGCGTTGGGTCCCGCCGTGGCCGACGCGCTGGCGGCCTTCCTGCGCCGCCTGCACGCGCTTCCCGTCAGCGACTGCCCATTCGACGCCAGCCATGCCGTGCGGCTGGCCCAGGCGCGCCGGCGCATCGATGCGGGCTTCGTCGATGCCGGCGATTTCGATGCCGAGCGGGAAGGCTGGACGGCGCAGCAAGTGTGGCTGGCGCTGCAAGACTACCTGCCGCTCACCCCCGACCTCGTCGTCACGCATGGCGATTTTTCGCTGGAAAATATCCTGATGCACGATGGCGCCGTCGTCGGCTGCCTCGACGTGGGCCGGGCGGGCGTTGCCGACCGCTATCAGGACCTGGCCATCGTTTGGCGTGCTCTTGGTGAGTTGGACGCCGCGCTACCGCCAAGGTTTGTTCAGCACTATGGGATCGTTGATATCGATCAAGGCAAGCTGCAATTCCATTTGCTGCTCGACGAGCTGTTTTGAATGCAGGCAGTCATCACGGCTCTTCGCGCTCGGCGTCGCGTTCGCGGCAACTCAAGGATGCGTAATGGCCCTTGGGCAGCGTGGCCTGGATGGCCACTTCGCGCAGGTTTTTCCGGATATCGACGGGGTCGGTCAGGGTGCAGCGCTGGGCGCGGGCGAACGCCTGCAGCTTTTGCGTGCTGCCGTTTACCTTTACCGTCACGCCGGCCCCGGGGCTGACGCAGCAGCCTATGTATTGCGTGATGTATTCCTCTTCGATGAGCACCAGTTCGTGTCCCATGAAGCTGGCCGGTTTCTTGAGCAGGTAATAATCCGTGTAGTCGAAGCGCTGGTTGGGGCGCTTGCCGATAAAACCTTCGCGCATGTAGGCGGCGATGGCCTTGCCGGAGGTGCCCACTCGCTGCGTCGTGCCCTTTTTCAGGTGCAGCGCATGGATCAGGCCGTTTTCGAGTCCCCCGTCGGCAGCGGCAGCAGATGCTGCAGCGGCGGCGCTGGTGCAAGTGGCGGCGGCGAGCAGAAGAGCGCCGAGCAGGCGGCGGGTGCGGTATTCAGGCATGGGAATGATTTCTTGCATATATTTCACGGGTGGAGGAGAAGAAGCGCAGTGTAGCCCACGCCGGCCTGGGCGCGTGGCACAATGCGTGTTCCGCATGCCACTCACCCCAGGACTTTCATGACCCGCGCCATCCTTGACCAAGCCCAGATCCATTCCGCCGCCCGCCCTTTGATCGGCAGCAAGCACAAGGACATCGTGCGCGAAGTGCAGGCGGCCATCGCCGCGCACCAGGTGGTCGTCGTCGGCATGGCGCTCAATCCGTTTCCGCGCAAGGCGCGCAAGATCCTCGACGTGCTGGGCACGCCCTACCAGTACTTGCAATACGGCAGCTATTTGAACCAGTGGCACCGCCGCAATGCCCTCAAGATGTGGACGGGCTGGCCCACGTTCCCCATGGTCTTTGTCAACGGGGTGCTCATCGGTGGCGCCAGCGAGCTGCACAAGCTCGTGGAAAACGGCGAGTTCAGCGCCATGCTGGCAAAGAAAGTGCGCGAGTTTTAAGCGCTGCCTTACTCGCCCGGCCGCCACGGCGACTTGCGCGTGCGCAAGGGGTCGAGCAAGCTGCGCAGATCGTTGTGGTCGAGCTCGTACATCAGCGCAATGAGACTGCCCAGTTCGCCCGAGGGAAAGCCCTCGCGCGCGAACCAGCCCAGGTAGTGGCCCGGCAAGTCGGCCAGCAAGCGTCCCTGATATTTCCCATATGGCATTTCGCGCGTGACCAGCAGCGCCAGTTTTTCTGAATTCATGGTGGTGACCCCGTGTGGATGCGGCCAGTGTAGCAGATCGCTCAATTGTTGATTCGTACGCAACTATCTTCTGCCTGATGAGGTATTTTTCGAAACAAAGAAAACCCCGATACTGCATGCCAACATCATTTATCGGAGTTTGCCATGCCCATTGCCTTGCTCGCGCTGACCCTCAGCGCATTTGCCATCGGAACCACGGAGTTTGTCATCGTCGGGCTGTTGCCTACCATCGCCGCCGACCTGGGCGTCAACCTGCCATCGGCCGGCTTGCTGGTCAGCCTGTATGCGCTGGGTGTCGCCGTCGGCGCGCCCGTGCTGACTGCCCTGACGGGCAAGATTGCGCGCAAGACCTTGCTGCTCTCGCTGATGGTCTTGTTCACCTTGGGTAACTTGCTGGCCTGGAAATCGCCGGGCTACGAAACTCTCGTCATCGCCCGCATCCTGACGGGGCTGGCGCATGGCGTCTTCTTTTCCATCGGCTCGACCATCGCCACGTCCCTGGTGCCGAAAGACAAGGCGGCCAGCGCGATCGCCATCATGTTTACGGGCTTGACCGTGGCCCTGGTGACGGGCGTGCCGCTGGGTACATTCATCGGCCAGCATTTCGGCTGGCGCGAAACTTTCCTCGCCGTTTCGGCGCTGGGCTTGATCGCCTTTGTCGGCAGCCTGCTGTACGTGCCATCGACCATCAAGCACAGCAAACCGGCCTCGCTGCTGCAGCAAGTGCAGGTGCTGGGCCAGCCGCGCCTGCTACTGGTGTACGCCATGACGGCCGTCGGCTATGGCGGTTCCTTCATCGCCTTCACGTATTTGGCGCCGATTCTGCAGCAAGTGTCGGGTTTCAGCGCCGGCGCCGTGGGCGTGGTGATGCTCGTGTATGGCGTCTCCGTGGCGTTCGGTAATATCTGGGGCGGCAAGCTGGCCGACAAGAAAGGCCCCGTCAGCGCCCTGAAACTGATCTTCCTGCTGCTGGCGGCCGTCTTGTTGCTGCTCACCTTCACGGCGCCGCATCCCGTGCTCGTCGTCATCACCGTGCTGCTGTGGGGCGCCGTGGCTTTCGGTAACGTGGCTGGTTTGCAAGTATATGTCGTGCAGCAAGCGGAACATTTCACGCCCCGTGCCGTCGATGTGGCGTCCGGCCTGAATATCGCCGCTTTTAATCTGGGCATCGCCGGCGGCGCCTGGGGTGGCGGCCTCATCGTGGAACACCTGGGCCTCGTGCACACGGGCTGGATCGGCGCTCTCGTCGTGCTGGGCGCATTCGGCTTGACGGCCCTGAGCGGCCGCCTGGACCGTTTGAACCCGATCTCCGTGCGGCCCGCTGGCGCAAAAGCGATGCGGGCGACGGGGCATTGAGAAGCGGGGCGTCCGCTTGGCGTCGCTTCCACGGTGCAGCTTGCCTGTAATCAAGCTGAAATATTTGTCGTTTATGCTCCGGCCTCGTATTCCAGCAGGTCTGTCCCACGATATTTATTTATAACGGAAGAAACAAAAAATGTCGAATTACGCCCCTGAGTCCTCACGCCGCCGCCTGTTGCAACTGTTTGCCGGTGCCCCCATGCTGCCTTTGGCCGGCTTGACCGGCGTCAGCGCTTTTCTGTCCGGTTGTGGCGGCAGTTCGGATAACGACGTGCCAGCGGTGACGCCGCCAGTCGTTCCTGCCGCGACGTTTACCACGGCGGAATTCACCGGCATGGCCGCGCCACTGGCGAGTTCGCCTGCCGCGCTGGCCACGACCACCGTCGGCTCCAAGCTCAAGGTCAATTTCAGCGATGGCAGCAGCAACAGCTATAACCTGGCGTACCAGCCTTTCTTCCTGACGGGCGACCGGGTGCCGGACGGCAAGGGCGGCACCGTGATCGCGGGCGGCTACTTCGACATCAAGAACCAGCCCATCATCGACAGTTCGGTGCCGGGCAAGGAACGCCAGTTCTTCTCGGATTCGCCGGACGGCAGCTCGATGCTGACGGTGGCCAACGCCAGCGTGAGCGGCGTCAAGGGCAAGCCGGTGTTTGCCGTGGTGCAATTTGAATACAACTCGCTGAACCAGGCCGGCGCCTCCACCTATGGCACGCTGCCGTCGCCGATCGCCGTGCTGAGCCTGGACCAGGACCAGACCACCGGCAAGCTATCGCTGGTGAAATACCACAACGTCGATACCTCGCTGGTGAAGGGCCTGTGGATTACCTGCGGCGCCAGCTTGTCGCCGTGGAATACCCATCTGTCGAGCGAAGAGTACGAACCCGACGCCTTCGACCAGGGCCTGGGTGGCCAGACCTTGGCCGTGCTCAAGGAATTCAGCAAGAACGTCTTCGGCGATACGACGACCGCCAATCCGTACGACTACGGCCACCTGCCGGAAGTGTCGGTCAACCCGGACGGCACCGGCAGCATCAAGAAGCACTATTGCCTGGGCCGCTACTCGCGCGAACTGGTGCAGGTGATGCCGGACCAGCGCACCATCCTGGGCGGCGACGACTATACGAATGGCGGACTGTTCATGTTCGTGGCCGACAAGGTGGCCGACCTGGCCGCAGGCGGCACCCTGTACGTCGCCAAATACACGACCCAGCTGACCGAGACCACTACCGGCAAGCTGCAATGGGTCAAGCTGGGCCATGCGACGCACGCCGAGATCAAGGCGCTGGTCGACGGCGGCATCAAGGCCACCGACATCATGGATTCGACCCTGGCCGATCCGTCCGACGCCAGCTACACGAAGATCGTGCTGAACAAGAAAACCGCCTGGGTCAGGGTCAAGGCCGGCCAGGAAAAAGCCGCCGCCTTCCTGGAAACCCACCGTTACGCGGCCCTCAAGGGCGGCAGCATGGCCTTTACCAAGAACGAAGGCACGACGGTCAACGCCAAGGACAAGATTGCCTACTCGGCGTATGCCAACATCCAGGATTCGATGGTCGAAGGCGGTTCGGGCTACGTGGCCGGCCACAACGTCAAGTTCAAGAAACTGGTGGCGGGCGCCGTCGTGTCGCACAAGCTGACGGGCGGACAGAAGGATGACACGGGCGCGGCGATCGACAGCGAATGGGTGCCAAGCGAGTCGACCCTGCTGATCGCGGGCGAAGACATCGCGGCCGATGGCCTGGGCAACACGGCCAACCCGGCCAAGATCGCCAGCCCCGACAACCTGAAGTTCTCGGAAAAACTGCGCACCCTGTTCATCGGCGAGGACAGCGGCAACCACCTGAACAACTTCCTGTGGGCGTATAACGTCGATACCAAGAAGCTGGAGCGCTTGCTGTCGTGCCCGGCGGGCGCGGAATCGACGGGCCTGCATGCGGTCGATGAAATCAATGGCTGGACTTATGTGATGAGCAACTTCCAGCATCCGGGCGACGAGTGGAGCCGCTTCCCCGCCTTGCCGTCCGCGCTGAAGGACCAGATCAACATCATCATCAACACCAACTACAACAGCAAGGCCAGCGGCGCTGTCGGCTACCTGACGGCGGAACTGGCGCAGGTGAAACTGTCGAAATGATGCGCGTCAGCTGACGCCGCAGCGGGCACGCAGGGCAGGCAGGCGCAGGCCTTCCCTGCCGGTGCGTGCCCCTCGCCATCCGCTCCGTCCCTTGACGTTGGTGACGGGGCGTTGGGCGTGGCGGCGCCCGGCGGACGGCTAACTTGCTGGCAGAAAACAGCAAAACGGGGGAAAATGGCGCTTCCCTTCCTTTAGCGTCCCCCATCATGTCCGATATTGCAGCTTCGCCGCCAGGCCTGCGCGCCGCCATCAATCCGAAACCGCTGGGCGTCGCCCTGTTGCTCATCCTGATCGGTGCGTGGTACCTGGCGCACACCGTCGGCATCAACCAGGCCGCGCTGTACGTGGTGGGCGCCTTGCTCGGCATCACCCTGTATCACGCGGCTTTCGGTTTCACGTCCGCCTGGCGCGTCTTCATCGCCGACGGCCGCGGCGACGGCTTGCGCGCGCAAATGCTGATGCTGGCCGTGGGCGTGGCGCTGTTTTTCCCCGCGTTGTCGGCCGGCACCCTGTTCGGCACGCCCGTCGCGGGCCTCGTTTCGCCCGCCGGCACGTCCGTCATCTTCGGCGCCTTCATCTTCGGCATCGGCATGCAGCTGGGCGGCGGTTGCGCGTCCGGCACCTTGTATACAGTCGGCGGGGGCAGCACGCGCATGCTCATCACCCTGGCCGCCTTCATCGTCGGCTCCGTGATCGGCACGGCGCACATGCCGTTCTGGACTTCATTGCCGCAGCTCAAGCCGATTTCCCTCGTCACGACCCTGGGCCTGGCGCCCGCGCTGGCGCTGAACTGGATCGTTTTTGCCTTGATCGCCGCCATCACGGTCTTCGTTGAAAAGCGCCGCCATGGCAAGCTCGTCGCCACGCCCCTGCGCCCGGCGCAGGCGTCGCCCTGGCTGCACGGCCCGTGGCCGCTGGTGGCGGGCGCCGTTGCGCTCGTCGTGCTGAACTTCGCCACGCTGGCGTTGTCTGGCAAGCCGTGGGGCGTGACGTCGGCGTTCGCCCTGTGGGGTGCCAAGGCGGCCTCCGTGGTCGGTATCGACACGGCCAGCTGGGCTTACTGGTCCACCAAGGCGAATGCCGCCGCCCTTGCCGCGCCATTGACGCAAGACAAGACTTCCGTGATGGATATCGGCATCGTGCTGGGCGCCATGCTGGCGGCCGCGCTGGCCGGCCGCTACGCGCCCGTGTGGCGCATTCCGCGCCGCTCGCTGATCGCCGCCATCGTCGGCGGCTTGCTGCTCGGCTACGGCGCGCGCCTGGCCTATGGCTGCAACATCGGCGCCTATTTCAGCGGCATCGTCTCGGGCAGCTTGCACGGCTGGTTGTGGCTGGTGTGCGCCTTCCTGGGCAACGTCATCGGCACGCGTTTGCGTCCGTGGTTCGGCCTGGAAGTGGAAAAAGTCAAACCGACCGGCTGCTGACGCCTGATTGCCTGGGGGCATTGCTGTACGCTTTGTTGTATATTGCTGCCCCTGTTCACCTTTGCCGCCAGCGCAACATCCATGTCCCCAGTCATCCTGTTTGCCGTCGTCCTCGCATATTTCCTGATCTTGCTGGGCGTGGCATGGCGCACCTCGCGCCATGCCACCAACGACAGTTTCTTCATCGGCAACAAGGACAGCAACTGGATGCTGGTGGCCTTCGGCATGGTGGGCACGACCTTGACGGGCGTGACCTTCATCAGCGTACCCGGCGCCGTGGGCAGCAACGGCTTCGGCTATATCCAGCTGATGATCGGCTATGTGCTCGGTTACCTGGCCATCACCTTCATCTTGCTGCCGCTGTACTACCGGCTGCAGCTCACGTCGATTTACCGCTATCTGGAATTGCGCCTGGGGCGGCGCTCCTACCAGAGCGGGGCGGCGTTTTTCATCGTTTCGCGCCTGCTGGGCGCCACGGCGCGGCTGTATCTGGTGGTCAATATCCTGCAGGCAACTATTCTCGACAGCTTCGGCGTGCCGTTCTGGCTGACGGCGTGCGTCGTGCTGCTGCTGATCCTGATCTACACGTATGAAGGGGGCGTCAAGACCATCGTCTGGACCGATACCCTGCAAACGGCGTGCATGCTGGCCGGTCTCGTCATCTGCAGCGTGTTTTTGCTGCGCGAGATGGATTTGTCGCTCGTCGACAGCCTCGAACGCATGCGCGCGCAAGGCCTCACGCGCATCTTCACCACCGACCCGGACAGCCCCGCCTACGTGTGGAAGCATATTCTTGCCGGCATGTTCATCACCATTGCCATGACGGGCATGGACCAGGAAATGATGCAAAAGAACATCTCCGTGCGGACCCTGCGCGACTCGCAAAAGAATATGCTCAGCCTGACCGTGGTGCTGACCGGCGTGCTGCTGCTGTTCCTCTTCCTGGGCGGCTTGCTGCACCTGTACGCGCCGCTGGCCGGCGTGACGGCCACGGGCGATAAATTGTTCCCCGCCGTGGTGCTCGGGCATTTCCCCGCCGTGGTGCAGCTGATTTTCTTCATCGCCCTCATTTCCGCCCTGTTTCCCAGCGTGGACGGGGCGCTCACGGCCTTGACGTCCACCTTCTGCATCGACATCCTGGGCTTGCAGCGGCGGCAGGATTTGAGCCCGGCCGTGCAGATGCGCTGGCGCCGCAAGGTGCACCTGGGCTTTGCGGCCCTGTTCTTGATCCTGATCATGGCCTTCAAGTGGCTCGATGATCCCAGCATGATAGGCGTGATCCTGAAGCTGGCCAGCTATACCTACGGTCCGCTGCTGGGTTTGTTCGCCTTCGGCCTGCTGAGCCGGCGCGGCGTGCGCGACCGCTGGGTGCCTTTGGTGGCCGTGGCCGGGCCGCTGCTGTGCGCGCTGATCGAGCAGGAGCAGGCGCTGCTGTTTGTGCATTACCGCCTCGGCCTGGAATTGCTGATACTGAATGGTTCCCTCGTGCTGGGCGGCCTGTTCCTCATTTCCACGCCGCCAGGGCAGGGCGCCCAGGGCGCGCAATACTTGTCAAAATAAGACGAATCCCAAGGCGATCACGGCGATTTTCAGCTATATTGATTTCCTTTAGGTACATAACCTCACGGAGCATCAATGTCACTCAACCCCTTCCCGCCGCTGCGCCGCGGCTTCGGCGCATTCTGGCGCGCGCTGGACGCCACCCGCCGCGCGGTCATCAATCTGATTTTCCTGCTGATCGTCATCGCCATCCTGATCGCCATCTTTGGCGGCGGCGCCAAGCCCCTGGCGGAAAAGACCACGCTGGTGCTGGACTTGCAAGGCCCGCTGGTCGAGGAAACCCCGGGCGGCGTGCGCGAAGCGGTGCTGGCCAATGTCAGCGGCGAAGTCAAGAAAAACGTGCAGCTGCGCGACGTGCTGGCCGTGCTCGATACGGCGGCCAAGGACAAGAACATCGGTTCCATGGTCATCCTGCTCGACGAATTGCAGGGCGGCGGCCTCGCTTCGCTGCGCGAAGTGGCGGCCGGCGTGGAACGCTTCCGTGCCACGGGCAAGAAAGTGACGGCCTGGGGTTCGAGCTACAACCAGCGCCAGTACCTGGTGGCGGTCAAGGCCGACGAGGTATTCCTGCACCCGATGGGCGGCGTCATGCTGGAAGGCTTTGGCCGCTACCGCAATTACTACCGCGATGCGCTCGACAAGGTCGGCGTGACGGTGAACCTGCTGAAAGTGGGCACGTACAAGAGTGCGGCCGAGCCGTTCATCGCCAACGGCCCGTCCGAAGCGGCGGCCGAAGCGGACCGCTACCTGAACAACGGCCTGTGGACCACCTACACGACGGACGTGGAAAAGGCGCGCAAGCTGCCGGCCGGCGCCATCATGCAATCGATCGATGCGCTGCCGGCGCTGATGACGGCGGCCGGCGGCGACCTGGGCAAGCTGTCGCTGGACGCCAAGCTGGTCGACGGCCTGAAAACACGCGACGAACTGCGCCAGTTCATGATGGCGCGCGGCGCGAAGAACACGGAAGGCACGAATTTCCGCCAGGTGAACTACACCGACTACCTGGCGCGCCTGCGCCCCGTACACATCGGCGACGCCGTCGGCGTGGTCATCGCCTCCGGTGAAATCGGCGACGGCATCGCGCCACCGGGCGCCATCGGCGGCCTGTCCACCTCGCGTCTGATCCGCCAGGCGCGCGAAGACAAGTCGATCAAGGCTGTCGTGCTGCGCGTCGATTCGCCTGGCGGCAGCGCCTTCGGCTCGGAATTGATCCGCCGCGAGCTGGAACTGACGCGCGCCGCCGGCAAGCCGGTGGTCGTCTCGATGGGCAACGTGGCCGCTTCCGGCGGCTACTGGATCAGCACCTCGTCCGACGAAGTCATCGCCGACGCGGCCACCATCACCGGTTCCATCGGCGTGTTCGCGATTCTGCCGACGGCCGACAAGGTGGTGGAAAAGCTGGGCATCCACACGGCCGGCTCGCCGACCACCTGGCTGGCCGACGCGGGCAACCCTTTGCGTCCGCTCGACCCCCGCTTTGCGCAAGTGATCCAGGGTTCGATCAACCACGTGTATGGCGACTTCCTGAACCTGGCCGCCAAGGCGCGCAAGACGACGCCGGAAAAGATCAATGAAGTGGCGCAGGGCCGCGTCTGGACGGGCTTGCAGGCCAAGGAACGCAACCTGGTCGACCGCATCGGCAGCTACGGCGATGCGCTGGCGTCGGCCGCCAAGCGCGCCAACCTGGGCGCCGACTACCGCGTGACGTACCTGGAGCAGGAAACGTCGAACGTGGACCGCCTGATCGGCATGTTCGGCTCCAAGGCCATGGCCTCGCTGGGACTGGGCGAGCACGTGAAACTGGGCCTGGCCGGCACGGGCTTGCCGGCCGACGCGGCGCTGGGCATGGCGCAGGACCTGAGCTGGCTGTCGGGCATCACGCGCGAGCACAAACCGTTCATGGCCCTCACGCACTGCCTGTGCGAAGTGCCACTCGGCAGCAAGTAACACCTGACCAAATCTACTGCGCTCGATGATTTGCGGCCTGCGATGCTCACTGTGCTCAAGCACAGCTCCGCTTCTCGGTCACAACTCATCTTCGCTCGCTACGATTTTGTCAGGCGTTACACGGCAATATAGATGACATACTCAAGCCGGCTTCGCCCGGCTTGTTTCACATCAGGAGCAAGGCATGGCAAGCGACATGAACGAAAAAACCGGCACGGCCATCACCATCCGCCCCTGCGCCAAGGGCGACGAGCTGGCGCTGGCGCTGGTGGGGCAATCGACCTTCCTGGAAGCGTTCGCCGGCATCCTCGACGGCGCCGACGTCATCGCCCATTGCCAGCGCCAGCACGACGCGCAGCTGTACCGCGACTGGCTGGCGCTGCCGGCCATGCGCCTGTGGCTGGCCGAGGCCACGCCTGGCGGCGCGCCCGTCGGCTACCTGGTCCTCAGTCCCGCCGGCCTGCCGGTGGCCGACCCGCGGCCGGACGACCTGGAAATCAAGCGCATCTACCTGCTGCACCGCTTCCAGGGGCAGCGCGTGGGCCAGCGCCTGATGCAGGCGGCCGTGGAACAGGCGCGCGCCAGCGGGGCGGGAAGGGTGCTGCTGGGCGTGTACGCGGAAAACCACGATGCGCTGGCGTTTTATGCGCGCTGCGGCTTTGCGCAGGTGGGCCGGCGCACCTTCCGCGTGGGCCGCACCGACTATCAGGATGTCATCCTCGGCATGACGCTGTAAGCGCCAACGGCCTGCGCGGCGCCAGGTCAAGCCGGCTGGCGGGAGATTTGTAGCGAGTTTGTATCTGCATGCGAGTCGCCCGCGCGCCGCCGGCGCCGGGGCGCGACGCCCCGCAAGCCTGATTCTTCCACCGTTCCCCCACAGGGGCGGCGTGCCTGCCGGCCCGCCTGATCCTTCCATGCCTGCCTGGCTGTGTGTAATTGTTTCAAGTAGAAATGAAACAGTTACATGACTATGCTAGAGTCGTTTCACGCTAGGGAGCGATGTTTTTTCAGCTGACTTTCAGCTCTTGACTCCCCCGGCTTTGTACCGAAACAACCCCGAAAAACGGTCGTCCGGCCTGAGTGTGTTCCACCTCGGCCGGCGCCACAGACTCGCCGTGCCAGCGGCCTAGACAAGGATAAGCGATGGATTCGCAGACTACACCCAACACCCCGCGGCGCAGCCGCCGTTCGAAAATCGTCGGTACGGTCATCGCGCTGGCCGTGATGGCTGCGCTGGGGGGCGGTGCCTGGTACCTGACCCATTCGGGCGTCAGCGCGCAGCCCGGCGCCGGTGGCCCCGGAGGGCCGGGAGGCCCGGGCGGGCGCCGCGGCGGCCCCTCGACCACCGTGGGCGTTGCCACGGCCGTGAAATCGGACTTGCCCGTGGTGCTCGACGCGCTGGGCACGGTGACGGCCGCGTCCACCGTGACGGTGCGCCCGCAAGTGTCGGGCATTTTGAAGGAGCTGAAATTCAAGGAAGGCGGCATGGTCAAGGCGGGCCAGGTGGTGGCGCAGATCGACCCGGCCCAGTTCGAGATGGCGCTGATGCAGGCCACGGGCCAGCGCCAGCGCGATGAAGCGCAGCTGGAAAACGCGCGCCTGACTCTGAAACGCTATCAAACCCTGCTGGGCCAGGATTCCATCGCGCGCCAGGATGTCGACACGCAGGCCGCCCTGGTCAAACAGTTGGAAGGTACCGTGATGACGGACCGCGCCGCCGAAGGCACGGCCAGGCTGAACCTGGGCTACACCAGGGTGGTGTCGCCGATCAGCGGCCGCGCGGGCTTGAAGGTGGTCGATATCGGCAACCTGGTGAGCACCAGCGACACGGGCGGCGTGGTGGTGGTGACGCAGCTCTCGCCCATCGACGTGGAGTTTTCCGTGCCGCAGGATAAGGTGCAGACCATCCAGGAACGCCTGAATGGCGGCACGGCCCTGGCGGCGCTGGCGCTGGACCGCACGCGCACGCATACGCTGGACAAGGGCAGCCTGACGGCGCTCGACAACCAGGTCGACGTGCAGACGGGCACCGTGCGCGCCAAGGCCCGCTACACGAACGACAAGATGGCCCTGTTCCCCAGCCAGTTCGTCAACGTGCGCCTGGAACTGGGCAACATCACGGGCGCCGTGCTGGTGCCCGTCACGGCCTTGCGCCACAGCAACAACGGCGACTTCGTGTATGTGCTGAAAGCGGACAAGACCGTTACCGTGCGCATGGTCACGCGGGGCCAGGCGACCACCGACATGGTGGAAATCCGCGCCGGCCTGGAAGCGGGCGAGCAAGTCATCACGGAAGGCGCCGACCGCCTGAAGGAAGGCGCGAAAGTGACCCTGGCGGGCGACAAGCCTGCCATGGGCGGCGCCGGTGCGGCCGGGGCGAACGGCGAACGCCGCCACCGCCGCCAGCACGCTGACGGCGCGGCCAGCGCCTCGGCGTCCGCATCCGCGCCAGCCGCAGTGCCAGCTACGGCGCCGGCGAAGGGCGCGGCGCAATGAGTCCATCGACTCCCTTCATCAAGCGCCCCGTCGCCACGGCGCTGCTGATGCTGGCCATCGTGCTGGCGGGGCTGGTCGGCTTCAAGTTCCTGCCGCTGGCCGCCTTGCCGCAGGTGGACTTCCCCACCATCCAGGTGCAGACCCTGTACCCGGGCGCCAGTCCCGAAGTCATGGGGCAGACCGTGACGGCGCCGCTGGAGCGCCAGTTCGGGCAGATGTCGGGCTTGCAGCGCATGAGTTCCACCAGCGCGGCCGGCGTCTCCATCATCACCCTGCAATTCACCCTGGGCCAGACCCTGGACGTGGCGGAGCAGGAAGTGCAGGCGGCCATCAACGCGGGTGGCTCGCTGCTGCCGACGGACTTGCCGGCGCCGCCCGTGTACGCGAAGATCAACCCGGCCGACGCGCCCGTGCTGACCCTGGCCATCACGTCGGACACGATGCCGCTGACGCAGGTGCAAAACATCGTCAACACGCGCCTGGCGCTGAAAATCAGCCAGGTCAATGGCGTGGGCCTGGTGTCGCTGTCGGGCGGCCAGCGTCCCGCCGTGCGCATCCAGGGCGACACCAAATTGCTGGCCTCGTACGGCCTGGGCCTCGACAGCCTGCGCACGGCCATCGCGGCGGCCAACGTCAACAGCGCCAAGGGCAGTTTCGACGGCCCCACGCGCTCGTTCACCATCAACGCGAACGATCAACTCGTGACGGCGGAAGACTACAAGCGCCTGATCATCACCTATAAAAACGGCGCGCCCGTGCGCCTGTCCGACGTGGCGAATGTCGTCGACAGCGCGGAAAACACGCGCCTGGGCGCCTGGTCCGGCAAGCAGCCGGCCATCATCCTGAACGTGCAGCGCCAGCCCGGCGCCAACGTCATCAAGACGGTCGACGCCATCAAGGCCCTGCTGCCCGACCTGCAGGCCAGCCTGCCGGCGGCCATGAAGCTCGACGTGCTGAGCGACCGCACGACGGGCATCCGCGCTTCCGTCGAACACGTGGAAATGGAACTGCTGCTATCCGTGCTGCTGGTGGTGCTGGTGATCTTCGCCTTCCTGCACAGCATGCGCGCCACCGTGATCGCCAGCCTGTCCGTGCCGATTTCGCTGATCGGCGCCTGTGGCGTCATGTATCTGCTCGGCTACAGCCTGAACAACCTGTCCCTGATGGCGCTGACGATCGCCACGGGCTTCGTCGTCGATGACGCCATCGTCATGATCGAAAACATCGCCCGCTACATCGAGGAGGGCGAAACGCCGATGGCCGCCGCCCTGAAGGGCGCATCGCAGATCGGCTTTACCATCATCTCGCTGACTGTCTCCCTGATCGCCGTGCTCATTCCCCTGCTGTTCATGGGCGACGTGGTGGGCCGGCTGTTCCGCGAATTCGCCATGACCCTGGCCATCACCATCCTGATCTCCGCCGTGGTGTCGCTGACGCTGGTGCCGATGATGTCGGCGCGCTGGCTGAAGAGCCACGCCGATGAAAAGATCAGCGCCACGGGCCAGCGCATCCAGGCTTTCCTCGACAAGGTGATCGTGCAGTACGACCATGCGCTCGAGTGGGTCTTGAAACGCCAGGGATTGACCCTGCTCGTCGCCCTGGCCACCTTGCTGCTGACCGTCATCCTGTACATCACGATTCCGAAAGGCCTGTTCCCCACGCAGGACACGGGCCAGCTGCAGGCGCGCATCGAAACCTCGCAAGCCGTCTCGTACGAGCGCATGGCCACCTTGCAGCAGGCGGCCGCCAGCGCGCTGCTGGAAGACCCCGCTGTCGATACCTTGAGTTCCCTCGTGGGCGTCGATGCGGCCAACAATACCATGCTGCACACGGGTAGCATGCTGATCAATCTCAAGCGTCCGCGCAGCGGCAGCCAGGACGAGATCATGGAGCGCCTGCGCGACCGCGTGGCCAAGGTGGCCGGCGTGACCCTGTATCTGCAGCCGACGCAGGATCTGACCATCGATGCGGAATCGGGGCCGACGCAGTACCGCGTCTCGCTCGAAGGGGCCGACACGGCCACCGTCACCGAGTGGGCCGGCAAGCTGGCGGCGCGCATGCGCGAGAAATCGCAGCTGCGCAACGTCGTCACGGATGCGGGCGCCACGGGCGCCGCCGTGACGGTCGCCATCGACCGCGACAGCGCCGCGCGCATGTCCGTCACCACGGCCACCGTCGACGATGCGCTGTACAACGCCTTCGGCCAGCGCATCATTTCGACGATTTTCACGGAAACCAACCAGTACCGCGTGATCCTCGAAGCGCAGCCGGGCATCGTCACGACGCCGTCCGACCTGTCGGACCTGCAGGTGCGCACGGGTTCCGGCAAGTCGACGCCGCTGTCCGCCTTTGCCAGCGTCAGCGAAAAACAGGCGCCGCTGCAAATCACGCACGTGGCGCAATACCCGGCCACGACGCTGGGCTTTGATACGACGCAAGGCGTGGCCCTGGGCAGCGCCGTCGACGCCATCCGCCAGGCGGCGAAAGACATCGCCTTGCCGCCATCGGTGACCTTGACCTTCCTCGGCGCGGCCGGCGCGTATGAAAACTCGCTGTCGAACCAGCTGTGGCTCATTCTGGCCGCCGTCGTCTGCGTCTACATCGTGCTGGGCGTGCTGTACGAAAGCTATATCCACCCGCTGACGATTTTGTCGACCCTGCCGTCGGCCGGCGTGGGCGCCTTGCTGGCGCTGATGATTTCCGGGCAAGACCTGGGCGTGATCGGCATCATCGGCATCATCCTCCTGATCGGCATCGTCAAGAAGAACGCCATCATGATGATCGACTTCGCCATCGAAGCCGAGCGCGATGAAGGGAAAAGCCCGCAGGAAGCCATCCACCAGGCGGCGCTGCTGCGCTTCCGCCCCATCCTGATGACGACCCTGGCGGCCCTGTTCGCGGCCGTGCCGCTGATGCTGGGCTGGGGCGAGGGCGCCGAGTTGCGCCGTCCGCTGGGCCTGGCCATCTTCGGCGGCTTGATCGTCAGCCAGGTGCTGACCCTGTTTACCACGCCCGTCATCTACCTGGGCTTCGACCGCCTGGGCCAGCGCTTCGCGCGCAAGACGCCCGGGGTGAAGCTGGACAAGCCGGCCGATAACGCGGGGAGCGCCGCGTGAACCTGTCCGAACCGTTCGTCAAGCGCCCCATCGCCACCGTGCTGCTGACCATCGGCATCGCACTGGCGGGGATCGGCGCCTTCTTCGTGCTGCCCGTCTCGCCGCTGCCGCAGGTCGATTATCCGACCATTTCCGTCAGCGCCAGCCTGCCCGGCGCCAGCCCCGCGACCATGGCCACGTCGGTGGCCACGCCGCTGGAACGGCGCCTGGGCGTGATCTCGGGCGTGAACGAGATGACGTCGTCGTCGGGCACGGGCTCGGCGCGCATCAATCTGCAGTTCGACTTGAACCGCAAGATCGATTCGGCCGCGCGCGAAGTGCAGGCGGCCATTGCCGCCTCGCGCGTGGACTTGCCGGCCACCCTGCGCAGCAACCCCACCTACCGCAAGGCCAATCCGTCCGACGCGCCCGTGATCATCCTGGCGCTGACGTCGAAGACGCGCACGCCGGGCCAGATCTACGACGCCGTGTCGAACCTGGTGCAGCAAAAGGTGGCGCAAGTCAAAGGCGTGGGCGATGTGGAACTGGGCGGCGGCTCGCTGCCGGCCGTGCGCGTGGAACTGCTGCCGTACCAGCTCAATCACTATGCCGTGTCGATGGAAGACGTGCGCGCGGCCATCCAGGCCAGCAACGCCAACCGCCCGAAAGGGGCGATTTCCGGCGACGAGCGCAGCCTGCAGATCTATTCGGGCGCGGCGACGGCGTCGGGCGGGCGCAGCGCCGCCGATTACCGCAGCCTGGTGGTGGCCTGGCGCGACGGCGCCGCCATCCGCCTCGACGACGTGGCCGAAGTGGTCGACGGCGTGGAAAACAACAATACCCTGGGCCTGTTCAACGGCGACCCGGCCGTCATCGTGCTGATCACGCGCCAGCCCGGCGCCAACGTCATCGCCACGGTGGACGGCGTGCGCGCGCTGCTGCCGCAACTGCAGGCGCAGCTGCCCGGCGACATCAAGCTGCAGGTGGCGTCCGACAGCACCAATTCCATCCGCTCGTCCCTGCACGAGATCGAGTTCACGCTGATCCTGTCCATCGTGCTCGTCGTGCTGGTGGTCAGCGCCTTTTTGCGCAGCGTGCGCGCCACCATCATCCCCGCCGTGGCCACCATCGTCTCGCTGCTGGGCACTTTCGGCGTGATGTACATGCTGGGCTTTTCGCTAAATAACCTTTCCTTGATGGCGCTCACGGTGGCCACGGGCTTTGTCGTCGATGATGCCATCGTGGTGCTGGAAAACACGCAGCGCCACATCGAGGCGGGCATGGACCGTTTCAAGGCGGCCCTGCTGGGCGCGCGCGAAGTGGGCTTTACGGTGCTGTCGATCAGCCTGTCGCTGGTGGCCGTCTTCATCCCGCTGCTGTTCATGGGCGGCCAGGTGGGGCGGCTGTTCCGCGAATTTGCCGTGACCCTGTCGGCCGCCGTGATGATTTCGCTCGTCATCTCGCTCACCACGACGCCGATGATGTGCGCCTGGCTGCTGAAAAGCGGGCAGCACCACAAGCCGCCAGGCGTCGTCGCGCGCTGGTTCGAGCGGGGTTTCGAGCGCATGCTGAACGTGTATGAACACTGCCTGGACTGGGCCCTGTCGAGCGCTGCTCTCGTGATGACGATCCTCGTGTTCGTCGTCGGCCTGAACGTGTACCTGTTCGCGGCCGCGCCCAAGGGCTTTTTCCCGCAGCAGGACACGGGCCAGATCAATGGCGGCATGCGCGCCGACCAGAGCATCTCGTTCCAGGCCATGCAGGCCAAATTGCGCCAGCTGGTCGACATCATCAAGGACGATCCGGCCGTCGCCACCGTCGTCGGGTTCACGGGCGGCGGCAGGGCGGGGGGCGGCTTCATGTTCATCGACTTGAAGCCTGCCTCGCAGCGCACGGACAAGGGGCAAGCCGTGATCGCCCGCCTGCGTCCGCAGCTGGCCAAGGTGACGGGCATTTCGCTGTTCCTCAACCCCGTGCAGGATTTGCGCATGGGCGGGCGTTCCAGCAATTCCACGTACCAGTACACCCTGATCAGCGACAACCAGGCGGACTTGAAGAAATGGGCGGCGAAACTGGCCGACCAGATGAAGCTGCAGCCGGCCCTGATCGACGTGGACACGGACCAGGCGGAAAACGGCGTGGAAACGTTTGTTTCCATCGACAAGGACCGCGCCACGCAGCTGGGCGTACAGGTGAAGGATATCGACAATGCGCTGTACAACAGCTTCGGCCAGCGCCAGGTGGCGACCATCTACGATGAGCTGAACCAGTATCACGTAATCATGGAAGTGGCGCCCCGCTACGCGCAAAGCCCGGAAGCGCTGCGCTCCGTGTACGTGCCGGCGTCGAATGCGGCCGCCGTCGCCGCCACCGGGACGACGGCCGCCAGCACCGCCGCGGCCAGCACCAGCGTGGCGGCGACGACGTCCAATACGACGGCGGCGCGCGACCCGTCCAGCGGCTCGGCCTTGAGCACCACCCTGGCGAAGATGGTGCCGCTGTCGTCGTTCAGCAGCTTCGCGGAAAGCTCGACGGCGACGTCGATCAACCACCAGGGCGGCGAACTGGCCACCACCGTGTCGTTCAACCTGGCCGACGGCTATCCGCTCAGCGACGGCCAGGCTGCCGTGGCCCAGGCGGAGTCGGAAATCGGCATGCCGGTGAACGTGCGCGGCAGCTTCCAGGGTTCGGCGAAGAGCGCGCAGGACAGCAACAAGGAGCAGCCGCTGCTGATCCTGGCGGCCATCGTGGTGATCTACATCGTGCTGGGCATCCTGTACGAAAGCCTGATCCATCCCGTCACCGTGCTGTCGACCTTGCCGTCGGCGGGGGTGGGCGCCGTGCTGGCACTGCTGCTGTTCCGCATGGAGTTTTCCATCATCGCCCTGATCGGCGTGTTCCTGTTGATCGGTATCGTCAAGAAAAATGCTATATTGATCATCGACTTCGCGCTGGAGGCCGAGCGTTCGCGCGGGCTGACAGCTGTGGAAGCGGTGCGCGAGGCTTGTTTGCTGCGTTTCCGCCCCATTCTGATGACCACCCTGGCGGCTGCGCTTGGCGCCTTGCCGCTGGCGATCGGTTTCGGCGAGGGGTCAGAGCTACGCCAGCCCTTGGGGGTCGCCATCATCGGCGGCCTGATTGCCAGCCAGTTACTCACATTGCTGACCACCCCGGTGGTCTACATCCTGCTCGACAAGCTGCGCACGCGCAGCGCCGACGAGCAGCAATTGAGCCGCATTCCTGGGCCAGATAACCCGAGCACACAATCATGAAGCAAGTAAAACCTATCGTATCGACCGTCCCTGCACGCCACCTGCTGGCACTGGGCGTGGCTACCGCCGTCCTCCTGCTGGCCGGCTGCGCCGTCAGCCCCGCGTATGAAACGCCGACGGCCGCCGCGCCGCAAACGTTCAAGGAGGCGGCCGGCTGGCAGCCTGCCGTGCCGGCCGACACCCTGGAGCGGGGACCGTGGTGGACCCTGTTCGGCGACGCGCAATTGAACCAGCTGGCCGAAGGCATCGACATCTCGAACCAGAACGTGGCCGCCGCCATCGCTTCCTACGAGCAGGCGCGCGCGCTGGTGCGCGAACAGCGCGCCTCGCTGTTCCCCACCGTGAACCTGACGGGCAGCGGCGCCCGCTCGGGCGGCGGGGGCGAGCAGCAGACCAACAACAACTTCAAGGCCGCCATCGGCGCGTCGTGGGAACCGGACGTGTGGGGCAAGCTGCGCGCCGGCGTGACGGGGGCGGACGCCAGCGCCAGTGCCAGTGCGGCCGACCTGGCCGCCGCCCGCCTGTCGGCGCAGGGCGAACTGGCCACCAATTACTTTTCGCTGCGCCAGAGCGATGCGCAGATCGCGCTGCTGAATGCCACCATCGATGGCTACAAGCGCGTGCTTGACATCACCAGCAACCGCTTCAATTCGGGCATCGCCGCCAAGTCCGACCTGCTGCAGGCGCAGACGCAGCTGGCCAATGCGCAGATCGACCTGTCCAGCCAGACGCGTTCACGCGCGCAGCTGGAACATGCGATCGCGATTTTGCTGGGCAAGGCCCCGTCGGACTTCAGCCTGGCCGTGGCGCCGTGGACCCTGACCGTGCCCGAAGTGCCGTTGGGCGTGCCGTCGACGCTGCTGCAGCGCCGTCCCGACATCGCCGCCGCCGAGCGCCGGGTGGCCGTGGCCAACGAGCAGATCGGCATCGCCCGTTCCGCGTATTACCCGAGCCTGAACCTGACGGGTTCCTACGGTTCCGGCGCCAGCAAGGTGGGCGACCTGTTCAATGCCTCATCGAGCCTGTGGTCGCTGGGCGTGTCGGCCGCGCAAACCCTGTTCAACGCGGGCGCCACCACGGCCAGCGTGGATGCGGCCAAGGCGGGACACGAGGCGGCCGTGGCGCGCTACCGCCAGACGGTATTGAGTGCCTTTGGCGCCGTGGAAGACCAGTTGTCGGCCACGCGCGCGCTGGCCGAACAGCTGGCCCTGCGCCAGCAGGCGTCATCCGCCGCCGACCAGGTCGAGCAGCAGATGCTGAACCGTTACAACGCGGGCCAGGTCGGCTATACGGACGTGGTGACGGCGCAAGTGACGGCCCTGTCGGCGCGCCGTTCGCTGGTGCAGGCGCAGGCGGACCGCCAGACGACGGCCGTGGCCCTGATCCAGTCGCTGGGCGGCGGCTGGCACGTGCCGCAGGCGCAGTAAAGGGGACGGCACGGGGGCAGCCTGGCGCAGGGAAAAGCCCTGCGCCAAATTCGTGTTTTTCCGCGCATCTTGAGTGCTAGAATGCAAGATTATCAATTCCCAGCCTGACGCTTTGGCCGTGGCTGCACTCTTGCAGAAGATGACACGCAGTAAACACAGCAATGCTTCCGTCCCTGAAGTGGCCACCATCGTTTTCCCCGTGGTGGCCATCGGCGCATCCGCCGGCGGACTCGATCCCATCGTTGCCTTCCTGGCGAACGTGCCGCAGGAGAGCGGGATTGCCTATGTGGTGATCCAGCATCTTGATCCCACGCAAAAGGCCATGCTGCCGGAACTGCTGCAGCGCGCCACCAGCATCCCCGTCACGGAAATCACGCACCAGGCGGAGTTGCGGCCCAACCATATCTATGTGATACCGTCGAATGCCGACCTGGGCTTGTCCAAGGGGCGTTTCGTGCTCAGCGAACCGGTGCAGCTGCGCGGGCACCGCTTGCCCATCAACACCTTTTTCGAGAGCCTCGCAAGCGAACTGGGCGAACTGGCCGTGGGCGTGATTTTTTCCGGCATGGGCAATGACGGCACGCGCGGCTTGCAGGCGATCAAGCAGGCAGGGGGCCTGACCCTGGCCCAGCTTCCGGACACGGCCAAGTTCGACATGATGCCGCAAAGCGCGATTGCCGCGGAAGTGGTGGACCTGGTCGACTTTCCCGACAAGATGCCGGACAAGATCATCACCTATCTGTTCCGCAGCAGCTTCCTCAGCCTGCCGGGCCATGAGCCGAACGGGCGCAATTCCTTGCAGGAAATTGTCGCCTTGCTGTCCGAACACACGGGCAACAGTTTTACGGATTACAAGATCAACACGGTGCTGCGGCGCATCGAGCGGCGCATGAGCTTGTATCAAATGTCGTCGATGGAAGAATACGTGCCGTATCTGCGTGCCAATCCCACCGAAATCGACTTGCTGTTCAAGGAATTGCTGATCGGCGTGACGAGTTTCTTCCGCGACCCGAAAGTGTGGGAATACCTGAAGATGGTCGCCTTGCCGCAATTGCTGGCGGCCCATCCGGACGGGCGTGCCTTCAAGGCCTGGGTGCCCGCCTGTTCCACGGGCGAGGAAGCGTATTCGCTGGCCATGGTATTCCATGAAGTGGTGGCCAGCATCAATCCGCCGTCGAAGTACAGCCTGCAGATCTTTGCCACCGACCTGTCGGCCGACGCCATCGACCGTGCGCGCCAGGGGCGCTTTCCACACAGCATCAGCAGCGACGTGTCGGCCGAACGCCTCGGGCGTTTCTTCTTGCGCGACAAGAACGATTATCACGTGAAAAAAGAGATACGCAACACGATCATCTTTGCCCAGCAAAACATCATTTCCGATCCGCCGTTCACCAAGCTCGACATCCTGTGCTGCCGCAATCTGCTGATTTATCTCAATGCCAAGCTGCAGCAGCGTTTGATACCCCTGTTTCATTACGCCTTGAACCGCGACGGGATTTTGCTGCTGGGCAGCGCCGACACGCCCGGCCATTTTTCCGACCTGTTTTCACCGCTGACCACGTCGACCCGGCTGTACCGCCGCCTCGACAACCTGGCGCGTCAGCGCCTGCCCACGTATTTCCCCACCAAGGTATCGTTGGCATCCCCCCCTACACCTAGCGACACGAGAGAAGTCAGCATGACTGGAAAGATTCAATCCCATGTCGAGCAATTATTGCTCCAGAAATATTCACCGGCTGCCGCGCTGCTGAACCAGGATGGCGACATCCTGTACATCAACGGGCGCACGGGCGCCTTCCTCGAACCGGCAGCCGGCAAGGCCAACTGGAATATCCATGCGATGGCGCGCGAAGGCTTGCGCTATGAGCTGGCTGGCCTCATCAAGGAAGCCTTGCAGAGCGAGAGGGTGGTGCGCCTGAAGGGGCTGGTGGTCAAGGATCACCTGGGACAGTCGCTGGGCGTCGACCTGAGCGCGGAAGCGCTGAGCCAGCCTGAATCCTTGCGCGGCATGGTGTTTGTCACGTTTGCCAGCGCGCCGCTGGTGGCCGAGGCGCGCCGCGGCCGCTCGCCGAACCCCAAGGTGCTGGAACTGGAACAGCAACTGGCGCAGGCGCGCAATGAAATCCAGGCCGTGCGCGACGAGATGCAGACGTCGCGCGAGGAACTCAAATCGGCCAACGAGGAACTGCAGTCGACCAATGAAGAGCTGCAATCGACGAACGAAGAGCTGACCACGTCGAAGGAAGAGATGCAGTCGCTCAACGAAGAGTTGTACACGGTCAATGCCGAGCTGCAATCGAAGGTCGATGATTTGTCGCTGGTCAATAGCGACATGAAGAATCTGCTCAATAGTACCGATATCGCCACCATTTTCCTCGACAGCGACCTGCGCATCCGCCGCTTCACGGCGCCGGCCACGCAAATCTATAAGCTGATCCAGACGGACTTGCGCCGTCCGCTCAGCGACATCGTCAACGACCTCGATTATCCGGGCCTGGAAGACGATGCGCTGGAAGTGATCCGCAGCCTGGTGTTTTGCGAGCGGCAAGTGGAAACCAAGACGGGGCGCTGGTACAACGTGCGCATCATGCCGTACCGCACGATCGAAAATGTGATCGATGGCGTGGTGGTGACCTTCATCAACATTACAGAGTCGAAACTGCTGGAAGCCCAGCTGCGCCAGATCCAGTCCGGCGCCGTGGCCGGCGGCAGTAGCGGCGAGCACGCGTCATGAGCGAACCATTCGACGGCAGCGCGCCGGCCCGCCTGAGAGAGCAGGCGGAGCAATTGGCCGCGGAGCAGCGCCAGCCCGCGCCGCAGTCGAATGAAGACGTGATGCGTCAGCTGCATGAGTTGCAGGTCAGCCAGATCGAGCTGGAAATGCAGAGCGCGGCCCTGGCCGAGCTGGAACAGCTGAAAAATGAATTTGAAAGCAGCCGCGACCGTTATGCGCAGCTGTATGAACAGGCGCCCGTCAGTTACTTTTCGCTGGCGCGCGAAGGCGTGATCACGCGTGTCAACGTGGCAGCTTGCGGCTTGTTGCAACGCGACAAGAACCGGCTGCTGGGACGGCGTTTCGAGCAATTCGTCGCGCCCCAGGCACAGGGCGGTTTCCGGCGCTTCCTCGACGCCGTCTTCACCGGCGGCGCGCGCCAGGTGCTCGAAGCGCCGCTGTTCGAAGGCGAAGCGGGCGGCATGTGCGGCATGGTGCGCATCGAAGCCAATTACGATGCGGACAGCGCCACGGCGCGCATGCTGGTGACGGACCTGGGCGACGAGCACGCGCGCGAATCGGCCTTGCGGCGCGCCTTCGTGATACTCGACAGCATACGCGAAGGCGTGCTGGTGACGGACAGCGCCAACCGCATCATTTCCGTCAACCCCGCGTTCACCACCATCACCGGCTACCAGGCGGAGGAAGCCATCGGCCGCGATCCGTCCTTCCTCGGCGGCGGCACGCATCTGCCGCACTTTTATGAAGCCATGTGGCGCAGCCTGCACCAGGATGGCAGCTGGTATGGCGAACTGGTGAACCGGCGCAAGAATGGCGAGCGCTTCGTCGAATCGCTGTCGATCACGCCGATGCGCAGCCCGGATGGCGCGATCAGCCATTTTGTCGGCGTGTTTTCCGATATCACCGAGCGCAAGCTGGCCGAGGCGGACTTGCGCGAACTGCACCGCGAGCTGGACCAGCGGGTGGTCGACCGCACGGCCGAATTGCTGCGGGCCAACCAGCACCTGCAGCTGGAAGTGCACCAGCGCGAGCGGGCGCAGGAAGCCTTGCGCGATGCCGAGCGCTTCTTTCACGCCACCATCGATTCCCTGACGGACCGGGTGCTGGTGCTGGACCGGGCGGGCCGCGTCGTGCATGCCAACCAGGCTTGCCTGGCCTTCGTCGGGCAAACGCCGCAGCCGCTGCACTACCTGGAATTTTGCGACACGGACCCGCGCTGGCAGCGCAGCGCCGGGCGCGAGCTGGCTGCCGGCATCCGCTCCGTCATCGCCGGCAACGCGGACACGTTTGCGCTCGAGTATGAGTTTGCCACGCGCTCGGGTCCCCGCTGGTCGCAGGCCAGGATCAGTCGTTTCCTCGGCGAAGGGCCGCTGCGCGTGGTGGTGGCGCACACGGACATCACCGAACGCAAGCTGATGGATGGCGCCCTGCGCCAGTCGCATGCGCAGCTGCGCCAGCTGGCGCTGCACCTGGAAACGGCCAAGGAAGATGAGCGCAAGCGCATTTCGCGCGATATCCACGATGAACTGGGGCAAAACCTGCTGGCGCTGCGCATCGATATTTCCATGCTTAGCGCACGCACGGAAGGGTCCCATCCGCGCCTGCACCGCCGGGTCGGCGCCGTGCTCAGCAACGTCGACACCACCATCAAGAGCGTGCGCGGCATCATGAACGAGCTGCGCCCGATGGCGCTGGACCTGGGCTTGCAAGCCGCCATCGAGTGGCAGGTGGGCGACTTCCGCAAGCGCAGCGGCGTTGCTTGCCAGCTGCTGATACGCGACGAGGCATTGTTTTCCGCCATCGGCAGCCAGGTCGAGATCGTGCTGTTCCGCATCGTGCAGGAAGCGCTCAGCAACGTCATGCGGCATGCCCAGGCCAGCCAGGTCGAGATCGAACTCAGTTCGGATGCCTGCGCCGTGTACGTGGCCATCAGCGACAACGGCATCGGCATCACGCCGCAGCAGCAGCGCAAGAAGCAGTGCTTTGGCCTGATCGGCATCGCCGAGCGCGTGACGGCGCTGGGCGGGCAGTTCGAGGTCGGTGTGCCGGCCTCGGGCGCCGGTTGCCGGCTGGCCCTGCAGATCCCCTTGCAGGGGACGGGACGGCCGGCCGCCTGATACAGAAATTGCAATGGGATAATTTTTGCCGACTCAGGCCGCCTGGACAGGCTATACTTTCGCCTGCTTTTTATGGAGGAGCAAATCTTGTTCAAGACAATCGTATTACCAGTCGCCTTGCTGGGCGCGTTCGCCGGCGCACACGCCGACGAAGGGCAGTGGCAACCACACCAATTGCCGCAGCTGAAAGCCGAACTGAAACGGGTCGGCATCGACATTCCTGCAGAAAAACTGGCCGACCTGAGCAAGCACCCGATGAGCGCCATCGTGTCGCTGGGCGGCTGCTCGGCCGCCTTCGTCTCCGACGCCGGCCTGGTGGTGACGAACCACCATTGCGCGTATGGCGCCGTGCAGCGCAATTCCACGCCGGAACACAATTACATCACCGACGGCTTCCTGGCCAAGACGCGCGCCGCAGAGCTGCCGGGCGGTCCGAACAGCCTCGTGTATGTGACGGACAAGGTGGAAAACGTCAGCGACCGCGTGCTGAAAGGCTTGACGGCCGACATGAGCGGCCGCGCGCGCCACGAAGCCGTGGAAAAGCGCGTCAAGGACCTGATCGCCGAATGCGAAACGGACAAGATGTACCGCTGCTCCGTGCCCGCCTTCCACCGCGGCCTCGAGTACTACCGCATCCGCCAGATGATGATACGCGACGTGCGCCTCGTGTACGCGCCATCGGACAAGATCGGCAACTTCGGCGGCGATACCGACAACTACGAGTGGCCGCGCCACACGGGCGATTACTCGTTCCTGCGCGCCTACGTGGGCAAGGATGGCCGTCCGGCCGACCCGTCGCCCGACAACGTGCCGTACCAATCGAAGGATTTCCTGGTGGTCTCGGCCGAAGGCTTGAAAGCCGGTGACGGCATCTTGCTGGCGGGCTACCCCGGCCGCACCAGCCGCTACAAGCTGCCGGCGGAAATCCGCTTCGCGCGCGATACGGCCTTCCCCCTGAAAGTATCCGAACTGCAAGCGGACCTGGCCGTGATGGCCGACTCGACGAAGGGCGACGCTGCCGCTGCCGTGCGCTATGCGAGCGTGGTGAAAAGCATCAACAACGTGCTGAAGAAAACCCAGGGCTTGCTCGACGGTTTCGCCCGCAAGGACATCGCCGCCATCAAGGACGTGCAGGATGCCGAGTTCCGCGCCTGGTACGCGAAACAGCCGAACGTGTCGGCCACCCTGCTGGCCGAACTGGACGCGGCGATCGCCAGCGACATGGCCTTGAGCGAAGAAGAGTTCGCCTGGAGCGTGGCCACCAACAGCGACTTGCTGAAAAGCGCGCGCACCATCTACCGTTTGTCGCTGGAGCGCCAGAAAGCGGATGCCGAGCGCGAATCGGGCTTCCAGCAGCGCGACCTGGCCTTCATCAAGGCCCGCCTGGCCCGCCTGGAACAGTCGTATGTCAACAAGGTCGACCAGGCGCGTTTTGAAGCCGGTCTGAAGCGTTACGCGCAACTGGCGGCGAAGAGCCATCCGCAAGGCCTGGACGCGCTGCTGCCGGCGCCAGGCGCCGTGGCGGCCCTGTACCAGCAGACGCAACTGGCTGACACGGCCAAGCGCCTGGCCTGGCTGGAAAAGGACCAGGCCGCTGTTGCCCAGTCCGACGACGCTTTCATGGCGCTGGCCATCAAGCTGCAGCCCGTCGAGGCGGCGCTGGAAGAGCGCCGCAAGGAAATCGACGGCAACCTGGAACGCGTGATTCCGCAATACATGCAAGCCGTGATTGCCTGGAAGAAATCGCAAGGCAAGCCGGTCTATCCTGACGCCAACTCGACCCTGCGCGTCACGTATGGCACGGTATCGCCGTACTCGCCGCGCGATGGCATCACCAAGGGGCCGTTCACGACCGTGGAAGGCATCGTCGAGAAAGTCACGGGCAAGGCTCCGTTCGAAGCGCCGCAAGGCTTGATTGACGCCGTCAAGCAAAAACGCTACGGTCAGTTCCGCGACCCGGCACTGGGCACGGTGCCCGTCAACTTCCTCACCAGCGCCGACACCACGGGCGGCAATTCCGGCTCGGCCGTGATGAACAAGCGCGGCGAATTGATCGGCCTGAACTTCGATTCGACGTATGAATCGATCACCAAGGACTGGTACTTCGACACGGCCATCACGCGCGCCATCCACCTCGACATCCGCTACATGCTGTGGGTGATGAAGGAAGTGGACCACGCGGATAACTTGCTGCAGGAAATGACGATCAAGTATCCGAAGGCAGTGAAAGCTGCCAAGAAATAAGCTTCAGCTTGCGCTAGCGCAAAGCCGCATCCGCCGCAGGGCCGATGCGGCTTTTTTGCGGCCGCACCGTACGCGCGGCCGGCGCCTGCCGCATCGGTTGCGCCACGTATAATTCCGATCACTTTCCACTCTTATTTTTTCGACAGGCCCGCCATGCCCCCGACTCCCGCTTTACCACTTGATTGGCAGACATTTGAAACTGCCTACGACGTCGAAGAAACCTGCTTCAAGCTGGCCAGCGCGTCGCTGGCCTTGCTGGGCGCGTCCCCATTCAAGGACCAGGCATTTTCCGCCTTTGCCTTCAACGCCGTATCGTTCCCCTCCCTTTCGCTGAGCCTTGACACTGATCCCGCCAACCGGGAGCGCGATTACTATCCTCCGGACTGGTCGAACGAGTGCATCGAAGTCGACGTGCCGGAAATCGGCCAGCTGTGGGAGGAGGGCTATGCAAGGATCGAAGGCGCGCTGCTCGAGCTGATCGACGCTGCCGATGACGAACTGCTCGATGCCATCGAGGAGGGCTATCTGCACAGCCTGAGGAAAACCATGGTGCGGCTTGAAACGAGCCATGCGTTCGAGCAGATCAAGACCTGCCCGCGATTCTGGACCGTCGTCACGCAAATCGACGCGGATACGGAGGAGGAGGAGCGGCTGCTCGACCAGGTGCGCCAGGGTCTGCCGGCGTGAGCCTCCGCCGCTATTGCAAGCCGCGCGCTATAGCAGGGCTTGCCAGCGCCTGACTTCCGCGTCCGTCAGCATCGGCCCCCAGCCGCCACGCAGCGCCGCATCGTGCTGCACATAGTGCGCAAGCGGCGGCGCCGCCACGCCATGCCTGGCACAGATTTCAAGCACGGCTTCCAGCTGGCGCCGGCTTGCCGCAAGGTCATCGCCATGCCAGGTACAGGCGCTCGTTTCCAGCACATGCCCGACAAGTTGCTCCAGCGCGCCGAGCAGGTGCCCGGGCAGCGCCATGCGCAGGTCGTCCGGCCAGGGATCGCCCATGCCCGTCACTGCCAGGCCAGCAAAGCCGCGCTCCCAGGTGGCAAAATCCCCAGGCGCGAGCTGCGCCACCTTCCACACGTGGCCGGCGAACGCGGACAGCGCGGGGTGGTGCAGGGCATGCTGCCGGCAAAAGCGTTGCAGGCACGTGAGCGCAAGGCATTGCCTGGCAATCACGGAGAGCGTGTCTATCGATATGTCATGCATGAATCATCAGTTCCTGAAGGTGGCACTTGCCGATAAGCGAGTCAATTTGGCTTTATTGCGGTTGTCCCGCCTGGCAAGGCAGCTGCCGCAGCGCCTCCACGGGCAACTGAAAAAAGCGCGGCACCATGGCGGGCGACAGCTCGTCGCCGCCGTCCGCCATGGCCAGGCGGCCACTCAGCAGCAGCATCACGTAGCCGTGGCCCAGCGACCAGCCGGCGCTGGCGGCGGCCTTGTCCCAGCGCGCATCGAGGCCCGCTTCGCGCACGGCCGCGCCGGCCGTCTGCAGCACGTACTGGAAGCACGCCTGCGCCGCGTCCTGCAAGGCGGGGAACTGGCGCACGTCCTGGTGTTCGAACATCAGCCGGTAATGGGCCGGCGCGGCCAGGGCGAATTCGATGTATTGCTGGCCCAGCAGCTGAAAACGCTGTTCGGAAGGCAGGCTGCCCTGCGGCGGCAGTTCGGCTTCCCATTTGGCGATCAGGCTGGCGAAGCCGGCCGCCGCCACGTCGGCCAGCAAGGCTTCCTTGCTGGGAAAGTGGCGGTACACGGCGGCGATCGACACGCCCACCGTGCGCGCCAGTTCGCGCAGGGAAAGGGCGGCGTCGTGCTGTTGCGCCAGTTGCGCGATGGTGGCGGCGACCAGGGTGTCGCGCAGGTTGCCATGGTGATAATTGCTGTTCGTGCTCATGTTATGTTATCGCTGTTCACATTGTCGTGTATGATGGCCATGTTATCACTGAACACATGGAGAGCACATGCAAGAGATGAACAATGCGGTACGCGCCGTGGCCTTGCCGCCGGGCGCCAGCATCGCCCCCTTGTACCCGGGCAGCCACTTGGCCGACGCGTATGCCGTCGAGTTGCCGACTGCGCAGGCGCGCCAGATGGACATGGAAAGCCTGGCGCGCGTGCTGCTGGGCAGCCAGCCGGGCTGGGCGCGCAAGCTGATGGTGGTGCGCGACGCCATCGTGGCGCGTTTCGGCATCCGGACGGCCAGGCAGATGGAAGCCAGGCCTGGCAAGCGCATCGGCATCTTCCGCATCTTTGCCGTCAGCGACGATGAAATCATCGTGGGCGAGGATGACAGCCACCTGGATTTCCGTTTGTCGGTGCTGCGCAACCGCGACGCGGGGCGGCATGGCAGCGTGACCATGTCCAGCGTCGTGCATTGCCATAATCGGGTGGGGCGCGCCTACATCCTGGTGATCCGGCCCTTCCACAAGCTGATCGTGCAGCGCTCGCTGGCGCGCGCCGTCAAGGGCGGCTTTGCCTGAGCGGGGGAGGGGGCTGGCGGTGCGGGCAATCTTGCTTATTCATGGCTGGTATTGCATACTGCACCACCAGCCTCATCACGATTCCCATGAACGATACGCTTCTCCTGCTGGGTTTTGCCACCACGCCGCTTGAACTGATTTCCTTTGTCCTGGCATTGACAACCGTTGCGCTGAACATCCGCCAGAATCACTGGGCGTGGCTGTTCGCCATCATTTCCTCGGCCGCCTACGGTTTCGTGTTTTTCGAATCGCGCCTGTATGGCGACATGGCCTTGCAACTGCTGTTCATCAGCGTCTCGTTCTGGGGCTGGTACCAGTGGCTGCATCCGGCCAGCGGCGGCAAGACCCTGCCCGTGACGCGCCTCGACGGCCGCGGCTGGCTGGCATGCGCCGTCGGCTGGCTGGTGGGCTTCCTGCTCATCGCCTGGCTGCTGACGACGACGGACACGGACGTGCCCCATGCGGACGGTTTCCTCACGGCAGGCAGCCTGGTGGGACAATTCCTGCTGTCGCGCAAGAAACTGGAAAACTGGATCGCCTGGATCATCGTCGACGTGCTGTACGTGTGGCTGTATGTGCACAAGGGCCTGACCCTGACGGCCGTGCTGTATGCGTTCTTCGTCGTGATGGCCGTCATCGGCTTGCTGGCGTGGCGAAAGTCGGCTCCGGCCGCGCCGAGCGCGATGGTCCTCAAGTGATGGAGCGTTGCGTGCGCGTGGCCATCCTGGGCGCGGAATCGTCGGGCAAGTCGACCCTGGCGGCGGCCCTGGCCGAGCGCTATGGCAGCGTCTGGGTGCCCGAGTATTTACGCGAGTTTGTGGAAACGCAAGGCAGGGTGCCCGTGGCGGCGGATCAGTATGGTATTGCGCGTACGCAAGTCGAACGCGAAGCGGCCGCTGCCGCCCAAGCCCGCCACTTCCTGTTTTGCGACACGACGCCCTTGATGACGGTGGTGTACAGCCGCCATTATTTTCACGGTGCAGATGCGCAACTGGCGGCGCTGGCCGATGCCACGCAGTACGATCTGACCCTGGTCACGGCACCCGACAGCCCCTGGGTGGCCGATGGCTTGCAGCGCGAGTCGGAAGCCGTGCGCCAATTGATCTACCGCTACCTGCTCGATGAGCTCGACGCGCGCGGCATCGTCTACCACGTGCTACGCGACAGCCTGGAGGCGCGCCTGGAACAGGCGGCGCCTTTGCTGCAGCAGGCGCTCGCTGCGGCGCCTGTCATTTCCCTCAATTAGAAGTCAAACTGCGCCGAGACCTTGAACGTGCGGCTGGCGCCCGGATACAGATAGCCATCCGACTCCGGCGTCACGTCGCGCCAGTAGAACTTGTCGGCCACGTTGTTGACGGCGGCGCGCAGCACGGCGCGCGTGCCGGCGATGCGCGTGGCGTACGCGGCGCCCAGGTTGAACACGTTGTACGACGGCACGAAGGTCGTGTTGCTGTACTCAAATGCTTTCTTGCCCGCATATTCCCAGCTGCCATTCACGCTCAAGCCCGCCACCTGTTGCACGGCGTAATCCGCATGCACGGCCGCCTTGAAGGCCGGCACGTTGGGCACGCGCTTGCCGTCGAGGTCGGCATTGCCCGTGCCTGACTGCTGGCTGTTCAGGGCCGTCACGGATGCGCCCAGGCTCAGGCTGGACGATGCCTTTCCCTGGGCCGACAATTCCAGCCCCCGGTGCTGGGCCTGGCCCTCGCGCACGAAGTTATAGGCGGTGCTGTCGACGTACTGGTTGAATTCCAGGCCCTTGCGGATCTGGAACAGGCTGGCCGCCAGCATGAAGTCCGGCGTCACATCCATCTTCACACCCAGTTCGACCTGCTTCGAGCGGCTGGGCGACAATTCCACGTTCGCATTGAGCGCCTTGCGGTCGGCCGTGCCGCCATGTTCCATGCCTTGCGAATAGGCCGCGTACACGGAGAGGTTGTCGAGCGGGGTGTAGACGAGCGAGACGTTGGGCAGCAGGAAATCGTGCTTGGCGCGGATTTCCGTATCGGCCTTCAATACATACTGGTAGCCGTCGACATTGATATGGCGCAAGCCGCCATGCAGCTTCCAGTTCGGCGCCAGGCTGACGATGTCCTGCACGAAGACGGAGTTTTCCGTGTCCTTGCGCACCAGGCGCACGGGGCCTTGCACGCCCGTCGACATGTCGACGATCTGCGGGCGGTAGATGTTGCTCACGCCAGCCCAGTCGTACACGTACAGGCCGGCGCGGTCCTTGCGGCGGAAGGTCGAGACGCCGGCCGTGAATTCATGGCGCAGGGAACCGGTGGCGAACTTGCCCTGGATCATGGCTTGCGCGCTCAGCGGTTTTTTCGTCTCGCCCAGGCTGCGGTAGTCGTACACGTCGTAGTCGCCATTGCCGCAGAAGCCGGGGTACAGGTCTTGCGCGCTGCAGCCATACGGGAAGGCCGTGTAGTCGTCGCGCTTGAACGAGTGCTGGTTGGCCGACAGGGTGGCATGCCAGTCGTCGCTGAACGCGTACTGGAAGCGCAGGCCGAGATTGCTGGTGACGGTTTCCACGGGACGCGTCCACGGCTGCAGGTTGAGCATGGCGTCGGCGCTGATGCCGGTCGGCAAGGTTTTATTGTTCAGCAGCTGGAAGCCGGGCGCCGTCGCCTGCGCCTTGTCCTGGTAGTCGGCATCGATTTGCAGCAGGGCTTGCGGCGAAATCTGCCAGTCGAAGGCGCCGGAAATGAACTTGCGGTTGCCGTCCGCGCCCTTGATGTAGGAGCGCAGGCGCTCGGCCGCCACGTTGACGCGGTAACCGAAGCGCGTGTCTTCCAGGCGGCCGCCCAGGTCGATGGCGCCGTACAGGGTGCCGCGCTCGCGCGTTTCCACGGTGACCGTGCGCAGCGGGGCGGCGGTGGGGCGCTTGACGATGAAGTCGATCACGCCGCCCGGCGCGGCCACGCCTGCCTGCAAGCCGGCCAGGCCCTTCAGCACTTCGATGCGTTCCTTGTTTTCCAGCGGGATTTGCGTGTCGCCAGGAATGGCCACGCCATCCTTGCGGTAGCTGGAATTGTTATCGAGCTTGAAACCGCGGATGGAAAACTGTTCCGCATAGCCGACGGCGTTGTAGGCGTCGTTGATGCTGGTGTCGAGCTTGACGGCATCGCTGAGATTGCGGATCTGCAAGTCCTGCATGTCTTTTTGCGAAATGACGGTGACGGATGCCGGCGTCTGCAGCAGCGGCGCGTCACTGAAGCCGCCCACGGAGGCGCGCTTGGCGGCCGGCGCCTTGCTGGCCGTGACGACGACTTCGGCCATGCTTTGCGCCTGCGGGTCGGCTGCGTCGGAAGCCAGGGCGGGCGCGGCAAACGCGTGCAGGATGGCCAGGGTCAGAACAGAAACGGATAAATTCGGTGTGGACATAGATTGCTCGTGGTTCAAGCCGGCTCTGTAAAGAGCACGGCAGGCTGCTTGTTCGGCTGGCGCCAACGCAGGAGCTATCAAAGGAGGGAGGTACTTTGCGCTTTCCTTCGCTGGCATTATCCAGATCAGGTACGAAGGGTATCTCTCACCCGGATGACTGCTCCAGGACCCCTAGCGAAATGACAGCTTAGCATGAACCACGGCCAGCTGTCCCACCCGGCTGACCGTTTTACAACAGTGTGGCTGGAATTTGTAAACTGAGCTACAGACTGAGTTCCAGCACCTTGCGGCTGACGGCGGGCGTCACTTCGCGCTGTTCGCCCAGGGCCGTCATGCCGTGCGCTTCCAGGGCGGACACGACGGCGTCCACGCTGGCGTGATTCAGGCCGTAGTCGGCCAGGCGCGTCTTGACGCCCATGTGGCGGAAGAAGAATTCCGTGCGCGCGATGGCGGCCTCGATGCGGCCATCCTCGTCGCCGCCGTCCAGGCCCCAGACGCGGGCCGCGTATTGCAGCAGCTTGGCGCGCTTGGCTTGTTTGCGCACGCGCAACATGCTGGGCAGGATGATGGCCAGGGTTTGCGCATGGTCGAGCTCGTACAAGGCCGTCAATTCGTGGCCGATGGCGTGCGTGGACCAGTCCTGCGGCACGCCCACGCCGATCAGGCCGTTCAAGGCCAGGGTGGCGCTCCACATCACGTTGGCGCGCACGTCGTAGTCGTCCGGGTGCGACAGGGCTTTCGGGCCTTCTTCGATCAGCGTCAATAAAATGCCTTCGGCGAAGCGGTCTTGCACGGACGCGTTCACAGGGTAGGTCAAATACTGTTCCATCACATGCGCAAACGCATCGACGACGCCATTGCCCACCTGGCGCAGCGGCAAGGTGAACGTCTTCGACGGGTCCAGCACGGAGAATTTAGGATAGACCTTGCGGCTCATGAACGAGCGCTTTTCCTGCGTGGCCTTGCGCGTGATCACGGCCGAGCCATTCATTTCGGAACCCGTGGCCGGCAAGGTCAGGACCGTGCCGAAGGGCAGGGCGGCTTCGACGATCTTGCCGCCTTTGGCCAGGATGTCCCAGGCCACGCCTTCGTGCAGTGCGGCCGCGGCGATGAACTTGGTGCCATCGACCACGGAACCGCCGCCGACGGCCAGCAGGAAATCGATGCGCTCGCTTTTCACCATGGCCACGGCCTGCATCAGGGTTTCATAGCTGGGATTGGGTTCGATGCCGGCAAATTCCAGCACCGTATGGCCGGCCAGCGCCGCCTTGACTTCATCGTAGACGCCGTTCTGCTTGATGCTGCCGCCGCCATACGTCATGAGCACTCTGGCCTGGGGCGGGATCAGCGCCGTGATGGCGGCGATCTGGCCCTGGCCGAAAAGGATTTGCGTCGGATTGTAAAAGTCGAAATTGAACATGGGGCTCCTGCCGCTGAGGTTTAGGCTGTTGCTGAGCCATGATTATGGCCGAATGGGTGGAAACGTGCCGTGGACGCTTGAGCTTTTCGTCCGCGCGGTGGAGAATGCAGCCGATGTCACCACCACGCGAAAAGGAATGCGCATGACCACCGTCCCACTGGAAGAATCCGGCTTGCCGGCCACCGCGCTCGACATGCACCGCGCCATCGGCGCCACCATCGCCGCGCTGCAGGCGCTGGACTTGAACAGCCAGCGTTTCGAGGCGTGCACGGACCCGGAACTGCGCCGCGTGCTCGCGCATGCGGGCGACACCAGCCGCAAGGAAGCGGCCATGCTGCTCGAATGGATGCGCCGCCGCGACGCGCGCCTGGACACGGCCATGAAGGAAGCGCTGTTCAAGGCGGGGCCAATTGTTGCCCAGTATCACTATGACGAGAAAATATTGTAACTATTGGTTTGTTGCTGTGGCGTACCATGCGCCACTTTCGCATCGCTTCGCGTAGACTGTGCCCCTAATTAAATTTAACGTCGGATAGCAGCGGCTGTCCGGTGTATTTCAGGGGGCTTCAAGAAATGAGATCATTACCATACCGAGAAGGCAGCTGGTTTGCCGTGCCCTTGCCGGGCGGCGGCTATGCCGTCGGCGTGGTGGCGCGCAGGGCGCCTGCCGGGCGCATCATGCTGGCGTATATGTTCGGGCCGAAGCGCGACAGCTTGCCCACGCTGGAAGAGCTGGAAGGCTTGCGCCCGGAACAGGCCGTGCGCCGCCTGCGCACGGGCGACATGGCCCTGCTCAACGAGCGCTGGCCCCTGCTGGGCGACAGCCGCCACTGGGAGCGCGACGCCTGGCCCATGCCGGCCTTTATCCGCCGCAATGAATCCTTGCAGCGCGCCTGGCGCGCCAGCTATGCGGATGCCGACCCTGCCAAGCTGAACCGCGAGGAATCGATTCCCTTCGATACGCCGGGCATGGAAAGCGATTCCCTGTACGGTTATGGGGCGACGGAATTGTTGATGAATAAATTGCTGGCGCAGGAACAGGCTTCCGCCTGAGCGGCAGGGAACGGCACAACTGTACCGTTCCCGTCCGTTTATGCCGCTGGCAAGCTGATCTGAAACGCGAGGCCGCCGCCTTCGCGGTTGCGCACTTGCAATTCAGCCCCGTGGCGCAGCAGCACGCGGTCGACGATGGCCAGGCCCAGCCCGGCGCCATTTGCCTGCCCGCGCGCCGTGTCGAGGCGGGTGAACGGCTTCATCAGCTGTTCGATCTTTTCCGCCGGCACGCCCGTACCGTGGTCCTGCACCTCGATGATCACCTTTTTCGCGCCGTGGCTGGTGCGCACCTGGCAGGCGATGTCGATTTCCGTCACGTCGCTGTCCGGCGTCTTGCCATAGCGGCGCGCATTCTCGATCAGGTTGTTCAGCACGCGGCGCAGGTCCGTGGGATTGCCCATCGCATGCGCGCCGTCGGCGATGCTGGCGTTGATCTTCACGTCCGGCAGGCGCATCGCTTCGCGCGTCATGTCGTTGAGCAAACCGCTGAGGTCGACGTCGGTAAAGCTCGACGCCTCCGTCGGCCTGGCATAGTCGAGGAACTGGCCGATGATGGCGTCCATTTGCCCGATATCGGACTGGATGCCTTCGCGCGCCTCGTCCGACAGGTTCGCCATTTCCACTTCCAGCTGCATGCGCGCCAGCGGCGTGCGCAAGTCGTGCGAAATGCCGGCCAGGATCACGGCGCGGTCCGATTCCACCTGTTTCAGGTCGTCGACCATCTGGTTGAAGCTGCGGTTCGCCTCGATGATTTCGATCGGCCCCTTTTCCGGCAGCGGCGCCGGCTGCTTGCCCTTGGCGATGTCGCGCGCGGCCGCCGTCAAGCGCGACAGCGGCAGATTGATCAGGCTGGAAATGATGGCCGCGCCCAGCAGGGACAGCAGGGATACGAGGCTGGCCCAGCCCAGCCACTGGAAGCCCGTCAGGCCGCGCAGGCGCTCGCGGTCCAGCATCAGCCAGTACTCGTCGTCGTCGATCTTGAAGCTGACCCAGAAGCCGGCCACGCCGTTGACGCGCGCGGAAAAGCGCGTGTCCTTGCCCAGCTTGGCCTTCACCAGCGCCTCGATGTCGGGCATCAGGTAATTGTCGGGCGGCGGCTCGATGCGGTCGTCTTCTTCCAGCGAGAAGATGCGGATGCCTTCATTGCTGACGAGGTCGAACAGCAGCTCGCGCCGCAACTCGGGCGCCGAGTGCGTCAAGGCCGCATGCGTGATGGTGACGACGGAAATGATCTGGGCGGAAATCTGCTGCGCCTGCGGCTCGCGCTGGATGAAGGAAATCATGCTGAACCACGCGATCATGCTGACCGTGGTCAAGGTGCCGAGCAGCAAAAAGGTGCGCCAGAACAAGCCGCTTTTCAGCCGCGCCAGGCTGATATCGGGAAAAAGCTTCATCATGCCTCGCCAGCGATCAGCGCGGCTGTCCGTCCGGGATGAAGACGTAGCCGAGGCCCCACACGGTCTGGATGAACAGCGGGCTCGACGGATCAGGCTCGATCAGCTTGCGCAGGCGCGAGATTTGCACGTCCAGGCTGCGGTCGAACACTTCGTATTCGCGGCCGCGCGCCAGTTCCATCAGTTTTTCGCGCGACAGGGGCTGGCGCGCATGGCGGGCAAACACTTTCAGCACAGAAAACTCGCCCGTGGTCAGGGGCACCGTCTCACCATTCTTTTTCAGGGTACGCGTGCCCAGGTCCAGCACGAAGTCGCCGAATTCGAAGGTTTGCGGCGTTTCCGACGGCGCGCCCGGGATTTCATCGGGACCCTTGCGGCGCAGCACGGCGCCGATGCGGGCCACCAGCTCGCGCGGATTGAACGGTTTCGGCAGGTAATCGTCGGCACCCATTTCCAGGCCCACGATGCGGTCCACGTCTTCGCCCTTGGCCGTCAGCATGATGATCGGCGTCTGGTCGCCCGCGCCGCGCAGGCGGCGGCAGATCGACAGGCCGTCTTCGCCCGGCAGCATCAGGTCGAGCACCAGCAGGTCGTAGCGTTCGCGCAGCCACAGCTTGTTCATGGCCGTCGCGCTCTCTGCCGTGAAGACATTGAAACCCTGTTCGGTCAGGTAGCGGCGCAGCAGGTCGCGCAGGCGCACATCGTCATCGACCACCATGATTTTTGCCTGGTGGCCGTGGATCGATTGCGTTGGTGTGTTGCTGCCGGAAGTGGAGGTTGTGGTCATTTAGGGTGTCGTGTTATCTTATATTAGTTGCTATAGTAACGCCTCGCGCGGCGTCGGCAAGGGGCTGTGGCGACCCATTACAAAGTGTTACAAACTTTACCCAATTACTCTTACTGCACCGTGTAAAGCATCATACACTGGGGCCACAGTGGAAATCAGCTTTAAGTTTATACGGCATCGCGGAAGAGGAACTCAATGAATATCTTTACTAAAAAAATTCACGCCGCTCCCAGCGCAGCTATTGCCGCACGTACAACTGTGCTGTCCGCATTTGCCGTTTGCTCCGTGTTTGCCGCCAGCCTGGCGTCAGCGCAAAACCAGCCGCCGCCACGCCGTGACGACCAGCAGCAAATGCAGGCCCAGCGGTATGAACAGGTACAGCGCACCAGCAGCAATGATACGCGACTGCGCGAACAGCGTGACGCACGCAGTTTCGACACGCGCGCCGAAGAGCAGCGCCGCGCCAACGAAGGCGCCGACGCTTCGCGCCGCACGGGCCGCATGACGCCCGACGAACGGCGCGACCTGCGCCGCCAGATCAACGAAGTGGGCCAGGATATCTATTCCAACCCGCCGCGCCGCTAGGCAGCCATCCCCCCTCCGACAGGGCCATCTCGCAAGACATGGCCCTGTTTGCATCTGGCCGCATGCATTGTTGCCGAGTCAGGCACACGGCCCCGCCCCGTGATATTGTTCTAGTGCACGGAGGCAATTCTTTGAAATGGCTGCTGGGGGAGGCAAGGCGTGAGCGACGACGACACACCCGTTCCGGATGCGGTCCCCGCAGGCGGCTTGCCGCACGGCCTGGTCCAGCGCGACGAGGGCGTGTTCCTGGACCTGTCGCTGGCGCCGGCGCAGCTGCGCGCCGCCGTCGACCAGCTGTTCCAGTCGGGGCAGTTGCTGGCGGGCCTAGATTACGGTTTGTTCCTGCTGACCCTGTTCCATGCCCCCGCACCCCGCGCCGCGCCCAAGGGCGACGCCTTGCTGCGCATCGCCGTGCGCGTGGCGCCGTTCCCGCCCCAGCGCCGCGCGCTGTATAAACAGGTCAAGATCCGGGGCGACAGCGCCGAGTTTTATTTTGAAACCTTGCCTGCCGACGCGGATGGCCAGGCGCCGGCGCGCCGCGAGTTTGACGAGCTGGTGGCTGACTTGTGGTGCAAGGGCGTGCACTACGGCATCGATAGCGTGGCCGTGCGCGCCATGCTTGCCAGCGGCAAGGCCGAGCGCATCACGGTGGCGCGGGTGCTGCCGCCGCAGCCGGGGCGCGACGCCCAACTGGTCGAAGTGTCGCAAGGCATCCACCGCGACGATGCGCCGCGCGAACGCTCCGATGGCCGCCTGGATTTGCTCAGCTTCAAGAACCGCTTCCCGCAAGTGAAAAAGCACGCGCGCCTGCTGCGCCTGCTGCCGGGCACGCCCGGCTTGCCTGGCTATGACCTGGCCGGCAAGCCAATGCCGCCGCCCGCGCCGCTGGAGCTGGACCTGGCTGCGGTGGCGGGGCCAGGCACGTCGGTCGAGTATTTCAGCGATGGCGCTTTCGTCGTCGCCACCATGGATGGCTATGTGAATGTCGATGAGCACGGCAAGATGTCGATCGAAAACAAGATCGTCAGCCGCGAAGGCGTCAGCAGCCGCACCACGGGCAATCTGAAGCTGCGCGCCGCCTACGAGGAGTATGGCGAAGTGCAGGAGCAGCGCCAGCTCGACGGCAGCGACATCACCATCCATGGCGACGTGTATGGCCATCTGCACTCGCATGGCGGGTTGATATGGCTCAAGCGCAACCTGGTGGGCGGCACGGCCTTCAACGAGCACGGCGACGTGCGCGTCGAGGGCGTCGCCTCCGGTTCCGTGCTGCAGGCGCTGAGCGGCGAAGTGCACGTGAAGCGGGCCGAAAGCTGCGTCATCGCCGGCACGCGCGTGGTGATCGACAGCGCCAGCAATTGCGAGATCATCGCCGACGAGGTCGTCATCGAACTGGCCGAAGGCTGCGCCGTGGCGGCGCGCACCATCCGCATCGGCAGCGCCGGTCCCCGCAGGCAGGTGGAAATGCTGCTGTTTCCCCTCGTGCCCGACTTGAGCGCGCTGGAGCAAAAGATCGGGGAAAGCCTGGCGAAGGCGGCGCAATTCCTGCAGGTGCAGCACAAGCGCCAGCAGGAAATCGATGCCATCGCGCAATTGCCCGAGGTGCGCAACTACCTGACCCTGGCCGGCCAGCTGCGGCGCGGCGAATTGCAGTTGCAGCCAGCGCAGCAGGTGCAGTACGACAAGCTGGCCGCGCGCATCGCTCCCGTGCTGAAGGAGGTGGCGCGGCTGCGCGTGGAAGTGAAACAGTCGGAAATCCTGCACGCGCAGATGCTGGCGCTGGTGGAACAATTGCGCCAGGAGCGGCAGGCGACGGCGGGCCAGTCGCGCTGCACCCTGGGCCTCGTCGATGGCGAGACGACGGTGCGCGCCCTCGTCGTGCCGCCCGGACCGGCCAAGGTCTACGACCGGCCGCCGAAAGAAATCAAGGCCTTGCTGCGCAGCGCCACGCCGGCCACGCAGCCTGTGTTCGCGGACAGCACGGGCAGCCTGGACTGGACTTACCAGCCACCGCCCTGATCAGTCGATAACTTTGCCGCGGGATTGCTTGAGGACGCTGTGCGTGCTCTTGCTGTCGAGGCGGCGCCGCTGCGAGCTGCGCGTGGGCTTGGTGGCGCGGCGCACGGCGGGCAGGAAAGTCACGCTGTCGATGATTTCCTGCAAGCGCCGCAATGCCTCTTCCTTGTTCTGCTCCTGGCTGCGCGACTGCTGCGCTTTGAGCACCAGCACGCCATCCTTGCTGATGCGGCTGTCGCGCAGGGCCAGCAGCCGTTCCTTGTACGCTTCCGGCAGCGACGAGGCGGCGATGGGGAAGCGCAAATGGATGGCGCTGGACACCTTGTTGACGTTTTGCCCGCCCGGGCCCTGGGCGCGGATGGCGGAAAATTCAACTTCAGCGGGGTTGACGAGGTGTTGCATGGCCTGCCTGTTGGGGGGAATGTGGGTATTGTAAGGGAAGATGGCTGCGCCGGCGCAAGGCGGGGCGCCGAGGTCAGGCTGGCCTTCCGGGAAAGTTGAGTTTTCTCAACGCCGCTTGCGGCGATGCTGGTTAGCATGGGGCCAACGTTGCGCCACTGCGCATCCTGGCAGCGCTTACCGGATGAAAGGAACACCATGCAGCCCACGACCACGCCTGGCGCCGCAACCGCGCAATACCTGACGCAGTACTTGAGTTTCCGGCTGGGCGGCCTGGAATACGGCCTCGATTACCGTTGCGTGCGGGAATTGCGCCCCCTGAAGGAGCTCGACCGCTTTTCCTCGGAAGGGGAAGTGCTGCACAGCGTGGCCGTCTCGCGCGGCGTGATCATTCCCATCGTCGACATGCGCGCCGCGTTCGGCAGCGCCCACGGCGCGCCCGACCCGGCTACCGACGTGATCATCCTGCAGCTGAGCAATGGCGTGATGGGCATGGTGGTCGATGGCGTCACCGATATCGTCAGCCTGGCCCCCGCCGACATCGCCGCCGTGCCCGGCCTGGGCGAGACGGAAGCCGATTACCTGCTGGGCCTGGGCACGGTGGCGGGTCGCCGATTGATCCTCGTCGACATCGACCGCCTGATGGCGATCCGCAGCCCCAGCCCCATGCAGGCGGCATAAAAAAAGACGACCCGGAAGTCGTCTTTTGTCGCTACTTGCTTAACCGAGCTTTTCGAGTTGATCTTGCAAGTCCAGCCATTCCGCTTCCAGCTGCGCCAGATCCTTGGTGAAGAAGGTCTGGTCGGCCAGCAATTGTTTCAGCTTGGCCTTGTTGGCCGCGTCGTAGATGGTCGGCTCGCCCAGCTTGGCGTCGGTTTCCGCCTTTTGCGCATTGCGCTTGGCGATCTGCTCTTCCTGGCGCTTGATCTTGTTTTCGATCGGCTTGCGCAGGGCGGCTGTTTTCTGGCGCTCTTCCGCTTCCTTGCGCTTGTCGCGCACGGGCGCGGCAGGGGCGGCAGCTACCGGCGAAGGTACGGAAGACGTCACGGGGAAGTCCGTCTTGTTGGCCTTGCCGGCGGCCGGCAGCACGTCCGTGCCTTTGCCCAGCTTGGTCTTGAACAGCCAATCCTTGTAGTCGTCCAGGTCGCCGTCGAACGGTTGCAGCTTGCCGTCGGCAACGATGATGAATTCGTCGGTGGTGGCGCGCAGCAAGTGGCGATCATGGGACACGACGACCAGGGTGCCTTCGAACTGGGCCAGCGCTTCCGTCAGCGCTTCGCGCGTTTCCAGATCCAGATGGTTGGTCGGTTCATCGAGCAGCAGCAGGTTAGGACGCTGCCAGACGATCAGGGCCAGCGCCAATCGGGCTTTTTCGCCGCCCGAGAACGGTGCGATCGACGCGGTGACCATGTTGCCGGGGAAGTTGAAGCCGCCGAGGAAGTTGCGCAGTTCCTGCTCGCGCACGGTCGGGGCGATCTTCGCCAGATGCCACAGCGGCGATTCGTCGTGGCGCAGCATTTCCACCTGGTGCTGGGCGAAGTAGCCGATGTTCAGGCCCTTGCCCATGGTGGCGTCGCCCGTCAGCGGCATCAGTTCGCCGGCGATGGTCTTGATCAGGGTCGATTTGCCGGCGCCGTTCTGGCCCAGCAAGCCGATGCGCTGGCCGATCTGCAGCGAAAACTTGATGCCGTTGACGATGGTTTTATGCGTGATTTCGCCCGTCGCTTCGTTCTCGATCTTGTAGCCCGCATCGACGTCTTCCATCACCAGCAGCGGGTTCGGAGCCGACAGCGGCTCGCGGAATTCGAACGAGAATTCGGCGGCGGCGCGCAGTGGCGCCAGTTCTTCCATCTTCGCCAGCGCCTTCATGCGGCTTTGCGCCTGGCGGGCCTTGGACGCTTGCGCCTTGAAGCGGTTCACGAACGATTCCAGATGGGCGCGCTTGCGCTGCTGCTTTTCCAGCGCGCCGGCGGCCAGGATCATCTGCGCCGCGCGTTGGCGCTCGAAGCTCGAATAGTTGCCCGAGTAGCGTTTCAGCTTGCGCTCGTCGATATGCACGACCACGTTGACGACTTCGTCGAGGAAGTCGCGGTCATGGGAAATGATCAGCAAGGTGCCGGCGTAACGCTTGAGCCAGTCTTCCAGCCAGATGATGGCGTCCAGATCCAAGTGGTTGGTCGGTTCATCGAGCAGCAGCAGGTCGGACGGGCACATCAGCGCTTGCGCCAGGTTCAGACGCATGCGCCAGCCGCCGGAGAAACTCGCCACCGGTTGCTGCATCTGGTCCAGGGTGAAGCCCAGGCCCAGCAGCAATTGCTCGCCGCGCGATTGCACGGTGTAGGCGTCGGCATCGGCCATGGCGCTGTAGATTTCGCCGATGGCGATACCGTTTTCCGACGTGGCAGGCTCCGATTCCAGGCGCGCCAGTTCCGCTTCCAGTTTGCGCAGGGTGACGTCGCCGTCGATCGCATAGTCGAGCGCGGCACGGTCCAGCGGCGGCGTTTCCTGCGCCACGTAAGCCACGCGCCATTTGGCCGGGAAATCGATCTCGCCCTGGTCAGGGTGCAATTCGCCACGCATCATGGCGAACAGGCTCGATTTGCCCGCGCCATTGGCTCCGATCAGGCCGATCTTGTCGCCCGGATTGAGGGTGACATCGACTTGTTCGAGCAACGGTTTGATGCCGCGCATCAGGCTTACTTGTAGGAAACGTATCATTTTTTTCTTTGTGTTGTAAATTAAGGCGCTGCGCGCTGACGCCAGCGCTTATACCAGCTTGAGCTGCTCGGCCGTCAGCAGGAAGACCATGTCGTCGCCGGCGCTCGTCGTCAGCCAGGTCAGGCCCAGTTCGCCGAAGGCCGCTTCCGCGTATGCGCGTTCGTTGCCGATTTCAATCATCAGGATGCCGTCATCCGTCAGGCGCTCGGCCGCGCCGGCGATGATCTTGCGCACCAGGTCCATGCCGTCGCTGCCGCCGTCGAGGGCGATTTGCGGTTCGGCCAGGTATTCCTGGGGCAGGGCGCCCATCGACGCGGAATTCACGTACGGCGGGTTGCTGATGATCAAATCATATTTCTTGGCCGGCACGTTCGTGTACAGGTCCGATTCGATCAGGGTGACGCGGTCCTGTAATTTGTACGTGTCGACGTTGCGCTTGGCCACGGCCAGCGCATCGGCGGAAATGTCCACTGCGTCGACCTGGGCGTTCGGGAAGGCGTCGGCCATCATGATAGCCAGGCAGCCCGAACCGGTGCACAGTTCCAGGATGTTTTCCACGGCTTCCGGTTCCGCCACCCACGGCGAGAAGTATTCAGGGATCAGCTCGGCGATGAAGGAGCGGGGCACGATCACGCGCTCGTCGACGTAGAAGTTATACGTGCCCAGCCAGCCTTCCTTGGTGATGTAGGCGGCCGGCACGCGGTCGATGCTGCGGCGGTCGATGACGCTCATCACGCTGGCCACTTCCGACGGCAGCAGCTTGGCGTCGAGGAACGGTTCGAGCTTGTCGAGCGGCAACTTCAACGTGTGCAGGATCAGATAGGCCGCTTCGTCGAACGCTTCGGCGCTGCCGTGGCCGAAAAACAGCTTGGCGGTATTAAAACGGGTAACGGCGTAGCGCAGCAGGTCGCGTGGCGTGGAAAACGGGTTCGGGGTCATGGCATTCTCGAAAAGACGGTGTTCTGGCCCGCCGTGACGGGCCTCGGTATTCTGGTTCAGACGGGCAGCAAATGCTCCAGAGTGCGCCGGTAAATATTCTTCAGGGGATCGATGTGGCGCAGTTCGATGTGCTCGTCGATCTTGTGAATACTGGCATTGGGCGGCCCGAATTCTATCACTTGGGGGCAGATTTGCGCGATAAACCGGCCATCCGAGGTGCCGCCCGTGGTCGACAGCTCCGTCGCGAGGCCCGTTTCTTCCAGGATGGCGGCCGACAGCGCATCGCTCAAGGTGCCGCGCGGCGTGAGGAAGGGCAGGCCGCTCAGGGTCCACTGCAAATCGTATTGCAAGTCATGCCGGTCGAGGATGGCGTGCACCCGTTCCTGCAATCCCTCGGCCGTGCTGGCCGTGGAAAAGCGGAAATTGAAGTCGATCACCATGTCGCCCGGAATCACGTTGTTCGCGCCCGTGCCCGCGTTGATATTCGACATTTGCCACGAGGTGGGCAAGTAATACTCGTTGCCCGCATCCCATTTCTCTTCGACCAGGTCGGCCAGCGCCTGCGCCGCTTCGTGGATGGGATTCATTGCCAGGTGCGGGTAGGCAATGTGACCCTGCACGCCCTTGATCGTCAAACGGCCCGACAGCGAACCGCGGCGGCCGTTCTTGATCATGTCGCCCAGCTGCGCGCTCGACGTCGGCTCGCCCACCAGGCAATAGTCGATCTGCTCGCCGCGTGCCTTCAATTGCTCGCACACGATGACGGTGCCGTCCGTGGCCGGGCCTTCCTCGTCGCTGGTGATCAAAAAGGCGATCGAACCCGTGTGCTCCGGCGTGGCGGCGATAAATTCCTCGCAGGCAATTACCATGGCGGCGATCGAGGTCTTCATGTCGGCCGCGCCACGGCCGTACAGCTTGCCGTCGCGGTGCGTGGGAATGAAGGGCTGCGAACGCCATTGCTCGACGGGGCCGGTCGGCACCACGTCCGTATGGCCGGCAAAGACGAATACGGGCGACGTCGTGCCGCGGCGCGCCCACAGGTTGGTGACGTCGTTCGACTGTATCGTTTCGCAGACAAAGCCCAGCGGCGTGAGGATGTCGATCAGGTGCTGCTGGCAGCCCTTGTCGTCGGGCGTGACCGAGGACAGGGCGATCAGTTTTTCGGTCAGGGCGAGGGTTTTGGAGGTGGTCATGGGTAAGGTCGTGCCGGCAACATCGTTCCGGTTGTCAACTAAGTATGGTTACAGCGAGAAAAGGGTCTGGTACTGCGCATCCGAAAACGCCACGCTGAACTGGCCATCCTTGTCCAGTACGGGGCGCTTGATGATGGACGGGTTTTCCAGCATCAGCTCCAGGGCGCTGGCGGCGTCGGTGATCGATGCTTTGCGCTCGTCGGACAGGGCGCGCCAGGTCGTGCCTTTCTTGTTGACCAGCACGTCCCACGGCAATTGCGCCAGCCACGCCTCGACGGTGGCGCGTTCCAGGCCCTGCTTCTTGAAGTCGTGGAAGGTGAAATCGAGTTGCTGCGCGGCCAGCCAGGTGCGGGCCTTTTTGACGGTATCGCAGTTGGGGATACCGTAGAGTGTAATGGTCGTCATGGGTAGGGCTAAGGAGGTATGAATGCGGTTCGCTTGATCGCGGCGCTTGCGCTGGCGCGATATGCGATGTTAGCCGACATTATACAGTCGATGCGCGGTCGATGCGGCAGTGCAACAAGGTTGCATGTTCATGGCAGGTTCAGGGCTAGGCGCTGCGGATGCCCAGCAGCGTGGCGGCCTGGCCGAAGTCCGGATGGACCGAGAGCGGCGTGGCGGACACCCGCGCGAGCTTGGGCGCGGCGCGGTGGAACAGCACCAGGGCCGTTTCATCGTTTTTGTGGCGCGACATGTAGAGCATGCCGTCAACGGTGTCCGGATGCGCATGGATGGCCGCTGACCATGTCTTGGTCGTCTGGTACGACGATGTACCGCTGAGCCCTCCATGGCCGCCCAGCTTTCTGAGGGCGGCGCCTGTCAGGTCGGCCAGGATGAGCGTTTCCCCCGTGAGCCGAATGACAAAACGCGCCCGAATCACGGCCAGCTCGATCACGAAGCGGTTATGGATGGGTTTGCGGTCATGCAGCAAGGTTTCAGCGAGGGCGACGGCCAGCGAACTACCGAGATAGCAGGTGCCGAATCGGGCCGCCACCTGTGGATGGGGATCGTCGAAGCGGTAGGTGTTTGCCCTGCCGAAATACGGTTCGCCCGTGGCATGGCCGGAGATCCGGTACAGCGTGGCGGGATCGCAGCGCGCCGTCTGCAGCGCTGCGGGCAGTTGCGGCAGACGGGGCAGGCGCAAGATTGCCACGGTCGTGCTGCTATTCGTCTGCGTAGGCGCGGGCGGCCGCCATCACGGCATCGAGCTTGCCTTTGGCCAGGGCCTCCAGCGGCGACTTGCCGCCCAGAGACAGGCGCGGGGCGGTAAAAAAATCCCATTTGGCGGCGCCGGGCAAGTCGCCGAGGATTTTGCTGATTTTTTCCAGGATGTGGCGGTCGTGGCGGGGATCGGCGAAAAATGCTGGATAGACATATTCTCCGGAGGCGCCGCGCAAGGCAAACAGGCGTCTGGCTTTGAGTGCCGCACTGAGCGCTTGCGGCGTGACTTCCAGCCGGGCGCGCAGTTCCGGGCCGGATAGCAAGCTGTGCGACGCCAAGTCTTTTTCACGCTGCTGCCGTTCCTGCTCTTCCAGGCCGCGCATGAATTGCCGGGTGCTGACGTGGCCGGCATGTGCGTCGATGCCGGAAACCCGGTTCAACTCCCGTTCGGCCACGATATCGAGGTCGCGCCGCATTTGCGCGAGCAGCGCGGGCCGGTCGTCGCGCGGTACGGCGTCCAGCAGCGATGCATACGCTTCCTGGAACGTATCTTGTGCAATATTAAAGCGCAAGCCGGTGGCGCTGGATGCGAGTGTGTCCGCCAGCTTGCTGGCCAGCGAGGGCGTGGCAGGCGCATGCCCGGTGTCGGCGGCGGCCTCATCGATCATGCCGGTGTCGCCCTTGCCGGCAGGGGCGCGAGTATCCGAGGTGTTCGATGTATTCGACATGGCCCTATCCTTGAAACGCATGTTTCAGCATAGGACAGGAAGTCAAACAAAGCAAACAAAGCAAAGAAATTAAGTTGGTTGGCTTGATGTGGCACAAACCGTCAACTCTGTGATGTTACACAGGCCGTGGCGCCGCCTTGCCCGATTCGGCCGGACCGAAATGCAGGCCCAGCCGCAGGGCCAGGGCGCGCAGGGCGCCGCTTTCCTGCAGGTGCAGGGCCAGCGCGATGTGGCCGTCGGGGCGCACCAGATAGGCTGCGTCGCGGCCCAGGCCGGCCAGCTTGGCGGCGACATTGAAGGTGTAGCAATGCACGGGCAGTTTCAGCACGCGCGCCTCGTCCAGCAGTTCGGGCGCCGCTTCGCCATAGATGTGCAATTGCCAATCCATGCTGCGCAGGGCCGTGAAATTGTCTTGCGTGCCGTCCGAGAACCACGGCAGGCGGTCGCCGCCGCGCAAGTATTCCGCGTGGCCCGCGGACAGGGCGCTGTCTTCATAGCTGATCTGGATTTGCGACACGGTCCGGAACAGCAAGCGGCGCGCCCGCCCGAAGCCGGAGAGGAAGGGCAGCGCGTGCGGCACCAGCCAGCGGCGCAGGAATTGCCCGGCGATGCCTTGCGCGACGATGGCCTGGAAGGCGCGGTCGGTGGTGGCGACGAGCTTGCGGGCAAACACGATGCGCTCGCTTTCATAGGTGTCGAGCAGGGCGTCGTTGCTTTGTCCCCGCAGCTTTTGCGCCAGTTTCCAGGCCAGGTTGACGGCGTCGCCCAGGCCCGTGTTCATGCCCTGGCCGCCCACGGGGCTGTGCAGGTGGGCCGCGTCGCCGAGGATGAAGCAGCGCCGCTCGCGAAACTGCGCCGCCACCCGGTGATGCACTTTATACGTGGAAAACCAGTTCACGTGCTCGACCTGGATATTCAGCAAGCTTTCCACCTGTTCCCGCACGTCGTCGAAGACGGGCGCGGGCGCGCCTTCCGGCCGGTCGGGCAGGATGCCGATCAGGCGCTGCATGCCGCTGGTGCGCACGGGCAACATCAGCGCAAAAGAGTTCGCGCCCAGGTGGGCGTGCAAATCCGTGTTGTTGCCGGCCACTTGCGCATCGGCCACGTAGTACAGGTGGTCGTAGGTGCCGCCCGAGAACGCGAAGCCGGCGATTTCGCGCACCTTGCTGCGGGCGCCGTCGCAGCCGCAAATATAGTTAAACGTGCAATATTGCCGTTCGCCATTATTGAGCAGAATGGCTTGCACTTCGCTATCGTCCTGCGTCCACAGGTCCAGCGCGACGTTCCATTCCACATGCACGCCGGCCGCTGCCAGCTTGCTGATGAGGAAGCGCTCATGCTCGTCCTGGGGCAGGCTCAGCACGAAAGGGTAGGGACTCAGGCCTTCGCCGATCTCGCCCAGCGCCAGTTTCACCAGCTCCTCGCCGCCTTCGTGGATGTGCATGGCATTGATCTTGATGCCCAGGCTGACCAGCTCGTCGGCAAAGCCCAGCTGCTGGTAAAACTCCAGGGTGCGCGCATGCACGGCCATGGCCCGCGACGCCTGGCCCGGTCCGCTGTTTTTATCGATGATGCGGCAATCGACGCCATGGCGCGCCAGGCGCAAGGCAAGCATGAGGCCGGTAGGACCGGCGCCGACGATCAATACGGGAGGAGTATTCATGCCATCCAGTATAGGACAGGATGGGTGATGGCTGCGCGACGATTGAAGTTGCTATCTGGAAATGAAAATGTCCCGCCGGTTGGCAGGACATGATTTTTTACGTGCGTCACGACGCCTCTGCAAACCGTAGCGAGCACGCTCAATATCGGGTCGAGTAGCGGAACTGTACATGTAGTACAGTGAGCAACGGAAACCGGATAGTGGGCAGCGCAGTAGGTTTACAGAGGTGTCATCAAATACCGCGCAGCAGCTCGTTGATACCCGTTTTTGCGCGGGTCTTCGCATCCACGCGCTTGACGATCACGGCGCAGTACAGCGAGTACTTGCCGTCTTCCGAAGGCAGGTTGCCCGAGACCACGACGGAGCCGGCTGGCACGCGGCCGTAGGTCACTTCGCCCGTGGCGCGGTCGTAGATCTTGGTCGACTGGCCGATGTACACGCCCATCGAGATGACGGAATTTTCTTCGACGATCACGCCTTCGACGATTTCCGAACGGGCGCCGATGAAGCAGTTGTCTTCGATGATGGTCGGGTTTGCTTGCATAGGCTCCAGCACGCCGCCGATGCCGACGCCGCCGGACAGGTGGACGTTCTTGCCGATTTGCGCGCAGGAACCGACGGTGGCCCAGGTGTCGACCATGGCGCCTTCATCGACGTAGGCGCCGATGTTGACGTAGGATGGCATCAGCACGACGTTCTTGGCGATGAAGCTGCCGCGGCGGGCGACGGCTGGCGGCACCACGCGGAAACCGCCCTTGGCGAAGTCTTCCTTGGTGTAGTTGGCGAACTTGGTCGGGACCTTGTCGTAGAACTGCATCGTGCCGTCCGATGGCAGCACGACGTTGTCTTCCAGGCGGAACGACAGCAGCACGGCTTTCTTGACCCACTGGTTGACGACCCAGTCGCCCGAGGTTTTTTCCGCCACGCGGATGCTGCCGTTGTCCAGGCCATTGATGACGTGGGAGACGGCGTCGCGCAGTTCGGCCGTGCCGTTGCCCGGATTGATCTCGGCGCGGTTTTCCCAGGCCTGGTCGATGATGTTTTGCAGTTGTTGGCTCATGATGATGTCTTATTAGTGAGTTAATGCGGATGCGGAAAGCTGCTGGCAGAATTTTACTATGCGTAAGGCTGCTTCCAGCCCTTCGGCCGTTTCGGCCACGAGGGCCATGCGGATGCGGTTGCGGCCCGGATTGATGCCGTGCGCGTCGCGCGCCAGGTAGCTGCCAGGCAATACCGTCACATTATATTCGGCGTACAGGCGTTGCGCGAATTCGGTGTCGGACAGGCCCGTGCGGCTGACGTCGGCCCACAGGTAGAAGCCGGCGTCCGGCAATTGCACGTCCATCACCGATTGCAGCAGCGGCGTGATGGCGTCGAACTTGGCGCGGTACTTGGCGCGATTTTCCTCGACATGGGTTTCGTCGTTCCAGGCCGCGACGGAGGCCGCCTGCACGGCAGGGCTCATGGCGCCGCCGTGGTAGGTTCGGTAGAGCAGGAATTTTTTCAATACTTCGGCATCGCCGGCAACAAAGCCCGAGCGCATGCCCGGCACGTTCGAGCGCTTCGACAGGCTGGAAAATACCACCAGGCGCGCATACGGGCGCTCGATGGTGGACAGGCCCAGCATGTGCGCCGCCTGCAGCGCGCCCAGCGGCGGCGTGTCGCCGTGGTAGATCTCGGAATAGCACTCGTCGGCGGCGATGACGAAATCGTAGCGCTCGGACAGGGCGAACAGATGTTCCCAGTCCGTCAGGGTAAGCACGGCGCCCGTCGGGTTGCCTGGCGAGCACAAAAACAGCAGTTTTACTTTTTCCCACACGCTGGTCGGTACGCTGTCGTAGTCGCAGCCGAAATTGCGCGCCGGGTCGGAATTGACGAAATACGGTTCGGCGCCGGCCAGGTAGGCGGCGCCTTCATATATCTGGTAAAACGGATTCGGGCTGATCACGAGCGAACCGGCGGCCGGATCGATCACCGTTTGCGCCAGCGCAAACAACGCTTCGCGCGAACCGTTCACGGGCAGGATTTGCGTGGCAGGATTGAGCTTGGGGATGCCATAGCGGCGCTCGAGCCAGCCGGCGATGGCTGTACGCAAGGCTTCCGAACCGATGGTGGTCGGATAGCTGGCCAGGCCATGGATATTGTCGACCAATGCCTGCTCGATGAAAGCCGGCGTCGGGTGCTTGGGTTCGCCCATGCCCAGGCTGATGGGCGCATACTCGGGATTGACCGTCACGCCGGCAAACAGCTGGCGCAGCTTTTCAAAGGGATATGGTTGCAGTTTAGCAAGAAGTGGATTCACGGAACGGACCAGGGCAAGAGTGGAAAGACGATGTTGCTCAGCGATTGCTAGGCGATTGCTTGGCGCGGCAGACTTGATGCCGGTCAAATAATGAGCCGCGTCTTTCATTATAGCCGTCCTCGCGGGGCCGCTGTGCAAGCCGCATCGGCGTGAGGGCTGCCCGGCTTGCCACGGCATGCCGCAGCGGGGAGTGCCATGCTATGGCGCGGCAAGGTAAAATACGCTATGTCTACCTTACTTCCCACCCTGCTTGCCATTGAAACCTCGTCCGAACTCGCCTCCTGCGCCTTGTTGCGCGGCGATGTCGTCCTGTCCCGCGCGTCGTCGGGCGTGCGCACCCATTCCCAGTCCATCTTGCCGATGGTGCAGGAATTGCTCGCTGAAGCGGGCGTGACCCTGGCCGACGTGGACGCCATCGCCTACGGCTCCGGTCCCGGCTCGTTTACGGGCGTGCGCACGGCTTGCGGCATCGCGCAAGGTCTGGCCTACGGCGCCAAGCTGCCCGTCGTGCCCGTCGTCACCCTCGACGCCATGGCGCTCGCGTGCCACCAGCAACATGGCGCGCAACGCATCGTGACCGTGCTCGACGCCCGCATGGGCGAAGTGTACTGGGCGCAATATGATTACCAGGATGGCTTGCAGATTGTTGCGCCACCGGCCCTGAGCGCGCCTGCCGGCGTGGCGCCGCAAGGCGACGTGGCCGCTTGCGGCAACGGTTTCAGTGCATACGCCGAAGCGCTGGCCCCGCTGCCATGCGCCGCGACTGCCGACGCCGCCATCATGCCGCACGCCGTGCAAGTGGCGCAGTTGGCGCGCATCGCCTTTGCGGCCGGCCAGTTCGTGACCGCGGCCGAGGCGCAGCCTTTGTATTTGCGCAACAAGATCGCCTTTACCAGCGCGGAACGGCAAGAGATGCAACAGGCCAAGGCCGCTGCGGAGTCCGCGCAATGAGTGTGGCGGACCAGGACCGCGCTGCCGGCTGGGACTTGCTGCGCCTCGACTATCAGCCGATGGCCGAAGCGGACTTGACCGAGGTGCTGGCGCTGGAGCAGCGCGTGTATCCGCATCCCTGGACGCACGGCAACTTCGTCGATTCGCTCAAAAGCGGATATCCGGCCTGGGTGCTGCGCGACGTGGATGGCACCCTGCTCGGCTACTTTTTGCTGATGCTGGTCGTCGACGAGGCGCACTTGCTCAACGTGGCCGTCGAAGGCGCGATCCAAGGCCAGGGGCTGGGCCGCTTCCTGCTGAACCAGTCCTGCGCCTGCGCGCGCCAGCTGGGCATGGAATCGATGCTGCTGGAAGTGCGCCCGTCGAACGTGCGCGCGCTCGATATTTACCAGCGCTATGGATTTGAACAGATCGGCCGGCGCAAGGGATACTATCCGGCCAGCAACTCGCAACGTGAGGACGCCATCGTGATGCGTTATACCTTATGAGCCGCAGCGCCGTTTTCCTCGATGAAATGGGCGTCGGCCCCCTGTGGCGCTTGCGCCAGGGTGGCGCGCCCGAGGCCGCTGAAGCGGCTGACGTCGCCGAGATCGTGGAAGCAGCAGCGGCACCGGTGGCCGCCGTGCTTGAAGCTGTTGCGCCGGCCGTACCCGCAGCGGAGGTTGTTGCTGAGGTGAAAGCCGTTGACGTTGCTGCGCCTGTCGCTCCCGCTCCTGCCACGCCTGTCGCTCCCGCCGCTCCCGCCGCATCTGACGATACGGCCTGGTTCGACGATGCGCCGCCACCGCCGCCCGCCAGACAGCTGAGCGATACGGATATCGCCGCCCTCGACTGGGATGGCTTGACGGCTGCCGTCGCCAAGTGCGCGCGCTGCGACCTGTGCAAGACGCGCAAGGGCGTCGTCATGGGCCGCGGCGACCGCCAGGGCGATTGGCTGATGCTGGCCAGCAGCCCGTCGCGCCTGGAAGAGCGGGAAGGGCGCGCCTTGCCGGGCGAGCAGGGCAAATTGCTCGACAATATGCTGAAAGCCATCGCCGTCGATGCGGATCGCGATGTGTACATCACGCACTTGCTGAAATGCCGTCCGCTCGACGAGGCGGGCCAGGAACGCTTGCCGACAGAAGCCGAGTCCGCCGCCTGCCGCCCGTATTTCGAGCGCGAACTGGCCCTGCTGCAACCGCGTACTATTTTGACGCTCGGCTCGATGGCCGCCGCCGGCATCAATCCCGGCGAGAAACCCGTGCGCGGTACCGTGCGCCAACTGGGCAAGGCTGCCGTCGTTGCCACTTTCCACCCGGAAATGCTGCTGCAGGACGAGACGGGCAAGGCCAAGGCGCGCGCCTGGGCCGATCTGTGCCTGGCGAAAAGCACGCATGGTGATTCGCACGGTGAGTGATGCCGCCGCCGGCGCCTTCCAGGCCCGCTTCGAGCGCCGCTGGGGGCATCTGACGCACCCCCGCGTGCGTGCGCTGGCCTGGCTGCTCGACTCGCCCGACTTGCTGGACCCGTCCAGCTCCCACTGGGGCGGGCGCATCGCCAGCCTCGCGCCCGTCACGCCTTCTGTTGTCGATTGGCTGGGCGCGCTGCAAGACGATCCGTCGCCGCTCGATGCGGCGCTGGGGCCGAAATTCTATTCCCGCCTGGGCCTGTACGCTGAAAAGCTGCTGGCCTTTTATTTTGAGCAACACGGACTGCTGCAAGCGCATGGCTTGCAAGTGCAAGTGAACCGCAACGACACGGTGGGCGAGTTCGATTTCCTGCTGCGCGATGGAGCGCAGGGTGACGCGTTGCTGCACTGGGAATTCGCCACCAAGTTCTACCTGCTGGAAGGCGCGCCCGATCCCGGCGTCTTCAATCACTTGATCGGCCCCAACCTGGCCGATACCCTGGGATTGAAGATGCGCAAGATCCTCGACAAGCAACTGGCCTTGTCCCGCCATCCGGCCGCGCAAACCCTGCTGGCGCAGCCCGTGCGCGCGGCGCAGGCGCTGGTCAAGGGCTGGCTGTTTTATGCCCCGGACGCCACGCCCGCCCTGGACGGTATTTCCCAGGATCATGGACACGGCTTCTGGTGCGCGCCCACACAATTGCCCACGCAGCGCTATGTCGTGCTGCCGCGATTGCAATGGCTGGCGCCGTTCAAGGGCCGCGACGTGGAAGTGCTGGATGTGGAGGCCTTGCGCGCGCGCTTGTTTGATCTGGCGCAACCGGTGATGGTGGCCACGGTGGATAATGTCGAAGGCTGGGAAGTGGAGTGCACGCGTGGTTTTGTCGTGCCGCCTGACTGGACGGAGCAGGCTGCCGCGCGGCGGCTCGCTGGCATGCTGCCAGCGTAATGCCGGGGGCTGATCCGCTGGGTCAGCCTCCGAAATTAATGCTTTTGCTCGCCAATCAAGGAAAGATTGTCGTGCTCGGCCTGGTTCAGCTTGTGCTTGCGCATGATCATGTACATGGTGCCGGCGACGAACAGGCCGAACAGGGTAATGATGATGTTCAGCGGCAGGTGCAAGCGGATCATGATCGAATACACGGCCAGCATGGTCAAAATAGACAGGTTTTCATTGAAGTTCTGCACGGCGATGGAATGGCCTGCGCTCATCAACACGTGGCCGCGATGTTGCAGCAGGGCATTCATGGGCACGACGAAAAAGCCGGACAGGGCGCCGATCAGTATCAGCAGCGGGTAGGCGATCCATACGGAATGTACTTGCGTCATCATCATGACGATCACGCCCATGGCGATGCCCAGTGGAATGACGGTCAGCGATTTGCGCAGCGGAATGAAGCGGGCCGACAGCACGGCGCCGGCGGCCACGCCGATGGCGACCACGCCCACCAGGCTGGTCGCCTTGTCGAAGGGCATGTTCAAGGATTGCTTGGCCCATTCCAGCACGATCAGCTGCAAGGTGGCGCCGGCGCCCCAGAACAGGGTCGTCACGGCCAGGGTGATCTGGCCCAGCTTGTCTTTCCACAGGATGGAATAGCAATTGGCAAAATCGGTGATCAGTTTGATAGGATTGCGTTCCTGGTGCGGATATACGCAGCCCGTGTCGGGAATCTTCAGGTTGGCCAGGGTCGCCAGCACATAAATGCCGACCACCACGCACAGGGCCGCTTCCGTCTTGTTGGTGATGCCCGTGTCGATCAGGGGGAAGTCGAAGGACAGCAGCATGTCGGACACGTGGCCGCTGACGAGCGCGCCGCCCATGACGGTGCCGAGGATGATGGAAGTGACGGTCAAGCCTTCGATCCAGCCATTCGCCGCCACGAGCTTTTCCGGCGGCAGCAGTTCCGTCAGGATGCCGTATTTGGCGGGCGAGTACACGGCCGCGCCAAAACCGACGACGGCGTAGGCCAGCAGCGGGTGTACGTGGAAGAAGACGAGGGCGCAGCCGAAGATCTTGACCATGTTGGCGATGAACATGACCTTGCCTTTTGGCAATGCATCTGCGAAGGCGCCGACAAAAGCGGCCAACAGCACGTAAAACAGCACGAACGACAGTTTGAGCAGCGGCGTGATCCACGCCGGGGATTTCATGGACACCAATAAATCGACGGCGACAAAAAAGAGGGCGTTATCTGCCAGCGAGGAAAAGAACTGCGCCGCCATGATGGTATAAAAACCACGATTCATTCTGGATTGCCTGAAATCATATCTGGCTTGCTTTATACCACGAAAAAACGGCAAACCCCAAGTTTGGAAGGGGCCGCTTTGCATAGTCTTGTCTAAGCGAACCTTAATTTTTCTGCCGTAGAAAAATACACATACATGTGAGCATTTTATAAATGATGTCCTCTGCATACGACCTTGGGCGTCTGCCGTGTCCGCGTACGGTGCATCCGGTAAAATACGGCTTTCCCACCCGCCGTGAACGACGCATATGCCCAGGCCCCTTCTCGCCACCATCCATCTCGATGCCATGCAACATAATCTGGCGCGCGCCCGTGCCGGCGCCCGCGGCGCCAAGGTGTGGGCCGTCGTCAAGGCAAATGCCTATGGCCACGGCCTGGAACGGGCCATGCGGGGCTTTGCCGGGGCCGATGGCCTGGCGCTGGTCGAGGTCGACTACGCCGTGCGTCTGCGCGAACTGGGCTGGACCAAGCCCATCTTGCTGCTGGAAGGTTTTTTTGACGCCAGCGATTTGCCCGTCATGGCGCAATATGGCTTGAATGGCAGCGTGCATTGCGAGGAACAGATCGCCCTGCTGGCAGCGGCGCGCCTGCCGCACGCCATCGATGTGCACCTGAAAATGAATACGGGCATGAACCGCCTGGGCTTTACGCCGGACGCCGTGGCGGGGGCATATGCGCGCCTGCGCGCCATGCCGCATATCGGCACGATCACCCTGATGACGCATTTCGCCAACGCGGACGAGGCGGCGCCCACGCGCTTGCCCCTGGAGCAGCAGATGCTGCGTTTCGAAGCGGGCGCGGCCAGCATCGGCGCCGGCGTTGGCACATCATTGCCGCGCAGCCTGTGCAATTCGGCCGGCGTGCTGCTGCACCACCTGGACAGCGACTGGGTGCGCCCCGGCATCATGCTGTACGGCGGCACGCCCAGCGGCGCTCCCGGCGGCACGTCGGCGCAGGCGTTCGGCTTGCTGCCCACCATGACCTTGCGCAGCAGCATTATCGGCATCCAGGATATCGCCGCCGGCGAAGTGGTGGGTTACGGCAGCCGCTACGAAGCGGCCGGCAATATCAAGGTGGGCGTGGTGGCGTGCGGCTATGCGGACGGCTACCCGCGCCATGCGCCCGAAGGCACGCCCGTGCTCGTCGACGGCGTGCGCACGGGACTCATCGGCAGGGTGTCGATGGACATGCTGATGGTTGACCTGACGCACGTGCCCGGTGCAAAAGTCGGCAGTGCCGTCACCTTGTGGGGCCAGGGCATGCCGATCGACGAGGTGGCTCTGGCCGCCGGCACCATCGGCTACGAGCTGATGTGCGCATTGGCGCCCCGCGTGCCCGTGGTCGAAGCGACACAGTGACGGCGGCCCGCCGTTTGTATATACTGTATATATAGACAGCAGTTTCACCTTACCCGGGCAAAGTACACCATGGCAAAAGTCAAGACCATCTACACCTGCAGCGATTGCGGCGCCATCAGCAACAAATGGATGGGGCAGTGCACCTCGTGCAACCAGTGGAACACCATGGTGGAAACCCTGCCCGAGACGGGCGGCAACAACCGCTATTCGAACCCGCAACACATGTCGCTGGCGCAGACGGCGCCCGTGCTGTCGCTCGACGATATCGACGCCATCGACGTGCCCCGCTTCGGCACGGGCATCGAGGAATTCGACCGCGTGCTGGGCGGCGGCATGGTGGCGGGCGGTGTCGTGCTGATCGGCGGCGACCCCGGCATCGGCAAGTCGACCCTGCTGCTGCAGGCGCTGGCCAATATGTCGCACCACAAGCGCGTGCTGTACGTCAGCGGCGAGGAATCGGGCGCGCAGATCGCCTTGCGCGCCAAGCGCCTCGTCATCGACGCGAAGGAACTCAAACTGCAGGCCGAGATCCAACTGGAAAAGATTCTCGCCACCCTGGCCGATTTAAAACCGGAAGTGGTGGTGATCGACTCCATCCAGACCGTGTATTCGGACGCGCTCAGCTCGGCGCCCGGTTCCGTGGCGCAAGTGCGCGAATGCGCGGCCCAGCTCACGCGCGCGGCCAAGCAGACGGGCGTGACCATCATCCTGGTCGGTCACGTGACGAAAGAGGGCGCGCTGGCCGGTCCCCGCGTGCTCGAACACATCGTCGACACGGTGCTGTACTTCGAGGGCGACGCCCATTCCAGCTTCCGCCTCGTGCGCGCCATCAAGAACCGTTTCGGCGCCGTCAATGAACTGGGCGTGTTCGCCATGACGGAAAAGGGCTTGAAAGGGGTGTCGAACCCATCCGCGCTGTTTTTGTCGCAGCACGACAACCAGGTGCCGGGCTCGTGCGTGATGGTGACGCAGGAGGGCACGCGCCCGCTGCTGGTGGAAATCCAGGCCCTGGTCGATACGAGCCACTTGCCGAATGCGCGCCGCTTGTCCGTCGGCCTGGAGCAGAACCGCCTGGCCATGCTGCTGGCCGTGGCGCACCGCCACGCGGGCATCGCCGCCTTCGACCAGGATGTGTTCATCAACGCCGTGGGCGGCGTGAAGATCACGGAACCGGCGGCCGACCTGGCCGTGTTGCTGGCTATTAATTCGTCGATGCGCAACAAGCCGCTGCCGCGAGGGCTGGTGGTGTTTGGCGAAGTGGGGCTAGCCGGCGAAATCCGTCCCGCGCCACGGGGCCAGGAGCGCTTGCGCGAAGCGGCCAAGCTGGGCTTTACCTTGGCCGTGGTGCCCAAGTCGAACTTGCCCAAGCAAGTCATCGAGGGCCTCAAGGTCATCGGCGTCGAGCGCATCGACGAAGCGTTCAACAAGTTGCGCGACCTGGAGTAAAAGTTGGTATGGTTTAAATGCCAAGCTTGAGACAAGTCAAACAAAATTTCCGTTTAGAACTATAATATTTGTCCGATGGATGCGCCTCGCGCATCCGCATCGACAATGCATAGATAGAGAAGCGGAATACAGTGTCAGTTGAGCAAAGGCAGGGCGCACGCAAGATATTGCGTGCCAAGGCAATGTTGGTAATGGATGGCGCGGGCCCCGTGGCGGCGCGCACCCTCGATGTGGGGCCGGGCGGCATGTCGGCCGTCATCGCGGAACCGGTGCCGACAGGCAAGAAGGGCAAGGTGCTGTTCGAATTGTTTTACGATGGCGCGGCGCACATCATCGAGGCGCGCGTGACCGTCTCGCACTGCATTTTCAGCAGCGCAGGTTTCAAGGTGGGACTCACTTTCCAGCAGCTGGACATGGCCGTCAGCAGCGCCATTTCGAAATTCATGCGCTGAGGCACGCCCGAAGATAAACGGCAAGTGATTGCGCTAAAATGGTGCATATGGGTTTGCAGTCAGGAAAAACCTGTTCTGTTCGCTGTTTTGATATTCCGGTAATACTGCATAATTATCAACCAGAAGAGGGACCTTGCCGCGCCACGCGCGCCTGCCGTCCGTTTCCAGCGCAGCACGGTCAGGACCTGAACCGTGCGCCATGACCTTACACCCGACGGGAACGCCTACCATGTTTAATTCGACCATCAACAGCAGGGCCTACACCAATAACACGCAGCAGACGACGCAGGGCAATATCTCGGCCGATGTGTATGCGAAGGTGGAGCGCCAGATGCAGTCGCAAAACACGGGCGTAGTCAAGCTCAACGCCAGCCTGGCGCGCGACCAGGCCAAATTCTCCGGCCTGGGCCAGCTGCAATCGGCGCTGGCGAAATTCCAGACCGTGGCCAAGAACATGGCCGGCAGCGGCCTGGCCACGTCGGCCACGTCCAGCAGCAAGGATGTGCTGAGCGCCACCACTACCGACAAGGCGGTCAGCGGCAGCCATGAAATGAACGTCAAGCAACTGGCGCAGGGACAGACCTTGCTCAGCGGCGCGCAGAAATCCTCGAGCGCGGCCATCGGCACGGGTGCGCCCGCGCTGGTCAAGATTGAAGTGGGCTCGGCCGACGGCAAGCAATTTACGCCCGGCAGCGGCAAGATCATTGCGGTGACCATCGACAGCAGCAACAATAGCCTCGACGGCATCGCCGCCGCGCTCAAGCAGCAGGGCGTCGACGCCAGCGTGGTGAAGGGCGCCGATGGCTATTCGCTGGCCATCAATGGCAAGAGCGGCGCCGACAGCAGCATGCGCATCAGCGTGTCCGGCGACGCGGCCGTCAGCAATCTGCTCAGCTATGCGCCCGGCGCCGGCAAGGGCATGCAGCAAACGGCTGCCGCGCAGGATGCGCTGCTGACCGTCGACGGCAAGGAAATCAAGAGCGCCACGAATACCCTGACGACGGCCGTCGAGGGCGCCACCATCGAATTGAAGAAAAAAGGCACGACCGATCTCGTCATCGCCAAGGACAGCAGCCAGATCGCCAGCAACGTGGCCAGCTTCGTCACGGCCTACAATGAACTCAACAGCAAGCTGCAGAGCCTGCAGCAGGGCGACTTGAAGTCCGACACGGCCCTGGGGCAAGTGCGCTCGCAGATGGAACAAGTGCTGCGCACGGCCAGCACGGGCGTGCCATCGTCGGTGCTGGGCAGCGCCGGCGTGACCCTGGGCAAGAGCGGCGAGCTGGTGCTCGACGACAAAAAACTCAAGGCAGCCATCGCGGCCGATCCGGACGCCGTCAGCAAGATGTTCACGAATAACGGCAAGGGTGTGGCGGACCAGTTCGCCAGCAAGATCGGCGAGCTGACGGGCGAAACGAGCATCATCCGCAAGGAAGTGCAGACGGTCGGCAAGGACATCACGACGCTCACCAACAAGAAAGCCGTGCTGGCCAAGGCGCTGACGGCCCAGGCGCAGGCGCTGGTGAAAGCGTATTCCGCCCAGGAGCAGATGGGGACGAACTCGGCCTTGCCGGGTTATACCGGCAAGAATTCCCTGTTCGACTTCATGGCTTGAGAGCGCACCGCTAAAGCGCCCATGGCGGCGTTGCATCGCCTTGCCGTACCAGCGTACTGCCTGCGGCGCTGCGCCTTGCCCAGAGCGCTGTATCGGCGCGCTTTCCAGTTGGCTAGATTCTGTCGCCCTGGGCAAAGAAGGCCGACGGCGAACTGCCGAAAGTCTTCTTGAACATGGCGGAAAAGGCCGACTGGCTGGCGTAGCCCAGTTCTTCGGCCACTTGCGACAGCGGCACGCCGCGCGCGATCAGGGGCGCCGCGTGCGCCAAGCGCACTTGCTGGCGCCACTGGCCAAAACTCATGCCCAATTCCCGTTCGAACAGCCGCGCCAGGGTACGCTCCGAGGCGCCGACCTGCTGCGCCCAGTGTTCCAGGGTCTGGTTCAAGCCCGGTTTCTCGATCAGGCTGTCGCACAGGCTTTTCAGGCGCTTGTCGCCGGGCAAGGGCACGCGGATGGGGCGCGTGGCCGAGCGTTTCAATTCATCGAGGATCAGTTCGGCCAGCAGCGCCTCGCGCGCCGGTTCCTGCCCCGGATCCAGCTGTTCCAGCGCCATGATCAGCTGGCGCAGCAAATTCGATACTTCCAGCACCTTGCAGTCGTGGCCCGCAAAGGGCGCGCGCGCGGCATGGATGCACAGGGGGCGCAAGCGGGTCTTTTCCAGTATCGTGACGGCATGCTCCACGTTGGGCGCGATCCAGATGGCGCGCATGGGCGGCAACACCCAGCTGCTGTTGTTGGCGGTGATGCGCAGCACGCCTTCGAGCGCCATCGTGACCTGGCCCCATGGGTGGCTGTGCGGCAATAAAAATTCATCGGGTTGCAGGTCGCGCGCGATCATGGTCACGGGAATGGTGGCGCTGGGCGCTTCCCGTGGCGGACACATGCGGGTATGGTGGAGGATAGGTACACCCATCAGCTTGGCCTTAATTCGATAAATTATGTCGTTCTGTCGGAAAACAGACGATGGTATTTTGCATACACTTGAGCTTCACCAGTATAAGACAGGGTATGACATGATAACAACTAACTCGGCATCCGGACTTCCCACCTTGCGCGGCGATGCCCGCGTCATCGGCCTGGTGGGGCTGGCGCATGGCGTGTCGCACTTTTATCACCTGATCCTCGCGGCCCTGTTCGTCTGGCTGAAACCCGCCTTCGACCTGTCGTATGCGGAACTGGGCTTGCTGATGACGGTGTTCTTCATCATCTCGGGCGTGGGGCAGGCGCTGGCCGGCTTTGTCGTCGACCGTTTCGGCGCGCGTGCCGTGCTGTTTTCCGGCATTTTCTTGCTGGGCGTGTCGGCGCTGGCCCTGTCCACCGCCCACAGCTATGCGGCGCTGATGCTGGGCGCCATGCTGGCCGGCATGGGCAACAGCGTGTTCCATCCGGCCGACTACACGATCCTAAACCAGCGCGTGTCGGCGGCCCGCGTGGCGTACGGCTTTTCCGTGCATGGCATCAGCGGCAACATCGGCTGGGCCCTGGCGCCCCTGTTCATGACGTATGTCGCCACCAACTACGACTGGCGGGTGGCCTTGCAATGCGCGGCCGTGCTGCCGTTCGGCGTGCTGCTGATCCTGTTCCTGAACCGCCACGCCATCCGCCCCGAACCCGTGAAACAGGCCGCGCCGGGCCAGGCCGCCGGCGGTGAAGGCACGCTGGACTTCCTGCGCCTGCCTGCCGTGTGGATGTGCTTTGCTTTCTTCTTCATTACCGCCATCGCCCTGGGCGGCATTCAGAGCTTTGCCAGCGTGGCCCTCGTCAAGCTGTACGGCATGAGCCTGGCGCTGGCCACGAGCGCCTACACGGCCTATATGCTGGCCTCGGCCGTGGGCATGCTGGCCGGCGGCGTGGTGGGCGCGCGCAGCAAGCAGCCGGACCGCAACGTGGCGATCGCCTTTGCCGCCGCCGCGCTGCTGGCCGTGCTGCTGGCCATGGCCGTCGTGCCGGCCTGGGGCGCGGTGGTGCTGATGGGCGCCATCGGCCTGATGTCGGGCGTGGCGGGGCCGTCGCGCGACCTGATGATACGCGCGGCGGCGCCGAAGAATGCCACCGGGCGCGTGTATGGCGTCGTGTATTCGGGGCTCGACAGCGGCCTGGCCGTGGGCCCTCTGTTCTTTGGCGCGCTGATGGATGGCGACCATCCGGCCATGCTGTTCGTCTTCATCGGCCTGTTCCAGGCGCTGGCGATCGCCACGGCCGTGGGCGTGGGCGGCAAAACACGTGCCGCGGCGCTGCAAAAGGCATAGAATCGTTGCCATCTGCCACGAAAGGAATCCCCATGACCTTTGCCACCACCGACCTGTGCGACGACTATGCAGCCATGCTGGACGATGGCACCCTGGCCGTGCTGCCGCCCGTGTACCGCGCCTTCGGCCAGCGCGTGCGCTTCAGCGGCCCCGCCACCACCCTGCACGTGTTCGAAGACAACGCCCTCGTGCGCAGCACCCTGGAAGCGCCGGGCCAGGGCCATGTGCTGGTGATCGATGGCGGCGGCAGCCTGCGCCGCGCCCTGGTGGGCGGCCAGCTGGGCGTGCTGGCCGAAAGCAACGGCTGGGCCGGCATCGTCGTCGATGGCTGCATCCGCGACAGCGAGGAAATCAATGTCTGCCAGATCGGCGTGCGCGCCCTGGCCACGCATCCGCGCAAGAGCAACAAGACGGGCGCCGGCCAGCGCGACGTGCGCGTGCAGATCAGCGGCGTGGCCGTGCATCCGGGCGACTGGATCTACGCCGATGCGGATGGCATCCTGGTGGCACGGCAAGAGCTTGATTGAGCTGTCGCCCTCCGGAGGAGGGGGGGAGGGCGCCTGAAGACGTTGCAAATTGCTCACATTAAATATATTTTTGCAAAGTTCTTGGATTTTCATCCTGGCTGCGATATGATTTTACTTAAGGTAACTTTAATGCCAATAAGGCAAGGAAATCAACTCATGAAAATCGCCACCATCGCAGCCGTTGTCGCCCTGTTTGCTGCCGGCACCGCCAGCGCCAGCCCCGTCAACCTGATCACGAATGGCAATTTTGAAACAGTTGCTTCCGGCTATACCTTCGACAGCGGCTTTAAAGTCGTCAACAGCGGTTCGTCGGCCATCACGGGCTGGACCGTGGGCGCCAGTTCCGTCGACCTGATCCGCAATGCGTATAACGCCATCAACGGCTACAGCGTCGATTTGCTGGGTACGCCAGGTCCGGGTTTCCTGTCGCAAAATTTCAGCGTCGTTGCCGGCCAGACGTATAGCCTGACCTTTGACATGGCGCGCAATTCCGGCGGCCCCGCAGGCCAGGGCGTGAGCGTCAATTTCGGTGGCGTGGTGGGGGATTTCTACTCGACGGCCGCCGCCTCGAACACCTTGTACAGCAACACCCTGAGTTTCACGGCCGCTTCCACGGGCCTGGCGACCCTGTCGTTTGCCAGCGCCGCCAAGGCCGGCACGCCGTTCGACAATTACTCGGGCGCCGTGATCGACAATGTTTCCGTGATGGCCGCCGTGCCGGAACCGGAAACCTACGCCATGCTGCTGGCCGGCCTGGGCCTGATGGGTTTCCTGCGCCGCCGCAAGGCCGCCAAGTAATTCCAGCTTTGCGCCACGTCAAAACCGCCTGCGGCCATGCCCAGGCGGTTTTTGTTTCCCAGGCGGTTTTTGTTTTTCAGGGAGCTGGTGCTGCATCGGTATCTCCCCGCAACGGACAGGCGGCCGCCTGCGGCTCCATCCGCCGCGCCAGTTCGCCGCGCAACTGCGTCAAGCCGGCGATGCGCGCATCGATGTCGGCCAGCTTGCGCGCCAGCGCCGCGCGCAGCAGGTCCGCCATGGCCGGATCGCCTGCGCCGGCCAGCAGCGGCATGTCGGCCTCGATTTCCGCCAGCGTAAAACCCAGCTGCTGCGCCGTGCGCAGGTAGCGCAGCCAGTCCGCCGCTTCGGGCGGATAGTCGCGGTAGCCATTCGCGCCGCGCCGCGCGCGCAGCAAGCCCCGCTTTTCATAGAAGCGCAGGGTATCGCGGCTCAAGCCCGTCGCCTGCGCCATCTCGCCGATCTGCATGGAAATATTCCTTCATAAAATGCTTGACCATGGAGTGTACTCCAGCCTTGAGAATGGATGCTTTCCATACACAGGAGTTGCCATGTTGTCCGTTTCCGCCTTCCGCCGCGTGGTGCGCGCCAGCGCCATTTACGATGTGCTCATGATTGCCCCGTTTACCACGCCGTGGACGTTCCTGCTCATGCGCGAGCACTTGAATGCCCTCAACCTAGGCCTGGGCGGCGCGCCACTGCCTGTGTTCGAACCCTTGCATTTGCTCATCAGCAGCATGATGGGCAGCGTGGTGATGGTCTGGTCGGTGCTGCGCATGCTCGATCCGCAGCCGCGCTTCGGCCGCTACGACGCCGTGGCCCGCTACCTGTTTTCCACCTGGATGGCGTGGGCCTTGCTCATGACGGGCCAGCCCCTGCTGTGGCTATTCCTCGTGCCGGAGCTGGCCTGGGGCCTCGCGCAAAGCTTGCCGGTGCGCCGCAGCGAGGGTGGGCCGGAAGGGCGCGCGCGCGAATCGCTGTTGAGATGACGATAACGAAATGCAATAATGGCCGTGCTCGCAGTGCAACAATGACTGCAATGAACGACTATTAAGGGAATGACTATGCAGCAGGATGCCGCAGGAAAAAACATGGCGTTGCTCGATCCGGTGGTGGCGCCGCGTATCGCGGTGACGCGCCTGGTGACGGGCCTGCTGCAAGGCTTGCTGCTGTACTGGCTGTACAGCACGGCGCAAGACAAGGTGTGGCCCGCCACGGAAGCCTACCTGCTGGGTCCGTTGATGCTGATCAGCTTGCTGTTGCCCATCCTGCTGGTGTCCAGCCTGGGCCACATGTCCCTCAAGCGCATCGCCCTGTGGATGGCCGGCGCGGCCGTCGTGCTGGCCGTGCTGGCCTGGCACGACGTGGCGCGTGGCGCTGAGCACGTGATTTGGGGCAACTACAAGCCGGGCGCGCCGCTGCGCGTGATTTCCGCCCAGCTGTTCGGTTTTTGCGTGGTGGGGTTTTATATCGCCCACGCGCTGGTGCTGGCCAGCGCCCAGGATGGCCGGCGCATCGCCCGCTACCCGACCTACTTTGAAATCGCCTGGAAGCTGGGCATCCAGCTGCTGTTTTCCCTGCTGTTCGTGCTGGGCCTGTGGCTGGTGCTGTGGCTGGGCGGGCAATTGTTCCTGCTGATTAAGCTCAGTTTCCTGAAAAAGCTGCTGGGCCAGGCCTGGTTCGTGATTCCCGTCATCTGCTTCGCGTTTTCATTTGCCATCCACATCACCGACGTGCGCCCATCCATCGTGCGGGGCATCCGCACCTTGCTGCTGGTGCTGCTGTCGTGGCTGATGCCGATCGCCGCCGTGCTCGTCTCCGGTTTCCTGCTGACCTTGCCTTTCATCGGCTTCGAGCGCCTGTGGGCCACGCGCCATGCGGCGTCCGTGCTGCTGGGCATGGCCGGCGTGCTGGTGGTGCTGATCAATGCCGCCTTCCAGAACGGCGAAGTGGGCCATGGCGTGGCGCGCGGCATCCGCCTGGGCACGCGCCTGGCTTGCCTGCTGCTGCCATGGGTGGTGGGCATCGCCATCTATGCATTGACCTTGCGCGTGATGTCGCACGGCTGGACGTCCGACCGCCTGATCGCTGCCGCCTGCCTGCTGGTCGCCACCTGCTACGCGGCCGGCTATGCCTGGGCGGCCAGCAAGTATGGCGACTGGCTGCACCTGATCGCCAACGTCAACGTGGCCACCGCCTTCGTGACCCTGCTGGTGCTGTTCGCCCTGTTCTCGCCGCTGGCGGACCCGGCGCGCATTTCCGTGGCCAGCCAGATGGCGCGCCTGGACAGCGGCAAGGTGGGCGTGGACAAGTTCGATTTCGAATACCTGCGCTTCCAGGGTGCCCGCTATGGCCAGGCGGCCCTGCAGGAATTGACGAAACGCACGACGGGCCCGGATGCGGCCATCGTGCGGGCGCGCGCCGACGCCATGCTCAAGCGCCAGAATCGCCTCGACGAGACGGGCGCGCTGAGCGACGTGTCGATCAACCTGACCCTGCGTCCGGCGACGGCGAAGCTGCCGGACAGTTTCCTGCGCCAGGACTGGACGCAAGTGGGCCCCGCCTGGCGCCTGCCCGCCTGCTTGAAGCGGGCAGGGCCGCAGTGCGACGCCTACCTGCTCGATTTCGATGGCGACGGTAAGCAGGACGTGTTGCTGATCAGCAATGATCCGCGCGCCTCGTCGGTGTTGCTGGCGGAAAAAGAAGACGGCAGCTGGACGGCGCGCGGGCAAATCCCCACCGATGCCCTGCGCTGCAAGCCCCTGCGCGAGAAGCTGCAAGCGGGCCAGTTCCAGCTGGTGACGCCGAAGGTACGCGAGCTGGAAGTGGATGGCCAGCGCGTGCCGATGACCTTGTATACGCCGGAGGACGAGGTCAGCTGCCCGGATGAAACGGCGCCGGCCCCGTAGATGGCACGAGGAGGGCGCGCAGCGGGGCTTGCAGCGCGGCTTGCAGCGCGGGACCGAACCGCCAGCGTGCCCTGAAGGCAGCAACGTCGTGCACTGCATCATTCCGACGGTCCCGTATCGGCGGAAGCTGCGAATGACGATGGCCGGCCGGAGGCTGCCACTGAAGCGTTGAATCTGACAGCGCTGGCCGAAGCGCCCTTCTGGCGAGAGCAGATCGGACGGAAGCGGAGGTTGTCTGCTTCCCTCATCGAGGTGATTTGATTTTTCTGCAATATGTTGCGCAATATATTGTATGATTGGATTTCACCGAGGGGGAACATCAGAATGCGTTATCACTTATGTCTGCTTCAAACGCTGTCGGCCTTGTCCATCATGTGCGCACCGGGCGCCTTTGCCGGGGAGCCTGGCCTTTCGCGCAATGAAAAGAGCGAGATCATCGCCTCCCTCAATAGCACCTTGAATGCAAACTACGCGTTTCCGGACATCGCAAGAAAAATTGCGCCGGTGCTTCAGGAGCATCTGACCAAGGGCGATTATGACTCGGCGACGACGCAGGCAGAGTTTGCGGGCAAGCTGACGGACGACCTCGTCAAAGTCAGCGGCGACCTGCATTTCTTCGTGGGCGCCGACCCAGCATGGATCGCGGAATTCAAGGCAAAGGCCGACCCGACGCTCAAGGCCAAGATACGCAAAGAAGAATTGAGCAGGCTGGAGGAGACCAATTTCGGTTTCGACGAGGTCGCTCGCCTGAAGGGAAATATCGGCTATCTACGCTTCAGCTATTTTGCCGATCCGGAACTTGCCCATGATACGGCGGCGTCCGTTATGCGCTTCGTCGGCAATACGGACGCCCTCATCATCGATTTGCGCTATAACAATGGCGGACATCTGGAAATGGCGCAGTTTCTGGCGAGCTATTTCTTCTCCAGCGAGAAAGACCAGCTGCTCTTTGACTATTACTATAACGAGGATGGCAAGCGTATCCAGCGCGGGCAATGGGTGCTGCCGGGCCTGCCGGGCAAGCGCATGGTGGACAAGCCCGTGTATATCCTGACCGGCTCCACGTCGTTTTCCTCCGCAGAATGGTTTTCCTATGCGATGAAGAAGCTCGGGCGAGCGACGCTGATCGGGGAGCGCACCGCCGGTGGTGCGCATCCGGTGGCACGCAAGCCGCTCAACGACGAGTTCTTCGTGCAAGTGCCGATCGGCCAGATCCAGGATCCCGTGGACCATGGCGATTTCGAAGGAACCGGCGTGCAACCCGATATTCCAAGCCCGTCCATCCGCGCGCTGCCTCTGGCGCACAAGCTGGCGCTTGAACATCTGGCGAAGACCGATGAGGCCAGGCGAACCGAACTTGCCTGGCTGCTCCCCAGCTTGACGGCAGCGATCGAGCGCCCGCATGTCGATGCTGGGCTGTTGACGCAAGCCGCCGGAAAATATGAAGGCCGCCAGCTTGTCCTGGACAAGGGCGCGCTCTACACTATCTGGCGCGACCGGTTTCGCGTCGCGCTGGAGCCGATCGGTCCCGACCTGTTTGCGGTGGAAGGCGTGTCGGATTTTCGATACCGCTTGAATGTTTCGCGCGGGAAAGTGACGGCGCTGGAACGCGTGAACCAGGACGGCAGCATCCAGAGGTACAAGCGCCTTGACTGAGAAGACATCTCACCCGGCCGCGATCGATGACGCCGTGTTTCTCGGCCGCGCCATCGAACGGCTGAGCGTCCTGATCGCTGAGCAATCCAAGACCGTCTTCGACACGATGGGGATCGTCATCCCGGTGCGTTCGTGTTCGCTGATGACTGTTCTTGCGACGCTCGGCACGGCCTCGGCCTCGGACCTGGCGCGCGAACTCGGACATTCGCACCAGCTGGTCATGCAAAAGATACCCAAGCTGCTCCGCCTGGGCCTGATACAGCATCGGAACGATGACAATGATGCCCGGCGACGGGTATTCATGCCCACTGATGAGGGTTTGTCGCAGCTGGCGAAATTCGGGCAGTGCACGGTGCTGATACGGGCGGCCTACGCCGGCTTGTTTGCCGAGGTGGGGGACGTGAGGCAATTCGTGGATCGGGCCGCCGATGCCCTCCACGCGAAGCCGCTGGACAAACGCATCGATTCCCCGGGCTGACGCAGACGGTGTCCGCTTCAGGCCGCGAACAGAGCTTTCCGCATGCTTGTCCGGGCGGGGGGGGGCGCTGTAGCAGTCGTTCGACTGATACAGCATGTGCTTGTATGCGTCGCCTTGTGCCTTGTCCCTGGCGTGCCGCGCTTCTAGACTGGGGCCTTCTCCACCTTGCGACTGCCTGCCATGACCGAACTCTTGCCCCTGATGAGCTATTGCTTCGTGATGTCCGCCACGCCCGGACCGAACAACGTCATGCTGGCCACCACCGGCGCCAATTTCGGCTATCGCGGCGCGCTGCCGGTGATCCTCGGCATCCAGGCCGGCATCTTCGTGCAGACCGTGCTCATGTGCGTGGGGCTGGGCAGCGTGTTCGTCGCGTACCCGATGGCGCAGCAGGTGCTGCGGATCGCGGGCGCGCTGTACCTGATATTCCTGGCCTGGAAGCTGGCCGGCGCCTCGGTGGCGGGAAGCAGCGCGCCGAAGGCCGTGTCGTTTGCGCAGGCGGCGCTGTTTCAGGCGCTGAATCCCAAGAGCTGGCTCAAGGCGGTCACCATGGCGTCCGTCTTCATGCCTGCGCAGGGCAATATGCTCGCCAGCGCGCTGCTGGTGTCCGCGACCGGCACCGTGGTGGGCACGCCGTGCAACGCCATGTGGGCGCTGTTCGGCGTCTCGATCCGCAGCGTGCTGAAAGCGCCCCGCAACCAGCGCATCTTCAATCTGGCGATGGGGGCCGTCCTGCTGGTCCTCGCCGTGCTGTTTTTGCGCTAGACTGCCACCCATGTTCGCCATCGACCGCTCCTCGCCCATCGCCCTGTTCCAGCAGATCGAGGCCGCATTGCGCCAGCAGATCGCGCAACGCGTCCTGCCCGGCGGGACCAGGCTGCCGTCGATCCGCCAGCTCGCCACGCAGCTCGCGGTGAGCACCAACACCGTGGTGGTGGCGTACGACAGGCTGGTGGCCGCAGGCGTCATCGATACCCACGGCACGACGGGCTTCTTCGTTTGCACGCCAGCTGACGCCGGCAGCGCCATTCCCGACGAGGTGGCGCTGGAAGCGGGCCAGGAGCAGGAGCCGGTGTGGCTGAGCCAGCAAGTGAACGACCAGCGTCCGGGCGTGATATTGGCCAGCAGCGGCGCCTTGCCGCCCACCTGGCTGCAGGATGCGCTGCCGGCGGCCGCCGTGCAGCGCGGCCTGGCGCGCAGCGCGGCCGGCATGGCCTCGCGCTGTCCGCCGCAAGGGCTGGCCGAACTGCGCGAGCAGATCGCGCTGCTGTTGCGCGGCATCGGCGTCGCCGCGGACGCCAGCCACATCCTCACCACGTTCGGCGGCACCCATGCAATCGATCTGATCTGCCGCACGTTTTTGCAGCCCGGCGATACGGTGCTGGTGGAAGACCCCGGATATTTCCTGATGTTCGGCAGGCTGCGCCAGGACGGCGTGCGCCTGGTGCCCATCAGGCGCCGCCCCGATGGCCTCGACCTGGACGAACTGGAAGCGGCCTGCCGCGCGCACCGTCCGCGCCTGCTGTTCGTGCAGACGGCCTTGCACAACCCCACCGGGTGGAGCAGCAGCGCCGCCAACTTGCACAAGGTGCTGATCATGGCGCAGCAGCATGGCTTCCTGATCGCCGAAGACGACGTGCACGGCCATTTCCAGCCCGGCCACAGCACGCGGCTGGCATCGCTGTCCGGACTGGACGGTGTGATCTACTACTCCAGCCTGTGCAAGGCGCTGAGCCCGGCCCTGCGCATGGGCTACCTGGCCGCGGCGCCCGCCTTGCTCAAGCTGCTGATGCGCACCAAGATCCACGCCATCATGACTTTGCCTGCGCTGAACGAATACGTTTTGCTGGAAGTGCTCAAGGCCGGCAACCTGCGCAAGCACCTGGAGCGGCTGCAACGCAAGATCATGGTGGCGCGCAACGCCAGCACGCGGCAATTGAGCGCGGCCGGCGTGCTGTTCGAGCAACCCGGCGACGCCGGCATTTTCCTGTGGGGCAGCATGCCCGAAGGGCTGGACGTGGACTTGCTGGTGCAGGACGCCTACCGCAACAAGATCCTGCTGATGCGCGGCGCCGCCTTCTCGGCCAACGACACGCCCGACCAGCACATCCGCTTCAACGTCGCCTTCAGCCAGCATCCCCGCGTGAGCGCCTACCTTGAAGAGCGCCTGCGCGCGGTGGCTGGCGCACGCTCAAGCCTGGCCCGCGCCAGCGCCGCCGCCAGCCTCGGGAGCAAGTCCTGAGCATGGTCTGCGCCTTTCCTTGTCATTTGTTGATATTCTGGAGGGGTTCTTTTTTCGCCAGCGTGTCAATTTGGTATGCCGCCACCCGTCGCCGGGACGGCGCACCGGTTGCCCATTCCACTTTCACCAGGGAAACAAGGAAGCGCCATGAACAAACAGATCATCCTCAACCTGCCCGTGAAGGACCTGGAGAAATCCAGGGCCTTCTTTTCCGCCCTCGGGTTTACCTTCAATTCCCGCTTCAGCGGCGAGAACGCGGCCTTCATGAACATCGTCGACGACACCATCCAGGCCATGCTGACGACCGAAGCCTTCTTCCAGTCCCTGATCGGCAAGCCGGTGGCGAAGGCAAAGGAGGCCAATGAAGTGGTCATTTGCCTCAGTTGCGAAAGCCGGGAAGAGGTGGACAGCCTGATCGCCAGGGCCAAGGCCGCCGGTGGCCGCATACCGCATCCGCCGGAAGACCATGGCTTCATGTATGACCAGGGCTTCGAGGATATCGATGGCCACCTGTGGAACCTGGTCTGGACGGCGCCGGAAGCTTGAAGCAAACGGGCCGTATCAGTTTTTCGTGCGCACCTGGCGCACGTGGTTTTCCAGTTCGCTGAACGAGGGGCGTTCCGTGGCGGAAATGACCTTGCGGCCGAATTCCACGGCCAGCGCCGGCGCGTAGCCGTTCAGGCTGGCCAGCAGGGTCACTTTCACGCACTGGTACATCTTTGCCGTTTCATGGTGCTTGCGGCGCAGCAAGCTGGCCAGCGGCGCGATGAAGCCATAGGCCAGCAGGATGCCGATGAAGGTGCCCACCAGCGCCTGCGCGATCAGCACGCCCAGCTCGGCCGGCGGCAAGCCGACGGAGGCCATCGTGTGTACCACGCCCATCACGGCGGCCACGATGCCGAAGGCGGGCATGGCGTCGGCCAGCTGCGAAATCGTCTGGATCGGCATTTCCGCATCTTCATGGTGCGTCTCGATCTCGTTATCCATCAGGTTTTCGATCTGATAAGCATCCATATTGCCCGACACCATCAGGCGCAGATAATCGGTAATGAATTCCAGGATGTGCTCGTCACCGAGCGTGTACGGGTATTTCACGAAGATGGGGCTGCGGTACGGGTCGTCGATATCGTCCTCGACCGACATCAAGCCTTCCTTGCGGATCTTGCTGAGGATTTCATACATCAGCCCCATCAGTTCCATATAGCGCGCCTTCGTGTATTGCGAGCCGTGGAACAGGGTGGGGATGGCCGCGAACGTGGCGCGGATGGCCTTGGCGTCGTTGCCGACAAAGAAGGTGCCCAGCGCCGCGCCGCCGATCATCAGCAGTTCCAGCGGCTGGAACAGGGCCGCCAAATGGCCGCCCTGCATGGCGAAGCCGCCGAAGACGGAAAACAGCACGACGAGAAATCCGAGTATGACTAGCAAAACCTACTCCTTCATAATATTGCCATATCGCAATATTGTAGTGTAACCCGATTTGCCTGCGGTAGCCGCGTCCGGCTGCAGCTGCTGGATGAGAAAATTGATAAAAGCGCGCACTTTGGCGGGCAATTGGTGGCGGCTCGGATAATAGGCGTACAGGTCGGCCGGCGCCAGCGCGTAATCGTCCAGCACCACGCGCAGGCGGCCGCTGTCGAGGTAGCGGGCCAGGTCCCATTCCGAGCGCAGCAGGATGCCGTGCCCGTCCAGGGCCCAGCCCAGCACCACGTCGCCATCGTTGCTGGCCACCGTGCCGCGCACCTTCACCGTGTGGGTGGCACGCCCTTTGCTCAAGCGCCAGATGCCGTAGGCGTCATCGTTTTGCCGGTGCACGATGCAGCGGTGCTGCGCCAGCTCGTCCGGGGTGCGCGGCGTGCCGTGCGCCTGCAGGTAGGCGGGCGAGGCGCACAGAAAGCGCCGGTTCGACATGATCTTGCGCGCCGACAAACGCGTGTCGGGCAAGTCGCCGAAGCGGATGCCCAGGTCGTACGCCTGCTCGACCAGGTTGATGGGGCTGTCCGTCAGCTGCAGCTGCACTTCCAGCTGCGGGTGGCGCAGGGCGAATTGCGACAGCAGGGGCGCGATCACCGTGCGGCCGAAACCCAAGGTGGCATTCACGCGCAGCAACCCCTTGGGTTCGGCGCTGCCGCTGGCCAGCGACTCTTCCATGGCGCGGATATCGTCGAGGATCTGCCGCGCCTGCTGCAGATAACTTTCGCCATCGCCCGTCAGGCTGATGCGCCGCGTGCTGCGGTTCAGCAGGCGCACGCCCAGGCGCTGCTCCATCAGCACCAGCCGTTTGCTGACGGCGGGCGGCGTGATGCCCAGCTCGCGCGCCGTGGCCGACAGGCTGCCCAGCTTGGCCAGCAGCACAAAGAAGGCCATTTCCGTGGTGGCGTCGCTTTTCATTGTTAACTTCAAGTGAAGAATGGTTTAAATTACTATCGATTATACGATTACGTATCGCGGTTAAGCTGGCGTCACCATTCAAGCACAGGAGACCCGCATGAAAATCGTCGAGATCCGCGAAAAGACCATCCCCATCTCTTCCCCCATCCGCAACGCCTACATCGATTTCACCAAGATGACGTTAAGCCTGGTGGCCGTCGTCACGGATGTGATGCGCGACGGCAAGCCCGTCGTCGGCTACGGCTTCAATTCGAATGGCCGCTACGGCCAGGGCATGCTGATGCGCGAGCGCTTCATCCCGCGCATCCTCGACGCCGATCCGGCCAGCCTCGTGACGGATGACGGCGCCAACCTCGACCCGCACAAGGTGTGGGATTGCATGTACACCAATGAAAAGCCGGGCGGCCACGGCGAGCGCTCGGTAGCCATCGGCACCATCGACATGGCCATCTGGGATGCCGTGGCGAAGATCGAGAACAAGCCCCTGTTCCAGCTGCTGGCCGAACGCCACGGCACGGGCGTGCCCGACAAAAAAGTGTTCGTGTATGCGGCGGGCGGCTATTACTATCCGGGCCAGAGCCTGTCTGCTTTGCAGGACGAGATGCGCAGTTATATCGACCGCGGCTACACGGTGGTCAAGAAAAAGATCGGCGGCGCTTCGCTGGATGAAGACTTGCGCCGCATCGACGCCATCATGGACGTGCTGCAGGACGGCCAGAAGCTGTGCGTGGATGCCAACGGCCGTTTCGACCTGGACACCTCGATCGCCTACGCCAAGGCGCTGCGCCAGTACGACCTGTTCTGGTATGAAGAGGCGGGCGATCCGCTCGACTTCGAGTTGCAAGCGACCTTGCGCAGCTATTACGACAAGCCGATGGCGACGGGCGAAAACCTGTTTTCCATGCAGGATGCGCGCAACCTGATCCGCTACGGCGGCATGCGCGCCGACCGCGACTGGCTGCAGTTCGATTGCGCCCTCAGCTACGGCCTGGTGGAATACCTGCGCACCCTGGACATGTTGCACCAGCACGGCTGGTCGCGCAGCCGCTGCATCCCGCATGGCGGCCACCAGATGTCCCTGAATATCGCGGCAGGGCTGGGCCTGGGCGGCAATGAATCGTATCCGGACTTATTTCAGCCGTTCGGCGGCTTCCCCGACGGCGTCAGAGTGGAAAACGGCCACATCACCATGCCGGACCTGGTCGGCATCGGCTTCGAGGGCAAGGCGAACCTGTATGCGGAAATGCGCGCGCTGAGCGGGCAATAGGCTCAGGCCGGCGCCTGGCGTTTCACCTGCGCGGCGGGGCTGCTCTTTTCCCAGCGGAACAGCCACATGATGACCAGCTTGGTCGTGGCGCTGACGCAGGCCAGCAGCAGCAAGGGCCAGCCGGTTTCCAGCCCCATGACGCAGGCGAAGAAGATGGTGCTGGCATCCATGGCGAGGATGAACTGGCTCATTTTCAGGGAGACGGCGCCCGTCTTGCCGGAGCGCCAGATCAAGCGGATCTGGTGCGCGTAGCCCTGCGCCAGCAGCACGGTGACGGCGACGAGCAGGCCTTGCGAGATTACGCGCTTTTCATCGCTGAAGGTGGGGCCGAAGGCCAGCCCCGCCATGCCCGCGCCCAGCAATAGCGCGCAGGCCAGCAGCGCATTGCGCGATGTCAAGCTGCGGCGGTCGCGGTGGATTTCATACAGGATGGCCAGCGCGATCAGCGAGGCGACCAGGCGGGGCCAGACGATGTAGTGGTTGAACGGCGTGATCGAGTAGCCGTACACAAAGAACGCGCAATACGCGAGGAAGCTGACGGTGAATTGGTTGATGGACAGGATGTCGGTCGTCTTGCCGGCGCCGATGCCGGCATCGCGCTTGCGCTGCCAGATTTTTTGCAGCTGCGACCACAGGCCGTACAGGCTGACGACGATGAAGAGGGAATTGAGGCTGCCGGCAAGGGCGTACAGGGAAGGGGGCTGCAAGGTATCTCCAGGGAAAGCCAAGGCGCCGCCATGACAGGCCGCCTTGTCTATACATTTTATTTTGGCAATATGCTCTCATGAAATAAATTAGCAGGCAAGCAATGATTGCGCTGTCGGGGCCTGTTGCCGCGGTACTTGCCTGAACGTACCTGTTCCTGCGCTTGGCCCTATAATTGCGGCATGACTTTCTTATCACATCGTGCCCGCTCCGTGCTGGGCAGTATCGGCAAAATGGCCGTTTCCCTGATTCTCCTGTTGACCGCACTGTGGGGCGCGCTGGCGCTGTGGTACCAGTTGTCCGGCGGCACGGCCGCGCAAGCCATCGGCGCGCTGCTGTGGGGCGCGCTGGGCGTGGCCAGCATCGCGCTGTGGTGGACGCGCGGCGATGCGCGCGTGCTGCTGCCGTATGCGGCCGGTTTTCTCCTGCTGCTCCTGTGGTGGAGCCTGATCACGCCGAAGCAGCAGCGCGTGTGGGCCGACGACGTGGCGCGCAACGTCACGGGCACGGTCAAGGGCAGCACCGTCACGCTGGACAATGTGCGCAATTTCGACTGGCGCAGCGACGACGACTACACGGTCAAGTGGGAACAGCGCAGCTACGACCTCGACGAGCTGCGCACGGTGGACACGGCGCTGTCGTACTGGACGGGGCCGTACATCGCGCATACCCTGATTTCGTTCGGCTTTGCGGACGGGCGCTTTTTGACGTTTTCCATCGAAATCCGCAAGGAAAAGGGCGAGAGCTTTTCCGCCATCGGCGGCTTTTTCAAGCATTTCGAGATGAGCCTGATCGCCGCCGACGAGCGCGACATCCTGCGCGTGCGCACGAATGCGCGGGGCGAGGACATGCATCTGTACCGCGTGATGATGCCCAAGGCGGCCATGCGTTCGCTGTTCCTCGCCTACCTGGACGAAGCGCAATCGCTGAAGAACCAGCCGCAGTTCTACAACACCCTGACGGCCAACTGCACCACCATCGTCTTCGAGATGGTGCGCCGTACCGTGCCGGGCCTGCCGCTCGACTACCGGCTGATGGCTTCGGGCTACCTGGACCGCTACCTGTTCGACGTCAAGGGCCTGGTGCCCGGCCAGACCTTCCAGCAGCTGCGCGATGGCGGCCACGTCACGACGCGCGCGCGGGCGGCCAACGACGACGCGGACTTTTCGCATGCGATCCGCCGCGGCATGCCGGGCTACGATGAAACGGGCCACCCGAAGCTGCAAATGCCCAGGCAGTAAGCGCCTGCTTTATACTGTCGCTATCCCGACCGGCCGCACATTGCGGCCGGTCTCACTTCATGACTAAATAATAAGAAGGCCCGCTATGCCATTTTCCTCACTGGGTCTGATTCCCGCCCTGGTCCGCGCCGTCGACAAGGCCGGCTATGCCGCGCCGACGGCCATCCAGGCGGCCGCCATTCCCGCCATCCTGCGCGGCAGCGACGTGCTGGGCGCGGCGCAGACGGGTTCCGGCAAGACGGCCGCCTATGCGCTGCCGCTGCTGCAGGCGCTGATGGCGCCCGTTTCCGGCCCGCGCCAGGTGCGCGCGCTGATCCTCGTGCCCACGCGCGAGCTGGCGGCGCAGGTGGGGCAGACGGTGCACGCGCTGGCCAAGCCGCTGCCGATCAAACTGAAGATTTCCGTGCTGTTCGGCGGCGTGTCGATCAATCCGCAGATGATGGACTTGCGCGGCGGCGCCGATATCGTCGTCGCCACGCCGGGCCGCCTGCTGGACCTGGTGCGCCAGAATGCCGTCAAACTGGGCGGCGTGTCGCTGTTCGTCCTGGATGAAGCCGACCGTTTGCTGGACATGGGTTTCAGCGAGGAAATCAACGCCATCCTGGCGCTGCTGCCCAAGCAGCGGCAAAACCTGTTCTTCTCCGCCACCTTCCCCGACAACGTGCAGGCGCTGGCCGACGGCCTGCTCAGCGAACCCGTGCGCATCGAAGTGGCGTCCGAACCGCAGGACAAGCCCGACATCGTGCAGCGCGCCATCACGGTGGACGTGCCGCGCCGCACGCAGCTGCTGCGCTACCTGATCCTGCAGCAGCAGTGGGAGCGCGTGCTGGTGTTCGTCGCCACCAAGTACGCGGCCGAACACGTGGCCGACAAGCTGCAGCGCGCGGGCCTGCACGTGGGCGCCTTCCACGGCGAATTCAGCCAGGGCACGCGCAGCCAGCTGCTGGCCGACTTCAAGGCGTGCCGCTTGCAGGTACTGGTGGCCACCGACGTGGCCGCGCGCGGCATCGACATCGCCGGCCTGCCGGCCGTCGTCAACTATGACTTGCCCCGTTCGGCCGTCGACTACACGCACCGCATCGGCCGCACGGGCCGCGCCGGCGAAAGCGGCACGGCCATCAGTTTCGTGACGGCCGATACGGAAGCGCATTTCCGCCTGATCGAAAACCGCAACGACTTGCGCATCGTGCGCGAAGTGGTGGCCGGTTTCGAGCCGACGGAGCTGCCCGCGCCCGTGAATCCCGTCACCGACACGGTCAACGGCGGCGTAAAAGGCGCGCGCAAGAGCAAGAAGGACAAATTGCGCGAAGCGGCGGCCCTGGCGGCAAAGGCGGCCGAGGGCAATTAAATCCACCTTATGTGCGCTAGCCGCTTGAACGGCCACGTTTCCCGGACTAAGATTGTGTTTCTATAAAGCAAGGGGACGTGCATGCACAGGATCATGATCAAACGGGCGGCCGCTGCCGCCTGCCTCGCGGCGCTGGCCGCTTGCGCCGGCATGGGCGGCAACCATGGCACGTCCGGCATGCAGATGCCGGGCAAGACGCCGGCCGATGCCGCCGTGGCCGCCACCTGGTACAACCCGCCCAGCGAATTTCCCGGTATTTGCCTGACCCAGTTCAAGGATGGCAGCCTGCGTTTCGACGGCGGCTTCGCCTTCTTCAATCCAGGCCGCTGGGCCTATGATGGGGCCACGTCCGAACTGCGTTTGCAGCTGGCGCCGACCCCGTCGCTGGAACTGGCGCACGCGCAAACGGTGCTGCACCAGAACCTGCTGAGGGTCGAGGCGGCCAGGAACACGCTGGTGTACGCCGTGAAAGCCGACACGCAAGCCATCGGCCTGGGCGGCTTTGTGTTTTACCGCGACACGCCGTGTCCGGCACGGCGCGGATAAGTGCCGGATAAATGCCGGATAAGTGCCATAGAGGAATATTTAGTCGTATAATTTCAAGGCAGGCTGGCTGCCGCGCAAGACTCTCCCGCGCGGCAAATCCCCCCTCCAGGCAAGCTCCGATATCGCCGCGGCGATGAGAGGATGGTCCGATGGATGTGCACGATGAGCATGGTATGCCAGGGACTGTGGCGGCGGACGCCGTGGCGCCGCCGCGCACCTTGCTGCTGGTCGATGACGAGCCGAATATCCTCGCTTCCCTGAAGCGCCTGCTGCGGCGCGACGGTTACCATATTTTGACGGCCGCCAGCGGCCAGGAAGGGCTGGAAGTGCTGGCCAGCCATGCCGTCGACGTCATCGTGTCGGACCAGCGCATGCCCGGCATGCTGGGCGCCGACTTCCTGCGCAAGGCCAAGCTGCTGTGTCCACAGACCATCCGCATCATGCTCTCGGGCTATACCGAATTGCAGGCCGTCACGGACGCCGTCAACGAGGGCGCCATTTTCAAGTTTCTTACCAAGCCCTGGGAAGACCATCAGCTGCGCGAGCATATCGCCGAAGCGTTTCGCCTGAAGGGCATCGACGACGACAATGTGCGCCTGAATGCGCAGTTGCGCGACGTCAACCAGGCGCTGGCCGCGGCCAATACCGCCATGCAGGCGCTGGTGTGCCAGCAGCAGCACCAGATCAGCCGCGATGAAGTCAGCCTGGGCATTGCGCGCGAAGTGCTGCAATTCCTGCCGCTGCCCGTGATCGGGCTCGACGAGGACGGCATGATCGCCTTCATCAACGGGGCGGCCGCCAGCCTGTTCGAACGGGGCGCGGCCTTGCTGGGCAACGAGGCGGCGATCGTCCTGCCGCAACTGTTCGACGGGCAGGCCACGCCCCGCCTGGCCGCCATCGATGGCCAGCCGTATGTCGTGGCCGTCCATCCGATGGGCTTGCATTCGCGCTCGCGCGGCAGCCTGGTCACCCTGAGTCGTCATGGAGTGGGTACATGAGTACATGCGGACGCGAGATTTCCATGGAGCAGGCGCAGGAAGGCATGGTGCTGGCGCAAGCCTTGAACGACGCCAGCGGCGCCGTGTTGCTGGCCCAGGGCGCCACGCTGACGGCGGCGAACCTGACGGCCTTGCGCAGGCGCAATGTGGAGCGCTGCCACGTCGTCATGGACGAGGAGCCGGACCCCGCCGCGCAGGCGCATGCCGAGCAGGAACGGGCGCGCCGCCTGGAGCGGCTGGCCGTGCTGTTCCGCGCCACGCCGCCCGACTCCGCGGGTGCGGAACTGCTGACGCTGCTGCAGCGCTACCGGCAAGGGGGCGCGGCATGACACGCCTCAGTTTTGAACACATCATCCGCCAGATCCAGGAACTGCCCTCGCTGCCGGTGGTGGTGCTGGAACTGCTGTCGAGTATGGACCAGGACGACACGGACGTGCATGTGCTGGCGCAAAAGATCGAACTGGACCAGGCCCTGGCCGCAAAGACCTTGCGCATTGCCAACTCCTCGTTCTACGGCATGCAATCGAAGGTCACCAGCATTCCGCAAGCCGTTTCCGTGCTGGGCTTTCACAGCATCCGCACCGTTGTCACGGCCTGCGCCCTGACGGGCAGCTTCGCGCCCGTCAGCGGCGGCTTCGATTTCCAGGCGTTCTGGCGCCACTCGCTGGCCACGGCCATCGCCGCGCGCCTGCTGGCGCCGCACTTGCGCGTCAATCCCGAAACGGCGTTCACGGCGGGACTGCTGCACGACCTGGGCACCCTGGTGCTGGTGACGCGCTTCCCGGCCGAGCACGCGCTCGTGCGCAGCCACCGCCAGGCGCAGGATTGCCAGATGGCCGAGGCGGAACTGGCCGTCATCGGCATCGATCACGCGCAGGTGGGCAGCGCCCTGGCCGCTTACTGGAAGTTTCCCGCCGCGATACAACAGGCGGTGGCCGACCACCACGCCATCGACCGCCTGGACGCGGGCGGCTTGCCGCTGGCCGTGCACCTGGCCAATGCCGTCGCCCTGGCGCTCGACTTGGCCGGCGTCGACGATGCGCTCGTGCCGCCCCTGTCGCCCACGGGCTGGCGCAGCGTCGCCCTGGACGAGCCGGCCTGGCTGGCGCTGCTGCGGCAAACGGAACACACCTTCGATGAAATGTCGCGGATCATGCTGGCATGAACAGGACTGAGGCCATGGACACAGAAGCAGGGCAGGCACTGCCGGCCACGCCGGAACGCCGCAAGACCGATTCCATCGCGCTGTCGGCGTTTTTCGACGGCCATCCCGTGGCCACGTTCGCCATCGACACGGACCACGTGATCACGCACTGGAACAGCGCCTGCGAACAGTTGACGGGCTTCACGGCCGCCGAGATGGTCGGCACGCGCGACCACTGGAAGGCGTTTTATCCGCAGCCGCGCGCCTGCCTGGCCGACTTGCTGGTGGCCGACGATATCGCATTCGGCGAAAATGAACTCTATCTTGGCAAGCTGAAGCGCTCTTCCGTGATCCCCGGCGCCTACGAAGCCGAGGACTTCTTTGCCGATATCGGCCCCGACGGCCATTGGCTGCATTTCACGGCGGCGCCCCTGCGCGACCGCCAGGGCTGCCTGGTGGGCGCCATCGAAACCCTGCGCGACGTCAGCGAGCGGCGTCTGGCGGAACTGGCGCTGCGCAAGGCGCACGACAACCTGGAACATCTGGTGGCCAAGCGCACGGCCCAGCTGGCTGCAATGAACGAGCGCCTGGCCGACGATATCCGCCAGCGCCAGATCGCCGATCTCGAGTTGCGCGAGCGCAACCTGGCCTTGACGGAATTGAACAGCAAGCTGTCGCTGGCCCAGCAAAAGCTGCTGCAGTCGGAAAAGCTGGCCTCGATCGGCCAGCTGGCCGCCGGCGTGGCGCACGAGATCAATAATCCCATCGGCTATGTGTTTTCCAACGTCGGCACGCTGGAAGGCTACCTGGACGACCTGTTTTCCATGCTGGACGCCTATGAGGAAGCCGAGCCGGCCGTCGCCGACCCCGTGGTGGCGGCGCGCCTGCGGGCGCTGCGCGAGCAGATCGACCTGGATTTCCTGCGCACCGACATACCGCTGCTGATGGGCGAATCGAAGGAAGGCATTGCGCGCGTGCGCCGCATCGTGCAGGACTTGAAGGATTTTTCGCGCACGGACGCGCACCAGGAGTGGGTCTGGGCCGACTTGCGCCAGGGCATCGATACCACGCTCAATATCGTGAACAACGAGGTCAAGTACAAGGCCGACGTGGTGCGCGAATATGCCGACATTCCCGATATCGAATGCCAGCCTTCCGAGCTGAACCAGGTGATCATGAACCTGGTCGTCAACGGGGCCCACGCCATGGGCGAGGCGCGCGGACGCATCACCCTGCGCACGGGCAGCGACAACGCCACGGAAGTGTGGATCGAGGTCGAGGACACGGGCGGCGGCATCGCGCCCGAACACCTTTCGCGCATCTTCGACCCCTTCTTCACCACCAAGGCCGTCGGCAAGGGCACGGGGCTGGGCCTGTCGCTGGCCTACACGACGGTGCAGAAACACCACGGCCGCATCGACGTGCGCAGCGTCATCGGCCGCGGCACCACCTTCCGCATCACCTTGCCCGTGCGCCAGGCGCAGGCCGTCGCACCATGACCGAACAGGACAGCATGAGCATCAGCACCAGCGCCAGTACCGCGCCACCCACCATCCTGTGCGTCGACGACGAACCGAATATCCTGTCGTCGCTGCGCCGCCTGTTCCGCCCGCACGGCTACCGCGTGCTGACGGCCGAGAGCGGCGCGGCCGGCCTGGCCCTGCTCGAGAGCGAGACGGTGGACCTGGTCATCTCCGACATGCGCATGCCGCACATGGATGGCGCGCAATTCCTGGCCCAGGTGCGCCGGCGCTGGCCCGGCACCATGCGCCTGCTGCTGACCGGCTATGCCGATATCCAGTCCATCCTCGACGCCATCAACCAGGGCGAGATCTACCGCTACGTGACCAAGCCCTGGGACGAGAACGATATCGTGCTGGTGGTGCGCCACGCGCTGGAACGGCGCGCGCTGGAAGAGGAAAAACGGCGGCTGGAAGCGCTGACGGCCAGCCAGAACGTGGAACTGCAGGCGCTCAACGCCAGCCTGGAAGCGAAGGTGGCCACGCGCACGCAGCAGCTGAAACTGTCGCACGACGAGGTGCAGGCGGCCAACGAGCGCCTGAAGGCCACGTTCGTGACGACCATCAAGGTGTTTTCCAACCTGATCGAGATGCGCGGCGGCAAGCTGGCTGGCCATGCGCGGCGGGTGGCGGAGCTGTCGCGCAAGCTGGCGCAGGCGCTGGGCCTGGACGGGCAGGAGGCGCGCGACGTGTTCATCGCGGCCCTGCTCAAGGATATTGGCAAGCTCAGCTTGAGCGACGACGTGCTGGAATTGCCTGCCAGCGCCTGGACGGGAGATCAACTGGCCGCGTTCCGCAAGCATCCGCTGCGCGCCGAACAGCTGCTGATGGCGCTGGAGGAATTGCGCGCCGTCTCCGTGATCCTGCGCTCGCAGCTCGAGCGCTTCGACGGCGGCGGCTTTCCCGATGGCCTGGTGGGCCTGGCCATTCCGCTGGGCGCGCGCATCCTGGCGCTGGCGTCCGATTACGACGGCTTGCAGATCGGCGCCATGGTGCAGCGCAGCCTGCGCGCCGACGAGGCCCGCAGCCTGATCTACGACAGCGTCGGCAAGCGCTACGACCCGGCCGTGGTGGCCGCCTTCCGCGGCATCATGGAAGAGACGGAACCGCCGGCGCGCGACCTGACGGTGCTGTCGGGCCAGCTGGAGCCGGGCATGGTGCTGTCGCGCGACCTGATCAGCCGCGACGGCCTGATGCTGCTGGCGGCCGAACACGTGCTGACGGCCCGCGTGATCAGCCAACTGCTCGACTTCGAAAGCAAGAATGGCGGGCGCCTGAGCATCCGCGTGTACGCGCCGCCGAAAGACGCCTAGGCGTTCGTGGCGCCCGGCGGCTGCAGCGGCAGGTGCACGGTAAAGCGCGTGCCGCGGCCCACTTCCGAGGCCACGTCGATGCGTCCGCCGTGCTTGTTGACGATGCCGTACGACAGCGACAGGCCCAGGCCCGTGCCGCTGCCCACGGCCTTGGTGGTGAAGAACGGCTCGAAGATGCGGTTCAGGTGCTCGGGCGCGATGCCGGCGCCCGTATCGCCGATCTCCACCCATACCCAGTCGTCCGCGTGGCCGGTGCGGATGCTGATCACGCCGTCGCTGCCGATGGCCTGGCCCGCGTTGACGAGCAGGTTCATGAAGACCTGGTTCAGCTGCGAGGCCAGGCATAGTATCGGCGGTAGCTCGCCATAGTGTTTCTCGATGCGCGCCTTGTATTTCAATTCGTTGGCGACGATATTCAGGGTGCTGTCCAGGCCCGCATGCAGGCTGGCCACTTGCCAGTCCGTCTCGCCCACGTGGGAAAAATCCTTCAGCGCCTGCACGATGTCGCGCACGCGTTTGAGGCCATCCATCGATTCGCGCACCAGGTCGCCGATGTCGTCCTGCAGGAAGGCCAGGTCAGCCTGCGCGCGCACCTGGGCCACCCTGTCGGCCAGGGCGGGGCCGTCGAGCGGCTCGCCCATCGCCGCCTCGTATTGCGCGATGACGTCGAAGAGGGTGCCGACATAGCCTTGCAGCGAACTCATGTTCGAATTGACGAAGCCGATCGGGTTATTGATTTCATGCGCGATGCCGGCCGCCAGCTGGCCGATGGACGCCATCTTTTCCGATTGCAGCAGCTGGTCGTGCGCTTCCTGCAACTTGCTGATCAGTAGTTGCTGCTCTTCGCCACGCGCCTGCAGCATCGCTTCCATGCGCTTGCGTTCCGTGATGTCCGTCAGCGAGCCGATCACCTCGAACGGCACGCCGTGCTCGTCGCGCACGAGGCGCAGGCTGTCGTGCATCCACAGATAGCTGCCGTCGCGCACGCGAAAACGGTATTCATAGGCGCGCGCGCCTTCGACGAAGATCTGCGCCAGGCTGGAAAAGATGCCGGGCGCATCGTCGGGGTGGATGTGGTCGAACCAGAAATTGGGGTCGGCCACCATTTCCTCGGGCTGGTAGCCCAGTACATTGAGGGCATTGTTGCTGACGAACGTCATCTTGAAGTCGCCGCTGGGCACGGTGCAATAGATGATGGAGGGGGTATTGTCGAGCAGGTATTGCAGGCGCACGGCCGTGGCGGCCGAGGCGTCATCGCCAGGCGCCGACCCGGCATGCCGGCCGGTATCGGGAGTGGAAAGGTCGAAATCCTCGAACTGCATCGTCACACCTCGCTGCCTGCACGGCCTTGATGTCATCCCCGCTCGATTATGCCTGATTCTGCCTGCCCTGGGCCGCCAGCGGCGCGCTCAGGGGGCCAGCGGCTGTTCGACGATCGCCATGCGCCGCGCGATGCGCTGCGCCGCCTGCGTATCGCCCGCCTGTTCGGCGCGCAGGCGCTGCACGCCCAGCCACGCCAGCAGCGGACGCCGCCAGCCCTGGTCCGAGGCGGTGGCGACGGCCGTATCGAGCAGCTCCGGCGTGGCGCGGCTGGCGCGCAGCAGCACGCCGGCCGCCACCAGCTGCGACAGCGGGTCCTTGATGGCGGCCACGGCGCTGGCGGCGGCCGTGTCCGAGCCGGCGCCGGCGGCCGCGCGCTGCGCTTCCGGCAGCAGGGCGACGTCGGCCGTTTGCGCCTTGCCGGCCAGCCAGGCCGCATACGCGCGGTCGGCGGCCGTCGCGTCGGTTTGCAGGGCGTCAAAGCCTGCGCAGTCCTCGAAGGCCAGGCTGGCCACGCGCGTGGCGCAGCGCAGCAGTTCGATGCGCGCCACCAGTTCGAGCTTGCCCGTGCCCGCCACCTGGCTGCGGGCGCGCCGGAATTCCGTCTGTTCGACGAGGGCGTTGCCGTTCAAATACGCCGCCTGAAACCGTTCGACGGAACTTTGCGCATTCATTTTCCAGTCCGGCACGGGCGGGCCGCTGGAACAGGCGGCCAGCGCTGTCATGGCCAGGGCAGACAGGAGGATATTGATATTTCTCATGGCAGTTTGATCTCCGGATTGCGCTTGAATGGCCACTTGCGGTTGATTTCATTGACCAGCTGCTCGACCTTGCGCAGATTGCTTTCCACGTCCGCGCGCAGCGGGCCCAGGTCGGCCGTGGCCGCCTTGGCGTTGGCGCCCACGGCTTGCGCCTCGACCAGCACGGCGTCGACTTTTTTCAGGCTGTTGCGCGTGTCGGCCAGCAGGGCGTTCAGCTGCACGATGGTTGCCTGCGCATCCGTCATGACGCCCTTGTCGCCGAAGACGCGCGTATCGGCATTGGCCACCAGGCCATCCGTGCGGCGCGCCAGCTGGTCGGCCGTGACCAGCAGGGCGTTGGCCCGCTCGATCAGCAGGCGCGACTGCTTGTCGTCGCCCGTCAGCAAGCCCATGGCCCCGCCCGGACCGCTCAGCTTGCCCGTCACGGCCTGCACGTTGCGCATGGTGCCGTCGAGCGCGGAATCGCTGCCCGTCAGGTTGCCCAGGTTGTTCAGCAAGTCCTTGGCGGCGGCCAGCAGGCGGGGAATTTCCGCCGCCATGTCGCCCACCAGCAAGTCGCGCGTGGCGTCGTCAGGCAGGGGAGGGTCCGTCAGGATGCCGCTGTAGGCGCGCAACTTGGCGCCGCCCACGATGCCCCGTTCCAGGGTGAAGATGGAGCTGGTGCGCAGCCAGTGCGCGTCCTTGCGCGGCACGTCGATGATGACGCGCGCGCGCCCGTCCGGCGCCAGCTCGATGCGCTGCACGCGGCCGATGGGAAAGCCGGAAAAGGTCAGGTCTGCGCCCACGCCGACGCCGTCCGAATCGTCGGCCGTCAGCACCAGCGTCTGCGTCGCTTCGAAGGCGCCGCGCGCATACATCAGGTAGACGACGGAGCCGACCACCAGCACGAACATGAAGACGAGCAAAATGGCCGCCTTCAGTTCCGCGTGGCGCACGGGCGGCGGGGCGGGCAGGACGGCATCTTGCGCGACACCGGCGGGCGCCGTCACGTCGACCTGGTCGGGATTTTGGGGTTGGCTCATGGCTTCTGGCTCTCGTTTGGGTGGTTCGGGGATGGCTGGCGGCGGCGGGCGGGGCATCAGTAGTAATTGCCCATCAGCGAAGCCACTTCGACCAGCAGGATGACGGAAAACAGGCGCAGCATTTCAGACAGGCCATGCGCGGCCCACAGGCGGTTGCGCCGGCCGTGCGGCTCGTCCGGATAGTAGGAAGAGGCCAGCGGGATCAGGGCCACGGCAAAGCTGAAGAAGATGACCTTGAGCATCAGGATCAGGGCCACGGCCGGATTGAAGATCTGTCCCACGACGCGCGTATAGCCCTGCAGCGCCCACGGCGTAAAACCGTAGATGGTGATGTAGGCGAGGATCAGCGAGGTGACGCAGCTGACGATGGCCAGCATCCACACGGCAAAGATGCCGGACATGACGCGTGGAAAGTATTCGCGGCGCAGCAGGTCGACGCCCTGGCGCTGCATGGTATCGAGCATGCCGGAAGAGCGCATTTGCGCAAACGCAATGCCGTCGGGCAAAGTCAGGCGCAGCGCGACGAACAGGGCGGCCGTCAGCGGGATCAGTTCCAGCACCAGCACGCGCACCACCATTTCCAGCGCATAGCGCGACAGGCCATAGCTTTGCGCGCTGACGACGACGATGCGGATGAGCACCAGGCTGACGAGTGCGCAGGCGACGCTGAACCACACGAGGTTCGGCGCCGTGTTCGTCACGAGGCGGTGCGCGAGGATGGGGCGGTTGTCGCGGTTATAGCTCGACGGCGACAGGGCCAGCGAAAACACGAGGATGGCGAAATGCAGCATGCGCCACCAGCTGACCAGCCAGGCCATGGTGGCCCGGTGCAAACGGCGCAGGCTGATGATGAGGGAGACGGATAGGGTCATCATGGCATCTTAACATCAGCCCGGCCCGGCAAGCACGGCTAGCGTGCGCGGCTATCCGAACAGGGCGAAGCCGGCCATCACGACCATCAGCACGGCGATGTATTGCATCGGAATCCAGAACAGGGTGTGGCGCTTGCGCAGGATGACTCTTTCCTGCGTGGCCGGGTCGATCAGTTCGCGTCCTGGCGCGTTATTCAGGCGCACGCCCGCATACCAGCTGGCGGCGGCTGCCAGCAGGAAGGCCAGGGCCAGGGTCCATGCGTGGCTCTTCGTGTATTCCTCGCCCAGGGTGGCGCCAAACAGCGCTTGCGCAGCCACTACGACGATGAAACAGATCAGGGGGGCGAGTATGCCGAAGCCTTGCCAGATAAGCATAAAAATTCTCCAGTGGATTGAGGGAACCCGCGGCGGCGTGGCGGTGGCTGTGCCCGGCGGGGTTGCGGATTCTATCAGACTTATCAAAAAGAAAGTTTCTTCTCAGCACTATTGTGCGTGGCTGTCATGCGGTGCTGGCGGTGGCCACGCTGGCGATGATGGCATCGGCCGCTGCGCGCACGCGGGCAGAGCGGTTCAGGTCGGCATGCATGACGAGCCACACGTCGTAGCTTTCCGCCCGCTCGGGCCAGATGCGCACGAGCAGCGGGTCGATATCGCCCAGGTGCGTGGCCAGTTCGGCCACGCCCAGGCCCGCGCGCGTGGCTTCCTGCAGCATCGCCGCCGAGTTCACTTCCATGGCCACCCGGGCGTTGGCGACGGATTCGCCGGCCAGTTTTTCCGCGTGACGGGGCGCCACGGAATGGTGGTAGATGACGATGTCGTGTCCGGCCAGCGCCGTGCCGCGCACGGGTTCGCCCCGCTGCGCCAGGTAGCTTGTTGACGCATACAGGCCCAGGCTGCGCTTGACCAGGTGGCGCGAGATCAGGTCCGGGTCGGTGGGGCGCACGGCGCGCACAGCCAGGTCCGCTTCGCGCCGCGTCAGGCTGGCCAGCTGCGGCGCCACGTGCAGCACGATGCGGATGTCCGGGTGCGCCGCGTGCAGCCGCTGCATGGCGCGGATGACGAAATGGCTGGCCATGGTGTCCGTGGTGGCCACGCGCACCAGGCCGGACAGGCGGTTGTCGACGCCCTGCATCTCGCGTTGCAGCTTGTCGGCCGCCCGTTCCATCGCTTCGGCCGCGTTCAGGGCCAGCACGCCGGCCGGCGTGGGCACGTAGCCGGACGGCGTGCGCAGGAACAGGGTGGCGCCCAGCGAGCTTTCCAGCGCGGCCAGGCGGCGCCCGCACGTGGCCTGGTCGATGCGCAGCAGGGCGGCCGCACCGCGCAGGGTGCCGGCCCGGCCGATGGCCAGAAAGATGCGCGCGTTATCCCAGTCCATAAGCCCAATCCATGATGTGTTCCCCTGTCGTTATCGTGATGCATTTTTGAATCACGGTGCTGATTTTATGCCTGTTTACTGCATTCTTCAACACTCGCATAATGACTGCCCCCCCGTCCCTGCAAGGAAATACCATGCCTGCCCCCACACCACTCCTGCTGACCCTGGCGTTCGGCTTCGTCATGGCCATGCTCGACGTCACGGCCGTCAACGTGGCGCTGTCCGATATCGCGCTGGACCTGGCCATACCGCTGACGGGCCTGGTGTGGGTGGTCGACGGCTACACCCTGACGTTTGCCGCGCTGCTGCTGGCCGGCGGCGCGCTGGCCGACCGCTACGGGCCGAAAGCCGTGTACCAGGGCGGCCTGGGCGTCTTCATTCTCGGTTCGGTGCTGTGCGGCGCCGCGCCCGACGGGCATTTCCTGACGGCCGCGCGCCTGCTGCAGGGCGCGGGCGCGGCCCTGTTCATGCCCAGTTCGCTCAGCCTGTTGACGCACAGCTTTGAAGACGAGCGCGAACGCACGCGCATGCTGGGCGCCTGGTCGGCGCTGGTGGGCGTGGCCGGCGCGTCCGGCCCCTTGATCGGCGGCATCCTCGTGCACCAGTTCGGCTGGCGCAGCGTGTTCTGGGTCAACGTGCCGCTGGGTGTGCTGGCCATCGTCATGGCGCAGCTGTTGCTGGCCGCGCCGGCGCGCCAGCCGCGCGATCTATCGCTGTTCAGCCATGCGCTGGGCGTGGCGGCGCTGGCGGGCCTGAGTTTCGTGCTGATCGAAGGTCCCGTGCTGGGCTGGCTGTCGCCGGGCGTGCTGGCGGCGGGGGCCTTGACGGTGCTGTCCGCCGGGCAATTGCTGCGGCGCGAGCGCAGCGGCAGCCACCCGCTGTTGCCGCGCGCACTGTTTCACAGCAGCAGCTTCGGCGCGGCCAATGGCGTGGGTTTCCTGATCAATTTCTGCGTGTTCGGCCAGCTGTTCTTGTTGAGCTTGTTTCTGCAGCAGTCGGGCGGCGCCGATGCCTTGCAGTCGGGCTTGCGCCTGCTGCCCATGATGGCGGCCTATACGGTGGGAAACTTTATGGCGGGAAGTATTGCGGCGCGTCATGGCACGCGCTTGCCCATGCTGCTAGGCTTGCTGGTAGGCGCTGGCATGGCTTTGCTGCTGATGGCCTTGCGTCCCGGCACGCCCTATTTCCTGCTGGCGCTGGGCACGGCCGTGATGAATGTGGCCGTCGGCATCGCCATTCCCGCCATGACGGCCACCGTGATGCGGGTGGCCGGCAAGCAGCATGCGAACAGCGCGGCGGCGGCCTTGAATGCGAACCGGCAAATCGGCGCGCTGGTGGGCGTGGCCCTGATCGGCAGTATCCTGCACATGGTGCCGGACTGGTCGCTGCGCCTGCCGCTGGCCTACGCGACGATCGCCGTCGCGTATGGCCTGGCGGCGGGCCTCGTCTACCGCCACGTGCATTTGCCGAAGGCCGTGGCCGCCTGAAGATTGGCTTGACGGATTATTGCCCGCGCGTGCTGCGCCACTCCACCAGTTCTTCGATGGTCAGGATCGGCATGCCGTGCAGTTCGGCGAAGCGCTCGATATCGTCGCCGCGCATCATGGTGCCGTCCGGGTTCATCAGTTCGCACAGCACGGCGGCCGGGTTCAGGCCCGCCATGCGCGACAGGTCGACGGAGCCTTCCGTGTGGCCACGGCGCTCGAGCACGCCACCGGGCGCGGCGCGCAGGGGGAAAACGTGGCCAGGGCGCACCAGGTCGGCGGGCTTGGCGTTCGGCGCGATGGCCGCGCGGATGGTGGTCACGCGGTCGGCGGCCGACACGCCCGTCGTGACGCCGTCGCGCGCCTCGATGGAGACGGTGAACGGCGTGCCGTAGCGGCTGCCGTTGTCGGACGACATGGGCGGCAATTCCAGCGCGCTGACGACGTCCGTCGGCAGGCACAGGCAGACGATGCCGCTGCATTCGCGGATCAGCAGGGCCATGGTTTCGTTCGTCAATTTCTCGGCCGACAGGATCAGATCGGCTTCGTTTTCACGGTCGAAATCGTCGAGCAGGATGACGGGAATGCCGGCGCGCATGGCGGCCAGGGCGGATTGGATGCGACCTTCCAGGTCGTTGGAAAGCAGGGTATAGCTGTTGACTAACATGGTGAAACGCTCCTCGCATAGGCGAAAAACGCTGCAGGGCAAGCGAATAGACGCAACTGGCCGCATCGCCGTGGCGATGGGACATCACACTACTGCACATCTTCTTTCATCCGGACTATACCGTCGGCTCTGGAGTCACACCAGATCTGCTGACCTCGCCAAGCGGTGCCTGGAAAGCGCTCGCGGGCTTGACCGTTGCCGGTCTTACCGCCGGTGGGGAATCGCACCCCGCCCCGAAGACGTCGTTGTGCCGGTCCACATGACCGGCGGCAACACTTTAGCACAATTGAAAAAAGATGGCAGGGCACTGTTGAGTTTGTCATTCGACAAAGTTGCCTGGGAAAAGCAGTTTTTCCTAAGCTGTTTTTAATGGCGGAAACAGGATTTCAGTGTAAGGTATGCCTACTGAATCTTACCGTTGAGAATACATGAAGCTGAGTAAATTACGCCTGATCTCGGGCGCCGTCTTGCTGGCGTGCGCCTGCATGGCCCAGGCAGAAATCCGTTTGAGCGATCCCTTGCCGCTGGCACCAGAAGTGACCGTTGGAAAATTGCCGAACGGCTTGACCTATTACATCAAGAAAAATGCCCGTCCCGCGCAAAAAGTGGAATTGCGCCTGGTGGTGAAAGCCGGTTCCATCCTGGAAGATGACGACCAGCAAGGCCTGGCCCACTTCACGGAACACATGGCCTTCAATGGTTCCACGCATTTCAAGCGCAATGAACTGATTTCCTATTTGCAATCGATCGGCGTGAAGTTCGGCGCCGACTTGAACGCCTACACGAGTTTCGATGAAACCGTGTACGTGCTGCCGATTCCGACGAACAAGAAGGAAAACCTGGAAAAGGGTTTTCTCGTGCTGGAAGACTGGGCGCATGGCTTGAAATTCAATCCGGCCGACATCAACAGCGAGCGCGGCATCGTGCTGGAAGAGGCGCGCCTGGGCAAGGGCGCCAGCGACCGCATGAACAAGGTCCTGTATCCGAAGCTGCTGAACGGTTCGCGCTATGCGGAACGCATGCCGATCGGCAAGGAATCCGTCTTGAAAACGTTCAAGCCGGAAGCCATCAAGCGTTTCTACAAGGATTGGTATCGTCCCGACCTGATGGCCGTGGTGGTGGTGGGCGACGTGGAGCCGAAACAGGCTGAAAAACTGATCCAGCAGCATTTCGGCAAGCTGAAGAACCCGGCGAAACCGCGTCCGCGCCTGTATGCGGAAGTGCCGCAGCGGGCGCAAACGGAAGCGCTGGTGATCACGGACAAGGAAGCGCCGGACGACGCGGTCTTCATCCGCTACCCGATCCGCGCCGCGCAGGAGCCCGTCACGATTGCCGACTACCGCCGCCAGATGATCGAAAACCTGTACGGGCAAATGCTCAGCGCGCGCATGCAGGAATTGACGCAGCAGGCGAACCCGCCGTTCATCCAGGGCGGCAGCAGCATGGGCAAGCTGGTGCGCGGCTATGAATCGTTCAGCGCGTATGCCTTGCTGGGTAAGGGCGGCGTGCAGCCGGCCGTCGATGCGCTGGTGCAGGAAGATGAGCGGGCGCGCCGCTTCGGTTTCAGCCAGGATGAGCTGGACCGCGCGCGCAAGAACATGCTGCGCAATTACGAGCGTGCGTACAGCGAACGCGACAAGTCCGATTCGAGCGGTTTCGTGGCCGAGTATTCGCGCAACTTCCTGGAGCAGGAAGCCATCCCCGGCATCGCCAATGAATTGCTGTATGCGCAGGAACTCTTGCCGCAGGTAACTTTGCAGGAAATCAACGAGACGGTGGCCAAGGTGATTCCCGACCAGCAAAAGAAACTGGTGGTCTTCATGGGCGCCGAGCCGAAAGCGGGCGATGCGGCCTCGGTGGTGCCGACGCAGCAGCAATTGCTCGACGCCGTGGCGAAGGCCGAGCAGCAGACCATCGAGCCGCGCACGGAAAAAGTGCTCGCCAGCAAGCTGATGGATGGCCCGCCGGCCGGCGGCAGCATCGTCGCGGAAAAGTTGAACAGCGCCATCGGCGTGACGGAACTGACCCTGGGCAATGGCGTGCGCGTGCTGCTCAAACCGACTGACTTCAAGAATGACCAGGTGCTGATGGGCTCGACCCGCTTCGGCGGCCAGTCGCTGTTCGGCGACGCCGACATCTACAACGCCCGCTACGCCAGCGCCGTGGTCGGCAGCATGGGCTTGAAAGACCTGGCGCCGCTGGACTTGCAAAAGGTGTTGGCCGGCAAGACGGTCAACGTGGGCGCTTCGCTGGGCGAGCTGAGCGAAGGCTTCGGCGGCTCGGCCAGCAGCGCCGACGTGGAAGCCATGCTGCAATTGGTGTATTTGTATTTCCACGACGTGCGCAAGGATGCGGGCCTGTACCAATCCTTCATCGGCAAGCAGCAGGACCTGGCGAAAAACAGCATGGCGCAGCCGGAAGCCGCGTTTTACGATGCCATCCAGCACGCCATGTATGGCGACAACCCGCGCGTCGATGGCGTGCCGCGCGTGGCCGATTTCGACAAGGTGGGCCTGGACCGCTCGCTGGACATCTTCCGCCAGCGCTTTTCCAGCGCGCGCGACATGACCTTCATCTTCGCGGGCAGCTTCGAGCTCGACAAGATCAAGCCGCTGATCGCCAGCTACCTGGGCACCTTGCCCGTGGCCGAGGTGCCGCACGCCTACCGCGACGTGGGCATGCGCCCGGTGACGGGCGTGGTCAAGAAGGATATCTACATGGGCAGCGAGCCGAAGAGCACGATTTCCATCACCTTCAATGGCGACGTGGCGTATTCGGACGAGCAAAAGCTGACCTTGCAGGCGCTGGGCGAGGTGCTGAACCTGAAAGTCATCGAAGTGCTGCGCGAAAAGATGAGCATGATCTATGGCGGCGGCTTCGAGACGTCCATGGGCCAGCATCCGTATGGCCATTATTCCGTGGCCCTGAACTTGCCGACGGGACCGGAAAACGTGGACAAGGTGATCGCCGCCGCGTTTGCCGAAATCAACAAGATGAAGACGGACGGGCCATCCGCGGCGGACCTGGAAAAGGTCAAGCTGAACTGGATCACGCGCCAGCAGAAATCCTTGCGGGAAAATAATTACTGGATGAACCAACTGATGGGTTCGGTAACGCAGGGCCGCGATCCCGCGTACCTGCTGCGCTACGAGCAGCGCGTGCGGGCCCTCACGCCGCAAGCCGTCAAACTGGCGGCGCAGCGCTACCTGGACATGCACAATTATGTACAGGTAGTCCTGTATCCGGAACGCAAGAACGTTGCAGCCAAGTAAGCTTCATTGTTGAACTGCGGGAGCGGCAAGGTGGCGAAGCTGTTAAACTGCCGCTGATGGATGTGATCGCAATTTAACAAGCAAGGACTGTACGATGGCTAAGAAAGAAGAACTCGATCCGGAAACCCTGGAATTGATCAACTGGTGTATCGAGGTCGAAGGCTTCCTCGTGGCCGGCGGCGCCACCGTGGCGCAGGCGCAGGACCATATCGAAGAGCAGGTCGAGTGGTTCACCGACCAGTTCTACGACGGCTTGACGCCGGAAGAGGCGGCCAAGGAAGCCTTGGCCTGACCTGTCAGTCAGACTTCAGCAAGACATATGCGGGCGGTGCCTGCCGGGCATCAGCCTGGTAGCGCCGCCCGCTTTGCTTTTCTGAAAAGATTTCCACATGGAAATTATTTATAATTCCACATTTTATTCTTTACCCAGGCTCCCATGACTCTCCGTTCGCGCATTCTCCTCCTGTGTTTCAGTACCTTGCTGGGCATCGTCCTCATCGCTTCCTTCTCCCTGTATTCGCTGCGCCAGACCATGATGGCGGAAAGGGTCGAGCAATTGACGGTGCTGGTGGAATTGGCCAATGCCTCGGTGGAAAAGGCGTATGCGCTGGAACAGTCGGGCAAGCTCACGCGTGAGCAGGCCCAGCAGCAGGCCAAGCTGGCCATCGGCAGCTTCGTCAAGGACGAGATGTATTATTTCGTGCGCGATTTCAGCACGGACTTGCTGTACGTCCACCCCAATCCTGCGCGCATCGGCACGCCGCAAAAGAACATGAAGCAGTCGGGCGACCGCTACCGCGTGGCCCTCGCTACCAGCCGCATCGGCCTGGTGCAGGCGGATGGCACGCGTCCCGGCGTGAAGGACCCGGTGGCAAAAATGTATGCCGTGGTGAAATTTGCGCCGTGGGATTGGCTGATCGGCACGGGCACGTATATCGATGACATCAACCACAAGTTCTGGGCCCAGGCGGGCGTGCTACTGGCCATCGGCGGCGCGCTGATGCTGGTGGTGGGCGCCCTGGCGGCCCTGATGCTGCGCCGCATCCTGGGCCAGCTCGGTGGCGAACCCGACTATGCAGCGGCCATCGTGGCGCAAATCGCCCAGGGCGACCTGACGACGCAGATCGATACGCGTCCCGGCGATACATCCAGTCTGTTGATGGCGATCAAGGCCATGCGCGATAACCTGGCGCACCTGGTGAGCCAGGTGCGCAACGATGCGGAATCCATTTCCACGGCATCGGGCGAGATCGCTTCCGGCAACCACGACCTGTCGGCGCGCACGGAGCAGCAGGCGGGTTCGCTGGAAGAAACGGCGTCGACCATGGAAGAAATGACCTCGACCGTGCGCCAGAATGCGGACAATGCGCGCCAGGCCAACCAGCTGGCCATTTCTGCCTCGCAAGTGGCGAGCCAGGCGGGCGGCGTGGTGAGCCAGGTGGTCGACACCATGGGCGCCATCAATGCCTCGTCGAAGAAGATCGGCGACATCATCGCCGTCATCGACGGCATCGCCTTCCAGACGAATATCCTGGCCCTGAATGCGGCCGTGGAAGCGGCGCGCGCGGGCGAGCAGGGCCGTGGTTTCGCCGTCGTCGCCAGCGAGGTGCGCAACCTGGCGCAGCGCTCGGCCGCGGCCGCCAAGGAAATCAAGCAGCTGATCGACAGTTCCGCCGAGCAAGTGGGCGCCGGTGAAAAACTGGTGGCGCTGGCGGGCGAGACGATGGAAAAAGTTGTTTCCAGCGTGCAGCATGTGACCGATATCGTGGCCGAGATTTCCTCGGCCAGCGCCGAGCAAAGCGCCGGCATCGAACAGATCAACCAGGCCATCGTCGAGATGGACAACATGACGCAGCAAAACTCGGCCCTCGTCGAGCAGGCGTCGGCGGCGGCGCAAGCGATGAACGAGCAGGCGGCGGGGTTGGCGCAGATCGTCAGCGTGTTCAAGGTGGGCGCAGCGGCGCCGGCGGCGGCAGCACTACAGCGCAGCGTGCCTGCGGCGCGGCGCCTGACGCGCTAAGCGCTTTTTTCTGTCATTGGGGAACTTAACCCCGGCTCACCTGTCCAACTTTCTTCGTCCGCAAGGGATGCACAGAAGAGGTGAGCATGACAGACGGTTTTTCGTATCACGCGGCGTTCGCCCGCAACCTGGGCTGGGTCACGCAAGCGGAGCAGGACAGCTTGCGCGGCAAGCGCGTGGCCATCGCCGGCATGGGCGGCGTGGGCGGCGTGCACTTGCTGACCCTGGCCCGGCTGGGCATCGGCGCCTTTCACATCGCCGATTTCGACACCTTCGATATCGCCAATTTCAACCGCCAGGCCGGCGCCATGGTGTCCACCCTGGGCCAGCCCAAGGTGGCGGTCTTGGCGCAGATGGCGCGTGATATCAATCCCGAACTTGATATTAAACAATTTCCAGACGGCATACACGACAGCAACCTGGCCGAGTTCTTCGCCGGTGTCGACCTGTATGTGGACGGCCTGGATTTCTTCGCCTTTCCCGCGCGCCAGGCCACCTTCGCCACTTGCGCCCGCCTGGGCATTCCCGCCATCACGGCCGCGCCGCTGGGCATGGGCACGGCCGTGCTCAGCTTCCTGCCGGGCGGCATGACGTTCGAAGAATATTTTGGCTGGGGCGACTTGCCCGAGGAAGAAAAAGCCCTGCGTTTTCTCGTCGGGCTGGCGCCGGCCGGCTTGCATGCTCGCTACCTGGTCGACCCGTCGGCCATCAACCTGAAGGAGCGGCGCGGGCCGTCGACCATCATGGGCTGCCAGCTGTGCGCGGGCGCGGCCGCCACGGAAGCCTTGAAGATCCTGTTGAAGCGGGGCAAGGTGATGGCGGCGCCGCACGGCATGCATTTCGACGCCTACCGCAACAAGCTCGTGCATACCTGGCGTCCTGGCGGCCACCGTCATCCGTTGCAGCGCCTGACGATGGCCATCATCCAGCGGCGCCGCGCTGCACAGGGGGCATAAATGGCGCAAGCACCGCAGATCGATCCCGTGCTGGAAAACATTCTCGAGCAGGCGCGCTGGGCGCCCAGCGGCGACAACACGCAGCCGTGGCGCTTTGAAGTCGTGGCGCCGCGCCATGTCGTCGTGCACGGTTTCGATACGCGCAGCCATTGCGTGTACGACCTCGACGGCCATCCCAGTCAGCTGTCGCTGGGCGCCTTGCTCGAAAGCATGGCTCTGGCGGCCAGCAGCCACGGCTTGCGCATGGAAGCGCGCCGGCGCCTGTCCATGCCCGACACCCTGCCTACCTTCGATGTGCGCCTGGTTGACAGCCCCGGCATGCCGCCCGATCCGCTGGCGGCCTTCTTGCCGCAGCGCAGCGTGCAGCGGCGCCGGCTCAGCACGCGCAGCTTGCGCGCCAGCGAAAAGGCGGCGCTGGCGGCCAGCTTACCGTCCGGCTACGGCGTGCAGTGGTTCGAAGGCAGGCGCGCGCGCCTCGCCTGCGCGCGGCTGATGTTCGACAATGCGAAGCTGCGCCTGACCATGCCGGAAGCGCACAAGGTGCACCGCGACGTGATCGAGTGGGGTGCGCGCTACAGCACCGACCGCATCCCGGAGCAGGCGCTGGGCGTCGACGCGATGACGGCGCGCCTGATGCGCTGGGTCATGCACAGCTGGCGCCGCGTGGAGTTCTTCAATACCTGGCTGGCGGGCACCGTCGCGCCGCGCCTGCAGATGGACTTGCTGCCGGGCCTGTATTGCGCCGCCCATTTCGTGCTGCTGGCTGACGCGTCGCCGCGCCACATCGACGATTACGTGGCGGCCGGGCGCGCCATGCAACGCTTCTGGCTGACGGCCACGCAACTGGGCCTGCAATTGCAGCCGGAACTGACGCCGCTGATCTTCGCCCGCTATGTGCGCGAACGGCGCGCCTTTTCGCGCACCGATGGCCTGCAGGAGCTGGCGCAGGCACTGGCCGTGCGCTGCCAGGCCGTGCTGGGGGCGGCCGCGTTGGATCGGGCCGTGTTTCTCGGGCGCATAGGCGCCGGCCCTGCGGCCAGTGCGCGCTCGCTGCGCCGTCCGCTGCAAGACTTGCTGGTGGCGCCAACGGCGGGCCAGTGAGGCGCGCGTGACGCCGTGCGCGCGCCTGGCGGTCTCGTCAGCGCCGCCGCCGGGGCGTCAGGCCGGCCAGCGCCAGCAGGCCAGCCGCCAGCAACGGCAAGGTGCCCGGCAGCGCCATTGGCGTGACGCCTGGCACGTAGGCCAGTTCGGAACTGTTCAGCATATTCAACACCAGCGTGTAGCTGCCGGCCGCCAGTCTGTCCGTGACGGCGCCGTACTGCCCGCCGCACGTCGTGCCGACGCCCGTGCCCGTGGGCGCGCCGCAGCCGCTGGGATCGTAGGTGAACACGCTGCCGCTGGTGAGCGGCGTTTGCGCGTAGCCCGTGTTGAGGCTGGCCGCATCGGCCAGTTCGGTGCCGCCCAGGATGCCGGAGCCGAGCTTGCCGTCGGGCGCCCAGCTGAAGACGATCTGGCCATGTTCATCGATGATGCTGAACGTCATCGCCATATTCGTCGTGGCCGCCGAGCCCGTGCCGGCCAGCGCGTCCAGGTACAGCTGCATGAAGGGCAGGGCCTGGAAGTCGAAGGCCAGGGTCGCGCCCGGTTGGCCGACGACGAAATTGACGGTCATCGCGGTGCTGGAACCGTTGCGCCCCGAGGCGTCCGCGCTGCCGCCGCCCGTCAGGAAGGTTTCTGCCGCGTTCACGGTATGCGTGCTGGTCGAGCCCGGTGGGAAGGGGGGGATTTGCGAGGTGACGATTTGCGCCTCGCCGCGCGCATACGAGGCGTTGCCCATGCCTTGCGGGGTAAAGTCGTTTTCCCCCTTGGTGACGGCGCCGCGTTTCGCCTGCGGCGCGTCGATTTCGTTGCTGCCGCCATTGATGACGCTGCTGCCATTGAGCGTGGCGGTCGTGCGCGACAGGTCGATGTTGCTGAGCAGGGTGACGGAGCCGGAGGGATTGCTGATGACCAGGCCAAAGACGCTGGTGTACGAATAGCCGTAGGCGGCGGCGCCGGCAGGGCCGCTGCTGGCCAGCAATAGCAAGCTCAGCAGGAGCATGGGCAATCGGGTACAAGAAAATGTAGTCATGAAAATCCTCATCTCCTGGTCGGCCGCGTTGTAAGGAAAACCGACAGGCTTGCCACATGAAAAAGGCGAGGAAACTCCCTCGCCTGTGCATCCCCCTGTTGCCTGGTTCAGGCGCTGACTTTGCGGCGGCTGGCATAGCCCAGGCCGGCCAGACCCAGGCCCAGCAGCGCCAGGGTGCCCGGTTCCGGCGCCTGCTTGACCAGGTCCACGCTCTCCACCGCATTCAAGGTCAAGGTGTAGTTGCCGGCCGCGAGGGCATTGCTGACGGCGTTGAAGTTGCCGCCGCAAGTCGTGCCCACGCCGGTGCCGCCAGGCGTGCCGCAACCGGTGGGGTTATACGTAAACAGGTTGCCGCGCGTCAGGAAGTTGGTCGCCAGGCCGGTGTTCAGGTTGGCCGCATCGGCGTTTTCCGTGCCACCGAAGATGCCGGAGCCGACGACGCCATCGGGTGTCCAGTTGAAGACGGTCGCACCGGTCGAGTTGGTGATGGTAATGGTCATCACCAGGTTGGCCGTCGCGGTGGACAGTTGTCCCACTGTGCTTTGCAGGAAGACTTGCATGAATGGCGAGGAGAAGAAGTCAAAGCTCAGCGTTGCCGTGGGCGAACCGACGACGAAGTTGACGGAAAAGCCCGTGGTCGAGCCGTTGCGGCCGGACGCGTCGGCCGTGCCGGCAGGGCCGGCCAGGTGGGCCTCGGCCACGTTCACCGCCTGCGTGGAGGTGGAGCCGGGCGGGAACGAGGGAAACTGCGTGCTGACGATCTGCGCATCGCCGCGCGAGTAGTTGCCCGAGGCGCCCTGTTGCGTGAAATTGTTTTCCCCTTTGGTCACGGCGCCGATGGCGGCGCGGGGCGAGTCGAGCAGGCCGGGACCGCCATTGATGACGCTGACGCCATTCAAGGTGGCCGTGGCGCGCGAGATCGTGGTGCTGTTCAGGGCGGTGATCGAGCCCGTGGCGGCGACGATCTGCAAGCCGAAGATGTTGTTGTAGGCGTAGCCATAGGCGCCCGCCTGTGCGCTACCGGCGGCGCACAACATGGCCAGTGCGGCCGCGGCCGGAAGCAGTTTCAGTTTTGAGAGTTTCATTGTATTCACCTCGTGGTTGAGTGAGTCTGGAAGTGTTGCCTGAGTCCTGTCTGCAGGTGCTCATGGCCAGACTTAAGCGACTTCCATGCCAACGCATGAGGTTCTTTTGAAATCAAGGACTTGGCGTGCTTTTGTTGACGTGCTGCAGGTGTTGCCGGACTCTCTGTAAGAAAAGCCGACGCCAGCCCGTCAAGGCTGGCCGCCTTGCGGCGAAAGCCCCAGCAGGGCGTGCAGATGGGGCAGCAAGCGTTGCCCTGGCACATAGTCGCGCATGGCCGTGGCCAGCTGACGCGCCGCCAGCCTGGCCCGGCCATCGTCGAGCATGCGCGTGGCGGCATGGCGCAGGGCGGTTTCCTGGAAGCGGTCGGCGCGCAGCAGCAGGCCGGCGCCGGTCCCCGCGATGCCGTGCATGTTGAGGAATTGGTCGAGGTTGCCGGCGATGCCGATGACGGGCACGCCGGCCGTCAGCGCCTGCTGGCTGGTGGGGCTGCCGCCGTTGCAGATCACCAGGCTGGCGCGCCGGGCCGCCGCGTCGCCCGGCAAGAAGGGCGCGACGTGGGCATTCGGCGGCACGGCATCGACGCGGCCGGTGCCGGCCGTGGCCGCCAATACGGTGACGGGCAGGGGCGCCAGCGCGTGCAGCACGCGCGGCAGCAATTGCCCCTGGCCGGAACTGCCCAGGGTGACGTAGATGATGGGCCGTCCACTGCTCAGTTCCGGGCGCTGCCACCAGTCCGGCAAGTCGAGCGGCGGCGCCCAGATGATGGGGCCCAGGTAGTCGTGCGTGGACGGCATGGCGTGCGGCGGGAACAGTTGCGGAATATCCGCGTACAGGGTGCGGTCCGCATCCGTATAGATGCGCCGCAGGTCGCTGCCCAGCGAGGGCAGGCCATGGCGGCGGCGCACGCGGTTCAGCGGCACGGCATGCGAGGCGAAGGCCAGCGGGCGGATCAGGCGGAACAGGGGGGCTGCCAGCCAGATGGGCAGCAGGCGGGTCAGGGGCAGGCTGGGCACCGTGTAGTGCTGGCGCACGTACGGACTCCAGTAGGCATTGCTGACGGTGAGGTAGGGAATGCGCTGCAGGCGCGCGCTGACGGACAGCGACAGGCGGAAGTCGCCGATCACGAGATCGGGCTGGACGGTATTGAGCAGGCGCAAGTCGTCTTCCACATATGCGTGCAGGGTGCTTTCCGTGTAGACGGGCTTGCCGTGCGCCAAGGCCTGCAGGAATTGCAGCGATGAAATACTGTCGATGCGCCAGCGGCGAAAGGGCGCCTGCTTGAAGCAAAAGTCATAGCCATCGGCGCAGGCAAAATGCACCTCATATTTGTCCTCGTCGAGTCCCTGGGCCAGGCTCAGGGGGCGGCCGACGTGGGCCAGGGTCACTGCCTCGGCCATAAAGAGGATTTTCTTGCGCGCCATGGGGATTGCTTGCATTCGCAGGTGAGAGACCTGTTAGGTTGGAGTGGCGCCGCGCCGTTTAGTTCCCGCAGCGGCTTGCCACTGGCGGGCGCCAGGATTTGGCCGCATCGGCTAGAGTGGGGCAAAGGAGGTCACATGCAAACCCAATTCCGTCCTGCCCTGTTGCGTGCGCACAGCACGCCCGAACCCGATATGCCGCCACCGCCGGAAGGCGATCCCGTCACGCCGCCGCCGGAAACGCCGCCCCACATCGAGCCCGTGCCCGTCGAGGAGCCGACGCCGCCGCCGCCGCCCGTGAAAATGCAGTGACGGGGCGCGGTGCACCGCCGGCATGGCGGTGACGGGGAGATGCGCGCCGCGTTTATTTCCGATCGGAAATGGACTGCGCGGTGGCCGCCAGCGCCACGCCATTTAAACAACAAAAACGCCAATAAATGTTGCCGAGTGGATACAAATCAAGCTCTAACTGTCGAGTGTCATGCGGCCGTCACGATTCTGTTCTTATAATGAGACATCATAAAAATTCTTGTACAGGAGACCATCGTGGGCAATTCCTTGCATAACAAAATTTACCTGGGCCGGCGCCCTGTGATCACCAGCAAAAACCTCGTGGCGCTGGCCCTGGCGGGCGCCGTGGCGGGTTGCGGCCTGGCATGGCTGCTGCTGCGCAGCTACAAATAACGGTCGTCGCGCCCGTGTTTCCGCCGCCTGGCCGCCTGGCGGGCGGCGGTAGATTCACGTTGCCTGTTGCCGATGCGCAGCGGGGCGCGTACCATGGGGGCCGAACACCTGGCCTTTTATGGAAAAGTAATGAAGAACGAGAAATTAACGACCGATGAATATGACGCGCTGGAGCAAGTTGCACGCGGCATCAAGACCGAGCGCCCCAGCGCTTGCGTTGCCCGCAATGCCAAGCGCCTGTCCGGCCTGAAGCTGCTCAGCTATGCACGCGATGGCCGTTTGTCCATCACCGAGAAAGCACAACAACTGCTGTTCCTGCGCCGCTGCATCATGGGGCTGCGCGCCGTCGCCACCGATCCGCTGACCAAGCTGGACTCGGACGTGGCTTATTTCCTGGGCAAGAAAGCCCACATCGTGGCGCGCGCCGAAGGCGAGGGCCACGACATTTCCGACAAGGGCCGCGACTCGCTGGCCGACATCGATACCCTGGGCCTGTAAGTCCCGCAACCGGCCCCTGGGGCCGGTTTTCACATCCTTCCCCTTTTTCTTATTTCCCCTTTGGAGAACACTTTGGACAGCGCGATGAACTGGTCGGCCCACGAACTGACGATGACGGTCTTGATGACGCCCGATATGGCCAATTTTTCCGGTAACGTGCACGGCGGCACCATCCTGAAATACCTCGACAGCGTTGCCTATGCCTGCGCCAGCCGCTATTCGGGCAGCTACGTGGTCACCCTGTCGGTGGACCAGGTGATGTTCCTGCAGCCTATCCACGTGGGCGAGCTGGTGACGTTCCTGGCCTCGATCAATTACACGGGCACGACGTCGATGGAAGTGGGTATCCGCGTGGTGACGGAAAACATCCAGCAGCGCCTGGTGCGCCACGCCAACAGCTGTTATTTCACGATGGTGGCCGTGGATGCGAACCGCAAGCCCGTGGCCGTGCCGCCGCTGGCGCTGGAGACGCCGGAACAGCAGGTGCGCTTCGAGCAGGCCAAGCTGCGCAAGCTGTCGCGCCAGAAAGTGTCGAAGAAATAAAGCGTTGCGGGCATAAAAAAACGGCCGCCAGAGCGATCTGGTGGCCGTTTTTCATTGCATGCCTAGAGGCAATGGCAAACCGTGATTAACGGTCGCCATAGCTGCGGCGTGCGCCGTCGGTGCTGCGCGGGTTCGAACCCTTGTAGCCGCCGCCGGTGCTAGGTGCGCCGTCTTTACGCGGTGCGCCCGGCTTGCTGAACGTGCGTTGGCCTGGCTTCGCGCCGCCACGGTTGTCGCCTGGTTTCCAGCCGCCTGGACGGGCGCTCGAACGTGGTGCCGATGCCGTTTTCTTTGGCTCGAAACCTTCGATGACATTGACCGGGATCAATTGCTTGGTGAAGCGTTCGATGCGCTTGACGTTCATGCCTTCAGCGTGGTTCACCAGCGAGATGGCCAGGCCATTGCGGCCAGCGCGGCCGGTACGGCCGATGCGGTGGACGTAGTCTTCCGGGAACTTCGGCAGATCGTAGTTGAACACGTGGGTGATCGTTGGCACGTCGATACCGCGGGCGGCAACGTCGGTGGCAACCAGCACTTTGACCTGGCCGCGGCGCATGCCGTCCAGGGTGCGGTTACGCGCGCCCTGATGCATGTCGCCGTGCAAGGCGGCAGCCGAGAAACCGGCGATGTTCAGACGGTCGGCGATGGTGTCGGCGTCACGCTTGGTGGCGGTGAACACAACAGCCTGGTCCAAGGTTTCGTCGCGCAGCAGGTGGTCCAGCAGGCGATTCTTGTGCGACAGGTCGTCGACGAAGTGGACGCGCTGCGTGATGTTTTCATGCTTGTTGCTCGAGCTTGCCACCTGGATGACCAGCGGGTTTTTCGTGATGCGGCGGGCCATGTTGCCGACCACGCCATCCAGCGTTGCCGAGAACAGCATGGTTTGACGGCCTTCCGGCGTCGCTTCGACGATCTTTTCGATGTCGTCGATGAAACCCATGTCCAGCATGCGGTCGGCTTCGTCCAGCACCAGGATTTCCAGTTGCGAGAAGTCGATCTTGCCCGAGTCCATGTGGTCGATCAAACGGCCAGGGGTCGCGACCAGAATCTCAGGATTCTTGGCCAGCAATTGCATCTGTTTAGGGTAAGGCATACCGCCCAGGATCGACACAGCCTTGATGCGGCGGATGCCGGTGCTGTACTTGTCGGTGTTGGTCGTTACTTGCAGGGCCAGTTCGCGCGTCGGCGTCAGCACCAGCATTTTTGGCTGGGCAGCCTTGAAGCGTGGACGCTCGCCGCGGGCGCGCGATGCTTGCATTTCCTGGTTTGGCGTCTTGCCGGCGGCGCTTTGTTCGGCGCTGGCCAGTTTGTGCAGCGACGGCAGCATGAATGCTGCGGTCTTGCCCGAACCGGTCTGCGACGAGACCAGCAGGTCACGGCCTTCGATCGCGGCTGGAATCGCTTGCGACTGTACCGCGGTTGGCGCGGTGTAGCCCGATTCGGTCAGAGCGGCGAGGATGGACGGATGCAGGCCTAAGGATTCAAATGTCATTCTTTTTCTTTCGTGAAAATCAGCGTTCTTGCAAAAAGCAGAACGCAAAATAGCAACGCCAACCAAAACGAAATGACTCAACTAGAAAGAAATTTCGGCACAAAAGCTTTGCGCCGGGACGGTGTCAGGTGCGACACACAAGGCGGGAGGGCTTTATTAAGCGGCATCCTGTGGATGCGCTAAGGCTTGCGAAGCTGCTAAGTTTGTAGTGCATATAACTGCGGTGTTGCCATCGCTTCAAGGAAACATATTGCAGCGCACAACGACACTATACCGTATTTGCTGCCGTTTTGCACGGCTTAAATGGGAAGAAACGACAGTCCTACCACGTTTTGATCATGTTTCCTATGTGAAATCAGTAGGAATACGTAGTTTTCTTCCGTTTAATGGAGCATGGCCACGATGTCGGCGGGCAGCGGCGGCGCCTGTCGCGTTTCCCTGGCCAGGTTGATTTGCCGGGCCGCTTGCGCCACGTCGACCAGGCTGCGTTCCAGCTGGTAAGTCCCCTTGGCCTGCAGCCAAGCCAGCACGTCGGCCAGGTGCCAGATGGTGGCGCTGCCCTCATGCACGGGCGCGGGGAAGCTGTGGCGGTGTTTGTTCATCAGCTTGTGCAGGTTTTGGCGAGACAAGCCCAGCACTTGCGCCACGTCCGTCAGTCCCACGAAGTCGGGGGCGGCCTCGGCCAGCACGGCCCCGGGCACGATGGCTTTCACATCGGCCATGGCGCTCAGCAGTGCTTCGCTGGCATTGCTGGCCTCGCGCGTGAATTCCAGCGCCAGGCGGCCCGCTTGCCCGATGCCGGCCAGGGCATCGTCGCAACCGCCGCCGCCCAGGCGCTCGGCCAGCGCATCGAGGTCGGTTTCGTTGTCGGGCAGGCGGTATTTGAGAGTAAAGATGTAATCCATGATGGCTACCCCCTGGATTTGCGTTGCATGCAGTCGTGTATCAGCTTATTGAAAGTGCAATTGTCGACCACCCGCCGTATCGCCTGCGCATGGTTGCCGGGATTTTTCGGCGTGCTCCAGATGCAGGCGATGCAGAATTCGCCGCAGCGGCAGCTGGCATCGTTGTAGGGGCAGTAGATCTTGCCCCAGGCATGGCTGCCACCCACCTCCACGCGCCAGCCCTGGTTTTCCGCGTGGCGCAGCGCCGCTTCGATGTCCTTCTTCGGGTGCGGGGAGCGCGCCATGCGATGCCTCCAATGTAGGTCGATATTCTATGGTTGTCAAGTGACAACCGCAGAGTATCGGCTGCCACCGCATTACTCTACTTCGGGATTGACTGCCATCACTTGCGAAAAGCCGCCATCGACGTAGGTAATTTCACCCGTGATGCCCGACGCCAAGTCGGACAGCAGGAAGGCGGCCGTGTTGCCGACTTCCTCGATGGTGACGTTGCGTCGCAGCGGGGCGTGTTCGGCCACAAAGCCCAGCAGCTTGCTGAAATCCTTGATGCCGGAAGCGGCCAGGGTCTTGATGGGACCGGCCGAGATGCCGTTGGCGCGGATGCCGCGCGGGCCCAGCGATTCGGCCAGGTAGCGCACGGACGCTTCCAGCGATGCCTTGGCCAGGCCCATGGTGTTGTAGTAGGGCACGGCGCGCACGGCGCCCAGGTAGGTCAGGGTCAATACGCAGGCGCCCGGATGCAGCAGGGGCAGGGCGGCCTTGGCCATGGCGGGAAAGCTGTAGGCGGAAATATCGTGCGCGATGCGGAAACTGTCGCGCGACAGGCCGTCGAGGAAGTCGCCGGCGATCGCTTCGCGCGGCGCGAAACCGATGGCGTGCACGAGGCCATCGAGGTGTTCCCAGTGCTGCGCCAGGTCGCTGAAGACGGCGCTGATCTGTTCATCGCTGGACACGTCGCAGTCGAAGACCAGTTCGCTGCCGAATTCCGCCGCAAATTCCGTGATGCGCTCCTTGAAGCGTTCGCCCACATAGGTGAAGGCGAGGGTGGCGCCTTCGCGGTGGCAAGCCTTGGCGATGCCATAGGCGATGGAGCGGTTCGACAGCAAGCCCGTGATGAGGATTTTTTTGCCTTGCAAGAAAGCCATGACGACTCCTGTCTGGGTAGGTGGGCGGGTAAGGCGGATGTGCAACCGGCCGCGACAGCAAAGCTGTGGCGGCCGGTGAGGTAGGTCAATACAGCTCAGGCAATCAGTGACGGGCCTTGGCGCGACTGTTGCCGCCGCCGCGCTGGATGCGTGGTTTCACCAGGGAAATTGGCGCGGCTTGCACCTTGCCTCCCTTGGCGGCGCGGCGCAGTGCCTTGGCGGCCCGTTCCGGACGGTCCGCTTCCAGCAGCATGGTGGCGCTGTCGGCGATTTCCTGGGTGATGTCCTTGTTCATCGTGGCCGAGGTTTTCGGCACGAGGATGGTGGAGCCGGCGCGCAGGCTGGTGCGCTGTGGGATATTGTTGGCCTGGCGCAGCACGTCGGCCGTGGTGCCGAATTTCGACGCCAGGGTTTCGATGCGTTCGCGCGCATTGGTGATCTTGTGCGTCGTCCAGCTCGACAAGGCATGGCCCCATTGCGCCAGGTTGGTGGTGAACTTGGCGGCGTTTTCTTGTGGCAACAGAATCTTGGTCTTTTCGCCGCCGATGATGACGGGGCGGTTAAATTGCGGATTCAAGGCCTTGAATTCATCCATCGACAGTTCGGCCAGCTGGGCGGCGACGGTGATGTCGATGTCGCTGGTCTTGTCGATGGCCGTGAAGTAGGGCTGGTTGTCGACCACGGGCAGGGTCAGGCCGAACTGGGCCGGATTGGCGATGATGTTTTTCACCGCTTGCAGCTTGGGCACGTAGTTGCGCGTTTCGGCCGGCATCAGGTCGGCCAGGCTTTCGAAGTCGGTCGGCTTGCCCAGCGCCTGGTTTTTCTTGATGGCGCGCTGCACCGAGCCTTCGCCCCAGTTGTAGGCGGCCAGCGCCAGTTGCCAGTCGCCAAACATGTCATACAGGCGCTGCAGGTACGTCAGGGCCGCATCGGTCGAGGCCAGCACGCCGCGGCGCTCGTCCTTGAACATGTTTTGCTTGAGGTTGAAATCGCGCCCCGTGGCGGGCACGAATTGCCACATGCCGGCCGCATTGGCGCTGGAGAACGCTTGCGGGTTGAAGGCGGACTCGATGAACGGCAGCAAGGCCAGTTCCGTCGGCATGCCGCGCTTTTCCAGTTCCTGCACCACGTGGAAGATGTAGCGCGAGGCGCGCGCCGTCGTGCGGGCGATGTAGTCGGGGCGGGTGGCGTACCAGTTGACGTGATTGGCCACCAGCTGGTTATTGATGTCGGGAATCGCATAGCCGCTGCGGATGCGGCCCCAGACGTCGGCTTCGCGCAGCGGATCGGAATTGTCGCTGAGGTTTTTCAGCAGGCGGTCGGTCTTTTGCAGGCGGTTGTCGAGGGTGGGGAGTTTCGCCGTGACCTGGGCGGTCATCGGGATCAGGGCAGGTGCGGCGGCGGCGACTGGCGCGTTATCGCTCTCAACACCGGCTTCGTACGCCTGGCTGAGGGCGGGCGCAAGCGCCAGTGCCAACGCCGCCAGGACGGTAGATTTAAAGGAGTTTTCGTGCATAGTGTTCCATTGTTGTCGTCGGAGAAACATCGGACAGACCCATGATCAAGCAGCGAGTGTACGTATATCCACATGCAGGAGTCAAGAATTATGTCAGCATGATGACAGGAAATAAGCGGCAATAAGTGGGATACGGCTGAGTTTCCATTCGCAAATGCTGTCATTATTACAAATTTAATTTGCCCAATGCGTGATTCGGCCGCTGTTATAGCATACATGGCGAAGAGGCTGGCGCAAGCCTGGACAGCGCCGGGCATGAGGCTGCGCAAAAGTGCGTACAATTTGGCTTTGGCCGGCCATTCGGCTGCCGGCCGCCATATTGATAGAGAGTTAAGTATATGAACACCCCGACGCGCCACGACGACGACAACGCCGTCATCATCGCCAATACCGTTGCCTGGCTGGAAAAGGCCGTGATCGGCCTGAACCTGTGCCCGTTCGCCAAGGCCGTGCACGTCAAGAAGCAGATCCGCTACGTGGTGTGCGAATCGAGCAATCCGGAAGATTTGCTGGCGCTGCTGATGGACGAGCTGCAAATCCTGGCCGACACGGATCCCGAGCAGATCGACACGACCTTGCTGATCCATCCATATACCCTGAACGATTTCCTCGACTACAACGAGTTCCTCGATGTGGCCGACGCGGCCGTGGAAGACATGCACCTGGCGGGCGAACTGCAAGTGGCCAGTTTTCACCCTGACTACCAGTTTGCCGAGACGTTCGAGGACGACATCAGCAACTACACCAACCGTTCGCCCTACCCGACCCTGCACCTGCTGCGCGAAGACAGCATCGAGCGCGCCGTCGAGGCATTCCCGGAAGCATCGGAAATTTTCGACAAGAATATTGCCACACTGGAAGCGCTGGGCATTGAAGGCTGGGAAAAGCTCGGCTTGCCGAAGGTATCCTGATGGCGGACAAGGAATTGCCGCCGCGTCCCGATACGCCCTGCGTGGCCGTGTGCTCGACGACGTTCGATGAAATCTGCCGCGGCTGCGGCCGCAGCGTGGTGGAAGTGGCCCACTGGGTGTCGATGACGGATGAAGAGAAGGAAGTGGTGTGGGTGCGCATCCTGGCGCAAGGGTATCCGCGCCGGAATACTTGACGTGTTTGTGTTGCCGAACCCAACGGCAAATGCTGGGGTCAGACCCGACGGGTCTGACCCCATATTTTCAGCGCTAACGATTAATAACTACCAATAAAATCCTTCTTGCCCACTTCGATACCATTATGGCGCAGGATGTCGTACGCCGTCGTCGCGTGGAAGAAGAAGTGCGGCAGTGCGTAGTGGAACAGATAGGTCTGGCCCGTGAAGTGCTTGGTCTTTTCGCCGCTGCCGGTGGTGATGGCGCGCGTTTCGCTGCCGTCGATGTCCGCTTGCGGCAGGCTTTCCAGGAAGGCGATGGTTTTCACGATGCGCGCCTTCAGCTCTGCAAAGCTCTGTTCGCTGTCTTCATACGGCGGCACGGCCACGCCGGCCAGGCGCGCGCCGCAGCCCTTGGCGAAGTCGGTGGCGATCTGGATCTGGCGCACGAACGGCAGCATGTCCGGGAACAAGCGGAATTGCAGCAGGGCGTTCGGGTCGATTTTCTTGTCTTGCGCGTGCGTTTCCGCCTTGTCCAGGATGGCGGCCAGGCTGCCCAGGATCTGTTTGAAGACGGGGATCGAAGCGGAGTAGATGGAGAAGGTCATGATGGTTCCTCTAGGTAAAGTGGCGCGATGATAGCAAGCTGCGCGCTTTTCTGCTGGCGCCGGCCTGGCGCGCCGGCATGCGTGTGGTTTTTCAACCCTGTTTATATGACATCAGGTAGCCGCCGGCGCGTGTTTGTTGGTGACTTTTCCCGCTTTTTGCATGCATAATTGCTCCTGATAAAGATTCGTCCCGCCTCGCCACCCGATTCCCCTGTAAAGTCAATGATCGCCCGCCTGATCCCTGTTGCCCTGTCGCCGCATGTTTAATTCACCTTCTCAGCGCCTGCGCGCCAGCCTGCGCGTGCTGTATGGCTCGTCGATCTATGGCGCCTTGTTGCTGGTGGTCTTTGGCGGGCTGGTCGTGCCCGCCATTTTCGGCAGCTATGTGCTGGTCGGCGTGCATGAGCGCCAGTCGGCGCGCACCAGCCTGAACGAGGCCTTGCAGCGCAATGCCGACATCCTGGCGCTGGGCATGCAGGAGTCGCTGTGGAACATGAATGCGGAATCGGCCCACTCGCTGGTCGAGTCGGTGATGCGCGACCGCTCCGTGCTGCTGGTGAAGGTGCTGGGGCAGGGCGACACGGAATTCATCCGCCTGCGGGCGCCGCAGCGCCCCGTGGGCAATCTGTACCGCGCCGAGCGCGACATCCTCGTGCGCGGCGAACGCATCGGCCACGTCGTCGTCGAAATGGACGATGCGCGCAGCCAGCAGGAGCTGCGCGAAAAGCAGATCTCCTATATTTTCGTGCTGGGCGCGCAACTGGCCGTGTCGATGGCGCTGATCGTGCTGTTCCTGAACCGCCGCCTGTTGAAACCCCTGCGCCGCCTGACGCGCTTTTCCGACCGCCTGTCGCACGGCGATTTCGACACGCCCCTGGCTTCGCACAGCAATGACGAACTGGGGCGCCTGACGGCCCAGCTCGAGCAAATGCGCGCGGCCATCGGCCAGCTGTTCGAGGACGTGGGCCAGCGCGAAGAGCGCTTCCGCACCATCGTCACGCAGGTGCCGGGCGCCGTCTTCCGCTACCGGCCCGACGGCCCCATCGATTTCGTCAGCGACGCCATCGAGGAAATTTCCGGCTATTCGGCGCGCCAGTTCATGCGCGGCACCACGCATGCCTGGGCCGACCTGATCTGCCCGGAAGACCGCCGCGAGCACCGCCGCGCCGTGCGCCAGGCGGTGGCCGAGGTGCGGCCGTATGCGCTGGAATACCGCATCATCGACGCTTTCGGCATCGAACGCTGGGTGGCCGAGAATGGCCAGCCGCAGGCGGGCGAGCAGGGCGTCATATGGGTCGACGGCATCATTGCCGACATCAGCCAGCGCAAGCACCACGAGATGCGCATCGAAGCGCTGCTGACGGAGCAGAGCGCGATTCTCGACAATGTGATGTTCGGCGTGATGTTCGTGCGCCACCGCCGCATCATTTCCGTCAATCGCCGCTGCGAGGAGCTGTTCGGCTACGACCATGCCGAGATGACGGGGCGTTCGACATCCATCGTGTTTGCGAGCGCGTATGACTTCGAGGATGCGGGCGAGCGCCAGTACCCGGCGCTGGCCCAGGGCGGCGATTTCAGCGAGGAGCGCCAGTACAAGCGGCGCGACGGCAGCCTGTTCTGGGCGCTGGTCAGCGGCTGCGCGCTCGATCCGCTGCGCCCCAATGAAGGTAGCATCTGGGTGTATGCCGACATCACGGCGCGCAAGGAAGCCGAGGAAAAGCTGCGCCTGTCGGCCACCGTGCTCGAACATATCGCCGACGGCGTGATGGTGGTCGATGCCAGCGGCATCATCGTCACCGTCAATCCCGCCTTCACGCAGATCACCGGCTATGCCGAGGCCGAGGCGGTGGGCCAGCACTCGTCGCTGACACGCTCGGTGCGCCACGACGCGGCGTTTTACCAGGCCATGTGGGATGAATTGAAGGCCAGCGGTTTCTGGCGCGGCGAAATCTGGCACCAGCGCAAGAACGGCGAACTGTACCTGGAGTGGCTGACCATCAGCGCCGTGCGCGACACGCACGCCACCACCACGCATTACGTGGGCGTGTTCAGCGACATCACCCTGATCAAGGAGTCGCAGGAAAAGCTCGACCACATGGCCCACCACGACCCGCTGACGGCGCTGCCGAACCGCCTGCTGTTCCACGACCGCCTGCAGCACGCCTTGCTGCGCGCCGCGCGCGACCAGGAGCAGCTGGCCGTGCTGTTCATCGACCTGGACCGCTTCAAGAACGTCAATGACACCCTGGGCCACCATGTGGGCGACGAATTGCTGCAAAAGGTGGCCGGCCAGCTGGCGGCCCGCCTGCGCGAAGGCGACACCCTGGCGCGTCTAGGCGGCGATGAATTCATCGTCCTGCTCGAACGCGTCGACGGCGAGTACGGTGCGACGCAGGTGGCGGAAAAGCTGATGACCATGTTCGACCAGCCCTTCACGGTGGCCGACCATGAACTGTTCGTCACCTGCAGCGTGGGCATCAGCCTGTATCCGGACGATGCGCTGGACTTGAACATGTTGATCCGCAATGCCGACGTGGCCATGTACCAGGCCAAGGCGCGCGGGCGCAACGGCTACCGCTTCTATGCGCCGTCGATGACGGGCGAAGGCGTCGAGCGCCTGCGCCTGGAAACCTTTTTGCGCCGCTCGATCGAGAAAAACGAGATGTTCCTGAATTACCAGCCGCAGGTGGAAATCGATACGGGCCGCCTGGTCGGCGTCGAGGCGCTGGTGCGCTGGAACCATCCGGAACTGGGCCTGGTGCCGCCGGCCCGCTTCATTCCGCTGGCCGAGGACAGCGGTTTCATCAACCAGCTGGGCAAATGGGTGCTCGACGAGGCGTGCCGCCAGATGATGCGCTGGCAGGCGCAGGGCTTGCACGTGCCGAAGATGGCCGTGAATCTGTCGGTAAAACAGTTCGAGCGGGGCAGCATCGCCGGCATGGTGGCCGACATCCTGAAGGAAACGGGCCTGGAGCCGCAGCGCCTGCAGCTGGAAGTGACGGAATCGGTGATCATGAACACGGGCGACGCGCTGGGCTTCATCAACGATTTGCACGCCATCGGCGTGGGCCTGGCCATCGACGATTTCGGCACCGGCTATTCCTCGCTCGCGTATCTGAAGCAGCTGCCCGTGCAGACGCTGAAGATCGACCGCTCCTTCATCAAGGATATCTCGACGGACGTCAACGACGAGGCGATTGCGATCGCCATCATCCAGCTGGGCAAGAGCATGCAATTGTCCGTGATTGCCGAAGGCGTGGAGACGGAAGAGCAGGCGGCTTTCCTGCTGCGCCATGGCTGCAAGCTGGCGCAAGGTTATTTTTATAGCCGTCCGGTGCTGGCACAGGATATGCTGGAGCGCTGGACCGATCCGCTGGATCAACCACTAATCAATTAAAGGGTATCCCATGGCCGGAGAAAAAAACACGTCGCGCCGCCGTTTCCTGCTCGGCGGCCTGGGTCTCGGCGTGGCTGGCGTGGGCGCCCTGGTGCTGGGCTGGGGCGTGTTGCCGCCGCGCCAGCGCCTGCATGGCAGCGCGCCGCTGCCGCTGCAGGATGGCGCCGTGGCCTTGAATGGCTGGTTGGCCATCGGCACCGACGGCACGGTGACCCTGGCCATGCCGCGCAGCGAGATGGGGCAGGGCGTGCACACGGCCTTGCCGATGCTGGTGGCCGAGGAACTCGACGTGCCTTTGAGCAGCGTCAAGCTGATCCAGGCGCCCATGGATAAAATCTTCGGTAATGTCGCCATGCTCAAGGATAGCCTGCCGTTCCACCCGGACGACCAGGGCCGCCTGAAGGCGTTGGCGCAGTGGACGGTGGCCAAGGCGGCGCGCGAACTGGGCGTGGTCGTCACGGGCGGCTCGTCGAGCGTGAAGGATGGCTGGGGCCCCATGCGCGAAGCGGGTGCGTCGGCGCGCGCCATGCTGGTGGGCGCCGCCGCCGCGCTGTGGCAAGTGCCGCCCGCGCAATGCCGCACGGAAAATGGCGCAGTGCTCCACCCGGACGGGCGGCGCGCCAGCTACGCCAGCCTGGCGCAGCGCGCCGCCGGCGTCGACCCGGGCACGCCCGTGCTCAAATCTCCCAAGGATTTCAAGCTGATCGGCCAGCCGGCGCCGCGCCGCGACACGCCGTCCAAAGTCAATGGCAGCGCGCGTTTCGGCATCGATGCGCGTCCGCCCGGCATGCTGTATGCGGCCCTGCATCTGCCGCCGCGCCTGGGCGACACCCTGGCCGCGTTCGACGCGGCGCCCGTGCTCGCCATGCCGGGCGTGAAAAAGGTGCTGGACTTGACGCCGCACCTGCCACAGCGCGGCACGTCGGTCACCTCGTGCGCCGCCGTGGTGGCCGACACCTGGTGGCGCGCGAAACAGGCGGCCGCCGCCTTGCCGACGCAGTGGAAGGCTGGTCCGCAGGCGAACCTGTCCAGCGCCGGCGTGTATGCGGAGTTTGCCCGCCTGCTCGACAACGAGGCGGGCCATGCGTACCACGCCAGCGGCGAGGTGGAAAGCAAGGCCGTGCAGGGTTTGCGCAGCGTCAAGGCCGAGTACCGCGCGCCGTTCCTCGCGCACGCCGCCATGGAACCCGTCAATTGCACCGCGCAAGTCAAGGATGGCAAGGTGATGCTGTGGGTGTCGACGCAGGCGCCCGGCATCGCCGTCGATGTGGCGGCGAAGGTGGCCGGCGTCGATGCGAAGGATGTGACGATCGAGGTGCTGCTGCTCGGCGGCGGTTTCGGCCGCCGCCTGGAAGTGGATATGGTGGCCCAAGCCGTCGCCATCGCGCTGCAATGCGGCGGCGCGCCCGTGCAGCTGGTGTGGACGCGCGAGCAGGACACCAGGCACGATATGTACCGTCCCGCCGCGCTGGCCCGCTTCGCGGCCCGCCTCGACGAACACGGCCGCATCGCTTCCTGGGACAACAAATCCGTCAGCGCTTCCATCACGCATCAGTTCTTGCAGCGCAATTTCGGCTTGCCCGGCGCGGGGCCGGACAAGACGACGGCCGAAGGCGAATTCGACATGCCGTATGAAATCGCCAACCAGCGCATCGCCCACGTGATCGCCGACAGTGCCGTGCCGGTAGGCTATTGGCGCTCCGTGGGGCACTCGCACAATGCATTCTTCAAGGAAAGCTTTATCGACGAACTGGCGCACGCGGCGGGGCAGGACGGCGTCGCCTTCCGCCGCGCCATGCTGGTGAAGCATCCGCGCCACCTGGCCGTGCTCGATGCGGCCGTTGCCAGGGCGGGCAGTCCTCCGCCCGGCCATGCGCATGGCGTGGCCTTGCACCAGTCGTTCGGCAGCATCGTCGCGCAAGTGGCGCAGGTGTCCGTGGAAAATGGAGAAATTCGCGTGCAGCGCGTGGTGTGCGCCATCGATTGCGGCATCGCCGTCAATCCGAACATCATCGCCCAGCAGATGGAGTCGGCCGTGCTGTTCGGCCTGTCCGCGGCGCTGGGCGGCGAAATCACGTTCAAGGAAGGCAAAGTGGAGCAAAGCAACTTCCACGATTATCCCGTGCTGCGCATGGGGCAAACGCCCGAGGTGGAAACCGTGATCATCGCCAGCGCGGAACACCCCGAAGGCGTGGGCGAGCCGGGCACGCCGCCGATCGCGCCGGCCGTGGCCAATGCCGTGTTCAGCTTGACGGGAAAACGGCTGCGCAGCCTGCCGCTGCGCCTGGGCTGATCTTACTGATCGAGTGTCGCGGCCAGCATGTGGCGCAAGTTGCAGTCGCGCTGCCAGTCGCGGCGTTCCTGCGTGCTGGTCGACAGCCGCGCCAGTTCCTCGACGCCGAGCGCCTGCTGCGCCTGCACCATGCGGTGCGCCAGGCCGCCGTCGGGCAGCACGGTGCCGAAGAAGGCCACGTTGTCGTCGTGCTGGATCAGCAGGGTGGGGAAGTTGTCGATGTCGAGGTCGCCCACCACGTCGGCCTGGTCTTCGATGTCGACCCAGACGAACACGGTGTCCGGGTGGCGCGCTGCCAGTTCCTCGAACGTGGCGCGGTAGCTGCCGCAGGTGCCGCACCACAGCGCGCACAGGCAGGCCACCGTCCAGCGCGGGCCGGCCAGGGCTGCCGCGACGTCGGCGCGGTTATCGGTCGTGAGGGTCAGGCTGTGCATGGTCGTATCTATTCAGTAGGGCGATGGGCGCCGGGCGCCCGATGCGCGTATTCTACCGCGCCCGGCGACGCCAGTCGCGGGAATGCATGAGCTTGTTTATCCGTGTTTTTTGATGCAACGCACCTTTCTGGTGGATAATGCTGGTAATTGCGCGCTGATTACGCTGGTCCATGTTGTTTCCTGGCCCCGCAGCCTGACCCCTCCAGTCTGTTTTCATGCCCTGCCCGGTGTCAGCGCTCCCGCCTTTATTTATTTTTATTATGGAATTAGCCAGCTTATGTTGAGTTACCGCCACGCCTTTCACGCGGGTAATCACGCCGATGTGTTGAAACATTATGTGCAGATTCAGTTGTTGCAATATCTGAATCAAAAAGATACCGCCTATAGTTATATCGATACCCATTCCGGCGCGGGCGTGTATGCGCTCGACGGCGGCTATGCATCGAAAAATGCCGAGTACGAAACGGGCATCGCGCCCCTGTGGGACCGCACGGACTTGCCAGCTTCGCTGGCCGAGTACATGAAGTTGATCAAGGAAATGAATCCGAGCGGCAAGATGCGCTATTACCCGGGTTCGCCGTACTGCGCCGACAAGGTCAGCCGCGAGCAAGACCGTCTGCGCCTGTTCGAGCTGCATCCCGCCGATGCCAAGATTCTGGCCGACAACTTCCGCAAGGTCGAGGCGCATGCGCTGGCCCAGGGCGAGCGTCCTACCGTGCGCGGCAAGCGCGTCATCATCACCAAGGCGGATGGTTTCCAGAGCCTGAAAGCCCTGCTGCCGCCGCCATCGCGCCGCGCGCTGGTGCTGATCGATCCGCCGTATGAAGACAAGATGGATTACCGCAAGGTCAAGGACACCCTGGCCGACGCCCTCGTGCGCTTCCCTTCGGGCATGTATGCCGTCTGGTACCCCGTACTGCAGCGCATGGAATCGCGCCAGTTCGCCGACAAGCTCAAGCAACTGCCCAGCTCGGACTGGCTGCACGTGACCCTGACGGTGAACACCCCGTCGCCGGACGGCTTCGGTTTGCACAGCAGCGGCATGTTCATCCTGAATCCGCCGTACACCCTGGAGCCGATGTTGCGCGAAGTCATGCCTTACCTGGTGAAGGTGCTGGGCCGCGACGACGGTGCCAAGTTCGTATTGGAAACGGGCAAGGGCGGACAGAAGAATACGGGCACCAGAAGAGTGTAATCCTGCTTGTCTTGGTAGTACTGTAATAAAAAACGCCACGGGCAATATACCCGTGGCGTTTTTTATGGGCGGGAGTTTACTGTCCCAGCAGCAAGAACACGGTCGGTTTCTTGTGGAAGTCCGGGGCCTTGCCGGCAGCCAATTGTTTCTTCCACTGTCCGCCATTCCACGTTTGCACGCTTTCCGTGTCCAGACTCAGGTCGGTGGCGACGCAGATCAGGGTCGATGGCGCGCATTGCGCCACGAGGGCGTCGAGCATGGCGGCGTTGCGGTACGGCGTTTCGATGAACAGCTGGGTCTGCTTTTCATTGCGCGAACGCCCTTCCAGTTCTTTCAGGCGCTTGGCGCGCAGGGCCGCGTCCGTGGGCAGGTAGCCGTTGAAGGCGAAGCTCTGGCCGTTCAAGCCGCTGGCCATCACGGCCAGCAGGATCGACGACGGACCCACCAGCGGACGCACTTTAATGCCGTGCTGATGCGCCAGGCGCACCAGGTCGGCGCCGGGATCGGCCACGGCGGGCACGCCCGCTTCCGACACGAGGCCCGCATCGCGCCCCGCCAGCAGGGGCGCCAGCAAGCCGGCCAGCGCTTGCGCCGGAGTATTCACGTTGAGTTCGGAAATCGTGATTTCCTGCAGCGGCTTGGCCAGCGGATGCTGGTTGCCGATCAATTTCAGGAAGGCGCGCGCCGTCTTGGCGTTTTCCGCAACGAAATAATCGAGCTGGGACGTGATGTGCCGTACTTGCTCCGGAATGATGTGGGCCAGCGGGTCGGCCGGGCTGTCGGACAGGCCGAGGTGGTTGGGGATCAGGTACAGGGTGCCGGTCATATTCTTATTGTCGGTAAATTAAAGGGTGAAAAACGCCACGCCTGCCTTGCGCAGCATGCCGGTGAGGGCGATCAGCGGCAACCCGGTGAGGGCGGTCGGGTCCGTGGTGGCGATGCGTTCGAGCAGGGCGATGCCCAGGCCTTCGTTCTTGGCGCTGCCGGCGCAATCGTACGGCTGCTCGATGCGCAGGTAGGCGTCCAGTTCCGCGTCGGGCAAGTCGCGCACGGTGACGAGGGTCTGGATATCTTCCACCTGCGCCACAGGCGGACTCTGGCGGCCGTCGAGCAGGCACAGTGCCGTGTGGAACACGGTCTGGCGTCCGCGCATGGTTTGCAGTTGCAGCAGGGCATTCGCATGGTTGCCGGGCTTGCCGATCTGCGCGCCATCCAGGGTGGCGACCTGGTCGGAGCCGATGACGAGGCTGCCAGGATGGCGGTCGAGCACGGCCTGCGCCTTGGCCTGGGCCAGGCGCAGGGCCGTGGCGCTGGGGCTTTCGCCTGGCAGGGGGCTTTCGTCGAGATCGGGCACGGCGACTTCGAAAGGCAGGCGCAGGCGTTCCAGCAATTCCTTGCGGTAGGTCGAACTCGATGCAAGAATCAAGCGCAATGGGGCGGAAGTTGGTATCATTCGGTAGTGGATGGCGGCCGGCATGGCCGCGCTGGTCAATGTCAGTGGAATTTCACGCAAATTCCAGGGCGCAGAGCCCCTGACTGAGGCTCCATGCGGCATGACGGTGTTAATGAAATTGTCATGTTTATGGCAATGATTGCGTCAAAAAAGATGCTTAGCCTTTGACTCCGTGCTAAAAACCCTGTTATTATCGCAGGTTTTCCGGGGAAATTTTCTACCAATGAATGCTTTTGTGATCGACGCCTTTGATTTTTGTCGTATCAGCGGGAGCCGCGAGGGTGTAACTCCTGTCGCTGAAATGACCCGGTTGACCAAGGATTGTGCAGATAATTCCGGCGAGATCGCCTGGAAGATCGTCGGCGGCACCAGCAAGCTGGGCTACCCGCAACTGACCTTGTCGGTCAACGGCACCGTTCAGCTGGTTTGCCAGCGCTGCCTGACTCCGTATGCTTACGTGATAGATTCTTCGACTGTTCTGATGCTGGGCAAGGATGACGAGCACGCGGACGAGATCGAAGAAATCATCAACGATGAAACGATCGACGTGATCGTCGGCAGCCGCAGCATGGATGCCGCGGCCCTGATCGAAGATGAAGCCTTGCTGGCCCTGCCGCAGGTACCCAAACACGACGTCTGCCCCGATACGGCGCAGCTCGATGCTCTCAAGACTGAAAAGAAGTCGCCGTTCGCGGCACTGAAAGACTTGAAGCCAGAATAAAGTAGTGTAAGAAAGGAAGCTTTAAAAAAACCGTAGCGAGCGGCCCAATATCGTCTTGAGTAGCGCAAGCGTACAGAAGTACGCTGAGCAACGCCGAGGCGATAGTGGGACGCGCAGTAGGTTTTTTATGCTTCCTGTAAAGAACGTGTCAAACGCGTGTAGTAATCGAGTATGGCAAGTGTAGTGAAATGTAATTGTAATAAACGATGTCGGTCCGGGCTATTTTCGGGTAGTCTTTGCCGCTGGGATACTCGATTCGCATGTATTTGCTAATCGATTGTGCTAAAATTTTAGAACTTATGTATTAGGAGTCATCATGGCAGTTCAACAGAACAAGAAAACCCCTTCCAAGCGCGGCATGCACCGTTCGCACGACTTCCTGGTCGCGCCGCAATTGAGCGTCGAGCCAGTTACCGGCGAAACACACATGCGTCACCATATCAGCCCTAACGGCTTCTATCGTGGCCGTAAAGTGTTGAAGACCAAAAACGACGAGTAATCGACGTTTTTGTTGGGTAAGATGAAAGCGGTGTTGCGTGGTTATTCGGCGTGGCGCCGCTTCTTCTTTTTTATCGGCTGCAATTCATCTTGCGCACCCGTCATTTTGAATCAAGCTTGCTCAGGCGGTGCATGACATGCTGCGCCCTGCATATGCTCCAGTCCGATTCACATCTTGCCGCACGCCCGCAGCGGTATTGAATCAACACAAATGACAATCAAAATTTCTATCGACTGCATGGGCGGAGATCACGGTCCCTCAGTCACTATCCCCGCAGCAATTTCCTTCGTAAAACATGAGCCTGAAGCCGAACTGATCCTTGTTGGATTGGAAGACGTGATCCGTGCCGAACTGAAAAAACATAAAGCCGACACGCATCCGCGCCTGTCGGTATTGCATGCCTCCGAACAAGTTACCATGGACGATCCCTTGGAAGTGGCCCTGCGCCGCAAGAAGGATTCCTCCATGCGCGTGGCCATCGAACAGGTCAAGAACGGCGTGGCGCAAGCCTCCGTTTCCGCCGGTAATACGGCAGCCCTGATGGCCGTGTCGCGCTATGTATTGAAAACCATGTCCGGCGTCGACCGCCCGGCCATCTGCAGCATCTTGCCGAATCAAAAGAACGGCCCCACCTACATGCTGGATCTGGGCGCCAACGTCGATTGCGAACCGCATCACTTGCACCAGTTCGCCATCATGGGTTCCGTGCTCGTGTCCGCCATGGAGGGCATCGCACGCCCCACGATCGGCTTGCTGAACGTGGGCACGGAAGATATCAAGGGCAATGAAGTGGTGAAGCTCACCTCGAAGCTGCTGCAGGCCGACCACGAGCGTGGCGCGCTGAACTTCTACGGCAACGTGGAAGGCAACGATATCTTCAAGGGCACGACCGATATCGTCGTCTGCGACGGTTTTGTCGGCAATGTCACCCTGAAAGCCATCGAAGGCCTGGCGCGCTTCATGAAAGACGTGCTCACTTCCGAATTCAAGCGCAATCCGATTACCATGCTGGGCGCGCTGATTGCCCGCGGGGCCCTGAAAGCCATCGGCAACCGCTTGAATCCATCGCGTTACAACGGCGCCAGCCTGCTGGGCTTGCGTGGTCTCGTTTTCAAGAGCCATGGCAGCGCCGATGCCTATTCCTTCGAATGGGCCTTGCGCCGCGCCTTTGATGCGGCAAAAAATGACGTGCAAGCGCACCTGGCCAGCCTGATCGCCGAGCTGATGCCGCGCACGCCAGTACCGGACGAACCTACATCAACAAGCTCTACCATTTAGTGGACGGGTATTTGCATGACTGTTTTTAGCAAAACTTACAGCAAAATTATCGGTACCGGCAGCTACTTGCCGGAGAAGCGCGTCACCAACCAGGATTTGACCGAACAGCTCGCCGCCAAGGGCATCGAGACGTCGGATGAATGGATCGTGTCGCGCAGCGGCATTTCGGCGCGCCATTACGCGGCGCCGACGCAAAACTCCTCGGACCTGGGCGTGGAAGCGGCCAAAAAGGCCCTGGAAATGGCTGGCCTGAACGGCAACGACCTGGACCTGATCATCGTCGCCAGCTCGACCCCCGATTTCTTCGGCAGCTTCCCCAGCACGGCCTGCATCGTGCAAAACAAGCTGGGCATCACGAACAACTGCGCCGCCGTCGACGTGCAAGCCGTCTGCAGCGGTTTCGTGTATGCGGTGGCCACGGCCGACAGCTTCATCCAGTCGGGCATGCACAAGAACGTGCTGGTGATCGGCGCCGAAGTGTTTTCGCGCATCCTCAATTTCGACGACCGCGGCACTTGCGTGCTGTTCGGCGACGGCGCCGGCGCCATCGTCATGACGGCATCGAAAGAGCCGGGCATCCTGGCCACCAAGCTGCACGCGGACGGCCGTCACTCGAACATCCTCAGCGTGCCGGGCAGCCTGGCTGGCGGCGCACTGGACGGCAGCGCCTTCCTGTACATGGATGGCCCGGCCGTGTTCAAGCTGGCCGTGTCCGTACTGGAAAAAGTCGCGCACGAAGCCCTGGAACATGCCAACATGACCTCGGACCAGATCGACTGGCTGATCCCGCACCAGGCGAACATCCGCATCATGAACAGCACGGCCAAGAAACTCGGCTTGCCGCTGGACAAGATGGTCGTCACCGTCGACCAGCATGGCAATACCTCGGCCGCCTCGATTCCGCTGGCGCTCGACATCGCCGTGCGCGACGGCCGCGTCAAGAAGGGCGACAACGTCATGATGGAAGGCGTGGGCGGCGGCTTTACCTGGGGCGCCGTGCTGGCGCGCATGTAATCCCGCAACATTATTAAAAAAACGGAGTCGACATGACACAATTTGCATTTGTTTTCCCAGGCCAAGGCTCGCAAGCGATTGCGATGCTCGACGGTTTCGCCGGCAACCCCGTGGTTGCGCAGACCGTCGCCGAAGCGTCGGACGCCCTGCAATTCGACCTGGGCAAGCTGATCGCCGAAGGTCCGAAGGAAGAACTGGATCTCACCACCAACACGCAACCGGTGATGCTGACGGCGGCCGTGGCCTTCTACCGCGCCTGGCTGGCGGCCGGCGGCCCCGTGCCGACGATCGTGGCCGGTCACAGTCTCGGTGAATACTCGGCGCTGGTCGCCGCTGGCGTCATTTCCTTCAAGGATGCCGTGCCGCTCGTGCGTTTCCGCGCGCAAGCCATGCAGGAAGCCGTGCCCGTCGGGCAGGGCACGATGGCTGTCGTGCTGGGCCTGTCGGATGACGACGTGCGCGCCGCCTGTGCGGAAGCGGCGGCGGAAAACCCGGCCCTGGTGGTCGAGCCCGTCAATTTCAATGCGCCAGCGCAAGTCGTCATCGCCGGCCACACGGCTGCGGTCGAGCGCGCATGCGAACTGGCCAAGGCCAAGGGCGCCAAGCGCGCCATGAAACTGCCCGTCTCCGCGCCATTCCACTCGTCGCTGCTGAAGCCCGCGTCGGACCGCTTGCGCGAATACATGGCCGGCCTGACGTTCGCCGCGCCGCAGATCGCCCTGATCAACAACGTCGACGTGGCCATCGTCAACGACGTGGCCGGCATCAAGGATGCGCTGGTACGCCAGGCGGCCAGCCCCGTGCGCTGGGTGGAAACCATGCAAAAGGTTGCCGCGGATGGCATCACGCAAGTGATCGAATGCGGTCCGGGCAAGGTCCTGATGGGCCTGGCCAAGCGCATCGACCCGGTGCTGGTGGGCGACGCCATCGTTGACCAGGCTTCGCTGGAACGCATTTTGACGCAGCTCAAATAAACATCAGATCGCGGCAGGCTGCCTGCCGCGGTTGCTCTTAAGGATACTCATGAATTTAGCAAATCAAGTCGTGCTGGTCACGGGCGCCTCGCGCGGCATCGGCCGCGCCATCGCCACCGAACTGGGCAAGCAGGGCGCCACCGTGGTCGGCACCGCCACCTCGGAAAGCGGCGCGCAAGCGATCACCGATTACCTGGCCGCCGAAGGCGTGGCGGGCAAGGGCCTGGTCCTGAACGTGACCGATGCGGCGCGCTGCGCGGCCGTCGTCGATGAAGTGCAGAAAACCTACGGCAGCCTGTCGATCCTCGTCAACAACGCGGGTATCACGCAAGACCAGCTGGCCATGCGCATGAAGGATGAAGAGTGGGACAGCGTCATCTCGACGAACCTGTCGGCCGTCGGCCGCCTGTCGCGCGCCGTGCTGCGTGGCATGATGAAAGCCAAAACTGGGCGTATCATCAACATCACGTCGGTCGTGGCTTCGTCGGGTAATCCGGGGCAAATGAATTACGCGGCGGCCAAGGCCGGCGTGGAAGGCATGAGCCGCGCCCTGGCGCGCGAAATCGGCAGCCGCAACATTACCGTGAACTGCATCGCGCCGGGCTTCATCGATACCGACATGACCAAGGCTCTGAGCGAAGAGCAGCATGCGGCCCTGTTGACGCAAATTCCCCTGTCCCGCCTGGGCAAACCGGAAGACGTGGCAGCGGCCGTGGCCTTTTTGGCCTCGCCGCAAGCGGCGTATATCACGGGCACGACCCTGCACGTGAACGGCGGAATGTACATGAATTGATGTGAAAGGTAGACAGGGCGGGCGTTTGTGGCATGATTCAACGGTCGTTTTTGTCTATAATCGCATCTTTTAGCAGCAGCTTCGGTTGAATTAGCAGCAGACACCGAAATTAGTATTCGGACGCGCAAACCTGATAAAATGCGCGCACTTTCCGTAACACACACTTTGGAGCCATAACATGTCGGATATCGAACAACGCGTTAAGAAAATCGTCGCTGAGCAACTGGGCGTTGCAGAAGCAGACATCAAAATCGAATCCTCCTTCGTCGACGACCTGGGCGCCGATTCCCTGGACACCGTGGAACTGGTGATGGCCCTGGAAGACGAATTCGAAATGGAAATCCCTGACGAACAAGCTGAAAAAATCACCACCGTGCAACAGGCGATCGACTACGCCACCGCACACGTCAAGGCCTAAGCCTGTCTGACCGACTTCAGGAGAATCGCTTGAGCCGTTCTAAAAACCGTCGTGTTGTTGTCACCGGCCTGGGTTGCGTTTCACCAGTCGGCAATACTATTGCCGAGGCGTGGGGCGCAATCATTGAAGGTAAATCCGGCATTGCCACGATTACCAAGTTTGATGCACAGCCATTCACCACGCATTTTGCCGGTGAAGTCAAAGGTTTCAATATCGAAGAGTACATCTCCGGTAAGGAAGCCCGCCATATGGATACCTTTATCCATTACGGCATGGCTGCAGGCATCCAGGCGATGCAGGACTCCGGCCTGGAAGTGACCGAAGAAAACGCCGAGCGCATCGGCGTGATCATCGGTTCCGGTATCGGCGGCTTGCCGCTGATCGAGGAAACCAAGTCCGAGTACGAAAAGCGCGGTCCGCGCCGTATCTCGCCATTTTTCGTGCCTGCCTCGATCATTAACATGATCTCTGGCAACCTTTCGATCAAATATGGTCTGAAGGGCCCGAACCTGGCGATCGTTACAGCGTGCACCACCGGTTTGCACAGCATCGGTGCCGCAGCGCGCATGATCGAGTACGGCGATGCCGACGTCATGATCGCCGGCGGTGCCGAATCGACCGTGTCGCCGCTGGGCCTGGGCGGTTTCGCTTCGGCACGTGCCTTGTCGACCCGCAACGACGATCCGGCAACGGCATCGCGTCCGTGGGATGCCGACCGCGACGGCTTCGTGCTGGGCGAGGGCGCTGGCGTCATGGTGCTGGAAGAGTACGAGCACGCGGTGGCCCGCGGTGCCAAGATCTATGCCGAAGTGCATGGTTTCGGGATGAGCGCAGATGCTTATCACATGACCTCGCCGCTGGAAGATGGTAGCGGCGGCAGCAAATCGGTGATCGCGGCCCTCGACAACGCAGGCTTGAACGCGGATCAGATTCAGTACCTGAACGCGCACGGCACGTCGACCCCGCAAGGCGACGTGGCGGAAGTGATGGGCATCAAGCGCACCTTCGGTGATCACGCCAAGAAACTGGTCGTCAACTCGACCAAGTCGATGACGGGCCATTTGCTGGGCGGCGCGGGCGGTCTGGAAGCGGTGTTTACGGTCCTGGCATTGCACCATCAGGTGTCGCCTCCGACCATCAACATCTTCAACCAGGATCCGGCGTGCGATCTCGATTTCTGTGCCAACACGGCGCGTGATATGAAGATCGATTATGCAGTGAAAAATTCGTTCGGCTTCGGCGGCACGAATGGCACGCTGATTTTCGGTAAAGCGAAATAAGCAGGAACTTTCAAGCGCTCGCTACGGTCAAATCGTAGTGAGCGCTGATTCGCCGCCAACGTTCGTTGGCGGCTGAATTTGCCCGGCATGGTGCCGGCGCGCCTTTTTTCTCCCATGAACTATGTCGATCGCGGTAGCGGCTGTCATTCGCACGCCTGTCTGTTTGCGCCTGTTGCAAGCGGTGCTGGGACTGTGCGCCTTGCTGGCCGCCTGGCCCTTGAGCGGTCTCTGGCGCAGTCTGCCCGCGTCCGGCCAGCTGGTGGGCGGCTATGCGCTGGGCTGGAGCGGTGCCTTGCCGAGTGCGGCTGGCGGCGTGTTTTTGCTGGCTTTGCTGCGCCGGCGCAGAAAGCCGCAGGCGCTTGATATTTCGCCGGTCGGGCAGTTGCGGCTGGCGGTATATCTGGAGCATGGCGCGGCGCCGGACGCCGGTGCTGCCGGGCTGGTGCAGCCGGCCGGGCCGGGGCCTGTGGCGGCGCCTGGGCTGCGCCTGTTGCCGGGCTCGACCCTGTGGCCGTCGCTGCTGGTGCTGTGCCTGGCGGATGCCGCCGGACGGCGCACGGCGGTGTTGGTGCAGCGCGGCGGCAGTTGCACCGCCTTCCGCCCGCTGGCCGTGGCTTGCCGGGCGATCGCGGCGCGGAACAGGGAAGAATAAAAGTGGGACGAACACTGAACTTCTTGCAGCGGGCCAACTCTATATCCATACAGGCGCCCACGCTGCATGACTACAGGGACATCGGGCGTGAGGACAGAGCGCGAGTATGATCAGTTGCTGGTCGAGCGGGTGCAGGCTGGCGACAAACGGGCATTCGATGTGCTGGTATCGAAATATCAGCGCCGCTTGATGCGCCTGGTGTCGCGCCTCGTGCATGACCCGGCGGAGGCCGAAGATGTGGTGCAGGAAACCTTTATCAAGGCATACCGGGCGCTGCGCCATTTTCGCGGCGAGGCCGCCTTTTATACCTGGTTGTATCGCATCGGCATCAATACGGCCAAGAATTATCTCGTCACGCAGGGGCGGCGCGCCGCCACATCCAGCGACGCCGACGCCGAGCAGGCGGAGTCTTTCGATGACGGCAATAAATTGCGCGACAACAATACACCCGAATCGGTGCTGGCCAGCAAGCAGATTGCCGCCACCGTCAATGCGGCCATGGATGTGCTGCCCATCGAATTGCGCACGGCCATCGTGCTGCGCGAGATCGAGGGCCTGAGCTATGAAGAGATATCGGAGATCATGGCGTGCCCCATCGGTACCGTGCGCAGCCGGATTTTTCGCGCGCGCGAAGTGATTGCGGAGAAATTGAAGCCGTTGTTGGACATGCCGATTGACAAGCGCTGGTAATCTGGAGAGTATGAGGTTGGCATGGCTGCGACCGGTTTCCGCACCGATCCTCTTGAAATGGCAGGACCCATCATGGATACGCATACACGATTGCACGAGACTATTTCCGCGCTGGCCGATGGCGAGCTGGCGGCGAGCGAACTCGAACTGGCGTTTGCCGCCCTCGATACGCCATCGGGACGGCAAGCCTGGGATGCCTATCGCCATATCGGTGAGGTGCTGCGTTCGGAGCAGTACGGCCATGCGCTGAGCGCCCAATTCGATGCGCGCCTGGCCAGCCGCCTGGCCGCGGAGCCGGCACCAGAAGAGTCCGCTGCCCATGCGGAACCGCTGCCGCCGCTGGCCGCCGGCATCGTGCCGCCTGGCGTGGCCGAACCGCTGGAGGCGGGGCCGCTGGCGCAGCGTTAGCGGGCGCCTCGTCCATCTTATGCCTGGCTTAACCTTCCCGTCGCCCCCTTGACACTGGCCTTCCGTACGATTGACACTGTGCGCAGGCAATATCTTGCTTTTGCGATATATTGTTGCTGCCATGCGCGCTGTCAGGTGGGTTTGCCCCTGGATTTCCGTCATGACGGCCAATCATGCGCGCAGGCAATCGCCTGATCCGCGTTTTGAACCGTTTATATACTCGAAAAGATCCTTTCCATGAAAAAAAACATGTGTGCCGCCAGCAAGTCGTTTTCAGTGAAGACGCTTTCCGCCTTATTGTTCGGTACGGCTGGCATCTTCCTTGCTCCCACCATGCTGGGCCTGGCGCCACAGGCGCAGGCCGCCGTGCCGGCCGTGAAACTGCCTGATTTCTCGGACCTGGTCGACGCCGTCGGCCCGGCCGTGGTGAATATCCGCACCACCGAACGCCTGAAAATGGGCGGCGCCGGGGCTGGCGCGGGCGGTCAGGACGAGCAGGAAATGCAGGAATTCCTGCGCCGCTTCTTTGGCGGCGCCATGCCCGCGCCGCGCCAGCAGGCGCCCCGTGGCGGCCGCCGCGCCGTGCCGCAGGAGCAGGAAGTGCAGCGCGGCGTCGGTTCCGGCTTCATCATTTCGGCCGATGGCTACGTGCTGAGCAACGCCCACGTGGTCGACGGCGCCGACGAAGTGTATGTGACCCTGACGGACAAGCGCGAATTCAAGGCCAAGGTGATCGGTGCCGATGCGCGCACCGACGTGGCCCTGCTGAAAATCGAGGGCGCCAACTTGCCGCGCCTGACCATCGGCGACTCGAACAAGATCCGCGTGGGCGAGTGGGTGATCGCCATCGGCTCGCCATTCAACCTGGAAAATACGGTGACGGCCGGCATTATTTCCGCCAAGTCACGCGATACGGGCGATTACCTGCCCCTGATCCAGAGCGACGTGGCCGTCAACCCCGGCAACTCCGGTGGTCCGCTGATCAATATGCGCGGCGAGGTGATCGGCATCAATTCGCAGATCGCCACCTTGTCCGGCGCCTACAATGGCATTTCGTTTGCCGTGCCCATCGATGAAGCCATGCGCGTGGGCGAGCAGCTGAAAAAAACGGGGAAAGTCGTGCGCGGACGCATCGGCGTGCAGATCGGCGAAGTGAGCAAGGACGTGGCGGAATCGCTGGGCTTGCCGAACGCCAAGGGTGCGCAAGTGTCGATGGTGGAGCCGGGCGGGCCGGCCGACAAGGCGGGCATCAAGCCGGGCGACATCATCCTGAAATTCAACGGCGCGCAGATCGAGCGTTCCTCCGACCTGCCGCGCCTGGTAGGCGGCGCCGCCGTCAACGGCAAATCCACGGTCACCGTCTGGCGCAAGGGCGCGCAGCAGGACATTCCCGTCACCGTCGTCGAGCTGGAAAGCGAGAAAACGGCGAAGAAGGGCGCCAAGGAGCCGGAAGCGCAAGCTGTCAATGCGCTGGGATTGAAAGTCAGCGACGTGCCGGCCGCGAAGAAGCAGGAGCTGAAGATCGAGGCTGGCGTGCTGGTCGACGATGCCGACGGCGTGGCGGCTGTGGCCGGCTTGCAGCCTGGCGACGTGATCTTGCAATTGAACAACGTTGCCGTGAAAGATGCCAAGCAGTTCAATGCCCTGGTGGCCAAGCTCGATCCGAAAAAGTCGTCGGCCGTGCTGGTGCGCCGTGGCGACGTGGCGCAATTCGTTTCGCTGCGTCCGTCTGCCAGGTAAGTTTCTGATTCCATCCGCATCCCGGCTCCGGCCGGGATGCCTTTCCCTTTTCTTCATGCACTTCACCCTCTATTCCCGCAGTTATTGCCATTTATGCCAGGACATGCTGGACGCCTTGCTCCTGCTGCAAGCGCCCGGAAAGCCATTCACCGTGGACGTGATCGATATCGATGCGTCGCCCGACGCCTCGCTGCTGGCCCGTTTCGACGAGCTGGTGCCGGTGCTGTTCGGTGACCTGGCGCAGCCCGAGCTATGCCATTATTTCCTCGATGAGGCAGCGGTACGGCGCTGCCTGACGTAGCTTAAATACCAATATTGACACTGCATTGCACCATTCTGGTGCTGAAAACAGCCGAAAATGTCGGCTTGGCCCGGTGCCGGCCTCATAAGACGGGCTTTCTACTCTGAAATCCGGTAAAATGGGGAGGTCGAAAAAGCTACTGTCCGAGGCAGCAGCTTCTGTCGCTTCAAAAGCGCTCGCCTGGGCATGCAGATGTCCTGCTCGGAGCGCTTTTTTCATCATGAGTGGGGCGCCTGGTTCTGGCCCTGTTTGGCCCGGACATGATTCCCCTGATTCCTGTTAAAGCAGTGTCGTCAACTTCGCACTTATATTAGTTAATGAACAACATACGCAATTTCTCCATCATCGCCCATATTGACCACGGTAAATCGACCCTGGCTGACCGCATCATTCAATTGTGCGGCGGCTTGTCCGACCGCGAGATGGAGGCGCAGGTGCTCGATTCGATGGATCTGGAGCGCGAGCGCGGCATTACCATCAAGGCGCAAACGGCGGCCCTGCACTACAAGGCGCGCGATGGCCAGATCTACAATCTGAACCTGATCGATACGCCAGGCCACGTCGACTTCAGCTATGAAGTGTCGCGCTCGCTGTCGGCGTGCGAAGGCGCGCTGCTGGTCGTTGACGCATCGCAAGGCGTGGAAGCGCAAACCGTGGCCAACTGCTACACGGCGCTGGACCTGGGCGTGGAAGTGGTGCCCGTGCTGAACAAGATCGACTTGCCGAACGCGGATCCTCCGAGCGCCATTGCCGAGATCGAAGACGTGATCGGCATCGACGCGGGCGACGCCGTGCATTGCTCGGCCAAGACGGGCTTCGGCGTGCTGGACGTGCTCGAGCAGCTGATCGTCAAGGTGCCGCCACCGAAGGGCGACCCCGATGCGCCGCTGCAGGCGCTGATCGTCGACTCCTGGTATGACGCCTATGTGGGCGTGGTCATGCTGGTGCGCGTCATCAACGGCACCCTGAAACCAAAAGACAAGATCCGCCTGATGGCCACCGATTCGGTGCAGCTGGTGGAAGACATCGGCGTGTTTTCGCCCCGTTCCCAATCCTTGCCGCAACTGTCGGCAGGCCAGGTGGGCTTCATCATCGCCGGCATCAAGGAATTGAAAGCGGCGAAAGTGGGCGACACCGTCACCCTGGCCAACCGTCCTGCCGCCGCGCCATTGCCCGGCTTCAAGGAAGTGCAGCCGCAAGTGTTCGCCGGCCTGTTCCCCGTGGAAGCGAACCAGTACGACGCGCTGCGCGACTCGCTGGAAAAACTGAAACTGAACGACGCGGCCCTGATGTACGAGCCGGAAGTGTCGCAGGCGCTGGGCTTCGGCTTCCGCTGCGGCTTCCTGGGCTTGCTGCACATGGAAATCGTGCAGGAACGCCTCGAACGCGAATTCGACATGGACCTGATCACCACGGCGCCTACCGTGGTGTACGAAGTGATCCAGCGCGACGGCACCATGATCAACGTCGACAATCCGTCGAAGATGCCCGATCCGTCGCGCATCGAGGAAGTGCGCGAGCCTATCGTCACGGTCAATCTGTACATGCCGCAGGAATACGTGGGTTCCGTGATCACCCTGTGTATCGGCAAGCGCGGCATCCAGATGGACATGAGCTACCACGGCCGCCAGGTCAAGCTCGTGTATGAAATGCCGATGGCCGAGATCGTGCTGGACTTCTTCGACCGCCTGAAATCGACGTCGCGCGGCTATGCCTCGATGGATTACGAGTTCAAGGAATACCGCGCGGCCGACGTGGTCAAGGTCGACATGCTGATCAACAGCGAAAAAGTCGATGCGCTGGCCATCATCGTCCACCGTTCGAACAGCCAGTACCGCGGCCGCCAGGTGGCTGCCAAGATGCGTGAACTGATTCCGCGCCAGATGTTCGACGTGGCCATCCAGGCGACCATCGGCGCGAACATCATTTCGCGCGAGAACGTGAAAGCCTTGCGCAAGAACGTGCTGGCCAAGTGCTATGGCGGCGACATCAGCCGCAAGAAAAAATTGCTGGAAAAACAAAAGGCGGGTAAGAAACGCATGAAGCAAGTGGGTTCCGTGGAGATCCCGCAAGAAGCATTCCTGGCAATTTTACAAGTGGATGGTTAATACATGAACCTGCAAGTGATTTTAGGAAATTTCGCTTTAATCCTGTTCGTGCTGATGGTGTTGACGGGCCTGGTCTGGTGCCTGGATGTGTTTTATCTGTCCAAGCAGCGCCGCAAGGCGGCCGACCTTGCCCTGGCCGAGTTCGATGCGCGCCAGTCCAAGCTGGCCGCCGAGGGCATCAAGTCCGATGCGGGCGGCAGCCGCGCCACCATCGAGGCGGCCCTGTTGCGCCAGCCGACCTGGGTCGAATATTCGGGCAGCTTCTTCCCCGTCATCGCCCTCGTGTTCTGCCTGCGCTCGTTCCTGTACGAGCCATTCAAGATCCCGTCGAGCTCGATGGTGCCGACCTTGCTGGTGGGCGATTTGATCCTGGTCAACAAGTTTACTTATGGCATTCGTTTGCCGATCGTCAACAAGCGCATCATTGAAGTCAACGATCCGCAGCGCGGCGACGTCATGGTGTTCAAGTACCCGAAAGATATGTCGCAAGACTATATCAAGCGCGTGATCGGTGTGCCCGGTGATAAAATCACCTATGAAAACAAGCGCTTGACGGTCAACGGCAAGGAAGTGCAATACACGCCGCTGGACGACTACCTGGACGACGAAAGCACCGTTTACCACAAGCAGCTGGAAGAAAACCTGACGGGCGTGAGCCACCGCATCCTCAACGACGAGCCCGCTCCTACGTTGAACTTGCGCGAAGTCAAGGATTTCCCGCACAAGGAGTCGTGCGACTACAACGAAGACGGTTTCACTTGTGTGGTACCAGCAGGAAACTACTTCATGATGGGCGACAACCGCGACAATAGCGCGGACAGCCGCTACTGGGGCTTCGTGCCGAACGAGAACATCGTCGGCAAGGCTTTCCTGGTGTGGATGAACTTCAGCAATCCGAAAAGAGTGGGCGGCATACACTAAGCCGTCCCTATGGCTGCCGCGCCGATTCCCCGCGCGGCGGCCAGCCGAATTACTCAGATGACACAGAAACAACAATGAATCTTCAGTTATTGCAAACCCGTTTAGGCTATACGTTCCAGGATGCTGGCCTGTTGCAGCAAGCCTTGACGCATCGTAGCCACAGCAGTTTGCATAACGAGCGGCTGGAATTCCTCGGCGACTCCATCCTCAACTGCGTGGTCGCTTCCATCCTGTACGAACGCTTCAAGTCCATCGACGAGGGCGACCTGTCGCGCCTGCGCGCGAATCTGGTGAAGCAGCAGTCGCTGTATGAAATCGCGCAAAAGCTGGAACTGTCGCAATTCCTGCGCCTGGGCGAAGGCGAGCTGAAATCGGGCGGTTTCCGCCGTCCGTCCATCCTCGCCGACACCCTGGAAGCCTTGCTGGGCGCGATTTTCCTCGACACGGGCTTCGACGCCGCCAGCACGGTGATCCGCGCCTTCTACATCCCCATCCTCGACTCGGTCGATCCGCAAACCCTGGGCAAGGATGCCAAGACCCTGCTGCAGGAGTTTTTGCAAAGCAAGAAAATTTCGCTGCCACAATACAACGTGGTGGCTACCCACGGCGCCGCCCACAGCCAGGAATTCGAGATCGAATGCCTGGTGCCGAAATTGAACATCCAGGTCTACGGCCGTGGCGGAAGCCGCCGCGCCGGTGAGCAAGCCGCCGCCAAACTGGCGCTCGACGTGGCCGAGCAGGCGCTGTTGAAGTCGCCAGCCGCCAGCCGCAAGCCGAAACCGCGCGCCGCCCAGCTCAAGCTGGCCGGCATTGCCACCATCCAGAGCGACGACGCGGCAGCCCCTGCTGCCCCGGCGATCGCCGCTCACACTAAACAGAATCGACACTAGCATGACAGCCACCAAAATGCCCGACAACTTCCGCTGTGGCTATATCGCCATCGTGGGCCGCCCGAACGTGGGCAAATCGACCCTGATGAACGTGCTGATCGGCGCGAAGGTCAGCATCACTTCGCGCAAGGCGCAAACGACGCGCCACCGCATCACGGGCATCCAGACGGTGCCGGATGCGCAATTCATCTACGTCGACACGCCGGGCTTCCAGACGCGCCACTCGAACGCGTTGAACAAGACGCTCAACAAGACCGTCACCAACACCCTGATTTCCTCGGACGTGATCTTGTACGTGATCGAGGCGGGCACCTTCGGCCCGGCCGACCAGCAAGTGATGGACCTGCTGCCGAAGGAAGTGCCGTGCATCCTCGTCATCAATAAATCGGACCGCGTGAAGGACAAGGCCGTGCTGCTGCCGTTCGCGCAAAAGATCGCCGCCATGCGCGACTTCGCCGCCATCGTGCCTGTGTCCGCCAAGCTGCACTTCCAGCTGGAAGGCTTGCAGGACGAGATCAAGCGTTTCCTGCCGGAAAACCAGCCGATCTTTGGACCGGACGACATCACGGACCGCAGCGAGAAATTCCTCGCCTCGGAAATCGTGCGCGAAAAACTCTTCCGCTTCGTCGGCGACGAACTGCCGTACACGAGCACCGTGCTGATCGAGAAATTCGAGCAGGAAGGCGATCTGCGCCGCGTGTTTGCCGCCATCCTGGTCGAGCGCGATACGCACAAGTCCATGATTATCGGCAACAAGGGCGCCCGCCTGAAGGAAGTCTCCACCCAGGCCCGCCTGGACATGGAAAAGCTGTTCGGCGGCCCCGTGTACCTGGAAATCTGGGTCAAGGTCAAATCGGGCTGGGCCGACAACGAGGCGGGCTTGCGCGCCTACGGCTACGAGTAATCCGCAACCCGGGGGCGACGCCACACGCATGAGCACCACCACGCCAGCGCTGCACGATCTTGCGCCAGCTTCATCTGCTGCATCCGCACCTGTCCCCGCGCCGGCGGCCATCGCGCCGCCGGCCGCAGCTCCTGTCACTCCTGCCGCGCCGCGGCGCAGCCGTCCGCCCGCGCGCGACGGACGCATCACGGGCCAGCCAGCCTTCGTGCTGCACAGCTATCCGCATAAAGAAACCAGCCTCATCGTCGACGTGTTTACACGCGAATACGGCCGCATCGCGCTCGTCGCCAAGGGCGCCAAGCGGCCCCATTCGCAGTTGCGCGGCGTGCTGCAAACCTTCCAGCCCCTGCAGGCGGGCTGGACGGGCAAGTCCGAGCTGCGCATCTTGACGGGCGCCGAATGGGTGGGCGGTATGTTGCCGCTGGAAAAGACCGCCTTGCTGTGCGGCTTCTATTTGAACGAATTGCTGGTCAAATTGCTCGCGCGCGACGATCCGCATCCCGTCCTGTTCGACCACTACGTTGCCACCTTGAATCAACTGGCGCACAATGAGCCGCCGCCCATCGTGCTGCGCAAGTTCGAGCGCGCCCTGCTCAAGGAAACGGGCGTGGCGGCCGACCTGACGCGCTGCACGGGCACGCGCCAGGCCGTCGAGGCGGGGCAGGTCTATGTGGTCGACCCGGAACGGGGGCCGCGCCCGGCGCGCGCCAGCGATGCCTGGCCCAGGATCACGGGCAAGACCCTGCTCGACATGGAGCGCGAAGATTATCTGGACGCGGCCACGCAGGCGCAAAGCAAGCTGCTGATGCGCTTTTTGCTGGCCCATCAACTGGGCGGCGCCACCTTGAATACGCGCCAGATACTGATCGATTTAATGCAGCTGTAGCTGCGGTTTGCAGCAGGACAGCACTTTACGGATACCATCACTATGAGCTTTTTGCAGCCTTCCGGCCCCGTCATCGACCTGGGCGTCAATATCGACCACGTGGCCACCTTGCGCAATGCGCGCGGCACCGCCTACCCGGACCCGATCCGCGCGGCCCTGCTGGCCGAACAGGCGGGCGCCGACGCCATCACCCTGCATCTGCGCGAAGACCGCCGTCACATCAAGGATGCGGACGTGATCGCCATCGCCCCGCAATTGCTCACGCGCATGAACCTGGAAGCGGCCGTCACGCAAGAAATGATCGACTTCGCCTGCCGCATCAAGCCGGCGGACGTGTGCCTGGTGCCGGAAAAGCGCACGGAAGTGACGACCGAGGGTGGCCTGGACGTGGTGCGCTATTTCAAGGAAGTGCAGGCGGCCGTGCAGCAGCTGCAAGGCGAGGGTATCCGTGTGAGCCTGTTCATCGATGCCGATGAGCAACAGATCGCCGCTGCCGCCGAGCTGGGTGCGCCCGTGATCGAGCTGCACACGGGCCGCTATGCCGATACGCAAGGCGCCGAGCAGCTGGCCGAGCTGGAACGCATCAAGGCGGGCGTGCTGTTCGGCGTGGGCCGCGGCTTGAAGGTCAACGCGGGCCACGGCTTGCATTACACCAATGTGCAGGCGATTGCCGCCATTCCCGATATTGCCGAACTGAACATTGGCCACGCCATCGTCGCGCACGCCGTGTTTGTCGGCTGGGAAAATGCCGTACGTGAAATGAAGGCTATCATGGTGGCCACGCGCATCGCCGGCAAGGCATAAGCGCGCACAAAGGAGGCAGCATGATCTACGGTATCGGTACCGATATCTGCAAGATTCCCCGCATCGAGGCGGCCCTGGCGCGCCACGGCGAGCGTTTCGCGAAAAAGATACTGGGGCCGCAGGAGCTGGAAAAGTTCCGTGCCCGCAGCGCCAAGAATGCCATGCGCGGCGTGCGCTTCCTCGCCACGCGCTTCGCGGCAAAGGAGGCGTTTTCCAAGGCCATCGGCCTGGGCTTGCGCATGCCGATGACTTGGCCCGCTGCGCAGATGCTGAACCATCCCAGCGGCAAGCCGATGATCGTCTGCAGCGGCGTGCTGGCCGAGTTCATGGAACAGCACCGCCTGAGCGCGCAAGTGACCATCAGCGATGAAGAAGAATATGCGGTCGCGTTCGTGATCGTGGAGCAAGCAGTGTAACTATAAGTGCGCAATGAGCCAGCAATGACCGAAGCAAGCCCAGAATCTTCCTTGGCGGAAACACCGCCCGACCCGCGCGCGCAGGTGCTGGCCACCGTCGCCAAGCTGCCGAATTTGCCCGGCGTGTACCGCTATTTCGACGCCGCCGACAAGGTGCTGTACGTCGGCAAGGCGCGCGACCTGAAAAAGCGCGTCTCCAGCTATTTCCAGAAGAACCTGGCCAGTCCCCGCATCGCCATGATGGTCGAGCGCATCGCGCGCCTGGAAACGACCGTCACGCACAGCGAAGCGGAAGCCTTGATCCTGGAAAACAACCTGATCAAGGCGCTGCAACCGCGCTACAACATCCTGTTCCGCGACGACAAGTCGTATCCGTACCTGAAGATCACGAATGGCGATGCGCCGCGCATGGTGTATTACCGCGGGGCGGTGGACAAGAAAAGCCAGTATTTCGGGCCGTTCCCCAGTTCCTGGGCCGTCAAGGAATCGATGCAGATACTGCAAAAGGTTTTTCTCATCCGCACCTGCGAGGACAGCGTGTACGCCAACCGCACGCGGCCCTGTTTGCTGCACCAGATCGGCCGCTGCAGCGCGCCGTGCGTTGACCTGATCAGCAAGGAAGACTACAAGAACGACGTGGAAAACGCGGCGCGCTTCCTGCGCGGGCGCCAGAGCGAGGTGATGGCCGACCTGGAAAAGAAGATGCATGCGTTTGCCGCCGAGCTGAAGTTCGAGCAAGCCGTGGTGGTGCGCAACCAGATCGCCTCGCTGTCGCGCGTACTGCACCAGCAAAGCATGGAAACGACGGGCGACGCCGATGTCGACATCCTCGCCGTGCTGGTGCAGGGCGGGCGCGCCTGCGTCAACCTGGCCATGGTGCGCGGCGGACGCCACCTGGGCGACCGCGCCTACTTCCCCAGCCAGCTCAGCGATGCGGCTGCCATTGCCGAGGAGCCGATCGAGGTGGAAGTGCTGGCCGCCTTCCTGGCGCAGCACTACACGGAAAAATTCATTCCCGGCACCCTGATCCTGAATATCGAATTCGACCAGCCAGCCCTGATGGTGGCGCTGATGGAGCAGTGCGGCCACCGCATCAACCTGATCTTCCAGCCGCAGGGGCAGCGCCGCCAATGGCTTGAGATGGCGCAAAAGGGCGCCGAGATTTCGCTGGCGCGATTGTTGTCGGAGCAGGGCTCGCAGCAGTCGCGCACGCGCGCGCTGGCCGAGGCGCTGCGCCTGGAAACGGAAGACCTCGACAGCCTGCGCGTGGAGTGTTTCGACATCAGCCACACGCAGGGCGAGGCGACGCAGGCGTCGTGCGTCGTATTCCACCACCACGCCATGCAGAACGGCGAATACCGGCGCTACAACATCAACGACATCACCCCCGGCGACGATTACGCGGCCATGCGCCAGGTCCTGATGCGCCGCTACGAGAAAGTGGCGAATGGCGATGGCGTGATGCCCGACGTGGTCTTGATCGACGGCGGCAAGGGCCAGATCGAAATGGCGCGCCAGGTGTTCGCCGAGCTGGGACTCGATATCAGCTTGATTGTCGGCGTGGCCAAGGGGGAGGGGCGCAAGGTGGGCCTGGAAACCCTGCTGTTCGTCGATGGCCGCGCGGCCCAGGAGCTGGGCAAGGAATCGGCGGCCCTGATGCTGATCGCGCAAATCCGCGACGAGGCGCACCGCTTCGCCATCACGGGCATGCGCGCCAAGCGCGCCAAGACGCGCCAGACGTCGCGCCTGGAAGAGATCGAGGGCATCGGCGCCAAGCGCCGCCAGAAGCTGCTGTCGCGCTTTGGCGGCTTGCGCGGCGTGGTCGACGCCAGCGTCGAGGACCTGATGTCGGTGGAGGGGATTTCCACGCAACTGGCGGAAGAAATCTACAAGCAGCTGCACTGATGATAGAACCGCCTGGTCAGGTGCCGCGGCAACCGGACTAGGCTAATACCCTGGGGCCATGTAGACTAGTGGCGCTTTCTTCACGCTTTCCTCATGTTCAATTTACCCGTCGGCCGATTGCTCTCTTATGCCTTTTAATATTCCCATCCTTTTGACCTGGCTGCGCGTGGCCCTGATACCGCTCGTCGTCGGCGTGTTTTATTTGCCGCCGTCGATGCTGCTGCATGGCGACCAGAACCTGGTTGCCACCCTGGTCTTCATTGTTGCCGCCGTCACAGACTGGTTCGACGGCTTCCTCGCGCGACGCTGGAACCAGACGTCGGCCTTCGGCGCCTTCCTCGACCCGGTCGCCGACAAGCTGATGGTGGCGGGTGCCTTGCTGGTGCTGGTGCAACTGGACCGTGTCAATGCCGTGCTGGCCTTCATCATCATCGGCCGCGAAATCACGATTTCCGCGCTGCGCGAATGGATGGCGCAGATCGGCGCCTCGAAGTCGGTGGCCGTCAGCTCGATCGGCAAGATCAAGACGGCCGCGCAAATGACGGCCATTCCCTTGCTGCTGTACCACGAAGTGATCTTTGGCGCGATCGATACCCATGTGTGGGGCGAGAAGCTGCTGTGGATCGCCTGCGTGCTGACGGTGTGGTCGATGTTTTACTATTTGCGCCTGGCGTGGCCTCTCATCAAGGAAAAGGCTGGAAATCTGCACTAAGAACAGGCAGGCGGCTGCTTTGTGCGGAATATTTTGCAAAAGACCAGATATTGCCCGTTGACAGCCCCTGTAATCCCTCTATAATGCTGGCCTGTTGTTGATGACGCGGGAGTAGCTCAGTTGGTAGAGCGCAACCTTGCCAAGGTTGAGGTCGAGAGTTCGAGACTCTTCTCCCGCTCCAGTTTTCTGGATCGTGTCATAGGTAAAAACAGCGAATGCAGTAAAAAGTAGTACTGGCGATGTAGTAGAGCTTCTGATACAATGTTGTCCACTGCGGGAGTAGCTCAGTTGGTAGAGCGCAACCTTGCCAAGGTTGAGGTCGAGAGTTCGAGACTCTTCTCCCGCTCCAGTGAATACTGGATCAGCAGTAAAGCAGCACTGGTAAACGGTAGCAAAAGGCAGTAAAATAGCGGTTCGTATGCGGGAGTAGCTCAGTTGGTAGAGCGCAACCTTGCCAAGGTTGAGGTCGAGAGTTCGAGACTCTTCTCCCGCTCCAGCGAAAGCTGAAGCAGTACAGCAAGAATGGCAGTAGCAGAAAATAGAAGCTCCAATGCGGGAGTAGCTCAGTTGGTAGAGCGCAACCTTGCCAAGGTTGAGGTCGAGAGTTCGAGACTCTTCTCCCGCTCCAGAATTCTAAAGGGAAGCTAAGCTGGCTTCCTTTTTTTATCCGCCGCCATGCGCGGCGCGATTATGCGGTAACCAAGCTCCAATGCGGGAGTAGCTCAGTTGGTAGAGCGCAACCTTGCCAAGGTTGAGGTCGAGAGTTCGAGACTCTTCTCCCGCTCCAGTTTTCAAGGTGGGCCGCAAGGCGCATCCAAGCAGTTCCTCTGGCGAGGTAGCAAAGAGGTTATGCAGCGGCCTGCAAAGCCGTTTAGACGGGTTCGATTCCCGTCCTCGCCTCCAGATGAAAAAAATAGCCCACTTTCGAGTGGGCTATTTTTTTGTCTGCGCTTTGGCCAGACTTTTGCCGATGGCGCATCTTGTATAATGCCGGCAAGCTCAGCCGCGCCGCCTGGCGCCTTGATGAACCTCCCCCTTTCCGCCATACCGATGTAGTCACTGACGACTTTCCTGTTCCGTTCGACCTCAGCGCCGCGTTTCTGTGACGCCCGCTGGCATGGCCGCGCCTGATTATTCTCCATCCGGCCGGCATTTTCCTGTTCCGACTTTGGATACGCATCAATGATCAACACAACTTTTCGGGATGAGTGGTACTCGAACCTGCAAAAAAACGTCTTGGCGGGCTTGACCACGTCATTTGCCCTGGTGCCAGAATGCATCGCCTTTGCCCTGGTGGCGCAGCTCAATCCCCTGATGGGCCTGTATGGCGCCTTCATCATCTGCGCCATGACGGCCATCTTTGGCGGACGTCCCGGCATGATTTCCGGCGCCGCCGGCTCCATGGCCGTCGTCATCGTGGCGCTGGTGGCGCAACACGGCGTGCAATACCTGCTGGCTACCGTGGTGCTCGGCGGTATCTTGATGGCGTTATTCGGCATCTTGCGTCTGGGCAAGCTGATTCGCATGGTGCCGCATCCCGTGATGCTGGGTTTTGTGAATGGCCTGGCCATCGTCATCGCCATGTCCCAACTGGAACACTTCCGCCAGGCCACGCCGCAGGGCGAAGCCTGGCTGCAAGGCACGCCCTTGCTCGTGATGGGTGGCCTGGTGCTGCTCACCATGGCCATCGTCTACGTGCTGCCGCGCCTGACAAAAGCCGTGCCGCCGGCGCTGGTGGCCATTCTGGGCGTGGGCGTGCTCAGCCATGTTTTGCACCTGCCCACGCGCACCCTGGGCGACCTCGCGCATATCGCGGGCGGCTTGCCGGCCCTGCATTGGCCTGCCGTGCCGCTGGACATGGCCACCTTGCACATCATTTTTCCGTATGCGGCGCTGATGGCCATGGTGGGTTTGCTGGAAACCTTGCTCACTTTTAATCTCACGGATGAGATAACAGAAACGCGGGGGCAGCCGAACCGCGAATGCATCGCTCTCGGCGCATCGAACGTCGTCTCGGGCCTGTTTGGCGGCATGGGCGGCTGCGCCATGATCGGGCAGACGATGATCAACCTGAGTTCCGGCGGCCGCTCGCGCCTGTCGGGCGTGACGGCCGGCGTGATGATCTTGCTGTTCATCCTGTTCCTGTCGCCGCTGATCGAGCGCATCCCGCTGGCGGCCCTCGTGGGCGTGATGTTCGTCGTGGCGCAGCAGACGTTTGCCTGGGGTTCCTTGCGCGTGCTGGGCAAGGTGCCGTTGCAGGATGCGCTGGTGATCGTCGCCGTGACGGTGATCACGGTATTCACGGACCTGGCGATGGCCGTGCTGTGCGGAATCGTCATCGCCGCCTTGAATTTTGCCTGGCAACATGCGCGCGACATGCGTGCCGACATCGATGACAGCACGCAAGGCATGCGCGTCTACTTGCCGCATGGCACCCTGTTTTTTGCTTCCACCACGCATTTCCAGGAACTGTTCCAGGCAGCGTCGGACCCGGCCCGCGTCATCCTCGACTGCCGGCACCTGCACATGGCCGACCACTCGGCCATCGCCGCCATCGAATCGCTGTATGAGCGCTATGACAGGGCAGGCAAGCATCTGCAGGTGACGCATCTGTCCGCCCGCAACGAGGCCTTGCTGCAGCGGGCCGGGGTGGATGTGGGCGTGGCGTAAAATATTGGATTGCTGAATGTCTGTGGAGTGTGAATGCTGTCGAACGAACAAGAACAATTATTGCAACAAAGCCAAACGGCTTTTGACGCCTACTATGACGCGCTGGGCGCTTCGCTGGTGAATTTCGTCGAGCGCCTGGGCATCCAGCCGGCGCACGAAGTGTTGACGAACGCGGCCGAATACCTGCCGTACATCGATGCGGCCATGCGCACCATCGTCATTCGCGACGAGAGCTGGCAGTGGGTAAAAACCATGCTCGGCTACTTTATCGGCGAGTATTTCGTGCAAGGCCATGCGGGTTGCTGGTATGTGGAAACGCGGGCGGAGTCGCCGTATTTCTGCCGCATCATGGTGGGCGGCTTCGAGCATGGCATGCCCGTGGACGCCGCCATTGATCCGGAAGCGCTGGCGCTGGAATTTCTGGGGCAATCCGCGCCGCGCGAGCTGGCGGCACTGATCACCCAGGCGCAAGCCCGCGCGGCGTGATGCCGCACGGCTTGCAGAAGCGGATTTAAAACTCTTCCCACTCGCCTTCGGCCGGGCTTGTTGCCTTGCTGCTGGCGCGCGTCGCGGGCAGGCGCAGGGCGGGGGCCGTAGCCTTGCGAGCCGGTGCGGCTGCTGGCGCTGCGGGCGCGCTGCGTTGCGCCGCCTTGGTGCTGAAACGGTCGGTCGCGGCTGCATTGGCGTCCAGGCGGAAGACGCTGACCACCTGCGCCAGTTCGCTCGCCTGTTCCTGCATCGCTTCGGCCGCCGCCGAGGCTTCTTCCACCAGGGCTGCATTTTGCTGCGTTACCTGGTCCATTTCGGAAATGGCCTGGTTGACTTGCTCGATGCCCGCGCTCTGTTCTTCGCTGGCGTTGCTGATCTCGCTCATGATGGACGTGACGAAGCCGATGCTTTGCACGATTTCTTCCATCGTCTTGCCGGCCTTGTCGACCAGGTCCGTGCCCACGTCGACTTTTTGCACGGAGTCGTCGATCAAGCCCTTGATTTCTTTTGCCGCCGCTGCCGAGCGCTGCGCCAGGTTGCGCACTTCCGTGGCGACCACGGCAAAGCCGCGACCCTGTTCGCCGGCGCGCGCCGCTTCCACGGCCGCGTTCAAGGCCAGGATGTTGGTCTGGAAGGCGATGCCATCGATGACCGAGATAATATCGACGATTTTCTTCGACGAGGTATTGATCTCGCTCATGGTGGCGACCACTTCGGCCACCACGGCGCCGCCGCGGCTGGCGATGCCGGCCGCGTCGCCAGCCAGTTTATTCGCCTGGCGCGCATTGTCCGCGTTTTGCTTGACGGTCGAAGTCAGTTCTTCCATCGACGAGGCCGTTTCTTCCAGCGAACTGGCTTGCTGTTCCGTGCGCGACGACAGGTCCTGGTTGCCGGCGGCGATTTCCGCGGAGGCCGTGGCGATGGTGTCGGTACCGCTGCGCACCTGGCCGACGATGCCGACGAGGCTATCGTTCATGGTTTTCAGGGCATGCATCAGCTGGCCCGTTTCATCGCGGCCCTGGGCCGTGATGACGCTGCTCAAGTCGCCCGCTGCCACGGTTTCCGCCACTTTCACGGCGGCGCGGATGGGGCCGGTGATCGAACGCGTGATCCACCAGGCAAAGCCGATGCCCATCAGCACGGCCAGCACGCCCATGGTGATCAGGAAGATGCGGGTGCCGCTGTAAGCTTCGATGATGCTGGCGCCGACGCCGTCGGCCGCCTTGATCTGCATGCCGGCAAAGCGCTTCACTTCGGCCAGGTAAGCCACGGTGATGGGCGCGACTTCCTTGTCGAACACGATCTTGGCGCCCGCCACGTCGCCGTCGGCCTTCATCTTGAAGGCGCGTGCGCGCGTCGTCACGTAGTCGGTGCGCACCTTGCGCACCACCTTGAACTGCTCGATCACGGCCGGGTTGAGCAAGGACGCGATGATGTCGTCCTGCAGCTTGCTGGAACGCTCCGCATCGACCTTCAAGTCTTCCTCGATCTTGGCGCGCACGACCGGATCGGTGATCTCGAACGAGGCGACGCCGCGCACGCTGTTCAGTTCAATGATCTTCGACCATTCGGCCACCATGCGCTGGTTCTTGATGCTGGTATTGATGAGGCGATAGGTCAGGTCGCTGGCCGTTTGCATGCGCACGAGGGCGGTGATGGTCAAGGCGGCAAGCAACAGCAATACGACAGCAAAGCCGACGCCAAGGCGGCTGCCGATGTTCAGGTTTTTCATGTAATTCCTAACAGTTTAATAGTCATGATCGCCGCCGCCAGCAGGGGCGGACAGGCGCCGCAAGGCGCAGGGGATCGGGGTCTTCGGGTGCCGCGTGATAGCTGTGCGGCGCGCCACGCTGAGCGTGGCGATGGAGGTAAAGCAAGGGGCATATCGGTCAGGCTGACCGCTGCCCAGCAAGCCGCAAGTATAGCATTGACGCAGGGAAATAGTTTCTGGCGGCAATTTTAATTATTTTTTGATATTGATTTCCTGTTGCTTTTTTACGTCAAGTACCTAGTTAATAAGTACTATCACTTACATTCATCCTTACTTTTCCCATCGCTGGCTGATAAAATACTAATGATAATCATTCGTATTAAAACTTCGACCAGGGAATTGTATGCAGCAACAGCGCAAGCCAGGATGTAAACCGATCACCATCGCCGTACTGGGCGCCTTGACCTTGGGCGCCACGCCACTGGCGGCCTGGGCACAGGAAAGCTTGCCCGCCGTCACCGTGACGGCGTCGAAGGACAAGGATGGCTACGTGGCCGCCACCTCCGCCAGCGGCACCAAGACGGAAATGGCCTTGCGCGACGTGCCGCAAACGATCAACGTGGTGCCGGCCGCCGTCATCCGCGACCAGAACGCCATGTCGATCCAGGACATCATGAAGAACATCCCCGGCGTGGGCTTGTCGACGGGCGACGGCCAGCGCGACCAGGTGTTCATCCGCGGCTTCACGGCCATTGGCGACCAGTTCGTCGACGGCTTCCGCGATGACGCGCTGTATTTCCGCGACCTGTCGAACGTGGAGCGCCTGGAAGTGATCAAGGGACCGGCCGCCGTGCTGTACGGCCGCGGTTCCTCGGGCGGCCTGGTGAACCGCATCACGAAGAAGCCGGGCGTGGACATCGCGGATGTGGCCCTGAGCTTGACGAACACAGCAGGGCGCCGCGGCGAAGTCGACGTGGGCCGTGTCGGCGAGACGGTGGACTGGCGTGTCACGGGCGCGCGCGAATTGTCGGACAGCTACCGCGACCAGCAATTCATCAACCGCACGGCGCTGGCGCCGTCGGTGGCTATCCGCCTCTCCAGCGCCACCAAGCTGCTGCTGCAGGGCGATTACCTGGAAGACCGCCGCCTGACGGACTTCGGCATCCCGTCCTACCACGGCCGTCCCGTGGCCGTCGATGCGGGCACATATTACGGCGCCGCCAACGCCCGCGATGCCGACTTCAGCCAGTCGCGCGTGGTGTCCACGGCCGCCACCCTGACGCACAAATTCAGCGATAGCTTGTCGCTGCGCAATGCCTTCCGCTACTACGACTATCACCTGGACCGCAACAACACGAATATTTCTGGCAACGTCAACGAAGTCAAGGGCACGATGAGCCTGGGCCACGCCAAGCTCAACCGCGACGAGAGCGGCTGGTTCAACCAGACGGAACTGACGCAAAAGCTGGTCACGGGCACCATGCGCCACGAAGTGCTGTACGGCGCCGAATTCGGCAAGCAAAACAAGGATGCCAACAGTTGGGCCGCCATCGCTGTAACGACATCTGCGAAGCCCGTGTCGATCTTCAATCCTGTTCTGCCCGTCGTCGATCGCAGCAAACTGGGCGCGCGCAGTGATACCTTCGGTACCTACGACACGGCCGCCGCCTACGTGCAGGACGCCATCAGCTTCAGCGACGAGTGGAAGGCGCTGGCCGGCTTGCGCTACGACCGCTACAAGCAGCAGTCGCGCCTGGCCAATGCGCTTGGCGTGACGACGGCGGATTTGTCGCGCACGGATTCGGCCTACAGCCCCCGCGCCGGCCTCGTCTGGCAGCCGGGCGCGACGCAATCGTACTACGCCTCGTGGAGCCGTTCGTTCCAGCCGAGTGGCGAGAACTTCGCCCTGGCCGCCAACAATGCCGACCTGGCGCCGGAAACCACGCGCAACACGGAAGTGGGCGCCAAGTATGACCTGTGGGGCGGCCGCGCCAACGCCACCGTGTCGCTGTTCCGCCTGGAGCGCGACAATATCAAGACCAGCGACCCGATCACGAACCGCATCGTGCCCGTCGGCACGCAGCGCACGGATGGCCTGGAACTGACCTTCAACGCGGACTTGCACGATGGCTGGAAAATGATGGCCGGCTACGCTTACCTGGACGCCACCATCACCGATTCCATCGCCAAGGACAAGAGCGTCAATGTGCCGGGCGGCACCGTCGCCAGAGAAGTGCCGGTCAAGGGCAAGCGCGCGACCTTGACATCGCGCAATACGGCCAACCTGTGGCTGACGAAAGACCTGGGCCACGGCTTCACGGTGGGCGGCGGCGCGAACGCCGTCGGCAGCCGCTTCGCCAATCCGGGCAACACGGTGGTGCTGCCAGGCTATGTGACGGCCGACGCCATGGCCGCGTACCGCACGGGCCGCTATGAAGTGCAGCTGAACGTCAACAATATCGGCGACACGCGTTACATCGTGTCGGGCCACGGTTCCAGCCCGAACCTGAGCTTGCCGGGTGCGCCGCGCAATGTGGCGCTGACCTTGCGCTACAGCCTGTAATTTGGCCTGGCAGTTCGGCCGCATCCCCAAAAACCCGCTCGCGAGCGGGTTTTTTTTCGTGGGTGGGTAGCGATGTGCAAGCGTGCCGGGCAGGCTGGCATTGTTTAGAGGGAACGTTCGGTATCGTCAAATTAATATTGACTAAAGGCAATTTTTTCCAGCGGACTAAGCCTTGTCGGAGTTTGAGGGGTAAAATACTGTCATACGGCACAGGCATGGTGCTTATATCTTGGTGATATGACACTACCACGACGCCGTATGACTTTTTATTTACTCACATCATAGAGGCCTGAATATGGTTCAGATGTCCAGGCGCCAGTTCCTTCGGGTAACTGGCGCGACCATTGCTGGTTCCAGCCTCGCCCTGCTCGGTTTCGCACCGGGCCAGGCGATGGCGGAAGTGCGGCAATACAAGCTGTCTCGCACCACCGAGACACGCAATACCTGTCCCTACTGTTCGGTAGGATGTGGCGTCCTGCTGTATGGACTGGGCGACGGCGCGAAAAACGCCGTCTCCAGCATCATCCACGTGGAAGGCGATGCCGATCACCCGGTGAACCGCGGCACCTTGTGCCCGAAAGGCGCCAGCCTGGTCGACTTCATCCACAGCCCGAACCGCCTGAAAGTGCCCGAGTACCGCGCACCGGGCGGCACGGAATGGCAACCGATCTCCTGGGATGTGGCGCTCGACAAGATCGCGCGCCTGATGAAGGATGACCGCGACGCCAACCTGATCGAAAAGAATGCCGACGGCAAGACCGTCAACCGCTGGCTCTCCACCGGCATGCTGGCCGCGTCCGCCGGCAGCAACGAGGTGGGGTATCTGACCCACAAGACAGTGCGCAGCATGGGGATGCTGACCTTTGATAATCAGGCGCGTGTATGACACGGACCGACGGTGGCAGGTCTTGCCCCGACGTTTGGCCGTGGCGCGATGACGAATCATTGGGTCGATATCAAGAATGCCGATGTGATCCTGGTCATGGGCGGCAATGCAGCAGAAGCACATCCTTGCGGATTCAAATGGGTAACGGAAGCGAAGGCGCATAACAAGGCCAAGCTGATCGTTGTCGATCCGCGTTTTACCCGTACCGCATCCGTGGCAGATTACTACTGCGCCACGCGTACCGGCACGGACATCGTCTTCCTCGGCGCGATCATCAATTATCTGCTGACGAACGACAAGATCCAGCATGAGTACGTGCGCAACTACACGGACATGCCCTTCATCGTGCGCGAAGACTATGCGTTCGAGGACGGCCTGTTCTCGGGTTTCGACAAAGAAAAAGGCAAGTACACCAACAAGGCCACCTGGGATTACGAGATCGGCGAAGATGGCTATGCCAAGGTCGACCCGACCCTGGAACACCCGCGCTGCGTCTACCAGATGATGAAGAAGCACTACGCGCGCTACACGACCGAGATGGTCGAGCGTACGTGCGGCGTGTCGGCCGACAAGTTCCACAAGGTGGCGGAAGCCCTGGCTTCGACCGCCGTGCCGGGACGCGCCGGCACCATCCTGTACGCGCTGGGCTGGACGCACCACTCGACGGGCGCGCAAACCATCCGCACGGGCGCCATGGTGCAGTTGCTGCTGGGTAATATGGGTATCGCGGGCGGCGGCATGAACGCCTTGCGCGGCCACTCGAACATCCAGGGTCTGACCGATCTGGGCCTGATGTCGAACCTGTTGCCAGGCTACATGACCTTGCCGAACGAGTCCGAGCAGGATTTCGACGGCTATATCGCCGCGCGCGCCACCAAGCCGCTGCGGCCTAACCAGCTCAGCTACTGGAGCAATTACCGCAAATTCCACGTCAGCTTCATGAAGACGTGGTGGGGCGACTTTGCCACGGCGGAAAATAACTACGCCTTCGACTACCTGCCGAAACTCGACAAGCCGTATGACTTGATGCAAGCCATCGAGAACATGCACCAAGGCAAGATGACGGGCTATATCTGCCAGGGCTTCAATGTGCTGGCGTCCGCGCCGAACAAGCAGAAGGTCACGGAAGCGCTGTCGAAGCTGAAGTTCCTCGTCATCATGGATCCGCTGGCCGTGGAAACGGGCGAATTCTGGAAGGCGCACGGCCAATACCACGAAGTCGATCCCACCAAGATCATGACGGAAGTGTTCCGCTTGCCGACCAGCTGCTTCGCCGAAGAGCGCGGTTCGCTGGTGAGTTCCTCGCGCGTGCTGCAGTGGCACTGGCAGGCGGCCGAACCGCCGGGCCAGGCGCGCAGCGACCTGGAGATCATGTCGGGCCTGTTCTTGCGCATGCGCAACATGTACAAGAAAGAAGGCGGCAAGTTCCCCGATCCTATCGTCAACCTGACGTGGAATTATGCGCAGCCGCATAACCCGCAGCCGGAAGAAATCGCCCGCGAATTCAATGGCAAGGCGCTGGCCGACTTGTACGATCCGAAAGATCCGACCAAGCTGCTGGTGAAGAAGGGCGAGCAGCTGGCCTCGTTCGCGCAATTGCGCGACGACGGCACGACCACCAGCGGTTGCTGGATCTTCGCCGGCAGCTGGACCCAGGCGGGCAACCAGATGGGACGGCGCGACAATAGCGACCCGACGGGCATCGGCCAGACTCTGGGCTGGGCCTGGGCGTGGCCGGCGAACCGCCGCGTGCTGTACAACCGCGCTTCGTGCGACTTGAAGGGCAAGGCTTTCGACCCGACGCGCAAGTTGATCGAGTGGAATGGCACGAACTGGAGCGGGGCCGATATTCCCGACTTCAAGGTCGACGAACCGCCGGAAAACGGCATGGGTCCGTTCATCATGCTGGGCGAGGGCGTGGCGCGCTTCTTTGCGCGCGGCGCCATGGCCGAGGGGCCGTTCCCCGAGCATTACGAGCCGTTCGAAAATCCGCTGGGCTACAACCCCATGCATCCGAAAAACCCGCAAGCGACCAGCAATCCGGCCGCGCGCGTGTTCGCCGATGACCGGAAAATGTTCGGCACGCATGAGGAATACCCGCATGTGGCCACCAGCTACCGCCTGACCGAGCATTTCCATTACTGGACCAAGCATGCACGCCTGAATGCCATCATCCAGCCGCAGCAATTCGTCGAAATCGGCGAAGAACTGGCCAAGAGCATCGGCGTCGTTGCCGGTGGGGAAGTGCGCGTCAGTTCCAAGCGGGGTCACATCATCGCCAAGGCCGTCGTCACCAAGCGCATCAAGGCTTTGATGATCGAGGGTAAGCCGGTGCATACCGTGGGCCTGCCGCTGCACTGGGGCTTTACGGGCGTGGCCAAGCCGGGGTATCTGATCAATACCCTGACGCCGGGCGTGGGGGATGCGAATTCGCAAACGCCGGAATTCAAGTCCTTCCTCGTGAAGGTGGAAAAAGCATGATGGGAGCTCAATAATGGCACTGCAATCCTTAGATATCCGGCGCCTGTCGGCTACCACGGTAACGCCGCCGCAAGCACGCAGCCCGGTGACGGGCACCGTGGCCAAGCTGATCGATGTGTCGAAATGCATCGGCTGCAAGGCTTGCCAGACGGCGTGCATGGAATGGAACGACTTGCGTGACGAAGTCGGTGAAAACCATGGCACCTATGACAATCCGACGGACCTGACGCCGCAATCGTGGACGGTGATGCGTTTTGCCGAACACGAAAACAACGACGGCAACCTCGAGTGGCTGATCCGCAAGGATGGCTGCATGCACTGCGAGGACCCGGGCTGCCTGAAAGCCTGTCCGGCGCCGGGCGCCATCGTGCAATACACGAACGGCATCGTGGATTTCCATCAGGAAAACTGCATCGGCTGCGGCTATTGCGTGGCCGGCTGTCCTTTCGACGTGCCCCGCATTTCGACAAAGGACGACCGCGCCTACAAGTGCACGCTGTGCTCGGACCGCGTCGCCGTGGGCCAGGAACCGGCCTGCGTGAAAACGTGCCCGACGGGCGCCATCGTCTTCGGCACCAAGGAAGACATGAAGGTGCATGCGGAAGAGCGCATCGTCGACCTGAAGTCGCGCGGTTTCGAGAATGCGGGCCTGTACGACCCGCTGGGCGTGGGCGGCACGCACGTGATGTACGTGCTGCACCATGCCGACAAGCCGAAGCTGTATTCGAACTTGCCGGAACGTCCGCGCATCAGCCCGATGGTGGGCTTCTGGAAGGGCTGGTCCAAGCCGCTCGCGGTGGCCGGCATGGCCGCCACGGCGCTGGCTGGCTTCTTCCATTACACGCGTGTCGGTCCGAACGAAGTGAGCAAGGACGAAGAGCACGAGGCGCTGGAAGAGGCCAAACGCATCCGGGAGGAAGACCATGAGCCACAGTGATCTGCATGATGGAAAGCTGCGTGACAAGGATGGCAACCCGCTGATCCAGCGCTACGACCCGAACGAGCGCACGAATCACTGGGTGACCGCCATCACCTTCGTCATGCTGGCCCTGTCCGGCCTGGCCATGTTCCATCCCTCGATGGCGTGGCTGGCGAACCTGTTCGGCGGCGGGCAATGGACGCGCATCCTGCATCCGTTTGCCGGCCTGGTGATGTTCGTCTCGTTCGCGATCCTGGTGGTGCGCTTCTGGCACCACAACAAGTTCGAGGACGGCGACAAGCAGTGGCTGAAACAGATGGACGACGTGCTCAACAACCGCGAAGAAAAGCTTCCGAAGATCGGCAAATACAATGCCGGCCAGAAGATCCTGTTCTTTGTGCTGCTGGCCTGCATGGCGGGATTGTTGCTGTCGGGTATCGTGATCTGGCGCGCGTATTTCGCGTTCTACTTCCCGATTCCCGTCATCCGCGCGGCCGCCTTGCTGCACGCCGTGTGCGCGTTCGGCATCATCTGCGCCATCATCGTGCACATCTATGCGGCCCTGTGGGTCAAGGGTTCGATCGGCGCCATGGTGCGCGGCACCGTCACCTACGGCTGGGCGCGCAAGCACCACCCGAAGTGGTTCGAGGCGGTGATGCGCAGTACAAAAGACTAAGTTCTTGCTATTGATGCCAGCGGCATTACCCGGGGTCAGTCCCAGGACTGACCCCTTTCTTTTTATCGATTAAAATACTTTCGAAACACAGCCGCATCCGCCGGATGGGCTGGCCAGCTACGCTCGGCCTTTTTTGATGGGAAAACTCCATTGGTACAACGCATTCTTCAGCCAGGCGAAATCGAAGGCCTGGACCACAACGCGATTCCGCGCCTGCTGCTGCCGCAGCCTGACAGCCTGTTCAAGGCGCGCGCCTCGCGCCTGCGCGAACTGGCGCAGGGAAACATCAAGGGCATCCCCGTCGACGCGGGCATGCAGGGTTACCTGGTGCTGATGGCCGCGCTGGCCGACGCGCAAGCCGCCGTGGTGGGAAAACTGGCGCCCGGCGCCGTGCCTGCCGCCGACCCGGACGCGCTGCGCCGCGCGATGCAGCACCGCATGCCGGTGCTGCCCGTCAACGGCGCCCGCCCGCCCGTCTGGCGCGACATATTCGCCAGCCTGCTCGATGAACTGGCCGCCACGGCGGCAAGCCAGCCGGCCCTGTCCGGCGGCCTGACGCAGGTGCTGGCCCAGCTGCGCGCGCTCGATGCGCCAGCGCTGGACGCCTGCGCCGACGCCGTACTCGATGAAAATGGCGATAACCTGAACCCCATGCATGCGCCGTTCGTCGCGGCCGCCCTGCAAATCTTGTGGTCGGTGTCGGCCAGCGAATTGCGCGCTGCACGCGTGCCGGACCTGGAAACGGGCACTCTGTGCCCTGTCTGCGGTTCGCACCCCGTCGCCAGCGTGATCCGCATCGGCGGCGGGTCGCAGGGCTACCGCTATCTGCACTGCGGCATTTGCGAAAGCGAATGGCATATGGTGCGCGTGAAGTGTTCGACCTGCGAACAGAATGGCAAGATCGCTTACCAGGGCCTGGACGCGGCTGACGCGGCGCCGTTCGACCCCGTGACGGCAAAGGACGACAAATTGCCGAACAAGGCGAATGATCCGAAGAAGGTGGCGCGCGCGGAAACCTGCGACGATTGCCATACCTACCGCAAGGTCTTCAACCAGGAACACGATTACAACGTCGAGCCCCTGGCCGACGACCTGGCCAGCCTGATGCTCGACCTGCTGGTGGGCGAAGCGGGCTACCAGCGCGCCAGCGGCAATCCGCTGCTGTGGCTGGGGAAGGGCGACAGCAGCGAGGGCCAGACAGCATGACGACGGGGCAAACCGTGCGCCTGCCATCGGTAGACCGTATCCTGGGCGACGCGGCTTGCCTGGCCCTGATTGCGCATTACGGTCGCGCGCAGACCCTGGCCTGCGCGCGCGCCGTGCTGGCCGAACTGCGCACGGCCATGCTGGCGGGCGCAGTCTGCGAAGAGGGCGCATCGATCGCCGCCATCGCCGCGCAGATGGCCGAACGGCTGCAGGCGCAATCGCGTTCGCAGCTGCGCGCCGTCTTCAACCTGACGGGCACCGTGCTGCACACGAACCTGGGCCGCGCGCTGCTGCCCGACGCCGCCGTGCAAGCCGTGGTGGAAGCGTTGCAGTGGCCGATGAACCTGGAATTCGACCTGGACACGGGCAAGCGGGGCGACCGCGACGACCTGGTCGAGGAATTGCTGCGCGAATTGACGGGGGCCGAAGCGGCCACCATCGTCAACAACAATGCGGCCGCCGTGCTGCTGATGTTGAACACCCTGGCGCAGGGCAAGGAGGTGGTGGTGTCGCGCGGGGAGCTGGTGGAAATCGGCGGCGCCTTCCGCATCCCCGACGTGATGACGCGCGCGGGCGCCGTGCTGCGCGAAGTGGGCAGCACCAACCGCACCCACCTGGCCGATTACGCGAATGGCGTGAATGCGGATACGGCCCTCTTGATGAAGGTCCATTGCAGCAATTACGCCATTACCGGCTTCACGAAAAGCGTGGAACTCGACGAACTCGTGCCGCTGGCGGCACAACACGGCGTGCCGACGGCCGTGGACCTGGGCAGCGGCACCCTGGTTGACCTGGCGCAATACGGTCTGCCGCATGAAACGACGGTGCGCGAAACCATCGAGGCGGGCGCCGACCTGGTCACCTTCAGCGGCGACAAACTGCTGGGCGGCCCGCAATGCGGCGTCATCGTCGGACGCGCCGACCTGATCGCGAAGATCAAGCGCAACCCCCTGAAACGCGCGCTGCGGGTCGGCAAGCTGACTCTGGCCGCCCTGGAACCCGTGCTGCGGCTGTACCGCGCGCCGGATTTGCTGGCCGAACGGCTGACCACCTTGCGCTTGCTGACGCGCCCCGCCGCCGCCATGCGCGCGCAGGCGGACACTCTGCTGCCGCTGCTGCAAGGGGCGCTGGGCGCCGCGTACGCAGTCACGGCCGAAGCGATGACCAGCCAGATCGGCAGCGGCGCCTTGCCCGTCGACCAGCTGCCCAGCTTTGGCCTGGCCATCCGCAGCGCGCCAGGCTCGCGTCTGAGCAATCCCCTGGGCGCGCTGGAGCAGCGGCTGCGCGCCTTGCCGTGCCCCGTGATCGGGCGCATCGGCCAAGACACCCTGTGGCTCGATTTGCGCTGCCTGGAAGCGGCGCACGAGACGGCCTTCATCGCGCAGCTCGCCGAGTTGTCCGCATGATCGTCGGCACCGCGGGCCATATCGACCATGGCAAGACGACGCTCACGCGCGCGCTGACGGGCGTGCACACGGACCGCCTGAAGGAAGAGCAGGCGCGCGGCATCTCGATTGAACTCGGCTACGCCTATCTGCCGCTGCTTGACGGCACGGTGCTGGGCGTGATCGACGTGCCGGGCCACGAAAAATTTATCCGCACCATGGCTTCCGGCGTGACGGGCATCGATTTCGCCTTGCTCGTGGTGGCCGCCGACGATGGCGTCATGCCGCAGACGCACGAGCACCTGGCCATCTTGCAGCTGCTGGGCGTGACGCGCGGCGCCGTGGCGCTGACGAAGGTCGACCGCGCCGACAGCGCCCGCGTGGCGCAGGTGGAAGCGGACATCGAGGCACTGCTGGCCGGCACGCCGCTGGCGGGCAGCCCGATTTTCCCCACCGCCGCCAATCTCGACGGCGATGCCGGCGTGGCCGCCCTGCTGGCGCACCTGACGCAGGTGGCGCGCAGCTTGCCGCAACGCGACGAGCGGCGCTTGTTCCGCCTCGGCGTGGACCGCGTGTTCACCTTGTCGGGGCAGGGCACCATCGTCACCGGCACGGCGCTGGCGGGATGCGCGCGGGTGGGCGACATGCTGCAGCTGGCGCCCGGCGGCGCGCCAGCGCGGGTGCGCAGCATCCATGCGCAGAACCGCGCCGCCGGGACGGGCACGGCGGGTCAGCGCCTGGCGCTGAACCTGGCCGGCATCGACCGCGAGCGCATCGAGCGGGGCAACTGGATCGTCGCGCCCGAGCTGGCGCAGTGTTCCGAACGCCTCGACGTGGAACTGACCCTGCTGCCCGACGCGGGCGTGCAATTGAAAGCCTGGTCGCCGCTGCACGTGCACCTGGGTGCCGCACACCAGCTGGCGCGCGCCGTCATGCTCGATGGCGAAACCCTGTCGCCGGGACAGACGGGCAGAGTGCAGCTGGTGTTCGATGCGCCCATGCACGGCGTGCCGGGCGACCGCTTCGTCGTGCGCAATGCGCAAGCGACCCAGACGGTGGGCGGCGGCATGGTGCTCGATCCGTTCGGCCCCGCGCGCAAGCGGCGCAGCCCGGCCCGGCTGGCGTGGCTCGATGCGCTGGCCGCGTTCGTCGCGCACGGCGACTATGCGGCCCTGCTGGCGCAAAGTCCGCTGGGGCTGCGTGTATCGCTGCTGGTGCGCCTGTCCCTGCTGCCGGCGGGAGCCCTCGCGCTGCCGCCCGACACGCGGCGTATCGCCCTGCGCGCCGGCGACGCCCTGCTGCTGGCGCCGGATGCGTTGCTGGCGCTGGAAACGCGCGTGCTGGCAGCCCTGGACGTCTTCCACGCGCGCGCACCCGACGAGGCGGGACCGGAACTGTGGCGCCTGAAACGCATCGTCGACGCCGAGATGGAAGACGCCTTGTGGAGCCACCTGGTCGAAGGCTTGCTGGCGCGCGGCGAGATCCTGGCGCGCGGCGCCAGCCTGCATTTGCCGACGCACAGCGTGGAACTGACGCCGCAGGAGCAGGCCATGGCCGAACCCTTGCTGGCCGCCCTGGAGCAGGGGCGTGCCGATCCGCCGTGGACGCGCGACCTGGCGCGCGGCTTCGGCCTGGCCGAGGATGAAACGCGCCGGCTGTTGCGCAAACTGGCCAAGGCAGGGCAGATCAGCCAGGTCGTGCACGACCTGTTTTATCATCAGGCGGCGCTGGCCGAGCTGGCGCAACTGGTGCGGCAACTGGCGCACAAGGCGGAAGAGGATGCAGGCTTGCCAGCGGGCAATGGCGCCGTGGGCGCGGCCACGTTCCGCGACGCCAGCGGCCTGGGCCGCAAGCGGGCGATCCAGGTCTTGGAATTCTTTGACCGCGTCGGTTATACTCGCCGTGTTGGCAATGGGCATCTATTGCGCCCGCAAGCGCTGTGGTCCTACACCGCGGCCTTGCCCAACAGCTAAGTACTAGCTCAGGCACCGCGGAAAGCACACTCATCCGGTGATGTGGCCGGGCTTCAAACCCGGTGGAGGGCGTCAGACGTTCTCCCGTAGGTTCGACTCCTACTGTTTTCCGCCAGTTATTCTTCCTTCCCCCTGCACGGTGATCGTCCCGGCGTTGGCCTGTTGTCACGTTGCGGTAAATAAGTGGTGTTATTGATAATATGCAACGATGCCAGGGTGAGCCGATGGTAACATCGGCTTGTATCCCCTGTGGCAGATGAAAGCAAGCATGAAACAAGCAAGCATGGCGTGGCTGCTGGCAGTGGCGCTGCTGATGCCGGCGCTGGCCGCGGCGGTGGACGTGCGCATCGTCGGCGAGCATTTGCCGCCGTCGAGCATGATGGAAGGCAATGTCGTCGTCGGACGTGAAACGCTCAAGGTGCGCGACATCATGGCGCGCGCCGGTCTTTCCTACAGCATCGAACTGCTGCCGTGGAAGCGCGCGTATGCGCAGGCGCTGCGCGAAGCCGACACCTGCATCTTTTCCACCAGCCGCACGCAGGAGCGCGAAGCGCAATTTCGCTGGATCGGGCCCCTGAACGAAGCGGAATGGATACTCTACGGCCTGGCCGAACGGCATTTGGCGCTGCGCACGCTCGATGATGCGCGCGGCCTGGTGATCGGCACGGTGCTGGGCGACGCGCGCGACGATTACCTGCGCCAGCGCGGCCTGAACGTGGCGCCCGTGACGCAGGAGTGGCTCAATCCGCAAAAGCTGCTGCTCGGACGCATCGACCTGTGGGCCGTCGGCATGGCGGTGGGCAGCAAGCCGTTTGCCGGCAAGGAGTGGGAGGGCAAGGTGGTGCCGCTGCTGACCTTCAACCGCGTGCAGACTTACCTCGCCTGCAACAGGCAGTTGCCCGAGGCGCAGGCCTTGGCCATGCAGCGGGCGGCGGCGGCCATGCGCCGCGACGGCAGCATGGCGCGCGAACATATCCGCTAAGGCCCGCTTCAGCTTTCCAGCCACTGGCGCACGCAGTTGCGCCCCTCGCGCTTGGCCTGGTACAGGGCCTGGTCCGCGTGGCTGTAGGCCGTTTCGAAGGCCGTGCCGGCGCGGTTCCAGCTCAGGCCCACGCTGACGGTGATGGCGCGCGTGATGGGCGCCGCATGGCGCTGGCGGCCGACGCTCTCGCAAATGCGCTGCGCCACTTGCGCCGCGTCGTCTCGCGAGGAAGTGGGCCAGACCACGGAAAACTCTTCGCCGCCGACCCGGCCGATGGCCGTTTCCTGTCCCAGCAGTGCCTTCAGGCAGTCCACCACGGCCTGGATCACGCCGTCGCCGGCCGGGTGGCCGAAATCGTCGTTGACCTGCTTGAACAAGTCGATGTCGAGCACGATCAGCGCCATGTCGCCCTGCGCCAGGCAGCGCGAGGCGTGGTCGATCACGGCGCCGCGGTTCAAGGCGCCCGTCAGCGGGTCGTGCGTGGCGCGGTATTCGAGCTGGCCGGCCAGGGTTTGCAATTGGCGGTTCAGCAGATGCATGTCGCGCTCGGCGCGGTCGCTGCGGCCGATCAGGCGCCGCGTCTCGCGCATCAGTCGTTCGTAGTGATTGATCAGCTCACCGAGCACGCGCCGCTGCGCCTCGCCGCTGGCGTGAGTATCGGCGTGCATGCGGCGCGCGGCAGCCAGCGCCGCCGCTTCCACGGTGAACAGGTCGGGCTCCAGGTCGGATTCGGAGATGGCGGCGCGCATGCCCTAGCTGCCCTGCACGGGATGGTCGTGGAAGTCCAGCGCCATGAAGTCCTGCTGCAGCTCCTGGCCGAATTCCAGGATGGTGTCGTCGTCCTCGTCGTGATACCAGTTCAGGCGCACCTGGTTGCCATCGACGGCCGCCTGGTTCAGGGTGTCGAACAGGGTAAACAGCATCTTCGTGCTGGAGCTGTTGAAATAGGCCAGCGAGACGTTGACGGTGATGGCGCTTTCGCGGCAGCCTTCCAGGTAGGCGCGCACGGCGGCGATCAGCGGGCCATAGAAGGCGGCTGCGTTTTCCGGATACGACTCGCCCTTGATCGACAGGGTGTGCTGCTCGAAACGGAAGTCGATTTCGGGCGAACTCGGGGTCGCGGCGATGAACAGTGGTGACGGTAATTGCATATGCTTTCCTGAGTCGGCTCTTTCAAATGATGGCTTTGATGCAGAAGATGGTGTGGCCCGGCTCCTGGGGATCCTGGACGAATTCGAATTCCAGCGGCTCGCTGGCGTCGCGCGCCATGGTCAGAAAACCCAGGCCCGCGCCCTTGCTGTCGGCCGGCGCTTCCTCGCGCAGGGCCTTCTTGTAGGCCAGGCGGATTTCTTCCATCGTCATGGTGTGCAGCGGCTCCAGCCGGGCGCGGATCTGCGCCACGTTGTCCGTCGAGACGGGGTTGGCGCACAGGAGGAAAAAGCTGTCGCCGCGCGTGCCGATGCAGAAGGAACCGCGCCGCATCTGCTGGTCCAGCTGCGCATCGGGCGTCAGGCTGTCGGCGGAATAGTGCATGATGTTTTGCGACATCTCGATGAACGAGGAAAAGATGCGCCGCCGCGTGGGCCCGGCCGCGCCGGCCGTGTCCAGGCGCGCCTTGATGGTTTCGGAAATGGCGCTGACCACGTGCTGCGAGAAATAGCCCACGTAAAAAAAGATGATGTTGCGCTTGCGCGCCACATCCCAAAACTCGTTGAATTCTTCGTACAGCACGTCCGTGCTCCTGGCTAGCCGGTGACCCGGTTTCTTGTTGATAAGGTGGCTCGATGGCGCCCGACTACAGGCGAAAACAGAAAAAGGTCAGGTCGTCGCGGCGCGGCTGCTTGCCTTGCCATGCCGCGCTGTCCTGCAGCAGCGCCGTCGCCACGTCGCCGGCTGGCGCATCGCGCTGCGCCAGCAGCTGTTCGCGCATGCGCCGCTTGCCGTAGGCGATGTCGCGCGCGCCGCCGATCTGGTCGAGCAGGCCGTCGGTGGTGAGGAACAGCAGGCTGCCGGCGGGAATGTCCAGCGTCTCGTTGTGCCAGCAGTAGCCGGCCGGCGTGTCGACATAGCCCACGCCCATGCGCGCGCCATCGATGGCGCGCACGGCCTCTTCGCCCGGCGCGACCACGTGCAGCGCCAGTTTCGCCCCCGCGAAACGCAGGCTGGCGCCCGCCGTGTCGTAGCACAGGAAGGCGCAATCCATGCCGTCGTTCGAGCCGGCGTGGCCGGTGGCTTCGCCGCTGCTGGCGCCGTCCTGGCCCAGCAGGGTCTTGATGGCGCGGCTGACGGCGCCGATCAGGGCGGCCGGATCGTGCGGCCCCAGCTCGCGCAAGGCCTGGCTCAGGGCCGACGAGGCGATCAGGGTCATGAAGGCGCCCGGCACGCCGTGCCCCGTGCAGTCGGCGATGGCGGCAAACCAGCCGCCCGCGTGGCGCTCGAAAAAGTAAAAATCGCCGCCGACCACGTCGCGCGGCTGCCATTCCAGGTGCGCGTCGGGCAGGGTGGCGCGCAGTTCCGCATCCGAGGTGCGCAGCAGCGCGCGCTGGATCACGCTGGCGTAATCGATGCTGTGCATGATTTGCCGGTTCTTTTCCGCCTGCATGGTGGCGACCACGTTCATCAGCTGCAAGCCGAAGCCCACGCCGGCCAGCGCGCCATCCTCGGTGATGATGAAGCCGTCGGCCAGCGCCTTCTCGCCCGCTTCCACGGCGCGGAAGGTGAGGTCTTCGATGCTCATGGCGCCGTCGACGATCAGCGGTTCCTTGTCCATGAAGGCGATGCAGCTCTTCTTGCCGTACACCTCGTGATAAAAGGGCTTGGACATCTGCGACATGAAGATATTGCGGCTGATCAAGCCGATGGGCTTCTGCTGCTCCGTGACGGGCAGGCTCATCATGTCGCGCCGTTCCGTGAACAATTCCAGCACGGCGAAATTGCTGGCGTCGGCCTGCACGGATTCCGTGGGAATGCACAGATCAAACGCCACGGACGTGCGATAACGGGGAAGATGCAATCGAGAAGCGTTGAACTCCACAGCGGCTACCTTTACATGACGATCGGACCCTTGTTGTCGCGACGGCAAGGCGACTGACAAACAGGCAATATCATCATGGTAGCCTTGGAATATGACGGCTTGATTACCAGCTTGTCAAAACCGTATGCAAGATGGCTGCATGGCAAGCAACTTACAGGCGCCGGGCCAGCGCCTGTGCCTGGGCCAGCCAGCGCGCGCGCTGCGGCTCGGTGGAATCGAGGAGGGGGCCGAAGCTGGCCACCCTGACGGGCTTGATGCCGCAAAATTCGAGCGTCGTCTTGCGCAACTGGTGGATGCCGGGCATGCGGTAGACCCAGCGGAAATACCAGGGCGGCGTATCCATCGTCACCAGCAGCTGCGCCGTGCGGCCCTTCAGCAATTGCGCCGGGAAGGCCTTGCCGGGGCGGTACTTGAAAGCGTAGCCGGGCAGGAAGACGCGGTCGACGAAGCCTTTCAGCAGGGCTGGCGCGCCGCCCCACCAGATCGGGTAGGCGAACACCAGGTGTTCGGCCCACCTGATGGCTTCCTGCGCGGCCAGCAAGTCCGCTTCCAGCGGCTGCACCTGGCGGTAGCCTTCGTGCAGGATGGGATCGAAGTCCAGCTGGCCCAGGCGCAGCTCGCGCACGGTGTGGCCCGCGCTGCGGGCCGTGGCGGCATAGGCTTCGGCCAGGGCGGCGCAAAAGCTGTCGCCCGACGGGTGGCCGAGGAGTATCAAAATGCGCTTGGGTGTCGTCTTGGTCATGGTGCAGGCTGTCCGTTAAAGAAGAGCTTGCATGCTAAAGCCTGCCCCTGAGGGCAGAGTCAAGCGGCCGCTTGAAGGTATTGGTGCGCCAGGCAGTCGTGGATTTCCGTGTCGATGTCGGCCAGTTGCGCGTCGAGCTGGCGCAGGCGGGCGATATCCTGCCGTATCTGCGTGCGCTTGGCGGCGATGTGCTGCGACAGGGCGGCCCAGTCCGTATCGTCGCCGGCCAGGATGGGCAGCAGTTCGGCCAGGCGGAAGCCCAGCGCCTGCGCCTGGCGTATGAGTTTGACTTGCGCCAGGTCTTGCTGCGTGTAGACGCGGTAGGCGCCGGCGCGGCGCACGTCGCCCAGCAAGCCCAGCGCTTCATAGTGGCGCAAGGCCTTGGGCGAGGTGCCCGCCAGGCGGGCGATTTCTCCGATGTACATGGGTGATCCTTTCTCAAGCTTGAGCGAATCTTACCGTATGGCAGCGGCGCCCAAACGGCCCAGGCATCTTCAGGCCCGGCGCGGCGGCACTTTCTTCGCCGTGCACTCGGCGCAAGTGCCGTACAGCGACAGCGCGTGCTCGTGCAGCACGAAGCCCCGCTCGGCGGCGATCTCGTTCTGGCGCAGTTCGATGCCTTCGTCGACGAATTCATCGACCTTGCCGCAACCCGTGCAGACCAGGTGGTCGTGGTGCTGCCCTTCGTTCAGTTCGAAGACGGCGTGGCCCGATTCGAAATGCCGGCGAAACAGGATGCCCGCTTCGGCAAACTGCATCAGCACGCGGTAGATGGTGGCCAGGCCCACGTCGATCTTTTCAGCCAGCAAGAGTTTGTAGACATCGTCCGCACTCAGGTGCTTGATCGTGCCTTCTTGAAACAGCTGCAGAATCCGCAAGCGGGGGATGGTCACTTTCAAGCCCGATTCACGCAGTTCCCTCAATATATCCATGTCTCCCATTCCTTTTTGTAGTCGCCCTAGCGAGGTATTGCATTATATCGCAAATGATAATCATTACCATTCTCATGTGTGTGCTGTAAATAGTATGCCGCGCGGGCGGGCGGCAATCCAGTGACATCGGCGCAAGTGGTGCTTGCGTGGCGGGCAACTGATGCCGGCAGTATTGGTTGCTGCTGAAAAGTGGCGGTCGAATCGCTATACTGTGCGGCAGGAAATAACAATGGAGGGGGCATGGACCGATTTGATGCGATGCGCATCTTTACGCGCATCGTCGAACTGCGCAGTTTTACGCAGGCGGCGCATGACCTCGGCTATCCGAAGGCCACCGTCACGCATGCGATCAAGCAACTGGAAGCGCGGCTGCGCGTGCGCCTGCTGCAGCGGACCACGCGGCAAGTGACGTCCACGCCCGATGGCGACGCGTATTACCAGCGCTGCGTGCGCCTGCTGGCGGACCTGGAAGAAACGGAAGCCGTGTTCAGTTCGGCGGCGCAGCAACCGGCCGGCAAGCTGCGCATCGACTTGCACGCGACCCTGGCCATGCACTTCGTCATGCCCGTGCTGGACCGGTTCTGCGCCCGCTATCCGCTGATCGAACTGGAAATCGGCATGGGCGACCGCCTCGTCGACCTGGTGCGCGAAGGCGTCGATTGCGTGCTGCGCGTGGGCGAACTGGGCGACTCGTCGATGGTGGCGCGCCGCGTGGCGCTGCTCGACCAGGTGACGTGCGCCAGCCCCGCCTACCTGGCCGCGCACGGCACGCCGGAGCATCTGACGCAGCTGGATGGCCACCGTGCCGTCAATTTCTTTTCCGCCCAGACGGGCAAGGTCTGGCCCTTCGATTTCAAGGTGGCGGGACAGCGCCACAGCGTGGCCTTGCCAGGCACCGTGTCCGTCAACAATGCCGACGCGTATCACGCCTGCTGCCGCGCGGGCATGGGCTTGATCCAGGCGCCCCGTTATCACCTGGAGCGGGCGCTGGCGGCCGGCGAACTGGTGGAAGTGCTGCGGGACTGGCGGCCCGACCCGCTGCCCGTGTCCGTGCTGTATCCCCACCACCGGCAATTGTCGCCGCGCGTGCGCGTGTTTGCCGACTGGGTCGCCAGCCTGTTTGCCGACGTGCATTGATGCGCTGCAATGCGGCAATTTTTGACCTGGGCAAAGGAAAAAATCCCTCTGGTGATGCCATATAGCACTATTTGATGTGGATCAAAGTTTTTGTTGCACTGCACTCTTAGACTTCGCAGCGTTACTTAACGACAGAGGAAAACATAATGAAAACGTCCGCAACTGCAGCAGCAATCGTCCTGGCCGCCATTGGCGCATTCGCCGGCAACGCAATGGCACAGGAAAGCCCATGGCTGGTCCGTGCGCGCGCCGTGCATATCGATCCGGCCGATAAATCGACTCCTGTTGGTGGCCTCGGTGCATCGGACCGCTTGACGGTCAGCAGCAAGACGATTCCTGAAATCGATATTTCGTACTTCTTCACCCCGAATATCGCTGCCGAGCTGATCCTGACCTACCCGCAAAAGCATGACGTCAAGCTCGATGGCGGCCAAGTCGGCACCTTCAAGCACCTGCCGCCGACCCTGTCGCTGCAATACCACTTCATGCCTGAAAAACAGTTCAGCCCTTACGTGGGTGCCGGCGTGAACTACACGAATATTTCCGATGTGAAATTGCTGAACGGCGCCGGCCGCCTGGAACACGACAGCTGGGGTTTCGCGCTGCAAGCTGGCGTCGACTACAAGCTCGATAAAAACTGGTCGCTGAACTTCGACATCAAGAAAGTGCAGATCCGCAGCGACGTCTTCATCGGCGGCGCCAAGGCCAGCGAAGTCAAGGTGGATCCGCTGCTGATCGGCGTCGGCGTCGGCTACCGCTTCTAAGCAAGGCATGACTGCGCCCGCGCGGCGCGGACAATAAAAAAGGACGGCCTTGGCCGTCCTTTTTGCATGGCATGCAGCGGTCTATTTTTTCAGCGTCTTTTCCAGCGCCAGCTGGTAATCCGTCTTTTCGTAGCCGGCCAAATACTTGTTCGTCGCGTCGAGGAAGGCGCGCGAGCGGTAGGCCGCTTCCAGGTCCTTCACCCATGGCTTGGCCTTGTCGGCCGTGCGGATGGCCACCAGGTTGATGTAGCTGTCCGAAATCTTTTCCACGCTCAGGGCCGACGTCAGCTTCATGCCGGCGGCCAGGGCGAAGTTACCGTTCACGAAAGCGTAGTCGGCGTCGGCCAGCGAACGTGGCAGCTGCGCCGCTTCCAGTGGCACCAGTTTCAGCTTCTTCGGGTTTTCCAGCACGTCGCGCTCGGACGCGCGCAGCGGGTCGACGTTCGGTTTCAGCTTGATCCAGCCCATCTTGGCCAGCATCACCAGCGCGCGCGCCTGGTTGGTCGGGTCGTTCGGCATGGTGATGGTGGCGCCGTTCTTGACTTCCGCCAGCGTTTTCTGCTTGCCGCCGTACAGGCCGATCGGCATGGTCGGCACGGTGATCAATGAGCTCAGTGGCAGCTTGTTATCGGTGGCGAACTTGGTCAGGTAGACGATGTGCTGGAACACGTTGGCGTCCAGCGAGCCTTCGGCCAGCGCGTAGTTCGGCTGCACGTAGTCGTTGAATTCCACGATCTTGACCTTGTAGCCCTGTTTTTCCAGGATAGGCTTGATGCCCAGCTTCAGCTGGTCCGAATACGGGCCGGAGCTGGTGCCGATGACGAGTTCTTTCGGGTCCTTGGCGTGGGCGGCGGTGGCGAAGGCCAGGCTGGCAGCGGCCAGGAGCAGGTTGCGGCGAATGTGGTTCATGCTTTTCCTTGTACTGAAATACTGAATATGAATTAACGTTTGTCGAGGCGCTTGGCGATGCGCGTGCCGGCGAACTGGATGGTTTGCACCAGCACGATCAGGATGGCCACGGTGGCGACCATGATGTCCGTCTCGAAGCGGTAGTAGCCGTAGCGGATGGCCAGGTCGCCGATACCGCCGCCGCCCACCACGCCGGCCACTGCCGAATACGACAGGAAGCTGATCGACAGCACGGTCAGGGCCAGCACCAGGCCGGAACGCGCTTCCACCAGCAGCACGCGGAAGATGATCTGCATTTCCGACGCGCCCATGGCGTGCGCCGCCTCGATCACGCCGCGCGGCACTTCGCGCAGGTTCTGTTCCACCAGGCGCGCCAGGTAGGGAATGGCGGCAAACGACAGCGGCACGCTGGCCGCCAGCGGGCCGATCGAAGTGCCCGCGATGATGCGTGTAAACGGCGTCAGGGCGACCAGCAGAATGATGAAGGGGAAGCTGCGCACGGTATTGACCAGCCAGCCGAGGATCGTCGACAGTGGGCGGTTTTCCAGCGATTGGCCTTCCGAGACGAGGAACAGCAAGATGCCCAGCGGGCCGCCGATCAGGATGGCGGCCGTCAGGCCGATGCCCAGCATGGTCATGGTCTGGCCCAGCGCCACCCAGATTTCCGGCAGCAGCTTGATGACGTTATTGATCGATTCTTCAAACATGTGTTGCATCCTTCCATGCGGTGGCTTCAAACGCCTCGGTGCCGTAATAAGCCAGCTCGCGTCCCAGCGCCGTCTTGCGCGGGGTGGCCGTGTCGCTCAGGTCGAATTGTTCGGCGATGGCGCCGCTTTCCACGACGGCGACCCGGTTGCAGATGGCGCCCAGCACCGACAGCTCATGGCTGACGATGACGATGGTCACGCCCAGGCGCGCATTGATGTCGCGCAAGGTATCGAGCAGGGCGCGCGTCGTTTCCGCGTCCAGCGCGGACGTCGGTTCGTCGCACAGCAGCACGTCGGGGTGGCTGGCCAGGGCGCGGGCAATCGCCACGCGCTGTTTCTGCCCGCCCGACAATTGCGCCGGATAGCTGTGCAGCTTGTCGGACAAGCCCACCAGCGCCAGGCATTCCTCGACGCGGGCGGCGATGTGCTCGCCCTTGGTGGTGCCATGGATTTTCAGGGGGAAGGCGACGTTGTCGAACACGCTGGCGTTTTGCAGCAGATTGAATTGCTGGAAAATCATGCCAATATTCTGGCGCGCGTCGCGCAGTTCGCCCTTGCTCAAGCTGGTCAATTCGCGCCCGGCGACCGTGATGCTGCCGCTGTCGGGACGCTCGAGCAGGTTAATCAGGCGCAGCAAGGTCGATTTGCCGGCGCCGCTCTTGCCGATCAGGCCGAAAATATCACCGGGATAGACTTCCAGCGTGACCGATTTGACCGCGTGGAATTGTTCGCCCTTGGGCAGCGCGAAGGTCTTGTTTGCGCCATCGATGCGAATCACCGGCGTACGGTGTGGTGTGGTCATGCAGTGTTTCCTTTTTTATTGGACCGTGACAGGCGCGCTTGCAGGGGCCAAATCGCCCAGCCTGTTACGTCGGTTGCGTAGTATACCTCCGATCGTGTTATTACTCCTACGACAGAATCTTGCTTTGAATATGCAAATAATGTCTATATGGGTGTTTGGCGAGAGTAAAAGCGGTTTTTACGCGATCAGCCGATGGAAAATTCGACGGGAATCGATAATTCCAGCGGCTCCGGCCGTTCCTTGGGGATGCGCGGCAGTGGCGCCGCCCGTTGCAAAGTGTCGAGCGCGGCCTGATCCAGCGCTGCGGAACCGGAACTGCGCTCGATGGCGGCCGCCAGCACCTGCCCGTCGCGGTCGATGCGGCAGCGCAGGTACACCACGCCCTGTTCCTGCTTCGCGCGCGACGCCGTCGGATAGCGGCGGAAGCGCTCCATGCGCGCCAAAACCTTGCCTTCCCAGCTCGATACGCCGCTGCGCAGCTCCTGTGGCGCGGGCGGCAGGGCGGGCGAGGGAGGCGCCGCCGCGACGGATGCCGTGGCCACCGGTGCCGGCGTGACGGGGGCAGGGCGCAGCTCGGCGACGGCCGCGACGGCCTCGGCTTGAGGCGGCATGGGCGCGGCATCCGGCTGCGGCGGCACGAATTGCGGCAGGGCTGGCGCTGCTTTTTTGGCAAGGGCGCGCGACGGCGCGGCCGCGGCGCTGGCCTGTTCAGCAAGATTCTGCTCCAGCGGGCGGGGCGGGGCGGCGGCCGGCAGGAACAGCAGCATGGCCGGCTGCGCGGAGTCGGGCGCGATGGCCAGCACGGGCGCTGCCGGCGCGCGGTGGTACACGGCCCATCCCAGCAGGGCGCCATGCATGGCGAAGACCGTGGCGATGGTCAGCGGCTTGTGCCAGTCCGCCGGCGGCGTCTTTTCCGGCGCCGGCCCTTCCGGGCGGCGCAGCAGATAGATGATGACGGCGATTTCCATCGTTGCCACGAGGATGATGACCCACCAGGGCGGATGGCCGAGGCACATGGCGACAAAGCCGATGGCCATGCCCAGGCAAGCGAGGACCTTGCCGCGCCGCGACACGGCGCGGTGTTCACGCCACTGGCGCAGCGGCGCGCCGAAGCGCGGGTGGTGCAGCAGCCAGTGTTCCAGGCGTGGCGAGGCGCGGCTGAAGCAGGCCAGTGCCAGGATCAGGAAGATCGTCGTCGGCATGACGGGCAGCAGGGCGCCGATCACGCCCAGCGCCACCATCAGCATGCCGGCGGCCGTCCAGGCCCAGCGGCGCAGCCGTGCCGTATGCGCTTCCGCGCCGGCCTGGATTACTGGCTCTTCCATCAGGCGCAAGCCTCCACGTGGCCATGCATGCGCAGGAAGGCGGCGCGCGCGCCGTCGATCACGCGCGCTTCACCGGCGGCGTCAAGGACGGCCGTATCGAGTACTGACGTAAAATCGCGCCAGTGGCGCGCGCGTCCGTCCGGATGGCCGGCCAGGTGGCGCGCGCCGTGATGCTCGTCCAGGCCGATCTTGCCGGCCAGCTTATACAGGATGGCCGCGCCCAGCTTCGAGCCTTCGCTCACGTACAGCCAGCCCAGCGCCGTGGCCAGGTCCAGTTGCGCGTCGAACGGCGGCGTGGCCGCATCGGCCGGCAGGACGGTGCCCAGGTCGCTCAGGTCGGCCGCGATGCTGGCGTAGCGGCGGCGCTGTTCCAGGTCCGGCAGCAGGGCGGCCAGCTGCGCGTTGTCGTACAGCGCGTCGACATCGCGCAGGAACGCGTACTGCGCCTGCAGGAAGCGCGCGTAATTGTCGCGGCTGGAAAACGGCGCGCTGGCCATGATGCGCTGGTCCAGCAAGTCGTGGGTGGCCATGGTGTCGGCTTTCAGGCGCTGGCTGCGGCTAGGGGCCGCGTTAATCGGAACGGTGTTCAAGGTGCTGCTGGTGTCGCTTGCTGCATGCATGGAATATCTGCTCTCTATTATAAGGATGAATCAAATCAGAAACGAACGCCAAGCGTGACGCGCGCCGTGCGGCCCGGTCCCGGCATCAGGCTCAGAGTCAGCGGATCGAGGTAGTAACGGTCCGTCAGGTTGTCCACCGCCACATCGACGGTGGCGTTGGGCGTGATCTTGTAGCTGGCGAACAGGTCGGCCAGGGTGTAGGCCTGCGTCAGCACCTGCGGCGAGGTGCCCGTCCACGACTGCCACACGGCCTTGTCATCCTGGCGCGCCAGCGGATGGCCGACGTGCGTCAGGCGCGTGCCGACGGTGAGTTTTTCCTGCAGCCAGCGCGTGCCCAGGGTCAGGTTGGCGCTCAGCTTGGGCTGGATATGGTTGCTCACGTAGGAACTGGAAAAGCCGATGGGCGAGCAGTCGGGCGTGTTCCAGATGTCCGATTCCCACTTGCTGGCCTTGCGCAAATAGGCCGCCGTGGCCGCGTCGCAGATCAGGGTCTTGCGGTTCCAGGTACCGGAAAAATCGGCAAACACGCTACCCCGGTCATATGACGACTGCAGTTCGATGCCCGAGACGCTGTATTTGTCCGTGTTCGCCATCGAAAAATTCTGCGCGTAGGCCGGCAAGTCGGGAATCGGGCGGCGCGTGATGTAGCCGTGGGTGACGTTGTCGAAATAGGAGATGCGCAGGCGCAGCTTGTCGGCGGCGCTCCATACGCCATCCTTGACCACGCTCACGCCCACTTCGCGGTTGTGGCTGCGCTCGGCGTTCAAGGGCGACGAATACGTGGCCGAGAAGCCCATCGTCGATTCGTACAGGCTGGGCATGCGCAAGCCGCGCGCATCGCGCAGGAGCAGGCTGACGCTGTCGGACAGGCGCGCCGTCAGCGCAAACGTGGGCGCAAAACCGTGGTCCTTGCGGCGGATCGGCGTGCTGTACTTGAACAGGCCGGGGATGGCGTCGCGGTAGACATAGCCATTGCCGCTCCACTGGTCCACCTGCGAGACGTCCAGCGGCGCCGGCGCGGTGCCGTAGTTTTCCACCATGCCGCCCACCAGCGCGGGATTGGTGGCGGGCGTGAACCGGCCCTGCGCATCCTGGTACCACTTCGCCGCGCCGATCTGATCGCCGTCCTTGTCCCACATGGTGACCCATTGCCAGCCTTGCGGATGGTATTGCTGCTCGGCGCGGCGGTTGCGGTCGCGCGTATCGAAGCGCTGGAAGCGTCCGCCCGCCTCGACACTCAGCCAGTCGCGCGCCTGCCACTGCAGCGAGGCGAAGGCGCTTTGCTCGTGGCGCTTGCCGTTGCGCAGCGTGTGATTGGCGTTCAAGTCTTCATCGAGGATGCGCACGCTGTCGGCCGGGCCGATATCTTCATTTTGCAAGGACAGGCCGTAATCGAGCTTGAGCGCGCCCATGCCGGTGGCGAAGCGCGAGGTATTCGTCAGGTCCGTGCCGACGCGGCGCGCCTGGTTCTTTGCCAAGTACAGCACTTCCACGCATTCCTTGCATTCGTGGTCGCCCGGATTGGTCTTGCCTTCCAGCGGATTGCTGAAGATATCGCCGTTGCGCGACTTGCTCTGCATGTCCGTCAGCCACAGGTTGGCCTTCAGGTCGATCAGGTTCTGGCCTTCCGGCTTCCATTCGTAGCGCGCCGTCAGCGCGTTGGTGCGCACCTGGCTGGGGTCCCATTGCGGGATGCTGCCGGTGCTGTTGCGGTAGATTTGCGAGGGCATGATTTCGCCATAGCTGCTGTCGAAATAGCGGTAGCCCAGCTCCAGCTTCTGTTCGTGCGGCAGGCGCAGGTTGGCTTTCAGCAGGGCCGAGGTGGTGCGGTTGGCCGTGTTCAGCACTTCATCGCCTTTCTTGAAGAACTGCGTCACGCCATTGTCGTCGCCCCATTCGTTGAGCAACTGATAGCGTTCGAAACCGCGCGTGCCGGAAAAATAATTGCCGATGCTGCGCTGGCTGATGGCGGCCACCAGGTCGTAGTCGTCCTGGCGCGTGGCCACGGCGATGCTGTCAAAGCCGCTGCGCGGGTTGCCCAGCTTGTTGCGGTGCGTGCGCGGCGCGCTGCCGAAATCGTCCGGCGCCGAGACGCTGTTGTCCTGGATGCCGCCGCGCAGGCGCACGCCCGTGCGCTGGCCCGGGCGCAGGATGTCTTCCGGGCGCAGGGTCTGCATGCTGACCATGCCGCCGATGGCGCCCGCGCCTTGCGCCGACAGGTTCGGCCCCTTGTCGATGCGGATGGCGCTGATCAGGTCAGGGTCGATGTAGCTGCGGTCGGCGATGCCCGCGTAACCGCGGTAGACGGTGGATGATTGCAGGCTGCCGTCGATCAGCAGGGGCACGCGGCCCTGGCCCTGCATGCCGCGCACGTTGACGTCGACGGCGCCGCTATTGCGGCTGTCGCCCACCTGCACGCCGGCCACCCCCTTGAAGATGTCGGCCGGCGAGGTGCCGCGGAAGCGTTCGATCTGTTCGCGCCCGATGTAGGCGGACGAGGCGGACGTGACGTAGGGCAGGTCGGCCGGGTCCGTGTCGTCCGTCTCGAACGTGCCGCTGCCGCCCTGGCCATTCACGCGCAGGGTGCCGATCTGCACGGCGCCTGCGGCGACGGGGGCGGGCGCGCTGATGATGATGGTCGTGCCGTCTTGCAGCTGCGCCTGCAGGCCGCTGCCGGCCAGCAGCTGGCGCAGCGCCTCGGGCAGCGAATGGCGGCCTTGCAGCGGCGCGCTTTGCCGTCCCTGCGTCAGGCGCGCGTCGGCCAGCAGCACCATGCCGGCCTGGCGCGCCAGTTCGTTCAGCGCGCGGTTCAAGGGCTGCGCGGGGATGTGCCATTCGACCTGTGCCACCGGCGCGGCGGCGGCATGCACGGCGGGCGTGGCGAAGGCCAGGCCGATGGCCAGGAAGAGGGGAGACAGGCGGGCGTGCAAGGGAGGGCGCGGTGGAGTCATATGCATGTTTTTCCTATGGTGATGTGGTGATCCTTCATAGTTAAAACGAATGAGTCTCATTTACCCTGACGTGCGGATGCATTTTATTTCGCTGCATGTGGACTACATCAGCGGGCGAGAATGTGCAGCTTGCCGTCCTGGCGCTGCAGGCGCACGGGCAAGGCCAGGGGCAGGGCGGCGGCAAACTGCGCCGGCAGCTTCGCGTCGAAGCTGCCGTTCAGGCGCAGGCCGGCCAGGGCCGGGTCGTCAAGCACGAGGCCTGAATCGCCATAGCGCTCGAATTCGGCCAGCGCCTCGGCCAGGGTGGCGTCCTCGAAATCGAGGCGCCCGGCACGCCAGTTGCCCACCGCTTGCGCGCTGACCCTGGCCAGCGCTTGCACGCCCTGCGGCGTGACGGTGACCGTGTCGCCCGCCCGCAGCACTTCGGCATGCGCGCCGGCTTCGCTCTCCACCCGCACCGTGCCTTGCGCCACGCTCACCTGTGTCGTGGCGCCCACGTGGCGCACTGAAAAATGCGTGCCCAGTACCGTCGCCGTGGCCGCTCCCGCGATGACCTGGAACGGACGCGCAGGGTCGGCCTGCACATGGAACATGGCCTGGCCGCGCAGCAGGCGCACGCTGCGCCGGTCGCGGTACAGGGCCACGTCGACGGCGCTGCCGCTATCGAGTTCGATGCGGCTGCCGTCGGGCAGGACTTGCGTGGCGAACTGGCCGCGCGCCGTGCTGTAATCGTGCTGGAAGCCGGGGCGCTGCAGATGGCCGGCCAGCGGCCAGGCCAGCAGGCCGCACAGCAGCAGGCAGCCGCCGGCCAGCGCGCCGCGCGGCGGGAAAGAGGCCGCCTGGCGCAGCCGCCGCAGCAGCGATGACGGCGCGCCCGCCGCCGCGACGGGCTGGCTGAAGGCCGCCACGCGCTGCGCCGGCAGGCTGGCCAGCAGCGCATCGGTGCGGGCCAGCGCCTGCCAGGCCTGCTGGTGGCGCGGGTCCGCTTCCAGCCATTGCTGCAATGCCGCCAGGTCGTGCGCGGCCAGGCCGGCGTCGCGGCGCAGCAGCCATTGCGCCGCCAGGAAGTCGATGTCGTCGGCCGTCGTGTCTTGTGATGTCATGTGCTGTTTCATAGCGTATCCCGCTCGGGCAAGCCTTTTTTACAGGCGAGCATGCCGTTGATGATGTGTTTTTCCACCATGTTGACGGAGATACCCATCTGTGCGGCGATCTCGATCTGGCTCAGGCCGTCGAACTTGTACAGCGCGAAAGCCTGGCGGCAGCGCGGCGGCAAGCCCTCGATGATGAGCAGCAGGCGTTCCATGGTTTGCCGGTCGTGCAGCCGTTGCTCGGGTTCATCGGCGCGCGGCGCGCGCAGCTGCATGTGCGGCTCGTCGAGCGCGTCATGGGGCCGCCTCTGGCGCAAACGCTGTTCGTCGATGGCGATGTTTTTCGCCGTGACGTACAGCAGGGCGCGCTGGCCGCTGTCGGGTGGCGTATCGCCATGCAGGGCGCGGGCGCCGCCTTGCGGCTGGCGCGCCAGGAGGCGGGCATAGGCTTCCTGCACCACGTCCTGGGCCTTGTCGCGGCATCCCGTGGAGCGCGAAATCAGGCGCAGCAATTCCTGGTAATAGCGTTCAAGCACCGCGCATGTCCCCGTGATCAAAGCGCGCCATGATAGCAAGCCCATCAAATAATAACAAGAATCATTCTCATTTATGATGTAATCTGAGGCGCCGGATAACGCTGGATATTTTTGGCAATGCAGACAATAATCGGCAGCAGAAGGCGCTGTCACAGAGAATATCGCCATGTATTATCGATTTTATCGATGCTAACTAGGTATATTTTCCGTTTTACATCGATCTTCATGCCATGCATAATCTGTTGCAACTGAAGCCAGACAATCAGCCGCATGCGCCAGTCGCCTGCAGCTGGTTGCGGTTTTGACATCCTCCACTTTCTGTTAGGAACCTACAATGAAAAAACTGCTCGCTTTTATCGCCGCCGCCGGCTTCTCGCTGTCCGCCGTTGCCGCTCCTGAAGTCTATGTCATCGATGGCAGCCACACTTTCCCCCGCTTCGAGTACACCCACATGGGCTTCTCGACGCAGCAAAGCCGTTTCAATAACACCACCGGCAAGGTCACCCTGGACCGCGCCGCCAAGACGGGCGCCGTCGAAGTGCTGATCGACACCAAATCCGTCGACACGGGTTCGACCCTGTTCAACTCGCACATCCAGGGCGAAGATTTCCTCGACACGGCCAAGTTCCCGGTCGCCACCTACAAATCGACCAAGTTCAATTTTGACGGCGACAAGCTCGCTTCCGTCGACGGCAACCTGACCCTGAAAGGCGTGACCAAGCCAGTCACCCTGACCGTCACCTCGTTCACCTGCGCACCGCACCCGATGCTGAAAAAAGACGCTTGCGGCGCCAACGCCACGGCCAAGATCAAGCGCTCGGAATTCAACGCCGGCAAATATGCGCCAGCCGTCAGCGATGACGTCACGCTGACGTTTGCCATCGAAGCCATCAAGCAGTAATTGTTGGCTGCATAATGCAAAATGGCGGCGGACTTCGGTCCGCCGCCATTTTTTTTATCTGCTTGCCCCTGCCATCACGCCAGGTGATGTACCTCCTGCTGCGCATACACGGGGGTGGTCAAGCCTTCCATGCGCGCCTTCAGCTGCAGCGACAGGTACTGGGAATAGTGGCGCGACTGGTGCAGGTTGCCGCCGTGGAACCACAAGGCTTGCTGCTGCGTGGGCTTCCACATATTGCGCTGCTCGCCTTCCCACGGACCGGGATCCTTCGTCGTGGCGGAGCCCAGTCCCCACACCTTGCCCACCTTGTTCGCTACTTCCGGCGAAATCAGGTCGGCCGCCCAGCCATTCATGGAGCCGTAGCCGGTGGCGTACACCACCAGGTCGGCCGGCAGTTCCGTGCCGTCCGACAGCACGATGGAATGGCTTTTCAGTTCCTGCACGCCGACGCCGCTTTTCAGCTTGATCTTGCCCTCGGCGACCAGCTCCGAGGCGCCCACGTCGATGTAGTAGCCGGAGCCGCGGCGCAGGTATTTCATGAACAGGCCGGAATCGTCATCGCCGAAATCGAGCATGAAGCCCCGTTCTTCCAGGCGCGCATAAAAGTCCGCATCGCGCTCGCGGATGGCCTGGAAGACGGGCTTCTGGAAGTCGGCCAGTATCTTGTACGGGATCGAGGCGAACGTCAGGTCGGCCTTCGCCGTCGTCATGCCGGCCGCCAGCGCCCGTTCCGAATACAGGTCGCCCAGGGCCAGGTCCATCAGGGAATCGGACTTGACGATGTGCGTCGACGAGCGCTGCACCATGGTCACGTCCACGCCCGCTTCCCACAGGGCGGCGCAGATATCGTGCGCGGAATTGTTCGCGCCGATGACGACCACCTTCTTGCCCGCATACGCGTCCGGCCCCGGATGCTGCGACGAGTGCTGCTGTTCGCCCTGGAACACGTCCATGCCCTTGAACTTCGGCATGTTCGCCTTGCCCGACATGCCCGTGGCCAGCACCAGCTGCTGCGGCTTCAGGGTGACGGGCTGGCCGTCGCGCAGCACTTGCACCGTCCACTCGCCGGACGCTTCGTCGAAGCTGGCCGATTCGCAGGAAGTCGAGCCCCAGTAGTTCAGCTCCATCACCTTGGTGTACATTTCCAGCCAGTCGCCGACCTTGTCCTTGGGCGTGAAGACGGGCCAGTTGTCGGGGAAGGGAATATACGGCATGTGGTCGTACCAGACGGGGTCGTGCAGGCACAAGGACTTGTAGCGCTTGCGCCAGCTGTCGCCGGGGCGCGCATTTTTCTCGATGATGATGGTGGGGACGTTCAATTGCCGCAGGCGCGCGCCCAGCGCGATGCCGCCCTGGCCGCCGCCGATGATGACGCAATAGGGCTGGCGTGCGTAGCCCAGTTCCTTTGCTTCCTGCTCGCGGTGCTCCAGCCAGCTGCTGCGGTTGGTGCGCGCGCCGTGTTCCGTGCCCATGGGCCGCCGGCCGCCCTTGGCTTCCTCAAAACCCTTCAATTCGCTCATGGTGGTGAGCAGGGTCCAGATCTTGCCGTCGCGGATGCGGATGAAACCCACGCCGCGCGCCGCCTTCGTTTCCACCGTGATCCAGCTTTGCAGCACGCCGCCGGCCTCGCTGGCGTGTTCGCCGTCGGCGATGCGAATGGAGAGCGGCTGCACGGCGCCCAGCTGGGCGGCCAGCATGGCGGCGATCTGCTCGCGGCCTTCCAGGGTTTTCAAATTCCAGGTAAACAGCACCAGGTCGCGCCAGTAGCCGTCCTGTTCGAACAATTGCGCGGCGCCCGTGCTGTCGCTGGCGCGCAGCGCGCCTTCGAGCTGCTCCAGGATGCCGGCCACGGCCAGGTCGTGCGGGTTGCTATCGGTTTGCATCGTGTCTCCTCCAAGTCTGCTGACTTTATGATGGGATGCGGCTGTGTTGCCGCTGACGATGTTGTAACACTGGCGTTCCGGCGCCGCATTGCGCAGCGCAGCATGGCTGAAGTTGAGACGGAAATCTCAGCTTTTCGGACGGCTACTGGCGGTGCGGCGGCACGATGTGCAGTTGTTTGAGACGCCGGTACAGGGTGGCGCGCGAAATGCCCAGCATGGCCGCCGCTTGCAGCGGGCGCCATTTGGCGGCGTTCATGGCGTGGGCGATGCGCGTGCGTTCGGCCTGTTCCGGCGCGGTGTATGCCAGTGCGTCCGGCGCGACAGGCGCCTCGCGCGTGGCGCGCACGCCGGCCTGGCGCAGCGGTGCGCGCACGCGGGCGTGCAGCCAGGTGCTGCCTCCGGCCAGGCGCAAGGACAGCAGATTGTGTCCCGCGCGCGCATCGAACAGCCGCTCGGCGCGCACTTCCAGCACGTCGCCGACGGGACGCGGCAGCGTGTCCAGGCCCCCGATGACGTCGCGCGCGCAGCGGTTGGCGGCGACGATGTCGCCATGCTCGTCGATGGCGAGCAGCATCTCCGGCTGCACTTCCACGAAGTGGCGGTTGCGGTGCGCCAGCAGGATGCAGCAATGGCCGTAGGACTTCAGGAAAAAGCCGTCCTCGATCAGGGTCGCGCCTTGCCGCACCAGTTGCCTGACCAGGCGCTGGCTGTCGCGCGCATCGGGGGAAGTCAGCGCGGAGGCATCAAGTACGCCGATCAAGTCGCCGTGCGGCGAAAAGATCGGTGCGGCGCTGCAGGTCAGGCCCGTGAACGCGGCGCGGAAATGGTCGGTCTTGTGCACCGTGATGGCTTCCTGGTCGAGCAGCACGGAGGCGATGCCGCACGTGCCTTCCTCCTCTTCCGACCAGCACGAACCGGGATACAGGCCCGCCTTCTTGAAATCCTTGCGCTGGTCCGTGTCGACCACGTAGTCGATCGTCACGCCGCGCGCATTGGCGAGGATGACGCAGTAGCCCGCTTCGCGCACCATGGCGTGCAGGCGCGGCAGGCACTGGCCCGTGGAGCGCAGAAAATTTTCTTCGGATTGCTGGATGGCGCGCAGCTCGGCGCCCGTCAGGATGCGCGGCCCCGTGGTGGAGGCGGGGTCGAGCCGGTAGTCGTCCAGCGAGCGCCGGTACGATGACGCCAGCCTGGCCGTATCGGCCCCTGGATTGACGATGCGGCCGGCGATCAGGTCGCGCACGCGGTCGATATGGCTGGTCTGGCGGACGTAGGGCATGGCGCTCTCCGGTGTCTCGGTATTTTTTATGGTATGCCCGTTTTTAGCACGAAGCGCCGGCACATGCATGCCGCATTGCAGCATGGGACTGCCGTGAGACGTTCGTCTCACCACAGTCGCGCCGCACAATAGGATGCTTTACAACAATAAAAAAGAGCATCTCTGATAACATTCGCTCAAATTGACAGTCAGCCGGCGCAAGGGATATCTATGGCAATGCAAACGATGTTCCTGGCACGCAGAACGATGATGCTGGCCTTGCTGGGAGCGAGCGCCTCCTGCGGCGCCGCCGGCCAGCTCGATCCCGATGGACAGAGCAGCCTGGAAAAGGAAGTGGCCCGGCGCGCCGCCGTCGAACCGGCCTTCGGCGCCGACTGGCAAGTGACGCGCTCCGTGGAAGCGGGCGTGCAGGTGGCCGGCGAAAGCAATCTGTTCTGGAAGCTGTCGAATACGCCAGCGCGTAATCCCGGCTTCGAATTCAACCCCTATTGGTACGAGTTCTATGTCAAGCCGGCCCTTGGCTTCAAGCGCAATCTGGGCGACGGCAAGCAGCTGTATGCGCGCGTGTCCGCCGTCGGCTCGGGCACGGCGCGCCATGATCCATTCGGCGCCGGCGATACGGGCCGCATCTCGATCGAGGAATTCGTCGCCGGCATCCGCATGCCGCTCGGCGGCACGCGCGCCATGCTCGACTTGTCGGCCGGCGCACAGAATTTCACGCTGGGCACCGGCATGCTGATCGCCAATGGCGGCTCGAACGGCTTTGACCGTGGCGCGCTGAAACTGGGGCCGCGCAAGGCCTTCCAGAATTCGGTGGTGGCGAAAATAAGCCAGGATGCGGTCAGCGCCCAGGCGTTCTATCTCGACCCGAATGAAAACCCCGACAACGATTCGGGCACGCGCGTCGTCGGCGTTGATTTCAGCTATGCGCCAGCAAACGACCGCAAGGCCGGCATTGCATATGGCAAGGTGCCCCGTTCGCATGCCGCGTATCCGCAGGCGGCGCCAGGCGGCATCGGCGCGCCGCTGGCCGTGCCCGAAGGCCGCAAGGACTTGCAGTTCGTGTATGGCTATGCGCGCGTTCCCGTATTGCCCACCGTGCTGCCGAAAGGCTGGTTCGGCGTCGACGCGGCGCGCGAATGGAATACGCGCGAGCCGATGCGGGCCTGGGGCTGGCGCACGGAAGGGGGCTTTTCGCTGCCCGACGTGGCCTGGACGCCGAAGTTCACGCTTGGCTACCAGAGTTTTTCAGGCGACGATCCGCGCACGGCGCGCAACGAGCGCTTTGACCCGCTGTTTTTCGAAGGCACGCCGGGCGCCTGGGCTTCTGGCAGCAAGGCGACCTGGGTCTTCGTCAATGCCAACGTGAATGCGCTGCAGGCTACCATCGAGCTGCACCCGACGCCGAAAGATACCGTGACCGCCTACCTGGCCCAGGTACGGGCCAACCAGATGGGCAGCCCGCTGCAGTTCGGCCAGGCCACGCGCCTCGACGTGCCGGGCGACGCGCCCGTGGTGATCGCCGGCGTGCTGCGTCCGATGCTGGCGAACGATGTCTTCGTCAAGTACGTGCGCGTGGTGAACCCGAATACCTACCTGACCCTGGGCTTCAGCGCCTCGTTCGCGCAGTCGGGCGTCAACCAGCTGGTGAATGGCCAGGCCAGGACGTGGACGGGCTGGCTGGCGAACGTCGTCTGGGTCTATTAAGTATTCTGTCTATCAAGGAGAGCATCACATGAACAATTTCCCCAGCATGAAACGCCTGGCCCTGGCCGCAGCCTGCCTGGCGCTGGCCGCCGGCGCCCATGCGGCAGAAGCGACGGCGCCGCTGTCGGCCGCCGCCAGCGACCCGGCCACCTTGCAATGGATGGTGGGCGCGCCGCCGCCGGCCGATAAGATCATCCGCTTCGACGATGGCAGCTATTTCAATTTCCCCCAGTTGCGCTGGAGCGTGTCGCATTTCCGCCAGCTGATGCCGACGGTGGAGGTGTCGCGCGGCCTGAAGGCGCCCGTGCCCTTGCCGCGCGCGCTGCGCAAGGATATCGACAGCCTGCGCTTCACGCCCCTGGGCGCGACGGAAACGATGACCTGGGAGCAGTCGCTGGGCGCCAACTACACGGACGGCATCGTCGTGCTGCACCGGGGCCGCATCGTGTATGAGCGCTATTTCGGCGTGCTGAAGGACAGCGGCCAGCATGGCGCCATGTCCGTGACGAAGTCCGTGATGGGCACCATCGGCGCGGCCCTGGTGGCCGAAGGCAAGCTCGACCCGAACAAGAATGTGGCCGAGTATGTGCCGGAACTGGCCAAGTCCGCATTTGGCGACGCCACCGTGCGCCAGGTGCTCGACATGACCACGGGCCTGAAATTCAGCGAAGATTACGCCGACCCGACAGCGGAAGTGTGGCAGCACGCGGCGGCTGGCAATCCGTTGCCCAAGCCGAAGGATTACACGGGGCCGCGCAGCTATTTCGAGTATTTGCAAACGGTGCGGCACGAGGGCCGGCATGGCGAGGCGTTCGGCTACCGCACGGTGAACTCCGACGTGCTGGGCTGGATCATCGCCCGCGTCACGGGGCAGAACGTCAACGCCTACCTGTCCGAACACGTCTGGCAAAAGCTGGGCGCCGAACAGGATGCCTACATGAGCGTCGATTCGACGGGCACGCCGTTTGCCGGCGGCGGCTTGAGCGCGGGCTTGCGCGACCTGGCCCGCTTTGGCGAAATGCTGCGCAACGATGGCCGCTACAACGGCCAGCAAATCATCCCCCGCGCGGCTGTCGCGGATATCCGCCGCGGCGGCGACAAGCAGCTGTTCGCCAAGGGCGGCTACGATTTGCTCAAGGGCTGGAGCTACCGCGACATGTGGTGGGTCACGCATAACGACCATGGCGCCTACATGGCGCGCGGCGTGTATGGCCAGCGCATCTACGTCGACCCGAAGGCGGAAATGGTGATCGTGCGCTTCGCCTCGACGCCGACGGCAGCCAATGCGGCCAATGACCCGACCACCACGCCAGCCTTCGAAGCGCTGGGCAAGCTGCTGCTGGCCAGGCCGAAGTAGGGTGCCAGGCTGACCCTTGCCAGCCGTGCGGCGGAACGGGCACAACTGCAATACACTGTCCTTTCGTTATCGCTTGTTGTTTGAGTGATAATTTATTCGTTGCGCGCAAGGAGCAGGCACCGTGGAAACCAGCCAGCCGGATCAACCGCACCTGCCGCTCTGGCGGCGCCTGCTGTGGCCGGTTACCCAGCTGGGTTCGGCCTTCAAGCTGACGGGCACGCACCTGCTGCACCACGTGATCGGCGCCAGCCTGATCGCCTCGCTGATGCTGGCGCTGGAAGGTTTTCACGTGCTCGAATGGCTCGATGCGGCCATGCTGCGCGCCAGCGCGGCGCAGGAGCAGTTGCTGGACCGGGGCAAGGACCCGGGCGCCGCCTACCGGCCCGGCATCATCGAAATCGACCAGCCCGCGTTCGAACAGGTCTTCGACGAGCGCGAACCGCTGGAACGCACGCGCCTGGAGCAATTGATCGCCAGCGCCGCTGCGCGCGGCAGCCAGGTGCTGGCCATCGACCTGGACCTGGCGCCGGCCGTGTACGAACAGCACAAGGCGGGCGAGCGGCCGCTGGACCGCCTGCTCGACCGGCTGGCCGCCGATGGCCGGCAACTGGTGCTGATCCTGCCCGAGCAATCGGACGAGAATGCGAACCTGCCCTGGATACGCGCGCGCTGCGCGGCCGGCATCCACTTTGCCAGCCCGCGGATCCGCGAACGCATGGGCGCCGTCACGCGCATCGAGCTGAAAAGTCCCGTGCTGGCGGCCGTGGCCTTCGAGCTGGCGCATGGCGCCGATGAACAGGAGCAGAAGCAGCCCATGCCGGCCGTCCTGTCCGAGCAAAAGCAAGGGCTGGCGCTGGCGGGCCGCGTGTGCCAGCTGGCGCGGCGCTCGGGCAGCGAAAGGGACTTGGCGCGCTGGGCGTTCGAACCCGTCATCCACGGCGACGCCAAGGATGCGGCAGAGCAGAACGCCGTCACGGCGCCGTTTCATCCGGCGGCCGTGGCGCCGGCATTCCTGAACCCCACGCGCACGCGCGTCAAACTGATCGAAGGCCAGGCCGGCGTAGATGCCGGGGCGTTGCGCAAGAACGTCGTGTATATCGGCAGCACGTATGATGTGCGCGACCGCTATACGACGGCCGAAGGCGAGCAGGCCGGCCTGCACCTGCATGCGGCCGCCCACACGTCGCTGGGCATCGGCACGGCCGACGTCAATAAATATGCGGTGTTCGCGGCCGATATCGTCATCGGCGTGCTGCTGGGCTGCCTGTTCGGCGGCCTGTGGACCCTGTACGGCCGCGCCGAACTGGCCATCGACAAGCGCATGGAAGACCACGATTTCAGCCGCCTGCACCGCATGGGCACCCTGGCGGAATTCTATGGCATCCGCCTGATGCTGGCGCTGGTGTGGGCTTCGCCGTTTGCCATCGGCGCACTGGCCATCTACCTGTCGCGCGGCTTGCTGGAGCAGGGCTGGTGGGTCAATCCCGGCCCCCTGATCGCCGGCATGTTCCTGCACGCGATGTCGCTGCGCGACGAAGCCCACCATCCGCACGAGGAAGTGCCGGGCCTGTCCGTGTGGGCCCAGCTGCGCCGCACGCATCCCGGCATCGTGCTGGTGCAGGCGCCGCTGGCGGTGGTGTTGCTGGTGGTGGCGCTGGTGTAGCGAGATGGCAGTTGATTAATTGATCAGCTTCAACCCCGGCGGCAGCGCCTCGCCCAGCATGCGCTTGGTATTCGCTTCGTCCAGCTGCGTCACTTCGCTGACCATCGCTTGCCACAGGGGCGGGGCGCCGACGGCTTTCAGGCGGGCGAGGATGGTGGCGCGCAGTTCGTCGGCGATGTCGCGCGAGCGGTCTCCTGTCATGCGCGCCAGGTGGGTGGCGGCGAAGGCGGCCGGCTCGATTTTTTTCCAGTCCAGCGCCAGCAGCACCTGCAACCAGTCGGCCACGGTGGCGCTGTCGACCACTTCGTGCGCGCTGCCGTGGAAGGGCTGGCGCGCGCCGACCCTGGCCAGCGCCCACAGGGTGTTCGTGTCCGCCGCTTCCCCCTTCTTGCCGGCTTTCTCCAGGCGTTTCAGCAGCCAGGCGCCCACTTCCGCCTTGTAGGCGCCAGGGATGCGCTCCAGCGAGGCGCCCAGGCGCAGCATGTCGTCGTCGCTGCCGTTCACGAGGGTGACGGGGCGGCTGCCCCGCTGGGCCGCATCGGCTTGCAGGTTGAAGGCGAAGTCGTCGAGCAGGCGCAATTGCTGCTCGGGGTTCAAGCCGCCAGCCACCCGGCGCCACAGGGTCCACCATTCGGCGCACACCTGGTTGTCCTTGTGGTGCTGTGCGCCCGCGTCGAACAGGGCCCACAGCTGCTCGATGCGCCACGGGTCCAGCGCATCGCCGTAGCCGGGACGCAGGCAGTAGCCGGCCAGATTCAGCCAGACCCGCTCATGCTCGGCGGAGCGGCGCCGGCCGCGGGCGCGCAGCAGGAGGGCGTCGAACAGCTGGCGCAGCAGCGGCGTATCCCAGCTTTCGCGTCCGCCCAGCCCCCGTTCCAGGTGCTGGCGCAGCTGGCGCACTTCCTTGATGTCGACTTTTTGCGCCTTGCCGCCGAAAATGCGTTCGATCTTCTCGATGGCTTCCTTCATGCGCGGCGACACGGCTTGAGCCTCGCCACCGCCTTGCTCTTCCTTACCAGCGCGTAACTGGAATTCCAGCAGCCAGCGCGCACAGGCATCGGCTGCGGCCACGCAATGCACTTCCAGCGTACCCACTTCCGTCATCACGGTGGCCAGTTGCACGGTGATGTCGCGTTTGTCGTTACCGCCGTCTTTGGCGTGCAGCACGCTGGCCAGCGGCGGCAGGCGCAAATACTCGCCGTCGTCCAGGTCGACGATCTCGCCCAGCTGCGGCGGCGTGCCCGCCTCAAAGAGGGACGTGGCCAGGTGGAAGCGCACGGGCCGGCCCAGGCGCAAGGCGAACAGGCGCTCCGTCAGGCGGATTTCCTCGCCGCTGGCGCTGCCGCGGGGCAGGATGCAGACGGCGCGGTGGTCCTTGCCCACCTCGCCCAGCACGAGGAAATAGCTGCGCGGCGAACCGCCGCCGATGCGCGGCGCCTGGCCGCGCCGGGCCAGCGCGTAGGCGACGGCGCCACGGGCCACGGCCACGTCGGGATTGTCATTGTGCAGGATGGTCAGCGGCTGTCCGCGCCAGTGTGCCAGGGTGTCGGCCAGGCGGCGCGCCAATGCGTCGGCACGGAATACGCCGCCATTCAGCAGCAGGGTATCGGGCAGTGCGCCGGTATGCTGCTGCAGAAAGCTGGCCAGATGGCGCGTGATGGCCGCGTCCTGCGCATACGGCAGGCCGAATTCGACGATGCCGGCGCGGCCCTTTCTGGCCACCTCGCTCAGTTCCACCTTCGGGAAGAAGCCATCGACCACCATGGCCGCCACTTCCTCGCGCGTGACGTCGACGGAACGGCTGCCGCCGATCAGGCGCGAGCCCGCGCCCAGCAGGGTGACGGTGGTTTTCTCCGGCGCGTCGGCGGAGAGCAGCAGCTCCTTGGCGGCGCGGCAGCGTTCCATCAGCTGCGACAGGCGCGCGGCCGACAGCTTCATGCCGCCTTCCTGGCCGGCGGCCAGGCGCGTTTCCACCAGGTGGGCCAGCGCCAGGTCCATATTGTCGCCGCCGAGTATCAAATGGTTGCCTACGCTGCTGCGCGTGAGCTGCGGTTCGCCGTCGTCATCGAAGGCCACGTCGATCAGGCTGAAATCGGTGGTGCCGCCACCCACGTCGCAGACTAAAATGCGGCGCGTGTCGGCCAGGTCTGCGCGCAGGGTGGCGCGCTGGCGCTGCAGGAAATCATAGAAGGCCGCCTGCGGTTCTTCCACCAGGCGTAGCGCGGGCAAGCCCGCCATGCGGGCCGCTTCCAGGGTGAGTGCGCGCGCACCCTCGTCGAACGAGGCGGGGATGGTCAGCACCAGTTCCTGGTTTTCGAGGAGAGCCTGCGGGAATCGGTGGTTCCAGGCGGCGCGCACGTAGGCCAGGTAGCTGGCGCTGGCCGCCACGGGCGACACTTTCGCGACATCGGCATCCGCGCCCCAGGGCAGGATGGGCGCCTGGCGGTCCACGTTCGCGTGCGACAGCCAGCTCTTCGCGCTGGCCACTAACCGGCCCGGCACCTGGGCGCCGAGCTGGCGCGCCAGGGCGCCCAGCACGCTTTGGTCCACGCCGGCCACGTCTTGCTGCGGCCAGGGCAGCTGCAAGTCGCCCGCCGCCAGTTCGCCGGCGGCGGGATGGTAGCGCAAGGAAGGCAGCAGGGGGCGTGCGCCCACTTCGCCGGGAGCGACCAGCTGCTCGATGGCGAACAGGTTTATTCCTGCCGGCGCATCGCCAGCCGCCGCATACGCGACCACCGTGTTGGTGGTGCCCAGGTCGATGCCGACCAGGAAGGCCGGCTTGCCCACAGCGCTGCGCATGCCTATTGCTGCGGCGTGCCGCGCACGTCGAATTCCACTTTCCAGCGCTCGGCGCCGTCAGGGGAAACGGCCAGCAGTTCCAGGGTACCCGCTTCCGTCACGCGCGCGTGCAGCTTGACCTGCACCACGTCGCCGGCCGACCGGCCTTCGGCGGACAAGGTCGCCTGGATTTCGCTCAGTTCCTGCAATTCGTCGGGACCCCAGAAATCGAGCAAGTCGCCGATCTGGTCGTTGCGGCGCGTGGACGAGGCGAAGAAGCGGAAGTGCACGGGTTCGCCCACCACCAGGCCGAATTGCTGGCCCGGCAATTCCAATTCGCTGCCTTCTTCCATGCCGAACGGCGCCACGCACAGGGCCTGGATCGGCGGTTCCATGCCGGGGATGGCGGGCATGGCCGATTCGATGGCGACATAGAAGGAACTGGCCGTGCCGCCGCGGATGCGCACGCCATGGCCGCGTCGCACATAGCTGTAGTAGGCCGCGCCACGGGCCACGGCCAGGTCCAGGTCGGCCCCGGCCAGCATGCGCGCCGGTTCCGCGCCTTCCATGTACAGCCAGTCGTTGACTGTAGCCATGATGCGCTGCACCAGCAGGTCGGACTTGAAGACGCCGCCGTTGAACAGCACGGCCGTCGGGTGCAAGAAGCTGGCGTCGGCCGACTGGCGGCCCGAAAAGCCTTCCAGTTCGCTGGTGGCTGCCACTTGCCGGCCCAGGAAGGCGGCCAGGTGGCGCGTGATGGCCGCGTCCTGCGCATACGGCAAGCCCAGTTGCGTCAGGCCGGCGCGCGTGCGCACGGCAGGGCGGCTCGACGCTTCCACTTGCGGGAAAAAGCCGTCGAGGATGAAGGTGGATACTTCGGCGCGCGTCAGTTCCGTGCGGATGGAGCCGCCGATCAGTTTCGAGCCGCGGCTCGGCACGACGATGGGCGCCACATCGAGGCCGCTGTCGGCCAGCAGGCTTTCCTTGGCGCTGCGGCAGCCATAAGTGAGTGCGCGCATCTGCCAGGCGTCCAGCTGGGTGCCGTTGGCTGCCAGCTTGCGGGCCACCAGGTGGGCCAGGGCCAGGTCCATATTGTCGCCGCCCAGCAGGATGTGTTCGCCGACGGCCACGCGGTGCGGTTCCAGCACGCCGTCGCGTTCCAGCACGGCGATCAGCGAAAAGTCGCTGGTGCCGCCGCCCACGTCGACGACCAGGATGATGTCGCCCGGCTTGACTTCCTTGCGCCAGCGCCCTTCGCTGGTCTGGATCCAGCTGTACAGGGCCGCCTGCGGCTCTTCCAGCAAGGTCAATGAGGAATAACCGGCCGCCTGCGCCGCTTCCATCGTCAGCTCGCGCGCGGCCGGATCGAACGAGGCGGGAATGGTGACGGTGATTTCCTGCTCGGCGAACGGTGCTTGCGGGTGGGCGTTGTCCCACGCCTGGCGCAAATGCGTCAGGTAGCGCGTGGCGGCCGTGATGGGCGAAATGCGCGCGACTTCCGCCGGCGCATCGTTCGGCAGGATGGCCGCGCGGCGGTCCACGCCCGGGTGGCACAGCCAGCTTTTCGCGCTGGAGACGAGGCGGATCGGCGTGGTGGCGCCGCGGCTGCGGGCCATTTCACCGACGACGAACGGCGCTTCGGCTTCCTCGGTGACCCAGGGCAGGGCCAGGTCGCCCGCCGCCACTTCATCGGCGTGCGGCAGGTAGACGAACGACGGCAGCAGCGACAATTCTTCGACGGTGCCCGGCGCCGACAACTGCGGCACTTTCAGCACGCCGTGGCTCGATTGCTCGCCGTCGCTCTCGACCAGGTTCACATACGACAGGGCGCTGTGGGTGGTGCCCAGGTCGATGCCGATGGCGTAGCGCGGGCTTGGGTTGGCTTGATCGTTCACAGTTCCACCTCGGCTGGCGCCAGGATGGCCGCGTCGTGCTGCTCGCTCAGTTTCGGCAGGCGCACGCTGGACGCGCGCCAGCCGCGGTGGCTGAGGGTGCCCGTGAACGGCGCGGAACCGACCACGTTGCCCGTCAGGCGTACTTGCGCAGAATCAAAGCCTTCCTGCAGCACGATGCGGCTGCCTTCGGCTTCCTGGCGCACGGCCTCGATGGTGAAGTATTCGCGCATGACCTTGGCGCAGCCTTCATGCACGACGCGGGCGGCCGCGCCGATGTCGGCATCGGCATGGCTGCCCAGGTTTTCCTGGGTAAAGTCGATCAATCGCGCTTCGCGTTGCAGCAAGGCCAGCAATTGCAGGGCGGCATCGGGCGTCGCTTCCTTCAAAATGACGGGCGCGGCGGCCGGCGTCGGCACGGGGGCGGGCGCCGGAGCCGGGGCCACTGGCGCCACCGGGGCGGCTTCGGGCAAGGACAGCTTTTCCACGCGGGCCGCATAGGCGGCGTCCGACAGGGTGCTGAAGAAGGTGCCGAAAGCCAGCGGGACTCGGCGCCAGAATGATGGGTGGGACGATGAAGTGCTCATAGGGAACTCGTTTCTCTGATCTGTAGGGAGGCGTCGGCGGCGGGGGCCGCTTCGCAAGGTAGTGCCATGTGCGGGGCCAACAGGGCCGGCTGCGTTTGCCCGCATGATACCAGCTACCGGGCCGCCGCCAAAGTCGCCGCCCCCCTGGCAGGCAGGCCGAAGCGTGGATTTTCTTTGTTCTTGCGCAAGGAAACGTTCGATTTCGTGCCGCTTCGACTAGAATCGCGCATTATCTTTTTGCATGACCTCGATGCCATGTCTACCGACTTTTCCCTGTATTTAGCCAGCAGCACTTACATCGACAGCGACCATCCAGCCGTGCGCGCCAGGGCGGCCGCGCTGGCGGTGGGCGCGGTGGGCGACGCCGCGATCGCGGCCCGCTGCTTTGCCTTCGTGCGCGACGAGGTCGCCCACAGCTGGGATTACCAGCGCAATCCCGTCACCTGCCGCGCGTCCGACGTCTTGCAGCATGGCACGGGCTATTGTTATGCGAAGAGCCATCTGCTGGCCGCGCTGCTGCGCGCCAACGGCATTCCTGCCGGCCTGTGCTACCAGCGCCTGGCCATGGGCGAGGCGGGGCCGCCGTTCTGCCTGCATGGCTTGAATGCCGTGTATCTGCAAGACTTCGGCTGGTACCGCATCGATGCGCGTGGCAACAAGCCCGGCGTCGACGCGGCGTTTGTGCCGCCACGGGAACAGCTGGCCTTTCCCGTGCTGGCGCCCGAGGAACGCGATTTGCCGGAAATCTGGCCGGCGCCGTTGCCGCAGGTGATCGCCTCCCTGACGGGCCATGCAACGGTGCAGGAAGTGGCGGCGCATCTGCCCGATGTCGAGATGCTTCCGTTGAACAAGTAATTCATAGAAAGAAACCATGAAAAAAATCCATATGGGTCTGATTGGCCTGATGCTGCTGGCCGGTTGCGGCAGCAAGGGCGAGAGCGGCGGGCAATCGAGCGCCGCGCGTCTCGATGGCAAGGAAAAGGGCAGCGAGTTTCTTGCCTATGAACATAATGTCAGCGTCGATACGCACGAGGCGCAAGTGCGTCCCCTGTATGAAAAAGTGGTCGCTGCCTGCAAGGCCGATACGGAAAACGGCTGCCTGCTGCTCGATTCCAGCGTCGACAGCGGCCGCTACGTGCATGCGCGCATCAGCATGCGCGCCAAGCCAGCCGGCATCAAGAAGCTGGTCGCGCTGGTCGCGGCCGAAGGCGACGTCACCAGCCAGGGCACCAAGGTGGAAGACCTGGGCCGTCCGGTGCTCGACAGCAAGAAACGCCTGGAAATGCTCAAGCAATACCAGGCGCAGCTGCAAGACCTGGAAAAGCGCTCGGGCACCAACGTCGATGCCCTCATCAAGGTGACCAAGGAGCTGGCCACCGTGCAAGTGGAGCTGGAGCAGGCGACGGCCGCCAACGCGCTGTTGATGCAGCGCATCGATACGGACTTGTTGAACGTGGCCATCAGCGCCGAAGGCAAGCAGTCGTTCTGGCGGCCCGTCAAGCGCGCGCTGGGCAATTTCACGGAAAACCTGTCGGAAGGCGTGGCCAATGCCATCACGGCCATGGCCTATATTCTGCCGTGGCTGCTCGCTTTCGTGCTGCTGTTCCCGCTGGGCCGCAAGGGCTGGCGCCGTTTGAAAGGCGTGCCACGCAAGAATTGATGCGTATGGATTAACTGCTTCGGCGCACCGTTTTACGGCAATTTGAAACCTGGCTGCACAGTCCTTGTGCAGCCAGGTTTTTTTTCGTGCGGCGCCGGCCCCGTGCACCATGGCGGACACCTGCTGGCGCTGGCATGCATTCTGCTTTAACAACATCGCAGGCCCAGCTCGCCCCCCACGAACCCATCACAGGAGTCCCTATGTCACGACGCATCATCCTGAAAGCGGCCGCCGCCGGCGCACTGGCCCTGGCCACCTCCACTTATATGCAGGCAGCCTTGGCCGCCGACACGATCAAGGTGGGTATCTTGCACTCCCTGTCGGGCACCATGGCCATTTCCGAAACGTCGCTCAAGGATGTGGCGCTGATGACGATTGCCGAGATCAATGCCAAGGGCGGCGTGCTGGGCAAGAAGCTGGAAGCCGTCGTCGTCGATCCCGCATCGAACTGGCCCTTGTTTGCGGAAAAAGCGCGCCAGCTGGTAGCGCAGGATAAAGTGGCTGTCGTGTTCGGTTGCTGGACGTCCGTGTCGCGCAAGTCGGTGTTGCCCGTATTCAAGGAACTCAACAGCCTGCTGTTTTACCCGGTGCAATACGAGGGCGAGGAGCTGGAAAAGAATGTGTTTTATACGGGCGCCGCGCCGAACCAGCAGGCGATTCCCGCCGTGGAATACCTGATGAGCAAGGATGGCGGCGGCGCGAAACGCTTCGTGCTGCTGGGCACGGATTACGTGTATCCGCGCACCACCAACAAGATCTTGCGCGCCTTTCTGAAAAGCAAAGGTGTCAAGGATAGCGATATCAGCGAGGTCTACACGCCGTTCGGCCACGCCGACTATCAAACCATCGTCGCCAACATCAAGAAGTTTTCCACGGGCGGCAAGACGGCCGTCATTTCCACCATCAATGGCGATTCCAACGTGCCGTTCTATAAGGAACTGGGCAATGCGGGCTTGAAAGCCACGGACGTGCCCGTCGTCGCGTTTTCCGTGGGCGAGGAAGAGTTGCGCGGCATCGATACCAAGCCGCTGCTCGGTCATCTGGCGGCCTGGAATTACTTTGAGTCCGTCAAGAATCCAGTGAATACAGCCTTCATCAAGCAGTGGAAAGCGTATGCGGTGGCGCAAAAGCTGCCGAACGCGGGGGCGGTCGTGACGAACGACCCGATGGAAGCGACCTATGTGGGCATCCACATGTGGGCGCAAGCCGTGGAAAAGGCGAAATCGACGGATACGGACAAGGTGATCGCCGCCATGGCCGGCCAGAGCGTCAAGGCGCCGTCCGGCTTTACCCTGACCATGGATGCCACGAATCACCACTTGCACAAGCCCGTGATGATCGGTGAAATCAAGGCCGACGGGCAATTCAATGTCGTATGGAAAACCAAGGAAGCAATACGCGCCCAGCCGTGGAGCCCGTTTATCAAGGGCAATGAGGGCAAGCAAAAGCTGTAAAAGCCACGCCGGCGCCATCGGGCATGCGTCCGGTGGCGCCGACCATCAACGCTTTCCCGGGATATCAATGAGGCTATTCACATCGCTGCTGGTCTTCGCCTGCCTGTGCCTGTCGTCCATGGCGCAGGCCGCCATCCCTCCCGACCTGCTCAAGCCGCTATCTGGCGACGACCCTGACGCCCGTGTCGCCGCCGTCGCGCAGATCGCCGCCCTTGCCACGCCCGAGGCCGCCCGTGTGCTGCAAGCCTTGCAGGATGACGCGTTGTACGCCACGCCCGACGGCAAGGTGTATATCGTCGACGGCGAGCAGGCGCTTGACCCGGCGCTCGGCAAGAGCGTGCCGCTGCCGGACGGCATCGATGGCGTGATGGTCAACAACCGCTTGCGCTCGGCCGTGGCGGGCGCCTTGTCGGGGCTGAAACTGCTGGCACCGGAACGGGCCGAACGGCTGGCGGCCGCGCAAGCGTTGCAAAAGGCGGTTGATCCTGCGCAGCTTCCCTTGATCCGCGCGGCGCTGGCGCAGGAAAACGATGCTGACATCAAACAGATATTGCAGGTGCTGATCGCCAGCACCAACCTGCATGCGCCCGACGTCGCCACGCGCAAGGCCGCCGTGCAGGCGCTGGCCGGCAGCAGCGATGCGCGCCTGCTGCCCGTGCTGCAAGCCATGCTGGAGAAAGGGCCAGATGGCAAGGTCGGTGAGCCGGACGAGGCCGTGCAACTGGCCGCCATCGAGACCATGCGCCAGATCAAGGGCAGGGTGGCGCGCATGGAGTTCGCCGGCAATGTGTTTTACGGCATTTCACTGGGCAGCGTGCTGCTGCTGGCGGCCCTGGGTCTGGCCATCACGTTCGGCTTGATGGGCATCATCAACATGGCGCATGGCGAGCTGCTGATGATAGGCGCTTACACGACGTATCTGTGCCAGCTGTTTTTCCGCCACTTCCTGCCCGGCGTGCAAGACTGGTATTTGCTGACCGCCTTGCCTGCCGCATTTTTCGTCTCCGGCCTGGTGGGCGTAGTGCTGGAACGCACGGTGATCCGCTGGCTATATGGCAGGCCGCTGGAAACCCTGCTGGCCACCTGGGGCATCAGCCTGATCCTCATGCAGGCGGTGCGCACGATCTTTGGCGCGCAAAACGTGGAAGTGGCCAATCCCGCCTGGATGTCGGGCGGCGTCACCGTGCTGGGCGGCCTCGTGCTGCCGTACAACCGCCTGGCCATCATCGCCTTTGCCATCGTTGTCGTGGTGGCCGTGTGGTTGATCTTGAACAAGACGCGGCTGGGCCTGTTCGTGCGGGCCGTCACGCAAAACCGCCGCATGGCCGATTGCGTGGGCGTGGCCACGGGCAAGGTCGACATGCTGACCTTTGGCCTCGGCTCCGGCATCGCCGGGCTCGGCGGCGTGGCCCTGTCGCAGCTGGGCAATGTCGGGCCGGACCTGGGCCAAAGCTACATCGTCGATTCCTTCATGGTGGTGGTGCTCGGCGGCGTGGGCCAGCTGGCCGGCACCGTGATCGCCGCGCTGGGCCTGGGCGAAGTGAACAAATTCCTCGAGCCGGTGGCGGGCGCCGTGCTGGCGAAGATCGCCATTTTGATATTCATCATCATTTTCATCCAGCGCCGGCCGCAGGGCCTGTTTGCCATGAAGGGACGCAGCGTCGAATGATTACCTCCCATCAAATCAAGCCTGGCCTGTTCACGCGGCCCGTGTGGCTGGCGATTGCCGCCTGTACATTACTGGCGGCGTTGTTGCCGATTTTTAACCTGGCGTTTGCCGAAGGCCATGCGCTGCACGTGTCCGCCTACACGGTGGCGCTGGTGGGCAAGTTCATGTGCTACGCGCTGGCCGCGCTGGCACTGGACCTCGTCTGGGGCTACACGGGCATATTATCCCTGGGCCACGGCGTGTTCTTTGCCCTGGGCGCGTATGCGCACGGCATGTATCTGATGCGCGCCATCGGCGACCAGGGCCAGTACCACAGCAGCTTGCCCGACTTCATGGTCTTTCTCGACTGGAAAACCTACCCCTGGTACTGGGCCTTCACGGAACATTTCTGGTATTGCATGGCCCTCGTCGTGCTGGTGCCGGGCGTACTGGCCTTTGTGTTCGGTTACTTCGCGTTTCGCTCGCGCATCAAGGGCGTGTATTTTTCCATCATCACGCAAGCGATGACGTATGCCTTCATGCTCTTGTTCTTCCGCAATGACACCGGCTTTGGCGGCAACAACGGTTTCACGGACTTCAAGACGATCTTGGGCCACAGCATCACGGCACCCGCCACGCGGGCCGTGCTGTTCCTGCTGACCCTGGCCTTCCTGCTGGCGGCCCTGGTGGGCGCGCGCGCCATCGTCCGCTCGAAGCTGGGACGGGTGCTGCAGGGCGTGCGCGACAGCGAGGCGCGCTTGATGTTTCTCGGCTACAACCCGCTGTGGTTCAAGCTGTTCGTGTGGACCTTGTCGGCCGTGCTGTGCGGCATCGCTGGCGCCCTGTACGTGCCGCAAGTGGGCATCATCAACCCGTCCGAGATGTCGCCGGCCAACTCCATCGAGATGGTCGTGTGGGTGGCCGTCGGCGGGCGCGGCACCTTGCTCGGCCCGATTCTGGGCGCCTTCACCGTCAACGGCTTGAAAAGCTGGTTCACGGCCGCCATGCCGGAACTGTGGCTGTTTGCGCTGGGCTTGCTGTTCATCGTCGTCACCCTGTTCATGCAGCAAGGCATGCTGGGCGTGTTGAGCAAGCTCAAACGTAAAAAAGCCGCCGTCGTGGCAGAGGAGGCCGCATGAGCATCCGCATGTTGCCCGGTATGGCCAGCGCCGAAGCGGGCCCCACGTATGCGCGCGTGAAGGGCGAGGGCGTCGACACGACGCATGGCGCCATTTTGTATCTGGAAGATATCAGCGTGTCCTTCGACGGCTTCAAGGCCATCAACAAGCTCAGTCTCGATATTTCCGTGGGCGAATTGCGCTGCATCATCGGGCCTAACGGCGCGGGCAAGACGACGATGATGGACGTGATTACCGGCAAGACGCGGCCCACGTCCGGCACGGCCTGGTTCGGGCAAACGATGAATTTGGCGACCATGACGGAAGCGCAGATCGCCCACGCGGGCATCGGCCGCAAGTTCCAGCGTCCCACCGTGTTCGAGCAGCACACGGTGTTCGACAACCTGGAACTGGCGATGAAGATGGACAAGCGCGTGGCGCCCACCCTGTTTGCCCGTTTGACGTCCGAGCAGGAAGGCAAGATCGAAGCGATATTGCGCCTGATCCGCCTCAACGGCCACGAAGCGCGGCCTGCCGGTTTGCTGTCGCACGGGCAAAAACAGTGGCTGGAAATCGGCATGCTGCTGATGCAGGAGCCGCAGCTGATTTTATTGGATGAACCCGTGGCCGGCATGTCGGATGCGGAAACGGCGCGCACGGCGGAATTGCTCAATGAGTTACGGGGCAAACATTCGATCATGGTGGTCGAGCACGACATGGGCTTTGTGACGGAAATCGCCCGGCAAGGCATCGTCACCGTGCTGCACGAGGGTTCCGTGCTGGCGCAGGGCCGCATGGACGAGGTGCAAGCGGACGAGCGGGTCATCGAAGTCTATCTGGGAAGGTAATAGGGGAGATCGCAGACTATGCTGGAAGTGCAACAGTTAAATCAATACTACGGTTCCTCGCACACCTTGCGCGGCATCAACTTGTCAGTGCGCAAGGGCGAGTGCCTGGCCTTGCTGGGCAGGAATGGCGTGGGCAAGACGACCTTGCTGAAATGCCTGATGGGCGTGCTGCCCGTGGCGCAGGGCCAGGTGGTCTTCAATGGCCGCGACATCACGAAGCTGGCGCCCCATGCGCGGGCCAAGCTGGGTATCGCTTACGTGCCGCAGGGGCGCGACATCTTTGCGCGCCTGACGGTCGAGGAAAACTTGCTGATGGGTATGGCGGTGAAGCAGGGCAGGCAAGCTGCGCGCATCGATCCCCACGTGTATGAACTGTTTCCGGTATTGAAAGAGATGCTGCAGCGGCGCGGCGGAGATTTGTCTGGCGGGCAACAGCAGCAGCTGGCCATCGCCCGCGCCCTGCTGGCCGAGCCGCAGCTGATCATCTTCGACGAGCCGACGGAGGGCATCCAGCCGTCCGTCATCAAGGATATCGGCAGGGTCATTTCCTTGCTGAAACAGCGCGGCAACATGGCCATCGTGCTGTGCGAGCAATATTTCGATTTCGCCCGCGAACTGGCCGACGAATTCATCGTCCTGTCGCGCGGCAGTGTCGTGGCCAGCGGCAATGCAGAACAGATGGATGGGGAGGAGGTGAAGCGGCACCTGGCGGTGTAGCAACTACACCAGCTGCAGCCAGCCCAGCACGGCGCCGGCCGCCAGCAGCCACAATAAATGGATCTTCGTGCGCCAGATGATGAGGCCAGCCACGATGGACAGGGTCCACAGGGGCCAGTCGGTGCGCCATTGGTGGTTGGCGCCGCCCAAGATCATGCCCGTGGAAATCAAGAGGGCGACGACGATGGGCGCCATGCCTTGCTTGAAGGCGCGCACGGGGCGCAGGTCGCGGTTGCGGTAGCCCCACTGGGCTGCCACGTAGGTGAGGGTGGTGCTGGGCAGCATGATGCCCACCATCGTGATGAACACGCCAAGCCAGGCGGCCGTGTAGCTGCCCGCGTTCATGCCCACGTTCCAGCCCATCAAGGCGACGAACAGCACGTTCGGGCCGGGTGCGGCCTGGGCGATGGCGATCGATTCATTGAATTGCGCCTGCGTCAGCCAGCCATGCTGCTCGACGAGGAAACGGTGCATTTCGGAAGTGGTGGAAATGGCGCCGCCGATCGACATCAGCGACAGCATCAGGTAATGGCCGAACAGGTTCAGCCAGTCGCCCGCGCTCAATACCAGTTGCAGGGGCGGCGTCATGCGGACAGCTTTCGATACGTGAGCAGGCAGCCGATGCCGCCCAGGCCCAGCAGGATGTACAGCAGGGGCCAGCGGAAGATCGCCACCATCAGCACGCCCAGCACGGTGATGGACAAGGTCAGCCACAGGGGCAGCGGATGCCTGACCAGCGCGGTCGCCAGTTTCACGCCCGTGGCGGCGATCATGCCGGCCGAGACGGCCGCCATGCCGCGCAGGGCGCCCGCCATCTGCGGATTGTCGCCGAAGCGCGTGTACAGCACGCCCAGCACGAGCACGATGACGAGGGGCACGGCCAGCATGCCGGCCAGCGCCGTCAGCGCGCCTTTCAAGCCGAAATAGCGTCCGCCCACCATCAGGGACAGGTTGACGACATTCGGCCCCGGCATGATTTGCGCCACGGCCCAGTCTTCCAGGAATTCCTCCTGCGTCAGCCAGCGCTTGCGCTCGACCATCTCGCGCTGGATCACGGCCAGCACGCCGCCGAAGCCTTGCAGGGCCAGCCAGGTGAACGAGAAGAACAGGTCGGCAAGCGAGGCGGGTTGGGGGCGGGGGAGGTCGGGCTGGGTGGCGGCGGGGGCAGGCATGGCTGATTATCGCCGTGGCTGCTCGCGCTTGTCCATCGCTTTCGGCTGCGGTTGTGCCTGGAAGAAAAAAACCGTGGCTCATGTTTCCCTGCCATTGACATCGAGAGTTTATCGGCAATACTTTTATCGGCACCATGATCGCTGTCCCTGTCCGCGCTGTCGCGGTTCGCACCGCTACGCCGTCTCCCCCCCTCCGTACCCTTCGCAGGAGTTGTCCATCATGCCTCAATCCACAGAAACGCTGCATATGCCCGTCAAAACCGTGGTGCCGCATGCCCGGGTCGACCAGAAGATGTGCGATATCGTCAATCTGGGCATCGCCGTGCAGGCGGCCTTCAGTACCTTGTGCGCACTGGAATACCTGAAGTCATACAATGTCGCCCCGGAACTGATCGAGCGCGTGCTGCTGCACCCGGAGCAGCGCCGGCAGACCGTGCATTGAGTATCCGCACGGCAACTGTGTTGCCGGCGGCCGCGATCCGCTGTTGTCGGATTGATCATTACGGCTCAGTTATGCACAAATGATGAGTTAACGAAATTGGCGAAATAATTTTCTTGTGATTATGTGTGAGTTTCTAAGTGGTTGATTTTAATGGGTTTTATTTTTGCTGTTTGATTGAGCAGTTTATTGAAAGCCGCACGGGCTGTGGCTTTGAGGGCTGTCAATAGGCGCTTATCCACAAAGATATCCACAGTCCGTGTGGATATCTGAAAAAGCGCTTAACAATCCGCCACTTAGGAAATTGACGCCGCTCAGCCCATGCAATCGGCGGGCAAGATGGGCCGGAATGGGGCATGCCGCAAGCCTGTATGCCTATCCAGTGCTCTTGTTTTTATGACTGAAAGTAGCGGCGCAGGGTCAGGGCGTGCCGCCGGCCGGCGCCGCTGGCGTGTCGCCGCACTGGGCCAGGGCGGCGGCCAGTTCGGCGACCTGTTGCTGCGCTTCGCGCAAGGTGGCGTAGGTGCGCAGCGAGGCGATCACGGTGGTAAACAACTTGCGCGTGGTGAGGTCGGTCTTGCACCAGAAATCGTTGATGTCGTAGTCGATGATGATGCGGTGTTCCAGCGCCTGGCCGGGCTGGCCCGTGCGCAGGATGATGCGCACGGCGCTGTTGTGCAAGTCTTCGCGCACCTGGCGCGCCACTTGCAGGCCGGCATCCTGGGTTTCCATGATGACATCGAGCAGCACCACGGCGATATCTTGTGTGCCACGCAGCAAGGCCAGCGCCTCGGCGCCAGAATACGCGTGCAAAAAGCTCAGCCGGCGGCCCTGGAAGCTGGCCTGGCTGAGGGCGAACTTGGTCACCACATGCACGTCGACATCGTCATCGACGATCAGCACGCGCCAAGGCGCCGCGTTGGCGGGTTCCGCCGCCGCTTCTGCCCGTTCCAGCGGTTCGTCGACCAGCCAGTCGGGTTCGTCCGCCCCCTTGGCGGAATTATCGCTATCCATATTCATGCGTTTATCCACCGTTGATCGTCGTCGCTACTCCACACTATGCCAGTCTGCGGGGTTTGTCAAAACAATGCTGTTCAAGCAAGACGGCCTGGAGCAGGGATTGCCAATGCACAGAAAATATATTTTCATGGTGGCAGAGAAAGTTTGTTCTAGCGCAAACTCCTGATTGCAAGTCATTGATTTCATTGGGGTAAAAAATTGCCTGTGAAATCAGCAAATTGTTGAAACCCGCATCAATACTGGTGTTGCGGCTTGTCAAGAGGGGCTTATCAACAACTTTATCCACAGTTGCTGTGGATATCTAAAAAAGCCGTGCAAAAACCGGGGCTTAGCGCCCGTTCGTGCGGCTGGGTGCAAGCATTCATGCGGCGAGCCCGAGGCCGCCCAACCGGGCAAACGCCTGCAGGAAGCGCTGCTTGGCTTCGGCCGGACCCATGGCCTCGATTATACCGGGCAAGGGGGCGATGCCGTCAAGGTAAGCCCAGCGCTCGGCCGAGTGCGGCATCAGGTCGCGCTTTTCCGTGGCCAGCGCGATCAGGTCGGCCCGCTTGATGGGGGCGTAATCGGAAAAGTCCAGGCCATACGTGGCGGCGATGATGGCGCTGACCTTGTCTTCCAGCACGGCAAACTCCGGCAACAGCACTTTCAAGGGCTTCACCATGTCGCCCAGGTAGGCTTCGGCCGCGTCGTGCAGCAGGGCGGCCAGGCGCAAGGGGGGCGGCACCAGTTCGGCGACGATCAGGCTGTGCTGGGCAACCGAGTAAAACACTTGCGTCTGTCCATTGAAGCGGCACTGGTAAGCGAGGCCGTGGGCGATGTCTTCGATGGCGACCTTGTCGATATGCGGGCGCAAGGGATAAAAACGGTTGCCTGAATAAGTGGATACGTAGTCGGTAGTAATCATTTCTGGATCAGTTCGCCTGCTTTGCACGGATGAACCATCCTACACCCGATGGCCGCCGCTTGCCTTCCGCCCGTCCTTCGCCCTTCCGGCCGAGCCTATGCATCTTGGCAAATCCTTTAATTTATTTCATATCATTCATTGATATTTCTCAAATACACTGTGGAAATCTTGTTTGTCTGAAATTTAAATTTGGGGGCAAGGCAATGACGGCGATACCTACGGCAAGACCTTCTTATATCTATCAGGGCGGTTCGGTGATGATGCACTCGCCGCTGCAATTGAAACAGTCGGAAATGTACGGCTATTTCGTCCGGGGCGACCTGGCGAAGCTGCAAGCGACCGTGAATACCACCCTGAACCAGGTGGCGGGCAGCAAGATGACACTGAAAGCCCTGTCGCCGTATGTGATGCTGACGTTTACGCGCGTCAACCATGCGGATTCCGCCAACCCCGTCGACCAGGCCAAGGGCTGGATCACGGAAGTCGATATCGTCACCTGGATCATGGTCGGCCAGATGGACGCGGCCGGCAAGCTCGCGCATATCTACTGGTATCCGTGCCATATCTTCGTCGATGACGCCATGGCCCTGATCAACGGGCGCGAACTGTTCGGCTATCCGAAATACCTGTGCGACTACGAGATCCCCGCCGCCGGCAGCGAGCCGCTACGCTGCTCCGTGGCCGCCAAGGGTTTCCAGCATTTTTCGCCGGAAACAAAACTGGCCCTGCATCCATTGCTGGAAGTCAACGTCACCGTGCAGACGGGGCAGCACAAGCCCATCAACAGTTTCCTGGAACTCATCGAGCAGGCGTTCCAGATTTTCCTGTCCATCCCCGATTTCTTTGACATGGATCAGGCCGGCTGGGCCGATGTTTTGTCGCTGCTGCGCAACCCGCGCATCGACCAGATTTTCCTCAAGCAATTCCCCGACAGCGCGGGCGTGAAAGCCGTGTACCAGGCCCTGGTGGCTGCGCCGGCCGAGATCAACCGCCTGCACAGCGCGCGCCTGCTCGGCTATGAGTATGAATGCACGCTGCACGCGTTCGACAGCTTCCCGCTGGACCAGACCCTGGGTCTCAAACTGGGGCCGCAGGCGGCGATATTGCCGTTCCAGGTGAATTTCGACTTCACGGCCATGCCGGGCGAGGAGCTGGTCGACAATTCCCGCATCGCGCCGGAAAAGATCGCCATCCTCGGTGGCGGCGTGGCGGCCATGACCACGGCGTATTATCTGACGAACCAGCCGGGCTGGCAAAACCGGCATGCCATCACCGTCTACCAGCTGGGCTGGCGCCTGGGCGGCAAGGGGGCCAGCGGGCGCAATGCGCAAGCGGGCCAGCGCATCGAGGAGCACGGCCTGCACATCTGGTTCGGCTTCTACGCGAACGCCTTCAAGATGATCAAGGAAGCGTACGCGAGCCTGGAGCGTCCGCCCGGCGCGCCGCTGGCCACCTGGCGCGACGCTTTCAAACAGCACGATTACGTGGCCCTGTCGGAAGACGTCAAGGGCAAGTGGCGCAACTGGTCCATCGTCTTTCCCACCTTGCCGGGCGAACCGGGCGAGGGCGGTGAAGACATCACCCTGTGGCAGATGGCCATCGCCATGGTGGGCTGGATCGAGCAGTGGATACGCCAGATCCGGCAAGTGGCGGACGCCGACGCGCGCATCGTGAGCGCCAGCGCGTCGCAAGGCGAAGGCGTGTGGCCGGGCTGGCTGCGCCGGCTGGCCGACGAAGTGGTGGGGCAGGCCGATGAACTGGGCCTGGACGTGGGCCTGTCCGTGGGCGCGCTGGTGGCGCTGGTGGCCGACCTGGCGCCGGACTCCACGCGCCACGACCAGGCCCGCCACCAGCTGCTGGCCAGCACCCTGAACGGCATCCGCGCCTGGCTGCGCCTGCGCTACCGGGCCCTGATCGATGGCGACGACGAATTGCGCCGCCTGTTCATTTGCCTGGACCTGGGCATCACGGTCATGAAGGGCATGTTCCAGGATGGCGTGTTCAAGAACGGCTTCGACGTCATCAACGATATCGATTTCCGCGACTGGCTGCGCAAGCATGGCGGCGACGAGCAGTTCAGCGTCAACTCGGCGCCCGTGCGCGGCTTCTATGACCTGGTGTTCGCCTACGAGGGCGGCGATTTTGCGAAACCGAACATCGAGGCGGGGACGCTGTTGCGGGCGATGGCGCGCATCGGCCTGGCCTACAAGGGCGGCATCATGTTCAAGATGCAGGCCGGCATGGGCGACACGATCTTCACGCCGCTGTACCAAGTGTTGAAAAAAAGGGGCGTGGAATTCAAATTCTTCCAGCGCGTGGAAGAACTGGTGCCGGGCGCGGGCGACATCGACAGCATCCGCATCACCGAGCAGGTGCAATTGAAAGACCCCGCCGCCGGCTATGCGCCGCTGGTCGACGTGAAAGGTCTGGCGTGCTGGCCCAGCGCGCCCGATTATGCGCAGATCGAAGCGGCGCAGGCGGCGCTGCTGCAGGAGAAAGAGGTCAACCTGGAATCGTACTGGAGCGACTGGCCGCAGCAGTACCGGCAAGCGTTCGGCCGCGCGCTGCCCGCCACGGTATTGAAGAAGGGCGTCGACTTCGACAAGGTGGTGTTCGGCATTTCCATCGGCTCGCTGCCCGCCTTGTGCCCGCAACTGCTGGCGCAAAGCCCGGCCCTGCAACTGGCGGCCGACAAGGTGAAGACCGTGGCTACGCAAGCCTATCAGGTGTGGCTCAACAAGGATTTGCGTCAGATGGGCTGGACCACGCAACCGAAGGGCCAGCAGCCCGTGCTGTCGGCCTTCACGGAGCCGTACGACACGTGGGCGCCGATGGATCAATTGTTGGCGCGCGAGGATTGGCCTGCGGGACTGGCGCCGAAAAACGTCTCCTACTTTTGCAGCGCCTTCCCCGTCGACAGCTATCCGCCCGTCACCGACACGGATTTCCCCGCCCGCTGCGCGGCCAGGGCGAAGCAGGGCGCGCTGCACCAGCTGGAACGCGAGATCGGCGCCCTGTGGCCCGAGGCGGGCGGGCCGGGCGCGTTCCCGTGGCAATGGCTGGTGGACGCGAAGGCGGCCATGGGCGCGGCCCGTTTCGACAGCCAGTACTGGCGCGCCAACGTCGACCCGTCCGAGCGCTATGTGATGTCGGTGGTGAACAGCACGCAGTACCGGCTGGCCACCGACCAGTCAGGATTTTCCAACCTGTTCCTCACGGGCGACTGGATCAAGACGGGCATCAACGCGGGCTGCGTGGAGGCGGCCGTGATGGCCGGCATGCAGACGTCGCGCGCCATGACGGGGTATCCGGCCGTGATCCAGGGCGAGACGGATTTTTAGTGATTTCGCTATGATGGCGTTTCATTGTTCCCTGCGCGAGCGAATCATGCAACGCCTGATGCTGTTGTTTCTGATCTGTATCAACCTGCACGCGGTCGCCGCGCCGCCGCGCGCGATCATGCTGTGGCCCGGCGCGCCGCCCGGTGGCGCGGCGCCTGGGCCGCAGCGCGACAGCGCCAAGGGTTCCATCACGCAGGTCGAACAACCGTATCTGATCGCGCACCGCCCGGCGCAGCCGAACGGTATCGCCATGCTCCTGGTCAGCGGCGGCGGCTATGCGCATATCGAGGCGGGCAAGGAGAGCGGCCCCACCGCCCGCTGGCTGCAGGCGCAAGGCGTCACGGCGTTTGAACTCGTGTACCGCCTGCCGCAGGAGGGTGGAGGCGTCAGCGCGCCGTTCCAGGATGGCCAGCGCGCCATGCGCGTGATCCGTGCGCGCGCGGCCGAATGGGGCATCGACCCGGCACGCATCGGCATGCTGGGATTTTCCGCCGGCGCGCACCTGGCCGGCATGACGGCCGTGCAGCCCGACGCGGCCCGCTACGCGCCCGTCGATGCGGTCGATGCCGTCTCCGCGCGCCCCGACTTTGCCGTGCTGCTGTATCCCGTGCTGACCATGCAGGCGCCATTCGACACGACGCATGCGAAAAAGCAGTTGCTGGGACGTCACCCCGCGCAGGCGGCGCGCGATGCGCTGTCGGTGGAATTGCACGTCGATGCGCGCACGCCGCCCATGTTCATCGCGCAGGCGCTCGATGACCCGATTGCGCCGCCCGAGAACAGCCGGCTGATGGCGGCCGCCCTGCGCCGCGCGGGCGTACCCGTCGAGCTGCATTTGTTCCAGCGCGGCGGCCATGGCTGGGGCCTGGGCAAGCCGGGCAGCGAGCCGGCCGCCTGGCCGCAGCTGTTCCTGGCGTGGCTGCAAGCGCATGGCTGGATGGCTCAGTCGGCGGGCTGAGTTTCCAGGTCGCGCCGCGCCACGCTCAGCGCCTCCTGCAACTGCGGCAGGAGCTGTTCCACGTTATCGAGCTGGCCGTTCGAGGCCAGGGTTTCCATCTGGTGGCACAGGCCATGCAGGGTGGGGCGGCTCAGGTAGCCGGCGCTGCCCTTCAGGGCGTGGAAGGCGGCGGCGGCCGCGCTGGCGTTGCCATCGCGCACGGCGTGGCAAGCCAGGTCCAGGCGCCGCGGCGCTTCCGTCAGGAACGCTTGCGCGATGCGCTGCAAATGCTGCGGCGACAGGCCGGCCAGCGGCAAAATATGCACGGGCGCCGTCATGGGATCGGCCGGCGCGGGAGGTGCGTCATCGGCGTCGTCCAGGCCGAACTGGCGCGCCAGGCTGTCGTCCCCGGTGGGCGCCGCTGGCGGCAGCGCGTGGCCGCGCGCCAGCAGCAGGTCGATGAGGGCGTCGATTTTCTCGAACAGCAGCGCTTCGTCGACGGGTTTGCTGAGGAAGTCGTCCATGCCGGCGGCCAGATAGCGTTGCCGGTCATGTTCGCTGGCGTTGGCCGTCAGCGCGAGGATGGGAATGTGTGCGTCGGGAATGGGGAATTCGGCGTTGCCGCCGTCGCGGATCAGGCGCGCGGCCTGTTCGCCATCCATCAGCGGCATGCGGCCATCCATCAGCACGCAATCGTAGGTGCCCGCACCCAGCGCGCGCAGCGCCTGCTCGCCGTTTTCCACGATGGTCACGGCATGCCCCATGCTTTCGAGCAGGGTGCCGATGATGATCTGGTTGGTGCGCACATCTTCCGCGCACAGGATGCGCAGCCGGCAGGCGTGACGCGCGTGGCGTGCCGGCCGGCGCGCGTCGGCCGCCGGCGCGCTGCCCGGCGTCAGCGGCAAGGTGAAATGGAAGCGCGAGCCGATGCCGATGCGGCTTTCCACGCCGATCGTGCCGTTCATCAGTTCGACCAGCTCCTTGCAGATGGCCAGGCCCAGGCCCGTGCCGCCGTAGCGCCGCGTGGTGGAATGGTCGGCCTGCTCGAATTTCTGGAACAAACGGGGCAAGGTGTCCGCGTCGATGCCGGGGCCCGTGTCGCTGATGATGAATTCGATCTCGCTGCGGCCGTCGCGGCGCGGCGGGGTGCGGGCGCGCCGCACTTCCAGCAGCACTTCGCCATTCGCCGTGAATTTCAGCGCATTGCCCAGCAGGTTGATGAGGATTTGCCGCAGGCGCGTGGGATCGGCGCGCACGTAGCGCGGCAAGTCCAGCGCCAGTTCGCGGCGCAGCAGCAGGCTCTTGGCGTCGGCCTGGCCCTGCACGATGCCGGCCGCGTCGCCGATCAGCGCCAGCAGGTCGAAGTCCACGGTTTCCAGGGTCAGCTTGCCGGCGTCGATCTTCGAGAAATCGAGGATGTCATTGAGAATGGTCAACAGCGACACGCCATTGTGCAAGCCGATGCGCAGGTATTCCTGCGTGCGGCCTTTGACGGACTGGTCGCGCAGGGCGAATTTCAGCATGCCGATCACGCCGGCCAGCGGCGTGCGGATGTCGTGGCTCATGGCGGACAGAAAATCGATGCGGTGGCGGCTGACCACTTCCGCGTGTTCCTTGGCCTTCAGCAGGGCGTCGTTGCTGAGGGTGAGCGCCAGGGTGCGCTCCTGCACGCGCTGTTCCAGGTTGTTGCGCAGCAGGCGGATCTGGTCGGCCAGGGCAAAGGCCAGCAGCAAGCCGTCGAAGGTGCCGCCGAGCAGGGTCACCAGCTGGGCGTTGGCCACCATGGCCGGCATCAGGCCCAGGTTGGCGGGCAGGATCAGGAAGCCGGGCAGCATCAGGGCGACGAAGGCCAGCACGAAGAAGCGCGCCGGCTGGTAGCCGCGGCACCAGACGACGATGCCGCAGACGAGCGCCAGCAGCATCCAGATGCTGATGACGATGGTGGCCAGCGTGTGCGCATACGACAGGGCGAAGAAGCAGCTGGGCAGCAGCAGCAGGGGCAGCACCAGGTTGACCTTGCTGATGCGGTGCAGCAGGGGCGAGTAGTCGCGCAGGCGCAGGAAATGCGTGTAGAACAGGGTGCTGAAGACGGGCAGCAGGAAAAACGGCACGTAATGCAGCTGCAGCAGGCGCCAGTCGAACAGGTCGGCAAAGACGTGGAAGGTCATGGCCCAGGCCAGGCCATAGGTCAGCACGTACAGCGCGTAATAGGCCGAGGCTTTTTCCAGGGTGATGGAAAAGATGAAGAAATTGAACAGGCCCAGCGCGAGCAGGGCGCCGATCGACGCCACCATCAGGAAGTTTTCCTTGCCCACCAGCTTGCGGTAATCCTGCTGCGTCTGCACGCCGAACAGCGGCGCGCGCGCGTAATAGGGGCTGGAAAAGCGGATCAGGATGTCATACGTGGCGCCCGGCGCCAGTTGCACGTTCCTGCCGTAGTGCAACAAATATTCGTGCGGACGCTGGTAGCCCGTCAGCAAGGTCTGCGGCGCCGTCTGCGGCCCGGGGCCATACACGTACACGTCGACCAGGTCGATCAGGGTGTCGTTCGGGTCGATGACCCAGGCCGTTTCGCCGCTGTCGTTGCGCACCTGCGCGTGCAGCCAGTAGGCGCCGCCGAACAGGTCGACCTGGCTGGCCGGGCGCTGGTGCGCCAGCCAGGCGGGCAGGGCGGCCGCATCGGCGGGCGCGGCGTCATTTCCGGCGAGAAACAGTTGCCCACCGTTGCCCAGGTGCTGGATGCCTTGCTTGCTCAGGGGCAAGGGCGCCGCCTGCGCCCCACCCGCCAGGCCCAGCAGGCCGATCAGCAGGCCGACCACGAGCGGCCAGCCGCATAGCCAGGCGCAGACGCGGGAGCTGGAAGCGCGGTGGCGGGAAAGGGGCGGGTGGGCTGGCATCGATGGGTTTGGTGATGGTCGCGCGGGAAGCGGCGGCAACGCCGTTTGCTGTGGAGTGCCCATTTTAATCGACTCTTGCTGGCATACGGGCAATTTCATGTCCTGCCGGCATGACGCCCGCTCCGGTATCATGGCGCCTTTGCCCGCGAGATATTCATGCTCAGTCCCGACCAGTTCCTGGCCTTCCTGGCCGCCGCCGTTCTCATTACCGCCAGTCCCGGCCCCGACAACCTGATGGTGCTGGGCGTGGGCATGTCGCGCGGGCGCCGCCAGGGCATGGCGTTCGGCCTGGGCTGCGCCCTTGGCTGCCTCACGCACACCGTGCTGGCGACCATCGGCGTATCGGCCCTGCTGGCCGCCTCGCCCACGGCCTTTACCGCGCTGAAAGTGGCCGGCGGGCTATACCTGGTGTGGCTGGGCATCGGCGCCTTGCGCAGCCGCGGCGGCGCCAAGGTCGATGGCGCGGCGGCCCTGCCGGACGAATCGCTGCTGCGCCTGTTCGGCAAGGGCTTGTTTGCCAACAGTATCAATCCGAAAGTCGTGCTGTTTTTCCTCTCGTTCTTGCCGCAGTTCATCGTCGCGGGCCAGGGCAATGCCAGCTGGCAGACGGCGCAGCTGGGCCTCGTCTTCACGGCACAGGCTTGTGTGCTGTTCGGCCTGCTCGGCTATTTTTCCGGCGCCGTCGGACACTGGCTGAACCGCCGCCCGCGCGCCGGCCTGTGGCTCGACCGCGTGGCCGGCACCATCTTCATCGGCCTGGGCTTGCGCCTGATCCTGGCGCGCTGAGTTCTTGCCTGGCGGTAATGCGAAACGCCAGTTCCATCTGATCCTGCACGGCCATGGCGCCGCCCAGGACGGCGAAGGGCACGATGCCGAAGTCGCTCTGTTTCAAGAGCAGGCTGCTGCTGGCCTGCAGCTGGCGGCCATCGGCCGTTTCCTCAATCCGCACCGGCAGTTGCAGCGTGCGCGTCACGCCATGCAGGGTGATGTCCGCCTCGAGCACTTCCTTGTCGCCCGTGCGGCGCGCCTCGATGTTCACCCACGGATAGCGTTCCGCCTCGAGCACGCGCACCAGCATGTTGTGGCGCGTGCCGGCGATGGCGTCGGCCGACGGCGTCGTCGTCAAGCCGGCCGCCTGGCGCAGGCCGGCTTCATCCACACTCATCTCGTCGAGCCGGAAGCGGAACTGCGCGCGCCCCGGCGCGGGCGCCACCACGCCCTGCAGGCTGCGGCTGGCCACCACGTGGTCATGCCCGAGCCGCGCCAGCGCGCCGCCGCGGCGCACGGTGATGGTCAGCAGGGATTCCTGCGGGGCGATGTGCAGGATGCGCACGCCCGGCTGTTGCCAGGGCGGCGCCTGCATGGCTGGCGCCGCTGCCGGCGCGGCCGGGAGCGAGGCGGCGGGCGGCGGGGTGAACGGGCTGCAGGCCGCAAGCAAGGCGCAGGCGCAGGCCAGCAGCAGGCGGCGATAGGCGTGGGGCATCAATGAGGACTCCTGGCAAAGGGATGGCGGTGGCGCAGGGCGCGATGGGGCGATAGTAAGCGATCCGGGCACCGGTGCGATAGCCGCGACGCATGCGCCCCCGTTTTGCAAGACCAATTCCTTCAGTCGCATGCCAGCTCTTGCAGGGAAATGGACGTAAATGCAATGGAATTGGTATTAACAGCAGGCGCCAGAAAATGAATGTGCGGCAGTGCAAAATCGAATGGCGGAATTGCCGCGCATGCCGGGAAAAGGCATATTCGAATTAATGCTGTTAATTAGCATTAATAGTTTCTTTTGAAAAACAAACTACGCGTTTGATAGTTTCGCATGATTATGTAAATGATAATTTAAATATAATGTCGAGCTAATCAGTATGCGGTAAAAATAGAATGTCGGCGTGTCTACACGATGAATTCGATGAATGTGTTGTGAAATATCAACGAGATAATTTAATTTCATTGTTGGAAACAAAAAAACCACTGTTGTCGTACGCTTGAAGTGTTACTTGTTTATATAATCATGACAAATAAATGTCATTTTTATATTTGTCTGCATCTTGCAGCGGTACATTTCTTAGCGAACAACATGATCAAAACACACCAGGAAACGGCAGGCCGTTCCGGCCGCCACGCAGCTTTTTCGTCCGCCGGGCGCTATCTGGGGATGCTGGCCGCGTTTGTCGGCCGCGCCCGCCTGCCTCATTTTTCCAAGTGTCATGTTGCGCCGCTGGCGCTCGCTTCCCTGCTGCTGGGCGCCGCCGCGCCCGCCGCCGCGCAGGTGTTGTGGGAGGATTACCGCGGCATTGAGCGGGTGCCGGCCAATCCGCCCGCGCCCAATTACAACAACGGCTTCAACGCGGGCAGCACGGGCCGGCTCGCCAGTCTGGCGGCGCTGGCCGCCAATCCCGCCGCCAACGCGGCGCGCACGGGGACGTCGGCGCAGCTGGACTGGGCCAATGGCACGACCGCCAATCCCGGACAGTTATGCAACTTCGATACGCAGCAAACGTCGGCCGCCTGCCGGGCCTGGATCATGGGCCGCGTGATGTACACGCTGGTGGTATTTCCCCAGGCGGGCAATTACAAATTCAGCGTCGCGCACGATGACGACGTGAAGGTGGATTTCTCGACCCAATATTCGACCAATTACCGCAATACCGTGTACAACGTGGCCGTGGGCAGCGTGGCCGAATATTCGAATAATGAAACGGATTTCCAGAATTTGGCCGGCAATTTCAATAGCGCCACGCCCGGCGGCTGTTATCTGGCCCGCGTCCTGTGGAATAACGTGGGCGGCATCAATTATCTGCACATGCGCTGGACGCGTCCTGACAATGTGACGGAAATTATTCCCGCTGCGCAATTGCGCGATCCCGGCCTGGCCAGTTCCTATGCCGACTGTACCAATAGCAAGACGGACCTGGCCGTCAGCAAGGTGGGCCCGGCGCAGTTTTCCGTCGGCAAGCCCCTGAGCTACACCATGAAGGTGTGGAACCGCGGCCCGGCCCTCAGCACGGGCGCCACCTTCAGCGACGTGCTGCCGGCCAGCCTGAGCAATGTCAGCTGGACCTGCGCCGCCAGCGGCAGCGCTTCCTGCGGCACGAAAACCTCGGGTGCGGGCAGCAACAACGTGAGCATTACCATGGGCAACCTGCCCGTGAATGGCGCCGTCAGCGACCCTACCGCGGGTGCCTACCTGACGGTGACGATCACGGCCACGCCGGGCGACGCCGCCAGCATCGTGAATACGGCCAATGTGACCGTCTCGCCCAACGAAACGGATAGCGACCTGAGCAACAACAGCAGCAGCACCACGGCCACGGTCAGGACGAATACCTTGACGGTGCTCAAGGTGCTGGCGCCGGTCGGCGACAGCGGCCTGTTCATCATGAATGCCAACGGCACGGCCGGCGTGCAGGGCGGCAACGGCGCCACGGCCAGCGCCGTGGTGCGCGTGGGCAACCTCGTCACGTTTGCGGAAACCGGGGGCACGGCCACCGTGCTGGCCCAGTACCAGAGCAGCTACAGCTGCGCACGCACGGATACGGCGGCCGTCATTTCCAGCGGCGCGGCCAACGCGGGCAATTTCACCATGCCCGAGGCGCCCGTCACGTGTACCATCAGCAACCGCCGCCTGCAGGCGGACATGCAAGCCGTCACGACGGTGCCGGCCGGTCCCTACAATGCCGGTTCGCCCGTGACGGTGACGGGCGTGTGCACGAACAACGGCCCCGACAGCGCGGCCGCGCCCACCTGTGTGATGAGCGGCTTGCCCGCCGGCGCCACGGCCAGCTGCAGCGCGCCCGTGTCGCCCTTCATTCCCGGCTCGCGCATCAATTGCAGTTCCACCTTCAACCTGCCCGCCAGCGGCAGCCTGACGATCACCACCACGGCCGGCGCGAGCACGCTGGACCCCATCCCCGCGAACAACGTCGACAGCGACACCCTGGGCATCGTCAGCCCGCTCGTGCGCGTGCAAAAAAGCGTCGACAAGACCAGCGCCTTCATCGGCGACACCGTGCAGTGGACCTTGACGGCGAACAATACCGGCACGGGCGCCACCACGGCCATCCTGACCCTGAGCGATACCTTGCCAGCCAACCTGGCCGGCATCGTCGTCACGCCCACGGCGCCCGCCACCTGCGCGCCGCTGGCCGGCAATACGCTCAGCTGCAGCGTGCCGGCCGGCCTGGCGCCGGGCGCCAGCGCCGTGGTCAGCCTCACTGGCGTGCCGACGGCGGCCGGCAATTTCGTCAACAGCGTGGCGCCGTCCGGCGGCAATGGCGCCAGCTGCGCCACGGCGGGCGCCTGCCAGACCACCACCGTGGTCAGCAAGGCGCTGGTGGACGTCACCACCACCCTGAACGGCTTTCCCGGCTCGACGAATGCGGGCGATGCCATCAGCGGCACGGTCACCTACCGCAACATGGGACCGGGCGCGGCGGAAAACGTCACATACACGCTGCAATTGCTGCCTGGCTTGACGGGCGTGTCCGTCGGCGGCGTGACGGGCGTGTACAACGCGGGCACGGGTTTCATCGTCCTGTCGGGCCTGCCGCCGAACCTGGCGGCCGGGCAGGGCGTCACCTTCAATCTCAGCTATACGCAGCCACCCACGAACAGTTCGTTTGTCACCAGCGTGATCGGCACCTCTTCGGTCGAAGTGGCCAACGATTTGCCGAATACGGCCACCGTGATGGTGCCGGGGCCGAACGTGCGCGTCACCAAGGTGGCCGACAAGCTGACGGCCAACGTGGGCGAAAACATCACGTGGACGATTACGGCCAGCAATACGGGCAATATCGCCAACCAGGGCGTCGTGAGCCTGGCCGATCTGCTGCCGCCCAACCTGGTGGTGACGAACGTGGTGGCGGCACCCGGGGTGACCTGCCCGCCGCTGGCGGCCTGGGTGGCGTCGAGCACCCAGACGTGCACCATCGCCGCCGGCCAGCTGCCGGCCCTGAACGGCAGCCGCAGCGTCACCATCACGGCGCATGCGACGGCGGGCGGCAGCCTGGCCAACCGCATCATGCCGGCCGGCCCCGATAATCCATCCTGCGCCACGGCGGAAAATTGCAGTACGGTCACTGCGATCACCAGCCCCAAGGTGGCGGTGACGAAAACCGTCGACCACGCCAGCATCAATATCGGCGCCACCCTGACCTGGAGCGTCACGGCGACCAATAGCGGCGATGGCGCGAGTACCGCGGCCATCACGCTGACCGATACCTTGCCGGCCAACCTGACGGGCGTGAACGTGGCGCTGGTCGGCAGCGCCACCTGCGCCGCGCCGGTGGGCAATACCCTCACGTGCACGGTGCCGGCCGGCCTGGCCGCGAATGGCGGCGTGGCCGGTTTCACCGTCACGGCCCAGCCTGCTGCAGCGGGCACCTACAACAACAGCGTCGTGCCGTCCGGCGCCGACAACCCGGCCTGCGCCACGCCTGCCGCCTGCGCCACCACCAGCACGGTGACCAGCCCCAGCGTGGCCGTGACGAAAGGCGTCGACAGGACCACCGTCAACCTCGGCGACACCATCACGTGGACCCTGAAAGCCATCAACAGCGGCAGCGGCCCCACGAATGGCCCGATCACCCTGACCGACACCTTGCCCGCCAACGTGGGTGCGCTGCAGATCCTGCCCGTGGCGCCCGCCAGTTGCGGCGTGCCCGCCGGCACCACACTGACGTGCACGGTGCCGCCAGGCCTGGCCAGCGGCATGCAGGCAACGGTGACCATCAAGGCCGTGGCGAATGCGGCCGGCACGGTGGCCAACAGCCTCGTGCCTGGCGGCGTCGACAATCCTGCCTGCGCCACGCCGGGCGATTGCCAGACCACCACCACCGTCACCAGACCGAACGTGGCCGTGAAGAAAACCGTCGACAAGGCCAGCATCAACGTGGGCGACACGCTCACGTGGACCTTGATGGTGAGCAATAGCGGCACGGGCGCCAGCACGGGCGCCGTCACCTTGGCCGACACCTTGCCGGCCGGCCTGGCGAACGTCGTCGTCAGCCCGCAGGCGCCCGCCAGCTGCGCGCCCGTGGCGGGCCAGAACCTCGCATGCAGCGTGCCGGCCGGCCTGGCCCCAGGCGCCTCGGCGAAAATCGTCGTCAGCGCCACGGTCACCGTGGCTGGCGCCGCCGTCAACAGCGTGCTGCCATCGGGTCCCGACACTCCCGCCTGCGTGCTGCCCGGCGATTGCGGCACCACCACCACGGTGGTCAAGCTGCTGGTCGACGTCACCACCACCCTGAACAATTTCCCGCCAAATACCCTGGCGGGCGACATGATTTCCGGCACCGTCACCTACGCCAACGTGGGACCGGGCCCGGCCGAAGGCGTCACGTACACCCTGCAACTGACGCCCGGCTTGAGCAATGTCACCCTGACGGGCGCCGTGGGCAGCTACAATCCCGCCACGGGCGTCGTCACCCTCAGCGGCTTGCCCGTGGGCCTGGCGAATGGCCAGAGCACCAGTTTCAACGTCAGCTACACGCAGCCGGCCGACAACCTGTCGATGGTGACGTCGAGCATCGCCACCACCTCGGTGGAAGTGGCGAACCACTTGCCGAACACGGCCACGGCAACCGTGCCCGGCCCCATCATCCGCGTGACGAAACTGGCCGACAAGACGACGGCCAACGTGGGCGAGACGATCACCTGGACCATCACGGCCACGAACACGGGCAGCCTGGCCAACCTGGGCGTGCTGACCCTGACCGACATCCTGCCCGCCAACGTGGCGGTGCTGTCCGTCACGCCGGGCGCGGGCGTCAGCTGTCCGCCGCTGGCCAGCTGGCTGGCCAACAGCGCGCAAGCGTGTACCGTCGCGCCAGGCCAGCTGGCCGCCGTGAATGGCAGCCGCAGCATCACCATCACGGCCAGGGGCACGGCCGGAGGCAGCCTGGGCAATAAAGTGCTGCCGAGCGGGCCAGACAATCCCGCCTGCGCCCAGGCCGCTTCGTGCCAGACGACGACGACCATCCTCAGCCCGCAAGTGGCCGTGCGTAAAACCGTCGACAAGAGCAATATCAACGTGGGCGAGGCGCTGACGTGGACGATAGCCGTGGCCAATACGGGCACGGGCGCGACCATGGGCATCGTCACCCTGACGGACACCTTGCCGGCCAACCTGACCCTGTGGCAAGTGTTGCCCGCGTCGCCCGCCACGTGCGCGGTGCCGAGCGGCAACCAGCTCGTGTGTTCCATTCCCGCCGGCATGGCGGCGGGCGCCACGCTCAATATCGTCGTCAAGGGCGTGGCCAATGCGGCCGGCGCCTATGTCAATACGGTCGTGCCGAGCGGCCCCGACAATCCCGTCTGCCCGCAGCCCGGCGATTGCAGCACCACCAGCACGGCCGTGAAACTGCTGGTCGACGTGACCACCACCCTGAACGGCTTTCCCGGCAGCACGCATGCGGGCGACACGATAGCGGGCACCGTCAATTTCAGCAATATCGGCCCCGGCCCGGCCGAAGGCGTGACGTACAGCCTGCAACTGGCGCCCGGCCTGGCCGGCGTCAACCTCGGCGGCGTGACGGGCAGCTACAACGGCGGCTCCGGCCTGGTGACCTTCAGCGGCGTGCCCGCCACCCTGGCGCAGGGGCAGGGCTTCAGCTTCCAGCTCAGCTACATCCAGCCGGCTAGCAACCTGTCGACCGTGGTCAGCCGTATCGCCACGACATCGACGGAAGTGCCGAACGACCAGCCCAACGTGGCCACCGTCACCATGCCCGGTTCCATCATTCGCGTCAGCAAGACGGCCAACAAGGCCGTGGCCAATGTCGGCGAGGAAATTATCTGGACGATTACGGCCAGCAACACGGGCAGCCTCGCCAACCAGGGCGCCGTGATCCTGACGGACTTGCTGCCAGCCAATATCGTCGTGACGAATGTGGCGCCCGACAGCGGCGTCACCTGTCCGCCGCTGGCCAGCTGGGTGGCCAACAGCAGCCAGAGCTGCAGCGTGGCCATCGGCCAGTTGGCGGCCGGCAACGGCCAGCGCCAGATCGTGCTGACCGGCAAGGCCAGCGCGGGCGGCAACCTGGCCAACCAGGTCATGCCGAGCGGTCCGGACAATCCGGCCTGCTTCCAGGCCAACAGCTGCCAGACGCAGACCACCATCACCAGCCCCAGCCTGGCGCTGAGCAAGAGCGTCGACAAGCTGGCCCTGAATATCGGCGACAGCCTGACGTGGACGGTCACCCTGGCCAATAGCGGCACGGGGGCCAGCACGGCCGTCGTCACCCTCACCGACACCTTGCCGGCCGGCCTGGCGAATATCGTCGTCACGCCCGCCGCGCCCGTCACCTGCGCGCCGCTGGCCGGCAATGTGCTCACGTGCAGCGTGCCGGCCGGCCTGGCCGCCGGCGCCAATGCCACGCTGCAAGTGACGGCGCGTGCCGCCGCCGCCGGCAGCCTGGTGAATGGCGTCAGCGCCAGCGGCACGGATAACCCCGTCTGCCTGCAGGCGGGCGATTGCAGCACCACCAGCACCGTCAGTTCGCCGCTGCTGCACGCCAGCAAGACTGTCGACAAGACGGCGGCCAACGTGGGCGATACCCTGACGTGGACCTTGACCTTGCGCAATACCGGCACGGGACCGAGCACGGCCATCGCCACCCTGGCCGATACCCTGCCCGCGGGCCTGACGAACGTGCTGGTGACGCCCACGGCGCCCGTCACCTGCGCCGCGCCGGCGGGCAATGTCGTCAACTGCAGCGTGCCGGCCGGCCTGGCCGCCGGCAGCGCCGCCACCGTCAAGCTGAGCGCCACGGCGACCCTGTCGGGCAGCCTCGTCAATGCGCTGCTGCCGGGCGGGCCGGACAACCCCGTCTGCGCCGTGCCCGGCGATTGCCAGACCACCACGGTGGTATCGAAACTGCTGGTCGACGTGACCACCACCCTGAACGGCTTTCCCGCCAGCAGCAATGCGGGCGACGCCATCCGCGGCGTGGTGACGTTTGCCAACGTGGGGCCGGGCGTGGCGGAAACGGTGACTTACAGCCTGCAACTGGAAGCGGGGCTGAGCGGCGTATCGCTCAGCCCCGTCAGCGGCGCGCCCGGCATCAGCGGCGTCTACAACAGCGCCACGGGCTTGTACGTGCTGAGCGGCTTGCCAGCCACCCTGATCGCGGGGCAGAGCGCCAGTTTCAACCTGTTCTACACCCAGCCGGCCAGCAACAGCTCGCGCATCACCAGCGTGGTGGGGACCAGTTCCACGGAAATCGTCAACGACTTGCCGAATACGGCGACGACGAACTTGCCTGGCCCCGTGATTCGCGCCAGCAAGACGGTCGACAAGGTGAACGCGGCCGTCGGTGATATCCTGACCTGGAGCATCACGGCGACGAATACGGGCAACTTGCCGAATCAAAACGCCGTCGTCATCGCCGACGTGTTGCCCGCCAATATCGTCGTGCTCGGCGTGACGCCCGATGGGGGCGTGAGCTGTCCGCCGGCCGCCAGCTGGACGGCAGGCAGCGTGCAGGCGTGCACGATTGCGGCAGGTCAATTGGCCGCCGGCAATGGCAGCCGCAAGGTCGTCATCACGGGACGCGGCACTGCGGGCGGCAGCCTGTCGAACCGCGTCGTGCCCAGCGGTGGCGACAATCCCGCCTGCGATACGGCCAGCGCCTGCCAAGCCACGACGACCCTCGTCGCGCCGCAAGTGACGGTGCGCAAGAGCGTCGACAAGAGCAATGTCAGCGTGGGCGACTTGCTGACCTGGACCATTACTGCCAGCAATGGCGGCACGGGCGCGACCAAGTCCGCCATCGTGCTGACCGACAACCTGCCAGCGGGCGTCAGCGGCGTGCAAGTGCTGTCCACGCAACTGGCCACCTGCGCGCCCGTGGCGGGCAATATCGTCACGTGCAGCGTGACGGCCGGCCTGGCGCCGGGCGGACAGGCGCAAGTGGTGCTGCGCGCCACGGCCAGCGCGGCCGGCGTGCTGCAGAACACGGTCTTGCCTGGCGGCCCGGACAATCCTGTCTGCGCGCAGGCGGCGGACTGCAGCACCACCACCACGGCCATCAAGCTGCTGGTCGACGTGACCACCACCCTGAACGGTTTCCCCGGCACCACCAGCGCCGGCGACCAGATCAACGGCATCGTCAGCTACAGCAACGTGGGTCCCGGCACGGCCGAGAACGTGACGTACAGCCTGAAACTGGCGCAAGGCCTGATGGGCGTGACCCTGAGCGGTGCGGCCGGCAGCTATGACGCCGTCAGCGGCATGCTGACGGTGACGGGCTTGCCCGCCAGCCTGGCGGCCAACGAACTGCACAGCTTTGGCCTGTCGTATATCCAGCCGGCCAGCAATGTGTCGACCATCGTCAGCATCATCGCCACCAGCTCGACGGAAGTGCAGTACGACTTGCCGAACACGGCCACGGTGACCATGCCTGGTCCCGTGATTCGCGTCAGCAAGACGGCCAACGTCGGCAATGCCAACGTGGGCGACAGCATCATCTGGACCATTACCGCCATCAACAGCGGCGGCGTGGCCAACCTGGGCGTGGTGACCCTGGCGGACATCCTGCCGCCGAACCTGACGGTGCTGGCGGTCAACGCCGATGCGGGCGTGACGTGCCCGCCGCTGGCGAACTGGGTGGCGAACAGCGTGCAAAGCTGCAGCATTGCTGCTGGTCAATTGGCTATCGGCAATGGCACGCGCAGCGTGCGCGTGACGGCCACGGGCACGCTGGAAGGCGTGCTGTCGAACCGCGTCATGCCGAGCGGACCCGACAATCCAGCCTGCGCGCAGGCGAACAGCTGCGAATCGAGCGTCGTGCTGACGGGACCCAAGGTAGCGGTGCGGAAAAGCGTCAACCGTGCCAGCGCCAATGTGGGCGACACCGTCGTATGGACCATCACGGCCAGCAACACGGGCACCGGCCCCACGCGCGCCGTCATGACCCTGGTCGACACCTTGCCGGCCGGCCTGGCGAATGTGGTGCTCACGCCCGTGCGCGCCACTTGCGCGCCCGTGGCCGGCAATGTGCTCACTTGCAGCGTGCCTGCCGGCCTGATCGGCAATGGCGGCGAAGCCAGCGTGGAAGTGTCGGCGACCGTCACCCAGGCGGGCGCGGCGCTCAACCGCGTCGTGCCGTCCGGGCCCGATGCGCCGCTGTGCTTGTCTCCGGCCGATTGCCAGACCACCACCAACGTCACCAGCCCCAGCGTGATGGTCAAGAAAGTGGCGGACAAGGCCAATGCCAGCATCGGCGACACCGTCAGCTGGACCATCACGGCCACCAACAGCGGCAGCGGCGCCACCACGGCGGCCATCACCTTGACGGACGACCTGGCCGCCAGCCTGGCGGATATCGTCGTCACGCCCGCCGCACCGACCACGTGCGCGCCGCTGGCGGCGAATAAACTCGTCTGCACGGTGCCGGCCGGCCTGGCGCCGAACGCCGTGGCCGCCGTCACGGTGAGCGCGAAAGTGGCGGCCAGCGGCACCCTGAGCAATACCATCGTACCGACAGGTCCCGACTTGCCGCGTTGCGCACAGGCATCCGATTGCACGGCCGTCACGGAAGTGGCGAATCCCGCCATCGGCGCGGCGCTGGGCGTGGGCAAGGTGACCCAGCTGTCGGCCAAGGTCTTCAACGTGCCGTACACGGTGGTGATCCGCAACGTGGGCAAGGGCGCGGCGCAAAACGTGCAGGCGCTCGACAGCCTGCGTGCCGCCTTCCCTGAACCGGTCGCGTGCCGCATCATCGCGCCGCCTGCCGCGCCCGCCATTGGCGGCAGCCGGCAGCTGGCCGTCAATCCGGGCTTTACGGGCGGTTGCGGCGGCAGCGACTTGCGTTTGCTCAATGGTGATGCGGCCTTGGGCGAGGGCGAGTTGAGCGTCATTACTTTCACCGTGGAAATCACGGTGCAGGAGACGACCTTGCCGCAGTACAACAACAGCGTGTTTGCCAGCGCGCTGGGCGGCAATGTCGCCAACGGGGGCGGCGCCATCAGTGTGCCGCCCGCCCCGGCGGCAGGCGTGATCGCCGCCAACCCCACGTATACGCCGCCCGTGGGCAGCCTCGTGTTCGATGCGTCCAACAATGGCGGCAGCCATGCGGGCGCCGCGGCGACGGCGGCGGAGGTGGCCGCGCTGGCGGACAAGGTCGATCCTAACCGCAACGGCAATGCGTCGGATACCGTGGGCGGCGTCGCCTTCACGGGCGAAGACACGCCCACGCCCGTAGTGTTGCTGCGGCAAGTGGTCGATGTCATCAAGGCCGTGTCGGCGCAGCAGCAGGTGGATGCCAGCAAGTTCGAGATCAGCTACACCGTGCAGGCGGCCAACCGCTATCCTGCCGGTTACCCGACCTCGACCATGGTGCAGGTGGCGGAAAACCTGAAGGCCGTCTTCCCCACGGCCACCAGCGTCACCTTCAAGCCGGGCAGCCTGGCCGTCACGGCGCGGCCCGCCGGCGCCACGGCTTGCGTGGCGAATGCCGACTTCAACGGCGTCACCGTCTTTGGCTTGCTGAGCGGCCAGGGCGACTTGCAGCCGCAGGAAAGCTGCAACATCGTCTTCACGGTACTGGTCGACTTCGGCAGCGTGGCGGCGATTCCCACCGTGCCGCAATTGAACCAGGTGTATGCGAGCACCATGCTGGGCACGGATGGGAGCGGGCGCAACATCGGCCATAGCTACAGCGGCGCCGGCGGGATCAGCACGCCGGTGGCGCCGGCCAGCGTGCTGGCCCTGGCCAGCTCGGCCGACACCTTGCTGCTGCCGGCCACGCCAGGCGCCACGCCGCCCAGCTTTACGCCCGTCGTGTTCAACACGAAGGACAAGCCGATGTTGTTGATCAGCAAGAGCGTCAACAAGGCGCAAGCCGAGATCGGCGACAGCCTGCAATACACGATCGAGGTGAAGAACACGGGCCTGGCGACGGCGTTCGGCGTCAGCGTGCTCGATAAACTGCCGGCCGGCTTCCGCTACATCGACGGCACCACCACGCGCAACAATGTGTTGCAGCCCGATCCTTCCGGCAAGCCCGGTCCCCAGCTGAGCTTCAAGCTGGAATCGCTGGCGCCGAACGCCAGCGCCAGCTTCCGCTATCGCCTGCGCGTGGGCGTCGGTTCGCTGCAGGGCGACGGCATCAACCGCGCCCAGGCAACGACCACCAACGGCCCGCCCTCGAACGAGGCGCGCGCGAAAGTGAAAGTGACGGGCGGCGTATTCACGACGGATGCCTGCATCGCCGGCAAGGTGTTTGTGGACTGCAACAACAACCACGTGCAGGACGGCGAGGAACTGGGCATCCCGGGCGTGCGGCTGTACATGGAGGATGGCACGAACTTCACCACGGACGTGGAAGGCAAGTACAGCTATTGCGGCATCACGCCGAACAGCCATGTCATCAAGGTCGATGGTTCGACCCTGCCGCGCGCCAGCCGCATGATGGAAGCGTCGAACCGCAACCTGGGCGACCCGCACAGCCTGTTCCTCGATACCAAGAACGGCGAGCTGCTGCGCGCCGACTTCATCGAAGGTTCGTGCTCGAATCCCGTGCTCGAGCAAGTCAAGGCGCGCCGGGCGCAGGGCGAGGTGCGCAGCGTGGAAAGGGAGGGCGGCAAGGGAGGGGGCTTGAGTTTCAGCAGCCAGCCGGCCGCCGCGCCGGCCCAGGCAACGGACAGCGCCAACCAGCCTGTCGTCGCACCGCGCGTACCCGCCACCGCGCCAGATGCAGGAGGCAGCCATGCGCAATAAGCCTCTTCCACCTTACTTGCCGCTTGCCAATGCTGCTAAAGAGAAACAAGCCATGAAGAGAACTCTCCCCGCGCCCCGGCGCATGGCCGCCGCGCTGGCCCTGCTGGCCTTGCCGGCGGCCAGCCTGGCGCAATTGCCCTTGCCGGACCATGCGGCAAGCTCCGCCGTGGCGGCGCCATCCTTCCTTGCCGGCAAGGTGGGCGCCACCGATTACGCCATCAACCGGGGCGTGGCGCGCATCGCCGTCGAGACGGACGGGAACGGCGTGCCGGCCGATGGCCAGAGTCCCGTCAAGGTGACGGTGAGCCTGTTTGACGAGCAGGGCCAGCCCCTGGCGGGCAAGGCCTTGCTGACCATCGAAGCCAGCGGCGGGCGCATCCTGCTGCCCGGCGCCCGCACCGATGAACTGGGCCCGGAGCGGCGCGACGCCGACAAGGTCACGCCCGGCACGCAGCTGGCGGTGGAAAACGGCGTGGCGACGTTCAGCCTGCTGGCTCCGGCCACGCCGCAGGACGTGCTGCTGCGCGTATCGGCCGGTGCCGTGGCGGCACAGGGCACGATCAGTTTCTTGCCGGAATTGCGCGACATGCTGGCCGTGGGCTTGATCGACGGCATCATCAGCAAGCGCAGCCTGTCGAGCAGCGACATTGCGCCGTCGCGCTTCAATGACGGTTTCGAGCGCGACATCCAGCGCTGGAGCCGCGCTTTTAATAATGGCAAGGCCAATGTGGCCGGCCGCGCGGCGATGTTTTTGAAAGGTACCATCCGTGGCGACGCCCTGCTGACGGCCGCCTACGATTCGGACAAGGATACGCGCGCGCGCCTCTTGCGCGATGTCAATCCGGAAGAGTTTTATCCCGTGTACGGCGACAGTTCCGTGCGCAATTTCGACGCCCGCTCCAGCGACCGTTTATATGTGCGCATCGACCGGCAAAAAAGCTATGTGCTGTACGGCGACTTTGCCACGGGAGACGGCTTCAGCCAGATGACGGGCGGCGGCGCCGTGGCCAGCTTGCAGCAGAGAAAACTGGGCCAGTATAACCGCACGGCCACGGGCGGCCGCGGCCACTATGAACAGGATGGCATCGTCGCGAATGCCTTCGCCATCAACGATAGCCTGAAGCAGGTGGTCGAGGAATACCGGGCGAACGGCACGTCGGGGCCGTTCGCCGTGCGCAACAACAACGCCATCGAAAACTCGGAAAAGATCGAGATCGTCGTGCGCGACAAGAATCAGAACGGCAATATCGTGCAAGTGACGCAGCTGCGCCGCTTCGAGGATTACAGCTTCGAGCCGTTCAGCGGGCGCATCCTGTTCAAGCAGGCGATCCCCGCGCTGACGCCGAATGGCGACCCGCAATCGATACGCATCAGCTATGAGGTGGACCAGGGCGGCGAGAAATTCTGGACCGTGGGCGTGGATGGGCAAGTGCAGCTGGGCAAGATGGTGTCGCTCGGCGGCTCGGCCGTGGAAGACAGGAATCCCTTGTCGCCGTACAAATTGCATAGTGTCAATGCGGGTGTGCGCCTGGGCGAGCACAGCCTGCTGGTGGTCGAAGTGGCGCGCACCACGTCCACCGGCTACAGCGCGGGCGGCAGCATCTACACGACGCCGTCGGGCCAGGCGGGCGAGTTGCGCGATGAAGTCAGCGGCAATGCGGCGCGGATCGAGTTGCAGCACAAGGATGAGAAGCTGGAAGCGAAAGCCTTCTGGAGCCGTTCCGACCAGGATTTCAATAACACGGCGGCCGGCATCACGGGCGGGCGGGGCGAGGCGGGGCTGAAAGCGGGCTACAAGCTCAGTCCCTCCGTTACCGTGTATGGCGAGGCCATCCGTAGCGACGAGCGCAGCACGGATGCGCGCCGCGATGCGCAGCGCCTGGGCGTGGCGTGGAATGCCAGCGAGCGCTGGCTGCTCGACGTGTCCGTGCAGCACATGAAGGAGAGCGGCGGCATGCCGTCGACGGCCGGCATCGCGCCGAACACGTCGCCGCTGGGCACGGGCTTGAATCCCACGGGCGGCTTCTTCGGCAACGGCACGGCGAACACGGCCATCGACCCCGTCACGGGCGGCAGCATCACCACGTTTGCGCCGATCAATCCCGGCGTGGGCGCGGGCGCGACGGTGCCGCTGGACGCCACCACCGTGCGCCTGGGCGCGCAATACAAGGCCACGGACCGCTGGACCCTGAATGGCGACGTGGAAAAAAGCATAGCCGACGCGGACCAGCACCGCTACGGCCTGGGCGCGCAATACCAGCTGGCCGAACGCAGCCGGCTGTATGCGCGCTATGAAAACCAGACGGGGCTGGCGTCCGCGTATTCGCTCAATCCGGCCGACCGCAGCACCAGCTTTGTCGCCGGCGCCGATACGGGCTACATGCCGGGCGGCACCGTGTTCGGCGAGTACCGCATGCGCGACGCCATGGATTACAGCCTCAGCAACCAGCGCGACTTGCAGCTGGCGTCCGGCTTGCGCAACACGTGGAACCTGGGCGAAGGGCTGGCGGCGAACACGAATGTGGAATACCTGAAAGTCATGAACGGCCAGCAACAGCAAGCCGTGGCTGTGGCGGCAGGCTTCGACTATGCCGTCAATCCCCTGTGGCGCGGTTCCGTCAAGCTCGAGTACCGGCGCCTGTTCGACAGCGAGATCGCGCCGGGCAACCAGCGCCAGGATCAATGGCTCAATACCATCGCCTGGGCGCGCAAGCTGAGCCGCGACTGGACTTTGCTTGCACGCAACTACCTGCTGTACACGCGCAACAACGACGACGCCAGCGGCGCGCCCGTGGGCAACGTGCTGCAGGATAGGGCGCAACTGGGCTTTGCGTGGCGTCCCGTGGACGACAACCGTTTCAACGGCCTGGCCCGCTATGAGTACAAGACGGTGCGCGACCAGTCGCAGATCGATGGCGACAATTACCGTGCGCATATCGTTTCCACGCACCTCGATTACCACCCCAGCCGTCCGTGGTGGTTCACGGGCAGGGTTGCCGCCAAGCACAATAACGACAGGAACCTGCCCGCCGGGCAAGAGAAATACACGGCGTGGCTGTTTTCCGGGCGCACCGTGTACGACATCAGCAAGAACTGGGACATCGGCGTGCTGGCGGCCGTGATGGGCAGCCCGCAAGGGGGCAGCCGCCAGTGGGCCAACGGCGTCGAAGTGGGCTATCTGCTGGCGCAAAACCTGTGGCTGTCGGCCGGCCACAACTGGTCGGGCTTTTCCGACCGCGAACTGACGGGCGCCGACTACACGGCCCGCGGCCCCTATTTGCGCCTGCGCTTCAAGTTCGATGAAAACTTGTTCAAAGGCAAAGACGCCACCATCAACCGTACCCTGGCCCGGCCATGAAAGCTACCATGACTCCCTCACTGATACCGACGATGACACCGATGATGACCACGACGATGAAACTGCTGCCGCTGGCCGGCCTGTTGGCCATGGGCCTGGCCCAGGCGGCCACGCCGACCCTGCCGGCGGCGCCGCTGGCCATGCCCCAGCTGCGCATCAGCGACCAGGCCGTTTCTGCCGACCAGCAGGCGTACCGGCTGCTGCAGGAGCGCATCAAGAAGCTCAACGACGGCGGCGTGCGCGTGGGCGACTATTACCTGTCCAAGGCGCAATGCTGGCTCGACGTATCATTCCACGAATACACGCGCAACGACCGCTCGGACTTTCCCCTGCAGGCGCTGCAGGAATCGGCGAAGATTGTTGCCGCGCTGGAAGACGGCAGCACGCCCAATCCCGGCGATGCGACGCCGCTGGTGAACGACGCCACGCGCTTGCGCGACGACCTGTGGGCCGGCTTCGGCAAGTTGCGCGCCTCGCCGGGCTTTGCCTGCGCGGCGCAAAAGGTGGCGTGCGGCGAAGTGGAGCTGGCGCATGCGGGCAATGAATACAAGCAGCAGGGCTGGCGCCACGCGAACCCGTACGTGCAACTGGCCGAGGATGCGCAGGCGGCCGCCCAGTCCGCCGCGGCATCCTGTCCTGCCGACCAGCCGAAGCGGGTAACGCCGCCGGACATCTTGCCGCCGCGCATCGAGCATGAACGCATCACCCTGGACATGGACGCCCTGTTCCGCTTCGACAAGGCGGGCGCGGCGGACGTGCTGCCGCAGGGCATCGAGAAAATCCGCGACCTGGCGGCGCGCCTGAAGCAGGGTTATGTGCAGATCGATACGCTGTCCGTGACGGGGCATACTGACCGCCTGGGCTCGGACAGCTATAACCAGGCCTTGTCCGAGCGGCGCGCCTTGACGGTGAAACAGTTGCTGCGCGAACAGGGCATCGCCAATGTCATCAGCGCGTATGGCAAGGGCAAGGCGGAACCCGTCGCCGCTTGCGAGAAGGTGGCGCCGGGCGCGGCCCTGATCGCCTGTCTGCAGCCGAACCGCCGCGTGGAGATCGAGTTGACGGGCATCAAGAGTTCCGCAAAGGAGGGCGGCGCACCTTAGCGCTACGTCATAAGGCGGTCATATGCCGCTGTTATGATGCTTTTGTTGGCACACAGCATGCGGTGCGCAAATCACTACGTTCCGGGAGCGATAGGATGCAGGCATGACTCAACAGCTTAGCCGGTGAGCTCAACCATCGGCACCAGACAGGCCGGCGCAGCGTGAAATTGCTGCGATGGCAAGGCATGCAGGGTGAAAGCGGGAAAATGAAGGGGCTTTAATGAAGTCCTAAGCCTGACTTAGTGAAGGGCTGGCATAGTGGATACATGGCGCACGGAAACCCCGGGCGCAAGGTTGCCGGACACCTCAATGACCGGCACGATTTCCACTTTTTCATGTGTTTTCCGTTTTATCCCTGCGCTCTGAAACAGCGTTTCAACCGGCTGCCGCGACTTGCGAAGCCGGTTTTTTTTGCCCGGATTTTCGTGCAGGGCCGGAAAACGCCCGGCGCCGCCATACTGCGGCGCCGGGCGCGGGCGCTTAGCCCGTTTGCTTGGCCAGCCATGCATCGACGGCCGGCAGGCGCTCGGTACGCACCTTGATGCGGTACTTGATGCCGGCCACGGAACTGTCGGCGTCGCCGCGCGCGCTGGCCGGCAGGTTGGCCTGCGCATACGCTTCCAGCTTGGCGATCATTTCCGGCTGCGCCGAGCCGGCGGCCAGGCGGGGGAAGTAGCGGCTGCGCGAACTGGCGTCGATGCGCGCATTGACTTGCTCCAGGTGGGCCAGCGCGAAGTCGAACGCCAGTTCCGGATGCCTGCGCGACACGCGCGAAATCATGGCCGGGCTGTTGGTCACGCCAGGTTCATCCGTCAGCGCCAGCGCCAGCGCGCGCTGCGCCAGGGCCGCGTCGTCGGTCGAGGCCAGCAAGTCGTACAGCTGGTTCTTGACCAGCGGCGTCTTTTCCTGCTGCGCCCTGGCGTGCAGCTGTTCCCAGGTGGCGGCGTCCGCATGCTGGGCCACGACACCCAGGATGGTGCGGCGCAGCGGCGCGGGCATGGCGGACGGATCCTGTTCGCTGGCCGCGTAGCGGCGGCGCGCTTCCGCGATCACGCCGGGCTCGCCCATGTCGCCGAGGATGGCAATCAGGCGGCCGCGCAGGGTCGCCACGCTCGATGCTTCTCCCGCGCGCGCTTCCCAGCCCGTCTGCGCCATCATCGGCGCCAGGCGCGCCATGGCAAAGCGGCCGAAAGCCTGCTGGCGCGCCGTGTCGCCCGCATACTGTTCATACAGGCCGTTCAGCGCGCCGGCCACGCGGCCCAGCACTTGCGGGTCGGCCGACAGCGGCGTGGCCTTCACCAGTTCCAGGAAAGCGGCCGGGTCTTGCAAGCCCGCCATGCCCAGCGACTGGCTGTCCGCCAGCAAGCCCAGCTGGTCGATCGGCGCCAGGCGCGCGAAGCTGCCCGCCAGCGCGTGCGTGCCGGCCGGCGCATACAGGGTGCGGTAGTAGCCGCTCTGGCCCGCGTTCACCAGCAGGGCGCCGCAACCGGGCACGTTCAGGGTGGCCTTGCCATTCTTGACCAGCACGCGGGCCAGCTTGCCGTTGCCGACCGTCGACGCGATGACGGGCACTTTCCACGACAGCGGTTTCTTGTCCGGCTGGTCCTTGGAAAATTCCGTCTGCGTCAGGGTCACGCGCGTATTGCCCTTCCTGCACACGGCGTCGCCCACGGTGATCATGGGCACGCCCGGCTGCAGGGTGAAATCATGGGCGATGGCGCTGACAGGCTTGCCCGCGGCCGCGTCGACTTCGCGCCACAGGTCGTCGGATACCGTATTGCCATACGCATGCTTGCGCATGTAGCTGCGCACGGCCGTGCGCCACGTGTCGGCGCCCACGTACGCTTCGAGCATGCTGATCACGGCCTTGCCCTTCTGGTAGGTGATGCCGTCGAAGGCCTGGCTGGCCTGTTCCACGGTGGCGATGCGCTGCACCACCGGATGCGTGGTGCGCAGCGCATCCTGGCTCATGGCCGATTCGCGCCCGCCCACCTTGGACAGGGTCGTGTTCCATTCCGGGTGCAAACGCTCCGTGGTGCGGCTTTCCATCCACGAGGCAAAGCCTTCGTTGAGCCACAGGTCGTCCCACCAGCGCATGGTGACCAGGTCGCCGAACCACTGGTGCGCCATTTCATGCGACAAGGTGGTGTAGATGTTTTCCTTGTCCGACTGGGTCGAGATGGCCGGGTCGAGCAGCAAGCCGTATTCGAAGGTGAACACGGCGCCCCAGTTTTCCATGGCGCCGAAGAACTGGCTGCGGCCCGGCGCGGCGATGTTGTCGAGCTTGGGCAGCGGGTAGCGCACGCCGAAATAATCGTTGTATTCGCGCAGCAGGGCGGCCGACTCGTCGAGCGCGAAGCGGCTTTGCGCCAGCGCGCCCTTCTTCGTGATGACGCCCAGTTCCGTGCCGTCGGCCATCTTTGTCGCCCGCTCGAAGTCGCCCAGGCCGAAGAACAGCAAATACGTCGACATGCGCGGCGTGGTGGCGAAATACACGTGTTTCATGCCATTGCCCAGTTCTTCGCTGCTGGCGATCGGCATGTTGCCGACGGCCATCTGGCTGCTCGGGACGACCACGTCCAGCGCGAAGGTGGCCTTGTAGTCCGGTTCATCCCACGACGGCAGCATGCTGCGCGCGTCCGAATTCTCGAACTGCGTGTACAGCGCGCGCTGGCGTCCTTGCGGCGTGTCGTAGTCGAGCGAGAACAGTCCCGTGGCCTGCGTGCCGATCTTGCCGGTGTAGTCGATGCGCAACAGGTACTCACCCTTGGCCAGCGGCTCGGCGAAATGCACGGTGGCCGTCTGCTTGTCCGCGTCGATATCGATCTTGCGCGTCACCTGCTTGCTGTCGCCCGCGCCTTCGATGGCGGCGGCGGCAAACGCCAGGTTCAGGGCATTGAAAGTGATGCTGGCCGTCGGCGTGTCGACGGCCACCTTGATGGCGGCTGCGCCCTTGAAGGTGGAGGAGGCGGCGTCCGGCGTGATCGACAGGGTGTAGTGCAGGGGCGTGACGCCGCGCGGCAGCTGCGTGGTGGTGCCAGGGGAGTGGCTGGCCGAGGCGTATTTGGCGGCGGGTGCGGCGTGGCCCGGGGTAAAGGCCGTGACGGCGGCCAGGGCCAGGACGGCGGCGGCCAGTTGGCTGCGGCGGAAACGCGGAGTCGGTGTGCGATGCATGGTATGCCCTTCGTTCATGGGTAAAACGCCCGCCGGCCGGGTAGGCTGCGAGCGTTGATGGCGGTTGGGGGACATCGCTGGAACTGGAAGCCAGCGTTCCCGTACAGCAATCTAAGTGGAAACGGGGGCAAAGTCAACGCGCCAGGAGCGCCGCACCATCACGGTGCGCTGGTATGATGGGCGCCTGACCGCCTTGCCACAGGCCGGTGCCGCACCTGATTGTCAACCACCCTAACGAGACGAGACTTGCACATGAAACTGTATATCAGCCCCCGCACGCCGAATCCACGCCGTGTCACCATGTTCATCGCCGAAAAAGGCATCACCGGCATCGAGGAAGTGGCGCTCGACCTGATGGCGGGCCAGCACCGCGACCCCGCCTTCCTGGCGAAAAACCCGCTGGGCCGCGTGCCCGTGCTGGAATTGGCGGACGGACGCGTGCTGACCGAGACGCGCGCCATTTGCACTTACCTGGAAGGCTTGCAGCCGCAGCCGAACCTGATGGGCGAAGGTTTCGAGGAGCGCGCGTTCATCGAAATGGCCGACCGCCGCGTGGAACTGCATTTGTTCAGCGCCGCCGCCAACTGGGTGCGCCACGGCCATCCGGCCCTGGTGGCGCTGGAAAACCCGCAGTTTCCCGATTTCGCCACGGCGCAGGCGGGCAAGCTGCGCGAGACGGCGCAATGGCTGGACCAGGTGCTGGCGCAGCAGCCGTACGTCGCCGGCGAGCGCTTCACCATTGCCGACATCACGGCCTTCTGCGCGCTGGAGTTTGCGCGCGGCCTGATGAAATACCGTCCCGGCGCGGAAGGTTTGCAGCACCTGCAGGCCTACCGCGACCGCATCGCCGAACGCCCCAGCGCGCAGGCGAAGTAAGCGCCAAAAGCAGAACGCCTGCGCCGGAATCCGGTGCAGGCGTTTTGTCTTGCGGGGGCCGTCAGGCCGGGTTTATCGACTTCCTTACTTCAGCTGCTCCAGCAGGAAGGTGTAGGTCAGCGCCCACATCAGCGCCTGCTGGTCGTTATTGGCGGCACCCGCATGGCCGCCTTCCGTGTTTTCCCAGTACAGCACGTCGTGGCCTTGCTCTTCCATCTTCGCCACCATCTTGCGCGCATGGCCAGGGTGGACCCGGTCGTCGCGCGTCGAGGTGGTAAACAGCACGCGCGGATATTTCTTGTCCTTGAAGACGTTCTGGTACGGCGAGTACTTGCTGATGTACGCCCATTGTTCCTGCACGTCCGGGTCGCCGTACTCTCCCATCCACGAGGCGCCCGCCAGCATCTTGTTATAGCGGCGCATGTCGAGCAGCGGCACCTGGCTGACGACGGCGTTGAACAGGTCGGGACGCTGCACCAGCACGGCGCCCGTCAGCAGGCCGCCATTGCTGCCGCCCATGATGCCCAGGTGGCGCGGACTGGTGACCTTGCGCTGGATCAAATCCTGCGCCACCGAGATGAAATCGTCATACGCGCGCTGGCGGTTTTCCTTCAGCGCCGCCTGGTGCCAGCGGGGGCCGAATTCGCCGCCGCCGCGGATATTGGCCAGCACATACACGCCGCCTTTTTCCAGCCACGCGACGCCCGTGGTGCCGCTGTAGCTCGGTTTCAGCGACACTTCGAAGCCGCCGTAGCCATACAGCACGGTGGGGTTGCTGCCGTCGAACTTCGTCTTCTTGCCCATGATGGCGAAATACGGCACCTTCGTGCCATCCTTCGACGTCGATTCGAACTGCTCCACCTTGTACGGCGCCGCGTCGTAGTAGGCGGGCAGCGACTTGATCTTGCTCCGCTTGTCGCTCTGCGCCGTGGCCAGGTACAGGGTGGTGGGGTTGAGGAAGTCGGTCACCGTCAGGAAGTACTGGTCCGAGTCGACGGGATCGAGCGCGCTGACGGCCAGGGTGCCCAGCTTCGGCGCATCGACGGCGCGGCGCTGCCACTTGCCGTTCACGTGGCGCAGTTCCGTCAGGCGGTTCTTGACCTTGTCCAGGGTGGTGACGAGGATGGCCGATTTCGTCGCCGTGACATTGTCCAGCGACGACGTGGCCGTGGGCGCGTACAGCACTTCCAGCACCTGCTTGCCCTGCATGAAGGATTTGAAGTCGGTCGCCAGCAATGAGCCTTGCACATAGGTCTTGCCGTTGACTTTCCAGTCCGAGCGCAGGGTGATGACCAGCTGGTCGCGCACCGTGAAGGCCGTCGCATCGTCCGGTTTCGGCACCTTCTTCAAGTCGGCGCCGTCGCGCAGGAACATTTCGCCGCTGTAGAAATCGATTTGCCGCTCGATGAACTGGTGTTCGTGGCCGGGCGTGAAATCCTTGTAGGCGCCCGCGCTCAGGTCGTCGGCTTTGGCTTCATACAGCGTTTGCGCCTGCGCCAGCGGCGTGCCGCGCTGCCACTGCTTGATGATGCGCGGGTAGCCGGAGCTGGTCATCGAGCCGGGGCCGAAATCCGTGGAGACGAACAGGGTGTCCTGGTCGATCCAGCTGGCGCTGCCCTTCGCTTCGGGCAGGGTGAAGCCGCCGTCGACGAAGGCGCGCTTGGCCACATCGTATTCGCGCACCACCTTGGCGTCGCCGCCGCCGCGCGACAGGGAAATGAGGCAGCGTTCGCCCTTTGGATACAGGCAGGAAGCGCCGCCCCAGACCCAGTTTTCACTCTCGCCGGCGGCCAGCTGGTCGAGGTCGATCACGGTTTCCCACGCGGGTTCGGCCTGCTGGTACTGCGCCAGCGTGGTGCGGCGCCAGATGCCGCGCACGTGCTGGGCGTCGCGCCAGAAGTTGTAGTAATACTCGCCTTCCTTGCTGACGTAGGGAATGCGTTCCTTGGAATTGAGGATGGTTTTCAGGCGCGCCTGCAGGGCGGAAAATCCGGGCTGGGCTTCCAGTTCCTTGGTGGTGACGGCATTGTGCTGCTTGACCCAGGCCAGCGGCTTGTCGCCGAGGACGTCTTCCAGCCACAGGTGGGGATCGGTGTTGGCGGCGGCGGGCGCGGGGGCTTGTGCATGGGCAATGCCCGCTGCGGCCAGGCCGAGCAGCATGCTGCTGGCGAGAATGCGATATGACGACATGTAGGGTTCCTGGTTGGTCCGATGGAGGCCGCGTTGCAGGCAAAACGGCGCAGCCATGGTGCCATGGATTGCTGTGAGGAACCAGTGTCTATGGGCGACTACTTAAAAAATAGCATGCTTTTCCAATATTGTTTGCTGGAATGGACGCCGGCCGCAGAATCTGCGGCGTGTCGCGCCTTTCAGCATACGCCAGGCCCGATCAGCGAGGTCAAGGTGAGCCGCGTCGGTTCGACATCGCCGCCGTCGCAGTGATAGATCCACAATGCCTCTTTGTCGCGGCTGTCGATGAACAGGATGCGCGTATTTTCCTCGCCGATGGCCAGGCACGCCGCCAGTTCGGCAAGGCTGAACGGTGCTGCCTGCTTCGACCCGATTCCCGCCGCTTGCGCCAGGGCCTGCGCAAAGCCGGTCAGTTGCCTGACTGCCAGGTAGCTGGTTCCATCCACATCGACGTCCTGGCACAGCGCGTCCAGGCTGTACAAGGTGAAGGGCTCTTCGTCCTTGAAAATCGCCACGCCGGGTAGTGACTTTGCGCTACGGAGGTGCGCGAGATAGGCCCGGGGCACGGTCACTTGTTCCCTGGCCAGCAATTTGTCCAGCTGCTTGCCGCTTTTCTTCGCTACCCTGGCAGCTTTGGGTGCGGCGGCTTCGCAAGCCTGCGCTGTCCAGGCGACCGGATTGAACTGGAACATCCTTGCACATGCGGGGCAGTGCAGGAACATGAACGTCATTTTCTTGCCGATGGCCGTGTTTAAAAACGCAGCATCCGGGGCATCCATGGCGCTGCTGTCGAAGCGGCGCCCGCAGTCGCCGTCGTAGGGACAAGTAATCTCGGTCATGGCGTAGCGTGTTTAGGCATTGAAGTCTTTCTCCATCCGTAAAGCGATTGCTTCTTTTTCTTCGGGAAAAGAGGCGCCGGGATTTTTCTTCCAATAGGCAAGGCCCTCGTTCAGTGCCCACAGGGCTTTTTCCTGCTGGCCCGCCATCAGATAAAAATCGCAGGCCCTGGCATGCGCGTCTTGCGCTTCGACCAGGCTCAGGGCGGCATTTTCCCAATTGGACAGACGCTCAAGCCAGGGCAGGGCCAATGTGTGCAGATTGTGCCGCAGGCGGTGCATGACTGTCGCACTCCGGGCCGGATCGACGAGCTGGTGATGCGCTTCGCCGTCCACGCTCGCGCATTGCCAGTGCGGAATATTCCAGTCCGCCACGGCGCCAACGATGGGATTGGCAGGTTCATGACCGTAGCGCGCCTTGTGCCATGAGGCGTAGGATCTGGACGAAACCTGATAGTGGCTCCAGAATGCCACGCAGACATGCTCTTCATTATGGCGGTTGGCCTGGAAATGGATGGTCTGGACGAATTCGTTCCGCGCGCGCTTGAAGGTCAGCTGGCCTGGCGAGAACTTGAAGCCCGCTGCGGTCAGCGGTTCCAGCAAGAACGCTTCAATATTGGCGATGATCAGCGCTTTTGGCTTCATTCCGTTTCCTGCCATTCGTCGGTTGCGCCGCCTGCGGTCAAAACGGCGCTGCCATGTTGCCATAGATCAGCGCCAGCGCACCTTGCGGCGGGCAATCGTGCGAGGGAAAACCTGCCGCTATTTTTCCTGCACGCTTCCGGGGGCAGTGTGGAGGTCAGGCAGCCTGGCCACCACCTTGATCTCGAACTGGAAACCATACAGCCACGTTACGCCAACGGCCGTGACGGTGGGGTGGGGAGCTTCGCCCCAGTAACCGGCTTGCACGATATCCCAGATGCGCTGGAAGTTGGCCTGCGGGTCGACGATAAAGATGGTCACGTCCTGCACGTCGTCGAACGAGCAGCCGGCGGCATGCAAGATGGCATTCAGGTTGTCGAAGGCGCGCCGGACCTGGGCTTCGAGCCCGGGTTCGGGCGAACCGTCTTCGCGGCTGCCGACCTGTCCCGACACGAACAGCAGGCCGTTGGCGCGCACGGCGGGCGAATAGCGGTTCTGCTCATACAGGGCTTGGCGGCCCGGAGGGAATACGACGTCGCGTTTCATCAGCTTTCCTTTGTCGATGCAGCGAAGTTGCTGCCTGGAGAACACTTTATCTGCTGCCAGTCTGCTGATAAAGCGGCCAGTTTTGTCTGCACTATTTGTATAATCCAAACAATCGGGTGGCGGAGGTGTGGATGGACAAGTTGGATACGATGCGGGCATTCGTGCGGGTGGTCGAGACGGGCAGTTTTACGCGGGCGGCCGCGACCTTGCATATGAGCCGCACCACGGTGACGCAGCTGGTGCAGCAGCTCGAGGCACGGCTGCGCCTGAAGTTGCTGAACCGCACCACGCGCAAGGTCAATGTAACGGCCGATGGCGCCGTCTACTACGAGCGCATCGTGCAGGTGCTCGACACCCTGGAAGAAATCGAAACGAGCTTGCCGCATGCCGCTGCCTTGCCGCGGGGCCAGTTGCGCGTGGACGTGCCCAGTCCGCTCGCCGCCTTGCTGCTGGTGCCGGCGCTGCCCGGGTTTCATGCGCGGTATCCCGATATTGTGCTCGACATGGGCGCCAGCGACCGCATGGTCGACGTGATCGGCGACAATGTCGATTGCGTGATACGTGGCGGTGACATCACCGACCAGTCGCTGATGGCGCGCAAGCTGGCCGACTTGCCGCTGGGCGTGTATGCGGCGCCTGCCTACCTGCAACGGGTGGGCACGCCCTTGCATCCGCTTGAATTGCAGGGCAGCGCGCACCGCATCGTGCGCTTTCGCTGGGGACGCAGCGGCAACGGCTTTCCGTACGTGATGCACCGCGAGGGCAAGAGCGTGAAGATCCATGGCCAGTACGTGCTGTCGATCGACGATGGCAATGCCTACCTGGCGGCTGGGGTGGCGGGGCTGGGCGTGCTGTGGCTGCCCGATTATATGGCGCGGCCGCACGTGGCCAGGGGCGAGCTGCTGCCGCTGTTCCCTGCATGGACGGTCGACGCCATGCCGCTCTATCTCGCCTACCCGCCGAACCGTCATGTCAGCAAGAAACTGCGCGTCTTCATCGACTGGGTGGCCGAACTGATGGCCCGGCATTCCGCCCCCGCTGTCACCGTCGCCGTCACGGCAACTGATTGACCCACACGGGCGCCGACCAGACGATATTGCCGTCGTCCTGCGTCAGCCGCGCGTAATAGAAGTGGGGGCCGGGCGCCGGCGTAAGGGTGAGCTCGGCCTGGTCCGATACCTGTGTGACGGAGCCATTGCTTCCCGGCACGCCGTGGAAGATGGCGACGACGGCCGCTTGCCGCCCCGCGCTGTTGCTGAAGCTGATGGCCAGATGCAAGGGGCCGTGGTTGTCGAAGCGCTCGCCCATCAGCTTGCCGTTGGCCGTGAACAGCAGTTGCGCGTGCTTGTCCATGGTGGCAAACACGCGGCGCGCGCGCAGCGCTTCGAGGAAGCCGTCGCGTGACACGGGCGTGCCGGCGGCCGGGCTGGCCACCAGCACGGCCGTGCGGTTGCCGTAAGCCGCGCCCCAGTTGGCGCAGTGGTTGTCCTGGTTGCTGCTGAAGGCCACGTGGTAGCCGGCCGCCAGGGCCCGGTTGCAGGCCGCCTCGTAATTGCTGCGCCGCGTCTCCGTTTCCTCGTCGTTGGTGGAAAAAGCGGACGTGTTCATGACTTCGCACAATACCATGGCCGCGTCGCCATCCGGCGTGTAGCCCAGCGGCTGGCCATCGACGAGAAACTGGCCCGCATAGGCAGGGTGGTTGAACTGCCCGATCCAGCCCCGTTCGCGCATCAGCGCGTACAGGCCAGCGTAATCGCTTTTCGGCGTTTCCACGTCGGCCAGCAGCTCGCCCAGGGCATTCCTTTCCCAGCCCAGCAGCTGGTCGCTATTGAAGATGTTCAAGTGGCCGCCCTTGTTGATGACGCCCCATTCCATGCCGTACAGGGCCAGGAAGCCGGGATGGGCGGCCGTATACGCGGCCGCTTCGGCCAGCCCCGTCTGGTACAGGGCTGTCGCTTCGGCAGGGATGGCAGCGGCGTTGGTGCCATCGGAACCGTCATACATATGGTTGTGCTCGGATGTCAGCAGGGCGTCGAGTCCATGTTGCTGCGCATATTTGTAGGCATCGATGGGACCGAAGGGCGCCGTTTGCGGTTCCTGCGCGCCATGACAGGCATCGAGCGCCGCGCCGCCGTCGCTGTGGCGCGTCTGGCTGTGCAGGTTGGCGTAGACGATGCGGTACGCAAGCTGACCATCCAGGCTGGGCAGTTGCTGCAAGCCCGCCTGGAAGGCGGGTACCCTGGGCGGCGCGCCGGCCCCCCGCTGCACCTGGATGTGCCATTGCTGTTCCACCTGCGCTTCCTGCGGCGTGCCGGCATCGGCCACGGCCAGCAGGCGCAGTTCATATAAACCGTCCGGGACCGGCACGCGCCGTGCGCGCGCATCGGCGTCGGCGCGGCCATCCCAGGGCAGGGTGACGCTCTTGCCACCGGCCCCCACCTGTTCCGTGCCCGACCAGTGCCGCAGCACGGCGCCTTGCGGCCCCGGGCCGGACAGTGTCAAGGTCCAGCGCACCGCATGCGCGCGCCCCGCGTCGGGATAGGCGAGGCGGACCAGAAAGGTGCGCGCCTGCGTTGTCCGTGCACCGAGCGCGGCGCGGAAGGGTGCGACGACAGTGGCGTCGAGTTCGCTGTGTTCCTTCGGCTCTTGCGCGGCGGCACTGTTGCTCCACGTTATGAGCAACACGCCGGCGCACATGCAAGCGAGCCAGGGCGGCCAGGGCGGCCGCCAGCGGCGCAGTGTCTTGAACATCGTGGCCTCCCGCAACTGCTTCAGATGGTAAGTTAGACAAGAGTTGCCACGTGCCGGTTCCCGCATGCACCAGCAAGTGGCGTGCTTGCACCGTGATTGGCCATGATCTGGCGCAAAGCCAGTGCAAATGGTGCCGCGTACCCCTGCAAAAGCTGGCACGGCGCTTGCTACACAAGAGATACGGATCAACGGCGATCCCCTGAATAAACGCACAACGGTCCAACGACGGACCACATGGACAACGGCGTCCGCCCAGGCTGATTTTTTTGATCGGCGGGGCGGGCGCCGTTTTGTTTTATCAACGGGATACTTCGGGAACCATCATGGCCAGCCAAAAAGCAACGCGCATCGCGCTCTTCTCCCTCGCCACGCCGCCCATGCGCGCATTCCACCTGACGTGGATGGCATTTTTCGTGTGTTTCTTCGCCTGGTTCGCCTGCGCACCCCTGATGCCTGTCATCAAGGGCGAGTTCGGCCTTTCCTTGGCGCAAGTGGCAAATATCAATATCGCGGCCGTCGCCATCACCATCCTCGTGCGCCTGATCGTGGGGCCCTTGTGCGACCGCTACGGCCCGCGCAAGACCTACACGGGCTTGCTGCTGCTGGGCGCCATACCCGTGCTGGGCGTGGCCGCGTCGCAAAGCTATGAAAGCTTCCTGTTCTTCCGCCTGGGCATCGGCGCCGTCGGCGCCAGCTTTGTCATTACGCAATATCACACCTCCGTGATGTTTGCGCCCCGCGTGGTCGGCACGGCGAATGCGGCTGCCGCCGGCTGGGGCAATGCGGGCGGCGGCGCGGCGCAGGCGCTGATGCCGCTGTTGCTGGGCGCCGTGCTGATGCTGGGCGTGTCCGAATCGATGGGCTGGCGCATCGCGCTGCTGGTGCCAGGCGTGCTGATGCTGGTGATGGCCGCCCTCTACTGGCGCTTTACGCAGGATTGCCCGGAAGGCAATTACGCGGACTTGCGCAAGGCTGGCGTGGCTATCGAGGGTGGAAAGGCCGGACATGCTCCGGCCGGTGGCTGGGCCAGCTTCAAGGCCGCCAGCAGCAATTATCGCGTGTGGCTGCTGTTCGTCACCTACGGCGCCTGCTTCGGCATCGAAATCTTCATCCACAACATCGCCGCCGTGTACTACGTCGACCATTTCGGCCTGTCCTTGAAATCGGCCGGCCTGGCCGCCGGCAGCTTCGGCTTGCTGGCCCTGTTTGCCCGGGCTTTGGGGGGCTGGATGTCGGATAAATTGGCCCTGCGCGGCAATTTGAACAGCCGCGTGACCCTGCTGTTCATGCTGATGATCGGCGAAGGCGTGGGCTTGCTGTGGTTTGCCAAGGTCGACAGCGTCACGTACGCCGTCATCGCCATGCTGGTGTTCGGCCTGTTCACCCACATGGCGTGCGGCGCGACCTATGCGCTGGTGCCCTTTATCGACAGCCGCGCGCTGGGCGGCGTGGCCGGCATCATCGGCGCGGGCGGCAACGTGGGCGCCGTGGCGGCCGGTTTCCTGATGAAGGGCACGGGCGATATCCGCCAGACCTTGATCATCCTCAGCGCGCTGGTGGTGATCTCGGCCCTGTGCGCCATCGCCGTGCGCTTTACCCGCGAAGCGGCCGAACCGAACATGGCCGCGGCCTGAGGAGACAGCAATGAATCACCCCTTGAACATCGTCGTCCTTGGCCATGGCATGGTCGGGCATAAATTCCTCGAACGCCTGGCCCTGGAAAACGCGCCGCACCTGCACGTCACCGTACTGTGCGAAGAGCCGCGCCCCGCCTACGACAGGGTGCACCTGTCGGAATTTTTCAGCGGCAAATCGGCCGACGACCTCTCCTTGGTGGCGCCCGGCTTCTTCGACAAGGGCAACGTCGTGCTGAAGCTCAATGCGCGTGCCGTGTCCATCGACCGCGCGGCGAAAACCGTCACGGCCAGCACGGGCGAAGTCTTGATCTACGACAAACTCGTGTTCGCCACCGGCTCGACGCCGTTCGTGCCGCCGCTGCCGGGCAAGGAGCGCGACGGCTGCTTCGTCTACCGCACCATCGAAGACCTGGAAGCCATGCTGGCCTGGGGCGGCAAGTCCCGCACGGGCGTGGTGATCGGCGGCGGGCTGTTGGGCCTCGAATGCGCGAAGGCCTTGCGCGATCTGAAGCTGGACACCCACGTGGTGGAATTCGCGCCGCGCCTGATGGCCGTGCAGGTCGATGAAGGCGGCGCGCGCGTCCTGCGCCGCAAGATCGAGGAGCTGGGCGTGACCGTGCACACGCAAAAGAATACCCTGGCCATCGTCGACGGCGAAGCGGCCACGCACCGCATGCAGTTCGCCGACGGCAGCCACCTGGAAGCGGACATGATCGTCTTCTCGGCCGGCATCCGCCCCCGTGACGAGCTGGCGCGCGCCTGCGGCCTGGAGGTGGGGCCACGGGGCGGCATCGCCATCGACGACAGCTGCGTCACCTCCGACCCCGATATCTACGCCATCGGCGAATGTGCGCTGTGGGGCGGGCTGGTGTTCGGCCTGGTGGCGCCCGGCTATGAAATGGCGCGCATCGCGGCGCGCCACGTGCTGCAGGAGGAAGAAGGAGAAGCGGGCGAAGCATCGTTCAAGGGCGCCGACATGAGCACCAAGCTCAAATTGATGGGCGTGGACGTCGCCAGCCTGGGCGACCCGCACGGCAATGCGCCGGGCAGCCGCTCCTACCAGTTCATGGACGAGCGCAAGCAGATCTACAAGAAGATCGTCGTTTCCGATTGCGGCAAGTACCTGCTGGGCGGCGTGATGGTGGGCGACGCCAGCGAATACGGCACCTTGCTGCAGATGATGCTCAACAAGATAGAGCTGCCGGCATCGCCCGAATTCCTGATCCTGCCGCAGGCGGACGGCCAGCAAAAGGTGGGCCTGGGCGTGGACGCCTTGCCCGAATCGGCGCAAATCTGCTCGTGCAACGACGTGTCAAAGGGCGCGCTGTGCGCGGCCGTCGCCGGGGGCGCCACCAGCATCGGCGCTTTGAAAAGCTGCACGAAAGCGGGGACGGCTTGCGGCGGCTGCGTGCCGCTCGTGACGCAGATCATGAAGGCGGAAATGCAAAAGCAGGGCCTGGCAGTCAACAACCACGTGTGCGAACACTTTGCGTACTCGCGCCAGGAGCTGCACCACTTGGTGCGCGTGGGCAAGATCCGCAGCTTCGGCGCGCTCCTGGGCGCGCATGGCCAGGGTTTGGGGTGCGACGTGTGCAAGCCCGTGGCGGCGAATATCCTCGCCTCTTGCTGGAACGATTTCGTGCTCTCTCCTGTGCACGCCAGCTTGCAGGATAGTAACGATTATTTCCTTGGCAATATCCAGAAGGATGGCACGTATTCCGTCGTACCCCGCATGCCGGGCGGCGAAGTGACGGCCGACGGCTTGATCGCCGTGGGCATGGTGGCGAAAAAATACGGTCTCTACACGAAAATCACGGGCGGCCAGCGGGTCGACCTGTTCGGCGCGCGCGTCGACCAGTTGCCTGCCATCTGGGAAGAGCTGATCGCGGCCGGCTTCGAGTCGGGTCACGCCTACGGCAAATCCTTGCGCACGGTCAAATCGTGCGTCGGCTCCACCTGGTGCCGCTACGGCGTGGCCGACAGCGTGGGCTTTGCCATCCAGCTGGAAAACCGCTACAAGGGCTTGCGCACGCCGCACAAGATCAAGTTCGGCGTTTCCGGCTGCACGCGCGAATGCGCCGAGGCGCAAGGCAAGGATATCGGCCTGATCGCCACGGAAAAGGGCTGGAATCTGTACGTGTGCGGCAATGGCGGCATGAAACCGCGCCATGCGGAACTGCTGGCGTCCGATCTCGATGAAGCCACCCTGGTGCGCTACGTCGACCGCTTCCTGATGTTTTACGTGCGCACGGCCGACCGCCTGCAGCGCACCAGCGTGTGGCGCGACAACCTGGAAGGGGGCCTCGATTACCTGAAGTCCGTCGTCGTGGCCGACCGCCTGGGCATCGCCCACGAACTGGAGGCGGACATGCAGCACGTGGTCGACACCTATGCGTGCGAATGGAAAGCGGCCGTCACGGACCCCGCCGTGCGCCAGCGCTTCCGCCATTTCGTCAACAGCGAAAAGAACGATGAAAACGTGGTGTTTGTCGAAGAGCGGGGCCAGATCCGGCCCGCCACGCTTGACGAACGCCGCGGCACCGTGATCCCCATCCTTGCCGTGGAGGCTTGAGCCATGAATGCGATGAATGAACTTTCCGGCGCTACCGCCGACAACTGGGTGGCCATCTGCCCCTTGACCGACATCGTGCCCGACACGGGTGTGTGCGCGCTGCTCGGTGGGCGCCACGTGGCCGTGTTCCGCGTTGGCGATGCCGCGCCGCGCGTGTACGCCATCGACAATATCGACCCGAACGCGGGCGCTTCCGTGCTGTCGCGGGGCCTCGTGGGCAGTATCGGCGAGCGCGTCGTCGTCGCCTCGCCCATCTACAAGCAGCATTTCGACCTGGCCAGCGGCGAGTGCATCGAAGCGCCGGAACACTCGGTCGCCGCCTGGCCGGCGCGTGTGTTTGCGGACATGGTGTGGGTGGCCCTGTGAATCCGCCAGTCAGGGCCACTGCGCGTCCCTCGCTGGTCGTCGTCGGCAACGGCATGGCCGGCATGCGCACGGTCGAGGAACTCTTGAAACTCGCGCCGGACCTGTACGACATCACCGTGTTCGGCGCCGAGCCGCACGGCAATTACAACCGCATCCTGCTGTCGCCCGTGCTGGCCGGCGAAAAAACGGTGGACGACATCATGCTGCATACGCGCGACTGGTATGCGCACAACGGTATCACCCTGCACGCGGGCGACCCCGTCATGCGCATCGACCGCCAGGCGCGCACCGTGCAGTCGCTGTCCGGCATCACGGTTGCCTATGACCGCCTGCTGCTGGCCACCGGTTCCACGCCCTTCATCGTGCCCGTGCCGGGCCACCAGCTGCCCGGCGTGATCGGTTTTCGCGATATCAGCGACGTCGACACCATGCTGCAGGCGGCGCGCCGGCACCGCCACGCGGTGGTCATCGGCGGCGGCTTGCTGGGGCTGGAAGCGGCCAACGGCCTGCAGCGCCAGGGCATGGATGTGACGGTGGTGCACATGAGCGGCAGCCTGATGAACCAGCAGCTGGACGCCCCCGCCTCGCTGCTGCTGAAAACGGCGCTGGAAGCGCGCGGCCTGCGTTTCCTGATGCAGGCGCACACGGCGGAAATCACGGGCACGGACCGGGTGCAGGGCGTGCGCTTTGCGGATGGCAGCGTCATCCCCGCCGACCTGGTGGTGATGACGGCCGGCGTGCGGCCCAACATCGCCCTGGCGCAGGCGGCCGGCCTGCACTGCGAGCGCGCCATCGTCGTCGACGACTGCCTGCAAAGCTATGACCCGCGCGTGTACGCCGTGGGCGAATGCGTGCAGCACCGGCGCGCCACCTTCGGCCTGGTGGCGCCCATCTGGGAGCAGGCGCGCGTGTGCGGCGCCCACCTGGCGGGCGCGGGCCACCGGCGCTACGTGCAGCAGGCCAGCGCCACCAAGCTGAAAGTGACGGGCATCGACCTGTATTCGGCCGGCGACATCCTCGGCGGCGAGGGCAGCGAAGACCTGGTGCTGCGCGACCCGCGCCGCGGCGTCTACAAGCGCCTGGTGGTGCAGGGCAGCCGCCTGGTGGGCGCCGTGCTGTATGGCGAGGTGCAGGACGGCCCCTGGTATTTCGACCTGATCCAGCAGCGCCGCGACATCAGCGCGCTGCGTGCCCATTTATTGTTTGGCCAGGCCCTGTGCGGCCAGGCCGCCTGACAGCGACCGACAGGATACCCCCATGACGACTTGCACGCCCGTGAAAACCACCTGCCCATACTGCGGCGTCGGCTGCGGCGTGGAAGCGGCGCGCCTGCCCGACGGCGCCATCCGCATCGCCGGCGATGCCGCGCATCCGGCCAACCTGGGCAAGCTGTGCGTGAAAGGCTCGGCGCTGGGCGACACCCTGGGCCTCGACGACCGCCTGCTGCGGCCGCAGGTGCGCGTCGGCGGCGTGCTGCAGCCGTCCTCGTGGGACGCCGCGCTGGAAAAAGTGGCCGGCGGCTTGCGCGCCATCATAGCCGAGCACGGCCCCGACGCCGTGGCCCTGTATGTGTCGGGCCAGCTGCTGACGGAAGATTATTACATTGCCAATAAATTCATGAAGGGCTACGTGGGCAGCGCGAATATCGACACCAATTCGCGCCTGTGCATGTCGTCGGCCGTGGCGGGCCACAAGCGCGCGTTCGGCGAAGACATCGTGCCCGGCTGCTACGCAGACCTGGAACTGGCCGACATGATCGTGCTGGTCGGCTCGAACACGGCCTGGTGCCACCCGATCCTGTTCCAGCGCATCGCCCGCATCCGCGAAACCCGGCCGCACATGAAACTGGTGGTGATCGACCCGCGCCGCACGGCCACCTGCGAGCTGGCCGATTTGCACCTGCCCGTCAAACCGGGCACCGACGTGTGGCTGTTCAACGGCTTGCTGTGCTATCTGGCGCGGGAAGGCGCGATCGATGACGCTTTCGTCACGCAGCACAGTGCGGGCCTCGACGACGCGCTGGCGGCCGCCCACGTGGATTGCGGCGACCCCTTGCAGGTGGCGGCCATCTGCAAAGTCGACCCGCACGCCTTGCTGGCGTTTTACCAGGCGTTTGCCGCCACGCGCAAGGTCGTCACCGCGTTTTCCCAGGGCGTGAACCAGTCATCGAGCGGCACGGACAAGGTCAACAGCATCATCAACTGCCATCTGGCGACGGGACGCATCGGCCAGCCCGGCATGGGGCCGTTTTCCCTCACGGGCCAGCCGAACGCCATGGGCGGGCGCGAAGTGGGCGGCCTGGCCAACATGCTGGCGGCGCACCTGGAGCTGGACAAGCCGCTGCACCGCGAGGCCGTGCAAACCTTCTGGGGCTCGCCGCGCATGGCGAGCAAGCCTGGCCTGAAGGCCGTGGAACTGTTCCACGCGATCGAATCCGGGAAGGTCAAGGCCGTGTGGATCATCGCCACCAATCCGCTGGTCAGCATGCCGGACGCGGACCAGGTGCGCCGCGCGCTGGCCAAGTGCGAACTGGTGGTGGTGTCGGACATCAGCGCAGGCTCGGACACGAACGTCCATGCCGACGTGCTGCTGCCAGCCCTGGGCTGGGGTGAAAAGGATGGCACGGTGACCAATTCCGAGCGCCGCATCTCACGCCAGCGGGCGTTTCTGCCGGCGCCCGGCGAAGCGCGCGCCGACTGGGACGTGCTGTGCGACGTGGCGCGGCGCATGGGCCATGCCGGCTTCGATTTCGCGTCGCCGCAGGCCATTTTCGACGAACACGCGCGCCTGTCCGCCTTCCGCAACGAGGGGGAATTGGCGCGCCTGTTCAATCTGTCGCACCTGACGGCGCTGAGCGCCGCGCAATACGACGCGCTGGCGCCGCAGCAGTGGCCGCAGGGCCAGGCGCGCCTGTTCGGCGACGGCCGCTTCGCGCATGCGGACGGGCGCGCGCGTTTCGTGCCCACGGCGCCGCGCGCGCCGCGCAACATGCCCGACGAAGACTATCCGCTGATCCTGAACACGGGCCGGGTGCGCGACCAGTGGCATACGATGACGCGCACGGGCAAGGCGGCGAAACTGTCGGGGCACGTCGCCGAGGCCTTCATCGACCTCCACCCGCAGGATGCGCTGCTGTACAGCGTGCGCGAAGGCGAGCTGGCGCGCATTTCCAGCGCCTGGGGCGCGATGGTGGCGCGCGTCGTGCATGGCGGCGGCATCGCGCGCGGCCAGGTCTTCGTGCCCATCCACTGGAGCGACGCGAATGCGTCCGACGCGCGCGTGGGCGCCGTCGTCAACCCGGTCGTCGACCCCGTCTCGGGCGAACCGGAATTCAAGCACACGCCCGTGCGCATCGAGCAATTCCGCGTGCACTGGCATGCGTTTGTCCTGAGCCGCACGCCCTTGAACCTGGACGGCGTGGCGCACTGGACGCGCATCCAGGGCGAGCAATTCCTGCGCTACGAACTGGCCGGCCGCCAGCGCATCGAGGATCTCGGCGCCTGGGCGCGCGCGCTGCTGGGCGTGACGGACGAGAATGCCGACTGGCTCGATTATGCGGATGCCAGCGCGGGCGTATACCGCGCCGTGCACCTGGACGAGGGGCGCATCGCGCAATGCGTGTACGTGTCGCCCCGTCCCGACCTGCCGTCGCGCAGCTGGCTGGCTGGCCTGTTTGCGCACGCGCAAATGGATGCGCTTGATCGCGCCGGCGTGCTGCTGGGCCAGCCCATCGGCAAGGGCATGGACGCCGGCCCCACCGTGTGTTCGTGCTTTGGCGTGGGGCGCAATACCATTTGCGCGGCCATCGTGGAACAGAAGCTGACGACGACGGCGCAGGTGACGGCCTGCGTCAAGGCGGGCGGCAATTGCGGCTCCTGCGTACCGGAGATACGACAGTTGCTGCTTGAGGCGCGCAGCGCGGCCTGAAAATCTGTCCTTTCCGGCACGGCTTTGTTATATTGCCAGCTCTATAACAGAGAGGCAGTGTGATGACAGCAGTACAACACCCGACGGTCTGGCTGACGGGCTTGAGCGGCGCCGGCAAGACCAGCATCGCCCTGTCGCTGGCGCAGGCGCTGAAGGCGCAGGGCCGCGCCGTGGCTATGCTCGACGGCGACCAGCTGCGCCATGGCTTGAACCGCGACCTGGGTTTTACGCCCGAAGACCGGCATGAAAACATCCGCCGCGTGGCCGAAGTGGCGCGCCTGATGAACGGCGCGGGCCTGACCGTCATCGCTGCCTTCATTTCCCCCAGCCGCGCCGACCGGGCCATGGCCGCCGCCATCGTCGGCACGGCGCATTTCATCGAAGTCCACGTCAGCACCCCGCTGGCCGTGTGCGAGGCGCGCGACGTCAAGGGCCTGTACGCGAAGGCGCGCGCGGGGCAGATCGCCGAATTCACGGGCGTGTCCGCTCCCTACGAAGCGCCGCTGGCGGCCGCGCTGACCCTCGATACGGGCGCCCTGGCGCTGGAAGAGTCGGTCGAGCGTCTGTGCCGGCATTTGCAGCAGCTGCCGTGACGACCTGGCGCAAATGGCTGTGCCGGCACTTGCCCGCCAGCCTGAAGGCGCGCATGAGCGTGGTCGTCTTCCTGCTCGTGCTGGGCGCGGTCGCCTCGCTGGCGCTGGCCACCCTGGCCGTGGCCGAGCGCGGCATGCGCGACGTGACGGGGCGCCAGCAGTACGTATCGCTGTCCAGCGCCGCCGTCTTCATCGATGAAGAACTCGACGCGAAGCGCAATGTGCTGCGCGCGATGGCGGACAGCCTGGCGGCCGGCGGCGCGCACGACGGCGCCAGCCTGCAGCGCTTCCTGGCCGCGCAAACGGTGCTGAGCAAGGAGTTCTATTCGGCCGGCGTGGTCGGCATCGACGGCGTTGTCCTGGCCAGCGTGAGTCCCTTCAAGCCGCAGGCGGGGTTGAACGTCAAGGGCCGTCCTTACTTCGAACAGACGCTGGCGACGCGGCGCTCGGTGATTTCCGCGCCGCTCAACGGCAGCATTTCCGGCATGCCCATCGTCGTGGTGACCCAGCCCGTGTTCGACGCGCAGGGCGGCGTGCGCTATGTGCTGGCGGCCAGCGTGAACCTGCGCCAGCCCGATTTCCTGGGGCGCCTGGGCGCGCTCAAGCCGGGTCCGGGCGGCTACCTGTACATCATGACCAGCGCAGGCGTGATCGTCGAGCATCCCGACAAGTCGCGCATCATGCAGCATATCGAAGCGCATGGCCCCATCAGCGTACCGACGCGGCGCGCCATGCAGGGTTTCGAGGGCTGGCTGACGGGCACCACCTCGCAAGGCGTCGATGCCCTGTTTGCCTACCACCGCATCGCCTCGACGGACTGGATACTGGCCTCCGTCTATCCCATGAGCGACGCGTTCGCGCCGCTGCACGCCATCCGCAGCAAGATCCTGCTGGCCGCCGTGCTGCTGGCAGCGCTGGCGGGCCTGGCCGGCTGGCGCGTGGTGCTGCGCCTGTTGCAGCCTTTGGCGCGCTTGCGCCACCAGGTGCATGAGATCCGCCGTCATCGCCTGGGCATCGATGTGCTGCAAATCGAGCGGCGCGACGAGATCGGCGACTTGAGCCGCGACTTTTACTCGCTGGTGGCCGAGCGCGAAATCGCCGAGGCGCAGACGCGCGGCAGCGAGCGGCGCCTGAAACTGCTGACGGACCACGTGCCCGTGGTGATCGTGTATATCGACCGCGAGCACCGCTACCAGTTCATCAACGCCACGTTTGAAAAATGGTTCGGCAGGTCGCAGCGGGAAAGCCTGATGCAGTCGATCCGCGACGTGCTCGGCGAAGAGGCGTATCAATTGCGCGAAGCCTACCTGCGGCGCGCTTTCGCGGGCGAGGAGGTCGAATATGAATTTACCATCGGCGGCGAAGGGGAGGCCGGCCCGCGCGCCTTCCAGACCAGTTACGTGCCGGACGTGGGCGAGAGCGGCGCGGTGGAAGGCGTGTATGGCCTGATCCACGAAATCACCAAGACCAAGGCGGTGCACACTGCGCTGCAGTCTGCCGCCGCCACCGATACCCTGACGGGCATCGCCAACCGGCGCCGCTTCGACGAGCAGCTGGCGCAAAGCATGCAGCGCACGCGGGCCGCGCGCGCGCCGATGGCGCTGGCCTATCTCGATATCGACCGTTTCAAGGCCATCAACGACAGCCTGGGACACAAGGCGGGTGACGAGGTGCTGAAGGAATTCGCCGCGCGCCTGGTGCGCAGCGTGCGCGCCAGCGATCTGGTGGCGCGCCTGGCCGGCGATGAATTCGTGATCATTCTCGAAGGCGTGAACGGCGCGGCCGAAGTGCGCCAGGTCGGCGCCAAGATCATCGACGCCATCCGCCAGCCCTTCGCGCTGGCCAGCGGCCCGCTGCCGGTGACGACCAGCATCGGCATCGCCATCTTCCGCGAAGGCGCGCTGACGCCGGCGCAGTTGCTGGACCTGGCCGACCAGGCCCTGTATGCCGCCAAGGGGCAGGGCCGCGACGGCGTGGCGCTGCTCGAGGCGGCGCCGTAGGTTTTACTTACAGGGTGGCGCTCCAGTGGTCGAGCTGCTGCGTGGTGGCCGTCACGCCGCCGCAGACGATGACGAGCACCTTGCGGTAGGGCGCCAGTTCCGGCGCCTTGCCGTAGACGGCCGCCAGTGCGGCGCCGCAGGCCGGCTCCACCACCAGGCGCTGGTCGGTGATGAAGCGCTGGCAGGCGTCGACGGCGGCCCGGTCCGACACCACCACGCTGTGCAGCAGGCGCGTCTGGCTGATGGCAAACGCCTGCGCGCAGACCTGGCGCGCGGCCAGCGACGTGGCGATGCTGCTCACGGCCGGCAGGGCCACGTGTTCGCGCGCGGCCACGGCCGCCGCCAGCGAGGCCGCGCCTTGCGTTTCCACGGCCACCAGGGCCACGTCATCCCAGCCATTGCGCTGCAAGCCTTCGGCCACGCCGGCCAGCAAGCCGCCGCCGCCCACCGACAGCACCACGGCGTCCGGCTTCAGGCCCGCGCGAGCCACTTCATCGATCATGCCGGCGTGGCCCTGCCACAGCAGCGGGTCGTCGAACGGATGCAAAAAGGCGTCTTGCGGCGTGAGCATGGACTGCGCCAGCGCGTTTGCTTCCTGCCACGCGGCGCCGTGCACGATGACTTCGGCGCCTTCCTGCGCGATCAGGGCCTTGGCCCGTTCGCTGGTCGTTTCCGGCACGACGACGATGACGGGGATGCCCAGCTGGCGTCCCGCATAGGCGACGGCGATGCCGGCATTGCCGCCGGAAGAGGAGATGAAACGGCTGGCGCCGCGCCGCGCGTATTCTTCGCAGGCCAGGCCGATGCCGCGGATCTTGAAGGAGCCGGGCGGCTGCAAGGCTTCGAGCTTGAGCCAGATGGCGCGTTCGCTGTGCAGGCTCAGGGCGCGCGAGTTGAGCAAGGGAGTTTCGATGTGCAGGGCCATGCGGGTTCCTGGTAAACGGTCAGGCCAGCATCATAGCCGAAGCGCCCGCGCCACCGCGTCACCCTTGCTGATACATGACTGCTGCTAGTTCAGCGGGGCGTTCTTGAGCTGGTGCGTGCGCGCCACTTCCTTCATCGCTTCGAGCAGGTCGTCGCGCAGCTGGCGCGGCAGCTTGCCGAAGAATTCCTCGTCGTTCTGGTCGGCCATCCCGGCCAGCACGGGCACCAGCGCCTCGCCTTCCGTGGTCAGTTCGATCGAATGCTGGCGGCGGTCGGCCAGCAGGATCGATTTGCTGACCATGCCCTTGCTTTCCAGGCGGTCGATCAGTTTCGATACGGCGCCCTTGCTCATGCCGGACACTTGCGCCAGCACCGTGGGCGAGGTGCAGCCCAGGCGGAACATTTCGCGCAGCACCACCCATTCGGAGACCGTCACGCCATTGGCCTCGGCTTTTTTCTGGAAGCTGTGGGAAACGTGGTTGGAGACGAAACGCAGCCAGTAACCGAGATGGGCTTCCAGCTCGCTGACGGGGACGCTGTTGGGGTGGGCGGCTTGCGGCATGGCGGCCGTTTCAAAATTATGGCTCATTTCTTTTCCTTCACTGGGCGGCGTTGCCGGCATGGTTAAGGCCTTCACGCTTGCTGTCGAGTGGTTTGTTTGGGAACAATCATCGTGCTTGAGGTATTTCTAACACTGTTTTCACAGGAAATCACTTACCGGCAAAGAGTTTTTCCTTTTTTCTTGCTCTGGATAGATAAAAAACAATATCAAGCGAATAATCGTATTGCCAGAGAGGAAGATTAAAAAAATAACTCATGTTGCATCAATGGTAACAGGATTTTTGCCGAATTGATAAATATTTCATATCATTCCGTGTGCTTGCCCACATACGACGTATTGCCCACGCGACAGTGCGAGGTTTTGATGCAGAAATGCGGCCCGCTCAGGCCAGCACCACCTTCACGCCCGCTTCGCGCAGTACTTCGGCAAAGCGGGGGGGCGGCGGCGCATCCGTAAACAGGATATCGACTTGCGCCAGGTCGGCCAGCCGCACCAGCGCCTTGCGGCCGAATTTGTGCTGGTCGGCCACCAGCCACACTTCGCGCGACTGCTCGATGATGGCTTGCGCCACCTTCACTTCGCGCGCGTCGAAGTCGCGCAGGCTGCCATCCTCGTCGATGCTGGAAATGCCGATGATGCCGATGTCGACCTTGAACTGGCGGATGAAGTCGATGGTGGCTTCGCCGACGATGCCGCGGTCGCGCCCGCGCACCACGCCGCCGGCCACGATGACTTCGCAGGCGGCGTTGTCGGCCAGGATGGCGGCCACGTTCAGGTTGTTCGTCACCACGTGCAAGCCCGTGTGCCGCCCCAGCGCGCGCGCCACTTCCTCGGTCGTCGTGCCGATATTGATCAGGAGTGAGCAGCCGTGCGGCACTTGCGCGGCGACGGCGGCGGCGATGCGCCGCTTGGCCTCGCTGTTGAACACTTGCCGCTGGCTGTAATCGATGTTTTCCACGGACGAGGGCAAGCCGACCCCGCCGTGGTAGCGGGCCAGCAGGCGCGCTTCTTCCATCTGCTTGACGTCGCGGCGCACGGTTTGCGGCGTCACGCCCAACTGCTGGGCCAGCTCTTCGACGGACATGGTGACCTTCTGGCGCACCACTTCGAGCAGGCGGCGCTGGCGGGGATTCAAAATCATGGGCTTGTCTCTTTAAAAATCAAAAACGAACAGAAACGAACAAATAGTGATGAAAATATGTTGCTATGAGTTCGCATTCTGGCGTATCTTATTCATATTGCATGCGTATTACTAGATGGTGATCTTAACGACAGTCGCCGGCGATGCCTAGTCTTTCCTCGCCGCCCTTTCCCCGACAGACACGGAGTCCCGATGGCCGCAGCACAGCAAGGTGTGGAGACAGCGATGGCATACGACGTGCTGGTGGTGGGCGGCGGCATCAATGGCGCCGGCATCGCGCGCGACGCGGCCGGACGGGGCTTGTCGGTGCTGCTGTGCGAAAAGGACGACCTGGCCGCGCACACCTCGTCCGCGTCCACCAAACTGATACACGGCGGCCTGCGCTACCTCGAATACTATGAATTCGGCCTCGTGCGCAAGGCGCTGATCGAGCGCGAAGTGCTGCTGCGCTCGGCGCCGCACATCATGTGGCCGCTGCGCTTCGTCATGCCGCACGCCAAGGGCCAGCGCCCGGCCTGGCTGATACGCGCCGGCCTGTTCCTTTACGACATGCTGGCGAAGCGGGAAATCCTGCCGGCCTCCAGCGGCATCGACCTGACCCGCCACGCGACCGGCACACCGTTAAAACCCGAGTTCAAGCGGGGCTTTGTGTATTCCGACGGCTGGGTCGACGATGCGCGCCTGGTGGTCCTGAACGCCATCGACGCGGCGGACAAGGGCGCGCAGGTGCTGACGCAGACGCGCTGCATGGCCCTGTCACGCGACGGTGCGGGCGGGGACGCTGCCTGGCTGGCCACCTTGCAGCACGCCAGCGGGCGGCAGAGCACGGTGCGCGCGCGCAGCATCGTCAACGCGGCCGGGCCGTGGACGGCCGAGTTCCTGCAACAGGCCGCGCCCGGTGGGCAGGGCCGGCATTTGCGCCTGATCAAGGGTAGCCATATCGTCGTCAAGCGCCTGTTCGAGCATGATCATGCCTACATCTTCCAGCATCCGGACGGGCGCATCGTGTTTGCCATTCCGTATGAGCACGATTTCACCCTGATCGGCACTACTGACCTCGACTATCACGGCGACACGGGCAAGGTGGAAATCGATGACGAGGAAATTCGTTACTTGTGCGAGCTTTCCAGTTACTATTTCAGCAAGTCAATCTCGCCGGCCGACGTGGTCTGGACGTATGCGGGCGTGCGCCCGCTGGTGGAAGACGCGGCGGCCGACGCCAAGGCCGTCACGCGCGATTACCGCTTCGAGCTGGACCAGGAAGGTGCGCCGCTGCTCAGTGTTTTCGGCGGCAAGATCACCACCTTCCGCAAGTTGGCCGAGGAAGCCATGGACATGCTGGCGCCCTTGCTGGGCAATACGCTGCCGGCCTGGACAGCCAGCGCCTGCCTGCCCGGCGGCGACGTGTTCGGCATCACGCCGCAGAACCGGTCCGTGCGCGAGTTCGGCCAGTTCGTGCAAGGCTTGCAGCGCGAGTACGCGTGGCTGCCGGCGGCGCTGGTGGCGCGCTATGCACGCGCCTACGGCACGCGCATCCACGTGCTGCTCGCCGGGCGCAGGGATGTGGCGGCCATGGGCGAGGAAATCGCCGCCGGCCTGTACGCGGCGGAAGTCGATTATCTGCGGCGCCACGAATGGGCCGTCAGCGCGGCCGACATCCTGTGGCGGCGCTCCAAGCTGGGCCTGCACCTGCCGCGCGCGACGGCGGACACGCTCGATGCCTGGCTGTTGCAGCACCCTTTGCCGTAAGCAGCACACGTTGGCGACCGCGCCCCGCAGAGGGTGCGGCGAAGAACAAGAAACCATCACTGGAGGAGAAGCGCGTGCAACTGGTACTGGACAAGATCAGCAGGAAGCAGGGGGCTGACGACTTTTTATATCCGATGTCGCTGGCCCTCGTGCCGGGCGCCATCAACGTCTTGCTGGGCACCACGCGTGCCGGCAAGACGACCCTGATGCGCGTGATGGCGGGCCTGGACAAGCCCAGCGGGGGCACGGTGACGGCCGATGGCGTCGACGTGACGGGCGTGCCCGTCAGCAAACGCAACCTGGCCATGGTGTACCAGCAATTCATCAACTATCCGGCCTTCACCGTCTACGACAATATCGCTTCGCCTTTGCGCTTGCGCAAGGAACCCGAGGAACAGATCCGCACGAAAGTGCTGGCGCTGGCCGAGCGCCTGCACATCACGCCGTATCTGCAGCGCACGCCCGGAGAATTGTCCGGCGGCCAGCAGCAGCGCACGGCGCTGGGGCGCGCGCTGATCAAGGATGCGTCGCTGCTGCTGCTCGACGAGCCGCTCGTCAACCTCGACTATAAATTGCGCGAGGAATTGCGCCGCGAATTGACGGAACTGTTTTCCGGCGGCAGCACGACGGTCGTGTACGCCACCACGGAACCGCTGGAAGCGCTGCAGCTGGGCGGCCACGTGGCCGTGCTGCACGAGGGACGCCTGCTGCAGCAGGGACCGACCCTGGACGTCTTCAACGCCCCCAATTCCATCGACGTGGCGCGCACCTTCAGCGATCCGCCCATCAACCTGATCCCCGCGCGCGTGGATGCGCACGGCGTGGCGCAGGCGGCCGACGGCCTGGCCATCCACCTGAGCGGCGCGCAGCGCGCCCGCCTGGGCGACAGCACGGAGGTGATCCTCGGCGTGCGCGCGCACAGCCTGCATCTGTCTCCCCAGTCCGATGGCGACGTGCCCATCGCGGCGCAGGTGGACCTGGCGGAAATCAGCGGCTCGGAAACCTATGTGCATGCGCGCCGCGGCGAGCTGGCCCTGGTGGCGCAGCTGGGCGGCGTGCACAACCTGGAGATCGGCAGCGCCTGCACCGTGTATTGCCAGCCGCACGCCTTGCTGATCTTCGCGCAAGACGGCGGGCTGCTGTTTGCTCCAGAACAAGGAGGAGCTTGACATGGCGCGCATCGAACTGGTCGACCTGGCCCACGCCTACAAACCGAACCCGACGGCGCCAAGCGACTATGCGCTGCGGCCCATGAGCATGGAATGGCATGACGGCGGCGCGTATGCCTTGCTGGGGCCGTCCGGCTGCGGTAAGACGACCTTGCTCAATATCATCTCCGGCCTCGTGAAACCGTCGCATGGCAAGGTGCTGTTCGACGGCAAGGATGTGACGCAGCTGCCCACGGAAGCACGCAACATCGCGCAAGTGTTCCAGTTTCCCGTCATCTACGACACCATGACCGTGCACGACAACCTGGCGTTTCCGTTGCGCAATCGCGGCTGGAAAGAGACGGAAGTCAAGAAGCGCGTGCAGCAGGTGGCGCAGATGCTGGAATTGACGGGCGACTTGAAATTGCGCGCCAGCGGCTTGTCCGTGGACGCCAAGCAAAAGATTTCGCTGGGCCGGGGTCTCGTGCGCCCGGACGTGGCGGCCGTGCTGTTCGACGAACCGCTGACGGTGATCGATCCGCATTTGAAATGGCTGCTGCGCCGAAAGTTGAAGGAAATCCACCACGAACTGAAATTGTCATTGATCTACGTCACGCACGACCAGGTGGAAGCGCTGACCTTTGCCGACCAGGTGGTCGTCATGACGCAGGGCGAAGTGGTGCAGACGGGTAGCGCGCAAGCGCTGTTCGAGGAACCGGAACACACGTTTGTCGGCTATTTCATCGGTAATCCGGGCATGAATTTGCTCGATTGCACCCTGGACGATGGCGGCTTGCGCGTGGCGGGACAAGTGCTGGCCGTGTCCGCCGCCGCGCGCGCGGCGCTTTCCGGGGCACAAGGGAAAATCACGGTGGGCGTGCGGCCCGAATTCGTCGAGTGCGTCAAGGCGTATCCGGGAGAAGAGGGGGGCGACCATTGCCTGGACGCCACGGTCACGGCCGTGCGCAACATGGGTACGCATTACCTGGCGGAATTCCAGCTGGGCGGTGCGACGGTGGCGGCCAAGCTGCGCGCCATCGACGCGGTGGCCGGGAATGCCGTGCGGCTGCGCTTCCCGCCGCAACGCACCCTTTTCTATGTCAACGATAAGCGGGTGGCCTGATGATACATAACGGTAAAACCGATAACAACCGCCGCGCCTGGCTATTGATCTTGCCCGTGCTGCTGTGCGTGGCCTTTTCCGCCATCCTGCCGCTGATGACGGTGGTGAACTATTCCGTGCAGGATATTCTGAGCCCCACGCAAAAGGTCTTCGTGGGCACGGAGTGGTTCCGCATGGTCATGCTGGACGGCGACTTGCACAGCGCCTTGCTGCGCCAGCTGCTGTTTTCCGGCTCCGTGCTGGCGATCCAGATTCCGCTGGGTATCTTGATCGCCCTGTGCATGCCGGCCGATGGCTGGAAGGCGTCGCTGGCGCTGGTGCTGATCGCGCTGCCCTTGCTGATTCCCTGGAACGTGGTGGGCACCATCTGGCAAATCTTTGGCCGCGGCGACATCGGCCTGATGGGCTATAGCTTGAATCAATTGGGCTTTGACTACAATTACAACGGCAATTCGCTCGACGCGTGGCTGACGGTGATGGTGATGGATATCTGGCACTGGACGCCGCTGGTCGTGCTGCTGTGCTATGCGGGCTTGCGCGCCATTCCCGACGCGTATTACCAGGCGGCGCGCATCGACGGCGCTTCGCGTCTGGCCGTGTTCCGCTACATCCAGCTGCCGAAACTGCGCAATGTGCTGATGATCGCCGTCTTGCTGCGCTTCATGGACAGTTTCATGATCTACACGGAACCGTTCGTGCTGACGGGCGGCGGTCCCGGCAATGCGACGACCTTCTTGTCGCAATACCTGACGCAAAAGGCCGTGGGCCAGTTCGACCTGGGGCCGGCGTCCGCGTTTTCCCTGATCTATTTCCTCATCATCCTGCTGTTCTGCTTTGTGCTGTACACGTGGATGCAGAGAGTCGGCACGGGAGACCAGAAATGATGCACAAGAAAATGAGCAGCGCCATCCTGATCGTATTCCTGCTGGGCTCCTTGCTGCCCATCTACTGGATGCTCAATATGTCGCTCAAGACCAACGAGGAAATCGTCGGCGTGCTGAGCCTGTGGCCCCAGCAATTGACGTTCGCCAACTATCACACGATTTTTACGGACCGTTCCTGGTACAGCGGCTACATCAATTCCATGATTTACGTGGCCTTGAACATGGTCATGTCCGTCACGGTTGCCTTGCCGGCAGCGTATGCTTTCTCGCGCTACAACTTCGTGGGCGACAAGCATTTGTTCTTCTGGCTCTTGACCAACCGCATGACGCCGCCCGCCGTCTTCCTCGTGCCGTTCTTCCAGCTGTATTCGACGGTGGGCCTGATGGATACGCATCTGGCCGTGGCGCTGGCGCACATGGTCTTCAACGTGCCCTTGGCCGTGTGGATACTGGAAGGTTTCATGTCCGGCGTGCCGAAGGAAATCGACGAGACGGCGTACATCGACGGCTACAGCTTCCCCCGTTTCTTTATCCGCATCTTCTTGCCGATGATCAAGTCTGGCGTGGGCGTGACGGCGTTCTTCTGCTTCATGTTCAGCTGGGTGGAATTGTTATTGGCGCGCACCTTGACGTCCGTCAATGCCAAGCCCATTGCCGCCACCATGACGCGCACCGTGTCGGCGGCCGGCATGGACTGGGGCGTGCTGGCGGCGGCGGGCGTGCTGACCATCGTGCCCGGCGCGCTGGTGATCTGGTTCGTGCGGCATTACATAGCCAAGGGTTTTGCGATGGGGAGGGTGTGACATGGAAAATACCGATAGCACGGCCAGCCTGTTCGGCTGGATGGCCTGGACGCCGGAAGTGGCCGTCTTCTTCATTTGCATCGGCCTGATGCTGGCCGGCATGACGGTGTGGCAAATCCATTCGCCCAGCATCGAACGCAAGGGTTTCCTGCCCATGCCCACCACGCGTGGCGACCGCCTGTTCATCGGGCTGTTGACGGCCGCCTACGTGAACCTGGCGTGGGCGGGGTTCACGGAAATGCAGCAGGCCATCGGGGCTGGCATCAGTTTTGTAGTGTTGTTGGTGGTAATGCGTTGGGGATAAGTCGTAGATGAGAATACCGGCCCGCCACCGCAGGCCGGATGACAACTAAAAAGGAGATTCACGATGAAATTGAAGTTCACGGTCTTCGCGGCTGCGGCCATGCTCGTGTCGAATGCGGCCCTGGCGGACGCCAAGCAGGCGCAAACCTGGATCGACAAGGAATTCCAGCCATCCAGCCTGAGCAAGCAGCAGCAGCTTGCTGAAATGAAATGGTTCATCGATGCGGCGGCCAAGCTGAAAGCCAAGGGCATCAAGGAAATTTCCGTTGTCTCGGAAACCATCGACACCCACGTCTACGAATCGAAGACCCTGGCCAAGGCCTTCGAGGAAATCACGGGCATCAAGGTGCGCCACGACATCATCCAGGAAGGCGACGTGGTGGAAAAGCTGCAAACGTCCATGCAGTCCGGCAAGAGCATCTATGACGGCTGGATTTCTGATTCCGACCTGATCGGCACCCATTACCGCTATGGCGCCGTGGAACCCCTGTCCGACTACATGGCCGCCAAGGGCAAGGAATTCACGAATCCGGGCCTGGACTTGAAAGATTTTATCGGCATCAGCTTTACGACGGCGCCGGACGGCAAGGTGTATCAATTGCCCGACCAGCAATTCGCCAACCTGTACTGGTTCCGCGCCGACTGGTTCGCGCGCAAGGATTTGCAAGCCAAGTTCAAGGCCAAGTATGGCTACGAGCTGGGCGTGCCGCAAAACTGGTCCGCGTACGAAGACATCGCCGATTTCTTCACGAATGACGTGAAGGAACTTGATGGCAAGAAAGTCTATGGCCACATGGATTACGGCAAGAAAGATCCGTCGCTGGGCTGGCGCTTCACCGATGCGTGGCTGTCGATGGCTGGCGCGGCCGACAAGGGCATTCCGAACGGCATGCCGGTCGACGAGTGGGGCATCAAGGTAGCGGCCGACAAGTGCACGCCGGTGGGCGCGTCGATGTCGCGCGGCGGCGCCACCAATTCGCCGGCGGCCGTGTTTGCGCTGACGAAATACATCGACTGGATGAAGAAATACGCACCGCCGCAGGCGAACGGCATGAATTTCTCGGAATCGGGCCCCGTGCCGGCGCAGGGCGAAATCGCCCAGCAAATCTTCTGGTACACGGCGTTTACGGCCGGCATGACGAAACCGGGCTTGCCGGTGGTGAACAAGGACGGCACGCCGAAATGGCGCATGGCGCCGTCGCCGCACGGCCCGTACTGGAAAGAGGGCATGCAGAACGGCTACCAGGACGTCGGTTCCTGGTTCCTGTTCAAGTCCACGCCGGACGACCGCAAGGCCGCCGCCTGGCTGTATGCGCAATTCGTCACCTCGAAAACCGTGTCGCTGAAGAAATCCATCGTCGGCCTGACGTTTATTCGCGATTCCGACATCCGCCACGATTATTTTACAAAGCACGCGAACGAGTACGGCGGCTTGATCGAGTTTTACCGCAGCCCCGCCCGCGTGGCGTGGACGCCGACCGGCAACAACGTGCCCGACTATCCGAAGCTGGCGCAGTTGTGGTGGAAGAACGTGGCCACGGCGATTACGGCGGAAAAAACGCCGCAAGCCGCCATGGATAACCTGGCCGAGGAAATGGACCAGGTCATGGCGCGATTGCAGCGGGCCGGCATGAAGGCGTGCGCGCCCAAGCTCAATCCGAAGGTCGATCCGAACCAGTATCTGTCGGACCAGCATGCCCCATGGAAAAAGCTGGCAAATGAAAAGCCGAAGGGTGAAACGATTGCATACGATAAATTATTGCAGGCTTGGAAAGAAGGCAAGGTAAGGTAGTCGTGTAAGCTTCTGCCGGGGCTGTCCCGAGGGCACGGAGCGAATCGGCTCCGTGCCTGTTTTTACCCGATTTTCGCACCACCAGACAATGACCAAATACATACTTGCTTTAGATCAGGGCACCACCAGTTCGCGCGCCATTTTGTTCGACCATGCGGGTCGGCCGCACGCCAGCGCGCAGCGCGAGTTTCGCCAGATTTTTCCCCAGCCGGGCTGGGTCGAGCATGACGCGAACGACATCTGGGCCTCGCAAGAGAGCGTGCTGCAGCAGGTGTTGCGCGACAGCGGCGTGGCGGCATCCGACGTGGCCGCCATCGGCGTGACCAACCAGCGCGAAACGACGGTGCTGTGGGACCGCGCCACGGGCGCGCCCGTCGCCAACGCCATCGTCTGGCAAGACCGCAGAAATGCCGCTTACTGCGAGCAACTGGTCGAGCAGGGCAAGGCGGACGTGATCCAGCGCAAGACGGGACTCGTGCTGGACGCCTATTTTTCCGCCACCAAGCTCAAATGGCTGCTCGACAACGTTCCCGGCGCCCGCGCGCGCGCCGAGCGGGGAGAGCTGGCCTTCGGCACCGTCGACAGCTGGCTGATCTACAAGATGAGCGGCGCCCACTTGACGGACACGAGCAACGCGGCGCGCACCATGCTGTTCAATATCCATACCTTGCAGTGGGATACGGACCTGCTGGCGCTGCTCGACATTCCCGCCTCCCTGCTGCCCGACGTCGTGCCATCGAGCGGCGTGGCGGCGCACACGCATGCCAACTTGCTGGGCGTGTCCGTGCCGATTGCCGGCATCGCGGGCGACCAGCAGGCGGCCACCTTCGGCCAGGCGTGCCTGAAACCTGGCATGGCAAAGAATACTTACGGTACCGGTTGCTTCATGCTGATGAACGTGGGCAAGCGCCCCTTGCCATCGAAAAACCGGCTGTTGACGACGGTGGGCTGGAGCCTGGGCGCGGGCAGCGACCAGACCGATTATTTGCTGGAAGGCAGCGCCTTTATCGCGGGCGCAGCCGTGCAATGGATGCGCGACGGCATCGGCATCATCCGCGACTCGTCCGAAGTGGAAGCCTTGGCCACCAGCGTGCCCGATTCGGGCGGCCTCGTCTTCGTGCCCGCGTTCGCGGGCCTGGGCGCGCCGTACTGGGACCCGTATGCGCGCGGCACCCTGATCGGCATCACGCGCGGCACGGGCAAGGCGCACATCGCGCGCGCGGCATTGGAGGGTGTGGCGTACCAGAACGTGGATGTGCTGTCCGCCATGCAGGACGACGCGGGCATCGCGCTATCCGAGCTGCGCGTCGACGGCGGCGCGGCCCGCAACGACATGCTGATGCAGTTCCAGGCCGACATCTTGAATGTGCCCGTGGTGCGTCCCGTGGTGACGGAAACGACGGCCCTGGGCGCCGCCTACCTGGCGGGCCTGGCCGTGGGTTTCTGGGACTCGCAGGAAGAAATCGCCGCCCAGTGGCAGGTGGGACGCCGCTTCGAACCGGCCATGGCGGCCGACGAGCGCCTGACGCGCTTGCATAAATGGCAGCGCGCTGTCGAACGGTCGCGCGACTGGAGCGAGTGAAAACGCGTGCTCAGTGGCGCATGAAATACACGGCATAGCCCACCGTTTCGCGCGGCACTGAATACAGGTCGCGCAGTTCAAAATAAGGGGCGTGCACCTGGCCGCTGACGACGATGCCGCTGCGCTCCAACGCCAGCTTGAAGCGGGGCACGTGGAAATATTGTGTGGCGACCATGGCCGTCGTCCAGCCGTGCTCGTGCATCAGGGCCGCCGCATTGCGGGCCGTGGCCTCCGTGGTCCAGCCTTGATTATCCTCAAGGATGGCGCTGGACGGCACGCCGCGCGACTGCAGGTAGCGGGCCATCGATGCGGCCTCGTCAAAACCTTCCTTGCCCGTGGCCCCGCTGACGAGGATGCGCGGCGCCCGGTGTGCCTGGAATTGCTTGAGCGCCACGTCGAGCCGTGCCTGCAGGCGGGGGCTGGGCGTGCCGTCGGGCAAGATCGTATTGCCGGGCACGACGATCACGTCGGCGGGCGCCAGCTTGTCGTTGAGTCCGGCCAGTACCAGGGCGGCGGTTGCCAGCAGGAACACGCCAACAGCGCTTGAACCAAGCACAGTTATTTTTCGCATAGAGCATCATCAAGTAAGGAATGGACGCATGATACCCGTCCATTCCCGCCAGCGTCAGTTCGCCTGCGCCTTGCGCGCGCGCTGGTTCGACAGATAAATATTGTCCTTTTCCAGCGGCTTGCCTTCGCGCACGGCAGCGAGCCAGTCCTGCGTGCTGACGACGGCGGCGAAATTCGAGTGGAACACGGCGCTGAAGACGCGGTGGATTTCCTCGGCGCTGGCCGTGCCGCCCGTGTTGCTATACGGCAGGGTGCCCGTGGCGTCCTGCAGGAATTCGACTTGCAAGCCGTCGTGCGCGGCGTGGAAGATCGTGGCGGCATCGCAATTGTGCGTCATGTAGCCGACCACCGTCAGGGTGTCGATGCCGTGGCTGCCCAGCCAGGCCTGCAAGTCCGTGCCCGCGAAGGCGCTGCCCATGACCTTGTTGATGCGGTGGTTGGCGGTAAAGGCGGCCACTTGCGGATGCAGCTGCCAGCCGTCGCTGCCCTTGGCAAAGATGGGAGAGGCTTCCGGCGCATCGTGCTGGACGACGATGACGGGCACGCCGGCGGCGCGCGCGGCGGCCATGGCGGTGACGATGTTGGGCAGGGAAATATCGACGGATGGATATTCGATGGGCATGTCGCCCGTAAAGTATTCATTTTGCACGTCGATGACGAGCAGGGCGCGGCGTGGGGCGGTGGAAGCGTGGGTGGACATGGTTTCTCCTGGAACGGTTGAAAGAGGATGGACTTCCTCGATAGCGCCATTTTCAAGCTGCGCGCCGCAAATAAAAAGTGGCCCGAAGGCCGATGTGCGATAAAATCGGGCCATGTCTACCGTTCCTGCACCTTCCTCCCCCTTGAGCGTGGCCGTGATCGCCTTCGACGGCATGACGCCCTTCCACTTGTCCGTGCCTTGCCTCGTGTTTGGCGCCCAGACGGACGAGGCCGACCTGCCGCCTTTCCACGTGCGCGTGTGCGCCGCCGATCCCGTGCCCTTGCGCACGGCGGCCGGCTTCGGCATCACGCCCGAGTTCGGCCTGGAAGGGCTGGATGGGGCCGATATCGTCATCATGCCGGCCTGGCACGACGATTGCCGCGATGCGCCGCCGCCCCTGGTCGCGGCGTTGCAGGCCGCCAGCCGGCGCGGCGCGCGCATGGTGGGGCTGTGCCTGGGTGCGTTTCCCCTGGCGCAGGCGGGTTTGTTGGATGGCAAGAGCGCAGCCACGCACTGGGGCATGGCGGAGCGGCTGGCGGCCCGCTATCCCATAGTCAGGGTAGACCGGGAAGTGCTGTACGTGGACGATGGCGGCGTGCTGACGTCGGCCGGCGTGGCGGCCGGCCTCGATTGCTGCCTGTATCTGCTGCGCCAGCTGGCGGGCGCCGAGGTGGCCAACCGGGTGGCGCGCCGGCTGCTGGTGGCGCCGCACCGCCAGGGCGGGCAGGCGCAATTCATCGAGCGCCCGCTGCCCGTGTCCGGCAGCGAAGGGCGCTTCGCCGAGGTGCTGGCTTGCGTGACGGCCAATCTGGGCATACCCCACAGCATCGATGCGCTGGCCGAACGGGCCGCCATGAGCCGGCGCAACTTCACGCGCCATTTCCGCCAGGCGACGGGAACGTCGTTCAAGCAGTGGCTGCTGAACCAGCGTCTTGCGCATGCGCAAGGCTTGCTGGAAAAGAGCGGGGCCTCGATCGACGTCGTGGCGCAGGAGGCCGGCTTCGGCACGGCCCTGTCCCTGCGCCAGCATTTTCGCGCGAACCTGCAGACGTCGCCCTCGGCGTACCGCAAGCTGTTCCGCCAGCAGCTAGGCCAGCTCGCTTGACCAGAGCAGCGCCGGGTCGCGGCTGCCCTGGGGCAGCATTACGCTGACGGCGAGTTGCCGCGCGATGAAGGCGGCCGGCTCGAAGGCATGGCGTTCCTGGAAGGAGACGGTTTCCGCGCTCATCAGTTCCGCGTAGGTTTGCATCAGGGTCGAGGCGCAGCGGTAATTGCCTTGCTCAAGATACGTGTCGATAGCGGCCAGCAGCACGGGGTAATCCGCATTGTCCTTGCTGCCGCCAAAGTTGAACGACAGCTGCCCGCAGGCGCGCCAGATGGGGTCGATTTCCCCGTCCGGCACCGGCTGCGTGCGCAGCCATTGCAAGGCTTTCAAGGGCGGGCCGCCGAACGAGGGGGGCGAGATGATGGCCTGGATCGCCACCTTGACGGCCTCATCGATTCTTCCCGCGCGCACATACTGGCCGTGCAGCAGCACCAGCGCATCCGTGTATTCGGGCAGGAGGGCCAGCGCCGCTTCCAGCAGCGCGATGGCCGCGTCCGGGTTGCGCTGGGCGATATGCTCCTTGGCCGCCAGGAAGGCGGCGCGCGGCGAGGCGGGGTCGTCGGCCAAGGTGGGCGGCGCCACGTAGCCTACTTCGTCTTCGTCTTCAGCATCGCCGGCTGCCGCGTGGGCGCGCAGGAAAGCGGCTAGGCTGGAAAAATTCGGCTGGAGGCGCCACTCGTCATGCCACGTTTCGACGACGATCGGTTCGGACGCTTCGCGGCCGATGGGCCAGTACAGGCCGAACGTGTCGCCATTGCCCAGCGCGCCTTCGGAAAACGGGGTGAAGCCGAGCGGTGGATACGCTGTCGTGTGTTGCCAGTCTTGTTCCGCCGAAATGTGGGTGAGGCTTGCGGGTAGTTGCATGGAGGCACCGGAGAATAAAACGCCAGTGTAAAACAAGAGGGCGCGGCGGGCGCGCACCGTCGAACCGCGCGGCGGCACGCCAGGCCAGGCGGACCGCCGCGCCGAAGCGGCATGAGCAGTGCAGGGCCAGGCCCTTCAGTCGCGTTCCGGCACCGGCACGTTGAAGCCGTTCAGCGTCGTCGATACCAGTGCGTACAGGCCCACGAGGTAGATCAGCTCGTTGATGCCATGCTGGCCGAAGGTGGCCAGCGCCAGGCGGTACAGCGGCTCCGGCAGCGTGCCGCCACGGCTGAGCGCGTAGGCCAGGTCGTAGGCCACGCTTTCCTGCTTGTCCAGGTCGAGCGGCTTGACGTCCGCTACCAGCGTGGCCAGGCGCTCGGCAGGCATGCCTTCGCGCTCCGCGACGGCGATGTGGGCGTAGATTTCATAGGCGGCGTTGTAGCGCGCGCCAACCACCAGGATGGCAATCTGGCGCACCTTGTCGGGCAGCGTGGCGTTGGCCGTCATGGCCAGGGTCAGGTTCCAGATCGCCTTGCCGATGGCCGGTTCGTGCAGCCACGGATTCCACGGCCCCATCAGGGCGCCATCTTCGCGTACGGCGATGAAATCGTTGAAATTGCTGGTGATGCCTTTGCGCATATCGTCGTACAGCGGCTGTTGTTCTTGTGTCAGGTCTTTCGGAGCGATCAGGGGCAGGCGCATGGAAACTCCTTGCAGGGTAGGTGGGCGGTGGGCGGCGGGAGCCAGCAGCCAGTATAGCCATCTGGCTGGCGGCTGCCTTACGCTGTCGCACACGTGCGCGGCCTGCGCCTACCTGCGCGGCTCGTGGATGCGGAACTTCTTGACGATGCCGGCCTGGTCGAACATGACGGCCACTTCGCGCGTGCCTTTTTCGCCCAGCAGGGGGATCAGCCGCGTCACGCTGGGCGTCTTCAGCTGGTTCTTGTAGACCCAGACTTCATAGCCGGGATCGAAGCTGACGACGGTGGCGTTGCCCAGGGCCGCGTCGAGGTCGAGGCGGGTGGTCTTGCCGACCTTGATGTTTTGATAGATGGCGCCATTGTCCGGCGCACGGTTGACCTTGTATTCACTGGCGGTGCACATGGCCACGGCCAGGCCCGCGAGGCAGGAAGCTGCCAGTTTTATCAATGTGTTCATATGGACTCCCAGTGTGCATCACTGCTTCCAATCTCAGAGGGGACGGGCGTGATGTCAGGAGGGAGTGTGCTTGTGTCGCCGCGAATGTGCTACAAGATTATACAAAGGTGCAAAATTTGATGCTGTCGGTACCGGCAGGCGGTACCTTCAGCGATTTTGCAGCACGTCGGTCGACAGCGCCAGGGTTTCCTTGATTTCTTCCATCACCACATAGCTCTTCGATTGCGCGGCGCCCGGCAACTGCAGCAGCATGTCGCCCAGCAGCTTGCGGTACTCGGCCATTTCATGGATGCGCGCCTTGATCAGGTAATCGAAGTCGCCCGACACCAGGTGGCATTCCTGTACTTCGGGAATCTGCAGCACTTCGCGGCGGAATTGCTCGAAGGCGGACGCGGATTTTTGATTCAGCGTAATCTCTACAAAGACGAGCAGCTTGGCGCCCAGCGCGGCCGGGTTCACCTTGGCGTGGTAGCCCGTGATGACGCCGTCGCGCTCCATGCGCTTGACCCGTTCGATGCAGGGCGTGATGGACAATCCCACCTGTTCGCCCAGGTCTTTCATCGAGATGCGGCCATCCTGTTGCAGGATGCGCAGGATGTGGCGATCCAGCTTGTCGAGGCCACGTGCCGATTCTTTAAGGATTCTCATGATTTATTGCTGAATATCTCGATTTATACGTGAACAAATACTGGCTCTTTCCCAATATGATAGCGGTTAATCTGGCGTCAGCCTAAAAAAATATAATGAGGAAACTATGCGTATTGTGATTCTGGGTAGCGGCGTCATCGGCGTCACCAGTGCTTACTATCTGGCCAAGGCAGGACATGAGGTGACCGTCATCGACCGCCAGCCGGGCCCGGCACTGGAAACCAGCTTCGCGAATGCGGGGCAAATCTCGCCCGGCTACGCTTCGCCATGGGCTGCGCCCGGCATTCCCCTGAAGGCCGTGAAGTGGATGATGCAGCGCCACGCGCCCCTGGCCATCTCGCTCGACGGCAGCGCCGCCCAGCTCAAATGGATGTGGCAGATGTTGCGTAATTGCACACCGGAAGCGTATGCCGTGAACAAGGAGCGCATGGTGCGCCTGGCTGAATACAGCCGCGATTGCTTCAAGGTGCTGCGCGCCGAGGCCGGCATCACGTATGAAGGCCGCCAGCAAGGCACGATGCAATTGTTCCGTACCGAAAAACAATACAACGACGCCGCCAAGGATATCGAAGTATTGAAAGACGCGGGCGTGCCGTACGAAGTGCTGCAGCGCAACGAACTGTCGCGCGCCGAGCCGGCCCTGGAAGCGGTCAAGGATAAACTGTTCGGCGGCTTGCGCCTGCCTAACGATGAAACGGGCGATTGCCAGCTGTTTACCACCCGCCTGTCCGAGATGGCCGAGGCGCTGGGCGTGAAGTTCCGTTATGGCGTGTCCATCGATGCCTTGCTGACACAGGGCGATGAAATTGCTGGCGTGCAATGTGGCGCGGAAATCGTCAAGGCCGATTCCTATGTCGTGGCGCTCGGTTCCTACTCGACGGGCTTCATGAAGCCGCTGCTGGACATTCCCGTGTATCCATTGAAGGGCTATTCGATCACCGTGCCTATCGTCAACGCGGCCAAGGCGCCCTTGTCGACCATCCTCGATGAAACCTACAAGATCGCCGTCACGCGTTTCGACGACCGCATCCGCGTGGGCGGCATGGCGGAAATCGCCGGCTACAACCTGAACCTGAACCCGCGCCGCCGCGAAACGCTGGAAATGGTCGTCAACGACCTGTTCCCCGGCGGCGGCAACACGGCCGAGGCTACCTTCTGGACGGGCTTGCGTCCGATGACGCCGGACGGCACGCCGATCGTCGGCCGCACGCCGCTGCGCAATCTGTTCCTGAACACGGGCCACGGCACCCTGGGCTGGACCATGTCCTGCGGTTCCGCGCAATTGCTGGCCGACCTGATGTCGTCGAAAAAGCCGGCCATCCTGGCCGACGACCTGTCCGTCAGCCGCTACAGCGGCGCGCAGGGCAATGGCAAACTGCAGCACGCGGTGGCTTGAGATGGGGGCCAGCATGCCTCCCAAGGAACGTAGCGGCGCCATCCTGACGGTGGACCTCGATGCCGTGCGCGCCAACTACCGCTTGCTGCGCGACAAGGCGCACCCGGCCGCCTGTTCGGCCGTCGTCAAATCCGACGCGTATGGCCTGGGCGCCGCGCAAGTGGGCGCGGCCCTGTATGAAGAAGGTTGCCGCCATTTCTTCGTGGCCCACCTGGAAGAGGGCATCAGCCTGCGCCCCCACGTGGCGCCGGACGCGTCCATCTTCGTGCTGCACGGCCCGCCCGTCGGCACGGAAGGCGAATTCACGGCCCATGGCTTGACGCCCGTACTCAACAGCGAGCCGCAGGTGGCGGGCTGGCGCGCGCATGCAAAAGCGCTGGGCAGCACCCTGGACGCCATCGTGCAGGTCGATACGGGCATGTCGCGCATGGGCTTGTCGCCGCAGGAAATCGACGCCTGGCTGCTGGACCCGCACTTTCTTGACGGCATCAAGGTGCGTTACCTGATGAGCCACCTGGCCTGCGCCGACGAGCGGAGCAACCCCATGAATGGCGAGCAGCTGGCCCGTTTCATCGCCATCCGCGCCCGTTTGCCGCAGTACCGCGCCAGCCTGGCCAATTCCTCGGGCATCTTTTTGTCGCCCGATTATCACTTCGACCTGGTGCGCCCGGGCGCGGCCCTGTACGGCATCGGGCCGCAGGGCGGCGAACCGAATCCCCTGCGCTCGGTCGTGCGCCTGCAAGGCAAGGTCTTGCAAACGCGCACGATTGCCGCCGGCGACCACGTGGGCTACAGCCGCCGCTACACGGCCAGCGAGCCGCGCCAGGTGGCGACGGTGTCCGTCGGCTACGCCGATGGCTGGCTGCGCAGCATGAGCAACCAGGGCCTGGCCATCGTCGACGGCGTGAAAGTGCCGCAGATCGGCGCCATCTCGATGGATTCCATCACCCTCGACGTGAGCGCCATCGCCGGCGACCGCGTCGCACCGGGCAGCCTGGTCGACCTGATCTGCGCCGAACACCCGGTCGACGCCGTGGCGGCCATGGCCAATACCATCGGCTACGAGGTGCTGACGAACCTGGGCGGGCGCTATTACCGCGAGTATCAAGGCCTCGCGCAAGCCGCACGCTAAGCAGCGCAAACCCCATGATTGTGTGGCAAGATAGTCCTGCAGTGAAGTTCACTCCAGGGCTATTTTTTCACCATCATCGGGGATATATATGAGTCAATATAACGTTGCTATCATCGTCGGCAGCCTGCGCAAGGATTCCTTCAACCGCAAGCTGGCCGACGCCATCATCAAGCTGGCGCCGCCCGAGTTTTCCTTCAAGCACATCGAAATCGGCGACTTGCCGCTGTACGACCAGGATGACGATGGCGCGCAGTCCGAGCAAGTGCTGCGCCTGAAATCGGAAATTTCCGCATCGCAAGCCTTGCTGTTTCTCACCCCCGAATACAACCGCTCGATTCCCGGCGTGCTGAAAAACGCCCTCGACCAGGGCTCGCGCCCGTACGGCCAGAGCGTGTGGGGCGGCAAGCCGGGCGCCGTGCTCGGCGTTTCCGTCGGCGCCACGGGCACGGCCCTGGCGCAGCAGCATTTGCGCAATGTGCTCGCCTACCTGGACGTGCCGCTGCTGGGGCAGCCAGAAATGTTTATCCAGGCCAAGGAAGGCCTGTTCGACGAGCATGGCGGCATCGGCCCGGCCAGCCTCGGTTTCTTCCAGGGCTGGATGCAGCGCTACGTAGACTGGGTCCGCAAACACGCCATCCACGCTTGATGCATGTCAAGGCGGCAACGCTCGGCGTTGCCGCTTGTACACATTCTTTGACCATTGATGCCAAGATTTCAATATTGGCACGGGTGTCTCGGTATAATGCGCCCTTTCTTTAGCGCAATACTTTCCCGACCATCCCATTTCTTGTCGACCCCATGTGGACCAAACCTGTTCTGCGCATGAATTTGCGCCGCTTGATCGTGCTCGTGGCCTTTACCAGCGCCCTGGTGTCCCTGGCCAATACCTTCTACGCCAGCTACAGCGTGCAGCGCCAGCTGCTGATCGATACCACCCTGGAAGCGAATCACGCCTACGCCAGCAAGCTGGCCAGCACGGCCGAGGATTTCCTGCAGTCGGCGCGCCAGCAGCTGGCCTACAGCGCGGGCGGCCTGCCTTCGCGCATGGGCGACGAGCAATGGCTGACGGACGAGGCGCAACGCCTGCGCCTGCAAACGAACAGTTTCAATTCCGTGCTCATCGTCGATGCCCAGGGCAAGGTGCTGGGCGTGTCGCCGGAAACCCTGGCCCTGAAAAACCGCACGCTCGATTCGGTCGGCGCCATCCAGGCGCTGCGCGAGCGGCGCCCGCTGGTGACGCAGCCGTACGTGTCGTCGGCCGGCAACCTGGTCGTGTTCATTTCGCATCCCATCCTGGGCAAGGATGGCCGCTACCTGGGCTACGTGGGCGGCAGCATTTACCTGAAACAGAAAAACATCCTGTACACCATGCTGGGCCAGCATTACTACCGCGACGGCTCCTACCTGTACGTGGTCGACCAGAACCGGCGCCTGCTGTACCACCCGGACCCCGACCGCCTGGGCGACGTGGCCGGCAGCAATGACGTCATCGACGCCATCATCGCGCAGCAGGGCGGCGGCAACCGGCGCATGAACAACAGCCTGGGCGTGGACATGCTGGCCGGCTACGCCATCATGCCGTCGACGGGCTGGGGCATCGTGGCGCAGCGCCCGACGGCCATGACCCTGGCCCCGCTGAACCAGCTGATGGCGAACACGGTATGGCACTCGCTGCCCATCGCCTTGCTGAGCCTGCCATTCATCTGGTGGCTGGCCAGCCTGATTTCGCGGCCCCTGGTGCAGCTGGCCGAAGGCGCGCGGCGCATGGATGCGCCCGGAACGGCCGAGCACATCGCCGCCATCCGCTCGTGGTATGTGGAGGCGGCGCAAATCAAGAAAGCCTTGCTGAAAGGCTTGGCATTGTTGCAGAACAAGATCGGCAAGTTGAAGACCGATGTGCAGACGGACCCGCTGACGGGCCTGTCGAACCGGCGCGGCATGGCGGCGGCGCTGGAAGCGTGGCAGGCGCAGGCGCGGCCGTTTTCCGTCATCGCCATCGACATCGACCATTTCAAGCAAGTCAACGACCGCTGGGGCCATGCCGTGGGCGACGAAGTCATCCTGCGACTGGCGCAGCTGATGCGCGCCTGTTCGCGCGATGCCGACGTGCTGTGCCGCAATGGCGGCGATGAATTCATCATGCTGCTGCCCGATGCCGACCTCGACGTGGCCATGCAGGTGGCCGAGCGCTTGCGCGCCAAGGTGGCCGCCGCCGTGATTCCCGGCGCGGGCCTGGTCACGATATCGCTGGGCGTCGTGTCGTCGGAACAGGAAGCGGCCAGCACGGACGCCGTGCTGCTCGCCGCCGATGCGGCCCTGTACGTGGCCAAGGAAAACGGCCGCAATTGCGTGGGCATCTCGGAACCCGCCTGAGGCGGTTTTCCGTTGGACCGGTTTGATCTTGTCATTCGGAAAACATCAAACTGATCCTATGTTTTCTCCCGTTTCTGAGTCTGTTATGTTTTACCCGGAAAGCCTAGAGTGGAGGCCTGGGTAAAACAGACGTCACACGTCGGGAAGGCAACACATGTTAGGGCTTACGGCACTGGAACTGGCGCGCGTCCAGTTCGGCTTCACCATCTCGTTCCACATCATTTTTCCTGCAATCACGATCGGCCTGGCCAGTTACCTGACGGTGCTGGAAGCGGCGTGGCTGCGCACGCAGGATGGCGTGTACCGCGACCTGTACCATTTCTGGTCGAAGATTTTCGCCGTCAACTTCGGCATGGGCGTCGTTTCCGGCCTCGTCATGGCGTACCAGTTCGGCACCAACTGGAGTTTCTTTTCCGATTACGCGGGCAGCATCACGGGGCCGCTGCTGGCCTATGAAGTGCTGACGGCCTTCTTCCTGGAAGCGGGCTTCCTCGGCGTGATGCTGTTCGGCTGGCACCGCGTGGGGCCCGGCCTGCACATGTTCGCCACGGCCATGGTGGCGCTGGGCACCCTGATCTCGGCCACGTGGATCATCGCCTCGAACAGCTGGATGCAGACGCCGCAGGGCCATGAAATCATCGATGGGCGCGTCGTGCCCGTGGATTGGCTGGCCGTCATCTTCAATCCCTCGTTCCCGTACCGGCTGCTGCACATGAGCGTGGCCGCCTTCCTCGCCACGGCCTTGCTGGTGGTGGCGTCGGCCGCCTGGCATTTGCTGCGAGGCAACGACAATGCGGCCATCCGCAAGATGATGACCATGGGCTTGTCCATGCTGCTGGTCGTCGCGCCCATCCAGGCCGTCATCGGCGACGTGCACGGCTTGAATACCCTCGAGCACCAGCCGGCGAAGATCGCCGCCATGGAAGGCCACTGGGAAAACACGGGCAACGAAGGCACGCCGCTGATCCTGTTCGGCTGGCCCGACATGGCGCGCGAAGAAACCCTGTACAAGGTGGAAATCCCCCGCTTGGGCGGCCTGATCCTCGCACACGACTGGAATGGCACGATTCCCGCCCTGAAGGAATTCGCGCCGCGCGACCGGCCCCCTTCCGCCGTCGTATTCTGGTCGTTCCGCCTGATGGCGGGGCTGGGCATGCTGATGATCGCGCTGGGCATCTGGAGCGCATGGTTGCGCTGGCGCAATACCTTGTGGCGCTCGCGCCTGTTCCTGCGCTGCGCCCTGTGGATGGGACCGAGCGGGCTGGTGGCCATGCTGGCCGGCTGGTACACGACGGAAATCGGCCGCCAGCCGTGGACCGTGTACGGCTTGCTGCGCACGGAGGATGCCGTCTCGGCCCACGGCGCCACTCAGCTGGGCATCACCTTGCTGTTGTTCATCGTCATCTATTTTGCCGTGTTCGGCACGGGCATCGGCTACCTGCTGCGCCTGATCCGGGTGGGGCCGCAGCCGCACGAGGGGGAGAGCGTCGAGCATGGCGGCCCCGGCCAGGAACGTACGCCTGCACGGCCGATGTCGGCCGCGCATCTGGAAGAGCAAGCGCAAGGAGGACATTCGCATGGGCATTGATCTGCCGCTACTGTGGGCCATTATTATCCTGTTCAGCATCATGATGTACGTGGTGATGGATGGCTTCGACCTGGGCATCGGCATCCTGTATCCGTTTTTCCAGGACAAGAGCGAGCGCGACGTGATGATGAATACGGTGGCGCCCGTCTGGGATGGCAATGAAACCTGGCTGGTGCTGGGCGGCGCCGGCATGCTGGCGGCCTTTCCGCTCGCGTATTCCGTCGTGCTCAGCGCCTGTTATCTGCCGCTCAGCTTCATGCTGATGGGCCTGATCTTCCGCGGCGTGGCCTTCGAATTCCGCTTCAAGGCGCGCGAACACGAGCGCCACGTGTGGGACAAGGCCTTCATCGCCGGCTCGGTGGCGGCAGCCTTCTTCCAGGGCGTGACCCTGGGCGCCTATATCCAGGGCATGCCGGTGCTCAACCGCAGCTATGCGGGCGGCGCGCTGGACTGGCTCACGCCGTTTTCCCTGTTCACGGGCGCCGGGCTGGTGGCGGCGTATGCCTTGCTGGGCAGCACCTGGCTGATCATGAAGACGCAGGGCGGCCTGCAGGCGCGCGCCGTGCGTCTGACGCGCGTGCTCGTGTGGCTGCTGCTGGGCGTGATCGCCGTCATCAGCGTCTGGACGCCGCTGGTCGACCCGGCCATCGCCGCGCGCTGGTTTGCGCTGCCGCAATTGTTCTGGTTTTTGCCCGTGCCGCTGCTGGTGCTGGGCGCGGGCTGGCTGCTGCTGCGCTCCCTGCGGCAGGGGCGGCAGGCGGCGCCGTTCCTGTGCACGCTGGCGCTCGTCTTTCTCGGCTATACGGGCCTGGGCATCAGCGTGTGGCCGCACATCATCCCGCCATCGGTCTCGATCTGGGAAGCGTCGTCGCCGCCGCAAAGCCAGGGCTTTACGCTGGTGGGCGCACTGTTCATCATTCCCGTGATCCTGATGTATACGGTGTGGTCATATTATGTGTTTCGTGGCAAAGTCCTGCCGGAAGATGGCTATCACTGATGCAAGGACAAGGACAACAGACATGGTGGAAACGACTGGCCTGGATGGCCGGCCTCTGGCTGGCCAGCGTGGCGACCCTGGGCTTGGCGGCCTGGGCGATGCGCCTGTTGATGCGGGCAGCGGGGATGGGCAGCTGATGGCGGACGGGCAAGCATCCGGCATCCGCTGCGAGGTCGGCGGCCGGCGCCATCCGCTGGCCTTCCTCGGCTGCCGCGGACTCAATTACGGCCAGCACAGCGCGCTGCCGCTGCATCCATTTCGCCTGAGCGTGCCGGAAACGGCGCTGGCCGGCCTGCTCGACGAGCCGTTCAACAGTTTTCTCCAGACTTGCCGCGAAGACGATTTGCAGTACGAGGAAAGCGACTTGCCCGAGCTGATGCATGCCGGCTATCCCGACATCACGGCCATGCTGGCGGGCCACCGGCCGCTGCTGGCCGGGATGCTGCTCGACTTCATGATCGGCGATGTGATGGATGCGATCGGGCGCGCCAGCGGCTACCGGCCCCTGCACGCACGCTACTGGGGCGATGTCGAGGCGGCGGACGGCCGCGCGTATTTCACCGTGAATCAAGTGCAGACCGTGTCGTTTGCCGATGGCCAGGTCATCTTCGAAGGGCTGGGCTACTACGGCGTGTACGTAATCTGGCTGACGCATGGGCAGCGAGCGTGAATAGGGACTTGACCTTCCTCATGTGGGAAGGTTTATAGTGGCGCCATGAACCGTGCCTTTTCCCGCTTTCTCGCCCGCTCGCTGCTCTGGCTGCTGGCCGTCACGCTGCCCATGCAGGGCTTTGCGTCGGCCATGCGCAGCTGCTGCGTGGACGAGCTGGCGGCGGTGGTCACGGTCGCCGTCGAGGCGCTGCCAACGCCCCAGTGCCACAGTATGGCCGACATGGCCGACATGCGGATGGCGGACCAGCCGATGAAAATGGCCATGGACGATGGCGGCGCCATGCACCATGGCCACGATTGCAGCAACCATGGCGCTTGCACCGTGGGCGCTGCGGCGCCGCCCGGCATGCCGCCCCTGCATGCCTTGACCCTGCGCGCGCCGCCCCCGGCGCTGGCCCCCGATTCCCTGTTCGCCGGGCATATCCCGTCCGGTCCCGAACGTCCTCCGAGAAGCACGCGCTCCGCCTGACCGCCCGTTGAACCTGGCGGTGCCGCCGTCGCACGTCCCTGCAGCTTGTATCGTGCACCGTGTTCCGGCCGCGCCAGCGTTCCAGTCGCGCGCCCGCCGCGCCATACCCTGCTCTTCAAGGAATACCATGAAATACCTGTTCAGCTTTGCGCTGGCTGTGCTGCCGCTGGCCGCCGCAGCGCAGTCACAGCCCGCCCCGCAAGAGGCGCAAGCCTCCGTGCCGGCCACCACTTACCGCTCCGCCTTCGCCGGCTACCGTCCCGCCGCCGAGGAAGACGCCACGCCCGACCAGGCCTGGCGCGCCGTCAACGACAAGGTCGGCAAGGCTGGCGGCCACATGGGCATGATGAAGATGGAAGGCCACAAGATGGAAGGCCATGCCATGAAGGGCCACACGATGCCGATGGATAAGCCCAGCCCCAAGCCGGCTGCCCAGCCGGCCCCGCAACATCAGCACGAAGGACACTGACATGCCACGTTTCACCAAATCAACTTGCCTCACGCCGCTGGCGCTGGCGGCCGTCCTGCTGCTCAGCGGCTGCGCCAGCTTCAGCGCCGATGGCGGCATGCAGGCCGTGTCCGCGCTGGCCGACGCCCGCACGGGCGCGCCCGAGGCGCTGGCCGACAAGGGCGGCGGGGAAAAACTGGCGACCTTGCTGGCCCAGCCCCTGGACGCGGACGGCGCCGTGCGCATCGCCCTGATGAACAACCACGGCATGAAAGTGGCGCTGGCCGAGCTGGGCGCGTCCGAGGCGGACCTGGTGCAGGCGGGGCGCTTGCGCAATCCCGGCCTGTCGTTCGGCCGTTCGCATGGCAGTCACGGCAATGAAATCGACCGCGGCGTCAGCTTCGATCTGGCCGGCTTGCTGACCATGCCGATGCGCGTGAACATCGAACGGGGCCGTTTTGAACAGGCCAAGCTGCAAGCGGCCGGCAGCGCCGTGCAACTGGCGTCGGATACGCGCCGCGCCTACTTCAACGCGGTGGCTGCCGTGCAGACGGAACAGTTCATGCAGCGGGCGCTGCTGTCGGCCGAGGCGGGCGCTGAACTGGCCACGCGCTTGCAGCAGGCGGGCAACTGGAGCCGCCTCGACCAGGCGCGCCAGCAAGTGTTTTACGCGGACGCCGTCGGCGACCTGGCCCGCGCGCGCCACCAGGCCACGGCCACGCGCGAGCACCTGACGCGCTTGCTGGGCCTGTGGGGCAAGCAGACGGCGTTCACTTTGCCGTCGCGCTTGCCCGATTTGCCGGCCAAGCCAGCCGAGGCGGGCAATATCGAGGCGCAAGCCATGGAGCAGCGCCTCGACGTGCAGATGAGTAAACTCGACGCGCATGCGACGGCCAGCGCGCTGGGCCTGTCCAAGGTGACGGGTTTCATCAACGTGCTCGACGTGGGCTACACCAACAAGAGCACGAGCGAGGCGCCGCGCGAAAACGGCTACGAAGTGTCGCTGGAGCTGCCCCTGTTCGACTGGGGCTCGGCGCGCAATGCGAAGGCGCAAGCCTTGTATGAGCAGTCGCTGCAGCGCACGGCGGGCACGGCCGTACGGGCCCGCTCGGAAGTGCGCGAGGCGTATTCCAGCTACCGCACGGCCTACGACCTGGCGCGCCACTACCGCGATGAAGTCGTGCCGCTGCGCAAGACGATTTCGCATGAAGTATTGCTGCGTTACAACGGCATGCTGGCCAGCGTCTTCGAACTGCTGGCCGATGCGCGCGAGCAAGTTGCCAGCGTCAACGGCGCCATCGACACCCAGCGCGATTTCTGGATTGCGCAAACTGAATTGCAAGGCGCCATCAATGGCAGCGGCCCTGCCAACAAGGAATAATGATGATTACACGTAGAAACTTTTTCATGAATGCGGGCGCGGTCGCCCTGAGTGCGGCAGCGGTGAGCCGCGTGGGCGCGGCATCGTTGCCGGAAGCCGTCAGCATGGCTGGCGCGGAGACGAAGGCGCCGCCACCGCCGCCGAACGGACGGCCGTACAACCCCGTCATCACCCTGAATGGCTGGTCCTTGCCCTGGCGCATGAACAACAACGTCAAGGAATTCCACCTCGTGGCCGAACCCGTCGTGCGCGAACTGGCGCCCGGCATGATGGCCAATCTATGGGGCTACAACGGCCAGTCGCCCGGTCCCACCATCGAAGTGGTGGAGGGCGACCGGGTGCGTATTTTCGTCACCAACAAGTTGCCCGAACACACGAGCGTGCACTGGCATGGCCAGCGTTTGCCCAACGGCATGGATGGCGTCACGGGCCTGACCCAGCCGGGCATTCCTCCCGGCAAGACCTTCGTCTATGAATTCGTCGCCAAGCGGCCCGGCACCTTCATGTACCACCCGCACGCGGATGAAATGACGCAGATGGCCATGGGCATGATGGGTTTCTGGGTGACGCACCCGAAAGACCCGAATTTCATGAAGGTGGACCGCGATTTCGTCTTCTTGCTGAGCAACTACGACATCGACCCCGGCAGCTACACGCCGAAGATCATGACCATGACGGATTTCAATCTGTTCACGTTCAATAGCCGCGTCTTCCCCGGCATCGACCCGATGGTCGTGCGCCAGGGCGACAAGGTGCGCGTGCGCGTGGGCAATCTGACCATGACGAACCACCCGATCCACATGCATGGCCATGAATTCGAGGTGACGGGCACGGATGGCGGCTGGACGCGCCCCGAATCGCGCTGGCCCGAAGTGACGACGGACGTGGCCGTGGGCCAGATGCGCGCCGTCGAGTTTACTGCCACGGACCTCGGCGACTGGGCTTTCCACTGCCACAAGTCGCACCACACGATGAATGCCATGGGGCACGACGTGCCCACCATGATCGGCGTCGACCACCAGGGCGTGGCGGCGAAGATCAATCAATTGGTGCCCGGCTACATGGTGATGGGCGAGCGGGGCATGGCCGACATGGGCGAGATGCAGATGCCGATCCCCGACAATACCTTGCCGATGATGGCGGGCGACGGCCCCTTCGGCGCCATCGGCATGGGCGGCATGTTTACCACGGTCAAGGTGCGCAAGGATCAAAAAACCGGCGATTACCGCGATCCGGGCTGGTACAAGCACCCGGCCGGCAGCGTGGCCTATGAATGGACGGGTGCCTTGCCGGAACCCGTGCGCGGCCAAGGCACGGGCAAGCTGCCGGCCAAGGGCAGCGTCGAGATGACGGTGCGCAAGCCGGCCAGCCATAGCGGACATTAATTGTCGGCATTTCCGAGATGACAGCGAACGGCTTGCCTAGCATGGCAAGCCGTTTTGCATGTTGCTATAAATCAAGGAATTGTTGTTTGGTGACAATCCGAGCATTTTTTTCCGTGTTTTTTCTTTATATTCAAGCCAGTACGCTCCAGTTGCATCGAGTATCGGCCAGTCTATGGGAGAAATCATGTTGAACCGGATGAAGGTGGGAACGCGCTTGCTGGCGGCATTCTTTTGCGTCGCGCTGATGGGGGCCATCGTGGCCGGCATCGGCATCTTCAACATGGGCAAGATCGATACCATGGCGGGGCAGATGTACAACCATGAACTGTTGGGCTTGTCGTACATCAAGGAAGCCAACATCGCCTTGATCAAGGTGGGCCGCGCGCGCAGCAACTTCTTGCTGGCCACGACCGCAGAGGAGCGCGCCACGCGCCAGGCCGATATCGCCAAATTCCTCGACTTGAATAAAAGCTATTTGGCCAAGGCGGAACCGCTGTTCGTCACGCCGGCCGCCAAGGAACTGTTTGCCCGCTTCGCCGCCGTCGAAGCGGAATATATCGCCACCATGCAGCAGGCGCTGACCCTGGCCGCGGCCGAGCCGCTGGCCCAGCGCAGCGCGCAACTGACTGAACTGCTCAACAAGACGCGCCAGCATGCCGATGAACTCGACGGCGTGCTGGACAAGCTGTCGCAGCAGAAGGAAGAGCGCGCCAAGGCCGCTTCCGAGCAGGCGTCCGGCGTGTACCAGGCCAGCCGCAGCTTCATGATTGCGCTGGTGCTGGGCAGCGTGGCGGCGGGCCTGGCGTTGGGGGCGCTGATCACGCGCGGACTGACGCGCCAGCTCGGTGGCGAACCGGCGTATGCCGTCAAGATCGCCGGCGCCATCGCCGAGGGCGACCTCACCGTCGATATCCGCACGGCCAGCCACGACAGCGCCAGCCTGCTGTTTGCCATGAAAACCATGCGCGACAAGCTGGTGGGCATCGTCAGCCAGGTGCGCTCGGGTACGGACACCATCAACACGGCCTCGGGCGAAATTGCCCAGGGTAACCTCGACTTGTCGTCCCGCACGGAAGAGCAGGCCAGTTCGCTGGAAGAAACGGCGTCGTCGATGGAAGAGCTGACGTCGGCCGTGCGGCAGAATGCGGACAATGCGCGCCAGGCCAATGCGCTGGCCGGCGCCGCGTCCGACGTGGCGGGCAAGGGCGGCGCCGTGGTGGGGCAGGTGGTGCAGACGATGGAATCGATCAACGCGTCGTCGCGCAAGATCGTCGACATCATCAGCGTCATCGACAGCATCGCCTTCCAGACGAACATCCTGGCCTTGAACGCGGCCGTGGAAGCGGCCAGGGCGGGCGAGGAGGGGCGCGGATTTGCCGTCGTCGCGTCCGAAGTGCGCAACCTGGCGCAACGCTCGGCCAGTGCCGCCAAGGAAATCAAGATTCTGATCGGCGACTCCGTCGAGCAGGTGGAAATCGGCTCCAGACTCGTGCATGACGCGGGCAAGACGATGGATGAAGTGGTCACCAGCGTGCGCCAGGTGGCCGACATCATGCAGGAAATCACGGCCGCCAGCGCCGAGCAAAGCGCCGGCATCGAGCAAGTCAACCAGGCCGTGCTGCAGATGGATCAGGTGACGCAGCAAAACGCGGCCCTGGTGGAAGAGGCGGCCGCCGCCGCCGAATCGCTGCAGGACCAGGCGCAGACCCTGACGGAACTGGTGGGCGTGTTCCGCCTGCATGCCCAGGCGCAACAGATGGCCGTGCCGGCGTCCAGCAATGTCACGCCGCTGCGCCGGCCGGTGCCGGCCGCCAGGCAGGGCGTGCGGCGCCTGGCCTGAAATGGGGCGGGTCCGGGCGCAATCGGCGCGGCAGTGGTAGGCTGTCGTTATTGCGCGTTTGCCACTTCCGGGTTTCCCATGCCGTCTTCTTCCCTGCCGCTGTTGTGTTTCTCCGTGTTATTGCTCTCCCTGCCGCCGCTGGCGCAGGCGCAGGAGGGCGATCCCGTGCTGCCGTACCGGCCTTCCGTGGCCAGTCCCGCCCAGCTGCCTGTGCCGGGCCAGCTGGAATTCGAGGCGGGCGGCCTGCTGTCGAAAACGGACGACACGCGCCGCGCCAGCCTGCCGTACACGTTCAAACTGGCGTTCAGCCCGGAATGGGGCGTGTTGCTCGAAGGCGAGGGCTTCGTGCGCGCGCGCGACGACACGGGGCGCCGCGAAACGGGCGTGGGCGACACGACGGTCGTGCTCAAGCGCGCCTTTTTGCTCGACAGCGCGACGGCGCTGGGCCTGGAACTGGGCTGGAAGTTGCCCACGGCCAAGGACAGCATCGGCAGCGGCAAGAGCGACGTGTCGCTGAACGGCATTTTCAGCCGCGACCTGGGCGCCGTGCACATGGACGCCAACCTGAACGCCACGCGCCTGGGCGCAGCCGACCCGCATACCGGCAGGGTGCAAACGGGCTGGGCGACCTCCTTTTCCACGCCCGTCAGCGAGCGCTGGGGCGCCACGGCGGAAGTGTCGGGCACGCGCTTGCGCGGCGCGCCGGCAACGGCGCAGCTCTTGCTGGCCGCCACCTACAGTCCCACGCCGCGGCTGGCCATCGATATCGGCATGGCGCGCGGCTTGACGGCGGCGTCGCCGGACTGGTCGCTGTTCAGCGGCGTGGTCGTGCCTTTAGGCAAGCTGTGGTGAGATTGCCACGGCAATCCTTATGTGTCCTTGCGAACAAACAGTTGGTTGCACAAGGTCTACAATTGCGGCATAACTGATAAAAGGAGTGTCCCCATGAAAACCCTGATTCTTGCCGCCGTCTTGCTGTCGGCCGCTACCGCTGCCGTCGCCCAGGTGGGCGTCTCCGTCACCGTCGGCCAGCCGGGCTTTTACGGACGCATCGACATAGGCGACTATCCCGCGCCGCAATTGATCTATGCCCAGCCCGTCATCGTGCAGCGCCCGCAATACTATTCGGCGCCCCCCATCTATTTGCGCGTGCCGCCCGGCCATGCGAAACACTGGTCCAAGCACTGCCGCAAGTATAATGCCTGTAACCAAGAGGTATATTTCGTCCAAGATAGTTGGTATAACAACCAATATGTGCCCCGTTACCGCCAGCAGCATGGCGACCATGGCCGTCCCGATTACCGGGACCATGACCGTGATCGTGGCCATTACGACAAGCATGATGACAAGCGCGATAAACATGAAGGCAAGCGCGACAAGCATGATGACAAGCCAGGCAAGGGCCATGGCAATGGCAACGGCAATGGCAATGGCAATGGCAATGGCAATGGCAATGGCAATGGCAACGGGCACAGGGATTAACAAGCAGGAGGATCTTTGCATAGTAAAATCGTTATCGTAGGGGGAGGTGCAGGCGGCCTGGAGCTGGCCTGCAAACTCAGCCGCAAGCTCGGCGCCGGCCAGGTCACCCTGGTCGACAGCCGCCTGTACCATATCTGGAAACCGTCGCTGCATGAAGTGGCGGCCGGCACCCTGGACATTCATCAAGAGGGCCTGTCGTATCAGATGTTGGCGCATGACAATGGTTTTACCTATGTCTATGGCCCCCTGATCGCACTCGACGCCGCGTCGAACAGCCTTACCGTGGGCGCCATCGCCACGGACAAGGATGAGCAACTCTTGCCGCAGCGCACTGTCAGCTACGACCAGCTGGTGCTGGCCGTGGGCAGCACCTCGAATTACTTCGGCGTGCCCGGCGCCCAGGAAAACACGATTTCCCTGAATGCCACGGAAGACGCCGAACGTTTCCGGCTGACCCTGCTGAAACTGCTGGCCATGGCCGAACAGCGCCAGGGCGACGCGGGCCATCCCGGCGTCGACATCGTCATCATCGGCGGCGGCGCCACGGGCGTGGAACTGGCGGCCGAATTGCGCGAAGCGAGCGGCGTGTATGCCGCGTATGGTTTCCAGAATCTCAACGCCATCAAGGATGTGCGCATCACCCTGCTCGAAGGGGCGCCGCGCATCCTGGCGCCGCTGCCCGAGCGCGTTTCCATCGCCGCTTCGAAATTGCTGCACCAGCACGGCATCACCGTGGTGACCGATACGCGCGTCACCACCATCGAAGCCGACAAGGTGACGGTGGCCAGCGGCACCAGCTATGCGGCCGACATCTGCGTGTGGGCCGCCGGCATCCGCGCGCCGGAATTCCTGTCTACCCTGGGCTTGCCGACCAACCGCGCCGGCCAGCTGGAAGTGACGGGCATGCTCAACGTGCAGGGCCATGCGAATATCTTTGCGCTGGGCGACTGCGCCGCCTGCATGGGGCCGGACGGCAAGCTGGTGCCGCCGCGCGCCCAGGCTGCCCACCAGCAAGCCGATTACCTGCTGAAAACGTTCCTGCTGCAAGCGAAGGGCAAGCCGCCGCAAACCAAGCCGTATGAATACCTGGACTACGGTTCGCTCGTGTCCTTCGGCCGCACCACCTCGGTTGGCACCCTGATGGGTTCGCTGAAGGGCCTGAGCTGGTTCGTCGAAGGATTTGTTGCGCGCATGATGTATGTGAGCCTGCACCTGATGCATCACAATGCCGTGCTGGGCAGCGTGCGCACGGCCGTCATGGCCATGGGCCGCTTCCTGATCAAGCGCAGCACGCCGCAAGTCAAGCTGCACTGATCGCGCTGTAGTAAACGGTTTGCGCCGGATCAAACAAGGGGCCTTGCGGCCCCTTTTTTATTTGCCGCGCGCGGCAGGCGCCGCTTCGCAACGGCCCCGCGTCATGGGAAAGTCGATGGTGGTGAATTTGCCCTTCAAGGTGCCGACGATGCTGGCATGCAGGATGCGCTCGCTGTCGCGGCGGTAGATGATGCGGCTCGGAAAATCGTTATCCAGGTTGGCGAAGATGAATTCATTCGGCTTGTCCTGGCGCAGCAGGTTGAAGATCACGGGCGGCTGTCCCGACGGCTGCACGATGTAGGCCAGTTGTCCCGGTTCCGTGAGGCGGATCTGCACGAATTCAAAGGCCGTCGTCTTGCCGCCCTTGACGGTGCGGCTGGTGCCGAGGATGGTGCCGCCGGCGGCCGCGCTCCATTGTTCGCCGGAACCGGGTTCGGCGCCGTCGACATTCCAGCAGCCGGCCAGCCAGGCCAGCTTGTCCACGGTTTCCGGCGGCGGCACGGTATTGTCGGCGGCCTGGGCGGCGCCCATGGCCAGCAGCGCTGCCAGCAAGGTCGTTGCGAGTCGTTGCATGCCATCTCCTGTCGTTGCGATGTTAGCGGTCACTGGGGCACGCCGGCGGCGCGCCTGCCCAGTGTAGCCGATGCTGGGCTGCACACGGCAAACACTTTATACTCGGGAAAGATGCCGACCGTCACCACCATCACGCCAAGGACAATCATGCACGATACTTCCACGCAGCCGCGCGGCGCCGCCAGGCCGGGCCAGTTCGACGATCGCTACATCAGCCTGAAAAGCCTGGGCCTGGACCCGGAGCAGCTCGATTTTTACCAGCTGCTGCTGGCCTGCAGGGCCAGGGGGGATGCCGGGGAAAGCTTGCGGCAGGTCGTGCGTTTCCGCACGGATGGCTATGGCAAGTCCCGCTTCATCAGCAGTCTGGACGCGTTGCCGGCGCCGCTGGCCACGTTTCCCCTGTGGCGTGCCGAGCTTGACGGCTGGCCCGGCGAGCTGGCGCGCGAGGATTTGCTGGCGCGGGCCAGTGCAGCGCTGGAGCAGCCGGCCGGCGTCTTTCTCGCCTCGGCCGCCTGGCGCACGGCATTGCCCGACATTTGGCAAACCCTGCTGGTGCTGGGATGGCGGCAGGCGGGTTCCCCGGCCGATGCCGCCCTGGCGGCCCAATTGACGGATGTGTTGCGTGTTGGACATTTCTTGCAGGTGCTGGAAGGCGATCGCACCAGCCTGGCCGGGCATGGCGCGCGCCGCGATGTGCTGGGGGCGCAACTGCTGCTGCCGGAAGAGGGCATGCCGCTGCCCCGTTGAGGCGGGCAGGGCGCCCGCTGCGGGAAATTATTCTTTTGGCGTAATGCGCGGCAAGACGACGGTCAGGGCCGTGCCGCCTTGCGGATTGGCCGTCAGGCTCAGGGTGCCGCCCAGGTAATGCACGCGCTCGCGCACGGAGCGCAGGCCGTGCTTGCTCATTTCGACGGGCTCGTTGGCCGGCAAGCCGCTGCCGTTATCCTTGACCGTCATCATCAGCGCTTCGTCATTGTCGTCGATGATGATGTCCACCTGCGTGGCGTGGGCGTGCGCGGCGATGTTGCCGAGCGCTTCTTCCAGGGTACGCAGCAGGGCCACGCCCACGTTGCGCGGGCAAATCAATTCATCTTCGGGCAGGCTGCAGCGCACGGTGATCTTGTGCTGTTCGGCAAATTGCGCGGCCAGCTCGCCCAGCGCGACATTTACGCCGAGAAACTCGAGCTTGTCGTTCCACAGCTTCATCTGCATCTGGCGGTTGGTCTCGATCACATTCAGCAGCAATTGCTTCATCGTTGCCGCGCGGTCGAGCAAGGCGGCTTCCTGCGGCATCTTTTGCGTCAGCAGCGACAGGTGCATGGTGAGTGCCGTCAGCGAGGAACCGAGGCTGTCGTGCAGCTGGCGCGACAGGGCGCGCCGTTCATTGTCCCAGCTGGTGTTGACATGGCCGAGCAATTCGCTGAGGTCGGCGGCGCGTTCCGCATCGGCCTGGGACGCTTCCTTGTTCGGATCTGTTTGTGCGGACATAGCGCCCCGTGAATGGTGAAAGGTGAGGACCAAATTCAAGTTGTGGATCATACATGAGGATTTCATCGCGGGGCGCATGGATGAAAAATTTCTGTCTTTTCGGCAATTTTAATCTCCTTCCATCATTTTTATGTGATAGACAATATTATCGTTTGCGCCAGCGGCCACCGTTCCCGTCGTTACGTACGGCTGCGCACATACCGGGGCGCGGCACGCTGCCATAGTGGGGCTGTCATTACCCCATGCGGCCTGGCGCCAGTGCGGCGCGGGGCGCAGCACTGGCCCGCTTACCGAAACGAAAGGACATGCCATGAATATCGATACCATCGTCGACAAGGAATACCTCGACAAAAGCTTCCGCGACATCGTCAATGCGCCCATCAGCGCCCTGCGCGGCGTCAGCGCAAAAGACGCCAAGGCCTTGCAGCAGGCGTTTGGCGTGACCACCGTGCGCGAATTGTCCAACCTCAACTTCGTCAAATGGGCCAGCGCGCTGGCCATCCTCGCCGATGAAGAGGGCATGAGCGGCGAAGAGCGGGCCAAGGAAGAATTGCTCGACGACGCCGTGGAAATGACCTTCCCCGCCAGCGACCCGATCTCCGTCGATGCGGGCATCACGCGCATCGAAGTGTCGCCCGACACCGTCAATGCGCAAACGGACCACCAGCATGCGGGCCAGCATGAAGTGACGGCTGGCAAGAAATAAAGCCTGCAGGACATGAAAAAACCGGCTGGCCGCGAGGCCCGCCGGTTTTTTTACGCGCCTTTACGTGCCGCGCCGCGTCACGGTCAGGCGATCGATGGAATGCTGCTTTTCTGCATGTTGACCTGCGCCGCGATCACTTCGTGCGGCGTGCAGCAAAAGCGGTTCTTGCCGGCGCGCTTGGCTTCATACAGGGCCGTGTCGGCCGCGCCGAGCAGGGATTCGACGGTGCTGGCGTCGTCCGGGTAGATGGCGATGCCGATGCTGGTCGACAGGCGCAGGGTCAGGTCGTTGATGAAATACGGCTCGGAAATGACTTCGATCAGCTTGGCGGCAGGTTCGCGCGCGTCGCCCTTGCCGGCCAGGTTGCCCAGCACGATGACGAATTCATCGCCGCCGATGCGCGCTACCGTGTCTTCCTTGCGCGACGCGCCCACCAGGCGGGCCGCCACCATTTTCAGGATTTCGTCGCCATAGCCGTGGCCGTAACTGTCGTTGATGGCCTTGAAGCCGTCCAGGTCCAGGTACAGGATGGCCGACTTGCCGCGGCTGCGGGCCGATTGCTGCAGCGTATGCTCGATGCGGTCTTCCAGCAGGCGCCGGTTCGGCAAGCCCGTCAGCGGATCGTGCAGCGCCAGTTCCTGCTGCTGCTTGCTGTATTGCGCCAATTCCTTGTACAGCAGGCGCACTTCCAGCATGTTGTGGATGCGCTTGTGCACTTCCATCAGGTCGAAGGGCTTGCTGATGAAGTCGCGCGCGCCCGCTTCCAGGGCGGCGATCTTGAAACTCGGTTGCGCCGTGAGGGCCAGCACGGGCAGGTAGCCGCCATGTTCGATTTCTTTCAAGCCTTTCATGACCTGGAAACCATTGAGTTCCGGCATTTGCAGGTCGAGCAAGATCAGGTCGTAGCAATGCTCCTGGTGCAGGGGGCAAACCTGTGCCGGACGCATGGTGGCCGTGACGTTGGTATAGCCGGCATCGCGCAGGATTTCCAGCATCAGGTCGACATTGTCGGGTGAATCGTCGACGACCAAAATTTTGGCTTTCAAAATCTCATCTTGGCTGGGCATGTAAGGTCTCGGTTATACGGTCTATGCAACGCTGGCTTCTACCGCAGATGATGGGCTGACGGCGGTGGAAAAGATAGTAGCGCCTTGCAACAAGATAGGGCGCACAACTGCGCATGAACTCGCTTCTGCCGTTCTCCCCGGCCAAGGTCGCCGCTTCCAGCCTGCCGTGCAGGTGTGCTTCTGCATTTCAGTGTAGCAAACTTCAGCTTAGTTGCTTGTAGGACAGTGCCGCGTCTGAAAGTAGGAAGGCTAACCCATGAAAATAGTCATTTTGTACTGCACTATTTATTTCTTTGCATCATCTTTTTAAGATGGTGTTTTGCGCTCCCGTCCAGGGCGCGCAGCGGCCAGCTGCGCCACGGCCGCCACCAGTCCGGCCGGGTCGAGCGGCTTCGAGATCCAGGCCTGGAAGCCGCTGTCCAGCGCCCGCTGGCGATCTTGCGGTTGCGCAAACGCCGTCAGCGCCAGCGCGGGCAGCCGGGCCAACTCCGGGGCGGCGTGCGCGCGCACTTGCGCCAGCAAGTCGAAACCGTCGGCCTCGGGCATGCCGATGTCGCTGACCAGCACATCCGGGCGCACCTGCTCCAGCAGTTGCAGCGCTTGCGCCACGCCGCCGGCGCCGTGCACTTCGGCATTGTTGTCGCGCAAGATGCGTTCCGTCAGTTCGCGCGCATCGGCGTCGTCATCGACCAGCAGCACCTTGACGCCGCGCAAGTCATGGCTGGAGGGTAGGGCGCTGCCCGCTGGGCGCGCGGCGGCCGGCGTGCCCAGCGGCAGGCGCACGGTAAAGCTGGCGCCCTGCATGTCGCCGGCGCTGCTGACGGTGACCGTGCCGCCATGCTGCTCCACCAGGTGCTTGACGATCGCCAGTCCCAGCCCCAGGCCGCCGTGCCGGCGCGTGGTGGAGGCATCGGCCTGGCGGAAGCGGTCGAACACGTGCGGCAGGAAATCCTTCTTGATGCCGACGCCGTTGTCGGCCACCGTGATGGACAGGCGCGACGCCTCGCGGCGCACGCCGATATCGACCCGCCCCCCTTGCGGCGTGAACTTCAGGGCATTCGACAGCAGGTTCCAGATCACTTGCTGGATACGGCTGGGGTCGCCCGTGATGGTGCCCGCATCGCTGGCGATGTTGCAGTGGATGGCGATGTGCTTGGCGTCGGCCGCCGGGCGCAGGGTTTCGATGGCCGAGGCGATGATGCTGGCGGGCGCCAGGGTTTGCAGGTCGAGCAATACCTTGTCGGAGGTGATGCGGCTCATGTCGAGCAAGTCCTCGATCAGCTGCGCCTGCGCGCGCGCATTGCGTTCGATGCTTTGCAGGCCGCGGTGCAGGTCGGCCTGGTCGCGCGTGCCGCGCCGCAGCACCTGGGCCCAGCCGAGGATGGCCGACAGGGGCGTGCGCAGCTCATGCGACAGGGTGGCGAGAAAATCGTCTTTCAGCTGGTTCGTGCGCTCGGCTTCGGCGCGCGCCTCGCGTTCGCTGTCGAGCAGTACCTTGCGCTCTTCGGCGGCGCGCGTGGCGGCCGCGTACAGGCGCGTATTGTCGAGCGCGACGGCGGCCTGGGCCGCGATGGCCGAGACGATGCGTTCGCTGCGCGCGCTGAACATGCCCGCCTGCGGATGACCGAGCAGCAAGCGCCCCAGCAACAGGCCCGAGCGCGAGCTGACGGGCAGGCTCAGGCAGCTGCGCAGCGGCGGCGCGCCATCGGCGCTGGCATCGGGCGCGGCCAGCAAGTCGTTCTGGCGCATGGCCGGCCCCTGGCGCAGTTCGGTGGCGATCGCATCGGCCTGGCGCAGGCTGATGCCGTTGACGGCGCGCGCCGAGGGCAGGGGCGCGGCGCTGTCGGGGATCTCGCCCGCATCGTCATAATAGAAGGCGCCGAAGCGCGCGCCGCTGATGCGCGTGGCTGCATCGACGGTTTCCTGCAGCAGGGCGGGCAAGTCGAGGGTGCCGGCCAGGGCCGCCCCTGTATTGTTGAGCAATTCGAGCACGCGCGTTTCATCGCGCAAGGCTTCCTGCGCGCGCTTGACCTGGTCGACGTCGGTGCTCGTGCCAAACCAGCGCAGCAGCTGGCCGCCCCGGTCGCGCACGGGATTGGCGCGCGTCAGGAACCAGCGGTACTGGCCGTCGGCGCCGCGGATGGGAAATTCCATTTCGAAGGGCGTGCCGTCGCGCAAGGCGGCCTTCCACGCGTGCAGCATGGGTGGCAAATGCTGCGCGTGATAGGCGATGCTCCAGCCGTCGCCCGCCATCTGTTCGGCGCTGGTGCCCGTGTAGTCGTGCCAGCGCTGGTTGTACCAGGCAATGGTGCCGTCGAAGCTGGCGATCCAGGCCAGTTGCGGAATGGAATTGGCCAGCGCGCGCAAGTCTGCCTCGCTGTGGCGCAAGCTTTCCTCGGCCGCCTTGCGCTGGCTGATGTCCTGGATGTACGTGGTCAAGCCATCGCTGGAAGGGAAGATGCGCACTTCCAGCCAGCGCCCCAGCGGCCGGTACAGCAGTTCGAAGCTGCTGCTGTGCTGCTGCGCCATGGCGCGCCGGTATTGCACTTCCAGTTCCGTCCCCTGCAGGGCGGGGCAGGCTTGCCACAGGCTGCTGCCCGCCAGGCTGGCGCCGGGCGGACGCTGCGGTGCGAGCATGTCGGCGCCGCGCGTGTTGATATAGCGGATGGTCCAGTCGCGGTCGAGCAGGCAAAAGCCATCGGTGATGCTTTCCATTAAGTTTGCCAGGCGCTCGCCGGAGAGGCTCAGCGGCGCTGATGGGGGCAGCAGATATTGCGTGCGGTCAGGCTTGGCCATCGGAAATCCTGCAACAGTGAGTCTGCCGCACGGGCTCTTGCCCCGCCGGGCCGCCGCCGCTAAGCTCAGTTAAATGGGTCATGATGGTCAATGCCCGCGCCATGAATGAGGGGAGGCACAAGCGCCCCTGTCTGGCTGGTATTGTAGCCCCAAGCGGCGCAGCGCCACCGCACGCTTGCGCGTTGCCTGCAGATAGCACTGGACAGGCTGGAAAGCAGTCCCTATAATCCCGCTTCTTTCGAGACAGCAACTTCTCGATTCGCTGGAATCTCCTGTGAAAGCAGAAGTATCCATCGATAAAAAGGCGTCAGCTTTTTAGCAGTGAAAAGGTAGTCGATCATGCGGGGCGGTATTCTGCAAAATCAGCTAAGCGATTGAAAAATCGAACTTTTCAAAGCGAAATGAATACGCTATAATGTTTGCCTGCGCGGCTGTAGCTCAGCTGGATAGAGTACTTGGCTACGAACCAAGGGGTCGTGGGTTCAATTCCTGCCAGCCGCACCAGAATACTGAAAATCAGACTTTGCCTGGTTTTGTTGTAACAAGTTTCACCTCCATGTTGTTAATGGAATGTTGTAGAAGTTTTGCGGCTGTAGCTCAGCTGGATAGAGTACTTGGCTACGAACCAAGGGGTCGTGGGTTCAATTCCTGCCAGCCGCACCAGTATTGCCAGCATCGGGTTTTTCCCGTGCTGATGAAAGTTTCAAGCTTCGCGCCGTCCGGCGAAGTGTGTCAGAGTTTGCGGCTGTAGCTCAGCTGGATAGAGTACTTGGCTACGAACCAAGGGGTCGTGGGTTCAATTCCTGCCAGCCGCACCAGTATTTGCAGTAAAGAAAAACCCGGAAAGTTCGCTTTCCGGGTTTTTTTTCGTCCGGCGCAACTGCAGCGGGCCGCCGACGGCGCGGCCTGCCGCAGTTGCGCCAATATCCCATCAATTCGGATACGGCTGGCCCGAGGATGCCTGGTTGCCCAGGACGATGGTGGTCACCCACAGCCCGCCATTCGTCACCGGGCCGGTGAACTTGAACAGCGAACCGCCCGACTGCGCGGGGTCCGCCACATTCGACGCCAGGCTATTCAATCCCGAGGTCGTGAAGGTGCACGCGGTTTCTTGCCCAACAGCATTTTGTTCCGCGTTCAGCACGGGCGTGACGCCATTGAACAGGTACAGGCCGCAATTGTCCATTTTCGATCCGTAGGTGGCGGACTGCGTGTAGTTGAAGGTCACCGCGCCATCGAGCAGGGTGGCGGCCGGGATGGACGACAGTTTCGCCGGCGTGATGCTGGTGATCGTGGCGAACAGGCTGGCCTGGTTTGCCCGGGCAAACGCTTTCGACAGGGGCACGGCATTGATCTGGAAGGGGAAGGCGCTGACGGGGCCGTTCGCTGTCTTCAGGGTCCAGACATACACCTTGCCCGGCGCCACTTTCGTCTCGTCGATGCAGGCCGTGCCGGCGCCCAGGCCCGGCGTGCCGGCGGGCAAGCTGGCCAGGTCCTGGCAGCTCTGGATCGCTTCCGCGTTATTGTAGAAAGCGCTGGCAGCGCCATTGCTGTCGGCAATCCGCATGTGGGTGTAGCCCGTGGCTGGCAGGATCAGCTGCAATTTGCTGCCGGCCGTGCCCGGTGTCTGGAAGTCGCCGAATGTCGTCAGGCCCGGTCCCCGCACGTCGATCTTGTTGATGGCCGGATTGTCCTGCAGCACGGTGTCGAGCTCGACGTGCGCGGCCCATTCGCGCGCAAAGGTGGCCGCGCCCGCACCGTCGAGGCTGCGCTGGATGCGCGCATTCATGTGCATGTCCAGGTGGCCGCTGCCGGCCAGCTTCCAGCCGCCGGCGCAGGCGCTGGTATCGCTCGTCTTGACCAGCTTCCAGTTGAGCATGCCCGCATCTGTTCCTATGCGCAACTGTACCCAAGCGCTGCTCGGCTTGCCTGCGGTGAAGCCGATGGCCGTCGCCCCGGCGCCCAAGCGATTGTTGATGAAGTCGGCGACGCGCGATGTCGAGGTGCTGCTCGACGACGTCAGCGTGGCGATTTCATCCGTGCTTAACGGTTGCATGTTGACGCTGGCCAAGCCCAGCGCTTCAATCGTCAGCCCGGCATGGGCGGCCTGGTCGGTGCTGGTCAGGGCCGACACGATTTCCGCCTGGCCCACACCCGTCCCCATATTGAAGGAGCTGTCGATGAACGGCGACACGGCCGCCGTCGACGGCGCGACGAAGCCCGTCTTCGGATACAGGGCGCTGAGCGAGGCCATGCAGGCGCGGATTTCCGGCAAGACGCTGGCCGCGGCATTTGCCTTGAGCAAGTCGGCATCCGATGGCGGCGTCGCTGCGGGGATGGTGGCGGCGCCGCCGGCGGCGGCGGGCAAGGTCACGCTGCCCAGCGTGCTGTTGGTGGCAATCAGGGTGACCGTCGCCATGGCGCCTTGCGCTTCCGCGGGCGCGACGAGGATCTGGTCCAGCACGGCATCCATGCCCGTGCCGTTGGCAATAAAGGCGCCCGTCAGCGGATTGGTGTTGCTGGTGTTAATCGGTTTGATCATGGCGACGACTGCGGCGATGGCCGCATCGAGCCGTTGCTGGGTCGCGGCACTGGCCAGCGCCGCGGTGCAGGCGGCCGGGATGGCATTGGCAACGGGCGCGCAAACGCTTGCCAGCGCGGCGCCGCCAGGCTGGCCCGACGCCGTGGAAACGATCAGGTCGGTCAGCGGCGTGATATTGACGGTTTGCCCCGCTGCCGTGGCGATGGAATTCATGGTCACTTGCTTGCCGCCGGCCGTGCCGGTGATGCTGAGGAGAAAGGGCGCCGTCATGCCGCCCACGTCGAGCGTGTATGCCCCGCCGGCGCCGGTACTGACCGCCACGGATACTTTGCCCTTGCTATCGATGGCAATCACGCTGCCCGCGACGGGCGCGCCGACGGCGGCGGTGCCGCTGAGCGTCGTGGCTGGCGGCGGTACAACGGGCACAACGGGCACGACGGGAGGGATGGGCGCAACGGGTGCGACCGGGTCGACGGGGGTGCTGCTGCCGCCGCCGCACGCGGCCAGCATGAGGGTGGCGGCGCAGGCGGCAGCCAGAGGCAATAACTTGTGCAAGTTCTTCTTCATGGTATCCCCTTAGTATTTTTATTAAAATTACTGCTAGTAAACATTCTCAAAGTTTTCCATGAATTGCAATTTATTTTTCTTGGATGCATTAATAATGAGCAACAAGTAACAAAGCTGTCGGTTTCGCGCCGCAGTCTGAAAAGAAATGTGATGAAATGAGCAAGACTGCGGCGTGCGTGTGCCGCCACAAGACAGGAGTGGCCGCCAATTGTGAAATATCGCCGCCACGGCTTTGCCATTCTGCAAAGCCCTGCTATAATCTTGTCTTAGGCGGCTGTAGCTCAGCTGGATAGAGTACTTGGCTACGAACCAAGGGGTCGTGGGTTCAATTCCTGCCAGCCGCACCAGAATATCGGGGGTCAGATTGTAAAATCTGATCCCCTTTTTCGTTTCCGAATGGATTTACGCCGCGCCCGTGGCGCCGCGCCGGTATTGCTGGCGAAACGCGCGCGGCGTCACCTGCCTGGCGGCGCGGAACTGGCGGTTGAAATGCGCGAGGTTGCGGTAGCCCGCCTCTTGCGCGATGACGGCGATGGCCAGATTGCTTTCGATCAGCTGTTGGCAGGCGCGGCCGATGCGCAGCCGCGCCAGGTACTCGCCGGGCGTGCAATGCGCGTGGCGCTTGAAACAGCGGTGGAAGGCGCCCAGCGACAGGGCCGCCCGCTGCGCCAGCGTTTCCAGTGCAATCTCTTCCCGGAAATGCGCGTGCATGAAGTCAAACACGATTGCCATGCGCTTTTGCTGCCCATCGGCATGCACCGGCGCCAGCGCTTCCGAGGCCAGCGGCTGCGCACCGCCATCGCCAGCCAGGTCCAGCAGCACGTCGAGCAGCAGCGGCAGGCGCTGCGGCACGGGCAGTGCATTCAATTGCAACAGTTTCTCTGCGCTGCGCGCGCTCGTTGCCGGCGAAAAATGCAGGGCAGGGCCGGCGCGGCGCGCCAGTTGCCGCACGCCATGCAACTCCGGAAAACAGGCCGCCAGCTGTTCCACCCATTCCAGCGAAAACCACACGACGACGGCCAGCATCGGCTGCGTGCTGTCGATGCGCTCGCTGGCCGACCAGGTGTGCGGCAAATTCGGTCCCAGCAGCACCAGGTCGCCCGGTTCGAAGTCGCCCAGGTGGTCGCCGATATAGCGTTGTCCCCGCGCATTGACCGTCAGGGTCAGCTCGAATTGCGGGTGGTAATGCCAGAGGAAGGGAATCGCATCGAGTTCGCGCCACAGCAAGCCCCAGGAGTGGCCCGTCGGAATCGTGACTTGTTCAAATAAAGGCGTCATTGTGACGTTTTAAGGAGGATGGTGGTCAGGATAGTATCAGTTTTGGTTGCTGCGCACGCATTTTACGCGGCACTGCCGGAGCACAATCTGTCCACACCAACACAGGAGACAGCGATGCAAAACCGATATCAGTACGGCGAAGACCGTCCCGGCAATCCATCCGTGGCTTACACGGAACAAACCCAGTTGCGCGACATACAAAAACAGCTGCCCCTGCGCGTGCTGTCCGACAGCGATTTCCTGCACTGGCAAACCTACGGTTACGTCATCGTCAAGGATGCCGTGACGCCGGAACAGGTGCGCCGCACGACCGATTTCCTGTGGGAATTCCAGGGACTCGACCAGCACGACCCCGCCACCTGGAACCACGGCCAGTTGCGCGACCACGCGATGAAAGAGCTCAACGGTTCCGGCATGGTCGAGGCCTATCACAACCAGACCCTGTGGGATAACCGCCAGACCCGGCGCGTGTACGACGCCTTTGTCGACATCTGGGACCGTCAGGATTTGTGGGTGACCATCGACCGCGCCAACCTGAACACGCCGAACAATGGCAAGCGCAAGTTCGGCGGCTTCATCCACTGGGATGCCGACACCACGCTCGACCCGCTGCCCGTCAACGTGCAAGGCGTGCTGGCCCTGTCCGACACCTCGCCCGACAGCGGCGGCTTTCAATGCTATCCGGAATTGTTCAACAACTTGTTGGCGTGGCGCAAGACCGTGCCGCAAGACCGCAACCCGTGGCAGCCTGACTTGGCGACGGTGCCGTATCCGATGGAATTCATCGCCATGAAGAAAGGGGAGTTGTTGATCTTCAACAGCCTGCTGGCGCACGGCATCCGCCCGAACACGTCGACGGACCAGGTGCGCCTGGCGCAATACATTTCCTTCACGCCAGCCCAGGAAGACAATCAAGCCTTGCGCGACTGGCGCGTGCAAAGCTGGCGCGAGCGCAGCGCGCCGCAAGGCTATGCGTTTCCTGGCGATCCCGAGGAAAAGGAACAGCTGCGCTATCCGCAGGCGCAGCTGACTGCGCTGGGCGAGAAGATCCTCGGCGCGCGCGGCTGGTAAGCGTGGCGCCACGTCCGATGGCATTGCCTGCCGGATAGACAATTGCCGGCAAATGCACGATCATGGCTTGACTTGCCATCGACCGAGGAAACGCATGAGTATCATCACCTGCATCGAAGACTTGCGCGTGCTGGCCCAGAAACGGGTGCCGCGCATGTTTTACGACTACGCCGATTCCGGTTCCTGGACGGAATCGACGTACCGCGCCAACAACAGCGATTTCGCCAAGATCAAGTTCCGCCAGCGCGTGGCCGTCAACCTGGAAAACCGCAGCCTGGCTTCGACCATGGTGGGCCAGCACGTGTCGATGCCGGTGGCCCTGTCGCCCACGGGCTTGACGGGCATGCAGCATGCGGATGGCGAAATTCTCGCGGCCCAGGCGGCGGAGCGCTTCGGCGTGCCGTTCACCCTGTCGACCATGAGCATCTGTTCGATCGAGGACGTGGCGGCGAACACGACGAAACCGTTCTGGTTTCAGCTGTATGTGATGAAGGACCGCGAATTCATCAACCGCCTGATCGACCGCGCCAAGGCCGCCAAGTGCGGCGCGCTGGTATTGACGCTGGACTTGCAGGTGCTGGGCCAGCGCCACAAGGACTTGCGCAACGGCCTGTCGGCGCCGCCGAAACTCACCATTCCGAATATCCTCAACATGGCCACCAAGCCGCGCTGGGTGGCGGGCATGCTGGGCACGAAACGGCGCGGCTTCGGCAACATCGTCGGCCACGCGACCTCCGTCTCCGACATGTCGTCCCTGTCGGCCTGGACGCAGCAGCAGTTCGACCTGAGCCTGTCATGGGCGGACGTGGAATGGATCAAGCAGCGCTGGGGCGGAAAACTCATCATCAAGGGCATCATGGACCCGGAAGACGCGCGCCTGGCCGTGGAAAGCGGCGCCGATGCGCTGATCGTCTCGAACCACGGCGGACGCCAGCTCGATGGCGCGCAATCGTCGATCGAAGCCTTGCCGGCCATCGTCGACGCCGTCGGCAGCCAGATCGAAGTGCACATGGATGGCGGCATTCGCTCCGGCCAGGACGTGATCAAGGCCGTGGCCCTGGGCGCCAGGGGCGTGTACATCGGCCGCCCGTTCCTGTACGGCCTGGGCGCCATGGGCGGGCCGGGCGTCACCAAATGCCTGGACATCATCCGCAACGAACTGGATTTGACGATGGCCTTTTGCGGCTTGCGCGACCTGCAGCAGGTGGATAAAAAGATCCTGCTGCCGGGGACGTTTTAAGCGGCAATCCGCACGATTTCAAAACCTTCCGATGCCTGGGGCGGCACGAAGTGGCGCGTGATGTCATCAAATTGCGCGTCGCTGGTGGAAAACGGGTGCAGCCCGCTGGCATTGCGCTGGCGCAAGCGCGCCTTGCATTCCTCATCCGTCACGTCGAGGTAATGCAGCACGTGCGGCGTGCCCGCCTGCTGGAACAGGTCGCGCATCCAGGCGCGGCTGGCCGGCGTATTCGCGGGGAAATCGAGGACGACGGACACGCCCGCCTGCAGCATCTGCAGGCACAAGGGGGCGATGGCCGCGCGCAGCCGCGCCGCGCAAGCCGCGTAGTCGGCCAGGCTGGCGATCTGGCCCGGATACAGCTGCGCCAGCAAGCTGTCTTCGCTGATGCGCACGGTGTGCGGCGCCTGCGCAAGGCGGGCGGTCAGGGTGGATTTGCCCGAGGCAATCTTGCCGCACACGAGGTGCAGGGTGGGGGAGGCGGTGGTGCTGGAGGTAGGGGACATGGTCGCTCGCTAGAAAGAAATAATGCCTGCGAGACGTCTTGATCTATTGCTGCAAATCAAAGCCGCCTCCCGGGCGGCTTTGGCAATCTCAGTCCTGCCAAGCCACCATCGGTCGAATGGCGGCAATAATCGACGGCAGGGGCGGGAATGACGATTGCATGACTGAACGATGCCATGGAATGGCGGGCGCTGTCAATTGCCGATGCGCGTCCACGGCTCGCGGAACGTGGCCGCATCGAGCGGCCGCGCATGCGGGTCGTCGGGCTGGAACAGGCCGCCGATCAGCATATCCTGGATGGCGCCCGTGAAACCGCCGTACGCAGCGCTACCCCACTGGCGTTGCGTGTGGGCGAAGACGACGGCGTCTTGCTGCGCCGCCAGCTGCGTCAAGGCGTGCCGCAAGGCGGCGGCCGCTTCCGGGCCCATGTCCGTGGCGATGGCGCACACCAGGCGCTGGCCAAATTGCAAGGGTTTGTCCGCCAGTCCCAGCAGCGATTCATTGGCCAGGGCGAGGAACACATCGGGCGCCTGGTCGTCCTTTTCACAAATGGTCCAGGTGGGCGCCCACGCTTCCAGGCTCATGAAGCGGGCGTCGCGTGTTTCCGGCGTATGCGTCCACTTCGCGTGCGATTTGTCGTCCCAGCCCAGGCGGCCAAAGGAAATCGGCTTGCCCTTGGGATTGTATTGATGGCTGCGCACGCCGGCCTGGCCTCTCGTCCGCGCTTGCGTCATGAGTCCATCGAGGCTGGCGGCGAACGGCATCCATTGCGCCGCATCCCACAGCGGCGGCGCAGCGGGCGCGGCCAGCAGCAGGAATACTTCGTAATCACGTGAAAAAAACGCCATGCAGTTTCCTCGGCAAGTGGATGGAAAATTGTGTCGCAATATTATAGTGGCGCTTGCGACAAGGCGGCGCGCTGGCTGGGGCGCAGCAGGTAGACGCCGTACAGGCACAGGGGCAGCACGGCCAGCAGGGCGATATACGGCAGGATAGACGCGCCGTCTTCGGCCGGGTTGGGCAAGGTGGCCGTCACCAGCGCGTAGTCCCACAAGCCATGCACGAGCACCATGGGCCAGATGGAGCGGGTGCGCAGGCGGATGGCCGCGTAGCCGACGCCCTGCAGGGTGGCGGCCACGGCTTGCCACAGGGCGCCGCTGACGTCGCCCGTGGCCAGGCCGTTGGCCGTGTGGGCCAGGCCGAACAGCGCCGAGGACATCAGGACGGCGGGCCAGACGGCGTAGCGCTCCAGCATGCCTTGCAGCAAGATGGCGCGGAACATCAGCTCTTCCGAGACGGCCACCAGCGCCGCATTGCAAGCGACGATCAGCAGCACGCGCGGCTGCGGCCAGCCGCCCGCCCAGGCCAGCAACAGCATCAGCAGCGCATACAGCAGGGGCGGCGAGACGAGCCACAGCGTTTTCCATGGCTGCGGCGCGCACAGGCCCGCCGCGCGGCGCCGGCTTGAGGCCAGCAGCAGCGCCAGCGCGAACAGGGCGGCCAGCGCCCACGACAGGCCGATACGGCCGGTGACGGCGGCACCCGGCAAGGCGTAGCCGGCCGCTTCCAGCCAGCGGCCGCCCAGGCTCAAGCCCAGCCAGATGGCCAGTGCGATGAGGGTGACGGGCATGGTGAGGGCGATTCTAGGGAAGGGCATGGTTGGCTTCGGTGTTGGCCGCGTCGGCTATTGCGTACATGGGCGAATCATGAAGTTGCATCAATGATATGGTGGAAATATTGCCATACTACATTAAAAGCAGGCGTACAAAATTGCCACATCGTTATAGTTGCATGGAATAATAAGCATTCGTCCGTTTGCCGCCAGACTGGAGAGCCATGACCTACAGCAAGACCATCACCACTGAACGATTGATCCTGCGCAAGCCGCAACCATCGGATGAGGCGGCGCAGTTCGCCATGCATTCCGACCCCGAAGTGATGCGCTATTTCAGCGAACCGCCCTGGGAAGACACGGGCCGCGCCGCGCGCCAGATTGCCGAGGACATCGCCGCTTTCGAGAAAGAGGAATTCTTCCGCTTCGCCGTCGAGCTGAAGGCGACGGGCGAGTACCTGGGCAGCTGCAGCCTGTTTTCCGAGCACCGCCAGAACCGCCGCGCCGAGATCGGCTACGCGCTGGGCCGCCCGTACTGGGGCAAGGGCTATATGCACGAAGCGCTGTCGGCGCTGCTGGAATTCGCCTTCATCGAGCGCGACCTGAACCGCCTGGAAGCCGATATCGACCCGCACAACGCCGGTTCGGCCAGCGCCCTGGAACGCCAGGGTTTCAACAAGGAAGGTTTTCTGCCCGAACGCTGGATCGTCGGAGGCCAGGTCAGCGACTCGGCGCTGTATGGCTTGCTGCGCCGCGAGTGGGAAGCGCGGCGCAAGGGCGCCGCGTGAGCGGACAGGTTGGCGACGCGTTCCAGCAAACGCCAGGTCGGAGCTGAGGAGGATGCCGGGCGATGATCGCTGTCGATTTACCCGCTTCAGGCCACCCGCTGGTGACCTTGCGCCCGCTGGAATACAGCGACGCGCCCGCCTGGTATGCCTACCTGGCCGACCCTGCCGTCGTGGAGCACACGAGCTGGAACTTGCAGTGCGCCGACGATCTGCAGGCCAATTTCGATGACTATGCCTCGGCCCAGCCATCGTCGTCCCTTCGTCTGGCCGTCGTGCTGCGCGAGGGCGGCCGGCTGGTGGGCACGGTCGGCTTCAATGCCATTTCCCCGCAGCACCGCACGGCGGAGATCGCCTACGACCTGGCCCCAGCCGTGTGGGGGCAGGGCGTGGCCACGTCCGTCGTGAACGCTGTCGTGGATTGGGGCTTCCAGCGCCTCGGCTTCCTGCGCATCCAGGCAACCGTGCTGGAAAGCAATGAACGGTCGATGCGTGTGCTCGAACGCTGCGCTTTCGAGCGGGAGGGCTATCTGCGCTGTTACCGGCAAGTTCGCGGAAGATCCTGCAATTTCTGGCTGTATGCGCGCATTGCCGGCGTGCGATGAACAAGCTACCCTTGAGTATCCTGCTGGTGGAAGACCACCTGGCCATCGCGCGCCAGGTGCTCGATTTCCTCGACGGCTTGCGCTGGCAGACGGACCATGCGGGCACGGGTGCGCTGGCCGTGCAATTGGCCACGCGCAACAGCTATGACGTGGTGCTGCTGGACCTGAACTTGCCCGACATGGATGGTTTGCAAGTGTGCCGCGCCATCAAGGCGGCCGCGCCCAGCAATGTGCCGATTTTGATGCTGACGGCGCGCGACGCGTATGAAGACAAGGCACGCGGCTTTCGCGACGGCGCCGACGATTACCTGACCAAGCCGTTCGACTTGCGCGAAGTGGCCTTGCGCTGCGAAGCGCTGGCGCGCCGGCAGCAGTTGCACGTGCACCAGGAAATGCGCGTGGGACCGTTCACCTTGCAGACGCGCGCAGGGCGCGCCCTGTATGGCGACGCACCGCTGCCATTGACGCAGACGGGTTTTAAAATTCTGTTGCTGCTGTGCCGCGAATACCCGCACGCCGTCTCGCGCTCGGCCTTGCTGCAACAGCTGTGGGGCAGCCAGCCGCCCGACAGCGATGCGCTCAAATCGCACATCTATGCGCTGCGCAAGCAGCTGGAGTTGCTTGGCGGGGTTGGCGCGGCAGGCATGCTGGTGACCATACCGCAGCTGGGCTACCGCCTGGCCTTCGACGCGGCGGCATCGTCATGAGCCAGTCGATCCGGCAGCGCCTGTTTGCCGCCCTGGCCGGCTTCACCATCCTGCTGTGCCTATGCTACACGGGCCTGGCGCTGGTGATTGCGTATGTGACGGAAGACATGCTGGTGCAGCGCCTGCTCGAGCGCGAAGCGGCGGCCGTCAGCATGCGCTGGCAGCAGCATGGCAAGCTTACGCCTTCTGGCAGCGACCTCATCACGGTTTATGGCAGTTACCTTGACTTGCCTCAAGCGGTGCGTGCGCACGTGCCGCCGTCCGCCCCGCGCGGCGAAGTGTTTACGACGACTGGCCAGCATTATCACGTGCTGGCGCTGGATATCGTTGCCGGCGGCCAGCCGCAGCGCGCGTACCTGCTGGCCGACGTGGCGCCCGTGCTGGTGGTCTCGCGCCTGGCGCGGGAAGTGGGCGGTGTCGTGGCTGGCGTGGCGCTGGCGCTGATCGGGCTGGCCCTGCTGCTGGCGTACTGGCTGGCGCGGCGCCTCGTGCTGCCCTTGCAGAGATTAGCGCAGGAAGCGCGCCGGCTGGCGCCCGGCGGCGCCGTCCATTTCAGCGACCGCGACCGCCCCGATGAGATCGGTTTCCTGGCGCGCCGCCTGGAAACCACCTTTGCCGAATTGCAGGCGGTGTTGCGGCGCGAACAGGCTTTTACCCGCGACGTCAGCCATGAATTGCGCACGCCGCTGACCCTCATGCACAACACCCTGGCGCTGGACGATGCGCCGCCGCTGGGCAAGCAGGAGCAGGCGCAGCTGCGGCAATCCACGGATGAGATGCGCGCCACCATCGACGTGCTGTTCGTGCTGGCGCGGGCCGAGCAATTGCCGGGCGACGTGGTCGAATTGCGCGGCTGCATCGAGCAATGCCTGCTGCGCCTGCTCGACGAACACCCTTGGGATGCCAGCCTGCTGACACTGGACTTGCCCGAGCGGCTGGAGGCGGTCGGCAACCCGCAGCTGGTCATGTTGCTCCTGAATAATTGCCTGGCGAATGCGTTGTTCCATGGCGGCCCCGATAGCCGCATCGGTATTGCGTTTGCACAAGGTTGCCTGAGCATCCAGAATACCGTGCAGCCGGGGCAAGCGCCACGCATCCACGGTTTCGCGCATGGTCAGGACTTGCTGCTGCGCCTGGCAAAAGCCATGCACTGGGACATTGTTTTCCATCCGGGCGCGACGCAGTTCCGTGTCGCCATCCATCCGGCCCGGGCGCAATAAAGTTGGCGGATTTCACCGCGATTTCACCTGCCCCTGCTTATGCTGGCTGCTCTTTTACTTGAAGGGAAGCCCATGAAAATCGCCATCAGCCTGTTCATCCTGTCCTGCCTGTCCATGCCCGTGCTGGCCCAGGTGCAATCGCTGCAGCTCAAGGATGACAAGCGCCGCTACATCGTCTACACGCCGGCTGCGTATCAAAGCCAGCCTCAAAAGACCTTTCCCGTCGTCTTCAATTTCCATGGCGGCGGCATGAGCATGGCGGAACAAATGCTGTACACGCAGATGAACAAGACGGCCGAGCGGCACCAGTTCATCGTTGTGTATCCGCAAGGTATCAAGCAGGATTGGAACGTGGGCTTCGGCATGGATTACCTGGCGGGCACGGACGATGTCGGCTTTACGCAAGCGATGTTGAGCAAACTCAAACAGGATTACCGCATCGATGAGCAGCGCGTGTATGCCACGGGCCTGTCGCGCGGCGGTTTCTTTGCCCTGCGCCTGGCGGCCGAGCTGCCGCAACAGTTCGCCGCCGTCGCCTCGGTGGGGGCGCCCATGCCGGAACCGGTACGGCAGCATCACAAGACTGCAGACAAGGTCGGCATGCTGCTGATACAGGGCACGGCCGACAAGGTCGTGCTGTTCGAGGGTAAGGCCGCCAGCTATCTGTCGGCGGAAGATACGTTCGATTACTGGCGCCAGCACAACGGCATCGAAGGTGCCAGGCCGCAGCCGCGCCTGCTTCCTGGCCCCGCTGGCGACGCCACGCAAGTGAGCTGGCTGGAGCAGGACGCCGCTGGTGCCAGCGTGGTCTTGATCACCGTCAAGGAGGGCGGCCACACGTGGCCGGGCGCCGATGCCTTCAACGTCGGCCTGCCCATAGGCAAGACCACGCGCGCCATCGATGCGAATGAGGTCATGTGGGGGTTTTTCAGCCGCCATCGCCGTTGACGCCATGCTAGGATGGCGGCGCATGGCGTAACCATCAAGCAACGGGAAAGGCAGGCACAGTGGCATTATCAACAGCAGGCATCGCGGCCATGGCCGCGGCAATCTTTGCCAAGCCCGGCGCGGCCGTGGCGCAGGCGTATTCGCAGATGGAACGGGAAACGCTGTATTTCCACTCGCCTGCCGAGCTGTGCGCGTATGCGGCCAGGCTGGAAGCCGAAGGGGCCGGCGAGGTGTTCCTTGCCGTGCATTACCCGGACATGGCCGGGCACTTTGCCCCGCGCCGTATCGCCCTCGACCCGGCCAAGTGCGGCGGCCTCACCTACCGTTACGTGTGCGAAGGCTGGGGCGTCATCCGCGTCTACCTGCGCCTGTCCAGTGGCAAGGGACTGGCGTCGCATGTGAGCGCCAATTCGCAGAAGCGCGCGGAAAAATGGCAGCCCCTTTACCCGGACTTTGGCCAGACCGATGCCTGGGACTGGGCCGCCGTGGGCCGCCATGAACGCCGCCTGATCCGCGTGCTGAAGCAGGCCGTGGCGCACGATGCGGCGGCAGGAGGCTCGGCATGACAGGCGTGACGCCCATCCACCCGGCCGCCATCTTTTGCCGTTCCCTGGCGCAGCTTTCCGCCATGCTCGACAAGACCGGCACTGCGCCGCACATGCTGGCGGCGCGCCTGCACCCGGACATGCTGCCGTTCGCCCAGCAAGTGCGCGCGGCCGTGAGCTTTTCCCTGCGCGGCTGCTGTCCGCTGGCGGGGCTGGAGGTAGCCGATTTCAGCGCCGCCGCCAGCCTGCAGGAACAGATCGCACACACCATGCGCTACCTCAAGGACATTCCCGTGGAGCGCTTTGACGGGCCGCCAGACCGCATCTGCCGCGACCGCGCCGGCTTCGCCGACATCGTGCTGCCGGCCGATGAATTCTTGCAGCTGTACATACTGCCGAATTTCTATTTTCACTTCAGCATGGCGTATGCGATTGCGCGCAGCGCCGGCGCGGCCATCGGCAAGGGCGATTTCGATGGCTATCACGCGTATGCGCCGGGGTTTTCATTCGAGCGGCCTGCCGCGCCGTAGTTCCTACAAGCCCGCGTCTTTCCACGACGCCAGTCCCAGCCGCTTCAACAGCCGGCCCGACAGCCCGCAGCTCCAGCAACTGATCTGGATTTGTCGCTGCCGCGCCGGGTCCGCATGCCAGGCTTGTTCGGCGTAGGCGAGCAGGGCGTCGCTGAGGGCAGAGTCGTCGGCGACGGGCGGCAGGCGCGACATCAATTCAAGCAAGCCGTGGGTGGCCTCCTTGATCTGCAGCAAACCCGCCAGCATGGCGCGCAGGACGGCGCCGTCGATGTTGCTGCTTGCTTGCGTGAAACGCTGCTGCCAGCACGGGCCGCGCGCCTGCCACAGCGCCAGCAGCGGGGGTACGTCGGCGGACTGCAGTTGCCCGATCAGCTCGTCCGCCTCGAGAAACAGGTCGAGGCGGTCGTATTCATCGTCGTCGCTGCACAGCAGTGCATCGAGTTCCTGCAAGACGTTCATGCCACCACGTTCGTGGGCGCACCCCGTTCGAACGCTTCCACGTTGCCGATCAGGATGTCGGCCAGCTTCTGCATGGCCTCGCCGCTGGCCCAGGCCGTGTGCGGCGTGAGGATGAAGTTGGGCAGGCGCAAATTGAGCAGCGGGTTGTCGGGCGGGGGCGGCTCCTTGGACAGTACGTCGAAACCGGCGCCGGCGATCACGCCGTTTTTCAAGGCCTCCGCCAGTGCCGCTTCATCGACGAGGCCGCCCCGCGCCGTGTTGATCAGCAGCGACGTGGGCTGCATGCGCGCCAGTTCCTTTGCTCCGATGATGTTGCGCGTGGTGTCCGTCAGCGGCAGGTGCAGGCTCAGCACGTCGGAACTGGCCAGCAATTCGTCGAAGCCCACTTCCTTCACGCTATCTTCATTGATGGGCGAACGGTTGTGCACGATCACCTGCATGCCGAAGGCGCGGCCCAGCTGGGCCACGGACTTGCCCAGCGCACCATAGCCCAGCAAACCCAGGCGGCTGCCGGCCAGGTCGCGGATCGGGTGGCCGAACAGGCAGAAGCGGTCGGACGCCTGCCACAGGCCCGCTTCCACGTCCGCGCGGTAGGCGACCAGCTGGCGGCGCAGGGCCAGCATCAGGGCCAGGGTGTGTTCGGGCACGGTGGCGCGCGCATAGTCGCGGATATTCGCCACGACGATGCCCCGCTCGCGGCAGGCAGCCAGGTCGAGGATATCCGTGCCGGTGGCGGCCACGGCGATCATCTGCAGGTCCGGCAATTGCGCCAGCTCGGCCGCGCGCAGCGGCACCTTGTTCGTGATGGCGATCGTGGCGCCTTGCAGGCGAGCCACCGTCTGTTCGCTGCCCCTGGTGTGCGCATGTTCTTGCCAGCTGTGGGCGAAGGCGGGCGGGCGCACGGTGGCGATCAGGCTGTCGCGGTCGAGAAAGACGATGCGGTGCGGGTGCGGCGATGTGCTTGCTGCGGTCATGGCTGGGCCTCGGTCTGGGTGGCGCGCGCGCTGGGAAGGCTGCTCTTGCCTTTCAGTTGCGTGGCCGGGTGGTTGGTAAACATGTCGGCGACCCATTCGACAAACACGCGCACCTTGGCGGACAGATGGCGGTTGGGCGGATAGATCACGTGGATGGGCAGCGGGTCGGATTCCCATTCGCTGAGCAATTCCACCATTTTGCCTTGTTCTATCAGGGGCGCAAGCATGAAATGCGTCATTTGCACGATGCCCAGGCCCGCCAGGCCGGCGGCCGTGTAGGCATTCGAGTCGTTCAGGGCGATATGGCTGGGCATGGCGATCTGGATGCGGTCGCCGGCGCGCGTGAAATCCCAGTCGAAGGTCTTGCCCGTCTTGGCGGAGAAAAAATTCACGCCCCGGTGCTGCGCCAGGTCGTCCGGATGCAGCGGGGTGCCGTGCTGCGCCAGGTAGCCGGGCGAGGCGCACGTCATGAAGTGCAGCACGCCGACCCGGCGCGCGATCAGGTTCAGGTCGCCCAATTCGCCGCCGCGCACGGCGCAATCGACGCCTTCCTCGATCAGGTCGACGGGGCGGTCGCTGCAGCCCAGTTCCAGCGAGATGTCCGGGTAGCGGGCAAAGAAGTCGGGCAGGGCGGGGATGATCAGTTCGCTGGCCAGGGCCGTGGGCGCATCCACGCGCAGCCGCCCGCTGGGGCTCAAACGCGTGCGCGACAGCGATTCCTCCGCCTCGCGCACGTCCGACAGGATGCGCACGCAGCGCTCGTAATACGCGGCGCCATCGGACGTGATGCTGACGTGGCGCGTGGTGCGGTTGAGCAACTTAACCGACAGGCTCGCTTCCAGCGACTGGATCAGGGTCGAGACGGTGGCTTTCGGCAGCTGCATGTTTTCCGCCGCGCGCGTAAAGCCGCCCGCATCGACGACTTGGATGAAAACTTCCATGGCTTGCAGCTTGTTCACTTGATTCCTTATCACTTTATGCTTGATTATTCATAATCCTGAACAATCAATTCGTCATTGCACTCTTTATCAGATTGTAGATCAAGTCTATAGTTGTTGTACTGCAGCATAAATGTGATTGCCGCAGGAAGTTCACAGGAGAAAAATCATGGGTCATCGGAATGGAATCTTTGCAGTGCTCGCTCTCGCTATGAGCTCGCTCGCTCTGGCCGCGATGGTATCGACGGATGCATACTCGATGGCGGCGCAAAGCGAAGCCAGCGGTTATAGCGCCCTGACCCATGAAGTGGGCGGCGTCGCCCTGTTGTGCCTGAACGACACGGTGCTCGATGCTGCGGTGCAGCCGGTGGTGGCGCAATGAGCTTTGCCGACACTGCGGCCGAACTGGCACCTGGCCAGGCGCTGAAGATACGCGACATCCAGGTGCAGGGCGCGCAGGATGCGCTCGGCGCGCGCGTCTACACGGCCGGCGTGCCGGGCGCCAAGCAGCCGAACCTGATGGTTTTCTTCCATGGCGGCGGCTTTGTCGACGGCGACCTGGACGACGCGGACGACTTCCTGCGCTGCCTCGTGCTGAGCAATCCCGACCATGTGGTGCTGGCCGCGAACTACACCCTGGCCCGCGTGCGGCCATTTCCCGCCGCCGTGGAAGACGCGCATGCCGTGCTGCTGTGGGCAAAAAAGAACAAGTCCAAGCTGGGCTGGACGGGCAAGCAGATGGTGGTGTCGGGCATCGAGGCGGGCGCCAACCTGGCCGCCGTATGCGCGATGATGTCGCGCGACCGGGGCGGACCGCCCCTCGCGGGCCAGGTGCTGATCATGCCCATGCTCGACCCCGGCCTGTCGACCTGCTCGATGCGCTCCTTGCCGACCTGTCCTGACCTGGCGGAAGTGGCCGATCAATGCGCCGCCGCCTACCGTGGCTACCTGCCGAATGCCGCTGACCGTACCCATCCGTATGCGTCGCCGTTGCAGTCGAGCCGCCTGAAGAACCTGCCGCCGGCGCTCATCCTGTCCAGCGAAGACGACCCATTGCGCGACGAGGCTGAACAATACGGCAGCAAACTGATCGCCTGCGGCATCAAGACCACCGTGCGGCGCATGGCCGCCGCACCGCTGCAGGACGCCACCGCCCGCAATGAGTGCGCTTGCAAGGTACAGGTATTGAGCGAAATTAGCAGTTTCGTCGCCGGACTGGGGCAGGAGCCCGAGTCATGACGCCGCCATCCGCGGCACCGCAAAAAACTTACACTAATCAGTTTACTTTTTGAGTTTTGGTTGCTACACTACGCAGTGTAGTTCCCTTCATGCCTGAGTTGTGCGTTCGCACAGCCAGCTTCGTCGTCCCCGTCCGCTTTTAAGCAGCTGGCGGCCTGTTTACCTTTGATCGAGCGCCGTCGGGCGCCATGGCACCACCATTCACTTTTTCAGTTGGGTTGCTTCCTGCCGCCCATACCATTAGAAATTTTCATAAAACAGGGAAATAAAATGAAAAACGTTCAACAATTTTCCACTCTGCTGAAGCCCCTGGCTGCCTCGCTCGCGCTGGCAGGACTGGTGGCCGTGAGCCTGGCCGGCTGCGATTCGGCCAACAGCAAGGTGCCCGACGCACCAGCGGCCGGCGGCCCGCCCATCTCGGCCGCCGCCGTGGTGGAAAAACAGATCACGGAAACGCAGGAATTCTCGGGCCGCCTGGAAGCGATCGAGCGCGTGGAAATCCGCTCGCGGGTCGGCGGCTTCATCACGGCCGTCAATTTCAAGCCGGGCAGCGAAGTGAAAAAAGGCGACGTGCTGTTCGTCATCGATCCGCGCCCATTCCAGGCCGAAGTGTCGCGCGCCGAAGGCACGGCGGCTTCGGCCCGCGCCAAGGCGGAACTGGCCAAGCTGGAACTGTCGCGCGCTGAAAAGCTGCTGGCCGAAAAAGCCATCGCCCAGCGCGAATTCGATGAAAAGGCATCGGGCTTGAAAGAGCTGGACGCGAATGCCCGCTCGGCGCAAGCCGCCTATGAAGCTGCCAGGCTGAACCTGTCGTACACGCAGGTGCAGGCGCCGATCAGCGGCCGCGTCAGCAAGGCGGAAATCACCGTCGGCAACCTGATCGACGCTTCCGCCATCCTCACCTCCGTGGTGTCGACGGACCGCATCTACGCCAGCTTCGACGGCGATGAAGATACGTATCTGCGCGTGGCCGGCACGGCGCAAAAGGGCACGCCCGTCACCGTCAAGGTGGGCCTGGCCAATGAAACGGGCTTCCCGCATGAAGGCAAGCTGGAATTCGTCGACAACCAGCTCGATCCGGCCACGGGCAGCGTGCGCATGCGCGCCACCTTCGCCAACGCCGAGCGCCAGCTGGTGCCGGGCCTGTTCGCGCGCATCCAGCTCGACGGCGGCAATGGTCCGCAGGCGCAAAGCACGGCGCTGTTGATCAGCGACCGCGCCGTCGGCACGGACCAGAGCCGCAAATATGTGTACGTGGTGGGCGCCGACAACAAGGCCGAATACCGCGCCGTCAAGCTGGGCCCGAATTCGGACGGCTTGCGCGTGGTGCGCGAAGGCTTGAAGGCGGGCGAAAAGATCGTCGTCAACGGCTTGCAGCGCGTGCGTCCAGGCGCACCGGTGACGCCGCAGATGGTGGCCATGGACTTCGACCCGACCGCGCCTGTCGCTCCCGCAAAACCTGAAGTAAAAGACGCCAAGATCGCCGCGAAAGCAGCATCGACTTCCAAGGAATAAACATGAATTTTTCCCGCTTTTTCATCGACAAGCCGATTTTCGCGGCGGTGCTGTCGATTGTCATATTCGTGGCCGGGCTGCTGTCGATTTTCGGCCTGCCCATCTCCGAATATCCCGACGTCGTGCCGCCATCCGTGGTGGTGCGCGCGCAATACCCGGGCGCCAACCCGAAAGTGATCGCCGAAACCGTGGCCGCGCCGCTCGAAGAGCAGATCAACGGCGTCGAGAACATGCTCTACATGTCCTCGCAAAACACGTCCGATGGCGCGATGATGCTGACCGTGACCTTCAAGATCGGCACCAACGTCGAGCAGGCCGAGACGCAGGTGCAGAACCGCGTGCAGCGCGCCTTGCCGCGCCTGCCAGAGGAAGTGCGCCAGATCGGCGTGACCACCGTCAAATCGTCGCCCAACCTGACCATGGTGGTGCACCTGGTCTCGCCGAACAAGCGTTATGACGACATGTATCTGCGTAACTACGCGGTGCTGAACGTCAAGGACCAATTGGCACGCTTGCCCGGCATGGGCGACATCCAGATCTTCGGCGCCGGCGACTATGCCATGCGCATCTGGCTCGACCCGCAAAAGGTAGCGGCGCGCGGCATGACGGCCAATGACGTCGTCGACGCCATCCGCGAGCAGAACGTGCAGGTGGCTGCCGGCGTGATCGGCGCTTCGCCAGCGAAAAACTCGGACTTCCAGCTGACCGTCAATACCCAGGGCCGTCTGCAGACGCCCGAGGAATTCGGCGCCATCATCGTGCGCACGAATGCCGACGGCGCCGTCACGCATCTGAAAGACGTGGCGCGCGTGGAAATGGGCGCCAACAGCTACTCGCTGCGTTCGCTGCTGAACAATAATCCTGCCGTCGGCATGGGTATTTTCGAAGCGCCGAACGCCAACGCGCTGCAATTGTCGTCCGACGTGCGCGCCAAGATGGACGAACTGAAGAAAGACTTCCCGCAAGGCGTGGAATACCGCATCGAGTACGACCCCACGCAGTTCGTGCGCTCGTCCATCGAAGCCGTGATCCATACCTTGCTGGAAGCGATTGCCCTGGTGGTGCTGGTGGTGATCATCTTCCTGCAAACCTGGCGCGCCTCGATCATTCCGCTGCTGGCCGTTCCCGTGTCGATTGTCGGTACCTTTGCCGTGATGCTGGGCTTTGGCTTCTCGATCAACACGCTGTCGCTGTTCGGCCTCGTGCTGGCCATCGGTATCGTCGTCGATGACGCCATCGTGGTGGTGGAAAACGTCGAGCGCAATATCGAGGAAGGCTTGTCGCCGCGCGACGCCACCATCCAGGCCATGAAAGAGGTGAGCGGTCCTATCGTCGCCATCGCCCTGGTGCTGTGCGCCGTGTTCGTGCCGATCGCCTTCGTGCCCGGCCTGTCCGGCGAGTTCTATCGCCAGTTCGCGCTGACGATCGCCATTTCGACCGTGATTTCCGCTTTCAGCTCGCTGACCCTGGCGCCAGCCCTGTCGGCCGCGCTGCTGAAGCCGCACGATGCGCCGAAAGACGCGCTGACGCGCGGCATGGACATGGTCTTCGGCCGCTTCTTCGCCTGGTTCAACCGCTTCTTCGGCCGCGCTTCGCACCGTTATGAAGCGGGCGTGAAGGGCGTGTTGGGCCGCAAGAGCGCTTCGCTGGGCGTGTATGCGCTGCTGGTCGTTGCCGCCATCTTCACCTTCAAGTCCGTGCCGGCCGGCTTCGTGCCGGCGCAGGACAAGCAATACCTGGTGGGCTTTGCGCAATTGCCTGACGCCGCTTCGCTGGACCGCACGGAAGATGTCGTGCGCCGCATGTCCGACGTCATCAAGTCGGTGCCTGGCGTCGAATCGACCATCGCCTTCCCCGGCCTGTCGATCAACGACTTCACCAACGCGCCGAACGCCGGCATCGTGTTCGCCACCCTGAAGCCGTTCGATGAGCGCAGCAGCAAGGAATTGTCGGGCGGCGCCATCGCGGCCGAGATCAACAAGCGCCTGGGCGGTATCCAGGACGCCTTCATCATGGTCTTCCCGCCACCGCCCGTCAACGGCCTGGGCACCATCGGCGGCTTCAAGATGATGATCGAAGACCGCGGCAACCTCGGTTACGACGCGCTGTACAACGCCACCCAGTCGCTGGCCGCGAAAGCGTACCAGACGCCGGAACTGGCGGGCGTGTTCTCTGGCTACCAGATCAACGTGCCGCAGCTGTTCGCCGACGTCGACCGCGTGAAAGCCAAGCAGATGGGCGTGCAGCTGCAAACGATTTACCAGACCTTGCAGATCAACCTCGGTTCGCTGTACGTGAACGACTTCAACCAGTTTGGCCGCACCTACCAGGTGCGCGTGCAAGCCGATGCCGCGTTCCGTTCGCATGCCCAGGATATCGCGCAGCTGAAAGTGCGTAATGACAAAGGCGAAATGATCCCGCTGTCGTCGTTGATGCGCGTCAAGGATAGCTATGGTCCGGACCGCGTGCAACGCTACAACGCGTATGCTGCAGCCGATTTCAATGGCGGCGCCGCGCCTGGCGTGTCGAGCGGCCAGGCGCAAGCCGCGCTGGAACGCATCGCCAAGGAAGTGCTGCCGCAGGGGATTTCGTATGAGTGGACGGAGCTGACCTACCAGGACATCTTGTCCGGCAATACGATGATCTATGTCTTCCCGCTGTGCGTGCTGCTGGTGTTCCTCGTGCTCGCCGCCCAGTATGAAAGCTGGACCCTGCCGCTGGCCGTGATTTTGATCGTGCCGATGTCCATCCTGTGCGCCTTGCTGGGCGTCAAATTGACCGGTGGCGACAACAACGTGTTTACGCAGATCGCGCTGTTCGTGCTGGTGGGGCTGGCGTCGAAGAATGCGATCCTGATCGTGGAATTTGCCCGCGAACTGGAAGAGCATGGCCGCACCGTCGTGCAAGCGGCGCTGGAAGCGTGCCGCCTGCGCCTGCGTCCGATTTTGATGACGTCGATCGCCTTCATCATGGGCGTGGTGCCCCTCGTGTTCTCGCACGGCGCCGGTTCGGAAATGCGCCATGCGATGGGCGTGGCGGTGTTCGCCGGCATGCTGGGCGTGACCTTCTTCGGCCTGTTCCTGACGCCCGTGTTCTATGTACTGCTGCGCACCCTGGCGCAGCGTTTTGAGAAAAAACCAGCCGATGCTGCCGCCAAGCCTGCCGCCGCGCCAGCATTGAACCTGGAAGGAGATATATATTGAAAACCAAGGAAATCATCTGGCGCGTCAAGCCTGTGCTGACCGCCATGGCCGCAGCCGTGCTGCTGGCCGCCTGCGCGGCGCCCGAGTTCAAGCAGCCGCAGATCGAGACGCCTGCGGCGTTCAAGGAAGCGCAAGCCTTGCCCGCCGTGCAGACGGCGGCCGACGGCACGCGCTGGAAGCAGGGCGTGCCAGCCGAGCGCCAGGCGCGCGGCGAGTGGTGGCTGGCCTTCAATGATCCGGCCCTCACAAACCTGATCAACGAAGCCACGCAGGCCAATGCCAACCTGGCCGTCGCCGCCGCCCGCGTCAAGCAGGCGAGGGCGATTGCCGGCATCGCCGAAGCGGACCGCATCCCGCAAGTGGGCGTGAACGTGGGTGGCCAGCGCAACCGCGCTTCCGCCGTGTCGCTCGGCTTGCCGAACGGCGCGCCGGTGGCGGCGACCAACGTCTACCAGGCGAATCTGACGGCCAGCTACGAAGTCGACCTGTTCGGCCGCGTGGCGGCTAACGTCAGCGCCTCGCGCAGCGATGCGCTGGCCGTGGAAGCGACCTATCGCTCGGTGCTGCTGTCCTTGCAGGCCGACGTGGCGCAAACCTACTTCCAGCTGCGTGCCACGGACGCCGAACTGGCGACATTGGCCCAGACGGTGCGCCTGCGCGAGGAAAGCGTGCATGTGAACCAGCGCCGCTACGACCTGGGCGACATCGGCGAATTCGATCTGTCCCGTGCCCGCACGGAGCTGTCGACGACGCGCGCCGAAGCCATCGGCCTGCAGCGCCAGCGCGCGACCAGCGAACATGCGCTGGCCGTCCTGCTGGGTAAACCGGCCGCCAGCTTCACGGCGACCGTCAACCCGCTGCAGGACAGCGGCTTCCTGCCCGTGATCCCGGCCGGCATGCCGTCGTCCCTGCTGGAGCGCCGTCCCGACATCGCGTCGGCGCAGCGCACCATGGAAGCGTCGAATGCGCGCATCGGCGTGGCGAGATCGGCCATGTTCCCCGCCTTGACCTTGAACGCTTCCGGCGGCGGCGCGTCCGATACGTTCTCGGACATCTTCAAGTGGAGCAGCCGCTCCTGGCTGCTGGGCGCCCTGATGTCGATGCCGATCATCGATGGCGGACGCAATAAAGCTGCCGTGAGCCGCAGCGAAGCGCAGCTGGAAGAGTCGGTGGCGACGTATCGCCAGAGCGTGCTGGTGGCGTTCGCCGAGGTGGAAGACAACCTGGCCGGCCTGCGTATCCTGTCGGGCCAGACGCAGCAGATCGACGAAGCCGTCGTTTCGGCGCGCCGCTCGGCCGACCTGGCGCAAAAGCTGTACGACGCGGGCCGTTCCAGCTACCTCGATCTGCTGGATGCGCAGCGCAACCTGGCGGCCATCGAGCGCAATGCCGTGCAATTGCGCGGCAACCGCGCCGTCACCACGGTGGCGCTGATCCGCGCCCTGGGCGGCGGCTGGGGAGATGCCGAGCCGCAGGTGGCGGCCAACTGATTTCCGGCACCGCGGGTTGGCATGTCCGGCCCGCGGCAAGGAAAACATCGTCAAAACGGCGTCGTGCGCTTGCACGGCGCCGTTTTTTTGTTTTCAGCGAGTTGAATCCGTTTGCGGCAAGGCCGCGTAAGTACTCCTGCAATCACGCAAACGCAGTCATCCAGGAGATACCATCATGCGCACCTTTATTCCCGCAGCACTGTTTGTCACCGCCTTTACTTCCCTGCTGGCCGCCAGCGCCCCGTTTGCCGCCGACATGACGACCATGGTGGGCGGCCAGAGCATGTACCCGAGCAAGGACATCGTCGACAACGCCGTCAACTCGGCCGACCACACGACCCTGGTCGCTGCCGTCAAGGCGGCCGGCCTGGTCGATACCTTGAAAGGCAAGGGCCCGTTCACCGTGTTCGCGCCGACGAATGCGGCCTTCGGCAAGCTGCCGGCAGGCACCGTCGACACCCTGGTGAAACCGGAAAACAAGGCGACCCTGACGAAAATCCTCACCTACCACGTGGTACCGGGCAAATACGACTTCAAGGCGCTGGCGAAGGAGATCAAGATGCATGACGGGAAGGCGACCCTGCCCACGGCCAGCGGGGGCAAGCTGATGTTCGCCATGAACGGCATGCACAACATCGTCGTGATGGACGAGGGCGGCAATAGCGCCAACATCAGCACCTATGATGTGTATCAATCGAATGGCGTGATCAATGTCATTGACACGGTCTTGATGCCGAAATAAGCGGACGAAAGAGAGTACGAAATAGCGGACGAAAAAAAAAGACAGGGAAACCCCTGTCTTTTTTGCCTGCATGGCGCCGATTACTTGGCTGGCGCTGCTGCTGGTGCGGAAGCTGCCGCTGCGGCCGGAGCTGCTGGCGTTGCCGGTGCTGCTTTCTTCGCCTTGTGATGCTTGGCTTTCTTGTGCGCGGCCGGTTTGACGGCGGCTGGTGCTTCAGCCTTGGCTGCCGGTGCGACGGCGGCGGCAGAAGCTGCTGGAGCGGCCGGTGCTGCAGGTGCGGCTGGCGTCTGGGCGAAAGCGGCGGTGGCGAACAGGCTGGCGATCAGGGTGGCGATAACTTTTTTCATGATGAAATCCTATAAGGTAATGGTGCGAATAAAAATCGGGTGCTGATGGACTGGATTACTTGCTTGCTGCAGGCGCTGCTTCAGCGGTGGCCGACGCCAGTTTGGCATCTGCCTTGGCCTTGGTTTTTTTCGCAGTGTGATGCGCCTTGGCCTTGGTGGTGGCAGCTTCCGTTTTTGCGCTGGCGACTTCCGTTTTGGCGGCGACGACAGCTTTCGCTTCCTTGGCATCCGCTTTCACGACGGCTTGCGCTTCCTTGGCGTCAGCCTTGACGACGGCCTTGGTGTGGGCTGCTTCCACTTTGGCGGGAACCGAGGCTGCGGGAGCTGCTGGCGTTTGAGCAAAGGCAGCGGTTGCGAACAGGCCGGCGATCAGGGTAGCAATTACTTTTTTCATGGTGCAGTCCTCAGTGGTGGTTTGTCTGGTATGTCTGTTGGTGCCGGGATGATTCCCGTGTCACTGAGCATAAAACGCGCCCCCGGACGCTTGCGTTGACGGCCATTACAAACGCTTACATCTGCGTGGCATCCGCGGCTAAAATGGCTTTCAGGATGTCTTCCGAACGGCGCTGCCCGTAGCCCTTGCCGTATGCGCTCGATGCGATGCTCACCACCATGCGGCGCGCCGGTATCACGTAGATCTTGTTGCCGCCATTGCCCGAGGCGAAATGCACGGCGGTCTTTTTCCCGGCCACGTCCTGCGTCTTCGCGTACCAGAAATAGCCGTAGCTGTCGGCATAGCGGTCGACGGCGCCGATGGCCACGCGCGGCGCCAGCGCTGCCTTGAGCCAGGCGGCGTCGATCACCCGCTTGCCGTCAAATACGCCGTCGTCCAGCACCATCTGGCCGATTTTTGCCGTGTCGCGCGCGCGCAGCGAGAGGTTGCCCTGGCCTTTAGGGTGGCGTGCCACGTCGCGGCCCCAGCTCCAGCGCGTGATGCCCAGCGGCGCGAACAATACCTTGGCGGCGTAGTCTTCCAGGTCGGCGCCGCTGGCGTTTTCCACCACGCGCCCGGCAATGTACGAACCCAGCGAGTTGTAGCGGTAGATGCTACCCGGCTTTGTTGCGGCCGGCACGCCGCGCACGAAGGCGGCGGGGTCGGGCGCTGCATCGAGCTTGTCTTCATTGCCGGGCGAGTGTTCGTCTTCATCGAAGGCGGCCAGGCCCGAACGCATGGTCAGCAAGTCGTCGAGGACGACCTTGCCCGCCGGGCTGGCAGCGACTTCGGGCCAGTAGCCGCCCACCGTTTTTGTGGTCGCCAGCTGGCCGCGCGCCACGGCCGCACCGACCAGCAGCGCGGTGATGCTCTTGCCGGCCGAGCGGATGTCGTGCAGGGTGTCGGCCGTCTCGCCGTTGTAATAGCGCTCGGCGACGATGGCCCCGTCGCGCAGCACGACGACGGCGCGCAAGTCGCCATGGCTGTCGCCGTCCTGGGTTTGCAGGACTTGATCGAGGGTGGCGGGGGCGCTGTCCTGCGCCAGGGCAGGGCATGACAGGAAGAGGGCACTCAATAGTGAGAACGGCAGGCGGCGCATGGACAGCTTTCGTGGCGATGGTCGGATAGCCAGTGTCGCCCAATTGCGCCGTTTTGTCGCGCGCAAGCTGGCCTGTTCGATGAAGTTTGCGTGAAGGCGCGCCGCACGAGCGCCATGCAAAAAGGACAGCCGAAGCTGTCCCTGGTACGCGAAGTGGCCACGCAAGCGCAGACCCGGCGGATGCGCTCCCGTGGCTACATTTGGCTTACTTTGCCGGTGTGGCAGCAACTGCGGCATCCGCTTTTGCCGCATCCGCTTTTACCTTGGCTTTAGCGGCCTTGTGATGGGCCTTGGCCTTGGTGGCTTTGGCGTCGGCCTTGGCGCTGGCGACATCGGTTTTCGCATCGGCTGCGACGACCGCTTCCTTGGCGTCCGCTTTCACGACAGCCTTGGTTTCCTTGGCCTCTGCCTTGGCGACGGCTTTCGTGTGGGCCGCTTCCGCCTTGGCGGGAACCGACGCTGCCGGGGCGGCAGGGGTTTGGGCAAAGGCTGCGGTAGCGAACAGGCCGGCGATGAGGGTAGCGATAACTTTTTTCATTTTATTTTCCTGGCAAGTGGTAAGTGATGGTGTGTCGATGATTACTTGGCGGCTGCTGGCGCTGGTACAGATGCTGGCGCTGCAGCGGTGGCCGAAGCCAGTTTTGCGTCGGCCTTGGCCTTGGTTTTCTTGGCTTTGTGGTGCGCCTTGGCCTTGGTGGCAGTTGCTTCCGTTTTTGCGCTGGCCACTTCCGTTTTCGCGGCGACGACGGCTTTCGCTTCTTTTGCATCCGCTTTCACGACGGCTTGCGCTTCCTTGGCGTCGGCTTTGACGACAGCCTTGGTGTGCGCCGCTTCCACTTTGGCGGGAACCGACGCTGCCGGGGCGGCAGGGGTTTGGGCAAAGGCTGCGGTAGCGAACAGGCCGGCGATCAGGGTAACAATTGCTTTTTTCATGGTGCAGTCCTCTGTGGTGGTTTGTCTGGTATGTCTGTCGGTGCCGGGATGATTCCCGTGTCACTGAGCAGAAAACGCGCCCCGGAAGGTTATGGTTGACCTTGTTTACACTTTCTTACAATCAGGTGATTTAAGCGACGTTCATTGAGGAAGGCGGCATGAAAATGCAAAAAGACAGCCGAAGCTGTCTTTTTGTGTGGCGCCAAAAGTGCGCGGAGGGACTTACTTGGCTGCTGCTGCGGTCGCTTCAGTCTTGGCTTCGTCAGCCTTGGCTTTGGCTTTTTTCGCTTTGTGATGGGCTTTTGCCTTGGTGGCGGCTGCGTCGGCCTTGGCGCTGGCGACATCGGCCTTGGCATCGGCGGCAACGGCTGCTTCTTTCGCATCGGCTTTGACTACGGCCTTGGTTTCCTTGGCTTCTGCTTTTGCCACTTCCTTGGTGTGCTTGGCTTCGGCCTTGGCAGGCACGGCTGGCGTTTGAGCAAAGGCTGCGGTAGCGAACAAGCCGGCGATCAGAGTAGCGATTACTTTTTTCATGGTGCAGTTCCTCGAGAAGTGGGGTTGTAGTTCAGGAGATGCATTTCCCCTGTCACTGAGCCAAAAACGCGCCGTATGGCAATCGCGTTGACAACGATTTGATCTAATTACAAACACTTACATTTGCCGGGGCAGGCGCTCTGTTAGCTGGCGTACCGCGCCAGGTGCCGCGGCGGCCCAGACTCAAGGCCACGCGCCGTTCCGGGGACGGCGTCAAGCTCAAATGCGGGCTGCGCCAGGAATTCGTCACCGGCGGCGGCCCGATCGACAGGGAGAAGACGATGCAGAACACCTCCACGCCGGACGGCGCCTTGCCGGCCAGTTTCAGGGTCAGCCATGCGGACCGGGTGATCGACAGGGACAGCGGCGCCAGGAAGATCGACCTGGTGCGCTACTACGCGCTGGTGGGCAGGCTGATGCTCGTGCACCTGCGCGGCCGGCCCGTGTCGCTCGTGCGCGCGCCGGCCGGCGTGGGCGGCGAGCTGTTCTTCCAGAAACATGCGGAGTCGTCGGCCATGCCCGGTGTCAAACAGCTCGATGCCCGGCTGGATCCCGGACACCCGCCCATGCTGGCCGTGGCCAGCCTGCAAGGCTTGCTGGCGGCGGCGCAGTGGAATGTGGTGGAATTCCACACGCAAAATGCGCTGGCCAGCGCCTACGACACGCCGAACCGCCTGGTGTTCGACCTGGACCCGGGCAAGGGCGTGGCCTGGCCCGCCATCCGGGAAGCGGCCGTGCTGCTGCGGGCCTTTTTGACGCAGCTGGGCTTGCCCGCGTTCCTGAAAACCAGCGGCGGCAAGGGGCTGCACGTGGTCGTGCCGATCCGCCCGCAACACAGCTGGGAGACGGTGAAGGCGTTTTCGCAAGCCGTCGTGGCGCACATGGCGCAGCAGATCCCTGCGCGTTTTGTCGTCAAGAGCGGTGCCGCCAACCGGGTCGGCAAGATTTTCATCGATTATTTGCGCAATGGCCGGGGCGCCACCACTGTGTGCGCATGGTCGGCCCGCACGCGCTCCGGGCTGGGCATTTCCGTGCCACTGGCCTGGGAGGAGCTCGACCAGCTGAAGGCGGGCGATCAATGGAACGTGGGCAATGTCCACAGCCGCCTCGACATGGGCAACGCGCCGTGGAATGGCTATGCGCGCAGTGCGAAGGGACTCGATGCGGCGATGAAAAAGCTGGCCTTCAGTCCTCCTGCCTGAACGGCACGACGGCGCGCGCCAGCTGCAGCGCTTCGTCGATGGCCGCGTTGAGCTGGGGAATCTCGACGGGTTTGGTCAGGTAGCGGAAAAAGCCCGCGGCCAGGCCATGCCGGATATCGCCCTTCATGGCATTCGCCGTCAAGGCGATGACGGGGATGTGCGCCGTGCGCGTATCGTTGCGCAGGATGCGTTGCGCCTGGTTGCCATTCATGCCGGGCAGGTTGATATCCATCAAGATCACGTCCGGGCGGCGTTCCAGCGCCAGCGCGATGCCCTGGCGCGCATCGGTGGCCGAGATCATGCGCAGGTGGGGCAGGAAGCTGACGATGTCTTCCACCAGGCGCAGGCTGGCCGGATTGTCTTCCACGTACAGCAGCAGCGCCTGGCCGCCGGCGTCGTCCCCGGCGTCGCTGGCATCGCCGGCGGTTTCGGGCAGGCATTCCGTTGCCGGCTGCCCGGCGGGCGGCGCGGCCATCGTATCGAGTTCGATCCAGAACACGCTGCCCACGCCGAGGCAGCTGTGCACGCCCATGTTGCCGCCCATCAGCTCGACCAGGCGCTTGGTGACGACCAGGCCGATGCCCGTGCCTTCCTCGCTGCCCGCCTCCTGTCCCAGGCGGTTAAACGGCTGGAACAGCTCGGCCATTTGCGCGTCGTCCAGTCCCTTGCCCGTGTCGCGGATGGCGATGCGCACGCGCTGCGCCTCGGGCTGCGAGATTTCCAGCTCCACCTTGCCGGCCGGACGGTTGTACTTGATGGCGTTTGACAGCAGGTTCAGCAGCACTTGCTTGAGGCGCGTATGGTCGGCCCTGAGCGTCAGCGCCTCGCAGGCCGGAAACACCAGGTGAATCTGGCGCTGCTGCGCCTGGTCTTCCACCATCACGCGCACTTCCTCGAGCAGCACGGGCAGCGCCACCGGCTCGATCGACAGGCTCAGACTGCCTGATTCGATCTTCGCCAGGTCGAGGATTTCATTGATCAGGGTGAGCAGGTGGCGGCCCGAGGTGACGATGTTTTGCACGAAAGCGCGCTTTTGCAGCACGGTCGCGGGCAGGGCTTCATTGGCCAGCAGCTGGGCGAAACCGAGGATAGCGTTCAGCGGCGTGCGCAATTCATGCGACATGCTGGTGAGAAAGCGGTCCTTCGCCTGGCTGGCCCGTTCGAGTTCGATTTTCTGTTCGTTCAGCGTGCGCTCGATGCGCTTGCGCTCCGTGATGTCGCGGATGGCCGACGAGACCAGCACGCCTTCCTCCGTTTCCAGCGGCGACAGGCTGATTTCGACGGGAAATTCGGTGCCGTCGCGGCGCAAGCCGTACAGTTCCAGGCCCGCGCCCATGGAGCGGGCGCGCGGCGCCGCGGAAAAGGACTGGCGGTGATGCGGATGATCGTGTGCATAGCGGGCCGGGATCAGCACTTCAACATTGCGCCCGAGCAACTCCGCGCGCGAGTAGCCGAACAGGCGTTCCGTTTGCGAGTTGACGAGCACGATCTCGCCATCGCCGTTGACGATGACGATGGCGTCCGGCGCCGATTCGAGCAAGCCGCGGAACTTTTGCTCGGCCCGGCGGCGGTCGCTGACGTCGCGGATGGCGCTGATGACGAAGGTGCCGATTTCCGTCTGGATCGGCGACAGGCTGATTTCCACGGGGAATTCGACGTTGTCTTTGCGCAAGCCCAGCAATTCCAGGTCGGCGCCCATGGTGCGCGTGCGCGGCTGGTCGAAATAGCGCGCGCGGTGCCCCACGTGCGCATGGCGCAGGCGTTGCGGCAGCAGGCTATCGATTTGCCTGCCGCTCAATTCGCCTTCCGCATAGCCGAACAGGCGCTGCGCCTGCTGGTTGGCCAGCACGATGGCGCCCGTCGCATTGACCATGATGACGCTGTCCGGCGTCGATTCGAACAGCACGCGGTAGCGCGCGTCGACGAACTGGGCGTCGCGCGCCGCCTTCAGCAAGGTCGTGTCCTTCATGGTGGAAATCAGGTAGCGGGGGCCGTCCGGTGCGCGCTGTGCGGCCTGGCAAGCCACGTCGACGTAGATGAGCTCGCCATCCTTGCGCCGCCGCAGCGATTCGCGGTCGTAGCTGCCGTGCAGGGTCAGCTGCTCGGCGATCAGCGGGCCAGCTTCGGCCTGTCCCGGCAGCGAGATCAGTTCCCACAGTGTGCGGCCCAGCGCTTCGTCGCCGGCATAGCCGAAAATGCGCTGCGCCCCCGCCGTCCAGCGCACGACGACATGGTCTTCGCTTGTGATGACAACGCCGCCAGGGGCGCCGCTGAGGATAAGCTGATCTAACTCGGCATCCATTTTTTCCGCACGCATGACAGGGCTTGCCGGGTGGCAGGCTGTGTGCATAACGTAGCGAGAAGCTTGATCAAAGTCAATGCATTTATCTTCCTGGCGATGCGCCCGCAGCGGGTGCATGGTTCAGGCCGTCTTGCGCAAGTTCCCGTGCGCCGTCGCTCAATCCCCTGCGCTGCCGGTGACGGGCAGGACGATGCCGCTGATGTAGCTGGAACAGGCGGGCGAGGCCAGGAAGACGTAGGCGGGCGACAGTTCCTCGGGCTGGGCCGGGCGGCGCATGTCCGTGTCCGCGCCGAATTGCCGGATGTCCTCGGGCGACTTGTCGGCCGGGTTGAGGGGCGTCCACACGGGGCCGGACGCGATGGCGTTGACGCGGATGCCCTTGTCCATCAAGTTGCCGGCCAGCGCCATGGTGAACGCGTGGATGGCGCCCTTGGTGGTGGAATAGTCGAGCAAGTGCTTCGAGCCGTGCAAGCCCGTCACGGAGCCCGTGTTGATGATGGACGCACCGCGCTGCAAGTGGGGCAGCACGGCCTTGGCCATGTGAAAGTAGCCGTAGACATTGGTTTTCATGGTGAGGTCGAAGCGTTCCTCGCTCAGCTCCAGCAGCGATTCGGCGTGTTCCTGGAAGGCGGCGTTGTTGACCAGCACGTCGATATGGCTGAACTTGTCCAGTACCTGGCTGACGGCTTGCTGGCAAAAGCCCTGGTCGCGCACGTCGCCGGCAATCAACAGGCAGCTCTGGCCTTCCGCTTCCACGTAGCGCTTGGTTTCGTGGGCGTCCGCGTGCTCGTTCAGGTAAATGATGGCGACATCGGCCCCTTCGCGCGCATACAGCACGGCCACGGCGCGGCCGATGCCCGAATCGCCGCCCGTGACGATGGCCACCATGCCGGCCAGCTTGCCGCTGCCGCAGTAGTCGGGCGCCAGGAAGCGCGGTTTCAGCTGCATCTGCGTCTCGCTGCCGGGCTTGTCCAGGTGCTGGGCGGGCAGGGGAGGCGCCGGCTGGCTGCGGCTGCCCGTCTGCACGGGGGATTTGCTGTCGCGTTTGTCTTGCCTGGCGGCATCGCGGCCGTCCTGCTCCTGCTGGATGCTGCGCTGCAAATTGCCGGCGGACTGGTCCTTGTTCTCGTTCATGCTGGCCTCCCTGGAAACGACTATCCAGTATCGGCGCGGCACCCGCATCGCACGGTGCGCTTGCTAACAGAGTGGCGCAAACGGGCGCAAAGTTATATGATGGTTGACATAAATGTGGGAGGGCAGCATGAAAGTGAGCAGGGAGCAGGCGGCGCTGAACCGCGAGCGCATCGTGGAGGTGGCGGCAAGGTTGTTCCGCGAAAAGGGCTATGACGGCATCGGCGTGGCCGACCTGATGAAGAACGCGGGCCTCACGCATGGCGGCTTCTATGGCCATTTCGCGTCCAAGGAAGACTTGATGATCGAGGCGTGCCAGCATGCCTTGAATAAGTCGCTGGAAGGCTGGCGGGCGAAGGTCGCACAGGACCCGCAGCGGGCGCTGCCGGCGATTATCGATAACTACCTCACCCCGAAACACCGCGACCAGCCCGGCGGCGGCTGCCCGGCGGCGGCCATGGGCGTCGACGTGGCGCGCATGTCGCCCGGCGCGCGTCCCGCGTTTACCCAGGCCACGCAGCAGCAGTTCGCCTTGCTGCAGGGCTTGCTGCCCGACGGCGCGCCGGATTGCACGCAGGAGCGGCGGCGCCAGCAGGCCATCGCCACGTTTGCCGCCATGGTGGGCGCCATGGTGCTGGCCCGTTCCGTCGATGACGAGTCCCTGTCGGCGGAAATCCTCGACGCCGTGAAGGCGCAATTGCTGCAAGACTGATCCCGTGCCCCCTGTCAGCCGGCCTCGTCGCATGATAGGCTTCGGTTTTCAGATTTCGGGATCATTCATGCTGCTCTGGCTCAGGCAATACCGGCGTCCTCTGTTGGCCGGAGACATTACCGCCGGTATCGTGGTCGCCATGATGATGGTGCCGCAAGGCATGGCTTACGCGCTGGTGGCCGGCTTGCCGCCCGTGGTGGGCATCTACGCCAGCATCCTGCCGCCCGTGCTGTACGCCTTGTTCGGCAGCAGCATGACGCAATCGGTGGGTCCCATGGCCATCGTTTCCCTGATGACGGCCGCCGCCCTGGCGCCGCTGGCCGACCCCGGCTCTTCCCTGTATATCGTGCTGGCCGCCCAGCTGGCTTTCATCAGCGGCCTCGTCCTGCTGCTGTGCGGCGTGCTGCGCCTGGGCTTCATGGCCAGTTTCCTGTCGCGCCCCGTGATCAGCGGTTTCAGCAATGGCGCCGCGATATTGATCATCTGGGGGCAGATCACGCCCTTGCTGGGGGCGACGCTGCCCCACTGGCATGCGCCCAGCCTCGTGCTGGGGCTGTCCGGCCTGCTGTTCCTGTGGCTGTCCAAGCGCTACGCGTCGCGCCTGCTGCGGCGCTGTGGCCTGAACCGGGTGGCGGCCGACGTGGGCGCGCGCCTGGCGCCGATGGCGCTGGTGCTGGCCGGCATCGCGCTCGTCGCCTATGGCGGCCTGGAAGCGATGGGCGTGCAGACGACGGGCCACGTGCCCAGCGGCTTGCCGGGCCTGAACCTCGCCACCTCCGGCGCCCATTGGCGCACTTTGCTGTCGCCAGCGCTGCTGATCGCCTTCATCATCTTCCTGATGAGCATGTCCGCCGCCCAGACCCTGGCGCAAAAACGGGGCGAAAAGCTGCATACCAATCGCGAACTGCTGGGCCTGGGCGCGGCCAACGTGGCCAGCGCGCTGTCGGGCGGCTTTCCCGTCACGGGGTCGATTTCGCGCTCGGCCGTCAATTTCCAGGCGGGCGCCAACACGCCGCTGGCCAGCATCATCACGGCCGGCTTGCTGGCGCTGGCGCTGGTGGCGCCCACGGGCTGGCTGGCCCTGCTGCCGCTGCCCGTGCTGGCGGCCACCATCATCTTTGCCGTGTCCAGCCTGCTGGACTGGGATACCTTGAAACTGTCGTGGCGCTACGACCGCAGCGATGCGCTGGCCCTGCTGGCGACCACGGCCGGCGTGCTGGTGCTGGGCGTGGAAGCAGGCGTGGTGATCGGCGTGCTGTTGTCGATGGGCACCCTGATCTGGCGCGCCAGCCGCCCGCACATCGCCGTGCTGGGGCGTATCCCGAACAGTGAGCACTTCCGCAACGTGGAGCGCTATGAAGCGCAAACCTTGCCGGACGTCTTGCTGCTGCGCATAGATGCGGGCTTGTTCTTCGGCAATGTCGAGGCCGTGACGGAGAGGGTGGAAGACGAATTGCGCGGCCACCCGACGGCGCGCCACCTGGTGCTGGTATTGTCGGCCGTCAACCAGATCGACAGCACGGCCTTGCTGGGCTTGATCGAACTCAACAGCGCGCTGGCCAAGCGCGGCATCAGCCTGAACCTGGCCGAAGTGAAGGGGCCCGTGATGGACCGTTTGCGCCAGAGCAGTTTATTGAAAGATCTGAGCGGCAAGCTCTACCTGAGCACGGCGCTGGCGACAAATGATTTGAGCGGGAAAAAGAGTGGAGAACCGGCATGACGATGGAATTGAATCTGCATGGCGAACCGCGCGCCGTTGACACCATTGCTGCGCTGGAGCAGGCGCTGCAGGAGGCGCGCGCGCTGGCCCAGTGCGAACTGTGGCTGACCCTGGCCACGGATGCGGAACAGGGCCCGGCCCTGTGCATGCTGCGCAATGGCGGCAACGCCTGGCTGATGTATCTGTCGGGACAGGACGACCTGAGTTTTCACTCGCTGGGTGACGAAGAGGCGGACGGCGCCTGCAGCTACCTGCTGGCCAATGGCCAGGTGGACGAGTATCCGGAAGCGTGGTGCATTGATGTGGAAGAATGCCAGCACGCCTTCGCTGCGTTTTTCAGGACAGCCGGCGCGCGGCCGGCCGCCATCGCGTGGGAGGCGGATTGAGATGCCGCAAACCATCATCGCCGATATCGACAAGGACTTGCTGGCCGCGCTGGACGCCAGGGCAGGGTTATTGACGCTGCGCGCCATCCTGCTGCGCTACCGCGCCAGCGGCGTGACGGCGGCGCAAGTGGCCAGCTTGCTGCACGAACTGCGCCCGTCTATGCAGAACGGCGCTCAGGAAGGGCCGCTGGAAGACGTGATACTGGACGCCCTCGACATGGTGACGGGCTGGTGCACGCCGCAACTGCGGGTATGGGACGAGGCAGGAGGCGAGCATGCATCCTGACAAGTTCAAGCAGGTGGCGGGGCTGCCGTCCGCCGAGCGTCATGCCTACTTTGTGCGCAAGGTGGCCGATACGCAAGAAGTGTGGGGCTTGCACCATGAAGGCTGGGCCACGGCGCAGCTTGACGGCAAGGTGGCGATACCGTTCTGGCCGGAAGCGGCATTCGCGCAAGCGTGCGCCAGCGGCGACTGGGAACATTTCCAGCCGCGTGCCATCGCTCTCGATGATTTTCTGGCTAAATGGCTGCCCGGCATGGCGGAGAATAAACAGCTGGCTTTCGTGTTTCCCGTGCCGCAAGGCCGCGCCAGCATCGCGGCGCCTGCCGATTTGCTGAGCGATGTGCAACATGAATCAGAGCAATATGAATGAGGGCAAGGAACGCCTGGACGCCTGGTACGACGGCTCGGCCATCTGCCTGATCGCCGTCGGCGCGCAAGGCGACCCGCTGGACCTGGGCGGCGACGAGGTGCGCGCCCTGATCGCGAAACTGCAGCAATGCCTGGCCGAATCCGAAGCCGGCCAGGACTGAAGGCTCAGGCGGCCGCCAGCGCCTTTTCCATCGCCACACTGGCCAGGCTGATGCCGCTGGGGCGGGCATACGCTTCCTCGCGCAAGGAAATAAACCCTGCGGCCCGGTAAAACGGCACGGCATTGAGCGATGCGGACAGGTGCAGACGCGCAATGCCGTGTCCGCGCGCCAATTGCTCCAGCGCCGCCAGCAGCCGCTTGCCGATGCCGAGTCCCGCACGCGCCGGATCGACGAACACGGCCTCCACTTCCTGCTTGTCCGCATCGAGCATGGCGTAGCCGGCAATGGCTTCTCCCTGCATCGCCACGACGCCACCACCCGCGGCCAGCATGGCGGCATACGCCCGCGGCACAGGTGTAGCCGTCCACGCAGTAATTTGCTCCGGCGCATAATGCGTGGCGCAACTGACGCGCACGGCCACCGTGCGCAGGGCCCACAGGGCGTCGATGTCGGAATCAAGGGCGGGGCGCAGGGTGATGGTCATGGACGCTTTCCGGGCAAAAGGCCATGCTAGCGCAATGGCTTGCAGCACGCCAGCCAGAGTTCATGCCGCGCTCAGCCAGCCGTCACTGCGCCGGCTTGTCCGGATCGATGTAGTAGGACCCCGGCGGCGCACCCGGTACTTTCACCCGGAACTTCAGGCCGGACAGCAGCTTGTCCCACAAGGCAATGGCCTCCTCATCGCTCAGCGAGGCGGCTTCGGCGGCACCGACCATGTTGTGGGCGACTTTGGTGTACATGGATGCTTCCAGCACAGATGGATAGGCGATATCGAGCGGCGTACCCACCAGTGCCCATTCAAAATCATGCACGCCATCAGTGCGCCGTATCAATGATTCCTCGCCATGCCAGTGCTGCACGTCACGCTTCCCTTCGCGTAGCAGAGTGCGAGCAGGGTAATTTTTGCCTTGCTGGTCTTTCGCCCGCTGGATACGGGCAAGTAATGATAATTCCCCACGTACTTTTGCCTCATATTCAGCAGGAGGATAATCGCCGTAGGCGTCTTTGTTGGAAGTGACGGAAAACGTCACATCCGGAAAACTTGGGAAATATAAGCCGGCATCTGCCATTTCTTGAACACTATAACTACTGTCGCTCATGTGGCCACCTTCTAAGCAATGGCCGGGTTCCTCAGGAATTTCATCGTGGTTGCGCAGACGCAGACTATTCGCTCGTATTAATTGTGTGGTAGCCGTATTTGTAATCGTTCCACCTTTTGGAGTCGAACCGCTAAGAATAAATGTAATATCTCCTTTGTTGATATACGTTTTGAAAAAAACATTGCCATCCTCTTTGGAGAATTTGTTGTCGAAATAGCGAAATTGCCAACTATTTTCTATAGGCCCATTTTCGCTGGATATGATTTCAGAAGAAGGATTATTGGTCTTTATTTTTTTTATGTCTTCTGATATTTTTTCATCTCTTGCAATGATTCCGCCTTTTACAATCTCAATTCTTGAAGGGAATGATATGTTGCCATATATTAATTTTGCCTCTTGTGGGACTTCTATGGCATAACGTCCAAAGCATACAATTTTTGTTTTTAGAAAAAGCACTTCAAGACGTTTGCTAAGTTTCAAGTTGTCAGACATCTGGAGCTCCTTAGCTATATTTTTTTGTGAGCATGCGGAAATAAATATTGTAATAATTATTGTGATGATTGAAATTTTCTTATTTTTTTCATTAATCATGATCTAGCTCCATTTTGCATTTTTTGCAATTTGTACGATGGAATAAAGCATGGATGCTAATACATTTGGATCGGTGTAACTATTTTGGTGTTCATAACCAGTCGCTTCCGTCGTGCCGTGTACGAATAATGTACCGGTGATGTGTTGAGCAGAACGATCTGATGGTACCGTACCATCGCCGCGTGCACTGGCTGGCTGTAATTTTAACTTTAAGAATTTTCCTCCAGCTTGGACAAGTAGTTGTCCCTTGCTATCATCTTCAAGTAATTTCCATTTTTCAGGTCGCGGCTCGAATTTATTCCAAGGATCGTTGGAGCCACCGTGAAGTCCGTCAATTAATTTAAATACGACATCGCCATAACTTAAAAAATCCCTGGATGCGCAATAGCTTGCGTAAGTGTTTGGATGAAACGTTTTCTCTATAGATGATAAAAATTCTGTGGCTAATTTCAATCTCTTCATTACCATTTCTAGGCCGCCACCATTATCAGATGGTATGCTCGCTGGATTTACCCAGTTTGGATTTATTAGTCGCCACCATGCATTAGGTGGCTGAAGGTAAATGCTCTCCAGTGCAGTGGCTTTATCGCGAGGCCAACTCCATAAAACTTTATCCTGAGCATCCACAATTTTTAGCCAGTTTTGGCCATATGCCACGCCTGGCATCATTTCCAATGGCGCCGGTGCATTTGCCAAAATCGCGGTGGCATGTACACCGTTGATGCCTAGAATTTTGGCTTCTATTTCGGCTATGGAACCTTCCCTCTCCTGAAAACCAAAACGCATGCGTTTGTACGCCCCTGCTGCCCCAATGGTCGGCATCACGTTGTGATAAATTCCGAGGATTTTTACATCCTTATCGTCAAGCATCTTTCCATAACTGGGATGTATCAACGCCCTGGCTAGTAAACCGCCCATGCTGTGCGTGACGAGAATGACTTCACTACATTTGAAGCCACGTTTTTTGTAACCTCTGACAAGACCGCGTAGTCTCTCTGCAATGGTGATGGCAGATTCACCATTGCTCTTTGTAAAGTTATAACCCATCGCGTGCACGGGATACCAACAGGGCGAAATTTTCTTTAAGTCGTTGACATTAATGGCCTTGCCAGATGATGCACCAAAAGTTGTTGGGTCTCGCATTAGCCTGGCGCCCAGGCCACTCGTCCTACGCCAGAACGGATGTGCTTCTCCATTGGAAATCATATTATTTAGATGTTGCTCTGTGGTACGCAACATGGTTCCGTATGCACCTTCGAAAAGCACCTCACTCCACCCGCGCCAGCGTGCTATTTGCGCGGGACTTTGACGGGCGCGTGCTTGAGCTTGTAAAGGTCCCGTTACCGGAAGTATTCCGTAGGATCCAATCAACGGGGGGATTGGGGTAAGATTGTCGGGAACATTTTGATGCCGTGCATCTGCAGCCTTGGTTTCCGCACCATCTGGATCGAAGCGGCTGTTGCTCTCCGTATAGTGGTAGTACTCCACTTCGGTTTCAGTGGGGTCAAAAACCAATTGGCGCTGCCTTGGCGAAGCATCTTTGAACCAGCCACCCAAGCCGTTGCCTGTAAGGACAGCTGTCTTGCCTCCCGCACCCATCATATCGTCTGGCCGCCAAGCCCGATTGTCCGGACGGCGCAATTCTTCTTGGCGAATTTTGCTCATTCGCAAATTGCTACCCATCACGCCTGGAAGGAAAATGACAGGAATTACCTTACCAGGTGGTAGGGTGACGTCATGTCGTGCGGTATCTTTTGTTTCCGTCATCGAAACGGCGAGTTCCGCCCAGCCTCCCACGCCTTGGCCAAACTTCGCAGGATGATTTCCTCGCTTATTTAACTCATCGCTGTCGCTCATGGCAGTTCTCCCTTGTATCGAATCACATAGCTGTCCGTGCCGGTGGATTTTTGTAGGTTCGTCGAGCCGTCGTCACTGCTTTTGCCGGCCACGTTGCCGTCATCGCGCAGGATTTCAAAAGCAATGCCAACGGCCGGCGTATCGTCGGCATTCACTAGCAAGACTTCCTGATCGAAACTGCTGTGTGGCCTCTCATTAAATTCCTGCGACACGCTCTTTGGCGCCATGGTTTCCAGGTTGCCGTTGAAGAGCACAGGGGAGGACGTAAAGAACTGCACTTTGTCGCTGATTTCCAGCATGTGGTTGGCGCCGTGCAGGCGTACGCCTTTCTTGCCCTTGATGTTGACCCAGTCCGCTTCGCTGATCAGAGACAAGACTTTCTGGGCGAGGATTTCCACCTCGTCGCTGTGGGCCTGGATGGACACCTTGCCGCTGGCGGCGATCAGTTTCATGCCAGCCTTGTGCACGAACAGGCTGAAGGTCCTAGCGATGCTGGCAAACAGGCTGTCGCCGCTGGCGAGTGAAATATTCTTGCTGCTGGTGAGCGCCACATGCTCGCTGGCGGCCAGGTGAATCGACTGGGCCGTGCTCAGCTCGATGCCGGCCGGACTGGCCAGCAGTAGATGCGGTTCGGACAGCTCAGGGAAATCGCCGGCGCTCCCCTTGATGGCAGCGTTTTGCCGCTGGATGGATTCGGCCACGGCGCCTTGTTGTGCTGCGCTGTCTTGCGCGCCGGCGTCGACGGCCATGCTGGCCAAGCCTTGCTGTAATTGGCGTGCTTGCGCCAGGCGAGCCTGTGTTTCGTCGAGTTGTTTGACCGAGCCACCGCCTGTCGGCGTTTCGGTAGTGATCAGCATGCCTTTGGCCGCGCGCAGGGCGCCCCAGGCGTTGCTGGCCAATTCAAAACCTACACCGCGCGCCTCCTTGCGGCCTGCGTTGTCGTCGATGCGGGTGATGTTGCCCAATGAAAGCCGGCTATCCTGGTGCTCGCTGCGCAGCTGCGCCTGGATCGCCCCCTTGGTATCGTCGAGCACGAGATGGTTGGCGCTGCGGGCGCCCAGTTCACGGCTGCGCAAGCCGGACAGGGCACGCTGCTGCGGCAGTTGCCACGGCGGCGGATTGGCGCTGTTGTAGACCACGCCGATGACGATAGGGTGGTCGATATTGCCGTCTTGAAATTGCACAACGACTTCCTGGCCCACGCGCGGCAAGGCGATGTGTCCCATTTGCGGACCCGCCATCGGCATCATGACGCGTATCCATGGCGAGCTGCGCTCATCGAATTCACCCAGACGATCCCAGTGAAACTGCAGGCGGATGCGTCCCAGTGCATCGGTATGGATTTCCTCTCCGGCCGGTCCGACCACCAGCGCCGTCTGCACACCGGCAACCACGCACGGTGTGCTGTTGTGGCCACGACCCGGCCGCCAGCGGATGTCCCGACGCACGCACACCAACTTGTTGACATAGTGGGAAGGTGTGCCAGGGCCAAGCTGATAATTATTGCTGGCGCTATGCACGACTGACAGGATCAGGTACTCGCGTTCGGCGATATTGTCCGGGCGCTCCTGGCCAGGCTGGCAGCGTTTTTCCTCGGCGCTGAAATGTCCATCGAGCCGGAAGCAAAGGCCAGGCTGTGCGCCACGGTGATTGCCGGCTGCCTCGAAATACTGGCGCAAATGGTCGCTTTCTTCCATGCGGCGTTGCGCCAGGGATTCTCCCTCGTCGATATTCTTATAGCCATAGGCGCCCGTGTTTTCATATAGCTCATGGGCAAATACATCACCCTGGCGATTCAGGGAGTAGCCGCTGGCAAGGTGCGGCTGGGGATTTTTATAGTCGAAACTGGCCAAGGTCAGCTGCCCGGAGCCGAGCCGGCGCACGGCTTGCCACTGTTGCAGGCCATCGTCTTCCATGGAACCCGACTCGGAGTGGAAATGCATGGCGCCTTCGCCAGATGCCGTGGCGATCATGTCTGCCAAGGTGCTGTTGTCTGCGAGCCAAAGCGTATGGCCATCGGCGCGGTGCTCGTACCAGTAATGCCAGCCCAGCGCCTCCCAGCGCCGGTGCAGGTGGTTGTAGTCGGTTTCATTGTGCTGGTTGGCGCAGGTGATCTGCGGATCGTCGCCATGGATGCTGGTTTTCCAGTCGCGCTGATCGTAATGGGCAAAGGTCGTCTCGGTCAGCTGCATCACGCTTTGGCCATGAAAGGACACGTTGTCCTGGCGCAGCCGGGCGAAGGCCAGCCATGATTGCAGCACCATGCGGTACCACGCAAAGCCGCCATCGGCGCGCAACAAGCAAAACTCGCCCACGTAGCCGTTAAAGTGGCGCAGCGTGCCATCGTCGCGCACCATGGAAATGGTGACCATGCGGCCCATCATGGCTTTGAGCGCGATGTGCGCGTCATCGGACAGCAATTCAGCCTCGAAACGGAAGTCGCGCGACACCTCCTCCCTGGCAGTCAGCGAATTGACCAGCAGGATGGCGCCGGCTGGCCCATCTTCATGGGGGAACTCGATCTTCAGCAGGCGCCGGTCTTGCGCGGCGAGGTCGATGGCCGACAGTGCCGCCTGGATGCTTGCATGCATGGCCTGCCTCCGTTACAGGGATGTGATCAGGTGGGCGCCGCAGGCGGTGGCATCGCCGTCATAGGCGTACGGCTTGCCCATGTGTTTTGCGCCGGCGCCATCCGGCGTGATCGGAAAACTGCCCTTGCACTTGGGGCAGAACGTTGTGTCGTCAGCCAGCGCCGCAGTCTTCCCCATGACGGTGCTGCCGGACGATGCGCTGGTGACCTTGCCACCGTGATCGGTTGCGTCTCCGAGCCGGATGACGCCGCGTCCCGCATGTTTCATGCTTGCCTCACTTTCCAGGTGTGAGCTGCTCAAGCCAGCTGCAGCAAATAGCGCACTTCCGCGCCGTGTACCTTGTTTTGTGCTGCCTGCAGGAATGTCGTCCAGCCCAGGCGGCGCCTTTCCGCAGGGTTGGAGCTCAGAAGCAGGGGAGTAATGCATGGCGGACTCAATATCAGCCGTATTTCAAATTGCAAGTCCGGTACGCCAAACAGCGCCAGCATCTTTGCCAGTGCCACCGCCCCTGCACTGCGCGGCAGGAAGCGTTGCAGGCCGGCGGGATCCAGCGGGCCGATATGCAGGCACACGCGCATGTCATGGCGCCAAAGCCGCAGGCCAAGCGTTGCGCCGCGCGCCAGGGTAAAGTTGACATTACCTAGCAGGCTGCGGCGGTTTTTTTCCAGGTAGTCCCAGCTACCGACAAATTGTTGCAGGACGACTGGTACGCCGCAGTACTCGGCCAGCACGGGGCCGATCGCTTGCGCGGAGACGGGGCGGCAGCGCAGCAGACCCGCGTACCAGGCCGCGACATCCTGCGTCACGGCATCAGTTTCGCCACTCGACGGCAGCGCAGCGCGCCGCACCCCGGCCAGTGCCGTCAGCAAAGGCAATTGTGCATCCGCTGCCCGGGTCTGCATCGTGGATTCCAGTCGATACTTTTCCCACGCCTGGTAATACAGCGCGACCATGCGGTGCGAAAAGATATCGAGGAAGGCCGAGACGCCAGCGTCTTGGCCCGACAAGCGGTAGGCGGCGATGCGTTCCGAGTGGTGCATGGGCAAGGTGCCGCCGACGCCCAGAAAACGCATGAACGTCGGTATCAGAGTCAGCTGTTCATTGTCGTCAAGTGAAAGCCGTTCGATTTCACTGGCCGGAAAATTCAACGACAGGCTGTTCTTGAAGCGCAGCACCTGGTCGAAGGCTTGCGCATGGGACACGTTCTGCTGACTTAGCCAGCACAGCAGAATACGCACCGCCTGCACGAACTGGTAGCGGTAGGGCTCGGCCAACAAGCCGAGCATTACACCAGATTCTGCAGTCCGCTTCTTGGTTTGCATCGGATCAGCTCCTCTCCGCTTTGCCTTGACAGCGCCACCAGTTCGATGAAACTGTTGATTTGCACATACAACCCAAGGAAATGATCGATAACCTGCACAAACAGGTATATGCCGCTGCCGACGAACGCTTCCTCGTCAAGTGTGATGCGTACCTCCACGCCATGCGCCAGCGAGGTGCCGCGCTTGTGTCGCAGCCATGTCGTGGTCGGCGAGTGCGACAGCGCGACGATGCCGCCGATCTGGCGTTGCGAGCTTGCCGATTGGGACAGGTCATACAGCGTCAGCATTTCACGTAGTGCCGGCAGGCCCTCCTGGACCAGCGCGTGATGATTCAGCGTCAGGTGCGAAATCAGTCGCCAGTGCAAACCCGCGCCCGGCGAGAAGCGGCGCGGCTGGCTGGGGCGTCGCAGCATGTGCAGTGCAGATCCGCCGCCGCACGGTTGCAAGTCTCCTTGCGGCTGGCCGTATTTGAGTGCAAGGGGAAGATCGCGGTTACTGCAGGTCAGCGACAGCGACAGGCTGGCCTTTTCATGGATCAAGGGATTGAAGTCGCTATCGACCAGCGTGATTTTCTTTTCGTGGCCAGGACTGTTGATGGCCAAAGCCATGTCGTGGCGTACGACCCAGTAATGGCCCTGTTGCGCCGCGCCCTCGCCATGGCGCAGGCTGTACAGCGGGCGAAATTCGGTCAGCGTGCTTTCCCCTCCCCGTTGGCGCAGCAAACGCACAGCATCGACAGTGACGACTTCGTATCCATGGGCATGGGTGGCATGGGCTAGCACGGAGTAGTCGGTTTTCTGCCGGGTAACGGCGATAGGCACGCCTTCTTGGCGGAAGAGATTGACCGCCGGACTGCAGCCCAGCCTTAAGTTTTCGCTGGAAATACTGGACAACATGCGCGCCGCAGCGGAATCGGGTCGCAAACCGGCCATGCACAGATGCAGGGTAAAGCGCTGGCAACCAGGCGGCAGGGCCGCACTCAGCGCCGCGATATCGATGTCAAAGAAGTTGAATTTTTCCGGATACGCAAAATACTCGCACAGGATGCGGTAGGCCGGCTGCGAACGGGCACCGAAAGGTATCAAGGCATCCGTGTCGCCGAAGCCGACGGGCGTCAGAGGCAAGGCGGGCAAGGCTATCCATTGCACCGCGTCAATTGATACAAAAGCACAGACGGTCTGCATGAACAAGGCATCGCGCAAGGCGGCGGAAAAAGAAGCTTCGCCATCGATGAAAACGCGCAGTGATGCGGGCGCCGTATCGAGATGCCGGATGCCGATGTTCAGCGAGGAACTGGCCGATGCTGGCAGGCGCACGCCTGGCGGCGCCTTGATCATCGCATCGAAAACTGCGCTTTCCAGTACCGATACTCCTGTCGTCATGTCGTAGACCGTCTTGAAGCGGCAGCGCACGCCGCGCACAGGCGTTGCGTCCATTTCACTGCCGGCCGACAGGCGCAAGACACCCGCTCCAGCAGCTATGGTGGGCTGGTGCACGATAGTGCACGATGGAAAGGGGCGCAGATAATGGGGGAACAAGGCTTCGAACAAGGCTTCGGTAAATTGCGGATAGTCGTCATCGAGTCGTTTCGAGATACGCGCCGCCAGCATGGCCACCGATTCGATCAAATGTTCGACGTGCGGGTCTTCGCAAGATTCGCCGGACATGTGCAATTTGCCGGCGATTCTCGGATAGCGTTCGGAGAACTCACGGCAATGTCGCCGCAGCATCACCAACTCGCGTTCGAAATACGGCAGCAAGTCCTCCATCTCTCATTTCCTGTGTCTTTGCGGCGGAATGGCCAGTATCCGAGCGTTTGCTCAAAGGTAAATTGCGTTTGCGCAAATAATTGAACAGGGTTGCTGCGCAACATCAATAACTTCCAGGCTGGCAACATCAGACTGGCAAGGTAGCAGGATTCCAATGGTCAACATGGAGAACGCAATGACTTTGCCATCCAAATTACTTTGGTCCGAAGGGCTGGCTATCGGTCCCCAGCAATTCCAGCAGCTGGACCGCTACCATGAAGCGCGCCTGCAGCGTCTGGTTTCATTGATTAATCCACATTTGTGGGGTGTGCATGGCGTCTGCTGGAATGCGGACGCACTTGCCAACAATAGCCTGCGGGCGGATGCCATGTCGCTCGTCTTTCAGGATGGAGAAGTCTTTGAAGCACCGCTTGGCGATGTATTGCCCAGTGCGGTTGACCTGTCCAAGCTACCTTCCAGCGAACATAGTTTTACGTTTTATGCCGCGCTGCCCGTATTGCAGGCACATGGTGGCAATTTGCATTCTGCGGGTGCGCGCTATGTCCAGGCGGATATCGAAACCCCGGATCTGTTCAGCGAGGCAGTCAGCATAGACGTGGCTTACCTGAAGAAACGTGTGTACCTGCTATCGCAACTGGACCCTCTGCATGATTACCTTGCCATCCCGGTGATCCGCTTGTACCGCGCTGGCAACGGCGGCTTTGAAGTCGATACTTCCTTCATTCCACCCGGCCTGACCATCAGCGCCGAGTCTTCGCTGCAGAAAATGCTCGAGTCACTGATCGACCGCATGGGCGCGAAAATCGAGGCGCTGTACAGCCGTCACCGTCAGCCCGGAAAAAATACGGTTGAATTTCATGGCGGGGATGTTTCCTCGTTTTGGATGCTCAATACCTTGAGCACGGCCAGCGCCACGCTCAGTCATTGCGCCAGTTACCGACGCCACCATCCCGTGTATCTGTTTGAGAAATTGATGGCGTTGGCCGGTGGCTTGATGACGTTTTCGAAAAAATACACACTGGGCGACTTGCCGGCCTATTGTCACGATGACGCCGCTCCCGGTTTCGGCAAGCTCGATGGCATCATTCGCGACCTGATCGATACTGTGCTCCTGTCGCGTTACTTCCCGATTGCGCTGTCCAATGACACGCAACAAAATACCCACTATCACGGCTTGCTCGATGCCAAGCGGATTGACCGCCAGACCGAACTTTATCTTGCGGTAAACGCCGATATGCCGGCGCTGGAATTGGTCGCCACGGTGCCGTTGCAGTTCAAGATTTCATCTCCGGACAATATCGAACTATTACTCGGCCGTGCCCTTCCGGGTGCCGAGTTGCGCCATATGGCCCAGGTTCCTGCCGAGGTGCCAATACGGCCCAATACGTATTACTTTTCGATCGATAACAAGGGCAGTATTTATGACAGCATGATCAAGGCCCAGGCGATTGCGATTTATGTGCCGTCTGGCATAAAAGGGTTAAAGCTGGAATTGTTCGGTATCAGCGGCACCGCCGCGTAACGATGGCTGGCGTTACGCGAGGGTGTATTGTCAAAAGATTGCCCTAAGGAATAGACTTGCCCCTGCAGTTGACGTTATCATGTTTTTGTAAGTGTCGGTGGCTGAGCAGTCAGCGCATAGTTGAAACATGGTGACAGGCGGGGGTGAGCATGGGCATGGCGAAGGATGCGTGAGGTGCCTGGCGGCGGGCTGGGCAGGGCAGCGGTGCGCCGCTGTGGCTGCGCATTGCTGCTGGTATGCTGTGTTGCCGCGGCCCCTGCCGCCGTGCCGGCCGCGACGCCGGCCACGGCGGCGCCGCACCAGGGGCAGCGCGTGCTGTTCCTCAACGCTTACGATTACGGCCGCGCCGGCGTGGAATCGTACACGCGCACCTATGTGGCCGCCATGGCCGCCGCGGGCCTGGCCAGCGAAGACATCATGGTCGAGCACCTGAACCTGAATACCCAGGGCGACCCGGCGCTGCGCAATGAGATGCGTGATTTGTTGCTTTTAAGATACACCAAGATGATGGGCCGCAAGGCCGACCTGATCATCGCCATGCAGCAGCCGGCGCTCGATTTGTTGCTGTCGGACCTGGCGCCGCTGGCGCGCGGCGTACCCGTGCTGGCGATTAACACCTCGGGCAAGGCCTTGCCGGCCGGCAGCCCGTCTTCCATCTGGCAGCAAAAGGCGAACGTCGATTTTGCCGGCACGCTGGCGCAAGCCATGGCGCTGTTCCCGGAGACCAAGACCATCGTCATGGCCGTCGGCGCCAGCGAGGCCGACCAGGCCCTGAAGCGCAACATGCAGCAGGCGGCGCAGGCGTGGCAGGGCAAGGTGGCCATGCGCTACCTCGATGACCTGACCCTGGAACAGATGCGCGCGGCCGTGGCGCGCTTGCCCGCCGATACGCTGCTGGTGGCGGGCAATGTCAACCGCGACGTGGACGGCAATATCGCCACGCCGGTGCAGTTTGCCGCCCAGCTGGCGCGGCTGGCCAATGTGCCCGCCTTTGGCATGTATAACGCGACGGTCGGCAAGGGCATCCTGGGCGGTTCCATCCTGCACATCGAGCGGGCCGCGCAGCAGGTGGCGCAGATGTCGCTGGCCGTGTTGGCCGGCAAGGCGCCTGCCGCGCCGGGCGCCTTGCTGCCGCCGGCGCACCCGGTGCCCATGTATGACTGGGAACAGCTGCAGCGCTGGGATGCGGATATCAGCCGGCTGCCGCCGCACACCCTGTTCTTCAACCGTCCGCCGCAACTGTGGCACGAGCACCGCGTCGCCGTGCTATCGGCCGGCGCCGTGTTTCTCGCCATGGCGTGCATGCTGAGCGCCTTGCTGCTGCAGCGCCGCCGCCTGCGCCGCGCCGAGAGCGATGCGCGCGAAAGCGAGCAGCGCTTCCGCATCCTCGTCGAGCATGCGCCCGAAGCCATCGTCGTATATGACCTGGACCTGGACCGCTTCATCGACGCCAACAGCAGCGCGCAGCGCATGCTGGGCATGTCGCGCGAAGCGCTGCTGGCGCGCGGGCCGTTCGACCTGTACACGGGCGAGCAGCCCGACGGCCTGCCGCTGGGGCTGATGATGGAAGAGCATCTGCGCCGCGCCATGCTGGGCGAACCCATCCTGGTCGAGCGCAATGTGCGGCGCGCCGACGGCAGCATCTTTCCCTGCGAAGTGCGGCTGGTGCGCTTGCCGATGGAAGGGCGGCGCCTGGTGCGCAGCGGCATCGTCGATATTTCCGAGCGCAAGCACAGCGAGCAGGAATTGCTCGGTTACCGCGACCACCTGGAAGAGCTGGTGCAGCAGCGCACGGCGGCCCTGTCGGTGGCCGTCACCGAGGCCGAATCGGCGAACCGCGCGAAAAGCGTCTTCCTGGCCAACATGAGCCACGAATTGCGCACGCCCTTGAATTCCGTGATCGGCTTTTCGCAGATGATGGCCGATTCGAGCAGCATGTTCGAGGAAGAAAAGCATAACCTGGCCATCATCAACCGCGCCGGCCATCATTTGTTGACCTTGATCAACGATATCCTGGAATTGTCGAAAATCGAGGCGGGCCGCATGCAGCTGCAAGCGGGGCCCGTGGACTTGAACGGCTTGCTCGACGAGGTGCTCGAGATGGTGCGCATGCGCTCCGGCGACCAGGGCATCGCGCTGCGGCTGGAGCGTTCCGGCGTGCCGCCGCTGGTGCGCCTCGACGGCGCCAAGCTGCGCCAGGTGCTGCTCAATTTGCTGTCGAATGCGCTCAAGTTCATCGAGCAGGGCAGCGTGACCCTGTCGCTGGCCTGCCAGGCAGACGATGATGGGCAGGTGGCGCTGGCGTTTGCCGTGCGCGATACGGGCAGCGGCATCGCGCAAGAGGACCTGGAACGCATCTTCGAACCGTTCGTGCAGGCCGACAGCGCCGTGGCGCAGGCCGGCACGGGACTGGGGCTGACCATTTCGCGCGAATTCGTGCGCCTGATGGGCGGCGAGCTGTGCGTCGAGTCGACCTTGGGGGCCGGCTCCGTGTTCCACTTCGACTTGCGCGCCCCCTGCGTGCAGTGCCCCGCCGCCGCGCCGCTGGCGCCGGGCCGCGTGGCGCGCCTGCCGGCGGGCCAGCGCGGGCGCACGGTGCTGCTGGTCGACGATGACGACAACTGCCGCAAGCTGCTGGCCGGCTTGCTGGCGCCGCTGGGCTTCCAGCTGCAGGAGGCGGCCGGCGGCGTGCAGGCGCAAGCCATGCTGGCGGCGCAGCGCTACGACATCGTGCTCAGCGACTGGCGCATGCCGGACATGGACGGCCTGGCGCTGACGCGCTGGCTGCGCGCGCAACCGGCGCTGGTGCAGCCGCGCCTGGTGATCATGACCGCCTCCGCCTTCGAGGAAGAAAAGCAGGAGGCGCTGGCCGCCGGTGCCGACGGCTTCCTGCGCAAGCCGATCGAACAGGAACACCTGTTCGCCATGCTGGAGCAGCAACTGGGCGTGCGCTTCCAGCGCACCGCCGCCGCGCCGCCGCGCGTGCCGGCGGCCGCCTTCGACCTGCAGCAGGCGCTGGGCCAGCTGGGCGCGGCCGAACGGCAGGCGCTGCTCGAATCCGTGCGGGCCCTCGATTTGCGGCGCAGCGCCATCGTGCTGGCCGGTGTGGCGACCAGCCTGCCGCAGCTGGCTGCGCACATCGCCGCCATGCTGGAACAGCATCAGTACCAGCCGCTGTGCGCCTTGCTGGCGCAGCTGGCCAGCGAACCGCAGGGCGAAGACGCATGACGGTTCACGCATCCAAGGGCGCGCGCCTGGGCGGCGTCTCCATCGTGCTGGCCGTCAGCGTGGCGCTGACCTTTGTCGTCACCGCGCTGCTGCTGGTGTTTGCCGTGCTGTTTTACCAGTCCGAACGCGAGCAGCGCTGGCAGCAGCTGCACCGCAGCCTGGCCCTGAGCGCCGACCAGCTGGCCGTGGCCATCGAACTGCCCTTGTGGAATCTCGATGAAAAGCAGATGCAGGCCATCATGCGCAGCACGCTGGGCAAGCGCGACCTGGTGGCCAGCTCCCTGACGCCGGGCATCGGCAAGGAAGCGCTGGTCCTGCGCCGCACTGCGACCGGCGCCATCGGCAGTTTTTCCTCGCTGTCCGCGGAACCCGGCTGGCTGGTGCAGCGGCGCCCCGTGACGATGGGCGGACAAGTCATCGGCAACGTGGCCGTGTATGCGACGCCGGCCCTGCTGCACGCGCAGCTGCGGCAGCGCGCGCTGGGTATCGGTGCCATGATCGTGGCGCTCGACGTGATCCTGGTGGCCAGCATCTGGCTGCTCATGTGGTGTCTGATGCTCAAGCCCCTGAAGGCGATCGGCCAGTATGCGGCCGGCGTCCAGGCAGGGCAGAGCGAAGCGGCCGGCACGCCGCCGAAAGCGTGGTTCCTGGGCGAGCTGCGCACGCTGTACCGTTCCATCCGCGACATGGTGGCGCTGCTCGACAGCCGCTACCGCGCCTTGCAGCGCAGCGAGGAGCGCGTGCAGATGGCCACCGGCGCGGCCAGCATCGGCATCTGGGACTGGAACGTCATCAACGATGCCTTGCAGTGGGATGAGCAGATGTATGCGCAGTTCAAGGCCGATGCGGACAGCGCGATGGCGCCGGCGGCGATCTGGCGCGCGGCGCTGATGCCGGACGATGTGCCGGCCGCCAAGGAGGCCCTGCGTGCCGCGCTGGGCGCCGGCCAGGCCTTCACGCACGAGTACCGCATCCTGTGGCCCGATGGCGCCATCCGCTACATCAAGGCCGATGCCGTGATCTTCCGCGACGGGCAGGGGCGGCCCATGCGTCTGGTGGGTTCGAACTACGACATCACGGCGCACCGCGAGGCCGAACTGGAATTGCTGCGCCACCGCCATCACCTGGAAGAACTGGTGGCCGAGCGCACGAGCGCCCTGTCGGTGGCCGTCAGCCAGGCGCAGGCGGCGAACCGCGCCAAGAGCACCTTCCTGGCGAACATGAGCCACGAACTGCGCACGCCCTTGAATTCCGTGATCGGCTTTTCGCGCCTGATGGCCGCCTCGCCGAACATGCAGGACGATGAAAAGCGCAACCTGGCCATCATCCACCGCTCCGGCAATCATTTATTGACGTTGATCAATGAAATCCTCGAACTGTCGAAGGGCGAGGCGGGGCGCCTGCACGCGCAGACGGCCGTGGTGGCGCTGGCGCCCCTGCTGCAGGAAGTGATGGACATGCTGGGCATGCGCGCCGAGCAGCAGGGGCTGGCCTTGCGCCTCGATTGCGCCGACGTGCCGGCGGCCGTGCTGCTCGACGCGACGCGTTTGCGCCAGGTGCTGCTGAACCTGATGTCGAACGCCGTCAAGTTTGCCGGCGGCGGCGAGGTCGCCTTGCGCGTGCGCGGCGAGCGGCGCGATGACGCCACGTGGCGCCTGTCGTTCGCCGTCAGCGACACGGGCATCGGCATCGCCCCGGAAGACCAGCAGCGCATCTTCGAGCCTTTCGTGCAGGCCGACAGCGCGGGACCGAAGGATGGCACGGGCCTGGGCTTGGCCATCTCGCGCGAATTCGTGCAATTGATGAAAGGCGAACTGACGGTGGAATCCATGCCGGGGCAGGGCGCCACCTTCCGTTTCAGTATACCCGCGCAGGCGGCCGAGGCGCCCGTGGCGGCGCCCGTGCCGCTGCCCGCAGCGCCGGCGCCCGAGGCGCCGCCGGCATTGCGGGCGCAAGACTTGCTGCTGCTGGCCGGGGAAGAGCGCGCCGCCTTGCTGGTGGCGCTGCGCGAATTGAACCTGGCCAGGGTGGCACTGCTGCTGGGCGCCTTGCCGCCGGCGGCCGCGCCCGTGCTGGCGCCGCTGCAGGCGATGCTTGACCAGCATCAATACCGTCAGCTGTGCGACTTGCTGGAGAATGAGGGCGCGCTGGCGCACGCTTGAAAAGTGTGGGCTGACAACATCGGATTCGCTGAAAAGACGGACTAAGTGCCGCCGATGGATGGTGCTAAATTGCAATAAAGATTATGATGATAGTACGTAGTTCATCGCAAAGAAATGTCTTGTCCAGCGCGGCAACGGATCGCCGCGCCTCATCCAAAGCTGAGAGAACTGCTACATGCACCGCGATTTTTCGGAAGTGAATTCGAAGGGCGAAGTACTGATCGTTGAAGATACGCCGGCTTCGCTGAAGCTGTTGAGCGATTTGCTGGGCGGCGCCGGCTATGCGGTGCGCCAGGCGCCGAACGGCGAACTGGCCCTGTGGACGGCCCAGGCGCGCCCGCCCGAGCTGATCCTGCTCGACGTGCGCATGCCCGGCCTCGACGGCTTTGAAGTGTGCCGCCGCCTGAAGGAGATACCGTCGCTGCGCCAGGTGCCGGTGATCTTCCTGTCGGCCCAGTACGATACGGACGACAAGGTGCGCGGCTTCGCGCTGGGCGCCGTCGATTTCATCGCCAAACCCTTCCAGGCCGAGGAAATCCTGGCCCGCACGGACGCCCACGTGCGCCTGGCGCGGGCGCAGCTGCAGCTGGCGCAGGAGCGCGCCAACCTGGAACGGCGCGTGGCCGAACGCACGGCCGAACTGGAGCAGGTGGCCAGCACCTTGGCGCGCGAAGTGCAGATCCGCCGCGCCAATGAGGAATTGCTGCGCCTGTCGGGCCAGGTCTTCGAAGCGACGCAGGACGCCATCCTGATCACCGATCCGGCCGGCGTCATCGTCACGGCCAACCCCGCCTTTACGCGCATCACCGGCTACGCGGCGCAGGAAGTGGTGGGCACGGACATTTTGCGCCTGCACGCCGAATACACGGGCGAGGCGGTGCTGCTGGCTCTGCGCCAGGGCTTGCGCAGCAGCGGCTGCTGGTCGGGCGAGGTGCAGACGCGGCGCAGGAGCGGCGACACCTATCCCTGCCTGCTCAGCGTCTCCACCGTGCACGGCCCCGACGGCGCCGTCGTCAACTACATCGGCGTCTTCCTCGACATCAGCGAGCGCAAGGCGGAGCAGCATCTGATCGATTTCCTCTCCTACCACGACGCGTTGACGGGCTTGCCGAACCGCGTGCTGCTGCGCGAGCGCTTCGAACAGGCGCGCGCGAACGCCCTGCGCGACGGCCAGCAAGTGGTGCTGATGTGCCTGGACCTGGACCGCTTCAAGAACATCAACGATTCGCACGGTCAGGCCGTGGGCGACAAGGCGCTGCAAGTGGTGGCGCGTTTCCTGTCCGGCTGCGTGCGCGAAGGCGACACGGTGGTGCGCCAGGGCGGCGACGAATTCCAGATCCTGCTGCAGGACGATGCCCTGCTGGGGCGCACGCTTGCGCTGGCGCAAACCATCCTGGCCGGCTTGCGCGAGGAACTCAGCGTCGATGGCGAGCGCCTGGCGCTGACGACCAGCATCGGCATCGCCATGTGCCCGGCCGACGGCGACAGCCTCGACGACGTGCTGCGCCACGCCGACACGGCCCTCGTGCGCGCCAAGGAAATGGGGCGCGACCATTACGCCTTCTTCACGGAGCGCATGGGCAGCGACATCCGCGCCCGCCTGGCGATGCAGCAGCAGCTGCGCGGCGCCATCGGCCGCGATGAATTCGAAGTGCACTACCAGCCGCAGATGTGCTTGCGCACGGGTGCCTTGCTGGGCGCGGAAGCCTTGCTGCGCTGGGATAACCCGGTGCTGGGCAAGGTGCCGCCCGGCCTGTTCATCGCGCTGGCCGAGGAATATGGCTCGATCACGGCCATCGGCGAATGGGTGCTCGAAAGCGTCTGCGCGCAGATCCGCGCCTGGCACGACGCGGGCCTGGGCAGCATCAAGGTGGCCGTCAACCTGTCCGGCAAGCAGTTCGCGCAAGACCGCACGGTGCCATTCGTCGAAGCGGCCTTGCGCAAATACGGCATCGCGCCCGCCTGCCTGGGCATCGAAATCACGGAAAGCACGGTGATGGGCGACCCGGACAAGGCGGTGGCGGCCCTCACGCGCCTGAAGGATATCGGCGTGGGCATTTCGCTCGACGACTTCGGCACCGGCTATTCCAGCCTCGGCTACCTGAAACGCTTCCCCATCGACGTGCTGAAGATCGACAAATCGTTCGTCGACGACGTCACCACCAGCAGCAGCGATGCGGCCATCGCCCGTTCCGTCATTTCGCTGGCGCATAACCTGGACATGCGCGTCATCGCTGAAGGCGTGGAAACGCGCGAGCAGGTGGATTTTTTGACGGAACACGGCTGCGACGAAATGCAGGGCTATTATTTCAGCCGCCCCCTGGCCGCGGAAGCCTTCACGGCCTTGCTGCGCGAACGGCGCGTGCTGACGGTGGCGCCGGCAGCCGTGTCGGCATAAGCACACCCCGCGCCGTGCCTGCACGATAACTGCACTGATATGGTGCGGGCGCCGCAATGCGGTGCATGATTCTCACGTTTCTTCCCTCTGACGCTGGCATGCATCCTGCTTTGTAGATCGTTATTTACACGATTGCAGTGCATGCCAGACAGCCCACATTTCGCAACGCCTACTGCCGCCAGCGCGCACAGCGCCTGGCAGGCGCACTTGCGCCTGGGCTTTGCGCTGCACGATGGCGTCAGCCGCCTCGTCGAGCGCACGCACAGGGGCCCCCTGCGCGTGCAAAAGCCCCTGTATCCGGAAGGCGCTGCCGTCTGCCACGCCATCATCATCCATCCGCCCGGCGGCGTGGTGGGCGGCGACCAGCTGGCCGTCGACGCCACGGTGGGCGAGGGCGCGCACGCCTTGCTCACGTCCCCCGGCGCCGCCAAGTGGTACCGCGCGAACGGCCATGTCTCGGGCCAGCACCTTGTGCTGCGCGCCGGCAGCGGCGCCGCCATCGAGTGGCTGCCGCAGGAGAGCATTTTCTTTGACCAGGCTTGCGTGCGCCTGCGCCACGAGGTGGAACTGGCGGCGGACGCCGGCTACATCGGCTGCGACATCGTCTGCCTGGGCCGCGGCGCCTCGGGCGAAATATTCAACACGGGCAGCATCCGCCAGCAGGTGCAGATCCGCCGCGGCGGCAAGCTGCTGTGGTGGGAGCAGGGCGTGCTGGCCGCCGGCGGCGCCCTGATGGCCAGCCCGCTGGGACTGGGGGGCCACACAGTGTGCGCCACCCTGATCGCCGTCGGCATGCCCGTTGCTCCCGCCGTGCTGGCGGCCGTGCGCGAGATCGCCGTGCCGGCCGGCGCCGCGTTTGGCGCCACGCACATGAAAGCGCTGGTGGTGGTGCGCCTGCTGTGCGGCGACAGCGAGGCGGCGCGCCGCATCATGCTGGCCGCCTGGCAGCTGCTGCGTCCCGCCATGCTGGGGCGCGACGCCGTCGTGCCCCGTATCTGGAACACTTAATCAGGAAAGAAGCGCAAGGAAAACCATGGACCTGACTCCCCGCGAAAAAGACAAGCTGCTCATTTTTACGGCCGCGCTGCTGGCCGAACGGCGCCTGGCGCGCGGCTTGAAGCTCAATTATCCGGAAGCGGTGGCCCTGATCAGCGCCGCCATCATGGAAGGGGCGCGCGATGGCAAGTCGGTGGCGCAGCTGATGTCGGACGGTACAAAAATTCTGTCGCGCGCCGACGTCATGGACGGCATCGCCGAGATGATCCCCGATATCCAGGTGGAAGCGACTTTCCCCGACGGCAGCAAGCTGGTGACCGTGCACCACCCGATACCGTAGTTTTGATTGCATGGCAGGGCGCCATCCGCGCCGTGCCTGTGTGGCGCCGGCGATCCGCCGGCCAGCGTAGAGCGCTTTGACGAAGGAAAACATTATGACCCCAGGCGAATACAAATTGGAAGAAGGCGAAATCAGCCTGAATGCGGGCCGCGCCACGGCTACCGTGGTGGTGGCCAACCGGGGCGACCGGCCGATCCAGGTGGGCTCGCATTTCCACTTTTTCGAGGTCAACCCGGCGCTGGCTTTCGAGCGCTGGCGCGCCTACGGCATGCGCTTGAATATCACGGCCGGCACGGCCGTGCGTTTCGAACCGGGCCAGCAGCGCACGGTGGAACTGGTGGCGCTGGCGGGCGAACGCAAGGTCTACGGCTTCAATGGCGCAGTGATGGGTGAACTGCAAGACACTCCACCGGGAAAGGATTGAAATGGCCAGCATTCCCCGCAGCGCGTATGCAGAAATGTTCGGCCCCACCAAGGGCGACCGCATCCGCCTGGCCGACACGGAACTGTTCATCGAGATCGAGCATGACTACGCGATCTACGGCGAAGAAGTGAAATTCGGCGGCGGCAAGGTGATCCGCGACGGCATGGGCCAGTCGCAGCGCTGCGCGGCCGAGGTGATGGACACCGTCATCACGAATGCCGTCATCCTCGACCACTGGGGCATCGTGAAGGCGGACATCGGCCTGAAAAACGGCCTGATTTTCGGCATCGGCAAGGCGGGCAACCCCGACATCCAGCCGGGCGTCACGCTCCCCATCGGCGGCGCGACGGAAATCATCGCCGGCGAAGGCATGATCGTCACGGCCGGCGGCGTCGACACGCATATCCACTTCATCTGCCCGCAGCAGATCGAGGAAGCGCTGATGAGCGGCGTGACCACCATGCTGGGCGGCGGCACGGGGCCGGCCGTGGGCACGGCCGCCACCACTTGCACGCCGGGGCCGTGGCATTTGCACGCCATGCTGGCCGCCAGCGACGCCTTCCCGATGAACCTGGGCTTCATGGGAAAAGGGAACGTCAGCCTGCCGCTGCCCCTGGAAGAGCAGGTGCGCGCGGGCGCCATCGGCCTGAAACTGCACGAAGACTGGGGCAGCACGCCGGCCGCCATCGACAATTGCCTGTCGGTGGCCGACCGCATGGATATCCAGGTGGCGCTGCACAGCGATACCCTCAACGAGGGCGGCTTCCTGGAACACACCTTGGCCGCCTTCAAGGACCGCACCATCCACACGTTTCACACGGAAGGGGCGGGCGGCGGCCATGCGCCCGACATCATCGCCGCCGTCGGGCAAGCCAACGTGCTGCCCTCGTCGACCAACCCCACGCGCCCATTCACCGTCAACACGCTCGACGAGCACCTGGACATGCTGATGGTGTGCCACCACCTGGACCCGGCCATCGCCGAAGACGTGGCGTTCGCCGAGTCGCGCATCCGCCGCGAAACCATCGCCGCCGAAGACATCCTGCACGATATCGGCGCCATCTCGATGATGTCGTCCGACTCGCAGGCGATGGGACGCGTCGGCGAAGTGATCATGCGCACCTGGCAGACGGCGCACAAGATGAAGGTGCAGCGGGGCGCGCTGGCGCCCGACACGGCGCGCAGCGACAATTTCCGCGCCAAGCGCTATATCGCCAAGTACACGATCAACCCGGCCATTACGCATGGCATTTCGCACGTGGTGGGCTCGCTCGAGGCGGGCAAGATCGCCGACATCGTGCTGTGGAAGCCGGCCTTCTTCGGCGTCAAGCCGTCGATGATTTTAAAAGGCGGCATGATCGCGGCCGCGCAGATGGGCGACCCGAACGCCTCGATTCCCACGCCCCAGCCCGTGCACTACCGCATGATGTTCGGCGCCTTCGGCGGCGGCCTGAAAAAGTCGTTTACGTTTGTCTCGCAGGCGGCGTACGAGCTCGATATCGGCCACAAGCTCAAACTCAATAAATCCGTCATCGCCGTGAAGAACATGCGCGGCTTGCGCAAGCACGACATGGTCCACAACAGCGCCACGCCGCACATGGAAGTGGATCCGGAAACCTACGCCGTGCGCGCCGACGGCCAGCTGCTCGTGTGCGAGGCGGCATCCGTATTGCCCATGGCGCAGCGTTATTTTCTATTTTAAGCGGGAGACAAGCATGCTCACTTTGCATACCAAACTGACGGCAGACGATCATCGCGCCGCCGTCGCCCAACTGGTGCTGCCCTACGACCAGCGCGAAAAATGCCGGCTGCGCGCCGTGCTGTCGAATGGCGAGGATGTCGCCGTGTTCACCGTGCGCGGCACGGTGCTGCGCGACGGTGAGCGCATGACGGGGCCGGAAGGAACGGTGGTGCAGATCGTCGCCGCGCGCGAACCGACCTATCTGGTGCAGTGTGCGGATGCGCATACCTTGCTGCGCTGCGCCTTCCACCTGGGGAACCGCCACACGCAGGCGCAGGTGGGCGACGGCTTTTTGCGCATCCGCAAGGACGTGGTGCTCAAGGAGATGCTGGAAGGCTTGCAAGCGACTGTGACGGAAGAAAGCGCGCCGTTCGAGCCGGAGGCGGGCGCGTATGGCGGCGGCCATGGCCACCACGATGGCCACGGCCAGCATTTGCTGGCGCCCGTGCCGCTGCGGCAAAAGATCCACCGCCCCGGTGACGCTGCATGATGCAGGCGTCGGCCCTGCTGCATTTGCTGCAGTTCGCCAGCCCGGCCTTGCCGATCGGCGCCTACAGCTATTCGCAGGGGCTGGAAGCGGCGCTGGAGTCAAACCTGGTGACGGATGCGGTCACGGCGCGCGAATGGATCGCCCGGCATCTGGCGCAGGTGGTGGCGCGCTGGGAGGCGCCCCTGTGCTGGCGCTTGATGCAAGCCTTCGAAGCGCAGGATCTGCACGCCGTGCAGCGCTGGAGCGAGCGTTTCATCGCTTCGCGCGACACGGCGGAATTTCGCGCCGAAACCATCCAGATGGGCTATTCGCTGACCAAATTGCTGGCCGAGCTGGGCGTGGCCGACGGCGTGCTGATCGACATGCTGCAGGGCCAGCCGGAGGTGGCCCTGCCCACGGCCTATGCCTGCGCCGTGGCGGCGCTGGCCATTCCGCGCGAAGAGGCGCTGCTGGCCATGCTGTTCGCGTGGGCGGAAAACCAGGTGCTTGTCTGCGTGAAATCCGTGCCGCTGGGGCAGGTGGCGGGCCAGCGGCTGCTGCTGTCGCTGCGGCCGGACCTGGAAGCGGCGGCCTTCACGGCGCAATCCTTGCAAGACGACGAGATGGGCAACTGGGCGCCTGGCCTGTCGCTGCTGTCGATGCGGCACGAAGTGCAGTACAGCCGGCTGTACCGCTCCTGAACACTACCGCGAGAGACTACAACATGACATCGATTACCTCAAACCCCCTGCGCGTCGGCATCGGCGGCCCCGTCGGCTCGGGCAAGACGGCCCTGTGCGAAATGCTGTGCAAGGGCATGCGCGAGCGCTACGACATGGCCGTCATCACGAACGACATCTATACCAAGGAAGACATGGAAATCCTGCTGCGCGCGGACGCCTTGCCGGCCGAGCGCCTGATGGGCGTGGAAACGGGCGGCTGTCCGCACACGGCCATCCGCGAAGATGCGTCCATCAACCTGGAAGCCATCGCGCGCATGCAAGCAGACTTTCCGAATCTCGACTTGATCCTGGTCGAATCGGGCGGCGATAACCTGGCGGCCACCTTCAGCCCGGAATTGTCGGATTTGACGATTTACGTGATCGACGTGGCTGGCGGCGAAAAGATCCCGCGCAAGGGCGGGCCCGGCATCACGCGTTCCGATTTGTTGATCATCAACAAGACGGATCTGGCGCCCTACGTGGGCGCCAACCTGGACATCATGGCGCAGGACGCCAGGCGCATGCGCGGCGAACGTCCCTTCGTGTTCACCAACCTGCGCAGCGGCGACGGCGTGCAGGTCGTTATCGATTTTATCCGCGAGCAAGGTTTGCTCGATCAACCAGGCAAGGAGCTGCAATGAGCGCAAGATTGATGAAGAAAACGGCCGCCGTGGCGGCGCTGTGCCTGCTGGCCTTGCCCGCCATGGCCCATCCCGGTCATGGCGAGAACGCCGGCTTCCTGGCCGGTTTCGCCCATCCGTTCACGGGCATCGACCATTTGCTGGCCATGCTGGGCGTGGGTATCTGGGGCGGCCAGCAGCGCGGCGGCCTGGCCCAGCCCGCCACTTTTCTCGGCATGATGCTGCTGGGCGCGCTGGCCGGCATGGTGGGATTGACGGTACCGGGGCTGGAAACGGGCATCGCCGCCACGGTGGCGCTGGTGGGGCTGGCCATCGCGCTGGCGCTGGCCTTGCCGAACTGGCTCGGCATGGGCCTGGTGGGCGTGTTTGCCTTGGCGCATGGCAATGCGCATGGCCAGGAATTGCCGGCCGCCTCGGCCGCGTGCGGCTTCATGCTGGCCTCGGCTGTCTTGCTGGGTACGGGACGTTTCCTGGGCCAGGTATTGGCCGAGCGCATGCTGCGCGTGGCCGGCGTGGCCTTGACGGCCGCCGGTGTGGTGTTGATGGGACTGAATTAAGAACCGGGACGGCGCTCCGACAGCACGATGGGCGCCGCCTTTTCCGGATGCAAGCCCTGGTGGCCCGCATATACGGCGGCAATGGCGGCCATGTCGGCATCCTTGTCGCCCGTCAAATATAAATGGTCGACGACGCCCAGCACCTTGTTCGGATAGTCGATGTACACCAGCAGCAAGGGTACCTTGGCCGCCACGGCCAGGTGATAAAAGCCGCTTTTCCAGTTCGGACGGTAGCTGCGCGTCGCTTCCGGCGTGATGGCCAGCCAGTACCAGTCGGCCGCCAGCATGCGTTCGGCCTGGCGGCCGATGGTGCCGCTGGTGGTGCTGCGGTCGACGGGTTCGCCGCCCAGGTAGCGCAGCACCTTGCCCATGGGGCCGCGGAACAGGGAATCCTTGGCCAGCCAGCGGAAAGGCAAGGACAGCGCCCATTTGCCAAACAGGCCCACCATGAAATCCCAGTTGGACGTGTGCGGGTAGACGACGGCGATGCCGCGCGGCCCCGGCAGGGGACGGAAGCGCATGCGCCAGCCAAACAGGTGCAGCACGCGCAGCGCGCAACGCTGGTGCCAGGTCGGCAAGTCGCCCGCTTGTACAAATAAATCGTCCATTGATACCCTTCAGTGACACTGTTCTTAATGGGATGGCGCTGGTGGCCATTTTCCTTGAAGCAAAATTCTGCGCAGGCATTCTATACGGGGCTGGCGATGGCGACAAGCAGCCGAGGCCGCTATTCATGCGGTGTCGGGGCCGTTGCTGCTGCTATTTTAACGATGCTTGACCTCCGTGTCGGGCACTAAATGCGCACAATGTGGTCAAAACTTCATGCAGTGTTGATCCACCCGACAGGGAGCCATGGCATGAAAAACAGCATCGACGAGGTGAATGGGGAGAATGTGCGAACGGACAAGGTGATGGCCGAGCTCGTCGAGCGGGGCGTCGCTTTCCACCACGCACTGGGGCGGACGGTGGCGACAGCGTATTTGCGCGAGCACGCGGTACCGGTCGAGGTGATACGCCGCGTCTTCAGCAGCGTGCAGGCGCGTCGCCCGGCCCGGCCGGCACGGCGCCGATGGCGCTGAAGGTGAGGGAATGGCGCGGCGGCGTCAATAAAGAAGCGAAAAAAGCGGCGGACGCGGCGATCGTCACGCAGTCAGTGCGTTGGTATCGTCGCGTCCGCCGACAGGGGGAATGGGCGGCGCAGTGCCGCTCAGGGGGCTTTCAGGGTGCCGCTCAGCTTGCCGTTCAGGCTTGTGCCGCCAGCGCCGGGTAGTCCGTGTAGCCGGCAGCGTCCGGCGCGTACAGGGTGTCCGGGTTCAGCGGATTCAAGGGCGCGTCGCTGTGCAGGCGGGTGGGCAGGTCGGGGTTGGCGATGAACCACAGGCCAAAGGCGACGGCATCGGCTTCGCCCTTGGCCAGCAAGGCTTCGGCCGCCGCCTTGTCCATTTTCTCGTTGGCGATGTACACGCCGCCGAACTCCTGCTTCAGGTACGGGCCCAGGCGGTCTTCGCCCAGCGCTTCGCGGGCGCAGATGAAAGCGATGCCGCGTTTGCCCAGCTCGCGTGCCACGTAGCCGAAGGTGGCGCGCGGGTCCGAGTCGCCCATGTCGTGCGCATCGCGGCGCGGCGCCAGGTGCATGCCCACCTTGTCGGCGCCCCAGACTTCGATGCAGGCGTCCGTCACTTCCAGCATCAAACGGGCGCGGTTTTCAATCGAACCGCCGTAGTTGTCGGTGCGCAAGTTGGTGCTGTCTTGCAGGAATTGGTCGAGCAAATAACCATTGGCGCCATGGATTTCCACGCCGTCGAAACCCGCTTTTTTTGCATTTTCGGCGCCCAGGCGGTAGGCCGCCACGATGCCGGGAATTTCTTCCGTATCGAGCGCGCGCGGCGTGACGAACTCCTGTTTCGGACGCACCAGGCTCACGTGGCCGGCCGGCTTGACGGCGCTGGGCGCCACGGGCAAGTCGCCATCGAGGAAGACGGGGGCGGAAATGCGGCCCACATGCCACAGCTGCAGCACGATCAGGCCGCCAGCGTCATGCACGGCCCGGGTGATGTGTTTCCAGCCTTCCACCTGTTCCTCGGACCAGATGCCCGGCGTGTCGGCGTAGCCCACGCCCTGCGGCGTGACGGCCGTCGCTTCCGAGATGATCATGCCGGCCGAGGCGCGTTGCGTGTAGTACTCGGCCATCAGGGCGTTGGGCACGCGGCCCGGATTGCCGGCGCGCGAACGCGTCAGCGGCGCCATGATGATGCGGTTTTTCAGTTGCAGACTGCCAATGGTGATGGGGTCGAATAAAGTTGCCATGATTATCATTTCCTTGTTGGGGCCGGTCGAGCGGCATTGAGACGGAGTTATCGAGATGAAAGCTGTGCTTACAAACCTTGCTGCATGTGATCGAGAAAGGCCTGGATGGTGGCTTCGTTGCGGCTGAAGAAACTCCATTGGCCCACCTTGGTTGCGGAAATCAGGCCCGCCTTTTGCAAGCTGGCCAGGTGCGCCGAGACCGTCGATTGCGACAGGTTCAGGCGGCGGTCGATCAGGCCGGCGCACACGCCCAGGTGCAGCGGGTGGTCCTGCTCCTGGAAATACTGTTCCGGCTCCTTGAGCCATTGCAAAATCTGCCGGCGCACCGGATTGGCCAGCGCCTTGTGGATGGCGTCGATATCCATATTGTTTCTCCTGAACATACAATTCGCTTTTCAGCGATGCATATATCGTATTTTCCAAATTCTAATATCGCAATATTACGATATAAATGAAAAGCGTGCTGGCGGCGCGCGTTTTTGAACGGATTCAGGCGGGAAGGGGATTGCGCTGCAGCACGGCCGGGCCCGTCAACACGATGCGCACCAGGTCCACCTGGCGCTGGGCGCCGGCCTTGGCGGTGGCGCTCTTGATCTGCGTGCGCGCCGTGTGGATGGAAATGCGCTGGCGCTCGGCGTATTCCTGCAGGGAATAGCCGTTGACGAGCGCTTCCGTCAGGCGCGCCTCGGCCACCGTCATGCCATAGAAATTGCGCAGGGTGGCGGCCAGGGATGTGATCAGGTCGCTGCTGTCGCTGAGAAAGACGGCGATGGCGCTGGCCGAGCCGAACGGACTGTGCCAGGAGGGCAGGGGCGTGACGCGCAGGCGCAGCTGTTCTCCCGTCAGGCCGCTCAGGTTGAGCACGCCGCCGGGGCCGCCTGCCGCCGCCGTGCCCGTTTGCGCCGCCTCATGCAGCATGCGCCGCAGCGCGCCGTTGTCCGCTTCTCGCGGGCAATACAGGGGCGCGCCTTCACGCAACTGCAGCAGCCGCGTCGCAGCCGTCATGGCCAGCGCCCGCTCGTTGGCGTACAGCAATTGTGACGTGGCGTCGAGCAGCAGCACGCCAAACGGCAGCAATTCCAGCACCTGGGTGGAACTCCGGGACAGCACTTCCAGCCGGCGCAGCTTGCGCTGCAGGGCAAAGGCCGTCTGCAAATGCGGCATCAGGCTGCGGATCAGCGCCAGTTCGCCCGCCTCGTAGGCACCCGCCCGTTCGCGGCGCACTACGGTGACGTTGGTGGAGCGCTCGGCGCGCAATTCGACGATGGCCGCTGCCGTATAAAAGATGTCTTGCGGGCGCAGCCAGTCCGCCCAGTACTCGGTTTTCTTCAGGCAATGGTCGGGAAACAGCATGGAGCCGGTGACGACGGCGCCTTCGTGGTGCAGGGTGGCGTCTTCCAGCCAGACATTGCGCGCGCCGTAATAGCTGGCAAAGCTGGCCATGGCATCCGTTTCGAAGCCATAGGTGGCGGACAGGCCGCTGCCGGGCAGCTGGACGTCGACCGAGCGGTTGTTGAAATCATTGGCCCAGATCAAACCCGCGTGCGATTTCAGCTGGCGTGCAAAGGCGGCAAGGAAATCTTGCCATTGGATATGTTGTGTGGCCGCTTCATAGATCAGGGTAATCAGTGCCTGGCTGGCGACGGCGAGCGATGGCGTCATTGGCGATCCTCATGGCGGCAAGCGGTGGACAAGGCATGGCGCGGGCGGCCTTGGCAGCGGCCGCCCGGCTTCCCTAGCGCGATTCCAGCCAGCTTTTGCCGCCGGAGGTGCACGTGCTGAGGCTGGCGTACTGGCTCACATAGTTGTAACCGCTGCCGCAGCCCCCTTCGCCGGATTTGACGGGGCCGTAGCAAGCGCCTTCATAGCTGAGCTTACCATTGACGGTGGTGCTTTTGACACAGAAATTGTAGTTGCTGGCCACTGTGTTGTTGGGCAAGGTGGCGCCGTTGCTTTGCCCGCAGCCCAGTTCCTTGCTCACGGAGCGCGCGTAGTCGACCATTTTCTGGTACGTGCCGCTGTAGTAGGTATCCGCCTTGGCCTTTTCGCCCTGCTTGCAGGCGGCGATCACGCTGTCATAGCCGGAATCGGCCTGGGCGTAGTTGCCCGATACCTGGATGCCGCAGGCGCTGGCTTGCTTGCGTTCCGTATCGCTGATCAGATTGTTGTACTGGCAGGTGGACGAGGTGCCGCCGCTGGCGCTGGTGGAACCGCCGCCCGAGCCACTGTCGGCGCTGCCGCCGCCACCGCAGGCGGACAGCATGAGGCAGCCGAGCAAAGTGACGGCAAAGGTGGTTGGATGTGCTTGCATGATTTTCCCTGTGGACGGTGACTTGCCACCATGTGTCTGGTGGTATCTTTGCTACAAGGAATTGTATCGGGCATGTTTTTTGGAAACATCACCCATTTGGGGTATGCGCCGGCGGCACGGAGTGGGGTAGGGCGGCCGGCTGGCCGCCCCGGCGGGGATCAGGCGAAGTGGAACAGCAGCAAGGCGATGACGGCAGGCACCGTCTGCAGGTAGAGGATGCGCGTCATGACGGTGGCTGCGCCCCATGCGCCGGCCACGGCGATGCACGCCAGGCCGAACACGGTAAATGCATGGGCGATGGCCGCGTCCGGGTGAAAAAAGCCCAGCGCCAGCGCCGCGACGAGAAAACCGTTGTAGCAACCCTGGTTCGACATGGCGGGACGCACGATCTCCGCTTTTTCCTTCGACAGGCCAAACACCTTGCGTCCGCGCGCATCGAACAGCACGGTTTCCAGCAGCACGATATACACGTGCAGCAGCAGGATGAGGGCGGTAAGAATCTGGGCCAGTAGCAGCATCATTGTTCCCGAGAGTGAATGGATGCGGCAATTATGCGGCCATCAGCATGTTTTTTGGCAACTTTCGATTGGAGCGGCCGCACTAGAAAAATGTGCTGGCGGCAAGCCTTTTCACCCGATGGTATACTTTTCCTTTTGCTCCTGTGGGGACGACCCCGCTCGATGACGGGGCTGCATGGCGGGGACGACCCTGCCGCCTCAGGAGAGTACGATGGCGTGGATTATTTTGGTATTGGCTGGTTTGCTGGAAATCGGCTGGGCCATCGGCCTCAAATACAGTGCCGGCTTTACCCGCCTCGTGCCATCCGTGCTGACGGCTATTTCCATGCTGGGCAGCGTGGTGATGCTGGGCCTGGCCTTGCGCACCTTGCCGCTGGGCACGGCATATGCCATCTGGACGGGCATCGGCACCGTCGGCACGGCCATCTTCGGCATCATGGTGCTGGGCGAGCCGGCCAGCGCCGCGCGCATCGCCTGCATCGCCCTGATCGTGTCGGGCATCCTGGGCTTGAAGCTGCTCAGCCCCCAATAAAGGACGCCAGCATGAGCCTCGCCATGACGTATTTCTACCTTGCCATCGCCATCATCGCCGAAGTGATCGCCACCAGCGCCTTGAAGGCGTCCGAGGGCTTCAGCCGCTTGTGGCCCAGCGTCATCACCGTGCTTGGCTACAGCATCGCCTTCTGGTGCCTGTCCCTGACCTTGAAGGTCATTCCCACCGGCATCGTGTATGCGATCTGGTCGGGCGTGGGCATCGTGCTCATTTCCGCCGTCGGCTGGTTCTGGTTCAAGCAAAGCCTGGACACGCCGGCCCTGATCGGCCTGGGGCTGATCATTGCCGGCGTGCTCGTCATTAACTTGTTCTCCAAGTCGGTCGGGCACTAAGAGCCTATCCCAGTAGATGAATACATCCCCTGCCGGCGCCCCTCAGAAGCGGGGACTGCGTTGATCGTCGTCGCGTGGCTCGCCACGCGTCCTCCTCACGCCTTGTCCGCGCTCCTGATGAACGGCCAGCAGATGACGCTCCCTACTGGAATAGGCTCTAATCAAAAGCTGCTGGCAACCCGCGCCAGGTAATACCACTCGGCATTGGCCGCCGCATTGACGTCGGGGAACAGGATATAGGCGTCGAATTCGGCCGTCACGGGCGTGCCGTCTGCGCGCACGCCGATCTGCTCGCCCTGTTTGACCTTGTCAAAGCTGGACCAGGTCTTGATGAAGCGGTCGCTTGCATGCAGCTTGTCGTGCACGACGACCATGTTCAGCGCTTCCATGTCGGCGTCCGCGATGGCTTCCGGTTGCGGCGCGTCAATGAAACCGAGGAAAGCCAAGGTGTTCATGATGGCGCGGTAAGCGACGTCCGGTGCGGCCGGGTCCGCGTGCTGGCCGCATTCCAGGGTGAGCGCATAGCCGCCCGTCGAGCGCATGTATTCGGTGGTGCCCACGCCGTAGCGCAAGACCAGGCCCACCTGGTCACTATTGCCCAGGCGGCGCTGCACGCCCTGGCCATACGCATGCAGCCAGCCGTCGACGAAGCGGCGCACGCCCAGGCGGCGCGCCAGCGCGCGTTCCTTTTCTTCATGTTTAAAAGGTTGCAGCGGGCCGTCGTTGTTGCGCGGTCCCACCATGACGAAGGGTTGGCTGTCGGCATTAAATGAATGCAAGTCGAGCAGCACGTCGTGCTGGCCCAGCAGCGGGCACAGCCAATTGGCGATGCGGTCTTCGAAATCTTGCGGATTGTCGTTTGGGAACAGGTTGCGGTTCAGGTTGCGGTCGCCGCTGCGCACGCCCTTGGCGTAAGCGAGCGGGTTGGTGATGGGCACGAAGGTGACGCTGCCGGCCACGATGGACAGGGCGCCGCTGTCGAGTTCAGCCATCACGCGGTGGATGCCCTTGGTGCCGCAGGTTTCATTGCCGTGCACGGCGCCGGTGACGATCAGGCGCGGGCCGCTGCCCTGGCCCGTGTAGTTGATGGACTTGAAGTGGAGTGCGCTGCTCATGCTGGACATATCCTATTGGTATCAGGGAAGGGAAAGCGGGGTCGGCATATTTTAGCGGGATTCGCGGCAGGTACCCGTAAAAATGTCGCCAGGAATGTACCCATCGCCCACCCCGGCATGGCATGATCGGCGCCAATGTTGTTTTCCCTTGCCGATTCCATGACCAGTACGTCCCATCCTTCCCGCCTGTACGGCCTCGATACCTTGCGCGCGCTGGCCATCGTGCTGGTCTTCATGAACCATTATTTGTTGTTCGTCAGCGAGGGCGGGGCGTTTGGTTTCTGGGGAGAAATCGGCTGGACGGGCGTGGACCTGTTCTTTGCCCTCAGCGGCTACCTGATCGGCAACCAGATCTTTGCGGCCTTGCGCAGCGAGCAAGGCTTTTCCTTGCCGCGCTTCTATGCGCGCCGTTTCCTGCGCACCTTGCCCAGTTTTTATGCCGTGCTGGCCCTGTATTATTTGTGGCCCGCGTTTCGCGGCGATAGCGCGCTACTTCCCTTGTGGAAATTCCTGACGTTCACGCAAAACATCAATCTGACGCCGGGCACGGCGTTTTCCCATGCGTGGTCGCTGTGCGTGGAAGAGCAGTTCTACGTGCTGCTGCCGGCCGTGGCGCTGGCGATCGCGGCTTGCCGCAAGTCCCTGCTGTGGGCGTGGGTGGCCGTGGCCGCCAGCTTTATCGTCGGCATGCTGCTGCGTGCTTATCTGTGGGATGAATATGTGCACGTGCCGCGAGGCGGCCTCGGCTATTACAAATACATTTATTACGCGTCGTGGTGCCGTTTCGACGAGCTGGTGGCGGGCGTGGCGCTGGCGCTGCTGAAAAACTACCACCCTGGCGCCTGGCTGCGCCTGACATCCTATGGCAATCGCACCTTGCTGGCGGGAATCTTTGGCACGGCGCTGATGTTTTACGTGTTCGTCGCCGATCACTATGGTTATTGGGTGACGGTGTTCGGCTATCCGGCCCTGGCCGCCAGTTTTACCTTATTGCTGATCGCCGCGCTGAGTCCTGCCAGTGCTTTGTATCAATTGCGCGTGCCGGGCGCGGCCAGCCTGGCCCTGTGGTCATATGCGATTTACCTGCTGCACAAGCAGCTGTGCATCCTGCTGCGGCCCTTGTTGCAAGACGTTGGCCACGGGCCGGACGGTGCGCCGGCGATACTGGTCAGTATCGCTGTCAGCATCGTCACGGGCTGGCTCTTATATAGATTGGTGGAAACGCCGTTCATGCGCTTGCGGGCGCGCTATGTGCCTGCCAATCACGCGTGACGATTACATGTCGATCACGTCCAGTCCCCGCGGTGTGTCCACCAGTAATTCCAGGATGGCATGCACGCGCAGGTTCGTCTCTTCATGTGCAGTGTTGAAGATCAGGGCGCGCAGGCCAGGCACGGCTTCCATGATGTGCTCGCTGGCGTAGGCATTGATCAATAACAAGACCAGGTCGGTGGCGCCCGCGCCGGGCTGGCGCCGCAGCCGGTCGTGGATCACGTTCAGCAGTGCGCGCTGCATGCGCGGCGTGGGATTGGTGATGTAGGCGAAGACGCTCGGCGTGTTGGCGATGGCTGCGCAGAGGCGCCGTTCCATCTCGTCGGGTTTCACGTCGGAGGCGATATCGAAATACGCAGCTTCCCAGCGCGTGCGTGCATATGGGTGGCCGGGCGGGAAAGAGTCGGCCGTTTCAAAACCGCAGATGCGGCTCAGGGTTTTCAGCCAGGCGAATAGGGTGGAGTTCATGCCGCGATTCTAGCGGCATTCCGCGTGCGCCGGGCCCTCTCCATATAAAGGGGGCTGACGCCCGGAGAGTGATTAAAGTTTCCTGTAAAAGAGCCCTTGTCATTCTGGGAAAGCCTCTCTATAATGCTGGTCTTCGGGGCGGTTAGTTCAGCTGGTTAGAATACTTGGTCGACATCCAAGGGGTCGGGGATTCGAATTCCTCACCGCCCACCAGAATTTAGCAGTAAGCAGTTTTCAAGAGTTTTAAGCTGGCGCAAGCCGCAAGCGGTCATTTGAAATACAATGATCAACAAAAGTTTTACGGGCGGTTAGTTCAGCTGGTTAGAATACTTGGTCGACATCCAAGGGGTCGGGGATTCGAATTCCTCACCGCCCACCAGAATGCAGTTAGAGAGAAAGGTAAAACCGGTTATGACACCGCGAACTACTACCAAGCTTTGGGAGTGACGCTAGTCGAACGGGTTTCCTTTGTCTCAAGAAAGTGAAAAACGCGGCTAGTCCGCGTTTTTTTGCGTCTGCGTTTTCCTTTCAGTTATTTACCCATCACATTGCAGTTTTACCTGGCGCCAGCGCCGATATGGAGATCAATATGCTTACAATCCGACTTCCCGATGGTTCCGCCCGTCAATTTGACGGCCCGGTCACCGTGGCCCAGGTTGCGGCCAATATTGGTACCGGCCTGGCCAAGGCTGCCCTGGCCGGCAAGGTCGACGGCAAGCTGGTCGATACTTCCTATCTGATCGAGCAGGATGCGGAACTGGCGATCGTCACGGACAAGGATGCCGACGGCCTGGAAGTGATCCGCCACTCGACGGCCCACTTGCTGGCGTATGCCGTCAAGGAATTGTTCCCGGAAGCGCAAGTGACCATCGGTCCCGTGATCGACAACGGTTTTTACTATGACTTCGCCTACAAGCGCCCGTTCACGCCGGAAGATCTGGTCGCGATCGAAAAGAAAATGGCGGAACTGGCCAAGAAGGATGAGCAAGTCACGCGCAAGGTAGTCGCGCGCGACGAAGCCATCGAATACTTCAAGGGCATCGGCGAGGCGTACAAGGCGGAACTGATCGGTTCGATCCCGGCCGACCAGGAAGTGTCGTTGTATTCCGAAGGCAAGTTCACGGACTTGTGCCGCGGCCCTCACGTGCCATCGACGGGCAAGCTGAAAGTCTTCAAGCTGATGAAGCTGGCCGGCGCCTACTGGCGCGGCGACTCGAAAAACGAGATGCTGCAGCGTATCTACGGCACGGCCTGGGCCAAGAAGGAAGACCAGGAATTGTATCTGCACAACCTGGAAGAGGCGGAAAAACGCGACCACCGCAAGCTGGGTAAACAGCTCGATTTCTTCCATTTCCAGGAGGAAGCGCCAGGCCTGATCTTCTGGCACCCGAAAGGCTGGTCGATCTGGCAGCAAGTCGAGCAATACATGCGCAATGTGTACCAGGTCAATGGCTACCAGGAAGTCAAGGCGCCGCAAATTCTCGACCGTGGCCTGTGGGAAAAAACCGGCCACTGGGATAATTACCGTGAAAACATGTTCATCACGGAATCGGAAAACCGCGCCTATGCGCTGAAACCGATGAATTGCCCTGGCCATATCCAGATTTTCAACAATGGCATGCGCAGCTACCGCGACTTGCCATTGCGTTACGGTGAATTCGGCCAATGCCACCGCAACGAGCCGTCGGGCGCCTTGCACGGCATGATGCGCGTGCGCGGCTTTACGCAGGACGATGGCCACATTTTCTGTCTGGAAGAGCAGATCGCCGGCGAAGTGACGGCGTTCCACCAGCAGGCGATGGATGTCTACACGGCTTTCGGCTTTACGAATATCGACGTGAAACTGGCGCTGCGCCCGGATAACCGCATCGGTACGGAAGAGTCGTGGGATTTCGCCGAGGAATCCCTGCGTTCGGCCCTGCGCGCCTGCGGCGTGGAGTGGACGGAATTGCCGGGCGAGGGTGCATTCTATGGTCCGAAGATCGAATACCACCTGAAAGACAGCCTGGGCCGCGCATGGCAAGTGGGTACCGTGCAGATCGATCCGTCGATGCCGGGTCGCCTGGGCGCCGAATATGTGGCCGTGGATAACACGCGCCAGGTGCCCATCATGCTGCACCGCGCGATCGTCGGCTCGCTGGAACGTTTCATCGGCATCCTGATCGAACACTATGCGGGCGCCATGCCGCTGTGGTTGTCGCCGGTGCAAGTGTCGGTGTTGAATATTTCCGACGCTCAAGCCGATTATGTACAGGAAGTTACAACAAAACTGCGCAAAGCGGGGCTGCGCGTACAGGCTGATTTGCGTAACGAGAAGATTACCTATAAAATACGTGAACATTCCGTACAAAAATTGCCTTACATCTTAGTAATTGGCGACAAAGAGCGGGATGCGAATACAGTGGCCGTGCGGGCGCGGGGCAATGTCGATCTGGGCGTCATGTCCGTCGATGCCCTGATTGAGCGACTCAAACATGAAGTCGACACCAAGGCCTGACGAGGAAACTCGCTGCACGACCGTCTTACAAGATTTTTAAAGGAAATTACAATAGCTACTGACAAGTCACATCGCATCAATGGCGAAATCACTGCCCCTGAAATGCGTTTAAGCGGGGTCGATAACGAGCCACTCGGTATCGTAAGTTTGGCTGAAGCCTTCCGCCTGGCGGAAGAGGCAAACGTCGACCTGGTGGAAATTGCGCCTACCGCGCAGCCACCGGTGTGCCGTTTGATGGACTACGGCAAATTTAAGTATTCGGAGCAAAAGAAAGCTCACGAAGCCAAATTGAAGCAAAAGATCATCCTCGTGAAGGAAGTCAAATTCCGTCCGGGGACTGATGATGGTGACTACAATATCAAGTTGCGTAATCTCATCAAGTTCCTCGAAGATGGCGATAAAACCAAGATCACCTTGCGTTTCCGCGGTCGTGAGATGGCGCATCAGGATATTGGCTTCCGCATGCTGGAACGTCTGAAAGCCGATCTGGAGCCGTACGGCCAGGTCGAGCAGTTCCCGAAGATGGAAGGCCGCCAAATGATCATGGTTCTTTCGCCTAAGAAGAAGAAGTAAGATACAATAGCGTTTTACTGTGGGTGGAAACTGCTCGCGCCGGCATTGGCGCGGTGTCAAACCCCAGGCAGAATTTGCGCGGCCCGGTCAGCAATGTCCGGGCCGCGTGAACTGTAGTGGACTCGCATCCGCTGCACAACATGTGAAAGCAGGCATCTAAGCGCAGCGTCGTGTTGCCACCTGCAATCCTGTTATAAATGGAGCTGTCCGTAAGAGGACAGATTGCTATGCCTAAAATGAAGACCAAAAGCTCCGCGAAAAAACGTTTTCGCGTGCGTCCAGGTGGAACAGTCAAGTCGGGTCACGCGTTCAAACGCCACATCCTGACCAAGAAAACCACCAAAAACAAACGTCAGTTGCGCGGTACCCGTAACATCAACGCATCGGATGTCACATCCGTCATGCGCATGATGCCGACTGCTTAATCTCACACTCAATTTAAGGAGTTATTATGCCTAGAGTAAAACGTGGGGTTACAGCTCGTGCCCGTCATAAGAAGATTCTTGTTCAAGCTAAAGGCTACCGTGGTCGCCGCAGCCGTGTATACCGTGTTGCCAAGCAAGCAGTTATGCGCGCTGGCCAATACGCTTACCGCGATCGCCGCAACAAGAAACGCGTTTTCCGCCGCCTGTGGATCGCCCGTATCAATGCCGCTTCCCGTGAGCATGGCGTAACGTACAGCGTATTCATGAACGGCTTGAAAAAAGCAAATATCGAACTGGACCGTAAAGTCCTGGCCGATATGGCTGTGATGGACAAGCCAGCATTCGCTGCGATTGTCAACGCAGTTAAAGCAAAAATCGCTGCGTAAGCATCGGTCATTGCACAACGTCATCCGTAGGGTGACGTCATAAAGAGCGGGGCAGGGGTTTTAACACCTTATGCCCCGTTTCCGTTTTTGATTGTTGGATTTTAGATAACTGAGTCCAGAATTGATGTCCAAAACAGGAAATGCCGCATGAACTCCCTAGAAGAACTCGTCGTCTCGGCCCAGGCTGACTTTATCGCCGCCGCAGACGCTGCCGCACTTGAAAACGCCAAAGCCCGCTACCTGGGCAAGACTGGCCAGATTACCGAAATGATGAAGGGCCTGGGCAAGCTGGACCCGGACGCGCGCAAGGCGCAGGGCGCCTTGATCAACGCCGTCAAAGTGCAGATCGAGGACGCGCTGACGGCGCGCCGTGATGCACTGGCCGATGCCCAGATGCAAGGCCGCCTGAACGCCGAAGCGATCGACGTGACCCTGCCAGGCCGTGGCCGCATGCCCGGCGGCATCCATCCCGTGATGCGCACGTGGGAGCGTGTCGAGGAAATCTTCCGCTCCATCGGTTTCGACGTGGCCGACGGCCCCGAAATCGAGAACGACTGGACCAACTTCACGGCGCTCAACAGCCCGGAAAACCATCCAGCCCGTTCCATGCAAGACACTTTCTACATCGACGGCAACGATACCGATGGCAAGCCCTTGCTGCTGCGCACGCACACGAGCCCGATGCAGGTGCGCTATGCGCGCACGCACACGCCGCCGATCAAGGTCATCGCGCCGGGCCGCACCTACCGCGTCGACAGCGACGCCACCCATTCGCCCATGTTCCACCAGGTCGAAGGCCTGTGGATCGCCGAAGACATCAGCTTTGCCGACCTGAAGGGCGTGTACCTGAACTTCGTCAAGGCCTTCTTCGAGACGGACGACTTGCAAGTGCGCTTCCGCCCGTCGTACTTCCCGTTTACGGAACCGTCGGCCGAGATCGACATCGCCTTCGGTTCGGGCCCGCTGAAAGGCCGCTGGCTGGAAGTGTCGGGCGCCGGCCAGGTGCATCCGACCGTGGTGAAGAACTTCGGCCTCGATCCCGAGAAATTCATCGGTTTTGCTTTCGGCTCCGGCCTGGAACGCTTGACGATGTTGCGTTACGGCATCAACGACCTGCGCCTGTTTTATGAAGGCGACTTGCGTTTCCTGAAGCAGTTCAACTAAGCATTGTTCCGTTTGATTCATGGCGCTTGAGCGCCTGTGCGCTCGCGCTGTGAGCTTTGACCCTTTGAAGGCTTGATTATGCAATTTTCCGAAAACTGGCTCCGTACCATGGTCGATCCGAAGATGACTTCGGACGAACTGGCCCATCTGCTGACCATGTCAGGTCTCGAAGTCGAGGACGTCGATCCTGTCGCGCCCCCGTTCTCGAACGTGGTGGTGGGCCTGGTCCTGGAGATGGAAAAACATCCGAACGCGGACCGCCTGAATGTGTGCCAGGTCGACGTCGGCACGGGCACCATGCTCAACATCGTTTGCGGCGCGCCGAACGTGCGCCCGGGCTTGAAAGTCGTGTGCGCCATGGCCGGCGCCGTGCTGCCGCCTGGCGCCGATGGCAAGCCGTTTGAAATCAAGGTAGGCCAGCTGCGCGGCGTCGAGTCGCAAGGCATGCTGTGCTCCGCGCGCGAATTGAAATTGTCGGAAGAAAACGCCGGCTTGCTGGAATTGCCGGACGACGCGCCGATCGGCCAGAATTTCCGCGATTACTTTGCGCTCAACGACTTGAAATTCACCATCAAGTTGACGCCGAACAAGGCGGACTGCCTGTCCGTGCTGGGCGTGGCGCGCGAAGTGTCGGCCTTGACGGGCGTGCCCCTGAATGCGCCGCAGTTCCGCACCGTGCCTGTCACCAGCGATGAAGTGTTGCCAGTGAAAGTCAGTGCGCCGGACCTGTGCGGCCGTTTCACGGGCCGCGTCATCCGCGGCTTGAACGCCCGTGCCGCCACGCCGGACTGGATGAAGCAGCGCCTCGAGCGCAGCGGCCAGCGTCCGCTGTCGGCCCTGGTCGACATTTCCAACTATGTCATGCTGGAACTGGGCCGTCCCAGCCACGTGTTTGACCTGGCAAAGATCCACGGCAGCCTCGACGTGCGTTGGGGCAAGGCGGGCGAATCCGTCAAGCTGTTGAACGGCAACACCATCGCCGTCGACGAGTGGCTCGGCGTCATTGCCGATGAGCAGGAAATCGAATCGCTGGCCGGCATCATGGGCGGCGACGCCAGCTCCGTATCGGACGATACGGACAGCATTTACCTGGAAGCGGCTTTCTGGTGGCCGAACGCCATTCAAGGCCGCGCCCGCCGCCTGAATTTCTCGACCGATGCGGCGCACCGCTTCGAGCGCGGCGTCGATTTCGCCACCACCGTCGAGCACATCGAGCGCATCACGGCCCTGATCGTGGAAATCTGCGGCACGCCGGCCACGACCGTCGGCCCCGTCGACGACCACGTGGTGAACTTGCCGCAACGCCAGCCTGTGTCGATGCGCACGGCGCGCGCGCAAAAAGTCATCGGCGTGCCGCTCAACGATGAGCTGATCGCCGATATCTTCACGCGCCTGGCCCTGCCATTCACCCTGGCGGACGGCGTGTTTTCCGTGACCTCGCCCAGCTACCGTTTCGACATCGAGATCGAGGAAGACTTGATCGAGGAAGTGGCGCGCGTGTACGGCTTTGAAAACATCCCGACCTTGCCGCCCGTGGCCGCGAACGTGATGCAGATTGCACCAGAAAATACCCGCTCCTTGTTTGCGGTACGTCATGAGCTGGCCGACCTTGGCTTCCAGGAAGTGGTTAACATGAGCTTTGTCGATACGGCATGGGAGCGCGATTTCTCGGGCAACACGAATCCGATCAAATTGCAGAACCCGATCGCCAGCCAGATGAGCGTGATGCGCTCCTCGCTGATTGGCAGCCTGATCGCCAATGTGCGCTACAACCTGAACCGCAAGACGAACCGCGTGCGCATCTTCGAAGTGGGCGCCATCTACCAGCGCGACGACAGCGTGCAAAACGGTCCCCTGTCGGTGGCCGGTTACGCCCAGCCGAAGCGCGTGGCGGCCATGGCCTACGGCGCGGTGGCCGACGAGCAGTGGGGCCAGGCTGCGCGCACGGTCGACTTCTTCGACGTGAAGGCGGACCTGGAAGCGCTGTTCGCGCCGCTGGTCTTGCGTTTCAGCAAGGCGGAGCATCCGGCCCTGCATCCGGGCCGTTCGGCCAACGTGGAGCTCGATGGCAAGGTCATCGGTTTCATCGGCGAACTGCACCCGCGCTGGATGCAAAAGTATGACTTGCCGCTGGCGCCCGTGCTGTTCGAAGTCGACGCCGCTGCCCTGACGCAACGAGTCGTGCCCGTGTACCAGGAAATCTCGAAATTCCCTGGCGCCAGCCGCGACCTGGCCGTGGTCGTCAAGCAATCGGTGGCCGTGCAGGATCTGCTCGACAGCTTCCACGCCGCCGCCAAGTCGAGCCCGGCAGCGCGTATCGTGCAAGCCATTGTTTTATTTGATGAATATCGTGGAAAAGGGCTGGAAGCGGATGAAAAAAGCCTTGCTTTCCGGATTAGCTTGCAAGATACTCAAAACACCCTGCAAGACGATGTTGTCGATGGCCTGATGGCCGTCCTGGTCGATGCGGCCAAGCAGGGCCACGACGCGAAACTGCGTTCGTAATTACCGGACTGGCCGTCGCCTTGCGTGACGGCCTTTCCGTCGTCAACCGTAGACGAGCTTGCCATGTGGCGGGCTCGGGCGCACAGAAAAGGCAGGGCAGGAAAATTAATAACAGCGACGTTGATTCCGCCGTACTGCAGTCCGCACTGGCCGCAGATCTGCATCGGGCCATGCTGGTTGCCAAAGTGCGCCAGGAAGCGGAAAAAGATTTACCCACCTTGACCAAGGCGGAACTGGCCGAACTGTTGTTCGAGCAGGTGGGCCTGAACAAGCGCGAAGCGAAGGATATGGTCGAGACCTTTTTCGACGAGATCCGCAATGCGCTCGAACGGGGCGAGGCCGTCAAGCTGTCCGGTTTCGGCAATTTCCAGTTGCGCGACAAGCCGCAGCGGCCGGGCCGCAATCCGAAGACGGGCGAAGAGATCCCCATCACGGCGCGCCGCGTCGTGACCTTCCATGCGAGCCAGAAGCTGAAAAGCATGGTCGAAGAGACCAGTCCGCTGGCACGTGCTGCCTGAGTGAGTGGCGATGAACGAGCGCATCAGTAAAACCGAGTTGATCGCCTTGCCGCCCATTCCGGCGAAACGCTATTTCACGATCGGCGAGGTGAGCGAGTTGTGCGGCGTCAAACCGCATGTATTGCGCTACTGGGAGCAGGAGTTTTCCCAGCTCAAGCCGGTCAAACGACGTGGTAACCGCCGTTATTATCAGCACCATGAGGTGCTGTTGATACGCCGCATCCGCGAATTGCTGTACGAGCAAGGCTTCACCATCAGCGGCGCGCGCAACAAGCTCGATAGTCGTGGCGCATCGCATGCCATCGCCGACGAACTGCCAGTGCTGCCGGCCATGCCCGTCGCGCCGCAGGAAGCGCCGCTGGACCGCGTGTGGATACGCAATGAATTAATTGCGATTTTAAACTTGCTAAAATAAGATTTGTACCAATATAGGTGGGGTTGTCCGGTAGCAGTTGACTGAGTTGACTATACTGCATGGGCGCTCGGCCTTGGCGCTGACGCTACCGTACTGCGCGCCATATTTTGAATATAATGTTAATGTTGCGTTTTTGTTAGTGACGCTAAGCCGGAGCAGCGTTCAGGTTCCGGTAGTCTTTCCCAGGCCAGGAAAATTTAAGGGGAAACAATGATACGCGTTGCCATTTGTGATGATCACCAAATAGTACGAGCTGGATTCAAACAGATTTTTTCGTCGTCGAGCGATTTCAGTGTGGTGGCGGAAGCCGGTACGGGGCGCGAAGCGCTCGATATCGCCCGCCGCGAAATTTGCGATGTATTGCTGCTCGATATAGCCATGCCCGATCAGAGCGGCATCGATACCTTGCGCACGATCCGCCAGGGCCAGCCGGAATTGCCCGTGCTGATACTCAGCGGCTATCCCGCGCAGCAATACGCGTTGAACCTGTTCAAGATGGGCGCGAATGGCTATCTGAACAAGGAATGCGAGGCCGACGAGCTGATGACGGCCGTGCGCACCGTGTTCCAGGGGCGCCGCTATGTCAGCTCCACCGTGGGCGAATTGCTGGCGCAATCGTTCGACCGCGACACGAATGCCGCGCTGCACACGGAATTGTCGGACCGCGAGTTCCAGGTCTTCCTGCGCCTGGCGCGCGGCGCCACCGTGTCCGATATCGGTGTCGCTTTGTCGCTGAGCATCAAGACGGTGAGTACTTACCGTACGCGCATCATGGAAAAAATGGGCTTGCAATCCAACAGCGACTTGACCTATTACGCAATGAAAAACAATTTGCTTGACTAGCGCTGCGGTGCGATCATGGAAACATGATCGCTCAGCCAGCCAGCCGGCACGACTTGTGCAGTGCAGCAGTTTGTGGCGAGGACTATAATTGGCCGGCGCCGGCGCTCTTTCCCGCGCCGAACCTTGCTAAGGATGCACATCAGGATGTATTTCACCGCTGAACCGGCCCCGAATCACCGCCTGCCCCTCTACAAGACGATCCTGTGCGTGACTTGCGCCTTGCTGCTTGTACTCAATGGTTTCAGTCTCTATCATAATCTGCAGTCGCTGAAGGGCACGAACGCCTTGCTCAGCCAGAGCGCCCGCGTGGCGGACCGCCTGCAGTATTTGAACGTGCTCGTGCTCGATGCGGAAAGCAGCTTGCGCGGCTATTTCATTTCCGGCTCCGAAACCTATCTGGGGCCGTCGAAGACGGCGACCACGGAAATCGAAAACGAATTCAACGAGCTGCAAACCTTGCTCGCGGGCAGTCCTACCCAGTTGAAAAACCTGGGCCAGCTGAAAAGCTTGATCCGTCGCAAGATGTCGATGTTGCAACAGTCGATCGATGTCTACAAGCAGGGCGGGCTGGCCGAGATCGTCAACATTTCCCGCGTGACCGATGACCGCGCCACCATGGACGAGATCCGCCTGCAAGTGGTGATCATGACGCGCGAGCAGAATGAAGCGTTGTCTTCTGGCAGCGCCGCCTTTTACCATGAGTACCAGAAAGCCGTGCTGCTCGGCATCGGCATCAATGCCCTGGCCATCCTCGTGCTGATCATGTTTTACCAGCTGGTGCGGCGCAGTTTCCAGAACCGCGCCGCCGTCGAGTATGCACTGCAAAATGCCAACGACACCCTGGAGTCGACGGTCAGCAAGCGTACGGAGCAGTTATCCGTGCTGTCGCGTCATTTGATCAGCGTCAATGAAGTGGAAAAGGCGCGCCTGGCGCGCGAATTGCACGATGAACTGGGCGCCAACCTGACGTCGATCAGCATGGACCTGGGCGCCGTCACGCAGCAACTGGCGCACACGCAGCCGGAACTGGCCGCGCAATTGCGCCGCGCCAAGGCTACCTTGCTGGAAACGGTGGAACTGAAGCGCCGCATCGTCGAAGACCTGCGCCCCAGCCTGCTGGACAATCTGGGCCTGTGCGCCGCTATCGAAAGCTATTGCGAGGATTTTGCGCGCATGAGTTCCGTGCGCTGCGAAACGGACGTGGCCATCAATATCGACAACCGCGAAGCCACCCTGACGATTGCCCTGTTCCGTATCGTGCAGGAATCGCTGACCAATATCCTGAAATATGCGCGCGCCGGCATGGTCAGCGTGACCTTGAAGCGCAATGAGCACGGCCTGGTGCTGCGCGTGATCGACGATGGCATCGGCATCACGGAAGATGCGCTGCAAAAACCCATGTCGCACGGCTTGCTGGGCATGCGCGAGCGGGCCTTGTTGCTGGGCGGCACTCTCACCGTGCGCCAGGGGCCGGAAGGCAAGGGCACGTGCGTGGAAGCCGTGATTCCCCTGCCGCTGACGCCGGAGCCGGAAGACATCGATGCGGATGCCGAAGCGTAATTGAGGTTGCAGCTGAGGTTGCGGCAAAAAAATGGCCGGGCATGCAGCCCGGCCATTTTTTTTATGTTGCCTGGCTTTCGCGCATCAGCAGCGGATCAGCAGCGTGATACGTCGCGCAGCAAGCGGTCGTATTCCGTCTTGGCCACCTTGTAGCACTCGCCCGCATAGCATTCCAGGCCGGCGCGGTCCAGCACCGTGATATTGCCGCGGCGATAGTGGATCAAGCCTTCTTCCTGCAGCTTGCCGGCGGCGGCCGTGATGCTTTCGCGGCGCACGCCCAACATGATCGAGATCAACTCTTGCGTCACTTTCAATTCGTTCGATGGCGAACGGTCCAGGCGGTCCAGCAGCCAGCGGCACAGCTTTTGCTCGATCGAGCTGTGACGGCCGCCGACGGCGTTCTGCGCCATTTGCGCAAACAGGGCGTTGGTGTAGCGCATCAGCAACTGGGGCAGGGCGCCGCCCTGGTTGAAGGCGTCGCGCAAGCTTTGCGTCTTCAGGCGGTAGCCGTAGCCGGCGCTTTGCACGACAGCCGTGCACATGGCGCGTTCGCCTGCCAGCAGCGAGGCACCGGCCACGCCTTCATGGCCGACGACGGCGATTTCCGTCGTGGCGCCGTCTTCCATGACATACAGCAAGGAAATGATGGCGGTGGTAGGGAAGTAGCTGTATTCCAGGTTGTTACCGTAGGCATACAATTCCTTGCCGAAAGGCAGTTCCACCAGTTCCAGGTCTTCGAACAGCGATTCGAGCGCGGCGCGCGGCAGGGCGGCCAGCAATTCATTCTGTTGGGCACTGCTGAGGCTAACCCGCGACGCAAGCTTGATTTCCCGACCGGCCGCCGGCATGGCGCGCGGCAGCAACTGGTTCTTCTGGACCGGGGCGATAAGTTGAGTATGGCTCATAGTATTCCTCACAGGCTTTTTACATCGGAGTGCGACTGCCGCGTTGCTGGTCAAAAAAGTTGCCGCATCCATCTGGAAACAGCGTTTTTTTTCGACCGCGCGGTGCAGATCGCGATGTAGCTACTTTAAAAGCTTATGTAAGTGGCGAACATAAGATTAGCAGTCGCCACTTTGTAGTCTCTTTTGAGGCGAAATTGTAGTCCTTGTCCTACGTGCACACTTTTGACTAGCTAGCCTTGCGCCGTTCTGCGCGATTTTGTGATATGACGCGCGGCTTGTTGGCGCTCCACAGGCCGGCCGGACGCACGCTGGGCAAGCCGTCGCGCATGGTTGCGGCGGGTGTCTGGCGCACGTTTGGCGCCTCGTGCTCCCCCAGGCGGAAGCGGCTGACGGCCTGCGTCAGCGCCTCGCCTTCCTGGTGCAGGCGCTGGGAACCGGCGCGCGCCTCGTCGACCAGGCTCGCATTCTGGCGCGTCATGTCGTCGATTTGCGCCAGCGCGCCATTGATGCGGGCGATTTCGCCATTCTGCTCGGCACCGGCACTGCTGATGCGACCGATGACGACGGACACCTGCTGCACCGCGTCGACGACTTGCCGCATGGTGCTGCCGGCCGCGTTGACCAGGTCGCCGCCCGCGTCCACGGTGGCCACGGAGTCGCCGATCAGGCGCTTGATCTGCTGCGCCGCTTCGCTGGAGCGCTGCGCCAGGCTGCGCACTTCGGACGCCACGACGGCAAAGCCGCGTCCCTGTTCGCCCGCGCGCGCCGCTTCCACGGCCGCGTTCAGGGCGAGGATATTCGTCTGGAAGGCGATGCCGTTGATCACGCCGATGATGTCGACGATCTTGTGCGAGCTGGCCTTGATCGAGGCCATGGTCTCGACCACGGCGCTGACGGTCTCGCCGCCGCGCAGGGCCACTTCGGCGGCCGACGCCACCAGGGTGCGCCCCTGTCCTACGTGGGCTTCGTTGCGGCCCACGGTGGCCGTCAGCTCGCGCATCGAGTCCACGGTGGCGCCCAGCGCGTCCGCTTGCGTGGCCGTGTGGCCGGACAGGGCGGCGTTGCCTTGGGCGATATCGGCGCCGGCGGCGGCGATGACGGCCGCGCCGCCGCGGATTTCCTGCACCAGGGTGGCCAGGCCATGCGTCATGGCGCCGAAGTCGCGTACCAGGTCGCCGATTTCGTCGTGCGCCTGCGAAGTGATGCGCTGCGACAGGTCGCCCGCCGCCGCGGCGCCCACGGCCACGCGCAATTGCTGCACGTCGCGCGCGAACGCGGCATAAAAGCCCGCGCACAGGTAGGCGGCGGCCAGCAGCACCAGCAGCATGGCCGCCAGGATCAGGGCGCGGCGCGCCTCGTCGCGCGCGATGCGCTGCGCCAGCAAGCCGTCCAGCGCGGCGGCGGAGGCGCCGGACAGCGCGTGCAGGGCGTCGATGGCTTGCATGCCGGCCGCGTGGAATTGCGCGCCCGACGTCTGGTCGTAGGAATTCGTCACTTCATTCTTCGTGCGTTCGAGGAAGGCCAGCGCGGCCGGCACGGCTTTCAGGGCCGGCTGCAGGCTGGCGCGCAATTCCGGCTTGGCCGCGATGATTTCGTCGAAGCGGGCCGGCAGGCGTTCCAGTTCATGGCGCGCGATCAGGGCGTTGGCATTGACGAGTTGATCTTCATTCGCCTCGAACAGGCCCGTGTCGATGTAGGCGGCGCCGCGCCCGCCGATGTCGGACAGGCTCTCGGCCAGGTCGGGCAGGGTGGCGGTGAAGGCGGCGCTCAGGTGGTTGGCGCCCGCGTCCGGGTCCAGGCTCAGGTGCGAGCGGTCGGCCACCAGCTGGCCCAGCTTGGCTGCCTGGCGCAGCAGCGCCGTGTGCGCCGCGTAGCTGTCGCGCGCCGCGAGGCCCGCCTGGCGGCCCAGCAGGGCTTGCCATTGCTTCGTCAGCTCGGCCGCCTGGGGCAGGCCGGCGCCTGCCGGCAAGCGCGCCAGGGCGGCCAGCGCGGCCGTGATGCGCGCATTCAGGGCCGTGTTGTCCATGCCCGCCTTGCCGCTCAGGCGCAAGTGCTCGAGGCCGCGCCGCTGTTGCAGCAGCCGCGTGCCTTCCTGCAACTGGCGCACATAGGCCACGCCCCGCTGCGCATCCTGCGCCTGGGCCAGTGACTTGCCCAGTTCCGAGATCAGCAGGGTGGTCGCCAGCGCCAGCGGCAGCAGGAAGACCAGGCAGACAAGCATGAATTTGGGCAGCAGGCGCAAGCGCTGCATGAGGCGGATGGCGGGGGTGAGGAGCATTTTCATCGGGTTTCCAGGGTAGGGTGACAACATTTCTGCAGTGCAATGTTGCCTGCGGATTGTGACCCCTTGATGAAGTGCGCCGCGATGCGGTCAGTTTTGCCGTTCGCCAGAGTGAAGCAGTTCACACGGAAGGCCGATCCTTCTGTAAAATCGAGGGTTTTTTGCGAGGGCCATATTATGGTCACCAATATGGCCAACGAGAACGACATCAACACCCCCGATTCCAGCGACAGCGCGGACAACGCCGCAGCGCCGGTGAGCAGCAAGGCGCCGGCCGTGATCGCGCGCGAAGTGCAGCGCCGCCGCACCTTCGGCATCATTTCCCACCCGGATGCCGGTAAAACCACCCTGACGGAAAAACTGCTGCTGTTCTCGGGCGCGATCCAGATGGCCGGTACCGTCAAGGCGCGTAAATCGGGCCGCCACGCGACGTCGGACTGGATGGAGATCGAGAAGCAGCGCGGCATTTCCGTCGCTTCCTCGGTGATGCAGTTCGAATTCCGCGACCACGTCGTCAACCTGCTCGACACCCCGGGCCACCAGGACTTCTCGGAAGATACCTACCGCGTGCTGACGGCGGTCGACTCGGCGCTGATGGTGATCGATGCGGCCAAGGGCGTGGAAGCGCAGACGATCAAGCTGCTGGCCGTGTGCCGCATGCGCAATACGCCGATCGTCACCTTCATGAACAAGATGGACCGCGAGACGCGCGATCCGCTCGATCTGCTCGACGAACTGGAATCGGTGCTGAAGATCCAGTGCGCGCCCGTCACCTGGCCTATCGGCATGGGCAAGAACTTCCGCGGCGTGTACCACCTGCTGAACGACGAAATCATGCTGTTCAAGGCAGGTGAAGAGAAGGCCGACGGCGCCTTCGAAATCATCAAGGGCATCGACAATCCGCGCCTGCAGGAGATGTTCCCGCTTGAGATGGATCAATTGCGCATGGAAGTGGAACTGGTGCACGGCGCGTCGAACCCGTTCAACCTGGAAGAATTCCTCTCCGGCGTGCAGACGCCCGTGTTCTTCGGTTCGGCCATCAACAACTTCGGCGTGCGCGAGATCCTGTCCGCGCTGGTCGACTGGGCACCGGCGCCGCGCGAGCGCGACGCGACCGTGCGCTCGGTGGCGCCGTCCGAGCAGCCATTTACCGGTTTCGTCTTCAAGATCCAGGCCAATATGGACCCGGCCCACCGCGACCGCATCGCCTTCCTGCGCGTGTGCTCGGGACGTTTCGAGCGCGGCATGAAGGTCAAGCACTTGCGCCTGGGGCGCGAGATCAAGGTGTCGAACGTGGTGACCTTCATGGCTTCCTCGCGCGAACAGGTGGAAGAGGCGTACGCGGGCGACATCATCGGCTTGCCGAACCATGGCAACATGCAGATCGGCGACAGCTTTTCCGAAGGCGAGATGCTGACCTTTACGGGCATCCCGTACTTCGCGCCGGACTTCTTCCGCTCGGTGCGCATCCGTAATCCCTTGAAAATCAAGCAGTTGCACAAGGGCTTGCAGCAGCTGGGCGAAGAGGGCGCGGTGCAGGTCTTCAAGCCGGTGCAGGGCGGCGAACTGGTACTGGGCGCCGTCGGCGTGCTGCAGTTCGAAGTGGTGGCCAGCCGTTTGCTCAACGAGTATGGCGTGGACGCCGTGTTCGAAGGCACCAGCATCAGCAGCGCCCGCTGGGTCAGCTGCGACGACAAGCGCATCCTGCAGGATTTCGAAAATGCGCTGGGCCACAACGTGGCCTACGATGCGGCCGGTAACATGGCGTATCTGGCGACATCCGGCGTGAACCTGCGCCTGACGGAAGAGCGCTGGCCGAAGCTGACATTCCACGCCACGCGCGAGCATTCGGCCAAGCTGGCCTGATGACTTTGAGGTAGCGACGAGGGGCAGAGCCAGTGGTTCTGCCCTTTTTTTACGCCGGCAGGATCGTGCGCGTACTCCAGTCGCGCCGCTCCAGCAGCAATGCCGTCAATTGCGCCGCCGTCATTGGACGGGCGAAGAAGAAGCCCTGCACATTGTCGCAGCCCGCTTTGCGCAAAAACTCCACCTGCTGCAGCGTTTCCACCCCTTCGGCCACCACTTTCAGGTGCAGGCTGTGCGCCATGGCGATGATGGCCGTGACGATGGCTTCGCCCTCGCCGGGCAGGTCGTGCACGAAGCTGCGGTCGATCTTCAGCTGGTCGATGGGCAGGCGTTTCAAGTACGACATCGAGGAATAGCCGGTGCCGAAATCGTCGATCGACAGGTGGATGCCCGTTTCCTGCAGGCGCCGCATCAATTCCACGTTGGCGTGGACATTGTCCATCAGGACGCCTTCCGTGATTTCCAGCTCCAGCAAGCCATGCGGCAGCTGCGTTTCGTCCAGGATGGCGCGGATATCGTCCATCAGGCCCGGATCGCGCGCCTGGCAAGCCGACAGGTTGACGGCCACGTGTTCCAGTGAATCGAGCAGACCCGCCTTGCACCAGGCGGCTGCCTGGCGGCAGGCGCTTTGCAGCACCCAGCGTCCCAGGTCGACGATAATGCCGCTTTCCTCGGCCACGGGGATGAATTCGGCGGGACTCAGCTGGCCCATGTCGCGGCAATGCCAGCGTATCAGCGCTTCCACGCCGACGATGCGCCCGCTGCGCAAGTCGATCTGCGGCTGGTAGTGCAAATACAGTTCCTCGTTCTGCAGGGCGCGGCGCAGGTTCGCTTCCATGCGCAGGCGGCGCTGGGCGCGCAATTCCATTTCGGCCTTGAACACGGCGTAGCGGTTCTTGCCCTGGTGCTTGGCGTGGTACATGGCCGTATCGGCGTTGCGCGTCAGGGTGGCCACGTCCTGCGCGTCGAACGGATACAGGCTCACGCCGATGCTGGCGCTGACGTACAGCTGGTGGCCTTCGAGGGCGAACGGCGCGGCCAGCACGGCGAGGATCTTGCGCGCCACGCTGGCCATCTCCGAGGCGTCGTCGGCCGGTTCCACGATGACGACGAATTCGTCGCCGCCGATGCGGCAGATGATGTCGGTGCCGCGCAGGATGGACACCAGGCGCTCGGACACGAGCTTGAGCAGCTGGTCGCCGCAGTGGTGGCCCAGCGTGTCGTTGACGATCTTGAAGTTGTCCAGGTCCAGCAGCAGCAGGCCCACGCTGCTGTCCTGGCGGTCGGCGCGCGCCAGCGCATAGGCCAGCGCATCGTTGAATTCATGGCGGTTCGGCAGCTGCGTGACGGGGTCGACGTGGGCCAGGTAGTGCAAATGGCGCTCCGCATGCAGGGCGGCGGTGCGCGTGCGGCGCACCATCAGGAAGGTCAGGCCGAACGCGCACAGGCAGACCAGCAGGGTGAAGGCGGCAAATTGCGCCAGGCTGGCGTACAGCGGCGCCAGGCTGGCGCGCAGGTACAGCGCGCCGCCGCCGGGCAAGGCCGTCAGGATGGCAGCGCTGCCGTCCAGGTAATCGATCTGCAGGCCGTTGCGCGGCGCCGTGGGCGCGGTATCGCTGCCGCTGCGCGCGTAGCGGGCAAACGGCGTGCCATAGGGGCTGTAAAGCAGTGCTTGCCGGATATGCGGGGCGGCGGCGAGGGGAGCGAGGAGTTGTTGCGCTGCAAGACGATTATCCTGGCGCATGGCCTGCGTGGCGGCAGGCGCCAGCATGTCGGCCTGGATGCGCAGCGTGCGCTGGAAGGATGCCTGGAGGGAAAACAACTGGAAGAGGATCAACAGCAGGCTGGCCATGGCTAGCATGGCCGCCGCGGCCAGCAAGTTCAGCCTGGCTATGCGGTCGCCGCGCAATTGCGCCGACGGCAGCATCAATGGCGCCATCATGACGCTTTCTCCTGCCGGCCCCGCTTGCCGCCGCCCCGTGTGATCCCGCCTCGCCCTGCCATACTTTACGTTCCAGTCTGATGAAAACCGAAGTGAGCCGGAACTCTCGACGTGTTGTTAAGGCCGACATATTGTCATTTTGCAGCGTGAAAGTACAGGGCGCGCGGCAATTTTGTCTGCATGCCACAGGCCGGTGGCAGCAGGCTAAGTAGGTCGTAATAAATTATTGTGATTTCTGAGTTCCATAACCGGCGCTCTGCGGCGTTACCCGCTGCTGGCAGTGCCTGCACTGCGTCGCAACGGGCGCCTTGCAGCGCATCCGGTTCTGTTCGTCATAACTTCACAATAATTTCCCGCGACCTACTTAGGCGACAAGTCAGGCGGAAAAGGTGGGGCGTGTCTTTCTAATAATAATCCAAGCTGAATTTTAATCCTTTTTTTGCCGGCTGTTTTTTTCCTTTAAAAACATGCTGACAATAAACAAAATGCCATCAAGAATAACTTCAATGGCCCCGGCATCGCGGCGCGGATTAACTTTTTGTCCGCATAAGCCATTGCAAGTCATTGATTTTAATAATTTTTAATGAAGAATGCGAGAACGCTATGGCCTTGCTCCGCGAGTTCGTCCATAATCCGCAGATGATGGACGTCCTGATGCTGTTTGTTTTGTCTGCCGCGGCCAGGCAAGCTGCCGCCAGCAAAACCGGACGTCGCCCTAATGATCAATAGTGAGGATATCTTGGAAAAAAAACCAAAAATTATTTTGTCGTCACAAGACCTGGAACGACTGGAAGCGTTGTTGTATGCCTTGGGTAATAATCTGTCGCCGGACAAGGCCGCCTTGCTCGACGAACTGGGCCGCGCCGAGGTGCTCGAACCGCAAGAGATTCCCCCGACCGTCGTGACCATGAATTCCACCGTGCGCTTCACGGTGGAAAACAAGGAGGAATTCTGCCTGACGCTCGTGTATCCGAAGGATGTGGAAGGCCAGGCCGACCGTATTTCCGTGCTGGCGCCCGTCGGCAGCGCGCTGCTGGGCCTGTCCGTGGGCGACAGCATCGCCTGGCCCATGCCGGGCGGCGTGGTGAAGGTCAAGATCGAGGAAATCGTTTACCAGCCTGAACGGGCTGGCGAATACCACCGCTAAGCGTAGCCAGCAGTAATGGCGGACGGCGCCCGCCGTTCGCTTGCCAGGCCGTGCCGGGAGCGGAGCTAACTGTTCCTCTGCACGCGCACCACCAGCCATCCCGCCACCACCGTGAACGTGACGATGATGGCGACGATGATCCAGAAACCCTGCGGATGCTGGGCCAGCGGAATTCCCCCCACATTCATGCCCAGCATGCCGGCGATGATATTGATCGGCAGGGCCAGCACGGTGACGATGGTCAGCACGAACAGGCTGCGGCTGTTTTCCTCGTTGACGCTGGCGGCGATTTCTTCCTGCAGCAGCTTGATGCGTTCTTGTAGCGACGACATATCGCTGAGGACCACCGAAAATTCCTCCGTCGACTGGCGCAATTCCAGGCTGTCCAGCTCCGACACCCACGCGGGCGGGCGTTGCAGCAGGCGGAACAGGGCGGCCGGTTCCGGCGCCAGCAGGCGCTGCAGCCGCACCAGCACGCGCCGCATGGCGCCCAGGTCTTCGCGTTTCGGCACCAGGCGCCCGGCCAGCAAGTGATCTTCGATATCGTCGACCCGCGCCACGGCGTCGCGCACGATGTTGACCAGCACGTCCGCCTGGTCGCGCAACAGGTGGATCAGCAGCTCCACCGACGAGCGGATCGGCTCGTGGTTCTTGATGACGGCCTGGCGCAGGCGTTCGATCGACTGCAGCGGCGCGCGGCGCGCCGTGATGACGAGGTTTTGCGCCACGCTGGCCCACATGGTGGAAATGTCGGACGCCTCGAACGAAAAATTGTGCACCACATCGTTGACCACGGCGATCAGGGTGTTTTCCGCCTGTTCGATGCGCGTCGAGCGGGAACCCTGGTGCAGGGTTTCATAGAATTCGTCGGCCAGCTGCGTGTGCGTCATCAGCCATTTTTCGCTGGCCGCATGCGACAGGTTGAAATGCAGCCAGACGAATTCCTGCGCCGGGCGCGCCGCGCCATCGGCCAGCCAGGCCAGGGCTGCCGTCGAGTCGAGCGCCAGCGGCTGCGCCTCGCGGCCAAACAGGAAGCCCCAGACCAGGCCCGAGGTGTCCGAGCCGTAGGTAAAACCGGCAGTTTCCATCGCCATCGTGAATCTTTCTCGCGCAGTGTGATTGATCGTCGCGCGATTTTAATACACGGATGTGTCGGGAAAATGACAAGGCCACCGCGAGCGGTGGCCTTGGTGCTGACTACAGCCGAGTATTAGCTGCGGTTCGGGTTGTCCGGACGCCGGTCGTCGCGGTTCGGCACGCCGTCATGGTCGCGGTCGTGGCGGTTGCCATTGTCGCGGTCATAGCGGTTGGGGATGCCGTCGCGGTCGCGGTCGCCGTTCGGGCCCCGTGGCGACCAGCGGCCTTGCTCCATCTGCCAGCGGCCGTCGCGCTGGTTCCAGGCGGGCGGCGCATACGCATAGCCGGGGCGTTCGGCGATCCACACGCCTGGCGTCCAGGCGTAGCGCTGGCTGCGCCATTCCCAGTGGCCGGGCGCCCAGATGTAGCCGTGGCGGGCGCGCGGAATGGCTTCGCGGCGCGGTGGCGGCGGGGCGATGCGGATATCGTCGTAGCGCACGGGCTGCACTTGCGCGGCGACCCAGCCGCCACGGTCCAGGCGCCAGCGGTTGTTTTCCTGTATCCAGGAGGCGCGGCGGTACTGATTGCCGCCCCGTTCGCGCAGCCATTCGCCATTGTTCCAGACGTGGCGCTGGCCATCCCAGTTCCAGTAGCCGGGCGCCCAGACATAGCCGGCGCGCGGCGCCGGCACGCTTTCAAACCGTGGCGGAGGCGGGGCGTTGCCGACGACAATGCTGACGCCGAGCTGATTCTGGGCCATGGCCTGCGCGGGCAGGAAAGCTGCGGCGCTGATGGCAAGCATGGCTGCTGCGTAGAGTGTGATGGGTTTCATGGGTTGCTCCATTTCGGTGATTGCGTGAAATGGACTATAGGCGCTTGCCGGCGATTTTTCGCCTTTGATTCAACTTATTACAATTGACACAATGCTGTGTGTCCGTGTATCCGTTGCGGATACAAATCAGATGCCTATGGCGGCCTGGCGCGGCAACTGTCCGCAGTGCGCCAGGCGGCGTGGTGTCAGCATCGGCGGCTCACAGGGTGCTGGCGCTGGCGTTGCCCAGCAAGGCTTGCCGCTCCTCGATCAGCGAGATTTTCTTTTCCTGTTCCGTCAGGCGCTTGGCGCTGACCACCACGACTGGGATGGCGCCCGCTTGCGCCACATCGGCGGCCTTGGCGGCCGATGGCTGCATGAAGCTGGCATAGCTGGCACCGCAGGCGATGGCGACGGCGACGGTGAAGATGGCTTCCATGTTTTTCAAGGCTTTCATGATGTTTCCTTTCGGGTGGCGGGTGGGTATGCATGCACTGTAGCCAGGCGCGGGCCGCTGCGCCATGCGGATGCGACCAGCCGTGGTTTTGGCGGGATGGCCTGCAAAAAAACGGCGCTGAAATGCCTGCGCACGGGGCTGGCAAGCCGACCGCTTGAATTGAGGCCTAAATTGCCCTGTATCCGGGCATATGAATGTAATTGCCGCGTGGCATTATTTGACGCTGCACACTGCCGCGCGCGGCAAGTGCAGGGCCAGCTGTCCTGCTAGAATCGGCATGGCGGCCCCGTCGCGTGGATAAAAATATCATCAGGAGTCACACATGTTCCAATTGTTTGGTTTTGGCGGCGCCCGCTGCCCGCGCTGCGAGCACAAGAACGGCGCTGCCGCCGGCTATTGCGCGCAATGCGGCTTGTCGCTGGGGGCACCCGACAGCGACGCGGTGCTGCATGCCAATCAATGGCATCTTGCTGATGGGCAACTTGCCCTGTTCTTCGGCGTGCGCGAACTGTCCTCGCTGTTCGGCAGCGCGGCGCGCCGCCTGCAGGTACCGGCCGAGTCGCGCGCCTGGATCGTGCAATCGGACGCTTTCACCTTGATACCTGCCGGCGACTACGACAGCGCCGCCTTCTTCGCGCGCCTGCCCGCGCTGCTGCCGGCGCGTCCGGCCGAAGTGCTGATCGCGCGCGCCGACGCCGTCAGCCTGGAATTCGACTTGCCCGGCCTGGCCAGCACGGAGTTGCTGAATGTCGCCGCGTCTCTGCGCGTGGATATCGCCCTGGGCCAGCCCGACGCGTTCGCGCGCCAGTTCATGCGCGCGCCGGGCGCCGTCACGCGCGCCCACCTGCACGCCTTGCTGCTGCCATCCGTGCGCCAGATCGCGCTGGAATTCATCGGCAGCCGCGCGCTGGGCGAGATGGATGCGAATGCGGACCTGCGCCCGGAACTGAACGAGCGCCTGCAATCGGCCCTGACGCAGCGCCTGGCGCCCAGCGGCCTGGCCGTGGCGCGCGTGGAAACCCTGGCGCTGCGCCACGACAAGCGCGAAGGCGACGCTGGCGCCAGCATCGGCACCCTGTGGCTGGGCGGCTTGCCGGCGCAGGAACTCGAGCAGCACAGCCTGGAACGCATGAAGCAGCTCGACCAGTTGTATGACGAGGAAGAGTGGCAGCGCATCCGCCGCGAGGAACTGGCGGCGCGCCATGCGCACCGCCGCGCCGAGCTGACGCAGGATGCGACGGTGGAAAAGGCGGAGTTGAACCACCAGGAAGCGGAGCGCCTGCAAGCGCTGCGCGGGCGCCAGATCGACCTGTATGGCCGCATCCTGGAAGCGAAATCGCGGCGCCAGGCGCTCGACCATGGCGCCGCGCTGGCGCTGGGCGAGCTGGAACAGGAACTGGCGCAGAAGGGCGCGCAGCGCGCCGACGAAACGGCCAGCTGGGAACACGTGCGGGCGCTGGCCGCCATCAAGATGCGCAGCGAGCTGGAACTGTCGCAGCTGCATGGGCGCGAACAGATCCAGCTGGCGCAGCAGCGCTTTACGCATCAGGTGCACTTGCAGTCGATTGCGCAGCAAGTGGAAAGCGCGCTGCTGATCGATGACGAGACGGGCCGCCGCACCCAGTTGGCGCGCCTGCGCCAGGCGGAAGCGGATGCGGCCCAGCGCGAGGCGCAGCTGGAGGCGGAGCAGCACCAGGCCGCCTGGCAGGGCCTGATGCTGGCGAATGCGGCGCGCAAGCGCGAGGCGGAGCGGGTGCAGGAGTGGGAAGAGCAGATGCAGCTGGCGCGCCAGCGCGAATTGCTGCGCGCCGAGGCGCACAAGGATGAAGCGGCGCAGGTGCAGGCGGCGGAAATCGCGGAAAAAGTGGCGGCGCTGCGGCGCGGCGGCGCGCGCGAAGACGCCATCGCGCAGCAGGAAAAGCTGCTGCGCACCATCGAAGCCGACGGCGTGCACGCGCGCCAGCTGCAGCAGCAAACGCAGCTGGCGCAGCTCGACGCGCTGGCCATCGAGGAACAGCGCCAGCAACTGCGCCAGCTGGAACAGGAAGCGCAATGGCAGCGCGACTTGCTGGCCATGGCGCAGCAGCGCGAAAGCGATTACGCGCGCTGGAAGGGCGAGTACGAGGCCCTGCTGGCGCAGCAGGCGCATGCGGCCGAACTGGCGCGCATCGACATCGACCGCATCGAGAAAATCGGCTCCCTGAGCGACACGGGCAAGGTGGCCATGGCCGCGGGACAGAACGCGGCCGCGCTGGCGCAGGTGCTGAAGGTGCAGCTGCAGGCGGGCATGAGCGCCGAACAGATCCACGCGCTGGCGGCGCTGGCGGCGGCCGAGAACAGCGTTTCTCCCGCCGAGGCGCTGCGCATGGCGCAGGACAGCGCGGCGCAGGAGCGCAGCTACCTGGAAGGCCAGGCGGAACGCGAACGGCGCCAGCAGCTGGACTTGATCAACCTGCAGAACGCGGCGCACGCGCATGGCCTGTCGGCGCAGGCGCAGCTGGGCGTGGCCGTGGCGCAGGCGCTGCAGCCAGGCGCGGCGTCTGCTGCCGGCGCGCCGCTGCGCTGCAAGAACGGCCATGCGCAGCGCGCGGGCCATCCTGAAGATAAATTCTGCGCCGCCTGCGGCGTCGCCTTGCAGCCTTGATGGAAGCGTTTTACCCCAGATGATGCAAAAAGCACGAGACAAACTGCGGGAACTGCGCGCCCTCCACGACGACGGGCTGCTCAGCGGGCAGGAATTTGAACGCCGCAAGAACGCCATCCTCGACGCCGAGTACGCGCCGCCCGGCGCCGCACCCGTGGCCGCGCCGCAGCCCGTGCGGCAGGGCACGGAGCTGGGCTTCATGACGGGCCAGGAAATCGGCCCGCAAAACCGCCGCTACCGGCTCGAACGGCTGATCGGCACGGGCGGCATGGGGCAGGTGTGGCAAGCCACCGACCTGGCCACGCACGCGGAGCTGGGCAGCAGCGAAATGGTGGCGCTGAAGATCTTGCCGCCGCAGCTGACGCAAAGCGCCACGCACGCGAAACTGCTGATCGAGGAAGCGACCCAGGCGAGAAAACTCGCGCATGAAAACATCGTGCGCGTCTACGAGTGGGCGCAGGACCCGGCCACGGCCAGCTATTTCATCATCATGGAATGCCTCGATGGCGAAGACCTCGAGCACTATCTGGGCCGCCAGGGCGCGCTGCCGCTGGCCGCCGTGCAGCAGCTGCTGCACCCGGTGGCCGAAGCCCTGGCGTATGCGTGGGAGAAGCACAAGCTGGTGCACCGCGATATCAAGCCGGGCAATGTCTTCCTGACGGCGAAGGGCGACGTCAAATTGCTCGACTACGGCATCGCGTCGCGCGTGCGCAATGCGGACAGCAGCCTGGCGCTGGAGATGCCGAATGCGGGCACGCACGGCTACCGGGCGCCCGAGGCCGGCGCCAACCAGCGCCAGCCCAGCCCGCGCCTGGACGTGTATGCCGTGGCCGTGATGATCTATCAGATGCTGGAAGGGCGCATGCCGTTCGACGATACGCGCAGCGCCAGCCACCTGCCGTCCGCGCCGCAGGCGCTCAACGCGCAGCAGTGGCAAGTGCTGCAGAACGGTTTTTCGCTGACGGCGGAATTGCGGCCGCTATCCGTGCAAGCCTTGCTCGAAGGGCTGGAGCGGGCCGCCGGGCCGTCGCCCGAAGAACTGGCGGAACAGGCGCGCCAGCAGCAGGCGCGCCTGGCAGAGCAACAGCAGCAGGCGGCGCTGGCTGCGGAACAGGCCCGCGAGGCGGCGCTCAAGGAGGCGCGTGCGCGCCAGGAAGAACTGGACCAGCGCCGCAAGGCGGAAATCCAGGCGGCCGCGCTGGAAAAGCAGCGGCAGGATAAACTGCGCCGCGAGCAGGAGGCGCAGCGCCATTTCGAAGCGGAAGAGGCGCGCAAGCTGCGCAAGGAAGCGCTGCGCGGCCAGCTGCGCGCGCGCCGCGAAGCCGATGCCGCCACGGCCTTGCAGGAACACCAGGAATTGCAGCGCAAGGCCATCGTCGCCAAGGCGGAGGCGGCGTATCGGGCCGAGCAGGAACGCGCGCGCCGCGAAGAGGCCAGCCGCGCCGCGACCGCGGCTGTCCCGGCGCCGGCGCCGGAACTGGAGCCGGAACACGTGGAACCGGTGGCCAATGCCGAAGGCATCTTGCGCGATGATTGGCTCGATGGCTCGGGACAGGGGCCGGAACTGGTGCTCATTCCCAGCGGCCGCTTCCAGATGGGCGCGCACGAGACGGAGCACAAGGCGGCCATCCAGGCCGGTTCGCAGCAGTCATGGCTGGACCGCGAAACGCCGCAGCACTGGGTCGGCATCGAGCGTCCGTTCGCGCTGGCCCGGCACCCCGTCAGCGTGGGCGAATGGCGCGCCTTCGTCAAGGCGACGGGATGGGCGGGCGGGTCGGAAACGGACTGGGATAATCCAGGCTTCGTGCAGAACGACCAGCACCCGGTGGTCGGCGTGAGCTGGAATGACGCGCAGCTGTACCTGGCGTGGCTGTGCGAGCGCACGGGCCGGCAGTACCGCCTGCCCAGCGAAGCGGAATGGGAATACGCGTGCCGCGCCGGCACGCGCACGGCGTTCAACGTGGGCGACACCATCAGCACCGAGCAAGCCAATTACGACGGCTTGTACGTGTACAACGGCGGCCCGCGTGGCGTGTACCGGGGCGGCACCACGCCGCTGGGCACCTTCGCGCCGAATTCCTGGGGCCTGTTCGACATGCACGGCAATGTGTGGGAATGGGTGCAGGACGTGGTGCACGACAATTACGAGGGCGCGCCCGTCGATGGCAGCGCATGGGAAGAGGGCAGCGACAGCAGCCGGCGCATCCTGCGCGGCGGCTCCTGGCTGTACCACCCGCGCTATTTGCGCTCGGCCCTGCGCAACGGCTTTTCCACCGTGCTGTCGAACGACATCGTGGGCTTCCGGGTGGCGCGCACGCTCGACCAGGCCGGGTAGGCCGGGATTGCCATATTGATCATCTTGACGGATACTTCATGCACCTTAACCGTGCCGGAGTGTCGAAATGGCCTGCCGTCATGCGTCCGCTGCTGGCCATGCCCCACCTCGATGCGTTTGCCGTCACCTTCGGCGCCACGCAGCGCATCCGCCTGGAAGAGGAACTGATGGGCGAAGCCGTCAAGGATGCGCAGCGCAAGGCCGATGCCATGGCGCGCGGCTTCGGCAAGCGCGCGGGCGCCGTGGCCGGCATCTCGTCTGACCAGCTGAAAAACCTGGGCAATGCCGTGGGCCTGGTGCCGTTCGACCGCTACAACCGCGCGAATAGCCGCCAGCGGCAAAATCCCGACGACATGCTGATGGTCACCAGCCTCAAAATGGCGCAGACGGTCGACGCCCTGTTCCGTATCAAATGACCAGGTAGCAGGGGCACAGGCTGCGCAAAGCGGGCAAACGGTGTAAATTGTGGCTTTCCAAACGCACCAAGGAACGCCATGACCATCAAAGCCATCCGCGACCAGTCGCAACCCATGCGCCACATCGTGCACGTGCGCGACCACATCATTTCCGCCGACGCTTCGGTGGCGGAAGGGGGCGGCGATGCCGGCCCGTCGCCGCACGACCTGTACGACGCGGCCCTGTCGGCCTGCAAGGCGCTCACCGTCGTCTGGTACGCCAAACACAAGGGCATCCCGCTGGAGCACGTGGAAGTGAGCACGGAGCGCGATGCCAGCGAAGAGCGCAAGGGCGTGTATCGCCTGGCCGCCACCCTGCACCTGACGGGCGAGCTGACGGATGCGCAGCGCGAGGAATTGCTGGCCGCGGCCGGCAAATGCCCGCTGCATAAATTGATGACGGCGGTCACCACCGAAGTGACGACGGTGCTGGCATGAGCGCGGCCATCCTGAAAAGCCACGAAAAGGACCTGGGCGGCGGCTTTGTCGTGCGGCGCTTGCTGCCGTCCGCCGTGAAACAGGCCGTCGGCCCCTTCATTTTCTTTGACCATTTCGGCCCCATCGACGTGGCGCCCGACGCCAACCACGACGTGCGCCCCCACCCGCATATCGGCCTGGCCACCGTCACCTACCTGTTCGAAGGCGCGATCGACCACCGCGACAGCATCGGCTCGTACCAGCGCATCGAACCGGGCGCCATCAACTGGATGACGGCCGGGCGCGGCATCGTGCATTCGGAACGCACGCCGCACGACCTGGCGGGCCAGCCGCACCGCACGCACGGCTTGCAGCTGTGGGCCGCGCTGCCGAAGGCGCACGAGGAAGACGAACCGAGTTTCACGCACACGCCGCAGGCCGACATTCCCGTCGTGCCGCTCGATGGCGCCGTGGTCAAGGTCTTGATCGGCACGGCCTTTGGCCAGACCTCGCCCGTGCGCACCTACATGCAGACGCTGTACCTGGACGTGGCGCTGGAGGCAGGCAAGGAGCTGCGGCTGGATGGCTTGCCGGCGGAAGCGGCGATTTACCCGATCAGCGGGGAAGTGCTGGTCGATGGCGTGGCGCTGGTGCCGCACACCATGGCCTTGATCGAGGCGGGCGCCGTGGCTGTCGTGACGGCAGGCGACGGCCCGGTGCAGTTCGTCGTCATCGGCGGCGAGCCGCTGGACGGCCACCGCTTCCTGTTCTGGAATTTCGTCTCGTCGAGCAAGGAGCGCCTGTCGCAGGCGGCCGACGACTGGAGCGCCCAGCGCATGGGACAGGTGCCGGGCGAGACGGAATTCATCCCGTTGCCGAAGGCGCCCCTGCGCCCGGCGACCTGAGTCCCCCTTAGAAACGCGCGCGCAAGGTCAGTTGCGCCTTGCGCGGTTCGCCGTAGAAATTGCCCCACGCAGGTGCGCTCACCGTCTGGTAGTAGCGTTTGTCGAGCAAGTTCGTCACGGACAGCGACGCCGTCCAGTTGCGGTCGATCTGGTAGGCGGCGCGCGCGCTCCACAAGGCGTACGCGCCTTGCGCCACCTTCACGTCGCGCGTGGTGCGCGAACTCTCCGTCTGGAAGTTCACGCCGCCGCCCACGCTCCACTTCTGCAGGGCGCCGGGCAGGCGGTAGTCGCTCCACGCGCGCAGCATGTGGCGCGGCGAGTAGGTGCTGGCGAACATCACGCCCGCATTCGACGTCTGCTCCAGGTACTTGAAGTTGTTCAGGGTATAGCCGGCGAACAGTTGCCAGCCCGGCGCCACTTCGCCGCTGATTTCCGCATCGACGCCTTCGCTGCGCACCTTGCCCGCCGAGAAATAGCACTCCGTGCCGGACGAGCAGGTACTCACCAGGTCGAGCTCCGCGCGGTTGCGCTGCTCGATGCGGAACAGCGCCAGCGAGGTATTGACCTTGCCGTCGAACAGTTCACCTTTCACGCCCACTTCCAGGTTGCGGCCTTTCAGCGGGTCGAGCAGGGCACCGTCGGCCGTGCGCTGGTTTTGCGGCTGGAAGATGTCGGAGATGCTGGCATAGCCTGACCAGCGCTTGTCGAACGCGTAAATGACGCCGCCATACGGCGTGACGACGCCGTTTTCGCGATACGGGTCGATATACACCTCGCCTGTGTCGCGGTACACGCTGCTCGCTTTGTAGTTCGACACGCGGGCACCCGCCACCACGGTGAGCGGGTCGCTGACGCTGAAACGCGCCACGCCATACGCGCCCGTCTGCGTCATGCTCGTCAGGCTGTGGGCACCGCCATACTTTTCCTTGCGTATCCAGGCATCGCTCGGTTCCGCCACGCCGTGATTGGGGTGCAGCGCGCTATTGGGCAGCTTCATCATGGCCAGGCTGTAATCGCTGTCGCTTTCCAGCCGGTTCGTGCTGATGCCGGCGCTGAAGCCGTGGCGGCGGCCGAAGGCGTTGAATTTGCCATCGAGCGACAGGTCGACACCCTTGTTGGTGGTGCCGTAGTCGAACACGCCGGTATACATCATCATGCCGGCCAGGGTGGCGGGATGGAGCGCACCCAGGCTGAACATGTATTTCACGTCATGCTGTTCGCGCGTGTAGTTGGCGCTGGCCTTGAGCGACCAGTCGGCATCGAAGCGGTGTTCGAATTCGGCGAAGGCGGCCGTCTGGCGGCTGTCCCAGCGATTCCAGTCCGCGCCCAGGAAGGTCGAGCCGGGCAGCTTCGGGTCGCTGCCATCGAGGTAGCGGGGCATGCCGGAGAAAAACGGCGTCGACTTCAGCTTTTCGTAGCTGGCGCCCGTCGTCAGCTTGCTGCCCGGCGCCAGGTCGAATTCCAGCACGCCGTACAGGACGTCCGTGCGGCTGTCGGCCACGTCATAAAAATAATCGCGCTGGTCATGCGCGGCCACGGCGCGGCCGCGGATGCTGCCCGACTCGTTCAAGGGGCCGGTGACGTCGACTTCGCCGCGCACGTCATTCCAGCGTCCCGCGCTGAGCGCCAGCTGCACCTGCTTTTCCGCCAGCGGGCGCTTGCGCACCATATTGATGGCGGCGCCCGGCGAACCCGTGCCCTGCAGCAGTCCCGTGGCGCCGCGCACGATTTCCACCCGGTCCAGCATGGCCGTATTGCTGGTAAAGCTGTTCGCCTGCGGGTAAAACATGGCGCGGTTGACGCCGTCGAACTGGTACGTTTCGACCATGAAGCCGCGCGAATACACATAGCGCCCGCCCATGGGGCTGTCGTACATGGTGATGCCGGTGGTATTGGCCAGCACGGCGTCAATGGTGTTGAGGTTCTGGTCGTCCATCTTTTGCCGCGTGACGACGCTGACGGATTGCGGAATCTCGCGCAGGGTTTGCACGCCCTTGCCGACGGTGACGGCGCGCGCCGCGTACGAGTTGCTGTGTTCACTGACGGGGTCGCGCTCCATGCTGGCGCTGACCGTCACGGGCGCCATGGTCTTTTCCGCGCCGCTCGCCGAGGCGGAAGGCACGGCCGCCAGGCGCAGCACATAGGCGCCGTTCGGCAGCTGCACGGCTTCCATGCCGCTGCCGGCCAGCACCTGGGCAAACCCCTGCGTGACGTTGAAGCTGCCGCGCACGCCGGGTGAGCGCAGTCCCCGCGTCTGCGCGGGATCCGTCGACAGGCTGACGCCTGCGGCGACGGCGAAGTCGTTCAGGGCAGTGGCCAGCGGGCCGGCCGGCACGGCGTAGGCTTGCGGCGCCGTGGCGGCGGCCTGGCCTTGCGCCAGGGCGGGCGCGGCGATGAAGGCGGCGGGGGCGGCGCAAGCCATGGCGAGGACGGCCAGGCGGATGGCGCGCGCGGCGGGATGGAGGACGGGGGTGGTCAGCTGCATGCTCGGTCTTTCTGCTCAGAGGGATAAGAAAATGGCCAATGAATCGGCTTCTTACTTGTCAAGCCGAAGCAGCGCATCGAAACACCAACCCCAAACGCAAAAAAACTGAAAATAATTATGCCGGCCGGGCCGATACCGTGGCCCAGTAGCGCGTGAAGTACGTCACTTGCAGCCCGTGCGAGGCGCACAGGCTTTCCAGCACGGCGTCGATATCGTCGAGGCGGTAGGTGCCCGTGACGGGGCGCCGCGCCACGGCGGCGTCGCAGGCAAGACGCCCGCGCCGGTAGCGCGCCAGCTCCGCCACCAGCTGTTGCAGCGGCCAGTCGGCGGCCACCAGCATGCCGCGCAGCCAGCTGTCCTGGTGCGCGGGCATGCTCAATACCTCATCCGCGCCGGTGGCGCCGAAGCGCAGCTGCTGCCCCGCTTCCAGGCGGCGCACGGCCTCCGGGCGCGCCGCGCAGCGCACTTCCACGGCGTGTTCGAAGACGCTGACGGTGCTGTCATCGTCGTCGCAGCGTATGCCGAAGCGCGTGCCCAGCGCGCGGATCACGCCGTGCGGCGTGTCGACGAGGAAGGGGCGCGGGTCGGGCGCCGTCGTGATCATGATTTCGCCACGGTGCAGGCGGATGCGGCGGTGCGTGGCGCTGTAAGCGACATCCAGGGCGCTGGCCGTATTCATCTCCAGGCGCCCGCCATCGGCCAGCGTGACGTGGCGGCGCTGGCCCGGCGCCGTGCGCAGGGACGCCGTCAGGGTTTGCCATGGGCCGGATTGCCAGCCCGCCTGGCCCAGCGTGATGCCGCCGCCGGCCGCCACCAGCAGGGCGAGTATCTTGGCGGCCGCGCGCCGGCGCTGCTGCGCCGCCTGCAGCGCCGGCATCGCCAGCGCTGCAGGTATCGCGCCCAGCTGGCCGTCCATGCGCAGCAGCAGATCCCAGGCCCGTTCATGTTCGGCGCTGGCGTCGCGCCATGCCTGCAGGGCGGCCGGGTCGGCGCTGCCGCACTGGAGCTCCACATGCCAGTGGGCGGCGGCGGCCAGCACCTTGCGGGCGATGGGGGCGGAAGGTGAGGTCGCGGGGCCGAACATCAGGCGGCCGCCAGCATCAGGCATTCCGTGTAGGCGCGCACCAGGTGCTTCTTCACGGTTGGCAGCGAGATGCCGAGGCGCCGGCTGATGTCCACATAGCTGAGTTCTTCGATTTGCGCCAGCAGGAAGATGGTCCGCGTGCGCGCCCCCAGGCCGTCGAGCAGGCGGTCGACGGCGAGCAGGGTTTCGATGATGATGGCGTGCGTTTCGGCGCACATCGATGCTGGCTCGGCTTGCTGCGCCAGCGCTTCCAGGTAGGCCTGCTCCAGCGCTTGGCGGCGGTAGCGGTCGATCAGCAAGCCGCGCGCGATGGTCGCCAGGTAGCCGCGCGGTTCGCGCAGGGGCGCCAGCGGTGTCACCTCGCGCTTGCCCAGCAGGCGCAAAAAGGTGTCCTGCGCCAGGTCGGCCGCCTCGGCGCGGTTGCCCAGCTTGCCGCGCAGCCAGCCATACAGCCAGCCGTGGTGCTCGCTGTACAGGGTGCTCAGGTGGTTGGCATGGACGGGACTGACGGTGCTCACTGCGTTCTCCAGGCAAGGGAAGGGCTGGGCTGACGGAACGCGGGGTGCCGGCTGGCTGGGCTGTTTGAGAATGATACTCATTATCACATTGCCACGCCGCCGGCGTCAATTGGCGTGGGCTCCCAGGCGCCAGCGCTCCTGCCACTGTTGCAGATCCGCCCAGGCTTGCTGCAGCGCGGTGGCGGACCAGTGCAGCAAGCCGTCCAGCGCCAGCACGGTGCGGCGCAGGTGGATGCCGTCGAAAAACACGTGATCCGCCACGACGGTGGCGGCCAGCCAGGCGGCGATGATGACGATGATGTCGTGGCGGCCGCTTTTCCACCAGCGCAGCGAGTGGCGTCGGAAGATCCACGGCACGCCCAGCGGATTGGGCCAGTCGGCCAGCAAATGCATGATGCCGCCGGCCGCAAAGCCGAACAGGGGCGGCGCCCACAGGTGGTGCGGCAATTGCAGGTACGTGTAGACGAGCAGGGCGATCCAGGCCAGGCCCCAGTGCGTCCACGTGCGGTGCGTGATCCACAGCCGGTGCGTGCGCGCCCACCAGGCCACTTCCAGCCAGTCCGGCGCCGTGCCGCCCAGCGCGCCCATGACAAAGGCGAGCATGCTCAGCACTTGATAGGGGCCGCCGGCGCCAGCGTGCGCGACCAGGGCCGCGGCGATCACGCCGGCAGCCCAACCGGTCGCGTGATGCGCTTTGTTGGAAGCCATAGGAAATGTAAAACGCCATGCGGGCGCTGTGTGAAGTGCGGGGAAATATTAACTGGATGAATATACAGTATTCAAGGGCGGGAAGGGGTGCTATTTGCAGAATATCGGCGATTGAATTGTTAAATTGTGTGTCGGAATAGCCTGGCCAGCGAACCCGGCAACTCATGCCGGCCGGTCAAGTGTGTTGTGCGGCTGATAATGTAATCGGCGCAGGGCGCGCTATGCTGAAAGCAGTGCTGCCTTTTTGAAGAGGTTTCGCCATGAAAATCCCACGCGAATTACAGATTCCCGCCATCGTGTTCACGCTGGAAGCGGTGTTCATACTCGGCCTGTCGATGATTTTTCTCGTGCTGGTGCCACGCTAGCGTCCGAAAAAAGGCCATAGCTGCGTTGCACTGCCTTGCCGTACATTCGTACTGTCTTCGGCAGCGCGCCTTGCTCTGACCATTTTTCAGACGCTAGCGGTCAGGTGGCGGGAGGCGTCGTATCAGGCAGTTTGCATGGTGCTATCGCACAGGGCCGCGCCTTCGGTGCGGATGATCCAGCATTCCGGATACGGTTCGCTGGCGAAGCGGTTGTGCCGCGCGAAGCCGCTGAGCTTGTCGAGCGCGGTGGCGGGCGCCAGCGCGGTTTCCTTGCCGCTGGCCGTGTCCAGGTGCCAGAAACCGCCATTGCGGTGGAATAGCACGGGCAGGCAGCTGGCTTGCGGCGTGGCAAGGTGGCTTGCCGGCGCAGGCTGGGCTTCCGGCAGCAGCAGGTAAAAACACTCGGCGCGGGCGCCGTGGTCGATGCGGTGCAGGATCACGCCGTGCGCGAGCAGGGCCGTGACGCTGAGCACGACGATGCCCTTGATGCTGGCAGACAATTCGATGCGCATGCCCAGACGCAGGGCGACGGGCTTGTGCTTGCCGGGCCACACGCCATCGAGCAGCACGCCGTAGCGCGACACATCCTCGATTTCAAAGCCTTGCTGGCCGCGCCGGATGATGGCGTGGCGGCCCGACAGGCGGCGCGTCAAGCCATTGTTGTCCTGGCCGTCGGGGCTGAAATGGCTGAGCAGCACATCGGCTTCCGGGTCCACCAGCTCGAAACGCCCCAGCATGCATTCTTCCAGCGCGAACAGGCGGATCTGGCGCTGCTCGCCCGCTTCCGGCGCCGCATTGACGAGGCAGGCGGCCTGGCTCGGGTGCGGATGGCAGTGGCTGGCGGCGGGCAGATCGACTTCGATCAATTCCTCGTCCCAGGCGATGGTGGTAAAACCCATGTCGATCTTGCCCTGCGGCGCAGACAGATCCACGTGGGCGATGCCGGCATTGCGCGCCGTCACGTCGAGGTTGCAGCCGTCGCCGCCCGTCACGCGGGCGATCGAGGCGTCGTCGGCCATCACGCGCACGTTTTTGTGGGTGCTGAGGAAGATCTGGTGGATTTCCGTCAGGGTGGCGTCGCGGCGCGGCACGAGGATGACGAAGGTGCACACCCATTTCTGCGCCACGGCGCCATCGACGTGGCTGTGCACTTCGACTTCGATCTGGTATTGCCCGTGTTCCTTGTTGCGTGAGGAAAACTCGACAAACACGGGACGCCAGTCGCCGCGCGTGGTGCGCACGAAATCATGCTGGACGGCACCGCGCGGGATCAGGTCCGAGCGCAGGCGCAAGGTCAGCTGCGGCGCGCAGGCGGCGCTCATGCCGCGCAATTCCATTTTCAAGGTTTGCCGTCCGCCTGCCGCGCGGGGATCGAAGCCGCTGATGTGCAGGTGGGCTTGCACGGGCTGGTAGGCGGCGTGGGCGGCGGCGGTAACGACGGCAGGCGAGGCCGCTGGCGTGGAGGCCGGCATCGCCGGGGAAATGCGGGTGGGCAGCGCTGGCGCGGCTGCGCCCGTCAGCGGTGCGGTAACAGCGTCAGCAGCAGGGGCGTGCGGAAGCGCCGTTGCCGATGGCTCGGAACGGGCGCTGCGCAGTGCGGTCAACAGGTCGTAGCTGCTGGGGGCAGTCGTCGCTTGCGGGTGGTTGCCCGCGCAGACTGTTTCCCCAGGCAAGACCCAGAACGTACAGTGCGGGTGCTCCGGGTTGCTGCATTTTTTCATGACATTCTGACTCGAATCGAGCGGGGACATTTTGCCCTCTGTTATACATGAGAGCTTACGCGCTTTTGCGCTTGCTTGGCAACTTTCACGGCAGCGGAATGCGCTCTTTTTGTCCAAATTCATGTCCCTGGTCACACCTTGCAATACATGTCATGGAAACTATTGCCCAGAAACACATTTTATATCTTTCTGGATATGTTATTTTGATATTGTATGAAACAGGTTTTCCAGCCATGCACGTGGACGCCGGTCGCGCATGGTGATGCCTGCGGCAAGAGCTGGAAGGCGTTTTGTATTATGCTGGCACAGCCGTTCCCCCGATGCCGCCTGACTTCGAAAGACGACCATGCCTGCCCAACGCCCGCTCCAGCTTGCCATAGCCTATGGCGCCACCTTGTGCGTATTCCTGGCCATCGATGCCCTGTGGCTGGCGGTGCTGATGAAGCCGGTGTACGCCGCGGCGCTGGGGCCGCTGCTGGCGGAGTCTCCCCGCTGGGCGCCGGCGACGCTGTTTTATCTGCTGTACGTGGCGGGATTGCTGGTTTTCGCCATTTTGCCGGGCTTGCGCGCGCGCCGCGGGCGCACGGCGGCAGTGCTGGGCGCGCTGCTGGGCCTGCTGGCCTACGGCACCTATGATTTGAGCAACTATGCGACCTTGCGCGACTGGCCGCTGGCCTTGACGGCGATCGACATGGCCTGGGGCGCCGTGCTGTCGTCCGTGTCGGCGACGGCCGGCTACCTGGCAGCTAGCCGGCTGGGGCGGTGAATTCCGCATCGAAGCGCAGCGCCAGCACGGTAATGTTGTCGCTATGCAAGCCTTTGGGAGGATGCGAGAGGAAGTCGTCGAACAGGGCGCTGACGGCTTGTGCCGCAGTCTTGCCGGCGCACAAGGCGGGCCAGCGGGCCGTAAGGGCCAACGGGTCCTCGCAGGCCCAGAAGCCGTCGCTGGCCAGCAGATAGTGGGCGCCGGGGCGCACGCGCAGCACGCGGCGGTCGCCCAGGTGCGCGAGGAAGGGCGGCAAGATGGCTGCATCGAGGCCGCGCAAAGGCTTGTCGAGTTGTAAGCTGTCGCCGATGGCGTTGCCTAAAATGAATGCCTGCGAGATTTGCGGGTGGTGTTCGCCGTGCACGGCGGCCCGCCAGCGCGCCTCGTCGAGCGCGCCGCGCATGGCGTACACGGTGGCCGGCACGTGGTCCACGGTGAGGATGCTGGCTGTCCCGTCGGCAATTTCATACAGGCGCGAATCGCCCACGTGATACAGCAGCGGCGCTTCGCCGGGCGGCACTTCCAGCAGGGTCAGGGTGGTGCCGGGCGGACGCGCCTGGGCTGGCGCGGCCTCGGCGAAACTGTCCTGCAGCCGCGTGTGCAGCGCGTCGAGCCTGGCGGCCAGGCTGGCCGTGTCAAGACAGGCGGGCATGGCCAGCAAGCCTTGCACGGCCGCTTCCGCCGCTTCGCGTCCGTGGCCGTGGCCGCCCATGCCGTCGAGCACGGCTGCGCGCACGTGGCCGCGCGGCCAGCCCGGTACCTGGCAGTGGAACGGCGCCTGCCGCGACAGGCAGACGGCGTGGCCGCTGGCATCGATCAGCAGGAAGTTGTCCTGGTTTTCGCGGCGCGGCAGGGGGCCGGCGCCCACGCTGGTGCCGGCGGCGGCGTCGAGCCAGGGGCCGAAGTCAAGTCCGTCTTTGATTAAATGCATCGGTTGGTGCGGTCCAGGCGGCCAGCAATGTTGATCATAGGACACAGCTTAGCCGATATTGTGCAGGGGCGATACCTTGCCTTTCACGCAAAAAAACCTGCGGCAGCAGGCTGGCGCAGGTTTTTCATGGGGCAAGTGCAGGGCGCTGCTTAACGGCGATGGCCCCAGCCGTGACCGCGGCCATGGTCATGGTAGTCTCCGCGGTCATAGTAGTCGCGGCGGCCATGGTCGCGGTAGTAGCCGCGGCCCGGTTGCACGTAGACGACAGCCGGCGGGCCGTAGTAGCGCGGTGGCGGTGCGTAATACACGGGCTGCGGGGCAGGGGCGTAGTACACGGGCTGCGGCGCCGGCGCATAATAGGTTTCGCGGTAACCGCCGCGATAGCCGCCACGGTCGTAATAACGGTCATTCGTGCTGATGCTGTTGCCGACGGCCGCGCCCAGCACGCCACCGACGATCGCGCCATTGCGGCCGCCGGTGCTGTTGCCAATGGCCGCTCCGACAACGGCGCCTGCAACGGTATTGAAGTCGCGGTCACCGGCGACTGCGGCCGAAGACACAGCCACTGCCGCTACCATTACCGCACCCAGGAGTTTCTTGTTCAACATGGCATTTCCTTCCATTCCGGCGAGATCACAATGATCTGCATGGACTGGACTATATCTGCTGTCGCAACCGTGTTCCATGTCTAATACAACTTATTACAATCCTGCCCCGGCCGTAACAAGTCAGCGCAGGCGCGCCTGCCATTCGGGACGCAGCAGGCTGTACATTTTGACATCGCGCATCACGCCATTGATAAAGAAGGCCTGGCGCAGCAAGCCTTCCTGGGTAAAGCCGTTCTTTTGCGCGATGCGCTCGGAACCGATGTTCAGCGGGTCCATCAGCAGCTCCAGCCGGTGATACGGATAGGCGTTGAACAGGTAGTCGACCAGCAGGCGCGTCGCTTCGCTGATGTAGCCGCGTCCATCCCGCTGCCGGTCGAACAGGCGGTAGCCGATCTCGCGCGAGGCTGGCGTGCGGCTCTTGAAGTGCGTGATCGTGCCGATGATGTGCTGGGCGTGATCTTCGATGAGGAACAATTCGCTGTCCTCGGTGACGAAGCCCGATTGCAGGAAGTCGCGCCGCATGGCCTCGGGCGACTTGAATTGCATCGAGAAAAACTCGCCGCGCGAGGGCAGGTCGTTGACGAGGGAAATATAGGTATTCAGGTCGGCGGCCTGCAAATGCCGGACGGTACAGAGTGTTCCCTTGAGCATGGCGGTTTCCGGTAGCGATCACGATTCTGATGGTAATCGACTCTGGGGGGCGAGGCAATCGATCCCGTAAAAGTTGCTGCAATGACAGAATAAATACGCTATCGTAGAAAAAGTCGCGCCTTGCCCATGGCCACGGCGTACCCGCTTCGACCTCGTAGACTGGATTTGAACACATGCATAGCATCCTGACTGGCGCGCCACTGCGCCGTTCCGCCGTATCCCTTGCCCTCGGCTGCATCATCAGCGCCGGCGCCTTTGCCGCCGCGCCGGGCAATGCGCCGCAAGCGCTGGCGCAGGTGCGCGACACCGCGCTGCAAAGCGACTGGGCGTACGCCCGCCTGGCCGACATGACGGATCTGATCGGCCCGCGCCTGTCCGGGTCCGCCGGCGCGGCGGCCGCCGTGCAGCAGGTGGCCGACACCATGCGCCGGCTGGGCGCCACCGTCACCTTGCAGCCCGTGAAAGTGCCGCACTGGGTGCGCGGCGTGGAAACGGCGGAAATCGTCGATTACGCGGGCCGTCCGCAGGGCGTGTCGCAGCGCGTGGTGCTCACCGCCCTGGGCGGCTCCGGCGCCACGCCGGCCGCCGGCCTGACGGCGCCCGTGATCATCGTCAAGAGCCTGGATGAACTCAAGGCGCGCGCGTCGGAAGTGAAGGGCGCCATCGTGCTGATCGACACGCCGTTCGACCAGGAGATGGCCGAGCGCGGACTGGCCGGCGTCACCTATGGCCAGGGTTCGCGCGCGCGCTTCCTCGGGCCGAAGGCGGCGGCCGACCTGGGCGCGGCCGCCGCGCTGGTGCGCTCGGTGGGCGGCGCCGATTTCCGCATCCCGCACGCGGGCGCCACGGGCCTGGACGAGAATAAACGCATTCCCGCCGCCGCCGTCACCGTGGAAGACGCCTTGCTGATGGGCCGCCTGGCCGCGCGCGGCCCCCTGAAAATGCACCTGACCCTGACGCCGCAAAACCTGCCGGAAGCGGACAGCTACAACGTCATCGCCGACTGGCCGGGCACGGACAAGGCCGACGAAGTGGTGGTGGTTTCGGGCCACCTCGATTCCTGGGACCTGGCGACGGGCGCGCACGACGACGGCGCCGGCGTCGTGGCAGCCATGGGCGTGGTGGAAACCCTGAAAAAGCTCGACTACCGTCCGCGCCGCACCATCCGCGTAATCGCCTGGATGAACGAGGAAAACGGCGGGCGCGGCGGCCAGGCCTATTTCGAGGCCCACAAGCAGGCGCTCGGCAAGCAGTACGCGGCCATCGAGATGGATAGCGGCGCCGGCCGCCCGTTCGGCATCCTCGCCAGCGTGGGGCCGAAGTCGGAAAAACTGTTCGCGCCCCTGCGCGCGGCCCTGCTGCCGATGGGCGCGCACGCCTTCACGCGCCGCGACGCGCTGGGCACGGGCGACTTGCACCGCCTGGAAACGGGCGGCGTACCGAGTTTCGAGCCGCTGGTGGACAGCCACAGTTACTTCCATTACCACCACACGGCGGCCGACACGCTGGACAAGGTCGACCCGGAAAACCTGAAGCGCAACGTGGCGCTGATGTCGTCGCTGGCCTGGTTCCTGGCCAATATCGACGGCGAGATCGGCCGCGCGCCGGAGCAGGCCGAGTAAGCGCCATCGCGCGGGCCGCCACCCGGGCGGCGCGCGCCAGTGCTGGCGCCGGCAACTTGGCGCCAGCAATGCATGCCAAGGTAAACACCATGTCGCTACCCGATCTGAATCTGCTGATCACCCTCGATGTCCTGCTGGCCGAAGGCAGCGTCACGCGCGCCGCGCGGCGCTTGCGTTTGAGTCCATCGGCCATGAGCCGCGCCCTGGCGCGCCTGCGCGAGACGACGGGCGATCCGCTGCTGGTGCGCGCCGGCCGTGAACTGGTGCCCACGCCGCGCGCGCTGGAGCTGCGCGCAAGAGTCGCCCCCCTGCTGGGCGAAGTGCTGGCCGTGCTGGGACCGGCGCAGCAGCTGGATCCGCGCCAGCTGGCGCAAACGTTTACGCTGCGTTCGAGCGACGGTTTCGTGGAAAATTTCGGCCCGGCGCTGCTCGCGCATATCGGCGCGCAAGCGCCAGGCGTGCGTCTGCGTTTCGTGCAAAAGCTCGACCGCGAAAGCGTGCAGCTGCGCGAGGGCAGCATCGACCTGGAAACGGGCGTGATCGGCAGCCTCACCAGCCCGGAAGTGCGCACGCGCAGGCTGTTCGGCGACCGTTTCGTGGGCGTGGTGCGCAGCGGCCATCCGCTGGCGCAGGGCGACATCAGCGCCGAGCGCTATGCGGCCGGCCGGCATGTGCTGGTGGCGCGGCGCGACCAGGAGACGGGGCCGATGGACGATGCGCTGGCCGCGCTGGGATTGCAGCGCACGATCGCCAGCATCGTCGGCGGCTTCACGGCGGCGCTGGCGCTGGCCGCCGGCTCCGACCTGATCGCCACCGTGCCTGAACGGCATACGGGCAATCTGCGCGCCGGTATGTTCAGTTTTGCGCTGCCGCTGCGCATGCCCGACCTGACCGTGTCGCTGATGTGGCATCCGCGCATGGATGCCGACCCCGCCCACCGCTGGCTGCGCGGCTGCGTGGTCGACGCTTGCGCGGCCCGGATCAATGCCGGCTGACGCCGCCGGCGCGCCAGCTCAGGGCCAGCAGCAGCCGGACAGGGTGGCGCCGCAGGCCAGGGCCAGCAGCAACAGAGGGACAGGCAGGGATGGGATTGCACGGGTGCGTATCATGCGGAGTCTCCAGTTTTGCTCAGGGTGCGGCCAAGCACGAAAATGACCAGCGCGGCGAGTATCAGCGCGCTGGCCACGCCAAAGGTGGCGTGCATGCCGCCGATCATGGCGGCTGGCCGGGCGCTGGCGATATCGCCGGCGCCGGCAGCGAAGACGGCGCCCATCACGGAGGCGCCCGTGACGAGTCCCAGATTGCGCGACAGATTGAGCATGCCGGAAATGACGCCGCGCTGATCGGCAACGATATTGCCCATGACGGCCGTATTGTTGGCTGCCTGGAACAGCGCATAGCTGGCCGTGAGCAGCATGATGGGCGCGACGTAGCCGGGAATGCCCAGGCTGGCGGGTAACAGGGCCAGCGCCAGGCAGGCGCCGGCCGCGCCGCACAGGCCCGCGCCGCCCATGCGCTGCGCGCCGTAGCGGTCCACCAGCCAGCCGGACGGCACGCCGCAGAACGCCGCCACCAGCGGCCCCGCCGCCAGCACCATGCCGGTAACGGCCGTGCCCAAACCCAGGCCGCGCGCCAGGTAGAAGGGGCCGACCACCAGGGTGGACATCATCACCGTCGCCACCAGCATGCTGGTCGCCAGGCCGGCGCCGAGCGCGGGCGCGCGCAGCATGGCCAGGCGTATCAGCGGCGCCGGCGCCTTCAGCTCGACCCGGACGAACAGGATGGCACCGACGCAGGCGGCCAGCAGCAGCGCCGCGTTGCGTACGCCGAACTGGCCGCGGCCCAGGGTCATGGCCAGCGCATAGGTGCCCAGGGTCAGCGCCAGCAGCACGGTGCCGCGGTGGTCGAACACGGGCCGTTTGGCGTGCGCGCCGCGCTGGTCCGCCGGCAGGTAGCGCCAGGCCAGCAGCAGCGCCAGGCCGGCCAGCGGTACGTTGACGAGGAAAATGGCTTGCCAGCCGAAGCGCGCGATCAGCAGGCCGCCCAGCGCGGGGCCCAGCGTGGTGCCGACTGCGGACATGGTGCCGAGCAGGCCCATGGCGCTGCCCGTCCTGGCCTTGGGAACGGTGCTGCCGACCAGGGCCATGGTCAGCGCCATCATGACGGACGCGCCCAGGCCTTGCAGGGCGCGCGCGGCAACCAGCAGCCACAAGGTGGGCGCCAGCGCGCACAGGATGGAAGCTAGGGCAAACAGCGCGATGCCGGCCAGCAGCAGGCGGCGCCGGCCGACCATGTCGCCGAGGCGCCCCACGCTGACGATCAGGGCGGTGATGGCCAGCAGATAGGCGAGCACGATCCATTGCACATCCTGGAACGGTGCCTGCAGGGCCCTGGCCATGTCGGGCAGGCCGACGTTGGCGATGCTGGTGCCCAGCGCGGGCAGCAGCATCGCCAGGGACAGGCTGGCAAGCGCGCCGCGCACGGGCATCGTGGCGTTGCCGGCCTGGGACGCCTGCTGGCTGGGTGGAGCGGGTTTTGACGGTGCATGCATGGCGTGGCTGATCCTCGAATGGGGTCATTACATGGTATCGAGGGATATGGCATGGCGGAAGGCGCATCATTTGCATTGTGTTGTTGCGTTTGACGCCATGTATGTGGCGCGGCCGGGCCGCCGGGAAGGCCGCTGCGCGCCGGCGGCCAGTACTTCGGACCTTATTTCGAGTAACCCTGCAAATTGTCCGCCGTGTCATGCCGGATGCCCCACCACGGCAAATACGCATTGTTTTCGCCGCGCGCGGAACCACGGTTTGTCGTGGGCGATGGGCCGTACCGTGGCTGGCGGCAAGACCAGCACGCCCGTGACGCCGTCAGGATCGCTGGTGCCCGCCACCAGCACGGGCTTGCCGACGTGGTTCGCATGGGCGATACCCAGGGCGACATTGGTCAGCACCGTGCCTGCGCCCATTTCCCCCAGCAGGGCCGGCGTATTGAAGGTCTGCGGCAGGAAGTCGAATCCCGGCACTTCCAGGGTCAGCGCTTGCGCCAGCTGGCCCAGGCGGTCTGATGACGAGGGCAGGGTCTTGCTGGCGTCGTGGATGACGTAGCCGATGTCTTCTTCCGTCTTGCCGCCATGGCGCGACGCTTCGGCAAATACCGCCTGCGACGCCTGCACGGCGCGCGGCGGCTTGTCCTTGCCCGCTTCAAAATCGGCCACCTTGCGCGAGGCCGGATAGCCTATCCACGCCAGCGCCGCACGCTCCGTCTTGTAATCGGGGCCGGCCAGCACCAGCAGCACCAGGTTTTCATTGATCTGCATGGTCTTCGGCCGGCTCGGCGCATCCCAGTTCATGACCCACACGGTTTGCTTCGGATGCGCTTCCAGGTAGGCCAGCGCGGCTTGCAGGGAGATGAAACCCGCGTTGTTGCCGCCCAGGGTGATGCGCACGTCGGGTGGGGTGGCGCGGGTCCAGAGGGTGGGGAAATTGACATTGCCGATGCTGAAGGTGTCGATAATACGTTCGCGTGTAGTGTTTCTTGCCTCTTCTGGATCCAACTTGCCCGCAGGCAGGGCATATTCGACGTGGATGCCTGCCAGTTCGCGCCAGTTCTGTTTTTGATCTTTGGGATAGACTCGATAAAAGTAGGTGGGGCTGGAGTAGTAAATGTCATGAAATAGGCTGGTTAATTTCCGCACATATTTATAGTGATAGCCCTTGAACGTTTCCGTGCCATCGATATCGTGGGCAATGGGGGCGACGGCCTGCAAGGTGCTGAAACCCCTGGGATCCGTCCTGACCATATCGTCATTCTTGTTGGGTTTGGCCAGGCCGAGCGTCCAGAGCAGCTGCCACTCGGTGGGATAGTCGAGCCGCTGCAGCGGATTAAGCCACTGCAGGCCCACGACTTGTGCCCGGAAGGGAACGTGAGCCGTGGTTGTTGGGAGGCTTTCTTCTTTCGGCGCAGGTTGCGTGGCGCAGGCCGTCAATAGCGCAAACATGGAGAAGGCGGCCAGCATGGGCAGCGCGAGGAACTGTTTCATGAAGTCTCCAGGTGAATGGACATGCTGGTGACCGGCATAGCCCGACCAGATGGACCAACATGCCAGGAAAATGACGAAGAGAAATGTGGCGAGGGCCCAGGCCAGTCGCTGGCGCGGCGCGGCGTGGCAATGAACTTATGCACCGTCAGTCCTCAGCGCAAAGTTGGTGGATGCCGGAAGGTAGTGGCGTTGCGCTTGGGATTGAGGAAGCCGTCATCCGTCAATTCGCGCGCGTAGGTGGCGGCCTGCATCTGTCCGGCCGCCGGGCCCGGGATCGCCAGGTCCTCGTCGCGGCGCTTCAGACGCGCATTCAGGCCGGCGCACAGCCCTTGTTCGGTCTGCTCATACCATTCGCCGTCGGAATTGACGCCATGCACGAAGATGACGATGCCGGGACGGGGCAGGCGTGTGACGGCCTGGAGCAGCGCATGGCTGAACAAGGTCGTGCCTTCGGCTTTGGTGAGCAGGATGCAATTGCCAGCTAGCGTAGGGTCGGGCGACATGCGGGCGCTCCGTCAACGTTAAAGATGAAAAGCGGCGCCCAAGCGAATTCAGGCAATCTGCACTGTATGCGGATTGCCTGAGGTGGGACTTGCGTGGTGTCAAGAAAGGAAGCGCGGCGGGCGGGGAATGCCGGGGAAATCAGATCGCGTTCAGCGGTATTTTGAGGTAGCGCACGCCATTGTCTTCCGGCTCGGGCAGCTTGCCCGCGTTGATGTTGACCTGGATGGCGGGCAGGATCAATGTCGGCATGTCCAGGGTGGCGTCGCGGCTGGTGCGCATGGCCACGAATTGTTCTTCCGTGATGCCGTCGCGCAAGTGAATGTTGCCGGCGCGCTGTTCGGCCACCGTCACTTCCCAGTGCGCCTCGCGGCCGTTGGGCGGGTAGTCGTGGCACATGAACAGCCGGGTCTGCGGCGGCAGCGACAGCAGGCGCTGCGCGGAGCGGTACAGCAGCGCAGCGGAGCCGCCGGGAAAGTCGCAGCGGGCCGAGCCCACGTCCGGCATGAACAGGGTGTCGCCGACAAACACGGCGTCGCCGATCTGGTACGCCAGGTCGGCCGGCGTGTGGCCGGGCACGTGCAGCGCGCGCACTTCCAATGCGCCGATATGGAATACCTGGTCGGGCGCGAACAGCTGGTCGAACTGCGAGCCGTCGGCCTTGGCCGCACCCTGGTGGTAGACGGCGGCGAAGGCCTGCTGCACCGTCTGGATGGCGGCACCGATGGCCACGTCGCCGCCCAGCTGCTGCTGCAGGTAGGGCGCGGCAGACAGGTGGTCCGCATGCGCATGGGTTTCCAGCAGCCAGCGGCACTGCAAGCCATGTTCGCGCACGAAGGCGATCACCTTGTCGGCCGAGGCGGTGGATGTGCGGCCCGCCTTGGGATCGTAGTCGAGCACGGAATCGATGATGGCGCAGTCCCGCCCATCGGCCTCATACACGATATAGGTGACGGTGGCGGTGGCGGGGTCGAAGAAAGCTTGGATTTGTGGAGTCATCACGGCGGCAAGGGAGGGCAATGGGCGGACAGGGAATGGCATTATATCGCCAGAGTTCGCTAAAAAAATGTTGTAAATTCACATTTAACATGCGAAAAACAGATAAGGGATTAGGCATGCGGCCGTCACAGCCGTGCGCACCCCGGCGCTTGCAGCATGGTAACCTCATTCTTCCAAGGAGGAATTCATGAACGATATCACTGCACGCAGCGAACAGTACCGCGGTTTTACGATTTCCGTGACCCCGCAAAAGGATAACGACGATTTATGGGATTTTACCTACCTCCTGCAGCGCGAAGGCGAGCCGGAAGCGCAGGCGATCACGCGCAGCCGCACCCTGGGCGGCTACGCGGCCCCCGAAACGGCTTGCACGGCGGGCCTGCAAGTGGCCAGGACGGAAGTCGATAATCTGCTGCGCCCTTGAGCCAGCGTAAATCGTTTAGCCCGAAAGTGAGCCTGACTACGGCTGGCGCGTGAAACACGTCGCTGCCAGCCGCGCTTCATGCTACGATTTCCACTATTGAGTCAGTCACGAAGGAGGCACCCATGGATAGCAGTTCTAAAATTCACTATAAAGGCTGGGAAATCGTTCCCTTGGCCGTGCCCACCACCGACGGCAAATGGTCGGCCAGTTGCGACATCGAGCGCGCCACGGCCGAAGGCCTGGAAGTATTCGAAGGCTCGACCATGCAATTCGTACGCGACGACGAGGAGGGCGCCATTGCCGCCGCCTGCGAAGAAGCCGTGCGCCAGATCGACAACATCATCGCCAACCCGCTGGTGCGGCTGGCCTAGTTCTCTACTCTTTCAGTCATCGTGCTCCCGCAGCCGGCATCCGCCGGCTGTTTTTTTGCGCGCTGCCGGCGGCGCGTGTGCCTGCCCCCATCTTTTCATCCAGCATTGTTGCATGTTTCAATGTTATGTTTCAAAATGAAATTGTGAAACGATAATGAAACATCGCACGGGACAAACGTGACATCGTTGTTCCCTGGCGTGACAGCCCCGGAGCAGCGCTGGCTGGCACCTTGTCGCCTGTTTTCACTCTGCCGTCACGTGTTGTTCGCCGCGCCGCGCCGGCCTGGCACGGCATTTGCAATACTGATGCTCATAGCCACTCCGTGAAACATTCGGGACCATCCGAAACCCATAAGGTGAACACATGACTCAATACTCCGCAGGTGCCGCATTCCGCAAGGCCGTCCAGGAAGAATCCCCGTTGCAAGTCGTCGGCGCCATCAACGCCAACCACGCCTTGCTGGCCAAGCGCGCCGGCTATAAAGCCATCTACCTGTCCGGCGGCGGCGTCGCGGCCGGCTCGCTGGGCTTGCCCGACCTGGGTATTTCCAGCCTGGACGACGTGCTGACCGACATCCGCCGCATCACCGACGTGTGCGACCTGCCGCTGCTGGTCGACGCCGACACGGGCTTCGGTTCGTCCGCCTTCAACGTGGCGCGCACGGTGAAATCGATGATCAAGTTCGGCGCGGCCGGCCTGCACATCGAAGACCAGGTGGGCGCCAAGCGCTGCGGTCACCGTCCGGGCAAGGAAATCGTGAGCAAGGAAGAAATGGTCGACCGCATCAAGGCGGCCGTCGACGCGCGTACGGACCCGAACTTCGTCATCATGGCGCGCACCGATGCGCTGGCCGTCGATGGCCTGGAAGCGGCGCTGGAACGCGCCGTCGCCTGCGTCGAAGCGGGCGCCGACATGATCTTCCCGGAAGCCATCACGGACCTGGACATGTACGCCACGTTCGCCAAGGCCGTCAACGTGCCGATTTTGGCCAACATCACGGAATTCGGCTCCACGCCGCTGTTCACCCTGGACGAACTGCGCAGCGCCCACGTGGGCCTGGCCCTGTATCCGCTGTCGGCCTTCCGCGCCATGAACAAGGCGGCGGAAAACGTCTACCAGGCGCTGCGTCGCGACGGCACGCAAAAGAACGTCGTCGACACCATGCAGACGCGCATGGAGCTGTATGAATCGATCAATTACCACGATTTCGAGCAAAAGCTCGATGCGCTGTTCGCCGCGCAAAAGAAATAAGTAAAGAAAAGTAAAGAAGCAGGGGCCGCATGCCGGCCCCGCAGTGACGCAACCGAGACTAGTCAATTTTTGGAGAAATCAATGAACGCACCGCAAGTCGCCACTTTCAAGCCTAAAAAATCCGTCGCCCTGTCCGGCGTCACCGCCGGCAATACGGCGCTGTGCTCGGTCGGCAAGACCGGCAACGATTTGCACTACCGCGGCTATGACATCCTGGACGTGGCCGACAGCTGCGAGTTCGAGGAAATCGCCTACCTGCTGGTGCACGGCAAACTGCCGACAGCCGCTGAACTGAAAGGCTACAAGGCCAAGTTGAAATCCCTGCGCGGCTTGCCGTCGGCAGTGAAACTGGCGCTGGAAGCGCTGCCGGCCGCCGCTCACCCGATGGACGTGATGCGCACGGGCGTGTCCGTGCTGGGCTGCACACTGCCGGAAAAGGACGACCATAACGCGCCGGGCGCGCGCGACATCGCCGACCGCCTGATGGCGTCGTTCGGCTCCATGCTGCTGTACTGGTACCACTACAGCCATAACGGCAAGCGCATCGAAGTGGAAACGGACGACGACTCGATCGGCGGCCACTTCCTGCACCTGCTGCATGGCGAAAAACCGTCGGCGTCGTGGGAAAAAGCCATGCACACGTCGCTGATCCTGTACGCGGAACACGAATTCAACGCCTCGACCTTCACCAGCCGGGTCATCGCCGGCACGGGATCGGACATCCACTCGGCCATCACGGGCGCCATCGGCGCGCTGCGCGGCCCGAAACACGGCGGCGCGAATGAAGTGGCGCTGGATATCCAGAAACGCTACGACAACGCCGATGAAGCGGAAGCGGACATCCGCGAACGCGTGGCCAACAAGGAAGTGGTGATCGGCTTCGGCCACCCCGTCTACACGATTTCGGACCCGCGCAATAAAGTCATCAAGGAAGTGGCCCGTTCGCTGTCGCAGGAAGCCGGTTCCACCAAGATGTTTGACATCGCCGAGCGCCTGGAAACGGTCATGTGGGAAATCAAGAACATGTTCCCGAACCTGGACTGGTTCTCGGCCGTGTCGTACCACATGATGGGCGTGCCGACGGCGATGTTTACGCCGCTGTTCGTCATCTCGCGCACGTCGGGCTGGGCTGCCCACATCATCGAACAGCGCATCGACAACAAGATCATCCGCCCGAGCGCCAACTACGTGGGGCCGGAAGACCTGGAATTCGTGCCGATCAAGGACCGCAAATAATGAGCACCAACATGAACACCTTGCACCGCAAATCCTTGCCGGGCACCCAGCTAGACTACTTCGACACGCGTGCCGCCGTCGATGCGATCCAGCCAGGCGCCTACGCCACCTTGCCCTACACCTCGCGCGTGCTGGCGGAAAACCTCGTGCGCCGCTGCGACCCGGCGACCTTGAACGCTTCGCTGAGCCAATTCATCGAACGCCGCCGCGACCTGGACTTCCCATGGTTCCCCGCGCGCGTCGTCTGCCATGACATCCTGGGCCAGACGGCCCTGGTCGACCTGGCGGGCTTGCGCGACGCCATCGCGGCCCAGGGCGGCGACCCGGCCCTCGTCAACCCCGTCGTGCCGACGCAGCTGGTGGTCGACCACTCGCTGGCCGTCGAATGCGGCGGTTTCGACCCCGACGCCTTCGCCAAGAACCGCGCCATCGAAGACCGCCGCAACGAAGACCGTTTCGACTTCATCGACTGGACCAAGAAGGCCTTCAAGAACGTCGATGTGATTCCGCCGGGCAACGGCATCTTGCACCAGATCAATCTTGAGCGCATGTCGCCCGTGATCCAGGTGCAAAATGGTGTAGCCTATCCCGATACGCTGGTGGGCACGGATTCGCACACGCCGATGGTCGATGCGCTGGGCGTGATCGCCATCGGCGTGGGCGGCCTGGAAGCGGAAAGCGTGATGCTGGGCCGCGCCTCGTGGATGCGCCTGCCGGACATCATCGGCGTCAAGCTGACGGGTAAACCGCAGCCGGGCATCACGGCCACCGACACGGTGCTGGCGCTGACGGAATTCTTGCGCAAGCAGAAGGTCGTTTCGTCCTACCTGGAATTCTTTGGCGAAGGCGCTGCGCACCTGACCCTGGGCGACCGCGCCACGATTTCCAACATGGCGCCGGAGTTCGGCGCCACGGCCGCCATGTTCTACATCGACGCGCAAACCATCAAGTATTTGAAACTGACGGGCCGCGACGACGAACTGGTGAAACTGGTGGAGCTGTACGCCAAAGAGACGGGCCTGTGGGCCGACAGCCTGGTGGACGCGCAGTACGAGCGCGTCTTGAGCTTCGACCTGTCGTCCGTCGTGCGCAATATCGCCGGTCCGTCGAATCCGCACAACCGCGTGCCGACGTCGGAGCTGGCCGCGCGCGGGATTTCCGGCGTGGTGGAAAACGAACCGGGCAAGATGCCGGACGGCGCCGTCATCATCGCGGCCATCACCAGCTGCACCAACACGAACAACCCGCGCAACATGATCGCCGCCGGTTTGATCGCGCGCAATGCGAACCGCCTGGGCCTGACCCGCAAGCCGTGGGTGAAATCGTCGCTGGCGCCCGGCTCGAAAACCGTGGAACTGTATCTGCAGGAAGCGGGCCTGATGCCGGAGCTGGAGCAACTGGGCTTCGGTGTGGTGGCATTTGCCTGCACCTCGTGCAACGGCATGTCGGGCGCGCTCGACCCCGTGATCCAGGATGAAGTGGTGTCGCGCGACCTGTACGCCACGGCCGTCTTGTCGGGCAACCGCAACTTCGACGGCCGCATCCACCCGTACGCGAAACAGGCGTTCCTCGCCTCGCCGCCGCTGGTGGTGGCTTACGCGATCGCCGGCACCATCCGCTTCGATATCGAGAAGGATGTGCTGGGCCATGATGCGGATGGCAAGCCGATTCTGCTCAAGGATATCTGGCCGTCGGACGAGGAAATCGACGCCATCGTCGCTTCCAGCGTCAAGCCGGAGCAGTTCCGCAAGGTGTACATTCCGATGTTCGCCGCGCAGGCGGACGACGGCATCAAGGTCAGCCCTCTGTACGACTGGCGTCCGCAGACGACATACATCCGCCGTCCGCCGTACTGGGAAGGCGCGCTGGCTGGCGCGCGTCCCTTGAAAGGCATGCGTCCGCTGGCCGTCCTGGGCGACAACATCACCACCGACCACCTGTCGCCGTCGAACGCCATCATGCTCGATAGTGCGGCCGGCGAATACCTGGCGAAGATGGGCTTGCCCGAGGAAGACTTCAACTCTTACGCCACGCACCGGGGCGACCATCTGACGGCGCAGCGCGCCACGTTTGCCAACCCGACCCTGAAGAACGAGATGGTCATCGAGGATGGCAAAGTGAAAGCGGGTTCGCTCACGCGCATCGAGCCGGAAGGAAAAATCTCGCGCATGTGGGAAGCCATCGAGGTGTATATGGAGCGCAAGCAGCCATTGATCATCATCGCCGGTGCCGACTATGGCCAGGGCTCCTCGCGCGACTGGGCCGCCAAGGGCGTGCGCCTGGCCGGCGTGGAAGCCATCGTGGCCGAAGGTTTCGAACGCATCCACCGCACCAACCTGGTGGGCATGGGCGTCTTGCCGCTGGAATTTTTGGCTGGCGTGAACCGCAAGACCCTGGGCCTGGACGGCAGCGAAACCTATGACGTCGTCGGCGAGCGCACGCCGCGTTCCACCTTGACCTTGGTCATCCACCGCAAGAACGGCGAAACGGTCGAAGTGCCCGTCACTTGCCGCCTCGATACGGCGGAAGAGGTGTCTATCTACGAGGCGGGCGGCGTTCTTCAGCGCTTCGCGCAGGATTTCCTCGAGTCGTCCAAGGCAGCGTAAGCAGTTCGTCATTCACCGGGTGGCGCGCAGGCGCGCGTTGCCCGGCTTTTCAGGAAACCCTATGACCCACCTACCCCAAATCAAAATCCCTGCCACCTACATGCGCGGCGGCACCAGCAAGGGCGTGTTCTTCCGCCTGCAGGATTTGCCGGCCAGCGCGCAAGTGCCGGGCGCCGCGCGCGATGCGCTGCTGCTGCGCGTGATCGGCAGCCCCGACCCGTATGGCAAGCAGATCGACGGCATGGGCGGCGCTACCTCGAGCACCAGCAAGACGGTGATCCTGGCAAAAAGCGCCAAGCTTGACCACGACGTCGACTACCTGTTCGGCCAGGTCTCCATCGACAAGCCATTCGTCGACTGGAGCGGCAATTGCGGCAACCTGTCGGCCGCCGTCGGCTCGTTTGCCATCGCCAGCGGCCTGGTGGACGCCGCCCGCGTGCCGCAAAACGGCATCGCCACGGTGCGCATCTGGCAAGCCAATATCGGCAAGACCATCATTGCCCACGTGCCCATGACGCATGGCGAAGTGCAGGAAACGGGCGACTTCGAACTCGATGGCGTGACTTTCCCGGCCGCCGAAGTGAAACTGGAATTCCTCGATCCGGCGGCAGACGAGGAGGGCGGCGATGGGGCCAGCTCGGCTATGTTCCCTACCGGCAACCTCGTCGACGACCTGGAAGTACCCGGCATCGGTGTTTTAAAGGTCACGATGATCAACGCCGGCATCCCGACGATTTTTTTCGATGCGGACGCCATCGGCTACACGGGCACGGAACTGCAGGACGCCATCAATGGCGATCCGGTGGCGCTGGCCCGCTTCGAAACCATCCGCGCGTATGGCGCCTTGCGCATGGGACTCATCGCGCATGTCGATGAAGCGGCGAAACGCCAGCACACGCCGAAAGTGGCATTTGTCGCCAGGCCTGCCGGCTATGTCTCATCCAGCGGCAAGCAGGTGGCAGCGGGCGAGATCGACTTGCTGGTGCGCGCCATGTCGATGGGTAAATTACATCATGCCATGATGGGCACGGCCGCTGTCGCCATCGGCACGGCGGCAGCCATTCCCGGCACCCTGGTCAACCTGGCGGCCGGTGGCGGTCCCCGCAACTCGGTGCGCTTCGGCCACCCGTCCGGCACCCTGATGGTGGGGGCGGAAGCGGCGCTCGTCGATGGCGTGTGGAGCGTCACCAAGGCCATCATGAGCCGCAGCGCGCGCGTGCTGATGGAAGGGGCCGTGCGCGTTCCCGGCGACGCATTCTAGTCTGCGCAGCACGCACCTGGACTCGGCCTGACCGTGCACCTGCCGATAGATAGATACTTTTGCTGGTAAAAAAACTGAGCGGCAAGGAAAATGGCAGGGCGCCAGCCGCGATGCGCGTTAGCGTGTCGCGGATGTTGGCGGCCTCCCATGCTTCCTGACCGGTGAACAGATGTTATTTAACTCCTACGTCTTCCTTTTTGCTTTTCTACCCATCACGGTGGCGGGATTCTTCATCCTGGGCAGACGCAGCCAACTGGGGGCCGCCGCGTGGCTGGCGGGAGCATCGCTGTTCTTCTACGGCTATTGGGATTACCGCTACCTGCCGCTGCTGCTGGGCTCCATCCTCTTCAACTACGGTTGTGCGGCCTTGCTCGGCGCCAGTCCGCCATCGGGCCGAAAATGGCTCGTCACCGCCGCCATCGGCGCCAACCTGGGCTTGCTCGCTTATTACAAGTACGCGGGATTCTTTGTCTCCAGCCTGGCGGAATTGACGGCGCAACCGATGCCCGTCCTGCACGTGGTGCTGCCTATCGGGATATCGTTTTTCACGTTTACCCAGATCGCTTTTCTGGTCGACACCTATCAGGGCAAGGCGCAGGAAAACCGCTTTGTCCACTATCTGCTGTTTGTCACGTATTTCCCCCATCTGATCGCCGGCCCCGTATTGCACCACAAGGAGATGATGCCGCAGTTTGCGGACAAGCGAATTTTCCGTCTCTCGGCCAGGAACGTCGCTATCGGCTCGACGATTTTCTTCATCGGCCTGGCCAAGAAAGTACTGATCGCCGACAGCATCGCCCCGTATGCGGCGCCGTTGTTCGACAACCCGGCCGCGCCCTCGCTGCTGGTCGCCTGGGGCGGGGTATTGGCGTATGCCTTCCAACTGTACTTCGATTTTTCCGGCTATTCCGACATGGCCATTGGCTTGTCGCGCCTGTTCGGCGTGCGCCTTCCCCTGAATTTCGACTCGCCCTATAAATCGCGCAATATCGCGCAATTCTGGCGCCGCTGGCACATGACGCTATCGCGCTTCCTGCGCGATTACCTGTATATCCCGCTGGGCGGCAACCGCTGCGGGCCCGCGCGGCGCTACCTGAACCTGATGATCACGATGGTGCTGGGCGGCTTGTGGCATGGCGCTGGCTGGAATTTCATCGTCTGGGGCTTTTTGCACGGCGCCTACCTGGCCATCCACAAGGCCTGGAGCGCGGTGGCACAGCGCTTGCGCCTGCCGCTCGATAGCCGCGTCTGGAAAGTCGTGGCCACCCTCGTCACTTTTGCCTCCGTCTGCATTGCCTGGGTCTTTTTCCGCGCGCCGGACATGGCAACGTCGTGGCAGATACTGCAGGGCATGGCGGGCGCCCATGGCGTCGCGGCACCCGACGTGCTGGCCAGCCGTGTGCCGCCGCTGCAGCACCTGCTGGAGGCGATGGGGATGACGTTTTATCTGGGCGGTGGACGCTTGTTCGTCGAAACCTGGACGTGGATCGCCATCGCGGCGCTGCTGGCCTTTGCTTTCCCGAATACGCAGCAGATCATGCGCCGCTGTGGGCCTGCGCTGGACTTCCAGCGTGCCCACCCTGCAGGAATAACAGGCCCTGGCATGACGAGGCTGCTGACCTGGCGCGCTTCACCGGCGTGGGCTGCCGCCATCGCGCTGCTGGCACTGGCGAGCATCCTGGCCCTGAACCGGCCCGCCGAATTCTTGTATTTTCAGTTCTAGTGGAGAAGGAAAATGACAAGACCATCCTATAGGCGCTATCTGTCCACCTTGATGCTGGTGCTGCTTTCCTGCGCATGCCTGGTCTGCGCCTTCGTGTACATTGTCGACCCCTATAATCTGTATGGCGCGGTCAGGCGCGAAAACTTTAACGCCGTCAAGCCTGGCCTGAGCCGCTACCAGAGCCAGATCAAGCACGCACACGCGCTGCGTCTGCAGCCAAGCTTCATCATCCTGGGTAACTCGCGCGCCGAGATGGGTTTCGATCCGCGTGCCGCCGCATTTGGCGCAATGCAGGGTGATGGCTATAACATGGGGATACCAGGCACTGCGATGGCCATGGCCATCAGCCAGTTCGCCCAACTGACCCAGGCCGGTATCAAGCCGGGGACGGTGATCGTGGGAATTGAGTTCATTGATTTTCTGAAGCCGGCTGTCGCACCTCCGGTGCGCACAGAGGCGTCATCAGGCCATGTTCCGGGATTCTGGCGTTTCGATGCCTTGTTTTCTCTGGCTTCGGTGAAAGACGCCGTGAAGACTCCGTTCATCCAACATGACAGGGCGGCATTCACTATCGCGCCGAGCGGCCTCAATCCCGCGCTCGACTATGGCGCCCATGCGGTCCGCGATGGGTATTACAAGGTATTCAAGCATCGGGCGCAGAAAAGTGCCGCCAGATTTGTGAAAATGTCGAAGGCCGATTTTGCTGACGGCGATTTTCAGGCGATGCATGATTTTTTGGTGGCGATGTCGGCCACGCAAGCCGATATCAAGCTGGTGATCTATCCGTATCACGCACAGATGCTTACCCTGTTCGAAGGGGCTGGCCTGTGGCCCCTGTTCGAGGAGTGGAAACAGCAGGTCGTGCTGGAAGTGGCCTCCGTCAAGAAACAATATCCATCGGCCCGCATCAGCGTGACCGATTTCAGCGGCTTTGGCCCTTACAACTGCGAGCCGATTCCTGCCCAACAACAACGCCATGCCAGTACGCGCTGGTACTGGGAAGCAGGACACTTCAAGAGGGCACTGGGCGACATCGTCATGCAGCGTGTGATGACGCAAAAGGATGGGGCGCCGGTGGACGGCCAGTTCGGCATGCTCCTGACCGGTGCCACGCTGGCGGCGAATCGCGACAGGATCGCAGCCGAGCGCAGCGCCTGCGTGGCAGCGCAGCCGGACATGTTCCTTTTCTCCAAAAAACTGTTCGCAAGACCTTTGGAGGATGCACCAACAGATAAATAATAGTCAGCAGTACGCAAGCAGATAGTCCACATATCAAGGCCGGGCCTGTTCGCCCGAGCCTGAGACAGATTGCACGCACACCGGAGGAGACATGAATTTCGCAGCATTTTATCAACGCTCGATCGACACGCCTGACGCTTTCTGGCGCGAGGAAGCGGACAAGATAGCCTGGCATACCCCGTTTTCGCAAGTGCTCGATTATTCGCGGCCGCCGTTCGCCAAATGGTTCGTTGGCGGTACCACCAATTTGTGCCACAACGCCGTCGACCGCTGGGTGGAAAGCCAGGGCGATGCACCCGCCCTGATCGCCATTTCCACTGAAACGAATACGGAGCGCAGTTACAGCTTTCGCGAACTGCAGCGCGAAGTGGAACGCTGCGCCGCCATCCTGCTGTCGCTGGGCGTGGTCAAGGGCGACCGCGTCCTGATCTACATGCCGATGATCGCCGAGGCGGCGTTCGCCATGCTCGCGTGCGCGCGCATCGGCGCCGTGCATTCCGTGGTGTTCGGCGGCTTTGCGGCCAACAGCCTGGCCAGCCGCATCGACGATGCGCAGCCAAAACTGGTGTTTTCCGCCGATGCCGGTTCGCGCAACGGCAAGGCGATTGCCTACAAGCCGCTGCTCGACGAAGCCATCCGCATCGCTGCACACAAGCCGCAGCGGGTATTGCTGGTCGACCGCCAGCTGGTGCCGATGGAACTGACGCCGGGCCGGGACGTTGATTACGCTGCCCTGCGCGAGCAGCACCTGGATGCGCAGGTGCCCGTCACCTGGCTCGAATCGAACGAACCGTCGTATGTACTGTACACCTCGGGCACGACGGGCAAGCCGAAGGGCGTGCAGCGCGACGTGGGCGGCTATGCGGTGGCGCTGGCGTCGTCGATGCAGTACACATTTTGCGGCAAGCCCGGCGAAACCTTCTTTGCCACCTCGGATATCGGCTGGGTGGTGGGCCATTCCTACATCGTGTATGGCCCGCTGATCGCCGGCATGGCCACCATCCTGTACGAGGGCTTGCCCATCTGTCCCGATGCGGGCATCTGGTGGAGCATCGTTGAAAAATACAAGGTCACGCGCATGTTCTCGGCGCCGACGGCCATCCGCGTGCTGCGCAAGCACCCGGTGGAACTGATGCGCAAATACGACCTGTCGTCACTGAAGGCGCTGTACCTGGCGGGCGAGCCGCTCGATGAAACCACCTCGCAATGGATCGCCGATGAACTGAAGGTCGACATCATCGACAATTACTGGCAGACGGAGACGGGCTGGCCTATCCTCTCGGTGGCCAAGGGCGTGGCCGACACGCCGACGCGCCTGGGCAGCCCCGGCCTGGCCATGTACGGTTACCAGGTCAAGCTGCTCAACGAGGCGACGGGCGAGGAGTGCGGCGCCAACGAGAAGGGCGTGCTGGTACTGGAAGGCCCGCTGCCGCCCGGCTGCATGCAGACGGTCTACGGCGACGATGCGCGCTTCGTCGACACCTACTGGTCCACCTTCAGCGAACGGCAAGTGTATTCCACCTTCGACTGGGGCGTGCGCGACGCGGATGGCTATTACTTTATCCTGGGCCGCACCGACGACGTGATCAACGTGGCCGGCCACCGCCTCGGCACGCGCGAAATCGAGGAAAGCATCACCAGTCACCCGAACGTGTCGGAAGTGGCGGTGGTGGGCGTGGAAGACAAGCTCAAAGGCCAGGTGGCGATGGCTTTCGTGATCCTGAAGGACCCGCGGGGCTTCGACAGCGTCGAGGCGAAAGCGCTGCTGGAGCGCGAAGTGATGGCCGTCGTCGACCGCCAGCTGGGCGCCGTGGCGCGGCCGGCGCGCGTGCTGTTCGTGCCGCAACTGCCGAAAACGCGCTCGGGCAAGCTGCTGCGTCGCTCGATCCAGGCCATCTGCGAAGGCCGCAGCCCGGGCGACCTGACGTCGATGGACGATCCGGCATCGCTGCAGCAGATCCAGGCGGCGCTGGCGTAAGCGCTATGTTGCGAGCGAAGTTTATCAAACGATAAACTTCGCTTTCAAATCCGGTCGCTTTCCTTGCGCACGACCCTGCCCACGATCAGGCATTCATTGCCGCGGCACAGCTTGCGGTGGTATTTGCGCTGGTCCGGGTTGTCCGACGTCAGCCACCATTCGCCGATATCGCGCGCCATGCGCTTGACCACCGGTTCGCCCTCGTAATTGATGGCAAACACAATGCCATCGGCCGGCCGGTTGTCTGCCGTATTGATGATCACCACGTCGTCCTCGTACAGGGCCGGCTCCATGCTCTCGCCCTTGACCTTGATCGCCACCAGTTTTTCCGGGTGGTAGCCATTGCGCTCGACCCAGCTGCGCGGCACGCTGATAGTGCTGCCGTCGTGCGTTTCCGGTTCGATGGCAAAGCCCGTGATGCCGGCCGACAGGCGCAGTTTCACCTTGCGAATCGGGTAAAAGCGTTCATCTTCGCCATCTTCCACGACCACCGGCTGCACGCCGGCCAGCGCGCGTGCCGTCAGCGCCGCCTGCTCGGGCGCCGCGCCCTGGTCGAAATACATGCCATCCAGTTGCAGATCCGCTTCCAGCTTGCGCGCGATCTTTTCGCTGAAAGCGCGCCCCTCGCGGTAGGTGGGCGAGAGGATTTGCGAGATGCGCGCCTCGCTCCAGCCGCTGACGTCGGAAATTTTCTTGCGCGTGTTGTCGTAGTGCTCGCGGATCAGGGCCAGCAGGCGGTCGCGTCTGTATTGATACATATTCATCTCCACATTAAACCTGAAATTTACCGTTTGATAAATTACCAAATGCTTGACTTTAACATTAGCGATTGATAAAGTCCACTCGTTGCCTGTCGCAAACGCACTACAGCGTTTGCCGGCGGGCAGCACCACGGGAGGTCAGGCAGATGTTGAACAGCAGTCAATTGGTGGAAAGCAGGACGGCGCCACGGCAGGGGCGCCAGTTACAGGGGCGCAGCAAGAAGTCGCAGCTGCATATCGCCCGCATCGCGCAGTACATCCGCGAGCAGGGCCAGGCCAGCGCGGCGCAGTTGTCCGCCTTGCTGGGACTCGATGCGGGCACCATGAGCCGCTATCTGCGCCACATGTGCGGCCTGGGACAGATCCACTTGGCGCAGCGCCATTGCACGGAACCGGGGCGCCAGCGGCCTGCCCTGTACGCGCTGGGGGAGCAGGACGACGACGTCGATGGCTGGGCCGAATTGCCGCCGCAAGTGCGCCGCACGGCCAGCTGGGCGCGTGGCGCGGCGCGCCGCGATCCGCTGGTGGCGGCCCTGTTTGGCCCGGCGGGTAACTGAAACAAGAATCAACGAGGAGAAATCATGGGGTTTGCAGAAAAATTCATCGCATCGCTGTCATCGCAGAACCTGCGCGACGATGCCGTCCATCACGACCTGGACGTGATCGCGGCCGCCGCGCTGGCCGGCGACATGGGCGCCTTGCTGTGCCGCGTCAAGTACGCGGACGGCACCGTCAGCCGCCTGTTCGAGGGCAATGCGGGCAACCTGGCCCAATTGCTGCGCGCCTGGACGGCGGCCGTGACGCAGAAGGGCCGCGCGCGGCGCTGGGTCAAGGCGCAGACGGCCTGGGATGCGCAGGCGGCCAACACCTTGTATCGCCGCGTGGCCGAAGCGTCGCTCGCGCATTGGCTCGACAGCAAATGCAAGGTCTGCCACGGCACTGGTGTCGTCGCTGCCATGCAGGCTGGCGCGCCGCTCGTCTGCCAGGCTTGCCGCGGCGCCGGCGAAGCGGCCATCAGCTGCTCCGGCGGCTTCGAGCTCGAACGCATCAAGGATATGGTCAGCGAGCTGGAAGCCATCTTCCAGTCGCACGGCGCCCGCGCCATGCGCCGCCTCGGCCACTGAAATTTTTTTTGCAATATGCCTGGCGCTGAAAAAAATGCCCCTACAATAGAGTCTCGATCACGCAGCAACGGCAACACAGCTAACACCCGCAGTACACCACATGCTTCTCCACTCGTAATAGACGCGCTTTCGGCGCGACACCGATAGGGGAAATCAGCGCAGCGAACGGCCTTCATGGCCCCTTCGCCCACCTTCCGTCCGGCATGGCCCCGCGCCATCCGGACGCCAGCCCGCCGCCTCACCGCGTGCGGGCTTTTTATTTTCCTGGTTATCGGCAGTTCCCCCTCAAGACCGCAGATGCGGTCTTTTTTTTCATCCCACGAAAGGTATTACTTATGGCATCGACAGCAAACGGCATCGACAGCTTGATCGTTATCAGCAAACAAAGCGCCGAAGGCAGCAAGGCCGCCGCCGGCGGCGGCCAGATTTATCCCCGCGTCACGGCCACTTTCGACACGGAAGCAGACAAGTACGCAAGCGCCGAAATCGACGCCAGCCAGCAGCAGGGCGATACCCGCCTGGGCAACTTCCGCACCACGGGCGCCATCAAGGCCGAAGCGGCGTGCGGCACGTATGCGCCGCTGATGGCTGCGCTGCTGCGCCGCGACTTCACGGCAGGCGGCGTGGCTGCCGCGCAAACGACCATCGCCGCCGTCGCCACCGGCCTGACGCGCAGCGCCGGCTCCTGGCTGGCGGAAGGTTTCCGTGCCGGCAGCGTGGTGCGCATCACCGGCATGACGGCGCCGGCCGCTGCCAACAACGCGAAGAATTTCTTCGTCACGTCGGTGACGGCCACCAACCTGAATGGCCAGTTCATGGATGGCTCGGCGATGATCGTCAAGGCGGCCGGCGACTCGGTCGGCGTGGCGGCGGTCGGCAAGCGCAGCTTCACCCCGTTGACGGGCCATACCACCGACTGGTTCACGGCCGAAGTGCAGGATCCGAAGATCGGCGTGCACCGCAGCTTCGTCGACCAGCTGGTGAGCAAGATGGATATCGCCGTGCAGCCGAACGGCATCACCAGCCTGGACTTCACCCTGATGGGCAAGGCGGAAGGCCCGACCACGGCCGTGCCGTACTTCCCCACGCCGCTGGCCGCGCCGGGCACCGGTAAATTTTCGGGCGCCACGGCGATGCTGTCCGTGAACGGCATCCCGTCGCAGATCTGCACCGGCATGTCCGTCTCGCTGGACGGCCAGGTCAAGGTCGACCCGGTGATCGGCTCGAAGTACGCCACGGCCGCCTCGCGCGGCAAGGTAATGGGTTCGGGCCAGTTCACAGTGCTGCTGCAGGATGCCACCTACCTCGACTACTTCAAGTCCGAGACGGAAATCCCGCTGGCCTACGCCATGGCGTCGGGCACGGCGCCGACGGCCGACGTGCTGGCGCTGGCCATGGGCCGCATCAAGATCACCTCGGCCAAGATCGACGACGGCGAGAAGAACAAGATCGTCACCTGCGCCTTCGACGTCCTGCGCTACAAGGGCGCCGACGCGCAGCACGAAGCGACCACCTTGAGCATCCAGGACAGCGCACTGTAAGCGGCTAGCGCCTGCACCGGGGCCGCCGTGATGGCGGCCCTTTTACTTTTACCCCAATCAAGAAAGAAAAATACATATGAACAACGCACAAATGATCGCCTCGGCTGGTTTCGATATCTCCCTGTTGAATGATGGTAACAAGGCTGTGGACCAGGTTCACCTGGTGTCGGTGTTGTTTGACGAAGACGGCGCGCACAAGGCGGGCTTTGACATCGTCAGCAAAAATTCTGACCAGTATCGTGCCGTGATTCGCGAAACGTCGGTGGTGGCGATCAAGCGCTCGGTGCAAAAAAGCAAGCAGATCGATGCGAAGACCGATGAAGGCGCGGCGGAACTGTATGACCTGGCGGAAAACCGCAACATGAAGATCGCCATCGCGGTGGTGGTGGGCATGCCTGGTTTCGTCGACAAAGGCGTCCCGGTACAGCCTTCCCCGGCTTTGCTGAAGGCGATTTTTGAAAAAATGCCGTCCTGGCAGGAAAAAGTGCTGGCTGCACTCGAGGCGGACGGCAATTTTTTGACGGTCTAGCCGCCGCCTTGCTGCTCTTTGCCGACGAACAGTTCGAGCGTTCGGCAAAGGCGGCCGATGGCAATGCGAAAGGCGAGCACCTGGATGCCGCGAAGCGCCATCCACTCTACCGGGAGCCGCAGGCTCCCGTTCGCGCGCAACTGCCGTTTGAACTGGCGCATGTGTGGCAGTTTTTCGTGCAGATGAGTCGCAAGCGGCAAAACGGCATGGCGGTCAATCCCTTGAGCAGCCTGGATATCCTGGCATGGCAACTGCGGCATCGTGTCCGTCTGACGGCATGGGAAGAGGAGCTGGTCGATCAGCTCGACGCTGCCTATATCTCCCATCAAAACAGTTCGCTTTAGCCCTGGTTTTGCCCTGATTTTTACAGCAGAGGTGACACGGAAAACACAACAGCCGTCGCGAAGGTGGCCTCGATTGCATGGTCACCTTTGCGGTGGCTTTTTTTATGGGTAAATTATGACCGTTGAAATTGAAACATTACAGATACGCATCGATACGCTCAATGTGCGTATCGCGGCAGATGACCTGGAACGCATGCGCGAGGCCAGCGAGCGGGCTGCCAAGTCGACTTTCAAACTCGAAGATGTCACGAAAAAATACACGGAGATACTCTCCAACCTGGGTATTTCCAACAATATCGGCCAGATCGTCAAACTGTCTGATGAATATACGAAACTGACAGCGCAACTGCGCATGTCGACCAGTACCACACAGGAATATGGCGAGGCGTACGACAATGTCAAGCGCATTGCCGCCTCGGGGCAGACGGACCTTGCCGCCACGGCAGGGTTGTATGCCCAAATGAACGATGCGACCAAGAAACTGGGTATCAGCCAGGCCGAAGTGGCCGGCATCACCGAGGCGCTCAATCTTGGCGTCAAGATCAGCGGCGCCTCGGCGGCCGATTCCGCCACCGCCTTCAAGGGGCTGTCCAGCGCCTTCGCCGATGGCGCCCTGAGCAGCCAGCAATTTAACGATATCAGCCAGGCTGCTCCCGAAGTCATGGCGGCCATGGCCGCCGGCCTGGGCGTGTCGAAAGAAGCGCTCGCCGGGCTTGCCGGCGCAGGATTGATCACTGCCGACGTGATGGCCGTCGCACTGCCGAACGCGCTGGGCGAGTTGCGCAAGGAAGCTGTGCAGTTCGAAACCATCGGTGGCAGCTTTACAGTCCTGAGCAATAACGTGATGGAGTTCACGGCGAGACAGGCGGAGTCGACCGGCGCCGTACGCCTGATGACGAGCGGCCTCGAATTTCTGTCGAATAACCTGACCCTGGTCGTTGGCGTGCTCGAAACGCTGACCACCGCGAAATTTGGCTCCTGGGCTGCCGGCGTCGTCGTGGCTACGTATAGCAAGGTCACGGCCAACCGGGCCTTGCTGGCATCCACCCTGGCGGCGGCGAATGCCGACGTGACGGCGACCGCCGCCACCTCCGCACTGGCGACCGCACGTGTTGCTGAATTACAAGCGACGATACGCGCCAGCCAGGCCGACGTGGCGCTGGCGCTGACCACCAATGGTCTGATCCCAGCCCAGGCTCGTGCCACAGTTGCCGCCGAAGCCCATGCCGCTGCATTGGTGGCGCAAACGACCGCAACGCGCGCCGCATCGGTGGCTGCAGGAGTGCTGAAGGGCGCCTTGGCATTCATGGGCGGTTATATCGGTTTGCTGGTGACTGTCGTAGGGTTAGGTGTTACTGCCTGGAATATGTGGGGGAGTTCGTCGAAGGACAACGCGGAGAAAGCCGTAGAACCCATGCGTAAGAGCACCAAGGAAATCGTTGCTGAACTCGACAAGCAGATGGTCCAGCTTGCAAAGCGCAATGAGCTGGCAAAGCTGGGCGTTTCGGAGAAAGGACTGAATACCCCGGCTGGCGAACGCATGCTGGAGATTTCGACGGAAATGGATGCCGTGCGCAATCGCACGGGAAAATACCAGTCCCTGGACAAGGCCGGGGTGGACAGCACCCTGGCAAGGCTGCAGGGCGAACTGGATATGGTGCACGGCAAGCTCAAGCAGCTTGAGCAGCAAGAAGCGCCCGGCAAACCGAAGAACGGGTCCGCTACAGGCATGCCGGCGCTTCCCGCTCCGCCCACACCTTTCGAATCCATGATGAAAGAGATGCACGGCAAGGCCCGCGACCTGAAGCGCGAAGCTGCCGGTTATGCCGAGATGAACGAGGCGCAAAAGTTCGATTTTCAGTTGAAGGAACTCCGCGAGAGTCAGACGAAAAAACTGACTGCGTCGGAGCAGGCGGGATTCGAGGTTGCGCGTAAGGTGCTTCAGGCCCGCGTCGATGAGATCGAGGTGGGCAAGCAAGCCAAGGCTGTGACCGAGCAGGCGCTGGCAGACGCGAAAGCGCTGTCCGATACACGGACGCAGGCCGTCGCCGATGCCGTCAAGGAAGCCGAGGCTGGCGAAAAGCTGGTGGCGGTGTATGGCATGAGCAAGACCGCCATCGCGCAAAACGAAATGGCGCTGCTGAAGGAACAGCGCGCCGCGCTGGCGGTGGGCAAGGAAAATGCGGCGCAGATCGAGTATTTGAATGCCTTGATCGATGCCAAGCAGCGCAGCATGACGGCGACGGAAGAATTGGCCGCCAAGGAGGCGTCTGCCGCGGCGGCCAAGAAGGCTTCCGATGACTGGGCCGCCAGCGCCAAGGACATCGAAAAGTCGCTGACTGACGCCTTCATGAACGGCTTCGAAGGCGGCAAGAACCTGGCGACCATGTTCAGGGACAAGTTGAAGAGCATGTTCAACAACCTCGTGCTGCAACCGATCATGTCGCCGATCGCAGCCGGCTTTGCCTCGTTCCTGAATCCGGGCGCGGCGCAGGCGCAGGGCAGTTTGGCCAACGGTGGCGGCATCCAGTCGCTCCTGAGTTCGGCGAAGGGCATCTACGATTCGCTGTCCAGCGGACTTTCCGGTATTGGTACTTCGGTGGCCAATGGCGTGCAGCGTGGCATGAGCATGCTGCAAGGTACCCCATACACGGCCGGGGCCAATGGTGCATTCGCCACCGGTGCGGGCGCGGCGGCAAGCGTTGCCGCCGGCGTCATGGGCGGCGTGTATGGCGGCAAGATGATTTCAGGGGAATATGGCCGTAATGGCATCGTTAATGCTGGCACGGCGATCGGGGCTGTCGTTGGCAGCGTTTTCCCAGTGGTAGGTACTGCCGTGGGTGCGCTGGTGGGCGGCCTGCTGGGCGGCGCGGCGAACCGCCTGTTCGGCATGGGCGAGAAAAAGGTCAGCAGCGCCGGCATTTCCGGCAGCCTCGGTGCCGATGGCTTTACGGGCGAGAGTTATTCGAACTGGACCCAGAAGGGCGGCCTTTTCCGCAAGAATAAAAAAGGTACGGACCGCTCTGAAGTCGATGCCGAGCTGGCGGCATCGCTAGGCGATACGTATGCGCAGATGAAGGCGGTGACGGGCGCCTTCGCCAGCACCTTGGGCGTCAACACGGATAGCCTGGCCACGCGCACGCAGTCGCTCAATATCGTCATGACCAAGGACGACGCGGCGAACCAGAAAGCGATTGCCGATTTCTTTACGGGCGTCGGTGATGCCATGGCAAAGGAACTGGTGCCATCGCTGTCGCAACTGAGCATGAAGGGCGAGTCGGCGAGCGCTGCGCTGCAGCGCCTGGCAGGCCACTACGCTGTCGTTGATGGCGTGCTGGCTACCCTGGGCAGCACCTCGCAGCAGGCATTCGGCGCCGTTGGCGTGGCCTCCCTGGCGGCACGTGAACAGTTGGTCAAGGCTGCCGGTGGCGTTGAAGCACTGGGCAATCGGTCTGCATTCTTTGCCGAAAACTACCTGACCGAAGCCGAGCGCCTGGCGCCCGTGCAAAAACACGTGACGGAACAGATGGCGGCCCTTGGCTATGCGAGCGTGACCACGCGCGCGCAGTTCAAGGATACGGTACTGCAACTGGTCAATTCCGGCGCATTGGCCACCAAGACGGGGGCCGACCAGTATGCGGGCCTGATGGCATTGGCCGATGCGTTTGCGAAGACGCATGCGGCGACGGAAGACTTGACCAAATCGGAGCAGGGCATTGCCGACGAGCGTAAGGGCATCCAGGAAAAGCTCGACCAGATGACGATGACTTCGGCGCAATTGCGTGCCAAGGAGCGTACTGCCGTCGATGCCACCAACCTGGCCTTGTATGACCAGTTGCAGGCGCGGCAGGACATTGCCAGTGCCTATGAAACGGAGTCTTCGGCCCTCAAGTCCACCATCGATCGCCTGAAATCGTTTGGCGACGGCATCCGCTCGTTCAAGGATTCTCTGTTGTTGGGCAGCCTGTCGACGCTGACGCCGATGCAGAAGATGGCCGAGGCGCAGCGTCAGTATGAAGAGACGCTGGCGAAGGCGAAGACGGGCGATGCTGCGGCACAGTCGGCGCTGACAGGTACGGCCACCGCGTATTTGACGGCGAGCCAGGTCGTGAACGCTGCAAGCGCGAGCTATGCGGCCGATGCGGCCAGGGTCCAGGCCGAACTGGCTGCGCTGGCGGCGATCACGGGCTCGCAGTTGAATGACGCGCAAAAGCAGCTGACGGCACTCGATACGCAGGTGGGGCAGTTGATTAACCTGAACAAGACGGCGGTCGGTATCGAGCAAGCGGTCGCTGCGCTGGGTGCGGCGTTGCGGGCAGGCGGGCAGACCGATATCACGGGCGGCATGCGGTTTGCGCCTGCTGCCGGCATGTCTGTCGCCGCCTCTTTCGGAGAAGCCGCGGTGGAAGCGCCGGCCGTCTTCGACCCCGTGCGCTACTCGTCGGCCGCGAACGTCGGTTCCGATGTTCTCGTCGCCGAAATCCGCGGCCTGCGCGAAGACAACCAGGCCATGCGAGCCGAATTGGAAGGCTTGCGCGCCGACCAGCGGGCGCAGACGGGCGCCACCATCCAGGCCACCTTTGAATCGAACGCCAACGCCGCCAGGACGGTGGTCGATGGCGTGGATAAATCGTCCCGGGCATCCGCCTGGGCCAATGCAGTGAAAGGAGAATACGCATGACCGATGCGCAATTTCAGGAATGGCTGCAAAGCTCGTCGGCCATCCGCATGGTGCTGATCGAGGCGCAGGTGAATGTGGACGGCAGCGAGGTGACGCGGTATATCTCCTCCCGGCCCTACGTCACCGGGCCGGTTGAGGTGCCGGCAAATACTGCGTACCAGCCGCTGGCCAAGGGCGGCCTGGCCTTCACGGAACAGGTCAGCCTGTCCGGCGAGGCGGGGCTGTCGGGCGGCGATATCGAACTCGATAACGCCGACGGGACTCTCGATGGCTGGCTGGATGATGTCTGGATGAACCGGCCGATCAAGGCCTGGGCCGGCGATGCATCGTGGCCGCGCGCCGATTTCCAGCTGGTCTTCGACGGCATCATCGCCGACGTGGCCAGTGCGGGGCGCGAGTCGGTCAACCTGGTACTGCGCGATAAGCTGCAGCGCCTGAATACGCCGATCTCCGAAGCCAAGCTGGGGGGGGCGACGCCGAACAAGGACAGCATCCTGCCGATACCGTTTGGCGAGTGCCACAACGTGGCGCCCTTGCTGACCAATCCGGCCACCCTGGAGTACGGTTTTCTCGGCGCGGTCGAATCGACGTTCGAGGTGCGCACCAACGGCAAGCCGATTGCCGTGGCCTTGAATGACCAGGCGGGCCGCTTCAACCTGACCACGGATCCGTTTTCCACCACGATCACGGCTAGCGTGCAGGGTGACAAGGGCGGCGGCTACGCGCCGCGCATCGCCCCGCTGGTGCAGCGCATCGCCACCGCCTATGGCAAGGCGGCCGACCGTTTTACCGTGGCCGACCTGGACCTGGACAACCTGGCCGCCTTCGACGCGTCCCACCCGCAGCCGGTGGGACTGTATGTTGCGGACCGCACGAACCAGGCGCAGGCCATCCAGCAACTGGCGGCCAGCGTGGGCGCCCAGGCGATCATGTCGCGCACCGGGCAGCTGCGCCTGGTGCAGATCGCGCTGCCGGCCGCCGGCGTGCCGATGGAAATCGGTCCGGAACAGATGCGCGAGCGCTCACTGCGTCCCGCGCAGCGTGTGCTCGTGACGGCGGCCGTGAAGATCGGCTTCGACCGCAACTACACGCTGCAGGCAGCCCTGACGACCAGCATTCCGCCCGCGCATGCGGATTTGTACGCCACGGAATGGCTGACGGAGACGGTGGTTGACGAGGCGGTGCGCGCACGCTATCGCCTGAGCGACGACCCGGTGCAGATCGATACGTGCCTCAAGACTCGGGCCGACGCCCGCGCGGAAGCGCAGCGGCGCCTGGCCTTGAACAAGGTGCCGCGCACCATTTATGAATTCGATGGAGAACCCGAGATGATGATGCTGGAACTGGGACAGCCCGTACAACTGCGCGCTGAACGCTTTGGCTTGCAGGGTGGCGTACCGGGCGTGGTGGTGATGCTGTCGCGCTTCTGGCTGACGGGCAGAGTGACGGTGGGGGTGCTCGTATGAGCGCCATAGTGGGGGAGCGCGACAGGCTGCTGCAGGCAACGGCAGAGCGTTTCAGTACCGTTGCCGATGGCAAGGCGATCCTGATGTCCGCCAGCACGCCCGTCTTTCGCGTCAATAGCGCCGGCGAGGGAGCACCCGGCTCGATCGCCATTACCGCCAAGCCGGTCAATGTGGTGGGCGATATCGTGTTTTCCGTATCCGCCGGCACAGCCTTGCAGGTGAACGGCAACGTGGCCACGGTCGATTTTGCCAACATGACTACCGATACGGCGCTGGTGCAGGCACGTATCCGTGAATTCGGCGTCGATTACCTCGCCAATTACATGGTCAGCAAGGTCTTCGACGGCGCCGCCGGCGAGACGGGCCTGGCGGGATTGAACACGGGCCAGGCCTTCGCTTACAAGCGTGCTGCCGCTGCGCCAGCCGATACGCCGGGCGACGTGATCTTTACCTTTGCCACGGCGGCCATCACGACGCCGGCCGGCAACGACCTGGCCAATGGCTGGTCGAAGAATATCCCGGCCGGCACGGCGCCGCTGTACGTGCGCGTGGCAGCCGCCAGTTCGCGCAATACGACGGACAAGATCGCCGCCAATGAGTGGGCGGCGGCGGTGCAACTGGCCAAGGATGGCGTCGACGGTTTGAACGTGATTTCCGTGCCCATCTATCAGCGTGGCGCGACCAATATTGCGCCGCCGCTGCCCACGGCCGTCTGCACGTTTACGTTTGCCACGGGCAAATTGGCGGGACTGAACAATGGCTGGTCGACCCAGGTGCCGTCGGCGGGCGGCGCCTATCTGTTCATGTCCGGCGCCACGGCCGTTTCAAGCGCGGCGACCGATGACATCGCCCCAGGCGAATGGGCCGCTGCTGCGCGCCTGGCCGCCGATGGCGCCCCCGGCCAGCGCGGCACGGTGACGGTGACGGCACCTGGCTATTCCATCTGGTCGGATGCGTCGGCCGTGTATGAACTGGGGCGTGCAGGCTATGGCGCACCTATGAATCGCGACGTGGTGACCTTGTATGACGCGACGCATGCGGTGACGAAGTTCTACGTTGATGGCGCCTGGATGGTGTTGGGCACGGTGTTGAACGGCAGCTTGCTGGTCGATGGGACTGTGGCGGCGAAGGCGATTGTGGGCGACACGCTTGGCGCCATCAGGGCGAACCTGGGGAGTGTGGTTGCTGGCGATTTGTACGGCACGACGCTGCACGGCGGGCCCGGCTATCCGACCAATTCTTACGCCTGGCCCAGCAATGGAGGTATGGGTTTTCACCTAAGCGAGCAGGGGCTTTTGATTGGAAACCTGCATACCGGTCGCTATGTCCAGATCGCCAGTAGTGGGTATGTGGAAATGCCTGGTCTGGTCGTCAATGAAGGAAAAGCCGAGTTTTCAGGCGAACTTAAGTCGGTGAAGGGAACCTTTTCCGGCGACCTCTCGTCGGCGCGCGTATCAGTCGGCACAACAGACAAAGCAACTGCGTTTTTCGAGCCGGAGTTTCCATCTGTTTCGCTACAGTCGTCCGCATCCGGGGTATACATCGAGGCTTCGTCGCTCAATTCCGCGGCTGTATTTAGCACGCCGGAAGTACTGTTCAAGCACAACGCGCCAGGGTGGCCTGCCGCGCGCCGTATTCGCTCCGGTCCGGTGTTTTTCTCGATCATTTGTACAGCGGTGGTCGACGATCAGCTGAGCATCTGGTACCGCGTCAATGACGGGGAGTGGATGTGGATGAGTGGTGTTGAGGAACGGCAGGGAGGCGATGCTCCTGCTGCGACTGGCTACGGGCTTACGTTGAATATTGGAGTCGGTGGCACGGTCCAGTTCGGCGTTTCCGCTACCAATGCATCGCTCAGAGCTGCGGACATGAGGAAGCTTTATCTTAAACAATGTCAGGCGACTGTGATCGCAAGGAACTTTTAATGGAAACCATCATCGTTAACAGTGACGGCACTCACACAAACGAGCGCACAGGAAACACGATACCGCCCCAACCCAGCGAGCATCACGAATACGATGCGGTGGCAGACATGTGGATAGATGCAAGAACGCTCGATGGCGTCAAAGTGCGCACTTGGGAGCGCATCAAGGCGGCACGCAGCTTGGCTGAAACCGCAGATTTCATGTGCGATGGCGTCTTGTACCAAGCGGACAAGGACCGTATCGTGGGGGCCACGCAACTGGCTTTGATGGCGCAGGCTGCCGGCCAGCCATACAGCATCGACTGGACCCTGTCGGATAACACCCATTTGACGCTCGATGCTGCCGGCATGATTGGCGTCGGCGCCGCGCTGGGGGCACACGTTGCCGAGGCATTCGCTATCGCCCTTCACTTGCGGGGGCAGATCGCCGCCGCCACCTCGTTTGACGCGCTTGACGCCATCGTTTGGCCAGCGCAGGGGGATGCATGAGCAACTTGCGCATTATCTATGACAACGCCGCCGACCGTGCAGTGTTGACGGCATCGAGCCAGGCCGGCACCTTGGGGCCGGCCAATTTGCAGCGCGAGGGAAAGTCTCTGGTAGTGCGCTCAACCGGCGCTGCGCTGACTATCACGGCAACGTGGCCGTCACCGGAAATTGTCGGCGGCGTGGCCCTGCCGTTTTGCAACCTGACTCCAGGGGCGACCATCCGCGCACGCGGCTATATCGAGCCCGGCGATGTTGCGCCTGCCATCGATAGTGGCCTCATGCCAGCGTGCGAGTATGCGCGGCTGGGCATGTGGGACTGGGGCGCATTGCCGCTGGGCTTGAATGCCTACAGTTACGGCGGCGGTACGTACGCCCGCTGCTGGTTCCAGATGCGCAGCATCAGGAAGCTGGTAATCGACCTGGCCGACCCCGACAATCCTGCTGGCTACATCGAGGCCGCGCGCCTGGTAGCTGGCCCTTACTGGAGCCCCGAGCAGAACGCGTCGTATGGCGCCGGTATCACGCCAATCGATACCAGCAGCCAGTACCGCAACGGCGCAGGCGAACAGAAGGTGGAGCGGGGCGTGATGTACCGCAAGCTGTCGCTGGCGCTTGATCACATGACGCCGCTGGACCGCGCCGAGTTGTGGCGCATCGTGCGCGGCAACGGCCTGTCGCGCCCGCTTTTTGTCAGCCTGTATCCGGATAGCGACGATGTCGAGCTGGAGCAGGCGCACCAGGTGTATGGGCGACTGGCCAACCTGGCCGCCATCACCGCGCCATCTTTCCAGGCATATGCCACCAACATTGAAATTGAGGAGTTGTAATGAGCGATTTTTTTTACTATGGCCAGAAAGACACGATCCAGCGCTTGAATGAACTGGCTGGACGGGGCGCCGTGGTGGCGTCGTATGCGCCAAAGGTGGGCATGTCGCCTCTCGCTGGGCCGAATGGCTATATGAATCCGGCATGGCTTGATCCTGCGATTCCTATCAGATCAGGCGCACCTATCGGTGCTGGAACGACTGCCAAGTATGGCTTTAACTTTTTATCGCAAGGAACTGCGACCACTCGCTGGCTCCTTATCGCCACAATTAACGAAGAAGGTGAAGGGGCATATGCGAATCTTCTTATTCGCGGCGTATTCAATAATCTCTGGGTGGCGTCTACCTCAACCCCATTTACCATATTTATGGGCGTGCGAGGCGGTTTCTACGTGGACTGGCATATTGAAGGTCCGGTAATTTGGCAATCTCGGATTATGGTTGTGCGACGCGCCGATGGAAAACATGATGTTTATGCCTTTTTTGATGGTGGTGTATTTTCAACTATTTCATTCGATTTGACTGGGATAAATACAACAACGTATGCAGTACCTGTTGAGACTAACTCGACGCCAATTGGAACAATAGTATTCGATTCAGCAACACAGCCAGGAAACCCGGTTTACATTGCACCACGGTGGAAGGGCGCAACTAACGGCAAGGGGCTGCAAGTTAGTGAGCAGATTGCGGTAGGTGACGGGTCGATTACTACATCGTTCTTATCTCCGGGTGGCGTTGGTATGGCGGCCGCACAGGCTCGCGATAGCTTACGAATTGGAGTTGGTGGAGTAGCAGGAACTACTTACCCTGGCTGTTTCAGCTGGTTTACATCCGCTGGTAATAACAATGGAACACCAAACAACCTGTACAAAACCAGTTACAGGATGGCTCTAAAGGCATATGACACGGAGTCAAATTACTGGAGTAATGATCTAATATCGGTACTTGGGACAGGTGCAGTATACATTCCATTACTTAAGGCAGGATCGGCTGATACTGGCGGTACACATGTCATTGATCTTGGTGGTGTTCAAAATTCTGATATTTTTACTATCAATACTTCGGTTGGGTTTAGAAAGTGTTCCGGTGATTGGGGCAATACATCTGGTGCGGCGATGATCGTAATGGCTAATACTATTACTGGGCGTAGTAGTAATAACAAGGGCACTGTCAATACAATGGGCAATGACTATGCCGAATACATTTTCAAAAGCTCAATTTGTGGCATCATCGCCCCTGGTCAAATAGTCGGCATCACCGCCGACAATAAAGTCACCGACCAATGGTCCGATGCCGTCATGTTCTCGATCAAATCGACAGCGCCCTCGTTCGTCGGTGGTGATTCCTGGGCCAACGACGTAGGGTCGCGCCCATCGCCCCAGGCAGGGCCAGCACCAAGCCAACCGCTGCGCCGCGAAGACGTGATCACGCAGCAGCCCGTGCCCGGCACCAACCCACCGGAATATGAGGACGTGGTAACCGAACCAGGCGACACCGACGACGAGTGGGCCCAAAAGCAGGCCACCTACACCGCCGCACTGGCCGCCTACAACATCGCCGTGCAGCAGGACGCCGAGGCCATGGCCACCTTCGACGCGGCGCTGGAAGTCGAGCGTCAGAAGGTCGACCGCATCGCCATCGCCGGCCGCGTGCCGGTGAACGTGTTGGGCACGCTGCCGGGCGACTACATCGTGCCGGTGCAGGACGGCGCCGGCATCAAGGGCATCGCCGTGCACGAGGACGATCTCAGCATGAAGCAGTACCTGCATGCAGTCGGCCGCGTGATCTCGATCGAGCCGGACGGCCGGGCTTATGTGATGGTCAAGGCCGTGTGACCAGGCAGTAATCCCTCTCAAACCCGCTTCGGCGGGTTTTTTTATTTCCTTCACCAGTACCGAGATAGTCGAGGCGATGCTGTCGAAGCGGCGCTGGGAATTTGCCGACACCGAGCCTATCGGCGTTGCCACTGGGTTTATTTCACCAATCACTTACCTCATTCTGGAAGGGGCATTGCTGCCATGAGCAATCTTCGCATCATCTACGACAACGCCGCTGACCGCGCGGTGCTGACTGCATCGAGCCAAACCGGCGAACTGGGTCCGGCCAACCTGCAGCGCGACAGCAAGAATGCCGTGCTGCGCGCCAGCGGCACTGCACAGACCATCACCGCCACCTGGCCGACGCAGGAGTCCATCGCCTGCGTAGCGCTGATCTCCACCAACATGACCAGCAGCGCGCGCATGCGCGTGCGCGGCTATGCCCAGCCAGGCGACGCCGTGCCGGTATTCGACACAGGCAGCATCTTCCCGTGCCCGGCTGCCGTGCATGGCTCCTATCCCTGGGGCGTTCTGCCGCTCGGCTGGAACGCCTATCAGTGGGGCGGTGTAAACACCTGGCCGTGCGGCGGCGGCTCCGACGGCGTGACATGGTTTGCCCCTGTGCGCGTGCGCCGGATAGTGATCGACGTGTCTGCGCCACAAAGCCCGGAAGGCTACCTGGAAATTTCGCGGCTGGTGGTGGGCAATTACTGGTCACCGCAATACAACGCCGAGTATGGCGCCCAGTTGCAGACGCAGGATAGCAGTGAAAATTACCGCACGGGTGCGGGCAACCTGAAAACCGTGCTGGGCACGAGCAGCGACAAGCTGAGCATCAATCTGACGCATCTGACTTCGATGGACCGCGCGCGCTTCATGCGCATCCTGCGCGAGAACGGCAAGGGCAAGGCGATGCTGTTCAGTTTGTTTCCGGAAAACCCGGATCCGCTGCTGGAGCAGGACTACATGCTGTATGGCAAAGCCAGCAATAGCGATGCGGTAACTACGCCGTACTTTGACACTTATTCTGCACCACTACAAATTGAAGGAATTTAAATGGCTGACAAATTTTATGACGGCATGCCCAACGTCAACGAGAAATTGAATGAGATGGATCGGGCGTTTGCGGCGGGACCGTACAACGCGCTGCCTTTAACTGGCGGCACCATGTCGGGACCGATCACGACGCCGAGCTTCATTACCATGGCGGTGCGTGGTCCTGGTCAGCAACAGAATGTTGGTCTAAGCAATGGCTGGTGGCGTATTGCCAAATTCAATGTGGCCGCCTTGAGCGGCGAAGCCACTATCCGGATTTCCGGCGCGACCTCGTATTCATCCTACGAAGGTTCTTCCAATGGCATCGAAACGGTGATTTTGTTGCGCTGTGATAATGACGGCAAGATTCGCGGCTCCTGGTATAGCACCGGCGATGGCAAGCATGCCGATATCCAGGGAGTAAAGATAGGCAGCGATGGCGTCATTTATGTGGGCGCGGTGCAGTTTTCCACGCTGTCCTGCTATATCGATTCAAATATGTGGTTTCAGCAAAAACTGGAATTCCTTGGTACCGAGCTGCCCAAGGATTCGTGGGATGCCATCGCAGTATATGCGCTGAGCGTTGGCGGCGCACCAGCCATGACAGTAAGGCCGGGAGCCGTCGAATTACAGACTAATTCGACGTTGAATGGCCCTAAAACCATTCATGTAGGTCTACGCGGCGGACAGCAAAGTAGCCTGCTGGTGCCAAACGGCGGCAATCCATTGTTGCCCAACACATATTACGAAGTGGGCGCGTTGGGTGTCGGCGGCATAGCCGGCGCTGCATTTCCCGGTCGCTTCCTTTGGTCAACTTCCGCAGGAACCGGTAGTCTTTACTATCAAGGCTACAAGATGAATCTGCGGGCTTATGACGAAAGCAGCGGGAATCTCTCCGCACCCTTGCTGGGCGTTACCGGCACGGGCCAGGTGGCGTGGCCGGGCAATATGCGGTGCGGCCCCGCTTCCACGGGCGCGGCGGCGCGTGATCTCCATACGATTTACAAGGATACGATACCGGCGGGGGAGATACTGTACGTGGGCCGCACTGGCGAACCGGCGACGGCCACCCTGGCGGTACTGGCTGGCGCCGGTACCGCATCATGGGCAGGGAGCACCGCCGTGCTGTATGTGGGCCTCCAGACCACCGGCCGCAGCATCAATGCCGCCGGCACGATCAATGCCAGTGGCGCCGACTATGCCGAATACATGTTGAAGTCTCCTGCATGCGGCATCGTCGTCGCAGGACAGGTGATTGGCATCGGCGCAGATGGCAAGCTTACCGATCGCTGGGCTGATGCCATCTCGTTTGCCGTGAAATCCACCGATCCCTGCATGGTGGGTGGCGACAAATGGTCGCAGCGGCTCGGTCCCCGTCCGCCATCCGTGACGCGTGTACCCGATAGCGTCGAATCGCAGCTGGTCAGCGAGGCGCAACCGGCCGTCGAAGCCGTCTACGATGGCCTGACCCTGCTCACGCCAGCGATTCCCGCCAAGGCTGCCGTATACCGCGAGGTGCCGCTGGCAGGCGATACGGATGAAGAGTGGGCTGTTCGGCAGGCTCCCGGGCTTGCCTTCGATGCAGCACTCGAAGCGCTGCGCCAGACGGTCGACCGCATCGCTTTCGCCGGTCAGGTGCCATGCAACGTCCTGGGAGCCACTTCCGGACAGTTCATCTTGCCGGTACAGCAAGGCGAGGGCATTGCGGGCATTGCCATCAATGAGGAAGATATGACGCTCCAGCAATACATGCGTGCCATCGGCAAGGTCATCGCCATCGAAGATGATGGACGCGCCCGTGTCATCGTGAAAGTGGCATAAAGATTGCGCTTGTAACATCCCAACCCGCTTCGGCGGGTTTTTTCATTTCCACCACCTGAAAGGCAATCATGGCCCTCGAAACCACCGCCGCCGGCGGCGCATTGATCAAACTGTTTGGCGTGCCCGTGCTGGCCGGCGCCGCCGCTACGTCGCTGGGCTTCATGTTCATGTGGCCCCAGTCCACCAAGGAGGCATTCATTCGTTTTTGTTCCAGCATCATCATTTCCACCTTTCTCGGTCCCGTGCTCGTGGCCGCCGTGCTGTCGTGGTGGCCCAGCCTGTTCGACAGCGCGAAGACCGTGGCGGGCCTGTATGGCGGCGATCCGGCCACGGGGTTTTTGTTCATCGCCGCGCCGCTGATGGTGGCGGCCGGCTTGCCCGCCTGGTGGGTGCTGGGCGCCTGCGTGCGCTGGTTCGACAAGCGGCGCGGCAAGGATATCGGCGAACTGGCGGCCGATGCGGCCGCCACCGTCAAGGATGTGCGGGGCATGCTGTGACAGGCGCCCAATTGATGCAGATCATGCCGTTGGCCGGCCGCCGCGCTATGCTGTTCCTGGCGCCCTTGAATGCGGCGATGGCAGAATTCGGTATTGATACGCCGCTGCGCCAGGCAGCGTTCCTGGCACAGGTGGGTCACGAATCGGGCCAGCTGCGCTATGTGCGCGAGCTGGCCAGCGGCGCGGCTTATGAGGGGAGGGCGGATCTGGGCAATGTGATTGCCGGCGACGGCGTGCGCTTCAAGGGGCGCGGCTTGCTGCAGGTGACGGGGCGCGCCAATTATGCGGCGTGCGGCGTGTCGCTGGGCCTGGACTTGCTGGCGGCGCCGCAGTTGCTGGAGCAAACGATGTTCGCGTGTCGCTCGGCGGGCTGGTTCTGGCAATCGCGCGGCTTGAACCGCCTGGCCGACGCGGGCGACCAGGAAAGGGTGACGCGCCGCATCAACGGCGGCGTGAACGGCCTGGCCGAACGCCTGGCCTTGTATGCAGCAGCGCGCAAGGTGCTGGCATGAAGCCGTCGTTGAGCATTATGGCCATGCTGCTGTTGTTGGGGGCAGCCGTGTTTTGCGCCCAGCGCTGGGGCCGCGAAGCTGGCCGTGCCGCGTGCGCGGCGCAAGTGCAGGAGGTGCAGGGCCTGTTGGGGCGCCAGACCCAGGCGCTGAATGCGATACGGGAAGAGGGCGCACGCCGGTCGGCACGGGTGCGGCAGGCGCTGGCCACGGCGCAGGCCGGGCAGGCAGATGCGCAAGCGGCAGCGGCGCGCATCCTGGCGCTGCAGCCCGAAGGTGACGCCTGTCGTGCCGCCGAGGCGCTGATCGCCGGCGAAATGCCATGAGGCCGCCGCGTGCGAGTGCAGGGTGGCGGGCCAGGAGGACGGCAGGGCGGCGGTGTGCCAGGCGCGCCGCCGTGCTGTTGCTGGTGAGTTTATTGACCGGCTGTGCGGCATTGGCGCCGGCATCAAAGGTGGAGACTTGGCCGGTGAGCGTGCCATGCATTGCCACGCGCCCCGCCGCTCCTGCCTTGCCGGCGGTGCCATCCCACGGCATCTTCGAGCAAGTGCAAGCCTTGCTGGCGCGCGAGCAATTGCGTGCCGCCCATGTGCGCCAGCTGGAAACGCTGCTTGATACCTGCTCTGGTGGCTAAGCGCCTATCCCGGTAGGGAGCGTCTTCTTCCGGCAGCGCATCAGGAGCGCGGACAATACGTGAGGGGGGCGCGTGGCGAGCCACGCGACGACGATCAATGCAGTCTTCGCTTCCGAGAGGCGCCAGCAGGGGATGTATGCATCTACTGGGATAGGCTCTCAGCACCAGTCGCCAGGTTCCAGTTTCAGACTCCAGTTCTCAACGCCAACTCCAACTCCAACTCCAACTCCAACTCCAACTCCAACTCCAACTCCAGCCATCCGCCATCCGCCATCAGCGACCTACCAGCCCCGCCACCTTGTGCCGCCTTCTGGTGCAGGTGCGGGGCGGCATGCGAGAAAACGGTGCATCTGTCGTTAAATTGCCTGATCTCTGGCGATTTTCGGCACGATTCATGTATACAATCGGTGCTGGCACGATGCGTGCATGGCATACCTTGGTCGTCCCATCCAAGGAGCTTCGTATGCCTCATCCGCCGCCAGTGTCTTCCTGTCGTCCCGTTTCTCTCTTGCTTTTCCCTTTCACCTGCGTCCATCCGGGCCGCGGTAACCCAGGAAATGGAGCGTAAATGGCCACTCCCCGTCTGAAATCCATCCATCGCAGCGTGCCCGGCACGGTGCCTGCCGCGCCATCGCCCGTCGATGAAATCCTGCCGACCGGCAAACTGTTTACGCTGGGCTTGCAGCACGTGCTCGTCATGTATGCGGGCGCCATCGCCGTGCCGCTGATCGTCGGCCGCGCCCTCAAGCTGCCGCCCGAGCAGGTGGCGGCATTGATTAGTGCCGACCTGTTCTGCTGCGGCCTCGTCACCCTGATCCAGTCCCTGGGAATAGGCAAGTACTTCGGTATCCGCCTGCCCGTCATGATGGGCGTGACCTTTGCCGCCGTCAGTCCCATGCTGGCCATGGCGAACAATCCCGCCCTGGGCATCACGGGCATCTTTGGCGCCGTGATCGGCGCCGGCGTCGTTTCCATGTTGATCGCTCCCTTCATCAGCCGCCTGCTGGCCCTGTTTCCACCCGTGGTCACCGGCAGCATCATCGCCGTGATCGGCGTGTCGCTGATGCGTGTGGGCGTGAACTGGGCCATGGGCGGGCCGCCCGCCATGGCGCAAATCGCCGATCCCGCCTTCCTCGAGATGGCCGCTGCCGCCACGGCGGCCGGCTTGCCCGCGCCAGCCGGTCCCGTGCCCCTGATCGCCAATCCCGGCTATGGGGCGCTGGATAACATGGGCATCGCGTTCTTCGTGCTGGCCGTCATCTTGCTGGTGGCCAAGTATGGCCGGGGTTTCCTGTCGAATATCGCGGTATTGATCGGCATCATCGCCGGCACGGCCCTGTCGTTTGCGCTGGGCAAGGCCGATTTCGCCAAGGTGGCCGGCGCCAAGACCTTTGCCATCGTCACGCCGTTCCAGTTCGGCATGCCGACCTTCGACGTGGTCGCCATCGTCACCATGAGCCTGGTGATGATCGTCGTCATGATTGAGTCCTTGGGCATGTTTCTGGCGCTGGGAGAGATGACGGACAAGCGCATCACGCAGGACGATATCAGCCGCGGCTTGCGCGTCGATGGCCTGGGCACCCTGATCGGCGGCATCTTCAATACCTTTCCCTACACCTCGTTTTCGCAAAACGTGGGCCTGGTGGGCGTGACGGGCGTGCGCAGCCGCTGGGTCTGCGTAGCGGCCGGCCTTATCCTGCTCGTCATGGGCGTGATTCCGAAGATCGCGCAGACGGCCGAAGCCGTGCCGGCGTTCGTGCTGGGCGGGGCAGGGCTGGTGATGTTCGGCATGGTCGCCGCCACCGGCATCCGCATCCTGGCCGGCGTCGATTACAAGAGCAACCGCAACAACCTGTTCATCGTGGCCCTGTCTATCGGCTTCGGCATGCTGCCGCTGGTGGCGGAACAGTACGCGCAGCACATGCCGAAGGCCCTGTCACCGCTGCTGCACAGCGGCATATTGCTGGCCGCCATCGTCGCCGTGCTGCTCAATCTGTTCTTCAACGGCTTGGCATCGCAGGAAAAGGCGCGGGAGCAGGCGCGCGAGCACACCCATGGCAGCGAGTGAAGCGCCGCCAGCGCCGTGAAAAAAGGGCGGGTGCCGCATGCGGGTCAGCCAGGCGGCAGAATCCTCAGCACCACGCAATTGCGCCCCGCATCCTTGGCCTGGTACAGCGCGGCATCGGCCAGCCGCAACAGGGCGTCAGGATCGGCGGCGCCCGGCGCCGACTGGACCGCGATGCCGACGCTGATCGTCACCTGCTGCGCTTCCGTACTCGCGTGGACGATGTCCAGGTCTTCGATGGCGCGCCGCAGCGCTTCGCCGATCTGGCGCGCTTCGTCCGCGCCCGTGTTCGGCAACACGATCGAAAACTCTTCGCCGCCGTAGCGCGCCGTCAGGTCGCCTGCGCGCCGCATGCCGGCCGCCAGCGCCTGCGCGACCCGGATCAGGCATGCGTCACCGGCCTGGTGGCCGTGGCGGTCGTTAAAGAGCTTGAAGTAGTCGACATCGAGCATGACGACGGCAAGCGGCTGGCCGACGCGCGTGGCACGCGCGCATTCGGTGCGCAGCACGTCGTCGAAATGGCGCCGGTTCGACAGGCCCGTCAGGCCGTCGGTGATGGACAGGGTCGCCAGCTTGCGGTTGGCCTCTTCCAGTTGCCCGGTGCGCTCGGCAACGCGCCGTTCCAGGCTGTCATGCAGCCGGGCGCTGGAGATCGAGATCATCGCCTGCGCGCCGAGCATGCGCAGGAATGCGACGCGTTCTTCCGTAAACGAGGCGTCGGCCAGCCGGTTCTCGAAGTACAGGATGCCGTCGATCCGGCCGCCGTGCCGGATCGGCAGGCACATGACGGCGCGCGGCAGGTGCAGCTGCACGTACGGGTCGGCGGCAAAGCGAGAACCTCGCGTGATGCAGTCTTCGATCACCTCCGCGCCAGTGCGGATGACGTAGCGCAGCAGCGACAGCGGGAATTGCGGGTCGCTGGCGGCGTTCAGGTCGAGCGGGCGCGCCTGCAGGACGGTGACGCCATCGCCATCGATATTGGCCTCCAGCTGGTAGCTGCCTTCGGACAGCAGCAGCAGGCGCGCTACCTGCCCGCCGGCGTTTTCGCACACGATGGCAATGAGGCGTGTCAGCACATTGCGCAGGCCCACTTCGTTCGACAGGATTTGTGCCGCCTTCAGCAGCGACACCAGATCGAGCGCGGAGCTGCCGTGCGTGTGGGAGACGGAATGCCGCTGCGTGCCGCGGCCATCCATCCTTGACAGCAGCGCGGCATGGCGCTCCCGCAGCTGCGCCACCTTGCCCTCCGCGCCCCACTGGCCGTAATGCGCGATGGCGTCCCCGATGAAGACGGCGGCCACGCGCGGCTGCCCCTGGTCGCACCAGCATTCGCCGCACAGTTCATTGCCCAGCGCTTGCATGTTGACGTAACCTGCCAAGCCAGCCGCGTCGATCGCCTGCTGGTAAAGGCGCGTGGCCAGCTGCAGATCGTCCCGGTAGCGTGCCATCTCGGCCATCACCAGCAGGTGCTTGGCCGCGCTGTTGTCCGAGCCTTGCCTGGCCCACTCGGCGAGACTCGCTTGCAGCGTGCCGATCACGGCCCGCAGATCGCCCGCATCGGCGCGCGCGGGAGCGCGCCGCAAGGCGCGGATCAGGATCAGCGCGGCATAGAAGCTGCACTCGGCCACCTTGGCCTGGCCGCGCATGATCTGCGTGACGATGCCGAGCTGGCCGGCCAGCTGTTCGGCATCGGCGTTGTCGAACAGGTAGGCGTTGCGGATCTTCCCTTGCAAGAAGTAGGCGCGGTACAGGTGCGAGTCGCCATACCGTGCGAGGAAGCCTGCCTCGCTGAACACCGCATCGTCGTAGCTGTCATGGCGCGGCAGGAGGCCCGTCAGGCACTTGATCGGCTGGACCGCGGCGGCGACGCAGCAATCGGCCATCGCCTGCTGGCCGTTGGCGCGCATCAGCGCCAGGTCGTGCTCGATGTCGTGCATCAGGTGCGGCAGGTAGTCACCGAGGATGATCCGGTCGGTGGCGCGCACGGCGGCCACCACGCCGACCTGCACGAAATCGGCGATTTCCAGCGCCCAGCCAAACGCTTCCTCGTACAGGGCGTCGGAACTGCGCAGCGGCTGCGTCCAGTGGTTGCTGAGCGCGCCGAACATCAGCCCCGTGAGCGTGCGCGTCTGCAGGTTGGCGCGGCGCCTGGCCAGCGCCATCGCCATCGCGCCGAAGTGGTAGCCGCGCGCGATGTCGCCGCTGTACAGCGCCAGCATCATCGCGTAGCCGACATACGCGACAGCGCTGAAATCGCTGTTCCCCCGCTGCATGGACAGGCGCGTCATCGACACCACCATCAGCGCGCTGAGATCCTGCTGGCCGGCGTAGTAGCTGGCCATCCACAGGCCCTGCATCATCTGCATCGCGGCCACCGCGCCCGGCTCGCACATGTCGGCGGCCGCCAGCAAGGTCTCGGGCGCATGCGCGCCGGGCTGCCGCCCGATGTCGGCGAGAATGTCGGAGAAGCGCGCCTTCATGTGCGCCACATCGTGCGGAATGTCGATGTCCAGCTGTGCCAGGCCGTCGCGCTGCACGGCGATGGCGTCGAGCAGGCGGCCCTGCAACTGATACTGGTGCGCCTGGATGGCAATGCAGCGTACCTGCTGCAAGGGGCTCAAGGTATGGGAGCGCACCAGTGGATAGATCGCCTCGGCGGCATCGAACTGGCCACACAGGTAGGCCGCTTCGGCGGCGCCGAGCTGCAGCTCGAGCCAGAGGCCGGCGTGGGTGTTCCATGCGTCCGCCGGCAGCAGGTTGAGACCGATGCGCATGTGCTCCAGGGTCGACTGGAACGCGGCGGAGCGCCGCGCCTTGACGCCGGCCTGGAGATTGAGCGTCGCCAGATGCACGCGCTCGCCCGCTTCGTCGATCAGCGCGCGGCCGGCGTTGAGCTGCTCGACGATGTCGAACAGCGTCTCGTCCTGGCGCTCCGGCGGCGTATGCCGCAGGAGCAGGCGGCCGATGAGAAGATGGTTGGCCGCGCGCGCGCCGGCATCGGCGACCAGGTAGGCTGCCTGCTGCACCCGGTCGTGCAGGAAGCGGTAACTGACGCCGCTGTTGCCCGCGGCGGTGTCGCCATTGACGTATTTATAGCGTTCGTCGAGCGGCTGGATCAAGCCTGCCCTGAGCGCCGGCCACAGGTCTTGCTGCGTTTGCCGGGGAGCGCGGTCCACTGCCAGGGTGAGCGTGTCGAGCGTGAAGCGGTTGCCGCTGGAGGCGGCCAGTTGCAGCAGATGCTGCGTCACGCCGGGCAGGCGGCGGATTTTCTCCAGCAGCACCTCGACCACGTTGTCGGCGTATCCGGCCTGTTCTATCGCAGGCAGGTCCCAGTCCCAGCAATCGTCGGCGGGCCGGTAGCGCAGGTGGCCCGCCTCGTTGAGCGCGGCGAGGAACTGGTTGAGGAAGAAGGGATTGCCGGCCGTCTTGCGGTAGCAAATGCTGGTCAGTGGCGCGCAGTAAGGCGCCGCCACGCGCACGGTGGCCGAGACCATTTGCGCCACCTGCGGCTCGGTCAGCGCGCTCAGTAACAGCGTCGACTGGCGCACGTCACGGGCGAGCAGCTTGTCGCGCAGCGCGCTGAGCGGATGCGCGGGGCCCACTTCATTATCGCGGTACGCGCCGATGAACAGCATGCAGCTCTTGTCGCAGGAGACCATCAGCAGCTCGATCATCCGCAGCGTGGCCGCATCGGCCCATTGCAGGTCGTCGAGGAACAGCACCAGCGGATGCCCGGCGCAGGCGAAGACTTCGACGAAGCGGGGGAAGAGGCGGTCCAGGCGCAGCTGGGCCTGTGCCGGCGCCGCCGCGGGCAGCGGATCGGTGGGGCCGACGATCAAGGCCAGTTGGGGAATCAGCTCGACGATTACGCCCACGCCGCTGCCCAGGGCTTCGTGCAGTTTTGCGGACCATTGCCGCAGGGTTTCTTCCGGCTGGTCCAGCAACTGGCGCACCAGCCCCTGGAAGGCCTGGATCAGCGAGGCATACGGCACGTCGCGCTGGAGCTGGTCAAATTTGCCGGACAGGAAGCGGCCGCGCCGGGCGATGATGGGCTTTTGCACTTCGTTGACGACCGCCGACTTGCCGATACCCGAATGGCCGGCCACCAGCAGCATCTCGCACGTGCCGGCGGCACTGCGCTCAAACGCCGCCAGCAGCACGGCGATGGCATCCTCGCGCCCGTGCAGCGTTTGTGGCACGAGGAAGCGGCCGTCGTGGTCGGACAGCTTGAGCGCCTGCGCCGGCTTGTTCGCGCGGCAGGCTTCGAGGTCGCTGCGCAAGCCTTGCAGGCTCTGGTAGCGCTGATCGGCATTTTTTTCCAGCAGCCGCTGGATGATCGGCAGCAGCTGGCCAGGCAAGCTGGCCAGCGCCGGGTGCGACCAGTCCGGGCTGCGCGCAATGTGGCAATGCACGAGTTCCATCTCGTCGCCCGTCTCGAACGGCGCCTGGCCGGTCAGCATTTCGTACAAGGTGGCGCCGAGCGCATAGAAATCGGCGCGCCAATCGACCCGCCGGTTCATGCGCCCCGTCTGCTCCGGCGCCATGTAGCGCAGCGTGCCTTCCAGGGTCTGGAGATTGACGATGCCATGGCTTTCGCAGGGCAGTTCACAGGCGATGCCGAAATCGATCAGCTGCAGCAGGCGCCGTTCGGCATTCCACACCAGATTGGAAGGATTGACGTCCTTGTGGATCACGCCCTGACGATGGACCTCGTCCAGCGCCGCGCACAGTTGCAGCGCGATGTCGAAAAAATCGTCCAGCGCCAATGCGGGCTGCGACGGTGTCCTGCGCGCCGCCACCTGCGCGCGCAACACCTGGTCGAGCGCCAGGCCGCCGGTATCTTCCTGGATCATCGTCCAGTGCCCGCCGTGCAACTGCAGCGCCAGCGGATGCGCCACGCCAGGGTGGCGGCAGCGGCGCGCGATCGCATATTCGCGCTTGAATTGTGCCAGCTGCTGAAAGGAGGGGAACGGCTGATTCGGCATCTTGACGATCAGCGCAGTGCCATCGGCGGCCTGGGCGCGGTAAACCCGCGAGCGCGTACCGCTGTGCAGCTGTTTGATGATCTCGTGGTCGAAAAGGGGGCGCATGGGCAGGGCTTAGCGGTACACAGACGGTTGCGGGAGCCTTGAGGCGCACATCTCGGAGTACTAGTTGATTGCTAGTATTATATCAGTAGGGAGTTGCGGGGGAGGGCGCGGGGCGATGGAGGCTGTTGTAAAAACGTCAGCGGGGGCAGGCACTGAGGGGGAGCGATGAGGGGATGCGGCACCAGCGCAACGTGGAAACTGGATCATGAGCATGATGGCGCACTTTGTACGCCATCGGAAAAAGAATGTGCAGGCTAATTCGCTCAAGCAAACGGTGCGGCTTCCTTTTTTCATGCGTGTTCTGACTCAGCGTGCTCGCGCCCCGCTTACCGGTAAATAGTCAGGTATTTCGCGGGAATGTCGAGCGGGTGGAGCATGCCAGCTAGCGCCAGGTTGATCAGCAGGGCGACCACCAGGCCGACTCCTGCCGGAACGCCGATGGCGAGCCTGCGCACCATTGGCGAGTGCGCTTCGGCTTGCCAATATGCGGCACAGCCCAGGTGCGTGAATAGCGCATACACTGCGAAGAAATAATACGGTGCAAACAACAATTCATATGGCATCAGCACAAAACCGGCTGCGGCATAGTAAAAATTGGTGTCGAGCTTGAGCGCGGCGCGGCCAAACAGGACCGCGCCGACATGAAAAAGCAGGAACAGGGCCAGATAGATCCCTGAGCCGGCCTGCAGCCACGCTACGAACCCGCAGCGTTTTTTCCATCCCCGCAGCACCATCCATATTCCGCTGCCACATTGAAACAGCACGCACGCCAATAGCACCGGCTCGACGACGGCATTTCGATAGAGTGGCCGTGTCGCCTCCATGAAGGCGATGTGCGCATGGGCGCCGGCAATGGCCATCAGGTGATTGACAAGATGCAGCAATATATAGGCCGCCAGGATACATGTCGACAGGCGGTGAAATTTACGAATTGACATATGAATCCATGAGTGAGTGTGATTTTCCCTATGTTGCGCTGGGGCTCCATACCTCATCGAGGGCTACAGATATTGCACCGAAAATTTTCATTTATTAATAAATGGGCAATTTCTCGCGAAGCGGACATGGCAGCGGTATTCATGGGACTCCCTCGGTTGGCATCAGATGGAGGTAGTATCGTTTGGTCGCTTAAGCAAGTCTTGAACGTTTGCGACAAGCTACAATATTTCTATGACGCTATTGGATGTCATCCGCCTCGTTGCCAGCGCCTGGCGCTAGCCCCTTGTGTACGAGCTTCGTAGGTGCGCAGCGCCGTTTACTTTCCACCGTTGCGGCCAGCCAACGGTGAAAAGGCGGGGCCTTTGACGCGTACTATTTGATAAAAGGACTTGCCGTTCAAGACGGTATCTGACGGATATCCGGCTTGGGCATGGCGGACAGCGAGAGGGTGCGCAGCACTTCCAGGCCTGCCACGAAGGAGTGCCCACATTCGGGGTTCTGGCACATGTAGGTGATTTCCTTGAACATGGCGGACATCGTACGGCTTTTGACGGCGCGGACGGTGTATTCGCAATGCGGGCAGGGCAGGTCGATGACTCTCATTTCAGCTTTCTTTCCGCTTGGTCCAGGGCGCGACCGCGTCCCGTCATGTTTTTCGCCTGTATGCGTAAGCGCGACTTGACGAGCCATTCCACCGCCTGATCGATACTTGCCAGCCCCTGGCGTTGGCGCACGAGTTCCAGCACCGCGCGCTCTTCGTCATTGAGGTTAATTTGATGGTCTGGCATTTTCTGCAACTTTAGAGTTGCTCAAAAGTGATTCGGTTTAAACGCTGCGACGCTGTACGCTGTCGATGGTGGCGTCATCCAAGGCGATCACGGCCAAGGCTTCACGCATCACGATCTGGCGCACCAGCACTGTAAGCTCTTCGCCCTGGTAGTTGGCGATCGAGGAAACAAGCTGGTGCTCGTAATCGTCCAGGCGCAGCATGACGCGATGGCTGCGGATACGTTTTGCATCGGGGTACATGACGTTGTCCTTAGTGAATGGATTTGGAAGCGAGTTCACGCTTGTAATCGGCGAGGCCGCGCAGGATCAGGAAACGCAGAAACCAGGCACGGGAGCGCTCAAGTTTCTCTGCGTAGACTTCGACTTCATTCACCTCGTCCGATGTCAGACGGACGCCAAGAGGCTTAGTCGTGACGCCTTTGGCAGTGCGCCTCGCTATGGATACGTTTTTCATAATGTTATGATGTGTAATCGCTACAGGATGGCGTAACTATAGTATGTTAAAACATACTTGTAAACGTAGATGTATGGATAAAAATATTTTTGGTGATAGATTAAGGCAGGAGCGAACACGCTTGGGTCTTACACAAGAAGCATTCGCGGCAATTGGTGGCGTGAAGAAACTCGCACAGATTAACTATGAGCAAGGAAAGACCTTACCCGATGCCGGCTACATGGTCGCGCTGGCAGGTATTGGAGTCGACTTGTCTTATGTGATGCTTGGCGTGCCGGCCAGTAACGCTTTGACTGATGATGAGAACGAACTGTTAGCTGGGTATCGACGGCTAGATTTGCGAGGAAAGGCTCGCGTGCTTGGTGTTGTGGAAGGTATTGGAGAGCCGGCAGTCACGTCGCCTTCCAGAACAGCCGAACGCAACACACAAATGGTTTTCCATGGCAAAGTAGGCCAGCAAATTCATGGGGATATCACGGTTCCCCAAACGATCAACGTTGGTCGCAAAAAAAAACCACCTACGTAAAGCGCGACGGAAAGATAGGCTAACGTTGAAATGGTCTGCAGTTAGATGGAAAGTTGCAGCTCTAGCCCCTTTACTCTTTGCGTGCTGCTGGCCGCAATATAGATGCGTAACGATGACGTCAATGGTCAACAATCCTGTCAGAAATTTATGCTATTTCGAGGGCAAGGCATACACTGTTGGTGTTGTCATTGAGACAGCGCGAGGTATTAAATGCGAGTGTGCCTCAGCAAATTCTGATGGCCTACCGACTTGGGTGAGTGGCCGATGGAGTTAGCTAAATGCTCGCCGATGGTAACGCGGGCATTGGCCAATATCAGAGGCACTTCAATGGCGTATCTGTTACTTTTCCGCCATCAAAATCTAGTTGTGACATTTTGCGTATTTTCACGTTGGTCTGAATGTTATCCTCCGATTCGTAGCTTGCTGGAAGTTGTGAGCCAGCACATGTTTTACGAAGATTATGTGAAGATTAACTTATCTATTTGCGGCAGCCTTGCCGCTGTCAGTTCCTGTTCTAGTAAATTCAGTGGCGAAACCTGTACCGCTTTCATCTGTTGAAGAGCGGCAGTGGATTAACGCAGTAAAGCGCATGAGACTTCAGACGAAAAAACTATCTTGGATGTGGTTAGCCATGTTGAGAAACCTGCGGCTGGTCGTTTCAAAGTAGCTTCTTATGATGTGTTCTACTATTGGAATGGACAGCCCAGCAGGGTCGCAATATCGCATTTAGCACAAAGCGTGAGCGAGATCTAGCGCTCCCACATCGCGTCTATCCAATGCCTCGAAATGGAACGATTGCGAAAATTTCGTTCGTTGACCGGTCAACGCTTGCGGCTTTAGAAAAAGAAGTTAAAGCAATATTTGCTGATATTGATAAGCACTATCGTATGGACTACCCACCTGACATTCTTCCTGAGACGTATTGATGGGTGCGCTTTATAATATTCGACATTCGCGAACTGCAAGCCGCCAGAAGTAGCCGATCGCCAGAGAAAAACTTAGTTTTTATAAAACGAAAATACTACATAATCTTGATTAAAAATTTTCATGAAAAATAAAAATATTTCCGGTAATAAAAGCAACATAGCTGACTTCGATGAATCAACTATCCCGATGTCCTTGTTCATGCTTTCTAATAGCGTGTCAGAAAAAAATAGTCAAGAATTTTTGAGATTGAGTAAGCTCGCTCGAAGTGAGAAAAGAAAAATAGAGAATGTTCGCGGATTAAAAAAAATAGAAAAAGAAATATATATTAAAAGTGGGGCTTTTGAAGCTTTGAAAAGAGATTTTCATATTGACGGAGCAATAAAAATTGGTGCTACCGAGTTGCTTGAGTTTAATAAATTTATTGAGCGTGCTGGCGAAATTGGCTATATCGAAAATTACTTTGAATCCGCAGAAGATATGTTGTCTGATATTTTGAGGTTTGGATATTTTTCGGGGGGGGATTTTATATTTCGTGGCCCAGAGTATTATTTTTTAATGAATGGGATCAATGTTGAAAATTTCGATAAATTTACTTCAATAAATGATTTCATTATCAGTGATATAAATATTAATGACTTTATTGATTCAATCTTCTCTCAATATAATTATATTGACAGGCATTTAAAAATTTATGCCAATGTTGCCATGATGGAATTTCATTTGGGGTTGGGAGAGAAGAAAGAAATTTTTTGCAAAAAAATTAAAGAGGTTTTATTAAAAGACAAGATTGCAAGAATACGAGAAAGTATTAAATCTGGTCAATATTTCACTGGCCACGTGGGCGTTGATACATTGCTTAACTCGCAATGGGAAGAGGCTTTAGTGATGCTAGAGCATTTTAACGAACTTGTCGAAAAATATGAGATTAGTGAAGAAGCTGAAGATTTCAGAATGATGGCAATTTTTCTGGCGAGAAATTCAGACCTTTTTGTGCATTGTAAAATCGTATTTGGAATAGATATTGATGCGATTGTCGAGTCACATTTCAGAATGGAAATGGCGCAAGTTATTAGGAAAATGGTTTTGGGGTTACTTGATGCAAAAATGAATATTTTAGCATTCATCCAAAATGTTTTTCAAATTGTAACGAATATCAATTTTCTTGATCCAGAATATCCTGGGAGTTTAATAGTTGAACGAGATGTTGTCAGAAATATACAGAAAAATTGTCCAGTTGAGTTTGCTGAGTTCAAGAAAATTCAGGAAACATACGTTGGAAAATATTTGGAAAACCCTTTACTTCCAAAACTGGATGAAGTTGTCGGTCATTTTATTAGTATACTGTTGAAAAATACTGCGGTCTCGTACATGAGGATGCCAGATTTTGGTAATAACAGCAGTAAATCTAATGAAAATTATGATAACTTTACCCCTAAGATTTTCAACGATTTTCTTAAAGTTACAAAAAGTTTTTTTAAACTTATCGAAAGTTTTCTGTTGGTACGTGAGCTTGCCGAACAAAAAAAAGAACAAAAAAAATCCAAAAATGGTTTGGAGTATGTGAGAAATGATCGACATAACAGGATTAAACAACAGATATTTAGAAGGCTTATTAGGTTGTACAGAGAAGAAAACAGTCCATTAGTAATGATAAAAACGGCGCAAAATGCATTAAATTTTGTCTTGCTTCGAGGATATGAGGCTAAAAACGACGTTTTGCACATCATGAGTGTAAACTATGGAGGAGCCTTGACGGGTTTTTTTGCAAAACAGGTTTTCTTGCACTGCGTAAAGAACGGGACAGCCCTGCTGAATACCGCTTCAGTAATCTATTCACTATATGACGTGAGAAATGCCAATTCATTTGATCACCTCACAGGATATCCTTTCTCTAATGTAATTTCTGATAGCACCATGCCCGAAACGATCAGAAATAATTTCTCGGAGAAAAATTGGCTTTTAATTTTTGATGACAATACGAATAGTGGCGAGACCTTAGATAATATTCGAATGCTAGCTAAAGAGACTGGCTTTTTTGGACGCATTGACATGTTCCCATGTCGCGCAAGCTTTAATTTTGACAACTATAAAAGTAGTCTAAATGAGCATCAGAAGTTGGCAATGATTGTTAGCTCTGCAATTGAAGTTCGGCGATCTAAGGTTAACCCTAAAGGACTTCGATATATAGAGCTTCTTGGTGCAATTGTTGGACATCGGCTTTGGAAAATTAAAAACAAAAAGACAATCCATCATGCTTAATTTAAATTAATTATTCTATTTTTACGGCAATTTAAAAGAAATTTTTTAAATTGTGTTTAAATTAAGGGGGGGATTTTTTAAGATTCTTCGGCCAGATAAAAAACTTTGATCGTTTCATTCCTTCTCATTCATTATGGTTTTAAATCATATATTGCCGGAGCTCACGTTAAATGACAGAATTTGAAGAAAAATTCAGGATGTTGTCTTTAAGTCTCTAAAATTGTTGCCTAAGACCATCGTCGTTTGAATCGCTGGCCAATGAAGAGTTCAGCAAAAAAAGACGTTAGTATGGCTTTTTGGGTTTGAACGTTAAATGCCCACTTTCCCTTGTTGGGATAGGCAACTATGTGGGGGAGGTAGTCTAAAAGGAACAATTTCATGCTCCGTCTAGGGAGGCTACAGCTTTGGTAAGGTTCAAGGTTCAAGATCCCTCGCTATTCTCTCTGATTATATCCCGCACTTCCTCAATATGCTTCCACGCATGCAGTGCCGCCCTTTTTGCGGCCTGCTTGCTCTTGTAAAGATGCTCCAGCGTCTTGAGCGTGCCCGTGGCCCCGGCCTGCTCCTGCCCCGCCTTTTTCTTCTTCGCCGCCACGTCCTTCCACTTGGCCACCACACCCGTGATGCCTTCGTCCGGGTCTTTCTCTTCCTCGCGCTCGGCCTCCACCGCTTCCGTCTTCGTTTCAAACTCCACGCGCGTGGTAAAACCGTTGCCGCCCAGGCTGTGCGTGACCTTGACCGATAGCCATTCGGTGGCGTCGATCTCGGGCTTGAACCCTTTGACTGTCACGGGCGATTGCGGGAACACGGCCGGGTTGCCCAGGGCGAGGTTCATTTCAAAGGTGGCCAGGCCGCGCAGGATGCGTTGCCATTCGGCCACGGCCGCCGCGTGCGCGTCCGTTTCGTTGGCGAAGGTGGTGCGCAGGCGCTTGCTGTTGCCGGGCACGCCGGCCACGACCCCGCGGCGGCGCGCGTAGCGCTCGTCATGCCAGAAGGCGCGCACGCCGGTGTAGGCGTCGCTTTCGGCGCTGTGGTAGCGGTGGCCGTCGCCCAGGGCGCGCGTGATGGGAATCACGGGCAGCGCCTTGCCGCTGGCCGTGCGACTCTGGTTGATGGGGATGAACAGCAAGGTGTCATTCTTGACCGTGGCCACCGCGTCGTATTTCCTGCCCAGCCGGCGCAGGAAGGCCGCGTCGCTTTCGTGGGTTTGGTCGATGTGCTTGATGGCGAGGTCGCGCAGGCGCGCCGACACGCCCGACGCCAGCTCGTTGCGAAAGGCAATCGCCTCGATGATGGCGCCCAGGGTTGTCTTGTGAAAGCTGTGTTCTTGCTGCTGTTTAAACGTGTCGGCTGGTCGGACTGGCCGCAAGCCATTTCCATTCCCTGCGCGCAGTCGTAAAAACGTGGGAAAGCAAGTTCAGCTCGCGATTCACGGTGGCGCCACTGACCTTGCTTTCCCCGGTCATGCGCTGATCGCGCCAGGCGCCGAGCAGTTCAGGTGTCACGTTGGCCAGCTTGATATCTTGATTTTCACGCCGCCAATGAGCACTTCGCCGATGGCATTGAGGCGCAGCGTTTCCCGGCGCTCGCCGCGCTTGTGGATGGAGACTTCTTCCAGGTATCGGTCGAATGCGTCGCCGCAGCTTTTCCCGACGACGATGCCGCTGTCGGCGCCGCGCCGGATTTCGGTTTTGCGTTCCGACGCCCAGGCCGCAGCTTCGGCCTTGGTGCTGAATGTTTTAGATTCCCGTGTGCCGAGGATGGCGATTTCCGCCTGCCAGCCCCCAACCCGTTTCCTGAGTGAAGCCATGCATCCCTCTCGTTGAGGCGTAATCACGGCGTAAATCTGGCGTAATCGCTACTGGTTTTTGTCGGGTTTAATCTGTATCAAGGGAAATGTCGGGACGTAAAAAAAGCCACTAACCCGTTGATTGTATTGGGTTTGATGGCTTTTTTGATGTTTCTGAATTCTGTGCGCTGGTGCCCGGAGCCGGAATCGAACCGGCACGCCCTTACAGGCGGGAGATTTTAAGTCTCCAGTGTCTACCAGTTTCACCATCCGGGCAGCGCGGCGAGATTCTAGCACAGGTGATGCCCATAATGCCATCTTGTGCCTGAGCCAGGCTGTCCGGTTTGCGCCGGACAGCCTGGTTTTATCTGCCTGCCGTCAGAACGTCGCCTTGAACTGCACCCCGTACGTGCGCGGTTCGTTGATGATGCCCGTCAGGTTGTCAAAATCGATGGCGCCCAGCGACTGGATCTGGTTGGTGATGTTGCGGCCGTAGGCGGAGATTTCGTATTTGTCCCATTTGTAGCCGACACGCAAGCCGCCTTCCAGCAATTCCTTGGCTTTGTATTCCTTCGCTTCATACAGGAAGAAGTTGTAGCTGGTGCGATAGGCCCAGTCCGTGTAGGCGTAGAACTCGCCATTGGCGACAGGGATGCTGTATTTCAGGGTGAAGTTGGTCTGCCACTCTGGCGCGCGGGGCAGTGGGTTGCCGTCGATGTAGGCCGTGCCCTTGAACGGACCGACGGGGTCGGTGACGGTACAGCCGCTGGCCGGGTTGTTTTGCGCATTGCCGCAACTGAGGACGAACAGTTTCTTGTCCTGGATTTCCGTGTGGTTGTAGCTGCCGCCCAGGGTCATGCTGAGCGAATCGCTGAGATTCGCCTGGAAATCCAGTTCCACGCCGCGGCCCGTGGCCTTGTCAGCGTTGATCAGTTGGTTCATGTTGACGGCGCCGCTGCCGGCCGTCAGTTGCTTGTCCTTCACGCGGTACTGGAACACGGCCACGCTGAGGCGCGCGCGCTTGTCGAACAGGTCTTGCTTGATGCCCGCCTCGACGGACAGCGCTTTTTCGGCACCCGCAAACGAAGGGCGGTCGGCCAGGCCGTTCAGGCGGCCCTGCATCGACGGCGCGCGGTAGCCGGTGGCGATGCGCGCGTAGGCATTGGTTTCCGGCGTCAGCACATAGGTGCCGCTCAAGTCCCAGCTGACGTTGTGCGAGGTGTCGTGCAGGTTGAAGGGGCCGGCCGTGGTCGCTTCCACGCGCTTGGCCGAGAAATCCTTCTTGTCGCTCGTGTAGCGCAGGCCGGCGCGCAGTTTCAGGGCGTCCGAGACCGTGTAGTTGAGCGAGCCGAAGGCCGCGTACGACTTCGAGCTCTGGTTTTGCGTGGCGTAGGCGCTGTTTTGCGGATTGCCGGGCGCCAGGCTGTCAAAGCTGATGCTGTCGATCTGGATATCTTCCTTGAAGTAGAACAGGCCGCCTATCCATTGCAGCGGGCCGCGGGCAGACGATTCGGCGCGGAATTCCTGCGAAATCTGCTTGTGGTTGGGAATCACGTCGGCCGTTTCCACGACGAAGGGGATGAAGCCGGGGCCCATGGGCGGGGCGTACACGGCGCCATAGCCGCCGTCGACGTCGGCGCGGCTGAAGAAATCGAGTTTTTCGTAGCCCGTGATCGAATGCAGGGTGACGCCGGGCAAGTCCCATTTCAGGCGCATGCTGCCGCCCTTGGTTTTCAGGTGCTGGCGGTTGATGCCGTCGGTCGGGTAGGAGCCGTAATCGAAATTGTCGACCAGGTCATTCGTGCCCTGTTTCAGGATGTTGGCGCGGAACAAAGTGGCCGTGCCGTCGAGGTTGCGCGCATGCACGTTGAACAGGGCCGTGAAATCGCGCGTGGGCTTGACCAGTACCTGCAGGCGTGCGGCGCTGTCTTCATAGCCTTCGAAGTCGCGCGTGCCGGTGGGGCGCGGGTTGTGCACGCGGTCGTCGCGGCGCTGTGTCTGGCCGGAAAAGCGCAGGGCCACCGTGTCGCTGACGGGCACGTTGAACGCGCCTTCCAGATTCTTCATGCCATCCTTGCCGAAGCCGCCGCTCAGGTAGCCTTCCGTCTTGAAGACGGGCTTGGCGGAATCGAACTTGATCACGCCGGCCGGCGAGTTGCGGCCGAACAAGGTGCCTTGCGGGCCGCGCAGTACCTCGACCTGATCCACGTCAAACACGGGAAAACCTTTCAACATGGCGTTTTCCTGCACCACGTCGTCCATCACCAGGCCCACCGGTTGCGAGGCATTCAGGTCGAAGTCGGTATTGCCCAGGCCGCGAATGTAGAAACGGGGAAAGGTGCGGCCGTAATCCGATTCGACGGAGACGCTGGGCGAACGGCTGTTGAGGAAGCGGATGTCGGCGCCGCCGGCCGTCAGGGTATCGAGCTTGTCGCCCTTCAGGGTGGCGATGGACATGGGCACGTCCTTGATGTTTTCCGCGCGCCGCTGCGCCGTCACGATCACCGTTTCCAGCTGGCCAGGACCGGCTTGCGCCACCGGCGCGGCAGGCGCGTCGGTGGCTGGCGGCGGGACGCTGTCCTGCGCCATCGCCTGCAGGGGGAAGGCGGCAGTGATTGCCAGGGCAATCAGGGTGTGGCGTATTGTGCTGGCGCGTGTGCTGGCATGCGGTGTCATCATGAAACGGCTCCTGTCGGTGAAGGTTGTTGGGGCGCTGCAAGCTGGCGCTGGCCAGCTGGACGAAAAATCATGCTAGCACGGAAAGTTTTGGTATTCATGCCATTTTTCAGGCCTGCTCATTCAGATGTTTTTCGACTGAATACGCGAATAAAATCGTATTTGTCGTCAATATTGGGCGGGTGCATAGTGGAGTGCCGGCAGGCTTGCGCGAGCGCAAAGTGGCCTGGCATGGCGATGGCGGTTTCCTGCGGAAACGCAAACAGAGGGAGGGCTGTTGCCGTGCGGCCAGCGCCCAGTCACTGGAAATACAACAGCTGCCGCGGATTTTTTTCGGCAGGGGCGTGTTGTTGCTGCGCGACAGGGGATAGTACCGGTGGCGGCTATCCCCGTGTGCGGATCAGCCGGGAATGGGCGTGCCCTGGTGAAAAATCATTTGCCAGCGGCCATCGCGCCACTTCCACAGCGAACTGCGCAAGCTGGCGCTGGCGGGCAGGGCGCCGCTGGCGTGGCGCTGCGAGCGATAGGTCACCAAGGCCACATCCTCGGCCAGCAGGCGGGCTTGAAAATCGCTGATGCTGCGCGGACAAAAATCTTCTGCCGGCAAGTCCGCCAAGGTCGCGGCGCGTGTCCAGAGCTTGCCCGAGCTGCCGAATTCGACGAACTCGTCGGCTAGCAGCGCTGCCAGCCTGGCGCTGTCGGCGCGCACGGCCCGGCTTTGCAGCGCCGCTTCCAGCGCCTGCAGCTGCGCCGCCAGGCGTGCGTTGTCCTGCCTTTGCTCCCGTGCGTGGTCCATTGCCAAGGTCTTCAGATGGGGAACGCGCCCGCGCCCGACACATTCAGGCAGGCGACCTTATCGCTGGAAAAATACTTGATTTGCCCCAGACCGATGGCGTAGCAGCCGTCGCTGAGCGGGGAAATGGGGCCGGTGAGTTTTTCACCGCTGATCAGGGTCACCACCCAGGGCGTGGTGGCCGGTTTGCCCGCGTGGGCCAGTGCGTGTTGTACCAGGTCTGACATGGAGCCTCCGATGGAAATCAAAGCTCGATGATAGCAGTGCCGCGCGGGCTTGGGCGATGCCGTGCCGGCCTGGCGCGCGGGCTGCGCCATGGCCGCCGCGGCAGGCATGACCGGGCGTCATTATTTATTTGCATAATGGCAATCAAGTGATATAGTTGACAAGCACTCCTGGCGAAAAAGCTTGGCAAGGCAATGTTGATTGATCCTTTTCTGCCGTGCAGCGTTTGTTCCGCCGGCGCCGCGCGCACTACTTTTGAAAGCCGCACCATGTCCAGCCAGTACCCTGACGCCCCGCCCCGCTTTTCCATGCCCCCGCCGCCGGTCACCAATACGCCGCTGGAATTCATGCCCACGCACGATCTGTCCTTCTGGGACAGCGATGTGACGTCGGGCTGCATGGTGTCGCTCGATGCCGCCGTTTCGTTCAAGGATGGCTACCCTTCCTTGCGCATCGACCTGCCGGCCGGCTTGCCTGCCGGTACCGTCGTGAAAGTGGGCACGACAGGCGCTGCCGGCAAGGGCCAGCCGCGCATTCCGTTCAACTGGGATTTGCAACGCTTTTCCTTCGCGCTGCGCTCGACGAATGCCGCCATCATGCAGACGGGGGGCATGATTTACCTGGGCAACAGCGATTACAGCAGTTTCTGGTCCGGCTTCCTGAATGCCTTGCATTACGGCGGTTCCGCCGCCGCCGACACCTTGATGTTCGTCAACAATGAGTGGTGGGTGCCCAAGCTGGCCACGCCGCTCGATAGCGAGGGCACGCCCACGGCACAAAACCTGTCGCGCGGGAAATTTACCGTGCAGCTGACCGCTGCCACGACGCAGCCGGAAACCATCTGGCTGGGCATGGTTGCGGCGTTGCCGAAGCGTAAATTGCCCACCGTCATCTTGTCCTTTGACGATGGTTATGCGTCCTGGGATACGTATCTGATGGAGCGGCTGAAATACTATGATTTGCCGGCCTCGTTTGCCATCGTCACTTCCCTGCTGGGGCAGCCCGATTACATGTCGGCCGAGCGCATGAAGGTGCGCTTCGACGATCCGTCGCGCCTGTTCGACTTTACCCTGCACCAGAGCGTGCACGACAATGTGGCGGTCCAGGGTTCGGCCCAGTACGTCACTGCGCTGCAGGTGGGGCGGGACAAGATGCGCGCTGCCGGTATCGGCGGCGACGGGCCATCGCACCATGCGTGGGTCGAATCGCTGTGGACGAATACGGCCATCAACGCCATGCGCGCCGCCGGTTTCCTGTCGGCGCGCGGCGCCGGCTATACGGCCGAGCGCGGCTTTGACCAGATGTTTTTCACTGGCAACGACAAGGATGCCTACATCCTCAACACTTCCACGGTCAACCTGACAAACGACGCCAGCTTTGCGCAAGTCCAGGCGGCGATCCAGACGGCGGTGGGCGACGACAGCTTTGTGTTTGTCAACGGCCACGATATCGTCAGGACGCCAACGTCCGACTACCAGACTTCGTATGCGGTCATCGATGAATTGCTGGCATGGCTGGCGGGGCAAGTGGCTGCCGGCGCGCTGCAAGTGGTGTCGCATAGCCGCTGGTTTGCCGATACGACGGGCAGGGTGACGGACCGGCGCTGATCGCCCGGAGCAGGGCTGCGCCGGCGCCTCAGGCGTCGGCCAGCAAGTTCTTCGGCAGGGCCACCGATACCAGCTTCCAGTGCCACAGGCCGTCGCGCGCCAGGGTCAGTTCGCCGATATGGCTTTTGCTGTGGGCGCGCTGCACCACGACGCTGTCCCAGGAGGTGTAGCGCAGTTTGTAGTCGGGCTTGGTATTGCGCTTGCGGCCGCTGATGTCGCTGACCTTGGCGAGCGGTTTTTCGTAGCGGTCATTGAGCTTCATCAAGGCGACGATGCCCTCAGGCATCAGCATGGTATCGAGCAAGGGATCGATGACGTCGGGACTGATGTCGTCGGCCACTTCGGGCGCCGAAAACAGGGTGTGCAGTTGTTGCCCGAGGCTGCCGCGCAGCTGGGGCAGGTCGATATGCGCAGCGAGGGCCTGGGTATCCTCGTCCATCGTTGCCGTGCGAATCTTGTTCATGGTGAAATACGGGCTGCCATAGAAGACGCCGGCCAGCGCGACCAGTGCCACTACAGCGAGAAGCATCATTCTTTTCATCGTGCGATCTCTCGGATGCCTGGCGACCCGGTGCGCCTGAAGTGTTGGCATTCTACATAATATTTCCCAAAATCAATATAGAGGTTTAAGTAAGTGTTGTTTTAGATCAAGTTTCTTTAAAGTAATTCCGGCGGCAAGGTGATGTCCGTCAGTTTCCAGTCCCAGATGCCATGGCGGCGCAGCAAAAACTGGCTGGCGGCGGGCCCGGCGCCGCTGCGCCGCAGCACCACTTCGTTCCACGAACGGTACGTCATGCCGAAGTCGTGGCGCTTGCCGTCCGCCCCGTGCTTGCCATGCAGGATCAATACCGTGATGCCGGGCGGCGAGACGATGGTGTCAAGCATTTCCTTGAAATCGTCCTCATTGGCCGTTTCGCCGGCCGCCCGCAGCTGGCGCGCCACGCTGGCGCGCACGGCGGGCAGGTCGGCCTGCTGCGCCAGGTTTTCCAGGCGCACGGATTTCGCCGCGATACTGATGCGGTACATGGCGATATAGGGGCTGACCCAGGTGAAGCCGATGGCGGCGACGGCAAAAATGAGTGCGGTGGCGTACTTTCTTTTCATGGTCCGTGTTTTTGTATGAGCTGTGCCGCCGTGATTTTACCCGGCCAGGGGCGGCGGATGGTGTAGCATTCGTGCCGGCGCGGACCATCGCGCCGCAATATTGAGGACAACCATGAATATCACTATCAATCAGGTGCTGCAGTCGTATATCGACCCGCTCACCGCCAACGAGTACGCGGCGCTCGAGCGCAGCCTGCTGGCCGAAGGCTGCCGCGATGCGCTGGTGCTGTGGAACGACGTGCTGATCGACGGGCATAACCGCTACGCCATCTGCCGCCAGCACGGCATCGAATTCAAGACCATCCAGAACACCAGCTTTACCTCGCTCGACGATGTCATGCTGTGGATGATCGACAATCACCTGGCGCGCCGCAGCGTGTCTGACTTCCAGCGCGGCGTGCTGGCCCTGCGCAAGAAGGAAATCGTCGCCGCGCGCAGCCCGGCGCCCGTCAGCGCCCAGGATGCGCCGGAAGGCGAAAACGCGCCGAAGGCACCCATGAGCACGCGCGAAGAGGTGGCCAAGGCGGCGAGATTGAGCAGCAACCAGATCAGCCAGATCGAGAAGATCCAGAAGGCGGCGTCGCCGGAACTGGTGGAAGCCGTCCGCTCGGGCACGATCTCGATCAATGCGGCGGCCACCGTGGCGTCCCTGCCGCCGGAAGAACAGGTGGCGGCTGTCGCCGGCGGTAAAAAACTGCTGCGCCAGGCGGCCAAGGAAATCCGCGAACAGCGCGCCGCCACGCGCACGCCGCGCGAGCCGAAGGTGCATGTATCGCAGGATACGCCGGAGACGGGCAACGAGCCGTGGGCGGATAACGCGGCCCAGGCGCCGTCCGAAACGGAACGCCTGCGCGGCGAGATCGCCAGCCTGAAACAGAAGGTGGCGCAGCTGCAGGCGGAAAATGTGGAGTTGAGCCAGCGCATCGCGGCCCTGATTGACGCATCCTGATCTGGAGTTTTGGCATGTTACATCGCAGTGCCCTGTTTGCCTCAGTTGCTGTCGCCAGTATTCCCGTGCTGGCCGCACCCGCTGTTTCTGTCAAGGACATGGCCCGCTGGCAGGCGCAGGCGGCCAATGTCAGTATCGCGCGCGATACGTGGGGCATTCCCCACGTGACGGGCAAGACGGATGCGGATGCCGTGTTTGGCCTGATGTATGCGCAGGCCGAGGACGATTTCCCCCGCGTGGAACTTAATTACATCAACGCCATGGGGCGCCTGGCGGAAGTGGAAGGGGAACGGGAGCTGTACCGCGACCTGCGCATGAAGCTCTTCATCGACCCGCTTGAGCTGCAGGCGCAGTACCGCGCCAGCCCGGCCTGGCTGCGCAAGTTGATGGACGCCTTTGCCGATGGCCTGAACTTTTACCTGGCCACGCATCCGCAGGTCAAACCGCGGCTGATCGCGCATTTCGAGCCGTGGATGGCCTTGAGTTTCAGCGAGGGCAGCATCGGCGGCGATATCGAATCGATCAACCTGGCGCAGCTCGAAGCGTTTTACGGCCAGCAGGCCAGTCCTGCCGCCGTGGCGCTGGCCAGCATCGAGACCGGGTTGGATCCCGAGCCCAGCGGCTCGAACGGTTTCGCCATCGCGCCCGCCATCACCAAAAATGGCCATGCGCTCTTGATGATCAACCCGCACACCTCGTTCTACTTCCGTCCCGAAGTGCAGGTCACCAGCGGCGAAGGCTTGAACGCGTACGGCGCCGTCACCTGGGGCCAGTTCTTCGTCTACCAGGGTTTTAACGAGCGCCTGGGCTGGATGCATACCTCGGGCGGCGGCGACGTCATCGACGAATACCTGGAAAGCATCGTCGACAAGGACGGCGCCTGGTTCTACCGCTATGACGGCGGCTTGCGGCCCTTGAAAACCGTGCCCATCACCTTGCCCTACAAACTGGCCGACGGCGGCATGGGGGCGAAAACCATCACCGTCCACTACAGCCACCATGGCCCCATCGTGCGCGCGCAGGACGGTAGATGGGTGGCCGTGCGCCTGATGCAGGAACCGTTGAAGGCTTTGATGCAGTCGTACGCGCGCACCAAGGCGCGCGATTATGCTGCGTTTTATCAAACGATGGAATTGCGCACGAATTCGTCGAACAACACGGTGTATGCGGATGCGGATGGCAATATCGCCTACTTTCACGGCAATTTCATCCCCGTGCGCGACCCGCGCTTCAACTGGAAGCGGCCCGTCGACGGCAGCGACCCGGCCACGGAATGGCAAGGGCTGCACACGGTGGCGCAAACCATCACCCTGTTCAATCCGAAGAATGGCTGGATCCAGAATACGAACAACTGGCCGTATTCGGCGGCCGGCGCCAACAGTCCGCGCCAGAGCGACTATCCCGCCTACATGTCCGTGTACGGCGAAAACGCGCGCGGCCTGCATGCCGTCAAGGTTTTCCAGAACCAGAAGGATTTCACGCTCGACAAGCTGATCGCCGCCTCGTACGACAGCGAACTGACGGCCTTCGAAGCGCTGTTGCCGCCCCTGTTCGCGGCATACGATGCATTGCCGGCGGGCGACGCGCACAAGCTGGCGCTGGCCGGCAAGGTGGCCTTGCTGCGGGCCTGGGACTGGCGCTATGCGCTGGACTCCACCGCCACCTCGCTGGCCGTGTTCTGGGGCCAGGAGCTGGCCGAGCTGGCAGGAAAACAGGCGCGCGAGCAGGGCGTGCCCGTCGTCGATTTCCTGGCGACGGACAAGGTCACGGCGGTGCAGCGCCTGGCTGCACTGGCGACGGCGGCCGATAAACTGCAGCGCGATTTCGGCCACTGGCAAACGCCGTGGGGCGAGATCAACCGCTTCCAGCGCCTGACGGACGATATCGTGCAGCCGTTTGACGATGCGCAAGCCAGCCTGCCCGTGCCTTACGCGTCGGGCAACTGGGGTGCGCTGGCCGCGTATGGACAGAGCAGCAAGAGCACCACGCGCAGGATTTACGGCGAGCGTGGCAACAGCTTTGTGGCGGCCGTGGAATTCGGCCCCCGCATCAAGGCGAAAAGCATCCTCGCCGGCGGCCAGAGCGGCGACCCGGCATCGCCGCACTTCCGGGACCAGGCGGCCATGTATGCGCGCGGCGAATTCAAGGATGTGCTGTTTTATCCCGAGGACGTGGCGAAGCACCTGGAGCGCAGGTACCACCCCGGAAAATAGCCGCCGGGCGTATCAAATCGCGTCGAGCGCCGTGCGCAAGTCATGGCGCAAATCCTCGATATCCTCGATCCCCACCGACAGGCGGATCAAGCCATCGCCGATGCCCAGCCTGGCCCGCTGCTCGGCCGGGATGCTGGCATGCGTCATCAGGGCAGGGTGCTCGATCAGGCTTTCCACACCGCCCAGGCTTTCGGCCAGGGCGAATACCTCGCAGCGTTCGAGGAAGCGCCGCGCGCCCGCCAGATCCGTATCGAGGTCGATCGAGATGATGCCGCCGAAGCCATCCATCTGGCGCTGCGCCAGCGCATGCTGCGGGTGCGAGGCCAGGCCCGGATAAAACACCTTGCGCACTTCCTTTTGCTGTTCCAGCCACTGCGCCAGGGCCAGGGCGCTTTCGCAATGGCGCTGCATGCGGATGGCCAGGGTTTTCACGCCGCGCAGGGCCAAAAAGCTGTCGAACGGCCCGGCAATCGCGCCCACCGAGTTTTGCAAAAAGCCCAGTTGCTCGCGCCATTCCGCCTGACGTTCTTCCGCGCCGACGATGGCGATGCCGCCGATGATGTCCGAGTGGCCGTTCAAATACTTGGTGGTCGAATGCACGACGATGTCGAAGCCGTGCTCCAGGGGGCGCTGCACCAGCGGGCTGGCAAACGTGTTGTCGGCCACGGCGATGATGCCCCGTTCGCGGCAGATGTCGGCAATGGCGCGCAAATCCGCCAGTTTCAGCATCGGGTTGGTGGGCGTTTCCACCCAAACCATCTTCGTTTCCGGGCGCAACGCGGCCAGCAGGTTTTCCGGATTCGTCAGGTCGACATACGTGAATTCATGACCGGCCGAGCGGCGGCGCACGCGCTCGAATAAACGGTAGGTGCCGCCGTACATGTCGTCGCCGGCGACGATATGGCTGCCCGCGTCCAGCAATTCCAGCACTGACGAGATGGCGGCCAGGCCCGAGGCGAAGGCGAAAGCTGCGCTGCCGCCTTCCAGGTCGGCCACGCAGCGCTCCAGCGCCCAGCGCGTGGGATTGTGCGAGCGGCCGTAGTCCAGGCCTTTATGTACGCCGGGGCTGTCCTGCACGAAGGTGGAGGTGGCGTAAATGGGCGGCATGATGGCGCCCGTCGACGGGTCGGGCGACTGGCCGGCGTGGATGACGCGGGTGGCGAGGCGGCTCTTGCGGGGCGTTTGTTGGCTCAAGATAGTGTCCTGCGTAAGTGGTTGAGAAGGTCGAAGCGGGTGATCAGGCCATAGAAGGCGCTGTCGTCGGCGACGACGGCCGTCAAGCCCCGGTCCAGGGTGGCGCGCAGGGCGGGCAAGCCGCTGGACGGCGCCAGCGTTTCGATCTGCGTCGTCATGGTGGCGCCCACCAGACCCGCGAAATGCGCGGCGTCGCCGGAGACGTGCAGCAGCAAGTCCGATTCGTCGAGGATGCCGACCAATTGGCCGCCGTCGATGACGGGCAGCTGTGCCAGGTCGCTGGCGCGCATGCGGTTGAAGGCCGTGAGCAGGGTGTCGCCCGGCGCCACGCTGACCACGTCGCCTTCGTCGTAGCGGCGTCCGATCAGGTCGCGCAAGTCGCCGGACAAGGCCCGTTGCAACAGGCCCTGGTCGCGCATCCAGCCGTCGTTGTAGACCTTCGATAGATAGCGCGTCCCCGTGTCGCACACGAAGGTGACGACGCGTTTGGGCGTGGTCTGTTCGCGGCAGTACTTGAGCGCGGCGGCCAGCAGGGTGCCCGTTGACGAGCCCCCTAAAATGCCTTCGGCCAGCAGCAGGGCGCGCGCGGAATCAAAACTCTCCTGGTCGCTGATGGTGTAGGCCTTGGTGACGCTATCCATGTCGGCAATCGAGGGAATGAAATCTTCGCCGATGCCTTCGACGGCCCACGAGCCGCTCGTGTCCGACACCTTGCCCGTGTCGATGTATTCGATGAGGATGGAGCCTTGCGGGTCGGCCAGCACGAATTCCAGCCTCGGCTGCGCCTTGCGGAAGTAGCGCGTCAGGCCCGTCAGGGTGCCGGAGGAACCGACGCCGACGACGATGGCGTCCACGTCATGGCCGCTTTGCTCCCAGATTTCGGGCGCCGTCGTCGTTTCGTGGGCCAGCGGATTGGCGGGATTGTTGAACTGGTCGGCAAAGAAGGCGCCCGGCAGTTCGCGCGCCAGGCGCGCCGCGTAATCCTGGTAATACTCGGGATGGCCCTTGCCCACGTCCGAGCGCGTGGTGTGCACTTCGGCGCCCAGGGCTTTCAGGTGCAGCACTTTTTCCGTCGACATCTTGTCGGGCACCACGAGAATCACGCGGTAGCCCTTGATGCGGCCCACCAGCGCCAGGCCGATGCCGGTGTTGCCGGCTGTCGCCTCGACGATGGTGCCGCCCGGCTGCAAACGGCCGTCGGCTTCGGCCGCTTCGATGATGGACAGGCCGATGCGGTCCTTGATGGAACCGCCGGGATTTTGCGATTCCAGTTTCAGGAACAGCTGGCACAGGCCCGTATCGAGCCTGGTCACTTCGACCAGCGGGGTGTTGCCGATCAGCTTGTATAGCGCTGGCGGCCGGGATGGGGATGGCATTCGATCATTCATGGTGGCTCCTGTCTGAGAAACAGCCGCTCCGGATTGTGTCCCGAGCCGCCTTCCGTGCCGCGCAGTGTAGGCGGGTGCACGGGTGCGGCGAACGAATGTTTGCATGCTTGCATATGCGGCTTTCGCATATCAGCTGCAGCGCGGCTACAGCGTGCGCGCTTCGAGTATGCGCCGTTTTTAGCCCGCATGCCGCGCCAACGGCACGACTATTAAGCTGCCGCAAGCCCGCCATTGCGATTTATAATCACGCCTCGAAAAGGAACTAAACAGTATCCTGAAAACCAGACGAACAGGGCAGGCGGCAGTGGCAAAACTTTATTTCCGGTATTCCGCGATGAACGCGGGCAAGTCGACGGCCTTGTTGCAGGTCGCGCACAACTATGAAGAGCAGGGGCAGCAGGTGCGCCTGTACACGGCCGCCATCGACAGCCGCTACGGCGTGGGAAGGGTCACTTCGCGCCTGGGCCCGCAGCGCCAGGTCGACATCTTCTATGCCGACACGAATTTCCTCGACGCAATTCCCCAGGTCGCTTGCCTGCTGGTTGACGAAGCGCAATTTCTCAGCACGGCACAAGTGCAACAATTGCACCAGCTGGCGCAAGTGAAGGGCGTGCCCGTCATCTGCTACGGCTTGCGCACGGATTTCAAGGGCGAACCGTTCCCCGGCTCGGCCTATCTGCTGGCGCTGGCCGACGATATCGAGGAATTGAAGAATATCTGCACTTGCGGCAAGAAGGCCACGATGAACATCCGCGTGGATGAGCAGGGCCGCCGCATCAAGGAAGGCGAGCAGATCAGTATTGGCGGCAACGAGAGTTACCGCCAGGCGTGCGGACGCTGTTTCTATGCCTGATTTACAACGCCTAGCAAAACCGTAGCGAGCGGAAGGAAGTTGTGGTTGAGAAGCGCAACTGTACGAAGGTACAGTGAGCATCGCAGACCGCAAATTACGACGCGCAGTAGGTTTTGACAGGTGTTCTTATTCGGCGACGGGCACGCCTACATCGGCATCATCCGCCAGCGCCAGGTCGCCCCGCTCGAAGGCGGCGAGGATGTCATTCGCGCGCGCCACGTCGTGTTCGCGCACCAGCACGCGGGCGCCGCCGATGGCGGCCGCCAGCAGCATGTCGGCCTGCATGTGCTGGTCATCCGTCAGCAGCACGTCGATGCCGGCGGCGGCCAGGCAGCCGCGGATGACGTGCGCATCCGTGGGGATCATCAGCCGGGCAATTAAAACGTAATCGTCGTGCATGGTGCCTCCTGGCAAGGTGGATTCATCCCCATCTTAGCACCGGGCCAGTCCTTACAGCTTGAACACGCCCACCACCTGGTTCAGTTCCTGCGCCTGCTCCTGCAGGGCGTCGGCCGCCGCGGCCGCTTCTTCCACGAGGGCCGCGTTCTGCTGGGTCACCTGGTCCATCTGGGCGATGGCCTGGTTGACTTGCTCGATGCCGCTGCGCTGCTCTTCGCTCGCCTGGGCGATTTCGGCCATGATGGTGCTCACTTGCTGCACGCTGGCCACCACCGTGTCCATGGTGGCGCTGGCCTGGCTCACTTGCGCATGGCCCAGGTCCACCGTGCTGGCGGACGCCTGGATCAAATCCTTGATATCTTTCGCCGCTGCCGTCGAGCGCTGCGCCAGGGTGCGCACTTCCGTGGCGACGACGGCAAAGCCGCGTCCCTGTTCACCGGCGCGCGCCGCTTCCACGGCCGCGTTCAAGGCCAGGATATTCGTCTGGAAGGCGATGCCGTCGATGACGCCGATGATGTCGGCGATCTTGCCCGACGAGCTGCGGATGGCGTCCATGGTGCTGGCCACTTGCGCCACGGCCGCGCCGCCTGCCGCTGCCAGGCTGGACGAGTCATGCGCCAGCCGGCTTGCCTGTTGCGCGTGATCAACGTTCTGGCGCACGGTGGAGCTCAGTTCTTCCATCGAGGCGGCCGTTTCTTCCAGCGAGCTGGCTTGCTGCTCCGTGCGGCTCGACAAATCCAGGTTGCCGCTGGCGATTTCACCGGACGCCGTGGCGATCTGCCCGGCGCTGCCGCGTACATTGCTGACCACTTGCGACAGGTTGTCGCTGATGCGGTTCATGGCGAGCAGCAGGCGGCCGATTTCGTCCAGGCTGCTGGTATCGAGGTGCACCGTCAGGTCGCCGGCGGCGATTTGCGCGGCGGCCGTTTCGGCGGCGGCCAGCGGGCGCGACACGAGGGTGCGCACGAGCCAGTACAGCAGCAGGGCGAAGACGAGCAGGGCGATGAAGCCGGAAATGGCCAGCTGGTTGCGCATCTGGCGCGCTTCCAGGGTGATCTCGTCCGTGAACGTGCCGCCCGCGATGATCCATTGCCAATCCTTGAATTGACGGTAAAACAGCTGCTTTTCGCGCGCACTGGCACTTGTTTCGCCCGGCGCCGTCCACGTATAGCGCATGGCGCCGTCCTTTTGCGCCAGCATTTCCTGGATGAACAATCGGCCGTCGCCGGCCTTGAACTCGAGCGCGCTCTTGCCTTCGCTGTTCGGGTGCAGCACCAGGTGGCCGTAATTGGCGCCGGGCGCCGTGTCGACGATATAGATGTAGCCCGTCTGGCCGATCTTGACCTGGCGAATCTTCTCTTTCAGCATGGCCAGATTCTTGCTGATATCGAGGCCGATGAACAGCACGCCCACCACCTTGCCGCCCGCATCGCGCACGGGGTCATATTGCGTGATGTATTGCTTGCCAAACAGGGTTGCCATGCCAACGAAGCGCTGGCCGGCGCGCAGCGGCGCATAGCTGGGATGGTTGTGGTCGAGCTGGGTGCCGACGGCCCGTTCGCCATCCTGCTTTTTCAGCGAAGTGCTGATGCGCACGAATTCATCCCCGTTGGCGGCGAAGATGGTGGCGATCACGCCCGTCTGCGCCGTGTAGCGGTCGACCAGGGACGTATCGAGGTTGAGCACCCTGTTGCCGTTGGCCAGGGCCGGCGTGGCCTTGCCGGCCACGGCCACCATGGCGCCCGTATCGACCGAGAACGGGCCGGGAAATTCGGCCGCGAACAGGCGGGCAAAGCTGGCCGCCTCGTTGACCATGGCGGTATGAAATACTTCCGTGGTCGTCATGACGCTATTGAGTTCGCTGGTGACGGCCGCTTCGGCGCGCTGTTCCAGGGCATTGGAGGTGCGGATGCTGATCAGGGTCGTCAGGCTGGCGAGGATCAGGCTGACCAGCGCAAACGTGAAGACGGTAATCTTGCCGCCGACACTCCAGTGGCGGGGGGAGAAGGAAATTGTAGGCATAGTGTGAGTCTGGCAAAGGGTAATCAGCTCGGCCATTCCTGGTCATGACATGACACGCGGGGAGGGGATCTGGTGGGGAATGCGTTTGAAACGGAGGCGCGCAGGCTGTCGGGCCGCGCACAGGCAAGCTGAATTTCAGGGCGCGATGATAGCATGTTGCTTGTGTTTTGTTACTAAGTGTTTCCCGCAGGAATCATTTCTTTTGCGTAAAAACATCATCTGCGTCAAGGATTGCAAAGACTGGCTATTGACTTTTTTGATTTCAATAATGAATGTTTCTATTCGTCACTGGCGGATGATGCGATTTTTGTCACGAATGTTTCACTTTGTAATGAATGACACGCTGCCTTTAATCCGCGTTTAAGCTTCCAGGAAGAAACTGATATTCCATGGGAGACTGCCAGGCCGTATCCTGTAGAATAATATGCAGACCAGTCGTGTATTCCCCTTACTGTCTTGCTGGCTGGCGCATGCCTATCTGCGCCGCCTGGAATTGATTCAACTAATTTTCGGAGAAGCCGATGAAGAAGCAAATGATGCTGGTCACCCTGGTGCTTGCCCTGTCAGCCCACGCTGGCGCAGCCCAGACGGACAAGAGCGCCGCTCCTCCGCTACCCATGAAGCCGCTGGCCCAGCAAACGCAGGCCGCCTTGTGGGCATCGCGCGTATTGACACGCGTCCATTACAAGGCCATGCCGCTCGACGACGCCATGTCGGAGAAAATCTTCGATCGCTACTTCAAGTCCCTGGACGCGGAAAAACTGTTTTTCGTGCAAGCCGACGTCGACCGTTTCGCGCCGCTGCGCACCAAGCTCGATGACGCCATCATCAATGAAGACTTGACGGCGCCGTTTGCCATCTACAACCTGTACCAGCAGCGTTTCGACGAGCGCATGGCGTATGCGCGTGAATTGCTGAAAACCAAGTTCGACTTCACGGCCGACGAGAGTTACCAGCTCGACCGCGAAAAGGCTGCCTGGCCGAAGAATGACGAGGAAGTGCGCGACCTGTGGCGCAAGCGCGTCAAGAACGACTGGCTGCGCCTGAAACTGGCGGGCAAGGAAGACAAGGCCATCCGCGAGACCCTGGACAAGCGCTATGAAAGCTACACGACCCGTTCGCGCAAGCTCAACAGCGAAGACGTGTTCCAGATTTTCATGAATTCGTATGCCATGTCGATCGAGCCGCATACCAATTACCTGGGCCCGCGCGCGTCGGACAACTTCGACATCGCCATGCGGCTGTCGCTCGAAGGCATCGGCGCCGTGCTGCAGACGCGCGACGAATACACGGTGGTGCGCGAAGTCGTGCCGGGCAGCCCGGCCGGCCTGTCGGGCAAGCTGAAAGTGGGCGACCGCATCGTCGGCGTGGGGCAGGGCGAAAGCGGCCCCATCACCGAAGTGCTGGGCATGCGCATCGACGACGTGGTGCAGCTGATCCGCGGCGCCAAGGATTCCGTGGTGCGCCTCGACATCCTGCCGGCCGACGCCGGCCCGGACGCCAAGCACGTGGTCTTGCCGCTGGTGCGCAAGAAAATCAGCATGGAAGAGCAGGCGGCGAAGAAATCGATCATCGAAGTGCGCGACAACGGCGTCAAGCGCCGCATCGGCGTCATTTCCCTGCCGACGTTCTACCAGGACTTCGAAGCGCGCCGCCGCGGCGACAAGGACTTCAAAAGCGCCACGCGCGACGTCAGCCGCTTGCTGGCCGAGTTGAAGAAAGACAAGGTCGACAACGTCCTGATCGACTTGCGCAACAACGGCGGCGGTTCGCTGAACGAAGCCGTCGAACTGACGGGCCTGTTCATCGACAAGGGCCCTGTCGTGATGCAGCGCAATGCCGAAGGCAAGGTCGAAGTGGAAAGCGATACGAATGCCGGCCTGGCCTGGGATGGCCCGATGGGCGTGCTGATCAACCGCGGCTCGGCTTCCGCTTCCGAGATTTTCGCCGCCGCCGTGCAGGACTATGGCCGTGGCGTCATCATCGGCGAAGGCAGCTTCGGCAAGGGCACGGTGCAGACCTTGTTCAACCTTGACCGTTTCGGCGGCAGCGAGAAAGCCCGTTTCGGCGAGCTGAAAATGACCATCGCCCAGTTCTTCCGCATCAATGGCGGCACCACGCAGTTGCGCGGCGTCACGCCAGACATCAAGCTGCCAGCCATGTCGGACGCGGAAAACTTCGGCGAGTCGAGCTATGACAATGCCCTGCCATGGGTCGCGATCAAGCCGGCGTCCTACATACCGACGGGCGACCTGAAGGAGATCGTGCCGCTGCTGGACAAGAAACATGATGCGCGCGTGGCCAAGGACAAGGATTTCCAGTACTTGCTCGATGACATAGCTCTCGTCGTCAAGCAGCGCAAGGAAAATCAGATTTCGCTCAATGAAACCGTGCGCCGCAAGGAGCGCGATGCCCAGGAAGCGCGCGCCAAGGCCCGTGAAAAACGCCTGATCGCGCAGATTTCGAACCCTGCCGACGACCTGGTGGTGATTCCGGATCCGAAAGACGTGCTGAAGGGCGCGAAAGCGGCCAACAAGACGGCCAAGCAGATCGCCGCCGTGAAGGGCGCCTTGCGCACGGACGACGGCTTGCAGGGTGACGAACGGGCGCTGAGTGCCGAACTGGACGCTGAAACGGCCGCGAAGAGCGCCAAGGACGTGCTGCTGAACGAAGCAGCGCGCATCCTGGCCGACGAAGTGGCGCTGATCAAGGCCGATAGCCGCATGGCGTCGAAGGTCTTGCCATATGGCGCGGACAGCAAGGCGACGCCGGTGACGGCAGCGAAATAAGGCTTGTGGTCGCGTAAGAAGCCGGTTCCTTGCGGAGCCGGCTTTTTTTGCGCCATCAGTTATCTGTCTGGCGTATTTCTATCATTCCAACAATCAATTGGATTGATATGCCGCGACGCAGCATAATGCACCCGTCTCCTCTATTCTCCTCCAAGAAAATAGATTCAGCCCGCTCCCGCAGCGGGCTTTTTTTTGTCTTGCTTTTTGCGTGGTGCCCGCCGCGTTTCCTCAAGTCTGTCCTCCGCATGCCGCTGCAAGCCTTTAATCCCGACTGAATTTGTCGGGAATCGCTCAGATTTGCTCCGTTATACATTTTCCATTCTTGTTATATTCCCACAAAGAAATTTTCTTTGGCTTTCTGTAATGGCAGCGCGGTCTAGCGCGGCAGCAAAGCGCGTTATCCGCCACGCAGTGCGCTGTCCCATGGCTGCCTGCGCCTGATGCATAGCGCCCGATGCCGGCACCGCATGCTTTTTCCTTCTTTATTCATTCCGTCATGCCGCCAGCGGCGACCGAGAGGCTTATCTTGCGTTGTAAACTTCTTCCCCTGACCCTGCTGCCCTTGCTGGCGCTGATACAGACCGCCTGGGCCGTCGATCCTCCTGGCGCCGGCAGCCAGCTGCAGCAGATTCCCGTGGCGCCCTCGCTGCCGAAAGCGCCGCCCGCCATCCGCGTGCAGCAGGGCAATGTGCCCGCCACCACGGTGGGCGACACGACACGCATCGCCGTGCAGCGCCTGCAGGTCGCGGCGCCGCCAGTCTTCACCGAGAGCGAACTGGTGGCCGCCTCGGGATTTACTGCGGGAAGCGAGCTGACCCTGGGCGAATTGCGCGCCATGGCGTCCAACATCGCCAGCTATTACCAGAACCGCGGCTATTTCCTCGCGCAAGCCTATCTGCCCGCGCAAGATATCAAGGATGGCGTCGTCACGATCAGCGTGTTGCCAGGCCAGTATGGCCAGGTGCAACTGCGCAACCAGAGCAATCTGTCCGACGGGCTGGCCGGCACCGTGCTGGCGGGCCTGGACGGGCAGGTGATCGCCACGGCGCCGCTGGAACGCCGCTTGCTGCTGCTGTCGGACTTGCCGGGCGTGCAGGTCAGCTCGACGCTGGCGCCGGGGGCGTCCTTGGGCGCGTCCGACCTGATCGTCGACGTGCAGCCGGGCTCGCGCTTCAACGGCAGCATCGACCTGGACAACCAGGGCAACCGTTACACGGGCCGCAACCGCATCGGCGCCACCCTGAACATCAATGAACTGGCCGGCATCGGCGACGTGGCCACCGTGCGCGCGTTCACCTCGGCCGACGGCCTGAACTATGGCCGCCTGGCCTACCAGGGGCAGGCGGGCTTGCTGCGCCTGGGCGGCGCCTACACCTATATGGACTACAAGCTGGGCAAGGAATTTGCCGTGCTCGACGCCAAGGGCACGGCGAAGATCGCCAGCGCCTACGGCAGTTATCCGCTGATCCGTTCGCGCAGCAACAATCTGTATGCACAGGTCAGCTATGACGACAAGACCTTCCAGGACCGCACGGAGTCGACGGGCAGCGTCAACGACAAGAAGGCCAAGGTGTGGATGCTGAATCTGAATGGCGACAGCAAGGATGGCTGGGGCGGTGGCGGCGCCAGCACGTATTCGCTGACCTTTACCACGGGCAAGATCGATATCGGGACGCCGGCAACCTTGGCGCTTGACCGCGCGACGGTGAACAGCAATGGCCACTTCAACAAGCTGGCCTTCAATGGCGCGCGCGTGCAAAGCCTGGGCGGCGAGACGAGCTTGTTCGGCACCGTCAGCGGCCAGGCGGCGTCGAAAAACCTCGATGTGTCCGAAAAGATGGGCATCGGCGGCGTGGGCGGCGTGCGCGCCTATCCGGGCGGCGAAGCGTATGGCGACCAGGGCTATGTGCTGAATGTGGAGCTGCGCCAGAACGTGACGGCGTTCACGGCCTTTCCCGGCCAGCTGCAAGTGCTGGCGTTTGCCGACACGGGCACCGTCAAGCTGAACCGCGATGCCTGGAGCGCCGGCGAGAACCGCCGCACCCTGAGCGGCGCGGGCGTGGGCGTGACGTGGACGGGCGCCAACGCGCTCGTGCTGAAGGCGTATTACGCGCACAAGCTGGGCAATGCCAAGGCGACCTCGGCACCGGATGCGGCAGGACGCTTCTGGCTGCAAGCCGTCAAGTATTTCTAAATTACTACATCAATAAAAACATCAGGACACTGCCATGAACCGCATCTACCGCTCCATCTGGAACCAGGCCACCGGCGCTTACGCCGCCGTTTCCGAAAACGTCAAATCCGCCGGCAAGCGCTCGATGCCGGGCAGCAGCGGGGGCGGCGCGCATTTCGCCCTGACCGGCATGGCGGCGGCGCTGATGCTCGGTTATGGCTCCCTGGCCTTGGCGGGGCCGGCGGGCGGCACGGTGGTGGCGGGCCAGGCTTCCATCAATGGCGCGCCGGGCAATACCGTGATCCAGCAGGGCAGCCAGCACGCCGTCATCAACTGGACCAGTTTCAATATCGGCAAGGGCGAATCGGTGCAGTTCCAGCAGCCCAACAGCAATGCGGTGGCCCTGAACCGCGTGCTGGGCAGCGACGGCACGACCATCCTGGGCAAGCTGTCGGCCAACGGCAAGGTGTTTATTGTCAATCCGAACGGCGTGCTGTTCGGCCACGGCGCGTCCGTGAACACGGCCGGCCTGGTGGCCTCGACCCTGGATATCAGCAATGCCGACTTCATGGCGGGCAAGTACCAGTTTTCCGGCAATGGCAGCGGTAAAGTCTTGAACCAGGGCGACATCAGCGCGCCGGGCGGCTATGTGGCCTTGCTGGGCGCGAACGTATCGAACGAAGGCATGATCCAGGCGCGCCTGGGTTCGGTGGCCCTGGCGGCAGGTCGTGCCATCACGCTGGACGTGGCGGGCGATGGCTTGCTGAACGTGGCGGTGGACCGGGGCGCCGTGGGCGCGCTGGTGAATAACGGCGGCTTGATCCAGGCCGATGGCGGCAGCGTCGTCCTGACGGCGCAGGCGGCGGGCGACTTGCTGAAAACCGTCGTCAACAACACGGGCGTGATCGAGGCGCACAGCATCGACACGCGCGGCGGCACGATCAAGTTGCTGGGCGACATGCAAAGCGGCACGGTGAACGCGGCCGGCACCCTGGACGCCAGCGCGCCTGCGGGCGGCAATGGCGGCTTCATCGACACTTCGGCCGCGCACGTGAAGATCGACGATGCGCTGAAGGTGAGCACGGCCGCGACGAAGGGCGCGACGGGCATGTGGCTGATCGATCCGACCGATTTCACGATCGCGGCATCGGGCGGCAACCAGACCGGCGCGTTTTACAGCAATGCGCTCAAGTCCAGCAATGTCACCATTGCAACGGTCGCCAGCGGCGGAGCGGCAGGCGATATCCATGTCAACGACACGATCAGCTGGTCGGCCAACAAGCTGACCTTGACGGCGCACAATAATATCAATATCAATGCGCCGCTGCGCGGTGCCGGCACGGCCAGCCTCGCGCTCGAGTATGGCCAGCGCGGTGTCGCGGCCGGCAATTTGTCCACCTACAACGTGAAGGCGGAAGTGGACTTGCCATCGGGTAATAACTTCAGCACCAGGCAGGGCACGGATGGCGCAGTCATCAGCTATACGGTGATCAACAGCGTAGGTACTGCTGGCAGCCTGAGCGCAGCCGATTTGCAGGGCATGAATGCTAACCTGGGAGGCAACTATGCACTGGGCCGCCATATCGACGCCAGTGCCACGCTCAACTGGGGCGGTGGCACGGGCTTCGTGCCTATCGGTGGCACAGGCACGCCATTCACGGGCAGGCTTGACGGCCTTGGCCATGACGTCACGGGATTGTCCCTCACCCGGCTGACGGACTATGCCGATGTCGGCATGTTCGGCGCCATCGGCGCGTCGGGGGTGGTGCGCAACCTCAATCTGGTCAATACCCGGATACAGGCGCCGGAAGGCAAGTACGGGCAGATCCGGATGGGCATGCTGGCGGCAAGAAACGCGGGCTTGATCGATAACGTCAGTGCGTACGGCGAGCTGAAGCTGACAGGGTCGATTTATGCAGGGGGCCTGGTGGGCGTGAATAGCGGCGTGGTCAACAATAGCCGCAGCAGCGGCAGTATCGAACACACTCCCAATTACGGTGGCGGAGCTGCCGGGCTGGTTGCCCAAAATGAACGTGGCGGCAGCGTCAGCAACAGTAGCAGCAGCATGAAAGTGACCGTTGTCAAGGGCAGGGCCGGCGGGCTGGTGCTTGAAAACGCTGGCGCCATCGCGAAGAGCTTTGCCACGGGCGACGTCGCGGGCGATACCTTTACGGGCGGCCTGGCGGCATTCACGTCTGGCAATATCAGCGACAGCTATGCGACGGGCAGCGTGACCAGCAATTCCATCGCCGGGGGATTGGCTGGCCGCATGAGCGGGACGATCAGCAACAGCTATGCGACAGGCAATGTCTATTCTTCCGGCGATGCGCAGTCCGAGCAAGGCTTTGGGGGCCTCGTCGGTGACGTTTATGCGGGCAGGATCAGCAACAGCTATGCCACCGGCAGCGTCAATGCGGGCAACTATGCGGGCGGCATCGTCGGCCGGAACCAGGGGATTGTGGACAATGTCTATTCCGTCGGCGCGGTCAATGCGCAGCACGACAACCGGGGCGGCATCGTTGGCTACAATGATTCCAGCGGCAACGTGAGCAATGCCTATTACAACAGCAGCGCCAACCACGGCCTGACGGGCCTGGGCCAAGGCAATGGCAGAACGAGCAATATCGTCGGCTTGACGGACCTTGCGATGGGTGATCCTGCAAGTTATCCAACATTCAATTTCACGACGACGGCTGGCGCCACGGGCAACAATTGGGTGACGGTGGGATCGAACGGCGGCATGAACGGCAAGGGCGGCACGTTGCCGATGTTCAGCGGCGAGTACTCGACCACCATCAATTCCGCGCACCAGCTGCAGCTGATGGCGATGGACAAGGCGGCTGCCTATACCCTGGGCAGCAGCTTCAGCGCGGGGGCGACGGCCGGCGGCGATATCTGGGGCGGCAAAGGCTTCGTGCCTGTCGGTGACGCCGCGTCGCCGTTCACGGGGAGCCTCAATGGCGCCGGCCACATCATTTCCGACTTGCGCATTTTCCGGCAGGGGAGCGCTGCAATCGGCCTGATCGGCAGTCTCGGCAAAAATGGCAGTATCTCGGATCTGGGCTTGAGCGACGCCCGGATCACCGGCGGCAGCGATGTGGGCGCGCTCGCCGGCGCGAACGCGGGCAAAATCAGCGGCAGTTTCGTTACCGGCAATGTCACGGGCGATGCGCAGGTCGGCGCCCTCGTGGGCAGCAATACGGGTGAAATTGTCGACAGTTACGCGCTGGGCAGCGCGACGGGCGGCGTGAATGTGGGCGGCCTGGCTGGCGACAGCCGCGGCGGCAGCATCCGTAACAGCTATGCGGCCGTTGCCGTCAGCGGCGCAGCGGGGCTGGGCGGGCTGGCAGGCGGCGCCTCCGCCGCCGATGCCACGGGCAGTTACTGGGATACGCAGGTCAGCGGGCAGGCGGGCAGCCAGGGCGGCACGGGCTTGAGTTCGGCCGATTTGAAAAAACTGGCCAACTACAACGGCAGCAACGGCGCGGGCAGCCCGGCGTGGGACTTGAACAATACCTGGGTGATTTACGAAGGACAGAGCACGCCATTGCTGCGTTCCTTCCTGACGCCCCTGGTGGTGACGGTGTCGCATAGCAGCAAGGTCTATGATGGCCTCGCCAGCGATCCGGTCACCGTAAGCTATTCCAGGGTGGTCGATCCTTCCCTGCTGCAAGGCTCGTTGACATATGACAATGCGTCCGGTAGCCCGGTCAATGCCGGCAACTATGTGGTGCGGGCCAGCGGCGTGTATTCCACGGCCCAGAATGGCTACCTGATTAGCTATGTCGATGGCGGCGTGACCATTACGCCGCGCCAGATCAGTCTGAATGGCGTTTCGGCGGGCAACAAGGTGTATGACGGCAACACCTCTGCCGTGCTGGCTGGCGGCAGCCTCAGTGGCGTGCTGGGCGATGACGTGGCCAAGCTGAGCTTTTTGCTGTCCGGCTCGTATGCCAGCAAGAATGTCGGCAACAATCTCGCCATTACGGCCAGCGCCACGCTGGGCGGCAGTGCGGCCGGCAACTACACGCTGGCGCCAATCGGCGACTTCAGCGGCGCGATCACCAAGGCCACCATCAGCAGCGTGACGGGCATCAAGGCCGATGACAAGGTGTATGACGGTGGCCTGGGGGCCAGCCTGAGCGGCGCTTCGGCGGTCTTGCATGGCATGGTGAGCGGCGACAGTCTTGCCGTGGTCACTGCCAGAGGCAATTTCGCGGACAAGAATGCGGGCAGCGGCAAAACGGTGTATGTCAGCGATATCGTGCTGGCTGGCGCCGACAGCGGCAACTATACCCTGGCCGCCACGGACGCCGTCATCACGGGCACCATCCGGCCCAAGGCGCTGACGCTCGGCGGCGTCGCCGCGCAAGATAAAGTCTACGATGGCAATGCCGACGCGCGCGTGACGGGCGGCACATTGAGCGGTTTCGTCGGCTCGGAAAACGTGATCTTGTCTGGCCTGAGCGGCTATTTTTCGGACAAGAACGCCGGCAACGGCAAGGCCGTGACGGTGGGCGCCGTGCTGGCCAGCGATACGGGGCTGGCCAGCAACTACACGGTGGCCAACCCGGACGGCTTGACGGCCAGCATCACGCCCAAGGCCCTGACGGTGACGGGCGCGGCGGCGCTCGACAAGGTGTATGACGGCACGCGCCTGGCCAGCGTCAGCGGCGGCGTGCTGTCCGGCCTGGTTGAAGGCGAGCGCCTGGACATCGCCGGGATGGCGGCCAGCTTCGGCGACCAGAACGCGGGCAAGGCCAAGGTGGTGACGGTGACGGGCACGACCCTGGCCGACACGGCCAGCGGCTTGGCCGGCAACTACACGGTGGCCAACCCGGACGGCTTGACGGCCAGCATCACGCCCAAGGCCCTGACGGTAACGGGCGCGGTGGCGCTCGACAAGGTCTATGATGGCACGCGCCTGGCCAGCGTCAGCGGCGGCGTGCTGTCCGGCCTGGTCGAAGGCGAACGCCTGGACATCGCCGGGATGACGGCCAGCTTCGGCGACAAGAACGCGGGCAAGGCCAAGGCGGTGACGGTGACGGGCACGGCCCTGGCCGACACGGCCAGCGGCTTGGCCGGCAATTACACGGTGGCCGACCCGAACGGCCTGACGGCCAGCGTCACGCCCAAGGCCTTGACGGTGACGGGGGCGGCGGCGCTCGACAAGGTCTACGACGGCACGCGCCTGGCCAGCGTCAGCGGCGGTGTGCTGTCCGGCCTGGTCGAAGGCGAACGCCTGGGCGTGACCGGGATGACGGCCAGCTTCGGTGACAAGAACGCGGGCAAGGCCAAGGCGGTGACGGTGACGGGCACGACCCTGGCCGACACGGCCAGCGGCTTGGCCAGCAACTACACGGTGGCGAACCCGGGCGGCTTGACGGCCAGCATCACGCCGGCGGCGCTGACGGTGGGTATCACGGGTGTCAACAAGGTTTACGATGCGAGCGTCGCTGCCAGCGTGAACTGGCGCGACGACCGTCTTGCCGGCGACCAGCTGAGCATCAGCAGCAATGCTGCCCAGTTTGCCGACAAGAATGCGGGACAGGGCAAGACGGTACGCGTGGATGGCATACGCTTGAGCGGGCTGGACGCCGGCAATTATGTGGTCAACACGGCGGCGTCGGCGCGGGCCGATATTGCACAGGCGAAATTGACCGTGACGGTGAACAATGCCGAGAAAGACCAGGGGCGCCCTAATCCCGTCTTTGACGTCGGCTATGCGGGCTTGCTGGGGGGCGACAGCGTGGCATCGGAACTGCGCGGCGAATTGCTGTTCAGTACGGAGGCTGGCACGGGTTCGCCGGCCGGCAACTACAAGGTTGCCGCCGCAGGGCAGACGTCGAACAACTATGCGATCGGCTATGTGGCCGGCAGCTTGAAGGTGAAGCCGGCGGAAGCCTTGCGCAACGCGGTGACGGCAGCGGCCGCTTCCGTCGCCGCCGTGCCGTTGGCGGGCAATATGGTGGTTGCTGAACATGCCCATGGCGGCAAAGCGGCGGCCGCGCCAGCCGCGCCTGTCGTGGCCGGCGTGGCCGGCCCGGCATCCCGCCAGGTGCTGCCGGGCTTGCAATTGAGCGTGCTCGACGGCGGCATTCTGTTGCCGGCCGGCATGACCAGCGGCCCGGCCATGCCGTAACAGCAAGGGCCGTGCTTGCCCCGGCTAGCCGGCCCGTGCGGCAGCCGCCTTGGCAGGCGGCTGCAGATCCATATTGGCTTCGAACAGGGCCGTGATCCAGCCCGCAAACGCCTGCAGCTTGGGCGTGGCCAGCCGGCCTTGCGGCGTCAGCAGGGACATGGGCATCGGCGTCGGCGGGTGATCCGCCAGCACGGCCACCAGGGCGCCGCTGTCGAGGTGCACGCGCACCTGGTACACGGCCGCCTGCGCCAGTCCCAGCCCTTGCAGCGCGCAAGCGACGCTGGCGTCGGCATCGTTGACGGCGATGGGACCGGCCATCTGTACGCGCACCACCTCCTTGCCTTGCAGGAAATCCCAGTCGAAGGCGCGTCCCGTGCGGCCCGAGTAATGCATGATGCCCCGGTGCGCGGCCAGGTCGGTCAGGGTGTGCGGCGTGCCGTGCCGCGCCAGGTAGGCGGGTGAGGCGCACGTGACGAAGCGCATCAGGCCGACCTGTTTGCCGATGAAGGCGGAATCCTGCAAGGTGCCCACGCGCAAGGCGCAATCGATGCCTTCCTGCGTCAGGTCGACCAGGCGGTCAGTCAGGCTCAGCTGCAGTTGCACGTCCGGCCAGGCGGCGTGGAATTGCGCGATATGGGGCATGACGAGGCGCCGGCCCACCGTGTTGGGCAGGTTGATGCGCAGCAAGCCACGGGGTTTTTTCGCGTCCGGACCGCGGAACGCCAGTTCCGCCGTGTCGACGGCTTTCAAAATATCGAGGCAATGGCGGAAATACTCGGCCCCTTCCGGCGTCAGGGACAAACGGCGCGTGGTGCGCTGCAGCAGTTGCGTGCCCAGGTAGGCTTCCAGCTTTTGCAGGGTGGCCGTCAGCGCGGCGCGCGGCAAATTCAAGGTTTCGGCCGCCTTGGAAAAACTGTTGGCTTCGACGATGCGCACAAAGGTCTGCATGGCCTTGATCTTGTCCATGGGATAGCTTTCATTGTTCATATTATGTGAAAAGTGTAGGGCGATTATGCCCTAATTATCTTTGCCCCGGTTTTGCCTAGAATGGCCACATCCCTACCGAACCGAGGAAACAACATGAACAAGGCCTCACCTTCCGCTCCCCACGACATTGCGCCCGCCATGGTGCTGCTGCTGGCCATCGCTTCCGGCCTGATCGTCGCCAATCTGTATTATGCGCAAACCCTCGTCGGGCCCATCAGCGCCTCCACGGGCCTGTCGGCCAAGGCGGCCGGGCTGATCGTCACCCTGACGCAAGTGGGGTACACGCTGGGCCTGCTGTTTGTCGTGCCGCTGGGCGACTTGCTGGAAAACCGCCGCCTGATCGTCACGGCCTTGCTGGTGACGGCCACGGCCCTCGTGGTGGCGGCCCTCTCCACGGGCGCCATCGTGTTCCTGGCAGCCGCGCTGGCCATCGGTCTCGGGTCCGTGGCGGCGCAAGTGATCGTGCCGTTTGCCGCCCACCTGTCGCAGGAAGCGACGCGGGGCCAGACGGTGGGCAAGGTGGTCAGCGGCCTGTTGCTGGGCATCATGCTGGCCCGTCCCGTGGCCTCGCTGGTGGCGGCCCATGCGAGCTGGCACGTGGTGTTTGGCGGCGCCGCCGTGCTGATGGTCTTGCTGGCGCTGGTGCTGCGCCGCGCCTTGCCCGTGCGCCAGCCCGTGTCGAGCATGCGCTATCCGGCCTTGATGGCCTCGCTGTGGCATTTGCTGCTGGGCACGCCCGTGCTGCGCCGCCGCGCCGCCTATCATGCGGGCCTGTTCGGCGCCTTCAGCCTGTTCTGGACCGTCACGCCGCTGGTGCTGTCCAGCCCCGCGTTCGGCCTGTCGCAAACGGGCATCGCCATCTTCGCCCTGGTGGGCATGGCGGGCGCCGTCGCTTCACCCATCGCCGGTCGTCTGGCCGATGCGGGCCACACCTTGCCCGCCACGGCCGCCGCGCTGGCGCTGGGCGTCGTCGCCTTTGCCTTGCCGATGCTGGCGCCCGAGTCGAAACACGTGGCGCTGGGCTTGCTGGTGGTCGCTTCCATCGTGCTCGACATGGGCGTGGCCGCCAACCTGGTGCTGGGCCAGCGCGCCATCTTCAGCCTGGGCGCGGAAGTGCGCGGCCGCCTGAACGGCCTGTATTTCGCCCTGTTCTTCGCCGGCGGCGCAGCCGGCTCGGCCATCGGCGCCTGGGTGTATGCCAGCTATGGCTGGCAAGCAACTTTGCTGACCGGCATGGCGTTTCCGGGCCTGGCCCTGCTGGTATGGCTGGGAGAATTTCTGCCGCTGGCCGCGCGCCGCACGGCTTGAAACCCTGATGGCGGCTCGTTATCACTAGCGGCTATTTCTATCATCATGAAGATAAAGTGGCGTGATATGCCGCGATGCCGCAAGATGCACTTGTCTCCTCTATCTCCTCCAAGGAAATAGATTCAGCCCGCTTCCGTAGCGGGCTTTTTTTTGTCTTTGCAGATTAAATCACCACCAGATCGAGCGCGCGCATGAAGTTCGCTGCCTGCGCATGCGTGATGACGGCGCCTTTCAGCAAGGACGCTTCGCTCAATTTGAACCCGTCGATATCGGCGCCGCGCAAGTCCGCGCCCTGGAACTTCGCCAGTTTGATGGTGGCGTTGCGCAGGCTGCCACCCTCAAAGACGGCGTCGCGGAAGTCGCAGCCGGCCAGGTAGGCGTCGGAAAAGTCCAGCTGCTTGAGTATCGCCTTGCGGAACGAAAAGCCGCGCAAGTCGGCGCCCACCAGCAGGCTGTCTTCGAAGGTGAGGCCCAGGTGGGCCACTTCCTCGAACGAGGCGCCCGTCAGCTTGCAGCCGCGGTAGGTGGCCGAGGCGAGCTTGGCGCGCCGCCATTTTGTGTTGTTCAGGTCGCAGCCTTCGAAACTGGCGTCGACGGCATCGACGGATTCGAAATCGGCGCTGCCCGCGCGGCAGCGGCGCCAGATGCTGCGTGCCAGCTTGCTGGCGAATAAATTGGTGTCGGCAAAAGTGCAGCGCTCGAAGGTACAGCCCTGCAAATCGAGGCGCGACAAGTCTTCGCCGTCGAACGCGCAATCGATGAAGTGGCGCACGGGCAGGGCCAACTGCTGCTCGATGCCGGCGCGGTCCAGGGTCATGTTGCTTACTGCGGTGTCGTGTGTTGCCATCCGTTTTTATTCCTAATCAAAGCAGGGGAGGGATGGCGCGGCGGAAAATGCACGAACCAGAACACCTCCCCGGCTGGTGTAACAGCCAAGGGTCAGCGCCGTGGGTCCGCGTGGGCGGGAGCATGCCGGACGGTGCCGGGCACTTACCGGGTTACCAACCGGTGCGCTCATTTTCGATCAGCGCGTATTGTAGCTTGTCCGAATCGGCCTTGCCAGTTCTTGCGAAGCCGGGTTAGTATCGTTGCAGGCGCAGCCACTGCGCCAACGTCGCTCGGACGGATCCGGGCGCTTACGTACAGAGATAACCATGACCGACAGCCAAGCTCCGCGCAGCTTTTCGCGCATCAATCGTCTTCCCCCCTACGTTTTCAATATCACCGCCGAACTCAAGATGGCCGCGCGCCGCCGTGGCGAGGATATCATCGACATGTCGATGGGCAATCCCGATGGCGCCACGCCGGCCCACATCGTGGACAAGCTGGTCGAGACGGTGAAACGCCCCGACACGCACGGCTATTCCGCCTCCAAGGGCATTCCGCGGCTGCGCCGCGCGATTGCCCACTGGTACAAGAAGCGCTACGAGGTCGACATCGACCCGGACAGCGAAGCCATCGTCACCATCGGCTCGAAAGAGGGCCTGGCGCACCTGATGCTGGCGACGCTGGACCGTGGCGACACGGTGCTGGTGCCCAATCCCAGCTACCCGATCCACATCTGGGGCGCCGTCATCGCGGGCGCCGATATCCGCTCCGTGCGCATGGGGCCGGGCGTGGATTTCTTTGCCGAACTGGAACGGGCCATCCGCGAAAGCTACCCGAAACCGAAGATGATGGTGCTGGGCTTCCCGTCCAACCCCACGGCGCAATGCGTGGAGCTGGAGTTTTTTGAACGGGTCGTCGCGCTGGCGAAACAGCACAATATCCTGGTGGTGCATGACCTGGCGTATGCCGACATCACTTTCGATGGCTGGAAGGCGCCGTCCATCATGCAGGTGCCGGGCGCGCGAGACGTGGCCGTGGAATTCTTTACCATGTCGAAAAGCTACAACATGGCGGGCTGGCGCATCGGCTTCATGGTCGGCAATGCGGAACTGGTGGCGGCCTTGGCGCGCATCAAGAGCTACCACGACTACGGCAGTTTCACGCCAGTGCAAGTGGCGGCCATCGCCGCGCTGGAAGGCGATCAAAGTTGCGTGACGGACATCTGCGCCCAGTACCAGCGCCGCCGCGACGTGCTGGTGAAAGGCTTGCATGAGGCGGGCTGGATGGTGGAAAAACCGAAGGCTTCGATGTATATCTGGGCGCATATCCCGCAAGCCTACCGCCACCTGGGTTCGCTGGAATTTGCCAAGCTGCTGCTGCAAAAAGCCAAGGTGAGCGTGTCGCCCGGCATCGGTTTCGGCGAATACGGCGATGAATACGTGCGCTTCGCCCTGATCGAAAACGAGGCGCGCGTCCGGCAAGCCTTGCGCGGCATCAAGAATATGTTGCGTTCCGGCGACGCAAAAACGGAAACGGCCACGTAAAAGTTGCCGTATGGAATTGTCTGTTGCCCCTAATATCACTGCTGCGTATTTCTGACATCACGAATATAAAGTGGTTTTATATGCTGCAACGCGGCATCATTCATTTGTCTCCTCTATCTCCTCCAAGGAAATAGATTCAGCCCGCTCCCGCAGCGGGCTTTTTTTTTGCCTGTCATTCCGCGCGGCTATGCGTCGCCGGCACCCGTAAACCGCCGCACCGCCACCTCCCACTGCTGCATCAGGCTGGCCGCCTGGTCGCGGCCGATGGTGGGCAAGAACGTCCTGTCGGCGCGCCAGTGGGATGCCAGCTCGTCGACGCCACGGTACTGGCCGATGGCCAGGCCCGCCAGGCAGGCCGCGCCCAGGGCCGTCGTTTCGATCACTTGCGGGCGCACGACGGGGATGCCCAGCAAGTCGGCCTGGAATTGCAGCAGCAGGTTGTTGGCGCAGGCGCCGCCGTCCACGCGCAGCTCGGTGATGGGCGCTTGCGCGTCGCGCGTCATCGCGCCCAGCAGGGCGGCGCTCTGGAAGGCGATCGCTTCGAGCGCCGCGCGGGCGATGTGGCCCACCGTGCTGCCCCGGCTCAGGCCCAGGATGGCGCCTTTCGCCGAGGGCACCCAGTACGGTGCGCCCAGGCCTGTAAACGAGGGCACGAAGACCACGCCGCCCGAATCGGGCACGGAGGCGGCCAGGCCTTCCGCTTCGCCCGCGTGGCCGATGGCGCCCAGGCCGTCGCGCAGCCACTGCACCACGGCGCCGCCGATGAAGACGCTGCCTTCGAGCGCATACGCGGGCTGCGCGCCCACCTGGCAGGCGGCCGTGCTGATCAATCCATGCTGCGATTGCGCGCACTGTTCGCCCGTGTTGAGCAGCAAGAAGCAGCCGGTGCCATAGGTATTCTTGGCCATGCCCGGCGTAAAACAGGTCTGGCCGAACAGCGCCGCCTGCTGGTCGCCGGCGATGCCGCCGATGATGACGGGGCTGCCCAGCACCGCCGCATCCGTTTCGCCATACACGTGGCTCGAAGGGTGGACGGACGGCAGCAGGCTGGCTGGGATGCCCAGCCAGTCGAGCAGCTGGGCATCCCAGCAGCCTTCATGCAGGTTCCACAACATGGTGCGCGAAGCGTTGGTGACGTCGCTCACATGCAGGCGGCCGCCCGTCATCTGCCATGCCAGCCAGGTATCGATGGTGCCGAAGGCCAGTTCGCCGCGCATGGCGCGCGCGCGGACGCCGGGCACGGCGTCGAGTATCCAGCGCAGCTTGGTGCCGGAAAAATACGGGTCGAGCACCAGGCCCGTCTTCGCATGGATGGCGCCGGCCAGGCCCCGCGCGCGCAAGTCCTCGCACTGGGCTTCCGTGCGGCGGTCTTGCCAGACGATGGCGTTGTAGACGGGTTCGCCCGTGGCGCGGTCCCATACCACCGTCGTTTCGCGCTGGTTGGTGATGCCCAGCGCACCGAGGGCGTCGGCCTGCAAGCCCGTCTTGGCCAGCACTTCGCGGCAGGTAGCCACCTGGCTGTGCCAGATTTCCATGGGATCGTGCTCGATCCAGCCCGGCTGCGGGAAGAGCTGGCGAAATTCGCGCTGCGCCACGGCGACGATGGCGCCCGTTTCATCGAAGACCATGCTGCGCGAGCTGGAGGTGCCCTGGTCGAGGGCCAGCAAATACGTCATGCCGCCACCTCTTGCGCCGGATGGGCGGCCAGCCACTGCTGCAGGCGCGCCACGTCGGCCGGCGCGCAGCGCAAACCCAGTTTGCTGCGGCGCCACAGGATGTCGTCGCTGCTCCTGGCCCATTCCACCTCGACCAGATAGCACGCTTCGGCCTCGTACAGGCCGGGCGCCAGTTGCGCACCCAGGTCGGCCATCGACGTGGCGCCCGTCAGCAGGCGCGCGGCGCGGCTGCCATAGGCGCGCGCATAGCGGCGCGCCAGCGCGGGCGGCAGCCAGGCGTGGTCGCGCTGGAAGCGCGCGAGGAAACCGTCGAAATCATGGCTGTCCACGAGTTGATTCACCTGCTGCAGGTCGCCACCGGGCAGGGGCGCGTGGGCCGTCCAGGCCGGAGAAGCATTGTCCAGCAGAGGCGCCAGCAGGCCCAGCGCCTCTTCGGCCAGCTTGCGGTAGGTGGTGATCTTGCCGCCCCAGATATTGAGCAGGGGCGCGCCCGTCGCCGCTGCGCCGCGCGCCACTTCCAGCAGGTAGTCGCGCGTGACGGCCGACGCGTTCTGCGCGCTGTCGTCGAGCAGGGGGCGCACGCCCGAATACGTCCACACGACGTCGGCGGGGCCGATCTCGCGCTTGAAATAGCGGTTCGCCGCCTGGCACAGGTAATCGATCTCCGCCTGGCTGATCTTCACCTGGCTCACGTCCCCCTTGTATTCCTCGTCGGTGGTGCCGATCAGGGTAAAGTCATCCTGGTAGGGGATGGCGAAGATGATGCGCTGGTCCGGGTTCTGGAAGATGTAGGCGTTCGGGTGCTCGAACAGGCGCGGCACGATGATGTGGCTGCCCTTGATCAGGCGCAACCCCTGCGTCTTGCCGCCGCCGGCCGTGCCGGCAAATTGCGCCGTCCACGGTCCCGCCGCGTTGACGATGGCGCGCGCGCGCAAGCTCTTGCGCTGGCCCCCCTCGGCTTGCAGGGTGGCGTGCCAGGCGTCGCCGTCGCGGCGCGCGTCGACGCAGGCCGTGCGCGTGAGGATGTGCGCGCCGTGTTCCTGCGCGTCGAGCGCGTTGAGCACCACCAGGCGCGCATCGTCGACCCAGCCGTCGGAATACACGAAGCCCTTGCGGTAGCCGGCCTTCAGCGGCGCGCCTGCCGCGTGCTTGTCCAGCGCGATGCCTTGCGAGGCGGGCAGGAAGGCCCGTTTGGCCAGGTGGTCGTACAGGAACAGGCCCGCGCGTATCATCCAGGCGGGGCGCTGGGCGGCATCGTGCGGCATGACGAAGCGCATCGGCCACATGATGTGCGGCGCGGCGCGCAGCAGCACTTCGCGTTCCTGCAGCGCCTTGCGCACCAGCTTGAATTCATAGTATTCGAGGTAGCGCAGGCCGCCGTGTATCAGCTTGGTGGAGGCGGACGAGGTGTGCTGCGCCAGGTCGTGCTGTTCGCACAGCACCACGCGCAAGCCGCGGCCGGCCGCGTCGCGCGCGATGCCGGCGCCATTGATGCCGCCGCCGACGACCAGCAGGTCGCAGTCGGCGGGCAGGGAGGAAAAGCGGGAAGCGGACATGGAAGGTTCGTCTCGTAAAAAAGGGTAAACAGTGAAAAGGCGCCGCCTCAGGCGGCCAGGGCCAGCACGGGCGGCAGCACCAGGGCCAGGCCGGCGACCAGCAGCAGCACGAAGACGGCGCGGCGCACGTGTTCGATGGGCAGGCGTGAAGGGTGGCGGCGCGCCAGCCACGTCAGCCCCGTCACCAGCGGTAAGGCTTCCAGGGTCAGCCACAGTGCCGTCAGGCTGAACTGGCCATGCGCCAGCACGAGGGCCAGGCGCAGCACGGCATTCGCGGCAAACAGCACGATCAGCGAATGGCGGATCATGTCGGCCGGCCATGGCTGGCGGTACAGGTGGTACACCATGGGAGGGCCGGCGCTGGCGAACAGGCCGCCCATCACGCCGGACACGCCGCTGAAAAACAGGAAGGCGGGCAGGCCGGATTGCCGCCGGCGCGCGCTGGCGCGCAGCACCAGCATGAATGCGCAGACGACGATGGCGCAGCCGAGCAGGAAGCGCAGCAGGGTCACCTGTTGCGCGCTGAACCAGCCCAGCAGGGCCACGCCCGCGCCCACGCCCAGCAGGCTGACGGCCAGCGAAGGGCCGAACACGGGCCAGGCCAGCTGCGGGCGCGTGCGGCCAAAGGTGATGGCCGCATTCACCAGCACCAGCACGCTGACGACGTTGGCCACGTCGCCCAGGCTGGCCAGGTGCAGCACGGCCGTCAGGCCCAGCAGGATCAGGCCGAAAGCAAAGCCCGTCAAGTTCTGCGCGACGCTGGCCAGCGCCACGCAGGCCAGGAACAGCAGATGCGACGCCACGCTCATGCCAGGCTCATTTCGCCAGCGACAGGAAGAAATCCTGCTGTGCGCAACCGCGCCGCACGAAGACGGGCGGCTGGCCCAGGGGCGCGTCGACTTCCACGCGCTGGCCGCCTTCGAAGACGGCGCCGCTCCACAGGTGGATCCAGGCGTCGCCCTGCGGCAGGTAGGCGCTCCAGCGCGCAGCGCCCGCCGCATGCACGGGCGCCACCAGCAGGTCGGGGCCGAACAGGTACTGGTCCTGGATGGCGTAGGTGGCGCGGTCATGTTCATAGTGCAGGAACAGGGGGCGCTGCAGCGGCAGGCCGCGCGCCACGGCATCTTCGGCCAGCGCGCGGATGGTGGGCGCCAGCGCCACGTGCAGCCGTGTCATGCGGGCGAAGTGCTGGAACACCTGTTCATCCTGGTAAAACTGGAAGTTTTCGTCCGGGCGGTTGCCTTCGTGCGTGCGCATCATCGATGTGAATACGGCCATCTCCGTCCAGCGCTGGAACAGTTCGGCCGTGCGCAGGTTGCCGAACAGGCTCGTATAGCCGCCGATGTCGCTGTGGTGGTAGGCGTTGCCCAGGAGGCCGGACGACAGGGCGCCGCAGATCACCGTCTGCAAGCCGTCGTGGCGGCTGAAGTCGACCGACTGGTCGCCGGCCCACAGCAGCGGGCAGTGCGTTTGCACGCCCGTGTAGCCGGCGCGCATGAAGAAGGTGGCCTCGCCCGTCTTGCCGGCTGCTTCGATGGCGCGCGCATTGACTTCGGCCCACAGGGTTGGCCAGGCGTTGTGCATCAGGCGCGCATCGACGCCATTGTGCAGGCGCAGGTCGATCGGCAGGTATTCGCCGAAATCGGCCATCCAGCCGGACAGGCCGAAATCGAGCATTTCCTGGCGCAGGATGCGTTCCTCGAACCATTGCGCGGCGGCCGGGTTGGTGAAGTCGACGACGCCGCAATCGAATTCGCCGAAGTCCACCAGGTAGGCGTCGCCATCAATGGCCGTGGCCAAAAAGCCCTGCTGCAGCGCTTCCTGGTACAGGGTGCCGTCGTTGCACAAATACGGATTGACGTAGCCGAGGAAGCGGATGTCCTGTCTGGCCAGGTCGGCGATCCAGTTTTTCAGGTCGGGATAGCGCTGCGGCTGCCAGCGCCAGTCCCAGAACAAACGCTTGCCGAACGAGGTCTGGCGCAAGCCCACCCAGTCTTCGCACCACAGGGCGCTGACGGGCAAGCCGTGTTCCTGCGCCTGCGCGAGGATGGCGCGGGCATGCTCTTCGCCGCCTTTCAGGCCCAGCATGGCGCCATTTTGCAGCCAGGCGGGCAATTGCGGCTGGCGGCCGAAGCGTTGCGAGACCACGCCCACCAGGTCGACGAAGGAGTCGGCCAGCATGAATTCCAGGCGCTCGGGCATGGCCCAGAATTGCAGCTCGTGGAAGTCCGGTTGGCGGAAATCGAAGTCCGCATACGCCGTCGTCTCGGCATGCAGGCAGTAGCGCTGCGACGAGATGAAGCTCGGTTGCGGATAATTCGTGTGATAGTAGTCGCCGCCCGATTTCGACGTCACGTCCGCTTGCCACGTCAAATGGGTCGACTTGTCGCGGCCCACGCCCGGCTCGGACGTCCACAGGGGGAAGTGGCGGCCGCGCAGGTTGAAGTACGACATTTGCTCGCCGCAGCCCCACACATGCTCGTCCTGTTCTGCTGGCAGGCGCAGCCACAGCCGGTTCCAGCCCGGCGCCGCGTAGCGCACCACCAGGTGCACGCCATGCGGCGCCGCTTGCACGGCCAGCACCAGCTGCGGCGTGTCGCCCGCATGGCGCGCGAAGCTCAGGGTGGCGCCGTCGCCGTCCTGCGTGACGGCCAGCGTGCGCAGGGCGCTGCGCTCTTCGACGTAATCTTCGATGGCGAAGTTACCGCGGTACATTTCCATGCTTTCGCGGCCCTGGCCGACGAACACGCATGGCGCATCGGCGCCGTGGCGCAGCAGCAAGCGGCCGGCGCAGCGCAGGGCGACGCTGTCATTTTCCTGGTGTAGTGTGTACTGCATGACGATCAACTCCTGTGAAAACCGGCCGCCCGCATGGTGGGTGTGGGGCGGGCCGGCGGTGCATCAACAAATAAGCACTAAATTAAAAGACGAGGAACATGCCGGCGGTCAGCTCGACGGGGCTGTAGCCGAAGTAGTTATTGTCCCCCCGGAACTGCAATACGCCCAGCTTGGCATGGCTGTTGTTGGCGATGCGCGTGGCGTACGCGTAGAACGACAGGGTCGGCTGGAAGTTGTACAGGTAGCCCAGCGAGTAGGCCGTCGACGTGGGCTTGCCCACGCCATCGCCCGTGTTGGTGCCGAAAGCGCCTTTGGCGTTGGCGCCGTCATAGCTGATGTGCGCAAGGCTGCCCTCGATGCGGTGCTTGCCGAGGTCGTAGGCGCCCGAGACGCCGAAGGCGTCGGCCGCATAGCCGCCCGCGTTCGACACGCGGTAGGAGGTGTAGGAGCCGCCCAAGGTAAAATCGTTCCACTTGTAGCGCGCGCCGACGATGTCCGTGACCTGGTTGCGCTTGAGGAAGTTCGGCGTGCCCCCCGTGCTGATGTCGTTGCTTTGCAGGTAATCCATGTGCGCATAGCCGAGGAACAGGTCGCCCTTCTTGTACAGCACGTTGGCGGCCCAGCTGCGGCCATCGTTTTCCAGGTCGGTGGCGGAAGATGCCTGCTGGCCGGCCGAATACGACACTTCCGCCGAGATGTTGTTCCAAGTGGGGCTGCGGTAGCGCAGCGCATTGCCGTAGAACAAGGCCGTGCCCGAGTTGTTGCCGGCCAAACTCGTCGTCTTGCTGGCGTTGTTTGTCACGGGATCCTTCAGGTAGCGGCCCAGGGATTCGGGACGCGTGAGCGAGAACAGGGCGCTGAAGTCGTTGGCGCCGTAATTGTGCGCCGAGGCCAGGTCGGCGCCCAGCGAGACCCAGAACGGCGCCATGTACATGGTGCCGCCTTCGATCGAGCCCCAGGTGGTCGAGGCAAAGCCGACGGTGGAACCCCGGTTGAACAGCACGGACGAGGTGGTGTTGTTTTGCGTGCCGCCGCCCGCATTGCCGTTGAACAAGTTCAAGCCCGTCTCGACGCCGAAGATGGCCTTGTACTCGTCGCTGAAGACCCAGGCGCCCGTGAGGCCCAGGCGGCTGGCCATCTCGCCCTGGTTCAGGCGGTGATTGGTCAGCTGGCGCCCGCTGGCATCCTTGCCGCGCGACACCGTATAGCCGATGTCGCCACGGCCGTACAGTTTCCAGTTGAAGCCGGTGGCGGGCTGCATGGGGGCCGCCGCCGACGTTGCCGGTGCGGCTGCCATCGCCGCCGGTGCGGGTTGCGCCGCTTTCGCTTCCATCTGCGCCACCCTGTCCTGCAACTGCGCCAGCATGGCCTTCATGTCGCTGAGTTCGTCAGCGCGAGCGTTAGCGCTAACAAATGGCGCCGTGAGAAGCACGCCGGTGATGGCCGCGGCCAGGGTGGTCTTGCGGAATGTCGTTTGCATGATCTTGTCTCCTGTGTTTTTTATGAGTATGGTTGCTGATCCCTGCCTTGCTTACATTGAAATAATCAAATTCCTCCCATGCACAAGTATTTGATATCGAGGAAGTCGTCCATGCCGTAATGCGAGCCTTCGCGGCCCATGCCCGAATGCTTGACGCCGCCGAACGGCGCCATTTCATTGGCGATCATGCCCGTGTTGATGCCGACCATGCCCACTTCCAGTTCTTCCGCCACGCGCCAGACTCTGCCCAGGTCGCGGCTGTAGAAATAGCCGGCCAGGCCGAACTGCGTGGCGTTGGCCATGGCGACGACTTCCTCTTCGCTGCCGAAGCGGAACAGCGGCGCCAGCGGGGCGAAGGTTTCCTCGGTGGCCACCAGCATGTCGCTGTTCGCTTCCAGCATCACGCTGGGCTCGAAAAAGCTGCCGCCCAGCGCGTGGCGCTTGCCGCCGATGGCCAGCTTGCCGCCCTTGGCCAGCGCGTCGGCGATGTGCTGCTCGATCTTGCGCACGGCGTTTTCATCGATCAGCGGGCCTTGCGTGACGCCCGCGTCCAGGCCATTGCCCAGTTTCAGTTCGGCCACCTTGGCCACCAGGCGGGCGGCGAAGTCGTCGTAGATGCTGTCCTGCACGTAGATGCGGTTGGCGCAGACGCAGGTCTGGCCGCTGTTGCGGTATTTCGACATCAGCACGCCTTCGACGGCCGCGTCGATGTCGGCATCTTCGAAAACGATGAAGGGCGCGTTGCCGCCCAATTCCAGCGACAGCTTCTTGATCGTGCCGGCCGCCTCGCGCGACAGCCAGGCGCCCACTTCGGTCGACCCCGTAAACGTGATCTTGCGCACCAGGTCGTTGTGGCACAGTTCCGTGCCGATGGCCTGCGCCGCGCCCGTCACTACATTGAAGACGCCAGGCGGCACGCCGGCCCGCAGCGCCAGTTCGCCCAGGGCCAGGGCCGACAGCGGCGTTTGCGACGCCGGCTTCAAGACCATGCTGCAGCCGGCCGCCAGGGCGGGACCGGCCTTGCGCGTGATCATGCCGTTCGGGAAATTCCACGGCGTGATGGCCGCGCACACGCCAATCGGCTGCTTGATGACGACGATGCGCTTGTCATTCGACGGCGGCGCGATCACGTCGCCATATGCGCGCTTGCCTTCCTCGGCAAACCATTCCAGGTAGGCCGCGTTCGAGACGATCTCGCCCTTGGCTTCGGCCAGCGACTTGCCTTGCTCGCTGGTGAGTATCAGCGCCAGGTCGTCCGCGTGCTGCAAAATCAAGGCATGCCAGGCGCGCAGCACCGTGGCGCGCGCCTTGACGGTCTGCTTGCGCCACAGCCGGAAGGCCGCATGCGAGGCGGCGATGGCGCGCCGCGTCTCGGCCGCGCCCATGCGCGGCACGGTGGCGATCACTTCGCCCGTGGCGGGATTGGTGACGGCGATGGTGGCGCCGTCATCGGCGTCGCACCAGGCGCCGTCGATCAGGCATTGCTGTTTCAACAGGCTTGCGTCTTGCAGGTTCAACATGAGGGTTCTCCTTGAATGGGGGCTTAGCCAGCTACAGATACTTGCGCGAGGCCGGCATCGACGATGATGTTCTGTCCCGTGATGCCGTCCGAATCGTCGGCCGCCAGGAACAGGGCCGTGCGCGCCACGTGGCCCGCGTCGAGCCGGTATTTCAGGCATTGCAGTTCGATGAAGCGGCGGTCTTCTTCCGGGTCGCGCCACAGCGCGGCCTGGCGGTCCGTGGCGATGGCGCCCGGCGCGATGGCGTTGACGCGGATATTCTGTTCGCCCAGCTCGCGCGCCAGGGTGCGCGACAGGCCCGCGATGCCCGCCTTGGACGTGGTGTAGCCGACCAGGTTGGGGCGCCCGCGCATCCACGAGATCGAGCCCAGGTTGATGATGGAACCGCCGCCGGCGGCCGCCATGCCGGGCGCTACCTGCTGGATGGCGAACACGTGGTGCTTGAGGTTCAGTGCCAGGCAGTTGTCCCAGTATTCGGGCGTCAGTTCGGCCAGCGAATGGCGGTCGTCGCGGCCCGCGTTATTGAGCAGCACGCGGATGGCGCCGAAGCGCGCCTCGACGTCGGCCAGACTGGCCTGGTAGGCGGCGATGTCGCGGATGTCGCTATAGACAAAATAGGGTGCGTGCCGGCACAGGGGCGCCAGGCGTGCGGCCAGGGCGGCGCTGGCGTCGCCATCGATGTCGCAAAAAGCCACTTGCGCGCCTTGCAGGGCGAAGTGTTCGACCAGCGCAGCGCCGATGCCGGAGCCGCCGCCGGAGACGAAGACCACGCGGTCCTGCAGGCTGGGGTAGAGAGTGATGTTGGCGTTCATGCTGTCCTCAGGGTGAAGATCCGGGTATCAATCCCGGTACAGGGGTTCGGGGCGGCCGGCCACGTCCAGGCGCACGGCAAAGAGGCCGCCGGCCTGCGGCTGGCGCGCCAGTTCGTCGTCGCTGGCGCCTTCGCGCGCGCTGGTGATGTACAGGGTGCGCAGGTCGGCGCCGCCAAAGGCGATCATGGTGGGGCGCGTGACGGGCACGCGCACGATGCCGATGATCTCTCCCTGCGGCGAAAAGCGCAGCACCCGGCCGCCTTCGTATTGCGCGCTCCAGTAGCAGCCTTCCGCATCGAGCGCCGCGCCATCGGGGCGGCCGCCGTACACGGCGTCCTCTCCCTTGGCGGGCAGGCGGGCAAACACCGTGCGTTGGCCCGCCTGGCCGCTGGCCGCGTCAAAGGCGAAACGGTAGATCACGTGGTTCGGCGTGTCGGACTGGAACAGGGATTGGCCATCCTCTGCAAAGGCGAGGCCGTTGCTGACTTTCACGCCAAGATCCTGTTGCGGCCCCCAGCCTAGGCGCGTGGCGCCCCGTTCCAGGCAAAACATGGCAGCCAGTTCCGCCGTGCGCGGCTCGTACATGGCGCCGGCCCAGAAGCGCCCGGCGCTGTCGCAGCGGCCATCGTTGAAACGCATGTCGCGGCTGTCGTAGGGCGCATCGGCCAGCTTGTCGAGCAAGCCTTCCTGCGGATAGAAGCGGTAGAAACCGTCGCGCAGGGCGGCCACCAGGCCGCCATTTTCAGCCAGGGCGATGCAGCCCGGCTCGCACGGCACCCACCAGACCCGGTCGAGGCCAGTGGCCGGATCATAGCGGTGCAGGCGGCGCCCGGCGATGTCGATCCAGTACAAACACTGTTCGGCTACGCTCCACAGCGGGCATTCGCCCAGCTGGGCGCGCGCGTCGAGGGCCAGTTCGGCTTGCCATTCACGCATGGGCCTCCTCCGCATTTTCCTGCATGGCCAGTCGCATGGCGATGTGCAGGGTCTCGCCGGGCGCCAGCAGGCGCATGCCCGTGTCGTGTGCGCCGCGCGCGGCCAGCGCAAAGGCATTGTTGGCATGCGTGACGGGTTCGATGGCGATGAAGCTGCGCTCGTCGTTGGGTGCGAAGCACACGAGGTGGCGGCAATTCTCGCTGGCCGACAGCTGCACGCTGTAGTCGCCGTAATCGAGGCTGGCGCGGCCCGTCCAGCCGCTGTAGCAATGGTCGCTGTGCCAGCCGGCCACGGGCTGCGGCGTGGCGAATGGCGATGCCTGCGCCACGGGCGCCAGGCCGGCCGGCAGGTGGTCATCGCCCATGCTCCACACGCCATCCCATTGCGCCTGCAGGCGCAGGCCGGGCGCCAGCGGAAAATAGGGGTGAAAACCCAGGCCGGCGGGCATGGCGCGCGTGTCGTCGTTGCGCACGGATAAGGTCAGGCGCAGGCCGGCGGCGTCGAGCAGCACGGTTTGCCGCGCTTCGCAGGCGAACGGCCAGTCGGCGTCGCCGCCGTGCACCAGCAGCAGTTCGGCGCTGTCGGCGGCACGCGAGGCCACGTGCCAGGCGCGCTGCCAGCCAAAGCCGTGGATGCTGTGCGGCTCGGGCGGGAAGTTGGCGCGCAGCGCATGCGCCTGTTCCTGCGCCTGCAGCACGGCGTTGCCGATGCGGTTCGAATACGGCACCAAAGGGTAGCAAGCCATCTGCCGCACGTCGGCAGCGGCCGGCGCGGCGCGCAGGATGTCGCGCCCGCGCCAGCGGAAAGCCGCCAGCGCGCCACCCGTGGCCGGGTGGACGTCGGCGCGGCAGTCGCCGTGCGCCAGGGTGAAGGGAGACTGGTGGTCCATTTTCAGCCCTTCAAGCCGCCCGAGGTCAGGCCGCTGACGACCTTTTCCTGGAAAATCACGATCAGCACGACGATGGGGACGATGGCCACCACCAGCGCCGCCGAGATGATCGGCCACGGGAAGGCGAATTCGCCCTGGTACAGCTGGATGCCGACGGGCAGGGTGCGGTAAGCCACGGCCGAATTCATCGACAGCGCCAGCAGGAACTCGTCCCAGGAATTCACAAACGCGAGGATGGCGGCCGTCGCCACGCCCGGCGCGGCCAGCGGCAGCACGATGCGCCACAGGGCGCTCAACCGGGTGCAGCCGTCGAGCATGGCCGCGTTTTCGATGTCGCGCGGGATATCCTGGAAAAAGCTCACCATCATCAGGGTGCAGATGGGCAGGTTCAGCACCGTGTACGGCAGCACCAGCGCCCAGTAGGAGTTCAGCAAGCCCAGGCTGCGCATGATTTCGAACAGCGGCACCATCAGGGTCACCAGCGGGAACATCGACACGCCGATGATGGCCGTCAGGATCAGGCCGCGGAAGCGCAGGCGCAGGCGGGCAATCGCATACGCGGCCAGCGCGCTGATAAACAGGCTGAGCAGGGTCGACAGGCTGGCCACGATCAGGCTGTTGGTCAGGAACGTCAGCAGCGGCTGGTCCTGGAAGGCGGAGATGAAATTGCCGATGGTCGGTTCGTGCGGCCAGTAGGTGATCGGCTTTTGCGTCAGTTCGCTCTCGGTCTTGAGCGAGGTAAACAGGATCCACAGGGCGGGGAAGACGCCGTTGAGGATGACGATCGCGGCGGCGAACCAGCGCAGGCGCTTCGATGAAAACAGGCCGCTCATTCTTTGTCTCCTCTTACATATTTCAGATACACAAACGTGGTGGCCATCGACAGCAGGAACATGAATACCGCCAGGGTCGAGCCGTAGCCCACGTCGAGGTAATCGACGGTATTGGACTGGATGTACATGGCCAGGGTCTTGGTTTCGTCGCCAGGGCCGGGCATGTTGTACGGAATATCGAAGGACTGGATGGCCGTCAGGGTGCGGAAGATCAGCGCCACCAGCATCGATGGCACCAGCAGCGGCAGGGTCACTTCCGTGAATTGCTTCCACTTGCTGGCGCCATCCACTTCGGCCGCCTCATACAGCGAGGCGGGGATGGTTTGCAGGCCGGCGAGCAAAATGAGGGCCATGAACGACGAGGTTTTCCAGATGGTCGTGATGCAGATGGCGGCCATGGTCAGCGCGGGCGAATTGAACCAGATTTGCGGCTCCCAGCCCAGGCCGGGGATCAAGAGGTCGATGCGGCGGATGATGTCGTTCACCAGGCCGTATTCGCTGTGGAAGAACCAGGCGAAGATCAGGCCGACGAAGGCCAGCGGCAGTGCCCACGGCAGCAGCAGCGCCAGGCGCACGGGCCAGCGGTACTTGAACGGCATGTTGGCCAGCATGGCCAGGCCCAGGCCCGCCACCAGCGCGCCCGGTACGGTGACGACGGTGATGATGACGGTGTTTTTCAGCGATTTCCAGAACAGCGCATCTTCCAGCGCCATCTTGTAGTTGTCCAGGCCCACGAAACTGGGCAGGCTGCCGCCGGACAGGCGGATGTCGAAAAAGCTGTTATAGATCAATTTGCTGACCGGGTAGGCCACGATCAGCAGTAAAAAGAGAATCGCCGGCGTCAGCAGGACCCAGGCCAGCGTTGTTTCGCTGGGGTCCGTGATGCGGCTTTTCAGGGTGCGTTGCCTCATGATTTCCTCGTCTGTTGCGGTGTGCGTATGCGTGTGCCGCCCGCGCCGCCGTCGTGGCGGCACGGGCGTGATCCCCTTAGCGCAGGATGCGCTTGACGCGGTTTTCGATCTCGCCCACGGCCGCCGCCGGCGTCTTCACGCCCGCCATCACGGCATTCGTGTTGACGCGCACGGCTTCGGACACTTCGCTGTAGCGCGGCGTGACGGGGCGCGAGCGGGCGCTTTGCACCACCGGCAGGGCATCGGCGAACCAGCCATTGGCGGCCAGCACTTCCTTGTCCTGGTAGACGGATGGGTAGACGGGCAGGTTGGACGCCTTGAGGGCCAGCTGCTTCGACACTTCCGGGCTCGACAGCCAGCGCACCAGCTTGGCGGACGCCTCCTTGTTCTTCGAGAACGAGGACACGGCCCATTGCCAGCCGCCGATGCACGAGGCAGGTTTGCCGCCCGCCATGGCCGGCAGGCTGACGACGCCGACTTTATCTTTCACGCTGCTGTCGGCGCCATCCTGGAAGTGGTTCCAGGCATAGCCCCAGTTGACGGCGAACAAGACATTGCCTGCCTGGAACTCCTTGCGCGTATCGTCGGTGGCCACTTCGGCGATGTTCTTTTTCGCCACGCCCTGGTCGACGAGCTTGCGCCACATGGCCAGGCCCGCTTCCGCCTTGGGCTTGTCCAGGGTCAGCTTGCCGTTTGTGACCAGTTCGCCGCCCTGGCTCCAGTACGGCAGCAAAAAGGTGCAGACGGCGCCTTCGATGGCCTTGCCCTGGAAGCTGATGCCTTGCAATTCCGGATTCTTTTCGCCGGCCTGGATGGTGCGCGCCACGGTGGCCAGCTCATCCCAGGTTTTCGGCGCCGCCAGCTTGTACTTGGCCAGCAAGTCCTTGCGGTAATAGAGGAACATGGCGTCGGCAAAGGCGGGCAGGGCCACGACCTTGTTGTCGACCATATTCGCTTGCTTGTAGGCGGGCAGGTACTGGCCCATGATCTTGTCGCGGTCGGCGCCCAGGTATTTGTCCAGGCTTTCGATCCAGCCGGCCGACGCGTACTGGGCCGGGCGGATGATATCGATCAGGAACACGTCCAGGGTGGTGTCGCCGGCCGACAGCACCGTGTTCAGGTATTTCTGCTGCAATTCGGACGTGGCGCCGCCCGTTTCCAGGTCGATCTTGACGCCGGGATTGGCGGCCATGAATTTGGCGAACAGTTCGCGCATGACTTCGGGGCGCTCCTGGCCGCCGACGAACACCTTGACCGTTTGCGCGTGGGCGCTGGTGGCCAAGCCGGTGGCAAGGACGAAAGTGGCGCCGAGCGCCAGGACGAGGGATTTGATACGCATGATGTTGTCTCCTGTTTTTTTGGAATGGGTATGCCGGTCGTTCGCGGCTTATCGGGAGGGCAGTACCGCGCCCCCTTGCGGATCGAACAGATGGAATTTTTCCATGTCCAGCTGTACCGTCACTTGCTGTCCCGGCGCCAGGGCGAAGGTGGGCGGCAGGCGCGCCGTCAATTCGCCCCCTTCGCACTGGAAGATGACCAGGGTTTCCGCGCCCAGCGGTTCGACCACCACCACTGTCGCGGCCAGGGCGGCGCTGGCGGGACTGGCCGCTTCCAGCGTGATGTCTTCCGGGCGGATGCCGAATTCCACCGCGCGGCCGTCGAGCTTGCCGCATGCGGCCTGGCGCTCCGGCGGCAGGGCCAGGCGCGCCGCGCCCAGCACGATCTCGGCCTGGCCGGCGCCGTTGCGCGCCACCTTGGCGCCGAGGAAGTTCATCGGCGGCGAGCCCGTGAAACCGGCGACGAATTTCGACACGGGTTCGTTGTAGATCTGGTCCGGCGTACCGACCTGCATGATGTTGCCGCCTGACAGCACGACGATGCGCTCGGCCAGGGTCATCGCCTCGACCTGGTCATGCGTGACGTAAATGGTGGTGGCGCCTATGCGCTGGTGCAATTTCTTGATTTCCGTGCGCATTTCCGAGCGCAGCAGGGCGTCCAAGTTCGACAGCGGTTCATCGAACAGGAACAGCTTGGCCTGGCGCACGATGGCGCGGCCCATGGCCACGCGCTGGCGCTGGCCGCCGGACAGGGCGCGCGGCTTGCGGTCGAGCAAGTGGTCGATTTTCAGGATGGTGGCGGCAGCGCGCACGCGCTGTTCGATTTCCGCCTTCGGGAACTTGCGCAGTTTCAAACCAAAGCCCAGGTTGTCGAACACGGACTTGTGCGGGTACAGCGCATAGTCCTGGAACACCATGGCGATGTCGCGCTCGCGCGGCGGCAAGTCGTTGACGACCTGTCCCTCGATGGAGATGGTGCCGCCCGTGATCGATTCCAGGCCCGCGACCATGCGCATCAGTGTTGATTTTCCGCAACCCGAAGGGCCCACGAAGACGACGAATTCGCCTTGCTTGATTTCCAGGTCGATGCCATGAATGACTTCGACGCCGTTGTCGTACTTCTTGACAACCTTTTCCAGTTTTACACCTGACATGCTTGTCTCCAAAAGATGCGAATGACGCGTCTGAGCGCGTTACGTGCGTTGCAACAATGTGTTGCAACAGAACAATTAGTAGGCGCCCGTGTCGAGGGCTTTCGCCAGCGACGGTTTCAGGGCCGTGATAAAGGCGTTGGCCTGGCGCATCATCATGCCCATGTCCGAAGCGATGGCCACGTAGTCATAGCCGTAATGGATGAAAGTGTGCACCATTTCCGGCGATGGGCCGACAATGCCGATGGGTTTGCCGATGGCGCGGGCGCGGCGGGCCGCGTCGGCAATGGCCGCCTGCACGTCCGGGTGGCCGATATTGCCGATATGGCCCATGGCGGCCGACAGGTCGCCAGGTCCCACGAACAGGGCGTCGACGCCATCGACGGCGGCGATCTCTTCCAGCTGCGCCAGGGCGGCCGGGGTTTCCAGCTGGATAATCGAGAAGACGGCGCCGTTGGCGCGCGTCGCGTAGTCGGGCACGGTGCCATAGCGGCTGGCGCGGTGCATGGCGGCAAAACCGCGCGTGCCGGGAATGGCCTGGCCCGGTTGTGGATAGCGGGTGGCGGCCACGGCGCTGCGCGCTTCGGCGGCGTTTTCCACGAACGGGAACATCAGGGTTTGCGCGCCGATGTCGAGCGCGCGCTTGATCTGCACCAGGTCGTTCCAGGCCAGGCGCACGACGGGGCAGGCCGGCGTGCCGCCGACTGCCTGCAGGATCTGGTAGGCGTCCTGATAGTCGATGGGCACGTGTTCCATGTCCAGCACCAGCCAGTCGAAGCCGGCGCAGCCCATGGCTTCGGCCGTGACGGGCGTGCCGGCCATCAGCCAGCTGCCCAGCGGTACTGCGTTGTCCGCCAGCAAGGCGCGGAAAGGGTTGTCCAGGATATCCATAGTTGTGCTCTCTATATAGGTAGGGAAGGCGGCGGCGTCAGAAAATCGGCGGTTCCGGCGTGGCGGCGTTGCCCAGCAAGAAGTCCAGGTCGCAGCCCTGGTCCGCCTGCGTCACGTGCTCCATGTACAGTTTGGTGTAGCCGCGCGCATATTTTTGCGCCGGCGCCTGCCACTCGGCGCGGCGGCGCGCCAGTTCCTCGTCCGTCACATCCATGTTCAGGCTGCGCGCGGCGATGTCCAGTTCGATCATGTCGCCGTTGCGCACGAGGGCCAGCGGGCCGCCGACGGCCGCTTCCGGCGTGACGTGCAGTACGCAAGTGCCGTAATGGGTGCCGCTCATGCGCGCGTCGGAGATGCGTACCATGTCGCGTATGCCTTGCTGCAGCAGCTTTTTCGGCACGGGCAGATTGCCCCATTCCGGCATGCCGGGCGCGCCGATGGGGCCGCCATTGCGCAGGATCAAGACCGTGTTTTCATCGATATCCAGGTCGGGCGCGTGGATCTGCGCCAGCATTTCCGCGTTCGAGTCGAACACGAGAGCGCGTCCCCGGTGTTTGGCGAACTTCGGATTGGCGGCCGACGGCTTGATGACGGCGCCGCCGGGACACAGGTTGCCGCGCAGCACGGCCAGCGCCGCGCCGTCGGCCACCGGCTGCGACACCTTGCGGATGACGCTGTCGTCCAGGCAGACGGCGTCGGCGATGTTCTCGCCCAAGGTACGGCCCGTCACCGTCAGCGCCGTCAAGTCCAGCTGCGGCATGATTTCCTTGAGCAGGGCCGGCATGCCGCCCGCATAGAAGAAATCTTCCATCAGCTTGTCGCCGGATGGGAAGAGGTTGGCGATGACGGGCACTTTTTGCGCCATCGCATCCATTTCATCGAGCGACAGGGCCAGGCCGGCGCGCCCGGCAATGGCGACCAGGTGGATGGCCGCGTTGGTCGAGCCGCCGAGCGCCATGTAGGCCGCCACGCCATTCGACAGCGCGGCGCGGGTGAAGAAGCGCGACGGCTTCAAGTCTTCCCACACCATGCCGACGATGCGCTCGCCGCATTGCGAAGCCATGCGCACGTGGTTGGCGTCCATGGCGGGAATGCTGGTGGCGCCCGGCAAGGTAAAGCCCATCGCTTCGACGATGGACGTCATGGTGGACGCCGTGCCCATGGTGTTGCAGGTGCCGGGCGAGCGCGTCATCTTCGCTTCCAGCTTGATCCACTCGGGCTTGGCGATGTCGCCGGCCACGTAGTCGTCCCAGAATTTCTTGGTATGCGTGCCCGCGCCCACGCTCTGGCCACGGTAGCGGTCGTTGAGCATGGGGCCGGCAGGACAGAAGATGGCGGGGATGTCCATGCTGATGGCGCCCATCAGCATGCCGGGCGTCGTCTTGTCACAGCCGCCGAGCAGCACGGCGCCATCGATGGGCAGCGAGCGCAGCAGTTCTTCCGTTTCCATGGCGAGGAAGTTGCGGTAGATCATGGTGGTGGGCTTGACCATCACTTCGCCCAGCGACAGGGCCGGCAGTTCGACGGGGAAGCCGCCGGCCAGCAGGATGCCCCGTTTGACGGCTTCGGCCCGTTCGCGCAGGTGCGAGTGGCACGGCGACAGGTCGCTCCAGGTATTGATGATGGCGATGACAGGGCGGTCGAGGAATTCCTCGCGGCGCAGGCCCATCTGCTGCAGGCGCTGGCGGTGGGCGAACGAGCGCATGTCGTCTGGGGCCAGCCAGCGCTGGCTGCGCAGGGATTCCAGCGTGCGGCGGGAGGTAGCGGAGCTCAATGTATGTCCTTTTTGGTTGCCTGGCGCGCTGCGTATGGCGTTCCAGTGCTGCTGTCTCGGGTCTTGCCTGTCGCCTTTGTTAGCGCTAACATTGCAAGTACAGCGAAATATAATTTGAATCGCAGGGGACTGTCAACAGATTTAATGCAGGGAGAATGCGCGCCGGCTGGCATCTTGTCGCGCGCAGCCATTACACTATCGGCATGATTTCAATGGCACCAATTTCCAGGGTGGAACTTCTGCGGCCCGGCCGGCATGCATCGCGGTGCGCCGCGGCGCAGCGGCGCCACGCTGGCATCCCCTGTGCCGCCGGCCATGGCATGATGCATGGTGATCACCGATTTTTGAGAAGGCAGTACCCATGAACGACCCAGTACGCAAGCGGCGTGGCCTCGGCCGCAGCACCGTATTCGATGTGGCCAAATTGGCACAGACCTCGGCCATTTCCGTGTCGCGCTATTTCAAGGAGCCGGACCGCGTGTCGCAGGAAACGCGCGAGCGCATCAAGAGCGCCATCGACCAGCTCGGCTATATCCGCAACGAGGCGGCCGGCGGCCTGGCGTCGACCCAGGGCCGCATCGTGGGCGCCATCGTGCCCAGCGTGTCGAACTCCATCTTTGCGGAAACCATCCAGGGCTTGTCGACCACCTTGTCGCAGCACAATTACCAGTTGCTGCTGGCCACCCACGATTACTCGATCGAGACGGAAGAGAAGGTGGTGCGCGCCTTTCTCGGTTGGTCGCCGCGCGCGCTGGTGCTGACGGGCGCCGACCACAGCGCCGCCACGGAAACCTTGCTGGCCGGCTTGCAGATCCCCGTCATCGAAACGTGGGATATCCGTCCCGAGCGGCCGTATCCGCAAATCGGTTTTTCGCACATCGCCACGGGGCGCGACATGACCTTGTATTTGCACGCGCAAGGCTACCGGCGCATCGTCTACGTCGACAGCGGCATCGGCAGCGATTTCCGCGCGCGCAAGCGGGCCCAGGGCTATGAGGAAACCATGCAGCAGCTGGGTTTGCGCCCGGAAATCGTGCAAGCGTCGGTGACGGCGCCGCTCGACGCGGGCGGGCAGGTATTCAGCGAGCAAATGGCGCGCGCCGAGCGTCCCGACGCCCTGTTTTTTGCCAACGACAACATGGCTGCCGGCGCCATCTATGAAGCGGCGCGCCTGGGCATCCGCATTCCCGAGCAATGCGCGGTGGCGGGCTTTGGCGACTTCCCGTTCTCGGAAAAACTCATGCCGGCGCTGACGACGATCCGCGTGCCCCGCTATGACATCGGCCGGCTGGCCGCGCAAGCCATCCTGCAGCGCCTGGGGGAAGTGGACGAGGGCGCCGCGCCGCCGGCCCTGGCGCCGCTGGCCTACCAGCTGATCGCGCGGGCCAGCGCCTGAGATGCCCTGGCTGCGACAGATATTGATGAATCATATTTCCATCATCACAACATGCAATTGGCTTGATATGCTGCGATGCGGCATCATTCATCTGTCTCCTCTACTTCCTCACAGGAATTAGATTCAGCCCGCTCCTGCAGCGGGCTTTTTTTTTGCCCCGCCTGTATTCGAGCAGGTGTTCACATGAGTAGTAGTAATGGATGTATGAAGTTTTACCATTATTTTTCATGGATGAAAGCCTCTATGATGCATTCATACTTCACTAGGAGGCACTACCGCCATGACCGTCACGACACACAATCTGGGCTACCCGCGCATCGGCGCCAAACGCGAATTGAAATTCGCCCTGGAAGATTACTGGAAGGGCGGCAGCACCTTGGCCGCGCTGGAAGGACAGGGCGCCGAATTGCGCCAGCGCCACTGGCAAGACCAGGACGCGCTGGACCTGGCGCCCGTCGGCGACTTTTCCTTCTACGACCAGGTGCTGGATCTGAGCTTTACCGTCGGCAACCTGCCGCAGCGCGTGCGCGGCCTGACTGGCGCGGCGCTCGATAACTATTTCCGCGTGGCCCGTGGCCGCTCGGCCAGCGACAGCGATTGCAGCTGCGTCCACGCCGGCGAAATGACGAAATGGTTCGACACCAATTATCACTATATCGTGCCGGAATTTTCGGCCGGCACGCAATTCAAGCTCGACAGCAGCCGCCTGCTGCAGCAACTGGCGCAGGCGCGCCAGCTGAATGTAAAGGCCAAGCCCGTGCTGATCGGGCCCGTCACCTATTTGTGGCTGGGCAAGGCCAAGGACGACTCCGACAAGCTGGCGCTGCTGGAAGGCTTGCTGCCCGTCTACGTGCAACTGCTGCAGGAACTGGCCGCGCAGGGCGTGGAGTGGGTGCAGATCGACGAGCCGATACTCGTCACGGAACTGGGCGGCGCCTGGCAGCAGGCGCTCGTCACGGCCTACGCTGCCTTGAGCAAGGTCAACAGCGTCAAACTGCTGCTGGCCACATATTTCGGCAAGCTGCAAGACAACCTGGAACTGGCGTGCACGCTGCCCGTGCAGGGCTTGCACCTGGACGCCGTCAATGCCCGCGAGGAAGTCGAGCAAGTGATCGCCCAATTGCCAAGTTCCAGCGTCCTGTCGCTGGGCGTGGTGAATGGCCGCAATATCTGGAAGACGGATTTGAACGAGGTGCTGGCGTGGCTGGAACCCGTGTACGCCAGGCTGCAAGACCGCCTGTGGATCGCGCCGTCGTGTTCCCTGCTGCACGTGCCCGTCGACCTGGACAGCGAACAAAAGCTCGACACCGATATCCAATCCTGGCTGGCCTTTGCCCGTCAAAAGCTCGATGAAGTGCACACCATCGCCAGCGCTCTGAACCAGGGCCGCGCCTGCGTGCAAGCGGCGCTGGATGCTAATCATGCGGCCGTGCAAGCGCGCCGCCAGTCGCCGCGCGTGCATAATCCTCAAGTCAAGGCGGCCGTGGCCCGCATCGACGCCAGCCTGGGCCAGCGCGCCAGCGGCTATGCCGCGCGCGCTGCCAAGCAAGCCGCGCTGCTGCAACTGCCGCTGTACCCGACGACGACCATCGGCTCGTTTCCGCAGACGGCGCCAATCCGCCAGGCCCGCAGCCAGTTCCGCAGCGGGCAGCTGGATGAAGCCGGCTATAAAAAGCTGATGCAGGCGGAAATCGCCCATTGCGTGCAGGAACAGGAAAGCCTGGGCCTGGACGTCTTCGTGCATGGTGAAGCGGAACGCAACGACATGGTGGAATACTTCGGCGAACAGCTTGACGGCTACACCTTCAGCCAGTTCGGCTGGGTGCAATCCTACGGTTCGCGCTGCGTGAAACCGCCCATTTTGTTTGGCGACATCAGCCGCCCGCGCGCCATGACGGTGGAGTGGAGCACCTATGCCCAGTCGCTGACGGACAAGCCGATGAAAGGCATGCTGACGGGCCCCGTCACCATCCTGAACTGGTCCTTCGTGCGCGACGACCAGCCCCGTTCCGTGTCGTGCCACCAGTTGGCGCTGGCCATGCGCGCCGAAGTGCAGGACCTGGAACAGGCCGGCATCCGCGTGATACAGATCGACGAAGCGGCGCTGCGCGAAGGCTTGCCGCTGCGCAAATCGCAATGGGCCGAGTACCTGCGCTGGGCCGTCGAATCGTTCCGCATCACGGCCAATGGCGTGGCCGATGAAACGCAGATCCACACGCACATGTGCTATTCGGAATTCAACGACATCATCGCGCAGATCGCCGACATGGATGCGGACGTCATCACGATCGAAACGTCGCGTTCCGACATGGAATTGCTGGACGCCTTCGATGATTTTAATTACCCGAACGAAATCGGCCCCGGCGTCTACGATATCCACTCGCCCAATATTCCGAGCCAGGAACAGATGGTCAAGCTGATGCGCAAGGCGGCCGAACGCATCCCCGCGCACCGCCTGTGGGTCAACCCCGATTGCGGCCTCAAGACGCGCGGCTGGAAAGAAGTCATTCCCGCGCTGGCCAATATGGTGGCGGCGGCGAAAACCTTGCGCGGCGACAAGGTCTGAGGATGGCGGGGCAGGGGAGGCCTGTAGAGATATAGCGGGATCGTATTTCTATCATCACAACATGCAATTGGATAATGATGCTGCGATGCGGCATCATTCACCTGTCTCCTCTATCTCCTCCAAGGAAATAGATTCAGCCCGCTTCCGTAGCGGGCTTTTTTTTTGCCCGTTTCCATCGGCTGATCGCTTACCATACCTTCACGTAATCCTACCCTCAAGAAGGAAACCGCCCGATGATTTCTCCGTTACGCGCCGCCGGCATGCTCGCGCTGATGGCGCTCGGCGCCGGTTCGGCGGAAAAGCACCCGTTCGACCGCCATCTGGCCCAGTTGCGCCCGGTCACGGTCGCAGCGTTGCCCGACATGGGATGGCCGGCCGGCACGGCGCTGTGCCCGCTGGGTATTTATCAGAGCGAGCTGAGCGAATCGGCGCCCCATGCAGACCGCGTCAACGCGTTCCTGAAGCAAAAGCAATTTCTCGGGGATGAAAGCCATTGGTCGCTCATCGTCGTCAAGCCGTTGCCGGCGAGGGGTGCTGGTATCGAGCAACTGTTTTTCAAGCGTGCAGACTATGACGTGCTCAATGATCCGCAAGTCATCGCGCGAGATGCGCAGACCGTGCCGGCAGGGTTTGCGCCGCAGACTTGCGTAAGCGTGGAGCAAGCCCGCGTGCTGGTGACGCGCGAACAACGATCGCAGCGAAAACTCCTCATTTTTGGAACGGCTTAGGTCAGATATTGATGAAACATATTTCCATCATCACAACATGCAATTGGATTTATATGTTGCCATGCGGCATCATGCATTTGTCTCCTCTACTTCCTCACAGGAATTAGATTCAGCCCGCTCCCGCAGCGGGCTTTTTTTTGCCCGTTTTACATGCACAAAGCTGCGCACGCTTGCTTGCCATCATCGCCATCGTGTTGCTTTTGTGCATGCTAAACTGGGCCTTCCCCAGACCAAGGTTGCCTGATGCTTCAATTATTTCGCCACACGCTGGAGTCCACGCCCATCCTCGCCCTGTTTCTCGTCATCGGCGCCGGTTATGCGCTGGGGCGCATCAGCGTGTTCGGCTTTTCGCTGGGCGTGGGCGGCGTGCTGTTCGCGGGGTTGGCGCTGGGCGCGTTTGCCCCTGGTGCCGTGCCGCCGCCAATGGTCGGCTCCATCGGCTTGCTGCTGTTTCTGTATGGCATAGGCGTGCAGTATGGCGTGCAGTTTTTCGCCGGCTTGCGCGGTGCGGGGCAGAAACATAACCTGATCGCCTTTGCCGCCGTCATGGGCGGCCTGGCCGTGTCCGTCTGGGGCGGGCAGTGGATCGATATCTCGCTGCGCATGGCCAGCGGCGTGTTTGCCGGCGCCATGACCAGCACGGCCGCCCTGCAGGCGGCGCTGGAAGCGTCGCACGGCAATGGCGACGCGGCCGTCGGCTATGCCGTCGCGTATCCGTTCGGCGTGGTCGGCCCCATGCTGGGCCTGTACCTGGCGGGACGCATATTAAAACCCGTGCTGACGCCGCCGCCGGCACCCATCGTCGTGTCCGAAATTACCATCGATGAAGCCAAATTGGCGGGTGCCGCCCTGTCCGAACTGGCCGATGGCCCCCTGGCGGGCGTGCAGGTGATCGGCGTGCGCCAGGGCCACCAGAACCGCTTGCCCGATCCGGGCCTCGTGCTCGGCGTGGGCGATGCGCTGATGGTGTCGGGCACGGTGGCGGGCGTGGAAGCGGCGCGCACGGCGCTGGGCCACCTGGACCCGGGCCGCCTGATGAAGGACCGCAGCGCGTTCGATGGCACGGAAGTGTTCGTGTCGGATGCGGAAATCGTCGGCGTGCCCCTGGGAGAATTGAACTTGGGCAAGGATTTTCCCCTGCAGATCGCCTTCATACGCCGCGGCGATGCGATGATCCTGCCCCATCCGTTCCTGACCCTGGAATTCGGCGACAGGGTGATGGCCATTGCACCGGCGAAACATGCAGCCGACGTGCGCAAGCTGTTCGGCAATTCCATCACGGCCACGGCCGAGTTCAGCTATGTCTCGCTGGGCATGGGCATGGTGCTGGGCGTGCTGCTGGGCCTGGTGCCTATCCCCTTGCCGTGGATAGGTTCGTTCAGCCTGGGCCTAGCGGGCGGCCCGCTGGTGATGGCGCTGATCCTGGGGCGCCTGGGCAGGGTCGGCAAGATCAGCTGGCGCTTGCCGCTGTCGGCCAACCTGGTCATGCGCAACTATGGCTTGACGATTTTCCTCGCCTCCGTCGGCATGGCGTCCGGCTTGCCCTTCGTGCAGCAAGTGGGCGCCGATGGCTTGCCCATGCTGGCGCTGGGGGCCGTGACGGTGCTGGTGGTGGTGGCCCTCGTCGTGATCCTGGGCAAGATATTCCTGCGCCTGCCGTTTCCCGAGCTGCTGGGCATCGCGGCCGGCGCCACGGGCAACCCGGCCGTGCTGGTGTTCGCCAACCGCCTGGCCAAGTCGGACCGCCCGAACCTGGGCTACGCCATGATCTTCCCCAGCATGACCATCGTCAAGATCGTGGCCGTGCAAGTGCTGCTGCATCTGTACGGGTGATGGCGGCCAGCGTCAATCGCTTGCAGGGCGAAGTTGCTTGTTGGCTTCAATAAAACGGATGCCAAAAGACAACAGCAAGGCGGCCGCGGCGCATCCTGCGGCAAGCCACAGGTTGGCTGAGAGGCCCAGCCTGTCCACGGCCTGGCCACCGGTCCACGCCCCGAGCGCAATGCCGATATTGAAGACGCCCACATACAGCGCGGCGACGATCTCCACGGCCCGGGGCGCTGCCTTCAGCATCAAGGTCATCAGGCCGACCGATACGCCGCCGTAGGCCAGTCCCCAGGCCAGCAACACCATGCCGCCGCCGATGCCGGAATCGCCGATCGCCAGGAACAGCAGCGGCGTGAGCAGCAGGCCGCCCGAGATGGCGATGATGGTAGTCGCCGTGCGCCGCACGGCAACCACGCCTACCAGGAAGTTTCCAATGATGCCCGCGCAGCCATAGGCAAACAGCAGCGCGCCCAGCCATTGCGCATCAAACCCCGACACGGACAGCAGTAGCGGGCGCACGAAGGTAAAGGCCATGAAATGGCTGCTCACCAGCAACAGAGTCAGAAGCAGCCCCGCCTGCAACTGCCTGTTGCGCAGCTGTCTGCTGAATTGGCGCCAGGTCGTCGAACCGGCAGCGGGCAGTGCGGGAATGACAGCCAGATGCAGCGCCAGTACCAGGCTGCTGAACAGCGCCATGACGCCGAAGGCCCAGCGCCATCCCGCAACGTCGCCGATTTGTGCGCCTAGCGGCACGCCCAGCACGGAAGCGGCCGCCACGCCACCGAAGATGATCGACGTTGCCAGGCCGGTCGAGCGGGCAGGAACCAGGCGGGAAGCGAGGCCGCCGGCGATGGCCCAGATGCCACCCATGCAAAAACCGACGAGAACACGGGCAGCCAGCATCCACGCCATGTTTTGCGCCAGGGCCGAGGCAATGTTCGCGATCACCAACAGACTCAGCAAACCACAGAGAATTTTGCGCCGGTCCAGGTTTCCTGATGCGACCACGACCAGCGGCGCGAACAAGGCCGCCAGCAATGCTGGCAGCGAGATCATCAGGCCGGCGGTTCCCGTGGAGGTGTCCAGCGTGTCTGCAATCGGCGTCAACAGGCCGACCGGGAGCATTTCCGTCGTCACGACCGAAAAGGTGGCCATGCCGACAGCGCCGACCGCCAGCCATGGGTGGCGCACAGTGGTTTCTGTGGCAACGTGGGGAGACGTACTCATGGTTCATATCCTTCATGTGATCATGCGATATACGGCGCCCTGCTTGCAACGAAGGGGCATCAAAGTGATAATACATACAGCGCGTATGAATAGTATATATACATACGTAATGAATGTAAATAATCATACGCTGCGTATGTAAGGAGAGAGCAATGGTTCGTCGCACCCGTGTGGAAATGGAAGAAACCCGCGCATCGTTGCTGGCCACGGCCCGCAAAGTGTTCAGCGAGCGCGGCTATGCCGACACATCGATGGACGACCTGACGGCGCAGGCAGGGCTGACGCGTGGTGCGCTGTATCATCATTTCGGCGACAAGAAGGGCTTGCTGCTGGCCGTGGTGGAGCAGCTCGACGCGGAAATGGATGGCCGCCTGCAAGCCATCTCCGATAGCGCCGCAGACTCGTGGGAAGGCTTTCGCCAGCGCTGCCGTGCCTATCTGGAAATGGCCCTGGAGCCGGAAATTCAGCGCATCGTCTTACGCGATGCCAGGGCGGTTTTAGGCGGCGCCTCACCGGATTCGCAGCGCCATTGCCTCGAATCGATGCAAGGGCTGATCCAGCAGCTGATTCAGCAAGGCATCGTGGTCGACGCTTGCCCAGAGGCATTGGCTTCGTTGATCTACGGCAGCCTGGCAGAAGCGGCGTTCTGGATCGCAGACGGTGACGAAGGCAATGCGCGCCTGATAAAAGCAATCGCGGCTTTGGAATTGCTGCTGCGGGGGATGTTGCTTCAAAGGTAATTGTGTACAGTGGCAATCTCGCCAGAAGCGGACACGTCTGGAGACGTGGATGACGATATTGAGCAGGGTTGGACTTATATAGACATGGAGGAAAAATATGCAAGTCAAGCGTATCGTTGCAAATTTCCCGGCGTCGGATCCGGGCCTGGCGCGGACTTTTTACGAGGACGTGCTGGGTCTGAGCCTGTTGATGGACCATGGCTGGATCATGACGTATGGTTCGCAAAGCGAGATGAGCGTGCAAGTGAGCTTCGCGACGCAAGGCGGCTCGAACACCGCTGTGCCCGATCTTTCCATAGAAGTCGATGACGTGGATGCCGCATTGGCACGCATGCGTGTGGCGGGGTTTCCCATTGAATATGGTCCTGTCGATGAACCTTGGGGTGTCAGGCGGTTTTTCGTGCGCGACCCTTTCGGCAAGCTCATTAATATCCTGTCGCACATATAGGCGAAGTGCCTGCGGCAGCAGGCAATCAATTCCGCCCGCTTCCCTTGCGCGCCAGCCTTTGTAAAACCCCTGGCGCCGCTCCCAATCTGTTGTACAATCCTTGAGAACGGTCGTGCTTTTTTGTGCGCTGAGCTTCCTTGCGTGCAGTCATCACGGCAACCGATAAGAACAAGGAGACAGACATGGACCTGCATTACACGGCCGGGGAGACGGCGTTCCGCGACACGGTGCGCGCCTTCCTCGACACCCATTTGCCGGCGGACTTGCAGCGCAAGGTGCGCCAGCATCTGCGCCTGAACCGCGACGATTATGTGCGCTGGCACAAGATTGTTGCAAAGCAAGGCTGGGCCGCGCCGGCCTGGCCTGTCGAACATGGCGGCACGGGCTGGACGGCCGTGCAGCGCCACATCTGGGAAGACGAGTGCGCGCGCGCCGCCACGCCGCCCATCCTGCCATTCGGCGTCAACATGGTGGCGCCCGTCATCATGGCCTTCGCCAACGCCGAACAGAAAGCCTATTATCTGCCGCGCATCCTCAACTGCGACGACTGGTGGTGCCAGGGTTATTCCGAGCCGGGCGCCGGTTCCGACCTCGCTTCCCTGAAAACCACGGCCCAGCGCGACGGCGACCATTACATCGTCAACGGCCAGAAAACCTGGACGACCCTGGGCCAGCACGCGGACATGATCTTTTGCCTGGTGCGCACGGATAGCACGGTGCGCAAGCAGGAAGGCATCAGTTTCCTGTTGATCGACATGAAAACGCCGGGCATCACCGTGCGTCCCATCATCATGCTCGATGAAGAACATGAAGTGAACGAAGTCTTTTTCGACAACGTGCGCGTGCCCGTCAGCAACCTGGTCGGCCAGGAAAACAAGGGCTGGACATACGCCAAGTATCTGCTGGGACACGAGCGCACGGGCATCGCCGCCGTGGGCCGCTCCAAGCGCGAATTGACTTTCCTCAAGCAGCTTGCCATGCAGCAAACCAAGCGCGGCGCGCCGCTGCTGCACGATCCCGCCTTCGCGGCCAAGGTCGCTACCCTGGAAATCGAATTGATGGCGCTGGAAATGACGGTCTTGCGCGTCATCAGCGACGAAGGCAAGGGGCCGGGACCGCAGGCGTCGATGTTGAAGGTGCGCGGTTCGGAACTGCAGCAGCAGCTGACGGAACTGATGGTGGAAGCCATCGGCCCGCAAGCCTTGCCCTTCGATCCCGCTTTCCTCGATGGCAGCGCGCAGCACAGTGCCGCCGGCGACGACCTGGCAGCGCCCTTGGCCGCGTATTACTTCAATTACCGCAAGACATCGATCTATGGCGGCTCGAATGAAATCCAGAAAAACATCATCACGCAGATGATCCTGGGCCTGTAAGCCAGAAGGAGACGACATGGACTTCCAATTCAATCAGGAACAGCAGCAATTCGCCGACGCGCTCCGGCGCTGGGTCGACAAGGATTACTCGTTTGAAACGCGCAAGCAGATCGTCCACTCGGCCACGGGCGTCTCAAGCGCTGCCTGGGCCACCCTGGCCGAGCTGGGCATGACGGCCTTGCCGCTGCCGGCCGCGGCGGGCGGCTTCGACGGCACGGCCGTGGACATGCTGCTGGTGATGCAGGAACTGGGGCGCGGCCTCGTGGTCGAACCGTATTTCGCCACCATGCTGGGGGCGCGCTTCCTGACCCTGGCGGGCGGCCACGACGCCGTGCTGGAGCAGGTTGCCGGCGGCAGCCTGAAGCTCGCCTGCGCGCTGGGCGAACGCCAGTCGCGCCACGATTTACATGACATCGCCACCACGGCAACCGCCAGCGGCGATGGTTTCGTGCTGGACGGCGAGAAAACCGTCGTGCTGCACGGCGCGCAGGCGGATTCCCTGATCGTTTCCGCGCGCAGCGGCGGCGGCCAGGACGGCACGGATGGCATTTCGCTGTTCCTCGTGCCTGTGGATGCGCCGGGCGTAACCGTGCGCGACTGCCGCACCATCGACGGCCAGCGTGCCGCCACCGTCACCCTCGTGCAAGTGGTGCTGGGGCATGACGCGCTGATCGGTCAGGCGGGGCAGGGCTGGGCCGTGCTGGACGCGGCCGTCGATTACGGCGCCGCCCTGCTGTGCGCGGAAGCCGTGGGCGCCATGGACGCCATCTTCGCCGCCACGCTCGAGTATCTGAAAACGCGCCAGCAGTTCGGTGCGCCGATCGGCAAGTTCCAGGCCTTGCAGCACCGCATGGCCGACATGTTCATCCACCTGGAGCAGGCGCGCTCGATGGCCATGCTGGCCGCCGCCAAGGTCGACAGTGCCGACGCGGCCGAGCGGCGCCGCACGGTGTCCGCCGCCAAGGCGAGGGTGGGCCTGGCCGCCACCTTTGTCGGCCAGCAAGCCGTGCAGTTGCATGGCGGCATGGGCGTGACGGACGAATTGCCTGCCGCCCACCATTTCAAGCGCCTCTCCATGATCGCCCTGACCCTGGGCGACGTGGAGCACCACATCGAACGCTTTATCGCCCAGCCGGGCTTCTTGCCGACGGAGACCGCATGACCGCATTGACTGGAATCAAACCCAAGCACTGGTATTTTGAAGATTTTACGCAAGGCCTGGAAATCGACCTGGGCCAGCGCCACGTGACGGAACGGGAAATCATCGCCTTCGCCACGGATTTCGATCCGCAGCCGTTCCACGTCGACCATGCGGCCGCCGAAAAAACCATCTTCAAGGGCGTCATCGCCAGCGGCTGGCACACCTGCGGCATGATGATGCGCCTGGTGGTGGATAACCTGCTCAAACACTCGTCCAGTATGGGCTCGCCCGGCCTGGACAGCATCCGCTGGCTCAAGCCCGTGCGTGCGGGCGACACCTTGCAGCTGACTTACCAAGTCAAGGAAGTGCGCCCATCCACGTCGAAACCGGACCGCGGCATCGTCATTTCCGTATGGAGCGTGCGCAACCAGCACGGCGAAGTGGTGACGACGGTGGAGGGCATGGGCATGTTCGGCCGCCGCCCGGCGGAGCCAGCGGAGCAACACCATGCGTGATATCGCCGGCATCGCCGGTTTCCAGGCCCTGGCGGGACAGCACGTGGCCGTTTCCGACTGGCTCACCATCACCCAGCAGCGCATCGACACCTTTGCCGACGCGACGGACGACCATCAGTGGATCCACGTCGACGCGGAGCGCTGCGCGCGCGAGTCGCCCTACGGCTGCACCGTGGCGCACGGTTTTTTGACCTTGTCCTTGCTGCCCGCCATGCTGCAGGGTGCCTTGCACATGGCCGGCATCCGCATGGCCATCAATTATGGACTCAACAAGGTGCGCTTCCCCGCGCCCGTACCCGTGAACAGCCGCCTGCGCGCGCGCCTCGACATCCTCTCCGTCGACGACTTGCCGGAAGGGGCGCAAGTCAACTGGGCCGTCACCATGGAGCGGGAAGGCGACACGAAACCTGTGTGCGTGGCGGAGTTTTTGATGCGCTGTTATCCCTGAGCAGCAAGTTGAACCCGCTTCGCCGGCCGGCAGGCAGTCGTGCGCTTCTGCGCGTACGCCAGGTGTACGCTGGTGGCGCGCCGGCGTTTTCCGGCGAAGGAGGCGATGATGTCCAACAAGGCAAACAGTGGAAATAGCGGCGCTGGCAAGGGCGCCACGGGCAGCGGCAAGGCGGCCGCCGGGGGCAGCGGCGCTACGGGCAGAGGTCCTGGCCCGGGCAATGCGGGCGGCTGGCCCAGCACGACGGGACGGCCATCGGGGACCAATCGTTCCAATGCCGCGCCGGCAAGGGGCCGCTAGCCTGCCCGCTCACTCCTCTTCCGACGCGCAATACCTGTCCCGCCCCGTATGCTTGGCGCGGTACAGCAGGGCGTCGGCGGCGCGGATCAGGGTGCTGGGGTCCATGCCTTCCGTGGGCATGACGCTGGCCATGCCCAGGCTGACGGTGACGTGCGGGCCGACGCTCGATTTGGCGTGCGGAATGTCCAGCGCGCGCACTTCGTCGAGGATGCGCTGGGCCACCACTTCGGCGCCGTCGCGCGTTTCCTGCGGCAGCAGGATGATGAATTCCTCGCCGCCATAGCGCGCCAGCAGGTCGGGCGGGCGCACGGCGCAGCGGCGCAGGGCGGCGCTCACCTGCTGCAGGCACAGGTCGCCCGCCTGGTGGCCGTACGTATCGTTGTAATCCTTGAAATGGTCGATATCGGCCATGATGATGGCCATCGGCACGCCGTCGCGCGCGCAGCGCCGCCATTCGCTGTCCATCGTGTCGTTGAAGCTGCGCCGGTTGGCCACGCCCGTGAGCGAATCCGTCAGCGACAGTTCGCGCATGGCGTCGGCCTGCCGCTTGATGGTCAGCTGGCTGCGCACGCGGGCGCGCACGACGGCCGCGTTGAACGGTTTCGTGATGAAATCGACGGCGCCCGCTTCCAGCGCCCGCGTCTCGTCCTCGGGCTGGTTCAGGGCCGTGACGAAGATGACGGGAATGGCGCTCAGCAGGGCCGATTCGCGCAGCGCGCTGCACACGGCGTAGCCATCCATGCCGGGCATGACGGCGTCGAGCAGGATCAGGTCCGGCAGTTGATTATGCGCAATTTCCAGCGCCTTCACACCGCTGAGGGCGAACAGCACGTCGTGCTCTTCGCGCAGCAGCTGGTGCAGGATCTGGATGTTTTCCATGGCGTCATCGACGATGAGGATGCGCCCGTTCATGGCAAGGTTGGTCCAGCTCACTTGTTTTCCTCTCGTTTCAGCTGATCGAGCACGAGTTCTTCCGCCTCGGCAAAATTCAGCGTTTCAATCGCATGTGCCATCGCCAGCGCCGCTTCCCGGTCTGACTGTTGCAGGGCGGGGTGCAGCGCGTGAAATTGCGCCAGCGCTTTCAGGTTGTTGTTGCGGATCAAGACCAGCAATTCGGCCAGGCCGGCGTGCAGGTCGACGGGCCCGCTGCCGGGCGCGGCCGCCGCCGGCTGGCTGCGCCGCAGGGGCGAAGGCAGGGTGCGCGCCGCTTCGATGACTTCGGCCATCGCCTGTTCCAGGCGGCCCAGCATGGCGGACGTGGCGTGCGATTGCCCCGTTTTCAGTGTTTTCTCCGTCTCGGCGGCCAGGCTGGCGATCTGCGTGGCGCCCAGGTTGGCCGCCACGCCGCACACGCGGTGCAGCAGCTGCGCCGCCTGCTGCGCCTGGCCGGCGGCCAGCAGGCGGCGCGTTTCCTCGACGGCGTCGCCTTGCGAATTCTCAAAGCGCTTGAGCAGGGCCAGGAAGGCGCCGTAGTCGCCGCCGAAGCGGTGCAGGGCCGCCGCCAGGTCGATGCCGGGCACCGTGGCGGGCAAGTCCAGCGTCCGCGCGACGGCATCGGCTGCCTGCACGGCGCTGTCGCCACCCAAGGGCGCCGGCACCAGCCGGGTCAGCGTCTGTATCATCTCGTCGACATCGATGGGCTTGGCCACATGCGCATTCATGCCGCTGGCGATGGCGCGCAGGCGGTCTTCGTCCATGGCATTGGCCGTCATGGCGATGATGGGCAAGTCCGGCAAGCCCAGGGCGCGGATGGCCAGGGTGGCGTCGTAGCCGTTCATGACGGGCATCTGCAAATCCATCAGCAGCACGTCCCAGGCGTCCGGCGTGCTGGTGAGCAAGTCGACGGCCAGCCGGCCGTTGGCGGCCACGGTCACGCGCGCGCCCGAATGCAGCAGGATGTATTGCGCCACTTCCTGGTTGATTTCATTGTCTTCCACCAGCAGCACGCGCATGCCTGTGAGCAAACCCGACAAGGGCGTGGACACGGGCAGCGCCGAAGGCGTGCTGCGGCCTTCGCGCACGGCCGTCACGGCCGCCAGCAGGCGCGCCGGGGTGGCCGGCTTTGAAACGATGCCTGCCAGCATCAGGCTGTCGGCCAGGCGTTCGAGGTTTTCGCTATCCTGGTCGGCCACCAGCATGATCACGGGCGGCAGTACCAGGCGTTCGTCGGCGCGCGCCTCGGTGAGCATGGAAATGCCATCCATGCCGGGCATGGCTGCGTCGAGCAGCACCAGGTCCGCCGGCGGCCCGCCGCTGCTGTGGGCGCGCAGCAGGGCCAGGCCGGCCGCGCCGCTGTCGGCGCTGCGGCTGTGCCAGCCCTGCGCCGCGCACCACTCTTCCAGCATGGCGCGCACGCTGGCATTGTCGTCGATGATCAGCAGCGACTGGACCCTGGGCGCGCTCTTGCCGGGCGGCTCGGGCGGCGGCGCCACCTTGTCGAAGCGGCAGCGGAAGCGGAAGTCGGAGCCCTTGCCCAGCGTGCTTTTCACGCTGAGGGTGCCGCCCATCAATTCCACCATGCGCCGGCAGATGGCCAGCCCCAGTCCCGTGCCCCCATATTTGCGGCTGGTGCCGCTGTCGCCCTGGGAAAACGCGTCGAAGATGCGTTCCTGCTCGGCCGCACCGATGCCGATGCCCGTGTCGCGCACGGAAAATTCGAGGGTGGCGCTGTCCGCATCCTCGGCCACCTTGTCGATCGACAACACCACTTCGCCATGCGAGGTGAACTTGACGGCGTTGCCCATCAGGTTGATGAGGATTTGCTCCACGCGCAGGGCGTCGCCGATCAGTTCATCCGGCACGCCGGGGGCGAGCACGAACACGGGTTCCACGCCGCGCGCCCAGGCGCTGCTGGCCAGCAAGACGCCCACGCTGCCCAACATGCGTTCGAGCTGGAAGCGGCGCTGTTCCAGCACCATCTGTCCCGCCTCGATCTTGGAAAAATCGAGCACGTCATTGACGATATTGAGCAGCGACTGCGTCGCCATCTGGATCTTGCCGACATAGCTGCGCTCGCGCCGTTCCAGCGGCGACTCTTCCAGCAGGCGCGCCAGGCCGATGATGGCGTTCATCGGCGTGCGGATTTCATGGCTCATGTTGGCGACGAATTCGCTTTTCGCGACGCTGGCGGCCTCGGCCTTGTCACGCGCGCGCACCATCTGCTCGTTGAGTTCATGCAGGCGCAATTCCGTGCGCTTGAGTTCGGAAACGTCCGAGGCCAGCACGAAGAAGCCGCGCACGCCGCCGCCGTCGTCGAAATCGGGGATGTAATTGGTCCACGTGTGGCACACCTGGCCGCCGGGATCGAGCAGGTCGCGCTCGAAGCTTTGTGGCCGGCCCGCCAGCACGCCCTCCACGTGGGGCGCATACACGTCGAACAGTTCCTGCCCCAGCAATTCGCTCATGTGGATGCCGGCCAGCTCGGCGCTGCTGCGGCCAAACCATTCGTTATAGAATTTATTTGCAAATCGGCAACGTAAATCGGCGCCCCAGTACGACACCATGCCGGGCAGGTTGTCGGTGACGGTGCGGATGAAGCGTTCGTTCTGTTCCAGGCGCCACGTGGTGGCGTGCAGCACCTCGGTGGCGCGCTTGCGTTCCGTGATGTCGATCGATACCCCCAGCACATGGCTGGCGCGCCCCGCATCGTCGCGCAAGACCACCTTGCGCGTGGTGAAGTGGCGCGTGGTGCCGTCGGCCGTATTGATCGCTTCCTGTTCGATTTCCACCATCTGCCCCGTGGCCAGCAGCTTGCGGTCGGCGCTGACGAAGGCGGACGCCTGCTGCGGCGGGAAGAAATCGTGGTCCGTCTTGCCCAGCAATTGCTCGCGCGAGCGCCCCAGGGTCAGTTCCGCGTGGCGGTTGACCATTTCAAAGCTCAGCTTGTCGGCGCGCTTGACGAAGACCATGGCCGGGATGTTTTCGATGATGGTGCCAAACAAGTGTTTCGAGCGGCGAAATTCCGCTTCGCTGCGCTTGCGCTCGCTAATGTCCAGCCACAGGCCCGATACGCCCAGCAATTGCTGTTCCGGGCCGAAGATCGGGTGGTACGAGACGATCCAGTGGCTCAGTTGCTCGCGCTGCCGGCCGCTGTGGCCATTCAATTCGATGTCGACGATGGGCTGTCCCGTCCCGAGCACCTGGCGTACGCAGCGTTCCACCTCCGCCCGCACGGCGTCGTCGAACAGCATGGCGCCCACGGGACGGCCCAGGTGCTGCGCCACGCTGGCCCCGTTGATGGCGGCCAGGTAGTGGTTGATCATGACAATGCGCAAGTCCAGGTCCACGAACAGCATGCCGATCGGCGCCGTCGCGTACACGGTTTCCAGCAGGCGCGTGGATTTCCCCAGGGCCAGCGTGCGCTCGGCCACCAGGCTTTCGAGCTGCGTGCGGTGACGCCGCAGGTCGCGTTCCAGCGCGCCCAGGGCGCTGGCCATGTCGGCCGATTCGCGGTCCGCATGCCGGTTCGAGAGCAGGGGTTTGCCTTGTGCCAGCGCATGGATCTGCTGCGTCAGTTCCTGCAGGGTGCTGGCCAGGCGGCCGCCCACGCGCCAGGCCAGGGCGAAGCCGGCGCCCAGCAGCAACGCCAGGATGAGGGAACCCGTGACTACCGAGCGCAGCAGGGCTTGCGCCACCGTGCTGGTGCGCATGGTGACGGCCACCGTCCAGGCGGCGTCCGGGGCGCGGCGAAAGCCCGTATAGACGTCGATGCCTTCCAGCGTGGCATGGCGCAGCACGCCTTCGCGCGCCTGGCGTATCTGTTCCAGCAGGGGCGCCGCGCTGCGCTGGCCCACATAGCGCTGCGGCGCCAGCGTGCGCGCCACGTTGATGCCGTCGGCATTGATGATGGCCGCGCCCAGGTAGGCTGGCAGGTGCAGCTCGCGCAGCAGCACGGCCAGGTAGTCGGGCGGGTACAGGGCCGTCAGCACGTAGGCGCTACCCTGGCTGCGCGGCAAGGGCAGGTTCAGGGCCAGCTGCGGCAGGCTGTCGGGCGCCTTGGTCAGGCTGGTCAGCCGCGGCTTGCCGGAGTCGCGCGTGCGCTCCATGCTGGCGGCCCATTTTTGCGGCAGGGGAGGCGGCGCCTGGCTGGCGGGCAGGGTTGTATTGATCAGCTGGCGGCCCTTGGCGTCGGAGACGATGAAGGCGCTGACGGCCAGGCCCGGCTGCAGCAGGCCGGCGGCCAGGGCCCGCAGGGCGCCGATGTCGTCCGCTTGCAGGGCGGGCGAGCCGGCCAGGATGCGCGCGGCCATCTGGGCGCCGTTCAAGTCGCGTTCGACGGCGGCGGCCACCGCGCGCGCCGCCTGCGCCGTTTCGCTGACGACATGGTCGCGTTCGCGCGTGTAACTTTGCGCCACAAGCAGGAGAAACACGAGCGCCGTCGGAATGACCCAGGCGAGCACCAGCCATGAAATTCTTGAGCGTATCGAAGGCAAATCTTGCACCCGGAAAGCTCCCAGAATGGATGAGTCGACAGGCAGGCTCACGCTGGCGCTGGCTGACCTTGAATGAAAAGATGCTAGACGAAATTGATTCTTCTGACAAGCCTAGTTTCTGGAATGGAAAAAAGGTTGCGCAAGGCATACAGAGGAGGGGGGAACGCCCATCCCGCCGTGGCGGCGGGATGGCAAGGCGGCTTTACGGCACCACGGTCAGCACGTCGACATCGATTTCCGGGCTTTCCATGAAATCTTTCTCCACTTCGCCGCGGATTTCCACTTGGGTCTTGGCGTCGACCTTGCGGTTCATGAAGACCTTGTCGTCGATGTCCACGCGGATTTCCGCCGTGCCGTCGGAGAACGTGTATTTCTCCTTGCCCACTTTGCGCAGCAAATGGCCGCGCAGCACGACGGCCTGGTCGTCGACGGGGTTTTTCAGGATGGCGGCCACGCTGCTGGGCGCGGCCGGGCCGGCCGTCGGGCCCACGTATTGGGCGTGCGCGCTGCCGGCCAGCAAGGCGCAGGCGGCCAGGGAGACGATGAGTTTGCGGTGCAGTGGCATGGTATTCCTTTGATAGTGACTGACGGCTCAGAAGAAGACGGCGGTGCGGGGGATGATAGCACCGGCATTGCCATAGGGCATGTTCGCCCGGACGCTGCCCGTGCTGGCCACGCCATCGTCGAGTTTGCTGTCGATCTGTTCCGCGTAGCTTTCGGGCAAGTTGTCGAAACGGATGCCGTTGCCGGCGCGGCCGCCCACTTCGTCGTTGTACAGGTAGACGGCGCCGCCCTGGGCGCTGGTCATGAATTGCGAGGTGCCGTTGAACGAGCCGGTGATGAAGCCGCCCAGGGCCAGGTGCTGCGGCGCCAGGGTGAATTCGCGCGGCTGGCCGTCGCCGATCTGGCCGTCGCCATTGCCGTTGCCGGCCGAATTGGGCACGTGCAGGGTGCCCTGCAGGTCGTCGCCGGGCAGGGCGCGGAATTTGTCCTGGTAGGCGTTGACGGCGGCCGTCAGCGCATTCGATTGCTGGATGATGTTTTTCACCTTGGCGCTGTCGATCAAGCCTTGCCCCTTGAGCACGCCGCCGAGCAGCAAGCCGATGATGACCAGGACGATGGCGATTTCTACGAGCGTAAAGCCGTGCTGGCGGCGTGGGAGCATGGGATTTCCTTGGAAAAAAAGTGCGACAGCTTGGGTTGGCAGTTTACTGCATTTGATGCCGGGCGCGCATGGCAGGGTCATGGCGTGGCCTTTGCTTTCTTCTTGGCAAGTTCGTCGAGCCGGCGCGCGAGGAAGGCCAGTTCGTGCGGATCGCTGATCTGGCCGCTGGCGAGCAGGCCGCCGATCACCAGGCGGGCGCTGTCGAGCTGGTCCATGTCTTCCAGGATGAACGCTTCCATCTCGCGCACCCAGGATGGCACTTGCGGCCCCGTCGCCAGCCGCCGCAGTTCACGCGCATACGACAGGGCCAGCGGCAGGTCGTGCAGCTGGTGCTTCGCCACCAGCGCCGCCTGCGCCATGGCGGGCCAGCGGCGCTGCGGGTCGGCCGCGAAGCTGGCGGCGACAAAGGCCAGCATGCGCCGCACGCGCTGCGGGTCTGCCACGCCCGCGTACACTTCGCTGGCGGCCACCAGCGCATACTGGCTGCGCGGATCGAGCGTTTGCGCCGTCTCCAGCCAGCCGGCCAGGCGGTCATAGTCGAGTTCGCGCCACGGCAGGCTGACACCGGCCTGGTCTTCGAACGACTGCAGGTACAGCAACATGGCTTTCGACATGGCCAGCGGCTCGCCCAGGCTGGCCAGGCGCGCCACGCTCGCCGGCGGCGCGGCGGGCAGGGGCCGCGCCTGCGCCGGCGCTTGCTGCTGCGCCAGGCGCCAGCCCAACTGCAGCAGCAGGCATGCCGCCAGCAGCCAGCACAGGGGGCGCGGCACGCTGCTCCAGGGGCGCTGGGCGGCGGCCATCAGATGTTCCTGCGGTAAAAGTCGCACAGCGCGCAGCTGGCCAGCAAGGCCACGTAGATGCCGGTTTGCGCCGCCACATTGGCCATGGCTGGCCAGTCGCCGGTGGCGTACAGCAGCCATTCCGTGCGCGCAAAGGCGTCCAGGCGGGGCAGCAGCAGGGCCAGCACGTCGATGGCGCCAGCCGTGGCCCGCTGCGCCAGCGAGTCGCCCGCCTGCGGGCCGTGCGCCAGCAGTTGCAGGCTGCCCAGCATGCGCGCCAGCACGTAGAAACCGCAAGTCGCGGCCAGCGCCGGCAGGGCCTGCTGCAGGCTGGCCGCGCACAGCAGGCTGAAGGCGGCGACGATCCACAATTCGCCCAGCAGCGACAGCGCCCACAGCGCGCTTTGCGCGGGCGCGGCGAACAGCGCCATCAGCAGGCCGAACAGCACGGCGGGCACGGCTGCCAGGGCCCCGTAGCCCAGCAGTTTGCCCAGCAGGTAGGCGGCTCGCGGCATGGGCAGCGCCAGCAGCAGTTCCAGGCCCCGGTCGGCCGCTTCGCGCGCCATGCTGGTGATGATGAAGGTGGCCAGCAGGAAGACGCCGGCCAGGCGCAAGGCGGCCGCCAGCAGCGCCGCCTGCACGGCGCCGCTTTCCGTCAGCGCCAGTTGCTGCAGGAAGCCGGCCAGGGCGGCGGCGCCGCAGGCGGCCAGCAGGAACAGCCACGGCAGGCGGCTGCGCAGCGCTTCGAGCAAGGTGTAGCGGGCGATGGTGGCGGCGGGCGAGAGCATGGGCATCAGCGGGGCAGCCTTTGCGCCGCCACCATGCGGTTGAACAGGATGTTCGGCGACAGCCAGACGACGATATCGTCGAACTCGCCGCCGGGCTGCTGCGGGCCGCTGGCGGCGCGGCTGATGACGGTGGTGGCGTTCGAGGCATTGTTGCGCTCGTCGACATTGTTGCCGAAAGGCACAGCCTGGCGCTGGCCCTGCACGCCCGTGGCGCCGAAGCCGTTCTTGCCGTGCGACATGATCATGGCGGGAATGTCGTTCAAGGCCGTCGCCTGCAGCAGCGCGCCGCCATTGCGCGTGACGATGCTGATGTCGCGCGGCGTCGACAGGCTGAAAAGCTGGCCGCTGTCGCTGAAGGCCGGCGTCACGCTGTAGCGGAACAGATTGTTCCAGCTGTCGCCCTGGCGCAACCCCAGGGTGGCCCAGGGCAGGAAACCGGCGCGCTTTTCGCCCGTGCAGCGGGTGCCGCGCCGGTCTTCCAGGCCGCTCATGGCGGAGATGGCGGGACAGGGCAGGTAGCCGTAGCGCAGCGCGTAGCCCGTCAGCGCTTCCTTCGCTTCATTCAGCGCCTGTTGCGTCTCGGCCACCTTGCGCTGTTCCAGTTGCACCGTCAAGGGCGTGACCAGGCCGCCTATCATCAAGCCCACGATGACGAGCACGATGGCGATCTCGATCAGGGAAAAGCCGCCCTGGCGGCGCGAAGGATGCGGGCGGGGGCTCATGGCAGGTTGCGCGCGGCGCGCATGCGTTGGTACAGGGTGGGCAAGGTAATCCAGGTGAGCATGTCGTCGAAGGCGCCGCCGGGCAGCGCGGCATTGTCGGTGGCGGGGCGGGCGATGAAACTGCGGCTGGCGCGGTCGTTTGCAGCTTCGTCGAGATTGCCGCGTGCCGTATTGATCTGCGTCACGCCGCTGGCGGCCGTGCCGTAGTGCTCCTTGCCTTGCGAGAACAGCACGACGGGCAGGCATTCGACGCTGACGTCGCACAGTGCCTGGCCCGCGACGAAGGCGAATTCGCCGCGCGCGTCGCGCTCGAGCACGACCCGGTTGGCGACGGCGGAAAACGAGACGATGGGCGCGCGCGCCATTTCCGGCGTGACGCTGTAGCGCAGCAGCTTGCCCCAGGCGTCGCTGCCCGCCACGCCCAGCGCCACCCACGGCAGGAAGCCGCTGCAGGCGGCATCGTCGGCGCAGTCGGCGGCCCGTTCGCGCCCGTCGAGGGCGGAGGCGGCCGGACGGGGCAGGCGGCCATTGACCGCCGCAAAGCCCAGCAAGGCTTCGCGCGCCTGCGCTAGGGTGTCCAGCGTGCGCTGCTGGCGTTCGGCCTCGCCCGTCTTGCGGCCAAAGGCGCTGATCAGCAGGCTGGCCGCGCCCAGGCCCAGCACGGCCACCAGCAGCAACAGGGCGGCGCCCCGCTGGCGACGAGGTTGCCAACGAGCTTGCCGATGAGGTTGACAATGAGCTTGCCGTAGCGTCATGGCGGCGTCTCCTGCGCCTCGGTGACCGTGCCGCTGGCCGGATCGTAGCGCTGGCCAGGTTTCAGCAGCACCGCCTGGCCATTCGACAGGCGCAGGGTCAGGGTGCCGGGCTTGTCGCGGGCAAGGCGGTTGTGCGGCTCGTTCTGCGCTTCCTGGTTCAGCCAGACGGTGGAGCGGCCGCTGCTGCGCTGCACCACGCCATTCAATTCCACGGGCGGCGCGGGCGGCGGAGGTGGCGGTGGCGTGGGGGCAGCCAGGGCGGGATCGGGTGGCGGCGGCCCGTAGCGCTGCGCGTCGAGCTGGGCGCGCTGCTGGGGCGACAGGAACAAACGTCCCAGCGGCTGCGCCTGCGCCGTGAGCGCGGCGCCGGCCAGCAGCGCGCACAGGATGCGGGTGCGCAGGACGAGGGCGGACCTCATGGCCGCCCCGGCACGGGCACGCTGTTGACGGTCAGCCACAGCAGTTCGCATTCGGCGCCCAGGGTCGGCACCGCCTCGCCGCCGGCCGCGCCATGGCGCTTGAGCGTGCAATCCTGCACGGCGAAATAGCCGGCCTGGCGCAAATCGTCAAACAGATTCAGCAAGTCCATTTCGTGCAGCAAATCCATCTGCAGGCGCATGCGGCTGCCGCGCAGGTGATATTGCCCCATCACCATGGGCAACGGCACGGGCAGCGCTTGCTGCGGGCTGATGTCATAGCTGATCGGCAGCAATTTGCGCTGTTCCTGGCTGCGGCGGATGGCGTCGATCCAGGCCAGGCGGTTTTCCTCGCCGATCAGGCCGCGCTGGCGCAGGGCCAAAAATTGCGGTTCGTAGGCGCGGATTTCCTGCTTTTCCGCTTCCGCGTGGTTGAACAGGGTGGCCGCCGCCGTGCGCGTGTGCTGGGCCAGGTACAGCTGTTGCGCTTCGCGCATGCGATAGGCGGCGGTTAGGCTCAGCAGCAGCAGGCTGGCCAGCAAGGTCAGCGCAAAGCACAGCAGGGCGGCGCGTACCAGGTGCAGTTCGCCCAGCCAGGCGGGCAGGGTGCGCGTGGGCGTGCCTGCCCGCTGCATGCCGGGCAGGGGCGGCTGCTTCACGGGGCCGCTCATGGCTGCCACTCCAGCAAGAGGGTAAAGCGGGCCTGGCTGTCCTGCGCCGGTGCGGCGCTCTTGCCGGACAGGGCCGCGCTGGGACGCAGGTCGAGCGGCGTTTCCTCGATCGTCACCTGCATGCGCGGCTGGCGCGCCAGCGTTTGCGCGAAGGCCGTGATGGCGGCCAGCGCGGCGCGGTAGTCATTGTTCGGCATGGCTACGTCCGCTTCCAGGCGCAGCGCCTGCGGCGGCGCGACAGGGATGCCGGCCAGGGCGCTGCGGGGCGGCGCAGTCTGCTGCGGCGGCGGCTGGCCGGCGGCCGTGCGCGCGGGCGCCTGGCCCGCGTGCCAGTGCAGCTGGCCCAGCGCGACCTGCGGCGCCTGGTCCAGCGCGGCGCTCAGCATGCCCAGCAGGCGGCCCGGCTCCGGCGCCTGGCTGGCGATCATCTGGCCCAGGGTGACGGCCACTTTCATGTTCTGCGTCTTGGCCGGCGCCGGCGGCTGCGTCGACATGACGCTGCGGTAGCGTTCCTGGTAGGACGCCGTTTCCTGCGCCAGCCGCTGCGTGCTGGCCCCGTCGGCGATGCCTCCAAGCAAATTGATCACGCACCACAGGGCGGCCGACGCGCCGATCAGGGCGCTGGCGCCGTACAGCGTCTTGCGCGCGCGCTGGAAGTGGTAATAGCGGGCCAGCGCGCCGGGCGGATAGTGGCTGGACGGCGGATGCTTGCCCAGCAAGGTCAGCAGCAATTCGTCGGCCAGCGCCGGCGTCTGGCGCAAGCCCACCCGTTCTCCGGCCAGCTGCAGGTCGATGAAGTGGTAAGCCACTTCGACGCCGTTATCGCACAGCAGCTCGAGCTTGGCGATCTGCGCGGCCGGCGCCAGGATGACGGTATTCAAGACGTCGCCGCGCGCCAGCATGCGCGTGCTGGTGAGAAATTGCCGTGTCTTTTCCGTTTCCAGCGCGATATTCACGGCCACGCCGTCGAGCGCGATGGTCGCCGTCTGGCGCGAAAAGCGCAGCTGGCCCTTTTCATAGTAACTTTGCCGCAAGCCGCCCGATTGCTGCGTCACCAGCAGCAAGTGTTCATGCGCGATCGACAGCTTTTTGACCAGCGCGATACTGAGCAGGCTGGTCGAATAGATGCCGGCCACGGGCACGCGCAAGTGTTCGAGCGCCTCCGTCCACGGCTGCAGCAAGGTGGGATTGGTGAGGGCGAAAAACAGTACCTGGTCGTCGTGGCGTCCCGTGCTTTCGCGCCCCAGCAGGGTGCTGCCCCGGTAGGGCGTGTCGCGGTGTAACTGCTGCTTGCGCCGCTCCAGCAGGGCGCGGCCCGCCTTGCCGCGCACGTGGGGCACGAGCTGATGCTGGAAATCTTCCTCGATCAAGTCCGTCAGCAGGTAGGCGGGCACGTCGAGCCTGCGCTCCTGCGGGTCTTCCAGCCACGCGGCGAAGCCGTCCAGCCCGGCCGCGCTGGCGGGGAAGGCCTGGCCGGGGCCCAGCACGCCGTGGTTCCAGTCGTAGGCGCACAGGGCGTCGCTGGTGAGGTAGAGTAATTGTTTGCGGAACACGGCGGCCTCAGGTTTTGATGGTGCTGATGGTGTCGTAGATCGGCCCCAGCACCGACAGCATGATCCAGCCCAGCAGCAAGCCCAGGATGACCGTCATGGCCGGTTCGATCATGGCTTGCACTTTCTCAATCAACTCCTTCACTTCGCGGTTGTAAAAGTAACTGACATTGCGCAAGGCCGTGTCCAGCGAACCCGTGGACTCGCCCACCTTCAGCATGCGGATCACCAGCGGCGGGAAGATGCCCGTGTGCTGGAAGGCGGCGGTGACGCCGTAACCTTCGCTGATCAGCTGCGCGGCGCGGCGCAGGCCGGCCGCCACCACCTGGTTGCCGGCGATGCCCTCGGACAGGCGGATGCATTCGAGGATGGTGATGCCGGAGGCATACATCAGGGCAAAAAACGTGGCGAAGCGGGCCAGGATGATCTTGTGCAGCACGGGACCGACCAGCCACAGCCGAAGTTTCAAGCCATCCCAGGCGTAGCGGGCCGCCCCGCTGCGGCGGATGAGCGCGCGCAGCCCGAAAAACAGCAGCACGGGCAGGGCCAGCAGCAGATACCAGTAATCGATGAAGACATTCGACACGGCAATGAGCACGCGCGTGTGCAGCGGCAGCTCGCCGCCCATGTTGCGGATGAACGCCGTCAGCTGCGGTACCAGGTAGATCATCAGGAAAAACGTCACGGCCGCCACGACGATGGCGACGACGACGGGGTACATGACGATCTTGCGCGTCTGCGAAGCCAGCTCATCTTGCCATTTCAGGCTTTCCGACAGGTTCTTGAAGACGTCGGCGATCCGGCCGCTCTGTTCTCCCGCCAGTATCAGGCTGGTGAACGTGGCGTCGAAGATGTCGCCATGCTGGGCCAGCGCGCCCGAGAGGGGCAGGCCGCCCTCGATGCTTTCGATCAGATCCGTGACGACTTCGCGCAGGCGCGGGTGGTCCGTGCTTTCGCGCAAGTCGTTCAAGCCTTCCAGGATGGGCACGCCCGCGCCCGTCAACTGTTCCATGTGGAAACAGAAATTGATCAGGTCGCGGCGGTGGATGATGCGCTTGCCCAGCAGCACCAGGTACTGGCCCGTGATCTTGCAGTCGATCAAGTCGAGCTGCATGCGGTGCAGGCGCGCTTCCAGGTCCGGCACGTTGGCCGCCTCCATGCTGCCGGGAATCAGGGCGCCGGCCGCATCCATTGCGCGGTAGACATATTGCGCCATCAGGCCAGCCTTTCCGTCAGGTCGACCACGCGGCCCACTTCTTCCAGGGTGGTGACGCCTTCCAGCACGCGGCGCATGCCGTCGTCGACGATGCCTTTGAAGCCGGCCGCGCGCGCCGCGGCCTTGAGCTCGCGCAAACTGGCGCGGCGCGCCGTCAATTCGTCGAGTTCGGCCGTCATCTTGAGGATTTCCATGATGGCCAGGCGGCCCTTGTAGCCCTGGTGCGCGCAGCGTTCGCAGCCGGCGGCGCGGCAGATGCTGACGGCGGGCGCTTCGCACGCAAGGCCCAGCAGGCGCCGTTCGATGGCATCGGCGATGACGGTTTCCTTGCAATGCGGACACAAACGCCGCACCAGGCGCTGCGCCACGATGCCGATGATGTTGCCGGCCATGATGTCGGGCAAGATGCCGATGTCGAGCAGGCGCGCCACGGAACCGATGGCCGAGCTCGTATGCAGGGTGGAATACACCTGGTGGCCCGTCATGGCGGCGGCAAACGCCATTTCCGCCGTTTCGCGGTCGCGGATCTCGCCCACGAGGATGATGTCGGGGTCTTGCCGCATCATCGAGCGGATGCCGTCGGCAAAGCCCAGCTTGACGGATTCGTTGACGGAGGTCTGGCGTATCATGTTCATCGGATACTCGACCGGGTCCTCCAGGGTCATGATGTTGACGCTTTCCGTATTGATATGGTTGAGTATCGAATACAGGGTGGTGGTCTTCCCGCTGCCCGTCGGGCCCGTCACGAGGATCACGCCGTCGGGGCGCGCGATCATGAGTTTCAACAAGTTCAATTCCGCCTCGGCCAGGCCCAGGGCGTCCAGCGGCACGATGCCCTTTTGCCGGTCCAGCACGCGCAGCACGACGTTTTCGCCATGCGTGGTGGGCTGCGCCGACGCGCGGAAGTCGATTTGCCGGCCGGAAAACTTGATGCTGATGCGCCCATCCTGCGGCGCGCGCGCCTCGGCGATATTCATGTTCGACATCACCTTCAGGCGCACGGCCATGGCCGGCCAGTACGATTTGTGCAGGCTGCGGATTTGCCGCAGGATGCCGTCGATGCGGTAGCGGATGCGCAGGAACGACTGTTCCGGCTCGAAATGGATGTCCGAGGCGCCGTTCTGCACGGCGTCGGCCAGCAACGCGTCGATCAGGCGCACCATGGGCTGGCTGTATTCGTCCGACGGCGAGGCCATGCTTTGATAGCTGACTTCACCCGTTTCGATTTCGTGCAGGATGCCGTCGATCGACAGTTCGAAGCCATAGTACTGGTCGATGGCGCGCGAAATATCCGATTCGTTGACGAGCACGGTGGAAATCGTGATGCCCTTGACCAGCATGGCGCTGATTTGATCGAGCGCAACGATGTTGCTCGTGTCGGCCATGGCCAGGATCAGGTTATCCGCCTGCCGCTCGTAGACGATGGGAAAGACGCGGTAGCGCTTGGCCACGTCCTTCGGTATCAGCTTTAATGCGATGGCGTCGACCACCAGGCTGGACAGGTCCGCGCTGACCTGTTTCAGGTTTTCGCTGAGCGCCTCGCGCACGGTGGCTTCCGTGACAAAACCCAGGGTGATCAGCAGCTTGCCCAGCGGTTCGCTGCTGCGCCGCTGTTCGATCAGGGCGATGCGCAGCTGGTCTTCGCTGATCACGCCTTTCTGGATCAGCAGCTTGCCGAGGGGAAGTTTTGCCTGTTCTGCCATGTGATGCTTATTCCTGACGGGGTGTGATGACGGCCGGCTCGGCCGGGGCTGCAGGGGCCGCCAGTTCGCGCAAGCGCGTTTGCACGACGGCCTGGTCGAAGGCGGCGGGCGTCGTTTGCGCCAGGGTCAAGGCGCGCTGGTAATACGTGGCGGCCAGCCGGGGCTGGTTCAGCCGATCCAGGCCCACGGCCAGGTTGAAGGCATAGTCGGGATTGCCCGGCGCGGCGCCGTAGGCGCGGAAGAATTGCTGCTGCGCTTCGTTCCAGCGGCGCTGCTTGGCGTACACATTGCCCAGTGCAAACAGCACGGGGGCGCTGTCGGGGTTGCGCGCCAGGATGGCTTTCAATTTTGCCTCGCTCTGCGCCACGTCGCCCTGGCGCAGCCCGATCAGGCCGGCCAGCGCCTCGCCATCGTCGGGATTGATTTCCAGCAAACGCACGTACAGGGCCGCCGCCTGCGCGCCCTGGTTTTCGCGCAGGGCCACTGCCGCCAGGCCCAGCAGCGCATCGCGGTTGGTGGCATCCTGCCGCAGCACCGTTTCATATTGCTGACGAGCAAGACCCAACTGGCCCCCGTTGAAGGCTTGATAGGCTTGCTGCACGTCGGGGTTGATTTGCGGCGCGGCCACGCTGCGCTGCACCTGGATCTGGCTGTTGTCGGGCGCGGCCACCGGTGGCAGGCTGGGCGCTGCGGGCGGCGCCATGTGCGCCAGCTGCGCCGCTACGGCGGCCTGGGCCGCCGCCTGTATCATCGCCTGCTGGTCCTGTGCTGACTCTGGCTGGCGCGCGTCGCGCGGGGTGTCGGGCGGCAGCGCCGCGGGCGTCATGGCGTCCGGCGGCGCGGCACCCGTCGCCGGCACCACCACGACGGGGCCGGCGACGCCGGCCGTGCCTGGGGCATCCGTCAGCGGCATGGGCACGCCGGGCAAGTTGGCGCCCGCGCCGGGGCTGGTGCTGGCGCGCCAGTACCAGTACGCCATGGAGCCGACCACCAGCAGCAGGATCGCCAGCAGCACGGCCAGGCGCACGGTGACCGGGTCGACGCTGATGGGGCCGGTGGGGCCTTTCGGCGGCGGATTGCTGCGGCTGGCACGAGGCCGGGCGGGCGGCGCTTCCGGCCGGGCGCGCGGCGGCTCGGGCGGCGGGCCTGACTGCGCGCCTTGCTGTGAACCTGGCTGTGGCTCAGGCTGGGAGGCACTCTGTGCCGGCTGCGGCGCGGGCGCGTCCGCCAGCGGTTCCAGGCGCAAGGTGCTTGCCGGCTGCACGGGCGCTGGCGCTGGTGCGGGACGGGGCGGCAGGGCGTCGGCCGGCGCCAGTTCCAGCACCTGGTCGTAGGCTTCGGACGGCTTTTCCAGTTCTTCGTCGGAAAGGCTGTTCTGTTTGGCGCGCTCGGCTTTCTTGAGCGCCTGCATCAGCAAGCTCATGGGAAGTCTCCCTGCAAGCGCGCCTGCGGCCGGACTGGCGCCGCTGGCGGACCATCCGTGTAGGGCTGGGTGTTGAGCGGCGCCTGGCCGGGCAGCAGGTAGCGGTAATCGCGGTAATCGCCTTCGACGCTGGCATCCTTGACGACGACGGGGCGCATGAAGATAACCAGCTCCGTCTTGCTGCTTGCCTCATTGCGGTAGGTAAACAGATTGCCCACCAAGGGCAGGCTGGACAGGCCTGGCACGCCATCCTTGGCATTGTCGATGGAGTCTTGCATCAGGCCGCCCATCACGGCGATCTGGCCATTGCCCACTTTCATGATCGATTCCAGCTCGCGCGCCTGGATCACGGGCACGCGGCTTTGCACGTTGGCCGTGGCCAGGGCCGGATTCGGGTCTTGCACGTAGCCGACGATGCGCGTGATGGTGGGGCGCACGTTGAGGGTCACTTCATCGCTGTCGGAAATCTGCGGCGTGACGCTCATGACGAAGCCGACGGGCACCGTTTCCAGTTTCGATTCATAGGTGGCCGGCGTGGTGATGGTGCCCGTCGAGCTGATCACGGCGGGCGTCACCTTGATGGTAAAGAAGACATTGTTGTCGACCACCTTCAGCATGGCCGTCTGGTTGTTCAGCACGCTGATCTTCGGACTGGACAGCACTTTCACCTTGCCGAACGATTCGAGCAGCTGGATGGTGGTGGAAAAGCTGTCTTTCAGATAATTGAGCAGGAAGATGCCGGGCGTGGCGTTCGGCGTGACGCCGCTGGACAGGCCCGCCGTGCCCACTTGTCCCTGGCGCAATTGCAGGCTGCCCGTCAGGCGCGACCAGTTGATGCCTTGCTGGTATTCATTGCTCAGGCGCACCTCGATGATGGTTGCCTCGATCAGCACTTGCCGCTTGGCGCTGTGCAATACCGCGTCGAGGAATTCGGCGATCTTTTCATGCTGGCGGCCCGTGGCGCGCACGGCGATCAGGCCGCCCTCGACGTTGACGACGACGGACGAGGGGCTGCCCTTGTTGGCCAGTTTGAGCAGCGGCATGCCGTTCGCGTCCAGCGGCTGGCCGGGAGCCGCGTTCTGGCTGGGCGCCTGCTGGCCCGGCGCATTCTGGTTCCCGTTCGGGTTGCCATACTGCATCGGCGGCTGGGCGCCGTACTGGCCGGCCGCACCGGCGGCAGGGTAGGCGCCGGCCTGGTTCTGCTGCTGTCCCTGCTGTCCCTGCTGGCCTGGCATGCTCGTCAATTGCTGATTCAGCTGCGCCAGCGGGTCCACCTGCACGTCGTTGAGCGTGGTCTCGCGCAGCAGGTCGCGGATATTCTTTTCCAGGCTGTACCAGAAATTATTTTCCGAACGATTCACGACGAGGGTGGTCGAATTGTTATTGCCGTTGCCGCCGCTGCCTTGCGTGCTGCCCACGGGGTTGCTGGCGTTGTTCGACCCGCCGCCCGCCGTGGAGATTTGCGTGGCGATATTCACGCTGCTGTTGGTGCTGCGCGCCATGTTGACGTAATCGACCTTGTAAGTGCGCCAGACGGGCGCGTCGGGCAGCACCGTCAGGTTCTTGCCATCGATTTCGTAGCGCATATCGACTTGCTTGCCGATACGCGCCAGCAGTTGCGGCAGGGTCTGGTTCAACGCATTCAGGGTGACGCTGCCTTCGATCTGCGGGTGGATGTCGATATTCATGCCCGCGTCGCGCGCCAGCGCAAACAGCAGCGATTGCACGGGCACCTTGTGCACGGTGACGCTGTAGGTTTCCACCTTGGGCGCGGGCAGGGGCGCGGCTAGCGCGCTGCTTTGCTGCACCGGTTCGGGAATGACGCCGGCGGCGACGGGCGCGGCATTGAGGTGGGCCGGCGACAGCGGCGTTTGATGCGTGGCGCAGCCGGCCAGCATGGTGCTGCAGGCGAGGGCGACCCAAGAGGTCAGCACAGGAATAGGGTGTTGAGTCATGAAAAGTTCGCCCTTGAAGTCGTGTTGTGCTTTTGTAATTTTACCCAGCATGATCGCTTAAAAGCAATCGGCTGTGCAGGCTTGGGAGGCAATATGCTGAAATAAAGTCAGGGGGCGCCACGCCCTGGTTTTTCCGGTGTCAGGGCTTTTATTTCTGTGCGGATACTGTCTATGTCGCTCAGCAATATTTTCTGCGGCGACGCCGGGGCCAGCCTGGCCCACACGGCTTCGGCGCTGGCCTGGTCGGCAAAGCTGCCATAGACGATGAGCAGGCGCGCGGCGGAGGTCGCGGGCGGCGTATTTGCGGGCGCGGACGCGGTTGCGGGCATGGCGCCAGGCAGGCGAAACACGTGGAGGTCGTGCAGGCCGGTGGCTTGCTGCGCCTGCCGCAGGAAGGTTTCCGCCGCAACTGTCTCGGTGGCGGGCAGGCTGGCGATGTGCAGCACCAGTTGCTTCGGCCCTTGTCGCGCCAGCCAGTCGCGCGATTCGGCCAGCTTGCTGTCGAGCAGCGTTGACGGGGCGGGCTGCGGTGCGCGCACAAGCGCTGCCTTGAGCGTGCCTGGTGCCGCGTCGGCGGGCGCGGCGGAGCGTGCCTGGGATGCGTGGGATGCCTGGCTTGCCGGCGTCGCCATGCTGGCTGTCGCCGCAGTCCGATCCTCGCTGCCTGCCCGCCATTGCCACAGCAGAGCAAAGGCCAGCAACAGCATCAGCGCGCTCAAGGCGCCTGCCAGCAGCTTGCCCGCATGCCAGGGCGGGCGGTAAAAGGGGCTGTCGGCGATGGCCAGGCGCACGTGGCGCGCGCTGATTTCCTGCGCATCGTCCGCAAACGCGGCCAGCAAGGCCTTGTCGGCTAGGATATTGATCCTGCGCACGATGCCCTGCGCCGCGCGCGCCAGCCGGCGCCGCGCGGCCGGCGTAAAAACGAGCGGCGCCGGGCGGCCGGCGGCGGCCAGGCGGCATGCCAGATAGTCGTCCAGCAAGGCTGGCGGCAGGCGCGGCACGCTGAAACTGTGGGTGATGCGTTCCTTCAACTGGCGGAACTGGGGCAAGTCCAGGGTGTGCTGCAATTCCGGCTGGCCAAACAGAACGATTTGCAGCAGCTTGTGGCTGGCCGTTTCCAGGTTCGTCAGCAGGCGTAGCGCTTCCAGGGTGGCGCCCGGCATGGCTTGCGCTTCTTCGGCCAGCAACACCACCTGGCGTCCCGCCGCATGCCTGGCGATCAGCTCGCCGTGCAGGGCGCGCAGGACGGCATCGGCGCGGCAGCCATCCAGTTCCAGGCCCAGTTCGGCGGCGATGGCGTGCAAGACTTCGTCCGGTTCCAGGCGGGGATTGAGCAGGTACAGCACGTCGACTTGGGGCGGCAGGCGTTCGGCCAGCATGCGGCACAGCATGGTCTTGCCGCTGCCCACTTCGCCCGTCAGCTTGATGATGCCTTCGCCTTGCATGACGGCATACAGCAGCGCAGCGAGCAGCTCGCCCCGCGTATTGCCCGTATAAAAGAAGGCCGGGTCCGGCGTGATGCCGAACGGCGCCGTGCGCAAGCCGAAATGGCGCAGATACATGCCGTGCGGCGAGGGCGCATACGGCCGTCCGGGCGGCGTGGCAGGCGGGACGTGCGGGTCGGGGTTCATGCTGCGATGCAATTGAGGAAAGCCTGCTCCAGGCTGGCGTCTTGCGCGCCGCCGTGACGCGCGCGGCATTCGGCGGGCGTGCCCGTAAACACGATGCGGCCCCCATGCAGGATGGCCATGCGGTCGCACAATTCTTCCACGTCGGCCAGCGCATGCGAAGTGAGCAGGGCGCCGCGGCCTTGCGCGCGCGCTTGCCGCAAGACTTGCTTGAATTGCGCGCGCGCCTTCGGGTCGAGTCCGCTCATCGGTTCATCGAGCACCAGTTGCGGCTTGCCCGATAGCAAGCATGCGGCCAGCCCCAGTTTCTGCATCATGCCTTTCGAATACTCGCGCGCGGGGCGCAGCAGGGCGTCCGGCGCCAGGTCCAGCGCGTCCAGGGTGTGTTGCAGCGCTTGCGCATCGGGGTGCACCTTGTGCAGGCGCGCCAGGTAGCGCAGGAAGTCGCCGCCCGTCAGGTAATACGGCGCCTGGAAGCGCTCCGGCAGAAACGACAGGGGCTGGCGCGCCGCGCCATGCCGGTGCGGCTGGCCGAAGATGGCGATCTCGCCCCGTTCCGGCGTACAGAAGTCCAGCAGGCATTTCAGCAGGGAAGTCTTGCCCGCGCCATTCACGCCAACCAGGCCGAACAGTTCTCCCGCGTGCACCTGCAGGTCGACGCCGCGCAGCACGGCGCTGCCCGCCAGCTGCAGATGCACGTTGTGGAACTCGATGGCGCAAGCGTTCATAGTGGCAATGGTCGGCAGGCAAGACGGGGTACGACCGCCATTATTGCCATGGGTGCCGGCGGGCGGCAAGTGTTTACTTGCTGAGTGTTGAAATGCGCAAAAATCAAATGATGGAATGTATTTTCTTTAAGAAACAACAGGTTCTGGAATAAAATACCCCCGCGCGCCGCTGGCGTGCATCGTCTCATGAATCTGTCGAGGAGCAAGCATGGCAAGGCCAGAGAAAGTCCGGCTCGGTGAAATTTTGGTGCAGCAGAAATTGCTGACGGAAGAACAGTTGGGCCTGGCCTTGACGGAACAGAAGCGTTCGGGACGCAAGCTGGGCCGCGTTTTTGTCGAGCACGGCTTCGTCACGGAAGAGCAGATTTCGGGCGCCCTGGCGCGCCAGCTCGACATTCCCTATATCAATCTGAAGTTTTTCAACATCAACCCCGAACTGGTGCGGCTGCTGCCGGAAACCCAGGCGCGGCGCTTCCGCGCGCTGGTGCTGGAAGACCGCCGCGAGGGCTTGCTGGTCGGCATGTCCGATCCCACGGACCTGTTCGCGTACGATGAAATCTCGCGCCTGGTCAAGCGCCATATCGAACTGGCCGTCGTCAATGAGACGGAAGTGCTGGCCGCCATCGACCGCATCTACCGCCGCACGGAAGACATTTCCACCCTGACGCGCGAGCTGGAGCAGGACCTGGGCGACGTTTCCGTCGACTTCGGCGCGCTGGCCGCCAATCCGGGCCTGGAAGAGGCGCCCATCGTCAAGCTGCTGCAATCCGTGTTCGAGGATGCCACCCAGGTGCGCGCCTCGGATATCCACATCGAGCCGCAGGAAGGCCGGCTGCAGATCCGCTTCCGCATCGACGGCGTGCTGCACCTGCAGACGGAAGCGGACAGCAAGATCGCCAGTTCGCTGGCGCTGCGCCTGAAACTGATGTCGGACCTCGATATTTCCGAGAAGCGCCTGCCGCAGGATGGCCGCTTCGCCATCCGCGTGAAAAACCAGCGCATCGACGTGCGTATTTCCACCATGCCGACGCAATACGGCGAATCGGTGGTGATGCGGCTCCTGAACCAGGGCGGCACGACCTTGCGCCTGGACGCCATCGGCATGCCGCCTGCGCTGGTGGCGCAATTTCGCGCCATTGTCAGCCGCCCGAACGGCCTCGTGCTGGTGACGGGGCCGACCGGCAGCGGCAAGACGACGACCTTGTACTGCGCCTTGTCCGAGCTCAATTCCGTGGAAAAAAAGCTCATCACGGTGGAAGACCCCGTCGAGTACCGCTTGCCGGGCATTAACCAGGTGCAAGTAAACGACAAGATCGAGCTGAATTTCGCCAGAGTGCTGCGCTCGGCCCTGCGGCAAGATCCCGACATCGTGCTGGTGGGCGAGATGCGCGACCAGGAAACGGCGCAAATCGGCTTGCGCGCCGCCATGACCGGTCACTTGGTGCTGTCGACCCTGCATACCAACGACGCCATCAGCACGCCGCTGCGCCTGATGGACATGGGCGTGCCCCGCTACATGGTGGGCAGCTCGCTGCAAGCCGTGCTGGCGCAGCGCCTGGTGCGCGTGATCTGCGAAAGCTGCAGCACGCCATACGCGCCCACGCCGAACGAATACGAATGGCTGCGCCTGGAACTGGGCGAGCTGGTCGAACGCAACCAGTATTTCCACGGCAAGGGCTGTTCGCATTGCAACGGCATGGGTTACCGGGGCCGCACGGGCGTGTACGAATTGCTGGAAATCACGCGCGCCGTGGCCGATGCCGCCAACCATGCCGATCCTTCCCACTTCATGAAGGTGGCGACGGCGCAGATGGCGGGCGAAACCCTGCGCCGCCACGCCGTGCAGCTGGTGGTCCAGGGCCGCACGACGGTGATGGAAGCGATGCGCATCAGCAACCAGAGCGAGGATTGAGGTGCCGTTTTTCTCCTACAAGGCGCGCAGCGCCAGCGGCGAACTGTTGACCGGCGTCATGGAAGGCGCCGACAGCGGCGCCGTGGCCGACCAATTGATGGCGGGCGGCAGCACGCCCGTCGACATCAGCGCCACGAAACAGACGGTGACGAAGGCGGGCGCCAACCAACTGGGCTGGTGGGACAAGCTGACCGAGAAAAAGGTCACGCCCATGGACGTGCAATTGTTCAGCCGCCAGCTGTACACGCTGCTCAAGGCGGGCGTGCCCATCATGCGCGGCCTGGCCGGCTTGCAGGAGTCGGCCATCAGCCCCGCATTCGGGCGCATCATCAAGGATGTGCGCGAATCGCTCGACGCGGGCCGCGAACTGTCGGCCGCCATGGCGCGCCATCCCGCCATCTTCACGCCGTTCTACCTGTCGATGGTGCGCGTGGGTGAAATGACGGGACGCCTCGATGAAGTGTTTTTGCGCCTGTTCAACCACCTGGAATTCGACCGCGACATGCGCGCGCGCGTGAAAACGGCGACGCGCTACCCGACCTTCGTCGTCTTCGCCATGCTGGCCGCCATGATCGTGGTCAATATCTTCGTCATTCCCCAGTTCGAGAAGGTGTTTGCCAGTTTCCATGCGGAACTGCCCTTGATGACGCGCATCCTGATCGGCACCTCGCGCTTTACGGTGGCGTACTGGCCCATCCTGCTGATGCTGGGCGTGGGCGGCTTTTTCGGCTGGCGCGCCTGGCTGCGCACGAAAGAGGGCTTGTATAAGTGGGACCGCGCCAAGCTGCGCCTGCCGATCGCCGGCAAGATCATCCTGAAGGGCACGATGGCCCGCTTCGCGCGCAGCTTCGCCCTGTCCAGCACGAGCGGCGTGCCCATCGTGCAGGCCCTGACGGTGGTGTCGCAAACGGTCGACAACACGTATCTGAGTGCGCGCGTGGAACAGATGCGCGACGGCGTCGAGCGGGGCGAAAGCATCTTGCGCACCTCGGTGGCGGCCGGCGTGTTTACGCCCGTGGTGTTGCAGATGATCGCCGTGGGCGAGGAATCCGGTTCGCTCGACGACCTGATGGACGAGATCGCGGACATGTACGAACGCGAAGTCGATTACGAGCTGAAAACCCTGTCGGCGCAGATCGAGCCGATTTTGATCGTCTTCCTCGGCGCCATGGTGCTGGTGCTGGCGCTGGGCATCTTCCTGCCGATCTGGGACCTGGGCCGGGCGGCCCTGCACTGATGGCAACACCGTTGCGCCAGCGCGGTTTCACCCTGTTCGAGCTGGCGGTGGTGGCGGGCGTGTTCGCCATCCTGACGGCCGTGTTCCTGAACCGGGTCAGCTATTACCAGCAGCAGGCGCAGCAGGTGGCCGTGGCGCAGATGCTGGGCGTGCTGCGCACCAGCTTGCGGGTGCAGGTACTGCACCTGTACCTGGCGGATCGGCGCGACCGGTTGCCGGCGCTGGCGCGGCAAAACCCGTTCGACTGGCTGGCCGACAAGCCAGCCAACTACCTGGGCGAGTTCGCGCAGCCGGACCTTGAAAAATTACCTGCGGGGAATTGGCTGTACGATAAAAAAGAACAAAAAATCATCTATTTGTTTAGTAATGGCAATATTTTTCCCAGTAAAAGGGTTGATTTAGTGAAATTTAAGGTAACCTTGCCACGTGCGGATGCCGATCTTGACAAGCTCGCCCAGGAACCCGATATCGTGGTGTGGAAATCGCCGGACCCGGCGGCAAACTGACGCGCTTCCTGGTCCGGTGCAGCGACAGTTTCATGGCGTTGGTTTTGAAGTTTTTTTATTTGATTTTGGAGAAAGCAAGAATGAACAAGTCTTTACGTAGTATGAAAAGCGGCGCCCAGGCAGGTTTTACCCTGATCGAATTGATCGTCGTCATCGTGATCCTCGGCATCCTGGCCGCCACGGCGATTCCTAAATTCATCGACATGTCGACCGATGCGCGCGTGGCCAAGATGCACGCGGCCGCTGGCGCCGTCAAGGCGGGCGCTGCCCTGTACCATGCGCAGTGGCTGGTCAATGCTGACGCGACCAAGACCGTAACAATGGAAGGCCAGCCGATTACGGGGGCCAATGGTTACCCTACGGCCGATGCCGCCGGGATTGGACTTGCCGCAGGCATCGCCACACCTGACTATGTGATCTCCGCTACCGGTTTCTCCGTGTCCCCTGATGCATCGCGCTCGGGCTGCTCGGTGACGTATACCGCTGCCACCGCTACCGCCGGCCCAGGCATCAAGGATCTGGCAGACCCGAGTACGTGTAAGTAATCTTTGAGCACACTGCAAGGAAAGTCAGGCAACATCCGGCCTTCCTTGCGCACCACCAGCCCAACCTCAGGCGCCAGCCCGTTGGGCTTTTTTACGGGCCATCCATTGCAGCAGTCACCGACAGTCTTTTCGCATCGCCAAGCAGGGCCGCCAGGCCGCCTGCGGCGTACGGCTGCACGCGGCTTCACCTTGATCGAGCTGGTGGCCGTGCTGGTGCTGGCGGGTTTGCTGGCGACCTTTGCCGTCAACCGGTTTTTCCAGCGCGACACTTTTGACGCGCGCGGTTTTGCCGACCAGGTGACGAATATCGTGCGCTACGGGCAAAAACTTGCGGTGGCGCAAAACCGTGCCGTGTTTGTACGCATCGATGCCGACAGGGTGGCCCTGTGCTTCGATGCCGTTTGCAGCGCTGACCAGAAAGTGGTGCCGCCCGCGGGCAAGAACAGCGGCAGCAAGGAGACGCTGCAGTATTGCCTGGGAAGCAATTGGCTGTGCGAAGGCCGGCCGTCCGGCGTTACCCTGTCCACCGATGTGAAAGGCGAGCCCAGCTTTTATTTCGACGCGCTGGGCCAGCCGTATGCGCAGAACGATGTGTTCCCGGCGCTATCGGGTTTCCCTGCGCGGCTGAACATCAGCATCCTGGGTGACGGCACGGAGCGCGTCGTCACGGTCGAGGGGGAGACGGGTTATGTCCATTAGCCAGCGGCGCCGGCGTGAACGCGGCGTGACCCTGATCGAACTGGTGCTGTTCATCGTCATCGTCGGCCTGGCCTCGGCCGCCATCCTGGGCGTGATGAGCCTGACGACAAAGCGCAGCGCCGATCCGCAGCTGCGCAAGCAGGCGCTGGCGATTGCCGAAAGCATGCTGGAAGAAATCCAGCTGGCGCGGTTTACCTATTGCGATCCGCAAGACCCGGCCGCGGAAACGGCGACCAGCCCGGCCGGCTGCGCCATCCCGGAAGGGCCGGGGGAAGAGGCGAACGGCGCGGGGAGGCCGTTCGACAACGTCAACGATTACGTGAGTGCGTATGGCACAGCCACGGAGTACAAGACGGATGCCCAGGGTAATGCCTGGGCTGCCAGCCCCACCCAGAATTACACTGCCTTGGTGACGATCACCGAGCAAGCCCTGAACGGCTTGCCTGCGACGGAAAGCCTGCATATCCAGGTGGTCGTGCCGTATGCCGACCAGCAGATCGTGCTCGACGGCTATCGCGTGCGCTATGCGCCGAATAGTATCCCATGAGTACTCCATGAGAAATTTCTATAACGCCAGGCGCCGCCCGCGCGGTTTTACCCTCGTCGAGATGGTCATCGTGATCGTCATCACGGGCATCATCGGCGCCATGGTCGCCGTCTTCATCCGCGTGCCCGTGCAAGGCTATATCGACACCACCGCGCGCGCCGCGCTGGCCGACACGGCCGACACGGCAGCGCGCCGCCTGACGCGCGACGTGCGCCTGGCCCTGCCCAACAGCGTGCGCGTGTCGAACGACGGCCTGTTCCTGGAATTGCTGCTGACCAAGACGGGCGGACGCTACCTGAGCGACAGCGATCCGTCGGGACCAGGCAGTGTGCTGAGCTTTGAGACCACCCCCGCCTCACCAGCGTTTACCGTCGTCGGCGCCATGCCCGCAGATGCGCTGGGCGCGCGCCAGGCGATCAGCGTGGGCGACCAGATCGTCGTCTACAACCTGGGCGGGGCGGGCGCGCCGAACAATGCGTATGCCTGCAGCGCTGCCACCGGCTGCAATCGCGCGCCAGTCACGGGCGTAGCCGGCACTGTCGTCACCTTGGGCAGCTATCCTTTCACGACGGCGCCCGCGCCGCTGCCGTCGCCGTCGAACCGTTTCCAGGTGGTATCGACGCCCGTCACCTATGCGTGCGATCTGAAGAGCGGCACCTTGACCCGTTACGCGGGCTATGTCATCCAGGCTACCCAGCCGGTTGTGGAAAACACGGTCCCGCTGGAGGCGAAGAAGGGAGCACTGCTGGCGCGCCAGGTGGCGGCTTGCCGTTTCAGCTATGGCATTTTGGCCAACGTGCAGCGGGGTCTGGTGAATATCGACCTGAGTCTGGGGGCAGCGAACAGCAATACGGGCGTGCTGCGTCTGGTGCAACAGGTACAGGCGAGGAATACACCATGAGGCGCTTGCTGCGCCATCGCGCCGGCCGCATGCGCGGTTTCAGCCTCGTTACGGCCATTTTCCTGCTGGTGGTGCTGGCCGCGCTGGCGGCCGTGATGGTGAATATCTCCACTTTCCAGCAGACGGAATCGGCCATGGACGTGCAGGGTGTGCGCGCCGAACAGGCCGCGCGCGCCGGTCTCGAATGGGGGCTGCAGCAGCAGATCAGCGCGGGCTTGAGCGCCGGCGCGCCATGCGTCGGCGCCACCACGTTCAGCTTGCCGGCGGGCACGACGCTGTCGTCGTTCAGCGTCAGCGTGCAATGCAGCACGGCCACGGGGCCCGGCACCTTGACCAGCTGGACCATTACGGCCACGGCGTGCAACCAGCCGGGCACTATCGAGCCGTTCTGTCCGAACGCGGGCAACAACGCGGACTATGTTCAGCGCCGCCTGCAAGCCGTGTTGTCGCAGTAAGATCAACTGCGTGCAAAAAAGATCGCTAATTTATTGTTTTTACACAATAAAGTTGGCTTCATGAATTAAAATTGGCTGGATGCATTAACTGCGCGACAAGATCGGGCAGGCACTTACACTGGATAGGTCGCATGGGTTTATTCGCAAGAGCAAGGAAGTATGAGGGTTGGCTGGCCACGGCGTTTGGCCGGGAAGGCGTCAGCGCTGTCGTTGTCGAACGTCCCGCCGACGGCATGCCGCGCGTGCTGGGCGCCAGTTACCAGGCGGCCGCGCGGCCGGCGCCGGCCGAGGTGCTGGAAAAACTGGGCAAGGACGTGCAGGCGGCAGCGCGCCACTGCACCACCGTGCTGGCCGGCGGCGAGTACCAGTTGCTGTCGCTGGAAGCGCCTGCCGTGCCGCGCGAGGAGCTGAAGACGGCCGTGGGCTGGCGCCTGAAGGACATGCTGGACTTTCCCTTGGCCGAAGCCACCATCGACGTGTTCGACATCCCCGGCGACCCGAACGGCACCCAGCGGGGCAGCAGCGTGTTTGCCGTCGCCGCGCGCAACAGCGCCGTGTCGCGGCGCCAGGCGCTGTACGCCGAATGCAAGATCGGCCTGTCCGTGATCGATATCCCCGAGATGGCGCAGCGCAATATCGCTACCTTGCTGGAAACGCCGGGACGCGGCATCGCCGTGCTGTATTTCGATGGCGACGGCGGCTTGCTGACCATGAGTTTCAATGGCGAGCTGTACCAGGCGCGCCGCATCGACGTGACCCTGACGCAATTGCAGTCGCCCGACGCCAGCCAGTACTACGACCGCGTCACCCTGGAACTGCAGCGCTCGTTCGACCACTTCGACCGCCAGTTTCATTTCATTTCGCTGGCCCGCTTGATGCTGATGACGGGCGCGGCCGACGGCTTGCACGCCTATCTGGCCGACAATCTCTACATGCCCGTCGAGCAGCTGGACCTGGCCACGGTGCTGGACTTGTCGCAGGCCGCCGAATTGCGCGACCCCGCCATGCAGGCGCGCTACTTCCTGGCCATCGGCGCCGGCTTGCGCGAGGTTGGCTTGCACCCGGGCAAGCACGAAGGGAAGGGCGCATGAGCCAGCAGATCAATCTGTTCAATCCCCAGTTTGAACTGCAAAAACACCATATGTCGGCGCGCACGGCCGGCCTGGGCCTGGGCGGCCTGGCGCTGGCCCTGCTGGCCGTGGGCGTGCTGGCCCAGCAAGCCTTGAACGGCCTGGAACGGCGCGAAGCGGGCGTCAAGGCGGCGCTGGCGCAGGGCGAGGCGAAGCGCGACCAGACTTTGCGCGATTTTCCTCCACGCAAGAAAGATCCGGCCCTGGCGCAGGAACTGGCGGCCGTCGAGGCGCAACGCCAGCTGCTGCAGGATGCGTCGAACGTGCTGGACAGCGGCAAGCTGGGCAATACCCTCGGCTATGCCGGCTATTTCCGCGCGCTGGCGCAGGCCAGGGTCGAGGGCGTATGGCTGACGGGCGTGGACATTGCCGGCGCCGGCAATGACTTCGGCTTGCAGGGCCGCGCCTTGCACGCGTCGCTGTTGCCTGCCTACATCACGCGCCTGGGCCAGCAGGAAGTACTGCGAGGCAAGACTTTCGCCAGCCTCGACATCGGCCAGCCCGCGCCAGCGGCCGTGGCCGAGGGCAGGGCGCCTGGCCTGCCGTATGTCGCGTTCAGCCTGCAGTCGGCCGACCGCGCCGCCGGGCCTGCCACGCCGCCGAAACCTGTTACGGAAGGAGCACGCTGATGCTGCCCTTGCTGAAGAAATGGGCCGCCGCCTTCGACGCCCTCAGCCTGCGCGAGCGGCTGATGGTGTTCGGCGCCGGTGCGGCCGCCGTCCTGTTCGTGTTTTATTTCATGAGCTTCAATCCCCTGCTGGCGAAACGCGCCGCGCTGGAGGCGAGCATTGCGCAAAAACAAAGCCTCTTGAGTGCCACCGACAAGGAAGTCGAGCTGACCATGCTGGCCCACGCCACCGATCCCGACCAGGAAGCGCGCACGCGCCTGGCGGCCTTGCAGGCGGAAACGGCGTCCCTGGCGCAGGCGCTGCGCGAGAAGCAGCACGGCCTGGTGGCGCCGGAGCGCATGGTCACCTTGCTCGAACACTTGCTGCGCCGGCACGCGGGACTGCGCGTGGTGTCGCTGAAAACCCTGCCGGCCAGCGCCGTGGGCGCACGCCAGGCCGACAGCGCGAACGGCGATGCGGCGGCCAGGGCGCCGGCTCCCCTGCTGCACCAGCATGGCGTGGAAGTGGTGCTGCAAGGCAGTTATGCCGACATGGTGCAATACATGCAGGCGCTGCAAGCGATGCCGACGCGCGTCTTCTGGGGCGCCGCCCACCTCGACGCCGCCAGTTACCCGGGCGCCACCCTGACCCTGACCTTACATACCCTCAGCATGGACGATACATGGATCGCACTCTGACCCTGGGTTCCGCGCTGCTGGCGCCCTTCCTGATCCTGAGCCTGGCATCGCCGGGCGCGCAGGCACAGGCGCTCGACGATCCGACGCGTCCGCCCGCGGCCCTGTGGGCGCCCGCCGACGCCGCGCCCGCCGTCGCGGCCCGGCCGCAGCTGCAATCGGTGCTCGTTTCCACCCAGCCGGGCGGACGCCGCCTGGCCGTCATCGATGGCCAGACGGTCAAGGTGGGCGGCAAGGTGGGCGACGCCGTGGTGGTGGAAATCCGCGACACGGCCGTATTGTTGCGGCGTGGCAAATCACTGGAAACCTTCAAGCTGTATCCCAGCAGCAAGACCGACAATAAGACCGACCGCAAGCAGGAGTAGAAGAAGTGGCCAAGCAACTCAATCAACACAAGGCGAGCATGTTCAAGATCAGTACGATGGCGGCTGTCATCAGCGTCAGCCTGGGCCTGGGCGGCTGCAATGTCGCGCCCGTCAAGCGCGACACCTATAATGCGATCACCGATGCCGTCAAGGGCGCGGCAGCCACCACGGCGCCAGCGGCCCAGCCGGACGCCGTGGAAGCGGCGCTGCTGCCGCCCGTGGCGGCCCTGGCCCAGCAATTGCCGAAGGCCCGCGCCGCGCTCGACGAGCGCTTCAACGTGGCGTTCAACAATGTGCCGGCGCGCCAGTTCTTCACTTCCATCGTGGCCGGCACGCGCTACAACATGCTGGTCCATCCCGACATCGGCGGCACGATTTCCGCCAATTTGAAGGACGTGACCCTGTTCCAGGCGCTCGACGCCGTGCGCGAACTGTATGGCTACGATTACAAGGTCGAGGGCACGCAGATCTACATCAAGCCCCTGACCATGCAGACGCGCTTGTTCCACGTCAATTACCTGACGGGCGCGCGCCGCGGCAATTCCAACCTGCGCGTGTCGTCGACGTCGGTGGGGTCCGTGGGCTCGACCAACTCGGGCGGCTCCGGCAACAGCGGAAATGGCGGCAATAACAATCAGGGCAACAACAACGAGCAGAACCAGCAAACGAATGGTGGCCAGGGCGGCCGTACGCTGGACAGCAGCAACCTGACCACCTCGTCGACGGCCGATTTCTGGCCGGAACTGAAGGCGGCGCTGGAAGCCATCGTCGGCAGCAGCGACGGCGGCCGGCAAGTGGTGCTCAGTCCGCAGTCGGGCGTGATCGTCATCCGCGCCATGCCGGAAGAGTTGCGCAATGTCGACATGTATTTGAAGGCCACGCAATTGTCCGTCGACCGCCAGGTGATCCTGGAAGCGAAAATCCTCGAAGTCGAACTTAACGACAACACGCAGACGGGCATCAACTGGGCCTCGTTCGCCTCGATCAAGAGCGGCCACACGAACCGCATCTCGACGGGCTTCATCCAGCCGGGCGGCACCCTGGCGCCGCTGCCCTTTAATGGGGGCCAGCCGCCCAACATGACGAATGGCAGCGGCTTGACGGCCAGTAGCGGCTTCGGCCTCAGCTCGGCGGCCAACTCGGCCGGTTCCATGTTCGGCCTGGCCTTCCAGACGGCCAATTTCGCGGCGATGATTTCCTTCCTGGAATCGCAAGGCTCCGTGCACGTGCTGTCGAGCCCGCGCATCGCCACCATGAACAACCAGAAGGCCGTGCTGAAGATCGGCACGGACGAGTTTTACGTGACGGGCGTGTCGACCACGACGAATACGACGGCCAGCGGCGCGACGACCAGCCCCAACGTGACCTTGCAGCCGTTCTTTTCCGGCGTGGTGCTGGACGTGACGCCGCAGATCGATGCGGATGGCAACATCATCCTGCACGTGCACCCGTCCGTCAGCCAGGTGTCGACCATCAGCAAGGAAATCGACCTGGGCAGCGCCGGTTCCCTGAAACTGCCGCTGGCCGCATCGAGCACGTCGGAGATGGACAGCATGGTGCGCAGCCAGGATGGCCGTATCGTCGCCATCGGCGGCCTGATGCGCCAGGCCACGACGTCGGACCGCTCGCAAGTGCCGGGCGCGGGCGATATCCCCGTGCTGGGCGCGCTGTTCCGCAACACGGGGCAGGTGATCCAGAAGCGCGAGCTGGTGGTGCTGATCAAGCCGACCATCGTCGATGGCGCCAATAGCTGGAACGAGGACTTGCTCGATTCTGGCAAGCGCATCGAGGCGCTCGACCCGCGCCGTCCGTCGGAGCGGCGCTAAATGTACCAGGCCCATTTCGGCTTGCGCGAGGCGCCGTTCGGCCTCACGCCCGATACCAGTTTCTTCTTCAACGGCCCGCAGTCGCAAAAGGCGCTCAATACCTTGCTGGTGGCGGCGCGCAATGGCGAGGGCTTCATCAAGATCACTGGCGAAGTGGGCACCGGCAAGACTTTTCTCTGCCGCAAGTTCATGCAATCCTTGGGGCCGGACTTCGTCACGGCCTACATCCCGAATCCGAACTTGTCGCCCCGTTCGCTGATCCTGGCGCTGGCCGAGGACCTCGATGTCTTGCTGGAAAAGGATATTGAGCAGCATCAGTTGCTGCGCGCACTCAACTTGCGCCTGCTCAACCTGGCGGCGCAAGGCAAGCGCGTGCTGCTGTGCCTGGACGAAGCGCAGGCGATTCCCGTCGACAGCCTGGAAGCGCTGCGCCTGCTGACGAATCTGGAAACGGAAAAGCGCAAGCTGCTGCAGATCGTGCTGTTCGGCCAGCCGGAACTGGACGTCAAGCTGGCCCTGCCGGAAATCCGCCAGCTGGCGCAGCGCATCACCTTTCACTATCACCTGGGGCCCTTGTCGCGCGACGACGTGGATTTCTATGTGGCGCACCGCCTGCGCGTGGCCGGTTTCGACGGCGCGCGCCTGTTCAGCCGTGGCGGCGTGGCCAAGCTGTACAAGGCGTCCGGCGGCATCCCGCGCCTGATCAATATCATGGCGCACAAGGCGCTGATGGTGGCGTATGGCGAAGGGCGGCAGCAGGTCGGCGGCCGCCACGTGGCGCTGGCCGCCAGCGACACCCTGGCCAGCAAGCCGCACCGCTTTTGGCGCAGGCCGTGGCCATGGCTGGCCGGCGCCGGCGTGCTGGCCGCCGCCTGCGGCGCGAGCTGGACTTTATTGAACCGATGACGAAGATGAGCCTGTAGATGAGCCTGATTAACAAGATGTTGCAAGACCTCGATGCCCGCGGCACCCCCGATGGACGCGGCGACGCGGCCGGTATCCGCTCCGTGCCCGAACGCGAGCGGGGCGTCTCGCGCGCGCTGGTCTTCGGCGGTGCCGCAGGCTTGACGGCCGCCGCCATCGCCCTGGGCTGGGTCTACCTGAAGCGCCCGGCCGTGCCGCCCGTGCTGGTCAGCGTGGCCAGTACGCCGGTCCTGGTTCCAGTGCCGGCACCGGCGCCTGTCGTCGTTGTACCCGCGCCCACGCCCGTCGTGGCGGCGGAACCCGAACCCGTATTTCAGGCCGAGGAAGCCACCCCCGCGCCCGCCAAGCTGCGTGCCGCCGACATGCGCCGCATCACGGAACACGCCGCCAAGCCTGCCGCTGCGCCCGTGGTGAAGACGACTGCGTCCGCTGCGAGTGAACGCATCATTGATGGAAAACAAGTCACGCCGCAGCAGCGCGTGGAGAATGAATACCGGCGCGCGCTGGCCCAATTGCAGGATGGCCGCGTGTCCGACGCCATGTTGGCCTTGCAGCAGACCCTGCAGCTGGACCCGCGCCATCAGGGCGCGCGCGAAACGCTGGTGCGCCTGCTGCTGGAAGCACAGCGTCCCGACGAGGCGGCCCGCCAGTTGCAGCTGAGTTTGGCGCTGGACCCGAAACAGCCGGCGCAAGCGATGATGCTGGCCCGTTTGCAGCTGGACAAGGCCAATGGCGGCGCGGCGGCCCTCGACACCCTCATGCGCAGCTTGCCGTATGCCAGCGACAGCGGCGAATACCACGCCTTCCTGGCCGGCGTGCTGCAGCGCGAGCAGCGCTACCGCGAAGCGGCCGAACACTATCAGCTGGCCCTGCAGGCGGCGCCCGACAACAGCGTCTGGTGGATGGGCCTCGGCATCGCCTTGCAAGCCGACAACCACCCGGCCCAGGCGCGCCAGGCGTTCGAGCGCGCCAAGGGCTTGCAAACCCTGTCGCCCCAGCTGCAGGCGTTTGTCGAGCGCAAGCTGGTGCAGCTGACGGCGGCTGCGGCGAAGTAACTACTACCTCAATGAAAGAAACAGCTTGAAGCCTCTGCATCTGCTCATCGTCCTTTGCTGCCTGGCCAACAGCGCGTTGGCCGCCCCCGCGCCCGCCAGCTACGTTCTTGAGAATACGGAAGTGCGCGACCTTCGCGCGCAAGCCTTGAAGCGCGATTACCAGCTGTATGTCGCCTTGCCCGATTCCTATCGGCAGGGCAATAAGCGCTATCCGGTGCTGTTCGTCGTCGATGCCAATTATGCATTTCCCGTCGTGCGCAATATCGCGCAGCGCCTGAACAAGCATGCGGGGATGGAAGAAGTCATCGTGGTTGGCTTGTCGTACGCCAACGGCGATGGCGGGGTGTACAGCCGGCGCCGCGACTATACGCCCACCACGCCGCGCAAGCACGATTACCGCTCGGACATGCCGGGACGGCAACCCGCGTTCGGCGAAGCGAAGGCGTATGGCCAGTTCATCTCGGGCGAGGTGTTTCCCTTTATTGCGCAGCACTATCGCGCGAACATGCAGCGCAAGGTGTTCATCGGCCATTCCTACGGCAGCTTGCTGGGCCTGCAATTGCTGCTGACGGAACCGCGCACCTTCGAGCACTACGTCCTCGGCAGCCCGTCGCTGTGGTACGACGCCGGCGTCATGTTCGACCGCGAACAGGCGTATGCGGCCAGCCACAAGGATTTGCCGGCGTCCGTGTTCTTCGGCATCGGCGGCCTGGAAAAGCTGGCGGCGGGCAAGAAGCGTTCACGTTCGGAAGCGGACGCCGACATGGTGGCCGACTTGCGCGAATTCGATGGGAAGTTGACATCGCGCAAGTTCCCCGGCCTGAAGACGCGCTTGCGCGTCTTCGCGGATGAAGATCACGCAAGCGTGTTTCCTTTCGTGCTCACGCATGGCTTGCGGGCGTACTTGACGTCCGCAAAATGACGGGCGCTTACGGGCGCATCAATGTCGGCAGGATCAGCTTGGTCAGCAATTTTTCGCTGATGCCATGGGCGTCGCGCACCTGGAAGTTGGTCGTGGTGATGACGACCACGGCATCGAGTTCCGGCAGGACGAGCACTTTATTGCCGCCGGAACCCGCCATGCCATAGCTTTGCACCGTACGGCCATTGGCCGTGAACGGTTGCAGCCACCACAGATAACCGTAGTCCATGCCTTCGCGCGCGTTGGCGTGGGGCGCGATCGAGCGCTTGACCCACTCGGCCGGCATCACCTGCTTGCCATGCCAGCGCCCGCCGTCGAGGTAGAGCTGGCCAAGCTTCATCAGATCCACGCTGCGCAGCTGCAAGCCTCCGCCCGTCATGGCGCTGCCCTTGGGCTGGAATTGCCATTTCACCTTGTCGATGCCAAGCGGCTTGAACAGGTTGGCGGCGGCGAAGTCCGGCACGCCCTGGCCGCTCACCTTTTCAAGCAACGGTCCCAGCAGGGTTACGCCGGCGGTGCAATAGCTCCAGGCGCGGCCATACGGCGATTGCTCGGGGCGGGGCTGCCATTCGGGAAAGCCGCGGATCGGCAGGTCCGCCACGAAGCGGCTCCAGTCTTCCACCAGATACATGCGCTCTTCATTGCCGCGCGAATGCTGGTTGTCGTCGTCGCATTCAAGCAGCGAGCTCATGGTCAGGAAATCCTCGACCGTGATCTTGTCCTTGCGCGGGTCGGCATGGGCCAGCGGGCGCAGTTCCGGAAAGTAGGGCAGGACGGGGGTGTCAGTGCGCAAGAGCTTGCGCTCGATGGCCAGGCCGACCAGCATGCCGGCCACCGTCTTGCCCACCGAGCGCGTATTGCGCAGGCTTTCGGCGCCATCCTTGTCGAAGTAGTGTTCGTAAAGCAGCTTGCCATGCTGCGCCACCACGACGCTGGTGACCTGCTTGAAGTCGCCCGCTTCGATGGCGGTGGTGATGCCGTCCAGCTCGCCTGCGTGGACGCTGCTGCCGAAGGCGAGAAGAAGGGGGAGGTATCGCAACATGGTGTACTCCTGAGTTGGAAAAGTTCAGTCTAGTCTTGTAAATTGGGCATTGTCTTGGACGTTTGAAACATTTGGCGGCGATAGTTGCTGGGCGTCATGCCGTAGCGGGCCTGGAAGGCGCGCGTCATATGGCTCTGGTCGGCAAAGCCCACGCTCAGCGCCACGTCGGCCATGCTCAGTTCCGGGCGGTGCAGCAAGCCGCTGGCCTGGTCGACGCGGCGCCAGCGCAGCAGGTCGCCCGGCGAACAGCCCCAGGCCTGGCGGAACACGCGGGCCAGGTGCACGGGATGCACATCCAGGGCGGCGGCCACGTCGGCGATGCGCAGATGCGTGTCATTGGCCAGATCCATCACGGCTTCATACGCCTGGTGGGCCCAGCCGGGCAGGGCGGGGCGCGCCTGCCGGGGCGCCTTGTGCAGGCTGGCCAGCATCTCCCACGCGCCCGCTTCGAGCAGGGCGCCATCGCCGCCGCGGCCCACTTCGCGCGCGAGCCGGAACGCGGCCGCCGCGCTGGCCGTATCGCGCAACACGGTGGCGCACTCCTGGGCCGCATGCAATTCCTCGGCGCCCGACAGCAGGGCAGGGTCGAGCGATACCGTCATGAAACTGCCCTTGCCATCGACGAAGCGGTCGCGGTGCGTCGTGCCGGCAGGGTTGAAGACGAGGGTGGGCGAAGGCGCGCGCGGCGGGGCGTGCAGGGCGCTGGAAATATACGTGCCGGACAGAACGAAGACGAAGTGGGCATCGTCATGCCGGTGCGTTTCGACTTCATCTTCGCCACGCGTGGCCTTCAGCCGGCGGATATCGAAAATGCTGCCGCGCGCGCCGTGATGCACGTCGCCATAGAATTGGCCGGACTTGAACTGGAGTGGAGTGGTCATATCGACATGGTATGTGCGGCCGCCCTGACGGGCGAGCGCCGGACGACGAATGGCGCCAGACGCAGGATGAACGGTCGATTCGGGGGAATGCACGGAATGTGGGACGGCGGCTCCGGCCGGTTTTGCGTGGCCGCTGGCAGGCGTGCAGGGGGGCCGGGGCGGCTATGTGTAAAATTTGCGCAGCGTCCAGATGTCGTCGTCGATACTGGATCGCGCCAGGGGCGAGCCGCTGGAATGCCGGGCGCCGCCCGCCAGGCAGTGCCAGCGTCGTCATGAACTCTCCGACCGCCGGAAGCGGTCATCGATAAGGTCAGGTGCAATGCGTACATTGAATGAATTACTGGATAGTGAAGACCCGGCGTTTCCGCTGATCCGGCAATGGGCCAGCGAGGCTGACATCCCGGTGGAATTGCTGCCGCCCTCGGCTAGCAGGGAAGATGTGCTGCTGAGCTTGCAGGTCACCACGCGTTCCCCCCTAGGCGCCATCGCCTATGAAACGGGCGGCATCCTGGTGGATGACGGCTGGCTGCGGATATTGGGCTCGGGACATGGCAAACTGGAGCGGAACATTGCTACGTGGAACGAAGGAAAGGCCGAGGGCTTTCTGTTGGTGGCCGACGACGTGCTCGGCGGCTTTTTTGCCATCAACGGCGGCGCACTCGGGGCCGACCAGGGCAAGATGTATTACCTCGCGCCCGAGACACTGGCGTGGGAAGCGCTGGAGATCGGCTACACGGCGTTCGTCGAATGGGCCTTTACTCGCCAGTTGCGGCAGTTTTACGGCCGGCAGCCCGGCGATGCGCAGGAGTTTGATGAATTACCCTTGTCCGGCGACCTCTGCCTGAATTTTTATCCGTTTCTGTGGACGCAAGAAGGTTCCCTCAAGACCAGCTCGCGGCGCGCCATTCCCGTGGAAGAGCAGTGGGCGCTCAACCTTGATCTGCAACAGAAGTTGCTCGATGCTCCTGCGGGCGCGAACTGAGGCATGGCTTGCGGGCGTCATTGACGGCATCGCCCTGCGCATCCCGGGCCGGCGAAATGGCGTTTCAATCCCCGATTCGAGCGCTTTGTCGCAATGGCAGGCGCGCGCAAAGGGCAAGGGGATAGCATACGGTGGGCTTTCTCGCGATGCGCCGCCCGCCAGCGAGTGTCCGATACTGCCGCGGCAGGCATCGGACGCTTCTCAATGACCTCGATCAGGATGAATACGCATGAAATTGACCCTTCCACATGTCCTTGCCACTTGTCTGCTGGGCGCCTTGGGCGTTATCGGCAGCGCGCACGCGGCTCCCGCCGATGCCGAACTGGTCGCCTTGGTGCAGCGCCATGCGCAGGCGCAGAGCAACTTTGATCAAGTGGCCTTGAACGCCATCACGGCGGAGAATTATGTGGAAATATCGCCGGTCGGCGAGGTGGACGGGCGTGAAAAAATGCTCGCCTTCTATGCGCCGGAGCAGAAGCGGCCGAGTCCCCAACTGCAGGTCGATGAACCGGTGGTGCGTCAGTTTGGCGATACGGCGCTCATCTCGGCGCGGCTGTCCTACCGTCTCAACCAGGATGGGGTAGCCCGCAATTTCGCCCTGCGCGCCGGCTATGTCGCTCGGCTTGTCGACAAGCAATGGCTGCTGGTCAGCGCACAGTATACGGGCATCCGCCCACCGAAACCGTGAAGTGAGCCGTAGATGCTCCCGGCCAGCCTACAGCCGTGCCTCGTCGCCCCACACGTGCCGCATGCTGAAATGCATGCCGGCATCGTCTTCGTGCAGCGACGAAACGATGGCGAACTGGCTGTCGCCCGTGTCGCGCGGCGTCATCTGCGATAGCTCGGCGGCGGCCAGCGGCGCGCCCAGCGGGTCGCTGAGCGGATGCACGTGGCCGGCGCCCCGTTGCGTCACCACTCCCAGTTCGCCGCTGCGCAGGCGTACCAGGGTGCCGGGCGGATACTTGCCCAGCAGATTGACGAATTGCTCGCCCAGCAGCGGGTCGATGGGCACGCCCTGGTCGAGGAAGATGTGCTGCAGCGCCTGGTCGGGGACGATGGAACGGCGGTAGTTGCGCGCCGAGACGCGGGCGCAATAGCGGTCGGCCAGGCCGATCAGCTTGGCGTTTTGCAGGATTTCATCGGCCGTGCGCCCCTGCGGGTAGCCGCTGCCGTCGTCGTTTTCATGGTGCAAGAGTACACAGCTCAGCCATTCCTCGTCATCGACGCCGGCGCAGCGCAGCAATTCCGTGCTTTCCTGCGGATGCTGGCGCACGATGCGCATTTCATCGTCGTTCAGGGGGCCGCGCCGGTCCTGGAAGCTGTCGTGGTGGCGCAGCATGCCCACGTTCATCGTCAGCGCGGCCGCGCCGATCAACAGCAGTTCATCGTGCGACTTGTGCATGCCGCGGCCCACCAGCATGGCCAGCAAGGCCGTTTCGATGCAGTGGCGCACGGCGTAGCTGCCGGCGATCTGGTTGAGCAGGATGCTGGCCAGGGCGATATCGGCATCGTGTTCGAGCGCGCGCAGCAGTTCGCGGGCGATGTCGCGCACGTCGCGCTCGGCATTGCTTTCGCTGCGCAAGTCGAGCAGCAGCCGTTCCAGGCGTTGCGCCGCCTCATTGAGCAAGCGCAAGACGGATGGCTGGTCCGGCGCGCCCACGTACAGGCCCAGCTGCAGCAAACGGCCCAGCTGCGTGCCATCCGTGATGATCTGCCCCTTGCGCAGTTGCGGGCCGGCACTATGGTCAGCCAAAAACAGATCCCAGGGCAGGGGTTCGCCGGGAACCAGGTCGGCCGGGCCGATGCGACGCTGTACCATCTGTCATCCTTTGCCCCGCCGCAGCGAAGCCATGTTCAGTGCTCGGTTATATGCTGCGCAGGCGCTCCAGCGCCAGGCGCAAGGTCTCGTCTTTCTTGGCAAAGCAGAAGCGCACGATGCCCGACTCCTTGCCCTGCACGTAAAACGCGGAAACGGGAATGGCTGCCACCTTGATTTCCGTCGTCAGCCATTCGGCGAACTGCGCTTCGGTCTCTTGCGAAATGGCGTCGTAGCGCACGCACTGGAAATACGTGCCGTCGGCCGGCAGCAGGGTAAAGCGGCTGCCCGCCAGGCCGTCGCGGAACAGGTCGCGCTTGCGCTGGTAAAACGCGGGCAAGTCCAGGTAGGGCTGCGGATTCGCCATGTAGCCGGCGATGCCGTGCTGCATCGGCGTGTTGACGGTAAATACGTTGTACTGGTGCACCTTGCGAAATTCCGCCGTCAGGGCCTTTGGCGCCGCCACGTAGCCGACTTTCCAGCCCGTCACGTGATACGTCTTGCCGAAGCTGGAAACGATGAAGCTGCGTGCCGCCAGTTCCGGGTTGCGGCTCAGCGAGGCGTGCGGCACGCCGTCGTACACCATGTGCTCGTACACTTCGTCGGACAATATCAATATTTGCGTGCCGCGCACGATGTCGGCCAGCGCGGCCACGTCGGCCGGGCGCAAGATCGTGCCCGTCGGATTGTGGGGCGTATTGATGATGATCAAGCGCGTCTTGCTGCTGACGGCGGCGGCCAGCTGGTCCCACGGCACGCTGTAGCCGGACTCGCCCACTTGCATGGACACCAGCACGGGTACGCCGCCGGCCAGCGCGATGGCGGGCAGATAGCTGTCGTAGGCCGGTTCGATGACGATGACTTCGTCGCCCGGGTGCACGCAGCACAGGATGGCGGTGGTGAGCGCCTGCGTGGCGCCGGCCGTGACGGTGATTTCCGTGCCGGCATCATAGCCGTGGCCGTACAAGCTGGCGATTTTCGCGGCGATGGCCTCGCGCAGGGGCGCGGCACCCGTCATCATCGGATACTGGTTGTGGCCGGCGCGCATGGCGTCGCCGACGAGATCGACCAGGGCCGGGTCGCAATCGAAGTCGGGAAAGCCCTGGCCAAGGTTGACGGCGCCATGCTGGGCCGCCAGGCTGGACATGCGGGTAAACACGGTGGTGCCCACGAGAGGCAAGCGGGTGGTCAGGGTGGGAGTCGTGCAGGGCAGGGACGGGCTGTTCATGAGCGGTAGGGGCGCGGTGCGGAAAGTGGAATCGTTTCCCATTCTAGCGCAGCGCGTGGCGTTCCGTGCAGCCCTCGATGGCTCAGCCTGGCAAGGCCCAGCCTTCCGGCACCATGATCTTGAACATGCCGGCCTTGGCCGTCTTGCGGGCCAGTTTCAGCAGGGCCTTGTCCTTGGTGATGAGGATGTCGGCGTTGGCGTCGCGCGCCAGTTCGAGGAATTTCTGGTCATCCTTGTCCGTGCAGACGGGCAGGCGCACGCCGGAGACGGGCGGCGCCACCACGCTGATATGCGCGTCGAAGCGGGCGGCGGCGACGGCGCGGCTGGTTTCGTCGAGCGGCAGATGTTTGTAATGCAACACGACCAGATATTCCGCGCGGCAATCTTCGCGCGTGATGGCGTGCACGGCGCCGCTTTCCATGGCCGCCAGCAGGGGCGCCCAGCGCGGGTCGTTGAAGACGAACAGGTCGAGGCAAACGTTGGTGTCGAGGACGAGTTTTTGTGGAGCAGGTATCATGTCGGCAATTCTATTCTGTAGTGATAATTTATGTTGATCGTGCTTTCGCCCGCCAAGAGTCTCGACCTGGAGACGCCGCCAACAACCTCGTTGCACAGCACCCCCGATTTTCTCGACCATTCCGCCCAGCTCATAGCCCGCATGCGCCAGTTTTCGCCCGCCGAAGTGGGCAGCCTGATGGGCATTTCCGACGCCTTGTCGGCCCTCAACGTGGCCCGCTACGCTTCCTGGACGCCCAAGCTGGCGGAAGCGCGCCAGGCCATCATGGCTTTCAATGGCGACGTGTATGCCGGCTTCGAGGCGCGCAGCCTGCAGCCGGCCCAGCTCGACTATGCCCAGTCGCGCGTGCGCATCCTGTCGGGCCTGTACGGCTTGCTGCGCCCGCTGGACCTGATCCACCCGCACCGCCTGGAAATGGGCACGCGGCTGTCGACCACGCGCGGCAAGGATCTGTACGCATTCTGGGGCGACACCATCACCAACGGCTTGAACCGCACGGCAAAAGAGCAGGGCGCCAAGGTGCTGGTCAACCTTGCTTCCGAGGAATATTTCAAATCCGTCAAGCCGCGCCAGCTGGACGTGCCCGTCATCGCGCCCGTGTTCGAGGACTGGAAGAACGGCAAATATAAAATCATCTCGTTCTACGCCAAGCGCGCGCGCGGCATGCTGGCCCGCTATGCGGCCGTCAACGCCATCCGCGACCCGCAGCAGCTGAAAGAGTTCGACGTCGACGGCTACGGTTTCGTGCCGGAAGCGTCGAACGATACCAGCTGGGTGTTCCGGCGCAAAGTGGGTGTATAAGTAAAAAAACCGGGCGAGCCCGGTTTTTTCTTATCTTACTGCCAGAATTTCCACCACTTGCGTTCCTTGTTCACCCCTTCCGGGCTGAGGAATGCCGTGTTCGGGTAGTTCTTGGTCAGCACGCGCAAGGCGTCGTCGCGCAAGTCGGTCAAGCCCAGCTTGTCATACGAGCGGTACATGATGAACAGCGCTTCTTCGATGGCAGGCGAAGCGGCAAAATCGCTGACCGTCGTTTGCGCGCGGTTGGCGGCGGCCAGGTAGGCGCCGCGGCGGTAGTAATAGCGCGCCACGTGCACTTCGTATTTCGCCATGGCATCGACCAAATAGTTCATGCGGGCCAGCGAATCGGGCGCGTATTTGCTATTTGGAAACTTGTCGACCAGTTGCTTGAAGGCCGCAAACGCTTCGCGCGTGGCTTTCGGGTCGCGCTCGGTCGGATCTTGCTCGTACAGGAAGTTCAGGAAGCTGATCTGGTCGTTAAAGCTGATCAGGCCCCGCAAGTAGTACATATAGTCCACATTGGCGTGGTTCGGATGCAACTTGATGAAGCGTTCGACGGCAGCCAGTGCCTGAGCCTGGTCTCCCGACTTATAATACGCGTAAGCGATCTCCATCTGCGCTTGCAGAGCATAGTTGCCGAAAGGATAGTTAGCCTCCAGCTTCTGGAACAGGCCGATTGCAGCTTCATAGTGCTGCCCGGCCATTTCTTCACGCGCCTCCGAGTATAATTTCGTAACGGACCAGTTTTTGGTCTCATCCACTTTTTCAGGCAACAAGCTGCAAGCGGACATGCCGAGCAGAACGACTGAAGCGACTACCAACGATAATTTTTTTTGCATGACGTTTTGCAAGAAGGTTTTAACCAAGATTTTACAATAGGCTGATTATAGCCGATGGGAATGCTGTGATATTAACTCCGAAGCCTAATTTGGCTGACCCCGCGTTTGACTCCCTTTCTGACCATGTTGCCGAAGAGGCGTTTGACGGCGATTTTGCCGCCGACGACGTCTTCGAGGAAATGGCCCCGATTACATTGGAACTGACGCCGGACGCCTGCGGCCACCGCCTCGATAAAGTCATCGCCCAGCTGGTGCCGCAATACTCGCGCAGCCGCTTGCAATTGTGGCTGGAAGCCGGTTTCGTGACCGTCGATGGAAAAGTTGCCAAACGCAACATGACCGCCTATGGCGACGAGAAGATCGTCATTCTGCCGCAAAGCGCGCCGGAAGACGAGGCTTTTAAGCCGGAAGCGATGGAATTGAACATCGTGCACGAAGATGAGCATATCATCGTCATCAACAAACCGGCCGGACTGGTCGTGCATCCGGGCCCCGGCAATTGGTCGGGTACCCTGCTCAACGGCCTGCTGTACCACTGCCCGCAACTGGCGGGCGTGCCGCGCGCCGGCATCGTGCACCGCCTAGACAAGGATACGAGCGGTTTGATGGTCGTCGGCAAGACCCTCGCTTCGCAAACGGACCTGGTGCGCCAATTGCAGGCGCGCACCGTCAAGCGCGAATACTTCGCGCTCGTGTGGGGCACGCCGAAGGCGGCGGGCACCATCGATGCGTCCATCGCGCGCCACCCGCGCGACCGCGTCAAGATGGCCGTCTCGGAAAATTTTACGGCCAAGCCCGCCATCACGCACTATGAATTGATCGGCAGCGGCGAACTCGACCGCCGTCCCGTGAGCCTGATGCAATGCCGCCTGGAAACAGGCCGCACGCACCAGATCCGCGTGCACATGCAGCATCTGGGCTTTGCGCTGGTCGGTGATTATGTGTACGGCAAGCAGCACCTGGTGTCCGTCTTCTCGCGCCAGGCACTGCAGGCGCGCCGCCTGGGCCTCGTGCATCCGGGCACCCTGGAAGCGTGCGAGTGGATCGTGCCGCTGGCCGACGATTTCGCCCAACTGATCGCCACGGCCGGCATTCCCGAGCCGGAACAGGTCTGATGACGGCTGCCTTGCCTTATATCACTCCCCATTGGCCCGGCCTGCCCGCGAACGTGGGCGCGCTGGCGACCGTGCGCGCGGGCGGCGTCAGCCAGGGCCCGTATGGTGACGGGCAGGGCGGCGGTGGCTTGAACCTGGGTACGCACGTGGGCGACGAGGCCGCGCACGTGGCGGCCAACCGCGCGCGGCTGGCTGGCGTCTTGCCTGCCGAGCCGGCCTGGCTGTCGCAGGTGCACGGCGTGGCCGTCGCCGATGCTGCCAGCCTGGACGGTTGCGTGCCCGATGCCGACGCCAGCATCGCCACGCAGGCGGGCACCGTGTGCGTGGTGATGACGGCCGATTGCCTGCCGGTATTGTTTTGTTCGACGGATGGCCTCGTCGTCGGCGCGGCCCACGCGGGCTGGCGCGGCCTGGCCAACGGCGTCTTGCAGCGCACGGTGGACAGCATGCGCGCGCAAGGGGCGACGGATATCCTCGCCTGGCTGGGGCCGGCCATCGGTCCACAGCAATTCGAAGTGGGACACGATGTGCTGCAAGCATTCCGCGACGGCGCGCGCGATGATGCCGAGCGGCAAGTACTGAGTGCTTCCTTCGTCGCCATCGCTGGCAAGCCGGGCAAGTACCTGGCCGACATCTATGCGCTGGCGCGCACCATGCTGCTGCGCGACGGCGTGGTGCAAGTGGCGGGCGGGGAATATTGCACCGTCAGCGATGCGGCGAAGTTTTACTCGTACCGGCGCGATGGCGTCACGGGAAGACAGGCCAGCTTGATCTGGCGCAAATAATCTGCACGGCAGACACTTATGTGTCTGCCGTTTTTGTTTTATCGTCTGCTGAGGCCAGCGCGCGGGCATGCAGTTCCGCGATGCGCGCCGCCTTGCGTTTGCGTCTCCTTGAGCCCGTCAGATAGAATAGGATGGACAGCGGGATGACGCAGTACAGCACGAAGGTCATCACCCCGGCGACGATGGACGGTTCCGTCAGCGCCATGAGGCCGACGACATAGATCCAGGCAACAGCGGTCATGAGCATCATTGGTATTGGCAGTCAGTAAGAGTTTGCATGCAGGTGGCCCGGAAGTAATTATTTATCAATTCTTGAATGGATTTATATAGCTATGAACATGCCCGATCCTCAAATGATGACCAAGGAATGGATGGCGCAGATCAGCAATCCTGAACAGTGGAAGACGTGGTTCAACATGGTACCGCAGCCCGCCGGCAATCCGATTGCCGGCATTTTGCAGGATGCGGGCGCCAGCATCAAGCCGGAAGCGATCGAGCAACTGAAAAATGCCTACGTGGCCAAGCTGACGGGCTTGTGGGCAGACTTTATGGCCGGCAAGGCGCCGGAATTGAAAGACCGCCGGTTCTCCGCGCCCGCCTGGCACGCCAGCCCCCTGTCGGCCTTCAATGCGGCCGCCTACCTGCTGAACGCCGAGTTTCTCAGCGCCATGGCCGATGCCGTGGAAGCGACGCCGCACCAGAAGCAAAAGATTGCGTTTGCCGTGCAGCAAATCGTCGACGCCATGTCGCCCGCCAACTTCCTGGCCACCAATCCCGACGCCCAGCAAACCCTGATCGAGACCAAGGGCGAAAGTTTGGCCAAGGGCTTGAGCAATATGCTGGCCGATATGGGCAAGGGCCGCATCTCGCAGTCCGATGAATCGGCCTTCGAAGTGGGCCGCAACGTGGCCACCACGCCGGGCACGGTGGTGTTTGAAAACGCCTTGTTCCAGCTGATCCAGTACACGCCAAGCACTCCCACGGTACACCAGCGGCCGCTGCTGATGGTGCCGCCGTGCATCAATAAATTCTATATCCTTGACTTGCAGCCGGAAAACTCGCTCGTGCGCTATGCGGTGGAGCAGGGCAATACCGTATTCCTGATGTCCTGGCGCAATCCTGACCTGAGCATGCAGCACCTGACGTGGGACGATTACGTGGAGCAAGGCGTGATCGAAGCCATCAAGGTCACGCAGGAAATCAGCGGCCAGGACAAGCTCAATATGTTCGGCTTTTGCGTGGGCGGCACCATCGTCTCGACGGCGCTGGCCGTGCTCAAGGCGCGGGGCGAGAATCCGGCCGCCAGCCTGACCTTGCTGACCACCTTCCTCGATTTTTGCGACACGGGCGCGCTCGACGTCTTTATCGACGAGCCGCAAGTGGCGCTGCGCGAGCAGACGCTGGCCAAGGGCGGCCTGATGTCGGGCCGCGACCTGGGCAGCACGTTCTCCAGCCTGCGACCGAACGACCTCGTGTGGAACTACGTGCAGTCGAATTACCTGAAGGGCAAGGAGCCGCCCGCGTTCGACTTGCTGTACTGGAATGGCGACGGCACGGGCTTGCCGGGCCCCATGTTCTGCTGGTATCTGCGCAACACCTACCTGGAAAACAGCCTGAAAGTGCCGGGCAAGCTGACGGTGGCCGGCGAAAAGGTCGACTTGAGCAGCATCGACGCGCCCGCCTTCATCTACGGTTCGCGCGAAGACCATATCGTGCCCTGGGGCGCGGCGTACGCCAGCACGGCCGTGCTGAACCCGAAAAAGCCGAAAACCAACCGCTTCATCCTCGGCGCTTCGGGCCATATCGCCGGCGTGATCAATCCTGCCTCGAAGAAAAAGCGCAGTTACTGGAGCAATGACGCGGGCAAAGGCGCACGCACGGCGAAAGCCAAGCCCTTGACGGCCGAACAGTGGATGGAAGGCGCGACCGAGCACGTGGGCAGCTGGTGGCCGGAATGGGCGGCTTTCCTGGCTGAACACGGCGGCGCGCAGGTGAAGGCGCCGGGCAAGCCGGGCAACAAACGCCACGCGGCAATCGAGCCGGCGCCGGGGCGGTATGTTAAAGTCAGGGCGGACTAGTTTACAAAAGCTTCTGGCCCGGCAAGACCGGCGTAATCTCCGGTCTTGTCAGGAATCTACTTTTAGTTGCGTTGCAATAAATGCGGGAATCTACTACCCTGATGTGCAATGGAGCCGTTTTCCACTCTATAATGGAAAACGTAGGCAGGTGCGAAAGCGGACCCACGTTCGCTTTTTTTTCGGATTAACTCAGTATGCGCTGCGGCGCAATAAGTGGAACTTGTGATGAGTAGTGCAAAAAAAAGTATAGACCGCCTGATTAAAAAATATCCTAACCGCCGTCTGTATGACACGCAAACCAGTTCCTACATCACCTTGACGGACGTCAAGCAGCTGGTGTTGGACAATGAGGTGTTTACCGTCGTCGATGCCAAATCCAATGAAGATTTGACGCGCAGCATCTTGCTGCAAATCATTTTGGAAGAGGAAGCGAACGGCGCGCCCATGTTCTCGAGCAGCGTGTTGTCGCAGATCATCCGCTACTATGGCCACGCCATGCAGGGCATGATGGGATCCTACCTGGAAAAGAACGTGCAAGCGTTCACCGATATCCAGCACAAATTCACGGGCACGTCGGCCGGCAGTTTCGAAGGCAAGCCCTTCAGCCCAGAAATGTGGACCCAGTTCATGAACGTCCAGGGCCCGATGATGCAAGGCATGATGAACAACTACATCGACCAGAGCAAGAGCCTGTTCGTGCAGATGCAGGAACAGATGCAGAGCCAGAGCAAGAATCTGTTCGGCACGTTCCCGTTCGTGCCGCCGGTGCCGCCGACGGACAAAAAGTAAGCCGCATCCGATGCGCGCCACACAACGGCACAGGAACTCCTGTGCCGTTGTGCTTTGCGGATGTCATGCCGGCGGCTGCCGATGCTGAATGCTATTGCTTCAGTTGTTGCAGCGTGGAGAGCAGGTCCTGGTTTGAATGCTCGAGCTTCCATGTTTTGGCATTGTCCATGGAACTGTAAATGCTGACGCGACCCTTGAAGTCTTCCTGGATATTGAGCGCAAGGCCGGAAGGGAAAATCATTGGCGTCTGACGCAATGTATATGGTGCATACGGCCCCCAGGTTTGACCATCGTCGCTGCTGACCAGCAGTGCGCCCTCGTTATACATGCCCGCTTCCATCAGCAATCTGCCGTCATTGAGCGGCGCCACGGGCGACATCAGGACTTTGAACGGCGAAACGATCGTTTTCCAGTTCTGGCCGCGATCCCGTGAAATATAGGCGTCGGGAAATCTTCCTGCCAAGCCAGCCGCTACCAGGACGCTTTCCGTCCCATTGGGTTGATGGGTAAATTGCGTCAGGTTTTTCTTGTGTGGACTAAAGCGTTCGGTCAACTTGCCCGTGCTGTAATCGAGTTCGCCGATCAAGCCGCTTTCCAGCGCATAGCCGATGCGGCCCGCGTCTTGCCACGTCCAGAGCAAGCCCGGGCCATGTAGCCAGGATCCGGGCAAGGTGGCGTGGTACACGGATCGCCAGTCACCAGCGTCCAGCTGGTGCGCATGGAAAATGTTCAACTCGTCGCCCTTGCGATGCATCACGTACCAGCCAACCTTGGGGTTGCCCCCGATGCGCAGCAGATTGCCGGGCGGCAGGTTGCCTGTATCGACAGGCGACAGCTGCTCACTGTCACGCGCCTTGCGGAGCAGAGAACCGGATTCGCCTACCGCAATCAACTCGGCATTGGGCAGGTCGACAGGAAACACGCAGGACAGCGACTCCACCGATGGCGCATTGAGGATGCTCCATAGCCCTTGCGTCGAGCGCATCAGGACGGCACCCATGCGGCTGGCGGCAGCCACCCGGCCATCGGGCATTTCGGTGGTGCACTCGGCCCCAGCCGGGTGGGCGCGGGCAAATTGCTCGACATCGTCCTGGGCGTGGCGTGGCGTGCTCCAGCCAGGAGCGGCAGCAGCGCCGAACATGGCGTTGTAGCCGGGGGCAAAGCGCTGGATCAATTCCGCATTCGATGTCACCTGGGCGCTACGGCCGTATTGCACGCCGAAATTGCCGCGTGTCACAATCAGCCGGCCCAGATCCGTCGATTTACCCGCTTCGATCTTGACGCTTCCCACGATGGTCGAGTACACATGCAATAGCTTGTTGGCACGGGTATCGATCAATTCGACAAACTCATACTCTCCAGGCGGCAGGGCGCCAATGAACAGGGACGTATCGCCTGCCATCGCGCTCTCGACCTTTTTCATCACCAGGTTTTCGGAGACCAGCTTGAAATCACTGCGCTGCTCCCCCGACACGACACGGCGTAACTTGATCATATTGAAACCGTAAATATCTTTGGTATTCGATGTGATGCTGACCGCCACCGGGGTTTCTCCCGATTGTGCATGCATTTTCAGTGGATCAACCACCGAGGTGTTGACGGCGCAGCCGCTCAGCAGCAATGCGCTCAAACCGCAAGCCGCGACAGCCAGGCGCCGCGCTTTCAGATTGGAAATGGAAAAAGACATGGGACTCATTTAGTTTTTTTAAAAACAATTATATGTCAGTAATTAGTTTCTTTGTGGCATTATTTTTTAATTTCTTGATACTGGTGATGCGTGGCGGAACCTGCTTCAAGCACTGACCCGATGGCAGTGGCCGGAACAAAGTTGCGATTGAAGCGTTGCAGATACGGCGGCAAAAGGACTCAGCGCTGACAGCAAGGGGCGGCTCGGGGTACAATAGCCGATTCGCCTCACCATTTTCTAGCTGCCAACTATGTCTGAAATTCACCGTATTCCCGTTCCTTCCGCCCAGCCCGAGGCCATGCTGGCCATGCCAGGTGCGGCGCCGAAAGTGGGCTTTGTCTCGCTCGGCTGCCCGAAAGCGCTGGTCGACTCCGAACAAATCCTGACCCAACTGCGCGCCGAAGGCTACGAAACGGCGAAATCCTACGCTGGCGCCGATCTGGTGATCGTCAATACCTGCGGTTTTATCGATGCTGCCGTGCAAGAGTCGCTCGACGCCATCGGCGAAGCGCTGGCTGAAAACGGCAAAGTCATCGTGACCGGCTGCCTGGGCGCCAAGAAAGATGCTGCCGGCGACGACATCATCATGAAGGTGCACCCGAAAGTGCTGTCCGTCACGGGCCCGCACGCGCTGGCCGAAGTGATGGATTCCGTCCACTTCCACCTGCCGAAACCGCATGCGCCTTTCCTCGACCTGGTGCCGCCGCAAGGCGTCAAGCTGACGCCGAAGCATTACGCCTACCTGAAAATTTCCGAAGGCTGCAACCACCGCTGCAGTTTCTGCATCATCCCGTCGATGCGCGGCGACCTCGTCTCGCGCCCGATCGGCGAACTGATGATCGAAGCGGAAAACCTGTTCAAGGCCGGCGTCAAGGAATTGCTGGTCATTTCGCAAGACACCTCGGCGTATGGCGTGGACGTGAAATTCCGTTCCGGCTTCTGGAATGGCCGTCCCGTGAAGACCCACATGACGCAGCTGACGGAAGCGCTGGGCGAACTGGCCAAGTCCTACGGCGCCTGGGTGCGCTTGCACTATGTGTATCCCTACCCGCACGTGGACCAGATCATCCCGATGATGAGCGGCGGCCACATCCTGCCATACCTCGACATTCCGATGCAGCATGCGCACCCTGACGTACTCAAACGCATGAAGCGTCCGGCCAGCGGCGAGAAAAACCTGGACCGCATCCAGGCCTGGCGCGCCATCAACCCGGACCTGACCATCCGCTCGACCTTCATCGCCGGTTTCCCTGGCGAAACGGAAGCGGAATTCGAGTACTTGCTCGACTTCCTCAAGGAAGCACAGATCGACCGCCTCGGTTGCTTCGCGTATTCGCCTGTCGAAGGCGCGACCGCCAACGCCATCGCCAATCCCGTGCCGGAAGAGCTGCGCGAAGAGCGCCGCGGCCGCGTCATGCTGCTGCAGGAAGAAATTTCCAAGAAACGCCTGCAAGCCAAGGTCGGCAAGACCGTGCGCGTGCTGATCGATGAAGTCACCCGCTCCGGCGGCGTGGGCCGCTCGTCCGCCGACGCGCCGGAAATCGACGGCGTCGTCTACGTCAAGCCGCCATTCGAACCGCACCGCAAGCTGGCCGTCGGCCAGTTCGTCGACGTGACCATCACCTCGGCCGACGCGCACGACCTGTGGGGCGCCGCCGAGTAAAAAACGTCCATGCCGGCGTTGCGCTGCCTTGCCGTACAGCAAGGTATTGCCTGCGGCAGCGCGCCTTGGCCTGAACGTTTTTACGCGGTGAAGATGATATTTGACAAGGTGTAACACTCTGTCATACGTACGGCGTACAGGGCGTAAAGCCCTTACAATCAAGGCGGACCAGTAATTGCTGGCCCGCCTTTTTATTTGCCGACGACGCCATGACCACACCCAAATCCCCCCAGACGGCGCTGATCCACAGCGATTACCAGGCGCCGCAAGGCTTTGCCGCGTTTCCCAACGCCATCCATCATGCATCGACCGTGCTGTTCAAGGACGTGGCGGCCATGCGCTCGGGCGACTGGAAAGAAAAGAACGCCTACACCTACGGCTTGCACGGCACGCCCACCACCTTCACCCTGGAAGCGCGCCTGGCCGAGATCGAAGGGGGCAAATACTGCCTGCTGGCGCCGTCGGGCCTGGCGGCCATCGCCATGGCGGACTTTGCCCTGCTGAAAACGGGCGATGACGTTTTATTGCCGGAAAACATCTACAACCCGAACCGCGAACTGGGACGCTGGCTGGCGCAGGATTTCGGCATCACGGCCCGCTATTACGATCCGCTCATCGGCGCCGGCATCGCGGGCTTGATCCAGCACAATACCAAGCTGATCTGGACGGAAGCGCCAGGCTCCGTGACGATGGAAGTGCCGGACTTGCCTGCCATTTGCGCGGCCGCCCATGCGCGCGGCGTGCTCGTCGCCCTGGACAACACCTGGTCGGCGGGCCTGGCCTTGCGCGGCTTTGACCTGGGCGTGGACATCATCATGCAGGCGCTGACGAAATACCAGTCGGGCGGCTCGGACGTGCTGATGGGCGCCCTGATCACGCGCGAGCGGGCCCTGCACGACCGGCTGGCGCAGGCGCACATGCGTCTGGGCATGGGCGTGGGGGCGGACGACGCCTACCTGGTGCTGCGCGGCTTGCCCACCATGAAGCTGCGCTTCGACGCCCACGACCAGGGCGCGCGCACGGTGGCCGCCTGGCTCAAGGGGCGCAGCGAGATCGCCACGGTGCTGCATCCGGCCTTTGACGATTGCCCGGGCCACGCCATCTGGCAGCGCGATTTCACAGGTGCGGGCGGCCTGTTTTCCGTGCTGTTCGATGCCCGCTACACGGAGGCGCAGACGGACCGCTTCGTTGATGCCTTGCAGTTGTTCAAGATTGGCTACAGCTGGGGTGGCGCGAACAGCCTGGTGATGCCGTACCGCATCGCCGCCATGCGCAAGGGCTGGCAATTGCCGGGCCAACTGGTGCGCCTGAACGTGGGACTGGAAGATCCGCAGGATCTGATCGCCGATATCGAACGGGCGTTCGCGGCGATGTAGCGGCAAGCGGGCAAGCACGATAGCTTGCCCACAAGTAATTTACAGGGGCACGGGCTTGTTGTTGTTCAAGTCGAGGAAGCCGCGCAGCAAGCGGTAGGCTTTCCACAGCCAGGCCACGCCCCACACGAGGAAGGCCAGCGGTATGCCGATCAGCGTGATCCACAGGATGGCGCCGACGACGATCCAGGCCACGTACCACCAGAAGGAACGGATCATCCAGCTGTGATGGCTGTACACGAAGGTCCCGGCCGCCTCGTCCCGCTTCACATAATTGATGATGAGCGGAATGAAGGAAAACGCGCCCAGCGAAAACACGAAGCTGGCGCCATGTATCAGGTACAACCACCAGGCCAGGTTCTTGGTCTGCTGGAGTTGGGTATCCAAAATAATATCTTGTGACATGAAGGCTCCCGTCGTTGCTCAATTTTTAATTGTAACAAGCAAAGCGGCGCAGGAGCGCAGTCCATGGAAAAAGGCAGAATACATTGTTGAAACGAAATCGCTATCCCACCCTGGCCGCGCGCGCCAGGTCATGGCTGCGCCAGGCTTTGCCGGCCTTGCTGCTGTGCGTCACGGCGGCCCACGCCGCCGGCGCCCCGCTGGAGGCGGAGTTTGCCGCCGGCTTGAAGGAAGAGGGCCTGGCGGGCGCCGTCTGGAGTGAAGTCTTGCCTGACGGAACAGTCAAAGTCGGCGCGTCCGGCCTGCGCGATGCCGCCAGGCGCATGCCCATGCAGGCGGACACGCGCATGCAGGTGGGTTCCGTGGGCAAGGTGGCGCTGGCGCTGGGCGTATTGCGCCTGGTCAGCGAAGACCGGCTCACGCTCGACACGCCCCTGCAGCAGGTGCTGCCGGAACTGGCGCTGAAAAACCCGTGGCAAGCCAGCGACCCCGTGCGCATCCGCCACCTGCTGGCGCATACGTCCGGCCTCGACAATGTGCGCTTCTGGCAGGCGTTTAGCCTGAACCCGGCGCCGCAGACGCCGCTGGCCGACGCTTTTGACGGCGACCGCAATCTGCTGCGCGTGCGCGCCCGGCCCGGCAGCCGCTATGCATATTCGAACATGGGCTATGGCTTGCTGGGCATGGTGATCGAGAAAATCACGGGCCAGCCGTATGAGCGCTATCTCGACGCGCAGCTGCTGCAGCCGCTGGGCATGGCGGACAGCACGTTCGCCTTCGTTACGCAAGTGAGCACGCAAATGAGCACGCAAATGAGTACGCAGGCGGGTGCGCAGGCGGATCCGCGCCTGGCCATGGGCTACTTCGAGCATGGCGTGGCGCAGCCGGCCGTGCCCCAGTATTTGCGTCCGGCCGCGCAATTTACCACCACGGCGGCCGACATGGGCAAGCTGGCGCAATTCCTGATGGGCGACGGCAAGCTGCAGGGCAAGCGCTTCATCGACCTGGCGCTGATGGGCGCCTTGTCCGAACCGTCCGGCACGGATGCGGCGCAGGCGGGCCTGGCGACGGGCCACGGCCTGGCGCTGGCCGTGCGCGACCGCCACAATGTGGTGGGCGCCTGCCATCCGGGCACGGCCGTGGGTTTCCGCGCCATGCTGTGCCTGTATCCGGAGCAGGACAGCGCCTTCTTCGTGGCCTTCAACACGGATGCGGAGCAGGCCGACTATGAACGCTTCAACCGCCTGCTGCTGCGCGACCTGGAACTGCCGCTGCGTGCGCCGGCCCCGCGCGGCACGCCCGCGCCCACGGTGGAAAACTGGCAGGGTGTCTACCTGCCGTCGCCCAGTCCCATGGCCAGCATGGCCTGGGTCGATGCCGTCTTCGGCTTTACGCGCCTCAAATGGGATGGCGAATCGCTGTTCCTGATCCCGTTCCAGGGCGAGCCGAAGGAGCTGGAACCGGTGGGCGGCTTGCTGTTCCGCGCCAGCGACCGCAGCACGCCGTCGCATGTGCTGATGCAGGAGGATGGCAAGCATGTGCTCAGCGACGGCTTGCGCAGCTATGAGCGCGCGTCGATGCTGCGCATGCTGGTGCTGTGGGGCAGCCTGGCCCTGGGCGCGGCGGGCTTGCTGTATGTGCTGGTGGTGGGCGTCTGGCGCGCCGCGCTGCGCAGCCTGGGGCGGGGCGACCACCTGTTCGCGCCCTTGCTGTCGCTGCTGGCGCTGCTCCTGCCGCTGCCGTTCTTTTATTTCCAGTCCTACCTGCGCCTGGGCGACGTCACCATCGCCAGCGTGCTGCTGGCGCTGACGACGGGCGCGCTGCCGCTGGCGACGGCGTTCGGCCTGGCGCGCTGCTGGCGCAGCCGCGGCACGGCGGCCGAGGCGGGTTCGTGGGCAAAATGGGATTGGGTGGCCTTGCTGGCGGCCTTGCAACTGCTGCTGGTGCTGGCCTGGTGGGGATTGCTGCCGCTGCGCCTGTGGCACCTGTAGCCGGCGCTCAGCGCCAGGCGTGCAGCAGCCGGCGCCACCAGCGTTGCGCTGGCCTGGGCTGGCTGCCATGCCCGGCGCGCCCGGCCCGCTTGGCGCGATAGCTGGCGGCCGCCATCTGCAGGCCGATGCGGTCCATCGCCGCCATCGCGTCCGCCTCCTGCGGCGACAAGCCATGCCGCAACGCTTGCGCACGGGGTTCGCGCAGGAAGGCGGCACGCAGGGCGTCATCCGTGTACAGCCTCGCCAGATAGGTTTCCAGTGCGGGGGAACTCATGCGTTTCGCCCCGCGCGCAAGGCCGTGCGCGCCAGCTCCAGCTGGTCCAGCACGTGCTCGAACGACGGGTAATTGCCGTCGCGTTCGACGATCACCGTCAACGGTTGCGGCGCCTGGCGCGCCAGCACGGTCAACAGGGCGAAGACGGCGGGCGGCACGTCGTGCAGATGGTCGTCCAACAGGCGCTGGCCGCCGCCAGGCGCGTCGATCCAGTGGCCGCCGCTCAGGTGCACGGCGCCGACCCGGGCCAGGGGCAGGCGCAGCAGCAGTTGCTCCGGGTCATGCCCGAAATTGACGGCGTTCGCATACAGATTATGCAGGTCCAGCAGCAGCGGCACTTGCGCGCCGTCAAGGATGTGCGTCAGCCACCCGGCTTCGTCCAGCGTGCTGGCGGGCGGCTGGACCAGGGTGGCGATGTTTTCCATCAGCGGCGCGCTGCCGACGATGCGCGTGGCCAGCGCGATATTGGCGATGGCGCCGGCGGCGCTGTGCGGCGTGCGCGGCGGCGCCGCCAGGTGGCCGATTTCCACGCCGCCGGCGCGCACGAAACTCAGGTGCTCGGACCACGATTCCGCTTGCACCTCCTTCATCAGGCGCGCCATCGCATGCAGGCGGCGCGGGTCGGCGGGTATCGTCGACGCCAAGCCCATGCCCACGCCGTGCAGGCTGACGGGCACCTGGCGCGCCAGGCTGCGCAAGGCGGCGATGCCGGCGCGCGCGGCGTGGTAATAGTCGTCGGCGATCACTTCCAGCACGTCGATGTGCGCCAGGTTGGACAGGATGCCGGCTGCCAGTTCGCCGCGCCAGCCCAGGCCGACGCGGTCGCGCGCGCTCCCCTGGCTAGCTGCCACAGCCGCCGCCACCGCCGCAACCGCCACAGCCGCTGCCGCAGGAAGAACCGTCGCCGCCGCCCGACGAGCCGCCGCCGGAGTCGCCCGAGCTGCCGGACGAGGAGTCGCCGCCGCCGTTTTGCCGCGGCACCGGGTACAGCTGGGCGAGATACGCGTACACCGACGGCGGCAGGGCGCCGAGGCCGAAGATGGCCGCCAGCAGGGCCATGTCGGCGCTGCTGCTGCCCGCCTGCAGGCGCGATGAACGCATGTTCAGCCGGCCAAACAGCATGCGCAGGTCGGTCAGCAGCCGCTGCGCGCTCCAGCTGGTCGCCTGGGTGCGCAAGCCGCGCAGCATGAGCAGGAAGATCGCCAGCAGCAGCGCCAGGAACAGCAGGTTGTAGTGCTGGCGGCTGATGGCGATGACGGCCTTGACGGCGGCCACCGTCAGCAGCAGCCAGTGCGCCGTCCAGGTGATGCGTTCGCGCCGGCGCAGCAGCGGCGGGCCGACCAGCAATTGCTGCTGCGTCAAGGTTTCCAGGTAGGCGCGGCACGAGGGCAGCATCTCGGCTTGCACGGCCAGTTCCTTGCTGTGGCCCTGACGGCCCAGGTACAGCTGCAGCACGTCGCGTTCGATGTCATGGCTGGCGAAGCGCAGGCTGTCGGCGCTGGCCGTTTCCAGCAGCGGGCCGTCGGCGCGCAGCAAGCCGCGGTCGACCAGCACGACGGCGGCGACTTTCACGGCTTCGAGGGCGCCGCCGCGCAGGAAGGCGATGCGGTAGGGGTCATCGGCCAGCGACAGCTGGGCGTGCGGATTGCGCAATTCCATGCGTATCAGCAGCTCGCGCGCGAGGTAGTACACGAGCATGCCAAAGACCAGGTAGGCGAGCAGGAACCAGGGGCCGCTCCAGTCGAACGGATTGGCGCCGTTCACCGCATCTGCTCCGCGTGTTCGCGCAAGTGTCCGGTAATCGTCATCAAGCCCGCAAAGGCGGGCAAGGCCTGCCCCGGCGCCAGGCGCGCCGTTTCGCGCGCCGCCGACATGGCTTGCAGGGCCGCGTGCAGGGCAGGCTCGCCCAGCTGGTCGACAAATGCTTCGAGCGCCTGCTTGCCGGACAGCCCGGACTTGCCCTCCAGCTGCGCCAGCGACGCCGCGGACGAGCGCAGGGGGCCGGCTGCGTCGGCGATGGCGCCGGCCAGCTGTTCTTCATTCAGGCTCAATAGCAGATACCGTTCGCGCATGCGCACCTGCTGGTTCAGCAGCACTTGCCGCAAGCGCCGCAGCACGGCGTCGCGGTTCGTGCGCAGGCTGGCGAAAGGGTCGGCGCCATGCAGCACCTGGTGGCGCGCGATGATGTCGGCGAACTTGACGGCGAAGGCGTCGGCGGCCTGCGTCAATTCGCCCTCGAGCAGGAACATCACCTGCAAATCGATGGCGGCGTGCGCCAGGCGCAAGGGCCCGCGCAGCGCATCGGCCGCCTGCGGCGCAAAGCGCTTGAGCAGCAACAGCAGGTTGACGTCGGAGGTGGCGCGCACCTGGCCATCGGCGGCCGAGCCAAACAGCACGGCGGCGGCAAGGTCGTCACCAAAGGTGTTTTGCGCGGCGGCGACAAACACATCCAGGTGGCGTTGTATCTCTTCTGGCAGCGGTGGCGGCATGCGGTGTTCTTTCACGATGGGTTGGCAGGATGCGCATAAGTTTGCAATATAGCAAACTTATGCCATCGTGCGCGCACCGTCCGCCAGATGGCGCCGACTCAGGTCAATACGTTGAGCAAGCCATCGAGTCCCACGAAGTTCAGCGCCACGTCCGCCTGCGAGCGCACCACGGGCTTGGCGCGGAAGGCCACGGACAGGCCGGCGATGCCCATCATTTTCAAGTCGTTGGCGCCGTCGCCCATGACGATGGCCTCGGACGGGGAAATGCCCAGCTCCGCGCAGACTCTTTCCACCGTGCGCTGCTTTTCCTCGGCGTCGACGATGCCCCCTAACACCTTGCCCGTCAGCTTGCCGTCGACGATTTCCAGTTCGTTCGCATGCGTGTAATCGAGGCCCAGGCGTTCCTTCAGGCGTTCGGTGAAGAAGGTGAAGCCGCCCGACACCAGCAGGGTTTTCAGGCCCGCCTTCTGCACGGCCGCCAGCATGGCTTCCGCTCCCGGCGACAGTTTTAAGCGTTCATCGTAGACGCGCTGCAGGGCCGACGCGTCGAGGCCTTCGAGCAGGGCCACGCGCTGTTTCAGGCTGGAGCTGAAATCGAGTTCGCCCCGCATGGCCGCTTCCGTGATGGCCGCCACCTGCGGTTTCAAGCCCTGCATGTCGGCGATTTCATCGATGCACTCGATGGTGATCAGGGTCGAATCCATGTCCATCGCCACCAGCTTGAATTCGCCGAGCTCGCGCTGGCCCATCATGTAGGTGGCGTCCAGTTGCGCCGCCTGGGCCGCCACTTCGATGGTGGGGCGCAGCGCGGGCGAGTAGGCGATCTGCTCGCAGCGCACGGCGTTCGGTCCCAGGCGCGTGATGGACGTGGGCGCCGCCAGCGCGGCGATGCGCTCGAGGCGGGCGCTATCGCCGTCCAGGCCCTGCAGGATCAGATTCATGGTGATGGTCTTGGTATTGGTCATGGGTCAGCCCTGCATAAATGATAGGAATAGTCTAAACCGTCAATTGCTTGATGGTGGTCTTGATCTGCGTCACGCGCGCGGCCAGGTCCGGCATGGCGGCCGTGATTTTCAGCTTGTCCTGGCCATGCAGCTTGATATGGCGGTTCTTCTGGATCAAGTCGATGATGCGCATCGGGTCGATGGGCGGCTTGGCCATGAATTGCAGGGTGGCCGCTTCGCCATGCACGTCGATCTTGACGATGCCCACGGTTTTCGCGGCGATGCGCAGGCGGTGCGTCTCGACCAGGGCCTTGACGGCGTCGGGCAGCTTGCCGAAGCGGTCGATCAGCTCTTCCTGGATATCGTCGATCTTCTCCTGCGTGGCGCAGTTGGCCAGGCGCTTGTAGATCGACAGGCGCTCGTGCACGTCGCCGCAGAAGTCGGCCGGCAGCAGGGCCGGCACGTGCAGGTTGATTTCCGTCGTTGACGCCAGCGGCGCGGCCAGGTCCGGCTCCTTGCCGGCTTTCAGCGAGCGCACAGCTTCGTTGAGCATGTCCGAATACAGCTGGAAGCCGATTTCCGTCATCTCGCCGGACTGGCTCTCGCCCAGCACCTCGCCGGCGCCGCGGATTTCCAGGTCGTGCATGGCCAGGTAAAAGCCGCTGCCCAGTTCTTCCATCTGCTGGATGGCGTCCAGGCGGCGCTGCGCCAGTTTGGTGAGTCCCTGCACGTCGTGCACCAGCAGGTAGGCGTAGGCCTGGTGGTGCGAGCGTCCGACCCGGCCGCGCAGCTGGTGCAGCTGCGCCAGGCCGAACTTGTCGGCGCGGTGCATGATGATGGTGTTCGCCGTCGGCACGTCGATGCCCGTTTCGATGATCGTCGTGCACAGCAGGATGTTGAAACGCTGGGCGACGAAGTCGCGCATGACTTTTTCCAGGTCGCGCTCGTGCATCTGGCCGTGCGCCACGGCGATGCGCGCCTCGGGCAGCAATTCCGTCAGCATGGCCAGGCGGTTCTGGATGGTTTCCACCTCGTTGTGCAGGAAGTAGATCTGGCCGCCCCGTTTGAGTTCGCGCAAACACGCTTCGCGGATGATGGCTTCGCCTTCGCTGCGCACGAACGTCTTGATGGCCAGGCGCTTTTGCGGCGCCGTGGCGATGATGGAAAAGTCGCGCAAGCCTTCCAGCGCCATGCCCAAGGTGCGCGGGATCGGCGTGGCCGTCAGGGTCAGCACGTCCACTTCCGCGCGCAGGGCTTTCAAGGCTTCCTTCTGGCGCACGCCGAACCTGTGTTCTTCGTCAATGATGACCAGGCCCAAACGGGTAAACTTCACGTCGTCGGACAGCAGTTTGTGCGTGCCGATGACGATGTCGATGGTGCCGTCGGCCATGCCCTTGAACGCTTGCGTGATCTCCTTGCCGCTGCGGAAGCGCGACAATTCCGCGATGCGCACGGGCCAGTCGGCGAAGCGGTCGGCGAAGGTTTGCGCATGCTGCTCCGCCAGCAGGGTGGTGGGCGCCAGGATGGCCACCTGCTTGCCGCCCATGACGGCGATGAAGGCGGCGCGCAGCGCCACTTCCGTCTTGCCGAAGCCGACGTCGCCGCACACGAGGCGGTCCATCGGTTTGCCGGAAGTCATGTCCTTGATGACGTTGTGGATGGCTTCGGCCTGGTCCGGCGTTTCGTCGAAGCCGAAGCTGTCGGCGAAGCGCTGGTAGTCGTGCGACGAGAATTCGAACGAGTGGCCCTGGCGCAGCGCGCGCCGGGCGTACAGGTTGAGCAGCTCGGCGGCCGTGTCGCGCACCTGTTCGGCCGCGCGCTTTTTCGCCTTTTCCCACTGGCCCGAACCGAGCGAGTGCAAGGGCGCGTCTTCCGGCGACGCGCCCGAATAGCGGGAAATGACGTGCAGCTGCGATACGGGCACGTACAGCTTGGTGTCCTTCGCGTATTCGAGGTGCAGAAATTCCGTCTCGCCTTCGCCCAGGTCCATGCTGGTCAGGCCCATGTAGCGCCCGATGCCGTGGTTGATGTGCACGACGGGGTCGCCGATCTTCAGCTCCGACAGGTCGCGCACCATCGATTCGACCTGCGTCACGCCTTCCTGCTTCTTGGTGCCGACGCGGCGGCCGGAACCGGCGTACAGTTCCGTCTCCGTGATGAAGGATAAATGACCTTCCGGCGTAAACAGTTCGAAGCCCGCATGCAGCGGCGCCACGCCCAGCATCAGCTTGGCGTCGGATTGCAGAAAACCGTCGCTGCCTTCCACGGGCGTCAGGTGCAGGTCGTATTCGGTGAAGTACTGCTGCAGGGTTTCTCGGCGGCCGTTCGATTCGGCGCAGATCATCACGCGGCGGCCCGCTTGCAGCAAATAGCTGCGCAGGTTGGCCAGCGGATCGTCGGCGCGGCGGTTGACGGCGATGTTCGGCACGGGGGCCGACAGTTCGGACGCCAGCGCATCGTTCGATTTGGCGATCGCCAGGCGCGGATACGGCTTGGCCAGGCCGAAGAACTGTTCGTCCGACAGGAACAGCGATTCGGGCGGCAGGATCGGCCGCTCGCGGTCGGCTTTTAAGAAGCGGTAGCGCGACTGCGTATCGGTCCAGAAGCGGCCGATGGCAGAGTCGATTTCGCCCACCAGGGCCAGCGAGGCGTCGGGCGGCAGGTAGTCGAACAGGGTGGCCGTCTGTTCGAAGAACAGGGGCAGATAATATTCGATGCCGGCCGAGGCGATGCCGCTGCTGATGTCCTTGTAGACGACCGAGCGCGATGGGTCGCCCTCGAACTGTTCGCGCCAGCGGTTGCGGAAGGTGGTGCGCGCCGCTTCATCCATGGGAAATTCGCGCCCCGGCAGCAGCCGCACTTCATGCACGGGGTACAGCGAGCGCTGGGTGTCGGCGTCAAACGTGCGGATGGTCTCGATGGTGTCGCCGAACAGGTCCAGCCGGTAGGGCAGGGCGGAACCCATGGGGAACAGGTCGAGCAGGCCGCCGCGCACCGAGTATTCGCCGGGCGACATCACTTGCGAGACATGGCTGTAGCCGGCCAGGGTCAGCTGCGACTTCAATCGCGCTTCGTCGAGCTTTTCGCCCTTCTTGAAGAAGAAGGTGTAGGCGGCTAGGAAGGACGGCGGCGCCAGGCGCACCAGCGCCGTGGTGGCCGGCACGATCAGCACGTCGCACTGGCGCGTCTGGATTTCGTGCAGGGTGGCCAGGCGCTCGGAGACCAGGTCCTGGTGCGGCGAAAAGGCGTCGTAGGGCAGGGTTTCCCAGTCCGGCAGCAGGTGGCAGCGCAGTTCCTTGCCGCCAAACCACGGGATTTCATCGAGCAGGCGCTGGCCGTCGCTGGCCTGCGCCACCACCACGGCCAGCATCTGGCCCCGCGCTTTTAATTCCAGCGCGGCGAGCGCCAGGGCATAGGCGTCGGATGAACCATACAGGGCGGGCAGCGCGTAGCGGTTGCCGGGCTTGGGGAGGGCTTTTGTTAAGTCTAAGGACATGCAGGCGATGACACTAGTGGCAGAGGCAGTTGAGTGGGACAGCTGTGGTGCGCGCAGCGCCGCCAGTGACGGCGCTGACAGGCGAGATTATAGACCATCACTTATATCTCCGCGCTTGAGAAAACCGTCGCGAGCGGCAGTGATTTGTGGCTAAGAAGCGCAACCGTACTTTAGTACGGTGAGCATCGCAGGCCGCAAAGCACGACGCGCAGCAGGTTTTATCCTGCGCGGACATTCGCGATGCCGAACGGGACATGCACCATCGGGATGGTGCCGCCCGCCGATTTGAGGTGGCTCAATTGATCGTCGAAGAAGATATGCGGCTTGAACACGGCCAGCACGCGCGATTTGTCCATGCCGCCGAGGAAAAATGTCTCGTCGGCCGCCACGCCCCAGCTTTTCAGGGTCGTCACGACGCGCTCGTGCGAGGGCGCGTTGCGCGCCGTGATGATGGCGATGCGCAGGATCTTTTTATAGCCGGGGTCGCGCCGCTGGGCCCTTTCTTCCAGGCGCTGCATGGTGGCCAGCTTCTGGAACAGGCCGGCCAGCGGTCCGGGGCGGTGCGGCGTGCCCACGTTCAGGGTTTCATGGGCGTGGAATTCGTCGACGTCATTGTTGCGCTTGAAGACGGTTTCCGCTTCGTCGTCGGCGATCACGCCGTCGAAATCGAAGGCCACGCGCAATTCTTCGTCGTTTTCGTCGTCTTCCGTGCGCGACGGCAGCACCAGGCCGGCCGGATAGTCGCAGGCCAGAGCGCTGCGCACGTCGCCTTCATTCGCGCTGAGGAACAGCGAGGCATTGAAGGCGGGCAGGTAGGGATACGGCGACTTGCCCGTCATGAAGGCGGCACGCGAAATGTCCAGGCCGTAGTGGGCGATCGAATGCATCACGCGCAAGCCCGTTTCCGGCGAATTGCGCGAAAACAGCACCACTTCCACGGGCGACTGGCGCGGGTAGTGCTTGTTGATGTTCAGGAAGCGGCGGATGAAGGGGAAGGCCACGCCGCGCGGCAGGACCGTGTCGATATGCGTCTCCTGGTACTTGCGGTATTCCTCGGGGCCGTTGTCGAGGTAGATCTGGTGCGATTCGGCCAGGTCGAACAGGGCGCTGGAAGCGACCCCGATCACCAGTTTGTGTTCGATAGGATAAGCCATGCTGTGCCTGTGGTGTGCGTGTTGACCATCTTATACGACTATTAACTGCGTAGCCAATAGCGGCGCGCGGGGATTTTTTGCACCAAAGCAGGGCATCGGATGGCTTTTCGATGCCACTGTGCAAGGCGCGCCACAGTCAGGAAATAAATATTGATTTGTATCAAGTATGTAGCAGTCAGCGTCCCCGTTTTCCACTATGCTCCTATTATCAAATCTCGCCAATTGTAACGAAGCGTACGCCCCATCCCCGCCACCTTTATACAAGTGTCAGCTGTTTTACTCGAACATGCCAGCCTCAACCTCGCCAGCAAAAATCGTGATTATATAAAGGGCCTAGCCATGTTTAAGAATTTACTGATCAAATGGAAGTTGGCGACGCTCGTCGCCGTGATGATGGCGGCCTTGCTGGTGGTGGGCATCAGCGGTTACACGGGCATCGCCACCGTCGGCCGCGCCGTCAATGAAATCGGCGTCGTGCGCCTGCCGTCGATTCAGGGTTTGATGATGATCAGCGAAGGCCAGACGGCCGTCGCCGCCGCCACCCTGACGGCCGCCATCTATGAAAACAATTATCAGGCACAGGACAAGTTCGCGGAAGCGCTGCAGCTGCGCACGCGCGCCTGGAACAACATCGAGGCCGGCCGCAAGCTGTACGAACCGCTGCCGCAAACGCCAGAGGAAGCCGTGCTGTGGCAGCGCTTCCAGGGCGAATGGACGGCCTGGAAGGCGGACGACGACAAGGTGCGCGCCATCCTGCGCCAGCTGGCCGACAACCGCGACGAAGCGCGCCAGAAAGAGCTGTTCGTGGGCTTTTACAAGCAGTACCAGGATTCGCGCGCGCTGTTCGGCAAGGCCGAAGGCACGCTCAACGACATCATCAAGCTCAATAACGGCGTGGCCGATGCCAGCGTCAAGGACGGCAGCGCGGCCGTGATCCGCTCGGAAAGCCTGATGGTCATCCTCGGCTTGCTGGCCTCCGCACTGGGCATCGGCTGCGCCGCCTACATCACGCGCGCCATCACGCAGCCGATCAATTCGGCCGTGAAAGTGGCGCAGACGGTGGCCTCGGGCGACCTGACGAGCCAGATCGAGGTGCACACGACGGAAGAAACGGGCCAGCTGCTGCAGGCGCTGAAGGACATGAATTCCAGCCTGGTCAGCATCGTCGGCCAGGTGCGCAGCGGCACGGAGACCATCGCCACGGCGTCGTCGCAGATTGCCAGCGGCAACCTGGACCTGTCTTCGCGCACGGAAGAGCAAGCCAGCTCGCTGGAAGAGACGGCGTCGTCGATGGAAGAGCTGACGTCCACCGTGCGGCAGAACGCCGACAATGCCCAGCAAGCCAACCAGCTGGCGCTGAGCGCCTCGGGCGTGGCCGTGAAGGGCGGCGCCGTGGTGGGCAAGGTGGTCGAGACCATGGACGCCATCAATGATTCGTCGCGCAAGATCGTCGACATCATTTCCGTCATCGACGGCATCGCCTTCCAGACGAATATCCTAGCGCTGAACGCGGCCGTGGAGGCGGCGCGCGCGGGCGAGCAGGGACGCGGTTTCGCCGTGGTGGCGACGGAAGTGCGTAATCTGGCCCAACGATCGGCTGGCGCAGCGAAAGAAATCAAGACCCTGATCGGCGACTCCGTGGTGGCCGTCGACGCGGGCAGCAAGCTGGTGGCCGAGGCGGGCAGCACGATGGCCGAAATCGTCTCCAGCGTGCAGCGCGTGACGGACATCATGGCGGAAATCAGCCTGGCCACGCAGGAGCAAAGCTCGGGCATCGACCAGATCAACCAGGCCATCGGCCAGATGGACCAGGTGACGCAGCAAAACGCGGCCCTGGTGGAAGAGGCGGCCGCCGCGGCCGAATCGCTGCAGGAGCAATCGGGCCAGCTGGCCGAGGTGGTCAGCGTCTTCAAGCTCGATGGCGCCCAGGCGCCTGCCGCGCGCGCAAACGCGAACGCAAAGCCTGCCGCCCCGCGCGCCGCGGTGGCCAGCGCGGCGCCGAAGCGTCCCGCATCGCGTCCGGCTTCCCGTCCCGCCGCGGGCCGTCCGGCCTTGCACGCCGTGCCGTCCCAGCGCCAGAGCGCGCCGCGCGACGACGAGTGGGAAGTGTTCTGATGGCTTGACGGCGCCAGCATGCGCTAACGGACGGCCGCCTTGCGCGGCCGTTTCTACATGCGCGCACAGGTTCGCACTGCGGTTACTACTTACTAAAAAAACAGCGTTATAAAAATAGCTGTTTTGCCATCTAAGCAAATCTTTTCAAAACTTAACGCGACATTGCTTGTGAGATAACTCACACTGCCTGCCGTACCACCCTTGTTCCCGCCTCGGCCACATCCCGGCTGACCCCTCCGCCTGCTGCGTCCAGCCATTCGTGGCAGGCGGCAGCCATTGCCGTCAGCCTTGCATGCGAGCCCGGCGCAATGACCGATGCACCACACTGAAGGATGCGAATGAAGATGGCAAATATGAAAATCGGCACGCGCCTGCGCTGCTCCTTTGCGTTGTTGACCTTGCTGCTGCTGGCGACCGCCGTGCTGGGCATGCTGCGCCTGTCCAGCCTGGAACTGCGCATGCGCGATGTGATCGACGACAAATATCCGAAAACCGTGCTGGCCAACGACATCATCAAGAATGTCAACATCATCGCGCGCTCCTCGCGCAACCTGCTGCTGATGACGGAGCCGCAGCAGCTGGCGCAGGAACGGGCCACCATCGCCAGGGCGGGCGGCGAAACGGAAAAGGGCCTGGCGCAGCTGGACAAGGTGGTGCTGTCGCCGCAGGGACGCCAGCAGATGGCGGCCGTGACGCAGGCGCGCGCCACCTTCAACGGCGGGCGCGACAAGGTGCTGGCCCTGCTGGAACAGGGGGCGCGCGAGGAAGCGACGAGTTTGCTGCTCGGCACGGTGCGCGGCGACCAGCTGCGCTACATGGCGGCGCTGGAAAGCCTGATCGCGCTCCAGCATGACCTGATGGAGGAGGCGGGCGCCCAGGTCAGCCACGAATACGCGACGGCGCGCAACATGATGCTGGCGCTGAGCGCGCTGGCCGTGCTGTTTTCGCTCGTCACCGCCTGGCTGGTCACGCGCAGCATCGTCAACCCGCTGCGCCATGCCTTGACGGTGGCGCAGACCGTGGCCGCCGGCGACCTGACGTCGACCTTCGGCCGCCACGCGGGCGATGAAACGGGCAAGCTGCTCGATGCGCTGTGCATCATGAACGGCAACCTGCTCGACATCGTGCAGCGGGTGCGCAGCGGCACCGACACCATCGCCACGGCGTCGTCGCAGATCGCGGCCGGCAATATCGATCTGTCGTCGCGCACCGAGGAGCAGGCCAGCTCGCTCGAACAGACTGCGTCGGCCATGGAGGAACTCAGCTCCACCGTGCAGCAGAACGCGGACAATGCCCGCCATGCCAGCGTGCTGGCCGTCGAGGCGGCGAACATCGCCGGCGCCGGCGGGCAAGCCGTGGGACAGGTGATCCATACGATGGACGCCATCAGCGCGTCGTCGGCGCAGATCGCCGACATCATCGGCGTGATCGACATGCTGGCGTTCCAGACGAATATCCTGGCCCTGAACGCGGCCGTGGAAGCGGCGCGCGCGGGCGAGCAGGGGCGCGGCTTTGCCGTCGTGGCGACGGAAGTGCGCAACCTGGCGCAGCGCAGCGCGGCGGCGGCGCGCGATATCCGCGCCCTGATCGCCAATTCCACGCAGCAGGTGGACGCGGGCGCGGCCCTCGTCGCGCAGGCTGGCGCCACGATGCGGGACGTGGTGGCGGCCGTGGGACGCGTGAGCCAGATGGTGGCCGACATCACGGCCGCCAGCGCCGAGCAAAGCACGGGCATCGGCCAGGTCAGCCAGGCCGTCGTGCAGATGGATGAAGTGACGCAGCAGAACGCCGCCCTGGTGGAAGAGGCGGCGGCCGCGTCGCAATCGCTGGAAGGCGAGGCGGCGAAGCTGCTGCAGGTGGTCAGCGTGTTCCGCCTGCAGCAGGGGCCGGCGCACACCTTGCCGCGCCGCAGCGCGCCGGCCGTGCCGCGCCTGCTGGCCTAGTGGCGCGCCTGGCAAGGTTCTGGCGCGGCTGCGTCGTGCTGTGGCGGGCGCGGCGCCAGGCGCGGGAGGGGCAGGGCGGCAAGCCGAGGGCGTCGGCGCGCAGCCGGGAGTTGCTGGCGCGCCTGGACGGCGCCATCGGCGCCGGCGAATTCCGCTTTCACTACCAGGGCAAGTTCGACACGGCGCAGCTGCGCCTGGTCGGCCTGGAAGCGTTGCTGCGCTGGGACCATCCGCGCCACGGCCTGGTCTACCCGAACGAATTCATCGGCCTGGCCGAGCAGACGCACGCCATCGCAGCGCTGGGCAACTGGGGCATCGATGCGGCTTGCCGCCAGCTGGCGCAGTGGCGCGCGGCGGGCCTGCCTCTGGTGCCGGTCGCGGTGAATGTCTCGGCGCGCCAGCTGTGCCAGCCGCAGTTGCCCGACTTCGTGCTGGATTGCCTGCGGCGCCATGCGATTCCTCCCGGTCTGCTGGAGCTGGAAGTGACGGAAAGCTGCCGCATCGACGACATGGCGCAGGCGGCGCAGGGCTTGCGCCGCCTGCGCGCGTTGGGGCTGGCCCTTTCGCTCGACGATTACGGCACCGGTTATTCAGGCTTGAGCCATGTCCGGATGCTGCCGATTCACACCATCAAGATCGACCGCTCCTTCATCCGCGACGTGGATAGCTGCGGCAGCGACGCCGTGATCGTCGCCTCGACCCTTGCGCTGGCGCGCGGCCTGGGCTTGCTGGCGCTGGCCGAGGGCGTGGAAAACGGTGCACAGCTGGCGCAGCTGCGGCGGCTGGGCTGCCCGCAGGTACAGGGCTTCTATCTGCACCGCCCGGCGCCCGCGGCCGAGGTGGCCGCGCTGCTGTCCGCCGGCCTTGTAACGGTGCCGCAAGATGGCGCCATGCGGCATGGCGCGGATGCTCAGTAGAATATGGCCACTGCAAGCCGCGTGCTTTAACACCTACACCCCCACGCAAGAATGATAAACAGTCCCGTCCCGGCCTATGTCTTCGGCCCGTTTCGCCTTTTGCCGCTAGAACGCCTGTTGTTCGAGGGCGACCGCGCGCTGCGCCTGGGCAGCAGGGCCATGGACTTGCTGCTGGCACTGCTGGAGCGCGCCGGCGACATCGTCGACAAGCATGAACTGGTGGCCATCGTCTGGCCCAATGCCGTGGTCGACGACGCGACCTTGCGCGTGCACCTGGCGGCGTTGCGCAAGGCGCTCGGCGATGGCCGCGACGGCCAGCGCTACATCACCACCATTCCCGGGCGCGGCTACGGCTTCCTGGCGCCGCTGGCGCACACGGGCCGGCCGGCGTCCGGTGCGGCGGGCGCCGAGCCGCGGCATAACCTGCCCGTCATGCTGACGCGCATGCTGGGCCGCGCCGAGGTGCTGCAAACGATGGCCAACCAGCTGCTGCAATTGCGCCTGCTGTGCATTGCAGGCCCGGGCGGCATCGGCAAGACCACCCTGGCCGTCGGCCTGGCCACGCGCGTGCTGCGCCGCTATGCCGACGGCGTGTGTTTCGTCGACCTGTCGCCGCTGGACGAGGGCCGCCTGGTGCCGCTGGCGCTGGCCACGGCGCTGGGGGTGGCTGTGCCGGCCGGCGACGCCATGCCGGTCCTGCTGGCCTACCTGCGCCCGCGCCACATGCTGCTCGTGCTCGATAACTGCGAGCACGTGATCGGCGCGGCCGCCACGCTGGCCGACGCCTTGCTCAAGGGCGCGCCGCTGCTGCACGTGCTGGCCACCAGCCGCGAGCCGCTGCGCCTCACCAGCGAACAGCTGCAGCGCCTGCCCGCGCTGGAATTGCCGCCTGCCGATGCCGTGCCCGATGCGGCGGCGGCCCGGCATTTCTCCGCGGTGCAGCTGTTTTGCGAACGCTGCGCGGCCGTCGACGATGCCTTCGTGCTGGCCGACGCCGACGTGCCCGTGGTGGTGGACATCTGCCGGCGCCTCGACGGCATCCCGCTGGCGCTGGAGCTGGCGGCCGGACGCATCGGCCATTTCGGTCTGCACGAATTGCGCCGCCAGCTCGACGACCGCTTTCGCCTGCTCACGCGCGGCGCGCGCAACATGCCCTTGCGCCACCAGACCCTGCGCGCCACGCTGGACTGGAGCTACGGCTTGCTCGACGCGCGCGAGCGCCAGGCGCTGCAGGCGCTGAGCGTGTTCAGGAGCCGCTTCCGCCTGGAGTCGGCCAGCGCCGTGGCGGGATGCGACGTGTTCGACACGCTGGCCGACCTGGCGGCCAAGTCCCTCGTCAGCATCGAGTTTTGCCGCCAGCACGTGTATTACCGGCTGCTCGACACCACGCGCGCCTATGCTGGCACGCAGCTGTCGGCGGGCGGTGGCGCGGGCGCCGTGCTGCTGCGCCATGCGCGCCATTGCCTGGGACTGGCCGCATGCATCGCCGCCGACTGGGGCAGCATGCCGCCGGCCCAATGGAGCGCGCGCTACGGCCGCCATGTCGACGACTTGCGGGCCGCCATCGACTGGGCTTTCGGCGAGGAGGGCGACGTGGCGCTGGGCGTGGCGCTGACCCTGGCCGCGCAAACCCTGTTCTATCAGCTGTCGCTGATGGATGAATACCGCGTGCGCGTCGGGCGGGCGCTCGAGCGCATGGCCACGCATGCGGTGGACGACCCCGACAGCGAAATGCAGCTGCATGCCTCGCAGGCGCACCTGCTGCTGCATACGCAGGGCATCACCGGCACCATGCTGCGTTCGTTCCAGCGCGGCTATGCGCTGGCCATGCGCACGGACGATGGCAGCCGCCGGGCCGAAGCGATTTGCGGCATGTGGATCTGCTGCCTGAAGCTGGCCGATTTCCAGCGCGCCGACAGTTACGTCATAGAGCTTGCCGTCCTGTGCGCAACGCGCGACGACACGGCGATGCACCTGGTGCTGGCGCGCATGCGTTCAGTGGGCGAGTATGTGCAGGGACGCTACGCGCAGTCGGCGGCGCTGGCGCGCATGGTGCTCGCGCACCCCGGGGGGGCGGCGCAGCTGGGCTTCAACAATGCCTTGCTGGCCGATCACCAGGTGTGCCTGCGCGGCACGCTGGCGCGCTGCCTGTGGATGCAGGGCCGCCCCGACGACGCCCTGGCGCTGGCGCGCGAGGCGGTGACGGTGGGCTTCGAGCACAATGGCGTCACGCTGTGCGTGGCGCTGGCCATCCATGCCATTCCCGTCGCCCTGTGGTGCGGGCGGCGGGAACTGGCGCAGGCGTGGACTTGCCTGCTGTGCGAGCACGCGGCCCGCTATGGCTTGCTGTACTGGAGCGCCTGGGGCGCCGCCTACCAGCGCCTGCTCGACGGGGGCGAGGCGATGACGCCATTTCCCTGGCCTTCGGTGTGCAGCTGGCCGATACAGGTCGATTTGATGGCCACCCTGCACGACGCGGCCGCCGATAGCCAGGCGCTGCGGCGCGCACGCACGGGCCTGGCGCCGTGGAGCGCGCCGGAAGTGTTGCGCCGCGACGCGCACCACCGCTGGCGGGCGCTGGCGCACGACGATGCGGCCGGCCTGGACGCGGTGCGGGCGCAGCTGGAAGAAGCGCTGCAGCTGGCCAGGGGCCAGCAGGCGCCGGGCTGGGAACTGCGCTGCGCCACCAGCCTGGCGGCCGTGCTGCTGGCGCAAGGCCGCGGCGCCGCCGCGCACGCCGTGCTGGCCCCTGTGCATGCGCTCTATAGCCAGGGGCGCGACACGACGGACGTGATGGCGGCGGCAGCGTTGCTGGCGCAGCTGTGCTGAAGGCTATTCGTAGGCGCCCAGCCGGCGCTGCTCGTCCGGCGTGAAACTGGCGTCGCGCAGCTGCTGCAGGGCCGCCGCATCCTGCGCGCCGCCGGGCAGGCTGTGTTTTTGCGCCTGGTAGGCGATGATGCGTTGCTGCCACTGCGATTCCTCGCGGTCCAGTTCCGCCAGACGGGCCGCCGCCGCTGGCGTGAAGGTGCTGGCGCGCAGGCGGTAGACTTCATTCTCGCCGCCGCCCTGTGCCCGCAAGGCCTTGACCGATTCATCCAGCCTGGCCACCTGCAGCGGCGCATCGCGCGCGGCGCGCTGGGCGGGCGACATCTTCTGGTCCAGCGCCGTCAGCTGCGCCTGGCGCTGGGCTTCATCGAGCGTCGTGTTGCCGAGGATATCCATGCGCGCCACGGCGTCGTCGTCATACGCGTCGCTGGCGCCGAACAGGCCCGCGCTTTCCTCCGGCGTAAAATAATTGCCGCGCAGGGCGCGCATGGCTTGCAGGCGCGCGCGCGACGCCACGGCGGGATCGGCTTGCGCCGGCAAGGCCTGTTCCGCGCCGGCCAGCGCCTGCTTGTAGGCCAGATACGCGCCCAGCAGGCGCTTCGCTTCGCGCGCGGGCACGGGCGCCAGGCGCTTGTCCAGCTCCGCCTCGATCTGGCTGCGGATGGCGGCCAGCGGCTTTTCGCCGAGGCCCGCCAGGTAGTAGTCGAACAGGTGGCCCAGTTCCGCGTCGACCACCAGCTTGTCGCCGGCGGCCACCGTCACGTCGCCGTCGGGCCGCGTGCCTTGCATCGAGCGCACGAACGCGAACAGGTCCGGTTCCGCCTTTTCCTGCGGCGGGGCGGGCGGCTCGCCCGGGCGCAGCACCAGGTACAGGGCCAGGGCTGCCAGGCTGCCGCCGATGATCCATTTCGCGTGCATGCGCTTCTCCTTACAGTCCCAGGCCTTGCAGGCGGTTGGCTTGCTGGCGGAAGACGGTGACGGGGTTCGTCTCGAACAGGTTGACGATGCCGACGAACTGGTTGACTTCATCGAGGTGGTTCATGGCGTAGTCGTCGCGGATCACCTTGCCCAGGTGGCTGGAGCAGCTGCTCACCAGGCCATCGTTCTTGACGCCGCCGAAGGCCAGGCTGATGGCCGCCAGGGCAGGGTCGCCCACGTCGAGCACGTTCGTGTACGGTTGCGCGCCGCTCCACGAAAAGTAGTACACGCCTTGCACCTGGTAGGCGCCTTCGCCGCAGGCGCTGGTCGGGATGCCTTGCGGGTGGCGGCTGTTGAAGGCCAGCGACCCGGCCGTGGACAGCGACGCGAGCGAGGCGCCCGCGTTTTGCGGCAAGCCCTTGTTGCCCGACAAAATGCCGATCAGGGAGGCGAGCGCGTTGCCCAGCGCGCCGCTGGTGTTGGGAATGGCGCCGCTGAGGATATCGGCCACCTTCGAGCCCTTGTTGACGCCGGCCACGCTGGTGACGGACGCCACCAGGTCGGGGCGCACGGAAGCGACATAGCGGGCCGTCGGGCCGCCATGGCTATGGCCGATCAAATTGACCTTGGCGGCCCCCGTGGCGGCGAGGATTTGCCGCACCTGCGACAGCAGCTGCTCGCCGCGCACTTCCGTGCTGTTGGCGGCCGACACGGTGGTCACATACACTTGCGCGCCGCCGCTGCGCAGGGCGGCGGGGACGCCATAAAAATATTCGACGGGACCGAGCTTGTCGAAGCCGAACAGGCCGTGCACGAGCACGATCGGGTACTTGGTTTGCGTGTAGCCGGCGGCGCTGGCGCTGCCGGGCAGGATGGCGAGGGAAAACAGCAGGGTGGAAAGCAGTTGCCAGAAGCGAGTCTTCATTTTGTCTCCGTTATGTATTATTAATAGTGGAAATGAGTGGAAATGTCGATGCTGTAGCGATGAACCGTGCACTCCTGTACATTCTCGATGCATTAAAAATAGCGAGCGCTCGGTTTTTTGAATGTAGCACCGCTGGATTTAAATTGCATTTGAATTGCATGATGCAGCGCAATAACTGTGGGAATTTGGCGTTGCTTATGTGCCCATTGCATAGTTGAAAAGTCAAATAGTTGTTTTCCTGAGCTATAATCGGCCCGGCATCAGCCGTCCCGCCATCTTGCAATGCCGCGTACCGGCATGGCATGGATATCGCTCCTACACCGTTACTTGGGAATGCACTTGTCGACCCATTTTAATTTTGAACAGTTTCAGCAGATGACGCCTTTAAATGGCGAAAACATCTGGGAATATATTCTTGACCGCCACGCGGAGCGCATCGGCGTCAAACGCCGCAAGCCGGCGCTGGAAAATCTTGAACGCATCTTCGTCGCCACCTTCCGCCTGGCCAATGACGTGGGTTTCCGCGCCATGAGCTTGCGCGATTTATGCCGCGAGACCGGCTTGTCGATGGGCGGCCTGTATGGCTACATCACCAGCAAGGATCAACTGGCCGAAATGATCGAGGACGTGGTGCGCCACGCCACGCAAGCTTTGCCCTTGCTGTTTGCCGACGTGAAGTCGCCGCTGGACCGCCTGGAGGCGATGATACGCTCGTCGATCTACCTGTCCGAAGTGCTGCAGCCGTGGTTTTATTTCGTCTTCATGGATTCGCGCGTGCTGCAGGTGGAGCAGCGCAGCATGGCGAAGAATTCGGAACTGTACGTGCAGACCCTGATCGCCGCCACCATCGGGGAAATCGAACCGAAGCCGCAGGGCGATCCCACCTTGCTGGCCGCGCACTGCCTGGCCCTGTTCCAGGACTGGTACGTGAAACGCTGGAAGTACCGCGCCGCGAAGGTCAATGTCGACGATTTTGCCGATAGCGTCGTCAGTACGGTGCGCGGCTACCTGAGCATGGTCAAGGCGCCGTAAGAAGGCCGCCGAAAAAAAAAGCCAGGATCGCTCCTGGCTTTTTCACTAGTTCGTTTCCACCGGCACCGTCTCCGGCACTGCCGCCGGATCCGTCGGCGTCTCCGCCTCCATATCCAGCGTCCTGATCCCGTTCATGTCGATGAATTCGTCGTACAGCCACTCGCCGTCGACCTGGCTCAGGCCCGCCGGCACGGCGCGCGTGACTTGCGGGCGCGTCGACAGGGCAGTGCGCATGTAGTCGATCCAGATCGGCATGGCCAGCGAGGAACCGAATTCGCGTCCGCCCAGGGACTTGGGCTCGTCATAACCCATCCACGCCACGGCCACGATGCCGCCGCCATAACCGGCGAACCAGCCGTCGACGGCGTCGCTGGTGGTGCCCGTCTTGCCGGCGATATCGCTGCGGCCCAGTTTTTTCGTCGCCGTCGCGCCCGTGCCGGTGCGCGTGACTTCGCGCAGCATGCTGTCCATCACGAAGGCGTTGCGCGGGTCCAGCGCCAGGGTCTTCTCGTCGTTCGGCGCGGGCGGCTTGGTCTGCATCAGCACCGCGCCCTTGGCGTCGACGATGCGGTCGATCAAATACGGTTCCACCTGGTGGCCGCCATTGGCGAACAGGGCGTAGGCGCCCGCCATCTGCACGGGCGTGACGGAACCCGTGCCCAGCGCCATCGTCAGGTTGCTGGGCTGGCGGGCCGGGTCGAAGCCGAATTTTTCCATGAAGTCGTGCGTGTACGACACGCCCAGCGCGCGCAGGATGCGCACGGAGGCCACGTTCTTCGATTGCGCCAGCGCATAGCGCATGGTGATCGGGCCGTCGAACTTGAAGTCGTCATTCTGCGGCGCCCATACCTTGCCGCCCGCCTGCATTTCCAGGGGCACGTCGTTGATCAGGGTGGCCGGCGAAAAGCCTTTTTCCAGCGCCGCCGAATACACGAAGGGCTTCATGGCCGAACCGGGCTGGCGCCAGGCTTGCGTCACGTGGTTGAACTTTTGCAGGTTGTAGTCGAAGCCGCCCACCATGGCGTGGTAGGCGCCCGTTTCCGCGTCCAGCGAGACGAAGGCGGCGGCCACCAGCGGCACTTGCGTGATGGCCCAGTTGCCCTTGGCGTCCTGGGTGATGCGGATCACGGCGCCCGGACGCAGCTTGATGCCGGCGCCCGCCTTGGCGGACAAGGCGGGGGCGGCAAAGCGCAAGCCTTCGCCCGTGATGGCCTTGGCGTCGCCGTCGCCGATGTCGGCCACCACCTTGCCGCTAGAGACCTCCGTGACGACGGCGGCGATCAGGCCGTCGCTGTCCGGGCGTTTTTGCAGTGCAGCATCGATGGCGTCGTCGCGCTGCTCGGGGTCGACCGGCATGTCGATGAAGGTTTCCGGGCCGCGGTAGCCGTGGCGCTGGTCGTAGGCGATGACGTTGCGGCGCGTCGAGGCGTAGGCCGCATCCTGGTCCGCTTTCAAGATCGTCGTGTAGACGCTGATGCCCCGGGTGTAGCTGTCTTCCTTGTACTGCGCATACACGGCCTGGCGCGCCAGTTCGGCCACGTATTCGGCGTGCGTGTCGAAACCCTGCTTGCCGCGGCTGTTGATATGCAGCGGCTGCGCCAGCGCCTGCCGGTACTGGCCTTCGCTGATGTAATCGAGGTCGCGCATGCGCTTCAACACCAGTTGCTGGCGCGCGTGCGCCTTTTTCGGATTGCTGATCGGGTTGTGGCGCGAGGGGTTTTGCGGCAGGCCCGCCAGCATGGCCATTTCCGCGATCGACAGTTCGGACAAGGGCTTGCCGAAATACGTCTGCGCCGCGCTGCCGAAGCCGAACGAGCGCTGGCCCAGGTACATCTGGTTCATGTACAGCTCGAGAATCTGGTCTTTCGACAGGGCCGACTCGATCTTCAGGGCCAGCATGATTTCATTGAGCTTGCGCGAAGCGACTTTTTCGCGCGTCAGGAAGAAGTTGCGCGCCACCTGCATCGTGATGGTGGAGCCGCCGCCGTGGCCGAAGCCGTGGCGCAGGTTCGACAGCACGGCGCCGCCGGCGCGCACGAAGTCGATGCCGTGGTGTTCGTAGAAGCGGCCATCCTCGATGGCCAGCAGGGCCTTCTTCATCATTTCCGGCACTTGCGCAATCGGCACGAAGTCGCGGTGCTCTTCGCCGAATTCGCCGATCAGCACATTGTCGGCCGTGTAGACGCGCAGCGGGATCTTCGGCTGGTAGTCCGTAATGACGTCCAGTTCGGGCAGGCGCGGGCGCACATACAGGAACAGGTAGGCGGCCAGCAGCAGGGCGGCGGCCAGCGCGGCGCAGCCGGCGATGATGAAACCGCGCACGGTGGCGCGGCGGGAAGGCCAGGGGAATCCGGTTCGTTTGGCAGTCAAGGCAGTCTCACGTGAGCGTGCAAGGCACGGTGGCAGCGATTATAGACCAATGCGCCGGCGCTTCCCGCGCGGGCAGGGCGGCGGGCTGGCCTCGGGGACCGGGAGCAAAAAACCTTTTCATCGAAACGCGGCTGTGCGATAGTCTCGGCTTCAAGAAAATAGCCCGGGCGTCAATCCGGGCTGTTTATTTTTAAAAATTAAGGAAATATCCATGGCAAAAGATGCAACACCGAGCGTCGTGAGGCCCTACATCCCGGCCGATGCGAAGCTGCCCGAGATGACCTTCCGCGCCCTGTTCATGGGCGTCATCCTGGGGATGGTCTTCGGCGCTTCCTCGCTCTACCTGGTGCTGAAAGTGGGCCTGACCGTCAGCGCCTCGATTCCCGTCGCCGTGATCGCCATCACCCTGTTCGGCCTGGCCAAGAAGGTGGGCGGCAAGGATTCGTCGATCCTGGAAAACAGCATCACGCAAACGGCCGGTTCGGCCGGCGAATCGCTGGCCTTCGGCCTGGGCGTGACCATGCCCGCCATCCTGATCCTCGGCTTCGACCTGGAAATCTCGCGTGTCATGCTGGTCGGCGTCCTCGGCGGCCTGCTGGGCATCCTGATGATGATCCCCATGCGCCGCACCATGATCGTCGACCAGCACAAGGAACTCAAATTCCCCGAAGGCACGGCGTGCGCCGAAGTGCTCAAGGCGGCCGCCACGGAAGAATCGCGCATCGCTGCGGGCGAAAGCATCGAGAAGGATTCGGCTGCCGCGCTGGACGCCAAGCGCCGCGCGAAGATCATCTTCGGCGGTTTTGCCGTCGGCTTGCTGTATAAAGTGTTCAATATCTCGTTCAAGGGCTGGAAGGATACGCCGGGCGTGGAATTTGCCGCGCCGCTCAAGGGCGGCTCCATCGGCGCCGAAATCTCGCCTGAATTGCTGGGCGTGGGCTACATCATCGGCCCGCGCATCGCCGCCACCATGGCGGCCGGCGGCGTGCTGTCGTACCTGCTCTTGATCCCGATGATCAAGTTCTTCGGCGACAGCCTGACCACCGTGCTTTCGCCGGGCACCAAGTTGATCAGCGAAATGGGCGCCGACGACGTGCGCAGCGCCTACGTGCTGTACATCGGCGCGGGCGCCGTGGCCGCCGGCGGCCTGATTTCCCTGGTGCGCGCCATGCCCATGATCTGGCGCAGCCTGTCGGCCGGCCTGAAAGGCATCGGCAAGGGCGTCAAGAGCGACTCCACCCTGCGCACGGACCAGGACATCCCCCTGAAATGGGTCGTCATCGGTTGCCTGTCCATCATCGCCGTGATCACCTTTGCCACGCCGCTGCACATGAATTTCCTCGGCGCGCTGCTGATCCTCGTCTTCGGCTTCCTGTTCGCCACCGTGTCGTCGCGCCTGACGGGCGAAATCGGCTCGTCGTCGAACCCGATCTCCGGCATGGCCGTGGCCACCTTGCTGTTCACTTGCCTGATCTTCCTCATCATGGGCTGGACGGGCGGACGTTACTATGTGACGGCCCTGTCGGTGGGCGCTATCGTCTGCATCGCCGCCAGCAATGCGGGCACCACGTCGCAAGACTTGAAAACGGGCTACCTGGTGGGCGCCACGCCGCGCCTGCAGCAGTATGCGATCCTGGCGGGCGCCTTGTCGTCCGCCCTGATCCTCGGTCCGATTCTGCTGAAACTGAACGAGGCGAGCACCGTCTACGTGCCGGCCGCGCAAGTGGCGCCCGGCCTGACGGTCGATGCGTCGAAGCTGACGGTGACGGGCGAACTGCATGGCCCGCAAGCCGAGACGGACCACAACACGTATAAAGTCTGGCAAAAGACGGATACCGTGGGCGGCCCGGCCGGCAAGTATTTTGTGAAGGAAGATGGCCAGCTGGCTTACCTGGTCGATCCGGGCATCAATGGCCATTACAGCAAGCGTCCCGACGGTTCGGAAGTGAAGAAATACGATGCGCCGAAGGCCGTGCTGATGTCCTACATCATCAAGGGCATCCTCGACCAGCAGCTGCCGTGGACCCTGGTGCTGTTCGGCGTGATGATCGCCGTGGTGCTGGAAATGGCTGGCATCCCGTCGCTGGCGTTCTCCGTGGGCGTGTATTTGCCCCTGTCGTCCACCTTGCCGATCTTCGTCGGCGGCCTGGTGCGCTGGCTGGCGGACCGCCGCAACAACAAGCTGGAACACAACGCCAAGCTCAATGAAGAAGAGCGCCAGCTGGCGGGCGACCGCAGCTCGGGCGTGCTGCTGGCGTCCGGCTACATCGCCGGCGGTGCGCTGGCCGGCATCATCATCGCGATCACGGCCGGCGTGCTGACGCACTTCGACCAGATGATGGCCGACTGGGCCGAGCACGGCAACCCGTTCTACGCGGGCCTGCATTCGGATGCGCTGTCCCTGCTGCCGTATGCGCTCATCATCGTGCTGCTGTATATCGTGGCGCGCGAGAAGAAAGCGGGCAGTTCGCAGGCTTGATGTCATAGCCAGTCCAAGGAAAACCGCCCGGATCGCACCGGGCGTTTTTTTTATGCGCGCGCATGAAACGATGGCTGCGATACGGGCCGCGCCGCCAGTTGCGCCGCGCTCGCGTAGATCGTTACGTGCTCGGACGCCAGTTGGCGCAGGTGGTCATAAAACGCCTGCGCGGGTATGCACCACGACGCCGCGTCGCCCACTTGCCCGTTGACGCGCAGGCCGGCGGCATCGAATTCCCGCTGAAAGTACGCGCGCAGATCCTCCCGGCCGGGATGGTCGATGCGGCGCCGTGCGACTGCCGGATCGAAAGGGCGCACGGGCACGTCCCAGCGTCGGCCGGCATGGTCCAGGCAAGCCAGCAGCCTTGCCTCGTTTTCCCACACGGGTACGGGAAAGGCCTCGCCCATGGCGTCTTCCAGCGCGTGATAGAACGTGACCGGTCCCATGGAAATGCCCAGGCCCAGCACTTTCGCGTGATCGCAGCCGATGAAGCGCTGCCAGGGCGAATCCACGCCGAAGATCGAGGGCGCGCGGTGATGCGCTTCGGTGAGGTCGGCGGCATGGCGGCCCCACGCGGACACGGAGTGCGTCGGGTGGATGCTGCGCCGGACACCGGGGCTGGCAAGGAAGGCTTCCGGCAGGCGTCCCATGTGCGTGCCGTGGCGGCGCGGGTCGAATACATAGTCCGGCATGGCGCAGGCGGCGCGCACGGTGCCTCCCGGCAGATAGTAGGCTGGCAGCAGCAGGGCGCCTTGCGGGCCGACGGCGTCCTGCAGGGCGCCTATCACGGCTGGCGCGCCGCCTTCCACATAGCCCAGGCTTTTCAGCGAGGAATGCACGAACAGCGTATCGCCTGGCGCCACGCCCAGCCGTGCCAGACCGGCGGCCAACTCCGGGCGCGTCACGTGGGGGGCATTCTGGCGCACATGCCGGGCGCCGGCGGCGCGGCGCCATGCTTCCAGCGCGCCCCTGGCGGCGCGTTTCGCCTGTTCAAGCATCGCCTGTTTCCCGCTCTATTTCCACTTCCAGCAGGTTGGCATCGATGCAGAACTTGGCGGCCCAGTTCAGGTAAGCCCAGGTGCCGTAGTCGCCATCGACGGGAAACGAGCCCTTGACGCCGCCGCGCGCGTGCGCGGGACCGTCGATGCTGACCGCGCGCCGCACGTAGCGGTTCAGGCGGCGCCCCGCGTCGAGGTAGGGCCGCTCACCCGTGAGCCGATACAGCAGGAACAGACAATGCGCGTTTTGCGCCGAACCCGTGAGGCAGGCGTAGTTCGCTCCCGGCTGGAAGTCCGGACCGAGGCGGCCGGGCAGGTAGCCGTCGGCCGCCACGGCCCTGGCGACGCTCGCTCCCGTGCGCGCGGCGGCGTCCAGCAGGTCGGCGCGGGCCGAAAAGCGGTGCGCTTCGAGCAGGCCGCGCAAGGCGTAGCCGATGGTATGGGTCAGGGGCAGGAGCGGGTTGTCCAGGCAGTTCGCCGCGAACCAGCCATTGGGACGCTGTTTTGTCAGCGCCCAGTCGACCTGGCGCAAGCCGGCCGCGCCATAGCCGTGGCCTGGCGCGACGCGGTCCGCTTCGAACAGGCCCCACGCCACATGCGTTTCGTAAGCCTTGTCGCCGGCGCTGGCGAACGGCGTCGGATGGCGGCGCCAGCAGCCGTCCGCATCCTGGCTGTCGCGCAGCCAGCTTGCCGCGCGATGCATGGCGTCTGCGTAGGCCGCGCCGTACGCCGCCACGCCGGCGGCCAGGCCGAGCAGGATCTGGCCCGTATTGAAAGTGACGGGCACGCGCGGCGTCGAATCGATCTTCCCGCCCTGGTAACCGCCTTGCGGGAACTGGATGGCCAGGCACCAGTCGAGCATGCGCCGCGCGCGCCGGTGCAGCGCCTCATCCCCACCCTCGTCGCCCGTGCGCTGCGCCAGGACGATGAGGGTGGGGATGATGTAGCCGGTGGTCTCCGGGTAGGAGCTCGACCACCCTGTGACCAGGCTGTAGTCGCGCGCGACGCCGCCGTCGTTTGAGCTGGAATGGTCCTGCGCCGCGCATAGCCAGGCCGTGCAGGCCTTGACGACGGCTTGCGGGCCGGGGTCGAAGGCGGGCAGGCCGCGCCGGTCCGACAGCCGCTCCATGCGCGCCGCCGCCGGCAGGCTCGCCTGCGGCGACAGCGTGTTCCTGATCTTCGTGAGCAAGGTGCGCATGGCAGTAATGGCAGTAATGGTCGTAATGGCAGCGATGGCGTGCTGGTTGGCACAGGCTACTGTAGCGCCGGCAGGCGGCAGGGTTATTGACTTGCCGCAAGGATTGGCCGTCGCATCGCTGCCGCCGGAATTGACGCATAATAGACACTTCACCGTTGTCGACGAGGCCCGCCATGAACAGCGTCACGCTTGAATACACAGTCGTCACCAATCCCGACGCGTTCGTCGGCTTCAAGTATTACGTGAAGGCGGGGCAGGCATTCGATGCCGATGATTTCGCCTATTCCTACAAGCTGAAACGCTCCGATCTGGACCCGGACAGCGTGCTGGCCACGCGCGAGGCGGCGGCGAATTTGCAGCCGGGCGAGTGGCTGAGCGTGTCGCATTCGATTGCGGCGTAGCGCAAGTTGCGGGCTTCCTCCCGTCGTACTTTGGCGGCCCGGCAAGCGAGAGATATCGGTGCTGCGGACCGCAAGACCGGAACCGGCTGTTACGTCGGAAGCCAGTGTCAGGGCCGGGTATCGTCGGCACGGATCTTGTCGAGATGCCCACTTCTGCCTATAATTGAGAATAATTCTCATTAAGTTTGTGCTGCCCGCCAGACCCGCCGCTCCATGTCCGCCGACCACGTCTCCCTGCATGATTTCGATGACATCGCCATTCTGTATCGCCAGCACCATGGCTGGCTGCGCGGCTGGCTGCAGCGCAAGGTGGGCAACGCCTTCGACGCGGCCGACCTGGCGCAGGCCACCTTCCTGCGCGTGCTCGCGCCACAGGGCATGCAGGGCGTGCAGGAGCCGCGCGCCTACCTGACGACGATCGCCCGCAACCTGCTGATCAACCATGTGCGCCGGCGCGCCATCGAGCAAGCCTACCTCGACGCCCTTGCCCTGATGCCGGAGCCGGTGGCGCCGCCGCCCGAAGTGCGCCTGATGTTCCTCGAACGGCTGGTGGAGCTGGACCGGCGCCTGGCCGGGCTGCCGGCGCAGGCCCGGCAAGCCTTTTTGCTGGTGCAGCTCGACGGCCTGGGGCAGCAGGAGGTCGCCGCCGAACTGGGCATTTCCCTGTCCACCGTCAAGCGCCATCTGGCCAGGGCGGCCCTGCGCTGCTTTTTCCCGGAGCAGCACGATGGATGAAGAGGCAAGCCTCGCCCTGGACGGAACGGCTGTCGCCGGAAGCGTGGCGCCCGCCGTGGCGCGGCGGGCCGTGCAGTGGTGGCTGGCGCTGCAGGGCGGCGACGCCACTGCCGCACAGCTGCAGGCATGGCAGCGCTGGCGCGCCGAGGAAGCCGAACATGAGCGGGCCTGGCAGCGCATCGAAGCGGTCAGCGGCCAGCTGGCCGGCATTCCGCCGCCGCTGGCCAGCGCCGCCCTGGCCGCGCCCGCAGGCGCCCAGCGGCGCCGCGCGGTGCGCCTGCTCACGGCGCTGGTGGTCGCGGGCGGCAGCGCCGCCATGCTGCGCCAGACACCGGCGTGGCAGTCGTGGAACGCCGATGCCAGCACGGCCACGGGCGAGCGGCGCACGGTGCGCCTGCCGGACGGCGGCACGCTGGTGCTCAATACCGATAGCGCCATCCAGCTGCGCTATGACGCCAGCGAGCGCGCGGTGCAGCTGCTGCGCGGCGAGGTGCTGCTGCAGACGGCGCCCGATGCGCAGCAGCGGCCCTTCCGCGTGCATACGGCCGACGGCACGGCGCGCGCGCTGGGCACGCGATTCATCGTGCGCCAGCACGCGGGCTTCGTGCAGGTGGGCGTGCTGGAGGGGGCCGTCGAGCTGCGGCCTGCGGCAGCCGACGGCCAGCCACGCGTGCTGCGGGCGGGCGAGGAGGCCAGTTTTACGCGCGACGGCGTGGGCGCGGCGCATGCGCTCGATGCCGGCGCCGGCGCCTGGGTCGACGGCATGCTGGTCGCCGCGCACATGCGCCTGGACGATTTCCTGCTGGAGTTGTCGCGCCACCGGCGCGGCCACCTGGGATGCGATCCTGCGCTCGCGCACATGCTGGTGTCGGGCGCCTATCCGCTGGCCGATACCGACAGGGTGCTATTGGCGCTGGTGGAAGCCTTGCCCGTCGAGCTGCATTACCTGACGCGCTACTGGGTCACCGTGCGGCCGCGCGCGGCGAAAAAATAAACTGAAAATACATGGACTGTTTTTGCACGCTGCCTTGTCAAGGGAAGTGAGGGCGCAGGTATTGGCCCGTTCCACCCATCCCATGATACGAAGGCATGCCATGAACAACCGCAGCACATTCCCCCCATCCACGCGCTTGCTGGCCATGACACCGCTGGCCCGCCTGGTGCACGCCCTGTGCCTGGGCGCACTGGCCAGCCTGGCCGGCGCGCCGGCGCAGGCGCAAACGGCCGGACAGCCCGAGTCCTTGCGCCATTACGCCATCCCGGCCGGGCCGCTGGAAGCGACATTGAACCGCCTGGGACGTGAAGCGGGCTTGCTGATCGCCTTTGGCTCGGCCGCGACGGAAGGGCTGCGCAGCGGCGGCGTCACTGGCAGCTACACGGTGGACGACGCGCTGGCGCGGGCGCTGGCCGGCACCGGGCTCGCTGCCGTGCGCACGGCCGGCGGCGGCTATGCGCTGCGTGCCGCCACCACGTCCGCTGCCGGCGCGGCGGCGGATGGCGTGCAGATGATGGCGCCCGTGACCGTCAGCGCGCAGGCGGAAGAGGAAAACCCGTGGGGCAAGGCCAGCGGCTATGTGGCGCGGCGGGCCAGCACGGCCACCAAGACCGATGCTTCCCTGCTGGAAGTGCCGCAATCGGTCTCCGTCATCACGCGCGACCGCATGGATGACCAGGGCGTGCGCACCCTGAACGACGCCATCCAGTACACGGCCGGCTTGCGCAGCAACACGGCAGGCGCCAATCCTGCCGACGACAGCCTGTCGGTGCGGGGCTTCAGCCAGTTTTCGGGCGCGTTCTACCTGGACGGCATGCGCCTGATGCCGATGGGGACGCTGGGCTTTTTCGGCGTGGAGCCGTACGGCGCCGAGCGCGTGGAAGTGCTGAAGGGGCCTTCGTCCGTGTTGTACGGCCAGAATGCGCCGGGCGGCATCGTCAATTTCGTCGCCAAGCGCCCCGCGGCGGACCAGGTGAACCAGGTCGAACTGTCGCTCGGCAGCTATGCGCGCAAGCAGTTGGCCCTCGACGTGGGCGGTAAGCTGGCCGACGACGGCAGCCTGCAATACCGGCTGGTGGGGCTGGCGCGCCAGGCGGACCAACAGATCGACTACATGCAGGACGATCGCTACTATCTGGCGCCCAGCCTGACGTGGGCGCCGAGCGCCCGCACCAGCATCACCTTATTGGGCTTTTTCCAGCAGAATCGCGCCATGCAATCGTCGAACGTGCAGTGGGAAGCCTTGAACGGCAGCAATCCCAACGGCCGCCTGCCGCTGACGCGATTCCTGGGCGAGCCCGGCTTCGACCACGAGGAAACGCGCGTCGCGTCGGCGGGCTACGCGGCGCGCCACACGTTCGACAGCGGGTGGACGCTCCGGCAGAACTTCCGCTTCCTGCACGCGAATAACCATGAACAGTATATGTTTCGTTACGGCAACTTAATCGACCATGCGGTCACCAACCGCGAGATCGATACGCGCGACGGCAAGGGCAGCGTGTACTCGCTCGACACCAGCGTGACGGGTCAGGTGGCGACGGGCGCGCTGCGCCATGAGGTGGTTGCCGGCATCGATTACAGCCGCAGCAGTACTTCGTTCAGCTCGTATATCGCCGACGGTCCGCAGATCGATATCTACCGCCCCGTCTACGGCGGCGCGCTGGACCTGGCGGCGCTGGCGCCCGATGCCCTGCGCCGCGAGCATAACCGGCAGCTGGGTGCGTACCTGCAAGACCGCATGCAGTATCGTCAATGGGTCTTCACCGTGGGCGGGCGCCAGGACTGGACGCGCCAGGAACAGCGCAATCTGCTGGTATCGCCGTCGGCCACGACGGTGCGCAAACCCACGGCATTCACGGGCCGCGCCGGCATCACTTACCTGGCGGCGAACGGCCTGGCGCCTTACGCCAGCTACAGCGAATCGTTCTCGCCCGTCTCCGGCGCCGACCGCCTTGAGCGTCCGTTCGAGCCGGAAACGGCCCGGCAAGTGGAAGTCGGCGTGAAATATGCGCCTGGCGCGCATCTGTCCGTGACGGCCGCCGCATTCGAACTGCGCCGCCAGAACGTGCTGACGACGGACCCGGACGACCCGAATTTCTCCATCCAGCAGGGGGAGGTGCGCTCGCGCGGCATCGAACTGGAAGTGGCGGCGCAGCCGGGCAGCCAGCTGAAACTGCTGGCGTCCCTCACCTACAATCCCCTGAAGGTGACGAGGGCGAATCCGGACATGTGGGGCACGAACGTGCAGGGCAAGTCGCCGTATGAAGTGCCCCGGCAGATGGCTTCCGCGTGGGCCGACTACGCCTTCGTTGGCGGCTTGCGCGGCCTGTCGGCCGGCGCCGGCGTGCGCCACGTGGGCGCCAGCTGGGGCGATGCGGAGAACACCTTCCAGGTGCCGGCGTTCACCCTGGCCGACCTGTCGCTGCGCTATGACTTGGGGCAGGCGCGCAGCGACTGGCGCGGCTTGAGCGTGAGCATGACGGTGAAGAACCTGTTCGACAAATACCATGTCGCCTCGTGTTTCTCGGCGCGGGCCTGCAATTACGGCGAACAGCGCAATGTCGGCGTGCGCGTGGCCTACCTCTGGTAGCGCGCAGCCTTACGCAGGCGCGAACCAGGCGCGCAATTCCGCCTCGGCCCTCTGCGCCGTCTCCTGCGTCAGGGTCAGCACGATGATTTTTTCCCGTGCCGGGCGGTGCCCGTCGTCGCCGGCCAGCTCGATGGCCTGTTCGAAACTCGTGTAGCCGTGGCCGCATTCACGCGGGCATTGCTGCACGATGCGGGCCGCCTTGCCCGCGTGCCGGTCCGCCATGTTGACGATGGGATTGCCGTCATAAAACGGCTGGCCATTGGCGAACGCGGTGCGCAGATACGGCGTGCATTGGCCGTCGAGGAAGGCCAGGCGCGCCTGCCAGTACGCTTGCAGCGCCGCATACGTGGCCTGGTCCTCGAGAAAATCGGCAAACAGGAAGTCGTTCATTTTGCTTTCCTCGGCTAGATGCCGAACACTTTCAATATGGCGTCCGTGAAACCCTCGAACCAGCTGCCCGCCTTGCCCGGCTGCTTGCCGTGGCGCGGGGTTTCTTCGTACAGGTAGACGCCGTTGTCGCCGTCGAAGCGGTCGTTGAGCAAGGCTTGCTGGCCGCGCAGATACGGGACGAAGGTTTCGCTGCGCAGGGTCGAGTACAGCACGTCGGTGGTGAAACCCAGGGTGGCGGACTGGCTGATGGAGCGCCCCTGGCCGGCCCGCTCCAGGCGCACGCCGCGGCAGCCGCGCACGAGCAGGGTGACGGGGCCGCGAAGGACGATGAAGCGCAGCTGCAGGGTGAGCCAGGCATGCAGGCTGCCCAGGCGCCAGTGGCTCGATATCGCCAGCGGCTGATTCGAGTCGCAGACCAGGCCCACGAGTCCCCGTGGCTGGAAGACCAATGCGCTGCCGGCCGGCAGGTGGACGACGGCCACTTCCAGCAGCGGGTCGTCGCTGGCGGATATCGTCACGCACGCTTCCTCGTCGCTGTGCAAGCGGGTCAGCGCCACCATGCCGGCGGCCAGGCTGGTGAACGGGAAGCGCCAGTCCAGCAGCCATTGCGTGCGCTTGTGCGTGCTGACGGGCGACGATTGCAGGTATTCGGGATGGATCAGCATCTGCTGGCGGGGCTGCAGCAGCAAGCCCTGCGAGACGGCGGAGATGCGCGACTCTCCATGCGGCGGCAGTGGCAGTGAACTGCCCGCGACTTGCAGTTCGCGCGCGATCGACAGCGGCGGCAAACGGGAAGCGACGGGCGCCAGCACGAAGTAAAAGAAGGCCTTGATGGCGGCGGGTAGCAGGATGGCCGACAGCACCAGCAGGGCGGCCGTGGGCGCCACGTCCATCACGGGCGCGCGCCAGCGGGCTATCCAGTTGCGCGCCAGTTGTCCTTCACCGGCCGCGATGGCCTTTTGCACGGGCGCCAGGGCGCCGCTCAAGGCTTGCTTGTCGATGGCAAATGGCGCCGGGCGGGCAGCGTTGCCGGTGCGGGCGCGCTGCGCCGCCCAGGCCTGATACGCTTGCAGGTTGATCTCGCGCAAACGCTGACCTTGCGCTTCCAGCTGCGACAGCTGTGCGTAGGCGTCGCTGCCGGGCAGGCGCGCCGCCAGCGGGTGCTGTGCTTCCAGCTGCCGGCGCTGCTGCAGATTATTTTGCAGTGCAGCATATGCGCCCACGTGTTCCGCGTGCAGGCGCGCCAGCGTGTGCCGCGCATCTTCGCCGCTGATCGCCGCCTGCAGGGCGGTCAGATAGCGGGCTTCCTGCGCCAGCACTTCGATCTCCACGCGGCGCGCCGCTTCCTCCTGCGCGTGCCGGGCCAGGGTGTTCGCGTCGGGCAGGGGAATAGTGAATAGCGACGCTTGCTGCCGCGCGCGCAAGGCCGTCAATTGCGCCTGCACTTGCGCCAGGCGCGCGGCGATGGCCGTGTGCGAGGCCGTTTGCAGGGCGTCGACCCGCGCCGTGGCGGCAGCGGCCAGGCCGGCGCCATGGCTGTCGGCGCCGTCGGCGGCCAGCTTGAGCACGGCCACGGCCTCGCTGCCGGCGCTGTAGGCGCGCCATTCGGCCAGCAGCAGGCGTCCGGCCAGCAGGATGACGATGAACAGGACGAACTGCAGCGCGTGGCGCAGCAGGAAGCGCAGGATGGCCGTCAGCAGCTGGCGCAAGGAGGAATCGCCTTAGGTGGCCGCGCTATCGGCGTCGGCGCAGCATTTTTTGTATTTCTTGCCGCTGCCGCAGTGGCACGGGTCGTTGCGGCCCGTCTTCGGCACTTCGCGCAACACGGTGGCGCCGGGCTGGCTTTGGGCCTGGCTTTTCAGGTGGCGCTGGCGCGCCCAGGCCGCGTTGATGGCGATCACGGACGGAATCACGCCATCCATGGCCGTTTCGGCCGCATCGTCATCGAGCTCGCCGGCCGTGGCCAGGTACTGGAACGGCGCCAGGTACTCAGGGTGGCTGACGGCCAGGGCCGCCCACTGGGGCTTGTCCAGGCTCGTGCCAAGGACAAAACCGGCGCACCAGGCGGGCACGCTCCATTCGGGGCCGCAGACGTAGATGGGCTCGAAGCTGTCCGGGTCCTTCGCCAGCCATTCGACCATGTAGGCGTGGTGGCGTTGCGCCAGGCTGGCCGCCCGTTCGCTGGCCTCGTCCTGTGCCGGCAAGGCGTTGCCGGCCGCCTTGTCCCAGACCCAGGGCAGCCATTGTTCCGGCGCGATCTGTTTCGGGCTCAGGGCGACGGCCGTGAGAAAACCTTCCAGCATCGACACATCCATGGCACGGCCGGCCAGGGCGGGCGCGGCCAGCAGGGTGTCGAGTTCGGCGTATTCGTCGTCGGAGAGGGGCGTGGTGGTGGAGATGCTGGACATGGAATTTTTCAGTAATGTGGGTGGATGGCCGCTGGCCCTGGCGGTATTGTACCGTCCGGCACGGGGGAAACGGCTGCCGAATGAAAAACGGCGGCCCGCAGGCCGCCGTTTTGATCTACAACAAGACGCTTACTTCACGCCGTGCATCAGTTTGTTGATCAGCGGTGCGATCAGGAACAGGATCACGCCGGCGCCCAGCAGGGACCAGAAGCCGAAGGTGTAGCCGGACAGGGCCGACTGCACCGACATGCCGCTTTCGCCGCTGACGTGGCTGGCGAAGATGCCGGACAGATTGTTGCCGATACCGGTCGACAGGAACCAGCCGCCCATGCCCAGGCCGACCAGGCGTACTGGCGCCAGCTTGGTGACCATCGACAGGCCGATAGGCGACAGGCACAGCTCGCCGATCGATTGCAGCATGTACACGGTCGCCAGGGTCCAGAACGGGATCTTGTTGTCGGCGCCAACCAGGCTCGACAGTGCGAAGATCAGCAGGCCGAAGGCCAGCGCATTGCCCAGCAAGCCCAGGCCGAATTTGCGCGGGATCGATGGATTGACGTTGTGGCGCGCCAGGAAGACCCAGACGGCGGCGATGATCGGCGCAAAGACGATGATGGCGACCGAATTGACGGTCTGGAAGTAGGCGGTCGGGAAGATGGCGAAGCCCAGGTCGCGGTTGACGATCTTGTCGGCCAGGAAGGTAAACGAGCTGCCTGCCTGTTCGAAGAACATCCAGAACAGGATGTTGAAGACGAAGATCAGCAGCATGGCGATGACGCGGTCGCGCGCCACTTTACCGTTGCGTATGCCTTCGATCATCAGCATCACGGCCAGGCCGACGAACAGCACGGTCAGGACGATTTGCAGCTTTTCAGCGCCGACGGTCAACAGGAAGTACATCAGCGGGATCACGCACAGGGAGCCGACGGCCACCCAGACGACGCGCATCGGGCTGCCGGCACCGGCTTCCGGTGCGCCGATGCCCTTCAGGGCGCGGCGGCCGATGGCGAACCATACCAGGCTGATCAGCATGCCGAAACCGGACGCCATGAAGACCATCTTGTACGCAGGCATGTCGCTGGTGCCGAAGATCGACCCGGCCAGCCATTGCGTAAAGACAGGGGCGACCATGGCGCCCATGTTGATACCCATGTAGAAGATCGTGAAACCGCTGTCGCGGCGCGGATCGGCCGTCGTGTACAGCTTGCCGACCATGGTCGAGATGTTCGGCTTGAACATGCCGTTACCGACGATCATGGTGGCCAGGCCCAGGTTGAAGATGTCTTGGTTCGGTACCGAGATGCAGAACAGGCCGGCAGCCATGAAGACGGCGCCCAGCAGGATGGAGCGCTGGTAACCGATGACCCGGTCGGCGATGTAACCGCCGAACAGGGCGCCGGCGTACACCAGCGCGAGGAAGGAACCGTAGGTAAGGTTGGCCGCTGCCTGTCCCGAACCGTCGCCGCCGTGGAACTGGGCCACGATGTACAGTACCAGCGCCCAGCGAACTCCGTAGAACGCGAAGCGTTCCCAGAATTCAGTCATGAACAACATCCACAATGGGCTTGGATGGCCCATAATCTGCTTGAACTCGGGAATAACGGCTTCCTTGTTGGGCGTAGTCGCACCGCTCATGCGGTTCCTCCTGAAAAATTATTATAGTCAATCGATACAACGAACTTATGGAAGCCTGCGGGCGGCGGGGACTCTCATGAAGAACCTCACGCACGGGAATTCCAATAGGCTGGCATTCTAATCTACAAATTGCGCTGAGCGAAGATTTCGATTCGCATTAGCAAGAATGACTGTTTCATATTGGTCAAACCGGTTTGCAGGCAAGGGCGGCCCCGGCGATTTTGCGGCGGCACAGCACAACTTGCCTGACTTGTCGTATATTGAGGCTGCAAGACCTTCGAGCATCGATTTTTAAAGGGATTTTTCGCATTATGGAACACGACGTTATCGATACTCTGGTTTCACCGGAAGGCCGCCTGGACGTGCTCTCCAAGACTGAAGTCAACAAACTGCTCGACACCAGCCAGGGCGGCCTGTACAACACTTTCCGCCGCTGCGCGCTGGCGGTCCTGAATTGCGGCAGCACCATCGACGATGGCCGCGCCCTGCTGGAGCGCTACCAGTCGTTTGAAATCTCCATCATCCAGCGCGAGCGCGGCATCAAGCTCGACATCAAGGGCGCGCCGGCCATCGCCTTTGTCGACGGCAAGATGATCAAGGGCATCCACGAGCACCTGTTTGCCGTGCTGCGCGACATCATCTTCGTCAGCGATGAAGTGACGGGCAACCCGAAATTCGACTTGCAGAGCACGGAAGGCGTGACGGACGCCGTCTTCCACATCCTGCGCAACGCCAACGTGCTGCAAACCCAGCTCAACCCGAACCTGGTCGTGTGCTGGGGCGGCCACTCGATCAACCGCGCCGAATACAATTATTCGAAGGAAGTGGGCTACCAGCTGGGCTTGCGCGGCCTCGACATCTGCACCGGTTGCGGCCCCGGCGCCATGAAGGGCCCCATGAAGGGCGCCACCATCGGCCACGCCAAGCAGCGCCTGCACAATGGACGGTATCTCGGCATCACCGAGCCGGGCATCATCGCGGCCGAGTCGCCGAACCCCATCGTCAATGACCTCGTCATCATGCCGGACATCGAAAAACGCCTGGAAGCGTTCGTGCGCGCGGGCCACGGCATCGTCGTGTTCCCGGGCGGCGCCGGCACGGCCGAAGAGATTCTGTACATCCTCGGCATTTTGTTGCACCCAGACAATGCCGAGATTCCGTTCCCGCTGATCTTCACGGGACCGGAAACGTCGCGCGAGTATTTCGTGCAGATCAACCAGTTCATCAGCGATACCCTGGGCCCGGAAGCGCAGCAGCGCTACAAGATCATCATCGACGACCCGGAACTGGTGGCGCGCGAAATGCTCGAGGGCATCCGCCAGGTGCGCGAATTCCGCAAAGCGCACAGCGACGCATATTACTTCAATTGGCTGCTGAAGATCGACCACGAATTCCAGAAGCCGTTCCAGCCCACGCATGAAAACATGCGCAACCTGAGCCTGCACAAGAACCAGCCCACGCACTTGCTGGCGGCCCAGCTGCGCCGCGCGTTTTCGGGCGTGGTGGCGGGCAACGTCAAGGACGACGGCATCCGCTCGATCGAAAAGCACGGCAACTTCGAAATCCACGGCGACAAATCCATCGCCGGCCCCATGGATGCGCTGCTGGCCTCGTTTGTTGCGCAGCACCGCATGAAATTGGCGGGCACGGCGTACGTGCCTTGCTATACCGTGGTCCAGTAACTCGTTTTTCAAGCAGCGTCGCCCGCCCCCTGCGTGTGCAAGGGGAGGGCGGCGCCTTTTCATCCGCGTTCCCAGCCATGCCCCCATCGTGTTCCTTCGCCGCCACAGGCAATCAAATCGCTTGCGTCATCGATTCGTGGGTGCTATCTTTGGAACCGGTTCCAAAATAAAAATATGCATATCAACAGGTAGTGGAGAGCAACCTTGGATTCAGTACGCGGCAATAAAAAGACAGTCTCCGGCGAGCCGGCACGGCCCGTGACCATCGCGCAGGTGGCGCGCGAGGCGGGCGTGTCGAAGACGAGCGTGTCGCGCTTTCTCGGCGGCGAACTGGACGCCCTGTCCGAAAACATCCGCCAGCAGATCACCAGCACCATCGCGCGCCTCGGCTACCAGCCGAACCAGATGGCGCGCGGCCTCAAGCGCGGCCGCACGCGCCTGATCGGCATGGTCGTGGCCGACATGCTGAACCCCTACACGGTGGCCGTGCTGCAAGGCGTGGAAGCGGCTTGCCAGCAACATGGCTATACCTTGATCTTGTGTAATACAGGCAATGACGAACAGCGCGAACGCCAGTCGCTTGCCGCGCTGCGCTCGTACAGCGTGGAAGGGCTGATCGTCAACACGCAGGGGCGCAACATCGAGTCGTCCGACTTGCAGCAGGCGGGCATGCCCATCGTGCTGGTCGACCGCCGCATCGAGGGTAGCGATTTCGACCTGGTGGGCCTGGACAATGTGCAGGCGGGCCGGCTGGCCACCGCGCATCTGATCGAACAGGGTTTCGACGCCATCGCCTTCGTCGCGCCGCCCTTGACGGGCGTCAGTTCGCGCCTGATGCGCGCCGAGGGTTTCCAGGCCGTGATGGCCGAGCATCCCGGTTGCGTGGGCGAAGTGCTGGCGGTGGACCTGGACGACCGGCCCTCCATCGACGCGCAGGTGCGTCTATGCCTGGCGCAGTGGCGCGGCCGCCGCGTGGCGCTGCTGGCGTCGAACGGCATGGTGGCGCTGGAACTGGCGCTGATGCTGCAGCGCCTGGCCTTGCGCATGCCGCAGGACGTGGGCTTGCTGGGCTTTGACGAATTGCCGTGGTCGCCGCTGGCGGGCCTGAGCACGATCGAGCAGCAGACGTACGAGATCGGCTTTTCGGCGATGACGTGCATGCTGTCTCGCCTGCAGGGCGATCAGTGCCCGCCGCGCGAGGTGCTGTTGCCAGGCAAGTTGATTGTGCGCAATTCCACCCGGAGCGGGGAAGTGCGCAAGGACGGCGATTGACGGAAGAGGGCGTACGCCCTTTTTTTTTGGAAAGGTAATGGAACCGGTTTCATGAATTGTATTCACACTGGAAAGGGGCGTGGATAGTCAGGCAGGGCAATGGCAGGAGGTTGGTACGACACGGCAAGAGACGATCTGAATCGTCCATTTGACAATATTCCCGGAAGCGCCTCGACGAGGCCGGTACCGGGATCACAGGAGACGGAAACATGAAGATGACCACACTGTTCTATTCGAAAATACTGGCTTGCGCACTGGCAGCCACGTGCGCCCTCGGCGCGGCGGCCGACGCCGGCGCCCAGACGCTTGGCGACCTGATCAAGAAAGGCAAGCTGACCATCGGCGTGGTCAGCGGCACGCCGCCGTTTGGCAGCATCGACGCCAAGGGCGCGCCCGTCGGCTATGACGTCGACGTCGCCAACCTGATCGGCAAATACCTGAACCTGCCCGTGGAAGTGGTGCCCCTGACGGCGCCGTCGCGCGTGCCGTCGCTGGAATCGGGCAAGGTCGACTTCCTCGTGGCAACTTTGGCACCCACGCCGGAACGGGCCAAGACCCTGATGTTCACCATGCCCTACAGCGCGTTCGAACTGGCCATCGTCGCGCCGGTCGGCGGCAAGCTCAAGGCCCTGGCCGACTTGAAGGGCAAGAAGGTGGGCGTGACGCGCGGCACCACGAATGACACGGCGCTGAGCCGCATGGCGCCGGCCGGCACCAGCATCGTGCGTTTCGAGGATGACGCCACCGTCACCCAGGCCTTGCTCAGCAAGCAGGTCGACGCCGTCTCGATCCCCAGCACGATGGCGCTCGACATCATCAAGACGCGCGGCGCGGGCAAGATCGAGGTCCGCTTCGCCTACTCACTGCAGCCCAATTCGATGGCCGTGCGCCGCGGCGACTTCGAGCTGCACCAGTGGCTCAACAACTTCATCTACTACGTCAAGCTGAATGGCGAACTCGACGCCATCGCGCGCAAGTGGAGCGGCGCGCCGCTGCCGGCGCTGCCGACCTTCTGATACCGCGACCCGCACAGGGAGAGTGTTCGTCCGCACGGCGCGCCGCCACGGTGGCGCGGCCGGGGATGCGCACGTAGACAAGGAGTTGAGTATGCCGTATGAATTTCATTTCGAACTCGTCATGCAATCGCTGGACCGCCTGCTGTGGGGCGCGGCGCTGACGATACGCCTGAGCGCCCTGTCCATGGTGCTGGGGCTGGCGGTGGGCGTGTGCGCCGCCGTCATCCTGAAGAACGGTCCCGCCTATGCCCGCGCGGCGGTGCGCGCCTATGTAGAGGTGATTCGCAGCACGCCGTTCCTGGTGCAGCTGTTCATCATCTACTTCGGCTTGCCGTCGCTGGGCCTGCAGCTCGACGCCAACGGCGCCGCCCTGGTCGCCATGACGGTCAACCTGGGCGCCTACGCGGCGGAAATCGTGCGCGCCGGCATCGGCGCCGTGCATCCGTCGCAGCTGGAAGCGGCGCAGGCGCTGGGCATGACGCGCTGGCAGGTGATGCGCCACGTGGTGCTGCTGCCGGCGCTGGAAAAAGTGTATCCGGCGCTGGCCAGCCAGTTCACGCTGATGATGCTCGCCTCGAGCGTCGTGTCGGCCATTTCCGCCGAAGAGCTGACCGCCGCCGCCCACCTGCTCGACGCGGAAACCTTCCGCAGCTTCGAGATCTACATCGTCGTGATGGTGCTGTACATCCTGCTGGCCCTGCTGTTCCGCTTCGGCTTCTGGGTGCTGGGCCAGATCGTCTTCAAACGCCGCCGCCGTCTGGGCGCGGTGCGCATGGGAGCATGACATGATCAGTGACTTTTCCTGGGATAACCTGCAATTCCTGCTCGAGGCCACGCGCTGGACCATCGGCCTGTCGCTGATCGTCTTTATCACGGGCGGCATCGCCGGCTTCGCGGTGGCGCTGCTGCGCACGGCGCGCAGCCGATTCCTGCGCTGCATCAGCGCCCTGTACATCCAGCTGATCCAGGGCACGCCCGTGCTGACCGTGCTGTTTTTGACCTATTACGGGCTGGCTCTGTTCGGCTACAAGCTGTCGCCGGTCATCGCGGCCGGCGCGGCGATGACGATCTTTGCCAGCGCCTACCTGGGCGAGATCTGGCGCGGCTGCATCGAAGGCGTGCAGCGGCAGCAGTGGGAGGCGTCCGCCGCGCTGGCGCTGAACCGCTACCAGCAGCTGCGCTACGTCATCCTGCCGCAGGCGCTGCGCCATTCGCTGCCGCCGACGGTGGGCTTCATGGTGCAGATCATCAAGAACACCTCGATCACCTCGATCATCGGCGTGGTGGAACTGACGCGGGCAGGGCAACTGGTCAGCAATGCGACCTTCCTGCCTTTCATCGTCTTCCCCATCGTCGCCCTGATCTACTTCGCGCTGTGCTATCCGCTGTCGCGCTACAGCCATTCACTGGAAAGGAAATTCCATGCCCATCGTTGAAATCGACCATATCAGCAAGAGCTTCGGCGCCAACCACGTGCTCAAGGGCGTGTCGTTCGCCGTCGAGCGGGGCCAGGTGATCGCCGTGATCGGCCGCAGCGGCTCCGGCAAGAGCACCATGTTGCGCTGTATCAATGGCCTGGAAACCATCGACAGCGGCAGCATCGTCGTGGCCGGCCACACGCTGACGGCGCGCCAGGAACATCTGCTCGACTTGCGCAAGGATGTCGGCATGGTCTTCCAGAGCTACAACCTGTTCCCCCACCTGACCGTGGAAGAAAACGTCATGCTGGCGCCGCGCATCGTCAAGAAGGTGCCCGACGCCCAGGGCCGCGCCACGGCGCTGCGCGTGCTCAAGCAGGTGGGCCTGGACCACAAGCGCGAGGCCTATCCCGAGCAGCTGTCGGGCGGCCAGCAGCAGCGCGTGGCGATCGCCCGCTCGCTGGCGATGGAGCCGCAGGTGATGCTGTTCGACGAAGTGACGTCGGCGCTCGATCCGGAACTGACGCAGGAAGTGCTGAAGGTGATGGAAGAGCTGGCGCAGGCGGGCATGACGATGCTGCTGGTGACGCACGAGATGGAGTTCGCGCGGCGCATGGCCGACGTCACCGTCTTCATGCACCAGGGATTGGTGTGGGAGAGCGGGCCGTCGGAAGCCTTTTTCAGCAATCCGCAAACGCCCGAAGCGCGCCAGTTCGTCGGCGCGGGAGCGATCAAGTGAGCCCCGTCCTGGTGGCGGCGTCGGCCTACGGCGCAAGCAGGGTAAGGCAGCTGGGGCAAAGCCAGTTCATCGACGTGGTGGCCGATGCGGGCGGCGCCGGCATCGAGATCCGCCGCGAACTGTTTACTTCCGACTTGCCGGACCTGGCGCGCATGGGCGCGGCGGTGGCCGCGCGCGGCCTGTACTGCGTGTATTCCACGCCCATCGAATTGTGGGGCGCGGACGGATTGCCGCAGCACGCGCTGCTGCAGCAGATGCTGGACGAGGCGGCGCGGCTGGGCGCGCGCTACCTGAAGGTGTCGCTCGGTCATTACCCGGCCACGCCGGAGCTGGCGGCCTTGCACGCCCAACTGGCGGCGGCGCCCGTGGCGCTGCTGGTGGAAAACGACCAGACGGCCCACGGCGGCAAGCTGGCGCCGATGGCGCGCTTCCTGGCGGCGGCGGACGAAGCGGGGCTGCCGGTGGGGCTGACCTTCGACATCGGCAACTGGCGCTGGGTGGGCGAGGATGCGCAGCAGGCGGCGCGCCTGCTGGCGCCGTACGTGCGCTATGTGCATTGCAAGGCTGTCCTTGACGACGGCGGAAGGCTGTCCGCCTGCGCCGTTTCCGACGCCGATCCGGCCTGGCGCGCCGTCTTCGCGCATTTTGCGCCGGGCGTGCCGCGGGCCATCGAATTCCCGCTCGAGGGCGCCGACCTGGTGGCCGAAACGGGCCGCTACATTCAGATGCTGGAGGCCGCATGATGGCGCAGGAATCGAATCGAGGGGCGCACGCCCTCGACGTTGTCACCTATGGCGAGGCGATGGCGATGTTCGTTGCCGAGCAAACGGGCGACCTGGCGGCCGTGGCGCATTTCACGCGCCGCCTGGCCGGCGCCGAGACGAATGTCGCCATCGGCCTGGCGCGCCTGGGCTTGCGGGTCGGCTGGCTGAGCCGGGTGGGCGACGATTCCTTCGGCCGCTTCATCCGCGCCAGCGTGCAGGCCGAGGGTGTCGATTGCAGCCGGGTCGTCACCGTCGCCGGCCAGTCCAGCGCCTTCCTGCTCAAGGAAAAGGCCGAGAATGGCGCCGATCCGCTGGTCGAATACTTCCGCAAGGGGTCCGCCGCCAGCCGGCTGGCGCCCGAGCACTTCGACCCCGCTTATTTCCTGTCCGCGCGCCACCTGCACGCCACGGGCGTGGCCGCGGCGCTGTCCGAGACCAGCCTGGCGTTCGCCGGCCAGGCGCTCGATTTCATGCGCGCCAACGGCCGGAGCGTGTCGTTCGACCCGAATCTGCGGCCCTCGCTGTGGCCGTCGCAAGCCGTCATGGTCGAACAGATCAACCGCCTCGCCGCCAAGGCGGACTGGGTGCTGCCCGGCCTGGGGGAGGGAAAAATCCTCACCGGCCACGACCTGCCGCACGACGTCGCCGGCTTTTACCTGCGGCGCGGCGCGCGGCTGGTGGTCGTCAAGCTGGGCGCCGACGGCGCCTATTACCGGACGGCCGAGGGCGACAGCGGCATGGTGCCGGGCGAGCGCGTGGCCAACGTGGTCGACACGGTGGGCGCCGGCGACGGCTTCGCGGCCGGCCTGGTCAGCGCCTTGCTGGAAGGCTTGCCGCTGGCGCAGGCGGTGGGGCGCGGCAACCGGGTCGGCGCCTTCGCCATCCAGGTGGCCGGCGACATGGAAGGCTTGCCGACCCGCGCCCAGCTCGACGCGCTGGTCCCATCTTGAACCGTACAGGGGAAATACTCGTGAAAAAACATGTGGTTGTGTACAAAAAACTGGCCGAGCCGCTGCTGGCGCGCCTGCGCGCCGAATGCGAGGTGACGTATTTCGAGGCGATCGATGCGGGCAACCGCGCCGCCTTCGCCGCCGCCATCCGCGGCGCGCACGGCTTGCTGGGCGCCAGCGTGCGCCTGGACCGCGAACTGCTGGACCCGGCGGAAGAGCTGCGCATCATTTCCACCATTTCGGTGGGCGTCGACCAGTTCGACGTCGATTATTTGCGGGAACGGGACATCTTGCTGGCCAATACGCCGGACGTGCTGACGGAAACGACGGCCGACACGATCTTCGCGCTGATCCTCGCCAGCGCGCGGCGCGTCGTCGAACTGGCCGAATTCGTCAAGGCGGGACGCTGGACGCGCAGCGTGGGCGAAAGCCAGTACGGCGTCAACGTGCACGGCAAGACCATCGGCATGCTGGGCATGGGCCGCATCGGCCGCGCCGTCGCCCGCCGCGCCGCGCTGGGTTTCGGCATGCAGGTGCTGTACGTGAACGGCGAAGCCGTGCCTGAGGTGGAGGCGGCGCTGGGCGCGCGCCAGGTGGCGCTCGACGACTTGCTGGCCGGCTCCGATTTCGTCTGCGTGGTGCTGCCGCTGACGGCGCAGACGGAACGCATGATGGGCCGGCGCGAGTTCGCGCTGATGCGCCCCGGCGCCATCTTCATCAATGGTTCGCGCGGGCGCATCGTCGACGAGGCGGCGCTGATCGAGGCGCTGCAGCAGGGCACCATCCACGGCGCCGGTCTCGACGTGTTCGAGCGCGAACCGCTGGCGCCGGACAATCCGCTGCCCGGCATGGCCAATGTGGTGGCGCTGCCGCACATCGGCTCGGCCACGCACGAAACGCGCTACGCCATGGCGCAGCAGGCCGTGGACAACCTGCTGGCCGGTTTGCGCGGCGAGCGTCCGCGCCACCTGGTGAGCCAGGGACAGTTTTCACAAGAAGATAGACAGGGCAAGACATGAAGAAGAAGGTAGTAGGGGCAATGATCATCGGCGCCGGCAGCGGCTTGTGTTGCGCGCAGTCGAACGTGGCCATGTACGGCATCATGGACCTGGGCGTGGTGTCCGAGAGCGGCGGCGCCGGCGGCAGGGTGCTCAAGCTGACGAGCGGCATCGCCAACGGTTCGCGGCTCGGTTTCAAGGGCAGCGAAGACCTGGGCGGCGGCATGACGGCGCTGTTTACGATGGATGCGGGCATCCTGGCCGACACGGGCGCTTCGGCCCAGGGCGGCCTGCTGTTCGGGCGCCAGGCCTTCGTCGGCCTCGCCGGCGCGGCGGGCACCTTGCGGTTGGGCCGCCAGTACACGTTCATCGACAGCAGCCTGGGGGCGCTGGACCCGTTCTACCTGGGTTTTGCGGGCAGGATGAGCAACGTCTTCACGGCCGGCTACATCAGCCGTGTCGACAACAGCATCACCTACAGCTCGCCCGTGCACGGCGGCCTTTCCGGCGAACTGGCGTACGGTTTCGGCGAAGTGCCCGGTGATGCATCGGCCAGGCGCTACACGGGCGCGGCGGCCACTTATGCCAGCGGGCCGCTGTATGTGCGCCTGGCGCACCAGGACGCCAACACCCTGTCAAGCGCGCTGGTGGCGGGCAGGGCGCGCAACACGGTGCTGGGCGCCACCTGGGACTTCGGCGTGGTCAAGGCGCATGGCGCCGTCGCCGTCAGCAGGAGCACTGCGGGTGCGGCCACCACGGTCGACAGCGCGGACCTGATGCTGGGCGCCACCGTGCCTTTTGGCCCGCACCGCGTCCTGTTCTCGTACGTGCGGCGCGACGACCGGCGCGCCGCCAACGGCGACGCTTCCCAGGTCGGCATCGGCTACACCTATGCGCTGTCGAAGCGCAGCACCTTGTACGCGGCTTACGCGCATATCGACAACCGCAACGGCGCCGCCTACGTGGTGGGCAACGCCACCGACAACGGCACCGGCAACCAGGCCTGGAACCTCGGCCTGCGCCACACTTTTTAACGGGAGAATCGAATGAAGAAAATCGGATGGATACTGGCCGGCGCCAGCACCGTGGCGCGCGAATGGATGGTCGACGCGATCCGCCAGCAGGGCGACGCGGAAGTGCTGGCCGTGGTCAGCAAGGACGCCGCGCGCGGCGCCGCTTTTGCCGCGCAGTTCGGCATCGCCGCCAGCTATACGGACCTCGAAGCGGCGCTGGCGCATCCGGGCGCGGACGCCGTGTACATCAGCACCACCAACGAATGGCATATGGCGCAGACCTTGCAGGCGGCGCGCGCCGGCAAGCACGTGCTATGTGAAAAACCGCTGGCGCTGAACCTGGACGACGCCCGCCGCATGGTCGACGGCTGCGCCGAAGCGGGCGTGGTGCTGGGGATTAACCACCACCTGCGCAACGCCGCCAGCCACGGCAAGGTGCGCGAGCTGATACGCGCCGGCGAGATCGGCCAGCCCCTGTATTGCCGCGTACTGCACGCGAACAACCTGCCGCAGCACCTGCGCGGCTGGCGCCTGGATGCGCCGGAGTCGGGCGGCGTCACGCTCGACATGTTCGTGCACGACGTCGACACCCTGCGCTTCCTGCTGGATGCGGAGCCGCGCCACGTCACTGCCTGCGCCACCAGCGGCGGCATGACGGTGGCCGGGCTGGAAGAGGGCCTGATGGCCGTCATCGAGTTCGACAACGGCACCCTGGTGCAGGTGCACGATGCGTTCAATGCGCCGCATTCGCTGTCCGGCGTGGAAATCATCGGCACCAAGGGCACCATCTTCGCCACCGGCGTGATGACGCAGCGCCCTGTCGGCAGCATTACCCTGACGCGCGACGGCGGCAAGGTCGACATCCCCGTCGAGCATGAAAACCTGTACGTGCGCTCGGTGCGCGCCTTCCAGCGCGCCATGCGCGGCGAAGGACAGCCTGCCGCCACCGGCGACGACGGCATGCGCGCGCTCGCCACCGCATTGGCGGCGCAGCAGGCCAGCCGCAGCCACCAGCGCGTGACCCTGGACGCCTGACGGCCGGCCGTAGAAGTAAAAAAGCCGCCTGATCGCGAGACCAGGCGGCTTTTTATCGGCTTGCGTCCGTGATTACTCTTCGCGGCGCAGATGCGGGAACAGGAGGACGTCGCGGATGTTCGGCGAATCCGTGATGATCATCATCAGGCGGTCGATGCCGATGCCGCAGCCGCCGGCTGGCGGCATGCCGTATTCCAGCGCGCGGATGTAGTCGGCGTCGTAGAACATCGCCTCTTCATCGCCGGCGTCCTTGGCGGCGACTTGCGCCAGGAAGCGGGCCGACTGGTCTTCCGCGTCGTTCAACTCGGAGAAGCCGTTGGCGATTTCGCGGCCTACCATGAACAGCTCGAAGCGTTCCGTGATGCCGGCCACCGTGTCGGAAGCGCGCGCCAGTGGCGACACTTCGACCGGGTAGTCGATGATGTAGGTCGGTTCCCACAGCTGCGCTTCAGCCGTCTCTTCGAACAGCGCCAGTTGCAACGCGCCCAGGCCGGCCGTGGCGAACGGCTTGACGCCGAATTTTTTCAGCTCTTCCTTGATGAATTCGGCATCGTTCAACTGCTCGGCGGTGTAGCCTGGAGCATACTTGTTGATCGCTTCGACGATGGTCAGGCGGTGGAACGGTTTTGCCAGATCCAGTTCGCGGCCGCCGTAGGTCAGGGTGGCGGTACCGTGCGCGTCGATGGCGGCCTGGCGGATGACGGCTTCCGTGAAGTCCATCAGCCATTTGTAGTCGGTGTAGGCCGCGTAGAATTCCATCATCGTGAATTCAGGGTTGTGACGGATCGACACGCCTTCGTTGCGGAAGTTGCGGTTGATCTCGAACACGCGGTCGAAGCCGCCCACGACCAGGCGTTTCAGGTACAGCTCGGGCGCGATGCGCAGGAACATCTGCATGTCCAGCGCATTGTGGTGCGTGATGAACGGTTTTGCCGCGGCGCCGCCCGGGATCGTGTGCAGCATCGGCGTTTCCACTTCCATGAACTCGTTCTTTTCCATGAAGCGGCGGATCGACGAGATGGCGGCGGTACGCGCCTTGAAGGTGCGGCGCGTCTCTTCGTTCATGATCAGGTCGACGTAGCGCTGGCGGTACTTCGTTTCCTGGTCGGCCAGGCCGTGGAATTTGTCCGGCAGCGGGCGCAGCGACTTGGTGATCAGGCGCAGTTCCGTGACCTTGATGGTCAGTTCGTCCGTCTTGGTCTTGAACAGGGTGCCCGTCACGCCCAGGATATCGCCCAGGTCATAGTGGTGCAGGGCGGCCATGGCCGCTTCGCCGGTCAGGTCCAAGGTGGCGTAGATCTGGATGCGGCCGTCGGCCTTCGGGCCGGAGGCGTCTTGCAGGGTGGCGAAAGCGGCTTTCTTGCCGGCTTCGCGCTTGAGCATCATGCGGCCGGCCAGCACCACGGTGACAGGTTCGGCTTCCAGCTCTTCGCGCGTCTTGCCGCCGTATTGCGCGTGCAGGTCGGCCGCCTTGTGCTCGGGGCGGAAATCGTTCGGGAAGGCGACGCCTTGTTCGCGCAGTGCTGCCAGCTTGACGCGGCGCTCGGCGATGATCTTGTTTTCATCGGGGGCGGCGGCTTGTTCTTGGATATCCGTAGTCATGGTGTTCTTCGTTGGTGATTATTGATGATGTGGCGCCAGCGCTGGCGCCACGCTGGCAAACAGTGCGTCGACGTCGAGTGTGGAGAAATCCGGCACGATGGCAATGACGTTGTCGAAGGCGGCAAACGCCTCGGCCGGCAGGGTGGTGGTGAGCACCACGACGCGCATGCCGGCGCGGCGCGCCGCTTCCACGCCCAGGGGCGCGTCTTCGAAGACGATGCAGTCTTGCGGCAGCGCGCCGGCCAGCAGCGCGCCTTTCAGGAAAACGTCCGGGTGCGGCTTGCCCCGTTCCACGTCGGCGGCGCCGACGATGGCGTCGAAGCGGTGGCGCAGGTCCAGGCCATCGAGCGTGAACGCGATGTTCTCGTCCGGCGCGGCCGTGCCCACCACCAGCCCGACGCCAGCCTGGCGCGCGCTGGCGATCAGCCGGTCGAAGCCAGGCACCGTGGCCAGGTGCGGGCCATACAGTTCGCGGTAGACGACTTCCTTTTCCGCCAGCAGGGTGGCGTGGTCGGCATCCGCGCCCAGGTACTTGGCGATGATTTCGTGCCCCTGCCGTCCCGCCGTGTCGCGGAAAAAGGCGTCCGCGTCCAGCGCATGGCCGTGGCGTTCAAAGAACGCCAGCCACGACGTCGTGTGGAAGGCCATGTTGTCGACGATCGTGCCATCCATGTCGAACAGGAAGGCGCGCTGCGCCGGAGCGGATGCGTTCATCCTTACACGCCTTGCTTGAGCGAGGCGGAGATGAAGTCGTCGATGTCGCCATCGAGCACGCCCTTGGTATTGCCCGTCTCGAAACCGGTGCGCAAGTCCTTGATGCGGGACTGGTCCAGCACGTAGGAGCGGATCTGGTGACCCCAGCCCACGTCCGTCTTTGAGTCTTCCAGCTTCTGCTGCTCGCTCATGCGCTTGCGCAGTTCATGCTCGTACAGCTTCGCTTTCAGCATTTCCATCGCTTCGGCGCGGTTGCGGTGCTGCGAACGGTCGTTCTGGCACTGCACCACGATGCCGGTCGGCGCGTGGGTCATGCGGACGGCGGAGTCGGTCTTGTTGATGTGCTGACCGCCGGCGCCCGACGCGCGGTAGGTATCGACGCGGATATCGGCCGGGTTGACGTCGATCTCGATCGAATCGTCGACTTCCGGATACACGAACAGCGACGTAAACGAGGTGTGGCGGCCGTTGGCCGAGTCGAATGGCGACTTGCGCACCAGGCGGTGCACGCCCGTTTCCGTGCGCAGGAAGCCGTAGGCGTGATCGCCCTCGACCTTCAGGGTGGCCGTCTTGATGCCGGCGACCTCGCCGTCGGACTGCTCCAGGATTTCGACCTTGAAGCCCTTGCGTTCGCAATAGCGCAGGTACTGGCGCAGCAGCATCGAGGCCCAGTCCTGGGCTTCCGTACCGCCGGCGCCGGCCTGGATGTCGATGAAGCAGTTGTTCGGGTCCATCGGATTGTTGAACATCCGGCGGAATTCCATGCTTTCGATGACCTTGCGGATTTCCTGCACGTCCTGCTCGATCGCTTCCAGGGTCTCGTCGTCGCCTTCTTCGCGGGCCATGTCGAACAGGTCGCGGGTGTCGCGCAGGTCGGCATCGGCCTTGGCGAGCGTGAAGACGATGGCTTCCAGCGCCTTCTTCTCTTTACCGAGGTCCTGGGCGCGCTTCGGATCGTTCCAGACGGTCGGATCTTCCAGCTCTTCGTTGACTTGCTCTAGTTTCTCCGACTTGACAGTGAAGTCAAAGATACCTCCGAAGTTCGGCTTCGCGGACCGTCAGGTCGTTGAGCAGGGCGGAGATGATATTGATGCGTTCGGCTTCCATAATGTTCTGGTCTTCTATGGTGAAATCAAACCCTGAATTATACGCGAGCGCGGCGCGTTTCCGCTGCCGCCGCGGCGCAATTGCTGCCGCACGGGGCAATAAAATGACGATTTTGCTGTATTTACGACAATATTTTTGCCTTGATAGGGGCTGCCGTGCTGCGTATGATGCTGGCGATATTGTCTTTCCACAGGAATACATCATGCTTCAACTTCCCCGTCTCGCCCTGTTACCGCTGCTGCTGGCCGGCTGCGGCGCCTTGCCGCCCGCCGCCACGGGACCCGCCCGGTCGCCATCGGCCGCGCCGGCCGGCAGCAGCGCCACCCTGGCCCTGCTGGAGACGACCGACTTGCACGCGAATGTGCTCAGTTATGATTACTACAAGCTGCAGGCGGAACCCTCGATCGGCCTGGAACGCACGGCGGCCTTGATCGCCCAGGCGCGCGCGCAGTTCCCGAACAATCTCTTGCTCGACAACGGCGACACCATCCAGGGCACGGCCCTGGCCGACTACCAGGCCCTCGTGAAACCGCTGGCTTGCGACCAGACCCTGGCCATCTACAAGGCCATGAATTTGCTGAAAGTGGACGGCGGCGGCATCGGCAACCACGAATTCAACTACGGCCTGGCCTTTTTGAGCCAGGTGACGGGCAACCGCTTCGACGTCGACAGCGTCGACGCCAGCAAGCCGCGCTGCGCCGGCCCCGCATTCCCGCAAGTGCTGGCCAACGTCTACAGCGTCAAGACGGGCCAGCCCCTGTTTGCGCCATATCACATCATCGACAAGCAGATCACGGCCACCGGCCCCGATGGCAAGGCCATTACCGCCACCGTGAAGGTGGGCATCATCAGCTTTGCGCCGCCCACCATCATGGCCTGGGACAAGCGCTGGCTGGAAGGCCGCGTCTACACGCAGGGCGTGCGCGAGACGGCGGAAAAATTCATCCCCGAGATGCGCGCCAGGGGCGCCGAGCTGGTGGTGGCCATTTCGCACGGCGGGCTCGATGACAGCCCGTACTCGCCGACCATGGAAAACGGCAATTACTACCTGTCGCAAGTGCCGGGCGTGGACGCCATGCTGATCGGCCACTCGCACCAGCTGTTCCCGAACGCCGCCAGCACGGTGCCGCAGTTTAATTTGCCCGGCGTCGACAAGGTCAAAGGGCTGGTCAATGACGTGCCGACCGTGATGGCCAATTTGTGGGGCAAGCACCTGGGCGTGATCGGTTTGCGCCTGCGCCACGACGGCAAGCAGTGGGTGGTCGACAAGAGCGCCACGACGGTGGAAGCGCGCGGCATCCAGAACGCGGATAAGAGTTACGTCCAGCCCGATGCAGCCATCGCCACGCTGGTGGCCGAGGAGCACGCGGCGACGATCGCCTACGTGCAGACACCGGTCGGCGCCACGGACTTCCGCATGTCGACGTATTTTGCCGATGTGGGCGACGTCAGCGCCATCGAAGTGGTGAACCAGGCGCAATCGGGCTACCTGGCCGCCTACGTCAAGGCGAACCTGCCGCAATATGCCAGTCTGCCCGTGCTGTCGATGTCGTCCCCGTTCAAGAGCGGCTCGGCGGGCGTGTCCGACTACACGGACGTCAAGGCGGGCAATGTGGCGCTGAACAACGCGGCCGATTTGTATCTGTATCCGAACGCGCTGTACGGCGTGAAGATGAACGGCATCGAATTGAAGGCCTGGCTGGAGCAGTCGGCGCGGCGCTTCAATACCATCGATCCGCACAAGGCGGAGCCGCAGGAACTGGTCAACACGGCCCATCCGAGCTACAACTTCGACACGCTCACCAGCGCCGACGTGCGCTACCAGATCGACGTCACGCAGCCGCCGGGCCGTCGCATCCAGGGCCTGACGTTCAAGGGCAAGCCGGTGGACGCCAGCCAGGAATTCCTCATCGCGACAAATAACTACCGCGCCAGCGGCGGCGGCAATTTCCCTGGCCTCGACGGCAGCAAGACGGTGGTGGCCTCGCCCGACAACAACCGCGAACTGCTGATCGCCTACGTCACGCAGCAGAAACACCTGACGCGCGCGAAAAACGGTTCCGCGCGCAGCTGGCGCTTCGCCAGGGTTGCCACGAAAGGCCCCGTGGTCTTCCATTCCGCGCCGAACGTGATCGAGCTGGCGAAAGCGGCCGGCATCGACAACGTCACGCAGTTGAAGCTTGATGACGGTGCCGGCAAGGGCTTTGCGCTGTATCAGCTCGACCTGTCGAAATGAAGGCATGGGTGTTTGCCATCGCCCTGGCCGTATCGCCGCTGGCATCGGCAGGGCCGGACCTCACGGCCCAGGCCAAGGTCTTGATGCGCGCGGGCGAGGCGACCCAGCCGCAGGCGCGCGCCCTGTTCGAGCACGCGGCGGGGCAGGGCGGCGGTCCTGCCGCGTACTACCTGGGCTTGATGCACAAGAACGGCATGGGTGGGCCGCAGGACAGCGCCGCCGCGTTGCGCTGGCTGGAACTGGCCGCGCAACGCGGCGTGGCGCCAGCCATGTTCATCGTGGCAAACATGCTGCAGGAGACTGATCAGGAACAGGCACGTCACTGGCTGGATGCCGCCTGCGACCTGGATTACCCGGAAGCGCTGCAGCAGAAATCCGTCGCCCTGGCCGAAGGGCGCATGGGCTATGCGCACAGCGAGGAACAGGCAAACCTGTACCTGAAAATGGCCACGCATGCGATGGGGCACAGGGCCGAAGAGCCGTGATTGTCCGCCAGGTCAGGTTCGCAGGCTATTTGCAGCCTCGGCAATGGCCAGCGGGTTGCGCGACAGCAGGGCGGCGGCCAGGTCCAGCAGGCCGGCCGCTGCCTTGATGGCCGCGTGCGTGTGCCCGATGTCGGCCACGGTTTTCCTGCCTTGGTCGATGGCCGTGTTCACATTGGCCAATGCCTGCTGCGCACTCTGGTTGATCAGGTAGATGCCGTGGGCGCGGAAAAAGGACACCATCTGATCCAGGTGGCTTTCATATTGCTTGAGATCATGCAGCACGGCTGACGGCGTCGGCGGCGTGCGGTCGGTCAGCGCGATGCGCAGCTCCAGTACCTGGTTCGAGGCCTGTGCCAGCTTGTCGGCGATTTCCGTGGTTTGTTTTTCATCGAGTGCGATAACGTTGCCCATGTCCGACTCCTACCAGGGGGATGGTGAATAATTGGCGGCCTGTTTTTGCAGGGTATCGACTTGCTTGGCAAAAGTGTCCAGTTGACGCTCTAATGCCGGGTCTTGCATGGACTTGGCGCGCAAGGTGCTGAGACTGTTTTGCAATTCCGTCATGGCGGCAAGATAGGCGTCGATGACCTTGCCACGCTCCTGCAGTTGCCGCCCGTCAAGGTAGAGCTTGGCCTTCAGATAGTTGCTGGTCACGGGTTCCCTGGCGGCAGCGTTGTCGAGCGAGCGATTCAGGGATGCCAGCGTCAGGCTCTCGTCGTGCAGATTGGCCTGGTAGTTTTGCTGCGCATATTTTTTCAGTGCATTGCTGATGATATAAATATCGTCTTCGCGCGCCAGCAATTCGTTGATTCCCGACTGCTGTCTTTGCTGCGTGACAATCTGGCTGATCAGCGCGCTCAGGCGCGTGACTTTGTCCAGCTGGTCGGCGTCGAGCACCGGCGCCATGCCGCCGGACTGCTGCAAGGCGCCCAGCGAACCGCCAAGGGCGCCGATCTCCTCCTTGTAGTTCGCCAGCTTGTCGTTGGCCAGCGCGGCAAGTACTTCCGCGTAGCGTTTCAATACATCGTTCAGTTCGGCTGTGCCCGCCAATTGCGCCGCATAGTCCTTGCAGCGCCGGAGCAGGTCCTGTTCCGTTTCCTGCGCAACGTAGGGGCGGTCGGTGATGATGCTGTTGCGCCGTACATTATTGGTGCAACTGCTCATGGAGTGGGTCAGCATGGGTTTGAATACTTCCGTTATCGCCACCGTCTGTCCCGCGAACTTGTCGACCGGCGTGAAGTTCTTGCAGGCGCTACTCATGCCGGCGATCAGCAGGCAGGCGCAGATGCTTGTCATGGGCTGGCGCATAGGGTCTCCATGGTAGGGAAGGGATTGCCGCCATGGCCGGTTGACCCTGGTTCAATGACCATATCACCATTGCATCGCCATACTTTTGACGCAGATCAGACATATGCATCGTGTGTCATGGTGTCGCACCTGTGTCAATTTGCGCCATATTTTCCTTACAAAAGACTGACAACAGGCCTGCAATTGCGGCTTTTCCGCATGTTGCGACGCGTCATATGTAGTTGTTGCTGGTGCATGTTTACTCACCTACAATGATTTATCGATGGGGCGGTTATCCAGCGTACGACTATAAAAATAAGTGGCATTAAAAACGTTGTATCAGAGGAGATGACAATGAATTTGAAACAGAAATTGCTCGTGGCAAGTTTGGTTTTGGGTTTCTCGCAGGCGGCAGTCGCAGCCGACCCCATCAAGATCGGCGTGTCCGGACCGTTTACGGGCGGTTCCGCGCCGATGGGCGTGTCGATGCGCGACGGCGTCAAGCTGGCCGTCGCTGAAATCAATGCTAAGGGCGGCGTGCTGGGCCGTTCCCTGCTGCTCATCGAGCGCGATGACGAAGCGAAGAACGAACGCGGCGTGCAGATCGCCCAAGAACTGATCAACAAGGAAAAGGTCGCCGCCACCGTCGGCTACATCAACACGGGCGTGGCCCTCGCTTCGCAGCGCTTTTACCAGGAAGCGAAGATTCCCGTCATGAATAATGTGGCGACGGGTTCCATCGTCACCAAGCAATTCGCCGACCAGCCGGAAAACTACATCTTCCGCAATGCGGCCAATGACACCATCCAGTCCGGCATGATCGTGCACGAGGCGATCGAAAACCGCAAGTTCAAGAAAGTGGCGATCCTGGCCGACTCCACCAACTATGGCCAGCTGGGCCGCGAAGATCTGGAAAAGGCGCTCGACAAGAAGGGCATCAAGCCCGTCGTCGTGGAAAAATACAACATCAAGGACGTCGACATGACGGCCCAGTTGCTGAAAGCCAAGCAGGCGGGCGCGGAAGTCGTGCTGACCTACGGCATCGGCCCGGAACTGGCGCAGATCGCCAACGGCATGGAAAAACTGGGCTGGAAAGTGCCGCTGATCGGCAGCTGGACCCTGGCCATGGGTAACTTCATCGACAACGCGGGCAAGAACGGCAATGGCACGCGCATGCCGCAAACCTTCATCCAGGACGCCAGCACGCCGAAGCGCAAGGCCTTCATCGACGCCTACGTGGCCGCCTACAAGCCATCGGGCGGACGCATGCCGTCGGCCGTCTCGGCCGCGCAAGGCTACGATTCCATCTACCTGCTGGCCGCGGCCATCACGCAGGCGGGCGGCACGGACGGCCCGAAAGTGCGCGCCGCGCTGGAAAACCTGAACGAAAAGGTGGAAGGCGCCGTCACCACCTACAACAAACCGTTCAGCAAGACCAACCATGAAGCGATCACGGCCGACCTGACCGTGTTTGGCGAAGTCAAGGACGGCAAGGTCGTCCTCGCGAAATAAGCCTGGCGGACAGTCGCCGCGCAGTGGCCAGCCTTGAGGAATCAGGACTGGCCATTTTTTCATCTTTCGTCTTCCGGGGAATACCATGGAAATCTTCCTGCAGCTCGTCTTCAGCGGCATCGCGCTGGGCATGATCTATGCCGTCATCGCCTTCGGTTACCAGCTGACCTTTGCCACTTCCGGCACCCTCAATTTCGGCCAGGGCGAATCCCTGATGCTGGGCGCGCTCGTGGGCCTCTCCCTGGTGGGCACCATCCATGGCGGGCCGTACATGAGCTACCTGCTGATGATCCCCATCGTCATCGTCTTCGGCGCCTTGCAGGGCGTGTTCGTCGAATGGATAGGCGTGCGGCCCGCCATCAAGATCAAGTCCGAATTCGGCTGGATCATGTCGACCATCGCGCTGGCCATCATTTTCAAGAACGTGGCGGAAAACATCTGGGGCAAGGATGACCTGATGTTCCCGTCGCCGCTGTCGGCCGCGCCGTTCCAGGTATTCGGCGCCAATGTGCAGCAGATGCAGGTGGCCGTCATCGTCGGCGCGCTGGCCATCATGCTGGCCGTGGAAGTATTCAACCGCAAGTCGATCTATGGCAAGGCCGTCGTGGCGACGGCCAACGACCGCGACGCGGCCGGTTTGATGGGCATCAACACGGGCATGGTCATCACGTTTTCCTATGCGCTGTCGTCGGCCACGGCGGCGTTCGCGGGCGTGCTGGTGGCGCCGCTGACCCTGACGGGTGCGACCATGGGCGCTTCGCTGGGCTTGAAAGCGTTTGCCGTGGCCATCATCGGCGGCCTGACGTCGGGCGTGGGCGCCATCGTCGGCGGGCTGATCCTGGGCATCGCCGAGACGACCACCGGCTACTACATCTCCACCGGCTACAAGGAAGTGCCAGGTCTGCTGCTCCTGCTGCTGGTGCTGGCCATCAAGCCGTCCGGCCTGTTCGGCAAAGCCGCGATCAAGAAAGTCTGAGGACGACATGAACAAGAAAATCACCATGCTGGCGTTGAGCGCGGCGGGACTGGCCGTGCTCGCGCTGTTCCCCATCGTCATTCCGAACCCATATTACATCCACCTGGCCGAGACCATATTGATCTATGCCATCCTGCTGTTCGGTCTCGATATCGTCGTCGGCTACACGGGCCAGGTGTCGCTGGGCCACGCGGGCCTGTTCGGCATCGGTTCCTACGCCACGGGCGTGCTGGTGTTCAAGCTGGGCGCGCCGTTCTGGCTGGCCATCCCCGCCAGCATCCTGGGCGCGGCCGTCTTCGGCGCCATCCTGGCCTTGCCGGCCCTGCGCGTGACGGGGCCCTACCTGGCGATGGTGACCCTGGCCTTCGGCACCATCGTGCAAATCCTGATCAATGAGATGAGCTTCCTGACGGAAGGGCCGATGGGCATCAAGATCCACAAGCCCGTCCTGTTCGGCCACAAGCTTTCCGAGGTCGAGTATTACTACATGGTCGCCGCGCTGCTGGTGATCTCGCTGGTGGTGGTGCACCGCATTCTGAAATCGAACCTGGGCCGGGCGTTCGAAGCCTTGCGCGACAGCCCCATCGCCTCGGATTGCATGGGCGTGTCCGTGTACCGCTACAAGGTCTACGCCTTCGTCATCAGCGCCGGTTTCGCGGGCCTGGCCGGCAGCCTGTATGCGTATTCGGAAGAATACATTTCGCCCAATACCTACAACTTCGAGCTGACGATATTGTTTCTGCTGGCCGTCATCATGGGCGGGCGTAAGACGCGTTCCGGCGCCCTGATCGGCGCCCTGATCGTCGTCATGCTGCCCAGCCTGCTGTCGGATATCGAATTGTTCCGCAAGATCGCCGTCGGCGCCGCCGTGCTGGGCGTGATCGGATCCATCATCATGCTGGCGAAGAAGCGTTCCACCGTGCGCGGCGTGCTCGTGCCCCTGGTGGCCACCATCGGCCTGGCCGCGTATTCGTACAAGCTGGAAAACATGGTCGACTGGCGTCTGACCATCTTCGGCCTGATGACCTTATTTGTCGTGTACTACCTGCAGGACGGCATCGTCGGCTTCCTGATGAGCTTTATCGGCAAGGGCCGGCGCCATGTGGAAGCCGTCGCCTCGCACGGCGTGGCGCCGTTCGACCACGCCCAGGGCGGGCAGCAGGGCGCGACCCTGCTGCGCGTGGAACATGCCCTGATGCAGTTCGGCGGCCTGAAAGCGCTGAACCAGGTGGACTTGAACGTCACGCAGGGTTCCGTGCACGGCTTGATCGGGCCGAACGGCTCGGGTAAGAGCACGATGATGAACGTGCTGACTGGGATCTACAAGCCGACGGCGGGCAGGGTGGAATTTGCCGGCGTGGTGATCTCCGGCCGCACGCCGTCCGAAATCGCCCTGGGCGGCGTGGCGCGCACCTTCCAGAACGTGCAGCTGTTCGGCGAGATGACGGCGACGGAAAACGTGCTGGTGGGCTTGCACAACACGTTTAAATCGAACGTGCTGGACGTGATGCTGCATACGCCCCGCTACAAGCGCGAAGAGAAGGCGGCGCGCGAGCGGGCCGCCAGCATCCTCGAATTCGTCGGCCTGGCCGACCTGGCCAACGAAGAGGCGCGCAATCTGCCGTATGGCAAGCAGCGGCTGCTGGAAATCGGCCGCGCGCTGGGCCTGAACCCGCGCCTGCTGCTGCTCGACGAGCCGGCGGCGGGCCTGACGGCGCCCGACATCAAGGAACTGATGGCCATCATCCGCAAGATCCGCGAGCACGGCATCACCATCATCCTGATCGAGCATCACATGGACGTGGTGATGGCCCTGTCGGACGTGGTGACGGTGCTGGACTTCGGCCAGAAGATCGCCGAAGGCGTGCCCGCGCTTGTCCAGAGCGACCCGAAAGTGATCGAAGCCTACCTGGGCGGCAGCGCCGAAACCCTGGCGCCAGCGGCGCACTGAGAGGAAGACCATGCTGACCATTAATAATCTGCACGCCGCCTACGGCAAAGTCGAAGTCTTGCACGGCATTTCGCTCGACGTCCCGAAGGGCAAGCTGGTGACCCTGATCGGTTCGAACGGGGCCGGCAAGACCACCACCATGCGCGCCATTTCCGGCATGCTCAAACCGAAATCCGGCACTGTCACCCTGGGCGGCAAGGATGTCACGGGGCTCGATTCGCACCGCATCGCGCGCGCGGGACTGGCCCATTCGCCGGAAGGCAGGAGGGTGTTCGCCTCGATGTCGGTGACGGACAACCTGCTGCTGGGCGCCTTCCCCCGCTTTACGCGGGCGCGCCCGAAAGGCGACATCAAGGGCGACCTGGACAAGGCGCTGGAACTGTTCCCCCGCCTGAAGGAGCGGCGCGACCAGCTGGCCGGCACCTTGTCGGGCGGCGAGCAGCAAATGCTGGCCATGGCCCGCGCCGTGATGCTGAACCCGGAAGTGATCCTGCTGGACGAGCCGTCGATGGGCCTGGCGCCGATTCTGGTGGAAGAAGTCTTCCGCATCATCACGCGCTTGAAGGCGGAAGGCGTGACCATGCTGCTGGTCGAGCAATTCGCCGCCGCCGCCCTGAACGTGGCCGATTACGGCTACGTGCTGGAAAACGGCAGCATTTCCGTGCACGGGCCGGCGGAAAGCCTGAAAAATGATCCGAAGGTGATCGCGGCTTACCTGGGCGGCGGGCATTGAACATGGCTGGACAATGCGCTTGCTGCGCATTGTCAAATCCTCTACACTGCGCTTCCCAATCCGCAGTGTAGAAAAAGGCATCATGCGCAGCGCCAGCCCGTTTTCCCCGCTTTTCCCTCCGCTTTTATCCCCGCTTTTTTTCCTGCTCTTGCCCGCCGCGGCCTGCGCCGACGATGCGCCGCTGCAAAAGGTTGAAATTACCGCCGCCAGCGGCGTACAGCAGCGGCGCGACGACACGGCCGCGAAGATCATCGTCAGCCGCGACGACCTGGCCCAATATGGGGACAGCAGCCTGGCCGCGACGTTGAAACGCCAGCCCGGCGTCTCCATCGTCGGCGGCGAGGTGCGCATGCGGGGCCTGGGGGCCGGCTACACGCAGATGCTGATCAACGGCGACCCCGCGCCACCGGGTTTTTCCATCGAATCGATAGCACCCGAGATGATCGAGCGCATCGAGATTTTGCGCAGCGCGACGGCCGAATACAGCATGCGGGCCGTCGCCGGCAGCATCAACGTGATCTTGCGCAAGGGCGCCAGCGGCGCCGAGCGCGAAGGGAAGCTGGGCGCGGGCCGGCAGGATGGCCGCTGGCAGCCTGCCGCGTCGCTGCGCGTGGCGGACAAGCTGCCCGGTTTCGCCTATGCGCTAACGGGTGCTCTGGAGCGCACGGCCGACGACGTGGCGGGAAGGACGACTGAAACAAGCGCAGATGCCACCGGCACGCTGCTGGCGCAGCGCACAACGCGCACGCGCAATGCTTCGTCTGTCAACAAGGCCAGCCTGACGCCGCGCCTGCACTGGACCCTGGACAAGGGCGACACCATCACCTGGCAAAGCCTGCTGGACTGGTACCGCACGGGGTTTGACGGCGTGGCGCGCGAAACGACCTTGCTGGGGGCGGCCTCCAGTTACCCGCGCAATGGCGCCACCTCGCAAGCCAGCGTGTTTTCAGCGCGCAGCGATGTGAGCTGGGCGCACTCGCTGGGGACGGCGGGCAAGCTGACGGCCAGGCTGGGCGTCAACCACAACCGGCGCGACACGGATTACCTTTTCCATGGCGAGACGGCCGCCGGCGCACCCCTGCTGCTGCGCGGCGTGGTTTCCGACGCCATCGACGATAGCGTCAACAGCAGCGGCAAGTACCTGGGCCGGCTCGGTGGCGGCCACGCCCTGAGCCTGGGCTGGGATGGCAGCCTGATACGCCGCAGCGAGTCGCGCCGCCAGCGCGACACGTACCTTGCCGGCGGCGCGCCGTATGCGCTCGATGAAGACTACGCGGCCGACGTGCGGCGCCTGGCCCTGTATGCGCAGGATGAATGGGACGTGACGCCGCGCCTGCAAATGTATGCGGGCGTGCGCTGGGAAGGCTTGCAGACGGCGACCGAGGGCCGCACCTTGAGCGAAGTGCGCACGCGGGCCAGCGTCTGGAGTCCCGTGGCGCAGCTGTTGTGGAAGTTGCCGCAGCAGGAGCGCGACCAGCTGCGGCTGGCGCTGGCGCGCACCTACAAGGCGCCTACCACGCGCAACCTGGTGCCGCGCCGCTATACCGTCAACAATGGCAACAGCGCCAACAATCCCGATTTCCAGGGCAATCCCGCGCTGCGCCCGGAACTGGCGTGGGGGCTGGACGCGGCGTATGAAAGCTATTTTGGCAAGAGCGGCGTGGCCAGCCTGTCGGCATTCACGCGGCGCATCAGCGACGTCACCGTGCAGCGCCTGTTCCTGCACGACGGCATCTGGACGGCCAGCCCGTTCAACAATGGCGCGACCACGGTGCGCGGCATCGAGCTGGATGTGAAATTTCCCCTGCGGACCTGGTGGGCGCAGGCGCCCGACGTCGACGTGCGCGCCAATGCGGGGCGCAACTGGTCCAGGGTCGCCGCCGTGCCGGGTCCCGGCAACCGCCTGGCCAGCCAGGTGCCGGCCACGCTCAACCTGGGACTCGATTACCGGCGCTCGCCGGCGATGAGCATGGGCGGCAATCTGAACGTGCAGACGGGCGGCCTGGCGCGGCTCGATGCGCACGCCAGCAGCCATGCGGGCGTGCGGCGCACCCTCGACGCGTATGCGCTGTGGCAGCCGGACGCGAAAACGCGCGTGCGCCTGTCGGCGGCCAACCTGCTGCACCAGCAGCAGGTGCAAGGGCAATCCTGGGTCGATGATGCAGGCCGCAGCGACAGCGTGACGACCCTCGATGGCAGCGTTGCGCTGCGCCTGATGCTCGAGCGCAGCCTGTAGGCATCAGTGTTTGGTGGGCTTTTCCTGCTGCACCAGAATGAACGGGCTGACGACGACGGCCCACAGCGCGGCATCGGCTGCCTGCCAGTCCAGCGCCTGCTGGTCCGACACCTTGGCGACCTTGCCATCGACCATCCATTGCGTGATGGTGGCCTTGTCGTCGTGCGAGATGCGCACGGCCACTTCGACCAGGTCCAGTTCATTGGCGACCCAGACGACGTTGCCCTGGGCGAAATGCTTTTCCAGCTCGCTCCAGGCCAGGCGGGCCGTTTCGCTGTTCACTTTGAGGCGCAGTTCGGTGTCTTTTTCAGGATTGGTTTGCATGCGAAATATCAGGTTGCGGTGAGTCGGGTGCCGGTGCGCGCGGTTTATTTGCCTGGCAAGGCTTCCACCTGCGGCGTCGGCGTACCCCGCCATGTTAACCGATAGGCGGCGCCTTTGCGAACATTGCCGACCAGGGCAGGGCGGAAGCAGGCCAGGTTGGTGCCGCTGGCGTGACGCACGCTGGGGAAGATCACGCCCATGGAGCCGGCTTCGAGCAGGATGGCGGCCAGGTCTTGCGAGGCGATGTAGCTGGCCGGGTCCAGGCAAGCCTGGTAGCGCTGCTGGCCGCGCAAGTCGTGGAAACTGGCGGAAAAATCGGCCAGCAGCGACTGGTAGTTGACGCTGTCGTCGAAATAGTCGATTTCCTGGTATTCCACGGTTTTATGGAAAATGATCTCGGCCAGCGCCGTTTTCATGTCGAAGGCGCAATACCAGGCGCCCCGTTCGCCATCGTTGAAACGCGCCCCTTCCGGGCGGGCATACGTGTAGGCGGCGTTGATGATGCGGAAGTGCGGCACGCCAAAAACCAGCTCGTCCACGCCAATTCCTGGCGCGCCGCCGTACTCGGCCACCAGGCGCGCGTTGGTCGCGTTGTCGAGCTCGAACAGCTCCCGCAGGTGATCGTCGTTCTCGGCCAGGGGCGCCAGCACGGAGTCTTCCATGTCGGCGAAGCGCGAGGGGATCAGGCGGCAAGTGTCGATCTGGCGCAAGGCGGCCAGCGGCGGCAGGTGCTCATTCGGGGCGGCAGGCACGATCACAGCCCTCCGCGGCGCGCGTCGAGCAGCTTGCGCACCGTCTGCATGGCCAGCAAGCCGCCGGCCAGCATCTGCGACAGGGGCGTGCGGCCGCCGAAGATGGGATTCTTGTTGGGCAAACTCACCCATTCGTCGGCCAGCTTGTCGCCGTACAGGATGTGCAAGGCCTTGTAGATGCCCAGCAAATAGGAAATGCGCGTGATGCGGTCCACTTCCAGCACGCGGTCCGGGTGCTTCTTCCACTCGTACCAGGCGCTGCTGGACAGGCCGCCCAGCAATTCGCGCGCATCGTCGTCGCGCAGCTTCCAGGCGGCGGCCAGCTTGAAAAATCCTTTCAAGGCCGCCTGCGACAATCGCTCGCGCTCGGCTTTGGCATTCAGGTCGACGAGCACGGCCGGCTCGAAGCGGCTCTTGGGGTAGGCGTAGGCGAGATTCATGGCATATCCTTCATTAAAACTCTGTATATGGACTATTTATACTCCTTTTCTGGATTCGTTGCAACGGCCGCGCGCATGCAAAACGGGGCGCGCCAGGACGGGAGTCCCGGAGCGCCCCGTTGGCGGGCCGCGTTCGCTTATCTGGCCGTGACGGTGACGGGCACGGTGAGCTGCGCCGTCAAGCCGTTACTGTCCAGCGCCACGACCTTCAGCGCATAGCTGCCGGCCACCGGTTGCGGCCAGGTGGCCGTGATGGTCATGCCGCTCATGGAAAACTGCATGCCCAGCGGCGCGCCGAGGATGGAGATCCACAGGGCGTTCGCGCCCGGCGCCGTCAGCACGATGCTGCCGCTCATGGCCTTGCCGGCCACGCCCGTCATGGCGGCGGCGCTGATCGTGGGGCCGGCGGCGGCGATTTTCACCGTGGCCACGGCCTGGCCCGTCAAGCCCGTCTTGCCATCTTTGGCGATGACGGTCACGCTGTAGCTGCCCAGCACGGGGCTGGCCCAGCTGACGACGCCGGCGGCGCTGACGGCCATGCCGGACGGCGCGCCTGACAGGCTGTACGTGACGGGGTTGGGCGCCACCGTCGTGGCGGTGAACGACAGGGCCACGCCCGGCTTGCCGCTCACGCTGGCTACCGTGACGACGGGGGGCAGCGGGGCGGCGATGGCCACCGTATATATACCCTTGCCGCTCAGGCCAGTCTTGCTGTCCGTGGCTGTCACGGTGACGGCATAGGTGCCGGCCACGGGCGCGGCCCAGCTCACCAGTCCGGCGCTGCTGATGGTCATGCCGGCCGGTGCGCCGGCGAGCGTGTAGCTGACGGGATTGGGGGCGGAGACGCTGACATTGAACGCCAGGGCCGTGCCAACCTTGCCCGTGATGGCGCCGGCGCCGACGACGGGCGGCGCGACGGGGGTAATGACGATGGCGTACACGCCCTGGCCACTGAGGCCGTTGACGGTATCCTTGGCCACCATGGTCACGGCATACGTGCCCGCGACGGGGGCGGCCCAGCTGACCACGCCCGTGGCGGCAATGCTCATGCCGGCCGGCGCGCCCAGCATGCTGTAGCTGAGGGGATTGGCAGCGGTGGCCGAGACGGTGAACGACAGCGGCTTGCCGGCCGCGCCGCTGATGCTGGCCGGCGCCACCACGGGCGCGGTCGGTGCAATCTGCGTGCCCGACAGGCCGGCCAGCAGGCTTTTCACGTTCGGCGTGCCCAGGCCGCCCAGCGGGTCATAGCCGACCCTGGCCGTGCACACGCTGCAGGTGCCGTTGCTGCCGCGCGTGATGTCGGCAAAGCTGCTGGCAAAGGTGCCGGGCACGCTGGCGATCTGGCCGTACAAGATGTTGTGCGGCAAGCCGAGCGCCGCCTTCGCCTGCAGCGCGCGGCTGGCGTTGGCGATGGCGACCAGGCCGGCCCATTGCGGCGTGGACAGGCTGGTGCCGCCAATGCTGAGCCAGCTGGCGGTGCTGCTGCCTGGCGTCATCACTGCCGTGTACTGGCCCGTGGCGGGGTCGGCATTGAAGGCCACGTCGGCCACGTTGCGGCGCAGCAAGTTGGTCAGGCCGGGCACGCTGGCCGTCTGGTAGGCGGGCAGTGCCGTATAGGCGCTGATGCCGCCGCCCGTACCGGACCAGGCCGTTTCGCTGCGCACGCCGCTGCCGCTGTAGCTGAGCGTGGTGCCGCCCACGGCCAGCACGTTGGACGACACGGACGGCCAGGACACGCCGCTGCCCGAATCGCCCGTGGCGGCCAGGTAGCTCATGTTCTTGCCCGTGAAGGCGCTGTCGACGGATGCTGTCCAGTTGCCTTCGGCGGCGCCAAAGCTCATCGACACGACGCCAGGCCCCATCTGGTTGGCCAGGCGCACGGCGCCCAGCAGGCTGTTGATGGAAGCGTCGGGCGCCTCGATCAGCACGATGCGCGCCAGCGGCGCCGTGGCATGCGCCCACTGCACGTCGAGCGCAATTTCCATGGCCCAGCCCGAGTTATAGGCGGGCGCCGTGGCCGTCATGGTGCTCGATGGCGTGTTGTAGACAACAGAAAATTCACAGCCGCTGGCCGGGGCGGGCGGCAGGGGCAGGGTGGCATTCGTGGCGATAGCCTTGGTGGTGCAGCCGGGCAAGCCGAATTTCTGGTTGAAGATGGCCAGTTCGGCCGCCGCGTTCGGGTTGTGCATGGCGTCGACGATGTAGATCGTCTGTCCCGCGCCCAGCTGTGCGGCCTGGGCTGGCGTCAGCGCCGTGCCGGCCGCCGGCAGGGCGGGCAAGTCGTAGGCGGCGCGGATTTGCGCGGGAGAATAGGTCGCCACCACGCTGCTGCCGGCCATGGGCGCGGCGATGTTGCCCGCGCCGCCGTCCAGCAAGGGGGCGATATCCTGTGCCGCCTGTTCCGAGGCGGCGATTCTTTGCGCCGTCAGGCGGCGCGTGGTCATTTCCCGCATGGCGCCGGGCACGTTTTGCAAGTGCGGCCGCCAGTGGGCCGAGCCGCTGCTGTTGGCGCTGTCGCGCCCGTCAGGCGCATCGAGCAGGGCCGGGGCCGCATGAAACATCGGTTGCACCACCAGCGCGCCGACGGCGGCGGGGACGACGGGCACCTCGACGGTGAACTGTGTCGCGGCCGTGGCGATGGCGGCAGGCGGTGTCGAGGTCTCCTGGCCGGGGCCGCAGGCGGCCAGCAGGAGGGCGGCTGTGGCGCCCAGCAGCAGGCGCCCGTGACGGTGATGCGGGGGAATGATTTTTTTCATGGCGAAACTCTCCGAGTTGGGCGAGGGCCACATCTCGACAATGCTTCCAGGCTGGCGCCGCGCGCTGGCGGTCCCGGCCCTGCATTGGCAGCCCCGCTGCCGTGGCGCTTGCGCGCGGTAGGCCGGTGGCTTTGCGTCCCCGCCTTTCGACGGGTTTGCCCTCAAAACTGATCATGCATCATTGGGAATTTCCTGATGCGTCATCGATTTTAGCGAATTTGCCAAATAAGTGTTAACTATTTTCAATCAATATTTTTATTTATGCAATAAAATGTGGCAAATTTGCCTATTGATGGATGGAATCTTGTCAGGCTGATTAAGTCTTAAAAGCAAGGTTATCAAGGGTATACCGAGGCGTGACAGTGTTTTTTCACGGCAACGGCGCTTGCATTTTTCGTTTTCTAATGAATCTAACGAATTTGCTGAATATGCGATCTTTCCGGTCTCAATCCTCGAACACCATGCCCGGATACGGCGCTGCGCGGCAGGCCGCCAGCCGCTGCGCCAGGCTGCCAGCATGGGCTTCCAGCCGGTGGCCGTCCGGGTCGAGAAAATACAGGGAATCGCCGGCGCTGCGGTTTTGCTGCCATTCGGGCACGCCGGCGGCGCGCAGGCGGGCGGCAAAGGCGGTGAAGTCTTCCGGGGCAATGGAAAACGCATAGTGCGTATAGGCGGGGCTGGCCAGCGCGGCCGTGCCCTGTCCATCCAGCGACAGGCACAGCCACAAATCCCCGGCCGACAGATACGCGCCCCTGTCCCAGCGCGCATGCAGGCGCAGGCCCAAGGTGTCGCGGTAAAAGGCCACGCTGCGCGCCAGGTCGCGCACGGACAGGGTGAGGTGGTTCAGGCCGGTCAACATGGGGCTGGATAGCTTTCAGGTGGGGGAGGCCTGTGTCGGCTATCGCCATGATTTGATATCACTTTGTTCCACAGAAGTTTGAGATACAGCAACAAGGCCACAAACCTCACGGCACCTGACCAAACCGTAGCGAGCGGCAGTGAGGCTCGGCGCCCCCTTGTGGCCAAGAAGCGCAACCGTACTTCCAGTACGGTGAGCATCGCAGGCGACCTATGCCGACGCGCAGTAGGTGGTGTCAGGTGTCACTACGCAGGCTCGGCGTGCTCCACCATGAGTTGTACTTTGGTCGTGCCATTGTATTCATTCGCATCGAGCCGGAAGGCGACCCGCGTGCGCTCGCCCAGGGCGTCCGTGTGGCCGAACCAGATGGCGTCGAAGCGCACGCCGTTCTTTTCCAGCAACAGTTTCAAATGGCGCTCTTTTAATATGCGCTGGCTGACGACGCGGAATTCGTCGCAAAAGACGGGCGGGGCGAAGCCCTGGCCCCACACTTGCTCATCCATCAGCTCGATGAAGGCCGTCGTGTAATACGCGTCTTCCAGCGGGCCGTCCGTTTCCACCACCCGTTCCAGCTGTTGCTGGCTGAGCCAGGCCTGGCCTACGGCTTCGAAGGCCTGGGAAAAGGCGTCGAAGGCGTCGGCGCGGATGGTCAAGCCGGCCGCCATGGCGTGGCCGCCGAACTTGTCGATCAGGCTGGGCGCCCGTTTCGACACGAGGTCGAGCGCGTCGCGCAAGTGAAAGCCGGGGATCGAGCGTCCGGAACCTTTGATCCAGCCGTCCGCGCCCGGTGCGAACGTGATGGTCGGACGATAAAACTTTTCCTTCAGGCGCGAAGCGACGATGCCGATCACGCCCTGGTGCCAGGATTCATCGAAGACGCTGATGGTGCTGCTGTTGGCCGGTTCGAAAGCATCGAGGTGCAGCAGGGCCGTATCCTGCATTTCCGCCTCGATTTCGCGGCGCTTCAGGTTGATGTCGTTGAGTTGCTGGGCCAGCGCCCAGGCGCGGCCTTCGTCGTCCGTGACCAGGCATTCGATGCCCAGGGACATGTCCTGCAGGCGGCCGGCCGCATTCAGGCGCGGTCCCAGGGCAAAACCCAGGTCGAACGGCGTGGCGCTGCGCGCTTCGCGGCCCGCCACGCGGAACAGGGCGGCCACGCCCGCGTGCATATTGCCCTTGCGCATGCGCTTGAGACCTTGCGCGACGAGGATGCGGTTGTTCGTATCGAGACGCACCACGTCGGCCACCGTGCCCAGCGCCACCAGGTCGAGCAGGTTGTCGAGCTTGGGTTGCGTTTGCGCATCGAAGATGCCGCGCCGGCGCAGCTCGGCGCGCAAGGCCAGCAAGACGTAGAACACGACGCCCACGCCCGCCAGGTGTTTACTAGGGAAGCCGCAGGCGGGCTGGTTCGGGTTGACGATGACGGCCGCGTCGGGCAGGGTGTCGGCCGGCAAATGGTGGTCGGTGACAACCACCTGGATGCCGCGCCGGTTGGCCTCGGCGACGCCGTCGATGCTGGCGATGCCGTTGTCGACGGTGATGATGATGTCGGGCGACTTTTCGCGCGCGGTGAGCTCGACGATTTCCGGCGTCAGGCCGTAACCGTATTCAAAACGGTTGGGCACGATGAAGTCGACGTCGGCGCCCATGGCGCGCAAGCCGCGGATGGCGACGGCGCAGGCGGTGGCGCCGTCGCAATCGTAGTCGGCCACGATGACCATGCGTTTCTTGGCGGCAATGGCGTCGGCCAGGAAGACGCCGGCCGCGCCGATGTGCAGCAAGCCGGACGGCGGTATCAAGTCCTTCGGCTCGATCGAGAGCTCTTTCGCGTCGGACAGGCCGCGCGACGCGTACAAGCGGGCCAGCACGGGGTGGATGCCGCCCTGGCGCAGCAATTCGGATTCGCGGTAAGGGCAGGGACGGGTGGCGATGCGGGTACGGGTCATGATGCTTTCAACTTGTTCAGGGTAATCGCGCGCCAGAATTTGCGCTGCGCATGCTTGCTGGTGGTGCAGTCCAGCCAGGCGTCGCGGTGGCTCAGCACCAGGCGCAACTGGCCCAGGCGGCCATCCTTGAGGGCCGCCAGCAGGGGCGCGAACCAGTTCGCCTCCAGCGCTTGCAACTGCTGCAGCCACATGCCCCATTCCTGCGCCTGCGCCGCTTCGGTCAATCCGCCCAGCACGACGATGGCGTCGCTCTGGTCCGCCAGCACACTGCTTGGACTGGCGTCGCGCTGCGCCGGTTCCGCCAGCGCGGCCAGCCAGCCGGGCGCGTTCTTCGTATGCAGGCTGGCCGCGCAGCGCGCAGGTGCAGATGCAGCCAGGCTGCCGCCCCAGATCCAGAAGGAATTGATGGCTTTCAAGCCCCGCGCTTCGCGTGCCGCGTTGACGGGATGTTCATGCCACAGCATCTGCACTTCATTCTGCAGGCGGCGCGCGGCGCGCGCATGCTCGCCTTCCGGCATCCAAACGGACAGGTCTTGCGTGGTGGCGGCGTCCGGCGTGGCGCACTGCAAGTCGCTCCAGCCGTCGGCGCGCATGAACCAGGTGCCCGCGTCGCCATACGCCAGGGGCTGGCCGATTTCGTCGAAATACGGACGCGCCGTCTCGAACAGCGTGCGGCCATCGGCCTCGCTCAGCTTGAGCTGGCGCAAGTCTTCCAGGCTGATATGGCTGCGGGCGATGGCCAGGTGGGCCGGTTGCAGCAGGAAATAGCGCGCGCCCGGTTCCGGCGCCAGGCCGTAGCCGCGCATGGCCTGGGCCGCAAAGGCCGCCTGCGCCGCCTCGCCGTTGGGCGCGGACGACAGGGTCAAGGCATGCGCCAGCCACGCTTCGTGCGGCAGCAGGCGGTTGGCGCTATCAAAAGTTTCCAAATTGCAAGTGGAGGTGCGCGACAGCAGGGCCGCCAGGGCGGGTGCCTGCAAGACCTTGAGCAGGTCGGCAGCCAGTTCGGCATTGGGCAAGGCGAAGGGCAGGACGAGGGTAAGTTGATTCATCCCGAGATTGTAGGCGATTGTGGCGGTGGGGGAGTAGTTCCCGCGCTTTTTCCCTTGACGGCGGGCGCGGGAAAAGTCGCGCCACGGTGATGTGTTTCACGCATGAGTGTCATTTGTGTGGCACACTGCGCGCTCGCATATTACGTTGTCGCGGGAGCGCATGAGCATCATCAAACAATTTCCTTTTGAGTGGCAGGTTGGCGTGCGCTATACGCGTGCCGGGAAGCGCAGCGGCCGCAACAGCTTCATTTCCTTCATCTCCCTCATTTCCGTGGCCGGCATCGGCCTGGGCGTGGCCGCCCTGATCGTCGTCCTCTCCGTCATGAACGGCTTCCAGAAGGAAGTCACCGACCGGCTGATGTCGGTGCTGGCCCACGTCGAGGTGTTCGATACCAGCGGCTCGATGCCGAATTGGCAGGCGCAGGAGCGCGCCGCCTACGCCAACCCGCAAGTGAAAGCCGTGTCGCCGTTCGTGGAAACCCAGGGCATGCTGCTCAACGACGAAACCATGCGCCCGTCCGTCGTGCGCGGCGTGCTGCCGCAGCAGGAAGCCACCGTCTCCAGCGTGGCTTCCCAGATGAAGCAGGGCAGTTTCAAGGACCTCACGCCCGGCTCGTACAACATCGTGCTGGGCATCGACCTGGCCAAGGCGCTGGGCGTGCAGGTGGGGCAGAACGTCACCCTGATGCTGGAACGCGAGCCGAAGGCGGGCGACCCGGCCACAGGCATCGTCATGCCGCGCATGCGCGCGCTCAAAGTCGCCGGCATCTTCGAGGCAGGCCACAATGAACTCGATGGCAGCCTGGCGTTTGTGAACATGCAGGATGCGCAGCAGCTGCTGCAGCTCGACGGCCCGTCCGGCCTGCGTTTGCGCCTGCACGACATGAACCAGGCGCCGCAGGTGGCGCGCGAATTGAAAGCGTCGATGCCGGGCCAGCTGTGGATGCGCGACTGGTCGCGCGCCAGTGCCAGCTGGTATGCGCTGGTGCAAAGCCAGAAGAACATGATGTTCATCATCCTCAGCATGATCATCGCCGTGGCCGCGTTCAACCTCGTCTCGACCCTGGTCATGTCGGTCACCGACAAGCAGGCCGACATCGCCATTTTGCGCACCCTGGGCGCCTCGCCGTTCTCGATCATGAAGATATTCATGATCCAGGGCGCGCTGGTTGGCTTGCTGGGGAGTGCGCTGGGCGTGATCGGCGGCGTCGTGCTGGCGCTGAACGTGGGCGTCATCGTGCCCTTCATCGAAGGCATCTTCGGCCTGCACTTCATCTCGAAGGAAATCTACCAGATCAGCGCCGTGCCGTCGGACGTGCACTGGCTGGACGTGGCGCAGATCGGCCTGATCGCCTTTGGCCTGGCGCTGGTGGCGACCATCTACCCGAGCTGGCGCGCCGCGCGCGTCAAACCGGCCGAGGCGCTGCGCTACGAATAACACTCCAAGAAACGATAAAGACCGCCTGAACAATGAGTATTTTCAAGAATTTGCCCTTCGAATGGCTGGTTGGCCTGCGCTACACGCGGGCCGGCAAGCGCAGTGGCCGTAACAGTTTTATCTCCTTCATCTCGCTCATTTCCATGGCCGGCATCGGCCTGGGCGTGGCGGCGCTGATCGTCGTGCTGTCCGTGATGAACGGCTTCCAGAAGGAAGTGACGGACCGCATGCTGTCCGTGCTGGCCCACGTGGAAGTGTTCGACAACAGCGGCAGCATGCCCGACTGGCGCGCCGAAGCGGCGCAGGCGTTCAAGAATCCGGCCGTCAAGGGCGCCGCGCCGTTTGTGGAAACGCAAGGCATGCTGCTGCGCGACGATGCGCTGCGCCCGGCCATCGTGCGCGGCGTGCTGCCCGAGGAAGAGCCGAACGTCTCCGACGTGGCCGGCCAGACGCGCATGGGCAGCTTCAAGGCCCTGCAGCCGGGCACCTTCAATATCGTGCTGGGCATCGAGCTGGCGCGCGCCCTGCGCGTCAACCTGGGCGAAAAAGTCACGCTGATGCTGGCGCAGGGCCAGGTCACGCCGGCCGGCGTGCTGCCGCGCATGCGCAGCTTTACCGTCAGCGGCATCTTCCAGGCGGGTCACAATGAATTCGACGCGGGTTTGGCCTTCATCAATATCGAAGACGGCCAGCGCCTGCTGCGCCTGGACGGCCCGTCCGGCCTGCGTTTGCGCCTGGCCGACATGAACCAGGCGCCGCAAGTGGCGGCGGAGCTGAAAAAATCCATGCCGGGCGACCTGTGGCTGCGCGACTGGTCCAAGCTGAACGCCAACTGGTTCGCCGCCGTGCAGACGGAAAAGCGCATGATGTTCATCATCCTGACCCTGATCATCGCGGTGGCCGCCTTCAACCTGGTCTCGACCCTGGTGATGACGGTGACGGACAAGCAGGCCGATATCGCGATTTTGCGCACCCTGGGCGCATCGCCCCGTTCCATCATGAAGATTTTCATGATCCAGGGCGCGCTGGTGGGCATCCTGGGCACCATCCTGGGCGTGGGCGGCGGCGTGCTGGTCGCCATGAACATCGACGTCATCGTGCCCTTCATCGAGCACCTGCTGGGCGTGCAGTTCCTCTCCAAGGACATCTATTTCATCAGCACCGTGCCGTCCGACCTGCGCTGGCCTGACGTCACCAAGATCGGCGTGCTGGCCGTGATCCTCGCCTTCCTGGCGACCCTGTACCCAAGCTGGTGGGCCGCCCGCGTGAAACCTGCGGAAGCCCTGCGCTATGAATAAACCACTGACTATGACCATGACCGATCTGAACAAACCTGCCTCCAACGGCGCTTCCGCCGATTCCGCCGTCCTCAGCTGCCGCGGCCTGGGCAAGACTTTCACGCAGGGCAGCTACAAGGTGCAGGTCCTGGCCGGCATCGACATCGACGTCCACCGCGGCGAGCGCGTCGCCATCGTCGGTGCGTCCGGCTCCGGCAAGTCGACCCTGCTGCACCTGCTGGGCGGGCTCGATACGCCCACCAGCGGCAAGGTGACCCTGCTGGGCAAGGATTTCGCCACCCTCAGCGAAAAGGCGCGCGGCGACTTGCGCAACGCCTCGCTGGGCTTCGTCTACCAGTTCCACCACCTGCTGCCCGAGTTTTCCGCGCTGGACAACGTCGCCATGCCGCTGATGATACGGCGCATGAAACGCGCGCCCGCCACCGAGCTGGCGCAGCAGATCCTCACGCGCGTGAACCTGGCCAAGCGCGTCACGCACACGCCGGGCGAATTGTCGGGAGGCGAGCGCCAGCGCGTGGCCCTGGCCCGCGCCCTCGTCACGCAGCCGGCCTGCGTGCTGGCCGATGAACCGACGGGCAACCTCGATCACGCCACGGCCGAACAGATTTTCGACCTGATGCTGGAATTGTCGCGCACCCTGGGCACGGCCTTCGTCATCGTCACGCACGATATCGAGCTGGCCAAACGCTGCGACCGCGTGCTGCGCCTGACGGACGAAGGGCTGCAGCCGTACCAATACTAGGAATTCGCCATGTGGATCGACACGCACTGCCACCTCGACGCGCATGAATTCGGCAGCGAATCGCTGCAGGTGGCGGCGCGCGCGCAGCAGCAGGGCGTGGGCATGATCGTCATTCCCGCCGTCGAACGGACCAATTTCAGCATCGTGCGCGATCTGGCGGCAACGGCGCCCAACGCCTGCTATGCCCTTGGTATACACCCGATCTACGTGCCGCACGCCACGGACGACGATTTGATCGCCCTGCGCGAGGCCGTGCAAGCCGCCATGGCCGACCCGAATTTCGTCGCCATCGGCGAAATCGGCCTCGATTTCTTCATTCCCATGCTGTGCGAACCGGCCATGAGAGTCAAACAGGAGCATTTCCTGCGCGAGCAGCTGAAGATTGCCCGCGACTTCGACCTGCCCGTGCTGACTCACGTGCGCCGCTCGCAGGATATTGTCCTCAAGCACGCGCGCCAGATCCGCCCGAACGGCGGCATCGCCCATGCCTTCAACGGCAGCTTCCAGCAGGCGCAGGGCTATATCGACCTGGGTTTCAAGCTGGGGTTTGGCGGCGCCATGACGTTTACGCGCGCGCTGCAGATACGCCGCATGGCCGCCGACCTGCCTTTGGAAGCCATCGTGCTGGAGACGGACGCGCCCGACATTTCCCCCAGCTGGATCCACCCTGGCCGCAACAGCCCCGAAGAATTGCCGCGCATCGGCGCCGTGCTGGCCGAGCTGCGCGGCCTTGATATCGCGCAAGTGGCGCTTGCCACCAGCGCCAACGCGCGCGCCGTGATGCCCCGATTACCCCTGATGGAGTGAGACCATGAACAAGAAAATGCTTGCGGGCGCCCTGGCAGCCTGTATGTCCACCGTGTTGGCGCCCGCCCAGGCGGCGACCGCCGCCCAGTGCGACGGCATGCCGCGCCTCGACGTCACCACGCCGGCCGGCTTTTGCGTGGCCGTGCTGGCCGACGGCCTGAAATTCCCGCGCGGCGTGCTGCCGCTGACGAATGGCGACATCGTCGTCACGGACATGGCGGGATGGGCGCCGAAGCAGGGTAAATTGTGGCTGTTGCAGCCCAAGGCGGCCGGTGGCGGCTACGAACGCAAGCTGCTGCTCGACAAGCTCGATCGCCCGAACGGCATCGTGCAGGGGCCGGACGGCATGGTCTACGTGGGCGAGGTGGGGCGCATCTTCCGCTTCGACTTGCGCGATTCGGCCCGCGCCATCACCGACGTGATCGGCGGCACGGCCAAGACGCCGCGCCTGCCGGGCCTCGGTTTGCACCTGCTGACGAACATGCGTTTCAGCCCCAAGGGCGACCTGTATGTGAACGTGGGGTCGAGCACCGACCATTGCGAGAACGATGGCAAGGCGCCCGATCCGGCCAAGGCTTGCCCCTCGGCGGAAGGCCCGGAAGCGCTGGGCGCCATCCGCGAATACACGATGGCGTGGCCCGCTGGCACGGTGACGAGCTGGCGCACGCATGCGCGCGGCTTGCGCAATTCGATGGCGCTGGCCTTCCATCCGGCCACGGGCGAACTATGGCAGGCGGAAAATTCGCGCGACGCCATCCAGGCCGCCATGCCGCAGCTGAAAAGCGACGAAAACCTGCCGCATGAAGAACTCAATTTGATCAAGGCCGACCGGCACTATGGCTGGCCGTACTGCTACGACGACAATGTGGCCAGTCCCGAGTATCCGAAGACGGCTTGCGACGCCCAGTATGCGGCGCCGCAGCGCCTGCTGCCCGGCCACGCCGCGCCGCTGGGCATGACCTTTTACACGGCCAGCCGTTACCCGGCGTTGTACAAGAATAGCTTGATCATCGGCTACCACGGCTACCGCAGCAATGGCCACCGCCTGGTGGCCCTGCTGCCCGACAAGGCTGGCGCGCCACTGGGCAAGTCCGTCGAGTTGATCGGCAACTGGGAGCGCAAGGGCAAGCAGGGCAGGGGCGCGCCCGTCGACGTGAAGCAGGGGCAGGATGGCGATATCTATATGGCCGATGACCATAATGGGCTGGTGTTGAAACTGCATTACGAGGCGGGCAAACCGTAATGCATATCGCTTGACCTCGCTCAGTGCGGGGGCTGCCGCATCCTCCTACAATCGGCCTGAGGTTCCCTATCATCCAGGGGCAACGGGAGGCCGGCGTGAAACCCGCATTCATCAATCTGCGTGAAAATTACTCGAGCGTGGCGGCCGTCGACCAGGCGGCCTTGTTCGGCGAAATCGGCTGGGAAGATTTGATCGGCAAGGACAGCTTTGCCAATACCTGCGCCATCCGCGTCAGCCTGGCCCTGATCAAGGCCGGCGTCCAGGTCAGGGGCCGCATGGCCATCCGCAAGGGGCCGTTCAAGGGCGCGCTGATCGAACCGGGGCAGGCCAAGCTGGCGCACATGCTGGCCAGCCCGTCGATGTTCGGCGCGCCCGAAAAATTCGCCAGGAATGCCGCCATCGCCGGCATCGGCCAGCGCCAGGGCCTCGTCGCCTTCTTCCGCATTCCCGGCTACCTGGGCGGCGCGGGCGGGCATATCGATATCCTGCTGCCGTCCATCGGCGTCAAGGAGTGCGGCACCGAATGCTACTGGGAGTGTGGCGAGGTCTGGTTCTGGCCACTCCGTTGACGCATGCTTTTTACGCTTGTTTGAACTTCTTTGAGCGTCCGCGCGAAGCCGCATTGTGCGCGCGCAGGATGGAATCGACCCGCTCGGACGCATCGCGCGACAGGTTTTGCGCCACGGCGATATCGGGGAAGAATTCGGGCAGGCGGTAGCTGAGCCACGCATACGCGGAATAGTAGCGGCACGTGTCTTCCACCTGCTGCAGATTCTGCGTGCCGCCGCCGTACGCGTGCTGGCGCAAGGTAGACGTCTTGCCCTGCGACAGATTCTTCGCCCAGTGTTCCCACGCCGTTTGCAGGGATGGCACCTTGCTCGATATCGGCACCAGCGACAGGGTGAACTTGTCGGCCACGGACAGGGGCAGGGTGTCGAGCCAGATGGCGCGCTCTTTCTGGTCTTCCGTGATGCGGGGGAAGAAAAAGCCGTCCGGCACGTCGATATTGTGGATGAAGCGGCGCAGCAGTTTCGACAGCGACAGCTCGCCCGTCACCGACGAAATGCGGTGCAGGTGTTCCAGCGACGGCGCCACGGCAAAGCCGCTGGTGTTCAGCGGATGCAGTTTTTCCTTCAGCAGGGCGCGCATCACTTCATGCGTCTCGTTGTCGTAGCCGGCCACGAGTCCCTCTTCATGCACGCCGTAGCGGCCAGCGCGTCCGGCAATCTGGCGCGCCAGCGCGGCCGAAATCTCTTCCTCCTCGCGGCCATTGTATTTGACGCAGGTGGTCATGACGATGCGCGCGATCGGCATGTTCAGGCCCATCGCCAGCGCGTCCGTGCCGACGACGATATCGGCCGTGCCGTCGCGGAAGCGCTGCGCCTGCGCGCGCCGCACTTCCGGCGACAGGTTGCCGTAGACAGTGGCCACCGACAGCCCCGTTTCCGTGATCATGTCGCGCCACATCAGCACTTCGCGGCGCGAAAAGGCGATGACGGCGTCGCCGCGGCGCAGGTTGCGCACCTTGCGCACGGCCGTCGGCTCCATCGACAGGGGCGCCATGCGTTTGAGTACATGCACTTCCAGCGGGCAGTCCAGGCGCTCGGCCAGCGCTTCGATGGCGCGCCGCGCTTCGGGCGCCCCTACCAGGTAGACGGTGTGGGCGGGCGCGCCGCAGACGGCCGCCGTCCATGCGGCGCCCCGGTCCGGGTCGGCCAGCATCTGGATTTCATCGATGACGGCCACTTCCACGACGGTTTTCGTGTCCAGCATTTCCACCGTGCTGGCCACGTGCGTGGCGCCGTCGACGACTCTGCGCTCCTCGCCCGTGATCAGGCTCACGGCCAGCGGCTTGCCGTGCGGCGCGGCTTCCTGCAGGCGTTCGTAGTTTTCCAGCGCCAGCAGGCGCAATGGCGCCAGATAGATGCCGCTCTTTGCCTTCACCAGCGCTTCCATGGCGCGGTGCGTCTTGCCGGAATTCGTGGGGCCCAGCAGGGCGATGAAGCGGCGCGGCAGGCGGCGCGCCATCTCGAACGAGGCGGGATATTCGGCCAGGTTGATGCTCTGGCGCGTGCGCGCCGCGTGCTGTTCTTCCTGCTGGCGCTCGATGGCGTGATTGAAGCGCTGGCGGATGCGGTCGAACACCATGCCGGCCGGCTCCGACGTCTGCATGTCGGCCAGCGTGTGCAGGAAGACCATCGGGTCCGTGTCCACGTCCTCGCTCAAGCCCGCGATATCGGCGACGAAATCGATCACGTGCTGGCGCAGCTCTTCAAAGACGGCCGCGCTGGCCCGTTCGCGCACCAGGGCCAGCTTGGTCTCGCGGTCCATCTTGCGCCACTTGGCCGGCCGCGCCAGCACGCCCTGGCTTGGTACCAGCGCATACGGCACCACCAGGTGGCCCGCCTTGACGACGCCGGAAAAGCGCACGAAGACGCGGCCTTCCATCTTGACGAGGCGGATATGCTCGGCCAGTTCCCCCAGTTCCGCGACCAGGGTGGCGTCGTTATTGTCTTCGCTGCTGTCGGAAATGTCGGTGGAAGTATCGGGAGGAAATGCGGAGGAAGTCATGTCGTGCCTGGGTGTTGAAGTAAGCGAGGCCGATTATACCGTGCGCAGGGTAAAGATTTTGTCCGGCGCGCGGTGCGGCCGCTGCAGCAGCGCTGATCTTGAAAGCGGTGATACCTGGGCTGGATAAGCTTCCGGCAAGCGTGGAAAACAGCGCTTCCACGGTATCGCGAATCAGGTTGCCTGGATGCGAAATGGGCAGGCGATATCTGACGGTTTGCGCTTGCCGGTTTTTGCCTGTTGCGCTTATATCCGGCTGAAAAATTATCAAATATATTTTTATTAATAATGTTTAATTTTTTTAATTTAATTGTGGAATCTAAATTATCTTAACATTGATGGTGACAGAGAGTCTGTTTCTATCAGCGCATGGCGACGATATTTACATGGTGTGCAGATTGTTTTTTTTGCGGGGCAGGCTTGCACATATTCGCTTGCGTGCATCGGCAATGAATAAACGCCGCGTTGTTCCAATGGCGCCAGCGGCAGCCGGCGCGCCGATGGCGGCCACCGAGACTGCAGATTTGAAATTCAACCTGGCGCACAGTGAGCGAACCGCGCCTGCAATGTTGATTGCATGAGCAATTGTGCAGCGGGGTGGAATGAATTGAATTATCTTGACAATTAATAATGGTGAGCTGATCATGGCCTCAGATTTTTCGAGGAAATTTTGGCATGTTTTCAAAAACATCTGAAATCGACGGCGATATGCGGCATTATTCTCGCTGGCGGTCTTGCTATCGGCTGGGGCGTGCCGAATTTATATGAACGGCTGCAGCGTGCGTATGGCGAAAGGAATCGCAGCGCGTATTTTGCCGGCACCGCCACCAAGGCTGTTGTGTATGGCACGCAGACCTGTCCTTATTACGCGAAAGGGCGCGCCTGTCTCTAGGATTTCCACTTCGCGCTGACGCACAGCCAGCTAGCGATGAACCAGGACATACCTGTGTATGTGGCCCTGCGTCGGAGGATGGCGCGCGCAGGGATTCATCAGCCATCCGACTTGAGGAGAACACCATGAATAAAAAGCTCGCTGCGTTTCTTTTTGCGACCGGTCTCGGTTTAGCCGTGACTGCGACGCCAGCCTTTGCCAGCTGCTATAGCGCCTGCGCCGCCGAATGGCGGGCTTGCATTGCCAGCGGTACGTCTCAAGCCGAGTGCGGCGCCGAGCGGTCCGCCTGCCAGCAAGGCTGCAATTGACAGGAGAGCGCAGCCCGCCAGCGTAGCCTGTTGCCATCGACACCAGCAAGCCATGGCGTCGATGGCAGTTCAGGCGGCACGCGCGCGTACCAGGCGCAGGCCCCAGCCGGTGGCGATCTTGCCATCGCCGTCTTGCAGCGGCGCCATGGCCTCCATGAGCGCGCTGCGCAGGCGCCGCCTGGCGCCGTCGTCCAGGCGGTCGATATCGTAGGTGTCCAGCAGGGCGGTCCACAATTCGCCCGGCGTGGGCGTCCATGGCACGTCGATATCGTCAAACGCGACGTCTGCGAAACCGGTATCGAGCAGTTCGCGCCAGCCCGCTTCCGATCCCGTGCGCCGGTCGCCGAAGCGCAGCGGCGGCAGCGCGTCGCTGGCGATCGGCTTGAACACGCGCATGAAAACGTCGTTGACTTCGCCCAGCAAGAATGTCCGGCCGACGATGGCCGCGAATTGGCCAGCGGGGCGCAGCACGCGGCGCATTTCGCGCACGACTTGTTCGATGTCGTCCATCAGCATCAGCGCCATGTGCGAGACGAGATAATCGACGCTGGCCGATGGCAGGTCCAGCGCCTGGGCGCGTCCCAGCAGCAGCCGCACGGAAGCGGGCAGGGCTGCGCGCGCGGCAGCCAGTTCCGCTTCGCTCATGTCGGCGCCGAGCAATTGTAGCCGGGGCTGCCGCCTGGCTGCCAGCAAACCCAGCAGATGGCCATCGCCGCAGGCCAGGTCGAGCACGCTCAATGGCATGTCCGCGGTTGGTATCAGGCTGGTCAGCACGTCGTAGGACGAGGCCCAGCCGCCGGTGCGGGAACTGGCCGGCAGATGGGCAAACGCGGCGCTGGTGACGCCCACTTGCCTTTGATGAAAGTCCTGCAAATAGGTTTCGGCCGCTGTCAGTGGTGTCATGCAAGGTTCGCAAAGTCATGGCGCCTTAACGCCGGATGGCCATCTTAGCATGCGGAAAGTGTCGCCAGCGGTGGCGCTGGATGGCGTGCAGGGCCGCGTTTATCCACGCCACCATTGCGCCAGATCAGATGGCAAATAGTGGGAAAGGGGCACAGTAGCTGAATCCCTTTCGCGTCGAGTTCCCATGCGCACCCTGATACTCGGCTTTGCCGCTGGCGCCGCCTGGTTGCAGACGCAGGCAAGCTTGCCGCCGCATGCGGATGTGCTGCTGTGGGGGATCGCGGGCGCAGGGTGGGCAGCGAGTGTGGCGCTGCGCCGTCACGCGCGTTGGCGTTCTGCTGTTGCGCTCGCCGCTGGCGTAGGACTGGGCTTTTATTGGGCGGCCTGGCTGGCCCAGGCCGCCATGGCGCCGCAGCTGGCGCTGGCCGATGAAGGGCAGGACGTCATCGTCACGGGCACCGTTGCCAGCCTGCCGTACCGCTTCGAGCAGGGCGTACGTTTTAACTTTGTCGTGGAAAAGGCGGTTGGCGCGCAGGTTCCTCCCTTGATCGCCTTGTCCTGGTACGCAGGTTTTCGCGATGAGGTGACGAACGAGGTGGGCGACGTGCAGCCGGGCGAGCGCTGGCGCCTCACCGTGCGGCTGCAGCGTCCGCATGGCAATGCGAATCCCATGGGCTTCGACTACGAGGCGTGGCTGCTGGAGCAGGGCGTGCGCGCAACGGGCTATGTGCGGCCGCAGCCGCGCGCCGATACGCCGAACGTGCGCCTGGCTGCCTTCGTGCCCGGCTTCGGCAACGTGGTGGAAGCGAGCCGCGCGGCCTTGCGCGCGCGCATACTGCGCAGCCTGGAAGATAGGCAGTATGCGGGCGTGATCGTGGCGCTGGTGGTGGGCGACCAGCGCGCCATCCCCCAGTCGGACTGGCAAGTATTCAACCGCACGGGCGTGAGCCACTTGATCTCCATCTCGGGTTTGCACATCACGATGATCGCGGGACTGTTCGCCCTGGGCGCGGGCACGCTGTGGCGGCGCTCGTTTTTTACCGACTGGCAACTGCCCCTGCGGCTGCCGGCGCAAAAGGTGGCGGCGCTGGCCGGCGCGCTGGCAGCGTTCTTGTATGTGCTGCTCGCTGGCTTCGGCGTGCCCGCGCAACGCACCTTGTATATGTTGCTGGTGGTGGCGCTGGCCCTGTGGCTGGGGCGCATCACCAGCATAGGCCACGTGCTGTGCCTGGCGCTGGGCGTCGTCGTGCTGCTCGACCCGTGGGCCGTGCTGTGGCCTGGTTTCTGGCTGTCGTTCGGCGCCGTCGCCACCATGCTGTACGCGACGGCAGGCCGCACCACGGTGCCCTTGCCGCAGCAGGCGGGACGCTGGCGCCGCCTGCGCGCGGCCGTGGCGCTGGGCGCCCACACGCAGTATGTCGTGACGGTGGGGCTGGTACCGTTGACGATGCTGCTGTTCTCGCAGGTGTCGCTGGTGTCTCCCGTCGCCAATGCGCTGGCCATTCCCGTCATCAGCCTGGTCGTCACGCCCCTGTCGCTGGCGGGTAGCCTGCTGCCGGCGCCCCTGTCCGATGGACTGTTGCTGCTGGCGCACGCCATCGTGCAGATGCTGGCACAGGTGCTGGACTGGCTGGGTGCGCGCCGCTTTGCCGTGTGGACGGCGCCCGCGCCGCCAATGTGGAGTTTTTGCTGGGCATTGTTCGGCACGGCATGGCTGCTGGCGCCACGGGGATGGCCGCACCGCTGGGCAGGCATGCTGGGCTGGCTGCCCCTGCTGACAGCTTTGCCGTCCAGCCCGCCGCCGGGCCAGCTATGGGTGACTGCCTTTGACGTGGGGCAAGGCATGGCCGTGCTGGTGGAAACGCACGGCCACCGGCTGCTGTATGACACGGGCCCTGCCTACGGCCTCGATTCCGATGGCGCCAGCAGGGTCATCGTGCCTTACCTGCGCGCGCGCGGCATCGCCAGGCTCGACGGCGTGATCATTTCCCACAGCGACCTCGATCACGCGGGCGGCGCCGTATCCTTGCTGGAAAACGTGCAAGTCGGCTGGCTGGCTTCGTCGCTGTTCGACGGCCACCCGGCCATCGAGGCCCGGCGCCAAGCCCGGCTCCCGCATCTGCATTGCGTGGCGGGCCAAAGCTGGACCTGGGAAGGCGTGCATTTCGCCATGTTGCACCCGCTGGCCGCCAGCCACATGGACATCAGCTTGACGCCGAACGCCCGCAGCTGCACCGTGAAAATCACGGCAGGCAAGCACTCGATCTTGCTGGCCGGCGACATCGAAGCGGCGCAGGAAGCGCAATTGCTGGCGCGCTCGATGGAGGGCGAACTGGCGGCCGACGTGCTGCTGGCGCCGCACCACGGCAGCGGCACGTCTTCCACGCCGGCGTTTTTGAGCGCCGTGCATCCGGCCCTGGCCATTTTCCAGGTGGGGCACCGCAACCGCTATAAACATCCGAAGGCGCAGGTGTATGCGCGCTATGGCGACATGGGCATTACCCGCTTGCGCACGGATGTCGAAGGGGCGGTGGCGATGGCGTTTGGGGACAATATCGAGGTGACGCAGTATCGGGCCAGTCGACCGCGCTACTGGCATTAAATAAAGCTCTGCGGTGTCGCTAAACTTTATAGGTCTTTTTTTGTTAAAGAGCTTTTTCTATTGCGGAGTAGCTTATAAAGTGTAACCATAAACACTTCACTGTGCGATCAAGCGAATTTATTTCATTTCTATCAATGGTGTAGGGTGTCTTTGGTAATGTCTTGTTATCTAAAAGTGCGGAAAAAGAGCATTCCTTCAGATAAAGTCCCATGCATTGGGGAGTTTTGCCGGTTTATAGGGTAAGTAGTGCATGTTAGTGAGTTAATTGTTTCTAAGGTGATTTGTTGGATATTCGAATATTTTTGCGATCTATGAGAAAGTAAATTGCCGTAAATGTTATTTTGGATTTTTGTAATAAATTTATATCGAGTATTGATTATGAGTAATTTGTTAATTATTTTTTTGCGTTGCAATAATATTTACGGGATTGGGTAATATTTAAAGGTGTTGCGTGTTATTTAAAAGCATGAATTTAAGTTTCGCAATTAAAAATCATTATTTTTGTTGGTATTTTTATTTGTATTTTATCCTTCATTATTTTTGACAATATGTGCCATATGCCTACGATTGCAGGAGTTAAAGTTTTTCCACCAAATTCTTGGGATGAGTTCGAAGATATTACATTGTCTGCCGTGAAAATTCGATGGGAAAGTCCAGATTTTTTTCGTAATGGTCGCCCAGGACAGCGCCAAGATGGTGTTGATATTTTTGGAATAATAAACGGAGTGACACCAATTGGGATTCAGTGTAAGAATACAGTAGATGAATTGTCAGAAAAAATAATTTTGAAAGAAATAAGAAATGCGGAGTCGTTTAATCCTCCAATTGCAATTTTGTACGTTGCGACAACGTTAAATCGTGATGCTAGGTTGCAGGAGAAGGTACGTATTCTGTCCGCAGAAAGGACGCTTCAAGGGAAATTTCCGGTACACGTACTTTTCTGGAGTGAGGTTGTGTTTGATTTGACTAAAGATAAGGCTGAGTTTTTTAAGTATTATCCTGATTATGCTCCAGAGCCATTGCAAACATCAGTTCAATCCGATAATGGTCATCTAGTGTTCAGTATTGAACAGATGAGAATAGAACGCCATCCTTCATTTTCAGGAAAATCTATCCGAAGGCTAGCATTGATTAAGGTAGGTGGTTTGGTAACTTTTTTTGGAGGTGTGTCATTATTTTTGACGTTATTTTCCTCGTTTTTTGGAGTATTTTCAAATTGGACTCCTTTGGCGATGTTGATTTTTTTTGTCGGGATGATGCTATTGGTTACTCCGTCGGTACTCAAGCGGCGGAGATTTGAGTGTATTTGGCTGAGGAGATTTTATGTGGAATTGAGTGCAGCGGACAATTTGTATATTAATAGCCTTACTGCAATATGTCCTTGGTGTGAGTCAAATATGGTTTTGCGTCATTGCGGTGATAAGGATGAGTCCAAGGAGGATATTTTTATTTGTGAAAGAAATCCTAGGCAGCACACAGTGATATTGGATCCTACTCTGTTACCGGAAATTGAGGATTAGTCTTTTCGAGAGGTATGGGAAGGAGATTTGTGAATTTTTTTTGGTTATTGGGTTTGTTTTATTTGTTTTTATTTTTGAGGAATATTTATTTTGAATTTTTAAAATTTCCACCTTGTTTTAAATTTAATTTTTCTTTTATTTTTTTGTGTTGCTAAATTGTGATAGCGTTTTAACATCTCTCTGTAAAATAAATGAACTTTGGTGCCAGTGCTGAATGACCGTTCTTGAGTCCGAAGATGCCAACTCTGCTGCGCACTGTTGCCGGCATCGGTCAATTGCAACTAGCTCGTCCTTTCATCGGGTATCTCCAGTCCCCGCTGCCGGACATACTCCAGAAACAACCGCGCCCCCTTGGCCATCCTCGACGTGCCGTAGACGGCATGAATGCTGGGGTCCAGCTCCTTCGATGACGTCAGCCGGTACGCCGTACAGACCCTGCGCAGGGTGCCGTTGGCCACGGCCGGTTCCGCCAGCCAGCTGGCCAGGCGCACGATGCCGGCGCCTTCCAGGGCCGCCTGGAAGGTGGCGATGCCGGAAGTGAAGCGGAAGCGGGGCTGCACCTGGTAGCGCACGTTGCGTTCGCTGGAAACGAAATGCCAGTCGCGCAGGATGCGGGGGGCCGAGTGCATGATGATGTCGTGGCCGGCCAGCTCTTCCGGTTCCCCGGGCGCACCCATGCGTTCTATATAGTCGGGCGAGGCGTACATGTAGCGGCGGTAATTCCACAGGGGGTAGCCGATCAGCTCGCTGGACTGGGGAAAGGCGCCGCGGATGGCAAAGTCCAGCTTTTCCTGGATGGGGTCGATGGATTTGTCCGAGAAATGGATATCCACCGACACGTTCGGGTAGTCGCGCGAGAATTGCGCCACCACTTTCGGCAGGAAGCCCAGCGAGAGGATTTCCGGCGCCGACAGGCGTACCCAGCCTTGCGGGGAATTGCTCAGTTCCGCCAGTTGGTCTTCCGCCTCGGCCTGCGTTTCCAGCAAGTGCTTGGCCGACGCGTAATACGTTTCGCCGGCCGTCGTCAGGGTGAACTGCTTTTGCGTGCGCAGGATCAGCTCGGCGCCGATGGCGTCTTCGAGGAACTGGATGGCGCGCGTGACGGCTGACGGCGAGCGCCCCAGCATGCGCGCCGCGTGGATGAAGCTGCGCTTTTCCACCACGGTGCAAAAGGCGCGGATCTCCCACATCAGTTTCATCGACATTGCGTGACTCCCGGCAAAAGAGGCCAGTAGACCGTACGGGGCGCATTCCGTCAAGCGTTACGCCTGATTGCGTTTTCCGCAATATGAAGTTGCATCCGGAAAAATCCACGGCGCCTATACTGCCGCTGTCGCCCATTCCTCATTGCCTATCATGCTGACCATCTCGCTGCTGTGTTTATTTGCCTTCTTTGCCGGCCTGATCGATGCCGCCGTGGGCGGGGGCGGGCTGATACAGCTGCCGGCCCTGTTCAACCTGATGCCGAACATGGCCTCGACCTCCTTGCTGGGCACGAATAAGCTGGCGTCCGCCTGCGGCACCACGTTTGCCGCCCGCTCGTTTGTCGGCAAGGTGCACATCCCCTGGCTGCTGGTGCTGCCGGCCGTGGCCAGCGCCTTTGTCATGTCCTTCATCGGCGCGGCCGCTGTGTCGTATGTGCCGCAGCAGGTGGTGCGCCCCATGGTGCTGGTGTTGATCATCATCATGGCCATCTACACCTTCATCAAGAAGGATTTCGGCACGACACGCGAAGCGCGCCCCATCGGGCCGCGCGAACGCATCCTCGCCATCGTCATCGGCGGCGCCATCGGCTTCTATGACGGCCTGTTCGGGCCGGGCACGGGCAGTTTCCTGATTTTCCTGTTCATCCGCGTCTTCGGCTTCGATTTCATCCTCGCTTCGGCCTGCTCGAAACTGGTGAATATCGCCACCAACGTGGCCGCGCTGGCCTTCTTCATTCCCGCCGGTCACGTGGTGTATGCCGTGGCTGCACCGATGGCTGTGTGCAACATCCTGGGCGCCCTGACGGGCACCTGGATCGCCGTGCGCCGCGGCGCCGCCTTCGTGCGCATTTTGTTCCTCGTGCTGCTGGTGTTGCTGATCGTTAAATTGTCCTACGACATTTTCTTCAAGTAAGTTTCTGAACGACAACAAGCCATGAAAACCATCCAGGGCGTGCTGTGGGACAACGATGGCGTGCTGGTCAACACCGAGCAGCTGTTTTACGAAAGCAACCGCGACTTGCTCTTGCCCTACGGCATAGACCTGACGCCGAAGCAATTCTTTGACTGGTTCCTGGACAATAACTACGGCGCCTGGCATGTGCTGCTGGGGCAGGGCCATGAGATCGAACTGGTCGAACGCTTGCGGGCCGAGCGCACCGCGCTGTTCGCGCAACGCTTGCGCCAGGCGCGCCAGCTGGCCATGCCCGGCATCGGGCAAGTGCTGGCGGCGCTGCGCCCGCACGTGGCCATGGGCGTCGTCACCAGTGCCTACGAACAGCATTTCCGGATCAGCCATGCGGCCACGGGCTTGTTGCGCCACTTCGATTTCGTGCTCACGCGTGAAATGTATGGCGAAAGCAAGCCGGCGCCCGACGGCTACCAGCTGGGTTTGCAGCGCCTTGGCCTAGCCGCCGCCGACTGCGTGGCCGTGGAAGACTCGCCGCGCGGCTTGCGCGCCGCCAATGCGGCCGGACTGGAATGCATCGTCGTGCGCAATCCCATGAACCGTCACCATGCGTTCGACGACGCTTTTTGCGTCGTGGATTCAAACGCCGAGCTGGGCGAAGTGCTGGCGGCGTTCGTGCCCGGCATGGCCCATGCGCCCCGGCAATTAGAGTCCTTCCTCTGATACGTCTTGCCGGCATGCCATTACAATTGTTTATCGCATTCACCGGCACCGACCCACGATGACCCTCCCGCAACTGCACTTTGCCCATGCCAACAGTTATCCAGCCGGCACTTACCGCAAGCTGTTTGGCTTGCTGGGACAGCATTACACCGTGCAGGCGCTCGACATGCATGCGCACGATCCAGAATACCCCGTCAGCACGGGCTGGCCCGAGCTGGTGCGCGAGTATATCGACGACCTGGAGCGCCGCTACAGCGCGCCCGTGATTCTCGTCGGCCATTCGCTGGGCGGCATGCTCAGCGTTATGGTGGCCAAGCAGCGGCCCGACCTGGTGCGTTGCGTGGTCTTGCTCGATTCGCCCGTGGTGGCGGGCTGGCGGGCCTTGCTGGTGCGGCTGGCGCGCAACACGGCGCTGGGCGAGCGTTACTCTCCCGCCCGTTTTTCCGCCCGGCGGCGCAAGCTGTGGCCCGATGCGCAAGCTGCGTATGCGCATTTTGCCGCCAAGGACATGTTCGCCATCTGGGCGCCGCAAGTCTTGCGCGATTACATCGACAGCGGCTTGGCGCCGCATCCGGACGGGGTGCAGTTGCGCTTTACGCGCGAAGTGGAAACGCAGGTCTACCGCAGCTTGCCGCACCACATCGGCGGCCTCGTCAAGGATGGTTTTCCAGTGCCCATCGGTTTTATCGGCGGCACGGAATCGGTGGAATGCCGCCAGGCGGGCTTGACGGCCACGCGCAAGCTGGTCGGCAAATTTTTCCGCCAGGTGCCGGGCGGGCATCTGTTTCCCATGGAAAACCCGGAACTGACGGCGCAAGTGGTGCGCGAGATGATCACCTCGCTGTTGGCGAAACACTAGCCGACTGGCAAGGATTTTCAGCGGGCAAGGGCCAAAAGTGGCGGTTTTTCGCGTAAAATCCTGCCATCCGGGCCACGCCTGCAGCAGGCGTGCGGCCCCAGCCATTCCGATATTCTAGAAAGATACCCCTGCGATGACGATTAAAAGCGATAAATGGATACGCCGCATGGCGGAAACAACGGGCATGATCGAGCCGTTCGAACCGGGCCAGGTCAAGGAACGCGACGGCAACCGCATCGTTTCCTACGGCACCTCCAGCTATGGCTATGACATCCGTTGCGCCGACGAGTTCAAGTTGTTCACCAACATCAACACCACCATCGTCGACCCGAAGGATTTCGACGCGAACAACTTCGTCGACGTGTCGGGCAAGGGTTATTGCATCATCCCGCCAAATTCGTTCGCGCTGGCCCGTACCGTCGAGTATTTCCGCATTCCCCGCAACGTGCTGACGATTTGCCTGGGCAAGAGCACGTATGCGCGCTGCGGCATCATCGTCAACGTCACCCCGTTCGAACCGGAATGGGAAGGCTATGTGACCCTGGAGTTTTCCAACACGACACCGCTGCCGGCGAAAATCTACGCCAACGAAGGCGTGGCGCAAGTGCTGTTCTTCGAGTCCGATGAAGTGTGCGAAACGTCGTACAAGGACCGCGGCGGCAAATACCAGGGCCAGGTCGGCGTAACGTTACCCAAGACCTGATCGCGGTGAAGGGAGGGGCGCCAGCCGTCTTTCTCTGTCTTTACCTGCCTTTACACCTGCGGCACTACATCCGCGCCCATGCTTGCCGTTAACCTTGGTATCGAAACACTGAGGAGGCATCATGGTAGCGGCAATCGGTTCAGGCGGCGCGGTCAGCGCGGCCAGTAGCGCCAGTTCGGGCAGCAGTTCGCAGATCGCGGCGCTGCAAAAGCAGATCACGGCGGCGCAAAAGCAGTTGACGGAGTCGCAGAAGGGCGAGCAGACGGAGGCGTCGCAAAAGCTGCAGCAGCAGCTGGCGCAGCAAATCCAGGCCTTGCAGGCGCAAATTGCCCAGTTGCAAGCTGCCGCCGCGCAGAAGGCGGCGCAGCAAGATGCTCAGCCGGCCAGCAGCGCCGATACGGCGACGAGCCCGGCCAAATCGACCTCGTCCACCCTGGGCAGCATCATCGATACGCAAGCGTAACAGCAACTCCGCGCATAAAAGACGCCAGGCTCGCCGACAGGTCAGCCTGGCGTTTTGACGGGCAACAACATTTCCACGCACAGTCCGCCACCGCTGCGCAAGCTGGCCCCGATGCGGCCGCCATGGGCGTTGATGACGTGCTGGGCGATGGCCAGGCCCAGGCCATGGCCGTCCGTGCTGTGCTGGGTATTGCTGGCGCGGAAGAAAGGTTCAAAAATGCGGGCCAGGTCGGCGCTGGCCACGCCGGGTCCCCGGTCCAGCACGGCGATGCGCAAGCAATCATGCTGGCGCGACAGTTCGACATCCACCGTGCCGCCGTCGGGGCTGTGCTTGATAGCATTGCGCACCACGTTTTCCACGGCGCGCGCCAGCAGTTCGGGCTGGCCCGTGACGCTGGCGTCGGCCATGGCCGCGTCGACCGCCAGGTCGATGCCCATCAGGCGCGCCCTGGCTTCATAGCGGGCGTCGTCCACGATGTCGTGCACGAGGTCGGCGATGCCGACGTCTTCGCTGTGCGCGTGCCCCGCGCCCGCTTGCACGGCGCCCGCTTCCAGCCGCGACAGGGTCAGCAGTTCACCGATCAGCTTATCCATGCGCTCGCTTTCGCGTTCGATGCGCTGCATCGAGGCGGCCATCTTTTCCGGCTGCTGGTGCGCCAGGCCGATGGCGGCCTGCAAGCGCGCCAGCGGCGAGCGCAGCTCATGCGAGACATCATGCAGCAAGCGCCTCTGGCTGTCCATGAGGCTGCGCAAACGGCCCGTCATGCGGTCGAAATCGCGTCCCAGGTCCGTCAATTCATCGCCGCGCTTGCCGCTGGCGTGGAAGCGCGGCGCCAGGTTGCCGTGCGAGGCGGCCTCGAACGCCTGCCGCAGGTCGCGGATGGGACGCGCAAAATACCAGGCCAGCAAAAAGGCGAACAGCAGGCTGGCGGCGATGGCGGCGGCCAGGGGAATGAAAGTGCGATAGGGGCTGTCCATGCGCGGGCCGGGCGGCATGCCGCGGCCGAATTCGCCGCGTGGCGGCGGGGCGCCCGCTTCGCTGGGGCGTGGACCGGGTCCCATGGCGCGCGGGCCGCTCAGGGTGACGGCGTTGAGCGTGTCGCGCGCGGCGCCCGCCTCGGCATTGCGGAAGCGTTCGGACGAGGGCAGGAACAGCAGGTAGCGCTTGCCGTCGCTGCCGGCCACGTCGCGCACGACGGGATGGGCCTGGCTTTGTTGCAGCATGGCGCGCGCCTTGGCCAGCATGGCGGGATGCACCGTGCGGCCCATCAATTCTTGCCCTTTGGCATCGACAGCAAACACGCGCATGCGTTCGAGCTTGCCCAGGAATTGCCGCAAGGCCTGGCTGCCGCCCGCTTCCACGGTGGCGCTGGCGGCCTCGATGATCATTTGCGCGGGCGGGCTGGTGTCGATGTCGAGGGCCCGTTCCTGCTGCGCGGCCCGGTTTTTCAGCCAGAAGGTGCCGCCGATGCCGATGGTGGCCGTCACTTGCGCCAGCATGATGCACAGAAAAAACTTCCAGAACAGACGGCCCACGCTTACTCCTTGATCAGCTGGTAGCCGAGACGGTACACGGTTTGCAGGCAGGAGCGGCCATCGGCCAGGCTGCCCAGTTTGCGGCGCAGGCTGCTCAAGTGCACGTCGATATTGCGGTCGAAGCGGGCCATGGGCCGGCCCAGGCCCAGTTCGGACAGCTGATTCTTGCTCACGGGCTTGCCCGCATGGCGCACCAGCACTTCCAGCAGGTTGAATTCCGTGCTCGTCAGCTCCAGGTGCGCGCCGGCCCAGGCAACGCGGCGCTGTTCCGGCCACATCGTCAACTGGCCCACGGTCAGCGGCGCCAGGCCCGACGTGTCCTGCGGCGCGGCTTGCGCACGGCGCAGGATGGCGCGGATGCGCGCCGTCAACTCGCGCGGCGTGCACGGTTTTGTCACGTAATCGTCGGCGCCCAGCTCCAGTCCCACGATGCGGTCCGTATCGTCGCCGCGCGCCGTCAGCATCAGGATGGGCAGGTTGCTGCCGGCGCGGATGCGGCGCAGGGTTTCCAGGCCATTCATGCGCGGCATCATGACGTCGAGGATGGCGATGGCGTACAGGCCCGTCAGCGCCTCGGCCGCGCCGCTTTCGCCGTCATGCACGGCGCGCGCGTCAAAACCTTCCTGCGTCAGGTATTCCTGGAACATGCCGACCAGTTCCACGTCGTCATCGATTAACAAAACCTTGCTCATGCCTGTGCTTTTTTCGGGTGAATATCGCCCGATGATAGCAGTCAAAGGGGGCCGTTCAGGGCGGTTTTACCCGCTTTTACATACGTCCGCTTACATTTGCGCACCTTCCTTTACACGCTTTTACGCCGCCCTAACGTTGCTTTACATGCCAGACGCCCACAATCAGGGCTGATCGCCACGAAAGGAAAGCCCGATGAAATACCTGAGTATTGCCATATCCCTGTTGCTGCTGTCCGCCTGCAGCATGCCGCTGCTGGCGCTGGCCCAGCAAGAAGCTGCACCCATGGAAGGGCCGCCGCCCGGCCTGGTTCACGGACCCGGCGGACCCGGTGCGCCAGGCTTGCCGCCATTCCTGCGCGGCATCGACTTGAGCGAAGCGCAGCAGGACAAGATTTTCGCCGCCACCTATGCCCAGGCGCCCTTGCTGCGGGAACAGGAAAAGATCGCCTTCAAGGCCCATGCGCAACTGCGCGCGCTGGCCGCCTCCAGCGCCTACGACGAGGCGAAGGCCAGCGCGCTGGCCAGCACGGCGGCGCAAGCCATGGCGCAGATCAGCTTGCAGCAGGCGCGGCTGGAGCAGCAATTGCTGGCCGTGCTGACGCCGGAACAGCGCAAGCAGACGCAGCAGCGGGGCGACAGCCGCCCCGGCCCGCGCCGCCCCCAATAAGCACAGGAGAGTGAGATGAGCATCAGTGCCTTGAGTTCGACCAGCGCCGCCAGCCAGCTGAGCGCGTTCAGCCGCCTGGGCGGCGGCAGCAATACCGGCAGTACCAGCGGCGCGGGCGGCACGCGGCCGTCAAAACCCGACGATGGCGCATTTCTCGACGCCATTTCCAGCGCCTTGTCATCGATCGGCGTGACGGTTGATGCCAGCGATGGCGAAAGCGCGACGGACGGCGCCAGTGCCGCCGGCAGCGGCGACGCGGGCCAGGCGCTGGGCGCCTTCCTGCATCAGCTGATGGGCAGCCTGCATGCGCAGAGCGGTGGCAGTGCCGGCGGGCAAGAAGAGGGGGCAGAGCCGCCTTCGGGGCCGCCACCCGGCGGTGGCGCGCGCGGCGGTCCCGGCAATATCGAGTCGGATTTGCAAAGCCTGCTGCAAAAACTCTCGTCGTCCGGCAGCGATGGCAGCGACAGCGCGCAGAGCGCGGACAGCAGCGTGACGGACTTGCAGTCCAGCTTTGCCAGCCTGCTCAGCGCGCTGGGTGGTGATGAGGGCGGCACGAGCAGCAGCAAACTGAGCAGTTTCCTGCAGGCACTGTCGGGCAGCCTGGGCGCGGCGAGTGCGTGCGGCAGCCTGTCCGCCAGCGGCAACCTGGTCGATACAACGGCTTGAGCCATGGAACGCAAGCTCGCCATTGCCGCCAGGAAGGCGCTCGCGCAACGGGCCACGCAGGCGCTGTTCCTGTGCGCCAGCCTGAGTCCTGCCCTGGCGAGCTTGCCCTATTTGATGGAATACATATGGACTTACATGATCACGGTCTGGCATCCGACCTCGAAATGATGCAGCAACAGGCGTTTGAACGGCGGCAAGTCCTGCGCTGGCTGCTGGCGGGCGCCGCCACCTTGCCGTTGATGAGCTGCGGCGGCGGGTCGGACGCCGGCGGCACGGCCGCGAGCGGCGGCGCCGTCACGGGCACGTCCGGCGGCGCCGGCAGCGTCACGATACCGACCGCGGGCGCCTGCACGGTGATTCCCGAGGAAACGGGCGGGCCGTATCCGGCCGATGGCACGAACACGAATGGCGGCAGCATCATCAACGTGCTGAACCAGTCGGGCGTCGTGCGCAGCGATATCCGCGCCAGTTTCAATGGCGCCACGGGCGTGGCGGCAGGCGTGCCCTTGACCATCAATTTGCAGTTGCTCAACGCCAGCGGCGGCTGCGCCAGCCTGGCCGGCTACGCCGTGTATTTATGGCATTGCGACCGCGACGGCCTGTATTCGCTGTATTCGAGCGGCGTGACGGCGCAAAATTATTTGCGCGGCGTGCAGGAAACGGACAGCGCGGGCAAGCTGGCGTTCACGACCATCTTTCCCGGCTGCTACGCGGGACGCATGCCGCACGTGCATTTCGAGGTGTATCCCAGCCTGGCCAAGGCGGCCAGCGCCGCGAACCGCATCAAGACGTCGCAGTTTACCTTCCCGATGGCAACGCTGAACGAGGCTTACACGGCCAGCGGCTACACGGCCAGCGTGCGCAACCTGGCGCAGATCAGCTATGCCACCGACAATGTCTTTGCCGACGGCACCAGCCTGCAGATGGCCATGGTGACGGGCAATGCCACCGATGGTTATGTGGTCACCCTGACGGTGGCCGTGAACGGTTAAGTTGCCGTCATGAAACCCAGGTCGCGCCGGCTGAAGTTGCCGATGTTCGGGAACACGTCGGCCAGCTGGCTGTCGGCCACGCCGAACCATTTGGCCAGGGTGGCGCCATACTGGTCGACGGAGGTGGTCGGCAGCAGGGAGCCGGAACCCACGTCCAGCTCATGGCCCAGGCCCGTGACGGGGAAGGTGCCGTAGATGTCGCGGCCCTTCACGGCGCCGCCCACGACAAAGTGGTGCGCGCCCCAGCCGTGATCCGTGCCGTCGCCGTTGCTGCTGAAGGTGCGGCCGAAGTCCGACGCCGTAAACGTCGTCACCTGGCGCCGCACGTCGGCGCCCTGCAGGGTGGCCAGGGTCGCGTCGAAATACGCGAGCGCGTGCGCCAGGCGCGCCATCAGGTCGCCATGCAATTCCTTTTGGCGGTCATGCGTGTCGAAGCTGCCCAGGGTCACATAAAACACTTGCCGTTTCGCGCCCAGGGGACCGCGCCCGCCGATGATGCGCGCCACCGTCTGCAATTGCACGGCCAGCTGGTTGACGCTGGACGCGCCCGTGTTCGGGTTGATGTAGGGCGGCGGATTGGGCACGCCGCCCGCGCCGGCCGCCAGCATGGCGCCGCTCAGCACGCTCTGGCTGGAAATGGCGCGCTGTACCGTCGCCACGTGTTCCTGCTCCATCATGTCGTCGCCCGCCGTGCTGATGATGTCGCGCAAGGCCGTCTCGCCCTCGGTGGTGCCGAACAGGTAGCCGCCGCCGATATTGCGGATCGGCACGGCGCCTGCCTGGCCCACCTGGAACTGGCGCACCTGGCGCCCGCTGAGGAACAGCGCGTTTGACGCGGCCGAGATGGCCGTAAACGTCGCATTCGCGTTGCCCGTGCCGAGCAGGTCGCCCAGGCGTCCGCCCCAGCCGATGCTGGCGCCTTCCGGCAAGCCCGATTGCCAGGTCGATTGCTGGTCGTTATGCGAAAACAGTTTCGGCGGCAGCGCCACATTGCCCGCCTTGTATTGCGCCAGGGTCAGGGGCTGGATCAGGGTACCCACGTTGGCAACGATGGCGGCGCGGCCGCCGTCGAACAGGTCTTTCACGGGAGCGAGGGCGGGATGCAGGGCAAAGCTGCGGCCCGTTTGCGCCGTGGCGGGCGTGATCGGCAGCACGCCGCCCGTTTCGCCGACGCCGGGCAGGTGGATCGAATCGTTGCTGCCCGTGTTGCGCAGGCGCAGGTATTCGCTCCACGATGGCGTGTCCGTGGCCAGCACCGTGTTGAAGGAATCGTTGCCGCCGGTCATGAACAGGCAGACGAGGGCCTTGTAGTCGTCGGCGGACTGGGCTGCGGCCTGGCCCATGGCGGCCAGGTTGAGGGCGAATGGCGTGGCCGCGCTGCCGGCCAGGCCCAGCATGGAGCCGAGGAAGCGGCGACGTGAGAAGTGAGAGGTGATGGTCATGCTGCTTCCTTATTTTTGAACCAGGTATTCAGGCGAGGCCATGGCCAGGAAAATGGCCAGGTGCACGCGGTAGGTTTTTGCCGTCGTCACTTGCGCGGCATTGCTGCCGCTGGCAGGGGGAATCGCGATGCTCGTGACGGCCGCCAGGATCTTGCCGCGCAGCCGGGACGACATATTGCCGGACATTAACAGCAAGTTGACCCGGTCCAGCAAGGCGGCGGGCTGGTCGGCCAGGGCCACTTCGGCCGAGTAGTCGGCTTGCACGGCGCTGTTTTCCGCCACGCCGCCGCGGATGGCGTCCTGCATGAAGTTCAGGTAACCGGTGACGGATGGCTCCGATGTGATCTGCATTTCCGGCGCCACGAGGCCCGCCGTCGCCAGCGCCGAATTGGGCGGCACGTACGAGGGGCGGAAGTAGTTGAAGACGGATGGCGCGTTCATGGGATTCTGCCCCAGTCCCGACAGTGGATCGCTCAGGTAATAGATGCGGTACTGCAAGGCCGCATCCTTGGCGTGAAAGGCGCGCATCCAGTTGCCCAGGCGCACAAGCGGTTCGCGCAATTTGCCCGTGCGCAGGCTGCTGCCGGCTGGCGCCAGCGCGTCGGGGTCGAGCAGCACGGCGCGGATCACGGCCTGCATGTCGCCGCGCACGCCCGAACCATTGTTGGCGAAGGCGGCCGCAACCCTGCCCACATAGGCCGGGCTGGGGTTGCTGGTCACCAGGCGCTGGATCAGCTGGCGGCCGAAGAAGGGGCCGGCATTCGGATGGTTGAACAGGGTGTCGAGGGCCAGCGCCATGTCCGCTTCGCCGCCGGCGGCGCCCGCCGCGCTCACGCCCAGAAAGCGCTTTTCGCTGGTGGAGTGGTATGCCGCATAGTTCTGCATCGGTTTCCAGTCGCGGTCCGGATCGGCCACGCTGCCAAAGAAACGGTTCGCGCCCTGGTCCGGGCCGGCCCAGCTCCAGCCCGTAAATACTTTCGCCAGGCCGCCCACATCGTCGCGCGTGTAGGTGTCGATGGGCTTGCCGCCGGACAATTTCAATGAACCATCCGCATTCAGCTGGTACAGGCCGATGGTAAACAGCTGCATCACTTCGCGCGCGAAATTCTCGTCGGGCGTACGCGTGGCCGATTCCTTCTGGTTGCGCAGGTGCGACAGGTACAGCCCCATCATCGGATGGGTGGCCACGCCCTGCAGCAGGGTGCGGAAGTTGCCGAACGCATGTTGCCCCAGCATGTCGTAATAGCTGGCGACGCCCCGCGTTTGCGTCCATACGCTCTCGTTTTGCGTGGACACGACGAAGATTTCCGACAGGGCAAAGGCCACGCGCTGGCGCAACTGGTCGTCGCCGCGCACGGCTTGCTGCCAGAACGACTCGTAAAAGTCGTTCGGCACGGCCTTGGTGGCCGCCGCGCCCGCAACGGGATACTTGGCGTCGATATATTTGCGATGCAAGGTTTGCGGCTTGGAAAACTGCGCGCGGAACCAGGCGTCGCTGTCGCTGGCGGCGAGGGCGTCGATGGCCGCCATGTCCGGCCCGAACGTGGCGCGGCCCAGGAAGCGCGACGCTTCCGCGCGCGTGAAGGTGGCTGTCTGGTTGGCCGGCGGCGTGGTCAGGGGCGGCGGCGGGATGGTGTCGCCCGGCTTGGTGCCGGGGTTGGCCGGATCGCCGGGGGCCGTGGTGGTCGGCGGCACGACCGATATGTCCGGGTTCTGGGTGGCGCCGGTCTTGCTGTCGCCGCCACCGCCGCAGGCGGCAAGCAGGCTGAGTAATGTGATGGCCAATAAACGGCGCAAGGTAGGGTCTATCATTTAGTTTCTTTCAGGCAATCAAATTCTGGCCCATTAATTGTAGGGCTTGCCTACCAAAATCCTGTTTCCAATTAACTATTTACGTGTTGGCCACGTTTATTTTTATCGTCCGTTGGTATGGTATTGGTGGTGTTTTTGGCGGGGTAGCGCGAAGTTTGCTTTTTAAAAATGAAAAATATTTTTTGCCGATAGCGAGCACTGTGGCGGATAGGCGACGTAATCATTCCTGCCAATTAAGCTTGTTTGAAAGCTCATCTTGACAACGAAACCCGCTTCGCCGGAAACCATGGTTTTTACGCTATCGGCGAAACGCCGTTCGCCATCCTGTCCCATTCTTCCCCTGCGCCGGACTGGCATGGCCCTTGCATCAGGGAGGCATGGGCCACCCGCCCGCCTTCCACCGGAGCCTGTCATGACCAGCCGCCTGCTCGCCTATCGTCCTGAAATGGAATTGCCTGACGCGCCGGGCATGCTGCCGCTGCAGCAGGAAGATGCGCTGGCGCTGGCGGCGCAGTTGCTGGAATTGCAGGGGCCGGCCCAATTCGACGCTTTCCTGGCGCGCCAGCTGGGTGCCACTGCGGCGGGCCAGCAAGTGCGCGGCACGCCGCTGGAAGGGCCGCTGCGCCAGTTGCTGGGCAAGGTGGTGGCGCCCTTGCTGCCCCTGCATGGTGGCTCGCCGCAGGCGCTCAAGCGGCGCGCTGCGGCCATCTTCGGCATGGAACTGGAAGGATTGAGCCAGGAAGACAAGGAATTCGAACTGGCGCGCCAGGTCGTGCAGCTGATCGATGCCGTCAACACGGCGCTGGCGCAGGACGGCGTCCTGGGCGCGCGCGACCCCAGGGCGCGGGTGGACGCGGCCCTGCTGCAAGTGGCACGCCGCGTGGCGCCAGGCTTGCTCAGGCAGGCGGCGCAAACGCCGGGAAGGGACGGTGGCCATTGGCGCCGCGAGGGCGGGCACATCGTCGTGCTCGATTGTTAGCCGGACGGCTGCTGCGTCCGGCACTGTTATGTCAACCGAGTTGCTAACTTTGAGGAGTTCATCATGCATGACTTGGATCGTACGACCCTGGAATACGGACAGGAAATGTCCGGCTTTGAAGCGGAACAGTTCGAGTTTGGCCAGGGCGAGTGGAGCGGCGAGGGCGGCGCGAACGCCATGTTTTCCGAGGCCGAGGAGATGGAACTGGCGAATGAACTGTTGTCGGTTAGCAATGAAGCCGAACTGGAACAGTTTCTCGGCAATTTCCTGCGCAAGGCAGCCTCCGTGGCGGGCGGCATCATCAAGTCGCCCGTGGGACAAGCGATCGGCGGCGTGCTCAAGGGCGTGGCGAAGAAGGCCATTCCCCTGGCGGGCGGCGCCATCGGCGGCTATTTCGGCGGCCCGCTGGGCGCCAAGATCGGCAGCGGCCTGGCCTCGGCCGCCGGCAGCGCTCTGGGGCTGGAAGCGGAAGCGTCGTCGAACGAAGACCGCGAATTCGAGGGCGCGAAGCAGTTCGTGCGCCTGGCGGCCGATACCGTCAACCGCGCCGCGCAAGCGCGCGGCAATGGCGACCCGCGCGCCGTCGCCCAGGCGGCGGCCAGCGCGGCGGCGCGCCAGTTCGCGCCAGGCTTGCTGGGCCGCCCGGGCGGCCAGGTCGCCACGCAGAACGGCAGCGGCGCGGGTGCGGGGGGCGGCATGGCGCCGGCCGGCGTGCGCAGCCAGGCCGGCATGCGCCCATCCAGCGGCCGCTGGGCACGCCAGGGCCACAAGATCGTCCTGTACGGCGTGTGACATCATGGCCATCGGCGCTTATGCAGCCTGGATGCTGGAGCAGGAGGCGCGCTCGCTGCTGACGCGGCTGGCGCGGCTGGAACCGTTCGCGCTGATCGAGCCGACGGTGCTGGCGGCCGCCCTGATGCCCAGCGCCCAGTCGGCCATCGAAAGCCAGCTGGTGCAGGGCCGGCGGGCCTTGCGGCGCATGGTGGCCCAGTTCCAGTGGTGGCTGCGGCGCGAGCACGCCGACGGCGCCAGCATGGCCACGGCCGCCGAGGCCCAGCGCCGCTTCACTTTCCTGCGCCTGAAGTTCAATGCCGCGCTGACCCAGTTCGACCTGTTCAACGAGGTCATCACGCAGCGCAGCGAGCACAAGACGGGCGTGTGGCTGGCCGGCCTCGACATCGTTGCCGCCGATGCGCTGGCGCTGCCCGGCGATGTCTACCAGGCGCCGCCCGTCATCTGCTACCTGGACCGGGGGCCTGGCGCGGCCATCCGCCGCGCGCGCACGCGCCTGCCTGGCGGCGGTGACAATCCCGTCGCCATCATCCGCCTGCCGCGCGAACGCATGATCGGCAGCGGCATCGCCTCGTCGCTGGTGCACGAAATAGGCCACCAGGGCGCGGCGCTGCTGGACCTGGTGGCGTCCTTGCGGCCCGTGCTGCAAGCCATGCAGCACGGCGGCAGCGGCCTGGTGCACGTGTGGCAGTTGTGGGAGCGGTGGATTTCCGAGATCGTGGCCGACTTCTGGTCGCTGGCGCGGGTCGGCGTGGCCGCCACCCTGGGCCTGATCGGCGTGGTGAGCCTGCCGCGCGTGTTTGTCTTCCGCCTGAATATCGACGATCCCCATCCGGTGCCATGGCTGCGGGTGCGCCTGAGCTGCGCCATGGGACGGGCCTTGTATCCGCATCCGCAGTGGGACCGCCTGGAACAGTTGTGGCTATCGTACTACCCGCTGGCCGGCTTGCCGCCGGCCCGGCAGCGGCTGCTGGAACAGTTGCAGGCCAGTATGGATGCCCTGGTGGGCTTGCTGGTGCAGCACCGGCCGCCGGCCTTGCGCGGCGGCTCGCTGGTCGAAGCCATGGCCGTGCACACGCGCCAGCCGGCCATGCTGGCGCAGCTGTTTCGCAGCTGGACCCTGGCGCCGGCGCAGATGTACCAGGCGACGCCGACCCTGGTGTTCGCCGTGCTGGGCCAGGCGCGCGCCAGCGGCACCTTGAGCCCGGAAGACGAAAGCGAGCTGCTGGGGCGTTTGCTGACCCACTGGGCCCTGCGCAGCACCCTGGACACGTCGGAGCTGTGCGCGGATGTCGTGCGGCATGGCCGCCGGTCCGGCAGGCCGTTTGATTATCCATTGAGGAGAATGACATGAGCAGCAAGATGAGCAGCAAGATGAGCAGCAATATGGGTGGCAAGATGGGCAGCAGGAGCGGGGCGGCGGGCCAGGCGGGGCCGAAACAGCAGGGCGGCAGCATCGTCGTCACCGTGCACGAGCAGGACAGCGGGGCCATGGTCGTCAATGCCGCGATCAGCCTGTACCGGGGCGCCGAGGCGGACTGCCATGATTTCAATGCCGCCGCCTGGCAAGCCGACCCCGCCATGCTGGTCGGCGTGCGCTGGACGGATGGCCGTGGCGGCACCGTGTTTGCCGACCTGGCGACGGGCAGCTACGTGGGCGTGTATGGCAATTTCCCCGCCACGGCGCCCCAGTGCGTGACGGTGCAGGCCGGCTGCAGTGCCGTGCTGTGCTTCAAGCCGCAGCTCAACCCGCAGGTGGGGCTGGCCTTCGAAACGCCGGACTGCCATCCCAGCGACTGCAATTTCGGCAGGGTGGGCGACCGCGCCGTGGCCACCGTCTCGTTTGACGGCGATCAAAGCGCGGACGGGCGCGACCAGGTGCAGGTGCTGGCCGCCGCGCCATGGGTACCCATGCGCGGCACGCCGAACGCCTTTTCCACACCCGTGCGGCGCGCCGGCATGCACCGTTTCATGGCGCAGATGATGCTGTCGCAGCGGCCCGACCTGCGCGGCGCCTTGCCCGTGCCGGAAGGGCTGAGTCCGAACGCCATGCTGGCCGTGGATGCGGAATACGAGACGGAAGAGCGCCAGCCGCAGCCCATCTCGGGCAATGTGGGCGTGTCGCTGACGCGCACGGAAACGGAACCGACGGAAGACTTGCCCCTGTGGACCTTGATACGCAACAGCACCGAGGCGATGTCGTTTACAAATTACCTGCATTTCATGGACAGCCTGTTTTGCGGTGACCTAGCCGCCGTGCGCGGCTTCGAGCAGGAGCGCTTCGTCAAAAAGGCCGACATGTTCCAGCAGCTCAAGCAGCGCCGCGCGCTGCCGTTCTCCGATTCGGACTCCTACCGCGTGCTGAAAGTGGCGACGGAAGCGTTCGTGATGGTCAATTGCGGCGTGCTGAACCAGCCGCTGGCCTTCAATCCGGCCGAAGACAACGCCTATCTGGACCGGCGCGACATCCCCCAGGGGCGCGACCTGGAAACCGTGCTGCGCAACGATTACCTGGAAAACATCGACGGCTTCCAGACCTTGCCCTATCTGGCCGTGATCCGGCGCAAATTGCCCGACATCCCCATCAGCATCCCGCGCGGCCAGGAAGGCGAAGTGGACCTGTGCTTCGGCATCATCCAGGAAAAGCTGGCCAATCCCTGCCTGCTGGAACTGATCTGGTCGTACTGGCACGAAGAGGGCATGCTGGTGCAGACCATGAACGCCATCGCGCAACGCTTCCAGAACCTGCGCGCCCCCGGCGGCGGCCTCGACCCCCTGTCGAACACGGAAATCGACATGCTGCGCCCGCTGAATAACTTGCTGTGGGGCTACACCCAGGATGAGCAGCACCGGCTCACCGTGGTGCGCCGCAACTATGAGTATGACCATCACTACGGCGTGCGCCTGGACGGCAAGGCAGTGCAGCACTTCCGGCCGGCCGACAGCCGCTCCAAATTCCTGGAAGCATTCCACCACCTGCTGCGCCTGTTGACCTCGTTCTACAAGCAGGATGACGACACCACGGTGAAGGCGGACGCCTTCCCCGTGCTGAATGCCTTGAAGGAAATTCATTTGATCCTGTCGCAGGGCGCGCACAACCAGTTCGGCGACTTGCCGTCCACGGCGCGCATCGAGATGCTGATGCAGCAATGGATGCTGGCGCGCCCCGAATTCCGCGAATTCTTGCCGACGCGCGTGATGGTGGCCTATCCGGAACCGTGGATGGACCGGGTCGATGCCATGAAGAAACTGCAAGGCTGGACGGATACGAGCGTGATGCATTTCCGTAACCTGGCCATCTTTGGCGAGCAATTGCTGCTTTCCGTGCGCTACGGCAACTGGAGCGACATCTACGAACCCACGCAGGCGTTCAACTGGGCGCGCTTCTGGCGTCCGCAAGTGCAGGGCTATATCCACGGCTACCGCGCCGCCACCGGGGTCGACCTGTCCGTCGACAGCAGCGACCCGGCGATCGAAGCGACGATGCCCTCGGTATTGCTGCGCCAGCGCCTGAGCCAGCAGCTGCGCAGCGTCTAGGACGGGAGCGGGGCGCGTGCATGCTCGATTTTACCAGTGCGCTGTACCTGGGCATGCGCCATCCGGCGGCTTCGCTGGCGCCGTGGAACAGCCTGACTCAGGGACAGCCGGCCGCGCTGCAGGAGCCGCCCGGCGCGCAAACCCTGGCAGCAAGCCTGGCTGCGCTGCAAGGTTGCGAGGCCGCTTGCGTGCTGCCGTCGACCCTGCACCTGTTCTGGGACCTGTTCGGCATGCTCGCTGCCGAGCGGCTGGTGATCCTCGTCGATGGCGGCAGCTACGCCATCGCGCGCTGGGGCGCCGAGCGGGCGCAGGCGCTGGGCTTGCCCCTGCGCATATTTCCCAGCGGCGAGATGGCGGTGCTGCGGCGCCTGGCGGCGGACTGGGGCCGGCAGGGGCGGCGTCCGCTGATCCTGGCCGATGGCTATGTGCCGGGCAGCGAACAGGTCTTGCCGCTGGCCAGCTACGCGGCCCTGGCGCGCCAGGGGGGCGGCTATCTGCTGCTGGACGACACGCAGGTGCTGGGCGTGATGGGCACGGCTGGTGGCGGCTCGGCGCGGCTGCATGGCTTGCCGGGCGGCTACGACAAGGGGGGCGGCCACCTGATCGTCGGCGCCTCGCTGGCCAAGGGCTTTGGCGTGCCGCTGGCCGTGCTGGCCGGCAGCGGCAACTTGCTGCGGCGCTTCGCGGCGCACAGCCAGACGCGCGTGCATGCCAGTCCGCCTTCGGCAGCCGTGCTGGCGGCGGCGCGGCGCGCGCTGGCGCTCAATGCGCGCCATGGCGACGCCCTGCGCGCCAGGCTGGCGGAGCGGGTGGCGCAATGGAGGGCGGGGATGGCGGCGGCCGGCATCGCCTGCCAGGGTGGCAGCTTTCCCGTGCAGCGCCTGCCCGGCCGCGCCCATTTGCAACAGGTCTTGCGCGCAGCGGGCGTGCTGTCGCTGGCGCAAGCGGGGGACGGTCCCGGCGCGCTGACTTTTCTGCTGCGGGCCGACCAGACGCCACGGCAACTGGAGCAGGCGATGGGCTTGCTAGAACATCACATCAGGAGGCGATATGAACGAAGCGTTTGAAATGCTGCCCTTTGCGGGGCAGCCTGGAGCGGCCGGCGAGCAGGAATGGCAGGGGGAGTGGTCGCCAGAGTGGTCGCAGGAGTGGCAGGGGGAGGAAGAGGGCGAGGCCGAATGGGAGGGCGAGCGCTGGCCCCCCGGTGGCGCGCGCGGGGGCATGCGCGGCGGCGGGCTGCGCGCGCGGCCGCCCCTGCGCGGACAGCGCCGTCCCGCGCCGCCGCGCTACCAGGCGAATCCGGCGCGCAGGCCGCCGCGTCCCGCATCGCCGCCTTTGCCCTATCTGCCGCCGCGCTACCGGGGCTGGGGCGGCTACGTGCCCATCTACCCGACCCTCTATCCGCAGGCCTATCCCGTGGCGGAACCGGCGTTTGGCGACCAGCCGGAGCCGGGCATCGATGCGGGCCAGGGACAGGATCAAGGGCAGGGCCAGGACGATGACGGGCAACAAGGTGAAATCCCGCCCACCCTGGCCGGCACCATGGGCCGGGTGCCGGAAGCGGCCGCCTTGACCTACCAGGCGCTGGGGCCGCTGGCCAATGCCTTGCGCGACCCGAATGGCCGCGGTCCGGGCCTGTACGTGGTCGAATTCGATGCGGGCGGACGGCGCCGCGCCTACAGCGGCCAGACGGACGATCTGCACCGGCGCCTGCTGCAGCACCGGCTGTGCGGCCAGATGATGGGCGTCGACTTGAGCGGTCACCAGGTGTACGTGGCGGCCCTGTCCTCGGCGGCGCAGCGGCGCCGCATCGAGCAGCGCATCCACGACGACATGTTCGCCAACCAGCGCGGCGTGCTGACCAACCAGCGGCGCGAACTGGAACTGGCCGTGCTGGGTGAAATGTGGAACTGACGAGAGCCCGTTCATTATTGAGAAGGAGAGCACCATGCATCAATTCGAATGTGAATGCGCCCAATGCCGCCAGCGGGCCGGCGCCGCGTTTGAAGTGCTGGAGTTTGGCGAAACCTGGTCCGGCAAGGGGAGCGCCCCGGCCGTCTTCAGTGAAGAGGAAGAGTTGCAGCTGGCCATGGAACTGCTGGAAGTGTCCAGCGAGGAGGAGCTGGAACAGTTTCTCGGCAACGTGTTCAAGAGCGTGTGGAAGGGCGTCAAGAAGGTGGGTGCTACCATCGCCAAGGTGGCCAAGCCCCTGGGTGGCGCCTTGAAGGCCGTGGCCAAGACGGCCTTGCCCTTTGTCGGCGGCGCCCTCGGTTCGATGATCCCGATACCGGGCGTGGGCACGGCGCTCGGTTCGGCCCTGGGGCGCGCCGCCAGCAATGCGCTGGAACTGGAGCTGGAGGCCGCGGCGCCGGCCGACCGCGAGCTGGAGCTGGCGCGCCGCTTCGTGCGCATCGCGGGGCAGGCGGCGCGCCTGGCGGCCGACGGCGACGGCAGCGCGCGCGCCGTGGAAAGCGCGCTGACGCGGGCCTTGCACCAGCAACTGCCGCACTTCCGTTCGGCCGCGCCGCAGAATGAGGACGAGAGCGGGCGCTGGCGCCGGCGCGGCAACCGCATCGTCGTCATGGGCGACTGGCAATAGCGCGGCAAGATGATCATCGACTGCCATTGCCATGCGGGACCGGGCGACGGATTGAGCGGGCCGTGGGACAGCGATGCGCCGCTGCAAGCCTATCTGCGCCGCGCGCAGGCGGCCGGCATCGCCCGCAGCGTGCTGTTCGCCACCTTCCACTCCGATTACGCCATCGCCAACCATGGCGTGGCGCGTCTGGTGTCGTCCGATCCGCAGCGTTTCTACGGCTTTGCCTTCGTGCATGCGCGGCGCGACCGGGGCCGCATCCAGGATCTGGTGCGCACGGCCGTCGAGCGCTACGGTTTTGTCGGCATCAAGGCGCACCGCCTGGATGCGCGCATCAGCGGCGAAGTGTGCGACGCGGCCCGCTTCTTCGGCTTGCCCGTGCTGTACGACCCGGCCGGCGAAGTGGCCGTGGCCGAACTGCTGGCGCAGCAGTATCCCGACGTCGATTTCATCCTGCCCCATCTGGGCAGCTTCGGCGACGACTGGGCGGCGCAGCTGGCACTGGTCGACCATCTGGCGCGCCACCGCAACATCCATGCGGACAGCTCGGGCGTGCGCCGCTTCGACCTGCTGCAGCAGGCCGTGCGCCGCGCGGGGCCGCACAAAGTCTTGTTCGGCTCGGATGGCCCCTGGCTGCATCCGGGGCTGGAATTGCACAAGATTCAGCTGCTGGGCTTGCCGCCGCTGGATGCGGCTTTGATCACGGGTGGCAATTTCTTGCGGCTGGCGCGGCTGGCTTGAGGCAGATCAAGGTGCGGCCGGCGTGGCCGGCGGTGTCGCAATACTGGCGGCAGTCGCGGCTGGCGTCGCGCAGGCGGCCGCCTTGCGGCGTATCTGCAGGGCGCGGTCCGTCACGCCCAGGCGGGCGGCGGCGCGCTGGTTGTTGCCGTGTTCCTCGGCCAGCACGAGGCGGATGGCCATGTCGGTGGCGCAGCGCGCGATGTGCGACAGCTTGCAGCCCTGAGCCAGGGCCCGTCGCACGGCCGCTTCGAAGTGCTGGTCGGGCCAGGGCGGGGCCAGCAGCCGTTCTTCGGGGGGCAGGGCGCCGATGGTGATGGGACCGGGGCCGCAATGGCGGTGCCAGATGTGCGTGACGGTCTGGCGCAGCTCGCGCACATTGCCCGGATAGTCGCGCAGCAGCAGGTATTCGCGCACGGCGGCGTCCAGCGGGGGCGGCTGCTGCTGGGCCAGTTCGGCGAGGAAATGCCGGGCCAGCGGCAGGATGTCGTCCTGCCGCTCGCGCAGGGGCGGCGTCTGGCAACGCCAGCCGGCGATGCGGTAATACAGGTCGGCGCGGAAGGCGCCGCGCGCCACCTCGTCTTCCAGTGCGCGGTTGGTGGCGCAGACGAGGCGAAATTGCGTCGGTTGCCAGGTATTGCCGCCCACGCGCTTGTATTTGCGTTCCTGGATGGCGCGCAGCAGCTGCGCCTGCAGGGGCAGTTGCAGTTCGCCCACTTCGTCGAGGAAGAGCACGCCGCCGTCGGCCAGGGCGAAAGCGCCGTCGCGCGGTGCCGCCGCGCCCGTAAACGCGCCCCTCTCATGGCCGAACAGTTCGCTGCCAGCCAGTTCCGGCGACAGGGTGGTGCAGTCGAGGATGGTGAAGTCGCCCCGGCAGTTGCCCAGGCGGTGGACCAGTTGCGCCAGTAAATCCTTGCCCGTGCCCGTCTCGCCCGTGATCAGCATCGGGGCCTGGCTGAAGGCGGCCATTTCCACCACCTGGTGCAGCAAGGCGGTCCAGGCAGCGCTGCCGCCCACCAGTTGCTGGCGCACGGCGCTGGACGCCAGCAGCTGCGCCACGGCTTGCCAGCGCTGCAGGCGCGCCAGCACCTGGCCCGCATCGACGGCGCCGCCAGGCCACAGCAGCACATCGAGCGCGCCGGCCGCCAGCAGGGCCCGCTGTTGCGCGCAGCTGAGGGCCTGGCCGCAGGCGGCGATGGCCAGCACGCGGGCATGGCTGCACAGCGCCGGCAGCGCTTGCAGCAGCGCCGTATTGGCTTCGGCGAACAGCACGATGCCCGTTCCATCTTCTTCGCCATCGTGCCGCCGGGCTATAGTTACCTGAGCCTGCTTCAAGGCCGCCGCCAGCAAGGCGCCACTGCCAGCCGCCGCCTGCTGCATGATTTCCAGCCACACCTTGAGCGTCATAGGCCTGCCGTCACGAGGGCACGAGTCGCCCATCTTAGAAGCCCGATACCGCAGCCGTTTGATCTGGCACAAGCGTGCGCGGTAGCCGGAAATGAAAAACGCCGCCTGATCTGCATCAGGCGGCGCCAGTGAGCGCGGTTCCAGCAACGTCATCAAGCACCGTCACGAGAATGGCTAAAAACGTTCAGGGCAAGGCGCATTGCCGAAGACAGTACGAATAGTACGGCTAGGCAATGCAACGCCGCCATGGACGATTTTTAGGCGTTCTCATCCATCTTGACGCAGTCGACGAAGTAACCGCGCTTGCCATCGACTTCGCGTTTCACGAGGCCATGCACATCCGTCTCGAAGCCGGGGAAGCGCTCGTTGAAGTCGCGTGCGAAGCGCAGGTAGTCGACGATGGTCTTGTTGAAGCGCTCGCCCGGGATCAAGAGCGGGATGCCTGGTGGGTACGGCGTCAGCAGGATGGACGTGATGCGGCCTTCCAGTTCGTCGATGGCCACGCGCTCGATTTCGCGGTGCGCCATCTTGGCGAACGCGTCCGACGGCTTCATGGCCGGGATCATGTCCGACAGATACATTTCCGTCGTCAAACGGGCCACGTCGTAAGCCTTGTAGAAATCGTGGATCTGCTGGCACAGGTCGCGCAGGCCCATTTTTTCGTAGCGTGGGTTGGCCGCCGCAAATTCCGGCAGGATGCGCCACATCGGCTGGTTCTTGTCGTAGTCGTCCTTGAATTGTTGCAAGGCCGTCAACAGGGTATTCCAGCGGCCCTTGGTGATGCCGATGGTAAACATGATGAAGAACGAGTACAGGCCGCATTTTTCAATGATGACGCCGTGCTCGGCCAGGTATTTGGTGACGATGGACGCGGGGATGCCCGTGTCGCCGAACTGGCCATCCAGCGACAGGCCCGGGTTGACGATGGTCGCCTTGATCGGGTCGAGCATGTTGAAGCCGGGAGCGAGGTCGCCGAAACCGTGCCAGTCATCTTCGGCGCGTATCATCCAGTCTTCCTGCTGGCCCATGCCTTCGTCGTTGAAGCTGGCCGGACCCCACACCTGGAACCACCAGTCCTGGCCCCATTCCTGGTCGATCTTTTTCATGGCGCGGCGGAAATCGAGCGCTTCCATGATCGATTCTTCCACCAGGGCCGTGCCGCCCGGCGCTTCCATCATGGCCGCGGCCACGTCGCACGAGGCGATGATGGAATACTGCGGCGAGGTCGAGGTGTGCATCAGGTAAGCCTCGTTGAAGGCGTCCTGGTCCAGCTTGACCGTGTCCGATTCGCGCACGAGGATTTGCGAGGCCTGCGACAGGCCGGCCAGCAATTTGTGCGTGGACTGGGTCGAGAAGATCATCGATTCCTTGGCGCGCGGACGGTCCTTGCCGATGGCGTGCATATTCTTGTAGAAATCGTGGAAGGTGGCGTGCGGCAACCACGCTTCATCGAAGTGCAGGGTGTCGATCTTGCCGTCCAGCATTTCGCGCAGGGTTTCCACGTTGTAGATCACGCCATCGTAGGTCGATTGCGTGATGGTCAGGATGCGCGGCTTCTTGTTCTTCGCTTCGCGCGCGAACGGATTCGCTTCGATCTTGCGGGCAATGCTTTCCGGCGTGAATTCATGCAGCGGGATAGGGCCGATGATGCCCAGGTGATTGCGCGTCGGCATCAGGAACACGGGAATCGCGCCGCACATGATGATCGAGTGCAAGATCGACTTGTGGCAGTTGCGGTCGACGACGACGATGTCGCCTGGCGCCACGGTCGAATGCCACACCATCTTGTTCGAGGTCGAGGTGCCGTTGGTGACGAAATAGCAATGGTCGGCATTGAAGATGCGCGCCGCATTGCGTTCCGACGCGGCGACAGGACCCGTATGGTCGAGCAGCTGGCCCAGTTCCTCGACGGCGTTGCAGACGTCGGCGCGCAGCATGTTTTCACCGAAGAACTGGTGGAACATCTGGCCGATCGGCGACTTCAGGAAGGCCACGCCGCCCGAGTGGCCGGGGCAGTGCCACGAGTAGGAACCGTCGTTGGCGTAGTGCACCAGCGCGCGGAAGAACGGCGGCGACAGGCCGTCCAGGTAGGATTTCGCTTCGCGGATGATGTGGCGCGCGACGAATTCCGGCGTATCTTCGAACATGTGGATGAAACCATGCAGTTCGCGCAGGATATCGTTGGGGATATGGCGCGAGGTGCGCGTTTCGCCATACAGATAAATGGGGATGTCGGCGTTCTTGTAGCGGATTTCCTCGACGAAGGCGCGCAGCGACTTCAAGGCGTGATCGGTTTCCTCGATGGAACCGGCGCCGAATTCTTCATCGTCGATCGACAGCACGAAGGCTGACGCGCGCGATTGCTGCTGGGCAAATTGCGACAAATCGCCGTAGCTGGTCACGCCCAGCACTTCCATGCCTTCTTTTTCCATTGCGGCGGCAAGGGCGCGAATGCCCAGGCCGGACGTATTTTCAGAACGGAAATCCTCGTCAATGATGACGATGGGGAAACGAAATTTCATGCATGTCTCCAAAAAAGCAAGCCGCCCCTGACAGATGTGAAGGGGCGGACTAGGGCGCGACGGTCAGGCGGTAGTGCAACCCGGCAGCCGCATAAAAAAAATAAGAACGGGATTCTCGCAGAAATGCGGCCTCTGCGGGAAAAAAATATCGCCCCAAAGCGCCACAAGCTTGCGCTAGCGTGACGCAACGGTGTGACAGGGGTATTACAGCAACATTCTGCTCAATTAATATCTACCTTATATCAACCTTATCAGGCTTTGCGTTGCAGCGTGACAAAGGCGTAAGGCAGGCCGGATTTCTCCGAAACATGCGCTTCGCGCGCGGTTTCTTGCCACACGGCATGATCCACGGCGGGGAAAAACGCGTCGCAATCGAACGTCTGGCCGATTTCCGTGATGATCAGGCGCTGCGCCAGGGCCAGCGACTGTCTATAGATGTCGGCGCCGCCGATGACATAGCCTTCGGCGCCGTCCAGCAGGGCGATGGCCGCTTCCAGCGACGGCGCCGCTTCCACGCCTTCATGGCGCCAGTCCGGATTGCGCGTGATGACGATGTTGCGGCGGTTCGGCAGCGGGCGGCCGATGGAATCGAAGGTCTTGCGGCCCATGAGGATGGGGTGGCCCGTCGTCAAGCGCTTGAAATGCGCCAGGTCTTCCGGCAATTTCCACGGCAGGGTGTTGTCGATGCCGATGCCGCCTTGCTGGTCGGTGGCGACGATGATGGTCAGTAAGCTCATTGGTTCTGTGAAAAAGGTGGGGGCGAGGCCCGATGCCCGTCATTATCGTTGAAATTGCCGGCAGCCTCCAGATGCGCACGCATGGCTTGCGCCAGCGCGCCTGGCGCTTCCAGCGGAATCATGTGGCCGGTATCGTCTTTCAGTATGTGCAAGGTGGCTTGCGGCAGGCGGGCGGCCATGGCGCGCAGGTCGTCGGGATCGACGAGCTTGTCGTCTTCGGCGCCCACGATCAGCACGGGGAAATCGAGTTCCGGCAAGCGCGCCATCAGGTCGGGGCGGTCTATCGTGGTGAGAAATTGCGCCAGCAGCACTTCCTTGCCCAGGTCCAGCCCCATCTGCTGGATCAGGCCCGTGATGGCGCCGTCCTGCAAGTGCGACGGGTGCAGCAATTCGCGCAGGCGCTGGCGCGTGATGCCCGTATAGGCATTGCGATCGAGCATGGCGACGATGCGCTGGCGCGCTTCGACCTCCGCCGGCAGCAAACCTTTGGCCGAATTGGCGATCAAAGTGAGGGATTTCACACGCTGCGGATGCGCCAGCGCGTGTTCGAGCGCCAGGTAGGCGCCCAGCGAAAAGCCCACCAGATGGGCTTGCGGAGCACTGCGGCTGGCGATCATCTGCTGCATTTGCGGGCGCGTGCGCGCCTGGTGCAGGGGGATGTGCTGCAGCTCAAAGGCGTCGCCCAGGGCAGGCGCCAGGCGCGACCACAGGCGTGCGTCGCACAGGGTGCCAGGAATGCAGTCGAGTCGTATATTGATCAAGGACAAACCTAGTGTGAAAAATTTTTGTCGAGCGGCATTATCCGTCATTTTGCGCATGGGGACAGCGGCGCGATTTTTCCGTATGGCATTATTTTCAATAGTGCGCGGCTGGCAAGCCGGAACTTTATGGTAGGCTCATGGCTCATCAAGCCGGCGTGCCGGCGACGTGACCTGAAACACCGAATGCAACCCCCACATTAAAGAGGAATTACCATGGCGATCAGTTTGCAAAAAGGCGGCAATGTCAACCTGAGCAAGGAAGCTCCCGGCTTGAAGAAAATCGTGATTGGCCTGGGCTGGGACCCGCGCGCCACCGATGGCGCCGCTTTTGACCTGGACGGCAGCGCCTTCCTGCTGAAAACGGATGGCAAGGCCCGTTCCGATGCCGATTTCATTTTTTATAACAACCTGAAGTCGGCTGACGGCTCCATCGTCCACGCGGGCGACAACACGACCGGCGGCGGCGATGGCGACGACGAGAAAGTGGCCGTCGACCTGGCCAGCGTGCCCGCCGACATCGACAAGATCGCCATCGCCGTGACTATCCATGACGCGGAAAACCGCAAGCAGAACTTCGGCATGGTGGGCAAGGCCTACATCCGCTGCCTGAACGGCGACAACGGCGCGGAAATCGCCCGCTACGACCTGTCGGAAGACGGCTCGACGGAAGCGGCCATGATCTTCGGCGAAATCTACCGCGCCGGCAGCGAATGGAAATTCAAGGCCATCGGCCAAGGTTTCAAAGGCGGCCTCGGTCCTCTGGCACGCTCGTTCGGCATTAATGCATAAAAAGCAATTGTTTGCGTAACTGTACCGGGTGGCACCGCTGCCCGGTTCTGTCTCTCTCTTCTTTCTCCCCGACTCCATGGAAAACCTGATCAAGGGGCAGCGCCTGGCGCTGTCCGGCCTCGTCACGGGCAATGTCGTGCAACTGGGACTCGCCAGCGCTGGCGTGCCGCTGGACTTTGCCTGTTTCGGCCTCGACGCCAACGGCAAGCTGTCCGACGACCGCTACATGACTTTCTTTAACCAGCCGCGCACGCCGTGCGGCGGCGTGGAAGCGGCGGCGCCGTCCGGCGATGCGGCCGGTTTCAGCTACCAGCTGGACCGCTTGCCTGCCTCCATCGAGCGCCTCGTCGTCACGGCCGCCATCGATGGCGCGGCCACCATGGCGCAGCTGGGCAGCGGCTACCTGCGCTTGCAGGACGGCGGGCGCGAGTTGGCCCGCTATACGTATGCGGGATCGGATTTTGCGCAAGAAAAAGCCGTCATGCTGGGCGAGTTCTACCGCAAGGACGGCGGCTGGCGCTTCATGGCCGTGGGCCAGGGTTTCAATGGCGGCCTGGGCGCTCTGGTCGCCCATTTCGGCGGCGAAGTGGCGCAGGCGGCAGCGGAGCCGGCGCCGCCGCCCAAAATTTCTCTGTCGAAAATCTCGCTGACGAAGGCAGGCCAGACGCACAAGGTGTCGCTGCAAAAAGGCGCGGGCGCGCCGGGCAAGCTCACCGTCAAGGCCAGCTGGGTCGATAACGGCGATGGCGACGACGATAACGACGACCTCGATTTAAGAGTCGGCATCCTCTTGCCAAACGGCCAGATGCGCTTCATCCAGGCGCCCGATACGCCGGGCAGCTTCGACGTCATGCCATACGTGCGCCACCTGGGCGACGTGGCGGGCGCATCGGGCAAGGAACCGGCCACGGAAGCGGTGGAAGTCAATCCCGCGCTGGCGCAACAGTACGGCGGCACGGTGGGCCTCGTCTTCAGCGTGTATTCGGCGCTGGCCAATGGCGCCGTGTCGGTCGCTTCCATGCGGCCGAAGATGGTCATGCAATATGGCGAGCAGATCGTTGAGTGCGCGTTCGACTTCCGCCTGTCCAAGGCGGCCGAGGACGATTCCGTCTACACCTATGTGATCGGCATGGCGCGCATCACGCCCGACAGCATCATCCTCGAACCGTCCGGCAAGACGTCGGAACCGGGCAGCGAAGCCACGCCGTGGCTGAGCTGGCAGGGCGAGAACCTGCAACTGGCCTTCAACGGTCCCGTCGTCTTCAAGGGCGAGGACAAGGAAGACGAAGATGATTTTAACGCGGACAATCCGCGCCGCTATATCGCCTAGGAGGCACTGATGGAAACCTTGTCCAAGGGACAGCGCTTGCCGCTGGCCAATCTCGTTCCCGACGGCGTGCTGCAGGTGGGCGTCGCCGCGCAGGGGCTGGCGCTCGACGTGGCCTGTTTCGGCCTCGACGCCAACGGCAAACTGGCCGACGAGCGCTACATGACCTTTTTCAACCAGCCGCGCACGCCGTGCGGCGGCGTGGAAGCGCGCCCCGGCAGCGGCGGCGACATGGCCGAGTTTGCCTTGCAACTGGCGCGCTTGCCGGCCGGCATAGACCGCCTCGTCGTGACGGCGTCCATCGATGGCGGGGGCGTGATGTCGCAGTTGCAAGCCGGCCACGTGCGCCTGCAGGCGGGCGGACGCGAGCTGGCCCGCTTCGCCTTCGCGGGTAGTGATTTCGCACAGGAAAAAGCCGTCATGCTGGCGGAAATTTACCGCAAGGATGGCGGCTGGCGCTGCATGGCCGTGGGCCAAGGCTTCAATGGCGGACTCGACGCGCTGGTGCGCCACTTCGGCGGCGAAGTCGACCAGGCCGCTTCTGCTGCCCCTGCGGCGGTTTCGGCCGTCATGCAGGCAAAGATCAACCTGGAAAAGCGGGTCGAACGGGAAGCGCCGCAACTGGTCAGCCTCGTCAAGCAGGCGGGCGTGTCGCTGCAGAAAGTGGGTTTGCTTGACCACCGCGCCAAGGTGTGTTTGTGCCTGGATATTTCCGGCTCCATGGGCCGACTATATAAAGAGGGGCTGGTGCAGCGCTTTGCCGAACGCATCCTGGCCCTGGGCTGCAAGTTCGACGACGATGGCGAAATCGATGTTTTCCTGTTCGGCAAGAACGTCCACCATCCGGCGCCCATGGCCTTGAGCAACTGCAATACCTACGTGGGCCAGGCCATACAGCGCCATCCGCTGGAAGGCGACACGCGCTATGGCGCCGCCATGCAGGCGATACGCGCATTTTATTTCCCCGATGGCGCCGGCGGCGAGCGCACGCGGCCCGTCGCCGCGGAATTGCCCGTGTACGTGATGTTCGTCACCGATGGCGGCACGAGCGACCAGGCGACGACGGAGAAACAATTGCGCTGGGCCAGCCATGAGCCGGTCTTTTGGCAATTCATGGGCATCGGCAAGGGGCGTAAATCGAAAAGCAAGTTTCTCGCCGCCTTTGCCGATTCCGACTTCCCCTTCCTGGAAAAGCTCGACGAATTGCAGGGCCGCCTGGTCGACAATGCCAATTACTTTTCCGTCAGCTCGCCTGACGAGCACAGCGATGCGGAACTGTATGACTTATTGATGACGGAATATCCGGGCTGGCTGAAGCTGGCGCGCGGCAAGGGCTTGTTGAGGTAGCGCAAAGGTGGCGTAAAGGTCATCGGATGAGGCTATGCGACCACAAGTGCGAGAGATTTGTAAATTGAAGTAAATAACAATGGTTCGCATTTGCTTTGCTCCTTGCAATCGTGGCATGCTTTGAGAATGTGCTCTCACGCTGCGGCGTAGTGCCTCATCCGTAGCGTCTCGATTATTTTTTAAGCAAATGCATAAAATCCTCTTTCACTGTCTGGCGGGCGGCAGCCTGCTCGTGTCCGGCGCCGCTGTCCAGGCGCAAACCGTCACCGGCGATACCGTCGTCAAGCCCGCACCGGCCAAGGCGCCCGCCGCCGATGCTCCCGCTACCGTCAGCGTGACGGCCGAACGCCCCACGGGCCGCATCGACCGGCAAGTCTACGACGTCAAGTCCGACGTGGGCAGCACCAACGGCACGGCGGCCGATGCCTTGAACAATGTGCCTTCGGTGGCCGTCGACCCCGACGGTTCCGTGTCCTTGCGCGGCAGCAGCAATGTGCAGATATTGATCGATGGCAAACCGTCGGCCATGCTGCAGGGCGACTCGCGCGGCGCCACGTTGAACGCCATGGCGGCCGACGATATCGAATCCGTGGAAGTGATCAACAATCCCGGCGCCCAGTTCGGCAACGAAGCCGGTGGCGGCCCGATCCTGAACCTGGTGATGCGGCGCAACCGCAAGCCGGGCGGCTTTGCCACCGTCAACGCGAATGCGGGCATCGCCGGGCGCTACAACAGCTCCGTCTCCGGCACCTACAATGAAGGTCCGTGGGGCTACCAGGGCGGCATCAACGTGCGCCATGACGGCCGCAATTCCGTGGGCGAGGTCAGCCGCGAACGCCTGGACCGCGGCACGGGCGCCTTCGCCCCCAGCAGCCAGAGCTCCACGAACAATGGCTTGAACGATTCGCTGGGCTTGCACGGCACCGTCAATTACAACCTGAACGCGAATGACACCCTGGCCGCCAGCGTGTCGTACAACGGGCGCAGCAACGACCAGCGCTCGCTCGACCGGTATATCAACGGCGACAGCACGGGCAACACCATCGGCGACTATGTGCGCAGCACCGTGCGCAATGGCGACAGCCGCAACTACAGCTGGGGCGGGCGCTACGACCACAAGGGCGAGTTGCCTGGCGAAACCCTGAAAATCGACTTGCGCGTGTCGTCGTCCACCAACGAGAGCGACAGCGATTATGCGAATGCCTATGCGATCGCCCCCGTCAATGCGTTTGACAGCCGCGCGCGCCAGCATAGCGAGACGGGCAACCGCATCGTCGACTTCAGCGGCGACTACGAGCGTCCGCTGGCGGGCGGCACGGCCAAGCTGGGCTACAAGGTGGCCGACAACAAGAGCAGTTTCGACACTTTATATACGGACATCAATCCCGCCAGCCTGGCCGAGACCGTCAATCCCATGCGCAGTAACCGTTTCGAGCTCGACGAGCGCACCATCGCGCTGTACGGCTCTTACCAGATGCGCCTGAGCGAACGCTGGGGCGCGCTGGCCGGCTTGCGCGCCGAATACACGGACTTGAACGTGCGCCAGATCACCAGTGGCATCGAGGCTGGCAACAATTACGTCAACTATATTCCCAGCCTGTTCGCCACCTATAAGGTCAGCGACGAGAGCAATTTGCGCTTCAGCTACGCGCACCGCATCCGCCGCCCGAATGCGGGCGATCTGAACCCCTACGTGGTCTACCGCGACGAGTTCAATGTGTCGGCCGGCAACCCCAAGCTGAAACCCACGCAGACGGATTCCTTCGAAATCGGCTATGAAACGAAGATCGCGGGCCTGGAAAGCAGCTTGCGCGCCTACCACCGGCGCGACACGGACGCCATCGTCGATTACCGCTATTTTATTAGCGACAATGTGCTGCTGACCACGCGGGAAAACGGCGAAGGCAGCCATTCGAGCGGCCTGGAATTCAGCGTCAGCGGCAAGCTGACGCCGTCCCTGACCCTGAACACGAGCGGCAACCTGGCGCGCAGCCAGCAGACGAGTTCCGACGACCTGGGCAACCGCAGCACGCGCACGGCCAACGCACTGAGCGGCCGCGCGCGCCTCAATTACCAGATCAATGCGGATAACCAGCTGCAACTTGCCCTGCAAATGCAGGGCAAGATGCTGTCGGGACAGGGCTACCGCTCGCCGAACAACACGCTGAACCTCAGTTTACGCCACACGGTGACACCGCAATTGAGCCTGGTCATGAATGTGACCGATGTGTTCAGCAGCAACAAGATGGAAACCGTCATCAACAGCGCCTCGCTGCGCGAAACGAGCACGCGCCGTTTTGACGGCCGCATGATTTATGTGGGCTTGTCGTACCGCCTGGGCGGCGCCACGTCGGCGGCCAAGGAGGGCGAACGGGAGCCGCGCTTCGGTCCGCCGGGCGGACGGGGGCCAGGCGGCCCCGGTCCCGGCGGACCGGGCGGCGAAGCAGGCTAGGCCGCCCACGCGATTTCGCGCAGGAAGTCGATGAAATCGTCCATATGGAGCTCGAAGCGCCATTCGCCTGCGCCATGTCTGGCGCGGTACACGGGCAAGTCGCCGTCGATGCTTCTTTCTTCCAGGTGTACGCAGTACGGGTCGCCGCCCGCATCGGCAATCACCACGAGCTTCGACTGCCAGCTCGCGATGTTGTGATGATGCACGGCATGGACGGCGTAGCCGTGCTGGGCCTCCACCAGCTCCGCCGCGCCGTACAGATGCAGGCCCTGCGGGAAGCGCTTGCCGTCGACATGCACGCGCAGCGGCGAATAGAATTGCAGGAAATGGCGGTAGATTTCCGGCAAGACCCATTGCGCGTCGATCTCGGCCATGTCCTTGGCGCTGGCCATGGTCAGCCAGTTCGACGGTTGCGCCAGGTCTTGCTCGCGCTGGCGCCGCAGCGCCAGTTTCCGCTCCAGGAAGGCGGCTGCTACTTGCAGGCGCGACCGCGGCTTGGCCAGCGTCTCATGCTTGGCGGGCGCCTTGTAGCCTGCACCGTCAGGGTAGCCGTCCGCTTGCCAGTCCAACACGGCGCTTAGTCGCAGCTGCTCTGCCTTCCAGTGGCCGGGATCGGACGGCAAGTCCTGGTCAAACGGCTGGCGGCTGAACACGGCCAGGCTCTTGATCGCCTTGGCGCGCACTTCCAGCCTGGTGGCGCCGGACGCTGCCAGCGCCACCAGGGGCGCATACGCGTCCACGCCTATACTTTTCAGCAAGCCATCGACGCCCCAGTACGCCAGTGCGGGCTGCTCCAGTGCCCAGGCGAAAAAGGCCGCATGTTGACTGCCTTCCACCAGATGCACGATATCCGTCATCAAAAAGGTGCGCCAGTGCAGCAGTTGTCCATCGCGCGCATACGCCGTCAGGATGTCGAGCACGGCCAGCCTGTCGTCCGCGGCATGCTTTTTCAGCAGCCGCTCTTTCAGCCTGGCGAACTTGCTGCCATCCGTTTCGTCAAACAGCTTGCGGTGCAGGGCTGCCAGCGGTGTGACCGCCATCAGACGGCCATCGCCGCCTTGATGGGCGCATGGTGTTCATAGCCTTCCAGCGAGAAATCCGACGGTTCGATCTTTTCCAGCCATTCCGGCTCGTACTTGCCCGTTTTCGCGTAGTCGGGCACGCGCTCGGAAATGACGAAACGGGGCGCCGGGAACGGCGTGCGCTTCAATTGTTCTTCCACCATGTCGAGGTGGTTTTCATAGATGTGCGCGTCGCCGATGAAGTAGGTGAACCAGCGCGGCGTGTAGCCCGTCAGGCGCGCCACCAGGTGCAGCAGGGCGGCGCCTTCGGCGATGTTGAACGGCGTGCCCAGGCCGATATCGTTGCTGCGTACATATAAACACAGCGAGATTTCGCGCGTGCTGGCGTTCGGGATGAACTGGTACAGCAAATGGCAGGCGGGCAGGGCGACGGCGTCCAGCACGGCCGGGTTCCAGCCGTGGAACAGGATGCGGCGGCTGCCCGGGTTGCTCATGATGGTGTCCAGGCATTCGCGCAACTGGTCGACGGCCTTGTACAGCAGCACTTTTTGCACGCCGTTCTCGACGATGGGGGCGATCAAGGTAAAGCCGTTGGCTTGCGCATCGGCGATCTGTGCGGGCTGGTCGGCGTCGAGCAGCTTATATGCGGGCCATTGGCGCCATTGCACGCCGTACACGGGGCCCAGGTCATCCTCGCCTTCGCGGTAGGGGTTGGCCAGCCATTGCGCGTTTTCATTGGCGTTCTGGTCCCAGACCTTGCAGCCCAGGGCGCGGAACTCGGCCGCGTTGCGCGAGGCGCGCAGGAAGGCGCACAATTCGCCGATCACGGATTTGAAAGCCAGTTTCTTGGTTGTCACGGCAGGGAAGTTGCCGTTGGCCAAGTCGAAACGCATCATGGCGCCCGGCACGCTCAGGGTGCGGATGCCCGTGCGGTTGTCTTGCCAGCTGCCCGTTTCGAGCACGGTCTTGATCAAATCTTGATATTGCTGCATGTATTTCTCCAACGGTAAGGATGGTGATTGTAACGCAGGCGCGACAGGCGGGCCGCGGCCCACGCACATAATTACGCTGCCGTCTTACCTGCAAACATGACTCTGTGGTAATTTGTGTGTCCTTGAAGAAATACATAGAAACGGCAGATGCTGCACCATGTTCTTGCGACAATTTGTAAATAATAATAACGCCGCCGTGGTGGAGATGAGCAGGGCCGATTTTCTCAAGGCTAACCTGCGCCTGATCCTCGCCTGGCCCTTGCTGGGCCTGATCCTGTGCGCGGTATTGTGGACGGCCACCTTGCTGCAGCTGGAAGCGGAAAAGAAGGTGGCGCAGCAGCAGGCGCTCGACAGCGTGTCTTCCTTGTCGAAAGCATATGGCCAGTATCTGCTGCGCACCCTGGAGCAGATGGACCAGCTGACCTTGCAGCTCAAGTATGAATGGGAAAACTCGCGCGGCCAGCTGCGTCTCGACCAATTGAAGACGCAGGGCATGTATGCCTTGCCGCAATTTGCCATCGTCGCCATCCTCGACCGCAAGGGCCATCCTGTAACGGCCACGGCGCCGCTGCAGCGGCTGCGGGTCAACGAGCGCAGCGATTTCCTGTTGCGCCACTGGCGCAGCAATTCCAGCGCGCTGCGCATCGCGCTGGGGAGGGCCAGCGAGGCGGCCCCGTCAGCGCCGGGCGCCGGCGAAAGCCTCGTGCATTTCACGCGCCGGCTGGAAGACGAGGATGGCAACTTCGACGGCGTGCTGCTCATTTCCATCCATTCCAGTTATTTTTCTGAATTCTATAACAGTGTCAATTTTGGCAAGTTCGGCATGTCGGCCATGGTGGGCGAAGAGGGCGAGCTGTTCAGCACGCGCCTCGGTTCGCGCGTGCTGCCGACCCAGAGCGGCCAGGGCACGCCGTTTCTCGACACCAGCTTCCTGGAAACGGAGAGCGGCGCCCTGCATTCGGGCGGCAGGATAGCTTTTTCCGACAAGCAAAATCGCTATGTGGGCTGGCAGGCGCTGAAAGCCTATCCGTTTACGGCCGTGGTCGGACTGTCGGACGGCGAAATGCTGCATCCCTACGAGGAAACGCGCACGATTTATCTCGGCATCGCCCTGGCCGTCACCGTGCTGCTGCTGGCCTTTGCCGCCGTCGCCACCGTGCTGTCGCTGCGCCTGGCATGGCGCCACCACCAGTCCGAAGGTGTGCGCAACGCCTACCGCATGGCCACCGAAGGCACGAGCGACGGCTTTTATATCATCGCCGCCCTGCGCGGCGCGGATGGTAGCATCCTCGACTTCGAGATCGTCGACTGCAACGAGCCGGGCGCCGGCTACTTTGGCGTGCGCCGCGAACAGTTGCTGGGCATGCGCCTGCAGTCGCGCGCCCACGAGCCGTATTTCCGCGACTTGATCCATAATTACCGGGCCGCCATGGTCTCCGGTTTTTCCGAGGAAGAGATCGAGTTGCCAGAAGGCAACCCCTTCAAGCTGCGCTGGATACGCCGGCGCCTGGTGCGCAGCGGCGACCGCCTGGCCGTCACCCTGCAAGACATCAGCACGGCCAAGGAGCACGAGCGCGACTTGCGCCGCCTGGCCAATGAAGACGGCTTGACGGGCTTGCCCAACCGCTACTGGCTGCAGCAATTCCTGCCCGGCGCCCTGGGCCGCGCCGCCATCGCGCGGCACATGCTGGCGCTGCTGTTCATCGACCTGGACGGCTTCAAGGATATCAACGACACGCAGGGCCACGCGGAGGGCGACAAGGTGCTGCGCGCCGCCTCCCTGCGCCTGAAGGCCGTGCTGCGGCCGGGCGACCACGTGGTGCGCCTGGGCGGCGACGAATTCGTCGTCGTGCTCGACCCGGTGGAGGACGACAGCCGCGCCGAGCAGGTGGCGCAGCGCATCGCCATCGCCTTCGACGAACCGTTTTACCTGGGCAGCGAACGCCACAAGATGGGCGCCTCGATCGGCATCAGCCTGTATCCGCGCGATGGGGCCGAGACGGAAGTGCTGCTGAAGAACGCCGACATCGCCATGTATGCCGTGAAAGTGGCGGGCAAGGGCCATCACCGCTTTTTCCAGCCGGAATTGTTCGAAACCATCCGCAACCGCCGCGAACTGGAACAAAGCCTGGTGGCGGCGCTGGAGCAGGATCAGTTCCTCGTCGTCTACCAGCCGAGGGTCGACGCCATGAGCGGGCAGCTGTGCAGCATGGAGGCGCTGGTGCGCTGGCACCATCCGCAGCACGGCATGGTGCCGCCGCTGGAATTCATTCCCGTGGCCGAGAGCAGCGGCCTGATTTCCCAGCTGGGCGAAGTCGTCATCGAAAAGGTGTGCCTGCAGATGGCGCGCTGGCAAGCCAGCGGACTGGAACTGGTGCCAGTCTCCATCAACGTCTCGGCGCGCCAGTTCGGCCGCGGCGACGTGCACCAGGTGCTGGCGTCCGCGCTGACGCGCCACCGCATCGATGCGCGCCTGATCGAGGTGGAAATCACGGAATCGGCCATGATGGATGAACAGAACCGCGCCGTGGAGCAGTTGTCCGCCATCCGCGCGCTGGGCGTGCGCCTGCTGGTCGACGATTTCGGCACCGGCTATTCTTCGCTGTCGCAGCTGCAGAAGTTCGCCATGGATGGCTTGAAGATCGACCGCGCCTTCACCATGGAGCTGGGCCGCTCGGAGCAGGGCGAAGTGTTCGTGCGCGCCATCCTGTCGATGGCGCATGCGCTGGGCATGAGCGTGGTGGCCGAAGGGGTGGAGACGCGCGAGCAGCTCGACATCCTGCGCGCCCTGCAATGCAATGAAGTACAGGGCTATTTCATCTCGCGCCCCGTGCCGGCGGAACAGATGCTGTCGCTGATGCATCAGCGCTTTCTGATACCGCTTCCAGCCCCTGCATTGGCACTGTAGAAGGTCGTATGCGCAAGAAAAACAACGCCGTTTCATAAAAAGAGCGAACGTTCGCTTTTTTCTAAAAAATATTATATGCTTCGCTCATGCCGTCAGTGAATTGGAGTTCACGGCGGCAAGAAAAGTGCAAGACGGGGCAGCTGGATATGCCCGCGATAGTGTGCCGAAGACAATTTCATATAATAAAGAGAGACCAACTTGAAACATAAATATCTGCCCCTCCTGATCGTTGCCGCATTCGCCGGCATTTCCTCCACCGCACAAGCATCGGGCTATCGTTTCGGCTCGCAAAGCGTTTCCGCCCAGGGCACGGCCGATGCCAGCGGCGCCGAAGCGGCCGACGCATCGACCATTTTCTACAACCCGGCCGGTCTGTCGCGCCTGGAAGGCACGCAATTCGTTGGCGGCGGTACTTTGGTGGTACCGCATTCGACCTACACGGATGCGGGTTCGAAGCCTTTCTTCCCTGGTAATCGCACGCCGTACGCGGCCACCAAGGACTATGCGCCGGACGCCGTATTCGCGCCTGCGCTGTACGCCAGCAAGAAAATCAATGACCAGTGGACCGTCGGTGCCGGCCTGTTCGTGCCGTATGGCGCCAAGCTCGACTACGGCAATGACTGGTATGGCCGCTACGCGATCACCAACATCAAGCTCGAAGCCATCGCCCTGAATCCTTCCGTGTCGTTCAAGCTGGACCAGCACCACTCGTTCGGTTTCGGCATCACGGCTGAATACATGAAGGCGGAACTGGGCCAGGGCGTGGACGTGCCGGGTTCGGTTGCCTTCCTGGGCAAGTTCGCGCCTAGCGCATCGCAGGCATTCCTGGCCAATATCGCCAAGACCCAGGGCCTGGCCGCCGCGCAAGCTGCGGGCGCGGCGTTGCAGGGCCAGATCAAGGATGGCCATGCGTCGATGGATGGTCATGACTGGGGCTTTGGCTTCAATCTCGGCTATCTGTACCAGCTGAACGAAGGCACGCGCTTCGGTATCGCTTACCGCTCGTCGATTTCGCACAAGCTCAAAGGCAGTACCATCTGGGACTTCTCGCAAGTGACGAGCAATCCTGCCGTGAACGGCTTCATCGCCAAGGCCTCGAACAAGGTCAATTCCGAGGCGCTGGTGGAACTGCGCACGCCGGAAACCCTGTCGATCAATGCCTTCCACCAGATGGATGATCGTTGGGCCTTGATGGGCGACGTCACCTGGACGCGCACTTCGCGCCTGCAGAACCTGGACATCCAGTTCCCGCCGACGGCCGAAGGCGCCGAGCGCATCCGCCAGAACTGGAAAGATACCTATCGCGTCTCGCTGGGCACCAACTATAAATATAGCGAAAGCCTGATGTTGCGCGCCGGTATCGCCCACGACCAGGCGCCAGTGCGCAGTGCCGAACTGCGCCACCCGGCCTTGCCGGACAGCGACCGCATGCAGTACTCGATCGGCGCGAACTGGAAGCTGAACGCCAATTCCTCGATCGACCTGGCGTACAGCTATATCGACTTCAAGGACGCCAGTGTCAACTACACGAATGACTGCTCGCCTGTCAAAACTGGCTGCACCGGCAACGGTGAAACCACCAAGGGCCTGTTCAAGACCCGCATGCAGTTGATCGGTCTCGCTTATAACTACAAGTTCTAAGCAGGTAGTGGCGGCCAACCCGGCCGCCATGAAAGAAAAAAAGCGCCTTCGGGCGCTTTTTTTTTTGGTGTCACGATTGTCAATTAATCCCTGGCGCGCATGGCCTGGTCCAACAGAGTCAAGGCCAGCCGCACGCTGTCGTCGGGCAGTTCCAGCAACTGGTCTCCCACATACCATTCCACCACGCTGTGCCCGGGGAGGGCTGCGTGGCTGGCGCGGCTGAACAGCCAGATGCCGTGGTCGGCGGCCACCCGGTTGCGGATGGCGACGGCCCGTTCGCGCGAGACGGGCAAGTGCAGGTGCAGCATGTTCGCTTGCGGACTGGCGGGATTGACGGCAATGGCCGGGAAGTCGCGCAGCAGCGCGTACAGCCACTGCGTGCGCGCAAAATACCGCGGCATGGCGGCGAGGCGTGCGTCGAACTGCATGGCGGCGGCCACCACCCAGGGCGTGCGGTGCACGATATTGCCGCCCTGGCGGCGGAACCATTCGCGCGCCCGTTCGACGAACGGCCGGCTGCCGGCCAGCATGGCGCCACCGAGGCCGCCGATGCCCTTGTACAGCGACACGTAGACGGAGTCAAAACCATCGCAGATGGCGGGCAGGGGCTGGCCAAAACCCGCTTGCGCTTCCCACAGGCGCGCGCCATCCATGTGCAGGTGAATATTGTGCTCGCGGCAGTGCTGCTTGATCTGGCTCAAGTCTTCCCAGGAAGGGCACTGGCCGCCGATCTCTCGCATCGGCAGTTCCAGCTGCGCGGCGCCCAGATGATCGGGCACGGCGCGCAAGTCGTCCACCGTCCAAGGGCGGTGCGGGTCGCCGATCATCAAACCCTTGAAGTGATCGAGCAATTCATGGTTGCCCCGCTCGTGGCGCAGGATGTGCGAGGTGGGATGCAGCGCCACCAGGCGCGAGCCCCGGTCCTGGCACGCCAGGCGCAGGGCCGTGACCTGCGTCATGGTGCCCGTGATGCAGAACACAGCTGCCTCGAAACCGAGCAGGCTGGCGATCTTGTTCTCGAACTGTGCGATCAGCGCGCCTTCGCCGTAGGTGTCGTGCGCCACATCGTTGGCGTCGCACCAGGCGGCCATGGCGGCGAAGGTGGCGCTTGGGGCGGGCTGGCGGTGGCCCGGCAGGACGGTATGGCAGCGCTGGCGCAGCTCAAGCTCGTTCACGGTGGTTTCCTTACAGGGTGGCCGTGGCCAGTTTCGCGCCGAAGCCGATGAACATGGCGCCCACGCCGCCGCCCATGCCGGCCGACAGGCGGCGACGGCGGCGGAAGGTCTCGGCCAGGCGCGCGCCGACAAAAATGATGGCCGTCAGGTAGGTAAAGCTGATCACCTGGCAGATCAGGCCCAGGCCGATGAAGGACAGCACGGGATTCGGGAAGGCCGGGTCGACGAACTGGATGAAGAAGGAAATGAAGAACAAAATGGCCTTCGGGTTCATCAGGCTGATGATCAGCGCCTTGCGGAATGGGTCGCTTTCCTTGACGGGGGAAGGGATGGCCGCCGCTTCGCCTTCGGCAGCGCCTGGCGCGCGCAGCTTGCGCCAGCATCCGATCAGCATCTGCAGGCCGATCCAGCCCAGGTAAGCGGCGCCGATGTATTTCACCACGTAGAACAGGGCCGGGCTGGCTTTCAGCAGGGAGGCCACACCGCAGGCCGACAGCACCATCAGTATCAGGTCGCCGGCGAAGATGCCGAAGGCGCCCTGGTAGGCGGGACGCACGCCGCGCTGGGCGGCGACCGACAGCACATACATGGAATTGGGACCGGGCAGGATGACGATGAAGATGGTCCCCAGTAAAAAGGTCCAGAAATCGGTGATACCCAGGTTGGCGTGGAAAAGTGCGTTCATGGCTGTTTTTGCTTAGTTGATCTGTACGTTGTGAAATTGCAGTGCGGCAAGGTTCGCATAGATGCCTTTCATTGCGACCAGCGACGCATGCGTGCCCGTCTCGACGATCTTGCCGTCTTCCATGACGATGATGCGGTCGGCCCGCTGCACGGTGGCCAGGCGGTGGGCGATGATGACGGTGGTGCGGCCTACCATGGCCGCTTCCAGCGCCTTTTGCACGAGGCGTTCCGATTCCGCGTCCAGCGCGCTGGTGGCTTCATCGAGCAGCAGCAGCGGCGGGTTTTTCAGCAGGGCGCGGGCGATGGCGATGCGCTGGCGCTGGCCGCCGGACAGGCGCACGCCCCGTTCGCCGAGGAAGGATTTGTAGCCGTTCGGCAGGCGCTCGATGAATTCGTGGGCGGCCGCCATCTTCGCCGCGGCGATCACTTCCTCATCGCTGGCGCCGGCGCGGCCGTAGCGGATGTTTTCCATGGCGTCGGCCGAGAAAATCACGGTATCCTGCGGCACGATGCCGATGGCGTCGCGCAGGGTGTGCAAGTCCAGCTGCTTGATATCCACGCCATCGAGGCGGATGCTGCCGCTTTGCGGGTCATAGAAGCGCAGGAACAGCTGGAACAGGGTGGTCTTGCCGGCGCCGGAAGGGCCGACGACGGCCACCGTTTCGCCGGCGCGGATGTCGAGGCTGACGTGATCCAGCGCGTGGGTGTCCGGACGCGACGGGTAGGAGAACATGACATTGTCCAATGTCAAGGCGGCGCCGGTCGCGGCGCGCGCGGGCAGCGGCAGCGGCGTGGCCGGCGAGGCGATTTCCGATTTGACGGCCATCAATTCCAGCAGGCGCTCGGTGGCGCCGGCGGCGCGCTGCGCTTCGCCCATGACTTCGGACAGGGCGCCGATGGCGCCGGCCACGATGGAGGCGTACAGGATGAACTGGCCCAGGTCGCCGCCCGTCATCGAGCCTTCCAGCACGGCGCGCGCGCCCAGCCACAAGACAAACACGATGGTGCCGAACACCAGCAGGATGGCGATCATGGTCAAGAGGGCGCGGGCGCGGATGCGGCGCATGGCCGTCATGAAGGCGCCTTCGACGGAGTCGCCAAAGCGTTTCGATTCGATCTTCTCGTGCGTGAACGCTTGCACGGTGGGCATGGCGTTGAGGATTTCGCCGGCCATGGCCGACGCGTCGGCGATGCGGTCCTGCGAGTCGCGCGACAGCTTGCGCACCTTGCGGCCAAACACGATGATGGGCGCGACGACGAGTATCAAGAGGCCGATGATGATGCCCGCCAGCTTGGCGCTGGTGACGAACAGCATCACCAGGCCGCCCAGGAACAGCAGCACGTTGCGCAGCGCCATGGAGATGCTGGTGCCGACGACGGCCTGGATCAGGGTCGTGTCGGTGGTGATGCGCGACAGGACTTCACCCGTCTGCGTGGTTTCAAAGAATTCGGGGCTTTGCGTGACGACGTGGCGGTACACGGCGCTGCGGATATCGGCCGTGACGCGCTCGCCCAGCCACGACACCGTGTAAAAGCGCGCGGCCGTGGCCAGGGCCAGGATGGACGCCACGCCGAACAGGGCGAGGAAGACCAGGTCGACGTGCTGGATGCTCTTCGAGCCGGCCGCGCCGCCGAAACCGAGGTCGATCATCTGCTTGAAGGCGGCGGGAATGGCCAGGGTGGAGGCGGCGGCCACCACCAGCGCGATACCGGCCAGGAAGAACTGCTTGCGGTACGGCGTCAAAAAGGGCATCAAGCCCTTGAAGGCGGCCAGGCTGCCTTTTTTCAGTTCGCGGCTGGTGCCGGTGTCGGGAGTCGATGCGGTGCTTGCTGTACTGGTACTGCCTGTTTCTGTGCTGGTTGTCATTGTTTTTCGCTTTGATTTACATATTCGGTAGTGCTTACAACTTCATCGGCTGGACATAGCCCGTCATTTCCAGGTAGGCGCGGCCCACGGGCTGGCCGTCGCGCTCCACCGTCACGGCGCCTTCCCAGTACACGGCGCCCGTCGAGCGGCGCGAATCGAGTTCCTGGTCCGCTTGCAGCGGCTTGATCTGCCAGCGCGTCGCGCCCGTGCGGATCTCGGTGGCGACCGGGTATTCGGCCTGCGTGCGGGGCGAACGCCAAAGCTGCGTGGGCGTGAAATCGACGTCGCCGGGCGCGAACTGCGTCATCTTACCGGACGCGTCGCGCCATGTCGCGTGCGCCCATAGTTTAGCACCTGTCTTGCTGCGGATCTGGAAGGCCATCAGGGCGCCGCCGTCGTCGAGGTTGGCGCCTATCCAGTTCCAGCCGCTGGCGTCCGCATCGAGCACCTGGCTGGACCACTCGTGATCGAGCCAGGTGGCGCCCGTCACGGCTTCCGGCTTGCCGCCCGCGCGCGCGATCGTGCCCGTCGTGCGCAGCTGCGGCTTGCTGTAGTAGTAACTCGATTGCGCGGGCCGGGCGCCCTTGCGCGAATAGCCGCCAACGCCTTGCAGCAGCACGGGCTGGGTGGGCGCGAGGGTCAGCTGCAGGTTGAATTCGCGCGCGGCCAGGCTGACCCGGTAGCTGCCATCCGTTTGCCTCTGCATGCGCCAGTCGTCGAGTTTGACGTCCGTGTCGCCCACCTTGGCGTAGGCCAGGCCGAAACCCTCGCGCGCGCTTTTCTCGTCGTGCAGCAGCTTGCCCACCTTGGGATCGGACAGGGCCGCATGGCCGATGATCAGCTGTTTCGGCGCAAACGCGCTGGGGTTGTCCGTATCGGTGGCCGTGGCGCTGCGAAAGAAGGTCACCTGGTAGCCCAGCTGCTCGCCGCCGGCCGTTTTGACCCAGCCCGTGGCGTACCACCATTCCGTCTTATACGCGGGATGGGCGCCGAAGTCGTGCGGCAGGCGCAGGGTCTCGCCGGCCGGCAGCGGCGTGACGGGGGCAAAGGCGGGCGGCGCGGCCAGCGCAGGCAGCGCCAGCGCCAATGACAAGATGAAAACACGACGCATTACCAGTCCTCCCTGACGGCGCGGATGGGGCCAGCGGACAAGGCTTGTCTGCCCGCGATCAGCGCCGTGGCGGCGGCCGCCGTCAGCAGGGCGCCGGCCACGGTGGCGATCAATGGCCACGGCAAGTGCAGCTGCATGGTCCAGTGGAACGATTGCGGATTGACGATGAAGACGAGCACAAAGCTGATCAAGAGGCCCAGGATGAAACCGGTGGCGATGCCCAGCGCCGTCAGCGCGCCGCCTTCGAGCGCCAGGATGGACAAAATCTGCCCGCGCGTCACGCCCACGTGGCGCAGCATGCCGAATTCGCGGGCGCGCGCCAGCGTTTGCGCGGAAAACGTGGCGGCCACGCCGAACAGGCCGATGACGATGGCGATGGCTTCCAGCAGATAGGTGACGGCGAAGCTGCGGTCGAAAATCTGCAGGCTCAGGGCGCGGATGGCCGACGGATTCGACACTTCCAGGCTGGCGCCGAACGGCAGCGCTTTCAGGCGCTGTTGCAGCGCGTCGCCCGTGGCGTCCTTGGCCAGCCACAGGGCGGCGTCGCTGACATCAAGGTCGCCCGTCAGCGCGCGGTAGTCGTCCAGCGGCATCTGGATGGCGCCGGAAGAGCGCGCATAGTCGCGCCAGATGCCGGCGATGAAGAACTTGTGCAAGCCGCCTGCCAGCGGCAGGGCTATCTGCTGGCCCGGTTTGACGTTGTACAGGTCGGCCGCCGCCTCCGACAGCCAGACGGGTTTCTCCCCTGCCGGCACGGGCAGGGTGTCACCCACCAGCACCATGCTCTTGCCCGGATCGGACAGCAGGATCGGGCGCGCCAGCAGCACCACATTCGGTCGGTCGGGCGCCAGCGACAGCGAGCGCAGGCGCTGGAAATCCACCCTGGCCACGTCGGGCAGGGCGGTGATGCTGGCCTGTTCGCGTGGATTCAAGCCTGCCGTGCCGCCGCTGGCGGCCGTGCGCGCGTACACGTCGGCCGGCAAGATCTGCAGCAGCCAGTCGTCGACGGAAACGCGGAAACTCGACACCATGATGGCCATCGCCACCATCAGGCTAAAGCTCGACAGCACGCCGCCGAGGGCGATGCCGGCCTGGCCCGAGGCGTTCGCCAGGCGGGCCAGGGTCAGGCTGCGCACGGGCGCATGCAGGCTGGTCTCCGTGCGCAGCCAGGCGCGCTGCAGGAAGCGGAAGACGACGGCGGCCAGTTGCGGCATCAGGGCGATGGCGCCGATCAGCAGCAGCGCGATGGACAGATAGCCGAACAGGGGCAGCTCGAACACGGGCGGCAGGAACGTCAGGGCGCCGGCCAGCAGCAGGCAGACCAGCGCGGGCCAGGTTTTCGCCAGGCGCGTCGTCACGACTTCCTCGCTGCCCGATTTCAGGGCGATGGCGGGCGCCGCGCGCGCCGCTTCCAGCGCGGGCGCGGCGCATCCCAGCAAGGCGACGCCGAGGCCGAGGATAAAATAGACGAAGGCGGCGACGGGCGTGAATTGCACCTGCGGCTGCACGCCCGCGAAATAGCCGGCGCCCAGGTCGCCGCCGAAGAAGCGCAGGGCCACGGCCGCCATGGCGTAGCCGCCCGCGATGCCCAGGCCGGCGCCGACGACGCCCAGGCTGGCGCCTTCCAGCAGCACCTGGCGCAGCAGCCGGCCCCGTTCCATGCCCAGCACGCGCAGCAGCGCGAACTGGCCGCGGCGGCGGATGACGGACAGCGCCTGCGTGGAAAACACGAGGAACGCTCCCGTAAACAGGGCGACGAGGGCCAGCACCGTCAGGTTGACCCGGTAGGCGCGGCTGAGATTATTGTTGCGGCTATTCTGGTTTTCGTCGTTGGGCTGGCCCACCTGGAAGCGCCCCGGATAGCGGGCTTCCAGCGCCCGCGCCAACTCGGCCTGGAAGGCGTCGCGGTTGACGCCCTGGCGCAGTTTCAGGTCGATGCGCGACAGCTTGCCCAGCTTGTTGAAGCGCCATTGCGCCGCGCCGATATCCATCACGGCGATGCGCTGGCCGGCGCGTGCGCGCTGCAGCGAACCGGCCACGCGCAGCGGCACCGTGCCCGTGCCCGATTGCAGGGCGACCTCGCCGCCTTGGGCTACATTGAGCCAGCGCAAGGCGGCCGGCGACAAAAAGACGGCGTCGTCGGCCAGGGTGTCGAAAGGCTGGCCTTCGGCCGGCGCGCCGATCAGGTCGGGCGAGATGAAGCCGGCGCGGAAGACGTCGAGCGCCAGGATGTGCAGCGGGCCGCCATCCTTCTTGCCCGCCACCGTGGCCTGCAGTTCCAGCACGGGCGAAGCGACAGCCACGCCGTCGCGCTGCGCCAGCCATGGGTAGATGGCTTCATCGAACAGCGCTTCGCGCCCGGCCACCTGCACGTCGGCCTGGCCGGACAGGCTTTTGACGGCCGTGGAAAATTCATTGAAGGCGGCCGCGTTGATCAGGTGGATGGCAAAGCCCAGCGATACGCCGATGGCGATGGCCAGGATGGCGACGAGGGCGCGCACGGGATGCGCGCGCCATTCGCCCAGCAGCAGCCAGCGAGAAAGCAGGCGCGTGCCCGCAGGATCGGCTGCCGGCGCACTCAATGCAGGCATTCGACGGCCAGGCGTTCGCCGGCGCGCCGTGCTTTCAATTGCGCCGCATCGCGGTTCTTGTCGCCCGCGCCGACGGCGTCCTGCGCCGCCCATTTCTGCTCCAGGCGCAGCTGCGCGCAGTGCTTCTCGTGGATTTCCTGCTGCCTGGCGCCCCGTTCGCGCGCCTGGTCTTCCAGCTGCTCCTGCTTCTTGCGCGCCGCTTCCATCTGGCTGGCCACCCGTTCCTGGCGCGTGGCCGCGCCCTTGTCGACGGCGGGCGGCGGCGCGGGGATTTCCAGGATTTGCAGCTGGCCGGCCGTGCAGGGCGTGGCGCTATAGCTGCTCTGGCCATCCTTCACGCACTTGTAGACGTCCTGCGCACTGGCGGAGCCGGCCAGCAAGGCCATGGCGCATAGCAGGAGGGGCGACGGCTTCACAATATCTTCCCCGGATTCATGATGTTCTGCGGGTCCAGCGCCTGCTTCACGGCGCGCATCAGCTGCAATTCCAGCGGCGACTTGTAGTGGGCGAGATCGGCCTTTTTCAGCGCGCCGATGCCGTGTTCGGCCGAAATCGAACCACCAAAAGCGTGGACCTGGTCGTGCACGATGCGGTTGATGGCATCCTGGTTGGCGAGGAAATCCTGGTCCGTCATGCCGGCTGGCGGCGCCACGTTGTAATGCAGGTTGCCGTCGCCCAGGTGGCCGAAGCACACGAGCTGGCAGCCGGGGAAGGCCGTTGCCAATGCGACGTCGGTAACGGCGATGAAATCGGCGATGCGGGAAATCGGCAGCGAGATGTCGTGCTTGATGTTCTTGCCCGCCTGCGCCTGCGCCAGCGGGATGTGTTCGCGCAGCTGCCACAGTCCCTCGGACTGCGCCACGGAACTGGCGACGACGGCGTCTTCGATCAATTCGTCTTCCAGGGCCGCGCCGATGCTCGCTTCCAGCAATTCCACGGCGTGCGCCTCGGACTGGCTACTGGACAATTCGAGCAGCACATATTGGCCGTGCGCGTCGGTGAATGGGCGCGGCAGCTGCGGGAACTGCTCCGCCACCAGCTGCAGGCAATACTGCGACATCAGTTCAAAACCCGTCAGGCTGGCGCCGCAATGGTCCTGCATCAGCGAGAGCAGGCGCAGGGCGTGGGCGGGCGAGGGCATGGCGGCCAGCGCCGTGATGCAGGCTTTCGGCTGCGGGTACAACTTCATGACGGCGCCGGTGATAATTCCCAGGGTGCCTTCGGCGCCGATGTACAGGTCGCGCAAATCGTAGCCCGTGTTGTCCTTGCGCAAGCCGCGCAAGCCGCTCCAGATCTCGCCCTGCGGTGTGACCACTTCCAGGCCCAGGCACAGTTCGCGCGTGTTGCCGTAGCGCAGTACGGCCGTGCCGCCCGCATTCGTCGCCAGGTTGCCGCCGATGGTGCAACTGCCTTCGGCCGCCAGCGACAGGGGGAACAGGCAACCGGCGGCGCTGGCCGCTTCCTGGATGGTTTGCAGGATGCAGCCCGCGTCCACCGTGATGGTGCGGTTGACGGGATCGAGCGCGCGGATGCCGTTCAGGCGCGCCAGCGACAGCACGATGGCCGTGCCGGCGGCGTCCGGGATGCTGCCCAGGACCAGGCCCGTGTTGCCGCCTTGCGGCACGACGGGGACGCGCCATTGCGCGCAGGCGCGCAGGATTGCTGCCACTTGCTCCACCGTGGCGGGGCGCAGCACGGCCAGGGCCTTGCCCGTGAAACGGTCGCGCCAGTCGGTGAGGAAGGGCGCCGTGTCGGCGTCCAGGGTGAGGACGTAGGCGTCGCCCAGCAGGTCGCGGCAGGCGGCGAGGAAGTCGGCTTGGTCAGTCATGGGCTTGTCGTTCATTTCTTGATGCTCACTTTAGTCACTTTTTCCAGCAATTCCCTGGCCATGCGCTTGGCCGCCTTTTTATATGGGCGCAGATACAGCACGGCGCAGGCAAAATAGATGCAGACGATGGCCGCCTCGCCCCAGGCCATCCGGGCCGAGACGGGGTTCGTGTCGCTGTAGCCGCGCACCACGCCTTCCGTGAAGTACAGCAGGATCACCATCGACGACCATTGCAGGGTGTACACGTCGCGCTTGATGACGCCGTACAGGGGTATGAGCAGGGGCGCCGCCTTCAGGACGACCCAGGAGCCGCCCGGCTGCAGCGGCGCGACGACGGTTTCCCACAGCACGCACCAGACGATCAGGGTGACGAGGCTGGCGATGGCGCCCCAGTGAAAATATTTGTGCAGTGCGCCGTGCATCACGCGCCCGCCAGTTTCGCGGCGTTTTCCGCCAGGCGCCGGCCCAGGGCGATGGCCAGGCGCTTTTCATCGTCGCTCAGGGCCTTGTCGCCGTCTATGCCAGACCAGTGCGTGGCGCCATACGGCGAGCCGCCCGTGGACGTCGTCATCAGTTCCGGATGCGTGTAGGGCAAGCCCATGACCAGCATGCCGTGGTGGAAGAGGGGGATCATCATCGACAGCAGGGTCGATTCCTGGCCGCCGTGCAGGCTGCCCGTGGACGTGAACACGCAGGCGGGCTTGCCGGACAGGCTGCCGGCCAGCCAGTCGCTGGCCGTGCCGTCCCAGAAGTACTTCATGGCGGCGGCCATGTTGCCGAAGCGCGTGGGCGAGCCCAAGGCCAGGCCCGCGCACTCCTGCAGGTCGTCCAGTTCCACGTAGGGCGCGCCGTCAAGGGGCACTTCGGGCGCCGTCGCTTCCGTCACCGTCGAGACGGCGGGCACGGTGCGCAGGCGGGCGTCGCAACCGGGCACGCTTTCCACTCCCTGGGCTATCAACTCGGCCAACTGGCGCGTGGCGCCATGGCGTGAATAAAACAATACGAGAATAATCAGATTGGTTGGCTTCATCATTGGTATTATAGGGCGCTTTACAGCCTGATACGACTGCTGTCATGGCGCCGTTCTGATTTTGCACATGTTTTCAAAATATATATTCCCGTTCTTCCAATACCTGTGGCGCGCCCTGAGCATCGGGCTGGCCGCCGTGCGCGGCCTGACCTGGTCCGAAACGCGCGACTTGCTGCAGTTCGCGCGCCGCCGCGTGCGCGAGGAAAGCCTGCCGCAGGTGGCCGGCAGCCTGACGTTCGCCACCGTGTTTGCGCTGGTGCCGCTGCTGACCCTGGCCCTGGCGATCTTCACCACTTTCCCGCTATTTAATACCTTCCGCCATGCGCTGGAAGATTATTTCGTGCAAAGCGTGATGCCCAAGGGCATATCGAACACCATCCTCGATTATCTGACCACGTTCGCCTCGAAGGCCACGCGATTGTCGGCCATCGGCGCGGGCGCCCTGATCGTCACGTCGGTGGGCATGATGGGTTTGATCGAGCGCGTCTTCAACCGCATCTGGCGCGTGCGCCAGGAACGCCGCTGGACCAAACGCTTGCTTGTCTACTGGGCCATCGTCACCCTGGGGCCGCTGCTGGTGGGCGTGTCGCTGACGGTGACGTCGCGCCTCTTCATGGCCACCAGCGGGGTGGTGGGCGCCGTGCCTTTCCTGGGCGCCGTGTTTTATACGCTGGTGTCGATCGGCCTGACCATGCTGGCGTTTACATTGCTGTACATTGCCGTGCCGAACCGCGACGTGGATTGGCGCGACGCGGCCTGGGGCGGCTTGCTGGCGGCGCTGGCGTTCGAGGTGGCCAAGCGGGGCTTCGGTGAATTCATCCAGGAATTTCCCACCTATTCGCGCATCTACGGCGCACTGGCCGCCTTGCCGCTGTTCCTCGTGTGGATTTACCTGAGCTGGATGATCACCCTCGTGGGCGCCTTGCTGGTGGCCGCCTTGCCCGTCGTGAAATACGAACGCTGGTGGTACGAGGCGGCGCCGGGCAGCGAATTCGTTGACGCCGTCGCCATCTTGAAAGTGCTGCACCAGGCTTGCCACTGCGGCGATTCGGCCCTGGTCGGCGCCGCCGAGATCCGCCGCAGCACGCGCCTGGGCTTCGAGGAAATGGAAACCCTGCTCGACAAGATGGTGCAGCAGGGCTGGGTGGGAAGAGTCAACGTGGAGGGCGCCGTGCGGGTGCAGTGGGGCAAGCGCGTGGCCGACAGTTCCGACCACTGGGTCTTGCTGGGCAATGTCAACCGCATCAGCCTGGCCGACGTCTACCGCTTGTTCGTCTTCGGCGGCATGCGCGTGAACTCCGGCTATCCGGCCGGCTCCACCAATGAACGCGATATCCAGGCGGCCGAAGAAGCGGCAGCCCTGGCGGCGCAGGTGGAAAACGCCGTGGAGCAGGGACTGGGCCTGACTTTGGCGCAGCATTTCGGCACCGTCAAATGCAACTGAGCGGTCTTAACTGAGCGGTCTTAGTACACCACGGGCCGCAAGGCCGCCAGCAGCGCCGCTGCCTTGAACGCGGCCGCATCCTGCGCCCGCACCACACCCAGATAATACGTGTCTTCACCGCCGTGCATGTTGATCAGGCGCAGCTGATGCGGCGCCAGGTGGGCGGCGATGGCGGCCAGGCCCTCGGCCATCGCGTCGCCATCCTCGCGCTCCGCCCAGGAAAAATCGCGCAGCGCGGGCAGGTCGATATGCTGGACGATGCGCGGCACTTCATCGACGGCTTTCCAGTCCAGGGTGGTGCCGTGGCCCAGCGTGTGGGCGGCCGTGGACCACAGCAGGAAGAAACAGGCCGCTGCGGGCGTGTCGCCTTCGTATTCTTCTTCCGGATCATCCTCCGCCAGCTCGTCGAGCGTGATGTCCACGCAGCGCGCGGCCAGGTCCGCATCGCCCTGCAAGAACAGGGCGGCCATGCTGCGCAACTGCGCGCGGTCGGCCTTTGCCAGGATTTGCGCGGGCGTAAAGCTGCGGCGCCTGACGGGTTTTTTCTTGCTCAGGCCCATGGCCTCGCTCAACTGGGCCGTGATGGCCGCCTTGAAGTTTTCCACGGTGTCGAACTGTTCCAACAGCTGGCCCGTGAAATCCATGCTCCAGGCCATGCCATCCTTGACGACATATAAAAAGTCGCTTTGCACGGCCACGCCGCGCAGATGGTGGGCGGGCGGATACAGGGGCGTGAAGGCCTGTTTTCCATCCAGGGTCAGCATGCAAGCCAGTCCTTGCGCGTCGATGGCGAAGATCAGGTTCTTGCGCAATTTGGGCGGCGACGAGGTGGTGGCGCAGTCGATGGCTTCGTACTGGCAGGGCGCCAGCAGCTCGCCCTGGCTATTCACCAGGCCAAACAGGAAGCGCCCGGCGATGCGCTGGCTGACGACGGCGATTTTTTTCTTCGTGCCGAAATCCTGCACGGAGCTGTAGGCGGGCGGCACCACGACCTTGCCGATCTTGTCGAGCACGCCGCAGACATTGCGCTTCCCGTCATCGTCCGTCTGATCCGTCTGGCGTTCGATGTCGATCAAGCCGTCTTCGCGCTGGCACATGTTGTCCACCCTGTCGATGAGCAGCGCGCCATCTGGCAGGCGCAGCAGGCGGCTGGCGCCGTCTGCATCGATCTGTTGCAACAGATGGGGGGTAATCACATACAGGGCGCCGGGGGCGGGTGGCAGCACCACCGTGCCGTTGAGGTCCAGCACGCCGTGCGCATCGGGCGCATCCGCCGTGGCAAAGGTGATCCAGCCATCGTCCGCGTAGTAAACGCCCAGGTCGACATAGCGCTGCGACAGCGGCACGATCCAGCGGCCATAGGGCGTGACCAGGCCGGTGACTGCCGGTTCGCCGGCGGCGCTCACTTCATAGCACAGCGCGTCTTCCTCCCATCCCACCACTTCCAGGCCTTGCAGGAAAGGCAGCTCGTCCGCACCGAGTTCTTCGACATCGGCCAGCTGCGCGTCGGCCGTGGCCGACCAGTAGCCGGTGGCCGGCGATGCGGCGCCGGCGTCCAGCAGGGGCGTCAGCGCTTCCTTGTCGCCACGCTGCAGGGCAAGGTGCAGGGCTTGCGCCTCGGCGCGCAGGCCCTCGAGCCCGGCCGCGTACTCCGGCGTGCCGATATCGTGCGGGATCAGCTGCACGCAATCGAGGATCAGCCACGGCTGGCCGCCCGCCAGCAGGGTGCTGATGGCGCTGCGCGCGACGATGGCGGCCGCGTCGCGCGGCCTGTCCATCAGGGCGGACAAGGCTTGCCAGCTGGCTTGCGCCTGGACCATTGGCGCTGCCAGCACGCAGGGACAGTCTTCGCCATCGCCGTAGATGGGCCAGGCGGTGGCTTGCGCGCCGGCGCCGACGAGCAGCTTGAACAGCATCGGTATGTCCAGCCGCCATTCGGCCAGGCCCGTGATCGTATCGGTGTCGAAACCGGCCTGGCCGGGCAAAAAGGCGGTGCTGAACAGGGCTGCGGTATTGATCATGTCTCTTCGTTCAAAATGTTGGATGGTCAGGGCGCCGGCGGCATGAACCAGTGCGCCAGCGCGCCGCGATCGAGCCCCAGCTGCTTTGCCGCGGCGGCGGCCTCGAAGGCCCACAGGCCGTAATAGCCGCCCAGGCCCTGCGCGCGCAAATGGCCGTTGAACCAGTCTTCGCGCACCAGCGCGCCATGCCAGGTAGCCAGGTAATGCCGCAGGTGCTCGAGCTGCTGCGCGGGATCGTCCGCGTCCAGGCACTCGTACAGGGCCGAATAAGGCTCGGCGAAATACCATTCGTCGACGGCGGGACGCTGCGGATCGATGGCGGACAGTAGCGCCTCGTACACGCCATCTTCGCCATCGAAGGCCGTCTGCAGGGCGGCCAGGCGCGTGGCCAGGTCGTGGCGGCCGAACAGCAGGGTCGCGCCCAGCAACTGCAAGGTGCGCGCGTAATCCGTCAATTGTTCGAAATCAAAGGCGGGCAAGCCATCGTCATCGTAGGCCGCGGCCAGGGCCGCGCGCGCCGTTTCGCAGGCGGCGATGGCCGCTTCCAGCGCCGTTTCCACGTCAGGCAAGGACAAGCCTGCCGTGTAGCGCAGCGAGAAGACCTGGTAAGCCGTGCTGGCGGCCGCGCAAGCCCAGTAGGCGTCGTCGCCGCCATCGACTTGCGCCTGCGCCTGCGCGCGGACATAGGCAGCCAGCAGGGCGTCGAGGTAGGCGAGGTTGCGGGCAAAGTCGAACGCAGTGTCGTACGTCTCGGGCGGCGCCTGGCGCGGTGCATGGGGCCAGGGTGCGGATGCCGGCGGACAGGCATCGGCGCAATCGCGCTGGATGGCCCAGTCGGCGAAGACTTGCTGCAGATATTCCGCCGTCTCGTCGTCGTGCGCGATGGCGCCCGCGCCCACCAGGGTCGTGCCCAGCAGGGTGTAGCCAGGAAAGCGGCTGCTCTCGTAGGCGATGGTGGTCACGCTCTGGATGGCCTTGCCGTCGCTCAGGTCGCGCACGCGGAAGTACACATCGTCCCAGCCGGCCAGCGGCGGCGCCGCCTGGCCTGTCGCCACGGTGCTCCAGCTGCCCTCGGCCTGTTCTTCATAGGCGTCGAGCAGTTCGTCGATGCCGCCGGGGCGGTCGATGCGGTTGTTGGCGTCGTATTGCAGGCCCAGTTCGGCCGCGAAAGCTGCCGCGTGGCGGCCCGCGAACACCAGGTACTGGGCGTTCAGGGTGCCGACCAGCAGGTCGGATTCTTGTCCGGCGACGCCGAGCGCCTGCGGCAGCCGGTACCAGTGGTGGCCCGGGATGCCGGCCATGGGGCCGCCTTCGGCCGCCTGCGGATTGGCGCAGCGCAGCTGTTCCAGCCATTCATAGCGTTCGCGCCGCGCCGCTTCCGTGCCGCTGCCGCGGCCTGTCAATTCGTCAAACAGGGTATTCAACAACATGGTGCATCTATCCTAAAAAAACACGTGCGTGGCATGGCGTCATGCCGGCGTGCTTTGCGCAAACGCAAACAGCGCGTCGAGCACGGCGTCCGGTTGTTCGGCCATCAATTCGTGCCCGCTGTCGACCTGCACCACGGTGCCATGCGCGATGCTTGAAGTTAGCAAGCGGGTCGATTTGGGCGGCGTCATCATGTCGCGCGCGCCGAAAATGAATAAAGTGGGGCAGTGTACCGAAGCGGCGGCGATTTCGCCGTTCGCGTAGGCATTGCAGGCGAAAAAATCCGTGTGAAACACGTGATCGGGGTTGAGGGCGGCGATGCGCTGCTTCAGGCGCCGCGCGCCGCCCATGGCATAAAAGCCCGGGCCGGGAAACGACGGCTTTTGCGCGATCGACGAGTGCGACCAGATATTGACCATGTCGATGGCCGCCTGTTCATCGCTCAGCGACGTTTCCAGCAGCGCGGGCGAGACCTTCATCGGGTAGGTGGACCCCAGCATGGCCAGGTGGCTGATACGCCCGGGCGCCAGGAATGCCGCTTCCAGCGCGATCAATGAACCCATGCTGTGGCCGGCCAGCATGGCCCTGGGCGCGCCGGCCGCGTCCAGCACGGCCAGGATCCAGCGGGCCAGGTCGGCCACATTGTCCCTGGCCTTGCCCCCGCTGCGGCCGTGTCCCGGCAAGTCGACGGCCAGCACGTTCCAGCCGTGGTGGGCAAAGTAGCGCGTCTGCAGGGCCCACACGGAATGGTCGTTCTGCGCGCCGTGGATGAAGACGGCCGTCGGTTGATTCGGGTCAAAAGCTTTGCCGCCCATGTAGCAGTAGGCGGTGGTATTGTCGATGGTGAACAGCATCTCAGGCGCCTTTCTGCGACAGTTTCAGGCCACGGGCCAGGTCTTCGATCAAATCGTCCGCGTCTTCCAGCCCCACCGATAAACGCATGGTGCCCTGTGTGATGCCCGCCTGCGCCAGCTGATCGTCGGGCACGCGGAAATGCGTGGTGGAAGCGGGGTGGATGACGAGCGACTTGGCGTCGCCCACGTTGGCCAGGTGCGAAAAGATCTTCAGGCTGTCGACAAAGCGCTGGCCGGCCGCGCGGTCGCCGCGCAGACGGAAGGTGAACACGCCGCCCGCGCCTTTCGGCAGCAGGGTTTTCGCCAGTTCGTAATCGGGATGCGACGGCAGCTCGGGGTAGGACACGGATTCCACGGCCGGATTGGCCAGCAGGAAGTCGATGATCTTGCGCGTGTTGGCCACGTGGCGGTCCATGCGCAAACCCAGGGTTTCGATGCCTTGCAGGATGGCGAAGGCATTGTGCGGGCTCATGACGGCGCCGAAATCGCGCAAGCCTTCGCGCCGCGCGCGCAGGGCGAACGGCGCCACCGTCGATTCCTCGGCGAAGACCATGCCGTGGAAACCGTCATACGGTTCGCACAGTTCGGCGAAACGCCCCGTCTTGTCGTACGCCGCCTGCCAGTCGAAGGTGCCGCCATCGACGAGCAAGCCGCCGATGGCCGTGCCATGGCCGCACAGGAACTTGGTGGCCGAGTGGAATACCAGGTCGGCGCCATGCTCGAAGGGCCGCAGCAGATACGGCGTGGTGAAGGTCGAATCGAGCATCAGCGGCAGGTGGTGCTCGTGCGCCAGGGCGGCAATCCGGGGGATGTCGAGCACGTCGAGGCCGGGATTGCCCAGGGTTTCGGCGAACAGTACCTTGGTATTCGGGCGGATGGCGGCGCGCCAGGCGTCCACGTCGCGCGGGTCGACGAACGTCGTGGTTATGCCGAAGCGTTTCAAGGTGTAGGCCAGCAGGTTCTGCGAGCCGCCGTACAGGGCGCGCGACGCGACGATGTGCGATCCCGCGCCCGCGATGGTGCATAAACCCAGGTGCATGGCGGCCTGGCCGCTGGCCGTGGCGATGCCGGCCACGCCCCCTTCAAGGGCGGCGATGCGCTCTTCCAGCACGGCGTTGGTGGGGTTCGAGATGCGCGAGTACACGTGGCCGGCCCGCTCCATATTGAACAGCGAAGCCGCATGCTCCGAACTCTTGAAGGCAAACGAGGACGTGAAATGGATGGGCGTGGCGCGCGCGCCCGTGGCCGGGTCGGGCGCCGCGCCCGCATGCAGGGATAAAGTGTCGAAACCGGGGTATTTCGGGCCGCTCATGGTGTCTCCGCCAAGTTTTATAGTGGCAAGATCGTAACCTGATTTGCATCTGAGCAAAAGGGCTCGTGTGCAGGGCGCATGGCGCCGTGCTGGCGGGGGGTGTGTGTAACCTGCAGTGTAAAAAAAGTGACCGCTGCGGTGCGGCGGTGGTAGGATACCGGATCAGCGATATTCGGGCTGTTTGACTTGTGCGCGTGCGCCGCGCCGCAGGGAAGGCTGCTACGTGCCAGCGAAATCCTGGGCTTCAGGCGAACTCTCATCGCATGTCCACCAGGAAAGATTTTATGCCCGCAATATCGTTCGACGGCGCCCTTGCCGTACCCGGACCTTCTATCGTCGACGGCCTGTGCCACGCAGGCTGGCTCATGCAAGAGCATTTTATCTCCCCTGAACTGAGCCGCCAGCTGGCCGCCGAATGCGTGCAATCCATGCTCAGCGGCAAGATGAAGGGCGCCGGCGTGGGCAGCGGCCATGCGCCGCTGCTGCAGCCGGACATCCGCGGCGACCATATCGAATGGCTGGAAACGGGCCGCTCAACCGCTTGCGACCGTTACCTGGAACACATGGAAGCGCTGCGCTGCATGCTCAACCGCGAGCTGTTCCTGGGGCTGGACGAGTACGAAAGCCACTTCGCCCTGTACGCGCCGGGCGCCTTTTACCGGGCCCATCTGGACCGTTTCCGCGACGACGACAAGCGCACGGTGTCCGTCGTGCTGTACCTCAACGACGATTGGCTGCCGGAGCACGGCGGCGCGCTGCGCCTGCACCCGCAGGGCGGCGAGCACATCGATATCGCGCCGCAGGCGGGCCGCATGGCGATGTTCATGTCGGGCGAGATGCTGCACGAAGTGTTGCCGACGGCGCGCGAGCGCCTGTCGATAGCAGGGTGGTTCCGCCGTAGAGCATGAAAAAAACTACTGCGCGTCGCGGGGCACGGCCGGCGATGCTCACGGTACTCGCGTACCGCTGCGCTTCTCGGTCGCGCCGCGCATCCGCTCGCTACGTTTTTCTTGCCCGGCAATCCCCTTCGATTTGATTGCGCGCAAGGCTGGATTTTTCCGCAGGCATAGGCTACAGTCGCAGTAAGGGCTAGAATAACTAAAATACCAATCACGCGGACAGGACGGCCAATATGAAAGTATCTGAAATTCTCCAAGTCAAGGGCAATATCCTCTACACGGTCACGCCTGACCAGCCCCTGCTTGACGCGGCCAATACCATGGCTGAAAAGGACATCGGTTCGCTGGTGGTCATGGAGTTTGGCGACCTGGTCGGCATGCTGACCTTCCGCGAAGTGTTGAACGCGCTGCATGAAAACGCGGGCCAGATCGGCGGCGGCACCGTGCGCAAGCACATGGATGACCACCCGATTACCGTCACGCCCGATACGGAAGTCAATGAAGTGCGCCGCATCATGCTGGAAAAGCATGCGCGCTACCTGCCCGTCATGAATGCCAAGACCTTGCTGGGCGTCATTTCTTTCTACGACGTGGCGCGCGCCGTGCTCGAAGCGCAAAGCTTTGAAAACCAGATGCTCAAGGCCTATATCCGCGACTGGCCGGCCGAAACCACCGACTAAGCTTCACTCATGCAGTAAAAACAACGCCGGCAACTGCCGGCGTTTTGCATTGTCTATCCAGGGTGGCGCCTATGCGGCGCCCTGCAGCGCTTCATTGTTCAGCCAGCTGCCCAGCGCCGTGGCCGTCATGGGGCGGGCGAACAGGAAACCTTGCGCCATGGGGCAGCCCAGCGCCTGCAGGATCTGCGCCTGGCGTTCGTCTTCCACGCCTTCCGCGATCACGGCCAGGCCCAGGTTGCGGCCCAGCTGGATGACCATTTCGGCGATGCTGCTGCCGCGCGCGGAACCCGTGATTTCCGTCACGAAGGCGCGGTCGATCTTCAGGCGGTCCACTTGCAGGCGCTGCAAATAGGATAGGGAGGAAAAACCCGTGCCGAAGTCGTCGATGGCGATGCTCACGCCCGTTTGCTTGATCTGCCACAACATTTTGATCAATAAATCGGGCTCTTCCATGGCCATCGATTCCGTGATTTCCAGTTCGATGAACTCGGGCGGCGCCTGCGTCTCTTCCAGCGCGGCGCGCAGCATTTCCAGGAACAGGGGGTGGCGGAACTGCACTTGCGACACGTTGACGGACATGACGAAGTTGCGGTGGCCCTGCTCGCGCAGCAGCACCAGTTCGCGGCATGCCGTGCGCAGCACCCATTCGCCCAGGTCGATGATGATGCCGGAATACTCGGCAATGGGAATAAATCGGTCGGGCGAGATGAATTTGCCGTCCGGCGTCTGCCAGCGCAGCAGCGCTTCGGCGCCCACGGGGCGGCGCGTGGTCAGGTCGATCTGCGGCTGGTAGACGACAAACAGCTGGCCCTGGCTGAAAGCCGTGCGCAGCGCATGCATCATGCGCACCCGTTCGCGGATTTCGATGCCCATGCTGCGCGAGAAATAGAAATGCCCGGCGCGCTGCTGGCTTTTCGCCCGTTTCAGGGCGATATCGGCATCTTTCAGCGCATCGGCGCCCGTGCCCGCATGTTCGCCCAGCCGCACCAGGCCCAGGGTGGCGGACAATTGCACGTCCTGGCCATCGATGCTGAACGGCGCCTGGAACAGGGCCAGGATCTTGGTCGGATTGACTTGCGACGAGTCGCCCAGCACGCAAAAGATGTCGCCGCCCAGGCGCGCCACGGTCAGCTGCGGGCCCAGCTGGGTTTGCAGGCGTCCCGCCACGGCCACGAGCAGCATGTCGCCGAACTGGTGGCCCAGCGCGTCGTTGGTCTCGGCAAAATGGTCGAGGTCCACCAGCGACAGGGTGGCGTCGTCGCGCGCGGGACCGGCCAGGGTGGCGTCGAGGATTTCCACCAGGCGCGTGCGGTTGGGCAGCTTCGACAACTGGTCGTAGAAGGCGGCATTGTGCAGGTGCGACACCAGTTCGACGTTGTCGAGACCCACGGCGACGTTGCTGCAGAATACTTCCAGCAGGCTTTCATCGATGGCCGAGAGGGGACGCGGCAGCACCAGGTAGGCGGCCGCGTCGCGGCTGGCCTTGCCCGCGAAGTACAGGGTGGCGTAGTCGTGCGCATACACATTGCGCCGCTGCGCCAGCGTGTGCTCGACGGCGGCCATCACGCGCGGATTTTGCAGGCCGCACAGGGCGCTGTGCGGCAAGCTGGAAAAGCTGCCCGTGCAGGCCGAGACGAGCAATTCCCGCGCACCGTTGTCCTGCAAGTCCTGCACGCACAGCACGCCGTCGGCGCGGATGCCCAGCAGGTCGGCGATCTGCGCCAGCACGCCGGCCGAGAAGTTTTGCACGCCGTGCAGCGCCATCAGCTGCGTGCTGGCGTGGACGATGCGGTCCAGGCCGCGCCGGCTGCTGCTGATCGAACGGATCTGCTCGTACGAGCGGATGGCTGCCGTCACCGTGGTAAACAGCTTGATGCGCGTCAATTCGGACTTGGTCTTGTAGTCGTTGATGTCGAAATCGCGGATGGCGTCGATTTCCGGCGCATAGCCGGGCTGGCCCGTGCGCAGGATGATGCGCACATCCGTCATCTTGAGGGTTTCGCGGATATAGCGCACCAGATGCAGGCCCGCGTCATCCTGTTCCATCACCACGTCGAGCAGGATGACGGCGATGTCGTCTTCATGCTTGAGCAGTTCGCGCGCCTGGCCGGCCGAATACGCATGCACGAATTCCAGCGGGCGGTGCTGCATTTCCAGGTTGCCCAGGGCGAAAGTGGTGGTGGAGTGGACGTCTTCATCGTCGTCGATGATCATCACCCGCCAGACGCTGCGCGGTGCGACGGCCAGCGGCGCCGCTGGTTGCTCATCGAGGAATACCAGGTCGTCGTGATCGTCCTTGTTGGCGTCAAGGGGGATGATCGGTGCGGGCATGTATAGCTTCTCCAAGATGACTCAGTACGGAATGTGAGCACATCAGAAATGCCCATGGCGTTGTTGCACTGCCTCGCCGTACTCGCGTACTGTCTTCGGCAGTGCGCCTAGCCCTGGGCATTTCTGAAGCGCTCTGGACGCATCGAAAAAACAGCACTCCATATAGCCGAGGCTTGAGTATTTTCTGATGATCGTTCATCCAAGTATATAGCTATTTAATAAGCAAAATGTTTTTTTAAGTCTATTCTGTGGGGCAATATTTCTTGTATTGCACGATTGCAACTCTTATTTGGTATTTTTTACATGAAAAAATACGCGGGATTTTAAAATGGCGAGACGGGCGGGGGAATATCCGGTCCTGGTGGGGCATTAGCGGCATGGCATGCCCCGCAGGCTGGTAGAATTGAGTTTTCCAGTCCTCACACTTCCTACTATGTCCGGCAATTCTTTTGGCAAGCTGTTTACTGTTACCACTTTCGGCGAATCGCATGGCCCAGCCATCGGCTGCGTGATCGATGGTTGTCCTCCGGGATTGATCCTGTCGGAAGCCGATATCCAGCCTGAGCTGGACCGCCGCAAGCCCGGCACCTCGCGCCACGTGACGCAGCGCCAGGAATCGGATACGGTGGAAATCCTCTCCGGCGTGTACCAGGGAGTGACCACGGGCACGCCGATTGCCCTGCTGATCCGCAATGAAGACCAGCGCAGCAAGGATTACGGCAATATCGCGGAAAGCTTCCGCCCCGGCCACGCCGACTACACCTACTGGCACAAGTATGGCGTGCGCGATCCGCGCGGCGGCGGACGCTCGTCGGCGCGCCTGACGGCGCCCGTCGTGGGCGCGGCGGCGATCGCCAAGAAATGGCTGCTGCAGCAGTACGGCACCACGTTCAAGGGCTGCATGAGCCAGCTGGGCGACATTCCCGTGCCGTTCCAGTCGTGGGAGCACGTGCATGCGAACCCGTTCTTTGCCGCCAGCGGCGACGCGGACCTGATCGCGCGCATGGAAGAGGCCATGGACCAGTTGCGCCGCGACGGCGACTCCATCGGCGCGCGCATCGACGTGATCGCGCAAAACGTGCCGGTGGGCCTGGGCCAGCCCATCTACGACAAGCTGGATGCCGACATCGCCTACGCCATGATGGGCATCAATGCCGTCAAGGGCGTGGAAATCGGCGCCGGTTTCGATTCGGTGGCGCAAAAGGGTTCCGAGCATGGCGACGAACTGACGCCGGAAGGCTTTATCGGCAATAACGCCGGCGGCGTCCTGGGCGGCATTTCGACGGGGCAGGATGTCAAAGTGTCGATCGCCATCAAGCCGACGTCGTCGATCCGTACGCCGCGCCGTTCGATCGACAAAGAGGGCAATCCCGTGATGGTGGAAACGTTCGGCCGCCACGACCCGTGCGTGGGCATCCGCGCCACGCCGATCGCCGAAGCCATGCTGGCGCTGGTGCTGATCGACCACGCCCTGATGCACCGCGCGCAGTGCGGCGATGTCAGCGTGAATACGCCGAAGTTGAAGTAAGCTGAATGTTGTCGGATAACGGGTCTGCGGCCCTGATCCGACCTGCGACCTTGATGGTCGTTTTCTCGTTTAACAACGACACTTGCGACACCTGACAAAACCGTAGCGAGCGGAAGGGAGAGGTGGCTAAGAAGCGCAACCGTACTCTAGCACGGTGAGCATCGCAGGCCGCCTATGCCGACGCGCAGTAGGTTTGGTCAGGTGTACTCATGCCACCTTATTTGCCACCAATTCCAATTGGTGGCGCATCTCCACCGACTGCACCAGCAACGCCCGGATATCGTTGATCAGGTTGAACTCCGTCTGGTTCAACTGGATCGGCGGGAAGCTGTCGTCCCAGTCGCCGTATAAAAATCCCGTGGGGTGGCCGTTGGCCGACAGGGGCAGCACGACGAAGCTGCGCGCTTCCGACAGCGTCGCTTTCCACCATTGCGGCAGCTTGGCGGCAAATTTCGGGTCGCGCGCGTTGTCGATGAAGATCACGCGGTCGCTGTTGAGGGCCGCGTGGAAGACGTTCGGCTCATATGCGTCGCCAAACACCATCAGGTCCTGCAAGTCGGCCATGCCTTCGCCCATGCTGATGCGCGCCGAATACAGATGGTCCCTGTGGTTGCGCACGAACGCCACCGAGCGCGAAAAATCGAAGCCCTGGTGCAGCGTTTCGAGCGCCATCGAGACCATCTGGCCCGGGCTGGCGCTGCCGATGGCGCCGCGCAGGTCGGCCAGGCCGCCGATCAGCACGCGGTTGCCTTCGGCGCGCATGCGCGTCGACGCCAGCTGGCGCGCGCGCCGTTCCGCCGGTTTCGACAGGGGCGCGATCGACAGGTCTGCCGCCGCCATCGCCTTGGCCTTGTCCACGGCCACCACCAGGTCGGTTGCGGCGATGCCCAGGGTGCCCGCATAATCGTCGATCAGCGCGTGCACCTGCGCCGCGCCGGCCGCATCGTCATGCCACAGCGAGTCGGCGCAGCGCGCCGCCATCGTCGACAGACCCGCCATCCAGTCGGCGCCGCTGACGGGCGCATTGTCCGGCGACGGATCCATCGGACGCATGCCGTTGATCAGGTGTTGCGGCAAGCCCCAGTGGGCGGCCGTGGCATAGCCCACCTCCGGCAGCGACAGGCCAAGGATTTCGCGCGCGGCGGCCGCCTCGTTGCCAGGACCCGCATGCGCCTGCATGCGTGCCCAGAAGTCCGTCATGTAGAACGTCACCATCATGCGGCCCAGGGTGTGCAGCATCGAGCAGACGACGGCTTGCTCCGCCTGCAGGCTGCCGGCGCTGGTGGCCACCTGCTGCGCCACCATCCCGGCCAGCACGGCCTTTTCCATTTCCACGTGGGCGCTGACGGAATCGGGCGACGCCTGCGACAGTTCCTCGATCAGTTTCAGTCCCAGCGCCAGGTGGCCGATGGCGTCGATGCCCAGCACCAGCACGGCCTTCGAGACCGTGTTGACGCGCTGGCCGAAGGCGGAATACATGCCGCTGTTGGCCAGCCGCAGCACCTTGTGCGTGAGGACAGGGTCGGACAGCACCGTTTGCGTGATGTCGAATTCGTGGTCATCCTCGCCGCGCATGGCGCCGAGGATGGCGCTGATGGCCTTCGCGAAGCCGGGCATGTCGCCCTGCTGGCGCGTGCGCGCCCACAGCAGGTCCAGGGTGTTTTTGCCGAGCTGTGTCGGCGCCGTGAAATGACCTGGATTCATTGCACCCCTCCGCGCGGTTCATTGGCAGACGGCGCAGGCACCAGCGCCGCATAGGTTTTGTCGCTCAAGGCCGATAGCGCGGCGTGGGCCGGCATCGGTTTGCCCGTCAGGTAGCCTTGCACATACTGGCAGCCGCGCGATTCCATGAAGTGCATCTGCTCTTCGGTTTCCACGCCCTCGGCCACCACGGACAGGTTCAAATGCTTGGCCAGGTCGAGAATGGTGTTGCAGATGGCCGCATCCTTGCTCGATTCGGGCAAGTCCTTGATGAAGGTGCGGTCGATCTTCAGCACGGAAATGGGGAAGCGCTTCAGATACGCGAGCGAGGAATAGCCGGTGCCGAAATCGTCGATGGCGATGCGCGCGCGGCGCTCCGTCATCTTGACGAGGATGGTTTCTGCATGCACGGGGTCGATCATCAGGGTGCCTTCCGTAATTTCCAGCACCAGGTGTTCGCCGGACAGCCCTGAAAACGCGATGGCGTCGTCGAGGATGTCGAGGAATTTGTCGTTGCGGAACTGGCGCGGGCTGATGTTGACGGAGATGTACAACGGTCGTTTGGCCACTTCCTGGAACTGCTTGAGCTGTACGCAGGCCGCCTTCAGCGCCCAGGCGCCCAGCAGGTTGATCAGCCCATTGGCTTCGGCAATCGGAATGAAGCGCACGGGCGGCACCAGGCCCAGGGTCGGGTGCTTCCAGCGCATCAGGGTTTCGAAACCCTGGATCTGCCGCGTGTGCGCATCGACGATGGGCTGGTAAAAGAGTAAAAACTCGCCTTCGCGCACGGCGTGGAACATGGCCGCTTCCAGCGAAATATCGTGTTCCGACGGGCCGTTCAGGCGCGGGCTGTAGACCAGGCAGCGGGCCTTGCCCGTTTCCTTGGCGCGCGACATGGCAGCATCGGCCAGCGCCACCAGGCGCACTTCATCTTCCGCATGCAGCGGATAGATCGATACGCCGACCGAGGCGCCCACGTAGATCGTGTGGCCATCGACTTCGAACGGCGCCTGCAGGGTCGCCAGCAGGCGGCCCGTCACCAGCTTGATCTGCGCGTCCGTGGCGCTGCCGGGCAGCACGGCAACGAATTCGTCGCCGCCCACGCGCGCCAGGGTGTCGCTGTCGCGCAGCGTCTTGCGCAGGCGCGCCGCCGCCAGGCGCAGCACGGCGTCGCCGACGGGGTGGCCCAGGCCATCGTTGACCTTTTTAAAGCCATCGAGACCGATCGTGGCGACGGAAAACCCCTGGCCCGAACGGGCGGCCTGGGCGATCACCATGCGGATGCGGTCCGACAGCAGCAAACGGTTCGGCAAGCCCGTGAGCGCATCGTGCGTGGCCATGTGGCGCAGCCGTTCTTCCGTATTGTGCTGGGCCGACGTGTCGCGCCCGACCACCAGCAATTCGGCCACGCCGGCCGCGTTCATATATGAAGACAGGCGCAGCTCGAACCAGATTTCCTGGTCCGGCGTCTGCAGCCGCACTTCCAGGCGGCCCGGTTCTTCCAGGGCGTCTTCCAGCGCCGCCTGCAGCGCCGCGCGCGACGCTTCGGCGGCCAGCGGCAGCAGCAAATGGCCGGACAGGCCCGCAGGTGCGCCAAACAGGGTGGCCGCGCGCTTGCTGGCGAACAGGATCAGGCCGTCCGTATCGAGCCGGAACACGACGTCGCCTGCCTCTTCCATGAGGTTGTCCAACTCGTGGCGAGCCTCGCGGTGGGCGGCGGATGGGGTACTGGAAAACATCGTGCTGGCTTTTACCTTTTTGTTATCAGTGCCGGCGCTCGCTGCAGGGCAGGGCGCCAACGGAAAGAATGCATCGTGCGTGACGCGTGCCATAGTGGCCGGAAGGCGGCTATCGGAACGCGATCCACACGAAATGTATCATTGAAAAGCACCCGATTACATGAAATAGAGCAACATTGCTTCAGGTTTTGTAAATATTCCTGCCTTCCATGAAAAAAATCATGCCGCGCGACACACGCAGGCATTTTCGTTCCACATGGAAACATTTATCTGCGCTTGCTTCCACTGGCGCGCTTGCCCCGTCATGCGCTTTGCGCTAGTCTGGCTGGCAGACGGTGTTGACGGTGCGCCAGCGACGGCAAGGGCGCCATGATAACAAATCGCGGGAGACCTCCATGAATGCCTTTGACACGCATGAAGTTTTCAACCAGGCCACGCCCTTTGAAAATGTCAATCTGTTCGCCTGCGACCCGGCGCTGATCGAAGCGCTGCTGCGCGAGGGCGGCGGCGCGGCGTTGCAGGAGCTCGACGCGCTGGGCGACAGGCTGGGGCGCGCCGAGACCTATGCGCTGGCGCGCCTGGCCAATATCCACACGCCCGAGCTGCAGCAGTTCGACCGGGCCGGGCGCCGCATCGACGAGGTGCTGTTCCATCCGGCCTGGCATGAGCTGATGGCCATCCTCGTGGGCGCCGGCGCGCACGCTTCGCCGTGGGCGTCGCCCGGTCCAGGCGCCCAGGTGGCGCGCGCGGCCGCCTATCTATTAGTGGGGCAGGTGGAAAACGGCACGCAATGCCCCGTGACGATGACGTATGCCTCGGTGCCGGCCTTGCGCCAGGCGCTTGATCTGCCGCAAATCGCGCAGCGCTGGCTGCCGAAAATCCTGTCGCGCGACTACGATCCCCGCTCGCTGCCCGTGGAGCAGAAGCGCGGCGCCCTGGTCGGCATGGGCATGACGGAAAAGCAGGGCGGTTCCGACGTGCGCAGCAACACCACGCGCGCTACGCAGGTGCCGCCGGCCGAGGCGCAAGCGCTGTTCGGCGACGAGGCCGCCGGCGCCTGGCGCATCGTCGGCCACAAGTGGTTTTTCTCGGCGCCGCAGTGCGACGCGCATCTGATCCTGGCGCAGGCGGACGAGGGCGGATTGTCGTGCTTTTTCCTGCCCCGCTACCTGCCCGACGGCAGCCGCAACGCCATCCGCGTGCAGCGCCTGAAGGATAAGCTGGGCAACCGCTCGAATGCCTCGTCGGAAGTGGAGTTCACGAATGCCTACGGCTGGCTCGTGGGACAGCCGGGGCGGGGCATCCCCACCATCCTGGAAATGGCCAGCCACACGCGCCTCGACTGCGTGCTGGGCAGCGCCGGCATCATGCGCGCCGCCTTGACGCAAGCGCTGCACCATGCGCGCCAGCGGGCCGTGTTCGGCAAGCCGCTGGCCGAACAGCCGCTGATGCAAAACGTGCTGGCCGACCTGGCGCTGGAATCGGAAGCCGCCACGGCGTTTGCGCTGCGCCTGGCCCGCTGTTTCGATGAAAAGGATGATGCAGGGCAAGCCATGCTGGCGCGCGTGCTCACGCCGGCCGGCAAGTACTGGATTTGCAAGCGGGGTCCCGGTTTCGGCTTCGAAGCGATGGAAGTGCTGGGCGGCACCGGTTATGTGGAAGAGGCGCCGCTGGCGCGTCTGTATCGCGAATTGCCCGTCAATTCGATCTGGGAAGGCTCGGGCAACGTCATGTGCCTCGACGTCTTGCGCGCCTTCGGCAAGTCGCCGGCCGCGCGCGACGCCCTGGCGGCCGAGCTGGCGCTGGCCGGTGATGAACACCCCGCCTTTGTCGCCTACCGCGCGCGGCTGCTGGCCGACCTGGACGGCCCGCAAACGGACGAATTTGGCGCCCGGCAATTATCCGAGCGCATCGTGCTGGCCGTGCAGGCGGGATTGCTGCTGCGCCATGCGCCGCCGTTCGTCGCGCAAGCGTTCCTGCAGTCGCGGCTGGTGCAGGCGCCGGGCGGGGCGTATGGGCGCTTGCCGGCGGGTACCGATTGCGCAGCCATCCTGGCGCGCGCGCTGCGCGAGTACTGAGTTTGCCTCGGCTTGGGTACGCAATTATTTCGAAAATTCCGGCCACAGGCGGGCTGGGGGCTGGGATAATGCTGCAATCCATCATTTTATCGATACACAGCGCGCTTGCGGCCCAGGCTTGCCGCCGCGCCAGCTAGCATAGAAAGAAAAACAATATGAAACAAGACCCGCGCTTCCCGAATTTGTTCATTACCGATCACCCTTTGATCCAGCACAAACTGAGCCACATGCGCGAGCACGACACGTCGACGCGCACCTTCCGTGAATTGCTCAAGGAAATCACCTTGCTGATGGGCTATGAAATCACGCGCGACCTGCCGCTGACGACGCGCGAAATCAAGACGCCGCTGGTGACCATCGACGCGCCCGTCATCGCCGGCAAGAAACTGGCCATCGTGCCCATCCTGCGCGCCGGCATCGGCATGAGCGATGGCTTGCTGAACCTGGTGCCATCGGCGCGCGTGGGCCACATCGGCGTGTACCGCGACCCGGCCACGCACATGCCCGTGGAATACCTGGTGCGCCTGCCGGACTTGAACGAGCGCACCTTCATCTTGTGCGACCCGATGGTGGCGACCGGCAATTCGGCCGTGTATGCCGTCGACGTGTTGAAAAAACGGGGCGTGACGGACGAACAGATCATTTTCCTGGCCCTGGTTGCCGCACCGGAAGGCGTGACCGTGTTCCAGAATGCGCATCCGAACGTCAAGATGTTCTGCGCCTCGCTCGATTCGCACCTCGACGACCACGCCTACATCGTGCCGGGCCTGGGCGACGCCGGCGACCGCATCTTCGGCACCAAGTAAACCGGTTCAGGCGAGTATTGCGATGGCAACCTTGATCGACCCGGATTTTCGCGCGCGTTTGCGCGCCCTGAATGAAAAATATGCGGCTGGCGTGCCGGCCCTGATGCAGGCGATCACGCTGGCAAGCGGCCGCTGCGACAGCGAAGGCCCCCGCCTGGAACCGCTGACGGAGCTGCACCGCGCGCTGCACGCGGTGGCCGGCTCGGCCGCCACCTTCGGTTTTGCCGCGCTGGGCCAGGAGTGCCGGCGCCTGGAACAGCTGGTGCGCGCCATGCTCAATGCCCCTGCGCAAGCGGTGGCGGATTGGCCTGGCGTGCGGGCGCAGGTGGTGGCGCTACTGGACTGGGCGGGACGCGACGCGGCGGCCACCCATTTCACCGCGTAGATGACCGCGCCATAGTCATGTGGTTGCAATGATTCATTTGATACAACGCAAAGCACCCGCGTCGCAGATTAGGATATAGTGTGTCCATGCCGCTGGTACAGGGCGCCGCAAGACGGGGATTTGGCTATTAAAGTAGTGTTCGCAAGTTTATTTTGCGAAAGAATGGTTTTTCTCAGTTTTGTTGGTATAATTGGGCATCGTTGGATTCGAGGTAGTAGTGCAGTTTGTCTGTCATTTCTTTCTTGCTTCAAACGATATAACGGGCGCAAGCCCAACTTAACTGAAATAGGAAATTGTAATGGCAACTGGCATCGTAAAATGGTTCAATGATTCGAAGGGTTTCGGCTTTATTACCCCTGACGAAGGCGGCGAAGATCTGTTCGCTCACTTCTCGGCTATCCAGTCGAACGGCTTCAAGTCCCTGCAAGAGAACCAACGCGTTTCTTTTGAAGTGACCGCTGGCCCTAAAGGCAAGCAAGCTTCGAACATTCAGCCAATCTAATACGCTGGATCAAACGAAATAAAGAAATCCTCGGTCTCCGAGGATTTTTTTTCGCCTGAATTTCCGTGAGGCATGGGTTTTGCGTGCGTTTGATGGGCTACGCGGCCTCTGCGCGGCTGTCTTTCGGCTACTTTGCCTCATTGTCGGCGGGAAGGCCTGCCTGGTCAGCGCAAGTCTCTAAGCCGAGCTCTGCGGTGTTCCCATTGATGTCACGAAGCGGGACAAAACCGACGCGTAGCAGGTTTGGTCCCGCGTCCTCAGATAGCCCGTTCGCGCCAGTAGTCTGGCTGTGAGTAGGAGTGCCTTAAAAAATCCACGAACGCCCGTATGCGCAGCGGCAAGTGGCGGCGCTGGGCGAATACGGCGTAGATATCGTTGCCCGGGGCGGCGAACTGGTCCAGCACCGTCACCAGCTGGCCCGAGGCGATCTCGGCACCCACTTCCCACATCGAGCGCCACGCCAGGCCCTTGCCGGCCAGCGCCCAGTCGTGCAGCACTTCGCCATCGTTGCAGACCATATTTCCTGCCACCTTTAAAATCACATTCTTGCCGTTTTCGCGGAAAGTCCAGCCCCGCTGGCTGCCTTCGCTGCTGATCGCCAGGCAATTGTGCTTCGCCAGGTCGGCCGGGATGCGCGGCGTGCCCGCCCGTTTCAAATAGGCGGGCGAGCCGACCAGTACGCGCTGGTTGTCCGCCAGTTTGGTGCTCACAAGCGAGGAATCGGACAGGCTGGCGATGCGGATGGCCACGTCGATGCCTTCGCCGATCAGGTCGACGAGGCGGTCGTTCAGGTTCAGCGACACCGTCACGTCGCGGTGCTCGGCGACAAACGAGGGGATCAGGGGCGCCACATGCTGGCGCCCGAAGCCGGCCGGCGCGGAAATGAGCAGGTGGCCGCTGGCCTTCACGCTGCGCTCGGCCACGGCCGCTTCCGCCTCTTCCAGTTCGCCCAGGATGCGCTGGCAATCTTCCAGGAAGGCGGCGCCTTCATTCGTCAAGGCCAGCTTGCGTGTCGTGCGCTGGAGCAATTTGACGCCCAGGCGCTGCTCCAGCGCATCGAGGCGCCGGCCTATCATGGCTGGCGCGATGCCTTCCGCGCGCGCGGCGGCCGATAGGCTGCCCTTGGCCACCACTTCCACGAAGGTTGATATTTGTCTGAACTGGCCCATGTTGTGCTCCCGTCATGCCATCACTTGTGATAAAAACGCATAGATGAAGTGATTTTTAATCTCGTTTCCATGCCTTATAGTGCAATACTATAGAACAAACGCGCCGCCCGGCAGAGTGTTTTTGCGCCTCTGTCCAGCTTGCCCGCGCAGTCGTTCGGCTTATACTTGGATCACCAGATTACCTTTGCTTATATTTACTAAAAACCGGAGAACTTCATGACGCAGAACACGATCGCACTTCCCGAAGGCATGCAAATCACGGGTGCCATTGCACCCGGCTACGAACAGATCCTGACTCCCGCGGCATTGGCGCTGGTGGCCAAGCTGACGCGCGCCTTCGAGCCGCGCCGTCAGGAATTGCTGGCCGTGCGCGTGGAGCGGGCCAAGCGCCTCGACGCGGGCGAGCGTCCTGATTTCTTGCCAGAAACCGCACACATCCGCGACGGCGACTGGAAGATCGCGCCGATCCCGAAGGCGCTGGAATGCCGCCGCGTGGAAATTACCGGACCCGTCGAGCGCAAGATGGTCATCAACGCCTTCAATTCCGGCGCGGACAGCTACATGACGGACTTCGAGGATTCGAACACGCCGAACTGGGATAACCAGCTGACGGGCCAGATCAATATGTTCGACGCCGTGCGCAAGACGATTTCGCTGGAGCAAAATGGCAAGTCCTACAAGCTGAACGACAAGATCGCGACGCTCGTCGTGCGTCCGCGCGGCTGGCACCTCGATGAAAAGCACGTGCTGGTCGACGGCAAGCGCATTTCCGGCGGTATTTTCGATTTCGCGCTGTTCATGTTCCATAATGCCAAGGAACAACTGGCGCGTGGCGCCGGCCCGTACTTCTACCTGCCGAAGATGGAATCGCACCTGGAAGCGCGCCTGTGGAACGACATTTTCGTCATGACGCAAAACGAATTGGGCTTGCCACAAGGCACGATCAAGGCGACCGTGCTGATCGAAACCATCCTGGCCGCCTTCGAGATGGATGAAATCCTGTACGAGCTGAAAGAGCACAGCTCGGGCTTGAACGCGGGCCGCTGGGATTACATCTTCTCGTGCATCAAGAAATTCAAGCTGGACAAGGACTTCTGCCTGGCCGACCGCGCCAAGGTTACGATGACGGCTCCCTTCATGCGCGCCTACGCCTTGCTGCTGCTGAAAACCTGTCATAAACGTGGCGCACCGGCCATCGGTGGCATGGCAGCCTTGATCCCGATCAAGAACGACCCGGAAAAGAATGACATCGCCATGGGCGGCGTGCGCAATGACAAGGCGCGCGATGCCACCGACGGCTACGACGGCGGCTGGGTGGCCCATCCGGGCCTGGTGGAACTGGCCATGGGCGAGTTCACGAAAGTGCTGGGCGACAAGCCGAACCAGATCGAGAAACAGCGTCCCGACATCGACGTGAAAGCGTCGGACTTGCTGAATTTCCAGCCGGAAGCGCCAATCACGGAAGCGGGCTTGCGCTACAACATCAACGTGGGTATCCATTACCTGGGCAGCTGGCTGGCCGGCAATGGTTGCGTGCCCATCCATAACCTGATGGAAGATGCCGCCACGGCCGAGATCAGCCGTTCGCAAGTGTGGCAATGGATTCGTTCGAGCAAGGGCGTGCTGGAAGATGGCCGCAAGGTGACGGCCGAGATGGTGCGCGCCATGATTCCGGAAGAGCTGGCCAAAGTGCAGCGCGATGCGCCGGGCGGCAATGGCCCGACCTATGTGCGCGCAGGACAAATCTTCGAGGAAATGTCGACGTCGGAATCGTTCGCCGAATTCCTGACCTTGCCGCTGTATGAAGAAATCTGATCCTGATCAACTAGATCGATAAAAAAATCCCGGCGATGCATACAAGCATCTGCCGGGATTTTTTAGGCTCTGTCATCGGCAAGTAGGGGAAATGCCGGAATCTTCCGTTGGCTGCGCTGTCTGACTCTGCATATTCACCACGCAGGGAGTAGATCATGCAGCCAGCCGACTGGATCAACTTTATCGCACAGTTTGCTTACCTGAACCGGCGCCAGCGCCAGGCAGGCATGGCCTTGCTGCGTGGTAACGCGCCACATGACGCGACCGTCGCGCTGCTGGAAAGCGTGGCGCAGCCGCGCTTGGCCTGTCCCGCCTGCCACTTGCATCAGCTGCACCGGCATGGCCATGCGCATGGCTTGCAGCGCTACCGTTGTGTGCCGTGCGGGCGCACTTTCAATGCCTTGACGGGCACGCCGCTGGCCCGCTTGCGTCACAAGGCCCTATGGATCGCCTATGCCGATTGCCTGCTCGATTCCAGGTCGGTACGTCAGGCCGCTCAGCAGCTGGGCTTGCACCGCAACACCACGTTTCGCTGGCGCCACCGTTTTCTCCGCGTCGCCAGGACGGATCGGCCGCATGGCCTGCATGGCATTGCCGAGGCAGACGAGTTATATGTGCTGGAATCGGAAAAGGGATCCAGGCAGATGACGCGTCCGGCCCGCCGCCGGGGCGGCCATGCCCGCCAGCGCGGCATTTCCGATGAGCAGGTCTGTATCCTGGTGGTGCGCGACCGCACAGGCCAGACCCTCGATTTCATCACGGGCAAAGGGGCGTTGACGAAGGCACAGCTGCACCGCTGTTTATTGCCCGTCATCGATAAGGATGTCCTGCTGGTAACGGATGGCCATGCCGCCTACCGGGCGTTTGCCAGGGAAGCGGGCATCAGCCACCAGGCCGTCAACTTGCGCGCAGGCATCCGTGTGCAGGGTGCCGCGCATGTGCAGAACGTCAATGCGTATCACAGCCGTCTGCGGGACTGGCTGCGGCCCTTTCGCGGCGTGGCAACGCGCTACCTGCCGAATTACCTGGGCTGGCGCTGGATACTCGACGCCAGGCGCATCCGCTCACCAGAAACGTTATTGAAAGCAACACTGGGAGCATTCCCACATTTGACGGTGACATAGCCATTTTTTATGGCGGAAGGGCGGACTTAAAAGCTGTTTTTCCACATCCGCAAGGCGGCGAACGCTTCCACGGGCGACGCATCGGTGGCCAGCTTGCCTTCCACCTTCAAGCTGGTCAGGATCGCCGGTTCGCGGTAGCGCAGGAAGGGATTCGTGGCCTTCTCCAGGGCAATGGTCGACGGCACGGTGGACAAGCCTTGCTGGCGCTTTTCCGTGTCGATGGCGATGCGTTCCTGCAAGGCCTGGTTGCCCGGTTCGACGGCGTTGGCGAAGCGCAGATTGGACAAGGTGTACTCATGCGCGCAAAATACCTCGGTATCGTCGGGCAAGGCGGCCAGCTTGCCCAGCGAGTCGGCCATCTGGCCCGGCGTGCCTTCGAACAGGCGGCCGCAGCCGCCCGCAAACAGGGTGTCGCCGGAGAACAGCCAGGGTGCGCCGCTGCGCTCGTCGCGCTGGCGCACGTAGGCGATATGGCCCTTCGTATGGCCGGGCACGTCGATGACGGTCAGTTGCAGGCCCAGCTCGGGCACGTGGGCGACATCGCCTTCGGCAAGCGGTTCCGTGATGGCTGTGATAGCCTCATTGCGCGGGCCGAAGACGGGGACGGCGAAATGCTGCAACAATTCAGGTACGCCGCCCGTGTGGTCGGCGTGGTGATGCGTGAGTAAAATGGCGGACAAGGTCAACTGATGGGCTTGCAGCGCATCGAGGATGGCCGTCGCATCGCCGGGGTCGACCACGGCGGCATGGCGGCCGTCATGGATCAGCCACAGGTAATTGTCGGCAAAGGCGGGCACGGCAAGTACCGATAAAGCGTGTTCAGGGGAGTGTGTCATGAGCAAAAGAGAAAACTGAATGGACAGTGTGGCATCCGAAAAATCCATTATAGCGCTTGACGGTTGGCTGCAGACACCGGCCGGTCTGTACGTGCGTGCCTGGGAGCAGCAATGCCTCGACAGCCTGACTGTCGATATCTTCGGTTTTAATGCCGTGCAGATCGGCTTGCCCCAGCTCGATGCGCTGGCGGCCAACCGCATGCCGAACAAATGGCTGCTCGATGCGCGCCTGCCGTCGCGTCCGCCGCAGGAAAGCCGCTTGACCCTCGTGTCGGCCTTCGACGAGTTGCCGTTCGACTCGCAAAGCCTGGACCTGGTGGTCTTGCCGCACGTCCTCGAATTTGCCGCCGAGCCGCACCAGGTCTTGCGCGAAGTCGAGCGCGTGCTGATTCCGGAAGGGCGCGTGATCGTGTGCGGCTTCAATCCGGCCAGCCTGTGGGGCATGCGCCAGGGACTGGGGCGGGTCACGGGCCGGCATTATTTGCCGCAGGCGGGCGAGCTGATCTCTATGCCGCGCATGAAAGACTGGTTAAAATTGCTGAACATGGGCGTGAGCCAAAGCCACTTTGGCTGCTACGCGCCTGCCTGCAGGACAGAAAAATGGCTGCGCCGCAACGCCTTCATGGACAAGGCCGGTGCGCGCTGGTGGCCATATCTGGGCGCAGTGTATATAGTGCAGGCGATCAAGCGCGTCAAAGGGATGCGTTTGATCGGTCCGGCTTGGACCAAAAAACCGGCGACGGCGCCCGCAGGCGCACCGGTCACGAATAAAAGGCGGGAACAGCAAGATGGATAAGGTTGAGATTTACGCCGATGGCGCATGCAAGGGCAATCCCGGCACGGGCGGCTGGGGCGCGCTGATGGTGGCCGATGGCGCCAAGAAAGAAATTTACGGCGGAGAATTGAATACGACGAATAACCGCATGGAATTGAAGGCCGTGATCGAAGCCTTGACGGCGCTCAAACGTCCCTGCCAGGTAGTGTTGTATACCGATAGCCAGTACGTGCAAAAGGGCATCAGCGAATGGATCCACGGCTGGAAAGCGCGCGGCTGGAAAACGGCCGCCAAGGCACCCGTGAAAAACGTCGACTTGTGGCAGGCGCTCGATACGGCCCAGGCCGTGCACGAGGTGGAATGGCGCTGGGTGCGCGGCCATAACGGCCATCCGGGCAATGAGCGGGCCGATCAGCTGGCCAACCTGGGTGTGGAAACCGTGCGCGCCTGAGAACTGAAATTTCCTGCCATGCAGCTGCGGGCAGGGCGTAACCGGAGGGCACAGGTTTGCTATACTGTGCCCTTCGCTTTTTGCTTTTAAGACTGAATCTGCCATGCGTCAAATTGTCCTCGATACTGAAACCACCGGCCTGAACCCGCGCACGGGCGACCGCATCCTGGAGATCGGGGCGGTCGAACTGAACAACCGCATGTTGACGGGGAATAATTTCCACCATTACATCAATCCCGAGCGCGATTCGGAAGAGGGCGCGCTGGCCGTCCACGGATTGACGACGGAATTCCTCAGCGACAAGCCGAAATTCGCGGAAATCGCCGACGAGTTTCGCGCCTACATCGCCGACGCCGAACTGATCATCCACAACGCCCCGTTCGATATCGGCTTCCTGAACGCGGAATTCAAGCGCCTGAACTTGCCGCCAGTCCACGAGCAAGTGCATGGCGTGATCGACACCCTGGTGCAGGCGAAGGAAATGCATCCGGGCAAGCGCAACTCGCTCGACGCCTTGTGCGATCGTTACGGCGTCTCGAACGCCCACCGCAAGCTGCACGGCGCGCTGCTTGACTCCGAATTGCTGGCTGACGTCTACCTGGCCATGACGCGCGGGCAAAACAGCCTCAGCATGGAAGAAGAGGTGGAAGTGGCCGCCGACGGCGCCGCCCTGGAAATCGTGCCCCTGGCCGCGGTCATCTTCCAGAGCGCCAGCGCCGACGAACTGGCCGCCCACGAAGCCACCATCGCCGGCCTCGACAAGGCCGCCAAAGGCCAGTGCATCTGGACCGCCGTCACGGCGCCGCCAGCGGTCGCGTGAGAAAGAAGCGGGGCACGATAAATTTCCTCTCGCTAGCCCTTGCAGATGCCGCAACACCTATGCGATAATTCGCCTCGCTTCGGGAGGTTAGCTCAGGGGTAGAGCACTGCATTCACACTGCAGGGGTCGCAAGTTCGAAACTTGCACTTCCCACCAAGAATTCGCTGTAAAATCAAGTACTTACATTAAAGCCGACACGTTACGTGATCGGCTTTTTTTGTGCCTGTGTAATTAGCCTGTGTAATTTTATTTTTTGTTTTGTACTAGCACCGATAGCTTATCCAACGCAGCACGCTGCGCATTGACCTGGAGGTGCGCATAGCGCTGGGTCGTCTGCACATTGCTGTGACCGAGAATCTTGCTAATAGTATAAAGATCGCCCCCCAAGCCAAGCATGATGCTGGCACAAGAATGCCGTAGGTCATGAAAGTTCACATGCTCCATACGCGCCTTCACGCGCGCTCGGCGCCAAGCGGATTTCAGCCCATCAATACTCACTTCAATCGGAAAGTGGGCGAGCCAAGGTCGTAGCGCGGGGATGATTGGAATTACGCGCGCCCGTAAGGTCTTTGTGTGGCTCGAAGGCAAGGTGATCGTGTCAACGCCAATATCCTCCTCACGAATTTGGAACAACTCTCCACGACGGGCAGGTCAGCCTGATGTATCCGCCAGGCCAGGGCACAGCCAGCGCCGGCGCGCGAGCTGAAATGATCAAGGAGCTGTTCCGCCGCGGCGCAAGCTTCACCAAGGGTGATGTGACCGTGCAGATCGAGCGCACGCCTGAAATCGCGGATGGCCGCGAGGACGGTGACCGTTGGATGGTCCCGGTCAAGATTCGCTGGTTCTGCAACCTGTAACCCGCATTACCCCACATAGATCGCCTCGGCGGTCTTTTTTTTTTCGACCAAAGAAAGGCAATCCACACCATGACCACTGCAAACGGCATCGACAGCCTGCTCGTTATCGGCAAGCAACCTGCAGAAGGCACGAAGGCCCTGGCCGCCGCCGGCCGCCTCTATCCGCGCGTGACAGCGACGTTCGATACGGAAGCCGACAAGTATTCGAGCAACGAGATCGACCCGAGCCAGCAACAGAGCGATACCCGCCTGGGCAACTTCCGCACCTCGGGCGCTATCAAAGGCGAAGCATCGTGCGACACCTACGCCGTGCTGCTGGCCGCGCTGCTGCGCCGCGACTTCACGGCCGGCGGTACCACCGCGGCGCAAAACACCATCGCATCGGGCGCAATGGGCCTGACGCGTAGCGCCGGTTCCTGGCTGGCCGACGGTCACCGCGCCGGTACCGTCGTGCGCATCGGTGGCTTCTTGACCACCGGCGCCGCCAACAACGGCAAAAATTTCTTCGTTAAGTCGGCAACGGCGCTGAAGCTCGCTGGCCAGTTCATGGACGGCAGCGCGATGACGGTGAAGGTCGAGGGCGACCCGGTGACCGTGACCGCGCCCGGCAAGCGCAGCTTCACGCCCCTGACCGGCCACACCACGGACTGGTTCACGGCGGAAGTGCAGGATCCGGGCATTGCCGTGAATCGCTGCTTCATCGACCAGTTGGTCAGCAAGGTTGACGTCGCTGTGCAGCCGAATGGCATCACGAGCATGGACTTCACCCTGATGGGCAAGCTGGAGGGCCCGACCACGCCGGCGGCGTACTTCGCGGCACCGGCCGCCACGCCCGGCACCGGCAAGTTCTCCAGCGCCACCGCGATGCTGTCGGTGGCGGGCATCCCGTCGCAAATCTGCACGGGCATGTCGTTGTCGCTGGATGGCCAGGTCAAGATCGATCCGGTGATCGGTTCGAAGTTCGCCACGGCCGCCTCGCGCGGCAAAGTGGTGGGCTCGGGGCAGTTCACCGTGCTGATGCAGGATTCTGCCTATATCGACTACTTCAAACAAGAAGTCGAGCTGCCGCTGGCCTACGCCATGGCGGCCAGTACGGCGCCGCTGGCCGAGGTGATGACGATTGCCATGGGTCGCATCAAGATCACCTCTGCCAAGGTCGATGATGGCGAGAAAAACAAGATCGTCACGTGCGCTTTCGACTACCGCAAGTCCGCTAAGCGCAAGACGGCCATCGACGCCTCGACTGACGAAGGCTCCAATCAGCTGGTGAGCGTCATCGACGACAACCAGAAGCGCATGGCGCTGGCCGTGGCCGTTGACTGGTATGGCTTCACCAGTAACGGCGCGGCCGTGCCGTTCGACAAGAGCATGATTGACGCGGCGTTTGACAAGTACCCGACCTGGCAGGACCGCGTTACGACCGCCCTGGAAAACGACGCCAATTTTTTGAAGGTTTGATCCAGGCCCTGCTGCTGTACGCCGATCATCTGTTTGATCGCGCGGCAGCGGCAGGCGACGGCAACGCCAAGGGCGATCATCTGGAAACCGCCCGGAAAAACCCGCTTTATCGGGCGCCCGAGGCGCCCGCGGTGCCTCAGCTGCCGGCCGAGCTGGCCTACATCTGGACCTGGTTCACCCAGTTGAACCAGAAACGCCAGTGCGGCATGGCCGTGAACGCGCTCGCCAGCGCTGAAATACTGGCCTGGCAGGCGCGCCACGGCGTCCGCTTCGATCCGTTCGAGGAGTCGGTCATTGACCGCCTCGATGCGCTGTTTATTTACCACCAGAACAAGAAGGTCAACTCTGATTTGCCATAACTTTTGAGCAATCGGGGTGGGTGACAGCACCGCACAGGAGCGCTAGGATTGGCATGCATTTAACACAAACGCGGCGAAAAGTCGTGCGAACCGTTCCGCATGACTTTGTTGTGCCAGGTGTGTATTGTTGCTGGGTGGCATGCGAAACGATGGAAATTTCGGCAGGCATTTGAGGCGAGGTTACTGCGTCGATCAAGTGCAATTGGTGCTGGTGTAAAATTGCCTCTTTAACTTCTGAGGTAGAAATGAAGAAATGTATTTTTGCCGTAGCATTGATAGCAGTATCTGCCTTGTCTGTTGCTGCAACGAACAAGCCCTTTGTTTGTGAGCAGATAAAGGAAAAGGCCGTACGTACTTCATGTATAGAGTCGCGAGATGCTGAAAATGCAGAAAAAGTGAAAAGCAATTCTGTAGATGAGTCTGCGCGATTAGCTGCTCTCGATAAAAGTCGGATATTGGATGAGTTTGTTGCAAAGTCAAAAGAAGCATTGGTGAAAAATTACAAGGATCCAAGTTCTGCGCAGTTTGCAAACCTTGTGGTCAGTGATAGGTCCAAGGTAATGCCGAATTGGTTAGCCCTTTGTGGCTCGGTCAATGCGAAAAACTCTTATGGTGGCTACGTTGGCGCCAAGCTTTTTTACGTAAGTTGGACAGGCCCCGGTGCTCCGGAAATTTGGAACGAGGGCGCGAGAACTGCAACGTGGCGCGGATCGAGGAAGGCAGCCGAGGAAGTCGAGTTAGCTGAAATGGATGTCTATAAGTTGACTTGTGAGCCATCCGCTGTGGCTGTTATTACACAGGTGAAGTAATGCATTAATGAATTAGTATTTTTTATTATCCATTTGGCCCGCTTCGTGCGGGTCTTTTAATTTCAAGCTCACTTTGGTGAGCTTTTTTTATGGGCGATCTATGCCGGACATTGCAGAACTTGGTCTTTCGATTGATACGCGCCAAGTGGTCGAGGGCAGTAAAGCACTGGATTCGCTCGGTGAGGCAGCGGTGCGCGTCGAGCAAAAGACGGCTGGCGCCACGGCGGCTGTCGACAAGTTGGGCGAGGCCAGCGCTGGGGCAAAGGCCAAGGCCTCTGAAGGTGCTGTCGCTGTCGATGCGCTGGGCGATGCTGGTGCGCGCGTTGCGCCAAAGGTTGCTGGCGCGACCACGTCCGTGGATTCGTTGAGTGCTGCGACGGCGCGCGTGCGCTCGACATCGACCGAGGGCGTTAGCGCGCTGGACAACTTTACAAATTCCTCGGCCGGTGTGTGGCGCCGCGGCGTCGATGCGGCCAAAAGTGTCGAGGCCCTGGGCGATGCCACGCAGCGCACTGGTCAGCGTGCGGCGATCAGCAATGGCCAGATGGATGACACGTCCAAAATTATGCGCGCTCAGGCTGAGCAGGCGCGCCAGGCAGCCCAGGCCACGACGGCGCTGGGTGGTTCGACCACGCAATTGACGCTTGGCCAGCAGCAACTGATCGAGCGCATGCGCGAGCAGGCGGCGACGATTGGTATGAGTTGCACCCAGTTGCTTGCCTACCAGGCCGCGCAGATGGGTGTCACCAAGGAAACGCAACAAGCAATTGCAACAATCAAGGCGCACGAGGACGCACTCAAGGCCGCCGCAAAGGCTAAGGAGGAGGCATCTGCAGCATCTGGTCGACTGACCGGTGCGCTGCAATTATTGGCTGCCGGCTTTGCCCTACTAAAGATTGCTGATTACATTAAAGAATCCACTTTGCCGACTGCCCGATATGAAACATTGGGCGTGCTGATGGAGGTAGTCGGGCGCAATGCTGGCACCGCTGAACGCGGCCATGCTGGAATTCGGCATCACGACCCCGGCGCGCCAGGCATCGTTCCTGCCCCAGGTTGGCCACGAGTCTGGTCAGCTGCGCTATGTGCGTGAGCTGGCCAGCGGCCAGGCCTACGAAGGGCGCGCCGACCTGGGCAACACGCAACGCGGTGACGGCGTGCGCTTTCGTGGGCGTGGCCTGCTGCAGGTAACTGGCCGCGCCAACTATGCGGCCTGCGGCAAGGCGCTGGGCCTCGACCTGCTGGCCAAGCCCGAGCTGCTTGAGCAAACTGTCAACGCCTGCCGCTCGGCGGGCTGGTTCTGGCAGATGAAGGGGCTGAACGCCTTGGCCGATGCAGGTGACCAGGAACGCGTGACGCGTCGCATCAACGGCGGCGTGAACGGCTTGGCCGAACGCCTGGCCTTGTATGCAGCAGCGCGCAAGGTGCTGGCGTGAGCGCGCTGGCCAAGCTGGCGGGCAGGGTGCCTGGCTGGCTGTACGGCGCCGTGCTGGCATGCGTGCTGGTCGGCGCCGGTATGCTGTACCAGCGAGCGCAGGGCGTCGCCCAAGGCCGAGCGGCCGTGCAGGCGCTGTGGAATACCGACAAGAAGACCCGCGCGGCAGCGGAAACGAAGGCGGAGGCGCCGCGCGCCGCCGAGAACCTGGCGCAAGCCAGGCAACAGGCCATCAAAGCGGCGGCCATCAAGAAAGTCTACGATGACGAAATCAACGATGTCCGCGCTCGCCTTGCTGCTGCTGAGCGCATGCGCAAGCCCGCCTTCTGTGCAAGTGCTGGACCTGCCGCCCCGGCCGGTGCCGGTGCCAGTGGCTCCGAAGGAGGCGCTGCAGTCAATCCCGCCGGAGGGCTACTTCCTGACGCGGTGGCGCGAGATATTCAAGCCTTGATCCTGCAGAAGGAGGAAGTGGCCGCGACGGGACGCGCGTGCCAGGCGTTTGTGCGGGATAGTAGCATAGGGCTGTAGCGCTGATTCGGAGTGTTTGCGCAGGTAGACAGTAGGGGGAGTGAGCTAGTCGATTGAGTCTTGAGACCTTCAGATCAACGCAAGTTTAGTGCCGCAGGTGTCTTTGTGCAGTCGCGCGTCCATCTCTCCAGCACGGCGGGGCCGGATAGAGTAAATACTGTCTAAGTTGATAACTTCGGCTCTTGGTATACACTCAATAGAAGGAAATTGGACGTTAGAAGAGGAGTCTTACCATGAGGCATATCTCTACACTGGCCGTGATCGGTACTGTTCTGTTTATCACGGGAACAGTTGCAACTGCAGGGAATGGCGGCGTTAAGGCCGGTCCGCATTTAGGAACCTCGATCGCAACAACAATGCACACGACGACAACGCACACAACGACAACTGCACCAGCTTTACCTACCCCATCGCATTCGGGGCAACCAAATCAAAGCTGCGGCAGTGCCACTGCTCCCAATACTCCTGGTAATTCAGCTTCAGCACCTGGGTCAGCTTTCAATCCAGATGGCCAGGCTGGAACAGTATATGCTGGACAGCAGCCACAAAATTCGCGCAATCCTATGAGTGTGTCACAGTATGATGTTGCTTGCGCGAAACAGCCATCTAAGTAAGGTGCAAGCGTAAAGCCGATGCCGCACCGGCCAACCTACTAGTTCGACCAGTTGGCGCCAGCGGCAACGGACGGCGAGATCGTCCTGGCGCTGGCGTGGGACTGGCCGCATGGGCGGAAATACGAGAGTGAAGTTGAGGCGGTGATTGCAGGCTGCGATTTGCCAGAGGCAAAAGCAGAGCGCTGAGCGCATGCGCAAGCCCGCCTTCTGTGCAAGTGCTGGACCTGCCGCCCCGGCCGGTGCCGGTGGCGCCGAAGGAGGCGCTGCAGCCGATCCCGCCAGCGGGCTACTTCCTGACGCGGTGGCGCGAGATATTCAAGCCTTGATCCTGCAGACAGAGGAAGTTGCCGCGACAGGCCGCGCATGCCAGGCGTTTGTGAAGGGGGATGTGGAGTAGTCGAGCCAAGCGTTGATTGTATCTGTGCGCACAGCGGCAATCATCATGGGCCTACTCGCTGACCAGTTTCAATCAGATGTTTGAACAATTAAAGTCACCAAGAGTAAATGTTTTTGCATTATTATTGTGGTTATAAATGCTCTTTAGTGATTGAAAATGTCAATATCCGATCTTCCTGAAACTATATTTGGCGTGATAAAGAATAGATTTAGTAATCCTCTTCTGGCGTCAGCCTTCATTTCCTGGCCATTTTTGAATTACAAATTAATGCTTGTTGTTTTTGGGGAAGGCGCATATTCTGAGAAAATTAACTTCATAGATGGAAAGTTGTATACTTTCCCCCTCGAGTATTATCTTCATGTTTTTGTTTTTCCATTGTGTGTTGGTATTATTTACTGGTACTTTTATCCTTCTTTTGATGAAAAAATAACCAGATATTCTATCCGAAAGCTTGCGGATAAAATGAGAATGGTTCTGAGTGAAGAAAGAAAGATACCTTTTGATAGTGACCTTCAGATAAGTTATTTTAAGAAGTATGATGAGGAAAAAGAAGTTTGGAAAAATGCTCTACATGAAGTAAACGATGCTGCAGCAAACAAAACTGATGTAGCTAATGTTGTGATTGATGAAATTTCCAATAGACTAAAGTTTCAAACCCGAGTGCTTTTCGCTCTGCAATGTGGAATGACGCTAGATGATTCGGATTTGTTGAAATGCGTGCTTCTCAATGGGCGTATTAGTCCTGATGATCGCGATAATTATAAAAAAATTAAAAACTACAAGTATTATGATCAACTAAAAGGGGTCGTAAAGGAATCGATTAATATTAAAAGGCATCATGGCAGCGCAAAAAGACAGGTCTCTATGGAGTGGTTTAAGACCATTGCTCCTCTTCCGGATGGTGAGTTGCAAGGATTCGCCGAGGTCCTTTGGGCATTGGAAGTCTTTAGTATTGTAAATTCACAGCCTCTGATTTTTGCTGCTCGAGATGACATGCAAATTAAACAAATGAACGAAAATTTTGAAAGATTGGATGCCGTGGAATAGTGCTATGGAACAGACTCTTCCGAACAAATGATTAAATTTTAATGCACAAGCCAGTGACGGATAGACGTTAAAATGTGTGCGGACTACACCCCCAGCCGCAAAGATCAGATCGAAGAAAGCTTTCGAACCGGATACCCGCTGCTTGACCTGTCACCCGAGACATGGCCCGGCTACATGGCGCCCATCCTTCGCGGCTCTCACGAAGCGCCCGGTGAACTGGAAATCGCTCCCGCCATGTTTGGCCTGGTGCCTCATTAGGCGGATCTGAAGCTGGCCCGCCAGACCTACAACTCCCGCACCGAGACGGTGGCCAGTAAGCCATCCTTTCGCAGCGCCTGGAAGTGCAAGCAGTTCTGCATCATCCCGGCCGCCAACTTCTTCGAACCCAACTACGAAATGGCAAGCCCGTGCGCTGGCGCATCGAGCGTGCCGACGGTGGCCCGGTGGCCATAGCCGGCATATGGGAGTACCGCCCGGAGGATCAGTTGCTGTCGTTCTCGATGCTGACTATCAACGCCGACGGGCACTCGCTGATGCAGCGCTTCCACAAGCCCTATGACGAAAAGCGCATGGTGATGAGCCTTGATCCTGATCAGTGCCTAAGTTGGTTGGACGGTTCTCTTGTGGCGGAGACGAGTGGGGAAGGGTGCGCTCCGGTTTGGCAATTGCCGCGCTGGATATCACAAGCAAACGTAATTGCCGTAATACGGTGCGTCTGGGTTCGGCAGACCTGACGCGGCGGTGGGCTATGCTTTCAGAAAATAAAGCGCCTCGCTACGCAGCGAGCTGGAGTTGCCGAGAGTTATAACCAAGTAGCTGCGCTAGATTTTGATGTCTCGGTGCAACTTTTAACGAGCATGGTACTGTCGACGTCCGTGCTCTCTTAGATCGTACCCTGTCTACCGCCTGTCTTGCCTGGAATGACAACATCCTCCAAATCATTGTTCAGGTGCTCGAACAAGGCTTTGGAGGTTTGGGTGATGGCCTTTTGACGTTGGCATCCCGGTACTGTGCAATACTTACCGTCGGCCAATTCAATATAAGCGGGACAATTCTTGTATTCATGATCAATGCAAGGCATATATCCTCCCAGGTTGTGGATGTTTGCATACTGCCTATATGTACAGATTACACCGCAGCCAGCGGTTTGTTCGAAATATTACATTTATCTTGCGGCATATCGGGAAGGGAGGGGCATGCTTGGCGGAGGCTGCTCATTTGGATTTTCCGGCAATTAAGGCAGGATCTCCCGCGCGCCCATCCTCGTGTCGGTATAGTCGTGGTGCCAGCCAGTGCTAGCATACCCTTCCTTGTTTCGCCCAATAGTCATATCTGGAATTGCAGGTCGATGTAACTCCCTTGCTTTTGAGCATTACAGCCCTGTGTAATTTGGTGCAATTAAGCGACTTCTCTTGATAGTCATGACGAAACTCTCCCTGTGAGAACCCTGCAAAATGGCGCTTTCAATGGCATTCACACTGCAGGGCTCGCAAGATCGAAACTTGCACTTCCCACCAAAATTTTCGTTTGTATTCAATGGCTTAGGATTTTACATCTTGTCGGAATACGAACTTGGGGCAAATTTTGGGCAATGGGATTTCTAATCCACCGCCCAGCCTCAACGATACGGCCGCTTTCTGCGGCCGTTTTCACGTCAAGCGGGCTTAGAACGCCTGACAATCCTCTTCCTTGCTTTCAAAGCAACAAGTTCGTACACTAAGGACGCCTAACAAAACCGCTGAATGTATCTCCAGCAGATGAGTATGCAGGCAAGCGAGAGAAGCGCCTGGTGGATATCGGCACGGCGCTCGTAGCGGACGCGTAATCGGCGGAAGCGGTGCAATCAGCCCAGTGTGCGTTTGACTGTCAAGCGCCATTTACCCAGGCGTTCGCGCGGCTCGATGTGATTGCACAACAACGCTTTACCCGCACCCCGCCTCACACACATAAGCGATAGCAAACGATTCGTATGGCTGCAGGCTGAGGTGGTCGGTCCAGCTGTCACGCTGGGCATAGTTACTGATCAAGCCTTGCCCGGCAATGCCGTGCAGCGTTGCCGGCAGATCCAGTTCGACGTGTTCGCCGGAGAAGTTGTTGACGACAACCAGCTGTTGGCTTCCCAAGCTGCGCCGGTAGGCGAATACCTGCGGATGCTGCTCCAGCAACGGCAGGTAATTTCCGTAAACCATGACGTCCCAGTGCTTGCGCAGTTCGATCAGCTTCTGGTAGTAGAAGAAGACCGAATCGGGTTGTTCCAGTGCGGCCGCGACGTTGATCTCCGGGTAGTTGGGATTCAGCTTGAGCCATGGCGTGCCAGTACTGAAGCCGGCGTTGTGTGTGCTGTTCCACTGCATGGGGGTGCGTGCATTGTCCCGCCCGTTAGCGTGGATGCCGGCCAGCATCGTCTCCGGTGACACGCCGGCGGCCGTGCGTTCACGGTAGAGGTTGAGCGATTCGATGTCGCGATAGTCGTCGATAGAGTCGAAACGTACATTGGTCATGCCTATTTCCTCGCCTTGATAGACGTAGGGGGTGCCCTTGAGAAACTGTAGCGCGGTGGCCAGCATCTTGGCCGATTCGACCCGGTAACGGCCGGGGTCGCCGTATTTGGATACGGCGCGCGGCAGGTCGTGGTTATTCCAGAACAGCGAGTTCCAGCCGGTATCGGCCAGCTCGGTCTGCCACTTGCTGATGATTTGCTTGAATTCGATCAGATTGAACGGCTGCGGCTTCCATTTCCCCTCCTTGGTATCGTGGGTCATGGTGATGTGCTCAAACTGGAAGACCATCGACAGCTCCTGACGCGCCGGGTCGGAATACAGCTTGGCTGTCTCCGGGGTGGCGCTCCAAGTCTCGCCCACCGACAAGACATCGCGTGCCGCCAAGGTCGCTTGGTGCATTTGCTGCAGCAGCGGGTGCAGTCGTGCGCCGTTGGCGATGATCTGCTGGTCGACCTGTTTGCCGATGAGATCGATCACATCCATGCGGAAGCCGCCGATGCCCTTGTCCAACCACCAGTTCATCATGCGATGCACCTCTTCCTGCACCTGGGGATTTTCCCAGTTCAGGTCCGGCTGTCGTTTCGAGAACAGATGGAAGTAGTATTCACCGCTGGCGGCATCGTATTCCCATGCACTTCCGCCAAAATACGAACGTTGCTGGTCGGGCGGGGAGCCATCGGCGCCTCCATTGCGCCAGATGTAGTAGTCACGGTAGGGGCTATCCCTGGATTTCTTCGCCTCGACGAACCAGGCATGCTCGTCAGAGGTGTGGTTGACCACAAGATCCATCAAAATACGGATGTCGCGCCTGGCCGCCTCTGCGATCAACTGCTCCATCTCGGCCAATGTGCCGAATTCAGCGGCGATATCCTGATAGTCGGAGATGTCATAGCCGTTATCGTCCATCGGCGACCGGTACACTGGTGACAGCCAGATCAGGTTGATTCCCAGATGTTGCAGGTAGTCCAGTCTGCCGATGATGCCGGCCAGATCACCGACCCCATCGTGATTGCTGTCTTGAAAACTACGTGGGTAGATCTGATACACGACGGCGTTATGCCACCATTTCTTATCCAACATGATTATCTTTCTCGCTTATTGATTGGCGGCACTGTCTTGCAACGTGCCAAGGGATCGCCAGGGGTAGGGCAGATCCGATTTCGTTGTTGGATCAGGCAGCTAGGAGACCGCATACCTGGAGCCTGGCATGGCACCCAGGCTCCTAACCCGATCCATCTGTTTCTCATCAGCCAAGAACGATGGATCAGGAGTGTCGTAGGTACCTGCAGCGACTTACCCCGATCACACCGTCCGCTTCTGCTCCGTTTGCGGACGTTGGAGGCACTTGTTTTTAAGTCTGGGGTAAGATTCCGGCTGACCTAATCAGCACCCTAAAGGTGAACAATCGCTGGGCGATTACTGATTAACGAGCCTCAATAATCACGATTGACCGAGCTGTAGACGCGCCGATTGCCACTCCGGCCAGACAGCTTCTGCGACAATGTCTGGGTAGCCGCGTTCCTCTTCCATCATTTCAGCTTGTGAAACGGGCATCGGCATGCAACTCGCGTTGTCACGGATAGCAATGACTTCGGGCTGTGTCAATGGTCTGCCCAACGTTTTTTCAGCGTGGAGAAGAACGGTCACAAGCGCAGGGATGAAAACCAAGCAGAGACGGTCTTCAGAATCGTGCGTAGGCGGGGACGGCGGCGCTTGCCGCTTTTTGAACATTCCAAACATTTAAATGTAGAAAGACATAAAAATAATAATCAATTAAGTTCTGGCAATGACCGCTTCTGGCTGCTGATTCAATCGGTCAACGCAACACTTTAACTTAAATGCATCGTTGCAGAACAGAAATTATGTGAAAGAGACCTCGAATCGATTGCTCCGCGCTCCGCGAAACCCGGGATTAACGTTGTAAGAGGTTGAGCCACGGAAGAGTGCATGGTAGAACCCGCCAAAGCTCAAGCAGCTTGTGCTTGAATGCGGTAGAAGTCTCCGCAGGGCCAGGGGGATAGACAGGTCAAGCCCGATCACGTCGTTGGATCAGGCAGCTACTAGATTGAACCCCAGGCGTCTGCTAGGACGCCCAGGTCTTTAACACGATCCATCAGTGTTTCATATTTCAAAAAACTATGGATCAGGAGAGTCTAAGTTCCTGGTGGCGATTCACGGTTCTGTGCTATGGGAAAGGGAGACCGTTTAGGCCACGCGCTCGCACTCGGAATGCAGCTCATTTCTGGTCGCCTTTGGTGCTTGCCGTTTCACATCACGGACATGCGGCATTCGCTGCGCCCCCGGTGTTGCAAGCGTTGAGGTAGCTTTGCGCCACTGCGGGCGTCAATTTACCACCCGCCTGGGCGTTTATGAATGCTGTGCGACAAGCGCTTTGACCGTTGGCCCCCGGGACAATCGCTTGAGCGTTCATGCGTTGAACATAGCTGACGGGGTTGACGCCACAGAGCAGGGCGTTGTTTTGCGCGACAAACGCTCCGGCAGCGTTCCGGACGATATTGGTCGCTTGTTCGCAGTTGTTGGCCTGAGTACGCACTGTCAGGTGGAGAGGGGTGGGCGGGTTCACGCCATTTGGCAGGAGGCCGAAGGTCAAGTGAACGTCGGGTTGTGCGGCCGTCAATTCGCACACTTGCAGGTTTTGCGTAGCAGGGCTTAGGCTTTTGCAGAGGCCGCTGGCGGCGGCATTGCCATAAAACGCCAGCGATGGGCATCGATTTGGAGTCTGCGCCAAAGCACTGGCGGAGGCGGACAACAGCGAAACGGTCATTGCTGCAAGACGCATCTGGGATTTCATCTTGTTCCTTTCGACTTGGTTGAATGGTTGAGTCTGGTATCTCAAATTGAGGTCTGGTTGGTAGCTCCAAGATATAAGAAGTACAAATCCTACATGTTTCTACTAAAGACAAACTATTCAAATGTAATAATATTATTTTTTTGAAAATATCGTTGATGTGCATCGGTAGTGTCCCGTCCGAACTGAGGACAAGTACGTTTTCCAGCTATCGGTGATGTTATCTGCTGATGCGATAGCCCTCTTGATCCTTTCCTTGAGCGGCAAAATCATCAATCCGGCTGCCGTGCGATCGTCCCGATTGCGGCTCAGTAAGTACGGATCGTCTTCGGTCAAGTGTGGCAGGGCATCAATGCCATGCGCTCAACATCAATGTGCCGGGCGCGCTCCCGATGCGCATACAGGCACCTATGTCTGGGGCAAGACTGAGCTCGTCGTCGGTGGTGACGACAAGCATCTGGATTTCCGGATCTGGATAAGCATTCAACCGAGTCTGAAGGGATCGGAAGTGACGGTTTCAACCTTGGTTAAAATAAACAATCTCTTTGGAAGAGTGTATTTGTTTATCATCATGCCGTTTCATAAGCTCCTGACGCGCTCGCTGTTGGAGCGCGCGGTCAACCGGCGCGACTAGGCGCACCGCAAGCCAGAACGGTGACCTCATTGTTGCCGCTAACCGAATATTGACCATATAAACGCAGAGTAGGCCATGGGACATTATCACAGGTCCGACGTTGCGCTCCCATCGGGAATGACCAGTACAAAATCGTAGCCCTGAATCATGCCTTGGACACTGCTGTTTCCATTCGCCAGGGTTTTCGCCGATCCCAGCAAGGGGCGTACGTCGAACAATGACCATTCCTTATGCTCGCTCGCTGCGGCGAAGAAGGGCAATACGCCAGCCATGGCGGACTTGATATCGGTTTTTTTGATTTCTGTCGAGACCGATGCGCGTCCAATTCCAGCAAATTGCGCCTGCTGGCCTTTGGACGCCAGCACTAATACATGCAGCGATTTTTGCCCGCGGCCTTCCGCATATTCAGCCAAATAATTGCCGATCTCCCGGCTGCCGGCACTCAGCGGGTTATAACCTCGGAATACATGAACTGCACCGGCTTTCAGCAACATTCGCTGTGCAGGCGCAAGCGTCAAATGGCTGGCCACATTCCGCTTCATTAGTTTGGCACGTTGTGTATTGGATGCATATCCCTGTCCCGGAGTGATGTTTTTGCTATAAATGCTGCGGCTTTCGATCAACGAATTTAACATCGCCAAGGCGGGCATGTCCTTGGGGGCCGTGAGCAGCTTCTGTAGCGCGAACAATTCCTCTTCTTTGACTTTCAACATGAAAAGATCACGCGGGTCTCCGCTCGCCGACGCCCGGCTATAGTCGTCGTTTTCAAGCTTGCGGAACGCCTCGATTTTTGATTTCGCCAAAGGACCAAGCGGTTGCCCGGCCATTTGGTCGAGCAAATATTTCGAAGCGCCCATGAGTTCCTGATCCATTCCCACTAATTGGAACGATGGTCCTGCAGCTTTGGCGAAACGGGCCAGGAATTGCGCCTCAGCTTGCCAATTGTAGAAAGCAGTAGCGACCGGATAGGCCTTATTAAATGCTGCTATGCCAGCAACGCCAGTATTGGCTTTCAAGGTCTTTGCCAAAGCATCAGCAACAGCCGGCCCATTTTCGACAATCAGTGTCGTAAATCCTTGATTTGCCAATTCTTCAAAATATGCCGCCGAAAAATTTGCAATTTCTGCAATACCATGGTCCTCGCCGATGAGCACGAATTGGCTCTCCCGACCTGCATCTATCAATGTTGCCGCGCCGGAACCAACCATCTTTCCATGGTCGATTGCGATCGTCGTGCGAAGGGCGGCCAAGCGGTCTGGCAAGGATGGTGCCTGATCCGCCGACAATGCAGGCATGGCCAAGCCGGCCAAAATGATAGAAATAATTATGGAATGAGTTTTTCGCATTATTTTTCGCAAGAATTGTGTTCTGGTCGGCGATTTCAGTCGCGGGGTATCAGCATGCTACGCGTAATCAGGGTCGGCTGACCTTGAAAGACATTTTCCTTTTTTTATGGATTTTTCATATTGGCTGGAAGGAAGAATTTGCCAATGCTACGGTAAATCAGGTGACGCGACAACTATCCTGACATGGGAGGAAGTTAATAATTTCGCAAACGATCATTGGACAGGACCCTGCCGCCATTAAAGTGGCGGGCGGTTGGCAATGCCAACCGCCGCCAGCCGCTAATGCGACAGCACCGAATCGCGCGACCGGTGCCCGAGGTAAGGCAGCAAGCTGAGGAGGCCAAGCACGGCCAGCGCGACGCCGACCCACAGCGGGGAGCGCAGGCCGTAGCCGGCGGCGATGCCTAGGCCGCCTAACCATGATCCGGCGCCCAGGCCGATGTTGATGACGGAAGTGTGCACCGTGTTGACCAGCGGCCCAGGGTGGGCCGTTTTCATCACGCGGGCGATGATGGCGGGGTTCATCGACATGCCGACCAGGCCTGTGACGACCAGCAAGGCGACGCTGATGCTCTTGTCGTGCGCAAAGACGGCGAACAGCGCCAGGCTGATGCCCAGGATGACCATGCCCCAGACCATGATGACGGTGGTGTAGCGGTCCGCATAGCGGCCGACCACGGCATTGCCCACCACGTTGGCGACGCCGTAGACGCCCAGCAGCCAGGGGATAGCGGAGGCTGGAAAGCCGGTAATTTCCGTCAGGATGGCCGCGAAGTAGCTGAACGCCGCGAAAATCGCTCCGATGATGAGGCCGCTGCTGGCATACGCTGCCCACAGGTGGCGGTTGCGGAATTCTCCCAGTTCATTGCCGAGGCTGACGACCTCGGATGGTTTGGCGCGCGGCACCAGCACGGTGATGAGCGCCAGGCACAAGAGCGCCAGCACCACCACCAGCCAGAAGCTGGCGCGCCATCCCAGGTGCTGGTCGATGAGCGTGGCGACGGGCACGCCCACCACGGAAGCGAGCATGAGGCCGCCGATCACGACGGCGGCGGCTCGTCCGCGCGCGTTGGGCGCGACGATGTCGGCACAGATCGCCAGGGACAGGCCAAAGCAGGTGGCGGCGGCCACGCCCGTGACTACCCGCGCGATGGCCAGGATGTCATAGCTGGTGGCGGACGCGGCGACTGATTGGGCAAGGACATACAAGCACAGCAGCCACAGCAGTCCCTTCTTGTTCGGCACGCGCAGCTTGAGCAGGATGATGGTGCTCAGCGGTCCGCCGATGACCATGCCCATGGCATAGAGCGAGATCAGATAGCCGATCCGCGTCACCGGTTCGTCCATGGCCAAGGCCAGCGACGGCATCATGCCCGCCACCATGAATTCGGATGTCGTCAACGAAAAGATCGTCAACCCCAGAATGTAAACAACCAGCGGCATAGCAATATCCTTCGAAAGTAATAACTAAAACACTCGCCAGGCGTGGCGCACACCCCGGCCGCATGCGGCCCTTGCGCGCGCCACGTCGTGGTCAGGTGTTGCAAGACGTAAAGACGCTGTCCGGAATGTCGCCGACAAACAGGTTGGGGAAGTCGCGTACCGAAAGATGCTGCGGGTCGTTGCCCGTGACCATGCGCAGCAGGCGGTTGCCGCCGGCCTCCAGGTAAAAGACCGATGACGGCTTGCCCGTCCGCTCCACTACCCAGGCGTCCGCCTCCCGGCCCAGCACGGTGTGGCGGCCGTCGTGGCGGGCGCCGCCGTCCGCCAGCACCGCTTGCGGCAGGAACAGCTCATGGAACGGGATCACCTCATCGGCCAGCGCCGTGCCCTGCAGCTGCTCGCCGGTGGCTTGCGCTTGCCTCGCGTAGGCCACTTTCTGCTTGCGGCTTTGTTCACGCCTGGCGTCGCCGATTTCCGACATCCACAGCAAGTGTCCATGTTCCTTTTCCGACCAGGGGTTGAACAGGCCATCGATGCGGCAGATGTTGCGCGCATAGTCGAACCAGCAATAGCCGGACGTGACCTGGTCGTGCTCCTGCATCGGCGTCCAGTAGGAAATGTAAGCGCTGCTCCATTGCATTGGCAGCAGCGGCGGGGCGACATGTGTCGGCATGGCAGCTCCCTAGCGGCCCAGCGCGTAGCCGAGGCTGGCCATCAGCGCTTCTTGTAGCGACGGCAAGTCCTTGCGGCGGGCGTCAAAGCTGGCGGTCAGCTCTGCATTGCTCAGTCCGATACGTTCGCCCACGCTTTCAAACCACAGGCGGCTGCTGTTGGCGTGCTCCTTGAACAATTGCATCAGGGGCACGGCGCGGGCATTGAAACTGTCCAGGGCGGCGGCCGTGCTGGCTTCAGTATCGAGGATTTTCACCAGCAGCAGGGCTGCCACCACCGCCATGGTGGTGCCGTGGCCGATGGAAAAATGCCCCGATTGCAGCGCATCGCCCAGCAGGACGAACTTGCCGTCGCAGGCCCGGTCACGGCTGAGAGTCATGAAATTGCGCCAGCCCTGGCCCGGTTGGCTCTGCAGCCTGTGTTCACCGAGTTCGGCTTTGAACGTCCTGGCGATGTACGCGGCTGCATCGCGCTCGGAAAGCGCTTCCAGCCCGGCCTTGGCGTACGTTTCTTCGCTGCATTCGACGATGAAGGTGCTCATCGTGTCCGAGTATTTGTAGGCATGGCCGATGAAAATGCCTTGTTCATTGCTGCGGAATACCAGGTTCATCTGGTCGAACAGCTGGGTGGTGCCGTACCAGATGTATTTGTTGCGGCCGAAATCGATGTGCGGCGCCAGTGCTGGCGGCAAGTCCAGCGATTTGTAATTGACGCCATTCGAGACCACCACCAAGTCGTACTCGGCTTCCAGCTGCGCCTTGTCGTCTGGCGGCGTTTCGTAGCGGATGGCAATGCCGGCCGCCACGCATTTGGCGCGCAGGGCTTGCACCAGGGCCTGGCGTCCGACGCCGCACAGGGTAACACCCGTGCTCATCAGGTTGGGCTGGTCGTGATGCACGAGCTTGAATTCTTCCAGGAACTGCGGATTGAGCCGTTCCGGCTGCTCCAGGTAAGAGAGCGGATTGGCGGGATGCCGCGGCGGCCGTCCCGGCAGCACCACGCCCCAGCCCAGCACTTCCTCCGGGGTATTTTTTTCCGTAATGCTGATATTCCAGCCGGGCTGGGCCTGTTTCATCTGGCTGGCGAAGAGCAGGCCTGCGGGGCCTGCGCCGATGACGAGAATGTTCATTAATTTACCCTTCCAAGTTTGTACCAAACGTTTTGTTTCTTCTGGATTTGCTGCAATTCATCGTAGGGAACCGATGTGAAGTACAGTTTCTCCGCCATGTCCGGCGGATAAACACGGGGGAATTTCTTGTGCATGTAGCGCGTGTAGCGCGTCTGCAGGAAGAAAATCAGATTCGGATTGCTCAGCGCTTCATAGTTGGCGATCGCCATGTCCTGCATGGCGTCCGCCTGCACCTTGCGCTGCTGCGTGAACTTGGACAGGGCAGGGCCCAGCGCATTGCCGTGCTTTTCCAGCAAGGAAACGAAGACGTGGACGTCTTCCAGCGCCATGTTCATGCCTTGTCCAAGGAACGGGGCGGTGGCATGCGCCGCATCGCCGATCAGCAGGATATTGGCCTTGTAGTGGAAGGTGCTGGAGCGGACATTGATGAGGTCGTTGCTGGGCAGCGCCATGAACTGGTCGAGCATCTCCTTGCGGCGCTCCGGCGGCAGGCTGCCGAAGTAGCGGTTGAAGAAGTCGGCCATGGCTTCGCGGTTGAGCGTGCCCAGGCTGGGCGTGCCGGTGTAGGGCAGGCACAGGGCAAAGCTGATGCTGCCGTCCGGGATGGTGGCGGCGCGGCCGGCAAACAGGCCCTTGGAATCCATGCCGAAGAAGTACAGCAAATCCTTGCGGAAACCCAGATCTGCTGCGTCCGGCAACACCAGCGTCTTGTAGCCGTGGCGGAAGTAGCTCTGCCTGAACTCGAAACGGCGCATGCCGCTTTGCATGGCGCGCCGCACGGCCGAGTGGGCGCCGTCGGCGCCAATGACCAGGTCGCCATACAGCTGCTGCACGGCGCCGTCCGGGCCCTGGACCAGCACGATCTTTCTTTCCAGATCGACATCCAGGCATTTATGCTCAAAGTAATACTTCACCTCGTGCTTGACGGCATGCCGGTTCAGCAGGCGCTGGAAGGCCGTGCGGTCCAGCGACAGGGGAAACAGGCCTTCGAGCGGGGTCAGCTCGCGTATCCGGTGCCGGCCGCCCACGCTGAAGGCCATGCCGACGATGGGCTCGCCGCATTGGTTGAGCTCCTGTTTGCTGATGCCAGCTCCCAGGACGGCCTTGATGCCGCGCACCGTCATGCTCACGCCGATGGCGCGCGAGTTGACGGGGTCGGCGTTGGCGGCATTTTCCAGCAGCGGATCGCCGCGTTTTTCGATGACGTGGACATCGTGCCCCCGTTGCGCCAGATAAATGGCGCTGAGGCTACCTGCCAGGCCTCCGCCGACGATAATGATTTTATGCATTTCAGGCCTCTCTTGACATCTTTCCCCGAGATAAATCGGTAAGTTGCTGATTAAAAAACTCCAACATTTCTATCGGTGCCATGCCGATGACATCGCTCTCCAGGCTGCGCGCGTACTGCGCCAGCGCCAGGCACTTCTGCGCCAGCATGTCGCAGCCCAGGCTGTAGTCGCCGCTGACCTGGCTGCTGACCGGCTCGGGCACGGGCGGTCCCGCGTGGCGGCCGGGCACGCCCGATGGCATGTTCATCAGGGCCGCCGACAGGGGACGCAACAGGCCGGTCATGATGTCGATGGAGGCGTTCATCAGGCGCGAGCGGCGCAGGCTGCCCAGCGGCCGCTGCGCGAAATGGTGGGCCATCAACAGGAAGGTCAGTTCGTAGCAGCCTTGATACAGCTGCATCAGCGCGCGCGCCGTTTGATCCGTCACCACCGTGCAGTCCGCCCGCGCTTCCAGCACCGGATTCTTCAGCGCCGGCAGCGCCGGCTCGAACGGCTTGCCGCAGGCGGAGAACTTGCCGGCGACGGTGCGCAGCCGCTGGAAGTGCGACGAGGCGAAATGCGGCGAATCGACGGCCACGCCTTCGCCCTGCTCGGTGACGAAGTCGATGGCGAACAGCGCGCTGTCGCGGTCGGACACTTCCAGCTGGTAGCCGGGATAGGCGCGGTTGGTCAGTTCTTTCAGGAACAAATGGTGTTCGCCGCCGCGCTTGCCGCCGCCGCTCTCGAACAGGCCGGGCAGCTCGGCCAGAGCTCGGCGGATCGCGATATAGAAGGTGGCAATGGATTTGCCCGGCGTGGGAATGTAGTCGGGCCATTCGAAACGCACGAAACGGGCCAGTACGTGTTCGGAAAATGGCTCGAATGCAAATTCCGTGTCCAGACCGAAACGCTGGCGCGCCTGCTGGCCCAGCACCGGGGCGCCTCTATGGAACGGTTCGCCGAGCGCCATCAGCACATTGTTGACCAATAAATAGTGAATCATTTCTTCGTGGGCGATTTCCAGCAACATGCCGCGCGTGCCGCTGTTGCGCCGCCGGTCTTCGGCGCCGCAGGCCAGTTCCAGCTCGGCCGGCAGCCAGCGGCCCGCCTGCACCAGCGCCGCCCCTTGCGCATAATTGGGAATGGAATACGCGGCATACAGGTATTGCAGCATGAGCGACAGTTCCAGGTCGACGGCCTTTTTCAGCTCGTCGATCAGTTCCGCCTTGTTGCCGATGGCGTGCGGCGTGGCCGGTGCCGGCAGCGCCGCCTTGGCCTTTGCCTCGACCTGCGTCAGGTATTTCAGGAACAGGCGCGATTTTGGCAGCGACAGTTCGCGCGTGCTGGGCATGTAGTAGCTCTTGTCGCGGTTTTGCGGATCGCACATCTGCCACATCAGGCGTGCATACGTTTCGCACTTGCACTGGTCCGCCAGGCTGAAGACCTTGTCCGACATGAAGGGATACACGAGCTCGTAGTAACTCATCACATGCCGGTAGAGGAAGGCGTAGTCGACCTGTTCCGCCGGTACGTCGTCGAGGTCCCAGTCGTCGGGCAGCACCCGCACGCCGAGGTATTGTCTTGCGCTGGCTGTCCCCAGCACGATCCTGGTCGCGCCCGGCTGGCGCCCCGTCAGGGTCAGCGCCGTGTAGCCGTGCCCGAGCGGCGACGGTTGCTGCTCCACGGCCAGCAGCGCGCCGTCTTCCGCCTGCGCCAAGGACGGGGGCGCCGCCAGCTCGCCGCGGAAGCGGCTTTGCACGGTGATGGTCTGCGGAAATTGCTCGTGCTTGTTGCGGTTCGGCGCTTCCAGGTACAGCTGGTTGCTGTCCGATTGCGATACCCAATCGGCCTCGTCCCACTGCGCTTGCGCGCTGCCCAGGCTGAGCGAACCCGCGGTGGGGGCATGTTGCAGCGGCACGTCGAAGACGCCGTGATGGCGCCAGTGGTCGCGGTACAACTGCTCGGGAATGCGCGCCAGCAAGGTGCCGGAGTCATCCTGCAGCAGCAGGTCGCCGAGCGCCTGCTTGCCGCCCAGGGCATGCGTGGGATGCTGTTCCGAGACGGCGTCCGCGTCGCGCGTGGTGAAGGGGATGGCGGTCGGCATGTTGAACGAGACGCGGTCCGCATGCAGTTTCACCAGCACCGGTCCCAGGCTGGCCTGGCGCGGCTGCAGCAGGCGGCCGGCCGGATAGGTGGCCAGCTCGTCGCGCCGCCACAGGCCGATGCTGCCGGCCAGGTCGTAGAACACGGGCGAGTCCGGTTTTGGCGGCGTCGACATATTGAACAGGCAATACTGCACCGTCAGGCCCAGCACCTCGTCGTCGGCCAGGGCTTGCTGCAAGGCATGCATACTGGCCGGCAACGGCAGCTCCGCATTGAACAGGAAATGCGGGTCTTGCTTGGACACGGAGAACTGGAACAGCCTGGAGCGGCCGATTTCCTCATCGAGGAAATGCCCGCTGCGTTCCGTGATGTGGCCGCTGCCGAGCCAGCGCACCGAGTGCGCCTGCGCGATGTCGGCGGTAAACAGCGTGGGCGTGTTGGGCGTGGCCAGCTTGTCGCTCAAGGTGAACTGGCCGGCGTAGATCAGCGTGGTGTCGGGCTGGGCCGGGTTGTTGTCGATCCACCTGGCGCGGTTGAAGGTCGTGCGCAGGTACTCGTTGTAGTGGCCCCACAGGCCCAGCCTAGCGCCCACCAGCGGGTCTTGCGTATCGACTTCGCCATCGCGCAGCTGGACGCCCGTGATCCTCGCGTTTTCCCACGAAAAATGATTATTCCCGCAAAAATTGTGGCCTGCCGCCAGGCTGAAGATGCCGTCCGGATCGGGCTTGCCCTTGGCGTTGAAGCGGGGGGCAAGCTGTTTCAGGTGCGCATGGAATTCAGCCGGCGGCCGGCACAGGTCGACAGGCTCGCCCGCCATCGATACCGTGTTCGTGGCGATATCGATGTTGCCGTGCGTATTGCGATTCCCCGTCGGCACATTGGCGCGGGCAAAACCCCGAAAATGCAGACGGGGGAAGTCAAGTAGGCTCATGCGCGCTCGGTCGAGGAAGTGATGAAGGTATCGTTGGCGGCGACGACGTCTTCCCGTTGATCTAGCCGCTGCAGCAACAGGCCGCTGGCGTGCTGGGCACTGATCAGGCTGCCTTCCATCCAGCCGCAATGCGCGGTATAGGCATCCGAGCAAGAGATGATTCCGTCCCGGTGCAGCAGGACGGCCGGGTGCTCGGCTTCCGGTTCCACGCAAAACTCGACGCCATGCGGCCAGAACTTGTGGAAGTGCGCCTTGATGGGCGGCAGCGGCTGGCCATCGAGCGGCAGGACGTCTTCCAGGTGGCGGCGGACGCGCTCCAGGTACACGTCTTCACCGAGTTCCAGGCTGTCCCGCCAGTAGGTGGCGCTCTTGCTGTCTGTATAGAACAGCACATACTTGTCGCTCTTGAAGTAGACCTTGCGCAGGGGATTGGCCGCCATCAGCACCTTGTCGGTCAGCCCCAGCTCTTCCCACCAGGCCGTGTCGAACGTGAGGAAGCCCTTGAACAGGGGCAGCGAGTCGTACTGGAACGGGCTCCAGGCGTTCGGGAAATCCAGGTTCAGGCGCGGCATGGCGGACGGCGGGATGGCCATCACCAGGTGGCGCGTGCGGTGCATCTGCGTGTCGCCCTGGTGGCTGAAGGCGAGCACATGGTCGGCGCCGGATTTTTCAACGGACAGCAAGCGGTGTTCCAGGCGGAATTCCACCCCGGCGGCCTGGGCCTGGTACTGCAGCTGGCACAGCAACGCGTGGTAGCCGTCGGTGGCATAGCGCCACTGGTTGGCGGCGTTTTCCGTAAAGTGCTGCGTTTCCGGGTGTTTCTTGATGATGTCGTAGGCCATGGCCGCCGACACCATCGGCAGCAGCAGGGCGTCATAGCCGGTCGCCTTGATGATGTGGGTGGCCTTGGCGGCGCCCAGGTAATGGCTGAAGAATTCGAGGAAGGAGTCGTTCGGATGCTCCTTGAGCATCGGGCTCAGGCCATGCAGCGTTGCCTTCAGCTCTTCCAGCACGCTGTCGTGGGAAATGACCTCGGTGAACGGGTAGACGGCATGCGGCAGTCCGCTGCCCTGCATCAGCTGCTGGAAATGCGGATGCAGCTGCGGCGAGTAGCGGGCGGCGCCGAGTTCGGCGATTTCCTCGCCATCTATTTTCCGCGACTGGATGCGGCCGCCGACGGTGGCATTCAGGTCGAAGACCCGGATGCGCAGCTTCCTGCTGGCGGCGGTGTCGATCAGGCGGTTGGCGCAAGTCAAGCCGCCTATGCCGGCGCCTACGATGCAAATGTCAGAATACGTGCTCATACGAAATTCCTTTTTAACGTTCATTAATCAAAAAGCTGCAAAATCGCTAGCAAAAGTTTCCCCTGCACGTGTAGGCAAGGGAGGTGGGACGCTGGGTGTTACCGCACTTGGCGAGCGTTATCGGCTGGGGAATGAAGAGCCTGGCGAGAACTGGCGTTGTTTCTGGAATGGTCGATTCTTGGCTGCAGAGTTTCTGTTTCAAATCAAAGATGGCACCGACAGTAGCCCAGGCATCGGGCAGTCAATTTGATAAATATCAATGTAGTTGTCGTTCGGTGTTGCGTCCTTGTCGACGCAGCGAGGCAGGCGGGATGGCGGCGGCAGTGCGCCGGGCAGTGGCAGGGAGGTATGGAATGCAGTGCGGTGCGGCGTATCGAGCCGCTGCGGGAGTGTCGCCGTTTGCCGATGGCGGCAGGACCAGCGGTGGGTCCTGGCGCCATCGGCGGTGGCTTGGTCTGCTTCTTGCTATTTTTATTGTTTCTGACTTTGCGGCTGGCGCGCAGTGCATGCGCCAGCCGGACGATGCCGGATGCCGGCGCCCGTCAGAAATCCACGGCGGCCGACAGTTGCACGCTGCGGGGCGCCGATTGGGAGACGGTGCCATACGAAGCCACGCCGGCCCAGTAATGGCGGTCGAACGCGTTCATCAGCCCGCCGCGCAAGGTCGTCGCCTTGCCGGCGATGGCCGTGCGGTAGCGCAAGCCCAGGTCCACCTTGGTCCATGACGGCACCGACTGCAGATTTGTCTGGTCGACAAATTGCTTGCCCGTGTAGCTGACGGCGCCCGTGGCCGTCAGGCCGGGCCAGTACGGCACATCCCATTCGCCGCCCAGATTGGCCATGGACGTGGGCACGCCCACGGGGCGCTTGCCCATGGTGGCGGCGTTGTTGGTCTTCACCAGGCGCCCGTCGAGCAAGGTGATGCCGGCCAGCAGGCGCACGGCCTTGCTGGCGGCGCCCGACAGGTTCAGCTCCAGGCCCCGGTTGCGCTGCTCGCTGTCCATGCTGTAGACCTTGCCATACAGCTGGCCGCTGGGTTTCGTCACCTGGAATACGGCCAGGGTCGCCAGCACCACGCCGAAATCGGCCTTCGTGCCCACTTCATACTGCTTGCTCTTGTAGGGCGCAAAGACCTGGCCCGCGTTGTCGGCGATGTTCGGCGCGATATCGCCCTTGCTCAAGCCCTCGATATAGTTCGCGTACAGCGACACGTGGCGCAATGGCTTGACGACGATGCCGGCCAGCGGCGTCAGGGCGCCCTGCTTGTAGTGCGTGTTCAGCGCGCCCGTCGTCGCATGGTAGTTTTTCGCTTCGACCAGCTGGCGGCGCACGCCCAGGGTCAGTTGCACGCGCTGGTCCAGCATGTCCAGGGTGTCGGCCACGGCCAGGCTGGACAGGGTGGAGGCGGACAGCTTCGGCGCGCGGGCCGGGGCGGCAATGCCGGGGTCGGCCACGGCGACTGGGTGGTAGATATTCGAGGTGATGAGCTTGCCGGAATTGCTGACGCTGCCAAATTCGTCCTGGTAGACATTGCCCATCACAACCAGCGCATGCTCGACGCCGCCCGTGCGAAAGCGCGCGCGCACGCCCGTGTCCGCACTGGCGCGCCGCACGCGGAATTTCCAGTTCATGGGCGTGACCGTCATGTCGCCCGCCGCGCTGGTGATGGTCGGCGTCTGGTCCGAATAGCGCGACACGTCGGAGCGCGTGCCGCCCACGTCGGCAAACACGGTGACGTTGTCGTTCAAGTCGTATTCGACCTTGCCCAGGGTGGCCAGGTCGTTGGACTTCCACCAGCCCCAGGATTGGGCGATGTTGCGGCGGCCGTCGGGCGCTGCCGGCACGGGCAGGCGCGCGGCCACGAGGAAGGGGCGCGTGGGTGCGTCGATCCACTGGTATTGCTCGATCACGTCGAGCGAGGCGCGCAGGCGCTGGCCCTGGTAATCGAGGGCGATGGCCGCCACTTCCGCGCGCGACGTCTGGTGGTCGAGCGGCGTGCGGCCCTGGCGGTGCAAGCCATTGAAGCGGATGCCGAAGCGCCGCTCCTCGCCGAAGCGGCGGCTGACGTCGATGGCCGCGCCTGCCTGCGAGCCCGCGCCGTAATCGACGGTCAGGCGCGTCAGGTCGCGCGGCAAGGAACGTTTCGGCACGGCGTTGACGACGCCGCCCACGCCGCCGTTCGGCGACATGCCGTACAGCAAGGCGGCCGGCCCCTTGAGCACTTCCACGCTCTGCAGATACTCCGTAAATAAATGGTAGTTGGGCGAGACGCCATACACGCCGTCGAACGCCACTTCGCTCAGATTGCCCTCGTTGAGGGGAAAGCCGCGGATGAAGAAGGAATCCGTGACGCCGCCGATCTGGCCAGTGAAGCGCGTGGATGGGTCGCCGCCCAGCACCTCGGCCAGGGTCAGCGCCTGCTGGTCCAGCATGCGCTGGCTGGTGTAGCTGTTGACGCTGAACGGCGTATCGAGCAAGTCTTTTTCGCCCAGCATGCCGGCGCGCGCGCTCTTGGCGATCTGTCCGCCGGCGTCCGCTTCGGCTTGTCCGTTGACCAGCACGGTGGCGAGCGGGGCGGATGCATCGGCCGTCGCCTGGGCGATCGCCTGCGGCGTCACGCTGGCGACGAGCAGGCCGGCGAGGATCAATCGGGTGGTGAGGTGGGGGTGGGCGAGTCGGGAAAGTGGAATGGGCATCAGGGGCAAGCGTATAAAGTTGATAGGGAGGAATTGCACACAGGATATTATAAATGAGAATCATTACGATTTATAATGATTAATATATTCATTGCCGCCACGGCCGCATACATGCCGCGCGCATGCCCGGAGGGCATTTCAGCGCGGAAAATGGCCATCCTGGGCCTTCAGATCCGGATATTTGCTGTCTTATATAAGATTCGTCGCCATCTGATACACAAACAGCGGCAGGACAGTCTAAAATACGTGGTGGGCAAGCACGGCGTCACCGCCGGCACACTAGCCGTCCAAAGCAAGGCTAACCGTCCTGTGTTTGGAATGAAGAAAGTTAACCACCAGGCATCACCGCATACAAGGGAATGAACATGGCAACACAAAAATCCAAAATCATCTACACGCTGACTGACGAGGCGCCGCTGCTCGCGACGTATTCCCTGCTGCCAATTATCAAAAAATTCACCGCGCCGGCTGGCGTGGACGTGGTCGCCAGCGATATTTCGGTGGCGGCCCGTGTACTGGCTGAATTTCCCGAATTCCTGACGGACGCGCAAAAAGTCCCGAATACCCTGGCTGAACTGGGCAAATTGACCCAGAGTCCGGACACCAACATCATCAAACTGCCGAACATCAGCGCCTCGCAAGGCCAGCTGATCGCCTGCGTGCGCGAATTGCAAGGCCGTGGCTACAAGCTGCCGGATTACCCGGAAGATGCGAAGACGGACGAAGAAAAAGCCCTGAAAGCCCGCTACGGCAAGTGCATCGGCAGCTCGGTCAACCCGGTCTTGCGCGAAGGCAATTCCGACCGCCGCGCACCGAAGGCCGTCAAAGAGTACGCACGCAAGCACCCGCATTCGATGGGCGAGTGGAGCCAGTCGTCGCAAACGCACGTGTCGCACATGCACCATGGCGACTTCTACCACGGCGAAAAATCGCTGACGCTGGAAAAGGCGCGCGACGTCAAGATGGAACTGGTCACGGCCTCGGGCAAGACCATCGTGCTGAAACCGAAGGTTTCCCTGCAAGCGGGCGAAATCATCGACAGCATGTTCATGAGCAAGAAAGCGCTGCTGGAGTTCTACGAGAAGGAAATCGACGACGCCTTCAAGACGGGCGTGATGTTCTCGCTGCACGTCAAGGCGACCATGATGAAGGTTTCGCACCCTATCGTTTTCGGCCACTGCGTGCGCATCTTCTACAAGGACGCGTTCGCCAAGCACGCCGAACTGTTCGACAAGCTGGGCGTGAATGTCAACAATGGCATGAGCAACCTGTACGACAAGATCGAAACCCTGCCAGCGTCGCAAAAGGATGAAATCCTCAAGGATCTGCACGCTTGCCACGCCAACCGTCCGGAACTGGCCATGGTCGACTCGGCCAAGGGCATCACCAACTTCCATTCGCCGAACGACATCATCGTCGACGCGTCGATGCCAGCCATGATCCGTATCGGCGGCAAGATGTGGGGCGCCGATGGCCGTCCGAAGGACGTCAAGGCCGTCATGCCGGAATCGACTTTCGCGCGTATCTACCAGGAAATGATCGGCTTCTGCAAATGGCATGGCAACTTCGATCCGAAGACCATGGGCACCGTGCCGAACGTGGGCCTGATGGCGCAGCAAGCGGAAGAATACGGTTCGCACGACAAGACGTTTGAAGTGCCGGAAGGCGGCATCGCCAACATCACCGACCTGGAAACGGGCGAAGTGCTGCTGACGCAAACGGTGGAAGAGGGCGATATCTGGCGCATGTGCCAGGTCAAGGACGCGCCGATCCGCGACTGGGTCAAGCTGGCCGTCACGCGCGCGCGCAATTCGGGCATGCCTGCCGTGTTCTGGCTCGATTCCTACCGTCCGCACGAGAACGAAGTCATCAAGAAGGTACAGGTTTACCTGAAGGAGCACGACACCAAGGGCCTGGACATCCAGATCATGTCGCAAACGCGCGCCATGCGTTACACCCTGGAACGCGCCTTCCGCGGCCTGGACACCATCTCGGTGACCGGCAATATCCTGCGCGACTACCTGACCGACCTGTTCCCGATCCTGGAACTGGGCACGTCCGCCAAGATGTTGTCGATCGTACCATTGATGGCCGGTGGCGGCATGTATGAAACGGGCGCCGGCGGTTCGGCACCGAAACACGTCAAGCAACTGGTGGAAGAAAACCATTTGCGCTGGGATTCGCTGGGCGAGTTCCTGGCCCTGGCCGTGTCGCTGGAAGACATGGGCATCAAGACGGGCAATGCGAAGGCCAAAATCCTCGCAAAAACCCTGGATGAAGCCACCGGCAAGCTGCTGGACAACAACAAGTCGCCATCGCCACGTACCGGCGAGCTGGACAACCGCGGCAGCCATTTCTACCTGGCCATGTACTGGGCGCAAGCCCTGGCTGCGCAGAAGGACGATGCGGAACTGGCAGCGCATTTTGCGCCGGTGGCCAAGGCCCTGGCTGACAACGAAGAAAAGATCGTTGCCGAGCTGAAAGCAGTACAAGGTAAGGAAACGGATATCGGCGGCTACTACCTGCCAGATCCGGCGAAGACGGAAGCCGTTATGCGTCCTAGCGCCAGCCTGAATGCGGTGCTGGACAGCATCTGATGCAGTCTTGACAGGCAGTAAGTTCTTGATTGCTGCCTGATAGAAAAACGCCGCCGGAAGCGATTCCGGCGGCGTTTTTCATTTCCGTGCAGGTTTTTTACTTGTAATGCTTGTAGACCTCGGTGCTGCCATTGTTCTTGACCAGCAAGACGTCATACGCATCCTTGCGCGGTCCTTCCATGCCTGGCGAGCCCATCGGCATTGCCGGCACGGCCAGGCCTTTCGCCTTGGGTTTGTCGCGCAGCAACTGCTTGATCTCGCTGGCCGGCACATGGCCTTCGATGGCGTAGCCGTTGACGAGGCCCGTGTGGCAGGAGCCGAGCGCGTCGGGAATGCCGGCCAGCTTGCGGTATTGCGCCGGCATCTCGACATTTTTCGCACGGACCGTAAAACCGTTCGCTTCCAGGTGCTTGATCCAGTCGGCACAGCAGCCGCACGAGGCGCTCTTGTAGACTTCGATGACGGGCAGGGCCGCCATGGCGAACGTGGGCAGGCCCAGCATGGCGGCGAAGGCGCCGCGCAATAAGAAATGTTTGATCATGTGTTGCTTTCAGACGGAATAGGGCTATCGTGGCCACCTTGGTGGCTTGCTTGGGATCTAGGCGGAAAGCGGCCGCGGCGGCCGGCGCGGGCCGTCGGGAATGAATCCCGTCAGCAAGGTGGCCGCAGCGATGGTGACTTGTTGTGCGCCGCTGCAGGCGGCGGCAGGCAGGGCCAGGCCAGGCGGCATCAGCGCGCCCAGGCAAAAGCTGGCGCAGGCGCCGCACGCGGGGTGCTTGGCAGGGGTCTTGTCGTCTTCCGGCGTGCCGGCGTCGTGCGGGATGGCGAAGGATGGCGCAGCGTGATGCTGGCAAGCCGCTGTCATCGCGACGGCAGGCACGGCAGCGAGCGGCGCGCATAGCCGCGTGGCTCCCGCAGCGGCCGCTTGCAGCGGCACCGCCGCGATCAGCAGCAGGATCAGCCATGTTTTGAAGAGTCTTAGCATCGCCGGAAAGTATAGCATAGGGGCAACTGCCGCCAGGAGCGGGCGTCCGCTAGCGCGAGGCGGCGGCCAGCATTTTCGACGCGTACATGGCCCGGTCCGCATGGCGCAGCAGCAGTTGCATGGTATCGCCGTCTTCCGGATAGTGGGCCACGCCGATGCTGACGGCGATCTGCAAATGCTGTCCGTTGCCCAGGTGCAGCGGCGCAGCCAGGGCCGCGTGGATCTTTTGCTCGATCAGGCTGACGTCGGCCGGCGCGGCATTGCTTTCCAAAAGCACGACGAATTCATCGCCGCCCATCCTGGCCAGGGTGTCGGTTTCGCGCATGCAATCGCGCAGGCGGCTCGCCACCGTTTGCAGCAGCAGGTCGCCACAGGCATGGCCGTGGTCGTCGTTGACCCGCTTGAAGTTGTCGAGGTCGAGGAACAGCAGCGACAGCCGGCCTTCCTGGCGGTGCGCGCGCGCGAAGGCCGTGTGCAGGCGGTCGTGGAACAGGCGGCGGTTCGGCAGGCGGGTCAGTTCGTCGTGCATGGCCATGAATTGCATCTGCGTCTGCAACTGCCGGCGCTCGATGGCGGTGGCAAGTTGCTTGGCGACAAATTGCAGCAAATCCTGGTCCTGCTCCGTGCCGATGACGGCATCCTGGCCGCCTTGCAAGGCCAGCGCGCCGATGCTGCCCAGGGAAGAATACAGCGGCACGGCCAGCCAGCACGAGGACAGGGCGCAGGCCGCCGTTTGCAGCGCCGCCGGCAGGCCGGCCAGTTGTCCCGCCTGCAGCAGCAGAGGGCGGCCGCTGCGCAGGACTTCGTCGCACAGCAGGCTGGCCAGCGACGACGTGGGCTGGGGCGCGCTGTCGTCGGCATGCGAGGTCATGGGAGGCTGGGCGCCGTGTTCGTCATGCAGCAGCAAGGTCAGGCTGCGCGTGGGCAAGTGTTCGCCGATGATGTGCTGGATGCGGTGCAGCAAGGAGGACAAGTCTTGCGTCGCCTGCATGGCTTCGGAAATGGCGTACAGGGCGGCCTGCTTTGCCTGCGCCTGTTTCAGCAGGGTGACGTCGCGCGCCACGGCCACGCGCAGCTGGTCGGCGGCGGACCAGCGGGCCGACCACATGATGTGCGCCAGGCTGCCATCCTTGCGCAGGTAGCGGTTCTCGAAGTGTGTCTGCGCATGGCCATCCATGATGGCGCGCGCGGCGGCCAGGGTGCGCGCGCGGTCGGCCGGGGCGACCATGTCGAGCATGAGCTTGCCGATCATTTCCTGCTGCGTATAGCCGAAGATGCGTTCGCAGGCGGCGCTGACGAAGACGAAGCGCCCCTCCACGTCGACCATGCACACGGCATCGAGCAACAAGTCGGTAAAGCTGGCCAGCGGCGCGCGCAGAATCTTGTGTTCCATGGTGGCATTTTAATGGACATTCCCGGCGGTGATTCAACTTGTTGGGGGTAGGCGAGGTCGGCGGCATGAAAATGTTTCATTTCCCCGACGCTCATGCTTTTCCGTTTCTTGCCGTTAATGCAGTATTGCCATGCAGTACTTGCCATCACGCCAGATAACGTGACGCAAGGTTTGCCTGGCGCCAGGTAATTGCAAAATACTTAACCATATCGAACTTTTATGATGCATCTTCTCTCCATTTGCAAGGTGACAGCGCCATGACCTCCATTTCTCCACTGTCCAGCTGGAACAGCGCCCCGTCGCGGGCTGCCGCCGCCACGTCGAACCGCGCGGAGGCGCCAGCGCCGTCGCCCGTATCGACGCCATCGTCCATCGTCGCTCTCAGCCCGGAAAGCGTGAACGACGGCAAGCCGGCGGCGTTCGTCAAACCGCCGATGGTGTGGGAAAGCGCGACGCGCGACAAGGTGAGCGAGGCGATGACGAAGAGTTTTTCTTCGTACGCGTTTGGCGGCCGCTTCAGCGGCCTGGGCGCGGCCATGCTGGGACAAGCCAAGCTGGGAAACTACAATTTCTCGCAGGCGATGCGGCAGCCGCCGCCGAGCACCACGCCGAACATCTATGCGGCGTCCGGCATCGCGCCCGGCAGCCTGCATGGCAATGGCGAAGACCGGGTTTCCCTCAGCATCACGACGAAGAGCGGCGTGGAAGTCAAGCTGTCGCTCGACAGCCAGGGCGACGGCCTGGCCGTGAACATGACGACCAGCGGCGACCTCAGCGACGCTGAAGCGAGCGCCCTGGGCGAGCTGGCAAAAGGTTTCCAGGAAGCCATCGACGGCATGGGACAAAGCACGCCGAAAATCAAGCTGGAAGGCTTGATGCAGTTCGATCAGCAAGTGCTCGAGTCGGTGAAGCTGCATGCGGAAGTCAAGGTGCGCGGCGAAACGGAAAGTACTCAAACCCTGGATTTCCAGGCCGATGGCGTGCAGCGCAAGGTCAGCTTCAGCGGCGAGGCCGGCAGCCTGGACCTGAAGGTCGATGCCAGCGCGCTCAATACCCTGGGCAGCCCCGAGCGGCAAGCCAAGGCGCTGGGCAGCTATATGAAGCAATTCGACCAGGCGGCATCGCGCGGCCATGGCGACGCGGGCCTGGTGGCCATGCTCAAGGATAGCTTCACTGCCTTGCACAGCAATACCGCCGCGCCGCAAGTGGCCACGGACAATCCCGAGACGGGCAAGTGGCGCCTGGCGGCCGAGGACAAGTCCATCCTGACGGGGCTGGCCGATTTCAGCGCCTCCGTGTCGCAGACCGTGAAATTCAGCAATCCCATGCGCAGCGCGGAAAAGGATGGCTTCAATTATGAAGTGTCGCAGAAGACGGAGCAGGCCGGCGCCCGCCAGGACGAGCGGTCGATCAGGCAGCAGCAGCAATCGAAGCTGAGCGCCAGCTACCACCAGACGCTGGTCCCCGGCGTGCCGCTGCGCCTGCTGGACAACACGGAATCGCAGAACTATACCTACCACCAGATCGAGGATACGGCCAGCAGCGAGGCGCAAGTGGCCTACAAGGATGGCAAGATGGTGAAGGCGAGCTTGCGGCAGGAGGGCAGCCAGTCCGAACACGTCATGAAGTATTTCCTGGGCAAGCTGCAATCGGACAAGACCACGCCGGGCAATTTCTCCGTGCTGCGCGACTTGCTGCCCGTGCTGGGGCCGTACAAGTCGGGCGAGAAGGAGATGACGCCCGAAGCGCGGCTGGAACAGCGCAAGCAGGCGCTGCTGACCTTGAGCGACGAAGTGCTGCTGCAGTCGTATGCGGGCCAGACCATCAGCCTGTGGCAAGCCGATGTGCCGCCCGAGGAGGCGGTCCGTTAATTGCCCCTTGCCTCATATTAAAAAAAGCCCGTCTTCCTGCGAAGACGGGCTTTTTGTTTGATGCGGCGCAAACAGCTTACGCTTTGGCCTTGCTTTGCTTGATCCAGTAACCGACGCCCAGCGCGGCGAGCCACACGGGGATCAGGTAGACGGAAATGCGCAGGCCCGGCGTCAGGTACATGATCACCAGGATGCCGGCCAGGAACGCCAGGCACAGGTAGTTGGTGAACGGGTAGCCCAGGCTCTGGAACAGGGTCGTCTTGCCTTCGATTTTTTTCTGTGCGCGGAAGCGCAGGTGGATCCAGCTGATCATGGCCCAGTTGATGATCAGCGCCGACACCACGAGTCCCATCAGCACTTCGAACGCTTCGCCCGGCATGAAGTAATTGACCACCACGCACGCACCCGTCGCCAGGGCCGACACGCCCAGGGCGACCAGCGGTACGCCGCGGCGGTTCAGGTGCAGCAGCGCGCGCGGCGCATTGCCTTGCTTGGCCAGGCCGAACAGCATGCGCGTGTTGCAGTACACGCCGCTGTTGTAGACGGACAGGGCGGCCGTCAGCACCACCACGTTCAGGGCCGTGGCCACCAGGTTGCTGTCGAGCGCATGGAAGATCAGCACGAAGGGGCTGCCGCCGGTGACGACGTTTTGCCACGGGTACAGCGACAGCAGGATGCCCAGCGCGCCGATGTAAAAGATCAGGATGCGGTAGATGGCCTGGTTGGTGGCGCGCGGGATCGTCGTGCTCGGGTCATCCGCCTCGGCCGCCGTGATGCCGACCAGTTCCAGGCCGCCGAACGAGAACATGATGACGGCCATGGCCATCACCAGTCCCTGCCAGCCATTCGGGAAGAAGCCGCCGTGCTGCCAAAGGTTGGCCACCGACGCCTGCGGGCCCGCGTCGCCGGAGGCCAGCAGGTACGCGCCGAAGACGATCATGCCGATGATGGCGACCACCTTGATGAGGGCGAACCAGAATTCCATCTCGCCAAACGCCTTGACATTCAACAAGCTGATGGCGTTAATCACGCAAAAGAAGACGAGCGCCGAGACCCAGGTGGGCACGCCCGGCCACCAGTACTGCACGTAGATGCCGACGGCCGTCAGTTCGGCCATGCTGACGAGCACGTACAGCACCCAGTAATTCCAGCCCGACAGGAAGCCGGGCAGGTGGCCGCAATATTTGTCGGCAAAGTAGCTGAAGGAGCCGGCGACGGGTTCGTCGACCACCATCTCGCCCAGCTGGCGCATGATCAGGAAGGCGATGACGCCGGCGATGCCATAGCCCAGCAGCACTGAAGGGCCGGCCATCTTGATGGTTTGCGCGATGCCCAGAAACAGGCCGGTGCCGATGGCGCCGCCCAGGGCGATGAGCTGGATGTGGCGGCTTTTCAGGCCGCGCTTGAGCTCTTGTGGTTCGGTAATCCCGACTGCCGTCATATGTTTTATCCTGTTTTTACGGGGCTGAGGTCGCTGATTCTAAAGCATGAATGGGCAAATCAGGAGCGAAATGCATGTTGCACTGCGGAGGCGCAAGAAAAGCCCCGCATCTTCGCCGAACGGCGCGCAAAACGGCGGCCCAGGCGTCCGCTTTTACGCGCCGGCCGCGACGATGGCCGGTTCGTACGCGGCCAGGAACTCGGGCGGCAGGCGGCGCGCGCGGCCGCTGCTCAATTCGATGCAGATCAAGTCCCAGCGTCCGCGCACGACGGTGGCGCCGTCGCTGTCGCGGACCAGCTGGAAGCGCCGCTCCATGCTGGAACGGCCATCGCTGGCGCACAGCCAGGTGGCCAGGGTCAGCGCTTCGCCGGCCCGCGTCGGCAGCAAATAGTCGTATTCGCCGCGGCGTATCGCCATGGCCCGGTCCAGGCGCCGGTAATCGTCCAGGTCCAGCCTCAGGCTGGCCGAATGGTGCCAGGCGATATGCTCGCACCAGCGCACGTAGACGGCGTTGTTGGTGTGCTGCAAGCCGTCGATGTCGCCCGGTTCGGGCGTGACGGGCAGGGTATGGGCGTGCGGATAATCCCAGTTCAAGAGCATTCCTTTCGATACGGTGGCGGCTGATTGTACGGTCTCGCGGCGCTTCCTGTCTGCGGCGCACGCGTGGAAAAACACTGTTTTTCGCATTGATGTATGATGCATCATAATTTATCGGCGATCAAAAACACGCATGAACCATCCATTGGACACTCTGCTGCACGTCAATCTGGGCAAGTCCGTGTACGCCGTGCTGCGCGAAGCGCTGGCGGCCGGGCGCTTCCAGCCGAATGACCGGCTGCGCATCCGCGAACTGGCGCAGCAGTTGGGCACCAGTGTCACGCCCGTGCGTGACGCCATGCTGCAGCTGGTGCAGGAAGAGGCGCTGGTGCTGCGCTCGCCGCGCGACTTCCGCGTGCCCGTGCTGAGCGTGGCGCGCTACCTGGAAATCCGCGCGCTGCGCCTGGAGCTGGAAGGCCTGGGCGCGGCGGAAGCGGCGCAGCGCATCGACGCCGCCACCCTGGCCGACCTGGAACGCCTGCTGCAGGCGAACGAAGAGGCCATCGCGCGGCACGACCTGGCCGCGGCGCTGCAATGCAACCAGGCGTTTCACCTTGGCCTGGCACAGGCGGCCGGCATGCCGACCTTGAAACGCTTCGTCGACCATCTGTGGATGCAGACGGCACCCCTGATCGCCGCCGGCTACGCCAGCTTTTCGCCCGACATGCGGGTGGGCCACCACCACGCCATCATCAGCGCGCTGCGCCAGCGCGACAGCGGGGCCGCGCGGCGCGCAATCGAGCAGGACATCCTCGACGGCGGCACGCAGATGCTGGCCTACGTGATGCGCCAGGAGCGCATCCACGCCGGCGCAACCGAAGAAGACAAGGAAGAACATGACGCACATCAAGCACAAGATTGAACAGAACATGGAACAGAAAACCGCCATCGTCACGGGCGCCAGCCGCGGCATCGGCCATGCCGTGGCCGAGCGCTTCCGCAGCCTGGGCTGGAGGGTCATCACCGTCTCGCGCAGCCCGATTCCCGGCGGCTGCCCGCGCAGCCAGGAGCACAACACGCATGTGTGCATGGATTTGTCGGACCTGAGCCAGATCGGACAGATGGTCGAGACGCTGCGCCCCATGCTGGGCGACGCCAAATTGCATGCGCTGGTCAACAATGCGGGCGTGTCGCCGAAGGGGCCGGGCGGTTCGCGCGTCAATTCGCTGACGACGGACATGCAGACCTGGCAGGAAATGTACAACACAAACTTTTTTGCGCCGCTGGCGCTGACGCGCGGCTTTGCGCAGGAATTGTCGAACGCGCGCGGCGCCGTGGTGAACCTGTGCTCGATCGCCGGCTACCGCGTGCATCCGTTTGCCGGTTCCGCCTACGCCAGTTCGAAGGCGGCGCTGGCGTCGCTGACGCGCGAAATGGCCAACGACATGGCGCCGCTGAACGTGCGCGTGAACGCCATCGCGCCGGGCGAGATCGACACGGCCATCCTGTCGCCGGGCACTTCGCACATCGTCGACACGCAAATCCCCCTGCGCCGCCTGGGCACGACGGCCGAAGTGGCCGATCTGGTGGAGTTCCTGTGCAGCGAGCGCGCCTCGTACATCACGGGCGCCGAAATCCCCATCGACGGCGGCCAGCGTATTTAATTGAAAAGGAAGATCGCATGACACAACATATCGGCATCGTCGGCTGCTCGGCCGAAGGCGCGGCCCTGTGCTACCGCACGATCTGCGAAGAGGGCGCGCATGCGCTGGGGCCATATGAACACCCGGAAGTATCGATGCACACGCCGTCGCTGGCGCGTTACGTGGATTGCCTGAACGGGGGCGACCTGGCAGGCGTGGCCGAACTGATGCTGGCGTCGGCGCGCAAGCTGGCCGCCGCCGGCGCCGATTTCCTGATCTGCCCCGACAACACCATCCATCAGGCATTCGAGCTGATGGCGCCCCGTTCGCCGCTGCCATGGCTGCATATCGCCGACGTCGTGGCCGCCGAAGCGGCGGCGCGCGGTGTCCAACGGGTGGGCTTGACGGGTACGCGCTGGCTGGTCGACAGTGCCGTCTATCCGGACAGGCTGGCCGCGCGCGGCATCGTTTGCGTGCGGCCCGGCGAGGACGAACGCAGCGAGATCAACCGCATCATCATGGAAGAGCTGGTGCCGGGCGTGGTCAAAAGGGACAGCGTGGCGCGCTTCCAGGCCATCATCGCCGGCTTGCGGGAGCAGGGCTGCGATGCCGTCATCCTCGGCTGCACGGAAATCCCGCTGATCATCAGCGACGCCAATTCGCCGCTGCCGACGCTCGATTCCACGCGCTTGCTGGCGCGCGCCGCGCTGCGCCGGGCGCTGGAAACCTAGCGTTCCAGCTGCGCCTGCAGCGCGGCCACCACCAGCGCGTGGTCGTCCGCCTGCGCCAGGCCGGAAACGGTCACTGTGCCGACCAGTCCCACGCCGCGTATCAGCAGGGGGAACGCGCCGCCATGGCCCGCGTACTCGATGTCATCGAGGTATTTCACGTCTTCGAAGGTGCTGCCGCGGCTCTTGTACGAAATGCCCATGTAATAGGAGCTGCGGCAAAAGCGCTGCACCGTGTTGTTCTTGCGGCGTATCCAGTCCGCCTGGTCCGCCGTGGCGCCCGTCATGGCGTGGTGGAACAGGATCTGACCGTTGCGCGTGATGTTCACGGTGACGGCCTTGCCCCGCTTGCGCACTTCCTCGACGATCCACAGGCCTACGGCCAGCGCGGCGTCGTTGTCGAAGCGTTCGAATTGCAGGGATTCTTCCTGTTGCGCCAGGGTTTGCAGCAAATCGGCGTAATGATCCATCGTGGAGGAGGGCGGTAGTGGCTGGAAGCGCTACTGTAGCGCACCATGGGCCGGCCGCGCGCGCTTTTTCCGTGGCGCGGCTAAAATAAGCGGCATGAACCTGTCCCTGTTTGCCGATGAAGACCAGATCCCGGCCGGCCCGGTGCCGCTGGTGCCAGGCTCGCGCGCCTCGATCCTGCTGCGCGGTTTTGCGCTGCCGTACCTGCACGAGCTGCTGCCGGCGCTGGACGCCGTCGTGCTGGCGGCGCCCCTGCGCCACATGGCCACGCCGGGCGGCTTGCGCATGTCGGTTGCCATGAGCAATTGCGGCCCCCTGGGCTGGGTCACGGATGGGCGCGGCTACCGCTACACGCGGCACGATCCTGCCAGCGGCCTTCCCTGGCCGCCCATGCCGCCCGTGTTCCTGCGCCTGGCGCGGCAGGCGGCGCTGGCGGCCGGCTATCCCGACTTCACGCCCGACGCCTGCCTCGTCAACCGTTATGCCCCCGGTGCGCGCATGGCCCTGCACCAGGACCGCGACGAATGCGACTTCACCGCGCCCATCGTTTCCGTCTCGCTGGGGCTGCCCGCCACTTTCCTGTTCGGCGGCGCCGAGCGGGCCGACAAGGCGGCGCGCATCGCCTTGCTGCATGGCGACGTGGTGGTGTGGGGCGGCGCCGACCGCCTGCGCTTTCACGGCGTGGCGCCCCTGAGGGAGGGCGAACACGCGCTGCTGGGCGCGCAGCGCATCAATTTGACGTTTCGCAAGGCCAGCTGATCCGTCAATACACCCATTAATGCAAGGCACTTGCAAATGCGGCCGTTTTTCTCCATGATATGCAACTTGTTTGCATATGGAGTGTTCAGCATGAAGCGCGATCCGATTTCCTTGCCCCTGCCCGACGTGGCGGCCGGCCCCCATCTGGGCAATCCCTTGCCGCTCGAGTGGGTCGGCATGCAGGGCATCGCCTTGCCCCTGTGGCTGGAAGAGGGCGGGCAGGCGCAGCAAGTGCATGCCTGGGCCGACGTGCAGGTCGACTTGCCCGACCCGCACGTCAAGGGCATCCACATGTCGCGCCTGTATCTGCTGCTCGACGCGTTCGCCGCCGCGCAGCCGCTCGATGCGGCCGCGCTGGCCGCCGTGCTGCGGCGCATGGTGGACAGCCATGCCGATTGCGGCAGCACGCAGGCGCGCCTGGCGCTGGCGTTCCCCCTGCTGCGGCGCCAGCCGGCGCTGCTGACGGCGGGATTGTCCGGCTGGAAATCGTACCCTGTGCGCCTGCAGGCCAGTGTTTCTCCGCAGGGCTTTGCCTTGTCCTTGACGGTGGAGATCGGCTACTCGTCGACCTGTCCGTGCTCGGCGGCGCTGGCGCGGCAATTGCTCGCCGACGCCTTCGCGGCGCGGTTCGGCGCGGGCCCCATCGATGGCGCGGCTGCGCGTGAATGGCTGCGGGAACACGCGAGCCTGGCCACGCCGCACAGCCAGCGCAGCACGGCGACGGTCACCGTGCCCTTGACGGAACAGGCGGAACTGGACCTGTTTCCCCTGATCGACGTGGTGGAAGCGGCGCTGGCGACACCGCTGCAGACGGCCGTGAAACGGGCCGACGAGCAGGCGTTCGCGCGCCTCAATGGTGCTAACCTGATGTATGTGGAAGATGCGGCCCGCCGCGTACAGGCGGCGCTGGCGCCATTGGTGCCACCGTATGCGCGGGCGCGTGTTACCGTACGGCATATGGAAAGCCTGCATCCGCACGATGCCGTGGCGCAGGCGGGCAAGCTTGCCGGAGATTGGTAGTCAACCACCGTGGAGGAGGGCAACATGCCGGAGAACATCGAGCGGGACGTCAACGATGACAGCCTGGAAGAGGAACTGGAGCGCGAACGGCGCGAGCATGCGCTGATCGACGAGGAAAAGCTGGGCATGGACGAGCTGGAAGAGGAGCACCTGAAGCGGGAACGCCAGCCCGGCGGGCCGGCGGGGCGCTAGCGTCAGGCGCGGGAGTCAAGGCGGCGCGATCATCGCTGGCATCGCGCGGCGCTGCCCGGTACAATTTCGCTTTGTCCTGCTCCCCCAACCCCGGAGGCCCATGAAATATCGCGCATTTTTCCCGTTCATCCTCGGCCTGACAGGCGCCGTCCTGGCCGCCTCGCAAGCCCAGGCCGCCACCATCTGCACCGCCATGGCGGACGCCAAAACGGGCACCGTCTTGTTGCAAGAGGGTAATTGCCTCGACCGCGTCACCCCCGCCTCCACGTTCAAGATTGCACTCAGCCTGATGGGCTATGACGCCGGCTTCCTCAAGGACGAGCACAAGCCGACCCTGCCGTACCGCCAGGGCTATGTGGATTGGGGCGGCGAAGCGTGGCGCCAGGAGACGGACCCGTCGCGTTGGATGCAGTATTCCGTCGTCTGGTATTCGCAGCAGGTCACGCAGGCGCTGGGCGCCGAGCGCTTCCAGAAATATGCGAAGGCTTTGCGCTACGGCAATGCGGACGTGTCGGGCGATCCGGGCAAGGACAATAGCCTGGAGCGCTCGTGGATCAGTTCTTCGCTGAAGATCTCTCCGCTGGAACAGCTGGGCTTTTTGCGCAAGCTGGTCAACGATCAGTTGCCAGTCAGCAAACAGGCGATGGAGCAGACGCGCCGCCTGACCCGCCTGGCGGACGTGGGCGGCTGGCAAGTGCATGGCAAGACGGGCGCGGCCTTCCCGCGCAAGGCCGACGGCAGCTTTGACGAAGCGCATGGCTACGGCTGGTTCGTGGGCTGGGCCAGCAAGGGCGAGCGCAGCATCGTGTTTGCGCGCCTGGTGCAGGACGAACAGAAGGGACAGCAATCCGCCGGCTTGCGCACGCGCGACGCCATGCTGAAGGAATTGCCGGCCCTGCTGGAGCAGGCGCAGAAGTGACGGCCAGCATCGTCGCCGCCACCTTCATCGCTTCCGACGGCGAGTATCTGGAAGCCGTCATCGAGGTGGAGGGCCAGCGCCTGCACGTGATGGACGAGTTCGGCGGCGGGCAACTGGCCGCCGGCACGCAAGTCCGGCTCGAACTGTGGCCCATGACCAGCGAACAGGACGACTGGGACGCCATCTTCGGCGCCAACCCCGGCTGTGTAAAGGGCGTGCGCCGGCTCGATGGCTGGCGCTACCTGGCGCTGGGCGTCGTGACCCAGGTCGATCCCGTCATCTGCGATTGCGGCTTGCTGCAGCTGGAAAACCCGTTTACGACGCATGATGCGCGCTGCGTGGGCGCGTATGTCGGCGTTACGCTGGCGCGCCTGGATGCTTGCCTGGCGTAAAATCCGGCCCGCTTTGTTGCCCGCCCTATATACTTGCTGAAACGGATCATCCGGCATCAGACAAGGTTACAAGCATGGCATCAGGCATGGAGCAGTTTCAGGAAAAAGCACGGCAGGCATGGACATGGACGCGCGCGCAAGCCGTGCGCGTGGCGGGAGTGGCGTGGACAAAGGCGGTGGCGCTGTACCGGCGCGGCCACGCGCACCTGATGACCTTGCCGCCCGTGCGGCGCGCGCTGGTGCTGGGGCTATGGTCGTTCCTGGCCGTGCTGGCGCTGGTGATCCTGTACATGCTGCTGCTGATCCCCCTGACGCCGAGCATCCACGATTTGCGCCAGGCGCGCGCGGCCGCGCCGAGCACCATGGTCAGCGCGGACGGCGAGGAACTGGCCCGCTTCGACCAGGGCTTGCAGGAGCGGGTCACGTTAAAACAGATTTCGCCGAACGTGATCAGCGCGCTGATTTCGACGGAAGACCACCGTTTCTATGAACACCACGGCATCGATTTCACGCGCACGGCGGGCGCCGTCCTGCATACGGCGGGAGGCAACCCCCAGGGCGGCTCCACCATCACGCAGCAACTGGCGCGCAATATGTTCCCCGAGGAAATCGGCCGCTCGCGCAACCTGAACCGCAAGCTGAAGGAACTGATCACGGCCCTCAAAATCGAGGCCACCTACAGCAAGACGGAAATCCTGGAAGCCTACCTGAACACGGTACCCTTCCTGTACAACACCTACGGCATCGAAATGGCGGCGCGCACCTATTTCGACAAGCCCGCCTCGCGCCTTGACATCCTGGAAAGCGCCACCCTGGTCGGCATGCTCAAGGGCACGAATTACTACAATCCCGTCGGTAATCCCGAACGATCCTTGCAGCGGCGCAATGTGGTGCTGGGGCAAATGCGCAAACATGATGTCATCGACGAGGCGCGCTACAGGCAGTTGATCAAGCGTCCGCTGCGCCTGCATTTCGAGCGCCAGAGCGAGCGGGCGCAATCGGACAGCCATTTCACGGCGTATGTGCGCAAGTGGCTGATCGACTGGGCCGACGAGAACGACTACAACCTGGAACGCGACGGCTTGATCGTGCACACCACGCTGGACCAGGATTTGCAGCAGGCGGCCGAGCGCGCCGTCGAGCGCCAGGCGAATGCCTTGCAGGCGATCGCCGACGTGGAATGGAGCCGCGCCGGCGTGCCGTCGTCCACGTCGACAGGCATGTATGCGGGCATGCAGGGCGGCAGCGTGCCATTCGATTATTTCTGGAAATCGCATCCGGCCCTGCTCGACGCCTTCGTGCGCGAGTCGGGCGACTACCGCAAGCTGACGGCGGCCGGCGCCACGCCGGACGACGCGCTGGCGCAACTGAAGGGCGACCGCGCCTTCATGGCGGCCCTGCGCAAGTCGAAGACGCGCCTGGAAGCGGGCTTCGCGGCCATGGACCCGGCCACGGGCGCCGTGCGCGCCTGGGTGGGCAGCCGCGACTTTGCGCGCGAACAATTCGACCACGTGTCGCAGGCGGCGCGCCAGCCCGGTTCCACCTTCAAGCCCATCGTGTATGGCGCGGCGCTGGAAAAGGGCCTGAGCCCCGAGCACGTTTACCGTGACGCCGTGATGGATATCAAGGCGTCCGACGGCACGATATGGCGCCCGACGGACATGAGCGGCACCACGGGGCGCGACATGACCATGCGCGACGGCCTCGTGTACTCGAAAAATACCATCACGGCGCAAGTGATGCAGGACGTCGGCTTGCCGCCGATCATCAAGCTGGCGCGCGCGCTGGGCATCCGCGACAGCAAGCTGGAAAAAGTGCCGTCGCTGGCGCTGGGCACCAGTCCCGTCACTTTATTGGAAATGGTCAACGCCTACGCCAGCATCGCGGCCCAGGGCGAGGCGCGCCTGCCGTTCGTCGTCACGCACATCACGGACCGCGAAGGCAAGGTCATCGCCCGCTTTGGCGAAGACAAGCCGCAGCGCGCGATGAAGGCGGAATCGGCGGCCACCCTGACGGACATGATGCGCGGCGTCATCGACCGCGGCACGGGCACGGCCATCCGCAGCCGCTTCGGCATCCGCTCCGACGTGGCGGGCAAGAGCGGCACGACGCAAAACAATGCGGACGGCTGGTTCATCCTGATGCATCCGGAACTGGTGGGCGGCGCCTGGGTCGGTTTCAATGACGCCAGGGTCACCATGCGCAGCAATTACTGGGGCCAGGGCGGCCACAATGCCGTGCTGGTGGTGGGCGACTTCTTCAAGACGGCGCTCGACACGGGAAAACTGTCGCGCGACGCCATCTTCCCTGGCGGCAAGCCTCCACCGCCGCTGCGCCATGTGGAACCGGTCGACGAGCCCGCGGACGAACCCGTGGAAGAGCCGGGCGATTTGCTGCAGGAAGGCGCACCGGCCGCGCCGCTGGCCATGCCGGCCGAAGGCGAGGGCGGACAGGAATCGCATGGGAAGGCGGTGCCGGAGGCGGCTCCCGCACCTGCGCCGCTTCCGTTGCCATCGGATTGAGATGACACTTCTATATGGCGTCGTTATTGCGGCCTTCGGGTTTCATATCGTGCCATCCTCGTTGCTGTTCGTCACGCGGTGCACTTGAAGGCAGAAACTTGGCCATAGCATGTCGCTAACTGTGCTCCAGTTTGTTTCGGGCGAATCAGGATGAAATCGGTTTGCGCACAGTCTTTAGCGAAGTGCAGGAAAATCACGTCCGTTTGGAGTTCTTGAGTTTATTATATGGAACTTCAGTGTTCTATTTTATTAAGGTGATACGATGAATAAAGATACTCCTTTCTATTTTTCTTGTCCGGACTCCGTAGAGATTCAAGTGAAGGTTGACTGGTCGCTTCCAGTGACGCATGACGTGTTGTTTCATGGGCTGGTTGAGGAAGATGCGACTGCCTACTTCTACGCCATAATTGCCATTCATGAGAAAGAATGGTGGCCGTACTACATCGGGAAAGTATTTTCTCAATCTACATCGCAGCGACATCGTGCTGCCGACCATATCGCCAGAATCGCGAGATTACGTGAAGAGTATCCTGAAAAGACATTTCATATTTCGCTTGGTACGCCAATCTTGAAAGACATGCACGAGGTCCCTGACTCGGAAACTGTCGATGATATTGAAGGCCTACTAATTATTTCTAATTGGAGCGAAAAAATGATCAATAAACGAAAAGTTGATCGCTTCATATGCACCCGTCAGATATCGCTTGAAAATACGGGTTTTTCAGAGCATCTTTACAAACGAGCTGCCTATGGATTGTTCTGGGCGGGGGAATGATTGATGATTTTGGTCGGAGTGTTCCGATTTATAAGTACGGTAGATGGTCCAGAAAGTTGATGTATAAATTTAGATTATTTTAAGAGGGAGGAAAGTAATGGAGGGAAATACTGATTCCAGAACCTGTGAAGAGCGGTGTAGCGATCGGGTTCGCACTCCTGCGGAGCGGGCCATTATCTATGCTGGGGTTTTGGGCGGATTGAGTCTGGAACAGTTAAATAATTTACTGGCGCAAACCAATACGCGATGTGTTCCTGCGGCGAGTTACGAATCCATGAAAAAAACTTATGTCCCTTTCTGGATTGCAGGCATGGAAACTAAAGGGGAAGGGCCGAATATATTCGGTAAGGAGATATATCATCCAACACCTTGGGGGCGTTTGAACGCGGCGGCAGACGTTGACGACTGACACTAGCGTGTATTGCGCCTCAACCCCGCTTCGCGCACGAACACTTGCAGCGCCGCCAGCGTCTGCTGGTGCAGCGCTTTCAATTCTTCTCTCAGCGCAGGCTTGACGGCCAGGCTGCCATCCGCCTGCCGGCGCACGGGCAGGCCCAGCGCCTGCGCCATTTCCACCGGGTAATTCGTGAAGTTGCCATACGGCCGCTTGCCGTCCACGGACGGGGTGGGCCAGTAGCCTTCGGCCAGGTAATCCTCCGCACTGCCCATGCCCAGCATTTCCACCGTCAGCCACGACTGCTGGCGCAGCAGCGTCAGGTGCCGCTCAGTCAGGGTGAACGGCGTTTTGCCGTGGGCATAGCTGCCCGGCTTCAGGTCGGCCATCTGCACGAAGTGGGGCAGCAGCAGCGATGCCTCCATCAGGCGCTGCGCGGCCAGGGCCGCATCCTTGCCGGCGATGGCTTGCATGGCCAGTTGCAGGGTATCGCCATTGCCCAGCGGGTGCTCCGGATTGAGCATGGGCGCGCCGCTTTCCACGGGCGACCAGCCGATGTTGAAACGCCGTATCAGCGCCAGGTGGTGCACATTGAGCACCTTGGGCAGCGGAGCGTCGAGGGTGGCCAGGATGCGCTGGCGCACGTCGCGCGGCAGGCCGTCGTCGGCCGCGCGCGCGAGCATGGGCGAGCACAGCAGGGCGCCGGCGAGGCGCAGCAGCTGGCGCCGCAGGGGCCGGTTCAGGCCAGGCATCACGGTGCCGTCAAGTCCTGGCGCTGGAATTCGATGCGGTTTTCTTGATAAGCCCACTTGGTGTAGGGCCCGAACACGCGCCGGTTTTCCTTGCTGTCGGCATTCGACAGTTCGCGCTTCATGCGCCGCACGAGGGCGGGGTCCGTGAGCGGCGCCGTCGTGGCGGCAAATACGTCGTGCCGCACGCTCTGTTTCGCGTCGGCGCCGCGCGAGATGATGGTGAGCTTGCGCGAGGCGGGATCGAAGTACACGCGCATGGCGAAGGTATTCATGTCCTGCAGATACAGGCCGTCGTCGCGCTGCTGGGCATAGAAATAGTCGCCGCACACGGCTTTCGGCTCGCGTTTCCACTCGCACGACAGGACGATCATCAGATGCTGGTCATCGAGTTGCTTGACCGAAATGCGTCCCTTGGAATAGCCCCAGGTGCTGGCCGGCACGGTCGCCGACGAGGCCAGGTTGTAGTCGCCCACGAGCTTGGTCAGGGGAGCTTGCGCCGAGGCGCCCGCGCAGAAAGTAAAGGCGGCGGCCGCAAGGGCGCCTGGTATCTTGGAAAAGGATGTCATGATGGCCATAAAGAAAAGTTGCCATATTATAGATGGCAACTTGCCAAGATGGCCGCGCGCTTGAACGCGCTGCTGGCCGTTACTTCAGCTTGCTTAATTCCGCCACGTCGATCTTGACGGTCTTGCCGTCAGTGGCGGCCACCAGGGTCAGGAAGTGGGGCGTCGCGTAGTGCGCCGTCAGGGCCGCCTTGTCGGTCCATTCTTCCAGCATGATGAAGCGCATGGGAATCTTATTGTCGAGGTGCAATTCGTAGCGCAGGCAGCCGCTTTCGGCGCGGCTGGGCGGCACGACGGCTTCCAGGGCGGCGCGCACGGCGTCGATTTGGTCGGCTTGGGCATCGATGGTGGCGACGACGGTCAGGGTCATGGTGGTCCTTGTGTAGTGGTGGGGCGGATGCAGCTTAGCGCATCCTGGACTTTCATGCCTGTCATGTCCAGTCTGGCTGCGCCGAAACAGTTTCCGTCGCAGCCAGAAAATCCGCCGCCGCTTACGCTGCCTGCAGCGCGCCGATCTGTTCAAACGCAGCCGTCAACGCCTGCACCCTGGCGTCGTCGCTGACCTTGACGCCTTCGGCGCGCACGATCTCGATCTGCGTGACGCCGAGGAAGCCGAAGAAGGCGCGCAGATGGCTTTCCTGGTGTTCCAGGGCGGCCATCGGCGTGTCGGCGCCGTAATAGCCGCCGCGCGTCGAGGCGATGATCACGCGCTTGCTGCCCAGCAAGCCTTCCGGGCCATTGGCGCCATACTGGAACGTTTTGCCGGGCACGGCCAGCGCATCGAGCCACGATTTGAGCTGGCTGGGGATGGCGAAGTTGTACATGGGCGCGCCGATGACGATGACGTCGGCGGCCAGCACCTGCTCCAGCGCGCCGGACAAGTCGGCTGTGTCGGCGGCGCCGGGCGCGGCCGTAAATTGCGGCAACGGTTGCGCGGCCAGGTCGCGGTACTGGGCGACGGCGCCCGGCGCGGCCGCTTGCAGGCGGGCGACGATGGCGGCGGACAATTGGCGGCTGAGGGATTGCTCGCCGAGGATGCTCGAATCGATGTGCAGGATGTTCATGTGGGCCTTCTTGGGTGATATGATCGGGTGGTATGCTTTTGTAACCGAGTTAAATATAGTGACTATCAAATGAACGCACAAGAAGGCACTTTTTCCACACTGGGGCACACGGATGTGACTATTGGCGACGCCGCCGCGCAAGGAGCGGAGCTGGAACGGCGCATGCGTGACGAGGGCGGCCATGCGGGCGTGGCCGCTTCCTGCCGCCCGATCACGGATATCCTGACCCGCGTGGGCGACAAATGGAGCGTGATGGTGGTGATATTGCTGGGTAATGGCACCAAGCGCTTCAATGAGATGCGCCGCCTGATCGGCGGCATCTCGCAGCGCATGCTGACCCTGACCCTGCGCGGGCTGGAACGCGATGGCCTGGTGACGCGCACCGTATTTCCCACCGTGCCGCCGCGCGTCGATTACGCCCTGACGGACCTGGGCCGCTCGCTGTTGATCCCCATCAGCGCGCTGGGCGCCTGGGCCCATGGCCACCGCGACGCCATCGATGCGGCGCGGCTGGCGTTCGATGCGAGGGCGGCGAACCAGTCGCCAGCGGCGGAGTAGGCATGGCGCTGCAAACCATTTGGCGAGAAAGTGAAACAATGCCCCAGATACAATTATTCTACCCCCGCAAGGAAGCCGTGGATCTTGCCTTGCTGCTGGCCGTGTGCGATGAGTTGAGCCAGGAGTGGAAAGACCATGCGCTGGGCGTGGAGCCGATGCCCGTGTATGGTGACAATAAATCGCTGGCGGAGCGCTTGCGCGCCAATCCGCACTACGCCTGCAGTTTTGACGTCGCTTGCCGGCTGCTCAGCAGCCAGCGCAATACGCGGCAAACCTCCCGCGCACTGTTCGACCATGTTGACAATGCGCAATGGTTTGAGCGCGTCAAGGCGCCGCATGGTTTGGGTGGCAGAAACGTGGATTGCGTGGAATTTACCGCGCCATGCCTGGCGTACTGGCATGGCTTGCCGGATGCCGCGCGCGCGCAGCTGGCGCTGCAGGCGCAGCAGCTGATCTGCGCCGACGTCGAGCTGGGCACCGGGGAGGACGTGGCGGTGGTCACCATGCAGTGGTCCGATCCGCAGGCGATTGCCGCGCTCGCCAACACGGTCGAGGTACCGGCAGGCGGCACGCTGGACCGGCGCCAGCTGCTGCAATTGCTGGTCGCCGATATCGGCCAGACCCCGTTCCAGCCGCGGTATCGCCGGCAGAATATCGGTGCCCCGGTCACGGGCTGGGACCGGCGCCTGCTCGCGTATTTCTGGCCGCATAAGTCGGTGGGCTATGCCGGCACGGCGCAGAAGACAAAGCCCTTGATTGCGGCGGCCGCGCAGTTGGCCCTTTGCCTGGAGGACGGGCGCGACTGGGACGGTCAGCAGCAAGGCGAGGCTGTCGATTTGGCGGAGGCGATTTTCAGCTGGGGAGGCGTGCCGCAAAAACACGGCACGGTGACGCCGGCCAATGTCGCAGCCGTGTTCCGCGCCGCGCTGGCCGCGGATGGCAAGGCTGCCGCGCTGATGAACAGCGGCTGGACCAAGGTGGCGGCTTTTGCCACCGCCCACCGCGATCACGCCCGGGCGGCTGGCTGCGCGCAAGTCATCTGGGATAGCCGGGTCGCGACCTCGCTGATTTCGCGTCTCGACCATCTATTGTCGGCCAACGGGCAGTCCGCGCCCGGCAGTCTGTTTCCCGGCATCGGCACCGTTGCCGGACGCGGCGGCAGCCGTCCGCGCCCGCTTCGGCTGCGCTGGCCCGACGGTTACCGCAAATGGAGCGCGCAAGTGGCCGGCAGTGCGCTGGTCCGCGACATTTGCGGCTTGCTCAATGCCGGCAACCATCCGGCGATGCCCTTGCCAGAGGGCGGCACGGGGCCGTGGACCATGCGCGGCGTTGAAATGGTGCTGTTCATGGATGGTTATTGAGCGTCACCCGCGCCCGTCAGCTGCGCCATCGTCTGGCGCAGCTGACGGTTCGACGCACGACGGATCTGCCTGACTAGAGTCCGGCCGCATCGCTCCGGTAGCGCGCCGGCGGCAGTTCGAACTGGGTCTTGAAGAAGCGGGTGAACGCGCTTTGCGAGGAAAAGCCCAGGCGCTCGCTGATTTCCACCACGCTCAGGCTCGTTTCGCGCAGCAAACGGCGCGATTCGCGGCTCTTGGCGCGCAGTTCCAGCGCGCGGAACGACGTTTTCTCCTGCTGCAGCTGGCGCTGCAGGGTCCAGCGGTTCATCGCCAGGCCGTCGCACAGGGCCGGCAGCAGCGCGGCGCCATCGGCGTCGGCTTGCTGGCCCAGCAAATCGATGATGGCTTGCTCCACGCGGGCCGAAAACAGCTGCGCGCCCTGCAACTGCTGCAATTGTCCCTGCGCGTGCCGCAGCGCGTGCGGCGCCAGCATGGCGTTGAACTGGGCGAAAGGCCGGTCCAGCGCGGGCGCGTCAAACGTCAGCGTGTTGCGCGCCTGGCCGAAGGTGGCGGCGGCGCCGAAGCACTCGCCAATGGCTGGCGCGAACCACGGCGCCTTGCCCTGGAAACCGGCATGGAAGGCCGTGGCTGCGCCATCGTCGTAGGCGCGCGCCACCAGCGACAGCATGCGGAAATTGGCCAGCGCCTGCATGGCGCCCCCCAGCGGGCAAAACTCGGACAGGTATTCGATCTCGATGCGCGTCCCATTCTCACTCATCAGCATGAAGTCGAATTCGCCGATCAGGCCCCGCAAGTGCAGCAGCTCGTGCAGGGCGCTGCGCAGGGTGGGGCGGTTGAAGCAGACGTGGGCGATGCCCGAGTAATGGGCGAACCAGTGCGTCACGTCGAGGTCGAGCAAGCCGCGGTGCTGCGGCAGCTGCTGGGCGTAGGCCGTCATGCGGCGGTGCCGCTCGGCGTTGATGCGTCCGCCCGGCTCCTCGAGCTGCGCCGGCGTGATGCCCGTCTGCCGGAAAAAGTCGGCGGGGTCGTGCCCATCGGCTTGCATGGCGCGCGCGCATTGCTGCGCGATCCGGTTCGAAACCGTGCGCGTATCGGGTTTGTGCAAGGGTATCTCCTGCTTGTTGTAGTAATTTTTCACAAATATTAGCACTTTGTAGGAGATTGTTGGTTGTCGTGCCGTCTAACCAAAAATTGTTCTCGCGGGTATAAAACGCGTGCTGTGCGGTCAAGAAACTCACGCATTCTCACGCTATATTGATTTCGGGCTGGCCCTGATGCCACCCGGATACCTACAAAAACAGTCTTGGAGATAATGATGAATTGCACTATGAAACCGATGGCCCGCATGGTCGCCGGCTGTGTCGCCACGCTTGCCCTGGCCGCCTGCGGCAACGACACCGTCAGCGAGGAATACACGCAGCCCGTGTTCGGCGCCACCACCTATAGCCAGCTCAAGGTCGACGGCTATACCTTCAAGGACATGAACCGCAACGGCAAGATCGACCCGTACGAAGACTGGCGCCTGTCCGCCGAGGCGCGCGCCGACGATTTGCTGTCGCGCATGAGCCTCGACGAGAAGGCCGGCCTGATGATGCACGGCACGGCGCCCACCGTGTCCGACCCTTCCGGCATCGGCCTCGGCGGCGCGTATGACTTGACGGCACTGCAAGACCTGATCGTCAAGCAGTACGTCAATACCTTCATCACGCGCATGGCGGGCGATACGGCCAACATGGCGTCGCAGTACAACAAGGTGCAGGAAATCAGCGAAACGTCGCGCCACGGCATTCCCGTGTCCATCAGCACGGACCCGCGCCACCATTTCCAGTACACGGTGGGCGCCAGCGCCGGCACCAAGGGATTTTCCCAGTGGCCGGAAACCCTGGGCCTGGCCGCCATTGGCGACGATGCGCTGGTGCGCCGCTTCGGCGACATCGCGCGCCAGGAATACCTGGCCGTCGGCATCACGCAAGCGCTGTCGCCGCAGGCGGACCTTGCCACCGAGCCGCGCTGGTCGCGCATCAACGGCACCTTCGGCGAAGATGCGGATCTGGCCAAGCGCATGGTGCAGCACTATATCGAAGGCTTCCAGGACGGCAATACGGGCTTGCACGACGGCAGCGTGGTGGCCGTCGTCAAGCACTGGGTCGGCTACGGCGCCACGAAAGAGGGTTTCGACGGCCACAATTACTATGGCCGCTACATGACTTATCCGGGCAACAACTTCGCCTACCACGTGAAGCCGTTCGAGGGCGCCTTCACGGCCAAGGCGGCCTCCGTCATGCCTACCTACGCGTTGCCGGATGGCAATATCACCATCGACGGCATCACCCTGGAGCAGGTGGCGGCCGGTTTCAGCAAGACCATGCTGACGGACTTGCTGCGAGGTAAATACGGCTTCGAAGGCGTGATCCTGTCCGACTGGGGCATCACTTCCGACTGCGACGCCAACTGCCGCAACGGCACGCCGGCCGGAGTGGCGCCTTCCTTCATCGGCTTCGGCACGCCGTGGGGCATGGAAAACGCCACCAAGGCCGAGCGCTACGTGAAAGCCGTCACGGCCGGAATGGACCAGTTTGGCGGCGTGACGGAAGCGCCCTACCTGACGCAAGCCGTGCAGCGGGGCCAGTTGACGGAAGCGCGCATCAACGCGTCGGCGCGGCGCATCCTGATCCAGAAATTCAAGCAAGGCCTGTTCGAACACCCATTCGTCGATGCGGCCAAGGCGGCGACCACGGTGGGCAAGGCGGACTTCATCGAGGCGGGCCTGGAAGCCCAGCGCCGCTCGCTGGTCTTGCTGGAAAACAAGGACAAGGTCTTGCCGCTGGCGGCCACCGTCAAGAAGGTTTACCTGTATGGCATCGATGCGGCCGTGGCGAAGCAGTATGGCTACACGGTGGTCGCCACGCCGCAGGAAGCGGACGTGGCCCTGCTGCGCGTGGCCGCGCCGTATGAAATCCTGCACCCGAACTACATCTTCGGCAGCATGCAGCACGAAGGGCGTTTGAACTATGTCGATGGCGACGCCGACTACGAAGCCATCAAGAACGCGGCGAAATACGCGCCGAAGACGGTGGTGACGGTCTACCTGGACCGCCCGGCCATCCTCGGCAACGTGCAGGACAAGGCCAGCGCCATCCTCGCCAACTTTGGCGTCAGCGACGGCGCGCTGTTCGATGTCTTGACGGGCAAGGCCAAGCCGCAAGGCAAGCTGCCGTTCGAACTGCCATCGTCGATGGCCGAAGTGCAGGTGCAGAAATCGGACGTGCCATATGACACGGCCCATCCGCTGTACAAGTTCGGTTACGGCCTGGCGTACTGATAACGCCCCTGTCGTCAGCGCAAGGTAATCCAGCTGCGCTCCTGCACGGAGCGCAGCGCGGCGGCTATCAGCCGGTCCACCTCGTAGCCGTCGCGGAAGGTGGGCCAGACCGGCTGGCCGCCGGCGATCGCCTGCAGAAAATCGCGCGCCTCGATGACGATTTGCTCGTTGTAGCCCGTGCCGTGTCCGGCTCCCTGGCTGAACGCCAGGTAGTCGGGGTGGGCGGGTCCCAGCAGCAGGCGCTGGAAACCCTGGCGTTGCGCGGGGCGGCTGGCGTCGTACAGCCACAGCTCATTCTGTTTTTCCTGATCAAACGCAATGGCGCCTTTCGTCCCCGTGATACGGTAGGTGTAGCCCATCTTGCGCCCGGCCGCCACGCGGCTGAAGGTCAGCGCGCCCAGCGCGCCGCTGGCAAAGCGCAGCATCAGATTCCCCTGGTCGTCGTTGTCCACCGCTTCCATGCCGTGCGGGCCGTCGCGCCGCGCATGCACGGTATTCATGTCGGCCACCAGCGAGTCGACGGGGCCGCCCAGGCGCAGGGCCAGATTGAGCAGGTGCGAACCCACGTCGGCCAGCGCGCCGGCACGCGTTGCCGTGGCCTCCCGCGTGCGCCACGAGGCGGGCGCGCGCGGGTCGTGCAGGTAGTCTTCCACGTGCTCGGCGGCGACGTGGATGATGTCGCCGATTTCGCCCGATTCGATGATCTGTCGCGCCAGCTGGCTGGCGGGCGTGCGGATGTAGTTGTAGCCGACCATGTTGGCCACGCCCGCGCTTTCCGCCGCCTGCGCCAGCAGCAAGGATTCGGCGGCCGTCATGCCCAGCGGCTTTTCGCAAAACACGGGTTTGCCCAGGGCCAGCGCCGCCAGCACGATGTCCTTGTGCGTGACGGGCGGCGTGGCGACGACGATGGCGTCGATGGCGGGATCATTGACCAGCGCGCGCCAGTCGCCGGTGGACCTGTTCCAGCCCAGTTCCTGCGCGCTGCGGGCCGCGCCTTCCTCGCTGCTGGTGGCGATGCAGGCGCAGACGGGGTTGCGGGCCGTGGGAAAGATGCTGCGCACGGTCTTGTAGGCGATGGTGTGGGCCTTGCCCATGTAGCCGGCGCCGATCAGGCCGATGTGGATGTCTTGCATAGGGAGTCTCCGAGACGCGTAGGGGGTTCAGGCTTGCTGGCGCCAGGCGTGGCTGTCCAGGGCGTCGAGGAAGCGGGCCGCGGGCCAGTCCTGCGCCAGCGCTGCGCGCATGAGCTGCTGCTGCGTTGGCGGCGCCATGCCGTCGATGGGCTGGTCGCGGTCCAGGTTACTGGGAAAGGCATAGCCTTCGGCACAGGCGGCGATCGCGTGGCCGACGCCAGCGTCATCCAGGGCGCCCTGCGCGCGCAGCGCCTGCAGCGCGGGGTATAGCGCGGCGCTCATGGCGCGGCGGTCCAGCGTTTCCATGGCGCGCCCGAACGGCGACGACACTTGCAGCAGGTTGGCCATGCGGCGGATGTCGGGCGAGCGGTTATGCCCGGCCGCGTGGAACAGGGCCGGGTTGAAGAACACGGCGTCGCCCTTCGACAGCGGCAGCTGCACGCAATGCCGGGCGAAATAGTCGCGGAACGGCCGCTGCTGCCAGGCGAGAAAACCGGCCCGGTAGCGCTGCGAATAAGGCAGGTACAGGGTGGGACCGGATTCCAGCGGCATGTCGCAATGGGCGACGGCGCCCTGCAAGGTCAAGAGGGCAGACATCTGGTGCACGGGCGCGGGATAGGCGGCGCAGGCGGCGGCGCTCTGGAAGCCCAGGTGATAGTCGCGGTGCGGCGCCTGGGCGGCCCCGCCGGGATTGACGACGTTTACTTGCGCCGTCATCTGGTAGGCGGGCCCCAGCCAGGCCTCGGATATCCAGGAGAAGACGGGATTGGCGTAGTAGCGCGCGAATGTTACGGGTGCGCGCAGGCAAAGCTTTTGCTGGGCGTTCCAGATGCGGTCATTCGCACCCGGCCTGGCGAAATGGTCGCCGCCCGCCTGTCCGCTGGCATGCTGCCCGGCGATCAGGTCGCGGAACACGCGATTCGCCTGTTCCAGCGTTTCCATGTCGGTGACGGCCCGTTTGAGCACTATGACGCCGGGACCATCCATCAGCGCCTTGCCCCATTCGGCCTGCAGCGCGCGCAGCGAGGCCGGATTGGCAGCCAGTTCGCGCACCGCATCGCAGTCGTAGACGAGGATATTTTCCGGCACCGCGGCGGCGTGCGGATAGTCGGCTAGCGCCGTGCTGCGGCTGACGGTGTCGATGAAGTCTTGCAGATCGCAGCTTTCCGGCGTCAGCCAATACGGGACGGGCGGCTGGGCGCCGGCGTTGGTGGTGTGCATGCGGTGTCTCCTGATTATTTAAGTTGTAGAATCAGTATAGGGATGAAAATCCGCATTTTTCATCAGAAAATCTATCAAAAAACCATCAATCCGAAATGGAGAGCACGTGACGCATCCTTTCCCCGTCAAGGTTGTGGCGCTGCAGGCCGGCGTCAGCGTGGCCACGGTCGACCGCGTGATCAAGCAGCGCGGCGGCGTGCACGCCAATACGGTGCGCCGCGTGATGCAGGCGCTCGACGAGCTGGCGCGGCAAAGTACGCAGGTGGGCCTGTCCGGCAGAAAATTCATGCTCGACGTGCTGATGGTGGCGCCGCGCCGCTTTACGGATGCCGTGCGCGCCGCGCTGGAGGCGGAGCTGCCATCGCTGCATCCGGCCGTGCTGCGTTCGCGCTTTCACCTGCATGAAACCCTGGAAGTGGACGGCATCGTCGACCTGCTGGAGCGCATCCGCAGGAACGGCAGCCACGGTGTGCTGCTCAAGGCGCCCGACTTGCCGCCAGTGGCCGAGGCGGTGAACCGGCTGGCGGCGGCCGGCATCCCCGTGGTGACCCTGGTGACGGACTTGCCGGCTTCCGCGCGCCGCAGCTATGTGGGCATGGATAACCGGGCGGCGGGCGAGACGGCCGCTTACCTGGTCGGCCAGTGGCTGGGCAGCGTGAGAAAAAAACAGCAGGTGCTGGTGACCCTGAGCAGCAACCGCTTTCATGGCGAGGAAGAGCGCGAGATCGGCTTTCGCCGCGCGCTGCGCGAACGGCATCGGCACTTGAGCGTCGTCGAAGTGAGCGAAGGCCACGGCATCGACGGCGCCACAGGCGCGCTGGTGCGGCAGGCGCTGGCCGACCATCCGGGCATCGCCGCCGTGTATTCCATCGGCGGCGGGAATGCCGCCATCGTGCAGGCGTTCGCCAAAGCAGGCCGGCCCTGCCAGGTCTTCATCGGCCATGACCTTGACGCGGACAACCTGGCGCTGCTCAAGGCGGGCGCCATCCACGCCGTGCTGCACCACGACCTGGGCCAGGACATGCGCCGCGCCTGCCAGGAAATCCTGCGTGCGCAGGGCGCGCTGCCGGCATTGGCGCAGCCGGCCTGCCTGTCCGCCATCCAGATCGTCACGCCGTGGAACCTGCCCGCCCTGAATGGCCTGAATTGACAGGCATGCGAGGCTGGCCGATACTCGTCGCTTCGCTCATCGCTCACCCTTGAAGGAAACCCCCGATGTCCGTCATCCCGAAATTGCATCAAACCGTGCTTGCCGCCTTGCTCTCCACCGCGTTTGTCATGCCGGCCATGGCAAACGCCACCCCATCGGCCTGGGTCGAGGCCAGCAACCGCAACGCGGCCATCGTGCTGGCGGCGCAGGCGCAGTTCTCGCCTGAAAACGCTTCCGACACGGGCCTGGCGCAGTACGACGGCCTGGCCGCCGACCTGGGGCCCAATATCGTCGAACGCCAGGTGGCGGCCATGCGACAGGCGCGCGCGCAATTGCAGCACAAGCTGGCGGCGGAAAAGGATGAGCGTATCCGCCAGGATATGCAAATCCTGACGCAGGCCGTCGACCAGGAAATCGCCGGCGCCCAGCTGGAAGCCAAATACACCCTGCCGTGGGTTGATGTGCCGCAAATGGTCTTTGGCAGCATGCAAAGCCTGCTGCAGGAACAGCGCCCGGCCGCGCGCCGCGCCAAGGCGCTGGAACGCCTGCAGCGCTATGTCGGGCAATACCCTGGCAGCACGCCGATCACGCAGCAGGCGAAGGCCCGCTTCACGGAGCAAATCGGCAAGCCTGGCCTGGCGGGACCCGTGCGCCTGCAGGTGGAGCAGTCGCTGGAAAACGTGCCGACGTATGTCGCCGGCATCCGCAAGCTGTTCGCCGACATGCAGATCGCGGGCGCGGAGAGCGCGCTGGCGGCCATGGAACAGCAGCTGACCGAGTATGCGGCGTGGGAAAAGCAGGTGGTGCTGCCCCTGTCGCGCACGGATTTCCGCATGGCGCCCGAGCTGTATGCGTTTCGCCTGAAGCAGGTGGGCATCGACATCGAGCCGCGCGCGCTGGTCGAACGGGCGCAGGTAGCTTACCTGGAAACGCGCGCCGCCATGCAGGCGCTGGCGCCCGTGGTGGCGGAGAGAATGTCGCTGAAAGGTGTCGACGGCAGCGATTACCGCCAGGTGCTGCGCGCGCTGAAAAGCGCGTCGATTCCCAACGAGCAGCTCGAAGCGCATTACAAGGGCGTCAATACGCAGCTTGAAGAACGCATCGCCCGGCAGCGCGTGGTCGATATTCCTGCGCGCGCCATGACCATGCGCCTGGCGTCCGCCGCCGAATCGGCGGCCCAGCCGGCGCCGCATATGCGTCCGCCTCCGCTGATCGGCAATACGGGAGAGCACGGCCAGTTCGTCCTCCCCGTCAGCAATCCGGCCGCCAGCGGCAAGGGCGAGGCGTATGACGATTTCAATTTCGCTGGCGCCGCCTGGACCCTGAGCGCGCACGAGGGCCGCCCTGGCCACGAGCTGCAGTTCAGCGCCATGGTGGAGCGGGGCGTGTCGCAGGCGCGCAGCCTGTACGCGTTCAACAGCGTCAACGTGGAAGGCTGGGCGCTGTACGCGGAAGCGGAGATGATTCCCTACGAACCGGCCGAAGGCCAGTTCATCGCGCTGCAGTTCCGCATGCTGCGCGCGGCGCGCGCCATGCTCGACCCGATGCTGAACCTGGGGCAGGTCACGCGCGAAGAGGCTGGCCGCATCCTGACGGACGAGGTGATGCTGTCGAAACCGATGGCGCGCCAGGAACTGGACCGCTACACCTTCAATATGCCGGGCCAGGCGGGCAGCTATTTCTATGGCTACACGCGCATCCTGCAGCTGCGCGCGGAAACGGAGCTGGCGCTGGGAGACAGATTCGACCGCCTGGCCTTCAACAACTTCCTGCTGGGCCAAGGCTTGCTGCCGCCGGACTTGCTGGCCAGGGCCGTGCGCGAACACTTCATCCCCGCACAGAGAAAAGCCAGGGGCTGACGGCGGTCTCCTGCGCATGCCATACTGGCGCCCTTGAATGAAAACGTGAGAGTGGCAGGCATGTGGCGTGGGATCGTATGTGGTGTGCTGGCCGGCGCCTTTTGGGGCGCCGTTTTCATTGTGCCCGTCTTGCTGCCGGACTTTTCCCCGGTCGAGCTGATGGTGGGGCGCTACATCTGCTATGGCGCGCTGGCGGCCGGCCTGATGCTGCCGCGCCTCTTGCCCCTGCTGCGGCGCTTGCGGCGCAGCGACTGGCTGGCGATGCTGCGCCAGGCGCTGGCCGGCAATGTCGTGTATTACCTGCTGCTGGCCTACGGCGTCAAACTGGCCGGCGTGGCGCCCACTTCCCTGATCATCGGCTTGCTGCCCCTGAGCGTCACCATCCTGGGCCGCAAGGACCACGGCGCGCTGCCGCTGCGCCAGCTGGCCTGGCCGCTGCTGGTGGTAGCGCTGGGCATCGCCTGTATCAATGTCGATATCTTCAGCCATGCAGGCGGCGCGGGCGGCGCCGGTCTGGCGCACAAGCTGGCCGGCGTGCTGTGCGCCGTTGGCGCGCTCGCCTGCTGGACCTGGTATGCGCTCGACAATGCCCGTTTCCTCAAGCGCCACGCGCATTTCAGTTCCGTGGAATGGGCCATGCTGTATGGCCTGGCCAGCGGCGTCATCGCCCTGGCCGTTGGCGCCGCGATGCTGGCGCTGCAGCAGGCAGGCGGCGCCGACGACGCGCCGGCGCGCGACTGGCACCGCTACTGGATCGTGTGTTTGCTGCTGGCGCTGGGCGCTTCCGTGATCGGCAATTACCTGTGGAATCTGGCGTCGCGCCTGGTGCCGGTCACCTTGTCGGGCCAGCTGATCCTGTCGGAGACCCTGTTCGCGCTGCTGTACGGCTTCGTCTACGCGCAGCGCATGCCGCGGCCCCTGGAATGGGCCGCCATGGTCTTGCTGACGGCGGGCGTGCTGTGGTCCGTGCGGCGGCATGCGCAGGAGGAGGGAGCAGGGCAGGAGGCAGGACGGACGTAGCGAAAAATACATCGTTGCCGGCCTGCCGTTTGCAGTGGGCGGGCCGTATAATTACGCTAATTTTCCGCCCACCCAGGGAGTTCCGCTTGCAGCTACCGATCCGTTATCCGAACATGCCGCAACTGCTGCTGAAGGCCCGCGACAGCCTGCTCCAGCATTTCCGCCCCATCCTCAATCACTTCGGCGTGACGGAGCAGCAGTGGCGCATCATGCGCGCGCTGAACGAAAGCCCGACCCTGGAACCGCGCGAACTGTGCGAGATCTGCCAGATTTCCAGCCCCAGCATGAGCGGCATCCTGGCGCGCATGGAAGAAATCGGCTTGATCGGGCGCAGCAAGTTCGAAGGCGACCAGCGCCGCCGCAAGGTGCACCTGTCGGAAGCGGGCGCCAGCCTGCTGCTGCAGATGGGCAAGCTGATCGACCTGCAATATGAACACCTGGAAGCGGCCTACGGCAAGCAAGTGTTCGAAGACATGCGCCGCACCCTGGAAGCCTTCATTGCCCTCGAAACCCTGCCGGTGGCGCCCGCCATCCTGCGCTGACCATCCCGCTTTTTCATCGTTTTTCCACCTGCCTGATTAGCCACCGGGCGCGTGTTTTTCGACACGCGCCGCCGCTGCTTTCCCCATGCCTGTTCCGCGTATTTCCGCATCCTGCCGGGCGTGCGCCCGCATACCTGCCGGTTTTGCTATAAGACACAAGAAAGTTTTGCTATAAGACTACGCCTTACAGTCAATCACTTACATGTGAGTAAATAAGCGTATAATTTGCTCCACTTGATCCAAATCAAGAAGAAAAGCGGACGCCCCACGCGCTGTATGGGGCCGCAACGCGGCGCCACAGCCGGTATGTCGCCATCACGGCGGTAATGCCGGCCGGGCGTACTATAAAACAGGAAAGTCAGGAAAAAATGAACACTACATGCATGCGCGCTGCGGCGCTGGCCGTCTCCACGCTCATCGGCGCAAACGTTTGCGCCCAAAGCAATGTCAGCATTTACGGCGTGGTCGACGCGGCCATGGCGTACACCAGCAACCAGGGCGGCAATTCGAACACCTACATGCGCAGCGGCAACTTGTCCGCCAGCAAGATCGGTTTCCAGGGCGTGGAAGACCTGGGCGGCGACCTGAAGGCGCTGTTCCTGCTGGAAAACGGCTTTGAAAGCGACACGGGCGCGCAAAGTTCGGCCAGCTCCCTGTTCAACCGTCAGGCTTACGTGGGCTTGCAATCGGCAGCCTACGGTAGCGTGACGGCCGGCCGCCAGTACACGCCGTACTACCTGCTGGTGGGCTCGCTGGCGTCGAGCAACGTGTTGACGGGCGCCACCGGCGCCCACCCGGGCGATATCGACGGCCTCGATACGACCGTGCGCATCAGCAATTCCGTCACCTACAGCATGCCGGCCTGGCGCGGCCTGCAGGCCAGCGCGCAGTACGGCTTTGGCGAAGCGGCAGACGGCAATGCCGTGGGCAGCAGCTTCAGCGCCGCCGTCAAGTACAGCACCTCGCCAGCCGAATTCGCGCTCGGCTACCTGAAACTGAAAAACGGCCAGAACAATGCCAGCGCCATGGCCATGAGCACCCAGGGCGGCTGGAACAGCAATGCTTCGGGCAGCTTCGGCATTTCCGCCATCAACCAGGGCTATGCCTCGGCTGAAAGCGTGCAATTCATCGCCGCCAGCACGCGCTACACCATGGGCAAGTGGATGGTGGGCGCCAACGCCAGCAACGTGCAATACGAGGCGGGCAGCCGCTCGGCCTTCCGCGACACGGCCATCTTCAACACGGCCGGCCTGATTTCCAGCTACCAGTTGACGCCGCAGTGGTTCCTGGCCGCCGGCTACAGCGACACCTTCGCCAGCCACGCCAACGGCATCGCCGACCGCGCGCGCTACCGCCAACTGTCGTTCGAACAGACGTATGCGCTGTCGAAGCGCACCGCGATCTACCTGATCGAGGCGCGCCAGCTGGCGCGCGGCCAGACCCTGGGCCAGGACGGCGCCATCGTCAACGCCGTCGCCTCGGTCGGCGATTCGCAAAACGGCACGCCATCGTCGACCGGCGGCCAGACGGTGGTCATGGTCGGTCTCAAGCATTCTTTCTGAACGGTTGCTGAACTCACGGGAGCTTCAAGTGGACGCTACACATCACAAGGAGGGCCGCGGCCCTCTCAATCCCGGCCGCCGCATGGTGCTGGCCGGCTTGCTGTCGGCTTCGGCCGCGGCGCTGATTCCCTGGGCGCTGGCCGAACCGGTCGCCAATGCGGAGCAGGGCGCCTTCCTGGGCGTGTCGGCCATGCTGGTGGGGCGGCAAGTGCTCGACCCCGTGCTGGCCAGGCGCCTGTATGACGCGCTGGTGGCGCAGGATACGGCCTTCCCGGCGAAGGTGCGCGCGCTGCTGGCGCTGATCAATGCACAGGGCTTGCAGGCGGCCGGCCTGCAGGAAGCGCTCGACGGGCTCGACCCGGCCCAGTCGCCGCTGGCCGCCTTGCCGCGCCAGATCGCCAGCGCCTGGTACCTGGGCATCGTCGGCACGGGCGAGGCGGCCGTCTGCGTCGCCTACGAGCAGGCGTTGAACGCGGCCGTCGTGGCCGACGTGCTGAAACCTCCCACGTATTCCTACGGCGCCTACGGCAGCTGGGCCAGAAAACCAATTTAAGGAGCCATCATGGCTGAAGAACTCTCCGCCGATTACCTCGTGATCGGTTCCGGCATCATCGGCTCCCTGGCTGCGCGCAAGCTCGCGCTGGCCGGCGCCTCGGTGCTGATCCTGGAAGCGGGACCGCGCGTGTCGCGCGGCGAAATCGTCGCCCGTTTCCGCAACACGACGCGCCGCAGCGACTGGATGTCGCCGTATCCGTCCGTCGCCACGGCGCCGCACCCGATCTACCAGCCGACCGATAACGGCTACCTGGTGCAGGCCGGCCCGTATCCGTACCCGGCCGAATATATCCGCCAGTTCGGCGGCACGTCGTGGCACTGGGCCGCGCAGGCGTGGCGCAATGTGCCGAACGATTTCCGCATCCATACCCTGTATGGCGTGGGCGTCGACTGGCCGATCAGCTACGAAGACCTGGAGCCGTTTTACCAGGAAGCGGAAGAGATCATGGGCGTCTCGGGCGCCGAGAACACGGGTTCGCCGCGCAAGCAGGCGTTCCCGATGGCCCCCGTGACGGAGCCGTACGCCATGCGCCGCATCCGCGAGCGCCTCGACCCTGCGTTCAAGGTCGTCGGCAACACGGTGGCGCGCAACAGCGTCAGCTACGATGGCCGCCCGGCCTGCTGCGGCAACAACAGCTGCCAGCCGATCTGCCCCATCGACGCGCAATACCACGGCGGCATCGCCGCGCAGCAGGCGGAAGACGCGGGCGTGAAGATCGTCTGCAACGCCAACGTCTACAAGCTGGAACACGACGCGCAGGGCCGCATCACGGCCGCGCTGTATTACGACGTCGACAAGAAAAGCCACCGGGTCACGGCCAAGACTTTTATCCTCGCCGCCAACGGCATCGAAAGCCCCCGCTTGCTGCTCGTTTCCGCCTCGGACAAATACCCGAACGGCCTGGCCAACAGCAGCGACATGGTGGGCCGCAACCTGATGGACCATCCGAGCACCTCGATCACCTTCGACGCCGATGAAGACTTGTGGCTGGGCCGGGGCCCGCAAAGCCCCAATTCCATCAACACCATGCGCGACGGCGACTTCCGCAGCGAGCACTCGCCGTACCGCCTGGATTTCACGAACATTTCTCGCGTCGACGGCGCCACCAGGGAATTGATCGGCAAGGGCGTGTTCGGCGAAGCATTCGAGCAGCAGCTGCGTTTCCGCTCGGCCCGCGAAATGAGCCTGAAAAACGTGCTGGAAGTGCTGCCGAACCCGGAAAACCGCATTGCCCTGAGCAGCGAAAAAGACGCCATGGGCATCCCCAAGCCGCAGGCGCACTATTCGATCGACGAGTACACGAAGCGGGGCCACGAGCGTTCGAAGCAGGATTTCGAACAGATCGCCAAGCTGATGGGCGGCACCAATCTGCGCCACAGCAAGGAAGGCGTGTTTGCCAACAACCAGCACATCTGCGGCACCCTGTCGATGGGTTCCGACCCCGCCAAGGCCGTGTGCGACCAGTGGGGCCGTACCTTCGACCACGCCAACCTGTTCCTGTGCAGTACCGGCGTGCTGCCCACGTCCGGCACCTGCAATTCGACGGAAAACGGCCTGGCCGTGGCACTGCGCACCGTCAAGCATATCCTCGACGAACAACAGGGAGGCACAGCATGATGGCGGCCTTCAGACTGACGGCGGGCGCCGTCTTGCTGTCCCTCGCGGCCATGCCCGTGCTGGCTGCCGACAAGGCCGTGCCCGATGCGGCGGCGATCGAACGTGGCCGCTACCTGGCCACGGCCGGCGACTGCATCGCCTGCCATAGCGTGCCTGGCGGCAAACCGATGGCGGGCGGGCTGTCCCTGGCGACGCCATTGGGCGCCATTGTTGCCACCAATATCACGCCGTCGACCACGCATGGCATCGGCAATTACACGCTCAAGCAGTTTTCCGACGCCGTGCGCCATGGCGTGCGGGCCGACGGCGCCAACCTGTACCCGGCCATGCCCTACACGGCCTACGCCAAGGTGACGGACGAGGACATGGCCGCCCTGTATGACTACTTCATGCACGGCGTGGCGGCCGTGGATGCGGCGCCGGCACAGACGACGGACTTGCCGTTCCCGTTCAACATCCGCCTGTCGATGGCGGGCTGGAACATGCTCTTCCTCGACAAGAAACCCTTCGTCGCCGATACGGCGAAAAGCATGGAGTGGAACCGGGGCGCCTACCTGGCGCAAGGCCTGGCCCACTGCACCACCTGCCACACGCCGCGCAATGCGCTGATGGCCGAGCAGCTGTCGAAGGAGCTGGGAGGCGCTGACCTGGGCACCTGGCATGCGCCGAACATCACGTCGGATATCAACAGCGGCGTGGGCGGCTGGAGCCAGCAGGAACTGGTCGATTACCTGCGCACGGGCCGCACCGCCAACAAGGCGCAGGCCGCGGGACCGATGGCCGAAGCCATCGACCATAGCCTGAAGCACCTGAGCGACGCGGACTTGCACGCCATCGCGCACTACGTCAAGAGCGTGCCGGCCATTCGCGACAAGGCCGACACGCAGTCGGTGACGCAATGGGGCAAGGCGGGCGACGAGCTGGCCAGCATCCGCGGCGTGCCGCTGCCGCAAAACCTGAACAAGATGTCGGGTGCGCAGTTGTACGATGCGCAGTGCGCCAGCTGCCACCAGGCCAGGGGCGAGGGCAGTTTCGACGGCAGCCTGCCGCCGCTGTTCCACAACTCGGTGACGGGCCGCAGCAACAGCAACAACCTGGTGATGGCGATACTCGACGGCGTGGAGCGGCAGGATGGCAGGGGTGCCCATGCAGGTCACCTGATGCCCGCCTTCCGCCAGACCCTGTCGGACGAGCAGATCGTCACCCTCGGCAATTACGTGCAGAAGATGTACGGCAATCCCGCCATCAAGGTGACGGCGGAGCAGGTGACGACCCTGCGCAACGGCGGCGCGCCGTCCAACCTGATCGGCCTGGCCCGCGCGGGCATCATCGTCGGCGTGCTGGTGTTGCTGGCATTGCTGCTGTGGTGGCGGGGACGCCGGCGCAAGCAGGCGTAGAAGCAGCCGCGAATAACAGGCGCTGAAGTACAGACGCTGAAGTACAGGCAGGGGCCAGGCTGAATAGTCTGGCCCCTTTTTTTACGTCTTGATGTTGCAACTGGTTTGCATCTGTGTAAATTATGTACTATCATTAGTTACATGAGACGCGACAGCAAACTATCATCGATCCTCCATGTGCTGCTGCACATGGCTCACGCGGGACGCCCGATGACGTCCGAGGAACTCTCCGCTTACCTGGACACCAATCCCGTGCTGGTGCGGCGCGTGATGGCCGGCTTGCGCGAACGGGGTTACGTGGCTTCGGTCAAGGGCCACGGCGGCGGCTGGCGCATCGTCTGCGACCTGCACCGCGTCACGCTGCACGACATTTACGTGGCCGTGGGTTCGCCCACTGTCTTCGCCATGGGCAACCGCGTCGATCAGCCGGGCTGCCTGGTCGAGCAGGTGGTCAACCAGTCGCTGGCCGGCGCCTTCGACGAAGCCGAGGCGCTGCTGATCCGGCGCTTTGGCGCCGTCACCCTGGCCGACCTGGCCGACCGTTTCAGCCAACAATACGCCATCCACAAAGGAGCACCGCATGCACATTCCTGAACCCCGAGGCGCAGACAGCGCCACGCCCGCCGCCCCGTTCGACGCCATCATCGTCGGCGGCAGCTACGCGGGCCTGTCCGCCGCCACGCAACTGGCGCGCGCCCGGCGCCGCGTGCTGGTGATCGACGGCGGCCAGCGCCGCAACCGCTACGCCAGCCATTCCCACGGTTTTTTGACCCAGGACGGCAGCGGGACGGCCGCCATCGCGGCCGAGGGCAAGGTGCAGCTGCTGGCGTATGCCACCGTCGCCTGGCTGGATGGCACGGCCGTGCAGGCCGCCGCCAGCCGCGATGGCGATGGCTTCGGCGTAACCCTGGCGGACGGCAGCGTCTTCCACGGCCGCCGCCTGATACTGGCCACCGGCGTGATCGACGAATTGCCGCCCATCGATGGCCTGGCCGAGCGCTGGGGCGGCAGCGTCTTCCACTGCCCGTATTGCCACGGCTATGAGCTGGAGCAGGGCGCCATCGGCGTGCTGGCCACCGGCCCCCTCTCCATGCACCATGCGCTGATGCTGCCCGACTGGGGCACGGTCACTTTTTTCCTGAACGGCGCGTTCGACCCCGATGGCGCGCAGCTGGAGCAGCTGGCCGCGCGCGGCGTCACGGTGGTGCGCGCGCCCGTGGCGCGGATCGCTGGCGTGGCCGACGTGGTCATGCACGATGGCAGCCGCCATGCGATGGCCGGCCTGTTCGTGGCGACCCGCACCCGCCTGGCCAGTTCCCTGGCCGGTGAGCTGGGCTGCGCGTTGGAAGAGGGGGCCATGGGGCCGTTCGTGCGCACCGACGAGCAAAAGGCCAGCAGCGTGCCTGGCGTATTTTGCTGCGGCGACGCGGGCCGCATGGCCGGCAGCGTGGCGTTCGCGGTGGCCGATGGCGCCATGGCTGGCGTGGCAGCGCACCGCTCGCTGATGTTCGGACTGGCCCCGGCGGCCTAATGCCGGGGCCGTGGTGCGTGCTGGCGCTCAGGCGGCAAAACCGCCATCGATCTTCAGTCCTGCGCCCGTGACGAACGCCGCTTCCGGGCTGGCCAGGTAGGCCACCATGCCGGCGATTTCATCGGCCGTGCCGTGGCGGGGCAGGGCCATCAGGCCGTGCATCAGGTCGGCGAAGTCGCCCGTCGGCGGGTTCATGTCCGTGGCGACGGGGCCCGGTTCCACGTTGTTGATGGTGATGCCGCGCGGACCCAGGTCGCGCGACAGGCCTTGCGTCAGGCCGCTCAGCGCCGATTTGCTCATGGCGTAGGCGGCCGCGCCGCCGAACGGCATGCGGTGCGCGTTCGTGCTGCCGATGTTGATGATGCGCCCGCCCGTCTGCATGTGCGCCACGGCTGCCTTGATGGCCACGAACACGGCGCGCACGTTGACGGCCACGGTCTTGTCGAAGTCTGCCAGCGAAAAGTCGTCGATGGCGCCAGGCAGGAACACGCCCGCGTTGTTGACGAGGATATCGACGCGGCCAAATTGCGCCGCCACCTTGTCGATGGCCGCCGTCAGGGCGGTGGCGTCAGCCGCATCGGCTTGCACGCCCAGGGCCTTGCCGCCGCTTGCCTCCACCGTGGCGGCCAGCGCCTGCGCTTCGGCGGCCGAGCTTTGATACGTGAAGACGACGTTGGCGCCCTGGCTGGCCAGGCGGCGCACGATGGCGGCGCCGATGCCGCGCGAGCCGCCCGTCACAAAAGCGATCTTGTCTTGCAGTGGCAGGGAGGTGGCGGTTTGGGTTTGCATGATGTGCTTTCTAAGTGAGGAATCGAGGAGTTCAGTATCTGCCTTTCATTCCTGCCGCGCTAGCCATGAATCGCTACAATCACTTTCAACCATTGGTATCAGCTGAGCGGGTAGAATAGGCGCATGGACGCCCTCAATCACTTGCAATCCTTCGTGCTGTCTGCCGAGCTGGGCAGCTTTTCCGCCGCCGCGCGCCGCCTGGGCCTGACGCCGGCCGCCGTCAGCAAGAATGTGGCGCGCCTGGAAGCGAGCCTGGGATTGCGGCTGTTCCAGCGCAGCACGCGGCGCCTGACCCTGACGGAAGGGGGTGAGCGTTTCCTGCAGCAGATAGGCGGCGCCCTGTCCACCCTGCGCGAAGCGATCGCCGGCGTGGCGGAAGAGGGCGGCCAGCCGGCCGGCATCCTGAAAATCAGCATGGCGCCGTCGTTCGGGCGCAGCTACGTGGTGCCACTGCTGGGCGACTTCATCGCGCGCCACCCGGGCGTGGTGCCCGACTGCCATTTCGACAACCGGCAAGTGGACTTGATCGGCGAAGGCTTCGATGTCGCCATCGGCGGCGGCATCGAACTGACGCCCGGCGTGGTGGCGCGCGAGCTGGGCCACGCCCACATCGTCGCCACGGCGTCGCCCGCCTTCATGCAGGGCAAGGCCATGCCCAGGCATCCGTCGGACCTGGCGCAATTCGATGGCGTGGCGCGCCGTTCTGCGGGCAGCGGCAGGCTGCGCAGCTGGATATTGCGCGACGGCGCGGGCGGCGAAGGCGTGGCCGAATGCCGGCCGCGCGCCATCTTCGACGACCCGGAAGCGATGGCGCAGGCAGCCATCCTGGGCGTCGGCGTGGCGCTGCTGCCCATGCCGCACGCGCTGACCCACTTGCGCAGCGGCGCGCTGGTACGCCTGCTGCCAGGCTGGCACGCCGATTCCGGCCCTTTGTCCGTGTACTATCCCAGCAAGAAGCTCTTGCCCGCGAAGACGCGCGTGTTCGTCGATTTCCTGCTGGAGCAGTTCCGCCAGCGCGATTTCGCCGCGCAGATGCGGCCCGATTAAACGATGAACAATTCCCATGCATAGTAATTACAGCCTGTTTTACACCTTCGACGGCGACCGGCCGGCCCGTTTCCGGGAAGCGCGCGTCTTCGGCACGACCGTCTGGACGGCCAGCGGCGCGGCCATGACCTGGGGCGAGGAGACGCGCAACGACTACGCCAGCGAAGCCGAAGCGCACGCCGTCTACCTGGCGCATGGCCGGGCCGCGCTGGCCGACGGCTACGTGCTGGCGCGCGAAAGCGTCATCGACCCGGCCGTATTCGATTTCGCGCTGCTGCAAACCCTGGTGGCAGACGCCGCGCGCCTGGCTGTCGAAGCCGCGCGCCGCGCGCATCCGGACCAGCACATCGACGCATTCGCCCTTGTGAGCGATGACGGCGCCATGACGATAGGCTGCATGGCGAACAGCCGCGAAGCGCTGGTCGCCTCGGAGTATGGCGAGGAAATGCTGTGGAACCCGGCCGAATGGGCGTTCGAGGAGGGCGGCGAGTATTTCGACAGCGCCTACCGTTTGCTGCTGCAGGCGCACCGCGACTTGCCGTTCGACGTGGACTTCGCCACCTTCCGCAGCGGCGTGTTCGACGCCTGCATCGCGGCGCTGGCGCAGCTCGACACGGAAGGCATATTCGGCACGGCCGCCCAGCGCGATGAGCGCGTGCTGTTGTTCGAGGTCAGCGACAGCGAGCCGGTGGCGGGCGCCATGGCGCGCCTGAATCCGCCGGCGGTGGTGGCGCGGTTCGAGGCGTGGATGGCCAGTTGGGTCGACTAGGTTCTACGCCGCCACCAGCCTGAGTCTCGTAATCTCCGCCGGCGCGCCGATGCGTTTCGGCGGCCCCCAGTAGCCCGTGCCGCGGCTCACATAGATCCACAGGCGGCCTTGCCGGTGCAGGCCCGCCACATACGGCTGCTGCAGCGGCACGAACAGGTTCCACGGCCAGAACTGGCCGCCGTGCGTGTGGCCGGACAATTGCAGGTCGTAGCCGGCCGCTTCCGCCTCGGGCGCGCTGCGCGGCTGGTGCGCCAGCAGGATGCGGGGGATGCCGGGCGGCGCGCCGGCGATGGCCGCTTGCGGGTCGCTTGCCTGGGCAGGGTCGAAGGCGGCCGCGTTGAAGTCGGTGACGCCGGCCAGCGCCAGGCGCGCGCCGTCGCGGTCGAGGACGACATGTTCATTCATCAGCACGCGCAAGCCCAGGCGGCGAAATTCCGCCACCCACGGCGCGGCGCCCGAATAGTATTCATGGTTGCCCGTGACGAGGAAGACGCCGTGGCGCGCGCACAGCTCGCCCAGCGGCGCCGTGTGGCTGCCCAGTTGCGCCACCGTGCCGTCGACCACGTCGCCCGTGATGGCGATGAGGTCCGCCTGCAAGCCGTTGGCACGCGCGACGATGGCCTGCACGTAGGCGCGCTTGATGGTGGCGCCCACGTGGATGTCGCTCAGTTGCACGATGGTGTAGCCCTGCAAGGCGGCCGGCAGGCCGGCGATGGGCACGTCGACCTCGCGCACGCGCGCCACCCGGCGGGCGTTGATGAAGCCGACGACGGTGGCCAGCAGCGCCAGGAGCAGCACAAGCACGGCGGATGCCTGCGCGTGCGGGCGGGTGGCAGGAATCAGCATCAGCAGTGCGCGCAGCGCGGTCAGCACGAACAGCGAGGAAAAAAAGCCCATGCACAGCGAACCGGCCCAGCTCAGACGGTCGGCCAGGCGCGCATCGTTGGTGACGGCGCGGGCGAAGATCGTCATCGGCATGAGCATGGTCGACGCCAGCAGGACCAGGCCGCCCAGCAGCCAGCCGGCCAGGCCGACGGGGAGCGACGGCAGCAGCAGCCAGCCCAGGAGGGCGTGCAGGGCGCCCAGTATCATGGTGATGCGCAGCAGCGGCGTGCGGGTTGTCATGTCATGCTTCCAGAGGTGAGGCGGCCGCCGATTATAGCCGACGCCTTGGCCGCAGGCAGCCGCCACCCCGCTCAGGGGGCGATATGCAATCCCAGCATGGCCAGCTTGCCGAAATCGACGGGTTTGGCGAAGTGTTCGTTGAAACCGGCCTGCAGGGCCGCCTGGCGGTCGTGTTCCTGGCCGTAGCCGGTCAGCGCGACGAGCAGGAATTGCTGCGGTATCGGCAGCTGGCGCAGTTTGACGGCCACGTCGTAGCCGCTCATGTCGGGCAGGCCGATGTCGAGAAAGACGATGTCGGGCTTGAATTCCAGCGTGCGCTCGGTGGCTTGCGCGCCCGTGTAGGCCGTGCGCACCGTGTGGCCGTACATTTCCAGCAGTTCGGCCAGGGTATCGGCCGCATCGCGGTTGTCATCGACGACGAGGATGCGCTGGCTGCCGCCGGTGGCGGTCTGCGGCGCTGGTGCTGCCGCCACCGGCACGTTGGCGTCGAGCGGCAGCAGGACTTCGAAGGTGCTGCCCAGCCCTACGCCGGGGCTGCGCACGCTGACCTGGCCGCCGTGCAGGGTCACCAGGTTGCGTACCAGCGACAGGCCGATGCCCAGGCCATCCTGCACCCGGTCGGGCGAGTGGCCGCTCTGCTCGAACAGGTCGAAGATGCTGTCGATGCTGGCAGCGGCGATGCCGATGCCGTTGTCGCTGAGGCGGATGCGCACATTGTCGCCTTCGCGTTCGGCGGTAATGGCGATGCGCCCGCCCGGCGCCGTGAACTTGGCCGCATTGAGCAGCAGGTTGGCGACGATCTGCGACAGGCGCACGGCGTCGCCGCAGACCCACAGTTCTTCCTGGGGCAGGTTCACGTCCAGCGCATGGCCGCGCGCCTCGATGCTGTGCGAACTCGTTTCCAATGCGCTGCGGATGACGCTGGCCAGGCTTACGCTTTCCCATTGCAGCGAGATTTTTCCCTGCGAAATGCGCGACACGTCGAGCAGGTCGTCCACCAGGCGCACCAGGTGATCGGTATGGCGGGCGATGGTGCGGCGCGCATTGTCCTGCACGGCCGGCACGACGGGGTCGAGCTTGCACAGCAGGGCCAGCGCCGTGCGGATGGGGCCCAGCGGGTTGCGCAATTCGTGCGCCAGGGTGGCCAAGAACTCATCCTTGCGGCGATCCACGTCGCGCAGCGCGCGCTCGACGCGGCCCAGGCGCAGCAGCGCCTTGACGTTGGCGATCAGTTCATCGGCCTCGATCGGCTCGACCAGGTAATTGTCGGCGCCGCCGTCCAGGGCGCGGATCTTGTCGGCCGTGCCGATGCAGGAAGCCGACGTTTGCAGCACCAGGATGGTGTTCGTCTCGGCGCCGCCCTTCAACTGGCGGCACACTTCCAGGCCGTTGATGTCGGGCAGCTTGACGTCGAGCAGGATCAGGTTGGGGCGGTCATGGCGGGCGCGCAGCAGCGCGTCGCCACCGTTCGACGCTTCGATGACCTTGAAACCGGCGCGTTGGAGGATGCGCGACTTGGCGTAGCGTGCGCCATCGCTGTCATCGACGTTCAGGATCAGAGCATCGCTGTTGTTATCCGGTAGCATGCGCATTGTCCCAGGTGGTTGTGCCTTGCGGCGGAACCGGCTCTTGCCGGTGGTGGGGATTGCCGATCAGCGCGCGCAGGGTCGCCAGCAATTGCTGGCGCGGCAGCGGCTTGACGTAGTAGGCGTCGGCGCCCAGGGCCAGGCCCTTGCGCACGTCGTCGATCTCGGTGGCGACGATGACGGGCACCTGGCGCCGCAGCGGGTCGTTTTTCAGCTCGGCCAGCCAGTGCCAGGCCGTTTCACCGTGCAGCAGGATATCGAGGATGACGGCGGCGGGGCGCTGCTGTTCCCAGCGCTCCTGCGCCTCGCGCACGCTGCGCGCGGGGACGACGCGAAATTCGCTGCCGGCCAGGAATTTTTCATACAGCAGGCGCACGGGCGGATTGTCTTCCACCACCAGCACGGCGATGCGCTGGTCGTTGCCATTGTCGTTGGCCGGCGCGCATGGCGGCAGGCTGCCTTCGGGCGCATGGTAGCTGGCGGGCAGGACGACGGAAAACAGCGAACCGTGGCCCGGCGTGCTTTCCACGCTCACCGTGCCATTGAGCAGGGTGGCCAGGTTGCGGCACAGGGGCAAGCCCAGGCCCGTGCCCTTGACCTTGCGCTGCATGTGGTTTTCCACCTGGCTGAATTCCTCGAAGATCATCTGCACGTCTTCGGCGGCGATGCCCAGGCCCGTGTCGGAGACGGAAAAGCGGATCGCGTCCTGCTCCGGCAAGGGCGTGGCGCTGACGACAATGGCGCCCGCTTCCGTGAATTTGAGGGCGTTGGAAATGAAGTTGCGCAGGATTTGCGACAGCTTGCCTTCATCCGTGTGGATGTGCAGCGCCGGATCGGGGTCGATGAAGGTCAAGGTGAGCGTATCGGACACCAGCAGCGGGCGCAGCATGCCGCGCAGGGCGCTGAACAGGTCCGCCACCTGGAAACTGTTGGCGTGCACGTCGACCTTGCCCGCCTCGATCTTGGCCAGGTCCAGCAAGTCGTTCACCAGGTCGCTCAGGCTGACGGCGCTTTGCAGGATGAACAGCACCTGTTTTTCCTGCTCTTCCGACAGATCGCCGTCGATGCGGTCGAGCAGCAGCTTGGACAGGGCGCGGATGGAGCTGAGCGGCGTGCGGAATTCATGGCTCATGTTCGACAGGAAGCGCGATTTCATCTGGTCGGCGCGGCGCAGGTGGTCGGCCTTTTCGTCCAGTTCCGCGAACAGCGCCACCACGCCGCGGTTGGTGTCTTCCAGTTCGCGCGTCAGCTGCAGCAGGTCGTCCTGCCGCGTCTTCAGTTCGGCCAGGGTGCTCAGCAGCTCGCGGTTCTGCTGCTGCACTTCCGACAGCGTGATGTCCGGCGGCAGCGCCTGCAGGCTGCCGGACAGCGTGCCGATCTTGCCGCCGTCGAGCAGGGGCGCGTCGCGCGGGAACAGCTTGTGCAGGGTGATCTGCGTGCCGTCGCCCGGCGCGCTGCGGATATGGCAGCGGTCCATCAGGCGCTGCGCGCCCAGGATGCCCAGTCCCATGCCCGTCGGCGAACGGTAGGTGCCGGCCAGTATCTTGTCGAGCTGCGCGATGCCGGGGCCCTGGTCCTCGATGCGGATGCTGAGCACCTGCGGCGCCGTCTGGCCATCGATGGCGAAATGCACCTTGCCGCTGCCGGCGTAGTTGTAGACGTTGCGCGCCAGTTCCGATACGGCCGTGGCGATGCGCACCTGGTCCTGCACGCCGAAGCCGCACAGGGCGGCGATCTGCCGCGCGCGCTGGCGTGCGCCCACCACATCGAGTTCGCTGCCGATATGGGCCGTCAATATGCGTCGTGTCATGTCGTTTCGCTCCTTTCCCCCGTCACGGCCTGCTGTTCCTCGTGTTCGCGCAGGACCACCACCGTGACGTCGTCGCGCCCGCGCGCAAAGTCGCGGTACAGCACGGCGGCGACGAGGCTGGGGTGGCAGTGCGCCAGGCCCGGATACTGTTCCAGGTCCCAGCGCGTGTGCAGGCCGTCGCTATGCATGATCAAGGTCGCGCCAGGCTGCCACGGATAGCAGAATTCCTGCACCTTGCGCAGGTTGCTGCCGACGATGCCGTTGTGCGACAGCAAATGCCGGCGCTGCCGCGCATCGAAGGCGCAGGCGGCGATATTGCCCACGCCCGCGTAGCGCAATTCGTGGCGCGCGCTGTCGATATGCGCCAGGGCCAGGGCCGCGCCGCGCGTGGCGCGCAGGGCGCCGTTGGCCAGCTCGATGAAGGGGGCGGGCAGCGGCGGTAGGCCCGGCGTGTCGTGTTCCAGCAGGGCGCTGGCGCGTTCCGACGCGCGCGCCGCCAGCGGGCCGTGGCCCAGGCCATCGGCCACCATCAGGCTCAGTTCATGGCCTTCGCAGACCACGTTCCAGGCGTCGCCGCATACCTGTTCCGATGCCAGCGGCAGGCACACGGCGCCGATCTGCCAGTTCGGGCTGGCCGGGATGGCGCTGCTGGCGTTCGGCCCCCAGACCACCATCATCAGCACCGTGCCCTTGCCGGGTGCCGTGTACAGGTCGAATTCCTGGCTCAGGCGGCGTATCGCGCCCAATCCCACGCCGTAGGTGCCCGTGGTGGAATGGCCATCCTGCATGTGCTGGCGCACATTTGCCATGCCGGGGCCGTTGTCGATGGCCAGCACTTCGATGCCGCTGGTGCCGCCGCGCAGCACCTTGCGCAGCAGAATTTCGCCGCGCTGCGCGTGCTTGACGATGTTGGTCGCCGCTTCGCTGATGATGATGGCCAGCTGGCCCGTGCGCACGTCGTCGAAGCCGATGTGGCGCGCCAGTTCGTTGCCGGCGCGGCGGGCCGTGGCGATTTCGCTCGGTTCGCCGACGGAAAAACGGCGTTGCCTGGCAATGTCAGGGGCTTGCTCGAGGTGGTTCAAAACAGCTTCCATTTCGCGATGGTGACAGTGGTGCCCGCGCCGGGCGCCGTGTCGATGTGAAAGGCGTCGGCCAGGCGCTTGGCGCCACCCAGCCCCAGTCCCAGCCCGCCGCCGCTGGTATAGCCATCGGTCAGCGCCAGGGGAATATCGTCGATGCCCGGTCCCGCATCGACAAAGCGCAGTTCCAGTCCCTGGCGCGCGCCATCGCAGACGCGCGCGATGCGCGCTTCGCCGCCGCCGCCGTAGCGCAGGGTGTTGCGCGCCAGTTCGCTGGCCGCCGTGATGATCTTGGTCTGTTCGATCAGGCCAAAACCCATGGCGACCATGCTGTCGCGTACCTGTTTGCGCAGCCGTACGACGTCTTCGTCGCTGTGCAGGGGCAGAATCTGCTGCGCACGCTCCTGTGCCTGCGCGCCTAGCACGGCGCCCCCGTCATGCGCATGCGCCGCCCCGTTCCAGCAGCTTGATCCCCCGTTCCACGTTGAGCGCCGTGCTGACGCCTTCCAGGGTCAGGCCCAGTTCCACCAGGGTGATGGCGACGGCCGGCTGCATGCCGACGACGACGGTGCGCGCGTCGAGGATTTTCGCCATCGCCGCCGTGTTGCTGATCATGCGGCCGATGAAGGAATCGACGATGTCGAGCGCGGAAATGTCGATCAGCACGCCCGTGGCGCGGTCCGTCACGATGCGTGTCGTCAGGTCGTCCTGCAAGGTCATCGCCAGGCGGTCGTGCATGTCCACCTGGATCGTCACCAGCAGCAGCCGGCCCATGCGTAAAATGGGGATTCTTTCCATAGGCGCCTCAGTGTTGTTGCTGCTGGTAGGTGATGCTGGAGCCCGTGCGCTTCAGGGCCACGACGAAGGCGTCGGCCAGGGTAGCCTTGGTCATCACGTCTTCCAGGTTCACGCCCAGGTGCACGATGGTTTGCGCGATCTGCGGGCGGATGCCGCTGATGATGCAGTCGGCGCCCATCAGGCGCGCGGCGGCGATGGTTTTCAGCAGATGCTGCGCCACCAGGGTGTCGACCGTGGGCACGCCCGTGATGTCGATGATGGCGATCAGCGCGCCCGTGTCGACGATCTTTTGCAGCAGGCTTTCCATCACCACCTGCGTGCGCGCGCTGTCGAGGGTGCCGATCAGGGGCAGGGCCAGCACGTTTTGCCACAGCTGCACCACGGGCGTGGACAGTTCCAGCAATTCCTGCTGCTGGCGCAATATCACCTGTTCGCGCGCCTTCTGGTAGATGGCGATGGTGAGCAAACCCAGCTCGTCGAACAGCTTGCTGGTGCTGACGATGGCGTCGCCCAGTTCCTGGGGCTGGGCCGTGATTTCCTGGCGCAGGTAGGCGAACAGCGGTTCCTTGAGCGAGAACATGAAGCTGGCCGTGTCGATCGGCGAATAGCCCTGGCGCACGCGCGACTGCGATATTTCCGCCAGCAGCTGGCGCGTATCGTCCCAGGCGCCGCCTTCGATGTCGAACGAGTCGCCGTTTTCCAGCGCGCCCGCCAGCAGCGGCAGGAATTGCGATGCCTGCTGGCGCAGCTCGTTTTCGGCGATCTTGTCGCGCCGCACCAGGCGGGCGATCAGGCCGGCCATCCAGCCGTCCAGCAATGCCGTGTGGTGCGCGTTGATGATGCCGGCCAGTTGCTGCGCCTGGCTCGTGCCCGTCTTGATCGTGTCCGTCTTCATACTCATGCTCATCCTTGGCTGGAGTGGAGGGTGCGGCGCGGCCGCAATCGGGCACGCGCTGTGATGAATAAATTATAGGCAGGCGTGGCCGTAGCTTGTGTTCTGTGCCGCACATAGTGGCGCATGTCGATGTACATTCTTGTGAGAAACATTTGCGCCTTTAAAGATGCATGTAATTTGCATGTTTAAGCGAATTCCGTTACACTGGGAACACTCAACAAGAGAAAAACATCATGAATATCGACAAATTCAAACAGCAGCACCTGGCCATCCTGGCCGCCATCGATGACTTGCGCCAGCTGGCGCGCGGCGGTGTCGCCGCGCAGGCGCAGGCCATTGCCGACCAGATCATCGCCATGAGCGGCTTGATCAAGCTGCACCTGGCCGTCGAGCAGCGCTACCTGTATCCGGCCGCGCAAGCGTGCGGCGTGGCCGAGGTGGCCCGGCTGGGACGCCAGTACGAAAACGAGATGCACGGCATCGCCGGCGCCTACCTGGATTTCGCCGGCCGCTGGAATACGCCCGTGCGCCTGGAAGCCGAACCGGACGCCTTCCGCAGCGAAGCCAATACCGTGCTGCACGCGCTGTTCCAGCGCATGCGGCGCGAAGACCACGATCTGTATCCGGCCATTGAATCGCTGGCCTGACACCGCTTACTAATAAATACACTAATAGATACACAGGAGTTTTACATGCTGACCCAAGAACAACGTGCCATCATCACGGCCACCGTCCCCATCCTCGAGCAGGGCGGCGAAGCGCTGACCCGCCATTTCTACAAGAATCTGTTCCGCGACCATCCCGAAGTGCTGCCGTACTTTAACCAGGCGCACCAGCACAGCGGCGACCAGCAGCGCGCGCTGGCCAATGGCGTATTGATGTATGCCAAGAATATCGACAAGCTTGCCGCGCTGGGCGACCTAGTGGCCACCATCGTCAACAAGCACGTGGCTCTGCAGATTCGCGCCGAGCACTATCCGCTGGTGGGCGCCAGCCTGCTGCAAGCCATCCGTGAAGTGCTGGGCGAAGAAGTGGCCAGCGACGCCGTCATCGATGCCTGGGGTGCGGCCTACGGCCAGCTGGCCGACATCCTGGCCGGCGAGGAAGGGCGCATCTACAAGGCGCAAGCGGCCGCGCCAGGTGGCTGGAGCGGCGCGCGCGACTTTACCGTGCGCGGCAAGAGCGTGGAAAGCGCCGAGATCACCTCCTTCCTGCTGGCGCCCGCCGATGGCCAGCCCGTGCTCGACTTTGCGCCAGGTCAATACATTGGCGTGGTGGCCACCGTCGATGGCGTGCCCATGCGTCGGCAGTACTCCCTGTCCGCCGCCAGCAATGGCCAGACTTACCGCATCAGCGTCAAGCGTGAAGAGGGCGGCAAGGTGTCGAATTTCTTCCACGACCACGTGCAGGCGGGCGACACCGTGCAGCTGACGCCGCCATCGGGCGACTTCGTGCTGACGGAGAGCGACAAGCCGCTGGTGCTGATCAGCGGCGGCGTGGGCATCACGCCCACCCTGGCCATGCTGACGGCGGCCCTGCGCGGCAAGCGTCCCGTGCATTTCATCCACGCGGCGCGCAACCACGGCGTGCATGCATTCCGCGCGCAGATCGATGCACTGGCCGCGCAGCACCCGCAGCTGCAGCGTTATTACTGCTACGCGGAACATGGCGGCGAACACGATGCGCCGGGCGCCGCCGCGCCGGATGCCGTCGGCTTGCTGAATAAAGAGCAGTTGAACAGCTGGCTGCCGGTCTCGCGCGACGTCGACGCCTACTTCCTGGGGCCGCAGCCATTCATGCGGGCCGTCAAGCAATACTTGCGCGAACTGGGCGTGCCGGAACAGCAGACGCACCACGAGTTCTTCGGACCGGCTGCCGCCTTGAATTGATTTTTTGCCTGCCTTGTGTTGTCCCCGCGAGAAAAAACGCTGCCGTAAGGGGCGGGTAAGCCTCGCGCTGTACTGTGAATCCAAGCTCGAAAACAACAGAGCAGCTTTTACATAACAGGAGGCAACACAATGCATGACGATCTCGTTCAAAAAATCAAGAGCGACCCCAACTATCACCAACTGCTCAAGGTGCGTTCCCGCTTTGGCTGGGCGCTGACGGGCCTGATGATGCTGGTGTACTACGGCTACATCCTGCTCATCGCCTTCAACAAGGAATTCCTCGCCACTAAGACGGGCACCGGCGTGATGACCTGGGGCATGCCGATCGGCCTGTTCGTCATCGTGTTTACCGTGCTGGTCACGGGCATCTATGTGCGCCGCGCCAACAAGCAATTCGACGACTTGAGCAACGCCATCCAGGCACGGGTGCAAGCATGAGCGGCACCACATTGACGCAACGCAAACTCTCCTGCCTGGCAAGCCTGGCCTTGCTGGCGGGCGCCAGCAGCAGCGTGCTGGCGGCCGGCGCCGACCTGGGCCAGGCGGTCAAGCAACCGACCAACTGGACGGCGATCATCATGTTCGCCGCCTTCGTCATCTTCACCCTGTTCGTCACCAAGTGGGCGGCCGCGAAGACCAAGTCGGCTTCCGATTTCTACACGGCCGGCGGCGGCATCACGGGCTTCCAGAACGGCCTGGCCATCGCGGGCGACTACATGTCGGCCGCTTCCTTCCTCGGCATTTCCGCCGCCGTCTTTTTGAACGGCTACGATGGCCTGATCTACGCCATCGGCTTTCTCGTCGGCTGGCCCGTCATCACCTTTTTGATGGCAGAGCGCCTGCGCAACCTGGGCCGCTTCACCTTTGCCGACGTGGCCGCCTACCGCTTCAAGCAGGCGCCGATCCGCATTTTCTCCGCGTCCGGCACCCTGGTCGTCGTGGCCTTTTATCTGATCGCGCAGATGGTGGGCGCGGGCCAGCTGATCAAGCTGCTGTTCGGCCTGGAATACTGGATCGCCGTCGTCCTGGTCGGCACCCTGATGATGATCTACGTGCTGTTTGGCGGCATGACGGCCACCACCTGGGTGCAGATCATCAAGGCTGTGATGCTGCTGGGCGGCGCCACCTTCATGGCCGTGGCCGTGCTGGCGCAGTTCAACTTCAGCCCGGAAGCGCTGTTCGCCAAGTCGGTGGACGTGCACGCCACCAAGGAAGCCATCATGGGCCCCGGTTCCTTCATCAAGGATCCTATTTCCGCCATTTCGTTCGGCATGGCGCTGATGTTCGGTACGGCCGGCTTGCCGCACATCCTGATGCGTTTCTTCACGGTGCCCAGCGCCAAGGAAGCGCGCAAATCCGTGTTCTGGGCCACCACCTGGATCGCCTACTTCTACATTCTGACCTTTATCATCGGCTTTGGCGCCATCGTGCTGGTGAGCACGAATCCCGAGTTCAAGGATGCTGCAGGTAAATTGCTGGGTGGTAACAACATGGCGGCCGTGCACCTGGCCAAGGCCGTGGGCGGCAACGTCTTCCTCGGCTTCATGTCGGCTGTCGCGTTTGCCACCATCCTGGCCGTCGTGGCGGGCTTGACCCTGTCGGGCGCGTCGGCCGTGTCGCACGACCTGTATGCCACCGTCATCAAGAAGGGCAAGGCCACGGGCGCCAATGAATTGAAAGTGTCGCGCGTGACGACGATCGTGCTGGGCATTATCGCCGTGGTGCTGGGCATCGCCTTTGAAAAGCAGAACATCGCCTTCATGGTTTCGCTGGCCTTCGCCATCGCCGCCTCGGCCAACTTCCCCGTGCTGTTCATGTCGGTGCTGTGGAAGGATTGCACCACGCGGGGCGCCACCATCGGCGGCTTCCTGGGCTTGATCACGGCCGTCGCGCTGACGGTGGTGTCGAAGTCCGTGTGGGTCGACGTGCTGGGTCATGGCGAAGCGCTGTTCCCGTATGCCTCGCCGGCGCTGTTCTCGATGACGGCCGGCTTCGTCGGCATCTGGCTGTTCTCGGTGCTCGACAAGAGCCCGCGCGCGCGCATCGACCGCGCCGGTTACGAAGCGCAGCAAATGCGTTCGGAAACGGGTATCGGCGCGGCAGGCGCCAGCGCGCATTGATGTAAATAGGAGTTGCTGAAGGAAACAATGCCCGGTTCGCCGGGCATTGTCGTTTCTGGCGCGCTTACTTTGCCACGCGCAGGGGGATGACGCCCGCCGCCAGCGCCGGCGCGCCCGGCGTCGCGTCGAGTATCGATGCCAGCGTCACCGTGTCGAGCACGGCCAGGAAGGCGGCCGTGGCCTGGTCCAGCTTGGCCTTCAGCAGGCAATCGGGCGTGAGCGGACAGGTATTATTTTCCTTGTTGAAACATTCCGCCATGAAAAAATCGTTTTCCGTTTCGCGCACGACGGTGCCGATATTGATCTCGGCCGGGTCGCGCGCCAGGCGCAGGCCGCCATTTCTCCCACGCACCGTTTCCACGATGCCCGACAGGCCCAGCTGGTGCACCACCTTCATCAAATGATTTTTCGAGATGGAATGCAGGTCGGCAATGTCCTGGATGGTCACGAGCCGGTCGCGGTGCACGCCCAGGTACATCAGGGTGCGCAGGGTGTAGTCAGTGTAGGCAGTCAGTCGCATGGGATATCGTTCATAAGATGTGGATTACATCCTTGTTTCAGCCGCCAGCATACAGGAGAGCGCCGGCCATGTGTGTTGCGCCGTCACTTTTCAGCCTCGAAAGACAAAAGTTGATTGCCTTTCGCTTAAATGCGTAGTAAATTTTCATATTGTTGCCATGGCAAACAGCTCGTAAGCCCTTGTCGGCCCTTTGGATATGATTTTTATTGATGGAAATCAAGAGGATGGTGAAGCAATAAGGTAAATTTACTACAAATTCGACGATGGGCGTTTCCCGGGCCGGGAAGCGCGTACTACGCAATCTGTGCGGTGCCGCCGTGGCCGCCCCAGGAAATGAATACCATGCAAATGAATGAAGTGAAAGACGAGCTGCTGAGCAGCGATATCCGCCAGCTGGGCCGTCTGCTGGGCGACGCCATCCGCAACCACCTGGGCGACCCCGCCTTCGAACGCATCGAACATGTGCGCCAGCTGGCCATCCGTTTCCGCCGCGACAATGATGAAGCGGCGCGCGCGCAGCTGTCGGACGCGCTGCAAGCGCTGTCGCAGGAAGAAACCACGCAATTGACGCGCGCTTTCAGCTATTTCTCGCTGCTGGCCAATATTGCGGAAGATCAACATCACATCCGCCGCACGCGCGCCCATCTGATCGCCGGCTCGCCGCCGCGCCAGGGTAGCCTCAGCCATGCCGTCGGCAATGTGTTTGACGCGGGCAAGGCCGATGCGCTGGAAACGTTCTTCGACGATGCGTTCGTCAGCCCCGTCTTCACGGCGCATCCGACGGAAGTGCAGCGCAAGAGCATCCAGAATTGCCAGATGGCTATCGCGCGCCTGTTGAGCGAGCGCGACCGCGTGCAAATGACGCCGGAAGAAGCGGAACAGAACGAAGAAGCGCTGGGCCGCGGCATCGTCACCCTGTGGCAGACGCGTCTGTTGCGCACGAGCAAGCTGTCCGTCATGGATGAAGTGGCCAATGGCCTGTCGTTCTACGACCACACGATCTTGCGCGAATTGCCGAAATTGTATTCCTCGCTGGAAACCATGCTGGCCCAGCGCGATGCCCGCTGGGAAGATGCGGAATTGCCCAATTTCATGAAGGTCGGCAGCTGGATAGGCGGCGACCGCGACGGCAATCCGTTCGTCACGGCCGACATCCTGCGCAGCACCTTGCAGACGCAGGCCGACAAGGTACTCGATTTTTACCTGGGCGAATTGCGCAAGCTCGCTTCGCAACTGTCGCTGGCGCAAATACTCAATGCCTGCAGCGAGCCGCTGCGCGCGCTGGCGGAACGCTCGGCCGACGCCTCGCCGCACCGCGTCGACGAGCCGTACCGCCGCGCCTTGCACGGCATCCATGCGCGCCTGGATGCCACGCGGGTCGTGCTGTCCAAGAAGGGTGACAATGCCGGCAAGCAGGCCGACGGCGTGCAGCCATACGCCGCGGCATCTGAGCTGCTGGCCGACCTGGACGTGGTCCAGCATTCGCTGGTCAGCAATGGCTTGCGTGCGCTGGCGCGTGGCCGGCTGCGCCAGCTGCGCCGCGCCGTCAAGGTGTTCGGCTTTTCGCTGGCGCCGCTCGATTTGCGCCAGAATTCCGACGTGCACGAGCGCGTCGTGGGCGAACTGTTCGCGGGCGCCCAGCCTGGCCTCGTCTACCTGGATCTCGATGAAGAGCAACGCATCAGCTTGCTGTTGGCCGAACTGGAGTCGCCACGCCTGCTGACGTCGCCGTATGCGCAGTACTCGGAGGAAACGACGTCCGAACTCGACATCTTCCGCGCCGTGCGCGAGGCCCATGTCAAATATGGCAAGGAATCGGTGCCGAACTGCATCATTTCCAAGGCGGCCAGCGTCTCGGACTTGCTGGAAGTGGCCTTGCTGCTCAAGGAAGTGGGCTTGCTGCGCCAGGACAGCCGCGAAGTGGACGTCAACATCATCCCCCTGTTCGAAACCATAGCCGACTTGCGCGCCGGTCCCGCCATCATGGCGCGCGCCTTCGGCTTGCCGTTCTACCGTGGCTTGCTGGCATCGCGCGCGGACCAGCAGGAAGTCATGCTCGGCTACTCGGACAGCAACAAGGACGGCGGCTTTTTGACGTCCGGCTGGGAACTTTACAAGGCCGAGATCGAGCTGGTGACGGTCTTCAAACAGTATCAAATCAAGCTGCGATTGTTCCACGGCCGCGGCGGTTCCGTGGGACGCGGCGGCGGACCCAGCTACGAAGCCATCCTGGCCCAGCCGGCCGGCGCCGTGCAGGGACAGATCCGATTGACGGAGCAGGGCGAAGTCATTACGGCCAAGTATGCGAACCCGGAAGTAGGGCGCCGCAACCTGGAAGTGCTGGTGGCCGCCACCATCCAGTCGACCCTTCTGCCGCAGGCGCAATTGCAGCCGAAAGCCTCGGCCGGCGCGGGCCACCTGGCTGCCATGGAAGAGCTGTCCGGCACGGCCCTGAACGCCTACCGCGACCTCGTGTATGGCACGGAGGGTTTCGAGCAGTATTTCTGGGAATCGACGGTGATCGCGGAAATTGCCGCGCTGAATATCGGCAGCCGTCCCGCCTCGCGCAAGAAATCCACGTCCATCGAGGATTTGCGCGCCATTCCCTGGGTCTTGAGCTGGGCGCAATGCCGTTTGATGCTGCCGGGCTGGTTCGGTTTCGGTTCCGCCGTGCAAGCCTACCTGGCCGCCCACCCGGCCGACGGGGCGGACGTGCTGCGCGGCATGTACACGGATTGGCCTTTCTTCACGTCCCTGCTGTCGAACATGGACATGGTGCTGGCCAAGAGCGATATCGCCATCGCCGGCAAGTATGCGGAACTGGTCAAGGACAAGGCCTTGCGCGACGCCATCTTCACGCGCATCCGCGCCGAATACGCGGCCACCCTGGACGCCCTGAAACTGATCACGGGCCAGGAAGAGTTGCAGCAAGCCAATCCGCTGATGCAGCGCTCGATACGCAACCGTTTCCCGTACATCGATCCGCTCAACCACGTGCAGGTGGAATTGCTGAAACGCTTCCGCGAGGGCAAGCAGGACGCAGCGGCGCGCACGGGCATCCATTTGTCGATCAATGGCATCGCGGCGGGACTGAGAAATAGTGGTTAAGTAAGTCATTCAAACAATATCAAGGAGACAGCATGACCATCAAAGTTGCCATCAATGGCTATGGCCGCATCGGCCGCAATGTCTTGCGCGCGTTTTATGAAGGCGGCAAGCAGCAGGATATCGAAATCGTCGCCATCAACGACCTGGGCGACGCCAAGTCGAATGCGCATTTGACGCGCTACGACACGGTGCACGGCAAGTTTCCCGGCGTCGTCACCATCGACGGCGACAATATGCTCGTCAATGGCGACCGCATCCGCGTCTTCGCGCAGCGCGACCCGGCCCTGATCCCCTGGGGCGAACTCGGTGTCGACGTGGTGCTCGAATGCACGGGTTTCTTCACCACCAAGGAAAAAGCGTCGGCCCACTTGAAGGGTGGCGCAAAGAAAGTCATCATTTCCGCGCCGGGCGGCAAGGACGTGGACGCCACCATCGTGTTCGGCGTCAACCAGCACGTCTTGAAAGCCTCGGATACGGTCATTTCGAATGCTTCGTGCACGACGAACTGCCTCGCGCCCTTGGTGAAACCGCTCAACGACGCCATCGGCATCGAATCGGGCCTGATGACCACCGTGCACGCCTACACGAATGACCAGGTGCTGTCCGACGTGATGCATGAAGACTTGCGCCGCGCCCGTTCAGCCACGCATTCGATGATCCCCACCAAGACGGGCGCGGCGGCCGCTGTCGGCCTCGTCTTGCCGGAACTGAATGGCAAGCTCGACGGCTTTGCCGTGCGCGTGCCGACGATCAACGTCTCGCTGGTCGACCTGTCCTTCATCGCCAAGCGCGATACGACCGTCGAGGAAGTCAACGCCTTGCTGAAAACGGCGTCGGAAGGCGCCTTGAAGGGTATTTTGACGTACCAGACGGAACCGCTCGTTTCCATCGATTTCAACCATAACCCGGCCTCGTCGAACTTCGATTCGACCCTGACCAAGGTTTCGGGCCGCCTCGTGAAAGTGTCGTCGTGGTACGACAACGAGTGGGGCTTCTCGAACCGCATGTTGGACACCACGGTCGCCCTGATGGCGGCCAAGTAAGAACGTAGTACCGCTGATCCAGCGCACCAGGACGGCCGGCCCACAAGGCCGGCCCTTGTAGCAGCACGAACTTTATAGAAAGCAGCACACCATGACCATGCAAGTACAGCAACGCGCCACCAAGATCGTTTCCACCATCGGCCCCGCTTCGAACGATATCGATACCCTGGTCCGCATGTTCAAGGCCGGCGTCGACGTCGTGCGCCTGAACTTTTCGCATGGCAAGGCGCAAGACCATATCGACCGCGCCCGCATGGTGCGCGAAGCGGCAGCCCTGTGCGGCCGCGAAGTGGCCATCATGGCCGACTTGCAAGGCCCGAAGATTCGCGTTGGCAAGTTTGAAGAAGGCAAGATCCTCCTGGAAAACGGCGCCAAGTTCATCCTCGACGCGAAATGGGGCGAAAACGGCGAATTGGGCAACATCGAGCGCTGCGGCCTCGACTACAAGGAATTGCCGCGCGACTTGCGCGCCGCTGACGTATTGTTGCTCAACGATGGCCTCATCGTCTTGACGGTGGACAAGGTCGTCGGCAGCGAAATCCACACGACGGTGAAAATCGGCGGCGAATTGTCGAACAACAAGGGCATCAACCGCCAGGGCGGCGGCTTGTCGGCACCGGCCCTGACGGCGAAAGACATGGAAGATGTCAAGACGGCGATGAGTTTCCAGGCCGATTACGTGGCCGTGTCCTTCCCGAAAAACGCCACCGACATGGTCATGGCGCGCCAGCTGGCCAATATCGCCGGCGAAGCGTGGGACCACAAGCCGATGATGATCGCCAAGATCGAGCGCGCGGAAGCTATTCCTGCGCTGCAAGAAATTCTCGACGCGTCCGACGGCATCATGGTGGCCCGCGGCGACCTGGCGGTCGAGGTGGGCAATGCGGCCGTGCCGGCCCTGCAAAAGCGCATGATCAAGATGGCGCGCGCGTCGAACAAGCTGGCGATCACGGCCACGCAGATGATGGAATCGATGATCGTCAACGCCGTGCCGACCCGCGCGGAAGTGTCCGACGTGGCCAATGCCGTGCTGGACGGCACGGATGCCGTCATGACGTCGGCGGAAACGGCCTCGGGCCGCTATCCGATCGAAACGGTGGAAGCGATGGCCGCCATCTGCCTGGACGCGGAAAAGTGGGATACCTGCAAGCTGGATGCCGATTTCCTCAATGCCACGTTCTCGCGCATCGACCAGTCGATCGCCTACGGCGCCCTGTTTACGGCCCATCATCTGCGCGTAAAAGCCATCGCCACCCTGACGGAATCGGGTTCCACGGCGCTGTGGATGAGTCGTTGCAACATCGACATCCCCATCGTCGCGCTGACCCCGAGCGTGGGCACGCGCCGCAAGCTGGCCCTGTACCGCAACGTCAGCACCCTGGAATTGACGTCGGGCACGGACCGCGACAAGGTCTTGCAACAGGCGGAAGATTTGCTGGTGGAACATAAAGTCGTGGCCAAGGGCGATACCGTCGTGCTGACCTGGGGCGAGCCGATGGGCAAGGTCGGCGGCACGAATGCGCTGAAGATCATGAAGATCGGCCAGCACTGACCGCATCGCCGGCCGGCCGCCGCCTGCAGTCTTAAGAATGACTGAAAGCGGGGTGCCTGGCCGCCCATCGCAATGGCAGATGCCTGATTTGCCATTGCGATGGCCACATTTCCGTGTCAGCATGGTTTCCTGCCTTCCAAGGCGCTTCCGGAGTTCATGATGACTACCTACCTGCCGGCCCTGATCTGGTCCCTGTCGGCCTTCGCTTGTCTCTTCATCGCCAAACGCCGTTCCTTGAAAACAACTGCCGTCAGGGCCATCCTGGTGGTATTTCTGGGGCCGTTTGCCATTCCCTTCGTGCTGGCGGCCAAGTCCGGGAAACCCCATCCAGCGTAACCGATCGCCACGGCAAGCGATACGCGCTGAGCGGCCAGCCGCCGCGCTGAAACAACAGTTTGCCGGACGGGACGGGCGCCGGCATTGACGCCGCGGGCAATGATTTGTGATAATGAGAATTATTATCAATTGAGTCGCTTGCCTTGCTGCCGGCCATCGTCCTGGCCGCGCCTTGCCTTGAGCGCATCGGAGTCCCTAGTGAACATTGCGCAATCCGGCGAATCGATCGCAGTCATTTACAGCAATCACCACGGCTGGCTGATGCGCTGGCTGCGCGCCAAGCTGCAGTGCGCCGACCATGCGGCCGACCTGGCGCAGGATACCTTCGTGCGCCTGCTGACGGCGCCGCCGGAAGGCCGGCAGACCATGCGCGAGCCGCGCGCCTATTTGACCACCGTGGCGCAGCGCCTGCTGATCGACCATTACCGGCGCCTGTCGCTGGAGCAGGCGTGGCTGGAAACCCTGGCGCAGCAGCCCGATCTGCTGATGCAGTCGCCCGAGGAGCGGTTGCTCGTGCGCGAAGCCCTGCAGCGCATCGATGCCATGCTCGACGGCTTGCCGCCGCTGGTGCGCAATGCCTTCCTGCTGGCCCATGTCGACGGCCTCGGCTACGGGGAAATCGCCCGGCGCCTGGCCGTGAGCGAGCGCAGCATCAAGCGCTACATGGTGCAGGCGTTCGAGCGCTGCATCCTGCTGATCCTGTGAGCACCGCCAGCACGGCGGCCATCGATCCCCGCGCCGCGCGGGCGGCGGCGCAATGGCTGGTGCGCCTGCATGCGGGCGCCTTAAGTCCAAGCGAGCAGCAGGCGTTCCGGGCCTGGCGCGCCAGCGATCCCGCACATGAAGCGGCCTGGCAGCGGGCCGAGCTGGTGTGCAGCACCCTGGCCGGCGTGCCGCCCGCGCTGCGCCAGGCGGCGGATGCGGCGCCGCAATCGCCGCGGCGGCGTGCCGTGCTCTACGGCCTGGCCGGGCTGATCGCGGCCGCACCCGTGTTGTGGCTGGCCAGCCAGTCGGCGCCCTGGCAAGCGTGGCGCGCCGCGATCCGCACGGCGCGCGGTGAAATCCGGCATATGGCATTACCCGACGGCACGCAACTGGTGCTCAATACGGATACGGCCATCGACGTGCGTTTTGACGATGCGGCGCGGCTGGTGGTCTTGCATGCGGGCGAAATCCACGTTGCCACGGCACACGATGCGGCCGTGCCGGCGCGACCGTTCCTCGTGCGCAGCAGCAATGGCACCGTGCGCGCGCTGGGCACGCATTTCAGCGTGCGCCACCTTGGCAGCGTGCTGGCGCCGCGCACCGAGGTGGGCGTCAGCGAGGGCGCCGTCGAGATCGAGCCATCGCAGGCGCCCGACGGCTTGCGCACGATCGATGCGGGCCGGCAGGGCAGTTTCGACGACGTGGCCGTGTCCGCCTTGACGCCGTCGTCACCCCATGCGGACGCCTGGCTGCGGGGCGTGCTGATCGCCGAACGCATGCCGCTAGGGGAGGTGCTGGAACAGGTGGCGCGCTATCGCTATGGCGTGCTGCGCTGCGATCCGGCGCTGGCGGCCTTGCCCGTGGACGGCATTTTCCAGTTAAACGACCCGGACAACATCCTGCTCTTGCTGCAACGTTCCTTGCCGATCCGGCTGGCGCGCCGCACGCGCTACTGGATCAGTGTCGAGGCAGCCTGAAGAAATTACTTGCCGCTTGCCTGTCCCTTTTTTGAGATTGCTTCGTCATACAAGGTAGAGAACGAACAATCCGAACCATCGAAAGGGTTTTACATGGCTGTGCAGCACCGCTTATTTTCCCCGTGGACGCCACTCGCGCTCCATCCCACCACGGGCGCCGTGCGCGCCGCGCTGGTCTTGCTGCTGGCCGTGGGCGCGGCTGGCGCCGGCTTGCCGCAGACAGCGCTGGCCGCTGAAGCCAGCCCGTCCGCAAGCGTGCGCGACTACAGCATTCCCGCCGGCAGCCTGCGCAGCGCATTGGCATCGTTCGCCATCGCCGCCGGCGTGAACCTGTCCACCCAGGGCGTGGCGCTCGACGGCCTGGCCACGCCAGGCTTGCAGGGCCGCCATGGCGTTGCCGCCGGCCTGCAACAATTGCTGCAAGGCAGCGGCCTGGAGGTGACGGACGGTGGCAACGGCAATTATCTGTTGCGCAAGATCAATACCAATATGGCCGATGGCGGCCTGGCCAGCATGCCTGCCGTCGTCGTCAGCGCGGAGGCGGACCGCGCCACGGAAGGCACGGGCTTGTATACCTCGCGCAATCTGTCGACGGCGACGGGCTTGAACCTGTCGCAGCGCCACACGCCGCAAACGGTCAGCGTCATTTCGCGCCAGCAAATGGAAGATTTCGATCTGACCACCCTGCAGGACGTGGCGCGCGCCACGCCCGGCCTGTACGGCAAGACGCAGGGCGTGTCCGACCAGGAAACCACGTATTTCGCGCGCGGCTTCGCCTTGAGCCACATCAATGTCGATGGCTTGCCGCTGGACGTGACGGGCTTCAATGAGCGCAACGTCTCCGCCGACATGCTGATGTACGACCGCGTGGAAGTGGTGCGCGGCGCCACGGGCCTGATGGAAGGGGCGGGCGCGCCGTCGGGCAGCATCAACATGATACGCAAGCGCCCCACGGCCACGCCCTTGCTGGACGCATCCATTCACCTGGGCAGCTGGAAGGACCGGCAATTGACGGTGGACGCCAGCAATGCCCTGAACGCGTCGGGCAGCGTGCGCGGGCGCGTGGCGGCCAGTCTGCGCGACAGCGACAGCTTCGTCGACGTGGTCAACAACAAGAACAGCACCGTGTATGCGATCGTCGAGGCGGACCTGACGCCGTCGACCACGGCCGGCATCGGCTTTTCGCGCCAGCACAGCCGCACCGACGGCGTGTTCGTCGGCTTGCCGACCTTGCCCGACGGCCGCCACATGGACTTGCCCCGCTCGACTTTCCTGAATAATGCCGACTCGTTCCAGAAGCGCGACAACAACGTCGTCTTCGCCGACCTGGAAACGAAGCTGGCGCAGGGCTGGCGCAGCCGCTTCGCCATCACGCATATCGACGCCTCGTCGAGCACGCGCAATACCACCAACGGCCGCGTCGCTGGCGAAACGTTTTTGCTGGAACAGTCGGAAACGGGCTGGAAGTACAACACGCAGCAAGTGGTGGCGGACTGGCGCTTGAGCGGCCCTGTCACCTGGTTCGGCCGCCAGCATGACGTCATCGTCGGCGCCAGCTACCGCCACGACGATTCGGACGCGGGTCAGAGCTGGGAAGGCGCGCAGACGCGCGTGTTCGACATCCGCCACTGGAATCCCCGCGCCTACCGCATGAACGGCGCGCCGTTCGAGCCCTACAACTGGGGCCGCAAGACGGACGAGAAGGGGCTGTATGCGGCCGGCAACTTCAGCCTGGCTGATCCGCTGCGCCTGGTGCTGGGCGGGCGCTTCGGCTGGTATGCGCAGGATGTCACGGGCTGGTATGCCGCCAATCCGACGTGGCGCCGCGACCTGACGGAAAACGCGAAATTCACCCCGTACGCGGGCCTCGTCTACGACCTGGACCCGCATCACTCCGTGTATGCGAGCGGCACGCAGATCTTCCAGCCGCAAAGCGTGCTCGATGTCAAAGGCAATGGCTTGCCGCCCTTGAGCGGCACCAACCTGGAAGTGGGCGTCAAGGGCGAATATTTCGGCGGCAGGCTCAACGCCAGCGGCGCCTTGTTCCGCATCAAGCAAAACAACCGCGCCATGACCGATGAAGTCAATTGCCCCACGGGCGGCCCCATCTATTGCGCCCGCGCGGCCGGGCAGGTGCAGAGCGAAGGCGTCGATCTGCAATTGTCGGGCTCGCCATTGCCGGGCTGGCAGGTCTCGGGTGGTTACACCCATGTGCTGGCCAAGTACACGAAGGACAGCGTGGCCGCGAATATCGGCCAGCGCATCGCCACGGACGAGCCGAAGCAGTTGTTCAAGCTGTACACGAACGTGCAGCTGAGCGGCAGCCTGGCGCGCTGGAACCTGGGCGCCTCCGTGTATGCGCAGGACAAGATCGACCGCCGCGACAAGGCTTACCTGACGCAGCAGGGCGGTTACGCCATCGTCGGGCTGACGGCCGGCTATCGGATCAGCGAACAGCTGCAGCTGCGCGCGAACATCGACAACGTGCTCGACCGCCGCTACTACCAGGCGCTCGGCTATTCCTGGTCCGGCGGGCTGGCGCGCTACGGCGCGCCGCGCAGCGTACTTGTCTCGCTGAACTACAAGATGTAGCCGTTGCGCCAGCGGAGCGCGCCCGTCCGGGCGCCTCTGCTACACTGCCGCCGTCTTTATCTTTCCACTTTGCCATGACCGCCATTCCTCTCCTCACGCCCCTGAAAAGCGCTTTCCAGCAATCGCGCGCCGAGAATAACATCGAGCTGATCCTGCCCGAACTGCTGGCCGCGCAATTGCACGTCGTCATCGGCGGGCAAAGCGAGCAGATCGACCTGTTCCTCGTGCCGTCGCCGAATCCCGAGCGCCGCTGCGTGACGGTGGCGGAAGATCCCGCCTTCCTGGCCGGCATCAATTTCCCCAAGATTCCCGTCACGGGCGCGCAGCTGCTCGCCTCGATTCCTCCCGAGATCGAAATCGTCCTGCTGCATGGCGATGGCGCCAATTACCTGACGCGCGAGCAACTGGCGTGGTTCCGCGGCATGCTGACGCAGAACGCTTGAGCGGCAGTCCCGCCCGGTCTTGCAAGCCGGCGCGCGCCGAATGGATACGCTTTGCGCCGGCCGACGATGCCAGCTGCCATGCGGCGATGATGGCCAATATGCGCCCCGTGCTGTGGCGCAGCGTGCTGCTGGGCGGCTGCGTCCTGATCCTTGCCTTCATCGTGCAAGCCGTCTGGCGCGACGTGCCGTATGCGGGCGAGGCGGTGCTGCTGGGCCTGCCGGCGCTGACCGCCTGGATCGTCGGCGTGCTTTTTCTGCCGGGCCCCGATCTGTCTTTTCATGTCGAGATCAATGATGCGGGCGTGTTGCTGCGCCGGCTGGCACGGGGCTTGCCCGGCCATGACAAGGTGCTGCAGCTGACGCCGCAGCAGATACGCGCGCTGGAGGTGGTCACTTACGCGGGCGCGGTGGATGTCTACCGCGGCGGACCGCCGATGGCGCGCGTGGAGCTGCTGCTGCACACGACCCTCGACGATTGCCCGCTGATCCGCGTGGTGGGCATGGATCTGCCCGTGCCGCAGCGCTGGTCGTTGCGGCAGATCAAGGACGAGCTGGGCCGCCGCTGTACACTGGCCGGTATCCCTGTGACCGAGCGCGCCGGTGCGACCTATCAGGCCTCTTCCGCCATACGCGCGCTGTGGCCGCCAGCCTGAACGGGCGAGTGCTGTCGCATCGCGACCTCAGAATATTGTCTTTCTTGCTATAGTATTGCTGAAGTCCTATGAATATGTTCGCAAAGCAACTATACTCATGGCTCTTTAAAAAATCATCGTCACGCTGGCGGCCAGCCATCCGCGCCAGAGTTCGTACGCATTCCGCTTTTTCACTCTGTAAAAAGCACCTTTCCCCCGCGCGGCAGGCGCGGGCGTGATGACCGAGCCTTGCCCTGGTCGACTGCTGCCGTTGTCATTTCCGCTGTGTTGCCGCTTTAGTAAAAAGCGTGGCGCCGGCGCGCGCGGTGCGCCGTCATGTTTTGCGACGTCACGTTTCACTCACCTTATGCCACGACAGTATGTTTAGTTCCATCTTTGCCGTATCGACCGATACCATGCAGTACATCTACGGCACGCACAACGCCTGGCTGGTGCTGTTTTCCATCGGCATCGCCATCTTTGCCTCGTTCATGGCCTTGCAGATCGCCGGCATGGCGCGCAGCAGCGAGCGCGGCTTCCAGCGCCAGACGGCCATCATCACGGGCGCCATCGCGCTCGGCGGCGGCATCTGGTCGATGCACTTCATCGGCATGCTGGCTTTCGACATCTGCACGCGCGTCTCCTTCGACCCCAGCCTGACCCTGCTTTCCATGCTGCCCGGCGTGGCCGCTTCGTGGGTGGCGCTGCACATGCTGGCGCGCCCGAGCATCAACTGGCGCCAGCTGGTGGTGGGCGGCGTGCTCGTCGGCGTGGGCATCGGCTCCATGCATTACAGCGGCATGGCCGCCATGCAGACGTCGCTGACCCTGCATTACCAGCCCTGGCTGTTCGCCCTGTCGCTGGTGGTGGCCGTCGTCATGGCCATGCTGGCGCTGTGGATACGCTTCGGCCTGAGCGCCATGCGTTTGCGCATGAGTCCCCTGGCGTCCTTGCTGGTCAGCAGTGCCGTCATGGGCTTGGCCATTTCCGGCATGCATTACACAGGCATGCTGGCGGCGCGCTTTTCCGGCACTCCCACGGCAGGCGACAACACGATCACGGTGCAAGCTTCGTTCGTGGCCCTGGCCGTGGCCCTGATCACCGTCACCCTGACGGTGTTTGTCGCCGCCGCGAACGGCTTGCTGCGCTACCGCCAGCTGCTGCGCCATGCGAGCGCCAGCGAATCGCGCCTGCGCGCCATCGTCGATACGGCGGCCGACGGCTTGATCACCATCGATGGCCAGGGCAAGGTGCGCTCCTTCAATCCCGCCGCGGAAAGCCTGTTCGGCTGGCGCGAAGCGGAGATCGTGGGGCGCGACGCCAGCGTGCTGCTGCAGCCGTCCGACGCGGCCGAATACGAGGGCTATCTGCGCGACTACCTGGAAACGGGCGCCTCGCGCATCCTCGACAGCGGACGCGAACTCGATGGCTGCCACAAGGATGGCGCCGTGCTGCCCATGCGTGTGGCGATCGGCAAGATCGACACGCCGGGCCAGCCCCTGTTCGTGGCGTTTGTCACGGACATGCGCTCGTCGCGCAGCATGGAGCAGGCGCTCAAGGACAGCGAGCGCCAGTACCGCACCCTGATCCGCAATATCCCCGGCGTGTCCTTCCACTGCAGCTTTGCGCCCGAATGGAAGATGATCTTCATCAGCGACGCCGTCTTCAACCTGACGGGCTGGATGCCGCAGGATTTCGTCGAGGGCCGCGTCAGGCTGTTCGACCTCGTGCACCCGGACGACCGCCAGCGCGTCAACGACACCTGCGTGCAGGCGGCCGGCGAAAAGCGCGACTTCGAGAACGTCTACCGCCTGATCCACCGCGACGGGCGCGAACGCTGGGTGCGCGAAAGCAGCGGCCCCGTGCTCGACAACGACGGCGTGGTGCGCTGGATCGACGGCGTCATCCTCGACATCACGGAAAGCGAATTGCGCAACGCCGAGTACGAAGGCAAGGTGACGGCCATCTCGCGCGCGACGGCCGTCGCGGAATTCGACCTGCAGGGGCGCATCCTGGCGGCCAACGAGAACTTCCTCGACCTGGTCGGCTACCGTCCCGACGACGTGCTGGGCTTGCACCACAGCATCTTCTGCGAGCCCGGCTATGTGACCTCGCCCGATTACATCGCGTTCTGGCAGCACCTGGCGCAGGGTGAATTCAACACGGGCGAGTACAAGCGCATCGGCAAGGATGGCCGGGAAGTGTGGATACAGGCTTCGTACAACCCGATCTTCAATACGGACGGCAAGCCGTTCAAGGTGGTCAAGCTGGCCACCGACGTGAGCGAACGGCGCGCCATGCAGGAAAACCTGCGCGCGGCCAAAGACCGCGCCGAGCTGGCCGCCGAATCGAAGACCAGCTTCCTGGCCAACATGAGCCATGAAATCCGCACGCCGATGAACGCCATCATCGGCTTTACGGAAGTGCTGCTGGGGACCGCCCTGGACAGCCTGCAGCGCCGCCACTTGGGCACGGTGCGCCAGTCGGCCCGTTCCCTGCTTGAACTGCTCAACGACATCCTCGACACGGCCAAGCTGGAAAAAGGCGCCACCGAGCTGGAACTGGTGGACTTTTCGCTGCCCGACCTGGTCGACCACGTGGCCGCGTCGCTGCGCATCACGGCCCATGCGCGCGACCTGGTGCTGCATGTCGACATCGACCCGGGCATGGGCCAATTCTTCCTGGGCGACGCGCGCCGGGTGCAGCAGGTGCTGACGAATTTGATCGGCAACGCCGTCAAGTTCACGGAAGTGGGCCATGTGCGCGTGGCCGTCGGCATGCAGGGCGAGCAAGTGCATATCGCCGTGCACGACACGGGCATCGGCATTCCCGCCGACCGCCTGGACAAGATCTTCGCGCCGTTCACGCAGGCCGATTCCTCGATGAGCCGGCGCTTTGGCGGCACGGGCCTGGGCACGACGATTTCGCTGCAGCTCGTCGAGCTGATGAAAGGCACCATCACGGTGGAAAGCACCCTGGGCGTGGGCAGCGTGTTCCACGTGCTGCTGCCGCTGGCGCCGGGCAAGGCCGTGGCGCGCCGCAGTGAGCAGCCCGTGGTGGCCTTGCCGCCGCTGCGCATCCTGGCGGCCGACGACGTGCCGCAGAACGTGGAGCTGCTCCTGATCAGCCTGGGCGCGGCCGGCCACCAGGTGATCGCCGCCAGCGATGGCGAGAGCGCCGTGCGCGAATTCGGCAAGGGCAGCTTCGACATCGTCCTGATGGACGTGCAGATGCCGCGCATGGATGGCCTGGAAGCGACGCGCCTGATCCGCGTGCACGAGCGCGAGCAGGGCTTGAAGGCGACGCCCATCATCGCCCTGACGGCCAGCGTGCTGGAACAGGACCGGCGCGCCGCGCAGACGGCCGGCATGAACGGTTTCGCCTCGAAGCCGCTGGAAATGCACAAGCTGACGGCGGAAATCGCCCGCCTGCTCGATATCGCCGTGGCCATGCCGCCGCCGGCGGCCGGCGCGGCGGCGCGCGCCGCTGCCGGTCAGGTGGACTGGCAGCGCGGCATCGCCCTGTGGGGCGGCCGCGAAGCCCTGCAGCGGGCCATCGCGCGCTTCGTGCAGGCCAATGGCGACTGCGCCGCCATGCTGGCGGCGGAACTGGAACGCGGCGGCAGCAGCGTGGCCGGCCACCTGCTGCACCGTATCAAAGGCGCGGCGGGCAACCTGTGCCTGGTGCAGGTCGAAAGCCTGCTGGGGCGCATCGAACAAGCGATTGCGCGCCAGTTGCCGGTGACGGAATTGCTGGTGCAGCTGGCGGCCGCCTTCATGGCGCTGGCCGGCGAGCTGGAGGAGGCGGGCATGCCGGCCGTGGCCATGCAGGCGCCGGCCGCCAGCGCGCCCCTCGATGCAGCCGCCGCTGGCGCCTTGCTGCGGCAAGCCATCGCCAGCCTGGAAGGCGGGCAGCTGGACGACGCCTTGATGGCGCAGATCTCCGCCATGCTGGCGCCGCACGGCCAGCAGCCGCGCCTGCAGGCGCTGGCCAGCGCCATCGACGACTTTGAATTTGCGCGTGCCGCGGGCGTGCTGCGCCAGCTGCTGGCGTGGCTGGAAGCGCCAACGCCTGCCGACCTTTCCTGATATTGGGCTAACGATGACCTTACACGAAGACAAACCGATCCTGTTGCTGGTCGACGATGAAGCGACGAATCTGCAGGTGCTGCGCCAGATTTTGCAGGACGATTACCGCCTGCTGTATGCGAAGGATGGCGAGAAGGCGCTGGAACTGGCGCAGAACAACCCCGTCGAACTGATCCTGCTCGACATCATGATGCCCGCCATGACGGGCTATGAAGTGTGCCGCCAGCTGAAGGCCATGCCGGCCACCGCGTCCATCCCCGTCATTTTTGTGACGGCCCTGTGCGACGTGAAGGACGAGGCGGACGGCTTCGACGCGGGCGCCGTCGACTACATCACGAAACCCGTCAGCCCGCCCATCGTGCGCGCCCGCGTGCGCACGCATCTGTCGCTGGTGGACGCCGAGGAATTGCGCCGCTCGCGCCTGCAGGTGATCCAGACCCTGGGCCAGGCGGCCGAGTACAAGGACAACGAGACGGGCATGCACGTCATCCGCATGAGCTATTACGCGCGCCAGCTGGCGCTGGCGGCCGGCTACAGCGCGGGCAGGGCGGAAGACTTGCTCAACGCGGCGCCCATGCACGACGTGGGCAAGATCGGCATCCCAGACGCCATCCTGCAAAAACCGGGCAAGCTCGATGCGGACGAATGGAAAGTCATGCGCAGCCACGCGGAAATCGGCGCGGCCATCATCGGCGAGCACGCGGGCGGCCTGTTGAAAATGGCGCGCACCATCGCCCTGACGCACCACGAAAAATGGGATGGCAGCGGCTATCCGCAAGGCTTGAAAGGCGAGGAAATCCCCCACGAAGGCCGCATCGTCGCCATCGCCGACGTCTTCGACGCCCTCACCAGCGAACGCCCGTACAAGCGCGCCTGGACGGTCGACGAAGCCATCGCCACCATGCAGCGCGACAGCGGCACGCACTTCGACCCGCAGCTGCTGGCGCTGTTCATCGAGCAACTGCCGGCCATGCTGGAAATCAAGGACAAGTGGCGCGAGCCGGCGTAGGGGAGGCAGGTCAGGGCGGGTCCACGCGCAGGCGGTCGGCAAGCAGGCGTGCGCAGGCCGCGGTGTCGCCGAATCGCACGTGTTGGCACGCCATGTCGCTGCCCAGCTTGCTCATGTGGCGCGATGAAATGGCATACGCAAGTTTGCCGGGCTGGCGGCGCGATGGATACATGAAACCGTGAATCGCGCCGGCTTCCTGCGCAATGATCCGATCCAGCTGCCAGCCCAGCCATTGGCACCAGCCGTGATCGGGGCTGCGCAATTGCTCATAGATGCCCAGCCGGCTGGCGGCCAGACCCGTCAGGTCGAGCAGCCGCAGTGGCACGCTGAATGACAGCGTCGCGATCAGCGCTTGTTGCGCGTTGTGGTCGAGGTAAAAGGTGCCCGGGCGCGTGACGTCGTTACGGAAAAGCTGGGCTTCCCAGGCTGCCGTGTAGGCATCGTCCGCAATATATACCCAGTGATAGGGTAAGCCGTGCGCATTGGCCAGCTCGGCGGGCGGACCGAAGCGGTAGGTCCGTTCAACCTTCGCTGGCCAGATGGATGCCGTGTTCCACGCCGCGCGCACGAGGGCCTGGCCGGCCTGAAGGATGATGATATTGCTCAATAATTCAGTGTGCAGCGATGCCAATGCCGGCAGGCGTGCGGCCATGTCTGGCGGAATTGGTGTTTCTTGCAGTTCAGACGTCATGCGGGACTAGCCTATGATGTCAGCCATCCCCCTATGCTGCCACTTTGCCGATGCCATGACCTTGCGTAATCTCTCGCTGGCCGGCAGATCCAGCAGCGCCTGCTGGCTGGGATGCACTGCGGGCCGCGTTTCAAACGATTTGCCTGCGAGCATCTCTGCTGGCGAAAGTTCGTTGAGTTCGTCTGCACTGCTGATCCAGAAAGCATGGATTTCACTGCTTGGCTGGCCGGCCAGGATGGCCAGCACGGGCGCGATCAGTTCCGGCACGGGCTGTACAAATTGCCATGCTGGAAATTCCTTGCCGATACTGCGTCCCTTGGGCGTCACACAATAAAACCGCTGGCTTTCCACGGCGCGATACAGCGACGCTTGCGACAGTTCCACCCATCCCTGGCCAATGACTTCTGAAACCTTGAGTTTGGATGCGGGAAGTTGCAGCAGGATCGATGGCGGCGTGGCGACCAGCGAGGCGCGCGCCGCATGGAGTGCGCGCGTGGCCAGGTCGATCAGGCGCTCGCGCTCGGGACCGTGCGCCAGTATGTCGAGTTGCGCACCCACCAACTGCGAGAATTGTTCCACTGCCCGCAAGTCCCTATCTGTCCATTCCTGTAGGTCGGGCGCCAGGGTGCTGTGAGTCAGATGTGCTGTCATGTTCACTCCTCGGATAAATGCGGCTGACATCTCACTCACAAGATTATCATGTTTCGCAACTTTATCAAGCGAGCAGCGCACTTTTCCCGCATCAGGCAGCTGGATATGCGGCCGCGCGGTCATGGTCATTGCTTTCTTGCATCCGGATTGGCGCCGTGGCGATGTTGATGAGCAATGGCTGGAGGCAGGCAGGGCGGATAGGTGGGATTGCGCAGGGCGTTGCTCCGCGCATCCGACCTGCGATGCCTTATGGCAGGCTGTCCGGCAGCCGCAAAATCCGCCGTATCTCCAAAATCGCCTGCGGGCTTTCCTGCACGCTGTGCCAGGACGGGATGACTTTTTCCGATTGCGCGCCGTCGAGGTGGGCGCTGGCATAGGGCACCACGCCGTCGCTCGATTCGGCCAGCGGCAGGTCCGGCGTGTCGTTGCCCATGATGGAGTAGTAGCGCACTTTCGGGCTGATGGGCAGGTCGGCCACCAGGCGCACGAACGGGTCCTTGTCGCTGAGGTTATCGATGCTGTTGGGGATGCGCAGCGGTTCGCTGCTGCCCGTGTCGAGCTGCGCCAGGCTGCCGGCCGCGTCGGACAACTGGTCGAGCATGGTGATCGGCAAGGTGACGAGGTTGGCGATCCAGCGCGCCACCTTGTGGTTGGCGAACGAGGTGCCGCGGTGCGGCGCGGCGATGAAGATGGCGCGGTTCACCTGCGGCATGGCCGTGAAATTCAGGTAGGGCGCCAGGCCGGCGCGCACTTTTTCCGCCTTCTTGCCCTTCAAATTGTATTCTTCCGTGATGGCGTCGAGCAGGGTGTTGCTGGCGTCGGACACCATCAGGCGCGCCAGCACGCCGCCCATGCTGTGGCCGATCAAGACCATGTCGTTCGCGGCGTCCGCCTTGCCAGCCGGGTCGAACTGCGCCAGGGTGGCGGCAAGCGCCTGGCGGATGGCGGCGTTGTTGGCCGCCAGCGGTGCATTGCTCGGGTAGTACACTTGCCAGATCTGGTAGCGGCGGCGCAGCTGTTCGTCGCCCATCAGCTCATTCGCCACGTTGATCCACGCTTCCGGGCTGCTGGCCAGGCCGTGCAGCATGACGATGGTGCGCTTGTTCGGGTTGTAGGGCTGCATCAGGTGCACCTGCGGGCGCGAAATGCCGTCGGCGCGGCCGAACAGGGTGCGCAGCGCCTGCACGCCGAAGCCGGAACGGGCCAGCCACAAGCCATAGCCGGCCGTGAAATTGGCGGCCACCGGCAATTCCTGGCCCGCCATGCGCGTCGATTCGCTGCGCGTCGGGTCGACCAGCATCACCAGCAGCTGCTGCGTCGCCAGCACTTCCTGCAGGCTGTTGCCGTCGAAGCGGATCAGCGCCGTGACGACGGGGAAGCGGGTTTCCTGGTAGGGCACATAGTCGCCTTTGGACGCCTGGGGCTTGGGCATGACGGCCACCAGGTCGGCGCCGAAGCCGTCGCGCCGGTACACATTGCGCAGGCCGGAAAACGACAGCGAGGTGGCCGGCAGCAGTTCTTCGGGCAAGGTGCCGTCCTCGGGCAGGCGCAGGGCCGACAATTCGCTGTCGATCTGCCAGCCGGCGACGCGGATCACATGGCCGTCCGGGCGGTATTCGCCGCGGTGGCGGAACAGGTTGCCGACGGCCTTTTGCACGGCATAGTTATAGTAGTCGCGGATCTGCGTCTGGCGCTCTTCGAAGGCGCGCTGGCCCGGCGTGCGCGTCGTGTAGAACAGGTAGGCATAGGCGTAGCGGGCCGATTCCAGCCAGGCGGCCAGCAGTTCGGCGCTGGCGTGGCCGCCTTGCTTTTCTTCCGCCAGCGCGCTTTCCAGCCACAATTCGGACAGGGTGGCCAGGCGCTGCTCGTCGCTGAGCAGCTCGGAGCGGGCCAGGTCGGCGCGGCAGCTGCCCGTATTGGCTTCGCAGGCGGCGATGTCGCTGCCGATGATGCGCAGCACCTCGCTGGCCGCGGCGCTCAATTTTCCCGTGGTGAGGATGTCGCCGCGCCGCTGCTGCAGGTAGTCGGCCGGCGAGATCGCGCTGACGGTGACGGCGGCGCAGCCGCTCAGGAGCGCCGCGGCGCACAGGAGGGCGCATACGCGCAGACGCCGCATCAGCATGGCCGGTCGGCGCCTAGAACGAGTAGACCAGGGTCAGCGAGGTTTGCGTATCCGTGTTCTTCTTGTCGTCCGGTACGCGCGTGTCGTTGCGGGCGCTGAAGGCGGCCTTCATCTGCATGGTGCCGTTGATTTTCGTGCTGAGCGCCGTCTCGGCGATCGAGTGGGTGTTCGAGGTGCCCCGTTCCACGCTGATCGTTTGCGTAAACATGGCCGACTGGCTGATCTTCCACTTCATGGCGGCCGCGCCGCGCACCGTCAGGCCGTGCTCCGATTCGCCCGCGTCGTTGGTGCCGCTGAAATAGCCGGGACCGATTTCCACGTCGACGCTTTTGTCGCTCGACTGGTACCAGCGCGAGCCATGACCGACGGCCAGGGTCGAGTACTTGGTGTAGGCGCCGAACTTGTCGTTCACGTGCGAGGCCAGCACGAACAGTTTTTCATGGTCGGCCATCAGCTTGTAGGCGGCCTTGGCGGAGGCGGAAAAGCGTTCCGCCGAGCGTTCGCGCACTTTCTCGCCGTCGTCGTTCGTCGTTTCGTCTTCCTTGAAGTAGCCGCTGAAGATGTACTGGTTGCTCCAGTCATCGAGCTCCTGGCGCGCGTCGATCTTGCCCGTGACGGAGGTGCCGACCGTGTTGCCCGAGGTGGTGATGGCGCCCAGTTCGGCGGAAGTGCTCCAGCTGCCGATGGGGATTTCATCGAACAGCATGCTTTGCTTGGTGTCGGCGGCGGCGGCGCTGCCGCAGGTGATGGCCAGCGCCAGTGCGAGAGAGTGGGTCGGTTTCATGGCTGTATTTGTCTGTGGCGCGCGCCGGGCGTGCCTGCTGTTCGTTAATGGCAGTGGTGGCTATGCAGGCCGCGGCAAGCCGGGAGGCGCCGATAAACCTGCGCACATGCGCGCGCGGGCGCGGCCAAAAATTGTCGAGGCTGTATTGTACCCGACCCTGCCATCGTTCGCCGCACGCGGCGGCGCGCATGAATGCTGCTATATTATGAGAAATATTGCAAACCTGGCATGCATGGATGATGACGATGAAAATGGCACGCAAGCTTGTTACTCTGATATGGCTGTGCGGTGCGGCGCCAGCGGGCGCGCAGGCACCCGAAGCGGCGCCGGTACAGGGTCCTGGGCCGGCACCGCAACTGACGCAAACGATGATACGCGATGCCGTGCGCGCCGTGCTGGAGGAAGAGGCGCAGGTGCGCGACTCTCTGCCGCAGCCTGCCATGCAGCAGGTGACGATACGCGCCGACCGAAAATATGAGCAGTTTGCCGCCGCCTTTGCCGAAGCGAAGGTACCCGACTGCCTGCACGCCGATGGCTTGAAGCGTCAGCCCACTGGCATCGGCCCGCTCGCCATCGGCGGCGTGTATGCCTTGCCCTTCGTGGCGATCGCCAAGCTGCGCGGAAAATGTAACTAGCCGGGAACGCCGCGCGGCGGGGCTGGCAAGTGGCGCGCGCCTGGCGTATGCTGCGCATGTTTGCTGTCCCGCTCTTTACAAGGAATTCCCGTGCGCTGCCTGGTCATCGAAGACGAAGCTGAAACTTCCCGCTATATCTGTGCCGGCCTGCGCGAGGCTGGCCACGACGTCACCGCCTGCGACAATGGCATCGACGGCATGCGCCTGGCCTGCGGCGAAGACTGGGATGCGCTGGTGCTCGACCGCCTGCTGCCCGGCGAGATCGACGGCCTGGCCATCGTCGCGCGCCTGCGCGGCATGGGCCGCAACACGCCCGTGCTGGTGCTGTCGGCCCTGTCCAGCGTCGACGAGCGCGTGCGCGGCCTGCGCAGCGGCGGCGACGATTATTTGTCGAAACCGTTCGCCATCGCCGAACTGCTGGCGCGCATCGAGGCGCTGCTGCGGCGCGCCGCGCCCGTGCCCGAATCGACGCAGCTGCAGGTGGCCGACCTGGTGCTCGACATGCGCACCATGCGCGTGACGCGCGCCAACCGGCAAATCGCCCTGCAGCCGCGCGAATTCCGTTTGCTCGAATACCTGATGCGCCACCAGGGCCAGTCCGTCACGCGCGCCATGCTGCTCGAAGCCGTGTGGGACTACCATTTCGACCCGCAGACCAACGTCATCGACGTGCAGGTGAGCCGCTTGCGCACCAAGGTGGACAAGGAATTTTCGCCACCGCTGATCCACACGGTGCGCGGCGTCGGCTACACCCTGGGCGTGATCGACAGTGCGTAACTGGCACCGCTCGATCGCGGCCCGCCTGGCGCTCGGCTATGGCGTGCTGGTGGTCGTCTCGATCAGCATCGTCTGCGCCGTCTTCTATTTCGGCACCATCGGCGTGCTCGATCGCAGCGTGGACCGCAAGCTGACCCTGCTCTCGGAGCGCCTCGCCGCCCTGTACCAGCAGGACGACGCCAGCCGCACGACGGCGGAAATCGCCCATTTGCTGACCGACCGCACCGACAGCGACACGGAAATCTTCCTGCTGGTGGGCGCCGACGGCCGCCGCGTGGCGGGCAATCTGTCGTCCTGGCCCGACGTGGGCAGCCCCGTGGGCCGTTTGCTGCACCGCGACGTCACGCGCGAAGGGCGCCGGGTGCCCGCGCGCATGCTGATCCGCGACCTGGAGGGCGGCGCGCGCCTGTTCGTCGGGCGCGACATGGAAGAGGGCAAGTCGATCCGCACCCTGGTGCTGCGCTCGCTGGCCTATGGCGGCGGGGTGGCCATCCTGCTGGTGGTGGCAGGCGCTTGGCTGTTCCGCCGCCAGCTCGAGGCGCGCATCGGCCAGATCCGCCGCACGGCAGGGGAAATCGAGGCGGGCGACCTGAGCCGGCGCATTCCCGTCTCCAGCGAAGATGAATTCGGCTTGCTGAGCCGCGACATCAACCGCATGCTCGACCGCATCGAACATTTGATGGAAGGCGTGCGCCACGTGTCGAACGCCATCGCGCACGACTTGCGCACGCCGCTGGCGCGCATCCGCAACAAGCTCGATGGCGCCTTGCGCCAGCATCAGGACGTGGCCGGCCACGAGAGTGCGGCGCAGGCGGCCATCGACGACATCGACGACCTGACGCGCGTGTTCGACAAGCTGCTGCAGATCGCGGCGGCCGAATCGGGCATGCGCCCGGAGAATTTCGACGACATCGACTTGCAGCAGATCGGCGCCGATATCGTGGAAATGTACGAAGCCACGGCCGACGAGCAGGGCGTGCTGCTGGTGCAGATGTATGGCGAAGGCGTGCCGGCGCGCGGCGACCGCAATCTGCTGGGCAGCGCGCTGGCCAGCCTGGTCGACAACGCCATCAAGTACGCGGGCCCGGGCGCCACGGTGGAAGTGTCGGCTGGCAGCGATGAACGGGGCAGCTGGCTGGCGGTGCGCGACAACGGCCCCGGCGTGCCGACGGAAGAATTGCCGAAGCTGACGCAGCGCTTCTACCGGCTCGACAAGAGCCGCCACTTGCCCGGCAATGGCCTGGGCCTGTCCATCGTGGCGGCCATCGCGGCCCTGCACGGCGGCAGCCTGGAGATCGAGGATGCGGCGCCGGGCCTGCGCCTGCGCTTGCGGCTGCTGCGCTAGCTTGCCAGTGCCCGTGGCATATCCGCACATTACCAACTTGTAACCCCCTTCATTTTCGCCTCCCCCTATCATCCGCTTTACCCCGCGTAGAGCGGCTGCGTGCGCGCAGCGGCCCGTGCCGGGCTGCCTGCGGCCGTCGCCGCGTCCCGTTCAGTAGAGCCGTTTCATGCATACATTTACCGCCACCGGCGACAACGCCGCGCCGCAACCGGCGCCACTGCGCCAGCATGGCCACCGGATCAAGGCGGCGCTGGGCGCGCTCGTCTTCCCCCTGCAGCGCGCGCGCTGGCAAGCGGTCATCGCCGCGACGCCGGGCCTGGCGGCGCTGGCGCAAGCCCATCCCAGCCTGCGCTACAAGATCTATCGCCCCTACGCCAGCCGCCAGCTGGGCTGCGCGGCGAGGGTGGACCTGCTATGCGGGCATTACCGTTTCCTGTGGCAGGCGGGCGCGCGGCCGCTGGTGGAGTACGCGGCGCGGCGCGCGCTGGTGCTGGCCACCATCGAAGGCAAGGACGGCGCCAGCTACCGCTTGCAGCTGACGGCCGTCCATGACAGCCACCGCGAAGGGGAGCTGTGCCTGCGCCTGACGCGCGACGGCGTGCCGCTGTACCTGGCCAGTTTCCTGTTCCGGCCCCAGCCTGGCGGCGCCGTCATCCAGCTGGGCGCCTTGCAGGGCTTGCGCTCGCCCGCCGGCGCGCAGGCGGTGAAGGAGGCCACGCGGGCGCTGCACGGCTGCCGGCCGAAAAACCTGATGGTGGCCGCCTTGCGCGACCTGGGCGACTTTTTCGGCTGCGGCCACCTGGACCTGGTCAGCAACGCCAACCGCATCGCGCTGAACTGGCGCCGGCGCCGGCATATCTCCTGCGACTACGACCTGGCGTGGCGGGAACTGCATGCGCTGCCCACCAGCGACGGCAATTACCGCCTGCCTTGCGGCCCTTGCCGGATGCCGGACCTGGAGCTGGTGCCGTCGAAAAAGCGCGCCGATGCGCGCCGCCGCGGCGCCATGCTGGTGCAGCTGGCGGCCGACATGCGCTGGCAAGTGGCGGCCCTGCTGCACGCGCAATGACGGCGCAGGGCGGGGTTTCTTGACCTGCGCGGCTTTTTTGCCGGGCAGCCCGGCGCAATCGGCGTGATCGGCGTATACTGATCGGCGTTGTTAACCTGAAGCCAGTCATCCCATGCCAGCACAATTCCCCACTTCGCGCATGCGCCGCCTGCGCGCGACCCCGCAACTGCGCGAGCTGTTCCGCGAAACCGAGATCAATCCGCGCGACCTGGTCCTGCCGATCTTCGTCGACGAAGGCAGCAGCGAATTCATCGACATCAAGTCCATGCCCGGCGTGCGCCGCATTCCTGAAGCGAAGCTGGCGCAGGAAGTGGAGCGCTATGCGCGCGCCGGCCTGCGCTCCGTCATGACCTTCGGCATTTCGCACCACAAGGACAGCCACGGCACGGACACCCTGAATCCGGACGGCCTGGTGGCGCGCATGTCGCGCATCATCAAGGACGCCGTGCCGGAAATGGTGGTCATGTCCGATACCTGCTTCTGCGAATACACGGACCACGGCCATTGCGGCATCCTGCATGGCGACACGGTCGACAATGACAGCACGGTGCTCAACCTGGGCAAGCAGGCCGTCATCGCGGCCCAGGCGGGTGCCGACATCATCGCCCCGTCGGCGGCCATGGATGGCCAGGTGGCGGCGATCCGCAGCGCGCTCGATGCGGCCGGTTTCCACGACACGCCCGTGATGGCGTATTCCACCAAGTTCGCCTCCGGCCTGTATGGCCCGTTCCGCGACGCGGCCGGCAGCACCCTGAAGGGCGACCGCAAGACCTACCAGATGGACCCGATGAACCGCCGCGAAGCGGTGCGCGAATCGCTGATCGACGAAGCCGAAGGCGCCGACGCGCTGATGGTGAAACCGGCCGGCGCCTACCTGGACATCATCCGCGACCTGCGCGAAGTGACGCGTTTGCCGATCGGCGCCTACCAGGTCAGCGGCGAATACGCGATGATCAAGTTCGCCGCCCAGGCGGGCGCCATCGACGAGCGCCGCGTGGTGCAGGAAACCCTGGGCGCCATCAAGCGCGCGGGCGCGGACATGATTTTTACTTACTTCGCGATGGATGTGCTGAATAATCCGTACTAAGTAAACACGGGGCAGGGCGGCCGCCTTTTCAGCTATCATGGCGCGCTGCCCAACCTGAATTTGCTTATGCCCCTGAAAATCTCCCGCATCCTGCACGCCGGCTATGTCTTCGAATGCGAAGGCACGGCCATCGCCTTCGATCCCATCGTCGAAAACCCGTTCAGCCGCAACTGCCACGCGTTTCCGCCCGTGCGCTTCGACCTGGACGCCGTGCGCCGGCTGCGCTGGGATGCCGTCTTCATCTCGCACTTCCACGACGACCACTGCTCGCTCGACAGCCTCGATGCGCTCGACCGCGCCACGCCCATCTACCTGTACTGCGTCTTCGACGAACTGTTCGCGATGCTGCGCGCGCTCGGTTTTACGCAAGTAGAGAAGCTGCACGTGGACGTGCCCGTGCAAGTGGGCAGCATCGAGGTGATCCCGCGCCGCGCGCTGGACGACGACGTCGACTCGCTGTTCCAGGTGCGCGCAGCGGGCTTGAATGTGCTCAACGTCGTCGATTCCTGGATCGGCCCCGAGACATCGGCGCAGCTGGCCGCGTTTGCGCCCTGGGACATGGTGCTGTGGCCGTTCCAGACCATGCGCGAGATCGCCGTCATCGCACCGTCGCAAGCGGCGCGGGGCCCGGTGGAACTTCCCGACGACTGGGTGCCGCAGCTGCGCGCGCTGGCGCCCCGTTACCTCGTGCCCAGCTCTTGCCAGTTCGTGCAGGAAGACTGGTCCTGGTACAACCATGCGATGTTCCCGATTACCTACCGCCGCTTTGCCGATGAAATGGGCGCCGCGCTGCCCGAGACGCACATCTTCCGCCTCGATCCATCGACGGCCGTGCTGCTCGATGCACACGGCATGGCGCCGGCCGCGCCGCTGCCCTGGGTCATTCCCGTGGGGCCGCAGGACGTGGATTTCGACTACCGCCCGGAGGCGCTTGCGCCCGCCACGGCGGACATCGCCCGGCGTTTCGCGCCCTTGAACGATGCCGACACGGCGCTGGTGCTGGATTTCTGCCATCGCGGCTTGCTCGAACGCTACCGCGACATGGAGCTGCCCGACGACAGTTATTTTCAGGCCCCGCGCGTGTGGCGCCTGGCGCTGTACGGCCATGACGGCGCGGCCACCATCCTGCATTACCGCACGCATGGCGACTTGATCGACCTCGTGCCGGACACGGGCGAGGCGCCGGGCTGGACGACGCAAGTGCCGCTGGTGAAATGCCACGCGGCGCTGGTGCTTGGTGAATCGCTGACGTCGATGTACATGCGCATCAACGATGGCCCCTTCGACGAAGCCACGCGCGCCGAACTGATGGAAGCGGACATCGTCGACGATCCCTTGATCCGTTGCCTGTTCAACGACGCCATCGGCGCCTATCAGGCGGCGCAGCTCAAGCGCTTGCTGGCCCGCTGAAGAAAATCGCGCGACAGGGTAAGATAAACGATTAATCCCAGTATCTCAGATCAAGGAATGATCAACATGACACAAAACAAGGAAACCGCGATCCTGGCCGGCGGCTGCTTCTGGGGCGTGCAAGACTTGCTGCGCCGCTATCCGGGCGTGATCGCCACGCGCGTGGGCTACAGCGGCGGCGACGTGGCCAACGCCACCTACCGCAACCATGGCACGCATGCGGAAGCGATCGAGATCATCTTCGACCCGAACACCATCAGCTACCGCAAGATACTGGAATTTTTCTTCCAGATCCACGACCCCAGCACGGAAAACCGCCAGGGCAATGACCGCGGCACCAGCTACCGCTCGGCCATCTTTTATACGAGCGATGAGCAAAAACGGGTGGCCGAGGACACGATCCGCGACGTCGACGCCTCCGGCCTGTGGCCCGGCAAGGTGGTGACGGAAGTGGCGCCGGCCGGCCCGTTCTGGGAAGCGGAACCGGAGCACCAGGATTATCTGCAGCGCTTGCCGCACGGCTACACCTGCCATTACATCCGGCCGGACTGGGTCTTGCCGCAACGCGGGCAGTAAGGAGCCGGGCATGCGTTACTGGCGCGTCGAGCGGCCGCCGGCGGAAGGGCAGCTGGACTTCGGGCGTACCCTGGAACTGATGGCGGCCATCGGCCATGCGGACGTGAACGCCGTCGCCGGGGCCATCCTGAAGACGGTCAGCACGGTCGCGCCCATTGCCCAGTGCACGATCTTTGCCTATGAATTCGGCAACCGTCCCCGCACCGTCGCCGTGGCCGACCGGCGCGGCGGGCGCTTTTTGCAGGATATCGCCGACAGCTACGCCCGCCATTACTATGCGCTCGATGGCAACCAGCGCGTGATCGCCCTGGCGCCGGGGCGGAAAATCGATCCCGCCATCGTGCTGCACCAGCAGGCCAGCGACGAGATCGACCATCCCGGCTACCGCGCCGTCTGCTACCAGAAGCCGAATGTGTCGGACCGCCTGTCCCTGCTGCTGCAGCCGGCCGGCGATATCTGGTTGTCCGTCAATTTCTACCGCGACAGCAGCCAGGGTCAGTTCCAGCCCGGCGAAGTGGCGGGCATCGAAACTCTGTCACCGCTGTTTGCCCATGCCGTCAAGCATCACTACAGCTTGAAGGGCCAGGCCACGCAAGGCGTCGCGCCGCTGATGCTGGCAAGGCTGCGCCAGCATTGCCCCGCCCTGAGCAAGCGCGAACTGGACGTGCTGCGCTGCGTGCTCGAAGGCCTCACGGCCGTGGAAATCGCCGAGACCATGGGCGTGCAGCCATCGAGCGTCATCACCTACCAGAAGCGCGCCTATAAACGCCTGGGCATTTCCAGCCAGCGGCAACTGTTTGCGCTGTGCATGGCGCCAGCACCTTAGTCCTTTTGGCGTAGGGCTGGCTTCGCCTTTTTGACTGTTTTAGCCGCGTAACGTCCCCAAAATGGGGACAAGGTTCGCGGCGCGCGTCTGCATACTGTGTTGCAAGCCGGGATCACCCGGCCGCTCTCACCCAATAACAATAGCAAGGGGAGAGCGACACCTTATGGAGACCAGCATGACCATCGCCCACGCGGCCACCCCCGCCACGCCCGTCCTCGACGCGGCCACCGTGCAACTGGAACAGCAAGTGATGCGCAAGGTGTCGCGCCATCTGCTGGGCTTTCTGTTCCTGCTGTTCGTGTTTTCCTTTCTGGACCGCATCAATATCGGCTTCGCCGGCCTGACCATGATGCAAGACCTGGGCCTGTCCGGCACCCAGTTCGGTTTTGCCACCACCCTGTTTTACATCGCCTACATCGCTTGCAGCATCCCCAGCAACATCGTGCTGGCCCGCATCGGCGCCCGTCAATGGATAGGCTCCATGATGATCGCCTGGGGCCTGGCCTCGACGGCGACCCTGTTCGCCAGCGGCCCGGCCAGCCTGTATGCGCTGCGCTTCCTCGTTGGCGTGACGGAGGCGGGCTTCCTGCCCGGCATGCTGCTGTACCTGACCTACTGGTTTCCCAGCGCCTACCGGGCGCGGGCGAATGCCCTGTTCATGATCGCCATGCCCGTCACGGCCGCCATCGGCTCGGCCCTGTCGGGCCTGATCCTGGGGCTCGATGGCCACTGGGGCTTGAAGGGTTGGCAATGGCTGTTCTTGCTCGAAGGCATGCCGTCCGTGCTGCTGGGCCTGGCCGTGTACGGCTACCTGGACGACTCGCCCGCCAAGGCGAACTGGCTGGGCAAGCTGGAGCAGCAAGTGCTGGCGCGCATGCTGGCGGCCGAGCAGAAGCCTGTTGCGTCGCAGCAAAAAACCTCGGTGCTGGCGGAAATGCTGTCGCCCACCGTGCTGAAATTCGGCATCGCCTATTTCTGCCTGGTCAATACCCTGGCGATGGTGGCCGTGTGGACGCCGCTGATCGTGAAAAGTTTCAATAGCAATGCCAGCAACACGCAAATCGGCTTGCTGGCAGCCATTCCGCAAGTGTGCACCGTGATCGGCATGATCGCCTGGGGCCGCCGCTCGGACCGCCTGCAGGAACGCCGCTGGCACATCGTCTGGCCCATGCTGCTGTCGGCCGCCGGCTGGCTGTGCACGGCGTACTCGGCCAACCCCGTGCTGCAACTGCTGGGCGTGTGCATGGCGTCGACGGGCGCTTATACGGCCATGTCCGTCTTCTGGACGACGCCGGACCGGGCCTTGAGCCTGGGCGCGCGCGCCATCGGCATCGCCGTCATCAATGCCACGGGCAATATCGGCTCGGCCCTGAATCCCGTCGTCGTGGGCTGGCTGAAGGATCTCACGCACAGCTTTGCCACCGGCTTGCTGTACGCCAGCGTCCTGCTGGTGGCGGGCGCGGCCATCGTGCTGACCCTGCCCATCGCGCGCGGCGGCAAAGACCATACTTGATCGAAGAGGACCCATCATGAGCGACACGTTTCACCCTTATCCCCATGTGCCGAAGGTGTATCCGCCCGGCAAACCGGCCGGCGCCGCCACGCAGCATGTCCCGGTCCTGATCGTCGGCGGCGGCCCTGTGGGCCTGGCCACGGCCCTGGGCCTCGCCCGCCACGGCGTGCGCTCGGTGCTGATCGAGGCGGACGACGGCGTGTGCACGGGAAGCCGCGCCATCTGCATCTCGCGGCGCAGCCTGGAAATCATCGAACGCCTGGGCGCGCTCGACGGTTTTATCAGCAAGGGCTTGCCGTGGGCGGGCGGACGCAGTTTTTACCGCGACGAGGAAGTGCTGCACTTTACGATGCCGCAAGACGCGAACCAGAAGTTGCCGCCGATGGTTAACCTGGCGCAATACCATATCGAACAATTCCTGCTAGATGCGGCTGAACGCCAGCCGGAATTGATCGATATCCGCTGGCAAACGCGGGTGACTGGCGTGGACAAGCGCGCCGACGGCGTCACCGTCACCGTGGCGACGCCCGACGAATCCTACAAAATCGAGGCGGACTGGCTGGTGGCGGCCGACGGCGGGCGCAGCGCCGTGCGCGAGGCGCTGGGCCTCAAATTGCAGGGCACCAGCTATGAAGGGCGTTATGTGATCGTCGATATCCACCTGAAGAGCGAGCGCCCGACGGAGCGCCTCGCGTATTTCGACCCGCCGTCGAATCCCGGTTCGACCGTGCTGGTGCACAAGCAGCCCGACGATATCTGGCGCATCGACTACCAGTTGCGCGACGACGAGGATGCGCAGGCGGCCGTGCTGCTGGAAAACGTGGCGCCCCGCGTGGACAGCCTGCTGGCCATGATGGGCGAAACGGCGCCGTGGCATCCCGTGTGGATCACCATCTACAAGGCCAATGCGCTGACCCTGGAAAAATACCGGCATGGCCCCGTGCTGTTCGCGGGCGATGCGGCCCACCTCGTGCCCATCTTCGGCGTGCGGGGGGCCAATTCCGGCATCGACGATGCGGACAACCTGGCCTGGAAGCTGGCCTACGTGGTCAAGGGCCAGGCGCCGCATGCCTTGCTGGACAGCTATTCGGACGAGCGCGTGTTCGCCGCCCGTGAAAACTTGCGCCACGGCACCAAGAGCACGGAATTCATGGCGCCGCCCACTTTCGCTTTTGACTTGATGCGCACGGCCGTGCTGGGCCTGGCGGGCAGGCATGCGCACGTGCGCTCGCTGATCAACCCGCGCCAGACGAGCGCCATCGCGTATGCGCAGTCGGCCCTGAATGCGCCGGACCCCGACACGTTTGCCGCCGGCCCCGCTCCGGGCACGGTCTTGCCGGAATGCCCGCTGGCGCTGCCGTACGACGGCGGGCAAAAAGCGGGGTATATTACCGATTTGCTCAAGCGCGCAGATGGCCATTTCACGGGGCTGTACTTCAGCGAGGACGGGGCCATTCCCGCTGAATTGCTGGCGCTGGGCGACACCTTGCCGCTGACGAGCGTGGCGATTTCCCGCGGCGGGGCGCAAGAGTGCGCCTGGGACCACACGGCGCAGCTATTCTCGCTGTTCGACGCGCAGCCTGGCACGTTTTACCTCGTGCGCCCGGACGGCCACGTGCTGGGGCGCTGGCGGCAAGTGCAGGTGGGGCAGGTGGCGGCAGCGCTGGCGGCGGCCGGCATCGCCCGATCAAAGTAACAAGGAGACAATATGACCGATATCGAACTGGATAATTTGTACACGGAGCTGTGCCACACCATGGGAGGCCTGGGCGAACAGCGTTCGCCCCTGTTCCTCGCCCGTTTCGCCTTGCTGGCCATGGGCGCCATCGGCAAGGCCGACGTGGTGCAGGGCTTGCTGCGCGACGCGGCCGACGGCTTGGCGGAGCCGGCATGATAGGCGCCGGCTACCAAAGCGGCTTCGGCAACGAATTTGCCACGGAAGCCGTGCCCGGCGCCTTGCCGCAGGGGCAGAATTCGCCGCAGCAGGCGCCTCTGGGCCTGTACGCGGAACAATTGTCGGGCACGGCCTTCACGGCGCCGCGCGCGCAGAACCGGCGCTCGTGGCTGTACCGCATCCGCCCTGCCAGCCAGCATCCGCCGTTTACCTTGCTGGAAAACACCCGCATCGTCAGCGACTTCCACGCCATGCCGCCGACGCCGCCGAACCAGCTGCGCTGGGACCCGCTGCCGCTGCCCGACGGCGCCACGGCGGTGGACTTCATCGACGGCTGGCAGACCATGGCCGGCAACGGCAGCGCCGAAGCGATGAGCGGCTGCGCCATCCACGTGTATGCAGCCAACCGCTCCATGCAGCGCTTCTTCTACTCGGCCGATGGCGAATTGCTGGTCGTGCCGCAGCAAGGCCGGCTGGCCATTGCCACGGAACTGGGCTTGATCGAGCTGGAACCGCAGGAAATCGCCGTCATCCCCCGTGGCGTGCGCTTCCGCGTGACCCTGCCGGACGGCCAGGCGCGCGGTTATGTGTGCGAAAACTTCGGCACGGCCTTCCGCCTGCCCGACATGGGCCCCATCGGTTCGAACGGCCTGGCCAACAGCCGCGACTTCCTCACGCCGCACGCGGCGTATGAAGACATCGACGGCGCATGCGAGCTGCTGGCCAAGTTCGGCGGCCATTTGTGGCGCACGACCCTGGACCATTCTCCGCTGGACGTGGTGGCCTGGCATGGCAATTACGCGCCGTACAAATATGACCTGCGCCGCTTCAACACCATCGGCTCGATCAGCTACGACCACCCGGACCCGTCGATCTTCCTCGTGCTGCAGGCGCCCAGCGAAAATCCCCTGTTTGGCGCCATCGACTTCGCCATCTTCCCACCCCGCTGGCTGGCGGCCGAGCATACCTTCCGCCCGCCGTGGTTCCACCGCAACGTGGCCAGCGAATTCATGGGACTGATCCACGGCGTGTACGACGCCAAGGCGGCCGGTTTCGTGCCGGGCGGCGCCAGCCTGCACAACTGCATGTCCGGCCACGGCCCCGATGCGCAGACCTTCGAGAAGGCGTCGCACAGCGACACGTCCGCGCCCGTGAAGGTGGGCGACACCATGGCCTTCATGTTCGAGACGCGCACCATCCTCAAGCCCACGCCATTCGCGCTGGACGGCGGCCTGCTGCAAAACGACTATTTCGCCTGCTGGCAAGGCTTGCGCAAGCATTTCGACCCGGAGCAGGCGTAGACAGCCTATCAAAACCTGCTGCGCATCGTAATTTTTACTGCCTCGGCGGCCCCGTACTCCGTACAGTTGCGCTTCTCGAGCCGACACGGGCGCCGAGTCTTTCTTTCGCTCATTACGGTTGTGTCAGGCGTTGTTAGTCAAACATTGGTCGCACAGTCCGCGCCCGCGCCTGTGCGATAAATCTTGCCAAGTTGAAATTATCAATATACCATCCCCCTTGCATCGAGCACGCGATTTTTTCTGTACCCGCTAGTCGAAGAAATGAACTGCTGAAAGGGCTGTATGGACCACTTTCCGGAGAACTTCGCCCGTCGTCGTGCCCTTCGAGGCATCGGTGCTCTCGCGGTTGGCACAACCGTCGGCTTGTCAGGCTGTTGCTTGCTCAAGCCATGTCCCATAGATTGCGTAAACAGTCCTGACATTAACTTGCCGACGGGACCTTTGACCATCGATGCCCACTGCCACATTTTCAATGGCACGGATATCCCTGTCATGGACTTTGTGGGAAAGGTGCTGGTTGGGGAGGCCAGCCCGCTGGGACCTGCGGCAATGGCTGTCGGTGCGCTGCTACAAGGCCTTGCGTGGTCATTGGCGCCTTCGGGTAATGTGGAACTGCAGACGCTCCGGGAGTTGTCCCCCCAACTGGCTGCTTGTACAACCGAGCAGGCCAAGATTGAGGTCATTTCACAGCTGCGACGAAACGCATATGCAGCCGGTACGGCTTCCTTGAAGACCGCTGCCGCTACCTCCCCCCTGTACCTGCCATTCATTGTGGAAAAACAAAGCAAGCTCCTTGTTCCCGATATGCAGACCCGTTTGCAAGTCGAGGCCCTGGAAATTATTGACAAGCTTCCTGCCACGATTCCCGATTTGGACAAGGACGCTCCAGAGCCATTGGACATGCTGAGTGGAGACAGGTCGGTGATGGGTGTAATTAAATTCATCCTTCAAAATTTCCAATACCGGTATGTAAATATTCAGCAATATCTGCGCACATTTAATGTTCCCGGGGTTCGAACGGTGGACCTCCTTATGCCCAGCATGGTCGATTATTCGTGGTGGATCTCAAAGGGGAAAACAACAGGGACGACGCTCGAAACGCAGGTCAAGGTCATGGAGCAGTTGTCCATTATGACGGGAGGGAGAATGCACGGATTCGTGCCATTCTGTCCGTTGCGAGAAGTGGCGTTCGGCAAGGGGGAATCAGCTACCAGTTCTTTTGCTCTTGTCCAGGGCGCGCTTGATGAACATGGATTTATCGGCGTCAAGTTATACCCACCAATGGGCTTTGCCGCGCTGGGAAATCAGCATATTCAAGATGCGGAGCCCGATTTCTGGAAGCGTTGTTGGTTGCCGGAGTGGGTACAAAATACCCCTGATTTGGGAAAGTTGCTTGATGGCGCCTTGCGCCGGCTTTATGGCTACTGTGAAGAGCATGGTGTACCTGTCATGGCGCACACGGGTCTTTCTAACGGCCCCAGCATGGCTTTCAAGAATCTGGCCGGTTCCAGATACTGGGCGTGCGTCTTGAAGGAGTTTCCACGCCTGCGTATCAACTTCGGACATTTTGGCGACACGTCAATCGTGAAGGACCAGCGTGCAGGATTCTCCCTTGCCGAAGCATTTGCAAAGGAAATGAATCCAAGCGGACCTGGGGAATTCGCGTACGCCGATGCTGGATTCTTTACCGAGGTGATATCGGACCAGGCTGAACTCAAGGCCGATCTGCAAAAGCTCTATGACCTTACCGCCCAAAAGGGTTCTGCATCGTTGGCGAATCGCTTTTTATATGGCACAGACTGGGAAATGAGCCTGATAGCCAGCTCAATTGGAAGCTATTTGAGCGATTTTATGAAACTTTTCAAAGAGCTTGAAGAACTGCCATCTCTCAGAGACGAAACCGCGACGACGCTCTCGAATAAATTCTTTGGCGATAACGCCGTACGTTACGCAGGCTTGTCCCAAGGCGGGAAAACGCGTTTGAGGTTGCAGACATTCTATGACAAACATGGCGTAAAGCCGCCTGCCTGGTTGTTGAAAGTTGATGATCGATTCGGTTAGCGGAAAAGAGCATGGTGCGGGTGTCCGAAATTTCACTTTCAAAATTTGGAGATTATCGATGTCTAACAGACTCCGGCAGTCGGTTGCTATCATTTTCTCGCTCATGGCTATGGGAGCCTCGGCAGCGGATATCGATATGGAAAAAATCCAGCAAGAAATTCCTGCGGCAAAAGATGAATCCATATCCGTTATTTGTGAGAGATGCAATTCTGATTTCAAGATAAGCGAGCATAAAATACTGCTGGATGGCCTGAGCAGCCGGAGGTATGTGCGCCAAATGCAAATTGCACTTTACATGCAAGATATCGTTCATCAGACTGCATCAAAAGCCCACTTCGACAACTGTGATTTTTCCGGAGCTATCGCTTATATTGCACAACTTAAAGCCGAACTGGACGAGCACGCTGAAGCGGCCACGGTTCTTCTCATGGCAAAAAAACCATTGTTGGTGAATCTGGAACTGAATCTGGCCTTCCTGTCCCTGGGACAGGCACTGCATGGAATTCAGGACTTCTATGCTCACACGAATTATGTCGAAATCAATATCGATCATGCCAGCGCTTTATCGGACTTCAAGGTTGTCAAAACCTGGGGAGACCAGGCAGAAGAGAATATTCAAAAATGGCAAGAGGTGGGTCTAAAATCTGGATACGTGAGTTGGGGGGCACCAAAGAAATGTGCTGTTCCATATGAAACGCATGGAGAGATGGCTAAAGACTCAAAGGAAACTGATCGAGGGAAAAAAACTATTTCAAAGTTTGGTAATGTTACCCATTTTGAAGTGGCTCAGGGACTTGCCAAAGATGCTTCAAAGAAATTTATTCTTGACGTATTCGCAGAGTGGCCGATTTTAAACGCAGTAAGTCAGGGAACGATTACACTCGATGTGTTGGTGGACAGCCGGGCGACCGTTTTGAAGTAGCGACGAATCAAATCCCGCAAGGTCAGTGTTGAAGTCGGGGAGGGATGACGCCATCGCCAGCCAAAGTGCGCCGTTTGCGACAAAACAGCGTTCACTCCCGACTCTTCGCATATGCAAATTCCGGATAAGCTAGCGCGGCACCATTCGTTCACGCCCGGCGATGGAGCGCGGTATAGTCGGCCCATGGAACTCTTAGCCCACAACTTCAGCAGCGATTTCGCGCGCAGCGCCCACCTGGCCCGCGGCGCGGGCGATGACGGCGACAGCGAGGCGCTGGTCGCCTTCCGCGACCCGCAGCAAATGAGCTTGCTGGTACGCGCCACGGCCTTTGTCTTTGCCGACCCCCGTTCGCGCCAGTTGCACGAGCTGATCGAGCGCATCGCCCCCAGCGAGGCGACGGTGCTGATCACGGGCGAAACGGGGACGGGAAAAGAACTGATTGCGCGCCACGTGCATGGCTTGAGCGGGCGCGCCGAGCAGACCTTCGTGGCGATCAATTGCGGCGCGTTTTCCGAAACCCTCGTCGAGAGCGAGCTGTTTGGCTATGAAAAAGGCGCGTTTACGGGCGCGCAGCAGGGCAAGCCCGGCTGGTTCGAGACGGCCAGCGGCGGCACCCTGTTCCTCGATGAAATCGGCGACTTGCCGCTGGCGATGCAGGTCAAGCTGCTGCGCGTGCTGCAGGAGCGCGAAGTGGTGCGCCTGGGCGCGCGGCGCGCCATCCCCATCGACGTGCGCCTGATCGCGGCCACCAACGTGGACCTGGCCGAAGCCGTGCGGGCCGGGCGCTTCCGCGAAGACCTGTATTACCGGCTGCAGGTGATCGGCCTGCCGCTGCGCCCCTTGCGCGAGCGCCCGGGCGACGTCATGCCGCTGACGCGCCACTTCATGGCCATCTATGCGCAGCGCCTGCACCTGGGCGAGGTGGAACTGGGTCTGGACGCGCAAGAGGCCTTGCTGGCCTATCCGTGGCCTGGCAATATCCGCGAACTGGAAAACGTCATTCACCGCGCGCTGCTTGTCTGCCGCAGCGGCGTCGTGCGGGCCGAGGATTTGAGCCTGTCGGGCTGGCACAGGGCGCCAGCTGCCGCACCTGTCTCCGCACCTGTTTCCGTGGCTGTCCCAGACGCCTGGGCCGGTGGCGCCGACATCGCCTACGCGGCCCACGGCGCGTCCGGCCAGGACGACTTGCTGGCGGCCGAACGCTTTGCCCGCGCCTGGCAAGCCTTGCTCGACTCGGGCGAAGCCGTGGAATTCGAGGCCATGCAGCAGGAACTGGTGCGCGCCGCGTGGGAGCGCAATGAGCGCAACCAGGTGCGCACGGCCAGGCACTTGAATTTGAGCCGCAACATCCTGCGCACTTTCCTGAAAAAGGCGGGCGCCATCGACTAGGCGCATGCGCGACCTCCCGGAGCCGGACCCGCAGCGATGCGGCTCCGGCTTTTTTCATGGCTGCTGCGCGTGCAGCACATTGCTGCCATGGGGGCAGCGGATTGCTGCCAAATCAACAGCGGCGGGCAGCGGCGGGCATCTGCGGCATGGCATGTTTTCTGCGAGGAGGGTAGGGCAGGCCGCTGCGCGATGCGCATACGGCCTTTTCTTCGACCCACGACAGGAGTCCACGCATGACCATAGAATTCATCTGGCAATTGCCCACCAGCGGGGACGGCCGTTACGCGGCGCCCGGCATCACGCGCCGCGGCGAGCGAAACGCTGGCGCGCCCAGCCCCCTGCAGGCGGGCGTGAGCGACCCGCGCGGCGCGCGTCCGCCCTTTAACTATTTCGATTATCTGCACCAGATCGCCCGCGCGGCCGATCTTTCCGGCTTCGACGGTATCCAGATACGCCACGATACGCAGGGCGATGAAAGCTGGATCGTCGCCGGCTACCTGGCCCGCAGCACGCGCCACCTGAAACTGATCGCCGAATTCGACGCGGCCTGGGGTTCGGCCGTGTATGCGGCGAAGAACGCCGTCAGCTTCCAGCGCTTCACGGGGGGACGCTTCGCCTGGCAGATCGGCCCTGGCGGCGACGCGGCAGCGCGCCGGCGCCAGGGCGATGCGGCGCCGGACGCCGACATCCTGCCCCGCATCGATGAATTCATCACGGTGGCGCGCGGTGTGCAGAACACCTCGCCGTTCAGCTTCAAGGGCAAGTTCTTCGAAGTGCAGGACGGCGGCTTCAAGGGGCCGCTGGCGCACCACCCCGTCAACGGCATCTACTTGACGGGCGAGTCGCCGCAGGCGCTGGCCCTGTCGGCGCGCCAGGCCGACGTGCACGTCTTCGACGCGGCGCCCGCGGCGCACTTGCAGCCCTCCATCGACAGCCTGCACACGCAGGCGCGCCAGCTGGGCCGCGCCGTGGCGGCGGGCTTGCGCATCGACGTGCTGGCCCGCGAAACGTTAGACGAAGCCTTGCGCGACGCGCGCCGCTACCGCAGCGGGGCGGGCCTGCCTGACGATGCCCCGTCGGCTGATGACACGGCGGGCGGTGCAGCCTTGTTCTGGCCCGGCTTTGCGCAAGCGCAAACGGGCGCCCGCGGGGCCCTGGTCGGCAGCCATGCACAGGTCGCCTCAGCGCTCGAAGCCTACGCGCAAGCCGGTGTGTCCAGCTTCGTGCTGGCGGCCATTCCCCATTTCGAGGAAGCCTACCGCATCGGCGAGCACGTGCTGCCCCGCGTGCGGGCAGCGTTGCGCGCCCAGCTGCAAGCGGCTTGAGTCCCCGTATCCAACCTATTCAAGGAGTACCTGCATGGCTATCGATTTTTTCTGGCGCATCCCCACGCATGGCGAACCGAGTTCGCACCGCGCCCGCACGCCGTTTCGCGGCGACTGGTTTCCCGGCAATGACAACCTGCGCCAGGCCGGCCTCGGCGGCGGCGGTGCCGACGGCTTTACTTACATCGACTACCTGGCGGAAATCGCCCGCGCGGCAGAATTGTCCGGCTTCCAGGGCGGTTTGATTCCATCCTTCCCCATGACGGACGAACCGTGGGCCATTTCCGCGCTGCTGGCGCGCGAAACGAGCACTTTCCGCTTCATGATCCCGTTCCAGCCCGGCTTCCTGAATCCCGTGGTGGCTGCGCGCATGACGGCCAGCCTGCAGCGGGCCACGGGCGGGCGGGCCCTGTACAACGTGATCACGGGCGGCGGCGGTCCGGCGCAGCTGTGGTGGGGCGATTCGGCCGGCCACGACGACCGCTACACGCGCACGACGGAATTTCTCGACGTGGTGCGCGGCGTGTGGCGCGGCGGGCCGTTTTCCTACCAGGGCAAGTTTTACCAGGTGGAGGATGCGGGCCTGGCCACGCCGCTGTCGGAGCAGGATTTCCCCGAGATTTATTTTTCCGGTTCCTCCGACGCGGCCTTGGGTTCCGCGTCCAAGCATGCCGATTACTACCTGACGTGGCTGGAGCCGTTCGAGCAGCTGCGCGAGAAATTCGCCCGCGTGCATGAAAAGACGGCGCTTCTGGGACGCAAGATCAAGTGCGCCGTGCGCGTCGACATCGTCGCCCGCGCCACGGAAGAAGAAGCGTGGGACGAAGTGCGCAAGGGTTTCGAGGCCGTCGATGCGGCCACCCTGCGCCAGTTCCTCGGTGCCGATGGCGGCGATTCCGTGGGCGCGGCGCGCCAGCGGGGCAACCGCCCGACGACCCTGAACAGCTACAAGGACTTGATCACGGCGCCGAATATCTGGTCCGGCTTCAACCTGCTGCGCGGCGGCCAGACGCAGGGCATCGTCGGCAGCTACCAGCAAGTGGCCGAACGCCTCGACGAACTGGTGCAGCTGGGCGCCGACGCCTTCATCCTGGCCAGCACGCCGCACCTGGAAGAAGCGTACCGCGTGGGCGAGGAAGTGCTGCCCCTCGTGCGTGGCCACACGGCGGCACTGCTGCGCGCCGCCTGAGTATCCCCTGTTGCCGCGACAGCAGCGCCACCGCCTGCTGTCGCGCAGGCAGCACGCGGCGGCGCCGCTGCTGCCAAATCAACAGCACTATCATGGCGATAGTCTTCCTTTGAAATCAATCACTTAACGACGATTTTGCTGCGCTGCGGCAGCGGGCATGCCCCTTGCAATACAGGTCATCACCATCTCGCGTTTTGACTTTACTCAAGGATAATCACCCATGCGCCGTTCGACTGCCCCCGCCGCCTTTTCCTCTTTCCCCTTTCATTTGACGCCAGTGCGCCGCGCGCTGCGCTCGGCCTTCGCCATCGGCGGCCTGATGCTCGTCCATGGCATGGCCCATGCCGAAGCGCCTGCCGCCGAGGTCATCGCCGCAGCCGACGCGAACGGCGCCGGCGAGGGCGCCGCGCTGCAATCGGTGACGGTGACGGCACAAAAACGCGAAGAATCCGCGCAAAAGGTGCCCAGCGCGATCACGGTCCTGGGCGGCAAGGAGCTGCTCGACACGGGCATCGGCCGCTCGGCCAGCGAAATCCTCAATTACGTGCCGAACGCCTCGGCCGGCACGCAGCAGCATGGCCGCCCGCGCTGGTGGATACGCGGCGTCGGTGCGGGCCAGCAGCAGATCGACTTCCCGAATCCCGTCGGCTTTTACCTCGACGACGTCTACATCAGCAATTCCAGCGCCACGGGTTTTCCCCTGTTCGACCTGGACCGGGTGGAAGTGCTGCGCGGCCCGCAAGGCACCCTGTGGGGCAAGAACACGACGGGCGGCGCCATCAACGTGATTTCGCGCAAACCGTCGTTCAAGTCCAGCGGCTACGCCAAGGTCGATTACAGCAGCTACGACACCAAGCTGGCCGAAGGGGCCATCGGCGGCGCGCTGGTCGACGAGGTGCTGGCGGGGCGCTTGTCCTTCCACACGGAGCAGCAGGACAAGGGCCGCTTCCACAACCAGTTTACGGGCGAACGCGATGGAAAGCTCAAGGACAGCGCCGTCCGCGGCCAGCTCAAGGCCCTGATCGGACGCGATTTGACGGCCAATCTGAACCTGCATTATCGCGACTACACGACCAAGGGCGCCACCACCACCGTGGCCAGCTATGGCGCGAATGGCGTGTACCGCAATGGCTACATCCCCAGCACGAATCCCGATGACGTGAGCACGAATGCGCCGGCCGACAGCGACGTGAAACAGGGCGGCGCGCAGCTGAACCTGGAATACGCGCTGGGCGAGCTGACCCTGACGTCGATCACCGGCTATGAAAACTTCCGCAACGAGGCGACGGGCGACAGCGACAACACGCCGCTGGAAGTGGGCCGCAGCCGCTCGAAGGCCAGCAGCCGCCAGGTATCGCAGGAGCTGCGCCTGACGTCGCCGCAAAACGGCGCCGTGAGCTGGGTGGCGGGCCTGTTCTACTTCAATGAAAAGATCGATTCCGATTCGGCTGGCGCGCGCCTGCCCAACGGCACCGTGCCGGCGCTGGCGGGCAGCACCCAGCCCGTCGGCTACAACCGCACCGTCTACCTGCACAAGGCGCGCAGCGCGGCCATCTTCGGCAGCACGACCGTCAACTTCAGCGAGCAGTTCCTGTCCACCTTCGGCTTGCGCTGGACGACGGAAACCAAGGACCTCGATTTGCGCCGCGTGCAGGCCGCATCGAACACGGTGACGTTTGGCGATGCATCGAACTGGTGGAACACGGTCAAGGGCGGCAATTACGCGGCCGCTTCCGTGGCCAACAACAATTTCACGTCGAACCCGTCGACCACGTGGAATGCGCTGACGTATGACGTGACGCCCGAATACCGCTTCAGCCGCACCCTGCGCGGCTACCTGAAATACGCGCACGGCATCAAGTCGGGCGGCTACAACACGAGCGCCACGGACGTGCGCGCCCTGAACACGGTCAAGCCGGAAACCCTGAATTCCTTCGAGGCGGGCATCAAGTCCGAATGGCTGGACGGGCGCCTGAATTTCAACGCCAACGTCTTCCACTATGACTACAAGAACGTGCAGGTGAATATCACGGGCGTGTACAACGGCGACCCCACGCAAAGCGTCAATTACCTGCAAAACGTGCGCAAGGCCCACGTGAACGGTGCGGAATTCGAGCTCGAGGCGCAGCCGACGGACAACCTGCACCTCAACGCCAATATCGGCCTGCTGCGCACGGAATTCGACGATTTCGCCATCCAGAACAATGGCGGCGACCGCTCCGGCAATGAATTCGTGCGCTCGCCCCACGTGACGGCCTTGCTGGCGGCCGACTACCGCTACCCGCTGGGCAATGGCGCGCAGCTGGTGTTCAGCGGCGACGTGCGCTACACGTCGAAGCAGTACTACTATGTCGACCCGCAAAATGCCGCGCGCGACTTGCTGAACCAGGGCGGCTTCGCGCTGGCCAATGCACGCCTGTCGTACGTGCTCCCTGGCGGCAAGCAGCGCATCACGGCATATGCGAACAACCTGGCCGACAAGGTCTACCGCAACCACACGCTCACCAGCTTCGTGCCGGGCGCCGTGAATGGCGACACCGTCATCATCGGCCAGGGCCGCACGGTGGGGGCATCGTACACGCTGCAGTTCTGAGCCTGACCGCCTGATGTAGAAAGGCCGGCGATTGCGCCGGCCTTGTCGTTTATGGCGCCAGCTTAGGCCGCCACGTGCAGCAACGCGTCGAGGCGCCGCTGCGCCTCTTCCAAAGGCCGGCGGTCGATCCACGCCCCGATATCCACGTCGCGGTCGAGGAAACCGTGCTGCAGCTGGAAATCCTTCTGCTGGCGGAACAGCGCCACTTTTTCCTCTGACAGGTCGGGCGCCAGGGTCAGGTGAAAACCGTCACGGTAGGCTTCGGCCACGGCGTCGGCGCCGGCCCGCGTCTCGCCCTGCAGGATGGCCAGCACGTCGGCCTGGTGGCTGCGGGCCCAGTGCGCGGCGCGCAGGGTTTGCGTCAGGAAGCGCACGACCAGCTCGAAATGCTGCTCCAGCATGGTCTCATGCACGGTGATCGGCCGCGGCGTGCCGTTATTCACGCGGAAGCGCCGGTCGGGCAGGGCGTCGATGTCTATGCCCACTTCCAGCCCCGCCGCGCGGGCCGCCTCGGCCGCCGCCGCGCCTTTTACGTAGACGGCATCGACTTCGCCGCGCAGCAGCGGCGCGATGCCTTGCCACAGTCCCGCGCCGAGATTGGCTTGCGCCGGCGCCTCGCCGCCCACTTCCACCAGCTGCACGTCGTCGAGCGTGAGGCCGGCCGACGCCAGCACGCCCTTGTAGCCGGCCAGGCTCATGCCGCGCGCGATGCTGCGTCCGCGCCGGTTGTCGCGCAAGTCCTCGGCGCGGAAGACGGGCAGCGCCAGACGCTTGCCCTGCAGCTGCGCGGGCGTCGCGATGCCGGAGCCGGGGCGCACGAGGATGGCTTGCCACTCGTCGATCCAGGTCAGACCGATCAGCCGCGTGGGCGCCCCTTGCGCGCGCGCGGGCAGGGCCAGCAGGTTGCCGCCTTCGCGCACGAGCGTGGACAGGCCGTGGTCATAGTGGTGGCGCGCCAGCTCGCCGCCCACTTCCTGCAGGGTCTTTAACGCGATGCCGTCGCGGGCGAATTCCTCGTCCAGCCAGCCCAGTTTGTAGGCCAGGCCCGTGGCCGTGGGCACGGGGCAGCGGGTGAACCAGACGGTATCGGCGGCGGGGGATGGTGCGGTAGTCATGGGATTCCTTCGTGGTGGTGGAAGCCTGGAACCGTGCAGGAAACGTGCCCGCGCCGCTTGCTGGCTGGCCGACAGCGCGTGCGGACGGTGCTGCTGCCGCGCCAGCAGCCGCTGTTGCGCAGGCAGCAGCCATGCACCACTTTCCCGGCGCTGGCGCTGGCACGCGTCTTGCGAAAGTAGAGGCAGGACTGACCCGTATTCCAACCCCAACGAATGGAGCATGACATGACGGACGTGGCACAAGCGGAAGCACAACAAGTACAGGTGCAGGAGTTGACGGCGGCCGAACTGGCCTTCGTGGAGCAGGTGCGCCGCGATGCGCAGATCGCCTTCGACGGCTTGCGCGAGACGGGCAGCCTGACGGCCAATGGCACGGTGGGCTTCGTCGAGCGCACGCCGGGCGGCGACAAGGTGGTGGTGGTCAACGATCCGGGCCCGTTCCGCCGCGGCCAGGCCCTGAAGGCGGCCGTGCTGGCACTGGATGGCACGGTGCTCGTGGGCGACGCGAACAACGGCGGCGCGCGCTACTTAAAACTGTTCCGCGAGCGCCCGGAGGTCACGTCGATCTCGCACGTGCACTCGCCGTCGCTGGGCGCGTGGGCGCAGACGCACCGCACCCTGCCGATCCGCTACGTGCCCGTGCAGCGCTACCAGCTGGTGCGCGAAATTCCCATCTATATCGACCGCCGCCAGCCGGAAGTCGATTTCATCCTCGGTGAAATCGCCCGCAACACGCATGCGACGGCCATCCTGGAAGCGAACGGCGGCGCCACCGTGTGGGGCAAACAGGGCTTGCTGAAGCTGGCCGAGTTCATCTTGCTGCTGGAAGAGGGCGCGAAGATCCAGATCGCGGCCGAAGCCATCGGCGGTTCGCGCGATTTCGGTCCCGGCGTGCTGCTGCAGCAATGGAAGATGAGCAAGCTGATCGACACGGCGCGCGCCTTGTCGCTGCTGCCCGCCACCGACCTGGTGTAACCCTTTCACGAACAGGCCCGCAATGTCATTGAAATTCTTACGTTTGATCTGGCGCAAGGCAGTCGCCACCGCCGTGGCGGTCAGCCTGCTGGCGCCAGCCATCGCTGTGGCGGCCGAGCCGCTGCCGGCCGCCGTGCGCATCGCCGTCGTGGCCCGCACGGCGCCGTCCGGCAAGACCGTGTTTGCCGGTTCCGCCGCCCAGGTGGCATCGACGGGCTGGCTGTCGGCCGAACTGGGCAAGCTGGGCGTGAAGCTGGAATGGGTGCCCGTCACCACCAATTCCGTGGCGACGCAGGTCAATGAAGCGTTTGCCAACCATTCGATCGACCTGGCCCAGTATGGCGACTTGCCGTCGATTATCGCCAATGCCTCGGGCTTGCAGACGCGGCTGATCTTGCCCGGAGGCAGCGCCAACAATACCTATCTGGTGGTGCCGAACGCTTCCACGGCGAAATCGATCCAGGATTTGAAGGGCAAGAAGATCGCCCTGCACCGGGGCCGGCCGTGGGAATACCCATTCGCGCGCCTGCTGGAAGCGAATGGCATGACCTTGCGCGACGTCAAGATCCTCAACCTCAATCCGCAGGCGGGCGCGGCGGCCGTGGCGACGGGCGGCGCCGAGGCTTTCTTCACGCTCAGCGACGCCTTCTTGCTGGAAGATAAAAAGGTGGGCAAGATCATCTGGGCGAGCAAGGCGCCGCCGCAGGATTGGAAGATGCGCGCCGAGCTGTGGGCCGACAGCGGCTTCCTGCAACGCTGGCCGCAGCTGGCCCAGCTGGTGGTGACGGCCTATGTGCGCGAACACCACCGGGCCGCCGGCGCGGGCGGCGAAGAAGAGTATGTGCGCACCGAGGCGGCCGCAGGCCAGGTGGAAAGCGTGGTGCGGCGCGAACTGGCGGGCGACCATACGCCGTGGCAGGCGCGCTGGTCGCCCCTGTTTACGGCCAGCCTGCGCCAGCATTACGTGGGCGAGGCGGCATATGCGAAGAGCGCGGGCTTGATCGGGCGGCCCCTGCAAGTCGACAGCCTGTTCGCGCCCCAGTTCGTCAACACGGCGCTGGCGCAGCTGAAACTGCAAACGTACTGGGCGCCATGACTTCCATCGCCCGCGCCATCGCCTTGCCGCGCCCCCCCGCGCCAGCGCGTGCAGCCTCAGTCCCCTTGCTGCAGCGCTTTATCCGTTCACCCTGGTCCGTGTGGGCGTCGCCGCTGGCCTTGCTGCTGCTGTGGACGGCCGCCACCACCTTCGAGTGGATGCCTGCGCATATTTTGATGTCGCCATGGCAAGTACTGCTGACGGCGCGCGACCTGGCCGAGAGCGGCGAACTGGGCCAGCACCTGGGCATCAGCCTGTTCCGCCTGCTGGCCGGCTTCGGCCTGGGCGCCAGCGGCGGCCTGGCCTTTGGCGTCGTGCTGGGGCTGTCCCCTGGCTTGCGCGCCTATGTCGACCCCACTTTCAATGTCTTGCGCCAGTTGCCGACCGTCGCCTTGATCCCCTTGTTCATCTTGCTGTTCGGCATAGGCGAGAGTTTTAAAGTGTTTATTGTCGCCAAGGCCAGTTTCTTCATCGTCGCGCTGGCCGTGCATGACGCCATCCGCAACTTGTCGCAGCGCTACTTTGAGGTGGCGCAAGTGTATTGCTTCTCGCGCTGGCAGCGCATCCGCCTGATCGTCTTGCCGGCCATCGTGCCGGCCGCGCTGACGGGCATGCGCATCGCCCTGTCGCGCTCGTGGATGGTGCTGGTGGGTGCGGAATTGCTGGCTGCGGACAGCGGCCTGGGCCAGATGATGGAAATGGGCCGGCAAATGTTCCGCCTCGACGTGGTGATGGTCGGCGTGGTGCTGACGGGCGTGATCGGCTTTGGCCTGGACCGGGCCTGCCACGCGCTGGAAGCACGGCTGATGCGCTGGAAGCGTAGCGGCGATGGTAAGGGAGGCGCCGCATGAAACAACGTTTGATCCAGATCATCAAGGGCGCGCTGTTGCCGCTGGCCTTGCTGGGCGCCTGGCAATGGGCGTCCGACCAGGGCGCGGCGGCCGCGTATATCTTTGTTTCCCTGGGCGACCTGGCGCACAGCTTGCGCGATCTGGTGATCACGGGCGAGCTGTGGGTGCACTTGCGCGCCAGCCTGGGGCGTACCCTGGCCGGCTTGTTGCTGGGCGGCAGCGCCGGCATCGTCACGGGCGCGCTGATGGCGCAGTCACCGCTGGCGGACCGATTGATCGGCCCCCTGTTCCACAGCATCCGGCAAGTACCGTTGCTGGGCCTGATTCCCTTGCTGGGCTTGTGGGTGGGCAATGGCGACGGCGCCAAGCTGCTGGTGATCGCCATCGCCGCCTTCTATCCCACCGTGCTCAACACGTATGCGGGCATGCGCCAGGTGGAAGGGCGTTTGCGCGAAGTGGGGCAGGTGCTGACCCTGACGCGCTGGCAGACCTTGCGCCAGATCTTGTTGCCGGGCGCCATGCCGGCCATCGTCACGGGTGTCACGCATGCGCTGGCGTTTGCCTGGCTCGCTTGCCTGGGCGGCGAACTGCTGTTTTCAGCCGGTCCCGGCATGGGTTCATTGCTGCTCAATGGCGAAGTGTCGGGCCGCATGGATGTTGTCTTGCTTGCCGTGCTCGTGATCGCCTTGCTGGCGCAGGCGATGAACGTGGCGTTTGCGCGCCTCGCGCGCCTGCTGGTGAAGGGGCGCAGCAGTGAGTGAATCCTTGCCATTCCAACCGGACGCGGCTGTCAGCGCCCGTGAAGGCGAGCTGCGTGCCTTCTTGCTGCGCTTTATCGGCTTGACCCTGCTGTCGGGCGTGACCATCGGCATGAACAAGGTACTGGCCACCTTGTTGGGGCTGCATTTGCACGTGAGCAACTTCCAGCTGGCCGCGATCAGCAGCGCGGAAACCCTGGCCATGGCGCTGGGCACCATTCCTGCCGGCTACATCTTGTCGCGCGGCAATCCGAAGCATCTGTACGCCGGTGTCAGCCTGAGCCTGGCGCTGGCCTTTTGCGTGCTGCCGTGGCTGCCCGGCTGGCAATGGGTGGCCTTGCTGATGTTTTTGGTGGGCTTGTGCATTTCCCTGCGCATCGTGGCCATGAGCACCGTGTTTCTCGTGCGCTTGCCGGAACTGGGGCAGGGCAAGGCGGGCTGGTACAAGGGGACGTTGATACTCGGCATGCAGTTCCTCGGACCCCTGTGCGGCAATTACCTGATCGCGCAACTGGGACTGAAGGCGGGATTTTTGATCTCGGCCCTGATGTTCGCCATCCTGGCCGTGCTGGGCTGGCAAGTGTTGCCTGACAATACGGCGCCGCGCAAGCAGGCCGGGCACTCCACGCTGCCGGGCGCGGCCAGCCTGCGCGAACTGCTGCGCCTGCCCATCGTGCGCGTGACTTATCTGTTTGAAATCCTCGCCAGCTTCACGGCGTCCAGCGTGGGCGTGTTTTCCATCTTGCTGGCCATCCGCGTGCTGCACTGGCCTGCGCACCACTCCGTCTGGCTGATGGCCGTGCAGGGACTCAGCTGCGTGCTCGTGCTGCTGTTCCTGGGTCGCTTCGTGCTGGCCAGCCGCTACCGCGAGCAACTGTATGGCGGCGCCCACCTGGCCATCATGGCGGCCTTGCTGATCCTCGGCCTGTGGCCTTCCAGCATCGCCTACCTGGGCGCCTCCGTGCTGCTGGGGCTGGGCCTGGGCGTGAATAACCTCGTCAATACAGACAATATCGCCCGCGCGCCCGTCGACAAGGCCCGCGTTTCCGCCCACTTGACCCTGTTCGGCATGGTGGGCGGCACGGCCGGCGCGCTGGCGGCGGGCCGCCTGGCCGACTTGACGGGCTTGCGCAATGTGTTCCTGATCTGGCTATTTCCCTGGTTGGCCGCCTGGCTGGTTTTCCACGGCAGCCGCTGGCTGCGCCGGGCGCCGCCCGCCGCCATTCCTTCCCTCGCCCCCACTGCAGAGAGTGCGCCATGAATGATTTTGTTTCCCCATCGGCCTTGTCGCCGCAACAGCAGCACCTGAGCGGCGGCTTGCAAGTACAGCACGTGAGCAAGTCGTTTTCCCTGAAAGGCGCGCCGCTGCCCGTGCTCGACGATATTTCGCTGACCATCGCGCCGGGCGAATTCGTCGCCATCGTGGGCGCGTCCGGTTGCGGTAAATCAACCCTGCTGCGCCTCTTGGCGGGCCTGGACACGGATTACACGGGCTTGCTGCTGCACGATGGCGTGCCCATCCGTGGCACGGATTTGCGCCGGGGCCTCGTGTTCCAGGATCACCGCCTGTTTCCCTGGCTGACGGTGCAGCAAAACGTGGCCGTGGCTTTCAGCAATACCAAGGTGCCGCTGGCCGAGCGGGCCGCCCGCGTGGCGGCGGAAATCACGCGCGTGGGCCTCGATGGCTATGCGGATGCCTATCCGCATCAATTGTCGGGCGGCATGTCGCAGCGGGCGGCGATTGCCCGCGCCCTCGTGGGACGGCCCGACGTGCTGCTGCTGGACGAACCGCTGGGCGCGCTCGACGCGCTGACCCGCTTGCGCCTGCAGCAGGAGCTGCGCCGCCTGTGGCAGGACGAGGGCATCACCATGGTGATGGTCACGCATGACATCGATGAAGCCGTCTACCTGGCCGACCGCATCGTCGTGCTCGACGCGCGTCCCGGCAAGGTGCGCCGCGTGCAGGACGTGCCGCTGGCCCATCCGCGCCAGCGGGGTTCGGCCGGCTTTGTCGCCATCCGCGACGGCTTGCATGCGGATTTCAGCGACCTCGACGAATCGCACGCGCCCGTGGCGCGGGAAGAACACCCCAGCAGCTCGTGGGATGGCAATGAATGGGCGCGCAGGATGGCGCTGTAGTTTTTTTGATATCCATCAACCTGGAGATACAAGATGAGCAATAGCAACGCACTCGACACCCTGTGGTACACGCGCTGCCCCGTCCCCACGGGCCTGGGGATAGCCCTGCAGCAAGGCTGGCTGGAAGAAGCCTTGCGCGCCGACGGCACCAGCTTGCGCTCGCTGCGCGAGTCGGACCAGGAAGCCGTGCGCGAATCGCATTTCGACCATACCCTGCAGAACTCCGTGCGTCACGGCGGCAATATCCCCGCCCTGTGGGCGCGCGCGGCGGGGCGCGACACGCGCGTGATCGGCCTGTCGTGGTCGGACGAGACGCAGCTGATATTGACCTTGCCCGGCAGCGGCATCCAGACGGTGCGCGACTTGAAGGGCCGGCGCTTCGGCTTGCCATTGTGGAGCAAGGCGCAGATCGACTTTGCGCGCGCGCAAGCCTTGCGGGGGCTGGAAAATGCGCTGAGCCTGGAAGGGCTGGCCGTGGCGGACGTGGAACTGGTCGATTATGTGGTCAACACGGGCCAGAGCGAGGCGGCGCCGGAAAAGGGCGCGGCAACAAACCTGTTCAGCGGCGCCCGGCGCGGCGGGCAAAGCCCTGAATTGCTGGGCCTCTTGCGGGGCGAGGTGGACGCCATCTTCCTGAAAGGCGCCTCAGCCGCGCAGCTGGCGCAGCAGTTCGGCCTGCATACGGTGATCGACACGGGCAGCCACCCGGAACCCTTGATCCGCGCCAACAACGGCACGCCGCGCACCCTGAGCGTGGATGCGCACTTGCTGGACAACCATTTTGCTTCCGCCGTCACCCTGGTCGACCAGGTGCTGCGGGCCGAAGCGTGGGCGCGCGGCCATGCGGACGAGACGCGGCGCTTCATGGCACGCGAATCGAATGCCAGCGAGCACTGGGTGCAAGTGGCTTACGGCAAGGATGCGCATCTGCGCCTGGACACGGACCTGGCGGAAACGTCGATCGCGGGCTTGCAGGATTTCAGCGATTTCCTGTTCCGCTGGAACTTCCTGCCCAGCAAGGTCGACGTGCGCGCGTGGATCGACCCCCGTCCTTTCGAAGCGGCGCTGGCGCACGCGCGCCGGGCGGCTTGAGCGGGAAGTACGTCAACAGTGGCCATGCTTGATGATGAGGAGAATGCGATGCGGCGACGCACGGTGATGGGCGGGCTGGCGCTGCTGCCCCTGGCGGGACAGGCAGTGTCGGCGGCGAAGGCGGGGGCGCCGCCGGCGGCCCTGCGCATCGCCTCGACGGGTTTTGCAGAGAATGGCAAGGCGGAACTGGGCGGCATCGCCTACCGGGTGCAGCAGGAAGGCTGGCTGGCGCGCGAACTGAAGCAGCGGGGCGTGCGGCTGGAATGGCTGCCCGTCACGGGCGACACGGGCGCGACGATGAACGAAGCGTTCGCCAGCGGACGCATCGACATGGCCGCGTATGGCGATTTGCCGTCCGTCATCCTTAACGCGGGCGGCGTGCGCACGCAGGTGATCGTGCCTGCGGGGAGGGGGACGGACCAGTTCCTGCTCGTGCCCACCGGTTCGCGCGCCACGTCGCTGGCCGAGCTGAAAGGCAAGCGCATCAGCGTGCACCGGGGCCGGCCGTGGGAACTGGGCTTGCGCCAGCTGATCGCCGACCAGCGCATGTCGCCCACGGATTTTCGCCTGATTAATATGGACCTCAAACCGGGCACGGCTGCGCTGGCCACGGGCGCCGTCGACGCCTTGTTCATGATCAATGGCTATCCGCTGGAAGACAAGGGCATCGGCCGCATCATCTGGTCCAGCAAGGGCTTACCCGAGCGTAAAATGCGCGCGGAACTGTGGGCGCGGCGTGATTTTACGCAAGCCCATCCCGACATCGCGGAACTGGTGGCCACGGCCTGGCTGCGGGCCCAGCACTGGGCGGCGCTCGACGGCAACCGCGAAGCCGTCATCAAGGATGGCACGCGCAACGGCACGCCCGACAGCGTGGTGCGGCGCAGCTACGACGATCCGGGCTTGCAGTGGAAGGAGCGCTGGTCGCCCCTGTACGACGACGCCGTGTACCGCCATTACCGCCGGGTGCTGGCGTTTGCACAGGAACAAAAGCTGATCCGGCAACCGTTGACGGCGGAAGAATTGCTGGAACCGCGCTTCGTCGCGGCCGGCTTGAAAAAGCTGGGTCTGGCCAATTACTGGGAACCGGCCAAGGTGTAGCGTCAGCGCGGGACGCGGCTCAATGGGGCAGGCATACGCGTCCCGCCACGTTGATCACGTCGTCGCCCGCATGTGCGCGCAGTTGCAGTAGCATCAGGGCCACGCCCAGCATCAGCGCGGCTGCGCAGAGTTTCTTGTGCATCGTCTTTTCCGTTTTTATGCTCGATGGAGCTTGGTTGTCATATTTACAGCCATATTATTGCCGAAATTCATGTGTGCGGGCTGAGCTTGTGCCAGGCGTGCTTTACAATTATGCATCTTGCGCATCCGCGCCATCTGAATGCTATGCATAGTATGTGAAGGGAATGACAAGCCTGTGACTTCCAAGCCGATCAAGATCGCCGCCACCGTTGTCGTGGCACTCGCCGCTGGGGCCGGTATTTATACGTACACCCGTCCCGCCGCCACTGCCACGCCGGGCGCTCCCGCCGCGGGCAATCCGGCCGCCGCACCCCAATCGACCGTCGACACGGCCGCCGTGGCCGCCCAATTCCGCGATTTGCTGGGCAATTTCCGCAAGATTATCGTGCTGCTGGCCGACGAGCAAAGTCTGCCCGAAGGCGCGCGCGACGAAGCCCGCAAAGTGGGGCAGGCGCTGTTCCATGAAAACCAGGAACGCATCGCCAAGCTCGATGCGGCGCTCGACCAGCTGACGGCGCCCACCAATCCGGGCCGCTTCGAGGCGCTCGACAGTTTATTGACCTATATCGAATCCGATCCCGGCCTGTACGACGCGGACCGCCTGGCGTTCCGCGAACTGCTGCAAAGCATGCTGGCCGACGTGGCCAAGGATTCGTCCTTGCCGGCGATCAAGCTGCACAAGCGCATCTCGGAAGACCTCGACGCGCTGGGCGAGATCGAGCGCAACTACGAGAAGGAAATCCGGCAAATCTTCGGCAACCTGGGCCAGCGCGCCATCGAACTCAAGCGTGAACGGTGGGACGATTACGTGGCGCAGCTGAAAAAACTCTACAGCCGCGAACAGATTCTCAAGGAAAACGGCATCGTCGTGCCCTATGCAACACCACCGGCTGGCTCCGTGCCCGAAGCCAAGCCCGCACCCAAGAAGGACGAAGCGGAAATCTTCGGCCTCGGCTTGCCGAAGAAAACCATCGTGCTGACCTTTGACGACGGCCCGCACCGCCGCTACACGGAAGAAATCAGCGCCATCCTGAAACAGTATGGCGTGCCGGCCGTGTTCTTCAACGTGGGCCGCAACCTCGGATCGCTCGACGCGGAAGGCCACGCCAAGCTGGGCGCGGGCGCGGAAGTGAGCCGCAAGCTGATGAAAGAGGGCTATGCCGTGGGCAACCACAGTTTCAGCCACGCACAATTGTCGAAACAGACGGGCGACAAGCTGAAGGGCGAAATCCTCGGCACCGATACGCTGTTGAAGGCCATCAGCCCCGAGCGGGCCGCGCTGTTCCGCTTTCCGTATGGCGCGCGCAACAGCGAAGGCATGGCCGCGCTGGCCGATGCGCACTTGAAATCCGTGATGTGGAATATCGATTCGCTGGACTGGGCCGACCCCGTGCCCAGCTCGATCACCAATCGCGTGCTGGCGTCCGTCGACAAGGCGGGACGGGGCATCGTCCTGTTCCACGACATCCATGAGCGCACGGTGAAAGCCTTGCCGGCCGTGCTCGACAAGCTGATCGCCGAAGGCTATCAATTCGCGGGCTGGGATGGCACGAGCTTCCAGGTCGCGAAACGCACGGCCCCGGCGCCGGAAAAGGTGCCCGTCACCACCGGTTACGCCAATTCCTGGGCCGTGGTGATCGGCATCGACGATTATGCGAAATGGCCGAAATTGCAATATGCGGTGCGCGATGCGCAGGGCATCCGCGAGACGCTGATCGAGAAATTCGCGTTCGCGCCCGAACGTGTCGTGACCCTGAAAAACGGCGAAGCGACGCGCAACAATATCCTGGCCGCCTTCCACGACAAGCTGGCGCATGGCGGCGTGCAAAAGAATGACCGCATCTTCGTCTTCTTCGCCGGCCATGGCGCCACGCGCAAGCTCAGTTCCGGACGCGACCTCGGCTACATCGTGCCCGTCGATTCCGATCCGGCGCAGTTCGCCACGGATGCGATTCCGATGACGGAAATCCAGAATATCGCGGAATCGCTGACGGCCAAGCACGCGTTCTTCGTCATGGATGCCTGCTACAGCGGCCTGGGCCTGACGCGCGGCGCCGGTTCCAGCTCGTTCCTGCGCGACAACGCCAAGCGCATCGGCCGGCAAATGCTGACGGCGGGCGGCGGCGACCAGCTGGTGGCCGACGGCGGACCGAACGGCCACTCCGTGTTCACGTGGACCTTGCTGCAGGGCTTGGCGGGCAAGGGCGACCTGAACGGCGACGGCCTCATCACGGCCACGGAACTGGCGGCTTATGTGGCGCCCGCCGTGTCCAGCGTCTCGAACCAGACGCCCGCGTTCGGCAGCCTGCCCGGCTCGGAAGGGGGCGATTTCGTCTTTGAATTGCCGGGCGAAACGGAATTTCTCAGCCCGAACACGACGCAGCTGTCGACGGAAGCCATTGCCCTGAACAGCAAGCTGGACGCCAAGCCGGCAGCGGCCAGCGTGACGGTGAAGGATTTGCAGGGCGGCGAACAGAAGATCGTCACGCCGGGCGCCGTGCCGTCGTCCACGCGCCAGCTGGCGCAGCGGGCCAACGACCGGGGCTTGCAGCTGTACAAGGAGAAACAGTATGCGGCGGCGGAAGCGCAATTTACGGAAGCGCTGAAATTGCGCCCCGACTTTGCGCTGGCGGCGAACAACCTGGGCTTTGTCTTTTACAAGCAGGAAAAATACCGCGAAGCGGCCCGCTGGTTTGAAAACACGGTCAAGATGGACCCGTCCCGCGCCATTGCCTACCTGAACCTGGGCGACGCGTATGCCAAGGCCGGCGATGCCGCCAAGGCGAAAGCGGCCTATAAAACCTATCTGGAACTGGCGCCGACGGCTTCGACGGCGCCGGCCGTGCGGCAAAAGATGGAAAAGCTGTAAGCGTGTCCGACAGCGTGCCCATCGTCCACGTATTTGCCTGCAACGGGCGCTTTCCCAGCTGGGAAGCGCTGCAGGCTTATCTGGCGCCCACGTACACGGAAGACGGCGATGCCGTGCCGTCGCCATTCTTCCTGGAAACGGGGCTGAGCCAATACGAGCCGGCCTGCTTTGAAAGCGCGCTGCTGGCGTCGCCCGTGCCGCTGGCGCAGCTGCTCGATGGCGCGTCGTATGGCGACAGCTGGCTGGCGCAGGCATGCGCGGATGCGCAGGCGCAGGGCGTGCTGGCCGATGCCAGCGTATGCGTGTTTGCGCCGAATCAGCTGGCGCACCCGCAGCGCAGCTCGCTGCACTACTTGGGCAGTTACCGTTACTGCGTGGAAGATTGAGCGCCATCCCCCCGTTCCTCATGCAATAGCTTGTTGACGCTGGCCAGCAGGCTGGTGCCCGAGGTGGTGATGAAGCGGGCGCCGGCCGCCTCCGCTTCCGTGCCGTAGCTGGCGATCGTATCTTTGCTGCAATACACGATGATGGGCAGTCCGGGCTGGGCTTGCTGCACTTCGCGCACCGTGCGTATGCCCGCATCCTTGATGCGCCGGCGGTTTTCCACCCGCGCCATGTCCGTGATGAGCAGCGCATAGGGCTTTTGTTGCAGCATGGCCAGCGCCTGCCGCGTCGAAACCGCCTGGTCCACCTTGATGTTTTCCCGTTCCAGCTGTTCCACCAGCAAGGTATTGTTGCGCGGATGGTCGTCCAGCCACAGCACCAGGCTGGCGGGTTTTTTCTCCGCCGGCATGCCGGCCAGGGCCGTGACGGCCGCGCCCTCGCACGGCGGATGGGCCAGCAACAGCTGCGTCACGGCTTCCTGCATGTCCTCCAGCGATTTTTGCTGCAAACGGCTCAGTTCCGCCACTTCGATTTCCTTGCCGCTTTGCAGGCGCACGGATTCGTTCTTGACCATGCTGTCGGCCCGCTTGATCATGATGGACAGGTAAATACGCGTGAGCAGGTAGCCGATCAGAAAACCATGCACGGAAAAGAACAGCATGATGCCGCCCACGACGGCCATGGCTGTGGGCGTGTCCGTGTCCAGGCTCGGTGCGATGAAGGCGGCCATGTTGCGCGCGCTGCCGGGCAGGCTTTTGAGTTCGATCAAGCCCACGCCGACGATGATTTTCGTCAGCCAGTCCGACACTTCCACCAGATTCGAATTGATTTCCATGGGCGTGGGCGTGCCCAGGAACAGGGTATTGCTGGCGTTGCCCGTCGCCGCATCGGCCCCGGCGGACGGCGGCTCGTCCGTGGCGCGGTCCTTGCCATTGCTGCGCTCGTCGCGCGGCGCCATGTTGACGGTGCCCGAGGGCAGGGTGCGCGGTATGCCGAACAGGAATCCCAGCAGCATGCCGCTGACGCAAAAGCCCAGGCTCCACAGCAGGGCCGGCACGGCATGGTAATAGGGCGGCAACAGGGCGCCCGCCAGCACGGCGAGCAGCCCCGCCAGCAGGATGAACAGCAGGATATACGGCAGCACGTCGCGCTTGCGCACGTCGGAAGGGGGACTGCTTGCCTTGCCGGTGCTGTCGTTCAGGTTCACGCTCGCTCCTTGAAAAGGCTGAATCCAGGCGCCCATCCGCCGCGTATATAGCCAGCAGGAGCCCGTACTGACATCATAAAAACTGGAGACGCGATGCTATTGAGAAAACGCAAACTGGTGGCAGCTTGTGCACTGGCATTGTTGGGCATGGGGCGCCTAGTGGCGGCGCAAGTTCCGGCCGACGGGGCCACAGGGGCCGAAGCGTCGCGCACCGTGCGCGTGACGGGCCACTATGACAACGCCGTCGGCACGTCGGATGCGGCCAGCCAGGGCGTCATTACCAATGAACTGATCGTCAACCGGCCCGCCTTGCGCACGGGCGAGTTGCTGGAATTCGTGCCGGGACTGATCGTCACCCAGCACAGCGGCGACGGCAAGGCCAACCAGTATTTTTTGCGCGGCTTTAACCTCGACCATGGCACGGATTTTGCCACCTACGTCGACGGCATGCCCGTCAACATGCGCACGCATGCGCATGGGCAAGGCTATTCCGACCTCAATTTCCTCATTCCCGAACTGGTGCAGCGCATCGATTACAAGAAGGGGCCGTATTTCGCCGGCGAAGGCGATTTTTCCTCGGCAGGCAGCGCCCGTATCCGCCTGGCCGACAAATTGCCGCAAGGCCAGGCCAGCGTATCCGTCGGCCAGCACGGCTATGTGCGCGGCGTCGTCGCCGATTCGGCCGCTGCCGGGCCTGGCACCTTGCTGTACGGCCTGGAAGTGAACCGCAACAACGGTCCCTGGGACGTGCCGGAAAACGTGCGCAAATACAGCGGCGTGCTGCGCTACAGCCAGGGCACGCCGGACGACGGCTTCAGCGTGACGGGCATGGCGTACAAGAACAGCTGGAACGCCACGGACCAGGTGCCGCTGCGCGCCGTGGCGTCGGGCCAGATCGGCCGTTTCGGCTCGCTGGCGCCCAGCGACGGCGGCGACACGTCGCGCTACAGCCTGTCGTACGCCATGCGCAAGCGCACGGAGAAGCGGCTATTCGAACTGGATGCCTACCTGATCCGCTCGCAATTGGAGCTGAACAGCGATTTCACCTATTTCCTCGCCAATCCGGCCGCCGGCGACCAGTTCCAGCAAAGCGAGCGGCGCACGGTGGCGGGCGTGAACGCGGCCGAAAGCTGGAGTACGGAGCTGGCGGGACTGCCCATGCGCAACAAGGTTGGCGTGCAGGCGCGCTACGACCGCTTGTCGCCCGTGGGCCTGTACAACACGGTGGAACGGGTACGGCAGAGTACGGTGCGCGAAGACAGCGTGCGCGAGGCCAGCGTCGGCCTGTACGGCGAAAACACGGTGCAATGGCTGCCGTGGCTGCGTTCGGTGGCGGGCCTGCGCTACGACGCCTACCGCTTCAATGTGGCCAGCAGCATAGCCGGCAACAGCGGCGCGGCGAACGACCACGTGGTGTCGCCCAAGCTGTCCCTGATTCTTGGTCCGTGGAGCAAGACGGAATTCTTCGTGAACTATGGCAAAGGTTTTCATAGCAACGATGCACGGGGCACGACGCAGACGCGCCTGCCTGACGGGCAAGCTGCCACGCCCGTGACACCCCTGGTGCCGACGAAAGGCATGGAACTGGGCGCGCGCACGGAATGGCTGCCGGGCCTGCAAAGTTCGCTGGCCCTGTGGCGCCTCGACATCGCGTCGGAATTGCTGTTCGTCGGCGACGCGGGCGAGACGGAAGCGAGCCGCGCCAGCCGCCGCCACGGCATCGAGTGGAACAACCATTATATTGCCGCGCCGTGGCTGCTGTTCGACCTGGACCTGGCCGCTTCGCGCTCGCGCTATACGCAAAACGATCCGGCGGGCAACCACATCCCCGGCGCCATCGACAAGGTGGCTTCGTTCGGCGTGACGGTGACGGACCAGGGCCCGTGGTCGGGCGCTTTTCAATTGCGCTATTTCGGCCCCCGTCCCTTGATCGAGGACAATAGCGTGCGCTCCGCTTCGACTACACTGGCGTATGCGCGCCTGGCGTACCAGCTCAACCGCAAGACGCGGCTGTCGCTCGACGTGTTCAACCTGTTTGACAAGCGCGCCAGCGATATCGATTATTACTATGCGTCGCGCCTGCCTGGCGAGGCGGCGGACGGGGTAAACGACCGGCATTTCCATCCGGTCGAACCCCGTTCCGTACGCCTGACCTTGTCATATGCGTTCTGATAACGGTAGACTGGGGCATGACAGATCATTTAGTAAATACCAGTAAATTTCTTTCCCTCATATTGCGCCACGCCCCCGAAAAAATCGGCCTCGCGCTCGATAGCAACGGCTGGGCCGACATCGGCCAGTTGCTGGCGCAATCGGCCCGGCATGGCCGCCGCCTTTCCCGTGAACAATTGGATGACGTGGTGGCCCGCGACAGCAAGACGCGCTACGCCATCAGCGCAGACGGCTTGCGCATCCGCGCCAACCAGGGCCACTCCCTGGCCGCCGTCGATATCGCTCTGCCGCCCGCCACGCCGCCTGCCATGCTGTACCACGGCACGGCCAGCCGCTTTGTCGAGGCGATTCGTGCCGGCGGCTTGCTGCCGGGATCGCGCAACCACGTGCACCTGTCGTCCAGCCGCGAAACAGCCGTGGCCGTGGGTGGGCGCCATGGCAAGCCCGTCGTGCTGACGGTGGATGCCGCCGCCATGCAGGCGCAGGGCCACGTGTTTTATGTGTCGGCCAATGGCGTGTGGCTGGCGGATGCCGTGCCGGTAGCCTTTATCACTTTTCCCTGAGGGTCGGCCGGACTGCGGCTTCCACGCCCGAGTAGGCCAGCACAGCATCGGGCAGCCTTGCCCCTCGCACCCGGATGGCGGCCACGGCCTGGTTCAATTCCGCCACTTCCGCAGGTGTAAACCGCACCTCCGCCGCGCCGATATTGTCGAACAGGTGCGCCATCTGCGTGGTGCCGGGAATGGGCACGATCCATGGCCGTTGCGCCAGCAGCCAGGCCAGGGCGATCTGCGCCGGTGTCACCTGCTTGCGCGTGGCCCAGCTATTCACCAGGGCCACCAGCGCCAGGTTGTGCGGCAGGTTTTCCGGTGAAAAACGCGATTCGAGCTGGCGGATGTCGCCGTCGGCAAAGCGGGTCTTCGCGTCGATGGCGCCCGCCAGGAAGCCCACGCCCAGCGGGCTCCACGGCACAAAGCCGATGCCCAGTTCCTCGCACAGGACCAGCACGCCATCTTCCGGCCCCCGCCACAGCATCGAGTATTCGCTTTGCACGGCCGAAACGGGCAGGGCGGCATGAGCGCGCCGCAGCGTTGATAATCCCATCTCGGACAAGCCCCAATGCAGCACTTTTCCTTCCCGCATCAGGTCTTGCACGGCGCCGGCCACGTCCTCGATCGGCACTTGCGGGTCCACCCGGTGCTGGTACAGCAAGTCGATGCGGTCCGTGCGCAGGCGTTGCAGCATGCCTTCGACGGCCAGCTTGATGTGCGCGGGGCGGCTGTTCAAGCCCGGACGGCGCTGGCCCGTCTGCAAGTCGATGTCCCAGCCGAATTTGGAAGCGATGACGATGTCGTTGCGAAACGGCGCCACGCCTACGCCCAGTATCCGCTCCACCTCGTGCGGTCCGTACGCCTCGGCCGCGTCAAACAAGGTGACACCCCGTTCGTAGGCCGTGCGGATGACTTGATGCATTTCGGGACGGCTGGGGATCGTCGTCTGGTAGGTGCGGCTCATGTTTTGCACGCCCAGGCCCAGGCTCGATACTTCCAGCTTGCCCAGCTTGCGGCGGTTCGCCACCGTTGCCTGCACCGTCCGGCCCTGCGCCTGGCCGATCAACGGCGCGGCGGCCAGGCCGCCCGCCGCCAGCAGGAAGCCGCGACGGTCCGTGGGCGTGTCGTGTTTGCTTGTCATGAAGCTATCCCTTCAGATATCGAGCTTGCGTGCCGCCATCCACTGGACGATGGCCGGGTCGCGGTGCGAAAAGAAGCTGCTGCTGCCCGTTTCCAGGGGGGCGATGGCGGCCATGTCCGCTTCGTCCAGGTCGAAATCGTCAATTTCCAGGTTTTCCGCCATGCGCTCGCGGCGCACGGTCTTGGCCAGCACGGCGATACCCCGGTGTGTCAGCCAGCGCAGCACCACCTGGCCGACGGACTTGCCGTGCTTGGCGGCGATGCCCAGCAGCAATTCATTGTGGAACAGGTTGTTGCGGCCCTCGGCGAATGGCGCCCACGCCTGCGGCTGCACGCCGTGCTCGAGCATGAAGGCCACGCTGTCCGCCTGCTGGAGGAAGGGGTTGATCTCGATCTGGTTGACGGCGGGCGCGATATCGTTGAAGGCGATGAGGTCCATCAAGCGGTCTACATGAAAATTGCTCACGCCGATGGCGCGCAGCTTGCCGCTGCGATACGCATCCTGCATGGCGCGCCAGGAACCGTGCACGTCGCCGAACGGCTGGTGGATCAGGAACAAGTCCAGGTAATCGAGCTGCAGACGCTGCAGCGACTGCTCGATGGCTAGTGCCGTGCGCTCGTAGCCCGTGTCCTGCACCCACAGCTTGCTGGTGACGAACAGCTCCTCGCGCGCGATGCCGCTGCGGGCGATGCCCTGGCCGACGGCCGCTTCGTTCAGGTAGGAAGCGGCCGTGTCGATCAAGCGGTAGCCGGCGGCGATGGCGTCGATGACGCTGCGCTCGCATTCGGCGGGGTCGGGAATCTGGAAGACGCCGTAGCCGGCGACGGGCATGGTGATGCCGTTATTCAGGGTGACGCGGTTCATCGCAAGCTCCTTCAGTCATTAACAGGAGCTACTGTACGGCGTCTGCCACCTATTGATAAGCCGCTGGAATCGGCATGCTCTTATTAGCTGCGCTAATGAATGAGGGCTTTGGCTTTGGCTTGTCCCTGGCGCTTGCGGCGCCAGATCAGCACGCCCGATACGCTCAAGCCCGCCACCAGCACGCCCATGGCGCAGATGAACATCTTAAAGGGCCAGCCCCACATCGAGGCCATGTGCAGGGCGCTGATCCAGCTGCGGATGGTGTCGCCGCTGGCCGCGCCCGTGGGCAGCCACGCGGCCAGTTGCCGGCCGCTGGCCGCGTCGAAGAAGACGGTGGTCAATCCCTTGTGGGCGCGCACGTCGCGGCTGCTGCGCACGTTGTAGCTGTACACGCCCAGCGCGCGTTCGTAGGACAGCGCGTTTTCCTCGACGATGGCGAACGCGTGCCGCTGCGCCAGCGCGTGCATCAACAGGCGCCCCTGCGTGCGCGCGGCCGGCCAGTCCAGGTGCGGGCCCGGCGAAGGCGTGTGCCGCGCCACCGCTTCCTCGGCCCCCTGGTGCGGGAACAGCGGCTGCATCACGGCCGCATACACGCCGTACAGGTTGAAGGCGACGCCGCTCCAGGCAAACACCAGCAGCATGGCCCACAGCCACAGGCCGCCCGCGCGGTGCAGGTCGAATACCAGTTTATAGCTGCCGCCATGGCGGCGCAGCAGCCAGGACGGGCGCCAGCGCCGCAGCCACGGCTTACTGCCCGGCGAGCGTTTTTTCAGGCGCGCGGGGAAGGTCAGGGCGGCGCCGATGAAGCAATCGACCGTCCACACGATGGCGACCAGGCCGAAGATGAACAAGCCCGTGTCGCCCAGCGCCAGCGCGTAATGCAGGCGCTCGATGAAGGGCAGCAGGTTGATGGCGCCCTGGCTTATCTCGCCCCAGCGACGCTGGCCCAGCACGGCGCCCGTGTAGGGATCGACAAACACTTCGTCGCTGGCCAGCGGCGCGTCGCCGGGCGGGCGCAGGTAAAACACCATGCTGTGGCCGGGCGGCGCGGACAGCGGCGCGTACGTGACGCTCGCCTGGGGAAAGCGCGCGGCGATGGACTCGCGCAGCAGCAGGGCGTCGAGGGGCGCCGCACCCGGCGCGGGCGGCGCTGCGCGGAAGACGGCGGGCAGCATGGCCGCTTCCAGCTCATCCTTCCATGCGAGCGCGCTGCCCGTGACGCCGGCCACGATGAGGAAGCCGGCCATCAGCAGGCCCGCGTAGCGGTGCAGCGCCGCCAGTGCGGGGCGCATGTGCAGCGATGGCATCAGAACCTGTACATCGCGCTGACGTTGGCCGTGCGTTCGGCATTGCGGTAGCACAGGCCCGGCAGGTAGCCGCAGTCGTACAGGGTCTGCTTGTCGAGCACATTGTTGACGTTGAGGGAAAACTGCCACGGTCCGCGCGACACGCCCAGCGCCGCATCCCACTGCGTCAGGCCGCCATTGCGGATGTTCAGGTTGTCGCCGTCGGAGTTCGAGCGCATGGCGCCCAGAAAGCGCATGCCCAGCGCCGCATACGCGGGCAAGGCCGTGCCCAGGTCGAACGCCTGGCGCGCCCAGGCCGAGGCGCTGTGGCGCGGCGCGCCCGACTGCTGCAAGCCCAGGTCGCCGTTATTGCTCTTCCTGACCTCTGTATCGAGGTAGGTGTACTGCGCGATCAGGCTCAGACGGCTGGCGAACTCCGTGCGCGCTTCCAGTTCCAGGCCGCGCGAGCCCACTTGCCCCGTTTGCAGCAGGCTGCCCGGGTTGCCGATGTCGGAGGTGGTGACGTTGTCGCGCACCAGGTCGAAGACGGCGGCCGTGTAGCTGGCGCGCTGGCCCACGGGTTCATAGCGCACGCCAGCCTCGAATTGCTTGCCGCGCGACGGCTTCAGGGCGTCGCCGTTGGCCGTGATGCCCAGTTCGGGCGAGAACGAGGTGGCGTAGCTGACATACGGCGCCCAGCCGCCATCGAACAGGTAGACGGCGCCCACGCGGCCCGTGGTGGCCGACGGCGCCTGGTGGTAGTCCGCTTTCACGCTGCCGGCATGGAGGTCGGTGACGTCGCGCGATTGCGTCGCCTTGTCGCGGCGCAGGCCCGCCGTCACGACCCAGCGGTCCCATTTGATTTGATCCTGCGCATACAGGCCCAACTGGCGCGACGGGGCGTCCGCGCGGGTCGGCGACTTGGCCGGGACCAGGGGCTGCTTGCCATACACGGGCTGGTACAGGTCGATCGGTTCGATAAAGCCCTGCTGGTGCCGGTATTCGTCCGTGTTGCGGATGTTCGCGTAATCGACGCCCAGCAGCACCTGGTGCGCCAGGCTGCCCGTGGCGAAGCGCGCCTGCAGCTGGGTATCGGCGAACAGGCTGTTCGACGCCGTATCGACGGGCATGAAATAGCGCTTCACCGTGCCATCGTCATTCAAGCCCAGGGGGAACATGTCCGTGCGGTCGTTCTTCAGGTGCGTGTAGCGCAGGTTCTGGCGCAGCGACCACGTATCGTTGAACGCATGCTCGAACTCGTAGCCCAGCATGGTGTTGCGGCGCTTGAAGCGGTTGTCGTCGCCCATCAGGTTGACACCGGGGTCCACCTGGCCGCGCGGGCCTGGCGCCAGCAGCTGGTTGGGAAACGCGTATTGCTGGTTGTCCTGCTCGTAGCGCGCCAGCAGGGTCAAACGCGTGGCCGGTCCTGCCTGCCAAGTGAGGGACGGGGCGAAGTACAGGCGGTTGTCGCGGTCGCGATCCAGCCGCGTGTCCGCTTCGCGGCCCAGCATGACGACGCGCCAAGTCCAGGCGCCCGGCGCGTCGAGCGTGCCGCCCACGTCCGCTTTCAGCTGGCGGCGCTGGTAGCTGCCGTACTCGATGCCCACTTCGCGCACGGCGTCCGCGCTGGGACGCTTGCTGACGGCGTTGACCATGCCGCCCGGCGGAATCTGCCCGTACAGCACGGAGGCGGGGCCGCGCAGCACTTCCAGGCGTTCCAGGCCATACGGCTCGATGGAGGCGCCAAACGTGCGGCCCGAATTGCGCAAGCCATCTTGCAGGATGCCGTTCGTTTCGATGGTGAAGCCGCGCAGCAGCGAGGAATCGTCGCTGCCCAGCGGACGCTGGTTCGGCGTCACGCCCGCCGTGTAGCGCAGGGTCTCGTCGAGCGATTCGGCGTTGCGGTCGCTGATTTCATCGGCCGTGACGACGGACACGGATTGCGGGTTTTCATTCAGGGCCGTATCCGTCTTGGTGGCCGAGGCGGCGCGCCGCGCCACGTAGCCGCGCACGGGGCCCGTCGCCGTTTCGCGTTCGGCCGTGGCATTGATGGTGATGGCGGGCAGGGTGGCGCTGGCCTGCGCCGCCTGTGCGCTTGCCGGCGCCGGCAATGGCGTTGCGGAGGCGTCCGCCCGCAGCGCATAGGCGCCGTTGGCGCCCGCGACGACGCGCACGCCCTGGCCGCGCAGCAGTTCGTCGAAGCCCTGGCGCACGGTATAGCTGCCCGCCAGGCCGCCGCTGCGTTTGCCCTGCAACAGGGCCGCGTCGGCCGACAGTTCCACGCCGGCCGCGCTGGCAAACGCGGTCAAGGCCCGCTCCAGCGGTCCGGCGGGGATCGCGTAGGGGCGCTTGGCTTGCGCATTCTCAAGCGTTTGCGCGTGGGCGGCAGGGGCCGTGACGGCCACGGCGCCCATGGCGGCGCCAGCCAGGAACAGGGCCTGGATGGCGACGGCGAGGGGGAATGGACGCAGCGTGGGTGCGGTCGGGCGAGGGGGCATGGTGCAGATCCTTGGAAAGTGGAAGGAAAAAAATCGGTTCTTCCCGTATTCCGAACGAGAAGCCAAAACCCTCAACGTTTTTTCATTTATTTTGCCTATATTTTTCAGGACGCCTGGCGCGGCCCCACGCTGACCCAGTAGCGCGTGCGGTAGCGCAGCTGCACGGGCAGGCTCAGGGCCAGGTTGGCCAGCGAGCGGTCCGTGTCGCGCAGCGAATACACGCCCGTCACGCGCAGGCCGGCGATGGATGCGTCGCAGCGCAGCACGCCGTGACGGTAGCGTCCCAGCTCGGCCAGCAGTTCGCCCAGCGGCATGCGTTCGGCCACCAGGCGGCCATCGGCCCAGGCGGCGGCGCTGTCTTCCACCTTGCCGATGTCTTGCACTGCGCGGCGCGTATAGCCGGCCTGCTGGCCCGCCTGCAGGTGCACGGGCGCGGCGCCGTCCTGCCGCGGCTGCAGGGCGACGGCGCCCTGGAACACGGCCACCTTGCTGGCGTCGGCATCGAGGCGCACGCCAAAGCGCGTGCCCAGCGCCGTGGCCGTGCCTTGCGGCGTCGCCACCAGCAGCGGACGGTCGACAGGCGCCGTTTCGTGCGCGCTGGTGACGAGGATGGCCCCCGCGCGCAGCACGATGCGCCGTTCGCCGGCGCTGTATGCCACGTCGATGGCGCTGGCCGTGTCCAGCACCACTTGCGTGCCGTCGGCCAGCACGATGGCGCGCGTCTCGCCCACAGCCGTGCGGTAATCGCTGGCGGCGCGCTGCCACAGGCCCGATTCGTGCGCCAGCAGGGCCGTGCCGCCGCCCGCCGCGATCAGTCCCAGCAGCTGCAAGGCGCGCCGGCGGCCGGCGGCATGGCGCTGGGCCGGCGCCAGCGCGCCGCGCGCCACTTCGCGGGGCAGGGCCTCGAATTGCCGGGCGAAGCGCTGCAGCCGGGCCCAGGCCCGTTCGTGCTCCGGGTGGGCGGCGCGCCAGGCGGCGCAGGCGTCGGCATCGGCCGCGCTGGCGTCTTCCGCCCACAGCCGCGCCATCCAATCGGCGGCGCGCTGCAGCACGGCGGGGGCGATGGGAGCGCTGTCCAGTTGGGGGTTCATGCGCATTGCGCCATGCAGCAGGCCAGCAGCGCGCGGGCGATGTATTTTTCCACGGAGGAGACGGACACGTCGAGGTGCGCGGCGATGTCGGCGTAGGCCATGCCTTCGAGCTTGCACAGCAAAAAGGCGTCGCGCACCTTGTTCGGCAAGCTGGCCAGGATGGCGTCGATTTCCATCAGCGCTTCGACGATCAGTGCACGCATTTCCGGCGTCGGCACCAGCGCTTCCGGCTGCGCGGCGATGGCGTCCGCGTAGGCTGACTCGATATGCCGGCGGCGGAACAGGTCGACCACCAGGCCGTTGGCGATCTGCGCCAGGTGCTGGCGCGATTCCACGGGAGCGGGCGCGCGGCCGCGCGCGAGGATGCGCAGATACGTGTCGTGCGCCAGGTCGGCCGCGTCGAAGGCGTTGCCCAGCTTGCGGCGCAGCCAGCCCTGCAGCCAGCCATGGTGGTCGCTGTAGAGGACTTCGATTTGCCGATGCAGTTCCAGTTCGGGGCGTAGCATGCAACCTTTCCATGCCACGGTCCACAGGACAGACAGGCCTTGATGCGATTGAGAATTGTTCGTATTGTAGCCCGATTGCCGGGACTTGTGGCCCGGCAGTGGCTGTCCAGCAACGCTATCGGGCGGCCGTCACGTTGAAATCAGCTTGATATCGGCCACCCGCTCCACCAGCCACACGCAAGCGACCAGGGCGATGGCCAGCGAGCCGACGGTCAGCACTTGCCGGTACAGCCACGTCTTGCGCAGCAGCCAGGCGAGCGGCAGGAAGGCGGCGACGATGGCCAGCTGGCCGATTTCCACGCCCACGTTGAAGCCGAACAGGCTGGCCAGCAGGGAACCTTGCGGCAAGCCCAGGTCGCGCAGCACGCTGGCGAAGCCGAAACCGTGGATCAGCCCGAATACGAAGGCGGCCACGGGGCGCTTGCCGCGGAACAGGGGCAGCAGGTTGTTCAGCGCGGCCAGGATCACGGAAGCGGCAATCGCCGATTCCACCCAGCGCGACGGCAGCGAGACGAGCGACAGGCTGGCCAGGGTCAATGTGATGGAATGGGCCAGCGTGAATGCCGTGACGACCTTCAGCACGTCATAAAAAGCCGTTTTCAAGCCTTGCCGCTGTTCGCGCAAGCCCGGCAGCAGCACGGCCGGCAGCAGCAGCGACAGCAGGAACAGGATATGGTCGTAGCCGATCCAGATATGCCAGATGCCGTGTTTGACATACGCGCCGAACTGCGCCAGGCGGTCGGGTGCGGCCAGGGACAGCGTCTGGCGCGGGCTGTCCGGGTCGAAGATGGCCGTTTGCGTGGCGCCGCCGCTGTCGATCTTGAGCAAGCCCTTGTGCTGCGGGTCGAGGTCGGCGAACAGGGTGTAGCCGATGTTTAAAGTGGCTGGCGCGGCGTTGCCGGGGCAGGTGGCCGCAAAGCGCAGCACGCTGTAGGCGCCGTCCGTATGCCGGTCGATCAGCTGCTCGACGGCCTTCAAGGGGCAGGCGCCCCGGTCGCTGGCCACCTGCAGGCGTTGCAGCGCGTAGGCGGCAATGGCGTCGTGGCGCGCGCGGATCTCCTCCCAGGTCAGCGCGCCGTCGCCATTGCCATCGAGGCCGATGGCGAAATCGAGGTCGCGCAGGGCGATATCCCATTGCCCGTCGATCTGCTGGCCGTGCACGGCCAGGCTCAGGTAGCTGTCGCTGGGCTTGTGCGCCTGCGCGGGGGCCAGCCAGGCGCACAGGGTGAGCAGCAACGCGAGCATGCGGGCGTTCACAGCGCACCTGCTTTCTTTGCGGCACTAAGTTTTTGCCCATCCTGCGGCCCCAGCTGCCTGACGAGGCGCTGCAGGGCCACGTCTTCCACGCCATGCGCCGTGATCCAGGCCAGCACCGGTTGCGCCGCGGCGTAGTTGCGCGCGGCCACGGATGCTTCCAGCAAGATGCGCATGTCGGGCACTTCCTTCTGGATGGCCCAGTTTTTCTGCGCCAGTTGCAGGGCGGCCGGCACATCCTGTTGCAAAAACAGGGCGAAACGGGCCTGTTCCCGCTGGTGCACGGTGTCGCCGCGTTGCATGGCGGCATTGAAACGGGCCGCCAGTTCCGCTTTTGCCGCCAGGAAGGCCGTCTGCTGGCCGGGCAGCGCCTGCAGCGCCAGCGCGTAGCGCAGCAGCAGGGCGTCGATGCGCTGCTGCTCTTTCAGCAATTTGGCGACTTCCTGCGGGCGCTGCCGGTCGAGCAGGAAATCCGCGTAGGCGCCCAGCAGATAGCTGTCGCGCGGCTGCCGCGCCAGCGCCGTCGTGTAGCGCGCCTCGGCCAGCGCCGCCTCTCCGCGCCGCGTGGCCATTTCCGCCAGCAGGGTTGCGGCCCAGCTGTCGAGCTCCGGCGCCGCGCCGGCGCTGCGTTGCAGGGTCAGGTCCAGCAAGCGCTCGCTGCTGGCGGCGCGGCCCGTGACGCTGGCGATACTGGCAAGGCAGGTGACGGTGACGAGCTGCGTCGTCAGGGCGGACAGGCGCGCGCAGGCCGCCGTCGCCTGGGCGTAGTCGCCCTGCACGGTGAGCACGGTGGCGCGCGTCAGCCAGGCCTGGCCGTTTTGCGGCTGCTGGGCGATGACGGCGTCGAGGTCTTGCAGGGCGGGAGCGAAATGGTGGGTGCTTTGCAGGATGGTGGCGCGCAGCAGGCGCACGGGGACGGGCGGTGCCGCTTGCCGCCACCATGGCGCCAGCGCCGCTTGCGCGTAACCCAGGTAGCGCGGGTCCGTTTCGCTGCGCGCCAGGGCAATGTAGCGCTGGGCCAGGCTGGTGGCCAGGGCAAGGTCTTGCGGCGTGTCATTCAGTTGCTGGCGCAGGCCGCGCAAGGCGAGCTGCGTGGCGTCGGCGCGGCGCGGCAATTGCTCGATGACGGCGCTGCCGTCTTTCGGCGTGTAGGGCGCGGCCGGCGCCAGCACGGGCAGGCAGGCGCACAGCAGGGAAATCGGTGTTTTCATCGTGGACGCCATCGACGGTGGAGTAGGGCGGCAAGGGCGGGCGCCGGAGAACGCTGTCTCCGGCGCCCGCACTCGGTGACCGCGCGTTACAGCGGTACCGGCTCCGTATTTTCCGGAGAGGTCGCCATGATGGCGTCGATGGCGACGCCGTCCTTGTCATCGCTGGTGGTCAGGATGACGTTGCTGACGGCCACATAGAAGGCGTCGAGCAAGACCACGGGCGGAGGGGTGACGCCGCCGTCGCCGTTATCGCCGCCGTGGCTGCTGCCGCCGCCACCGCAGCCGGCCAGCAGGGTGGTGAGCGCCAGGGCGCCGCATGCATGGAGCTTTTTCATCGTATTCTCCTCGTAGGCTTACAGTTGCGGCGAACCGGCGATGGGGTTTTTCAGGTAGGGAAAACCCGCCGTGAAGTAGGTTTCATCGAGGAAAGCGCCATCCGTGAAATGCAGGGCGCCGGCCGGTGCATCGGCCGGGGCGCAGCCGATGTTCAGGGTGCACAGCTTGCCCATGGCCACGCGCAGCACCACGTCGACCACGTCGTCGCCGGGGCGGCGGCCGTTCGGGAAGCCCGCGTTATCGCCATCGATGACGCCCAGGCGCTTTTGCGCGCCGACGGCGGTAGGGGCGATCGAGGTGTTCAGGCGCAGCATTTCGGACGCCGTCACGGTGACGGGCTGGTTCACGCCCTTGATGCCCGTCAGGAAAGTGGCCACCAGGTCGTTGCGGGGGAAGTTGGTGGGCGCCTTGGCGCCTGCCGAGCCAAACAGCACTTCCACCAGGGCCGGCGCCGTGGGGTTGGTGACGTAGTCGGCAAATTGCGCGTCGCCCGACGGCTTGCTGGCGTTGAAGCGGTCCTTGTCCTTCAGGCCGATGACCAGTTCATTCACCAGCGGCATGCCCAGGCGCGACACTTGCACCCACGCGCCGCCTTCCTTCGAGGCCGTGGTGGCCGTGCCCGGCGCCGGGTTCAGCAGGCGGCCCTGGCGCAGGCTGGCCGTGGTCCAGCCGCCGATGACGGGGTCGCTGCCAGCCGTCAGGCAGGCGGTCGGCACTTCCATCTCGATGGCCGTGACGTTTTTCCGGGCCAGGTCATCCTTGGCGGCCGACTCCGCATTCGCGGCGAATTCCGTGGCGGGCGCCTTGATGTTGATCAAGTCGAACGTTTCGCCCAGGTTCACGACGAACGGGTCCTTGCGCTGGCCGACGAACATGCGCGCCGGCGTGGCGCAGCCGGGAATATTGACGGCATACACATGTTGCGCAGCATACGCGGCATAGTTGGGGATGGCCTTGTTGCCGATGTTGTCGACGGGCTTGTCGAAGGTCGTGCCGCCGCCGCTGGCGTTGGTGACGGCGCTCCTGGTGCCCGTGCGGCGGTCGCCCCGCACCACGGTGACGCTGTACGTTTCGCGCACGTTCAGGCCGGCCGGATTGACGCTGTCGATGGCGCCGCCATTGATGACGAGCGGAATCGAGACTTTCTTGCCGCCCACGGTGAACTGGCCATCCTTGATGGTGTTGGTGAAGCGGAACTGGAAGGTGAGGTCTTCCTTGCCGTCGCCATTGTTGTCGATATGGATTTCGTACAGGGCGTTGGGGTCCATGGCGAAGTAATTCGGGCCGCCGTAGGCGTCCTGCAGGGGAATGTAGTCGGCCACCAGGGTGGTGTAGGCGCCGCGGCCCGCTTCATAGCTGCGGAACATATAGAAGTCGGTGGCGTCGACTTTGGGGTTTTGCGTGATGAATGGCGCTTCGCGGTGGCTGGAAGCGTGGGCCGCTGGCGCGATGGCCAACGTGAAGGATACGGCGAGCAGGTTGCCCATGAGGGCGGCGCCCAGCGCGGTTTTCGAGTGTGACAAGGACATTTCGATTCTCCCGATTTTTGTTAGCGTTGACAGACAAGTCCAAGAAACTGCAGGCTGCCTGACTTATACGCACGGGGAACGAAAACGGATTCACTGCCTTGAAAAGGAGGTCATTGGCTCACCAGGCCAGCACCTTGGGGCCAAGGGCCGCGCCGATGGCGGTCGGCACCAGCATGCCCAGCACGTACCAGAAACCGACGAAGCTGGCCGCCAGCTCGGGGCAATGCAGGCAATAGACGAGCGCCGCCATAGCGCCGGCCGCAAAACCGGCAGCCGCGCCCGCCAAGCGCAGGCGCGTGGGGGCCAGCTGGCGCATCAGGCGCAGCACGGCGGCCAGGATGGGCAGGGAAAGGGTGGCGATCAGCAAAGGGCAACTGCGCCAGGTGGCGCCCCAGAACAGCTCGGCGCGTTGCCCGGGAGGGGCTTCCTGCAGGATGAGGGCGCCCAGCACCCACATCAGCAACAGGGGCAGGGCGAGCAGCAGGGGCAGGGCGCGCGTCGGCGCACCGGGCATGCACAGGCGGCGGCTGGCTTGCCAGGCCGCCAGGCAGAGGCAGGCGACGAAACCCACCTTGACCCAGAAATCGGGCAACCGGGCCAGCTGTTCCAGGTTGGGCCGCACGCCCAGCAACATGGCCATCAGCGCCACGCTGCCCAGTACGCCGGCGGTCAAAGTGCCCGCGGCGCGCCAGCGGGCGCCCGGGGGCGGCGCGGCGGCCACGTCGGGGCCGCTGGCCAGCATGGCGATCAAGTCATCGGTTTTCATGGTGTCCTTATCCTCAAGTTGGCTGCCAGTGCCTTCAAGCCGCGATGCACGGCCACTTTGACGCTGGCTTCCGAAATCTGCATGGCCGCCGCCGTGTCGCGCACGGACCAGCCGTCGAGCTTGGTATGCACGATGGCGTCGCGCTGCTGCGCCGGCAAGCTGGCCAGCAATTTGCCCAGGTCGCGGCTGGCTTCGGCCGCCTCGGCATCGGCGCTGGAAAACAGTTCCTGCGCGCTATCTTCTTCGTCGTACGGCAAGTGCTGCGCTTCGCGCCGTCCATGCCGGCGCAGCCAGTCGATCAATTTATAGCGGGCGATCGCATGGATCCACGACGTCAGCGGCACGCCCGTGTCATACGTCAGCCGCTGGTTGTGGATGGCCAGCAGGCACTCCTGCACCAGGTCTTCCACCTCGTCCGGCCAGCGCTGCAGGCGGCGCCGCAGGAATGCGCGCAAATGGCTGCTACTGGCCTGCAAGAAACTGCGATACGCCGCCGCATCGCCGTCGAGCCCGCGCAGCATCAAGCCATGCAGCCGCAATTCCGTTCCATGCAGGTGCTCGCTTACAGGTATTCGTTGCATGCAGGCCTTTGGTGACAGGCGTTGAAAAAAATAAATATCATTAATTTTTGCCGGCGGCTGTAACCAATCCGGCCATTGCGGCGAATTGACAGGCAAGCACGCTTCTTCATTCACTATAACGGGTAGTCATCATGCATATCAAGCACCGCCTTGCCGCCAGCCTCGTTCCGCTCTGCCTGTGGGCCGCGACGGCACCCGCGTACGCGCAGCTGGCGGCCGGCCAGCGCTGCGCCGTGCAAAGCGGGCCGCAGACGGCGGCGCTGGTGGAACTGTACAGCAGCGAAGGCTGTTCCAGCTGCCCGCCCGCCGACCAGCGCCTGAACGCCTTGCGCAAGGAAGCGGGGGAGGCCAGCCTGGTCGTGCCGCTGGCCCTGCACGTCACCTACTGGGACCAGATCGGCTGGACGGACCCGCTGGCGCAGGCGCAATTCGATGCGCGCCAGGCCGAATTGCTGCGCTACCAGCCCCGTCATGTGGCCTACACGCCCCAATTCTTTGTGGGCGGCACGGAATTGCGCGGCTGGGATACGCAACTGCCGGCCGCCATCCGCCGCATCAACGCGACCGCCGCGCCCGTCAATATCAGCCTGTCCGCCACGCCAGGGGCGGGTGGACAATTATTGCTTGAAGCCAATGCCAGCGCGCCGGATGGGCAGGCGGGCGGCCAGCTGTACGTGGCCATCAGCGAAAGCGCCATCGTCTCGAAAGTGCTACGCGGCGAAAACCGCGGCGCCACCCTGCATCACGATGCGGCCGTGCGCCTGTGGCTGGGACCCGTTGCGCTGGCGCAAGGCCACGCCCGGCTGCGCCGCGAAGTCAACCTGCCCGCCAGCTGGCGCCCGGAGCAGCTGCAAGTGGTCGCCTTCGTGCAGCGGGCCGACAGCAGCGCCATCCTGCAAGCCGTCAGCACGGCATCCTGCGCGAAGGGAGTGATGTGATGAACGGACAAGCGAACGTGATCCACCCCGCCTGGCTGCGTCTGACGCACTGGCTCAATGCCGTGGCCGTCGTGGTGCTGGCCACCAGCGGCTGGCGCATCTATAACGCGGCGCCATTTTTCCCTTTCGAGTTGCCGCGCGCGCTGACCCTGGGCGGCTGGCTGGGCGGCGCCCTGCAATGGCATTTCGCCGCCATGTGGCTGCTGGTGGCCAATGGCTTGCTGTATCTGATCATCAACATCGCCTCGGGCAGGCTGCGGCGCCAGTTCTTTCCCCTGACGCCGCGCCTGTTGCTGGCCGATTTTGTTGCCGCGCTGAAAGGAAAGCTGGCCCACGCGGATCCGCGCCGCTACAACATGGTGCAGCGCGCCGCCTACCTGTTCGTCATGCTCGACTGCATCGTGCTGGTGCTGTCCGGCCTGGTGCTGTGGAAGTCCGTGCAATTTCCCCTGCTGCGCGAGCTCATCGGCGGCTACGAGAGTGCGCGCAGGGTCCACTTCATCGCCATGGCGCTGCTGACGGGCTTTGTCGGCGTACACTTGCTGATGGTGGCGCTGGTGCCGCGCACCCTGGTCGCCATGCTGCGCGGCCGCTAAGGAGACGATCATGAAAAAAACCATCCTCGTGCCAAGGCAGGGCCAGGCCATGCTGGACGACGCCTTGCGCCAGATCAAGCAACCGTCGCGCCGTTTGTTCCTGCAGCGCAGCCTGACCCTGGGCGGCCTGTCCTTGTTGACCGGCTGCAACGTCAGCGACCCGTCCGGCATCGAGACGGCGCTGGCGGCCGTGTCGCGCTTCAACGACAGGGTACAGGGCTGGCTGTTCGACCCGACCAAGCTGGCGCCGACCTACCCGGACTCCATGATCACGCGGCCGTTCCCCTTCAACGCGTATTACGGCGAAGATGAAGTGGAAGAAGTCGATGGCGACGCCTGGCGCCTGGAATTGAGCGGCTTGATCGCCGACAGGAAGCCGTGGACCCTGCCGCAATTGCGCGCCTTGCCGCAGGAAACCCAGATCACGCGCCACATCTGCGTGGAAGGCTGGAGCGCCATCGGCAAGTGGGGCGGCGTGCCGTTTTCCCACTTCCTGAAGCGGGTCGGCGCCGACACGACGGCCAAATACATCGGCTTCCAGTGCGCCGACGATTATTTCACCAGCATCGACATGGCCACGGCCCTGCATCCGCAAACCATCATGGCCCTGAGCTACGACGGCCAGGAATTGCCGCCCAAGTACGGCTACCCGATGAAACTGCGCATGCCGACCAAGCTGGGCTACAAGAATCCCAAGCACATCCAGGCCATTTTCGTCACGAACACCTACCCGGGAGGGTATTGGGAGAATCAGGGCTACAACTGGTTCGGCGGCTCTTGAACAATTTTGGCAGTACCCGTAGCTTGGCAGTACCCGTAGCACGGCAACAGCTTTACCACCGGGCAATCTCGCCCATATAACCCAGAGACAAGGACATATCATGAAAACCACCATCACCGCCCTGATTGCTTCCGCCATCCTCATGTCGGGCGCCGCGTTTGCCCAGGATGCCATGAAGAAAGACGCCATGGCCAAGGACGCCTCGGCCGATGCCATGCACAAGGACGCCATGGGCAAGGATGGCATGCACAAGCCGATGGCGAAGAAACACATGAAGAAGGACCACATGGCCAAGGATGGCATGGCGAAAGATGCCATGGCAAAAGACGGCATGAAGAAGGATGAGATGAAAAAGGATGGCATGGCCAAGGATGCAATGGCCAAGTAAGCGTGCAAGCAAGGTTTTGCATGGGCAGGCGCACCATCCTCGCCGGGTGGCGCGCCTGTCGTCGTTTCGCCAGCGGCTTGCTGGTGTTCATGGCAATTTGCTAAAATTGAAAACTTATTTAATAGCAATTGCTGGAGTAACGATGCCGATGCATGAAGCAAGCTTCCCATTACGCTGTGCGGCAGCGGTGCTGGCCATCCTGCCCGGGCTTGGCCAGGCGATGCCGGGCGCGACCTGTCCGCCGCAAGTGTATCCGCACGAGGCGCGCCTGTATGAACTGGAAGGTAAAACGAGCATGCGCTTTTCCGTGGGGCAGGATGGCAAGGTGGCAACGGCATCCGTGGCACGCAGTTCGGGGTGGAAAGTGTTGGACGATGCGGCGCTGAGCAATGTGCGGCAGTGCGTGTTCCCTGCTGATAGAGCGGCCAAGGAAAATTTTAGTGTTCAATATGTATGGGACCTGGACGATACCGAGCTCTTGCGTCCCTTGCTGGTACCCGGCAGCTGCCAGCCTTCCCAGCGCGTCCAGGGCTATAACAATCTCGACAAATCGGCCAGCAATGACAGCGGCATAGTGCTGCGCATGTTTATCGGCAGCGAAGGTGCCCCTGCACGTATCGTGGCCGAAGCGCCAGGCCTGCCAGCGGAACTGGTCGAGGCGGCGGTTACCTATGTGCAGGGTTGCCGTTTTGCCATCGATCCTGAAGTTGGCGGCACGCGTAGCTGGAGCACGTATGGCAAGGTGCTGCTGCGCCGTCAACCCCTGTAGTAAGCTTGCACTCTCCACATCGTTTTCCTGCCGAAGTCATGACTGAACCATCCGCCGCTGCCACCGCATCGTCCCCCTCCGACAAATCGATCCGCCGCCGCTCGCTGTTCGCCGCCTGCAGCGCGCATGCCGTGCATGACGGCTTGACGGACGTGATCTATGTGCTCCTGCCCATCTGGCAGGCGCAGTTTGCCATCAGTTACGCCATGGTGGGCCTGTTGCGCGGTTCCTACTCGGGCATGATGGCCGGCTTCCAGCTGCTGGCCAGCCGCATGGCGAAGCGCTGGGGGCGCGAACGCATGCTCGTGGGCGGCACGGCGCTGGCCGGCGTCGCCTACCTGATCGCGGGGCAGGCGGGCGGCCTGGCCGTCTTGCTGATCGCCTTGCTGCTGGGCGGCCTGGGCGCCAGCACGCAGCACCCGCTGGCGTCTTCCATCGTCACCGACACGCACGAGGCGGGCGGCGGCGTGAAGGAAGCGCTGTCGCACTACAACTTTGCCGGCGATATCGGCAAGACCCTGATTCCCGCGCTGGTGGGTTTGCTGTTATTGGTGTGCAGCTGGCAAGCCAGCGTCTCCTTGCTGGGCTTGCTGGGCCTGGCGGCGGCCGGCTTGCTGTGGTGGCTGCTGCCGAAACCGGGCGAGCTGCAGGCGGGCGCGAAGAAGGCGGGCAAGACCATCGCCGGCAGCGGTTCGAAGGCGAGCTTTCGCGCCTTGCTGGCCACGGGCACCCTGGACAGCGCCGTGCGCATGGGTTTTCTCACCTTTTTGCCATTCTTGCTGAAAAGCAAGGGCGCGGGCACGGCCGGCATCGGCGTGGCGCTGTCGCTGCTGTTCGTGGGTGGCGCCTTCGGCAAGTTGCTGTGCGGCTACCTGGGCGCGCGCATCGGCATGATGAAGACCGTGTGGCTGACGGAATCGATGACCTCGCTGCTGATCGTGCTGGCCCTGTGGCTGCCGCTGGCCGGCGTCATGGCCATGCTGCCCTTGCTGGGGCTGGCGCTCAATGGCACTTCATCCGTGCTGTATGGCGTGGTGCCGGAATTGGCCGAACCCGGCAAGCGCGAACATGCGTTCGCCCTGTTCTACACGGGCAGCATCGGCGGCGGGGCGCTGTCGCCCGTGCTGTTCGGCGCGCTGGGCGACCATACGAGCGTGCACACGGCCCTGCTGGCGCTGGCGGCCGTATTGCTGCTGACCTTGCCGCTGGCGTGGAAGGTGCAGCGGGGCCTGGCGCATGGCGGCACCGCATGAGGGGACGCTTCGCATGAGCCTGCCGTTGCCGCGCGATAAACACGATACGCGCAACGCGCGAGCCCTGATCGCCTTGAGCTGGGAGGAAGTCCGTCCAGCCATGCCGCAGATCCTGGAATGGGTGCAAGATGTGAACTGGCCGGTGGCCGGCGTGCTCCTGCCGTATCTGGCCGGCATCGGGCCGCGCCTTGCCCCCTATATAAAAACGGTGCTGGCCGGTAATGACGAACAATGGAAGTATTTTGTATTGCAGGGCATCGTGCGCCATTCACGGGAGCTGGCATTCGAATTGGACGGCGAATTGCAACGCTTCGCCCATGCACCGACAATGGGAGAACGGGAAGAAGGCGTGGCCGAGGTGGCTCGGGAAATTCTGCAATGCCAGATAATAACTGTGGCCGGCCAGTAATCAGGGGCATTATTGTAGGAAATCAGTATTGAATGTGCGTGCGTGTGGCCATTCCTGTAATAGATAGGAGACAATCCGGGCCGAATATATTTCGACCTCCGGGTTGTAAAACCCTCCCTATCATTTAACAGGAAGATTACATGGGCAATTTTAGTATCCCGCACACCAATAAAGCACTCGCCGTGTATTTTCATGGCAAGACGGTGCCTAGGCTGTTTGCGGTATTTGCGGCGATCCTGGCGGCAGTGGCAGGTTTTGTCTTGTACCTGAGCACGACCATCCCTCAGAAAACACTGACCGATACGCAGGCCATGACCTTGCGCAATGGCGCCAAGCTGGGCACGCACAGCAATTTGACTATTCTGTACGGCACGGCGGCTTTTCTATTGCTGCTCGCCGTGCTGGTACTGGTCATGCGCGCGATAATGCTCAAGCGGCGGAAAAGCCGTTTTGAATTGCATGAAGACGGTGTGGTGCATGAATTGAACGGCATTCGCAGTTACGCCGCCTTTGCCGATATCGAGGACCTGTATCTGTTTGCCGGCGGTTCCACCGCCATGACCGGCATGATCAATAACTTTGCCTACCGCACGGGCGCCGACCAGCCCTGGATATGGGCTACCGGAGAACTCAAGCGCTTTGACGAATTCATGGACGAATTTCGCTCCCGTTACCTGGATTGCCGCATGCCCGTCTTGAAGCAAAAGCTGGCGGACGGCGAGCGCGTGACTTTCCGCTACATCAGCAGCGGCGAGGTATACAAGAAACGCTTCTTCGGCAATTTCCTGAATGTCAAGACACAGGAACTGGCCTTCTCGGCGCAGGGCTTGCATGTGGACGGCGTCACCTGGCCTGGCGCCAGCCTGAAGTGCATGAATCAGAATGACTGGACCGAGAGATTGACGATCAAGGATGCGGCGGGTACGACAGTCTTTTCATGCATCGGCACGGGTATCCTGAGTTTCGACCTGTTCGCCAATATGATAGACGACGAGATTAATCAAGCGTCGTAATTCCGGCGGAAATAAGCCTCCCGATACGGGGAGGCTTGCGACCGGCTTATCCCGGTCGGCGGCCAAATGCAGATAAAAAATGAAAACACAGTTACTGTCGAATGACGAATATCAAAAAACCTTCCATGCACCCATGCTGAAGGTGACCGAGACCGCCAGGGAAGTCGTCGATCTTTGGGCATATGCCGATCTGGTCATCGGGAGTGACTTTGGCGACGCCGCGGACTGGAATTGGCAGGTCGCGCATATTTATGAGTCGTCAGATGGAAAGTTTCAGCACATCGGCATTCCCGTTCCCCGCGATGATACTTATCTGACGGTGATCGTCGATATACACGGCAGAAAAATCCTGGGGCATGTTTTTCTTGATTTGCGCGCCAGGCAGTCAAGCCGCAGTGAGGAATAACAGGGAGCGATTGGTGCTCCATGTCGCATTGATAAGTTATTGGCAAGCCGATACGGCATGACTTGCCCGCCAGCCCCCCCATCGTCTACACTCGCCGCATGAAAAATTTTGAAAAGCGGCGCGACCGCTACGACTTGTTCCGGGCATTCGACAATCCCCTCGTCAATATCAACTTCCAGCTCGACGTGCCGGACTTCCGGCCCTGGTGCAAGGAACGGAAAATCCCCGTGTTTCATTTTTTCCTGTTTTGCCTGCTGAACACGGTGCGGGAGATCGATCAGTTCATGTACCGCATCTACCAGGGCGAAGTGATCAGGATCGACGATTTTCCCGCTTCCTATACCGTCATCAACGGCGACGATAACCTGAACTACACGCGTTTCACGATGACGGACCAGTTAGACCTGTTCATCGAACGCAGCCTGGCAGCCAAGCGCTTCGCGGAAGCCAGCTCCGCGCTGATCAATACGGGCGAGGGGGAAACCGAGCGCGAGCAGCGCAACAATATCTTCATCACTTGCCTGCCGTGGCTGGAGCTGGCGGCCATCGAACACCCGATACACCGCCACCGCGACGCCGATATCCCGACATTTACCTGGGGCAAGTTTGGCCCCGCGCAAGAGGATGGCCGCATGCGGGTGCCGTTTTCCGCCCAAGCCCACCATGGCTTTGTCGATGGCTACCACGTGCAGAAACTGGCACAGGCATTGTCGCAGCGCATCGCCGCCATTATGGCCTAGGCCAGATAGTCGCTGGGCGCCTGGCCCAGCACGCGGCGGAAGGCGGCCGTGAAGGCGCTGGGGCTGGCATAGCCGAGGTCGAGCGCGACACGGGTGACGGCTTGCCCGTCCGCCAGCCGCGTGATGGCCGCCAGCAGGCACGCTTGCTGGCGCCATTGGGCAAAGGCCAGCCCCGTCTGGGCGCGGAATTGCCGCGTAAAGGTGCGCCGGCTCATGCCGGCCTGCGCCGCCATCGCATCCAGGCTGCTGTCCAGGCTCGGCTGCCGCAGCATGTCCATGCACAGGCGTGCCAGCCGGGGTTCCTGCGGCAGCGGGGCGCTCAGGGGCAGGGGCTTGGCGGCGGCAATCTCGTCGAGTAGCAAGGCCATCAGTCGTCCGGCGCGCGATGCTTCCGCATACAAGGCATCCAGGGTCACGGCCTCGGCCAGCAACTGGCGCAGCAGCGGCGAGGCGTCCAGCACCTGGCAATGGGGCGGCAAGCCCATCCCGGCGATGGCGGGTGCGTCGATAAACACATTGTGCATGGTCACGGCGCCATGCATGCGCATGCCGTGCGAAAGCCGGGCAGGTACCCAGCAAGCCCGCTGCGGCGGCACCAGCCAGTTGCCTTGCGGTGTGTGCACGCTGATGACCCCGCGCGCCGCATAGGCGAATTGCCCGCGCGCATGGCTATGGCTGGGAAAGACGGCATCGGCGGCATGGTCGCGCGCCGTGGCGATCAAGGGGCGGGGCACTTCCGTATAAAAATCATCCATGGCCCATACTCTACAGCATTTGACCTGTCATCGAAGGCGGGCCGCTTGCCGGCCGCTTACCATCACACTCTTTTCAGGAGTGAACATGCACAATACCTATCATCGCGTGGGCCATGGCCCGCACGCCGTCATCGTCCTGCACGGCTGGTTTGGCGACGCCCACGCTTTTTCCCCGATGGAAGCGGGTCTCGACGGCGGCGCTTTCAGCTATGTCTTCATGGACAATCGCGGCTATGGCGGCATGCGTGGCGCGGCGGGTGGGTATTCGATGGAAGAGGTCGCCCGCGACGCGCTGGCCTTGGCCGATGCGCTCGGTTTTGCCACCTTCAGCGTGGTGGGCCACTCGATGGGCGGCATGGCGCTGGAACGGCTGGCCTTGATGGCGCCCTTGCGCTTGCGCAAACTGGTGGCCGTGGCGCCCGTGCCCAGCTGCGGCGTGGCGTTCGACGGGGCGGCCCGGCAACTGTTTCTCGACGCCAGCGGCAACCAGCAGGCGCGGCGCGCCATCATCGACCGCAGCACGGGCGGACGCTTGCCTGCCGCCTGGCTGGACTGGAAGGCGCAATATTCGTGGGAGAGTGCGGATCAGGCCGCGTTTGCGCGCTACTTCCTCGCGTGGAGCGGGACGGATTTCAGTGAAGAAATCAAGGCGGCGCGCGTGGAACTGCCGTTGCTGGCGCTGGTGGGGGAGCACGACCCCCGTTTTGACGCGGCCCTGATGCGCCGCACGTATCTGGCGTGGTACCCGCAAGCCCGGCTCGAGGTGCTGGGCAATGCGGGACACTATCCGATGAATGAAACGCCGCTGGCCCTGGCGGCCAGCATTGAGGCGTTCTTGACGGAAAAAGACTAGTTACGCGGCCTTGCTGCGCAGGCGCAGCAGGCTCAGGCCCAGCAAGACGAAGGCGCCGCCGCAGATGCGATTGAACAGCTTGGCGCGGCCCGGCGTGGCCAGCTGGGTTTTCAGCAGGCGCGCCAGGTTGGCGTAGAACAAGTGGGCCAGCATGGCGCAGGCGACAAACGAGGTCGTCAGCACGGTGAACTGGATGGCCACCGGTTCGCCCGGCGTGATGAATTGCGGGAACAATGCCGAGAAGAACAGGATGGCTTTCGGATTCGTCAGCGCCACCGTCAAGCCCTGGCGAAACAGTTTCCAGAACGTGTTGGGATTCGCCGCGCCGGGTGCCACGGGCGCATCGGCCACGACACTGGTCTTGCTGCGCCATTGTTTGATGCCCAGGAACACCAGGTACAGGGCGCCAGCCAGTTTCAGCAGCATGAAGGCCGTGGCCGAGGTGGCCAGCACGACGCCCATGCCGGCCATGGCCACGCCGGAAATGATGAACAAGCCGAAACCATTGCCCATGCTGCTGATCATGGCGCGGCGCGGTCCGACGGCGATGGCATTCGAGATGGCCAGCAGGACGGCCGGGCCGGGAGAAAACGTGACGAGCAGGGCGACGCTGCAGAAAAGCAGCCAGTTCGAGAGATGCATGGGTGTTCCTGGGTGGGGCCGGAGCCGGATTGAGAGTCAAAACACGCTTATTGTACGAAGTTTTCGACTCCCGTGTCGGCTACCCCGGCCCGACAGCGGCGAGTGTCATGCAAACAGGCTGGCGACCACATGGTTGATGGCGGCCCCACCGGCGATCAGCCAGCAGAACAGCAGGCCGGCCAGCAGCAGGGGTTTGATGCCGGCGCGGCGGATGGCCGACATGTGCGTCGTCAAGCCCAGGGCCGCCATGGCCATGGCGAGCAAGGCCGTATCGATATCGGTGATGGTGGCTACCATGCTTGCTGGCAGCAGGCCCAGCGAATTGAAGGCGACCACGCCGATGAAGATGAAGGCGAACCAAGGGATGGCCAGCTTGGCCGCCTTGTCGTGGCTGCCGTTGCCACTCCTGGCCTTGCTGCGCGCCAAGACCGCCGACAGGATGACGAGAAACGGCGCCAGCATCATCACGCGCACCATCTTGGCGATCACGGCCGCATTCGCCGCCTCTTGCCCGATCGACTTGCCAGCCGCCACCACTTGCGCCACCTCATGCACGGTCGAACCGATGTACACGCCGAACGCGGTGGGCGTGGCGCCCAGCACCTGCCAGCCCAGGTTCCACCGGTACAGCAAGGGATACAGGAAGATGGCGATGGTGCCGAACACAACAACGGTGGAGACGGCCACGGTGACATCCTCGCTGCGCCCCTTGACGACGGGCTCGGTTGCCATCACGGCCGCCGCGCCGCAGATGGAGCTGCCCGCGCCGATCAAGATGGCGCTGTTGCGTTCCAGTTTGAACACCTTGGTGCCGAGGAACATGGCCAGGCCAAACGTGGACGCCAGCACCAGCGCGTCGATGGCGATGCCGGCCAGGCCCACCTGGCCGATATCCTGAAACGTCAAGCGGAAGCCGTAGAGGATGATGCCCAGTCGCAATAATGTCTGCTTGGAAAAGGCCACGCCCGCGCCGCAGGTGGGCGCCAGGCGGCCATACACGCTGTTGCCCAGCACGATGCCGAGCATGATGGCCAGGGTGAGCGCGCTCATGCCGTGGCTTTGCATCCATTCCAGCTTGCCCAGCGCAATGGCGCCATAGGCGATCACGCCGCTGAGCAGCAGGCCCGGCAGCAGGCGGCCGTAGCGGTCGCTGAAACTTGTTGTATTGGTGCTTGAGAGGGAAGACATGCCGTACTCCATGTTTTTATGCATATGGCATGACTGTACAGTTCGTCGATTAAATGGTAAAACGGATTGTTTTTGTATGTTTAACCGATAAAATAGGTAAATAAAATGGCGTTGACCTTGCGGCAGTTACAGATTTTCCTGGCCGTGGCGGACACGGGCAGCACCAGCGCGGCGGCCGAACACATTGCGCTGTCGCAATCGGCCACCAGCGCGGCCCTGAACGAACTGGAAGCGCTGCTGGGCGCGCAACTGTTCGACCGGGTGGGCAAGCGATTGCTGCTAAACGACAATGGCCGCCTGCTGTTGCCGCAGGCGAGGCAGATGCGCGACGGGGCCGCCAGCATCGAGCGCCAGTTCGCGGGCGCCGACCCGTCCGTGCCCGTCAGCCTGCAAATCGGCGCCAGCACGACCATCGGCATTTATCTGCTGCCGCAGATCCTGGCGCAGGCAGCGCAGCAGTACGGCCGCAGCATTCCCCAGGTGACGATTGCCAACACGGCCGATATCGCAGCCGCCGTGGCGGAATTCCGTGTCGATATCGGCCTGATCGAAGGTCCGTGCCACGAAGCGGGCTTGCTGGTGGAACCGTGGCTGACGGATCAGATGCTGATCGTGGCCGCGCCCACGCATCCGCTGGCGCAACTGCGCCATCTGCTCAGTTTTACGGAGCTGAACCAGGCCGGCTGGCTGCTGCGCGAAGCGGGCTCGGGCACGCGTGAAGCCGTGGAGCAGGCGCTGGTGCCGTATCTGCACTATCTGCGCGCCGCGGGCGAGTTCAGCAACTCGGAAGCGATCAAATATGGCGCAGCGGCCGGGCTGGGCATCGCCTGCCTGTCGCGGGTGGTGGTGGCCGATTTGCTGGCCAGCGGGCAATTGGTGGAACTGGAAACCATGCTGCCGCCCCTGGAACGCAACTTTTACCTGATTCGCCAGTCCAAAAAGATCCTTTCGCCCCGTTTGACGGGTTTCCTGGAATTGTGCCGCCACGCGTCGCGCATGGCGGGGTAGTTTGCTGCGCGGCAATTGTATGGGCGGTGGAGGACGCAGGCGTGAAGTCACATGCGGCTAGTTCTCGTGTGGCCGCGCGCCTGGTTGTCACTGGCCGGGCCGCCATCCGGTGAGCTTGCGGGCTGACGTCCGAGACGATCATTGATAAATCCGCCTTCTTCGCAGCGCTCGATCTCGTGACGTATGAGGTCCGGAACCGTTCCAATGCGTTGCAGAAGGCGCTTCAGGTGACGGTGCGTATGCTGCCATCAATGCGCAACGAACCAGGAAAATAATCTCACTACTACGTCTGTCAGGGGACAGTCTATTACTCGACTTCTACATGCGGGCTGGATTGACGGCAGTTGTTCCCCACACGGCAGAAGAGTGTGAGCAGAGGAATCAGCAGGAAACAGGCCTCCTGTACCGCATTTTGGTTTACTACCAGAACAGGCGGAAGGCGAAAATTTAAATGTGTGGGGTTAGACGGAATTTATCACTTGAATTTATACTTTAAAGAACAATGTACATGGTTCCAAGGAAATTTTTCCAATGGGAAACTAAGGAGCTTGAAAATGGCAGACGCATTTAAAGTGGGTGATGTTGTTATTTTGAGAAGCGGCGGTGAGTTGATGACGGTTGAGGCTGTTGATGGGGCGGATATTGATTGTGTCTGGTCCCAGAGTAAAAAGGTGGAACGCAGCACGTTCGTCGCTGCCACGCTCTCGAAGTACGTCCCAGAGTCACCGTACTAACAGGTTTTATCCCAGCGCCGGAGCTTGTGGCGTTGGGCTTTCATCCTCCCCATTTACCGTAGGGAATTTGGTATTTTATGAAAATTGTATAATTGGTCAGTCGTTTGCATAAAATACCAGTTGCTTACTTGACTGCAAGCATGTAAGTTTGCCGATGAAGCAACTTTCTGTTGCAATATTGGAGCGTTATGAAGTTAAGCAAATTGTTCAAACTGGGTAAGACGCAAGCAGAACTTGACTTCATTGATATTGATCCTGATAAGGATATTGGGTTGTATGTGGACTCACACCTGATCGGTGCATCCCACCATCCCTTCGCCGAGAAATGCCACTCTACGATATCAAGCTTTTTTAATTACTTCCTCGCTCTTATCAAAGACGGCGGTCAAGACGACGCTCGTGAACTTTTCTCCCACTTGCACGAGCCAAATGAAACTTGCTTAGGGTCGTCTGTAGGCACCCCTAACGGTCGTGGCGTAGGCGGAGAGAATGCAAGCGATATTTTCGAGAGCGTGATGAGCAGCCGTGCAATCGAAACTGGCGTCCTGGAGCATTTGGAAGATTTTCGCATCTTTGTCCATGGCGTCGGTCCTGATAAAGTATCTGATATGACGACTAATATCATCCGTCATAACCTTATTGAGTATACGCAGACGCAGTGCGACCTTCATGGTATCCAGATGAGGGACATGGTTGCTACTGGGCCATGGTGGGATTCGCAGAACCGTCAATGGCAGTGGTCTCATGAGAGGATGCTTATCGTGGATGAACGCCCGATTCTGCTGGTTCCGAAGTGTATTGTATCCTACGGGCGTGCATATTCCGCGGACATATATCACCGTCAGTTTGTCCTCAATTTTGTCAAGCGTGCACAACTTGCCTCCAATGGACCGTTTGTTCGTCATCGGAAACCAAAGAGAGGGCAGAAAGTCGGCGATGCGTACGTTCTGAAGAAGGAATTGGCAGTGGAATACCCGCCGCAGAAGGACTTCATCGCTGGCTTCACGCAGCAGCATAAGGGCGTTTTTGAGGGGTTCCGGGAGTTCACGACTAAGCATGCGAAGCCATTAGATCATAGCGAAATTAGTGCCTCGAACATTCCTGAAATTTGCTTGTATCTTGCCAATAAGCTGACTGTCACACCCAGTGGTAATGAGGCTGCAACTGCTTACCACCATCTGATCACGGGGATTCTTGAACTTATCTTTTACCCAAGTCTTGCATGCCCCCAGAAGGAACGTGAAATCCATGATGGTCGCAAACGTATCGACATTGTGTTTGACAACGCAGCTCGCGACGGCGAGTTCTACCGCCTTATGGATACTCGGAAGATTCCCGCACACTACATTGTTGTCGAGTGTAAGAATTATGGGAAGGACGTGGCGAATCCCGAGGTGGATCAACTCGTCGGGCGATTTTCCTTTCAGCGGGGTGAGTTTGGTATGTTGGTTTGCCGCTCAGTCGAAAACTACCAGACTTTAATTAAGCGCTGCCAAGACGTATTTACAGACCGACGCGGACTCATCATCCCGATTCTCGATTCCGACTTGATTGTCTTGCTAGAGAAAAAGGCAAGCGATCCAACAAGCAGGCCGGAAGAAGATTTCATCCGTGATCGCATTCGGGAAGTCGCGTACGCCTAAGCGATACAGTGCCTAGCCGTACGGGCGAAATTACAAGTGTGGGGCTACATCTACCGATCCCTGGAAGCATGGGCCGCACTGATATAACCGGTGCCGGAGCGCGAACGTATTGGCTACGCCCAACAAAGCATTCGCGGACGGCTACGTCAACGCCCATCGACCGTTTGAACCAATTCAACGAGCTATCCGGCTACCCAGCGATTTCCAGGGGCTGCTGGATTGCCTATTTCCCACCCCAGTAGAACGTCATTGCCGATGGAGGTGTGATCGGCATCATTGGTCTGTATGTCGCGCACCTGTATGTGTTGTGCTTGATTGGTTCCTAATTGTGGGATAAATTCCCATATATGGAAAATTCAGCGCTCACAGAGAACGATACGGAACAGCGGCTGGCGGCCCGTTTAAAACAGTTGCGTGTGGAGCGGGGCTGGTCGCTGGACCAGCTGGCCAGTGCCAGCCAGGTCAGCCGCGCGACTTTATCGCGCCTGGAAAATGGCGAAGTCAGCCCGACCACGAACGTGCTGGGCAAGCTGTGCGCCGCGTATGGCTTGGCCATGTCGCGCCTGCTGCGCATGGTGGAAGACGATTTTCCGCCCCTGCTACGGCGGGCCCAGCAAAGCGTGTGGACGGACCCGGACACCGGTTTTATCCGCCGCTCCGTCTCGCCCCCGGCGCGGGCGCTAGCTGGCGAAGCGCTCGAATGCGAGCTGGGCGCGGGCGTGACGATCGCCTACGCCGCCTCGCCCCGGCCCGGCATGGAACACCATCTGTTGCTGCAGGAAGGCAAGCTGAACGTGACCGTCGACGGCCGCTCGCACGACTTGCTGGCCGGCGATTGCTTGCGCTACCAGTTGCACGGCGCCAGCGCCTTCATCACGCCGCCGGACAGCGGCGCCCGCTATTTTCTCTTTCTTGTCTGAGGTCGCCATGCCCGCATCGCTACGCCATTTTTCATCCGCCGACATTCTCGAACGCTTGCCGGAGCTGGGCGCGCTGCTGCAGGCATGCGTACACGACGGCGCCAGCATCGGTTTTATCTTGCCGTTCGACACGGCGGCCAGCCAGGCGTTCTGGACGGATAACGTCTTGCCGGCCGTCACGCGTGGCGTGCGCCTGCTGCTGGTGGCCGAGGTGGAAGGGGCGGTGGCCGGCGCCGTGCAGCTGGACTGGGATACCAATCCCAACCAGGCGCACCGGGCCGAAGTGCGCAAGCTGCTGGTCGCACCCGCTTTTCGCCGGCGCGGCCTCGCGCGCCAGCTGATGCAGGCGCTGGAAGAGCAGGCGCGCCTCTTGCCGCGCAGCCTGCTGACCCTGGACACGCGCAGCAGCGACCATGCCGAACCGCTGTATTTGTCGCTCGGCTACGTGGCGGCGGGCAGCATCCCCGGCTATGCGCTGGCGCCGGCCGGTGACCGGCTGGACGCCACCACGGTCATGTACAAGCAGCTATAGCGAATATATCGCGGCGAGGCGATGAGCTGGGGAACTCAGGCTTTCAGCCGCGCTCTAACGCTTGCGGCAGACAGGTTTGCCGGCGCGGTGACAGCGTGCGTGGTCTGTGCGGCTACCAGGCTGATGCCGTGTGCGGCTTGGGCTAACACTTGGTCACGGCTCAGCTTGAAGATGCCAACCGTGCCTGACAGTAGAGTGGCGCGCTGCTGCATGCTGGCCGCCGCGGACGATGCCTGTTCCACCAGGGCTGCGTTTTGTTGCGTTACCTGTTCCATTTGCACGATGGCGGCATTGACTTGTTCGATGCCGGACAATTGCTCGCCGCTGGCCATGCTGATTTCGCCTATGATGTCCGTTACGCGGTGCACGCTGGCCACGATTTCGCGCATGGTGGCGCCGGCCGTATCGACCAGGCGCGCGCCTGCATCGACCCGCTCGACGGAGTCGCCGATCAGTTGCTTGATTTCCCTGGCCGCGCCGGCCGAGCGTTGCGCCAGCGTGCGGACTTCAGCGGCCACGACGGCAAAGCCGCGCCCTTGCTCTCCGGCGCGGGCCGCTTCCACGGCCGCGTTCAAGGCCAGGATATTCGTCTGGAAGGCGATGGCGTCGATGACGCCGATGATGTCAACGATCTTTTTCGACGAAGCGTTGATCGAGCTCATGGTATCGACTACTTGCGCCACTACCGTGCCCCCTTTGCCTGCCACAGCGGCGGCCGATTGCGCCAGCTGATTGGCCTGCCGTGCGTTATCGGCATTTTGCTTGACGGTGCCCGTCAGCTCGTCCATCGAGGCGGCCGTGCGTTCCAGCGAACTGGCTTGCGCCTGCGTGCGCTGCGACAAGTCCAGGTTGCCGGCGGCGATTTCGCCCGAGGCGCCCGCGATGTCGTGCGTGCCGCCGCGCACCTCGCCCACGATCGTGATCAAGCTGGCATTCATGTCTTTCAGGGCTTGCAGCAGTTGCCCCACTTCATCGCGGGAATCGACGCGGATATGTTCGCTCAAGTCGCCGCCAGCCACCTTGCGCGCCACTTTGACGGCATGCCGCAAGGGCCGCACGATGCCACTGCTGATGAACCAGGCCGTCGCCAGGCTCAACACGCCGCCGACCAGGCCCAGCGCAATGATCAGCACGCTGGTATCGTGCGCGCGGGCCATGGCCGCCTCCGCCGCCGTGCGCATCTGCGCCGATTGCGTGGCGATCTGCTGGTCGAGTTCACGGAGGGCGGCTTGTTCTTGCGTACTGTTGCGCGTGGCCTGCAATTGCGCGATGCGCGCATAGCGCTGGTTCACGCTGCTATCGATTTCCCCGCTCACGGTCGACAACTGCCACGTGCTGATGACCACTACCACGGCCAGTAAAAGCGAAGTGAGCAAAAAGCCTGTGGTCAGGCGCACACCGATACGTATGTTTGAAATATTCATGTCCCCTCAGCTGTTGTCCCATGGTGGCCGTCTCCCATGCCTGCGGCATGGCGTGGCGCTTGTCCCCTGAAGTTGCTGGGGTGAAATGAGTGTAGCAGTGCGGTACTAAGTAATCTATTAATATTTCCATATTGGAATTAGTCACTGCCTGTTTAGCAACAGCGGCATGATTTGTTGCCAGATAAAATCACTCGCCGTATTACAGACGCGTCCTACCTCGATACCCGGTATCGTCCGACTGGCGCATGCCGGTGCAGCGCCTACACTGTTTCTTGCACAGACCCGACGGCGGGTCTTTCTTCTTATTCACAGGAGGCTGACATGGCGAATATCCAGGCAGGATCGGACGGTGCGGCAAATGAGGAAATGTCGGCCAAGCGTCTGAACGTGGTCGACTGGATCTCGATGATCCTGCTGATCGTGGGCGGTTTGAACTGGGCGCTGGTGGGCTTGTTCGATATCGATATCGTGGCCCGCATCCTGGGCGCCATGTCGACGGCGTCGCGCGGCGTGTACGTGCTGGTAGGGCTGGCGGCGCTGTATTCCATCTATCTGTGCGTGCGCAAGCTGCCGGCCAAGCCTTAGAGTCGTCTGCGCGACTATGAGGCGGCGGACAAGAAGCGCAAGGGCGTGCTGCAAGCGCCGGGAATTGGATCTGGCGTCACGGGCCTGATGCCGCCTTGTGCGCGTGCATGTGCCAGCCTGCGTGCAGGCTGGCGCACAGCCAGCTTGCACGCTGACGTTGTTGCATATGTTTATTGCATGCGCTTACTGGGTGCGCAGGTAGGCCAGCAAATCGGCCACTTGCTGGGCGTTGCCGATGCCCCAGAAACGCATGTTATTGCCAGGAATGAAGTCGCTCGGTGCTTTCAGGAAGCCGGCCAGGTTTTGCTCGGTCCAGACGATATTCGCGTTTTTCATGGCCGCCGAGTATTTATAGTCGGTGGTGGCACCGGCCTTGCGGCCGATCACGCCCGTCAGCTTGGGGCCGAAGCCGCCGCGCGCCGATGGTCCCACCTGATGGCAAGAGGCGCACTTGCGAAAGGCCGCCTTGCCCGCTTCGGCATTGCCCGTGGGGGCGGCAGGAGCGGCCGCCTGTGCGGCGGCGACTGGCGCCAGCAGCAAGGCTGCGGCGGCGAGAGGGGAAAACAAGCGAAAAAGAAATGGATAGGTCATCGTTGAGGCGGAAGTGCACGATATGGCAAGCAATGACGTATTTTACAGGCGGGCATCAAAACCTATCCGTCAGCGGCGCAGCAATGCCAGGCGGCGCAGGAATGGCTGCGGGAATGGCGGCAGGAAGGGAAGCGCGCAGGAATCGATACGGGATGGCCTGAAGGCCGCTAGCGCTTGCCGCCCTGTGCGCCCAGCGCCGCCATGGCCGACGCGAACACGATGCAGGCGATGGCCAGCCATTGGGTCAGGCTCAGCAGTTCTCCCAGCACGGCCATGGCGGCCAGTGCGCTGACGGCGGGCGCCGCGCTGCTGAACATACCGAACACGCCTTGCGGCAAGCGGCGCAAGGCAAAGATTTCCAGAGAGTACGGCAGGGCGCTGGACAGCATGGCAATGGCCAGGCCCATCAAGGCAATCGACGGCGCCAGCAGGGCCGTGCCCGAGTAGGTGATGCCGATGGGCACCGTCACCATGGCCGCCACCGTCATGCCCCAGGCCACGGCTTGACCACCTTGCAAGGTCGAGGCCCGCTTGCCGAAGATGATATACAGCGCCCAGCACAGCGCCGCTCCCAGCGCATACGCCACGCCGACCGGGTCCAGGCTGCCTGGACTGCCTTGCAGCGGCAGCAGCAGATATAAGCCGAACACGGCGCACGCGACGGCCAGCAAATCGCGCGGCCGGCGCGACGACAGCATGGCCACGGCCAGCGGCCCCGTCACCTCGATGGCGACCGCGATACCGATCGGTATCAGCGCAAACGCCCGGTAAATGAGCAAGTTCATCAACCCCAGCACGGAACCGTAGACCAGCAAATTCAGCACATCCTTGCGCGTCAGCCGGTAGCGCCAGGGCCGAAAGATGGCCAGCAGTATCAGCGCCGAAAACCCCACCCGGTACGCCGTAATCCCTTCCACGCCAATGACAGGAAACAGATTCTTCGCAATCGCCGCCCCCAGATTGACGGAAATCTGCCCTCCCAATACGGCCAGGGAAGGGAGCAGGATGCTGTCGGGGAGGGAGGAGGTCGAGGCGGGGGAGGTCATGGGACGGTATTTTAATATGCCTGAGGCTGGCAGTCGCTGGCAGATTGGTAAGCCGAGGAGATTTAACGAGGTAGTTGCTGACATGACTGGTGCATTGCGGCTTGTTTTTCGATATCATGTTGCAAAATACGCTACAGTTGCGGAATTGTTTACGAATGGTCAGAAGTAGCCGCTCCTAATCGAACAGCCTTTACCATTAGCACGTTAAAGATTGATACTAATGCTAATCGGCATTTTGACTAAAAGAGTCGGTAATCGGCCAGAAGCGGTCGTTCGACAAAGAGTTCGGGGATAGAACGGTCGAGCTTTTTTGAATACTGGAGAATTTCAATGGCAGTATGGCAATTCAAGTTCACCTTGATTCCCGCAAGAAGGATTGTCGAAATACATGGCAAAATGCCTGATTTCCTGCTTCAGTTTGCTGCTGTTGTGCCAGACGCAAGTTTCGATGATGAAATGGTTTGGCCAAATTATTGGGAAGGCGTAGACAAATCTGCCATACATGCCCTCGCGAAGAGTGTTTTGCCCGTAGCTGATTCTTGGAGCGCTGAGGCGACTATGTATGGCAATTCTAAAACAGACGACATACAGGTTTGGGACGATTCCGTTGACGTTCGTCTGGATTGTTCAAATCTGAATATCAGGCTGCTCGAAAGCATCGTTGCTATTGCTGATGACTGTGGGTACTGCATAGTACTGTGCGAAGGGGGACGAGTTATCGCTCCCATAGTGGAACAAGTGACAGAAGCCCTGAAAGCATCGTCTGCATCCAGATTCGTCAAGGATCCAAACGCATTTCTCGCTTCCAGCGATCGAATTTTCCAAGCTAGCATTGGTTAAGAAAGGTCGGCTGTGGGGCGGAAGCCACCAACGACAGCAGCCGGCCAAAAGCGGCCCTTCAACTGCATAGTTCGAAACGCGGTGGAAAATCACTCATGAACGGAGACCCAGTATGAATGAGGAATTAACCCTCCAACGTTTCGAGCGCGTCGTCAACTATGACGATTTCGTTGCCTTGGCTCTGGAGCTGAGTACAAGTCCACAGCAGGAACTCTTCAATTTTCTTTTTACTCAGTCGATCTCAAGCGGGAGAGGCGCTAGCGTAGCTGCTTGCCTATTGGTTGAGATCGACCCCACTCCCACTCGGAGCTGTGAGGAACTTCTAGCCGAAATTGCAAAATCCAAGTGGAATGTCAGCACTAAGGAAGTGCCATTCTTTTTGATTTCATGGTTCTGCAAGCACTTTCTGAATGATGCTTACCGGTCGTTCATGCAGGAAGCAAGTTTGACGCATGAGCAAAAGCAGCGGGTAGGCACCATCATCTATTGGACACTTAGCCCGACCGCTAATCTCATCCGTTCATTTCATGACTGGCCATGGCATGAAACAAACGACTCAGAGTGATTGGCCAACGTCCGGAATGGGTTGCGGATTCAATCGGTCAACGCAACACACTGTTCAAATCGTTGAGCCGGTGTTTGGTAGTGTGGCGTCTTCCTGGGGCGCTCGTTGAGTCGTCTGGCTACCGCATCGAGTTGCTCTTGTGAATAAGTAGAAATATCCAGCCCCTTGGGGAAATACTGGCGCAACAGGCCATTGGTATTTTCATTTGAACCGCGCTGCCATGGATTCTGTGGATCGCAGAAGTAGACCTGGATGTCGGTGGCCAAAGTAAAACGCTTGTGGCCAGCCATCTCTTTGCCTCTGTCCCAGGTCAGTGATTTATACAGTTCGTGGGGCAGCCTGCAGGCATTGTCGATCAGCGCATTTACAACCGTTTCGGTGTCCTTGGCGGCAACTTTCACTAGCATGACGTACCGCGTCTGGCGCTCGACCAAGGTGACGATCTGGCTGTTGTGGCTGCCGCAGAGCAGGTCCCCCTCCCAATGCCCGGGCACTGCTCGATCCGCTGCAGTCGCTGGACGCTCGCTGATCGGCACGGCGTCGACAATTCTGCCGTGGTTGTCCGTTTTTGGGGTGTGATGACGTGAGCGGCGCATAGCGCGCGTCCGGCGCAAGTGTTCCAGCAGCTCTTTCTTTAAGGCGCCTCGGGCCTGGATGTAGAGGCTGCGGTAAATGGTTTCGTGCGACACGTGATACTCCTCGTGGCTCGTGAACAGCTGCTTGAGCCAGCCAGCAATCTGTTCCGGCGACCACTGCAATTGGAGCTTGCTGGCAACCATGTTGGCCAGCATGCGGCTCTCCGTCAGCTTACAAGGTTTGGGGCGATGCGCCTGATCCCAAGCATGCTGATCCGCCTGAATCGCACGATATGCTTCGCGGCCACCATTGCGCCTGAGTTCCCTGCTGATGGTCGATGGTGCACGTCCAAGGCGCCTGGCAAGTGCGCGGATGGATACGCCGGTAACGATGGCGCGCGAGACCTCCTCGCGTTCGGCCAGTGTCAGCGCCAGTCTGGAACGGCATCGCTGCGCTGGCCGTATGCCACCAGATTCAGCCAGAATCCGCTGTATCGACGAGTGATTCCGATTAAACAGCTGGGCTATCATCTGCAGAGAGTCGCCTTGCTTCCAGCGTTCCCACATCAAGGCCTTCTGCGTCTCGGTGTAATAAATGCGTGGTTTCTGTTTCATCTTCAACACTCCTGTAACCTAGGAATTTAGGTTTGAGTGTTGCGACCACCGATTGAATCCGCAGCCAATACCGGCCATTGAGATACTGAGAGATTTTTATGAAGACTCGGCATATTGCGCTTGCAGCCCTTGTCGCCATTTTGTTGCAGCCACTGCTCGGGTTAGCTACGTTCTCTCTGCTCTTTTTAGGCGAATTTCATCTAGTCAGTTTTCCCCTTGATGTTCTTATTTTTTACTTTGCAGCGGTCCTGGTCATTTCGAGTCTGGTAATACTCTTATTCGGAATCCCATGCTTTGATGCGCTTCATCGGACACAAAAACTAAACTTCTTAAGTCTAAGTTGCTGTGGTAGCCTCCTCGCGATGATTCCCTACTTTGTCATAGGGCGTCCCCAAAACCTTGATGGTTCTACTACAAATAGACAATGGGACGGACATGCCCTTATGCTTTATGAAAATAGCCATCCGACGGGGTTAGCGTGGGTAGACTACGCTGTAACTGCTCTAGGGTTCGGAGTGCATGGTTTCGTTTGTAGCTTGATTTTTTATTTGTTTTGGCGACGAGATAAAGTGTAACAAGCCACCGCAATGCGAAGGTCCGCTATGGGGTCATCGGTCGACTGTGAGAATTGGTGGGTTTTGCAGCTGGGCAAGCTGCAATGCTAGGGGCCGACGGCCGCGTTCGGCCAGAAGCAGACATTCACGTTGACGTGACAATGTGTGACTTTTCTCGCTTGGTAATTCGTTATGCTCACGGACCGCTGCCGGCCAGAACCGGACGGACAATGAATTTAATAGGAGGCAAACTGGTTGAAATTGGATATGGAGTTTTCTAAAGAATTCGAGAGTTGGCTTGCATCGGCGCTGGCGCCAGAGATACCAAGCATTGTAGTAGCATTTTCCTTCAACATCTTTGAATTGGACTCGGCACAGGCAAATTACGGCATCGAATTAGTAGGATGTGACGAGTTTGATGCGGGAGATTCAGACTGGGCCTGTGGTGAGGTATGGGTCGCGAGTCCACGTTCTATATTTATTCCTCGTGGGTTTGTTAGTGGTGGTTGGGAGGCATGCTTGCACGGCATAGAGCAGCTAGTTTTGAGTGTGATGGAAAAGTCTTCGGTCGCCACAAAGAAGCTGAAAGAAGCAAAGGCCGTTGCCGTCGGCTTTGTCGACGGAGATTTAAAATTGATTTGGCAACGTTAGACGGCAGTCGGCCAAAAGAAGACCTTCCAAGCGGAGTGCAAACAAAGGAAACAAAGATATGAAATTAGACGAATTTGCTGGTATTGCACGAAAAATAATCAGTGAACAGGGTTTCGATGATTTCATTCCCATCGCATGTCTCCCTGAGCGTCGAGAACTTCGAGCCCTCGCCGATATTGAACCTGGTGAAGAAACTGAGGTAGCTGTGGTTGAGTGGGCGAAGTCTTTAACGGAGTCAGTAGAAGAGTTGCTGGTTGCTTTCAAATTCTCCGTGTCTCAGTTCAAGGTCATCCGCATCAGAGGACCTGAGGAAGAGTCTGCGATTTATGAAGTTGCGTGTGATTGAACTGGCCGTAGCCGGCCATTATAAGCCATTCCATTTTTTAGAAATCTGGAGATTGCTATGTGTCATTTGATTACCGCCGGGTTCGTTGCTGCTGCCCTCATCGCTTACTCCTTCGGGTTTGAGTCGGGTGCAGGAATTCTCTTTGTCGCGGGAGCAATATTTGAAATAGTATCGATCAAGCGCCTTCGTAGTCGTCTGCGAATTGAGACTTGACTGCAACCGGCCAAAAGCGGACGGTCCATTTCCGCTCCCAGAGCATTAACTATTACTTTGGTACCTGTGACCAGAAAGAAAGACGATGAGTATTGATAGTTCTGACGTTGTCGATGGGTTAGGAATATCGAAGGCTGATGGAAAAGCCGTCCTTATAATTTCGGATCACCTTCCTTGGGACGATCAAGAGGCGCACTTCAGTCTGATCGAGAGAAAAATCGGGGCCTATCTCGCGTTTATTGCCAGTGGACAGGTGGTCGAAACGTTGCCAGCAGCAAAGGGCAAAGCTGTTCGAATTGAGCTGGTCTACGAGCATGTACCTACTACGGCAGCAGGACGATTCTTGACGGCGACCCGAACCCAACTGCAGTCCAATGGAGTCGAGTTCATTGCAATGAGTCTGCCCAACGGCTATTGATGCCAGTTGCAATCAGTCAAGGGAAGGTCTGCTGTGAGGCGAAAGCTGCCAACGACGGCAACCGTCCATAAGCAGACGACTACGGACAGCAATCATCAAAGAACGAGCTTTAAAAATGAAACTTAAGTATGCCGCCTTGTTGATTTTCATGCTTGGTTGCTCTACTCAGGCCTGTGCGCAAGACTCGCGATGTGATGGCGACGAAGGAAAGGCAGTGACATCCTTGGATAAACTCCCTGCTCAGATTTTGGATTTATTGGGGCATGATAAGACTGGCACCTCGGGTATTGCCGATATTGGTGGAAAATTCAATCCGACTGACGCTATCATCGATGATTCTGTACCGATGCGCAGGCTTATTAGCGATATCGCCGGCCATCATTGTATTTGGCTAACAGTCGAATACGGTGGCATGGGTCATTATCAAAAGAAGCTGGAGTACCGATTTAGTGAGAATAGCTGGGTTCAGGTGAAGACTGCGAACTCGGGATGGGCGCCCTCCGTCCTTCCTGCTACTGTACGTTGATTTTGATTCGGCGTTGACGCCCCAAATAACAGAAATCGGCCGCATCAAGCGTCTTCTTGAATGACGGCTTCGGGGCGGCTTCTGCCTCATGGTGACAAACCGTGAGCTTTGCACGAAGGCAAGATGCTATCCTCACCTGTTCGGCCGCGTTCGGCCAAAAGCGGACCTAGCCAAATACGTGAACAACGCCAGGAATATTAAAGGAATGATCGTGCATGAAGATCGAAGACCTAGCTGAGACCTACGTGCTCTCCTTCTACCTGGAGCAGCGCCATTCCTATTTTCTGACGAAGTTGATTGACTATGACGGGACACGATTTGAGTTGCTGGCGACAAATTCCGATGGCTCGCCAATTGGATTTGAAGTTGGCGAACTTCGTTTTGCCGGGAACTTCACAACTCGTGAGAATGTTCCAAGTCTTGGTGAGCTTGAAGGTGCGGCGACAACTGAAGATGGTGCAATCCTTGAAGGTGACTTCGGCGACATCAGAATTCGCGCAAACAACATTACCATCAAGAGGGAATCCTAGTTCTCGATGGTCCGCTTTGGGGCGGAACCTGCCAATGACGGCAACCGGCCAAGAGCGGATGAATGGGAATCCAATCCACATGGCGAATAACGCTAATTTTGTGAATGTGGCGGCAAGATGAAATGTCTCACCTGCGGAAATTCCAGCTTTGATAGACCAGTGGACAAATCGAGCTTGGAGATTTGGTACTGCAAAGTGTGTGGCAATGAGTGCGCCGTACGTTGCCACTACATCCCGGATCTATCGGAGATGCAAATAAGTGATCTCTTCATTGGAACAGCCTGTATCGATCCCGGACCTAACGCTCTGAAATCTCTTATGAAGTTAAAGAAGGTACTTGCGTTTTCCGAGCGATTTGAGCCTGCTCTACTTGAAGCGCAATACAAGGCAGGCAAGCTTAAATGGGAGCTTGGCTACTTCTTGGATTTTGAGGTCGCGCAAGCATTCGCGATGAGCCAAGCTATCGGCATTCCAGTAACGTTTGAAATTGTTCGCTCACCACCGTATGCGACTGCGGCCGGCGAAACGCAATGATCTGTCTATGTCCGCTTTGGGGCGCAAGCGGACATTACAAGTTTTACCTGTTTTACAGAGTAAACGCCCCTTTCTTGCATTCATTGGCATTATTAAAGGTGGTAAAGTTTAATGTCATTGCTGTGCGCATTGACAATAGTTAAATTAATATGGTGAAGACACGGCAATCCTGCATTTCTTGCTGTTTATCGCGCCGTCTATTTGCTTGTAACTCAGGAGAAGTATTGAATGACTGTTTTTAGTATCGGCAACACCAATTTTGAAGTGGATGTAGCGAAATCAAGCATTAGTCTGGAAGCGCATGGCAGCGGCATGCTGGAGCTGAATATCGATATCCATGGCGACGATGAGGTGTTTATGCGCTTGACCGAGCCGGAGGATGCGGAATGGTCGTGGGCGCTGTATCCGCCGGTTTTTTTCCTGCATGGCTTGCGCATACAGGAAGGGCAGGGAGGAGCGTTTGCGATCGGGATGCTGGATATGCATCCCGAGGCGGAGGAATCGGGTATCTATATGATGGAATATGGTGACGTGTCGGCCGTCAACATCATTGAATTGTCGGCGGATCGACTAGCCGTGTCGGGTAGGGTGGACTTGTGCGGCAAGCGCCTGCCATTTCATATCGATATGCCGCGCAGATAGTATCGGGGCGGGGCTCCGCGGGATTGGAATGCGCCCCATTGAGGCGCATTCCTCCGGCGGGGCCGGCCCCGCTCCAGTCTGATTAGTCCAGCTTCAACGCCTTCGCCACATCCCCCCACGCCACATACTTGAAGTTCTGCGGTCCATCGGGCAGGCGCTTGTAGCCGTCCTGGATTACCAGCATGCCTTGCGCGTACGCGCCGCCCAGGTTGGCGGAGGTGACGTCGAGGCCGTCCGTTTCCGAGGTGCCGTCGATGCCGGCGGGCAGGTTGAAGCCCACCTTGACGCGCCCGCGCACTGTATATGGCGCTTGCGCGTCGAGCACCACGTAGCTGCTGTCGCCCTGGCTGGAAACGATCAGGTAGCCGGTGTCCGGCTTGGCGCCAGGCTTGCGGTAGATGGCCATGCCTTCCACGTCGGCCGTCAGGTGCGCGCCCACGGGCAAGACCATGGTGAGGGCGTCCGGTTTGGCGGCGTCGGCCGAGGTGGTCCAGATGCCGCGCGTTTCTTCGCCCAGGAACAAGCGGGCGTTGGCGTCGTCGGCCACGCAGCCTTCCGGTTGGGTGGCGACCTTGAAGCTGCGCAAGAGGGTGGCGCTGAACTTGTTGCCTTCCAGGCCGATGCTGTACTGCTGGAAGGTGCCGTCCTTGTCGTTGATGAACGCTTCCACGCCGCCGCTGGCTGGCTGGTACAGACACATGCCGTAGATGCTTTTCAGGCCCGTAGGGAAGCGGCCCGCTTCCGCCACGTCGCCGCTGGCGTTGATGGTGAACAACATCATGCTGTTGTCGTCGCGCTGGGTGGCCACGGCCAGGTCGACCTTGTTGCTGCCGAACTGGATGTTCTGCCGCACGTCGACGTTGTTCAGGCGTCCCACTTCCAGCAGCTGCGTCTGCTTGCCTTGCAGGTCGTAGACCAATAAGCCTTGCTTCTTGTTGGTGCCGAGGATGCGGGCGTCGGCCGGGTTGCTGGACAGCCAGATGGCCGGGTCGTCGGCCGCGTCGCCCTGGCGCGCCATCGGCTCCGTCTGGGCTTGCGGGGCGATGATGGCCACGGCAGGCTGCGTTTCCGCCTTGCCGGCCCATTTCAAGGGCCGCGCTTGCCAACCGTTCTTGCCGCGCAGCAGCAAGGAGTCCTTGTCCAGCGCCAGCTGGCTTTCACCCTTGCGCACGTTCAAGGCCACGGCTTGGGCTGGCTGCGCCGTCCATTGACTTCCCTGGCGGGAGAACAGATGCAGCTTGTCTGCCTTGCCGTCGAGCACGGCCACGCCGCCCGGCAGCACGGCCAGCGCGCCGGCGCCGCCGTCGAGCTGGCCGTACGGCTTGCGCAGGGCCACCACTTCGCGCCTGCCCATGCCTTCGGACTCGGCGTCATACGCCCACACGCCCATGTTGGACTCGCTCACCAGCAGGCGCTGGCCGCCATCGTCGACCCGGCAATGCTTGGCGTGCGGCGGCAAGGCCAGTTTGCGCACCAGGCTGCGCTGCTCGCCCTGCATCACCCACTGTTCCGCTTGCCCATCCTTGCCGATCAAGAACAGATGGGCCAGCTGCTGGGCGTCGCGGTACAGGCACGACGCTTCCACGGAAAACGTCGGCACGGGAAACGGCGCCAGTTTGACCAGCTTGCCGGCCTGCACGTCGACGGAGACGGGCAGGGGGCGCTGCGTGTCCGCTTCCAGGAAGACGGCCAGCACCTTGCCGCCATCGCTGCGCGTGTCCAGTTGCTTGGCGCGCAAGGCGATGCGGTCCTGTTCCTGGCCGGCTGCGTTGAACAGGCGCAAGCCGTGCTTGTCGAGTAGCAGCCACCCGCCGCCGGGCAGGCGCGCCAGTTCCTCCGCTTCCTGCGTGAAGGAAGGCACAGCGTTGGCAGGCGCGGCTTGCGCCGTGCCCGCGAGGCAAAAGGCAGCCAGCAGGGCGCTGCAGAGTACGGTTTTTTTCATATTATTGGAAATCATCATCAGAAGGCGCTGGCTTTCAGGCTCACTTTAAAGGTGCGGCCATATTGTTCGTTTTGCACGTTGTATTGCTTCGTGCCCTGGTAAACATAGTATTTTTCGTTGTTCAGGTTTGCCGCCTCGAACATCAGCTGGAATTGCTTGTTGATCTGGTACGACAGCGAGAAATCGAGCTGTTTCTGGCCGGCGACGATATGGTCCTGGCTTTGGTCGAGGATGTCGTTGCCCATTTCCAGCAGGTAAGGCGACTTGTAGTTGAGGGCCAGGCGGGCGCTGACCGGCCCAGTTTCATAGCCCAGCATCAAGTTCATCACCTGGTTCGACTGGCCCGGCAGGCGGATGTCGCGGTTCAGCTGCTTGTTGCTGGCCTTGTCGAAGCGGCCGATTTGCGCGCTCGAGGTGCTCAGGGTGCCGTTGACGCCGACGAGGAAACGATTGAACGGCGCCGGCAGCATGCGCAGCGGCTGCATGTAGGCCAGTTCGATGCCTTTCACTTTTGCCGCGTCGCCATTCGCATACGAGGTCGCCGTCGTGTAGCCGGCCCACTGTCCCGTGCCGGCCAGGTTCGTCGTGTAGGTGAAATTCTTGATGTCCTTGTAGAAACCATACGCCGACATCACGCCGTCATTGCCCAGTACCCTTTCGATGCCCAGGTCCAGGTTGTTGGCCTTCAGCGGCTTCAAGTCCGGGTTGCCGATCACGGCTTCCGTGTTGCTGGCCAGGCTGATGCCGGGCGCCAGCTGGCTGAAGTTGGCGCGCACGACGGCTTGCGTCCAGGCGGCCCGCACGCTGGTATGTTGATCCAGGTCATAACGGGTTTGCAGGTTTGGCAGCCAATTGGTGTACGAGCGTTCGCGCGTCAAGGCCGTGGCCACGCCGGCGCTGTCCACCTGCGAGCCGTTTGCTTCGAAACTGGTGCGCTCGGCGCGCACGCCGCCCAGGATGTGCCAGGCGTCGAAGTCGTAGCTGTTCTGCACATACATGGCGTTGATGTCTTCATGCATGCGGTAGTCGTTGATGATGGACTCGGTCGCCAGGCGCGCCTTGGTGCGGTCCAGTCCCGCTACGCGGGCGCGGATGAGGGCCGGGTCCAGGGCCACGCCGATGTTGCCCAGGTCATAGTCGAGATTGTGGCCTTGCACGAAATTGCTCATCGACGTGGAACCGGCGCCCCAGTAATTGCCGCTGGAAGCCTTGCTGCTGTTATATGCCCATTGATCCGTGTCATTGGTTTTTTCGCGGCGGCTGACTTTTGCGCCGAACTTCAGGGTGGCGATGTCAAACTTGCGGGCCAGGTCAATGCGCGCGTGGTGTTCATTGTCCTTCGAGTAGCGCTTTTGCAGGGTGATGGCGTTGAGCGCGTAGCTGGCCGGGTCGTACAGCGAGGCGGGGCCGCTCAATTTCGGTTCCTGCGTATCCGTGAAACTGATGCCGGCGAAATTGCTGGTGCCGCGGAAACGGCCGTCGTTCAGGGATTCCGGCGTGTCTTCCGTGGCGCGGCTCAGGCCGCCTTTCACATCCAGGGTCCAGTCGCCCGATTTCTGTTGCGTGCCCAGCACCAAGGAACGCACTTGCTGCGTGTACTTGCGCTGGCGGATGCGGCGCTCGGCGCGCGCGCTGGCCGTCTGGCCTTCGGCCAGGCTGCCGCCCGCGATATTGCTGATGGTCAGGCGGTCGCGTACTTCATTGTCGGAAAATTCGCTGAGGAAGGAGCGCAAGAGCCAGCTGTTGCCCGCTTCGGGACGGTAATCGAGGTTGACGGCCAGGGCGCCGCGCTTGCGCACGGGCAGGTAGTCGCGCAATTCCAGGCCCGACAATTTACCTTTGCTCCAGGCGCCGCCCGTTTCCACGTCATCCGAGCCGAACGAGCGCTTTTCCGCGCTCAGGCCGGCTGCCACGCCCAGCTTGCCGTCGAGGAAGCGCTGGGCCCACAGGGCGCCGCCGCTTGGGCTGGTCTTGCCCGTCTTTTCATCGTAGCTGGCGCCCACGTTGGCCGACAGCAGCTTGCCCGGCAAGTCGAAGGCGGACAGCGATTTGACTTCGACGGTGGCGCCCAGCGAGTTGGCGTCCATTTCAGGGAGTAAAGTCTTCGAGACTTCCAGCGTGCGGATCAGGCCGGCAGGCAGGATGTCCAGCGCCACGGCGCGGCGTCCCGCTTCCGGCGACGGCACCAGCGCGCCGTTGATGGTGACGGCGTTCAAGTCCGGGCCCAGGCCGCGCACGGTGATGTAGCGGCCTTCGCCCTGGTCGCGCTGCACGGACACGCCCGGCAAGCGGGCCAGCGCCTCGGCCGCGTTTTTGTCCGGCAAGCCGCCGATATCGTCGCTGCTGATGACGCTGATGATATTGTCGGCTTTCTCTTGCGCGGCGATGGCGTTGCGCAGGCTGGCGCGCTGGCCGCTGACGACCACGGTGGCGGCCGGCTGGCCATCCGCATCTTGCGCTTGCGCATGGCTTTGGCCGCTGAAGACGGCCATGATGCCGAGGGCCACGGCCGTCAGACGCAGCGGAGAGGGGAACGATATGTGCATGGTTTTCATGAAGAGCTCGGTTAGGGGAGGGAACCGGGCGGATTCTAGGCAGCAAATATGACGGTTGCGTGACAGGCAAGGGCTTGCCACCTTGAAAACAACGGCCTGTGAGCGCTTTCCAGCTGGAAATGAATCATGGTGAGCTGAAATGACCTGCCAGCGCAGGGCGCATGGGATGCTGCTTGCCGGATTTGCATCGGCTGCGCTGCTAATGATGAGCCGTTTGCACCTGCCGCACGGGCGTGGGGCATGTCATCGTGCCGTCATGGGCGGGCGCTATCGTGGCGACAGCACCACTTTTAAAGGTTTCCCACATGCTGCCGTTGCACCGTAACAGCCTGATTGCCGCCGCGCTCGCGTTGCCCTTGTTCTTGTTCCTGTACGCCACACTGGGGCACCTTAAACCGTTTGCCATCTGGAAGTGGATGGATATCGTCTGCGAAGGCGGCACGGCCGTCATGGCGGGCATCTGGTTCCTGTTCACTCTCAGCAGCCGTCCCCGCGGGCGGGTGACGCGCCTGATCGCCGGCGGCCTGTGCGCCATCATGCTGGGCTCCTGGGCCGATTGCCTGGACGAATTCTTTGCCGTCGACAAGAGCGCCGTGTGGGATAACTGGCTGGAAGCCTTGATTCCGTTCGGCATGCTGGTGCTGACGATCGGCATGTATTACTGGCGCCAGGAACAGTTCCGCCTGAACGAGCACCTGCAAAAGCGCGAACGCCTGTTCCGCGACCACCGCGCCTTCGACCGCATCACGCAGCTGGCCGACGCCAGCTACCTGCGCACGCAGATGCGCCTGGAACAGGAGCGCCGGCCCGGCCTCGATTGCGCGCTGGTCTTGCTCGATATCGACAGCTTTCATTTGATTAACCGCGAATACGGCCACCGCGAAGGCGACCGCGTGCTGCAAGCCGTGGGCCACATGCTGCTGTTGAACTTGCGCAATGACGACTTGCTGTGCCGCTATGCGGGCGACCGCTTCGCCGTGCTGATGCCGGGCGTGTCGCGCGAGGATGCGGCCGCGAAGGCGCGCCACCTGTGCGCCATGGTGGGGCAGATGCGCCACCACGCCAACGACAACCGCGAAATCCGCTTGAGCCTGCGGCATGCGTGCGCGCTCACCGATGGCGTACCGGAAGTGGTGTTGGCCGAGCTGAGCCGGGCCGTGGAAACGCCCGGCCGCAGCGCCGGTCCCAGGGCCAGTTCCGCCGCGCCCGCCTGATGCCGCTGAACCAGCAGGGCGACCCCAGCATCGCGGCCCATCACCAGCCGGCGCTGGTGCTCGATTATGCGCGCAGCCGCGAACTGGCCGTGGCGCCGCTGCTCAAGGGCACGGGCCTCGATGGCGGCGCGTTGCCGTCCGCGGAAAGCCAGGTCAGCGCCGCGCAATACCTGCAATTGCTGGCCAACGTGGCGCGCGGCCTGGACAGTGCCGACACCAGCTTCATGCTGGGCCAGCAAATGCTGCCCGGCCATTACGGCGCGGCCAGCCACGCCTTGCTGCAGGCGCAGAATCTGCGCCAGGCGCTTGGCATCCTGTGCGAATTCCACACCTTGCTGTGTCCGCTGCTGCAGCCGCGCTTGCGCGAGGCGGGCGACATGCATGTGCTGTACTGGGTCGATGCGTTCGGCGCGCCCAGCCAGCTGCCTTTTCTGGTGGAGATGCACATGACGGCGCTGGCGGCCATGTGCCGCTGGCTGGCGGGCGAAGCGTTGCCGTGGCGCTTTTGCTTCAACCGGGCGCGGCCCCGCCACGTCGAGCAGCACGAAGTGCACCTGGGCCAGACGCTGCGCTTCGATTGCCAGGTCGACGCCATGCTCATCGATTCCAGCTGGCTGGATAAGCCCTGGCCGCGCGGCAATGCCACGGCGGCGGCGCTAGCCTTGCGTGCGGCGGCCGTGGCACCCGTGCCGGCCGCGAGCCTGCTCGGCGCGCTGTACGACTATCTGCTGGCCAATATCCGCTGCGCGCCGACCCTGGAACGCACGGCGCAGGAGTTCGGCGTCAGTCCCGCCACCCTGAAACGCCACCTGGCGCGCCATGGCACGCATTTCCAGGCCGAGCTGGACCAGGTGCGCGCGCACAAGGCGATCTATCTTTTCCAGGCGCATGGCTACGACAACGATGCCGTGGCCGCCTATCTTGGCTTTCATGATGCCACCAACTTCCGCCGCTCGTTCAAGCGCTGGACGGGCCAAACGCCGCAGTTGCTGCGCCATGCTTTGGCCCTTTTTGTGGCAGGTTGACCGCCGGCGTTGCGCGCCAGCGCCACGGACAGTCGTTCCTGAGGGAACAATTGCCCGTTCTGCTACATCCATAGTACACTCGATCAGAGAGCGAACAGACGCGCTTTGAGGCGCTCCGGCACGGCGTCAAACGACGCCGCAATACCGTCATCTTGATGGCGGTGCCGGCGGCAGACGACCGGTGTGCCGTGCCTTAACCCAGCCTGGAAACTGGCGTCACCCGTGGGGTGCGCCGGAAACCGGGCAACTTGATAATGCTCAATCGTGTATTCACAATCGCAGATCGATCCAGTCGTCAGTTTCCGCAACACCCAGGGTGAGGCGGTGCGCGGCACGATTTTCAACTTGCAGCGCAATTCGCTGGTCATGGAAATCTATAATCCATACTCGATTGTGCAGGTCAGCGAGGTGCTCAATGACGTGACGGTGCGCATGGGGGCGAAAAATGCCTACGTGGGCAAGGCCGTCGTCATCAGCAGCGTCAACACGGGCCTGACCGCCATCGTTTCCGTGACCCTGATCGACGAGTGGCGCGAGCTGAGCGACGTGGTGGTGGTCAAGGGCGCCGTGCAGAAAGAGTCCAGCGCCTTTGTCGCCGGCTGGGGCGAGCGTTTCCGCATCCGCCGCGATTACCAGATCGTCGTCAACGAAATGCGCGCCTTCCTGTCGGAAGTGTCGCGCTGGGTCGAGCAAGTCGACTTGTCCGACTCGCTGCCCAAGGAAAACGGCCGGCTGCGCCCCGATATCTTCGACGAGCTGGCCTTGCCGCTGATGGAGCAAACCCAGCTGTACCTGCGCCAGCTCGAAGTGGAAGCCTCGCTCGTCGAGGAAGAGCGGGCGCCCGCGCACCGCGCCTTCGCTCAAGCGGCGCTGCATCCCTTGATCCTGCGCGCGCCGTTCGTCTTCCGCACGTTTACCAAGCCGCTCGGTTACGCGGGCGATTACCAGATGGTCAACCAGCTGCTGGACGACCCGCGCCAGGGGCCGAGCACGTACTTTCAGATCGTCAATGCGGCCTTCCTGCAGGCGGCTGTCGCCACGGCGCACCGCAACCGCATCGATATTTTGACGGAATTCCTGTCGCAGAAGGCGGCCGCGGCGCGCGCTGCCGGGCGCGTGTATAAAGTGCTCAACGTGGGCTGCGGCCCGGCCATCGAGGTGCAGCGCTTCCTGGAAACGTGCCCGGACGCGCAGTGGCTGGCCTTCGAACTGGTCGACTTCAGCAGCGAGACCCTGGACTGGACGCGCGCGCGCCTGACCACCATCATGCAGCGCACGGGGCGCGTGGTCGAGATCGATTATGTGCACGATTCCGTGCACAACTTGCTCAAGCGCCGCCATGGCGCCGGTATCACGGGCTTGCCCGGCAGTTTCGACGCCGTGTATTGCGCCGGCCTGTTCGACTATCTGTCCGACAAGGTGTGCGCGCGCCTGCTGATGCATTTCGCCTCGCGCGTGGGGCCGGGCGGACGTTTGCTCGTCACCAATGTGCACGCGAACAACCCCGGCAAGTTCGGCATGGAGCATTTGCTGGAATGGCATTTGATCTATCGCAATGAAGAGGGCCTGTCGGCCTTGCTGCCCGAGCACGCGACGGACCCGCTGATCTATGTCGATGCCACGGGCGTGAATGTGTTTGCGGAAGTGAGCATCCCTTGATGGATACGCCAGGCCTGCACGCCGGCTACACGGCCGTTTTGCGCGACTTCCGCCTGGAATTCAGCCGCGGCGGGGCGTACACGGGCATCGTGCTGATCCTGCTGGGCATGGGCCTCGATTCGGCCCTGTATCCGGACAAGCAGTCGGCGTTCACCACTGCGCGCATCCTCGTGTCCGTGCTGATCTTCTGCGTCGTGCTGGCCATGCGCACGCGCTGGGCGCAGGACCGCATCCAGGGCTTGACCTTTGTCTGGCTGATCTTGCCGCAAATCATGATCGCCTGGATGATCGCCGTCACGGAGGGCGCCACCTCGATCTATTACGTGGGCATGACCCTGGCCATCTATTCGTCGGGCATCGTGCTGGCCTTCGGCTTGTGGCAGAATATGGTTTTCGGCGCCATCTCCTGCCTGCTGTATGTGGGCGCCTGTGCCTGGCATGCGGGCGGCTTCGACCTGGCGGGTACGTTTGTCGTCAACTGTTTGTTCCTTATTATGTCGGCCAGCATCAGTGCCGTGTTTACCTATTTCAATGAGCGCGCCCGCTTCATGCTGTTCCAGCTGAAGGCGGAAGTGGCGCAAAAGAACACGCAGCTGGAAGAAACCAACAAAAGTCTGGCCGATATCAAGGGGCAGATGCTGCAGCAGGAGAAAATGGCTGCCATCGGCACCCTGGCCGCCGGCATGCTGCATGAAGTCAATAACCCCGTGAATTTCTGCATGATGGCCATCGAGGTGGCCATTGAAGATCCGGCCGCCAAGCAAAGCGCGCTCGTCAGCGAATGCCTGGCCGACGCCAAGCAGGGCATGCTGCGCGTGCAGCACATCGTGTCCGACTTGAAGACCTTTGCCTACCGCAAGAGCGGCAACCAGCTGGAAACGGGACACTTCCAGTTCCGCAGCGCGCTCGACGCGGCCATCCGCCTGGTGGGCCATGAAACGAAGAATGTCAGCATCAGCCACGACTTGCCGGTCGACACCCTGGTGCGCGGCGACGAAGCGGCCATCGTGGGCGTGCTGATCAACTTGCTGGGCAATGCCGTGCTGTCCATGCGCAAGGGCAATGCGCCGCCGTTCGAGATCCGCATCACGGCCCACTGGGACGAGAACCGCCTGCGCATCAGCGTGCGCGACAACGGTCCCGGCATCGCCCCGGAAAACCTGGCGCGCGTGTTCGAGCCGTTCTTTACCACGCGCGAAGTGGGGCAAGGCCTGGGCCTGGGCCTGAGCATCAGCTATGGCGTGATCGAGCGCCACGGCGGCACCCTCACGGCCGAAAGCGAGCTGGGCGCGTGGGCCAGCATGAATTTCGACTTGCAGCGCTCCGATTGGGAGGGCCGTTAGCATGGATAACGATAGCCGCGCCAGCGTGCTGTACGTGGACGACGAAGCGCTCGCCTGCAAGTATTTCGAACGCGCCGCCGGGGCCCGCTACCGCGTGCTGACGGCGCTCAGCGTCGATGCGGCGCTCGCCTTGCTGGCAGACGAGGCCGGACAGATCGACGTGCTCGTCACCGATTACCGCATGCCGGACCGCCTGGGCAGCGAATTGCTGCAGGAAGTGGCGCAGCGCTATCCGCACATCGTCTGCATGCTCGTCACCGCGTATGCGGACAAGGATGTGCTGCTCGAACTGATCAACGGCGGCGCGGTGTTCCGCCTGCTGGAAAAACCGCTCGACCTGGCCGCCATGCAAACGGCGCTGCAACTGGCCGTGCAGACGGGACGCGAGCGCGCCGCGCGCCGCCAGGGCCTGGTGGCGATGGAAGAATCGCTGGCGTTTCTGGCGCATGAATTGAACACGCCGCTGGCGGCCATCGCCAATTTTGCGCGCGGCATCGCCCGGCGCGCGCAGGCGGAGGCCGCGCCGCAGGCCGAGATCGGCGAAGCGGCCGCCTTGATGCACGACAATGCGCGCTATTGCCTGTCGGTGCTGGCCAGCTTTGTCGACACGGTGCGCCTGGCAAGCGCCGGGCCCGGCATGCAGGGCGGACGCCGCGCCGGCAGCGCGCGCCAGCTGCTGACCACCTTGCTCGACAGCTATCCCTTGAGCACGGCCCAGCGCGCCGCCATCACGGTGGACGTGGGCGACGATTTTTCCATTGCCGAGTCGCCCAATTGCGTCGCGCTGATCCTGTCGTCCGTGCTGGCGAATGCCTTGCGCTCGGCCGGTGAGCAGGCTCATCCTGCGATCGGCATCCGCATCGACGCCGGCCGCATCAAGGTGCGCGACAATGGCGCCGGCATCGCCCCCGAGATAGTCGAACAGCTGTTGATCGACCCCGTCAGTGCCAACGGCGACGAAGGCAAGGGCTGGGGCATGGTGTTTTGCCACCGCATGATGCAGTCGTTCGGCGGCAACCTCGACATCGCCACCGAGTTTGGCACTTCCACCACGGTAACCCTGAATTTTCCAGTACATATAAGGAACGAGCATGATTGACGCCAATCTGCGTTTACCGGCTCAGCGTGAGCCGGCGCAAGGCTTGCCGACGATACTCTATGTCGATGATGAGGCCAACGCCCTCAAATACTTCCAGCGCGCCATCGCGCCGCTGGCCGACGTGCTGACGGCGACCTCGGTCGAGGAGGGCAAGCGCATCCTCGACGAGCAGGCCGACCGCATCGCCGTGCTGGTGTCGGACCAGCGCATGCCGGGCGCCTATGGCAACGAGCTGCTGTCGTACGCCTGGGACCGCCATCCGCACATCGTGCGCATCCTGACCACCGCGTATTCCGAGCTCGAACACACGGTGGAAGCCGTCAACCAGGGGCAGATCCACCGCTACATCCAGAAGCCGTGGGATATCGCGGCCCTGCGCATGGAACTCAAGCAGGCGCTGGAACTGGCGCGGCTGCGCAACGAACACGCCCAATTGCTGCGCGAAAAGCTGATGGTGCGCCAGCGGCAAGCCGTCGCCAACCGCATCGGCAGCCTGTACGCCCTGTGCGCCAGCCTGGCCGGTCCGGAGCAGCAGCTGCCCGTGGAAGCGTATTTGTCGGCGGCCCTGACGGCCGGCGTCACGCCGCCCGAGCCGGACTGGCTGTTGATGGATTATGCCGACCTGGTCAGTTCGGAAGCCTTCCGCGGCACGGCCTTTGCCGCCGCCGTGCGCCAGCAGCTCGACACGCTCGAGCGCGAGCATCCGGGGCGCGGCGTGGAACAGGCGATCGACATGCTGCTGCCCGTGTTCGGCGCGGCGCTGCAAAACCAGGGCGGCACGGCACTGTTCCTCGATGGCCGCCTGCTGACGGAATTCCTGGAAACGCCCACCACCACGCCCGTCTCGGCGATTCACTCGTTCTGGCTGGCCAGCTTGCTGTGGCTGGCGCGGCGCGGCTGGTCCTTGCAGCTGAGTAAAACGGAAATGGGCTTGCAGGGCAAGGTGGTGCAGGCTGAACCGGCGCTCACGCCGGATCACCTGGCGGCCTGGATCGAGCAGTTCTGAGCTGGCTGCCCCGCAAGGGGCGGCGCCAATGACAACAGGGCCGCGCGGCCCTGTTTTTCATCGCGACGGGGAAGGCTTAGCGCTCCGCCGCCGCCTTCAGGTTGTTCAAGCCCTTCTCGAAATCCTTGCCGATCATGGTATCCATGCTGACGAAGACCGTCATGACCTTGCTCACGTAAGGGCTGGGACCCGTCATGGTCCAGTTCACCTTGGTGCTGTCGCCTTCTTGTGTCATGGCAAACGTGGTGGTGTTGTGGCTTTCGAACGGCTTGAGGAAGTCCAGCTTGATGACGGTGCGTTCGGGCTGGGCCGCTTCCGTGATTTCCATGCGGCCGGCGCCCACCTTGTCATTGCCCGTCCACGCATATTGCGCGCCCAGGCCATTGGCGGGGCCCGTAAACGTGCGGCGCATGGCCGGATCGAGCTTTTCCCACGGCGACCAGGCGGCCCAGTAGTGGAAGTCCGTGATCAGGGCGGCGATTTTCTCGGGCGGTGCCTTGATGGTGATTTCGCGCTGGACACTGAAAGTGTCGGGTTTGGTGGTGGCATAGCCGAGGATGGCGGCGACGACGACAACGATCAGCAGCAGGGTTTTTTTGATCATATGCTCTCCAAATCTTGAATGGTCGATGCGAACGAATCAAGGCAATCTTAGCAGATATGAATGGCTGTGCGCGGCCTGTTGGCCTTTATTTGCGCCAGCTCTGCACAGGGCCGCCCGCACGCCCGCCTGCACGCCCGTTCGCCGCCGCGCACGCCAGGTTGGTGCGGGTTTGTGGCGAGGGCCGCCGTCCGCTAGAATGCTGGCCTGCAAAGATTTCAGAGGGAAATATGTTTCAACGATCGATCGCCAGGCTGACCCTGGCGTGCGGCTTGCTGGCTTCCGCCTTTGCCGCGAACCTGGCGCATGCCGATGCCTGTCCCGCCCACTACGTCGATGGCCGCAAGCCGGAAATCACCAACCCCAAGCTGGACGTGGCGACCAGGGAGCTGTGCTACAACGTGTTTGGCGTGATGCATTCGGGGATTACGCGCACGCCCCTGTGGTCGGCTGAACACTTGACGGCGAACAACCTCGAAGCGGCGCAGGACTTGTCGCGCGAAAATTCCTTCCACGCCGAACGCAAGCTGCCCGCCGCCCAGCGCGCCGAGCTGGCCGATTATGCGCGCAGCGGCTTCGACCGTGGCCACATGGCGCCGAACGGCGACATGCCGGACCGCCAGAGCCAGCGCGACAGCTTTACCCTGGCCAACATGGTGCCGCAGGATGCGCGCAACAACCGCTATGTGTGGGCCGGCATCGAGGGCGCCGTGCGCAAGATGGCGAAGAAAGAGGGCGACCTGTACGTGATCACGGGGCCGGCTTTCATTGGCGGCAACCTGCGCAAGGTGGGAAGAGTGATTGTGCCCAGCCATCTGTACAAGGCCGTGTACAGCCCGCGCCAGCGCGCCGGCGCCGCCTACTTCATTGAAAACGTCGATACCAAGGCGTATGAAGTGCTGAGCATTGCGCAACTGGAAGACAGGATAGGCATCGATCTGTTACCGTCGCTGACGCGCCAGCAAAAGTTGCGCATGCTGAGTTTGCCCAAGATCAATAGCAAGTCGAAAAAATAATCCCTTTGAGAGGAAATCCCATGTGCGCAAAGAAATTCGTCCCGTACGCCAATGAAAGCGATGTGCTGGAGATCGGCAGCCTGAGCATCGAAAACAGGATCGACCGCATCAGTATCAGCGGCGACATCGACCTGACCCTGGACAAGCCGGGCCTGGCGCTGGCGAAACAGTTGCAAAAACTGCTGGGCGACGTGGTGGCGCAACTGGAAAAGCAGGAATTGCCCGACCAGCTGCCGCCGCCCGAAGTGACGTCGGTGGCCAATCCCTTCGAGTGACGCTGGCGGGGAGGTCTACGGCGCCGCCTTGGCGGCGCGATAGTAGCCTTTCCTGTTGATCTCTTCCGGCGCGTTCGCCACTTCATACGCGGTCAAGGCGATGGCGATGGCCGAGTATTGCTGCGCCGCGCTGAAAGGCTGCACGTTGTCGTAGGTGTCGAGCACCGTGTGATGCACGCGCGCATAGTCGAAGTCGCCGAGCACGGTAAATTTCGGCGTCGGCACGCCATGCAGGCTGAAGACGGCGTCATCGCTGCCTGCCCGCGCGCTCATCGCCTTGCTGGCGTCGCGCGGCACGTCATTGATGCTGGCGGCGAAGCCGAACACGGGATGGATGTCTTGCAGGGCCAGCTCGACCCGACCAAACACGCTCTTCCAGGCCGAGGGAATGGCGATGCCGTCGATGGCGCCGGGCCGCCCGTCGCGGTTGAGCATCATCACGATATGCTCCAATTGCCCCGCATGCCGCTCGGCGAACGCGAACGATCCCTTGCGGCCGATTTCCTCCGCGCCGAATGCCACCAGCATGATGGTGCGGCGCGGTTTCGCCCCGGAGAGCGCCAAGAGGCGCATCGCTTCCAGCATCGTGGCCACGCCGCCGCCATTGTCGGCCGCGCCCGTGCCGCCGTCATAGCTGTCGAGGTGGGCGCCGATCAGCACGATTTCCTCCGGCTTTTGCGTGCCCGGAATGCGGGCGACGACGTTGTGATACGTCACCGGGCCCGGATAGAACCAGTTGCGGACGTCAAACTCCAGGGTGACGGCTTCGCCGCGCGCCAGGCGCTGGCGGATGTCGGCGTACTGTGGCGCGGCCAGCTTGATGTCGGGCAAGGTCGGCAGGGCTGCCCACGCGGCGGGCGCGGCGCTGGCGGCATACAGCGGTTCTTCGCCGGACTGGATGGTGCCGAGGGCGCCCGCCTGCATCAGCACGCGGGTGATGGCCCTGGGCTGGTGGATGGTGCTGCCATCGCGCCCGCCGCCCCCGTTTTCACCGCCGATCAGCACCCATTTGCCCTTGAATTGCGCGGCGCGCGCCTGCGCCTCTTCCAGGGTGGCCGGTCCCATCATGGCCAGGCCCTGCTGCACGCCGCGCGTGCCGGCCGAATAGGCGGGCGTCGCCAGGCGCAGCGGCTGTTTCTCGGGCGCCAGCATCTTGCCCGACCACGGGCCGCGGTTGAAGCCGACGGGCATCTGGCCCGCTTCTTCCAGCTCCGCTTGCACGCCCCATTGCCGCAGCTGCATGCGCGCCCATTGCGCCGCATGCGTGTAGGCGTCGCTGCCGGCCATGCGGCCGCCGAAGCGGTTGCTGAGGATGTCGAGCCAGTCCATCGCGCGCGGCTCGCCGGTACCCAGCGCCACGATCCGGCGCGCCGTGGCGTCGCTGGATGGCGACGTGGCGGCGTCGATGCCGGCATTTCTGCCGGACAGTGTGGCGAGGAAGGCGGGCAGCCTGTCTTGCCGGCGCGCCGCCAGCGCCGCATCCAGCTTCGCGGAACGGTTCAGCTTATCCTGGCGCAACAGGGTTTCGTAGGCGCGCAGCACGCCCTGCATGGCCGCCAGGTCGCTGGCGCTCTGCTGCCCAGCCTGCTCCGGGTGTTCGATCTGGAAGGCCATCGCGCTGGCCAGGTATTGAAAGACCGTTGCCTCGCGGATGGCCGGCCGGCTGGCGATGGAGAGCCAGCTTTCCAGCGCGCTGGCCGGTAAGGTGAAGTCGGGAATCGCTTCTATCCATGCGCCCAGCCAGGCGCCGTCGCGCTGTTGCACGGCCAGGGGAGCGCGCTGCGCCTCGTTCGCCATCTGCACCACGCGCGCGCGCTCGGCCGGCGTGGAAGGGCCGCGCGCGGCGCCGCTTGCCGCCGTCGCCAGCGCTGCGGCCGGCAGGGCGGGCGCCACATAGCGTTCCTTGAGCCGCGTGCCGGTCACGGGCTTGGGTTCGTTCTCATCGGTTTCGACCAGGCGCTCGCCGCTCAGCACGTTGCCCTTGGCTTGCAGGGTCCAGCGTATCGTCACGTCGGTGCTGATCTCCTTGCCGTTGCGCCCCATGCTGACGCGCTTGCCGCCATGCCGGAAGACGGCGCCGGCGGGGCCGGCCGTGCCGTCGACCGTGCGGGGCGGCGTGAGCTGGCCCCCTTCGTCGAGCCACGCGATCGTCGCGCGCAAGCCGCCTTGCTCTTCGCTGATGTCGAGGATGCCCGTGTCGATCAGGTCGACCTCGACGCCATTCGTCGTGGTTGTGCCCGTCGCCGTCTGGAATTGCCACTGTCCGGCGAGGGCCGGCGCTTGCGCGTACAGGGCGCCCGGCAGCGCGGCAGCGGCGAGGAAGCAGGTGGCGTAAAGGTGGGGATGGAACAGGTGCATGGTTGTCCTTGTCATGGTTTTCACTCGGGAAGAGTCGAAAAACAGTATGGGGATAACCAGATTGCCAAGATGCTACTTTCCGACCAAGGCCGGGATTTGCGGAATGAAGGCGGGTTTGGCCGCGCCGAATGCCAGACCAACCCCATCCGGCAAGCTGCATCGGACGAGGTTGATCTGGCACAAACTTACTTGGCGAAGGCCTGCGCCGCCGGCGTGACGGTGACGGCGGCTGGCTTGATGTCCAGCTTCATCGCGCCGATGACCTTGTCTTCATCGAGCAGGGCCTGCGGCTTGTTGCCGTCGTACTTGATGGGCGAAAACGCGTCGCTGACGAGCTTATCCTTCAAGCCTGCCGCATCCTTGGCGACGATGACCACGGACAGGTTCTTCGCCGACAGGTGCTGCTGGATGGCGCGGTTGACGTCGGCCAGCGTCAGTTTCGACAAGCCATCACGCATCAGCTTGGTAAATTCCGGCGTGCCATACCATTGCGAATCGAGCGCATAACCGAGTTGCTGGTCCTGCGTCGACGTCATGACGAAGACGTTCTTCATCAGGTAGTCGCGCGTGGTGGCGAAATCGTCCTGCGTCAAGCCGTTGTCGACCAGCTTGCCCAGTTCCGTCAGGGCCACGCGCAGGGCGAAATGGGCGTTGTCCGGTGCCACGGGGCGGATCCAGATTTCGAACAGCTGCGCCTTGCGGCCCAGGTTCGGGTTCGGGAAGAACTGGTACATGCCGCGCGGGAAGGCTTCGATGTACGCGTAATCGCCATAGTTCATGCCGCGGATTTCACGGATGCGCTGGTACAGGTAGGAATTCGAGGCGCGGTGCTCGCCCAGCCACGTCTTCGCCAGCCACAGGGCGGGGAAGTCCGGGTGCGTGCGCGTCACGTCCAGCGGCAAGCCGAAGGAAATGGCCGTGGCGCGCGTGTTTTTCTCGATGATTTCCACTTCCAGACCCTGCGCCTTGCGGCCCGCGGGTTTCACGGTGGCGGGCAAGCCCGGGCCGGCCGGCAAGCTTGCCAGCGCCTGCGTCAGCGAGGACGTCATGGCATCCGACACCTCGCCGGAAATGCCGACCTTGACGGCGCCTTGCGCATACGCGCTCTTCCAGAACTGTTTCACGTCGTCCAGGGTGATGGCGTCGATGCCGGCGACCGTGCCCAGCACGGGGTGGCCGTACGGCGTGCCCGCATACACATTCGTTTGCAGGCGTTCCTTGGCGAATTCCTCTTCGTTATTGTCCTTCAGGTCCAGCAGCAGCGCGTTCTTTTGCGCATCCTTCAGGCGGCGGAAGTCGTCTTCGCGGAAACCGGGCGAGAGCAGCAGCGGCAGGGCGATGGCGTTGAACTGGGTCCAGTTATCCCGGTGGATGGAACCCGTAAACGTCGTCATTTCCTTGTCCGTCTGCTGGCTGAAACTGCCGGCCAGCGGGAACAGGGCCTGGTTGACTTCGTCGATCTTGCGCTCGGACGAACCACCGGACGCCACCATGGACGCCGTCAGCGCGGCCAGGCCTTCCTTGCCTTGCGGGTCTTGCGCGGAACCTGCCGTAAACAGCAGTTTGTAGCGGATTTGCGGCAGCGCCGACTTTTGCACCAGCACGTCGAACTTCGCGGTCGGGGCGGCCGGCAGCAGGCTGGCCAATGTCGGCGTGGCGGCGATGGCGGCGGCCATCGGCTGGTGCGACAGGGTCGTCACCACCAGACCCTCGTCCGTCAGGTATTTGCGCGCGGCCGCCTGCAGGTCGGCCGGCGTGAGCGTATCGATCAGGCGGTAGTACTGGTTGATGGTGGCGTAGGAACGGTCGAAATGCACGAAGGACGCCAGGGTGCCGGCGATCTGTTCCGTGTTGTCGAGCGAGCGGATCAAGCCGTATTTTTCCGCCGACTTGGCGTCCGCCAGGTCTTTCTCGCTGACGGGCGTGTCGCGCAGCTGCGCCACGGTGGCCAGGATGGCGTCGCGCACATAGACGGCGTCGTCGATGTTTTTCACGCGCGCGCCCAGCACGGCCAGGGTCGGGTCGACCCGGTCCGGCGTCATGTCGAACAACTGGTCGACCTTTTGCTCGTTTTGCACCAGGCGTTTATACAGGGGCGAGGTGCGGCCGAACGACAGCGACAGCAGGGTCGCCAGCGCCGCCTGGTCCTTGTCCTTCACGGAAAATGCGGGCGCGTGGAAGCCCACGGCCACCCACGGCAGGGTCGGAGTGGGCCAGGCCACATGCTTGTAGACGGGGCCGCGCGGCTTTGGTTCCACGGGCACGGCCGCCTGCTGCTTGCCGCGCTGCCAGTTGCTCCAGTATTTTTTCACCAGCGCGATCGCTTGCTGCGGTTCCACGTCGCCGGCGATGATGATGGTGGTGCGCTCGGGACGGTACCAGCGGTCGAAGAAGAGCTTCGAATACGCGTACTGGTTCGGCATGTCTTCGATGTCCTGGATAAAACCCATCGTCGTGTGCTTGTAGGTATGCGTCGTGTAGGCGCTGTCGCGCATCACTTCGAACAGTTTCGACACGGGATTGGCGCTGTTCTTGTTGTATTCGCCCAGCACGGCACGCGATTCCGTCTTGAACGCGTCTTCCGCATAGTCGAGGTGCTGGAAGCGGTCCGCTTCCACCTTCAGCACGGTTTCCAGGTCTTGCTTGGCAAACGTCGTGTGGTAATTGGTCAAGTCGTCGCTCGTATACGCGTTCTGGCGCGCGCCGGCGCGGGTGATGACTTCCTGGTATTTCTCGGGCGGATACGCCTTGGTGCCGCGGAACATCATGTGTTCGAAGAAGTGGGCGAAGCCGGACTTGCCCGGCTCGACTTCATTGCGCGAACCCGTCTGCACGGGAATCTGCAGCGAGACCAGGTTGGGGAAGCCGGTCGGCACGATGATGATTTTCAAGCCGTTGGGCAAGGTCTTTTCCGTTGCCTTGAACGGCAGCAGATCGGCCTTGCTGGCCGCGGCGCTGTGGGCGGCGGCCGGTTTGACGGGCGCGGCGCCCAGGTTCGACGAGGCCATGGCCGACAGGGCCAGGGCGAAAGCGGGTAATAAAGCGGGCATGATTCTTGACACGGGGGCTCCTTCTTTTTTGGATGTTATGAAAGTGCAACGCCGCAGCATAGAATATTCGTGCCGCCCTGCATAGGGGCTAACAGTCGGGCCGCAGGATGCGCGCCGTCAAGTGGGCGAGGAAGTCGCGTTTGGTGGGCAGGAACATGCGGATGTACACGGTGTCGTGCGCGCGGTCATGGTGGTAGATGACGCGGATCTCTTCGCACAGGCGTTGCCGCACATCCATGCCGACTTCGTGGGCGGCTTCGACGGGCGTACCGCTGTCGGGGAAGGTCTTGAGATCGGCAAATAATTGCCGGAAAGCTGCGATGAACTGCGCGTACGCTGCCGCCGTGTGGCGCGCCTTGAAGTCGCTGCGCAGTTCATTGAAATCGGCTTGCGCGCTTTTCAGCACGACGATGCGCGCCATGTCAGTCCTGATCGAGGCTGGCCAGGAAGTCTTCTTCGGACACCACGTCGCCGCGCGCGATGTCCTGGTTGCCCATGGCGATCAGTTTCATGAATGCATGCTGCTCCTGCATCTGCCGCGCTTGCCGCTTGCCTTCCTGATACGCGTGCATGGACAGCACGACCATCTTCGCTTCGCCATTTTGCGTGATGATGATGGGCTCGTCCTGGCCCGCGTCGAAGCTGTTGACGATGTCCGTCGTATTGGCCTTGAGATAGGAAATCGGCTTGATGCGTTCCTTGAGGTCCATGGCGGCTCCGAATGCGAAAAACTGTGATAGGACTAAATATACACCAAATTTGGTCGTGCTTCCCTGTTGCCTACGTGAGCGTCGTTTCCGGCAGGCTGATGCGGTTACGGCCCAGGTGCTTGGCGCGGTACAGGGCGCAGTCGGCCGTGTGGATCAGCTGTCCCAGTTCCGTGCCGGGGCCGGGCAGGGCCGTGGCGGCGCCGATGCTGACGGTGACGCAGGCGCCGTCGGGACGCTTGCGCGGCAGTTGCAGCCGTTCCACGCGCTGGCGGATGCGTTCGGCCACGATGGCCGCGCCCTTGAGCGACTGGTTTGGCAGGATGACGGCAAATTCTTCGCCGCCATAGCGGGCCACCAGGTCGTTCGTGCGCATTTCGCTGGCCACGGCGCCGGCCACCTTGCGCAGGCACAGGTCGCCGCCCTGGTGGCCGTGGCTGTCGTTGTATTCCTTGAAATTGTCGACGTCGACCATCAGCAGCGACAGGGGCTGGCCCTGCCGCTGGGCACGTTGCCACTCGGCCAGGATGGTGTCGTCGAAGCAGCGCCGGTTTGCCAGGCCCGTCAGGCCGTCGCGCGTGGCCAGGCGTTCCAGTTCCACGTGCGCGCGTTTTTCATCCGTCATGTCGCGCAGGGTTTCGACCACGGCGATCAGCTCGTCGTGATTGCCATAGATGGGACTGGCATCGACGGCCAGGTAGCGCCGCCGTCCCGTGCGCGGCATGTCGCACCAGTTTTCCGCGCACAGATTGCCGCCCGTGCTGCTGCGGTATTGCTGCTGGGCGTGCAGCGCGCGCATGTCGCCGCCGCGCCCGGCCAGCAGCAGGTCGGCCAGGGTGGGGCGCTCGTCGTTGTAGAAGCAGCGGCCCGGCTCGCGCGTGCGCAGCACTTCGGCCGCCGGCACGCCCGTCAGCTGCTCGCAGGCGCGGTTCCAGATCATGACCTGGCCATGCACGTCGAGGACAAAGGTGGGCACCACCAGCAATTCCATCATCTTGACGGCGAAACCCTGGGCTTCATCGCAGGGCGATGCGCTGGCATGAGCATGGCTATCCGGCATGTAAGCATCCTTCTTGGGGTGAATGGGGCTGGCTCGTTGGCCATGATGCAGCGCAGCGGGGCGGAAGGTGTTGATATTGAGCAATATTTATGGCGCCACGATCAGTCGTGCAGCAGGGGCGCCTCCTCGCAGGCGGCCAGCGGCAGGGACAGGCGCAAGGTGGTGCCGGCGCCGCTGCGGCTTTCGATGTGCAGGCTGCCGCCGGCGGCGGCTACGCGCTCATGCATGCCAGACAGGCCGCAACCGAGGCGCGGCGGCAAGCCCGACAGCCCGACGCCGTCATCGCTGATGCGGCATGCCAGGGTGGCTCCCGCTTGCTGCAGGCTCAGCTGGACATGCGTGGCGCGCGCATGGCGGGCGATGTTCGCCAGCGCTTCCTGCAGCACGTGATACAGCAGGGGGCCGTGCGCGCTGCCGGCGGCGGCGTCGAGCCGGTAGTCGCAGCTGCAAGCGATGCCCGTGGTGCGCTTGAAATCGGCCAGCAAGCCGTCGCACGCCGCTTGCAGGCCCGCGTCGAGGGCGGGCGGGCGCAGGTCGTGGATGACGCAGCGCAGCGCCGCGATGCTGAGGTCGATATTGCGCGCCATCATGTCCAGTTGGCGCGCCAGCAAGGGGGCGGCGTCGTGCGTGCTTGTCTGCAGCATGGCCAGGTCGATTTTCAGGGTCAGCAGATGCTGGCCCAGGTCGTCGTGGATGTCGCGCCCGATGCGCAGGCGTTCCTGCGCGCGCGCCTTGTGTTGTTCGCCGGCCAGGCGCGCCTGTTCCGCCTCCGCGCGCAACTGCTCCAGTGCCTGCAGGCGCAGCGCCAGGCGGTGCTGGCGCCACAGCAGCAACGCCAGCGCGCCGAGCAGGACGGCGCAGGCCAGCATCAAGGGGAAGGGCGTGCCGGCCGGCTGCATCGACCCGGCGGCATGGCTGGCGTGCAGGGCCGCGAGTGCGGCCGCCGCCAGGCAAGCCAGAATACTCAGGCGGTACGGCGGGCGTAGCCAGCGTTGCGGCATGTCCATGCTCCCTTAATGTTTTCCATCAGGCAATGTTCTTACAGAAAATATATTAACTTGGGATCATTTACATTGTCTAAACGCAAAAGCCGCGCAGTTATGCCTGCCCATGTCGATTTCCGGCCCCGGATGCCGCAGCGGCAGGCGGCGGGCACGGCATTTGCACGGGAAGTGTCGCGGCGGCATATAATAGAGGGTTGTCAATCGGCTTTTGCGGTAACGGCGCCACGCGCCAGCCCCGATGCGTTCGCCCTGCGCGATGACGCCAGCCAGCTCTTAGGAAATACAGTGACTTATAGCATCAAAGAGATTTTTTATACCCTGCAGGGCGAAGGTGCGCACGCGGGCCGTCCGGCCGTGTTTTGCCGCTTTTCCGGCTGCAACCTGTGGACGGGCCGCGAAAGCGACCGCGCCACGGCCGTGTGCCAGTTCTGCGATACGGATTTCGTCGGCACGGACGGCGAACTGGGCGGCAAGTTCAAGACGCCGCAGGAATTGGCCGCGCTGATCGACAGCCTGTGGCCCGCCAGCTACGCGCCCAGCAAATACGTGGTGTTTACGGGCGGCGAACCGCTGCTGCAACTGGACACGGCCCTGATCGACGCCATGCACGCGGTCGGCTTTACCATCGCCATCGAAACCAATGGCACCTTGCCCGTGCCGGCCGGCGTGGACTGGATCTGCGTCAGCCCGAAGATGGGTTCCACCCTGGTGGTGCACAAAGGCAATGAAATCAAGGTGGTCATCCCCCAGTTCCAGCAAGACCTGGCCGCCTACGAACAACTGGACTTCGAGAACTTCTTCGTGCAGGCGATGGACGGCCCCCTGGCCGCGCACAACATGAAGCTGGCCATCGAAACATGCAAAAGCAACCCGAAGTGGAAGCTGAGCCTGCAAACCCATAAACTCCTGCAAATCCCTTAAAACAAATAATATGCTGACTATCACACGCAAGCTCGAATTCGACGCGGGCCACCGCATTCCCGACCACAAAAGCCAGTGCCGCAACCTGCACGGCCACCGCTACACGGTGGAAATCACCCTGGTCGGCAAGGTCATCGAAGCGGAAGGCAATTCCGACAATGGCATGATCATGGACTTTTCCGACGTGAAAACCCTGGCCAAGCAGCACCTGGTCGATGTGTGGGACCACGCCTTCCTCGTCTACGAAAAAGATACGGCCGTGCGCGACTTCCTGGCCAGCCTGCCCGACCATAAAACCGTCGTCATCGACCGCATCCCGACCGTGGAAAACCTGGCGCGCATCGCCTTCGAGATCCTGAAAGCCGCATTTACCGACCATTTCGGCACGGGCTTGCACCTGCATAAGCTGGTGTTGCATGAAACGCCGAATTGCTGGGCAGAAGTGACCGATGACTGAAACGCACGCTAGCGCGCAGGACGCGCGCTACATGCAGCTGGCCCTGGAACAGGCCCAGCACGCATGGGACCTGGGCGAAGTGCCCGTCGGCGCCGTCGTCGTCAAGGATGGGGTAGTCATCGCCGTCGGCTACAACCAGCCCATCGGCCGCCACGACCCCACGGCGCATGCGGAAGTCATGGCCTTGCGCGCGGCCGCCGAAAAACTGGGCAACTACCGCTTGCCCGGCTGCGAGCTGTACGTGACCCTGGAGCCGTGCGTGATGTGCTCGGGCGCCATGCTGCATGCGCGCCTGGCGCGCGTCGTGTACGGCGCGGGCGACCCGAAGACGGGCGCCTGCGGTTCCGTGCTGAACCTGTTCGAGCAGCCGGCGCTGAACCACCAGACGGCCATCGCTGGCGGCGTGCTGGCCGACGAGTGCGGCGCTTTCCTCAAGCGTTTCTTTGCCGAGCGCCGCCGCGCGCAGGCGGAAGCGCGCAAGCTGGCCCATCCTCCGACCTGATTCTGGCCCAGTCAGGGCATGGTCGCCATGGCCTTGTCCCGCGCGTCAGCCATGCCAGCTACCCCGGCTGGCATTTTTCATAACTGTTGCGAAATAACATCTGTCTAGACCACTTTGTCATTCTCAAATGAGAATGATTCGTGTTACAGTATTGTTTTCGCCAGCAAACTTTCCTTATGTATCGTTAACACTTTCGTTATCGATCCGGGTTCAAGAGCCAGCCTTTACTCTTCCACCGGATCATCATGACTACTGTGCCTACGCAGCGCCTCGCTGCACCCGTCGTATCCCCAGCTCACCTGCCTGTCCGCCGCCATAACCTGGTGCTGCGCGCCGCTTTGCTGGGCCTGTTCGCCGCGCCGCTGCTGCCCGTGGCCGCGCAAAACGCCGCCATCAATGCAGGCACGGCCGTGCAGGAACCGGCCAAGCTGCCTGTCTTCCCGGAAATCGTCGTGAACGCCAAACAGGATTACGAGCGCCGCGCGGGCACCAAGACGGTGATCCGCAGCGACGACCTGGAGCGCCGCAACGTGACGGACATGGCCGGCGTCGTGCGCTATCAGCCGCTGATCAGCACGTCAATGGCGGCCTCGGGCGGCGGCGGCATGTGGGATGGCGCGGGCAATACCGGTTACAACATCCGCGGCCTGGAAGGCAACCGGGTCAGCCTGGAACTCGACGGCATTTCCCTGCCCGACGCGGCACCCAAGCCGGACAGCACTAACATGAACGCCTTCGGCATGGGCCGCGATTATTTTGATCCAGAAACTTTCCGCGAAGTGCGCATCGATTCGGGCACGACGGCCGTCAGCGGCGCCAATCCCGGCCTGGGCGGCGGCGTGGCCTTCATCACCAAGTCGCCCGAAGATTACCTGGGCGAAGGGGTGGACCATTACGTGGCGTATAAATACGGCCGCGCCACGGTGGACCGCAGCAATGCGCACACCCTGACGGGCGCCGCCAAGATCGGCGCCAATCTGCAAGGCCTGGCCGTGTACGTGCACCGCGATGGCGAGCAGCTGGACAGCCGCGGCAGCGCCACCGTCAACCCGGATGACTGGCATTCGAACGCCTTGCTGTCGAAGCTGGTGTGGGCCTTGCCGGGCGAACAAAAGCTGGACTTGACGGTCGACATGTTCGAACGCAAGAACAAGCGCGACCTCAACAATAAAGTCAGCGCCATGTACCCGGACGGCGTGCAGCAGGATTCCACCACCAAGCGCACCCGCGTCAGCCTGGGCCACGAGGTGGTGCTGAAGGATTTCGCCCTGTTCGACCGCCTGACCTCGAAAGTCTACCTGCAGAATGCGAAGATCGAGGACAAGAGCAAAGGCCGCTATGTCTACCGCGGCAACTTCCAGCGCGCCATCGACACCAGCTTCAAGAATGACAGCATCGGCCTGACCTCGGAAGCGTTCAAGCAGCTCAACGCCGACAACGCGCTGCTGTACGGCGTGCAGCTGGAACAGGTCAAATCGCGCCGGCCCTGGATGGAAGACCGCACCCTCATCGCCACGGGCGAGCACCAGATCACGCGCAAGAACCGCATGGCCGACATGGATGTCACCAAGCTGGCCCTGTACGTGCGCGACGACCTCAGTTTCGACCTGGGCGGCAAGAAAGCCGTGCTGACGCCGGGCCTGCGTGCCGACTACCGCAAGCTGGAGCCGAAAAACCTGCAGAACTACCTGATCGGCGTGCCGAATGCGGCCAAGGAAGTGCGCAAGGAGAGCGATTCCTACTTCACGCCGAGCCTGAGCCTGTCCGTGGAAGTGCTGCCGCAAATGCAAGCCTACGCCACGTTCACGCGCGGCACGCGCCTGCCGACGGCGATCGAACGCACGGGCACCTATGATTCCATCAGCTATACGGGCACGGGGAATGGCTATGCCGTGCTGGGCAATCCGAATCTGGGCAAGGAAACCAGCAAGGCGTATGAACTGGGGCTGAAAGGCGACGTGACCAGGGGCTTGAGCATGCAGGCGTCCGTCTACCAGACGGAGTACAAGAACATGATCGAGTACGTGGCGCAAGAGCTGGATCCGGTGAATTACCCGACCCTCACCCTGGGCCTGTTCCGTCCGGAAAACATCGGCAATGCGCGCACCTGGGGCGCCGAGCTGAGCCTGCGCGCGGAGCTGGGAACCTGGTTGCCGGCCATGCAGGGCTACCGCGTCGACCTGGCCACGGGCGTGGCCAAGGGCCGCTCCTTCAATACCCTGACGGGCGAGAGCGGTGGCCTGGCCTCGGTGGCGCCGGCCAAGACGGCGCTGACCTTCGGCTATGACCATACGAACAAGTTGTTCGGCCTGGAACTGACGGCGCTGCATGCCGGCGAGAAACAGGCGCCGAACGATTTGCTGATGGGCGGGACCGCGCCGCTCTTCAAGGTGCCGTCGTACACCATCTTCGACCTGTCGACCTACTGGAACGTGCACAAGAACGCCAAGATCATCGTCGGCGTGTACAACTTGACGGATCGCAAGTACTGGGATTACGCCGCCGCGCGCAGCCTGGCCGCCGGCACCACGGCTGCCAGCCGCCTGGAGATCGAGCGCTACGCCAAGCCGGGCCGCAACGTCGCCGCCAGCCTCAGCGTCAACTATTGATTTTTACCGGGGAGGGGTGCTTGCCCCTCTTTTTTTCCATGTTTGATTGAATGGTCTCTCTATGAAGTTATCCAAACTCGTTCTATCCCTGCTAGGCAGCCTGCTGATCGCAAACGCATACGCGGCCCCAGCCACTTTGGCGGAACGCTGGTCCACCTTGCGCACGGAGCAGCCGAAGCTGCAGATCCGCGACGCGGCGCGCGCGCTGGGTGTATCCGAAGCGCAATTGCTGGCAACCAACATCGGCAAGGGCGTCACGCGCCTGCAGGCCGACGGCAACCAGCCGCGCGAAATCATGCGCGCCGCGCTGGACCTGGGCATCGTGCAAGCGATCACGCGCAATGAAAACGGCGTCATCGAAACGACGGGCGTCGCCAGCAAATTCAAGCAGGCGGGCGACAAGTCCGAGCAGGCCGACGCCAAGGACCCGGAAACGGAAGCGCGCCAGCGCAATATCGCGGGCGGTTACCTGGGCGGCCAGATCGACCTGCGTTTCCACTTTGAAAACTGGAAATACGCATTTGCGGTAGAACAAGCAGGCCGCGATGGCAAGCCGACGCGCAGCCTGCAATTCTTTGACGCCAACGGCACGGCCGTGCACAAGATCTACCTGCGCAACGAGCCGGGCGTGGCCGTCTACGATAAATTGGTGGCGACCTTCCGCATGCCCCAGCAAAGCGCGGAGCTGAACGTGCTGGCCGTGGCGCCGAAAGCGGCGGAAAAGCCGGATGCCGAGATCGACGTCAAGGAATTCCAGCTGGCCTGGAAAGACATGACGGACGTGCACCAGTTTGCGCAAATCATGCGCGAATTCCACCTGTCGCGCGAACAGGCCCTGCGCCTGGCGCCGGCCGGCGTGGTCGAGCGCGTGACGCCAGCGGCGCTGCGCACCCTGCTGGAAAACGCGGCCAAGGACAAGGTCGCCATCATGGTGTTCCTGGGCAATGAAGGCTTGACGCAGATCTACAGCGGCAAGATCGGGAAAACCATGGCCGCCGGCGGCTTCTTCAACGTGCTGGACCCGGACTTCAACCTGCACATCCGCGACACGGCCCTGCGCAGCGGCTGGATCGTCAAGCGCGGCGGCGTCACTTCCGTCGAGTTCTTCGACAACGACGGCACGCAAGTGGTCTCCTTCTTCGGCGTGCGCGAGCGCGGCAAACCGCAGCCGCAAAGCTGGGTGGACCTGGCCGATTCCTTGCCTAAGGCCAAGTAAGCAGTAGCGATGATTCTGCACGGTTGCCGCGCGCCGTACCGGCGCGGCAACACTTCAGCTTGTGTACCGCGTGCCGGTCTCATGTCTGAAGCACAATAGTGGTATGCTGATTGCAAGGCCGCAGCGATCGTGCCTGCGTGCTGGTTCCTGAAGAGAGGCAATCATGGCAACCATCATGGCGAACGGCCTCAACATAGCTTATGAGAGCCACGGCAACCCCGATGACCCGTGCGTGCTGCTGGTCATGGGCCTGGGCATGCAACTGATTGCCTGGCCGGCGGACTTCGTCGAAGGCATCGTCGAGCAAGGTTACCGGGTGGTGCGTTTCGACAACCGCGACAGCGGCCTGTCGAGCAAGATGGCGCTGGCGGGCAAGCCGTATCTGCCGCTGGCCTACGTGAAAAACCTGCTGGGCTGGCCCCTCAAGACTTCCTACACCCTCGATGACATGGCGGACGACGCGCTGGGCTTGCTGGCATCCCTGCGGATTGCCCAGGCGCACGTGATCGGCGTATCGATGGGCGGCATGATCGCGCAAGTGATGGCGGCGCGCGCGCCGCTGCAGGTGCTCAGCCTGACGTCCATCATGTCGAGCAGCGGCCGGCGCGGCTTGCCCGGCCCCACGCGGGCCGCGCGCAATGCGCTGCTGCAACGCCCGAAACGCAACGCCAGCCGCGCCGAACTGATGGCGCACATGGCCGCCACCGTGCGCGTGATCGGCAGTCCCGCCTATCCCGTGTCGGAAAAACTGCTGTACCAGCGCATCGAAGCGGCGCTGCAGCGGGGCAGTTGCCCCGAAGGCGTGGCGCGGCAAATGGTGGCGATCGCCGCCTCGGGCGAGCGTACGGCCTTGCTGCCGAGCATCAGTTGCCCGGCGCTCGTGATCCATGGCGCGGCCGACCCCTTGATCCCCGTCGCCTGCGGCATCGATACGGCGGCGCTGATCCCCGGAGCCCGGCTGGAAGTGATCGAAGGCATGGGGCACGACATGCCGCCCCAGCTGATCGAGCGCCTGCTCGCCTTGATCGATGTGCATCTGCAAGGTAAGATGGCGCCCCAGATGCGCTCCCAGCCAGCTTGAGCCAGGCGCGCCCACCACTTGACTAGCCAGGCATATTTTGAAGACACCTGAGATTGGCATTGCCATCGTCGCGCCGGGCGGTTGTGCGCCCGACGAGGCGGCTTTGGCGCGCGGCATCGCCCGCTTGCAGGCGCAAGGCGCCACCGTCCACAATTACTACGACCCCGACCACACATTCCAGCGCTTCGGCGGCACGGATGCGGGCCGCCTGGCGCAGTTGAACGCGGCCGCCGCCGACCCGGCCGTGCAAGTGGTGATCGCCTTGCGCGGCAGCTACGGCATCAGCCGCATCCTGCCCGACATCGATTTCGACCGCATGGCCGACAGCGGCAAGCTGTTTGTCGGCTACAGCGATTTTACGGCCTTCCACATGGGCTTGCTGGCAAAAACGGGGCGCGCCAGCTTTGCCGGCCCCATGATCTGTGACGATTTTATCCGCGACGAGCCCGAGCAATTTACGCTGGATCAACTGTGGTCGTGCCTGGCCGGTCCCACGCACACGGTCACGGGCGCGGCGGCGGGCAATCCGCAGGTAGAGCTGAGCGGGCAACTGTGGGGCGGCAACCTGGCCATGCTGGTTCACTTGCTGGGCACGCCGTATTTCCCCCAGATCGATGGCGGCATCCTGTTCCTGGAAGACGTCAACGAACACCCGTACCGGGTCGAGCGCATGCTGCTGCAACTGCTGCACGCGGGCGTGATCCAGCGCCAGCAAGCGGTTGTGCTCGGTGACTTTTCCGGCTATAAACTGAGCCCGATGGACAAGGGCTACGATGTCGATGCCATGCTGGCCTACGTGCGCGAGCGCCTGCCCGTGCCCGTGTTGACGGGACTGGAATTCGGCCACATCCGCCGCCGCGTCACCTTGCCGTTCGGCGGCCAGGCGCGGCTGCAATCGGATGCGTCCGGCTTCAGCCTGCAGGTGGGCGATTACCCGACCCTGGCGCGCCCCTGAACGTCCTGCACTCCGCGGGCGCCAAGCCCGGACGCCTGCTGCAGCTCGATGTGCTGCGCGGCATCGCCGTGTTTGGCATCTTGCTGGTGAATATATGGTCGTTCGCCTGGGGCAGCCTGTCCTTGCGCTACGGCACCTTGCCGGCGCAGCCTCCCGTGCTCGACCAGCTCGTCATTTTTGGCGTGGCGGCGTTGGCGCAATTCAAGTTTTACCCCATCTTCGCTTTTCTGTTCGGCGCCGGTTTTGCCCTGCAGACACGTTCCCTGCGGCGACAGCTGGGTAGCTGGGAGGCGGCGCAAGCGGCTTACCGGCGCCGTTTGCGCTGGCTGCTCGTGTTCGGCCTGCTGCACGGCTTCTGCATCTGGAGCGGCGACGTGCTGACCTCGTATGCCGTCGCCGGCATGCTGGTCCTGCCCCTGCTGTCCGCCAGGCTCAGCCGCGTGCGCAACCGCGCCTGGCTGGTGGCGGCCGGTTTTCTATTATTCATGTGCCTGTTGATTCCTGTGGGCCAGCAGGGCGGCGCGCCGGACATCGCGCGCGACCTGCAAGCCTTTGCGGAGCGCTACGCGGTCTACACGCAGGGCGGCGCATGGGCTGTCGCCAGGCTGCGCGCCAACGATTTCCTCGTCTCCTTGCTGTACTCGGCCGTCATGCTGCCGCATATCATCGTGCTGTTCTTGCTGGGCATCTTGTCCGTGCGTTTCGGCTGGCTGACGCAGCCGCAGCGCCACCAGCACCTGTGGCGCCGGGTGCGTGCCGTGGGACTGGGCGCGGGCTTGCCGTTCAACCTGCTGGCGGCGGGGGCCGTCGCGTGGCAGGTGGCCGATCCGTATCAAACCGTGTTTGACACGGCCCTGTTCGAAGTGGGCCTGTTCGCCGGCGGCCCCGTGCTGGCGGCCGGCTATGTGGCCGCGCTGATGCTGGCCGGCCCCTTCATGTTGCGCTGGCTCGGTGCATGGCTGGCGCCCGTGGGACGCATGGCGCTGAGCAATTACCTGCTGCAATCGCTGATCGGCACCTGGCTGCTGCAGGGGCCGGGCCTGGGCTGGGGCGCAACACTGCGTCCCGCCGAGATGCTGGGCCTGGCGGTCGTGATGATGGCGGGGCAGGTGCTGCTGAGCCGCTACTGGCTGCGCCATTTCAGGCAAGGTCCCATGGAAGCGCTGTGGCGCCGCCTGGCGCGCCTGCCTTAATCCGTACCCCAGTCGAAGGCACTTTGCGCCGCGGCCGGTGGCGGCTTGGCCCTGGCGGACGGTACCAGCGGATTGTCGACGGCATGCCATTCGAACAAGTCCACGTCGAGCATGCAGGTGCGCGCCAGGTGCAGCGCCTGCTCGGGCGTCAGGGCGGGGTCCAGCCAACGGTGCGCGTCTTCCCGGCTGACGGCCACGGGGCGGCGGTCGTGGATATCGACCATGCCGCCCATACTGTCGGCCGTCACCAGCACGAAGCCCGCTTCTTCCCGATTGACCTTGTAGGGACCGAACTGGGCCAGCGCCAGCAGGAACAGGGGCGCGCGGTCCTTGCGGTGAATGTGCCATGGTTGCTTGCCGCCTTTCTCGCCCGTCCATTCATACCAGCCGGAAACGCAGACGATGCCGCGCCCCGCGCGCAGCAAGGGTTTCCAGTAGGCGCCGGCGAGCTTTTCCAGGCGGGCATTGATGGCGATGGGGATTTTTTTCTTGCCGGGAGCGGGCGTGGCCGCGGCGGCCCAGGCGGGGCGGTAGCCCCAGAAGACATCGTCGACCCGGTGCACGCCATCCTGGATGTGCAGGATGGGCCGGTAGGTGCCGGGCGAGACGTTCAGGTGCGGTTCCGCCTCGCTGTCGAACACCGCGTCGGTCCAGCCGAAGGATGACGCCAGCACGCGCGCCGTGTCATTTTGATCGAATCGTCCACACATGGGGAAATCATACCCGATCGCCTGCCGGCGCGAGCGCGGCGCGCGCCCTTTTCGTGAGTGTGGTCAAACGTACAGACGTGGGCGGCCGCAAGGCGCACAGTGGAAGCCAGTCAGATCCCTGACGCTTCTTGCATCGGAGGAATTATGCCTTTTGAAAATCCCACCATCCACAAGGGTTTTACCATCAGCGCCACGGCCAGCCAGCGCCGCGATGGCCGCTGGGTCGGCTCGTATGTCAGCCAGAACCAGGCGTGCGGCGCGTATGCGGATACCTGCGATTACGACGATTGCAGCAATGAAAAAGAGGCGCAGCAACTGGCGCTGTCCGTCGGCTGGCGCCTGGCCGATGGCGCGCCGGCACGCTGAGACCGCTTGCGGGTCAGTGTTTTCGCCGCAGGGCCAGCAGCAAGCCGGCCACGGGGAACAGCAGGGCGGTACCCAGCCGGACGGAGGTCAAAGAAGCGGCTTCCACGCCCACCACATGGGGCAAGGCCAGCAGCAACAGGGGCGTGGGCACGGCGATGGCGAAGAAAAACAGGTACCACGAATAACCATTCTTCTTGGCCAACAAGGCAATCAGGGCGCAGCCGACGAGGAAGACCAGCGGCAAGTTCACATATTCCATGGTTTTGCGTTTTCATCCGGGAAAGCGCGTCATTATACGCGCGCCCGGGTGGGCCGGACGGGCTTGCCGGCGTCAGTTGCCGACGAAATCCGGCGGTTGCGGCGCCTGCGTACCAGCCTGTGTACCGGCCTGCGTGTCCGCGAGCGGCGCCTCGGCCGGCAGCAGCGCCTTGATGGCGCCGTTATAGATGAGTTCCTGGGCGTACGCCGAGGCCTCGATCAAGGCCGCATGCACGGATTTGAAACTGCTCGGCGTTTCAATCAGCACGGGCTTGGCATACGCCTGCAAGGTATCGCCGCGTTTGCTGATCAAGATCATGCCCCGGTAGCGCCCATCCTTCTCCAGCGCCCCCGTCACATGAAATTCATAACCCCTGATCTGGTGTTTTTGTTCCTGATCCATGTCTCCCGCCTCCAGACCTGATTGTCGTGGCCCAGACCTGCTTACGCGTATCGAACAGCAGAGTGTTTGATCTGAATCAAGACCGCCATTTCAAGCCACGATTCAACGAACGTCGCGACGGCAGCGGCAAGCGTAGCGAGCGGAGCGGATGTGTGGCTGAGAAGCGCAACCGTACATTGGTACGGTGAGCATCGCCAGCCGCAAAGCCGCCCGCGCAGTAGCTTGCGGCTGCCGTCATCATCCAGCGCGGATGGCGCGGATCTGCTGGGCCGTTTCTTCGATTTCCCGATACGCTTCCTGGATGTAGCCATTGATCGGGTGCCCGTCCATCCACTCGAAATAGGCGCGCTCGTCGTGTTTGATGGCAAAAGGGACGTGGTGGTCGCGTATCGATTCGGCCGTTTCGCGCACCAGCGCGGCAAAAAGCAGCTCCAGAGTTTCCATGATGGTCACCTTGCGAGACAGGAATGCAGAGCCTTGAATGTAGCACAAAGTGGCGCGTCGCCTGCGCCGCCGGCCATGGCGTGCGCAGGCCTTGCCCGGCCTCAGGCCGGATGGCCGAGATGCTCGTACAGGATCACGCAGCCGATGACGATCAGCACCAGGCCGCCCACCAGCTCGGCGCGCCGGCCCGCCACCGTGCCCAGCACGCGGCCCAGCATCACGCCCAGGGTGACCATGACGAAGGTGGAAAAGCCGATGGCGGCCGCCGTCACGACGATGTTGGCGCCCAGCAAAGCCAGGCCCGCACCCACCACCATGGCGTCGATGCTGGTGGCCAGGCCCGTCACGGCCAGCACCCAGAACGAGTGCGACTGGGCCGGCGCTTCTTCTTCGTCGGCATCGGAAAGGGCATTGCGTATCATCAGCAAGCCGATGATGCCCAGCAGGCTGAAGGCGATCCAGTGGTCCCACGCTTCCACGTAGGGCGCGGCCACGCTGCCCAGGGCCCAGCCGATGATGGGCGTGATGGCTTCGATGACGCCAAAGATCAGCCCAGTGCGCAGCGCTTCGCGCCATTGCGGCTTGTGCAGGGCGGCGCCCTTGCCCACGGCGGCCGCGAAGGCATCGGTGGACATGGCAAGCGAGAGGGCGGCGGTGGCGGCGAAATTCATCGTTGGCTTTCAGTAAAACCTGGCTGGGATAATAAAGCAGCAACGCCGAAGAAAACCGTAGCGAGCGGAAGGGAGGCTCGGCGCCCCCGTTGGCCCGAGAAGCGCAACTGTACGGAGTACGGGGCCGCCGAGGCAGTGAGCATCGCAGGCCGTAAATCACGACGCGCAGTAGGTTTTATAGGCGTTTAACGCAAACCCGGCGATTTTACCCTACGTACAGCACCACCAAGGAGGCCAGCAGGCAATATGCGCCAAAGAAATGCCAGCGCCCCTGTTCCAGCCAGCGCGACAGCCAGCGCAGGGCCAGCAAGCCGGCCAGGAACGACAGCAGCATGCCCAGCAGGCTGGGGCCGAGCAGGTGCAGCAGGCTGTTGCCGTGCTCCAGATGATCGAGGCTGCCGTTTGCCACGGCCTGGTAGAAGCGCCAGCCTTCCTTGACCAGCACGGCCGGCGTCAGCACGACGGCCAGGGCGAAGCTGAATTCTTCCGCGCGGCGCTGCGGCACGCCCATGGCGATGCCGGCGGAAATGGTGGCGCCCGAGCGGGAAAAGCCCCGGAAGGGCAGGCACAGTCCCTGCACGGCGCCGATCACCATCGCCTTGCCGATGGACAAGGTGCCATGCTGGCGCGCCTGCAGGCGCGAGGATACAATGATCAGCACGCCTGCGGCGGCCAGGGCGGCGGCCATCAGTTTTGCGTTGCCGAACAGGTGCTCGATTTCAAAGCCCGGCGCATCCTTGCTCATGACGTGTGTAATGCCTTTCAGCAAGCCAAAGCCGACGATGCCCGTCAGGGCCGTGGCGGCCACGAGCAGCAAGGCATTGCTGCGGAAGGCAGTGGCCGAGCTGAAATACGTGGCGCGCCAGGATTTCCAGAAATACACGATGACGGCGAACATGGTGCCCGTGTGCAGCATCACCAGCAGCATGGTCAGCTCCGGTGACGTCGGGTCCAGGCCCATCAGTTTTTCTGCCATGATGACGTGGGCGGAGCTGGACACGGGCAGCAGCTCGGCGAAGCCCTGGACGATGGAAAGAATAAATAGTTGTAAAAAACTCATGGGTATCTGTACTCGGCGCGGGGGAATAGGGGTCGCCGATTTTACCCGCCGGATGCGGCGGGCACGTCCCGCGCCAGATTACAGTTTGTCCATGTTGGCGCAGGCGAGCGCGACGCCCAGCGCCACCAGGACCGCGCCGATCAGCCGGTCGATGCTCCGCTGGTGGCTGACCATGCGCATGCGGAAGCGCGCTTGCGAGAAAAAGACGGCCACCAGGGCGAACCAGGCCAGGTGGATGGCGGACATGCACAGCCCGTAGCCGAACTGGACTGCCAACGGCGTGCCGGGCTGCACCACCTGGGTGTAGGTACTGATGACAAACAGGGTCGTTTTCGGGTTCAGGGCATTGGTCAGTAAGCCGTTGAGCAAGATTTGACGCCGGGGCACGCTGCTGCCGCCGTGCAGGTCGATGACGAGTCCGGCGCGGTTGGCCCAGGTTTTCCAGCCGATCACGGCCAGGTAGAGGGCGCCGGCCAGCTTGATCGCCGTAAATAGTCCAGGCGAACCGGCGATGAGCAGCGCTACGCCAAACATCGTATAGAACACGTGCACTTGCACGCCCAGCGCGATGCCGAGCGCGGCCAGCAGGCCGGCACGGCGGCCATGCAGATAGCTGTTGCGCGTGACCATCGCGAAATCGGGGCCCGGAACGATGGAGGCCAGCAGGGTAATCAGGGCAACGGCAAGCAATGCAATCATGTGTCTTCCTTGGGCAGTGGTGGCGCCCGCACGGCCATCGGTGACAATTTCTCGCCTGTTTGGCAAGGGCGCGGCGCGCATGCGGGCTGCCGGAAGACAAATTATCCCTATAATAGCCTTCTATGAAAAACGATGATATCTTGCGGATATGTGTGAGAAAAAGTGACAGATCATGACTAGACAGACGGCGCTGGGCTCCTTGCGGTTCTTCGAGGCTGCGGCCAGGCTGGGCAGTTTCGTCCAGGCGGCCGCGGAGTTGCACGTCACGCATGGTGCGGTCAGCCGGCAAATCCGCCTGCTGGAAACGTCGCTGGGCACGCCCCTGTTCGAACGCCGCAACCGCGGCGTGTTCCTCCTGCCGGCGGGCGCGCAGCTGCGCGATGCCGTCCAGCAAGCATTCGAGCGGCTCGACGCCGCCCTCGAAGCCGTGCGCCAGCCGGTGCGCCAGGGGCCGCTGGTGGTGTCGTGCGAGCCGACGATCGCGATGAAATGGCTGATACCGCGCCTCGGCGACTTTTACCAGCGCCATCCCGAGGTGCCGCTGCACCTGTTCGCCTCGGGCGGGCCGGTGGCGTTCCAGCGCGACGCGGTGGACGTGGCGCTGCGCCGCAACGATTTTCTGTGGGATGCGGGCTTGCATGCGGAAAAGGTGTGCGATGAATGGATCGCGCCCGTGTGCGCGCCGGCCCTGCTGCGGCAAGGCCGGCTGGACCTGTCCGCGCAGCGCCTGCTGCACACGGCGTCGCGCCCTGCCGCCTGGACCCACTGGCGCGACGCCGGCAAGGATGCCGACGGCGGCGGCCAGGGCGGCAGCCAGACCTACGAGCACTTCTATCTGAGCCTGCAAGCGGCTTGCGCCGGCCTCGGCGTGGCCATCGGCTCAGTCTTCATGGCGCGCGAAGACCTCGACAGCGGGCGCCTGGTCGCGCCCTTCGGTTTCCGGCGCGACGGCAGCAGCTATTTCCTGTTGTCGCCGCTGCCATTCGATGGCGACGCGCGCCGCACCACCTTGCTGCACTGGCTGCGCGAGCAGATGGGGCAGGCGTTGCCGGCGCCGTAGCCGCGCCCGTCCCCGTCCCGCTTATTGCGGCGGCGTGGCCGGCTTGAAGACGCTGCGAAACGCTTTCAGGGCGGCCGGGTGATAGATCGTGCCGTGGGTTTCTTCCGGCATCTTTTCCACATGCCATTGCAAGCCGCGCGGCGCCTGTTTTTCCAGCACGTCGGCCAGGCGCTGCACTTCCACGGCGATGCCTGCTTCGCTGCTGGACGCCAGGTACAGGCTGTGCTTGCCCGGCGTGCCTTTCGCCAGCAGGGCCGCCGCCTGGCGCGGCAGGGCGCCATGATTCCACCACAGGCTGGGGTCGAACGCCACGTAATGGTCGAACAGTTGCGGTTCCAGCAGATAGGTTTCCACCACGAACAGGCCCCCCAGCGATTCGCCGACGATGGCCGTCTCGCCCGTCGTGCGGTAGCGGCGCTTGATTTCTGGCATCAGCTCATCGCGGATGAAGGTCCGGTAGGCGGCCGCGCCACCCACGACGGGGGCGATCTTGCGGTCTTCCGCATTCCCGGTCGGGCCCGTCAGGTCGCGCCGGCGCTGCGTGTTTTGCATGCCGACCAGCATGAAGGGGCGCATCGTGCCATTCGCCACGGACACTTGCAGCAAGCCGGCCACGTGCAAAAAGTCTTCGGCCACGCCGCCGTCCGGCATGTACAGCACGGGCAGCGGAGCGTCGGGGGGCGTATCCCAGGCGCGCGCCATGTACACATTGATGTGGCGTTTTTCTTTCAGCGCCTGCGAATCGATGCTGAAACTTTCGCCGATGACGAGCGGCGTGGCTGCGCTGGAGGAAGCGGTAGCGGCGGACGCGGCAGTGGCGAGGTGGAAGGGGCTGGACAGCAGCAGGGCGGCGGTGAGGTGCAGTGCAAGGCAAGAGCGGCGCATGGTTTCCTGTGATAAGTAAGTTTGGATCGATGGCATGTACTCGTATAGACATGCCATCAAGCAATTCTATCTCATCTTTCTTGTCTTTGATGCAGCCTTACTTGATCGTCAATAGTTTTCTCTCGCGCACGATACCGGCCTTGTCGATCGTGTAGGCGACCAGCAGGGCGCCATCGTCGGCGCAGGCGTGGCAGGTGATCAGGGGCGTGGAAAACAGCACGCTCTGGCCGCCATCGCCGGTGGCCGTGCTGCCGACGAACTCGGCGGGCGCGAACGGCATGGCGTCCGGGTGGGCGGCGGTAAACGCTTGCCAGGCAGGCGTGGCCCGGTCTTCCTCGCGCACGGAGTGCTCGTCGACATCGATGGCCGCGCCATCGCTGCCGATCAGCAAGGTGCTTTCATTCGTGTTGGCGCGAAACGGATAGGTGACGGTGGCCAGCGCCACCTTGCCCAGCGGGCGCCAGGCAGAGATGTAGCCTGGCATGTTTGCCCCGACCAGCATCCTGGCGGCGGCGATGGCTTGCGGGGGCGCACCGGTACGCTTCATGGTGCGCAGCAGGCAGACGTCGGGCGCGGAGTGCGATTGCCCGGTGCGGCAGGCCGACAGCGAGCGTTCCTGCCAGACGGCACGCGCATCGATGGGCCCCGTCTCTTCGGCATGGGCGGCCTGCATGGCGGCCAAACCGGAAAAGGCCAATACGGCGCAACCGATTACATGGCGGGGAAATTGTATGGACATGGGGAACTTTCTGTAGCGGAAACAATAGAGCCTCAGATTATAGGAGGGGGCCGACGAGCTTGCGCGCACGGCTGGATGGCCGCTTGACGCCCGGCGTCCGCTCGCCGATGATGGCGCGCTGAGGTAGCCCGCCGCGCGCCCATTCAAAGGAAACCCATCTCTATGCGTCTTGCCCCAGTCATCGCCGCCGTCGCGCCGTACTGGCGCGCCAGTCCTGGCGCCACGCCGGCATCCCTGGCTGCCATCGAACAGGCCATGGGCCTGCCGTTGCCGCCGGATTTACACGACTTCCTGTGCTGGTCCGATGGCGGCGCAGGGGATGTCGATGGGCAATCGCTGTCGTTGTGGCCCGTGCGCGAGCTGGTGGCGCTGAATGGCGCGTATCAACTGCAGCGCTACCTGGGCGGCCAGTGCCTGGGGATCGGTTCCGATGGCGGGCCGCTATGCCTGCTGCTCGATTATCGCGCGGGCGCGGCGCCGGCCCTGGCGTACGTCAACTTCGGCGACCTCGATCCGGCCGAGGTACGCGTCATCGCCCCCGCGTTCGGCGAGGGCATGGCCTTGCTGGCGGCCGGCTTGCGCCTCGATTAACGCTTTTTGGCCGCCGCCTGGCGCAAGGCCTTCGCTTCCTGCTTGTTGGGGATGTGCGGGCGCGTGGCCAGCACCGCCTTGACGGCGGCGATGGCGGCGCCGAACTGCTGCTCGGCCTGCTCTGGGGTGGCGCCTGCATAATCCTGCTGGTTGGATTGCGCGGCACGCAGCCAGCGCAGCAGCGCCAGCAATTGCTTGCCGTGCAGGCTGGCCAGGTCTTGCGCCAGTACCTGCTTGCTCAGCGCACCGTCCACGTGATCGGGATCGAGCAGGCGCAGCAGGGCCAGGCCTGCCGGCTGGGCGACGGGTGTCAGTTTGGGTTTATCCACCGGCAGCCTTAGGGATGAGTGAAGGATTACAGGTATTCCCAGATTTCATCGAAGGTTTCACGCGCGAAATCGTTGCGCCAGGCTTCCGAATTCTTTTCGCGGCTGACGGCAAACACGGCGCGCCAGGTCTGTTTCGGCGAGCTCGTGTAGGTCGCGGCGATCTTTTGCAGGCCGGCCTTGCATTGCTCGGCCTTGCAGCCGCTCTTCGCCAGTTGCTGGGCGGCAGGCGCCCATGCCAGCGGTACCTTGACGATCTGGCATTCGAAGCTGACGGCGGCCGTCTGGATGCCGTTTTCCACCGTCACCGGGTCCGCCTTGGTGGCCTGGCACACGGCGCCCTTCTTGGCGGCGATGACGTTTGCCGCCAGCAATTCGGCGGCCGGCGTCACGGCCGCGCGCATGGTTGCGGGGAACAGGTCGGCGATCAGCTTGCCCGTCTCCGTTGGAAACTTGGCGTCCGCTTCCTTCATGTCGCCGTACGACGCGTATTCGGCGCTCTGGTGGCCGGCCAGGCGGGTGGGGCGCAGGTAGGCGTTGAGCTTGGCGACGCTGGCTTCATCCAGGTTGATGATGGTCTTGATGTACAGGTTGGCCGCATCGAGCGGGGCCAGTTCCGCGGCGTCGGCGGCGATGGCGGGCTGGGCCAGCGCCACGGCGGCGGCAAAGCTTGCTGCCAGCAGGACGGTGCGCGATGTTTGTTGTGTTTGATGCATGTATTTTCTCCACGATTCAATGTCAGGCGCCAAAAGATGCCTTAAGGCAACTCTGGCGCCGCGCATTATATATGGTGAAAGTCATAACGTTGCGCACATTAGGCGCCGGTCTTGCTGGCCGCTTCCAGCAAGGCCAGCAGCAGCTCCTTGCGCCGGCCTTGCGCCTTGCGCGCCAGGGCCGCCAGTTTTTCCAGCTTGCCCCAGATGGGGTACAGCATGTGCTCGACCGGATAGCCTTCCAGCCCTTGCAGTTGCTGGCAGAACAGTTCCAGTTTCTCCACCTCTTCCAGTTCCGCCTGGATTTTGACTTTGGCGTTATCCGTGCACGCGCGCAGGCAGGCCGCCAGCACGGGGATGGACTCCGTCGTCACGCCATGCCGTTCGGCGAAGGCGGCCGTGAACTGATCCTGCACGGACTGGTGCTCCTCGTCGACGTTGGCCATGTAGTGCTGCACCAGCGGGAAATGGCGTGCGTCGAGCAAGCCCAGGCCAAACGTGGCGTAACTGCCGGGCATGCAATTCTTTTCGCCTTCCGTGTCGGCATAGAACTCGTATTGCTCGATGGCGGCGCGCGCATACGCTTCCAGTTGCGGCTGCAGCGATGCATGGGCGAGGGCGTTGGCAAAGAAGCGGTGGGTGTCGGAGCGGGCCAGGCCTTTCAAGGGCAGATATTCCTTGACCTTCGATTTGAGCTTGATCCGGTAGCTTTTCGGGAAGCCGTTGTTCAGCAGGTGCGTGATGAACGCCAGCGCCTGCGCATACGCGCCTTCTTCTTCCTGGGCAATCGTGATGCTGATCGTGGCAAACACGTCGTTGGCGCGGCATTCCAGCAGCGCATTTTTGACGTGGATGTCGCCGTCGGGGAAGGTGCCGCTGCCTTCCTTGAGCATGCGCACGGCCCGTTCACTGCCCAGTTCGCGCGCGATTTCCAGGAATTTCAGGCCCGTCGATTTGGCGTAGCTCGGTTCGTGGCGCAAGATCATCACGGCCCCGTACAGCAGCAGGTCGATCGGTGCCAGCGCCTGGGCATCGGGCGCCGCGCCCGCTTTCAAGGTGTATTCCGTGCCGCTGTAGCTTGAGGTTTGCACGTCATAGAACTGCGGCAAGAACTGTTTTTCCGCCCAGGCCGACACGGCCTGGATGATGTCGCTGCGATGTTCGGCCAGCGCTTGCGGGCGCGACTTGTTCAGTTGCTCGATGCGCTCGAATTGTGCGATGGTCCAGGCGATATCGGGCTGCGGAAACAGCTGGGGATCGAGCAGGTGGCGCGCCAGGAAGAAGGTTTCCAGCTTTTTCGTCGGCCGGTTGCCGCGCTCGAGTTTCTGCTCGACGTAGCTGTGGATGCGCGCGAGCAGGGCGCTGCGCTTGCCTTCGTTGATATGATCGAGCAGATTCAGGTGCAGCGTGCCCTGTGCCGTCTGGAATTTGCCGCGAAAGCTGAAGCGGTAGTCGATCAGAGGCGTGTCGGCCAGCGTTGCCAGTTTCGCTTGCACCATGGCAACTAACTGGGGCGCGATGCTGTCGCGTACGACGGCTTCATCGAGGCGCGATGGCGTCCTCTGCGTGAAATCCCCGGCATCGGCCAGATGGTAATCGTCGGCCGTGGTGCGGCCGGGTTTGTAGTCGAGCAAGAGATCGTTAAAAATACCCATTTGCAAGGTGGTCCGATTCACGGCGCTGTCCAGATCGGTGCGCTTCAGGCGCTCGACAAACCACGCTTCCACGGCCGCCACCATTTCCGCCGTTGCCTGTTCCTGCAGTGTACTCATCCTCTCATGCCTTTCGGTAGTTGCGTCCCGCGGGGCAGTATACGTGATGCTGCCTTTTCGCCATGGTTTCAACCGTGCCAGCCTGATTCTTCCTGCATGCTTATCTTCCGCATAATGTTGCATTGCAGTGTATTGGTATTTCCGCACAGATCGTCAAGTAAATGCAGGTATGGCTGGACGGAAATGTTACATCTGGGTATTCTGCGCATGATACTTATTTCTATACAGAAAAAGGTAAGAGGGCGGTTCGGGGCGGCGGCAACGCGGCGCGCGCCGCCACGCAAGGTCAGGCATGCAAAGGTGAAGTCGTCCGCCAGCTGAGCGAAACTGTCAGGTTTCGGCTCGCGGCGGGCAGGGAACAGTGCTGTCATCTTTAAAATAGTAGGAGAGGTTGCTCATGGATGCAGAAAAGGATGTTGTGTACGGTACAGAAGATTTGTTGATGAGTTTGTGCAACTCGGTGGTTCGGGTGCTCAACGTTGCAACGCAAAGCAAGGTCAATTATTCAGGCATGGTGCAGCGCATCACCAAGACGGGCCTGAAGCCGGATATCGGCTGTTTCGTCATGTTCGATGGCGGTTTCACGGGCCTGGTGGTGCTCAATTTTGCCGCCGATACGGCGATGGAAATCTATGAGCGCTACATGTTGCACATGGGCATGCCGAAGTCGGAGCTGGCCAGCTTCTACACGTCGGACGAAGTGTCGAACATCATGGGCGAGCTGATGAACCAGATCGTGGGCGACTTCACGGGCAAGGTGCGGCGCGAGCTGCAAACGAATATCACCCAGAGCCAGCCGAAGATGCTGGTGCTGAACAAGCAGGTGATGCTCAGCGTCGACACGCCGCTGGACCGCCCGGAAATGCGCCGCGTCACTTTCTACACGGAAAAGAACAATATTTTCTACCTGGAACTGGCGATCGACCGTACCGAGTTCATCAAGTTGCACGATTTCGATTCCCGCGAAGTCGACGCCGACTCGCTGATGGATGGCGAATTCGCGAACCGCGAACGGGACGCCGCCCCGGCGCCTGCCGCGGAACCGGAAGACGACGACAACGCCGACCTGCTCAAGTCCCTGGGCATGTAAGCGGATGTGGCTGACCAGGGCTGGCGGCAAACCTGCCGCCAGCCCTGGTCGCATGCCGCCTACAGGGTCTTGCTCATGAATACCCGGCTCGTCCCCTCGGGACTGCAGGCAATTTCGCCGAAGCGGCGCCAGCCGCGCCGCTCGTAAAACTCGGGCGCCTGGAAAGTGATGGTGTACAGCACCGCCGAGGCGCAGCCGCGCCGGCGCCCTTCCTCTTCGAACTGCGCCAGTATCCGGCTGCCCAGTCCCAGTCCCCGCAAGGCGGCGGGCAAATAAAACAAATCGAGAAACAGCAGGCCCAGCGAAGTCCGGCCCATGGCGCCGCCCAGCACCCGCTGGCTGTCGCGGTCGCGCACGACGACGCTCAATACCTGCCTGTCGCTATAGCCGGTGATGGCATCGTTGTAGGCATTCAAGCCCTCGAGGATGGTTTGCTCGATCTCCGCGTCGATCGTGGCGCTGACGCAGATGGTGTAAGGTAATTGGATGGGCGGGTGTGCAGACATGCTCGAAAAGGGGATAATAAATAACTGTATGAATATACAGTATTTCACCTGTTCGCGTCTATTTTATTGCGGAAACGTCAATGTTTCCATCCTGCGAATGCCGACCATGCCGCGTTGCTGGCTGTCATCGAGCGACCAGTACTCGAGCGCATACGCATAACTGCCGTCGATGATGGTCAGCGACTCCTTCTGGCGGCCGTTGGGCGCCTTGTAGTACAGGCGCCGCGCGGGCCTGCCATCGACCTGCTGCTTGAACGATTGCGGCGAAATGTGGGCGCGCTTGCCCGTCTTGCCTGCCATCGACATGGCCGTGATCGTCACATAGGCCCGATCCGGGCACCGCGCCAGCAGGTGCGCGCCGCTCAGGACGGTCGCTGGCGCCTGTTCCAGCGGGAAACCGAACGGCTGCATGCCGACGATATCCTCGCACCCCATCTGTTGCGCCAGGCTGCTCAGCACGGCCGGATCGAGCGCGCTGGTATAGTGTTTTTCAGCGGCCTGCGCCTGTCCCAGCGCCAGGCGGCGCTCCAGCTCGGCCAGCGAAATGTCGCTGGGCACGGGCAGCGGTGCCGGGGCGTCCGGATCGGCGGCGCTGGACGTTTCCGCCTGCATGCGCGCGACAACGGAGTGGCTGCGCTCGGCGGCGGCGATCCCATCGTGGGCATGGGCGGATGGCGCGGCGCCGGCAAAGGCCATGGCCAGCGCCAGGGTCGTGTGTTTCAGCATGAAAACTCCTGCAATCGGATACAAGTGGCCCGCATTGTGTATCAGATTGCCTGCGCATGCGCGCTTCTTCTAGCGTGCGGCCATCGCCGATGCAATCTCGATCGAACTCAGCTTCCAGCCCCACACGCCATGACGCAGCAGGACCAGCGCGCCTTCCTGCGCATTGCCATCCTTTGCGCGCACGATGAAGGTGTTCAGGCCGGCATAGCCGGCTGAATAGTCGGCCTTCTTGCGCGCGCCATCGGCGGGCGCATCCGGATTTGGCTCTGCTTGCGGGCTGACGGCGCTCTTGTTGACCAGCGCCACCACGCCGGCCGGCGAGACCATGGTGTCGACCATCTTGCCCAGCATGGCGCTGGCGATCGACTGGCCCAGCGCGGCCAGCGGGTTGCCGCTGCCGGCGGTCGCCTCGATGCTGCGCGCCATGCTCGCTTCCAGCTGCGTCTTGACGCTGGCGCGCAGGGCGGGGAAGTCCACGTGTGCGGCCAGGGCGTCGGCGTTGCGCTCGGCCAGCGCGGTCTTGATCTGGTGCAAGGTGTAGTAGGGCGAAGCGTAGGCGGTGACAGCGACGGCAATGACGGCCACGGCGGCGGCGATGGTGATTTTTTTCAAGTGATGCCTGTGAGGTAAAGGGTAGAAAACAATGCCACGCAGCGTAGCTGCTAAATGGGAATACGGCAATCATATTTTCTTGCCATTATTTCTGCGCCGTATGCCTGCGCATAGGCTCCGGCTGCGACTGCCGGGCCACTATAGAGTGGAAGAGGGTGGGTGCTGTATAATGGGGGAAAAGTACTTAACTAGCTGTTTTAACTGAATAAAGACCTAATATCACATGCTTTCAACCGCAAATATTACGATGCAGTTTGGCGCCAAGCCATTGTTTGAGAATATCTCCGTCAAGTTCGGCGACGGCAACCGCTATGGTTTGATCGGCGCGAACGGCTGCGGCAAGTCGACGTTCATGAAGATCCTAGGCGGCGACCTGGACCCGTCGGGCGGCAACGTCATGCTCGATACCAACGAGCGCCTGGGCAAGCTGCGCCAGGACCAGTTTGCGTTTGAAGACATGCGCGTCCTCGACGTCGTCATGATGGGCCATACGGAAATGTGGGCCGCCATCCAGCAACGCGACGCGATCTACGCGAACCCGGAAGCGACGGACGACGACTACATGCAGGCCGCCGAGCTGGAAGGCAAAGTTTCCGAATACGACGGCTACACGGCCGAATCGCGCGCGGGCGAACTGCTGCTGGGCGCCGGTGTCGCCATTGATCTGCATCAAGGCCCGATGAGCAATGTCTCGCCAGGCTGGAAGCTGCGCGTGCTGCTGGCGCAGGCGCTGTTCTCGAACCCGGACATCCTGCTGCTCGACGAGCCGACGAATAACCTAGACATCAACACGATTCGCTGGCTGGAAGACGTGCTCAACGAGCGCAATTCCACCATGATCATCATTTCCCATGATCGCCACTTCCTGAACCAGGTGTGCACCCACGTGGCCGACATGGACTACGGCACCCTGAAGATTTATCCAGGCAACTACGACGAATACATGTTCGCCTCGACCCAGGCGCGCAACCAGCAGCTGGCCAACAACGCGAAAGCGAAAGACAAGGTTGCCGAGCTGCAGGAATTCGTGCGTCGCTTTGCCGCGAACAAGTCGAAGGCCCGCCAGGCGACGTCGCGCGCCAAGCAGATCGAAAAGATCAAGGTCGACGACATCAAGCCATCGTCGCGTGCCTATCCGTTCGTGCGTTTCGACGGCGAAAAGAAATTGCACCGCCTGGCCGTGGAAGTCGAGAATATCTCGAAAGGCTTCGATCGCCAGCTGTTCAAGAACTTCAGCATCATGGTCGAGGCGGGTGAACGCATCGCCATCATCGGCGCCAACGGCGCTGGCAAGACCACCATGCTGCGCTGCATTGCGGGCGACATCGCCGGCTTGCAGCCGGACCAGGGCCGCGTGAAGTGGGCGGAAAACGCCAACGTGGGCTACATGCCGCAAGATCCGACGGAAGATTTCGCCAAGGACACGAACCTGACCGACTGGATCGGCCAGTGGACGAAAGAGGGCGATGACGACCAGGCCGTGCGTTCCATCCTGGGCCGCTTGCTGTTCGGCGGCGACGACGTCAAGAAGGCCGTCAAGGTACTGTCCGGTGGCGAAAAGGGCCGCATGATGTACGGCAAGCTGATGCTGGGCCGCCACAACGTGCTGATGCTCGATGAGCCGACCAACCACATGGACATGGAATCGATCGAATCCCTGAACATCGCGCTGGAAAAATACGCGGGCACCCTGATCTTCGTGTCGCATGACCGCGAATTCGTCTCTTCGCTGGCCAACCGCATCATCGAGATCAAGGAAGATGAAGTGGTCGATTACCGCGGCAACTATGAGGATTACCTCAAGAGCCAAGGTATTGACTAAACTCTGAGGCAAGATGCCGGATGGCGCGCCAGTCGCCCATCCGGCAGCACCACACCGACGCGCCGCGGTCCTTTCGTTCCGGCGCACCTGCTTTATTGCAATCGTGCCGGTCTATCCCGTTTTTGTTTGACACAGCCATGCAAACTTTAGCCATCAAATCCGTCGAGTACGAACATCCACAAGACGGAGCCAGCTGCACTGCCCACGCCTGGGCACGCACGCCAGCGACGCCTTCCCCGGCCGAAAAAGCCGAACTGATCACGCGCATCAAGCGCTTGCTGATCGAGCGCGAAGCCGTGCTCGTTGCCCACTACTACGTTGATGCTGACCTGCAAGACCTGGCGGAAGCCACGGGCGGCTGCGTCTCCGATTCCCTGGAAATGGCCCGCTTCGGGCGCGACCATCCGGCCAAGACCCTCGTCGTGGCCGGCGTGCGCTTCATGGGCGAAACGGCGAAAATCCTCAGTCCTGAAAAAACGGTCTTGATGCCCGACCTCGACGCGACCTGTTCGCTCGACCTGGGCTGCCCGGTGGATGAATTCACGGCCTTTTGCGACGCCCATCCGGACCGCACGGTCGTCGTCTACGCCAACACCAGCGCGGCAGTCAAGGCGCGCGCGGACTGGATGGTGACGTCGTCCATCGGCCTCGATATCGTTGCCCATTTGCATGCGCAGGGCAAGAAAATCCTGTGGGCGCCCGACAAGCACCTGGGCTCGTATATTCAGAAGGAAACGGGCGCCGACATGCTGCTGTGGCAGGGCAGCTGCCTCGTGCACGACGAATTCAAGGGGATCGAACTCGATTTGCTCAAGGAAGAGTATCCGCAAGCCAAGGTGCTCGTGCATCCGGAGTCGCCCGCGAATGTGGTGGCCCTGGCCGACATGGTCGGTTCCACGTCGCAAATGATTGCGGCAGCGCAAACCATGGATACGGACACTTTCATTGTCGCCACCGACAACGGCATCCTGCACAAGATGCGCGCGGCCGCGCCGGGCAAGCGTTTCATCGAAGCGCCCACGGCCGGCAACAGCGCCACCTGCAAGAGCTGCGCGCACTGCCCGTGGATGGCCATGAACGGCTTGCTGAACCTGGCTGAAACGCTGGAAAACATGCACAACGAAATCCACGTCGATCCCGCCGTCGGCCAGCTGGCCGTGCGTTCGATCAACCGCATGCTCGACTTCGCCGCCGCCAAGAAGGCGGGCCTCAAGCCGGGCGCGGACCTGGCAAAAGAAACTAAATTGTTCCAAGGAATCGGTCCAGCATGAGTACCCTCGTTAATTCTTTCGCTCCTTTCGATCCCGCCCTGGCGCGCGCATTCGAAGGCAATTTGCTGGCCGCCTTGCTGGAAGACGTGGGCCAGTGCGACCTGACGGGCGAACTGGTGCCGCCCGACCATATCGTCACGGCCCGTGTCATCGTGCGCGAAGCAGCCGTGCTGTGCGGCGCGCCGTGGTTCGAAGGCATCATGAAAAGCCTGGACCGCAGCATCGACATCGTTTGGCATTACGCCGAAGGCGACATGATGACGGCCGACAGCGTCGTGTGCACGATCGAAGCGCCGGCCCGCGCCTTGCTTACGGCCGAGCGCAGCGCCCTCAATTTCCTGCAGCTGCTGTCGGCGGTCGCCACGGCTACGCGCCAGTATGTCGATGTGGTCGCCGGCACCAAGGCGTCCATCCTGGACACGCGCAAGACCTTGCCGGGCCTGCGCCTGGCGCAAAAGTATGCGGTGCGCGTGGGCGGCGGCAAGAACCAGCGCCTGGCCCTGTATGACGGCATCCTGATCAAGGAAAACCATATCGCTGCCGCGGGCGGCGTCAGCCAGGCCCTGGAAAATGCGCGCAACCTCGACGCGGGCGTGCCCGTGCAAATCGAGGTGGAAACCCTGGCGCAATTGCAGGAAGCGCTGGACGCGGGCGCCGTTTCCGTCTTGCTCGATAACTTCAGCAACGACATGATGCGCGACGCCGTGGCCTTGACGCATGGCCGCGCCTTGCTGGAAGCGTCCGGCGGCATCAACTTCGACACCGTGCGCGCGATTGCCGAAACGGGCGTGGACCGCATCTCGATCGGCAGCCTGACCAAGGACGTGCGGGCCACCGATTACTCCTTGCGCATCGTCGGCTGATGAGCGGAGCAGGGCGGCGCCTGCTGGCCTTGGCGCTGCTGTGGCCGGCATTTGCCGCGCCGCTGCAGGCGCGCGAGCTGCTGGCCGTGGGCGCGCAGTTCGAGCGCGTCTTCGAGTACCAGGACAGCGGCGAGTATGGCGGCCTGGGCGCGGAACTGCTGCGCCTGATGGCGGCGCGCACGGGCAATACCGTGCGTTTCCGCATGGTGCCGTGGGCGCGCGCGCAAGCCATGCTGGTGCAGGGGCAGGCCGATATCCTGATCGGCCCCTACAAGACGCCCGAGCGTATCGCCGGCATGGCGTTTGCCGACAAGCCGTTTTACCAGGACCAGATGGTTTTTTACACGCGCCAGGACGCCAGCTTCGGCTGGGATGGCGACTATGCGGTGCTGAAGAGCCGCCGGGTGGTGCTGCTCAATGGCTGGGCCTATGGCGCGGACTGGGAGCGCGTGCGCCCCGGCTTGCAGGTCAGCGTGGCGAATAACGTGGAAAACGGCTTGAAGATGCTGGTGCACAACCACGTCGACGTATTCGTCAGCAACCGCCGCAATACCGACCCCGTGATCGCCCGCCTCGGCTATGGGCGCCAAGTGAAACCCTTGCCCAAAGTCATAGAAGTGCAGAATGGCTATTTTGCCTTTCCCCGCTCGCCCGCCTTCGACAAGCTGCGCCTGCAGTTCGACCAGGAATTGAATAGCCTGATCGAGACAGGCGAACTGAAAAAGCTGGGCAAGCGCTACGACGTCGGCATACCCTGACGGGGCGCAAGCCCTATCTGCGCTGCGCTTGACGCGGCTCAAGCGCCCGGCACGGTCCGCTTATACCCTGATGGCAGGCAGCGCAATTCTGCCCATCTCGCAGAAGGGGAACGCCATGAAAACGCATACCACCAGGCAGATTGTTTGCGCCTGTCTCGCCGCCGCGCTGGCCACCGTGCTGTTTGCCTGCGGCGGCGGCCACCACCATCACAAGCCGCCGGCCCTGAACGCATATGCGGCGACCAGCCTCGTATCCGATACGGCCGCGCTGCCGGCCGCGCACACGGACCCCAACCTCGTCAATGCCTGGGGCGTGGCGTTCAATCCGCGCGGCTTCGTCTGGGTGGCGGCGAATGGCACGGCGAAGTCGACCTTATACGATGGCAACGGCGTGCCGCAATCGCTGGTGGTCAGCACGCCGGCAGGGCCGACGGGCATCGTCTTCAACGGCACGCAGGATTTCAAGCTGAGCCAGAATGGCGTGACGGCGCCCAGCCCCTTCATCTTCGCCAGCGAAAGCGGCAGCATCTCGGCCTGGTCGCCCACGGTCAGCCCCGTCACGGCCCTGGTCGTGTATGACGGCAGCGCCGGCGGCAGCGTCTACAAGGGCCTGGCGATTGCCGCCCGTGCGGGCGCCAACTACCTGTACGCGGCCGATTTCCATAACGGACGCGTCGACGTCTTCGATGCCAATTTTGCCAGGGCCAGCTGGCCTGGCGTGTTCAGCGATCCCGACTTGCCGGCCGGCTATGCACCGTTCGGCATCCAGGCTATCGGCGAGCGCATCTATGTCGCCTATGCCAAGCGCGAAGCCAGCGGCGACGACGAGGAGGCTGGCGCGGGCCTGGGCATCGTCAATGTGTACGACACCGGCGGCACGCTGATCAAGCGGCTGGTGAGCGGCGGGGCCTTGAATGCGCCATGGGGCATGGCGCTGGCGCCGGCCGACTTCGGCTCTGCCAGCAATATGCTGTTGATCGGGAATTTTGGCGATGGCAGGATCAACGCCTATGACACCGTCACGGGCAAGGCTGGCGGGCCGCTGCTCAAGCCCGACGGCACGCCGCTGGTGATCGATGGCTTGTGGGGCATCGCCTTCGGCAATGGCCTCAACAGCCAGCCCGTCAATACCCTGTTCTATGCGGCCGGGCCGGCTGACGAGGCGCACGGACAATATGGGCGCATCGACGTGAAGTAGCGTGGCACGGGCAGGCGCGCTGTGCCCAGTGCGCCTGCAACCGGCCGGCAAGGGCCTACAGCTGGCGTGCCTCGAAGGTGTTGCACTGGGAAATCTGGCCGCTCTCGATGCCTTTGCTGAACCAGCGCACGCGCTGCTCCGAGGTGCCGTGCGTAAACGAGTCCGGCACGACATGGCCTTGCGACTGGCGCTGCAGCGCATCGTCGCCGATGGCCGTGGCCGCTTTCAGGGCCGCTTCCACGTCGCCCTGTTCCAGGATCTTGCGGTCGGCGTTCGCGTGATACGCCCACACGCCGGCAAAGCAGTCGGCCTGCAATTCCAGGCGCACGGACATGGCGTTGGCCTGGCGCTCCGACTGCGTGCGGCGGGCATTGTCGACCTTCTCGGACAAGCCCATCAGGTTTTGCACGTGGTGGCCCACCTCATGCGCGATCACGTAGGCTTCGGCAAATTCGCCCGAGACCTTGAAGCGCTGCTGCATCAGGTTGAAGAAATCGAGGTCCAGGTAGACTTTCTGGTCGCCAGGGCAATAGAAGGGACCGCTGGCGCTCTGGCCCGTGCCGCAAGCCGTCGGCGTGCTGCCGGAAAACAGCACCAGCTTGGGTTTCACATAGCTGCCGCCTTCCGCTTTGAACAGGGCGCCCCACGTGTCTTCCGTATCGGCCAGCACGGTTTTCACGAAGCGGGCCATCTCGTCCGATTCGGGCGGCTGGCGCGCGGGCGACTGGCTTTGCTGGGTGCTGATCTGGCCGCCACCGCCGCTGAGCAGGTTGAGCAAGGTCAAGGGATTGACGCCCAGCACATACGAGCCGACGAGGGCGATGACGATGGTGCCGATGCCGATCGAGCGCCCGCCAAACCCAAAGCCTCCACCGCCGCCGCCCCCACCGCCCCCACCGCCGTCTTCGCCACGGCGATCTTCCACATTGTCGCTTTCGCGATTGCCTTCCCATTTCATGATATCTACTCCTGCTGCGATTTGCGATTGATTGGTGACGCCGTAAGATGTCTCTTGCGGTGAGTCTTATAACGAATCTTACAATTATCGCAGCAAACCGCGCCGCGACAGGAGCGACAGTGTTACGCTTTGCAACTTTCCACCCACATCACAACAGGTACACGCATGGCGCTTGCCAACGATACACGCATTTCTCCCGTCGCGGTGGTCCAGGCCCAACTGGACGCCTACAACGCGCACGACGTGCCGGCCTTGCTGGCCATCTATGCCGACGACGCACAGCAATTCCAGCATCCCGATACCTTGCTGGCCACGGGCAGCGGGCAAATCGGCCCCCGTTTCACGGCCCGCTTCGCCGCCAGCAAACCGCATGCGCAGTTGCTCAACCGCATAGCCTGCGGCAAGCTGGTGATCGACCATGAAATCGTCCATGGCGACACGGACGATGGCGTGTCGGCGCAGGAACTGGTGGCGACGTATGACGTGGAGCAGGGACGCATCAGCCGCGCCTGGTTCAGCTTTGGCGCTTTGAGCGGCTTGCGCGTGGCGCTGCCGGCCGACGTGCCTGCCATGAACGCGCTGATTGCCCGTTCCGGCGTGGCGCTGAGCGCGGGGTTCTATACGCCGGAACAGGCCGAGTCCGTGACGCGCCACGTGTTCGGCGTCGATACGCAGCTCGTGGCCGACCAGACGTATTTCGTCATCGAACGGGAGGGCGCCATGCTGGCCTGCGGCGGCTGGAGCCGGCGCGCCACCCTGTATGGCGCCGACCGCGCCAAGAACGGCCCGGACCCGCTGCTCGATCCGGCCAGCCAGCCGGGCCGCATCCGCGCCTTCTTTGTCGAGCCAGGCGCCGCGCGCCAGGGCCTGGGCAGCATGCTGATGCGCCATTGCGAACGCCAGGCGCTGGCCGCCGGTTTTACCGCCCTGGAACTGGCCGCCACCTTGCCCGGCGTGCCGCTGTACCTGGCCAGCGGCTTTGCCGTGACGGAAGAGTTTTACCTGGACTTGCCCGATGGCGTCAAGCTGCCGCTGGCGCGCATGCACAAGCGGCTGTAATGTTTTACCAGGGCAACGGGGCTTGCTCTCCATTCGCGTGCTCGCCGTAATACAGCGATGGCAAAAAGCGCGACAGGTAGGTAAATTCGCTGTAGCAATGGCGCAGCAAGTTCAGGCCCAGCACGTCGGGCACGTCGCGCACGGGGTTCAGGCTATTGCGGCCTAGCAAGAAGCGGCTGCGCAGCACGCAGCCCGTGGGGGTGTCGCGCGTCAGGTGCAGCATTTCGCCATCGAGCGGATCGCCCTGCGGATCGAGCGCCACATGGTCGCCGAAGCCGATGCGCGCGCAGATGGCGGCCGACAGGGCGCCGCTGTCCCTGGCCTGTTGCAGTTGCGCCGTATCAAATACATCCTTCGGATCATGGAACTTCAGCTTGGCTTTCACGGGCGGAATGTCGCCCAGCGATTCCACTGCCTCGATCGAGGCGCCATAGTAACTTTCTCCCTTTTTCCACGCGCTGTTCCAGCCATGATGGGCCACGTGATCGTGCGGGTGCCACCATTTGATGTGCTGCGTCGTCTCGAAAAACGTAAACCACCAGTCCAGCATGCGCCCGCTGCAGCCGTGCAGTTCCGTGCGCGCCGCCACCAGCAGGCAACCGTTTTCCAGGCGCGTGACGCCCGTTTCCAGGTGCAGGGGAAATGGGTCGAGCAAGTCGCCTGTGCTGGTAATGCTCCATGGGAATTCAATATGCTGCGTCATGTCGTTCTCCTTTGTTGGGGTGAGCCAATTATATATTAAAGAAACGTTTAGCGTTTCCTAAATATGTTTCAGTGTAAAATTGCTCATCGATCAAGCTTGGAGCTGGCATGCAGGAAGAAGAGAGCAAGGCCTTGCGCGGACGGGGCCGTCCGGCGCGGCCTCCCGAGGAAGCGCGCGAGGCGGCCGTGCAGGCGGCTACCTGGCTGCTGCTGAACGAAGGCTATGCGGCCACGACCATGGAAGCGGTGGCGCGCCACGCGGGCATGGCAAAGAAATCGCTGTATCAATACGCGGCCAACCGCGAGGAACTGGTCGCCCTGGTGGTGCGCGGCTGGACGGATGCTTTCCTGCCGGCCATGGCGCACGATGCGGCCGGGCCCGGTGAGGTGTTGCCGCTGTTGAAAGAGATCTTGCAGGCGATGGCGGCGCGCGTGCTGACGGCGGACGCCGTGGGACTGTTCCGCCTGCTGTGCACGGAGTTTCCCGCCCGCGCGGATCTACTTGCCGTGTATCAGCGCAACGGCATCGAGCGGGGCACGGCCCTGCTGGCCGACTGGCTGCAGCGCCAGGCCGCGCGCGGCCATCTGGCGTTGCAGGATGGGCGGGAGGTGGCCGGCTTGCTGCTGGCCATGGTGATTGCCGAGCCCCTGCGGCAGATGGCGCTGGGCTTGCTGGCGCCCGCGCCGGCCTGGGATGCCGCGCCGCGCATCGATGCCGCGCTGCGCCTGCTGGGCGGCTCGGCCTTCAGCGTGGCTGGTGCTTCAGCGCTTCGCGGTAGCTGAGCGCCGACAGTTGCTGGCGGTGCGCGTCGGCAAATGCCGTCACGGCCTCTGGCGCGTGGCGCGCGTAGTCGCGCAAGGCCCAGCCGATGGCCTTGCGGATGAAAAACTCGTCTTCGTGGGCCAGCGCCAGCGCCGCGCCGAACAGCCAGGCCGCGTCCGTCTCGGCCCGCCAGCCCAGCTGGTGCAGCATGGCGATGCGGCGCAGCCAGAAATCGTCATGGCGCAAGGCGGCCTCCATGTGCGCATGGCCGTCGCCGCCGCGCTGCCGTTCCGCCTGCAGCACCTCGCCGACGATGCCCGCCATGCCGTCGACGCTGTCCCACCACGCGCGCTGGCGCGCCAGTGCCAGCAGGGCGGGGAGGTGTTCGATGCCCAGCTGGCGCCGGTGCAGGGCCAGCATGTCGAGCGCCACGTGCTGGTACTCGCGTTCCGGCTGTTGCCACAGCAGTTGCGCATGTTCCAGCAGGGCATCGGCACCGATGCCTTGCAAGCCCGCCAGCAAGCCCCTGGCGGCCAGCCGCCGCTGCGGCGCTGCCACGCCCAGGAAAACGAACTGGTCGCGCATATAGGCTTGCATGGGCCCCGCGCGGCCCGGTTCGGCAACCGCTTCCAGCGCCGCCTTCAGTTCTGCATGTAAATCCATCGCATCTCGCTTTTTTCAGGCGTAAAAAAAGCGCCCCGAAGAGCGCTCTTGTCCAGCCATCCAAACGGCTGATAGAAGCGTAGCGAGCGGCAGCGATTTGTGGCCGAGACGCGCAACCGTACGAAGGTACGGTGAGCATCGCAGGCCGCAAAGCGCGACGCGCAGTAGCTTATATCAGGCGTTTTTATTGGATTTTTGCCTTCTTCATCAACTCATCGCGGTAGGCGGCGAGTTTCTTCTGTTGCAGCGACTCGGCCACCTGGCCCTTGACTTCTTCCAGTGCCGGCAACTTCGTCGGACGGGTTTCTTCCAGCTTGATCACGTGGAAGCCGAATTGCGATTGCACTGGCGTTTGCGTGACCTGGCCTGGTTTCAGGGCGACCATGGCGTCGGAGAATGGCTTCACGTACGAAGCTGGGCTAGCCCAGTCCAGGTCGCCGCCATTGGCTGCGGAACCGTCTTTCGATACTTTCGCCAGTTCTTCGAACTTGGCGCCGCCTTTCAGCTTGGCGATGATGTCTTTCGCTTCCGCTTCGGTGGCCACCAGGATGTGGCGTGCATGGTATTCCTTGTCGCCCGCTTGTGCCTTGAACTTGTCGTATTCGGCCTTGATTTCAGCGTCCTTGACAGGGTTTTTCTTCACGTAGTCGGCCAGCAGGGCATTGATGATGATGCTTTGACGGGCATTGTCGATCTGCGACTTGACTTCCGGACGGGTGCCGTAGCCTTGCTTGTCGGCTTCCTGGATCAGCACTTCACGGCCGATCAGGTCTTTCTTGATGGCTTCGCGCAATTGCGGCGAATCCGCTTGTTTGCCTTGGGCGACGACTTGCTTGACGACCTGGTCGACGCGCGACGAAGGGATGGCCTTGCCGTTCACGGTGGCCACGTTTTGCGCGAACGCAGGGATCGCTACAACGGCGACCAGGGCTAAGATCAGGCGGGCTGGCTTCAAAATCATGTTCATTCCTAATAAGTATACAAAAACCGATACAAAAGATCGCGACTGCCGTGCAGTACGCATTCAGGCGCAGAATACACGACCGGCGCCGAAAAGGGCGCCGGGGAGGTCAGTTCTTACTGAACTTTCGCTTTTTTGATCATTTCTTCCTGATACGCTTGCAGTTTCTTTTGCTGCAGCGCTTCGGCGATCTGTGGCTTGACTTCTTCCAGGGTCGGCAGTTTTGCCGCGCGGGTGTCGTCCAGCTTGATCACGTGGAAACCGTTAGGCGTCTGCACCGGGGTGTCGGTGACCTGGCCTTTTTGCAGTTTCACGAAGGCGTCGGAGAAGACTTTCGGGAAGGACGATGGTGCTGCCCAGTCCAGGTCGCCGCCGTTGTCGGCCGAGCCGGCATCTTTCGATTGCTTGGCCAGGTCTTCGAACTTGGCGCCGCCTTTCAGCTTAGCGATGATGTCTTTCGCTTCCGCTTCGGTCGCTACCAGGATGTGGCGTACGTGGTATTCCTTGTCGCCGGTCTGGGCCACGAAACGGTCGTATTCCGCCTTGATTTCAGCGTCGTTGACCGGGTTCTTTTTCAGGTAGTCGCCGACCAGGGCGTTGATGACGATGGCCTGGCGTGCGTTCTCGATTTGCTGCTTGACTGCTGCATCTTTACCGAAACCTTTGTTTTCCGCTTCTTGCATCAGCACTTCACGGCCGATCAAGTCCTTCTTGATCATTTCGCGCAATTGCGGCGAATCCGGTTGCTGGCCTTGGGCGACGACTTGCTTGACGACTGCATCAACGCGCGACGATGGGATAGGCTTGCCATTAACAACGGCAACATTTTGCGCAAAAACAGGTACCGCGACAACGGCGAGTAGTGCGATCAGCAAGCGGGCTGGCTTAAAAGTCATTATTAAATCCTGTTAGGGAAAGTTTCGTAAAAAACGCATGGAAAGAAATCCAGGCATGGCACCAGAAGCAAGGGCATACCCAAGTGATCCGGGTACGCCAAAAACGCCATCCTTATGCTACCTCGGACGGCGCCAATGCCACAATCGCCAATGCATGTATCTCATTATGCATCATATCGTGCACGGAATCATACACCAGTCGATGGCGCATGACGAGCCTGAGCCCCTCAAATTGACTAGAAATAATGCGTAGATTGTAATGGCCGCCGCCCGAGGCGGCGCCCGCATGGCCCCGGTGGCGCGCCGAGTCGTCTTCCAGCACGCATTCCAGAGGGGAAAGTGCCGTTTCCAGGCGGGTACGAATGCGCTGCATGCGCGTTTCCGGCGCGGTATTCTCGGTGGTGGTGTGCATCATGCGTCTTCCTTGATATGTTTGGCCAGGAACAGGGTTTGCGCCACGATGAAGGCAAAGAAAATGCCCGTCGCGCCAAACGCCTTGAAGCTGACCCAGGCAGCCATGTCGCCCTTGTACAGCACGAAGGCGACGAACAGGTTCAGTGCGCCGATGGCGCCAAAGAAAATGATCCAGGCGGCCAGCAGCTGGTTCCAGACGGCATCCGGCAATTGCACTTGCGCTTCCATGGTCTTGCGGATCAGGTTTTTCTTGAAACCCACGTGGGCGATCAAGAGGGCCAGGCCGGACAGCCAGTAGATCAGGGTCGGCTTCCATTTCAGGAAGAAGTCGTCATGCAGGTAAATGCTGGCGCCGCCGAACACGACAAAGATGAACAGCGACAGCCACAGCATGCCGTCCACCTTGCGCCCGCGCAGCAGCAGATAGCTGACCTGGCAAGCCGTGGCGACGATGCCGACGAGGGTGGCAAGTATCCACGGCGCCTGGTCGGCCTTGATCAGGCCGCCGGACACGAAGCCGGACAGATATTGCTGCACGAAATCGTGCGTGGCCGCTTCATACATGCCGCCCAGTTTGAAGGCGGTGAAGAAGGCGATCAGGGGGAAGAGGTCGAATAGAAATTTCATGGCGAGACTTTACACTGGTCTTATTAAAATCATCTTAGGAATGGCTTAGGAGCAAGGCCTAAGCCATTGCCAGCATCAAGGCTGCGGATCGAAGCGCAGGGAAGCCGAATTGATGCAATAGCGCAAGCCGGTCGGCGGCGGGCCGTCCGGGAAGACGTGGCCCAGGTGGGCGTCGCAGACGGCGCAGACGATTTCCGTGCGTACCATGCCGTGGCTGCGGTCGACGATTTCCGTGACATTCGCCGGGTCGAGCGCCTGGAAATAGCTGGGCCAGCCGCAGCCGGAGTCGAATTTCGTGTCGGAGGCAAATAGTGGCGTGTTGCAGCAGACGCAGGTGTAGACGCCGTGTTCATGGTGGTCCCAGAACTTGCCCGTGAAGGCCCGTTCCGTGGCCGCGTGGCGCGTGACTTCGTATTGCATCGAGTCGAGCATGGCGCGCCATTCGGCGTCGGTTTTCTTGACTTTATTCGTGGTCATAAGGACTCCTTAGGATGAGCAGCTGACTTCAAGGTGGCTGGCCCAGTCGGGCGGCAGGGCCGCATAGTGCTGGTGTTCGGGCTGTTCGTCAAATGGCTTTTGCAAAACTTCCAGCAATTTCGCCACTTCCGTGTAATCGTGCTGCTGGGCTTTCTCGATGGCCACTTGCGCCAGGTAGTTGCGCAGCACGTATTTCGGGTTGACCTGGTTCATGGCGGCTTGCCGTTCGGCATCGACGCTGTGCTCCTGCAGCAGGCGCGCGCGGTAGGTCGTCGCCCACGCATCGAAGGCGGGGCGGTCGATGAACATGTCGCGCAGCATCGTGTCGTGTTCGGGAGCGGCCACTCGCAAGGTCGCCAGCGCGCGGAAGAAGTTGGTGAAATCCACGTGGTTGGCTTGCATCAGCGCAAACATGCTGTCGAACAGCGCCGTGTCGTCTTCCTGCGCCGTGCGCAAACCCAGCTTGGCGCGCAGCAAGGCATTCATCTTGTCCGCAAACGCGGGTTGGTAGCCGTCCAGCGCCGCCTGCGCCAGTTCCACTTCGCCGATCAGCGGCAGCAGGGCCTGGCCCAGCGCATAGCAGTTCCAGTGGCCTACTTGCGGCTGGTTGGCGTAGGAATAGCGGCCCTGCTGGTCCGTATGGTTGCAGATGTGCTCGGCGTCAAACGCTTCCATGAAGCCGAAGGGGCCGTAATCGAGCGTCAGGCCCAGGATGGACATATTGTCCGTGTTCATGACGCCATGCATGAAGCCCACGGCTTGCCAGTGAGCAATCATGTGCGCCGTGCGCACGCACACTTCGGCCAGCAAGGCTTGATATGGATTTGATGCGGCGCGCAAATGGGGATAAAAACCGTCGATGACGTAATCGGCAAGGATTTTCAGCTCGTCCGGCTTCTTGCGGTAAAACCAGTGTTCGAACGAGCCGAAGCGCACGAAAGTGGGCGCCATGCGCGTCACGACGGCGGCCGTTTCCACCGTTTCGCGCATGATGCCTTGCTGCGAACCCATGATGGACAGCGCGCGCGAGGTAGGAATGCCCAGCGCCGCCATGGCTTCCGAGCACAGGAATTCGCGGATGGACGAGCGCAGCACGGCGCGCCCGTCGCCCATGCGCGAATACGGCGTGGCGCCAGCGCCTTTCAGCTGCAGCTCCATCGGGCCGTGTTCGGTGGCGATATCGCCCAGCAAGATGGCGCGGCCGTCGCCCAGCTGGCCGGCCCAGACGCCGAACTGGTGGCCCGAATACACGGCCGACAGGGGAATCGAGCGCTCGGCAACCGTGTTGCCGCTCAGCAGCTCCACGTAATCGGGCCCGGCCAGGCGCGCGGCATCGAGGCCGACCAGGCTGGCGGCCGGCGCGCTGGCGGCCACGAAATACGGGGCGGGCAGGGGCGTGGGCATCAAGCGCGTATAGAACGCGGGCGGCAAGGCCGCAAAGGCGTTATCCAGTGGTAAGGTATGAGCGGTGATGGCAATTCCAGTCAGATAAGAGGGACCGGCAAGGTGCGCCAGCCTGGAAGGCGATTTTACCGCACGGCGCCAAGCTGCGTGGCGGGCGCGGAAATGGGGGCCAAGGCGGCAAAAAACGGAATCAAAAATTCCATGCTGCAATGCAATATCGAAATGCGTTGACGATTTCCGCACGACCGTACGAAACTAAGGAAAATCTTTAAATTCCAACAATAACCGAGTATCCAACCCAGGAGACACGATGTCGGCATTTCCCTTGAGTCCAGTGATGGGCCAGATGATGAATCAGCCCCTGCTGATTTCCAGCATTATCGAGTTTGCAGCGCGTCATTATGGAGGCAGCGAAATCATTTCGCGGCGGGTGGAGGGCGATATGCACCGCTACACCTACCGCGATTGCCACCAGCGCGCGCGTCGGCTGGCGAACGCCTTGCATGGCCTCGGCGTCGGCATGGGCGACCGGGTCGCCACCCTGGCCTGGAACGGCTACCGCCACCTGGAAGCCTATTATGCCGTGTCCGGATCGGGCGCCGTGCTGCACACCATCAATCCGCGCCTGTTCCCCGACCAGATCGCCTACATCTCGAACCATGCCGAAGACCAGGTCTTGCTGTTCGATTTGACCTTCTTGCCCGTGGTGGAGAAAATCGCCGCCGACTGCACGTTTGTCCGTCACTTCGTGCTGATGTGCGACCGCGAGCGCATGCCGGCCAGCAGCACGATCCCCGACCTGCTGTGCTATGAAGACTTGATCGCCACGCATTCCGACGATTACGCCTGGCCCCTGTTCGACGAAAATGCAGCCGCCACCCTGTGCTACACGTCGGGTACGACGGGCAACCCCAAGGGCGCCCTGTATTCGCACCGCTCGACCGTGCTGCACGCGTACGCGTCGGCCATGCCCAGCGCCCTGAACGTGCGCGCCTCGGACACCGTGTTGCCCGTCGTGCCCATGTTCCACGTGAATGCGTGGGGCTTGCCGTATTCCGTGCCCCTGTCCGGCGCGCGCATGGTGTTTCCCGGCGCGGCGCTCGATGGCAAGTCGCTGTATGAACTGTTCGAGGCGGAAAAGGTGACGTTCTCGGCCGGCGTGCCCACCGTCTGGCTGGGTTTGCTCAATCACGCCTTGCAGAATAACTTGCAGTTTTCCACCTTCCGCCGCACGGTGATCGGGGGGGCCGCGTGCCCGCCCGCCATGATGGATACCCTGATCGACAAGTTCGACATCGAGGTCATCCACGCCTGGGGCATGACGGAAATGTCGCCGCTGGGCACGGCCGGCGGCTTGCAGACCAAGCACCTGGACTTGCCGAAGGAGGAACAGCGCAAGATCCTGCAAAAGCAGGGCCATGCGATTTATGGCGTGGACATGAAGATCGTCGACGACGATGGCAAGGAATTGCCGTGGGATGGCGTGGCCTACGGGCATTTGCTGGTGAAAGGGCCGTGGATCATTTCCTCGTACTACAAGAACGAGGGCGGCGAGGTGTTGCAGGATGGCTGGTTCCCCACGGGCGACGTGGCTACCATCGATGCGGACGGCTACATGCAGATCACGGACCGCAGCAAGGACGTGATCAAGTCGGGCGGCGAGTGGATCGGCACCATCGACCTGGAAAACCTGGCCATGGCGCACCCGGCCGTGCTGCAGGCGGCCTGCATCGGCGTGTTCCACCCGAAATGGGACGAGCGCCCCGTGCTCGTGGTGGTGTTGCGTCCCGGCATGACGGTCACGCGCGATGCCTTGCTGCAATTTTTCGAAGGCAAGATCGCCAAGTGGTGGACGCCCGACGACGTGCTGTTCATCGACGCCTTGCCCATGGGCGCCACGGGCAAGATCCAGAAAAACAAGCTGCGCGAGCAGTTCAAGGGGCACAAGCTGCCGGGCATGTAAAGCAGCCTAGGCTGCCTGCGGCAGCGCCGACCCCAGCTTTTCCAGCAAATGATCGCACTGGAAGACGGACAGGGTCTGGCGCTGCTTATCCGTGCCGATATCGATCATTTCATCCATTTCGCTGCGCAAGTCGTCATGCTCTCCCGTGCGGATGATTTGCGGCGCCGCAAAGCGCTGGCTGTCGGAAATCGTCATGATGTTATCGACATGGTCGACGAGAAAACCGTAGCGCTCGGCGCCCCGTTCCACGATCAGGATCTTGCCCGCGCTGGCGTCCGGCAAGGCCGGCATCGCATACAGCTGGCGCAAGTCGATGATGCTGATCATTTGCTGGCGTAAATTCAGCATGCCGCGCATGCAGGCCGGCATGCCCGGCGGGGTGGTGATGGCGCCGCTGAAATCGATGATTTCGCGTACTTGTCCGATTTCCACGGCGAAGCGGGTTTCCACCGTAAACGTGATGTAGACGCGGCGCTGCGCCTTGCGCGTGGCGGCGGTGGCCGTTTCCGGGTCGCTGGGGTACAGGCGCGCGTGGCCGTCGCGCATTTCGACGATCTCCGCCTGCGACAAGATGCCCTTGTGGTCGAGGAAAATGATGTCGCCCAGGCCTTCTTTCGTGATGCAGCCGGCAAACATGGCGGCGCGCGCCTTGCTCAGCAGGGGAATCGGCAGCACCTCGTCGCCAAAGAAATGCACGATGCTGTCGACGGAGTCGACGAGGAAGCCCACGGTCGTATCATCGAGGCGCACGACGATGATGCGCTGGTCGCTGGTCGCCGCCGTGCCGGACCCGGCCGCCTGCAGCAGGGCGCCGAAGTCGACGACGGCCACCTGGCTGCCGCGAAAATGCATGCGCCCGAGGCACAGTTCGCTGTTCAGCAGGGAGCTGTGCAGTTCCGGCACGCGGATGATTTCCTGGATGGCCAGCATTTCGAAGGCAAACGTGGCGCCGGCCGCATGGAAGCTGACGCACTGCCGGCGTTCGCTTTGCGCATGGTAGCGGGCCGAACTCAGCTTGGCGCCCGTGGCCTGCAGGGCCAGCACATGGGGTACGTTTTCGATGCGCAGCAGGGCGTGCGGGTCGAGTACCTGCAGCAGGCGCGCGCCGCCGTCCTGCAGGATCGTGCCGGCGATGACGGCGTGGCTGTCGCCGGCCGCATACTGCAGGGCGCTGCGGGCGCTGGCGGGCACGCGCAGGATTTCGCCCGTATCCTGGAAGACGATGCCGATCAGCACCTGCTGGAAGTCGAGGATGGCGATCTTGTCCGTGGCCACGGCGCGCGGCGCGTCGGCGCGGAACAAGCGGCCCAGGTTGACCACCGGAATGACGCTGCCGCGCAAGGTGAACATGCCTTCCAGGTACGCGGGCGACAGGGGCAGGGCGGTGACTTTGGCGGGGTAGTTCACCACTTCGCGGATGCAGCTGGCGGGCAGGGCGAATTCATCGTCGCCCAGGTGGAAGGAGCCGAACAGTTCGGTGGCCGTGTCGCTGGCGCCCTGCGCTTGCAAGCCCGTTGCTTCATGCATATCCATATGCGCCTTCCTTGCGTGGAATCAATTCGGGTTGTGCCACCACATCGGTGACGGCATAGCTGTGCCGGGCGCAATCGATCAGCAACTGGCGCCCATGGCGGCCGCCCAGCGCGCAAAAACTGACGTGCAAGCCGCACTGGTCCAGGTATTTTTGCGCCGCTTCCGCGTTTTGCCGGCCCACTTGCAAGCGCCCGTTGCGCGGGCCAAACATGCTGGCGCCGCCCGCCAGCACCACTTCGATATCGGCGTAATCGGCCTGGCGCACGCCCATCAGGCGCAGCAGCGAGGGCACGGCCTGGCTCACATAGCGTGCATTCGGAGCGCCAGGGGCGCCGGCGGTACCGGGCGCTTCCGGCAGCAGGCAGTGGGCCAGGCCGCAGCACGGGCCATTCTTCCAGATGAAACCGATGCCGATGCAGGAGCCGAGCAAGGCTTGCAGCTGCTCGCCCTGCGTGCCCACGCTGAGTTGCCCCATGCCAACATGGTGCAGCGGCAAGCTAGGGTCGATGATGATGTTCATGCGCTACCCGCCTTATAAATCATGGGAAACTCGAATTGATAGCCGGTGCCGAGGCGGGCGATGGTTTCCGACTCGCCCAGGATCAGCCGGCCCTCGTCCTTCAGGCTCAGGCGCGCCTGGCGCAGCACGGTTTCCTGGTGCTCGGCGTCGAAATAGATCAGCACGTTGCGCAGGAAGACCAGGTCGAAGCGCTGGGCCGGGCGCAGCGCTTCCAGCAGATTATGCTGGGCAAAGCTGACGTGCTGGCGCAACTCCTCGTTCACCTTGACGCCGTACGGCGCGGGCGTGAAATATTTGCGCAGCAAGTCCGGATGCGACAGGCGGATGCGCTCGACGGAGCGGCCGCTGTACTGGCCGGCCCGCGCCGCGCCCAGGATCTGCTGCGAAATGTCGCTGGCCAGGATCTGGTAGCGGAAGGCGGGCGCCTGCTGCTTGAATTGCTCGCACAGCATGGCGATCGAATACAGTTCTTCGCCGCTGGCGGCGGCCGCCGACCAGATGGCGAGGCAGCCGTCCGGATGCGCGCGGGCCCAGGCGGGCAGGTAGCGGTCGCGGAAGTAATCCCAGATGGATGGCGTGCGGAAGAACAGGGTGTCGTTGGTGGTCACCAGGTCGATGAAATGGGCCACCTCGTCGCGGTCGCTGGCCACGCGGTCCAGGTAGGCCTGGTAGCTGTGCAGGGACAGCGCCTGCAGCCGTGGCTGCAAGCGCCGTTCCAGCAAGACGCTCTTGCGCGCCGTCATGGCGATGCCCGTATGCTGGCGCACCAGCGCGATCAGGGTCGTCAGCACCTCGGGCGTCAAGGTGGCCGCGTGGCTCATGGCCTACACCACGAAGCCGGAGACAGTCTGGTTCAGGCTGCCCGCGCGCTCGTTCAAGCCATCCGTCGAGCGGGCGATGCTGTCGCAGTTGGCGGCCGACTTTTCCGTTTCCTCGGCAATGTACTGGATCGCCGTGGAGACTTCGCGCGCCGTCAGCAGCTGCTCGTTGGCCGCCTTCGAGATGTCCGAGATGGCCAGGGTGGTCTTCGCCACGCCCGAGACGATCTTGTCGAAGGCGTCGCTGGCCTGGCGGGAGATTTCGCTGCCCGTCGAGACGCGCTTGACGGATTCGTTGATCAGCTTGGAAATTTCCTTGGTCGCCTGCGAAGAGCGCTCGGCCAGCTTGCGCACCTCGTCGGCGACGACGGAAAAGCCCAGGCCGTGCTCGCCCGCGCGGGCCGCCTCGATGGCCGCATTGAAGGCCAGCATGTTCGTCTGGTTGGCGATTTCGCTGATCACCTTGACGATTTCGCCGATGTCTTCCGACGAGCGGTTGATCAAGTCCATCGCTTCGATCGACTTGGCGACGGCGCGCGCGCCCGCTTCCGCTTCCTGCTGCGTGGCTTTCGCCAGGTAATCGGCGTTCGAAGTGTTTTCCGCGATGGAATTGATGGAAAAGGTCAGGCCGTCGATGGAGGCGTTCATTTCTTCCACCGTGGCGCCCAGCGCCTGCGTGCCCACGGCCACGCCCGTGGCCCGTTCCGCGATCGCGTGCGAGGCGTCGGCAAAGCCGTTCGCCGCCGACACCACGTTGCCGATCACGCCGCGCAAGTCGATGATCATCTTGCTGATGCCGCCGGCCAGCAGGTCGATCGGCTCGTCGCCCTCGGGCACGATATTGCAGGTCAGGTCGCCTTGCGCCGCGCGCGCCACCGATTCGAGCAGGGCATTGACCTTGCGGCTGTCGTTGGCGGCCTTGGACTGGATGCTGTTTTCCAGGTTCACCTGTTCGCTGATGTCGATGGCGAACTTGACCACCTTATACGGCTTGCCGTTGAGGTCCAGGATGGGGTTGTAGGTGGCTTGTATCCACACCACCTTGCCATGGTTGCCCAGGCGCTTGTAGCGGCCCGCGTCGAATTCGCCGCGGTTGAGCTTTTGCCAGAATTTCTTGTACTCGGCGCTGCTCGCATACTCGGGTTCGCAAAACATGCGGTGGTGCTCGCCCTTGATATCGCTCAAGTCATAGTCCATGACGGCGAGGAAATTGTCGTTCGCGTCCAGCACATTGCCCTGCATGTCGAATTCGATTACGGCCTGCGCCTTGCCGATGGCGCTGACCTTGCCTTCGTACTCGGCGTTGCGCTTTTTCAGGGCCGTGACGTCGCTGGCGAACTTGACCACCTTGAAGGGCCGGCCTTCCGTATCGAAAATGGGGTTGTACGAGGCGTTGAGCCAGATTTCGCGGCCGTCCTTGGTGACGCGCTTGTATTCGCCCGCGTCGAACTGGCCTTGCCCCAGCTTGTGCCAGAACTGCGCATAGTCGTCGCTGTTGGCGTAGTCGGGCAGGCAAAACATGCGGTGGTGCTTGCCCTTGATCTCGTCGAGCGTGTAGCCGACGGACTTGAGGAAATTGTCGTTGGCGTCGAGGATGGTGCCGTCGAGCCGGAATTCGATCACGGCCTGGGCCTTGCTGATGGCGTCGATCTTGCCTTCGTAATCGGCGTTGCGGCGCTTGGTGGCCGTGATGTCGGTGGCAAACTTGATGACTTTATATGGTTTGCCGTCCGCGTCGAGGATGGGGTTGTAGGATGCGTTGATCCACACTTCGCGCCCATCCTTGGCGCGGCGCTTGTATTCGCCATGGTCGAACTCGCCGCGTCCCAGCTTGGCCCAGAAGTTGCTGTATTCATCCGTCTTGACATATTCGGGGTCGCAGAAGATGGCATGGTGCTTGCCTTGCACTTCCGCCAGGGTATAGCCGACGACGCGCAGGAAATTGTCGTTCGCATGCAGGATGGTGCCGTCGAGTTCGAATTCGATCACGGCCTGGACACGGTTCAATGCAGTATTTATCGCTTGTAAGTCCAGATCCTGGGAGTGGCTGACATGGCTGGCTGCGTCCATAGTATTTCCTTCGGGGTGAGAAGAGGAATGGGAACGATAATGCCGCTGCTATTACTTTTACTGCTATCCATAAAAGGCAGCAATGTTATTGCCGCGGTCGACATCTGGTGATAATCGGTGAGAATGTGCGCGCAGAGCGGCCGCCAGTGTTTTTCCTGCGGTATGCCTTATTGTAGATAAATTGTAGAGTATTGATTTGTATCAACAATTTTATTATTCCTCAGCATCTGGCGAAAAACAAGGGGCGGGAATAAATAATGTAAAAACTGTCGTAATTGGCCCATGCCGGCATATAACAAACGCATTTCCTTGCATAATAAAACGGCGTTATTATTATTGTGCTTTTATTATTTAAATGAATATTCAAGTGATAGCTTCTACTGGACCTTGCTGCATGCAGCAGAATCTTTCCGCAAATGATGTTGTACCATGGCGTACCATGCTGGCGCCGGCGCGCGCACGACAAAAATAATACGAGCGTTCTTTTATGCGGTATAGTGCAGCTTCATCCCTTGCAACCACCTCATCGCCAAGCAAAAACCTATAGACCAACAAGGAAGAGACATGAGTGCTGAATATCAAGTGAACGGCGCCGTTGCCGTCATTACCCTGGCCAACCCGCCCGTCAACGGCCTGGGCCTGGCGACGCGCACGGCCGCCGTGGCCGGCATCCGCCAGGCGCTGGCGGACGAGTCCGTCAAAGCCATCGTCATCACGGGCGCCGGCAAGGCCTTTTCGGGCGGCGCCGATATCAAGGAATTCAATTCGCCCAAGGCGCTCACGGAACCAACGCTGCACACCTTGATCAATGTCGTCGAGCAATCGACCAAGCCCGTGGTGGCAGCCATCCACAGCGTCTGCATGGGTGGCGGCCTGGAGCTGGCGCTGGGCTGCAACTACCGCGTGGCCGCGCCTGGCGCGCAGATGGCCTTGCCGGAAGTCAAACTCGGCATCTTGCCGGGCGCGGGCGGCACGCAGCGCCTGCCGCGCGTGCTGGGCCTGGAAATGGCCTTGAACATGATCGTCTCGGGCACGCCCGTGGCGTCCGAAAAACTGGCCGGCACGGCCCTGTTCGATGAAGTCATCGCGCCCGGCGCGGACTTGCTGGCCGCCGCCGTGGCCTTCGCCACGAAAGTGGGCGACGTGCGTCCGCTGCCGAAAGTGCGCGAGCGCAAGGTTGACTACCCGAACCACGAAGCGTTCCTGCAATTTTCGCGCAATACCGTGAAAGCCATGTCCGGCCCGTTCCCCGCACCGCTGAAATGCGTCGATGCCGTGGCGGCCGCAGTGACGATGAAATTCGACGAGGGCTTGAAGTACGAGCGCGAACTGTTCATGCAGCTGGTGCAGTCGCCGGAATCGAAAGCCCTGCGCCACGCCTTCTTTGCCGAGCGCGTCGCCAGCAAGGTGCCCGACGTGCCGGCCGACACGCCCGTGCGCACCATCGCCAGCGCGGCCATCGTCGGCGCCGGCACCATGGGCGGCGGCATCGCCATGAATTTCGCCAACGCGGGCATCCCCGTGACCTTGCTGGAAACGAAGCAGGAAGCGCTGGACAAGGGCCTGGCCACCATCCGCAAGAATTATGAAAACACGGTCAAGAAGGGCAAATTGACGCAGGAGAAGGCCGAGCAGCGCATCTCGCTCGTTTCCGGCACGTTGGCGTATGCGGACATCGCGCAGGCGGACATCGTCATCGAAGCCGTCTTCGAAGAGCTGGGCGTGAAGGAAACTGTCTTCAAGCAGCTGGACGCCGTCATGAAGCCGGGCGCCATCCTCGCCTCGAACACCTCGACCCTGGACCTGGACAAGATCGCCGCGTTCACCCAGCGCCCGCAGGACGTGGTCGGCACGCATTTCTTCAGCCCGGCGAACGTCATGAAACTGCTGGAAATCGTCCGCGGCAAGGAAACGGGCAAGGATGTGCTGGCCACGGCGCTGGCGCTGTCGAAAAAGCTGAAAAAGACGGGCGTCGTTTCCGGCGTGTGCGACGGTTTCATCGGCAACCGCATGATCGAGCAATACAGCCGCCAAGCCGGTTTCCTGCTGGAAGAAGGCTGCCTGCCCGAGCAGGTCGACAAGGCCGTCGAGAAATTCGGTTTTGCCATGGGCCCGTTCCGCATGGGCGACCTGGCCGGCAACGACATCGGCTGGGCCATCCGCAAGCGCCGCTACGTGGAAAAACCGGAAGTGACGTATTCGAAGACGGCCGACCTGCTGTGCGAACTGGGGCGCTATGGCCAGAAGACGGGCGCCGGCTGGTACGACTACAAGCCGGGCGACCGCAAGGCTTACGCCTCGGAACAGGTCAACGCCATGATAGTCCAGCATTCCGCCGACATCGGCGTGGCGCGGCGCAAGATCAGCGACCAGGAAATCGTCGAGCGGCTCGTGTATGCGCTGGTCAACGAAGGCGCGCGCATCCTGGAGGAGGGCATCGCCCTGCGCGCCTCGGACATCGACATGGTGTATCTGACGGGCTACGGCTTCCCGCTGTTCCGCGGTGGCCCCATGTTCTACGCGGACACGGTCGGCTTGCCGAACGTGCAGGGCGCGATCGCTGGCTACGCGAAAGGCCGCCACGGCGAAGCGTGGACGCCGGCGCCCCTGCTGGTGAAGCTGGCGGGCGAAGGCAAGGGTTTCAATAGCTGATGTTGGGCTGTTGACTGACAAAGGGCAGATTTCTCTGCCCTTTTTTTATTTCTTCTTCGCTACCATCTTGACCGCTTCGTTGACGATGACGGGGTTGTCCTTCTGGATGTAGTAGCCGGCGCCCGTGATGCGCTCGATGGCCGGCGCGCCGGACAGGCGCTGCCAATCCTTTTCCTGGGCCCGTACCACGTTTTCAAACGAGCCCATTTCCTCGATGCCGAACTTGTCGCGCACCAGCAGCATGGCGGGCACGCGCAGCGGGCTGCCCATGTCGACGTGCTGCAGACATTGCGTCTGGGCATCAAATTCGGCCGATTCCGTACTGTTGAACATCAGCTTGCGCCGCGTCTTGACGAGCATGGCGTAGGTGGATGCGTCCGTCTGCAGGCGGTTCCATTGCTGCGGGTGCGTGGGATCGAGCAAGACCAGGCCGGCCACGTCCTGCGGGTACAGCCTCGCATACACATACTGGTACAGCCCGCCCAAGCCATGGCCGACCAGCACATACGGCGGTTTCAAGCCCGCTTGCGCCAGCAGGGCGCGCTGCTGGGCAGCGATGGTGCACGGGTCGCGCGGCGTGGTGGTTTTCTTGCTGTCGCCGTAGCCGGGGCGGTCGTACACGAGCACGCGGTGCTGCTTGGACACTTCGGGCGCCACCTTGGCCCACACATCCTTGCCGTCGCCCATGCCAGACTGGAACACGACGGGCACGCCGCCCTGGCCGCTCACGGTGTAGGCGATGCTGGCGTCGGGCAGGGCGGCGGTAGCCGGCACGCCGGGCATGACCGGGGGCGATGGCAACAGAGAGCAGCCGGAAAAACAGCCTGCCAGCAGCAAGCCGGCGCTGGAGAGGAGCATGGTGCGCGCGGGGCGGCCGACGAATAGATGATGCATGAATCTCCTTCTTGGTGCAGGGACCGGGGACCGGTATGGCGTGCCAGCCATTATAGGCAAATCGTCACGAAGTGGAAATGCCGAACAGAGGCGGATTTCCCGTCCTGTCAGCCGGCGTCGGCGCGGTGGCAGACGGCTTCGATGCGGTTGCCGTCCGGATCGAACAAAAAGGCCGCGTAATAGCTGGCGTGATAGTGGCGCAAGCCGGGCGCGCCCAGGTCGATGCCGCCCTGCGCCAGTCCCGCGTGCCAGAACGCTTCCACTGCCGCGCGCGAGGGGGCCTTGAAGCAGCAATGGCGGCGCGGCGCGTCGTCGGGCGCGGGGCCCAGGCGCACGGAAAAATAGCTGCGTTCGGGGTGTTCGGCATCGCTGCGTTCGCCATAGCCTATCCACGCATTGGCATGGTCGCTGCCCACCTTGGGCACGCCGAGCGCGGCGAAGATGGCGTCGTAGAAGCGCTCGGCGCGTTCCAGGTCGCTGACGGTGAGGGAAACGTGGTCGAGCATGGTCACTCCGCAGTAAAAACAAGGACGGCCATAGCATAGCCCGGATCAGGGCGGCCGTGGGCGGGAGTGACCGAGTGATACTGCCGGTGGCCGACTGCCGGTTAAGGGCGGCGGACGCACGCACATGGCGCATCGGCCGGGCAGGCGGGGCAGCGTGGCGCCGGACGCGCCAGGCGGGCCACAATCGTGCGGCTGAACAGCTGCACGCGGGGCGCGAACAGCATCACGGCGCAGAAGGCCACGGGCCAGGCGGCAAAGAACGCGTGGCGCCAGCGGGGCAGGAAGTCGGCCTGCAGGCCGATATTCAGCCAGGTGACCCAGGCGCTCATCAGCAGGGTCATGACCAGCGACATCAGGAAGGCAAATACACAACGCAAACGCAGGGCTTCGGACATGGGACACTTTCAAAATGGTAAGGAAAGGGCAGCGTAACAACTTGCAGCAATCTATACTAGAGCCATATTTTTAATTTCAAATTCCGAAAATGCAATCATGCTCGATGATTTAGCCCTGTTTGTTTCCATTGTCGAGGCGGGCAGCCTGCATGCGGCGGCTGTCAAGGAAGACTTGCCCGCCGCGACCGTCACGCGCCGGCTGCAAAAGCTGGAAAGCCAGCTCGGTTACCGCTTGCTCAACCGCAGCGCGCGCCGCTTGCAGCCGACGGCGGAAGGCTGGCAATACTACGAGCAGTGCCGTCCTTTGGTCCATGCCCTGCGGCAAGCCACGCAGCAGCTCGACGCCAGCCTGTCGGCCGTCTCGGGCAGCATCCGCGTGCTGGCGCCCGTCAACTTCGCCAGCGGCTTGCTGACGCCGGCCTGGGTCAGCTTCATGCAGAAGTATCCTGACATCCGCCTGGAGCTGGAACTGTCGAACCTGCTGCAAGACCTGGTGGGCAGCGGCGCCGACCTGGCCATCCGCGTGGGCGCGCTCGACGATTCTTCGCTGATGCAGCGCCGGCTGGGCAGCGCCGCGCTGGTGATGGTGGCCGCGCCCGGCTACCTGGCGCGCGCCGGCGTGCCGCGCGACTTGCAGGAGCTGGAAAAGCACGAGCTGATCGTGGCCGAACCGCTGCGCACCTGGCGCTTGCGGCGGCCCGGCGACGGCGCCGAAATGGTGATCGAACCGCAGGCGCGCCTGCGCGTGAACGAGATGCGCCTGGCCGTGGAGATGGCCGACGCGGGCATCGGCATCCTGCTGTGTCCGCTTCTGCAATGCCGCGACGAAGTGGCCAGCGGCAGCCTGGTGCGCGTGCTGCCCGACTGGATGCCGCAGCCGCGCCACGTGTACGCCGTGTGGACACAGCGGCGCTACCTGCCGGCCCGCGTGCGCGTGCTGCTCGAGCACCTGGCGGCGTTTGCGGCCGGCAATCCGCTGTTGAACGAGGAGCCGGGCGTTTAGCTTGTCTGTTGCTGCGCCAGCCACAGCGTGAACTGGCGCAGCGCTGGCGTAAAACCGCTGGCTGGCGCGGCACCGGGCCTGGCCTGGGCCAGGAAATACGCGATGGGCGCCTGCATGGCGGGATAGCGGCGCAGCAACAGCGCGACATGCTCGTCCAGGCTGGCGGGCCAGCCGGGATCGCCATCCTGGCGCAGCAGGTTGCAGGAACGGATCAGCTTGCGCGACGCTTCGCGCTGCAGGCGGGCGATGGCGGCAGGGTCGCGCTCGTCATCGAGGCGCCGCGCATAATCGTCCAGCACGCGGGCAAAGTCGCCATTCACGGCCAGGGCGATGGCGCGCGAGGGTGCGAACGGCGCAAAGTGCGGCGCCAGGTCCTCGCCCCACAGGCAGCGGCACTGGTGCTTGAGCCAGTAGCCCCAGCTGTACAGGTGCTCCGGCGCCAGCACCTGGGCCCGGTGGCCGATATCGAAATCGATTTTCAGTACTTCCCGGTGGCGTGCCTGCAGGGCCAGGCGCAGCGCTTCCAGCGTTTCCAGTTGCGGCGGCGTGGGCGGCTGGCGCAGCACCAGGGTCAGGTCGAGGTCGGACACCCCCGGCGTGGCATCGCCGCGGGCGATGCTGCCGTACAGGTAGATGCCGTCCAGCAAGTGACCGGCGTGCGCAGCCAGGCTGGCGCAGACGTCTTGCAGCAAGGCGTCGAATTGGTGCTGCAGCGGGCCGCAGGGGGCGGGGGCGATGGTCGGCATGCCTGGAGATGGGTCCGGTAAGAGAAACTTCCACCATAGCATGCAGTGGCGCGCGCGCAGGTAATCCTTTCTAATAAGTAATACCGAGCGCTTGTACTTTTCGTCAAGATCGCGTTAAGATAAAGCTGCCCGCTTATCCAGTGGGCAATCTGGTGTTTTTCGCGCAATCCCGTCCCTATCCATGAGAGTAGCAATGAAATATCTGATCATTCCCTTCTTGCTGGCCATTACTGGCTGTGAAGTACTGTATGACGCAAACCGGGACAAGATCGGCGAGTATTGCAACAGCCTCAATAATTTTGACGACCGCAACGCCTGCCGCAAGCGCAACCAGACCAGCTACCAGGAATACGTGCAGCAGCGCGACCAGCTGAAAAAGAAAAACGACAAGTAAGCCTGCCGCCATAGACGCCACATAAAAAAACGCCGCTGACCAGTCAGCGGCGTTTTGCTTTGCGGACCCCGGTCTTGCGGCCGGGGCTGGCATCCATTTAATCGTCGGCGTAGATATTGTTGTCCTTGGTTTCCTTGACGAACAGGGTGCCGATCACGACAGTCGCCAGGGCGACGACGATCGGATACCACAGGCCATAATAAATGTCGCCCTTGAAGGCCACCAGCGCGAAGGCCGTGGTCGGCAGCAAGCCGCCGAACCAGCCGTTACCGATATGGTAGGGCAGGGACATCGAGGTGTAGCGGATACGCGTCGGGAACATTTCCACCAGCATGGCGGCGATCGGGCCATACACCATGGTCACGTACAGCACCAGGATGAAGAGCAGCAAGACGACCATCGGCTTGTTGATCTGGTCCGGATCGGCTTTCGCAGGGTAGCCCGCTTCCTTGATGCCGGCGCCCAGTTCTTTCTTCAGCGCCGCTTCGTGGGCCTTGCTGTCCGCATCGAAGTTCAGGCCGTCCGGCGTCATGACGGCGTTGAACGAGCTAAATTCCTTCGTACCGATGCGCACCTTGGCGATGCTGCCGGCCGGCGCGTCTTCCTTCGTGTAGTTCACCGAGCTGTTCGACAGGAAGCCCGTGGCGATGTCGCACGACGATGGGAACTTCTTGGTACCCGTCATGTTGAACTGGAAGTGGCAGGAAGCCGGATCGGCCACGACCACCACTGGCGAGTTCTTCAGTGCCGCTTCCAGCTGCGGGTTGGCGAAGTGGGTCAGGCCGTTGAAGATCGGGAAGTAGGTGGCCGCGGCGATCAGGCAGCCGCCGAGGATGATGTACTTGCGGCCGATGCGGTCGGACAGGCTGCCGAAGAACAGGAAGAACGGCGTGGCCAGCAGCAGGGCGACGGCGACGAGCACGTTGGCCGTTGCCAGGTCCACCTTCAGGGTCTGGATCATGAAGAACAGGGCGTAGAACTGGCCCGTGTACCACACGACTGCCTGGCCGGCGGTCAGGCCGATCAGGGCCAGGATGACGATCTTCAGGTTTTTCCACTTGCCGAACGCTTCCGTCAGCGGGGCTTTCGAGGTCTTGCCCTCGGCCTTCATCTTGGCAAACGCCGGCGATTCATTCATGGCCAGGCGGATCCACACGGAAATACCCAGCAGGATGACGGAGACGAGGAAGGGAATGCGCCAGCCCCACGCCTCGAAATCCTTCTCGCCGGTGGCCAGGCGGGTGCCCAGGATGACCATCAGCGACAGGAAGAAGCCCAGGGTTGCCGTCGTCTGTATCCACGCCGTGAACGCGCCGCGCTTGCCTTCAGGCGCATGCTCGGCCACATACGTGGCTGCGCCGCCGTATTCGCCGCCCAGCGCCAGGCCTTGCAGGATGCGCAGGATGACGAGGATGATCGGTGCGGCGATGCCGATGGACGCATGGCCCGGCAGCAAGCCGACGATGAAGGTGGAGCCGCCCATGATCAGAATGGTGATCAGGAAAGTGTACTTGCGGCCGATCATGTCGCCCAGGCGGCCGAAGACCAGCGCGCCGAACGGACGCACGATGAAGCCGGCGGCAAAGGCCAGCAGCGCGAAGATGAAGGTGGTGGTGGGGTCGCCGATGAAGAATTGCTTGGCGATGATCGATGCCAGCGAACCGTACAGGTAAAAATCGTACCATTCAAAGACGGTGCCCAAGGAGGATGCAAAGATGACCTTGCGTTCCTCTGGCGTAATCGGCGTTCCTTTGGTGGAAATTTTCCGTACGTCGGCAGAGCCGGATGGTGATGCCATGGTTTGTCTCCCTATGTTTTATAGTGAACCGTTGCCGCGGTCTTTTTGACCATTCTTGCAACAGCTGGAGGCGAGTGTGTTCTCCGAACCTTACGTCATGCTTGCTTGAAACTTACACCAAGCTTACAGTGCGCGTCATTTGCGCGGGGTAAAAAGACGGCGCAACTTTGCGAACGACCGTACTTAAATGTGCTATTCTGATTCCGTAGATATACCACCCGACCATATAACATTCCCACAAGGAGACACAGCATGAATGAAGCCGTCATCGTATCGACCGCCCGCACGGGCCTGGCCAAGTCCTGGAAGGGCGCGTTCAACATGACGCATGGCGCCACCCTGGGCGGCCATGTGCTGGCGGCCGCCGTCGAGCGCGCGCGCATCGAGGCGGAGGAAGTGGAAGACGTGCTGGTCGGCTGCGCCTTTCCCGAAGGCGCCACGGGCGGCAACATCGCGCGCCAGGTGGCCTTGCGCGGCGGCTGCCCCGTCACGACGGCCGGCATGACCGTCAACCGGTTTTGTTCCTCGGGCTTGCAAGCCATCGCCCTGGCGGCGCAGCGCATCATCGCCGGCGAAGGCGACATCTATGCGGCGGGCGGCGTGGAATCGATTTCCTGTGTGCAAAACGAGATGAATACGCATATGTACCGCGACGTCTGGCTGCAGCAGCACAAGCCGGAAGTGTATTGGCCCATGCTGCAGACGGCTGAAACCGTGGCCAAGCGCTACCAGATCTCGCGCGAACGCCAGGATGCCTACGGCGCGCAAAGTCAGCAGCGCGCCGCCGCGGCCCTGGCTGCCGGCCTGTTCGATGCGGAAATCGTGCCGATGACCACCGTCATGGGCGTGGCCGACAAGTCCAGCGGCATGCTGGTGTCGCGCGAAGTGACGATCTCGGCAGACGAAGGCATCCGCGCGGACACGACGTATGACGGCGTGGCGAAGATCCGCCCGGCCATTCCGGGCGGCGTCATCAGCGCCGGCAACGCCAGCCAGTTTTCCGATGGCGCTTCGATGGCCATCGTCATGAATGCGAAAGTGGCCGAAGCGAAAGGTCTGCAGCCGCTGGGCATCTTCCGCGGCTTCGCCGTGGCCGGTTGCGAACCCGATGAAATGGGCATCGGCCCCGTGTTTGCCATCCCGAAACTGCTGAAAAAGGCGGGCTTGACTGTAGCCGACATCGGTTTGTGGGAACTCAATGAAGCGTTCGCCGTGCAAGTGCTGTACTGCGCCGACACCCTGGGCATCCCCATGGACCGCCTGAACGTCAACGGCGGCGCGATCGCCGTCGGCCACCCGTACGGCGTGTCGGGCGCCCGCCTGACGGGCCACGCCTTGATCGAAGGCAAGCGCCGCGGCGTCAAATACGTGGTGGTGACCATGTGCATAGGCGGCGGGCAGGGCGCGGCCGGGCTGTTCGAAGTGCTGTGATATAGGTAAACCTAGTCTGTGGGCGGCTTCCAGGGCCGCCCGTTTGCATTTCGCACCCTGTTCCTGCAAGACGCGCCGATAGCGGTTACAGTAATGCTTCATTAATAAACAAGCAGCCTGCCGCCATGATCAAGCACATCGTTTTCTGGAAACTCAAAGACCACGCCGAAGGCGCCGACCGCGCCACCAATGCATTGAAACTGAAAGCCCTGCTCGATTCCTGCTCGGACCTGGTGCCGGGCATATTGAAATTCGAGGCAGCCGTGGCCCAGCCTGGCCTGGAAGCGACCTACGACATCGTGCTGTACAGCGAATTTGCCAGCCGCGAGGCGCTCGACGCTTACCAGAACCACCCCGAGCACGTGAAAATCAAGCCATTCTTTGGCGCCGTGCGGGAAGCCAGACAGTGTATGGACTACGAAGTGTAAATCCGGGGTCAGTCGCTTCGCGATCGGAATGCGTCCCATTGGGACGTATTCCCCCGCGGGGTCTGACCCCAGCTCTTGCGTTACGGGCTAAATTCTGAACTTCCCCCCACAAACAGGATCCCATATGACCACATACCAACGCATCGTCCTCGCCTCGCGCCCCGCCTCCAACGAGGAAGTGCAGCCGGCACATTTCCGCCTGGAAACCAAAGAGATTCCCGCCATCCAGGATGGCGAATTGCTGGTGCGCAACCAGTACCTGTCGCTCGACCCCTATATGCGCGGGCGCATGAGCGCCAATAAAAGCTATGCGGCGCCGCAGGCGCTCGATGAAACCATGATAGGCGGCACGGTGGGTGTGGTGCTGGAATCGAAGCATCCGAAGTTTGCCGTGGGCGATACCGTCGTGGGCACTTTGGGCTGGACGGAAGTGGCCATATCGGACGGCACCATGCTGCGCAAGGTCGACACGACGCACATTCCCGCTTCCGCCTACCTGGGTTCCGTCGGCATGCCGGGCATGACGGCGTGGTATGGCTTGAACCAGATCATGGCGCCGAAAGCGGGCGAAACGGTGGTCGTGTCGGCCGCCAGCGGCGCCGTGGGCAGCGTCGTGGGTCAGTTGGCGAAATTGAAAGGTTGCAGAGTCGTCGGTATCGCCGGCGGCGCGGACAAGTGCGCGTATGTGGTGAATGAACTGGGTTTCGACGCCTGCGTCGATTACAAGGCGGGCAACTTGGCGTCCGACCTGGCGGCGGCCACGCCGGACGGCATCGACGCCATCTTTGAAAACGTGGGCGGCGCCATCTTCGATGCGGCCCTGGCGCGCACCAACGCGTTTGGCCGGATCGCCGTGTGCGGCTGGATCGCCGGCTACAACGGCGAACCGACGCCGCTCGACAATGCGCGCCTGATCCTCACCAACCGCCTCACCGTGCGCGGCTTCATCGTTTCCGAACAGCCGGAATTCTGGCCGCAAGGCTTGAGTGAGCTGGGCGCGCTGGTGGCGACGGGCAAGCTGACATTCCGCGAATCCGTCGCTGACGGCCTGGCCAGCGCGCCGGAAGCGTTCATCGGCCTCTTAAAAGGGCGCAACTTCGGCAAGCAACTGGTCAAGCTCAGCTGATCTCTCTGTGGAAAGGCAGGTCATGCGACAATTGCGGCCTGTCTCTTTCTACATTACACCATGACCAAGCACACCATCCGCCTCGGCGACTGGGCCACCCTGGGCCCTGACGCCACCGCCATCCGTTTTGAAGTTTTCGTCGATGAACAAAAAGTGCCGGCCGAGATCGAACTCGACGACATGGACGCCGTCTGCCTGCACGCCGTGGCCTATGACGATGCCAGCAACGCCATCGGCACGGGCCGGCTATTGCCTGACGGCCACATCGGCCGCATGGCCGTGCGCCAGCCGGGCCGGGGCACGGGCGTGGGCGGCGCCATTTTGACCTTGCTGATGGACAAAGCCCGCGAACGGGGCGATGCCGCCGTGGTGCTGAACGCGCAAACCGTGGCCGCGCCGTTCTATGCGCGCCACGGTTTTGTGCAGCAGGGGGAAGTATTCGAAGAGGCGGGGATTGCGCATGTGGAAATGCGCCTGCAGTTTGCTTGATTAATCAAGCAGGCGTGGTTCGCACGGCGTCCGCGAATACGGACGCCGCGCGGCTACGCTTAATTTTGCGCGTGGCTCTGGCGCCATTTGTCCAGAATCACGGCCAGCACGATCACGACGCCCTTGGCTACATACTGCCAGAACGACGACAGGCCCAGGATCGTCAAGCCATTGTTCATCACGCCGATGATCAGCGCGCCGATGACGGTGCCCCAGACGGAACCCACGCCGCCCATCAGGCTGGTGCCGCCCAGCACGACGGCCGCAATCGCATCGAGTTCATAACCGGTACCCCAGTTGCCGTTGGCCGCATACAGACGGCTGGCCGACATGGCGCCGCCCAGGCCCGCGAACAGGCCGCTGATCGTGTAGACAAACATCAAGACGAGACCGACCTTGATCCCCGTCAAACGGGCCGCCTGGATATTGCCGCCGACGGCATAGATATGCAGGCCCAGGGTGGTCTTGCGCAAGATGAACCACGTCAGCACGACGACGGCGGCCGCCAGCCAGATCAGCCAGGGCACGGCCAGGAAGCTGCCGTTGCCCATCCATTCGAAGCTTGGGATTTCCGTGTTCAGCACGCTGGTGCCGTCCGCCAGCAGGTAAGCGGCGCCGCGCAGGGCCGTCATGGTGCCGAGGGTCACGACGAAGGGGTTCAGGCCGACGAGGGCGACCAGCACGCCGTTCAGCGCGCCCAGCAGCAGGCCGACGATGAGGAAGGCGGGAATCGAGAAGCCGGCGAACTGGGCCGACAGCGACATCAGCATGCCTGCCACGGCAGAGACGGCCAGCACGGAGCCGACGGACAGGTCGATGCCGCTGGTCAAAATGACGAAGGTCATGCCGGACGCCAGCACGATGTTGATCGACACCTGGCGGAAGATGTTCATGGTGTTATTGCTGGTCATGAACGTGGACGTGCCGTCGGCCGAGAAATACACGGTCAAGCCATACATGGCCAGATAGAGCACCACCAGCACGGGCAGCATGCCCAGGCGGCGCATCAGGTTCGAGGCATTGAAGGGTTCGCCGGCGCGCGCCGCGCCGCGGGTGGTGCTAGTTGTCATCATGAGTCTCCTGAATGATTATTTAAGACGTATTCTTAAAACGCCTGACAAAACCGTAGCGAGCGGATGTGGGTTGTGGTTGAGACGCGGACCTGTGCGAATGCACAGTGAGCATCGGAAACCGCAACCCGCGACGCGCAGTAGGTTTTGACAGGTGTTTTTATGCCGCTTCCAGCTGGGTGGCATAGGCGAGGATGTTTTCCTGCGTAATGTCGTCGCCCGTCACTTCGCCCGTCAGGCGTCCTTCGCACATCACCATCACGCGGTCGCAGATGCCGACCAGCTCGGCCAGTTCGCTGGAAATGCATAGCACGGCCGTGCCCGCATCGGCCAGCTGGTGGATGATCTTGTAGATTTCGCTCTTCGCGCCCACGTCCACGCCCCGCGTCGGTTCGTCGAGGATCAGCACTTTCGGCGCGATGGCCAGCCAGCGCGCCAGCAAGACTTTCTGCTGGTTGCCGCCAGACAATCCGCCGACGATGCCGTCCGGCCCCGACACCTTGACGTTGAGGTTGCTGATCGCCTCGCGCGTGAGCTGCATCAGGGCGCCACGGTTGACCACGCCCGCCGTCGCATGCTGGGACAGGATATTCATCGACATGTTTTCCATGGCCGACAATTGCATGAACAAGCCCAGGCTCTTGCGGTCCTCGGGCAGGTAGCCGATGCCGTGGCGGATGGCCGCCAGAGGCCGCTGGATGTGCACTTCCTGGCCATCGAGCCACACTTGTCCCGTTTGTTTCTTGTCCGCGCCAAAGATCAGGCGCGCCAATTCCGTGCGGCCTGCGCCGACGAGGCCGGCCAGGCCCGTGACTTCGCCCGCATGCAGGGAAAACGAGGCGGGCTTGACCTTGCCGCCGCCCACGTTTTCCACGCGCAAGCGCTCGGCGCCCCGCGTGGTGCGCCGCTGGTGCGAATAAAAGTCGTCGGCGGGGCGGCCCACCATCATTTGCACGACTTTCTTTTGATCCAGCTCATCCTTGCCCAGCTCGCCCACATAGGCGCCATCGCGCAGTACCGTGATGCGGCGCGCCAGGCGTTCCACCTCGGCCATGCGGTGGCTGATGTACAGCACGGCCAGGCCCTTGTCGCGCTGTTCTTCGATGATGCGGAATAATTGTTCTGTTTCCCGGTCGGACAGGGCGGCAGTGGGCTCGTCCATGATCAGGATGCGGCTTTCGTGCACGAGGGCGCGGGCGATTTCCACCTGCTGCTGCTCGGCGATCGACAGGGTCGAGACCATGGTATCGGCGTCGAAGCGGGAACCGAGGTCGGCCAGGATGGCATTCGTGCGCGCGCGCATTTCGCCGCCCTTGACGGTCCAGAACGGTCCTTGCGGCTCGCTGCCCATGAAGACGTTCTGCGCCACCGTCATGTTCCTGGCTACGCTGAGTTCCTGGTAGATCAGGTTGATGCCCAGCGCGCGCGCCTCGCCCGGGTTGCGGATACGAATCGGCTTGCCGTCGAGGATGATCTCGCCCGCGTCCGGCGTGTACACGCCGGATAAAATCTTCATCAGGGTGCTCTTGCCGGCGCCGTTCTCGCCCATCACGGCATGGATTTCGCCGCTGCGCACCGTCAGGTGCACGCCGCGCAGCGCGCGCGTGGCGCCAAAGCGCTTCTCGATGCCGCGCATTTCAAAAATAATATCGTCGCTCATGACTGTCCTTCCTTGCTGGTGAAACTGGCGCCGCCTGATCGCAGGCGGCGCCACGTGGTTCAGGTCAGGCAGATCAGTTCTTTACCCAGCCCGTGTAGGTGGCGACGTTTTCCTTGGTGATGGCCGGGGTCGGCAACAGCACCATGGTCTGTTTCGGCGTGCGGCCGTTCATGATGTCGTAGCCCATCTGCACGGCGTCCGTGGCCATGCGGTACGGGTTTTGCGCCGAGGTGGCGGCAAACAGGCCGGCCTTGTTTTTCAGGGCGTTCTGGCCATCGGGCGCGCCGTCGACGGCCGTGATCAGTTTCACGTCCGTGCGTTTCGATTGCTTGATCGCCAGTTCGGCGCCGATGCCCGTCGGGTCGTTGATGGCGAACACGCCGTCGATCTTCGGATGGGCCGTCAGCAAGTTCGACATCACGGTCATTCCGCCGTCGCGGCTGCCGCCCGCATTCTGGTTGTCGGACAGGATCTTGATATCCTTGAACGCGGCCAGGGTCTTCTTGCAGCCATTCACGCGGTCGATCACGGACGTCACGGGCGGGCCGTTCAGGATCACCACATTGCCCTTGCCGCCGATCTGCTTGGCCAGGTAGGCGCACGACACGTCGCCCGCCATGGTGTTGTCGGACATCACGGTGGCCGAAGCGCCCACGGCGCCCACGTCGACGGCGATCACGACCACGCCCGCATTGCGCGCTTTCTTGATGGCTGGCGCGATGCCCTTGGAATCGACGGCGTTCAGGATGATGATGTCGGTCTTGTTGGCGATGAAGTTCTCGATCTGGTCCACCTGGGTGTTCAGGTCATACTTGCTGGAAACAGTCGTGACTTTCACGCCAGGGCCGCCCAGCTTTTTCGCGCTTTCTTCCGCACCGCGGCCGATGGCGACAAAAAACGGGTTGGCCAGGTCGCCCACGCTCACGCCGATGGATTTCAGCGGTTTGTCGGCGGCGAAGGCGCCGCAGGCGGCGGACAGCAGCAGGGAGGCGGTAATGACTTTTTTCATGAGGATCTCCAAGGGTTTTTATTGTAAAAAACAAACGGTGCTACGGTAAAAACTGGGTAAAAACTTAGCGAGTGCGCAATTTCTCGATCATGGCGTCCAGCTTGCCCGCATCGACGGCGAAGCCGCGGATGCCTTCGGCCAGCTTTTCGGTCGCCATCGCGTCGTCGTTCAAGGCATAGCGGAAAGCCGCTTCGTCGTAGGTGACGGCCGGCTGCGGCGCGCCCAGGTCGCCGCCCAGCGCGCGCTCGAACGGCGCATCCGCCGCTTCGAGCTTGGCCAGCAAGTCCGGGCTGATGGTCAGCAAGTCGCAGCCGGACAGGGCCGTAATCTGGCCAACGTTGCGGAAGCTGGCGCCCATCACTTGGGTGGCGATGCCATGTTGCTTGTAGTAATTGAAGATGCGCGTGACCGATTGCACGCCCGGATCGTTGGACAGGCTGCGCGCCGCTTCGTCCCATGCCGCGCCCTGCGACTTCTTGTGCCAGTCGTAGATGCGGCCCACGAACGGCGAAATCAGGCGCACTTTCGCATCGGCGCAGGCGACGGCCTGGCAAAACGCGAACAGCAGGGTAAGGTTGCAAAAAATGCCATCTTTTTCCAGCTCGCGCGCGGCCTGGATGCCTTCCCAGGTGGCGGCGACCTTGATCAGCACGCGTTCGCGGGCGACGCCGGCTTGCTCGTACAGGGCGATCAGGCGGCGCCCACGGGCGACGGTGGCGTCGCGGTCAAAGCTCAGGCGGGCGTCGACTTCCGTCGAGACGCGGCCCGGCACGACTTTCAGGATTTCCAGGCCGAAACGCACCAGCACCTGGTCGACGATATCGTCGAGCGAGGCGCCTGGATGGGCGGCGACCGTGCTTTCCAGCAAGGGCGCGTAATCGGGCTGCAGCACGGCCTTCAAGATCAGCGACGGATTGGTGGTCGCGTCTTGCGGCGCGAAGCGCGCCAGTTGCAGGAAGTCGCCCGTGTCGGCGACGACGGTGCTGTGTTGCTTCAATTGTTGCAGCTGATTCATTACTATTCCTTATCACTGAGTTGGTGCAAGGCTTGCACGGCGGGAAACAGGCTACGGTAGCGGCCGTAGCGGATGCTCAAGGCTGCGCTGTGCGCGGCATCGGGCAGGAAAGTGTTTTTGATGGGCAAGCCGGTGGACAGCAGCTGGCGCTGGCCGATGGCGGCAAAGCCCAGCTTGGCCGCGCCCAGGCTGGCTGACAGTTCGCTGTTGTGCAGGGTGCGTATTTCGCGTCCCAGCACATTGGCCAGCAATTGCGCCCAGTACTGGCTGCGCGCGCCGCCGCCCACCAGCATGCAGTGGGGCACGACGGCGCCCGTCGACGTGACGGCCGCCATGGCGTCGCGCAAGGCGAAGGCCACGCCCTCGAGCACGGCGTAACCGAGCTGCGCCGGCGTGCTGTCGTGGCCCAGTTGCAAAAAGGCGCCGCGCACTTGCGGGTCGTTATGCGGCGTGCGCTCGCCCGACAGATACGGCAGGAACAGGGGCGCGGACGGGGCGATGGTGGCGTCCAGCGGCAAACCCGCTTCCACCAGCGCCAGCAGGGCCGCTTCGTCGGGCTGGCCCAGTACACCCGTCGCCCAGCGCAAACAGCTGGCGCCGGACAAGATCGCGCCCATCGCATACCAGCGGCCGGGCAAGGCGTGGCAAAAGCTGTGCACGCCGCCGGCCGGGTTGCCCAGGGGCGTTTCGGTCACGGACACGATGGCGGCGCTGGTGCCCAGCGAGATAAAACTGTCGCCGCCGTTGACGGCGCCGATGCCCACGGCCGAGACAGGATTGTCGCCGCCGCCGCCCGCCACCACCACATCCGCCGGCAAGCCCAGCTGGTCGGCGACGGCGTCCGGCACGGTACCGGTGGCGGCGTCGCCTTCCGCCAGGGCCGGCATTTGATCCAGGCGCAAACCGCAGGCCGTGACCATGGGCGCGAACCAGGCGCGTTGGGCCTCGTCCAGCCACAGGGTGCCGGCCGCGTCGGACATGTCCGTGAGTTTGATTCCCGTCAATTGCAGGCGCAGATAGTCCTTTGGCGACAGCAGGCAGGCGATGGCGGCAAAGGCGTCAGGCTCGTGCGTTTGCAGCCACAGCAGTTTCGGTGCCGTCAGGCCGGCCATGGGCAGGCTGCCCGTCACATCCGCATACGCGGGATAGTCGCGCGCTAGGCTAGCCGCTTCGGCCTCGGCGCGCGCATCGTTCCACAGGATGGCGGGACGGATCACGGTATCGTTGGCATCGAGCAGCACGGCACCGTGCATCTGGCCCGACAGGCCGATGCAGGCGATGCGGGCATAGTCCTGCGGCCAGCCGGCGCGCAGCTGGGCCAGCGCCTGAACGCAGGCGGCCCACCAGTCCTGCGGCGCTTGTTCGGACCAGCCTGCTTGCGGGCGGCTGGTATCGATGCGCACGGACGCCTGGCCGCGCACGCTGCCTGCGCTGTCCATCAGCACGGTTTTCAGTTCGGAGGTACCGAGGTCGATACCGAGGGAAATCGCTGGATGCATGGTGTGTCTATATGTAAAGGTCAGGGGCAGCCGCAGGAGTTGCGTACGCGCAAGGTTGGCGACAGGCGCTGCACGTGCTGCGCGCGGCCTGGATTGGCGATGCGGTCGATCAACAGGTCGACGGCCATGGCGCCCAGCTCTTCGAGCGGCTGCGCCATCACGGTCAGGCGGGGGCTGAAATAATCGGCCCAGTCGAAATCATCGAAGCCGGCCAGCGCGACGTCTTGAGGTACCGCAATGTGCGCGTCGCGCAAGGCATGCATGGTGCCGATGGTCATCAGGTTATTGCCGGCGACGATGGCCGTGGGACGCTGTGCGGCGGGCAGGGCCAGCAATTCGCGCGTGGCCGCGCCGCTGCGCTCCAGGTTGGAGTCGCCCGAGCGCAGCAAGTCCCCATCGAAGGCGATATCGGCACGCTGCAAGGCCAGGCGGTAGCCGGCGATGCGCTCGTCCGTCGTGGACAGGCCCGGTGCGCCCGCGATGAAGCCGATGCGGCGGTGGCCGTGGACCGTGATCAGGTGGCTGACCAGCTCGGCCGTGGCGTGCGTGTTTTCCACGCCCACCTGGTCGAAGGGCTGGGGCGACATGCGGTCGACCAGCACGGAAGCGATCTTGTTGCTGGTCAAATAGTCGAGGGCGCGGTTGTGCGGATCGCCGGACGGCGCCAGCACGATGCCGTCGACGCGGCGTTGGTGCAAGTTCTGCACCACCTTCAACTCCTGTTCGGGGTCGTCATGCGTATCGGAAAACAGCATCATCAAGCCATGGCGCGTGCAAGCCGCCTCGATGGCGCGCACGGTTTCGCTGAAATAATGATTGGTGAAGGCGGAAATGGCCACGCCGATGGTGCCCGACGAGGAGCCTGCCAGTGCGCGCGCCAGCATGTTCGGCACATAGCCGATCTGCTGCATGGCCGCGTTGACGGCGGCGACGGTTTTCGGGCTGACCTTGCGGGTGCCGTTGACTACGTGAGAGACGGTCGACAGCGATACGTCCGCCGCCCGCGCTACATCTTCCATGGTGGCCATGGTGTCTCCTGAGGTTTTTTTTATTATTGTGTACTGCGATTGGGTACGGCTGTGTCGCCGCGATTGAAGCTATCGTAAACAAAAGAAAGCGCTTGCGCAAGCGCTTTCTTTTTTTGCGCGAACGATATTTTGCCAAGGCAAGCAAGCCGCGCGGGAGGGAATGGATGAGGGAAACGGGGCGGAGCCGGACGGTGCCGGCCCCGCTGCAATTACTGAATCACCAGCTCGTGCAATTCGCCGGGAGAGTCCGGGAACAGTTTCACGACGGTGGACGTGCGCGTGCCGTAGCCCGGCGTTTCGATGCAGACGGCGGACAGCACGCGCTCGAGGTCGAGCGGCACGCCCGTGTCCGGCAAACGGAAGTCGGGCGCGCGCGTGGTGTCGGCCAGCATGTCGAAATACGCTTCGTCGGGTGCGCCCTGGCACAGCAGGCTGGCGAACTGGGCCTTGGTTTTCAGCACCTTCGGCCACGGCGCGTCGAGCAGGGCGTTCGACAGGCCGTAGATGCCCGGTTCCAAGGGCTGGCCATTGCGCGCATCGCCGTCGCCCCGGTTGGAAAACCAGATCAGGGTATCCGCGTCGCCCAGCACCAGGTTGAAACCGTTGTAGGCTTTGCAGCCGGGACGGATCTGCGCGATGTAGTCCTGTGGCGACATGTCGCCGGCCAGATAGTCTGCCACCAGGGCGCCGCGCGAGGGGGCGTCCGGGTTGCGGTCTTGCGGGCTGCGGATATTCGTGATGGCGGCAAAGCGCGAGCTGCCGCTGCCGGCCTGCGTGATGCCCATCCAGCTGCCGCCCGCCTGCAGGTCGCGGCCCGCATACACTTGCGGGTGCTCGGGCCAGGCGCCGGCGGGGGCGCTGGCGCGTTCATAGAATTCGTCGCGGTTGGCGGCGGCAATCAGCGGGATGTGCGGATTGACTTTCCAGGCAAAAACGATCAGGCACATGGGGGCAAATCCATGAACACTTCCGTATGCCGCGCGCCAGCCGTCAGGGACAGCAAGCCCGCTTCTTCGGCCACGCTGGCCAGCAGTTCCGTAAAGCCTTCGCCGACGACGGGGTAGATTTCCATCCACGTCTGCAAGCCGTCCTTGGCTTCCGGACGGCGCTTCAGTTGCGGCGCCACGCCGGAAGCGGCCGCCAGCTTGCCTTGCAGGGCGCGGACCCGCGCTTCCAGCGCCTGGGCGTGCTCTTCTTTTACCTGATAGTAAACGTACAGATCTTTCATGGCATTCTCACAAGTCGAGTGCGTCGAGCACGTAAGGCATGGACAGGAACTGCACGGCGGCGCCCTGGGCCGAGCCGTAGCGTACGGCGCCGGCGGCGCTTGAACCTTCTTCGATCGCCCCCAGTTTCATTTCGACGAGGGCGTCGATGCCGCCGTCGCCGTTGGGCGCCGCGTTGACGACCATGCCGCAAGGCTGCTCGGGGTCGCTGACGGCAAACAGTTCGCCACCGGCGGCGACGCCTGCGTCAGCGATGCTGACGAGGGTGGTGCGGCGCTTGAGCTTGCCCAGATACTGGCTGCGCGCGACGATTTCCTGGCCCGGGTAGCAGCCTTTCTTGAAATTGACGCCGCCCAGCAGCTCGAAATTGACCATTTGCGGCACGAATTGCTCTTGCGTGGCGGCCGTGATTTGCGGGATGCCCGCGTGGATGTCCGACAAATGCCAGGCGTCATTGCCGCCCTTGGCCAGCTGCGTCGTCAATGGCGTCCACGCGTCGCGCGCCGTGGCGGCCGACGTCAGCCATTCATAGCGGGGGCTGCCGAAAGCGTCGGCCACGCGCAGCAGGGTGCCGGACGCGTGTTCGACCTTGCTGAACGGCGTGGCGGGCAGGACGGGGAACCAGGCGGACAGGGCCGCGTTGGCGTGCTTGCCGCCCAGGCCCAGCACGACCTGGTTCGCTTCGTCGCCGGAGGCATCGTGCAGCTTGGCCTTGGCGCGCAGCACGAACATCTGCAGCCGCTTCTGGATGGCTGGCTGTATGGCGCGCGGCAATTGCAGATAAATGGTGGTGGCGTTGCGCCACATCAGGAAACTGGCCAGCATCCGGCCTTTCGGCGTGCAGTAGCCGGCCAGGCGCACTTGCTCCGGGCTCAGGTGTTCCACGTCGTTGGTCAGCTGGCCGTGCAGGAAACTGGCTGCCTCGTCGCCGTTCAAGCCGATCAAGCCCTGGTCCGTGATGGCCGCGACAAAACCTTCTTGCAGTTGGGACACTGTCAGGGACTGGCCGAAGTCGGCGATAGGGGTGGCGGCGATGGGGGCGGTGCTGTCAGGCGCGCCGTCGGTGGCAACGGGGCGGGCGCCTTGTGCGGTTAAAAATTGATTCCAGTTATTCATAATTTCCATTAGATCAGCGATTAAGCATTATCATTACGGGTTCATTATAGTGATGTCGGGCAGATTGCGTCGGCAGCGGCAAGATTGCCAGTGTTGGCGCCGCTTTGCGCGCACTTGCTTCACAAATGAACGATCATAACAAGCGGACGTTGGCCATCAGCGCCCGCATCACAAGAATCGGAACAATGGCTTTCTTTAAAAAACTTGTAGTCAGCTCGGTCATCGCCGCCATCGGCGTCGGTGGTACTTTTGTGTACTGGGCGCAGCAGCCCATCACCACGGACGGCGAAGCGATTCCGTTTACGATCAGCCCGGGCAGCGGCGCGCATGCGGCCGGCCAGCAGATCGCGGACGCGGGCGTGCCCATCGTGCCCATCCTGTTCAACATGCTGGCGCGCATCGAAGGCAAGACGTCGAAGATCAAGGCCGGTTCCTACGAATTGAAACCGGGCACCACGCCGCAGCGTTTGATCACGCAACTGGCGCGCGGCGAGTTCGCGCAAGAGTCGCTGACCATCATCGAAGGCTGGACTTTCAAGCAGATGCGCATGGCCATGGCCAACCATGCCGGTCTCAAGCACGATACCGTGGGCCTGTCCGACAAGGAACTGATGGCGAAGATCAGCCCGGAATATGTGTTGCCGGAAGGCTTGTTCTTCCCGGACACGTATCTGTTCGCCAAGGGCGCCAGCGAAATGCAGATTTTCAGGCAGGCGCACGCGGCCATGATCGGCCGCCTGTCCGAAGCGTGGGACAAGCGCGATCCGGCCTTGCCGTATAAAAACCCGTACGAGGCGCTGATCATGGCCTCCATCGTGGAAAAGGAAACGGGACAAAAGTCCGAGCGCGCCATGATCGCCGGCGTGTTCGTCAACCGCCTGAAGACAGGCATGCTGCTGCAGACGGACCCGACCGTGATCTATGGCATGGGCGACAACTACCAGGGCAAGATCCGCAAACGCGACCTGGAAGCGGACACCCCGTACAATACCTATACGCGCGGCGGCTTGCCGCCCACGCCGATCGCCCTGGCTGGCGCGCAATCGCTGACTGCGGCGCTGGCGCCGGCCCGCACGCAGGCGCTGTATTTCGTCGCGCGCGGCGACGGCACCAGCCAGTTCTCGGCCAACTTGCCCGACCATAACCGCGCCGTGAATCAATACCAGCGTTAATTATTTCAAACTAGAAGCTTCATGACACCACACTATCAACCCCGCTTCATCACCTTCGAAGGCATCGATGGCGCGGGCAAGTCGACGCATATCGGCTTTGTCACCGACTACCTGCAGCAACGGGGCGTGACCCTCGTCTCGTCGCGCGAACCGGGCGGTACCAGCCTGGGTGAAAAGCTGCGCGAACTGCTGCTGCATGAAAAGATGCACCTGGAAACGGAAGCCTTGCTGATGTTCGCCAGCCGCCGCGAACACATCGCGCAAGTCATCGCGCCCGCGCTGGAGCGCGGCGAATGGGTCATTTCCGATCGCTTCAGCGATGCCAGCTTTGCCTACCAGGGCGGCGGGCGTGGCATGGATTTGCGCAAGATGGAGCAACTGGAAGCGTGGGTGCACCCGCATCTGCAGCCGGACCTGACGTTCCTGTTCGACGTGCCGCTGGCCGTCGCCCGTGCCCGCCTGGACGCCACGCGTGCGCTCGACAAGTTCGAGCAGGAGCAGGCCGATTTCTTCGCCGCCACGCGCAACGAGTATCTGCGCCGCGCGGCCCAGTTCCCGCAGCGTTTCCGCATCATCGATTCCACGCAAAGCATTGCCGATATTCAAGTGCAACTGGCGCAACTGCTTGACGTGTTACTTGAGAAAAGCATCGCAACGTGTTGATTTGCAAAGAATAAAATGACGACTTCTCTCTATCCGTGGCAACAGGACGCCTGGCAGCAATTGCAAGCCTTGCGCCCACGCATGCCGCACGCCATCCTGTTCCATGGCGCGCAGGGCATCGGCAAGGCCGACTTCATCGAGCATTTCGCGCAAGCATTGCTGTGCGAAGACGTGCGCGCCGACGGCCATGCCTGCGGCGCCTGCGCCTCGTGCGGCTGGTTTAGCCAGGGCAACCATCCCGATTACCGCCGGGTCCGTCCGGAAGCGCTGGAAGACGACGTGGCCGACGACGGCGAAGAGGGCGAAGGCGCGAAGAAAAGCGCCAAGACCAAGACGCCGTCGAAAGACATCAAGATCGAGCAGATCCGCAACCTGGCCGACTTCATGAACATTTCCACGCACCGCCAAGGCTTGCGCGTGGTGGTGCTGTACCCGGCCGAGGCGCTCAACACGCCCGCCTCGAATGCCTTGCTGAAGACGCTGGAAGAGCCGCCGCCGGGCACCTTGTTCCTGTTGGCATCGAACAGCCTGGACCGCCTGCTGCCGACGATATTGTCGCGCTGCAGGAAATTTGCCTTGCCGATGCCCAGCCACGAGCAAGCTTTGACGTGGCTCAAGCAACAAGGCTTGAACGATGCGGACAGCTGGCTGCGCGAGCAGGGCGGCGCGCCGCTGGCCGCGCTGGCCCAGTCCGAATCGGGTGGCCGCGAAGAGACGGAACAATTGTTGCAAGTCTTGGCCAATCCTGGCGTGGAAGGGGCCCTGAAAGCGGCCGATAAATTGCAGAAAGCGCCGCTGGCGCCGCTGGTCGCTTCCTTGCAGCGCTGGCTGTACGACGTGTTTTCAGTCAAGCTGTCCGGCACCATCCGCTATTACCCGCGCCACCGGCGCGAGCTGGAAGCCCTGGCGGGACGCATCAACGTGAGCCGTTTGATGGCCGCCATCAAGGCTGCCAACGAACGCCGGGCGATTGCCGAGCATCCGCTGTCGCCCAAGCTGTTTCTGGAAGACATGCTGCTCGACTACGCATCCAGTTGTCAATAAAATCAAGTGCTTGCGTAGTCAAGTTAAAGTAAATTATATATTTCTTGGCCCGGCGGCAGGCTCGCCGCATCGTTTGCCACGCCTGGCCCCCGGTGTTACAGTCAAGGCACTGGACAGCAACGGAGGCGTGCATGAAGCGAGTCACTGGCATCGGCGGCATCTTTTTCCACGCGCAAGACCCGGCCGCGCTGCGCGCCTGGTACCAGCGCCACCTGGGCCTGGACGTGCAGCCTTGGGGCGGCGCCGCCTTCACCTGGACGGACGCCGACGGCAAACCCAGTGCCGGCACCACCATCTGGTCCGTCGCGGCCAAGGATAGCGAGCAATTCGCCCCCGGCAAGGCCTCCTTCATGATCAACTACCGCGTCGACGACCTCGACGCGCTGCTGCAAGCCTTGCGCGACGAGGGTTGCAAGGTGCTGGAAAAGGCGCTCGATTCCGAATATGGCCAGTTCGGCTGGGTCATCGATCCCGAAGGCAACAAGGTGGAGCTGTGGCAGCCGCCGCAGGGGCAGTAGGCGAACCACGCGGGAGCAGTCGGCGGCAGTACGGATTTGCACCTTCCCCCTGCCAGTTTTCCCGTGCTCCGGTACAATCCCGCCTTATGTATATCGATTCCCATTGCCATATCAATTTCCCCGAGCTGGCTGCTCGCATGCCCGAGATCCTGGCCAAGATGGCCGAGAACAAGGTGACGCACGCGCTGTGCGTGTCCGTCGACTTGCCGGACTTTCCACAGGTGCTGGCCCTGGCCGAGCAGTATCCGCATATCTTTGCTTCCGTCGGCGTGCATCCCGATTACGAGGACACGCCTGAACCGTCCGTGGAAGACCTGGTCCGTTTGTCCGACCATCCGAAGATCATCGCCATCGGCGAGACGGGTCTCGACTATTTCCGTTTGACGGGCGACCTGGAGTGGCAGCGCGAGCGTTTCCGCACTCACATCAAAGCTTCAAGAATCACGCGCAAGCCCTTGATTATTCACACAAGGGCGGCCAGTGTAGACACCATACGCATCATGCGCGAAGAGGGCGCCGGCGTGTCCGACGGCGGCGTGGCCGGCGTCATGCATTGCTTTACGGAATCCCTGGAAGTGGCGCGCGCCGCCATCGACATGGGCTTCTATATTTCCTTCTCCGGCATCGTCACGTTCAAGAGCGCGAAAGACTTGCAGGCCGTGGCCCTGGAAGTGCCGCTCGAGCGCATCTTGATCGAGACGGATTCGCCGTATCTGGCGCCCGTGCCGTTCCGCGGCCGCATGAACGAACCCAGCTATGTGGCCCACGTGGCGGAATACCTGTCGACCTTGAAAGGCATCCCGCTGGACCAGGTGGCGCGCCAGACGACGGATAATTTCTTCAAGTTATTCAATCAGTTGCCATAACTTCTTAAGGTCAGACATGATGAAAAAACTCGCGCTGGCGATGCTGCTGTGCTGCGCGGCGGCCAGCCACGCGGCGCCAGAGCCGGACGCTTTCTTCCGCGCCGTGTCCGTCAACAATGTCAGCGGCGTGCGCAGCATGCTGCTTGACGGCATGAATCCGAACCAGCCTGACGCGCAGCGGGGCGACGTTCCCCTCGTGCTGGCCCTGCGCGACGATGCGGACCGGGTGTTCCAGGTGCTGCTCGACGCGCCCGGCATCGACATCGAAGCCCGTTCGGCCAACGGCAACACGGCGCTGATGATGGCCGCCTACAAGCACAAGCAGGACGCCGTGAACGCCTTGCTGGCCAAGGGCGCGAAGGTCAACCAGAGCGGCTGGACGGCGCTGCACTATGCGGCCTCGGCTGGCGACTTGCCCATCATGAAGATATTGCTGGACCGCGACGCCATGGTCGATGCGCGCGCGCCAGCGAATATCACGCCGCTGATGTTTGCCGCCCGCGAAGGCCAGGAGGGCGCCGTCAAGCTGCTGCTGTCCTGGGGCGCGGACGCCAGCCTGAAAAGCGATCATGGCTGGACGGCCGTGCAGTTCGCCCAGGCGGGCGACAAGCCCGGCGTGGTCGCCATCATCGAAGCGGCACAGAAGGCGCGCGCAGCCCGCAAGTAATGTTTTAATTTCAATGCTTTCCATGCCAGCGCTGAAACTGGCATGGAATTGCCTCTCACCTCAGCCCTTTGTTCTCCGTACCGATTAACGATAATGATTGTGTCGCATTAATCAGGAGATACGTCGCATGGGTCATCACATCATCGTCAGGCGCCGGCTGTATTGTCGCCGCCCCTCGCGCAGCCCGTGCGATATCACTGCTTTCTGGAATGACAAAACCGATCGGCCATCGGAGCCAGACTCCAAGAGGACAGACATGCTGAATGAACGAGAAATCGAGAGTTGTTACCTGGGGCAATTTATCCCCGTCCATTACCACCACAATATGTTGATGGACCAGAACCGCATGCACGGGTTCAAGTCGGCGATCGATTACGCGGTAAAACCCGGAATGAAGGTGCTGGAACTGGGCGGCGGCACGGGCGTGCTGTCGTGGTTTGCGGCCGCGCGCGCCGACAAGGTGTGGTGCGTGGAATTCAATCCGGACATGGTCAAGGAAGCGCGCAAGATGCTGGCGCTCAACCCCAACGGTGAAAAAGTCGAGGTCGTCCACGCGGACGCCTTCGAGTACCTGCCGCCGGAGCCCGTCGATGTGGTCATTTGCGAAATGATCCATGTCGGCATGCTGCGCGAAAAACAGGTGGAAGTGATCGAATCGTTCAAGCGCCGCTACCTGGCCCGTTTCGGCGGTCCGCTGCCCATCTTCCTGCCCGAAGCCGTCATCATGGCCGTGCAGCCGATGCAGCAGGAATACGATTTCGAGGGTTTTTATGCGCCCATCGTGCAATTCCAGGAAACCACGGCCATCCACCCTGGCGTGCAGGAACTGGCGCCGCCTTCCGTGTACAGCATCATCGACTTCAGCCAGCCGACGGACAGCGTGTTCGGCTTCGACGGCAAGTTTGTCGTCGAGCGCAGCGGCACCCTGAACGCCTTGCGTTTCGTCACCAAGAACATCCTGGCCGTCGTGCCCGAGCGTTCGACCACCATTGACTGGCTGAACCACTACATGTGCTTGCCGCTGGCCATGCCGGTCGCCGTGAAGGCGGGCGACGTGCTGCAAGTGAGTTTCCAGTACCGCGCGGGCGGTTCGATTCCCTCGCTGGAAGCGTCGATCCGCGCGCAGGTGATCTATGACGTCAACTTGCAGCCGGTGACGCAGAGCGCCGTCTACGCCTGACCAGCCGACCAAACCTGCTGCGCGTCGCGATTTGCGGCCTGCGATGCTCACCGTACTGGAGTACGGTTGCGCTTCTTAGCCACAACTCACTGCCGCTCGCTACGGTTTTGTCAGCCGTTCGAAACCGAATCAAGGCAACGCCGCAGCGATTTCATCCTGCGGCGTTTGTCCATTCAGGGTATATTTCGTCTTTTACCCACTGGACAGCTTTACTATCATGGAACAGATCGATCAGCGTTACCTCGTGCAACAGAACAAAATCAGCGATGGCGAGACCAGGCCGCCCGTGTTTGCCAAGGTAATGCGCAGCAAGGAAGGCGTGTTTGAAGGCGTGTCCTTCATCAAGTCGAAGGACAAGGCCACCGTCATGACCATCGAAGATGCCAACCAGGCCATCAAATGGGCCACCAGCAAGAAGCCGAATGCGCATGAATACGTCACGAAAGTGATTTGCGTCGGTCAATAAGCCCCGTTCATTCCCGTTTTCGTACCGTTCATCCCCGCAGCACGCAGTTCATCGCATGGCCGTTGCCGCCGTCGCGGCGCTTTACTATAGTGCTGTCACGGTAGCGGGGCAAGCACGGCTTGCTCCGCACATTTCATTCTAGGGGGAACGCAATGCTGGGATTCGTGCTGTGGCTGCTGCTCTTGCTGGTGTGCTGGCCCCTGGCCTTGCTGGCCCTCGTGCTGTATCCGCTGGCCTGGCTGCTGTTGCTGCCATTCCGCTTGATCGGCATCGGCGTGGAAGGCGTGTTCGAATTGCTGCGCGCCATCGTCATGCTGCCGGCCCGCGTGCTGGGCGGCGGGCGGCGCTAAACTGGTTTTTCCCATAAAAAATGGCGCCCTCGGCGCCATTTGTCGTTTATGTGCCGCTTACAGGTCAACCATGAAGCCGGCGCCGATCGATTTCTGCGAATAGTTGTAGTCGATCAAGCTCTGGCCATAGCCGGAGAACAGTTGCAGATAGCCTTTCAGGTTGGCCTTCAAGGGGAAAGCCCAGCTTGCCTGCATGGAGCCATGCTTCTTGCTGAAATTGCGGCGCGCCGTCACCGCGTACTCGTGCCCCTTGTTGCGATAGCTCACGCGCAAGTCGCCATGTCCCAGGTAATCGGTGATGTCGATATTGTCATTGTCGACCGCGCTATTGTCGAGGCGGTGCCAGACGCGCGCGGCGACGGCCAGGTTATCCTTCTCCATGCCCAGCTCGGCATACACGCGGTTCCAGCTGCGCGACAGGGTCGACGTCTGGCCGTTGGACTGGTGCACGAGGCCGAAGTTCAGGTAATTGAATTCGATGCCCGCGAAATTCTTGTTGATCGGCATGACCAGCATCAGTTCCGGCTGGTAATTGGTCTCGCGGAAGGGGCTCGACGCCTTGCGGTTATACGCCTGCCAGAAACTTTGCTGCGTGTAGCCGAACCACATGTCGATGGGCGTGCCGGCGATGTCTTCCAGCAACTTCATCTTGAAGCTCAGCTGGAACGTCAATTCCACGTGCTGGCTCTTGATGCCGGCCGGCGTGAAATCCTGGAACGGTTCGTCATTCGATGCGTCGCTGTAATTGGCCAGCAACAGATAGGTGTCGCGGTGCGGCCGGAAGTTGAACAGTCCCCGCTTCGAGGCGTCGTTCAGCTCCCAGGACTGTTGCGTGCGCGAAATTGGCGCTTCCGGCGGCGCCGCGCCAGCCTGCGCGATGGCGGGAATGGCGGCGTTGACGGCGTCCGGCGTGGCCACGCCAGGCGGGCTGACAAACGTGAGGGGGGCGACTTCGGCGGCTGCCGCCAGGGTGACCGCCGCCGTGGCGGGATCGCCGCCGGCGGCGATGGTGGCCTTTTCCGCCGCCTTGGCCAGGGTGTCGAAGCAACCGAGGCGGGCGCTGGCGTCACCGAGCACGGCGCAACGCTGCATTTGCTGTTCCAGTTCGCCGGCCATGGCCAGCGCCGGCGACGCCAGCAGGGAAGAGAGAATTATTTTTCTTAGTCGGATAGTCATAGGCTGAGTGGGGCATGTCGTTCGGTGCGCACCTGGGCTGCATGCCGGCGGCGTCGCCTTACACGATAAATTACCGTGCGTCTTGATCCTGATTAATCTTTATTAGATTAATACTTATATGAAAGTATAGCGGATTACCTTGTTTACCCCGTGCGGCTACCGTGCGCGCGGCCGACAGTGTTGTGCGCTTGGTAAACGGTTTGCTGCCGTGCCGCCCAAATCGATGTCTGCTACACTGGAAAACCGGTGCTGACACTGGCGCGCCGGGCTAGCCATGGAGATTGTGATGACCCGCAAAACACCTATCGAGCGCTACCGCAACATCGGCATCAGCGCCCATATCGACGCCGGCAAGACCACCACCACCGAGCGCATCCTGTTTTACACCGGGGTGAATCACAAGATCGGCGAAGTGCATAATGGCGCCGCCACCATGGACTGGATGGAGCAGGAACAGGAACGGGGCATCACCATCACCTCGGCCGCCACCACGGCCTTCTGGAAGGGCATGGCCGGCAACTTCCCCGAACACCGCATCAACATCATCGATACGCCGGGCCACGTGGATTTCACGATCGAGGTCGAACGCTCGATGCGCGTGCTCGACGGCGCCGTGATGGTCTACGACGCCGTCGGCGGCGTACAGCCGCAGTCGGAAACCGTCTGGCGGCAAGCCAATAAATACCATGTGCCGCGCATCGCCTTCATCAACAAGATGGACCGGGTGGGGGCGGATTTCTTGCGCGTGCGCAAGCAGATCGCCGAGCGCCTGAAGGGCGTGGCCGTGCCCATCCAGCTGCCCATCGGCGCGGAAGAGCATTTCACGGGCGTCATCGACTTGCTGAAAATGCGCGCCATCACCTGGGACGACGCCAGCCAGGGCGTGCAGTTCAGCTATGGCGAGATTCCCGCCGAGCTGCTGGCGCAGGCGCAGGAATGGCACGAGCACCTGGTCGAACAGGCGGCCGAAGCCACGCTGGAGATGACGGAACGCTATCTGAACGGCGACACGTTCACGGAAGCGGAGCTGAAGCAGGCCTTGCGCGCGCGCACCATCCGCAATGAAATCGTGCCCATGCTGTGCGGCAGCGCCTTCAAGAACAAGGGCGTGCAGGCGATGCTGGACGCCGTCATCGAATATCTGCCGTCGCCGATGGAAGTGCCGCCCATCATGGGCCATGACGAGCACGACAACGAGGTGGAGCGCCACCCGACGGATGACGAGCATTTCTCGGCCCTGGCCTTCAAGATCATGACGGACCCGTTCGTGGGGCAGCTGACCTTCTTCCGCGTGTATTCGGGCGTGGTGAATTCGGGCGACATGGTCTACAACCCCACCAAGAGCGCGCGCGAGCGGCTGGGGCGCATCCTGCAGATGCATGCGAACGAACGCAAGGAAATCAAGGAAGTGTATGCGGGCGACATCGCCGCCGCCGTGGGCTTGAAAGCCGTGACCACGGGCGACACCCTGTGCGCCATCGACCACATCATCGTGCTGGAAAAGATGATTTTCCCGGAACCCGTGATTTCCCAGGCGGTCGAACCCAAGACCAAGCCGGACCAGGAAAAGATGGGCATCGCCCTGAACCGCCTGGCGCAGGAAGACCCGTCGTTCCGGGTGCATACGGACGAGGAATCGGGCCAGACCATCATGTCGGGCATGGGCGAGTTGCACCTGGAAATTTTAGTAGACCGCATGCGCCGCGAATTCGGCGTGGAAGCCAATGTCGGCAAGCCGCAAGTGGCGTACCGGGAAACCATCACGCGCGCGGTGGACGATATCGAAGGCAAGTTCGTCAAGCAATCGGGCGGACGGGGCCAGTACGGCCACGTGGTGCTCAAGCTGGAACCCTTGCCGCCAGGCACCGGTTATCAATTCGTCGACGCCATCAAGGGCGGCGTGGTGCCGCGCGAATTCATCCCGGCCGTCGACAAGGGCATCGTCGAAACCTTGAAGTCGGGCGTGCTGGCCGGCTATCCGGTCGTCGACGTCAAGGCGACGCTGACCTTCGGTTCCTACCACGACGTCGATTCGAACGAAAACGCGTTCCGCATGGCCGGCTCCATCGCCTTCAAGGATGGCATGCGCAAGGCCCATCCTGTGCTGCTGGAACCGATGATGCAGGTGGAGGCGGAAACACCGGAAGAGTTCATGGGCAACGTCATGGGCGACTTGACGGCGCGGCGCGGCATGGTGCAGGGCGTCGACGATATTCCCGGCGGCGCGGGACGCATCGTCAAGGCCCTGGTGCCGCTGGCCGAAATGTTCGGTTACTCGACAACCTTGCGTTCGCTGACCCAGGGCCGCGCCACCTACACGATGGAATTCAAGCACTATGCGGCCGTGCCAAAGCATATACTGGACCAGGTGGCGGCGGCGGGGAAGGCGAAGTAGGCGTCAGTGACTTGAGTTCTGCGCAATGATGGCGTCCGCCATCTTCTCCGCTTCATCCACTGGCTGGCTCAGCGCGTGGGTCGTGTAGACCGTGCTGGCCACCATCGGCTGGTCCAGGGTCGCTCCTTCGCCATGGCTGGTGTCGACCGTCACCGTGGTCGACAGGCCGATGCGCAGCGGGTGGGCGGCCAATTCCTTCGGATCGAGCGTGATGCGCACGGGCACGCGCTGCACCACCTTGATCCAGTTGCCCGTGGCGTTTTGCGCCGGCAGCAGGGAAAACGCGCTGCCCGTGCCGGCCGACATGCCCAGCACCTTGCCGTGGTAAACCACCTTGCTGCCATACAAGTCCGTTTCAATGGTGGCCGCCTGGCCCACACGGATATTGCGCAATTCGGACTCCTTGAAGTTCGCATCGACCCATAATTGGTCCAGCGGCACGATGGACATCAAGGGCGTGCCCGGTGTCACGTGCGTGCCCAGCTGCACGCTGCGCTTGGCCACATAGCCCGAAACGGGCGCGACCACGGCGTTGCGGCGCACGGCCAGCCACGCCTGCAGCACGTCGCCCTTGGCCGACAGTACTGCCGGATGGCTGGCCAGGTTCACGCCGGCCACGCCCGATTTGGCCGATTCGGCCTGGCGCTGCGCCACCGTCAAGGCTGCTTTCGCATCGTCGACGGCCTGTTTCGCATGGGCCAGGTCTTCGCCCGAGATGGTCTGGTCCGCCGCCAGAGGCGCGCGGCGCGCCAGGTTGCCCTGGGCCGTGGCCAGGGCCAGGCGGCGCTGCTCGATGACGGCGTCGTACTGCGCCACGTTCGCATAGCGTTCGCGCTCCTGGCGCACGACGTTGCCCAATCGTGCCTCGGCCTGGCTCAGGGCCAGCTCCGCATCGATGGCATTGAGGGTGATCAGCGGGGCGCCCGCTTTCACCATTTGCGTCTCGTCGGCGCGGATGGCGTCGACATTGCCCGTCACTTGCGCGGACAGGGTGACCAGGTTGCCGCCCACGTAGGCATTGTCCGTGACTTCTTCCTTGGCCAGCACCAGCTGGTAATACGCGGCCCAGGCCGCGCCAGCCACGAGGAAGGCGGCCGTGATGGCGATGAGGACGGTCTTGCGCTTGCCCGGGTTGTCGGTGGGTGCGGAGGTGGAGGTGGTATCGCTGCTCATGATGTGTTCCGTAATCGTTGGTTATTGTTTGGTGGTGACGGTGTCGGCGCCGGCGGCGAAATCGCTGCTGCCACGGTAGCCGCCGCCCAGGGCCACGGTCAGGTTGATTTCCGCGTCCTGGCGCTGGTTTTGCAGCTGCATGCCCAGGTCCACCTGGCCGCGCACGGTCATTTCCGCATTCAGTTGCGTGGCGCGGTCGGCCAGACCTTGCTTGAGTCGGGCATTGGCATTGCGCAACTGCGCTTCGCTGGCGCGCAGGTTTTCCTGCTGCAGGCGCAGCTGGTTTTCCACGCCCTGCACCCTGGCGCCCGCCTGCGCCACGTCGCGCACGACATTGAAGACGTTCTGGTTGTAGTCGGCGATCAGTTCATTGCGTTCGCTGCGCGCGCCAGCCAGCTGCGCCTGCAGGCGGCCGCTGTCGAACAGGGGCAGCGACATGGCCGGGCCGATGAACAGGGTGCGGCTGCCGGACTGCAGCAGCTTGCCCAGTGTTATCGCATCGAGGCCGAACGAGGCACCCAGGTCGATATCGGGGTAGAACGATGCCTGCGCCGCCTCGATCGTGCTCATGGCTGCCTGGACTCGCCAGCGGGCCGCCTGCAAGTCGGGCCGGCGCGCCAGCAATTCCATGCCCAGCTTGCCGGGCAGGGCGTGCGGCAGCGTCTGGGCCTGCCTCGGCTGCAGACTGGCCAGGGCCGATGCATCCGCACCCAACAGCGCGCGCAAGGCTTCCCGCTCCGTGACGACCTGCGTTTCCAGCAAGGCGATCTGCTGCTGCAGCAAGCTCAAACGCGTTTGCGCGGACAAATGGTCGTCGCTGACGCCCAGGCCGTTGGCGATGCGCTTTTCCTTGTCCACCACCAGTTGCTGTTGCAGCTTGACGAGCGCATGCAGGTTATCCATGCGTGCCCAGCCATTCTGCATGCTGAAGTAGTGGCGGGCGATCTCGGCGGCCAGCATCTGCTCCGCCATCGCGTATTCGGCGCGGCGCGCGTTGACTTCGCCCAGGCTGGCCGCGATCTGCGCCTTGTGCTTGCCCCACCAGTCGAGGTCGTAATGGGCTTGCACGCCCACGGTGGTTTCATTGTAGTAATTGCCGCCGATGGGGGCGGGCATCAAGCCATTGCCCGAATAGCGCTGGCGGCTGGCATTCGCGCCCAGGTCGATCCTGGGGCCGCGCTGCGCATGCTGTGCGTCAAACGCGGACAGGGCCGAGCCGATGCGGGCATTTGCCACGTCCAGGCCGGGGCTGCTGGCCAGGGCGTGTTCAATCAGCTGGTCCAGCTGGGCGTCCTGGAACTGGCGCCACCACAGCGCGGCGGGCCAGCCTTCGCTGGCCAGGTGGATGTCGGCCGCCAGCTGTATCGTGGCCAGGTCTTGCTGCGGCAACTGCTGCGTGTCGGGCGGGATGCTGGCGCAGCCGGCCAGGGCCAAACTTAGCGCCAGGACGCTCAGGGAGAGTTTCATAGGTGTATGCATGAGGGTTATTCCATGGCCGCGTGGTCGACCACGACGGGCGCATTCTTCTTCGGTGGTTTGATCAGGAGCAAGAGCGGCAGCACGAGGATGGTCAGCCACATCATCAGCCAGAAGTCGTCGAGGTAGGCGATCATCGATGCCTGCCGCGTGATTTCGCCATTCAGGGCCGCCATGCCCGTGCTCGTGCCCAGGTCGAACACCTGGGCAATACCGGGGTCATGCAGGGCCGGGTTGGCGATAGTGATGTGTTCCGTCAGGGACGCATGGGCGATCTGCGTATTGCGCACCAACAAGGTTTGCACGAGGGCGATGCCGATGCTGCTGCCGATATTGCGCACCAGGCTGTAGATGGCCGTGCCTTCCGCCCGCATCTGCGGCGACAGGGTAGCAAACGTGGCCGCGCTCAGGGGCACGAAGACGAGGCCCAGGCCGATGCCCTGGATGATGCCGTTCCACACGACGGTCTTCGGCACCAGGTCCAGGGTGAAATTGGCCATCTGCCACAGCGAGAACGCGGTAATCGAAAAGCCCACGCCCAGCAGGATGCGCGTATCGATCTTGCCCGTCAGCTTGCCGACGATCAGCATGGCCAGCATCGTTCCCAGGCCGCTGGGCGCCGTCACGAGGCCGGCGATGGCCGCCGGATAGTTCATCAAGCCTTGCAGCATCGACGGCGTCAGCGCGCGGGTGGCGAACAGCACCATGCCGACGATGAAGATGAACAGCAAGCCGCTCACATAGTTCGAGTTTTTCAGCAAGCGGTAGTCGAGGAAGGACTTGCCGGCCGGACGCAGGGCCGTATGGGCGATGAAGTAGCACAAGCTCATGGCCAGCACGATGGCTTCGATCCACGTTTCCGTGGAAGAAAACCAATCGTTCTGCTCGCCCCGGTCCAGCAGCATCTGCAGCGCTCCAATGGACAGGCTCAGGGTGGCAAAGCCGAACATGTCAAAGTTCATGCGGCGGTTCGGCGGGTCCTTGCGGATGTAGCGCCAGATGCCATAGAAAGCCATGGCGCCGATGGGGATGTTGATGAAGAAGACCCAGCGCCAGCTGTAGCTGTCCGTCAGCCAGCCGCCCAAGGTCGGTCCCAGGATGGGGCCGATCATCACGCCCATGCCCCAGATGGCCATGGCCGAGCCGTGCTTTTCGCGCGGATTGATGTCGAGCAAGACCGCCTGCGACAGGGGCACGAGGGCCGCGCCGAACACGCCCTGCAGCAGACGGGCGGCGACGATCTCGGAAAGGGTGCCGGACAGGCCACACAGCACGGAAGCGAGCGTAAAACCGGCCACGGAAACGAGAAAGGTGTTTTTCTGGCCGAAGCGGTCGCACAGCCAGCCCGTCAGGGGCGTGGCGATGGCGGCGGCAACGATGAAGGAGGTGAGTACCCAGGTGATCTGGTCTTGCGAGGCGGACAGGCTGCCTTGCATGTGGGGCAGGGCGACGTTGGCGATGGTGCCGTCGAGCGCCTGGATGATGGTGGCGAGCATGATCGAAATCGTGATCATGCGCCGGTTCAGGCTGGGGTCCTGTGAAGCGGGCAGCGCCGGTGTGGCGCCGGCTGTGGCCGAACTCATGCGGATTTCTCCGTGGCCGCCTGTAACGCTTCCAACAGTTCGGTGGCGGCCCGCAATTGATCAGGATCAATGCCCTGCAGCAGTTCCTTGCGGAAACCGTCCGCTTCCTTGCGCACGGTGTCATACACCTGCATGCCCGCCTCGGTCAGCACCACCAGCTTGACGCGGCGGTCCGTTTCCGATGGCTGGCGCTGCACGAAGCCCGATTTCACGAGCCGATCCAGCATCGACACCATGGTGGGGTTTTCCACGCCCAATTGATGGGCCAGTTCGCTTTGCGAAGGCGGCTGGGGCGACTTGGCGATCATGGCGATGCACATCCAGCTTGCTTGCCCCAGGTCCAGGTCTTTCAGGCGCCGGTCAATGGCATGGCGCCAGCCGCGCGCCGTCTTGTGGAGGGCGGCGGAAAAGCGCTCTTCGATAGAAGTCATAAGGTGAGTCGTCTAATGGTTAGGTATCTAACTAATATTTTAGCATGCTGGTTTGACAGGCGTACAGGCCTTCCCGTTTATCTGCGCCGCTGGTACATTAGTGCCAGACCATCACCCTGAGGAGACCGCCATGACCACCGCAGAGCAGAAGCAGGACGGACAGCACCGCGACAGCAGCGACTTTGTCATCACGCAAACTTTCGACGCGCCACGCGAACTGGTATTCCAGTCGTGGGTGGAGCCGGAGCGCCTGGCCCAATGGTGGGGCCCCGTCGGCTTCGAATTGAGCGTGCTGGCGCTGGACTTGCAGCCGGGCGGCATTTTCCACTACGGCATGCGTGCCGACAATGGCTATGAGATGTGGGGCAAGTTCACCTACCAGGCGATCGAAGCGCCGGAAAAGATCGTGTCGATTTTGTCATTCGCCGACAAGCAGGGCAATGCGGTGCAGCATCCGGTCAGCGCGACATGGCCTTTGGAGTCGTTCAATACCATGACCCTCACCGAAGAGAATGGCAAGACGACGATGACCTTGCGGTCCACGCCGCACAAGGCGACGGATGAGCAGCATGAGACTTTCAAGCAGGGGTTTGAGTCGATGAAGGAGGGGTTCAAGGCTACCTTCGGCCAGCTGGCACAGTACCTGGCGCGTGTTCAATAGGTTTTTATTGCTTATTGAAGAGCGGGCCAGAGCCGCGGGCCTGAGAAAATGCCCATGGCTGCGTTGCTTGGGCTCGCCGTACATGCGTACTGTCTTCGCCCGCGCGCCTTGCCCTGGTCATTTTTCAGGCTCGCTGGGCCCGGGGAGCCTTGGTTTGAGGCGCGGGCCTAATCTTGTGAGCGGGTGCTTTACGTTGAGGTATGACAGCTATCAGTCCGCAGCGTAGCGAAGGGAAGAGAGCAGATGCGACTGGGTTATGCAACCTATTCACCCATCTCCAGACAATTAGTACAGTTCGTTTTTAGGTGCACGTTGTGATTGGCACTTGAGCTGCGTCGACGCGCTATTGGCACATTCAGCAGTTGAGCAATCAACAGGCATATTGTTATTGTCGGTTGCGCATTCGCTGGCGGCAGGTGGCGTTTCTGTCTTTTCATCAGCTTTCTCGGAATCAGAATAGACAGGAACGTTACTAGCGCTTTCTGATGCCACCGCCTGTTCTGAAGCCGGCTCTAACTGGACAGTTTGGCGCTCAAGCGGCGCCAGCACTTCCGTAGAGGCTGGCGGCGTTGGAGGCTCTTGTGTGGTTGTTTCTTTTTTGTTTCCGCTGAAAATTGCAGCCCCAACAACGATTAACGCGATTATACCTATTCCGCCGCCAGTAAATCCCACCTCGGAACTTCCGCATGACGGACATTTCAGTGAAATACTTTTCCCTCGTGGGTACCATGTATACCCGCATTTTTTGCACTTGTTTTGTGAACGTTTGGTAGTTGCCATATTTTTATATTATTTCAGTGAGCATGGCGGAAAATGGGCTGTTACGAACCGTTATATCAAGGTGTGGCCAACTCCTATGTATCAGCTGTTAATTCGAGGTGACTTAATGCCTGAGGATAAATGGAATATGATCCTCGATTCTGAGGCCGCCCGGATAGCATATTCTATTCCATTCTATTCTATTTTTGCTGGAGGGAAAGATATATACATATTGTTTTTATTTAAATAATTGTAAGGCATTTTCCAATACATTCAAACAAAAAAATTTGGTGACTGTTCAAGCGCTATGCGACTGGCCGGATAGGATTGCCGGCGATGGCGCGCTTCATTTCGCCTCCATTGCCAGCATCTGTTTAATCACCGGCAAAATCATCCCCCAAGCATTCGACGTCGCCGCAATCTCGTCATAATGACTGGCGCCAGGCAAAATCAGCACTTCCGCATGGTCGCCGGCCAGCTTGGTCCTGGCTGCATAGTCGTGCGCGACTCTGGGTGGGGAGATGGTGTCGAGCTCGCCTGTGATCAGGACGGTGCGGCTGCCGTTGGGCATCAGGTCGGCTGCGTTGGTGTCGCTGTAGATGTCGGGGCGCTCAGTGCTGGCGCTGCCTGCCAGCTGGGCGATGTCGCGCTCGCAGCTGGTCTTGATCAATTCCTTTTCATGGCGCAGGTCGGCCAGGCCGCCCAGGCTGACGATATTTTTCACTGGCAGGAACTGGTCGCGGTACAGGGGGCTGGTCTTGGGCAGCTTTTCCCTGCCTGCGATCCACTGCACCAGCTGGCCGCCGGCCGAGTGGCCCATGGCGACGATGCGGCTCGTGTCGATCTGGTACTGGGGCGCGTGCTGCTGCAGGCTGTCGAGCGCCGCGTGCATGTCTTCATACGTGCCTGGGTAGCCGCCGCCCGGCTCGTCGACCCGGCGGTACTCGACGTTCCACACGGCGATGCCTTGCGCGACGAGGGCGCCGGCCACGTTGCGCATCTGTTTGATGCCGCCGAAGGCCACCGTCCAGCAGCCGCCATGGACGAGCACGACGACGGGGAACGGTCCCGTGCCTTCGGGCCGGAACAGCTGCGCGTATTGCGACGGCGCGGAGCCATACGCGATCTGCGCCGTAGGCGGGGGGCCGTTCAGGGCCAGGTAGTCGTCCAGGCTCATGGGGGCGGCGACGGCGCCGTGGGCGGAGGCGAGCAGGGCGGTGGCGATCAGGGAGGAGGGCAAGGAGGTAGGCATGCTGGAATTCGCTTGAGAAGAGAGCAACACTTTAGCATAGGCCCGCGTGGGCGCAGAGATCAAGCGCTGAGCTGTTTTCCTCCTGCAAGAGGGGTGCCCCATGGTATATTTCGGGCATCAGTTTTCCCCTTATCGACACGGTGCACGCAAACAACATTCTTTCCTTGCTGGACGCCGAGCATACTGCGCTGGGCAGCATCGCGGCCGGCGCCGACCTGGCTCATGCATTGGAGCATTTGTTGCTGGCGCTGCAAGACCTGGCCGAGGGTGGCGCGCATGCCTGCCTCGTGCTCATCGACGAAGCCGACCGCTTTTGCGGCTTGTCCGCGCCCAGCCTGCCGCAAGACCTGTGCCTGGCCCTGCGCCACGGCGGCGACCAGCCATCCCCGTTCGGCACGGCGGCCTTTTCCGGGGCGCCCGTGTATTGCGGCGACATCACGCGTGACGTGAACTGGAGCGCCGGACGCAAGGAAGCCATGCTGCACGGCTACCGCGCCTGCTGGGTCGCCCCCGTCTTTGGCGCCAAGGGACATATCCTGGGCGTGCTGGGCCTGTTTTTCCAGGCGCCATGCCATCCCACGCAACCCGAGACCGAATTGCTGGCGCTGGCCGCGCGCGTGGCCGCGCATGTCATTGAGCGGGGCCAGCTGGAACAATCGCTGCACGACAGCCGCGAACATTTTCATTACGCCATAGAATTGAACACGCAAGTGCTGTGGACGGCCGACGTCGACGGCAAGCTCGATTATGTGGCGCAGCGCTGGCGCGAATGGACGGGTGGCAGCGGCCTGGGTACCAGCTGGCTGGACGCCATCCACCCCGAGGACGTGCCCCATTCCCTGGCGGCCTGGAGCGAAGCCGTGGGCAGCGGCCAGCCTTTCGACCAGGAAATGCGCGTGCGCCGGCAAGACGGCCGCTACCGCTGGATGCACTCGCGCGCCTACTGCCGGCAAGACGAGCGCGGCCAGCCCGCGAAATGGTATGGCTCGTGCGAGGATATCGACGAACACTGGCAGGCGCGCAACGCCTTGCTCGACAGCGAAGCGCAGTTCCGTTCGCTCGCTTCCACCATGCCCAACCAGGCCTGGCTGGCGCATGGCAGCGGCGCCACCTACTGGGTCAACGAGCAGGTCTGCGAATACACGGGACAATCGCTGAAGTCGCTCGTCACCAGCGGTTTTCGCCACTGCGTGCATCCGGACGACGTGCAGGCCACGCAAAAAAGCTGGGAGCGGGCCGTCGCCACCGCCAGCGCCTACGAACACGAATTCCGCATGCGCCGCGCCAGCGACGGCGCCTACCGCTGGTTCCTGGCGCGCGCCTTGCCCCTGTTCGACGAGGCGGGCACGGTGCTGCGCTGGGTGGGCACGAATACGGACGTGCAGGAACAGAAGAACGTGCTGGAAAAGATGGCTTACCTGAATTCCTCGCTGGAAGTGGAAATGGCCAACCGCACGGCCGACCGCGACCGCATGTGGCGGCTGTCGACCGATATCATGCTGGTGGCGGACCTGGCCGGCATGATCATCGCCGTCAATCCCGCCTGGAGCAAGATCCTCGACCGGCCGGAAATCGAGTCGCTGGGCATGGATTTCATCAGCCTCGTGCATCCCGACGACCGCATGGCGGCCTTGAAGGACTTGTCGCGCCTGGCCCACGGCGCGCCCACCTTGCGCATGGAAAACCGCTACCGGCGCCGCGATGGCGGCTACCGCTGGATTTCCTGGACGGCCGTGCCGGCGCAAAAGCTGATCCACGCCATCGGCCGCGACGTCACGGACGAGAAGGAGGCGCGGCTGGCACTGGTGCGCAGCGAGCAAGCTTTATTGCAGGCACAGAAGCTGGAATCGATCGGCAAGCTGACGGGCGGCGTGGCCCACGATTTCAATAACGTGCTGCAGATTATCTCGGGCAATCTGCAGTTGCTGAAGCTGACGGTGGCCGACAATCCGCAGGCGGCCAGGCGCCTCGCTTCGGCAGCCTCGGCCGTGGAGCGGGGCGCCAAGCTGTCGTCGCAACTGCTGGCCTTTGCGCGGCGTCAACCTTTGCGGCCGCTGGTGACGGACCTGGGGCGCTTGCTGCGCCGCATGCATGAGCTGATCCGGCGCGCCCTGGGCGAAGCGATTGCCGAGGAAACCTTCATCAGCGAAGGCTTGTGGCATACCCTGGTCGACCCGAACCAGATGGAAAACGTGCTGCTGAACATGGCCATCAACGCGCGCGACGCGATGGACAAGGGCGGGCGCCTCACTTTTACCTTGAGCAATGTCACGCTCGATGCGGACTACGCCAGCCGGCATGCCGACGTGCTGGAAGGGCAATACGTGCTGCTGACCATCACCGACACGGGCCACGGCATGACGCGCGACGTGATCGACCAGATTTTCGAGCCCTTCTTCACCACCAAGCGCGAAGGCGAGGGCACGGGCCTGGGCCTGTCCATGGCCTACGGCTTCATCCGCCAGAGCGCGGGCCACATCAAGGTGCACAGCGCGCCGGGCGCCGGCACGACGTTCAAGATTTATCTGCCCCGTTCGCTGGAAACACTGGCCGAGCCGCCGCCGGGCCTGACGGGCCCCGTGCTGGGCGGCAGCGAGACCATCCTCGTGGTGGAGGATGATGCCCCGGTGCAACATACGGTGGTCGACATGCTGCGCGGCCTCGGCTACGACGTGCTGCATGCGGATGACGGCGCCTCGGCCCTGGCCCTGCTGGGCACGGGCGTGGCCATCGACCTGCTGTTTACGGACGTCGTCATGCCGGGGCCCGTCAGCAGCAAGGAACTGGCGCAGCAGGCGAGGCTGCTGCTGCCGGAACTGGCCGTCTTGTTTACTTCGGGCTATACGCACAATGCCATCATGCAGGGCGGGCGGCTCGATCCGGGTGTTGAATTGTTGAGCAAACCGTATCAGCGCGAAGACCTGGCGCGGCGCATCCGCCACGTGCTGGCCGACCGCCGCCTGGTGGGCGCACCGGACCCGTCCGGGCGACGCATCCTGCTGGTGGAAGACAATGACGATGCGCGCGAAATGACGACGGAAATGCTCAATATGCTGGGCCACACCGTGCACGGCGTGTCCAGCGCCGAGGAAGCCTTGCCCCTGCTGGCCTTGCCTGGCCTGGACGTGCTGGTGACGGACATCAGCCTGCCCACCATGTCCGGCCTGGAACTGGCGCGCCATGCGCGCGCGCACTGGCCGCAGCTGGACGTGGTATTTGCTTCCGGGCATGATTGGGGCGCCAGCCTGATGCAGGACGCCAGCGCGCGTTTCCTGCGCAAGCCGTTTGGCCTGGAAGAGCTGGCCGGCGCACTGAAGGCGCGCCGGCTCGACGTTTACTAGCCTGTCGGCAGCAAGGCTTGCTGCAATTGCTCGACGGTAAATGGTTTCACCAGGAAGCGCGCTTGCGGGTCCAGCACGCCGGAATTGGCCGGCGCGTGGCCCGTGGAAAACACCACTTCCAGCCGCGGATGGTCGCGCGCCGCCAGTTCGGCCAGCTCGGCGCCCGACATCCGGGGCAAACTGATATCGGTTAGCAGCAGGTCCAGCCCCGGCGTGTCCAGCAGGGGCAAGGCTTCCTCGGCCGTGCCCACGGCCAGCACCGTGTGTCCCAGCATGGACAGCAGGTCGCCCGTCATGGCGCGCGCATCCGCATTGTCTTCCACCAGGAGGATGTGGCGGCCTGCCGGCGGCGCTGTTGCCGGCTGCGGCGGCAGCTGCGCGCGGTACTGGTGCAGGGCTGTCACGTGGCGGCCATTCGCCAGCAAGTGGCGGATGCGCCGCGCCAGGTCTTCGCGCCGGTATGGCTTGCTCAACAATTCCACGCCCGGTTCCAGCCGCCCGCCCTGCATGATGGCGTCCTGCGTGTAGCCCGAGGTAAACAGCACGGCCAGCTGCGGCAGCAGCACGCGGGCCTGGCGCGCCAGCGCCGTGCTGGCCACCTTGCCTGGCATCACCACGTCCGTAAACAGCAGGTCGATGGGCACGCCGCTGCCGATGATGGCCAGCGCGCTTTCGCCGTCGCTGGCGCGCAGCACGGCATAGCCGAGGCCGCGCAGCATGTCCACCACCGTCGTCTGCACCTGCACGTCGTCTTCCACCACGAGGATGGTTTCCTTGCCGCCCAGCACGGGGCCGCCCAGTTGCAGCGGCAGTTCCGTTTCCGCTTCGAGCGAGCGCGGCAGATAGATGCGGAAGGTGCTGCCATGGCCAGGCAGGCTGTCCACCGTCAGGTGGCCGCCGCTCTGGCGCAGGAAGCCGTACGCCATGCTCAAACCCAGGCCCGTGCCTTCGCCTTCTTTCTTGGTCGTGAAGAACGGCTCGAAAATCTTGTCCAGCAGTTCTGCGGGAATGCCCGTGCCCGTGTCCGACACGGCCAGCTGCACGTAGTCGCCGGGCGCCACGTCCGCATGGCGCGCCGCGTAGTCGCTGCCCAGCACGCTGTTGCTGAGTTCGATGGTCAGCTGGCCCTGGCCCTCCATGGCGTCGCGCGCGTTGATGGCCAGGTTGAGGATGACGTTTTCCAGCTGGTGCGGATCGACCAGGGCGCGCCAGCAGTCGTCGGCCAGCAGCAAACGCGTCTCGATGGTTTCGCCGGTGGCGCGCCGCAGCAGCTCTTCCGTCGCGCGCAGCAGCTGCGCCAGGTCCGTCACCAGCGGTTTTAGCGGTTGACGCCGCGCAAAGGCCAGCAACTGGGCCGACAGCTTGGCGCCCCGTTCCACGGCGGCCGAGGCGCTGGCGATGCGCTTGGCGGCCAGCGGGTCGTTATCCAGGCCCAGCTGCAGCAATTGCAAATTGCCCGAGATAATCTGCAGCACGTTATTGAAGTCGTGGGCCACGCCGCCCGTCAGCTTGCCCAGCGCTTCGAGCTTTTGCGATTGCAGCAGGGCCATCTCGCTGTGGCGCAACGATTCCTGCATGCGGCGCAAGGTGTTTTGCGCTTCCTTTTCCAGGGTGACGTGGCGTCCGGTGGCAAACACCAGGTCGCCTTCGATTGCGGCCACCCACGACAGCCAGCGGTGGCCGCCATCGCGGTGCCGGTAGCGGTTTTCAAAGCTGGGCATGGATTCCTTGCCCACTTGCAGCAAGGCCTGGCGCGTGGCGGCGGCATCTTCGGGCAGCACGAAGTCGAAGATGCTGCGGCCCAGCATTTCCTCGGGCAGCCAGCCCAGGATGGCGCCGGCGGCCGGGTTGACGGCGGCAAAGCAGCCTTCGGCATCGATGGCCACCATCAAGTCTTGCGCGCTGCGCCATAGCCGCTCGCGCTCGCTGTTGCGCGCGGCCAGGTCCGCTTCCAGCTTCTTTTCCACGGTGATGTCGCGCGCGCTGCAATACACCTTGTCGCCTTCGGGCACGGCCACCCACGACAGCCAGTGCCAGCCGCCCAGCTTGTGGCGGTAGCGGTTTTCGAAGCGCAAGGCGGGCTGGCCCTGGTTGGCTGCATCCCAGGCCGCATGGGTGCGCGGCAAGTCTTCGGGATGGATCAGTTCGAGGAATTTCGTCGTGCGGATTTCCTCTGTCGACCAGCCCAGCGTGGCTTGCCAGGCGGGGTTCGAGTGTTCGAAATAGCCGTCGAGGTTGAGCACGCCCAGCAAGTCGGGGCTCACGTTCCAGGTGCGGCCGAATTCGCGCGTGCGCTCGGCCACCTGTGTTTCCATGCTGGCACTGAGGGCGCGCAGGCGCGCTTCCGCCTGGGCTCGCAAAATGGTCGACCAGACCCGCTCCGACACTTGCACGGCCAGTTCAATCTCGTCCGCATGCCACAGGCGGGCCGCGCGGCTGTGCACGACGAACAGGGCAGCCAGCCGGCCATCCTTGGCAATGGGAATGTTCAGGAAGGCGCGGATGCCCAGGCGCGCAAACGTGGCTTGCGCGGCGGGCTGGGCCGTGCGCGGGTCATTCATCACGTCGCTGACGGCCAGCGCCTGGCCTGCGGCAAGCGCCTCGGACAGGCCTGCCGCGCAATCGCCGAGGAAATATTCGCCGGCGGCGCCCGGCGCCAGGCCGTCGCTCCACGCATGCTGCAGGGGGGGGCACTGCAGGACCTGGTCAATATCGAAACACGCCACTTGCTGGGCGCCCAGGCGCTGGCCCAGCAGCTGGGCCGACAGGGCGAGGATCTCGCCCGTGTCGTGCAGCAGGCGCAGCCGGCGTTCCAGTTGCAGCAGGAAGGCCACGCCGCTGGCGCCGGCCTGGCTGCTGGTGGCAGGAGTGCTGGTCATGGGGGCCTCAGCTGCCGGCCAGCGGCAGGGTGACGCTGAACAGGGCGCCATTGCCGGGCTGGCTTTGCAGGGTGATGGCGCCGCCGTGCGCGTCGACCAGCTGCTTGGTGATGAACAGGCCCAGGCCCAGGCCGCCCGTGCGGTCCTGGTGGATGACGCGCTCGAAGGCGTCGAAGATGCGTTCCTGGTCGCGCGCGTTGATGCCGATGCCATGGTCGCGCACTTCGATGACGGCGCTGTTCTGCGTGTGCGCCAGGCTGATTTCCACGGGCTGGCCCTGGCCGTAGCGCACGGCATTGCTGATCAGGTTGACAACGATCTGCTCGACGCGGAAGGCGTCCCAGTAACCCTGGATGGGTTCGAAGGCCAGCACTTCGAGCACGCTGCCGGCGGCCGCCGCATACGGGCCCAGGTCGTCCGCCACGCGGCGCACCAGGCTGGTCAGGTCGACGGCTTCGCGGCGGATCGACAGCTTGCCGCTGGTGATGCGCGACACGTCGAGCATGTCGTCGATCAGGCGCACCATGCTGCGGATTTGCCGCCCGTCGCGCGCCACCATCTTGCCCAGCTTTTCCGGTTCGAAGGCGGCCAGGTTGCCCCGTTCCAGGTTGACGGTGCGCATCTGCGTTTCCAGGAACAGCGTGTTCAGCGGCGTGCGCAGCTCGTGCGCCACCATGGACATGAATTCGTCGCGCAGCCGTAGCGAACGCTGCAGTTCCGCCTGGGTGGCGCGCAATTCCTTCAGCAGCGCTTCCTGCTGCTGGCGGCTGTGCTCGAGCGCCTGCACCTGGCGCCGCGTTTCGCTGCGCTGCTGGTGCAGGGCAACGAAGACGTTGACCTTGCTTTGCACGGCATTGATGTCGAGCGGCTTGTGCAGGAAATCGACGGCGCCGCTTTCATAGCCCTGGAAGGCGAAATTCATTTCCTTGCCGGCCGCCGTGACGAAGACGATGGGGATGTGGCGCGTTTTTTCCGTGCCGCGCATCAATTGCGCCAGCTCAAAGCCATCCATTTCCGGCATTTGCACGTCGAGGATGGCCAGCGCGAAATCGTGTTCCAGCAGCAGGGCCAGCGCTTCTTCGCCCGAGGATGCCTGGTAGACGCTGCGGTCGCTCTCGCGTATCAACGCATTGAGCGCGCGCAAGTTTTCCGGCAAGTCGTCGACGATCAGCAGTTTGGTGCTTGTTTCATTCATCATGTTTCATTCCTGGCATGGCTTTGCCGTCCAGCGTAGTGGGAAGCGGCGTGCGACGGCGCACGCTTGCGGTAGAGCTTTTCGGGACCCGGCAATGGCTCGAATTCGGCGGCAAAGCGGGTGAAATGCGTGCTTTCCTTGCTGCCCAGGCCCAGGAAACCCCGGTGGCACAGCGAGTCGTGGAACAGGCCCAGGGCCCGTTCCTGCAAGGTTTTGTTGAAGTAAATCAGTACGTTACGGCAGCAAATCAATTGCGTTTCAATAAAAACACTGTCCGTGGACAGGCTGTGGTCGGCAAAGTTGATCCTGTCGAGCAATCGCTGCTGGAAGCGCGCCGTGGCGTGCTCGGCCGTGTAGTAGTCGGCCAGCTGGCCCAGGCCGCCCGCGGCCAGGTAGTTGGCGCCGTACTCATCGAGCCGGTGCAGCGGATACACGCCGCGCGCGGCCGTGGCCAGCGCTTGCGGATTGATGTCCGTAGCGTAAATCGTGCTGCGTTCGAGCAAGCCTTCCTCGTGCAGCAGGATGGCCAGCGACAGCGCTTCTTCGCCCGTGCAGCAGCCGGCCACCCAGATGGTCGGCGACGGGTAGGTTTTCAGCACGGGCACCACCTGTTCGCGCAAGGCGCGGAAAAACGCCGGGTCGCGGAACATTTGCGTGACGGGCACGGTCAAAATCTGCAGCAGCTTGCCGAAGGCGGCGGCATCGTCCAGCACCATCTGCTGCAAGGCGGGCAGGTCGGCGCAATGCAGGCGTTCGAGCGCCTGATGCAGGCGCCGCCGCTGCGATGGTAAAGAGTAGTCGCGGAAGTCATAGCTGTAGCGCTGATAGATTGCCTCCATCAGCGCCTGCAGTTGCGCGTCCGTGGTGCGCTGGGACATCAGCGCCGCTCCCGGGCATGGCGCGTCATCACATGCGTTCCATCTTCGGCATCCACACGCGCAGCAGCGAATACAAACGGTCCAGGTCGATCGGCTTGGCCAGGTAATCGGATGCGCCCGCCTGCAGGCATTCTTCCTGGTCATTCTTCATGGCCTTGGCCGTGATGGCGATGATGGGCAGCTTGTTGTAGCGACCATCGGCGCGGATCAGCCGCGTCGCTTCCAGGCCATCCATGCCCGGCATCATGACATCCATCAACACGAGGTCGATATCGTCCACACTGTTGAGCTTGCTGATGGCTTCGAAGCCGTTGCGGCCGATTTCCACCACCACGCCTTTCTGTTCCAGCGCATTCGTCAGGGCAAAGATATTGCGCACGTCGTCGTCCACCAGCAAGATCTTGCGCCCTTCAAACACGCGCTCGCGGCTGCGCACCTGCTGCAGCATGCCCTGGCGCTCGCTCGACAGTTCCGACTCCACCTTGTGCAGGAAGAGGGTGACTTCGTCGAGCAGGCGTTCGGGCGAACGGGCCCCCTTGATGATGATGGAGCGCGAATACTTCATCAGGTCCGCTTCTTCTTCGCGGCTCAGGTTGCGGCCCGTGTAGACGATGACGGGCGGGAACGAGCACAGCTCTTCATGTTCCATGCGTTCGAGCAATTCGTTGCCCTGGATATCGGGCAGCTTGAGGTCGATGATCATGCAGTCGAAAATCTGTGTTTTTAGCAATTCCAGCGCCTGCTCGCCCAGCGCCACGGCCGTGATTTCCACGTCGTCGTCGCTGATCAGGTGCACCACGCTTTCGCGCTGGCGTTCGTCGTCCTCGACCAGCAGGATGCGCTTCATCTTTTGCGTGAACTTCGATTCGAGCTTGCGGAACACTTCCTTCAGCTGCTCGCGCGTGCGCGGCTTGGTGGCGTAGCCGATGGCGCCCAGTTGCATGGCTTCCTGCATCTGGTCGTTGCCGGAGACGATGTGCACGGGAATGTGGCGCGTCAGCGGGTTTTCCTTGAGCTGCTGCAAGACCAGCAAGCCCGGACGGTCCGGCAAGCCCATGTCGAGCAGGATGGCGTCGGGCAGGAATTCTTGCGCCAGGCGCAAGCCTTCGTCGGCACCGTGCGCCACCAGGCAGCGGTATTGCATTTCATGCGCGAGGTCGAACAGGATGCCGGCAAACGACGGCTCATCCTCGATCACCAGCACGGAACGCTGGCCCGTCTTGGCTGCGGGCACGCTATTCCTGTCATCCTCGAAGGTGGGCAGCGGCACGGGCTTGGCGGCAGGCGCCGCCTTGGGGGCGGCGGCCGCGATTCTGGCGGGGGGCTGCGGCGCGGCGGCGGGCACGGTGACCGCTTCCGCCGCGCGTTCCGGCATGACGGCCGGCAGCACGAGGGTGAACGTGCTACCCTGGCCGGGCGTGCTGGCCAGCTCGATGCTGCCACCGAGCAAGGCTGCCAGGTCGCGCGAAATCGACAGGCCCAGGCCCGTGCCGCCGTAGCGGCGGCTGGTGGTGCCGTCGGCCTGGTGGAAGGCGTCGAAAATCTTGTGCTGCTGGTCGCCGGCGATGCCGATGCCCGTATCCTGCACCTGGAAGCGCACCTGGCCGGCCGCAGCGGTGCTCACGTGCAGGGACACGCTGCCCGTGTCGGTAAACTTGATGGCGTTCGACAGCAGGTTTTTCAGGATTTGCTCGAGGCGCTGGCGGTCGCTGACAAACGATGGCGGGGCGTCCGGCGCCACCTTGACGTCCAAGGCGAGTTTCTTTTGCTGCGCCTGGGCGCCGAACAGCATCTTCATGCTGCTGAGCAGCTCGTCGAAGGGCACGGCTTCCGGCGTCAATTCCAGCTTGCCCGCCTCGACCTTGGAAATGTCGAGGATATCGTTGATGAGGGTCAACAAATCGTTGCCGGCCGAATAAATGGTTTGCGCAAACGTCACTTGCTCCGGCGTCAGGTTGCCGCTGGTATTGTCCGACAGCAGCTTCGACAGGATGAGCGAGCTATTCAGTGGCGTGCGCAGTTCGTGCGACATGTTCGCCAGGAATTCGGATTTATAGCGGCTGGCCCGCTGCAGCTCTTCGGCGCGCGCTTCCAGCTGTGCATGGGCTTCGCCGATGGCCATGTTTTTCTGGTCCAGCGACAGCGCCTGCACGGCCAGCTGCTCGTTCGACTGTTCCAGTGCCGCCTTTTGCTCTTCCAGGTGGGCTTGCGACTGTTCCAGCACGCGCGACTGCTCGCCCAGCTCCTCATTGGCCGTACGCAATTCTTCCTGCTGCACTTCCAGTTCTTCATTCAATTGCTGGGTTTCTTCCAGTACATTTTGCAGGCGCTGGCGGTACAGGGCCGCTTCCAGCGAGGTGCCGACATTCGCGGCAATCAGGCTCAGCCATTCCTTGGCGCGGGCACTGACGGGATGCGTGAAGCCCAGTTCGATGACGCCGTTGACGACGCCTTCGTTATTGACGGGCGTCAAGACCAGTTCCAGCGGCGTGCCGTGGCCCAGGCTCGACGTCACGGTCAGGTAATTCTCGGGTACTTGCTGCACATGCTTGAGGCGCTTTTCGCGCGCCGTCTCGCCCACCAGGCCTTCGCCCAGCTTGAAGACGGGCTTGTCCTTGACGCCCTGGTCGCTGAAGCCGTACACGGCCGTGCGGCGCAGGCTGCCATCCTCGTCGACGACGTACAGGGTGGCGACGGCCACGTCGAGGCGGTGGGCCAGGAAGTCCAGCACGTGCCGTCCCAGTTGCGGCAGGCCCAGCTGGCCGCTCGTGTGGGCCGCCAATTCCGTCTGCCCAGTGCGCAGCCACGCCTGCTCTTGCAGCACGTCGTTATCCTTGCCGCGCTGCTCGAGCGCATCGTTGTAGATGTCGGACAGGCGCAGCAGTTCGCGCCGTCCCAGGTAGGCGAGCAAGCCCGACAATCCCAGGCTGAGGATGAGGAAGACCACCACGGCCAGCATGGTGCGGCTTTCGGCCGTATCGGCCCGTTCCTGGCGCAAGCGCTGCTCCATGGACAGGAAGGCGAGGAATTCGCGGCGGATTTCGTCAAATTCCAGCTTGCCTTCGCCCTGGCGCACGCGCGCGAGGAATTCCTGGTTGCTGCGGCGCTGGGCGATCACGCCTTCGGCATAATCGAGCCACTGGCCTTGCAGCGCGCGGATGCGGCGCAGCCGGTCGACCTGGATGGGACTGTCGGACACCAGTTCCAGCAGCGTGTTCATTTCGACGGCGATCTTTGCCTTGCCTGATTTATACGGCGCCAAAAACGTTTCGTCGCCCGTCAGCAAGTAGCCGCGCATGCCCGTTTCCAGGTCGACGGACAATTTCATGACTTCGTTCGCATTGCCGATCACCCGTTCGGAATGCTCGACCGAGCGCAGGGCCGACAGCAGGTAGGCGATCAGGGCGACAAACACGAGGGCCGTGATGACCCCGATGACCAGCGGCAAGGTGACGTTGCGGGCGAGGATGCGGCGAAAGCTGAAGGAATCGATCGGTGTCTTGGTATTCATCATGTCCGTGTAAGGCTGTCGCGAAAGAATCAATTTTAATTGAAATGCAAGTTTTCTGGTGGTCAAGTATGGCGTGCGCTAGCATAACAGTCTTGCGCCCAATTGCCGACTCGCACGCCTGTGCAAGGCGAGGCAACGCACAGATCAAAGTGGCGGGAAAATCAAGCTGGCCACGATTGAGGCAGATCAAAGAGATTGGCTGTTGTCATCCTAAGATGCAGGAGGTGGCGGCGTCCTTGCAGGCGGCCGCCGTGTGCAAGCCAGCCCATGCAGGAGGACATCATGGCCAATCATTTGATCCACCGCGATCCGCAGCACCCGCTGGGACGTTTCGACCCCTTCAGCGACATGGAAGAATTCATGCGCGACTTTTTCGCGCCCGCCTTGCATGTGCGCGACGTGGGCAATGGGCGCATGCGTGTCGACATTGCCGAAACCGAACAAGCCTATCTGTTGCAGGCGGACATTCCAGGCGTGAATAAAGACGATATCCAGGTGTCCATCGATGGCAACCGCGTCTCCATCAGCGCCGAACTCAAGAATGAAAGGGTGACGCGCGACGGCGGCGGCAAGGTCGTGCGCAGCGAACGCGAGTATGGCCAGCAATACCGCAGCTTCGTGCTGCAGCATGAGGTGGACGAGGTCGGTGCGCAGGCCCGCTATGAAAATGGCGTGCTGCTGCTGGACTTGCCGAAGAAGGAAGGCACGGGCGGGCGGCAGCTGGCGATACAGTGAGCGTGACCAGGAAGCGTGGCGTCAAGCTGGCGCGGGGATGAAAAAAACGCCGGACGGAGCCGGCGTTTTTCAGTGCTGTGCGTACTGCACACTATATATATGTCAGTCGCGGATTTCCAGTGCCCGGTTCAGGCTCAGGGCGGCCAGCGAGGCGACGGCGCCCGACAGCAGGTAGAAGCTGACGTAGGCAAGGCCGAAGTTGGCTGACAGGCCCAGCGCCACCAGCGGAGCGAAGCCGGCGCCGACCAGCCAGGCCAGGTCGGACGTCAGGGCCGCGCCCGTATAGCGGAAGCGGGCAGGGAAGTTGGCCGTCACGGCGCCGGCTGCCTGGCCATAGGACAAGCCCAGCAGGCTGAAGCCAACGAGGATGAACACGTCCTGGCCCGTATTGCCGCCACCCATCAGGGTCGGCACGAAGGCGCTGAAGATGGCGATCAGCACGGCCAGCACGCCCAGGGTGGTGCGGCGGCCCACTTTATCGGCCAGCAAGCCGGAAATCACCACGCCGACGGCGGCCAGCACGGCGCCCAGCATCTGGATTTGCAGGAAGTCCGGCGCGGAACGCGTCTGGTAGACGGAAATCCACGACAGCGGGAACACGGTCACCAGGTGGAACAGCGCGTAGCTGGCCAGCGCGGCGAGGGCGCCGATCAGCACGTTGCGGCCCTGGCCGCGGCTCATTTCAAATACGCTCACGGGCTGCAGTTCGCGTTCGTCGAGCAGGCGCGCATATTCATTCGTCGACACCAGGCGCAGACGGGCAAACAGGGCGACCACGTTGATGGCGAAGGCCACATAGAAAGGATAACGCCAGCCCCAGTCGAGGAAATCTTCATCCGTCAGGGTGGTCAGCATGAACCAGAACAGGCCGGCGGCGATCAGGAAGCCGGCGGGCGCGCCCAGCTGGCCCAGCATGGCGTACCATCCCCGCTTGTTTTCCGGCGCGTTCAGGGCCAGCAGCGACGGCAAGCCATCCCACGAACCGCCCAGCGCCACGCCCTGGCCGATGCGCAGCACGGACAGCCAGATGATGGCGGCAAAACCCAGGTGGGAATACGTGGGCAGGAAAGCGATGCCGGCCGTCGACACGCCCAGCAGGAAGAGAGCGAAGGTCAGCTTGGCGCTGCGCCCCATGCGGCGCTGGATCTCCATGAAGATCACGGTGCCGAACGGGCGGGCGATGAAGGCGAACGAGAAAATCAGGAACGCATATAAAGTCCCTTCCAGGCGCTCTTCAAACGGGAAGAAGACGCGCGGAAACACCAGCACCGAAGCGATGGCGTAGACAAAGAAGTCAAAGTATTCGGAAGCGCGGCCGATGATCACGCCGACGGCGATCTCACCGGGGTCGATATGCGATTCGACCGTGCCGGCCCCGCTTGCGTCGCGCAGGGAGTGAGGGGAAAAGTCGGCGGGTACATCCCCGCTGTGTATGCGCGTGCTGGACATGATGATCGTCTCCAATATAGTTTCGAGTTCGGCCAACGCGTAACATACCCCGGGTGTCTCACGCCCGGAGTAGGACTATTCAATAGATAGCTGTAGGAAAACTCCGCAACTACCGAGTGAAAATCCGAGCAAGGGGTAGGACAAAACGTCCAATTGCCAACGCGCTCCAGTGAGAATACAGTACCATATCTTCATCCCCTGTACTGGACTTTCCTGTATGTTTTCATTAAAAGTTCGTCGCGGACTGCTTCTTTTACCTCTCGCATTGTTGGCTGGTTGCAATACGGTGGTACTGAATCCGTCCGGAGACATCGCAGTTCAGCAAGGCAATCTGATTGTCATCTCGACATTGCTGATGCTGTTGATTATCGTTCCGGTAATCGCCCTGACCCTGCTTTTCGCATGGCGCTATAGAAAAAACAACACCGCGGCCAAATACGAGCCGGACTGGGACCACTCGACTCGCCTCGAGCTGATCATCTGGGGCGCGCCCCTGCTGATCATCATCGTGCTGGGCCTGCTGACCTGGATCAGCACCCACACCCTCGATCCTTATCGTCCGCTGAGCCGTATCGACGCCAACCGTCCGATTCCTGCCAGCCACAAGCCGATGATCGTCGAAGTCGTGGCGCTGGACTGGAAATGGCTGTTCATCTACCCGGAACAAGGCATCGCTTCCGTGAATGAACTGTACGCGCCAGTCGATCGTCCGATCCGCTTCAAGATCACCGCGTCGTCCGTCATGAACTCGTTCTTCATCCCCGCACTGGCAGGTCAGATCTACGCCATGCCTGGCATGGAAACGCAGTTGAATGCCGTCATCAACAAGCCTGGCGTCTACAAGGGCTTTTCCGCCAACTACAGCGGTGCCGGTTTCTCGGGCATGCGCTTCAAGTTCCACGGCGTGAATGATGCGGACTTCGACAAATGGGTGGAATCGGCACGTGCCGGTGGCGGCGCGCTGAACCGCGACGACTACCTGTCGCTGGCCCAGCCTAGCGAACGCGACCCGGTCCGCCGCTACAGCGCCGTACCTAGCGATCTGTACAAGGCAATTCTGAACCGCACCATCGTTTCCGACGCTCTGTGCGTGACGCCGGTCGAGCCATACAAATTGACGATGGCAAATAGCCCGGTAGCGGCCGTAACGGCAGTAGTCGCTAGCGATGCAGTAGTTGAAAAGGGCGTTCAAGCCAAGTAACGACTGCATGAATCCCGCAGCGCATTGCGCTGCAGATACTGGCGCCGCTTGCCTGGCGCCTCCCTTTTTTCTCTGAGAGTAACAATGCTAGACCATATTGATCTGACGAAGCTTATATTCGGCCGTCTGACTTGGGATGCAATTCCATTTCACGAACCTATCCTGCTGGCGACCTTTGCAATGGTCGCCCTGGGCGGTATCGCACTCGTTGCGGCACTGACGTATTTCCGCGTCTGGGGTACCCTGTGGCGCGACTGGATTACCAGTATCGACCATAAAAAAATCGGTATCATGTACATGATCCTGGGCCTGGTCATGCTGCTGCGCGGCTTTGCCGACGCGCTCATGATGCGCACCCAGCAGGCGATCGCCTTTGGCGACAATGCCGGCTTCCTGCCACCGCATCACTACGACCAGATCTTCACCGCCCACGGCGTGATCATGATCTTCTTCGTCGCGATGCCTTTCGTGACGGGTCTGATGAACTACGTGGTGCCGCTGCAAATCGGCGCGCGCGACGTGGCTTTCCCTTTCCTTAACAACTTCAGCTTCTGGATGACCACCATGGGCGCCGCCCTGGTCATGGCTTCGCTGTTCGTCGGCGAATTCGCCCGCACGGGCTGGCTGGCGTATCCACCGCTGTCGGGCATCGTCGGCAGTCCGGACGTGGGGGTAGACTATTACATATGGTCCTTGCAGATTGCCGGGGTCGGGACGCTATTGTCCGGCGTCAACCTGATCGCCACCATCGTCAAGATGCGCGCACCAGGCATGACCTGGATGAAAATGCCGGTCTTCACCTGGACCGCACTGTGCACCAACATCCTGATCGTCGCCGCCTTCCCGGTGCTGACGGCTGTATTGGCCATGCTGTCGCTGGACCGCGTTGCAGGCTTTAACTTCTTCACGACGGAACTGGGCGGCAACGCCATGATGTACGTCAACCTGATCTGGATCTGGGGTCACCCAGAGGTCTACATCCTGATCCTGCCGCTGTTCGGCGTGTTCTCGGAAGTCGTTGCCACCTTCAGCAGCAAGCGCCTGTTCGGCTACGCTTCGATGGTGTACGCCACCTGCGTCATCATGATCCTGTCGTACCTGGTATGGCTGCATCACTTCTTCACCATGGGTTCGGGCGCCAGCGTCAACTCCTTCTTCGGCATCACGACGATGATCATCTCGATCCCGACGGGCGCGAAGATCTTCAACTGGCTGTTTACCATGTACCGCGGCCGTATCCGCTTCGAACTGCCTATGCTGTGGACGATCGGCTTCATGGTCACCTTCACCATCGGCGGCATGACCGGCGTATTGCTGGCCGTACCTCCAGCGGACTTCGTGCTGCACAACAGCCTGTTCCTGATCGCCCACTTCCATAACGTGATTATCGGCGGCGTGGTCTTCGGTGTATTCGCTGCGATTAACTACTGGTATCCGAAAGCCTTCGGTTACAAGCTCGACGCGTTCTGGGGCAAGTGCTCGTTCTGGTTCTGGTTCGTCGGCTTCTACCTGGCCTTCATGCCGCTGTACGTGCTGGGCCTGATGGGCGTGACCCGTCGTGTCAACCACTTTGAAGATCCATCGCTGCAAATCTGGACCATCATCGCCTGGTTTGGCGCCGTCTCGATCGCACTGGGCATCGCGTCCATGCTGATCCAGTTCTTCGTCAGCTACCGCAACCGTCACGCCCTGCGCGACGTGACCGGCGACCCATGGGGCGGCCGTACGCTGGAATGGTCGACGTCGTCGCCACCGCCAGACTATAATTTCGCCTTCACACCACAAGTGCATGAACTCGATGCATGGACTGACATGAAGAAACACGGTTACCAGCGTCCGACGTCCGGTTTCACGAAGATCCACATGCCGAAGAACACCTGGGCTGGTTTCGTGATCGCCGCACTGTCCGCACTGGTCGGTTTTGGCCTGATCTGGCAAATGTGGCTCGTCGCCAGCGTTGGCTTCGTGATCATGATGGTCACCATCATCGTCCATACCTTTAACTACAAGCGCGATTACTACATTCCTGCGGAAGAAGTGGTCCGTACCGAAGACGCTTATACTAAATTGCTGAGCAGCCATGTCTGATACCATCGCCCATAACACCGGCGCCGCTGGCGCCGCACCAAGCACGCGCAGCTACTTTGTGCGCGAGCACCACCCGGAAAACGGCAGCTTGCTGGGTTTCTGGCTCTACCTGATGAGCGATTGCCTGATCTTCGCCTGTCTGTTCGCCACGTACGCCGTGGTCGGCCGCAGCTACGCGGACGGCCCGACGGGCGCCGCGCTGTTCGACCTGCCGCTGGTGGCCGTCAACACGGCCATGCTGCTGTTGTCGTCGATCACCTACGGCTTCGCCATGCTGACCATGCAGCGCAAGCAATTGCGCAGCACCCTGGTCTGGCTGGGTATCACGGGCCTGTTCGGCCTGGCCTTCCTGTCGCTGGAAATGTATGAATTCATTCATCTGATCCACGAAGGCGCCGGTCCGCAACGCAGCGCGTTCCTGTCGTCGTTCTTCGCCCTGGTCGGTACCCACGGCTTGCACGTGACGTTCGGCGTGATCTGGCTCGTGACTTTGATGTTCCAGTTGAACAAGCATGGTCTGACCCCGGAAAACGGCCGTCGCATGATGTGCCTGTCGCTGTTCTGGCATTTCCTGGACGTCATCTGGATCGGCGTCTTCACCTTTGTCTACCTGATGGGAGTGCTGCCATGAGCGACCACCACACACACGGCGATAGCCACCACCATGACGATCACGATCATGGCAGCCTGAAAAGCTATACCATCGGCTTCATCCTGTCGGTGATCCTGACGGCCATTCCGTTCTGGCTGGTGATGACGAAAGCCATCACCAACTCGGGCACCATGGGCCTGGTCCTGCTGGCGTTCGCGGCCGTTCAAGTCGTGGTACACATGGTGTACTTCCTGCACATGAACACCAAGTCCGAAGGCGGCTGGAACATGATGGCGCTGATCTTCACGATCATGATCGTGGGCATTGCCATGGCCGGTTCCCTGTGGGTCATGTACCACATGAACCACAACATGATGCCGGATCTGATGCCTGAGTACATGCATACGAAAACGGCTCCATGATGAGTAATACGCGCCCAAGCAACACCGGGCGCGCCCCTGGCGCCGCATCGCAAGATGCCGCGCCAGGCCCACGCGGCATGGCTGTGCATTATTCAAAAATTGCACTGGCCTTGCTGGCGGGGATCTTATTTGCCGGTTTCTGTGCCCTGGGCACCTGGCAAGTCAAGCGCCTGTTCTGGAAGCTTGACCTGATCGAGCGCGTCGAACAACGCGTACATGCGCCCGCAACGGACGCACCTGGACCCGCAGCCTGGGCCAGTGTCACGCAGCAAACGGATGAATACCGCCATGTGCGACTCTCCGGTACGTATCTCCCCATTTTCAATACCCTGGTGCAAGCAACGACGGCACTGGGCAGCGGTTACTGGCTGGTGACGCCCTTGCGCCTGGCCGATGGCAGCACCGTGCTGATCAACCGCGGCTTCGTGCCGAAACGCGAAGGCATCGCCGCCAGCACGCCGGCCGGCATTGTCGAGGTCGAGGGCTTGCTGCGCGTCAGCGAGACGGGCGGCGGTTTCCTGCGCGAAAACAGTCCTGCCACGCAGCACTGGTATTCGCGCGACGTGGCCGCCATCGGCGCCTCGCACATGCTGAGCAACGTGGCGCCATACTTCGTCGATGCGAAGGCAAAGTCGGAAACGGCTGCGGACGCCCCCGTCGGCGGGCTGACCGTGATTTCCTTCCACAACAGCCACCTCGTGTACGCCTTGACGTGGTTCACCCTGGCCTTGATGGTAGCCGGTATCAGCTGGTGGATCGTGCGCGAAGACAAACGTCGCCGCGCGCGCAAAGCAGGTCTTGATCTATCACAAGAAAGCGACCATGCCGGGCAGGATTGAGATCCTGCCCAACCGCGAGGTGCTAGAACGCGGTGCGGTGGCGGCCGAGATGGAACATCCGGCCGGCCACCAGAACATGAAGCTGCTGATCCAGCTGCGCTGGCTGGCCGTGATCGGCCAGATCAGCACGATCTTCGGCGTGGGCGTGGGACTGGGCATCGCCTTGCCCGTGCCCTACATGCTCGAAGTGCTGTCCTGCCTCATCGCTTTTAATTTAGCCAGCCTGCTGCGCTGGCACGAACGCCAGCCCGTGTCCAACACGGCCCTGTTCCTCGCTCTGCTGGTCGACGTCACCGTGCTGACGGCCCAGCTTTACCTGAGCGGCGGCATCAGCAACCCGTTTGCCTTCCTGTACTTGTTGCAAGTCATCCTCAGCGCCGTCCTGCTGGAAGTGTGGTCGACCTGGATCATGGTGGCCATCACCAGCTTGTGCCTGGCGGGCCTGGCCTTGCTGCCCGGCCCCTTGATCCTGCCGATCGACCCGGAGCGGGGCTTTTCCAGCCTGTATGTGCAAGGCTTGCTGATCTGTTTCATCCTGAACGCCGCCTTGCTGGTGGTGTTTATTACGCGCATCAACCGCAATCAGCGCGCCGGCGACGCCAAGGTGGCGGATTTGCGCCAGCGCGCGGCGGAAGAAGAGCACATCATCCGCATGGGCTTGCTGGCTTCGGGCGCCGCGCACGAGCTGGGCACGCCGCTGGCAACCCTGTCCGTGATCCTCGGCGACTGGCGCCGCATGCCGGAATTGAGCAAGAACAGCGAATTGCTGGAAGAAATCACGGAAATGCAGGCGCAGTTGCAGCGCTGCAAGAGCATCGTCAGCGGCATCTTGCTGTCTGCGGGCGAGGCGCGCGGCGAATCGTCCGTGAAAACGACGATCAACACCTTCCTCAACGACCTGGTCGACGAGTGGCGCACCAGCCGCCCGATCCAGGATTTCGAGTACGATAACCGCATCGAGCACGACGTACCCGTCGTCTTCGATTCGACCCTGAAACAAACCATCTGCAATGTGCTCGACAATGCACTGGAAGCGTCGCCCGACTGGCTGCGCTTCGAAGCGACGCGCGAAGCGGATGCCTTGCATCTGGTCATCACCGATGCGGGCCCCGGCTTCGAGCCGTCGATGCTGACGCACCTGGGCAAACCGTATCAAAGCAGCAAGGGCAAGCCCGGCGGCGGCCTCGGCCTGTTCCTGGTGGTGAATGTCGCGCGTACTTTAGGCGGTACGGTGACGGCGCGCAACAGGGTGCAGGGCGGGGCGGTGGTGCACCTGGCCTTGCCGCTGGCGGCCATCAAACTGGAAAGAGAAAGCGACCACCATGCAGGATGACCGTCTGTTACTGATCGTGGAAGACGACGCCGCGTTTGCCCGCACCCTGGGCCGCTCGTTCGAACGGCGCGGCTACCAGGTCATCCTGGCCACCAATTTCGATGAAGCGAGCGCCTTGCTGGAACAGCATTGCCCCGACTACGCCGTCGTCGATTTAAAACTCAATGGCAATACCTCCGGCCTGGCTTGCGTGCAGATGCTGCACCAGCACGACCCGGAGATGCTGATCGTCGTGCTCACCGGTTACGCCAGCATCGGCACGGCCGTGGAAGCCATCAAGCTGGGCGCCTGCCAGTACCTGGCGAAACCGTCGAACACGGACGACATCGAAGCGGCCTTCGGCCACGTGGCCGGCAACGCGGACATCGAACTGACGAACCGCGCCACCAACATCAAGACCCTGGAATGGGAACGCATCCACGAAATGCTGGCCGAGACGGATTTCAATATCTCGGAAACGGCGAGAAGGCTGGGCATGCACCGGCGTACCCTGGCGCGCAAGCTGGAAAAGCAGCGGGTGAAATAAGGGCTTTCCCGGCTGGCCGCGCCTGCCACAACGTTCAGCCTATTTCAGGCGCTTGCCCCGATACGGGAGCGCATGGATGACCAGGGCGCTGGGAATGACAGCGTCGACGTTGCCAAAAATGCGAGTACCGTTTTCTTCTTTGATCACCATGCCGGAATCGACGTCTCCGTCAAGATTGAGGGCGGCAGTCAGGCCAGTGTCCAGGGCGCCGCCGGGGCGAAGTATTTCCGCCAGGTCAAACAGTGAAGCGCTCGTCGTCTGTATCAGGTACACCCATCCCTTTTGATCGATGCCAACCAGCGAGCGCATGGCCTTGACCGATTGCTGCGACTTGCGAATGCCGTTCTCGCCATTTTTTTCAATGACTATTGGACCGGACTGAATGGCAGACAGGCAGTCGGCCGTATCGATGGCGCTGATTTCATCGATGGTGACGCGTCCATCGCGGCCAATACAGATAACGCCCCTGATTTTTGTTGAATTGTTGATGATGGTCGACGTGTGTTTGCCTTCGGACAAAATCAGGCCCGTCGGTATCGGCTTGATGAGGGAGCGCGTGTAGCCGCCGTTAATTGCCGCAACAGGGGCAATGAGGCGCATTACCTCGCGCAGGCTGAAGGCGATTTGCATGGAATTCCTGTCATGCGGATTGGACAAGAAGCGCACGTCAACGACCGATATGCGCACCAGCGCGGGATTGATGCGGATAATGTGAAGAGCCACGGAATTGACGATGTCCTTGTTTGCCGCAAAGGTGGCATCGCTGGTCTCTATGCCGGGGATAACTTTTTTGTACTGTAATGGGCTGCCTGCATTCGCCGATGGCATTGCAATGCTCGCCAGTAGCGAGATGCACAGGTAAACGAGTTGGGTTTTGAAATGGGACATTTATTGTTGCCTCATTTTTTTATTTCTCACGATAATGACGCACGTAATGATGACATCCTTTTTTTGCACATCGGTCGGGCTGATCGATAGAAGGTGCAGGTTGGGTAATCTTTTATTTTTGGAAAACTGGTCGAAATTGAGCTTTTGGGCTAGCGAGATATTCAGGACGGGGCGACTCATAGGAATGGAATGGTCAGAACCTCCATCGTCATCGATTGGTTTCTGGTCCACGGTCGCCACATAACGGAAGTCGAGTTGTTCCGTATCGACGTAGATGGTCAGTTCAACTTCCTGTTCAGGAGTCGAATAGAAAGGAATATTGTTGTCATTGAATTTTCCCCGCGCCGGCAGAATCATTACCTTGGTATAGCCGGAGTCCACATGGTCATGCAGGAAATCCAGCACATTGGTTTTCAACGCTGTCGATTCTTTGCTATTTGCATCGGCACTTAATTTCAGCAATTCTTCACGTATCACGGATGGTGGATAGATATATTTTATGAGCGGCGTGAAAATGATGTCCTTGTACCCAATACCCATGACGCCCAGCGTTCCAAGGAAAAAAGTCAATATGCCAATTTGCGCAGCAAGGAGTCTTAATTTCCGCTTGATGTACAGTTCCATCTGGACATTAAAATCCACTTCCCTCTGGCTGGAATCACGTTCGTTGCTGGATGCTTCCATGGGAGTGCTCCAGAAGTAAAATAACGACAGCAGTAAAGAAGTACGATTAATCCTTGTCAAGAAAGCCAGTTGTAGCCTTGGATGGCGCTGCGCCGAATGTTAATTCTTGCAGTTGCTGCAGCCTTGATGTTGACAAATATCTAACCAGATTCCGTTAACTGCCTGTTATTTCCGATTCCCATGCGCGGCATGCGCCGGTGTCGCATCCACTGGTGTTTGTCAGCATGTCACAAGGATTTCCGTGGAATTCTTTATCGCGGCAAGCTTGCGCCGTGCCCGGGATGGGGACACGGGCAGGCTGTGCAGAAGTGCTGCCGCGCTTTGCCTCAAGGACTCCAGCGGCAGGATCAGTGAAATACGCGGCAGGCAATGCGTCGTACCGCGGATGTCGTGCAGGCTAATTGTTTTCGAATGTTAATTCGATCATACTGTCGTCGCTCCAGTCCTGTTCCCGCAGCGGCGGCGTGAACGACGTTCCGCTGAAGGGCACGGGTGCACTCTTTCCATTAAAACTGATCGTTGCCGCCGCGATGCGCCGTGGTTCGGAAAAGCTGTAGGTGCCCTTTTGCGACACGAAATTGCAGGGCCCGCCCAATGCGCTCATCGTGGTACGCATCGCAAACGGCAAGGTTTCCTTGTCGATGGCCCAATGGACTTCGCACGCCAGCCGCAGGTCGCCCAGGCGGCGCAGCGTGTCGCTGGTGGTCGCGCTCCTGACGTAGGGTATCCACCTGACCGACCCCGCCTTGCGGTTCACGGTCAGCTCGGCCTTCTCATACAGCGGACCCTGTTCGACGGGCAGGCTGAAGATATTGCGCTCACCCAGCGGTATCGCCATACCCGCCTCGTCGCTTTCCAGCCGCAGCGCGATGGCGTGCATGTCGACATCGGCATGGCGCGGCTCCAGGATGAAGCGCAATTCGGCGCCAGGCGCCAGACCGTGTTTTTCCTCGAAGCGTTTCACCCCCTTGAGCATGGCGCTGTAGGGTTTCCAATCCGGATCCCGGATGCCTTTGACATTGACGGACGCCGCCGCAGCGGGTTCAGTTTGTTCCACGACCTGTTCCACGGCCGTCGCCACGGCTTGTTCCACATCGGCCTGGGCGTGGACGGCGGCGCCGCATGCACACAGCAGAAGTCCGGCGATTGCACGCATATTCATCCTGTTCATTTGCCTCTCACGTCATTGTTTATCAAGTCAGAGCAGTCTGTTTTTCCTGCCCATTCAAGGAAACATGAGTGTAGAAAAGAATGGCGATGAATGGGGATTTTTAGGACAGAGTGTCAATCTGGAGCAATGGAATGCTTGAATCAGCTGTTTTTTTAGCGGCATTGGGGAAAGAAAGCAACGTTGTGCCGATGCCGCGTCGATGCGCGTATCTGCCATGAATGATTTACTCGCTAAAACACTGTATTTACGTCAATGCCATCAACAGGCCGGAAGCGATGACTACCGCAGCAAACAGGGCGACGGCAAAGCGATTATGCGGCAACGCTCTCGCCGGCGGGTAGTGGCCCAGCGTGAGTAGCCGTAGTATTGCCCAGCCCGGCCAATAGAACAGCTTTTCAATGACCGTTCCTAACAGGTTATAGATCAGCAGACGAACGATCCAGACGATGCCGTCAAAAATCCAGTCAAACACGATTCATCCTCGTGGGGACGCAAGAATGGCAGCTACGCGCAGTGATCGAACTCATGCCACCGCCAGCCATTCCATTTTCTGCACGCGGATATGGGGATGGCTTTCCAGCGCTTCCCATTCCGGTAAAAAGACAAAGCCCTGTTTCCGGTAAAACGCGGCCGCGCGCGCATTTTCCGGCGCGACGTCGAGTACCAGCCGCGCGTGGCCATTGCCGACGGCGCATCGTTTCACGGCCTCGACCAGGTCTTGCGCCACGGTCAGGCCGCGATATTCGGAATGTACCCACATGGCGATCAGATGGCATTCGCCATTGCCGGCCACCACTTGCGCGGCCAGGCCGACGGGTTGTTCTGCGTCAAAGGCAAGGAAAAACGTGCGCTGCGGCGTGCTGACGGCGCGCTGTTGCCAGTCGGCGTCCGAAAAAGCGGCCGCGCTGGCGTGGCTGGCGCCAAAGGCCGTGGGGGCGTCGAGCAGGGCGGCCAGGCGCGTGGACTTCAGCGCCGGCCAATCGGCGGCGCTGGTGGGGCGGATGACGATGTGGTTCAAATCTGTGACATTTCTTCACTGGTGGGCACGGCCGTGGACGAGGAAATCTTCTTGTACGCTTCCGCCAGCATCGTGACGGTAGCCACGTCGTTCACGCTGCGCGCCTGGATGACTGTCTCGCCCGCAGCGATGGTGATGTCGCCGTTCGCATAGCTGGCGGGAAAGCGCCGTTCGACGATCTTGTTGGTGAGGACATTGCGCGCATAGCGCAGCGCCACGAGCCGCTCGCCTTCCTGCTTGATGACGACATAGTTCGGGACGGTGGTGCGTTCCAGTTTCCAGGTGCCGATAAAGTCTTCGACAGGCGCGGCGCTGGCGTTGGTGAACAGCGCGCAGCAGGCGGTGGTAATACCAAAAAATATTTTTTTCATGGTGCCGGCAATTCCATTCAAAGGTGGCCCGCATAGGCGGGAAAGACGTCCGTCATGCTTGAATGGCGTGGCGCGCATCCATGGATGGCGCCAGTCATTTAAGTATTTGGCAATATTAACAGCATCAATGCCTTGCCGGTGCCCGTGCATGCTGCAGTGTTGTATGCGCGTAAGACTTTGCCTAGCTGTTGGCCTCAAACGCGCGGTGGTAGGTCACGTTGCCTGTTGGTAAGGACCCCGCCAGATGCAGTGTCTGGAAATACTCCGCCGGCACGCCCGGCAGGGTCAAGGCAGCGTCCGCGCGGAAGCCGAAACGCCCGTAATACCGTGGATCGCCCAGCACCACGCAGCCAGCCGCGCCCAATTGGCGCAAGTCGTCCAGCAATTGCCTGATGAGCTGGGTGCCCACTCCCTGTTGCTGATGGCCAGGGGCAACGGAAACGGGACCCAGCCCATACCAGCGCGGCGTGCCGTCGCTGATACTGACGGGGGAGGCGGCCACGTGGCCGATGATGGCGCCTTCCAGTTCGGCCACCAGCGACACGCTCAGGGCGCTCGCGGCACGCAAGGCATTGACGATGAACTGTTCCGTATGGTCCGTGTGTTCCGCATGCAGAAAGGCGTCGCGCGTGAGGTGGTCGATGGCGTCGACGTCGGCCGCGGTTTCCTTGCGAATGATCAATGCTTGTGTCATGACTGGTCCCACACTTCGATGGTCAGCAGTTGCCCGGCCTGGCAGGCGGCGATGCGCTCCGGATGCACGGTGATGCTGCCGGGCCAGCCCGTCAGCGTATCTTGCGGAAATTCCCCATGCTGCGCCTCGGCAATGCCCGCCTGCAGCAGGGGCGCGATGACGTCCGCCGAAGCCGTGTAGCGGTTGGGAAAACCGTTCGACGACAGCTGGGTCGCCTTGCCTTGTGTGCACAGCTGCGCGATCCAGTCGGCGCCGAACAGGCCTGCTTCCCAGGTGGCGAGAAACGCGTCCTTGTTGATTTTCGTCATGTCGGCCAGCTGTTCCGGCGTTTCTGTCGAGATAATGGTCCACCAGCCTGACATGGGCGATCCTTGCGAAAAGTGACAATTAACGGGTCATGGCGCGGCGCAGCAGGTAGCTGAGGCCATCGACGGCGGCCACCATCAGCAGCATGGCGACGATGACGGTGGCGGCGTTCTGCATCTGGAACAGCGACAGATGGTATTTCAGCATCTGTCCCAGGCCACCCGCACCGACGACGCCGAGGATGGCGGCGGCGCGGATATTGTTTTCCCAGCGGTACAGGGTATAGGACATCATTTGCGGGCTGCATTGCGGCAAGGTCGCGTACAGGAAGGCCACGGCGGGGCGCGCGCCGTTGATGCGCAAGGTCGCCGCCGGCAAGGGCGGGCAATTCTCGAAGGCGTCGGCAAACAAGCGGCCCAGCACGCCCACCGTGTGCAGCGCCAGCGCCAGGGTGCCCGCGAACGGGCCCAGGCCGGCGGCGATCAGCAAGATCGACGCCCAGACCAGTTCCGGGATCGAGCGCAGCACATTCAACACGCCGCGCGTCGCGTTGCGCGCCACGGTGCCAAAACGCCCGCTGGCGGGGAGGGCCAGCAGCGCGCCAAATACGGCCGCGATGACCGTGCCGATGGCCGACATGGCCAGGGTCTCGAACGTGGCCACGCCGACTTTCATCAGGAAGGGGCTGGCCAGCTCGGGCGGGGCGAAGCCGTGCAGGAAGTCGGCGCTCGTGCGCACGGCGTCCGCGCTGAAGAACTCGCCCCATTTCAGGGGCAAGGTGGCGAAGCTGGCGATGACCAGCAGCAACAAACCGGCCAGCAAGGCCCAGGTGGACCAGCGCACAGGCGCAGGAGGAGGCAATGCAGGCAGCATGGACGTGTCGTTCTTCATGCCAGCCTCCGGCGCAGCATGGCGGAGACGGCGTCGGCGCCCGCCACCAGCAGCACGAAAACCATCAACATGGTGGCCAGTTCGCTGCCCGCCATCATCTTCATCGATTCATCCATGCGCTGGCCCAGGCCGCCCGCGCCGACAAAGCCCATGACGACGGAGCCGCGGATCGCGCATTCCCAGCGGTAAATCGTGTACGACACCAGTTCGGCGGCCGATTCGGGCAGGGCGCCGTACAGCAAGGCTTTCAGGCGGCCGCTGCCGTTGTGCAATAGCGCGTTGCAGGCGGACGCATCCGACGATTCGAGGATTTCCGCGTAGACCTTGCCCAGCATGCCGCAATAGGTGAGCGCGATGGCGATCACGCCCGCCGTCGGCCCCAGTCCCACGATACGCACCAACAACAAGGCCCAGACCAGTTCCGGCACGCTGCGCAGCAGCACCAGCAAGGCGCGGACCGCGTGGCGCAGGGCGGTGGCCAGGGGCGCCACCCGGCCGGAGCCGAGGCGCGAAATCGACAGGCGCTCCGTCACCAGCAAGGTCAGGGGGATGGCGCCCAGCATGGCCAGCGCCATGCCGGCCGTGGCCATGGCGATGGTTTCCCAGCTGGAAATGGCCACCAGTTGCAGGAATTCCAGCGAGTGGGCGGGCGGCACGAAGCTGGCAAGGAATTGCCAGGTGGCCGCCAGGCTTTGCGCATCCCATAAAATCCACGGCTTGAACTCGGCCTGCACCAGCATCGGCCACAGCACGAGCAGCACGATGGCGGCGCCGGTCAGGCGGCCGCGCCAGGCGGGGTCGCGCGGCATCGCGGCGTTGGCGGATTTCAGCAAAGGGGCCTCGCGGCGTCCAGCTGCGTTTCCACGGCCTCGAACTGCGGCGCCGTATCGGCCTTGTTGCGGTACAGTTCGGCGATCATGGCGTCGTTGACCTGGGCGCCGGGCAAGTCGAAGACGATCTTGCCGTCGCGCAAGGCGACGATGCGCGTAAAGCAGGCGCGGGCGATTTCCACCTGGTGCAGGCTGCAGATCAGGGTGGCGTTGCGCGCCGTCGCTTCCGCTTGCAGCACGTGGATCGTTTGCAAGGCGAGCGTGGGGTCGAGCGCGGACAGCGGTTCGTCGACGAGGAACACTTGCGCATCCGACACGAGCGCGCGGGCCATGCCGCAGCGCTGGCGTTCGCCGCCGGACAGGCGGTCGACGCGTGCATACAGCTTATCCTGCAGGTTGAATTTACCTAAAGCTTCCCACGCGGCGCGCGGGTCGACGGGCGCCAGCAGCGAACGGATGGCCGTCCACAAGCTCCATTGGGGCAAGCGGCCCGCCAGCACGGCGTTGACGACGCGCTGGCGCGGTGGCAAGGGCGGCGTTTGCGGCGCCAGGAACAGGCGCGCGCGCAAGGCGTGGCGCTCGGCGCTGCCGATTTGCCAGGGAGAAATGCCCAGGATGTCCAAGGTGCCGGATTCGGGACGCAGCGCGCACGCCAGTGTGTGCAGCAGGCTGGTCTTGCCGGCGCCGGACGGGCCGATCAGGGCGATCTGCTCACCCTGGGCCACGTCCAGGTCCAGGTCGCGCAGGGCCAGCGCATTGCCGGCGGCGCCCGCGTGGTGGACGCTGACCTTGTGAAGTTGGAATGTCATGCGAGATTTCGGTGTGGGGGAGTGCGCCGGATGCGTCCGCAGGACGCCATCCGGCAAGTTTCAGCAGTTACTTCAACAACTTCGCATCGCGCGCAGCCGCTTCGATATCCTTGTAATTCTCGGCCTTGGTCGGGATGAACTTGGTGGCGCGCTGCAGGTCGAGGATTTCCTTGCCTTCGGCCGTCGATGGGTCCAGCGCCAGGAAGGCGTCCGTCAGCTTCTTGCGCACGACGGGGTTCATGTCGGCGCGCACGCTCCAGTTGTAATCGTAGTAGCCTGGCGTCGTGTAGAACACGCGCACCTTGCTTGGATCGACCTTTTTCGCTTCGACGAGCTTTTCCCACACGGAAATGTTCAAGGTGCCAGCATCGACCTTGCCGCCGGCCACAGCCGCCACGGTGGCGTCATGCGCGCCGGAAAACGCGATGCGCTTCATGTCCGTGTCCGGGTTGATCTTGGCGGCCAGCAAGTAGTAGCGCGGCATCAAGTGACCCGAGGTCGACGATTCCGAGCCGAACGTGAAATTCTTGCCCTTCAGGTCGGACAATTGATTGATGTCCTTGCTGGTGGTAACAAATACCGAGCGGAACTTCGTGTCTTCCTCGCGCTGCACCAGGGGCACGATCTTGCCGCCGCTGCGCACGTTCGCTTGCACGAAGGTAAAACCGCCGAACCAGACCATGTCCAGCTTGTTATTGATCAAGCCTTCGACGGACGCCGCGTAATCGGTGACGGGCGTAAATTCCACCTTCATGCCCAGCTTTTTCTCCAGGTAGCTGCCCAGCGGCTTGAACTTGCGCTGCAATTCCGTCGGCGCTTCGTCGGGGATGGCGGAGACGCGCAGTACTTGCTGCGCTTGCGCCAGGCCGCTGTGGATGGCCAGGGTGGCGGCGACGGTGGCCAGGATGGCGGGGAACTTGCTAAATGAGTTCGAGAATGTGGTCATGGGACTGCCTTTGCAAAAAATATTCATTAGATTACGGAAACCCCGGTACTGCCTTCCTGCATCTCGCCGATGACGACGGCGTCGCCAAAGCCTTCGGCGCGGAAAATCGCCAGCACTTGCTCGACGGCTTCCGGCGCGCAAGCCACCAGCAGGGGGCCGGCCGTTTGCGGGTCCGTCAAAATCGCCTTGTCGATGGCGCTCAGGCTGTCGTCCAGCGCCACTTGCGCGCCATAGCCCTGCCAGTTGCGGTTCGAGGCGCCCGTGATGTTGCCGTTTTGCGCCAGTTGCTGCACTTGCGGCAGCAGCGGCACGTCGTCCATGGCGATGCGCGCCTGCAACTTGGCGCCGCGCGCCAGTTCCAGGGTGTGGCCCAGCAAGCCGAAGCCCGTCACATCCGTCAGCGCATGCACGCCGTCCAGCAGAGCCAGTTTCTTGCCCGGGGTATTCAATTTGGTGGTGTTGTCGATTAAAGAAGCGTAGCCATCCGCGTCCAGCGCGTTCTTTTTCAGCGCGGCCGACAGGATGCCCACGCCGATCGGCTTGCCCAATACCAGCTTGTCGCCGGCGCGCGCGCCCGCGTTGCGCTTCACTTGCGACGGGTGGACCAGGCCCAGCACGACCAGGCCATAGATCGGTTCGACGGAATCGATGGTGTGGCCGCCCGCGATGGGGATGCCGGCCTGGGCGCAGATGGTTTCGCCGCCTTTCAAGATGAGACCGATGGTTTCCACGGGCAGCTTGTTGATCGGCATGCCGACCAGGGCCAGCGCCATGATGGGCGTGCCGCCCATGGCGTACACGTCGGAAATGGCGTTGGTGGCGGCGATGCGGCCGAAGTCGAACGGATCGTCGACGATGGGCATGAAGAAATCCGTCGTGGCGATCAGCGCCTGTTCGTCGTTGAGCTGGTAGACGGCCGCGTCATCCGAGGTTTCTATGCCGACCAGCAATTCCTTCGGCAGGGGAAAGCCGCCGCTGCCCTTTAAAATATCGGCCAGCACGCCCGGCGCGATTTTGCAGCCGCAGCCGCCGCCATGGGCAAATTCGGTCAATCGGATGGGGGTATTGGGTGTTGCTGCGCTATTGGACATGGTCGTCATTCTGCTCAAAAAGGTCATCAAAAGCTGCGCCGGCGCTTACGCGGCGCTGGCGGCACGGTGTTCGCCGACGATAGCACATAATGCGCGCGCGGCTTGCTCAAAGGCATGTTCTGAAATGTCGGGCAAGACCAGCGGCGTCGCCTGGGCGTAGCGGCTGAAGTTGCGGGCGATCGATTGCCGGTAGACGGGGTCGTAATGCTGCACCAGCAACTCTTCCACGAGCTCGGCCATGCGGCCGGAAGTGGCCAGCTGCTGCCAGTGGGCAATTTTCTCCTTGCCATGCAGCTGCGTCAACAGGGCCAGCTGCACGTTCAGGCGCGCCGCATCGCCGACGAAATGCTCATAGTCCTGCATCAGCAATTGCACGCGCTGCTCCGTGGCCAGGCGCACGTCCGTGCAGGCGGCCGCGCGCATCTTGTCCATCAGCGCATCGGGCACGCGCAAACGGCCCACTTTCTTGCTTTCCGATTCGATGAAGACGGGGAGTTGCGGGTCGAAATGGCGCAGTTGCTGCCACAGCGCGCTTTCAAACGCTTTTTGCGCCGGCTGGTCCGCCTCGGGCAAGCCGCCCAGCACGGAGCCGCGGTGGGCCGCCAGGTCTTCCAGGTCGATCACTTGCGCGCCTTGCTTGTCGAGCACTTGCAGCAAACGGCTCTTGCCGCTGCCCGTGGGGCCGCACAGCACGTTGATGAAGTCGAAGCGTTCGGGCAGGGTGGCCAGTTCCGCATTCACGTGGCGGCGGTAATCCTTGTAGCCGCCCTCGAGCTGCGTGACGGGCCAGCCGATGCGCGCGAGGATGTGCGCCATGGCGCCGCTGCGGTTGCCGCCGCGCCAGCAGTACACGAGCGGTTTCCAGTGCTGCGGATGGCCGAGGAAACCGTCTTCGATATGCCGCGCGATATTTTTCGCCACCAGCGCCGCGCCCAGCTTCTTCGCTTCGAAGGCGCTGGTCTGCTTGTATAAAGTGCCGACGCGCACGCGTTGCTCGTCGTCCAGCACGGGCAGGTTGATGGCGCCGGGCAAGTGGTCTTCCGCGAACTCGGACGGGCTGCGCACGTCGATGATGGCATCGAATTCATTCAGGCGCGGCAGGATGTCGCTGAAGGGAAGCACTGCAGGGTATTTCATCGTGGCGCGACTGCTTGGAATGGGGAAAGACGTATTATCCCCGATAAACGCCCGTGCGGTGGTGGCTTAATACGCCTAACAAAACCGTAGCGAGCGGAAGGAAGTTGTGGCCGAGAAGCGCAACTGTACGAATGTACAGTGAGCATCGCAGACCGCAAATTACGACGCGCAGTAGGTTTTGATAGGTGTTTTTAGCCCAACAATCTGCCCAGCAGCGGCGCCAGCAATACGGTCACGACGCCCGAGAAAATCATCGTCAGGCTGGCCACGGCGCCTTCTTCCGTGCCGACCCGGCGCGCCACGGATAATCCAAAACCGTGCGCGGCCGCGCCATACGGGGCGCCACGGGCGATGCGCATGCGCAAGGGCAGCAGTTTTAAGAGCGGTTTGCCCAGCATCAAGCCGAACAAGCCCGTCATCACGACGAAGATGCCCGTCAGCTGGGCCGAGCCGCCCATGTGGCGCGACGCTTCCAGCGCGAACGGCGTGGACACGGAACGGGCCAGCAGGCTGCGCGCCATGTCGCCATGCACGCCCAGCAGCCGGTCCAGCAGCAGGGTGGCGGCCACCGAGGCAACGATGCCGGCGCAGCTGCCCAGCGACAGGGCCAGCCAGTGTTTGCGGATCAGCTTGCGTTCCTGGAAGATGGGCAGCGCAAAGGCGATGGTGGCCGGGCCCAGCAGCCACGGCAGCCAGCGCGTTTCGCCGAAATACGTGGCGAACGGCGTCGACGTCGCCTGCACGATGGCGATCAATATCGCCGAGGTGCAGATGGCGGGCGTGAGCAGGAAGTGCGGATGGCGGCGGTGCAGCGCCTTGTTGGCGTAGAACAGCACCAGGGTCAGCAGCAAAAACAGCAGCGACAACAGCAGGGTATTCATGCCGCTGTCCTCGCGGCGCGGCGGCGCAGCAGTTTCTGCAGGCGCAACTTGCGCTCATAGCGGCACACCCATTCCACCGTCAACGCCGTGGCCAGCATCACGCTGGCAAAGCCCAGGCCGATATTCACGAACAGCATCAGGCCTTGCGACTTCAATAGTTGCGTAAATTGCACCACGGACACGACCAGCGGAATGAAGAACAGCAGCATGTTGGCCAGCAGCCAGTTCGCGCCCAGTTCGATGGCGGCTGGCCGCACCCAGCCTACCAGCAGCAGGGCCACCAGCACGAACAGACCGACGACGCCGCCGGAAAATGGCAGGTGCAGCGCGGAGGCGGCCTCATCAGCCAGCCACCAGGCGGCGATCAGCACGCCCACTTGCCACACGGTCTGTGCGGGCTGGCGCCAGGCAGGGATGGCGGGCAGGGCGGCGGTGGAACAGTGCAAGGCTTTCACGGCAGGCTTTCAAACGGCAGGGGGAAGTTTTCATTGTAGAGACCCCACATCAAAAGATAAAATGACTTAAACTCATGAAAATCATTCGATATTGGAATGCATCATGGATATCCGCTCCCTGCGCTACTTCGTCGAAGTGGTGGAACAGAACAGTTTTACGCGCGCGGCCGCCAGGCTGCACGTGACGCAACCGACAGTGAGCAAGATGGTCCAACAGCTGGAACAGTCGCTGGACCTGGCCTTGCTGGACCGCGCCGGCAAGCGTTTTACCTTGACGGACGCGGGCAAGGTGGTGCTGTCGCGCGCGCATACATTGCTGGCCCTGCACGCGGAACTGAAGGTGGAGTTGCGCGACCTGCAACATCTGGAGCGGGGAGAATTACGGGTCGGCGTGTCGCCGCAAACCCATTCCACCCTGGCGCCGTGGCTGGCCGAGTACCACCAGCGCTATCCGGGCATCGAGCTGAAAATGTACGAAAGCGGCACGCAAGCGATCGAGCGCGACTTGCGCACGGGCACGGTGGAGCTGGGTACCATGCTCGACTATCCGGGCAATGCGGCCACCTGGCAGGATTTTGAAGCCTTGCCCCTCGTGCGCTCGCCGCTGTGCCTGCTGGCCGCGCCCGGCTCGCCGTGGCAGGGACGTGCTTCCGTCGCCCTGGCCGAACTGGCCGACAGCCCCTTCATTTTCTATGGCGCCGCGTTTGCCCTGAACGACATCGTGCTGGACGCCTGCCAGCGCGCAGGTTTCGCCCCGCGCATCACGGGCCGCAGCGGGCAGTGGGACTTTATTGCCTCGCTGGTCAGGCTGGGCGTGGGCATCTGCCTGCTGCCGAAGATGTATTGCGACACCCTGGAACCGTCGCAGTTTGCCGTCATTCCCTTGGACGGCCCGCCCGTAGAATGGAATCTGATGCTGGCCTGGCGCCGCGGCGGGCGGCTGTCGTTTGCCGCCCGCGCCTGGCTGGAGCTCGTCAGGGCGCGCATGACGGACGCGGCACGTTTACAATAGGCGCTCGCCAACTTCCGTCCGACCAGATGAACATCAACGCCAAGGTTACAGCCAAAATCAAACGCACGGCAGGCTCGCTGCTGCTGGGATTGCTATGCACCGTGGGCCTGATGAGCGAAATGGGCTACGCCCAGGCCGCCATTCCCGTGTATGGCTATTTCGTCAAGAATACCTATCCGCACGACCCCCAGGCGTTTACCCAGGGCTTGCTGTTCAAGGATGGCCATCTGTATGAAAGCACGGGCCAGAACGGCCAGTCGTCCTTGCGCAAGGTGGAATTGACGACGGGCAAGGTGCTGCAGAAAAGCATGCTGGACAAGAATGTGTTTGGCGAAGGCATCACGGACGTGGGCGATGAAATCCTGGGACTGACGTGGATTTCGCAAACGGGCTATGTGTTCGACCAGAAAACGTTCAAGCTGAAGCGCAAATTCAGCTACCAGGGCGAAGGCTGGGGCTTGGCCAGCGATGGTCATTTCGTCTACATGAGCGACGGCACGGCCGCCATCCGCGTGCTCAATCCGAAAACCCTGGCCGAGGTGCGCCGCTTCGAAGTGAAGGCCGAGGGCCGCCCCATCGAACGCCTGAATGAACTGGAAATGGTCGACGGGCAATTGTTTGCCAATGTGTGGGGCGCGGACGTGATCGCCCGCATCGACCCGGCCAGCGGCAAGGTCGTCGGCTGGATCGACCTGACGGGCTTGCTGCCGCCCGAGCAGCGGGGCACGGCCAATCCCGACGCCGTGCTCAACGGCATCGCCTGGGATGCGCGCGGCAAGCGTTTGTTTGTCACGGGGAAACTGTGGCCCAAGCTGTTCGAGATCGAGCTGATCGAAATCCAGCGCCACTGATGTTTCCTATCGGACAGTGTTGCTAGCGAAGAATCGTCTATGATGCTGTTCCTTCGCCCCGTGCGACTCTTGCAGGATGCCATGCTGTCCCTTCCTTTATGCCGCCTGGCGGCCGCCGCCAGCTTGCTGGCCACCGTCTTGCCCGCCGCGCAGGCGCAAACGCCATACGTGCCGGTGATGCAGCAATACGGCGACTTTGTCGTCACGCGCGACCGCCACGACCCGCTCGTCAACTTGTCTTTCCGTAAGCACGGCTATTGGCCCGGCGGCGCGCGCGAAGTGGTGGAAGTGCGGCCCCTGAAGGCCAGGCGCGAAGGCCAGCCCATGCTGCTGGCCTTTACCAAGGGCTATACGGGCCAGGGCACGATATTGATCGGCGTGCAGAACGGCGAACCGCTGATGCGCCCCGTCAGTCCTTTGCGGCGCGACGACATGGTGCGCACGGAGCGCGACCCCGAATGGGGCGTGCCGCAGCCGGGCCGCAGCGAAATACTGCTGTTTGCCCGCGACGGCCGCGCGCTCGATACGGACACGGGCGAGCTGCTGTGGTTTGACATGCCGGGCATCGTCACGGGCGATTACGCGCCCGCCATGCTGGTCTCCGTCTCGCCCGACAGCCGGCGCGGCGCCTATCTGGCCCGCAGGGCGACCAGCGTGGAGGTCGTCGTCGCCACACGCGACGACGGCGTGGCCGGCGTCCTGGCCTTGCCGCCCGACACCTATCAACGGTGGCTGAAGCCCTTGTCGCAGGCCGCTTCCGAACAGGCGGGCGCCGCCATCAAGGCACGCCAGGGCCGCACGGATTCGAACCGCATCCGGCGCGAGCTGGAACTGGCCTGGTTTGGCCAGCAATTTCAATGGAAACAGGGCAAGAACGGCTTGCAGGTGACGGGGCTGGGCCTCATTTCCGCGCCGCCCGAGGGGGAACAGCCATGAGCATACCTGGACTGATCGCCGGCTGCTTCGCCGCCACCTTGCTGGCCGGCTGCGTGCACGGGGAAATATTCGCCCAGGATTATCTGGCGCAAGACATCGACAAGCAACAAGCCTTGCTGGAACTGGACGTGGTCTTCGGGCAAGCACCCGATGACAAGCTGACGTCGCGCGTAACGGCCCGCAATACCGTGGAATACACGGGCGCGCCGCATATCGTCGTACCGTTTTACCAGAAGGGCCTCGGCTTCGACCAGGGTTTTGCCGGCACCTACATGTTTGCCGTGCCCTATCCGATCGCCAAGGTCGAAACGGCCACGGCCAGCAGCCGCGTCTTCGGCCAGAAACTTGACGGCCAGCAGCAGGGCAGCCCGCGCTACCGCTTCCGCGTGCCGGGCAAGGCGCAGTGGAACAGCAATGAAACCTTCATGCTGGGCTTTGAGCGCAAGGGCCGCCGCGAAGAAATCACTTTCCGTTTCAGCAACGAGCAAAGCTGCCCGTCCGCCTTCCTGGCCACCACGCCAAAATATGGTTTCCACATCAAGGTGGTCGCCAGTTTCAAGGATGACAAAGGCTGCCTGAAAGTGTGCGACAGCCGCGACCAGTGGCCCGGCTTTTGCGCCTTCCAGCCGCCGCCCGGCGCCTGACTATTACCATGCAAGCCACGCGCCGGCGTTTGCCGGCGCGGCGCTTATACACGCGTGCGTTTTGCCGATTCTATTCAATTGTCATCGAATGACCGCCTGAAACGCCTATTTTCACGGCGTAAGGGCGGCGATATTGACGTAGGTCAATGTCTGGATCGGCGCATAAATCTTGCCGCAAAAGTATCTTTCTCAGGCGTATGATTTCTGTGCCGTGATCGGCGCACGCAGATGGCGCGGCGCGGCCCGATATCCGAAACGCATCCTTCCTGTGGAGATACAGAATGAAAATGCCCGTTTTAGGAAGCACCCAGCCCGCCATCACCGGGCGTCCGCTCGACATGCTGGACACCGACAAGGCCGCCGTGCGCGCCATCGCCCAGGCGGCCGTCAGCGTCGAACTGTTCACCATTCCCCTGTACATGGCCACCATGTATTCGATCCAGGGCACGCACCAGATCAACTCGAAAGGCATCACGTATTACGAAGGCCGCCAGTGGCCGGGCATGGGCACCACGGCCCGCCCCGAGCTGGCGGAGCAAAAGGCCTTCAATATCATCTTCAGCGTTTTCATCCAGGAAATGTTGCACCTGCAGATGGCGGCCAACCTGGCCACGGCCATCGGCACGGCGCCATGCTTCACGGGTTCGGAGCTGCAATCGCAGGACCACGGCTGGACTTGCTATGGCAAGAGCTGCACGGTGATCCCCCACATCGTCGACTTGCAGGACACGTCCGGCTACCGTCACGTGCGCGTCAACCTGGAAGAGCTGAACGCCAACCAGTGCGACCTGTTCCTCGCCATCGAGCAGCCGGAAGAGCAGGCACGGGCCCAGCTGGCCGAGTTCGACAAGCACAACCACACCAAATATTTCCCCGAGGTACCGTTCGTGGGCTGGACGCCGGGCAAGCACGTGCAGGATCTGCCCCTGTTCGGCACCATCGGCTACATGTACGAATGCTATGCGCGCTACATCGGCATCGAATACGCGGATGGCCAGACCTTGTGGCAAAAGCTGTTCGTCAACGGCTCGGTGCAGCAAGACATGTTCAACAGCCAGGTGCAGGGCCATGCGCGGGCGGAATTTCCCAAGTTCGACACCTGTTTCGGCCCGCAAGACCAGGATGGCGGCCAGACGGGCTCGTTCAACAAGGCCATCGACATGATGGCGGCCATCACGGACCAGGGCGAGGGCAGCGCAACGGCCATCCAGCGCTACCGCCGCGACGCGGCGCAGCGCCTGATGGCCGTGCAGCCCGATTACCGCGAAGACCTGGCCGCCCTGAAGTGCGATTATCCGTCCTATGCGAACAATGGCAAGGATGCGGAATCGCGCGACGCGCAGGCGCGCCACGACAGCGCCCCGTTCGACCACTACGAGCGTTTCGGCCAGGTGAAGGCCATGCTGCCCGTAAAAACCTGGGCCGGCTGGCACCAGGACGGGGGGCGCTGGAGCGAGGCCATGCTGACCAACGAGCGCTACAACCCGGCCACCGCGCCCAGGAATATCCCGGCGCCGGCGGCCGTGGCGGGCGCCCTGAACCGCCTGAAGGATAGCAGCGGCACCTTGGGGATGCTGAGCACGGTCGCCACGGGCGCCATCTATGGCATCACTTCCGTGCTGGACAAGTACTGGCTGAACCAGGACCTGGACTTCCCGTATCCGTCGATGGTGGGCGCGGGCGACCGCATGGCCATCTGCTGGGCCGTGCTGGGCCAGGCGCCGAACCTGGCAACGGGCGTGCCGCTGGCCGAGAAAAGCGTGCTGTACCACGCCTGCCAGGGCATGCACCTGGAGGGCGAAGCGTCGTCCACCTGCGCCGCACTGGCCGTCTACCATACCTGCCGCGGTTCCAACGGCTGCCACGCCCAGGGCGGCTGCGGCTTTGCCCAGGCCGACACGGGCGGCTCGTCCTGCGGCCACTCGGTCAAGCTGGCCGCGTCGCCGGGCACGCCGTGCTACGTGCCGCCGCCTCCGCCGCAGCCCGACAAGGTCTACAGCGCGCCCAGCGACAACAAATGCGGCGGCTTCGGCGGCTGCGCCGTGCCGATTTCGGCCTCGCAACTGTATCCGAACACCTCGGGCAAGGAACCGCCCGAGCCCGCCACCATGACCCTGTACGATTTCGGTCCCGCACCCGACCACCGCAGCATTCCGCTGGGCCAGACCATGAGTTTCGCGCTGGGCGACAATGTCTACGACAAGGCCTGGGAAGCCTACGGCAAGGTGATGGCGGCGCGCGGCACGCCGGTGGGGGCGCCGCCGCCGCCCACCGACCTGCGCCTGGCCTTGCCGCCGTCGACCTGATGCGGGCCACGCACGGGGTGCCGCCACGCCTGGGCTTGCCGAACCTGGGCCTGGGCGTGGGGCTGCGCCCGCCGCATTATGAACACATCCTGCGCCACGGGCCGCAGGTGGACTGGTTCGAGATCATCAGCGAGAATTTCATCGACAACCACGGCTATGCGCGCCATGTGCTGGAGCAGGTGGCGGCGCAGGTGCCCATCGTCATGCATGGCGTGTCGCTGTCGATCGGCAGCAGCGATCCGCTCAATCTCGGCTACCTGCGCAAGCTGCGCCAGCTGGCCGGCGAGCTCCGGCCCGCGTGGATTTCCGACCACCTGTGCTGGACGGGTGCCGCCTCGCTCAACAGCCACGACTTGCTGCCGCTGCCGCTGGACGAGGCCAGCCTGCGCCACGTGGCGGGACGCGTGCGGCAAGTGCAGGAATTCCTGGGCCGTCCCCTGGTCCTGGAAAACCCCAGCACCTACGTGGAGTTTGCCCAGTCCAGCATGCCGGAATGGGAATTCCTGGGCCGCCTGGCCGAGGATACGGGGTGCGGGCTCTTGCTTGACGTCAACAATGTCCACGTCAGCGCGCATAACCACGGCTATGACGCGGCCGCCTACATCCGCCAGTTGCCGCACGCGCACATCGTGCAGATCCACCTGGCCGGGCCGACCGTGTGCGGCGCCGTGCTGATCGACACCCACGACGCACCCGTGCCGGCCGCCGTGTGGCGTCTGTACGCGCTGGCGCAGCGGCTGACGGGCGGCGTATCGGCCCTGCTGGAATGGGATGCCGGCATTCCCCCGTACCCGCAGTTGCTGGCCGAGCTCGACAAGGCGCGCGCGGCCGAACGGGGAGAATTCGCGGATGCGGCGCCCGCCACGGCTGCCGCCGCTGTCTCCGCGCCGCTGGGCTTTCACCTGGAGGCGGCCCATGCCCCGTAGCACCGCCGCAGGCGAATCTGGCGACGCCCGCGCACCGCTGGCGCAATTGCAGGCGTGGTTCCTGACGGCGATGACGGCGCCGGGCGGCGCGGCGCGCGGCGTCCAGCTGGCCAGCGAGCGCCATGGCTTGACGCAGGAGCAAGTATTGAAACGGGCCAGGGGCGGGCCGGCGCCGCTGCACATCCATGCGGACGGCTACGTGCTGCGCCTGCTCGAATGCCTGCAAGCCGACTATCCCGTCTTGCGCAAGGTCATGGGCGACGAGCTGTTCGCCTTCTTTGCGCGCGCCTATGTCTGGCGCCACCCGTCCGCCTCCGCGACCTTGTATGACCTGGGCGGCGGCTTTGCCGATTTTCTCGCCGCCACCCAGCGCGCCGCCGGCGCGCAAGGGGCGGCCTTGCGCTTTCCCGTGGAACTGGCGCAGCTGGAACGGGCACGCAGCGAGGCGGGCAGGGCGCCGGGCCTGGAAAAGCTGGCGCCGCCCATGCTGCCTTCCGGATTGGACTTGCTATTAGGAAATACACCTGCCTGGCGCCTGGCGCCGTGCACGCGGCTGCTGGCCCTGTCGTTCCCCCTGTGCGACTACTGGCAACGGGCGCAGGCCGCACCCGGCGACGCCGTGCCGGCCCAGCCGGAGGCAAGTCCCGCCTTTGTCGCCATTACGCGCATGCATTACCGGCTCGTCATGCAAGAGTTGCAGCCTTGGCAATTTTATTGGCTGCAAGCGCTGGCCGGCGGCGCGCCGCTGGCGCAGTGCGCGCGGCAGGCGGCGCAGTCCAGCGGCAGGGCGGCGGACGAGGTGCTGGCCGACGCCATGCTGTGGCTGCCCATGGCGGCCGCGGCCGGGCTGGTCGCCTGCGATGCCTGAGAGGAAAGCAGCGGACGCAAAAAAGGCCGATGAAAATCGGCCTCGATGACAGCTGAATGCGTTGCTTAGCGGTAAAACGCTTCGACTTTGCCCTTCAGTTTGATCTGCAGCGGACGGCCGCGGCGGTCCAGCGACTTGGTGGAAGCGACCTTGATCCAGCGTTCGCTGATGCAATATTCTTCCACGTCAAGACGTTCCTTGTCGTTGAAGCGGATGCCGACGTCGTTCTCGAACACGGCTGCAACGTGGTAAGGGCTGCTGGGGTCGATCGACAGGCGATCGGGCAATGGGGGTAAGGTGGTGGTATCGTTCATGGGCGTAATTATCGCCCAGAATGCCGATCCAGACAACGGGGTGCGCGTGCTTATCTGGCCGGCCGCGGCGCGGCGCTCCCGCATTTCCCTTCCCAGCGATGCCTACGCCCTACAGATGCCGTGTTTCCTGCGGCGGCACATTCCACTCGTCATGCAAGCCATCGACAAAGGTGACGGGCACCCGGGCCAGTTCGGCCGCCGAGGCATCGTCGAGGCAGTTGACGCCGATGCCGACAAACGCACCGCTGCGGGCGGAATCGCCACGGCCGAACAGGCGCACGCCGCAGTGGCGGCAAAAGTAATGGCGTTCGCGGCCGGCGCCGAAGCGGTATTCGCTCAAGTCCGCCTCGCCGGCCAGCAGGCGGAAGGCCGTGGGCGGCACTAGGCTGGCCCAGCAGCGGATTTTCAGGCAATAGGAACAGTTGCAGCGCAGGCTGGGCGCCGCCAGGTCGATCTCGGCCGCGAAGCGCACGGCGCCGCAGTGGCAACTGCCATGACAGGTTTTTTTCATCGTGACTTACTTTACAGTGTTGCCGTGCTGTCATGCAACTGCTGGAATTGCGACAGCTGCTGCTGCATCAGCCGCGCATACTGGCCGCCCGCGCGCAGCAGCTCGGCATGCGTGCCTTGCTGGCATATCCGGCCCTTGTCCATGACGATGATGCGGTCCGCTTTGACGATGGTGGAAAAGCGGTGGGCGATGATGATGGTGGTGCGTCCTTGCATCAGGGTATCGAGGGCGAGCTGCACCTGCTGTTCGCTGGCGGCGTCGAGCGCGCTGGTGGCTTCGTCCAGGATGAGGATTTTCGGCGCGCGCAGGATGGCGCGGGCGATCGCGATGCGCTGCTTCTGTCCGCCGGACAATTGCACGCCCCGTTCGCCCACCAGGGTTTCGTAGCCGTCCGGAAAGGCCGCAATGAAATCGTGGGCGTGCGCCAGGCGCGCCGCCGCCAGCATCTCGTCGCGCGTCACCTGGCGGTCCGGCACGGCAAAGCCGATATTGTCGGCGATGCTGCCGGAAAACAGGGCCGGTTCCTGCTCCACCACGGCCATCTGGCGGCGCAGCTGCGTCACGCCCAGCACGTGCGCATCGATGCCGTCGAATTGCAGGCTGCCCCCGTCAAGCCGGTAATGGCCAAGCACCAGGCTGGCGATGGTGGACTTGCCCGCGCCCGAGGCGCCCACCAGGGCGATCTTTTCGCCCGCGCGGATGGACAGGCTGACGCCGTCGAGGGCCATGACTTGCGCGCGCTCGGGATACGAAAAACGCACGTCGCGCAGCGCGATATGGCCGGCCAGCGGCGGCTGCGGCGGCGCCTCGGGCACGGCGCGGTGGCTGCGCAGGATGTCGAAGATGCGGTCGGTCGACCCCATGGTGCGCATCCACGTGTTCCAGAACTCGCTGATGGAGCCGGCCGTGTCCGTCACCATGCTGGCATAGATGACGAAGGCCGTCAGTTCGCCCACGCTCAAGCGGCCCTGGCCGATCAGGTGGGCGCCGAAGCACAAGGTAGTCAGCAGGGCCACGAAGGCCAGCAAGCCTTGCGCGCCCTGGAACACGGCCAGCAGCCGCGTGCCGGCCAGGGACACGTCCAGCAATTGCCGCATGGCTTGCGCATAGCGGGCCATGGCGCCGCCTTGCTGGTTGAACGCCTGCACCAGCCGCGCATGGGCAAAATACTCTTGCGCCACCTTGCCGCTGGCGGCCAGGCTGGTGGAAATGGCGCGCGCACGCTGGCGGTAATTACTGCCGGTTAATTTGCCAAAGTACAGGCTGATGGGAATGAACAGGGCCAGGGGCAGGCTCAGCATGGGCGACAGGTGCAGCAGCATGGCGATGCCGCCGATGAACACGGCAACCGAGCGCAAGGCATTGGCCGCGCCGATGGTCAGGCTTTCATGCAGGGCCGACACGTCGGACGTGAGCCGGCTGTTCAGCTCGCCACCATGGTGCTTGTCGAAGAAGGCGATGGGCTGGTTGATCACCACGTCGAACAGGCGCCGGCGCACGCCCATGACGATCATGTGGCCGCCCGACTGCAGCAGATAGAAGCGCGCGGTCGTGATCAGCGCATACAGCAGGCTGAAGGCCAGCATGGCGGCCACCATGCCCGGCGTGACGCCGCGCCGGGTCAGTTCCGCCACGTTGTCGATGAAATACGCGATGGCTTGCGGAAACGCCAGCTGCGCACCCACGGTGAGGGCCATGCACAGCAAGCCGGCGGCGATGCGCCAGCGCACGGGATACAGCAGGCGCAGCCGTTCGAGATGGGGACCGACATTCAGATGGCTCATGCGGCGCGCTCCTGCGACGGTTCGGCGTGCAATTGCCCGACGAGGGCCAGCCAGTCTTCGTCGCCGATCAGGCCGGCCGCTTCCACTTGTCCCTGGTAATTGACAAAGACATAAGACGGCGAGCTCATCTGGGGATTCACGCGCCGGTAGTCGCGCAGGGCAAGCCGCGCCGTGGCCGAGCGCAGGCTGTCGCCGGGCAAGAAGGCGCGCAGCCGGCGGGCCGGTTCTTCGCTGAGCAGCCACAGGGCGAGGCCCGCTTCCTGCGCCAGCGGCAGCAGCCGCTCGATGCCGGCCAGCTTTTCCCCGCATTTCGGACAGCGGCTGGCCAGGAACAGCAGCACGGCCGCCTGGCCGGCCGCGCCCGGCTGGAAACGCGGGCCGCCAGCCAGCGGACGGGCTTGCACGGCGGGCAGGGGCTGGCCCGGCTCCAGCGCCAAGGGCGCGAGGCGTTCGCGGCGGCTGGCGCGCAGCACGGCCAGGCTCAGCCAGATATTGCCCGCAACGGCAAACGCCAGGGCCGCCAGCACCCATTGCAAGGTGGTGGCATCCATCAGTCGGCCTTTGCCAGGGTGGCGATGTCGTGCAGGGAAATCGTGGCCACGCAGACGATGGCAGCCAGTCCGGCTGCCAATGCCGTGGTGGCTACGGGCAAGGTCGCTTCTTGCGCGAGCGCAAAGTAGGCGCCGTTGATGCCCACCGCCAGCACGTTGCGCAGCAAGTCGTACCGCGACACGGGCCGCGCCGCTTCGCCGAAGCAGCTGCAGCGCACCACGCTGTGCGTGAAATAGCGCCAGGCCAGGACGGCCGTGAGGGTAGTCAGCAGCAAGAGCGACAGCAGCATCGGTATGTGGGTACCGCCGGCCAGCAGCCAGCCGGCGAGCGACAATTCCGCCATCACCAGGGCCGGCGCGGCCAGGCTGGCGGCGGCGGGCGGCACGCCGAACGAGGTGGCCAGATTGCCGCGAAAGTCGCCGTAGCTGCGCAGCTTGCCCACGCTGGCCGCCAGCAGCAGCAAGGCGATGCAGTAGCGCGTCGTATCGGCCAGTAACGTGGCCAGCACGGACGTCAGCATTGTGTGCTCCACACGGGCGCAAAGCCGCCCGGACGCTGGCGCCGCAGCTGCACGCCGTCGCGCGTGGCCAGCAGGGCATCGGTCCACGGCTCGTCCGGCGCGCTGCGCAGGGCGCCGCCTATGCTGGCCTGTAATTGCGTCGAAATGGCCCAGCCCAGCCGTTCGGCATGCGCATCGCGCTCCATGCGCAAGCCCAGCCGGGCCAGCTCTTCGCGCGTCAACGCATAGTTGTGCGAGTGATAACCCGTCACCAGTTGCGCGACGATGGCGCGCCGCGCCTCGGGTGTGGCATCGGGCAATTGCCAGGCGAGCAATTCCTCGCCGATCTGCCCCAGTTCCAGCGTGGTGCGGTAAAAGGCCGTCAGGGAAGGGGGGAAGATGCTGCCGCACAGCAAAGACAGCGATTGCTGGCGCGCTTCGGCCGCATCCACGCCGAACCATTGCTGCGCCATGTCGCCGAAGACCTTGATGTCGAGGCTGGAAAAGGCGCCGCCATCCGCGCCTTCGAGCTGCGGGTCGATGGGCGAGAACAGGGCCAGGTCGCCCGCGATGATGTCATCCGCGCCCAGGGCCAGCAGGGTGGCGGCCGATTCGCAGTGGAAGGGCACGATAAAACTCAGGTGGCGCGCATGCTGGCGCAGCAGGAGGGCGATGCGGCGCGCCGCGTTGACGATGCCGCCGCGTCCGTGCAGCACGACGTCGAGGCGCGCCACGGGGCCGATACCCTGGCACAGCTCGTACAAGGCGGGCAGCAATTCCATGTCCAGGTGCGAGGCGGCCAGGACGATGGCCCGGCTGTCGCGCACTTGTTCCAGCTCGCGCAGCTGGACGGGGATCCGGTTCAGGTCGGGCTGCGGCATACGGCTCCTTCGATCAGGGTATCGGCCACGCTTTCCAGCAGGGGCAGGGCGGGCACCAGTTGTTGTACGTACAAGAATTGACCCACAGGATTGTTTTCCAGGAAAACATACTCGCCCTCGGGCGTGACGATCAGGTCCAGGGCGCCATATTCGAGGCCGTAGCTGTGCACGAAAGCGAGACAGCGCTGCTGTATTTCCGCCGGCAAGGTGCAGGCCTCATAGCGGATGGGGGCCGACATGTCGCGCGAATCGATGGCCGTGCGGGCATCGTCCTGCGAATACAGGCGCGCGGCAAACAATTGCTTGCCGATCACGGTGATCCGCAGTTCGTATTGCTTGGCGATATATTCCTGGAACTGGCAGCTCAGTTCGCCGACGGCGTCCAGGCTGTCGAGCATGGCGTCGTCGACGATGGTGGTGCCGATGCCGGCGCTGACCCTGTCAACCTCCTCGACCGTTTCGGCGGCCAGGCTGGGCGTGGACATGGACTTGAAAATGATGGGTCCCTTGACGGCTGCGCGGAAGGCGCGCACGTCGTCGGGCACGTTGGTGATGACGGTGGCGGGCACGCGAAAGCCCATGCGCGCGGCGCGCGCAAGCTGTTCGCCTTTCCATTGGGCGCCGCGCAGGGCCAGCGGATGGCTGAGCCAGTAGCAATCGAGACCGTACAGCACGCTGAAGACGGCTTGCTCCGTTTCCAGCTGCGCATAGGCGCGCTCCTGCGGCGTCAGGTCGGCGCTGGCATAGGCATAGTCGGCCGCCTTGCGCAGCCAGACGGCGCCCACGTCCTGCAAGTCGAGCCAGTCGCCGTCGGGCAGGCGGCGCAGGCGCGCGCTGGCGCGGCCGTCCTGCACGCGCTGGCACAGCTGGTACTCGCGGGGAAAGGCGTCGAGGTCGATACGGAAAGGGGCATGGCTGCGGGCGGCGAGGAGCGATCCGACCAGGTCGGCGTGCAGATCGCCGCTATGGCTGATGATCAAGACCTTTTTGTGCATGGAGGGGGCCTGCGTAAGGGAAGGAAAAAAGCCTTGCCGTGGCAAGGCTTTCAGCTGGAACGTATCAGCAGAACTCGCCGCCATCGCTGGAACCGATGCGCGAATAGCGGTATTGCTCTTCGCTGTCGACCGCCGTGCAGCCGGCCACGGCGACGCCGTCGCGCACCTTCCAGGGCGCGGGAAGGGCCGGTTTTTCCTGTTCCTTCTTTTCCGCCAGTTTGAATGCGAACAGTTTGGTTTCTTTATGCATGGGAATATCCTCTATGAATGGTTATGTTCCGGTTTTTACCGATAAATACATATTTAAAAAATGGAATCGCCAATTGAAAGGCGATCATATGGCTTTATGCATTGCGCGCAGAAAAGCCGCGCCGGAATTGGCGCCGGCGCCAGTTTGAATATGGAAGATTGAATAAAACCCCCACGCCTGGCAGGGGTTATGGCGTGCCGGGGATCAGCAATACTGGCCGCGGTCGTTCGGCTGGAAGCGCGAAGAGTCGCGGTATTGCTCAGCTTGCACCGCGGTGCAGCCGGCCACGGCGACGCCGTCGCGCACTTTCCAGGCGGTGGCGGGCACCGCCGGTTTTTGTTCCTGTTTCTCTGCCAGTTTGAATGCGAACAATTTGGTTTGATTTTGCATTGTACTATCCTCTTGTGATGGTTAAGTACTGCTTGCGTTGTATGCCATGGTATATGGCCATTCGATCTTAGCGCTGGAATAAATAAGCGTCAACTTGAATTGAATCGTATTCGCTATTATCTTTCTGAAATACTCACCAAATATCACGCAGGCCATTTATATTATTGCAGTGCGATAAATAATATCGGCCCATTTTAAATGGGTGGCAATATGCCTGATTATCGATGGAAAACGGATCGACCATGCGCGCGGGCACGCACTATAATGGCGCCTGTTGAATGGATAAGGCAGGAATCGCTCTATGGACATGGCCATCACAGACAGCTTGCGGCAGCTGGCATATGCGCAGGCCGCCGCGTTCGTGCAGACGCTCGACCGGCGCGATCCTGTTGCGCTGCAACGCGACTGGGGCCTGTCGCCCGGCGTGGCCGACGAGATCATCGAGATGCTCGACAGTTATTTTGCGGCAAACCAGGCGCTGTCCCTGGCGCCGCTGGCGCAAGCCTTTGTGCCGGGCAAGGGGGGCCGCGTGGCCGTCGATGTGTATGCCACCGATGCCGGGCCGCTGGGCCTGGAATGCCTGTTGCTGGCCGATGGCCAGCCGGGCGAGGCGACCTTGCACCTGGAAATGTCCAGCCACGACGGCGCGCTGCGCCTCCATTACCACTACATCGGATCCTGAGAACACCATGACCGCACCGATCAGCGACACACAGCAGCGCATCTGCGACAAATTCGGCTTGCCCGCGCAAGCGCCCGAGCCCATGGTGGCCCTCGCCATCGGCAGCCTGGACCAGTCGCCCATCTACGGCACGCGCATCGTGCTGCCGGAGAACGGCACCGTCAGCTGGTTCATCCACTGCGGCGAGCACGACGATGCCAGTGGCTTTTACCAGCCCCTGCATGCGGACCACCTGCACGAGCTGCTGCCGCAGGTGGTCGATTACCTGGCCTTGCCCAGCGGCGCCAAGTTCATCCTCGACCGGGAAGGGTATGAGGATGTGTGGCTGGAAGAGTAACTTTCCGACCGGCAAGATTGTCGTTGACGTTGATAAATAGGTATGGGATGCTGCTGTTCCGTTTTCAACTGTCGAAAGCCTTATCTTGAAGCCACGCCTCCCGTCTTTCCTGCTCGTCATGGCGCTCGCTGCCGTGGCGGCTCCCGTCACCGCGGCTGCCGCTGCCACCAGCCAGCCGCAAGCCTTGCGCGCGGAACAGGATATCGCCGCCTTTGTGCGCAGCGAAATGCAGGAGCGTCAGATTCCTGGCTTGCAACTGGCAGTGATTCAGCATGGCAAGGTTGTGCTGTCGCGCAATTTCGGCCTGGCCAGCCTGCAATACCAGGTGCCGGTGACGGACGCCAGCCTGTTTTCTATCAATTCGGCAACGAAAGCGTTTGCGGGCGTGGCCGTGATGCAACTGGTGCAAGAGGGCAAGATCGACCTGGCGGCACCCATCGGCCAGTACCTTACGGGCTTGCCTGCCGCCTGGCAAGCCGTGACGGTGACCCAATTGCTCAACCATACCTCGGGCTTGCCCGACGTGCTGGACCAGCGCAGCGGCAAGCTGGTGGGGCCGCAGCCGGACGATGCCAATGCGGCGTGGACTGCCGTGCAGGCGCTGCCCGTGGAAGCCCAGCCAGGCGAGCGCTACCGCTATAACCAGACCAATTACGTGTTGCTGGCGCAATTGATCGAGCTGCAAGGCGGCCAGCCGTTTACCGCTTTCATCCAGCGCCGGCAATTCGACGTGGCCGGCATGCCGCACAGCGGCTTTGGCGATGCGAAGGACGTGGTCGCCAACAAGGCCAGTTCCTACGTGCTGGACCGGGGAGGCAAGGGCTACCGCAACGTGATCGAGGATTTCCCCGTGTTCATGCGGGCCGGGGCCGGCATCAACAGCAATGCGGGCGAACTGGCCAACTGGCTCATCGCGCTGCAGTCGGGCCGCTTGCTGGCGCCCGCCAGCGTGGAACGGCTGTGGCAACCGACCAGCCTGAAGGATGGCAAGCCGGGGGCGTGGGCGCTGGGCTGGCCCGCCATCGGCCGCGATGCGCACCGCGCCGTGGCCGGCATCGGCGGCGCCCGCTCGGCTTTCTATGTGTATCCGGACGATGACCTGGCCGTCATTATCCTCAGCAACCTGGCCGGCGGCCAGCCGGAACAGCTGATCGATACCGTCGCCGGCTTCTACCTTCCCGCCCTGCGCCAGCAGCGGGGCGGCGCGTATGCTGCGCACTTGCTGCGCAAGCAGGCGGCCAGCAGCGGTTTCGACGGGCTGGAGCAGAAGCTGGTGGCCATCCGGCGCCAGCACGGCTTGTCCGCGCCCACGGAAGACGATTTGAATGCCTGGGGCTACCGCCTGCTGGGCCGGCAGCAGCCGAAACAGGCGGCCGCCGTCTTCGAGCTGGGCGTGCAACTGTACCCGCAAGGGGCGAATGGCCACGACAGCCTGGCCGAAGCGTACGAGGCGGACGGCGCGAAGGCGCAAGCCATCACGCATTACCGCCGTTCGCTGGAACTGGACCCGGGCAATACGCACGCCACCGAGCGCCTGCGCGTGCTGGGCGCCAACTAAGGTGCCGTCTTGCCGTGCTCGGCGCCGTGCATGGCCAGGTAGGCGGCCAGGTTGTCATCGGCGATGCCCAGGGCGCGCAAGACTTCCCGCGTGAAAGTGACAGGCGCCGTGCCGGGCGCCGTGATGATGCGCTGGTCGGCCACGGCCCACGGCACGTCCTGGTACAGGGCAGCGCCCGCATAGCCGGTACCGGCCAGGTTGTCGGCGGAATTGGAGGTGTGGCGCACGGTGTCGAGCACGCCGGCTTGCGCCAGCACGCGCGTGCCGTCGCAAATGCCTGCCAGCACGACATTCTTGTCGCGCGCGGCGCGCAGCAACGGGCCCAGGTCGGGCGCCTTGCCGCTTTGCCAGTGGCTGCCGCCACACACCATCAGCAAGTCGAGTTCCTCGAGATGGATTTCTTCCAGCGCCAGTTGCGGCGTGACGAGCATGCCGCCGGACGAAGTGACGGGCAAGCCGCCCGGCGTGGCGAACTGCGTGTAGAAGCCGTAGTACAGGCGCGCCGTGGAATTGATCAGGGCGGTTTCCCAATCGGCAAAGTTCTCGGTCAGAATGGTAATGGCACGTGTCATGAAAAGTCCTGTCGCAGGTGGAGATATCAATATGAATACAGGCTGGCTTGCCTGCTGGTGCCGAAAGCATAATAAAAAGCACTGACAATTTCTGTCAGGAGCCCACGCAAAATGATGGCACGAGTTGCAACAGCCTGCGCTACAATCGCAGGCCCGTTACCGCGGGCATGACTCTGTTCCATGTACGCCTGTTGATTACCTCCTACTTGCCGCCGCCATGCTGATTCTGTTTTGCCGTGTCCTGTTCAGCATTGCTGGCCTGCTGCTGTTCTTCCTCTTCGATCAGTTAAGCGCGAACGAATGCCTGAAATTGAGCGTCTTGCTGGCGGCCTTCCTGCTGGGCGTAGGCGGCGTGCTGTATGCGTGGCGCGGCAATGCCAGCGCCAGCGCGATTACCGTGCTGGTGCGCGTCGTCGTGCCCGTGTTTTACCTCGATGTCGCCATCAAGGGCTTCTTGCGTGGCTATTTTGGCATGCGGCCGAATCCCAATGCGGTTTTACAGGCGATGTTTGCGACAGATCAAGCCGAGACAGGAGAGTTTTTCCTGCACAACAGCGTCGCCCTGGCGCAAGCGGCCGGCTGGTTCGTGCTCGTGACGGCGGCAGTGCTGCTGGCTGACCGCCAGTTGCAGCGCTGGCAGGCCGGGCGCGACAGTACGCCGCCGGGCTTGCCGCAAAAGGGCTTTGCCGTCTTCATGGCCGCATTGCTCGTGTCCTTGCACGTCAATACCACCATGCGGCGCGAAAATCCTGCCCTGTTCTGGCCGCTGCGCTACCAGCAATACAGCGCGCAACTGGCGGTGATGAAGTCCATGCAGCACGCGCTGACGGCGGCCATGGCCGCGCCGCGCGACTGGAACGTGCGCTATGCGGGCGAGGATGCCCGCACCGTCATCCTGGTGATCGGCGAGAGCACCAACCGCGCCTCGATGTCGCTGTATGGCTATCCGCGCGCCACCACGCCCCAGCTCGACGCTCTGCGGTCGAAACTGCTGGTATTTAACGATGTGATTTCGCCGGCCGCCAGCACGGTGGAATCGATGATGACGATGCTCACGCCGGCCGATATCGGCAACCCCGATGCGTGGATGGCCAAGCCGAACTTGCTGATGCTGGCCGAGGCGGCCGGCTACAAGACGTTCTGGGTGTCGAACCAGACGCGCAACGATGGCTGGATCGGGCTGCTGGCGGGCGAGGCCGATGAAAGCGACTTCATCAACTACGGCACCGGTCGTGGCGAAAACAATTTTGATGGCAACCTGTTCCAGCCATTCGCCCATGCGCTGCGCGACGAGGCGCCGAAAAAGCTCATCGTCGTGCATTTGCTGGGCGCGCATCCCAGTTATGACATGCGCTACCCCAGCCGCTTTGCGCACTTCGACCGGGCGCACGACGCCGTCAGCGCGCAGATGGAACACCAGGGCAGGTCAAGCTGGATACGCAGCCAGCGCGACGAGTACGACAACGCCATCCGCTATGGCGATTATGTGCTCGGTACGCTGATCGGCATGACGGAAAAGGCCAAGACGGACCGCGCCGCGTCGCTGCTGTTCGTTTCCGACCACGGGCAGGAAGTGGGCTACAGCCGCAATCACGCGGGCCATTCGGCCTCGGACAAGAGCGGCTATGAAATTCCCATGTTGATCTGGAATAACCGGCAGGCGCCGCAATCGGCGGCCGCGCGCGCCGCGCTGGAAAGCCGGCCCTACCAGACGGACAAGCTCGATGCGACCGTGCTGGGCTTGCTGAAGATCGAGACGCGCTATTACGCGGCGCAGGACGATATCCTCAGCAGCGCCTTCTTGCCCGTACAGCGCTTCATGAATGGCTTGCGCTACCAGCGCGCCGCTGGCCCGCTGACGCGGCAATGAAAAAGGCCCCGCGCCGCCGCAGTGTGCGGCGGGACCGGGCCTCGGGTCTTGCGGATACCTTGCGGATTACTTCTCGGCGAACGCGCGCTCGACAACGAAGTCGCCAGGCGTCGAGGTATTGCCTTCCTTGAAGCCACGCGCTTCCAGCATTTCTTTCAGGTCGCGCAGCATGTCCGAGCTGCCGCAGATCATGACGCGGTCTTCGGCAGGATTGAGTGCCGGCACGCCCAGATCTTCGGCCAGCTTGCCGTTTTCGATCAGTTCGGTGATGCGGCCCATGTTGCGGAAGTCTTCGCGCGTCACGGTCGGGTAGTAGCGCAGCTTGTCGCTGACCATTTCGCCCAGGAACTCATGCTTCGGCAGGTGCTCTTCCAGCAAATCGTGGTAAGCCAGTTCATCGACCTGGCGCACGCCGTGCACGAGGATCAATTCGTCGAAGCGCTCGTAGATGTCCGGATCGCGCACGATGCTGAGGAAAGGCGCCAGGCCGGTGCCCGTCGACAGCATGTACAGGCGCTTGCCTGGCAGCAGGTAGTCGGACACCAGGGTGCCCGTCGGCTTGCGGCCGACGATGACGGTGTCGCCCACTTGCAAGTGTTGCAGACGCGACGTCAACGGACCGCCCGGTACCTTGATGCTGAAAAATTCCAGGTGGTCTTCGTAATTGGCGCTGGCGATACTGTAGGCGCGCAGCAATGGCTTGCCGTCGACGCGCAGGCCGATCATGGTGAAGTGGCCATTCGAGAAACGCAGCGACGGGTCGCGCGTGGTGGTAAAGGAGAACAGGGTATCCGTCCAGTGGTGCACGCTTAAAACGCGCTCTTCATTCATCGAACTCATAGTATTTGTTGGCTGGTCAAAAAAATGGTTAGTTGCTGGCAACTGCTGGCAAAAGTGAAACCCTGTGTAGGCCCAGACGCTATTGTACCGGCCTCCACACGAAATTGTTACCGTCTATCGCCGCCAATGCTGCCGCACACGGTGCCAACATTATAGTGCGGCTGGCAAGATCGGGCTGGAATTCGCCCGTAAACGGGCTGCGGGCATGCGGACTCTTGACCTGGCTCAGTTTTTCAGGGCGCCGCGCCAGGGCTGCCGCCAGCGCACGCCGGCGCGGCCGTGGCGGCGCCCCGGAAGCGCCGGCGCAGGGCGGCATTGGCCGGGTCGGACACGTAGCGGGCCACGAGGGCGGCCGCCAGCGCCGTCGCTGCCAGGAACAGCGCCAGCCAAGGCAGCCGTTCCGCGTAGCCCAGGCCCGCCTTGTCGACCAGATTGCGCATGCCGGCCAGCACGATGATATGGAACAAATACAGCTCATAGCTGTGCCGTCCCAGCCATTGCAGCGGGCCGGGGAGGCCCCGGCCGGCCGCCTGGCCCGCCGTGGCGCCCGCGATGAAGGCGGCGCCGGCCACGGCGACCCACGTAAAACCGAACACCTCATGGCCGCCGATGCCGCGCACATACAGGGCCGCCAGGGCCAGGCCCGCCGTCCAGCGCAAGAATCGCCCGGCCCGCGCGCCCGGTTGCCAGTGTTGCGTCAGCAGGGCCGTCAGGCAACCGATGGCGATGGCGTCGAAACAGGCAAGGTAGCCGTACATGAAGTAAATCTCGTTGCCCACATGCAGGCTGCGGTACACGGGGCCGGCGACGATGGCGGCGCCGCACAGCAGCATGATCCAGTGCCGCTGGCGCAGCACGCGGCACGACAGGGGCAGCAGCAGATAGAACATTTCTTCAACGGATAGCGACCAGTACACGTTCAGGCAGTAATTGAAATAGCCGGCGCTTTGCATCAGCACGTTGTGCCAGAAGGTCAGGACGGAAGCGATGGCGATGACGAAGTAACTGGCGGGCAAGTCCTTGCCGCCATCGGAATTGGCAAAGAAGGGCACGTCGAGCACGCCCAGCAGTACGATGATAGACAGGGCCAGCAGCAGCGCGGGCAGCAGGCGCGCGATGCGGTAGGCATAAAACGCCGCCAGGTCGATGCGCGCCAGGTCGCCCCAGCGGCGCAGCGAGGTCGAGGTGATCAGGTAGCCGGAAATGACGAAAAACACGGTCACGCCGTAATTGCCCTGGTAGGCGGCGCGCAGCAGCCAGGATGGCAGGATTTCGAGCGGACTGTTCTTCAAACCATAGGCGAGCGCAAAGTGCAGCACCAGCACGCACAGGATGGCGGCGCCGCGCAGCGCGTCGATATGGCTGTTCCGGATATTCAATATGAGTCCTTCGCAAGATGGTTGGCGACGCAAGGGGCAATTATGTGACAGGTGTCGCTTGCCGGTCAATGATTTTGAAGATAAGGACGCGCGCTGCCGTAACGGAGCAGGGGGCGGGGAAGTCTTGCGTGTATGATATTGCCGAACAGAATTGTTGGGCATCTGTCATCTCGCGGGGGCGTTTTTTGGCCTTCCAGCCCCATGAATCTGCGTGCACGATTGCGTGTTGCCACGATGCCCGGCCCACAGCGAAAGGTAATAAAGATGTATAAAACAGTGCGCGACATGTTCCTGCATTTCAAGGAAGCCGTCCCATTCCGCCTCGTCCCCGCCCTGATTTGCACGGTCTTGCTGGTGAGCATGCTATTGCTGCCGGCGCCGGATGGCTTGACGCCCAAGGCCTGGGGCCTGGTGGCGATCTTCCTCACCACGATTTTGGCGATCATCCTGAAAGTCATGCCGATCGGCGTGATGGCGATGATGGCCATCGTCATCGTGTCCTTGTCGCAAGTGACGTCGACCTCGTCCAAGGGCGCCATCACGGATGCGCTCAGCAGTTTTTCGAATCCCCTGATCTGGCTGATCGTCGTGGCGATCCTGATTTCGCGCGGCTTGAAAAAGACGGGATTGGGCAGCCGCATCGGCCTGCTGTTCATCTCGCTGCTGGGCAAGCGCACCATGGGCATCGGCTATGGCCTGGCGATTTGCGAACTGGTGCTGGCACCGTTTACGCCAAGTAATACGGCGCGTGGCGGCGGCATCGTCCACCCCGTCATGAAGTCGATCGCCAACGCCTTCGATTCGGACCCGGCCAAGGGCACGGAAAAGAAAGTCGGCACCTATCTGGCCCTCGTCAACTATCACGCCAACCCGATCACGTCGGCCATGTTCCTGACGGCCACGGCGCCGAACCCGCTGGTGGTCGACTTCGTGGCCAAGGCCAGCGGCCAGGCTTTCCACCTGACGTGGACCACCTGGGCCCTGTGCATGCTGCTGCCGGGCCTGGTCTGCCTGCTGGCGATGCCGTTGATCATCTACTGGCTGTCGCCGCCGGAACTGAAAGCCACACCGGACGCCGTCACCTATGCCAAGGCGGAACTGAAAAGCATGGGCCCGCTGTCACCGTCGGAAAAAGTCATGCTGGGCACCTTTGCCTTGCTGCTCTTGCTGTGGGCCAACGTCCCAGCCATGCTGTTCGGTCCCGCGTTTTCGCTCGATGCGACGGTCGTCGCCTTTGTCGGCTTGTTCGTGCTGATCATTACCGGCACCATCGACTGGGATGACGTGCTGTCGGAAAAGAGCGCCTGGGACACCCTCGTGTGGTTTGGCGCGCTCGTCATGATGGCCGAGCAATTGAACAAGACGGGCGTGATCGCCTGGTTCTCGGCCGGCATGAAGGCGGCGATTATCGCCAGCGGCATGGACTGGCTGCCGATCGCCGGCGTCCTCGTGCTGGTGTTTGTCTTCTCGCATTACTTCTTCGCCAGCACGACGGCCCACATCAGCGCCATGCTGCTGGCCTTCCTGACGGTGGGCCTGCACCTGATCCCGGCCGAATACCACGTGCCGTTCATGCTGATGATGACGGCCGGCTCGGCCATCATGATGACACTGACCCACTATGCGACGGGTACGTCGCCCATCATCTTCGGCAGCGGCTTCGTGACGATGGGCAACTGGTGGCGCGTCGGCTTCATCATGTGCGTGGTGGAACTGCTGATCTTTGCCGTCGTGGGCACCACCTGGTGGAAAGTGCTCGGCTACTGGTAATGCAGGCTATCACCGCCGCTACAGCTGGCGCGCCAGGCTCTGCACCGTCGCCAGGCAGTGCTTGAGCTCGCCGCCCGCGGCGCGTTTCCACAGGACGGCCGCCTGCGACCACGCCTTTTGCGCCAGCAAGTCCTTGATTTCGCTCTGCAATTCGCCCGGCAAGCCGCCGAACTGGCGCAGTTCCAGTGTGCGGGGCTGGCCGTGGCGGCCCGCCGGGTCGTTTTCTTCCAGCGCATCATGCAGGCTGCCGTAACGGTGCGTGATGCCGGCGTCGTCCACGGCCGCCAGCGCCAGATCCGGCGTTTCCTCCAGATCGTAGCCGAGGTCGCGGCAAGGTTCGTCGATCAGCTGGGCGATGTTATAGATCGTCAATACCTGCGCGGAACGCACGACGTCCGTCAGGTCGTGCACGTCAACGCCGGCGTCCAGCAGGCGCTGCAGGGCAGGGGAGTTGATGAAGGGAAAGCCTGATTCTCCCAGTTCGCGCCAGCGTTCCAGCCATTGCGGCTGCGGCATGGACTCGTCGATGACGTCGGACCACAGGCCGCGCAGCAGCAACTGCTGCAGCAAGGGACCATATTTCTTGTGTTGAATATCATGCGCGAGGGCGTCTGCCTGCGCCGCATCGATGCCGCATTCCTGCAATCGCCCGGTGATCGTTGTCATTCTCCGCCGCCAGCCTTTCCATTTCATCTTGTCCAGGCGGCATCATATACGCAAGCGGGCGGTTCCCGCATGCACGCTTGATGAGTTGTTGCAGATCAAAGCCTGTTTTGCGGCCCTGCGCTAATATCCATTAAATGGGCGCAGTCAGCACAGTTGAATATCAAACCTGATATGCGGGTATTTCAAGCGGCACCAGGAATTTACCTGAGCCGCTTGAATAATGCTGGAAATTAATAAAGAACGATTAATTCTTCAGGCTGCAAAAGGAAGCATAGTGGTCTTGCGTGTAATAGCGCTCCACCAGCTTGCGTTTGCCCGCCGGAGTCTGCACTAGCAATACCGCGCGATGCGAACCTGCTCCGCCATCGCCGCCGATACCCAGATAATATTCATAATAAATCTCGTCCTTGCCGGCGGCAGGGAGACGCTTTTCATTATTATTGAACACGGTATTGCCCGGACCGCCCGCCACCGCGCTCGTTTTCGCGTTGCGGTATGCGTCGTATTCGCTATTTTGCGGGGTGGGCAGGGTTTTGCTCGGCTCCCTTTTGCCGCAATCGGGGATTTTCGCCGCATAGGCTTGGGAAGAGAACAGGGCGCCTGCCACGATAAGACCAAGCGACCAGGTTGTTGCGCGTTGAATTTTCATCGGTAAGCTTTCGTTGGTGCTGCGTTCAATGGATGGGCTATTGCGGATGCGGCCGGAATCCGGGCGGCCGGTGTCATCACTGCAATGCTGAATATAGTAGTATTTTTTTAAAAATTACTATTCAATTGTCACTCTTCGATAAATAACCATATATTTACTTCAGGGAAACTATATGGGAGACATTGCAGAAAATAAAAGCAGGACAAGGAATGGAAAGCAGCCGCGCCGCCATTTGCATTGACGTGACAATGTTTGAGTTTTTTTGATCGGCAATTCGTTATGCTTCGAAGAAGTTACTGGCAACAAGCAAGCCAGTCCAGGCGTCGCGTTTCCCCGATATTCTGTTGTTGGGTATATTCGAGCCGGAATAAAGGATGACTTCATTGATTTAAATCATTAACCTCTGATAGGAATCTGCATGAGCCATGACCACCTCGGTTGCGCCTGCTGCAACCTGCCACACCTGCCTACGCTGACAAGCGGCCTGTTGACGGGAACCGCACTCAGCGGTGAACTGGACGCGGCGTTCCAGCAGGCATATCCCCAGCACGCCCAGAAACTGACGCCGCAAGCGATGATTTTCCATAACGGTAACATTCATACCATGGCCGCGGATGGCAGCGACCAGGTGGCGGCGCTGGGTATCGCCGGCGGCACCATCATTGCCACCGGCACGCTGCACGAAGTGCGCCAGGCCATGCAGCCGCACCAGGCAAGCGAGGTGGACCTGGGCGGCCGCACCTTGCTGCCGGGCTTTGTCGAACCCCATATGCACATCCTGCCCAGCGCGCTGTACAAGAGCTGGCTGTCGCTCACGCCGTTCCTGAGCGCACCCCGGCAGCAGGAACTGGATCCGGAATACAGTTTCAAGAGCATCAGTTGGCGAATTAGCGCGGCGCTGGGGCAGCCGGACCAGCTGCCGAAAGACAAGAAAGGCAACCCTTGGGTGCTGGGCTTCGGCGTCGATCCTTCACTGATGCAGTCGTGGGAAGACATCACCGCCAGCGAGCTCGATACGCTGAGTAGTACGGTGCCCATCCTGCTGATGAACTCGTCCGGCCACCTGGCCTATCTCAATACCGCGGCACTGAAGGCGGCGAACATCGAGGACAGCCCTTCCGGCGTGCTGACCGAAATCAGGATCGCCAAGGCGCTGCTGGTTGCGCCGCTGCCCAAGCTGCCGGAGTTTATCGCTTGCCTGAAGCAGGTGCTGGACAACGCCTCGGCCATGGGCTTTACCAGCGTCTTCGACGCTGGCCTGGGCGCCACCGATGCGCCGCTGGTGGAAATCGGCTTGCTCAAGCTGGCGGCCCATCTCGGTCCCGTGCGCATCGGCGCGGCGCTGTTCACCAAACCCGACGAAAAGGCACTGGACAATTGGCTCGATCATTACAAGCCGGACCTGGACAATCACGGCGACCAGCGTTTCAGCATCAAGGCGATCAAGCTGATCGCTGACGGCTCCAACCAGGGCTTGACCGGTTACCAGAGCCAGCCCTATGCCTGCTCGCATGACCATTCGATACCTGAGGTGCCGCCCACCGGTTTGAGCAATTACCCCGACACGTCCGTGTTTTCCCGCATGCTGGACAAGGCAGTGGGGCGCGGCTGGCCCGTGCTGGTGCACGCCAACGGCGACAAGGCGGTGGAATATGTGCTGCACAGCTACGACAAGGTATTGACGCCACGGCCAGGCGGCATCAGCGAAGAGGAAGCGAAAAAGCGGCGCCAGCTGCGCCTGCGCGTCGAGCACGCCTCGCTGCTGAATGACGAGGCCATCACGAAAATGGCGACGCTGCAGCTGAACCCCAGTTTCCTCATCGGCCACGTCGGCTATTGGGGACACACCTTCCAGCAGACCATTTTTGGCCAGGAGCGGGCCCAGTTGCTGGACCGTTGCCACTCGGCATTGAATGCGGGCATGCACATCAGCTTGCACTCGGACCATTTCGTCTCGCCGCTGGGTCCCTTGCGCATGATGGAGCAGGCGGTGTTCCGCACCATGGAAGGTGCGCCAGGGAAAGAGGTGCTGAATCCGGACGAGCGCATCAGCCGCATGGCGGGATTGCGCGCCGTCACGCTCGATGCCGCCTGGCATTGCCACATGGATCATCTGGTGGGCTCGCTGGAAGCCGGCAAGCGGGCCGACCTGGTGATCCTGGCGCAAGACCCGCTGGACGAGAACGTGCGCAAGCTGCGCGACATCGTGGTGGAGGAAACCTGGCTGGCAGGGGTGCAAGTGCACAGCGCCGCCACATCCGCAGGGGCAGTGACGCGATAAGCAGCCGTAATGTAAAAGCCCCCGATAGCTGCAGGCAGCTACCGGGGGCTTTCAGTTACTGCAGGGCGTCACAGGGTCAGGCCAGCTTGTGCTTGCCTGCCGAGAAACGGTTCCAGCCATAGCCGGCGACGATGATGGCCAGGATGGCAGCCTGCGCCAGCAAGGTTTCCAGGGTCGGCAGGATGCCCAGCAAGTCGATACGCATGAAATCGACGGGGGTGACGCCGACCCAGCCCGCTTCCTGCAGCGCGGCCACGCCTTTGCCCATCAAAATCACGGCCAGCACGGCCACGAAGGCGGACGTCCACGAGAAGAATTTGCCGATCGGCATGCGGGCGCTCGTGCGCAGCAAGGCCCAGGCGATCACCACCAGCAGCACGATGGCCACGAGGAAGCCGCCCAGCAGGGCGCCGCCATTGCCGTCCGCCGCCAGGGCGGAATAGAACAGCACGGTTTCAAAGACTTCGCGGTAGACCGCGATGAAGGCCAGCGCGAACAGGCCCCAGGCAGAGCGCCGCGACATCGCCGCCGTGAGTTTTTCGTGCAGGTATTCCTGCCAGCGGCCGGCGCTGCTCTTCTGGTGCATCCACAAACCCACGCTGAGCAAGACCAGGGCCGCAAACACGGAACCGAGGCCTTCGCTCACTTCACGGCTGGCGCCGCTGATGGTCACCAGATACGTTGCCGCCACCCACGTCAGGCCGCCTGCCACCAGTGCGCTGGCCCAGCCCGCATGCACGTAGGGCAGCACATCGTTGCGCTTGGCCTTGCGCAGGAAGGCGATGATGCCGATCACGATCAGCAGCGCTTCCACGCCTTCGCGCAGCAGGATCGTCAGGGCGCCGACAAAGGTCGTCATCGGCTCGGCCTTGGCGTCGCCCAGCTCCGCTTCCACATGGGTAAACAATTGCTGCAGCTTTTCTCCCGCCGCCTCGGCCTCGGCCACCGTGCCCTTGGCCACGGCGGAACGGTACGCCAGCATGGCGTTTTCCACGGCCAGCAGCAAGGATTTGTTGCGCGCGCCGACCATCGGCTCGATCGGCTCGAAGCCGTCCAGGTAGGCGGACAGGCCCAGGCGCGTGGCGCCCGCGCGGTCGCCCGCATGCATGGCGGCCAGGCTTTCCGCCAGGCGCAGGCGGGACAGGGCCAGGCCGGCCGGCTTGTGCGCCTCGGCCTTGTCCGGGTGGTTGCGCAGGTAGGCCGTCAGCGCCTGCGCTTCGTCCGCGCCCAGCTTGGCGGCCACGGCTTCCTGTGTCAGCGTCGTCACGGCAGCCAGGTCCGCGTACAGCTTTTTGCTGCGCGGATCGTCCTGCCACAGCTTTTCGCCGCGCGCGCTTGCCGCCGCGTCGTGCGACATGCCGCCAATATAGAACGCCAGGTCCCAGCGCTCGTTGTCGGACAACTGGCCGAAACTGGCCATCGAGGTGCCGGCCACGCCTTGCGAAATGACCTGGTACAGCGCCATCAGGCTGCGCGACTGCGCCCGCTCGGCATCCGTGAAGGCGATCGGTTTCGGTTCCAGGCTGGCCGCCAGGGGGCCGTCGCCGCCGCCGGCCACGCCGTGGCAAGATGCGCACTGGGCCGCATACAGGGCCGCGCCGCGCGCCAGGTTGGGCAGCACTTTCGGCGCCACGGGAATCGGGTAGGCGGCAATCAGCAAGCCGTTCGCGTGGTGCGCCAGGCGCTTGACTTCCACGCCGTCCGCCTTGGCGACGACAGCCGCGCGCAGGTCGGCGATGGCGGCGGCAATGGCCGCCTGCGAGGCGTGGGCGGGCAGGGCGGCGATCTGCGTCGTCGCATTGTCCGTGAAATCGAGCATTTCCGCGTATTCCGCCTCGCTGACCACTTTGCCGTACTCGACGGCGCCGCTGTAATCGACGGCAACATAATCGATCAATTGCCACAACTGCTTGGCGCCGGCGCCCTGGTCGGCCACTTGCGCTTGCGCGCCGCCTGCCAGTAAGAGGCTGAGGCTGGCGGCCACGAGCGGATAGCACACGAGCCATTTCTTGATAGAGCTGAACATGATTCTCATTCTCATTTGTCGTTAACCCGGCGACTATAGGACAGACAGTGCGGGGTGTCAACGGCGCACGGGCGTGCGCGGGCGCAAACAGCGTCGTCCTGGTCAATATGCTTGACCCGGACAAGCCGAGAGGAGAATGAAACGAGGGGGGAAGGTTATTGCTTCGATGCCGCTTTCGCGTACAGGCCCCCGGCCAGTCCGTTGTCCGCATCGTCGACCTTCAGGCCGCCCTTGACGACGCGCAAGGCCAGCTTCTGGAAGGCCTGGCCCCGCAACCACTGGGGATCGGTGACGGCGAACGCGGCGATGCGTTCCTGCGCGCGCGCGGCCGGCACGGCCAGCCATTGATAGTCGGCCTTCGATCCCTGGCGGCGCAAGCCGGTGCGCACCCAGCGTTCCGACGCCGGCATGCGGACGATGGCGTCGCCGTTCGCCACGCTGACGGCCGTGGCCGTCTTGCCGCTTTGCGCTTCGAACTTCACTTCCACGCCGGGCATCGGCCCTACTTGGGGGTAGCCGACGATGGCCACCCACAGGCCTGCTTCTGCGGGTTTCTGGATGCGCATTTCCGCTTCCTCGAACACGCGAAACTGCGGCTCCTTGCCGCCGTTGCCCGCCTCCAGGGTCACCACGTCGCCGGCAACGCGCCACTCGCCGCTGGCTTGCTCGTCGGTATTGCCATAGCTGAGCATCCATTCGAAGGTGCCGTCCTTTTTCAGCAGCAGTTCGGAGCCCGTTTCCATGACGCCTTGCAGGTAATAGTGTCCGGGCAGCGTAGCCGGGGCCGAGTCTGCCGCACTGGCCGAAAACGACCAGGCGAGGGCGGCGCAGGCCAGCAGGCGGGAGAGGGATTTCTTCATCGGTGTATCCTCGGTGTGTCTTTTAGGAAATGCCATCATAGCAACATCAATCTCATTGCCGTCGCACGACACACCGCGCAGCCTGCCGGCGGCGTGCCGCTCAGCTGCCGCTGAAATCGAGCACCACGCGCGAGGCAACCTGGCCATGTTCCAGCCGGCTGAAGATATCGTTGATGGCCGACAGCGGCAGCAATTCCACGCCGGCCTTGACCTTGCCCGTGGCGGCGAAGGCGAGCGCCTCGGCCATGTCCTGGCGCGTGCCCACAAAGGAGCCGCGTATCGTCACGCAATTGGCGACCACGTCGAACAGCGGCGTCGGGAAGTCGCCCGGCGGCAAGCCGACCAATACGCAGGTGCCGCGCTTGCGCGTCATCGCCACGCCTTGCTGGAAGGCATCGATCGACGGCGCCGTGATCAGCACGCCGTGGGCGCCGCCCCCGGTCGCTTCGCGCAAGGCCGCGACCGGATCGCCCTGGCGCGCATTGATGGTCACTTCGGCGCCCAGGGCGCGCGCGTGCTCCAGTTTGCCTTCATCGATGTCGACGGCCGCCACGCGCAAGCCCATGGCCACGGCATATTCGATGGCCAGGTGGCCCAGTCCGCCGATACCGGACACGGCCAGCCACTGGCCCGGCCGCGCGCCCGTTTCCTTGATGCCCTTGTAACTGGTCACGCCGGCGCAGATGATGGGCGCCGCCTGCACGGCGGACAAGCCGGCCGGAATGTGCGCGACGTAGCGCGGGTCGGCCAGGATGTATTCGGCGAAGCCACCATTCTTCGTATAGCCGCCGAACTGCGCCTCGGCGCACACGGTTTCCCAGGCTGCCAGGCAATGTTCGCAATGGCCGCAGGCCGAGTACAGCCAGGGCACGCCGACCCGGTCGCCCAGCTGCACTTCCGTCACGCCCGTGCCCACGGCCACCACGAGGCCGATGCCTTCGTGGCCGGGAATGAACGGCGGCGTCGGCTTGACGGGCCAGTCGCCGCGCGCCGCATGCAAGTCCGTGTGGCACACGCCGCACGCTTCCGTCTTGACGAGGATCTGGCCGGGGCCGGGCACCGGCACGGCGACGTCGCGCAGCACCAGCGGTTGACCCAGCTGTTCGACAACGGCGGCTTTCATGGTGGTGGGGATCATGTTATTCCTTATGTAGTGGCAAATGCAGGACGCAGGCGCTCTGCCATGGTCTGTTCAACAGAGGCTTGCGAATGATCATATTCTGCTGCACACAATAGGAAAATTGATTGATCTACATCAACATATACCGGGAGGGGAGGCGATAAAAAAAGCACCTGAAACGGTGCTTTTTCGCTGCTTGCTGTTTAGCCAATCACTTGCCGGCACCGAGGGTTGCCAGCGGCTGCGGGGCATACAGTGCATTCTGGAAGGCTGGCACGTATTCATAGCTCATCATCTTCCCCAGCTTCAATGATTTGATATACGTGGAAAAACTGCCGTCGCCCAGCTTCAGGTCGACCGATTTCGCGCGCGTGCTCGATGCATGGCTCAGCAGGCGAGAAACGGCATAGCCATACGTCAGCTTGCCGGCGCCATCCTTGTTGGTGAAGCTGTTGCTCACCACCTCGGCCTCGTGCGACAGGTCGCCCAGCTTTTTGCCTTCGAAAACAAAATCCAGCTTGCCCGTTGCGCTGTCCGTGACGGCAAAGGAAACGCTTGCTTCAGTTTCCTGTATGTCGATACCGGTCAGCCACTTGGGCAGGTTGTAGCCAACTACGCCACGCACCCTGGCCAGTTCCGTGTTGACGGGAAGCTTGAGCACATAGCCCCAGAAATCATGGGACAGCGATTGGCCCAGCAAGGTCAAGGGGCCAAAACTGGTGGAGCCGGGCTTGTTGGTCACAATCGCCAATGAAATTTCATTGTAGCTGTCGTTGTCGCAGTATTCGTAGGCGTAGGCCGTCAACGCCACGGCCCCCCGGCCTGGCCACACTTGCAGCGGCTGGACTGCTTTCAATATGTCTTCCGGCATCAATTCCTTCAAGCGGGCAAGGTCGGCCGTAAATACCGCCGTGATCTTGCGGTTCTTGTAATAGAAATTCGGCGAATACGAGGCAAAGCCGATGTCGACCTTTTCTTTCTGAATGCCCTTGAACCAGCTCAGGTCAAGGTCCGGCGCTTCCGACGCAATGACCGATAAGGGCGGATTCGAGCGGAAGCGCTCGTACAGGCCGCCAGCGGCCACGGGGACGGCATGGCCGGCGATATCGATGATGACGGGCGTGTTTTCGGCAGGAGTTTCGGCCCGCGCCGGGCTTGCGGCTAGACTCAGCATCAATGTCGATACTGAGGCGGCTGCTGCCGCGGCAATTTTCATATTCATGGCTTGCACCTTCAATGTTGGATGTGGAAAAATTCAGTTCAAATCCCGCTATTCATCCTGCGGCGATACTGCCGGCTCCTGATGGCGGTTTCCCATTGCTGCATCAGCAGCGCAAGGGCGGGCGCCACCTGCGGCCTGGTATGCTTGCCCTGGCTCAGGCGCCGCAGCTGATACTTGACCATCGCCATGTAGGCGATGGACGACAGCACCTTGTTTTTCCACGTGATGGCCCTGAGCAGGGGGCTCGCCGACGGATCGGCGCGCCATGCCTTGGGCAACTGCGGATCGATCGCCAGCGCCGTTCCCATGCCGGCCATGGCGATGCCGCTGTCGAGCACTTGCTCCACCACCTGGTAGCGGCGTATGCCGCCCGTCACCATGAGGGGCATGCTGGCCACCGTGGCGATCTCCTTGGCGAACTCCAGGAAATAGGCTTCGCGGGCCAGCGTGCGGCCATCGCGGGTCTGGCCATGCATGGCAGGCGCTTCATAACTGCCGCCGGACAACTCAATCAAGTCCACGCCCAAGGTGTTGAGCATGGATACGACTTCCTTCGCATCTTCCGAACTGAAGCCGCCTTTCTGGAAATCCGCCGAATTGAGCTTCACCGCGACGGCAAAGCCCTTGCCGACGACTTGCCGCACCCCGTTGACGACGTCGACCAGCAAGCGCGCCCGGTTTTCCAGCGATCCGCCCCAGCGGTCCGTGCGTTGATTGGTCAGCGGGGAGAGAAATTGGCTGATCAGGTAACCGTGCGCCGCATGGATTTGCACGCCCGTAAAACCAAACCGCTCAGCCAGCCGGGCGCTGTTGACAAAGCGCTGCTTCACGTCGGCAATATCGGCCTCCGTCATCTCGCGCGGCGCCGAAAATTGCCTGGAAAAGTTGCCCATATCCATAGGCACAGGAGAAGGCGCGATGGTTTCCTGTCCCAGGGCGGCGGGCATCTGGCGCCCTGGATGGTTGATCTGCATCCAGATCTGCGCCCCGCGTGACCGTGCGGTGCGGGACCACTGCTCGAAGCGGGCGCCAAATTGCTCGGACTCAAGCACCACGCCTCCGGGGCCCGTCATGGCGCGGCGGTCGATCATCACGTTTCCGGTGATCATCAGGCCAACGCCGCCGTCCGCCCACGACTGGTACAGGCGGATCAGTTCCATTGACGGCGCGTGGTCCTTGTCGGCCATGTTTTCTTCCATGGCTGCTTTGGCAAGGCGGTTCGGAATGACTGAGCCATTGGGCAATGTCAGTGCGGTAAAGGGTTTCATGCTGATCTCCAAGGTTGCGATAGCCTCACGATAAGCTTTAAGCTAACTTGAAGGTCAAGCCCAGAAACGAAAAAAAATCGCACTGTCGCGTTCGGGACACTGGTTTGAAGAAGGGCCGCTCCCCTTGAACCACAAAAATCCCGTGGCAGCCGATCTGCCGCTTGACATTCAAGTTGGCTTTAAGCTTATAGTTGATCACGCTGTGTTCGGCGGACATGGCCCAGACTATTCAACTATTCGGAGGACGATCCCATGTCTGTTTTCAAGAAACTGCTCCTGGCTGCCATGCCCTTGCTGTTCCTGCAGATGGTTGCTGCTGAACCGGTGTCCTCCATGCGCGATCCGGCCATGGAAAAAGTGCTGATAGTCATGACCAATCATTCCCGATATCCGAGCAGAAACGACCATACGGGGCTGTGGCTCACGGAATTGACGCATGTGTATGATGTGCTGAAGGAAGCCGGGTATGGCATCGACTTCGTCAGTCCCAGCGGCGGTGTGGTGCCGCTGGATGAACGCAGCCAGGGATGGCTGTACATGGATGAGGCAGCAAAAAGTCACCTGAGTGATCCTGCTTTCATGGCATTGCTGCAATCGACAAAAGCTGCGGCCGACATCGATCCCGCTGCCTATGGGGCTGTTTTCTACACGGGCGGCCATGGAACGATGTGGGATTTCAAGGGCAACAAGGACCTCAAACGCATTGCCGAGGCCATCTACCGCAACGGCGGCGTCGTTTCCTCCGTGTGCCATGGCGCCGCTGGCTTGCTGGATCTGGAGGACGAGAAGGGCGAGCCACTGATAAAAGGGCGCAGCGTGACAGGATTTTCCAACTTGGAAGAATCGCTTGCCGGCATTAAGGACCAGGTTCCCTACCTTTTGCAAAGCGAGGTAGAGAGCAAAGGGGCGCTGTATGCCAAAGGCTTTTTCCCGTTTGGCAGCTTCGTGCTGACGGACGGCCGCCTCGTCACCGGCCAGAACCCTGGTTCCAGCAAGGAAGTGGCGCAAGCTCTGCTCAAGGCTTTACGGAATAACAAACTACAACTTCAGCGGGGAAAATAATGAAAATTGGCGAATTGGCCAAGCGCAGCGGCTTGGCGGCGTCCACGATACGCTTCTACGAATCCAAGGGCTTGTTGAAAGCCGTGAGCCGCCAATCGAACGGCTACCGCGACTATCCGCTGGAAGCGGTGGCGGTACTGTCGATTATCAGCGACGCGCAGCAGGCGGGCTTTTCCCTGGACGAAATCAAGCAAGTCTTGCCGGAAGATAGTTCATCATGGAAACATGATGAACTGATGGCTGCGCTCAAAAAGAAGATAGCCGATATCGAATCGCTGGAAGTGCGCCTGGCGCAGAACAAGGCCCATCTTTTGTCGTTGATTCAATTGATCGATGCAAAACCGGAGGATGTGGACTGCAAGGACAATGCCGCCAGGGTCATGGAAAGCTTGGGTATTGCCAGTAAAAATTAATACAAGGCGGCTGCCTGCAAGGGCGCGTCGCCCAGGAAGTGTCCCAGTTGCTCGCCGGTCAGCTCCCCCTGTAGCTGAAATCAACATTTTTCCGCTATCCACAAACTGCACTTCTTTCTGCGCGGTCCGAACGGCGAACAGATGGGCCAAGTCCACGTGCGCGATCCGCACCGTTTCGGCTTCGGCGTGGCCGGGGCGCACAAGATCGCCAGTTACATAGCGAAATACTGCGGCAAAGAAATGCAGTGCAGGGTGCTTGACCAGAAACGCTACTTCCGCTCCAGAGGCATCGTGGTGCCGGAAGTCGATGTATGGCGGGTGCCGTTTTGTACAAACATGCTGCGCGCTGCGCAGGTCGCATTCCAGGCGCTTTCTGGCCATTGCATAGACGGCTTGCAGAGCTGGTGCAACAACAATCTCGGCGTTGTGTACCTGGCGACCGCACCGGGACTGCCACAGGTGGTGGACGATTGTGCATTCTGACAGTTACTCCACCTTATTTGATGTGGAGGAGGGACGTGATATGGCAAAATTTGACGACAATTCACTGCGGATACTTGAGCAAATTGAGGATGAGTTCCGCAATCAGTACTGGATCATCCGCAATTCCAGGCGGACCAATTGGCGGGCAGTGAACCGAACGAGGATGCTTGGCGATTTTATGTACATGCTTGGGGTGCCGAAATGGGCGGTGCAACAGGCGCGGTACTGCCTAAAACTACGGGTCTGCGAGCGCTGTTTTAAGGATGAATTTCGTTATCATGGGCTATGCGAGCGGGCAAGGCGTGGAGACTTTGATGTGTGAACATGGTATTGTGCATATGGTTCTCCTGTTAATCTAATTTTCTATTTAACCTTCCGAAATATCATATGCAATCATATTATCTTAGAAGAGTAGTTATCGATGATGCGCGAGTTGTAATTAATATTGCAGAAAAGGATTTCATTGCTTTAAGATTATCAATGGATTGTCTTGTTAATATATTATATATTGAGGAGAAATATGATTTTATTGTTAAAAATAAAATTGCTCTTGACTCAGCATTAGAGTATCCAAATGAAATTGATCGGAATATGCAATCGCACAGGTATGCAAAGAGTGAAATTAATCGACATTTTGCAAACGTCTTAACTACTACGCGTTTATATGTCGATCAGGGACTGCGGTATGGGAAAAAGCTTGATCGGCTATTCGGTGAGCCGTTAGTCAGCTTCGGGGCGTGGTTCGCTCAGGAATACGACGCTAGATTGGGGTATCGAGTAATGGAAGCCTTACGCAATTATGTACAGCATCGTGGCGATGCAATCCATCATGCATCATTTGGCACATACAAAGAGTACATTGAAGACCGAATGGTAATTGTAAGACGTATTGACACGTATCTCGATCCATCGGAGCTACGCAAGGAGAAAAAATTTAAGGCATCAGTTCTTGATGAGTTAGATGCTCAGGAAATTCGCATAACTGCTCAAAGTTTTTTGAGTGACTATCTCGAAGGGCTTCAGGAGGTTCATGAAAAGTTTCGTGCTGCGACTAAAGCAAAGTATATCGAGGCTACGGACTGTATATCCGACGCATTCATTCGCTATAGTGGAAGTGCTGAAGATGTAATTGGTTTGCAGGCTGTTGAGGAGTATGGTTCCGGACAAGTGAAACGCTCGTTCTCGGTTCTTAGAGACCCGATTTACATGCGAGATTTTTATGAGTCAAAAAATCCTACTCGGATGGCAATCGGATAGAAGAGATGATTCAGTGGGGGAAATTGGTGTTTTCTTCACTTTTTAAGATAGAGACGCCTGCCCATGTGGCGATACTAAAAGTATCGCTATCCCCCGTTCTTCATTTGACATAATATAAATACAACTAAGTCATTGGCTAAAAAATAAGCTGTTGCTACCGGGGGAGTGCAAGACTCCGAACCGATTTAGCGTGTGGCAACAGTGTTAGAAAACCCTCAAAAATCTCCTGCCAGATAGATTGCTCTGCTGGCGTCTTGGCGCGTGCGCGATGCATGTCCAGCATAACGATGCCAGGATGAATGCCAGCAGCAACAGCAACTTTTGATGCAATCTCATCATCCATTTGACCGCGACCGGCGCGATAGTTGCTGATGGTGGATGCGCGCATGCCCAGCTTCTTTGCCAGGGCGTAATCGCTCTCAATTCCCAGACGCGCTTTCGCGGCGTCAAGATATTCAATGGTATTCATGATTTAGCTTCCCAGGGCTTGGCCCGCCGGACGGCGGGTATGAGGCGAATATACGTCACAGACCGAAATAGTTCAACACCCACAACACGAAATCGTTCACGAAGCTTGACGTAGTTCACGGAACGAAATATATTGCATCGGTCGAGCGGTATTCCATCACGCTCCCCAGGCAATGCCGCTTCGCGGGCCGCTTGACTCCTTTGCCGGGGACGTAAAACAGCCTGGGGAGGCCACCATGAGCGTTACAGAATCTTACAAAACAATCACTATTTCCACTGGCGCATTCGTAGAAATCGAAATGGCCATACGCCTGGAAATCGCCGCGCAAGAGCGCCACATTGAGCGCACCCACATTGACACCATCGGCCACACTGCCGCTGTTCGCCGCCTGGCCGAACTGCGCGCCGCCCTGGTGGAATTCTCGGCATGAGAGGCGCCGACGACACGCAAACGCTGGAACTGCCCGGCATCAAACCGCCAGTGGTGACGAAAAAGCGGGGGCGTCCGGCCCTCCATGCCGACCCTGCCGCCCGCCAGCGCGCCTACATGGCGCGTAATGGCATTGTGCCCATGACTGTCCAGTTACCGGAAGCGCTTCACGCTGAGTTCATGACCTGGCTCACGTCGAAGGGCAAAAAACAAAGCACCGTCATCGCGCACCTGATCCGCACGCAATTGCTGAGGAAACGATAATGCCAGCCGCCGCCACGTCGTCAAAAAACAGCCGGAAAGAGGCGCGCATCACTATCTGGCTGCTCCTGCCGCATCCTGTCCGCCGCCTGGTGCTGGCCTTCGCTGATATGCCAGACGCCCGCGCCAATGACGAATTGACGGCCTTCACCCGCAACGAGCGCGCCAGAATCACTGCCGCGTTGCGCTCGATGATGACGCACCTGTCCGTGGCAGAGTCATGCATGAACGACAGCGACGTGACGACGCGCACCACGACGGTCTTGCACTGATGCCGACCATTCAGCAAGAAAACGGTATCCGTAGCGTCAAGGGCTTGCCCCTGCGTTGGGGTATTCCTGCCTACCGCGAATTGCATGCGGCGCAGGCGGGCACGATTGGCGCCATGCCTGAGGGCTATAAGCGCCTGTCGGCCATGCTGGATGAGGTGACGGCTTGCCCGTTGCCGCTGGACAGCACCGAGGCCCAGCTCACGATGCTGGCCGAGCGGTGCGCGAATGAGTGCATGAATGTCGCGCTGGATGCCCATGACGCGGAAACCCTGCGCGTGTGCGTCGAACTGATCGTGCGTATGTACGATATGGACGTATCCACCATCAAGGATGACCGCCAGGCCGTCAAGCGCTACACAGACCCGGCATGGTGGCTTCGCAACCTGCGCACCGTCCATGGGCGCGCCCGTGAGCATGCCGCGATGCGCCTGGGCTTCGTGTCGAGCCGCAAGGGCAAGTATTGCAGCGACGAGGCAGCGAAAAGCCGTGTCGGCCAGCGCCGCCGCAACAAGAAAGTGCTGCAAAACACCGTGCTGCGCAACATGGAAACCGGGCAAGAGTTCGCACTCGATGAACTGGCCGACAAGAGCACTGCAAACCCGAAAATACGTCATGACGAACTGATGATGCGCATGGACGGCGTGGACGAGATAGCCATTGAAAACGGTCACGTGGGCCTGTTCGTCACGCTGACCGCGCCAGCCGCCTACCATGCCGTACTGGAATCGAGCAGCATGCCGAATCCGAAGTACAACGGCGCCACGCCACGCGAAACGCAGTTGCACTTGCGCGGCCTGTGGGGCCGCACCCGCGCACAGAACGACCGCGACGGCATCGCCCCTTACGGTTTCCGCGTCGCTGAGCCGCACCACGACGGCTGCACGCACTGGCACATGATGGTTTTCATGCCTGCTGACGATATCGAGATATTCAAGCGCAACCTGCGCAAGTTCGCCCTGCAAGAGGGCGCGAACGATCCCGGCGCTGACAAGCACCGTGTGAAGTTTGAGGCGCTCGACCCAGCGAAGGGCAGTGCCGCCGCCTACATGATGAAGTACACGGCAAAGAACATTGATGCCGAAGACATCAAGGAAGACGCGAACGGGCGCGACATTATCACCAAAGAAATGCGCGTCAACGCCTGGGCGGGCGTGTGGGGCATCCGGCAGTTTCAGGCGTTCGGACAGCCGCCCGTGACGCCGTACCGCGAGGGCCGCCGCGTCGCTGAGGCCGTCGTGGAGCAGGCGCCTGAATGTGTCAAGGATATATGGCTTGCTGGCAACCGCCTTGACTTGGTGGACGAGGAAACCGGCGAGATAGCCGGGCAGAAGAAATGCTCCTGGGCGGCCTACATCAGGGCGCAGGGCGGTATCAACATGGGCAGGGGCTACCGGGTGCGCGTGGCGCAGGCGGCACGCACCGAGGCAGGGCGCTATGGCCTGTTCGGGCGCGGCCCTGTGGGCCTGTTCGTCAAGCCTGATCCTGAATTCGTCGGCCCGCCACAGATGTACGCCTCTACCCGCTTCACGTGGCGCCGCGTCGGGGTTGCCGTTGACGTGCGGGTTTGCCGTCCTTGGAGTCCTGTCAATAACTGTACGCCCGCCAGGAACGTGAAGTGGGAGAAGGACGCACCGATGCCTGACCCGGTAGAGCCGCCAGATGATTCCGCATGGTGGGGTAATGCAGATTTTGACGTATTCGACCACCCGGATTATCAGGAATTCATGACCAGCACGGAGGGGAGGGCAGCAGGTATTGAGTCTCAGGCGCGGGCGCTGAGCGCTTGCGACCGGCATGAGGTCGCATATCCACGCTTTTACATCAAAAAACCAAAGAAAAAGGATCACCAGTGACGAATATCGAACAGGGCCAGGCGCTTGAGCGCGAGGCCGTCGCGTTGTACCGGCAGTACGGGTTCATCTTGCCAGGCCCGGCGAAGTCGTTTTTTCGCAAACTGGCAATTCACCTGCAATGGCAAGAACTGATGAAAGCGACAACATGAACCGCAATCCATACGTGCCGCCCGAAGACCGGGCGGACTATCTGAAAAGCACGATCGTGAACGAGGCTCCCAAGCCTGCGACGGTCGCCCGCAAACCAGCAGCCAAACCGGCCCATAAGGCGCCGGCCAAACGCCGCAAATAACTGGGCGCGGCCTAGCGGGCCGCGTACATCATGGCAAAAAAACCAACAATCGGGCATGTGGAATGCACCGTGTGCGGATTTCCTGACGCGCACGTCAAGGAAGACAAGAACGGCCACGCGTACATCCATTGTGCCGACAACTGCCAGGCGCAGACATTCACCCGGAACGACTTCCGCAACAGCAAGTTGCGGGAGCGCATGCGGGCTGTAACGGTAACGGTAACGGACGATACCGTTACCGTTACAGCGCCTGAGCCTGCGCCAGCGACGGCGCCGCCGCCCGCCATCGACAAGGTGCCGCCCGTCAAAAAGCCGGGCGGCTGGCTTCAACCACTTTTAGCGAAAGGATAGGCCATGGCCGACTTAAACGAGAGCCAGGCCGAACCGGCCAAGCTCGACCCGAGTGACCCGCTCGACCGCATCGCCATGGAGGCCCTGGGCGAGGAGCGGGCGCAGGAACAGGCTGACGCCGACTTTATCGACCCGCCGCAACCGCCTGGCATCGACCCGGCGCAGACCTGGGGGCAAATTCCCTTCATGTTCGGCAAGGTGCTGAGCATGGCCATGCCGGAGCTGGCGGGCGTCTACACGGAAGAGAAATGCTATCAATGGGGCGTTGGCATGGCTGCTGTGTCCGAGAAGTACGGATGGGATGCCGGTGAGGTAATCGGGCGCTTCGGCCCTGAAATCGCCTTGGCGGTGGCATCGGTGCCGCTGGTGGTGCCGACTTATCAGGCGATCAAGGCGCGCCGCGAGGAAAAGGAGCGCGAGAAGGCGCCGCCACGCCAGGAAAAGGACATTACGCCGTCCACCGATCATCCAATGAGCCAGGCGCCAGGAGGCTTCGTTGACCCGGAATAAGGCGACGGCCGCCACAGCCGGCACGAAGAACAAGGCCGACATCATCGCCGTGATTGGCGCCAGCGGCACGGGCAAGTCCTCGTACATCAAGGGCGAGTTGCTGCGCAAGTATCTGCGCCTGCTGGTCTGGTCGCCGCTGGAAAAGACGGACGATTACGCTGGTTTCTGCAAGGGCGTCGTGGTCACGGGCAAGATTTCGGAGCTGGTGGCCCAGGTCAAGAGCGGCGCGCGCGCAATCGTCTACGTGCCCACCGGCAGCGATGCCGAGGTAAAAACGCAGTTCGATCGCTTCTGCCGCATCGTGTGGGAATTGAACGGCGCAACGGTGCTGGTGGAAGAGTTGAGCCGCGTCACCATGGCAAGCTGGTCGCCGCCCGCCTGGAAAAACCTGTCGACAGCAGGCCGCCATCAGGGCTTGACGATCATCGGCACGAGCCAGCGCCCGGCCACCATCGACAAGGATTTTCTGGGCAACTGCACGGAAATCCGTTGCTACCGCGTCAATTACGACAACGACGCCAAGGTGATGGCCGACTCGCTGGGCCTGCAAACGCAGTATGAGCCAGGCGCGGGCGGTAAAGCTGTGGCGGTAAAACCACTGCAACAGATACGCACGCTGCCCAATTTCCACTTTATTCACAAAAATCCTGACCTTTCGACACGGCGCGGGGTGAATAAATCGCTGTAACGGTAACGGATACCGTAACCGTTACAGCTTATTGCCGGTTTCCAGTGGGGCGGGCAGCATCGGGGCTTGTTAGTACCGAACAAATAACCCCATAGGAAACCGAATATGAACAAGGCCACCATCCATACCGCGCTGATCGCCCTGGCTGCTTTCGCCGGTGTGTATTTCATCCAAAAATCGTTCGTGAAAATCCCCGTCGTCGGCGTCTACCTGCCGGGCGGCCAGTAACCCCGGCCAGGCGGCCAGCGGTAACTTTCACCAACACCACCATCAGGACAAGAGAATATGAGTTCCAATATTGATCGCATGATCGATCTGCAAAACGTCAAGCCAGGCGCTACGGCGGTGCTGAAACTGTCGTACAACGCCACCTTCGACAAGCTGCATTTCATGCTGTCGGGCGGTCTGACGAAGGCCAACGTGGGCCGTATCGAAGGCAAGGCCAACGGCGTGACCTTCTTCGTGGACGATGGCGCCTTGCTGGGCGTGCGCGATGCCTATCAAGGCCTGTTCGTTGACGAGAACGTCATCACGCTCGACTTCACGGAGCCAAACACCCGTGGCGGCGCCGCTGCACAGTACCTGTCGGCACTGCCGCGCAACATGCTGGCCAGCCTGACGTTCGAAATCGAAATCAAGCAGGCGGCGGCAGCGGGCAGCGACATCAAGGCGGTGGCGGAATACCGCGACGGCACGCAAAACCCGTTCGTCCTGCAACGCAAGGACTTCAATGTTCCGCTGACCCTGATTGGCGAAAACGACGTGATGCTGCCGGTGATGGCCAATGGTGGCTTGATCAAGCGTATCTGGCTGCACCACACGGGCCACATCACGGTCGCGGAACTGCGCACCGATGGTACGCCGCGCATTCGCGCCAAGGTGGGCGAACTGAACTACCAACAAAAGCGCAATCGCCTGGTGCCACAAGCAAACCTGCTGGTGCTCGACTTCATCGGCGACGGCAACCTGATGAACATGCTGGACACGTCGCGTATCACCGAAGCGCTGTTGCGCATCACGACCGACGCACCGGACAGCCTGAAAGCGTACATCGACTACGTTTCCGACATCAAGCTCCTGAAATAAGGCGGCGTCATGAGCCAATTCGATAACTTCCTGGGCTTCGGATCGAGTGACTACGATTCCGACCCATATAACACGCTGGGCACGGGCGCTACCGTCCTGCCGGACGTGTCGTGGAGTTCCCCGGCGATGGAAACGAGCACGTCAACCGGCAACGGCTTTGGCGACTTCTTCGACTCCAAGGCGGGTAATTTCGTGCTGGGTAGCCTGAATACGGCGCTCAATTACGCCATGTACCGCGATCAGCGGCAATTTACGGCCGTGGCCAATGCGCCGCAACAGGCCGTGCAGCAACAAGTCGCCGTGCAGCAAGTGCGCAACAACAACCTGCTGCTGTGGGCGGCCATCGCTGCCGGCCTGATCTTCCTGGTGAAGAAATGAACCCGGCATTGCCTCCGCTGCCGCCGCTGCAAATGGCGTCCACCTCGGGCGCCAAGGGCGGCAACCAGGGCGGATTCGGCGGCGCCAGCAGTGGCGACTGGATCGTGAACAGTGGTGCCGGTGCGAGTAGTGGCATGTCCACGAAAACGTGGCTGTTGCTGGCGGTTGCGGGCGGCGCATGGTTCCTCTTGAAACGGTAGGCGTCATCCGTGCCGGCGTGCTGGATGACGCGGCGCGGGCGGCCTACGCTGCAGCGTACCGGCCAGACCGGGAAACCGGGGGCGGGCTGGGTTCGATGGATGCGGCCATGCGTGGCGCCGAACTGTTCGAAGTCGTTGTTGCTGGCGCCGTGGTGGCACGCTACGCCCTGCGGATGGATCAGCACGACAACGGGCGCGAAATCGTCGTCGTGGCGGCTTCTGGCGGCCTTCCTGGCGTCGATCTGGTCGCCTCCGTGCTGCCAAGCATTGAACGGCAGGGCGCGGGCGCGGATCGCATGACACTGCGCACGCGGCGCCCTGGCCTGGTCAGGAAATTGAAAAAACAGGGGTGGGTGCTGGACGCCTACTGCATGGGGAAGAAAATAAAATGAGTTCAAGCAAAAGTACGGCCTCGCAGTCGCAGTCCCAAGAAACAGCAGACAACCGCATTACCGGCTCGGGCGAGTCGGTCAATTTGGTGGCCAGCCGCTCCAATATCGGTGATGTATCGATCAGCCAAACCGACCACGGCGCGGTTGATGGCGCCTTCAAGTTCGGCAACGCCTTGACGGACGGCGCCCTGAAATTTGCCGATTCCACCGTCACGGGCGCGCTTAGCACGATCAAAGCCAGCGTGAAAGACAGCCTGGACACGACGCGGGCCGCGCAGGACAGTTCCTTCAAATTCGCCAACGCCGTATCCGACAGTGCATTCAAGTCGAATGATGCCGCCCTGGGCGGCGCCTTCAAATTCGCCGCGGATATTACGGCCGGCGCCGCGAACGAATTGGCCGCCGCTGGTGCGCGCTCGGACGCGGTGGCAAAAAACGCGCTGCAGTCGGTCAAAGATGCCTACGGCGACGTAAGTAGCAAAATGGAAACAGCCTACACCAACAGCAAAGCCGGTGAGCAAAAAGTACTCGTCGGCGTGGGCCTGGCCCTGGTCGCCGTCGTGGCCTTCAAAGCGATGGGGAAAGCATGAGTTACCAGTTAATCCGCCTGTCGGCGGGCTTTGAAATGCGCGTCGACATTCCGGGGCGCTTGATCTTGGTCGATTCCGTATCGACAGGGCAGGGCGTCGATATTGCCCTGGTGCGCAACGGCACGCCAGCACCATACATTCCAGGCCGCCAGGCGGGTTTCCGCCTGGTGGAAGACTTCGGCGGCGTGCTGCTGCGCTCGGCGCTCGATTGCGAGGTGGGCATCTTCCTGTCCATCAACGATGTGCAGCTCGGCGGCACGGCCGGCGGCGAGGTGGTCATTCCGACCGGCGTCGCCGTGACAAATGACCTGGCGCACTCGATCCCCGTCACGCTAACGTCAAGCAGCAACACCACGCCGATTCCCGTCTCGCTGGCCAGCATCCGCGTCAACAATACGCCGGCCCAGCCGATCCCGGTCAGCTTCGCCGGGACGGTATCGCCTGTGCTGGGCGTCGTGACGGTGGACAACACCAACGCCGAAGCCATACCCATGCTGCAAAAGCCGGGCGAGGTATTCGAGGTACACGTAAACAATGCGGTGCCGCTGCCCGTGTCAGTCAACAACACGGATGCGCAAGCTGTTTTTGTCCAGCCGAAGGCGACCGCTGTTTTCATGGTGGATGACAAAAAAAGAACGCTGATCGTTGATGCTGCTCCTGTGGCAGTGGGCCTTGCTGCGACGGCCATTTCAAGCGATGCAGCATACAAGCGCCTCGTTATTCGCAATGACAGTGCGCTTGCGGTAATCGCGCTGGGTGGCGCCGGGGTGACGATGGCCAACGCCGTCTTCGTCCTTGAGCCGGGTGATGTATTTATCGAAAACGATGCGCCAGGCGCGGCATGGTTCGGCCTGGCTGATGTGGCGGGCGGGATCGTACAAATTCAAGGGTTGAAATAATGGGCATTATCAAGAGTGGTTTCGTGCAATGGCGCGCCGCCCTGGCCGCCGGCGGTGCAGTCCTGATCGGCTTCAAAAATACCACCGTGGCCGCCAAGCTGGCCCGCATTCTTTCGCCGCTCGATGTTGGCGGCGCTGGTGATGGTGTTGCCGATGACACGGCGGCTGTTGCCGAAACGGTTGGCGCTGTCGACAAGCTGCGAAATTACAAGGTGAGTTCGTTTTCAAACCCGATGGGGGCTGAAACGCCGGATGGCGTCGCAGTGCATGCGGTAACTCATCGCGTGTTCAATCCGTCCCAGCACAAATTTATGCAGGTATTCGGCGCCGAAACGCTGCAACACTGGTTTGGCCTGTTTGCCAGGAACTCCAACACGGTGGCGTCCGGCGACGGCGCTGTGAAGCGCATGGTGTTGTCGGGCGATTCGGTCACGTACGGTTCAGGCAACACAGTAGGCGTGCCGGCAAACGTGCTGGATATTCTGGCCGGCCAGCGCGGGTATAAAAACGTTTCGGTAATCAATCACGGACAGCCAGGTGCCGCCGCCTTCCAGTGGATCGATATGTTTCTACAGGGCGATCTGGATGCAAACCCTGATTTGCTCGTCATTGGATGGGGAGATAACGATTTCGGCCTGGGGCGTACCGCTGAGCAGCTCTTGGCAGTTATGCGCACAGCCCTTACACGACTGCGTGCAGCGCGCCCGCCTGAGCAAATGTCGATCATCTTGCGCACGCCAACGACGATGACTGACCCGGCCAACAACCGGACAGGCTGGCGAATCGAGCAGGTGATCGAAGGCTATAAGCAGTTAGCCCGCGATTTCCAGTGCGCCTTTGTCGACGTCTACTCGATGTTGCAAAACTCGCATGACGCCTTGGGCGTTTGGATGGACAACAGCGCGGGCGGTGCCGTGCATCCGCTTGACGTAATGCAAGAGCATATTTGTGCTGCCGTAGCAGACCTGGCGTTGCCGCGTCACGGGGCTGATTGGGTGGGTAACGCCGTCTACAACTGGTCAGCTGGGACAAAATCGCGCACCTATGCGCAGTTGCCAAACGCCTATTTTGACGGAATTACAATGGTCACTGTCGCGCCTCCGGGTGGCAAAAACGGAGACCCGTATAACGGCACTTTCTACACATTGAAGCAAGCGGACTCGAGCGTGCTGCAATTAAATACGCCACTCTACGGTGCGACGCAAGGATATGGCATTTCGGCGCGCCTCGGATTTAACAACGCCTGGGGGCCATCACTGGGCGCATTGCGCGACTTGGTGCCGTTCCTGGTGAGCGGATGGACGGCGGCCCCTTCGGCGCTCAATGCAAGTTTCTGGCTGTCACTCGATGGCGCGGTAAATTTGCAGGGCACGATTAGCGCCGGAACACTGGTTGATGGGACGGTACTCTTCACCTTGCCGGCTGGTTTCACGCCGTCCGCCGCATGCGTCTGTATCGTCGCCACCTCTTCGGGTTTTGCCCGCCTCGCCATTGAGCCGAACGGAAGCGCAAAAATTTATGGCGCGGCCGGCGTGACTTACATCGCGCTGAACAGCGTCAAATTCAAGGGATGACAAAGCTCGTCATTGTCGGCGCCGTTGTTGCCGCTGCCCTGCTGATCCTGATGCGAAGCGTGCAGGGCGGGGCGGATGACGGCGACACGGCATATGAGGAGCCAGGTCTGCTTGACCAGGCCGATGCACTTTTTCAGGAATTTACCGATATGAATTCAAGCGTTTCACCAGAGCAGCAGGGCCGCAACCTGGCCGCGTTCATGAAAATGATCCGCGTCAGCGAGGGAACGGCAGGGCCGGACGGATACCGCACCATCGTGGGCGGTTCGCTGTTTGACGACTATTCCGACCATCCGCGCCAGAAAATCTGGATCCCAAGTATCAACGACTATTCCAGTGCGGCGGGCGCCTTCCAGATCATCCGTCGCACCTGGGATGGTGTGCAGGGCAAGCTCGGCCTGCCCGATTTCAGCCCGGCCAGCCAGGATCAAGCATGCGTCGAACTGATCCGCCAGCGCGGAGGCCTCCGCCTGGCCATGAACGGCGAGTTTGCCGCCGCCGTCGAAAAGTGCCGGAAAGAATGGGCCAGTCTGCCGGGCGCCGGCTACGGCCAGCGCGAGAACAGCCTGGCGAAGCTGCAAACCGCATATCTCAACGCAGGGGGCCAACTGGCATGAACAAGAGCGACATTCAAGATTTGGTCATGGGCGCGGCTGTCGTTGCGCTGGGCTATGTGCTGTACACACAATTCAAGCCGGGCAAGGTAGCCAGCGGCGCCGCTGGCGCGCTGGCGCCCATCCTCAACGGCCAGATCGGCGGCAGCTATGACCCGACGTACGGCGCGCCGTATGACCAGAATACAGCCCTTGGCTCGTTCGGACTGGCCGGGCTGCTGAGCGGCACAACGAACGACTGGACGTATGGCGGCAAGGATTACTTGTCCACGATCACGAGCCCGCGCCTGGGCGGCACGCAGCCGGACAGCATCGTGGTGAAAGGCTGGTGGAACTGATGTTGGGACAAGGCAAATTCATGCTGATCGGCGTGGCGGTAGCGGCCCTGGCGCTTCTGGTGCTGGTAAAAAAAAAGGGTGCGGCTGCGGATGTGGGGATCGCTGTCGGTGAGGCGGCTGCTGATCTGGCTGGCGGTGTTGTCGGTGGCGTTGCACTCGGCATTGGCGATCAAATAGGCCTGCCGCGTACCAACATGACGGAATGCGAGAAGGCACTTGCCGAGGGTCGCACCTGGGACGCCAGCTTTGCATGTCCAGCTGGAAAATTCATCGGGAGTTTCTTTTGAACCTGAAAAGCATTATCCCTACGGGGCCGCAAGTGGCGCGTGAGGCGCTGATCGTCCTGGGCGGGCTGCTGGTGGCGGCCTTCATCCTGTCCCGGTTTCCAAAGCTGCAAAAGTTCGTCACACAAAACAGCCTGACCATCAAAGATGACAAGGGCAACACCATTTATTAAGGGATGAGAATGAAACGATTTTTCGAAAGTTTTAAAGAGGCGTCCACCTGGGCGGGCGTGGCGGGCGTGGCGTTGTCCGTGTCGCCGTTCCTGCCGCCGCCGTTCCATATCTGCGCGCAGTGCCTGGCGGGCGTGGCTGGTGCGCTGGCCGGCGCCATCCGTGAAGGCGCCAAGGCATGAGCGGGCTGAGCCAGAAGCACATGCTGATCCTGGCCGCCGCCGTGGCCGCGTACTTCATGTACAAGCAGCACAAGGCGGCAAACGTGCTGAACGATCGCTATCCGATGGCGTACAGGAGCTAGGCCGTATCGGGAATTCTTGATACCATTGAATCTCATTTCTTGGGAGAAACAATGAGCGGCGCAGCAGAAACCACGTATTACACGAACGACAGGGTAACCGTCACAAATGCCCGTTTCATGGTCGATGGCGAAACGCATGCAATAAGTGGCATTACATCGGTCAAGCTTGAAGTGAAAAAGCCGAATAGGATACTGCCCGCGGCGCTCATAATTTTTGAATTATTGGCGCTCACAAGTGGCAAGAACTTAGCAACTCTGTCTATCTGGCATTGGGCCATTATCTTGCTTCCAGGGCTAATCTGGATGTGCTTTCAACGAACGCACTATACGGTAACGCTTGCCAGCGCGTCCGGGGAGCATCGGGCCTTGAAAAGCAAAGTAAAGCCGTTCGTCAGCGAGGTGGTCGAAGCAATAAATCAGGCGATTGTCCGTCGAGCATAGAAAAAGGCCCGCAGATCGCGGGCCTTTTCACATGATGGCGTGCATGGCCAGGCGGGCATGCCATGGGCGGGACGGGCGATCTTTGATGGCGTCGAACAGGTCGTGCAGTTTCGCATGGCGAACCTTGGCGGCCACATCGTAGCCGCGCACGTAGTTGGCGAAGGCCCTGGGGCTGAGGTGTAGTGGCGCGACGGAGGCCACCCAATCGTATAAATCTTCCTCAATGACGGCAATCTCTCCGAACAGGTCGATTGCTGGCTGGCGTAGCTGATAGGAAAAATAGGCTGCTGGCGGCTTCGGCTTGCGGCGTGTGGTTGTCTTTTTCATTAGGATATAATGCCCGGCGCCTTCGGGCGGCAAAACGGGGAATAGAGGGGGATTTGGCGTTTTACATAATTTCGTAAAAAGCTAGACTTTTTCGAGGAACTGAATGTACTGCTTTGATTCTGCACTCTTTTAGCCATTTGACATAATATAAATTATGCGAAGTTATGGATGAATTTGAGAAAACCTCCATTTTGCCATCTCCCCAATCGCAAATGCGATTTTCCCCCTCTGCGCGCTGCTGTCGCTGATGCTGCGCCGCCGCGCTTGAACGAGCTGCATGAAATACACGGCTTGTCCCCGTCCATGTGCGGTTTGTTCACGCCCAGATTCGCGTGCAGGTGCAAGTCTGGCGCTGCGATGATGTTGGCGATCAGGTCTGCCACGCTCCTGCGCGAGACCACGGTGCCGTTGAATGGCGCGCGGCGCATCGTCCGTTCGTCGCCGACTTCGTCTTCGTTCGTCATCCAGGCTGGACGCACGATCATGTATGCGAAGCCCGGTCCTTCGATGGCGTTGGCGGCGCGGTGGAATGGTTTTGGGTGTTGCGCCAGCGGCAGATTGGCGTGAACCAGGACATGGAATCCGGTGAGGCGTGCCGGCCAGGCGCCTTGTCTCGTGGTAAATTGCCGTCCGTGAGAAGTATCTCCAATACCTACAATATCAATGAAATCAGGCGTTTGCCGACTATTTTGCATGAGAAGTCTCAAGATCCGCATGACCCGGCAGCCTGCACGCACGGCGTTGCTTTTACCGCCTGGCCGGCACTTCCTGTCCTTTGCCGGCGCGCTGGCCATCGCGGCCGCCTTGTGCGGCTGTGCCAGCAAGCCTGGGCCCTGGCCTGTGCGCGCCCTGCCGGCGTCGGCTGCCGTGACGGTCGATGCCACGCAATTCCTGTCCAGAAAACAACTGGTGGACTGGCAAGTGGACCTGGACGAGCGCCGCCTGCGCGCCACGGGTTCGCCCCGGCATGAAGCATATATCGACGTCCTGCATGAACGCCTGGCGCGCGCCGGTGTCAAACAACTGCGCTTTGAACCGGTCAGTTTCCGGCAATGGTCGGTGCAGCCGGAAGACTGGGGCCTGGAAGTTGTCCACGACGACAGGTCTGGCGTGCTGCCCACGGCTGGCTACATTCCGTATTCGGGCGTGACGCCGCCGTCCGGCATTACGGGGCGCATCGCCTATCTGGCGCCAGAGGCCAGTCCCGATGCCAGCCTGGCCGGCAAGCTGGTGCTCGTCGACATGCCCGCCGTGGCGTGGACGGGCAAGGTTTTCCATCGGTCCGCCGTGCATGTCCACGATCCGGACCACGCCATGGGGCCGGACACGCCGTATGCGCGCCAATTTCAGATGCTGGGGCCGTTCATCACCCTGCTGGACAGCCTGCAGGCGGCCGGTGCGGCGGGCGTGATCGTCATTCTCGATACGCCGCCCATGTCGATGAACGGCTTGTATGCGCCTTACGACGGCAAAGTGCGCCAACTGCCCGGCATGTTTATCGACCGTGACCGGGGTCGGCGCCTGCGCGAGAGCGTGCTAGCGGGCGCGGCGCCTGTCTTGCGGCTGACCATGGCTGCCACTGTGCGCCAGGTGCAGACGCGCAACCTGGTCGGCATCATCTCCGGCAAGTCCGCGGAATTGATGGTGCTGGGCAGCCACACGGATGGCACGAACGCGCTGGAAGACAATGGACCGAACGCCATCGTCGACATGGCCCAGTACCTGGCGCGCCTGCCGCAGGACAGCTTGCCGCGAAGCGTCATGCTGCTGTTGACGAGCGGCCATTTCGCGGGTGGCGTGGGCATGAAGCAGTTTATGGATCGCCACCAGGACGATGGCTTGATGCAAGGTATCGCCACGATGCTCACCATCGGGAACTTGGGCGCGCTGGAAGTGCTGCCTGACAGCAATGGTTACTTGCGCCTCACGGGCAGGTTCGAGCCGGCCGCCGTGTTTTCACCGCGCACGCCTGCCCTGATGGACGCTTCCTACGCCATGCTGAAGCAGGCCGATGCGGCGCCCGCGTTCGTGCTGCCAGCCTCCAGTCCTGCGGGCGATGGCGGTCCGAAGACTGCCGCCTGGCCTGGCGCTGGCCGGTATTTATGGGAGGCGCAGCGCATTCCCACGGTGCATTACATCACGCAACCGACCTATTTGCTCTACTATGGCATCGACAGCGTGACCCGGGTGGATTACCGGCTGATGCAGCGCCAGACCGTGGCCTTGACGCAAATGCTGCTGGACCTGTCGCGCGTGCCGTATGCCGATTTGCGCAAGGAAACGGTGCCATAGACCTTGCCGGGCGTTCACCTCCCTTCCCCGCCCTGCTCCCGGCGCCATTCCGGACACCATACCAGCGCACTGGAAAACAGGCGCTGGTATGGCCCGCATCGCCCATCTCCTGGGGTAATGCCGTAACTGGTATTGTGATCTTGCGCAAAGAATAAAACCAGTTGACTACCACCTGCAATGCTTGCACTCTGAAAAATCGGACGGTGTCCAGCCGCCCGGCCATGCTAAAAAATACACAAGGAGATGCAATGAACCGGACAGTCATGAATACCCTCATCCTTACCCTCTTCGGCGGCACCCTGGCGGCCTGCGGCGGCGGCAGCGGCGACGGATCCAGCGGGGGCGCGAGCCAGCTGCTGGCCGGCGCGACCGCAGCAGTGGTCTGCTATACGCCGTGGAATAGCGGCACTGCCTACAACGGCGGCGGTCAGGCCAGTTACAACAACGTCAATTACACGGCCAACTGGTGGACACAAGGCAATAACCCATCGACCAGCAGCGGCGGCGCCGGCAGCGGCCAGCCCTGGACGGCGGTGGGAGACTGCGGCACGCCGACGCCGACTCCTACCCCAACGCCGACTCCCACCCCAACTCCGACGCCAACCCCAACGCCGACACCTACCCCGACTCCAACACCGACTCCAACACCGACGCCGACGCCCACCGGCCTGGCCAAGCACGCGCTGATCGGCTACTGGCACAACTTCACCAACCCCAGCGGCGCCACGTATCCGATCAGCCAGGTCAGCGATGACTGGGACGTGATCGTCGTCTCGTTCGGCGACAACGCGGGCGGCGGCAATGTCAGCCTGACCATCGATCCGGGTGCGGGCACGGAAGCGCAATTCATTGCCGACGTGGCGGCCAAGCGGGCCAAGGGCAAGAAAGTCATCCTGTCGCTGGGCGGACAGAACGGTTCCGTTTCCGTCGGCAACACGGCCGAAGCGACGAATTTCACCAACAGCCTGTACGCCATCATCACCAAGTATGGTTTCGACGGCATCGACCTGGACCTGGAAAACGGCGTGGCGCAAGGCGCGGCCATCCAGACCTATCTGCCGATCGCCGTGAAAAACCTGAAAACCAAGGTCGGCAGCAGCTTTTATCTGTCGATGGCGCCCGAATGGGTGTATGTGGAAGGGGGATACACGAGCTATGGCAGCATCTGGGGCGCCTATATTCCCATCATCAACGCCTTGCGCAGCGAGCTGACGGTGCTGCACCCGCAGTACTACAACAATGGCGACATTTACACGCCGTACGCGACGGGCGCCATCAAGGCGGGTTCGGCCGACCAGCTGGTGGCCACGGCGCGCATGCTGATCGAGGGGTTCAATTATGGCGGCAATACCTTCGCCGGCCTGCGTCCGGACCAGGTGGGCTTTGGCGTGCCGTCGGGGCGCAGCTCGGCCGGTTCGGGCTTCACGACGAATGCCGACGTCAGCAATGCCCTGAATTGCCTGACGCGCCTGCTCAATTGCGGCACCATCAAGCCGCTGCAGGCGTATCCGGACTTCCGCGGCGTGATGACGTGGTCGATCAACTGGGACCGCCACGACAACTATAATTTCTCCGTGCCGACGAAGAATGTGCTGAAGACCTTGCCGTAAGGGCCCCGGTCCGACTGCGCATGCGAGCTTCGCCGCTCACATGCGCAGCAGCGCCGCGCCCAGCAAGCGCATGTGCAGCGCCACGCCGTGGCGCAACGCCTCCCCTCCCCCTTGCGCATGCTTGATGCCATCCATGGTGGCCACCAGCAAGCCGGCCACCTGCGCGGCGGTCGCGTCCACCCGGCGCAGCGCAATATCGCCCGCCGCCTCGGCCTGTTCCAGCGCGCCGGCCAGCGACGCCACCAGTGTTGCCCGCGCCGTCAAGGTGATGTCGGCGGCCAGGGTCATATTGGCGTCGAACAATTCCTGTCCATGGGCGCTGGCGGAAATTTCCGCCATCAAGCCTTGCTGGAATGCCAGCAGCGCCGTTTCGATGCGCGTGAAGACGGGGCCGGGTTCGGCCAGCGCCGCTGCCACTTGCGCCATGACCGTGGCATGGGCCCGTTCGGAACCGGCGCGGAACACGTCTTCCTTGTTCTTGAAGTGCAGGTACAGCGCGGCGCGCGACATATCGGCCGCCTGTGCGATGTCGAGCATGGATGTCTTGCGGTAGCCATAGCGGCAAAACACGGCCAGGGCCGCGTCGAGTATGCGCTGGGTCTTGAGGGTGTGGGGTGACATGCTGGCATATTGACATTTTATATATATAGTGTCAACATGGCTTTTGGACAAATTACGTCAAAGTGTCAATCTCCACAGCGAAGGATGGAATCATGCAAGAACAGCACCCTGGCTCCGAGGCGGCTATGCAGGAACAATTGCGCGACATCGAACGCGGCCGCCTGCGGGCGCTGGTCGACGGCGACGTGGCGCTGGCGCGCACCCTGCACGCTGACGATTTTCAGCTGGTCACGCCTATCGGCAGCCTGCTGTCGCGGGAAGAATACCTGGGCGCCATCGCGGCGGGCCACATGCGCTATCTGAGCTGGGAACCGGGCGAGATCGCCGTGCGCGTGCATGGCGATGCTGCCGTGCTGCGCTACCAGGCCCAGCTTGAAATCCATTTCGCCGGCCAGGCCGTGCCCCGCGCGCGCTACTGGCATATCGATAGCTATGAGCGGCGCGCTGGGCGCTGGCAAGCCGTGTGGTCGCAGGCGACGGCGATACGCTGACGGCCAGGGCGGCTGCGGGAAGTGTGCGCAGCAGGGGCAATTGATATTTCTCAAACCATAGCCTCAATCTATGGGTTCGGTTGAAATATTTTACTTCCTTTTGTAAATGAGAATCGTTACTATCTAAATCAAGGATAAGCGAATTCAACAGAAAGGAGCATCCCTTGTTCACAGCCATCAAAACATTCAGCCAGGTCTGCACGCACATGTCGATCGCCTTCGGCCTCGCCTACTTGCTGACGGGGTCCCTGGCGCTCGGTGGCTTGGCCGCGATCATCGAACCGATCATCAACGTAGCCCTGTTGCCGTGGCATGAAAAAGCCTGGCACGCGATCCGCCGCCGCTACGCCGCCAGCCGCCTGGGCATTGCCGCCCTGGCCGGCGAAAAGCTCAGCCAGACGACCTTGCACATGGGCGTGGCCTTCGGCGTCATGTACTGGGCCACGGGTTCCATGGCCTTCGGCGGTTTGCTGGCCGTGGTCGAGCCGATCTGCAATGTGATCGTCCTGCCCTTCCACGACCGGCTGTGGGAAAAAGCCCGCTTTCGCCTGGAAAGCCGCGGCGCGGCCCGCCTCGCCGCCCTGTAGTCTTCCTCTTCTCCCCCTTACTAACTTCCTGCCCACACGGGCGGCCGCCGTTGCACCCACGGCGCCGCCCGCTCCAGCTGGCCCGCCAGGCGCAGCAGCACGCCATCCTTGGCGTAGCCGGCCATGAACTGCATGCCGATCGGCACGCCCTCATTTGACATACCCAGCGGCACGGACATGGCCGGCAAGCCCGCCACGTTCGCCAGCGGCGTGTACGGCGAATGCTCGAACAGGCGCGCCGTCCAACCAACACCGTCAAGCTGTTCCTCCTTTTCGCCATAGCGGCCCAGTTGCCACGGCATATCCGGCAAGGTGGGCGTCAGCAGCACGTCGTACTGGCCGAACAAGGCGCCCGCGTGGCGCGTGACCGTGTTGCGCACGTCGAGGGCCGCCACGAAATCCACCGCCGAGACCGTTTTGCCATGGCGGTAACAGGCCAGGGTCGCCGCTTCCAGGGTGTCCAGCGACACGCCGCGCCCGCTCTCCTGCGCCAGGCCATCGATCCACGGCACCAGGTTGGCGCACCAGATGCCGGCATTCGCGTGCACGAATGCTTCCCACGATACGCCCAGCGCGGGCGCCACTTCTTCCACGTGGTGGCCCAGGCTTTCCAGCAGGCGCACGGTGGCGTCCAGCGCGGCTTCGACGGCGGGCGCGGGATGGGCGCCATTGCAGGCGGCGCGCTGCACGCCGATGCGCAGCTTGCCCGGCGCCACGCCCACCTGCGACAGCCAGCTGTAGCCGGGCGGACTCGTCACATACGGTTCGCCTGCCATCACGCCCTGCACGGCGTCGAGCAAGGCGGCGCTGTCGCGCACCGTGCGGCTCACGCCCAGCTGCACGCCCAGGCCGCTGAAGATCTCGTCCATGGTGGGGCCGTTCGAGACCCGGCCACGGCTCGGTTTCAGGCCGAACAGGCCCGTCGAGGCGGCCGGCACGCGGATGGAACCGGCCGCATCCGTCGCATGGGCCAGGGGCACGATGCCGGCCGCCACGGCCGCCGCCGCGCCGCCGCTGGAGCCGCCCGCGCTCAAGGCCAGGTTCCAGGGATTGCGCGTGGCGCCGTAGAGCACGGGTTCCGTGGTGGTGGCAAACGCCATTTCCGGCGTGCTCGTGCGGCCGAACGTCGCCAGGCCGGCTGCGCGGAACTGCGTCATCAGGTGGGAGTCAAATGCGGCGACATGGCCGGCGCCCAGGCGGCTGCCCGCTTCGCTGCGGCGGCCCGCCATCGTGACGGCCACGTCCTTGATCAGGAAGGGCACGCCGGCGAACGGCGCAGTGCTGACTGTACTGTCGATGGCAGTCAAATCCGCCGGCCACAGCTCGACCACGGCATTGATCAGCGGGTTGACGGCGGCGCAGGCGCGCACGGCCGCGTCCTGCAATTCGGCGGCCGAGACGCTGCCGTCGCGCAGCAGCTGGGCCAATCCCAGGCCATCAAAGCTTGTATATTCATGGAGTTGCATCAGTTTATTCCTGTAATGGATGAAGAGTGGATGTCACAGGAACTACTCTAGGGCTTGCGCTATCATAGTGGAAATGAATAGTTGATATACGAGGTATAGTCATGAGCAATTTGCACAAGCTGGACTTGAACCTGCTGCTGACCCTGAACGCCCTGTTGATTGAACGCAACGTCACGCGGGCGGCGGCGCGGCTGCATCTGAGCCAGCCGTCCGTCAGCGTGCAGCTGGGCAAGCTGCGCGCCGCCTTCGATGATCCGCTGCTGTTGCCCGGCCCGCGCGGCATGCTGCCCACGGCGCGCGCGCTGGCCCTGTTCGCGCCGCTGCAAGCCGTGCTGGTCCAGCTGGAGCAAGTCTTGCAGCCGGAACAGGCGTTCGACCCGGCCACGGCCGAGGTACGCTGGAACCTGGCGGCGGCCGACGCCACCGAGTATGCGATTCTGCTGCCCATGCTGCCGTCCCTGCGCGCGCAGGCGCCCCTGTCGCGCATGGCCGTGTTCGAAGCCGTGCCGGCGCGCATGGCGCATGCGCTGGAAAACGGCCAGGTCGACCTGGGCTTTTTGGCGCAGGAAGAAGCGCCGCCCGGCTTGCGCCACCGCACCCTGTTCAGCGAACATTATGTGCTGGCGGGCCGCCGCGACCACCCGCTGCTGCAGGCGCCGCCCGACCTCGAGCGGTTCTGTGCGCTGGAATTCATCGTCGTCTCGCCCAACGGCGGCGGTTTCCGCAGCAACGTCGATACGGCGCTGGAAACGCTGGGCCGGACGCGCAAGGTGGTGCTGTCCGTGCCGCATTTCCTCATCGTCCCTCCCCTGCTGGCTGCGTCCGACATGGTGGCCCTGCTGCCGTCGCGCCTGCTGAAAAACGCCCTGGGCGACCTGCGCACGTGGGAGCCGCCCGTCACCCTGCCCGATTACGAGATGGCGATGGTATGGCACGAGCGCATGCACCTGGACCCGGCGCACCGCTGGCTGCGCGAACGCATCATGGCGTGGAACGAAAAGCCCGCTTGAGCCATTGACAAAGAGGGCCAGGCCGTATACTGTCTCGTTTTATTACTAACTAAGTTAGCTATTAATTAGAATGAAGATTGCTGCACTGCCTCGCTGGCCCATTTTACTGGTCATGATCGTTTCCGAAATCATGGACCTTGCCGCATCCACCATCGTCAACGTCGGCGGACCTGCCCTGATCGAGTCGCTGGGCGCCAGTTCCGCCCAGATGCAATGGGTCATCGGCGGCTATGCGCTGGCCCTGGGCGCCGGCCTGGTGCTCGGCGGCAGGCTGGGCGACCGCTACGGGCGGCGCGCCATGTTTCTATACGGCTTGGCCGCCTTTACCATCGCCTCGCTGTTGTGCGCCGTGGCGCCGACCATCGCATTGTTGATCGTCTTTCGCCTGCTGCAAGGGCTGGCCGGCGCGATGCTGTTGCCGCAAGGCTTGGGCTTGCTGCGTGAAAACTACCAGGGACCGGCCCTGGCCAAGGTGTTTGGCATCTTCGGCCCCATCCTGGGCCTGGCGGGCATACTCGGTCCCGTGCTGGGCGGGATGCTGCTCGAAGCGAACGTGTTCGGCCTGGGCTGGAGAGCCATGTTCCTGATCAATATTCCGATCGGCATCGCCTGCTTCCTGGTGGCGTACCGTTACCTGCCCCACCGTCCGGGAGACCGCTCCGTCCACATCGACGTTCCCGGCGCTAGCCTGCTGGTGCTGTCGTCCGTGTTCCTCGTCTTGCCGCTGGGCGAGGCGGGAGCGTGGCCGGCGTGGGGATGGCCGATGCTGGCGATGGCCGTGCTGGGTTTCGGCCTGTTCGGCCTGCGCCAGTCCGCGATGGTGCGCGCCGGGCAGACGCCGCTCATCATGACGTCGATCTTCCAGCGCTCCGCCTACACGGCCGGGCTGGCCGGCATTGCCCTGTTCTTTTGTTCGCTCGTCGGCATGCAGCTGGTGCTGACGCTGTTCTTGCAGATTGGACATGGATTGACGGCGGGCGAAGCAAGTATTGCCAATCTGCCATTCGCTGTGGGCACGGCGTGCGGCGCCACCCTGAGCGGCGCCGTCCTGGCGGCCCGTTTCGGGCGCAAGGTGCTGCAACTGGGCGCCGGTGTCCAGCTTGCCGGCGTGGCGCTGCTGCAATTTGAACTGGGCAATACGGCGGTATTTTCTGCGTGGCATGTCGTGCCCGGCATGCTGGTCTGCGGCATCGGGGCAGGCCTCGTGATCGCAGCCTTGTTCAGCATCATTCTGGCGTCGCTGGACAACAAGCAGATCGGCTCCGGTTCCGGCGTGCTGTCTGCCGTGCAATCGATCGCCGCATCGATCGGCGTGGCCCTATTCAGCGGCGCATTTTTTGCCGCGCATCCCGCCCTGACGCCGGACCGGGCGCTCAGCGCCGCATTGACGATCCAAACCGGCATACTCATCGCTTTCATGGGCGTGACGTTCTTCTTTCCCACTGCTGCAAAATCTGAACTTGAGGTAAATCATGCATGACCAGCCAACACACAATCAAGCATTCGCGGCCGACGATCCCCGTGGCATGCACATCGCCGGCGATGTCATCGGCCGCCAGTTGCAGGATATCGCGATCCTGACGCGCGAAACGGCGTTGCACCTGAGCAACGCGATGGGCATCAACCAGACCGATTTGGCCCTGATGGAGCAATTGATCACGCACGGTCCGCTGTCTCCGAATGAGCTGGCTGCGCGCCTTGCCGTCACGACGGCGGGCGTGACGCTCGTCATCGACCGCCTGGAACGGGCCGGCCACGTGACGCGCGTACGCCAGCAGGACGACAAGCGCCGCGTGCTCGTCCATCCCGTGCCAGCCTCGGTGGCGCAAACCTACACGCATATCGCGCCGATGCTCAACGGACTGGACGCGGTGCTGAGCGGCTTGTCCGCCGGCGAACGGACGACGATAGAACATTTTCTCCAGCAAGTGATCACGGTTTACCAGACCACTTTGCCAACCACAGCAGAAAAGAAAATCAAATGACGATCAAACGAAAAATCCTGATTACGGGGGCCAGCGTTGCCGGCCCGACCCTGGCTTACTGGCTGTCGCGCCTGGGCATGGACGTTACCGTTGTCGAGCGGGCGCCCGAGTTTCGCGATGGCGGACAAACGATCGACGTGCGCGGCGCAGGCAAGCTGGTGGCGCAGCGCATGGGGCTCGAGAGCGCCATCCGCGCCAAGACCACGCATGAGGATGGGCTCCGGTTTGTCGACGCGCAAGACCGCACGCAGGCGGAATTCGGCATCGGCGCCTTTGGCGGCAACGGCCCCGTGGCCGAGCTGGAAATTTTGCGGGGGGAACTGGCCAAGCTGCTGATCGGGCATGGCCGCGACGCGGTCGACTACCGCTTTGGCGACAGCATCGCCGCGCTGGAAGAATTGCCCCATGGCGTCAAGGTGCGCTTCGAACAGGGCGGCGAAGCAGTGTTCGATCTCGTCATCGGCGCCGAAGGCGTCGGTTCGCATACGCGCAAACTCGTGTTCGGCGATGAAGTCCGACGCCGCTCGTTCAAGCTCTACACGGCCTATTTCACCATCCCGCGCGCGCCGGGCGACGAACGCCAGATGCGCTGGTTCAACGCCCCTGGCGGCTTGAGCGTGTGCCTGCGTCCCGATAACCTGGGCACCACGCGCGCCCTGCTGTCGTTCCAGGAAGCGCCCAGCGCCTATGAAAAACTGCCGATTGCCGAGCAAAAGGCCCTGCTGAAGCAGAAATTCGGCGCCCTGAAGTGGGAAACGCCGCGCATCCTGGCGGCCCTGGATGACGCCACCGACCTGTATTTCGACCAGATTTCCCAGGTCAAAATGCCGCGCTGGTCAAAGGGACGGATTGCCCTCGTCGGCGACGCCGCCTATTGCGCCTCGCCCATCAGCGGCATGGGCACGAGCCTGGGCATGTGCGGCGCCTACGTGCTGGCGGGGGAACTGGGACGCCATGACGATCACGCGCAAGCCTTTGCCGCATATGAAGCGATCATGCGCCCGTATGTTGACCAGGCGCAAAGCGTGCCCACCTTCGCGCCGCGCCTGGCCTCGCCGCACTCGCGCGTGGGGATCGCCATCGGCCATGCGATGTTGCGCATGTCAAACGTGCCAATTATCAAGACGATACTGGCCAGGTTCCTGACGCCCAAGGCGGATGCCATCGCGCTGCCCGAGTATGCATACATGGCCTGAGGCAGGCAGGCGGCGGGCGTTGGCATACACGAATTGTTGCCGCAATGCACTAGGCAAAATTACCTAGTCGATCGAAAGAAACTCCCTAAACTGTGGTCTTTAGTCCACGGTCAAGAGGAAACGATGCGCATCGGTGAAATCACCCGCCTGACGGGCGTCAGCAAGGATACGGTGCGCTTTTACGAGCGCCAGGGCTTGCTGGAGGAAGCGCCGCAGCCGGGCGTGACGAATAACTACAAGGAATACTCGGCGCAAGCGTTGCGGCGCATCGAGCTGATCGGCCACGCCAAGGCGCTGGGCTTTACCTTGAAGGAAATCGCCGAAGTCATTGCCGTCTGGCAGGAAAACGCGCTCGATGCGCAGACCAAACGGGCCATGCTGGAAACGAAAATTGCCCAGATCGATGACAAGGCCCGTTCGATGGCCGTGCTGCGCGCCGGCCTCGTCGATGCACTGGCCAAGGTGGAGACGGGTTGCGACGATGCGGCGCCAGTGCATATGAACAAGAATAACGACAAGGAGACTCAATGAGCAACCATTACACGCAGTACCGCCACCTGGCGCTCGAGGGCGCCAAGCCTGCCCCCACGGCGCAGCAGATCGCCGCCATCGAAACCTTGCTGGAAGCGCCCTTGCCGCCCGCCTTCCTGGCGTTCTTGCGGGTCGCCAACGGCGCCTGGTTCGATTACACGTGCGATGTGCCGGACGGCAATGGCGGCGTGGAAAAAATGGGCTTCAATACCTTTTTCAGCGCCGACGAAGGCGATTTCTGCGATGAAACCCTGGTCGGCGAAATCCGCGCCGCGCGCCAGCATGCGGACATGCCGGTGCGCATCCTGCCGTTCGCCCGCGATGGCGGCAATTCCATGCTCTACCTGGACTTGACGGAAGAAGGCGGCGGCCGGGTACTGGCCTATGTGCAGGAATTGCCGGAGTGGACGGGCAAGCGCGCCCATGGCCTGATGGAGCTGGCGCCCTCGTTCGACGCCTGGCTGGACAGCCTGTATATCGACCGCGACACGGTGCTGGAGGAACTCGAACACAGCGTTTCGGAACCCTCGCACCTGGAAGCGATGGCGCAGTGGCTCGATATCGGCATGCCCGCCTGGCGCCGCGATGCGGGCATCGCCGCATTATTTGCTATTAAACAAGTCGAACTGTGCGCTAACGAACAGGACTAGTCCTACGGGCATGGCCGTGCCTGTCCTATGGGTGTGCGCAGGCTGAGGGCTTAACATTGTCATCAGCTTGCATAAAACGCCATATTCGAAAGGATTCCCCATGCCTATCTCCACCACCAGTTCCCGTACCCCCTCCCTGAAAAGCGTGGCCATCGGCGCGGCCGTGGCGCTGTTGAGCGGCATCGCCATCAACAGCATCGCCGCCGCCGCACCGGGCGCGTACGACAAGCAATTCCTCAGCAAGGCCGCCGATGCGGGCAGCACGGAAATCGCCGCCAGCAAGGTAGCGCAAAGCAAGAGCAGCAATGCAGAAGTGAAGCAATTTGCCGACGCCATGGTTGCCGCCCACACGACAGTGGCCGACGCGCTGAAACAGTTGGCCAGCAGCAAGCAGATCGAGGTCAGCGACCAGCCCGGCGCGAAACACAAGGCGCAGATCGACCGGCTGGGCCGCCTGGAAGGCCAGGCCTTCGACAGGGAATATGCGGCCACCATCGGCGTGGCGGCGCACAAGGAAGCCGTGAAACTGTTCACGGATGCCAGCCAGAAGGCGAGCGATCCCGACATCAAGGCCTTTGCCGCCAAGACCTTGCCAGCGTTGCAACATCACCTGGAAATGGCGCATGCGCTGCACGCGGCATTGGCGAAATAGACGGCCATACGCGGGGAAATACTTGCAGTACGTGCTGTACAGCAAGTATTTCTGCTCTTGACATACAATGCGGCAACTTCGTTTTCGGCCATGCCATGACCTCATGCAGCTACTCAAGAAAACCGGCTTGATCGCCGCCGCCTTCCTGCTCCTCATCCTGCTGGCAGGCTGGCTCTTCATCAAGGTGAGCGCGGCGCGCAATGCCACCGTGTATGCCCAGCAGTGGAATGACCAGGGCACGTGCGTGATCAAGACCTATGTGCCGCACTACGGCAACGGCGTGCCGAACAACATCGTGCGCGCGTTCAGCACGTCCACCTTCTTCCGCGTGTACCACAAGGATGGCACCATGCTGGAAAGCACGGAATGGGTGCTGGACATGCATGAAGACGGCATCCTCGACCACGCCCACTGGGGCCAGAACCGCGCCATCTACCCGACCGACCTGGGGTATGAAGGCTGGACCTTGCCTGAGTGCGCGTGAACGGAAAATCATCATGCAAGAACTGAAACAAAAGGGGTTGCGCGGCCCCTGGAGCGACGCCCCCTACCTTCCCACCTTGCACCATTTCCTCGGTCCCTTCGACGTGTATGACCGCGAAGAAACCCTGGGCGTGGAGCTGGATGCCTGGAACATGAACGATCCAGCCCAGCGCGCAGCGCTGATACGGCGCGACATCACGTCCCAATACAAGGAACTCAGCTATCGCCACCGCCATGCGCTGGTGGCCGTGCTGGCGCAGGCCTTGCAAGACCCTGATTACGATTTCCAGGCCATCCTCGAACATGACCCCGAAAGCACGCACGCGCTGCCGGCCCTGTGGGACGAAATGCACGACCCGCGCGCCTTCTTTGCCGATATCTACCGCCTGGTGCGGCAAGACTGGCGCGACGACCTGGCGCGCGCGGCGGCGGAAGACCCGGCCAGCTGGTAGCGCGGCGCACGCGCCACACTATCGACACGATAGGCTGCGCCCTCCTTTCCCCTATGAAATATCCATTGCGGCAATGTGCACGCGCTGTTGCAAAAACGCCCGTCTGAAAAAATATCTGTTGCACCAGCGCATGCCCACTGGCATCGCGCTACCATGAGCCGTCGGCACTTCGATAGGCGCCGCCTTACCGCGCCGGTTCCCCCGCCGGCTTCCCCCAGCCGCAATGTGAAGGAGATTCTCATGCCCAAGTTCGCCCCTGCCATGTGCTTGTCGCTCATGCTTGTCGCCGCTACCTTGCCCGGTATCGCCAGCGCTGCCGAGGGCGGCGCCACGCGCGCCGACGCCGAAGCCATGGTCAAGAAAGGCGTGGCCTACATCAAGAGCGCCGGCGACGCCAAGGCGTATGGCGAGATCACGGCCAAGTCGCCGCAATTCATCCTGCACGACCTGTACCTGGTCGTGTATAAGCTCGACGGCACGGTCGCCGCGCATGGCGCCAACCCGAAAATGGTGGGCAAGAACTTGATCGAGTTGAAAGATATCGATGGCAAGGCCTTCGTCAAGGAGCGCGTCGACCTGGCCAAGAGCAAGGGCACGTTCTGGCAGGAATACAAATTCACGAATCCGGAAACCAAGAAGATCGAGCCGAAGGTGATGTACTGCGAAAAGCTGGCCGAGACCGTCGTCTGCGGCGGCATCTACCTGTAGCCAGCCGCCGCGCCGCCGGCGCCGGGATGGTTGTCCGCTCTCTTGACGATAGGGGCTGCATGTGAAAATCGCACAGAAGATGTTGATCGTCCCGGTGGTCGCGCTGGCTTGCCTGCTGGCCATGGGGGCCTTGTCCTACTTCGCCATGCAGCAGAACGAGCAGCGCATGCGCGAACTGAAAGACGTCACCCTGACGGCCGAGCGGCTTGCGAACCAGCAAGCTATTGCCCTGGGCCAGGTGCACGCCGACGTGTATGCGAAGATCGCCATCGCGGCCAGCCTGTCGGATGAGCAGTTCAAGCAATTCGGCGCGCAAACGGATGGCCAGCTGAACGCCATTGCGCAAGGCTTGCAGCAATTGCAGACATTCTCGGGCGCCGCCACGGAAGCGGGCCAGGCGCTGCCGGGTATCGAACGCTACCGTGCCAGCGTGGCGCAGGCGCTGGACCTGGCGTCCATGGACCCGAATACGGGCGTGGCGGCGATGCAAAATGCCGCCACGCATTACCAGCAAGTGCGCGGACAGTTGCGCCAGGTGTTGCTCAATCTCGACCACCGCACTGTCGATGCCTTGCAGGATACCAAGAATGCAGGCCAGCGCGCCGGCTGGCTGTCGCTCGGTACCATGGCCATCGGCTTTGCCCTGCTGGCCCTGATCGCCACCTGGGTGGCGCGCTCCGTGGTGGGCCCCATCGACGAAGCTTGCCGCGCCGCCGAATCGCTGGCCGCCGGCGACTTGACCACGCGCATCGACGCCCGGGGCGACGACGAGGTGGGCAAGCTGGCGCGGGCCCTGGCCACCGTGCTGAAAAACTGGAACACTTTATTGGGCGACATCCGCCAGGCAGGCTCCACCATCACGGTGGAAGCGAGTGAAATCGCGCTGGGCAACGCGGACTTGTCGGCCCGCACGGAATCGCAAGCCCATTCCTTGCAGGAAACGGCGTCATCGATGCATGCCTTGACGGATACCGTGCGCGAAAACGCCAGCCATGCGCACCAGGCCAACCAGATGGTGCTGTCGACATCGAACGTGGCGCTGGAAGGCGGCCGCGTGGTGGGACAGGTGGTCGAGACGATGGGCTCGATCAAGGCCAGTTCCGGGCGCATCGTCGACATCATCGCCGTCATCGATGGCATTGCCTTCCAGACCAATATCCTCGCCTTGAACGCAGCCGTGGAAGCGGCGCGCGCGGGCGAACAGGGACGCGGCTTTGCCGTCGTCGCCACGGAAGTGCGTGGCCTGGCGCAGCGCTCGGCCACGGCGGCGCGCGAAATCAAGCAATTGATCGAGGATTCCGTGGCCAGGATAGAAACGGGCAGCGAGCTGGCCGACAGCGCCGGGCGCACCATGGGCGATATCGTCGCTTCCGTTCAGCAAGTGACGGAAATCATGAACGACATCACGGCGGCCAGCCAGCGCCAGAGCAAGGGCATCGAGGAAGTCAACAACGCCATCACGGAAATGGACGAATTGACCCAGCGCAATGCCGCCCTCGTTGAACAGTCGGCCGCCGCCGCGCAAAGCATGCAGGACCAGGCGCATGATCTATTGCGCGTGGTCGACGCCTTCCGCCTGGGCGAAGGCGGCGCGCCGTTGCTGGCGCCTTAGCGCCGGTGCGGCATGGCGGCCCGGGCGCAGGCTTGCATGGCCTTGCCTGTTCCGACCAGCGCGGGGTCCGCGTCCCGCAGCAAGACATTGCCCATGCGGTATTGCTGATGATAATCACCCAGCAGGGCTGAATACAGGAAAACCTGGTCTTGCCTGCGCCAAGCGGCATGGTAGTTGCTGCCTGGCGTAGCCGGAATGGCGGCGCTGAAGTAGCTGTACAGGCCGCCCACCTTCTTCTTGTGCAGCCATTCCATCAATTGCACGATGCGGTACTGTTCCAGCAAGCTCAATTCGCTGACATTGACGCCGGACAAGGCGTAATACAGTTCCAGGCGGGCCATCCAGTTGCCCTTCCCGCCTGCCGCCGCCAGCGCATCCCAGGGCGGGCCGGCACGCACCTTGCGCGCGTCGTCCGGCAATGCCATCCACGCTTCCACAAAGGCCTGGTCCGGCACGGGGCCGTAGTCGGCCGGTGCGCGGCAGACGAACTGGCGCGCATCGGGCCCGTCCTGCGGGACTTCGTCGGCGATGTATCTGGCGATCTTGTCGCCGATGCCCAGCAGGCGCTTGCCATACCCTTCCAGGGTCCAGCTCGCAGGCAAACGCCCCAGCCAGGCCAGCGCATCGTCGTTGGCACGGGCCTCCACCGCGTAGGCGGCGATCCTGGCCTGCATCCTGGCTTCCTTCTGCTGCTCCGCCAGCTTGAGCGCCTCTTGCTCTTCGTCATAGCGGCTCGTGGTCTTGGCCAGTTGCACGCAATCCAGGAAGGCCTCCGGCGCGCCCTGCCAGCACTTGGCCGGCACCTTCAGCTGCCAGCGCATGCTGACGGTTTTCAGCACATAGTTTTCTTCGCCCTCCTCGCCCTTGAGATAGGCGCGGCCATCGGCCTTCGTCACGCCTTTCGCCAGCTGCTTGCCGCCGACCGTGCTCCAGGTGTACGGGTCATCGTCTTGCGGCACGCCCGGCACGGCGTACAGGGTCAGGTAGTGTCCGGCTGCGGGCGGCGCATCGGCGGCATGGCTCAGCGGCGACAGCAGGGATAAGGTCAATAAAGTTTTTTTAGGCAATAGTTTCAGCATGCAGCAATCGTCAATGAAGTTCGGTGTGGCAGGCGCAGTCGTGGCCGCTGGCCGCCTCGGACAGGTTTTGCAGGATGGCGCAGTCTTGCGACGGCTGCGGTTGGTCGCACTGGTGGCGCAGAGTCACCAGTTGCTGCTGCAAGGTTTGCAGGTTCGCCATTTGTTCGGCAATGCGCAGGATATGGTGGTCGAGCAATTCATTGACGCTTTGACAGCCTTCTGCCGGGTTGTTCTTAAATTCCAGCAAGGCGCGGATATCCGTCAAGCCGATCTGCAGCGAACGGCAATGGCGGATGAATTGCAGCCGTTCCTGGTGTTCTTCCCGGTACTCGCGGTAGCCGGCGCTGTTGCGCCCTGGTTCCTGCAGCAAGCCCGCCTTTTCATAGTAACGTACGGTTTCCACGTCACAATCTGTCCGTTTGGCCAATTCTCCGATACGCATGGCATCCCCTTTTTCATTCCAACATGCAAATTCCGCTTGACCCTGTAGCCGCTACAGGGTTTCTAATGGAAGCATACACGAAACCGGAAGGACGATGCGATGCCGCACGATAGCCATAACCATACCCATGCGCACGACCACAAGCATGCGCACGAACCCAGCCCTGCGCCCAAGGCGGCCAGCTGCTGTTCCAGCCAGCATGCGTGCTCGTCCACGCCTGCCGCCGCATCCGGCCCAGCGCTGCCCAGCGCCGCCATCGCCGGCGCCAACACGGCCAAATACCGCATCGCCAACATGGATTGCCCCACGGAAGAGCGCTTGATCCGCAACAAGCTGGCCACCATGGCCGGCGTCGTGGGCCTCGATTTCAACCTGATGAACCGCGTACTCGACGTGCACCACACCCTGCCTACACTGGCCACGGTGGAAGCGGCCCTGCACGGCATCGGCATGCAAGCCATTCCCATGGAGGCGGACGCCGCCGTTTCGCATAACCCGGATGAAGGCAGCCTCAGCGGCATGCAAAAGGGCTTGCTGGTCGTCTCCGGCCTGGCGGCGGCGGGCGCCGAAGCGCTGGCGTGGACCACGCATGCGGACAGTTCGCCCCTCGTCATCGCCCTGGCCTTGCTGTCGATCGCCACGGGCGGCTGGCCGACCCTGAAAAAGGGTTGGATCGCCCTGAAAACGTTCACCCTGAACATCAATTTCCTGATGAGCCTAGCGGTTTTCGGCGCCATCGCCATCGGCCAGTGGCCGGAAGCGGCCATGGTCATCTTCCTGTTCGCCATTGCCGAGCTGATCGAAGGCTTGTCCTTGAACCGCGCGCGCAACGCCGTGCAAAGCCTGATGCAGCTGGCGCCCGATACGGCGACCGTTGCCGACGCCAGCGGCGCCTGGAGCCAGGTGAACGTTGCCACGGTAGCCATCGGCACGCTGATGCGCGTCAAGCCGGGCGAGCGCATCGCGCTGGACGGCATCGTGCAAAGCGGCGAATCGTCCGTCAACCAGGCGCCGATCACGGGTGAAAGCATGCCGGTGGATAAGGCCGTGGGCGACGTCGTGTATGCGGGCACCATCAATGAACGGGGCTTGCTCGACGTCACCGTCACGGCCAACAGCGGCAACAGCACCCTGGCGAAAATCGTCAAGGTGATCGAGGAAACCCAGGGAAAACAGGCGCCCACGCAGCGCTTTGTCGATAACTTCGCCCGCTATTACACGCCGGCCGTCGTCGTCTTCGCCATCCTCGTGGCCGTGCTGCCGCCGCTGCTTTTCGGCGCGCCCTTCATGGCCTGGATCTACAAGGCGCTGGTGATGCTGGTGATCGCCTGCCCGTGCGCGCTCGTCATTTCCACGCCCGTCACCGTGGTCAGCGGCCTGACGGCGGCCGCGCGGCGCGGCATACTGGTGAAAGGCGGCCAATTCCTGGAAACGGGTTACCGCATCAAGGCCATCGCCGTCGACAAGACGGGCACCTTGACCATGGGCAAACCGGCCGTCACGGACGTGGTGGCCCTGGAAGGCAGCGACCGCGACGCCATCCTGCTGCTGGCCGCCAGCCTGGACGCCAATTCCGCCCACCCACTGGCCGCCGCCATCGTCAAGGCGGGCCCGCCCGCGAGCAGCCACTTGTCCGTTACCCAGTTTGCCGCCCTGCATGGGCGAGGCGTGCGCGGCAGCATCGATGGACAAACGTATTACCTGGGCAATGCGCGCCTGATGACGGAATTGAACGCCCTGACGCCGGAGCTGCAAGCGATCCTGGCGCGGCTGGAACAGCAAGCCTACACGGCCATGGTGCTGGCCACCTCGGCCGGCGCGCTGGGCGTCATCGCCGTGGCCGACGTGCTGCGCCCGACGGCGGCGTCCGCCATTGCCCGCCTGAATGCGCTGGGCGTGACCACCGTGATGCTGACGGGCGACAACTTGCTGACGGCCCAGCGCATCGGCGATGAAGTCGGTGTCAGCCTGGTCAAGGCGGAATTGCTGCCAGAGAATAAACTGCATGAAATCAAGGCCTTGCAGCAGCAATTCGGCGTGGTTGCCATGCTGGGCGACGGCGTGAACGACGCTCCTGCCCTGGCGCAGGCGGACATCGGCTTTGCCATGGGCGCGGCCGGCAGCGACACGGCCATCGAAACGGCGGACGTGGCCCTGATGGACGATGAACTGGGCAAATTGCCCGAATTCATCAGCCTGAGCCAGCGCACGCGCAGCATCCTCGTGCAAAACATCAGCTTTGCCATCGGCATCAAGGCCGTGTTCTTCGGCCTGGCCCTGGCCGGCATGGCGACCCTGTGGATGGCCGTGTTCGCCGACGTGGGCGCCAGCCTGCTGGTGGTGGCGAACGGACTCAGGTTGCTGCGTGGCAGCAAGCCTAATTAAGTTCCTATAGAAATATTTCCATCTGGACAATTGCTGTAAAAAACGCTACTTTGGCGCTTGATCTCCACCTTCGCCAAAGTAGCCGATGACCGTTCTGCCCCGCCTCCCCCTGCTGGCCACCTTGCTGGCCGCTGCCTCCCTGCATGCCGAACCGATGTACTTCACCCCCTGCTCCGATACGGCCGTGCCCGGCAGTCTGTGCTCGGGTTTGAACGTGCCCGGCAGCTACGATGCCCAGGGCCGTGCCGTGGGCGAGCCGGACGCCATGCACGTCTTCGTGCGCAAGATTGCCGCCGACGTGCCTGCCGGCAAGCCCGCCAAGGGCACCCTGTGGCTGGTGGCGGGCGGCCCCGGCGAATCGGGCGCTTCGTTCTACAGCTTGCTGCCCACCTTGCGCCGCGGCTTTCCCGGCTTTGAATTCCTCATCCCCGACCACCGCGGCACGGGGCATTCGTCGCGCCTGTGCAAGGTGGAAGAGTCGGAACGGAGTCCCGGCGGCCGCGCCCTGGCGGGTGCCGAATGGGGCAGCTGCTTTGCCGGCATCAACTTGATGCCGGAATACGCGGGCCAGTTTTCCATCACCATGGCGGCGCGCGACTTGCAAGCCTTGATCGCAGGCGAACGCCAGGCCAAAGGCAAACAGCCGCCCGTATATGTATACAGTGTGTCGTACGGCACGCAACTGGTCTTGCGCACCTTGCAACTGGGACCGCTGCCCGTCAAGGGCGTCATCCTCGACTCGCTGGTGCCGCCGCAGACGGATGCGCGCTGGGACTTGAGCCAGCGCTCGCACGTGGTCAACACGGTCGGCATGCAGGTGCTCGCCCGGTGCGATGCGGATGCCGCTTGCCACGCGGCACTGGGCGAGCCGGCCGCAACCCTGTACCGCCGCGTGCTGGACAAGGCGCAAGCCGATCCCGCGCTGCTGGCGAAAATCCCCGGCAAGAACCTGAAGCACTTCCTGGGCGGCATGCTCGACGTTCCCGCCGCCCGCGCCCGCATCCCCTACCTGCTGCGCGAGCTGGACCAGGGCAAGGATGGGGAACTGGCGTCCGTGCGCGCCACGTTGACGCAGGCGGCAGCTGGCCTGGGCAGCTATCCCCAGTCGCCGCTGTCGATACCGCTGGTTAATATCATCAGCAATTCGGAAAACAATCTGCAACCGTCGCTGCGCCCCGGCTGGGCCGCCGCCGACATCGACCGCGACGAGGCGGACTTGCTGTTTACCAGTCCCCTGCCCCGCATCCTGCTGGGCGGCGGCTTGCCCACCTACCCGCGCGATGCCTATTTCGGCGCCTTGCCGGCGAAAGTGCCGCCCACTCTGGTACTGCAGGGTACCCTGGACCCGAAGACGCCCTACGCTGGTGCGCAGGCGCAAGTGCAGGCTTTGACGCAGAACAAGGCCGGCACGGTAGCCCTGTCCACCGTGCACAACGCCCCGCATTTCCTCCTGTGGACGGCGCCCGCCTGTTTTGAACAGGCCAGCACCCGCTTTATCGCCGGCAAGCCGGCGCAGGATTGCACGCTGCAGTTCCCACCAACTAACTAAGAGGACGATATGCGCATCACAGGACTGGCATTGCTGCTGTTATCTTGTTTCGGCGCGGCACAAGCGGCGCCGCCCGCTTCGCCGTCCATCTGCGCTTCGCCCGCACAGTCCGTTCGCGAACAGGGCTACGTGCCCATCAACGGCATCGAGCAATGGATCACGGTCACGGGCGCCGCTTGCGGCAATCCCGTGATCCTGTTCATCCACGGCGGCCCCGGCAATGCGCTGAGTCCCTACGCGGATGCCATCTATGCGGGCTGGGAACGCCACTACACCCTGGTGCAGTGGGACCAGCGCGGCGCGGGCATGACGTATGGCAAACAGCGCCCATCGGAAGAGCTGCCCTTGACGCTGGAACAGATGCGCGACGACGGCATCGCCGTGGCCCGCTATATCGGGCAGCATCTGGGCCAGCGGAAAGTCATTTTGATGGGCAGTTCCTGGGGCTCGATCCTCGGTGTGCACATGGCCAAGGCGCAGCCAGAGCTGTTCCACGCGTATATCGGCACGGCGCAGGTGGTCAATGCGCGGGCCAACGAAACCGGCATGTACCGGGAAGTGCTTGCGCTGGCGCAAGCGGCCGGCGATACCGCCACGGTGGAGAAGCTGACGGCGCTCGGCGCACCGCCCTGGCGCGATCCGCGCAACTTCGGCATCCTGCGCCGCTTCGACCGCAAATATGAGGGATTGGCAACGGATGCGCCGCCCAAGCACTGGTGGCAGCCGGCGCCGTTCTATGCCACGCCGCAAGCGCTGGCCGATGCCGAGGCGGCCGATGACTACTCGTACATCCAGTTCATCGGCCTGCACGGCGACGGCATGTTCGCCAAGGTCGACCTGCCCGCGATGGGCACGCGCTTCGACTTGCCCGTGTTTTTCATCATGGGCGAAGCGGACTTGCTGACCTCGCCCGCCATCGCGCGCAGCTACTTCGACAGCATCACGGCGCCGGCCAAGGATTTTACCGTAGTGAAACGGGCCGGACACGACCCCAACCAGGCCGTGCACGACGCCCAATGGACGGTCTTGCGCGACAAGGTGGCGCCGCTGCTGAAGTAAAGCGCGCGGCGCGGCGCATTCACGGCACACTTTCCTTGTCGATTTGCACCGTGAGCTGGCGCTCGAAGTCCATCAGTTCCGCCACATTCAGGTCCGAGATGAGCTGATAATGCATGCCGGAGCGGCTCCAGCGTAGCAAATGATAGCCTTGCCTGACAGCCAGGCGCGGCGGCGCATCGCGCTGTGCCCCATCGGGCCAGACATACAGGTTCAGCACATGCTGATGCCGACGGTACGCGAGAGCGGCGACGGGACGCGCGTTGATATAGTCGAGGCGCCCGCCGATCAAGGGAAAACCTTCTTGCGCCAGATCAACCACGGGTGGAGAAAAGTCGAGCTTGCCGCTGAACCATGGCTTGACCGTGTGCTGGTCGGATGACGCCACGTCGGCCAGATGATTGGGCATCAGCGAACGGAAATGACTGGCGACGATCTCCTGGTCGAGCCGTTCCGCGTCCGAGGGCACGGACAGGTACAGCGCCAGGGTGACGGCCAGGGCCGTCGTGCTGACGCTGGCCACGCCAAAATTGATCCATGCCCACGGCAATTGCGCCCATTTCCTGCCGCGCGGGGCTTTCCTTGCCTGCTTGCCCTCTTCCTGCAGCGCCTGGCGCAGGCGCTGTTGCAGGAAAGCGGGCGCAGCATGGCCGGCGGCATGCTGTTTCACCGCCGCGCGCAGGGCAAACAGCTGCTCGCAAGCCCTGGCGCAGTCCGGGCACTGGGCCAGATGCTGCGCCAGTTGCGCCATGGCCGGGGCATCGAGCTCGCCATCGGCATAGGCGGACAGCCTGTCTTGTGATTCCTTGCACTCCATGTCAGCTCTCACCATCAGATTGTTTCAGGCGCGCCAGCAGCAGCTTGCGTCCGCGCGCCAGGCGCGACATCACCGTGCCGATCGGGATGCCGACGATGTCCGCGATCTCCTTGTAGGATAAATCGTCGATCTCTTTCAGCACCAGCACTTCCCTGAATGGCTGCGGCAGCGTATCCAGGGCATGGTTGACCGCCTCCTTCGCATCGGCGCGGGCCAGGATGTCTTCCGGGTTGCCGCATCCCTCCTCATCGTGGCCATGGAGTTCCTCGTCAAAGCCGATGTCAGCGTGTTCTGCGCGACCATCGCGCAGGGCCGTGTAATACGTATTGCGCACGATCGTCAGCAGCCAGGCGCGCGCGCCGTCGCCATGGTAGCCGTCCATGTAGCGGTAAGCGCGCAGGAAAGCCGTCTGCACCAGGTCCTGGGCATTCTGGTCATTGCGCGTGAGCCAGCGCGCCAGCTTGTAGGCGGCGTCCAGGTGAGGCAAGGCCATTTTTTCAAAGAACCGGGTTTTATCGATGTCGTTCAAATCAACACCCATCCGCCTGTCTGGCGTCTCAACTCCCAAGACTCGCTTTGCCTGCCGTTTATTCCCGATATGGCGGTTTTTTTACGGCAGAAAATAAACCGGCACAGGCGGGAATATTTGCCGCGCCTTCGCAGTTATAGCATGTGCAGGCCCCGATTGCATCGGGGCTTGGCAACCGCAAAGCGAAAGGAGCTCGACATGCAACACCCCTGCTTCCTCCCTGGCCTGGCCGCGGCCACGCTGATGGCGTTCAGCGGCGTCGCCACCGCCGGCGACGCCATGCACGGCCAGGTACTGTACAAGAGCATGTGCATATCCTGCCACTCGATCGACTACAACGGCGTGGGACCCGCGCACAAGGGCGTGTTCGGCAGGAAAGCCGGCAGTGTCGCCGACTACAACTATTCGCCCGCCGTGAAGGCGTCCGCCATCGTGTGGGGCGAGAAAACGCTGGACCAATGGCTGTCGGGTCCGGAAAAACTGATTCCCGGCCAAAAAATGGGCTACCTGGTGCCGTCCGCGCAGGACCGCGCCGACCTGATCGCTTATCTGAAGCAGGAATCCGCACGGGCCAGCCCTGCCCAGGCCACCAAATAGAGACAGTTGTGCCACCGCCTGCCAGCCATTGCCAGGCATTTCAAGGAGAAACATCATGATGGACCGCAGAAGCTTCATGAAACTGGCCGCCGTCGGCGGCGGCGCAGTGTTCATGTCCGGACTCTATGGGCGTGCGCCGGCGGCGGCCGGAAAGACGGCAGCCGCTCCCTACGAGGATTTCTATTTCGTCCAGTTGTCCGACGTGCACTGGGGTTTCACGGGCGCCGCCAACCCCGATGCCCTCCACACCTTCAGGAAGGCCGTCGCCACCGTCAACGCGCTCGAGGTGCAGCCCGATTTCATCATCTTTACGGGCGACCTCACGCATACCACGGACGACCCGAAGGAGCGCCGCCAGCGCATGGCCGAATTCAAGGACATCGCGGCCGGTCTGACGGTGAAAAACGTGCGCTTCATCCCCGGCGAGCACGACGCGTCGCTCGACAACGGCGCCGCCTACAAGGAAAACTTCGGCCCGTCCAACTACGCGTTCGAGCACAAGGGCGTGCATTTCATTGCTCTCGATAACGTCTCCGACCCCGGCGCGCGCATCGGCGACACGCAGCTGGAGTGGCTGAAGAACGACCTGGACAAGCAGGCCAAGGATGCGCGCATCGTCGTCTTCACCCACCGCCCCCTGTTCGACCTCGTGCCCAAATGGGACTGGGCCACGCGCGACGGCGACAAGGCGATGGCGCTATTGATGCCGTACAGCAATGTGACCGTGTTCTATGGCCATATCCACCAGGAACATCACCACATGACGGAGCACATCGCGCACCACGCCGCCAAATCCCTGATTTTTCCCTTGCCGGCGCCAGGATCGCAGGAAAAGCGCACGCCCCTGCCCTGGGACCCGGCCGCGCCGAACAAGGGCCTGGGCTTGCGCGAGGTGGAGGCGGAAGCAAACAAGGATTACAAGCTTACGGAATTTCCCGTCACAAGGAGCTGAGCCATGGACCGTGCAAGAAGACAGCTATGTGCAAGGTTGGCCTGCGGTATCGGCGCGCTGCTGACGGTAGCCGCCATCGACGCTCAGGGCGTGAAAAAAATTACCGGAAAGGAAAGAGTCATCGCCATCCAGGCGAAGAAATTCGTCTACACGCCGAACGAAATCACCTTGAAGAAGGATGAAGCGGTCGTGCTGGCGTTCACGGCCATCGATTTCATCCATGGTTTTTTCATCCCGGACATGCGCATCCGCGCCGACCTGCTGCCGGGCCAGGTCACCGAAGTGAGGCTGACGCCCGGCAAGGCCGGTGAATACGCCTTTTTATGCGACAACTTTTGCGGCAGCGGCCACGAGGAGATGAATGGGAAGATCATTGTCACGGAGTAAGGTGGACGAACCATACAGTTTGACGCAAGCCCGCCATGAGGCGAGCGACTTCGACGCGCCGCGCGTGCAAACACTTTCGCCCTGCAACTACCGGCCGCCAAGGCTTGCTCTGCATGGCGCAGCGCTCAGCCGATGGTGGTGACGATATTGCCGTCGGCGTCGCGGATGGAAGTCTGTTGCACGATCCACGACACGGTCGGCAGCAGGTCCAACTGGTAGCGGCCGGCCTGCGGACGCATGGTGCGGGCGAAGTCCTGCGCGCATGCGGGCGTCATGGTGATCGCAACGCTACCGTCGCGCATGGTGACGCTGCACGCTTCGCCGGGCTCGAATTGCAGCTGCCAGTCGCGCCCGGCCAGCGTGAAGGGCCGCCCGAATGGAATCCGCAGCGGCAGCAGGGAGCACAGTTCGTCTACCTGGCGCGCGCCAAGCGTCACTTCGGTCAGCGGCGCGCGTAGCAGGCGCTTGTGCTGCTCAACGCGCAACACCTCCGTGTACATGAAGCCGTTCCCGGAGCCGTCTCGCTCCATCCCGGCCTTCACTTGTGCGGCCAGGGCCGGGTCGTCCATCAGCGAACCGCGCTCCAGGTCGGTAATCCACAGCGGCATGCGGGGCAGGAAGGTATCCAGCACATGCTGCGGCGACCACAGCTTCGCCGCAGACTCTTCTTCCAAAGTGAGGCCAACCACCTGGATGAACTCGAGGTGTCCGTTCGGCGTTTCCAGGGCCGGTAGCTCCGGGTCGCGCGTCATCGCTATGGAGCAAATCCTGGTGGCAGTGCCGAGAGCGATCGGGCCGTTGGCCGTCATCCATTCGCCCGGCCTGAAGACGTTTCCGGTCTTGAAGACATAGCGCGCAAGATTTTGCAGCATTGAGAACACCCACTTTGGCGCCTCGGCGGCACCCTCTATCGCCCGCAAGCGGAAAGTCAGTTCGAAACCATAGCCGCTCACCTGTTCGTCTTCCTGCACTTTTTCATACAGTTCCGACAAGCCGAATGTCACGTAATGCCAATGCGGCACCGGATGCGCGCGGTAATAGGCGCTGATACCGTCCAGCGGGTCCGGCCCGCCCAGGCGGTAGTTAATAAGCGGGCCCATATGCTGGGGCTTCTGTTCGCCATACAGCGACGCGAGGCTGGCGTCGATGGCGGACCAGCCAGCTGAGTCGTCATCGTCCAGGGAGTTAAGCGGATATTCGTTCACAGCCGCGCCACGTGGTAGCCGGAATGAAAAACAACCCTTGAACGGTCCTGGGTCGACCTCATTTCCTCATCGCCTGGTGGGCGAAAGGGAGCGTTTTCTGTAGGCATATGCTTGTTTTCTTTGTGGATTTGGGCTGTGCAACGACGAAGGATCGCTTCTCGCCGCCGGCGGCCCGTGAGCATAACGAATTACCCAGCGTGAAAAGTCACACATTGTCACGTCAACGCGAATGACTGCTTCTGACTACGGATTCAATCGGTCAACGCAACACACTGTACACATCGTTGGGCCGGTGTTTGGTAATGATGCGTCTGACTATTCTTCCAGAACCGAATCCTGCTGGCGCCGCCGCTCATGGCGACGCCAGCACCCAAGGGGCGGTCGATCAGACCGCGCGGCGCGCCCGCAGATGCAGGTGGCGGATGGTGGCTGCGGCCGCCATCAGGATGGCGGAAGCCGTGGCCAGCACGACAATGAATGCCTTGTCGAAGGCCGAACGGGCCAGTTCCGACACTTGCAAGCCCAGTTCGGCCGGCAATTGCTCGGCGGCCAGCAGCGCCGCGTCGAGCGTGTCATGGGCATTTGGCAGCAGGCCCGCGCTTTCCGGGATCACCAGGGTGGCGCTGTAGACGGCCGACAAGATGGTGCCCAGCACCGTCACGCCGATCACGGCGCCCAGTTCGTACGACACTTCCTCGATCGAGGCGGCCATGCCGGCCTGTTGCGGGGCCACGTTCAGCATCACGGCGCTGGACGCGGCCGTCATGACGGCGCCCAGGCCCAGGCCCAGGATCACCAGACTGGCCACTTGGGCCGAGACGGCGGCGTCATGCAGCAGCAGATACGACGCCATGCCGATGCCGGACACCAGCAAGGAACCCCACAAGACCTTGGCCTTGTCGGCGCGCGGCAGCATGAAACCCGTCAACGGGCCGGCAAACACGGATGCCAGCGGCAACGGCAACAGCAGCAAGCCCGCTTCCAGCGGCGACAGTTCCCGCACCAGCTGCATGTGCTGGCTTAGTGCCAGTTCCATGCCGATCAGGGCGGCGGAAGCCACCATGGCGGCGGCCACGGCGCTGGAAAACGGCAGTTCGCGGAACAGGGCGAAGTCGATCAGCGGCCTGGCTTGCCGCTTCTGGCGGCGCACGAACTTCAGCATGAAGAAGGCGCCCACGGCGAACGAGGCGGCGGCCAGCGCATACGACGGCTGCGACTTGCCCAGCTCCTTGATCGCATACACGCCACCAAGCAGGCCCATCATGACTTGCAGCGAACCCTTCAAGTCCCACGGCTTGTCGCGGTTACCGGCCCGCTTCGGCAGGACGACGGCGGCCAGCACCAGGGTCAGCAGGACGATGGGCACGTTGATCAGGAAGACTGAACCCCACCAGTAATGTTCCATCAGGAAACCACCCAGCACGGGGCCGAATGCGGCGCCGCCCGAGGCGATGGCCGCCCACACGCCGATGGCGAACGAGCGCTCGCGGTTATCCGTAAAGGTCAGGCGGATGATGGACAAGGTGGCCGGCATCATCAGCGCGGCGCCGATGGCCAGCAGCACGCGGGCAAAGATCAGCCACTCCGGCGCGGGCGAAAACGCGGCGCACAGCGAGGCGACGCCGAACACGGCCAGGCCGGCGAGGAAAACGGGTTTGTGGCTCAAGCGGTCACCGAGGGTGCCGAGGCCGGGCAATAAGCCGGAGACGACCAGCGCGTACACGTTGATGATCCACAGTTTTTGCGAGGAAGTAGCCTGCAAGTCGCGCGTCAGCGCGGGCAAGGCGGTGTAGAGCACGGTCATGTCGACCACGATGAGGAACAAGGCGCTGGAGACGATGGCCAGCGTCAGCCATTTTTTCATTGGATGCATAAACAACTCATGGATTTTAGTGTAGCTTTTAACAACTGTCGGTATGGATGAATTTGGTGCTGCGCAAATATTTACGTTCCAGGCTGCCACGGGCCTGGGCTGGTCGGGGGCGGCGGGCGTCAGCCACGATCGCCATCCTTGTCATCCACGGCGGCCGTCACTTCCGGCGCGTCGAGTTCGCGCAGCATGACGACGGACACTTGCTTGAAGCCGCGTCCCTGGAAGAAGGTCTGCGCCGTCAGGTTGTGCGCGCCGCATTCGAGGAACAAACGGGCGATGCCGTGGCTGCGCAATTCGCTCGCTACCCACTCCACCAGCTGGCTGCCGATGCCGCTGCCGCGCACGGAAGGCAGCAAGACCAGGTCGTCCAGCGCGGCGAACGATTTCGAAGCGCGCTGGCGCGTGTCGATGGAAACCAAGGCCATGCCGACGATAGCCTCGCCAGACGTGGCGACGGCCAGCAGGGTCGAATCGCCATGCGCCCAGTCGTGCGACAGGGCGGCGCGGATTTCGCCGCGTATGACCTCAGGCAAGTCCGCGCGCCAGTTGCCCGGCGCATCGGCACGCTCGCCCTGCAGCTCCGAATGGGAGATGTAGTCGGCGCTGACGTTGTCGAGGTAGAGCTGGCACAGCGCGTCTTCGGCGGTGGCGTCGTGACACCAGCTGAAGCTGATGGCGGGGGTATGGGCTTGAGCGTTTTTCATGGCGGATCTCGTGTTGTTGAAAATGTAAATGCATTTTATGTCGCCCCTGAATGGCATTCAAGTTAAAATCCATCTGTAAAACAGATAGGTGGATGCCATGCAATGGACTTTGGAACAAATGCGCTACTTCGAGGCGGCCGTCGCGGCCGGCTCTTTCTCGGGCGCGGCGCGCCGGCTGGGCCGCGCGCAATCGGTGGTCAGTACCTCGATCGGCTTGCTGGAAGCGGAATTCGGCGTGGAACTGTTCGACCGTTCGCGCCGCAGCGCCGTGCTGACGGAAGCGGGCAAGGTGATGCACCTGGAAGCGTGCGAACTGCTGCGCCAGGCCGAGCGGCTGCAGCTGCGCGCCCAGTTGCTGAGCGAGGCGCCGGAAGCGCAGCTGACCCTGGCCCTGGACGAAGCCCTGCCCTACCTGGCCATCAGCACCCTGGTGAAGGAACTGGCGGCGCGCTACCCGGCGCTGGAACTGGTGATGCTCAACGCCACGGCGTCGGAAGTGGCGCAATACGTGGAGCAGCAGCAAGCGGACGTGGCCTTCCACTTCGACCGCGGCCCCATCTCCCCCGTGCTGGAGCAGCAGCACATCGGCAGCGTGGCGCAAGGCGTGTTCGTGGCCAAAGGCCACGCGATGGCCCACGGCCAGGAAGTGAGCCGCAACGAGCTGACCCGCTACCGCCAGCTGATCATGGATTCAGAACTGAACCGCGAACACGCGTTCAGCCCCGCCGTCTGGTTTTCCGACAGTTTTTACAGCATCGCGGAAATGGTCGCGGACGAGCTGGGCTGGGCAATTCTGCCCCTGAACATCGCCAATTATGACAACTACAAGGGTTATTTGCAGGAAGTGCCCTGCCCTGCGCTGGCCCTGTCGCGCTTGCCCGTGCGGCGCTTATCGATCCACGGCAAGAAGCTCAGCGAGACGAGTTTGTGGCTGACGACCAGATTGGCGGAGTTGTTGCTGGATGGGCCGCGGGGGTGAGGTCATGTAGTTAATACAGAACATTGGAAGCGTAAGCACTCGATAGACTTGCGTCCACATCGCCACTCGCCCCAAAACATCAAAGATGCTTTGGCTGGAAAGTTGCTACGAAGTTTTTAAGCAGTCACTGAGTTTATTTGTGCAACAAAGTCACTATTGATCGACAAATTCACTGGCCTTGGTCATGACAATATAATTTGAATTTATCCCGTTTATTGAAAGAACAGTGCGCATTACAATCATTGTTAATCACGATTATAATCCGCCATGATCTTTTTATCTTTCAATTAAAAATTCCATGAATCTACTCGATTTTTTCCGAACGCGTCCCTCACCAGATTCTTTTGCCTCCCTAGTCATGCGCCAAGCGCGCGCCGACGGCCAGGTACAGAAATTGATTTACGATGCGGAGCAGTTTCGCATTCTAATGGGTGAAAACAGTCAGCATATCTTCAATCTGGATAATGCCTATCACGATTATTGCGCCGCGCCGCGCAAGATGCGTGCGCAAGTGCTGCAAAACTATCTGGCCAGCATGGTCGTGCCCGGCCTGCCTGCCAGCTTTGCCGAAGCCAAACCCTGCCTGATGCCGGTGGTACGCAGCCGGGCACAAGGCGACTACTTGCGCCTGGTGGCGCTGACCCAGCCAGAGCGCCAGCAAGTGAACGATGCCTACCGCTCACTGGACGACGATACGATCATCATGCTGGCCTACAACACAGACTCGCACATGGCAATCGTCGGCCAGGCCGTCTTGGCGCAATGGGGCGTGACGTTCGATGCAGCGCTGACGGCGGCCATGGACAATCTGCGCGAATGCACGCCGTACAGCTTTACGGATCTGGGCGATGGATTGCTGATGGGCGAATGGCAGGACGACTATGATTCATCGCGCCTGCTGCTGCCTGACTTGCTGAGTCGCGTCTGCAAAGACGCCGAACCGCTGGCGATGATTCCCTCGCGTGGACGTTTCCTGCTGGCATCGTCACATAATGTAGCGGGGCAATTGCGCATGATCTCCCTGGCCGACCAGCTGGTGCAGGACGAGGGACGCCTGGTCTCGGCCACCATGTATCGCATTGAACAGGGAAAAATCGTCGTGTTCCAGCCATCGGACGCGGCCGTGGCCGGAGCCTTGGCGCACTTTCAACAGTTAATGCGCGCACATCACTACGAGCTGCAGAAAGAGCAGTGGGATCGGGTCAACGACAGCATTGGAGAGGATATTTTCGTGGCCACTTGCATGTTGATAAAGTCAAAAGATGGCCAGCGCGTTACATCTGCGGCAAGCTGGACCCGCGGTGTCAACACGCTGCTGCCGCGCACTGATGTAGTGGCCATGGTGGAGCTTGACGATGCCGGCGGCGAAAGCACCACCAAGATGCTGGCATGGAATGATGCATTGGCCATCTGCGGTGAACTGATGCAGGAAGTCGATTGCTATCCAGTGCGCTATCGGGTACAGGCATTCCCTGCCGCGCAGCATCTTGAGTCGGCGCCAGCCTTTGAGTTGTAGCATTTTATTCAAGCCATTGATATTAGCCAAAGTTATTTAAAATTAAATTTCCAGCAGGACATGAAATAATGAAAATAGACTGCGACCATGCAAGAAAAGTTGAAATAGCGGTGGAATTTCCAATTTCAATACTATGCAAATATAATGGTCCTGACAATTTGGATGTGACGCTGGACGATAATATAACATACCTGATTAATGAAGCATTGAGAAAAGCCGGAGCATATGTAAAAAACAAGGCAATGAAAACGTATTACTCCGCGGAGAATGAGGAAATCCTAAGTTATCAACTGACATTGATCGTTCAACCACCTGGTGTTAACTTGCACTGCATTGTGGATGATCTGACTCAGGAGAATTTCCATCAAGGATTATGCATTAAAATGCAATCTCAGCATCATGGTTTTAGAATGGTCTATCCGCAATCCGCAGTCGGGTGAAGCTGAGCTGAGCATTGATGTACTTCCCAGGCCTGAATTCAAGAATTACTTTTCGACGGAGTACGCTTTGCAGTCGCAGTCATCGCAAGCCCGATTCAGCCGAGAATTTTGCTGTGAATCAGCGGGAAGCCACAACTCAGGAAGTCCCCTGGCCTTGTCGCGCTTGCCCGTGCGGCGCTTATCGATCCACGGCAAGAAGCTCAGCGAGACGAGTTTGTGGCTGACGACCAGGTTGGCAGAGTTGCTATTGGATGGGCCGAGGGGGTGAGTGCATGCAAGTCAGTGCAGGAATGTTGAGGCTTTTATGATAAATAGAAGCCAGTTCCTGAGTGCTGATCCGGCACGGCAAGGAGGCGGAGCTTCAAGGTCGAGGTGTGGCACAATCCTGAATGGTCTGAACTTGAATGATCAAAGATGGCAGCATGAAATGACGGGCGCTGGCATCTTTATTAACACTAGCGACATTTGCTAGCCAAGGGAAATGATGAGTATTGAAATAGTTGATGTGGAAAATGTATTGAAGGATTTTATTCTGGCCATGAATGGTTGGGAACTTCATTACTACCCCGAGGTGCGAGAGAAAGGGCTGATTACTCTCAAAGAAAAAATGAAGCAGGATCTTGATGCTATTTTTGATTGCTTTTGCACCAAAAAAGAAAGAAAACAAGGTCGCCAGATGTCATTGCTCTGCAGCGATCCTCCTGAATACTCACCCACCGAAATATTTTTAAATTCATGCATCTCAGGAAGTAAAGCTGTCATTTCCACGCAGCAGACTTCGGGATTCAAGAATAGATACAGATATACATTTGGTCTTAAAAACCAGCAATGGTTTATTGATAAAAAAGAATGGCTTGATGACGAGGAAGGCATGGAGCGTTGGCGACCGGCGTATCTTTAGTCGCGTTCGCTCAAGCTTGCGCCAATGCGGGCCACGCGACGACGATCAACGCAGTCCCCGCTTCCGAGAGACGCCAGCAATCACAACGAGCGCGGTATCGTCCGCACCAGGAAAAGAATGAGTATTAACACCAAACTGAAAAAACTCGAAGATAAGGCCATGGCCAAAGGCGAGTATGCAGTCGCCGCAGCTGCAGCCCATCTGTTGCACGATATTGGCTGCGTGGACAAGCAGATTAACCTGGTCGGGGCGCTGCACGAAGTCGGCTACCTGCAGAATTCATTTTCTCCATACTGGAAAGAATTCAGAACTGATGAATCGGCATGGATAGAACGCTGTTTGGCCAGGCTTGTCACTGCTGACCATGATTATTGGGCGCTTGCCGCGCTTCTGGGCTGCAATGGTCCAACGACCATCAGCATCGCCATTGGCCAGGGTTTTAAATCCGCTGCAACAAGGCTTTACGAACGTTTTGACAAACCCAAGGTCCATGTCGATACTTTATATTTGACAGCTAATGGAGAGGTGCTGCATCCCGTATTGGAAGTCGGCTATGACATCAAAGACATGAAAACTGTCGACATGGGAAGAGCACGGGCACTTAATCTGAAGAATAAACAATGGAAGCCAGGCGATCGTATGGGCGACGGCGGACTGTCACTTTCCATGCAGGCCAAACTTCCGCATGGCGCATGGCGCTCGGTATGGACGGCTTTTAAAACATGGGATGCATGACGACATGATGAATTGCAGGACAGTCAATGCATGGCTGGAAATGGCGCAAGACGATGAGGTGTTCATTGATGCCGACGACATCAACCGCGAAGCGATGGAGAACATGTGGAGCTTTTCGCCCACGGACGAGGAAACGCCGCAGATAGAAGCGGCGGATATCGTTGCATTCATCCGCCAGGTGATCGCAGCACGCCGCAGCGCGCTCGCTGGCGAGGAAATGCTGTTCTATTGCTGGCACGATGCGCAGTGCCGCCAATTGCGCTTCAGCCTTGTGTCGCGCTCGCATGGCCGGCTGCCGTTTCGCTGCGAGGTGCGCGAAACGCAGGATCTGGCGCTGATCGCCGACCAAGTGGTGAACGGGGACTGGCGCAACGAGCATTTCATGCAGGCCCCGTCGGAGGAAGGCGATGCGCAAGAGGCGCCGCCGTTCATCCTGCCCGTATTTGTCGTGCCCGTGCCGTAGGAATCGGCGCGGCACGGGGTCTTCACGTCATTTACGCCTGAAAACGCGCGGGCCGGCAAGCTTCCAGGGCTGACGCTGGCTGTCCATCGACGATTTCCCCGCTGGCTAGCTGACCCACGATGCCTGCCAGCACGACGCCCGGATGCATGGCGCACACGTACGCGCCTTCGACCTGCGGCAAGTAGCCGATGATGGGCACGCCATCGACGGGCATGGGGCGCAGGCCGATGCAGGCGAATTCCGGCGTGATGGCCTCGGCGCCCTCAAGTTCACTGCGGATCGCGCTGGCCGTGCGTTGCGCCATAGCGGCCGGCTGGTTTTCAGGCGCGTCGTCCACATAATCTTCCGCCGCCAGCATGGCGCCGTCTTCGTCTTGCCGCACTTCCATGGCATGGCTGGAAATAATGCCGCGCACCACGCCGGGCGGCGCCTGGTAGCGCAGGAAGATGGCGGGCGAGGCGTGGATGGGCAGGCTGGCGCCCAGCTGCTTCGCCAGCGCGGCGGTGGCGGTGCCGGCCGCCAGAACGATCACGTCCGCATCGATGACGCCAGCGGCCGTTTCTACGCCCCTCACCTTCCCATCCTGGACGGCAAAACCCAGCACGGGCGTGTGCGTGCGGACCGTCGCACCGAGCGCCCGGGCCGCTGCCAGCAAGGCGTGGGTCGCGGCGACGGCGTCGAGGGCGCCCTGCTCCGGTTCGTACAGCGCCTGCTCCGGCGGTTGCCGCAGCTGCGGTTCCAGCTGGGCGATGCGGGACCGGTCGATCACCATGCACGAGGGAGAAACGCGCCCATCCTGCGTGCCATACGACAAGGCGCCATGCCAGCGCACCGCCAAGCCGGGCACCTGCGTTTCCAGCCGGCGCCAGGCGGCGATGGCGCCGCCGCGCAGGGCCGCGATGGGGTCCATCCCCGCGCAGGACGCGTTAAGCCAGGCAAACGAGGTGCCCGTCACGCCGGAAGCGATGCCGCCCGCCTCGACGACGGTGACTTGCGCCCCCTTGCTGGCCAGGTGGTAGGCGAGCGATGCGCCGACGATGCCGGCGCCGATGACGACGATGCGTTTTGAGGTTTCTTGATTCATATCTGACAACTTTTCATATTTATCATAGGGCAGAGTCTACCCCAGCCGCCCGCAATTCCAGCGCAAACCGGTGGCCATCGACGACGTTGCCTTCCACGATGGCAATATCGGGCACGGCAACGCCCTGCGCGAAACCGCAGCGTTCCAGCACGCGGATCGACGCCGCATTGCCATCGATGGCGTAGGCGCACAGGCTGGCCAGCCGCCATTCGTCTTGCGCCAGGCCAATCAGGTACTGCAGCGCTGCCGTGGCCAGGCCCTTGCCCGCCTGCTGTTCCCCGATGCGGTAGCCGACTTCGGCTACGCCTTGCTCCCGGTCAATGTCCTTGAGGTTGGCGCGCCCGATCAATTGCCCGTATTCGTCCACGATGACGCAGGGGTGCATGCGCCCCTGTGCATGCTCGTCCAGGAATTGCGCGACGTGCGCGTGGATGCCGTCGATGCTGTAAAAAGCGTCCGGACGCCGGTCGATATGGCGCTCGAACCACGCCCGGTTGGCTTGTTCGAAGGCCAACAAGGGCGCGGCGTCGTCCGGGCGCAGGGTGCGTATGGCAAAGGTGCTCATGGAAACTCCTGGAAAGGCATGAGTCTAGTGACGCGTGGCCCGGCCCGTCAATCTTGATTCCATGAATCAATATAAAGTGACAAACGCTACAATGGCCGCCATGAACAACGATCTGTCCGCTCCTGACGCGGCGCGCCTGCTGGGCGTCAGCCTGCCCACCCTGTATTCCTATGTGAGCCGGGGCTTGCTCGCTTCCGTCAGCAACGGTGCGTCGCGCCGCAAGCGCTATCCGCAGGAAGACGTGCTGCGCCTGGCGGCCCGTAAAAATGACGCCAAGCGCGGCGGCCAGACGGCCGTGGCCGCCATGCACTGGGGCTTGCCCGTGCTGGAGACGCGCATTTCCCACATCCTCGATGGCCGCTTGCTGTATCGCGGCTGCGATGCGGCGGCGCTGGCGCGACACGCGACGCTGGAAATGACCGCCAGCCTGCTGTGGGACGATGGTGCGAGTGACTATTTTCAGCAAGACGCGCCTGCCCAGCCGACAGGATTGACCCGCGCGCCGGACGCGCCGCCGCTGGCGCGCGCCATGCTGGCCATGACCATGCTGACGACAGCGGACATGCCGCACTCGCTGCAATCCGGCCCCGCCGCGATGCGCATCCTGGCCGCCGCCCTGCTGCAAACGGCGCCGTCCGCCATGCCGCTGCACCAGCAACTGGCCCAGGCGTGGCAAGCGGACGCGCAGCAGTCTGAATTGCTGCGCGCCGCCCTCGTGCTGCTGGCCGATCATGAATTGAATGCGTCGACGTTTGCCGTGCGCTGCGTCGCCTCGACGGGCGCCAGCCTGCCGGCCGCGCTGGGCGCGGGCTTGGCGGCCTTGTCCGGAGACAAGCACGGCGGCGGCAGCGCGGCGGCCAGGTGCATGTTGACGCAGGCGCTGGCCGCGCCTGACGCCGGTGCTGCCATCGCTACCTTTTACACAGCCATCGCGCCGGAATTCGCCGGTTTCGGCCACCCGCTGTACCCGCACGGCGACCCGCGCGCCGCATATTTGCTGGGAAGCCTGTCCGCGATGTCGCGCGAATACCCGCAGCTGCACGCCATCCTGGCCGCGTGCGCCACGGCGGCCGAGTTGCTCGAAGTAAAACCGAACGCCGACCTGGCGCTGGCGGCCATGGAACTGGCGCTCGGCTGGCCCGAGGGCGCGGGCATGAGCGTATTTGCGCTGGCCCGCTCGGCCGGCTGGATCGCCCATGCGGCCGAGCAGGCGGCCAGTGGGGCCCTGATACGGCCCCGCGCCCGCTATGTCGGGCGCCACCAGCGCGGCTGACACGCGGCTGACAATAGACGCTTGATTTATTACGCATACGTAGTAGTATACTTCGCATGCGTACCAATACCTCCCCCACCCCAGACGTACCCGATGCCGCCGCCTGCCCGCTGGGCGAGCGTTCGCCGCGCCTGTTCAATCTGCTCAATCTGGCGCGCCAGAACCTGTTTCGCTCGGCCGATGCGGTCTTCACCAGCGAACTGGGATTTTCCGGCACGCAGGTTGTCGCCCTGTTTGCCCTGAAGGGCGAGGAAGGCTGCCAACTGAAGGATCTGGGGCGGGCGCTGCAGCTGAAAAACTCGGCCGTCACGGGCCTCGTGACGCGCATGGAAGAAAACGGCCTCATCGTGCGCGGCCAGTCGGCGCTCGACGCGCGCGCCGGCACCCTGCACATGTCGCCCAAAGGCGGCGAGGTGCTGGCCGCCGCCCTGCCCCTGCTCGACAGCCTGAATGAACAACTGAAGCAAGGTTTCAGCGAGGAAGAACTGGCCGTCGTCGCCCGCTTCCTGCTGCATGCCTCGCGCCTGCGTTTCCAGCAAGACATTTAATCGGCAAGACGTTTAACCCAACCCTCACCCCACAGGAGTTACCATGCACCCCAACGACATGACCGGCTTGCAACTGATGCAAGCTTTCGCGCAAGGCCTGTTTCCCCGGCCCGGCATTTCCAAGACCATGCCGATGGACGCCCACACGATCGAGCACGGCAGGGTCATCTTCACGGCGACGGCGAATGAAAACCACACCAATCCCATGGGCGGCGTGCACGGCGGTTTTGCCGCCACCGTGCTCGACACGGTCACGGGTTGCGCCACGCACACGGTCTTGCCGGCCGGCGAAAGCTACGGCACGACGGACCTGAACATCAAGATGTGCCGCCCCCTGCCCTTCAACGTGACGGTCTACGCGGAAGGCAAAGTCATCAATGCGGGACGCAACCTGGTCATTTCCGAAGGCACGATCCGCGACGAAGCCGGTAAAGTGTATGCGCACGCGACGGCCACCTGCATGATCATCCGCCCGGCCCAGCGGGAACAAGCGGCCGCATGATACGCACAGGCACCATTGCGGAAGCCTGGCAGGTGCTGCAGGCGATACCCGAATTCGACCAGCGGCGCAGCCTGGCGCAATTGCAGGAGCGCCTGCCCGCCGGCGCGCTGGTGCTGATCGCAGAAGCTGACGGCCAGCCCGTCGGCTGCAAGCTGGGCTATGCCGCCGAGGATGGCTCCTTGTATAGCTGGCTCGGCGGCGTGCTGCCCGCGCACCGCAAGACGGGCCTGGCGCAGCGCCTGCTGGAAGCCCAGGAAGCCTGGGCCAGCGAGCACGGCTTTGCGGCCATCACCGTAAAATCGATGAACCGCTATCCCGCCATGCTGCGCTTGCTGATCCTCAATGGCTATCAGATCCGACTGGTGGAGCACTTTGGCGATCCCGTCAGCGAGCGCATTCATTTCATCAAAGCATTGTCCAAGAACGCTTCGTAAAATCACTTTCCTGTCTTCCACTTTTCAAAAGAGCAACAATGCCATACACTGCGCCATTTTGGCTGTCCGCTATCGGCCATAAGGAGGCTTTCGATGAGCGCCAAAACTACGATACCAAGCCGTCACCAGTCTGTTTTGAAAGCTTGCTCGGTCCCCTTAGACTGGCGGGAAAAACGTGATGACTCTCTCAAGGCCTATCGGAGTGGTGAAGTTATTTTCGGTGCACATTTACTCCAAGACTTCGAAGAGTTGGCGTTTGACACGAATTAGGGTTGTCCGCAATGGAGCGGAACCTGCCGACAACGGCAACCGGCCAGCAGCGGACGTTCGCCTTCGACTCTGCCGACTCCTCTGACATATTCCAATAGGTCCTGCTAACTTTGCAGAATCTAACTTTTTAGGATTTCGAATTTCGCATGGATATCGGTGACATAGCGCGACACTGCTGGAATCAACGCCTTCGTTTGCCGTTTCACAACAAGGAAGGTTGGGTTCATGATACTTTTAAGAAAGATTGGTTCGATGCGATTCGGGCCGATCATTGGGTGAAAGGACGTGAGTGTTCGGGGTGGTATTGGTTTGAACTGGACTTAGCGCTCGACGATATACGGAGCCTTAAACGGCCGATAGACCTGCCCGGCGGGGGATGTGATTTCGGGAAGGTAGCTACAACGAATATTGAGATTTTCAGTGACTATTTGTGTCAACATAAATCTCAACTCAATGTAGTATACAACGGACATGAGAAAAACGTGTTAGCTCGAATTCGCTCCCACTTTGCGGTCGATAACCCACTTACAGGGGCCCTCGGGATTACCCGGTATCCCTTGAGCGCGAGCCAATGGCATGTCTCCGTATATGTCATGAAGCATCTGGAAAATGATTAGACCCTGAGCGCTGATGATAAAGACAAGATTCTTCGACTAAGCAGAAGCAAGACGGGCCGATCTGCGGTTGAGCAGATGTGGCGTACAATTTATGGTTGGCCTGTACTTTGCAAGGAGTAATTAGCACAGAGAGTACATTGACGTACCTTCGAATTCAGCCAAGAACAGTTTTCAGAAATGGATGGGCTCTCGAAACCGATATCGACAGGATATGGGGGATGTGACATTAATTACGGAACTGAGCAATTAGTAGGTATTGTTAGATCGAAATAATAATCGATAAAACTCACTCGAATAATCGGAAAGCTTGTATATGAATACAGACGAGTTGCTGAATGAGGTCGATACCTTGCGCGGACAAGGGATGACGGTTGTCGTGTTGATAGGGGAAAACGGGGTAGGAAAGAGTTCGTTCTTGGCAAGGTATGCGGAACATATCGCCGTTGTGGATCACAATATTAACGTAATGGCGATATCCAATACACCGCATGATAAATTTAACGTGAATCCCACGTCGGCCCAGCGTCTCGGACAACGGAATGGAAGCAGGTACGCAATGGATGCGATAAAAGATTCTTTGAAAAGGCCACGTAATGAAGTCGCGACAAGCTTGCGAAGAGTCGGAGATGTGTTGCAGGGCTTGGGATACGAGCGTACGGTTGGCTTGGCAATTTCTGGAATTAATATTGCTGAAGGATTGGAGGAATCACGGCTTTCCGAAGAAGTGCAAAGCCTGGTAAAAAAAATCAGGAATACGGTCAAGGAAGAGTTGGATGATCAATCGAAGGTCATTTGGATTGATCTCGATGACAATAACGAGTCGAGGACCGGCGCGTCGATAGTCCCTCGCCTGTTGCAGAACGAGGCAACTATCACCGCAGCAGGGGTATGTAGGCCGGTTCGTATCGTTCTACGTAAATGCATAACCCTGAATGGTGTCAAGAAAATTATCAACTTTGATCTTGATGCTGCAAGTTCAGGCGAGATCGGCTATCTTGCGTCCATGGCCTGGGCGAGTGCCAAGATCAAGGAAAATTCGGTCGTATTAATCGACGAGCCGGAAAATAGCCTTCATCCAAGGTGGCAGGTTCAATATATCGAAAACTTGTACCATTTCTTCAAGTATGAAAAGCCGTTCTTTGTAGTTGCGACTCATAGTCCAGTGTTGCTATCTGGTGACCAGAATTATCCATTCGATGTAATCACCTACAGACTTGACCCAGATGGCCAGGTACATCAAATTGACACAGCGGACGAAGGCTTGGAAGGCATATCTTGGTCGGCATTTCAAGTCATTCCCAAGAATAATCAGTACGTGGCAGGTATGTTGATCGACGCGGTCAATGCTGTTTGTGCTAGAAAAATGACTATTGAAGACGCGGGACAGTTCATGGATGAAATTGAGAAGGCTTGCATTGACCCGGAGCAGCGCAATGTGGTAAAAATCTACAAGCAAACATTAATGGGGATAATTAATGAAAAATAAGGAGAATGTCTCGTTTAAAAAACTCATTACAGAAATAAATTCTTTTGCCAATAAAATTGAATATGATGAAAAATTCTGGGATTCGGACGAATTCAAGCCGCTAAAGGAAAAAATAAAAGGTTACCTGAAAGAAAAATCTGGATATTGTTGCTCATATTGTCGAAGAGACATCAAGGGAGAGCACAATATGGTACTCGATATAGAACATGTACTCGAAAAAGATAAATTTCCTCGATTAACCTTCAACATGGAAAATCTTCTTATTTCCTGTCGTCGCTGCAATTTTAAAAAATGCAATTTCCGTGACGCATATACAACACAAACGCCAGACGAAGAGTTTTTAACTTCCTACACTTATAAATTTGTGAATCCAAATTTAGATAAATATTACGACTACATAAGCTATATAAATATTTCTATCAACGAAAAAAGAATAATAAAATATCTTCCTTGGCCACGACCTGGTGTCCCGAATTCAGAAAAAGCATGGTACACATATGAGAATTTTGATCTGCGCGAACTGGAACGTTTTGAGTTGATGAAGCAAATGAGAATAAAAAAACCGAATACAGTGCTGGCGCTTCAAAATCCTGTACTGCAGGAACGCGTGGCTGCAAGCCTCGAGGCAAGCCATGCGCTAAGCAAGGTGGCCAAGCAGGAAGCAAAAGAACAACGCCGGGCCGAGAAGGCTGCGAAAAACGCACCAGTCCCAGACTAACGACTTCGGACCTTTATAGCTGATGTCTCCTTTGGGGCGATAATCGCCGCCGACCGCAACCGACCAGAAGCGGCCCCGATGTGAGCCCCGAGCAATCGCTGAAACTTAATGCAAATGTTGAATAAGAGACTTTTTGATGCTATCGCATCTGCGGTGGACTTGGATGACCCTGCGGAACAATTTTTAGCTCAGCGATTCATGATTGAGGCGATAGGAAGAGTGACTTCACAATTGCCTGAGGCTGCTAAATCAGCCGCAGCTGTGGCGAATCGATACGTCACCGGCGCGGCAATGGCTGAGGAAGTCATTGCTGAGCGTGTACGCCTCTGGCGGGCAATTGAAGGGCGCGATCAATCGGACGAGCCCGACGTTTTGAAAATAAGAGCTGCCATCTGCGTCTTGCATCCTATGGATATTGGCGCTTCCGCCGAAACATTGGAGTATTTTTTGAGTTTTGGCGGCGAGGAGGCTTGCCGCAGGCTGAGCTTAAGGCCGCTGTTCACAACAAGTATGGCATTTGAAGTGGCTTCAGCCGGCCAGGAGCGGGCGTCCATACGTGACATGACAATAGATCATCTATTTTAAATTTATACCAGAGGTTGCATGCGCAATTGTCAAAGTGGAAGCTATTTTACGGCTTGTCTGAACATTCGGCCAACGCTGTTCTTCGAAGCAACTGTTGTCGTTCTGGCTGAGGCACTGGGTATTAGGTTCTCGCCTGACGAGGAAGGGAAATACGAGGAATATCCGGCGTATCGCGCCTTCGCGCTTGGACTGGAAATCGCGCTATTGGCGCCTCCACCGCCGGATATGGACACGCGGGAGATGCGCGACAACTGTTTTCAGCTAATTATCGATACCTGCGCGGACGTATCCGATGGCGGTGCGGACGTGGATATGAGCTCTCTCATTGCGGCGCAATTAAGCTCCGCCACCGAGCTGGAAATTGAGCGTGTCGACGTAGCCCCTGCGTAATCCCCCAGGGCGCTGCGCCCGCATGGGCATCCGCTGACCGGCCGCTGCAAGGTCTTGCCGGGCACCCTCACCCCGCCGGTTTCTTCTTCGCCTTCAATAAACTGCCCGCCGCATTTTCCTCGAAGCGGCCCGCCTCTTCTATATAGCCATGCACGGTGCCGTCGTGGCGCCAGCCGCCTTGGCGCTTGATGGCCTGGAAATCGGCGCCCGCCCGGTGCGCGCTGGTAGCCATGCCGCGGCGCAGGCTGTGGCTCGACAGTTCGGGCACGTAATCGAGTTCGGCCAGCCTGGCGCAGCCTGCCAGGATCGTGTTGATGCTGCTCGCGTGCAGCGCTTTCGCGCTGACATGGCCCCATTGATTGACGGGGCGCAACAGCGGCCCCGTGCGGATGTGCGCTGCGGCCAGCCAGGCGCGCAAGGCCGTGGCCGGGCAGCAGACGCCGTCGCCGAACGGGATCGCCTTGACGATGCCCTCCCCCAGTTGATCCGTTTTCGAGCGGGGCAAGGTGATCACCATGCCCTGCGGCTCCCAGCTCACGTCTTCCAACATCAACCCCGCCAGTTCGCTGCGCCGGAAACCGCCAAAAAATCCCAGCTGCAGCAAGGCGCTGTCGCGCAAGGCCTTGACGCTGCCCAGCGCGGCCAGTCTGGCGACGATCAGCTCCAGGTCTTCCAGCGGCAAGGCCTTGGCCTTTTTCTTCGGTTTGCCATGCAGGCGGGCGATGCCTGCCAGGGTCTTGCGCACGGTGGGCGTGGCTGCCGGGTCGGTAAAGCCCTGGTACACATGCCATTGCGACAGGGCTGTCAGGCGCAGGGCCAGGGTGCGGGCGTTCAGCCTGTCCGCATACGCCAGCAGGTAGCGGATGACGGTGGACTCGTCGGCGGGCAGCGCCCCGCCCCAGACCTGGAAGTGGCGGATGGCGGAACGGTAGGTGCGGCGCGTGTTGTCGGACGTGGCGGCGGCGAGAAACGCCTGGTGGCGCGCGGCCAGCTCGGCATCGATCAGGGCGCCGTGTAACGGCACAGGAGCCAAGGCGGCGCTTTTGGGCGCGGCGGCGCGGCGTTTGGAAAGGGGCAAATCGGGCATGGAATCGCTGAAATCGGGCTGGTGTACTGGGACATACGCAGAATACCATGCAAACCACCCCCATAACCCGCGATAAGCGACCTTATCGCGATATATATTTTTCAAAAACGATCAAAATTTATATCGTAATATTATGCGATATTACGTATCATGTAATACGTTACTAAATTTCGCTCATAGGTGATTTCATGGCCCGCACCGGCATTCTGTACTCTGATGTTATGAAAGCAGCCCAAATCGTCGCTGCCGACGGGCGCAATCCCACGGTCGACAGCGTGCGCGAAGCGCTGGGCAGCACTGGCAGCAAGAGCACCATCGCTCCCCTGCTGAAACGCTGGAAGGAAGAGTTCCAGGGCGTGGGCGCCGTGAAAACGGAATCAGGCTTGCCGGCCGAACTGATGGAAGCGATGCGCGGCGTGTACGACAAGCAGCAGCGCGACGTGGCGCAGCAGCTGGAAACGGGCATGCGGGAAAACCGCGCCGAACTCGATGCGGCTTTGGCGCAGCTGAAGAAGACGGAAACGGAACGCTTGAAACTGACGGAGGCGCGCGCCGCCCTCACCCAGGAATTGCGCGCCACCCAGCACGCGCTGGCGCAATTGAAGGAAGAACACCATTTCCGCGCCGTCACCCTGGCCACCTTGCACAGCGATAACGCGGGCTTGACGCAGCGCCTGGCCGACCGGGGCGAGGAAATCGCCGCCCTGAACCGCCAGCTGGCGCAGGTGCGTTCGCAGTTCGACCATTACCAGGAAGCGGCGGCCGCCCAGCGCAGCGAGGAACGGGCCCAGGCGCAGCAACGGATCAGTCGCCTGGAACAGGACAACGCCCAGCTGCAGCAGCGCCTGCAAGGCCAGCAAGCGACGCTGGTGCATCAAGACATGCGCCTGGCGCAGCTGCAGGCGGAGCAAACAACGCTGGCGGCCCAGGCCGCGGCAGACCGCGAAGCCCTGGCGACCGTGCGTCCCGAGCGCGACCAATTCGAATTTCAGTATCTGCAGGCGGCGGCGTCCGCCGACGCCCTGCTGGCCAAGCTCGACACGGCCCTGCTGGCGCTGAACGACGCCAAGGTGGCGCTGGCCGCGCAAGACCGCCAGCTCGACATGCTGGCGGAAAACGGGCAACTATCGCAACAGAAAATGGAAGCCTTGGCGCAGGAGCGCGACGGTTTGCTGCGCGACAATGCCGGCATGGCGGCCAGGCTGGGACTGCTAAGCGACAACAAGGAGCAACGCCGGGTTTGAGTGCTGATGGCCTGGGATAGCTACGACAGCCCCAGGACGGGCATCGCCCGCCATCAGGGCTTGCCCCGCTATTTCGTCTGCCCGATGACGGCCGACGGGGGCGAATATGCACCGCATTTCACGTTGACGCAGATCGGCGCGCCGCCCGAGCAAAACTATGACCGCGCGGCCATGGATGCCACGTTTGGCAAAGCGGACCCGGCTGGCGGCGCCCGCTTGCGCGCTTCCGACATGCCCAGCACGAACAGGACGACCCACAGCACGACGCCAAAATAATCGAGGAAATCGAGGCCGGCGAGGAACACGGCGGTATCGTTCGGGTCGCGCGGCCGGTAATGCACGCGGATGTGCGCACCGGGCGCCATGCTGGTCAGGCGCCAGGCCGTGACGGCCTGATCTCGGTGGCAGCCGGCGTTGCCTATCCGCGAGACGCCGATGCGCGAGCTGCGGTAGGCCTTGCCATCCACGCTGTAGCGGTAGCTGAGCTTGACGCACCAGTCCTGCGATTTACCCGTGCGCTGATACATGCTGCTGCGCACGATCTCGGCGCTGGTCACGGGCCAGGCTGGCGAGGCGAGCTTGTCATACGCGCGCCAGAAGGAAAAATACGCGGTGGGAAGGGCGAGCAGGATCAGGAACCAGCCCATCATTCTTGCCAGGGCGGGGTCGATGGCGCCAGGGTCTTTCATCGCCCGGGCGGTGCGGCGCGGTAGCGCACCCGTATCCACGCGCCGAGGATGTCCACGCCGCCATCGCCGGCGTCTTCGACCCAGCCCGCGCGCGCATACAAGCGCCGCGCGCCCGTATTGGCCAGCTGCGTCTTGAGGCTCAGCCGGGGACCGAAGCGCGCCGCCACGGCGGCCAGCAGCTGTGTGCCGATGCCCAGTCCGCTATGCGCCGGGTGCACATATAAATGGTGCAGGAAATGCTCGGGCGCGTCGCCCGTGTACACGGCCGCAAAGCCGGCGACGATGCCGTCACGCTCGGCAACGAGGATTTCTTCGCCCTGCGTCGCTGCCGTGAAAGCGGCGGCGCTGGCGACAGGGCCGAAGGTGTCGCGCCCCGCCAGCGCCAGGATGGCGGCGCAGGAAGGCGTGTCCGCCAGCGCGAATGGCCGAAGCGTGGCTGGCGTCATGCGGCGGCGCGCAAGCGAGGCGATGCTGTGGCGAAATGAGGACGAAGCATGGGCGCGCGTATCAGTTATCGGAATGCCATTATACGGTCACAAACGGCGGTTCAGCACGCTGTCGATATCGTGGGTTTTCAATTCCACTTCGAGCCTGCCGTCTTGCAGCCAGTAACCGTCGCCCCCCTGGCGTAGCGCATCCAGATCGAGCGTGCCCAGCGCTGGCGGGATGGCGCCGGCGAGCACAGCGGCTGCATCGTCCCAGGCCGCATACAACAGTTTCAGGTACCAGCCGTCGTCGTGGGCAAAGGCGAGGAAGCGGTTTTGCAGGGCGGCGAGCCCCGTGCGCCGCGACGCGGCGGCGTGATAGGCCAGCGCCGCGGCCACGTCCGCATCCTGGGGCGGCGGCGCCGCGCCCCGCCAGTCGGCCCAGGCATGGCTGCCGCAGGCGTGCAGGTCTTCCCGGGCCAGGGCCGGCAACTGCTGCCGCGCCAGGGTCTGGTAGCCGGCCGGCTTCCTGGCCGTCCCGGCGCTGCCCTTGCGCAGCACGATGCCGCCAGCTTCGCCGAGGCTGGGGAGAAAATCCTTGAATTCGATGCCGGAAGCGACCAGCATGCGCTCGGCCGGGTCGTGCCACAGATACAGATAATGTCTCAAGTCGGAGTCCGTTTGGGTTTCGGTGTCGTATTCAACGCCACGGCGGCGCGTATCAGCGCCTTGAACGCCGCCGTATCGAGGTGCGCGCCTTCGTGCAGGTCGATGGCCCGGCGCGTGTTGCCGTCCAGGCTGGCGTTGAACAGGCCGGCCGGATCGGGCAAGGCGGCGCCCTTGGCGAAGGTGAGTTTCACGGCCAGTTTATAGGTTTCGCCCGTGCAAATCATGCCCGCGTGCGACCAGACGGGCACGCCGCGCCATTTGACTTCCTCGACCACGTCCGGGTCCGCCTGGCGTATCAGTGCGCGCACCGTGGCCAGCGTCTTGCCGCGCCAGTCGGCCAGCGCGGCGATTTTCGCGTCGATCAGGCGAGCAGCGGACTCGGCGCTCACCGCCCCATCCTGGGACTGCGTGTCTGGTTCTGTTTTTTTCATGGCGGTGATCTCCTTTCCTGGCTTGCCTGTGCCTGTGTGCGCCTGCCTTACGGCGCGGGATCGGCCATGCAAGCGGCCAGCGAGCTGATGAACTGGTCGCGCAAGGCCCGGTACTGCGCATCCGTCGCGAATTCCCGTTTGTCCGCCGGCTGGTTGAGCAGATAGGCGGTGGCGACCGTCCCGCTGGCGGCATGCAGCAAGGTGTATAGACTGATGATGCCCGCCGATTGCGTGACATTGGGATTGTTTAATCCTAGCACTTCCACGCCCTGGCGCGTGTCCGTTTCCAGCGACACTAATTGCGGCGCCTTGCTGTTGGCGGCCATCTGCTGCATCTGCGCCACGATGGTGTCGCGGTCGGCGGCAAACCTGCCTTCGGCGCTGCGTTCGATTTTCAGGTTCACCAGGGGCAAGCTACCCTTGCGGAACAGCATCAGCCGATAGCCATCGGCCACCGATACCCGCCCCTCTCCCGTCGCCAGCTTGACGCTGCGCGTCGTCACGTGCGCGGGCAGGCGGTCCTGCTGCCGGAACTGGAACTCGCTGCGGTTGATGCATTGCGCCAACGGCCCCAGGGGATCGGCCGTGCGGTCTTGCGCCTGGGCGGCCAGGGCGGCAACGAGCATGGGAATGGCAAGCAATGGGCGGTGATTCATGAGCGGCATCAGTCCAGGAGTGAAGGTGCCGCGAGCATAACTGTCCATATTGCCAGAAGGCAAATGTTTAGTTGCCATCCTCTAAAGCCCGTGTGCATGGCATCTTAATAGGAAATTCACCTGGCCCGCGTAGCATTCAGATTGGCAAGGCTCTCATTGTGCAGCGCCTGCCCTTTTCCGGCTGAATCATGAATGACATCGCTTTACCCCTGCACCACGGCGCCGCCGTGCCGCACCCGGCCAGCGGCCACCGCCTCAAAGCGGCGCTGGGCGCCCTCTTCTTTCCCCGCCAGCGCACGCGCTGGCAAGCTTTCCTGGGCAGCATGCCCGGCCTGAACTCGCTGGCGCAGCTGCATCCTTGCTTGCGCTTCAAGATTTACCGCCCTTACGCCTCACGCCGGCTCGGTTGCACGGACAGGCTGGCCTTGCTGGAAGGCCATTACCGTTTCCTGTGGCAAGCCGGGGCGCGCGCCCTGGTCGAGCGGGCCGCGCGCCAGCCCGTGGTGCTGGCCGCGTTCGAAGGCAAGGATGGGGCGCTGTACCGCTTGCAGCTGACGGCCATCCACGACAGCTACCGCGAAGGCGAACTGTGCCTGCGCCTGACGCGCGACGGCCAGCCGTTCTACCTGGCCAGCTTCCTGTTCCTGCCGCGCGCCGATGGCGTGTCCCTGCAACTGGGCGCGCTGCAAGGCTTGCGCTCGGAAGCGGGCGCGCAAGCCGTGAAGGCGGCCACGCGGGCGCTGCACGGTTGCCGCCCGAAAAACCTGATGGTGACGGCGCTGCGCGATTTCGGCGATTTTTTTGCCTGCAATAACCTGTTTTTGATCAGCAATGACAACCGCATCGCCCTGAATGCGCGGCGCCGGCGCCATATCGCCGCCGATTACGACCTGGCATGGCAGGAATTGCATGCCTTGCGCATGCGCGACGGTAATTATCACCTGCCCTGCGCGCCCTACCGGGCGCCCGACCTGGCCGACGTGCCATCGAAGAAACGGGCCGATGCGCGCCGACGCGGTGAATTGCTGCAATGCATGTCTGCCGACATGCGCGCGCAGTTGGCGTGCCTGCTGGAAGCGCCGATGGCTGAACATTGAGCAAACGCAAGCCTTGCCATACCGGCAAGCATAAAACTCAGGCAACCTTCATGTTGGGCCCGTATCCTTCACCAGGCATGCCAGCCACCTTCCCCATGCGCCGGCGTGCCTTCGATCCACTCTGGACAAGGTTACCCATGACACCCACTTTCGCCCTCCTCCCCCTTTGCCTCGCCGGCAGCGCCGCACTGGCCGCCCCCGCGCTGGACGACGCCGTGCGCCAGCGCGCGGAAGAACTCACGCGCACGGGCTTGCACGCCAGCATCGTCATCGCCGTGATCGAAGGCAAAGACAGCGTCGTGTATGGTTTTGGCAGCAGCCAGACAGGCAAGAGCGCCAAGCCTGGCGCCGACACCGTTTACCAGATCGGTTCCGTCACCAAGACCATGACGGCCTTGCTGCTGGCCAACGCCGTCGTCGAAGGCAAGGTCAAGCTCGACGAGCCCGTGGCGGCCTTGTTGCCGGGCTATACCGTGCCTGCCTTCGATGGAAAAACGATCAGCCTGCTCGACCTGGCCACGCATTATTCCTCGCTGCCGCGCCTGCCCGACAACTTCGCGCCCAAGGACCCGGCCAACCCGTATGCCGACTACACGGAAGCGAAGCAGCGGCAGTTTCTCGTCGCCTACCACCTGCCGCGCGCGCCAGGCACGGCCTTTGACTACTCGAACATCGGCTACGCCGTGCTGGGCACGGCCCTGGCGGCACAGGCCGGCACCAGCTATGAAGCGCTGCTGCAAAAGCGTATCGCCGTGCCGCTCGGCATGCGTTCCACCTCGAACAAGCCCACGCACGGCATGCTGGCGCGCCTGGCGCCCGGCCATCTGCTGTCGGGCGAAGCCACGCCCGCCTGGGATTTGAATGTGGTGGCGCCGGCCGGCGGCGTGTATTCCAGCGCGCGCGACATGGTCGCCTACCTGCAGGCGTATATGTTCAAGCCGCTGCGCCCGTATGCGCTGGCGATCCAGCCGCAGCGTCCGGTGGCGTCCGGCGACGACACGAAAATCGGCCTGTCCTGGCTGCTGGAACAGCGGCAGGGCCAGGCCTACGCGTGGCACAGCGGCCAAACGGGCGGCTACAGCAGCTATGCAGCGTTCACGACGGACGGCAAGCGGGGCGTGGTGGTGCTGACGAATACGGCGCGCGATGTCGATGCCCTGGGCTTGTCCACCTTGCTGCCCGGCACGCCCCTGCCGCCGCTGAAAAAGCCGCAAGCGGCCATCGACGTGCCGCGCGCCGCGCTCGCCGAGTACGTTGGCGAGTATCCACTGGACAAGGATTTCACCTTGACGGTGAGCCTGGGCAAGCAAGGCCTTGAAGCGGCCGGCACGGGCATGGGCTCCGCCCCCTTGTTTGCCAGCGCGAAAGATCAATTCTTCTTCCGCGCCATCGACGCGGAACTGGCGTTTACGCGCGATGCGGCGGGCAAGATCGCCAGTGCCGTGCTCAAGCAAAGCGGGCAGGACACGGTCTTGCCGCGCAAACCGTAGCGATCAAGCTGCCAGGTCTTGCATGAATTGCTCGACCCGCGCGACAAACGCCGCCTTGCTGCGCGTGCGAAACTCGCCCAGGAAGGCGTCGCTGCCCTGCACGATCTTGCCGTCGCGGTCGTATGCCACCTTGCCCATCTCCAGCACGAATTCGCCCTGCGGGTCGTCCTCCGGCTCGAAGTGCGAATTGAAGCAGTAACCGCTGTCGCGGCAGCTGCCCCACAGCAGCAATGCGCTGCTGAACCATTCCATGGTGTCCGGCCCCGGTTCCACCTCGAACAGGGTGTTGACGGTGATGTGCCAGCCGCCCGGTACGCGCAGCGGTTGCAAGGGATAGGGAAAGCGTGGCGGTTTCATGGGGATGCTGGCGCGCGGCGCGTTTGATAAAAGGCAAGGAATTGCGCTGCCGGCAGCGCTTTGGCGAACAGCCAGCCCTGGCCGAATTCGACTTTGCGTTCCAGCAAATAATCGGCTTGCTGCTGCGTTTCGATGCCTTCGGCCACGATCAGCATGTTCAGGGTGCGGGCCATGGCGATGATGTGCGGCGTGACGCTGCTGGTGGCGGCGTCCGTGCCGATGGTGTCGACGAAGGATTTGTCGATCTTCAAGGCGTCGAGCGGCAGGTTTTGCAGGCTCGACAGGCTGGAATAGCCGGTGCCGAAGTCGTCGATGGCCACGGCATGGCCGCGCGCCCTGGCCTTTTCGATGGTGGCGCGCGCCGCTTCCACGTTGATGAAGCCCCGTTCCGTCGCTTCCAGCCAGATCTGCTGCGCCTCGATGCCCGTGCCGGCCAGCGCGCGTTCGAGCACGTCGAGCACGCGGCCCGTTTCGATATCGCTGGCGCACAGGTTGATGGCGATGTGCAGCTCGCGGTCGGCCAGCAGCGCGGCGCGCATGTCGGCGATCACGCAATCGATCACCTGGTCGGTGATGGGTAGAATCAGATCGCCTTCCTCGGCCACGGGGATGAACAGGTCGGGCCGTATCATGCTGCCATCGGGACGGCGCCAGCGTATCAGCGCCTCGGCGCCCACGCACACGCCCGTATCGAGCGCGATGATCGGTTGATAATGGACAAAGAATTCGCGCCGGTCGATGGCGATGCGCAACTCTCCCATCAGCGACAAACGACGGCGCGACAGCCACACGACGATGCCAACGAGGAAGGCAGCCATAAGCAGGCCCAGCGGCAAGAGCAGCAGCTGCTCGCGCCGCAGCCTGTCGTTCAGCTTGCTGCGCGGTTCGATCATGACGGCCGTCAAGCCATCGCGGTACAGCATGGCATGGATGCTGCCGTCCGGCACGGCGCCGGCCGCCGCCGGCTGGCCGGCCAGCAAGGCTTGCACCAGCGCCGGGTCCGGATGGTGCAAGGTGTCGAGCACGCCCCGCTTGCCGATGGCCACGGCCATCTGGATGTCGCTGTCGACGATGACGTCGGAAAAGCGCACGGGATCGATCAGCACCTTGTAGGCGCGATACGACAGCCCCACCATGCGCTTGCCGCCGCTGACGACGGGGCGCAGGTCGAAATCGAGGCCCATGCCATTGTCCAGGGTAAAGTCGGCGGGCGTGACGGCGATGCGCTCTTCCTCGATGCCCGTGGACGTGCATTTGAGCAAGCCGTTTTCCACATAGCCGATATCGTCGATGCTGCGCGTGGTGATGGTGATGCGGCGCAATTGCTGGACATGGGCTTCCGAACACGGCGCCAGCTCCAGCGCATCGGCGCTGCGCAGGGCCATGCTGGCCGAGGCGATCGAACGGTGGGCGCGCTCGAGCGCGTAACCGGCCAGCAGGCGCAGGCGTTCCTGCTCGCCCTGCTCGGCCCGCACGGACGACAGGTAAAAGGCCAGGCTCAGGGGAGCGGCCACGCCGATGACGGCCACCAGCACGCTGGTGATGATAATGCGTTTCCTGCGCATGCGATTCTCCGCACCGAACATAAGCTACTGCGCGTCGCGATTTGCGGCTTCCGATGCTCACTGTGCATTCGCACAGCTCCGCTTCTCAGCCACAACTCACTGCCGCTCGCTACGCTTCTGTTCGGCGCTCTTGATTGGTCGTGTTATATGATTGCCATGTATTTCCTGATGGCATCATATTACAAGCAGAGGCCGCGCACGCAGAACTTGCTGAACAGTTACACTTTTTCCAGCGGCCTTGCCAGCACGAAGACCAGCGCCGCCACCACGGCCGCCAGTCCGCCAGCCAGGTACAGCACGCTGGCAAAGCCGTCGATGAAGGCGTGCCGCGCCGCTTCCTGCGCCACGGATTGCAGGGCGGGCGGCAGCTGGCCGAAGGCGTCGGACGCGTTGCCGGCGACGATGCGCCCGATCATTTCCGGCGAAGCCTTCAAGCCGTGCAGCCACGCCAGTTGCTCGAACGAGGCGGCCGTGCGCATAGCCAGCACGGCGCCCAGCGCGCCCACGGCCAGCACGATGCCGACGAAGCGCGTGGTGGTGCTGATGCCGGAGCCCATGCCCGTGCGTTCGCGGGGGATGCAGGCGAGGATGGCCTTTTGCGTGGTGCCGTTGAGCAATCCCGCCCCCGCCCCCGTGACGACCATGCCCGCCGCCACCCAGCCGTACTGCAGGCTGGCGGCGGCCAGCGCCGTGGCCACGTTGCCCGCGGCGACGATCAGCAGCCCCGTCACGAGGATGCCGCGGTCGTCCAGATAATGCATGGCGCGCGGCGCCAGGCGCGACAGCACGACCATGGCGACGGCAAACGGCAGCATGGCGCAGCCGGCCAGCACGGCGGAAAAGCCGAAGGCGTTCTGCAGATACAGCGGTAAAAAGGTCATCATCACTTGCGCGGCGATGGCATAGCCGAACATGCCCAGCACGGCGCCGACGAACACGCGCCGGCCAAACAGGGATAAATCGACCATGGGCGCGCGCTGGCGCCGCTCTACCAGCACGAATACCAGCAGCAGCGCCGCGCCCGCCAGGAAGCGCAGCAGGGTGGCGCGGCTGGACCAGCCCGCCACGCTGGCGTCGATCAAGCCCCAGATGATGCAAAACAGGCCGGCGGAAAACAGCAGCGCGCCCGCCGGGTCGAAGCTGGCGTTGGACGCATCCTTCGATTCATCCACGTGCCTGCTAACCAGCCACATCAAGATGGCCACGACGGGCAGGTTCAGGTAGAAAATCCAGCGCCAGTTGATGGCGCTCGTGATCAGGCCGCCCAAGAGGGGCGCCACCGTCATGGCCACGCCCATGGCCGCGCCCCACACGGACCAGGCGCGCGCCCGCTCCTTTTCCGCATGAAACGTGTGGCCGATGACGGCCAGCGCGGATGTCAGCAGCAGCGCGGCGCCGAGTCCCTTGACGGCGCGCGCCACGTTGAGCACGAACGGCGTCCACGCCAGGCCGCACAGCAGGGACGCCAGCGCGAACACGGCCAGGCCAAACAGCATCACCCTGCGCCGTCCCAGGCGGTCGGCGATGCTGCCGGCTGGCAACAGGAACGAGGCGAACGCCAGCATGTAGGCGCTGACCACCCATTCCACGTCGACGAAGCTGGCGTTGAGCGAGCGGGCGATCGACGGCAGCGAGACGGCCACCACGTTGGTGTCGAGCATGATCAGCGCGCACACGCCCGAGCACGTATATAAGGTCCAGTTGGTATTCTTCATGCCCCGATTGTAAGCATGCTTGTATTATTTCCTGTTATAAGATGATCGCCTTATAATTCACTGATGGTGAATACAGACAAAGACATGGAATTGCGGCATTTCCGCTGCATACTGGCCGTCGCGCACAGCCTGCACTTCGCGCGGGCCGCTGCCGAGCTGGGAATTTCGCCGCCCGCGCTGACCAAGCAGGTGCAGGAAACGGAAAGCCTGCTCGGCACGCGCCTGTTCCAGCGCAGCAAGCGCGCCGTGGCCCTGACGGCGGCCGGCGAATTGTTCGTCATCGAAGCCACCCGCGCGCTGGGGCAGCTGGCGCAGGCGCAGGAAGTGGCGCGGCGCGCGGGACGGGGCGAGCTGGGACGGCTGGAAATCGGCTATGTGGCCTCGGCCGCCTACTCAGGCGTGCTGCAAGACCAGTTCGTCCGCTTTCGCGCCAGCCACCCCGGCATCCACATCGGTGCGCGCGAATACGCGATGGATGCCCTGCCCGGCTTGCTGGACCAGGGCCGGGTGGACCTGGCGTTCGTGCGTCCGCCCCTGCACTTGCCGGACGGACTCGACAGCGTGGTCTTGCTGCGCGACCGCTTCGTGCTGGCCGTGCAAGCGGACAGCCCGCTGGCCCGCCTCGGCGTGGCGGGGCCGGCCGCACTGGCGCAGCAGGCGTTCATCGTGCCGGAACAGGAATTGGGGACACTGGAAGCGAGCCGGCGCGGCGGCTTTGCGGCCCAGGTGGTGTCGCGCCCGGGCAGCCTGGTGGCCGTGCTGACGGAAGTGTCGCTGGGCGTGGGCTGCGCCATCGTGCCCCACTCGGTGATGGCCAGCGTGCAATTGCCCGGTGTGGTATTCCGCGAGCTGGAAGGGCCGCAGATCAGCTCGGAAATCGCCGTGGCCTTCCGCCGCCACGAACAGGCGCCCGCCGCGCGCGCCTTAATCGCCCAGCTGCGCGCGGCGGCGCTGACTTAAGGTCAAACGCCTTTCAATACGGCCACGGCGTAGGTGCAGGCCGTGGCCGTTTCATTCCTGAACACGCAGTCGGCCGGCGGGCCCAGTTCCAGGCAGTCGCCCTCGTCCAGCACGTGGCGGCTCTCCCCTTCGATGAAGACGAGGCTGCCGCTGAGCGACCAGATGAGTTGCCGCCGCGACGCATAGGCGGCGGCCGGCATGGCCACCACGGCGCCGGGCGGCAAGGTAATATGCACGAGGTCGAGCGGCATGTCGGACGCGGGCGACACGTGGCGCCGCACATAGCCGCTCTGCGGGTCGATCCACACGGGCTGCTCAGCCTGGCGCAGCAAGCGCCCTGCGCGCATTTCGGCGCGGGCGATCAATTCGGACATGCTCAGGTCGAAGGCGCCCGACAGGCGCGCCAGCAAGGTGGCCGTGGGGCTGCAATCGCCCCGCTCCACCTTGTGCACCATCGCGCGCGATACGCCCGAGCGGGCCGCCAGCTGCGTCAGCGACCAGCCCAGGCTTTCCCGCTCGAGGCGTACCCTGGCGCCGATGCGCTGGTTCAATTCGTCTGGTTTAGTGGACATGATCAGGATTTATTGGACAAAAGCGTGGGCGGCAATCTATGATTTGTCCATTATAGTAGACGCCTAGCAAGGAGAGCAACATGCAGATACGCGATGCCCATGCGGGCGACATCGAGGCCATCACGGCCATCTACAACGATGCCGTCAGCAATACCCTGGCCATCTGGAATGAACGGACGGTCGATGCGGCCAACCGCGCCGCCTGGCTGGCCGACCGCGAAAAGGCCGGCTATCCCGTGCTCGTCGCCATCGATGCGGAAGGAACTGTCGCTGGCTACGCCTCGTTCGGAGACTGGCGCCCGTTCGAAGGCTTTCGCCATACGGTCGAGCATTCCGTGTACGTGCGCGCCGATCGCCGCGGCGCCGGGGTCGGCAAGGCCTTGATGGGGGAATTGATCGCGCGGGCGCGCGGCCTGGGCAAGCACGTGATGGTGGCGGGCATCGAAGCGGGCAATGCCGGCTCGATCGCCCTGCACAGGCAGCTGGGTTTCGAAGAGGTGGGATTGATGCGCCAGGTGGGCACCAAGTTCGGCGCCTGGCTGGACCTGGCGTTCCTGCAGCTGCAGCTCGATACGCGCAGCGATCCGGACGGCATTGCGCCGCCCGGTTGAGGTCAAACAAATATCAAGGAGCGCGCATCAGAGATCGATCTCCGGTGGCGGACGGCGCAACGCCATATGTTCCCACACGGCCACCAATACCAGCACGCAGCTGGTGATGCAGGCCAGGGTCAGGGGCGAATACAGCCGGCCATACGCCATCGGGATCAGCGCCAGGATGATCAAGATGCCCAGCAGGTGCGACAGCGGCGGCGTGGCGCGGTCGTTGCTGACCCATTTAAACAAGGCATTACCCAGCAGATACAGGATCGGGCCGCCCAGCAAGGCGCTGATGCCAGCGAAGCTCGCCTCGTCCGGATGCACGAGGGCCAGCTCGTCGGCTACGGCGGAAACGATCACGCCGCCCACGATCAGCACGTGGATATACGTGTAAGCCTTGCGGGCGATGCGGCCCGGATCCTTCGAGTGGGCGATGCGGTGGTGGCCCGCCTCGGCGCCCGTGTCGAAATAGATCCACCACATGGCGATGCTGCCGACCAGGGCCGACAAAAAGCCCAGCCAGTTGGCGGCCGTCCATTCCAGGCCGGCGAAGGTGGCGCCCGTCACCAGCAGCGATTCGCCCAGGGCGATGATGACGAACAGCGCGCAGCGCTCGGCCATGTGGCCGCCGTCGACATCCCAGTCGGCCGTCGAGGAACGGCCCAGGCCCGGCATGCCGAACTGCATCCATGGACCGGCCAGGTCGATCAGCAGGGCCGCGCCCCACCAGAAGATGCGCTGCTCGGGCGACGCGATGCCGCCGGCGATCCAGAAGATGCCGGACAGCACGGCCCACAGGGCGATGCGCTGGAAATTGCGGCGGCGCGACAGTTCCTCATGGCGCACGGCCCACCAGGCGAACAGGGGCCGGCCCACCTGCATGGCGACGTAGGCGCCCGCAAAGCCCAGGCCCCGCGTGCCGAACGCTTCGGGAATCGAGGCCGACATGAGCAAGCCGCCCAGCATCATGGCGAACAGGCTGATGCGCACGGGGATGCGTTCGGGATCGAGCCAGTTGGTGATCCACGAGGTAAAGATCCACACCCACCAGACGGCCATCAACAGCAGGCCCGTCTGCAGCCAGCCCATGGCGCTCAAGTGCGCCAGCAAGCCGTGCGACAGTTGCGTGACGGCAAATACGAACACGAGGTCGAAGAACAGCTCGATCATGCCCACCTTGCCGCTGTCCTGCACGCCGCGCTGGCGCAGCAGGGAAATGCGATTATTCATTTTTTTCCTTGCATAAATACCGGACCGGCGCCCGCGGCGCTGGCCAAAACGGCACGATGATAGCAGATGGGGATGGCGGCCATGGCGACGCCCTGCGGTCGGCATGCGTTTGCTCTTCCGTCCGAATTTCGTTACGATGGGCCGCATGCGCGGGACACCACCTCCACCATGTATCAGCTGAATTGGCGCGGCCCCTGGCTGGCTGCCGTGCTGCTGCTATCGCTCGGTGGCGACGCCCCGGCGCTGGCGCGCCAGCTGGCCGAACCGGCCCCCGCATGCCGGGCGCCGCAAACCATGGCGCTGACGGTCAACAGCGACGCCATCGCCACGGCCACCAACGATATCAATGACAACACCCAGGTGGCGCTGCGCGCCAACGGCACCGCGTACTGGACGGTTTTATTGTCGACAGCGAATATCCTGCTGCAGCTGGGCGCCGACCGCGGCGATACCATCGTGACGTTCCAGAAAGGACTGACCCTGCGTTTCCAGGCGCTCGGTCCGCAGCAATATCAAATCCTCATCGATGGCCCCATCCTCGATGACGGCACGCAATACACGCTGACTGGCAAGGTGGTAGCCGTTTTTGAACGCTGTCCGGCCCCGCCCGCGCCGGCCGCGCAATAAAGCCGCGCAGGCCATCTATTTAAATCAATAAACCGTTTATATTCAATTGCATTTCCTATTCCGCTTGCCTGCCGCCGCGCAAAATGGCCGGCGGCGCATTCCCGCGCCGCGCCCGGAAGCCGCATTATTCTTGCCTTCGCGACAATTCGAGAGAATCGCGCAAAAAAATAGGCATAGAATCGCTACTCGTCATGCGCAAGAGCCGGCATGGTTATATTACGAATAGCCGGAAACTACTTTTTTGAATAAGCAAATACGAAATATATTAATCAATCCCGGATTGATTAATATCAAATGTCTTGTCTTTATTTGAAATTGCGTATTGTCCCGCCATATTTTTATGGCATGGTCGCAAAGCCGTCGCAATACCGTTTCCACCGACTTACCCAACTGCCCCGAACCTGTCGGCCACGGGGCGCCCACCGCAAGTGCAGGCCGATATCACCTCATGGAGAATGTCATGTCTAACTTACCTCGCGTCGAAGTCACCAACCATACGCTGGCCTCCGGCCAAAGCGTCACCACCAACACCACGCCGAACAGCATCGCGCTGTCCATCGCCAGCGGCGACAGCAACAACCAGACCGGCATCGCCTTCCAGTTCCAGGGCCGCACCACGTACTGGAATCCCAGCGTCACCACGGGTTTTACCACGGCCAAGCTGGCCAGCGACACGGGCAACGGCGTCGTCACGTGGAAAGCCGGCCTGACGGTCACCTACTCGCCGCAAAGCACGGGCCTGTATAACGTGCTGCTCTCCGGCGACATCGTCGACAGCGGCACCTTGTATAGCTACACGGGCTTCGTGCTGGCCACCTTTACCTCCAACTCGCAGTAAGCGGCGGTTCCGCGCCCGCCTGCGGGCGGGCGCTCCGGATGGCCGCCCGCCACCGCATCCAGGCAAGCCGCCTGGCCATCCGACGCCCTTCCGGGCCCACCCGTTGTAAACGATTGCGTTGCCGCGCGGCAGCCATGCCGCCGCATCGCAGCCCGAGTCGCGTCTTGAGTGGAGGTTGTCATGGGTTTCAGTTTCGTCGCCACCGATCCCGCCAGCAAGGTCAGCCTGTATGAATCGCCGCCGCAGGCGGAGCATGCCTGGGCCGGCTACCTGCTGCCGCCCGTCGCGCCGCCGGCCACGCCCCCGGACAGCATCAGCTATGCCGACAGCCTGTCGCCGCAGCGCATGGGCAGCTACGTGTTTGCCAGCGCCCGTCCGGCGGCGCTGGACGCGGCGCCCGGCCCCTTCATCGCCGCCCTCGCCGCGTATATCGACCTGCAGTCATCGGCGCCGGGACTGAACCTGAACGCACTGCTGTGGCTGCGCGACACCGATGCAGCGCCGACTGATTCCTTCAAGAACTACGGCTGCAGCTACACCTATAACCAGCTGACAAAAGGCTTTGCCACCAGCAGCAACGTCAATTTCCGGCTGGGACAGGACCTGCTGTTCAACGTGCTGTCCGGCGTCGGCCTGTCCATCGACGCGGCCAGCGGCAGTCTGCGGCTGGCCGCGCCGCTGGCTACGCCGCCGGCGCTGGCCTTCCAGCGCAATGCCAGCGATATCGGCATACGCGTCACGGGCAGCGGCAGCACGATCCGCACGTTCGTGCCTTTGGCGGGCGCGAATGCGGGCTGCCTGACGTTTACGGCCACCGTCAACCCTCCCGTCACCTTCGGCCCAAGCGGCCTGGCCGTCGGCTTCCCCATGACCGCGCGCGACACGGCCAGCGGCCAGCTGCAGCAGCTGTTCTACCCGGCGCTGAGCGCGCCCGCCAAGCTGTCGGCCAGCCTGGCCTGGGTCGGCACCGTCGACCCGCTCGATCCCTACAATCAGAAGCTGTCCGCCAAGGCGCGGCTGGAAGGCGTATTGCGCTGCGGCTTGCTGCCGGCCGACCGGCCCGCCTTGCCGTCCACCTACCGCACGGCGCTGGGCCATGCGACGACCTTGCGGCCGCTGGGCGCCGCCAGCGGGCAGCCGCCCGTGATCGGCCTGCAGTCGGGCGCCCTGGCCTTCGGCTGCGCCGCGCAGTCGCCTTCCCAGCCCGCCACCAGCAAGGCGCTGCTGACGCCGGCCGGGCGCTTTGGCCTGAGCGCCATCGGCCAGGCTGACGGGGCGCAGACAAACTTGTTATGCGGCATCTTCGGCTCGGAACAGCTGAGCATGACCACCTATGATGGCGCCGCGCCGGAGAATGACAGCCTGCTGTTCGTGCCCGCCTCGCCCGCCTACGCGTCCGTCTTCCCGTTCCAGGCCGCGACCCTGGACTTGCCCGATTCCGGTAACGTGGCCACGCCGCTGACGGCCGATTACCTCGGTTGCTGGGCCAGCGTGCTCAAGGGCGGCGCGGCCATGCCGCAATACCATGCGGAGCCGGCGGGCAGTCCCATGTACGGCCTGCCGCCGGCCGCCCGGGCCGCCGCCTTGCTGCGCACCGTGGCCGCCGATACCGTGCTCGCCTCGACCCCGCCCTCGCTGCCCGTGCCGCAGGGCGCCGCGCACGCCTTTCCCCTGCTGCCGTATGGCGGCGCCGTCAGCGGCGGCCCGCTGGATGTCAGCGCCGCCCTGCTGTCGAGCTTTGAAAGCAGCATCGTGGCCGCCACCCGCAAGGCCGTCATTTCCAGCGGCGCCAGCGCCACCTGGCAGGCGCGCGCGGCCGCCAGCCGCCGCGTGCGCGGACTGGCCGCCGGCGACGCGGTGGCGGAAGCGCCGCACTACCGCACCACGCCGCAGGGAGCGGTCGCCACCGTGTCCAGCCAGGCGCAGGACCAGGACGCCTTCCTGTCAGTGACCCTGGGTCAGACCCTGGGCGGCGGCGGCCAGGTCTTGCCGTTCGGCTTCCGCTTCCCGGACGCGACCTTGCAGGATGCCTTGCAGACCAACCAGCTGTTCCTCGTGGCCGTCAACGCGGCCCACCTGTCGGACGGCGCCGCGCACTTCGACAATACCGTGGGCATCGCGGGCTGGACCATGCAAGCGCAGGTGGGCGTCGGCGTGACGCCCACGTCCTACCGCAACGTGATGCTGCTCAAGTATTGCAGCGGCAGCGTCAGGGAACGCGTCGCCAATCCGAACGCCTGGTCGGGCGCGCCCGATTTTTCGCTGGCCGCCGACGCCGGCCCCGACGTCCAGGGCATCGCCTACACGGGGCTGTCGCAGTGGCTGCAGGATGTCATCGAAGCGGCCGAGGTGCTGGCGGCGGACAAGCCCGAATCGCCGTACCGGCATTTCCTGGAACTGGTCAGCGATCCCGCCTGGACGGGCGTGCTGGTGCTGCAGGCGGACCTGGATCCGTCCAGTCTGCCGCCCGGCCTGCAGGGCATCGCGGCCGGCCTCGACCTGACGCGCTTCGTCGCCCACCATTTCGGCTTCACGGCCAGCCGCGTGACGGTGCATGGCGACGGCAGCATCACCCTCGACGGCAATTCCAGCACCTTCGGCCTGGTCGACTACCAGGATCCGGCCTTCGCCGCCGGCCAGCGCAACGGCTTGCCGCCCGATACCCCCATCGCCCTGCCCGACACCGACAACTATGCATTCCGCGTGCTGCAATTGCAGGTGCTGTTCGACAATGCCGTCATCAAGACCTTCAAGAGCTACGTGCAGCTGGCCGTCAACGGGCTGCTCGGCTCGCGCGTGACGGCCACCACCTTCGGCGGCAATGCGATGCCGAACAACGGCGTGGTACTCGACGGCAGCTATATCGACCAGAATGGCACCGGCATCTACATCTTCGAGCAAGCCACGCCGTCGATATTCAGCCTCGACAGCAACCTGCTGCGCCACGTGGCGTTCCTGCGCATCCAGTTCAACTGCCTGGGCACCACCGACGCGGGCGCGACCGTGCTGAACCGTTTTTCCGTCTGGGGCACGCTGGACTTCGCCAGCCTGGACGACCGCACGGGCGCCGTGCTGGACCTGCTGTCGTTCGGCGCGCTGGCGCCGGACCTGCCGCCGGACGGCGCCGGACTGGCCTTTTCCAACCTGGTGATCGACATGCGCTATCCGCAGACGACGCCGTCGGCCGTGCGCTTCGACGAGGTGACGGCCAACCTGGCCTACGACCTCGACGCCAGCCAGGCCAGGCCGGACAGCCTGTTCAAGGGCTTCGGCCTGGAACTGTCGGGCTTTATCGCCGCCGCCGACGGGCAAAAGCCGGCCGATTTCGGCTTCCTGCCCGTCAGCACGGCGCTGAACCTGGGCACGCTCGACGGGCCATGGCACGGCATCGTGTACGACGTCACCATGGGCGGGCCGGGCGCGCTCGTCTCGGCCGCCGGCTTCCATTCGACCCTGCTGCTGGCCTGGTCGCCCGCCAGCACGGCCGACGACGACGAGCAAGCCGTCTTCGTCGGCCTGTCGCTGCCCGGCGCGGCGCCGGGCGCCAGGCTGATCAGCCTGCAAGGCATCTTCAAGCTGGCCATCGACAATATCGGGCTGATGCGGCAAAAAGTGCCCGACGGCGACTCCTACTATTACTGCCTGCGGCTCGACAATATCGCCATCAAGTTCCTCGGCATTGCCAAGCTGCCGCCCGACGCGAACATCCAGTTCTTCCTGTTTGGCGACCCGAAGAATACGGGCAGCCTGGGCTGGTATGCCGCGTACACCGCCGATGCGGCCGCCCGCCAGGAGCAGGCACTGGCCGCGCTGCCATTGCCGGCCATTTCATTGGGGAGCGCAGCATGACCAACGTCGTGTACTGGAATATCGAGAACTTCGGCATCAACAAGGTCAACAATCCCAGCCGCAAGCGGCCCCGCTATGGCGAAGGCGGCCGCTGCGGCGGCAACCTGCCGGCCGTGGCCGCGCTGCAGCGCCGCAACCACATCCTGACCATCCTGCGCGCCACGCAGCCCGACATCTTCGTCCTGATCGAGGTGTCGGCCAGCGCGGCCGGCGCCGGCGACCTGGCGCCCGACACGGGCGGCCTGCAGGGCGCGATCTTCCTGCTGCAACAGCTGCGCACGGACCCCGCCGACCCCAACCGCGCTGCCTGGCGCATGGTGCCGCCGCTGAAAGTGGGCACGGGCGGGCGCACGGAATCGGTCGCCGTGCTGTACCGCGGCATATCGGGTACGGTTGGCACGCCCACGGAAGTGCGGCGCTATTTCACGGGGCCGAACGTGTGGACGGGCGGCGGCGTATCGGCCGTGGCGGCCGGCGCCGTGCCCGCCGCCTACCCGGCCGGGGGCGCCGGCGCGCCCGACATCCAGGATTTGCTCAACCCGCAAGGCCAGCCGGCGCGCACCATCCCCGCCGACGCGCAATACAACGGCGGCCTGGCCGAGGGCATGGCGGCGGCGCGCATCGCCTTCGCCCCCGCGCCGGCGCCGGCCGTGCCGCCCGTCGTTGGCGGTCTGGTCAATTTCAACGGCTTGCGCCAGCCCTTCATGGTCACTTTCGTGGAAACCAACCGGACCGACGTCATCACGCGCAACCTGACCCTGTTTGCCGTGCATGCGCCGCCCAACCACGGCGGCGCCACCAATTTCATCAACATCCTGCTGCGCGGCGTGCTCGACGTGGCGGCGCCGCCCGCCGGCGCGCCGCACAATGAAGTCAAGCTGATCTGCGGCGACTTCAACCTGAACGCCATCTACGCGCAGCCGCCCGGCGCGGGCGGGCGGACGACGGCCTACGACCAGTTGCGCGCGATCAACTACATACCGCTGCTGGACCCGCCGCCCGCCATGCCGGTGGCGCCGAACCTGACGCTGGATGCGTACCAGGGTTACCTGGCCACGCATATCCGCCCCAAGCGCACCAAGCAGCAGCTGACGCAGCAATCGCGCTTCCTGTGGTCCGACAATACGGCCGGCGGCGCGCTGGTGGCGGCGCCGTATCCCGGCTACAACTATATCGGCAGCGATATGGTGAGCAACTTTTTCTCGATCGACAATATGCTCGTCAACCCGCTGGTGCCGGCGAATAACTACCAGTTCACGGTGATGAACCCCGTGTCGGGCACGCCGTTCACGGTGGCGGGCGGCATGCCCGCAGGCGTACCCATCGGCACGCGCCCGCTGCCCGCGCAATTTCCGAACGTGCCTGCCGGCATGGCCTGGCCGCAATCGCCGGCGGCCGTGTATGCCGTAGGCCAGGCGCGCACCCTGAACGGCTGGGCCAATTACGGCTACCTGCGCAGCACCAGCGACCACCTGGCGCTGTTTGCCGTGCTGTAGACAGAGCGTCCGGGCGGGTGCGAGCGTCCGCCCCGGACATCATGACTGATTCAAGGAGCAAGTTCGTATGGCCACCACCGATACCGCGCTGGAAAACCTGCAGCAAGCCATCGTCAACGCCGCCAGTAGTGGCCCGTTCGCCCTCGATGCCGCCTTCCTGGAAGCGGGCCTGGCCGACCCGGACGTCGCGCCGCCCGAAAAATTCGACGCTATCATCGGCCAGGCATTCCAGATCGACGCGGCGCAGTTCCTGATCAGCTGCGCGGCAGCCGACGTGGGCGCCGTGAGCGACGGCGTGTTTACGGTCAGCAAGGCGAGCCTGCCCTTCATCGGCGGCCTGCTGCAAACCCCGGCCACGCTGGTGTTTTCCACGCAGCCTGCCGCCGCGCGCTCGTCGGCCGAGGACGGGGATGACGGCGGGGATGACGCGGCCGTGCTGGTGGTGCAGGTGGCCGCCAGTCCCGCCGACTGGAACTGGGACAGCAGCTTTCCCTTCATGGGCGGCTGGCCGTTCAGCGAGTTGCCGCTGTCGGGCGCGCTGCTGGTGTTTTCCAGCGCCGACGGCGTCTATCCATGGGGCGGCGACAGCGCGCTGTCCGTCACGGGCGGCGCCAAGCAGAACCTCAGCGCCAGTGTGGCCATGCCCGCCTTCGTGACGCCGTTTCTGGAACTGTTTTCCGACCTGGCGGCGCCGCCGGGCAAGCTGCAGATCGGCGGCTACCTGGACATGGCGCTGTACGACGGCAAGACGTTCGAACTGGGCGGCCTGATGCCCAGCGGCGTGCTGTCGGCCACGCTCAGCGAGCTCGACTGCACGTTCGCCGGCTATTTGCGCGTGGCGGCGCCCAGCCTGACCGTGACGATCCCGCCGCCCGTCGATGCGCCGCCGCCCGACGCCCTGCTGCTCGACGGCGGCATGCAGCTGCTGCTGCGCGGCGCCGGCGAAGCGGACGACGAGGAAGCGGCCGACGGCGACCAGGCCGCCACGCTTGCCTTGACGGCCACGCTCAGCGTGGAAGGCGCCGGCGCCGCCGATTACACGCTGTCGCTGCTGCTGCAGCCATCGAACGCCGACGGCGACGGCAACTACGCGGTCAGCCTGGAAGCGGGCAGCGACGGGCCGCCCCTCAGTCCCGCCGCCGCCATCGGCCTGATCGGCGGGGGCGCCAGCTATTTCCGCGCCACCCCGGCCGTACTGCAGGAGTTCCTGACGTCGTTCGGCCTCGGCGGCATGACCATCAGCGGCAGCATCCCGCCCAAGGCGGCGCCCACGGTGGACCAGGTCACGCTGCAGCTGCGCAGCGTGCGCGATCTCAGCTGGCAGCCCATCCCGGCGCCCACGCCCGCGCTGAGCTTTACCATCACCTCGTTCTTCCTCGACTGGACGGCTTACCAGCCGCTGGCGAGCAAGGCCAGCGGAAAGTCGCGCTATGAATACCTGTTCGGCACCACCTTCACCCTGTTGCCCACGGTATTTCGCAACCTCGACGGCACGCCGGGCGGCGAATTCGACGTGCAATTCAACTCGGCGCAGCTGTTCCAGGCCAGCTTTCCCGGCAAGGCCACGCTGTCGGACTTCCTGTCCGTCGTCTCGAACGGCCTCGTCAGCCTGCCCGACACCATCCAGGCCGAGGTGTCGAATATCGCGCTGAGCATAGACGGCGCGGCCCAGTCCTTCGCGTTTTCCAGCGACTACGCCATCAGCCTGTCCTTCCTGACGGTGGGCGGCGCGCCCATCCTGAGCATTTCGGATGGCCAGATCAGCCTGTCGGGCATCAGCGCCACGGTGGCCGCGGACAAGCAGGAAGGCGCGCTGGCACTTGTCGAGGCCGGCAAGGCGGGCGCCGGCACGGCCTGGGCCGGTTCCATTTCCGGCTTGCTGGGCGTGGGCGCCAGCCTGCAGGCGGCCGTCAGCGTGGCCTACACCAGCCAGGAAACGCCGCCCCGCTGGACCCTCTCCGCCTCGCTCGCGCAGGAACTCGACGTGGGCGAGATGATCAAGCAATTCTTTGCCGCCGGCGGCATCTATGATTTCCCGGTCTTCTTGCCGGGCAACCTGAAGATTTCCGCGTTCGCCATCGACGCAGTCATTCCCAGCGGCAAGCCCAGCACGGACCTGGCCACCAGCTATACGGTCGACACCACCTTTACCTGGCTGTTCATGCTTGGCCAGCAACAGATCGGCTTGCAGAAAGCCACGCTCTCGGTGCAGTATGACGGCGCCAAGCCGGCCGCGCAGCAATTCTCGGGCAAGGCCGATGCCGTATGGATCTATACCGCCATCAATCTGAAGCTGGGCTTCGGCTATGCGTTCCAGCCGACGGACAAGGGGCCGAACCACACGCTGTACGTGAGCTGGGAAGGCTTCACGGCAACCTATACCAGCGGCAACGAGATGCTCAGCTTCACCCTGGCGGGCTGGTCCCTGGGCAGCCTGATCCAGGCGCTCGTGCGCACGCTGGGCGATCCGTATTTCGTGCTGCCGTCGCCGTGGGACTTGCTGAACCAGGTCACGCTGGACGGCCTGTCCGTCAACGTGTCGCTGAAAACCGGCGAAAAGAACCGCCTCAGCGCAACCTACACGCTCAGTTCACCCCTCAACCTGGGCTTCATCGTCATCCGCAGCATCGTCTTCAAGCGCAATACGGACGGCAAGGTGACCCTGGCGCTGGACGCCACCGTGCCGCCATTGCTCAAAGGCAGCATGGGCGACTTGCTGGACCCGGACAAGGGACAGGACGTGGAAGAGATGCCCAGCGTGCCGGGCGCCGGTTCCAGCTATTTCAAGGTCTTCCTGCTGATGCTGGGCCAGCGCGTGGCCATCAATGGCGCGTCCGACTTCAGCTCGACCAAGGCCGTCATCGACGCGCTGGCGGGCGTGCCGCCCACCACAGGCAAGAACAATCCCGTCAACCCGGGCAGCGGCGTGCACGGCCAGCCGTATTACCAGCCGGACAGCAACTGGCTGATCGCCGCGCATTTCGGCGTGCTGCAGACGGCCGGCGTGTGGGCCGTCGACGTCCAGATCGTCTTCAACGATCCCAACCTGTACGGCTTGCGCCTGACCCTGGGCAGCCCCAAGATGGGCGGCCTGGCTGGCCTGGTGGTCGATATCCTGTACAAGAAAATCAGCGACGACGTGGGCCTGTTCCAGATCGACTTCACCTTCCCCGACAGCATCCGCAACCTGAACTTCGGCGCCGTCAGCGTGGTGCTGCCGATGATAGGCATCAAGATCTATACGAATGGCGATTTCCTGATCGACATCGGTTTTCCCTACAATATGGACTTTACGCGCTCGTTCAGCTTCAGCGCCATCGTCTACGGCGTGCCGGTGCTGGGCTCGGGCGGCGTGTATTTCGGCAAGCTGTCGGGCGCGACGGCGACGCAGGTGCCGAAAACGGATCTCGGGTATTTCAATCCCGTCATCGTCTTCGGCCTGGGCCTGCAGCTGGGCCTGGGTTACAACTTCGTCAAGGGGCCGCTGAAAGCCGGCTTCGCGTTGACCGTGTTCGGCATCATCGAAGGCGTGATCGCCACCTACCATCCGTACGACCGCAGCAACGCCGTCGCGCTGGCCAACGCCGGCGCGTCCGGCAGCGTCCAGGAAAGCAGCTACTTCAAGCTGACGGGCACGTTCGGCGTGATCGGCATGCTGTACGGCGAAGTGGACTTGAAGATCATCAGCGCTTCGCTGCTCGTCAATATCACCGTGTCGGTGCAGATCGGCTACGAATCCTACCGCGCCATCCCCCTGTCCGTGACGGCCTCGGTGCGCATCAGCCTGCGCGTCAAGATCGACCTGGGCATCTTCAGCTTCACCATTTCCGTGGGCTTTTCCGCCACCGTCAGCGCGCAATTCCGCATCGGCGACGACAGCCGCGCGCCGTGGGATGGCGGCGGCGCGCTGCGCCTGGACAGCCTGGCGCGCGGCCGCGCGCGCACCTTGCCGATGGAATTGCAGGCCGCCATGCTGCGTGCCGGACCGCGCCGCCAGCCGCGACGCGTGCTGCGCACCGATGCCAAGCCGGTGCTGCAACTGGTGACGGCACCGCAATTCACGGTGCTGGCGCCGCAGGGCGCCACGGCCAGCAGCGTGCAGCAAGGCGCGTTCGTCTGCCTGTTCGCCATGGATGCGCCGGACCCGGCCGCCGGCGGCGCGGGCACCGGCACGACCTCGTTCGACCTGCTGTGCAAGGCGTATTTCCCGTGGCTGCTCGACGCCCTGCAGCCGGCGGTGCGGGCCGACGGCGCGGCGCTGGACCTGGCTGCCGCCGCAACTGCCAGCGTCACGCTGGCGCAGCTGGTGGCGGGCATCCAGGTGCTGGCCGACCCCGCCATGCAGCCATTCGGCATGGGCGACCTGCTGCACTTCCTCGCCGACAGCTTCATCGTGAACATCAGCGCGCCGGGAGCCAATATGGACGGCGCCACGCTCTTCCCGCTGTTCGACGGGCTGCGGCTGGACGTCCCCGACCCGCAAGGCGGCTCCGGCACGCAAGCGATCGACCTCGAGACCTACGCGACGGCGACGGAACAGTACCGCAGCACGGTGGCCGGCGTGCTGCGCCAGGTGGCCGCCAAGGTGGGCAAGGCGCCCGCCAAGCCCGCGCTGCTGGCGCAGGACGACACCGAGCCCGAATCGATGGCGGCCTTCATCTTCGTCGACGTCTTCAGCCTGATCGGCCGCGCGCTGCTGCAATCGGCCATCGATGCCTTCGACAATTACAGCTATGCGCTGCAGCCGGGCGACAGCATCGCCGGCATCGTCGCCGCCTTCAACCTGGCCGGCAACGCCATCGACGCGGACGACGTGTCGCTGCCGAATGCCACGTATCCGCTGAACGGCGCGCTGCCGCTGCAGGTCGGCGGCCTGTCCGCCGTGATCCAGGCCGGCGATACGCTGGCGGCCATCGCCGCCCGCTACACGGATCCGGCCGGCGCCGGCGGGCGCTGGCACACCACCGCGGCCCAGCTCATCGGCGCGAATGCCGAGCCGCGCGCGCTGCGCACGGGCGTGACGCTGGTCTTCGACTTCGGCGCCGGCGCCGTCAGCCACGTCACAGCGCCCGGCGACAGCTTCGGCGCCATCGCCGCCGCGCTGGGCGTGCCGCTGGCCACCCTGGCGCAGCAGGCATCGCTGTATGCGCGCGCCGACCTGCTGCTGCCGACGGCCATCCTCGCCGTGCCGCCGCTGGCCTATGCATCCGTCGCCGGCGATACCCTGTCCGGCATCGCCAGCCGCTTCGCCGCCACGACGGCCGCGCTGGGGCGCGACAATGCCGGCGTCGCCAATCTGTTCGCCGCGGCCCCGGGCCAGCTGGCCATCGCCCACCTCGACGCCTTGCCGCTGGAGCAGCTGTGGAGCGGCGTGCAGGCGAGCGGCGCCGTGGCCCAGGCCGCCGGTCAGGTCGCGCGCTTCATCACCTATGGCTTGCGCCTGCCGGTGGCGGCGGGCCTGAGTCTGTCGCCATCCTTCCTGTATAGCAAGACGCAGACCGACTACGCGCTGTACCAGCTGACGGGCCAGCAATTCCCCACGCCCGCCAGCGCCGCCGGCGGCTACCGCATCGGCCTGGGACGCAATGCCGTTTCGCATGGCGTCGCCCTCGATTTCATCACCTTCGCCGGCGCGCCCGGCACCAGCCTGCCCATCGACCTGGGCGCCGCGTACGGCTTGCTGTCGGGCGTGCTGGCGTACGCGCAGGCGGGCCACTTCGTGCCGTCGCCTGCGCTGCACATCCTGCCGCTGGCGTCCTTGCAGCCGCGGCAGTTCCCTGCGGCAGGCTATGCCGCCTGGATCACCGCCGACCTGGCGCGCCTGACGGCCGTGACGTCCGGCGCCGCGCCAGACGCGCGCGCCGCCGCCAGCCAGGCCGCGCCCGCGCCGTATCTGTGGCAATTGCCCGACGCCATGCTGGCCAGCATCACCCAGCGCCAGGATACGCTGCAGACGCTGTACCCCCAGGCGCCATACGCGGACATACTGGCCCTGATGCCCGCCTATCGTCCCCGCATCGGCAACACGCCGCCCAACAGCAGCAGCACGGTGTTCCAGGACTTGAGCGGCTATGCCTATGCCACGCGCGTGGATTTCCAGATCACGCGCATGCCGGCCGCCACCGTGGCCACCAACGACGCCAGCGGCACCGCGCTGGCCAGCGCCGCCACCCTGGCCCACGTATACGAGCTGGTGGGGCCGTCGGCCGCCGATGCCCAGCGCCTGGAATACTTGCTGAGCGGCATGGCCGCCGTGGGCGAAACCCTGGTGGCAGGCCTGTTCCTGCTGTACAGCGAAGGCGGAAGCGACCAGGTGGCGCTGACGGGCCAGGCCGATGCCGACTACCTGTGCTTCCTGACGCAAACCAATCTGTCCACGGAAAGCCATCCACCGGCCAGCCGCATGCTGCTGGACGCGGCGGGGACGGTCTTGCCGCGCGGCATAGCCAACAGCCCTTCGCAATTCATCAAGCTGCTGTGGGAGCAATCGGTGGTGCGCGGCGGCGGCTACTATCTGTATTTCGAGGACATGGTGTCGGGCGCCGGCTTGCCCCCATCCGTCTTCGACGCCACGGGCACGGCCACGCTGACCCTGGTGGTGCCGCTGGCGCGCCAGGCGGCGGGCGCCGCCGACACCGTGCCGAACTTCGTCAACGCCCTGCTGACGACGCAAGCGATCGATCCGCAGCAGGACGTGCTGGTGTTCGAATCGCTGAGCAAGCCGGCCAAGAGCCAGCCTTTGGCCCTGGCCGCCACGCGCACCTTGAGCGCCGTGGCCGCCACGTACGGCATGGGCGTGGGACAGCTGGCGCGGCAAAACGCCGCGCGGCCGCTGCGCGCCGGCGCCAGCGTGCCCGTGGCAGGCATCCTGCACCAGCTGAACCTGCAAGACATGGCCGCGCCCGCGCAAGCGCTGGAGCAGCTGGCCGCGTACTACTCGGCCGGCGCCACCCCGCTGAGCGCGGCGCAGATCGCTGCCTACAATCCCGGCGTGACGGTGGCGCTGGGCGCGACCATGCGCATTCCGCCGCTCGTCTACCGCGTGCCCGCCGCCTCTGGCGGTCCCGGCAATACCTTCGCCGCCCTGGCCGCCTACTACGGCTTGTCGGTGGACGCCCTGGCCTTGGGCGCGGCCGACACCGAAGGCCTGTACGCCGATGGCGCCGTGCTCGACGTCGACAGCCTGGCCCTCGATGCGCAAGCGACCTTGGCGCCGGGCAACCTGTCGTTCCAGCTCAAGCGCACCAATGACGGCGTGCCCGTGCTGCCGCCCAATCCCACGCCGCAGCAACAGCAGCAATATGCGCAAGCGACCCTGTCCGCGCTGTACAACACGCTGTCGGCCGGCCTGGGCCGCAACCCGTTCTTCCTGCCCAGTCCCTACAGCCTGCCCTTCGGACCGCAAGACCATGCGAACGACAGCGATGGCGGCGACGATGGCGAAACTCACCGCCGGCGCTATGCGGCCGCGGCCCTGGCCGATTACGACTACCGCCAGGCGCTGGGCTACCTGGGCAACAACAGCCAGGGACGGCCGTTCGCCACGCTCAATGCGGCGCCGGCCAATCCGCCGGCCGGCCTGCCGCCCGCCGCCGACAATCCCTACCTGGGCGTGGGCGGCCATGCGTCGCTGGCCCTGCGCTGGCAAGACCTGTTCGGCAACACCACCGTCACGCCGTTCGAGGCGCCGCCGGCCGGCTACACGGGTGCGCTGGACCAGGCCCCCGCCCCGCTGCGCTACACGGATCGCCTGCTGGGCCTGTCCGCCTGGCCGAAAGTCCAGGCCAGCTACCTGTATGGCACGGATGGGGGCGGCGCGCCCGCGCTGCTGCTGACCTTGCGCATGGATGGCCTGGCCTACGCCACGCCAGCCGACGCGGCACAAGACTTGCCTTTTTATCAACGTCTGTACTTCCAGCTGCACCAGGACTATACGGGCCTGGGCGTGCCTGGACTGAGCGGAAATGCGGTGAGCATTTCCCTCAGCAACTCCCTGCTGGCCACGCCGCTGCAGCCGCTGGACGAGGCCCGGTCTCGGCAGGTGCGCGACTTCGCCGCCGCCTGCGTCATCTACCTGCAAGCCCTGGCCAACGGCGGCAGCGCCACGGCGCCCGCCGCCACGCTGTCGGTGCCGGTACCGCTGGCGCAACTGGCCAGCGCCAACCGCATCGCGCTCGACGTGGCGCTGGTGCTGACGCGCCAGGCCATCCTGCTCGATCCCGCGCTGGCGGCCCTGCCGGACGGCGCCAGCGTGGTCAGCGCCGTGCTGCCGCAGGCCGACACGAACGGCGGCGCGTCCAGCTTCACCACGTTTGCCAAGGCGCTCGAAGCGTGCCTGAAGACGCCGCAATGGTCGATGCGCGCGGGCGCGGGGCTGACGCGCGTGGGCAGCGCCGGCCAGCAGACGCAGCAGTTGTTCGCCGTGCGTTTCAGCGACACGCCCGGCCAGGGCATCCATTTCCGCCTGGGCCAGCAAGCCAGCTACTACGCGCCGTTGCCCGTCGCCAATTCGCTGGAAAGCCGCACGGTCAGCATCGACGCCTATCCGACCAATACGCCGCATGCGCTGACGCTCAATAGCGTCGACCTGAACCTGTGGCTGCAAAGCTGTCTCGACGCCATCGACAAGTTCCTCTCGGCCACCTATGCGCCGCCCGCCTACATCCTCGATCGCCTCAACGGCGTCGCCGATCCGCTGCAGAGCGGCCAGCTGGGCCTCGTACTCAAGGCGAAACAGACGCTGGCCGACGTCATCAGCGCCACGGTCAGCCCCGTGCTCAGCAGCAGCGCCGCGGACGAAGCCACGCGCGTCAGCGCGGCCGCCACCATGCGGCAGCAGCTGCTGACCACCCTGGGGCCGGCCTTTGCCGCCGGCGCCGTGGTGGTGTACGGCGTGGACCAGGTCACGGGGGCGGACGACGAAGACGAGGGCGCGCCGCCAGCGCTGTACGGCCAGCCCGCCGCCGCAGGCACAGCCGACGGCGCGGTCGGCGACGGCAACCAGAACTACACCTTGTTCCCGACCCGGCTGCCTTTGCCAGGCACGGCCGCGCTGGACCAGAGCCGGCTGTCATTCAACTTCATCTCGAAGAACGTCGAAGGCCAGGCCTATGTGCCGCTGGACTTGCGCTATCAGATCACGCACATGGAATTCGACCAGCGCCCCGTGCCCGGCATCGAAAACTACCTGCAAAGCCAGTGGCTGCTGTTCATCACCGGTCCGTTCGAGGTACCGCTGGGCAATGGCACGCAATATATCCCCGTGCTGAACCGTGCCCTGCCCGTGCCGCCCACGGTCAACCGGCAGACCGCCACCGCGTCCGCCGCGCCGCAGGGCGGCCGCATGCGCCTGGCCGCCGGTGGCTTGCAGCCGGCCCAGCTGGCCCAGTGGGATTACGGCTTCAGCTACACCTATCGCCAGGCGGCGCAGGATGCCGTGCACGTCAGCGTCGTGCTCAACGTGCCGTCGCAGGTTGCCAGGCTGTCCGCGGCGACCGGTCCCGACCTGTTCACGGCGCTGGCCGCCTTCGTCAGCAACTATCCGCTGATCTCGGCTGACCTCGACGCCTTCCTCGCCCCCCTCGACGGCAAGCAGGACACGCCCGATAGTGTCGCCAAGGCAACACTGGCCACCACCGCCTTCCAGCAGCTGGTGACCCAGGTGGCGGCCAGCTATGGCCAGCATTTCGGCACGGCGCGGCTGGCGGCGGCGCAAGGCGAGACCAGCGTGGCCGTGGAATTCGACGCGCGCCTGGAAGACCATGGCGGCGACGCCTGGTATGCGCTGCTCAATGTCACCGTCGGCGGCGCGCCCGCCACCTACGACCCGCTGTCCGGCACCCTGAGCAACGGCACCGTCAGCGTGCCCGTGCCCGTGCTCGACATCGATGCGCAGCAGTACCGGGCCACGCCGGCCACGCCCACGCCGCCCGATGCGCTGCTGGCCTACCGCTACGCGGCCATCGCCGCCGACGCGCCCGACCTGTCGTTTGCCGCCGCGCTGGCCAATACCGGCCGCGAGGTGCGCATGCCGGGGCTGAATGTGATGGTGTACAAGAACGCCCAGGCTTCGCTGTACGTGCAGCGCAACCGCTACCTGTGCCCGCCCAGCCAGACGCAGGTGTCGACCATGCACGCCTTCCTGTACCAGACGCCGGTCGTCAAGTTCAGCGACCCCATCCTGCCACGCCTGAGCTGGCAAGGCTATGATTTGCGGCAAGTCGCACCGGTGGGCGGCAGCGATGTGGCGGCCTATATGCGAGGCTTCTTCAACGCCCTCTTCACGGGCGCCTCCGGCAGCGTGCGCATCGCCATGGATGGCAGCTATTCCTACAGCGTGATGCCGGCCGTGGCGGGCTTTCCCCGCACTTCGCTGCCGGTCAGCCTGCTGCCGGCCGTGCTCGCGCCCATCGATGCGGCCCAGCCTCCCGCCGCGCCCATGGCGTTGGTGGCCCAGGTGCAGCAATGGTATGACGCGCAGCAGCCGACCACGGATGGCGGCGCCGCCATGGATTTCCGCCTGAACTTCTTTACGGACGGCGCGCCCGAGCAACTGCTGCTGTCGCTCGAAGACGTGCGCTGGGTGGTGCGGCCCTGACGCGGCGGCGCGGCGTCAGGGCACGGGCGTGAGCAGCGGCAAGCCGGCAAAGTGGGCTTGCAGATTGTCCAGCACCAGCTGGCCCATGGCGTGCCGCGTTTCCACGGTCAGGCTGCCCACGTGCGGCGTGAGCACCACGTTCGGCAAGGCGCGCAAGGCGGCTGGCACGCGCGGTTCGTCCGCGAACACGTCGAGGCCGGCCGCGCCCAGGCGGCCATCCTGCAAGGCGGCGATCAGCGCATCTTCGTCGATCAGCGCGCCGCGGGCGATATTGATCAGCGTGCCTTGCGGGCCGAGCGCGTCGAGCACGCTGCGCTCGACGATCTTGCGCGTGGCCGGGGTGCCCGGCGCGCAGACGATCAGATAGTCGCTTTCCTGCGCCAGGGCCAGCAGCGATGCGGCGCGCGGCACGCTCGTGCCGGGAATGGCGCGCGGCTGGAAGTAGCGCACCTTGACGCCAAACGCGGCCAGGCGCAGGGCGATGGCTTGCCCGATCTGGCCGAAACCGAAGATGCCGGCCGTCTTGCCGCGCAGGCTGGATGCGGGGGCGATGGCCTCGCGGCGCTCCCAGCCGCCGTCGCGCACGAAACGGTCGAGCGCCACGATATGCCGCGCGCTGGCCAGCAGCAAGGCCAGCGCCACGTCGGCCACGTCATCGGTCAGCACGTTCGGCGTGGTGGTGACGGCGATGCCCCGTTCGCGCGCCACGTCCAGCGCCACGCCGTCGAGCCCCACGCCATTGACGGCGACGATTTCCAGCTTCGGCAGCAAGGCCATGTCGGCGGCATTCAAGCCCAGCGCGCCCGTCGTGACGACCCCGCGGATGGCCGAAGCGCGCTGGGCCAGCCAGGCGTGGCGCTCGTTCGCAGGCACTTGCCAGGCGTGGTGGCAGGTGTAGTGTTGCTCCAGCTGCGCGTTGACGGCGGCCGAAGGGCTGGGAGCGAGGATGAGGAGTTCGGGGAGCATGGGCGTCCAGGTTGGTGTCGACAGGATTAGCAGACGCAACTTAGCATATTTGGGAACCGGCCGGGGCTGAGCGCCCCGTATGCCGTGAAAACCGTGTACCAACCGTGTACCGCTTGGAAACTTTAGCCCGGGCAAGGCACGCGTTTGACCTTGCCGCCCGTCCTGGCCGGGTCGGCGCCCGAGCCCGGATTCTCGGCCATGCCAAAGCACGTGGCGCCGCCGGCGCTGACGACGCGCGTGGCGGGCCGGCCGTCGGCCGTCAGGTAGTCCTCCACGCGGATGACGGGGCCGCCGCGCCAGGCGGAGGCGACCAGTTTCTGGAAGGTGCTTTCGCTTTTGAGGTCGGCAGCGGCCAGCCACGGCTGGTCTTGCCTGCGTTCGCCGCGCAGGGCCTTGTCGGCGGCGCCCGCCGCCAGCCGGGCGCGCGTGAGCAAGTCGGCCGTGGCAGGCGCCGTGGCCGGCGCGGCGGGAAATTCCTCGGCCGGTACGGTGATCGCTTCGGCCGCCACGGGCGGCGGCGCGAAGAAGACGGGCGGCGCGGCGGGCGGCGCGACAGCCCGCGCGCGCGGCGCAGGAGCCGGCATGGGCATCGGCAAGGCCATCGGCGGCGTCTGCGGCAGCGCACGGGGCGGCAGCAAGGTCATGAATGCCACTTCCGTGTATTGCTTGAGTTGCCGCGCCGGCAGGAGCAGGAAATACAGGCCCAGCACGTGCATGGCCAGGATCAGCGCGACGGCCGCGCCTTTCAGGCTCAAGCCGTCCCGTATGCGCATGCGCATGGAAGCGGACGGTAAATGGCGAAGCAATGGCATGCGGTGTCCTGTGGGCGCGGGGCGCGATGGCCTATTTTAGCGAAACTTGAATATGTGCATTAATAAATCCACAAGGTATCGCCTGGCGCGCCTTTTTCCGCCAGATTCCAGCACCCTGGCCTGCCCGGTGTTGTACGAATGGCGACATTTTTGCCCGCTTTCTCACACTTTCCCACGTGCTGCGCCACGCTGGAATATAATGATAATCATTCTCATTAATATCCAGATAACTCCATGCGCACCTTCCACCTCGTCCCTACCCCGTTCGCCCTGGCCGCCTTCCTGCTGGCCAGCGCCGCCGCCCACGCCCAAGCCACCACCACCGCGCCGGCCGGCGACGCGCAAACCATGCCCACGGTAGTCGTCAATGCCTCGGCCGATGCGTCGGCGGAAGGGTTGTCGAAGGCGTATGCGGGTGGCCAGGTGGCGCGCGGCGGGCGCATGGGCATCCTCGGTGCCGTGGACATGATGGATTCGCCATTCGGCAGCACCAGTTACACGCAGCAATTCATTGCCGATCAGCAAGCGCGCAGCGTGGGCGACTTGCTGCAGAGCGATCCGGCCGTGCGCATGTCGCGCGGCTATGGCAATTTCCAGGAAGTGTATGTGATCCGCGGCTTCGCCCTCGATTCCGACGACGTGGCGTATAACGGCCTGTACGGCGTGTTGCCCCGTCAATATGTATCGCCGGAATTGCTCGAGCGCGTGGAAGTGTTCCGTGGCGCCAGCGCCTTCCTGAATGGCGCGGCGCCGGGCGGCAGCGGCATCGGCGGCGCCATCAACCTGATGCCCAAGCGCGCCGGCAATGCGCCGCTGACGGAATTGACGGTGGGCGTGGAATCGGGCGGCCACGCCTATGCAGCCATCGACGTGGCGCGCCGCTTTGGCGAGCGCCAGGAATTCGGCGTGCGCGTCAACGCCGCCAAGCGCCAGGGCGAGACCGGCATCAAGCGCGAAGACCACGACGTGGGCATGTTCTCGGTCGGCCTCGACTACCGCGGCAGCGGCTACCGCCTGTCGGCCGACGCCGGCTACCAGAATTTCGACCTGGCATCGCCGCGCCCGTCCGTCGGCATTGGCAGCGTGGCCGTGCTGCCCTCCGCACCCGATGCGTCAAAGAACTTTGCCCAGCCGTGGAGCTATTCCAAGGAACACGATGTGTTCGGCACGGCGCGCGCCGAAGTGGATCTGGCCAAGGATGTCGTGGCCTGGGCCGCATTTGGCTCCCGCTCGACCAAGGAAGCCAACAGCCTGGCCGAGCCGACGTTGACTTCGATCAATGGCGACGCCACGGTGTCACGCTTCGACAATGCCCGCAAGCAAGAAATCCGCACGGGCGAACTGGGCATTCGCGGCAAGCTCGTTACGGGCGCCGTCAAGCACACCCTGGTGGCCAGCTGGTCCGGGCACTGGAATGAAGCGAAGAACGCGTTTGCGATCGGCGACAAGTTTGCCACCAACATTTACGCCCCGGTCGACGTGACGGCGCCGCCGGCGCCCTACACGGGCGGCATCATGAGCGACCCGCGCATCACCCAGAAAACCATCCTCAACAGCTACGCCCTGGCCGACACCATGGCCTTCCTCGACGACAAGCTGCTGCTGACCGTGGGTGCGCGCCGCCAGCAGATCAAGGATGCCGCTTACGACTACAACACCTCGGCGCCGCAAGGCAAGGCCTATGACGAGAGCGCCACGACGCCCGTGGCGGGCATCGTCTTCAAGGCCAGCAAGGACGTGTCGCTGTACGCCAACTACATCGAGGCGCTGGTCAAGGGACCGACGGCCACGGGAACGTATCTGGAAAACGGCCAGCAGGTCAATGTTGAGAACATGGGCGAGGTGTTTGCGCCGTATAAATCGAAGCAGAAGGAAATCGGCGTCAAGTATGACGGCGGCAAGCTGGGCATGAGCGCGGCCCTGTTCACGACAAGCAAGCCTTTGCTGGCCGTGCTCGGCAAGCGGGCCGAACTTGATGGCGAGCAACGCAACCGCGGCCTGGAATTGTCGATTTTCGGCACGCCGATGCAGGGCGTGCGCCTGCTGGGTGGCTTGACCTGGCTCGATGCAAAGCTCAGCAATACCGGCGTGGCCGCCAACAATGGCAAGAAACCCATCGGCGCACCGGAAACGCAGATGAGTGTGGGCGGCGAATGGGACGTGCCCGGCGCGCCAGGCCTGACCCTGAACGCCCGCACCATCTACACCTCGACGCAATACGCTGACCTGGCCAACACCCGGCAACTGCCATCGTGGACCCGCCTCGACATCGGCGCGCGCTACCTGACGCAAGTGGCAGGCCGTGACGTGACCTTGCGCGCCCGCGTGGACAACGTGACGGACCGCAATTACTGGTCGTCGGCCGTGTCGTCCTTCAATATCGGCTCGCTGGTGCTGGCCGCGCCGCGCACCGTGGTCGTGTCGGCCAGCGTGGCGTTTTAAAGACCGCGCGCCTGTCGCACGATGAAAAGCTGCCTTCGGGCAGCTTTTTTTCATGTGTGCGCCTGTGCCGCAAGGCGCGCTTCGGCGACAATGCCGACATGAAACGACTCCCTGCCCTGCTGCTGTTGCTTTGCCTGTCCCTGCCGGCCGCTGCCCAAAAACAAGCCGCCTGCCCGTACGCCGCCTGGAAAAGCGGCTTCAAGGGCGATGCGCTGGCGCAAGCCACGTGCCTGCTGCGTCCCGTCAAGCTGTATGCGCGCCTGGGCGACAGCGCGCCGCTGCCGGACTTTCTGGCCGCCCGCATCGGCCAGCGCGCGGGCATCGCCCCGGCCCGCCTGCGCGCCTGGCTGGCGGAACAGGGCATCGCCGAGGCGGACGTGGGCGGCGCCGTCGATGCGCCCCTGTCGCGCGCCGTGGGCCGGCTGGCCGCGCCGATGGCGCGCTATTTCGTCATCCACGACACCAGCTACCCGAATTTCTTGTTAGAAACCATTCCCGACCACATCAACGACGCGAGCTGGGATTTCAACGACTTCAGCTTGCGCAATCCGGCGCTGGGCGGCGGTCCGAAAGGCCATGTCTACGTGAACCGCCTGGGCGGTTCCTTGCAGGTGCGCGATTTCGGCACGGCCAGCTTTGCCAGCAAGCTGGAAAAGGACAAGCCGTCGCTGACGGGCCTGTTCCTGCACGTGGAACTGGTGCAACCGCGCAACTCCGTGCCCGGCGGCGGCAAGGGCAACGATGGCCTGGCGCCCGATCCCGGCTTTACGCCTGCGCAATACGACCGCCTGGCCCTGCTGTATATCGCCGCCAGCGTGCGCAAGGGAACGTGGCTGATTCCCGCCTTCCACGCCGTGCTCGATACAGGGTTTGCGAATGGTCATGATGACCCACAGAACTTTTCGCTGACCGAGTGGTCAGCCTCGCTTTCCCGCCTGTATGCGGCCTTGCGCCAGGCCGATACTGGACAATAAAGCGTTTCCCCGCCGGCTGATTAGGCGCATACTATTGCAAGCATAGTCACTGCGGTCAGGGAGGCCAGGTGAGCATCAGCACGGATCAGCACGTGGGTCGCCAGGCCGGCGCGCACCAGCCATTGCAGCGCGCGCAGCGCATCTTCGCCATGCGCGACGCCGTCCTCGAGGCTTGGGAACAGCGCGTGCGCGCCAGCGTGCGCGGCGCAGACCAGCTGCTCACGCCCATACTCATCAATACCTTGCCGGCCTTTTTCGACAACCTGGCCGAAGCCCTCACCCCCGGCCACCCGCGCGACAACGCCGCCAGCAACAGCAACGTGCCCGCCGTGCATGGCAACGAACGGGCGCGCATGACCAATTACGGCCCGGAACAGGTGATCCAGGAGTACCAGATCTTCCGCGACTGCTTCGCCGCCACTGCGCATGAGTCCGGCATCACCCTGCGCAGCAAGGATTGGCAAGTGATCAACAAGTCGATCGACGTGGGCATCCGCGAATCGATACGCGAATTTACCAGCATGCATGAAAGCTTCCGGCGCCGCGTCGCGGCCGGCCTGTCGCACGACATGCGCAATCCCTTGGCCGTCATCAGCACGAGCGCCCAGCTGTTGTTCAGGCCAACCGACCCGGAGCGGGTAGTATTGCTGGCGCACAAGATTGTCGAGCACAGCAAGCGGCTCGACAGCATGATCGAGGAATTGCTCGATGGCCTCAGCTACCACCAGGGCCAGCAACTGCCGCTGGTGCTGAGCCAATTCGACGTGCTGCCGCTGGTACACGCCGTGGCCGGCCAGGTCAACTTGCAGCGGCCGGACAAATGCCGGGTCAGCGGGCAAGCGGTCACCGGCTGGTGGTGCGAGAACTCGCTGCGGCGGGCGCTGGAAAACCTGCTCGGCAATGCCCTCAAGTATGGCGACGACACGCCCATCAGCGTGCACGTGGAAGCGGTCCACGAACGCCTGATCGTCACCGTCCACAATGGCGGCCAGGCCATCGCGCCGGAACAGGCCGCCCGCATCTTCGACTACTTGCGCCGCGAAAACGACAACCCCGCGCCAGGCTGGGGCATCGGCCTGCCCTTCGTGCAAAGCGTGGCCGAAAGCCACGGCGGCAGCATCGCCGTCGACAGCGCGTCCGAAACGGGCACCAGCTTCATCTTCGACGTGCCCGTCGATTGCCGCCCCTTCGTCCCGTCCGCCGACGTCCCCAAGAGTGGCGCCTAGCGCACCGAGTTGGTGCAAGGAATGGCGTGACGCCACAAAAGTGGTCATATTTACACCTGTTCACGTCCGCCCTGTTGGCACGCTTCCTGCTGAGCTATACCCAGACACGGCTCAAGGGAAATCACAACATGGCAAATTTTTTCAATGAAATGACTGCAAATGAAGTGGGTACGGACAGCAAGGTACGTGAACACTATCGTGAATTCAGCAATTGGCTGGAACAGCAATCGCCCGAGACCATCGCCCGCAAGCGGGCCGAAGCCGACCTCACGTTCCGCCGGGTCGGCATCACGTTCGCCGTGTATGGCGACGATGCCGGCACGGAACGCCTGATTCCGTTCGACACCATCCCCCGCATCATCCCCGCCGCCGAATGGGCGCAGATGCAGACGGGCCTGGTGCAGCGCGTGCAAGCCTTGAACATGTTCATCCATGATATTTATCATGAACAAAACATCATCAAGGCGGGCATTATTCCCGCCGAGCAAATCTACAAGAATGCCCAGTACCGCCCGGAAATGCAGGGTATATCCGTCGCTTCCGACATCTACGCCCACATCGCGGGCGTCGATATCGTGCGCGCCGGCCAGGGCGAATTCTATGTACTGGAAGACAATTTGCGCGTGCCCTCCGGCGTGTCCTACATGCTGGAAGACCGCAAGATGATGATGCGGCTGTTCCCGGAACTGTTCGCCCGCAACCGCATCGCCCCCGTCGACCATTATCCGGACATGCTGCTCGACAACCTGCGTTCCGTCGCGCCCATGGGCGTGGACGACCCGACCGTCGTCGTCATGACGCCCGGCATGTACAACTCCGCCTACTTCGAACACGCCTTCCTGGCCCAACAAATGGGCGTGGAACTGGTCGAAGGCAAGGATTTGTTTGTCAACGATAATTCCGTGTACATGCGCACGACGCGGGGCCCGAAGAGGGTCGACGTCATCTACCGCCGCGTGGACGACGACTTCCTCGACCCGCTGGCCTTCCGCTCGGACTCGTCGCTGGGCGTGCCGGGCCTGCTGTCCGTGTACCGCGCGGGACGCGTGACCCTGGCGAACGCCATCGGCACGGGCGTGGCCGACGACAAGTCCATCTATCCTTTTGTGCCCGACATGATCAAGTTTTACTTGTCGCAGGAACCGATATTGAACAACGTGCCCACGTACCAATGCCGCAAACCGGCCGATTTGTCCTACGTGCTGGCGAATTTGCCCAAACTCGTGGTGAAGGAAGTGCATGGCGCGGGCGGCTACGGCATGCTGGTGGGGCCGGCGTCCAGCCTGGCGCAACTCGAGGATTTCCGCCAGCGCCTGCTGGCCAATCCGGGCGGCTACATTGCCCAGCCGACACTTGCCCTGTCCGCCTGCCCCACGTATGTCGAGGCCGGCATTGCGCCGCGCCACATCGATTTGCGCCCGTTCGTGCTGTCCGGCAAGACAATTTCCATGGTGCCGGGCGGCCTGACCCGCGTGGCCCTCGGCGAAGGCTCGCTGGTGGTCAATTCCTCGCAAGGGGGCGGCACCAAGGATACCTGGGTATTGGAAGCCACATCCGCTTTTGCAGGAGAAAAAACATGCTGAGCCGCACCGCCGATCATTTGTTCTGGATGGCCCGCTACACGGAGCGGGCGGAAAACACGGCGCGCATGCTGGACGTCAACATGCAGACGTCGATGCTGCCCCAGTCCGAGCAGGACGCGGAACAGGGCTGGCGCGCCACCCTGGGTATTTCCGAGCTGCAAAGCGCGTACGACCACAAATATGGCCGCTTCCACACGCGCGACGTGCTCGACTTCATGGTGCGCGACCCGAACAACCCGTCTTCCATCCTCGCCTGCCTGACGGGCGCGCGCGAAAACGCCCGCGCCGTGCGTGGCACCTTGACGACGGAAGTGTGGGAAATCCAGAACGCCACCTGGCTCGACATGCAAAAGCGCCTGAAGAGCAATCTGCTGGAAACGGACCCCAGCCAGTTCTTCGAATGGGTGAAATACCGCTCGCACCTGTCGCGCGGCGTGACCCTGGGCACCATGCTCAAGGATGAAGCCATCCACTTCATCCGCCTGGGCACCTTCCTGGAGCGGGCCGACAACACGGCGCGCATCCTCGACGTGAAGTTCCACGGCGCGCGCGACACGTCGAAAGACATCACCCAGCGCGATTTCTACTACTGGGCGGCCCTGCTGCGCTCCGTTTCCGGCTTCGAGATATACCGCAAGGTCTACCGCGACGTGATCACGCCGGCACGGGTGGCGGAATTGCTGATGCTGCGCGGCGACATGCCCAGGTCGCTCTTGGCCTGCATGGATGACGTGGTGGAAAACCTGAAACATATCCGCAACGACGTGTCCGCCGATACGGAGCGTTTCGCCGGCAAATTGCATGCGGAGCTGAAATTCGGCCATATCGACGACATCATGAAGGCGGGCTTGCACCATACATTGACGGAATTTCTGGAAAACATCTATGACCTGGGCAACCGGGTCAGCCGCGACTTCCTCGTTCCCTTGGCGGCCTGATGCAGCTCACCATCCGCCACGAAACCCATTACGCCTATAGTGCGCCGCTGGCCTACACCATCCAGCAGCTGCACCTGACGCCGCGTATCGAGCCGCAGCAGCGCGCCCTGTCCTGGCATATCTCCACGCCGGGCCAGTGCCACGCCTACACGGATGCCTACGGCAATCTGTCGCACATGCTGACGATTAACGGCAGCCATCAGTCGCTGAGCCTGGTGGCGCACGGCGTGGTGGAAACCATCTACCCGCACAAGGGACGGCTGAACCTGGTCGATACCCTGTCGCCGCTATTGTTTACCATGCCGACGCCGCTGACCCAGGCCAACCCCGCCATCCTCGAGCTGACGGCCGCCAGCCTGCCGGACCGGCGCGTGACGGCCGGCACGGGCCATCTGCTGCGCCTGGCCGAGCACATCGTCGGCAAGGTCGCGTATGAAAGCGGCGCCACCATGGTCACCACCACGGCCGGCGACGCCCTGGCCCTGGGGCGCGGCGTGTGCCAGGACCACGCCCATCTGTTCCTGGCGTGCTGCCACGCCTGGGGCATCCCGGCCCGTTACGTGTCCGGCTATATCGATCCGGGCACGACGGGCCACGCGGCCAGCCATGCCTGGGTCGACGCCTGGGCGGAAGACACGGATTTCGCGGGCTGGGTCAGCATCGACGTCACGCATGCGCGGCTGATGACGGATGCGTATTGCCGCCTGGCCATCGGACGCGACTACGATTCGGCCGCGCCCGTGCGGGGCGTGCGCCAGGGTGGCGGCACGGAAACATTACGAGTCGATGTGCAGATCGTGCCCGTGTAAACGGGCAGGAATGAGGCTGGCCGGGCCTTGCAGGCGGTAGGCCGGGCCCGGCTGGTGTAAAATGCTTCCCCTTTTGATTTGATTTACGACGATGACTTATTGCATAGGCATGCGCCTGAACGAAGGCCTGGTCTTCCTGTCCGACTCCCGCACCAACGCCGGCGTGGACCAGGTGGGCACCTTCCGCAAGATGAGCGTGTTCGAAAACCCGGGCGACCGCATGCTGGTCTTGATGACGGCCGGCAACTTGTCGATCTCGCAGGCGATCCGCCAGATCGTGTCCGAACACGTGGATGCGGACGGGCGCAGCATCTGGAACGTGGCCAGCATGTACGACGCGGCCCGCATCGTGGGTGAAGCCGTGCGCACCGTGCACCTGCGCGAAGCGAAGGCGCTGGCCGACTGCGGCATCGATTTCAATGTCAGCATCATTCTCGGGGGCCAGATAGGCGCCGAGCGCTGCCGCTTGTTCCAGGTGTATTCGGCCGGCAATTTCATCGAATCGCACGATGAAAACACGTATTTCCAGATCGGCGAAGCGAAATACGGCAAGCCCATCATCGACCGGGTCATCAACCCGTTCACGCGCCTGGACGAGGCGGCCAAGTGCGCGCTCATTTCCATGGATTCCACTTTGCGCTCGAACATTTCCGTCGGCTTGCCGCTGGACTTGCTCGTCTACGAGACGGGCAGCCTGGCCGTCACGCGCTTCGTCACCATCGATGAAAAGAACCAGTATTTCCGCATGATCCGCGATACGTGGGGCGAACAATTGAAACATGTGTTCGAAGGCATCGTCGACCCCGTGTGGAATGCGGCGCCGGAGACCACCACGAATGTGCTGTCGTCCACCAACATGCAAAGCAAGCCCGTGCGCGTGGCCATCCCCGAGCACGTGAGCCGCGGCGGCCTGACCGTGGCGCCCCTGCAATCCCTGGCGCAGCAGTTCAACGACGACAAGCAGCATTGACCGTTGACAGGCCCGCTGCGCGGGGCGCTGGACAAGTCGCTTTCCGCGTGCTTTTATGGCAATATGGGTTGACATTCAATCCAGATTGACCTGAAAGGCAGGTGGCGCATGGACTTGATCACTTCCGCCGTCGTGGCAGCCATCGGGCATGGCGCGCCCGGCCATGCTCCCGAAGCCGTCGCCAGTCACTATGGACGCCTCAAGCAAGCCATCGCCAAGTTCGACGGCGCCGCCGCCATCCTGGCCGCCATCGCCGCGCTGGAAACCGAACCTGCCGATACCCGGCTGCAACTGGCCCTGGCGGCCGCCCTGTCCGCCGCGAAAGTGCCGGACGACATGGAAACCCTGTTTGCCGCGCAAGGCTTGCTCGATGCGGTGCGGCCCCCGCTGCGTCCATTCCCCCCGTCGCCCGCCCCTGCCGACCAGGGCGCCGTCGTGTCGAACTATGCGGTGGTGAAAGTGTATTTCGCCACGGACCGCCAGCGCGACGTGGGCAAGCCGCCGGCCCAGCGCTTCAGCGGCGAACGCAACATCATGGGCGGCAATGGCCCCCTCAGCTATGGCAGCTGCGACATCAGCATCCCCCGCGACCATCGCATGGGGCAGCTGGAATCGCCGTCGCTGTGGCGCCTGGAATTTCGCGACGACCCGGCCAAGCACGTGGTGGTGCTGTCGGCCGACGTGCAAGACCGCGGCAACTTCTTTGCCGCCTTGAAGACCCAGATCCGCGCCTCGGCCGGCAGGAGCGCCTTTATCTTCGTGCATGGCTATAACGTGAGTTTCGAGGATGCGGCGCGGCGCACGGGACAGATGGCCTACGACCTGGGCTTTGACGGCGCGCCCGTGTTCTACAGCTGGCCGTCGCGCGGCGAGGTGGCAGGCTACACCATCGATGAAAACAATATCGAGTGGAGCACGCCCCACCTCGCCAGCTTCCTGACCGACTTTCTCGCCAGCACGGAAGCGGCGCAAGTGTATCTGGTCGGACACAGCATGGGTAACCGCGGCCTGGCGCGCGCCGTGGCCGACTTGCTGGCCGCGCAGCCGCAGCTGGCGCAAAAGATCACGGAAATCATCCTGTCTGCGCCCGATATCGACGCCGCCATCTTCAAGCACGATATCGCGCCGAAACTGGCTGGCGCGCGCAATCCCGTCACCCTGTATGCCTCGTCGCAAGACCTGGCCCTGGCCGCCTCGAAAGCCGTGCACGGCTACCCGCGCGCGGGCGACAGCGGCGCCGGCATGCTGATCGTGGCGGGCGTGGAAACCATCGACGCCACCGGGGTCGACACCAGCTTCATGAAGCACTCTTACTTTGCGGAAAAGCGCTCGGCCCTGTCCGACATGTTTTATCTGATACGCAACCAGGCGCGCGCCGACCAGCGCTTTCTCGACCCCGTCGATACGGTGGCCGGGCGCTATTGGACGTTCAAACCGTGACGCCGTTCCATCGAGTGCGGCACGCATGCTAAGATACGGCCCAGAGGGTGGCAAAGGCACGGCGATGACGCCGCCAGCCGATCCCCCGCAAGCAGGCCTATCATGTTGACATCATCTTCTACACCGCAAGCCGAATCGCTGATCCGCAACACCAACGCCCGCGTCACCAAGACGCGCGTGAAGGTGCTCGACTTTTTAATGGCGCAAAGCCGTTCGCTGACCCACCATGAAATCCAGCAAGCGCTGTCGCAGGACAGCGACATCGATTCCGTCACCCTGTACCGGGTGCTGGAATGGCTGACGGAAAATGAACTGGTGCACCGCATCGCGGGCGCCGACCAGGTGTGGCGCTTCAGCGCGGGCGCCGGCCACCAGGCGCACGAACACGCGCACTTCCAGTGCACGAAATGCGCGAACGTCACCTGCTTCAATGAAGTCAAGCTGCCCCCGCCCGTGCTGTTGCCGGAAGGTTTCAGCGGCGGCGAAGTCGATTACCTGATCAAGGGCCTGTGCCCGCGCTGCAAGTAAACGGTACCGGCAGCGGTACCGGCGGCATTACCTGATCAATAAAGCCAGGTGATGCTCGTCATAGAATAGCTCGCCCACGCGCATCGAACGCGGTTCCGTGCCGTACGCGATAAATCCCAGCGATTCATACAGACCCAGGGCGGCATTGTTTTCCGCATTCACGCTCAAATGCACTTGCATGACGGCAGGGTCCGCTTCGGCCTGGGCGATGCAAGCGTTCACGAGACGCCGCGCCACGCCCTTGCCCCGCTGCGCCACATCGACGAACACGCCCCACAGCAAGGCCTTGTGCGATAGTTGCCGCATGGATTCGCGCCGCAAGCCGGCAAAGCCGACCAGGCGTTCGCCATCGAAGGCGCCGAACGCCCGGTGCAGCGGGCCGCCGGCGATGCGCTGCACGTGTTCTTCGGGCGTGCGCGCCAGCTCGTCCTCGCGCGACGAGGAAAACGAGCTGGGCGAATCGAGGATGGCGCGCAGGCGCAGCGCGCAAAAGGCGGCGGTGTCGGCCGGCGTCAGCAGGCGAATGACGATTTCAGGTGCGGGCATGGTGGAATCCGGCAGTTTTTTTCCATTATACCCACGCCCCCGCCTCAGGCACGCACGCGGCGCAAACCCAGCAAGGTCCAGCCGTACAGGGCCGCCATCAGCAGCACCATGGCCGCACCGAGTGCCGCCGTCCAGCTTTCCGGCAGCGACCAGGCCGGGTCGAGCTTGCCGGCCGCCATGCAAGCGGCCATGGCCACGCAGATGGCGACGATGGGCCAGCCCAGGCGGCGCCGGAAGGCGCGCACGAGGTCAATCTGGCCGGTGCGCATGACTTTTGCCGTAACCCAGCCATCGAAGGTATCCGTCACGCCCATGCCGACGGCAAACACCAGGCCCGTGAGCAAGGCCGGCTGCATGCCGCCCAGCGCGACGGCCGCATAGCCCCAGGCGGCCGCCTGAAGGGCCGTGTCGAAGACCAGCGCGAACAGCATGCCGACGAGAATGGCGGCGAGCGGCCCGGATGCGCCCCGCAGCCAGCGCGGCAGCAGCCGGCCGCGCACCTCGGCCAGCTGGGCGCCGGCCAGCAAGCTGCGCGCATTCAGGGCCGCAATCAGCAGCAGCAAGCCGATGGGCAGCCATTCCAGCCAGCCGAACACGGTTTCCGACGGTGAAAATTGCTGTGACGCCACGGCGGCCACGGCCACGATGGCCAGCACGGTGACGCCATGGCCCAGCGCAAACAGCGCGCCCATCCACGGCGTCCAGCGGGGCGCCGCGGCCTGGCTGCGCAGGGTCAGGCCGTCGACGGCGGCCAGGTGGTCCGGTTCCAGCCCATGCCGCATGCCCAGCAAAAAGATCAGTGCCAGGGCGGGCAAGCCCGCTTCCACGCTCACGCCGCCACCTCGGCGGGGCTGTCCGCCTTGGCCATGCAGCGGTCCAGGCCACGGGTCAGCATATCCTGCGGCAAGTCGCGGCCGATGAAGATCATCTTGCTGGCGCGCGTTTCCCCGTCGTTCCACGGTGCGCCCAGTTCCGAACCCATCAGCATGTGCACGCCCTGGAAGACGGCACGGCACGGCACGTCGGCCACGTACAGGATGCCCTTGTAACGCATCAGCTGGCTGCCAAACAGCTGCACCACGGCATCGAGAAAATTTTCCACCTGCAACAGATCGAGGGGCCGGGACTGGTGATAGACGAACGATTGCACGCCGTCGCCATGGCGGTGCCCCAATTCTCCCAGGAAATCCGGCTCCAGCTCGACGATGGCGTTCAAATTGAAACCGCGGATGTTCAGGATATCGCGCAAGGGCACATTGCCAAAGCGCACTTTCTGGATGCTGGCGCGGCCATTGATGGCGACCAGGCGCTGGCGCAGCGCGGCCAGCTCGTCCTTGCCGACCAGATCCGTCTTCGACAGCAGGATGCGGTCGGCAAAGCCCACTTGCTCCTGCGCTTCCTTGTGCGCCGTCAATTGCTGCTGCGCATGACGCGCATCGACCACCGTCAAAATGGCGTCGAGCATGTAGTACTCGCTGACGGACGGTTCCGCAAAGAAGGTTTGCGCCACGGGACCGGGCGCGGCCAGCCCCGTCGTTTCGATGATCACGTGGTCGAAAACGATGGTGCCGGATTCGCGTTTGGCGTGCAGCTCGCCCAGGATGCGGATCAAGTCGCCGCGCACGCTGCAGCAGATGCAGCCATTGTTCATTTCCACGATCTGCTCGTCGCTGTCCTGCACCAGCAAGCCATGGTCGATGCTTTCGGCGGCGAATTCGTTTTCGATCACGGCGATGCGCACGCCGTGATCGCCCTGCAATATGCGCTTGAGCAAGGTGGTTTTCCCGCTGCCGAGAAAACCTGTGATGATGGTGACGGGGATCAATTCTGTCATATTTGTTTCCTATCGATGGTTAATCTTCCAGTTCTTCCATGCGCTGCCACTGCGGAAACGGATCGGGCAGCTTGCGCCAGGCGGCCATGCCCTGGCGCGTTTCCGTGTAGTTGAGTTGGCATTTCTTCAAGTCCGCCTCGATGGCGGCCTGGTCCATGTTCTGGCCGATGAAGACGAGCTCCTGGTAGCGGTCGCCATACGTTTCGCTCCAGCCCGCCTTGACTTCCGCCAGCGAGGCCGCATCCGTGGGCCAGCGCTCCTTCGGCACGGACGCCCACCACAAGCCCACGGGTTCGATATTCATCAGCTTGCCCGCGCCGGACAGGCTGGCCACCCATTCGGGCCGGCTGGCCAGCCAGAAATATCCCTTGCTGCGCACCACGCCCTTGATCGGCTGGGCGATGTAATCGTGCAGGCGCTGCGCGTGGAACGGCTCCTTCGCGCGGTAGACAAAGCTGCTGATGCCATACGTTTCCGTCTCCGGCGTGTGCACGCCGGCCAGCTCCTGGGCCCAGCCCGGCATGCCGGCCGCCTGTTCCAGGTCGAACAAGTTCGTGCCCAGGATGGCGTCCAGCGGCACGACGGACTGGTTCGTTTCGATGATGCGCGCGCCGGGATTGAGGGCTTTTAAAATGGCCAGCACGCGCAGGCGCTCGTCCGCCGCCACCATGTCGACCTTGTTGAGGACGATGACATTGGCAAATTCGATCTGTTCCGTCAGCAAATTGGCCAGCTGGCGGTCGTCGCCCTCGCCCGCGATTTCGCCCCGCTGCTCCAGGCTGTCTTCGCTGTGGAAATCGGCCAGCAAATTGGCGCAGTCGACGACGGTGACCATGCAGTCGATGCGCGCCACGTCGTTCAAGCTGTCGCCGTGCTCATCCTCGAAGTCGAAGGTGGCGGCCACGGGCATCGGCTCGCCCACGCCCGTCGATTCGATTAACAGGTAATCGAAGCGGTCTTCCGCGGCCAGGCGCCGCACTTCCAGCAACAAATCGTCGCGCAAGGTGCAGCAGATACAGCCGTTGGACATTTCCACGAGTTTTTCTTCCGTGCGCGACAGGGCCGCGCCGGCCGCCTCGGCGCCATCCCTGACGAGCGAAGCGTCGATATTGACTTCGCTCATGTCGTTGACGATGACGGCCACGCGCTTGCCTTCGCGGTTGCGCAGTATGTGGTTGAGCAAGGTGGTCTTGCCGGCGCCGAGAAAGCCGGACAGGACGGTGACGGGGAGTTTGCGCTGTGGCATGGGGATTCCTTAGGCTGGCTGAGTTGGCGAAGGTCGCACTAATGCAAATGAATTGCGTTTTCGAATTATAATGCAACTAACCTGCATTTACCTGGCGATCTTTGCCTGCCACCGTGAAAAAGAGGAATCCATGCGCTACCAGCAGGATCAGTATCCCGGCCCTCGACGTGCTAGAGTGCGAACTCGTCGGCGATGCCATCGAAGTAAGCGCATGGCGGCTGAACTGTTGTCAACAGCCCCTGGATGATGCGATGAAGACTGATTCTGCCCCCCGTGCAGACATACAGCCGTGCTTCTCAGCCGTGCGGCCGCGCGAGCATCACATCGGCTGGCTTCGATTTTATTAGCCCTTAGCAAGCCGCTCTTAAATATTTTATTCTCGCCTAGCCAATGAAAAAAATACTGATAATAAGCCTGCTCGCTCTCATCTCCATATATTCTTTTAAGAAAATGATTTACAACCCGTATATATGGAAACAAACCATTAACAGCCCTGAGCATAAATTGCAAATTGGAAGTTTTATTTTCAACAAAACAACAGGGGTTAATGGTGGAAGCCAAAGCATTCAAACGGATTATTACATTTTCAAAGTAATAGAGATCAATGGCGATCATGTTCGGCTTTCTGTGGTCAGGCAATTGTCGAAAAATAACACAATTTTACAATCCGACTTCTCGACCACAAAAGAGAATTTTGAATATTTAAAAAAACATATCAATAAAATTACAATTACAGGAATTTTGACAAAAGACTTATTCGTGGGAAATTATGAGCCATATACCGTGAATGATTATTTGCTAAAGAAGTATCCTTCATTGGAAAAATCAAGGTATTACTTCGAAGATATCCCTGAAGAGATGAAAAATTTGCCGTTACCGACAGACAATAACAAACTACAGGATTATTTTAGTACAATATATTCCAAAAAAGAAATTATTGAAAATGGCAAGCTTGCTCTCTGGGTTTTAAATAATAGCAATAATCCTGAATTGGCCAAAAGATCCGCAGAAGATATAGATTTAATACAAAATTAGATTTTGTCGCGCTTGATCAATTGTGCTTGCATGGCGCGTGAAGATACTCCATCTTGCCACAGTTCAATTTTCACAATCACCAAGGAATCGATGTTCTTGCGCAACTCCATAAGGCTTCTTGCCGTACTTGTTTTGATGATGGGCAGCGCCATTGCCGCAGACATAAAAAAGCCGATCCAGCACTATCTTTACTTTAGTCACCGTGAACTGAACGGGGAAAACATCCGCTCGGATAAAGCGTTAAACGATGCCCGCTTCCGTGGCGCGCAAATCGTCTACACCTGGCGCAGCCTGGAGCCGCAACAGGACCGGTATGATTTTTCGGCGATCTGCCACGACATCGCCTTTCTCGATTCAATCGGCAAAAAACTGTGGATACAACTGCAGGAAAAATCCTTCACGCCGCGCCATAATGTGCCGGCCTATCTGCTCAGCGATCCTCGCTACCAGGGCGGCATCATCAAGCAAAGCATGCTCTCGGCGCCGGAGCGCGACCCGCACAAACCGGTGACGGATGATGAATACGGCTGGTCGCCAAAGATGTGGGAACAACCGGTGCGCGACCGTTACCAGCGCTTGATCCGGGCGCTGGGCCAGGAATTCGACGGAAAAATCGAGGGCATTAATTTCAGCGAAAGCTCGATCGACATCGGCGTCGAAGACGGTAAAGGAAATACGATTTTTCCCGATGATTTCAAGCCGCAACAGTATGTCGATGCCATCAAGGAAAACATGCGGGTGCTGGCCGGCGCCTTTCCTCACACCAATACCATGGTGTATTTGAATTTTTTGCCAGGTGAATGGCTTCCGTGGAGCGACAAGGGTTGTATGCGCAGCGTGTTTGCGCAAGCGCAAACGCTGCAAATGGGCGTGGGCGGCCCCGACCTGATGCCGTATCGAAAAAGCCATATGGGCCAAAGCTACGGCTTCATCAAGGACTACCCGGCCGATCTGGTCAAAGGCATGGCCGTGCAAGACGGCAATCTGCGCCAGATCAATCCCCGCACCGGGAAAAAAAACTCGGTCGAGGATGTCCTCGACTTTGCCCGCAACTACCTGGGCCTGGACTATATTTTCTGGGTGGAGGATGAACCATACTTCAGCAATGAGGTGTTGATAAAGCTGCCGGCGCATTGATGCGCCGGCACGACGCCATGCGCCCTGCCACACTGTCATGGTGGCGTCATATGCCGGCGTTACAGTCGCGTCCTTTGAATCTTTCCGAGGGCGGTAATGAAAACAAATTGGGTCATGCTGGCGGCGCTGGCAAGTGCAGGTCTCGTTGCTTGCAACGGCAGTTCGAACACGGCGCCGGCCATTCCCGAAGGCACGACGGTCACCGTCGCCTTGCTGGAAACCACGGATATCCACTCGAATGTCCTCAGCTATAACTATTACGCGCTGGCCGAAGACACGAGCCTGGGCCTGGAACGTACGTCGACCCTGATCCAGGCAGCGCGCGCGGAAAATCCGAACAACGTCTTGCTCGACGATGGCGACGTCATCCAGGGCACCTTGCTGGCCGACCTGCAAGCCGTGGCCGCGCCCGTGCCTTGCAGCGGCACCCTGGCCGTGCACAAGGCCATGAACGCGCTGAAATACGATGCGGGCGGCATGGGCAACCACGAATTCAACTACGGCTTGCCTTACCTGAGCCAGATCACCAACACGGATTTTGGCATTCCCGGCGTGGCCAAGCCGACGGGCACGTGCGGCGCGCCCGCCTTCCCTTCCGTGCTGAGCAATGTCGTCGGCGTGTCCAGCGGCAAGCCGATTTTCCAGCCCTACACCCTGCTGCCCCGCGATTTCGCCGCCACGGCGCCCGATGGCAGCAAGCTGACCGTGAAAATCAATGTGGGCGTGCTGAGCTTTGTGCCGCCGCAAATCCTCGAATGGGATCAGAAAGTGCTTGCTGGCAAAGTCAGCGTGACGGGCGTGCAGGAAGCGGCGAAACAATACGTGCCGGAATTGCGCAGCAAGGGCGCCGACCTCGTCGTGGCCCTGTCGCATGGCGGTCTGGATACCAGTCCCTACAGCCCGAAGATGGAAAACGGCAGCTACCACTTGACCAGCACGGGCATCGACGCGCTGATGATCGGCCACTCGCACTTGATCTTCCCGAAAGGCAAGGAAACGGGCGCGGCCGCCCTGGATGCCTCGTTTGCCGCCTTCCCCGCCAGCGCCAAGATCGACGCCGTCAACGGCTTCGTCAATGGCGTGCCCACCGTCATGGCGCAAAGCTGGGGCCGCCGCCTGGGCATCATCAAGCTGACCATGGCCTACCAGGGCGGCAAGTGGGTGGTGCAGCCGGCCAAGACGACGGTGGAATCGCGCGGCTTCAAATACACCGATGGCAAGACCCTCGTGAACGCCGACCCGGCCATCGCCCCGCTGGTCGCCACGGAGCACGCGGCCACCATCGCCTACGCCAAGCAACCGCTGGGCATCAGCACGGATTTCGAGATGTCCGCCTACTTCGCGCTGGTGGGCGACGTGAGCGCCATCCAGCTGGTGAACCAGGCGCAGCTCGATTACGTGAAAAATTTCATCGCCACCAGCACGGATGCCACCTTGTCCAGCTACAAGAACATCCCCGTCATTTCCTGCAGCGCGCCATTCAAGGCGGGCCGCAACGGGCCGTCAGACTTCACGGACGTGGCGGCTGGCGCTTCCCCTGCCGCGCCGGTCGGCTTGCAAGTGCGCAATCCGGGCGACCTGTATTTATATAGCAACAACAACCTGCAAGCCGTGAAGATCAAGGGTGCGGACTTGAAAGCCTGGCTGGAAACGTCGGCCAAACAATTCAACCAGATCGACCCGGCCAGCGGCGCCGAGCAAGACCTGGTGCCGTCGTATGGCACGATCTATAACTATGACGTGTTCTACGCGGAAAACAATGCGCTGACGTACCAGATCGACGTGACGAAAAAGCCGGGCAGCCGCATCGTCAACCTCACCTACAAGGGTGCGGCCGTCGCCGATGGCGATGATTTCATCGTCGCCACCAACGATTACCGCGCCGGCGGCGGCGGCGCCGTGCCTGGCATCGATGGCAGCAAGACCATCATCAAGTCGCCCGATGCGAACCAGGCCGTGGTCAGCAACTACCTGGCGTCGCTGAGCACCAAGGGCGGCAAGGTGACCCTGGCCAATAATGGCAGCGCGCGCAGCTGGAGCTTTGTCAAGACGGCCACGGCAGGTCCCGTGATCCTGCGCTCGGCGCCCGGCCATCTGGCGCTGGCGCAAGGCAGTGGCATCACCAACGTGGCAGCTGAAGGCGGACTCGACGCCAGCGGCTTTGCCAAGTACCGCATCGACCTGAGCAAATAAGGTCCGAGGGCCGGAACAAGCGCAGTTCCGGCCCGTTTTGATGAAAGCTGATCACAATGAAACACGCACTCTCCCTGCCCGCCGTCGTGCTGGCCGCCGTCCTGGCCGCTTGCCAGGCGTCGCCACCGCCCACGGCGGCGGAAATCGAAGCCGTCGCCATGCATGCGCGCCAGGCGGGCGACCACCAGGCCGAGCGCAAGGTGCGCAGCTGGGCCGGCAAGGACATGCCCGTCGCCGAGCGCGAACTGGCGCTGATTTACCAGCCCCGCGCCGAACGCCGTGCCGAGGCCTTGAGCCTGTTCGAACAGGCGGCCCGCGCGGGCGACACGGAAGCGGCCTTCGAGCTGGGCCAGATGCTGCGCGCAGCCACGCCGGCCCAGGCCTGGCTGTGGTACCGCCAGGCGGCGCAGCAAGGCCACGCGAAGGCGGCCCTGATGCTGGGTTTGCTTGCCGCGAATGGCGAAGGCGTACCGAAAGACCCCGTGACCGCCGCGCACTGGCTGGACAAGTCCAGCGAGCTGGGCAATCCGCACGCCATGTTCCTGCTGTACAACGCCTACCGCGAAGGCCGCGGCGTGCCGCGCGACCTGGCGAAAGGCCGCGAATTGCTGGAAGAAGCGGCCCACCACGAATACCCGCCCGCCATCCAGGAACTGGCCATGACGGTGCAAGCGGACGACGCTCTGCGCGCCGGCCACCTGATGAAGGAAGCGACGGAGCACCGGCACAATAACTGGAACAAGTTTTAAGCCAGGTCAAGGCCGGCCCATATTGCCAAATGGAATGCTTGCCGGTGGCATAAGCTTACCTGGCACGGACAGCTGTTCGCGCACAATTTTATCGCGAGGCAGGCATGGCAGATCACCGGTTGGGCCCCATGACAAAGAGCGACTTGCAGTTCAGCTATCCGGATGGCCCGGCGGCGGGCGACGACCCGGCGCAGCGCGGCATCCCCGACAGCACCCTGCTGAACCGCCACGAATGGTATGAGGTGCTGTACAGCTGCAACAGCTGGTCCGGCGGCAGCCTGGCGACGGCGCTCAAATGCGAACGGCTGATCCAGCGCCACTTGCCCGCCGACATACGCGGCCATGCCGCCGTGCTGACGTGGCTGCGGGCGAACTGGGCCCAATATCGCTGATACCGCCAATACCTATCGCCAATACGTCGGAAATCACGCTGCGCTTTGCGCCAGGTCAATCGTGTTGGGCTGGACAAGGCCGAGAGGCTATGATGGGCAAGCCGCTTCCCCGGACGCGGCGGGGCTGTTGCCGGCTCCGAAATGGATTACACTGAATTTGCTTTTTAGAAATTTGTTACTCTGGACCAGCCTCGGTGAGCACGTCGTACACGCTCAGCCCAGCCAGTGTTTGGGTAGGCCCTGGCTCGTCCGTTGACCTCCCCTATAAAGAAAGAGTCCAATGAAAAAGCTGACCACCGCCTTTGGCGCGCCCGTAGTCGACAACCAGAACATCCAGACGGCCGGCCCGCGCGGCCCCGCCCTGCTGCAAGATGTGTGGTTCCTGGAAAAGCTGGCCCACTTCGACCGCGAAGTCATCCCCGAGCGCCGCATGCATGCCAAGGGTTCCGGCGCGCACGGCACATTTACCGTCACGCACGACATCACGCGCTACACGCGGGCGAAAATCTTTGGCGAAGTGGGCAAGCAAACGCCGATGTTCGCGCGCTTTTCCACGGTGGCGGGCGAACGGGGGGCGGCGGACGCGGAACGCGATATCCGCGGCTTCGCCCTGAAGTTTTATACGGAAGAAGGCAACTGGGACCTGGTCGGCAACAACACGCCCGTGTTTTTCATGCGCGATCCCTTGAAATTTCCCGATTTGAATCACGCCATCAAGCGCGACCCGCGCACGGGCTTGCGCAGCGCCAACAGCAACTGGGACTTCTGGACCTCGCTGCCGGAAGCCCTGCACCAGGTGACGGTGGTGATGAGCGACCGGGGCTTGCCGCGCAGCTTCCGCCACATGCACGGCTTCGGCAGCCATACCTTCAGCTTCCTGAATGCGCAAAACGAGCGTTTCTGGGTCAAGTTCACCTTTAAAACCCAGCAAGGCATCCAGAACCTGACGGATGCGGAAGCGGAGGCGCTGGTGGGCAAGGACCGCGAAAGCTCGCACCGCGACCTGTATGAAAGCATCGAAAACAAGGATTTCCCCCGCTGGACCCTGTACGTACAGATCATGCCGGAAAAAGAGGCAGGCACGTATCACCTCAACCCCTTCGACCTGTCGAAAGTGTGGCCGCACGGCGACTATCCGCTGATCGAGGTGGGCGTGCTGGAACTGAACCGCAATGCCGACAACCATTTTGCGGAAGTGGAGCAGGCGGCCTTCAATCCGGCCAACGTGGTGCCCGGCATCAGCTTTTCGCCGGACAAGATGCTGCAAGGCCGGCTGTTCTCGTATGGCGACGCGCAGCGCTACCGCCTCGGCGTCAACCACAGCCATATTCCCGTCAACGCGCCGAAATGCCCGTTCCACAGCTATCACCGCGACGGCCAGATGCGGGTCGACGGCAACCAGGGCGGAACCTTGGGCTATGAACCGAACAGCGAACAGGAATGGGCCGAGCAGCCCGATTTCCGCGAGCCGCCGCTCAGCATCGAAGGCGCGGCCGACCACTGGAACCACCGCGTCGACGAAGATTACTATTCGCAGCCGCGCGCCCTGTTCCGCTTGATGACCGCGGCGCAGCAGCAAGCCTTGTTCGACAACACGGCGCGCGCCATCTCGGGCGCCTCGGAGCAAGTCAAGCAACGCCACATCGGCAACTGCACGCTGTGCGACCCTGCCTATGGCGCGGGCGTGGCCGCAGCGATCGGTCGCCTGAGCCCAGGCTGACAGTAAACACGGAAGGCCTGGCGACAGGCCTTCCGCCACCATCCGCGGCCGGAGGCCCCCGCCGCCAGGCCCGCTTGCCTAGCGGCGCTGGATATCAATCTGGCCAGTGATGCTCGTTTCCACCGGATAACCCTCGACCTGCAACGGCACGCGCCGCTTGACGGACGAGTCGCGCAGGTACACGACGAGCGCTTCCGTGCCCACGGCCGTCTGCCCCAGGCTGACGCCTTCCACGCCGTCGATGGCCATCAGCGCCCGCTCGTTGCGCCGCCGGGCCGCTTCCAGGCGGCCGTGCGGCGCGGCCTGGGCATGCTGCCCCAGGCCCTGTCCAGGGGGGGCATCCGGCAAATACGGCATGGCGGCGTCCTCGAAGACGGCATATGGCGATTGTGCGAACTTACTGTTTGACATGACACACCCTCCTGATATGACAAACCCTCCCGATGCCTTGCATGATACACCCGGCCAACCGGCACTGCAGCACGCTTCGCCGGCCAAGACCATGCGCGGCCGCCGCCCTTGAGCAAGACTTGAGCAATACTTGACCAAGATACTCATCGTGCAAAAAACAGCGTCAGGCAAGGCGGTGCGGGGCCGCCCCGCCGGCTCTTGAAGGCGCGCTCAAGTGTACAAATTGATGTCGAGCGCCACCACCACGCGCCGCATCTGGTTGGCAAACGTGATGTTGCCGCCGCCGGCAAACAGCAGGCCGACGGGATTGCGCTGCTGGTTCCAGGTCCAGATGGACGAGCCGGAATCGCCGCCCGCGCTGAACGCCCCGCTGACGCCCGTGATGGCGATCTGGTCCTGGAACAGCGCGATCCTGCCGCCGCCGTAATTGACGTTGATGGTGGCACCCAGGCCCGTGATGCGGCCCTGCGTCAATTGCGTCGTGCGGCCGGACTTGCCGACCATCATGCCCAGTGCGGGTGCCACGAGCGCATTGCTGATGCGGAAGTACGCGGGCACGCCGCCGCTCAGGTAGACCAGTTCGGGACGCACCCTGTCTGGCCAGGCCCAGCCGGTGGCGCAATCGACAAAGTTGACGCCGCCGCTGAAATTGATGGGCACGAAACGCTCGAGCACGGCGACCTGGTCTTGCGGGCAGCGGCCGCCGTCGATGGGGCCAGGCTGCACGATGCAATCGTTGAACACGCCGCCGTTGGAATTGGCCAGCACGTGATTATTGCTAAGAATCATCAGGCGGCTGTTGCGCGGCGCGCTGCGCCCCACGGCCAGGCAGCCGATGGTGCCGGCCGTGATGCGGAAATGCCCGACCGACACGCCGCCCGGCGCGGGGCGCAGGCGGAAACGGTGGGGCTGCGCATCGATCACGCCCGTGACGACGATGTTGACGGGCACCTTGTCGCTGGCCACGGCGCGCACGCCCATGGCCCCCACGATGGCAGCCTTGGCCCGGTCGACGGAAGTGGGCTCGGCCACGTACAGGGTCAGTGCCGGCAAGCCCGGCTCGCCGGACGAGCTGTCGCTGGCGCCCTCGCCCAGGCCGATGGACACGCCCTGGATATTGCCGCTGTCGCTGAAGGCGTCGGCCGCGCGCGCGCCGCCCGCTTGCGCGATGCTTTGCCGCATGCCATCCTCGATGCTGCGCTTGATTTCCAGCAATTCCATGCTGACACCGCTCAGGGCGTCGGGCACATCCGCGACGGACGCGCTCTCGATCGTATTGTCGTCTTCGCCGGGGATGGAAAACTGGCCGACGGCCTCTTCATCATCCGCGCTCTGTCCCCTGCCGCTGCTGCCGGGCGGGGCGCTGAAACCATTCTCGTTGCCTATCATCGTGTTCTCCTCGTGGGTCGCCGCAAGCTTCCAGTGTGGACGCGCTGCGCGGGCCGGTATTGATCTGGATTGAACCGCGCGGATGCCAGGCTGCCCTGCCCCAATGGGGGCCAGCGAGTACAAAAATAGTTCCCTCGTCAAGGTTGAGCGGGATCAGGCGTGCGGGCAGAGGCGCCGCCGTATACTTGGCCGACAGGCTGGAACCGGGCCTGCTCCACGGCAGCAACGCCAGCAACAGCAAGGATGGGGAAACAATGACGAGCCCTGCAATAACGAGCCCTGGTATGACACGCCAATCCGACGACGCCCCTGCGGTAGCGGCCTCAGCCGGCGCCAATACAGCCGCCGACAATACGACGGACGCCGGTGGCGCGGCCCAGCATGCGGGTTTCGTGCACGGCATGGCGGCCTGGGCGGAAAAACACCGCATCACGCCCTGGCGCGGCAGTTTTGCCGACTTCCTCGAGCAAATCCTGCCCGGCCGCGCCGCACTGCTGACGCGCAGCGCGCACCGGTACCTGTGGGACATGATGCGCTGGAATGGCCAGACCGACGGCAACGGACGCTTCCGCTGCCGCCTGTTCGACGACGAGCTGTTCGGCATCGACGAGGCGATCGACCGGGTCGCCGCCTACTTCAAGGCGGCCGCCGCCGGCTCCGAAGTGGGCCGCCGCATGTTGCTGTTGCTTGGCCCGCCATCGGGCGGCAAGTCGACCATGGTGATCCTGCTCAAGCGGGGCCTGGAAGAGTACAGCCACAGCAGCGAAGGCGCGCTGTACGGCATCGCCGGCTGTCCCGTGCACGAATCGCCGCTGCACCTGGTGCCGCACAGCATGCGCGCCGACTTTCGCGCCAGCTATGATGCCGAGCTGCAGGGCGAACTGTGCCCACATTGCCGCGCCCGCCTGGAAGAGCAGTATGCGGGCGACTTCCTGCGCATGCCCGTCGAGCGCATCCATTTGTCCGAGGCGGGCCGCTGCGGCATCGGCACGTATGCGCCGCACGATCCCACGACGGCCGACCTGGCCGACCTGGTCGGTTCCGTCGACCTGTCGAAAGTGGCGCAATACGGCGACGAAGGCGATCCGCGCGCCTGGTCGTGGTCCGGCGCCGTGTATGCGGCCAGCCGCGGCATGCTGGAAATGATCGAAATCCTCAAGGTCAAGCGGGAATTCCTCTACTTGCTGCTGACCTTGACGCAGGAAAAGAATGTCAAGGTGTCGCGCTTCCCCCTGATCTACCTCGACGAAACCATCCTCGCGCACACGAATCTGGCCGAATTCCGCAAATTCCTGCAAGAAAGCGAAAACGAGGCGCTGCTCGACCGCATGGTCATCGTGCAAGTGCCCTATACGCTCAATTACCGCGAAGAAGCGCGCATTTACCGCAAGCTAATCCTGGCGGCCGCGCCCGCCTTCCGCGACGTTCACCTCGATCCGCACGTGCTGCATGCGGCGGCCGTGTTTGCCATCCTCAGCCGCATGCCCGAGGGCGAGGACAAGGAGGCCGAGCTGGTCAAGAAACTGCGCATCTACGCGAACGAAGATGTCGACGACTTGCAGCCGGCCGACCTGCGCCGCATGCGCGAGCGCGACAAGTCGCCCGACGAGGGCCTGTCGGGCGTGTCGCCCCGCTTCGTCATCAATGCCCTGTCGCACGCCATCATTTCCGCCCAGCGCAACAGCCTGTCCACCATGGACGTGCTGCTGGCCCTGAAAGACGGCATCGAAAACGATGCGCGCATCGAACCGCGGCGCAAGCGCAAATGGGTCGATTACCTGGTGCTCACGCGCAAGGATTTCTATAACCGCTGGGTCAAGGCCGACGTGCACAAGGCCTTGTTCGTATCATTCGAGCAAGAAGCGCAAGACTTGCTGAACAAATATCTCGATGAAGTCGAAGCCATGCTCGACAACCGCCAGATCCGCGATCCCATCACCAGCGAAGAGCGCCGTCCCGACGAGCGCTTCCTGCGCGCCGTGGAAGAGAAAATCCACATCAGCGACTCGGGCAAGCAATCTTTCCGGCAAGAAGTGGTGCGCAAGGCCATGAGCGCCTTCAAGCGGGGCGAAGCGTTTGGCCTGGCCAGCCATGCGCCATTGCACGACGCCATCCAGCAATACCTGTTCGAGCAGCGGCGCGACGTGCTGCGCCTCGTCGGCTCGGCCAAGCGGCCCGACGACGACGTGCGGGCCAGGATATCCGCCGTCGAGCAGCGCCTGGTCGACGAATACGGCTATGACGCCCATAGCGCGCGCGAAGCGCTCAACTACGTGACCACCTTGCTGGCGCAGGAATAGCCATGGCCGCCACCACGACGCCAGGCAGCGGCACACAGGATGGCCATCCGGCCTGGGGGGATTCCACGGAACCCGCAGGCACCGCGGACCCCGCCGCCACGGCCGGCTCCGCCGGTTCCTCCGGCGCGGCGGCGGCGGGTGGCGCGCCAGCCCTGGCCCGGCCCTGGTACGCGCTGTTCTCGCGCGGCGCGCGCGACTGGCTGCGCCACAACCAGAAAGTGCGCGAAGCCGTGCAGGCGCACTTGCCCGAGCTGGTCGCCACGCCCGACCTGATCGACGGACCGCAGCAGCGCACGGTGCAAGTGCCCATGCGCCTGCTCGAACATGCGCGTTTCCGCCTGGCGCCCGCGCGCAGCAGCTTGGGCGCGGGCCAGGGTGACGGCCAGCCCGGCGATATCCTGCGCCCGGCCCGGCCCGCCGCCACTGGCGGGGCCGGCACGCAAGGTGACGGCGGCGATGGCGAGGGGGCCGTGCGCCTGCTGCTGGAGTTTCCCATCGACGACATACTCGACTGGCTGTGGGACGCCTTCGAATTGCCGCACCTGACGCCACGCCACCTGGGCGCCATCGACGACGTGCGGCTCGTGCGTAGCGGCCTGGACCGGCATGGCGCCCGTTCGCGGCTGGACCGGCGGCGCACCGTCAAGGAAGCCATCAAGCGGCGCGCCCTGCAAGCGCAGCCAGTGCCCTTCACCAATGAGGACTTGCGCTACCGCCAGGTGCTGCCGCAACCCCGGCCCAGCACGAACGCCGTCGTGTTTTTCGTGCTGGATGTGTCGGCCAGCATGGCGCAGCCCGAACGCAAGCTGGCCAAATCGTTCTTTTTCTTTGCCTTGCAAGGCTTGCGCCGCAGGTATGCGCGCGTGGAGACGCGCTTTATCGCCCATACGACGCGGGCCTGGGAATTTTCCGAAGCCGAGTTCTTCCAGGTCAATGGCATGGGCGGCACCATGGCGTCCACCGCCTTTCGCCTGAGCCGCGAATTGCTGCAGGAACACTACGCGCCGGGCCGCTACAACGCCTATCTGTTCTATGCCTCCGATGGCGAAAATTTCAGCGAAGACCGGGGGCCAGCCAGCGCGGCCCTGGGCGAACTGGCCGTCTTGCTTAACTATATGGGCTATGTGGAAACCGTGCCCGGCGTGCCGCGCAGCCTGGAAACTGAAATGCACAGCTTGTTCGCCGAGCAGGAACGGCGCGGCTTACCCTTGCACAGCAGCATCCTCGGCAAGAACGACGACGTGTGGGAAGCCATCCGCACCTTTTTCCGGCACGAGGCGGCCGATACGGAGGACGCGGCATGACGCGGCATGACGCCCCGCGCCACGCCAATATGGCCAGTATGGCCGATACGGCGAACATGGCGAACACAACTGGCCTGGACGGCTACGCGGCGCGCATCGAAGCGCTGGCGCGGCAACTGGGGCTGGCGTTCGCCCCCGTCGAGTTCGAGCTGGTGCCGGACAGTTTCATGGCCGAGATCGCCATCTATGGCTTGCCCGTGCGCATGCGCCACTGGTCGTTCGGCGTGCGCTACATCCACCAGCTCGTGCATCAAAAGATGGGCAACTCGCATATGTTCGAAGTCATGTTTCCCGGCGACCCTTGCCATGCCTACATGGCCGAACACAATTCCGTGGCGGAAAACACCCTCGTCACGGCCCACGTGCTGGGCCACGCCGATTTCGCCAGCCGCAACGCCCTGTTCCTGCGTTTCGGCGTCATGGCGGGCCAGCATATCCTGGAACAGAGCGCGGCGCGGGCGCAACGTCTGGAAATGGCGCTGCAACGGCACGGGCAGGAACAGGTGGAAACCGTGCTCGACGCGGCACTGGCGCTGGAGCAGCACGTGGACATCCACGCCGAGCTGCACCGCCCGCCCTATGCCGCGCTGTCCGGACCGGCCGGTGTCGCTGGCAGGCGTGGCGGCGCCGGGGGAGACGACCCGTTTGCACGACGCTACCGGCGCCTGCCCGGCGAAGCGACCGCGCTGGCGGCGCGCGAGGCGGCACGGGCGCGCGTGACGCAGCGCCCGCTCCTGCCGCCGCAGCCCGAATACGATTTACTCTGGTTCATCGCGCAACATGGGCCGGACCTGGCCGACTGGGAACGCGATATTTTCCTGGCCGTGCGCGAAGAGTCGTTTTACTTCTATCCCGTGTACGCCTGCCAGATCATGAACGAAGGCTGGGCCTCGTACTGGCATGCGCGGCTGCTGCGCGAAGCGGATTTCCTGCCGCCGGCCCTGTACCTGGCGGCCCTCAAGTCGCACTCCGACGTGGTGCGTCCTTACGCGGGCGAGCACCAGCAGGCGCTGGCCGTCAACCCCTATCACCTGGGCTTTTGCATGTGGGAACACATCATCGAGCGCGAAGGACTGGCGCGGGCGCGCCAGATTTGCCGCGACGACGATGACTGCAGTTTTATTCGCAACTATCTGGATGCCGAACTGGCTGACCGCCTGGGCCTGTTCGTGCATGAAAGCCGCCGCGACGGCGAAACGCGGCTGGCCAGCCGCGACTTGCGGGTCATCCGCGAAGCCATCCTGGCGCCCAAATACAACTATGGCGCACCGTGCATCGCCGTCACCCTGCTCAACGACGACGGCAGCCTGGTGCTGCGCCATGACCACCTGCGCGATGGGCGCGGCCTCGACCTGGAGCGGGCGGAACAGGTGCTGGCGTATATCGCCCGCGTCTGGCGCCGTCCCGTCACCCTGCATACGGCCGACTTCCGGGGCTCGCCCCGGGTGCTGCGCAGCAAGAGCGACGGCGTACCCGAGCCGCCCTCACCGACAGCGTCAGCAACAACGTCAACAGTAACGTCAGCAACGCCGACAGCGCCGCCCACGCAACGCTGAACGCCAGGCACCAGGCACCAATCGGTCTGGCGGTCTCGCGGCCGGGCAGGCGGCCGGACGGATGGCGAGCCTGCGCATCTGGCATGGGCATCTGGTAGACATATCTGGTATGGGTATCGGGTATGTATATCTGTATCTGATATGTATGTCAGCATGCATATCTGGCAATGAAAACATGCGAATGGCCAGTGCCGGACACGGACTCCGCCGACCGCCTGCGCGCGCGCCGCAAGCGCGGCCGGCACGTGCCGGCCTGGCCGGCGTGTTTTTCAAGCCCCGTCCGCCTGCGCCACATACCAGGCGATGGTGTGCCGCAGACCTTGCGCCAGGTCGTGCGTGGGCGCATAGCCGAGCAAGCGGGCCGCCTTGGCGATGTCCGCCTGCGAATGGCGCACGTCGCCGGCGCGAAACTCGCCGTACTGCGGCGCCTGCGGCACGTGCAGCGGGCAGGCGGCAAGCAGCATCTGCTGCATGGTGGCGTGCAGCTGCGTCAGGCTGGTGCGGGCGTTGACGGCCACGTTGTAGACCTGGTTGACGGCCGCCGGGTCCGTGCCTGTGGCGGCGAGAATATTGGCTTGCACGGCATTGTGCACGAAGCAAAAGTCGCGGCTGGTGGCGCCGTCGCCGTGGATGAGCACGGCCTCGTTGTCCAGCATGGCGGCGATCCAGCGGGGAATGACGGCCGCGTAGGCGCCCAGCGGGTCCTGGCGCGGACCGAAGACATTGAAGTAGCGCAGCCCCACCGTCTGCATGGCGTAGCAGCGCGCGTACACTTGTGCATACAGTTCATTGACATATTTGCTCAGGGCGTACGGCGACAGGGGCGCGCCGATGTGTTGTTCCACTTTCGGCAAGTCCGGATGGTCGCCGTACGTGGCGCTGGAAGCGGCATACACGAAGCGCCGCACGCCCGCCTCGCGCGCGGCGGCCAGCATGTTCAGGAAGCCGCTGACATTGACGGCGTGGCAAAGCAGCGGGTCTTCCAGCGAACGGGAGACGGAACCGAGCGCCGCCTGGTGCAGCACATAATCGACGGCAACGCCGTCACCGGAACTGTCCGGACCTGCACGGCCGTCCGGAGGTTCGCTGCCGCCGCCGCTTGCACCGGCGGCATGACCCGCATGGCGCCCGGCATGAGGGGCGCCGATGCTGGCGATGGCGGCACCTGCACCGGCGACGCCGCCTGCGCCTGCCATGCCGGCCATGCTGGCAATACCTGCCATGCCGTCGCCTGCCCCGCACGCGCGCGCGCACGCTTGCGGGTCGCGGATGTCGCCTTCGATGAAGGTGAAGCGCCGCCACGCCTGCTCCCCCACGCTGGCGCGCACCTGCTCCAGGTTGTGGCGGTGGCCCGTCATGAAATTATCGAGGCCGCGCACTTCCTGCCCCAGGTTCAGCAGGGTTTCCAGCAAGTGCGAACCGATGAAGCCGGCCACGCCCGTCACCAGCCAGCGGCGCGGCGCCTGCGCCAGCTGTGCGCAGGCCAGCGCATACGCGCCGGCAGCCGGGCCGCCAGCGATAATGCCTGTGGGAGCGCCAGCGGGGGCGCCTTGCGCCGCGCCCGCCGCCCGATCGAAGGCACCGGCCGCCATCACAGCCGCCACACGTGCAAGCCGCCGTCTTCCAACGGACGGGGGTCGAAATGCGATTTGATGTCGATGAAGCAACCGTTTTCCAACACCTTGGCCTGGAAATCCGCCAGCGGCCGCGCCAACAGGGCCTGGTGCGAGACGGCGCTGATGATGGCCTCGGCCCGCGGCAGCTGTTCCCAGCTTTCCAGGGTCAGGCCGTATTCTTCCAGCGCTTCGCGGCCATCGGCCACGGGGTCGTGCACGTGCACCTGCACGCCGTACGATTGCAGTTCGTGGATCATGTCGACCACTTTCGAGTTGCGCAAGTCCGGGCAATTTTCCTTGAAGGTCAGGCCCAGCACGTTCACGTGCGCTCCCTTCAGCTTGAAACCTGCCCGCACCATTTCCTTGATGGTCTTTTCCGCAACGAACTTGGCCATGCCGTCGTTGATGCGGCGCCCGGCCAGAATCACGTGCGGGTGGTAGCCCAGCATTTCCGCCTTGTGCGTCAGATAATAGGGGTCGACGCCGATGCAGTGGCCGCCCACCAGGCCGGGACGGAACGGCAGGAAATTCCATTTCGTGCCCGCCGCCTGCAGCACTTCCAGCGTGTCGATGCCGATGCGGTCGAAGATGATGGCCAGCTCGTTCATCAGCGCGATATTCAGGTCGCGCTGCGTGTTTTCGATCACCTTGGCCGCCTCGGCCACGCGGATGCTGGAAGCCCGGTGCACGCCCGCCTCGACCACGCCTTCGTACAGGGCGGCCACCTTGTCGAGCGTGGCGGCGTCGTCGCCCGAGACCACCTTGCGGATGCTGTGCAGGGTATGGTCGCGGTCGCCGGGGTTGATGCGCTCGGGCGAAAAGCCCACATGAAAGTCTTCCTTCCAGCGCAGGCCCGAGTGCTGTTCCAGGAGGGGGATGCAGATTTCCTCGGTGGCGCCCGGATACACGGTGGACTCGTAGATGACGATGGTACCGCGCCGCATGTGCCGGCCGACGGCCGCGCTGGCGCCGGCCAGGGCCGAGAAATCGGGATTGTGCGCGCTGTCGACGGGCGTGGGCACGGCCACGACGATGAAATCGGCCAGTTGCAGCTCGGCCGGATCGCAGCCGACGCTCAGCCCTTGCGCCGCCAGCAACTGTTCATGGCTGACTTCGCCCGTCGGGTCGATGTGGCGCCGGTAGCTTTCCACCTTGCGTGCCGACAAGTCGAAGCCTATCGTGCGCTGGCGCATGCCGAATGCCACGGCCAGTTGCAAGCCCACATAACCGAGCCCCACCACCGCCACCACGCCCGCCTTGCCATCCACCTTGCTATCCGCCTTGCTGTCCATATGCATGTGCTCCGTAGGGTTGCGGCCTGAGCATCGCCGTCCGGGAAATTCTACGGTCGCCGGTCCGGCCATTCTTGAGCGGGAACAAGGAACGCGGGGCGGCGGCCGGTGGGCGCGCGGAGAATCGGCGGCTTGTTGAGCGCAATCAAGGAGAGCGGCGGCCATCTTTTTAAGCTAGGCCATGCCGATCACTCATGCACGCCGCTACCGGAGACTTCCATGGCCCGTTCCCTGCCCCGCCCTTTCCCCGGCCTGCCGGCCGCCGCGCTGTGCTGCACCCTGCTGCTGCCCCTGCTGACGGCTTGCCACGGCACGCAGAGCAGCGAGACCCTGCTGGCCGACGCGCAGCAGTACCGCCAGAAAGGCGAAGCGCGCGCCGCCATCATCCAGTTGAAGAACTTGCTGCAAAAGGAGCCGGACAACAAGGCCGCGCGCTTGCTGCTGGGCAGCATCTACATCGACACGGGCGAAGCGCTGTCGGCCGAGAAAGAATTGCGCAAGGCAAAATCACTGGGCCTGGCGACGCAGCAAGTGATGCCATTGCTGGGCAAGGCCTGGCTGATGCTGGGCCAGTTCGACAAGGTGCTGGCCGAGATTCCCGACGATGCGGCGCAGCCCGCCAGCGTGCTGGCCCTGCGCGGCGACGCCTTGCTGGCCCTGGGCCGCCAGGATGAGGCGCGCGCCGTGTACGCGCGCCTGCTGGAAGCCCATCCGGACCAGCTCGAAGCCTTGCTGGGCCTGGCGCGCCTGGCGGCGCTGCAGCAGCAGGTGCCGGCGGCCGAGCTGCTGCTGGCGCAAGCGTTGAAAGGCGCGCCCGCCAACCTCGACGCCTTGCGCCTGCAGGGCGACCTGCTGCGCCTGCAAGGCAAGAATGGCGCGGCGCGGCTCGCCTACATGCAGATCCTCAAGATAAAACCGGACAATACCCAGGCGCACATCGACCTGGCCAACCTCGACATCCTGGAAAACCGCTACCTGGAAGCGGCGGCCCAGCTGGCCACGGCGCGCAAGACGGCGCCCAACAGCCTGGGCTTGCTGCAAACCCAGGCGCTGCTCGATTTCCGCGAAGGCAAGCACAAGGCGGCCTTGCAAGGCTTGCAACTGGTGCTCAAGGCGGCGCCCGACCACATGCCGTCCATCCTGCTGGCCGGCGCCGTGCAACTGGCGCTCGGCTCGCCGCCCCAGGCGGAAAGCTACCTGCGGCGCTTCCTGGCCGTGTATCCGCGGCACCTGTATGCCGTCAAGATGATGGCGTCGATCGAATTGATGCGCAACAAGACCGACGCGGCGATCGACTTGCTGCAGCCGATGCTGGCCGCCTTCCCCGAAGACGTGGAATTGCTGTCGCTGGCCGGCGAAGCCCACTTGCGCGCGCGCCAGTACGACAAGGCGACAGCGTATTTCGAACAGGCCAGCATCCTGGCGCCGGACACGGCCAGGCTGCACGCGGCGCTGGGCATCAGCCGCCTGGGCCAGGGCGAGAACGGCCGCGCCATCAGTGAACTGGAACGGGCCAGCATGCTCGACAAGAGCACGCCGCAAGCGGGCACCATGCTGGTGATGACCTTGCTGCGCAACAAGCAGAACGACAAGGCCCTGGCCAGCGTCAAGATGATGGAGCAACAGCAGAAAGGCACGAATCCCTTGCTGCTGAACCTGAAAGGCGGCGTCTACCTGGCCTTGCACGACTTGCCGGCCGCGCGCGCCAGCTTCGAGCAAGCGCTGGGCATGGACCCGGTCTACCTGCCCGCGCTGAATAATCTGGCGCAGATCGACCTGGTCGAGAAAAAGCCGGAGCAAGCCAGGCAGCGCTTCGAGCGGGCGCTGGCGAAGGCGCCGAAAAATGCCGACCTGTGCGCGGCGCTGGCCAAGCTGGCCGCGTCGCAGGGCAAGACGGACGAGGCGCGGCGCTGGCTCGAGCGGGCCCACCGCGACAATCCCGACGCCGTCGCGCCGGCCCTGCTGCTAAGTAACTTTTACCTGAAGACGGGCGCGCCCGACAAGGCGCTGGAACTGGCGCGCACCCTGCAGACGGGCCATCCGGGCGACGCCGATGCGCTGGCCCTGCGCGCCCAGGTGGAATACAGCGCCGGCCTGGCGCCGGCCGCGCTCGACAGCTACATCAAGCTGGCCAGCATACAGAGCACGTCGGCGCCCTTGCAGATGCGCATCGCCAGCCTGCACATGGCGCTGGGCGACCATCACAATGCGCTGCAAGCCGTCAAGCGGGCGCAGGCGCTCGATCCGGCCCTGCTGGAAGCGCGCGTGGTGGAAGTGGCCATGCTGCTGACCCTGAACCGCCAGCGCGAGGCGCTGGCCGTGGCGCGCCAAGTGCAGGAACAGCAGCCGAAGCTGGCGGCCGGCTACAAGCTTGAAGGCGACGTGCTGATGGAACAAAAGCTGCCGCAGCAAGCCGTCAAGCTGTACCAGCACGCCTTCGGCATCAGTCCCATCGGCCCCTTGCAAGTGCAGCTGTACCGCGCCTTGCAGGCGTCAGGACAGGAGCGCGAAGCCGATGCGCGCATGGCCGCGTGGCTGAAAGAGCATCCGGAAGACTTGCCGACGCGCACCTACCTGGCAGGCACCCGGCTGGCAGCCAAGCAATACCGCGCCGCCATCGAACAGTTCCAGTATGTCGTCGCCAAGGATGCGGGCAACGTGGTGGCCTTGAACGACCTGGCCTGGGCGTATCAGCAGGAAAAGGATCCGCGCGCGCTGGCCACGGCCGAGCAGGCGCTGAAGCTGGCGCCCGAGAATGCCGCCGTGCTCGACACCCTGGGCTGGATCGCGCTGGAGCAAGGCGACGTCAAGCGCGCCACGACGCTGCTGCGCAAGGCGGCGGGCCTGGCGCCCGCATCGCCCGAAGTGCAGTATCACCTGGGCGCGGCCCTGGCGAAATCGGGCGACAAGGGCGGTGCACGCAAGCAACTGGAACAATTGCTGGCCGCCAACAAGGACTTTCCGCAGCGGGCCGCGGCGCAGGCCTTGCTGACCCAGTTGTAGGCCATGGCTGTGCAAGCGGCCATGCCCGGCGTGGCGGCGCGGCCGCTGGCCCTGCTGGCGGGTGCGGCCTGCGTGCTGGCCCTGCGCCATTATCCGCTGGGCCATGGCTGGCCCGGCTTGCTGTTTGCCATCCTGCTGCCCGCGTATTTCCTGCTGCTGTGCTGGCGTCCCGCCTGCTGGCTGTTCTGCGTGCCCGCCCTGCTGCCCGTGCTGGACCTGGCGCCGTGGACGGGCTGGTTCTTCCTCGAAGAGATCGACGTGCTGCTGTTGCTGACGGTGGCCTGCGGCTATTGGCGCCTGGGCGGACCCAGCCAGCCGGCAGCGGCGCGGTTGTCGCCCGCCGCCCGCCTATGTTTGCTGCTGTGCAGCCTGGCCTGGCTGGCGGCGCTGCTGCGCGGCGTCCTGCCGCTGGCGCCGCTCGAGCTGAATGCCTGGGACAATTATCTGAGCCCCTACAACAGTTTGCGGCTGGGCAAGGCCTGGGCCTGGAGCATGCTGCTGCTGCCGCTGCTGCTGCGCGACGCGCATCCGCACGCCCTGCGCCGCTACGCGCTGCCGGGCATGCTGGCCGGGCTGGCCATGGTGTCCCTGTTCGCCCTGTGGGAACGGGCCGTGTTTCCCGGACTGCTGAACCTGTCGAGCGACTACCGCATCACGGCGCCGTTTTCCGCCATGCACACGGGCGGCGCCGCGCTGGACGGCTACCTGGCCCTGAGCTTGCCCTTTGCGGGCCTGTGGCTGGCGCGCGCGCGCAGCCGCTGGCAGGCGGCGCTGGCCTTGCTGCTGCTGGCCCTGGCCCTGCACGCGGCGTTCACCACCTTTTCACGGGGCTTGTACGCGGCCCTGGCGGCGGCCATGCTGCTGGCCTTGTGGCAAGCCCTGCGGACGGCGCCCGGCGCGGGGCGGCAAGCGCGCGGCCGGCCGCCCGTGCGGGGCATCTTGCTCAAGCTGCTGCTGGCAGGCCTGGGCACCGTCCTGCTGCTGTACATGTTCAGCCTGGCCGGCTACCGGGGCTTGCTGGCCGCCGCCGTCCTGCTCGCGGCCAGCTTCGTGCTGGCGGCGCGGCCCTTGCCGTGGCGTCTGGCGCCGGCCAGCCTGCTGTGTGCGCTGTGCCTGCAGGGCTTGCTGGCCGCCTGGTGGCCGGAACCGGCCTTTCAACCAACGGCCGGCTGGCTGAAAGGCCCGTATTTCCTGTTCCTGCTGGCCGCCATGCTGCTGACGGGCACCTTGTGGCCGGGCGGCGCCGGCGCCAAGGGTCCAGCCCGGCTGGGTCTGGCGATGATGGCGTGGACCATGCTGGCATGCAATCTCGCCTGGATAGGCTGGCACTGGGCCGGCCCGCCGGCCCTGCTGCCGGCCGGCTTGGTGGTGCTGCTGGCCATGCTAATGCTGTGCAACGGACGCCTGCACCCGCCGCTGTGGCGGCTGGACCGGGCCAGCCTGAGCATCGCGGGCGCGGCCGGCATCCTGCTGTTGCTGGCCATCCCCGTGTCGGCCAGCTATTACGCCACCGAACGTTTCGCCACCACGGCCTTCGACATGCAGGGCCGCTTGCGCCACTGGCGGCAAGTGCTGGCCATGCAGCCGCCCGACTGGGGCAACCGCCTGTTCGGCATGGGCAGCGGCAGCTTTCCCGCCACCTATTATTGGCACAATCCGGGGCGCGAGGTGCCGGCCAGCATCGCGTATGCCGAGGACAGGGACGCGCCCGGCAATTATTATGTGCGCCTGGCCAGTCCCGGCTACAGCGCCGGCTATGGCGAACTGCTGCGGCTGCTGCAACGCCTGCGCGTGCAGCCGGCCACGCGCTACACCCTGGCGCTCGACGTGCGCAGAAGCGGCCCCATGCCCGTGCTGCAGGTGCGCCTGTGCCAGCGGCAATTGCTGTATGCACAAAATTGCGTGGAAATCCCCCTGCGCCTGCGCCCGCCCCCGCCCGGCAATCCACCAGCGGCCTGGCAACACTATGACGTGCCGTTCGACAGCGCCTGGCTGGGCACGGGCGCCTGGCTGCTGCGCCCGCCCGTGCAGCTGGAACTGGCGGTCAGCGGCACGGCCGCCTCGTCCGTGCTCGACGTCGACAACCTGAGCTTGCGCGCGCCCGGCGGCGAGGAACTGATCGCCAACGGCCGTTTTACGCAGGCCAACAATTACTGGTTTTTCAGCAGCGACCACCATCACTTGCCGTGGCATATCAAGAGCATGGCGCTGCATCTGCTGGTGGAAACGGGCTGGTGCGGCGCACTGACCATGCTGGCCCTGCTGGCCGTGGCCGGCCAGCGCCTGCTGCGCCGCGCCGCGCGGGGCGAGCCGGGCGCGCTGGCCTGCGCCGCCGCCCTGCTGGGTTTTCTCGTCGTCGGCCTGTTCGACAGCCTGCTCGACGTGCCGCGCCTCGCCCTGCTGTGCCATCTGATGCTGCTGTGCGCGCTGCTGCAGCCCGCGCCCTCCCCGCCACCTCCCCACCTTGAAAGCGCGCCGCCATGACACCCCTGTTTTCCGCCCTCCTATTCTGCCTGGCCCTGGCCAGCGCGCCGTGCCGCGCCGATGCGCCGCTGGCGCAAACCATCGCGCGCATCAAACCGTCCATCGTCGGCGTGGGCAGCCTGCAAAAGACGCGCACGCCGCCGATGAATTTCATCGGCACGGGTTTCGTGACGGGCGACGGCTTGAGCGTGCTGACCTGCGCCCACGTGATCCAGAAACTGCTCGACGCCAATCCGAACGAAGTCATCGGCATCCTCACGGGCCAGGGCGAGGCGGCGCAATTTCGCCCCGCCAGGGTCCAGGCGGTGGACACGGAACATGACCTGGCCTTGCTGCGCCTGGCGGGCGCGCCCCTGCCCGCCCTGGCGCTGGGCGACGCGGCCACGGTGCGCGAAGGCCAGGCCATGGCGTTTACGGGGTTTCCGCTGGGCACCTTGCTCGGGCTGCACCACGTGACGCACCGGGCCACCGTGTCATCGCTGACGCCGGTGGTCATGCCCAGCGAAAACGCGCAGCGCCTCGACATCCGGCGCCTGGCGCAGCTGCAAAAAGCGCCGTACACCGTGTTCCAGCTGGACGCGACGGCGTATCCGGGCAGCAGCGGCAGCCCCCTGTTCGATCCCGAGACCGGTCTCGTCTACGGCATCGTCAACATGGTGTACGTCAAGGGCCTCAAGGAAGCGGCCATCAGCGCCCCGAGCGGCATCACCTACGCGATTCCGGGCAGCTACATGCAGACGCTCTTGCTGAAAAACAAATGAGTGATCAGTTGCGCCCCTGCCTCAGCCGGTCCGTAATGCCAGGCTCATCCCATGTCGGAAAAAAAAAGGGGTAAAACGACCGTTCACCCCCATGCTGTTCCATCAGGCCACCGTATTTACGGATCTGGGCCCCCATGTAATCGAGGTCCAGCCGTAGCAGCACGGCCGGCGCCCCCACGCGCGTGCACTCGCGCTCGCCGCCGAAGTCCTGGAAACCCAGCATGCGCTTGTAAAACACCACGTGGCGCGGGTTGACTTCGATCACGTAATCCGTAAAGCCGTGAATATTGTGGGCATAGATATAAGAGATATGAATCAGCGCCGCGAACACGCGCTTGCTCACCCCCTTGTCGATGGCCAGGCGCGACGGTTCGCACAGGCGCCGGCCTTCTTCGCGCAGCACGTCGAGCTTGTCGCGGAAGTTTTCATCGGCGGGCAAGCCGGTCTCGTCATTGTCGAGGCACAGGGTCATGGTGCCGACGGTGGTGCCGGCCGTTTCCGCAAACAGCGTGATTTTATTCAGGGCATGCGCGATGCCGGGATCGACGGCATAGCCGCGCCAGCCGTACATCTTGCGGATCAGCAAACTGGCCGCCTCGCGCCGGCCGCGCGAATTGGCCATGCGGATATGAAAGCGCTGCAGGTCGAGCTCATGCTCCATGGCAGGGTCGATCTGCCCCTCGCCCACCACCAGGTCATTGAAAGTACCGGGCGTGTCGAAGGAAATAATGGGTTCATCTTCAAAGCTCATCTTGTCCTCACGTTCATCGGCCGCCGTCGAGACGGACTGAAGCCAATGCCTTGTGACAAGAGAAAAACTGGAGAAGTTCCCGCGCCAGGCAAAAAAAACAGAAGAAATATGCTATTTAATAGCAAAATTGCATGCTGAAATTTGCCTGCAAGTACAAAATGACAAATATAAGTGCTGTTTTGATATTGCCGAGTCCGCTATTAAAAGAAGCTCTCCGGTATCAGCAGCACGTCGCCAGGGCGCATCATGACGTTGGCGGAAATATCGCCACGCTTCAGGAGGTCGTCGAGGCGCACGCCCAGCTGCTGCTGGTTGCCTTCCCGCATGCGGATGATGCTGGCCTTGTTGCCGGCCGCAAAATCGGTGATGCCGCCCACGGCGATGAGCACGTCCATCAGCGACATGCCCAGCCGGTACGGCAGCGCCTGCGGCTTGGCCGCTTCGCCGATGACGCGGATCTGCTCGCCATACGGGCCCGAGAAATTGGTGACGATGACCGTCACGACGGGCTGCTGGATGAACTTGCCCAACGCTTGCTCGATGTCGCGCGCCAGCTGGGTCGACGTCTTGCCGCTGGCGGGCAAATCCTCGACCAGCGGCGTGGTGATCTTGCCGTCCGGCCGCACGGCCACCGTCAGCGACACTTCCGGATTGCGCCAGACGATGATGTTGACGGAGTCTCCCGGTCCGATCAGGTAGTCGTGCATGGGCGCGCTGTCGTCGGAGGGCGCCAGCGGATGGGACGTGCGGCAGGCGCCCAGCAAGCCGGCGGCCAAGCCCAGGCCCAGCGTGTTGCAGACAAATGCACGGCGAAACGGATTCATGCGGAGCCTCTTCGAGTCGATGGCGCGTCCATGGCCGGCCCCGCAGAACCAGCCTGGGCCGCGAACTTCCTATGATTATTAAAACCCGGCAAGTCAACCTTGAGGCGTATCAAGAAGCAATCATCTTGGGAAATTTTGCCTCTCAGCCGCCCTATACTTTGCTTACTCAACAGGCAAGCATTTCTTGCAAGACGCCGTCGCCAGCCCATCGACCGTGCAGCACCGTCACCTGAAGGAAGCGACATGGAAGAATTGATACAGCAATTGCTTTCCAGCCTGAAAGGCATCTGGAAGTACCGCTGGCATGCGGTGCTGGTGGCGTGGCTGGTGGCCGTCGTCGGCTTCATCAAGGTGATCACCCTGCCCGACGACTTCCAGACGTCGGCGCGCGTGTTTGTCGATACGCAAACCATCCTCAAGCCGCTGATGGCCGGCATGACCAGCGTGCCGAACACGGAGCAGCAGGTGGCCATCATGAGCCGCACCCTGCTCAGCCGCCCGAACGTGGAGCGCGTCATGCGCATGGTCGACCTCGACCTCGATTCGAAGACCGTGCGCGAACACGAGGCCCAGCTCGACGATTTGATGAGCCGCATCAAGATCACGGGCACCAACGCGTATGACATCTACACGATCAGCTACAGCGGGCGCGACCCGAAGCTGGTGCGCGATGTGGTGCAAAGCCTGCTCACCATCTTTGTCGAAGGCAGTTTCCAGGGAAAAAAGGGCGATTCGCAAAAGGCGGTGCAATTCATCGACGAGCAGATCAAGAATTACGAGGACAAGCTGAGCGCGGCGGAAAACCTCGTGAAGGAATTCAAGATCCGCAACAACCTGCTGCTGCCGCGCCAGGGCATCGACTATGGAAGCCAGCTGCTGATGTCGTCCGATAGCCTGAACAATGCCAAGCTGGAACTGGTCGAGGCGGAACAGGCCCGCAAGGCCATCCAGAGCCAGATCGAGGGCGACGAGCCCGTGCTCGACCTGGAACCGAACGCATCGGCCATCGCGAATCCCGAACTCGACGAGCGCATCGCCACGCTCAACAAGAACCTCGACAGCCTGCGCATGCAATTTACGGAACTGCACCCCGACATCATCTCTTCGAAGCGCCTCATTGCCCAGCTGGAAGAACGCAAGATCGAGGAAAGCAAGCTGAAGACGGCGGCCGGCGACCCGGGCAAGAACTACAGCCCCATGCTGCAGCAGCTGAAGGTGGCGCTGACGGATGCGGACGCCAAGGTGGCCGCCATCCGCGCCCGCGTGCAGGAATACAACGCGCGCAATGAACGCCTGCTGGCGCAGAGCAATGCCGTGCCCGAGGTGGAATCGCAGCTGGCGCAGCTGAACCGCGATTACATCATCAACAAGGAAAACTATGAAAAGCTGATCGGCCGGCGCGAGGCGGCCAAGCTGTCGGGTGAGCTCAGTTCCACCACGGAAATGATGGCCTTCAAGATCATCGACCCGCCCACGGTGCAATATGCGCCCGTCGGCCCGAACCGCCCGCTGCTGTTCAGCGCGGCGCTGGGCGCGGCCCTGGTGGCCGGCGTCGCCACGGCCTTGCTCATCAGCCAGGTGCGTCCCACCTTCCTCAGCCCCGCCGAACTGCGCGACGCCACGGGCTTGAACGTGCTGGGCACGGTATCGATGAACTGGACGGCGCTGCAGCAAGTGCGCCGCCGTCGCGCCCGCTACGGCTTTGGCGCCTGCCTGGGCAGCCTGTTCGTGCTGTACGGCGGGGTCATGACGGCCGCGCTGCTGAAATTCTAGATCCCGGGGAGCGACGATGAGCAGCAAGGACAGCGGCAAGCAGGAGCCCACCATCCTGGGCGTGGCCGAGGCCGGCGTGCCGTATGGCGCAGCGGGCGCGGCGGGGGCGGATGGCGCGGACGCGGCCAGGTCGCCCCAGTACCGCCCCCTGAACCTGGCCCGGCTGGCGGAGCAAGGCATGCTCACGCAGGAAGGCGGACGCAGCTCGGTGGCCGAGGATTTCCGCATCATCAAGCGCCCGCTGCTGCGCCAGGCGCGCGCCAGCGGCGCAGAGGCCATCCGCCACGGCAACCTGATCGTCGTCACCAGCGCCATGCCCGGCGAAGGCAAGACCTACTGCGCCGTGAACCTGGCCATGAGCATCGCCATGGAAATGGATATCACGGTGCTGCTGGTCGATGCCGATGTGGCGCGCCCGTCCGTGCTGAAAGTGCTGGGCCTGCCGCCGGAGCCGGGGCTGATGGACGTGCTGCTCGACCCGCAACTGGCGATGGGCGACGTGATCCTGAAAACCAATGTGGCCAACCTGAGCATCCTGCCCGCCGGGCGCAGCAACAAGCATGCGACGGAATTGCTGGCCAGCCGCGCCATGAGCCGCCTGCTGGCGGAAATTGCCAGCCGCTACAGCGACCGCGTCGTCATCTTCGATTCACCGCCCCTCTTGATCACCAGCGAGGCGCACGCGCTGGTCGGGCAGATGGGGCAAGTGGTGATGGTGGTCGAGGCGGAAACGACGACGCAGCACGCCGTCAAGGAAGCGCTGCGGCAGATCGAGTCGTGCGAACACATTCATTTGATCTACAACAAGACCAAATCGTTCCCCGGCAACGACTACTACGGCTATGGCTATTACGACTAGCGGCCGGGTTCCGCTGCCGCTGCTGCCGTTCCTGTCCCTGCTGCTGCCGCTGCCGGCCGGCGCCGTCGACTGGCTGGTGAAACCGTCGCTGCGCCTGCGCGAAAGCTATACGGACAATGCCTTGCGCGCGCCGTCCGGCCAGGCGCAATCGGACTTCATCACGGAAATCGCGCCCGCCATCGCCCTCATCGGCACGGGTCCCCGCCTGCGCGTGCACCTCGATTACAGCTGGCGCAAATACCTGTCGGGGCAGCGCGCCGATACGGATACCCACGAACTGCGCGCCTCGGCCGACGCCGAGCTGGTGCAGGACTGGTTCTTCATCGATGCGGACGCCAGCGTGAGCCGGCGCAACATCTCGCCATTCGGCCCGCAACTGATCGACGGCCTGCCCGACACGGACAATGCCAGCACCGTGCGCACGACGGGCATCAGCCCCTACCTGCGCCACCGTTTCCGCGGCCTGGCCTCGGCCGAGCTGCGCTACATGCGCAACACGGTCGACAGCGGCGGCGACCTGCTCTCCGTGCACAGCGATGAACTGGAGTTGCTGCTCAATGGCGAGCCGCGCGGCAACGGCTGGACCTGGAACGCCAGCCACGACGTGCGCCGCACGCAGGACAGCAAGCTGGCGCCCGTGCGCATGCAGCGCAGCAGCGCGGGCTTGCGCTATCCCATCAACAGCAAGTGGGCGGCCACGGCCAGCGGCGGCATGGAAAAGGAAGGCTATCTGTCGACCAGCGGCAAGGCGCCGGCGGGCCGCTTCTGGTCGCTGGGCGGCGTGTGGACGCCGTCGCCGCGCACCAGCGTGGCCTTCAGCACGGGCAAGCGCTTCTTTGGCACCACCTACAGCCTGGACGCCACCTTCCTGCAGCGCCATACCAACTGGCAATTGAGCTACGGCGAAAACATCACCACCATGCCGACGCAGTTTTCGCGCCTGGGCGACCGCGATGCGGGCCGGCTGCTCGATCAATTGTGGCGCGGCATCTTTCCCAATGCGCGCGACCGGCGCTTGCGCATCGACGCCTTCCTGCGCTACGCCAACAGCCTGGGGCCGGAACGGGGCGCCATCAATTACTTCAGCCACCGCTATTTCCTGCAAAAGCAACTGAAGCTGACGATGGCGCGCGCCACGGCGAAAAGCACGATGATCGTCGGCGTCACGGCCGTCGACCGCACGGCGCAAACGGCCAGCGGCATCGACAGCGGCTTGCTGCCCGGCGTGGAGTTCGGCAGCGAAGACCGCACGCGCCAGGTCGGCGGCAACCTGGGCTGGGGCTGGCAAGCCAATTCGCGCACCACCGTCAATGTCAATGCCGGCTACGCCGGCGTGCGTTCGCTGAGCGCGCCCCGGCGCGACAACAACATCACCTTGACGGCCGGCTACACGCGCATCCTGCAGCCGGACATGACGGCCAGCATCGACGTGCGGCACACGCGGCACGCCAGCAACCGCGGCGGAGACTACCGCGAAAACGGCGTCAGCGCCACGCTCACCATGCAATTCTAAGGAGGCTGCAGCATGTCCGACCCTTCGCTGTCATCCGCCGCGCCGGCGCACCTGCTGTGCGTGGTGGCCGCGCGCCCCAACCTGATGAAGATGGCGCCCATCCTGGCCGCCCTGGCGCGCCATGCGCCCGCCGTGCGCGTGACCTTGCTGCATACGGGCCAGCATTACGACACGGCCATGAACGAACAGCTGTTCATCGACCTGGACATGCGCCCGCCCGACATCGCCCTCGACGTCGGCTCCGGCAACCACGCGCAGCAGACGGCCGAGATCATGCGCCGCTTCGACGCCGTGCTCGACGCCCATCCGCCGCTGGCGCCCGATGCCGTGCTGGTGGTGGGCGACGTCAATTCCACGCTGGCGTGCGCGCTGGTGGCGGCCAAGCGCGGCACGCCCGTGATCCACGTTGAGGCGGGCTTGCGCAGCGGCGACCGGCGCATGCCCGAGGAAATCAACCGCGTGCTGACGGATCAATTGTCCGACCTGCTGCTGACCAGCGAGGAAGGCGCGCGCGCCAACCTGCTGCGCGAAGGCATCGCCGCCGAACGCATCCACTTCACGGGCAACGTCATGATCGACAGCCTGCGGCAGCAGTTGCCGCGCGCCGTAGCGCCCGCCGCCACCCTGCGCGCCCACGGCCACGCCTGCCCGCCCGCGTATGGCCTGTTGACCCTGCACCGGCCGTCGAACGTGGATGACCCGGCGCAACTCGAAGCGCTGCTGCAGGCGCTGGGACAACTGTCCCGCCGGCTGCCGCTGCTGTTTCCCATCCACCCGCGCACCCTGGCCGGCCTGCGCCTGGCGGGCCTGGAAGGGCAGCTGGCGCGGCATGCCATCGTCAGTCTGCCGCCGCTGGGCTACCTGGAAATGCTGGGCCTGATGCAAGAGGCGCACCTGGTGCTGACGGATTCGGGCGGCGTGCAGGAAGAAAGCACGGCCCTGGGCGTGCCCTGCCTGACCCTGCGCGACACGACGGAGCGCCCCGTCACCGTCAGCGACGGCACGAATACCCTGGCCGGCAAGCAGCCGGCCGCCATATTGGCGCTGGCGCGCGGCATCCTGGACACGGGCGGCAAGCGCGGTCGCCTACCGCCCCTGTGGGATGGCCATGCGGCCGAGCGCATCGCCGCCGTCATCGCGCCCTGGCTGGCGGCGCGCCGGGGGCCGCCATGACGCCGCCGGCCATGCTGCGCAATGCGCTGACCATCGACGTGGAAGACTATTTCCAGGTGTCCGCCTTCGCGCCGCACATCGCGCGCGCCGACTGGCCCCGCCTGGAATGCCGGGTCGAGGCGAATATCGAGCGCATCCTGCTGCTGCTGGAAGGCCGGCGCATCCACGCCACCTTTTTTACCCTGGGCTGGATCGCCGAGCGCTACCCGGCCATGCTGCGCCGCGTGGCGGACGCCGGGCACGAAGTGGCCAGCCACGGCTATGCGCACCTGCGCGCCTGCGACCAGTCGGCCGCGCAATTCGCCGACGACGTGCGCCACAGCAAGACCATCCTCGAGCAGATAACGGGGCTGGCCGTGCACGGCTACCGGGCGCCCAGCTTTTCCATCGGCGCGGCCAACCTGTGGGCCTTCGACGTGCTGCAGGAAGCGGGCTACCGCTACAGTTCCAGCATTTACCCGATCCGCCACGACCACTACGGCATGCCGGACGCACCCCGCTTCGCCTGGCGCCCGCGGGGACCGCAGGGCGTGCTGGAATTGCCCGTCAGCACCGTGCGCCTGCGCGGGCGCAACGTGCCGGCCGGCGGCGGCGGTTATTTCAGGCTGATGCCGTATGCACTGTCGCGCTGGCTTTTGCGACGCATCAATTCGCGCGACGGGCAAGCTGGCATATTCTATTTTCATCCTTGGGAACTCGATCCCGGCCAGCCGCGCCCGACGGGCCTCGACGCCAGGACGCGCTTTCGCCACTACCTGAACCTGGGGCGCATGGAAGCGCGGCTGGCGCGCCTGACGGGCGATTTCTCCTGGGACCGCATGGACCGTATTTTTCTGGAAAGCACATGATGCACGAGGCCAGCCTTCCTCCCGACCCGCTGCATGGCAGCGCCGCCATCGCCGTGCGCTCGCTGCAGGGGCACGACCATGCGCGCTGGGACGCCTTCGTCGACACGTGTCCGGACGCGACCTTCTTCCACCGCGCCGGCTGGCACACCGTCATGCAGCAGGGTTTCCGGCACGACAGCCATTTCCTGTACGCGGAACAGCATGGGCGCATCGCCGGCGTGCTGCCGCTGGCCCATTTGCGCAGCCGCCTGTTCGGTTCGTCCCTCGTTTCGCTGCCCTTTTGCGTGTACGGCGGCATCGCCGGCGGCAACGCGGCCGTGCGCCAGGCCCTCGACAGCGCGGCGCTGGCGCTGGCCCGGCGCCTCGGCGTGGGCCACTTGGAATACCGCTGGCGCGAGGTGGAACAACAGCCGGACGCGGCCTGGCTGCACAAACCCCTGTACGCGACCTTCCGCCGGGCATTACACCCCGAGGCGGAACAAAATCTGCTGGCGATCCCCCGCAAGCAGCGCGCCGTCGTGCGCAAGGCCATGGCGGGCGGCCTGCACAGCGCCATCGACTATGACCTCGAGCGTTTCTACCCGCTCTACGCATCCAGCGTGCACCGGCTGGGCACGCCCGTCTTCGCGCGCCGCCACTTTGCCCTGCTGCGCACGGTGTTTGGCGGCGATTGCGAGATCCTCACCGTGTATCACGGCCAGCAGGCGCAAGCGAGCGTGCTGCTGTTCTATTTCCGCGACGAAGTGCTGCCGTACTATGGCGGCGGCAGCGTGCTGGCGCGCCGCACGGGCGCCAACGATTTCATGTACTGGGAAGCGATGCGCCGCGCCAGCGCGCGCGGCTGCCGCCTGTTCGATTTCGGCCGCAGCAAGCTCGGCACCGGGGCATACGATTTCAAGAAGAACTGGGGTTTTACGCCGCAGCCGCTGCCGTATGCCTGCCGGCTCGTGCACGCCAAGGCGTTGCCGGAAGTCAATCCCCTGAATCCGAAATACGCGCTGTTCATCCGCGCCTGGCGCCGCCTGCCGCTGCCGCTGGCCAACCTGCTGGGGCCGCACATCGTGCGGCAACTGGGCTAAGCAAGGAAATACACCATGCGCGAACTGCTCTTCCTCGCCCACCGCCTGCCGTATCCGCCCAACAAGGGCGACAAGATACGTTCGTGGCACATGCTGCAATACCTGAGCCGGCATTTCCGCGTGCACCTGGGCTGCTTCATCGACGATGACGACGACTGGCGGCACGCGAAAAGCGTGGCCGCCCTGTGCGCCAGCACGCGCTTCATCGGCTTGCAGCGCGGCACGGCCCGCTGGCGCGCCATGCAGGCGCTGCTGTCGCGGCAAGCCATGAGCGTGCACTATTACCGCGATGCGCGGCTGCTGCAATGGGTCGACGGCTTGCTGTCCGGCGGCAAGGTGCGCCACGCGCTGGCCTTTTCCGGACCGATGGCGCAATACATCGACGGCAGCGCGGGCCGCGCCCTGCACCGCGTGATCGATTTCGTCGACGTCGATTCCGACAAGTGGCGCCAGTACGGCGACAGCAAACCCTGGCCCATGTCGCTGCTGTACCGGCGCGAAGCGCAGCTGCTGCTGCAGTACGAGCGCCACATCGCCCAGCAATTCACGGCCGCCAGCTTCGTCTCGCCGGCCGAGGCAGCCCTGTTCCGCCAGTGCGCGCCGATGGCGCGACGCAAGACGGGATACTTCAACAACGGCGTCGACACGGCGTATTTCACGCCCCAGCCGGGCCGGGCCAGCGTGTATCCGGCCGGCGTGCAGGCGCTGGTATTTACGGGCGCCATGGATTACTGGCCGAATATCGACGCCGTGCAATGGTTCGTGCGCCACGTCTGGCCCGCCCTGCGGCGCGAGTTTCCCCGGTTGCAGTTCTATATCGTCGGCAGCGCGCCCGTGCCCGCCGTGACGGCGCTGGCCAGGATTCCTGGCGTGGTGGTGACGGGCAAGGTGCCCGACATCCGCCCCTACCTGGCGGGCGCGGCCCTGGCCGTGGCGCCCCTGCGCATCGCCCGCGGCGTGCAAAACAAGGTGCTGGAAGCGATGGCGATGGGCAAGATCGTGCTGGCCACGCCGCAGGCGCTGGAAGGCATCGCCGCCCAGCCGGGCCTGGAACTGCTGCTGGCGCGCGACGAGGCCGAATTCATCCACCATGCCGCGCGCGTGCTGCGCCATGCCCAGGACGGCGCGGCCGAAGCGAGCGGCGCGGCCATGGGCGCGGCGGCGCGCCAGCTGGTCTTGCAGGATTACGACTGGGAGCGCAACCTGCGCGGCCTGGGCGCCATGCTGGGCCTGCCTGCCGAGGCCGAGGCCGAGGCTGAGTCGAATACGCCTGCCGGCGGCGCCGCCGCGCCGGTGCTGCCCGTGCGGGAACCCTCCACATGAGCGTGCAACTCGACCCGGTGGCCTGCTTGCCCGATGCGGCCGTCCAGCCGGACGGGCATGGCCAGCGGCATGCCCTGCCGCTCCTGCTGCTGGCCCTGGCCGCCGTCGTGCTGCTGTACCACGCCACCTTCTGGTCGATGCTGGAATTGTGGTCGCGCTCGCAGACCTTCGCGCACGGCTTCTTGATCGTGCCCATCAGTTGCTGGCTGGCCTGGCGCCGGCGCGCGCGCCTGGCCGCGCTGGCGCCCCAGCCGTCGCGGCCGGGCTTGCTGCTGCTGGGCGCGCTGGGCCTGGCCTGGCTGCTGGCCGACGCCGCCAACGTGCCCGTGGTGGAACAATATGCGGCCACGGCCATGCTGCCCGCCTGCGTGCTGGCCATCCTCGGCTGGCCGGCCGTGCGCCTGCTGGCCTTTCCCCTCGCGTACCTGTTCCTCGCCGTGCCGTTTGGCGAAGTCTTCCTCGAACCGCTGATCGACTTCACGGCCGCCTTCACCGTCACCGCGCTGCAATGGACGGGCGTGCCCGTATTCCGCGATGGCAGCAATTTTTCCCTGCCCACGGGCAACTGGTCGGTGGTGGAAGCGTGCAGCGGCTTGCGCTACCTGATCGCCGCGCTGGCCCTGGGCGCCCTGTTCGCCCACGTCAACTTCCACAGCACGCGCCGGCGCCTGGCCGTCATGGCCGCCGCGTTGCTCGTGCCCATCCTCGCCAATGGCGTGCGCGCCTATATGATCGTGATGCTGGGCCACCTGAGCAACATGCGCCTGGCCGTGGGCGTCGACCACCTGATCTACGGCTGGCTGTTCTTCGGCCTGGTGGCGCTGCTGCTGTTCTGGCTGGCCGCGCGCTGGCGCGAACTGCCGCTGGCGCGCGCCGTGCCGCCAGCTCAACCCGTACGCCTAGGCACCGGCGCGGCCAGCCTGCGCGCCGTCGTACGCGCCAGCGCCGCCTGCCTGCTGCTGGCGGCCCTGTGGCCCGCATTGGCGCTGGCCAGCCACCGCGACGACGGCGCCGCGCTGCCCGCCATCGTGCTGGCCTTGCCCGATCCGCCCGCCTGGCGCCGCCTGCACGATGCGGCAGCGGGGAATATCGACTGGCAAGCGCCGTATGCGGGCAAGCCCGCGCTGTTTGCCGCCACGTATGCGCGCCAGGATGGCGACGGCGCGCCGGTCGGGCTGCAACTGCGCTGGTATGCGCGCCAGGTGCGCGATGCCGAATTGCTGACGCATCTATCGTCGCCCTACGGCGCGCGCTGGACGGCCCTGGCGCAGCGCGTGCGGCAGGTCGGCTTGCCCGGCGGCGCCCTGGACGTGCGCGAAAGCGTGCTTGCCCACGGCGGCGAGCGCCTGCTGGTGTGGCGCGTCTACCGCCAGGGCGGCGTCGTCACGGCCCGGCCCCTGCTGGTGAAACTGCTGCTGGCGCAAGCCAAGCTGCTGGGCAGGCGCCAGGATGGCGCCGACCTCATCGTCTTTGCCGCCTACGACGAGCTGGCGCCGCCGCCGCGCGCGCACCTGCAAGCCTTCCTGCGGGCGGCGCTGCCCGTCATCGAACAACGCTTGCAGGAGTTGCCGCATGGCCCTTGACACCGAGACGGGCCGCGCGCCGGCGGCCAGCACGGCCCCGCTGATCGTGCACGTGATCCACCAGCTCGACGTGGGCGGGCTGGAAAACGGCCTGGTGAACCTGATCAACCATTTGCCGCCGGAACGCTACCGGCACGCCATCATCTGCCTGAAGAACGCCACCGCGTTTCGCCAGCGCCTGACCACGCCCGGTGTCGACATCATCAGCCTGGACAAGCGCGAGGGCAAGGATTGGCGCCACTATCTGCACCTGTACCGCGTGCTGAAACAGCTGCGCCCGACGCTGGTGCACACGCGCAACCTGGGCTGCCTCGAAGCGCAATTGCTGGCCTGCCTGGCCGGCGTGCGCCTGCGCGTGCATGGCGAACACGGGCGCGACATGAGCGACTTGCACGGCACCCGCCGCAAGTACCGGCTGCTGCGCAAATGCATGCTGCCGCTGGTGCAGCACTTCATCGCCGTCAGCGCCGACCTGGGGCAATGGCTGGTGGACGCCATCGGCGCCGCGCCCGCGCAGGTGTCGCACATCGGCAATGGCGTCGACAGCGTGCAATTCCATCCGCGCCTGGGCCCGCCGGCCGCCGTGGGCCCGCCCGGCTTCCTGTGCAATGGCGCCTTCGTCATCGGCAGCGTGGGCCGCATGGCGGCCGTCAAGGACCACGCCTCGCTGGTGCACGCCTTTTTGCTGTTGCTGGCGCAGCCGGGCGCCCGCGCGCGCCTGCGCCTGATCATCGTCGGCGACGGGCCGTGCCGCCAGGCGTGCCTGGACTTGCTGCGCCAGTCCGGCGTGGCGCACCTGGCCTGGCTGCCCGGCGCGCGCGACGACGTGGCGCAGCTGCTGCGCGCCATGGATCTGTTCGTGCTGCCGTCGCTGGCCGAAGGCAGCTCGAACACCATCCTCGAAGCGATGGCGACGGGGCTGCCCATCGTCGCCACGCAGGTGGGCGGCAATGCGGAACTGGTGCAGTCGGGCTGGAGCGGCACCCTGGTGCCGCCCGGATCGCCCGAAATGCTGGCCGACGCCATGCTCGACTATTACAGCATGCCCGAACTGGGGCCGCGCCACGGCGCGCGCGGGCGGCGCCAGGTGCTGGCCGAGCACAGCCTGCCCGCCATGGCCGGCGCCTACCTGGCCGTGTACGACCGCCTGACGGGCGCGCGCCAGCCCTCCCCCCTGTCCACCACTCCCTGAAAGGCCTCCCATGTGCGGCATCAGCGGCATCTTTGATTTGCAGGGCCAGCGCGACATCGACGTGCTGCTGCTGGCGCGCATGAACCACAGCCTGCGCCACCGGGGGCCGGACGAAGGGGGATTGCACCGCGAGCCGGGACTGGGCCTGGCGCACCGGCGCCTGTCCGTGATCGACCTGGCCAGCGGCCAGCAGCCGCTGTTCAACGCCGACCGCAGCATCGCCATCGTCTTCAATGGCGAAATCTATAACTATCGCAGCCTGATGGCGGAACTGCGCCAGTTCGGCCACCCGTTCCGCACCAGCAGCGACACGGAAGTCATCGTCCACGCCTGGGAACAATGGGGAGAGCAATGCGTGCAGCGCCTGCGCGGCATGTTCGCCTTCGCCCTGTGGGACCGCCGGCGCCACCTGCTGTTCCTGGCGCGCGACCGCCTGGGCGTGAAACCCCTGTACTACGGCGAGGCGGACGACGGCACCCTGCTGTTCGGCTCCGAACTCAAGGCCCTGCTCGCGCATCCGGCCATGCCGCGCGCGCTCGACCCGCTGGCCGTGGAAGAGTATTTCGCCTACGGCTACGTGCCCGAGCCGCGCAGCATCTTCCAGCACGCGCGCAAGCTGCCGCCCGGGCATACCCTGTCGATTCGCGCCGGCCAGCCGCTGCCCGCGTCGCAGCCGTACTGGGACGTCCCGTTCACGCCGAACCCGCCCGCCAGCGAAGCGCAGGCGGCCGACGAATTGCTGGCGCGCCTGCGCGAAGCCGTGCGCATCCGCATGGTGGCCGAAGTGCCGCTGGGCGCCTTCCTGTCGGGCGGCGTCGATTCGAGCGCCGTCGTGGCGCTGATGGCGGGGGCCAGCAGCACGCCCGTCAACACCTGCTCCATCTCGTTCGGCGACCCGGCGTACAACGAGGCGCGCTACGCCGACCTGGTGGCGCGCCGCTACGCCACGGCGCACCACGCGCGCCAGGTCGAGCAAGACGACTTCGAACTGATCGACCTGCTGGCCAACCTGTACGACGAACCGTTCGCCGACAGTTCCGCCATGCCCACCTACCGCGTCTGCCAGCTGGCGCGCCAGCGCGTCACGGTGGCCCTGTCGGGCGACGGCGGCGATGAAAGCCTGGCCGGCTACCGGCGCTACCGCCTGCACACGCGCGAGGAAAAGGTGCGCAAGGCCATGGACCCGCTGCTGCCGGCCGGCTTGCGCCAGTCGCTGTTCGGCACCCTGGGGCGGTGGTACCCGAAGGCCGACTGGGCGCCCCGCTTCCTGCGCGCCAAGACCACGTTCGAAGGCCTGGCGCGCGACACGACGGACGCGTATTTTCACGGCGTCAGCCTGCTGGGCGACGCCATGCGCGCGCGCCTGTTCAGTCCCGAGCTGCGGCGCAGCCTGCACGGCTACCGCGCCGTGGAAGTGCTGCGCCGCCACGCGCTGGCCAGTCCCGCGCAAGACCCGCTGTCACAGGTGCAGTACCTGGACTTGAAGACCTACCTGCCCGGCGACATCCTGACCAAAGTCGACCGGGCCAGCATGGCGCATGCGCTGGAAGTGCGCTCGCCCCTGCTCGACCATGAACTGGTGGCGTGGATGTCCGGCCTGCCGCCGCAATTGAAGCTGCGGCGCGGCGTAGGCAAGTACCTGCTGAAAAAAGCCTTGCGCCCGCTGCTGCCCGACGCCCTGCTGTACCGCCAGAAGATGGGTTTTTCCGTGCCGCTGGCCGACTGGCTGCGCGGCCCGTTGCGCCAGCGCCTGCAACAGCGGCTGCTGGGTCCCACCCTGGCGCAGTGCGGCCTGTTCGACATGGATTACGTGCGCCTGCTGCTGGAACAGCATGCGAGCGGCCGGCGCGACTACAGCGCGCCCCTGTGGGCGCTGCTGATGTTCGAGGCCTTCCTGCGCCAGGTGCTGCCGGCAGGTGCACCCAAGACGCCGGCGCCCGCGCCGGCCATGGCAATGGAGTAGATCCATGCGCATCCTGCACATCCTCGACCACTCGCTGCCCCTGCACAGCGGCTACACCTTCCGCACCCTGGCCATCCTGCGGCAGCAGCGCGCGCTGGGCTGGCACACGATGCAGCTCACCAGTGCCAAGCAGGGGCCGACGGATGGCGCGCAACAGCTGGTCGACGGCTGGCATTTTTACCGCACGGCGCCCGATGCGCGCTGGTGGGCGCGCCTGCCCGTGCTGCGGCAGGTGGCCGTCATCACCGGCCTGGCCGTGCGCCTGCGCCGGCTGGCGCGGCGGCTCAAGCCCGACATCCTGCACGCGCATTCGCCCGCCCTGAACGCCATCGCCGCCCTCAACGCGGGCCGCGCGCTGGGCATCCCCGTCGTATATGAAGTGCGCGCCTTCTGGGAAGACGCGGCCGCCGACCATGGCAGCAGCCGGCCCGGCGGCCTGCGCTACCGCCTCACGCGGGCACTGGAAACCTACGCGCTGCGCCGCGCCGACGCCGTCACCACCATCTGCGACGGCTTGCGGCGCGAACTGTGCGCGCGCGGCGTGCCCGCGCATAAAATCACCGTCATCCCGAACGCCGTCGATGCGGCCGCCTTCAGCGCCACCGCCGCCGAAGACCACTGGCTGGCGCACAAGCTGGGCCTGCATGGCCACCTGACGATCGGCTTCATCGGCTCGTTTTACGCCTACGAGGGACTGGACCTGCTGCTGCGCGCCATGCCGCGCCTGCTGGCGGCGCAGCCGGCATTGCGGCTGCTGCTGGCCGGCGGCGGCCCGCAGGAAGCGGCGCTGCACGCACTGGCGGCCCAGCTGGGCATCGCCCACGCCGTGGTCTTCGCCGGCAGGGTGCCGCATGCGCAGGTGGCCACGTATTATCAGTTGATCGACATCTGCGTGTACCCGCGCCTGCCGATGCGCCTGACGGAGCTGGTGACGCCCTTGAAACCGCTCGAGGCGATGGCCCAGGGCCGCCTCGTGGTGGCGTCCGACGTGGGCGGCCACCGCGAACTGCTCCAGCATGGCAAGACGGGCATGCTGTTTCGCGCCGGCGACGCCGACGCGCTGGCGCACGCCATACTGGCCCTGCTGCTGGCGCCTGCCAGCTGGCCGGCGCTGCGGCGCCAGGCGCGCGCCTTCGTCGAGACGGAGCGAAGCTGGGACGCCAGCGTGGGCCGCTATGCGCCCGTGTATGCGCGCGCGGCCGCGGCACGCGTGGCGGCGGGAGCGATGCCATGATCTTCACGGGCCTGCGCATCGCGCTGGTCGGCCCGCTGCCGCCGCCGGCCGGCGGCATGGCGAATCAGACGGCGCAACTGGCGCGCATGCTGCGCGACGATGGCGCGCAAGTGCAGCTGCTGGCCGTCAACGGCCCCCTGCTGCCGCCCTGGCTGGCGCGCATCCGCTACCTGCGCGCCGCGCTGCGCCTGCCCGTGCACCTGTGGCGCCTGTGGCGCGCCGCCAATACGGTCGACCTGTTCCACATCATGGCCAATTCCGGCTGGTCCTGGCATTTGCAGGCCGCGCCCGCGTTGTGGATCGCCAGCCTGAAAGGCAAGCCGGCCCTGCTCAATTACCGGGGGGGTGAAGCGGCCGCTTTTTTCGCCCGCTCGCCGCGCCTGGTGGCCTTCAGCCTGCGCCGCGCCAGCGCCATCGTCGTGCCTTCGGCCTACCTGGCCGGCGTCTTCGAGCGCCATGGCCATACGGCCCACATCGTGCCGAACGTGGTGGACTTGCAGCGTTTTACCCACGCCGCACGTGGCGCGCCGGCATCGGCCGATGGCCCATGCATCCTCGTGGCGCGCCACCTGGAAGGCCTGTACGACAACGCCAGCGCCGTGCGCGCCTTCGCCCTCGTGCGACGGCGCTATCCCACGGCGCGCCTGGTGCTGGCAGGCGGCGGGCCGCAGCGCGCGGCGCTGGCGCGCCTGGCCAGGTCGCTCGGCGTCCAGGATGCCGTGCGCTTCGCCGGCCCCGTCGACAACGCCGCCATGCCGGCCCTGTACCAGGCCAGCGACATCGTCCTCAATCCCAGCCTGGCCGACAACATGCCCAATTCCGTGCTCGAAGCGCTGGCTTGCGGCGTGCCGGTCGTCAGCACCAACGTGGGCGGCATCCCCGCCCTGCTGCACGATGGCGTGACGGCGCTGCTGGTGCCGCCCGGCGATCCGGCCGCCATGGCGCACGCCATCGTGGCGCTGCTGCGCGACCCGCCCCGCGCGCGGGCCATGGCAGACGCGGGCCTGGCGCACGCCGCCACCTTCGGCTGGCCCGGCGTCGCGCCCCGGCTGGCCGCCCATTACCGCCGTATCCGCGCCGCGCCGCGCCCCGGCGCCTACACGCGCTGCGTCGCCCGCTGGCTGTTTCCCCTGCACGAATGGTTGAAGGGCCACCACAGCGCGCGCCTGCTGCGCCGCCTGGAACGCTCGCAGTGGTGGAGCGCGCAGCAGCTGGAAGCGTGGCAGCTGGCGCGCCTGCGCGCGCTGCTGCGCCACGCGGGCGCGCACGTGCCGCATTACCGCGCCCTGTTCGCCCGCAGCGGCTTCGACCCGGAACAGGTGCGGCAGCTGGCCGATCTGGCGCGCCTGCCGCTGCTGCGCAAGCGCGACATCGCGGCTGCGCGCGACAGTTTCAAGTCCGCCCGCGCCGTGGGCTTGCGCCCGTTCGCCACGGGCGGATCCAGCGGCGAGCCGCTGCAGTTTTTCCTGGGACGGCGCAGGGTCAGCCACGACATCGCCGCCAAGTGGCGCGCCACGCGCTGGTGGGGCGTCGACATCGGCGACCGCGAAGCCGTGTTGTGGGGTTCGCCCATCGAGCTGCATGCGCAAGACCGCGTGCGCCGCCTGCGCGACGCGCTGCTGCGCACCACCCTGCTGCCCGCGTTTGCCATGTCGTCCGACCGCCTCGACGGCTACGTGCGGCAGCTGCGCCGCTGGCGTCCGCGCATGCTGTTCGGCTACCCGTCGGCCCTGTGCCGCATCGCCAGCCACGCCGGCGCGCGCGACCTGCCGCTCGACGGCCTGGGCGTGAAAGTGGCTTTCGTCACGGCCGAACGCCTGTACGACGAGCAGCGCGCGCAGATCGCCGCCGCCTTCGGCTGCCCCGTGGCCAACGGCTACGGCGGGCGCGACGCGGGCTTCATCGCCCACGAATGCCCGGACGGCGGCATGCACATCACGGCCGAAGACCTGATCGTGGAAATCCTTGATGGCCAGGGCCAGCCGCTGCCGCCGGGAGTGACGGGCGAAATCGTCGTCACCCACCTGGCCACGCAAGACTACCCGTTCATCCGCTACGCCACGGGCGACATGGGCGCGCTGGGCACGCAGCCGTGCGCCTGCGGCCGCGGCCTGCCCCTGCTGCAGAAAATCGAAGGGCGCAGCACGGATTTCCTCACCGCCATGGACGGCACCGTCATGCACGGCCTGGCCCTCGTCTACATCGTGCGCGAACTGCCGCAGGTGCGCAGCTTCAAGATCATCCAGGAAACCCTGCTGCGCACGCGCGTGCTGCTGGTCTGCCAGCCGCGCCTGGACGACGCCACCCGCGCCGTCATCGTCACCGGTTTCCAGGCCAGACTGGGCGCGCAAGTGGACGTCGTTATCGAGGAAGTCGACGAAATCGCGGCGGAGGCGTCGGGCAAGTACCGCTATGTGCTCAGCAAAGTCGCCTAGCCAGGCGGCCTACGACGACATCAGATAATTCTTCCCCACCACGCGACCATGCCGGTCCAGTTCTAAGGACCACACCTCCAGTTCCGTGTTCAGGCGGTTCTCGAACCACAGCCGCTCGACGCAAGGCGCGGCGCATGGCGTGGTGGAATACTGTTTGAAAGAGACTCCCGCACGCTCCACATGCGTCGGCGCGCCGAAGCGGTCAAGCACCGCTTGCCGCGTATCGCCCGTCTGGATTTGATAGAACGCCGCCTTGCGGCTGTTGGAAAACACGCAGCATGCGGCGACATACCAGGCCGGGCTGAGGATGAGCAGGCACAGCAGGATTTTTTTAGGCGATATCTTGATTGGCATGCCATATTGTCGATGACTTCATCCGGCGCGACAAGCGGGCCATGCTGGCGAAAGCGAGGCCACAGCTGGCGCAAACAGTGGCGCTGGACGAACCACATAAACTGCAAATCGCGCAGATGCGGTGTTCTTCCATATATTCCTGAAGCAAATCGGGCCTTCTATCTTAAAAGATTGCTATTCATTACTATTTCCCTTATTTTTATTTCAAAATAGTAATGAAGGCCGCTATCCTCGCTATATTGATTTTCCAACACGACCACATCGACATCTTTTTCAGGAAAATACACTTTAATCGATGCAAAGCCCAGGCCTTTTCCCGCGTGGCCTATATATTTGATGGGCGTCGTATCGCTCACATAAACGCCGTAGCCATAACCGTTCTTCCCATCGCCAAAAGCGACATGCTGGCTGGATATGTCGTAACTCGTCATCCGCTGATAGGTTTCTGGTTTTAACATTCTTCCCCGATGCAGATTTTCATCCCAGATCGTCAAATCTTTTGCATTTGAAACAATACCGCCGGCCGGGATGAAGCCAATCCAGTCTTTTCCCTGCACGGGATGCGCCTTCAGCGCGAAGACATTTTCCGTGTTCACATAGCCATTGATGACCTTATTATTCTTATCTTCCTCATAGCAAAAACTGTTTTTCATTCCCAGTTCCTTGAACAAGTCATTTGCTGCCTCGATATACGTTTTGCCGCTGACTTTTTCAAAAATTTGACCCAGCATGGTATACGTTGTCACGCCATACAGAAAATCCGTTCCCGGCTTGAAGCTCAGCGGCCGGTCGATTTCAGTGATTCCCGCCGAAAAGTTGAGCAATTGATGCACCGTCACTTGATCGGCCCAGGCTTGCGGCAAATCGGGCAAGTATCGTCTCACGGGACTGTGCAAGTCTATCTTGCCTTTTTCAACTTCCCTTAAAATCAGCACGGCCGTCATTTGCTTGCTGTTCGACATGATCCTGAAATTATCGTCCAGCCTTAACGGTATCCTGTTTTCAAAATCCGCATAGCCATGGGCTTTTGAGTATTTTGTTTGCCCATTTTTCGTGATGAGAATGACGCCATTAAAACTTCTTGGACTGGTCGCCTGTATCAGCTTGTCAATCCTGGCGGAGTAATCATCGGCCTTTTCCGCATGGGCATGATCGCCAGCCTGGGCATGCACGAAGGCGGATGCCATCAGCAAGAAAGAAAACGCCGCTGTTTTTAGCGGCAGCAGCGTCTTGTTGTCCGTATCGGAATTTTTCATGGGAAATTGTCGGTCAGTTGTTTATTTCCAGGGAAACGCCGTGCTCCACCGCAGCGTTCAGTCGTCCACCAGATCGAAGTCGGCAAACAAGCCGTCCGCCGTCAGGTAAGCCAGCAGCGTGCGCTCCGGCTGGATGCCGCTGACGTGGTAGGCAAGGACGCTGTCCACCTTGCTGCCATGCCGTTCGATCGCGCGGCCAGCGACAGCTTGCTCATGCAAAAAAGTCAGCGACTTCACATTGGCGAGTTCGCCAATCGCCTGCGTGCCAAAGTTGCTCTTGATGCCAGATGTCGCAAAGTCCGAATTGGCCAGGGCGCTGCCGCCACGCGCAATGTCGGCCAGCAATGCCTGCACACTCCGGGTACGCGCAGGCTTGGGGTCGGGGCGCGCTTTCAAGGTGTGCATCAGCGGGCCGATGCGCGGCGCCGTGCTGGCTTTGTCCTTGGTCGTCACGACGACGCCTGTCACCTCGCCTTGTGCATCGACGGCGAACGCCAGTTCGCAATTGCGCGACGTCGAATGGAATCGGTGCGCGCCGGCAGGCACGAAAGTTTCGTCCGGCAAGCCATCGTAAATGCTGCGCAGCCGGCCCCCCTGCATATCGAAGGTGCCTATCGTGTTGTTCGCCAACTCGTAGCGGCCCGTGTAGCGGCTGAGCGCCCTGGCATCGATCTTGATGACTCGGTGTTTGCGCAAGACGGCGTAATCGGCATCCGGCCAGCGATAGGCGCGGCCGATGGCGTCGGTCAGGCGGTCCATCATGCGGGAATTGTCATTCGCGTTAATCATGATCACGGCGCCCTGGCCCGTGCGGGAAAATGCCGTCAGCAAGGTATCGAAGCCTTCGTCACGCCCGCCGTGCGAGAAGCGTTGCGCGCTGCCGCTGCCGTGCAGGAAGACGCCCAGGCCCGCGTTCTCTATCTGCGGGGTCAGCATCTGTTGCGTCAAGGCTGCCGAGATGACCGGATTCGACGTGCCCGCCAGCGATTGCTGCACGCCGATGGCGAAGCGCGCCAGGTCCGACGCGTTGGTCCATAAACCGGCCGCCGCCATTTCCGGATACACATGCCAGCGTCCCGCCACCAGGCTGCGGTCGGCAAGGTGGCCGCTGGCATTCAGGCGCGCGCGCTCGGCTGGCGGCGGTTGCACATAGGAGCTCTCCTGCATGCCCAAGGGCGTGAGGACCGCGTCGCGCATGTAGTCGGGATACGCCTGGCCGCTCACGTCGGCCACCATTTGTTGCATGACGGTATAGCCGCCACCGGAGTAACGCACCTTGCTGCCTGGAACCATATCAACGCGGATGGGCGCCGTATTCGCCGGTTGCTCGCCGTTCAGCACCTGGACCACGGTGGGTAGCGGCGCATTGCTGGCGTAGCCGGGGAAGCCGTGCACGGTCAGCCCCGCGTTATGGCTGAGCAGCCTGCGCAAGGTCACCTTCTGTTCAGCCGTCAGGGCGCTGTCCGGCAGCTTCCACGTGAGCAGCCGGGGATTGACGTCTTCGTCAAGGCCAAGCTTGCCCTGCTCTACCAGGTGCAGCGCCCCCAGCGCGGCTACCGGCTTGCTGACCGAACCGGCCTGGAACAGCGTGTGCGGGCCGACCGGCGTCTTGCCGCCCTTCTCCGTGACACCGTACCCTTGCGCCCTGACAATCTTGCCGTTCTCGATGATGGCCAGCGACAGTCCGGGGATTTGCCGCATCGTCATTTCGGCCTTGACGATGTCGTCCAATGCGTCCGCCCGGGCGCCACTTGCAAACAACAGGGGAAGGACCAGTGCCAGGGGATGAGCTCGCATAAACGATTCTTTCAACGGTGATGGACGGATGCCAGGAAGGAAACGTTGACGATACGTCAGCGCACCCTGCCGCCATGCGGGATTGCGACAGGCCGTCAAATATCAGTCATGGACGGTCATTTTCCCGGATGAGTTGCGGCCCGCGTTTGCTGGCGTGCCGAATTCCGGCTGCTTGCCGCCGTTGGCAGGTTCTGTGCCGTTGTGGGCCTTCACGAATCGCCGGTACTTGAAATACTCTGCACCATACTTAGCTCCCAGTGCTTTTGCCATTTTTCTGAATCGTCCTGATCGAACCAGCCAGCTACGTAAGAGGATATTTCATCCGCATCCTGCAAGTTCGATTCTGCCAAATATGAAACTGTCGCTTGAAATCCCGCCCCAATAAAAAATTCCACGCCCATTGATGTTCCGACATCCATATTGATATGCTTTGCTACCCAAAGGCTATGGATATCGCTTGTGCTGCCTAGACGATAAAGCAAGAAGGCACAACGATAAATTCCTTCGTAAGAATCACCATCATCCTTAATTGTCCCATCCCAAAGCGCAATTCTATACTGCACTTCCTTCTCGAAGACTTGTCGAATTAGCGTGGAGTATGGCGCGAGTGGCCGCTCCAGCAGAATTTTGTAGAGTTGTTGGCGTACCCGCGGCGAGTCGAGTTCACTCTCGCTGTCAGGTGTCAGAAGTCCCTGGGAATGTTCAAAACACGCAAGAATTTTTTCAGCGCACAAGAAGGATATTTTATTTTTTTCTGCAGACCTGTTTTGACCTGTCTCACCTTCAACCTGCGCCACAATCTGAGGCGGGATAGGCAATTCTGGCGTATTTTTACGCTTAAAAAAATTCCACATTCAACTTGGCCTTTTCCGTGTGAAAGCCGCCCACGCAAGCAGCACAATGCCGGCAACGACACATCCGGCCAGACTCACGGCGGCACCAAACATGTACCACGCCACATCGAATCCGTGACTGTAGAATGTTCCGACAAATGGGCCGCTCACCAGCCAGATCAACGCCGCCAATTTCAGCAGAAAGTACGTCGCTTTACGGAGCGGGCGAGCAAGGCGCATCTGTTGAATAGCAGCCATGCCCATGACTGAACAAGCCAAGCCAGCCGCAATGATCAAGCGTAAAAACGAATACTCCATGTCGCAACCTGACTTGTAGCTGATCCAGCTGGCCCAGAAATTGAAAGACCGCGTAAAAGACCGTGGGGCTGCCGGTCATCGATCCTTGTCTACTTCTCGTAGATGGCTGGTCGGTTAATCTGCAAGAATAATTTGGGATTTTCCGGCGTTGAGAAGCCAAGCTTCTCATACAACCAATCGGCAGTCGTAGTCGCTAGAAGCAGTCGCCGGTAGCGGTCGACGCCAGGATAGCTGAGCATGCACTCGACAAGCCAGCGACCAAGTCCCTTGCCACGATATTCTTCAATCACGAAAACGTCCGCCATGTAGGCAAAAGTAGCGTAATCGGTAATTAACCGGGCATATCCGATCTGCCGGCCTCTATGGTACAGACCAAAATTGAGACTATTCTTGACCGCGTTAGCCACGGTCTCCTCGTCAATTCCACGAGCCCAAGTGCTGCGGCTGAGATTCTCATATATCACGTCGAGCTGTAACAATCCGTCGTCAGTAGAAACTTGGTAGTCCTCTTTCATCCAATTCATAAGCATCGTGATCCAGCATATCTAGTAAGTTGTGATGTGGGCATGTAGGAGCAATGATGGCAAAGGTCTCTTTATAGGAGGGAACAAACGCACACAACTGCCCGCTCCTGGCCGCCAGCGGACGATTACCATACCTCAGCAAAGATTTTATTACCACCCTGATAAAAAGAGATTTCTCAATCCCTTATATCACAGCGGCAAGGCGCAGATAAATTCTAAGGTGAATGGAAACAATCACGGCCCGAGCAGCTGTTCCAGCCTTTGCTGCTCCCCCGCCGTCACAAACCACGCCGCCTGCCAGCGCTGCGTGCGCTGCGCCTGGATGGACTCCGGCGCGCACCACGGCGGATACACGCGCAGCGCGCGCTTGCCGCCCTGGGCGGCGCGCGACATCACGCCGCGCTCGATCAGCTCGCTGCGCGGGAAGATGAAAAAGCCGTGCCGCGCGCCAACGTCGTCAGCCACGGCGATGATGACGATGTCGACGGGGTCCGCTTCATCCAGCGGGGCGATGTCGGCGTCGGGATGGAGGCGCTTCCAGACGGTGACGAACTGGCCGATCTTCGTCGGCGTGGTTTTGGCCACACGCAAGACCAGGCGCTTGCCATGCAGCTCGGCGCGGCAGGCGCCGTAGTCCGCGCTTTCCGCTTCCGGCACGGGCGCTTGCGTCAAGCCCAGGAAAGCCCAGGGACTGGCCTTCATTGCGCGCTGAACTCGGCTGCGGCCTTGGCCGCCCACAGCGCTTCGGCGTGGCTGGCGAACGGGCTGTCATAACCGTCGACCTTGCCATCCTCGTCGACAAAGTACAGCCACCAGCCGTCGCCCTGCTCGCGGATGGCCGTCTGGCCCGGTGCGCAATGGGATTCGATGGCATCGCCGGCGGCCAGGGTGGCGATGCGGATGCCGCGGTGAACAAGATGCTGGGGTGTCATGGCAAAATAGCTAATGCAAAATAAATAATGGCGACAGTGTAGCCGCCGCGGCCCATCCTGGCCAGTGCGCTACACTGTTCTTTCACACGGAGGACGACATGGCATCACAGCAAGGCACGGTGGATTTTTTGCTCGACCAGCTGGCGGGCGCGGGCAGCATCAGCGCGAAAAAAATGTTTGGCGAGTATGGTCTGTATTGCGACGGCAAGATGTTCGCCATCGTCGCCGACGACCAGCTGTTCATCAAGCCGACGGACGCGGGCCGCGCCTGGATCGGCGCGCAAGGCACGCTGCAGGAAGCGTCGCCCTATCCGCAAGCCAAGCCGTATTTCCTCATCGATGGCGGGCTGTGGGACGAGCGCGACTGGCTGAGCCAGCTGGCGCGGCGCACGGCGGACGCCTTGCCGCTGCCGAAACCCAAGCCGCCGCCCAAGCCTAAAAAACAGGTGTCAGCTGGCTAATACGCTGTTTTCGCACGCCTTGCCCTGGCGGAAGCACGCCAGGTTGTGATACGTGATGGCGGCGATCTCGCGCAGCGCTTCCATGGTGAAGAAGCCCTGGTGGCCCGTCACCAGCACGTTCGGGAAGGTCATCAATCGCTGGAAGATGTCGTCGTCGATGATGTCGGACGAGCGGTCCTGGAAGAACAGATTGCTTTCCTGCTCGTACACGTCGATGGCCAGGGAGCCCAGCTGGCGCGACTTGAGCGCCTCGATGACGGCGCCCGTGTCGATCAGGCCGCCACGCGACGTATTCACCAGCATGGCGCCCTTCTTCATCAGCGGCAAGGTTGCTTCGCTGATCATGTGGCGCGTGCTCTCCATCAGCGGGCAATGCAGCGAGACGATGTCGGACTCGGCCAGCAGCCGCGGCAGTTCCACCATCGTGCCCAGGTCCGCGAACGCGGGCGCCGGATACGGGTCGTGGCCCAGCACCGTGCAGCCGAAACCCTTGAAAATGCGCGCCGTGGCCAGCCCGATTTTGCCCGTGCCGACGATGCCGACCGTTTTACCGTGCAGGGTGGAGCCCAGCAAGCCGTCCAGCGAGAAATTGCCTTCGCGCACGCGGGCGTAGGCGCGGTGCGTGTGGCGGTTCAGGGTTTGCACGAGGGCCAGGGTGTATTCGGCCACGGCTTCCGGCGAATACGCGGGCACGCGCGCGACGAACAGGCCCAGGCGCCTGGCCGCTTCCAGGTCGAGATTGTTGTAGCCGGCGCAGCGCAGCAGGATGGCGCGCACGCCGTAGCCGTGCAAGGCTTCCAGCACGGGTGCATCGAGCACATCGTTGACGAAGACGCACACGGCGTCGGCCCCTTGCGCCAGGACCACGGTTTCCTGGCTCAGCAAGGCGCTGTGGTAGACCAGTTCGATGCCGGCGGAATCGGGCTGGGCCGGCAAGGCTTCGTCGAAGAAACGGCGGTCGTAGGGCTGGCTGGCAAAGAAGGCGATTTTCATGGGGAGTCCTGGAACTTGCTGGATGGCAAAACATTATCATAGCGCAAGCGCCCTGCCCCACGCCGTACGGCTGGCGCCGTCGGCCGCCTATTTGGGTTCGCGGGGCAAGGTCAGCGCGTGGCGCAGGTAGGCCGTTTCCTCGGCGTGCTGCGCGTGGTAGCGCTCGCGCGCGGTGCGCATGGCCGCCTGGTGGGCGTCGATGCTGGCCTGCGTCAGTTCCACGCCGAAGTCCGCCGGCGGCGGCGCCGGGCCGCCGAACAGGCGCGCCAGGATGAAGCGGCCCACATTGTCGCGGTAGTGCGACGCTTCCCAGTAATAGCGCATCTCGCGCGCGCCCGTCACTTGGGGGATCGGCTCGCTGGTGATGCTGTTAAAGCCGGAAAAATCCAGCAGGCGCACGTCGCAGCCCTGGCGCCGGTAGCGTCCGGCCATGTTCGTCAGGTCGCGCTGCCACGCTTCCATGGCAGCCCACTTGCCGCGCCAGTACAGGGCGTCGAGCGTGAGCGCATGCGTGGGATTGATGTACAGGCGCAAGCGCGTGCCGCCGCGGCACAGTTTCCCCACGCTTGCATCGAAGGCGTGCAGCGCGGGCGCCGTGGGTCCCAGGCCGTCGCTGAATTCCTGCAGGCGCGGCGTGAAAGCGCGCGCCGTGCCGGTCCAGGTACGGTTGCGGCTGGTGAGGCAGGATTCGTCGCGCTGGCCGTGCAAGGCCAGGCTGGACAGGCACACGCCGTCATAGCTGCCGCTGAGGATGCGCCAGGTGTCGCGCGTCATGTCGACAGTCAGGCCGCGCTTGATGTTGAGCAAGGCGCGCCGCGCGAAAAACGCGGGGCCGGGGTCCGTCAGGCCCGGTTCCACGCCGGCCGACCCCAGTTCCAGCGAGAACGAGGGAGCGTCGATGCCCCACACCATGGTGTCGACATGGCTGACCCTGGCCGCATGCTCGGCCAGGCGCATGGCTTCGCCGATGGAGGCGCCCGACACGGCGCTGTTGAAGACGCTCTTGCCTGCGAACAAGGTGCGCACGCGATGCGTCGGCAAGCCCATTTCCGTGCGCGAATTGCCGATGTAGACGACGGCCGGCCGGTAGCGCGCCACGGCATACGTCTTGCCCCACACGCTGAGCTTTTCGGTCGTCGGCCGCAATCGCTGCAGCAGCGGGCTGTCCCACTGGTGCAACAGATATGGATCGACGTGGTAATTGACGGCGGACACGAGGGCCAGCGCGGCCAGCACGCAGGCGAAGAAGATGGCGAGGTAGCGGCGGGCGGTGGTATCCATGGTCGGCACGGGAAGTAGCAACATGAGTAGAGAAATGGCGTTCAGCGCCGGATCAGCGGCCCGTCCAGCACCCGCCGCGCATAGGCCGCCTCGCGCGCGTGTTCCATGCCATAGCGGTCGCGCGCCGCGCGCATGGCCTCCTGGTGGTCGTCGACGTTGGCCTGCGTCAGCTCCACGCCGAAATCGGCCGGCGGCGGCGTGTCGCCGCCGAACAGGCGCGCCAGGATCAAACGGCCCACGTTGTCCCGGTAGTGCGACACTTCCCAGTAATAATGCATGTCGGGCTTGCCGCTGACGAGCGGGGTCGCTTCCGTCGTGATGCTGTTAAAGCCGGAAAAATCATGCAGGCGCACGTCGCAGCCGTGCAGGCGGCGGCGCTCGACGAGCTGCACCAGTCCCCGCTGCCAGGCTTGCATGGCATCCCACTTGCCGCGCCAGTGCAGCGCGTACAAGGTCAGCGCGTGCGTGGGGTTGATGTACAGGCGCAAGCGCAGGCCACTGCGGCACAGCTTGCCGATGCTGGCGTCGAGCGCCAGTGTCGAGGGCGGCGTCGGCCCCAGTCCGTCGCCGAATTCCTGCAGCCGCACGGGAATGGCGTCCTTCGTTCCCAGCCAGTGCCGCATGCCCTTGCGGGTGCACGTCTCGTCGCGCTGCCCGTACAGGGCCAGGTTGGAGCGGCAGACGTCGCCGGCCTTGCCCGTGAGGATGCGCACGCTGTCTTCCGTCATGTCCAGGGTCAGGCCCCGCTTCAGGTTGACCAGGGCGCGCCGGGCGAAAAAGCCGTGCTCGGCGCCCGTCAGGCTGTCTTCCACCCGCGCCGCGCCCATGTCCAGGGAAAAAGTGGGCGCGTCGACGCCCCACACCATGGTCTCGACGCGGCTGACCCTGGCCGCATGCTCGGCCAGGCGGATGGCGTCGCCGATCGAGGCGCCGGACACGGCGCTGTTGAAGACGCTCTTGCCGTCGAACAAGGCGCGCACGCCCGTCGGCAAGCCCAGTTCCGTGCGCGAATTGCCGATGTAGATGACGGCGGGACGGTAGCGCGCCACGGCGTAGGTCTTGGCCCAGGCGCCGAGCTTTTCATTGAGCTGGCGCGGGCGCTGCAGCAAGGGACTGTCCCACTGGTGCAGCAGATAGGGATCGACCTGGTAATTGAGCAAGGAGACGGCGCCCAGCACCAGGCCGACGCAGGCGAAAAAGCCGGTGAGGTAGCGGCGGGCGGCGGTGTCCATGCTCAGAACTGGAAGTAGAGAAATTCGGTGACCCGGTTCATGCCGAAGATGCAGGCGATGAACAGCGCGGCAAAGCCCACGCTCCAGCGGCGCGTGGGGCGCCAGCTGAAGGCCCAGCGCCCTGCCGGCTGAAAGATTCCTTCAATGGCGGGCTCGTAGAGAAAGAATATTTCTTGCGTATTCGGCGCCTTGAAGGCCAGCAGCATCGCCGCCAGCAGCACGGGCAAGCCCGGCCCCGCCAGTTCGATCCAGCGGATGCCGTCGAACGCGGGATGCAGCCCCCACTGCGCCAGGCTGACCCCATGGCTGGCCAGGCCGCGCGGCAGGCTCACGCCGTTCGCGCCCACCAGCGCGCCCGCGATATCCCAGGCCGTGGCCACGTCGGGCGCGCGGAAAAAGATCCAGGCCAGCATGACGGCAAGAAAGGTCAACAGACTTGACCACCACATCGGCCACCAGCGCAGCCAGCGGTACGCCCGCGCCGCGCCGAACACGCGCTGCCACGCCTGCTGCAGCACCAGGTACAGGCCGTGCAAGCCGCCCCAGATGACGAAAGTCCAGCCGGCGCCGTGCCACAGGCCGCCCAGCAGCATGGTCAGCATCAGGTTGCGGTAGCGCATGACCTCGCCGCGCCGGCTGCCGCCCAGGGGAATATACAGATAGTCGCGCAAGAAACGCGACAAGGTCATGTGCCAGCGGCGCCAAAAGTCGGCGATATTGGCCGCCTTGTACGGCGAATTGAAGTTCAGCGGCAATTTCACGCCGAACAGGCGCGACAGGCCGATGGCCATGTCGGAATAGCCGGAAAAGTCGAAGTACAGCTGGAAAGTGTAGGCCAGCACGCCGATCCACGCTTCGATCAGGGTGGGCGTGGCGCCGGCCGCGAAGACGGGGATGGCCAGCGGCGACAGGTTGTCGGCGATCAGCACTTTTTTTGCCAGGCCAATCGTAAAAATCGACAGGCCGATGGCGAAATTGGCCGCGCGCGGGTGGGCGTTGGCCGGGTCGGCGAATTGCGGCATCATGTCGCGGTGGTGCAGCACGGGCCCGGCGATCAGGTGCGGAAAGTAGCTGACGAACAGCACGTAATGGATGAAGCGGTATTCGCGCACCTCGCCCCGGTGGCAATCGACGAGGAAGGCGATCTGCGTGAAGGTAAAGAACGAGATGCCGATCGGCAGGATGATGTCGAGGCCGGACCACGGCAGGCTGCCAGCGCCAGCACCGGCAAGCCCGGCGACGGCATTCACGCTGTCGATGAAGAAGTTCGCATATTTATAGTAGGCGAGCAAGCCCAGGTTCAGGGCCAGCGCCGCCAGCAGCACGCGCTTGCGGGCCGCGCCTGCGCGCGCGCCGATCAGGCGCCCGGCGCCATAATTGACGCAGATGGATGCCAGCAGCAGCGGCAAATAGCGCACGTCCCACCAGGCATAGAAGAACAGCGATGCGCCGGCCAGCCAAGCGGCCGGTGCCAGGCGGCGCCAGCTGGCGGAGGCGCCGGCGGTGGCCCAGCGGTCCAGCAGGAAATAGCCGGCCAGCACGATGGGCAGATAGCCGAACAGGAAGGCGAAGGAATTAAACAGCATGTTGCCTCCTGGCCGGCAGCGACTGCGCCTGGTAATAACACTCGGCGATCTGCGCCGCCACCCGTTCCCACGTAAAACGTTCCACCAGCGCTTGCACGCGGGCGCGTCCGGGGGGCAGCGCCAGCAATGCGAGGATGGCCTGGCGCTGCGCGGCGCCATCGTCCCAGCGCACCTTGCGCAGCGCAAACGCGGAATCGGGCAAGTCCAGCGCGCTTTGCGCCGTCATGACGACGGGCGTGCCGGCCGCCAGCGCTTCGAGCACGCTCAAGGGAAACACTTCGCCCTGGCTGGGCAAGGCCGCCACGGCCGCCGCATGGTAGGCGCTGGCCAGCAGCGGGTCGGCGTGGTCGAGTGCGCCCAGCCAGCTGACGTGCGGCAAGTCCAGCAATTGCTGCAGATACGCTTGCTGTTCGCGCGGCGCGGCGCCGATCAGCACCAGGGGCAAGCCGGCGCCCGCCAGCGCCTGGGCTAGCCCCAGCTGGTTTTTATACGGCGAAATGCTGCCCACCATCAGCACGAACGGCCCCGCGATGCCCGTCTCGCGCAAGAACAGGTCGCCATTGGCCGTGAAGAAATGCGGGTTGATCCCGTTCGGCAATACGCGGATGGCTTGCGCCGGCATGCCGAAACCGTGCACGATGGCGTCGCGCTCGGCCTCGCCCAGGGCGATCACCACGTCGGCCAGCTGCAGGGCGCGCCGCGTCTGCGCATAGCTCGTCTGCACCATCCATTCCGTCAGGCGCCCCGCCAGCCGGTCGGCCAGCCGCGCGCGCCAGGCGCTGGCCCGGCCCCAGCCCGGTGACAGCAGCGGCGACAGCACCACGGGCACGCCTTGCTCGCTGGCCATTTCCATGATGCGGTAGGTACCATTGCTCGCCGAAAACACGTGCAGCACGTCGAAATCGGCCAGCCGCTGATGGTTGGCGTCGACCAGCTGCACGGCCAGGGGACGGGCCGGCAGCTGGGGCAGCCGGTTCAGCGCGGCAATGGTTTCGCGTACCTGGATCTGCAAGCCGCCGTCGCGCTGGAACAGCATCGGGTAGGACAAGATACCGACACGCATGGTCATCCTTTCGTCCATTTGACTGCCAGCCAGCGTCCCGCCAGCTTGCGTTGCAATAACAAAAATTCTCCGGCCAGCTCATGCTGCAACAGGAAAATCCCCGCCAGCCAGCACAGCAAGGTGACGAGCGCCGTGCCCGCCAGCGCCAGCAGGGCCGGCGTTTCCACGGGCAGCCACAGCAGCGCAGCGACGGGCGCGACGCCACTGACGCCGCAGAGCAGCAGGCTCTTGCGCAAGGCCCGCGCCAGGATGCGCCAGTCCAGGGCGCTCAAGCGCCGCAGACAGCCGTAGTTCAGCCAGCTGCGCAGCACGTTGCTGAGCACCACGGCCCAGGCCACGGCCAGCAGGCCGAACGGCGCCGCGGCCAGCAGCAGCGCCACCTTGATGCCGCCGGCGCAGGCATCGAGCCGCACTTGCGCCTGCAGCTGGCCCGTCGCCACGAACAGGTAGCGGGCCATGCTGAACATGCTATACACGGCCGAGGACAGGCACATGATGCGGATCAAGGGCACACAGCCTAGCCATTGCGTGCCATACAACACCTTGACCAAGGGCAAAGCCATGCAGGCGAGAAAGAGAAAAAACGGCCAGGCCAGCGCCGTCATGTAACTGATCGTGCGCAAATACACGAGTTCCGCCCCGCCCTGCCCCCCTTCCCCGCGGGCACGCGCCGCGAACAGGGGAAACACGACGGGAGAAATGGCGCTGGTGATGGCCTGGTTAAAGATATTGAGCACGCTTTGCGCCTTGCCGAACAGGGCCAGGCTTTCAATGCCGATCAGCTTGCCGATGATCAGGTCCGGTGCCGCCACGCCCGCCTCGTCGACGAGGCCGCCCCCCGTCGCATACGCGCCGAAACGGCCGATGGCGCCCATGCCCCGTCGTCCCGGCAGCCACGGCAGCTCCTTGGGACGCACCAGCAGGCTCACCAGCAGCGAGGCGCAGGAACCGGCCAGCGCCGCCCACACCATGCTCATGTAACTGCAGCCCTGCAGCGCCAGCAGCACGGCCACCAGCAGGTTGACGGCGCTATTGGCCGCGTTGATGGCGTAGATGGCGCGAAAGCGCAGTTGCCGGCGCAACATCGGCAAGGTCAGCGCGCTGAACGGAATCAACAGGAAATTGATTGCCAGCAGGCGCAGCACGAGGGTCAGCCGGGGTTCGCCATAGAATTGCGCGAGCGGCGCGCTGGCCAGCAGCACCACACCGGCCAGCAGCCAGGCGACGAGCAGGCTGGTGGCCAGCGCGGCCCGCAATTTCACCGTATCGAGCTGCTTTTCCTGGATCAGGTATTGCCCCACGCCAAAGTCGCGCACCACTTGCGCCAGCGCCACCAGCACGGCGCCCAGCGAATACACGCCCACTTCGGCCGGCGTCAGCAGGCGGGACAGCACCATGGTGGCGATGATGCCCAGCAGCAGCACCGTGTATTTTTCGGCGAAGGAAAAGAAAAACGAATGGCGGGTGGCGTTCATCCCCGTGACCGGCGCCTACACGAGGCCGGCATAGAATTGGCGCAGCTGGCGCTCCAGGCGCGGCATCGAATAGCGCTGCACGGTTTCTTCGCGGGCCAGCCGTCCCATGCGGGCGCGCCGTGGCGCATCCATCAGCAGTTGCGCCACGGCCGCGCAGGCGGCGTGCTCATCGTCCAGCGGCAGCAGCAAGCCGCCGGCGCTGTCGTGCAGGATATCGTGGGTGCCCGGCACATCCGTCCCCACGGCCGGCACGCCGCACGCCATCGCTTCGATGGTGGCGATGCCGAAACCCTCATTTTTACTCAGCAACACATGCAGGTCGAAGGCGGGCATCAGCCATTCGACGCGCTGCTGGAAACCGGCAAACACGACTCTGTCCTGCAAGCCCGTCTGTTGCGCCTGCAGCCGCAGCATGGCGTCCAGCGGCCCCGTGCCCACGAGTACTAAATATAAATTGGGAAACTGCGGTGCCAGGCGGGTGAACAGGGCCAGCAGCGCTTGCGGGCGCTTCTGTGCGGAAAGCCGCGCCACGCAGCCGAGCACGAGCGCGTCCGGCGGCAGCCCCAGCTGCTGGCGCGCCAGTACTCTCCGTTCCGGCGAGACGATGAACGTTTCCGTATCGACGCCGTTGGGAATCACGGCCAGCCGCGTGTCCGGCGCCAGCATGTCGCGGTACAGGTCGAGGAAATGCTGCATGGACGAGGCCGACACGGCATACACGCCCTTGACGGCGCGAAACGCTTCCTGCAGCCGGGGCCGCTGCCAGTCGCTGAACGGTTCCAAAGGAAACGCATTGTGCACGCTGATCACGGCCGGCAAGCGGCATTGCCGGGCCAGCCACAGGATGGAAGCGCCATAGCTGGTCCAGCAAAACGCCACGTGGACGATGTCGGGCCGCAGCCGCCGCAGCCGCCACGCGCCCGTGACCCTGGCGCGCAGCCAGTTCCAGCGCCGCCAGGCCCAGTGTTCGAGAAACAAGGGCGGCTCATACACGCGCACCTGCAGCTGCTGCGCGCGCAAGCCTTGCGCCCACTGGCTGAAACCGGGAAAGCGCCGCAGGGCCAGCACGCTGTCATAACCGTTCGCGCCCAGCATCTTCGCCTCTTGCGCCATGCGCAGTTCCATGCCGCCCAGCTCGCCCGAATAACTGCTGATGACGATGCGCGGCAAGCGTTTGCGCCGTCCCCGCCACGCTTCGTGGAAGAAACCGCGCAGCCAGGCCCGTTCCCACTGGCGCAGGAACAGGTCGGCGTGGTCGCGCCGCAGCCAGGCCCGCACGGCGCCAAGGGTATCGCGCACGTATCTGCCCAGCATCCAGCGCGGCACGCCGAGCAACTCCACGCTGGGGGCGAAGGTCGCCAGCCGGCATTGGCCCCGGCCGAACAGCATGGCGCGGCGCAGTATCCAGGCGCGCCGCACTTGCGGGGCACGGATGATGTGCGCCACTTGCGCCCGCGGACAGAACCAGGAAGGGTTGCCGGCCGCATGCATCTCCAGGTTGAGCCGGGTTTCGCTGCCCATGGCGTAATTGGCGCCCTGCGGGCCGATGCTTTCGTCATAACGGGCGCCCGCCTCGAAGATGCGGCGGCGTATCGCCATGTTGGCGCCCCAGACGAGGCCAGGATAGATGGGGGCGTCGCGCAAGTCGGCGCTGGTGATGCCCCACGTCAAGCCGACGGGCGTCAGGCGCAGCAGCCACGCCTCCGGTTGCTCGCGCCAGGCGGGCACGATGGCGCCGCCGAACAGGGCGTAGCCGGGGTGGGCGCGCGCGCTGTCGTGCAGGCGGCACAGCCAGTCGGATGCGGGCATGGCGTCGTCGTCGCCAAACACGAACAGCTCGCCGCCATCCCCCCCTTGGCGCAGGGCGTGTTCGACGGCGCCGTTCAGAGCGGGACTGCGTCCCCGCCGCGCCACGTAGATATAGCTCAAGGGCAAGCGGCCGCGAAAGTCGGCGATCACCCGGGCCGTGGCGTCGGTGCTGCCATTGTCGGCGATGACCAGGCGCCAGCCGCCCCTGGGCGACTGCAAGCCCATGTAGGCGCGCAATACCTGGGGCAAGGTGCCGGCGCCATTGTAGGTCGCCATGAGAACGGTCAACAAGGACATGCCTCCTTGGTCTTACCATGACAAAACTGATTGGCAGTTTCAACAACGCCGGGCGGTATTGAACCAGTGTACTGAGCCTGCCAGACAGCCCGTTGACAGGCATCAAGACCTTGACAAGCCGGGCAACACCAGGAGCGTCCCCCTTCATGCGCGACATATTGATCACCGTCATCATCCTGGGTTCGCTGCCCTTCATCCTGAAGGCGCCGGCCATCGGCGGCCTGATGTGGGTCTGGGTCAGCGTCATGAACCCGCACACGCAGGGCTGGGGTTTCGCCACCCACATGCCGTTCGCCTTCATCATCGCCATCGCCACCCTGCTGGGTCTGCTCATGACGCGCGAACCGAAGAACCTGCCGCTGACCCCCGTCAGCGTGCTGCTGCTGCTGTTCGTCGCGTGGATGAACGTGACGGCGCCGTTCGCCCTGCTGCCCCAGTCGTCGTGGGTGCAGTGGAACAAGGTCATGAAGATCATGCTGATGAGCTTTGTCGTGATGATGGTGATACGCTCGCGGCGCGACATCGTGCGCCTGGTCTGGGTGCTGGTGGGCTCGATCGGCTATTACGGCGTGAAAGGCGGCGTCTTTACCATCCGCAGCGGCGGCACGGAACGGGTGTGGGGGCCGGAAGACACGTTTATCGGCGACAACAACGCGCTGGCCCTGGCCCTGATCATCACCATCCCCCTCATGTATTACTTGCAGCAAAACACGGACCGGCGCTGGCTGCGCCACGGCTTGTCCGGGGCCATGCTGCTGTCGGCCCTCGCCGCGCTGGGCTCGTATTCGCGCGGCGGCTTGCTGGCCATTGCCGCCATGGGCCTGTTCATGTGGCTGAAAAGCGACCGCAAGCTGGTGCTGGGCGCGCTGCTCGCCGCGGTCACGCCGCTGTTGCTGGCCTTCATGCCCGAGCGCTGGGCCGAACGCATGGACACCATCAATACCTACCAGGACGACGAATCCGCCATGGGCCGCCTGAATGCGTGGCGCATGGCCTGGAACCTGGCGCGCGACCGCTTTTCCGGCGGCGGCTTCGACGTCTCCGACGCCGCCGTCTTCGCCCGCTATGCGCCGAACCCCATGGATGTGCACGCGGCGCACAGCATCTACTTCCAGGCGCTTGGCGAACACGGCTTTATCGGCTTGCTGATTTACTTGGCGCTGGGCATCGCCACCTGGCGCACGGCGGCCGCCATCATCCGCCGCACGCGGGGCAAGCCGGAATTGCGCTGGGCGCACGGCCTGGCCACCATGAGCCAGGCCAGCCTGATCGGCTTTGCCGTGGGCGGCGCCTTCCTCAGCCTGCTGTATTTCGACATGCCCTACTACCTGATGGCCGCCCTGATCGCCACGCGCATCGTCGTCGAACAGCAGGCGCCGGCCCCGACATTGCGCCAGGCCAAGCGCCGCACCGCCATCGCGGAGCAGCCATGACGGCCGCCTTGTCCATCCTGATCTACCACCGCGTGCTGGCGCGGCCCGACCCGCTGTTTCCCGGCGAAGTCGATGCGGCCCTGTTCCAGCGTCAGTTGCGCCTGATAAAGCGTTTCTATACGCCGCTGCCGCTGGGCGACGCCGTGCGGCGCCTGCAGGATGGCAGCCTGCCGCCGCGCGCCGCCTGCATCACCTTCGACGACGGCTATGCGGACAATGCGCAAATCGCCCTGCCGCTGCTGCTGCGCCACGGCTTGCATGCCACGTTCTTTATCGCCACGGGCTACCTGGACGGGGGACAGATGTGGAACGACACGGTGATCGACGCCGTGCGCCAGGCGCCAGGCGCCGTGCTGGACTTGCGCGCACAGGAATTGGGGACTTTCCCCGTCGCCACCCTGGCGCAGCGGCAGGCGGCCGTCGCCACCTTGCTGGGCCGGCTCAAATACCTGCCCTTTGCGCAGCGCCAGCGGCTGGCCATGCAGATCCGCCGCCAGGCGGGCGCCCAGGCAAGCGCGCCAGCCATGCTGAGCACGGCGCAACTGCGCCAGCTGCACGGGGCCGGCATGACGCTGGGCGGGCACACGGCCAGCCATCCGATTCTATCGACCCTGGCGGAGCGGGCAGCGCAGCTGGACATCGCGAATGGCAAGCAGCAGCTGGAAAGCCTGGTCCAGGCGCCCGTCACCCTGTTTGCCTATCCGAACGGCAAGGCCGGGCGCGATTATGGCGCGCCGCACGTGGCGATGGTCAAGCGCCTCGGTTTCCAGGCGGCCGTCGCGACGGACTGGGGCGTTGCGCGCCCCGGCGCGGATCTGGACCTGCTGCAGCTGCCCCGCTTTACGCCGTGGGATCGAGGACGGCTGGCGTTTCTGTGGCGCATGCGGCAAAACCGCCGGCAAGCGCACCCAGCGCGCCCGGATGCTGGCTGAGCCACTGTTCCAGCATCAGCAGCAGCCACACCATGGTGCCGTGATAGGCCGGGTGTTCCGCCAGCAAGCGCCCTTGCAGATCGTCGATGAAGGCGGGCCGCACGATGCCGCGCCCGCGCAGCTGGGTCAGGTTGTCGAAGGCAAACTCGCGCAGCGGCACGTGGCTGTGCAGCCACTGGCCGAACGGCAGGCCGAAGCCGTGCTTTTTCTTGCGCACGATGGCCGGCGGCAAGATCTCGGCCAGCGCCCGCTTGAAGAACGGCCGCAAATTTTGTCCGTCGAGCTTGTCCCGCGGCGCCAGGCGCGCGGCAAACGCCACCATCGCATCGTGCAGGAAGGGAAACGCCGCTTCCACGCCGGCCAGTTCGCACGCCTTGCGCACCTTGAACAAGTCGTTGTCGGCCAGGGTGAAGCGCATGTCCAGGGCCAGCAGCTCATTGATCTGGCTCAAGCCCTGGCCTTGCCGCTCCCAATACGCGCCATTCACGCAGCCAGGCGCCATGCCGGGGTCGATGGTGTCGATGAAGCCCGCTTCCAGCACCGTGCGGTAACCATGGCGCAGCAGCAAGTTGTAGCCGTCGAGGCGGGCCGGCAACGGCAAGCTGGCTTGCTCGATGTAGCGGCGCGCCTTGTCGCCCAGCCTCCACGGTTTGCCTGTCTGTTCACGGAACAGCAGCGGTTCGATGATGGCCTGGCGCAAGATGACGGGCAAGCGCTCGTACTGCGACAGCAGGGCCTGGTGCGCATAGCGCGCATTGCCGCCAAACAGTTCATCGCCGCCGTCGCCGCCCAGCAAGCGCGTCACGCCATCCTCGCGCGCCATCTGCGCGCAATAGTAAGCTGGAATGGCCGAGGCATTGCCGAAAGGCTGGTCGAAAATGGCCGCCATGGCGGGGATGGCGGCCAGCACGTCGCCTGGCGTCACATAGCGTTCGTGGTGCAGGCTGCCCGCATGGCTGGCCGCCAGGCGCGCATACGCCATTTCGTCATAGCCGGGAAAGTCGAAACCGATGGAATACGTGCGCGCAGGCCGGCCCGTCACCTGCCCCATGATGGCGGCCAGGGTGGAACTGTCCGTGCCCCCGCTGAGAAACGCCCCCGTGTCCGCCCCATCCGCCCCCAGGCTGCTTTCCACGGCCAGTCGCAGCAGGCGCAGGAATTCCTGCTTGTTGCTGGCGAAGGTGGCCCGCGTGCGCGCCGCCGGCTCCTGGAAGGCCAGCTGCCAATAGCTGCCCTTGCATTGCTTGCCGCCCCGCATATGCAGGTATTCGCCGGGCAGCAGGCGCTGCTGGCCCAGGTAAGCCGTGGCCGGGCCCGGCACCATGTGGAAGTACAGGTAGTGATACAGGGCCTGCGGATCGAGCGCGCCCCGCACGGACGGATGGGCCAGCAAAGCGTCCGCCGAGGAGGCAAAGAACAGGCCTTGCGCATTGCTCGCATAGCTGAGCGGATGCATGCCGGCGCGGTCCACGGCCAGCAAAGCCGAGCCGGAAAAGGCGTCGAGGATGGCCAGCGCGAAGGGTCCGGACAGGCTGGCGCAAGCCGCCACGCCCCGGCTCAGCCACAGGGAAGCGAGGCGGCACGCCACGTCGTCGGCCGAACCGTCGAGCTCGGGCCGGCCCCACAGGGCCACTTGCAAGCCATCTTGCTGATACACATGGCGGCTGCCGTCGATGGCGGCCACGGCCACGCCGCCCACTTCGCTCAAGCTGCTGGCCAGCGGCGCGCCATCGAAACGCGACAGGGGCGCCGCCATGCTTGCCAGCGCCGTGGCCGCGCTGGGCGCGTTGGGTGCGGCGCCATCGGACGCCGTGCCGTGCGCCACCGCGCCAGGCGCGGCCAGCCAACCGCACAGGCCGCTCATACGAGCACCTCGGCCGGCAGCGGATGGCCGAGAAAGGCCGTCGGGCTGGCCGTCAAGCCGTACGCGCCCGACTGGAACACCACCACCAGGTCGCCTTCCTCGGCGCGCGCCATCTCCATTTGATCGGCCAGCAAGTCCAGCGGCGTGCACAGCGGCCCCACGACGGACGCCACTTCGCGCGGCCCGCCCAGCAGCCGGTTGCCGATGGCGACCGGATAATTCTTGCGGATCAGCTGGCCAAAATTGCCGGACGCGGCCAGGTGATGGTGCAAGCCGCCATCCGTCACGAGAAATACCTGTCCATGCGACACCTTGCGCTCAAGCACCTTGCACACATACACGCCCGCCTCGGCCACCAGATAGCGGCCCAGTTCCAGGTTCAGGCGCGCGCCGGGCGCTTCCTGGGCCAGGATGGCGAGCTGCCGCTGCAAGCCTTCGGCCACGGGCGCCAGGTCCAGCGCCAGGTCGCCGGGAAAATACGGCACGCCGAAGCCGCCGCCGATATTCAGGGTGCGCAAGGGCGACGGCGCGCTGTCGGCCAGTTGCAGGGCCAGTTGCACGCTGAGCGCCTGCGCCTCGGCCAAGGCTGGCGCCGACAGGCTTTGCGAACCCGCGTACAGGTGGAAGCCGTGAAAATCCAGTCCCAACTGGCCGATGCGGCCCAGCAGCGCCGGCACCAGGGCCGCATCGACGCCGAACGGCTGCGCCCCGCCGCCCATGCGCATGCCCGTGCGGCGCAAGGCGAAATCGGGATTCACGCGCACGGCCACCCTGGCAGTCAGGCCCAGCCGTTCGCTGGCCAGCGCCAGGCGTTCCAGCTGGGCGCCCGATTCCACGTTGACCAGCACGCCAGCGGCCACGGCCCGCGCCAGTTCCCCATCGCTCTTGCCCGGTCCCGCAAAACTGATGCGTTCGGCCGGCATGGGCGTATCGAGCGCGGTGGCCAGTTCGCCGCCGGACGCCACGTCGATGCCGTCGACCAGCCCCGCCAGCGACTGCACCACGGCCGGCATGGGGTTGGCCTTCATGGCGTAATGCACGTGCACGCCGGCGGGCAAGGCGGCGCGCAAATCCGCCACGCGCCGCGCGATGTGCGCCCGCTCATAGGCATAGAACGGCGTGCTGCCCACCCGCTGGGCCAGCCGGCGCAGGGAAACACCGCCGATCTGCAGCATGTCGTTTTCCACTGCGAACTGGCGCAGCGGTTGGTGCGATGGCAATTCCGTATTGTTCGAGCGTATCAAGTCCTTCATGCCGCATCTCCTGATTGGACCGCATATGCATGCGCCAGTTCCCTGGCCAGCAAGGGGCGGTCGATCTTGCCGTTCGGATTGCGCGGCAACACGCCGTCGCGGATATCCACCCACAGCGGCACCATATAGCTGGGCAGGCGCGCGCGGCAGGCGGCCAGCACGCTGTCGCGCAGCAAGACGACGCCCGGCGCGGGCGTGACGAGCAAGGCGATGGCCTGGCCCAGCACGGCATGGGGCAAGCCCAGCGCGGCCGCCTCGCCCACCAGTCCGCTCGCATACACGACTTCCTCGATCTCGGCCGGGCTGACCCGGTAGCCGGAGGTCTTGATCATGTCATCGCTGCGGCCCACGAAATACAGGTAGCCGTCCGCATCGCGGCGCACCGTGTCGCCAGACCAGACGGCCAGTTCCGGCAGCACCAGGCCGCTCGTCTGGGGCGGCAGCGGCTTGAAGCGCTCGGCCGTGCGCGCCGCATCGTTCCAGTAGCCGAGCGCCACCAGCGCGCCGCGGTGCACGAGTTCGCCCGGCTCGTCCGTGTCGCACGCGCTGCCGTCCGGGCGCAGCACCAGCACTTCCGCGTTGGGGATCGCTTGCCCGATGGAATCGGGGCGCCGCTCCAGCTGTTCCGGCGCCAGATAGGTGGAGCGGAACGCTTCCGTCAAGCCATACATCAGGTACACCTGCACGCGCGGCAGCGACTGGCGCAGCCGGTCGAGCGTGGCGCGCTGCATCACGCCGCCCGAATTGGTGATGTAGCGCAAGGGCGTGGACAAGGGCCAGCTCAGCTGCGACAGCTGCACCCACAGGGGCGGCACGGCGGCCAGTCCCGTGATGGCTTCCTGCTCCACGGCTTCGACGATATCGCGCAGCAGCAGATAATTCATCAGCACGGCGCAGGCGCCGCTGGCAAACGCCGTCGTCAGCTGGCTCAGGCCGTAATCAAAACTGAGCGGCAAGACGCACAGGATGCGGTCTTGCGGCGTATTGCGCAAATAGCCCGACACGCTGAGCGCGCCCGCCAGCATGTTGCGGTGCGACAGCACCACGCCTTTCGGCCGCCCCGTGCTGCCCGAGGTATATAGAATGGCGGCCATGTCCGCGTCGATCGCCGCATGCGGCCGGGGCGCGGACGCGCCGGCGGGCACGTTGGCGGGCACATTTGCGGAAACGACGGTCCACGCCAGCACGCGCACCTTGCCCAGGCGCGATTCCGGCAGCGCTTCGCCCGTCAGCAGCACCGTGCGCAAGTCCGGGCAGCCGGCCAGCGCAGGGCCCAGCTGCGCCAGGCGTTCGCGCGACGTGACGAGGATATCCACGTTGCAATCGGCCAGGATATACGCCACCTGCTCCGGCCTGAGCAGCGGGTTGACGGGCACGAACACGCCGCCGGCCGCCGCCGCGCCAAACATGGCGCTGACGTTTTCCGGGCGTTTTTCCAGGTACACGGCCACGCGCGCGCCACGCTGCAAGCCCAGGGCCAGCAGGGTGCAGGCCGCCTTGCGCACGGATTGCGCCAGCGCGGCATAGTGCATTTCTTCTCCCTGCCACGACAGGGCCGGCGCCTGCGGCGCGCGCTGCGCCGTTTCAAAGATCAGATCGTGTATCAGTGTCGCCATCGTGTCATCCCCGGGTTGCCATGATTGCCATGCATTCCCCTATGATTCAGACAAACGGCCACAGCGGTCTTGATTTTGATCAATTAACAGTTTCAGCAACACAGCTTGAGCCGGCGCAAGACCGCCGCTGGCCGCTGCGCTCTAATGGACAGCGTTGGCTGCATAGCCGCCCCATCCATTACCGCCATGGCCCTGTCCCCGCAATTTCCCCTGCTGCAACGACTGGCCGCCAGCCTCGATCAACTGGGCTGGCGCGACAGCGCCTGGCTGGCCGTGGCGCGCTTGCTGGCGATGGCGCCGGGCGGACGCTTCACCCTGTACCGCTATCAATTCGTCGCGCAGGCCGTGGCGCCCGGCTCGCTGTGCCGCGGGCGCGGCCAGTCGATCAAGGTGACGCCCTGCCTGGCGGAAGCGGACTTGCCGCCCGGTCCAGAGCGCCGGCCCGGCGCGTTGCGCGAGCGCTACCGGCAAGGCGCGCAATGCCTGGTGGCGCGCGACGCGTCGGGCATGCTGGGCTGGATCTGGCTGCTGCGCCACGGCTGCCAGGAAGACGAGGTGCGCGCCCGCTATGCGCTGGCGTCGCAGCAGTCGTCGTGGGACCTGGACGTGTGGGTGCACCCCGAACGGCGCGGCGGCCTCGTCTTCGCGCGCCTGTGGGAAGAAGCCAACGCCGTGCTGCACGCGCAGGGCGTGCGCTGGACGTGCAGCCGCATCTCGCGCTTCAACCGCGCCTCGCTGGGCGCCCATGCGCGCCTGGGCACGCACGCGCTGGGCACTGCCACCTTTCTTCGCTGCGGGCGCTGGCAAGCGATGGCCGCCAGCCTGCCGCCGTATCTGCACCTGTCGCGCCGTCCCGACGATATTCCCTGCCTGGCCTTCGATACGTCTTCCCTGCCGCACTACCCTTCCCTGGAGCTGACATGCCGCATCTTGAAGCAGTAAAGCACATCCTCGACACGACGCTGGGCTTGAACGGGCGCGTGCTGGAAGCCCACACGCCGCTGCTGGGCAGCGTGCCGGAACTCGACTCGATGGCCGTGATCGGCGTGATCGCCGCGCTGGAAGACCATTTCGGCATCGCGGTCGCCGACGACGACATCCATGCGCGCCACTTCGCCACCGTGGGCACCCTGCACGATTTCGTGTTTGCAAAGCTGCGAGCATGAACCGCGCCGCCCTCGACGCCCTGCCGCTGCTGCCCTTCTTCCTGCCCGCCAGCGGCGGCCAGCGCTACTGCCTGCTGCACCTGCCGCCGCCGGGCCAGGCCGCGCGCGGCGGCATCCTCTACGTGCATCCGTTCGCGGAAGAGCTGAACAAGAGCCGCCACGTGGCCGCCGCGCAGGCGCGCGCCTTCGCCGCGGCCGGCTACAGCGTGCTGCAGATCGACCTGTTCGGCTGCGGCGACAGCAGCGGCGACTTTGGCGAAGCGCGCTGGGACATCTGGCACAACGACCTGCACCTGGCTTGCGCGTGGCTGGCGCAGCGCGTCGACGGCCCGTTGAGCGTATGGGGCTTGCGCCTGGGCGCCCTGCTGGCCCTCGATTTCGCCAGCCGCGCGCCGCTGCCCCTGGCGCGCTTGCTGCTGTGGCAACCGGAACTCGACGGGCGGCGCAGCATCGACCGCTTCCTGCGCCTGCGCCTGGCGTCCCACATGCTGGCCGGGGCCTCGCAGGAAGCGCCCGGCCAGGCGCGCGCCGCGCTGGCGGAAGATGAACCTGTGGAAGTGGCCGGCTACCTGCTGGCGCCCGAACTGGCGCAGGCCATCGACGGTGTCAACGCGTCGACGCTGCTGCCTTGCGTGCCCGTCTACTGGCTCGATTACCGCGCGGCGGAGCAAAAGGACGCCTGGTCGCCGCCGCTGCTGGCGCGGCAATGGCGCAAACGCGGCGCCGCCGTGCACGTGGCCAGCTTCGATGACGGCCCGTTCTGGCACAGCGGCGAGCTGCTCGCGTGCCCGCAACTGCTGTACGCCACGCGGGAACTGTGCCGCGACTGGCTCGACGAGGAAAGGTCCCCGCCATGAAGCGCGACGACAGCCGGCAGCACCCCGCGGCGCACGCCGTGCGCGAACTGGCCCTGCGCTTTCGCAGCGCAGCCGAAGACGAGGAGGCGCAGGCGCGCCTGGCCGGCATCCTCAGCCTGCCCGACGCGCCTGGCCCGCGCGGCGTCCTGATCGTCACGGGCGGGCCGCAGTACCGGATCGGCAGCCACCGCCAGTTCGTCTTGCTGGCGCGCGCGCTGGCCGCGCAAGGCTGGCCCGTGCTGCGCTTCGACTTGCGCGGCATGGGCGACAGCGAGGGCGGCGCGCGCGATTACCGCGCCGCCGGTCCCGACATCGCCGGGGCGCTGGCGCAATTCTTCGACGCCGTGCCGGCCTTGCGCGAAGTGGCGCTGTGGGGCTTGTGCGACGGCGCCACGGCCGCCGCCTGCCATGCGCCGCGCGACGCGCGCGTCAAGGCGCTGGTCTTGCTCAACCCGTGGGTGCGCAGCAGCGCCGGCCTGGCGCGCGCCACCTTGCGCCATTACTATTTGGCGCGCCTGCTGCAAGGCGATTTCTGGCGCAAGCTGGCCAAAGGCGGATTGCGGCTGGGCGCCAGCCTGGCGTCGCTGCGCCAGGTGGCGGCCGCCACGCGGGCAGCGCCAACGGGGGAAGACGACGCGCCCGCACCGGCCCTGCTGCGGGCGCTGGCGCAATTCCAGGGCAAGGTCTTGCTGATCATCAGCGGCGACGACCTGGGCGCGCGCGAGTGGCAAGCGCTGCTCGATGGCGACGCGGCGTGGCGCGCCGTGGCCGCCCGCGCGCAATGGACGCAGGCGCAGGTCGACGGCGCCAACCACACGTTTGCCAGCGCCGCCTGGCGCGGCGCGGTCGAACAGCTGTGCGCACGGTGGCTGCAGTCATGGTAACGGCCCGACCGAAACGGGTGCTGATGGTCGCCTACCATTTTCCGCCGCTGGCCGGCGGCAGCGGCATCCTGCGCACCCTGGGCTTTGCGCGCCATTTGCCCGACTGCGGCTGGCAGCCGCTCGTGCTCAGCCCCAGCGCCAGCGCGTATGCGCAACGGGGCGATACGCAGCTGGCGCAGGCCGCCACGCAAGCCACCGTGCGGCGCACCCTGGCGCTGGACGCGGCGCGCCATTTCGCCGTCGCTGGGCGCTATCCGCGCTGCCTGGCGCTGCCAGACCGCTGGAGTTCCTGGTGGCTGAGCGCCGTGCCGGCCGGCCTGCGCATGATCCGCGCCTACCGTCCCGACGCCATCTGGTCGACATACCCGATCGCCACGGCGCATTTGATCGCGCTGACCCTGCAAAAACTCAGCGGCCTGCCGTGGATCGCCGACCAGCGCGACCCGATGCTGGACGACAGCGACCCGCAGGCGCCGTATCCGCCCGAGCCGCGCCTGCACCGCATGCATGCGTGGATCGAACAGCGCATCGCGGCGCGCAGCGCGGCCATCGTCTGCACCACGCCGGGCGCCATCGCGGCGCACCAGCGGCGCCTGGCGCAGGTGGCGCGCGAGCGTTTCCACCTGATCGAGAACGGTTACGATGAAGACGGTTATGCGCATGACGGCGGCCATGAGCGCGCGGGCCGGCGCGGCCGCTTCCTGCTGCTGCACAGCGGCGTGATCTACCCGTCCGAGCGCGATCCGCAAGCGCTGTTCGAGGCCCTGGCCCGGCTGCGCCGCGACGGCGTGCTGCATGCGCGCAATTTCCAGCTGGTGCTGCGCGCCACGGGCCACGATGCGTGGCTGGCGGGCCTGCTGGCGAAATACGCCATCCTCGACCTGGTGCGCCTGGAACCCTTGCAACCGCACGGCGCGGCGCTGCAGGAAATGCAGGCCGCGGACGGCTTGCTGCTGCTGCAGGCGGCCAATTGCAACGGGCAGATTCCCGCCAAGCTGTATGAATACCTGCGCTGCCGCCGGCCCATCCTCGCGCTGACCGACGCGGCGGGCGACAGCGCGGCCAAGCTGCGCCACTGCGGCATCGACACCATCGGCCAGCTGGCCGCCAGCGGCGATTGCGCGCGCGCCCTGCTGCGCTTCCTGGAACTGGCGCGCCAAGGCCAGGCGCCGCTGGCCAGCCCCGCCGCCATCGCCCTGCAATCGCGGCAAGCCCGCAGCAACGCCCTGGCCGCCTTGCTGGACCAGGTCAGTCACAGGAGCCCGACATGAAGCATCGCCTGCTTGCCTGCACCCTCGCCGCCTGCTGCGCCCATGCCGGCGCGGCCGAATGCCCGCCCTACGTCAAACACACGCCGGGCGGCGACTACACGAGCGAGGAAGACCGTTCCGGCCTGTCCGTGGTCGAGAAATTCCATTTTTCGCGCGCCGTGGAAACGCTCACGCAAGGCATGACGACCAGCCTGGGCGGCGACATCAGCTACACGCTCGAGCACTTCCCGAATCACCACCGGGCGCTGGCGTCGATGGCAAAACTCGGCTTGCGGCTGAAAAGCGCGCAACCCGTCGGCGCCCGCTACACGGTCAACTGCTACTTCGAACGGGCGATCGCCTTCGCGCCGCACGACGTGACGGCGCGCATGGTGTATGGCAGCTACCTGCTGGCCACGGGACAGGACGCGGCGGCGCTGGAACAGCTGGACGCTGCCAGCCGCCTGGCGCCCGACCAGGCCACCATCCAGTACAACCTGGGCTTGATGTACGTGAAAAAGAAGGAGTACGACAAGGCCAGCGCGCACGCGCAAAAAGCCTACGCGCTGGGCTTTCCCTTGCCGGGCCTGAAGAACAAGCTGAAGGCGGCGGGCAAGTGGAAAGAACCGCCGCCGGCCGTCATGGAAGCCAAGGAAGCAGCGACGGCAGCGACAGAACCGGCCGTGCCGCCGGTCGAACAGCCTAGCGGGGAATGACGGCGGGCCGCCCGGCCACGCTCGCATGTCCGGTCGGCGACGCGGCCAGCGCGGCGGCCAGGTCGCGCCGCGACTGCGCCTTGTCGGCGGCATTGCCGATGTGCGCCAGTTCCGCCGGCTGCAGCACGGTGGCGGTGAGCAGCATCACTTCGCCGTACGGCGTGTCGAAGGATGGGGGAATGGTGGCCACGCCCTGGGCCAGCAGCACGCCCACCTGTTCGTTTTCGTCTTCCAGTCCCTTGGGCGCATCCTGCACGTCCAGCACCATCGACACGCTGCCGTGGCGCTGCACCAGCAAATCGATGGAACCGTGGTCGGCCACGTTCTGGCTGACCTGGTAAATCACGTCGAACAGCCACGATTGCGCCACTTCCTGGTCGTCGAAGGCGGACAGCGGCGCTTCGATGCACACTTCCAGCAGGTGGCCGCGCGGGACGAACACGTCGTCGTCATCCTCGAACGGATCGCTCAAGCCATCGCTGGCGAGAATGATCGACTCGGCGCGGCGGATCACGCGCCACGCCTGGCGCAACGATGGCCAGCGCGGGCCTCCCATGAAGGCGGGATTGACGAGGGGCGCTAGCACGTCGGCATCTACAGTGCCCAGGGTGGCGTAAAACGCGTCGCGCGCGGCGCAGGCCGCAGCCAGCATCCGCGCGCCCGCTTCCTTGCCGACGACGGCGTCGTCCGGTTGCGCTACCTGGGGAATATCGTGTTCGTTTTGAGACATGGGAATACTCTTGAATTAGTCGGCAGGTGGAAAGTCTTGGTAATTGCGGGGCAGATAACCCCAGATGCGCGCCACCCGGTCGCGCACCTCGAAATCGAAGCCGATGCGTGCCAGTTCCGGCACGATCCACACGCCATGGTCGATGATTTTCTTGGGCAGCAGCATGCCCACGTGTTCTTCCGAGTACAGGCTGATGTCGAACCATTCCACGCCCATGAACGGGAACGGCGGGTGGTAATCCCATTCCGTATCCCAGCGCGACACGTAGCCGGTGACGGAGCCGTAGCGGTAAGACGGCGCCCAATCGGGCTGCCCGCGCATGAAGGCCAGCAACGCGTTCCACTTGCAGTCGTTGGCGGCGCCGGCCAGGTTGCGCCGCGCGATGTGGCCGCGCAGCTTGCGCTTGACGTCGTCGCCGCCCGCATCGGCCTGCGGCAGGCCGTGCGTCGCTGATGCCGTCATGCGGGCGTCTCCTGCGCGTCGCTCACGCGGAGGTTCGCCCGCAAATCCTCGACCAGGCGCTTGCGGCTGCTCAAGGCGTATTCGATGGGCGAAAAAGGCATGGCGGCCGTGGCATAGGCATCGATCAGCGCATGCATCTGCTGCGCCTGCGCTAGCGAGAACAGCGTCTTGCTGCCATTCCCGCTTTGCTGCGCGAGCTTTTCCTGCAACACTTCCTTCCAGGCGATGTGCGCCTCGGACATGGGATTGGCCACGCACAGGGAAAACGTGCCGTTCAAGAAATACGTCCAGGCGCTGTCGGTGCGGGCGCGCAAGCCCTCCGCGATCGGCGCGCCCCTGTCGTCGAAACTGTCGCGCAGGCGCCAGGTCGTCAGGTTCAGGGTCGCCAGCGCGGCCCCGTAACGCGACGCAAATTGCGCCTGCAGGCGCGCTTGCGCCGTTTCCGCATCGCCGGCAACAGCTTCACGCGCCACGGCGATCCAGGCCAGCTGGGATGGCGGAAAATAGCGGCCGGCCCTGGACCCGGGCGCCGCCATGGCGCCAAAGACGAACGAGCACAGATTGCCACTGGCATCGACCACGTATGCCGGCGCGGGAACCAGGCGGGCCTGGATCAGGGCGTCGATTTCTTCCATGGTCATGGCGGCGGCGGCCGCCAGCTGCCTCTCGTCCAGATAGTGCTGCGCGAGATAATGATCGAGTTCCGTCATGCGCCGGCTTCCATGTTGATGACTGTTGTATCGGCCAACACGCTTACGGCGCCACCGGCTTGACCTTGGACGCGGCCAGCACGGCGCGCGCGCGGGCCGTGTCGATGTCGTCGGCCGTGGCCAGCGCCACGCCCATGCGGCGGCGGGCGAACGATTCCGGCTTGCCGAACAGGCGCAAGTCCGCGCCCGGCACGCTCAAGGCGTCGGCCACGCCTTCGAAGGCGATGCCTTTCGCTTCCAGCTGGCCGTAGATGACGGCCGAGGCGCCGGGCGAACGCAGCGCCACGTTGACGGGCAAGCCGAGGATGGCTTTCGCGTGCAGCTCGAATTCGCTCTGCACCTGGCTGGCCATGGTGACCATGCCCGTGTCGTGCGGACGGGGGCTCACTTCCGAGAACCACACCATGTCATCCTTGACGAACAGCTCCACGCCGAACAGGCCCAGGCCGCCCAGGTTGTCCGTCACCTTGCGCGCGATCTCGCGCGCGCGTTCGAGGGCCAGCGGCGCCATGCGGGCCGGCTGCCACGATTCCACGTAGTCGCCGTGCACCTGCAGGTGGCCGATCGGCTCGCAAAACTGCGTCTCGACCTGCCCCGAAGCACCCACGGCGCGCACCGTCAGCAGGGTGATTTCGTAATCGAAGTCGATGAAACCCTCGACGATGACCCGGCCCGTATCGACCCGGCTGCCGCTGGCCGCATACGCCCACGCCGCGTCCACCTCGGCGGCGCCATCGAGCTTGGACTGGCCCTTGCCCGACGACGACATCACGGGTTTCACCACGCACGGGAAGCCGATTTCCCGGCAGGCATCCTGCAACTCCTGCAGGCTGCTGGCGAAGCGGTACGGCGACGTCGCCACGCCCAGGGTTTCGGCGGCCAGGGTGCGGATGCCTTCGCGGTTCATCGTCAGCACGGCCGCGCGCGCGTTCGGAATGCACGTGATTTGCCCGGCCGCTTCCAGCGCCGCCAGGGTATCGGTGGCGATGGCTTCGATTTCCGGCACGATCAGATCCGGCTTTTCCAGGGCTATCAAGGCGGCCAGCGCCACGCCGTCGCTCATGTCGATCACGTGCGAGCGGTGCGCCACCGGATGGCCCGGCGCGTCCGGATAGCGGTCGACGGCGATCACTTCCACGCCCAGGCGCTGCAGCGAGATGATCACTTCCTTGCCCAGCTCACCGGAACCGAGCAGCATGACTTTGATGGCGGTGGGCGACAGCGGTGTGCCGAAGGTGCGGGGCGCGATGGTGCTGCTGGTGGTGCTAGTGGTCATGGCAGGGTCTGTAGGCGGATGGAAAGATGGCTGGGACTATAACAAATGCCGGCCCGCTTGGACAGGGTGCGCCAACCGTGCAGGCGCTGGCGGCGGCACTTGCCAGCGCCCGCAGTCAATGCAATAATTGAGAATGATTCTCAATTAACTATCGCCGACCATCGTCCCAGCCGCCATGAACCCTGCCGCACCGCCCGACCTTGCCACCCTGTACCGCGCCCACCACGGCTGGCTGCAGGGCTGGCTGCGGCATAAGCTGGGCTGCGGCGCCGATGCGGCCGACGTGGCGCACGACACCTTCCTGCGCCTGCTGCAGCGGCGCGAACGGCCGCAGCCGGCCCTGCGCGAACCGCGCGCCTACCTGACGCGCATCGCGCAAGGCCTGGTGATCGACCATTACCGGCGCCGCGACGTGGAATACGCCTACCTGCAGGCGCTGGCCGCCCTGCCCGAACAGACGGCGCCGTCGCCCGAAACGCGGTTGCTGATCATCGACACCCTGGTGCGCCTCGATACGGCGCTCGATGCCCTCAAGCCGCGCGCCAGGCAGGCCTTTTTGCTGGCCCAGCTGGACGGCTTGACGGGTCCCGCCATCGCCGCCAGGCTCGAAGTCTCGCTGGCCACCGTCGAGCGCGACCTGGCCAGCGCCTGGCGCGCCTGCTACCGCGTGTATTTCCAGTGACGGCCGCCTTGCAGGATGACCCCGTCGAACAAGCGATCGCCTGGGCCGTGCGCCTGCAGATGCACGGCGCCACGCCGGACGCCCTGCAGTCGCTGCAGCGCTGGCGCGATGCCGATCCCGGCCACGAACAGGCGTGGCAGCGCCTGGCCGCCATCGGCCATCAATTCTCGGGCTTGCCGCCGGAAGCGAGCCGCGCCACCCTCGACGCCAGCCTGGCGCGCCGCCGCCAGCGCCGCCAGGCCTTGAAAGTGCTGGCCGGCATCGGCTTTGCCGGCACGGCCGCCTGGTTCGCCATCGACACGCAGGCCGACTATCGCACGGGCACGGGGCAACGCCTGGCCGCGCGCCTGCCGGACGGCAGCTTGCTGCACCTGAATGCGGGAACGGCCGTCAGGCTGCGCTTTGACGGCAAGCAACGGCTGCTGACCTTGCTGCATGGCGAGCTGGCCGTCACCACGCAAGCCGACCCGCAGCGCCGGCCGTTTCTCGTCGACACGGGCGAAGCGCGCATGCTGGCGCTGGGCACGCGCTTCACGGTGCGCCGTCTCGGCGGCGCCGACGGCATGCTGACGCGCCTTGCCGTACAGGAACACGCGGTGCAGCTGCAGGCAGGTACAGGCGTGGCCAGTCCCGTGCTGGTGCGCGCCGGCGACAGCGTCGTGACGGATGGCGCGCGCACCTGGCGCGAGCCGGTCCATGACGATCCGGCCGCCTGGCTCGACGGCGTGATTGCCGCGCGCGACATGCCCCTGGGCCAGCTGGTGACCGAACTGGCGCGCCACCGGCACGGCTTGCTGCTGTGCGACGCCGATATCGCCAGCTTGCCCGTCTCCGGCGTCTTCCAGCTGGACGACCCCGAGCGGGCCCTGCGCGTGCTGCTGCAGACGCAGCCCATCGTGGCCGTGTACCGCACGCGCTTCTGGGTCACGCTGAAAAAAGCGTAAAAAAGATGAGGGGATCGGGCTGGCCGCACGGCATACAGCTTGATACCCCCCAACTTGATAGCGATTATGAACCACTCTTTCCTGCCCCGCCCCCAGCCATTCCCCCCGCTTCCCGCGCGATTTCCAGCCCGTTCCCGCCTGGCCGGCGCCGTCGCCAGCGCCCTGCTGCTGCTCGGCGCGCCGCCCGTCCTGGCCCAGCACAATCCGCCGCAGGCCAGCAGCGCCAGCGCCACGTACACCCTGCAGATCGCCGCCGGCCCGCTCGATGCGGCGCTGGAACAGCTGGCGCGCAAGGCGGGCCTGACGCTCACCTACCAGGCGGCCGAGGTGCGCGGCTTGCGCACGGCCGGCCTGGCCGGCAATTACAGCGCGGCGGCCGGCCTCGATGCGCTGCTGGCCGGCAGCGGCCTGGCGGCGCTGCGGCTGGCGCCCAACGATTTCGTCCTGCGCCCCCTGCCCAGGTCGGCGAACGCGGCGGCCGATGGCGCGCAGCAACTGGCCGAAATCACGGTCACGGCCGGCGGCGAGCCGGCGCTGGAAACGGAAGGCAGCGGCGCCTATGCGGCGGCGCTGGCCGGCACGGCCACGCGTTTTACCCTGTCGCCGCGCGAAACGCCGCAATCGCTGACCGTCATCACGCGCCAGCAGATGGATGACCAGGGCGTCCTGAGCCTGGCCGACGTGCTGCAGCAGACGCCGGGCGTGACCGTTTCGCACGACGATACGGAGCGCTATAACTACTATGCGCGCGGCTTCAGCCTGAACAGCTTCCAGTATGACGGCGTGCCCACCTTCGATTTCAGCACCAATTCGAACGGCCTGGGCATCCGCGACATGGCCATCTACGACCGGGTGGAAGTGGTGCGCGGCGCGAATGGCCTGATGAGCGGCGCCGGCAGCCCGGCCGGCGCCGTCAACCTGGTGCGCAAGAAACCCACGCGCCAGTTCCAGGCGTATGCGCAGGCGGGCATCGGCAGCTGGGACCGCTACCGCGCGGAAGCCGATGTCTCCGGCCCCTTGAATGCGGACGGTTCCGTGCGCGCGCGCCTGGTGGCCGCGCACCAGCAGCACGGCTCCTACATCGACTATTACCAGCAGGACAAGAGCGTGGTGTACGGCGTCATCGAGGCCGATGTGACGCCGCGCACGCGCGTGCTGGCCGGCATCGATTACCAGAAAATCGATTCGAAGGGGTCGTCGTTCGGCCAGAATCCCCTGTTTTACGCCGATGGCAGCCGCACGCGGTTCGCGCGCGCCTTCAACCCCGCCGCGCGCTGGACGGACGCGGGCAGCGCCAGCACGCGCGTGTTCGCCGCCGCCGAGCACCTGTTCGACAACGGCTGGCAAGTCAAGGCGGAAGCGAGCCACTGGAAAGGCGATACGGACCAGTTGCAGGCGAACATCATCAGCTGGGGACCGTATCCAAACCCGGCCACGGGCCTGGCCACCGTGCAGCGCGGCGCGAAAACCTATGTCATCGACAGCAATTCGCTCGATGCATATGCGACGGGACCATTCCAGTGGCTGGGCCGCCAGCATGAACTGGTGCTGGGCGTCAACGCCAGTCACCGCACGTCCGACTACCTGGCGTATGGCGGCGGCAATGTGGAAATCGATTACCGCCACTGGAACAACAACGTGCCGCTGCCGGCGAGCATGGCCGTCAGCCTGACGCAAAAATACAGCTTCAAGGAGTATGCGGCGTACGGCGCGGCCCGCTTCAAGCCGGCCGATGACCTGTCGCTGATCGTCGGCAGCCGCCTGAACAGCTACGAGCGCACGGGCGCCCTGATCTACGGCTGGGGCGGCACGGGCCGCGACGACGCGAAGGAAAAACACCGGCTGGTGCCGTATGCGGGCGCCGTCTACGACTTGAACGGCACGTATTCCGCGTATCTCAGCTATGCCAGCATCTTCGAGCCGCAATCGGTCAGCGACGCGAATGCCAGGGCGCTGCCGCCCACCACGGGGAAATCCTGGGAAAGCGGCATCAAGGGCGAGTTTTTCGAGCGCAAGCTGAACGCCAGCGTGGCCATCTTTCACATCCAGCAAGACAACCTGGCCGATTACGTGGGCACGGACGCCAACGAACGGGAAGTCTACCGGCCCATCGACGGCACCACCACGCGCGGCGTGGAGCTGGAAGTGGCGGGCCAGTTGTTGCCGGGCTGGCAAGTGCAGGCGGGCGCGACGTTCAGCCGCCCGCGCGACAAGGATGGCCAGCGCATCGATACGACGCGCCCCGAACGCAGCGTCAAGCTGGCGACCAGCTACCGCCTGGGCGGCGACTGGCGCCGCTTGAGCGTGGGCGGCAATATCAACTGGCAAGGCCGGACCTATTACCACACCGTCCTGACGGGCGACGTGCCGGCGCGCGCCGACGAAGGCAGCTTTGGCGTGGCGGGACTGATGGCGCGCTACGAGTTCGGCAAGGGGCTCAGCGCCGTGCTGAATATCAATAATGTCTTCGACAAGCGTTACTACAGTGGCTATGGCCTGTACGGCAGCGGCTACTATGGCGACCCGCGCAACGCGCAGCTGACCTTGCGGGCCAGCTTCTAACCGGCGTACGCCCGCTTGATCTCGTCAATGTCGATCTTTTTCATGCCCATCATGGCCTTCATCACCCGTCCGGCCTTGACGGGATCGGGATCGGTCAGCAGCTTGATCATGAGGGTGGGCACGATTTGCCAGGACACGCCGAACTGATCCTTGAGCCAGCTGCATTGCTGCGCTTCCGGCGGCCCCCCTTCGGACAGCAGGCGCCAGTAATGGTCGACCTCGTCCTGGGTTTCGCAGTTGACCTGGAACGAGATCGCCTCGGAAAACTGGAACAAAGGGCCGCCATTCAAGCCCGTGAACGTCTGGCCGTCCAGCTCGAAGGCCACCGTCAGCACGCTGCCCGGCTCCTGGCCGTGGATTTCCCTGCCCTCTTCGCCGTAGCGCAGGATCTGGCCGATCTTTGAATTGGGAAAGATGCCCGTATAAAACCGGGCCGCCGCCTCGGCGTTGCCGTTGAACCATAAACATGGGGTAATCTTTTGTACGCTGTGCATGATGTCTCCCTTGGCCGAAGTAGAAACACCTTCCCTGTGCGGGAAGGCCAGTGCTCCATCATAGTCACTATCGCGCCGTCGAGGCGCGCAATTTGCCGCCGCCTGTGCCGCCGCTTGCGCCCCCGTCTTGCGCGATATCGGCGCGTCCCAGCATGCCGGCGCTGGCCAGCAGGCGCAGCCGGGCCGAGCGCCATTCCGCCTGGCAACGAATGCGTTCCTGCTGCGCTTCCAGCAGCGCCGACTGCGTATTGAGCATTTCCAGGATGTCCGCCGCGCCCAGGACGAACTTGCGCTGCACGCTGGCCAGCGCGTCCTGCGCCGCGTCCAGCCACGTCTGCGCCGCGGCCAGGTTGGCCAGGGCCGTGCTCGCCTCCGCATGCGTCCTGACCAGGTCCATCAGGGTCTGCTGCTGTACTTCCTGCGCCTCCGCTTCCCTTTGCTCGGCCTGCGCCTGCGCGCCGCGCACCTTGTAGTGGCGCGCAAAACCGTCGAACAGGGGGATGTTGAGCGAGATGCCCACCAGCGTTTCGCGCGTGGAAGCGGGCGACAAGCCCTGGTTGGGGCGGCCGTTCTGGTACAGATTCGCCGTCAGGTCGATGCTGGGCCGGCCTTCCGAACGGGCCACGGCCACCCGCTCGCGCGCGGCCGCCAGCTGCGCCTGCGCCGCCACGATGGCCGGATGCCGTTCCCTGGCCAGCGCCAGCCAGGCGCTCAAGTCGTCGCGCAAGCCCCCGTTCAAGCCCGCCCCTGCGCCATCCCCGTCGTCGTCCACGAGCACCGCCGTGTCGGCCGGCAAGCCCAGCGTGTACACCAGCACGGCGCGGGCCTTGCGCTCGTCGCCGTCGGCGCGGCTGGCGCCCAGGGCCGCCTTGGCTAGCGCGCTCGTCGCCTGCAGGGTGTCGCTGTGCGAGCCCAGGCCCCGCTGCGCGCGCCGCTGCGTCGCCTGCACCGTTTCCCGAGCCAGCGCCTCGTACGCCTGCCGCATCTGCACGCTGGCGCGCGCCGTCTGCGCGTCGAAATACGCGCTGACCGTCGCCGCCAGGGTCTTTTGCAGCACGGCGTCGCGGTTGGCCAGGGCCGCATCGAGCAAGGCCTGGGCCGAACGCTGGCCCGCCGCGCGGCCACCAAAGTCGAACAGACGCCAGGACAGGCTGAGCGAACCCGTATTGCTGTCCAAGCTGCTGGAAGCCGTTCTGGCGCCGGGATAGGCCGTGCGGTCATGCACGCGGCTCAGGCTGCCATTCAGGGTGGGCAGATAGGCGGCCCTCGCCTCGCCCACGCCGGCCGCCTGCAGCCGGATGCCGGCCCAGGCGCCGTGCACCTGCGCGTTGCGGCACAGGGCCAGGTCGACGGCCGCCGGCAAGCTCAGCGGCACGCTCAATGGTACCTCGGCCTCCCAGCTGGACGGACATGGCGCGGTATTGAACTCCATCGGCTGTTGCGCCTGCGCGGGCAAGGCTCCCAGCAAGGCGGCGGCCAACAAGGCGGCGCGGCATCTAGCGTTCATGCAGCGCCTCCTTCTGGTGCTGCACCAGCGGCGAGAGCACGTATTCGATCACCCGTCGCGTGCCCGTACGGATTTCCGCGCGCACGGCCATGCCGGCCGACAGCGGCACCAATCTGCCGTCGATGACGATGGCCGGCTGCTGCAGCGTGATCCTGACGGCATAGACGAGGCCCTTCTTCTCATCCTCGATGGCGTCGCGCGACACGCTGCTGACGACGGCGGGCACGGTGCCATACTTTGTGTAGTCGAAGGCGTCGACCTTGATGGCGACCGCCTGCCCTTCCTGCACGAAGCCGGCGTCGCGGTTTTCCAGCATGGCGTCGATTTCCAGCCTGCCCTGGCGCGGCACGATCTGCATCAGCGCCTGCGCGGCCGGCACCACGCCGCCCACCGTGTGCAGCTTGAGCTGCTGCACCGTGCCGTCGACGGGGGCCGTCAAGCGCAGCAGGCTGCCGCGGGCGCCGGCGCGGCGCGCATCCTGGCCGCTGGCGGCCGCCACCCTGGCCCCTTCCGCCAGCGCGTCGTACGCATCCTTGCGCGTCTGCGCGACCAGGGCCGCCCGTTCGCTGCGGGCCGACGCCAGCTGGCCGGCCAGGTCGATGCGCGCCTGCTCCTTTTCCAGCCACGCGTGTTCGGCCACGTCGCGCGTGGCCGCCAGCGCCCGGTAGTCGCCGGCGCGCTGCACCGCCAGCGGCAGCGCCTGCGCATAGCGGGCGATTTCGCCGTCGAAATGGGCCAGCCTGGCGCGGAAACTCGCGTACTGGCCGTCCACATGCGCTTGCGCGGCGGCGACGTCGGCGGCGGAAGCCTCCGCGGGCGGCGCCAGCTTCGGCGCGCGCACGGCGTCGACGGCGGCGATCAGCGCGCGCGAGCGGGCCATTTGCAGCGCGGCCGCCACGGCGTCGCCGGCAGCCTTGTCGCGCTCCGCGTCGGGGCCGCGGCTGTCGAGCTCCACCAGCAGCTCGCCCGCTGCGACGGCTTGTCCCTCCCGCACGTGCAGGGCGCGCACGGCGGCCACGTCGACGGAAGCGATGGTCTTGGTATTGCCGGAGGGAATGATCTTGCCCGCCGCATTGACGATGATGTCGACCTTGCCGAAGACGGCCCACAGCACCACGCAGCCGACGAGCAGCATCAGCACGCGCGCCGTGAAGCGCAGCGACGGCGACACGGGCCGCTCCTGCAGCGCCAGCGCGGCCGGCAGGAAGGCTGCCTCGTCCTCGCTCAGCACGGGGCCGCCCAGGGTGGCGCGGCTGCGCCAGCTGTGCCGCAGCACCTGGCCATAGCGGGCCAGCAGTTCGCCATACGCGGCCAGGCGGTGGCCGGCGCTCATGCGGCGCTCCCGGTCGTTCCCTGCTGCAAGCCGTACAGGTGGGCATAGATGCCGTTCGGCCTGGCCAGCAGCGCCTTATGCGTGCCCAGTTCGGCCACCTGGCCCCGCTCCATGACGACGATACGGTGCGCCTCGCGCACGGCCGACAGGCGGTGCGCGATGATCAGCACGGTGCGCCCCGCGCAGATGCCGCGCATATTGTCCTGGATGATTTTTTCCGACTCGTAGTCGAGCGCGCTTGTCGCCTCGTCGAAAATCAGGATGCGGGGATTGCCGACGAGGGCGCGGGCGATGGCGATGCGCTGGCGCTGGCCGCCCGACAGGCCCGTGCCGTGCTCGCCCACCATGGTGTCGTAGCCTTCTGGCAACTCGCAGATAAAATCGTGGGCGCCTGCCAGTTTCGCCACGGCAATGACGGCGTCGATGGGCAGCGCCGGGTCGCTCAGCGCGATATTGTCGCGCACGGAACGGTTGAACAGGATGTTTTCCTGCAACACCACGCCGATCTGGCGCCGCAGCGAGGCCGTGTCGATGACGGCGATATCCTGCCCGTCGATCAGCACCCTGCCCCGTTCGGGGATGTACAGGCGCTGCGCCAGCCGCGTCAGGGTGCTCTTGCCGGAGCCGGAACGCCCGACGATGCCGATCACTTCGCCGGGCGCGATGACGATCGACACGTCGCGCAGCACCTCGGCCGCGTCGGGCCGGTAGCGGAAACCCACCTGCTGGAATTCGATGGCGCCCGCGATACGCGGCATGCGCGCCTTCTGACTGCCGCCCAGGCCGCCGGATTCCGTGCGGGCATTCAGGATATCGCCCAGCCGGCTCATGGAAATGCCCACTTGCTGGAAATCGTTCCACAGCTGCGCCAGGCGCAGGATGGGCGAAGCCACCTGCCCCGCCAGCATATTGAAGGCCACCAGCTCGCCCACCGTCATCTTTCCGTCGATGACGAGGGTGGCGCCCCACCACATGATGGCGGCCGTCACCAGCTTGCTGACGAGGGTGACGCCGCCGCTGGCCAGCATGCCGATGTTGTTCGCCGACAAGCCCGCCGACACGTAGCCGGCCAGCTGCTTTTCCCACTGCTGCTGCCAGCGGGGCTCGACGGCCATGGCCTTGACCGTGTCGACGCCGCTGATCGTTTCGACCAGGAAAGACTGGTTTTCCGCGCTGCGGTTGAATTTGTCGTTCAAGCGCCCCCGCAGCACGGGCGTGAGCAGCATCGACAGGGCCGCATACACGGGAATCGAAGCCAGCACGATCACGCTCAGCGCGGCGCTGTACCACAGCATGGCGGCGATGAAGATGAAAGAAAACAGCACGTCGAGCACCAGGGTCATGGCGTTGCCGGTAAGAAAGGAGCGTATGCTTTCCAGTTCATGGATGCGGGCCACGGAATCGCCCACGCGGCGGGCCTGGAAATACGCGATCGGCAAGGCCAGCAGGTGGCGGAACAGGCGCGCGCCCAGTTCCACGTCGATCTTGCTGCTGGTGCGCGCAAAGACATAGGTGCGTATCTGGCCCAGCACGGCCTCGAAGACGATGGCGCAGACGAGGCCGATGGCCACCACGTTCAGGGTCTGCATGGCGTGGTTGACCAGCACCTTGTCCATCACCACCTGGAAAAACAGGGGCGTGGCCAGGCCGATCAGCTGCAGCGCGAAGGAAATCAGCAATACTTCGCCCAGCAGCCGGCGGTATTTGACGATGGCGGGGATGAACCAGCTGAAGTCGAAGCGGGCCGTCTCGCCCGCGTAGCTGGCCTTGCTGGTGAAAAAGATCAGTTCGCCCGACCAGATGGCGAGGAAATCGTCGCGGCCCAGGATTTGCGGCGGCTGGCCCGGATGCTGGACGAGCACCTTGCTCACGCCGCCGTCGCCCGTGTCGACCTTGCCGAGGACAAAGAAACTGCCGTCGTGGCCGATGGCGATGGCCGGCAGCGGCGCCTGCGCCAGCCGTTCAGGCGCTTGCTGCACCAGCTTGGCCGTCAAACCCAGCTGTTTTGCGGCCAGCAGGACGGTTTGCCGCGTGAACACGGACTGGCCGAATGCGTGCTTGAGCTGGGCGCCGTCGGCAGCGATGCCATGCAGGCTGGCCATCAGCAGCAGCGACAGCAAGCCCGTGTCGGGCGCGGCAGGTTCCAGGGGGGACGTATCGTGGCGATATGAAAATGCGGTCATCGGATCATGTCAGAAATTCAATGGCGCAGCCAGGCCGGCACGTGCAAAGCCGGCCTGGCTGCGTAAGTGGTGATACGGCTAGCTAGCCGTTAGTGGGCCGCCGCCAGCTGGATCTGCGACGCCGGGCCGCCATGGGCCGACCACGGCGCCGATGCGGCCGCCGGCACGGCAAAGCCGGCCATCGCTTGCACCAGCTGCGCGGCATCCGCTTGCCAGCCGCTGAAGCCGCCCGCACTGGCTGCCTGGGTTTGTTGCGCAGCGCGCCAGTTCTGCGCCAGTACGGGCGCCAGGGTCGCGGCCGTGCCGGCAGGTAGAGTGAGCTGGCCGGCTGGCGGCGGCGTCAGGCTGGCCATCGCCTGCACCAGGTTTTGCACCTGACTGCCCAGCAAGACCCGGCCATCGGCCATGCGGAATTCCTCGATGCGCCGCTCCGCGCTCTCGTACCAGCCGGTGACGGTGATCTTGTCGCTGGTGCCGATGGTGCTCACTTCCAGAGCCGTGCCCACCTGGCGGAACCACAGCTGCTCGGCGCTGACGCCGGCCAGGAAGGACACCACGTCGCGGCTGCCCGCCTCGTTGGCCTCGTTGATCATGTCGGCGCCGTCGCCGCGGGCGAAGATATAGGTATCGTTGCCCAGCGTGCCGGCCAGGACGTCGTCGCCCTTGCCGCCCTGCAAGATATCGTTGCCCAGGGCGCCCAGCAGGGTGTTCTTCAGTTCATTGCCGATCAGCACATCATCGAACTTGCTGCCGACGACCGCGTTGAAATTGGCCACCACATCCACGCCCGGACGCGCGGCCAGTGCCGTGCCTACGGCTGCGAAGGCAACCGTCGCGCCAGCGCTTGCGTTGACGTAATTGAGCGCGTTGCCCGCACCGCCGCCGTCGAGCACGTTGCCGCCGGGGGTAGTGACGAAAAAGATGTTGTTGGTGAAGGAGCTGCCCGTCACGGTCAGGCCAGAGCCCCCGAGGCGCACATTCTCGACGTTGTCGGCCACCGTGTAGTTGACCGTGGTAAACACGGTATCGTTGCCGCCGTTGTCCCGTTCGTCGATGAAATCGCCGCCGTGGTTGACGTAATACGTGTCGTCGCCGCCCAGGCCCTGCAGCAGGTCGGCGCCGGCCGTGCCATACATGACGTCGGCATTTGCCGTGCCTGTGAAGGTTTGCCCCGTCGGCTGCGTGGGGCCGTTGAAGTGCCAGGCCTGGGCCAGCGCGGGCGCCAGGGCGGCGGCCGTGGCGGCAGGCAAGGTCAGCTGGCCCAGCGCCGGTGGCGCCAGGTACGCCATCGCCTGCACCAGCGATTGCACGTCGGCGCCGCGCAGGACGTGGCCGGCGGCCGTGCGAAATTCCTCGATGTTCGGCGCGGCCGCGTTCCAGGCGCGGATGGTGATCTTGTCCGTCGTGCCGATGGTGCTCACTTCCAGGTCCGCGCCCACCTGGCGGAACCACAGCTGGTCGATGTTCACGCCGGCCAGGAAGGCGATGGCGTCGTAGCCGGCGTCGGCGGAAAGCTCGGTGATGACGTCGGCGCCGTCGCCGCGGGCAAAGACGTAGGTATCGTCGCCCAGGCCGCCGGCCAGCGTGTCGGCACCCTGGCCGCCTTGCAAGGTGTCGTTGCCGAGGCCGCCGGACAGGCTGTTGGCCAGTTCATTGCCGATCAGCACGTCGTCATAGGCGCTGCCTGTCACGCTGGAAATATTGACCAGCACATCGCTGCCAGGCAGGAACGCGGTACTGCCGCCGATGGGAGCGATGGTCGCCGTGGCGCCCGCCCTGGAACCGGCATAGGTGGCGGAATTATTGCTGCCGATGCCATACAACAAGTTGCCGCCGGCTACGTCGACGTGAAAGACGTTACCGCTGCCGTTACCCGTCACACCCAGGCCCGCTGCGGCCAGGTGCAGTTCTTCGATGTTGGCGCCCATGGTGTAGTTGACGGTCGTGTAGACAGTGTCGCGGCCGCCACCAGGCTGTTCAGTTACCACGTCGTTGCCATGGTTGACGTAATAAATATCGTCGCCGCCCAGGCCCGCCATCACGTCGGCGCCCGCCGTGCCCTTGATGATGTCGGGGTTCGCCGTGCCGGTGAAAACGCCATTGCCGGGCTGGTTTGGTCCCTCGATGCGCCAGTTCTGCGCCAGCACGGGCGCCAGGACGGTGGCTTCGTAGACAGGCAAAGTCAGCTGGCCAGCCGGCGGCGGCGTCAGGCCCACCATCGCCTGCACCAGGTTTTGCACGTCGCCGCCCAGCAGCACGCGGCCGTCGGCCGTGCGGAATTCCTGGATGCGGGGCACGATGCCGCCGCTGAACCAGCCATTGACGGTAACCTTGTCCGTCGTGCCGATGGTGCTCACTTCCAGGTTCACGCCCACCTGGCGGAACCACAGCTGGTCGGCGCTGACGCCGGCCAGGAAGGAGACGACGTTGTGGCTGCCCCCTTCCACCATCTCGGTGATGCCGTCGGCGCCGTCGCCGCGGGCAAAGATATAGGTATCGTCCCCCTGCATGCCGACGAGCAGATCGTCGCCCTTGCCACCGCGTAAGGTATCGTTGCCCAAGCCGCCAATCAGGCCGTTCTTGAGCTCGTTGCCGGTGAGGACATCGTCGAACTTGCTGCCGGAGATGCTCATCAGGTTGACCAGCACGTCGCTGCCCGCAGGCGCCGTCAGAGGGTCATTCGCGCCCAGCAGCGTTGCCGTCACGCCCGTGCGGGAACCGACATACACGACAGAGTTGCCCGTGCCGCCGCCATCGATCCTGTTGCCACCGGCCGTATCGACGTAAAAGATATTATTGGTATTGGCGGTGCCCGTGACGGTCAGCCCGGCGGCGGTCAGGTAGACTTTCTCCACGTTCTCGGCCACCGTGTAATTGACGCTGGTGTACACGCTGTCGTTGCCGCCGTTGGCCAGTTCGACGATCACGTCGCCGCTGTCGTTGACGTAATACGTGTCGTCGCCGGCCAGGCCTTCGAGCACGTCCGCGCCCGTGGTGCCGGTCAGCACATCCGCGTTCGCCGTGCCGATGAAGCGCTGCGGTGCCGCCGCGACACTGTTCAGGTATGCCTCGATGGCGGACATGCCGTCGGCGGAGGTGGAAGTTTGCGATGCAAATTTTTCAGTCATGTTGCAGTTTCCTGTCATTAAACGTCAAAACCAAGAGTGAATATGTCGGCGCAAGCTGACATGCAAGGCAAAAGTTCCGGCCGCCTCCACTTGCAGTTCAGCGTGCACCTTCAACGGTCCGGCACTTTCGGCGCAGGGACGGCGCGCGATTGAACGCCGCCTCGCATGCACGCCGTATTGACGTTCAAGCGGGTGTAGCACTGTTATTTGTCATGCAAATGTCACACTGCATGCTGGAAGGGAGGCGGGGAAGGAAGCGCGCGGGCGCGCCCGCTGCGATGGCGTCTGGTTTCAGGCGGCTGGGGGAGAGCTCTCGCTTGACGGCCGGGCGCCGAACGTCTGGTCCTGCAGTTGCGCCACCAGGAAATCGATGAACACGCGCAAGCGCGGCGGCAAATGGCTGCTGGCCGGCCACAGCAGCCAGAATGCCGTGCGCGCCTGCGTATGCGCGTCCAGCAGCGAAACCAGTTGCCCCGCCGCCAGCTCGCGCTGCACGGCGAACGCGGGCAGGTAGGCGATGCCCTGCCCTTGCAAGGCCAGGAAGACGCGCATTTCCACGCTGTTGCACACCATGCCGGACGCCGGCTGGGCCAGCGCGTCCATCAGCGGCCACGGCTCCAGGCGGCCCGTGGCGGGAAAACGGTAGTCCAGGCGGGCGTGCCGCAGCAGCGCGGCGCCATCGGCGGGCCAGCCATGGCGCGCCAGGTAGGCAGGCGACGCCACCAGCAAGCGGCGGAACGTGCATAGTTTGCGCCGCATCAAGCTTGAATCGGCCAGCTCGCCCGTGCGCACGACGGCGTCGAAGCCGTCGCTGACGAGGTTGACCATGGCGTCGGAAAAATCGAGATCGAGTTCGATGGCGGGATAGGCTTGCATGAAAGCGCCGATGGCCGGCTCGAACAAGCCGCTGTAGCGTGGCAGGCTGATACGCAGGCGGCCGCTGGGGCCGCTGCTGGCCTCGCTCAATTCCCGCTCGGCCGCTTCCACCTCGGCCAGGATGCGCTTGCAGCGCTCGAGGAACTTTTCCCCTTCCGCCGTCAGCGCCAGGTGCCGCGTGCTGCGCTGGAACAGGCGCGCGCCCAGCCGCGCTTCCATGCGCGCCACGCTCTTGCCCACGGCCGACGAAGACAGGCCCAGCAGCCGGCCCGTGGCCGAGAAACTGCCGCTGTCGGCCACCTGTACGAACATGGCGATGCCGCCGAGACTATCCATGCGCTCCCCATTAAAGACAAATGTGTCCGATATGTTGATCAGTTTAGCCCATTTTTCTTCAATGACGGGCGCGCCATACTTGCCGCTCCTTCTATCCGAGCCCACTTCCATGCCCTCTTCCCCACGTTTGACGCTTGCCCTGCAAGTGCTGGCCGCCTGCCTGACAGGCTTGCTGATTCCTTTGTGCTTCACGGGCCCGGCCGTCGCGCTGCCCGCCCTCGGCGCCGAATTGCGCGGCAGCGCCGCCGCCCTGAACTGGGTCATCAATGCATACATCCTCAGCTATGGCAGCGCCATGATGGTGGCCGGCAGCCTGACGGACGTGCTGGGCCGGCGCCGCGTCTGGCTGGCGGGCCTGGCCCTGTTTTGCGCGGCCACCCTGGCCATCGCCATGGCCCCGTCCGTCGCGCTGGTCGCCGCGCTGCGCTTCGTGCAGGGCCTGGGCGGCGCGGCCGCGTTCGCCGCCGCCATGTCGTCGCTGGCGCCCCTGTTCCACGGCGCGGCGCGCAGCCGGGTGATGAGCGTGCTGGGCACGACGTTCGGCCTGGGCCTGGCCTTCGGCCCGCTGGCGGCCGGCGCCATGCTGGAACTGGCCCGCTGGCCCGCCATCTTTTACGCCACGGCCGCGCTGGGCGCCATCGGCGCGCTGCTGGTGCTGGCCAGCGTGCCGGCCGATGCGCCCCGTGCCCAGGGCCGGCTGGACTGGCCCGGCGCCCTCAGCTTCAGCGGCGCGCTGTCCCTGTTGACCCTGGGCATGCTGCTGGCACCCGAACATGGCTGGCGCAACGGCGCCGTGCAACTGTCCATCGCCTCGTCCGCGCTGCTGTTTTGCGTGTTTGTCGCGGTCGAACGCAGGACGGCGCGGCCCATGCTGGACTTGACCCTGTTCCGCCAGCGCCGCTTTGTCGCCGTGCAAGTGCTGGCCGCCTCGCCCGCCTTTTTGTTCATCGTGCTGATCGTCATGCTGCCGGGGCGCTTCATCGGCATCGACGGCGTGTCGCCGCTGGCGGCGGGCCGCCTGATGATCGCCCTGGCCGCGCCCCTGCTGGTCGTGCCCATGCTGGCGGCGCTGCTATTGCGCTGGTTCAAGGCCGGCACCGTGTGCGCGGCGGGATTGCTGCTGGCGGCCGCCGGACTGGCCTGGCTGGCGCAAGTGCTGGGCAACGGCGGCACCGCCGCGCTGGCGGGACCGCTGCTGCTGGTGGGCGCCGGCATCGGCTTGCCGTGGGGCTTGATGGATGGCATGGCCCTGAACGTGGTGGACACGCCGCGGGCCGGCATGGCGACGGGCATCTTCAATACCGTGCGCATCAGTGCCGATGGCGTGGCGCTGGCCCTGGCGGGCGCCGTGCTGGCCAGCCTGATCGGCGCCGCGCTGCAGCACCAGCTGCCCGCCGGCCTGCCCGTGCTGGCCGCCGCCAGCCGCGCCGCGCTCGGCGATATCCAACAGGCAACACAACTGCTGGGCGGCCACGAAGCGCTGCTGCGCGCCAGCTATGACGCGGCCTTCCGCCAGTTGCTCAATGGCCTGGCCGTGCTGGCCGTGGCGCTGGCGGCGCTGGTGCCGTATTTACTCAAGAAAAGAGAACTTCACGACGCTTGACAAAACCGTCGCGAGCGGAAGGTAGAGGTGGTCGAGAAGCGCAACCGTACTCAGGTACGGTGAGCATCGCAGGCCATCTATACCGACGCGCAGCAGGTTTGGGCAGGCGTCCTAGGCGTCCAGGCCGTAAAACACGGCAACGAGGATGGCGATATTGTTGCAGGCGCGGGAAAAAGTCGTTGTGGCGTAGGCCACGGCCACACTGGGGCCGCGGTAGCGCAGGTAGACAAAGCTGAACATGGCGCCCGACCCCAGCGCGACGATGGCGTGCAGCAAGCCGCCGCTGATGAAATGCACGATGGCCCACAGGACGGCGCCGATAAAAATGCTCAGCTGGCGGCTGGCGCCCAGGCGCCGGAGGATTTCCAGCGGCAGCAGCTGGCCGAGGAAGGTTTCCAGGATGGGGGAATAGATGACGACCCAGAACACCAGCAGGGGCAGCGACATTTCGCGCTTGAACTTGGACAAGCCCGTGTGCGCGCCCCAGTATTCAGGCGGCAACAGCCATTTGGTGAGGAACAGGATGGCAAAGCACAGCATGCAGGTGAGTAACCCCCAGCCGAGGCCGGCAAGGGCCAGCTGCAGCACGGGAGGCGCCGGGCCGTCGTCGTCCGGGCTGGAGAGATCATGGCTGCTGCGCACTTGCATGAGTAGTCCTGGCGGTGATCCAGCGCTCATTGTAGCGCGGAATACGACTGTTCGCGCATGGCTGTGGAGCGCGGCGCATGGCGCGCCGCGCTGCCGCGCTATCGGCGTCAGGCCGCCAGGCGCAACGGACCGTTGGCCGGCTTGGCCAGTTTGAAGATGCCCACTTCCTGTTCCAGCTGCGCCGCCTGCTGCTGCAATTCATGCGCGGCGGCGGCCGCCTGCTCGACCAGGGCCGCGTTTTGCTGGGTCACGCGGTCCATGTCGACGATGGCGCGGTTGACTTGCTCGATGCCGGCGCCCTGCTCCTGCGTGGCGTGGCTGATCTCGGCCATGATGCCCGTCACCCTGCCAATGCCGGCCACCACGTCATGCATGGTGACGCCGGCCTGCTCGACGAGCAAGGTTCCCGTGCCCACCTTGCTGACGGAATCGTCGATCAGCAGCTTGATTTCGCGCGCGGCGGCGCTTGACCTCTGCGCCAGGTTGCGCACTTCCGTGGCGACGACGGCAAAGCCGCGTCCCTGCTCGCCCGCGCGCGCCGCTTCCACGGCCGCGTTCAAGGCCAGGATATTCGTCTGGAAGGCGATGCTGTCGATCACGCCGATGATGTCGACGATCTTGTTCGACGAGGCATTGATCAGGCTCATGGTGTGCACGACTTCGGCCACCGCCTTGCCGCCCTGCTCCGACACCTTCGACGCTTCGCGCGCCAGGTGGTTGGCCTGCTGCGCATTGTCCGCATTCTGGCGCACGGTGGAAATCAGTTCTTCCATCGATGAGGCGACCTCTTCCAGCGAGCCGGCCTGCTGCTCCGTGCGCTGCGACAGGTCGCGGTTGCCCGAGGCGATCTCGGTCGAAGCCGTGGCGATGCTTTCCGTACCGTGGCGCACCTTGCCGACGATGGCGGCCAGGTTGTCGCGCATGGTCTTGATCGCAAACAGCAGGCTGCTGTCGTCGCCGTGGCGCGTGTGCACGTCGATGGCCAGTTCGCCGAGCGCGATGCGCCCCGCGATCGAGGCCGCATACCCCGGTTCGCCGCCCAGCTGGCGCAGCAATCCCCGCGTGATGACGGTGGCAACAAAGATGCAAATGAGCACGCTGAGGGCGGCCAGCACGCCGATCCAGCGCAGCGACTGGCCGTAGATGGCGCGCGCGGCCACGCTGGCCAGCTCCGATTCGCGCTGCACGTTTTTCAGCACGGTATCGATGTCGGCGACGATCTGGCGCCGCAGGGGGCTGCACTCCTCGACGAGGAAGGTGCCGTACTGTTCCATCTGCCCCGTGGCGCGGAACTGGCGCGGACGCTGCAATTGCTGCGCCATGGTGTTCAAGCCCGCGCTGACTTTTTCGAATTGCGGATCGCCGGCGAACCGCGGCGCCAGGCGCGCCAGCGCTTCCAGGTACAGCGCCTTCTGGCTGTCGAGGATGGCCAGCTCTTTTTCGGCGGCGGCCTGGTCATGGAAGATATACGCGTTGCGGGCGGCCAGGCCCGTCTGGTCGAGCGCTTCGCGCGCCACGTACAGCGGTTCGAGTTTTTCCAGCTGGACTTTGTCTTGCGCGTCCATGGCGCCGGAGATGGCGCCGATGCGCAGCAGCGCGAAAGCCGCCAGCACCAGCATGAATACCACCAGCAGCCCGAAGCCTGCGCTCAGGCGCGCGCCTATCGTCAAACGATTGAATGACATCATTGTTGTTATTGCCCTGTAAATAAAGTTGATTGTTGCTGGTTATTTAAAAACCAGCGATCTGCTCGCCGTCGTGTTGCCTTTCCTGCATGGCGCAGGATGGGTCTCTAACTGGCGTTTTTTGGGCAGTCAGCTTCTAATTTCGGGCAATGCAGGCGCGCGGGACATACCCTGCGCCATACAACAGCACACTGAATTATAAGCGAACAGCGTTATGGATGATTCCACGCGCTCACTTTTAATGCCTTGACGCATATCAAAAAAGACAATTAACGCTGGCCTGGCGTATCGATGACGGCCATGGTGATGCGCGAGATGCAGCACAGCTTGCCGTCGTCGTCGGTGATGCGGATTTCCCAGACCTGGCTGGTGCGGCCCCGGTGGATCGGCGTGGCGCGCCCCGTCACCTGGCCGCCGCGCACGCCGCGCACGTGGTTGGCATTGATTTCCTGGCCCACGCTCACTTGCCGGCTGGAATCGAGGCAGGCATTCGCGGCCATGCTGCCCAGGGTTTCGGCCAGCAGCACGGAAGCGCCGCCATGCAGCAGTTTAAAAGGCTGCATGGTGCGGTGGTCGACGGGCATGGTCGCTTCGATCCAGTCGGGGCCGAAGGCGCTAAATTCGATGCCCAGGTGGCGCATGGCCGTGCCTTCGCTGGCGGCGTTGAGGGTGGCCAGGTCGAGCGGTGCGTGCCAGATTTCCATCGTTACCTCATATCAGTGGGGAGAACAGCCATTGTAGGACAGAGCGCTGCCGCGCGCCGCTTCATCTTTCCTTCACCGTGGCACGGGGTGGCGCCGGCATTAACTGGTTATAATTGCCCCATTCTTAAAAAACGAGGTTGTGTATGAAGTGGGCCTTGCTGGGCATTTTTGTGTTTTCTGTTTTACATATTCATTTTCGTGGCAAGGTGCGCCTGCCGTTCCGCCGCCAGATCTTCGATCACTCCTCGTTCATGGCGCCGCTGAACCTGTTCATGCACACCTTTTCCAAGGTGCCGGCCACGCCCTATTTAGCCGTCGAGCAATTCCCGGAACTGGCGCCGCTGCAGCAGAACTGGCAGATCATCCGCGATGAAGCGCTGCGCATGCAGGAAATGAAAAAAATCAAGGCTGCTGAAAAGAACAATGACGTGGGCTTCAATTCCTTCTTCAAGTATGGCTGGAAGCGTTTCTACCTGAAATGGTATGACGCGAACCACCCGTCGGCGCAACAGATGTGCCCGCAAACCTATGCGCTGCTGCAATCGATTCCCTCGATCAAGGCGGCCATGTTCGCGGAACTGCCGCAGGGTGGCAAGCTCAACCCGCACCGCGACCCGTTCGCCGGCTCCCTGCGCTACCACCTGGGCTTGCAGACGCCGAACGACGACCGCTGCTTCATCGATGTCGATGGCGAGCGCCACAGCTGGCGCGACGGCCAGGCCGTGATGTTCGATGAAACGTATATCCACTGGGCCCGCAACGACGCCGACAGCGACCGCATCATCCTGTTCTGCGACATCGAGCGCCCGATGCGCTACCGCTGGGCGCAAGCGCTGAACCGCTGGCTGGGCCGCACCCTGATGACGGCCGCCGCCTCGCCAAACGAGCTGGGCGACCAGGTGGGCGGCGTGAGCAAGCTGTTCCAGATTTCCTGGACCATGGGCCAGTACCGCCGCCGCTTCAAGGCGTGGAACAAGACGGCGTACCAGGTCACCCGCGTGGCCCTCGTCGTGGGCGTGATCGCGCTGATCTACTTTATCTAGATGCCGGCATCGCCTGTTTGACAAAAACCGCCTTCGGGCGGTTTTTTTTATAATGCGATGCCACTCACCAGGAAAATCTGAAAATGACCGAACGCGACCGCCAGTACGATATCCAGATCGGCGACGATGCATGGATCGAGTTCATCCGCCTTGACGGCCGCTATGACCAGGCCATCGACATCGATGCCCTGCTGGACGGCCTGTGGCCGCTGATCTGCCGCCTGGAAACCTATTGCGTGGCCGGCTGTTGCGGCATGGATGCCTTCGATTTCACGCCCGAAGGTATCGCTGCGGCGCTGGTAGACCTTGACCGCGCGCAACTGCACGGCGCCTGCGCGCAAGCCCGCAACGCCGTGGCAGCGGCCGCCAGCGACGTCTTCACGAGCAACACGCTGAACCACATGGCCGACAAACGCGTGTTCCTGCAATTGCTCGAGCATGTCGAGCGCTGCACGGCGTCCCCTGAAACGGGCCGGCCGGCAAGCCAGCCGCGCTGACATAGGCGATAATACGGGTTCACACCACTCTCTTCTCTTATTTATGCGCGACATCATTGCCGGATTTCTACGTTTCCAGAAGGAAGTCTTTCCTGAACGCCGAGAGCTGTTCAAGACATTGGCCACGGGACAGACGCCCAAGGCCTTGTTCATTTCCTGCTCCGACAGCCGGATGGTGCCGGAACTGGTGACGCAGCGCGAGCCTGGCGAACTGTTTGTGATCCGCAACGCGGGCAATATCGTGCCCTCGTTCGGCCCGGAACCGGGCGGCGTGAGCGCGTCCGTCGAATTTGCCGTGGCGGCCCTGAATGTGACGGACATCGTCATTTGCGGCCATTCCGATTGCGGCGCGATGAAAGCCATCGCCACTTGCACCTGCCTCGATCACATGCCGGCAGTCAAGAACTGGCTGCGACACTCTGACGCGGCGCGCATGATCAATGAATCGATCGAGCATGCGACGGAACAGGACCGCATCGACGGCATGGTGCGCGCCAATGTCGTGGCGCAACTCAACAACATCCGCACCCACCCCTCGGTGGCGCTGGGCATCACGCAAAAGCGCCTGACCCTGCATGGCTGGGTGTATGACATCGAAAATGGCTCGCTCGATGCGCTCGACGAGTCCACCGGCCAGTTTGTCCCGCTCGCGGAACATCCGGCCTCGAAGCTGTAGGCGCAAGCCATCCCCGTCAGGCGCAACATTGCGCTTGACCTTGTCCAGACGGGAAGGTGCAAGGTAGCGATACTCAAGGAGATTATCGTATGCCAACCATCACCGTATTACCCCATCCCGAGCTGGCCCCCGAAGGCGCCGTGTTTGACGCGCCGCAAAACATGAGCATTTGCGACGCCTTGCTGCTCAACAAGATCGACATGGAACACGCGTGCGGCCAGGTGGGCGCCTGTTCCACCTGCCACGTGGTCGTGGTGCAGGGTTTCGACTCGCTCAACGAACTTGGCGACAATGAAGAAGACATGCTCGACCAGGCCTGGGGCTTGCAGCCCCATTCGCGCCTGTCTTGCCAGGCGCGCATGGCGCAGGAAGACCTGACGCTTGAACTGCCCAGGTACACGCTCAACCACGCCAAGGAATAGTCCCCGGCGCGCTTGCCCAACGCCCTACCTGATTACCACATGATCACGCGCTGCTCGGGCGGCAGATACATCGGGTCGCCCGGCTTGATGCCGAACGCTTCGTAAAAGCCGGGCTGATTCTTGACCGTGCCCTTGGCGCGGAATTCGCCCGGCGAATGGGGGTCGCTCTTGATCTGCGCAATGGCCGCCTCCGGACGCAATTTCGCGCGCCATTTCTGCGCAAAGCCGATGTACAGGCGCTGTTCGCCCGTCAAGCCATCGATGACGGGCGACGGCTTGCCGCCGAGCGAACGCTGGTACGCCTTGTAGGTGATCGACAGGCCGGAATTGTCGCCGATGTTTTCGCCCAGGGTGAGTTCGCCGTTGATGTGGTAGCCAGGCACGGGGCTGTAGGCGCCGTATTGCTTGACGAGCCCGGCCGCCAGCGCCTTGAAGGCCGCGCGGTCCTCCGCCGTCCACCAGTTGCGCAAACGGCCCTTGGCGTCGTATTGGCTGCCCGAATCGTCGAAGGCATGGCTGATTTCATGGCCGAAGGTGATGCCGAGCAAGCCGTAATTGACGGCGTCTTCCGCTTTCACGTTGAAGAACGGCGGCTGCAAAATGGCGGCCGGGATCGTGATCGCGTTGAGGGCCGGGCTGTAGCTGGCGTTGACGGTTTGCGGCGTCATCGACCATTCGTCGCGGTCCACCGGCTTGCCCAGCTTGGCCAGGTTTTGCTGGCGGCTCCACGCGCGCGCGGCGCGCACGTTGGCGATCAGGTCGTTCGGCTGCGTCTTCATGCTGCCGTAGTCGCGCCAGGTAGCGGGATAGGCGATCTTCGGCTTCAGGGCGGCCAGCTTGAGCTGGGCTTCCTTCTTGGTTTCCGGGCCCATCCAGTCCAGCTGCTCGATGCCATCCTTGAACGAGGCGACGAAATTGTCGAACATGGCCATCACGCGGGGCCGGGTTTCCGGCGGCAAATACATTTCCACGTAGCGCTTGCCGACGGCGTCGCTGATGGCGTTATCCGTGAAGCGCAGCGCCAGCTGCCACTGCGGTTCGCTTTGCGGCACGCCGCGCAGCACCGTGCCATCAAAGGCGAAGCGTTCCTTGACAGTGGCGCTATCCAGGTAGGAGGCATAGCTTTCGATGATGCGCCAGTTCAGGTAGCTCTTCCACGCTTCCAGCGGCACGGCGGCCACCGTCTCGGCAAAACCTGTCATGAAGCTGGGCTGGCGCACCACGGCCGAGGCGGCTTTCGGCGCCAGGCCGGCAGCCGTAAAGTAGGCGTTCCAGTCGAAGGCCGGCGCCAGCGCCGCGAATTTGTCGAAATCGACGCGGTTGTACGATTTGACGGGGTCGCGCATCTGCACGCGCGTCCACTGCACCGCCGCCAGGCGCGTTTCGAGGTCGAGGATTTGCGCCGCGTGCGCGCCGGCGGCCTTGTCGCCGCTCATGGCCAGCATGGTTTCGACGTGCTTGAGGTATTTGGCGCGCACGGCTTGCAGCTTGGCGTCGTCATCCTTCAGGTAGTAATCGCGGTCAGGCAAGCCCAGGCCGGACTGGCTGATGTTGACCGTGTAGCGCTCGGGGTCTTGCGCATCGGGCGCCACGTAGGCGGAAAACGGCGTGGCAACGCCATTGCCTTGCAGGTAAGCCAGCAGTACCGGCAAGTCCTTCTTGTCTTTCACGCCAGCCACGCGGGCCAGCTCGGCGCGCAGCGGCTTGAAGCCGGCCGCATTGCGCGCCTTGTCGTTCATGAAACTCGTGTACAGGTCGGCGATCTTGTGCGCCTCGCTGCCGGGCTTGCCGGGGTTCTTGACGGTGGCGTCGATCAGGCCGCGCAACTGGCCCTGCGCGATTTCGCGCAATTCGATATACGTGCCCCAGACGGATTTGTCGGCCGGGATGTCCGTATTGCGGGTCCAGACGCCGTTGACGTAGCCGTAGAAGTCGTCACGGGGGCTGACTGCCGGGTCCAGGGTTTTCAGATCGATGCCGGAGACGGGTGCGGCGGCGGTAGCGCCTTGCTGGGCGTGCAGCGACGGCGAAGACAAGGCGAACAAGGCGCAGCAGGCGGCGCTGATAAGCGAACGTTTCACGAAGATTCCTTTAATTGTTTTGACTTCATGTTGGGGAACATGCTGTATCCAGGCATGAGAGGCCGGATTATAGTCGGCATGCTTGTGGGGAAACAATGTCGGTTGAACAATCCTGATGATCCGATGTGCGTTGCAGCACGCCTCGCGCCCGCGCCGATGATCGGCAAATGTTACCATCTGGCAATAGCCATACCTGTCGCTCACCACCTTTTTTGCCTGGCTCTTGGACTGGAGAAGTTTGATGCAGGAATGCAGATTCAATATTTTCGGCATGCTGATTGCCGTCCGGGGGCATCAAGGAGCATGGCGCGCCTTCTATCTCGGCGCGGAAGGCAAGCGCCGGCCCGCCGATTTCATCATTCCCGACGATATTCAAGGCGATGCGTTATGCGAATACCTGGCGGACCTGTTCCATGAAGAGGCGACGCCGCGCAACAACACGGCCACGCAAATCACCACGCCCGCGTTCCAGGCCTAGCTACTTTCTTATTTCACCGGTTCGAACGTCACCGTCAACCCGTTGCCCGTGGTCCGGATCTGCGTGGGCACGAATTGCACGCCCGCATAGCGCAATTCGTCCGGCTTGAAGGTGTAGATCGGCGTTTCGTGCATGAGCTGGTCGGCCACCAGGCTGGCCACCTTGGCGAACTGGCGCTGCTGCGACTCGTCCATGCCGTCGATGGTCACCTTGTCCACGCTCGCTTCGCTCAGGTAGACGGCGTTGCGCTGGGGGTCGAGCACGAGGCGGCCCGACATGGCCAGGCTGCCGCGCCAGCTTTGGCGTATGAATGGCGGCAAGACGCTGGCGTCCACGCTGAGAGCGACTCTTTCGCGCTCGGGCTGCAGCGACAATTGCGGATGCGTCAGCTTGACGTCCAGCACGGACAGCACCCGTTTATCGATGGGAAAGCGGCGCTCCAGGCCTTGCTGCATCTTGCTCAGCGACACATTCACGTCGCGCGGGCCGATCAGGGTGGAGCACGCGGCCAGCGCGCTGCAAGCCAAGGCGGCGATGGCGGCGATTTTCAGCAAGGGACGAAAGGCGGTCACGTTCATGGATAGTCTCGGTGGAAAGATGGCGCCATATTACACATGCGCCCGCTTTCACGCAAAAACCGGCGCCCGCCTTGCAGCGGGCGCCGGTTCAGATGTTTGCCGTGTCAGCGCACGAACAGGGCGATCAGTATGACGATGGGCAATGGAATGCCCAGCAACAGCAAGAGGATGGAACGCATGGCAGTCTCCTGGATTGAATTGGTGGATTAATCGGTGAATTAAATGGTCACATGGCGCAGCACGCGCTCATGGTCGCGCTGGCGGCCGCCAAACGTGGCGGCCAGGCTGGCCACGAAAGCACCCAGCAGCAAGGCGACGAACATCCACAGCGCCGTGTGGGCGCCGGCCTTGCGCGCCGTATCGGCCGCTTGCTGTGCCTGCGCCTTGGCGTCGGCGGCAGCCTTGGCGGCGCGGCCGTAGACGGCGTCGACGCGCGCTTCCGCCTCCGCCTGCGTCAAGCCCGTGCGGCTGGCGACGACCTGGCCCAGGTAGGCGCGGTCATCGGCGGCCAGGCTGCCCGTGGACAGGCCGGTGGCGAAGATCTTGCCGATTTCGCCGCGCTGTCCGGTAGCCACGCTGCCCGCTTCGCCCGCCCCGGCCGCCGGAGTGGCGCGCAGCAGCATGTCCGAGTAGTAATCAAGCGGATTGGCACTGCTGCCCTCGCCCGCCTTGGCGCCTGCCGCTGCTGCGCCCGCCCCTACGGCCGGGCCAACTGCCGCCGCCACGCCGCTGCCCGCATCGATGGCGCCGCTCAGCACGGCGCGCGTGCCGCCGGCCAGCACTGCCACGGTGATCAGGGTGGCCACGGCCCAGGCCAGCAAACCGTGCGCCGTATCGCGGAAATGCACTTCATCCGTGTGGATGGAGCTCCATTTCACACGCAGGCGGCCCGCCATGTAGCCGCCGATGCCGGACGCGGCCAGTTGCATGAAGGCCAGCCAGGCGATGGTCGACACGCCGATGGCCGTCGCATTGAACGACCACGGCGACACGGACGACAGGCCCAGGCCCACGCCGAGGATCAGCAGGATGAAGGACAAGGCGGCCGCAGCGGCAGCGCCCGCCAGCACGGCGCCCCAGGAGACGCCCGGATTGTTCAAGTCCGAGACGGACAGTTGTGTAGCTTGCATGAAATTCTCCCTTGGTTGTTGATTGTTTAAGCCGTTCAGGCGGCGACGCCCGTCAGCTGTTCCTTGCGCGCGGCCATTTCCTTGCCCAGCGCGTCCAGGTCGACGGCCGTGTGGCGCACCTTGGGAAACATGTCGCCCTCTTCTTCCTTGACGTGGTGCTCGATCTGTTCGGAAAGCACCTTGACCTTGGCGTCGTACAGGTCGTCGGCAGGGTCCATCGCTTCGATCTGCGCGATGAGTTCCTTGGCGCTCGCGTGCTCGACGACGGCTTCATCCATCAGATCGCCATCGTGGATGGGGCGGCGCACGGCCGGGTAAAAGATTTCTTCTTCCAGCTGCGTGTGCACGGTCAATTCCTGACAGATCTGATCGGCCAGCTTTTTCTTGGTGGCAAATGAGCGGTCGCTCAAGCCTTCATATTGTGCAAACAAAGCCTTCACAGCCTTATGGTCCTGCATCAATAAACTGATCGCGTTCATGGCGCCTCCTCGTTGTGGATGAGGCAAGGATGCGCCACGGCGGCGCCAGCGTATGTGCGACGCCTTACACAATCTTGATTTTTAATACATTCGCCTACTTGATGCCGTGGTGACCCATCAGGTCGTACAGGGTGGGCCGGCTCACGCCCAGCAGCTCGGCCGCCTTGGCGATATTGCCGTCGGCCCGCGCCAGCGCGCGCACCATCACCCTGTATTCGGCCCCTTCGCGGGCCTGGCGCAGGTTCAGCGGCTCGTCCGGGGGCGCCGCCCAGGCGCTGGCGGGCAAGCCCAGGTCGTCGGCGGCGATCTGCGGCCCGTCGCACATGATGACGGCCCGCTTGATGCAGTTTTCCACTTCGCGCACATTGCCGGGCCAGCCATAGCTTTCGATCAGCTGCAGCGCGCCCGCGCTGAAATGCAGGTTGCTGCGGCCCTCGCTGGCGCAGAACTTGTTCTTGAAATGTTGCGCCAGCAAGGTGCAATCTCCGGCCCGCTCGCGCAAGGGCGGAATGCGCAAGACGATTTCGCTGAGGCGGTAAAACAGGTCTTCGCGGAAGCGTCCCTGTTCCGCCAGCACTTTCAGGTCCTGGTGCGTGGCGCACACGATGCGCACGTCGACGGCGATCTCGGCGCGGCCGCCTACCCTTTCGATGACCCGCTCCTGCAGGAAGCGCAGCAATTTCGCCTGTAGCGGCATCGGCATGTCGCCGATTTCATCGAGAAAGAAAGTGCCGCCGTGGGCCAGTTCGATCTTGCCCAGGGTTTGCCGCGCCGCGCCCGTGAACGCGCCCCGCTCATAGCCGAACAGCTCGCTTTCCAGCAGGTTTTCCGGGATGGCCGCGCAATTGATGGCAACGAAACGCTGCGCATGGCGGCTCGACAGCGCATGCAGTCCCCGCGCGATCAGCTCCTTGCCGCTACCCGAATCGCCCAGCAGCATCACGCTGGCCGACGAGGGCGCCACTTTTTCCACGTTGCGGCACAGTTTCAGCATGCCGGGATCGCGGCTGACGATGCCGGCCAGGGGAGAATCGGCCTGCGTCTGCAGCATGCGGCGGTTTTCCTGCTGCATCGCGTGCAAGTAAAACGCGCGCGCGATGACCAGGCCCAGCATGTCGGCCTCGAACGGTTTCTGGTGGAAATCGTAGGCGCCCAGCGCGATGGCCTTCAAGGCATGCGCGCGCTCCTGGTTGCCCGACAGGATGATGACTTTCGTGTCCGGCGCCAGCGCGAGGATTTGCTGCAAGGTGGCCAGGCCTTCCGTGGCGCCGTCCGGATCGGGCGGCAAGCCCAGGTCCATCGTCACCACGGCCGGCTGGTGGCGCCGCACGAGCGCCAGCGCCGCCTCGCGCTCGCCCGCCAGCAAGACGTCATAGCCGTCAAAGCTCCAGTGCAACTGCTTTTGCAGGCCGGGATCGTCTTCGATGACCAGCAGTTTTTGTTTGCCCATGGCACTCCTTTGCTATGCCGCGTGCAGCGGCAGGATCACGCGAAACGTTGTGCCCACTTGCGGCTCGCTGCGCACTTCCAGGCTGCCGCCCACTTCGCGCAGGTATTCGCGGCTTTCGAACACGCCGATGCCCATGCCCGCCGTCTTGGTCGTGTCGAACGGTGTAAATAGACGTTCGCGGATGAATTGTTCGCTCATGCCCTGCCCCGTATCGTCGAGCTCGACGACGGCCGTATGCTGCACGCGCCGCAAGCGCACGGCCACCTTGCCGTCGCTGGCCGTGGCCTCGATGGCGTTCTGGATCAAATGGCCCAGCACCCGCTCCAGCCGCGCGCGGTTGGCCAGCACCGTCAGTTCGCCATCGACGATTTCCAGGCACGGCGCCGGCGCCAGGCTGGCCTTGGCCGCCACGGCCTGGCGCAGCAAGCCGTCCAGCAGCAGCGGCGCCGGCGCTTCCGGCGCTTCGCCGCGCGCCAGTTTCTGCAGCAAGGTCTTCATTTTCTGCACGGAATGGTCCAAAGTGCCCAGCATGTCTTCCTGGAAGGCGGGATTGGCGCGGTGCTTTTCCGCATTGCTCAGTAACAGGGAGAGTTGAAACACCAGGTTCTTCAAGTCGTGCACGATGAAGGTGGACATGCGGTTGAACGAATCGAACTGGCGCGCCACCGTCAGGGTGGCGAGCGATTCGCGGTGCGCCAGGTAGCTGGCGGCTTGGCTGCCGGCAATTTTCAGCACGTCGCGGATTTCCCAGTTGAGGCCGATGCGCGTGCGGGGCCGCGCCAGCGCGACAAAGGCGAACAGCTGGCCATGCAGCATCAAGGGCACCAGCAGCCACACGTCGGGCAGCGCCAGCAGCGCGGGCGGCAACGGCAAGCCGCCGTACTGGTCCGGACTCTGCACCCAGTCGGGCACGTCGATCACCCATTGTCTTGCTTCCAGGAACTGGCACAGGGGGCCGGACGCCGGCTCGCTCCACGTGCCCGGCGGCCAGTTCCAGCTGGCCGCCGGCGCGAACTGGCCCTGCTCGCGCAAGATCCACAGCGCGCCGGCGCGGCTTTCCACCAGCTGCGCCATGGCCTGTATCGTGCGTTCGCCCAGGTCCGGCCCGTCTTCGGACAGCGCGCGCGTAAACCGCAGCCATTCCTCGCGGTAATCGAAGATGGCATTGTAGAAATGCTTGTTGATCGTCACCTTCAGCTTGGCGCGCAAGCTGCCCGAAAACAGCACGCCCGCCAGCAGCAAGGCCGCGCCGCCCAGGTAAGCCATTTGCATCAAGGAACCCCAGGTGCCGCCGAAGTAGCGCAAATAATAGGCGCTGGCCGCCATGGCCAGCAAATAGATGGCCGAGCCCAGCAAGGCGGCCGAGCGGTACAGCATCTGGCGCGACACGGACAAGCCCAGCGCCCAGCCCGGATTGCGCGCAGCCGAGACAGCCAGCAGGGGCGCGCACAGGGCGTCGACGATGCCGCGCGCGGCCCAGATGTCGTCGTTGACCGCCCGAAACAGCAAGGCGTCGCTGTACAGATAGAAATCGTAGGCGAACAGGCCACCGACACCGAGGCACGCAAACTTGATGCCCCAGCGTTTCAAGGGCGGCGTATTGCGGTACCACTGTTCCACCAGCAACATGCCCAGCACGGCCAGCAGCAAACGGCAGACACTGGCGATGAATCGCGCCGGCAAAGGCAGCGCCAGCCAGGACGAGGCCATGGAGAGCAGCCAGGGCGCCAGCGCCGTGAGGGCGATGCCGGCCAGCACCAGGCGCAAACGGGGCCGCGCCGGTTCGATCAGCAGCAGCAAGAACACCAGCCAGGCCAGGGTGCGCAGCAGTTCCAGCGCATCGCCGGCCAGCGCCGCGCGCTGCCCCAGCAGCACCAGCACGACCGTGCCCGTCGCCCAGCCGCCCGTCGCCAGGCAGGCGACCAGCAAGGCGCGCACGTTTTGCCGCGCGCGCCAGTTGCTGATGAGCAGCAGCGCCAGCACGAAGAAGGCCAGCGACGCCAGGCCATGGCTGAGGGCCGCCGCATCGGCCGCCGCCAGCCAGTCCGACTGCGCCCGCATCATCGGCTGCCCTTGCCAAACAGCACCACCTGCACCGTGTCGAGCAAGATCAGCAAGTCGAGGAACAGGCTATTGTTTTTCACATAATACAGATCATATTGCAGTTTTTTGACGGCATCGTCGACGGAGGCGCCATATTGATAGCGCACCTGCGCCAGGCCCGTGATGCCCGGTTTGATGCTGTGACGAATGTTGTAGTACGGTACCTGCTGCTTCAATTGTTCGACAAAGTAGGCGCGCTCGGGCCGCGGTCCCACGAAACTCATCTCGCCGCGAAACACATTGAGCATCTGCGGCAGCTCGTCGATGCGCAGCTTGCGGATCAGCTTGCCCACGCGCGTGATGCGCGCATCGTTGTCCAGCGCCCAAATGGGCTTGCCATCGCGCTCCGCGTCGCAGCGCATGCTGCGAAATTTCAGCACATTGAAGGGCAAGCCGTCGCGCCCCACCCGCTCTTGCTGGTAAAACACGGGGCCGCCGTCTTCCAGGCGGATGCACACGGCCGTCGCCAGCATCACGGGCAGCGCCGCCAGGCAGATGACGCCGCTGGCGGCCAGGTCGAACAGCCGCTTCGAGGCGGCGCGGAAAAAACTCTGGTCGAAGCCGCCGCCATAGATCAGATAGCTCGGTTGCAATGAATCGATGCGGATCTGGCACGCTTCGCGCTCGAAAAACGTGGCCGCGTCGATCACCTTGACGCCGCCCAGCGCGCATTCCAGTAGTTGCTTGGCAGGAAACGCACCATTGCGCCGGTCGCTGACGGAAACGACGATTTCATGCGCCGCATGGCGCTGGGCCATGGCCAGCAGCGACGGTTCCGCCGGCAGCAAGGCCGAAGCCGGCACGCAGCATTGCTCGCCAGCCACGTCGATGCAGCCGACGACCGTAAACTGGTGGAAACCGATCTTGCTCGCCGCCAAGTCCATGCATTCGCGCGCCAGCGCCCCGCCGCCCACCAGGATCAGCCGTCCCTCCATCAGCGCCGATTGCGAGGATTTGAACACCACCAGGCGCGCCAGCAGCACGCCGATGGCGCCCAGGCCGAAGATCAGCACGCTGCCGCGCCCGAAATGCAAGGAAGGAATAAAGCGGATCAAGACGCTGAGCACGGCAAAACCCAGCGCGAACGACGGCAGGATGCGCAGCAGGGTGTTGCGGATGTCTTCGCGCGAGCGGTGCTGGTACATGCCCAGCGCGCTCATGCTGAAAACGATGACCAGGGCAAAGATCGAGGACGACAAATACACCTCGCTCGCTCGCACGAGGCGGCTGCCGTCCGCCAGCCACAGCAGCGACGTCAGAGTGGCCGACAGCAGCAGGATCAGGATTTCCAGCAACAGCAAGATAAACGCTGTTTTCGAGACGTAATGGCTGAAGATGCGGATCATGGGGCCTCCTGCGGCAAAGGCGACACGCCGCGCTCATGGCGGCCTGCTGCTCTCCTGCCATCATGGCGAACTGTTCCACGAAGACATTGATACGCCACAAGCTACGGCCCCAGCTATCTTTCACTGGCAGAATTTATCTCAACACATTACCGATTGATGTGAAATGGACTATAGTATGCTTCCCCTGAAAAAAGATAAATGTCATGAAATTTGATGTAGCGATTGTCGGCAGTGGCCTGGCGGGTTTATCGGTTGCACTGCATTTAGCTGAGACGCGCACTGTCGCGATCATTTCCAAACGCGCGCTGCTCGATGGCGCCAGCAACTGGGCGCAAGGCGGGATCGCGGCCGTGCTGGACTCGGGCGACAGCCACCAGCAGCACATCGAAGACACCCTGATCGCGGGCGGCGGCCTGTGCGACGAGAGCGCCACGCGCTACATCGTCGAGCACGGCCGCGAAGCCATCGAATGGCTGATCGAGCAAGGCGTGCCGTTTACGCGCGACGCCACGGCCGAGCTGGGTTTCCACCTGACCCGCGAAGGCGGACACAGCCAGCGCCGCATCATCCACGCGGCCGATGCCACCGGGCACGCCGTGCAAGTGACCCTGGAAGAAAAGGTGCGCGCCCACCCGAACATCAGCCTGTTCGAACACCATTGCGCCATCGACCTGATCACTTCCGACAAGCTGGGCATGAAACCCACCCAGCGCAACGCGCAACCGCATTGCCACGGCCTGTATGTGCAGGATGAGCAAACGGGGAAAGTCCTCACCTTTGCCGCCGAGCACACCGTGCTGGCGACGGGCGGTGCCGGCAAGGTGTATTTATATACCACCAACCCGGACACGGCCAGCGGCGACGGCATCGCCATGGCCTGGCGCGCCGGCTGCCGCGTGTCGAACATGGAATTCATCCAGTTCCACCCCACGTGCCTGTACCACCCGTACGCAAAATCCTTCCTGATCACCGAAGCCATCCGTGGCGAAGGGGGATTGCTGAAACTGCCGCCCGAAGCGGGCGCGGCGGCTGGCACGCGCTTCATGCTGGCCCACGATGAGCGGGCCGAACTGGCGCCGCGCGACGTGGTGGCGCGCGCCATCGACTTCGAGATCAAGAAACGGGGCCTCGATTACGTGCACCTGGACATCAGCCACAAGCCGGCCGAATTCCTCATCGAACACTTCCCCACCATCTATGCGCGCTGCCTGGAACTGGGCATCGACATCACCAAGCAGCCTATCCCCATCGTGCCCGCCGCCCACTACACGTGCGGCGGCGTCGTGACGGATCTGTCCGGCCGCGCCGACTTGCCGGGCCTGTACGCCGTGGGCGAGACGGCGTGCACGGGCTTGCATGGCGCGAACCGCCTCGCGTCGAATTCCTTGCTGGAATGCATCGTCATCGGCCGCGCCTGCGCGCAGGATATCGAAAGCAAGGAAAAGCTGGGCACGCCGTATCTGCCCGACTGGGATGAAAGCCGCGTCACGGATGCGGATGAGGAGGTGGTGATTTCGCACAACTGGGACGAGCTGCGCCGCTTCATGTGGAATTACGTGGGCATCGTGCGCACGACCAAGCGCCTGGAACGGGCCCAGCACCGCATCGCCCTGCTGAAGGAAGAAATCGACGAGTACTACCGCAACTTCCGCATCACCCACGATTTGCTGGAACTGCGCAACCTCGTCGACGTGGCCTCGATGATCGTCAACAGCGCCCTGTCCCGCCGCGAAAGCCGCGGCCTGCACTTCAGCCGCGATTATCCGGAAACGTTACCGAAGGCCATCGCCAGCGTGCTGACGCCGCCGCACCGCTAACCGTGGCTGGAATGCGCGCCGGACTGGTACCGGCGCGCATTATTCTTCCGGCATCTCAAACTCGATCCCATCCTCCGTGTACGACATCTTGGCCGACTCGCCCGTACACTTACCCTTCGGCTCGTCCGCCACATAGCGGCACTCGCTTTCCACGCTGCCATCTTCCCGCCAGTGCCGGGTCCAGCCCTGGCGCTCGCCATCCACGTACTCGATCAGCTGCCGCGGCTTGCCATCGGCATACCAGGAACGCAAGGCGCCCTCCTCGCGGCCGCCCGCGTTCCATAGTTTGTGCACGATCAATACGCCGGCCCGGCTGAAGCGTTGTTCGCTGCGCAACACAAAGTGATCGATGTGCGTGCGCTTGCTGGCGACTTTGCCGTCCGGGTAATATTCGACGCTCTCGCCGACAGGCTTGCCGTCCACGTAGGTGGCAGTGCGCTGCACCTTGCCATCCGGAAAATATCCGGTGCTCGGTCCCGTCATGACGCCGTTGTCATGCTGGCTGCGGCTTTCCACGGCGCCGTCCGGATAGAACCGCAGCAATTCGCCATCCGTCCGGCCCTTGACCTGGGTCGTGCGCGTTTTCAGCTTGCCGTCCTCGTCGAACGTTTCCATCACACCATCTGCGCGGGCGCCGTTGCGGTAGGTGCGCGACGCGATCTGCTTGCCATTCTGGTGAAAAGTCTGTTCCTCCCCGTCCTGCACGCCATTGCGCCACCTAATACGCATGGAAACCTTGCCTTCCGGGTAATACAGAGTCTGCACACCCTCCTGCACGCCGCGCCCATCCCGCTCCATCTGCATCTCGACTTGTCCATGCGGGTAATACATGCTGTAGTTGCCCACCAGCTTGCCGCGCAGGTAATCGGGAGCGTTGACATGGCCAATCAGCCGCTTCGGTTCGCCTTCGCGCACATGATAGATCGCGACTTGCCAGGTGCCGGGCGTCTTGCCGGGCGGCAGCGGCAGGACCAGCGCATAGCGCGCCTCTTCCATCACCTCGCCGCGCGACAGGTTGTGGTTCAGGTAGAGCCGCGCCTTGCCGTCGGCACAGTGCGCATCGCAGCCGCGCAGCATGTGGATGACGGGAATGGCCTCGGCCTTGGTCCGCTCGGGCGCCGGGCAGGCGCGCAAGCGCACGAGCAAGGGATTCCTGTCGCGTATCATGTTGGCCAGCTCGGCCTTCATGACGCCATACTGCTCCTCGTTCAGTCCGACCGACGCCGCATCCATGCGCAGCTGCCTGCCGCCGCAGCCCGTGTCCTCGTCCACGGTCAGGATATCGCCGCCGCCGGGCGCGGCCGTGATCGCCGTGACCACTTGCCGCTGCACGATCTCTGCGTGGACCAGCGCCGGCAACAGCAGCATGGCGCCAAGCAGGCGTTTCAATTCAGTGCGCGCCATGCTTGCTCCTTTCATAATGTTTCCGGAGATGGCTGCGCCATTCCGCACTCGCCCTGGGCCTTGCCAGCCACATACAGGCATTCGCTTTTCACGCTGCCATCGTCATGCCATGCGCGGATCGTCCCCTGCAGGCGCTCCTGTGGATCCCATGCTTCTTCAAGGATCAGCACGCCCTGCTCATTGAAGCTGCGGGCGCTGCGCCGCTTGCCGTCATCGCCGTATGTGAGCTTGCTGGCCAGTTTTCCATTCGGGTGATATTCGAGAGCATCGCCGGTGGCCTTATCATTGACTCGCGTGACCGTGCTGCGTACGCTGCCATCGGGATAGTATTCGGTGCACAGGCCGTTGAGCATGCCATCGCCGGCTTGCGCGCGGCTGGCAACCTTGCCATCAGGGAAAAAGGTAATGATTTCACCTTCCAGCTTGCCGTTCCGCAAGGTTTGGCGCGCAACCAGATTGCCTTCCTCGTCAAACGCCTCGAACGGCCCGTCGACCTGCATGCCGTCGCGGTAGGTGAACGCTTCCAAAAGCTTCCCCGTAGCATGAAACGTTTCATGCACGCCCTCTTGCAAGCCGTGACGCCATGCACCGCGTGTTTCCGGGAGACCATCGGGATAGAAGCTGCTGCTCAAGCCATCCTTGCGGCCCTGCGCATCCAGTCCCACCTGCTTTTCGATCTTGCCATCGTCGTAATAGGCGGTATAGGCGCCCACCGGCTTGCCCGACACAAAATCGGCCGCATCGAACTGGGCCGACATGCGCGGTTTCTGCTCATCCACTGCGTGAACAATCTCCACCTGCCACGCACCGGATAATTTTCCTGGCGGCAAGGGCAACACCAGCATATAAGGTGCCAGCCGTTTTTCTTGCGGGACCAGATGTTCATCCAGGTACAGGCGCGCCTTGCCGTCGGCGCAAGCACCGGGCTGGCAAGCCGACAGCTTGCGCACCAGCGGAAGGGCCGCATCGCCCGTCGCGCCCACCACCGGGCACCGGGCCAATGTGACGAGCATCGGCGTCTTGTCGCGGATACGCCTGACCAGCGTGGCCCTCAACGCCGCATACGCGTCCCCCTTCGCCAGCTCCCCTTCCTCCATGCGCAGCTGCCTGCCGCCGCAGCCCGTGTCCTCGTCCACGGTCAGGATATCGCCGCCGCCGGGCGTGGCCGTGATCGCCGTGACCACTTGCCGCTGCACGATCTCGGCATGAACCAGCGCCGGCAACAGCAGCATGGCGCCAAACAAATGTTTCAAAGTGCGCGCCATGCCTGCTCCTTGCGCTGCAGTTCCGGCGCTGGCGGCGCTTCCCCGCATGCGCCCTGGGCCTTGCCGGCCACATACTGGCACTCGCCCTTCAAGCTGCCATCCTCGTGCCAGCTGCGGCTCCAGCCGTCGCGCCGGTCGTTCACGTACTCGATGGCTTGCTCGGGCTTGCCATTTTCATACCACGAGCGCGACGTGCCCTGCTCGCGCAATTGCGCATCCCACCGTCTTTCCAGCACCAGCACGCCCTGCGGGCTGTAGCGCCGGACGCTCAGCAGTCCGCCTTCGTCGCCATATTGCTGGCGGGATTGCACCTTGCCGTCGGGATAGAACTCCAGCGCTTCCCCTACGGGCAAATCGTTGACCTGCGTCATGGTGGCGCGCACGGCGCCATCGGGATAGTATTCCGCGCTGCGGCCATTGAACTTGCCCTTGCTCACTTGCGTGCGGCCGGCTACTTTTCCATCCGGGAAATACGAGAGCAGTTCGCCTTCCATGCGGCCATCGCGCAGCACGTAACTGGTGCTCAGCTTGCCATTCGCGTCAAACGTCTGCACGGGGCCGTCCACGCGCTGTCCCTTGCGGTACACGCTGGCCTCGCGCAGCTGGCCCGTGGCGTGATATTGCTGGTGCGTGCCCTCCGGCAAGCCATGGCGCCAGTTGCCACGCGATTCCAGGCTGCCATCCGCACGATACAGGCTGGTGACGCCATCCTGCCGTCCCTGTCCATCCTGCGCCACCTGTTTCTCGATTTTTCCATCCGGGTAATACGTGACATAGCCGCCCACCAGCTCGCCCTGCGCATAGTCGGCGCGGTTGATCTGGCCCGACAGGCGCAGCTTGCCGCCCGCCACGCTGACAATCTCCACCTTCCATGTGCCTGGCAGCTTGCCTTTCGGCAAGGGCAACAGCAGCACGTTGGGCGCGTTTTCCTGCTCGACGGGGTAGAAACGCTCGTGCAGGTACAGTCGCGCCCGGCCATCGGCGCAGGCGGCTGGCGTGCAGGCGGCGATCTGGCGCACGATGGGCACGCTCGCATCCTCCGGGCATTTTTTCACGGTGACGAGCATGGGCGTCCTGGCGCGCATGCGTTCAGCAAGCCGGACTTTCAGCGCCTCGTACGGCGCCTCGTCGAGGTTCACCGAGCGCGCATCCATGCGTATCTGCTTGCCGCCGCAAGCCGTCTTGCCGGCAATAGTGAACACATCGCCGCCTTCGCTATCCGGCTCGCTGGCCATCGCTGTCACCACCAGGCGCTGCACGATTTCCGCCTGCGCCGTGGCTGAATACAGCAAGGAAGCGCCCAGCACGGCGCATATCATCTTGATTTTCATGCTATTCCTTTAATTTTCCGCCGTGACGGCGACACCGCCCGGCACGAAGCTGACCCGGCCATCGCGGTAACGCACCAGCACCACCACCTTGGCATCCATCAATTGACCGTGCTGCACGGCCGGCAGATAGGTCCAGCGCTGCACGCTATCGAGCAGCGCCTTGTTGAGCATGGGTTCCATCGGCAATTCCGCTGACGCAAGCGTCAGGCTGCCGTCGGCGGCAATCGACAGGATCAAGCGGTTTTCGCCCGTCGCGTGCTTTGCATCGAGCACGCCGTAGTCGACCGTCGTCATCGTCTCGCGCTGCACGCCGCCAACCTGGTCCCGCAGGGGCGGCATGGCCTGGAGTTTTTGCGCCAGCAGCGCGCCATCGGCCAGCGTCTTGTCCCAGCGTTTCTGGTAGGCGCCCGGTTGGGCCAGGCGCAATACCCTGGCGGTCAGGTCCATGCGCTGCATGGTGCGCGCAACGCCATTGTCGGCCGGCTCGCCCGGGTCGGCCGGCAAGGCGTTCTGCACGGCATAACGGTAAGCCGTCAACCGCGCCAGCGCCACCAGATTGACGGCATCGCGCTCGTCGCCACCGCGCAGCTGTGCAGCCGCCGCGATGCCCAGCCAGGCCGTGCCATCGGTCGGGCGCGCCCACACGGCTTGCTCGAAGTACTGGCGCGCCGCCTGCGGTTCGTTCACGCTCAGGTGCATGCGGCCCATGGCCGCCGCCACCAGATGGTCGCGCGGGTTGGCTTGCAGCAGATCAAGATAGTTGGCGACCAGCGCCGGCTGATAGCCAGGCACCCAACCCAGGCCTTCCAGCAACGAGGCGCGCAGCTGTGCCTGCGTGCGGTCGCCGCCGTAGCCGGACTGCTTTTCTTCGCCGGCCCGGTACAGCAGTTGCAAGCCGCGCGTGACGGCGTCATCGTCGCCCTTGGTGACGGCTTGCGACAGGCTGCGCACGGCCTTGCGCGCATCGGACGGCTGGAAACCTGCCGCCTTGCGCGGGCGCCAGCGAAATACTTCCAGGCCGGCCGCCTGGTCGGCCTGCGCCTGCAAGTTGGCCTTGTCCTTGACTTCATCGGACGACGAGGTCCAGGCCGTAAAGCCGATCAGGAACAGCACGATCAAGAGCACCACCACGGCCCAGCCCTTGCCCGTGATGCCGCCGCCCGCGTTGCCCGCCACATTGCCGGCCACATTGCCAGCCCAATTCGCAGCGGGAATGGCGACGGGCGCCTGCCCCGGCGCCGTGCGGCGCGCGCTGCGCTGCGGCGGCGGCTGTTGCAGTTGCATCTGCTGCGCCTGCACGGAGGCTTGCGCGGCCGCACCGATGACCTTGTCGCGCGCGCATGCCGCGCAGCCCAGGCCCGCAAAATGCTGGTGTTCGGGATGCGCGGCACACACGACGAGCTTGCCGCCGCTGCGCTGCGCATAGCCGCGCAGCAACTGCGCCCAGTCGGCCGCCGCGGGCCGCTGGGGTGTTGGCGACTGGGAAAACGCGCGGTCGAACATGGCGCGCAATTCGGGCGGCATCAGCGCATGGCCGCTGGTGGCGTTCGGCGCCAACTGCTTGTGGCGCTTTACGCCGTACGCATAGCAGCCGTCGCGGATGCGGCCGGGAATGTCGGTCGCCACTTGCGCATTGCCGGGCCGCCCGCTGTACGGGTGGATGCCGAAGTTGAGCAACTGGAAGATGATGACGGCCAGGGCGAAGCGGTCTTGCGCCATTTCCGTGCCCGCCGGCATGCCCTTGCGCTGGAATTCCGGCGCCAGGTAGTCGGCAGTGAATTGCTCGGCAGGAAATCGCTCCGCATGGCCCTGGATGCTGAAACCGTCGCAATCGAGCATGGCGATGTACAGCGAATCGCGGTAGAAGCGCAGGTTCACAGGTTTCAGATCGACCACGTAATGCTGCTGCTGGTGCAGCGCATCGATGACGGCGGCCAGGTTGGCGGCCAGGGTCAGCTTGGGACCGAGTCCCGTGGGCAATCCTGCCGCGCGCGCCTGGCGCTCCTGCATGATCTGTTCCAGCTCGGCCGTCTGCGCCATGTCCAGCAAGGGCATGACGAAACCGGCAAAGCCGCCCTGACCGTCGAACACGGCCGCTTGCGGCCAGGCGATCTGGACGTAGCGCTTGCCGTTTTCCACTTGATCGGGCAGCTCGGGCGACAATTCCAGCATCGCTTCGAGCTTGCGCCGGTTGGCGGCCCGGTCCAGGTGCGGGTGGTATAGCTTGACAACCTGCGCGGGTGCGCCCGGCAACAGGTACACGCTGCCCGCGCCGCCGCTCTTGACGAGTTTGCCCAAGATCAAACTGCGCACTTTATCCAGCCAGATTTTTCCACCCGGACTCAGGCCGGGTGTCACGCCTTGCTTCCGGCTCATGCGCGCAAGGCCAGCAGCAGGGTCTTGTCGTCGCCCGTGATCTGGTGCGTGCGCGGGTCGGCCAGGGTGGACGCCAGCGCCGTATTGCCCAGCTCGATACTTTCGACCGTGCGCAGATAGCCTTGCACGGCATCCATGAACGGCGCGTACAGGCCCCCATTGTTCTTGCTCATGGCAAAAGGCATGCAGCCATCCGACATCAGCACCACGCCGCGCGCGGACCGGGGAATCGGCAGCAGGCGCAGTTGTTCGCGCCAGCGCTCGCCCGACAGAAAATAGGTTTCGTTGGCGTATTCGCCGTTGGCAGGCAGCGAGATCAGTTCGCCGCCACCGCCCAGTTGCGCCACGCCCAGACCGTCGCCCAGGTGGAAGAAGAAGCCAGCATCTTGCCCCATGACCACGCCGACGACGGTGGCAGCGTAGTCGTCGAGGGTGGCGTTGGCGGCGCGGGCGATGTCGTCCAGCGCGGCGCGGATCTGCGCCAGGGTGGCCGCCAGCGCGCCGTCATGCAAATCCTGCACGGTGGCGCCCTGCTCCAGCCGTCCGGCCAGCGCCTGCACGGTTTGCGTTGCGACAAACTGCGCGCCCTGCTCGCTGAGCCTGGCCGAACCGGCGCCATCGCAGACGATGGCGACCAGCACGTCGTTCACGACGGCGTGCGCGTGCGCATCCTGGCAAGCGATGTCTTTATCCAGGTGCGCCTTGCCCGTGACGGAGGCGCCGAACACGCGCCAGATATTCTGTACTGCAGTCATGGATCAGCGGGCTTTCACGTATTCACGACCGACCAGCCGTCCGTCGAGGCCAGCTGGGCCTGCGCACCGGGACGCGATTGCGACACCACTTGCATGCTGGCGCTCAGCCACAGGAACAGTTCGCGGAACTGCAAGCCCTTCAGCTGCTTCACGCCCCGTTCACCGCGGCTGGAGAATTCGCCCAGGGAATCGATATTTGCATGGTCGCCCACGGCGATGGGGAAGATCGCCACTTTATTCGCCTGCTCGGCCGCGCGCGCCTGTTCGGCGCCATGCTGCCAGCGGTCCGTCGGTTCGCCGTCGGACATCAAAAACAGCCACGGCCGCGTGTACGCCACGCCCGCCTGGCGGAAACGCTGCTTTTCCTGCTCGATTTCCGCCAGCGCCAGTTCCACGGCCGCGCCGGTCGGCGTGGTGCCGTTCGCTTCAAGACGAGGCGCCGTGAAATCCATGGCGTCGCACCAGTTGCTGGCGACGACAGCCTCATCGTGGGCGCCATACTGAATCACCAGGATGCGCACGCGCTTGGCGGCGATCACGTCGGATTTCAATTCCTGTTCCAGCAAGGCCAGGCCTTCGTTCAGCAGCGAGACGGGTTCGCCATCCATGCTGCCGGAGCAGTCCAGCACGAGCACCAGCGGCGTGCGTTGTTCGGTATTGTCGACCAGGGCGACGTCGGGGATCATTATGGAAGTCATGTAATTTTGATAGAGTTGCGAAATAGCCTAGCCCCGAAGCTTACCCTATGGATATGTTTTCCATGCGTCCGATTGCTTGGGATTGCGCCATGCGCTATCAAAGTGATAATTTTCAGGGATTTTTTCACCCCTCCCCCAACGCGCGCCCGGCGAACTTGCTCTGAAAGCAACAACCTCGTACACTGCGCCATTCAGGTCTCCCGGCAACGGCCACATAAGCAAACTTGATGATGATACCGATCGCCAGCCTGGAAGCGCTGGAAGAATTCCTGGGAGAAAAACTGGACCCGTACGATGCTGGGCCGCCAATCGCGCATCCGGGGCTGCGGCTGTCGCAGGTGTGCAGGCAGGTGGCGCTGGACATCCGCAACGGCAACGCCACTGCCGTGCGCGTCGCCGTCCTGATACTGACAAAAGATCCTGGCATGCCTTTCGGCAAGATTATCAAGAGCGGCTTCGCCAGAGCGTTAAAGCAACGTGCCGACCTGCTGTCCGAGATGCAACGACGTGGTTTGATCGCGAAAACCTGCGAGTTGCTCAGTCTCGCATTCTGTCCGCGCGAAACAGAAGATTATTGCAAATTAATCAAAAAATTTGATCCGGGCGAGTTGCTCGCGGGGATAGAGCATGTCCGCGTCACGGACGCGAAATCGCGGATGCTGCTGCAAAGCCTGATAGCCGACGGTGCGCGACGTACAGCCGCAAGTTAGCAGCACTATTCCCAGATGATTTCCAAGGGCACGCCCGGCTCCAGCTCCGCCTCCTTGCCGGAAAGCGGATATTTTCGATGCCCCAGCGAGTATTTGGTCACGAAGACTTTATAGCTGCCATCGTGAAGAAAATGCACGACGAACCGGCCCGCATCGCCAGCCGCATACATCGGCACCGGCACGGTTTGCTCCACGCGGATATCCTTGCCGTTTTTTACCGTATACATGACAACGGCCGCCTGCATCCCCGGCTTCCATGCCGCCGGTATCGAAAGGCAGCAAGTGTCTCCTCCGCCACCCTCGCCAGGAGCAAGATAACCGGCCTCCGCCGACGAACCATCGGCCAGTGTCACCATATAACTGCCGACGCCATGCTCGCCATGGTTGTAGGCCGTCAGGCTCACGGCGATTTGTCGTTCACTCCTCGCACAGCCGGCATTCAAAAGCGACAAGACCATGCACACGAAGCAGGCGGCATATTTACTTTTCGAGAAAAATATCATTTAGCCCTCAATCCAGCCAGTTATGACAGGGAATTTCATGTGCATGCAACCTCTGCCACGCAGCGTCTTCACTCCCAGATAATTTCAATGGGAACGCCGCGCTCCAATTGTGCCTCTGTTCCGGAAAGCGGGTATTTACGATGGCCGAGCAGGTATCGGGTGACAAACACCTTGTATTTGCCGTTGCGCAGAAAATGCACGACGAACCGGCCAGCATCGGCGGGAGCATACTTCGGCACCGCCACGGTTTGCTCCACGCGGATATCCTTGCCGTTCTTGATGGTATACATGACGATATTTGCCGTCATTCCCGCTTGCCACACGCGGGGAATGGACAGGCAGCACGTCAATCCACCGCCACCCTGGCCAGCGTCCAGATAGCCCGCCCCCGCAGTGGCGCCGTTCTGCAAGGTCACCTCATAGCTTCCCACCCCGTGATCGGTATGGTTGTAGCCGCTCAAATTCACCGTCAGTTCCCCGCTTTCCTTGCCCTGCGCGGTATGCGGCAAGGCCGTAAACAGCCACAGGAAGCCGATCAGCAGCGCTTTCATCGAAAGAAAATTCTTGACCATGGGATACCCTCGGCAATCGCGTATGAATGACACGTCAATTCTGCATTGTTATCACGCCTCGACGATTGCCTATTTGCGTCTGCCGGTCGAGGTCATCGATTCCCGCATCGAGCGCGCGCTGCTGGTATTTGGCAACAAAAGCATTGAGCACGCGCGGCGGCGTGTCATTCGTTTCATCCGTGATCACGCGCCGCAGATGACTGACCAGGTTGGCGGTATCGGCAGGCTTGACCTTGACTTGCCGCGCACCGCTGGAGGCGGGCGGCGCCGCCTTGTCGGCAGCCTGCGCCATGGAGTTGCCACCGATAAACGCCAGCGCCGCGCACAGGGCCAGCGCCGGGAACGTCGTCGGGTAAGGCTGGCTTGGCTGCATAAGAACTTTCGCTAAGTGAATGGCATGCGACTCCCCCCCATGCCTGGAATTTATATTTTTGACAATTTTTTATTGTATCGGGGAATTTTTTATCCAGGAGCACGATTGCATCGGCGGCGCCGCATTGCGGTGGCGCCGCGTATGTACTATCTTGATAGTTGCCCAGGACAGATGGCAGCGACCCGCCCCTCCTCACAAAGGTGGGGCGGATCGCTGCGCAACACCGCCCTTACCCAGTTCCGCACCTGCACGCCTGCGGCACACTGATGTAATCAGGATTGGGGGCAAGCATGCACACAGGGACAGTCACCGCGGATGTGAGCAAACTGATCGGCGCCATGTACGACTCGGCCTGCGGCACGGGCGACTGGCCGCAGCTCGACAACGCTGGACTGAACGGCCAGCAATGGCAGGAGCTCCTGCCGCATCTGCAACGCGCACTGTGCCTGCAGCAGCGCCTGCGCGAGGCGCAACTGGCCAGCCACTGCGCGCTGGCGGCGCTCGACGCCATGGGCGCGGCCGTGCTGGTGCTCGATGGCAACCTCGCCTTGCGTTTCGCCACCCCCGCCGGACACGCCCTGCATGCGGCGCAACTGGAACACGCGGCCCCGCCCGCCCTGGTGCGCGCCGTGCGCCTGGTGATCGCCAGCGCCGGCGGCACAGCCCAATGCCAGTCGCTGCGCCTGCCGCGCAAGCAGCAAGCGCCGCTGGCCCTGACTGTCACCCCGCTTGCCGATTGCCAGCCCACCTGCGCCCTGCTGATCGCGCGCGACCCCACGAAAACGTGCACGTCCGTCCCTGCCTTGCGCCAACTGTTTGACTTGACGCAAGCCGAGGCGCAAGTGGGCAAGGCGCTGGCGCAGGGGGCCACCATCGAAGAAATCGCCGCGCAGGGCGGCATCAGCGTCAACACCGTCAAGACGCATCTGCACCACACCTATTTAAAGACGGATACCCGGCGCCAGGGCGAGCTGATCGCCCTGATCCACGGCGCCACGGCGCACCTGGCCGTACTCGATGCATGAGGCCGTGTCATCCGATCGGATGATGCGCGGCGCATGTTGCCTGCCTACACTGGCAAGACCGGCAGCCCGCGCCTTGCCAGTGTGACAGCAGCGCTTGCGGACCAGCCGGTGCGGTTTCCCTGTCACCCACATCAACATCGCCGCGCCGGCAGCGGGACGGCACCACAGTTCAAGGATGGGTAAAGAAATGAAAACATGGATCTTGGCCGGCACCCTGGGCGTCTGCGCCCTGCTGGCAAATGCGCAAACGCTTCCTGACAGCCAGACCGTCGTCGTTCCCGGCGGACGCCTGCACACGATCGAATTGCCTGCACACAAACATTTCATGAGTGCGGAAAGTTTTGCCCCGTTCCGCGGCGGCTATGAATTGTCGAACGGACAAGTGCTCTACCTGCGCAATGCGGGCAGCATCGGCGCCATGATGTATGCGCGCATCGATAACCAGGAAGAACACCGCATCATCGCCACCGGCAGCGACAGCTTCGTGGCGCTCGACCAGCAGCTGGCCATGCGCATCGACTTGCGCGACGACGGCAGCGTGGGCGGTGAAGTGCTGATGCGGGTACCGGCCGAAAAACTGGCCAGCGGCGAGATTGTGCCCGCCCATGTGCAAAGCATGAGCCTGGCATCGCGTTAGGGCGGCATGCCGCATGGGTGACAGCCATGAGCAAACAGTACTCTGTGCAACAGCAAAACGCACTGATCCAGGCCGCCATCAAGCAGACGGCGGCCTGGTGGCGTGCCCGCCCCCTGCCCGACGCCTTGCGCCAGTGCGCGGCCAGCCATGGCGTGGCGCTGGGCACGGCCCTCATGCTCGACCTGAAACTGGCCTGCCCCGGCATGCCCGCCGTGTACGGCAAGCTGCTGAGCGCCGATGGCCACTTCATTCATTTCGAGATGGACCTCGACGACGACTTGCGCCCCCTGCCCGGCAGCGTGGCGTGGGACGACATCAGCGCCGGCTACGACCTGGCCGCGCACAAGCGGGGCACGGGCGTCGGCTATGGCGTGCTGTGCAAGAAGGTGTTGCAGGAATTGAATCGCGGCGCGTGCTAGCGGAACCGCCGCCGGCGCATGCTATGATCGGCGCCCCGTTCATGAGATAAATGGCAACGCTACATGCAGCATCCATCCGGCAACAACCCGATCCCGGCGCTGCTGCGCCGCGTCCTGCGCCTGCTGGCCTGGCCCTTGCTGGCCCTCGTCAGCGCCGCCTGCACCAGCACCACGCGCCATCCTGCCAGCGAGCCCACGCAAGTCATCCTGCGCTTTACCTTTGACGATGGCAAGCCGATGCGGCATGAAGATCACATGGTCATGGCGCGCCAGGAAACGTATACCAAGTACTGCAGCAAGATAGGCAGCACCACTGTCTGCGATGTCGGCATCGATATACTGTATGCAAGCGCCGACGCGCCGCTCGATGCCACTGGCGAAGTGCGCGTCACCCTGCGTTCGACCGGCCCCATCGGCGACCTGCCGACCGAACGCTGCATCAATGGCAAGTCCTACCTCTTTAATTCCGGCGACTGGATACGCGGTCCGTTTCACCATGGGCAGGTGATCGAGATCCGCTACAAGATAAGTCCATTGAAGATGGCATGCCCGAGGTCGGAGAGCGCGCCGCCGTGGTGGGACAAGGATTAAGCTAGCCAGCCCCAGCCGGGGCCGGCCGGCTGGCGGTTACTGCAGCTCGAACTCCGCCGGAGTCAAGCCCAGCTCGCGCGCGATCTTGCCGGCCACGCGTTGCTCGTTGGCATCGAAATTGCCGTCCGACGAGGCGACGGCGATGATCATGCGCACCAGCAGGCGCGACGCCTCCACATTCGACTTCATCTTGCCCAGCGCCTGATACGCCTTGGCTTCGCCGATATCCTTGTCGAACTCCAGTTGGCCGACATAGTCCTGGAAAGCCTTGATCACGTCCGTGGTGCTAAACACCGACAGCGCATCATTGCTTTCAATAAACTTCACCATCTTCTGCTTCTCTTCCGCACTGACGCTGCCGTCCGCCATGGCGATCAAGGCCGAGCCTGCCATCGCGGCATTCAGGAAATCCTTGTTCTTGTACTTCAGGGCCTCGGTTTTCAGTTCGCTGGCTTTGGTCTTCAGTTTGGACAGAAAGGAATCGAAACTCATGGTGTACCTCCGGTTTGGTTGGTGCATATCGAGCGGCAAGACATGCCGCCACCAGGGATAGTTGAGGGTGCAAGCTTGAAATACAAGCAAGGGACGAGCAACAAGCACGCCACTGAGCGCGCCGCGTTCGCCGATCGCCATGCCTTGCCCTGAAAAACAACTGCAATCCAACACCAATTGAGCCACACACAAAGTTAAATAATTTGCAGTTGAAAAATAAGTAACTTCATGGCAGCATGGAATTACATTTTCTTCACTGCAAGGTTGTGATGGACAAGCAATTGCTGTTGATTTGTGCACTGACGTTCATCATCCACATCATCGGCACCCTCGCCTATTCCGTGCGCATCGCCGGCATCCGTACGCGGCGCATCGCCGTATCCCTGGCCCTGTTCAGCATTTTGATGCTGCTGTCGCGCACTTCGAATTCCTTCCTCGGGCCATTCCTCGCCAAGCGCGTGGAAACAGGCATCGACCAGCATGTTGCCGCCAGCACGCTATTGGGCGACTTCCGCTGGCTGCTGTTCTCCGCCAGTCTGGCGACGATACTGGGCGCGATACTGATCCCCACCTTCCAGCGCGCCTTTTGCCGCGCCGTCGAACACTTCCAAGTGCACAGGTCGGTACCGAAACTGCTGCTGCACGCCGTCTTCAAGGGCGGCTTGTCCTACCTCAAGACCTCCGCCAGCCTGCCCAAGCCCGCCAACGTCACGGGCCTGCGCGAAAAATCCGGCGTCTCCATCTCCATGACCGCCATGAACGTCATCGCCACCGCCCTGTGGACGGTGGGCGTCTTCGCGGCGTTGTACGCGGGCGTGCTCGACCCGAGCGTGCGCGTCACCTCCAGCACCCTGTCCTCGATCATCAACGGCGGCGCCACCATCATGATGGCCGTCTTCATCGACCCGCACATGTCAGGTATGACCGATGACGTCATCGAAGGCAAGATCGAAGAATCGCAATTCAGACGGGCGGTGGTGTGGCTGGTGGGCAGCCGGCTGGCGGGCACGCTGATTGCGCAGTTTTTGCTGGTGCCGTCGGCGGTAGTGATTGTGGGGGTGGCGAAGAATTTGTAAAAAGAACCTGCGCATTATCATGCAAAATGAAATTTTATGTAAATCACATAAGCAAAAAATATTCAAAAAATATTTACAACCAATAAAAAAATGGAAATCATATGATTAGCATCGCATTTTTCAACAACAAAGGCGGCGTCGGCAAGACAACCCTCCTCTGCAACCTGGCATCATTTATTGCAAAAAATAGAAATAAAAGAGTTTTGATAATTGATGCTGACCCCCAAAGTAACTCCACAGCATATCTTATCCCAGAAGCCGATCTAGATGAATATTTCTTAAAATACGATGCAATTAATCTTTTTGCATACTACGAAACAATAGCACGTGGAAAAGGACTCCCAACAAATGATCCATTTATAATAAAATCAGAAAGATTTGGCGTTGACATAGTGCCTGGACATCCAAAATTCGCATTGCGAGAAGATTTATTGTCAAAAGATTGGGGCGAAGGACTTCAGGGATTGGAGCGCGGATTACAGACCACCTTCACGTTCAAACATTTACTAAAGCAAGTCAGCAAAAATTATGATTATGTCTTCATCGACATGGGGCCATCTTTGGGCGCAATAAATAGGTCAATTCTATTAGCCGCGGATTATTTTCTAACTCCGATGTCCGCAGACTTATTTAGCCTCCTTGCCATAGAAAATATTATCGTATCATTAAAAACATGGCGAAATGAATTACAAGACGCATTAAAGAACTACCAACATAAAAATGGAGCCTCATATGTAATGGATGGCGAAGAGATTGATTGGAAAGTTCGATATATTGGTTTTGTGATGCAACAGTACAAAACAAAGTCTGTTCGAGGGGAACTCCGGCCAGTTAAGTCTTATGAAAGTCTATTACAAAAATCACGACCTGAATTAGAACGACTTGAAAATGAATTCGGATTTTCCTCATATGAGACCGCTGCACTAGGTCAAATACCAAACCTCTATAGTCTTATTCCGTTATCTCAATTAGCTCACGCCCCCATATTTGAACTTGGCAAAGAGGACGGCGTTGTCGGAGCACACTTCGCAGCTGTAGATGATGCGAAAATAATGTATGCCGGGATTGCAGATAGGCTAATTAGCCGTGTGAATATGGGAGAAGTAAAATGATCACATGGCCGCAACGTCTCACTACAGACTTAAGTATGGAACGAGTTGTACTTTTTATAGGTTCTGGAGTATCAAGAAATTCCTTAGGAAAAGATGGAAAAACAAGACCAAAGACATGGCACTTATTCCTTGAGGAAGCTGCAAAACAACGAGGCATTATTGATAAGATAAAGCCATACTTGGAGGCAAGAGATTACTTGACTGCACTTGATGTTCTTCGTTATGGCATGAGGCAAGAGGATTACGCTGCACTCTTAAGACAAGAATATCAAGAGCCTGCTTATGAACCGGCCGCAATACATGATGCAATATACAGGCTCAATTGCAAGATTGTATTAACTCCAAACTTCGACAAAATTTATGACGTATTTGTTGGCGGAAAGTCAAGAGGAACTATAGATGTAAAGGAATATCACTGCCCTGAAATTGCCGAATTCATCCGAGGAGATCGTCAAGTTGTCATAAAGGTTCATGGTTCGGTTGATGCTCACAAACAGATGATTTTTGGAAGAAAAGATTATGCAAAAGCAAGGGTTGAGCACTCTCATTTTTATGACGTCCTAAAGGCGCTTATACTCACACACACATTTCTTTTTATTGGTTGTGGAATTGATGACCCAGATATACGATTGGTTTTAGAAGATCTCAATTTTGGCTCAGTTGGATCTCGTGGTCATTACTTTATTGCCGCAAAAGACACAATAAATCAAGACATGAAGAATGTTTTAGCTGACACTATGAATCTTAAAATAATAGAATATGATTTCGATCCAAAAATACAAGATCATTCTGCACTTACAACTTCAATACAAGAACTAGCAACATCATTGGGACTGTAGAAAGATCGGTGAAAAATACGTCTTTCATCTATTAATAAAATATACTATCAACAACATCAAAAAAAAACCGCTGTCTCCCGACAGCGGCTTTCTCATTCCTACCCCAGCAGCAGCGCCTGAACTCCAGCACTGCCCTGCAAGCGAGCTAATTACCCCACAAACTTCCGCGCATTCCTGAACATGCGCATCCACGGCGAATCCTCGCCCCATGCTTCAGGGTGGTAGGACTGCTGCACGCTCCGGAACACGCGCTCCGCGTGCGGCATCAGCACGGTGAAGCGGCCGTCCGGCGTGGTGACGGAGGTGATGCCTTCCGGCGAGCCGTTCGGGTTGTACGGATACGCTTCGGTGGCGGCGCCCTTGTTGTCGACAAAGCGCATGGCTTTGGTGACCTGGGTGATGTCGCCCGTTTGCGAGAAGTCGGCGTAGCCTTCGCCGTGGGCGATGGCGATGCCGGCTTGGGTGCCGGCCATGCCGTTGAAGAAGATCGATGGGGAATCCATCACTTCGACCATGGCAAAGCGGCCTTCGAATTTCTCCGACTTGTTGCGCGTGAATTTAGGCCAGGCGTGGGCGCCGGGGATGATGGATTTCAAATTGCTCATCATCTGACAACCGTTGCAGATACCGAGGCCAAAACTGTCCGTGCGGTTGAAGAAGCGCGCGAACTGTTCCGCCAGGCTGGCGTTGAACAGGATGGTTTTCGCCCAGCCTTCGCCCGCGCCCAGCACGTCGCCGTACGAGAAGCCGCCCACGGCGATGACGCCCTGGAAGTCGTCCAGCTTGACGCGGCCGGCAATCAGGTCGCTCATGTGCACGTCGACAGCCGTGAAGCCTGCCTGGTGCATCACGTAGGCCGTCTCGATGTGCGAGTTGACGCCCTGCTCGCGCAGGATAGCGACGCGCGGACGCACGCCGGTGGCGATGAATGGCGCGGCGATGTTCTCGTTCTGGTCGAAGGTGACGATAGGCGACATGCCCGGATCTTGCACGTCCAGCAGGCGGTCGTATTCGGCGTCCGCGCAGGCCGGATTGTCGCGCAGGCGGGCGATGCGCCAGCTCGTTTCGCTCCACAGGCGGTGCAGGTCGGCGCGCGGCTGGGTGTAGATCAGCTTGGCGTCGCGCGTGAATTCGATCACGTCGCGGTCGTTCAATTTGCCGATGATATGGCTGCAGGCGCCCAGGTTGAAGGTGCGCAGCACGTCCATGACGAGCGACTTTTCTTCGGCGCGCACCTGGATGACGGCGCCCAGCTCTTCGCTGAACAGGGCGCGCAGGGTCAGTTCGTTGCGGCGTTCCGCTACCTGGCCGGTCCAGTTCTTGGCGTCGCCCCAGTCGCTCGAGTGCTCGCCTTCCATGGTCAGCATGTCCAGGTTGACGGACATGCCCGTGTGGCCAGCGAAGGCCATTTCCGTCAGGGTGGCGTACAGGCCGCCGTCCGAACGGTCATGGTAGGCCAGCAGCTTGTCGTCGCTATTGAGCTTTTGAATGGCGGCGAAGAAGCCTTTCAAGTCTTCCGCGCTGTCCACGTCCGGCGTTTCATTGCCCAGCTGGCCCATGACTTGCGCCAGCGCCGAGGCGCCCAGGCGGTTCTTGCCGCGGCCCAGGTCGATCAAGATCAAGGACGTGTCGCCCTTGTCCGTCTTCAGCTGCGGCGTAAGCGACTTGCGCACGTCCGTCACCGGCGCGAACGAGGAAACGATCAGGGACACTGGCGAGGTGACGGATTTCGCCGCGCCCGTGCTCTCGTCTTTCCACGTCGTGCGCATCGACAGCGAATCCTTGCCGACAGGGATGCTGATGCCCAGCGCCGGGCACAGGTCCATGCCGACCGCTTTTACCGTGTCGTACAGGGCTGCGTCCTGGCCAGGCTGGCCGCAGGCGGCCATCCAGTTGGCGGACAGCTTGATGTCGGAGATGTCGCCGATGGCTGCTGCGGCGATGTTGGTGACGGCTTCGCCCACGGCCATGCGGCCCGAGGCGGCGGCGTCGATGACGGCCAGCGGCGTGCGTTCGCCCATGGCCATCGCTTCGCCCAGGTAACCTTCAAAGCTCATGGTGGTGACGGCGCAATCGGCCACCGGCACTTGCCATGGTCCCACCATCTGGTCGCGCACGGTCATGCCGCCCACGCTGCGGTCGCCGATGGTGATGAGGAAGGATTTGTCGGCCACGGTCGGCAGCAGCAGCACTTTTTGCGCTACATCAACCAGGTCCATGCCCGTCAAGTCGATGGCAGGGAAATCGTTGGCCACGTGGACCACGTCGCGCTGCATCTTCGGCGGCTTGCCCAGCAAGACGTCCATCGGCATGTCGACCGGCTCGTTACCGAGTTCCGGGTCGATCAGCTTCAATTGACGCTCTTCGGTGGCCACGCCCACGGCGGCGAACAGGCAGCGTTCGCGTTCGCACATGGCCTTGAACAGCGGCAGGCTTTCCGGCGCGATGGCCAGAACGTAGCGTTCCTGCGACTCATTGCTCCAGATTTCCTTCGGCGCCATGCCCGATTCTTCCAGCGGCACTTTGCGCAGGTCGAAAATCGCGCCGCGCTTGGCGTCGTTGGTGATTTCCGGGAAGGCGTTCGACAAACCGCCCGCACCCACGTCGTGGATGGAGATGATCGGGTTGTCCGCGCCCATTTGCCAGCAGGCGTTGATGACTTCCTGGGCGCGGCGTTCCATTTCCGGATTGCCGCGCTGGACGGAGTCGAAGTCCAGGTCGGCCGTGTTGCTGCCGGTGGTCATCGACGAAGCGGCGCTGCCGCCCATGCCGATGCGCATGCCCGGGCCACCCAGCTGCACCAGCAGGCTGCCGACGGGGATGTCGTTCTTGTGCGTGTGCTGCGCCGAGATATTGCCGATGCCGCCAGCGATCATGATCGGCTTGTGGTAGCCGAAGACGGCGTCCGGTGCGCCAGCTTCTTGCGCGCCGACGTTCTGTTCATACGTGCGGAAGTAGCCGCCCAGGACAGGACGGCCGAATTCGTTCGAGAACGCGGCGCCGCCCAATGGGCCTTCGATCATGATCTGCAGGGGCGAAGCGATGCGTTCCGGTTTGCCGTATTGATCTGCATGATCTGCATCAATACGCGCGGCCAATGGCGCCGTCACGGAAGCGGCCGTTTCCCAGCTGCGCACGGCATCCGGCAGCGACAAGTTCGATACCGTAAAACCCGTCAAACCGGCTTTCGGCTTGGCGCCGCGGCCCGTCGCGCCTTCGTCGCGGATCTCGCCGCCCGCGCCCGTGGAGGCGCCGGGGAATGGAGAGATGGCCGTCGGATGGTTATGCGTTTCCACCTTCATCAAGGTGTGCGTCAATTCCGTCGACGCCGCGTATTCGTGCTTGTCGCCGCGCGGGTAGAAGCGCGACACGGTGGCGCCTTCCATGATGGACGAGTTGTCGCTGTAGGCGACGACGGTGCCTTTCGGCTGCAGTTCATGCGTGTTCTTGATCATGCCGAACAGGGACTTGGGCTGCGCCACGCCGTCGATGGTCCAGTCGGCGTTGAAGATCTTGTGGCGGCAATGCTCGCTGTTCGCCTGCGCGAACATCATCAGTTCCACGTCCGTCGGGTTGCGGCCGGCCTTGGTGAAGGCGGCGTCCAGGTAGTCGATCTCGTCTTCCGACATCGCCAGGCCCAGTTCCGTGTTCGCCGTTTCCAGTGCGCGCTTGCCCTGCCCCAACAAGTCGATCGATTCCAATGGGCGTGCTTCCAGGGTGCGGAACAGGTCCTTGGCGTCGTCCGCGCTGCGCAGCACGGATTCCGTCATGCGGTCGTGCAGCAGGTCGGCCACGGCCTGTACCTGCTCGTCCGTCAATTTGCCGGCGCCGATGGCGCTGCCCAGGATGCCCGATTTCAGGTTGATGCGGAAAGCGATGCCGCGTTCGACGCGCTTGATGTGCGCCATGCCGCAGTTGTGCGCGATGTCGGTGGCTTTCGAAGCCCACGGCGAAATCGTGCCGAAACGGGGGATGACGAAGAATTCTTCGGCAGCGCCTTCCGTATTGTCAGCGTGGGCCGGCTCGCCGTACGTCAGCAAGGCGCCAAGGCGCGTGCTGTCGTCGTTGCTGAGAGGCGCGCTGGCATCGATGAAATGGACATAGCGTGCTTGCACGGCAACAATCGCAGGCGAAACGGCTTGCAGTTGGCTTAACAGACGGTGGCTACGGAAATGGGACAGGGCATTGGAACCCGGCAGTATCAACATGATTGGAAGGTGGTTGATGCAGCGTGGCTGCGGGTTAAAGGTAGGTATGACAATATCTTTCGTACGGCAAATTTCCTTTGCGCGCATTATACCCGTTTTACCCCTGCCTTATGACCGGAACTTGGGCCTTTGCCACCCTTTTGCCCCGCACAGCGGCCATTTATGACGCGACAACAACACCGTCAGCCGACGATCAGGCGATCACGTAGCGGTTCTTGCCCTGCCGCTTGGCCAGGTACAGCGCCTCGTCGGCCAGCCGGTAGCTGTGGCCCAGTTCCTTGTCCCGGTCCAGCTCGGCCACGCCCACGCTGATCGACACAAACTGTGCCGCATGGAAAGCCTGGCTGACGGCCTCGACCAAGGCGCCGGCAAAGGCGCGTGCAGCGTCGCGGTCGCCCGCGTAGACGATGCCGAACTCCTCGCCGCCCAGGCGCCCGCACAGATGGCCTTGCGCCTTGTCGGCGATGATGGCGGCCGTGCGCACCAGCACCTCGTCGCCCGCATCGTGGCCCTGCTGGTCGTTGATGATCTTGAAATCGTCGATATCGATCATCAGGAAGTACAGCATGCCGCCGTGCGGCGCGCCATGCATCTGCTGGGCGCGCTGCGTGAACATGCGGCGGTTATTGAGGCCCGTCAAGCCGTCCTGGAAGGCCAGCCGCGTCAATTCCACCTTGGAGTGATAGTTGCGCAGGCGCAATAAACTGAAGCTGACATTCAGCGCCAGCCCGAACAGCACGCTGACGGCGATCATCAGCGGCGCCCAGGATTCGTCGGGCAAGCCCGCGTTCACCGGATACAGGCCGTGGCCCACGTTCCACCACACGCCGGCCACGACGGCCAGGTAACTGAGGCCGCCATTGAAGATGGAGGCGATGGCCAGGGTCATGAAGACGCCCACCGGCAAGACCCAGAAACTGGCGTGCTGGACGGCGTCGGCCATGGTGCGCAAGCCGAAGGTCAGGGTCAGCACGGCGCAGGCGCCCGTAATGGTCAGCACGGGCAAGGTGGTGCAGCGGTAGCGCACGATCAGGCTCGTCAGCATGCCCAGCAGCGCCAGCACGGCGTGCGAAAAGTTCGGATGATAGGGATCGGGCATCAGCAGCCAGGCCAGGCTGTAGGCGATGATGCCCAGCAGCTGCGTCACCATGCCGACCCGGTGCAATTCCGCGAAATACGTGTGCTGCTGCTCGCTGTTGCCGCCAAAAGCGAGGGGGACGGCAATGCGCCGCAAGAAAGAAAGGTCAGGAACACGCATACGGGTATCGACACCACAAAGAGAAAAAGCGCCCGGTACAGCCTTGCGCATGCCTGGCCGCAAGATTGCGCGGCATCCAACATTAGTTGTAATTAGGATACTATCATGCTAGTCAACTATGTGCTGGAATATACGGCTCCGGCGCCCGCGCGCAGGGCAACGGCGCCATGAAATACAACGCCGCGCGCCAGCGGATGTATCCTGCGCCCTGCCCCGCGCCCGATTGCATGCATTTTGCTGGCAGTGTCGGGCGCCTTTGCAGTATGCTGATAAAAAACAATACTGCCAGGCAGAGACATATAAGAAGAGTTCCCGCAAATGACCGAACAGATGAACGAGAGCTGAACAATGCCAGAAACTAGCGACTTATCTGTCCTGATCGTCGACCCGAACCCCAGCATGCGGGGCAATCTGCACAATATGCTGAACCAGGCGGCCATCACCAAGGTGGAATATGCCGTCAATTCCGGCACGGCCATCCGCTTGCTGACGAAGAAACCGTTCGACATCATCCTGTGCGAATACGATCTTGGTAGTGGCACGGATGGCCAGGATGGCCAGCAATTGCTGGAAGACTTGCGCCACCACAAGCTGATCGGCCTGTGGACGATCTTCATCATGCTGACTTCCGAAGCCATCCACAGCAAGGTGATCAGCGCGGCCGAACTGACCCCGTCCGACTACATATTAAAGCCGTTCACCGTCGACGTGCTGAGCGGACGCATCGCGCGCGCCATCGAGCGGCGCGCCATGTTCCTGCCCACGTATCAACTGATCGACAAGGGCGACTTGCGCGAAGCCGTGAAAAGCTGCCGCGCGGCCGAGCTGCAGCATCCGCGCCTGGCGGCCGATTTCACCCGCCTGCGCGCCGAGCTGCACCTCACCCTGGGCGAATGGAAGGAAGCGGAGCAGCTGTACGCCGACATGCTGGCCACGCGCCCCATGGCCTGGGCCCACCTGGGACTGGCGCGCACCCTGTTCGAGCAGCAGCGCCACGAAGAGGCGCAGGATGCGCTGCTGGAACTGGTGGAAATCTATCCCCGCTTCATGGCCGCCTACGACTTGCTGGCGAAAAACCACGAAGCCATGGGCCAGCAGCTGCAGGCCAAGAAAATCCTCGAGGATGCGGTGGCCATCTCGCCGCACATGGTGCGCCGCCTGCGCCACCTGGGCGGCATCGCGTATGACACGGGCGACATCGGCGCGGCCGAACGGGCGTATAAGCAGGTGGTGACGAAAGCGAAGTACTCCGAATTCCGCGATCCGGAAGACCACGTCAACCTGGTGAAGACGCTGGTAAAGAAAGGCGATGCGCCGCAGGCGAGCGGCGTGCTGCGCGACATGGAGCGCTCGCTGCGCGGCGGCGCCAACGTGGAAGCGTGCCGCGCCATCTCGGCCGCCATGCTGCATGAATTGTCGGGCAACGACATCGCCGCCGCCAGCGAACTGCAGCTGGCCGCCGCCGCCCTGGATACGGCGCGGGGCCTGTCGACGCAGCTGAAGGTGGGTCTGGTGCAAAGCTGCCTGAAGAACAACCTGGAACAGGCGGCGTCCGACGTCATGATGAAGCTCGTCAACGAAGCGGACAGCGAAGTGACGATGGAAGCGGCCGTGGACGTGTTTGAAAAGGCGGGCCGCCATGATCTGGCGCAAGGCATGGGCCAGCAGATCACGAACCAGGTGCAGGAACTGATGCAGGATGCGGCCAGCAAGTCGGAAAGCGGAGAGCTCAAGGGCGCCGTCTTCGTGCTGCGCCAGGCCCTGCGCAAGACGCCTGGCAACCTGCCCGTGCTGTTCGCCTCCGTCGACGCCATCTTGCGCCAGCTCAATATGCTGGGCTGGGAAGCCCCGCTGGCCGAACAGGCGCAGCACCAGATGCAGGTGATCCGCAAGATCGACCCCAAGCATCCGAAGCTGGAGTCGCTCAAGCAGCAGTATGCGGCCACGCAGCACAAATATGGTATTGCGACCTGAGTGGAGGGACGCGCGGCAAACCTGCTGTGCAGCCCACTCTCGGGTCGGCGTTGCTCGCCGTACTAAAGTACGGCTGCGCTGCTCAACCCGACATTGGGCTTGCTCGCTACGGTTTCCAGAGGCGTCGTGACGTGCGTTGGCGTCAAAAACGCGCAGGTCGGATTAGCGAGCTGCGCGCTTCTTCGCGGCCATGTCCGGCGGCTTGTATCAAGGCTCTCCCCTGAGCGTGTAGACCGGCTTCTCGGATTCGCCTTTTTCCGCCATCGCAAGCACGCGCTGCAGTTCCTTGCGCTCGCTGCCCTCCTTGGCCGATGACACCAGGTTGCGCAGGATGGCGACATGCGCCGCCTGCAGCGCCTGCGCCGCGGGCACGGCGATGTCCGGCTTCACGCCGACGTGCTCCCAGTTGGTTTTGGTGACGACATTGGTCGTGCGCGCGGTCGGGATCGAGACGATGATGTCCTGCCCCAGGTTGTACCAGCTCACGGGATTGGAGCCGCCGCCAGTGGTTTCCCCGACCACCGTGCCGCGCTTTTGCGCCTGGATGCCATAGGAGAAGTCCTCTCCGGCGGAAAACGTGCGGGCCGATGTCAGCACGTACACGGGCTTGTCGTAACGCTGCGCGACCGTCTTCACGGTCCAGAACTGCCGCGTCAGACCGGTCGGGCGATCGTACATGTCGATCAGGTGGCGCTCGTCGCCGAGCGGGAAGAAATGACTCATCAGGTAAGCCACGCTGGCCGGGCTGCCGCCGCCGTTGCGGCGCAGGTCGAGGATCAGCGCATCCGTCCCCGCCATGAGCGACATCGCCGCCGTGTACGCCGCGCCGACGTATTCCGGGCCGCCGAAGCCGCGCAGCTCGATATAGCCGACGTTGCCGGGAAGGCGTTCGATCTTCTCGATGTCATAGCCGCGCCGCGCGGTCTGGTCGCGCCACTCGTCCGTCTTGGCGCGGCTAGGCAGCTCGGGGTTGGCGCTGCGCTCGCGAAGGCCTTCGTACACTGCGGTGCCGAAATGCAAGTCGCCGCTCAATTCCCGCAAGTCCTTTGCCAGCGCAGCACTGAACGCCTGGGTGTTGGCGGCGCTCGCATAGCCTCCTTCGGCATTTTTCCTGGCGATCGCAGTGCCGACCCGTTCGGCCACGGCCGGTTCGATGTAGTTCGCGTTCATTTTCGCGACCAATGTCTGCACGATCGCCGCGCGGCCGGACACGTTCAACGCGGTGTCCGCCGCCGCAAAAGCTTGAAACGACACCAGCGTACCCAATACGACAGCTGCGACAAATTTCTTGCTACCTGACATACATTCCTCCAAGTTGGACTGCGAAGCGATTGATCGTTATGTGAAAAATACGCGTGATGCCCCCAGGCGCGTCATCGAAGCGGCGCCTGGGCAGGCATGCCTGCATCATTCGGGTTGATCGTCCAGGTGTGGCCGTGCCTGCGCCGGAGCGGTATCGAGCTGCGGCCCGCCGTCGCGCAGGCGCTGCAAGTTGGCGTCGCGGATGCGCGCGCCGAAGGAGCGTGTCTCGAGTACGGTGATCGCCTGTCCGAGGCAGGCGGACAAGGGAAACGCCAGTTCCGCATCGAGGCTGTCGGCCGCCGATTTGGTCGCCTGCCAGCACACGCGCAGGCGCGGCAGCAGCGTTTCGCCAGCGGCGCTGAGGCGCACCACGCGCTGCCTGCCGTCTGCGCCGCCGGCGGCCACCGTCAACAGGCCTTTTTTCACCATCAGGGCCACCGTCTGCGTCGCGGCCGGCTGCGTGAGGCCGGCCAGGGCCGCCAGCTCGCCGATGGTCGCGCTAGCCTGCTCGGCCAGCACCCGCATCACCGGTGTGTAGCGCGGCCGGTAATCCAGCCCCGCGTCCACGTAGGCTTGCTCGACCGCGCCGTCCAGCAGTTCGATGAGATGTCGTAATTGTGTGCCGAGTCCAGGTTTCATGGAACCATGGTAGCACCATTTACATAAGAGCTTATATAAATATTTTACATATTTGAAAACGCTTGCGGCGGGCCGTCGCCGGAGGCTGCCGCGTGGAACTCAGGAAGATGAGAGACGAGATGAGGTGAAAAACGGATGGATGGCGTCTGGGGCCAACGGGGGCATCCACGCCCTGACGGATGGCGAAGGATGCCCTGCCCGACCGGGTGGGCCTCAGCAGCGCGCCAGCTACTGCGCGCTACAGGTCATCGCTTGCATTTACGCCAGGTTGTAAGCTGTTTTCAAGAGCGCGATTGTCAGCGCGGCAATTTATACCGTATCAGCAGCGTAGGTCCCTTGCCGCCGGATGGCGTCAGCAGTATCTCGTCACCGGGCAGCATCTCTTCATACATCACCGTGCAACAGGTCGGCATCGAGTGGCCGCGCGCCGGATAGACACCGACATCGGTGTGCAGGGTTGCAGCGCGCACGTCCACGCTGGTCTTGCCGGCCTTTCCCTCTTCTTGCAGCAGTTTGCGCAATGCGGTGACGAAGTCCCCTTTGCTGAGCCTGGCAGGCGTCTGGCTGGCTTGCGGGCGCGCGGTTGCGTCGTTTTTCATGGCAGTTTCTTTCAGTGTATACATTCCCGCCACTATATCATCCGCCCCCTGGCGGCATCAGGCCAAAATAGACGCCAGCCCTGGCCGCTTAAGCTCTGCTGATGGTGCGCTCCGGCGGAACTCGCAGGCAGGTGACTCTTATTTCTTTCCGAGGCAGGTGCAACAGGCCGGCTTAGCTAAAGTCCAACATGATTAAAATAGTACTCGATGGAGTGTCGTAGAACATCAAAAGCTTATCTGCTCCATGGTCCCGATAGCGATACCCAACCAATATCCCAATTAATCGATATCGCTGCCCCTGTTCGTTTAGCGGATGAGTGAAGTTGACGCCATTAACCGTCTCGTCCTCGCGCATCATCCGAGATGGCCTGAATCCCCATTTAGCCACCTCATCAGGCAAGGAGAGATCGTTGGTCCAGTTGCCGGCCAGGGCATTTCCTCCAAAAGCGACGCCCCAACCAAAGCTGTCAGATTGCCTATTCATGAGACCCTGCTCATGCCATGCGCGCCTACGCTCGGCATAGCTTTTGTTGGCCTCCCCGTACCAAAAATCAGCCTCCACATCATGCTCCCGATTAATCGCAAAATAGCGCCAATCCCCGGCGAATCGATACTTTGATCCTATCCGAACGAACTTAATCCATGCTTCGCCACAGTGAGGACCGTAGTAATCCGTGCTGCCTTCGCCCAAAGCACCATCATACGGCTCTATGGGCAAGACGAAGTGGAACTGCCCGGTCCACGTAGGGTCGACCTGTGCTGCGGGTATGGTTAGAATAGGATGGAACACTTTCAGATGGAGCCCGACGTCTTCCATAAAGACGTCGTCTGGATCAGGATAGGGCACGAATCCGGGAGGGACTACTAAATTTTGAGCCATTGATGATGCAACCTTATGTAAATAGTGACTTACATAAGCCAGACGTTTCTCGGAGATGGAAACCGCATTTATTTTGCATCATTATGCAGAAATATTTTTTAGATTGCGACGGGTTCACACGACACCGCAGAACTGCTCATCAACATCGCCGAAAGGCGGCCAACCGCATCCCGGTCGCGCAGATCGGATTAACAGGGCCGCCGATGCACGCAAGCGCGTCATCCGAATACCACCGGCCAACAGACTATTCTCGGATTACGATCCTAGCAAGCCGACTCCGCCTTGCGCGCCACCCTTGCCACCACCAGTTCGATCAGCTCCGCGATCAGGGGCCGGAACGTGGCCGCATTGCCGCCCTGCCCCAGCATGACGGTGCGCGTGGTCAGGTGCGAAAAGACGGCGTCGAACAAAATTTGCGGCAGGTTGGAAAACGAGGTGTCGGGCGCGATGCGGCCCTGGGCGCGCTGCTGCTCCAGCAGGCGCAAGATCAGCGCATGCCACACTTGCGGGCCGTGTTCGTACCAGGTCAGGCCGACGGCCGGCACGGCGGCCGCGCCCGTGACGACGAGGCGGTAGAAATCCACGTGGCGGGGGCTGGTGACGACGGCCACCAGTTCATCGAGGATCAGCTGCAAGCCCTGTTCCAGGCCCGCTTGCGAGGTATCGAGGCGGCGCAGGTCGATGATGAAATCGGCGCACAGGTATTCGACCACCGCCACCAGCAGCTCCTGCTTGCTGCCGAAGTAGCGGTAGGCCGTGGCCTTCGAGCCGCCCGCCTCGGCCACGATGGCGTCCATGCTGACGCCGTCGTAGCCGGAGGCGAGGAAGAGGTCCGCCGCCGCCACCAGCAGCTTGCGCCGCCGCTCCTCGCTTCGGGTACTCGGGGAAGCTGGAACGGTGCGCAACTGGGGCATGAAGCAAACTCTTACTGTGTCTTGGGAAGCGCGTATGCTATCACGTAATCTCCCCGGTCCGGGCTCTGGCGGGCGCCGCCCGCCGCCACCACGACATACTGGCGGCCCGACTTGGGCGACACATACGTCATCGGCGTGCCTTGCGACCCCACGGGCATGCGCGCCTTCCACACTTCACGTCCCGTGGCGATGTCCATGGCGCGCAAATAATAATCCTGCGTGCCCGCATAAAACACGAGGCCCGACGCCGTGCTCACGCCGCCGCCCAGGGTGGGCATGCCCAGCGGGATGGGCAGCCGCGCGCGCACGCCGTTGATGACGGCGTCCTGCACCGTGCCGGCCGGACGCTCCCACACTTTCGTGCGGGTCTTGAGGTCGATGGCGGCAAACACGCCCCACGGCGGGCTTTGGCAAGGTATGCCCAGCGGCGAATTGAAGGCCTTGTGGTCGATGACGAAGGGCGTGCCATCCATCGGATAGGTGCTGCCCACGCCGTGGCCCGACGTCAGCTTGGCCACGTCCACCGTTTCGCGCGGCACCAGCCTGACCACTTGCGGCATGCGGATATCGTTGACGAACATATAGCCATTGCTTTCATCGACGGCCGCGCCGCCCCAGTTGAAGCCGCCGTAGTAGCCTGGATAAATCAAGGTCTCTTGCGTGCTTGGCGCCGTGAACTCCCCTTTGTAATTGAGCTTGCGGAAGCTGATGCGGCACGCCAGCTGGTCGAAGAAGGTGGCGCCCCACATGTCGCGCTCCGTGAGGGTTTCCGCGCCGAGGGCCGGCATGCCGGTGGAATATGGCTGCGTCTTTGCCACCCAGTCGCCGGCCGCATGCTCCTGCGGCACTGGCTTTTCCACCACGTCGGCAATCGGCTTGCCCGTGCGGCGGTCCAGCATGAAGATCTGTCCCCGCTTGGTCAGCTGCACCAGCGCGGGAACCTTGCCGCCCTTGCCGTCCGGGACGTCGTACAGGGCCGGCTGCGCGGCCACGTCGTAGTCCCAGATATCGTGGTGGACGGTTTGATACGTCCACCGTTCGCGGCCCGTGGCCATGTCGAGGGCGACGATGGCCGACGCGTATTTTTCCGTCAGTGGCGGGCGCTTGCCGCCCCAGAAGTCCGGCTGCTCGTTCCCCGTCGGCAGGTAGACGAGGCCCAGTTCATCGTCGAAGGCCGGGGTCGACCACATGTTCGGCGTGCTGCGCGTGTAGGTCTGCCCTTCCGGCGGCAGCTTGGTGATGGCCGGATTGCCCAGGTCCCAGGCCCACACCAGTTCCCCCGTGTCGGCGCTGTACGCGCGCACGACGCCCGACGGTTCGTCGGTGGAGCGGCCGTCGAAGACCCAGCCGCCGAGGATGATCAGGTTGCGCGCCACCGTGGGCGCGGACGTGTAGGCGTAGTACGGCACGTTCATTTTCACCTTGCCCAGGCCGACGGTGAGGTCGACGGAACCCTTGTCGCCGAAGCCCTCGCACTGCTTGCCCGTCTGCGCGTCAATCTCGATCAGGCGCGCATCCATGGTCACTTGCACGATGCGCCTGGCGCACGCGCCCGCCGCTGGCGCGCCGGCCGCCTGCATGCCCTCGAAACGGAACGGCTTTGTCACTTTGGCCGGCTCGTAATAGCCGACACCGCGGCAGCGGTTCCACGTCTTCGTGTTGGCCGGCTTCGGATCGAAGGTCCAGCGCTCCTTGCCCGTGTCCGCGTCCAGCGCGATGACCTTGCTGGTCGGCGTACACGTATAGATGGTGTCGCCGATCTGCAGCGGCGTATTCTGCGATTCCGACGCGCCCTCGGCCAGCTCGCCCGTGCGGTAACTCCACGCCACTTGCAGCTGGCCGACATTCTGCTGGTCGATCTGCGTGTACGGCGCGAAGCGCGTGCCTTTCGGCCCATGGCCATAATGCGCCCAGTTGGCGCTGCCGTCATTGACGGGCGTCACGGCATCCTGCTGCGGCTGCGCGGTGGCTTCCAGCACGCCGTGCGGCTGGAACATGGAGGCAAAGCCGGCCACCAGCACGACGGCAAACAGGGCCGCGAAGCCGCGCGACTGGCCGCTGTGGCCACGGCCTGCCAGCCACGGATGCAGCAAGGCGGCCACGAGGCCGATGACGAGGAATGGCGCCAAACGCGGCACCATGGGCCAGAAGGCGAAGCCGATTTCCCACACGGCCCACAGCAAGGTGGCCAGCACCAACGCAGCGACCACGCCACTGGCCAGCGGTTTGCGGCGCCAATACAGCACGCCCGCCAATATTAAACCGAGACCGGCCAGCAAGTAATACCAGGAACCGCCGAGGGTAATCAGTTCGATGCCGCCCGCCGCCAGGGCCAGGCCGGAAAATCCGAGAAAAACGCCAAAAACCGCCAGGGCAATGCGCTTGCCCCTGGAGACCGCCGGGATCGCCGTCGCTCCATTCTTTGTTGAAGTGTCCATTTTTTATCCATGACGCCTCCCCTGCCCAGGCCAACATGCGGGGATGGCTGATTTTTTAAATCTACGTAGTGAAACTGTACTGTACGGTTTCATTTTATGCCGATTTTTGACGCAAGGAAAGAAAAATTGACAAGGGAGCTTGATTTTTGGCGGGGATGGGATGGCGCTGCGACGTCGGCATGCCGGTTTTGACGTTTAAACAAATACCGTTGGAACGCCCGAAAAACGCCCAGGGCTAGGCGCCGCGTCGAAGACAGTACGAATAGTACGGCGAGACGCGGCAACAACGCCCTGGGCGTTTTCTCGGGTGTTACAAAGATGCCATGTCGATCACGAAGCGGTAGCGTACATCGCTCTTCACGACGCGCTCGAACGCCTCATTGATATCCTGGATGCGGATGATCTCGATGTCCGACACGATGTTGTGCTTGCCGCAGAAATCCAGCATTTCCTGGGTTTCCTTGATCGAGCCGATCATGGAGCCGGACAGGCTGCGGCGGGCGCCCACCAGGCCGAAGGCGCTGATCGGCGGCACGGCGCCGTCGGGAATGCCGACGATGACCATGCTGCCATCGACCTTCAGCAGGTTGATGTACTGGTTCCAGTCGATGGACGCGCCCACGGTGCAGATGATCAGGTCGAAGGTGCCGGCCAGTTTGCTGAACGTTTCCGCGTCGTTGGTGGCGTAGTAGTGATCGGCGCCCAGGCGCAGGCCGTCTTCGCGCTTCGACAGGGTCTGGCTCAGCACCGTCACTTCGGCGCCCATGGCGTGGGCGATCTTCACGCCCATGTGGCCCAGGCCGCCCATGCCCAGGATGGCGACCTGCTTGCCGGGGCCGGCCTTCCAGTGGTTCAGCGGCGAGTACAGGGTGATGCCGGCGCACAGCAGCGGCGCGGCCGCGTCCAGCGGCAGGTTGTCGGGAATCGACAGCACATAGCCTTCCTTGACGACGATGCTGTCCGAGTAGCCGCCCTGCGTGGCCGTCTTGCCGTCCGCTTCGACGCCGTTGTAGGTCTGGATCAGGCCGGGCATATACTGTTCCAGGTCCACGTTGCGCGTCTTGCAAGTGGTGCAGGAGTCGACGAAGCAGCCCACGCCCACGTGGTCGCCCACCTTGAACTTGCTGACGTTGGCGCCGACGGCCGTGACGATGCCGGCGATTTCATGGCCGGGCACCATCGGGAAGGCGGCGCCGCCCCATTCGTCGCGCGCCTGGTGGATGTCGGAATGGCACACGCCGCAGTATTTGATCGAGATGGCCACGTCGTCTTCGCGCGGGGCGCGGCGCTCGAACGTGAACGGTTGCAGTGCGGAGGTCGGGCCCAGTGCGGCGTAGCCTTTGGCGATGGTGGTCATGAAAACTCCTGTATCTATATGTGTGTAACGAGGGGGAACGCGTGCCATGCATGCGATTGCACAAGTGTGCCCGAGAAGCCGCCCCGCCGTTACCGCGATCCTGCAAGACCTTTGCACGATCCTCCAAATCTGCGTAAGATCAGCCCCTGCCCTCCCTCGCCTGACGCATACTGCCACCCATGCCTACCTTACTCCTGCCCCAAGATGAAATCGCCGCCCTGATCAGCCGCCACGCGCCGCGCACGGGCGATTACGCGACGGCCATCGGCAACCTCACCTTCCACCGCCAGTCGTCCGTCACGGAGTCGCTGTTCCATGCGGCGCGCCCCAGCGTGGCCATCATCGCGCAAGGAGCGAAGGACGTCACCCTGGGCACGGAAACTTTCCATTACAGCCGCATGCAGTATCTGCTGACGTCCGTCGACCTGCCGGTGCAGGTGCGCGTGGTGGAAGCGAGCGTGGACAAGCCGCACCTGTGCGTGGTGCTGGGCATCGACATCGCCGACGTGGCCGCGCTGCTCGATAGCGAAAGCGCCGGCGACAGCGCCGCGCAGCAGAAAATCCTGCCCGCCGCGCGCGGCATATCCGTGAGCGACGTGTCGCCCGAGCTGCTCGACGCCATGCTGCGCCTCGTGCGCCTGCTCGACAAGCCGGGGGAAATCGCCGCGCTGGCGCCCCTGATCCGCCGCGAGCTGACCTACCGCCTGCTCAATGGCCCCGTGGGTGCCCGCCTGCGCCACATGGCGCTGGCCAGCAGCCAGTCGCACCAGGTGGGGCAAGCCATCGACTGGATCAAGCACCATTACGCGCAGCCGCTGCGCATCGAGCACCTGGCCGGCATGGCGAACATGAGCATGTCGTCGCTGCACCACCACTTCAAGGCGATCACCGCCATGACGCCGATGCAGTACCAGAAGCTGCTGCGGCTGCAGGAAGCGCGGCGATTGATGCTGGTCGAGCAGATCGACGCGGGCACGGCCGGCTACCGGGTCGGCTACGCCAGCGAATCGCAGTTCAGCCGCGAATACAGCCGCCAGTTCGGCCGCGCGCCCATGCGCGACGTGGGCCAGGTGCGCGCGCAGCTGAGCGGCGCCGGGGCAGCCAGCGCCGGTGCCGACCTGGCCTATTCCGTCTTGCCGTAGCCGCCGCCGCCCGGCGTTTCGATGACGAACACGTCGCCCGCCCGCATGTCCGTCTTGCCGATATGCGCCAGGTGCTCGATGCTGCCGTCAGCCCGTTCCACGTAGTTGCGCCCCAGCGCGCCCGCCTCGCCGCCAGCCATGCCGAACGGCGGAATCATCCGGTTGTTCGACAGGATCGCCGCCGTCATCGGCTCCAGGAAGCGCACCCGGCGCACGCCGCCATTGCCGCCGTGCCAGCGCCCCACTCCGCCCGAACCTGGGCGGATGCTGTAGCTGTCCAGGCGCACGGGGAAGCGCCACTCGAGAATTTCCGGGTCCGTCAGGCGCGAATTGGTCATGTTCGTCTGCACCACGTCCGTGCCGTCGAAGCCGGGGCCGGCGCCCGAGCCACCCGATATCGTCTCGTAATACTGGTATTTGGCGCTGCCGAACGTGAAATTGTTCATCGTCCCCTGCGAGGCGGCCATGGCCCCCAGCGCGCCATACAGGGCATTCGTGATGCAGGTCGAGGTTTCCACGTTGCCCGAAACGACGGAGGCAGGATACCGCGGGTTGAGCATGGAGCCGGGCGGGATGATCACGGCCAAGGGTTTCAGACAGCCGGCATTCAGGGGAATCGCGTCGTCGACGAGGGTGCGGAACACGTACAGCACGGCCGCCATGCAGACGGCGGACGGCGCATTGAAGTTGTTCGGCAACTGGCTTGAGGTCCCCGTGAAATCGATGACGGCGCTGCGCTGCGCCACGTCGACCTTGATCGCCACCTGGATGCGCGCGCCGTTGTCCAGGTCCAGCGCGTAGCTGCCATCCTTCAGGGTCGTGATGACCCGGCGCACGGCTTCCTCGGCATTGTCCTGCACGTGGCCCATGTAGGCTTGCACCACGGCCAAGCCGAAATGCGCGACCATGTTATGCAGTTCTTCGGCCCCCTTCTGGTTGGCCGCCACCTGGGCGCGCAGGTCGGCCAGATTTTGCCGCGGATTGCGGGCCGGCCAGCTGGCGCCCGCCAGCAGGGACAGTGTTTCCGCCTCGCGCATCACGCCCGTGGCGCCGTCGACCAGCTTGAAATTGTCGATCAACACGCCCTCTTCCTCGATGCGCGTGGAGTCCGGCGGCATGGAACCGGGCGTGGTGCCGCCGATGTCCGCATGGTGGCCGCGCGAGCCGACGTAGAACAGGATGGATTCCCCCTCTGCATCGAAGACGGGCGAAATCACCGTCACGTCGGGTAGATGCGTGCCGCCGTGGTACGGGTCGTTCAACATGAAGACATCGCCCGGCCGCATGGCACCCGCATTGCGCGTCATGACGGTGCGGATGCTCTCGCCCATGGAACCGAGGTGCACGGGCATGTGCGGCGCATTGGCGATCAAGTGGCCTTGCGCATCGAAGATGGCGCAGCTGAAATCGAGCCGCTCCTTGATGTTGACGGAATGGGCCGTATTTTGCAGGCGCAAGCCCATCTGCTCGGCGATCGACATGAACAGGTTGTTGAATATTTCCAGCATCACGGGGTCGGCATCAGTCCCGATGGCGCGCCGCTCTGGCAAGGCCACGACCCTGCGCAAGATCAAATGGCCATGCGCCGTCACTTGCGCGCGCCAGCCCAGCTCAATGACGGTGGTGGCGTTGGCGTCGCTGACGATGGCCGGGCCGTCGATGGCATCACCCGGGCGCAGGCTGTCCGCCGCATACAGGCCGCTGTCGCGCCATGCACCGGCGCAGTACATGGCCACCGTCTGCACGGGCGCCAGCGCGCCAGCGCGGGCCGCATACGCCGGCGCGGCCACTTGCGGCGCATCGGATGCACCGATGGCTTCCACGGAAATGGCTTCGACGATCAAGGCGCGCGCCGGCATCAGGAAGGAAAAGCGTTTTTTGTACGACGCTTCGAACTGCGCCTGCATGCTGGCCACCGTATCGAACAGCACGACGAGGGCCAAATCCGTGCCTTCGTAGCGCAGGTGCACGCGGTGCACGAGCGCGATGCGCTCGCCTGCCACGCCCTGGCGCAGCAAGTCGCCCCGCGCCTGCTCTCCCAGTGCGGCGAAATCGCGCACCAGGTCGGCCCCCAGTGTCGCTTCGATGGCCCGCTCGCGCATGGCGCTCTGGTCGGCCAGGCCCATGCCGTAGGCCGACATCACGCCGGCCAGGCTGTGGATGAACACCGTGCGCATGCCCAGCGCGTCGGCCACCAGGCAGGCGTGCTGGCCGCCCGCGCCACCAAAGCTGGTGAGCGTATATTCGGTGATGTCGTGGCCGCGCTGCACGGAAATCTGCTTGATGGCGTTGGCCATATTGCCCACGGCGATGGCGACATAGCCTTCGGCCACCTCCTCCGGCGTGGCATTGACCGTGCGCGCCAGCGCTTCGAACTGGGCGCGCACCGTGGCCGCGTCCAGCGCTTCATCGGCATCGGGGCCGAAGACGCGGGGGAAGAACGCGGGCTGCAGCTTGCCCAGCATGACGTTGCAGTCGGTGACGGCCAGCGGGCCGCCGCGCCGGTAGCTGGCGGGGCCCGGATTGGCGCCCGCGCTGTCCGGCCCCACCTTGTAGCGGGCGCCGTCGAAATGCAGCAGGGAGCCGCCGCCCGCGGCCACCGTATGGATGCTCATCATGGGCGCGCGCATGCGCACGCCGGCGATCTGCGTCTCGAACACGCGTTCGAACTCGCCCGCGTAATGCGACACGTCCGTCGAAGTGCCGCCCATGTCGAAGCCGATGACCTTGTCGAAACCGGCCAGCGCGCTGGCGCGCACCATGCCGACGATGCCGCCGGCGGGACCGGACAAGATGCTGTCCTTGCCCTGGAAGGCGCGCGCATCCGTCAAGCCGCCGTTCGACTGCATGAATTGCAGGTGCACGCCGGGCAGCTCCATCGCCAGCTGGTCGACATAGCGGCGCAGGATCGGCGACAGATAGGCGTCGACCACGGTGGTGTCGCCACGCGCCACCAGTTTCATCATGGGGCTGACCTCATGCGACACGGACACCTGCGTAAAACCGGCTTCGCGCGCCAGCTGCGCCACCCGCGCCTCGTGCGCGTGATGGCGGTAGCCGTGCATCAGCACGATGGCGATGGCGCGCACGCCGCGCGCATGGGCTTGCGCCAGCGCGGCCTGCGCGGCCGCCTCGTCAAGCGGCGTGACGACGTCGCCGTGGGCGCCCACCCTTTCATCGATCTCGATCACGTCACCATACAGCAGTTCGGGCAGGATGATCTTGCGCGCGAACAATTGCGGGCGGTTCTGGTAGGCGATGCGCAAGGCGTCGCGAAAACCGCGCGTGATGGCCAGCACGGTGGGTTCGCCCTTGCGTTCGAGCAGCGCATTCGTGGCGACCGTCGTGCCCATCTTGATGGCGCCCACCTGCTCCACGGGCAGCGGCGCACCGGGCGCAAGGCCCATCAGCCGGCGCATGCCCGCCAGCGCCGCGTCGCGGTACTGGCCCGGATTTTCCGACAGCAGCTTGCAGGTGGCCAGGCTGCCATCGGGACGGCGCGCCACGATGTCCGTAAAGGTGCCGCCACGGTCGATCCAGAATTGCCAGTCCATCGCCTTGCCCCCGCTCTTATGTGAGATGGCTATTGTAGCCGCCAAACAGGCGCGCATTTCAGGCGTGCGCGCCTTGCCTTTCGCCCGCATCGGCCTTATGTTGAAGACATGCTGACTAACGGAACACGCGCCATGCCCCTGATCGACTCTGCAACACCGCTGTACTCCATCGCCGAACTGCGCGCCATCGAACAGGCGGCCATGCGCGACTTGCCGCAAGGGCTGCTGATGCAGCGCGCGGGCCAGGCGGCCGCCAGTGCCGCCCTGAAGCTGCTGCACGCCCAGGAAGATGGCGGCGATGCGGGCCACCGGCGCGTACTGGTGCTGGCCGGCCCCGGCGACAACGGCGGCGACGCGCTGGAAGCGGCCGCGCACCTGGCCGGCAGCGGCACCGAGGTGCTCGTCTGGCTGGCGCCCGCGGCGACAGCCACGTCGCCCGAGCGCGAACAGGCGCTGAGCCGCGCGCGCAACAGCGCCGCGCGCTGCATGGATGCGGCAACCAGCACGGCGTCGGCTGCCGTGGGCGCCGCGCCGTGGCACCTCGTCATCGATGGCCTGTTCGGCATCGGCGCATCGCGTCCCCTGGACGGCGAATGCCGCGACGTGGTCCAGCTGGTGAACCAGCTGGACTGCCCCGTGCTGGCGCTCGACGTGCCCAGCGGCCTGCACGCGGACACGGGCGCCATCGACGGCGTCGCCATCCGCGCCACGCATACGCTCACCTTCATCGGCGACAAGCCTGGCCTGCACACGGCAAATGGCCGCGACCATGCGGGCGAAGTGGAAGTGGCCGCGCTGGCCATCGCCCCTGCCCTGCTGCCCGCGGCGAAGGCGCAGCTGGGCGGCCTGCACCTGTTCGCCCGCCAGCTGCAGCCGCGCCGGCAAAACACGCACAAGGGCAGCTACGGCAGCGTGGCCATCATCGGCGGCGCGCAAGGCATGGCCGGCGCGCCCATCCTGGCCGCTCGCACGGCCCTGCATGCGGGCGCGGGACGGGTGTATCTCGCCTTTCCCGACGCGCCGCCCGCGTTCGACAGCGGCCAGCCGGAACTCATGTGCCGGCACGCCCGGGACGTGGATTTCTCGGGCCTGCACTTCGCCGCGCTGGTGGCGGGCCCCGGCCTCGGCGACAAGGCCGGCACGGTGGAGCTGCTGCTGCGGGCGTTCGACAGCGACAGCCCCCTGCTGCTGGACGCCGATGCGCTGAACCTGATGGCGGCTGAGCCGGAACTGCAATCGGCGCTGGCCGTGCGCACGGGTGCGGGGGCGACGATATTGACCCCGCATCCGCTGGAAGCGGCGCGCCTGCTCGACATGACGGTGACCGAAGTGCAAGCCGACCGCCTGGGCGCGGCGCGCCAGCTGGCCACGCAGCTGGGCGTCATCGTCGTCTTGAAAGGGTCGGGCACGGTGATCGCCGCGCCCGACGGCCAGGTCGTCGTCAACAACACGGGCGGCCCCGCGCTGGCGACGGCCGGCACGGGCGACGTCCTGACGGGCCTGTGCGGCAGCCTGCTGGCACAGGGCTGGCCGGAATGGGAAGCGGCGCTGGGCGCCGTCTGGCTGCACGGCGCGGCGGCCGATGCGCTGGTGGCCGCAGGCAGCGGCCCCATCGGGTTGACGGCGGGGGAATTGATACCGGCGATACGCAAGTTGATCAATGCCTTGTCGGCGTAATAACGACGTATTACAAGGAATGTCACCACGCCTGACAGCAAGTAGGTCGGATTAGCGCGTCAGCGCGTAATCCGACAATCAGCAGCACCAATCACACCAGCCTGCCCGCCGCAATCGTAATCGTGCGCCCGCAACGGGCCGCGATCGAACTATCATGCGTGACGAGCACGAGGGTAGAGCCCCGCTCGCGGTTCAGCTCGAACATCAGCTGGATCACGGCTTCGCCCGTGGCAGCGTCCAGGCTGCCCGTCGGCTCGTCGGCGAACAACAGCGGCGGCTCCGTGACGAAGGCGCGGGCCAGCGCCACGCGCTGCTGCTCGCCGCCGGACAGGTATTTCGGATAGTGTTTCAGGCGGCTGCCCAGGTTCACCCTGCCCAGCATGGCTTGCGCCTTTTCCTTCGCGTCCGGGTCGCCGCGCAATTCCAGCGGCAGCATGACGTTTTCCAGCGCCGTCAGATGGGCCAGCAGCTGGAAGGACTGGAACACGAAGCCGAGCTTTTCCTTGCGGAAACCGGCGCGGCCATCTTCGTCGAGGGCGAAGATATCGGTGCCGTCGAGCATGACCTTGCCCTCGCTGGGCGTGTCCAGTCCCGCCAGCAAGCCCAGCAAGGTAGACTTGCCGGAACCGGAGGCGCCGACGATGGCCAGCGTCTCGGCCGTTTGCACGGTAAAATCGACTTGATGCAGGATGGTCAGCTCACCATCGGCATCGGGTACGCGCTTGGCCAGCTGGACCACTTCGATGGCCGGCCGGGCATTTTGGCTGTTTTGACTGTTAGGTGCGGCGGGCCGCTGGGCCGCTGCTTCTGACGGGAGAAAACTGGTGGAAGTCGCTTTAGGGAATTCGGGCATGCTGATCTATCTTAAAAAATTTCGTGAACAAATAAGTGTCGAGGGCGGCAACCGCCTGCGGCGGCGCACCCTGTCCTTGCTTCCTGCGGCAGCCCTGCTCCTGGTGTCAGGCATGACGAACGCCTATTCTGCACCAAAAACGCTGCTGGTGCTCGGCGATAGCCTGTCGGCCGAGTATGGGCTGGCACGGGGCACGGGGTGGGTGGCGCTGCTGGAACAGCGGCTGCAAGCGCAAAAGAACGACACGCGCATCGTCAACGCCAGCATCAGCGGCGAGACCACCAGCGGCGGCCGCGCGCGCCTGCCCGCCCTGCTGGCGAAGCACCAGCCCGACGTCGTGCTGATCGAACTGGGCGCCAACGACGGCTTGCGCGGCTTGCCCGTGGCGGCCGCCGAAGCGAATCTGCGCGCCATGGGCGAGGCGGCCAAAAAATCGGGTGCGCAGGTGGTGCTGGTGGGCATGCGCATGCCGCCCAACTATGGCCGCGCCTACGGCGAGCAGTTCTATGGCGTGTACGGCAAGCTGGCAAAGGAATGGAAGGCGCCTTTGGTCCCCTTCATGTTCGAAGGCATCGCCGACCAGCCTCAGCTGTTCCAGGCCGACCGCATGCATCCGAATGCCAAGGCGCATCCGACGATTCTGAAAAATATCTGGCCGCAACTGGCGCCGTTGCTGAAAGCCAAGTAAGCCAGTTGTTGACGTTACCTCTAGCCCGAGGCAAAAATCCGGGGTCAGACCCGGCGGGTCTGACCCCAGCTCTACGCTGATGGTCATGCTCAGTTCATTGGCACGCACATTCCGCAGACAAAAAAATAGCCGCTCGAGAGCGGCTATTTTTATGCGTGGAAACTAAATCTTACGGTGCTTCCGGCGCTGCGGCGGCTGGGGCGGTGAGCGGTTTGACGATCTTCACCTTGGCCTTGGCTTTCAGGTACTCAACGTAATCGAACATTTCCTGTTGCGCCAGGATGCCGCCGATCTGGTCTTTCTCTTGCTGGCGGCGGGCAGCGTCCACTTGCGCCGGCTGCTGCACCTTGCCGATGCGGTAGATGCCGTAGCCCAGGGCTGGCAGATCCACGCCCACATAGGCTGGCAGCTTGCTCGTGTCGGCCTTCATGACTTGCGCGATGGCGGCACGGTTGATGCCGTCCAGCTTGCTGCGAGATACCCATTGCGCCGCGCCGAAGCCCGTCGCATCGCCCGACGCCTTCAAGGCGGCCAGCTTGGTCTCGCCCGCCTTCTTGGCCAGCTTTTCCGCTTCTTCCAGGGTCACGCGCTGACGGATCATCGCTTCAACTTCGGCCAGCGGACGCTTCGTTGCCGGCTTGAATTCCACCACGCGGCCAGCGATCAGCACGTTAGGTGCGACGGTCACGGCTTCCGTGTTGCGCTTGTCTTTCAGCGAATCGTTCGAGAAGATGGCGGCCAGGAACTTGGCGTTGTTGAACGGCGCCTTGCCCAGTGCCGGCGACGGCGTGCGCGACAGGTTGGCGACGCTTTCCACTTTCAGTTTCAGCTTGTCGGCCACCGGCTTCAGGCTGTCCGATTGCTCGTAGACCGTGTTGGTGAACGTTTCCGCCATTTCCGAGTATTTCTTGGCAGCAAATTGCTTGCGCAGGTCGGCCGTGATTTCGCCGCGCACTTCATCGAGCGCACGCACGTGCTGCGGCTTGAGCGAGGTGACGGTCAGGATGTGGAAGCCGAAATCGGAAGCGACGACATCGCTGATTTCGCCTTGCTTGAGTTTCGAAACAGCGCTCAGCAGCGGTGCTGGCAAGCCATCCTTGCCGATCACGCCCAGGTCGCCGCCCTGTTCCGCGGAGGCCGGGTCTTCCGACTTGGCTTTCGCCACGGCGGCAAAGCTGGCAGGCGCCTTGCGCACGTCAGCCAGGATGGCTTCAGCCTTGGCCTTGGCGGCTGCCTTGTCGGCGGCCGAGGCGTCTTTCTTGACGGCTACGAGGATGTGGCTGGCCTGGCGCGCTTCTTCCGTCGTGTAGGCTTTCTGGTTCTTCGCGTAGTAGCCGGTCACGTCGGCGTCGGTCACGTCGACTTGCTCGCCGGCGGCGCTGTCGTCCAGCACGACGTATTCGATCTTGGCTTGTTCCGGGATTTCGAAGAACTTGCTGTTCTTGTCATAGAACGCCTTGATCATGGCGTCCGTCACTTTGACTTCCGACACGTACTGGGCGATCGGCAACAGCAGTTCCTGCACTTCACGCTCTTCCGAGGTGATGTCGGACAGGCGCTTGGACACGGTGTTCGGCGCGAAGGCGGTGCCTTGCACGGCGCCGGCCAGTTGCTGCAGGGCCAGGTCGCTGCGGCGGCGCGCATCGTACATCTGCGGCGTCATGCCCTGGGCAGCCAGCATGGCCTTGTAGCGTTCCAGGTCGAATTTACCGTCCGGCAAGGTCAAGCCTGGGATTTCCAGCACTTCCTTTTGCAGCACGGCATCGCTGATGACGAGGTGGCTACGGCCCACTTCGGCGGCCACGGCGCGCTCGGCGATCAGGTTGTCGAGGATGCTCTGGCGCGCTTCCGGCGTGTCAAACATTTTTTGGTCGAACTGCTCGCCCATCATCTGGCGATAGCGGTCGATCTGCTGGCGTTGCGCTTCTTCATATTGCTGCTGCGTAACGACCTGGTCGCCGACCTTGGCGATGGTGTTCGCGCCATCGCCGAAGCTTTGGTAGCCGCTGATACCGACCAGTGCAAAAGACGGGACGATGACCAGCATCAGGAGAAACTGCATCAAGCGTCGATGGGTACGAATAAATTCAAACATGGTCAGCCAATTCGGGATGAGTGGATCACTATAAAAAAAGGCGAACATGCGTTCGCCTTGATTTCTTCGGCGGAATGGACGGGACAGATGTCCACTTCCCCTTTAGATTCAACAACTTGGCGCTGGAACTAAAGCAGGATTCTGACGCCCAAGCCATTATCTCCTGATTCTACAATGCCCATAGCGCTATAGCAAGAGTAAATCAGGGCGCGCGCCCTGCCCTGGCGCCGCCTGGATGGCAAGGCGCCGGACTCGGGCATTTAACCCGATGCAGCTTAAAGGGGATTTAAACGCCGGCGTTTTTATTCAACACGGCAGGCGGGAATTTTAAAAAGCAGGCGCGCCGAGATAATCTGGCGCTGGAAAAGAAAAACCCGCGCTACTTATTCAGCAGCGCGGGCTTCTATATTCTGGCGGAGCGGACGGGACTCGAACCCGCGACCCCCGACGTGACAGGCCGGTATTCTAACCAACTGAACTACCACTCCTTAAGAGCGTATTTTTTTGGCGGAGCGGACGGGACTCGAACCCGCGACCTCCGACGTGACAGGCCGGCATTCTAACCAACTGAACTACCACTCCGAAAAATACACAGTACTACTTGCATTTGTATCCAGGATCGCCATTCAAGAACGTCGATCCTGAAATCGCGGCACCCGGAGGCGCCGCCAAATGTTTCCGGTGATTGTCACCTCACCGAAGTCCGTTAGTTTACAGCATCCTTCAAAGCTTTACCAGCTTTAAATTTTGGAACTTTTGCTGCTTCGATCGTGATCGCTTCTTTGGTACGCGGATTGCGGCCGGTACGCTCAGCGCGTTCGCTGACCGAGAAAGTGCCAAAACCAACCAGCGTCACGCTGTCGTTGTTTTTCAAAGTTTCCGTCACGCCGCCGATAACAGCGTCGAGTGCGCGCGCAGCGGCGGCTTTGGAAATGTCAGCTTTTTCAGCAATGTGGTCGATCAATTCAGTCTTGTTCACTAGCATCCCCAATTACAAAGGTATAAAACGTTTACCGTATCGTTGCGGCACTTTTGGCACCACAGCTGTCCGGCGAAAAAAATGTGCAGGCGTATTAAACAAGCCACACTGTATATGTGTCAAGCGCTTTGGGGGCGCAATTCACGTTTCAATATAAAACAAGCGCTCTAAAAGCGCTTGTTTGGGGAAAACAAGGGTAAAACGTTAGTGTTTTACTACCTCACCGGCCGCGTCAGGCTTGGCCGCGGCGGCCGTGACAGCCTCCACCGCAGCGACGTCCGCCAACGCTTCAGGCATGCGTTCGAGGGCGATTTCCAGCACTTTGTCGATCCAGCGCACCGGCACGATCTCCAGTTTGTTCTTGACGTTGTCCGGAATATCGGCCAGGTCTTTCACGTTTTGCTCTGGAATCAGGACCGTCTTGATGCCGCCGCGATGGGCCGCCAGCAACTTTTCCTTCAAGCCGCCGATCGGCAATACTTCGCCGCGCAAGGTGATCTCGCCCGTCATCGCCACGTCGGCGCGCACGGGAATGCCCGTGAAGACCGACACCATCGCCACCGTCATGGCCGCGCCAGCCGAAGGACCGTCCTTCGGTGTCGCGCCTTCCGGCACGTGGATGTGGATGTCGCTCTTCTCGAACACGTCCGCCTTGATGCCCAGGCGCTGTGCCCGGCTGCGCACCACCGTGCGGGCTGCCTCGATCGACTCTTTCATGACGTCGCCCAGGGTACCCGTGCGGATGATGCCGCCCTTGCCCGGCATCGACACGGCTTCGATGGTCAGCAGATCGCCGCCCACTTCCGTCCATGCCAGACCGACCACCTGGCCTACCTGGTTTTCTTTCTCTGCGACACCGAAATCATAGCGGCGCACGCCGAGGAATTTATCCAGGTTCTTCGAGTTGACGATGACTTTCTTGTCGGATTTCTTCAGCAGCAGCATCTTGACCACCTTGCGGCAGATCTTCGACACTTCCCGCTCGAGCGAACGCACACCGGCTTCCCGCGTGTAGTAGCGGATGATGTCGCGCAGCGCCGACTCGGCCACCGAGATTTCCTCTTCCTTCAAGCCATTGTTCTTGATCTGCTTCGGCAGCAGGTAACGCTGCGCGATGCTGGTCTTTTCATCTTCCGTGTAACCGGACAGACGGATCACTTCCATGCGGTCGAGCAAGGCTGGCGGAATGTTGTACGAGTTCGACGTCGCCACGAACATCACGTCGGACAAGTCGAAATCGACTTCGATGTAATGGTCGGAGAACGTGTGGTTCTGTTCCGGGTCGAGCACTTCCAGCAGGGCCGACGACGGGTCGCCACGGAAATCGGCGCCCATCTTGTCGACTTCATCGAGCAGGAACAAGGGATTGCGCACGCCGACCTTCGACAGCGATTGCAATATCTTGCCCGGCATCGAGCCGATGTAGGTGCGACGGTGGCCGCGGATTTCCGCTTCGTCGCGCACGCCGCCCAGGGCCATGCGCACGAACTTGCGGTTCGTCGCGCGGGCGATGGACTGGCCCAGCGAGGTTTTACCGACGCCCGGAGGGCCGACGAAGCACAGGATAGGCGCCTTGAGCTTGTCGACGCGCTGTTGCACCGCGAGGTATTCCAGGATGCGTTCCTTGACCTTGTCGAGGCCGTAGTGGTCGCCTTCGAGCACTTTTTCCGCGTTCGCCAGGTCGTTATTGACCTTGGATTTCTTTTTCCAAGGTAAGTTGACGAGGGTGTCGATGTAGTTGCGCACGACGGTGGCTTCGGCCGACATCGGCGACATCAGCTTGAGCTTTTTCAACTCGTTGGTAGCCTTGTCGAGCGCTTCCTTCGGCATTTTGGCCGAAGCGACTTTTTTCTCCAGCTCGTCGAGGTCGGCACCATCTTCGCCCTCGCCCAGTTCTTTCTGGATCGCCTTGACCTGTTCGTTCAGGTAGTACTCGCGCTGCGACTTTTCCATCTGGCGCTTCACGCGGCCGCGGATGCGCTTTTCCACCTGCAGGATGTCGAGTTCGCCTTCGAGCTGGCCCAGCAGGTGCTCGAGGCGCTTGGCCACGCTGAAAATTTCCAGGATGACTTGTTTTTGCTCAAGTTTCAGGGGCAAGTGCGCGGCCACCGTGTCGGCCAGGCGGCCGGCATCGTCGATGCCCGACAGGGAAGCGAGGATTTCCGGCGGGATTTTTTTGTTGAGTTTGACGTACTGGTCGAACTGCTGCACGATCGCGCGGCGCATGGCTTCGACTTCCGACTCGTCGCCCGGCTCGGACTCGAGCGGCGTCAGGTCGGCGATGAAGTGCGTCGGGGCATCGCTGATGTGGTTGATACGGGCACGCTGCGCGCCTTCGACCAGCACCTTGACGGTGCCATCGGGCAGCTTCAGCATTTGCAGAATATTGGCAACGCAGCCAATTTCATAGATATCCGAAGGAGACGGCTCGTCCTTCGCGGCTGCTTTTTGAGCGGCAAGCATGATGCTCTTGCCCTGCTCCATCGCAGCTTCCAGCGCCTTGATCGACTTTGGACGGCCAACGAACAGCGGTATCACCATATGCGGGAAAACGACGACATCCCGCAACGGCAATAACGGCAGTTGAGTTTGCTCAGTTAATTTGGAAGTTGTCATGGCGTACCTTATAGAAAGCGTGTTTACGATGTTGGCGCTCGCTGCCAAAACACAAGACCGGCGAGAATAAATAATTCTGTGAAACAAACATTTTTCTGTTTATTTCGCAAAACACACCCGCATGACGGTAATAAATGCAGTTTTCACAGTAAAAAAGCCACGCGCAGCTAAGCGCCGCGAGTGGCTTTCCGATTGAAGCCTGCACTCATTGATTTAAATTGTACTGCCATGCATTAAGGAATCAAAACCCTTTTTATGCATTTGTCTCGGCAGTTTTCAATTTTCTCCGGAGGCTTTGGCAGTCTCTTGATAAATCAACAAAGGTTTGGCGCCGCTGGTGATGGTATTTTCGTCGATGACGACCTTCACCACATTTTGTTCGCTCGGCAGTTCGTACATGACGTCCAGCAAAGCATGTTCCAGGATGGAACGCAGGCCACGGGCACCGGTCTTGCGCGCCAGCGCTTTCTTGGCGATCGCATGCAGGGCGGCCGGACGAATCTCCAGTTCCGCGCCTTCCATCTCGAGCAGCTTCGAATACTGCTTGATCAGCGCATTCTTCGGCTCGACAAGGATCTGGATCAGCGCCTCTTCCGTCAATTCCGCCAGGGTGGCGATGACGGGCAGACGGCCCACCAGTTCCGGGATCAGGCCGAATTTCACCAGGTCTTCCGGCTCCGCTTGCAGCATCAGTTCGCTGGCCGAGCTTTGCGACTTGCTGCGCACCGTGGCCGAGAAGCCGATGCCGCTCTTTTCGGAACGGTTGGCGATCACTTTCGACAGGCCGTCGAAGGCGCCGCCGCAGATGAACATGATGTTGGTCGTGTCGATCTGCACGAAATCCTGGTTCGGATGCTTGCGGCCGCCTTGTGGCGGCACGGAAGCCATCGTGCCTTCGATGAGTTTCAGCAAGGCTTGCTGCACGCCCTCGCCCGACACGTCGCGCGTGATGGACGGATTGTCGGACTTGCGCGAAATCTTGTCGATTTCATCGATGTAGACGATGCCGCGCTGGGCTTTCTCGACGTCATAGTTGCAGCTTTGCAGCAGCTTCTGGATGATGTTTTCCACGTCTTCACCCACGTAACCGGCTTCGGTCAGGGTGGTGGCGTCGGCGATCACGAACGGCACGTTGAGCATGCGCGCCAGGGTCTGCGCCAGCAGGGTCTTGCCCGAGCCGGTAGGACCGACCAGCAAGATGTTGCTCTTGGCCAGTTCGATGTCGTCTTTCTTGCCCAGGTGCTTGAGGCGTTTGTAATGGTTGTACACCGCCACCGACAGGATGCGCTTGGCAGTCTGCTGGCCGATCACGTACTGATCGAGCAAGGCGGCAATTTCTTGCGGCGTCGGCAGGTCGGATTTGGTACCGGTCACCGTCTCGATGCTCGACGTTTCATCACGGATGATGTCGTTGCACAGGTCGATGCACTCGTCGCAAATGAATACGGACGGGCCGGCGATGAGTTTCTTCACCTCGTGCTGGCTTTTGCCGCAGAACGAGCAATACAGTAATTTTTCGCCGCTAGAGGATTTTTTGTCTGACATAAGGCATTTTGGTTGGAACTGCATTAACAATATTGCAAAATCGCAAGCCGGATGATGGTTGCCGCCCGTTAAGGCAACTCCCCATGGCGCAAGTCAACAACGTGCACAAGCTCCATGCTACCCGAAATAAAAGCGAAACGCCCGAACGTTTGAGCGCCCGGGCGTTTACTTACGTACTTAGCAATACCGGTAGGGGCTCATCAAGCGCGGCTGGTCAACACTTTGTCGATCAAACCATACTCAACGGCCTCGTCGGCGGACATGAAACGGTCGCGGTCGGTGTCCTTGGCGATCTGTTCGATCGTCTGGCCCGTGCGCTCGGCCATGATGCCGTTCAAGCGGGTGCGCAGGTAAAGGATTTCCTTTGCCTGGATCTCGATGTCGGACGCCATGCCTTGCGAACCACCGGACGGCTGGTGAATCATGATGCGCGAGTTCGGCAGCGAGAAACGCTTGCCCTTGGCGCCAGCGGCCAGCAGGAAAGCGCCCATCGAAGCAGCCATGCCCGTGCACAGGGTCGAGACGTCCGGCTTGATGAACTGCATGGTGTCGTAGATGGCCATGCCGGCCGAGACCGAACCACCTGGCGAGTTGATGTAGAGCGAGATTTCCTTTTCCGGATTTTCGCTTTCCAGGAACAGCAGCTGGGCGACAACCAGGTTGGCCATCTGGTCATTGACCGGGCCGACCATGAAAATCAAGCGTTCCTTCAGCAGGCGCGAGTAAATATCATACGAGCGCTCGCCGCGACCGCTTTGTTCCACCACCATCGGCACCAGGCCGAGCATCTCTGTGTCCAGCGCTGGGTTACGGTTCATACCTGTCATTTCATTTCCTTGTGAAGCAGTTAGGGGATGCTACCACCACCTTGGAACACCGGACAAAACCTACTGCGCGTCGCGATTTGCGGCCTCCGATGCTCACTGTGCATTCGCACAGCTCCGCTTCTCAGCCACAACTCCCATCCGCTCGCTACGGTTCTATCAGGTGTTAAAAGCGATCATGGCATCCCAATACCAACTGGTTTACGCTTGTGCGTTGCTTCCCATCAGTTCGTCGAAAGCAACTGCTTTCGTCGTGACTTTCGACAGGCCCAACACGTAAGTGACGACGTTTTCTTCCAATACAAGGGCTTCGATCTCACCCAGACGACGACGGTCGCTGTAGTAGTACTTCAGCACTTCGCGTGGATCTTCGTAGCTTTGGGCGAAATCTTCGATTTGCGCCTTGACTTGCTCAGGCGTAGCTTGCAGCTTGTTGTCGCCCACCAGTTGCGACAGGATCAGGCCCAGGCGTACGCGACGCTCGGCTTTGTCTGCGAACAGTTCTGCTGGGAAAGGCACGTCCTTGACGTTCATGCCGCGCTGCGCCATGTCCTGGCGGGTCATTTCAGCCAGGCGCTCGGAATCCTGAGCGATCAGCGTTTTTGGCACTTCCAGCTCAGCAACTTTGATCAGCGCGTCCATGACGGCTTCCTTGTTGCGTGCTTTCACGCGGCCAGCGACTTCGCGTTGCAGGTTGACTTTGATGTCTTCGCGCATTTTGGCCAGGTCGCCATCGGCAACGCCCAGCGATTTGGCGAATTCAGCATCGACTTCCGGCAGGTGCGCCCATTCCAGCTTTTGCAGGGTGATGGTGAACGAAGCGGTTTTGCCGGCTACGTCCTTGCCGTGGTAGTCCTCTGGGAACGACAATGGGAAAGTCTTCGACTCGCCCACTTTCAGGCCCAGGGTCGCTGCTTCGAATTCTGGCAGCATGCGGCCTTCGCCCAGCACGAAAGCGTAGCCTTCAGCTTTGCCGCCTGGGAATTCAACGCCGTCGATCGAGCCGACGAAGTCGACGGTCACGCGGTCGCCGTTGGCAGCGATCGGCTCACCGCCGTCGCCGTGTTCGCCAGCTTCGCCCTTGGTGTGGAAGTGCACGCGCTGCTTGCGCAGGATGTCGATGGTCTTGTCGATTTCGGCTTCCGACACGTCGGCTTGCACGGTTTCGATTTCAACGGCCGTCAGGTCGCCGATGGCGACTTCCGGATACACTTCGAACGTTGCGTCGAAAGCCAGCTGGCCTTCGGCTGCTTCTTCTTTCGGCACGATGTTCGGGAAACCGGCCACGCGCAGATTGTTTTCGTTGGCGGCGTCGTTGAACGCGCGGCCGACTTTGTCATTCAGCACTTCGGATTCAATTTGGTAGCCGTATTGTGCTGCGACCATTTTCAACGGCACTTTGCCCGGACGGAAGCCCGGTGCCTTAGCCGTACGGGCTTGCACTTTCAGGCGCTTCTCAACTTCCGTGCGGACGTCCGTCAGCGGGAAGGAGATCGTGATACGACGTTCGAGTTTGCCCAAGGTTTCGACTGCAGTTGCCATGTAAAAAATCGTCCAAAAAATAAACACTGTTGGTGCGAGAAAAGAAGACCCGACCCCTTGCGCCATCACTGGCGGCAAGACATGGGTCCAGCTTCACTCGCTCGCATATATCATCTGTAAAAGTACTGCAAACAGGACAATGGACCTGGTCTACCCGGCTGAGGGAAAACCCGCACCAGGCACCAAACAATCCGCCGCTTCCAGTACTGCGACAGGGCTCCGAGCGTCCAGCCTTGCTTCTAAGTAAATGCAGGGCCGGCCATCATTCGGTAAAGCGTGGCATTATAACAAAGGACTTCGGGAAAGTGGCTGGCTTTGCAGCGCGGCCACAGAGGATACCAGCGGCGGCGAACGAGTCGCCACAGCCTGGGGGTGCCCTGTCTTTACTCTTGCCCCGGCATTCTTTGTTTCGCCAGAGACAGGCTTTCCAGCCTGCTTCGTTCATTAGTATATGCGAACTGGCGCCCCGTCCGAAACAAAGAAATGCGCTCATAGCGAAGATTTCGGGCAAAAAACCTTTGATTTATCTCAATTTGGCCATTTTTCAGGCAAATCGCCGCCCATACCCCGCCCTATCCTGCCGTGCCGGGCGAAAAATAGCGCGATGGAAGACGCATCCCATGACGAAAACACGGGAAGAACGGGAAGAAAAACCGGAAGATGCCTGCACGAGGCCGAAGAACAACTTGATGGTGCTGCACGTCCGGGCTGGAACAACCCGGATTGGTGCGGATGGGGAGACTCGAACTCCCAAGCCGAAGCACTGGCTTCTAAGACCAGCGTGTCTACCAATTCCACCACATCCGCATTTTTTCACTACCAGCAACAGACTGCCGCCGCGCAGACTGTCGTCTGCGCCTCCCTGATTTTAACAACTCGGGAGCGATCTGGCTACCGCAGACTCAACGAGCAAGCCCTCGGTAAAGCAAAGGCGGCATTCTACTGGATTTCCCAGAGGAATGCCGCCTTTTTTTGCCTATGCCCTGGCGCTGGCGGCTAGCCTTCTTTTGCGGTCGCCGGCGCCGGCTTCTTGACCCGGAACCAGGCCGCATACAGGGCCGGCAGGAACAGCAGAGTCAAGGCCGTCGCCAGGATCAGGCCGCCCATGATGGCCACCGCCATCGGCCCCCAGAACACGGAGCGCGACAACGGGATCATGGCCAGCGCGGCGGCGGCGGCCGTCAGCACGATGGGACGGCAGCGGCGCACGGCCGAGTCGATGATGGCGTCCCATGGTGCCGAACCATCGCGGATGTCTTGCTCGATCTGGTCGACGAGGATCACCGAGTTGCGGATGATCATGCCGAACAGCGCAATGACGCCCAGGTTGGCCACGAAACCCAGCGGGCGGTGCAGCAGCAGCAAGGCAAAGGCGGCGCCCGCCACGCCCAGCGGCCCCGTCAGGAACACCAGCAGGGAACGCGAGAAACTGTGCAGCTGCAGCATCAGCAAGGTGAAGATGATGAAGATAGCCAGCGGCAAGTTCGCCGAGATCGACGCTTCCGCCTCGCCGCTGTCGGCCGCCACGCCCTTCACATTGATGCGATAGCCGGCCGGCAACTTGGCCCGCAAGGCGTCCAGCTGCGGCGCCAGCTGCGTCGACACGGTGGCGCCCTGGATGCCGTCGATCACGTCCGACTGCACCGTAATGGCCCATTCACGCTTGTCGCGCCAGACGACACCCGGTTCCCACACAAAATGCGCACGGGCCAGCTGCGAGATGGGCACGGACTTGCCCGTCGCCGTTGGAATATTCGTGTCATTCAACACGGAAATCGTCGCCCGCTCTTCCAGCGGCTGGCGCACCTGGATATCGATCAGCTTATTGTCTTCGCGGAACTGGCCGATGACCGTGCCCGACAGGATCGTATTGGCCGCCTGCATCACCGTTTTCGACGTGACGCCCAGCGCGCGCATCTTGTCCTGGTCCAGGTCCAGGCGCAATACTTTCACCGACTCATTCCAGTTGTCGTTCACGCCCAGGGTGTTCGGATTGGCGCGCATGATGTCCTTGACCTGGTCGGCGATGGCGCGCACACCGGCCACTTCCGGTCCCGTGACGCGAAATTGCACGGGATACGGCACGGGCGGCCCGTTCGGCAACAGTTTGACGCGGCCCCGCACTTCCGGGAAATCTTTCTTGAAGACATCGACGATTTGCTGGCGCAAGCGTTCGCGGTCAGCCAGGCTCTTCGGCAAGACCACCACTTGTGACACGTTGGTCTGCGGGAAGATCTGGTCCAGCGGCAAGTAGAAACGGGGGCTGCCCGTGCCGACATAGCTGGTGACGCTTTCCACGCCGTCGAGCTTGCCCACGAAGGCTTCGAATTTCTTCACCTGCTTTTCATTCGCGGCAAACGTCGTGCCTTCGGGCGACCACAACTCCACCATCAGTTCGGGACGGCTGGAATCGGGGAAGAATTGCTTTTCAATAAAGTTAAAGCCGTAAATGCCCAGCGCAAAGATAGCCAGGGTGGCGGCAATCGTCGTCTTGCGCCATTCCACGCACCAGGTGACGGCGCGGCGGAAGCGGCGGAAGTTCGGCGTATCGAACAATTCATGGTCGTTATGCGCGTGCGGTTTGACTTTCAGCAAGACATAGCCGATGTAGGGCGTGAAGACGACGGCCACCACCCACGAGATGATCAGGGCCAGCGCATTGACGGAGAACAAGGAGAACGTGTATTCGCCGGCGGCCGACTTGGCCAGGCCGATGGGCAAAAAGCCCGCCACCGTGATCAGGGTACCCGTCAGCATGGGCATGGCCGTCGACGTATAGGCGAACGTGGCCGCGTCGAAACGCGACATGCCCTCTTCCATCTTGCGCACCATCATCTCGACGGCAATGATGGCGTCATCGACCAGCAATCCCAGCGCGATGATCAGGGCGCCCAGCGAAATCTTGTGCAAGTCGATGTCGAGCAGGCGCATGAACAGGAAGGTGACGGCCAGCACCAGCGGAATGGTCAGCGCCACCACCAGGCCTGGACGCACGTCGATGCGCAGCGGTTTCGTGTGCAAGCCCAGCGCGACAAAGCTGACTGCCAGCACGATCAGGATGGCTTCGACCAGGGTATGCACGAACTCGCCCACGGAAGCGGACACGGCTTCCGGCTGGTTCGACACGCGCTGCAGTTCTATGCCGACCGGCAACTCGCTCTTCATGCGCGTGACCGTTGCCTGCAAGGCCTTGCCCATGTCGATGATATTGCCGCCCTTTTCCATCGACACGCCCAGGCCGATCACTTCCTTGCCGTTGAAACGCATCTTGTCCTTCGGCGGATCGATGAGTTCACGTTTCACGGTAGCAAAATCACCGAGGCGGAAGGTGGTGCCGTTGGCGCGCAGTTCCAGGTTTTCCAGGTCCTTGACGGTCAGCATGGCGCCCGTCACGCGCACTTGCAGATTGTCCGTCGGCGTCACCAGCACGCCCGTGGCGTTGATGCTGTTTTGCGCGGACAGTTGCTGCACGATGGCGTCGAAAGGAATGCCCAGCTGGGCAAATTTCTTGTGCGAAAAGACGATATTGATCTTTTCATCCTGCACGCCGAACAGTTCCACCTTCGATACCTGTCCCACGGCCAGCAGTTCCTGGCGTACCTTGTCCGCGTAATCCTTCATTTCCGCGTAGGTAAAACCGTCGCCGGACAGGGCGAAGATGGAGCCATACGTGTCGCCGAACTCGTCATTGAAGAACGGGCCCACGACGCCGGCCGGCAAGGTGCCCTGGATGTCGCCGATCTTCTTGCGCACCTGGTACCAGGCGGCGGCCGTTTCCTTGGGCGGCGCCGATTCGCGCAGTTCCAGCAGGATCAGGGTTTCGCCCGGCTTCGAATAGCTGGTGATTTCGTCGATGTACGGCGTTTCCTGCAGCTTCTTTTCCAGCTTGTCCGTCACCTGCTCGGCCATCTGCAAGGCCGTGGCGCCGGGCCAGTACGCTTGCAGCACCATGGCGCGGAAAGTAAACGGAGGATCTTCATCCTGGCCCAGGCTGGCGTAGCTGAGCATGCCGCCGATCAGCAGCACGGCCATCAAGTAACGCGTCAGCGGGATGTGTTCGAGCGCCCAGCGCGACAGATTGAAGCCGCCCTTCATTTGACCGCACCCACGCTGACGGCGGCGGCACCGGCGGCAGGCTTGCTGGCCAGTTCGGCGCCGAGGATGGTCACTTTCTGGCCCGGCTTGAGCAGGTTGACGCCGGCCGTGACCACGGTCTGGCCCGCCTTCACGCCCGAAGTCAGCAGCAGCTCATTGCCCGCCACGCCGCCCACTGTCACCGGCACCAGCTTCACGGCGCCGTTTTCCACCACCCACACGGAACTTTGCGATTTCTCATTGAACAGGGCCGTCAGCGGTACCTTGATCTGCGGCGTGGCCGTCTGCGAGGCGAACTGCACCACGGCCGTCATGCCCAGGCGCGCCTGCGGCGCGTCCGGGATGCTGACCTTGGCGATATAGGTGCGCGTGGCGGCATCGGCCACGGGCGACACTTCGCGTATCTTGCCCGGCAAGCCCTGCTTCGGGTCGGCCCACAGGCGCACCACCACATCCTTGACGCCGCGCAAGGTCTCGACCTTGTCTTCAGGAATGCCGATCACGACTTCCTTCTCGCCGCTCTTCGCCACTTGCACGACGGGCGCGCCGGGCGCCACCACCTGCCCCACTTCGGCCTCGATGCGCGTGACGACGCCATCGACGTCGGCCAGCAAGCTGGCATAGCCGGACTGGTTTGCCTGGCCACGGTACAGGGCCTGGGCCGCTTCCACGTTCGCCTGCGCCGCCTTGTAGGTGGCATCCTTGCCGTCAAGCACGGCCTGGCTGACGAAATTTTTCTCGCGCAAGTCCTGGTAGCGCTTCAATTCCGCGCGCGCCAGGTCGCGGCTCGTTTCCGCGCTGACGAGCGAAGCCTTGGCCTGCGCCTGCGACAGCTGCAGGTCGGCAGGGTCGAGCTGCATCAGCACTTGCCCCTTCCTGACGCTGGCGCCCACGTCCACCTTGCGCGCGACGATCTTGCCGCCCACGCGGAAGCCCAGCTGCGATACGACACGGGGCACGACCTCGCCCGACAGCTCGGCACTCACGTCAACATTACTGCTAGACAATACGATCGCGCGCACGGGGCGCACGTCTTCCACTTTGACGGCAGGCTTGGAACAAGCCGCCAGGGTCAGCGCCAGGGCGGCGGCGGCAATCAGCCGCAGGGCGGGAAGTGCGGGAGCGCCGGTCTCGCGGCGCAGGGTTTTCAGGGCAAACAAGGTATTTTCCTTTACTATGCGGGCTGCAATATTTTTATGCGGAGAAACTTTTTGCTTGTCCTTTGGGCCAAGCCAAACTTTTTCGCACGCGATATCCTTAAATTTGTGACAATATCAGCTTGGTCATCGCGGGGAGCGATTTTCCCCTAATGACTTTCTGGTTATTAATTATAATCGTGCGTAAAAGTTTTTAGTGACTTTTGCGTCATTAATCTTGAGACGTACAACGTCCGGCCCCATTCCAGCGTGTGAAGGTGCCGGACAAACGCAAGACTAGAGAAGTGTGTTCATGCCTGTAGACCATTACGAAAATTTTCCTGTTGCATCATTTTTACTGCCGCGCCGCCTGGTGCCCGCCGTCGAAGCCATCTATGCCTTCGCCCGCAGCGCCGACGACCTGGCCGATGAGGGCGACGCCACGCCGGCCCAGCGCCTGGCGGCCCTGCACGCCTATGAAGAAGCACTGGGCCGCATGGACCGCCACGAAGGCCATGCCGGCGAGAACGCCGCCATGTTCGAGCGCCTGGCCGCCGTCATCGCCAAACACCAGCTGCCGCTGAAGCCGTTCTACGATCTGTTGTCGGCATTTAAACAGGATGTGGAAACGACGCGCTACGCCAGCTATGACGATGTGCTCGATTACTGCGCCCGCTCGGCCAACCCCGTGGGGCTGCTGATGCTGCACCTGTATGGCGCGGCCGATGAAGAGAATGTACGCGATTCCGATGCGATATGTTCAGCTTTGCAACTAATTAATTTCTTGCAAGACGTCGCCATCGACCAGCAAAAAGAGCGCATCTACCTGCCGATGGAAGACTTGAGCCGCTTTGCCGTCTCCGCCGCCGCCTTCGAGCGGCCCGAGGCGCACGGCAAGTGGAGCGCCCTGATGCGCTTCGAAGTGGCCCGCACGCGCGCCCTGATGCTGTCCGGCGCGCCGCTGGCCCTGCGCTTGCGCGGGCGCATCGGCTGGGAATTGCGCCTGGTGGTGCAAGGCGGCTTGCGCATCCTCGAATGCATCGAAGCCGTCAATTACGACGTGTTCCGGCGCCGTCCCAAGCTGGAGAAACGCGACTGGGTGATCATTTTCTGGCGCGCCCTGCGCATGTCGCGCAAAAGCTTGCATCAAGAGACACAAGTAAAAACGGCTTTTCCCCCGTCGCCCACTCTGTAAGACGATAGAATAGCGGCTTCGATCTGCAACCCTTGCTCTTTTGACTATGTCTCCCGACGAATACTGCCAACAAAAGGCCGCCCAGAGCGGCTCCAGCTTCTACTACAGCTTCCTGTTCCTGCCCGCCGAGCGCCGCAAGGCCATCACGGCCCTGTACGCCTTCTGCCGCGAAGTCGATGACACGGTCGATGAATGCACGGACGAAGCCGTGGCACGCACCAAGCTGGTCTGGTGGCGCAAGGAAGTCAAGGCCATGTACGAGGGCATCCCCACGCATCCCGTGATGCGCGCGCTGGAACCGCATCTGGCCGTGTATCAACTGGAAGAAAAGCATTTGCAGGCCATCATCGACGGCATGGAAATGGACTTGAACCAGACCCGCTACCTCGATTACCAGGCCATGAGCCGCTATTGCTGGCATGTGGCCAGCGTGGTGGGTATCTTGTCGGCCAGCATCTTTGGCGCGACCCGCCCGGAAACCCTGCTGTACGCGGAAAAACTGGGCCATGCCTTTCAGCTGACCAACATCATCCGCGACGTGGGCGAAGATGCGCGCAAGGGGCGCATCTATTTGCCGATCAGCGAATTGCAGCAATTCAATGTGACGGCGGCCGACTTGCTGAACGCGCGCCACAGCGAAAACTTTGAAAACCTCATGCGTTTCCAGGTGGCGCGCGCGCAAAAGGCGTATGACGAAGCTTTCGCGCTGTTGCCAGCCGAGGATCGCCGCGCCCAGCGTCCGGGCCTGATCATGGCCGCCATCTACCGCACCCTGCTCAACGAAGTCGAGCGCGACGGCTACCACGTGCTGAAACAGCGCATCTCGCTCACGCCGATCCGCAAACTGTGGCTGGCCTGGAAGACCTGGGTTCGTGGCTAAGCCTATCGTGAAGCAACGCTACGCCGTCATCGGCGCCGGCTGGGCCGGTTGCGCGGCGGCCATGGAACTGGCGCGCGCCGGTCACCCGGTGACCGTCTTCGAGGCGGCGCGCACCCTGGGCGGACGGGCGCGCCGCGTCGAGAGGGAAAACACCGTGCTCGACAACGGCCAGCATATCTTGCTGGGCGCCTACACGGAAACCTTGCGCCTGATCAAACTGGCGGGCCAAGACCCGGACGAACTGATCCTCACGCTGCCCCTGCAGATGCGCTATCCGGCCGGGTCCGGGGGCATGGATTTCATCGCCCCCCGCCTGCCCGCGCCGCTGCACCTGGTCTGGGCCCTGCTGCGCGCCACGGGACTATTGCGCGCCGACAAACTGGCCCTGATGCGCTTTTCCACCGCCATGCGGACGATGGGTTGGCAGCTGTACAACGATTGCACGGTCAGCGAATTGCTGCAGCGCTTCGACCAGACGGACACTTTGTGCCGGCTGATGTGGCACCCGCTGTGCCTGGCCGCATTGAATACCCCGCCCGAGCGCGCCTCGGCCCGCGTCTTCCTCAACGTGCTGCGCGATAGCCTGGGCGCCAGCCGCCGCCGCGCCTCGGACATGCTGGTCCCGAAGGCGGACCTGAGCAGTGTCTTGCCAGACGCGGCCGCCCGCTATGTGGAACAACATGGCGGTGCAGTGCGCACGGGCGCCAAGGTGGCCGCCCTGCAGGCGCTGCCCGACGGCCGCTGGCGGCTCGATGACGGCGTCGACGATGGAGATATCTTTGACGGCGTCATCGTCGCCACCTCGTCCGTGCAAGCGGCCGGCCTGCTGCAAGGCTTGCAGGACGCGCGCCTCGATGACGTTATTGCCAAAATGCAAGCCTTCACGCCGGAAGCGATCAGTACCTGCTACCTGCAATACGACGCCTCGGTGCGCCTGGACTTGCCGTTCTACGCCCTCGTCGATACGCCGGCGAACCGGCACTGGGGCCAGTTCGTCTTCGACCGGGGCCAGCTCGACAGCAAACAGGCCGGCTTGCTGGCCGTCGTCATCAGCGCTTCCGGCCCTGCCGCCGAGCAAGGTCACGGGCCGCTGGCGCAAGCCATCGCGGCGCAGCTGGCGCAGGTGTTGCAGCGCCCTGCCCTGGCCCAGCCCCTGTGGACCCAGCTGATCACGGAAAAGCGCGCCACGTTCGCCTGCACGCCGGACCTGGCGCGCCCCGGCAACGCCAGCGGCGTGCCGGGCTTGCTGCTGGCCGGCGACTACACGGCGAATGATGACCGCACGCAAGACTATCCGGCCACCATCGAGGCAGCCGTGCGCAGCGGCGTGGCGGCCGTGCGCAGCGGCGTGGCGGCCGCCAAGGTCGTCACCACGGGCAAGGCGGCAAAGTAGACTTGACGGTGCATCCTCCCCTGGCGTCGCTCGCCCCCGCGAAATTGCATTCTGTCGCACCGCGCTGGTGCGCTCGCGTGCGCTTGGGTACAGTCTGATCATCGACAACGGCCATGCCACGGGGAATACCATGCACACTACCTTGCACTTGAAAAACAGCTTGAAAGCCCTGGCGCTGCTGGCGGGTGTGGTGCTGGCCACCTTGATCGTCATGCAGGTACAGCAGGCGCCACAGGCACCGTTGCTGCTGAGCCAGGCAAGTATGTTGCTGCCGGCCATGGGCTGAAGCGGCGGACAGGAAGAATATGATGAACAAGCAAGATTATCTCGACGCGCTGCGGCGCGCACTGGCAGGCTTGCCACCGGACCTGGTGGCCAAGACCCTCGATTATTACGAACAGACCTTCATCGAAGGCGCTGCGGCCGGCCGCAGCGAGCACGAAATCGCCGACGACCTGGGCGACCCGAAAAAAATCGCCCTCACCTTGCGCAGCAGCACCCATCGCCAGGCTTTCGAGCAAAAGAAAACGCCCGTCAACCTGCTGCGCCTGCTCGTCTCGCTGGTGGGCCTGGCCATCTTCAACCTGTTCATGGTCGTGCCTGCCGCCGTCTACGCGGCCCTGCTGGCCACCCTGTACGCCGTCGGCCTGAGCTTTTACCTGGCCGGCATCGCCATCACGGCCAGCGGCTTATCCGGCGCCAACGAACTGGTGCTCGACGGCCCCCTGCGCCACGTCTTCATCCATGACGATGACGGCGGCGAAGGCGGCGAACGGCGCGAAACGCGCATCACCATCGGCGACACGGGCATCGAAGTCGACCACGTGCCCGGCCCCGTCAAAGCCGAGTCCGCACCCGAGGCACCGGGCGCCTCATCGCGCATGATGGAGCGGGCCGAAGCGCTGGCCGGCGGCGGCATCCGCATCTCCACCGACATGGACCGCGATGCGCGCACCACGCAAACCGTGTTTGGCGTGGGCATGCTGCTCGGCGGCATCGCCATCTTCCTGCTCAGTCTGGTCGTAACGCGCTACACCTTGATCGGCATCAAGCGCTACGTTGCCATGAATGTTTCCCTGCTCAAAGGTCACTAGAAAGGCTGCCATGAAACGCTTGCTCAAAGTTGGCCTGTCCATGCTCTTGCTGGCACTGGTCCTGATCGCCATGTCGTATGCGGCGCTGCGCGCCAAGGGAATCAGCAATCCCAGCAGCGCTGCCGGCCGCGCCGTGCGCAGCGAAACGCGCCCGATTTCCGCCGATATCACCAGCATCGACCTGGCCGGCCCCATCGACCTGGTGCTGCGCCGCGGCGCCACGCCATCGCTGAAGGTCAGCGGCGAACAGCGTTTGCTGTCGAACGTCGACACCACGCAGGATGGCACGACCGTGCATATCGGCCCGAAAGGCATGCTGTTCCACCATCGCCAGCCGCTGCAGGTGGAACTGGTGCTGCCGGCCCTCGTGCGCGTCGAAGTGCACGGCAATGGCGACAGCAAGATCACGGGCTTTTCCGGCGACAGTTTCATCCTGGAATTGACGGGTTCCGGCGACGTCAGTTTCACGGGACGCTACAAGCAGGTACAAGCCACCGTCAACGGCAGCGGCGACCTCGACATCAATGCCGGCAACAGCGACAGCGTGGTGCTGGAAATGGTGGGCTCCGGGCGCATCGCCGCCAGCGGCAACACGAAATTCCTGCGCGCCGACCTCAGCGGTTCAGGCGACATCGATGCCGAGCACCTGGCCGCCGACAAGGCCAGCGTCAGCCTGCAAGGCTCGGGCACGAGCACCGTCTTCGTGCGCGACGCCGCCAACCTGACCCTGCGCGGCAGCGGCGACATCCACGTCCACGGCAACCCGCGCCAGCGCGAGACGCAGAAAAGCGGCTCGGGCGAAATTACTTGGCACTAACGTTCTCTTCCAGCCATGCCACGGCCTGCTCGCCGGCCGCCTTGCCTTGCGCCAGGCAGGCCGTCAGCAGGTAGCCGCCCGTCGGCGCTTCCCAGTCCAGCATTTCCCCCGCCAGGAACACGCCCGGCATGGCGCGCAGCATGCTGCCGTCGATGCCTTCGAAGTCCACGCCGCCGGCGCTGCTGATGGCTTCATCGATGGGGCGCGGACGCTGCAAGGTGACGGGCAGCAGCTTGATGGCGGCGGCCAGCTTGGCTTCGTCGGCAAAGTCTGCCGCGCTCAGGCATTCGCGCAGCAAGCCCGATTTCACGCCCTTGATGCCCAGGCGGCTGTTCAGGTGGCTGGACATGGAGCGGGCGCCGCGCGGGCGCGTCACTTCTTCGAACACGCGTTCATGACTGTGGTCGGGCGCCAGGTCGAGCCAGATGGTGGTGCTGCCCTCGGCGGCGATCTGCTCGCGCAGCGCGGCCGACAGCGCGTAGATCAGGCTGCCCTCGACGCCGCCCGCCGTGATGACGAACTGGCCCTGGCGCTTGATCGTCAAGCCATCGATATCGCGCGCCGTGATGGCCACGGTGGCCAGCGGCTCGCCCGCATGACGGCTGCGGAAATACTCGCTCCAGTCCACGTCGAAGCCGCAATTGGCCGGCGCCAGGGGCGTCACGGCCACGCCGCGCCCTTGCAGCAGCGGCACCCAGGCGCCGTCCGATCCCAGCCGCGCCCAGCTGCCGCCGCCCAGCGCCAGGATCACGGCGTCGAAAGCGAATAGCCGTTCGCCATCCGGCGTGGCGAAGGCCAGCTGGCCGTCTTGCCAGCCCGTCCAGCGGTGGCGCATGTGAAATTGCACGCCCGCTTCGCGCAGGCGGTGCAGCCACGCGCGCAGCAAGGGCGCCGCCTTCATGTCGGTCGGGAAGACGCGGTTCGAGGAGCCGACAAAGGTTTCCACGCCCAGGCCGTGCACCCAGTCGCGCACCTTTTGCGGGCCGAACTGGTCCAGCGCCGGTTTCACCCGGTGCGCTTGCCTGGCGTAGCGCGAGACAAAGGCCTGGTAGCCCTCCGCATGCGTGATATTCATGCCGCCCCGCCCCGCCAGCAGGAATTTGCGGCCGACGGATGGCATGGCGTCGAACAGCTCTACCCTGGCTCCCTGGTCGGTGGCCGCCTGGGCGGCCATCAGGCCGGCGGGGCCGCCGCCGATGACGGCGATGTGAAACGGAGGGGAACTGGTTTGGGTCATGGCGAGCTGGAAAGACGGTGAAAACCCCGGCATTTTAGTCGAGATAAGGCCGGCGGATGGCAAGAAGGCCGAAAAATGATGCATACTGCGCGGACATGCTGCAGCGATCGGCACTTCGACTTCACGAGACAACGCGACGACAAGAGGAGAAACACATGGGCGCAGGATTCTGGATTTCCCGTTATTTGCTGGCCAGTTCGATTTTATTCATCATCCTGACGGTGGTCGAGTACAGCAAGGGCACCACCAGCCGCGCCGACATCCTCAGCGCGCTGGCCTGGTCGCTGGTGGCGTCAGCCATCTTCATCGGCTCGAAATACTGGCGCTACAAGAAAGCCATCGCCTGCGCCACCTGCGGCGATACCACGGCCAGCAAGCCGAAAACCAAGGCGCCATGAAAAAACGGCCACTTCGATGAAGTGGCCGTTTCATTTGGCGCGCAGGATCAGCCGCCCGTCACGGGCGGGAAGAACGCCACTTCGTCGCCGTCGCCTGTCACGGTATCGGCATCGCACATCACCTGATTATGCGCCACGCGCAGCGCGCGGCCCTGCGCCAGCGCATATTCCCAGTTGCCGCCGCGCGCGATCAGCAGGGCCCGCACCTCGCCCACCGTCAGCGGCCCGGCCACTTCCAGTGCTTCCTGGCCCGTGCCCACCAGCTCGCGCACGCTGGCAAAAAATCGCAGATTGATCTTCATCAAGACTTCCTTAGTACAGCAATTCGTTAAACGGGATAAACCGCAGCATGTCGCCGCGCGCGATCGACAGCCCCGGCGGGCAATCGATCAAGCCGTCGCCCCACACGGTGGACGTCAGCACGCCCGAACTCTGGTTGGCGAACAGTTCCAGCTCGCCTTCGTCATTGACTTTGGCGCGCAGGAATTCGTTGCGCTTGTCCGCCTTCAGGCGTTCAAACGCGGCCGGCAGCTTGTAGCTGCGCGGCGCCAGGCTCCCCGCCACGCCCTGCAGGCGCAGGATGAACGGGCGCACGAACAGCAGGAAGGTGACGAAGCTGGAGACGGGATTGCCGGGCAAGCCGACAAAGAACGCGTCCTGCACTTCGCCGAAGGCCAAGGGTTTACCCGGCTTGACGGCGATCTGCCACATGTTCAGCCGCCCTTCCGCTTCCACGGCCGGCTTGATATGGTCTTCCTCGCCCACGGACACGCCGCCCGAAGTGATGATCAAATCATTGCCCTGGGCCGCCTGGCGCAGCACGGCGCGCGTCGCTTCCAGGCTGTCGGGCACGATGCCCAGGTCCGTGATCTCGCAGCCCAAATTTTCCAGCAGGCCGCGCAAGGTAAAACGGTTCGAGTTGTAGACGGCGCCCGGCACCAAAGGCTCGCCGGGCATGGCCAGCTCGTCGCCCGTGAAGAACACGGCCACGCGCAGCTTGCGCAGCACCGGCACTTGCGCCAGGCCCACCGAGGCGGCCAGGCCCATTTCCTGGCTGCGCAGGCGCCGGCCGGCGCCGAGGATTTCGCCGCCGGCGCGGATATCCTCGCCCTGGCGCCGCACCCATTCGCCGGCGTGCGGCACGTGGTTGACCGTCACCACGCCATCGAGCACGCTGCACTGCTCCTGCATCACGACGCAGTCGGCGCCGTCCGGAATCAGGGCGCCCGTGAAGATGCGCGCCGCCGTCCCCGGCTGCAGGGGCTGACCCACGTGGCCGGCCGCGATGCGCTGCGACACGGGCAGGCTGGCCGCGCCGCTGGCGCAATCCTGCGCGCGCACGGCGTAGCCATCCATCTGCGTGTTGTCGCGCTCGGGCACGTTCAGGGTCGACGTTTGCGCGGCCGCCAGCACGCGGCCGTTGGCGCGCATGGTGTCGACCAGCTCGACGTCGGCCACCGGGCGCGCCGCGCCCAGCATGAAGGCTTGCGCCTCGGCCACCGACAGCATGGGTTTACGTACAGTGCTCGCGTCTGTCATCACAGCCCCGTATTGGCGGCGATGTACGCCTTCATTTTTTCCACGTCCGCATCCATCACGACGAACTTTTGCGGCAAGTCTTCGATGTTTTCGAAGCCGGCCGGGCGCTCCGCGTCCACGCCCAGCGCTTCGAGGATGGTTTCGTTGAACTTGGCCGCCAGCGCCGTTTCCAGCACGATCATCGGCACGTTCGGTTCCAGGTGCTCGCGCGCCACCTTGATGCCGTCGGCCGTGTGCGTGTCGATGGTGATGCCATAGTCGTCGGCCACGTCGCGGATGGTGTCGAGGCGGTCCTGGTGCGTGGACTTGCCCGACTTGAAGCCATATTTGGCCACCAGCTTGAACTCGTCGCCATCGCTGCCCGGCTTGCCGGACAAGTCGAAGCCGCCGTGCGTTTCCACTTTCGTGAACAGCGCGCGCACGCGCCCGCTGTCGCGGCCCACCAGGTCGTAGACGAAGCGCTCGAAGTTCGACGCTTTCGAGATATCCATCGACGGGCTGCTCGTGTGGTACGTTTCGGCGGACTTGCGCACGCGGTAGACGCCCGTGCGGAAGAATTCGTCAAGCACGTCGTTTTCATTCGTCGCGGCCACCAGTTTCGAGATGGGCAGCCCCATCATGCGGGCGATGTGGCCGGCGCAGATATTGCCGAAGTTGCCAGACGGCACCGTGAACGACACTTTCTGCTCGTTGCTGGTGGTGGCCGCCAGGTAGCCGCGGAAGTAATACACGACCTGCGCCACGACGCGCGCCCAGTTGATGGAGTTGACGGTGCCGATCTTTTGTTTCGCCTTGAACGGCAAGTCGTTCGACACTGCTTTGACCATGTCCTGGCAATCGTCGAACACGCCTTCGACGGCGATGTTGTAGATGTTCGGATCTTGCAGGCTGAACATTTGCGCCGTCTGGAAGGCGCTCATTTTCTTGTGCGGCGACAACATGAAGACGCGGATGCCCTGCTTGCCGCGCATCGCGTATTCGGCCGCGCTGCCCGTGTCGCCCGACGTGGCGCCGAAGATATTGAGTTCGGCGTCGTGCTTGGCCAGCGTGTATTCGAACAGGTTGCCCAGCAGCTGCATGGCCATGTCCTTGAAGGCCAGGGTCGGGCCGTTCGACAGGGCCTGCAGCATCAGGGTGGTCGATCCGCCCTTGACGACGTTTTCTTCCAGCACGCGCAGCGGCGTGATGTCGGCCGCGTTTTCGCCGGCGCGGGCGTTCTTGTAGACTGCCTTGGTATAGGTTTTCGCCGTCAATGCCTTCAGGTCCGCGGCCGGGATATCGGTGGCGAACTTCTTCAGGATTTCGTAGGCCAGGTCGGCATACGACAATGTGCGCCAGGCGTTGAGCTCGGCACCAGTGACTTGCGGGTAGTGTTCAGGGAGATACAGTCCGCCATCGGGGGCCAGGCCGCCCAGGAGGATGTCGGAGAATTGCTGCGGATTCATTGGCGCTTTATCAGCGCGGGTAGACACGTAGTGCATAGATTTGAAGAGTCCAGTTGAGCTGAGTGCGGTTGATCATGAATGGCAGCGGATATTATAGTGCCAGCCGCCGTCCAAGGCGAATCGCGTGGCGCACGCCGGTTGCCGGCGTGACAATTGGAGAGCCATGCTGTTGTCAAACCACACATAATGCTTGAGATCAAGGCAGGTGGACATGGCCTGTGTGCGCACTGGCGCGCGCCGCCAATTTGCGCCACACTGCAGCTGTTACCCCGGAGCGGGGCCACTATGGAGTCGAAAACCGGCCATGTCGCTGAGTAAAAAACCGTATTTGCAAAGCGCCGCGCTGCGCCCTGACGCCGTCGTCGACCTGGACCACTATCCGTTCACCATTCCCGCCATCCGCGATTTCGTGCACATGGACTTCCACCGCGACGTGACGTTTTTCGTGGGCGAGAATGGCAGCGGCAAGTCGACCATGCTCGAAGCGCTGGCCGTGGCCCTCGGTTTCGGCAAGGATGGCGGCACGCGCAACGTGCGCATCGCCCTGCCGTCGGACGCGGAATCGGGCTTGCATGCGCACTTGCGCCTGAGCAAGAGCTATAAAAAACCCGAGGACAGCTATTTCCTGCGCGCCGAAAGCTTTTTCAACGTCGCCACCTACATGGACGACATGCCGGAATACCTGGCCAGCTACGGCGGCAAGTCGCTGCACGCGCAATCGCACGGCGAGGCATTCATGGCCACCCTGATCAACAAACTGCGGGGAAAAGGCTTGTACCTGTTGGACGAACCCGAGGCGGCCCTGTCGCCCAGCCGCCAGATGGCGGCATTGTCCGTGATCCACCAGCTGGTGCAGGACGACTCGCAATTGATCATCGCCACCCATTCGCCCATCCTGCTGGCCTATCCGAATGCGAAAATCCTCAGTTTTACGGGCGGCGGCATCCACGAAGTGGCGTATGAAGACACGGAACACTACGCCGTGACGCGCGATTTCCTGAATAACTACCCGAGAAGGCTGGAGCAGCTGTTTGAGGAGGAGTGAGGGTGATGGCTTGCTGCCATGGTGATGTCGGCTTACGCCTGTTTGAGGAGGAGTGATGCCATAAGGCGCAGCGGAAATCTGGGTCAGACGGGGACGCCGAGTCCCGGCGGGTCTGACCCCGGCACTTAGCAGGCTGCATGGTTGACGGTGATTACATGCACGGCCAGCCCGCCCAAGGACGTTTCCTTGTACTTGTCCTGCATGTCCGCGCCTGTCTGGCGCATGGTTTCGATGACTTCGTCGAGGCTGACAAAGTGCGTGCCGTCGCCCTTCAGCGCCAGCGAGGCGGCCGTGATGGCTTTCACGGCGCCCATGCCGTTGCGCTCGATGCAGGGAATCTGCACCAGGCCGCCGATCGGGTCGCACGTCATGCCCAGGTGGTGTTCGATGCCGATTTCGGCCGCGTTTTCAATTTGTTCATTGGTGCCGCCCAGGGCCGCCACCAGGCCGGCCGCCGCCATGGCGCAGGCCACGCCCACTTCACCCTGGCAACCCACTTCGGCGCCCGAGATCGAGGCATTGCGTTTGCACAACATGCCGATGGCGGCCGCCGTCAGCATGAAGCGGCGCACGCCGCCGACCGGGTCGCTGGGACGGCAATCCTGCGCGTAGTAGCGCAGCACGGCCGGAATGATGCCGGCGGCGCCGTTGGTCGGCGCCGTCACCACGCGGCCGCCCGCCGCGTTTTCCTCGTTGACGGCCATTGCGTACAGGCTGACCAGGTGCACGGCGTCGTGCGGCAAGTCGTTGGCGCGGTTATCGGATGCTTTCGCTTCCTGCGCCAATCGCCACAATTTTGCGGCGCGGCGCTTCACGTTCAAGCCGCCCGGCAGGTTGCCCGTCGTTTCCAGGCCGTGCGCGATGCAGTCGCGCATGACGTGCCAGATACGGTCCAGGCCCTCGTTCAATTCATCGTCGCTGCGCTTGACGCATTCGTTCGCGCGCAGCATTTCCGGGATCGACAGGCCGCTTTCCACGCCGTGCGCCAGCAACTGCTCCATGGTGTCGAAAGGGAAGACGACCCGCGCGCTGGCGGCCGACTCCACGGCCGCTTCGGCTTGCGCCTCGCCCGCTTCGCGGATAAAACCGCCGCCGATCGAGTAATACACCTTGTCGACCCGGCTGCCGTCCGCCAGTTTCACGGTAAAGCGCATGCCGTTCGGATGTTCGGGCAGGGATTCGCTCTTGTGCCAGATCAAGCCCGTGGCGGCCGTAAACGGCACCACGTGCGTGCCCAGCAAGGCAATCTCGCCGGCCGCCTCGATGGCGGCCAGCTTGGTGTCGACGGCATCGGGCGCCACGTCTTGCGGCGTCTCGCCCATCAGGCCCAGAATGACGGCTTTGTCAGTCGCATGGCCCACGCCCGTCAGCGCCAGCGAGCCATACAGGGCCGCCTCGACGCCCACTACCTGGTCCAGCGGACCGTATTCGACCAGAAAACGCCGCGCCGCCACCATCGGCCCCACAGTGTGGGAACTCGACGGCCCGATGCCGATCTTAAACAGGTCAAATACGCTCATGTCCATGTAGTGTCTCTTTATATTAGTATGTTTTTATGCAAGCGGGTTCGTACTTCAGGCAGCCTTGGCCGCATGGCCCACATCGACATTGGCCAGCATGTCCGTGACCATCTGCTCGACGCCGATCTGCGCCTTCCAGCCCCAGTCGGCGCTGGCCTTGCTGTCGTCCAGGCTTTGCGGCCAGCTGTCGGCGATGGCCTGGCGGCTGTCCGGCTTGTAGCTGATCTTGAAGTCCGGGACCATGCGCACGATGGCCTTGGCCAGCTGCTCGGGGTTGAACGACACGCCGGCCACGTTGTACGAGGAGCGGATCTTGATTTGGGCCACAGGCGCATCCATCAGTTCGATGGTGGCGCGGATGGCGTCGGGCATGTAAATCATCGGCAAAGTGGTGTTCGCATCGAGGAAGCAGTCATAGCGCTCGCCGCGCAAGGCCGCATGGAAGATGGCGATGGCGTAATCGGTGGTGCCGCCGCCCGGAGGCGATTTGTAGCTGATGATGCCCGGGTAGCGGATGCTGCGCACGTCCACGCCGTACTTGTTGAAGTAGTACTCGCACAGACGCTCGCCGGCCAGCTTGCTGATGCCGTACATCGAGGTCGGGTCCATCACCGTCATTTGCGGCGTGTTCACCTGCGGCGTGTTCGGGCCGAAGGCGGCGATCGACGACGGCCAGAAGATGCGCAGCGGCTTGCCCGCTTCGCCCCGCTCGCGCGCCAGCTCCAGGATATTGAGCAAGCCGTCCATGTTCAGGCTCCACGCCTTCAACGGCGCCGCTTCGCCCGTGGCCGACAGCATGGCCGCCAGCTGGTACACCTGGGTGATGCCTTCGTCGGCGATGATCTTCGCCAGGCCGTCCTTGTCCAGCACATTCAATTGCGCATAGCGCTTGGCCTGGTACAGATTATTCGTGCCGATGTCGCTGGCGATGACGTTGTCCGCGCCGTGCTGCTGCGCCAGTGCGCCCACCAGTTCACTACCGATTTGGCCGTTTGCGCCAATGACTAAGATGCGTTCCATGCTATTTTCCTGAATTCTTGTTAGTTGGTAGTGGTCGTGGCGGTCAGCAAACCGAGTTCCTTGCCAGCCTGCTCGAAGGCGGCCAGCACTTGCACCAGCTGTTCGCGGGTGTGGGCGGCCGACAGCTGAACGCGCACCCTGGCCTGGCCCATCGGCACGACCGGGTAGAAGAAGCCCGTCACCAGCACGCCCAGTTCATACAGGCGGGCGGCGAATTTCTGCGCCACGGGAGCGTCGAACAGCATCACGGGAACGACGGGATGGGTGCCCGGCTTGATGGTGAAGCCGATGCGTTCGATCTCGCTGCGGAAGAAAGCCGTGTTTTCATGCAGGCGGTCGCGCAGTTCCGTCGACTTGGCCAGGCGCTCCAGCACCGACAGCGAAGCGCCGGCAATCGATGGCGCCAGGGTGTTCGAGAACAGATAAGGGCGCGATTTCTGGCGCAGGGTGTCGATGACTTCCTTGCGCGCCGACGTGAAACCGCCCATGGCGCCGCCCAGGGCCTTGCCCAGGGTGCCCGTGATGATGTCGATGCGGCCCATCACATTGTGGTGTTCGTGCGTGCCGCGGCCCGTCGCGCCCATGAAACCGGAAGCGTGGCATTCGTCGATCATCACCAGCGCGCCGTACTGGTCGGCCAGGTCGCAGATCTTGTCGAGTTGCGCGATCGTGCCATCCATCGAGAATACGCCGTCCGTGACGATGACTTTATGGCGCTTGCCGGCGGCGACGGCCGCTTTCAGCTGCACTTCCAGGTCGGCCATGTCGTTGTGGGCGTAGCGGTAGCGGCCAGCCTTGCACAGGCGGATGCCGTCGATGATGGAAGCGTGGTTCAGCGCATCCGAGATGATGGCGTCGTTTTCATCGAACAGGGGCTCGAACACGCCGCCGTTGGCGTCGAATGCCGCCGCGTACAAAATCGTGTCTTCCGTGCCCAGAAAAGCGGAAATCGCCTGTTCCAGCTCTTTATGCACGGTTTGCGTGCCGCAAATGAAGCGCACGGACGACAGGCCGTAGCCATACTTTTGCGTGGCGGCAATAGACGCTTCCTGCGTCTGCACGTCGCCGGACAGGCCCAGGTAGTTGTTCGCACACATATTGATCAGGGTACGGCCATCGTCGCACACCACTTCAGCGCCCTGGCGCGAGGCGATCACGCGCTCGGGCTTGTACAAGCCCTGTTGGCGCAGTTGATCGAGATTCTGTTGCAGACCGCTGAAAAAGGTGTTCTTCGCTTGCTCGCTCATGATGATCCTTGTGTGTCCCTGTTGTATGTGTGCTATCCGGGTGAGCTCAGTTGCCATAGGGAAAAGCGTCCGCTTGACCGGTGCGCGCACAATGCTGTACCGTGAAGCGCTGTTTGAAGTCTACACGTTTCCGTGTTTTTCCTCAAAATCCACTATTTCGAACTGAAATTCAATATAGTGGATATTACCCAAGCCTTTTGAACTTTGCAAGCCACCTGCCGATGAAAACCAGCGTTTCGACCAATTCTCCGCCCGAAGTGGGCGCCACCCTGCAACGGCTGCGCCTTGCGCGCGGCCTGACACTGGAGGATTTGTCGCGCATCGCGGGCGTCTCGAAGTCCATGCTGTCGCAGATCGAGCGCGAAAAGGCCAATCCCACCATCGCCATCACGTGGCGCCTGGCCAACGCCCTGGGCGTGCAGATCGGCGAATTGCTGTCCAGCGCGGAAAAAGCCGTGGAAACCATCCGCATCACGGACGCCCACGAAACCCCCACCCTGCCCGGCGACCACGCGGGCTACGTGCTGCGCATCCTGGGGCCGATGGAACTGGCCGGCAAATATGAATGGTATGAGGTGACCCTGGCGCCGGGCGGCGAACTGGCGTCGCAGCCGCACGATCCGGGTACCACCGAGCATTTGACGGTGATCCATGGCAACCTGGAACTGGAAGTGGGAACGGCGAAGAAAAAGGTCAAGAATGGCGGCACGGCCAGATATCCGGCGGACTTGCCGCATACGATACGCAACCTGGGCAAGACGGAAGGAAAAGCGCTGCTGGTGGTGATCCACCGCTAGTGGCCACCAGCAACGCGGCGTACGGCTCCGGCGTCAGGCCTGGCGCTGACGTCTTCTGCTGACAAAGCCGAGCAATGCCAGGCCGCCCAGCAACATGCCATAGGTTTCAGGCTCCGGCACGGCGCTGAGCGGGTCGAGGCGGATCACTTCACAAAAGCGGTCGTTGCAGCGGCTGGCGGCGATCTGGCCAGCCTCGTTGATGCCATTGACTTGCAGATTGCGCCAGCCTTCCATGCCATCGACCAGGTCGGCCAGCATATAGGTGTTGCCATTCATATTGATAATGGATTCCGCACCTGAAAGGCTGATGCCCACCACGTTCCCTTTGCCATCGATCCCGAGCGCTTCCGACATGGAGTTGATCCCGCTCCAGCTGCCGTCCACCATCTTGAAGGCGCGGTAGGGAACCGGCCAGGGGGCATTGCGGAAGTACTGGTTGAACACGATTTCCCCTGCATTGTTAATCCCTCGCATATTCACCTCGGCGTCTCTGATCGTGGGCGTGATGTCTCTCATCACACCATTCTCATAGAGATAACCGTGCTGCTTGCCGCCGGCCGTCAAGGAGTTGCCGACGATGACCCCATGATCATTGATTGCTGAAACACCACTCCAGGCGCCGCCCAGCGTACCGAGGGGAGTAATGCCCGATGCGGAATCGTACAGATAGGCGTTGGTGCTGCTGGCCTTGGTCTGGCTGTCGACCACGGTGGCGCCAAACGCGACTTTCCCCGACGCATTAACTTGACCGCCCCACGACACCTGGCCGGGAATATCCAGCGACGTCAGAGTGTTGCCCGACTGCAGTTGCATGTGCAAGGTGCCATCGGCGGCGGTGGAGCGCAGCAGCAAGTCTCCTGCAATATTGCCGCCACGCAGCATATTCGTTGCCTGAGCCGCAGGCACGGCCGTCACTGCCGAGCCTGAGGTGCCGTACCACATGTCCACGCCATTCAGCTGAACATAGCCATACAGTTCGCCCAGCGCCGTGATGCCGCCCCACTGCAAACGGCCAGTCGAGGGGAGCGCAAACGTTGTCGAAGAGAAAATCGGTGCAGGTGCAGGCAGGATTTGTGCAAACGCCGTCGTTGTCGCAGCGCTCAACAGCAAGAAACACAGGGTTTTATGTATCGGTTTCATTGTCAATTTTCCAATAAAATTAACAAGATAATCGATAATATAAAAAAGGTAAACCTTTTTGACAACTTTGATGCAAGATAAGCATTGATGGCTCCCCTTGCAGCGGCCAGCAGTGTGCAATAAGCCCTTATGCCCATGCTAAGATTTCGGACTAGACAAGATTTCCACTGCCCTTCATGGAGCCTTACCGATGACGATTTCCGACAGCACCACCACCTTCCACAACAAGAAAGTCGTCCAGTACGACCCTGACCTGCCCTTCGACGCCTCGCCCGACATCGTCTACCGCCTGTCGCTCGAGTACGACGACAAGCGCAAGATGGACGAGCTGATCGCCGGCTTCCTCGCCAAGGCGGACCGGAACGCGCTCGCAGCGCTGATCATCGGCATGTGGGGCGATCCGTACGAATCGGGCGCCGACGAAGTGATCGCCGCGCTGATCGCCCACGCGCCGCAACTGCCCAATGTGCGCGCCCTGTTCATCGGCGACATGACGTACGAGGAATGCGAAATCTCGTGGATCGTGCAAGGCAGCTACAAGCCCCTGCTGGACGCCTTCCCGCAGCTGGAAGAATTGCGCATCCGCGGCGGCAATGAGCTCGTCATCGAACCGTTCGCGCACCAGCACCTGCGCCGCTTCACCATCGAAACGGGCGGCCTCGATCAAAAGATCGCCGAAGCGCTGGCGCAATCGAGCATGCCGCAGCTGGAACACCTGGAACTGTGGCTGGGCACCGAGGAATACGGCTTCTCGGGCGACGTCGACCTGTACCGCAAGGTGCTGGCGCAGCTGACCGTGCCGACCCTGCGCTACCTGGGCTTGCGCGACGCGGAAATCGCCGATGACCTGGCCGTGTGGCTGGCGGAAGAGCCGCTGGTGGCGCAGCTCGACACGCTCGACCTGTCGCTGGGCACCATCGGCGACCTGGGCGCCGTGGCCGTACTCAATCACACGCAGCTGGGCAAGCTGAAACGCCTGGACCTGTCGCACCATTACATCTCGGAAGAAAACCAGGCCAAGCTGAAGGCGCTGCCCTTCGAGGTGGTGCTGGACGACCCGCAGGAAGCGGACGAAGACGACGGCGAAAGCTACCGCTACGTGGCCGTGGGCGAATAAGCGGAGTCTTTTCCTTTGGCTACACCCCTCATCCTGCTGGCCAGCGCCGGCAGCAAGCGCGTGCGCCTGATGCAGGCGGCGCGCGCGCAACTGCGCCTGCCGCCCGCGCAGGTGCTGGAATGGCGCGACTGGCTGGCGCGGCCGGCGCTGCTGGCAGACGCCTTGCGCCAGCCCGGCCTGTTGAAGATCGAGCCGCCCGGCGACGATCCTTCTGCCCATTTTCTCTTGCTGCAGGCGGGCTGGCGGCGGCTGGACCGCGCCCCCGCGCGTGCGCCCGAACATGGCGAGCTGCTGGCCATGGATGCGTGGTTTGCGGGCTTTGCCAGCGCCATGCAAGACCTGGCGGGGCAACTGGCGGCTTTGCCGGCAATACGCGTCTTCAATGCGCCGGCCGAGATTGTCCGCATGACGGACAAGCTGGCCTGCCAGCGCCACCTGGCCGCGCACGGCGTCGCCATTCCCGCCCTGCTCGGCCCCGTGCATGGCTACGAGCACCTGCAAGCGCTGCTGCGCCAGCATGACCTCGACCGCGTGTATCTGAAGCCGCGCTACGGCTCGTCCGCGTCCGGCGTCGTCGCCTACCGCAGGAACAAGGCGGGACGCCAGCAAGCCACCACCTCGGCCGCCCTGCAGCATGGGGATGGCGCGGCGCGCCTGTTCAATGTCAAGCGCATGGCGCGCTATGACACGCAGCACGACATCGCCGCCCTCGTCGACGCGCTGGCCGCCCAGGAGCTGTATGCGGAAACGTGGCTGAACAAGCCGCGCTGCGGCGACAGCCACTACGACCTGCGCGTCGTGACCCTGGCGGGCCAGCCCGCGCACCGGGTGGCGCGCATCGGACGGCACATGATGACCAATCTGCACCTCGACAACCGGCGCGGCGAGGCATCCGGCCTCTTGAACGCAGCCGACCTGGCGGCACTGGAAGCGGCTGCCGCCCAGGCCGCGCGCGCCTTCCCCGCCAGCCATGTGACGGGCTACGACCTCGTCGTGCGCCAGGGCCAGGCCCACGTGCTGGAAGCGAACGCCTTCGGCGACCTGCTGCCAGGCCTGCTGTGGCAAGGCGCGGACACCTATGCGGCGCAATTGACGCAACTGACACATGCTTAAAGATACACCGGACACACCGGCCATCCCCGACATGCACGCCATCGTCGGCAGCCACGATATCGTCTTCCTCACGCTCGACACCCTGCGCTTTGACGTGGCCCAAGCCCTGTACGAGGCGGGTGAATTGCCCGTGCTGGGACGTTTTTTACCGCCGGGCGGCTGGGAACGGCGCCACTCGCCCGCCACGTTCACCTATGCCGCGCACCAGGCCTTCTTCGCGGGCTTTTTGCCCACGCCGGCCGCGCCGGGCCGCCATCCGCGCCTGTTCGCCAGCGCGTTTGCGGGCAGCGAAACAACGTCGCCCGACACGTTTACCTTCGCGGAAGCGGACCTTCCCGCCGCGCTGGCCGCGCGCGGCTACCGCACCATCTGCATCGGCGGCGTGGGCTTCTTCAACAGGCAAACGGCGCTGGGCACGGTGCTGCCGTCGCTGTTCCAGGAAAGCCACTGGAGCGCGGGCATGGGCGTGGCCAGCCGCCATTCGACGCAAAAGCAGGTGGCGCTGGCCATAGCCCGCCTGGCGGATGGCGATCAGCGCACTTTTTTGTTCATCAACGTGGCCGCCCTGCACACACCGAACCGCGCCTACCTGCCCGGCTGCCGCGCCGATTGCCTGGACAGCCACGCGGCAGCCCTGCGCTATGTCGACGGGGCGCTGGCGCCCCTGTTTGCCGCCTGCGCCGCGCGCGCGCCCACGTTCGCCATCGTCTGCTCGGATCACGGCAGCGCCTATGGCGAAGATGGCTACCGCGGCCACCGCATCGCCCACGACAGCGTGTGGAACGTGCCGTATGCGCACTTCTTCATCGTCCCCGATACACCTCCCAAGGAGTCCCCACCGTGAACCCAGCCGAACAACCTGGCACCCTGGCGCAGCGCATGCGCCACACGCCCTATCAGGCGTATTCGTATTCGTATCCGCACAAGGCGGCCTACCGCGCCTTGCCGCAGGCGGCGCCGCTGGCGCCCCTGTGGGCGCGGCAAGACCGCTCCGCCCTGTTCGCGTACATCCATATTCCGTTTTGCGAGATGCGCTGCGGCTTTTGCAACCTGTTCGCCATGGCCCGCCCCAGCGCCGACATGGTCGAACGCTACGTGCGGCAAGTGCTGGTGCAGATGCGCGCACTGGCCGGCGCGCTGGGCGAACGGCGCTTCGCCCGCTTCGCGCTGGGCGGCGGCACGCCCACCTATCTGTCGCCAGACCAGCTGGATACCTTGCTGTGCGGCGCGCGCGACATCCTCGGCATCGATTTGCAGGCCACGCCGGCCGGCATCGAAGCGTCGCCCGAAACCATCACGGCCGAGCGCCTGGCCGTCTGCCGCGCGCACGGCATCGACCGCGTCAGCCTGGGCATCCAGAGCTTTGCCGCCGGCGAGATGCGCGCGCTGGCGCGTCCCCAGCAAAACGCCACCGTCCATCACGCCATCGGCCTGATACGCGCGGCCGGATTTCCCACCCTGAACCTGGACCTGATCTACGGCATCGCGGGGCAAACCGTCGCCAGCCTGCTGGCGTCCATCGACAGCGCGCTGGCCTTCCGGCCCGAGGAAATCTATCTGTATCCGCTGTACGTGCGCGAGCAAACGGGCCTTGGCAAGATCGCGCGGCGCAAAGGCGCCGATACGCTGAACCCCATCATGCTGGCGCAGGACGGCGACAGCCGGCTGGCACTGTACGCGGCCGCGCGCGACCATTTGCGCGCGCAAGGCTATGAACAGGTATCGATGCGCATGTTCCGCGCTCCCCATGCGCCGGAACAAAACGGTCCCTCGTACTGCTGCCAGAATGACGGCATGGTGGGCCTGGGCGCGGGCGCGCGCTCCTACACGGCCAGCCTGCATTATTCGAGCGAATACGCGGTGGCACGGACAGAGACCATCGGCATCATCGACAACTACCTGGCGCTGGACGAAGTAAGCTTCGCGCAGGCCGAACACGGCTACGTGCTGGGCGAGGAAGAACAGCGCCGGCGCTACGTGATCCAGTCGCTGCTGACGGAACCGGGCCTGGACCGCGACGCCTACACGGCGCGCTTCGGCACGCGCTGCGAAATGGATCTGCCGCAGCTGGCCGAACTGCACGCGCTTGAGCTGGTGCAGGAGGATGGTCCGCTGCTGCGCCTCAATGACCGGGGCTACAGCTACGCCGACACCATCGGCCCGTGGCTGGCCTCCGAGACGGTGCGCGCGCTGATGGCGCAAGAGGGCCAGGCGTGCTGACAACGCAGCCTGGCACTTTGTCCCTGCTGTACCGGGGCACGCTGGCGAGCTGCAATTACGCCTGCGGCTACTGCCCGTTTGCCAAGAAGCGCGACAGCCGCGCCGCGCTGGCCCGCGACGCGTGCGAAGTGGCGCGTTTTACGGATTGGATTGCGCGGCAAACGCGCCCCATCGGCGTGCTGTTCACCCCCTGGGGCGAAGCGCTGGTGCGGCGCCACTACCGCGCGGCCATGCAAACCCTGGCCGCACTGCCGCACGTGCGCCAGGTGGCGCTGCAAACGAATCTGTCCGGCCCCCTGAACTGGCTGCAGGGGATGGATGGACTGGAAAAGATCGGCCTGTGGTGCACCTACCACCCGGACCAGACGACGCTGGCCCGCTTTCTCGAACGCTGCGCGCGCCTGGACGCCATGGGCGTGCGCTATTCCGTCGGCGTCGTGGCGATGAACGAGCACCTGGACGCCATCCGCGCCCTGCGCGCAGCCCTGCCCGCGCACGTCTACCTGTGGCTGAACGCGTATGACCGGCGTGGTCCCGGCTACTACGCGGTGGAAGACCTGGCCTGGCTGGACGCCGTCGACCCGTGGTTCGCGCAAAACCGGCGCCCTTCGCCCTCGCGCGGCAAGCCCTGTCTGGCGGGCGAGGCGTCGCTGTCCGTCGATGGCGACGGCGAGCTGGCGCGCTGCCATTTCGTGCCCGAGCGCCTGGGCAACCTGTACACGGACGACCTGGCGGACCTGCTGCAAGAGAAATCCTGCCCGCGCTTCAAGTGCGATTGCTATATCGGCTATGCGCAGCGCAAGGATTTGCCGTTCCAGTCCACGTTTGGCAACGGCGTGCTGGCGCGCATCGCGCCTTTGCACCAGACGTAAAAAAGCGCGGGCCAACGGCACCCGCGCTTTTTACCTGAACACTACCTGTTTACTGCGCCGCCACTTTCGCCGGCTCCGCCACTACCGGCGTCATCTTCAGCGAACGGCTGAGGAAGCCCCAGCGATCGGCCACTTCTTCGATCTGCTTGGTCGTCGGCTTGCCGGCGCCGTGGCCGGCCTTGCTGTCGATGCGGATCAGCACGGGCGCCGCGCCGCCTTGCGCTGCCTGGGCAGCGGCGGCGAACTTGAAGCTGTGGGCAGGCACGACGCGGTCGTCGTGGTCGGCCGTCGTGATCATGGTGGCTGGATAGCAACCGCCCGCCTTCAGGTTGTGCAGCGGCGAGTATTTCACCAGCGCCTTGAACTGTTCGGCATCGTCCGACGAACCGTAGTCAGGCACCCAGCCCCAGCCCACGGTGAACTTGTGGAAGCGCAACATGTCAAGCACGCCCACCTGCGGGATCGCCGCGGCGAACAGGTCGGGACGCTGCGTCATGGCCGCGCCCACCAGCAGGCCGCCATTGCTGCCGCCGCCGATGGCCAGCTTCGATGGCGAAGTGACCTTGTTGTCCACCAGCCATTGCGCCGCGCCAATAAAGTCGTCGAACACGTTTTGCTTGTTCAGCTTGGTGCCAGCCTGGTGCCAGGCTTCGCCGTATTCGCCGCCGCCGCGCAGGTTGGCCATCACGTAGACGCCGCCCATTTCCACCCAGGCAAGATTTGCCACGGAGAAGCTCGGTGTCAGCGAAATATTGAAGCCGCCATAGCCGTACAGATAGGTCGGGTTGGAACCGTCGAGCTTCATGCCTTTTTTCGAGACGATGAACATCGGCACCTTGGTGCCGTCGCGGCTGGTGAAGAATTGCTGGCGCGTTTCAAAGGCGTTCGGGTCGAAATCGACCTTCGGCTGGCGGTACACGCTGCTCTTGCCCGATTTCATGTCGTAGCGGTAGATGGTCGCTGGCGTCGTGAAACTGGTAAACGAGTAGAACGTTTCCGTGTCGCCACGCTTGCCCGCAAAGCCGCCGGCCGAACCGATGCCCGGCAAGGCCACTTCGCGCACCAGCTTGCCGTTCAGGTCGACGATCTTGATTTGCGTTTGCGCATCTTTCAAGTAATCGAGCACCAGCTGGTTGTTGATCAGGTTGACGGCAACGAGGGTTTCCGCGCTTTGCGGCACGATTTCCTTCCAGTCGGAGGGCAGCGGTTTGCGCGTGTCGATGGCGATCACGCGCGATTTCGGCGCCTTGTTATCCGTCTTGAAGAAGAACACGGGGCCGTCATTGTCGATGAACGAGTACGATGCATCGAACGCTTCCAGCAAGCCCACCACCTTGGCGTTCTTTTGGCGCAGGTCCTTGTAAAAAATGCGGTTCTTGCGTTCCGTGCCTTGCGTGGCCGTGATGATCAGGTAATTGCCGTCGTCGCTGACGGTGCTGCCGCCAAACGCCCATTCCTTCTGGTCGGGACGGTCGAAGACGAGCACGTCGTCGCTTTGCGGCGTGCCGATTTTATGGAAATACAATTTCTGGAAGTAATTGATATCGGCCAGCTTGGTCGCTTCGTTCGGCGCGTCATAGCGGCTGTAGAAGAAACCGGTGTTGTCCTTGGTCCACGAAGCGCCGGAGAACTTGGCCCACTTGATGTGGTCCGTCAAGTCCTTGCCCGATTCGATGTCGCGCACCTTCCACTCGTTCCAGTCTGAACCGGACGCGGACGTGGCATACGCCAGGTACTTGCCGTTCGGGCTGATCGAAGTGCCGGCCAGCGCCACCGTGCCATCCGTGGACAGGGTGTTCGGGTCCAGCAGCAGACGCGGCTCGTCCGTCAGTTTTTTCACCGTGTACAGCACGGCCTGGTTCTGCAAGCCGTCATTGCGGCTGTAGAAGTAACGGCCGCCCTGCTTCGTTGGCGTAGAGAAACGCTCATAATTCCACAGCTTGGTCAGGCGCTGCTTGATCGCGGCGCGCTCCGGGATGGTGCCCAGGTACGATTGCGTCAGCTTGTTTTGCGCCGCAACCCACTCGCCTGTCTCGGCGCTGTTGGCATCTTCCAGCCAGCGGTACGGATCGGCGATGGTGGTGCCGAAATAGCTGTCTTGCTGGTCGACTTTTTTGCTGACCGGATACGTCACGGGTGCGCCATCGCCGGCCGGGCACGATGGCATCGCGGCGCTTTGCGCCAGGGCATTGCCACCGAAGGCGGCCATCAAGCTGAATATGAGGGTTGCACTACGTAATTGCATGGGTTGTTGTCTCATTGTTGGATGTCGAGGAAAGCAGGCCGCCTGCATGCGCGGCGGCTGCCCATATTGACTTTCGCCAAGAGAAATCATAGCGCGGATTGCCACTTTTAAAGCACAGTTATCCGGTGGATTTACCGTCTTTTGTTTGGGGAATTTACATGAATGACCATGATAAATCTCGCTTTCGCCGGAATCGGCAAACTGACGTTCATGCAAGAAACATTATCAAAAACAAAGTCGTTTCATCAAGCCGTCATAAATCTTCTTTACTATCGGCAACATGTTCATGGCCCGTCCAGAGGCCGTGCCGCCACATCCGCCTATGCACACTCTCGCCCTCCCCACCGCCACCGCCGCGCCGCCCGGCGCGGTGCCATCGAATGTGGCTTACCTGAAGCCGCCATCGGTATCCATGAGCATCGAAGGGACGGATGCCTTGCACGAGATCATTGCGGGCCGCAAGCTCAGCGCGCTGTTCCAGCCCATCATCCACATGCACAGCGGCGACATCATCGGCTACGAAGGCTTGATACGGGGGCCGTCCGACAGCCCATTGCACGCGCCGATGAATCTGTTCAAGGTGGCGCGCGCGCATGACCTGACCCTGGAAGTGGAGCACCTGTGCCGGCAAGTGGTGCTCGAACGCTTCGCCGAACTGCAACTGCCGGGCAAGCTGTTTCTCAATGTCAGCCCCGAATGCCTGTTGCTGCGCAATGCCCGCCATGGCGAGACCCTGGAATACATCGAGCACATCGGCATCAATCCGGACCGCGTCATCATCGAGCTGACGGAAAACCAGCCCACGTATGACTACGAGCTGATGCGCGAAGCGGTGCTGCATTACCGCAACATGGGTTTCCAGATCGCCATCGACGACCTGGGCGAGGGTTTTTCCAGCCTGCGCCTGTGGTCGGAACTGCGCCCGGAATACGTGAAAATCGACATGCATTTCATCCAGGGCATCAATAATGACCCTGTGAAACTGCAGTTCGTGCGCTCGATCCAGGAAATCGCGGAGAAATCGGGCACCCTGGTGATCGCCGAAGGCATCGAAGCGCAGACGGAATTGCTGGTCTTGCGCGACCTAGGCGTGGCGTTCGGACAAGGCTATCACCTGGGCCGGCCCAACGCGGTGCCGGCGCGCGCCCTGCCGGCCGAAGTGGTGCAGGCGCTGGGACGCAACGGCGTGGCCGTGTATCCGCAGCGCAGCAGCCTGGAAAAGAATGGCGCCAGCATCCGCAAGCTGCTGCACCGCGTGGCGGCCGTTTCGCCCGAGAAAAACAATAACGAGGTGTACGATATTTTCCTGAAAGACCCGAAGCTGATGATCATTCCCGTCGTCGACGATGGCGTGCCGCTGGGCCTGATCAGCCGCTTCGAGATGATCGACCACTTCGCCCGTCCCTACCAGCGCGAACTGTATGGCAAGAAATCGTGCAGCCTGTTCATGGATGCCACGCCCCTGATCGCCGACCACGAGACGAGCTTGCAGGAACTCAGCTACACCATGGTGCAATCGAGCGCCCACCATCTGTTCAACGGTTTCATCATTACCGAACACGGCCGCTACCTGGGCATGGGCACGGGACACGACCTGATGCGCGAAATCACGCAGATGCAGATCAACGCGGCCCGCTATGCCAACCCGCTCACGCAACTGCCCGGCAACGTGCCCATCAACGAGCATATCGACCGCCTGCTGCACAGCGGCAGCCGCTTCTGGGTCTGCTATTGCGACCTCGACCACTTCAAGCCTTTCAACGACGTGTACGGCTACCGCAAGGGCGACGACGTGATCCAGCTGACGGGAGAAATCCTCAGCAGCCACTGCGACCCGAACCGCGACTTCATCGGCCACATCGGCGGCGACGATTTCATGATCCTGTTCCAGAGCGAAGACTGGGAAGCGCGCTGCCAGGCCATGCTGGACGACTTCGCGGCCGCCATCCTCGCCTATTACAGCACCAGCGATTGCGAACGGGGCGGCTACATCAGCGAAGACCGGCAAGGCAAGAAAGTGTTTTATTCCCTGATCAGCCTATCCCTGGGCGTCATCAAGGTCGAGGCGCACCAGTATTACACGCACCACCAGATTGCCACGCAGGCGGCGGAAGCGAAGAAGCAGGCGAAGAAAATCCACGGCAACAGCCTGTTCCTGGACCGGCGGCAAGGCGCGGGCGCGGCGCGCATGGATGCGTAACCAGGGGCACTAGTCAAAGCTGGACGGCGGCAGGCCAGGCGCGCTCAAATACGCACGAGGTCGCCAAACGCATTGCTGCTGCGGGCATCGGGCACGAATGCCAGGCTGATGCGTGCCTCATCGCGGCGCGCCAGTAGACGGTAACTGCCCGCAGGCACGTCGACGAACAGGCCGCCATATGCCGTGTCCGGTTCCAGGCCGCCGCCGGTGACGTCTTCCCCGGCGCCGATGAAGACGCGGCCGGAGACCACGGCCAGATGCACGACCACATGCGGCTCGGCAAGTTCGGCGTGCAAGGCGATGTCATACGCGCCGTCGCCGCCGACGTTGAAAAACGCTACCTGCCCCGCGTTCACGGCCGCCAGTTCCGCACTGGGAATACTCCACCAGTCGCAGTCATCTTCCAGCTTGTGGCGCAAGAGGGCCGGGTCGAACACGCACAGGGTGGCCGTGCCGGTCACAATGCTGACGGAGGGGCCTGCCGTCATGCCGCCAGCGGCGCCGGTCCCAGCAGCGGCTGGCTTTCCACGTACTGCGCACTGGCTTGCGCCTGCCATGGAAAATGGCCATCGCGCGACGGCCAGACGATCTGGTACACGGTAAACTCGTCACCCTGGTAATACCAGCGCGCATAGCCGACATAGTTGCGGTATTGCTCGACGGGCACGCGCACGAAGGCGCACTGATGGCCCTTCAGCAAGACGTCCGTGGTGGCCGTGAAATCCGTGATGGCGCCGCTGCGCGCGGCGTCCAGCGCCACGTCGAGTATCTGGTGGGCCACGGCCCGCGGCAAGCCCATGATGAGAAATTCGGGCTGGCCAAAGCTGTGGCAGGCGCCTATCGTGAAGGCGTAGCCGGGGCCCTCTTCATCGGCACTGATATGCACGCCATGCCAGCCATGCGTGGCGATGTCGTCGATGACTTTTTGCTCGGATGCATCCTCGCCTGCCTGCCTTACCATGTTCCGCCTTTCACTGTGCCAAAAACCACGCCGCCTTCGCGACATTCCTGCCAGCAATTATCGCACGCAGCCCGCGTCCGCGCCCACGCTTCAGTCGCGCGGTGGCCGTGGCGACCGCGGCGGGGAACGCACCTGGTGCCATTGCCGCATGCGCTGCTGCGCCTCTTGCAGCTGTGCCGGCTCCAGCCTGGAGGCAGCCGCTTCCCGCGCCCTGGCCGCCCCGCTATCGCCGCCCTCGGCCGCCAGCGCCAGCCACATATAGCCGCAAACGGGATCCTTCTCCACGCCGCGCCCGCTGTTGTACATGCCGCCCAGGTTGTACTGCGCCAGCGCATGGCCCTGGCCGGCCGCGCGCGCATACCATTGCACGGCCAGGCCATCGTCTTGCGGCACGCCGTGACCGCTTGCATACATGACGCCCAGGTTGTTTTGCGCGCTGGCATCGCCCTGCTCGGCCGCCGTGCGGTACCAGCGCACGGCGCACACCTCGTCGCGCTCCACGCCCTGGCCATTCGCATACATCACGCCCAGGTTGAACTGCGCATTCGACGCGCCCTGGGCCGCCGCCCTGGCATACCAGTCCAGCGCCTGGCGCAGGTCGCGCGCGACGCCCCGCCCGCCTGCAAACATGCCGCCCAGATTGTATTGCGCCATGCAGTGACCTTGCAGGGCGGCACGCCGGTACCAGACGACGGCGCGCGCCTCGTCCTTGTCCACGCCCTGCCCCCGCGCCAGCATCAGGCCCAGGTTGAACTGGGCGTCGGCGTCATCCTGCTCGGCCGCCCGCTGCAGCCAGGCGTAGGCGCGCAGCTGATCGGGCGCCACGCCCAGGCCTTCCGCATACGCCACGCCAAGTTGCCGCTGCGCCACGGCCAGGCCCTGGGCGGCGGCCTGGCGGAACCAGGCCAGCGCCTGCGTATCGCTTTGCGCCACGCCCTGGCCCCGCTTGTAGACGAGCCCCAGGTTCAGCTGCGCCTGCGCATCGCCCTGCAAGGCTGCCTTGCGGAACCACGCCAGGGCCAGCGCATCGTTCTTTTTCGCGCCCAGGCCTTGCGCATAGGCTTCGCCCAGCAAGGATTGCGCGCTGGCCACGCCCTGTTCGGAGGCGCGGTAAAACCATGCCAGGGCCAGTTCATCGCTCTGCAGCACGCCCCGTCCCTTGCGGTACATCTGTCCCAGGTTTTGCTGGGCCGAGGCATCGCCCTGCGCAGCCGCGCGGCGAAACCACAGCACGGCGTCCTCGTCGCTCTGCGCCACGCCACGGCCGTGGTAATACAGGGCGCCCAGGTGGTTTTGCGCGAACGCCAGCCCTTGCAGCGCGGCCAGCCGTAGCCAGACAAAGGCGCGCGCATCGTCCTGCGCCACGCCTTCGCCCTTCTTGTACATCAATCCCAGATTGAACTGGGCGTAGGCATTGCCCTGCTCGGCAGCCGTGCGGAACCAGATATACGCCTCGTGGCTATCTCTGGCAGTATGGTGCTTGTCCATGTGCGCCCCCATCCACATTGCGCTTGCTGGCAGCACGCGCAAAACGGCGGCCCAGGGCGGCGAAATCATGTGTTGCTTAAATTTTAAATTCGATGCGGGGGAAGGACTTGAGCAGGCTCAAACGAAATAACAAAATTATATCGTTTTGATGAGCCCGCTTAGGCAGGCATGGCGCTCAGCGGCGGGATGGGTGTTTTTGCAGGAATTGCGGTACCTTGGCGGCGGCCAGCTTGTTCAGCGACACGAGCAAGTCCGCGTCGACGTCGGCGATGCCATAGCTGCTGCGCAAATGGCGGCCGATATGGATCAGCACCTGGGCCGCCACTTCCGCATCGGATTCGGCCCTGTGGGCAGCGCTCTTGAAGGCGATGCCCAGCTGGCTGGACAGCAAGCCCAGCTTGTAGCTGGCCATGCCGGGAAACACGCGGCGCGACAGTTTTAATGAACACACGAGCGACTGGTGCGCCGGTGTCAGGTTCAGCCTGGCGCTTTCCGCGCGCAGGAATTTTTCATCGAAGCTGGCATTGTGCGCCGACAAGGCATCGCTGCCGATAAAATCCAGCAGCTGCGGCACCACCTCAGCCACGGGCGGCGCCTTGTCCACCATCGCTTGCGTGATGCCCGTCAAGCCCGTGATGAACGAGGGGATGCGCGCATTGCAGTTGATCAGGGTCACATAACGGTCCGTGATCTGCCCGCCCTCGATGCGCAGCGCCGCCACTTCCGTGATGCGGTCGCCCATGTCGGGCGACAATCCGGTCGTCTCGAAGTCGATCATGACGATCGGTTTGTCAAACACATTCATGGGGCGCTCTTTCGTGGGTGCAACAGTGGGGGTATCGATAAAATGCGCAGGGCAAGGCGCCGTGTCGCAGACAGTACACCAGTACGGCAAGACGCGGCAACGCCGCCATGCACATTTTATCAACCAAATTTACGCACGGCGTCCAGCGCCAAACCCGCACCGATACTGCCGAACAGATCACCCTCGACCTTGCGCGCGGCCGGCACCAGGGCTGCGATCTTTTCACGCAGCAAGCGCACGCCGCTCGAACCGCCCGTGAAGAACACGGTGTCGACGGCTTCCGGCGCCACGCCCGCGTCGCGCAGCAGACGCAGCACGGTTTCTTCCACGGAACCGCACAGGTGGCCGATGGCCTCGTCGAACTGCGTGCGTTTGAGCAACAGACTCTGCGCGGGCGACAGGCGGTCCAGTTCCAGCTGCACTTCGGCCGCGTCGGACAGGGCAATCTTGCCCTCTTCGACTTTCATGGCCAGCCAGTGGCCGGCGCGCTCGTCGATCAGCTTTTGCAAACGGCCCATCTTGTCTTGCTCACGCGCATCGCGGCACACGTCGGCCAGCTGCACCCAGATCTTCTTCGTGTACGCCAGGTTGATCGTGTGCCAGGTCGCCAGGTTGAAATAATAGCTGGACGGCACTTCGCTATTGTTATGCAGGCGGCTGCCATAGCCCAGCAGAGGCATGACGGACGACAGGCTCAGGTATTTATCGAAATCCGTGCCGCCGATGTGCACGCCGCCGGTGGCGAGGATGTCGTCGCGCCGCTCGGTTTTCTTCGCCCGTTCCGGCGACAGGCGCACCAACGAAAAGTCGGACGTACCGCCGCCGATGTCGGCGATCAGCACCAGTTCTTCCTTGTCGATTTGCGACTCGTAGTCGAACGCGGCGGCAATCGGCTCGAACTGGAACGCGACGTCCTTGAAACCGACGGAGCGGGCCACTTCGGCCAGGGTATCCTGCGCCAGCTGGTCGGCTTGCGCATTGTCGTCGATAAAGAAGACTGGACGGCCGAACACGGCGGACGAGAATTCGCGGCCGGCGGACTGCTCGGCGCGGCGTTTCACTTCGCCAATGAATTGCGCCAGCAACATGCGAAATGGCAAGGCGCGGCCACCCACTTCCGTCTGGCCATCGATGAGGCTCGTGCCCAGCAAGCTTTTCAGCGAGCGCATCAAGCGCCCCTCGTAACCGGCCAGATAGCCGGCCAGCGCCGCGCGGCCAAAACTGACTTCCTCGTCTTCCGCATTGAAGAAGACGACGGACGGTAAGGTCGTCTTGCCATCTTCCAGGCCGAGCATGGTGCTCTGCCCGGGACGTGCCCAGCCTACCGTGGAATTTGACGTGCCGAAATCGACGCCGCAAGCATTGGCCATGTCGACCCTTCCCTGAATAAAGGGGCGTTATGTTATCAGAAGGCAGGCTATTGCACCAGCAAAACCCATTCGACGGGGTCAACAGCATAAACTTGCTTTGCATCAAGTAGCGGCCGCGCGCAAAAGCTACTCTTGGGAAATGAATGCCGAGCAACTCGGCCAGCTCCCGGAGACCCATCGTGCCCCTCGCCCGCCTGCGCCACCCGCGCCGCCTGCCCGCTGCTTTGCTGCCTGCTACCGTGCTGGCGGCCTTCCTCGTTTCCCTGGCCGGCTGCGGCGGCGGTTCCGCCGATACCCAGGCCGGCGCCGGCTGCTCGCTGCACAGCACGGCAGGCTGCGGCGGCAGCCCGCCGCCCACCGTGCCGCCCGTGAAGCCGCCGGTCACCCCGCCCGTGACGCCCCCCGTGATTCCTCCCGTCACGCCGCCCGAGCCGGCCAGCCTGGCCAGCGCCGTCAACCTGGTCTTTTCCAGCACGGAACTGGCCTCGGCGGGATTGGCCGGCAGCGAAGTGGCCGTCACGGCCCTCGTCAAGGATGGCGCCAATCTCGCCTTGCCAAACGCAAAGATTTCCTTTGCCGCCGATTCCGGCATCCTCGGCAGCGTCGACGCCGTGACGGACAAGAACGGCCAGGCGCGCGCCCTGCTGGGCACGGGCGGCGCCAACAGCAACCGCAGCATCACCGTGACGGCGACTGTCGGCGTGCGCAGCAGCAAGGGCACGGTGGCCGTGACGGGCAGCAGCGTGGAAGTGCTGGGGCCGGCCGCCCTGATGCTGGGCCAGGGCGCCGACCTCACCGTCACCGTGCGCGACTCGGCGCGCAAACCCGTGGCCGGCGCCGCCATCGCCTACAGCACGGGCGCGGGCAACGGCGTGCGCGTCAAGGATGGGGGCGCGGCGCTCAGCAATGCGCAAGGCCAGCTGGTGCTGCGCCTGACCGCTGGCAGCCTGGGCAAGGATGCCGTGTCCATCAGCGCGCTGGGCGCCGCCGCCACGCAAGCGTATGCCGTGGCCGGCAGCGACCTGCGCCTGAGTCCGGCCGTGGGCCAGGACGCCAGCGGCGCGGACGTGCTGCCGGAAGTGGCGACCCTGGCGTGCCAGCCCATCGACGCGCGCTATGACAAGGCGGGCGTGCCGCAAGCGGGCAGCGCCAGCCTGTCGACCTCGCGCGGCAGCCTGTTCAGCGACAGCGCCTGCAGCCAGGCCTTGCCTGCCAGTTTGATTTTTAGCAATGGCAACTTGCCGCGCAGCTATGTGCAATCGGCCAACGCGGGCGTGGCCACCCTCACGGCCGCCGTGGCGGGCGGCCCCTCGGCCCAGACGCGGCTGGAATTCGTCGCGCCCCTGAGCGGCGCCAGCAAGCTGGCCGTGCAAGCGGACCCTGCAGTGCTGCGCGCGAATACGACCACTTCGGCGGCATCGGCCGACAACGTCAGCACAAGTATCAGCACAATCAGCGCCGTGGTGCGCGATGGCGCGGCCAACAACCTGGTCAAGAACGCGCCCGTGCTGTTTTCCATCTTGAGCGACCCCAGCGGCGGCTACCTGCGGCAGGCGGGCCGGGTGCTGACGGGCAGCGATGGCCTGGCGCGCGCCGTGTTTGTGGCGGGGCCAGCCGACAGCGGCCGCGACGGCGTGCTGATCCAGGCCCGCATCGAAGGCGCGCCGCAAGCGGCGGCCACGGCCCTCGTGCGCCTGACGGTGGCGCGGCAAGCGCTGTCGATCAAGCTGGGCACGGGCAGCCTGCTGCGCGAATATTCACCCAGCGTGCTGCAGAAGGACTTTGCCGTGTTCGTGTCCGACAGCGCCGGCAATGCCGTGCCGGGCGTCGCCATCACGGCCGCCGCCTGGCCCAGCCGCTATGCCAAGGGATCTTACGTGTGGCAGGCGGACAAGCCCGAGTTCCCCGACACAGGCGTCTGGCGCCTGGCCCTGCCCCTCTACAGCTGCGCCAATGAAGACGTCTTGCGCAACGGCATCTTTGACGCCGCCTACGACCGCAACGGCAATGGCGTGCTCGATCCGGGCATCCCCCTGACCGTCAGCGCCAGCGGCCTGAGCGACGCGCTGGGCATGGCCACCGTCACCGTCAGCTATCCGCGCAACTATGGTTCCTGGGTGCACGTGGCCCTGACCGTGCGCGGGACCGTCAGCGGCACGGAAGCGAGCGCCACGGCGGAATGGCCATTACCCACGCTGGCCAGCGATTTCAGCGCGCGCCGCGTGGACCCGCCGGGACGCCTCAGCCCCTATGGCAGCGGGCCCTGCGACAGCGCCGATTGAGGAGCAAGCATACCACTTGCCATTCAGTCATATTTTTTGCAACATGAACAAGAAAACAGTCTTGCCATGCGGCAATCTTTTACGCTATGCTCATTCTGCCCGCCCAGGCCGCCACAAGCGGCCGGGCCTGCAGGAATACTTTGAGACAGGTTGCTTGCCAGACCAATATGCGAAAAAAGAATACTGTAGCCCGGACACCCAGCACCGCCAGCCGCGCCATACCGGGCGCCGGACGGCGCGTGACCTCGTATGACGTGGCCTTGCTGGCCGGCGTGTCGCAATCGGCCGTGTCGCGCTGCTTCAAGCCGGGCGCCAGCATCTCGCAAGCCACCCACGCCAAGGTCATGCAGGCGGCCATCAGCCTCGACTACATCCCCAACGCGGCCGCGCGCAGCCTGATCACGCGCCGCTCGAACCTGGTGGCCGTCATCATTTCCAACCTGGCCAATCTGTACTATCCGCAAGTATTGTCCGACCTGAGCCAGCACATCGCCCGCCAGGGCAAGCGCCTGTTATTGTTTACCCTGGAGCGCGAAGCGGATATCGGCAAGGCCCTCAGCGATGTGTGGCAATACCAGGTCGACGGCGCCGTCGTGGCCGCCTGCCTGTCGGATGAGCAGATGGCCGAATTCGGCCGGCGCGACGTGCCCCTGGTGCTGTTCAACCGCAGCCCGCGCGAGCACGCCGTGCACGCCGTGCTGTGCGACCAGGGCGAAGCGGCGCGCCTGCTCGTCTCGCGCCTGGCCGAAGCGGGCCACCGCCAGTTCGCCATCATCGACGGCCCCGGCGATTCGGCCGTCGCGCAGGAGCGCAAGGCCGGCATGCTGGACCGGCTGCTGACCCTGGGCTTGCCCGCGCCCATCGTCGTCAGCGGCAACTACGACTACGCCAGCGGCGGACGGGGCTTGCGCAAGGTCATCGACCGCCTGGGCCGTGTGCCGGACGCCGTCATTTGCGGCAATGACATCATGGCCATCGGCTGCCTGGACACGGCGCGCCACCAGATGGGCATCCAGGTGCCGCTGCAAATGTCGGTGGCCGGCTTCGACGCGCTGGAAGCGTCCGGCTGGCTCAGCTACGACATCACCACCCTGCGCCAGCCCGTGCAAAAGATGGCCGCCGATGCCGTCGCCATGCTGGGCGAGCTGATGGAACGGCGCGGCGGCAGCGCCGAGCGGAGACGGTATTGCTCGTATCTGGTGGAAGGGAGTACGGCCAGACTGACCAGCGAACCGGCGTATATGGCGCAGCGCCTGGGAATAATGGCCGCCGCCTGAAAAACGCCCGTGGCGTTGTTGCCGGGGTTACTCTTGTCCTTCGCCGTACTCGCGTACTGTCTTCGGGGCGGCGCCTAGCCACAGGCGTTTTTCCGACGTTAACTCTGATCCCCCAGAAACCTTGCACATAAAAAAACCTCGCATCGCTGCGAGGTTTTTCACTTGCAAGACCAGGGAATCAACCGAAGATCTTGCCCTTGAGCATATTCAAGCCCTGGCTGACGAGGTCGTTGCCTTCCGGCACCTGACCGTCCGGGGTCAGCTTGTCGATCAGCTGGGGCAGCAAGGCTGCCAGGCCGCCCGAGGCCGCGTCCGGGGCGACGCCCGCTTTTTCAGCGATCTGGGTGATCGTGTCGCTGCCCAGCGCATCCTTGATCTGTTCGCCGGAGACGGGTGCATTGGCGCCCGTGCCGATCCAGCTGGCCACCTGGTCGCCCAGGCCGCTTTCCTGGAATTTCTGCAGCAGGCCGGGCAAGCCGCCATGCTGGTTGACCAGGTCCATCACGCTGGCCATCAATCCCGATGGGGCTTCCCCGTCAGCACTTTTATTGCCCAAAGCGCTCATCGCCTGTCCTGCAAGTTGATCTAGCAAACTCATCGTATTCTCCTGAACGCTATCGATTGGTGCCGCGTGACCGCGGTGTCCGGCATGGCGCAGACCATTCTCCGCCATGGAAATCATTATACTATGAATAATAACAGTGACATAATTACAATCTCAAGGCGAACGCACAGACGGCCTCACTGTCGAGGCGCCCACCTCCATCATATTTAGTTCAGCACAACTTGCAAGCGTAAATTGACGGTTCTCAAAAACGTGTAGAATTAATTTTCCCACTTACTGAGGAGTATCAACACATGAACATCAATAAAGCGGTAGACAAGGCTTACGAAAAAAAGACGTTCAAGGAAATCGCTGATGCACCCGTCGATGCGCTGCAAGGCGTGAGCGAGAAGGATGCGGAGCTGCTCAAGCAGGCATTCAATATCAAGACCGTGCGCGACCTGGCAAACCTGAAATACTCGAAGTGGGCGCGCGCCATCGTCACCCTGGCCGATACGGAAGAATAGACCGGGCCATGCCTCAGGCATCCCCGTCAGCACAGCCCGCCCCAACCGGCGGGTTTTTTGCTTCAGGCCGGCGGGCGGCTGGCAAGCCGATAGCCGCGCGGAGGCGCCATTGGCCACGCCGCTGACCCTGCCCGGCATCTGCTGGCCCCTGCACGCGAGCACGGGCCGTCTTGCCGTCACCACGTCCCACATCACGGGCCATTTTCGCGCCGGCGCGGGACTGGACGCCATCATCGTGTGCGATCTGCTGCCCGCTGGAAAATTTCGCAATGGCGCGGCGCGCCAATGGTGCCGCACGCACCAGTGCTACTGGGGCACGCAAGCCGATCTGGCCGCCTGCCCATCCACGCAGCCCATGCAGTGCCGCCAGCACGCCCGCCCCATGGGCTATGTGCTGTATCCGGAATTGTTCGACCCCACGCAATTCCACGCCAGCACCCTGCGCCTGGGCAATGATGGCCTGCTGCAACTGCGCGCCCGGGCCAATGACGGCGGCGCCCTGTTCAGCCGCGACCTGCCAGCCCTGACCATCGACTGCCGCGCCCTGCCCGGCCTGTTTCCTCCCGACATAGTGCAACTGAATGTCACGCCGCCCGCCGCGCAGGCGTTCGCCGCCGCCTTGCAGGCTGGCGCGCCGCTGGGCTGCAGCGACTGCGCCCGCTGCGGCCACCCGCACCTGGACCTGGGCGACTTCGCGCTGGCGCCGCACCGGCGCCACAGTTGCGGCCATTGCGGCCACGACGCCTCGCACAGTCCCACGGCCATCGTCTCGACGCCCTTGTGGCGGCTGCGCCAACGCTACCCGCACTGGTTCTGACGCAATGCTTCCGAAGGTGCGCCCGCCCACAGTCGGCCCGGCCGCCTGTGCGTAGACTGGCCCCATCGCCACCAACAGGAATAGCGCCATGCCGCACACCCCGCCACATGACGACAATAATCAAGCAGGCGAGGAAGGCGACTTGTCCGACCTGCTCAGCGAATTGCGCATCCTCTTGCCGGGCGCGCAGATGCTGACGGCCTTCCTCATCATCCTGCCCTTCAACGGCGGCTTCGCGAAGATCGTGCAGGCGGAAAAAATCGTCTTCCTGCTGACGTTTTTCCTATCCATGACCAGCCTGGTGCTGCTCAGCGCGCCAGCCATCCAGCACCGCGTGATGCGCCCCCTGCAAGACCGCGAGCGTTTCAAGCGCGTGGCCGACCGCATCATGATGTGCGGCGCCTTTTCCCTGGCGCTGGCGTTCATCCTCGGCACCAATCTGGTGATGTCGGAAGTGTTCGGCCACGTCGCAGGCATCGTCGCCTGCGTGCTGATGGGCACGCTCATCATTTGCATGTGGTGGTGGCTGCCCTTGCACTTGAAGCACGGCAAAAAGATTTAAGCGGCCACGCCCGCCTGCTGCAGCAAGGTTTCCCGGAAAATCCCCACCAGCGGACGCAGATTGACCTTGTGCCAGGCCAGCCACAATGGCGTGCGGTAGCTGAACCACGGCAATTCCCTCACGACGACGCCGGCCGGCGCGTGCTGGCGCAGGCTGTGCTGGATCATGGCCATGCCCAGTCCGGCCGCCACCAGGCCCAGCGCCGTCAGCGGCTCTGTTGCTTCCATGCGGATATCGGGCGTAAAACCGGCGCGCGCGCAGGCGGCGATGAAGTTATCGTGTTTCAGCACGCTTTCCTTGTGCAGCACGGCGATCCACTCCTGGCCCGCCAGGTCGTCCGGGGTCAGCTGGGCCTTGGCCGCCAGCGGATGCGTCGCGGGCAAGGCCAGCAGCATGGGGTCGCTCAGCACTTGCGCGCAATCGAGGTCCGCGTCGTTCGGCAGCGGCGGCTCGCACAGCAGCGCGATATCAAGGCTGCGCTGGCGCAAGCCCTCGATCTGCTCGGCCGAATGCAGGTTGTACAGGGCCACGTGCACTTGCGGCCGCGTGGAGCGCAAGGCGCGCAGCCCCTCCGGCAAGACGCCCGCATGCATGGCGTTTTCGATGTAGCCTATGCACAGGCCCCCCTCGTCGCCGCGCCCCAGGCGTTTCGCCAGCGCTTCCAGGCGGTTCCCGTGGGTAATGAACGCGCGCGCTTCGGCCAGGAAGGTGTGGCCGTCGCGCGTCAGGCGGATGCGCTGGGCGCTGCGCTCGAACAGGGTCAGGCCCAGCCGGTCTTCGAGCTGGGCGATCTGCCGGCTCAGCGGCGACTGGGAAATATGCAGGCGCTCGGCGGCCCGCCCCACGTGTTCTTCCTCGGCGACGGCGATGAAGTATTGCAATTGGCGTATGTCCAGCATGTCAGACCTTTCAGGACTCAAGTTACGCCAATTATGTCTTGGACAGGCTTAACTTGTCCAGCTATTCTGTCTGCACTGACTCACTCATTGAAGGAAAACACCATGACAATCAAACACTTACTGACAGGCAAATTGGGTTTCGGCACGGCGCCGCTGGGCAATATGTTCCGCAACATTCCGGAACAGGAAGCGCTGGCGACCGTCGACGCGGCCTGGGAATCGGGCATCCGCTACTTCGACACGGCCCCGTTCTACGGCGCCGGCCTGGCCGAGTTGCGCCTGGGCGCCGCCCTGAAGCAGCGCCGCCGCGACGATTACGTGCTCAGCACCAAGGTCGGCCGGCTCATCCTCGACGAACTGGAAGACCCGGCCGCCCGCGAACTGGGCGAAAAAGGGGGCTTGTTCGAATTTGGCCGCAAGAACAAGATCGTCGATGACTACTCGGCCGACGCCACCCTGCGTTCGATCGAAGACAGTTTGAAACGTCTGGATACGGACCGCCTCGATATCGTCTGGGTGCACGACATCGCCCAGGATTTCCACGGCGACAACTGGCTGGCGCAATTCGAGATTGCCCGCACGGGCGCCTTCCGCGTGCTGACCCGCTTGCGCGAAGAAGGCGTCATCAAGGCCTGGGGCGTGGGCGTCAACAAGGTGGAACCGCTGGAACTGACCCTGGACCTGGCGGAAGCCCAGCCGGACGCCTTCTTGCTGGCCGGCCGCTACACCCTGCTCGACCATGAACGTGCGCTGCAGCGCCTGATGCCGGCCGCGGCAAAACAGAACGTCGACATCGTCGTGGGCGGCCCCTACAGCTCGGGCATCCTGGCCGGCGGCGCGCACTTCGAATACCAGAAGGCTTCGCCCGAAATCATTGCCAAAGTAGAACGTATCAAGGCGATTGCTGCGCGCCACGGCGTCAGCGTCAAGGCTGCCGCCCTGCAATTTTCCTTGGCCAATCCGGCCGTGGCTGCCGTGATTCCCGGCGCCAGCCGTCCGGAACGCCTGGCCGAAGACCAGCAAGCGTTACACGCCGTCATCCCCGCCGCCTTCTGGCACGACATGCGCGCCGAGCAACTCGTGTCGCCATTCGCCCCGCTGCCAACCGGCGCCAACTAATAGATAAGGAATGCAGATGGCACACACCACCACCTCGATCGACATCGCCGCCACGCCGGCGCAAGTATGGCAACTGATCGGCGGCTTCAATGCCCTGCCCGACTGGCTGCCCTATATTCCCAGCAGCACCTTGAGCGCAGGGGGCCGCATCCGCCACCTGGCCAACCCGGCCGGCGACGTCATCGTCGAGCAACTGGAAGCGTACGACAACACGGCGCGCAGCTACAGCTATTCCATCCTGCAGGCGCCGTTTCCCGCCGCCGATTACCTGTCGACCCTGAAAGTGGAACCACTTGCCGGCAGCGATGGCGCGCGGGTCACCTGGTCGGGCCGCTTCACGCCCGTGGGCGTGAGCGAGCAGGAAGTGACGGACCTGTTCCACGGCATTTATGTGGCGGGACTGGAAGCGCTGCAGCAATCGTTAGCGAAGTAATACGCAAGGAAGACCATTTCCGCCACAGCCAGGCTTTCTTCGCTCTCCCTGTGGCGGAATCGCGCCGATTCCGTGTTATCGTTAACAACAAGAGCAATCGCTGTTGTGTGCAGTGCAGCAGATTTTAGCCGGCGCCCTGCAGAGCTTGCCCGAATCTCTTACAATGTTGTCTTTGGGCAGCTCTTCTAGCCCGAAAATACCGGCCATCCGTCGACTCTGGTGGCGCATTGCCACCTCCGGCTGGGCTACTGCGCGCCCCTCCGCCCTGTCATTCTTTACCCAACTAACAAGAACATGCACGCCTCCGTAGATCCCCTGATTCCGCGCGTCACCGCGCCTTTTGGCGCTGGATACGCCGACCTGGCCCTGGCCATCGGCGGCCTCGCCATCGGCACGGGCGAGTTCGCCTCCATGAGCATCCTGCCCGTGGTGGCCGACGACCTGGGCACGACCTTGCCGCAGATGAGCCACATGATCAGCGCCTACGCGCTGGGCGTGGTCATCGGCGCGCCCCTGATCACCATCTTCCTGGCGCGCATGCCGCGCCGCCTGATGCTGATCTGTCTGATGCTGATGTTCGCTGGCGGCAACTTGCTCAGCGCCATCGCCCCAAATTATGGCTTGCTGGTGGTGGCCCGCTTCGTGGCCGGCATTCCGCACGGCGCCTACTTTGGCGTGGCGGCGCTGGTGGCGGCCGCGCTGGCCGAACCGGACCGGCGCGGCCAGGCCGTGGCCCGCGTCCTGATGGGCTTGACCGTGGCGAATATCTTCGGCGTGCCGCTGGCAACCTACATCGGCCAGACCCTCGGCTGGCGCTCGGCCTTCCTGCTCGTCGCCGCGCTGGGTTTGCTGACCATGCTGATGGTGCGCATCTTCGTGCCCATGGTGGCCGCCGGCGATTCCAGCCCGCGCCGCGAACTGGGCGTGTTCCGCCGCCTGCAAGTGTGGCTGACCCTGCTGATGGTGGCGATCGGCTTCGGCGGCATGTTCGCCGTCTACACGTTTATTACGCCAACCCTGCTGGAAGTGACGAAAGTGTCGCCGCTCGTCATTTCCATCTTGCTGGCCATCATCGGCATCGGCATGACGGTGGGTAATCTGATCGGCGGCTGGCTGGCCGACCGCTCGCGCCTGTGGACCATCTTCGGCGTGCTGCTGTGGAACGTGGCCGCGCTGGCCGCCTTTACTTATACCAGCAGCAATGTCTGGTTGACGGCGATCAACCTGTTCGCCATCGGCGCCGGCATCGCCGTCGCCCCGGCCGTGCAGACGCGCTTGATGGACGTGGCCGGCGACGCGCAAACCGTGGCGGCCGCCCTCAACCATTCCGCCTTCAACATCGCCAACGCCCTGGGCGCCTGGGCCGGCGGCATCGCCATCGCCATGGGCATGGGTTTGCGCTCGACGGGCTGGGTGGGCGCCATGCTGGCCTGCGGCGGCATCGTCGTTCTCGGCATCTCCGTGCTGGTGGAAAACCGCAGCCGGAATGTGAGCGGCGCGCAGCCGGCTTGATGCTGACGAGAGCGGCAGCCTGCCCAGGCAGCCGCTCTGTTGCCAGCGCTTAATCTTCGATGGCAAACGCCACCGCCGCCTCGCAATGAATGGCCGTGGTATTAAATAGCGGCAAGTCCACATCGCCCTGCTGGATCAGCAGCGGTATCTCCGTACATCCCAAAATCACGCCCTGCACGCCTTGCCGCCGCAGTTTCTCGATGATGGCGAGGAAAATCTTCCGGCTGGCGTCGGTAAAGATATTCTGCACCAGTTCCGTATAGATCAGGTCGTGGAGGATGTCCTGGTCGGCCGCCTCGGGTGTCACCGTGGTGATACCGCGCTGCTCCAGCGCATCGTGATAAAAGCGGCCCGCCATCGTCTGCTTGACGCCAAGCAAACCCACCTTGCGTATGCCCGACTGCTGCACCCGCTTTGCCGTTTCCTCGACGATACTGATAAAAGGCAAGCCGATCCGCGGCACGACGGCCGGCGCGAAACGGTGCGCGCCATTCGCGCACAGCAGGAAGAAGTCCGCGCCCATGTCTCGCAGGCGCTGCCCTTCCCCGACAAGGAATTGCTCAATGGCATGGGAATCGGGCTGCGCTGCGTGCGCGACGAAATCGGCCTGGTCCATGCTGACCAGCATGATGCGCGCGCTGTGTGCTGGCCCGATGCGCGCCACCAGCATTTCATTGAGAAGCCGGTAGTACTCGAGGGTCGAAGCCCAGCCGATGCCGCCAAGTAAACCGATAGTCTTGTTTTGCACATTATTCCCAGCGAAAAGAATTGCGCAAATTATACGATAGCGGCCGCCCGCCACGCGCATGCCGACCTTAGGCGTCGATCCACGCAAACAGCGCCTTGTCCGGCGTGGCGGATTGATGCCAGATCGATTGCAACTCCATCGGAAATCCGGCCAGATCGAAGGGATTGACATCCAGCCCGGCCCATGGCGCCGTCTGCGCCCATGCCACCGCGATATCGGCCAAGTCGTCGGCCGTCAGCCGCTCGAGAACCTGCCCCATGGCATGCGCAAACACGTAAAGCTCACGCCCCGGGATAGACACGGGCCTGATGGCAGGCGCTTCCGAGTGGGTCAGCAATTGCCCCAGCGACGCAAAATCTAGTTCGCCGGGCAAGGCAATGCCCGTGACGGGAAAGGAATCGAAGGCATCCTGCCAGCTGGCACATGCGTGCATCTCGGCGTCGGAACAGACAAAAATATCGATTTTTTTCATATTGCAGCCATTTGGCACAATCAAACGCTTGCCGCATCATGTTGGCTGGATGTCTCGCGGCTGTATTCGCGCTCGAACGCGGCCAGGCTATCCGCCTGCGCCCACAGGCTGGCGATATAGCGGAATTCATCCTCGAATGGCTGCTCGAAATCGGCTACATCCGTCGCATACTCGCAATTGCGGCTCAGCATGACCAGCCAGTCGGGATAATCGAGCGCCGGGTACAGGCGGGTAAAGATGGCATCGAGCGACGCCGCGCTTCCCGGCCCGCCAGGTAGGCGGCGCGCAGTTCGACGATGTATTTTCCGGCCAGGAATTGTTCACTGAGCCGCTGCGCTCCCCGGTAGCGCGCGATGATGGCCTCGGCCAGCGGCAGCACCTCGTCGCGGCCCTGGGCGCTGGCCAGCAGCACGACTTCCAGGTCGTCGCCTTCCTGGTCGAGGCGCAAGCGCTCCACGGCCCAGTCCACGCAGCGGTCCGTCGGGCCATCGCCATGGCGCAGCTGAAAGCATTCCAGCTCAAGTTCCGTCAATTGTTCCATTGTTATTTTTCCCGTGCGCATAAATGGACGTCAATGCACATAATGATTCGACTCCGGCCCGGCCAATTGCCATAAACGGCGAACGGTGCCCGGCACGCGGAACGAAGAGTATGGCTGGCATATTATACGACGGACAGTGGAAAGCCCGTGCCGGATAATGAGCGGGAGGAATGGGAACGCTTCGATAGAAAAGAGAGGGAGGAGCGATTAATTACACTGCCGCATAGCGGGGAATTTATTCGGGACAGGAAAAAAACGATTCACAAAAATGGAAAATCCAGGTTTATCTGGAAAGTATTCATTTAAAGAAACATCAAAACAGGCCATGCGCGCGGCATGCCGAACATGGCCCTTGCCCGATTATTGCGGATTCGACGCCACGATGAATGGATCGAAGGTCAGCAGAGTATTGCCCGCCAACAACAAGGTTATCGTATATTGCACATTGCTGCCTTTGGCATTGACGCGGCCACCCCATACGGTGCTGTCATATTGCGGGTAAGGCGCCGGATTGATCATGCCGCTGGTGATGGCGGTGCCATCGAAGTTGTGGATGGAAACTTGTTCGGCCGGGTCCAGCGAGCTCACGTTCCAGACGATGGTGTCGCCGTTCTTGCACGTTGTCACCAGTTCATTGCCGCCTTCGTTGCCATTGCCCGAGTAGCCGGTCGTATCGACCATGAAGACATACTTGCTCAGATTTTTTTGTGCCACTGCCTGACCAACATTGACCGCTACCAGTACATTAATTGTTGCCATGATTTTACCCCTATTTGGAATGGAATTAAACATTACAACTATCCTTTGTGCGATGAAATAATGAAGACCCATTCAGGTTTCCGGCAGCGCTCGCGGCGTAATCGGACTCCATCACTGGTGCATAAAAATACGCGAAATGTATCGATTTAAAATACACAAAATATATCAATAAATCACCAAATCTATCGATAAGATAATACGTCTGATGACCAATGATGTTTTTTGCCCCCCATTACCGCAACCACGAAGTGAGGATATTTCGTTTATTTTCGCAAGTCAAATTATTTTTAATAATATTTAAAATCTATCCATTAATAACATTTAATTTTTAAATGAAATTTCTTTTATTTATAACATTGAAATTCCGTGTTTGATTTACCGCAAACAATAGAGGTATATCAACGGAAACAGATAATGAAAAGAAAGAAAACAGGGGATGTGATGGGCGCCGCAGGCGGGCAGGATGGCGCTACGGCAACTCAGCTCGTTTGCAGCATCTTCTGCAGCACCGCATCGAGCTCATAAAAATCCACGGGCTTGGTCAGATGTAAATCAAAGCCCGCGTCGGACGCCATCTGGCGGTCCTTGTCCTGACCCCAGCCCGTGACGGCCACGAGGATGGCGTCCTTGCCGCAGGGCTGGCTGCGCAACAGTCTCGCCACGTCGTAGCCATTCATGTGCGGCAAGCCGATGTCGAGCAAGATCACTTGCGGCATGAAAACTTGTGCCGCTGCCATGCCCGCCGCGCCGTCGTAGGCCGTGCGCACGTCATAGCCGAGGATGTCAAGCGCCAGCGCCAGGCTTTCGGCCGCGTCGGCGCTGTCATCGATCACCAGCACCTTGCCTTCGCGCGTGCCGGCCAGCAAGCGGCGGTTGGGTTCGGGCGGCGCCTGCAAGGGTACGGCAGGCAGCGGCAGGCGCAAGGCGAAGGTGCTGCCCTGCCCCACGCCATCGCTGTGCGCGCTGATGCTGCCGCCATGCAACTCGGCCAGGCCGCGCACGAGAGACAGGCCGATGCCCAGGCCGCCCTGGGCCCGCGACAGGGCCGGTTCCAGCTGCGAAAACAGGTCGAATACCGTGTCCAGGTGCTCGGGCGCAATGCCGATGCCCGAATCGCGCACGCTGATGTGCACGTCGTTGTCCGTGCATGCCACTTCCAGCCCGATGACGCCGTTGGCGGGCGTGTACTTGATGGCGTTCGTCAGCAGGTTGGCGATCATCTGTCCCAGGCGCGTGGCATCGGCGTCGAGCCAGATGGCTTGCGGCCATTGCTCCACGAGCACCTTGTGGCCGGATTGCACCGCCAACTCCGCCACGCTGTGCAGGGCCGCCTCCACCACGGGCGCCAGTTCCACGCTGGCGCGGCGCAGTTCCAAACGCCCCTGCGTGATGCGCGACACTTCCATCAAATCGTCGACCAGGTGCGTCATGTGCCCCACTTGCCGGCCCAGCACGTCGCGGGCCCAGCGCAGCTGCGGGTCGTCCAGTTGCGCCAGGCGCAACACTTCCAGCACGTTGCGCATGGGCGCCAGCGGATTGCGCAACTCGTGCGCCAGGGTCGCCAGGAACTCGTCCTTGCGCCGGTCGGCGGCCGCCAGCTGCTCGTTGAGCTCGCCAGCCTCCTTGCGCGCCAGCTGCAACTGCTGTTCATACTTGCGCCGGTCGCTGGCGACAAACACGGCGATCTCGTCATAACGCACGCCATCATGTTCGCGGCGCACGGCGTTGAACAGCATGGGGATGGACTGCCCCTGGCGCTGGCGCATGTCGAGCAGGATTTCCGACACGCTGCCCTGCACCTGCATCAGCGGCAGCCAATGCGTCTGGTGGAATACGCGCCCGCCGATGGTCAGCAAGTCCTGCAGTTTCTTTTTCCCGAGCAACTCCCCGGCGCCATAGCCGAGCCAGCCGCAAAAGGTGGCGTTCGCCTGCACGATGGTGCCGTCGGCCGTGCACAGCAGCAAGCCGCAAGCTGCGTGCTGGAACAGGGTAGCGGCGTCAGGCAAGGAAGGCATCGTGTCGCGCATTACAGGTGTTGGCCGTCGAGAAAGTGGCGGATGGCGCGGTAGCTGGCGTCGGGCACGCTCATGTGCGGACAATGGCCCACATTTTCGAGCACGTGCAGGGTGCTGTGCGGCAACATTTCACGCAAGTACACACCCACGCAAGGTGGCGCGATGAAGTCGTCGCTGCATTGCACGATCAGGGTCGGCGTGCTGTTCTGCGGCAAGACGGCGCGGTGGTCGGACAAGAACGTGGCTTGCGCGAAATGCCGGGCGATGACGGGGTCGGTGCGGCAAAAACTGTTCGCCAGGTCTTGCCCCAGCGCCGGCTGCCCTGGCGCGCCCATGATGGCAGGCGCCATGCCGGCGGACCAGCCCAGGTAATTGCTGTCCATGGCATCGAGCAAGTCGTCGATATCGGCACGGCTGAAGCCGCCCCGGTAGCCGGCCGCCGCATCGTCGACATAGCATGGCGACGGCGCCAGCATGACTTGCGCGGCGAACAACTCCGGCTCGGCGATGCTGGCCAGCAAGGCGCTCATGGCGCTGACGGAATGGCCGATGCAAATGACGGGGCCGCCGCCGACGACATGGATGACCTGGCGCAAATCGGCGCCATGCGCGTCGAGCCGCGCGTAGCTATCGAAATCATAGGCACTGAGGTCGGAAGCGCCGCTGCCGACCAGGTCGAACAGCACGGTGCGGTAGCGCGCACGAAACAGCGGCTCCAGGTAACGCCACATGGTTTGGTCGCAGCCAAAGCCATGCATGAACACCATGGTGGCAGCGGCGCCCGCCTGTGGCGCACTGCTGCATTCGCGAATGCGGACATTGTTCCGGTCTTCTATGCGCATGCCGCCTCAGCCTTGAATATTTCCATGTGGAATGTAAATTAACTTCTTGCTAGCATCTTAGCATGCGCCATTTGACCCTGGGCAACACCATTGGCGCTGGACAAACGCCACGCCACGGCGGATAATGAGAACGATTCCCATTATCAAAATAGCAGGCGTGTGCCTGGCTTTTCCCTGTGCGCCCCCGTGGCGCCTGCTGGCGGCAACAAGCCGGTTTTATGTTGAAGGTTTGTACCGCATGCGCGCTTTCTGGACTGTCATACACCGCTGGGCCGGCCTGACCATCGCCCTCTTCCTCATCGTCGCGGGCCTCACGGGCGCCGTCACGTCGTGGGACCACGAACTGGACGAATGGCTCAACGCCGACATCATGGACACGCCGGGCCGCGGCCCCCTGCAGTTGCCGTTTGCGCTGGCGCAAAAAGTCGCCGCCGCCGACCCGCGCGTGGAAGTCAATTACATGACCCTGGGCCTGGAAGAAGGCCATGCAGGGGCCTTCATGGTGCGTCCGTTGACGGACCCGGCCACGAACAAGCCGTTCGTGCTCGACTACAACACCGTCTACATCGACCCCGTCACGGCGCAGATCACGGGCACGCGCGATTCGACCGCCATTTCCCTGTCGCGCCGCAGCCTGATGCCATTTTTGCGCCACCTGCATTACAGCCTGCACGTGCCCGCCTTCTGGGGTACGGACCGCTGGGGTTACTGGCTGATGGGCACGGTAGCCCTGGTGTGGCTGCTCGACAGCATGGTGGCGTTTTATCTGACCACGCCGCGTCGCCTGCGACCGCGCGCGCAGGACGAGGCGCCGCGCCACCGCGACGCCGCCAGCTGGTGGCAGCGGTGGAAACCGTCGTGGGTGCTGCGCTGGGCGGCCGGCGGCTACAAGCTCAATTTCGATCTGCACCGCGCGGGCGGACTGTGGGTATGGCCCGCCATCATCGTCGTCGCGTTTACCTCGTTCTCGCTGAACCTGTACCGCGAAGTGTTTTATCCCGTCATGTCGCTCGTGTCCACCACCACGCCGGGACCGTACGAAACGCAGGTGCCGGCGCCCTACGGCACGTATATCACGCCCGCAATCGGCTTCGAGCAAGCGGTGGAGATTGCCAAAAAGCAAGCCGCGCAGCGCGGCATCACGGCGCCCATCGGCGGCATTTATTATGGCGGCAATTATTCGTTCTACAACGTCTCGTTCTTCGATCCGGCCGACGAATTCGGCGCGGCCGGCATGGGCCTGTCGAACCTGTATGTCGACGGCATGGACGGCAGCATCATCGGCCAGCACAAGCCGTGGGAAGGCACGGCCGCCGACGTCTTCGTGCAACTGCAATTCCCCCTGCACTCGGGCCGCATCCTCGGCTTGCCGGGACGCATACTGATGTCCTGCATGGGCCTGATGGTGGCCATGCTGTCCGTGACGGGCATCGTCATCTGGGAAAGAAAACGGCGCGCGCGCCGGCTGCAGGCGAAAAAGCCAGCGAACTTCACCTGAAGCAGCGACTCCATCACGGCGCAGGCGGACCAATGCAGTCTGCGCCGCACACCTTGCCAGCGGCCTGATCACGCGCAACGCGCAAGAGCAGCACACCTCCCCCCTTTCCAACCCAGTAGCCGGCACATGCCGGCTGCCTGCGCTGCGCAGCTTCCGTGCGCCAGTCCGCCGACGCCATCAAATGCAGTTTACTTGCAATAGCATCAGGCGCAAGCTATTATTGCAACTCAATTGCATTTATACCTTCACGCCGGGCCTGCGTCCAGCACCACCTTCCGCCTTTTTAGAAAGTCCTATGCGCCATCACGTATTCGCAGCTGCCATGCTGTCCACTGCCCCGCTCGCTTACGCGGCGGACGACGTCACCCTGCAAACCATCAAGGTCCGGGCTGACCGGCCTTCCAGCATCGACAGCGTCGTCCTCGTCGAGAATACGCAAGCCCAGAACCGGACCCTGGGCGGCATGCTCGAGCATGTCTCGGGCGTGCAAAGCAGCGCCTTCGGGCCGAATGCGGGCGCGCCGGTGATACGCAGCCTGAGCGGCAGCCGCGTGCAGATCCTCGAAGATGGCCAGTCCATCCTCGGCATGAATGCGCTCAGCGGCGACATCAACATCCCTTTCGATCCGCTGTTCGCGCGCAGCGTGACGGTGAACAAATCGTCCGATAGCGTGCGTTTCGGCGGCAATGCCATCGGCGGCAGCGTCGACGTCGATTCCGGCATCGTTTCCAGGAAGATGGAGGACAAGCAAAAGGACGTGGAGTTGATCCTGCGCAAAGGCTTTAACGATGCCGACGCGCAAGGCTTGCGCGCAAACTTCAACGATGGCAAGCGCTTCTCGACGAATCTGCAACTGTCCTTCCAGAAGATCGGGCATTACGATATTCCCGGCAACAGCAAGGCCGGCGCGTGCAACAGCCAGCTCTTCCCTGCAACCGGCGGTGTCAACACCTTCCTGGCCGACAGTTGCCAGAAGGAAGCGCGCATCCAGCAAATCTACAACAAGGCGTCGCAACCGTTTATCGACCAGTTCATGAAGGAAAATCCGGACTGGGCGGACGGTGATTTTTCCTTCTACACCAATAATCCCACCTCCGTCTGGCAGCGCAAGACCTACGTCAATCCGGCCAATCCAGCCTACGTACCGGGTACGCCGTCGATGACCCAGAGCAAGATCAACAAGGACGTCACCCCCGATTACCACGGCACCCTGGGCAACAGCCATGCCAGCAATGCCCACTTTGCCGTCGGCACCACCTACTTTTTCGACCAGGGCTACGTGGCCGTCAGCCTCGACTCCAAGGAAAGCGAGTATGGCGTGCCGGGCTTTTCCATGGAAAACAAGTCGTTCGGGGCGAATTATGACGAGGGCTTGCCCGTCGGCGTCGTGATCAAGCAGGATAGATATGCGCTGGAAGCCCGGCTGTCCAGCCCCGTTGCGTATCTTGAAAGCGTGCAACTGCGCATGTCACGCCTGAACAATGCGTCGGGAGAGCGCCTGGGTTCCACCAAGGCGAACGATTACCAATTCGACACGAATCAAGCCGAGCTTCTGCTGGCGCACCGGCGCGCAGGCCCCTTGAGCGGCATGCTGGGCTTGAGCCACAAGGCCAGGGATATCGCCGGCAGCGGGCCGCAGCTGTACCTTCCCGACGCGAGCACGGTCAGCCGCGCGCTGTTCCTCAAGGAAAGCCTCGATGTCGACTGGGCCACCTTCGACGCGGGCTTGCGCCATGAAAAAGTGGAGCACGAGATCCGCAAGAGCGGCTTCAAGACGTCGAGGAATGCGGGCAACTCCCGACTCGAGGACAGGTCATTCAGCCTGAACAGCTATAGCCTGGGCGCCTCGGCCAAGCTTGGCCAGCTGTTCGGCGCGAAGCTGCGCTATTCATCGTCGGAAAGAGCGCCCGACGTCAATGAATTATATGCAAGCAACCGCCACTATTCGATCATGACCCAGGAAGAAGGCAACCAGAACCTGAAGGCCGAGCGCGCGAAGAATACCGAGCTCACCGGCCTGTTCGCCAACCGCGGCTTCCAGCTGTCGGCCACCGGTTACGTCATGAAGTACGAGAACTATCTCTACCTTGGCCACTCGGGCGCCCAGATGGCCAATCGCCTGCCCTTGAAGTACTGGAAGCAGACGGATACGACGGTGAGGGGCTTCGAGATCGACGCCTCCCAGGCCGTGCAGCTTGGCAGCTACGGAAAACTGAACCTGTCCGCATTTGCCGACCTCGTCAAGAACAAGGCGGACAATCCGGACAAGCTGCGCGCGCACAACGACGGGGCATACCTGCCCAATATGCCCACCAACCGCTATGGCGCGAATGCACAGTGGGAAAACAAGGGGTGGAAGGCCAGGCTGTCCGGCACCCGGTATGACAAGCAAAAGTACCTGGGCAAGAGTGTCAGCGAGGAAGTGCCGCTCGACGGCTACACCATGGTGAACTTCCAGGTGAGCCGCGCCCTGCAGGTAGCCAATTCGCCGTTTGCAGGCCTCGACGTGTTTATCAGCGGCAGCAACCTGCTCGATGCGGATGCCAGACCGCACAATTCTCCACTGAAATACATCGCGCCCTTGCCGGGCCGTGGCTTTCAAGTTGGCTTGAGCGCCAGGCTTTAAGGCACGCTGCCGTTGCGCTCCCGCCGCACCAGCGCCAGCACGCTGTCGCCCCGGTTGCCTTCGCAGCAGACGGCCACGCCGTCCGTGAAATCGGGCGCCGTCAGCCGCGTCAGGACGCTGCCCGGCGGCATTTCCAGCGCCAGCCGGGCGCCCCGCTCCCACGCCAGGCGTACGGTACTGGTCCACTGTACGCGCCGCGCCATGTTGGCGGCCAGGCTGTCGCGGATGCGGGCCGGGTCGAACAGCGCGCGCGCCGCGCTGCTGCTCAGGTAGACGAGCGAGGGACGGCGCACGGTCACGCCCTCAAAAACGGCGGCCATGTCGATCGCCGCGCCTTCCAGCAGCGGGCAATGCGACGGCACGCTGATGGCCAGGCGCTTGGCCTTGCTGGCGCCCTGCGCCAGGGCCAGCGCCATCACGGCTTGCAAGGCGGGCTCGCTGCCGGCAATGGCGATCTGGCGCGGCGCATTCAGGTTGGCGACATACACGGGGTTCGCGGCGCCATGCACTTGTGCCAGCAACGATTCGAGTTGCGCCAGATCAAGTCCGATGATGGCCGCCATGCCGTAGCCGGCCGGATACGCCCGTTCCATCAACTCACCGCGCCGGGCCACGAGGCGCACGGCATCCGCATAATCGAGCGCGCCGGCGACGACGGCCGCCGCATACTCGCCGATGGAAAAGCCGGCCACCATGTCGGGCAGCGCGCCGCGCGCCGCCAGCGAACGCGCCATCGCCACGCCCGCGATCAGCAGGCACAGTTGCACGGCCCGCGTCGAGGCCAGCGCTTCGGCCGTGTCCAGCGCCAGGGAATCTTGGCCCAGCACTTCAGCCGCTTCGGCCAGGGCCGCCGCCACGGCCGCATCGTCGGGCAGCGCATGCAGCATGCCGGGATATTGGGCGCCCTGGCCGGAAAAGGTAAACAATACGCTCATGCACGCTCCCAGGGCGTGGCCGTCAGCACGGGACCGTGGTCCGTTTTCAGCAAGACCCTGCCCCGGCCCGCCGCCCATTCCGCATACGCAAAGCCGCCATGGCCCGTGTCGATCTGCAGATCCAGCCGGCACGCCGTGACCGTGGCGGCGATGGCGCGCAGGGCGTCGGCCTGCGCGGCGTCCGGCGGCGCGGCGATGCGCAGCACGAGATCGAGGTCGCTGTCGGCGCGCAGCACGGGCAAGCCGCTCGCCAGGGCGAAGCCCACGCCGCCCGTCGGGCCCCAGGCCCAGCCCGTGGCGTCGAGCAGCGGCGCCACCAGCCGCAGCGCATCGAGCGCAGTACAGTCAAAACCGGACGGCGGGGTGTGCGCCAGCTGCGCCAGCATTTCCGGCGTCACGCGGCGCAGAACGGCGGAAGACTCCACTTCGCACGCATGCCGTTCGCTGCGCAGCCGACCGCGCAAGCCCACGGGGATGCGTCCGGGCGCGCTGCTGGCGCGCCGCACCACCAGCGGCGCCGCCTGCAGCCAGGTTGCGTCGGCCCAGGCGGGCAAGCATGCGTCGTCCGGCAGGCCGGACACCCACAGCAAGTCATGCGCGCGCCTGGCGTCCATCAAGCCACCACCGCCTTGACGGCGAAGAACAGCAGCGATGGTCCCAGCAAGCAGCCCAGGCCCGTATGAAACGTGGCCACCAGCGCGCCATACGGCACCAGCTTGCGGTCGGTGGCGGCCAGGCCGGCCGACACGCCGCTGACGGTGCCGGCCAGGCCGCCGAAGACCATCGCCGAACGGGGCGTTTTCAGGCGCAAAAAGCGCGCAGCGGCGGGCGTGCCCACCATCACCAGGATGGCCTTGATGAGGCCTGCCGCGATACTGAGCGCCATGACGTCCGAGCTGGCGCCGATGGCCGCGCCCGTGACGGGGCCGACGATGTACGTGACGGCGCCGGCGCCGATGGTGGTCATGCTGACGGCGTCCGAATAGCCAAACGCGTAGGCGACGCCGGCGCCGACGAGGAAAGGCAGCACCACGCCCAGCAGCAGCGCCACGACGCCGATCAGGCCAGCCTTGCGCGCTTCCGTCGCCTGCACCTCGAAGGCCGTGGCGACGATGGCGAAGTCGCGCAGCATGGCGCCGCCCATCAGGCCGATGCCGCCGAACAGCGACAAATCGGCCAGGCCCTTGTGGCCGCCGCTATGCACGCCGCCCCAGTACGCGAGGCCCAGGCCGATCACGATGGCGATGGCCGAGCCGTGCACGCGGCCCAGGGTCAGGTATTTCGACAGCGTCACCGAGACAAGCATGATCAGGCCGACGAAGGCGAAGGCCGTCACCAGGCCATTGTGGATGGCGGCTTTTTCAAAGATTTCAAGCATGACGGTGCTCCTTCATCAGCATCGAGTCGGCTTGCACGCGGTCGGCTTCGGCGGCAGCGATGGCAGCGGGGCTTTCCGACCGGTTAATCAACGAAATCACGGCGCCGCACACGAGCACGGAACCGATGGCGGCCAGCACGGCCACGGGCCCGCCGCGCAGGGCTGCGACCACGTCCTGCTGCGCCGCCATGGCCACCACCACGGGAATATACATGGCGCCCCAGTATTCGACGCCCCGCTCCGTCATCTGCGGCAGCCACGCGCGGCGCTGCATGTAGAGCCGGGCGCAGATCAAGAGCAGCATGGCGATGCCCACGCCGCCCACGTTGGTCTTGACGCCCATCAGCTGCCCGAGCAGGTCGCCCAGGAAGATGCCGAGCAAATGGCACAGTGCCAGCAATGCGGTTCCGTAAATGATCATGATTGTCTCCGTTATAGGAATAGGAATGACTTGATGTCTTCTCTGTTGTTGCACCTACCACTGCTGCCCCAGCACCTCCCTGACTCTTGCCGACGCCTGGCGGTGCGGCGCGCCCAGGCGGCTGGCCAGTCCCCGCTCCGGATCGGCGCGGATATCGGCCAGCGCCGCCTGCAGGCTGGCGCGCACTTGCGCCAGATCAAGCTCCGACGGCCCGTCCGGCTGCGCCACCCGCAAGGTTTGCCACAACAGGCCCAGGGTGGCGTAGTTCCTGATGTCGTAGGCCATGGGCGCGATGGTGGCGGCCAGCGCTTCGAGCGCTGCCACGGTGCGCAGGGTGATGCGCGCGGCCGACGCCTTGCCCATCGCGTGCACCATCACTTGCGGGTCGTCGAGCGCGATCAGCCGGTTGGCCTGGTAGCCGTGGGCGAGGAAGGCGCCCGACATGGCCTTGCCGACGATCAGGCCGATCACGGGATGGCCCGCCAGGCGCGCCTCGGCATACGCGCCCGCCGCGCCGGCCAGCGCCTGGTGGATGCCATACGCTTCTTCGCGCCTGCCGTAGGCCTGGCTGGCCACGTCGATGACGGCGACGATGGGCCGTTTCACCGCCAGGTCGCGGTCCTCGGCAAGCACCTGCTGCACGGCGCGCGCCAGCTGCCACGCCTCGACCAGGCCGATTTCACCCGTGCGGGCGCGCGTAAAACGGTTGTCCGGATCGGGCAGCACGGCGAGGTAGCGCGCCGCTTCGCCCGCCAGCGGCGCGTCGACCACTCGCACCGAGGGCGGATAGCCGTCCAGCGGCGCAGCGTTGTTCGTGAGTGCCGCCAGCCAGACGGCGCCGCGGCTCGTGTCGGTAATGGCGTTCATGCTGCTGCTCCTTTGCTGTAGATCAAACGTACGGCTTCCGGCGTGGCTTGCGGGCCGGCGTCGACTTGCGCCAGGCGGGCCAGGTAGCCTTCCGCCTGGTCGCTGCGGTGCTGCGCCGGCACGCCGCGCGCGAACAATGCAGCCACGGTGGCGCGCATCTGCGCCGTGTCGTCTTCCACATAGGCGTCGGCCAGGCCGCTCTTAAAACGCTGCTCGCCGCCCGTCAGGCTCCAGATGAAGGGCTTGTTGCGCGAGTCGAATTCGTCCACGCCCGCCTCCTGCTCGATCACGGCCGGGCCGTTGAGACCCAGGCGCGCCTCGCGCGTGACGACCAGGTAGCTGCACAGGCCCGCCGCGATCGACATGCCGCCGTAGCAGCCCACGGTGCCGGCCGTGATGCCGATCACGGGCTGGTAGCGGCGCAAGTCGACGATGGCCGCATGGATGTCGGCAATCGCTGCCAGACCCAGGTTGGCTTCCTGCAGGCGCACGCCGCCCGTTTCGAACAGGATCACGGCCCGCGTCGGCACGCCGTTGCGGTTGTCGCGCGCCGCCAGTTCCAGCGCGCCGGCGATCTTCGCGCCGCCCACTTCGCCCATGCTGCCGCCCTGGTAGGCGCCTTCGATGGCCAGCACCACGGCCGGCTGGCCGTCGAACAGGCCCTTGGCCACCACCACGCCGTCATCCGCCTGCGCCGTCACGCCTTGTTTCGGCAGCCAGGGCGAAGCGATGCCGCAGAACGGATCGAGCAGTTCGCGCATGCTGCCAGAGTCCAGCAAGGCCTTGGCCCGGCTGCGCGCGCCCCGCTCGATGAAGCTGTCGCGCTCCAGCAATTGTTGCAATGTGCTCATGCCGCCCTCCCCGCTTGCAATTCTTCGTACGCTTGCTCGATGCGCATGCGCACCACGCCCGGCGTGGCGCCGCAATCGTTGATGACGATGGCCGCCGCCGGCAGCGGCTCGCCGCCGAAGACGCGCTGCAACAGCGCATCCCACACGGCGCCCTTGCCATCGACGGAGGTGTTGACGACGATGCGGGTCACGCCATCGTCGCCCGGCTGCAGCAGCACTTCCAGGTCGCCCGAACCGACGACGCCGGCCAGGGCGCGCCCCGCCACCGCTGGCCCGGCCGGGAATGTATAGTCACGCGTTTCCATGCGCTTCTCCTTCTGTCAATCGATCGAGGAACAGGGTGGCCGCCAGCAAGTCCGCCGCGCCGCCCGGCGACACGCCGCGATCCAGCGCCACCGCTTCCAGCGCCAGCAGCGCCTCGGTGCCGGCAGCCGTGGCCGCGCCGCCGGCGGCCAGCACCCGCGCCGCACCCGTTTGCAGTGCCAGCAAGGCCGCCTCGCCGCCGCGCGACAGCACGCAGGTGTCGTCCAGGCAGCGGAGAATGGCCAGCAAGGCGTTCAGGCGCGCCGTCGTCTCGCTGTCGCCGCGCAAGCGCGAGGCGTGCAAAGCGGGCAGTCCCGCACCCGTCACCAGGGGGAAACCGGCGCGGGCCTGGCCCCGTGCACCATCGACCTGATACTGGCGGCACGCCAGCTCGCCCTTGTTGCCGGTGGCGCCAGGCGCGCCACGGTCGTGCAAGCGGGCCAGCGCGCCGGCCCGCGCCGCCACGGCTTGCGGCGCCAGCGACGCGCCGCGCGCGCCCTGCTGCGCCGCCGCCGTCACCAGCAGGCCCAGCGCCCAGATGGCGCCCCGGTGCGTGTTCACGCCACCCGTGGCTGCCAGCATCAGCGCTTCGCCGTCGCGGCCGATGGCGCCGATGCGCTGGCGCAGGTCGTCGTCATCGTCACTTTCCCAGCCTGCCTGCGCCATGGCGGCAAACACGGGCTGCAGCACGCAGGCCGAGTGGCACATCAGGGCCCAGTTCAAGTCGGCGTGGGCGCCACGGCTGCGCAAATCGACGAGGCCCGGTTTCGGCGTCAGGGTCACTTCATCGAGCAGCGCCTGCAGCACTTGGCGCGCCAGGGCCGCAGGGCGTACCTGCACCGGCACTGTCGTCATCATTGTGGTCATCATTGTCATCATTACCAGCTCCTGAATTTGGCGGGTGGTTGATACAGGCCGTCGGACCATTCGACCAGGTCGGCGATGCTTTTCGCGGCCAGCAGCGAGCGGTTCGCCGCTCCCCGCTGCACGCCGATATCCTCGGGCAGCGCGATCAGGCCGTCGGCGCGCAGTTTCGCCGTCGTCTTCGGGTCGTGGCGCAGGCCGATGGGCGTCACGCCGGCCACCGCCGCCAGCATGGCCTTGCGTTCGTCGAGCGAGCGGGCCTTGTACAGGTAGGCGATGCCCTCTTCCGTCAGCACGTGGGTGACGTCGTCGCCATAGATCATCACGGGCGCGAGCGGCATGCCGCTGGCCTGGCCCACGGCCACGGCGTCGAGCGATTCGACGATGGTCGGCTGACCGCCGTCCTGGAACGTTTCGACCATCTGCACCACCAGCTTCTTGCCGCGCGCGAGCGGGTCGTCCGTCTCGATCAGGTCCAGCCAGGCGGGCGTCGGATGGCGACGGCCGTGCGGATCGTGGCCCATGTTGGGCGCGCCGCCGAAACCGGCCAGGCGGCCGTTGGTGACGGTGGACGAATTGCCCAGGCCATCCATCTGCAGGGTGGCGCCGATGAACAGGTCGACCGCATACTGGCCCGCCAGCTGGCACAGGGCGCGGTTCGAGCGCATGGAGCCGTCGCGGCCCGTGAAGAACACGTCGGGCCGGGCGGCCGCATAGCCTTCCATGCCCAGCTCCGCGCCGAAGCAGTGCACGCTCTCGACCCAGCCCGTCTCGATGGCGGGAATCAGGGTGGGATGCGGGTTGAGCACCCAGTTGCGGCAAATCTTGCCCTTCAAGCCCAGCTGCTCGCCATAGGTGGGCAAAATCAGTTCGATGGCGGCCGTATTGAAACCGATGCCGTGATTGAGCGACTGCACCTGGTGTTTTTCATACACGCCGCGGATCGCCATCATGGCCATCAGCACGTGCACGGGCTTGATGACGCGCGGGTCGCGGGTAAACAAGGGTTCGATGAAGAACGGCTTGTCGGACTGCACGACGAAATCGATCCACGAGCCGGGCACATCGACCCGGGGCAAGTCGCTCACGTCGTCGACGATCTGGTTCACCTGGGCGATGACGATGCCGTCGCGAAAGGCGGCCGATTCGACCAGGGTGGGCGTGTCCTCGGTGCTGGGGCCCGTGTACAGATTGCCCTGGCGGTCGGCCATGTAGCCGGCCACCATGACGACGTTGGGCGTCAGGTCGACGAACAGGCGCGCATACAGCTCGATATACGTGTGGATGGCACCCACTTCCAGCAAGCCATCCTGCAGGAATTGCGCGATGCGCAGGCTTTGCGTGCCGGCAAACGAAAAATCGAGCTTGCGGGCGATGCCCCGCTCGAACAAGTCCAGGTGCTCGGGCAGGCTGACGCTGGGCATGATCAGGTGCAGATGGTGGATCTTGTCGGGGTTGACCTGGGTCAACATGCGGGCGAGAAAGTCGGCTTGCTTCTGGTTATTTCCTTCAAGAACGACGCGGTCGCCCGGCGCAAGCAGCGCTTCGAGCACGGCGACCATGTCGCCCTGTTGCAGCACGGGGCCGCTCGCGTACTGGCGCACGGCTTCCAGGCGGCGGCGCTTCTCGGTGCGCCGCGTGTCCCATTGTTTTTGCCGCTGCGCTGGCGCTGCTGTGGCGGTTGACATCTTGCCTCCGGAATGAGCTATCGAACCCCGACGATAGAACGAAAGCGCAACCGCGACAATCAACCTGCTACCATGTTCATTACCCTGAAGTTAATGAACTGCCATAAAAGAGGCTAGCCATGGCCATCAACGAAGAAATCACCTTGAAAAAGCTGGAAGTGTTTCTCAGCTTTATGGAATTGAACAACCTGGCGCGGGTGGCCGATGCGCTGGGCCAGAGCACCGTCAGCGTGCACCGCGCCCTGCATTCGCTGGAAGACGGCTTGCGCTGCCCCCTGTTCAAGCGCGAGGGCCGCAGCCTGATCCCCCTGCATGCGGCCTACACCTTTGCCGAATCGGCGCGGCGCGCGCTGGCCGAGTGCGAGGAAGGCGTGCGCAAGGTGCGCGAAATGTCGGGCATCAACCCCGTGCGCCTGAAGATCGGCTCGCTGTATTCCTTGACCCTGCACTGCATCCCGCAACTGGTGATCGCCCTGAAGCTGCGCCGGCCGGGCCTGGACATCGACCTGACTCTGGGCTCGAACCGCGACCTGCTGCAAAGCCTGGCCGATGGCAGGCTGGACGCCATCATCGTCGGCGTCCAGGAAGACGAACAGCATGCGGGCCTGGTGGCCGTGCCCCTGTTCCAGGACGACATCTTCCTGGCCGCGCCGCTGGCCTCACCCTATGCCGGGGCCGCTTCCGTGGACTTGCAGCAGTTGCGCGACGACAAATTCGTCACGCTCAACGAGGGATTCGTCACCTCGCAAAGCTTCAACCATGCATTCGAGCTGGCGGGATTTGTGCCCGACACGGCCATGCGCGTGGGCGACATCTTCTCCCTGATCAACCTGGTGAGCGGCGGCATCGGCTACAGCCTGCTGCCCGGCAGAGTGCGCGCCTTCAGCTCGCGCATCGAACTGCTGCCCCTGGACGCCCGCTACGGCTCGCACCAGCAGATTACCCTGCTGATGCTGAGCAGCCGCGAGCGCGACCCGAATCTGCTGGCGCTGGCGGCGGAATGCAGGTTGTATGGGCGTAGAGACGAGGTCGGTAATTGAAAAGTCGTTATATTAACTGACTACCAATTCACCAGCAGAAAATTAATTACTTTTCAATATTCTGAGGATACTGATTTTAATGCATATGCACACAGACACGGTTTACGGGAAAAAAATTAAAGCTCAGGGACGTCGCTTCCTCAGCACATACGACATTTCCGGGATAACTATAGAAAAATGGAAATTTGAAAATTGCGCATTCGGATATAACAGTATTCCATTTTCAAAAAAACGTGATTCGATCAGGAATAGTGAACTAATCGACTGCAAGCTATCCAAATGCCTGATGGGGCCGGCAGAGATACACACCACTCGAATATGCGATCTTTCAGGCGACATGTTAATTTGCTGGGGTACCCTCTTCGATCAAGTTGTGCTTGAAGGAAAAATAAGCCCATTAATTTTGCACGGCCTTCCAAATTCAAATCCCGATGTAACTATTAAAGAAGCGCATCATTCGAAAGCAAAGAATTTTTACGCAGTCGTCCCATGGGCTCTGGACATTTCAGAAGCGAAATTTGAGGATTTTTCGATTCGTACGGGAGCTATCCCTTTGTCGCTGGTGCGCCGAGACATAAATAGTCAGTTTCTGGTAAGAAACGTTGAAGAACGATTATCGCGCTCGAATATTGATGCGTTACCTGTATCTCGCTACACAAAGGTTGTACTTGAAATAATGACTGATGAAGGTTTGGATGAAACGCTACTTGTGGCACCAAAACTAGATAAGCCCCTTTATAGTCAGGTGTTACATGACGCAGAGGTTTTGGCAAAAAACGGGTTACTTGTTTAAGCACCAATGTTCACATAGTCACTTTAATAAATGAATCCGGCTGCGTTCCTTCATCTTTTGAGATGACGACGGAGATAGGCTGCACCTTGTCTTGGTCAAGCTAATCCCATCGCCAATTCTTCCACTATTAAATCGCGCTATCCCACGGCGCCGACAACCTCACCGCACAATTGATGAGACCCACCATCGAATACGTCTGCGGGAAATTCCCCCACATCTCCCCCGTCACGGGATGCGTATCTTCCGACAGCAAACCCAGGTGGTTGCGCGCCAGCAGCATGGTCTCGAAAATCTTGCGGGCCTCGTCTTTCCTGCCGATGCGCGCCAGGGCGTCGATGCGCCAGAAGGTGCAGATGTTGAAGGCTGTTTCCGGTTTGCCGAAGTCGTCGGGCGCTTCGTAGCGGCGCATGTAGGGGCCGTCGCACAAGGATGCCTCCAGCGCGTCGACTGTCGCGATGAAACGGGGGTCCATGGGGTCGATGAAGTTGACTTCCGCCATCAAGAGCACGGAGGCGTCCAGGTCGCGTCCGCCCAGGCTTTCCGCGAAGGCTAGGCGCTCCTCGCTCCACGCTTCGCGCAGCAGGCGTTCGCGGATCAGCACGGCGCGACTGTTCCAGTGGTCGGCGCGGTCGTCCAAGCCCAGCTTGTGCGCGACCTTGGCCAGGCGGTCGCAGGCGGCCCAGCTCATCAGCATCGACGAGGTGTGGACCCTCGCCCGCGTGCGCAGCTCCCACATGCCCGCGTCCGGCTCCGCGTGCAATCTGAATGCCTGGTCGCCCACGGCTTCCAGCGCGGCAAACTCGGCTTTTCCCGCCCGGTGGAACAATCGGTGGTCGAGGAAGGCCTGCGCCGCGCCTAATACAATGTTGCCGTAGACATCGTGCTGGAAGTGTTCCTGCGCCTGGTTGCCGACGCGCACGGGGCCGTTGCCCCGGTAGCCGGGCAAGTGGTCGAGCATGGATTCGGGCAACTGCTCTTCCAGGCCGATGCCGTACAGGGGCTGGATGTGGCCGCCCTTCGAGCGGGCGACGATATTCGTCAGCCAGCGCAGATATTCCTCCATGGTGCCCACTTCCGACAGGCTGTTCAATGCCCGCACGACAAAGAAGGCGTCGCGCAGCCAGCAATAGCGGTAATCCCAGTTGCGGCTGCTGCCGGGCGCTTCCGGGATGCTGGTGGTCATGGCGGCGATGATGGCGCCCGTATCTTCATATAAAGACAGTTTTAATGTGATGGCGGCGCGGATCACCACGTCCTGCCATTCCAGGGGCACGGCCAGGCGCCGCGTGTAGGTGCGCCAATAATTGATGGTTTCCTTTTCGAAGATGCGCGCCGTTTCGTCGATGCCGCCGGCCAGGGTTTCATCAGGCCCCAGCAGGAAGTTGGCCGTGCCGCCCAGCACGAAATACGTTTCGCTCAGTACATAGTTGAGCGACACATCGGTGTTCAGGCGCAAGGTCTGTTCCGGTCCCACGTAGCGGATGTGGTGGCTGCCCTGCGTGATCTGCGGCGCCAGTTTGCCCCAGTCGTAGCGGGGGCGCAGGCGCACGCGGATGCGCACGGCGTGGTCGAGCGGACGGACCCGGCGTATCAGCATCAGCGGGCGGAACATGCGGTCGCGGCTGAGGAATCGGGGCGCGAAATCCGTGATTTCCACGCCGCGCCCCTGCGTATCGTACAGCCGCGTGCGCAGCACGGCCGTATTCGGTTCGTAGACTTGCTCGCTGCGCGCGAAGTTTTCGATGTCGATGGCCCACACGCTGCCGTTTTCAGTGTCGTCCAGCAAGCGGTTGAAGACGGGATCGCCGTCGAAACGGGGCAGGCACGACCAGACGACCTGCCCCGCCTGGTCGATCAGGGCGCTGAAGGCGCAATTGCCCACCACGCCGCAGTTGAGGGACGCTGGCGCGGACGCGCCGCCGGGGGTGTCATCAGCTTGTTCATGGGATATGGTCATCGGCTACTCCTTGAAAGGGGATACGGACGCGGCCAGCAGCGCGGCGCGCAAGGCGCGCGGGCTGGCCAGGCGCAGGGTGGCGGCGCTGGGGCCGCTGCCCACTTTCACGCCCTGCCCGCCTGCTTGTTGAACAAAGGCAAAGCCTGCCTCATCGGTGGTGTCGTCGCCCGCGAACACAGGCCGGCGGCCGGCGAACGGGGTTTCCTGCATGAAGGCGGCGATGGCGCCGCCCTTGTCCGTGGCGGACGGCTTGGCTTCCAGGACCATTTTGCCATGCAATAGCAATACCCCCGGGCACGCTTGCACGGCCGCCGTCATTTCTTGCATGCACAGTTGCTCGAGTTCCGGCGCCAGCCGGTAATGCAGGGCCACGGCGCCCCGCTTGCGTTCCACCAGCAAGCCGGGGTACGTCGCCGCCAGCGCCTGCGCGCGCGCCAGCACGGGCGACACGTCGGGCGTGGCCGCCACGCTGAACGTGCCATCGGCGCCGCGCCGCTCCACGCCATGCACGCCCGCCACCGGCAACACCAATGGCGCCAGCATGGCGTCGATCTGCGCCACGGGACGCCCGGAAATGAGGGCCAGCGCGCCGCCGTGACGTTCGGCCAGCAGCGCCAGCGCCTCAATGACGCCCGCTTCCAGGCGCACGCCGTCGGGCGTGGGCGCCAGGTCGACCAGGGTGCCGTCGAAGTCGAGGAAAACGGCTGTGCCGGGCGTACCCAGCAGTTGCAGCAAGGCTGCGCTGTCGTCAGGGGTCTCGACCATCAGATCATCCCCTTGCGCCGCTTGATGCGGCTGTGGGCATCGATCTTGGTCATGACCTTGTCGCGCTGGCGCAAACGGGCCGCGTCCAGCAGCATGCGCCCGGCCCAGCGGTACACATTGAAATGTTTCACGCGGGCCCGCATGCTCTTCATGCGCTCGCGCTGTTCCACGGGCGGCATCACGAGGGCGCGGTACAGGGCGTCCGCGCCCTGCTCGATGTGATACGGGTTGATGATCAGCGCTTCGTGCAGCTCCCGTGCCGCGCCCGTGAATTGACTTAAAACAAGTACGCCCAGCTCGTCGTCGCGCGCGGCGATGAATTCCTTGGCCACCAGATTCATGCCGTCATGCAAGCTTGTCACCATGCACACTTCCGAGGCGCGGAAATAGCGCTGCAAATCGTCCTGGCCGTGGTGCTCGGCTTTCAGCAGGATGGGCACATAATCTCCGCTGCCGAAACGGCGGTTGATGCGTTCGACCATCTTGCGCACCCTGGCGTCAAAACTTTGATATTCATCAAGCGAAGCGCGGCTGGGGGCGGCGATTTGCACAAAAGTAAAATTGCCCACCATGCCAGGCTGCTGTTCCAGCATGCGCTCGACGGCCTGGAAACGCTCGACGATGCCTTTCGTGTAATCGAGGCGGTCCACGCCGATGCCCAGCAAGTGGTCTTGGGCCACGCCCAGCTCGCTGCGGATCTGTGCGCGGCAGGTGGCCACGTCGGGCTGCGCCGGGTCGTCCTCGGGCCAGGCGATGGAAATCGGGTAATCCTCGACCTGCGTCATCTCGCCGCCATACGAAATGGTCGACGCTTCCGGCTCGATGCGGGTTTCCAGGTAGCGGTCCACCGTTTCGAGGAAATTCTTGCGGTGGAATGGCGTGTGGAAGCCGAGGATGGTGCTGCCCAGCAAGCCGTCGAGGATTTCTTCGCGCCAGGGGCAAATGCCGAACGATTCGGAATTCGGCCAGGGGATATGCCAGAACGTGATGATCGTCGCCTTCGGCAAGGCTTCACGCACCATGCGCGGCAGCAAGGCAAAGTGGTAATCCTGCACCAGCACGACAGGATTGTCCGTCTTCGCTTCGGCGATCACGGCGTCGGCGAAGCGGCGGTTGACCTTCACGTATTGCTCCCAGTCGGACGAGCGGAACACGGGGCGCACGTGGGCAATATGGCACAGCGGCCACATGCCCTCATTGGCGAAACCATAATAATAGCCCTGCTCTTCCTCTTCCGTCAGCCATACGCGGCGCAAGGTATAGCTGGGATTGTCGGGCGGCACGGGAACATGGTCGAGTTTATCCACCGTCTCGCGGTCGGCGGAACCGGCGCCATGCGCGATCCACGTGCCGGAACAGGCGCGCATCACGGCTTCCACGGCCGTCACCAGGCCGCTGGCCGGGCGCTGCACGCGTATGCCGCCGCTGCCATCGTCCGTTTTCGTGTGGATATACGGCTCGCGGTTCGACACGACCAGCACTTGATCTCCCTGCAAATCGGCTTCCAGCAAGGCGCGCAGCTTGTCCGGCGTCCAGTCGGACGACCAGCCGTTGTCGCCCTGGCGTTCCAGATGGTATTCCTGCAGCAATTCGCGCAAATCGCCGATCAGCGGCTGCATTTCCGGCGGCGGCGCGGGCGCGGCGGCGGGAGCGGCGGCGTCCACGGCCCCATTACTTTTCGGTAACAATTCGCCCCGCAGAATATCTTTCACGGCCGACAGCCAGCCGCGCCAGCTCAAATGGGCCACGAACACGGTCATCAGGGAAATCAGTACGGCCAGCACGGCCAGGAAGGCAAAGATGAAACGCTTGGTATCCGTATTGCGGCGCTCGACAAAGCTCATGTCCTGCACCAGCACCAGCCGTCCCAGCTGGGACGCATCCTGCATGACGGGGGTTTCGCTGAGGTGGACTTGGCCTTGCGGCAATTGCGCCAGGGATTTGTACAGGCCGCCCGTGGGAGGCGTGCTCCAGCAGCCGATGGAGCTTGGGTATTGCGCGGACTGGTACAGCAAGTGGCCTGCATTGTCGCAAAAGCCGATGGCGATCAGGCGTTCGTCGCGCGTGGCGCCCTGGAACAGTTCTTTGACGCGCGTGGCGTCTTGCGCTGGCAGGTATTCGGTGAGCGAGGGCCGGAGGGTTCCAGCGAGCAATTCTGCCCGGCTGTCGAGGTCGCGCACATACCAGCGCAGGGTGATGTTGTCGAGCAGGGGTACCACGATATAAGCAAACAATCCCAGCACCAGGGCCAGTGGCAGGATGAAGCGCAAGGACATTCGGAGTGATCGTACTATCATCGTTTTCCTTTGCAAAAACAAAAAGCATGGCAAGTATGACTATGTTTCCACTGCGGCGACGCCCGTTTGCTTTCCGTAGCGAAACGTCAACGTGGCATGGCGCAGCGCAGCAATTTCTTCCAGTATCCACCTTGACGCAGGTCTTATCCGTACGGCAACGCACGCCCCCGTTACGCCATCTGCCCGTAAAATACCGCTTCCGACATCCATTTCACTAAAAACAAGGAGTTTTCGCCTATGGATCTCAGCACGTTCCACTCGCTGATGGGAGGCCCGCTGCGCTCGGCGCTGACCGTGCTCGTTTCCGCCCTGCTCGTCACGGTGGTCGCCATCGGCGTGCACCGGGCCGGCATTGGTTTACTGAAAAGGCTGGCCAATGGCCGCCCGTTCACCACCAACGCCACGCGCGTGGCCTTCCGCGCCAGCCAGCTGTGCGTGATCGTCTTCGGCCTGCGCATGGTGCTGGCCGGCGCGCCCGACGACACGCCGGGCTTGCTGGCCATGTCGCATCTCGCCAGCGTGGCGCTGATCATCGCGCTGACCTGGCTGGCCATGCAATGCATCCAGGCCCTGTCCATCACGATTTCCGAAGTCAACCCCGTCGACGTGGCCGACAACCTGCGCGCGCGCCGCCTGATCACGCAAGCCCGCGTGCTCACGCGCAGCGCGCACGCCATCGTCGTCATCCTGGGCCTGGCCTTCGTGCTGCTGACCTTGCCCGGCGCGCGGCAGATCGGCGCCAGCCTGCTCGCGTCGGCCGGCGTGGCGGGCCTGGTGGCCGGTATCGCCGCCCGTCCCGTGCTCGGCAATTTCATTGCTGGGCTGCAAATTGCGTTTTCGCAACCCATCCGCATCGACGACGTGCTGATCGTCAATGGCGAATGGGGCAAGGTCGAGGAAATCAAGGGCACGTATGTGGTCGTGCGCGTGTGGGACGAGCGCCGCCTGATCGTGCCGCTGCAATGGTTCATAGAAAATCCGTTCGAGAACTGGACGCACAGCTCGTCCACCCTGCTGGGCACGGTGTTCCTGTGGCTCGATTTCAGCATCCCGCTCGAACCGCTGCGCGCGGAACTGACGCGCATCTGCGAGTCCGCCGCGCAATGGGATGGCCGCGTCTGCACCGTGCAGGCGACGGATTCGAACGAGCGGGCCGTGCGCGTGCGCTTCCTCGTCAGTGCGGCAGATTCGGGCCTCGCTTTCGAGCTGCGCTGCATCGTGCGCGAGCAGATGCTGGCCTTTATCACGGCTAATTATCCGCACGGCTTGCCCCGCTTGCGCTCCACGCACGACCCCATCGAGCTGCACGCCATGCAGGCGCAGAACGACAGCGTGTCGCTGTACAAGGCGCAGCACAAGGCTTGAAAAACCTGCGGCGCGCTGCCCTTCCCCGCGCGCCGCTAGAATAAGACGCATGAGCACCACCGCCTGGTTCATCCTGATCGGCTGCCTGATGCTGGCGCGTGGCCTGGGCGCCGACGGCATCGCGCGCCTGCCCTTGACCTCGGCCATGGCTTACCTGGGCGTGGGCCTGCTGCTGGGCCCCATGTTCCTCGGCCTGTTTGCCTTCGACCTGGTGCGGCAGGCGCCCCTGCTGGAAACCCTGACGGAAATCGCCGTCCTCATCTCCCTGTTTTCCGCCGGCGTCAAGATGCCCGTGCCGTTCAGCCTGGCGCGCTGGCTGCCGTCGCTGCGCCTGGCGTGGCTATCGATGGCCATTTCCGTGGCCCTGGTGGCGGCCTTTGCATGCCTGGTGCTGGGCCTGCCCCTGGGCGCGGGCGTGCTGCTGGGCGCCATCCTCGCGCCCACCGATCCCGTGCTGGCCACGGACGTGCAGCTGCGCCATGCGGGCGACAGCGAGCAATTGCGCTTCATCCTGACCAGCGAAGCGGGCATGAACGATGGCAGCGGCTTTCCTTTCGTCATGCTGGGCCTCGGTTTGCTGGGCTTGCATGAGCTGGGTCCCCATGGCGCCACCTGGCTGTGGCGCGATTTGCTCTGGGCCAGCGCGGGCGCCATCGCCCTGGGTGCGGCCGGCGGCGCGCTGCTGGCCTGGCTGGCCTGGCAAGTGCGCGCCAAGGAACCGAAACACGCGATGCTGGACGACCTGGCGGCCCTGGGCTTGATCGCCTGCGTGTACGGCGTGGCCACCTGGCTGCACGCGTGGGGCTTCTTGGCCGTGTTCTTTGCCGGCGTGGCCCTGCGCCAGACGGAACTGCGGCTGGCCGGCGCGCCGAAAGACCGGCAAGGCTTGCTGCAAGCGCGGGAAACCCACGCCGCGTCCGCCGCCAGGCCGCACGACGGCGAGGTGACGCTGACCGTCAGCGGCGAATCGCTCGTCTTCAAGGAACACCTGGAACGCCTGTCCGAACTGACCCTGGTGCTGTTGCTGGGCGGCGCCGTCACGGCCGCCGCCTGGCGCTGGCAGGCGTGGAGCGTGGCGCTGTTCCTGCTGCTGGTGGCGCGCCCGGCCAGCGTGATGCTCGGCTTGCTCGCTTCGGGCACCAGCGTGCGCCTGCGCGGGCTGGCCGCCTGGTTCGGCGTGCGCGGCATCGGCTCGCTGTACTACCTCAGCTATGCCATCGCGCATGGCTTGCCGCGCGGGCTGGCGCGCGACCTGGCCGACATCACCCTGGTCGTCGTCATCCTGTCCATCGTCGCGCACGGCTTAACGGTCAAGCCCCTGCTGGAACGCTATTGGCGCAAATAGGCACCAGTCGGCCCACTTTGTCATTGGTTCAAAGCAATGTTTTGTCAATCGCCCCTATGTCGGGCGGAAATGTTGTTAAGATAATTAAAAATGGCAAAAGAGAGAATCAATGAAACGACGAAGCGTGCTGGGACTGGGCGTCTCACTGGCCCTGCTGCAAACGGGCTGCGCCACCGATCCGGCCAGGCTGGCGTGGGAAACGGAATTTGACGGCTTCATGCGCGATGGACTGGCCCGCACGGAAACGCCGGGCATGGGCGTGGCCGTGGTGCGCGGCGAACAGACCATCTTCGCGCGCGGCTATGGCTGGGCCGACATCCAGGCCGGCAAGAAGGCCGATGCCAGCACGGTGTTCCATGTCGCGTCCGTCAGCAAGCTTGTCACGGCCGCGGCCGTCATGATGCTGCTGGAACAGGGCGCCTTCCAGCTGGACGACAAGGTGGCGGCCTACCTGGACTTCCCGCTCATGCACCCGAAGTTTCCCGACGTGCCCATCACCTTTCGCCATCTGCTCAGCCACACCTCGGGCATTTCCGACGCCGTGTACGAAAAGACGACGGCGTTTGCCGTGCAGGGCGACCCGCGATTACCGCTGCGCGACTTCGTCAAGGGCTATCTGTCGCGCGGCGGCGCCTGGTACGACGCGGATGTGTCGTTTGCGGCACGGCCCGGCACGGAATGGCGCTACAGCAATGTCGGCATCGCCCTGCTCGGCTATCTGGTGGGCCGCTTGAATCCCGATGGCCTCGACGCCTTTACGCACGAGCACCTGTTCGAACCGCTGGGCATGGACCATACGGCGTGGAGCCTGGCCGGCTTGCCGCGGCGCGCCGTCGTCGCCCAGCCGTATGTGCACAAGGAGCCGGGCCTGCAAGTGCTGCCGCCCGTCGGCTATCCGGACTGGCCGGCCGGACTGCTGCGCAGCTCGGCGCATGACTTCGCCCGCTTCCTGGCCATTTTCAGCAATGGCGGCCGGGTCGATGGCCACCGCTACCTGCAGGACGCCACCCTGCAACTGTTTTTCGCCCCGCAAGCGGCCCCCGTCGTGCCCGCCGATTCATCCGTGCGCCAGGCCTTGGTGTGGCTGCTGCGCGACGTCGACGGCAAGCCGCTGGCCACGCACAGCGGCGGCGACCCGGGCGCCGCGTCCGTCGTCTGCGTCGACCGTGCCAGCAAGACGGCCGTGCTGGCCTTTGCCAACGTCAGCGCGGACAAGGAATTTCGTTCATTCCAGAAAGAAGTCGTGCTGCGCCTGCTGGCCCATGGCGGCAGCGGCGCGCCGGCGGCAAAGAAAGCCTAGGCGCCGAACCAGCCGCGCAGTTTCTCGGCGGCCCGTTCCTTGACGTCGGCCGTGATGTAGGTGGCGACCGTGGCGACGGCCGCCGCCAGCACGGCCAGGTCATCCGCATAGCCGACGACGGGCGTGATGTCGGGAATCGCGTCGATGGGCGAAATGAAATAGCCGAGCGCGCCGTAGATGGCCGTCTTGGCCCACAGGGGGGTGTTCGGCTGCTGCGCCGCGTAGTACAGCCACAGGGCTTTTTCGATGACTTCGCGCCCCGCCGTCCTGGCAAACTTGACGACCTTGTCCCAGAAGCTGTCATCCGTGTATTTCTTTTCATACTGCTTGTCGGCCTGGGGGGCGTGGTCTTCTTCCAGATTCTTTTTTCTGCCAAACATCTGCTGCTCCTGTCTGCCGCGCACGGCGTTACGAATGCGCACCTTAGCATAACGGCGCGCCGGGCGCGCGGCGTGCAAGGTAAGCTAGCGTCATGGAAATATCCGCCACCACCACGGCCCGCGCCGCCGGCCTGCGCTACACGGGCGACCACCAGCGCGGCATCGCCCGCCTGGGCAAGCCCGGCAAATTCCGCTACCGCGACGGGGACGGCCAGTTCCTGCGCGATGCCGCCGCCTTGACGCGCATCAAGGCACTGGCCATACCGCCCGCCTGGACGGACGTGTGGATCTGCCCGCACGCGACGGGACACCTGCAGGCGACGGGGCGCGATGCGCGGGGCCGCAAGCAATACCGCTACCATGCGCGCTGGCGCCAGGTGCGCGATGAAGTGAAGTACGAGCGCATGCTCAGCTTTGGCCGCGCCCTGCCCGCCATCCGCGCCGCCGTCGCGCGCGGCATGCAGCTGCCCGGCTTGCCCCGTGAAAAAGTGCTGGCCACCATCGTGCACTTGCTGGAATTGACGATGATGCGCATCGGCAACGAAGAATATGCGCGCACCAATAAATCATTTGGCCTGACGACCCTGCGCACGCGCCACGTGCAGCTCGACGGCAGCGCCGTGGCCTTCCGCTTCAAGGGCAAGAGCGGCGTGCGCCACGATATCCGCCTGAGCGACCGGCGCCTGGCCAGGGTGCTGCAGCGCATGCGCGAGCTACCGGGGCAGGAACTGTTTCAATATATCGATGAAGATGGCGCGCGCCACGGCGTCGATTCGGGCGACGTCAACGATTACCTGCGCGAAGTGACGGGCGAAGACTACACGGCCAAGGATTTCCGCACCTGGTCCGGCACCCTACTGGCCGCGCTGGCCCTGCAGGCGTTCGAACAGGTTGATTCCGAGGCGCAAGCGAAGAAAAACATCGTGCAGGCGATCGAGTCGGTGGCAAAAAAACTGGGCAACACGCCGACGATCTGCCGCAAGTGCTATGTGCACCCGGCCGTGCTGGAATCGTATCTGGATGGCAGCTTATGGGAAGGCATGCGCGCGCGGGCGCGGCAGCAATTACAGGATGGCTTACAGGCGCTGGCGCCGGAAGAAGCGGCCGTGCTGGCCTTGCTGCAGCAGCGGCTGCAGGCCTGACCCCATCAAGCCTGGCGGGCCGGCTGGGGCTGGCACTGGGCCGACAGTGTGAGGGCGTCGCTGCGGCAGACGGGCAAGGCGCCGTGGCCTGCATCGCGCGCCACGGGCGCCGGGGCGGCATCGTCCGTCCGCGCCTCGTCCGTATTCATCAAGGTGGCCGCCAGGGTCGAGAAAGTAAACAGGCAGATCAGCAGGAACGGCTTGTTCACGTGGATGGACTGGACTGGCTTTTGCATCGCATACTCCGTCGGACTGGTTGGCTGTTGCAGCATGAACATCATCATCGCGTGTTTCCGCAAGGCATACAATCAGACAGTTTCGACAAGATAAGTAGGATAGCGCTGACAGGCTCAGCCATAAAAATCCGTGTCGGCGGATTTGACACCGGCGCCACCCCGCCTCAACCAAGCCCTTGTTTTTACAGCATATTTTGTACGGGAACGCTTCCTGCTTGACCTCTTGCCTGGGCACGCTTGGCGCCAGTCAACGGGGGAACGATCATGGGTTTTATCAAACAGGCGCTGCTGGCGCTGCTGCTGTGCGCCATGTCCGCCGCGCACGCCACCCACATCGGCTACACGGCAACCGCGCTGGGTGGCACGCAGTGGCGCTACGACTATACCGTCAGCAATACCACCCTGGGCGTGCCCATCGGGGAATTCACCTTGTTCTTCAACGTGGGCCAGTACGCCAACCTGCACAACGTTTCCACGGCGCCCGGCTGGGACGTGCTGCTGGTGCAGCCCGATCCCGCCATCCCCGCCAGCGGCTACCTCGACGCGCTGGCGCTGGCCGGCGGCATCAATCCCGGCGCCACGGCCACGGGCTTTTCCGTCACCTTCGACTACCTGGGCGCGGGCAGCCCCGGCGCCCAGCCGTTTTCCATCCTCGACCCCGTTTCCTTCATCGAACTCGACTCCGGCAGCACGCAGCCGGCCGCCATCACCCTGCCCTCCACGCCCTGGCTGCTGCTGGCCGGCGTGCTGGCCATGCTGTGCCTGCGGCGCCGGCAGCTGGCCGCCGCCGCGCTGGCCTCATTGCTGGCGCTGAGCCTGTGCGCGTGCGGCGGTTCGAACGATCCGACGCAGCCGCCTACGCCGAAAGTCATGCTGGCGGCGGATGCGGATACGCTGGGGCCGGACACGGCTGCGCCTCTGGAGGCCAGCGCGGACGCCGGCCAGGCTGCCGGCCCCTTCACGGTGACGGCACTGCGCAAGGTGGGCGAACAGCGCATCAACCGCCGCATCTACGAATACACGTTCCGCATCAGCATCCGCAACAATGGCAGCGAAGCGGCAAGCAACGTGCGCGCCGTCCTGGCCAGCGTGCCCGCCGGCGCCAGCATCGTGGACGACAGCGTGCTGGCCGGCGGCATGGACGCGGGCGCGACGGTCACTCCCGACGACACCATCACCCTGCGCATCGACCGCACGCGTCCATTCGAGCTTGGCGGCCTGGCGTGGAACATCACGTCCGGCGCCAGCGTGGCGCTCGACCCCGTGCGACCGGCACAGGTGGTCAGCCTGCCGCTGGCCGAACTGGGCTTTCCCGCCGGCGCCGACAAGGTCGCGGTCAGCGGCGCCGTGACGGACGTGCTGCTGAAAGATGGCAGCCTGCGCTTTTCCACCCCGGGCGACACGGGCGAAGACCAGCACGCGCAGTTTTTTGTCACCAAGGGCAACATCGTCACCACCCTCGAGCTGCTGATCCAGAGCGAGCTGCCGACCGCCCTGCAAGTGTATGTCGAGCCGCTCGAGAACGGCTCGCTGCCGCCCGCGCCGCCGAAGCTGGCCATCGGCGGCCTGGGGCAGAACAATACGCTGCAGCCCGGCGGCCTCTCCTTCCGCCTCGAGGGCGTGGCGCCGATGAACCTGCGCAACGACAGCGGCGGCTTCCTGGCGGCGCAGAGCGGCGCGACGGTGGCCATCCATTCCTACTGGGTCTTTCATGCGGACACGGGCAGCTTCAGCATCAGCGCCACGGCCATGCAGCAACTGCTGAACGTGCTGCCGGCCGGCGCGCTGCAGCTGCACCTGAATTTTGTCACGCAGGATGGCGAATTTGCCGTGTCGTACGCGCTCACCGTCATCAAGGCCGCCACCGTGCTGCAGGGCCAGATGCGCACGCCGGCAGGCGGCAACGCCAGCGGCCTGGCCGGCAAGAAAATCTTGCTCACTGGCTATAACTTCCACCTGCGCCGCGTGGCCGTGATCGACGCAGCGGGCGCCTTCCATTTCGACGGCGTCATTCCCGACACCTACCAGCTGACCCTGAACGACCTCGACCATCCGAATGTCGTCGGCATCAGCACGGCCATCTTCCCCACCAGCACCATCGTCAACGTCAACATCACCTACCCGTATGCCGCCGGCCCCGGCTTGCAGGCGGCGACGGCGCCATGGACCGCCGCAGCCGTGACGCAGGATGGCGCCGCGCCGCCGGTGCGGCAAGCGGCGCAGGCCATGGCCGCGCCGGCGCCGGCCACGCCGCAGGACGAGGACAACACCCAGTCCTTCACCGCCACGGCCGGCCCGCAAAACCAGACCGTCGTGCGTCCCTTCAGCTACACGGTACCGAAAGGCACGCAGGACGTGGGCGTAAAAATCACCGTCAGGACGGCGGAATATCCCACCTACACGACCCAGCAAAGCCAGTACAACGACACCTGGTCCTACGTCGTGGTCGGCTTGCCGGGCGTCGACCTGGCAAGCATGGGCGCCGTCAACCAGTCGCACTTCACGCAGGGTACTACCGTCAGGACGGAATGCGTGGATGTCAGCCAGCAAACCAGGGCGGGGCCGCTCGTCATCACGGGCGCCGTCAGCGCCACGAATATCGGCGACAGCCTGCTGGCCACGCTCACCACGGTGGAACTGAGCCTGGCCTGCAAGGGCTTGAAGATCACGCGGGCGCGCTTGTTCCCCATCAATGCGGACCTGCATCCCGTGCTGCAGCCGCGCAATCTCACGCACAACCTCCCCGGCCCCTACGTGTCCGTGCCGCAGAACACGCCCGACCGGCACACCATCTCCCTGGAAGTGCGCTATTCGCCGGAGCGGGTCAACTTGACCGAAGTGAATATCGGCATGTCGGCCGATGGCGCCAACCCCGCCTTCAGCACGGTCAATCTGCTCGACCAGGCCAACATCCGCGGCAAGGACAGGATCACCTTCCCGCGCCTGAAGCTGCCCGACTTCCCGGGGCCGAAAATCGACAGGAAAGCCGTGCTCACCGTCCGCATGAAGGGACGCGTCGGCAATGCCAACGCCGTGTCGGACCCCGCGGAAGGGGGGCAGGTGGAGCTCAAGGGCGACACGGCGTTCATCCCGCTGTATCTTGCCCACAACGAAGCGGCGCTGGCGAAGCGGCGCTACGGGCCGCGCGATGACGGCGGCGACTCGTGGGCCACGCGCCTGACCATCGCCTGGCTGGCGGGAAAACCCTACCGTTTCAACGATATCAGCGGCCAGCACGTGACACAGGAGGCGTCAGGCCGCTCCATCCTCGACCACGACGGCCACAGCGATGGGCAGCAGATCGACATGCGCTACGCGGATGGCGCGGGCGGCTACTCGGACGAGCTGGGCGGCCTGGGCAATGGCGCCGCCATTTTGCAGCTGATCAACGATGCGGAAGCGGAAGTGGCGGCCGGCTTGCCGAAAAAGCCGAAACTGGCCAGGCTGGGCGCGTGGATCACGGCCAACCGGGCCATGCTGACCCTGGAAGCGGGCGCCGCCAGCACGCGCGTCGTCTACATCGGCCACCGCTTCATCAAGCTGGCCCTCATCGACGGCTGTTTCGCCAGCCCGCCGCACGCGCGGATACCGGGCGTGCCGGTGTGGACCAAACCCCTCAAGGTGAGCATCGACCCGTCCCACTTGCACCACTGGCATCTGAGCATGACGGCCCATCCTTGAACAGCCGAGCTGCGGCCCGGACGTGTTCAGGCAGGCAAGTCGGACAGTTCCAGCTCCGAAAACCCCGCCCGGCGCCGCGCTTCCAGGTTGAACGGGCCGCGCAGGGTGGGCGCTTCGTAGCGCAACGCCAGCTCGGCATAGGTGGCGCGCAATTCCAGCCCCCGCTGATCGCACAGGTAGCCGTACCAGCGGTTGCCGATCTCGACGTGCCCCACTTCATCGCGCAGGATGATGTCGAGGATGGCGGCGGCGGCCATGTCGCCCGCCTGCGCCAGCTTGGCGCGCAGCGGCGGAATCGCGTCCAGGCCCCGTGCTTCCAGGGTCCGCGGCACCAGCGCCATGCGCGCCAGCACGTCGCCGCGCGTCTTGTCGACCATTTCCCACAGGCTGTCGTGGCCGGGAAAGTCGCCATACGTGTGGCCCAGCACCTGCAGGTGCGCCTGCAGCATGGCGAAATGCGTCGCTTCCTCTTTCGCCACGCGCAGCCAGTCCGTGTAGTACTCGGCCGGCAAATCAGGGAAGCGCCACAAGGCGTCGAGTGCCAGGTTCATCGCATTGAATTCGATGTGCGCCAAAGCGTGAACGAGCATGGCGCGTCCTTCCGGCGTGATCATCGAGCGCCGTCCCACCAGGCGCGGCGGCACCAGTTCCGGACGCGCGGGCCGGCCCGGCACGGCGCCGGATGGCGCCAGCGGCGCCTTGACGTCCAGCGCCAGCCCGGCTGCGGCCATGGCCGCCACCATCGCCACCTTCGTCGCCGGGTCCGGTTCGAGCAGGCAAGCGAGCGCAAACGTGCGCAATTCCGCTGGCGCGGTGGAGGTCGATGGGGGCAGTGGCATGGCGGTTCTTCCGGGCAGGTTCTTCAACAAGGCGCGCAGTGTATCAAATTGCCTGCCCCACGAGCCAGTCGGACAGCGCCTGCACTCTGGCTGGCAGCGGTGTGCGCGCGGCGTGCACGAGGTAATACGCCTGCGGGCTGGCCAAGTTGAATCCGCCAAACGGCAGGATCAGCTGGCCGCTGACCAGCCACGGCTGCACCAGCTGGCGCCGGCCCATGGCCACGCCCGCGTGGTGGATGGCCGCCTGCGCGCACAGGTCGGCGCGGTCGAAGCGCAGGCTGCGCGCGGGCAAGTTCACGCCGGATGCCTGCCCGTCCAGCCACAGGCGCCACTCGGCATCGGGCGCGCAGGCGGGCCAGGCCAGGGTGTCGTGCAGCACCGTCGCGCCAGGCAAGTTGTGTGGCGCATCGAGCAAGCCGTGCTCGCGCGCATACTGCGGGCTGCAGACGGGCGCCAGCCATTCATCCATCAGCTTGCGCGATACGAGGCCGGGAAAGTGGCCGTCGCCATAGTGCAAGGCCAGGTCGACCTGGCCGGCGCGAAAGTCGACGGCGTCATTGCCCACACGCAAGTCGATCGACACGTCCGGATACTGTGCAGCGAAGCCCGCCAGGCGCCGCACCAGCCAGCATTGCGCGACCGACGGGCGCGCATGCACGGTGACGCTGCCCGCCAGCGCATCGCCGCCGGCAAGGGCCGCATGCAGGCTGTCCCAGCCCGTTTGCAGGGCCGCGAAGATGCGCTCGCCGTCTTGCGTCAGTCTGACCTGGCGCGTCAGGCGTTCGAACAAGCGCAGACCCAGCCCCGCTTCCAGCCGCGCGATGCGGTGGCTGACGGCGCTGGGCGTGAGCGCCAGTTCCTGCGCGGCCAGCGCGAAACTGGCATGGCGCGCCGCCACGAGAAAGGTGTGCAGGTTGGCGAACTGGCTGGCCGTGAGCGTGACCCCAAGCGTGGCCCTGATCGGCGCGCCGGCCGGCATCAAGCGGCTCCGGCCGCCAGCAAGGCGCGGCCGCGCGCCACGTAGGCGGTCATCTCCTGCTCCGGCACCATGCTGCCGCCCGTGCCCCACACCAGATGCGTGGCCGTTTCCAGGTGCTGCTGGTATTGCGGCGCGGCCAGGACGGGCTGGATGCCGGCGAAACCGGCCACGGCGGACGGTTCCAAACGCAAGCCTTGCGTTTGCTCAAGCGTCGCCAGCAAGCGGTACAGTCCTTCATCGCTGACGGTGGCGTAGCCGTCGATCAGCCGCTGCATGGCGCGTCCGACGAAACCGGACGGGCGTCCCACGGCCAGGCCATCGGCGGCCGTGACATTGTCGATACCGATTTCCTGCACGCTGATTCCCTCGTGCAAGCCCGTGTGCACGCCCAGCAGCATGCACGGCGAGTGGGTCGGTTCGACGAAGACGCAGTGAACGGCATCGCCAAAGGCCAGTTTCAAGCCGAAGGCCACCCCGCCGGGGCCGCCGCCCACGCCGCACGGCAAGTACACGAACAGGGGGTGGGCCGCATCGACCGCGACGCCGCTTGCGGCGAACTGGGCTTTCAGGCGCTGGCCCGCCACCGCGTAGCCGAGAAACAGGTCGTGCGAGTTTTCATCGTCGACGAAGTGGCAGGTCGGGTCGTTCTCCGCCTGCCTGCGCCCCGCTTCCACGGCCACGCTGTAGTCGGTCGCGTATTCGACGACGGTGACGCCGTGGCTGCGCAACTTGTCCTTCTTCCATTGCCGCGCGTCGGCGGACATGTGCACGGTGGCGCGAAAGCCCAGGCGCGCGCTCATGATGCCGATCGACAAGCCCAGATTGCCCGTGGAGCCGACGGCGATCGCATACTGGCCAAAGAAGGCGCGCACGGCGTCGCTGGCCAGCACGCCGTAATCATCGCCCTCCTTCAGCAAGCCGGCGTCGAGCGCCAGCATTTCCGCATGCTTCAGCACTTCATAGATGCCGCCGCGCGCCTTGATGGAACCGGAAATGGGCAAATGGCTATCCTGCTTGAGCCATAGCTGACCGCTCGTCATGCCTGACGCCAAACCCAGCGCCGCCTGCATGGCGGGCAGCGGCACGACGGGCGACTCGATGACGCCGCCGCTGGCCTGCGTTTCCGGAAACGCCTTGGCCAGATATGGCGCAAAGCGCGCCAGGCGCGCGCTGGCCTGCGCCACATCGTCCGCCGTCAAGCCCACGTCGTGCAAGGCCTCGGCCGCCGGCGCAATGCGGGGATTGAACCAGCTCAAGGGCTGCAAGGCCATCAGTTCTGTAATCAGGGGAAATTTTTCGCACAGCGCGGCGATGGCGGAAGTGGGCAACATGGCAACCTCGTGAAGGAACAAGCCATGATTAGACCGCATCCGGGCGCTGCTGGCAAAGGATGGTTGATCAGCCAACAGGTGACGGGAGGTCACCTGTGATGCCGCAACAGAAAAACAAGGCTATTTTCCAGGAGCAAGCGCCCTGGATTTTCTGCTGCTCAAGAACGATGCAATAAACACGGCTGGAAAACAGGCCAGCCACAGATAGCATCCGGCGCCGAATCCCAGCACCGCGTAAGAACCATTATCACTAGGAATTTCTTTAATGCCAAAGGTGGTCAGTGCCAGCACAAAGCCAAAAAAAACGGCCAGCATCGCGGCACTGGGCTTCTCTTTCGAAAAATACATGGCAAAAATAAGCAGCGGATTGGCAAACCAGGCAAAACTGCCGGCCAGCGGCCCTAGCCAGCCGAGCAATAACACGCCCCCGCCCAGCAAGACTTCGTGGGAGTCCACGATTGCCGTTAAAAACAGGGATGCCACATATGCAACAACGCTCAGGGACAGCACGATGGCGGTGGCATCTTCGCCGAGTATTTTTTGATATTTCACAGGTTTCCGATGGCACGAACGGGAGTAGCAGGACGACGATGAATTAACCAGGAAAAGTAATCCCCTTACGGCTTTAGCGGCACGGCACCCACTTCCGACCACCCCCGCAAGCCTCGCCATCGCCCGCCTGTGCGGCAAACGCCGAAAACCGGACGCCATGCAGCATAACAAATTACCAAGAAGAAACATGCGCACATTGTCACAAGCACCTGGCCAGCGCCGATGCGGCGCATACGGCAGACGCCTTCCCCTCCCGCGTCGGCAACGGGAAGGCGCCATTGCTGTTAGAACTTCAGCTGCAGCCCCAGATCAATCGACCGGCCCTCGGCCGGCAAGGCTTGCAGCGCGCCGCCGTTCGCCTTCAAGCCCGACAGGTACACGCCGCCCAGCGGGTCCGCGTAGGCGCGGTTGAACAGGTTACTCACGCCCGCGCTCAGGCTCGCCATCTTGCCCAGCGCCACGCTGCTGCGCAGGTTGACGAGGGCATAGCCGCCCGTTTCCGGTTCGAAGCGGCGCGCATCGACCTTGTCCTTGCGGGCCACGATCTTCGTTTCGATGCGGTTGCTCCAGGCGCCCAGCTTGTGCTCGACGGCCAGCAAGGCGTTGAACGGTATCATGCGGTACAGGTCGCCGCCATCGCTGCGCTTGCCCCGCGTATAAGCGGCATTGCCCGTCGCCATGAAACGGCCCCAGCGGGCACTGCTGGCCAGCGGCAGTTGCCACGCCACATTGGCGCCGTACAGCTTGGCGTCGTGGTTGGCAAAGCGCAGCAAGTTGCCATTCGCGCCCATTTTCATGTACGGATGGAAAGACGCCAGCACGTCGACATCGATGTAATTGTCGACCTTGCTGTAATAGGGGTTGACGCGCACGAACCAGCCCTCCTCGCCACCGCCATGCCAGTCGGCCGTCAATGCTGCCGTGTAAGCCGTCTCCGGCTTGAGGTCGATATTGCCCACATAGCCATTGCCATCGCCAAACCAGTTGGTCATGGTCATGGCCATCGAACCGCGGCCCCAGGAATAACGCTCGTACAGATTGGGCGAGCGTACCTTGCGCGCCAGCGCGAATTCATAGCTGCTGGCCGCATCGGGCGTGAAGGTGGCTTGCGCCGAGGCATCGATATTCGTGTCGCGCTGGCTGCGGCTGCGCGCATTGAAAGCCTTCGCGGCCATCAGGTCCGGCATGTTCATCATGTTGGTGCCGTACGATTGCACGTCGCCCGTGTCCATGCGCACGGATTCGCCGCGCACGCCCAGCACGCTGGTCCAGCGCGCATCGTGGCGCGTTTCCAGTTCGCCAAACAGCACGGTGCGGTCGCGCTTGCCGTCATTGATGTTCAGGTAGGTGCGCGGACCCATCATCATGGAGCCGGGCACGGCCGGCCAGTAGTCGTCGAGGCGGAAGCCGTGCCACTCCTGGCCCAGGCGCAACTCGCCGGCAGCCGTCGGCAAGCTGGCCATCAGCGCATAGCCCGTGTTGCGTCCATGCGTAAGCATCGGCATCGAGCCCTTGCGCTCGCTGCTGAAGAAGCCCATCTCATGGTCCGTCTGCTGCCAGTAGGCGCGCGCGTCCAGCACGCCCCAGCCGAATTCGCCCTTGTAAGCGAGATTGGCGAACTGGCCGTGGTTGTCCGTCATGTCCATGTACTGGTTGGGAAAACCCTGGTACGGGATGTGCTGCACGCCGGCGCGCAGGGTCAGCTGCTGGCCCTGGCCTTTCGCCGCCAGCACGATGGACTGGTTGATGCTCTCGAACATGCTGGCCAGCACCGTGTTGCCACGGCCGTCTTCATAGCTGTGGCCGCGCGTGTAAGCGCCGCTGTAGCCGACGCTCAAGGTGTCGCTGGCGGCCGACGCATTCACGCTGGTCGCCACGCTGTTGTTGACGCTGCGTCCCGAGACGGCAAAGCTGCCTTGCGTCAGCAAGCCTGCGCCGGGCCGGGCGAACACGGGCGCGTTCGACTGCACCTCGATGGTGCCGGCGATGCTGTCGCCGCCCGCGCTGACGGGCGTCACGCCCGCGATCAGGCGGATGCGCTGCACTTGTTGCGGATCAATGTAGGACAGCGGCGCATTCATATGATTGGCACAGGCGGACGTCAGTTCCATGCCGTCGATGCGGATCTTGATACGGTCATCCGCGAAACCATTGACTACCGGCAAGCCGGACACGCCGCCTCCGGCCGCCACGCTGTAGCCGGGGGTGCTCGACAGCATCAACGCCGTGTCGGCGGCAGGACGGTAGCCGTCGCCTATGGCCGTGACGATGACTTTCATTTCGGGCAACACGGTGGTGCCGGCTTCGGTACGCGTTTGCGCCACGGCAGGCATGGCGATGGCGAGGGAAATCAATAACGGTAAATGTTTCATGGTGCTGCTTTCATTTTCTGTATGGGCAAGACGAACAGGCGCCAGCGCACGAGGGGTGCGAGGCAAGGCCGTTCAGGGAAAGGACAGATCAGAAAGCGGCGGGCGGGCCACGGGGCTGGACGGGCGTCCAGGCGAACAGGGGCGTGGCGGATTGGTAGAACAACTCGGGCAGCAAGCCCGTGATCAGTTCGCCGGAAGCGAGCACGAGGGAGGTGGGCGGTATCGCCAGGGTGTCGGCATGCATGCTGCAGCACGGGCAATCGCCCATGCGCATGCCGCCCTTGGCGGGATCGGGCGTGTCCGTGGACAATTTCACGGGCAGCATGTTCATGCCGCCCGCCACCGAGCAAATCTCGAAGCTGGGGACGGCCTGGCCGCTGGCGACCGTGAACGCGCGCGACAAGGTGGGGGCGAGCGCTGCCATGAGGATGGCGAGGCACGCGATCCACAGGACGACGACGGCGCGGCCTTGGCGAATAAACATGGCGGCATTATAGCGGCCGCCCTGCCCTGCAGCCAGCCATGTGGTCAAAGAAACTTTACAAAGCGTCCAGTTTCTTGATCTCGGCCTGCAAGTCCTGTTCGCTGAGCGGCAAGTAACCCTCTTCGCTATCTTGCTGGGCCAGAATGATGGCTTGTCCCTGCGGCGACAGGGCCAGCTGCAAGTACGCTTTCACCAGCGGATCGAGCCCCTTCCCCGGCGCGCGGTTCACGTACAGCTGCACGGGCATGGTCAGCGGGTAATTGCCGGCGCGCACGGTGGCCTTGTCGGGACCGTAGTATGGCGCGCCCTTGGCCGCCGCCAGCGGCAGCACGCGCACCTGGTCCGAGATGGGCGCCGCATTGACCCAGCCCAGCACGGCGATGCCATAGCGGTCGGCGGCCACGGCGCGGATCACGGCTTCGCGCGAGGCCAGCGCCTCGTACCTGGCGGCAAACGGACGCTTGCCGAAACGCGCATGGCGCAAGCCCGTGGCGAAGCCGCCATCGTCGCGCAAGCCGTAGGCGTGGATGCGGCGCGGCGCCCAATCCCCTGTCGCGCCCAGCTGCGACCACAGGTTGGCGTCGCCTCCCGGTGCGCCTGCCGTGAATACCTGGCCCAGCTGTTCCATCGTCAAGCCCGCCAAGGGGTTGTCGCGGTGCACGTACACGGCGGGCGGCGTCTTGGCCGGCGGACGGGGACCGTGGCCGTTGTAGCCGATGCGCACGGGAGTGGCGTCGTAACCGAAGACTTGCCGGAAGGCCGCCTGGTCGCCCGGCCACATGTCGCGCGTCAGCGGCGCAAACGCCGTGGCGCCCGCCGTCAGCGCGGGCATGCCGGCCGACGAGCCTTCCATGTGCAGGCTGAAGCGCACCTGCGGATGCTGGCGCGTAAACAGCGCGTTCAACTGCGTCATCACTTCTTCCAGGCCATCATTGCCGACGATGGCCACCGTGCCGTCACGGTTCACATAGGTTTGCGCGGGATCAACGGCCAGGGGCGCGGCCTGCACGGCGGACACCAGCACGCAGCAAGCGGCCAGTGCGGTCTTGTTCAACGGCGTCATTCGAGTTTCTCCAGTTCAGCCCTGGTTTGCGCGGCCGTCAGGGGCAGATAGCCGCCCGGCTGCGCGGCGATGATGGCCTGTCCTTCGCGCGACAGCACCAGGCGCAGGTATTCCTTTGCCAGCGGATCGACGGCCTGGCCCGGCAAGCGGCGCACGTACAGGTACACGTAGCGGCCGTACGGATAGCGTTGCGCCACCACTTCCTCGTCCGTGCCCGTCGTCGCCCGGCCATCCGCGCCCACGATGGCCACCTGGCGCAGCTGCGGGTGCTGCACAGCTAGCGCGGCCACGCCGATGCCGGCCGGGTCTTGCGCGATGCGGCCCGTGATGGCGGCCGTGTTGCCCAGCTCTTCGTGATTGAGTGCCAGCGCCCTGCCCTGGAAATGTTCACGCTGCAAGTAGTCGCCAAAGCCCGTGTACGCGGCCGTGCCGTACGGGTGAATCGCGCGCTCGCGCCATTCGCCGCTCAAGCCCAGCTGTCCCCAGCGGCTGAAGTCGCCGCCTGGATTGCCGACAGATAAAATTTGCGATACTTGCGCCGCCGTCAGCCGCGTCAAGGGATTGGCGCGGTTCACGTACACGGCCAGGGACGTGGCCAGGTGCTCGCCCGGCGTGGACGCCGTGTGCGCGATGCGGATTTCCAGCGCGTCGCGCCCCACGATCTTGCGGTATGGCACCAGCTCGATGGGATTGATGGCGCGGCCCATGGCGCCGAACAACAGCTTGTCGTGCATCAATAGCGGCACGGCGCTGCTGGTGCCCTTGCCGTCAAACCCCAGGACGATGCCCGGGTGGCTGGCCGCAAACAGGGCATTCCACTGGCCAACGACGGAAGCCACGTGTTCGGCGCCGCCTATCATGGCCGCGCCCGTCTTGCGGTCCAGGTAACCGGCCGTGGCCGGCACCTTGACGGGCTGCGGCACGTAGGCGGGCAAGGCGGGGTCGAGTGCGGCTGCGCCCGCTGCCGATGCGGACATGGCCAGCATCAGCGCCGCCAGCGGCAAGGATGGGCTATTTGCCATCGCTGGCCCAGTCCACGGCCGCGTCGAACAGGCGCAGGCCGGCCGGCGACAGATTCGTGAAGGTTTCATTGTCGAGGAAGAAGCTGACCCGGCGGGCAGGCGCCAGGCTGTCGTAATCCATGGTGGCGCCCTTTTCATAGCCGAAGATGGCAGCTTTTTCCGGTTCGCCATAGATGGTGGCGATGGTCGTCGCGCCCAGGCCAGGCTTGCCCCAGCTCATGGTGGCTTGCTTTTGATAAATATCTACCGTGCCGGCCGGCAAGCCGCCCGCCAGCGCGTGGGGAGCGTTGACCAGCCACACATAGCGCGACTTTTCCACCGTGCCATAGTCCACGCCGGCCCGCTTGCCCGTCATCGACAGGTCGTCATACAAATCGTTTTCCCACGTCAGCACGGGCACCGTGACGTTGCGGTAGGCACCCAGCAAGTCGCGGCCCCGGATGGTCGACGACAGGATCACCAGGTCCTTGCCCTGCGCGCCGGACACGGGCGCGTACTGGCTGTGCAGCGTGACGGCATAGCCGCGCGATTCCAGATGTTCCTTGATTTTCTGGTCAAAAGGCAGGCTCTTGCCTTCCAGGCGCACCACCAGCAGCACCTGCTTGCCAGGTGCGGTCTGCGCCGCCTGCACATGCAAGGTGCCTGCCAGCAGTGCCGCCGCCAGCGCGGCTTTGACGAGACGCATCACAGGTCCACCTTCATGCTCAGCTTGATGGCGCGCGGCGCACCGGACGCCAGACGCGTGCCTGCGCCAGCCCAGTAACGCTTGTCGGCCGCATTTTCCACGTTCAACTGCCAGACGACGGCTTTGTGCATGACCGTGCTGGCATAGCGGGCGCCGGCGCTGAACAAGGTCACACCGCCCAGGAATGCCTGGTTCAGGTCGTTGACGGGACGGGCGCTGTAGTAATACGCGCCGCCATTGACGGACAGGCCAGGCACGGCGTCGAACGCGTAGGCGAGGAAGGCGCTGGCCGTGCGTTTCGACGCGTTTTCCGGCGCCTTGCCGTTGTAGTCGGCGTTGATGTGCTCGAATTTCGGGTCGAGGAACTGGGCCGAGGTTTGCCACGACAGCTGGCGCGTCAGCTTGCCCTGGGTCGACAGTTCCAGGCCGCGGTAGCGCTGTTCGCCATCCGAAGTGAACACATTGCTGCTGTTGGTGTAATAGCCGGGACGCGTGATGTCGAACAGCGCGGCCGACACCAGGGTGCCGCCCGGCGTCAGCCAGCGCGCGCCCAGTTCCTTCTGTTTGCTCACGCCAGGCGCCATCTTGACATTCTGGTTGACGGTGCCCGTCGGGCCCGTCTCGCCCTCTTCCAGGCCCCGCGCCGACGAGGCGTAGAACGAAATCGCCGGCGTCAGCTTGTAGACCAGCGACACCATGGGCGTCGTCTTGCTGACGTCATAGTGGCTGGCGCCCTGGTCGCTTTGATAGCTGGTGCGGCGCACGCCGATGACGCTTTGCCACTGCGGGCTGAAGAGCATGCGGTCGAGCGCATACAGGCCCGTGTCGCGCGTGTCCAGCGCGGCCGTCGTCGGCGAAGTCGGTTTGGGACCGAACACGACATTCGTCACGGGCACGGGGTTGTACAGGTTTTGCGAGGCGATCGTGTAATTGCTCTGGTAAATAGGGTCTTGCGACTTGTCCGTGCGCGAGGCGCCCAGGGTCAGTTCATGGGCAATGAAACCCGTATTGAAAGTGCCGGCCAGTTCCGCGCGCAGCAAGTCCGACGCCGTCACGTGATGCTGCATATTGCCCGTGATGCGGCCCGCTCCCGTGGCCAGCGCCGCCGCATTGTTCAGGCGGAAAATGGCCAGGCGGCGGTCGCGCGCCGTTTCCGAGTGACCCGCCTCGACCGTCAGGGCCCAGCCATCCGTGATGGCGTAGTCGGCGCGCAATTGCGCATTTTTCGTCTGCGCCTCGAAATTCGACCAGTCGGGGCCGATCAGCTTGCGCGGGTCGACGGCGCGCGGCAAGGTGATCACGCCTTTCACGGCGGCCGGCAAGGCTACGCCCGCCTGCTCCGTCACCCGGCGGCGGTCGTATTCCAGGTCCGCTTTCAGCAGCAGTTTGTTCGTCACGCGCCAGTCCAGCGCCGTGGAAATGAAGCTGCGGTTGCCGTTGCCCACATTATCCAGATAAGAACCCAGGGTGCCGCCAGCGGCGTTGATGCGCACGCCGAATTCCTGCTCCGCGCCAAAGCGGCGGCCGATGTCGATATTCGCCACGGCACTGCCACGGTCATCGAGGCTCAGGCCCATGCTCGTGACGGGCTTGCTGCCGGCGCGCTTGGTGACGAAGTTGACCACGCCAGCCGGCGAGGTGAAACCGTAATACAGGGCAGAAGCGCCCTTCAGCACTTCCACGCGCTCCTTGTTTTCCATGGGTACTTGCGAAAAGTTCATGATGGGCAACGAGCCATTGAGGCGGTAATTCGTGCGGTTTTCCACGGCGATGCCGCGCACCACCAGTTGATCCCAGGTATCGCCGCCGTTTTGCTGACGCGTCACGCCCGCCGTATTGCGCACGGCGTCATACAGGCCGGACACGGCTTGCTGCTCCAGCAATTCGCGCGTGATCACGTTGACGGTCGATGGCACGTCCATGATGTTGGCGCCACGGAAGCTGCCCGCCTCGGTGGTGGTCGGCACCAGGCCTTGCGCGCGCGCACCCGTCACCTGCACCGCCTGCATGACTTTCTCATCGCCAGCCGTCAAGTCGTCCTGGCCGTTGGCGCCATTGGCGGCGCAGGCCGTGTGGGAAGCGAAAGCCAGCGACAAGGCTGCGGCCACTGGAAGTAGTTGCAAGGAAGGAAAAGCTGCGCGCATATAAACGGGTCTTTCAACAGAGAACAGTGATAGAAGGAAACTTCAAGTTACCGCGCATAATATCCGTAACGAGAATCATTCGCAATAAATAAGTGACAATTCGTGAGAATCAGAGAATTTCATAAGATAAACAGTCCGCCAGGCCGCCTGTTATCACTTGAACACGTTTGGATTTTGCAGACACAGCCGCAAAGAGGCATACTGACAGTCACGGCGTGCAAGATGTGCCGCCCAACAAGATCAAAAGGTAAGTTCGTGAATACAATCGACAACAAAAGCGTGCAGACGAAAACATTTCGCTGGAAACGCTGGCAGCGCTGGGCCGTTGGCACAGGCTGCGCCCTGGCCGCCTACAGCGCGGCCGGCTTCTGGCTGGTGCCCTACGTCATCAAGCACCAGCTGCCCAAATTTGCCGAGAAAGAACTCGCGCGCCAGGCCAGCATCGCCGACGTGCGCTTCAACCCGTTTACCCTGCGCCTGGAAGCGGACCAGGTCGCCTTCAAGGAAGCGGCCGGCGCGGATGGCAAGGGCGGCGCACCGCTGCTGTCCATCGGCGCCCTGGCCGTGCAGCTGGAATGGAAATCCATCGTGCGCCGCGCCTGGAGCCTGGCGGAAATCCGCATCACGGCGCCGCAAGCCCAGCTGACGATCACGCCGGAAGGCAAGTTCAACCTGGCCGAAGTGCTGGCCACCTGGCAACGCAACCATCCGGAAAAAAGCGAAGGCGGCATGCCGCGCCTCGTCATCGCCCACTTTGCGCTGGAACAAGGCAAAGTGGATTGGCACGACCAGAAGGCGGGCTATGCGGACAACTTCACGCCCATTAACTTTACGCTCGACAATATTTCGACCCTGCCCGACGCCAACGGCAGCTACAGCCTCAGCGCAGACGCGGCGCGCGGCGGCAAGCTGCACTGGCGCGGCACGGCCTCGCTCAGCCCGATCCGGGGTGAAGGCGAACTGATACTGAACGACGCTTCCCTGCCCGGCCTGGCCGCGTATCTGAAAGCCTATACGCGCGCCACGGTCACGAGCGGACAATTGTCGGCGCGCCTGCCCTACGCCTTTTCCTATGCGGACGGCAAGCTGGAAGCGAGCGTCAAAGGCGCGGGCCTGGCCCTGCACGACTTGGCGCTGGTGCGCGACGGCAAGGGAGAAGCATTTACTTCGCTCAATACTTTGGGCGTCGCCGGCGTGAACGTGGACCTGGCGCGCCAGAGCGTCACCGTGGATAAAATCAACTTGTATGGCGGCAAGGTGGCCGTACGCCGCGACAGCAAGGGCGAGATCGACGTGGCGAACCTGATGCTGCAGGGTAATCCCGCGCCTACCGCCACCGCGCCAGCCGCACCAGCCAAGCCTGGCAAATGGAAGGTGGACTTGAAACAGCTGGCGCTGGCCAATGTGGACGTGTCCGCCATCGATGAAACCGTCTCGCCAGCCTTGCAGCTGAGCGCGAAACAATTGCAACTGCAGCTGCAACTGGGCTTGCAGCAAAGTCCAGCGGGCATGGCTACCGTGATCGACGGCGCGAGCTTCAGCCTGGCCGACCTCGCCATGCAGCGGGGCGCGCAAACGCCGTTCAAGCTGGCCCAATTGGGCTTTACGGAAGGCAAGATCGACCTGGCGGCGCATGCCGTGCACCTGGGCGCCGTGACGGCCAGCGGCGCGCAGATCGACCTGGCGCGCAACCGCCAGGGCGAATTTGCGATTGCGCAAAAGCTGCCCGTGTTTGCCTCCGGCAAAACCGACCCGGCCAAGGATGCGCCATCCGCGCCGTGGTCCACCAAAGTAGACAAGGTAGAGCTGAGCAAGTTCGGCGCCCGTTTCGATGATGCGGGCACGGGTATCAAGGGTAATCTGCAGGATGCCAGATTGTCCCTGCACAACGTCAGCAACGATATGCAGCAGGCGCTGCCGTTCGAGCTGGGCGTGGGCCTGCGCGAAGGCGGCGTGCTCACTGCCAACGGCAAGTTCGTGCCGGGCACGGGCGCCGTCGATGCGCAATTGAATTTGAAACAGCTGACCCTGGCCCCCGTGCAACCCTTGCTGGCGCAACATCTGAAACTGAAGCTGGCGGGCGGCTCGCTCTCCGGCAGCGGCCGCCTGACGACGGGCGGCGGCGCGCCGAAAGCGCCGAAAGTACGCTATGTGGGCGGCGTGGACATCGCCGGCCTCGTGCTCAATGAAACGGATGGCAAGCGCTTTGCCTCGTGGAAAAGCGTGCGCGCCGACAAGCTGACGGCCAGCGTGGGCCCCGATTTTGTCGACATCCCCGAATTGCGCGTGGTCGAACCGAACGCCCAGCTGATCATCGAAAACGACCGCAGCCTGAACGCGCAGCGCTTGCTGGTGAAAGCGCCGGAACCGGCCGCGCCCGCACCCGCGGCGTCGGCCACCGCCACGCCGGCCGCCGATGCCGCCTTCCCCGTGCGCGTGCGCCGCGTGCGCCTGCAGAATGCCAAGCTGGACTTTGCCGACCTGAGCTTGCGGCCCCAGTTCGCCGCGAAGATATATGAATTGAATGGCGTCGTCACGGGCCTGTCGACGAAGCGCGATGCGCGCAGCCAGATCGAACTCGACGGCCGCATCGACGAATTCGGCCTGGCCCGCGTGCGTGGTCAATTAAATCCGTTCGCCCCGACCGACAATACGGACTTGAACGTGGTGTTCAAGAACGTCGACATGGTGTCCGCTTCGCCGTACACGATGAAGTTCGCCGGCTACAAAGTGGCTGAAGGCAAGATTTCGCTGGACTTGCAATACAAGGTGCGCAACCGCCAGCTGGACGGCACCAACCAGATCGTGCTCGACAAGCTGACCCTGGGCGAGCGCATCGACAGCCCGGACGCCTTGAAACTGCCGTTGGAACTGGCGCTGGCCATCCTCAAGGATAGCGACGGGCGCATCGACCTGGGCTTGCCCGTGTCGGGCGACATGAACGACCCGCAATTCAGCTATGGCGCCCTGATCTGGAAAGCCGTGGGCAATGTGCTGACGAAAATCGTCACGGCGCCGTTCCGCGCGCTGGGCAACTTGCTGGGCATCAGCGCCGACAAGCTCGAAGCCATCGATTTCGATGCGGGCAGCGCCGTGCTGCTGCCGCCGGAACGGGAAAAGCTCAAGCAGGTGGCACAAATCCTCGCCAAGCGCGAACAGCTGAAGCTGGCCGTGCCGGGCCAGTACAGCGACACGGATGCGGCCGCCCTGCGCGCCCAGGCCGTGCGCCGCGCCGTCGCCGCCAAGGCCGGCATCAAGCTGGAAGCGGGCGAGGAACCGGGACCGTTGAACCTGGGCGAACGCAAGATACGGGGCGCCCTGCGCGACCTGTACGGCGAACGCTTCGGCAAGGCTGAGCTGGACAAGCAGAAAAAGGCGGCGGAATCGGCCGTACCAGCCACAGCGGCGGCAGCCTCCGCTCCGGCGGCGGCCAAGATCCCCGTCTTGCAACGCCTGGGCAAACTGATCGAGGGCGAGCCGCAAGTGGCCGATACGGGCGCCTTCTATAACGGCTTGCGCGAGCAACTGGAAGCCAAACAGCCCCTGCCTGCCGACGCCTTGAGCAAGCTGGGCGCCCAGCGCAGCGCAGCCATCCTGGCGGCCCTGCAGCAGGACGGCACGCCGGCGGCCAGGGTCAGCGCGGGCGTGCCGGAAAAAACGGATGCCGCGCCGGGCAAGCTGGTGGGATTGAAGCTGGGACTGGCCACGCAATAAGACACGGAGATAATCTGACGCATGAAAAACCTCGACAAGGTAACGCCCTATGCATCGTCTGTTATACAGGGCGACTTGTGTACCATGACAACGCTCGTCGCTGAAACACAGGTATCGGCAAAAGACAGCATTGCATTTGCTGAAAAGACGCTGCTGGCGAACTATGTATACGGGAAAAATGGCACGTACAAGCTGATTTATACGGTGGTCGGGATTGATGGCAATATCGACAACTACATCGAGGATGACGGCATCTTGCCGACACTGTTCCTGAGTCCGGATCAGGAAAACTATGTGTCCGTCATCCCCTATCATCCTGACAAGGAACTGGAAATCAGCATTCCCATCTTTGATCGTGAAGACGTGGAAATACCGAAGGGCAGCCGTCCATTTACAGGAACCTTCATTGGAACAACGGAAACCTGTTCGATATTTCACGATGTGGATTTCTACGCCAACAAACCTGACAAAATATTGGCCATCGAATTTATCAATGGAAAACTAAAAAAGAAAAACAATATCAAGATCCCATTGCCCGCAAATAACAGAATCAGCATTGCCAACAAGGCGATTCATTTGCTGGCCAATGAAGACAGCCTGCTGCTGCACCGGGAGCTTGATGAAAAAGGCAATGTGATTCGCCATCGCGAAATCGACTCGGATGGCGTCTATGGTTTGCAGATATTAAGCGCTTCCTTCGATGGGAATTCTTATCTGCTGGCGCAGGAAAAAGACAAGCTCGTTATCCAGAAAATAGATGAGAATGGTGCAAGTGCCGTCATTGAATTGGTGGATTTTGCTGACCCATTGTTCAACACATGGCAACCGGTCAACATCGCCGACGACACTTTCATCACCCGCTTCAATAGCGAGTTTGGAAATGGCTGGCTGACCACGAAAAATGATCAGTTATTGGAAATCTTCTATAGCAAAGATGAGCAAGGCTACAGGAACTTGCTGACCAACGAGCTTTTGTCTATACCCCGTGACAACTTGATCATTTCAAGCATCAACAAGACGAGCGATCGTGCTTATGCGGTAGTGCTCTACCCGATGGCAGACGATAACGCGGGCAATGCCGAACTGATCGTCTTGAATCGCCGCTTGCAATAAGGTCGAACGCTTCAATGGCAGCGCATCCGCGGCATGGCCGGTCCATGCCGCGGATGCGTAGCGCTTACTTCGCTTTCCCCGCCTCCTTCACCGCCTCGTCCGGCAAGGCAAACGCCACCAGGCTGTCGCCCATCTTCGTGCCCAGCGAACCGTGGCCGCCGGCCATCACCACCACATATTGCTTGCCCGTCTTGTCGGAGACATAACTCATCGGCGTAGCCTGGCCGCCGGCCGGCAGCCGGGCTTTCCATACGGTCTTGCCGTTGCGCACGTCGTAGCCGCGGATGTAGTAGTCGAGCGTGCTGCTGAGGAAAGCCACGCCGCCGCCCGTGGTGCTGATGCCGCCCAGGCTGGGCACGCCCAGCGGCAAGGCGATGGGCACGGGAGCGCTGTCGCGCGTGGTGCCGTTCTTGTGCATCCACACTTTTTTCATGGTGCGCAAGTCGACGGCGGCGATATAGCCCCAGGGCGGCGCCTGGCATGGGAAGCCCAGCGGCGACAGGAAGGGCTTGATTTCCACGGCGAATGGCACGCCCGTCTGCGGCTGCAAGCCCATTTCCGTGCCCGTTCCGCCCGGCGCATTGGCTTGCGCGCGCGGCACCAGGCGTTCCAGGAAGCCCATGTAGTCGGGGTTGACCAGCAGCAGCTGACGCACGGGATCGACGGCCGCCCCGCCCCACTCGAAGATGCCGAGCGGACCGGGCGAGATGATGGCGCCCTTGATCTTGCCTTCGGCCACCGTTTGCGGCGTGAACGGCCCTTCATAGCGGTGCTGGCGGAAGATGATGCGGCACGCCAGCTGGTCGAACGGCGTCGTGCCCCACATATCCGTTTCGCTGATGTTTTTCTCGGGCAAGAAAGTGAGGGCCGAGAATGGCTGCGTGGGCGACAGCTTGTCGCCGGGGGCCGCGTTGGCCGTCGGCACGGGTTTTTCCGGCGCCGGCACGACCAGGCTGCCGTCGCGCCGGTCGATCACGTAGATGTCGCCCCGTTTCGTCGTGGCCACCACGGACGGTACCTTGCCTTTCGGCGTGTCGATGTCGACCAGGGTCGGTTGGCCGCCGATATCCATGTCCCAGATGTCGTGGTGCACGGTCTGGTAGACCCAGCGCACCTTGCCCGTCGCCAGGTCGAGCGCGACGATGGCGCTGTTGTATTTCTCGCCATGGGGGTTGCGGTTGCCGCCCCACGTATCGGGCGTTTCGTTGCCCATCGGAATGTAGACCATGCCCAGCTTTTCATCCACGCTGGACACGCCCCAGGAATTCGGCGAATTGTTGGTGTAGGTTTTCCCCTCGGCAATCGGCGCCGTGTCGTCCGGGTTCGAGGCATCCCAGTTCCACATCAGCTTGCCCGTGACGGGGTCGTAGCCGCGGATCACGCCAGACGGCTCCTCGGTGGAAAAATTGTCGGTCACGCTGGCGGCCATCACCACCACATTTTGCGCCACGGCCGGCGGCGACGTCGGCATCAGGAAGCCCCGCTTCTTCATGCCCATGCCGTGGTACAGGCCGATGACGCCATTTTCGCCAAAGCTCTTGCACGCTTCGCCCGTATCGGCATTGACGGCGATCAAGGTCGCATCCATGGTGGGCGCGAAGATGCGGCGCGGGCATTCCATGCCGGCCGCTTCCGGCGCCGGGCTGTCCTTGGCGCGGCCCGCGTTGACGTCCCAGTAGGCGACGCCGCGGCAAATCATGTGCTGGTAGCTGGACGCGTCGCGGTTGATCTTCGGATCGTGGCGCCAGAGCTCCTTGCCCGTGTCCGGGTCCAGCGCGATGACGATGTTATGCGGCGTGCACAGGTACAGCATGCCGTTCACTTTCAGCGGCGTGACTTCGTTGGCGATCTCGCCCGGATCCGTCGGCCCCTTGAAGTCGCCCGTGTTGTAGACCCACGCCTGTTTCAGCTGCGCCGCGTTGGCCGGCGTGATCTGCGCGGCCGGCGCATAGCGGTCGCCATAGCCGGAGCGGCCATACGCGGCCCAGTCGTTGGGCGCCACGCCGGGCGCGAAATCGCCTGCGGGCACGGCGGCCATGTTCTCGGCCGGCACTTCGCCATGCAAAGTGTAGTAATCCTGGAACAGCGAGAACACGCCCACGGCAGCCGTCACCACAACGGCCGCCAGCAGTGCGCTCTTGCCCGCGTCGCGCGGCTTTGCGCCCGCGATCAGCGGCGGATCGAGGCGGCGGTCGATGAACGGCAGCAGCAGCCAGACGGCGGCGGCGAACCAGATATCGAGGCGCGGCAGCAATTGCCACCAGTCGAACTTCACTTCGATCACGGACCAGATCAGGGTGCCGAACAGCAGCAGCGCAAGGAAGAGCTGGGCGCTGCGCCGCCTTTTCCACACGAGCGCACCGGCAACTATCATGCCGATACCCGCCACGACGTAATACCAGGAACCGCCGAGGCTGACGAGCCAGGCGCCGCCGCCAACGAGCGCCAGGCCCAGCAAGATAAAGATGACTGCGGTGATGACAAGCAAGGGTCCAGGCCGGGCAGAGGCAGTCATGATGCTCCTTTACAAGAGTCAGTCGGCGGCACGCGCCTGCGCACCGTATTTGATGGCAATCAATGAAATTACATTTTTTCACTAATTGACAAAGCGTGCCACACGCCAGAACGCCCGCCGCGTGCCGTGTGGCTTTTTATACACGACATGCGCGTTCAGCCATCTTCCGCGATGCGATTTTGATGAAAAACATAAATTAAAATAGATAAACAACAAATTTCTCGAATAAAACAAATTTTTGGCGTAAAATGAAAAAACTCATCCAGGCAAAGTATTTTTCTTGAATTTCACTTCATTGGAGCGGCGCCCATCATGACCATCGCTAAACGGCTGTACGTCTTGATCCTTTCCGTCGTCCTGGGACTGGCCGCCCTGGCGGGCTTTGGCATCTACCAGATGGACCGCGTGTACACGGCGGCCAGCTATGCCACCGTCAACACGGTTCCCAGCCTGCTGACCCTGAACCGGGCATTCGTGCCGTTCACGCAGATGCGCACGGCCGTCTGGCAGCACATGGCCAGCAAGGACGCCGCCAGGCGCGACAAGCTGGAAGCGGGCATCAACGAGGCGCGCGCGGCGGTCGGCAAGGCGCTCGACCAGTATGAAAAGGAAAACATTTCAGATGAGCAAGACAAGGCGCTGCTGGCCACGGACCGTGCCGTGCTGCTGCGCTACGACGCCGTGCGCGACAAGGTGCTGGCGCTGTCGAAGGCGGGCGAACTCGACGCCGCACGCGACTTGCTGATGGAAAGCCAGCCCCTGATCAAGGAACTGGTCGACGCCCTCGCCGCCCATCACCGCTACAACGAAACCCTGGCCGCCAGGGGGGCTGCCGACGGCGCCGCGGCCGCGGCCAGCGCGCGCTGGATTTCCTGCAGCCTGGCCCTGGCCGTGACGGCCCTGGTGGCCGGCATGGGCCTGCTGCTGGCGCGGCGCATCGCCGCCTCGCTGGCCGATGCCATCGGCGTGGCCCGCACCATCGCAAGCGGCGACCTCAGCGTGCAGGTCAGCGCCGCCTCGCACGACGAGGTGGGCCAGCTGATGACGGCCCTGGCGGAGATGAGCGGCAGCCTGGTGCGCATCGTGGCCGAAGTGCGTGCCGGCACGGACACCATCGGCACGGCGTCAAGCGAGATCGCGGCGGGCAACCTGGACCTGTCGGCGCGCACGGAGCAGCAGGCCGGCTCGCTGGAAGAAACCGCGTCGGCCATGGAAGAATTGACGGCCACCGTGCGGCAGAATGCGGACAACGCCCGCCAAGCCCGGCAAATGGCCGTCAGCGCCTCGGACCAGGCGCAGCGGGGCGGGCAAGTGATGGGCGACGTGATACGCACCATGCAAGCGATCGACAGCTCGTCCGCCAAGATCGCCGACATCATCGGCGTCATCGACGGCATCGCCTTCCAGACCAATATCCTGGCCCTGAATGCAGCAGTGGAAGCGGCGCGCGCCGGGGAACAGGGACGCGGCTTTGCCGTCGTGGCAAGCGAAGTGCGCAACCTGGCGCACCGTTCGGCGGCGGCCGCCAAGGAAATCAAGGCACTCATCGGCGACTCCGTGCAACAGGTGCAACAAGGCGGCAAGCTGGTCCAGCAGGCCGGCGCGACCATGACGGAAGTGGTCGACACGGTACGCAGCGTCACCGGCATCGTCAGCGAAATCTCGGCCGCCAGCGTGGAGCAAAGCACGGGCATCGAGGAAATCAACCGCGCCATCGCGCAGATGGATGAAGTCACGCAGCAGAATGCGGCCCTGGTCGAGGAAGCGGCGGCGGCATCGCAATCGCTGCAGGAGCAGGCGGCCAAGCTGGCCGACGTGGTGGGCACCTTCAAGCTGGCGCAAGGGCAAGCCGGCGCGGCGCCCCGCGCGCCTGCCGCCCGGCGGCCCGCGCAGCACAAGGCCACGCTCAGGCTGGTCGCCACGCGCCACGCGGGCCAGGCCAGGAACACGGCGCCGGCCGCCGCCGATGCCGGCGATTGGGAAGTATTTTAGGTCCGTCCTCACGCAGGATCACGCGCATCGTCCGCACTGGAGCACCGCCATGAACGCCTTTCTCTCCATCCACCCCTTCCTGCGCTGCGAAGACCTGTCGCTGATGCGCCCGGCGCTGGCGCTGGCAGGCTTGCTGTTGCTGCTGGCCGCCCTGCTCTGGCGCCGCACCCGCTGGCGCCAGGCCGGCCGCGCGCCAGCGGCCGGCGCCAGCACGCCGTCCGACCTGCATCAACTGCTGCAGATGCGCAAAGCGGCCCCGCCGGCCAGGGGGGCTGACAGCGCACCGCCGCCGCAAGCGCCCAGGGCGCCGGGCGCGCCGCCATTCGAACTGGCCCGCCTGGACGCCATGTTCGGCCACGACCGGCGCCTGCAGGGCGAGATTCTGGCCCTGTTCGTGGCCGAGACGCGCGACCGCCTCGCCGGCATCGCCCATGCGCTGCGCTGCGAGCGGTCCGCCCCGGCGCGCGTGCTGGCGCAGGAAATTCTCGACGGCAGCCTGGCCATGGGCCTGCTCCCCTTGCAGGCGCTGGCGCGCCAGGCCGTGCATGCGGGCTTTGCCAACGATATCGGCGCGCTGCGCCGCCTGCATGCGGAACTGCTGATGGCGCTCGACACGCTGTCGCAAGCCGTCACGGCCCTGCAAACGGGCGCGGTGCTGGCAGAGGAGCGCAGCGGCGCAGGCAGCCGGTCATGAGCGCGCAGCGCCGTGGCGCGCCTGCCCGGCCCTGAACCAGCCAGGTTTTTATTGAATTCATCTAATTCGTTAAAATTGATTTTTTGAGCGCGATTGCGTATCATCTCCTTCAACTTCATCCGCGACCAGACAGCACATCATGCACACTGCAGACGTTTGCACTACCCAAAAGGCCGCCGAAATCCTCGGCATCTCGGTGACATCCGTGCAGCAACTGGTCGAGGCCGGCGTGATCGAAGCCTGGAAGACCAAGGGCGGCCACCGGCGCATTCCCCTTGCGGCCGTCGAAGCCTACAAGGGTAATCCCGGCCAGCCGGGCCAGGACCAGCGCGCCGCACGCGCCAACCGCCCCGCCCCGTCGGGCCGCCCGCCGTCCATCCTCGTCATCGAAGACAATCCGATCGAACGGGCGCTGTATGAAAAGCAGATCGGTTCCTGGGGCTTGCAGGCGGACTTGCGCTTTTGCGAAAACGGCTACCAGGCGCTGATGGAAATCGCCCGCGACCAGCCCGACATCCTGTTGGCCGACATCATCATGGAAGGCATCGACGGCTACGAGGTGATCCGCACCATCCTGGCCGACCCGCTGCTGGCGGACATGCACATCGCCATGCTGTCGAGCCTGACGCCGGAGGAACTGCAAGAACGGGGCGGCGTGCCGCCCGGCGTGGTATTTTTTGCCAAGCCCGTCAATTACGACGAACTGCGCGGCTATCTGCGCGCCTGCTGCGCCGGCCATGCGCGGCGCAACAGCCTGGCCGCCTAGCCGGCCACCGCCTTCCCCCCGCCACGGAGCCGCCATGCCAGCCTATCGCCACATCGATCCTGCCGTGCTGTTCCAGGCCACCGGGCGCGACCTGGAGATGTTCCGCGCCCTGTCGCAGACCTACCTCGATACGGCGCCGGCCATGTTTGCCCGCGTCGAGCTGGCCGTGCGCGGCGGTACGGCGCAAGCCATCGTGCACAGCTGCCATACCTTGCGCGGCACCGTCGTCCTGCTGGGCGCAAGCGCCCTGGCGGCGCGCCTGGCGGCACTCGAGCAGCTGGTGCGCCACCAGGGCGTGCCGGCAGCAGGCTGGCTCGATGAGACGGCGGCGCTGGTCGGCGCCGTGGAGCAGGAGGTACGCCGCAGCATGCTCGACTACACGGGCGCGCAGGCATGAACGCGCGCCAGGCCGCCCTGCGCCTGGTGTACCGCTATCGGCCGCGCACCACGGCAGCCGTCGTGGGCCTGGTGCTGGTGGGCCTGCTGGCGCTGCGCATCGCCGTCTCCGGCGTGCTGCTGCACCGCGAAGCCGTCGATGACTGGAAACAGGACTTGTCCAAGCTGTCGCTGCTGCTGGCGGAAAACACGGCGCAGAGCATGACGGCGGCCAGGCTGGTGCTCGACGGCGTCAGCGGCGACATCGATGCCGCCGCCCCCGCGGACGCGCAAGCGCTGGCTGCCGCCGTCGGCACCCCGGCCATGCAGCAGATGCTGCGACACAAGATCGGCGGCGTGCCGCAGGTGGACGGGGTATCCATCATCGGCGGCGATGCCAAGGTGCTGGCCTTCAGCCGCGCCTTTCCCGCGCCGCCCCTCCGCCTCGACGAGCGCGATTACTTCGAGTATCACCGGCGCCACCCGGACGGCGGCATGCATGTCAGCGCGCCCGTGCAAAACAAGGGCGATGGCGCCTGGACCTTTTATATCAGCCGGCGCATCAGCGGCACGGACGGCCACTTTCTGGGCGTGGTGCTGGTGGGCCTGTCGTGCGACTTCTTCAGCAAATTCTTCCAGAACACCAGCATCGGTGAACACACGGCCTTTTCCCTGTACCGCAGCGACTACACGCTGCTGGCCCGCTGGCCGGCCGTACCCGCCATGATGGGCAAACGCAACCTGACGGGCAGCACCTACCGCCTGCTGGAACAGGGCAAGACCGATGGCGTGCTGCAGGTGGACTCGCCGCGCGCGGCCGACCAGGGGCGCGCGGTCGACCGCCTGGCCGCCATACGGCTGGTGCGCGACTATCCGCTGGCCATCAACGTGACCGTGACGGACGACGTCTACCTGGCGGGCTGGCGGCGCATGCTGCTCACCATGGGCGGCGCGGCCGTCGTCAGCCTGCTCGTGCTGGCCGCGGCCGTCGCGCTGATCCTGGCCCTGCTGCGGCGCCAGGAGCGCGACGCGGCCACGGTGCTGGCGCTGCAGGAGCGCGCGGCACCAGCGGATGCCGCCAAGCCGCCGGAACAAGCGTCGGGCGCGCGCATCCTGCTGGTCGAGGATACGGCGCTGAACCGCCAGCTGGTGTGCCTGCAGCTGGGCACCTGCGGCTACGCCATCGACACGGCGGAGAACGGCGCGCTGGGCCTGCAAGCGCTGGCCGAACAACAGTACGACCTGGTCCTGATGGATTGCATGATGCCCGTCATGGACGGCTACCAGGCGTGCCAGGCCCTGCGCACCCGCGAAGCGGCCAGCGGCGCGCCGCGCCTGCCCGTCATCGCCCTCACGGCCGGCGCCACGGACGACGACCGGCAGCGCTGCGCGGCGGCCGGCATGGACGATTACCTGTCCAAGCCCTTCACGGCCGCCCAGTTGCGCGCCATGGTGGAACGCTGGCTGGCGCGCTAGCCTCCGCCTGCCGCCTGGCGGCAAATTGGCCACACTATCACCTGCGTAGTCATGCGCAAAAGTTGTTCTCCCTGCATATCGGGTATAGCATCGCCACATGACCTATCACACAGACGCGGCGGCAGTGCACAGGCGATTGATCGAATGGCTGTTTTTGCTCCTCGGGCTGCTGATCGTGGCTGCCGCCCTCGCCTACGCGCACCTGGCCGAAGCGTCGCGGCACGATGCGGCCGAGCGCGAAAGGCTCAGCGTGCTGACGGCGCTGCTGGCAAAAAATATCGAAGTCGACCTGGCGTCGACCAACCTGGTGCTCGACGGCGTGATCCGCGACTACCTTGCCGCCGGCACCGCGCCCGACGCCGGGCAAGCGCTGCCCCGGCGCCTGGCCGCGCTGGTCGACGCCATGCCGGGCGTGCGCACCATGCTGGTCATCGATGCCGGCGGCAAGCCGGTCGCCACCAACATCCCGGAACTGGCCGGCCAGGATTTTTCGCGCCGCGGCTACTTCCAGACGGCGCGCGACGCCCCCGATGCGCGCATGCTGTACATCTCGGCGCCTTTCCTGTCCTTCAAGCGGGACCTGGTCATCACGGCGGCGCGCATGGTGCAGGACCGGCAAGGCCGCTTTGCCGGCGTCGTCGTGGCCACCTTCGACCCCGACTATTTCACGGCCAAGTTCCGCACCGCCATGTATGCGGCCGACGTCTGGGCCGTGGTCGTGCATGGAGACGGCCGGCAATTCCTGAACTATCCGCCCAGGAACGCCAATGGCGGCAATGTGGACGCGCCCGGCAGCTTCCTGCGGCGCTTTCGCGACAGCGGCTTTCAGGCGGGCGTGCTGAGCGGCGTCGAGATTGCCGGCGCCGGCGGGTCCGCCTCCCCCCGCGTCATGGCGATGGCAACCATCGCCCCCGCCACGCTGCACATGGACCGCGCCCTGATCATCGGCCTGAGCCGCGAAGAAGCGGCCATCGCCGCCCCGCTGCGGCGCCAGGCGTTGGGCTACGTGCTCGGCTTTGCCATGCTGGCGCTGGCCGCGGCCAGCCTGCTGTTCTGGAGCCAGCGGCGGCGCCGACAGCAGGCGGCCTGGCAGGTGGAACAGGAAAGGGAACGCCAGGCCATGCAAGCCGTGTCCGACAGCGAAACGCGCTTTCGCACCCTGATCGAAGATGCGCCCGTGGCGATCGCCATCCTGCGCCATGGGCGCTTCGTGTATTCCAATCCGCGCTACCGCCACCTGCATGGCTATGCGCCCGAGGATGACCTGAGCGGCCTGGCCTGGCGCACCATGCTCACGGCCGACTCGCAAGTGGCGCTGGCAAGCAACGAGACGCTGATCGAGGCCGATTCGGCCAGCGAACAGGTGTTTGAAGCCGTCGGCCTGGACAAGCAGGGCCGGCCCGTGCCCACCCTCAAGACCAGCACGCGCGTGATGCTCAAGGATGGGCCGGCCACCTTGATCTTTGCCCAGGATATTTCCGCGCAAAAGCAGGCCGAGGCGGCCATGCTGCTGGCGCGCGACGGGGCCGAAGCGGCCAACCGCAGCAAGGCGGAATTCCTCGCCAACATGAGCCATGAAATCCGCTCGCCGCTGAACGCCATCCTCGGCATGGCCTGGCTGCTGGAAAGGGGCCGCCTGGATGAAGAGGGACTGTTGATGACGCGCAAGATCCGCGCCGCAGGCCAATCCCTGCTGGGCATCATCAACGACGTGCTGGACGTCTCGAAAATCGAGGCCGGCCACATGCGCATCGAGCAGGCGCCGTTCCGCCTGGCCGAAGTGATCGAAAAGATTGCCGCCAGCATGGGCGTTGCCGCGCACGACAAGCCGATTGAGGTGCGGATCGGGCCGCTGCCCGACGGCATCGACCACATGCTGGGCGACGCGCTGCGGCTGGAGCAAGTGCTGGTCAACCTGGGCAGCAATGCCATCAAGTTCACGCCACAGGGCACGGTCGAGCTGCTGAGCACGCTGGACAGCCGCGACGGCGACGCCGCCGTGCTGCGCTTTTGCGTGCGCGACACGGGCATCGGCATCGCCCCCGAGGTGCAGGAAGCGATCTTTTCCGCCTTCGCCCAAGCCGACAGTTCCACCACGCGCCGCTTCGGCGGCACGGGACTGGGCCTGACCATCTGCCGCCAGCTGGTCCGCCTGATGGGCGGCACCCTGCAGCTGAAAAGCGGCCTGGGCCAGGGCAGCGAATTCAGTTTCACGGTGCCCCTGCAATTGATGCCCGCCAAAGCCCTGTCCTCACCCGACATGCAGGGCCTGCATGTCTTGCTGGCCGACGACAACGCCGGCACGCGCGAGGCGGTGGACGCCGCGGCGCGCGGCCTGGGCTGGAGCGTGCATGCCGTGTCCGGCGGCCAGGCGGCACTCGATTATGCGCTGGCCTGCGCCGAGGGCGAGCGGCCCGGCGTCGTGGTGCTGGCCGCGCGCATGCCGGACCTGGACGGCGAAGCGACGGCGCGCGCGCTGCGCGAATACTTGCCGCCGCAGGACTGCCCCGTCGTCATCCTGGCCGCCAGCGGCGCGCCGGCAATGGCGCCGGCACGGCGGCGCACCGACCCGGTCTATGCCGCCGATGCCATCCTCAACGAGCCGGTGACCGCTTCCAGCCTGTACAACGCGGCGATGGCTGCGCGCCAGCAGCGGGCCAGAGATGCCGGCCTGGACGCCAGTCTGGTTCCGCTGGAAGAGCGCCAGCTGGCCGGCGTGCGCGTGCTGGTGGTCGACGACAGCGAAATCAACCGCGACGTGGTCAGGCATATCCTGTGCGACCAGGGCGCCGTGCCCTCGTTCGCCTGCGACGGCCAGCAGGCGCTGGACTGGCTGCTGGCCCACCCCGCCGACGTCGACATCGTGCTGATGGATGTGCAGATGCCCGTCATGGATGGCTTGCAGGCGACGCGCGCGCTGCGCCAGTTGCCGCAGTTCCAGGACTTGCCCGTGGTGGCGCTGACGGCCGGCGCCTTCCAGACGCAGCGCACGGCGGCACTGGAAGCGGGCGTGAACCATTTCATCAGCAAACCGTTCGACGTGCCGCAGACCATCGCCCTGGTCGCGCGCGCGCACCGGCGTCATGCGCAAGGGCTGCCTGCCCTGCCGCCTGTCACGGCCGAAATGGCAATGACCGAGCCGCCGGCCGGCGCGGCGCCCGCGATCGACCTGGCGCAAGGGATGGCGCAGTGGCTCGATGAAGCACCCTACCGCCAGCACTTGTTGTGTTTTAGCAACACCTACGGCGACACGGTCGGCGCCATGCGGGCCCTGCTGGCGGCCGATGCGCGCGGCGACGCGGCCGCGCTGGCGCACAAGCTGGCCGGCGAGGCGGGCAGCCTGGCCCTGCCCGCCACCCTGCATGCGGCCCGGCATGCCGAACAGCTGCTGCACGCCGGCGACGATGCGGCCGCCGCGCTCGACACACTGGAGCAGGCGCTGGCGCACGCCATCGAGGCCGTCGCGACCTTTACGGCACGGACGCCGCCGTCCGACCAGGCGGCAGTACCAGAAACGCAACATGGCCAGGCATGCCAATGATAAACTTGCCAATATGAAAATTTGGGAGACGCCATGATCTGGTGCAGGGATTTACTGCTGAGAGCCTTGATGCTGGGCCTGCTGCTATTCGTCGTGGGCGAATCGCTGTCCTACTGGACGCCGGAAATCAGGAAACTGCTGGCCTGGCGCCCTTTCTGACGCTTAGCCTTCGCGGCCATCCACCCTGGCGCGCCACAGGTACGGCGCATACACGCACGCATACAGGCCAAAGGCCAGCGACCAGCAGGCGCCCGCTGCCAGCAGCAGCGGCATGGCCAGCGTTGCGGGACCGACGGCGGCCAGCAGGCGCGCCAGCGCGCCCAGCTGGATCAGCCAATACATCGCCGCTTCCGCCCTGCCGCCTTTCAACGGGCGGCCCGTGTGACCCAGGGTGGTGCGCGTCATCATGCCGATGATCAGGCCCGCCATCGAGCCCACCGTCAGCGCGTGAAACGCGGCGCTGGCCGGCAGCAGGCCCAGGCTGGCGGCCGCCAGCAGCGCGAAGCCGATGCCTATCCACGCATACGACAGGTGCAGTATCCACAGCAGCGGCACGCCCAGGGTGCGCTGCGGCTGCCAGGCCAGCAGGTTGGTCAGCGAGACGCCGGCAGCACAGAAAGCCAGCGGCGCCGTCAGCCAGGCTGGCGCGCCGGCCAGCCATGCGATCGCGGCCGCCGCCATGCAGGCCACGGCGATCAAGGCCCGCCGCGGACTGGCCACGGGCGTGCTGCCAGGCGCGCCATTGCGGGTAAACATGGGGATCACGCGCGCGCCGATCACCGATTCGATCAGCACGATGATGAGGATGGCCGCCTGCACGGGCAGGAACAGCGACAGCGGCAGCCAGCCCAGTACGGCCGCGTGGAACAGGCCATTGGCCAGCGCCAGCAGGGCCAGCAAGCCGACGAGGAACAGGTTGCGCGTATTGCCCGAGCGGCGCAGCACCCGATACAGGGGCCAGGCGGCCAGCGGCAGGAACAGCCAGTCGACCAGCGCCGTCAGCAGGCTTGGCCCGCACAGCATTGCCACGCGCCCCGCCAGCCACAGCGCCGCCAGCGCCATCAACGGCGCGCCATGCGGCGTGGGCAAGCCCGTCCAGTTGCGCCCCGCCGTGTACAGGAAACCCACGACGACGGCCAGCGCGAAGCCGAACACCATTTCATGCATATGCCAGCCCAGCCCCACGTGCAAGCCGCCCGCCAGCACGCCGAAGTAGCTGGCCAGCCACAGGGGAATGCTGATGGCCGCAAACACGGCCGCCAGCAGGTAAAACGGGCGGAAACCCAGTTGCCAGACGGCGTGGCCGGCATGCCAGGGCGCCGCGCCGGGGGCGGCGGGAGAAGGAGATGGTTCGCTGATCGGGGTGATGGCCATGATGGGTTCGCATTTAAAGATATATTCAATATACTACTTTAAAAGCGCAGCTGCCGCCATCGGCAAAAGGATTAGACGGCTAGCCCGCAAGGACTAGCCGCCGGCGCAGGCTACTTGCCCTGGCGGTGTTCGACCGCGTACACGGCCGCCTGCACGCGGCTGGTGAGGTTGAGTTTTTTCAGCACGTTCTGCACATGGATCTTGACCGTGCTTTCAGCCAGGTCCAGCGTGCGGGCGATGCCCTTGTTGCTCTCGCCGCGCGACAGGCAGTCGATGATCTCCTTTTCGCGCGGCGTGAGCTTGTCGAGTTCCGACACGGGCTCCTCGCGCCGCGTGCCCGCCTGCAGCTGCGCCACCAGCTTGCCCGTCATGGCTTCGGCGATGACGACTTCGCCGGCGGCGGCGCGGCGGATGGCGCGTACCAGGTAATCGGCGTCGATATTCTTGATCAGGTAGCCGCAGGCGCCCGCGCGCAGGGCCGTCGCCAGGTCTTCCGCGTCTTCGGACACGGTCAGCATGACGATGGCCGTGTCCGGGCAATCGTGCTGCATCAGCTGCAGCGCTTCCACGCCGGACATGCCGGCCATGTTCAGGTCCAGCAGCACCACGTCGGGCTGCAACTGGATGGCGCGCTTGATGCCTTCCACGCCATCGGCCGCCTCGCCCACGACGGAAAAGTCCGTATGCCGCTGCAGCAGCGAGCGTATGCCGCTGCGGAACAGCGCGTGGTCGTCCACCAGCATGACGGTGATCGGTTTATCGGGTGTCTCCATTTTTTTGTACTTTCAGGTGGTTACTTAGGCGGCGCGGCGCTGTTCGCGCGACAAATGCAGTTCGACGGTGGTGCCGCCGCCAGGACAGGCGTGCACGTCGAACGTGGCGTCGATGCGCTGCGCGCGCTCGCGCATGATATGGATGCCGACATGGCTGTCGCCCTTTTCCAGCACGGCGCAAGCGTCGAAGCCGACGCCATTGTCGCTGATCGTCAAGGTAAAGTCCTGGTGGTCGGCGAGGCGCACCTCGACGTGGCTGGCCTGGGCGTGCTTGCGGATGTTCGACAGCGCTTCCTGCACGATGAATAATAACTGCAATTGCTGCTCGCGGGGGAATGGCGCGCCGTCGACATCGGCCAGCAGCTCGGCGTCGATGCCCGTCTGGCGGCGGAATTTGTCCACCGCGGCGCGCAGGGAGCCGATCAGGTCATCTTCCATCAGGCGGCTGCGGAAATTGGCCAGCAGTTCGCGCACGTCTTCATAGCTTTCCTTCACGCCCGCATGCAGGGCCGGCACGATGCCCGCCACCTCGTCGAAACGGGCGTTGCGCACGGAGTCGTCGAGCATCTGCACTTGCAGGTTGAGGAAATTGAGGCTTTGCGCGATGCTGTCGTGCAGCCCCTGCGCCACCAGGTTGCGCTCTTCGGAAATGGCCATTTCGCGTTCGCGCGCAGCCAGGCGCAGGTTTTCCAGCGCGATGCCCAGCAACTGGCCCAGCGTTTCCAGCAAGGCCAGCTCGCGCGCGGAAAACACGCGCGCATGGCGGAAATGCAGGTTGAAAAAGCCCAGGTGCTGTTCATGCGCGTGGATGTGGAAAACGGAGACGGTGGCAAAGCCCTCGCGGTGGCAGCGCAGCTCGTGCGCCTTGTCGATGCGGCGCATGTCGTGCACCTTCGCCACCTTCATCTCGACGGCCGTGCCACACAGGCAGTCGCCCACCTTCAGGCAATGCTCGGACGCCACCAGTTCTTCGGACAGGCCGTGGTGCACCACCATGTGCAGGTTGCCCCGCTCGGCGTCGAGCACGCGCACGGTGGAGCCGTCGGCCTCGAAATAGTCGACGATGCGCTGCATGAAACCGCCGCAGATGTCTTCCAGCGGCTGCGGGCGCTGCAGGAAGGCGGCGCTTTCGTACAGCAGCGCCAGTTCGCGGTTGCGGTATTCCAGCGTGGCCGTCTTGCTGCGCACGCCCTCTTCCAGGTTGCCGTACAGCGCCTGCAGGCGGTCGGCCATCTGGTTGAAGCCACTGGCCAGCTGGCCGAATTCGTCATTGCTCTCCACTGCCAGGCGCACGCTGAAGTCGCGTTCCTTCATGCGCTGCATGCCCAGCCGCAGGCGCGTGACGGGTTCGATGATCAGCATGAACATCAGGTAAATCATGCTCACCGTGCCGATGACGGCCATCCCGACCAGGATCAGTTGCGAGGCGCGCAGCCAGAAGGTGCGCTGTTCGCTATCGTGTTCGATCAGGCGCACCAGCTGGTCGACCTGGCCGACGAAGGTATCGGCGTCATGCTCGAACTGGCGCGCGCGCACGCTGGAATCGGCGGCCAGGGCGGCCGGACGCAGGGCGCCGCGCCAGACGGTGCCGATGCGCTCGAATTCGGATTTGATGGCGCTGCTGGGCGGCAGGAACAAGGGGCGCTGCGGGTCGCCATGGCCGATCTTGGCCAGGGTCTCGTCGATCAGCAGCACTTGCTGGCGCGCCTGCTCGCCCGCATCGCTGGCAAGCAAAAGGGTCAGGCGGTAAGTCTGCATGCGCAGCCGGCCCGTCTCGTTGATGGCGGCCGAACTGCCTTCGAGTTGCCACGACAGGAACAGGGTGCAGCCGATGGCACTCAGGGCCAGCACCAGCATGAGCAGCAGCGCGCCGACGATCTTGGTCGACAGCTTCTGCCAGGAGGAAAACATCGCTTTAAATTTCATACACCCTTTACTTGGCACCGCCCCGTTCAGCCTCCGGTTTGGGCCATAAAACGGATAATCTTGTCCGGCTGCGTGTTGAAATCATGCTGCTGCGGCTTGAGTTCGATGGCGGCGCGGATCGCCGCCTCGATCTCCGCATCCGTGGCCCCGCCGCGCAGCATGGGGCCAAGGGCGAATTTTTCTTCCTGGCCCAGGCACAGGTACAGGGTACCATCGACGGACAGGCGCACGCGGTTGCAGGTGGCGCAAAAGTGCTGCGACATGGGCGTGATGAAGCCGATGCTCGAGCGTCCATCAGGGGTCGCCATATAGCGCGCCGGCCCGCCACCGAGCTCCATCGCCTGCGGCACCAGGCCAAAGCGGGCCGCCAGGCGCTCGCGCACGGGACCGAGCGGCATGTAGCGGGCATTGCGGCCCGTGCTGCCCATCGGCATGGCTTCGATCAGGCGCAGGATGAACTGCTGCTCGATGCAGAAGGCCGCCATGGCCTCGATCTGGCTGTCATTGACGCCGCGCATGGCCACCATATTGATCTTGATCGGATCGAAACCGGCCCCCTTGCCCGCCATCAGGCCGTCCAGAATCGGCTGCAGGCTGTCGCGCCCCGTGATCTGCTGCATGCAGGCGCGGTCCAGGGAGTCCAGGCTGACGTTGATGCGGTCCACGCCGGCCGCGCGCAGGGCCACGGCATGCTTGCCCAGCTGCGTGGCATTCGTCGACAGCGACAGGTCCTGCAAGCCGGGCAGCGCGGACAGCCTCTGCGCCAGCTCCGGCAGGTTACGCCGCAACAGGGGCTCGCCGCCCGTCAGGCGCACGCGGCGCGTGCCGAGGCGCACAAAAATACCCAGCAGGCGCTCGATCTCGTCGAACGTCAGCCAGTCCTTCGGCTCTTCGAAACCGCGAAAGCCCTTGGGCATGCAATAACTGCAACGCAAATCGCAGCGGTCGGTGACGGACAGCCGCACATAATCGATCGAACGGCCAAAACGGTCCTGCAATTTGACGCTACCCATGATGCTACTCCTGTTTCTTCCTTGATTGTAAAGGCTGGGGCACGATCTGGCTGTGCCCCAGAAGGCCTAGCGGCCTACGCCTTCCGGTCTATTGCACTAACGGACTGGCTGTGCCTTCCAGCTCGATACCGGCGATCTCCGCGCGCCCCACCAGCAAGTGCAGATACTGGTGCACGGCGCGCTGCCACGCGGCCCGCGACAGGCGGTCGGCGATCTGCGCCTGCACCGCCTCGTAAGCGATGGCCTGGCCTTCGACCCGGCGCAGCACCTGCACGATGTGGTAGCCGAAGCGCGTTTCCAGCAAATGGCCGGCCAGCGCACCCTCTTCCAGGCGGAAAAGCAGCGCGTCGAACTCCGGCACGCTCTGGCCCGGCGACAGCTGGCCCAGGTTGCCCCCCAGAGCGCCCGAGGGGCAGTTCGAATACTGCGCCGCCAGTTCGCCGAAGCGCTCGGGCGCCAGTTTCAGGGCGTCAAGCACGGCTTGCGCCGTCGTGCGCAGCAGCTCCAGCGGCGCCTCGGGCGTCACCTGGAACAGGATGTGGCGCGCCTCGACCAGCGCCCCGCGGCTAAACAGCTGCGGGCGCTGCGCATAAAAGGTGCGGCAAGCCGCATCGTCGGCGGGCGGCACGCGCACTTCCTGCGCGAACAGCGCTTCGATGCGGTCGTCAAGGCTGCCGCCCTGCACGCCGAGGCGTTCGACCTCGTCTTGCAGCAGCCGGCGCAGCACCAGTTCATGCACGGCCTGTTTCAGCGGATTGCCGGCGCCGTCGTGATGCGGCAATTCCTGCGCGATGTCGGCATCGTCGATATCGATGCCATTGACGGAGATTCCCATGATGTAGCTCCTTTCTTAACGGCGGCGCACCAGTTGATAGGCGCGGCCAAGATAGCCGATGGCGCCAAAGCCGCTCCACACGTGCACCAGGCGGGTGAACGGGAAGATAACGAACAACGACATGCCCATGAACAGGTGCAGCTTGAACACCAGCGGCGCATCGACGATGAAGCTGGCCGCGTCGCCGCGGAAAGTCACGATGTGCTGCGCCCAGTTCATCAGCAAGACCATCATGTGGCCATCCATGTGCGAAGCCGAGACGAAGATCGACGACAGGCCCAGCAGCAAGGTCAGCAATATCCACACCATCACCAGCTTGTCGCCGGCCGTGGTGACGGCACGCAGCCGTTCATTGCCGAAGCGGCGCGCCAGCAGGATCAGGATGCCGACCAGGCACAGGCCGCCCATCACGCCGCCGGCCGCCATGGCCACGCCCTGCTTCAGGCTGTGCGACACGCCCAGCGTATCCCACACCCATACGGGGGTGAGCAAGCCGGCCGCATGGCCGAACAGCAGGCCGATGATGCCGATGTGGAACAGAATATTGCCCAGGCGCAGGCTGCCGCGGTGCAGCAACTGGCTGGAATCGGACTTCCACGTGTATTGCTCGCGGTCGAAACGGATCAGGCTACCCAGGAAAAAGATGGCCAGCGCGATGTATGGATAAATGCCATACACAAATTGATGCAAGTAATTACTCATGATGTACTCTCCTCATGCGGGCGCAGGCGGCCAGTTAAGCGGCGCGCCGCGGCTGCGGGTGAAAATGCACGGGATGGACGCCGCCCGCGACCTGGCCCTGACCCTGGCGCAGCAACGGCTCGACGCCGTCCGCACCGGGACCGAAGGTTTCCAGCGCTTCATCCATGTCGCGCACCGGCGGTTCGGCCAGCATTTCGGCCGCCACGGGGCTCAGGCGTTCTAGCAAGGTGAAGATGGGCGCATACGGGCTGCCGTTGGCCGTCAGCTTGCGGCCGATGTGCGCCAGCACGTGGACGGCGTCGCCCAGCAGCGGCGCCGAAGCCGCCTCGTCGAGCTGTGCCAGGAACTCCAGGAACAGGGGCACGAAGTCGGGCAAGTCGTCGCCCACCATTTGCAGGCCGTGGCGCTTGTATTCCTCCATCAGGTCGACCATGGCCTGGCCCCGGTCGCGCGATTCGCCGTGGATATGCTCGAACAGGTGCAGCGAGTGCGACGGATTGCGGTCGAACGTGGCCACGTACTGCTGCTGCAGGTCGATCAGGCTGCTGCTTTCCAGGTGCGCCAGCAAGGGCTGCAGCAGCGCGTGCTGTTCCGGCTCGGCGGCCATCGCCGCGTCCAGTTGCGGCAGGTGCGCGATCAGCTCGGGCTCCGGATACAGCAGCAGACGCGAGAGGATGTGATAATGGTTCATCGGGTTGTTCATATCGATTCCTTAAGCGCCAGGCGCCGTTTTGCGCGACTTCGGCATCTGCATGAAGATGGCCGAACCGTGTTTTTTCTTGCCGAACAAGGTAGGCTCGCTGACTCCGTCCGAGCAGCCGTTGCCGAAGCTGAAACCGCAGGAACCCTTCTCGTTGAAGCTGTCCTCGGCCATTTCCTTGTGGCTGCTGGGGATGACGAAGCGGTCTTCGTAATTGGCGATGGCCATGATGTGGTACATGTCCTCCACCTGCGCCTTGGTCAAGCCCACCTGCTTCAATACCGTGAGGTTTTCCACCTTCTCGACGGTCTTGCTGCGCATGTAGGCACGCATGGCCAGCATGCGGTCCAGCGCCGAAACGATGGGCGGCTGGTCGCCGGCCGTCAGCAGATTGGCCAGGTACTGCACGGGAATGCGCAGGCTTTGCGTATCCGGCAGCATGCCGTTCACGCCCAGCTTGCCCGATTCGGCGGCCGCCTGGATCGGCGACAGCGGCGGCACGTACCACACCATCGGCAAGGTGCGGTATTCCGGATGCAGCGGGAACGCCACTTTCCACTCGACGGCCATCTTGTAGACGGGCGACTTGACGGCAGCTTCCAGCCACAGGTCGGGAATGCCCTGGCGGCGCGCCTCGGCGATGATGGCCGGATCGTGCGGATCGAGGAACAGATCGAGCTGCGCCTGGTACAGGTCCTGCTCCTGCGGCACGGAGGCGGCAGCCTCGATCCTGTCGGCGTCATACAGCAGCACGCCCAGGTAGCGGATGCGGCCCACGCACGTTTCCGAGCACACGGTCGGCTGGCCCGCTTCGATGCGGGGGAAGCAGAACGTGCACTTCTCCGCCTTGCCGGACGACCAGTTGTAGTAAATCTTCTTGTACGGGCAACCGGAGATGCACATGCGCCAGCCGCGGCACTTGTCCTGGTCGATCAGCACGATGCCGTCGTCTTCGCGCTTGTACACGGAGCCGGACGGGCAAGACGCCACGCACGTCGGGTTCAGGCAATGCTCGCACAGGCGCGGCAAGTACATCATGAAGGTGTTTTCGAACGTGCCGTACATCTCCTTCTGCATGTTGTCGAACAGTTTATCTTTGCTGCGCTGGGCGAATTCCCCGCCCAGGTCATCTTCCCAATTCGGACCCCACTCGATTTTCTCCATCTTTTTCCCCGTCAGCACGGAGATGGGACGGGCCGTCGGCGGCGTCTGCGACAGCGGCGCGCTTTGCAGGTGCTCGTAGTCGTAGGTGAACGGCTCGTAGTACTCGTCGATGGCGGGCAGGTTCGGGTTGGCGAAGATATTCGCCAGGATTTTCAGACGGCTGCCCTGGCGCGGCTCGATCTTGCCCGCGTCCGTGCGGCGCCAGCCGCCATTCCACTTGTCCTGGTTTTCCCACTGCTTCGGATAGCCGATGCCTGGCTTGGTTTCCACGTTGTTGAACCATGCGTACTCGACGCCGTCACGGCTGGTCCACACGTTCTTGCAGGTGACGGAACAAGTGTGGCAGCCAATGCACTTGTCCAGGTTCAGCACCATGCCGATTTGCGCTCTGATTTTCATACTATGCTCCTTCTTCCTGCAACGGGCCTTCGAGCCAGTCGACCTTGTTCATCTTGCGCACCAATACGAATTCATCGCGGTTGGAGCCCACCGTGCCGTAGTAATTGAAACCGTACGCCAGTTGTGCGTAGCCGCCGATCATGTGCGTCGGTTTGGGCACGGCGCGCGTCACCGAGTTATGGATGCCGCCCCGCTTGCCCGTCATCTCCGCGCCAGGCACGTTGATGATCTTTTCCTGGGCGTGGTACATCATCGTCATGCCGGCCGGGATGCGCTGGCTGACGATGGCACGCGCCGTCAGGCTGCCATTCACGTTGAACACTTCGATCCAGTCGTTGTCGACGATGCCTGCCGTCTGCGCATCGGTTTCCGACAGCCACACGTGCGGTCCGCCGCGCGACAGGGTCAGCATGCGCAGGTTGTCCGAATACGTGGAGTGGATGCCCCACTTCTGGTGCGGTGTCAAAAAGTTCAGCGCCAGTTCCTTGTTGCCGTTCGGCTTGGTGCCCAGCAGCGCTTCCGTCGTCTTCGTGTTGATGGCCGGCTTGTACACGCACAGCCCCTCGCCAAAATCGCGCATCCACAGGTGATCCTGGTAGAACTGCTGGCGGCCCGTCAGGGTGCGCCATGGGATCAGTTCATGCACGTTGGTATAGCCGGCCGTGTAGCTGACTTCTTCGCTTTCCAGGCCCGACCAGGTGGGCGAGGAAATGATCTTGCGCGGCTGCGCCTGCACATCGCGGAAGCGGATGCTGTCATGCTCGCGCGGCAGCGCCAGGTGGGTATGCTCGCGTCCCGTGATGGCGGACAGCGCGGCCCAGGCTTTCACGGCCACGTGGCCATTCGTTTCCGGCGCCAGCGACAGGATCATTTCGGCCGCATCGATGGCCGTATCGAGGCGTGGCTGGCCCTTCGACACACCCTCGTCGAGCACCGTGCGGTTCACGCCGCGCAGTACCTCGACTTCATGTCCCGTTTTCCAGGAAATGCCCTTGCCGCCGTTGCCGATGGTTTCCAGCAGCGGGCCGATCGAGGTGAATTTCTTGTAGACGTCGCGGTAATTGCGCTCGACCACCGTCATGTTCGGCATGGTCTTGCCGGGAATGGCGTCGCATTCGCCCGCGCGCCAATCCTTGGGATCGAATGGCTGGCCAAGTTCGCCCGGGGTGTCGTGCATCAGCGGCGTGAGGATGATGTCTTGCTGGGTGCCCAGCAGCTCGCCGCCGATTTCCGAGAATTTCTCGGCGATGCCCTTGTAGATTTCCCAGTCCGATTTCGATTGCCACAAGGGTTGCACGGCTTCCGACAAGGGGTGAATAAACGGATGCATGTCCGACGTGTTCAAGTCGTCCTTTTCATACCAGGTGGCCGTCGGCAGCACCACGTCGCCGTACAGGCACGTGGTCGACATGCGGAAGTCCAGCACCACCAGCAGATCGAGCTTGCCTTCGGCGGCCGGGCGCACTTTCACCTGCTTCGGCGTGAGGCAGTCGCCCTCGTCGCTGAGCAGGCCGTTCTGCGTGCCGAGCAGGTATTTCAGGAAGTACTCGTGACCCTTGCCCGAGCTGCCGAGGATATTCGAGCGCCAGACGAACATATTGCGCGGGAAGTTGGCCGGGTTGTCCGGGTCGTCGCACGAAAATTGCAGCTGGCCCGCCTTGATCTGGTCGAGCGCATATGCGGCCGGCGCCTGCCCTGCCGCCTTCGCGGCCTTGGCCACTTCCAGCGGATTGGTTTGCAGCTGCGGCGCCGATGGCAGCCAGCCCATGCGCTCGGCCTTGGCGTTATAGTCGAGCAGGGTCAGGTCGCCCGTGCCCCCGGCCGCCGATGGCGAGGCGATGTCGCCCGTTTCCAGCTTTTCATGGCGCCACTGGCTCGTGTGGGCATAGAAGAACGAGGTGCCGTTCATCTGGCGCATCGGGCGCACCCAGTCCTGGGCGAAGGCCAAAGGCGTCCAGCCCGTTTGCGGACGCAGTTTTTCCTGGCCCACGTAATGGGCCCAGCCGCCGCCCGACTGGCCGATACAGCCGCACATCATCAGCATGTTGATGATGCCGCGATAGGTCATGTCCATGTGGTACCAGTGATTCAGGCCGGCGCCCACGATGACCATGCTCTTGCCGCGCGTCTGGTCCGCGTTTTCCGCGAACTGGCGTGCCACGGTGATGACGTCGGCGCGCTTCACGCCAGTGTGCTTTTCCTGCCATGCGGGGGTGTACGGCACGTCGTCGTCATAGCTTTCGGCCACGTTTTCGCCGCCCAGGCCACGGTCGATGCCGTAGTTGGCCAGGGTCAGGTCAAACACAGTGGTCACCAGGCCCGTGCTGCCGTCGGCCAGGCGGATGGTTTTCACCGGCACCTTGCGCAGCAGCATGTCGGACGCATCCTTGCCGCCGAAGTAGGCAAAGCCCACTTCCGTGACGGCGTCGCTGTCGTTGATCATGGAGAGCATTGGCACGATGGGCGCGCCGCTGCCGCCCGCCTTCTGTTCCAGGTTCCACTTGCCCGACTCACCCCAGCGGAAGCCGATGGAGCCGGCCGGCGCGGTGATCGCACCCGTGGTTTCATCGATGACGAGGGTTTTCCATTCCGGATTGTTGGTTTCGTCGAGGTTGTTGTCCAGGTGCGAAGCGCGCAGGAAGTAGTCGGGCACCAGGGTGCCGTTATGCTCCTTGAGCAGGACCAGCATCGGGAAGTCCGTGTACTGGCGCGCATAGTCGCGGAAGTAGGCGCTCTGCCCTTCCGAGTGGAATTCCTTGAGGATGACGTGGCCCATGGCCAGCGCCAGCGCGGCATCCGTGCCCTGCTTGGGCGCCAGCCAGATGTCGCCGAACTTCACCATTTCGCCGTAATCGGGCGAGATGGCCACGGTTTTCGTGCCCTTGTAGCGCACTTCCGTGTAGAAGTGGGCGTCCGGCGTGCGCGTCATCGGCACGTTCGAGCCCCACACCATCAGATAGGTCGAGTTATACCAGTCGGCCGATTCCGGCACGTCCGTCTGTTCGCCCCACACTTGCGGGCTGGCCGGCGGCAAGTCGCAGTACCAGTCATAGAAGCTCAGGGCCACGCCGCCGATCAGCGACAGGTAGCGCGTGCCGGAGGCATAGCTGACCATGGACATGGCGGGAATCGGCGAAAAACCGACGACGCGGTCCGGGCCGTATTTCTTGATCGTCAGCGCATTCGCGGCGGCGATGATTTCATTCGATTCGTCCCACGTGGCGCGCACGAAGCCGCCCAGGCCGCGGATGGACTTGTACTGCTGCGAGCGCACGGGGTCCTGGCTGATCCAGTCCCAGGCCGTGACGGGGTCCATGGTCTTGCGCGCTTCGCGCCACATTTCCATCAGGCGGCCACGCACCATCGGGTATTTCACGCGCTGCGCCGAATACACGTACCAGGAATAGCTGGCGCCGCGCGGACAGCCGCGCGGTTCGTGGTTGGGCAGGTCAGGCCGCGTGCGCGGGTAATCGGTTTGCTGGGTTTCCCAGGTGATCAGGCCATTCTTGACATACACCTTCCAGCTGCACGAGCCGGTACAGTTCACGCCATGCGTGGAGCGCACGATCTTGTCGTGCTGCCAACGCTGGCGGTAGGCGTTTTCCCAGGTACGGTCTTCATCGACCACGGTGCCATGGCCGTTTGAAAACGGCTCGGCGGGCTTGCTAAAAAATTTCAGGCGGTCCAGAAAGTGACTCATGCTACCTCCACATTGCGCCGCAGACAGCGGCGCCAGGTCTTAAAAAACGCTGCAAGCAGGATGGCTCAAGCGTCGATACAAACAGTCTATCGATGCGCCGTGCCCGGCGATATTGGCAAGAAGTCGGTTTCCGGCACCAGGAATGCATAGATGGGTAGTCACTATTGCCTATGGGCGGCAAGGCGGCGCTGCGGTATACCTGTCGTCATCGTTCAACACAGAGAAAGAGCACCATGTCGATTACCGATTACGCCAGCCTGCTGCGCAGCGCACGCAACCAGGAACAGCCGCAACGCCTGCTGTTCACCTTTACCCAGGCGCAGGCCCAGCCTGGCGGCCAGGGCAAGTCCCTCACGCCCGTGATGTGCGCCGACAAGCTGCCCGAGGAACTGGACAGCTTCGAGACATTGAAGGAGGAGTCGAAACAGATGCAGACGCACTGGGACGTGGTCTTCGTGGCGGGACTGGCGGGCCAGGACGGCCAGCCGCCGGCGGCGCAGGAATGCGAAGCGCCCCTGCGCGCCATGGTGACGGCCATCGAGCAAGGCCGCATCGACAGCCTGCTGGCGTTTGACCGCAGCGGGGATTTGTTACGTTTTAGCTGAATCCGGCCAAGGGCGCTCGTGCAAATGCCGCGCGCGCTCTATCGGACACACCAGCGGCAAAAACTGCTGCTGGCGCGCCGAATACGCCATCAGCGCCCCGCTGTCGATGTCGAAATACCATCCATGCAATTTCAATAATCCCTGCTCCACCCGCCGTTTCAGCCATGGGTAGGTGAGCAGGTTGTCCAGCGACTGCAGGATGCTGGCCAGTTCGCACGCGTGGTGCTGTTCTACCGACGAACGGTGCGCCAGTTCGCGCCGTACGCGTTGCGCCACCGGTTCGGCGATGCGCATCCACTGTCCCACGAAGTCCGTTTCCTGGCCTTCCGCGCGCGGCTGCGGTTCCAGCAGCGCGCGGATGCCGCCGCAGCGCGCATGCCCGAGCACGATGACCCTGGCCACTTCCAGCTTGCAGACGGCAAACTCGATGGCCGAACTGACGCCGGGCGGCGCGTCGGGCGTGCACGGCGGCACCAGGTTGGCGATATTGCGCACGACGAACATGTCGCCCGGATCGCTGCCCGTCAGCAGCATGGGATCGACCCGCGAATCGCAGCAGCCGATCAGCAAGGTCGAGGGCCGCTGCCCGTCGCGCAGGCTGTCGTACAAGGTTTGCGGCTCGCTGAAATACTGCTGCTGAAACAGGCTGAAGCCGTTGACGAATTTTTCCAGTTCTTCCATGACTACCTCTTACTGAATACAACGCCCGGCAAGCAGGACTTGCCAGGCATTCTGACGCTAACTAGCAAGGCATCGGTGCGTTCTTGCGCGCATAGCACCACCAGGTGATCACGATGCAGCTGACATAAAAGCCGATGAAGCACCACAGGGCCGCGTCGGGGCTGCCCGTCAGCGAGATCGAGGTGCCATAGCTTTTCGGGATGAAGAAGGCGCCATACGCGGCCACGGCCGAGGTGAAACCCAGGACGGCAGCGCCTTCCTTGTTGGCGTCGACGATGGCTTGCTCCTGCTCCGCCTTGCCCTTGCCGGCGGCCGCGCGCTGGTGTTCCGTCAAGAAGATCACGGGGATCATGCGGAAGGTCGATGCATTGCCGATACCGGTGCCGGCAAACAGCAGCATGAACATCCAGAAGAAACCGGTAAAGCTTCCACCCACGCCGGATTGCGGCATGAAGTACAGCACGCCCAGCACAGCGCCGATCATCAGCAGGAACGACCACAGGGTGACGCGGGCGCCGCCCAATTTGTCGGAAATCACGCCGCCGGCCACGCGCGCCAGCGCACCGACCAGTGGGCCGAGGAAGGCGTAATCGAGCGGGTTCACGTCGGGGAATTGGATCTTGATCAGCAGCGGAAACGCGGCCGAATAACCGATGAAGGAGCCGAAGGTGCCCGTGTACAGCCAGCACATGAGCCAGTTGTGCTTACGCTTGAAGATCACGGCCTGTTCGGAAAACGAGGCCTTCGCCGACGCCAGGTCATTCATGCCGAACCAGGCCAGCAAGGTACTCAAGGCGATGAACGGCACCCAGATGAAGCCCGCGTTTTGCAGCCACATGTCCTTGCTCACGCCATTCTTGACCCAGGTGAGCGATTCGCCGCCCCAGGCGCCGAAGACGGCGAAGGTGATCACCAGCGGCACGACGAACTGCACCACCGACACGCCCAGGTTGCCCAGGCCAGCATTCATGCCCAGCGCGAAGCCCTTGCTCGCCTTCGGATAGAAAAAGCTGATGTTGGCCATCGACGAGGCGAAATTGCCGCCGCCGAAGCCGCACAGCAGCGCCAGGATCAGCATGGTCGGATAGCCCGTGTTCACGTCCTGCACGGCCAGGCCGATGCCGATGGCGGGAATCAGCAGGGATCCCGTGGAAATGGCCGTCCAGCGCCGGCCGCCGAAGATCGGCACCATGAACGAATAAAAGATGCGCAAGGTGGCGCCGGACAGGCCCGGCAAGGCCGTCAGCCAGAACAGCTGGTTGTTACTGTAGGTGAAGCCGATGTTGGGCAAGTTGACCACCACCACGCTCCACACCATCCACACGGCGAACGCCAGCAGCAGCGCGGGAATCGAGATCCACAGATTGCGCGCGGCTGTGGCCTTGCCTGTCGATTGCCAGAAACTGGGAGTCTCAGGCTCCCAGGTGTTAATCATATAGCGGCTCATGCTTTTGCTCCTGCAGGTTGAGGGATAGGTGCCGCGCGCAGCGACTTGAACGAGAAATGCATCCAGACGAGGGAAACGCAGACGGTGCCGTACAAGAGCATGAAGGAGCTCGAACGCACGCCGGTGAGGTCCACCAGGGCACCGAACATCACGGGCAGGATGAAGCCACCGAGACCGCCGGCCAGGCCGACCACGCCCGAGACGGCGCCGATGTTGTCGGAAAAATCATCGCCGATGAACTTGAAGACGGATGCCTTGCCCACGGCCATGGCGATGCCGACGATGAACAGCAGCACGGTGAACCACAGCGGCGACAGGCCGATATGGAAGGCCAGCGGACCCGTGACGGTTTCCACCACCATCTGGGTTTGCGGATACGACAGCAGGAAGAAGCACACCCAGCACACCCACATCACGGCCCAGGTGACTTTCGCCGCACCGTATTTGTCGGAGATCCAGCCGCCCACGGCGCGCAGCACGCCGCCCGGCAGCGAGAAGCAGGCGGCCAGCAGCGCCGCGTGCTTCAGGTCGAAGCCGTATTCGGCCACGTAATACTTCGTCATCCACAGCGCCAGCGCCACGTAGCCGCCGAACACCACCGAGTAATACTGGCAGTAGCGCCACACGCGGGGATCCTTCAGCACCTTCATCTGCGCCGAAAAGCTCTCGCCCGACGGCGCCAGATGCGATTTGTCCGAGTACGAAAACAGCCAGAAGATGATGGCAGTGGCCAGCATGGTGACCGCATACACCTTGGGCAGCATTTGCCAGCCGAAAGCGGCGACGATGCCGGGCGCGACGAACTTGGTCAGCGCGGAACCGGAGTTGCCGGCGCCGAAGATGCCCATCGCCAGGCCGCGGCGCTCCTTTTCATACCAGCGCGCCACGTAGGGCGTGCCGACGGAAAACGAACCGCCCGCCAGGCCCACGAACATACCCAGCACGAGGAAATGCCAGTAGGCGGTGGCGTAGGAGATCAGGTAGATCGGCACCACGCTGGCCAGCATCAGCCAGAAGAAGACGCGGCGTCCGCCGTATTTGTCCGTCCAGATGCCCAGGGGCACGCGCACGAGAGAACCCGTCAGCACGGGCATGGCGGCCAGCAGGCCGAATTGTGTTTCAGTTAAGCCCAGGCTGGTCTTGATGGGAATGCCCAGTACGGCAAACATCATCCAGACTGCAAAGCAGATGGTAAATGCGAAGGTGCTGCTGACCAACACGGAAAACTGCTTGCGCCGCATGCCGGGTTCGACTGCCTTGTTACTACTGTTGTTCTTAGTGCCATCTAGGGTAGCCACGATGTTTCTCCATGAATGCACTGGCCGTCTGGCCAGCCGTCCCGACCAGCTTACGTGGCAGAGGGGAAAGGCACTATCGGTCACAGGGTGATTCTGGAAAGGCAATCTGGATAGCCGTATCGGCAAAAGTGACTAGACAGGGAGGCGCCGCACTAGGCTGAACGGCAGGCCAGGCTCGTGCGGACCGTCGCCCTGCCCAGCCTGGAAAAGCAGGCCCGCGGGCAGTCCAATTCCCGCCACGCCTTGATCTGCATCAAGAACATGAAATTGCCTGGCGAAACCGCCTTGCCGCATCACCGCTCTATCCTATTCGCCTCCCGCCGCCTGCATTCCCCAGTAGCGGCAAGAGCTTCACCAAGAGGAGTTACCATGAAGATATTCTTTTTCACTATCCTGTTGCTACTTTTACAGGCGCTCCCGGCATCGCCACGCGCCAGCGGAAGGCTGCCCGCGCTGGCCGCCAGCCAGTCGCAAACTTCCGTTTCCGGTCTTTCCGCAGGCGCATTCATGGCTGTGCAATACCAGGTCGCCTATTCGGGATCGGTGATCGGCGCGGGCATCGTCGCCGGGGGGCCGTATTACTGTGCCACCGGCATGGCCACACGTACCGCACTGTGCATGGGCTGGATGAGTCCTCTTGAACCGTGGCCGCAGCGAATGCTGCTCGCGGCCGAATATTTCGCCACCATGGGCCTGATCGACCCGCTCGACAACTTGAGGCACGAGCGGATCTACATATTCAGCGGCCTGAATGACAAAGTCGTGGTACCGCCCCTGGTCGACGCTACGGCCGTTTTTTTCAGGGATGCCGGCGTTCCCGCCGAAAATATGCTGTACATCAAGAATGTTCCTGCTGGACATGCCATGATATCGCCATCGTATGGCGGCGACTGCGCCACGAATGGGGACCAGTACATCAACCACTGCGAGGTCGACGGCGCGGCATATGACCAGCCTGGCGCGATACTCAAGCACATCTATGGCGACTTGAATCCGCCGGTGCGCAAGCGCACGGACAAGGCGAAAAGCTTCAATCAGCGCGAATTTTCCATGGGCTGGACCAGCCTGGATGCCGATGCCCATGTGTATATCCCCGCCATCTGCCTGCGCGAGCCCGGCTGCCGTATCCATGTGGCATTTCATGGTTGCGAGCAGACCCAGGCGGATGTGGCCGATGCCTTTTATGAAAAAACCGGCTATAACGATTGGGCTGACAGTAATAAAATCATCATCCTGTATCCGCAGCTGCGGCGTGTCGGCATCCTCAACCCCCTCGGATGCTGGGACTGGATCGGCTATACGGGGCAGAACTACGCGTTCCGCTCGGGAGCGCAGATGTCCGCCGTGCATGCGATGCTGACGCGGCTGATGTCCGCCCCGGACTGAGCGCGGATGATTGCCGCCCGCTTCTTCGTCCGGGCGGCAAGGCGCAAACCCGTCGGCGCCTCATGCGATTTGCCGGCGTGTTTGCCGGCGTGGCGAGAAAGACGCATGATGATGGCAGCGGCCTGCATGACCGCGCATGCCCGCTGGGCGATATCGACAAGGGAAAACCCGACTGGAAAGGAGCATTCGTTGATGTATTACGCAGGAAACAGCGCCGCACAGGGTGACGAGAGCACCGTGCTGGTCCGCACTGCAAGACCCGAAGAGATCGACGCCATGCTCGCCTGCGATGCCTATGCGCAGGCGCACCCGGAGCGTGGCGATGCCGTGCGCGACGCCGTCGGCAAGGGGCAGTGCCTGGTCGCCCTGCACGCGGGCCAGGTGGCCGGCTATGTCCTCACGCACGACGACTTCTTCGGCTACGGCTTCGTCTCGCTGGTGATGGTCGCCGCCGGGCAGCAGCGGCGCGGCGTGGGCTTGCGCCTGCTGGCGGCGGCCGAAAGTGCCTGCCATACGGCCAAGCTGTTCACCTCGACGAACCAGTCCAACAGCGCCGCGCAACGGCTGTTCGCCAGCGCGGGCTTCGTGCGCAGCGGCCAGATTGACCATCTCGACGAGGGAGACCCGGAGCTGGTGTACGTGAAATGGTGCCGCTGATCGATCGCGCCTCATCCCGACGACATATGGCGCGGCGCGGCAAAGGCGGCTATGCTGGCGCCATCGTCAATCAACGCCGACAACATCACGCATGGATTATCTGAGCCTCAAGCATTTCCACATGGGTTGCGCCGCCGCCAGCGGCTTTCTTTTCCTCTTGCGCGGCGCGTGGATGCTGCGCGCCTCGCCCGCCTTGCAGCAGCGCTGGGTGAAGATATTGCCGCACCTGGTCGACACAGCCCTGCTGGCCAGCGCCATCACCCTGGCCGTGTGGAGCGGCCAGTCGCCGGGCAGCCAGCCGTGGCTGGCCGCCAAGCTGTGCGCGCTGGTGGCTTACATCGTGCTGGGCACCATCGCCCTGAAACGCGGCAAGACGCCTGCCGTGCGCGGCGCCGCCTTCGCGCTCGCCGTGCTGGTATTCGCCTACATCATCGCCGTGGCCGTGACCAAACAGGCCTGGCCACTCTGATACATCAGAAGAGGTAGCGCAGCGTGACGCTGGCATTGCGCGGCGCGCCCCAGTAACCCTGGTTGTACATGCCAAGCTGGCTGTAGTAATGCTTGTCGAACAGGTTGTTGACGTTCGCCTGCAGCGACAGCTGGCGCGACAGCGCGTACTTCGCCATCAGGCTGGCCACGGCGTAACCCCCCTGCTCCACGCGTTCCGTGCCCTTCGGCCCGGTGGCGTCGCGGTAGGCGCCGCTCTGCCAGTTCACGCCGCCGCCCACCGATAACGCGCGCCAGTCGCCAGGCATCTGGTAAGTGGAAAACACGCGCGCCAGCGTCTGCGGCACATAGCTGTTCAGGCGCGCGCCCATGTTGTCCTCGGCCGCCGCGTGCGACACGCTGGCCGAGACGTTCCAACCCTGCGCCAGCTCGCCCGAGACATCCAGTTCCACGCCCTTGCTGGTGGTGCCGGCCGCCGCGTAATACGCCTGCGTCAGCGAATTGCCAACAAAATGCCCCGTGTCCTCCTGCGCCAGGCCGTCTTGCGCGATGCGGAACACGGCCAGCGCCGCGTTCAATCGGCCGCCGAAATACTCGCCCTTCACGCCCGCTTCCACATTCTTGCCCTGCACGGGATCGAGGTAGCGGCCGAGCCGGTCCTGATAGCCCTGCGGCTTGAATATCTTGCTGTAGCTGGTGTACAGCGCATGCTGCGCGTCGATATCCCACACCAGGCCCGCATACGGCGTGACGGCATGCTTGGCATAGGCGTAGCTGCCGCCCCAGTCATCGACGTGGTCCGCCTTGTAGCGGCTGTAGCGCGCGCCGACGATCAGTTTCAAGGGATCGGCCAGCGAAAAGCGCGCCGTACCGTAGATGCCGCGCTGCTGCACCGTGTCGAGCAACTGCCAGCGCGAGAAACTCGGCGTGTTCCAGTCCGGCTCCGGCGCCACGCCCTGCCACTGGTAGAAATTGCCGTAATCGACGCTGCTGCCGGCAATACCCGGATTGCTGGAGAACTGGTTGCTGCCCGAGACGCCGAACGCCAGGTCGTGCGTGCGCCCCAGCAGTTGCACGGGGCCCTGCACATAGGCGTCGACGCTGTCCTGGCGCCGCGTGCCCGAGTAAAACCCGGCGTAGCCCGTCACGCCTTGCCCCGTGACCTTGTCCGGCCAGGTATTCGCGAAAAGCTCGGCAGCCGAATAATTGCCCCAGCCGTGATTCAGCATGGCCGTCAGGTTCCAGCCCTTGCCCAGGTCCTGCTCCAGGCGCAAAAAGGCCGTCTGGCTGGTGCTGAACCAGCGGCTCCAGGTGGTTGCCGTGGTGGCGGAACGGGGCAAGGTGGCCCGTTCGCCATCCGCATACCACAGCGGCAAGCCGCCATACATGCCGCCGCGCGGGCGATTATCCTGGTACTCATAGCCGGCAATCAGCACGCTGCCGGGCGCCAGGTCCGCTTCCACGGTGGCATACGCCATGGCCTTCTTGGCGTGATACAGGCGCACATACGATTCGCTGTCCTGGTAGCTGGCCACGACACGCCCGCGCACCTTGCCATCGCTGCTCAATGGCGAGGAGACGTCAGCGCTGGCGCGCGCATTGTGCCAGGAACCCAGGCTCAGGGCAGCATTCCCGGCGAGCTGACTCGATGACGCGCGCTTGCGCACCAGGTTGATGGTGGCCGACGGCTCGCCCGCGCCCGTCAGCAGGCCCGTGGCGCCGCGCACGATCTCGACCCGGTCGTAGGCCGTCATGTCCAGGGTGCTGTCACCCACACTGAACGCATTGTCGACCGTGGTGGGAATACCGTCATACTGGTAGCTGGCGATGGAAAAGCCGCGCGCGAAGAACGAGGTGCGGTCGCTGTCGTAGCGGTTGATGGCCACGCCGGCCGCGTTTTGCAGCACCTCTTCCACCGTTTGCAGGTTCTGGTCATCCATCTGCTGGCGCGTGACCACGCTGACGGCTTGCGGCGTCTCGCGCACGGACAGGCCCAGGCGCGTGGCCGAGCGCATGGTCTGCGTCGTATACGAACCGCTGCCTTCCGTCGCGCCGTTCGCATCAAAGCTGGCGCTGACCTTCATCTCGGGCATGGTCTGGCCGCCATCGGCCGCCGCCACGTCGAGCACATAACCGCCGTTCGCCTGCGGTACGGCGCGCAAGCCCGAGCCGGCGACGATGGCGCTCAGCGCTTGCGGCACGCTGTAACTGCCCGCCAGGCCGGCGCTGCGCTTGCCCGCCACGGCGGCGGCCTGGTAGGAAATCATGGTGCCCGTCTCCTGGCCAAAGCGCACCAGCACCTGTTCCAGGGTACCGGCGGGTATCGCCAGCTCGATGCGCGCCGCATTGGCTGCCTGCGCAAGGGGTGCGGCGGCCGAGGCGCCGCCGGCGGCGAGCAGCCACAGGGCGTGGCTGACGGCCAGCGCCGCCACGCTGCGGCGGCATGTGCTGGAAATGGAAGAGGCGTAAATAGGTGTTGTGCTGGGCATGCGGACTGTTTTCCTGAAAGTGAATGAAGGGTTCACTCGCTATGTCACGCGAAAATCGAAAACCCCTCACTTTTTCGGAAAATAATCACGGGTGCTTCCGATGCGGCACCACGCTCACCCAGAAGCGCGTGCTCTGGCGCACGTCGACGGGCAAGGTGCGCGTCAGCATGTCGAGCACTTGCGTCGTGTCGGCCAGCGGATAGATGCCCGACACGCGCAGGTGGGCGATGGCCGGATCGCAGGCCAGGCGCCCTTGGCGATAGCGGGCCAGCTCGCCGACAAAATCGGCCAGCGGCATGTCGTGCGCCACCAGCATGCCGGCCGTCCACGCATCCGCACCGGCAGGCAAGGTTTGCACGCTACCGATCTGCGCCGCCGTGAAGCTGGCTTGCTGGCCGGCCTGCAGCCTGCGTACGGCGGCGGGCGCCTGTTCCGGCAGAATATCGACGGCGCCCGCGAACACACCCAGGTGCGTGCGTCCCCCTTCCGCGCGCACGGCAAAACGCGTGCCCACGGGCTGCAAGCGGCCTTGCGCCGTGCGCACGAAAAAGGGACGGCCAGCCGCATCGCGCGCCGTACTGACCATGATCTCGCCTTTTAACAAGGTCACCAGGCGCTGGCCCGCATCGTAGCGCACGTCGATGCTGGACGCCGTGTTGAGCGCGATGCGCGTGCCGTCTGCCAGCACGAGGTGGCGCAGCTCGCCCGTGCCGGTGCGGTAATCGGCCAGCCAGAAGGCCGCCTGTTCGTCGCCGCCCGCCAGCCAGGCGCCGCCGCCCACGGCCAGCAGCGCCAGCAGCTTGAGCGACTGCCGGCGCGCCGCGTTGGCCTGCGCATGCGCGGGCTTGCGCGCCAGGGTGCCGTGCGCCAGCGGCGCGGGCAAGGCACGCATGCGCGCCATGCAGCCTTCCACGTGCTGCCAGGCCTGCTCGTTTTCCGGGTCGCTGCCGCGCCAAGTGCGCCAGGCCTGCTCCACTTCGGGCGTGGCGTCTCCGGCCTGCAAGCGCACCAGCCATTCGACAGCCTGCAGGCTGGCCGCTTCCGGCCTCAGGGCGCCCATCACGGCGCCGACGGGGAAAAGAAGCACTGGTGCATGGCTTTGACCAGGTGGCGCTGCACGGTGGCCAGCGAGATGTTCAGTTCCAGCGCAATGGCCGCCTGCGGCATGCCGTCGAGCTGCGACAGCAGAAAAGCGCGGCGCACGGCGGGCGCCAGGCCGTCGAGGCGGCGGTCGATGTCGAACAGGGCTTCGAGCAGGATCGCCTGCGCCTCGGGATCGGGCGCGCACTGCGCGGGCAGGCTGGCCAGGGTTTCCAGGTAGGCCGCTTCCAGGTCGCGGCGGCGGTACAGATTGCCCAGCACGCCCTTGGCCACGGTGGTGAGGAAGGCGCGCGGCTCGCGCGCGGCGATGGCCTCGTCACGGTTCAGCAGGCGCATGAAGGTGTCGTGCGCCACGTCGGCCGCGTCAAACGCGTTGCCCAGCTTGTGCCGCAGCCAGCCTTGCAGCCAGCGGTGGTGATCGTGGTACAGGCTGCCCACCTCCTGGTGAACGCCGGGTTGGGCTGCCGACACGTTGCATGCTCCCTGGGTCGCAAATAATAATGATTCGCATTCTATATCTAGGCGGTGCTGCGGCGCAAGCGGCCTGCAAATGCCAGTTTGACGCGACTCTTTCCAAAATTGCCAGGCTGACCACGTCCACCGGCGCAGTGCACGGTGCAAGTTCTACCGGGCGCGCCTCGGCACGCGGCAATGATAGTATTGACAACATCACCGAGCCGGCCATCCTGGCCTGGCGTCCCTCCATTGAAAGGCAAACATACTGTTATCTGAACTGCTGACCAAACTGACCTGCGGTGACCTGGAAGGCGAGGAACTCGACGCGGCCGTCACCGCCATCACCAACGCGCCGTCCGCGCCACGCGACGAGTGGATCGACAGCGATGCGCATGCATACGCGGTGGCGCTCCTCTGGCACCTGGCTGGCTATACGGCGTCGGGCGACAAGCTCGATGAGCTGCACGAACAGATACAGGACATGTTCGACGAATTCCCCGACTTTCCGTACGCAATGCTCGAGGGAGGCGACGGTAGCGCGCTGCCCTATTTCGAGTGGCTGGACACGGAACTGGCGCAGCGCGCCGTGGACGAAGGCGGCTATGACCTGATCCAGATCGACGGCAACGGCACCGACCAGATGGATGCGCTGGTCGTGTACCGGCGCGATACAAACGACATCATCCAGGCGGCGGCATTGATGGGAGTGACGATAGGCCGCCCGCTCACCTACTATCGCGGCATCGAAGCGATGGTGGGCAAGCGGCCGGGGTAAGGATCAACGCCTATTGCATCGGCAAGGCCGCTACATCGACGGCTGGTGCCTGCCCCGTCGTGGGCCGCGTGAAGTTCTGGCTGGTTTTCACGTAGTCGGCAAAGAAGCCGCCGTTACGCAGGTAAAACTTGCCGTTTTCCAGGCCGCCCGCGTAATCCATGCGCTGCGCATTGGTGGCCGTGGCGTCGCCCGTGAACCTCCCCGCCGTCACTTCCGACCAGGCGCCTGAAACGTTCCTCGCCCACTGGTTGCCGAACTGGACGCGGCGCTCCGTATAGCCCAGAGTATCGATGAAGTTCTCGAGGAAAGAATGCAAGCCCGTCAAATACGTGGAAATCGCCGGGCGCTTCCAGGTGGCGATGTAGCGCCACTTGCCCGTCTCGGGCGCGTAGAACCAGGCCGAGTAATCGCTGCCGCCCTTGCCGTCCGGCCGCGCGCGCGTGATGAAGCGGTAGGTGGTGCCGGCCGCCCAGTTGTACGACAAATAGGTCTGGCCGCCCGTGCCTTCGCCGCCGAACGCGTTATCGACCACGCCGGCGCCCTTGCTGACCAGGGTGGTCTTCGCGCCATTGTCGGCGTCCCACACGGAAAACAGGATCCAGCGCTCGCTGGTCGATTTCACCTGGATGCCCATATAGCCCTGGCCAAAGCCGTTGGCCATGAAGTAGGAGCCGATGGCGTCCTGGCCCTTGGGGATCGTCATCTCGTTATAAAAATACTCGGTATTGGCCGGCACCGTGTAACCCATGTGCACGGACGGGCCGCGCCGCGACCAGTAGTAATTGGCCGGGTCGTTAGCGTAATTAAGCGCCGCGTTCGCAGTCACCTTCAACGCGGCGACGTCGCCAAACGTGGCTTTTGCGCGCGTCAACCCCTGCAAGTCCACCTTCACATAGCCGGCCGCCGGCACATTGACCGTGCCCACGGCATAGGTCTTGCGGGCCTTGCCGGCCAGCTTGACGTCGAACGGCGCGCCATTGATCTTCACGCGGATGGTGCTGTTGCCGCCATCGGCCAGGCTGGCGTCGAGCGCCACCTGGACGGGGCCCGCGCCGGCCACGCGGAAATACGTGCTGGCGACGGCATCGGGATTGCTCCAGCCGGCCAGGCCATGTTCGCCGATGACGGCGCCCTTGTCTCCGTTGGTGATGAAGGCATTGCCGGCCAGTTCCACGGTGGCGGGCGTGACCGCTGTGGCCACGCCCGTAGCCAGCAAGGCGGTGCCGCCCATGTCCGGGGTAGCGGTGGCAGTGGCGCCGCCGCAGGCTGCCAGCAGCAAGGGCATGGCGGGAAGAACTGCGCAGAGTAATGCACTTCTGTGTTTCATCAACGTCTCCTGGTGGTACGGCGTGCAACAGGCGCAAGAAGTCCTGCGGCGTGCGCCGCGGTTGAAAAACGGATCGGGACAGAAAAAACCCGCTACGGCGGCAGGCGCGGTAGCGGGGGGATGGAGCTTAGTACTTGCCGTCGAGGGCGAAGATCGGCTTGCGCGATTTCCACTGTCCGCCCGTGAAGTCGGGGAAGTCCAGGGTCTGGAAGTTGGCGGCGATCGATTGCTCGGACAGGGGTGTGATGGCGCTCCACGTCACGGCATCGTAGATATCGATCGGCATCGGCGCATTGGCCTTCAGGGCTTCGACAAAGGCGTGGATGACGAAGAAGTCCATGCCGCCGTGGCCCGCGCCTTCCGCCTGCGCCGCATACTTGCGCCATACCGGGTGCTCATACTTGTCCTGGTAAGCCTTGAAGTCATCCCACTGGTGCGGCTTGCTGACGCCCTCGATATGGATGGCATTGTTCAAGTCCATCCACAGGCCGTCCGTGCCTTGCACGCGGAAGCCCAGCGAATACGGGCGCGGCAGGCTCGTATCGTGCTGCAGGATGATGGTTTCGCCGTTTTCGCACGCCAGGGTGGTGGTGACCACGTCGCCCAGCTTGAATTTCACCTTGGCGTTCGCATGCTGCGCGCCGCCCGGCTGCTTGACGATGTAGTCGTGCAAGCCGCGCGCCTTGGTAGCGAAGGCGTTGATGCGCGTAAAACGGTTACCGCGGTTGATGTTGGTATACATGGCGCACGGGCCGATGCCGTGGCTTGGATACAGCTCGCCATTGCGCTCGACCGAGTGCTGCGTGCGCCAATGGGCTTCCGACCAGCCTTTTTCGCCGAATTCCACGCCGCCGCCATACGGCTTGGCTGGATTGCCGCTGTTGAATTTGACGGCGCGCAAATCGTGCTGGTAGCCGCCCTGCAGGTGCAGCAGTTCGCCGAACAGGCCCGCGCGCACCATCTGCAGCGCAGCCATCACGTCGCGGCGGTAGCACACGTTCTCCAGCAACATGTACGGCGTGCCCGTTTTCAGCTGGGTGTTCAGGACATCCCAGTGGTCTTGCAGGGTGATGCCGGCCACCACTTCGCAACCGACGGGTATCTTCGCCTGCATGGCGGCGATCGCCATGGGCGCATGGAATTCCCACGGCGTGGCGATGATCACGCCATCGAGGCCACCCGCGTCCAGCATGCGCTTGTAGGCTTTCTGGTCGCGGTCTTCGCCATACGTGCGCGGACGGGGCTTGCCGGCTTTGGCTACCTGGCCCAGCGCGTGTTTCAGCATGATCGGCTCGATATCGCACAGGGCGACCACTTCCACGTCGTCGCGGCGCACCAGTTCAGCCAGCAGCACCTGGCCGCGCATGCCCGTGCCGATCACGCCCAGGCGGACCTTGTCGCGGCCTGCCACGGGGGTGGCGTTGGCGTCGCCGGGCAGCAGTGCGCTGCCGGCCATGGCGCCACCGGCCAGCGCGGCGCTGGCGGAGAGGAAATTGCGTCGATTGATTTGTGTTGTCATTGGTCTCTACTCGCTTCCATTGGTAATGTTCGTCGCCGGCCCGCCATACAGCGGACCGGCTGCAGTTTAATAGGTGTATTCAGCCGTGAAGCGCACCGAACGCGGCGCCGTACGTCCATCGACCTGCAGGTAATTGCGGGAGATGGCGCCATGGTCTTCGCGCGTTTCGGTGTAGCGGGTCACGGTCTGGCTGTTGAACACATTGAAGACGTCCACTTTCAGGCTCAGGCCCTTGACGGCGCTGGGAGTATAGGCCACATTCATGTCCAGCTGGGCTTGCCACGGCAGGCGGCCCTGGCTGCCGCGCGGCGCCGGCTTGCCGTTGCAATAGAAGTAGGAATCATCATAATCTTTCTCGAACCTCAGGTTATCGGGCAGCGCGCCGATGCAGTTGCGCGGTGCGCCCGAGGTCAGCGACAGGTTGGCGCCCACCATCACGTCCAGGATGACCTGCATGAAACCGTAGGCCTTGAAGGCGTGGCGATGGTCGCCCGGCAGGTAGCCATACGCGTTGTACATCAGTTCCTTGTGGTCGTCGCTGACCGTCAGGCCCACGTCGCCGCCGCCGATGCTGTCCGTCTGGCCTTCCATATTGCCCTTCAGGCCGGACAAGGTGTAGGTCAGCTTGCCGTACCAGCCGTTCGTGTACGGGTGCTCGATGAACATGTTCAAGGCGCGGTAGGTGCGCGATGGCAGCGGGTTGCCCCACTCCGCCGCCGAAATATCCACGCGGCGCAGGCCCTTGCCATCGTCAAAGTCCACCATCAGGCTGTTGTCGCGGCCAGGGTTGATGATGGCGCACTGGAAGCCGCTCCATTTGCCCGTGTCGACGCCGTTGCGCGTGGCCCAGGCTTGCAGCGGACGCTCGTCGCAGACGTCGTCGTTGGTGTCGTTCAGCTTGCGGTACAGAAAGCTGGCGCCCACCACCAGCTTCTTGCTCAGGGCGCGTTCGAAGCCCAGCGAGAATTCATCCTGCGACAGCGGCTTCAGGCCCACGGCCGTCACCTCGCGCGCGTCGCGGCTCTGACCATACGCGTTGTTGGCCGAATACGGCTTGCTGATGGCGTGCAGGCCCGTCGGCGCGCCCGTGACGGGATCGACGCCCGTGTAGGTGAACATCTCGCTGGTGGCCAGGAAGGGGCTGGCCATGTTGCTCGACAAATTCGATGGCACCGGCAGGTGGTAGCGACCGCCGTTGGCGAAGAATTTCAGGGTGCCGTCGCCCAGGTAATCCCAGGTGGCGCCCACGCGCGGGGCGATCATGTTGCGCTGCGAAATGAAGGCCACGCCATCGGTGCTGTAGTTGGTAAACTGTTCGCGGCGCAGGCCCAGGTCCAGCAGCACCCGTTCCGTGACCTGGTAGTGATCCTGGATGTACTGCGCCGATTGCACGCTGGTCGGACGCGCCAGGTTGGCGTTCAATTCCTTGCTGACGTAATAGCCGTCCTTGCCGTAGCCGTTGCCCTGGGCCGGCGTTTCAAAGGCGCCGTTGATCAGGAGCGTCGGATCCTTGACCTTCTGGTACTTCCAGCGGTAGCCGCCGGCCAGGCTCAGGCCCACTTTCGATTCCACGTCGATGCGGTCGATGCCGCCGCGCAGCGAATGCTTGCCCAGCTTGTATTCCAGGTCCAGGCGCTTGGCTTTCTGGCGGTCTTCCGACGACGGGTCGACCAGAGTACCGGTCACCATTTGCGGATTGGTGTACGTCAGGCCAGGCACCTGGGTCGATTCATTCGACGACGTTTGCGCCAGCAGCGGATTGTAGCCTTCCGGGGTACGGCGGTGCGAAGTGCGCGACTGCCCCATCATCGCCGTCACCGTCAGGTTGTCCGTCAGGTAGCCCGTGTACTTGAAGATGTCGACATTCGCGCCCGGCGCGGCCGACGAGCCGCAGCAGTTGATGGTGGTCTCGCTCCCGCCGCCAGCCACGTTGTTGCGTTTCAAGGTGGCATAGTCAAAACCATAGCTCTGGCTGTCCGTAGTCGTGCGGTCATACAGCTTGGTATATTCAAAGTGATGGTCGTCCGTCAGGTTGTAGTCCAGCTTGGCCATCATGCGGTCAACCTTGCTCTTGCTCTCGCGCCAGCCGTTCGGCAGCACCTTGTCCACCAAGTCGTCGCGCGCACCGGCGACGGCGCCGCCGTCCGTGCGCGTCTGTTCCAGCGCCACGAAGGCGAACAGCTTGTTCTTGATCAGCGGTCCGCTGCCGTACAAGCCGACCACCTTGCTGGTGCTGCCGTTATCGCGGTTCCAGTACTTCAAGGTGCCATCCGTCTCCGGATTGGCGCCCGTGTTCGGGTAGTACCGGTTTTCCGTCGTGCCCTTCAGCGAGCGGGGGATGATGGAGACCTTGCCGCCGAATTCGACCTTGTTGCCGCCGCTCTTGGTGGTGATGTTGATCACGCCGCCCGTCGAGCGGCCGAACTCCGAGCCGTAGCCGCCCGACAGCACCTGCAGGTTGGAGATCGCGCCAAACGGCAGCTCCGACGCGCCCACCTGGGTCAGGAGGTTGGTGATGGGGAAGCCGTTGACGTAGAACGCGTTTTCGGACTGGCCCGAGCCGCCGATCGACGGTGCATTGCCATACACGCTGTTGGTGCCGCGCGCCACGCCCGGCGTCAGCTGCACGATGGAGGCGACATCGTTGCCGACCGGCAGCGCCTTCAATTCCTTGGCCGTGAAGATCACGCCATTGTTGGTGTTCGACACGTCGATCGGATTGCGCGACGCCTTCACCACGACGGTCTGCTCCTGGCCCACGGGGCCAGCCGCGCTGGCCGGGCCGAAGTTCGCTTCCGCGCCGGCGCCGATCAGGGCCTCGACTTCCTGCGACGCTTCCACCGAACCGGCACGCAGCACGCGCACCGCATAGCGGCCTGGCGGCATGGAGTTGGCCACATAGCGGCCCGACGTATCCGGCGTCAGGCTGCGCTGCACGCCCGTCGCCAGGTTTTCCAGCACCACGGTGGCGCCGGCCGGCGCGCTCACTTCGCCGAAAATGGTACTCGTGGCGTTCGACTGTGCCCAGGCCTGGCCTGGCACGCCGGCCGCCAGTGCGATCACGATCGCGGCGGCGCGGCTGATGTCGCGCAATTTGAGTCGGGTGCTATGCATGATGTCTCTCCGTCTATATCGAGGGTTATGCGCGCCCTCCCCGCTCCAGGGCGGAGTCGGGGGAACGCAATTTTTATGGCGGTCGTCGGCCGGTGCAACCAGGCAGTTGCACCTTTCGGGAAATCAGTCCGCATCGGCTGATTTTCGTTTTCTTGGGATTACTTTAAAAAGAAAAATAAGTATCGTCAACAAAAAGAAAGTTAAAACGGTAATTTATCGCTCAATCGAGCAAATAAATGCAATTTATCTTTCGATTTAATCTGTTGAGCGTAAAATAACTTTCGTTATCGTGGTATGGCAGATACACGCGTCTGCAAGAAGGTGGCAAACAGAGGACGATACGTGCGGGAATCAGGGGAGGAAAACACGAAAGACGACAGGGCAAACGTCTTTCGCTTACGTTTATCTTTCGTATTGTGCATTTCGGAACATTGTCTTTTCTTTTCCATGGCAAAACCCCGGGCCGCCACAGGCAGGCTGGCGGGCCGGGGCAGTGTCACGCCTTAAAAGAACTTGTAGCTGGCCGACAGGGCAAATTGGCGGCCGAACAGATCCTGGCTATGGTTGTAGCCTTCCCAGCCGTTCGGGTCGTAGTACGGCTGCTTGTTGAAGGCGTTTTTCACGTTCAGGCCCACGTCCAGGTGCTTGATCGGCTTCCAGCTGAACGCCAGGTTCACCGTCGTGTACGACGGCGCCCCCTTGCACTGGCCGGCCGGCAGCGCCACGGAGGCGGCGGTGCAGTTTTCCGGCGTGTTGTCCTTGTCCCAGGGGCCATACGCCCAGCGCGTCTTGCCCGAGTAGTTGATGAAGACACTGCTGACGAAGTTGCGGTAGCTCCAGTCGGCGTTGACGGTGGCGCGGTAGCGCGGCGAATCGTAGTAGCCGACGGTGTTGCCCTTGATGTCGCTGCCGTCTTCGCTGTCGTGGGTGTCGCGCTTGCGGATGGTGGCCGCAATGCCCGTACTCAGCTTGCCCATGTCTCCCAGCGAAAAGCGCGTGCGCGCATCGATGTCGACGCCGTCCATCAGGGTGCGGCCACGGTTCGAATACGAGTTGATCAAGCCGCCCAGGTTGCCCACCGAGTAGCCGGGCACGCCGCCCGCGCACACGCCCGCGTTGGCGGGATTGGCGCACATGGCCGCCACGGCCGCCACATTGCCACGGTCAGCGTCGGTCAGGTCATTGCGGATGGCGCTGGGCGTGCCGGCCAGGGTCGGACCGTATTTGTCCACCAGTTCCGTAAACAGCTCGTTGAAGTCCTGGCGCACGATTTCGTCGCGGCGGTTGATGAACCAATAATCGATGGAAATGCTCACGTCCTTGGCCGGCTGCAGCACCAGACCGACGGTGGAAATCTTGGCCTTCTCCGGACGCAGGTTCTGGTTCGGCGGCGTCAGGCCGCCCACCGTCGTCGAGCAATTCGAATTGAGCAGGCTCTTGCCCAGGTCCGCATCCGTCGCCACCTTGGACTTCATCAGCGCGCGCGCCATGGCATTCGTTTCATCGCAGCGCACCGTGTCGCGGATGCCGCCCACCTGCGCAAAGACGCCGCCCGTGCCCGATTCGGCCAGGTTGGGCGCGCGGAAGCCTTCAGAATACGTCCCGCGCAGCATCAGGTCGGGCCGCGCGCGCCAGATCACGCCCAGCTTGGGCGCCAGGTTGGCGGCGAAATGCGGATATTTGTCCAGGCGCGCGGCCGCATTCACTTCCAGTGTGTCGGAAAGCGGCACCACCACCTCGCCAAACACGGCGGCGATGGTGCGCCGGCCGTCGAACCAGGAACCGCCCTGCTGCGTGATCAGGCCATTGGCCGCATCCGTGTTGCCGGGCGTGAGAAAACTCTCGCGCATGACGTTGGTGCCCACGGCGGCGCGCACTTCGCGCTCGCCCAGCTTGAACAAGGTGCCTTCCAGCTTCGCATCCCAGGTCATCAGCTTGGTCCAGGATTCGATGGCGAAGGTGGGATAGGCGGCGCGCAGCAGCGCCGCATTGGCCTCGCTGATTTCGCCGAACTTGTAGGCGGGATTGTCCGAAATGAACGTGCGGCCGCTGACGGGGTCTTTCGTGAACGGGCCGAATGCCTGTTCAAAACCCTTGATGTTGATGTTCGCCGTCTGGAACAAGGTGGAATGGCTGCCCGCCACGCTGAGCGCCGTTTCAAAATCCCAGCCGCCGCCGATGCTGCCGCGCAGGCCGACGAGCGCGCGGTAGTTTTCATCGACGTTCTTCTGGCCGAAGTGGCCCGTCGCATCCTGCAGCAGGTAGTTCAAGCCGGCCGCACCGCCCATCTTGGCCACCATGTCGGCATCGAGCTTGCCTTTCAGGTAGACGTTGTTGGGACTCAGGAAAGGCGTGGCGAAGGTGTTCAGGGTATTGCCCGTGTTGCGGGCGAACCAGTTGTTCGTGCTGCCGCTGTTGAAGCTGGACGGACCATTTTCGCCGCGCATCTTGATGTGGGTGAAGGCGCCCTCCGCGAACGCTTCCAGGTCGCCGCCCAGTTTCAGCCGGCCGCTCAGGTAGGCCGTGGCCCGCTCCGAGGTAGGCCCCGTGTCGAGCTGGTTGGGCAGCGCATTCCACACGCAGCGCGTGCCCGACGCTTCCGTGATGCTGGTGTTGCAGCCAGGCGCGGCGCGCTGGGTGCGGGCATTGTTGTTGGCCTTGTCGAAGACAAAGAAGGTTCCGGGGTTCATCGTGCCCGGTTCGCTGCCGACGCCCACGCGCATGTTCGGGATGAAGTTGGGATTATTCGCATAAAAATACGCGGGACGCTTCTGCCAAGTGTCGGCCAGCGCGATGCGGTCGCGCTGGTAGACGTTCACGGAACCGTAGATGTTGTAGCCGTCGCTGGCCAGGTCGCCCAGGCCATACAGCACGCTGGCCTGGCGCTCGCCATAGGATTTCACGCTGGGCGAAAACTCGCCGTTGGCGCGCGCTTCCAGCCCCTGATACGACTTCTTGGTGATGACGTTGATGACGCCGGCCACGGCATCGGAACCATACACGGCCGACGCGCCATCCGTGAGGATTTCCATGCGCTCGATGGCCGCGGCGGGAATGGCGTCGATATTGACGAACATGGTCTGGAAACCGGCCGGCGCGCCATAGAACGACAGGCGGCGGCCATTCAACAGCACCAGGGTGCCCTGCGCACCCAGGCCGCGCAGGTTCGCCTGCGAACCGCCGTCCGAGCCCGTGAACATCGAGCGGAAGTCCTGCTGCGCCGGACGGGCGGCGGGCAGGTTGTCGAGCACCTGCAGCAAGGTGAGCGCGCCCATGTTCTCGATCTGCTTGGCGTTGATCAGCTGTACGGGCGACGCCGTTTCCGCGTTGATGCGCTTCAGGCTGGACCCCGTCACTTCGACGCGCGCCAGCTTTTCTTCCTCCGCTGCCAGCGCCGTTGACGCCAATCCTACCGCCACCATGGCGGCCATCAGTTTTTTCAAGTGCATTCCCATCTCCCTTTTTATCAGTGATTTGTTTTCGTCAGGTTGCAAGAGCCCCTCCCCGGTCCGAAGAGGGGCTCGTTTTTGGTGAAATGATGAAGTGAAGTTGCTTAGCGCGGCTTGACGATCGCGCCTTCCGTGCCGGTCAGCACGGCGTTGGCCCAGTTGCCGCAGACCTGGGCCGGGTGGGCGCCGCGCGCGCCCAGGGTGCGCAAACTGAGCTGGCTCAGGCCGCGCACGTCGATTTCGGGTTTGACCACCCCGGGAGCCGTGACCAGGCCGCTGTCATACAGCAGCCGCTCACCGCTCCAGACCTGGAATTGCAAGCCGCCCGCGCTGCGGCAGCTATCGTCCACGCCCAGGTCGGCACGCAGCAGATTCCAGTTGCCCGCCAGTTGCAAGTCGATGCGGCTGGCGGGTCCCACGCCGAGGCCCTTGCGGAACCACAGCCCGTTCATGCGCATTTCGGCTGCCTTGCCAGCTGGCCTGTCTTTCGCGATATGCTTCGGCAGCGCCAGGTCCGACAGATAGCGCTGCACCTCCTCGCCTTCGGCCACGCGGTGCTCGAGTACGCGGAATTCGGACAGGGTGACGGGCGCCACGTCGGTCGCCAGCGCCGCATCGAACGCGCGCGCCACCGGTACGCCTTGCGCCGCCGTCACCATCGGGTCGGTGGACGCCGCGCCATCGCCTTCCGGATTTTGCGTGCTCATCACGCGGAAGCGCAGCAGGCGCCCGGCCGTGGCGGGGAAGTTGATCGTCTGCGTGCCCTGTTCCAGTTTCAGGGTGCCACGCGCAAGCGGTGCGCCCCACTCTCCATTGTTGTCGCCGATGTAGATTTCATAGTCGCGCACCTGGCCATGCTTCCAGTGCTGGTCGTTGCGCGGCGCCAGTTCGATGCCGTCGACCAGGCGCCGCTCCGTAAAGCCGATCACCCATTCGTGCGGCCCGCTCTTCACGGACGGACTGCGCACGGTGCGGAACCACGTCTCCGGCTTGCCGTCGAAGGCGTTTTCCAGCGGATAGCCATTTTCCTCAAAGGGACGTCCCACCACCTGCATGGCGTCCGCCGGCAAGGCGCGGCCCGGCACGGGGGCGGCCGGGAAATCGGCGTCGACTCTCGCCACGGCCAGCGCGCCGGCGACCTGCAAGGTCAAGGCCTGGCGGATATCCTGCGCCGCCACCTTCACGTGCAGGGTGCCCTGGCGGTCGGCAGCATCGAAATACCAGGCATCAAACGCCTTGTCGTAGGCGGCGCGGTCGACGAACGCCGCGATCACGCGTTCGCCGGCCCGCACGGCGGCCGGGGCCTGGCCCGCCAGCATGCGCAGCGCATAGCCGCGGCGCGCTTCCTGGCCCTGGTACTGGCCATCGACGGCGCCGATGTCGACCTGCACGTCGCCGCCCGTCTGACGCATGCGGATGACTTGCTGGCTGAAGGCGCCGCCCTGGTACTGGCGCGTGTTGCCGTCGTCTTCATACAGCGTGTATTCGGAGCCGCCATGCGGGTAGATATCGAGCGTGAGCTGATCCTTCGGCTTCTGGCCGTCATACAGCATTTCCGGATACATGGGCAGGATGGCGCCGGCGCGGACAAAAACCGGAAGCTTGTCCAAGGTGACCTGCATGTCCAGGTCGCGCCCTTTCGCGTCCGCCGTGGCCTGGCGGCCGTCCCAGTAGTCGTACCACGTGCCCTGCGGCAGGTGGATGCCCTTGCGCCAGCCGCCGCTGACGGCCTGGCTGCGGTAGACGGGCGCCACCAGCACGTCGCGGCCCAGGAGGAACTGGTATTTATAGGCTTCCGTGTAGGCGGCCGGGTCTTGCGGGTAATCCCACATCAGGCCCCGCACCAGCGGCGCGCCCGATTGCTCCGCTTCGCGCACCAGCGTATACATATACGGCGTCAAACGCATCTTGAGTTTCAAGTAGCGGCGGTTGATGTCGCGGTACGGTTGTTCGAACCACCACGGATGCTTGCGCTCGGCCGCGGCCCAGCCGGACATGCCCATCAGCACGGGCGTAAAGCTTTTCCACTGCAAGTCGCGCAGATAGGTTTCCGGGCTGCCGCCAAAGATGGCGTCCACGTCGCCGGACGCATACGCCTGGCCGGACAGGCCCGAGCCGATCAGGGTAGGGATGTGCCAGCGGATGTAGTCCCAGCTGGCGCTCTGGTCGCCCGTCCAGGCCACGGCGTAGCGCTGGATGCCGGCCCAGCCCATCACCGTCCACAGAAATGGCCGGCTGTCGGAGTTGTTCAGGATGCCGTCATAGGCCGACTTGTTCGCGTCCATGGCAAACTGGTAGCCCTTGCCCGTCCACGCCACGTCCAGCTTTTGCACGCGGCTGCCCGCCTGGCCCACTTCCCAGGCGATCTTGTCGACGCCGTTTTCCGTCCACAGGCCCGTGCGAAAGCCGTAGCCGGCCAGGCCCTTCACCGTTTCCGGCAAGTTCGTGTAGCCGCAGCCATAGCCGTCGTTGGGCAAAATCCAGCCGCCCGGCATATCGTGTTCGCGGTATTTGCGCGCCACCGTTTCCACCACGTCCGGCGTCTTGCCCGTGGGGCCATCAGTCCAGCCCTTCGGCACGGAACCGGGCTTTTTCACGTTGTCGCCATCGTTGTAGCAATCGGCGTCGCCGTATTCCAGCGCCCAGCGGGGCAGCATGCGGGCGCGGCCCGTCAAGTCCGTGTAGCGGGCGACGACGTCGCGCACGTCCTTGCCGACGAAGAAATACGCGTCATAGCGGCCTTCCGCGTGCTGCAGCGAGATCTGTTCCTTGTCGCGCAAGTCGTAGTTCCCGTCGGACCAGGTATTGCGCAGCATGCCCCAGCCCCGTGAACTCATGAGAAATGGCGCGGGATTCGGCCGGTCGCCCTCTTCCCAGCCGCCCGAATACGACACGGGCACCTGCTTGCCCTTGAATTCAAAGCGGCCATTCTGCTGGCCGCCGCCAAAGTATCGTTCGCCGGGCAAGCTGGAAAGCACCTGCACGCCCTGCTTGTCGTCGAGCGACAGCGGCTGCACTTCGCGCCACAGGGGCACCGCGTCGCCCTTGCGGTACAAGGTAAAGCGCAGCGGCTTGCGGTCGATGCGCAGGCTCAGGGCTTCGGTGCTGATCAGGATATGGCCGGGCTGTTCGTCGATCTGGTATGCCACCTGTGCGGCCGGCTGGCCCACGACGATGGGCGCGGCCTTGTCGCCGGGGCCCGTCAAGCCCCCCTTGCCGCCCGCCTGGATGCGCAGCACGTCCGCCTGCGGCAGGCTGATACGCAACTGCATGCCCGTGTCGCTGCGCACATCCCAGCCCAGCGCCTCGCCCTTGACCACGTCGGCCGGGTGCACGGCGGACAATGACTGCAGATTGCCGATGGTCGCGGCCTGCAAGCCAGGGGCAGACAGAGTGGCAAGAGCGGCGAGGACACAGGCGGCAAGGAGGCGGCGGGGAAGCGGGAGAGGTTTCATCGGCTGGCTTTCAGAAGTAATTCAATAAAATTACTTTAAGAAGAAAAATAAATATCGTCAACCAAAAGAAAGTTTTGGCGCCAATTTATTAATAAAATACCTAAAATCAGCTCATTTATCTTACGTTTTACTAAAAAATTACGATACATACTTTCGTTATCGTCGCATTTCAGCGACAGGCCGCGCCGCCACACGCTTTCACGCTGCACTGCAGCACACTATCACACCGTTAAAACGACACAATTTCGCAAGTCGATTAAAAATTTACTTTCGTTTTACTTTCGTATTTGACTTTTCGAAATTTAGTATTTATGCTTTCTCCAACAAACACTTTACTGACACTCCATGACTACCCTTCTTCAGCGTGACATTCAAACCTGGCGCGACATCGGCGGCCTGCACACGGCCGAGGAAATCGCCCACCAGCCAGCCATCTGGCGCGCGCTGTCCGGCATTTTGCGCAACGAGCAAGCCAGCCTGGCCGCCTTCCTGGGCGACGCGCTGTCCAATCCGCAGCAGCGCGTCATCCTGACGGGCGCCGGCAGCTCGGCCTATGTGGGCGAGATCGTCGTCGATACCCTGAACGCGGCCTGGCCCGCGCAGATCCGCGCCATCGCCACCACCACCCTGCTGACACACCATGAGCTGTACCTGGAAGCGGATGCGCCCACCCTGCTCGTCTCGTTTGCCCGCAGCGGCGACAGCCCGGAAAGCCTGGCGGCCGTGGAACTGCTGCGCCAGGTCGTGCCCGGCGCGCGTTTCCTGAACATCACCTGCAACGCCGACGGCAAGCTGGCGCGCCAGGGCGCCAACGACAGCAACACCTATAACCTGCTGATGCCGGAAGGCAGCTGCGACCGCGGCTTCGCCATGACCAGCAGCTTTACCAGCATGCTGCTGGCGGCCCTGTCGGTGCTGGGCAAGGACACGGATCTCACGCGCCTCGACACCCTGGCGCAGCTGGGCGAGCAAGCCTTGCGCGACTGGTCGGCCCCCGTGGCGCAGCTGGGTTCAACACCCGTGCAACGCGTCGTCTACCTGGGCAGCGGCCCGCTGGAAGCGCTGGCCAAGGAAGCGGCCCTGAAAATCCTGGAATTGACGGGCGGCCGCGTGATGGCGATGGCGAATACCGCACTGGGATTCCGCCACGGCCCGAAATCGGCCGTCACCACGGAGTCGCTGGTAATCCTGCTGCGCAGCAGCAAGCCGCTGGCGCGCCAGTACGAAGACGATCTGCTGAAAGAACTGCAGCGCGACAGCGTGGCGCAGCGCTGTCTGACGGTAGGCATCGGCGGCGACTTATCTGCCAACTTAGCGGCCGATGCGCCGGCCTGGCCCGACGCCTGGCTGGCCCCTCTGTGGCTGCTGATGGCGCAGCAATATGCACTGCACCAGTCCGCGCTGCTGCAACTGCGCCCCGACAATCCATTCGCCGGCGGCATCGTCAACCGTGTCGTGCAGGGCGTCACCATCTATGGCCATGACCAATTCTAATCGCACCGCCGGCTACCACGGCATCGACATCGGCGGCAGCAAGATGGAGCTGGTCGCCTTTGCCGACCGCGACGGCGCGCTGACGGAAGTGTTCCGCGAACGGGTGGCCACGCCGGGCGACGATTTTGCCGCCTTCGTGCAAGCCATCGTCGACCTGGTGGCGCGCGGCGACGCCTCCCTGGGCACGACGGCGCCTGTCGGCATCGGCTTGCCCGGCGTGATCGACAGCGCCAGCGGACGCCAGCTCAGTTCCAACGTGCCGGCCCTGAACGGCCGCCTGGTGGCGCAAACCCTGCAGCAAGCCTTGCAGCGCCCTGTCGCCATCGGCAACGATTGCCAGTGCTTCGCCCTGTCGGAAGCGCAGGGCGGCGCGGCCGACAATGCCGCCAGCATGTTCGGCGCCATCCTCGGCACGGGCGCCGGCGGCGGCTACTGCGTGGGCGGCCAGCTGCTGCGCGGCTTTAACGGCGTAGCCGGCGAATGGGGCCACTGGAGCCTGCCCGCCACCCTGCTGGCGCAGCACGACCTGGCCGAATACCCCTGCCCGTGCGGCAAGGCGGGCTGCCTGGAACGCTATGTCTCCGGACCCGCCATGCGCAAGCTCCACGCGCATTTCGGCGGCGACGGCGCCGAACCGCTGGCCATCGTGGCGCGCGCCAACATGGGCGACGCCGTGGCCCAGCGCACGGTCGCCGTGCACCTCGATGTGCTGGGCCACGCGCTGGCCGGCCTGGTGCTGGCCTACGACCCGCACGTCATCGTGCTCGGCGGCGGCTTGTCCAAGCTGCCGCACCTGTACGACAAGCTGCCGGCCGCCGTCAAGCGCCACCTGTTCCCCGGCGTGCACGTGCCGCCTATCCTGCCGCCCCGCTTTGGCGACGCCGGCGGCGCGCGCGGCGCGGCCCTTTTGATACGACAACACACAAAGGCGTCAACATGATGAAGCAAGCGGAAAACCCGACTTTTACCCTGTCCCCGATCCAGCAAGTGATCAAGGCGCACCGCCGCGGCGAGCGCGTGGGGCTGTACGCCGTCTGCTGCAGCCACCCGAGCGTGCTGCGCGCCGCCATGCGCGTGGCCAGCGAATACGACACCGTGCTGCTGGTCGAGGCGACCTCGAACCAGGTCGACCAGTTCGGCGGCTACACGGGCATGACGCCGGCCGTTTTCCGCGACACCATGCTGGCCCTGGCCCGCGAACAGGGCTTCCCCGCCAGCCGCCTGGTGCTGGGCGGCGACCATCTGGGTCCGAACGCCTGGCAGCACCTCGATGCGGCCACCGCCATGGACCATGCCGAAACCCTGATCGCCGCGTATGCGTCGGCCGGTTTCCATAAAATCCACCTCGATTGCAGCATGCGCTGCGTGGATGACCCCTTGCAGCTCGACGATGAAACCGTGGCTGCCCGTTCCGCGCGCCTGTGCATCGTCGCCGAGGAAGCGGCCGCCGCCGCCGGCTTTGCGCCGCCCGTCTATGTGATCGGCACGGAAGTGCCGATTCCCGGCGGCGAAGCGTCGCTGGCGCAGGCAGGCGCCGTCACCAGCCCGCAAGCGGCGCGCCGCACCCTCGACGTGCACCGCCGCGCGTTTCTCGACAACGGCCTGCATGGCGCCTGGCGCCGCGTCATCGCCATGGTGGTGCAGCCGGGCGTCGATTTCGACCAGAGCAGCATCCAGCATTACGACGCGGACGCCGCCGCCGAGCTGTCGGCCTTTGTCGCCGAGCAGCCTGGCCTCGTGTTCGAAGCCCATTCCACCGACTACCAGCGCGAAACGGCGCTGCACGCCATGGTGCGCGACCATTTCGCCATCCTGAAAGTGGGCCCGGCCGCCACCTTCGCCCTGCGCGAGGCGCTGTTCGCCCTGTGCCAGATCGAGGAAGAACTGCTGCCGGCGCACGCCACCTCGCAGCTGATGCAAGTGCTCGACGACGTGATGGTGGCCAAGCCGAAGAACTGGATCAAGCATTACCTGGGCACGCCGGAAGAACAGCGATTGATGCGCCGCTACGGCTTGAGCGACCGTTGCCGCTATTACTGGGGCGAGCCGGAAGTGGCGGCCGCCGTCGGCAAGCTGCTGGCCAACCTGGACGCCGTGGCCATTCCGCTGCCGCTGCTGAGCCAGCATTTGCCGGAACAGTACCTGGCCGTGGTGCAGGGCAGCTTGCCAGCGCAGGCGCCGGCCTTGATCGAGCACAAGATCGGCAGCTTGCTGGCGCAATATGCGCGCGCCTGCAACCGCAATGCGGCAGTGGCCGTCATTGCCGAAGCGGCAATCTGTTAAGCTCGGTATTTTCATTTTTTACTGAGCCCGCCACCATGCGAAATACCAGCCAACGCCGTGAATCCATCCTCCAAATGCTTGCCCAGCAGGGCTCGGTGCAGGTGACCGATCTGGTGGAAAAGCTCGGCGTGTCCGCGGTCACCATCCGCAGCGACTTGAATGCGCTGGAAGCGCAAGGCATGGCCACGCGCAGCCACGGCGGCGCGACCCTGACGCGCACGCCGCCGCCCGAGCACACGATACGCCAGAAGGACGCCATCAACCACGAGCAGAAGGAGCGCATCGGCGCCTACGCGGCGCGGCTGGTGGAACCGGGCGACAACATCATCATCGACTCGGGCACCACCACCATCTCGCTGGCGCGCCATCTGCGCGATGCGACGGGCGTGACGGTGGCCACGAATGGCCTGAACATCGCATGGGAACTGGCCGATGCGCCCGGCGTGGACCTGATCCTCACGGGCGGCCTGCTGCGCAAGCAATCGCTGTCGATCCAGGGCAGCCAGGCCGAAACCTGCCTGCAGGCGTACAGCTTCGACAAGCTGTTCCTGGGCGTGGACGGCTTCGACCTGCAGTTTGGCGTGACCACCCACCACGAAGCGGAAGCAAGCCTGAACCACAAGATGGTGGAACGGGCCAAGAAAATCATCGTCCTCACGGACGCCTCGAAGTTCGGCCGCGTCAGCCTGCACCGCATCGTGCAGCTGGACCGCGTCGATACCGTCATCACCGATGCCAGCATCAGCCAGGAGTACCGCGAAGGGCTGCAAAAGCTGGGCATCGAACTTTTTATAGCGGAATAACACATGCTGAGCGGCAGAATCCTTACCCCATCTGGCTGGATCACGGGCACCATCACCTTTGACCAGCGCATCGTCCAGATACAAGAAGACCCTGCCGCCGACAGCGCGCTGACCATTCTGCCCGGCTTCATCGACCTGCACGTGCACGGCGCGGCCGGCGTCGACATCATGGAAGGCGACGACGCGGGCGCCACCGTGGCGCAGGTGCATGCGCGCCACGGCACCACGGCCCTGCTGGGCACCACCCTGACGGCGAAGGAGCCGTCGATCCTGCGCGCCCTGCAAGGCCTGGCCGGCGTCATCGCCGAGCGCCCGGCCAACGGCGCGCGCATGCTGGGCGTGCACCTGGAAGGCCCGTTCCTGAACCTGCACCGCCTGGGCGCGCAGCCGCCCGACGTCGTGCAGGCCAGCTTGGCGCTGGTGCAGCGCTTCCACGCCATCGCCCCCATCAAGGTCTTGACCATGGCGCCGGAAATCCCCGGCCATCTGGAACTGATCCCGCAACTGGCGGCGATGGGCATCCGCGTGCAGATCGGCCACAGCGCCGGCACGTATGACGAAGGCGTGGCGGCGCTCAATGCCGGCGTCTCCGGCTTTACCCACCTGTACAACGGCATGACGGGCATGACGCATTACGACCCGGGCATGGTGGGCGCGGCCCTGGCGCACGCCGAATACGCGGAAATCATCCCCGACCTGCAGCACGTGGCCAAGGGCGCCCTGCGCGCGGCCCTGCGCGCCATCCCGCGCCTGTACGGCGTGACGGACGCCACCTCGGCCACCGGCATGCCCGATGGCGAATACGGCCTGGGCACGCAGCGCGTCTACAAATGCCTGGGCTGCGTGCGCCTGGCAACGGGCTCGCTGGCCGGCAGCGTGCTGACCATGGACCAGGCGCTACGCAATTTCGTCGACCTGGGCCTGGACCTGGCCGACGCCTCGAACCGCTTGTCGCTGTACCCGGCCGATTACCTGGGCGAATCCGAACGGGGCCGCCTGGCGCCCGGCGCCTGGGCCGATATCGTCGTCCTCGATGCCAACTTGCAGCCAGTGTCCGTCTTCGTCGAAGGCGCGGCCATCGATCTTTCCACCCGCTAGATTCAGTCTCTAGACCCAGTCCCCAACCTCAACCCCGTCCCGGAGTTTTCATGCACGACACGTCACACAAGGCCCCCGTGTGGGCCATGCGCTACCTGCTATTTATTGCCGGCATGGGGGGATTGCTGTACGGCATAGACATCGGCATCATCGCCGGCGCCCTTCCCTACCTGGAATCGACGGCCTCCGTGGCGTGGAAACTGACGGCCCAGCAGCTGAGCTTTATCGTTGCCGCCGTGCTGTTGGGCTCCGTCCTCTCCTCGCTGTTCGCCGGCGCCTTGGCCGACCTGCTTGGCCGGCGCTGGGTGATGTTCCTGGCCGGCGCCCTGTTCAGCGCCAGCATCCCGCTGATCGCGCTGGCCGACGGCTACATGCCGCTGCTGCTGGGCCGTCTGCTGCAAGGCATCAGCGGCGGCTTGATCGGCGTCGTCGTGCCCCTGTACCTGGCCGAATGCCTGCCCGCGCAGCAGCGCGGACGGGGCGCGGCCCTGTTCCAGCTGCTGCTGACCATCGGCCTGGTGGCCGCCGCCCTGATCGGCCTGCTGCAGGCGCAGACGGTGGAAACGGCCACGCAGGCGGCGCAAGCCTTGCCGGAAGCGGGCCGCATCGCCGCCATCTTCACGGCCAAGGACCACGCCTGGCGCAGCATCTTCTGGGTCTGCCTGACGCCGGGCCTGGTGTTTACCATCGGCGCCCTGCTGCTGGCCGAATCGCCGCGCTGGCTGGCGCAACGGGGCCGCATCGAGCAGGCGCGCCAGTCGCTGCTGCGCACGCGCCTGCCCGCCGACGCCGACATCGAACTGCGCGAGATGCAGGATACGCCGGAAAATACGGCCAAGGCCGGCGGCAAGGCCAGGGATCCGCTGCTGAGCCGCCGCTACGTGCTGCCCTTCCTGCTCGCTTGCCTGATCCTCGCCTGCACGCAGGCGACGGGCATCAATTCCATTCTCGCCTACGTCGTCAATATCCTGAACCAGGCGGGCCTGTCGGGCGCCTCGGCCAACATGGCGGACGTGTTGTTGAAGGTGCTGAACGCCGTGATGACGGTGGTGGCCGTGCTGCTGGTCGACCGCAAGGGCCGCAAATTCCTGCTGATGCTGGGCACGGGCGGCATCGTCGTCTCGCTGCTGGCGGCCGGCCTGCTGTTCCGCGGCGCCGAAGCGCACCTGGCCGACGTGCGCCCTGCCATCGCCGCGCAGGTGCAAGCGGACAGCCTGGCCTTGCACCTCGATGCGGCCACCTTGGCGGCGCTGGGCGCGGCAACCGACGGCACGCCGCAGCAGCTGACCATCGCCTACGCCTACGGCCCGTTCACCAACGTGAAAAGCCTGCGCAGCGACGATCCCGTGCTGCGCCAGGTGACGATCGCCCGCGCGGACGCCGTGCAGGCCGACAGCGTGATCGGCGTGTTCTTCCGCAAGCTGCACCTGAACCCGTTCGCCGACCCGGCCGCCGGGCGCGAGGCGCCGCTGCGCATCGAGAAGGCCAGCCTGGGCCCCGTGCCCTCGTCCACGCACGGCTGGCTGGTGGCGATCGCCATCTGCGTGTTCGTTTCCAGCTTTGCCGTGGGGCCGGGCGTGTGCGTGTGGCTGGCCCTGTCCGAGCTGATGCCGACCCGCATCCGCTCGAACGGCATGAGCATCGCCCTGCTGGTCAACCAATTTGTCTCGACGGTGATCGCCGCCATCTTCCTGCCGACCGTGGGCTTGCACGGTTATTCGACGCTGTTCTTCTTCGGCGCCGGCTGCACCGTGCTGTACTTCCTGGCGGCGGCCTTCCTGCTGCCGGAGACCAAAGGCAAGACACTGGAAGAGATCGAGGCGCACTTTTCAAAGTAAGCCAAAGTAACCATTTGCAGCAGTCTCCTTTTCAGCCCCGGCCGTTTCCGGGGCTGTTTTTTTGCCCGCAAGACAAGCTTCCGGGCTGGCGCGCACGCCAAAGTACGGTTTTCCTTCTGGAATCTTGGCCGCCTGGGCTAGAATCTGGCTGCGTCGTGCTACTCACGAGGCGGCAATGGCGCCATGACAAAAACCACCAGGAGACACAGTGAGCTTATTTAGAACCAAGAATTTGGATGACATGATTGCCCACAGCAAGAAGCCAGGAGGTCTGGCCAAGGTGCTGGGGCCCTTCGACCTTGTCCTCATGGGCATCGGCGCCATCGTCGGCACGGGCATTTTCGTGCTCACCGGCACGGGCGCGCTGACGGCCGGCCCCGCCCTGTCGCTGTCGTTTGTCGTGGCGGCCGTCGCTTGCTGCTTCGCCGCCCTGTGCTACGCGGAATTTGCCTCCACCGTGCCGGTGGCCGGCTCCATCTACACCTACAGCTACGCCACCCTGGGCGAGCTGGCCGCCTGGATGATAGGCTGGGACTTGCTGCTCGAATACGGCCTGGCCGCTGCCGCCGTCTCCGTCGGCTGGTCCGGCTACTTCCAGTCGCTGCTGTCGGGCTTTGGCATTACCCTGCCCGTCGCGCTCACCGCCGCACCGGGCGCCCTGCCCGGCGTGACGACCTTCATCAACCTGCCGGCCCTCGTCATCATGCTGGCCCTGACGGCCATGCTGGGCTGGGGCGTGCGCGAATCGGCGCGCCTGAACAACATCATGGTGGCCATCAAGGTGGGCGTGGTGCTGCTGTTTATCATCTTCGGCGCGCGCCACGTGCAGCCGGCCAACTGGCAGCCCTACATGCCGTTCGGCTACCACGGCATGCTGAGCGCCGCCGCCCTCGTCTTCTTCGCCTTCATCGGCTTTGACGCCGTCACCTCGGCCGCAGAGGAAGTCAAGAAACCGTCGCGCGACCTGCCGATCGGCATCATCGGCTCGCTGGCCGTGTGCGCCGTGCTGTACGTGGTGGTGTCAGCCATCATGACGGGCATCGTGCCGTATCAAAAATTCCTCGGCGTCGACCATCCCGTCTCGCTGGCCCTGCAGTATGCGGGCGAAAACTGGATCGCCGGCTTCGTCGACCTGGGCGCCATCCTCGGCATGACCACCGTGATCCTCGTGATGGCGTTTGGCCAGACGCGCATCATCTTCGCCATGTCGCGCGACGGCTTGCTGCCCAAGCGCCTGTCCACCGTGCACCCGCGCTTCCACACGCCGTTCTTCGCCACCTGGCTGGTCGGCATCGTGTTCGGCCTGATCGCCGCCGTGATCCCGCTCAACATCCTCGCCGAGCTGATCAACATTGGCACCTTGGCCGCCTTCACCATGGTGTCGGTTGCCGTGGTGGTGCTGCGCAAGAGGCGTCCCGACCTGCCGCGCGCCTTCCGCTGCCCCGGCGTGCCGTACGTGCCGGCGCTGGCCGTGATCCTGTGCGTGGGCCTGATGAGCTTCCTCAGCTGGGTCACCTGGGTGGCCTTCACCATCTGGCTGGTGATCGGCCTGGGCATCTACTTCGGCTACGCGCGCCGCCGTTCGCTGCTGCACCCGCCGCAGTAAAAAATCCCCTGCAGCGACATATCCTGTCGCTGCCCCAGTTAAGATGGCGGTCTCGCAACCACCGCAGGCCGCCATCCATGCAACCTTCCCCCGACCTCATCGCACAGCTGGACCAGAGCACGGACCAGCTCAAACGCGCGCGCCTGCGCAACATGCAGTGGCTGGCCGTCGGCTTGCTGCTGCTGGCCGCGCTGGTCTTCGCCGTGGCCCGTTCGCAGCGGGACGGCCATCCCGCCTGGGGCTACGTGGAAGCGTTTGCCGAAGCGGCCATGGTGGGCGCGATCGCCGACTGGTTCGCCGTCGTCGCCCTGTTCCGCCACCCGCTGGGCATCCCCCTGTGGCATACGGCCATCATCCCGAACAGCAAAGCGGACATCGGCCGCAGCCTGGGCGCCTTCGTGGAAAACCATTTCATTACCGAACAAGGCATCGCCGAACGCATCGTGCAAGCCGACCCCGCCGCGCGCCTGGGCGCCTGGCTCGGTGACGAGACGCACGCGCGGCAGCTGGGCATGGCCGGCGCCGGTGTCGCCAGACAGCTGCTGGCGATGGCCGACCACGACAAACTGGGGCGTCTGCTGCGCGAGCAGGTCAGCGGCTATCTGGGCCAATTGAATTTGTCGGACGTGGCGGCCGACTGCATCGATGCGCTGATCGCCGACGGCAAGCCGCAGGAATTGCTGGACTTCCTGCTCGACCGCAGCGCCGCCTACCTGGACGATGAGCACCACCACGCCGCCATCGGCGACTTCGTGCTGGGCGCCTTCCAGATCGAGAACGCGCTGGTGAAAAAAGCCGTGAAAGCGTATGAACCGCGCATGATCGCCTCGCTGCAGAAATTCGCCCTCGCCGTGCGCGTCGATCCGGCCCACCCGCTGCGCCAGCGCATCGCCGGCTGGATCGCCGACAGCGCGCTGCACCTGAAGGCCGACCCGCAGTGGCAAGCCACGGTGCGCCGCTACCAGCTGCAGCTGATCGCCAGCGATACGGTGCAAGCCATGCTGGGCGACGTCTGGAACCACCTCCGCGCGCGCCTGCTGGCCGACCTGCACGCCGACCAGCCCGTGCTGGCGCAAGCCATTGCCGGCCTGGCGCAGAACACGGGCAAGGTGCTGGGCGCGGACCAGGCTGCGCGGACATGGCTGAACGACGCCATCGTCGCCGGCAGCGGCGCGCTGGTGCGCCGTTACCGGGGCGAGGTGGGCGCCTTCATCGCCGCACGCCTGGACCTGTGGAGCAAGGACGAAATGAGCGAGCGCATCGAACTGGCCATCGGGCGCGACCTGCAATTCATCCGCATCAACGGCACCGTCGTGGGCGGCCTGGCCGGTTTGCTGATTTATACGGCTACCCAGCTGTTCTAGGCCGCCTTCACCAGCGCGGCACGGCACTGGCCGGCGCCGCATGCGAGGGAAAATGCGGCAGCACTTCCTGCGCCAGTTCCTGCAGCACCTCCGCGGCCGGGCGCTGGCCATGCTGGATGCCCAGCGCCGCATGGTTGACGCCCGCTTCGCGCCATTCACCGAGCAAGTCGATCAAGCCCCTGCGCCCCGTGCGCAGCACATAGCCGCTGCGCACGGGCGTGCGCGGGTAATCGGGGTCGTCCACCAGGTCCAGCCACTCGTTGCACATGTGCGGACGAAAGCCGCCATCGGGTATGCAGGCGCGCCAGGCGCGGATCTTGTCCGCCAGCCGGCGCGGCCCGTCCGGCGTATCCGTCGCTTCCGGATACGTCAGCCATCCATCGGCGTGGCGCCCGATCCACTCCAGCGGCTGGCCCGAGGAGCTGGTGACGACGAGGGGAATGGTGCCCGCCACGGGCTTGGGCAGCAGTTCGAGGCCCGCCAGGCTGCCCAGCGGGCCGTCGATGCTGGCGGGACCTGCCTGCAGCAGCTGGCGGAACATGTGCACGGCCTGCGCATAGCGCGCGCCGCGCGTGGCATACGGCACGCCATACGCGGGAAATTCGCTGGACCGGTCGCCCGACGCCGTGCCCAGCACCAGGCGTCCGCCCGACAGCTGGTCGATGCTGGCGGCCGCCTTGGCCAGGTTGATCGGATGGCGCAGGGTGAAAATGGCGCTGCCCGTGGCCAGGGCCAGCGCATCCGTGCGCGCCGCCAGATACGCCAGATAGGTCCACGGGTCGAACAACTGGCCCGCATCGCCGAAGCGCGGGTCGAACAGGGGAATGTCGCGCACCCAGGCGGCGGCAAAGCCTTGCCGGTCCATGGCGGCGACCAGGTCGGCCTGGCCCGCCAGCGCCTGCATGTCGCCCTGGTAAAAGCGCAGCGGCAGATAAATGCCGAGGGTGAGCGCGCCGGGCGCGAACATGCGGCGGTAGCCTGCATGGTGGGCAAACGCGTGCGAGGACGCGCCGCCGGTATCGATCGTCATATTGTTCCTTGATATAGGTCAAGCGCCCGTGGCGGGCGCGGGAAGCGTGATGCCCAGCTGCACGGCCGGGCGGGCCGCCACGCGGGCGTACCAGGCGGCCACGTGCGGCCAGTCATCGAGCTTGAAGCCGACCAGGTCGGCGATGTGCAGCCAGCCGAAGCTGGCGATGTCGGCGATGGAATAGTCGTCGCCGGCCAGATAAGCGTGGTTCGCCAGGCGGCCGTCCATGGTGGCCAGCGCGGCGTCGCACAAGTGGCGGAAGTGCGCCGTGGCGGACACGTTCGCGCCTGCGTCCGCGATCTCAAAGTGCACGCGCTGGCCCAGCATCGGCCCCATGCTGGCCGCGTGAAATTGCAGCCAGGTGATGGCGGCCCAGCGCTGCTGCGGCTGCGCCGGCAGCAAGCGCCCCGTCTTTTCCGCCAGGTACAGCAGGATGGCGGCCGACTCGAACACGGTGATGCCCGTGTCGTGGTCGACCAGCACGGGAATGCGCCCGTGCGGGTTGAGGGCCAGGAAGGCGGGCAAGCGGTGCTCGCCCTGTTCGATGCGCACATGGCGTAGCCGGTATGGCAAGCCCAGTTCGGCCAGCGCGATGGTGGCCTTGAAACCGTTGGGCGAGCTGTCGGTGTACAAGTCCATCATGACGCCGCCTCTTGGCGCGCGGCCTTGCCGGGCAAGATGGCGATGGCGCAGGCCAGGCCCGCCGCCACCAGGCAGGCGGAAACCAGGATGGCGCCGCTGTAGCCTTGCGCGGCCGTGCCGCCGCCGGCCAGCACGGCGATGCTGACCGCCACGCCCACGGCCAGGCCGACGGCCGAGCCGACTTCCTGCGTGGTCGTCAGCATGCCGCCCGCCAGGCCATGGTCCGCTTCCGGCACGCCATCGATGCCGGCCACGGTCCAGGCGGGAAACGCCAGGCCATAACCGATGCCGGCCAGCACGGTGCCGGGCAGGATGGAGGCGGCCCAGGCAGACAGCGTGGCCAGCGACGCGCCCAGCATGGCCAGCCCGCCGATGAACAGCAGCGTGCCGCCGACGATAACGGGCTTGGTGCCGCAGCGGGCGATCAATGCCGGTCCGGCCCACGCGCTGGCCAGCGTAAAGGCGACGGCCATCGGCAGCAAGCCCAGTCCCGTGCGCGTGGCGGAAAAGCCCAGCACTTCCTGCATGGCCAGCGCCACGACGACAAAGGTGGGGCCGAGGGCCGTGTTGGCCAGCAGGGAGACGACATTCGCGCCGCCCGTCGAGCGGCGCAGGAAGACGGCCAGCGGCATCAGCGGCGCGGCCACGCGCCCTTCCACCCAGACGAACAGCGCCAGCAAGGCCAGTGCCAGCGCGACCAGGGCAAACGTGAGCGGATGGGCCAATCCCACATGCTCGCTATTGGCAAAGGCAAACACCAGCGTCGCCGCGCCCGACGCCACCAGCAGCGCGCCCCACACGTCGAGCGAGCCGCCAGCCGCGGCGGCATCGGGTCGGCCCTGGGGCAAGGCCGGCGACAGGGCCAGCACCAGCAAGCCGACGGGCACATTGATCCACAGCACCCAGCGCCAGCCCAGCAGGTCCGTGATGAAGCCGCCCAGTATCAGTCCCGCCACAAAGCCGCTGGCCGCCACGGCCGTCCAGGCGCCGAGCGCCCGGTTGCGCTGCGCCGGCTCGGGAAACACGGCCAGCAGCAGCGAGAACGCGGCCGGCGAAAACATGGCGGCGCCGAAGCCCTGCAGCGCGCGCGTGGCCACCAGCATGGCCGGGCTGTGCGAAAAGCCGCCCAGCAGGGAGGCGGCCGTGAACAGCAACAGCCCCGCGATGAAGACGCGGCGGCGGCCAAACAGGTCGGCCGCGCGCCCGCCCAGCAGCAGGAAGCCGGCGATGGCCACGCCATACGCATTGATCACCCATTGCAGCCCGCCGGGCGTGAAGCCCAGGCTGTGCTGGATTTGCGGCAAGGGGATCATGGTGATGGAAAAATCGAGCAAGGCGACGAATTGCGTGGTGCACAGCAAAAGCAGGCAAAGCTGCCGATGTGAAAGTAACATGGATATCCTATCGATATAGTTTTACTCGACGTCAAAAGAACGCCGAACTCCCCTATAATGCGTTTTCCAAGAGCGAAACAGAAACGATGTTTTTTCGCACTTAACTTTAGAAAAACTATATCGATGACGCATCCTTTACCGCTCCAGGCGCTGCGCGCCTTTGTCGAAGTGGGCCAGCGCGGCAGCATCAAGGCGGCCGCCGAAGCGCTGCACGTGACGTCGGGCGCCGTCAGCCAGCAAATCCGCCTGCTGGAAGAACGGGTCGGCATGCCCCTGTTTACGCGCGAACGCCAGGGCTTGCGCCTGACCGAGGCGGGCGCCAGGGTCCACCCCGCCCTGCTGGGCGCCTTCGCGCAGATCGCCGGCGCCAGCCAGGCGCTGGAAGACATGGGCGCGCGCCAGACGCTCACCGTCAGCACGGTCGCCACCTTTGCCGCCGCGTGGCTGGTGCCGCGCCTGGGCCGCTTCAACCAGCGCCATCCCCATATCGAAGTGCGCGTGGAAGCGACATCCGCGCTGGTCGACCTGCGCCGCGACCGGGTCGACGTGGCCTTGCGCCACGGCCTGGGCGACTATCCGGGCTTGCAGGTGACGCGTTTGATGGCGCCCGTGCTGGTGCCCGTCGCCAGTCCATCCCTGATGGCGGGCCAGGCGCCCATCGCCACGCCGGCCGATTGCCTGCGCTACCCGCTGCTGCACGATACGGACCGCGCCGACTGGCCCCTGTGGCTGGCCGCGCATGGCGCGCCGGACGGCAGCGAGGATGCGGCGCGGGCGCTGCGCGGCTCGGCCTTCGAAGATGATTTTCTGTTGATACGCGCGGCCGAGGCGGGCCAGGGCCTGGCCCTGGTGCCGCAGCTGTATGCGCAGGAAGAAATCGCCGCCGGGCGCCTGGTGCAAGTGCTGGACTTGCCGTGGCCTGCGCGCTTTGCCTACTATCTGGTGACGCGGCCCGACGCAGCCACGCGCCCCGCCGTGCAGGCATTCATGGCATGGATTTGCGAGGAAGCGCAGGCCACGCGCTAGAACACATCGCCCCCGGCCGCGCACGACACCACGCCGCACGCGGTGCTGAACAGCACCGGCACGCCGGCGCGCCCCATGGCGATGCAGCTTGCGGCGGGCGGCACGGCCAACAGCAGCGCCAGGTAGGCGAGCGCCTGCAGGCGGCCCAGGGCCGGTCGCACAGCGCCCGCGGTATCGCGCGCCATGCCGCGCCTGAACGCCGTATTGCCCCTGCAGGCATCGGCCCTGCCGCTTGTCATCCAGTTCGTAAGCATGTCCCTCTCCTCGATTCCGGTTACCGGCCTGTCCCGCCGGCTTGAACGGCCTGCACGCCTGCTGGTCAGGCTGTAATGGCATTTTGCTGCATAAATTTACCAAATACAATAAATAAATCCAAAAAGAAACAAATTTTTTGGTTTGCCAGCATGCATGGTTGCGCAAAGAAATCCGCCTTGACAGAGTGTAAAATGGGGCACTGGACACTGGCGCCACCATCGAGTCCGGGTATTGCCGCATGGAAAATTCAATTTTAATCATTGCAATCAGTAAATTCGTTGGAATGCATTTCGTTTATGCGGCAAACGGACTCAATCATTCAGGTGGCAGGCTGCCGGCCGCGGGCATCCGGCCAAACTTGATGTAGATCATAATTTTTTGAACAAGCTCTTGCTATCCTGTAAAAAAATGACGGGAGCCCCGGATGAACAAGACGCAGTCGAGCAATGCGGAGCAAAAGTTTGCACATGAGCGCCTGGGCAGCGCCTGGCAAGGCGTGCCGGTTCCCGGCTATCCGGAAAGCGCACCGGAAGGCGCCACGCTCGACCTGCTGCTGAACGCCTGGCTGGGCAAGTTCACGGGCGGCATTTCGCCGGCCGCGCTGGGCAATGCGTATGCCGACTGGCTCAGCCACCTGGCGCTGGCGCCGTCGAAGCAGCAAACGCTGCTGCAGGAAGCGTGGAAGAAGATCGGCCGCTGGCAGCAATATGCCTGGCAATCGGCCCTGACCGGCGGCGGCGCCGAGCCGCCGTGCATCGCGCCGCTGCCGCAGGACCGGCGCTTCGACGACCCGGCCTGGCAACGCTGGCCCTACAATCTCGTCTACCAGGGCTTCCTGCTGCAGCAGCAGTGGTGGCACCGCGCCACCACGGGCGTGCGCGGCGTCTCGCCGCACCACGAGGATGTCGTCACGTTCACCGTGCGCCAGTGGCTCGACATGCTGGCGCCGTCGAACTTCCTGCTGACCAATCCCGTGGTGCAGCAAGCCACCCTCGCGAGCGGCGGCGCCAGCCTGGCGCGCGGCATGGTCCACGCGGCCGACGACTGGCAGCGCGCCGCCATGGGCGCCGGCGCGGCCGGCGAAGCCACGTTCAAGGTGGGCGGGAACGTGGCCGTCACGCCGGGTAAGGTGGTCTACCGCAATGATTTGATCGAATTGATACAGTACGCGCCCGCGACAGAGAGCGTGCATGCCACGCCGCTGCTGTTCGTGCCCGCCTGGATCATGAAGTTCTATATTCTCGACCTGTCGCCGCACAATTCGCTGGTGCGCTACCTGGTGGGCCAGGGCCACACGGTGTTCATGATTTCCTGGAAAAACCCGCAGGAAGAAGACCGCGAACTGTCGCTGGAAGACTACCGCCAGCTGGGCGTGATGGATGCGCTCGACGCCGTTGCCCGCATCACGGGCGCGCCGCAGGTGCACGCGGCCGGCTACTGCCTGGGCGGCACCCTGCTGGCGATCGCCGCCGCGACGATGGCGCGCGATGGCGATGCGCGCCTGGCCAGCCTCACCATGCTGGCCTCGCAGGTGGACTTCAAGGAACCGGGCGAACTGTCGCTGTTCATCGACGACAGCCAGGTCAGCTTCCTGGAAGCGGCCATGTGGAAGCAGGGTTACCTCGATACGAAGCAGATGGCGGGCGCCTTCCAGTTGCTGCGCTCGAACGATCTGATCTGGTCGCGCCGCTTGAACCACTACCTGCTGGGACAAGATGAACAGGACAGCGACCTGATGGCCTGGAACGGGGACGCCACGCGCATGCCCTGCCGCATGCATTCGGAATACCTGCGCCGCCTGTTCCTGCACAACGACCTGGCCGAGGGCCGCTACCGCACGGCAGGCCGCCACATCGCCCTGCCCGACATCGATGCACCGATCTTTGCCGTCGGCACCCTGACGGATCACGTGGCGCCGTGGCGCTCCGTCTACAAACTGCAGTTGCTGACCGACACGGACGTCACCTTCCTGCTCACCTCGGGCGGCCACAATGCGGGCGTCGTCTCGCCGCCGGGCCAGCCGCGCCGCAGCTACCAGCTGGCCACGCACCGCCACGACGCGCCCTATGTCGACGCGGACAGCTGGCAGCGCGACGTGCCGCACCATGACGGTTCCTGGTGGCCCGCCTGGCAAGCCTGGCTGGCGCAGCAAGCGGGCGCGCAAGTGGCGCCGCCGGCCATGGGCCCCGACCTGGGTGACGCGCCGGGCAGCTACGTGCTGCAGACCTGACAACTGACAACCGAGGAAACGCCATGCCCTACACCACCCTGCTGGTCCACGTCGACAATTCCCGCCACTGCGCCCAGCGCATCCGCCTGGCCGTGCGCCTGGCCATCGCCGAAGGGGCGCACCTGATCGGTTCGGCCATGAGCGGCATCTCGCGCTACGCGTATGGCGGCGGCGTCAACGCGCTGCAGTTTGCTCCGGCGCAGATGCAGGCGCTGCGCACCCAGGCCAGTGTAGCCTTGCACGACTTCGAGCGCATCGCGCGCGAGGAAGGCCTGGGCGCCTACGAAACGCGCTTCGTCGACGACGACGCGCAAGGCGCGCTGCTGCTGCAGGCGCGCTATTGCGACTTGCTGATCCTGGGCCAGACGGATGCGCAGGATACGCCGTCGCGCGTCATCGCCGGCACGGCCGAATACCTGATGCTCCATTGCGGCCGGCCCGTGCTGATGGTGCCGCACGCGCCCTCCGCCGCGCCGGCGGGCGCCACGCAGCATCCGCTGCTGGCCTGGAACGGCAGCGCCGAAGCGCTGCGCGCCATCACCGATGCGCTGCCGCTGCTGCAAAAGGCGCGGCAAGTCACCCTGGCCGTCGTCAATTCGCACGCCCAGCCGGCCGCGCACGGCGAGCAGCCGGGCGCCGACCTGGCCCTGTACCTGGCGCGCCATGGCGTCAACGTCGAGGTGCTGCAGCACGACACGCCGCCGGGCCAGGACGTGGGAACGGCCCTGCTGGCCATGGCCGCGCAGCGGCGCTGCGACCTGGTCGTGATGGGCTGCTACGGCCACATGCGCCTGCGCGAAGCGCTGCTGGGCGGCGTCACGCGCACGGTGCTGCAGGAGACGACCTTGCCGGTGCTGGTGTCGCACTAGCGCGGCCGGAGGACCTTCAGCCTTCCTTCACCCGCCCCTCATCCGCGCTTCATGCGCGGCGGCGACACTGCTCATGCCCTCACCCACACCAGGAGTACAGCATGAGCAAGACACCCGGCACCCCCGCGCATTTCCACGCCCGCAGGCACTTTCTGTCGGGGATGACGGCGCTGGCCGGCCTCGCCGCATGCGGCGGCAGTTCGCTGCCGCGCGCACCCGCCGTGACGGACCGGAAGATCGGCGTCGCCCCCGGCGTCAGCCTGCACGTGCGCGACTGGCCATCGGCAAGGGGCGGCAGCGACGACGTGATCGTGCTGCTGGCCGGCCTGGGCGCCAATGCGCATGCGTTCGACAGCCTGGCGCCCGCGCTGGCGCGCCGCCACCGCGTGCTGGCCATCACGCGGCGCGGCTACGGTTCGTCGAGCAAGCCAACGCCCGCCAGCGACGCCAGCTACTCTCCCGCCACCCTCGTGGCCGACCTGCTGGCCGTACTGGACGCACTGAAGGTGCCGCGCATCATCCTGGCCGGGCACTCCATCGCCGGCAACGAGCTGACCCTGTTCGCGGGCAGCCACCCGCGGCGCGTGCGGGGCCTCGCCTACCTGGACACGACCTTCGATTACCTGGCCAGCGGCGGCTATGAAGAACCCGCACCGACGCCCTACGACGAACCGCCGCCCGGCCCGGCCGACCTGGCATCGCTGGACGCCTCGGTCGCCTATGCCAGGCGCATCAACAAGCAATGGTGGCCGGCGCTGGAAGCGAACTGGCGCGATGCGCTGGAAGTGCTGCCCGACGGTTCGGTGCGGCCGAACACGCCGCCCGCCATCGCCAGGGCCATGGACGTGGCCGCGCACAATTTTTCGCCCGACTACCGCCGCGTGCACGCGCCGGCGCTGGTCGTCACCGTCGATCCCGGCACCTTGCGCAACCTGTTTCCATGGCTGTTGCAAGCCGATCCCGCCACCCGGGCCGCCGCGCAGGAAGTACTCGACGTTATCCGGCCCCTGCGCCTGGCCGACGGCGAGCGCCTGGCCGCCGCCCTGCCCGGCAGCAGCCACCTGGTGATGCGCAACGGCTTCCACAGCGATTTCTTCATCGAATACGAGAGCACGGTGGTCGACGCCATCGAGGCCATGCGCTGGGAAGGTCTACAATAGGCATGCAGCCAGCCGCCGCGCAGTGCCGCCTCGCACACGGCGCGGTCTTCTCCGTTTCCCTTGTCCCAAGGAGTTCCGCATGAGCAAGCAAGCCACCATCGTCCTCGTCCACGGTTTCTGGGGCGGCGCCGCCCACTGGAGCCGCGTCATCGTCGAATTGCGGCGCCACGGCCACACGGCCATCCGCGCCGTCGAACTGCCCTTGACGTCGCTGGCCGACGACGCCGAGCGCACGCGCAAGATGGTGGCGCAGGTCGATGGCCCGGTGTTGCTGGTGGGACACTCCTACGGCGGCGCCGTCATCAGCGTGGCCGGCAATGCGCCGAATGTGGCGGGCCTCGTGTACATCGCCGCCTTTGTCCCCGACGCGGGCGAAAGCCCGGGCAGCATCACGCAGGAACACCCGCCCCTGGGCGCGGCCAGCCTGGAAGGCGACAGCGACGGCTATCTGTGGGTCAAGCCCGAGCAATACCATGACAGCTTTTGCCAGGACCTCGACGCGGAAGAAGGCGCCGTGCTGGGCGTGGTGCAGAAAGCGCCGCTGGCCAGCACCTTCGGCGACACCGTCAGCGACCCGGCCTGGAAACATAAGCCCAGCTGGTACCAGGTATCCAGCGCCGACCGCATGATTTCCCCCGTCAACCAGGAGCGCATGGCGGCGCGCCTGCAAGCGAGAAAGGTCATCACCCTGAACGCCAGCCACGCCTCGCTGGCTTCGCGCCCCGTGGAAGTGGCGGCGCTGATACTGGAGGCGGCAAGCGCGCTGGCCGCAGCGTAAGCTTGCCGGCTACAGCCAGCCTTCGCGCTTCAGGCGGCGGTGCAGCCACCAGCAGCCGGCGATGATGACGACGATCACGGCCGGATAGCTGCCGCGCCACTTCAGTTCCGGCATGAATTCGAAGTTCATGCCGTACAGGCTGAAGACCATGGTGGGCACGGCCAGGATGGCGGCCCAGGCGGCCAGGCGCTTGACGACCTCGTTCTGGCGGATGGAAATCTGCCCCAGCGCCACCTGCATGGCCGAATTGACCAGCTCGCGCATCTGCCCCGCCGTATGCGTGACCCGTTTGACGTGGTCGAGAATGTCGCGGTAATAGATGCGGTTTTCCTTGGGCACGATATCGCCATGGAAACGGATCAGCTGGGTGCAGATGTCATGCAGGGGATTGACGGCCGCGTCGAGCTTCAGCAGCTCCGTCTTGAGCTGGTAGAAATCCTGCAGCTTGTCCTCGCTCAAGCTGGGCTTGAACAGCTGCAGCTCATGGTGCTGGAAGCGGGCCTGCAGATGGTCGATGCACGGCTGGTACTGGTCGACGATGAAATCGATGATGGAATACAACACGTAGCCGGGACCGCTGGCCAGCTTCTCGGGCACGCTTTCCTTGCGTTCGCGCAACTTCGCATAGCCGGCCGAAGCGCCGTGGCGCACCGTGATGATGAAGCGGGGGCCGAGAAAGACGTGGGTTTCGCCGTAGACGATAGCCTCGCCATCCAGGGTGGCCGTGTGCATCACCATGAACAGGGTGTCGCCGTACTCTTCCAGCTTGGGGCGCTCGTGCGCGCCCTGCGCATCCTCGACGGCCAGTTCGTGCAGGCCGAAGGCCGCTTGCAGCGCGTGCATGGCCGTGACGTCGGGGCTGGCCAGGCCGATCCACACGAAACAATCGGGGTCGCCGAGGAAGTCGCCCACCTTGTCGATATCAAAGTGCGCGATCTTCTTGCCGTCGCGATACGCTTCGCAATTGACGACGGCGGCGTGGGTACTCAGGTCCATGGTGTTTTTCGGCCAGGGGCAGCAATATTGGGGGGCCAGTATAGCGGAAAGCCCATGATTGCCATGCCAATCCGGCTACCGCATTGACATTCGGGCACGTCAATGTAAAATGAGAACCATTCGCATTTAAGAAGAGCCTGCATGCGCCAGCGGCACGGGACTTCCGCGCCAACCTGGAGTGTGCCGTGACGTATGCCGTATCGCCTGCCGCCGATTCTCAAAGCCCCATGTCATTGAGTCAGCTATATGGCCAGCACCATCCGTGGCTGCTGCGCTGGCTGCGCGGTAAATTGTCCTGTACGGACCACGCGGCCGACCTGGCGCAGGATACCTTCATCAAGCTGCTGGCCACGCCCGGCGAGCGCGCCGTCACCCTGCGCGAGCCGCGCGCCTACCTGACCACCGTGGCGCGCCGCCTGCTGATCGACCATTACCGCCGCCAGTCGCTGGAGCAGGCCTGGCTGGCCACCCTGGCGCAGCTGCCCGCCCCCGTCACGCCGTCGGCGGAAGACCGCTTGCTGATCCTGGAAACCCTGCACCAGATCGACGCCATGCTCGACGGCCTGGGGGCGAAAGTGCGCACGGCCTTCCTGCTGTCGCAGCTGGAAGGCATGGCGTATGCGGACATCGCCACGCGCCTGAACGTCAGCGAGCGCACCGTCAAGCGCTACATGGTGCAGGCGTTCGAGCAATGCATCCTGCTGCTGGCCTGACATGAGCGCGACCCTCGATGCGCGCGCCGCGCGCGAAGCGGCGCACTGGATGATGCGCCTGCAAGGCGGCGAACTCGACGCTGCCGCGCAGCAGGGGCTGGCCCGCTGGCGCGCCGCCCACCCCGACCATGAAACGGCGTGGCAGCGGGCCGAGCAAGTATGCCGCACCTTCGGCATGCTGCCCCCGCCGCTGGCCATGCCCTTGTCCAGGCAAGTGCTGGACCGCCCGTCCGGCGCGCAGCGCCGCGCCATCCTGAAGACCCTGGCCGTGCTGATCGTCGCCGGGCCAGCCGGCTGGGCCATGCTGCGCGTGGCGCCATGGCAGGCATGGACGGCCGACCTGCGCACGGCCACGGGAGACATCCGCCATTTCCCCCTGCCCGACGGCAGCGGCCTGAGCCTGAATACGGCCAGCGCCGCCGATGTCGCCTTCGGCGCATCCCTGCGCTTGGTACAGCTGCGCGGCGGAGAGATACACGTGGCGACCAGCCCCGATCCCCTCGGGCGCCCCTTCATCGTGCGCACCAGCAACGGCAGCATCCGCGCCCTGGGCACGCGCTTCACGGTGCGCCAGGACGACAGCCTGCTGGGCGCGCGCACCCACGTGGCCGTCTCGCAGGGCGCCGTGGAAGTGCGGCCCGCCGAAGGCCGGCCCGTCACCGTGCAGGCGGGCTGGCAAGCCAGTTTCGATGAAACGGCCGCCGGCGCGCCGCAGCCGCTGGCGCCGCACGCAGCCGCCTGGCTCAAGGGCTTGCTGTACGCGGACGACACGCCGCTGGAGCAGGTGCTGGCGCAGCTGGCCCGCTACCGCCACGGCGTGGTGCGCTGCGATCCGGCCGTGGCGCGGCTGCGCGTGTCGGGCGTGTACCAGCTGCGCGACACGGACGCCCTGCTGGCCCTGCTGCAAGCGTCGCTGCCCATCCGCGTACGGCGCCACAGCCGTTGGTGGATTTCTGTCGGGCCCGCATAAAAATTTTTGAGAACAATGTCCCTTTCCGTCATGTGCCCCGTCAATCCACACAGGACCAACACATGAACGAAGGGAAACAAGCAATGAAGCACTACCGCCACACCAGCATCACCCTGGCCCTGCTGGGCAGCCTGGCCTTGACCGCGCCCGCATCCGCCCAGCAGCAACCGCAGCAGGCGCCCGCGCGCCACTACCAGGTAGCCGCCGGCCCCCTCGGCGCCGTCCTGTCCGCGTTTGCGGCCGACGCCGGGGTCAGCATTTCCGGCGCCGCCGGCCTGTATGCGGGCTTGAACAGCCGCGGCTTGAACGGCAACTACCAAGTGGCCGACGGTTTCGCCCGCCTGCTCGATGGCAGCGGCCTATACGCTGTCGACCAGGGCGGCGGCCACTACGCCGTACGCAAGCTGCCCTCGGCGGCCGACGCGGCCACCCTGCCCGGTATCGCCGTGCGCGCCACGGCCGAGCGCAGCACGAGCACGGAAGGCTCGGGCTCGTACACGACGCCGGCCACGGCCAGCGCCACGGGCCTGGTGCTGTCGCTGCGCGAGACGCCGCAATCGGTCAGCGTCATCACGCGCCAGCGCATGGACGACCAGGACTTGCTGACGGTGCGCGACGTGCTGCGCAACACGCCCGGCATCGCCGTCAACCAGTTCGACACGGAACGCAGCACCTTTTCCGCGCGCGGCTTCGACGTCGACAATTTCCAGTACGACGGCGTGCCCACCACCTATAAGGTGCAGTATTCGGGCGGCGAATCGGAAATGGATTCGCTGATCTACGACCGCGTGGAAGTGACGCGGGGCGCCACGGGCTTGCTGACGGGCGCCGGCTACCCGTCCGCCTCGATCAACCTGGTGCGCAAGCGGGCCAGCGCCAGGCAATTCGAAGGGCAATGGTCGCTGGCGGCCGGCTCGTGGAGCGATTACCGGGGCACGCTCGACCTGGCCGCGCCGTTGAATGCCGACGGCTCCGTGCGCGGCCGCGTGGCCGGCGCCTGGCAAGACCGCAAGTCGTTTACCAATGGCTATTCGAACCAGCGCCAGCTCGTCTACGCCACCGTCGAAGCGGACCTGGCGCCCGGCACCGTGGCCATGCTGGGCGCCAGCTACCAGAAGAACGACCCGAAAGGCAGCAACTGGGGCGGTTTCCCCCTGTGGTACAGCGACGGCACGCGCACCAATTTCGACCGGTCCGTCACGACGGCGCCCCGCTGGGCCGCCTGGGCCACGGAACAGACGAATGTGCACGCCACCGTCGAACATGCGCTGGGCCAGGGCTGGAAAGCGCAGGCGCAAGCCATGTACAGCAAGCACACGGAAGACACGCCGCTGGTGTTCCTGGCGGAGCGGCCCGATAGAATCACGGGCCTGGGCATGCTCGGCTACCCGAACCGCTACATCGGCGCGCGCGACCAGAGCAGCGCCGACATGAAGCTGTCCGGCCCGTTTACCCTGGGCGGACGCCAGCATGAAGTCATCGTCGGGGCCAATTACACGGTGCAGCACGCCGAGTTCAGCGTCAAGGAAGCGCTCGACCCTGAACCGATCGGCAATTTCCTCGCCTGGGATGGCAGCTACCCGCAGCCGGCCTGGGGCGAACTCGTGCTGTCGGAGCAATACACGACCAAACAATATGGCGCGTATGGCGCGGCGCGCCTGAACCTTGCCGACAACACCAAATTCATCCTCGGCGGTCGCTTGAGCCGCTGGGACAAGGACCGCATCGGCTTTGACGGCAGCGCCCGCTTTGCCTTCGCCAAGAGCAAGTTCGTGCCGTATGCGGGCGTGGTGGTGGACCTGAACGACACCTATTCGATGTATGCCAGCTACACGGACATCTTCCGCCCGCAGGAAAACCAGGACCGCACGGGCGCCTGGCTGGACCCGCTGACGGGGCAAAGCATGGAAGTGGGCTTGAAGGGAGAACTGGCCGGGGGCCGGGCCAACGGTTCCATCGGCATCTTTGAAATCAAACAGGATCAGCTGGCCCAGCCGGACGGCGCGCATAGGATTCCCGGCACCACCACGCAGGCGTACTACGCGGCGCGCGGCGCCACCAGCCGCGGCATCGAGGGGGAATTGTCTGGCCGCTTGGCGCCGGACTGGAACGTGACGGCCAGCGCCAGCCACTTCCGCGCCAGGGACCGCGAGCAACAGGATATCAACACCCTGTCGCCCCGCTCGACGGCGCGCCTGTTCACCACCTGGAAGGTAAAGCCCGACCTCACCGTGGGCGGCGGCGTCAACTGGCAAAGCAAGTTCTACTTTGACGACGAAGGCCCGAACGGCAAGGAAAGAGTGACGCAGGAAGCCTACAGCACAGTCAGCCTGATGGCCACGTACCAGCTGTCGCGCCAGTTGACGGCCCAGCTGAACGTGGAAAACGCGCTGGACAAGAAGTACATCAACATCAACACCTACGCGCAAGGCACGTATGGCGTGCCGCGCAGCGTGCGGGGGACGTTGACGTACCGGTTCTGACGAGACGCGGCGCTACCCCGTCGAAATGACCATGTTCAAGGCGCGCCGCAATTCCTTCAGCCGGGGCGGCTTGCCCAGCACGCAGTTGACGTACTCCGGGTAGTCGCTGTCGGCCGCCAGGCGCTGGCCCCAGCCCGTGAGCATGATGATGGGCGTGGCCGGCGAATGCTGGCGCACGGCGCTGGCCACCTTGCGCCCGTCCACGTGGGGCATGCCGAGGTCCGTGATGACCACCGCGAAATGCTCGCCCCTGTCGCAGGCGACCAGGAAGCAGTCGATGCCGGCCTGGCCGCCATCGGCGGACACCACGTCGTGGCCGTCGATTTCCAGGATGTCGCGCAGGGACTTGAGCACCATCGGGTCGTCGTCCACCACGAGGATGCGCAGGCGCGGCGGCACGGCGTGGGCCGTGTCGGGCACTTCGATCCCCTCGCCTTCCGCGCAGGCGGGAAACGCCAGGCGCACCGCCGTGCCCTGCCCCGGCGCCGTGACGATGTCGATGCCGGCCCCATGGCGCTCCATCATGCCGTACACCATGGCCAGGCCCAGGCCCGTGCCCCGCTCGCCCTTGGTGGTAAAAAACGGCTCCAGGCAGCGGCGGCGGGTATTTTCGTCCATGCCGATGCCCGTATCGCCCACTTCGACCTGCACCTGCCGTACCCCGGCCTGGCCCGGCCCGGCGATGCAGGCCGTGCGCACGGTCAGGGTGCCGCCTTCCGGCATGGCGTCGACGGCGTTGAAGACCAGGTTCGTCAGCGCTTCGCGGATTTCGCCCACGCTGCCGGGCAGCATGGGCAACCCGTCCGCCAGCTCCATGCGCAGGGCGATGACGATGCCGCGCTGCTGCGGCATGTCGCTCCAGCGCGCGCGCGTCAAGTCCAGCACCTGCTGCACCACCAGGTTGACATTGATGGGCGACAGCGCCAGTTGCGGTTCGCGCTGGCGGTAGAATTCGCGCATGCGCGCCACGGTGGCGGCCACGTCGTCGATGGCCCGTTCGATGACTTCCAGGCAATGCCGGCCCTGCGGACTGAGATTGGTTTCCGTCTCCAGCAAGGACTCGGTGTACAGGGCCACGGGGGAAATGGCGTTATTGATATCGTGTGCGATGCCGCTGGCCATCTGCCCCAGCGCGCGCAGGCGCTCCTGCTGCATTACCGACTGCTGGGTCTGGCGCAAATCGTCATACGCGCGCTGCAGCGCGCCATAGAGCTGCGCCTGGTTGGCGGCCAGCGCCACATGCTCGCTCAGCTGGCTGAGGAATTCGCATTCGCCGCTGGTGAAACTGTGCGCGGCACGGCGCGCCACGATCAGGATGCCGAAGACCGTGTTTTCAGCCAGCAGCGGCGCCATGACGAGGGCGCGCAGCCCCCCTTGCGCCAGCCGCTGCGGAAACGGAAACGCCACATCGGCGATGTCGGCTTCATACACGAGCTTGCCGCGCACGCAGCTCGACAGGCCATTTTCATCGATGGGAATGTGCGCGTGTTCGCTCATCATGAAGGACTGCGCCAGCGCCTCGCTGCGCACGCCCACGCACGTCACCTGCAGCGCGTGCTGCGACGGCTCATACAGGCAGATGCAGCTGAAATCGATGGGCAGCTGCTCTTCCAGGCTGCGCACCACCACCTGGAAGATGCTGCGCAAGTCCTGCCGCTCGCCGATCGAGCGCGTGATCTGCTGCAGCAGGTTCAGGCGCTCGAGCTGTTCATGCACCTTACGCTCGGCCAGCTGGCGTTCGGCGATCTGCGTTTCCAGGGCTGCATTCGTGTGCGCCAGCTCGTCGCGCGAAACGGTGGTGCGGCGCAGCTTTTCCGTCATGCCGTCGAAGGCGCGCGCCAGGTCGCCGATTTCATTCTTGGTGTGCACGCCGAGCGCAAAATCGAGCTTGCCGGCGCCGACGATCAGCGTGCCCTGGCGCAGCTTTTCCAGCGGTCCCGTGACGCTGGTCATGGTGAAGTAAATCAGGCCGGCCACCAGCGCGATGATCATGCCGCCAAACAGCATCACGGCCACGTTGGCTTGCTGCTGCGCCTCCAGCACGCCTTGCCGGCTCAATTCGGACAGCCGCATCGCATCCGAAATCATGCCCTGCACCTTGCCCATGATCTGGCCCGACAGGCGCGCTTCCAGCTCGCCCAGCACCTCGCGCCGCTGCGGATCCTGCCCCAGCTCGCGGTGATTTGCGACAAACAGCTCGAACAGGCCGCCCACGCCGGCCAGGTCGCCCTGCAATTCGCGCAGCAGCTTGCGCTCTTCGTCGCCGTTGAAGGCGGGCGTGGCCAGCAGCCCCGTGGACAGCGACTCGCTGCGCAGCTGCCACTGGGCGCGCGTGCGCGCACCGTGGTGCAGCGCATATTCGATCGACAGGTAGCGCAGCGACGTGACGGCTTGCAGGATATCGGCCGCCGCCTTGTTCTTCGCCAGTTCACGCTGCATCGCCATGGTGGTGGAGAACAGCACGGCGACGATGATGGCCACCAGCACCACGCAAAACAGTTGGGCCAGCTTGAAGCGCGTGACGATTTTCACGGTGGCCCTCTCAATGAATGACCGTCACGGCCGATGGCGCCACGGCTTCCAGGCCATCCAGGTAGACGGCGTCGAGGAAGTTCGGCATGTCGCCGCGCTCGCCCAGGCGGTTCTTGATGGCCCAGCGCGCCTCGTCTTCCAGCGCCAGCAGCAAGCCCTGGTCGAGCACGACGCCAAACTGATAGCCGTGCCAGGCCGCCTGCAGGCGCGCCGCTTCGCCGGGCGACGCCCTGGCAAACAGGGCGCGCGCGGCGTCGGGTTCGTCCTGGCAAAAGCGCGCGCCGGCGATCAGCGCGCGCAACACCTTGCGCATCGTCGCCGGGTGCGCACGCACGTAATCGCCCGCGCCGGCCACGTTGAACAGGCCCGCATACACGTCCTCGCCATAGAAGATGGCCGCCTTGCCCGCGATGGCATGCGTCATGGCCGTCAGGAACGGTTCCCAGCCGGCCGCCGCATCGACCTCGCCGCGGGCCAGCGCAGCGGCCAGCTGGTCCGGCGCGTAGTTGTGCAGGGTGACTTCGCCGGGCAGCAGCTTCTGGCGGTTCAGGAAGGCGTCCAGCGCGAACTGGCCGGAGGTGCCCAGGGTCACGCCGATGCGCTTGCCCTTCAGGCTGGCGGGCGTGGACACGCCGCGGTCCAGGCGCCCCACGATGCCGTGGTCGCGTTCGGCCTCGAAGATGCTGGCGATGATGACGACGGACTGATTCTTCAGGCTCGCCAGCACCACGGGAATATCGGACACGGTGCCCAGGTCGGCCTGGCCCTGCAACACGGCTTCCAGCGACGCCTTGCCCGACGAGTAGGATTGCAGCCGCGCGTGGATGCCTTCGCGCGTGAAATAGCCCTGCCCGTGCGCGGCCAGCACGGGGCAGCTGCCCACGTATTCCGCGTTCACGGCCAGGCGCAGCTCTTCCACGGGGCCGGGCGGCGGCGCGGCACGGAAATACAGCCGCCAGAGGGCGATGGCGGCCAGCACCGCCAGCAGCAGTGCGGCCGCCAGCCAGACCGTCCGCCGCGCTGGCGTCGGGCCGCTCATGCGCTGCACTGCGCCGTGGCCAACTCCAGCGCGCTGTTGACGGCCTCGGAAAACGCCACCACGTCGACCGGCTTGGTGAGGTAGCGGTAAAAGCCGGCCGCCAGCCCCTGGCGGACATCGCCGGGCCCCGCCACGGCCGTCAGGGCGATGACGGGAATATGCGCCGTGCGGGCATCGGCGCGCAGCAGCTGCATGACTTGCGTGCCGCTGATGTCGGGCAGGTCGATATCCATCAGTATCAGCTGCGGCAGGTGGCGGCGCGCCATCTCCAGGCCCGTTTGCCCATCGCCGGCCGACAGCAGGTCGAGATCGGGGCGAAAATGGATCAGGCCCGCCACCAGGGTCACGTTCAGGGGATTATCTTCCACATACAGCAGCGTCTTGCGCTCCGGCAACGCTATCGGCTCGGCGGGCCGGGCGATGGCGGGCAGGCGCGGGCTTTCCTGCAGCGGCTGGCGCGCCGGGCAACTGGCGATGTCGAGCCAGAAGGTGCTGCCGCGCCCTGGCGTGCTGGCCACGCCGAGCCTGGCCTGCATGGCTTCGGCCAGGCGCTTGCTGACCACCAGCCCCAGGCCCGTGCCCTCCTCGTCGCGCGCATCGCGTCCAAGGCGGTTGAAGGGCTGGAACAGCGCCTCGAGCTGCGCGGCGCTCAGCCCGGCGCCCGTGTCGCGCACGGACAGGCGCAGCCGCTGTGCATCGACGGGCTGGCAATCGACGTGGATCTCGCCCTGTTCGCGGTTGTACTTGACGGCGTTCGACAGCAGGTTGATCAGCACCTGCTTGAGGCGCGTGCGGTCGGCCAGCACATGCAGGCCGACCGCTTCCACGAACGTCAGGGTGATGCCGCGCTTGTGCGCCAGCGGTTCCATCATTTGCCAGCATTCGTGGTAGATGCCGGCCAGGTCCACGGGCTCCATCGACAGCGACATATTGCCCGACTCGATCCTGGCGATGTCGAGGATATCGTTGATCAAGGTCAACAAATGCCGGCCGGCGCCGAAGATGTGCGAGGCAAAGGTTTTCCTTTCCTGCGCCGTCGAGGGGATGGAATCGGATGTCAGCATCTGCGAAAAGCCCAGGATGGCGTTGAGCGGCGTGCGCAACTCGTGGCTCATGCTGGACAGGAAATTGGTCTTTTCCTGGTTCGCCCGCTCGGCCACTTCGCGGGCCAGCTGCAAATCCTTGTTCATGGCGTCGAGTTCGGCCGTGTGCTGGCGCAGCAGCAGTTCCAGGCGCGCATTGGCGATGCGCAACTGGCGCGTTTCCAGCGCCCGCGCCAGTATCAGCAGGATGCCCGACACCTTGAACGGTTTGACGACGTAATCGAGCGCACCCGCCTGCATGGCCTGCACGGCCGAAGCAATCGTGCCTTCGCCCGTCATGATGATGCAGGCCAGGTCGGGATCGATCTGCCGCGCCGCTTCCACCACGGCGATGCCGTTCATGCCCGGCATCATCAGGTCGACCAGCAGCAGGTCGAACGATTCGACGGCCAGCAGCGACAGCGCCGCCTCGCCCGAGGCGAGCCCCGTCGTGTCGTAGGCCTGGCCGCGCAAGGTGTCGCACAGCGCGCGCACATGCGCCAGCTCGTCATCGACGATCAGTATCCGCGGCGGCATTGGTGAGCTGTTCATGCATTCTCCTGGCGGCATGGCCTTGCGGACCTGAAACCTGCCCCGCAAGATGCGTTCCGAGCATAGCACTTGAAAATTACCAAAAATACACGCTTTGTCACGCGCGCGGCGACGCCAGGACGCCAGACCCCTAGGCCGGCACGGGCAGCCCCCGCAGCAGCTTGTCGAGGGTCAGCGGATAGTCGCGCACGCGTACCCCCGTCGCGTTGTAGACGGCATTCGCGATCGCGGCCGCCACGCCGCAGATGCCCAGTTCGCCCACGCCCTTGGCTTTCATGGGCGAGGACATGGGATCCGTTTCATCGAGGAAGATGACGTCCTGGTGCGGGATGTCGGCGTGCACGGGCACTTCGTAGCCGGCCAGGTCGTGGTTGACGAAGTAGCCGCGCCGCTGGTCGACCACCAGTTCCTCCATCAGGGCCGCGCCCACGCCCATGGTCATGGCGCCGATCACCTGGCTGCGCGCCGCCTTCGGGTTCAAAATGCGGCCGGCCGCGCACACGGCCAGCATGCGGCGCACGCGTACTTCGCCCGTGTCGCTGTCCACGCCCACTTCGACGAAATGCGCGCCGAACGTGGATTGCTGGAATTTTTTATCGAGGTCGCCGTATTCCATGCGGTCTTCCGCGACGACGTCGCCATGGTAGGCGGCGGCAGCGAGCGGCACGCTGCGCTCGCCCTGGCTCACCTGGCCGTCGGAAAAGCGCGCCTCTTTTTCATCGAAACCCAGCTTGGCGGCGATGGCCTGGCGCAGGCGCACGCAGGCCGCGTACACGCCGGCCGTGGAACTGTTGCCGCCCCACTGCCCGCCCGAACCGGCCGAGACGGGGAAATCCGAGTCGCCCAGGCGCACGACGACCCGCGTCAAGGTCACGCCCAGCATTTCCGCCGCCGTCTGCGCGATGATGGTGTAGCTGCCCGTGCCGATGTCCGTCATGTCCGTTTCCACCGTGATCATGCCATTGCCATCGAGGCGCACGCGGGCGGCGGACGGCATGACGAGGTTGTTGCGGAAGGCGGACGCCACGCCCATGCCCACGCGCCAGCGGCCATCGCGCCGCATGCCCGGCTGCGTCGACCTCTCCTTCCAGCCGAATTCCACGGCGCCCGTGCGCAGGCAATCGATCAGGCGGCGCTGGGAAAACGGCCTGCCCGGCTTTTCCGGGTCCACTTTCGTGTCGTTCAGGATGCGAAAGACGATGGGGTCCATTTTCAATTTATCGGCCATCTCGTCCATGGCGACTTCCAGCGCCATCAGCCCCGGCGCCTCGCCCGGCGCGCGCATGGCGTTGCCTTCCGGCAAATCGAGCACGGCCAGGCGCATGGCCGTCATGCGGTTCGGCCCCGCGTACAGCAGCCGCGTCTGCATCACGGCCGTTTCCGGCTGGCCCCCTTTCAAGTCGCCCGACCACGATTCATGGCCGATGGCCGTGATCTTGCCATCGCGCGTGGCGCCGAGGCGCAGGCGCTGGATGGTGGCGGGCCGGTGCGTCGTGCTGTTGAACATCAAGGGCCGCGTCAGGGCCACCTTGACGGGACGCTGCGCCGCGCGCGCCCCCAGGGCTGCCAGCAAGGCTTCCGCGCGCACGAACAGCTTGCCGCCGAAACCGCCGCCGATGTAGGGCGAGACGATGCGTACCTTGTCTTTCGGCACACCCAGGGTGCGGGCCAGGTCGCCACGGCCCCAGTCCACCATCTGGTTCGCCGTCCACACCGTCAATTTATCCCCTTCCCAGGCGGCAATCGAAGCGTGCGGCTCCATCATGGCGTGCGACTGGTCGGGCGTCGTATAAGTGGCGTCCAGGCGCACGGGGGCCTGGGCATAGGCGCCGGCGAAGTTGCCCGTCTTGCTGTCGGGCTGGCCATCCTTCGGCTTGGTGGCCGTATTCTTCGCCTTGGCCAGGTCGAAAACACCCGGCTGTTCGACATATTTAACGTCAAGCAACTGCGCGGCCGAGCGGGCTTGTTCGAAGGTTTCCGCCACCACCAGGGCGATGGCCTGGTGGTAATGTTCGACCTCGGGGCCGCCCAGCAGCCTGGCCGTGTTCATCTTGCCTTTGCCCAATTTCCCAGCCGATTCCGCCGTCACCACGGCCAGCACGCCGGGCGCGCGCCGCGCCGCGCTGCTGTCGATGGAGGCGATGCGGCCCCTGGCGATGGCCGCGCCTACGACATGGCCGTAGGCGGCGTGCGGCGCGGCCTTGTTCTGCTCATACGCGTACGGCGCCGTGCCCGTGGTTTTCAGGGGGCCGTCGATGCGGTCCGTGGGGCGGCCCACGACTTTCAACTGGTCGATGGGATTGGTGGTCGCCGGTGTCGTAAATTTCATGGCCCTAGCCTTTCTGTGCGGATGCGTGCGCCATCACGGCGGCGATCGTGCGCTGCGCCAGGGTCACCTTGAAGGCGTTGTCGGCCGTCGGTGCGGCGCCGGCCAGCAGGCGTTCGCTCACGGCGGCGGCGCCTTGCGGCATCGATTGCTCCGCCGCGGCAATTCTCCACGGCTGCGGCGCGACGCCGCCCAGGGCCAGCCTGCCCGTACCATCGGGCAAGATAATCGCCGCCACGGACACCAGCGCGAACGCATACGAGGCGCGGTCGCGCACCTTGCGGTAGACGTGCATGCCGGCTACGGGCCGGGGCAAGGTGACGCTGGTGATCAGTTCGCCCGGCTGCAGCACGGTTTCCAGCTGCGGCGTGCTGCCCGGCAAGCGGTAAAAGTCGGCGATGGGGATGGTGCGCACGGCGCCGTCTGCCCGCACCGTGTCGATGGAAGCGTCAAGCACGCGCATGGCCACGGCCATGTCGCTGGGATGCGTGGCGATGCAGGCTTCGCTGCCGCCCAAAATCGCCAGCGGCCGGCTGAAGCCGGCGATGGCCGAACAGCCGCTGCCCGGCACGCGCTTGTTGCACGCCTGGTTCGTGTCATAGAAGTACGGGCAGCGCGTGCGCTGCAGCAAGTTGCCGGCCGTCGTCGCCTTGTTGCGCAATTGCGCCGAAGCGCCGGCCAGCAAGGCGCGCGACAGCACGGCATAATCGCGCCGCACCGTGGCATGCGCCGCCAGCGCCGTGTTGCGCACGAGGGCGCCGATGCGCAAGCCGCCGTCCTTTGTAGTTTCCACCTTGTCCAGGGCGAGGCCATTGACGTCGATCAAATGCGCGGGCGTTTCGATGTCCAGTTTCATCAGGTCGAGCAGATTCGTGCCGCCGGCGATGAACCTGGCGCCCGGCGTGTTCACGGCGGCGGCCGCCGCTTCGGCCGGCGTGGCGGGCTTCTGGTAGCTGAACACTCTCATGCGGGCCTCCCCGCCACTTCCGTGATGGCTTCGATGATGTTGGAATACGCGCCGCAGCGGCAGAGATTGCCGCTCATGCGCTCGCGCAATTCTTCCGGCGTCGCCTGCGGCGCCGCATTCAAGTCGGTGCTGACGTGGCTGGGGATGCCCTGGCGGATCTCGCCCAGCGCGGCCACGGCCGAACATATCTGCCCCGGGGTGCAATAGCCGCATTGATAACCGTCATGCGCGATGAAAGCCGCCTGCATCGGGTGCAGCTTGTCGGGCGTGCCCAGCCCCTCGATGGTGGTGACCTTCGCGCCGTCATGCATCACGGCCAGGGTCAGGCAGGCATTGATGCGCTGGCCGTCGAGCAGGACGGTGCAGGCGCCGCATTGCCCGTGGTCGCAGCCCTTCTTGGTGCCCGTCAGGTGCAGGTGTTCGCGCAAGGCGTCGAGCAAGGTGGTGCGCGTGTCGAGTTCCAGGCTGTGGCGCTGGCCGTTGACGTCCAGGCTGACTTGCATCAGGACGGGCGGCGCCTGGCCGGACGTGCTCACCGCTTGCGCCGCTCCCGCTACGCCGGGCACGGCCACCGCCGTGGCCGACAGCGCGCCGGCGATCAGCACGCCGCGCCTGCCGGCATTGATGTGATTACACTCGGTCATGTCGCGCTTCCTCCTGGCAGTGGGCTGGGTGGGCGCATGCAGGCCCGGAGTTCCAGTCTGTCAGCGGAATTTCTGCGCGTCTGTACGCGAACGAACGTAAAACAGGGGGGAGCGCCTATCCTTGGCGCAAGCGCAGGCCGCGCCGGGTCGTGCCGACGCCCCCCTGCGCCGCGTAACCCGTGTGGCGCGCGCAATGGTCGAGCGCCTGGCGCAAGGCCGTATCGACGTTGCGCAGCGACATGTCATGCCGTTCGGCCACTTCCTGGCGGGTCAGCTCATCCACGCGCAGCGCTTCGAGCACTTGCCGGTGGCGCCGCGGCAGCAAGTCGACGGCCTGCGCCAGGCGCCGCACGTCCGCCTGCAGCTCGGCCAGGCGTTCCGGCCCGGCCGCCGTATCGGCCAGGAAATCGACCAGGCCGGCGGCGCCATCGTCACCGCCCTCGTCCGCATACAGCCAGGCGCGGTTGCGGCGCAGGCTGTCCATGGCCGCATTGCACGCCACGCGGAAGACATAGGCGACGGGGCTGTGCGCCAGCGCCGCGCCGTCGCCGGCCGCCAGCGCGCCCAGCCGCAGCCAGGCGTCGTGCAGGCTGTCGCTGGCCAGCTCGGCGCAGCCCAGGTGGCGCGCCAGGCGCCGGTGCAGTCCCGCGTAATTGCCTTCCAGCACAGCCTGCAGCCGGGCGCCCTGCGCCGGCGCCGGCATCGGCAGGGGCGCCACGTCGTTGGCCGCCTGCAGGCGGGGCCGGATGGCGGGCCGGCACCAGGCCATGCCGGCATGCCCCGCCGCGCGCAGGGGCAAGACCGCAGCCACATTCGCCATGCCGGCCATCATGGCGACAACCTGCTGCGCTCTTGCGCCGTCAGCTGGCGCGTGGCCGATTCCGGCAAGGTGCCCAGGCCCAGCACGCGCACGGCGCTGCGCGGGTTGTAGTCGGCCGCCTCGATGCGCGCGCCCTCCTGCGGCGCCGCTTGCGCGCTGTCGGGCGGTGCTTCGCTGCCAAAGCCCAGCACGCGCACCGTGAACACGGATGGCTGCGCGGAACGGGTGGCGGCGCGCTCGCGCTGCACCACGTCCTGCGCCGCCGCCGTGGCCTGGGAAGCGGCCGCGCTGGCGTTCGTCATGGCCGCCACGTTGACGGACGCCGCCGTCGGCATGCCCTTCGCTTCGCCCTTGACCTGGATGTTGGCCGCATTCATCACTTTCAGCGCGGCCAGGTTGACGTTGCCCGAGACGCGGATGCCCGCCTCGCCCGCGTCGATGGTGCCCAGCGGGGCCAGCAAGTCCACGTCGCCGGCCGGCACTTCCGCGATCGGCGCCAGGGTGGCGATGCCGGCGCCCGTGCTCGGCACGTCGGACGACAGGGTCACGTTGCCCCAGTTGTCATATACGCGCTTGGGCGGCGTGTAGACGATGGTCGACTTCGAGCCGCGCCCCGCGTTGATGTCGCCTTCCGACGACCAGCCGAGGATATCGCCGCCAAACGTCGTCATGATGCGGCTCTGGCCCAGCAGGATGCTGCCGTGCGAAAACAGCTCGATATTGCCGCCGCCCTTGGTGATGATGCCCGAGGTCGCCGGCGGCGCCTCGCCTTCGATGCCGAACACCTGCCTGCCGCCCGGCGTCAGCAGCTGGATGTCGCCGCCGAAGTTCGTGTTCACGTAGCCGCTGCGGGGGTAGTAATCCCAGCGCTGCTCGCCGTCATTGCGCACCGCGTACAGGCCGCGGTACATGACGATGTCGCCCGCATAGGCAAGCGCCTTGCCGTTGGCGTCCGTGGCCGGCGCCAGGGCCGCGATGGCGTTGCGGCTACGCAGGAAACTGCCATAGCGCGAGCTGTCCCAGTCGTTGTATTCGCGCCCGCCCGCCTTCAGTTCCGCGAAATACACATTGCGGGCGAACACGCGCTGCTGCGGCTCGGGCAAGGCCAGGTAAAAGGCCAGAACCTCGGCGGCCGTGCCCTTGAAGGCATAGCGTTCGCCCAGCCACACCGCCAGTTCGCTGTCGTACGCTTTCACGACCTTGCCCGCCTGGTCGGCCAGCGGCACGCCCTTCTGCGCCACGTTCGCCGGGTCGAGATACGGCTTGACGAAGCGCAGGTAGTCGAGACCGGCCGCGCCCACGCCCGCCTGCATGGCGATGCCGGCGCCCGGACGCTTGTCGCCCGCCACCACGGGACCGAGGCTGACGACGCTGCCCTTGTCCTGCATCAATATGTTGCGCCCGGCGCTGATGTCCAGCGTGCCGGGACCGGCCACGTTGAAGGAACTGTTCAGGATGTCGCGCCCGGCCGACACCACCGATACGTCAAATGCATTATTGTGCACGAACAGGTTGCTGTAATTGCGGAACATCATGTCGCCGTCGCCCCTGGCACCCACGGCTTCCAGCTGGGCCGTGCCGCTGCTGACGATATCGCGGCCTGCCTTCATCCACACCGGCTGCGCCCCCTCGTACCAGGTGACGCCCGCCCGCGGGGCATCGTCAAACGCGACCATGCGGCCGCTGTTCACGCCCATCAGGTCGCCCGTGACGGCATAGATGCGCGCCGCCTGCGTGCCGCTGTTGGCCGGGCCGGCGGCGGAATCGGGGCCGAAGGCGAACAGGGGATAGTTCACTGTCGACGATGGCACGCCCGTGCTCGCGAGATTGTCGGCCAAGGGCGTCAGGCTGCCAGGCCTGAGGTTCCACGCCGCGAAGGCGGGCTTGAACGGCGTCGCCATGCTGTCGGCGGCAGCGCCGGACTGGCTGATGGCATAGCCGCCCGCATAGATGGAGTCGCCGGCCAGCCATTGCAGCTGGGCGTTGGGCGACGGCGCCAGCAGCAAAGGCGCGGCATACAGCGATGCGGAGCTCCAGTCCGTGATGGCCTTGCCATAGTACAGGCTGCCATGCGGCGCCGCGACCCGCACGATGGACGGGTAGACGATGGCCAGGTCGGTGGCCGTGTCGATGCCCGCCGTCAGCGGCGTCATGTTGCCGCCGGCGGAGAGCAGGTCGAGCGCCGTGCGCGGCGTCCACAGGCTGAACCAGCTGTAGCCGGCGCCCTGCTCGCCCGACGCGCTGGTATACGACGAGGTATTGAGCTGCAGTGCGCGGCCGGGATCGGCCACTTCCTGCAGCACCTGGTCGCCCAGGGTTGCCACGCTGAAGGTGGCGTCGCCCGGTACCAGGGTCATGCCGCCCCGTGGCGTCGCGCGCGTGGCGCGGAAGGCGTCGAAGGCGCGCGTTTCCAGCGGCACGTGGTCGGTCCCCCAGGTGCCGTACTGCAGCGCAACGGTGCCCAGCTGGCCCGCCGCCACGTCGGCATGGCCGCGCAGGTCGGCCAGCGCGCCATTCAAGTGTCCGTCACCGGGCTTGCTGGCGGGATTGAGGGCGCCGCCCACGCGCAGGTCCAGGTCGCCGCCGCCCGTCAGTTGCAGGCTGCCATCGGCCAGCACGCGGCCGGTGCTCCCTACGGCCAGCAGCAAGCCTTGCGAGCGCACATTGATGTTGCTGTCGTAGATAGCGCCGACCTGCCGCGCCAGCATGCCGGCGTCGCCCGCCACGTCGGCGCGCACATTGCCGCCGCCCAGGGTGCCGAAGCCCGTAAAGCCCAGCACGGTGTCGGCCAGGCCGCTGCGGGCAGCATAGGTGCCGAAATTGATCCACCACGCCGTCGGCTGGGCCGGGCCGCCCGTGGCCACGCCACCGCTGCCCTGGCGCCACAGCCAGTTGCCTACCGCCACCGAACCGCCCAGGCCATCCTTGTTGACGGGACGCCCGTTGCTGGCCGCCGCCGCGCCCACCAGCGAACCGCTCAGGTCGCCAGCCACCTGCAGCAGCAGATTGCCGCCCTGGTCCGGATACCAGGCGCGGTAGAGGCTGTCGCTGCCGCCGTCGACGAGGCGCTCATGCGCGCCGTCGGGGTTGGACAGCACCGTGCCGTCCAGCCCCCGCGCGCGCGGCAGGTTGTACGGGTCGCCGGCCGCCGTCGCCACCGACGACGTGCCGGCCGTGTACACGCCATACAGGCTGTCCATGCGCAAGTTGCCGCCGCTGACCAGGTCCAGGTCGCCCGTGCCCGTGCGCAGCACGCTGTAGCGCAGGCTGGACGCCTTGTAGTCGAACGTGGGCTGCGACGTGCCGCACCAGGTGGGATTCTCCTCGCACATGCTGGGCCAGCCCAGGCCGTCGAGGTCGACCACGTCGCCCGCCTTCACGCTGGGGTCAGCGAACTCTTCCGCGCCCGCCCTGGTCCACACGTATGCCACCTTCAGCACGCACAGGCTCGGGTCGTTGGCGCAAAATACCTCGACAGTCTGGCCGAACTGGCTGGTGAACTCCTCGGTGATGGGCTCGCCCGCCACGATGCCGGGAATGCCTTCGCGCTCGCCCAGCTCCTGCGCTTCCTTGGTCCAGTACTGCACGCCCTTCGGCGGTATCAACACGCCATACATGCCGTAATGGCTGTCGGCCAGGCGCAGGGTGCCGTGCGCGGGATGCGCCTGCACGGCGCGCGTGTCGGCCCCGTCCAGGTCGGCGCCGGCTACCAGGCGCATGCCCCACGCCTGCGAGCCGTCGGCCAGCATGGGCGCGATGGCCCACAACCGGCCTTGGCGGCCCGCCACTTCCGGGCGCAGTTCGATGGCGTCCACGCCCGGCAGCAGCTTGACGTTCGTGCCATTCGGGATCAGCGCGCCGACGGGCAGCACCACCTTGCCGCTGAGGGTGACCACATTGAGCTCGCCCAGCAAGCCGGGCAAGGCGACGCCTTTCGGCCAGGTCATGGCGCGCACCTTGATCAGCTGCCCAATCACGCTGCCCGCGTCGAGGCGCGTGCCGGATGGCAAGGTTTGTGCCGTGGCCAGCAAGGTGCCCGCAGCGTGGAGGACCTTGCCGGTGCTGTCGCGCACGGCGGCCGCCAGCACCGTGCCGGCCGGCAAGGTGAGCACCTGGTTCAGGACCACGTCCACGGGCAGGCGCGTGTTGGCGCGGACATTGAAGGCCTTGACGGGCACGTCGTAATTGAGCGTGACGCCGCCCGGGAAGATGGTGCCGTCGGCCAGGGTCACGCCCTTGCCCGGCACAATGACGTCGCTGCCGTTGAAGTCGCGCCCCGGCAGCAGTTTCCAGCCGCTGTCGTCCTGGGTGGCAGGCGGCGGCGCGAAGCCGTCATTGATACTGCCGTAGATGCTCAAATCGCCGCCGGCGCGCAGCAGCAGGCTGCCCACCTCGCCCGAACCGCGCACGGTCGTGCGCTGGAAGCGGGGATTGAGGCTGGCGTAGCGCATGCCCGACAAATCCAGGTCGCCCTGCACCACCAGGTCGCCGTCCGCCGTCTTGCTGACGATATCGACGCCGGGACGCAAGTGCAGCGCATCGGCATACGCGGCCGTGGTCAAGCCGGCCAGCTTGCCGTTGCGCAAGGCCGTATTCGCCAGCGCCGCATCGATGAAAGCCGTGCTGTCCCCGTGCTTGCTGTCAAGATACACCTGGTTGATCACCTGGTAGGGACGGCCGCTGGCCGCCAAGTCGGGCACGGGCTGTCCATCGGCGCCCGGCACAGTGGCGTAGGCCGCGTCGTCGTAGCGCTGCATGGCGTTGACGGCGATGGATTTCGCGCCGCGGATGGTCAAGCCGCCGCCGGCGGCGATGGCGATGTCGCCAAAGGTGGCGGCGTCCGCATCCGTGCGCGCGCCGTCGCTGCCCAGGCGCGGCGCGCTCAATTCCACCGTGCCGCGCGCGGCGCCGTCGTATTCGCCCTTGCCCTTGCCCGCCACGGCGGCCGTGCCGTGGCGCACGTCGATCTGCGCGCCGCCGGCCAGGTTCAAGGCGCCTTCGCCCGCATTCAGTTCCACCGTGGCCCGGTTCGGGCTGTCGATGATCTTGCCATAGCTGTCGACGCGCAGGACGGTGCCATGCGCGTCGAGCACGGCGTTGCCGGCCAAGGTGACGCCATGCTTGCCGGCCAGGCGGATGCTGCCCACGCGCTCGCCGCTGGCGTCGATCACGCCAGCGACGGTGAGACGGCCATTGTCGACGGCCACCTGCACTTCGCCCGCCTTGACCTCATTGCCGATCGTCAAGTCGCCCCGTTTCAGCTGGAAGCTGCGCGCGCCCGTCACGCCGCCGTCCGTCAGGCGCTGGTTCAGCGAGGCGAACTGGCTGTCCAGGGTGCCGCCGGCGCCCAGGGTCTGCGCGCGCACGTCCACGCTGCCCTGCTTGTAGGGCACCACGGTGCCGCCCGCGTCGTAGCTGCCGCTGGCGCCGCCCAGGATCTTACCCTGCAAGTCCACCATGCCGGCCCCGCCGTCGAGGGCCACGGCCTTCAGGCTGCCGGCGCGGTTATGCTCGGCCGACAGGTCGATCACGCTGCCCGCCCCCTGGCGGATGTCGCCGGCGCGGCTGTCCAGGATGACGTCGCCGCCCCAGCTGTATTTATCCACGTCAAAGAAGGTGCTCTTGCGGCCCGCCATGTCGATGCGCGCCGCGTCGGCCACGGTGATGTCGTGCTGCGCGTTGATGGTGAGCTTGCCGCTTGGCAGCACCACGGCCGTCGCCACGCTGACGCTGTCGCCGTTCAAGGCCAGCTGGGCGCCCAGCGCGTCATGGTTCTTGACGGGCGCGGCGGGAGCCACGCCGGCCGGCGCCGCCACCGTCAGGGCGCCGCCCGCCGTGTAGCTGTGCGCGGAACCGGCGTCGCCCGTCAGCAGCGGCGTGCTGATGTGCAGGTTGCCGCCGCTGTACTGGAAGCCCTTGCCCGTCTCATATGCGCCCTGCGCCTGGTAGACGGACAGGCTGCCCTTGTGGTTGGCCGTGACTTGTCCCGACGCTTTCAGGTTGACCGTGCCAAAACCGAGCGCCAGGCGGTCGAACGAGGCGACACCGGCCGGCTGGGTGAACGGGCCGAAGCCGAAATCGATGCGTTCCGCTTCCAGGTTCAGGGTGCCGCTGCCCGTGCCGGCGCCGTGCGCGATCACGTTGCCGGCCGCCGACACGGCGCCGCCCCAGATCAGGTTGGCCGTGCGGATGGTGGCCGCCGTGCCGGCCCCGCCCTGGCCATACATGGCCGGCGTGGTCAGCACCAGGCGTTCCAGGTTCGATTTGCCGCTCGCCTTGTCGTAGGTGTCGAGCACCACGTCGCCATAGAAATTAACGCTGTCGGCCGCGCTCAGCATCAGCGCCTGCAGGGCGGGCGCGCCCGTGCTGGTATCGCCGCGCAGCAGGCGGTCCAGCACGCCCTGGTTCAGGGTCAGGCCGGAGGGACGCGTGCCGCTGGCCTGGGCTGCCGCCAGCGCCTCGTTCGAGCCGATATTGATGGCGCCCACGGCCAGGCTCAGGTTGCGCGTGCCGTAGCGGGCCGTGTCGTGCAGCTGGAAGCTGCCGCTGGTCGACAGCAGCAGGGTGCCTTCCGAGTACAGGCTGGCCGTGTCCGTGCACGCCAGCGCGCACATGCCGATGCGGATCCCGCCGCGCGCCGTGCCGCCCACGGGCGCCACGTTGAGCAAGCCGTTCGACGCTGCCAGCATGTGGATGTCCGCCTTGCTCTTGTAGATGAAGCCGTCGTTGGCGTCGTAGGCTGCCTTGCCCTTGCCCAAGGTGCTGATGCCGGCGCCGGCGGCGATATCGATCACGCCGATGCCCAGCTCGGTATTGCTGGGGTCCTGGGCGATCAGGAATACTTCAGGGGCGGACAGCACGGCGCCCGCGCGCAGGTAGATGGCGCGCGCAAAATTATTGCCAAAATTCACATAATTGCCGCCCTGGCCAAATTCCGTGATCGGCGAGCTGCCCACCACGATGCGCGCCGCGCCGATATTGTTCAGGCTTGAAGCGCGCACGCTGACCTGCCCGGCGCCGCTGGTGCCCGGCGCGCCGTCGCCAAGGATCTCGATGTCGCCAGCGGAAGGAATGCTCGACATCAGCACCACGGTGCCGCCGTAGCCCCCCTCGGCGGCGGCGAACTTGCCCGTGCCGCGGAACTGGAGCGTGTCCGCCCCGCCGCCGGGCGCCATGGTCAGCTTGAGCGTTTTCGCATCGGACGGCAGCAGCGCGCGGGGAATGCCCCGCGTTTGCGCGTCGGCCAGCGCGAAGGCGGCATAGCCCGTTTCGTTGTACTGCGAATACGTGCGCAAGACCTTGGCCGGCGTGAGTATCAGCTGGCTGGCCAGCGGCGCGCGGATGTCCGTGCCCGCGATCGACAGGGTGCCGGGCGCGGCCCAGGAACCGTTGCGCAGCGGCTGCGCCACGCTGCCGGCGCCGCCCTGGCCCGCCAGGCCGTTCAGTTCCACGCGGAAAGCGCCCGGCAGCAAGGCATAGGTGGACGGCATCAGCGTGTAGGTGCCGGCCGCCAGGCCCGGCACGCCGCTGCCTATCGTCACCTGCCGGCCCACGGCCGGGTCGGACGCCGCCTTTTCGCCGCCCGCGGGCGCTTGCGGCGCCTGCACGCCCGGCACGATGGCGTACACGGGGTTGGTGGCCAGGCCCGGCAGCACAAAGCCGCCGTTCGCTCCCACCTGCGCCAGCGGATGGTAGCGCGCATCGGTGGAACCGCCGCGGCCGGCGATGAAGCCGGCGCCCGTCAGTTCGCCGCCGCCGGACAGGTCGAGCAGCGCGCCCGGCTGCACATCCACGGCCACGCCCGCCATTTCCACGCCGATGTGCAAGCTGCCTTGCGAATTGACGCCGCCCACGCCGATGAAGGTGGCCGCCTTGCCATCCACGTTCCAGTTCTGCCCGTCGACGGTGCCGCCATACGGCATGACCATGCCGGCGCCGCTGACGGAGGTGATGCTATTGGCCAGCAGATTGACCGTCAGGCTCTTGTCATTGTCATAGCGGGCCACGCCGATCTCCAGGCGGCCCAGCGGCGCGCGCACGACGCCGCCCTGCTCGATATGCGCGGCCGCCAGCTCCAGCGAGCCGAAGGCGGAAGACGGCATGGCCGGCACGTCCGCCGTGCTGCGGCCGATGGTCAGGCTGTGCGCCGGATCGTAGCCGAACTTGCCGCCAACGGAACCATAGCCCACGCGCACGGCGGCGCCGGCGCCCGTGGCCGGATACAGCTGGGCCACATTGAGGGTCATGTCGCCGGGCGAGGACAATACCGTCGACGGCTGGTTGCCGTCCCAGCCCAAGGGCGACAGCAGGAAGCGCAGGTCGCCGCGGCTGCTCAGGCGCACGTCGTCAGCCAGCATGTTCACCATGCCGCGCACGTCGATCAGGTCGCCCGCAATACTGATCTGGCTGGCAACCGGCGACGCCCCCGCGCTGCCTGGCGTCGTATAGAAATCGCGGCCAGCCGGCTTGATGCTGGCCAGGCGCACATACGGCGCCGCGATGCTGATGCGCGCGCCGGGCTGGCTGCCGGGCGTGAGCACGGGCGCGCCGTACAGCTGGAAGCTTTGCTGCAGCCGCAGCGCCACGTCGCCGTCGAAGGAGGCGGCGCCCAGCAGCGCCAGGTTGGCGAAACCGCCCGCCTCCACCTGCTCCACGGAAAAACGGCCGTGGCCATACTGCAGCGTTGCCGCGGCGTCCTGCGCGCTCACGTGCGCGGCCAGGTCGCTGGCGCCCTGGCGCTGCGTCATGGCCAGCTGGCGGCCCTGCAGCACCTTGGGCGTGGCCAGCACTTTCAGGTACTCGGGCGTGCCCGTGGCCACGGACAGGGTGCCGCCCGCCGCGCCCGCGCCGCCGGCCCTGGCCCGCAGCTGGCCATCAAGGTACAAGCCATTGTTCGACGCCAGCGCGATGCTGCCGCCCGCGCTGGCCACGTCGATGGCGTCGCCATTGACGTGGAGCACGGCGTGCGCGCCGGACGCGTCGAGCACGGCGCCGTCGCGCACGACGACAAACAGGCTGGCCGCCGAAGTGCTGCCCTGTGCATGGTCGATTTCGCCGCCGACGACGATGCTGCCGCCATCGACCACCTTGCCGTAGCGCCGGCCCTGCGCATCCGTGGCGCTGACGGCGCGCGCGGCCACGTCCAGCACGGCATGCTCGCCGATCCAGATGGAACGGCCATGGCCGGCCGCTTCCACCGCTTCGGAAACCGTCCGATCGACGCCCACGCCGCCCAGGCTGATCTTGCCGCCCCACGCATTCAGCCGGCCTTCCACCGTCAGCTGGCCCACGCTGGACAGCTTGATGGACTGGCCCGCGTCGACGCTCACCACGGCATTCTTGCCCACCAGCAATTCGGCGATGGCCATGTCGGCCGCGCCGGACTGGATATCGCCCACCTGCAGGGCCAGGCTGGCGCCCTTGCGCTGCGTCAAGGTGCCCTTCAGCGGATTTTCCGTGACCTGTTCCGGCATCCACAGGGCCAGTTTTTCATTGTCCACCACGCGCAGCACGGGCATGCGCACGTCCACCTGGGTGCCGTCCGCTACCGTGACGCCTTGCTTGCCGACCAGGCTGTAGCTGGAAAAACCCTTGTCAAAGAAGCCGCCGTCCAGCTGCAGGGCGCCTGCCTCGGGTTTTTCAATGTGGCCGATCATGATCTTGTTGGCCTGTAACTCCAGCTTGCCGCCGCCCGCCACGCCGTGGCCGCGCACTTGCGCACCCTTGCCCAGCACCAGGTCGGCCTTCGGTCCGTAGCTGGCCAGGGTCACGTTGCCGCCCTTGCCGCCCTGCTGTTTCGCCTGCGCCAGGATGGCCGCGCCGGAACTGACGTCGACCAGGCTGCCATTGCCGATGCGCACGTCGCCATACGTTCGCAACGATACGCTGCCGCCGTTCATATAAGGCAGGCCGGCGGCGGCCAGCGGATCGCGCAGCACGTTACTGAGCAGGCCGCTGGTATCGAGGCTGACGCCGTCGGCCAGCACCAGCGTGCCCGGGGGCACGCCCGGATTGACGAAGGTATCGAGCATGCCCAGTGAACCGATCTGGTTCAGCACGTTGCCGGCCGCGATGCTGCCGCCACGGCTGCGCAGGCTGGCATTGATGGCCACGTCCTTGCCGAACAGGGTGATAGTGCCGCCATCGGCCACCTGCAGCGCGCTGTCGACGGTGATCGCGCCTTTCGCGGCGATGCGCAGGGCGCCCAATTGCTGATTATTCAGCAAGGTGGTGTCGAGCAGCAGCTTGCCCTCGCGCTCAGTGGACAGCACGCCTGTCACGTCGAGGCCGGCGGCGATGCCGTCCTGCACGCGCGTCAGGCGCACCTCGTCCATGACGGCGGACAGCGCATGCTGCAGCACGCCCGTGCGCTTGTCGAACATCGGCACGTACTGGCCCACGACCAGCTGGCCCCGCTGCGCGGCCGCCAGCTGCGACTGCTGGTAGCCGTCGAGCAGCGCTTGCGGCGCCTGCGCCTGGCGCTCGCCCTGGAAGACGTCGCCCGCAATGCCCCCTTCCAGCACGGCCGACCCCGTCGCCACCACCAGCTTGCCCGCGTCGCGGCCCACCGTGTAGCCGTTTTCCAGGCGCTTCTGTGCGGCGATCAATGGATTGGCGTAAAAAGCGCTGGCATCCTTGCCCCAGCGCACATGCTCTTCCTCGTAACCCTTGTACACGCCCGCATACGGCAAGTCGGCGGGCGCGCTGCCTGCCTCATACAGTTTGCCGTCCGCGCCTTTCAGCCAGGTCTGGCGCAGCGCGCCCGTCTGCACGTCCAGGGTGCCGCCCGACAGGTTGATGCTGGAGCCAAGCTGCGTGACGACATCCTTGCCGCCGAAGCTGACCGTGCCGCCCTGCGCCATCCATTCGCTGACGGAGTGGCCCTGCGTGCCCAGGTAACCGGCCACTTCCAGCAAGCCGCCCGCCGTATACCAGCGGTCGCTGTCGTAGCCGTTCGTGCCTTTTGGCACGAACACCAGCTTGCGGCGGTCCACCCAGATATTGTTATTGATCAAAGCCTTGCCGTCGCGGTTGACGGGCGCATCGCGCTGCTCGTTGCCCTGCACGTTGATCTCGACATTGTTCGCTTCCATCGCCATCTTCACACCCACGGCGCCGGAAACGTCGAGCTGGGCGCCGTCGCGCAGCAGGCTGCGGCTGGCCGCGTTGACGGCGATCTGGCCGCCCGTGGCCAGGGTCAGGGAGTCGCCCATGAATTCCACCGTGCCGGCGCTGCCGATCTCGATGCGCGACTGGTCGCGGCGGTCGTTGACGGCGAGGATGTTTTCCGTGGACGTCACGGCCGGGCCGCGCATGGCGTCGCGCTGGCTGTCGAGCGCCGTCGTCTTGCCGTCGTCCTCGACGAGGATGGCCGTGGTGGCGCCCCGTCCCACGGTGACGGCCGCGTCGCTGCCCAGGGCGTTGAGGTGGATGGTGCCGCGCGTGGCCGTGGTGGTGGACGCCAGCAGCACGCCGTCCTGCCGCACATCGCGCCCGGCCAGGGTGACGTCGCCTTCGCGCGCCTGGATCAGGCCCGTGTTGACCACCTTGCCCGCCGTGCTGCCGGCCGCGAACTGCGGCGTGACTTCGCTGCCGCGCGTGGTCGACAGGGGGTTGCCGTCCGTGCCCACGCCTTTTTTAATGGTAAAGCTGTCGCCGGCGGCCAGCAGGGCCTGGCCTTTCGGCGTGCCGATCTCGCCCCCGTTGTGGACTTCCTTGCCCAGCAGCATCACATAGCCGCCGCCTTCCGTGCTGCCCTTGGGCGCATTGCTGGCGATGCGCGCCCCCGCCTGCACCTGCACCTTGCCGGCCGCGTCCGTGAACGTCGTGGCGCCGGCCGTGCCGGGGCTATAGATACCGTTTTTCTGGAATTGCGCATCGCTGATACGGGCCGCGGCCGCCACCAGGCTGCGCGAGTCGACCTGGCTCGCGCCGTTGAAGACGATGCCGTTGCGGTTGACGAGCAGCAGCGTGCCGTCGGCCTTGATCTGGCCCTGGATCTGGCTGGGACGGGCTTGCGGATCGTTGACCCGGTTCAGCACGGCCCAATCCTTTTGTTGCTGGAACGTCAATATCGTGTCCTTGCCGACGTTAAACGTTTCCCAGTTCAGGATGGCCTTGTCCGCCGTCTGCTGCACCACCACGGCCGTCTTGCCGTTCGCTACCGTCTGCACGGGCGCCTGGGCGTTGAGCCAGCCGGCCGTCAGGCTGTTGGTGTCGACCTGCAAGCCGCCTTTCACGAGGCCATCGGGTGCGCCGGGCACGCCGGCCGCCGCCTGGCGCGCCTGCGCCTGGGCCGCTTGCTGCGCGGCAATGGCGCGCGCGGCCAGGTTCAGGTTGTTGAGCGAGCGCTGCAACTGCTGGTTCGCCTGCTGTTGCTGGCCCTCGGGCCGGCTGCCCAGCGGCAGCGGCTGGCCATTCGGCAGGCGGCCCGAAGTGGCCGCCGTATTCTGCGCCGCGCCCTTGGCCGCGAACCAGCCGCCGCTGAACGCCTGCTGCGCGCGGGCCGGCGTGGCAAAGGCGCCCGCCATCAGCATGGTGGTCAGTGCGTAGGCGAGCGGCGTGAGCCGCAAGCGGCTGCCCAGCGTGGAGGTACGCTGCGCGTCCATGTCGACGTTCGGGACTGGGCGCTGGGCAGTGTGAAGCTTGGTCATGGCAATGGTTTCCTGGCTAGAGAGAAGGGAACGGAGCCTGGCGGTAGCGCAAGCGTCCATGCCTCCATGACGTAGCCGGATGGCGGAAGGGATAATGTTTTTTGAAAAATATTTTTAAATATTTTCAAATAAGCCTGCCAAAGGGAAACCTGGAATCAGCGGAAATCAACTGAGCAGCACGATGCCGCCCGGCAAACTGGTCATTTGCGCGCCGTACAGGTCGCGTATCATCGCCAGCGCGCCATCGGTTTGCCCGATGGAAAAACGCATGCGCACGAGGCGGCGGCCCAGCTCGGCATTGCGCAGCACCACCCGGCCCGGCCGGTAGCGGTTGATTTCATCGACGACCTCGGCCAGCGGCTTGCCGACAAACGACAGCGCGCCCGTGCGCCACGCGCTGGCCTCCTCCGCTGGCGCGGCCGTGGCCGCCTGCACGCCCCGGTCATCGTAGACCAGTTGCTGCCCCGCATCGAGGGTCTGGCGCCGCTGCTGCCAGACCACGTCCACGGCGCCCGCCAGGCAGGTGACGCAGACGGCATCATCCGTATGGCGCACGTTGAAGCGGGCCGACTGCGCCAGCAAGCGCCCCGCGCCCGCCACCACCGTGACGGGCTGGCGCGCGCCGCTGGCGAGGATTTCCGCTTCGCCGCCCAGCAGTTCGATGGCTTCCGGCGCCCGCACATCGATGCGCGTCTGCGTATTCATCTGCACCGTCATCTGCTGCGACACGGCCACCTGCCGCTGCTCGCCCGTGCCCGTGCGGTAATCGGCGCTCCATTCCTGCAGCGACGGCCAGGCGCCCAGCGGCGGGCGCAAGGCCAGCACGGCCACGCCGGCCGCCAGCGCGCCGCCCAGGAAAGCCCGGCGCCCGGGGCGCGCCGGGAACGCCAGCACGTTCGCCCGCTGCGGCGCGGCATCGGCGGCGCGGTCCAACGCGGGGGCCAGCGCCTGCCACACTTGCTGGAGTTCGCGCCAGGCGCGCGCATGCGCGGGGCTGCGCGCGCACCAGGCGCGCAAGGCGTCGGCGTCCGCCTGCGTGAAATCGTCGCCGCGCAGCCGCGCCCACCAGGCAGCGGCTTGCCGGCCGATGTCAGCGTCGCTGTCGGCGGTATGGGAAGGGTCGCGTGGATCGCGGTCAGGAGCAGTCATGAGATTCATCAATATTTACGGCGGCCCGACACATCGCTGCGCTGGGCGGCATCGGCGTCGGCCATGCACGTTTTACAGTGTTGCATGGCGGCCTGCAATTCTTTCTTCACCATCGCCACGGAAATGCCGAAGCGCTCGGCAATGTCCGCATTGAGCAAGCCATCGACCCTGGCGGCCGTCAGGATGGCGCGGCGGCGCGGCGACAGGCCCGCCAAGGCCGCGTCGAGCGCCTGCACGTCGAGGCGCGCCGAGACGATGCGCGCCGGGTCGCTGATGTCGTCGCCGGCCTCGTCGGCCATGTGCATCAGCTCTTCGCGTTCGCGCTCGGTGACGATGATGCGGTCGCGGCGGTAGGCATCGGTGGCGATATTGGCCGCCATGCGCAGCAGATAGGCGTCCGGATTGTGGACGGGCGCGGCGGCGGGACCGGGCGCCACCATCGCTTCGAGGCGCAGCCACGTTTCCTGCAGCGCATCGGCCGCATGGTGCTTGCAGCCGACCACGCGCTCCAGGCGCCCGCGCAGCACGGCGTAGCGCGAACTGAGGTGGCGTTTCAGCTTGGTGCGCAGGTCGGGCATGCTCATGGCGCGAGCCTTCCCATTGTTCCGGGGGCGCAATCGACTTCGCTGCCCGGCCCTTGCGGCAGCAGCAGGATGGAGACGGGTTGCGGCATCGACGGCTGCGGCGCCGCGCCCACGCGCATGCCCAGCACCAGGCGCGCGATGGCCGTGTCGCGCGCGCGCAAGCCCGTGCTGTCGAGCAGGTGCACGCGGTCCACCACGCCGGCGCGGTTCAGATACAGCTGCAGCGCCAGCCGGTAGCCGCCGGGACGCGTCTGCGCCGCGCGGCACAGCAAGCCCAGCAGCACGTGCTGCAGGCGGCTGACATAGGCCGCATGGTCGCCGCCGCCCTGCACGGCGCCCGGGATGTCGGCAGCGGCCACGACGGCGGCCTGCGGCAGCTCCGCCGCGGCGGCAGCCGCAGCGCCGGCCGGGGCGTACACGATGACGGCTTGCGCGTCGGACAGGCGCGATTGCAGGCCCGTGCCTTCCAGCAAGGCTTGCAGGGCCGCGCCGGCCGCATGGGCGCCGCGCACGGCGCCCGACTGGCGCTGCGCATAGCGCTGGTCCATCAGCACGGCGATGCCCGTGCGGCGGCTGTACAGGTCCAGCGCGTCGCCCAGGTTTTGCGCGGCGATATCGAACTGCAGCACGGGGCCGTCGGCGGACTGCGCCCGCGCGGGCCCCACCGCGGCCAGGAAACCCAGCAAAACCAGGTATCCTGCCAGCGCAAGCACATGGACGGATGCCGGGCTGCCTGTCATATCGCTATCGAGTCGCTATCGTGTGAGGGGGGAATTGCGTGGAAACAAGGCATTGCCAAGTAACAACTCTTGCATCAACTGCAATAGCCTACACAGAAAAAATGACGGCTTCGTGACATCGTCAGCGTGCATAAATTTCGCCATGCGGGACGTCCGGCGCGCCACCTATTTCGGCTACACTGGCTGTCACTTTCCCTTTCAGACGCCTGATGATCGAAAAGAATCTGCCCGAGCTGGTCTTGCTGAAGCGCCTCATCGACGAGGGCGGCAGCCACCTGGAAGTGGCCGCGCCCTGCAGCATCGCCATGGATGGGCGCGAGTTTCCCGTGTACTCCATCGCGCTGGGCAATCCGAGCCCCGACGTGCCCGTGCTGGGCTTTTTCGGCGGCATCCACGGCCTCGAGCGCATCGGCACGCAAGTCATCCTGTCATTCCTGGAAAGCCTGGTCGCGCGCCTGCGCTGGGATGCCACCCTGCACCAGCAGCTGGAAACCATGCGCCTCGTGTTCATGCCGCTGGTCAACCCGGGCGGCATGTGGCAAGCCACGCGCTGCAATCCGCGCGGCGTGGACCTGATGCGCAACGCGCCCCTGAGCGCGCGCGAAAAAGTGCCGTTCATGCTGGGCGGACAGCGCTACAGCGCCCGCCTGCCCTGGTACCGGGGCGCGGCCGGGGGGCCGATGGAGCTGGAAAGCGCCGCCGTGTGCGACCTCGTCGAGCGCGAACTGCTGTCGCGCCAGTTCAGCATCGCCCTCGATTGCCACTCCGGCTTCGGCTTGCGCGACCGCATCTGGTTTCCCCATGCGCACACCAAGGTGCCCATCGAACACCTGGCCGAAATCGGCGCGCTGGAAGAGCTGTTCAGCCAGAGCTACCCCAACCACAACTATGTGTTCGAGCCGCAAAGCCGGCAATACCGCACGCATGGCGACCTGTGGGATTATCTGTACCTGAACGGCACCAGCTACAGCGGGCGCGTGTTCCTGCCGCTGACCCTGGAAATGGGGTCGTGGCTGTGGGTCAAGAAAAACCCGCGCCAGCTGTTCAACCGGGTCAGCATGTTCAACCCCACGGCCGCGCACCGCCTGCAGCGCGTGCTGCGGCGGCACCTGGTGTGGTTCGATTTCCTCATGCGCGCCGCCAGCAGCCACGGCCGCTGGATGCCGGAAGGCTTGCTGCGCAAGGCACAGCGCCGGCGCGCCCTGGCGCAATGGTATGAATCATGACGCAGATCAACACGCACGATAACTGGGTCCTGTTGCGCGGCCTGATGCGCGAACAGCGCCACTGGGGCAGCTTCCCCGCCACCTTCGCGCGCGCCCTGCCCGGCGCCAGCATCGTCACGCCCGACCTGCCCGGCAACGGCACGCGCCATGCGCAGGACAGCGCCACCCGCGTGGCCGACATGGTGGAAGACTGCCGCCGGGAGTTGCAGGCGCGGGGCATCCCGGCGCCCTACCACTTGCTGGCCCTGTCCCTGGGCGGCATGGTGGCCGTCGAATGGGCCAGCCGCTATCCGCAGGAAATCGCCCGCTGCGTGCTCATCAACACCAGCATGCGGCCGTTCAATCCCTTCCATCAACGCCTGCGCTGGCAAAACTACGGCGCCCTGCTGCGCCAGCTGCTGCTGGGCGATGCCGCCAGCCAGGAAGCATTGATCTTGCGCCTGACGAGCCGCCGGCATGCTGGCGGCACTCCCGCGCTGGTGGCCGACTGGTTGACTTATCAGCAGGAATACCCGGTGAGCCGCCGCAACGCCCTGCGCCAGCTGCTGTCGGCCGCCCGCTACCGCGCGCCCCTCGTCCGCCCGACCATGCCCGTGCTGGTGATGGCCGGCGCGCAAGACCGGCTGGTCGACCACCGCTGTTCGCAGCGCCTGGCCCGCGCCTGGCAAGCCGATTGCCTGATCCACGGCGACGCCGGGCACGACTTGCCGCTCGACGAGGGGGAATGGCTGGCGCAATCGGTGGCGCGCTGGCTCGGGGTGGCAGCGGCAGGCGATGAGCAGACCAATACGGCACAATCATCATGCCGATAGCCTATCGCACGGAGCAACTGACGGCGCTGGCAAAAGCCGGCGTGCAGGAACGGATTTTCCCAGGCGCGGCCTGGGCCGTCGGCACCATCGACCATGGCGTGGCGGGCGCGGCCGGGCGGCTCACGCCGGAGCCCGCCAGCGCCGCCATGCAGGTCGACACCCTGTTCGATATCGCTTCGCTGACCAAGATCGTCAGCGTCTGGTCGCTGATCGGCAGGCTGATTGGCCAGCAACGCCTGCGCCTGGACGACCGGCTGGCCGACCTGCTGCCCGGCACGGCGGGCTACGCGCTGGCGCCCATCACGATTTTCCAGCTGCTCACGCATACGGCCGGCTTGCCGCTGCGCGCCCGCCTGCGCGCCAGCTATGGCGAGGTGTACGACGATATCGTGCGCGGCGTGCTGCGCGAGCCGCTGGAAGGCACGCCGGGCCAGGCTGTCGAATACACGGACCGCGCCGCCCTGATCCTCGGCTTTGTCATCGAGCGCCTGCTGGGCCAGCCACTGGAACAGGCGCTTGCAGAGCATGTGCTGCAGCCGCTGGGCATGGCCGCCACGGGTTACGGCCCGCTCGCGCCACGCCACGGCCAGCTAATCGCGCCGACCGAGTATTGCGAACAGGCGGGCGCCCACCTTGCCGGCGTGGTGCATGATTTCTCGGCCCGCCTGCTGGGCGGCGTGTGCGGCATCTCCGGGCTGTTTTCCAATGTGCCCGACTTGCAGCGCTTCCTGCGGGCAATGCTGGCGTCAGGCCTGCATGGCGCAGGCCAGGTGTTTGACGCCGGCTGGGTGCACGCTTCACTGACGCTGCAGACGGGCGACTTGCGGCCGTCGCGCGGCCTGTTCTGGCATCCGGCGGCAGGCACCGGGCCGCAAGACGACGTCTGGTGCCACCAGGGGTTCACCGGCACGGCCATGTGGCTCAGCCCCCGGCGCGGCCGCTATGCCGTGCTGCTGACGAACAAGCTGTATTACACGCGCGATTCCGCCCGGGTCAACGCGCTGCGGGGCGACTTCATGCGCTGCGCATTCGGCCTCTGAGGTTTACAGGCGCAAGCTCACCGCGACGGCCAGCAGCAGCGCGCCGGCCGCCGCCAATAATGCACCGTTGAAATTGTGCGACTGCGCATACAAGCTGCCGGCCAGCACGGGGCCGATAATCTGTCCGATGCCATATACCACCGTCATGATGGCCATCATGCTGGCGCCCGCCTTGACGGCTGCCCGCTGCGCAGCCGGCATGGCAATGGTCACCGTGCCGACGAACGTGCCGCCGACGAGGATGGCGCTGAGCAAATAGCCGGCGGCCGAGGGCGCCAGCACGGGCAAGGCCACGCCCAGCGCCTGCAGCAGCAAGTTCAGCCGCAGCGCCTGGCGCGTGCCCAGGCGCTCGTGCAGCCGGTGCCACAGGAAACACGAAGGCGCCGCGCCCAGGCCGAACACGGCCCACACGTGGGCGGAATTGAGATTGGCCAAGGCCACGCCCACCAGCACGGGCAGATAGGTGGCCGTGACGATGTAACCGAGTCCCGCCAGTCCATAGATCAGCACCAGCGGCCAGGGCGCCACGGGCGCCAGCGCCGGCGCGGCGGATGCAGGCGGCGCATCCGGGGTCGCCTGGCCGCTCACGGCAAGCGCGGGCGAGGCCGCCAGCCCCGCCAGCGCCGTGACGCCGGCCAGCAGCAGCCACATGCCGGCGCTGCGCCAGCCCAGGTGCGATGCCAGCACCAGCAATTCGGCCGAGACGGCAATGCCGGCGCCCACGCCCGCATACAGCAGCGGCGCGCCGCGCGCCTGCCCGCGCTGCACCAGCAGCCACAGCGAGGCCGCCACCATGGCCAGCGCACTGAAGACGCCCGCCACGCCGCGCACCGTCACGATGAGCCAGACGGGCATCGGCCAGGCCAGCACGCCCAGGCACAGGGCCGTGCCGGCCACCGACCATAAACACAGCCGGTGCGCGCCATTCGCCCGCGCGCGCATGGCCAGGATGGCGCCCAGCAAGTAACCGGCATAGTTCGCCGAGGCGGCCAGGCTGCCGTCGCGCAAGGTCAAGACGCCTTCCTCGAGCATGTGCGGATAGATGGCCGTGAAGGCGAAGCGGCCGAAGCCCATGCCGATGGCGAGGATGACGGCCGCAGCGATGGCCGCGCGCAGCCCGGCCGCCCCGCTCACGCCGACTCGCCGAGCTGCGCCAGCAAGTGCTGGAACGCGGGTACGTCGAATCCCGCGCGCCACACCAGCACGGTGTCAATTTGCCCTGCGGAAATAGTCGCCAGGGTGGCCGGCGCGCCGGACAGCGCCAGCACGCTGGCAGGCAGCAAGGTCACGCAGGCGCCGGCCGCCACGCAGGCAATCATGCAGTGATACGAACTCATTTCCTGCACCCGCCACTGCGTACTGCCGGCCACGCCCAGCACCTCTTCCGCGATGCCGCGGTAGGTGCAGCCCTGCGGAAACGCCGCCAGCGAGCGCGTGCGCACATCCATGGCGCGGCGCGCCTGCGCTTCGCTGGCCGGCAGCAGCAGGCACAGTTCCTCGCGCCACACGGCCTTCGATGCCAGGCCCAGCTCCGCCAGGGCGGCGGCGCCGCCGAATGCTGGCGGCAAGGCCACGAAAGCGCAGTCGAGCAAGCCCGTGCGCACTTGCTCGATCAGGGGCCGCGACGGCCCCGTGCCCAGCGCCAGGCGCGTCGCCGGATAGCGCGCGTGATACGCGGCCAGCAAGGCCGGCAAGCGGCTGGCCGCCGTGCTTTCCATGCTGCCGACACGCAAGGTGCCGCCCTCGCGCCCGCCCGTGACGACATGCCGCGCTTCGTCCGCCAGCGCCAGCAGGCGCTGCGCATACTCGAGAAAGCGCTCGCCCGCCGCCGTCAGGGCCATGCGTTTATTGGTGCGCACGAACAGTTCCGCGCCGATATCGGCTTCCAGCTGCTGGATGCGCGTGGTGACGCTGGACGGCGCGCGGCCCAGCCGCGCTGCGGCCTGGGTGACGCTCAGTTCACTGGCGACCGAGCAAAAAATCCGCAATGATTCCGAATCCATCGTATTCTCTTTTTGAAAATGATTATGCTATTATATTCTTAAAATACGAATTAAATGCAGCATCCTCAACCTCATGAAGGAATCATCATGACGTCAATCCAGCGTTTCCTCGACCGTCTCGGCTTGCAATTGCCCATCATCCAAGCGCCGATGGCGGGCGTTTCCACACCGCGCCTGGCCGCCGCCGTCTCGAACGCGGGCGGCCTCGGTTCGATGGGAATCGGCGCCGGCACCGTGGCGCAGGCGCGCCAGATGATCGCCGACACGCGCGCGCTGACGGACAAGCCCTTCAATATCAATGTGTTCTGCCATGCGCCGGCCGTCAGGGATGCGCGGCGCGAAGCGGCTTGGCTGGCCCATCTGGCGCCCCTGTTTGCGGAGCTGGGCGCGGCCGCGCCAGAGGCGCTCGACGAGATCTATAAAACGTTCATCGGCGACGAGGCGGCGTTTGCCCTGTTGCTGGAACAGCGTCCCGCCGTCGTCAGCTTCCATTTCGGCTTGCCGACGCAGCAGCAGATCGCCGCCCTGCGCCAGGCCGGCATCTATACGATGGCCACGGCCACCAATGTGCGCGAGGCAGCACTGATCGAACAGGCGGGCGTCGACGCCATCGTGGCGCAAGGCGTGGAAGCGGGCGGGCATCGCGGCGTCTTCGACCCGCAAGCGCCGGACGAACGCCACAGCACCACCGTGCTGCTGCGCCTGCTGGCGGGCCGCACCGCCCTCCCCCTCATCGCCGCCGGCGGCATCATGGATGGACAAGGCATCCGCGCCGCGCTGGACCTGGGCGCCGTGGCCGCGCAGCTGGGCACGGCATTCGTGCTGTGCCCGGAATCGTCGGCCAATGCGGGCTACCGGGCCAACCTGAGAAGCGAACGGGCGGCCAGCACCCGGCTGACCAGCGTGCTGTCGGGCCGCCTGGCGCGCGGCATGGTGAACCGCTTCATCGAACATGGCGAAGCGCCGGGCAGCCCGCCGCCGGCCGACTATCCCGTCGCCTACGATGCCGCCAAGCAATTGAACGCGCTAGCCAGCCAGCATGGCGACAGCGAATTCGCCGCCCAGTGGGCCGGCCAGGGCGCCCCGCTGGCGCGGGAAATGGGGGCGGAGGAATTGGTGGCCACCCTGGCGCGGGAAATGGCGGCCTGACTTTTCCGGGGCCATCTGCCTCACGCCGGCTGCTGCTGCGTGGTGCAGTGGATGCCGCCGCCACCAGCCGCGATGGCGTCGATGTTCAACTGCACGATGTCGCGCCCGGGGAATTGCTCGCGCAGGATGGCCTTGGTGTTACGGTCGGCTGCCGCATCGCCAAATTCCGGGCACAGCACGGCGCCGTTGCAGACATAGAAATTGATGTAGCCGGCGGCGAAATCCTTGTTTTCATAGCGCGGACGGACTGAACCAGGTCCGGGCAAGACCACCACCTGCAGCGCACGGCCGCGCGCATCCATGGCCTTGCGCAGGATGTCGAGGTGGCGCTGGGTGACGGCCCGTTCGGGCGACGCCGGGTCGCTGTCGAAGCCGGCCGCGACGACGCCGGGGGCGCAGAAGCGGGCATAGAAATCCGTGTGGCCATCGGTGATGTCCTGGCCCGCGATGCCGGGCAGCCAGATGACTTTCTCGATGCCCAGCAGCCGGCGCAATTCGCGTTCGCATGCTGCCTTGCCGACGCCGGGATTGCGGTTGGCGTTCAGCACGCAGCTTTCCGTGATGATGGCCGTGCCCTGGCCATCGACTTCGATGCCGCCCCCTTCCAGCACCAGGCTGCTTTCCAGCACGGCCACGCCGGCGCGTCCGGCCACGAAAGGGGCCACCCGCGCATCGTCGTCATAGTCCTGCTTTTCGCCCCAGCCATTGAAATTGAAATTCACGCCGGCCAGCGCCCCGCCCGCCTTCCTGACGAAGACGGGGCCCGTGTCGCGCATCCACAGGTCGTCGATGGGCTGCACCAGCAGCTTGACCTTGTTGCCGCACAGGCGAGCCGCCACGTCGTAGTCTTCCTCGTTGACGAGCATGTGCACGGGTTCGACGCTGGCGATCGCTTGCGCGATGCGCGCCAGGTCCGCCTGCGCGCCCGCCTTCAGGCGCTTGCCCCACACGTCGTCATTCGCGCCGAAAGCCATCCACGTCGCGGCGTGGCGCTCACCTTCGTCGGGCATGCGCCAGCCGGCACCGGCCGCCAGGGCGGACATGGCCGGCAAACCGGCCGCGGCGCTGGCCGCCAGGCCCATGGCACCGTTCAGAAAATGTCGTCGTTGCATGCTGTTCTCCTGTGCGGCGCGTTTACGCCGGTTCCTGTTGCGTGGTGCAATGGATGCCGCCGCCACCGGCCGCGATGGGGTCGATATTGATCTGGATCACGGCGCGTCCCGGATACAGCTGCGCATACTGCGCCTTGGCGCTGGCGTCCGCTTGCGCATCGCCGAATTCTGGCAGGAAAATGGCGCTGCTGGTGGCATAGTAATTGATGTAGCCGGCGGCGAAGGTGTTCGGGTTGTTTCCAGGCCGAATTTTTTCGGGGCCATCGATGACGACGATCTGCAGCGGCCGGTTATCGGCATCCGTGGCGCCGCGCAGTATCTCCAGGTGGCGCCGGGTCAGCGCGTAATCGTACGATGCCGTGTCCATCTCGCGGTGCGCCGCCACCACGCCGGGGCGCACGAAGCGGGCGTAGAAGTCCGTGTGGGCATCCGTGATGTCCTGGTTCTTGATGCCTGGCAGCCAGATCACCTTGCGGATGCCCAGCAGCCGCCCCAATTCCGCTTCGCAGTCGGCCTTGCTCCAGCCCGGATTGCGGTTACTGTTGAGCACGCAGCTTTCCGTGATGATGGCCGTGCCCTTGCCATCGACTTCCAGCGCCCCGCCTTCCAGCACCAGGCGCGTGGCCAGCAGCGGCACCCTGGCCTGGGCCGCGACCACGTCGGCCACCTGGCCATCCTTGCCGGACTGCTGCTTGTTGCCCCAGCCATTGAAGTTGAACTTCACGCCGGCCCGCTCGCCATTCGGCTTGCGCACGAAGACGGGCCCCGTGTCGCGCATCCACAAATCATCCATCTCGGCGGAAATCAGGTTCACGCGGGCGTCGAGCAACTGCCGCGCACTGGCCAGCTCGGCAGGACGCACCAGCATGTTGACGGGTTCGTAGGCGGCAATCGCGTTGGCGATGCGCACCAGCGCCAGCTGCACTTGCGGCACTTGCGCGCGCGTCCAGACGGCGTTCGAGGCGCCATACGCCATCCACGTGGCCTTGTGGGCTTCGGCCTCGTCGGGCATGCGCCAGCCGTCGGCCTGGTTGACGCCACCGCCGCTGATGATGGGCGGCACTGGCGCCACCGGGCCCGTTTCCGGCGTGCCGCCGCCGCAGCCGGCCAGCATGCCGCCCATGGCCAGCGCGCTGCCGCCCAGCATGCAATGGCGCAAGAAATATCGACGTGTGTTCATATCCATCCTTGATTAGTTAGTCAGAGTGCCGCGCAGTCGATGCGTTGGCATGGACGGCATTGTGGAGCGATCAAGATATGAAAACAAATGATATGATTTACGTAAATTGATTAGGTTTTCTCATATGTCAGAACATCGCATTCCCTCGCTGAAGTTATTGATGGGCTTTGAAGCGGCCGCCCGCCACGGTAATTTCTCGCGCGCGGCCGACGAGCTGCACGTGACGCAGTCGGCCATCAGCCATCAGGTGCAATTGCTGGAAGAACAAGTCAAGCAGCCGCTGTTCCGCCGCGCGGGACGGGGCGTGGAACTGACGGTGGCAGGCGAAGTGCTGCTGCGCAGCGTGCAGCGCTCGATGACCGTGCTGCGCAGCGGCCTGGGGCGCATCGCCACCTATCTCGATCCGGGATTGGTCGTGCTGGTGTGTCCGGCGCCCCTGCTGCACGGCTGGCTGCAGCCCCGGCTGCGGGCACTGGAAGCGCAGCTGCCCGAGCTGTGTCTGCTTTTGTCGGTCGATGAAAGCGCCCGCTTCGTCGATGAAATCGACGTCGATATCGCCATCGGCGACCGTCCCATCCTGCAGCCGGACTTGCAGGAAATCCCCCTGCTGCGCGATGAATGGGTGATGGTCGCCAACAGCGAGCTGGCGGCGCGGCTGGCCGGCGTGCCGCAGGATGCGCATCACCTGCACGCGGATCTGGTTTGCCTGGAAGAAAGCTTGACGGGCGACACTACGGCGCCATTGTTCCTGGGGCCGCTGGCGCGCTTTCGCAAGCGGGCCATCTACGACGATGCGCGCCTCTTGCTGGACGCTACGCTCGACGGGCGCGGCATCGCCTGCCTGCCGCGCCTGCTGGTCGATGCCAGCCTGGCGCGCGGCCTGCTGCACGTGTTGCCCACTTATCCCAGGGTGCCCGGCGCCACGTGGTGGCTATCGGGCGTGGCGGAACACCCGCGTTCGCCCATCGTCGGGCAAGTATTCGACTGGCTGCGCGCGCAAGGCGCGGCGCAGGGGCAATGATCAGGGCCGCGGCACGCGCGCATAGTCGATGCCGCTGGCCCAGCGGTTTTCCCAGTGCGCCAGGTACGATTGCGCCAGGCGCTCGCTGTGCCACACGACAAGCACATTTTCGCTGTTGGCGGTGGCTGCATCGGCCGTGTAATTGAAGCTGCCGTTCTGCACGGTCACGCCATCGACAACGATGTACTTGTCGTGATGCAAGGCATAGCGGGAAATCAGGCGCGTGGGAATGCCCGCGCCGACGAGCCGGTCCAGCGCGGCCCGGCTGTTCTTGCGCGCGTTGCGCCGCGTATCGGCCAGCACCCGGACATCCACGCCCCGTTGCCGCGCCCGCAGCAGGGCCTCGACCACATGGGGCGAGCTGAACGAATAAGCGGCCAGCCGGATCGTCGACGCCGCGCTATCGATGACCTTGAGCACCAGCGCCTCCGCCCCGCCATCGGGGGAAAACGCGTTCTCGATGGTCACCACGGGCGCGGTGTCGGCGGCAAGCGCCGCTGGCGAAACGCCGTTAGCCAGGCACAGCGCAACGGCAAGTACGAGATTCTTCATCGCTGGCATTTCCCTGTTTCAATAATCGGGGGTGGACGAACAAAAAATGTGGACACAGCCTGCAGGCAGACTCGTCGCTTGGGCGAGCGTCCGCTGTCGCCCCGAAGCAGACATAGATCTGACGCATTCGACATATACCACCGCAGCCGATTAAGCGTCGTGATAAACAACGCCGTATGTGTCGAACATAGCTCCAGCTAGCTCGACCATGCTTAAGCCGCTGCGCTCCCAAAAAAACAGAAAGTATTCCAACTTGTCGTAAGGTGCTTCAGCGTCCATGCCGTGCAGCGCACAAATCGTGGTTCTGATACGCAACACCTCAGGGTCATCCGACATATCACGTCCTCGGATGGTCTCCCAAAGCCTCACCCGGACAGCTATGGCCTCGCTATCCGTTGCCGCGCCCTCAAGATATCGTTTAGCAGCCAAAACAGAAGACTGCGCGGTAACGGGTAGACATTCGATCACCCGAGCCAGGGCGTTAACCATAAAGCGTTGAGCATCACCGTGCTCTACCGGATCATCCAGATCAACGGTGGATGAAATAACATCAAAAGGATCACGGTGAGACATGCTGACTTTCTGAGTAAAGCTTTATTGGTCAATTGCCGACTGTCCGCTTCTGGCCGATTTCAGCCAACCACTCCACCTTCAAAACGAACCGGAACCCCACGACGTCGTGCATCACTGCTACGTCTCTCTACATACTCTGGGAGCCTGGCACACCGCAGCAGTTCATTTTTTCGACTTCTGACCATTTGAATACACCAGCACACCTTGCTCGTTGAACTGCTGGGTACTCAGCAGCACGCCCTTATCACTGTAAACCTGAAGAATGCTTACCTTACCGTTGAGATGGTAACTATTTTGCACACCCACGGGCTGGCCATCGCGCCATTGCCCTCGGGACTCCAGCTTGCCATCACTAAAATAGGTAGTTGCTACGCCGTGTTGGCGGCCATGCTCATCTAGCTCTACCTGCGATTTGATATTGCCATCTCGATCATAATAGCGGTAACCGCCAACCATCTTGCCAGAAACAAAATCGGCTGCATTGGTCTGTCCGGAGATTCGTACCAGATCGCTCTTGATGGTATCGAAAATCTCCACCTTCCAAGTGCCGGGCAACGCTGCTTTTGGTAAGGGCAGCACCAGCACATAAGGCGAGCGATGCTTGACCTGCGGCATCAGCTGTTCGTCCAGGTAGAGGCGCGCCTTGCCGTCGGGACAGGAGTCCGGGCCACAGTCGGTCATCATGCGCGCAAACGGAATGGCCTCATCGCCGGCTTTCCCGACAGGGCAGCCAAACAAGGTCACGACCATTGCTGTCTTGTCACGGATGCGCTCGGCGAGTGCGGGTCTGAGGCTCGCATACTCATCTTTGTTTTCCAGCATCCCCTCTTTTATGCGCAGCTGATTGCCGCCGCAGGCCGTAGATTCCGCCACGGTCAGCACATCGGCGCCTTTGCTATCTTTCTCGTTAGAAATAGCCGTAAACACGTGTCGCTGAATAATATCGGCCTGCGCCACTACTGGCCACAACAGCATCGCACCTAGCGCCACGCATATCATTTTCTGATGTTTTTTCAAGTACATCTCTAATCAAGTGCATCTGTAATATTAGCTGGGTTAGCGGAAAAGTGCTTTCCCATGGCCGCTTGTGGCTGCTGTCATTGGCAGCTTCCGCCCCATTGTGCCGCTCGAAATCACATTCAACGTCAAAGTGATCGCCGCGCTTCAGCGCGTCAAATGCGCCATGGTGTTATCCATTTGCTTCAACTTTGCTTCGATCTGATCCAAAGCATGTAGCTTTTCTTCGCGATGAGACCAGTCCCCCGCGGCCAGCGCCTGGGCTCTTTGCTGCCCGATAGCGTCCAATGCCAGTTGTCGCGCCTGTTGGTTGCATGCCGCCCTTAACTTTATATCCGCAAATGCGAGAGCAATCGACGCTTCGCAGCGCACGTCATCGTCCATGGCGTGTATGTTGGCGTATCCCCACTGCTTTGCCAGTTTCTCGAGGAATCGAATTGGCGTGACATCCTTGTGCGTCTTGTGCCAATCGCGATAGCTCTCCAGAAGATCAGCGCCAGTATCATTGCCGTTCGGCGAGAAATCATCCGTGCAATTCCAAAAAAATGGATCATCCAATATCTCGCGTGCCTTGGGATGAAAGTCTTCCCAGTCGATTCCCAACTGCTCCCAGGCCGACATTCCATCACGCTTGGCTTGTGCCGCTGCCTCCAGCCCGGATGCAAGGAGTTGCAGAGCTTCCTCGGAATCCGGGACGCGTTTCCTGGCAGCTTCACAGTGGTCCAGAAATTTCTCCAAGCTAAAATCATCAGTGCGCTTCAATCGCTTGCTCAATAGCCCTAATGCATGGATGACTTCATCAACACCTGCTTTAAAAAGTGGCAAGGACAATGTTGAAGAATGCGTCCAGTCCCGGCCTTCCATCAAATCGCTGGCGATGGCGATCTCGACCTTGCCCTTTGCTCTTCGATAAGTGACCTTGGGTAGCGTTGCGCGGAAATTATTGTGCGCCTCCAACAGAGATTCCAGCGTCTTCTTTGCCGGACCAGAGTCCCTGAAGTGAAGCGTGACCGCAATTTCCTGAATCGCGGCGCCAAAACTGCCGCTGCCCGCCAGAAGAAAATCCCCGATCGGAGACAACGTTGTGTGACCGCCGTAGCAATTATAGGAATTTGCGACTACATGGAAATCCATTGAATACTGCCTTTCATCCGAAATTTCAATTGTTCTGAATGTCGATATATATTGCTTGTTCACCTCAAGCCAGCCATGCCGTGGCTACGACAGCCGGTGCCGGAAGGTCGGTTCGATGTTGCGCGCATGCAGCCAGCGCACGATGTCTTCCAGGGTGGCGTCCTGCAACAGCAAGCCTGGCGCGGTGGCGGAAGATGCAACAGGCGATGCGGCCACGGGAACAGGCGCTGGCGAAGACTCCGAAAGGCCCGCATGTCCCTGCAATTTCGCCAGCGCCTGCGCGAACTGGGCTGGGTTGATGCTGCGCAAGCTTTCCAGGAAGCCCAGCTGGGCGGCGGGCGGCGGCGGCATGTCCAGGCCAGGTTCGTCGACGAAGGCGGCGCCCATGCTGGGGTGGATGAAGGCGGCCCACTTGCCCGACGGCTGCAGGCTTGGCGGCAGCGCCACCTGTTCCACGTCGGCGGGCGGCGCGGCGGCGAGGATGTCGGTCGAGGCAGGCAAAAAGGTCGAGCGCAGCAGTTGCACGAACTGGCGCGCCTGGGCGACGGGCACGGGCGTGGCCAAGGATAACCACAGCTGGAACGCCGTGCCGGAAATGCTGACGGCGGGCGCGGGCAAGTCCAGCTCGTGCTGCACGGCATTGGCGATCGCGCACAGTGCGCTCCAATGCGCCTCGCCGCCGCCCTTGCCGCCAAACTCCAGCACCAGCGCGCGCGTCAGGCCGCTCCCGGTCACGAGTCGCACCGCTACCGTCTGCTCGCCCGACAGATGGCGCGCCAGCACGGCCGGCGTCAACGGCTGCACGCCGCCCTCGCCATCGACATAGTGCTGCTGTTCATCGAACAGGTACAGGCGGGTGAGTTCGGAAATCAGTTTATGCATGGACGGCCTCGTAATGACGTTGAGCAACACTTGTCAACGTGCCCAGATTATAGCCTCCCAAGCCTTGGCGCACCCGCACGTCCGACGCCAAACACGAGCCAGCTGGCCACGGCGAACAGGCAGGCGGCCACGCCGCCGTACAGCATCACGGCGCCGAAGCCTTGTGCCAGCGCAAGCTTCGCCACGCCGGCCGGCAGCGCACCGCCCTTGCCTGCCGACACTGCCTCCGCCAACGCCCGCAATGCCGCCCCGTCAATCTCGGCAGGCACATGCCGGCGCAAGGCGGACTGGATGGCTGCGACGAGCATAAAACCCATCAGCGCGATATTGATCGACAGGCTGACCATGCGCGCACTGATGTCGATGCTGGACGCCATGCCGGCCCGCTCGCCCGGCACGGCGCCCGTCGTCGTGTTGGTGACGGGCGTGTTGGTCAGCCCCAGGCCCGCGCCCGCCAGCAGGCAGCCGGGCAAGATCGTCAGCCAGCTGGCGGCCTCCGCGCGGCTGCCCCAGCACATCAGCAGCAAGCCCGTGCCGATGGCCAGCAAGCCGGCGGGAATCACCGCATCGGCCCGGTAGCGCAGGGCCAGCCGCTCGGCCAGCGGCGGCACGAGCAAGGTGGGCAAGGTGTAGGCCAGCAAGGTCAGGCCCGTGTCCAGGCTGCTGTAGCCGAGGCCATGCTGCACGTACAGGGGCAAATAGATCATGAGCGGCCAGAAACTGCAATTCATGCCCGCCGAACCGAGCAGCGCGCCCGAGAAGCGGCGGATGCGAAATACGGAAAAGTCGATCATCGGTTCCGCCTGACGCTTCTCGATCACGACAAACAGCATCAGGCTAACCAGCGCCACGGCCAGGCTGGCCAGCGTACGGGGATCACTGAAACCCAGCGCCGGCCCCTGCGTGAGGCACCACGCCAGGCTGAACACGGCCAGCGACAGCGTGGCGATGCCGGCCACGTCCAGCTTGCGCCGCTGCGGGTCGCGCGATTCGCTCACGCCCAGCGCCGCCAGCAGCAGGGCCGCCAGCGCCAGCGGGCCGTGCACGAGAAATACCCACTGCCAATTCGACAGCGCGACGATGGCGGCGCCGATGATGGGGCCGAAGCCCAGGCCCAGGCCAAACACGATGCCCCAGGCGCCGAACGCCCTGCCCCGCGCCGCGCCGGCCGGGAACTGCTGCGACAGCACGGCCACCTGGCAAATCAGCATGGCGCCGCCGGCCATGCCTTGCAGCGCGCGCGCCGCGATCAGCACGCCCGTGCCGCCGGCCCAGCCGCAGGCCAGCGAACTGAGGCCGAACAGCGCCAGGCTGGCCAGCAGCAGGCGCTTGCGGCCATAGCGGTCGGCCAGGGTGCCCGTGGCCATCAGCACGGTGGTGCACGCCAGGGTGTAGGCGTTCATGATCCACTGCAAGTCCTTGAAGTCGCCATGCAGCACGGTTTCCAGGGCGGGCAGGATGACGGGCACGCTGGAAATTTCCAGGCCGAACATGAGCGAGGCCAGGCACACGGCGGCCAGGGTCAGTGCGTTTTGTTGCGAAGTAGTCGGTAGCATCGAAGCCTTGATGTCGGTAGTCATGGTGGGACGCGTGGTGCCGGGGCACCGGGAGCCCGCATTCTAGAAAACCCCGACTCATGAGGGAAATGATAAAATTTCGTACAATTCATTCATTTTCATCATGAATCACGGGAGCGTCACGCCATGGACTTCGATACCGCCCTGCTGCGCGCCTTTGTCGCCGTACAGGACACGGGCGGCTTTACGCGCGCCGCCGAACGGCTGCACCTGAGCCAGTCCGCCATCAGCCACCAGATCCGCCGCCTGGAAGAGCAAGCGGGCACGGAGCTGCTGGTGCGCACGACGCGCAGCCTGCGCCTGACGGAAGATGGCGAGGATTTCCTGCGCCACGCGCGGCAGGTGCTGGCGGCCCAGGAAGCGCTGTCGCGCCGCTTCCAGCGCTCCTCACTTGCCGGCGCCGTGCGCTTCGGCGTGCCGGAAAATTTCATGGGCGCGCGCCTGCCGGCCCTGCTGGCGCAATTTGCCCACCTGTTTCCCGCCGTACGCCTCGATGTGACGGTCGGCACCTATCTTGACTTGCAAAAACTGGTCGCCGCCGATGCGCTGGACCTGGCCGTCGTCATGGCCCTGGCGGACGGGCAAGATGAAGCGGCCGTGCTGCGCCGCACGCGCTTCGTCTGGGCTGCGGCGCAGGATTTCCGGCACGACGGCGCGCTGCCGCTGCCGCTGGCGTTTTCACCGGCGCCCTGCATGCACCGGCAAGTGGGCGTCGACGCCCTCGAGGGCGCCGGCATCGACTGGCGCGTGGCGTTCACCTCGCCCAGCCAGCAGGGCTTGCGCGCCGCCGTGCTGGCGGGCCTGGCCGTCACGGCCCTGCCGCAAGGCGACCTGGAGCCCGGCATGGTGGTCATCGATGGCCGGCATGGCTTGCCCGCCCTGCCCGCCGCCCGGTTCCAGCTGCTGTGGCGCGCCGCCGGCGCCACGGCGGCGGCCGAAGCGTTCGGACAGTTGCTGCGCGAGTGGTCAGCCGCCGCGGCGGCTTGACAGCACCAGCAGCAAGGCCAGCGCCAGCATGACGCTCGCGCCGCCCAGGGCCACCGTCACGCGGTGCGCCAGCAGCGGCACGCCAACGAGCTGGTGCGCGCCAAAGGCCGAGATCGCCACCAGCGCCGCCAGCCCCAGCGAACTGCCCAGCTGGTGCGCCACGCTGACGACGCCCGAGGCGGCGCCCGCATCCTGCGCCGGCACGCCGGCCACGCCGGCCGCCGTCAGGGGACTCAAGGCCATGCCCTGCCCCGCGCCGATCAGCACCATGGGCAGGGCCACGCCCAGCCAGTAGGCCGTGCCAGCGTCGACACGGCTCAGCCAGGCCATGCCCAGCAGGGTCAAGCCCAGTCCCATCGCCAGCAAGCGCGCATTGCCGAGCCGGCGCGTCAAGCGCGGCACGCACAGGGCCACGCCGAAGTTGACCAGGGTCATGGGCAGGAAAGCGAGGCCCGTCAGCGAGGGCGGATAACCGAGCACCACTTGCAGCAATTGCGTGGTGAAGAAGAAAAACCCGATCATGGCGCCCATGAACAATACCCTGGCCCCGTACGCGGCATTGCGCTGCCGATCGGCAAACAGGCGCAGCGGCAGGATGGGCTGCGCGGTGCGCCGTTCGATCAGGATGAAAGCGGCCAGCAACAGCACGCCCGCCGCCAGCGCAGCTTGCGTCAAGGCATCCCCCCAGCCGGCGCCGGCCGAGCGGATCAAGCCGTACACGAGGGCCGACATGCCGAGGGTGGAACTGGCCGCGCCGGCCACGTCGAAGCGGCCCCGGATGGTTTCACTGTCGGCGATATAGCGGCGCGCGGCCACCAGCATGGCGGCGCCGATGGGCAGGTTGATGAAGAAGCCCACGCGCCACGACAGCCACTCGGCCAGCACGCCGCCCAGCACCAGGCCCACGCTGGCGGCGATGCCTGCCACCGCGCTGTACAGGGCGATGGCCCGCGTGCGTTCGCGTCCCTCCGCAAACGTGGTTTGCAGCAAGGCCAGGGTCGATGGCGCCAGGATGGCCGCGCCCACGCCCTGGACGGCGCGCGCGGCGATCAGCATGGCTGGCGAGCGCGCCAGGCCGATGGCCAGCGATGCCAGCGTGAACAGCGCCAGGCCCAGCTGCAGCAGGCGGCGCCGGCCAAGCACGTCGCCGGCGCGCGCGGCCAGCAGCAGCAAGCCGCCAAACGTCAGCGTGTAGGCGCTTTGCACCCAGGCCAGGTCCGTATCCGTAAAGCCCAGTTCCTGGTGGATGTTCGGCAAGCCCGTCAGCACGATGGACGTGTCGAGCACGATCATCACGTAACTGACGAGAATGATGGCGAGGATGGCCGCCTTGGGCGGCGCGGCAGAGGGAGTAGCAACTGGCGGATTGTTCATGCCATCACTGTAAGCCGTATGCATTACCATGAATAGATGGTAAAGTCCGCATGAACTTATTAGCACAACTAATGAATTGGAAAGACATCCGCCATGGCACAGACCAACTTCAACGACATACTCGCCTTCGTGGCCGTGGCCCGCGAAGGCAGTTTTACTCGGGCGGCGGCCAAGCTGGGCGTGTCGCAGTCGGCGCTGAGCCAGACCGTGCGGGCGCTGGAGGAACGGCTCGACTTGCGCCTGCTGGTGCGCACCACGCGCAGCGTCTCGCCCACGGAGGCGGGCGAGCAGCTGCTGCGCACGGTGGCGCCCCGCTTCGACGAGATCGAGGCGGAACTGGCCCTGCTCAGCGCACGGCGCGACAAGCCGGCCGGCAACATCCGCATCAGCGCGGGCGAGCATTCGGCACTGACGGTGCTGCAGCCGGCCATCGCCCGCCTGCTGCCCCACTACCCGGACATCCACATCGAAGTCATCGTCGACAACGGCATGACCGACATCGTGGCCGCGCGCTGCGACGCGGGCGTGCGCCTGGGCGAGCAAGTGGCCAAGGACATGATCGCCATGCCCATCGGTCCCGATTTCCGCATGGCCATCGTTGCCTCGCCAGCCTATTTCAGCCGGAATCCGCCGCCCGTCACGCCGCAGGACTTGATGGCGCACAATTGCATCAACATGCGCCTGCCCACCTTGGGCGGCCTGTTTGCCTGGGAATTTGCCAAGGATGGGCAGGAACTGAAGGTACGCGTGGAAGGTCAGATGATCTATAACAACATGGCCATGCGTTTGCATTCGGCGCTCGATGGCCTGGGCCTGGCCTGCATGCCGGAAGATGTGGTGCTGCCCTACGTGGCCGATGGCCGCCTGGTCCGCGTGCTGGACGACTGGTGCCCCGCGTACGCGGGCTACAAGCTGTATTACCCGAGCCGGCGCCACCCGTCGCCCGCGTTTACCTTGCTGCTCGACACCTTGCGCTATCCCCGCGTTTGAGCCAGCGCAATCGTCCACCGGGCGTGGACAGTCGCCAAACGAACATGCGTTTACCGTGCGGCGGCGCAGGACTATAGTGGCTACTTTCCCACCTGTTCAAGGATCGCCATGAAACTCTTTTATTCGCCGGGCGCCTGCTCGCAGGCGCCGCACATCATCCTGCGCGAAACGGGCACGCCATTTACCCTGGTCAAGGTCGACCTGGGGCAGCACCGGACGCAGGAAGGCGGCAATTACTACGAACTCAACCCGAAAGGCCAGGTGCCGCTGCTGGCGCTCGCCGATGGAACGACCTTGAGCGAAGGCCCCGTCATCGCCCAGTACATCGCGGAACAGGCTGGCCGGCAGGACTTGCTGCCGTCCGTGGGCAGTTTTGCCCGCTACAAGGTGCTGGAATGGCAGAACTACATCACGTCCGAGCTGCATAAATCGTTCAGTCCCCTGTTCGATCCGCGCATCGACGCGGCCGCCAAGGCCTTGTTCGTCGAGCAACTGGGCAAGAAATACAAATGGGTGGACAGCCGCCTGGAAGGCCGGGCCTACCTGACGGGCGACACGTTCACGGTCGCCGACGCCTATCTGTTCGTCATCACGGGCTGGGCGCCAGGCGTGGGCGTGGACTTGTCCGCGCTGGCGCATGTGCAAGCCTTCCTGGCCCGCGTAGCCCAGCGCGACAGCGTCAAGGCGGCTTTGGAAGCGGAAGGACTGGGCAAGGCGGCTTGAGCGCCATCGCCCGGTGCACGGCTCACGTCTTTTCCGACTTGCCGTGCATCACCATGATGGTTTGCTGCATCAGCGCGCACAGGGTTTCCTTGCCATCGCGCACGGCGAATACTTCGGCTTGCGTGACGATCAGGGTGCGCCCCGGGCGCACCACCTTGCCGCGCGCGATCAGTTTCTCGCCATCGGCGGGCGCCAGCAGGTTCATCTTGTATTCCACCGTCAGCACGGATGCGCCGTCGGCCACCATGGTCATGGCCGCGTAGCCGGCGGCCGAGTCCGCGATCATGCCCACCACGCCGCCATGCACGAAACCGTGCTGCTGCTCGATGCCGCGCCAGTGCGGCACGTGGATTTCCGTGCTGCCGTGGCTGACCACAGGCAGGCTGGCCTGGATCAGGGTCATGGCGTTTTGCAGATCGAAACTGGCGCGGACTTTCTCGGCGAAGTGCGGGTCGGGCAGACGGGACGTGCTCATGGGCTGTGCGCTTTCAAGGGGAGAACGCCTTACTGTACCCGCTTATGCCCGTTCGCACCATGTCGCGGCGCCCGCCAGCTTGCACGGCGGATGCGGTAGTATCACCATGTCGACACATGATCCCTCCTCCTGCCCCCGCGAAAGGTCCGCCATGGAAGAAGAATACGAAGTACCCAGCCCCCATGAGCACGCCGTGGAAGAGGCGACGGAGAGGGAGCGCGATGGCCTGACGCAGAAAATCGCCCTGATGACGGCCATCCTCGCCACCATCGGCGCCCTGATCAGCTACCAGAGCGGCAATGCGCAGAACGAGGCCATGTTCCTGAAGAACGAGAGCATCCTGAAGCAGGCGCAGGCAAGCGACCAGTGGGCCTTGTACCAGGCGAAGTCGACGAAGGGCCATATCGCCGAAGCGACGGCCGCGCTGGCCAGCGTACCCGAGGTGCGGGCCCGCTTCCTGGCGGAACAGGCGCGGCAGGAACGGGAAAAGCCCCTGGTGCAGGCGCAGGCGCGCCAGCTGGAAGAGCAGTCGAGGAAGCTGGGCGAGGCATCGGAAGCCAAGCTGCGCCCGCACGAACGGCTGGCCATGGCCCTGACCTTCATCCAGATTGCCGTGGCGCTGGCCGCCATCACCGTGCTGACGCGGCGGCGCTGGCTGCTGTGGGGCTCGGTGGGCGCGGCGGCGGCCGGCATACTGGCGGCCGGCAGCGCCTTCCTGCTGTAGCGGCAGGCGGGGTCAGGCGGGCGGCAGGACGCCGCTCCAGCCTGGCAAATAGCGCGCCTGCTGGCTGCGCGCCAGCTTCATGGCCTGCGCCAGTGCCTTGGGGAAATTTTTCTGCAGGCTGGCGGGCGCGATGCGGCTGCGCAAGAAATCGGCCCACAGGAATTCGCTGAACGGCGTCACGTCCTTGGCGTAGCCGCCCGCGCTGCGCAATTCGCCGGCCAGGCTGCGGTAGGGATCGTCGTGCAAGCCGCTCAGGTGCCGGGGGATGGCGGAAAAATCGCGGCGCAAGCCTTCGCTGTCGTACGGGTGCACCCACTGGTGGTGGTCCATCACATGCCAGAAGTGCAGCGGCTCCAGCCAGGACAAATCCTTGAGGATCATCAAACTGACGCTTTTCACGCCTTCCTGGTGCAGCGCCAGGCCGAAATGGTGGTGGTCGACGATGTAGTGGCGCCCTTCCGGACCGATAATGCTGGGAAACCAGTGGTCGGCCAGCGCCGCCGCCCGCGCCTTCCGGCCCAGGCTGGCCCAATGCGCGCGCTTGAGCGCCACCTCGGCCATGCCCACCGTGATTTGCGTGGGCAGCAGCTTGTTCAGCCGTCCCTTGACCAGTTGCGGTTTCGCGCTTGTCATACCGTCTCCCAGATGCATGGCCTGGCCGCCAGCGTAGCATAGTCGCCGCTACTTTTCAGGCGCGGCGCAGCCCAGCAGGCGCACGGCCTCGGCCACGCTCAACTCACTGAGCAGCAGCGCTGGCCCCGCCTGGGCAGCCAGCATGTCGCGCAGCGCCAGTTGCAGCACGGCGCACGCCGGCTCCTTCAGCCGCGCCAGCGCCAGGGCCAGCCCCCGCTGGCGCGCAAACGCGGCAAAGTCACGCAAGGCTTCGACGCTGCTGCCATCGAGGTCGGGCGACTCTTCCAGGCTGAGGATCACCTTGCGCAGCGGACCGGACCGCTCTTCCAGCATGGCGCGCGCCAGGTGCAGGCTGCGCTCGGCATTGACGAAGAACAAGGGTTCATCGAGGCGCAGGATCAACGTGTCGGGCTGCGCGCGGGCCGCCGGGTACAAGGCCAGCTTCACGTAATCGTGGCTGTCGCCCAGCCGGCCCAGCACGGACAGGCCCGGCCGCGACAGGCGGCGCAGCATCAGCAGCAGGCTCATGGCGATGGCTGCCAGCAAGCCGTCGAGTACGCCGAACAGCAGCACGCCGGCAATGGCCGCCAGCGCCAGCAGGCGGTCGCGGCGCCAGGTGAAATAAGGCCGCAAGGAAACAGGGTTCAGGGTATGGCTGACGGCATGGATGACCACGGCAGCCAGCACGGGCACGGGAATCAGGGCCACCAGCGGCAGCAGGGTCAGCACGATGACGCCCACGACGGCGGCCGCCACCAGCCCCGCCAGGCGCGAGGTGGCGCCGGCCGCCTCGTTGGCGGAGGTGGCCGAATAGCCGGCGCCCACCGGCATGGCCTGGAACAGGCCCGCCGCCACGTTCGCCGCGCCCAGCGCCAGCAAGTCGCGCTCGGGCGCCACGGCGTCGCCATGCTTCAAGGCAAAACTGCGGATGGCGCCATACGATTCCGCATACAGGATCAGCGCCAGCGCAAACGCCAGCTCGGCCAGGCGCGTCCATTCCTCCTGCGTCAGGCGCGGCAGGACAGGCATGGCCAGGCGCACATCGATGGCGCCCACCAGGGCCACGCCATGGCGCGGCAAGTCCAGCCATTGCCCGGCGGCGATGCCCAGCGCGATGACGATCAGGCCGGCAGGCCAGCGCTGCAGCCGCCGCAGCAGGAACAGCGACAGCAGCGCCGCCGCGCACAGGCCGGCGCCGCTCCCGTTCCACTGCCCTTCGCCTGCCAGCAGGCCCGCCAGCAGATGCGGCACGTCGCCGTGCGCCGGCTGCACGCCCAGTACGCCGGGCAACTGTTTCACGATGATCACGATGGCCAGGCCGAAGGAAAAGCCCCGCAGCACGGGCTTGGCGATGAATTCCGTGATGCTGCCCAGCCTGGCCAGCCAGGCCAGCAGGAAAAATGCCCCCGTCAATATCACCAGTCCCGCCATCAGCATCAGCCGGTGCCCCGCCGTGCCGCCCGGCATGGATGCCATGGCGGCGGCCAGCACGGCGGCCGAGGACGACGTGGCCGAGACGATGGCAAAGCGGCTCGTGCCCAGCACGCCGTAGCACAGCAAGCCCGCAAACAGGGCCAGGATGCCCGCCTGGGGCGCCATGTTGCCGATGCTGGCATACGCCACCGCTTCCGGCAGCAGCAGGCCGGCAATCGACAGGCCGGCGCTGGCATCTTGCCAGCGGTTCATTTGCGTCGCAGCCGATGCGCTCATGGAAGCTCCTGGTGGGTGGCGCCGGTCCGCGCCATGATGCGGTAAAACGGCGGCATGCAGGCTTACGGCGCTGCCGCGCCGTCCACTTCCGACACTTTCCTGCCGGCGCGGAAGATGGAATAGATCACGGCACCGACGCGCTCATACGGCACGTCCGGCTGCGTGCGCAAGGCAACGCTGGCAATGTGCTCCTCGGACAGGACGGCCAGCATCTCGTCCACCGTGTGGACGCGCCGGCCCGCCACGGTAATGTCTTCCTTGCCCAGCATGACCACGGGCGGCGGTGGCGGCACGCTGGCGCAAGCCTCCAGGCACAGCAGCAATGCCGCCGCGCTTCCCGCATGGACGAATCTGCACATGTTTTTCCCCTTTTCCTGCAGCTTACAGGCGCGGGACTGGCGCCGCAACAGGCGCCGACTACCGCCGGCACCCCGCGCCGTGCGAAAATGCCCGCCTTCGCCATTGCCGGATTCTGCCCATGCCGCACGCTGCCCTCGCTACCCCTGCTACCCTTTCCGGGCGTGACGCGCGCCGCATCGCGCGCCATGCGCCGGCCGCCGACGCCGCCCGCTTCCTGCATCCGGCCCAGCAAGCCTTGCTGCACCGGCGCGGCTGGCTGACGATGCTGGCGCCGCGCGGCGCGGGCGGAGCCGAGCTGCCCTTGCCGCAAGTGGTGCGCCTGGAGGAAGCCGTGGCCGCCGTCGACGGCAGCATGGGCTGGGTGCTGACCCTGTGCGCGGGCGCGGGATGGTTTGCGGGCTTCCTGGCGCCCGACATGGCGCGGGCCATCATCGGCACGCCCCGCGTCTGCCTGGGCGGCAGCGGCGCGGCCACCGGTGATGCGGAAGAGGAAGGCGACGGCTACCGCATCACGGGCAGCTGGGACTACGCCAGCGGCGCGCCGATGGCGACCCACTTCACGCTGAACGCCCGGCTGCGGCGCGATGGCCAGCCCCTGCTCGATGCAGATGGCAAGCCGCGCATCCGCGCCTTCCTCGTGCCCGCCGCCCTGGTGCAGCTGGTGCCCTCGTGGAACAGCATCGGCATGCGCGCCAGCGCCTCGCACAGCTACCGCATCGACGGTCAATGGGTTGCCAAGGAGCACGGTTTCACCATCGATCCTTCGGCCGCGACGGCCGGCGGCCCCCTGTACCGCTATCCGTTCTATTCGCTGGCCTACGTAACCCTGGCCGCCAACGTGGCCGGCATGGCCAGCCATTTCATGCAGCTGGCCGAAGAAGGCATGCGCCACCGCCGCCATGCGCGCGCCGGCTTGCCGCTGCTCGATGTGCCGGAAGTGGCCGCCATGCTGCAAGCCAGGAAACAAGCGTTCACATCCGCCCGCACCCGCTTCTATGCCGTGCTGGACGACAGCTGGGCGCAGGTGGCGGGCGGCGCGGCGCTCGGCGCGGATGCCATGCAAGCCGTGCAGGACCGTTCGCTGGACCTGGTCGCCGCATGCCGCGCGGCCGTCGGTGATGTGTATCCGTATTGCGGCCTGTACGCGGCCCGCGAAGACAGCGCCATCAACCGCGTGTGGCGCGATTTCCACACGGCCAGCCAGCATGCGCTGCTGCTGCCGTAATCTGCCTGAACGCCCGGCGCGGCATCGTCATTGAGCGCCTTGGCGGGGATAGCTATCGTCCGCCACCTGTTCCAGCCACGTCACCGCCGTGCCATCTTGCGCCTCGGCAATAGCGACGTGCTGCATGGCGGACGTGGCCGTCGCGCCATGCCAGTGCTTGACGCCGGGCGGTATCCACGCCACGTCGCCCACGGCCAGCGCCTGCAGCGGGCCCTGCCAGTGCTGCACCCAGCCCTGGCCTTCCGTGACGATCAGAGTCTGGCCCAGCGGATGCGTATGCCATGCCGTGCGGGCGCCGGGCGCGAAGGTGACGATGGCGCCGCCCACGCGGGCCGGCGCCAGACGCTGGAACCGGGCGTCGACTGCGACCTTCCCCGTGAAATAGGCGGCGTCGCCCATGCTGGCCGGCATGGCGGCGGCGCGCGTGACGGTGACGGCGGCGGACGCGGCCCCGGCGGGCAGGCAAAGCGGCAAGAGTGCCGCGGCGTATCGGTGCATGTAGATATCCTTTCTTGCCGCGCGGGGCGGCGGTCGTTATTTGCGGAAGACTTCTTTCGCCACGGCCAGCGCCGAGACGGCGTTCGGCCAGCCCGCATAGAAGGCCAGGTGGGTGATCGCCTCGACCAGCTCGTCCTCCGTCAAGCCGTTCTGGCGCGCCAGCAGCAGGTGCGATTTCAGCTGCTCGGGACGGTGCATGGTCACCAGCGCGCTGACGGTCACCAGGCTGCGGTCGCGTTTGGACAGCTGGGGACGCTCCCAGATGTCGCCGTACAGCACCTTGTCCGTGAGGTCGGCCATCTTCGGCGCAAGGTCCCCCATCAATTGCTGCGCGCGCGAGGGCGGCTTGCTCTGCGCATCCAGCGTTTGCGCTGGCGCAAAGACGGGCAGCGCCAGGCAGGCCGCCAGGAAGCCCGCTTTCATGCCGTTCAAGAAAACGCCCATCACGCCCCCAGGTGCTGGCGAAAGAAGGCGTCCAGCCTGGCCAGCGACTGCGCGATATGGGGCGGCCGATCGTACAGGTCCACGTGCGAGGCGCCGGGCACGACAAACAGTTCCTTCGGCTGCGCCGCCCTGGCGTACGCATCCTCGCTGAAATATGCCGAGACGGCGCGCTCGCCCACGATCATCAGCAACGGGCGCGGCGCGATCGTCTCGATCTGCGCGAACGGGAAGAAATTCATCATCAGCGCCAGGCTCGTCAAGGCGTACAAGCTGGTCGAGTGCGGGTGCTGGCCCCGGGGCGTGGCGTAATAGTCGAGGAATTCGCGCACGATTTCCGGCGCGTCCGGCCCGGCCGACTCGGGCAGCGCGCGGATGTCGCGCCGCGGCTCGCCGCGCGCCTCGCGCGTGCGCTGCTCGCCGACCTCGGCCAAGGTCTTCATGCGCTGCTCGTAGGTGAGCGTGTCGCCCAGCCCCTGGCGGCGCGCGCGGCCCATGTCGTACATGCTGACGGTGGCGATGGCCTGGATGCGGTGGTCGACCTGCGCCGCGCTGACGGCATAGCCGCCGCCACCGCAAATGCCCAGCACGCCGATGCGCGCCGGGTCCACGGCCGGATGATTGCTGAAGAAATCCACGCAGGCGCTGTAATCGCCCACGCGCGTGCCCGGCACTTCCGTGTAGCGGGGCAAGCCGCTGCTGTCGCCGTAATGCGAAGCGTCGAACGCCAGGGTCACATAGCCCAGTTCCGCCAGTTTTTGCGCGTGCAAGCCGGCCGTCTGTTCCTTCACGCCGCCGAACGGGTGGCCGATGACGATGGCGGGATATTTTTTGGCCGCATCGAATCCGGCTGGCGTGAACAGGTTGGCCGCGATGACCGTCTGCGCGCTGGTGTTGGGGAACGCGACGCGTTCGATAGCGACGCCGTTGCGCCGGGGATGGCCCACGACCATGGGCCGGGTGGGCGCGGACGCCGGCCCTTGCGCCTGGGCCGCGCCTGCCAGGGCCATGCCGGCGCCGCCGGCCACCATGGCCAGCGAGGTGTTCAGGAAGGTGCGCCGCTGCAGCTGGGGAACTTCATCACGCATCTGTATTTTCCTTGTAAACATTGATATGGAACAAGCCGCGTACGAGGCACGCTTGTGGCAGATCAAGCGTACCCGCCCTCGCCCACCGTGAATAGACAGGCAAATCCACTAAAGTCTATAAGTACAGCTTATGAATGGCGCCACCGGCCAGCCGTGCCTGACAGCAAAGGCAGCCGGGCGCCATGCGGCCTGGATTGCCTGATAAGATGGGGACATTGCTACTTCCCGCTCCCCTATCCATGCACGTCAACACGCTCAGCAGCCTGGCGCAACTTTTGGCCAGCGCCGAAACGGAAACCCTGGCTTTTCCCACCAGCATCAATACGGCCCTGCTCCTGCAAAAGGAACTGGCCAACCCGGATTGCCACTCGGCCGACATCAGCCGCTTGCTGCTGTGCGAACCGACCTTGTCGGCGCGCGCCGTGGCGCTGGCCAATTCGGCCCTGTTCTCGCCCGGCCAGGCGCCCGCCATCACCAGCGTACGCGCCGCCGTCGAGCGGCTGGGCCACCGCAACCTGTATGCGCTGGTGACGGCGGCCGTCATCCGCCAGCTGAACGCGGGCATCCGCGACGAAGCCTTGCGCGCCCGCGCCACCCAGCTGTGGGCGCACACCGTGCACGTGGCGGCGCTGGCGCACGGGCTGGCCACAACCGTCACGCAGACGGATGCCGATACGGCGCTGTTCGCCGGCATCGTGCATGAAGTGGCCGGCTTTTATTTGCTGGCCCAGGCCGACAAGACTCCGGGCCTGTACGCCCAGCTGGAAACGCAGATGGCATCCACGCTGGAAGTAATCGGCCGCGCGCTGATGCGCCAGCTGGGCGTGCCGCTGCCGGTGGCCGACGCCATCAACGCCTTGCCCGGCTCGACCATCATGCTGCCGCCCGAGGGCTTGCGCGACACCCTGCTGCTGGCCAAGGCGCTCTCTCCCGTCCCGTCGCCGCTGCCGCAGGCCGGCGTCACCGTCAGCGAGGCGCTGCAAACCTATCTGGAACACGATCCCGTGCTGCAGGCGCTGCGCACGCAGCCGTCGGCCGAAGCGAAGGGCCTGATCGAGGTACTGCTCAGCTGATGGCCGATCTGCTATGATGGCGCGAGCCGGGATGGACCCGGTCCGCTTTCATTGATGCTCACTGGAAAACTGCCTTGACTACCTCCTTACGCATGCTCGGCCTGGCCGCAGCTCTGACCATGGCGTGCAACGCCAACGCCGACAGCTTCGTTTCCTCGGCCTCCAGCGCCGGTTCCCAGTCGAGCGGCAGCATTTCCGATTCGCTCAACGGTTCGAGCAACAGCTCTTCGCGCGACAACAAGGTGGCCAATGGCCCCTACCGCATCATCGACGTGGCCGCCGTGCCGGGCCGCGCCGGCATGACGCGTTTGACCATGCAGGCCGACGCCACGGCCACGCCGCTGGTGCTGGACTTGCCGCAAGCGGCGCTCGACAAGCAGCAGCTGGCGCAGGGCGACGTGGTGCATGCGCAAAACCGCGCCTACGGCATCGAATTCTCGCGCAACGACACGCGCGCCGCCTTCTTCCTCGTGCTGGCCGACGACTGGTACGGCGAAATGGCCACGCGTCCCGTCAGCCTTTGATTTTGCGCAAACTGGCGCCGCTGCTGGCCGGCTGCGCCGCACTCGTCCTGGCTGGCGCCGCCCAGGCGGGCACCTCCATGTCCTCCTCGCGCTTTTGCGACCGCGCCCAGGAACTCACGGCCACGGAACAGGACCGGCTCTTGCGCTTTGCCGCCGTCGTGCGCGAAGAACTGGCCGCCAGCGAAGGCAGCGTGGCCCTGATCAGCCGCTCCGGCCTGGACCTGGCCCGCTTCGGCATCCGCTATTCGCACGCCGCGCTGGCCTGGCGCCACGACAATGACAGCGGCTGGTCCGCGCGCCAGCTGTACTACGCCTGCGACGAAGGCCGCCCGCGTATCTTCGACCAGGGCACGGCCGGTTTCGCCATGGGCACGGAAAACCCGGCGCTCGGCTACATCTCGCTCGTGAAATTGCCGGCCGAAACCGTGCCGCCCCTGCGCCGCGCCCTGCTCGACCCCGTGCGCGTGCAACAGTTGCTGGCGGGCCGCTACAGCGCCAACGCGTATGCTTTCAATTTGACATACCAGAATTGCAATCAGTGGGTGGTGGAAATGCTGGCCTCGGCCTGGGGCGAACTGGCGGCAGGCGGCGACTTGCGCGCCCGCGCCCAGGACTGGCTGCGCGCCGCACCATATGCGCCCGCCCCCGTCGACGTGGGTGCGCGCTGGCTGATGCTCGGCTCCATCTTCGTGCCCCTCGTGCACATGGATGACCACCCGCCTGAGGCAATTCGCTCGATGCAGCTGGCGGTGAGCCTGCCGGCCAGCCTGGAAGCGTTCGCGCGCCAGCGCCTGCCCGCCAGCGAACGCGTGGAAATCTGCCACGACGGCAAGCAGGTGGTGGTGCACCGGGGCTGGGAACCGATCGCCGACGGCTGCGTGCCCGGCGCAAACGACCGGGTCATCGCCCTCGACGACACCTGGCGTCCCCAGGCAGACTAAGCGGCCAGGGCCGCTTCGACGTGATCCAGCAGGCGCGCTGATTCAAGCCCCTGACCCATCCGGCGGGCCACCTCGCCGCACGCCAGCCTGACTTCGGGCGCGGCCAGCAGGCGCGCCAGCTGCCGCTGCATGCGCCCGGCAGACAAGCGCCTGGCCAGCAAGACTTCCCCCACACCGAGCCGTTTGGCGCGCCAGCCATTGTCGAACTGGTCGTACGCGAACGGCACGATCAGTTGCGGGATGCCCGCGCGGAAGGCGTCCGCGCTGGTGCCGATGCCGCCGTGGTGCACCACGGCCGCCACGCGCGGCAACAGCGCCGCGAACGGCACGTACGCCTGCCACATGACGCTGGGGGGCAAGTGCTGCGGCACCTGCGCCGCATGGGACGTGAGGAACAGGCCGCGCCGTCCCAGCCGCCGCAACACGTCCAGGGCGATGCTGAAATAGCGCTGCGCGTGCTGGTGACCGGTACCGGGCGTAAACACGATGGGCGGCTCGCCCTCGCCCAGAAAACGTTCCAGTTCCGCTGGCAGCGCTACGGCGCCAGGCATGGCGGCGGCGGTGAAATCGGCTTGCGCGAAGTGCGGCGGCCAGTCCGCCTGCGGCGCGGCGAACCAGGCGGGAAACAGTCCCAGCGAGGCGTCCGGCGCGGCCAGCATGTGTCCAAAAAAATGCGCTTCCGGCGGCAAGCCGTGCTGCGCGCGCGCGCCGTTCAGTCCAGGCAGCAGCACCGGGTCGATCATGGCGCGGTGGATCATGCGCCACAGGGCCTGGCGCCAGGCCAGCGGCACCCACGCGGGAATGCGCAGCGAACCTGCCGTCAGGAAATCATGGCTGCTGCACAGGTTCGATGGCGCGAGATACGCCGCGACGATGCGCAAGTCCGGGCGCACGGAACGCGCCAGGGCCGCCATCGGCACGAGGATGGGATGGCACAGCACCACGCAAGCCTCATCGGCCGGCAAGCCTTGCACGATGTCGCGCACGGCGCCCAGGTGCGGCACGAGGCCGTTCCACACCACGCCCCAGCCCTTGCGTTCATCCCACAGGCCGGGGTTGCCCAGCATGGCCTGCCCCTCTTCCGCGCTGCCGAAGGTACGATACGGCAACTTTGACGCCTGCGCGGCCGCTTCCTGCCAGCCCGGCACCAGCAGCAGCACGCGCCGGCCCCGTTGCTGCAAGCCCTGCGCCAGCGCGATAAACGGCTGCATGTCGCCGCCGGTGCCGCTGCTGGCGATGATGACGAGCGGAGATGGATCAGCCATGCAGCCATCCGTGCCTGGCGGCAATTTTCAGCGGGAAATCAAGCAAGAACGAGGGGTGCATGGGCATCTTTCCTAGTTGAAACACCCAACGATAGTAAGCGATTAACGTTAGCATTTCAATCAATTATTGAGCGCGGCACGGCGCCATGCCTGCCGCTGCTACACCGGCAGTTGCAGCACCATGTCCCATTGATCGATGCCCGGCCCGAAGCCGTCCGGCGTCACGTTGACCGTCACGAAACCGTAGCCCGCATAAAAGCCTTGCGTGTGCTGGCTGGTATTCATGCGCACGCTGGCGATGCCCGGCACGGCGCGGATGGCGTCCAGGCGCGCCTGCGTCAGCGCCCGGCCCAGTCCCTGGCCATGCGCATCCTGCGCCACCATGCCCCAGCACAGGCTGGCGACGCTGCCGCCCGCCTCGATGGCATGGCCGCCGCAGGCGACGATGCGGCCGTCGCGCAGAATGACCAGGTAGGGATGCGTCGAGGTATCGAGCCAGGCGGCAAAGTCCGCGCGCTCGGACGGGTCGAAAAAGCGCGGTGTATTGCCGTCGAACAGGGCCAGGCAGGCATCGCGGTCGCCGGCCTGGTAAGGGCGTACAGTCTGCATTGCTATCCTTTTCAGAAACAGGAAGGGAGATTACACGGGCGCGCACTCACAGCAGCTGCTCCGACGTCACCGCATGCACGCCCGGCGCGGCGGCCAGCGCCGCTTCCAGCAAGGCGCTGGCGATGCGCGGCGCGGGATTGATGCGCCAGCGGCGCGGCAGCACGGGACCGAGCACGCGCAGGATGCGCAAGGCGGCGCCCTCGCCCGCCCGCGCCACGGCGCGCTCGCCGCCGATCAGCCCCGGGCGCACGTGCGTGAGCGAACGAAAACCCAGCGCTTGCAGGTCGCGTTCCAGCTCGCCCTTGACGCGGTTATAGAAGATGCGCGAAGCGGCGTCGGCGCCGGCCGCGGAATTGAGCACATAGACTGGCGTGCCGGCCGCCAGCGCCAGCCGCGCCACGGCCAGCGGATAGTCGTGGTCCACGCGCGAAAATATTTGCCGCGTGCCGGCCACCTTCATCGTCGTGCCCAGGGTGCAGATGACGGCGTCCGCCTGCCACCACGATGCGTCCGGCGGCAATTGATCGAAATCAATGACAGGCGCGGCCAGCTTGGGATGCGACGGCAAGGGCTTGCGCACGGGCGCCACGATGGCCGTGATCCGCGCATCCATCAGCGCCAGGCGCAGCACTTCGCTGCCGACGAGACCGGTAGCGCCTACGAGCAGTAATTTCATTGCATCCCAATATAAAGTTGCTCACAGCCACCACCATACACGGAACTCAGGACAGGCGCAGCGCCAGCGCGGCCAGGGTCACCAGCAGCACGGGCACGGTCAGCACGATGCCGACGCGGAAATAGTATCCCCAGGAAATGTGGATGTTCTTGCTATCGAGCACGTGCAGCCACAGCAAGGTGGCCAGGCTGCCGATCGGCGTGATCTTCGGCCCCAGGTCGCTGCCGATGACGTTCGCGTAAATCATCGCTTCGCGCACGGCCCCCTGCGCCGTCGTCGGGTCGATGGCCAGGGCGCCGACGAGCACCGTCGGCAAGTTGTTCATCACGGACGACAATAACGCCGTCAGCACGCCCGTGCCCATGGCCGCGCCCCACACGCCGTACTGCGCAAAGTGGTTCAGCATGCCCGTCAGGTAAGCCGTCAAGCCCGCATTGCGCAAGCCGTACACGACCAGGTACATGCCCAGCGAAAAGACAACGATGTGCCATGGCGCGTGGCGCAGCACGTAGCGCGTGGAAATCACGTGGCCCTTGCCGGCCACGCCCAGCAGCAGCGCGGCGCCCACGGCGGCGATCAGGCTGATGGGTACGCCCAGGGATTCCTGCGAGAAAAAGCCCACCAGCAGCAGCGCCAGCACCAGCCAGCCGGCGCGGAAGGTGGCCAGGTCGCGGATGGCGGCGTCCGGACGTTTCAGCTGCGCCACTGCATAATCACGGGGAATATCCTGGCGGAAAAAGAGCAGCAAGGCCGCCAGGGTGGCCAGCACGGCGACGACGTTGACGGGCACCATCACGGCCGCGTACTCGGCAAAGCCGATCTTGAAGAAATCGGCCGAGACGATATTCACCAGATTCGACACCACCAGCGGCAGGCTGGCCGTGTCGGCGATGAAGCCGGCCGCCATCACGTAGGCCAGGGTGGCCTTGGCGGAAAACTTCAGCGCCCGCAGCATGGCGATGACGATGGGCGTGAGGATCAGCGCGGCGCCGTCGTTGGCGAACACGGCGGAAACGAGAGCGCCGAGCAAGACCAGCAGCACGAACAGTTTTCGTCCGCTGCCGCCGCCCCAGCGCGCCACGTGCAAGGCGGCCCATTCGAAGAAACCGGCCGCGTCCAGCAGCAGGCTGATGATGATCACGGCGATGAATGTGCCGGTGGCGTTCCACACGATGTGCCAGACGACGGGGATGTCGCCCCAGTGGATGACGCCCGCCAGCAAGGCGACACAGGCGCCGATGACGGCGCTCCAGCCGATGCCCAGGCCACGCGGCTGCCAGATGACGAGGATGAGGGTGGCGAGGAAGATCAGGAAAGCGGTCAGCATGCGGTAATGGTCCCGTGCAATGCGGCGTCGCGGGCACCATGCGCCGCAGCCTGTGAAATAAAACAATACTTCTATATTACTGGAATTATTGAATCAATGCAAAACCGCAGTGCTTGCGCCTCACTGCAGCGCCATGCCAGCCGGGAGGCCGGCGGCGCAAAAAAAAGTGGGCGCCACCATTTATGATTGTCTTTAAGCAATTTAATCGGTGTATAGTCGCAGCACCGTTGACACCAGGATCGAACAAGGAAGCATACATGGCGCGCATTTACCAGACCAACAATATGGGCGAAGCGGACGTGCGCGTGGCCATCGTGCAGCGCGGCAACGCCGACTTGCTGGTGCAACGGGTGAGCAGCTGGGGCCTGGCGCATGGCGACGCCCATTGGTTCCTCACCCGTGAGCGGCAGGACGCCTCGGCCAGCGTGTATTTCACTTCGCCAGGCTTCGCGCAACTGACCATCTGCTTTGTCGACCACGCGGGCGAGGCAGGCTGGACCCGGCCACACCGATTTAAAGGTTGCCTGTCGCACGGCGGCACCTGACCATCAAGCGGAGGAGTTCGTCATGGATTTGATCTTACTGGAACCCGGCGACGGGGAACTCGTGTTCGGCAAGGCGCCTGACGGTGAAAGCAAGAGCGGCGGTATCGACGCCATCTGGCGCGACGACGCCGCGCTGCGGGGCATGGGCCGGTGCATCGAGCTGGTGTCATTACATCAAGGCATGAAGCAGCAAATAACGACCGACGTCAGCAACTCTGCGCGCACGTCCGGCCGGCCCGTCATCACCGAATTTACCTGCGTCAAGTATGTCGATGCGACCTCGGTCAAGCTGTACGATCTGTGCCTGCGGGCGAAGCCGCTGGGCAGCGGCCCGGACCAGCCGACCAGGCTGTACATCACCCGCCAGACGGGCGACAAGACGGCCAACATCATCACCATCGCCCTGCGAGACGCCCTGATCAGCGAAATCCAGCTGCAAACCCATCCCGACGACATGCCCACCGAGCAGTTCAAGCTGAACTTTACGGAAATCCTCTGGACGTACAGCGTGCAGCAGGCCGACGTCCAGCTCGGAGACCAGCAGACGACGGGCTGGAGCCTGGCGCGCAACCGCCCGATCGGGGCATTTACAGGATAAGCACATGAACGACGCTGTACACGCGACTGACATCGCCGACATCGGCAACGCCGGCCTGGCGCTGCTCCACCCGTTCCTGCCGGCAATGTTCCAGCGGCTGGACTTGCTCGCCACTGGCGGCGATGGCAGGCCGCAGCTGCGCGGCGAACACGGCGCGCGCGCCGTTCACTTGCTGCAATACCTGGTCGATGGCAGGAGCGACGCACCGGAGCAGGAGCAGGAGCAGGCACTGTCGCTGAACAAGCTGCTGTGCGGCCTGGAACCGGACTTCCCTGCTCCCCCTGTCGACCTCGGCGAAGAAGAACGGGCCCTGTGCGAACAAGTGCTGGCCGCTGTGATGCGCCATTGGCCAGCGGTGGGACAAACCTCGCCCGAGGGATTGCGCCAGGTATTTCTGCAGCGCGAAGGCCGACTGCAAAAAGGCGACGGGAAATGCACGCTGGCTGTCGCGCGCAATCCCTTCGATGTACTGCTGAGCCGCTTGCCGTGGAACCTGGCTGCCATCCGGCACCCGTGGATGCCGCAACCGCTGTTGATCGACTGGCCCGGCGCGTAGCCTGGCAAGCCCACGCCCGGCTGGCCGCCCCCCCGCAAGGCGGGCTACTCTTCCAGCCCGCCCCCCAGCGCCTTGTACAGGGCCACGGCCGACTTGAACTGGTCGCGCCGCGCGTCGAGCAAGGCTTGCTGCGCCGCATACGACTGACGCTGCGCGTCGAGCAATTCCAGCCGGCTGTCCTGGCCCGCGTCGTAGCGCAGCTGCGACAGGCGCTGGCGCTGCTGCGCCGCCGTCACCACGCGTTCCTGCGCGGCGATCTGCTGCGCATACGTGGCGCTGCCCGCGAGGCCGTCGCGCACGTCGCGGAAGGCCGCCTGGATCGCTTGCTCGTATTGCAGCACGGCCACGTCCTTGCGCAGGCGCGACAGCTGCAGCTCCGCGCGCAGCTGGCCGCCCTGGAACAGCGGCTGCGTCACTTGCGGCGCGAACGACCAGCTGCGCGCGCCGCCGCGGAACAAGTCGCCCAGTTCCGGGCTGGCCAGGCCCAGCTGCGCCGTCAGCGACAGGCGCGGGAAGAAGGCGGCGCGCGCGGCGCCGATTTCCGCATTCGCCGCCACCAGCGCGTATTCCGCCTGCAGGATGTCGGGACGGCGCGCCAGCAAGTCCGACGGCAGGCCGGGCGGCAGCTGCGTCAGCACGGGCTGGCCATCGAGCGGCCGGCCCGCCGGCAAGTCGGCGGGCAACGGCGCGCCCAGCAGCAATTCCAGGTTGTTGCGCGCCAGGGCAGTCGCCCGCTCGCGGGCCTGCACGTCCGCTTCCGCCGTGGCCGCCTGCCCTTCGGCTTGCGCTACATCAAGACCGCTGCCCTGCTGCGCGCCGTGCAGGCGCTGCGTCAGGAGCAGCGCCTGGCGCCAATCGAGCAGGGTTTGCCGGGCCAGCGCCAGCTGTTCCTCGGCTAGGCGCTGTTCCAGGTAGGCGTCGGCCACGGCGCCGATCAGGGCCATGTGGGCGGCCCGCTGGCCCTGCTGCGTGGCCAGGTAGCGCGCAAAGGCGGCCTCCGACAGCGAGCGCAGGCGGCCGAACAGGTCGATTTCGAACGCGCTCATGGCGATGCCGGCCGTGAACTGGTTTTGCACCGTGGGATTTTGTCCCGTGGCATCGGCAGCGCGCTGGCGCGTGCCGCCGCCGTTGAGACCAATCGCCGGATAGTGGCCCGCATCCTGGATCTGGTACTGGGCCCGCACGGCTTCCACGTTGAGGGACGCCACGCGCAGGTCGCGGTTGTTTTCCAGCGCGATGTCGACCAGGCGCTGCAGGCGCGCGTCGAGCAGCATCTGGCGCCAGCCCAGGTTGGCCGCCGTGTCGGCCGTGCCTGGCGCGGCGGCCTCGGCATATGCGGCGGGAATCGGCGGCGCCGGCTTGACCAGCGGCGGCGTCAATGAACAGGCCGACAAGGCCAGCGCGGCCAGCGGCGTGATAAAAATCAAACGCATTACAACTCTCCTTCCACCGCCTTGACGGCGATGCGATTACTGCGTTTGTTGAAATAACGGTCCATCTTGTCGACGGCGCCCAGCACCACGACAAAGAACACGGGCACGAAAAACACGGCAAGCACGGTGGCGGTGATCATGCCGCCGAACACGCCCGTGCCGATCGCATGCTGCGTCTCGGCGCTGGCGCCCGTGGCCAGCATCAGCGGCACCACGCCCAGCGCGAACGCCAGCGACGTCATCAGGATCGGGCGCAAGCGCAATCTGGCCGCTTCCACCGTCGCCTCGACCAATCCCTTGCCCTGCGCCTGCAACTGGCGCGCATACTCGACGATCAGGATGGCGTTCTTCGCGGACAGGCCGATGATGGTGATCATGCCCACCTTGAAGAACACATCGTTCGGCATGCCGCGCAACATCACGGCCAGCACGGCGCCCAGCAAGCCCAGCGGCACGACCAGCATGACGGAGACGGGAATCGACCAGCTTTCATACAGGGCCGCCAGCACGAGGAAGACCACCAGCATCGACAGCGCCATCAGCATGGGCGCTTGCGAGGCCGATTCCTTCTCTTGCAGCGATTGCCCCGTCCACGCCAGCGCGAAGCCGGGCGGCAATTGCTTCACGAGCCGCTCCATTTCCAGCATGGCGTCGCCGCTGGACACGCCGGGCGCCGCGCTGCCCGAAATGCGCGCGGCAGGATAACCCTGGTAGCGCACTAGCTGCAGCGGCGATTCGCTCCACACGGGGCGCACCAGTTCGCCCAGGGCCACCATGCCGCCCGCGTTATTGCGAATGCGCAAGGCCAGCACGTCGTTCAGCTGCATGCGCGACGGCGCATCGGCCTGGATGATCACTTGCTGCATGCGGCCCGCATTCGGGAAATCGTTGACGTAGGTCGACCCCATCGCCGCCGTCAGCATGTCGGCGATGGCCGTAAACGACACGCCCAGCGCTTCCGCCTTGGTGCGGTCGATATCGAGGCGCACGCTGGCGCCGGGCGGCAAGCCGTCCGGATACACGCCCGCCACCTTGGCGCTTTGCGCGGCCAGGCCCAGCAGCTGGTTCTGCGCCGCCTGCAAGGCAGCGATGCCCTGGTTGGCGCGGTCTTGCAGGCGCAGGGAAAAGCCGGACGAGTTGCCCAGTTCATCGATGGCAGGCGGCATCAGGCTCATGATCACGCCCTCCTTCGCCTGCGACATGGCGGCCTGCGCCAGCGCCACTTCTTCCTGCGCCGTGGCGCCGTTGCGCTGTTTCCAGTCCTTCAGCATGGTGAACGCCAGGCCCGCATTCGGCCCCGCGCCGGAAAAGCTGAAGCCAAGGATCGATTGATTTACCTCAATACCGGGCCGCGTGGCCACGTGCTGTTCGTACAGCTTGACGACATCGAGCGTGCGCTCCATGGTGGCGTCGGACGGCAGCTGGATCGAGGTAATGAAATAGCCCTGGTCTTCTTCCGGCAGGAAGGCCGACGGCAGCTGCATGAAGGCCACGCCCAGCGCCGCGACGATGGCGCCGTACAGCACCATCGAGCGCCCAGCGCGTTTGAGCATCGCCACCACGCCCTTTTCATAGCGCGCCGTCATGCGCTCAAACTGGCGGTCGAACCACAGGAAGAATCCCTTCTTGTCATGGTCGTGCGGGCCGATGGGTTTCAACATCGTGGCGCACAGGGCCGGCGTCAGGGTCAGCGCCAAAAACGCCGAGAACAGGATCGACACGGCCATGGCCAGCGTGAACTGGCGGTAGATGGCGCCCACGGAGCCGCTGGCCAGCGCCATCGGGATGAACACGGCCGTCAGCACCAGGGTGATGCCCACTACCGCACCGGTGATTTCGCGCATGGCCTTGGAAGTCGCTTCCTTCGGCGACAAGCCTTCGGTCGCCATCAGGCGCTCGACGGCTTCCACCACGACGATGGCGTCATCAACGATGATGCCGATGGCCAGCACCATGCCGAACATGGTCAGCACGTTGACGGAATAGCCGGCCAGCAGCATCACCGTAAACGTCCCCATCAGGGCGATCGGCGCGACGATGGCGGGAATCAGCGTGTAGCGTATCTTTTGCAGGAACAGGTACATGACGAGGAACACCAGCACCATCGCTTCCAGCAGGGTGACGATGACCTTCTCGATCGAAATCTTGACGAACGGCGCCGTATCGAAGGGCACCGAATACTTGATCCCGGCCGGCATGGTGTGCGCCAGTTCGGCCATGCGCGCGCGCACGGCGGCCGCCGTCTGCACGGCGTTGGCGCCGGGCGACAGCATGATGGCGGCGCCCGACGCGGCTTGCCCGTTTTCGCGGATGCTGAAATTGAAGCTTTGCGCGCCCAGCGACACTTTCGCCACGTCGCCGATGGTCACTTTCGAGCCATCGGGATTCGCGCGCAGCACGATGGCGGCAAATTCCGCCGGCGTTTGCAGCTGGCCCTGCACCGTCAGCGGGATGGTCACGCGCTGGCCGTGCACGGCGGGCGAGTCGCCCAGGCGGCCCGGCGCGATCTGCGCATTTTGCTGCGCGATGGCGGCCGTCAGCTCGCCCATGGCGATGTTGTACGACACCAGCTTGGCCGGATCGACCCAGATGCGCATGGCGCGCTCGGAACCGAACAGCTGCACCTTGCCCACGCCGGGAATGCGGCGCAGTTCTTCCGTCACGTTGCGCGCCAGGTAGTCGCCCAGCGCCACTTCATCGTGCTGGCCATTGTCCGAGATCAAACTGACGATCATCAAAAAGCCGGACGACGCCGACTCCACCGTCAAGCCGTTTTGCCGCACGGCTTGCGGCAGGCGCGGCTCGATGGCTTTCAGGCGGTTTTGCACGTCCACTTGCGCCATTTCCGGATTCGTGCCGGGCTGGAAGGTGACGGTGATCGAGGCCGAGCCCGACGTATCGGTGGACGACTCGAAATACAGCAGGTGCTTGACGCCCGACAGTTCGCGTTCGATCAAGCCCACCACGGAATCGTTCATGGTTTGCGGCGTGGCGCCGGGATAATTGGCGCTGATGCTGACGCTGGGCGGCGCCACCGAGGGGAAGCGCGCAATCGGCAATTGCGGTATGGCGATCAGTCCGAACAGGACGATGAAGACCGCCACCACCCACGCGAAGACGGGGCGGTTGATGAAAAATTGAGGCATGTGCTTAGACTTTCATTGTATTCAAAGTGTGCATCAACGCGCCCTGGCGGCGGCCGCCGTCGCCACGACGGCTGGTTTCCACGGTTGCGGCGCGGCCGTGGCGCCCGGCTGCAGGCGTTCCTGGCCTTCGATGACGACGGTTTCGCCAGCCTTCAAGCCGCCGTTGACCACGTACTGGTGCTCGATCACGTCGCCCACGCTGATGGCTTTAAGACTTGCTTTGTTCGTGCCATCGAGCACCCAGGCCTGCGCCTGGCCGCCGCTGCTGTGCAGGACGGCTTGCTGCGGCAACAGCACGCCATTCGCCTGCACGGCGCGGGCGATGCGGGCCCGCACGAACATGCCCGGCAGCAACTGGCGCTGCGGATTGTCGACCAGCACGCGGATGACGGCGTCGCCCGTGCCCGCATCGACGCTGATGCCGGAGAACAGGATGCGGCCCGTGACGGGATGCGGCTGGCCATCGGCGCCTAAAATGGTCACGGGCAGCTTGTCGGCGCCGCCCGTGCCGGAGGCTTGCAGCGCGGCCAGCGCGGCGGCCGGCTGGCGCACGTCGACATACACCTTGTCGATCTGCTGGATGCGCGCCATCGGCGTGGCATCGGCCAGGCCCACGAGCGCGCCTTCCGTCACCAGTTCGGAGCCGATGCGCCCGGCAATGGGCGCCTCGATGCTGGCGAAGGCCAGGTCCAGGCGGCGGCGCGCCAGGGCGGCGCGCGCCTGGGCCACGGTGGCCACGGCTTGTTCGCGCTGGGCCACGGCGTCGTCATACGCCTGGCGGCTGATGGCGTCCGCCTCCACGAGCGGCTTCAACCTGTCGGCCTGGCTGCTGGCGCGGTTCGCCGTGGCCACCGCATGCTGCAGGGCGGCGGCGGCCGAATCGACGTCCGCCTGGAACGGCGCCGGATTGAGCTGGAACAACTTCTGCCCCGCCTTCACTTCGGCGCCCTGCTCGAACTGGCGGCGCAGCACGATGCCGCCCACTTGCGGACGGATATCGGCCGTGCGGAAGGCGGCCACCCTGCCCGGCAATTCATCGCTGAGGACGACGGGTGCCGCTTGCAGCTTGAGTACCGTCACGGCGGCGGGCGGCGCCGCGCCTTCTTCCGGCGCGGGTTTGGAACAGGCGGCAAGGCTGAGCAGTGCCGCGGCGATCAACATGTTTTTCCTGGTGAGGTACTTTACTGGCATGACTTTTCTCTATGACTGATCCCAACCGGCGGTCCGGTCGACAGATAACAAGAGCATAGAAGGCCAACATGGATGTTCCGTCAAAGAAATGTGGAGATTCGATGGAGAGCGCGAAGAATGCTAGACTATTTGCATGAACTATCATCACAGCGCCAGCCAGCCCTCGTTTCTTGCCACCACACCCCCTTCCGCCCTCGTCCTGATCGCCGAAGATGAACCGCAAATCGCCCGCATCCTCGCCGGTTACCTGGAGCGCGACGGCTACCGCACGGCCTTCGCGCACGACGGCCAGGAAGCGCTGCAGCAGCACCTGGCGCTGGCGCCGGACCTGCTGCTGCTCGACGTGCAAATGCCCAGGGTCGATGGCTGGGGCGTGCTGGCGGAAGTGCGGCGGCGCGGCGAAACGCCCGTCATCATGCTGACGGCGCGCGACCAGGATGCCGATAAACTGGCCGCCCTGCGCGTGGGCGCCGACGACTACATCATCAAGCCCTTCAATCCGGCCGAGGTGGTGGCGCGCGTGGCGGCCGTGCTGCGCCGCTCGCGCGTGCGCCACCACCCGGTGGGCGGCCAGCGCCTGCGCTGCGGCCCCATCGAGATCGACCAGGAAACGTATGTGGCCAGCGTGCTGCGCGACGGCGCGCCCGTGCCCATGAGCCTGACGTTGACGGAGTTCCGCCTGCTGGCCCACCTGGCGCGCACGCCGCGCCGCGTCTGCAGCCGCCTGGAATTGCTGGAGTCATGCATGCCCGAGAGCAACTCCATGGAACGCACGGTGGACAGCCACGTCAGCAAGCTGCGCAAGAAACTGGAAGAAGCTGGGGTGATGAACATGCCGGCCAGCCTGCGCGGCGTGGGCTACCGCCTGGAAAGCGACCTCTGATGCGCTTCACGGGCTTGAACCGGCAGATCGTGCTGTCGATGTCCGTGCTGATGGTCAGCGGCATCCTGATCATCTGGATCGGTTCCTGGACCTTCTTCGCCATCGCCTTCAAGATCGACCCCGGCATGCTGTCCGAGCCGGACGACTGGTCGCCGACGACGGCCGAATGGCTGTGGATCTTCGCCATCACCATCTTCGGCCTGGGCCTGGCCGCGTTTTTCGCCATCAAGCTCGCTTCGCGCATTCTCAAGCCGATCAATTCCGTGATGGACAGCGTGCGCCGCGTGGCGCATGGCGACCTGTCCGCGCGCGCCTTTGCGGGCGACCGCAGCCTGGGCGAGACGGCCATGCTGGTCGACGATTTCAACAGCATGGCCGAGCGCCTGCAGCGGGCGGCCAAGGAAAGCGAGACGTGGAATGCGGCCATCGCGCACGAATTGCGCACGCCCGTGACGATCCTGCGCGGCACCTTGCAAGGCGTCGTCGACGGCGTCTTCAAGCCCGAGGAAGTGCCGTTTTCCAGCCTGCTGGCGCAAGTCGAGGACCTGGGCCGCCTGATCGAAGACTTGCGCACCCTGAGCCTGGCCGACAGCGGCCACATGCAGCTGCGCATGGCGTGGACAGACCTGACCCTGGAAATCGGGGAAGTGCGCCGCCTGCTGGCGCAGGAGATGGAAGCGGCCGGTTTTACGCTGCAACTGCACCTGTCCGACCATCCCGTCTGCTGCGACGCGGCGCGCATCCGGCAAATCGTGCTGGCCCTGCTCGACAACGCGCGCCGCTACGCGCATCCGGGCTTGCTGCGCGTGCGCACCCGCGTGCAGGCCGGCCAGTACTACCTGAGCGTCGAAGATGCGGGTCCCGGCATTGCCGACGACCTGGCGCCGCACGTGTTCGAAGCGTTCCGCCGCGGCGACAGCGCCAGGGTCGACTTGAACGCGGGCAGCGGCCTGGGCCTGGCCGTGGTGGAAGCCATCGCGCGCGCCCACGGCGGCAGCGCCGTCTGCACGCGTGGCAAGGCGGGCGGCAGCCTGTTTACCATCAAGTGGCCGGTCGAGCATGGCGCCCCGCCGCCCGCCGGCTGACTACGCGAGCGGCGCGCGCAGCATGTCGACGAAGGCGCGCAGCACGGGCGGCATCTGGCGCCGGCCCGGGTAGTACAGGAAATACCTGGGCGGCGGCGGCAGGCAGCGCTCCAGCACGCACGCCAGGCGCCCCGCCGCGAGATCGGCGCGCGCATCGGCCTCGTACACATACGCCAGTCCCGCGCCATCGCGGGCCGCGCGCAGCATCAATTCATCGTCGTCGAACACCAGCGGGCCGCCGACGGCGATGCTGACGGCTTCCCCTTCCAGCTCGAACTCCCACGCATACTGGCGCCCGCTGGGAAAACGCCGGCCGATGCAGGCATGGTCCAGCAAGTCGCGCGGCGTGCTTGGCGCCCCATGCGCCGCAAGGTAGGCGGGCGACGCCACCACGACGAACGGTTGCGGCGCGCCCACGGGCACGGCGATCATGTCGGCCGCCACCTGCTCGCCAAAGCGGATGCCCGCGTCAAAGCCGTCGCGCACGATATCGATCATGCCGTCATCCGTCACCACGTCCACCTGCACGCGCGGATAGCGGGCGACGAAGCTGGCCAGCATGGGCGCCAGCAGCAGCCGCGCGGCCGGACGGGGCACGTTCAGGCGCAGCTTGCCTGCGGGCACATCCTGCAAGGCGCTCAGGTCCAGCAAGGCATCGTCGATTTCCCGCATGGCCGGCGCCAGCCGCGCCAGCAGCTGCTGCCCCGCCTCGGTCGGCGTGACGCTGCGCGTGGTGCGGTTCAGCAGGCGCACGCCCAGGCGCTCTTCCAGCGTCCGCAGCGCATGGCTGAGGGCGGAAGCGGAGACGCCCCGTTCGAGGGCCGCCTTGCGAAAGCTGCGCAGGCGGGCAACGGCGGCAAAGGCCGTCAATTCATTCAGGTCAGCCATTATTCGGAAAACAATTCATGAGCAATATTCAGTAATACATGCAGGATTAGGCATCTTATCGCATGCTGTTGCTTCATCCATACTCCTCGCATCTTTTTTTGAAGAGGAGTGAAAAATGGAACACAGAACACTGGGCAAGTCCGGCTTGCGCGTCGCCCCCATCGGCCTGGGCTGCATGGGCATGAGCTTTGCCTACGGCGGCGCGGACGAAGCCGCCTCGCTGCGCGTGCTGCACCGCGCCGTGGAATTGGGCGTGACCCTGATCGATACAGCGGAAGTCTATGGCCCCTACGCCAACGAGGACTTGATAGGCCGCGCCCTGAAGCAATTTCGCGGCAAAGTCAGCATCGCCACCAAGTTCGGCTTCAATATCTTGCCTGAAGGAAAAGGCGTGGCACGCATGGCGGGCGTCGACAGCCGCCCCGAGCATATTCGCCAGGCGGTGGAAGCGTCGCTGTCCCGGCTGGGCATCGAGTGCATCGACTTGCTGTACCAGCACCGCGTGGACCCCGCCGTGCCCATCGAGGACGTCGTCGGCGCCATGGCCGGCCTGGTGCGCGCGGGCAAGGTGCGCCACCTGGGGCTGTCGGAAGTGTCGGCCGCGACTCTGCGCCGCGCCCACGCCGAGCACCCGATTGCGGCCGTGCAGTCCGAGTATTCGCTGTGGAGCCGCGACGCGGAAGCGGAGGTGCTGCCCGCCTGCCGCGCCCTCGGCATCGGCTTCGTGCCCTACAGCCCGCTGGGCCGGGGTTTCCTGACGGGCCAGCTCACGTCCAGCGCGATGCTGGCGCCGGACGATTACCGCCACAGCCTGCCCCGCTTCCAGCCGCAGGCGATGGCGGCCAACGCGCACCTGGTGGCAGAACTGCAGCGCCTGGCGGCGGCGCGCGGCGTCACGGCGGCCCAGCTGGCCCTGGCCTGGCTGCTGGCGCAAGGCGACGACCTCGTGCCGATACCCGGCGCCCGCAGCCTGGCGCACCTGGAAGAAAACGTGGCCGCCGCGCGTATCCCCCTGGGCGACAGCGAGCTGGCCGCCATCGGCGCCGCCATCGCGCCCGCCGGTGTGCAAGGCGCGCGCTATCCGGACGTGGAACTTGCCATGCTTGGCCTGTAGACAAGCGTACTCGAGTACGCTAATTTGAGTACGAATACCGCTTCTTTTTGCCCGCCGCACTTGAAATGCCTGAATCCGCTATCATTTCCAATCTGAACTATTCATTATGAAAGGGATTTACATGTCCGATTTGCTCGAAACACTGCAATGGCGCTACGCCACCAAGAAAATGGACCCGACGAAAACGGTGCCGCAAGACAAGGTCGAGCGCATCCTGGAAGCCGTGCGCCTGACGGCCAGCTCCAGCGGACTGCATCCTTATGAAGTCTTCGTCGTGACGAATCCGGCCCTGCGCGAGCAGATCAAGCCGCACGCGTGGAACCAGGGCCAAGTGACGGACGCCTCGCACCTGCTGGTGTTTGCCGCCTGGGACAATTACACGGTGGAACGCATCAACGCGCGCTTCGACCTGGTCAACGAGGTGCGCGGCTTCAAGAATGAAGGCTGGGAAGCGTATCGCCAGCAAATCCTGGCCACGTATCCGCAGCGCGATGCCGAGACCAACTACCAGCACGCGGCACGCCAGGCCTACATCGGCGTGGGCACGGCCCTGATCGCCGCGGCGCAGGAACAAGTCGATTCGACGCCGATGGAAGGTTTTGATCCGGCCAAGGTCGACGAGATCCTGAACTTGCGCGAAAAAGGCTTGCGTTCCGTCGTCATGCTGCCGCTGGGCTACCGCGCCGACGAAGGCGACTGGCTGGTGGACTTGAAAAAAGTGCGCCCTGCGCGCGAGCAATTCATCACCGAGCTGGCGTAAGCGCTACGCCAGTGACTGAAAAGCGGATGCCCTGACCGGCATCCGCTTTTTTTTTACCGTTCAGGCCGCCTGCGGGAAACGCACCGTCACCTGCAATCCCCTTCCAGCCTCGCCGTCGGCCAGCGCGATATCGGCCTGGTGGTGCTCGGCGATGTGGCGCACGATGGACAGGCCCAGGCCGCAGCCCCAGGCGTCGTTGCCGTCGGGACGGAAGAAGCGGTCGAACAGGCGCGCATGGTGCTGGCGCGGCACGCCGGGGCCGTTGTCGGACACGCGCAGCAAGGGCCTGCCCTCTTCCACTGCCGCCAGCAAGTCGACCCGGCCGCCCTGCTGCGTGTAACGCAAGGCATTGTCGATCAAGTTGTTCAGCAACACTTGCAAGCCGTCGGGATCGGCCTGCACCAGCACCCTGGCGGGCAGCGCTTCCACCACGCCCAGGTCGATGGCGCGGCTGTCGGCCAGCGCGCTATGGTCGCCCACGGCCGCTTCCAGCAATTGTCCCAGGTCCACCGTGTGCAGTTGGCTGACCGTGAGCGCCGTTTCATGGCGCGCCAGGCTCAGCAACTGGCGCACCAGGTGCGTGCTGCGGTCCAGCCGTTCGTGCAGCCGCGCCAGCGCCACGCGCCGTTCTTCCTCGCTGCCGGCCCGTTCGGCCACCTGCAGCTGCAGTTTCAGCGCCGTCAGCGGCGAACGCAATTCATGCGCGGCATCGGCGACAAAGGTGCGCTGCGCCGTCAGCGCCGCCTCGAACTGCCCCATCAGGCTGTTGAGCGCCAGCGCCACGGGCCGCAGTTCGGGCGGCATGTCGTCGGCCGCCAGCGGCGTCAGCGCGTCCGGCGAACGGCCCGCCACGGACTCGGCCAGCCGGTGCAGCGGCGCCAGCGCGCGTCCCACGACAGCGACGATCAGCAGCGCCAGGATCAGCGCGAACACCAGCAGGGGCGCGCCGGCCCGCATCGTCATCCGCCAGGCCAGCTGGTCGCGCACGGCCTGCGCCTGCGCCACCTGCACGTAGCGGCCGCGCCGGGTTTCGCCGTACAGGCGCCAATCCTCGCCGTGCAGCTCGACATCGGCGAAACCGGCCAGCGCATAGCGCGGCAGTGCCGGCTGCTCCTGCAGGACGGGCAAGGGCTGGCCATCCTCGTCCCACGCCTGCAGCACGAACGCTTCTTCCGGCTCTTGCGCGGCGGCCAGTCCCTCCTGCGGCTCGAACTCGTCGGGCAAGGCCACGGCCAGCTGGCGCAGCTGCAAGTCGGCCAGCTCATTGGTTTCTTCCAGCAACGAACGGAACAACGAAATGCCGGCGCCCAGCACGCACAGCAGGGTGGCGGCCAGCAAACCGAGCAATAATTGGCGGCGGATGGTCAGCAAGATGCTACCCGCATCTTGTAACCAACGCCGCGCACGGTCTGGATGCAATCCGCACCGAGCTTCTTGCGCAGCTGGTACACGTACACGTCGACGGTATTGCTTTCCACTTCGCTATCCCAGCCGTACAGCTTTTCGCTCAGCTGGCGCTTCGACACCACCTTGCCCGGATGGTCGAGCAAGGCGCGCAGCACGGAAAACTCGCGCGGCGGCAGCTTGATCAGCTCGCCTTCGAACGTGACGTCGTGGCTGGCCAGGTCGAGGATCAGCGCGCCATGCTCGATGACGGAGCGCGAACGGCTGACGCGGCGGCGCAGCAGCGCGCGGATGCGCGCCAGCAGCTCGTCGAGGTCGAACGGCTTGACCAGGTAATCGTCGGCGCCGCTGTCGAGCCCTTCCACGCGGGCCGGCGTGCCGTCGCGCGCCGTGATGATCAGCACGGGCAACTCGGCGCCCCGCGCGCGCATGGCGCGCAGCACGTCCATGCCCTCCTTGCCGGGCAAGCCCAGGTCCAGCAGCATCAAATCGTAGGCGAAGCCGGCCAGCGCCAGCTCCGCATCGTGGCCATCGCGCACCCAGTCCACGGCATAGCACTCGCCGCGCAAGCCCTCGACCAGGCTTTCCCCGATCATCGGATCGTCTTCCACCAGCAACACGCGCACGCGGGCCTCTCAAAGTCTTGAAAAAGCCACCATCTTACCTTGACTGGCGCCGCGCCGCAGGGGCTGCCGCGGTAGCCTTACTTGGACCCGGACCCGCGGAAAGGCGGGATATTGCCTTCTTGCGGATACAGCGCCACGCCTGTCGCAAGCGGTGCCGCCGCAGCGAGCGCCTTGCCGGGCTGGGCCGCTTGCGATACGGGCAGAACGGCCAGCAGGGATACCGCGCCAACACAGAAAATAGCCTTGATTTTCATATCATTCCTTCAAAGGTTGCATAGAAAAATATCGGATCAATACATTGTTTCGTATATTGATAAACAGGCAATGCCAGTCCAAGATAGCTACATGCCGGCAACAAGTCAATCTCCGCAGCAACTGAATTGCTCCCGTGTCCGCCCATGCCAGGCATGGCGTGAATTCGCGATACCGTGACTATGTGCGCATTTGGCGCGTTTTTTATGCGGTATATTTTCCTTCCCTCCACGCATCTGGAAAGGCATGCCATGTCCAGTTCCACCCAAGATACCGTCATCGTCAAGGCGGCGATTTATCCGCCCATCGGCATTGCCCGCGTGGGCAACAGCCCCAGCGAATACTTTATGGGACCGGAGGTGCCGGAACCGGCGCCGCGGCCGGCCGGCTATTACCGCGATGCGTCCGGGGCCATCAAGCGCCAGGCGGCGGGCTTTCGCATCTACGGCTTGAACGCCGCCGGCGTGGCGGTGGCCGAGTTGAACGCCAGCAATGCCGACATCGAATGGTCCGTCACGCTGGCCAACACCAAGGCGGCGTGGTACCAGTTCCAGATCGCGCTCGACATTCCCGAGGCGAATGCCACCCAGCCCTCGTTCCTGCGCAACATGGCCGTCACCGACCGCGCGCAACTGTCCATCACGCCGGGCGAGCGCAAGATCGGCGGCAGCGAACAGCCGGCCGTCGCCTTCGACAGCGGCCGCTTCATGGGCACGCCCGTCTACCTGGGCGAGTTGCGCACGGACGCCATGGGACGGCTGATCGTGCTGGGCGGCCATGGCAAGTCCGCCTCGTGGAATGGCGCGCGCGCCATCACCTTCGCCAACAACGAAGGCTGGCATGACGACACGGCCGACGGCCCCGTCTGCGCCACGGTGCACTACCAAGGCCAGGCCTTGCCCGTCGACATGGCCTGGGTGGTCGTCGCGCCGCCCGACTACGCGCCGCAGCAAAAGTCGGTGCGCACCATGTGGGACTTGATGCGCGACCTGTTTGTTTCCGAAGACAAAATTACCGCGCCTGCCGTTCCCTCGTTCCAGGACGACATCCGTCCCATTTTCGAGCGCCTGTCCAACCTGCAATGGGTCAACGCCGGCTTCGCGGCCGCCTTCGGCTGGGATGGCAGCACGCCGTTCAGCCGCGACGAATGGATGGCGCGCCTGGCCAGCCCGTCCGAAAACCGCAAGGAGTGGCGCAACGTCATCTATAACCAGTTCCGCCAGTTCGAGCGCGACGCCTGGGCGCCATCGCCGTGGCCGTGGCTGTATGGCGACGCGATGGCCATCCCGCCGGCAGACACGCCGCGCCAGAACTGCGCGCTGAGCAATTTGCAGTTGCGCTTCCTCAAGCAATGGGCCGACGGCAAGTTCACGGACGACTACGCACCCGGCAAGACGCCGCCGCAAAGCCTGGCCGACGTGGAAGTGGCGCAGCAACCGGACACCCTGCTGCGCGCGGCCATGGAATTCTGCCTGGCCGACGCGTTCCACCCCGGCTGCGAAATGACCTGGCCCATGCGCCAGGCCAGCATGTACAGCGCGCCGTTCCGCCTGGCGCACCGGCCTCCCGGCTGGGTGGAGCCGGATTACGGTGCCGTATTGACGCCGGACAATATCGGCAGCCCCTGCTCGGCGCAGATCGCCGGCGGCGTCACGCGCTGGATGGCCGTGCCTTGGCAAACGGACACGGCCAGCTGCCGCTCCGGCTACCAATCCGACTACGATCCCTATGTGCCGACCTTCTGGCCCGCGCGCGTGCCGAACCAGGTGATGAGCAAGCTCGCCTACGACACGGTGATGAACCGGGAAGCCCCCACCGACGACCGCCTGGCCGCCTTCGCCCGGCGCGCCGCGTGGATACGTCCGCTGGGCAACATCAACTATGAAGAGCAAATCAACAACATGATCGCCGACCTAGCGCAAGTGGGCGTGGTCGAGGTGCGCCCCGGCCCCACGGACGTGAGCGGCTTCCCCGCCTTCCTGCAGGTGGAAAACCTGCCGCAAGCGATCGCCGGCAAGCATACATTGCGTGCCGCGGCGCCCATACCGGACGAGTTTGTCGACGTCGACCTGGAAGGCACGGAAAAAGCGCGGCATCTGCAGCGGCACCGCTCGTGACGGTGCTGCAGGCCGACGTGCTCGTCGTCGGTGCCGGTCCGGCCGGCGCCACGGCCGCCCTGAACCTGGCGGGGCGGCACCGGGTCTTGCTGGTCGACCGGCTGGCCGCGCCGCTGGCGCGCATCGGTGAATCGCTGCCGCCCGCCGCCGCGCGCCTGCTGCAAGACATGGGCTTGCTCGACGCCTTCCTGCGCCAGGGCCATGCGCCCTACCACGGCAACCGCGCGTGGTGGAACGGCGCCTGGGCGGAACACCACTTCCTCAGCGACCCCGATGGCCACGGCTGGCACCTGGCGCGCGGCACCTTCGACCTGTGGCTGCGCGACGAGGCGCGCCAACGCGGCGCCGCCCTGCTGGCCTCGGCCAGGGTCGCGGACATCGCGCCGGACGATGGCGGCTGGAGAGTACGGCTGGAAACGCAGCACGGCCCGTGCGACGCGGCGGCGCGCATCGTCATCGACGCCACGGGACGCAGCGCCCGGCTGGCCCGCAAAGCGGGCGCGCAGCGCCGGCACAGCGACCGGCTGATATCGATATGGCAATACGGACATGAACGCACGCCCTCCGCGCGGGGCTTTGCCCACATCGAGGCGTGCGAATACGGCTGGTGGTACAGCGCGCCCCTGCCCGGCCAGCGCCGCGTGCTGGCCCTGCATACGGATGCAGACTTGCTCGGCAACACCGCCCTGCGCGATGCCGGCTGGCTGGAAGCGGCGGCGCGGCGCTTGCCGGCCACGCGGGAATTGCTGGAGCAGCAAGGCTACGGGGCAGATACACCGGCCCTGGCCACGCCCGCCCATACGGCCGCCCTGGACGCCGCCGCAGGACCAGGCTGGTTCGCCGCCGGCGACGCGGCCCTGAGCTTCGACCCGCTGTCGTCGCAAGGCATCTTCAACGCCCTCTACACGGGCCTGGCCGCCGCCGAAGCGGCCGACCGCACGCTGCAGGGCGACGCCACGGCTTGCCAGCAATACAATGCGGAACTGGCGGCCATCGGCGCGGCATACGGACGCCACCTGGCATACTGTTACGGCCAGGAAACACGCTGGCCGTCGGCGCCATTCTGGAGCCGGCGCCGGCCGCTCGCGGCCCGCTGACCCGCCGGCCCGCAAAAAAATCGCCGCGCCGCCGTGCTGCCACGCGCTGCCGCTATGGCTGCATGGCCAGCGCCCCGATCACCAGCGCGCGCATGCCCAGGTCGAACTCGGCCTCGATGAGCGCATCGTCCTCTGCTTCCCAGGCGTCGCCGGCCGGCGCATACACGGTGTCGGCCAGGGCCACGCAGTGGAAGGCCACGGTCGACAGCAGCCAGCGGGCGCGCTCCCTGGGCAGCCGGTAGCTGTCCGCCACTTGCGCCTGGTGGGCGTCGATCCGGGCCAGCATGGCCGGCGTCGTCGCTTTTCTGCGCAGCAGGTACGGCGCCAGCCCCGGATGCGACTTGACCAGCGCGCGCAGCGAGGCGCTGAAACGCAGCAGGTAGCCCTCCAGGTCGTCGTTGCCCGTCGCCGGCAGTTTCCATCGAACAAAAATTTCCTCGGCCACCAGCAGCTTGAGCGCCGCCAGGTTCTCCACATGCTTGTACAACGCCACATGGCTGACGCCGAGCAAGGTGGCGACACCAGTGAACGTCATGGCGGGCAGGCCCAGCGCCATGCCGGCGTCGGCGATGCGTTCGCGCGTGATGCTGGGGGGACGCCCGGGGCGGGGCGAAGTGCTTGCAATAGTCATCGTTATGGTCCGTGGCGGCAGCTGCGTTGTCGGTTTCAGTTAATTAGTTTAGCATGATGAAACTAATTACCCAATACCAAGGAGTACTTACCATGGCAACACCAGTAGAACAGCAATTCAACGGTCCCTTGCGCAATGCCGAGCATGACCGCAGCCTGCATGACGTCACGGCCGCCGTCGTCGCCATCGCGCATCCCGTTCCCAGCGTGTTGCGCGTCACGGCCCGCCTGGACCGTTCCGGCGACGATCCCCAATGGGCGTTGCCCAACGTGGCCTTCCGCATCCACCTCGACGGACCAGCGTATGGCGGCGCGTCGCGCATCTACACCGTGCGCAGCTTTGACGCGCAGGCAGGCGCGTTTACCTTCGATATCGTGCGGCATGCACACGCGAGTCCGATGATGCACTGGGGTAACAACCTGCGCGTGGGCGAGGTCTTCCGCCTGACGGGGCCGCGCCCGCAGTTCGTCGTTCCTGCCGGTGCCGAAAAGAAAATCGCCCTCTTCCTCGACGAAACGGGCATACCCGCGCTGTACGCCATGCTGCAGCAGTGGCCCGCCGGCGCGAGCGGCATCGGATGGGTGGTGACGGATGATGCGGCCGCCTTTGCCGAGCTGCCCACCGTGCCGGGCCTGGCGTTGCAACGCCTCGGCACGGCCCACGTGGCGCCGGACGGGCCGCTGGCGGCCCAGGCCAGGGCCTTGCAATATCCGCACGATTACGCGATCTGGGGCGCGGGCGAGCGCGATGAAATGCGCGCCATCCGCCAGCATTTTCGCGTCGACGCCGGCCTGTCCAAGGAACAGGTGCTGGTGGCAGGCTACTGGAAACGGGGCGTCAGCAACACGGACATCGATCTGCGCCGCCGGCAAAATTTCGAGCAGCTGATCGCCGATGGCGGCACCTTGGCCGACTTCGACGACCTGGCCGTCGAAGTGTGAGCAGCGCCGGTCGCGGCGCGCGCTAGCGGGCGGCGAAGTCGAAGCGCCACGCGTCCTGGCTGCGGTGCAAGGTAACGTCCACTTCGGTCACCGAGACCGGCATTGCATACTGCGTCATGTCCTGGAAACTCTCCAGGCTGTAGGTCTGGCCCGCTGCCGGCCGCATGGCCACGACGAAATACAGGCTGGGCAGGTATTCGAAACCGACCGTCATGTTGACATCGACATCGGGCATGGTCGCGACCGGCCGGTCGTTCACGTACCAGTTGCAGCTGAATGGGATGAATGGGCTGGTCTCGTTCATGACGCCGCATTGTGCCGGCGTCAGCTTCGATTGCGCCAGCGAGGCGGCGGCCGGCTGCAGCAGCGGCGACAAGCCATGCGGGCTCACGGCCGACAGCAGCTGGCCCGGCGCGATGACCTGGCGGCCCGAGACGATCTTGTTCCCGGTGATGCCGAAACTGTTCACGTCGGTCGAGATCCTGTCCTCGTAGTGGAACGATTCGGTGGCGCCGGCCGACCCCGTCAACACCTGCCAGGCATGGCTGCGGTAATGGCCCTGCGGGTTGTGCAGCTTCAGGAAAACCAGCACGGAGTTGCCTAGCAAATCGTCTGTTTCCACGTTGTAGCGGACGTTGAATTGAATGCCCATCGCTTGCTCCCTGCCTGGAATCTGCACGAACTCAGGAAAGACAGCGCCGGAGGACGAGTCCACGATTTCCTCCGGCGCCGGTTGTCACTGCCCCTGCCCTGGCTGATGCAGGGCGTGAGCACGCTATTCGCGAACGATTACTGCGCCAGGTAGCGTTCCGAACGGGGACCGTACAGCAAGCCATTCGGCACGCCGGCCGACAGCATGCGCGCGTTTGCCGTGCCGGCGAGCGGATGGCTGGCATCGGTGCTGGTGTTGATGATCTGCTTGACGGCCGCCGTCACCAGTGCGCCGATCAAGCCGCCGCCACCGCTGTTGTTGCCTTCGTTGCTCGACGCGCTGGCCGCGCCCTGCCACAGCAAGGCGCCCGTCTTCAGGTCGACCAGCTTGGCATCGACCGACACCACCGTCACGCTGTCGATCACGGCGTAAGTGGTGCCGTACTTGGAGATCGTCACGTACAGGCCCGCATCGGCGCCAAAGATCTCGTTGAGCTTTTTCGCATCGACGCCGTGGATATCGGCGGCGTTCGTCAAGCCGTTCTGCTTGAAGGTTTCACCGACCACGGCCACCGGCAGCACATAGTAGCCCGCTTCGGCCAGCGGATACGTCACTTGCGCGTAGACGCTGTTGCCGGCATTGACTTCCGGCGAGTTGTTCAACGGCGGCAAGACCACGATGGAGCGGGGCTTGGCCGCCTTGAAGGCGGTGTAATCGTAGGCCGCCTGCTTGGTGGCGCAACCGACCATGAAGATGGCGGGACCCAGGCACAAGGCCATTTTCAACATGCGCGACATCATAATTTCTCGCCTTTTTTCATTTTACCCAACAGGAAGTCCATGTACGGCGTCGATTCCGGGAACAGTTTTTTCTCGTCTTCGAACTGCGCTTCGACTTGCTCCGGTTTGCCAGCGATCGAGTACAGCATGCCCAGGTGGGCATGGAAACCCGGCGGCGCGTGGTTGCCCTTCGCGCCGATCACTTGCAAGTCTTTTTCCATGGCGGCGATCTGCTGTTCCGGGCTTTCACCCTTCAGGTATTCGTACACTTGCGGCTGGTAGCCTTCCCATTGGTACAGGGTCTTCGATTGCGTGGCGCAACCGGTCAGGGCGGCACAGGCGAGCAGCGCCAGCAGGGCTGCGCCCTTGTTCATCATTGTTTTCATGGGATACCTTATTGTTTGCGCATTGCGCCCGCTTCGACACCAGCCACCAGGCGCTCGACCGCTTCGCGCATTGCCAGGTCCAGCACCTTGCCGTTGAGGGTGGCGTCATAGCTGGCTGTGCCGCCAAAACCCAGCACTTCGCGGTTCGACAGGCTGTATTCACCGGCGCCGGCGGCCGAAAACACGACTTCCGACGTAGCGATGTTGACGACGTTCAAGGTGACCTTGGCATATGCCACTTGCGTCTTGCCGCGGCCCATGATGCCGAACAATTGCTTGTCGCCAACTTCCTTGCGGCCGAATTCGGTCACGTCGCCCGTGACGACGAAATCCGCGCCCTTGATATTCTGGCCCTGCTTCTTGAACTCGGCTTCCTGCTTGAGTTCCGCCATGTTGTCGCGGTCGAGCACATTGAAACGGTTGGACGTCTGCAGGTGCGCAATCAGGATCGTTTTCGACTGGCTGCCCAGGCGGTCGACGCCATCGGAAAAGATGCCGCGCATGAAGTTCGAGCGGTTGTCGAATTTGCCGACAGCGATCAGGGTGCGTGGACCAACGTAGGGACGGGCTGCGCTGGCAACCGTGGGGACAGCCAAAGCTTGCGAGGATTCGGAAGCGCAACCAGCCAACGCCGCGCCAATCAGCGCTGCAATCAACAACGCGCCGGGTTTATTCTTGTTCATAGTGCCCTTATGATATGGAGGATCAGGAGCAACCTGCGAAATTGATTTTTGGCAAGTTAATTTCCTAATGGCAATTATATGGTATTGCATGTCTCACAATTCTCTCCAAAAGTAACGATGGCAAGGATTGCATGATTGCCGGCGCTACTCAGGCGCGGCCCTGCTTGACTTCCTGGGGCCGATTCATTAACTTAGTAGTAAAAAAGCGCGCCGTCAGCGCCCTGTGCCACTGTCCCTCTCGGACTTCGCCCGCCGGCCCGCCCCACTCCGGCGCCAACTCCACGTTTTCCACCTGGACGGGTCTCCTGGCCATGCCGATACACGATCATTCCCCGGCCCATCCGCTGGCCACGGCGCTGGCGCTCTCGCTGGGCGCGGCCGTCGCCCTGGGCCTGTCGCGCTTTTCCTATGGCTTGCTGCTGCCGCCCATGCGCGCCGACCTGGGCTGGTCCTACCTGCTGGCAGGGGCCATGAACACCTTCAATGCGCTCGGCTATTTTCTCGGCGCCCTGGCCACGCCGGCCCTGATGCGCCGCCTGGGCGTGTGGCGCTTGCTGATCGTCGGTTCCGTGCTGGCCAGCATCTTCATGCTGATGTCGGGCCTCGTCAGCGATACGGCCACCCTGTTCCTGCAGCGCGTGTGCGCGGGCGTGGCAAGCGCCTTCATCTTCATCGCCGGCGGCGTGCTGGCGGCGCGGCTCGGCTCCATACACAGCCAGCGCGCCGGCTTCTACATCGGCCTGTATTACGGCGGCACGGGATTCGGCATCGCGCTGTCGGCCCTGCTGGTGCCGGCCGCATTGGCGTCCGCCCAGCAGCACGGCGCCGCTCATGCCTGGCAATGGCCGTGGCTGGCACTGGGCATCGCCTGCCTGCTCGCCACCGCCGTCATGGCCTTGCCGGCAAAAGCCATCGGCGAAGCGCCGCGTGCCGTCGACACGCCGCGGCGCTTCGCCTGGCGCGACTTTTCCCCCAGCCTGGCCGGCTACTTCATGTTCGGCGTCGGCTACATCGGCTACATGACCTTCGTCATCGCCCTGCTCAAGCAGCAAGGCATGCCGCCCACCTTGATCACGGTGTTCTACACGGTATTGGGCCTGGCGGTGGTGGCGTCGTCGCGCATCTGGGCGCGCATGCTGGACCGTTACAAGGGCGGCGAATCGCTGGCGATATTGAATGGCGTGCTGGGCGCGGCGACCATCCTGCCCGCGCTGACGAGCTTTGTCCCCGTCGTGTTCCTCTCCGGACTCGTCTTCGGCGCCGTGTTCCTGTCGGTCGTGGCGTCGACCACGGCCCTGGTGCGGCATAACCTGCCGCAACAATCCTGGACGGCCGGCATCAGCGCCTACACGACGGTATTCGCGCTGGGCCAGATCGTCGGCCCCATCGTTGTCGGCTGGATCGCCGACGGCCCGGCCGGCCTGGAACGGGGCTTGATCGCCTCGGCCATCGCCCTCTTCATCGGCGCGGCGCTGGCCGCACGGCAAAAGGCGCTGGCGGCGGGTGCGTAAGCGACTGTCTCGCACATGCATTGGCCCCGCTTATTGCGGTTTGGCATACTTTGCGACGCCGGTTACATCGAACAGTACACAACGCTGGTTTCCAACTACCCAGGCGTCGTGCCCTGGTGGCATATAGAAGACGTCACCCGGGCCATATTCCATTTCGGCGCCATCATTCATCCTTACCACCATCCGTCCCTCAAGGACCATGCCGGTATGAGCTGCCTGGCACGAATCGGTTCCTGCAATCGGTTTTACGTGCAGACTCCAACGCCAGCCAGGCTCAAATTCGCCGCGCCCCATGGTCTGTTCGCCAAGCGTAAAGACAGCCATCCGGCCGGCTCCGTCCTTGAATGGGCGGACTTCGTCCGGCTTATCCAAGGATTTCTTTTCTAACATCGCACTCATGACCCGCCCCTCCTTTGGAATTTCTGGAAGTATTAAATTTCCGAATTGGAATAACTGACACAATATAAAAATCACATCATTTTCCAATATAGTTTAATAATGGAAATTTACAAGCAGAGCACCTGCCGCACTTACCTCAAATGCGGAGACGGATCGTACAATTGAAACTTCCGGGCCAATGCTTCAACATCCATTTACACTGCAGGCATAGCCCACCTTCGCGGAAAGAAAACGATGAACACCGATGCACGAAAAATCCCGGCAACGATGGATGCGGAAACGCTGGAATTCATCCAGGGCCTGTTCGCCCTGGTGCGCGAAGGTGATACGCAGCAACTGGGCGCCATGGTGGCTCAGGGCGTGCCAGTGAACTTTCGCAATGAAAAAGGCGACAGCCTGATCATGCTGGCCAGCTACCATGGCCACCTGGAAACGTCGCGCCTGCTGCTCGCAGCGGGCGCCGACGCCAACGTCCCCAACGACCAGGGCCAGACGCCGCTGGCCGGCGTCGCCTACAAGGGTTACCTGGACATCGCCGAACTGCTGCTCCGGCACGGCGCCAAGGTGGAAGGCAGCAGTCCGGATGGCAAGACCCCCTTGATGATGGCCGCCATGTTCAACCGCCTAGCCATTCTCGACCTGCTGCTGCAACACGGCGCCCGCATCGATGCCGTGGACAGCCGGGGCATGACCGCCGCCTCGCTGGCCAAGAGCATGAATGCGCAGGAAACCCTGGGCCGCCTGGCCAGCTTGGGACAGACGGCATAGCCGACGCTGCCGAATGAGTGACTATTCCCATTTGATAGTCAATGAGATGGCTAAGCGCTTGATTTTTCAGTGTCTTCCAAACCATTCAGTTACCGATACCCTCAAAAATACCCTCACCAGCAAAATCCGCTATTGCCGGTTTGTCGCGACAACGCGTTCATCTCAGCACAGCAGCAATCAAAGCGCACGATAAATTTAAGGATACGCCGATCTTCAGCGCCGCGCTGTCACCCTGTCATTAACGCCATATCAAGCCCGCTATAGCGACAGAGACGAGGCAATGGGACGAGCTTATCTGTCTGCCGCTTTTACCCTGTCCCACACTACCGCCGCTTTTCACGTCTCAAGCAAGACAGTCAGTCGGGCCGTATCGGCAATTAATAAAGCGCAACTTGCCGCAAATAGAGATGACTAAAGCGGAGATCATGTACAAATGGCGGACCTGACCCTGGCCCTGTGTGCTTAAAAACCCCATAAATACATGACTTACAAGACAGTTTGAGGACATCTATACTTAACTTGGGTGGATTGGTATCTGATCCCACCCCTTGTACCGATTACGTTTCTAAATATCGCCTTCCCTAATTTTCAAAACAAAAGAATGTAGCAACTCATATTCATCATCCGTTTTTGCATAACGTTCCAAAGCAGGAATTAGGTAATACAACAACAATTCAATATTTTCTCCTTTAATAGGAAGCTTCTCCTCCATGACCTTTATAAAGACCTTAAATGACATAATAGACAAGAAAATATCATAAACTTTCCCATTAGCAAAAGGAATTTTTTTTAGATAATGTTTTGCCAAACGAATCTGATCCCCCCTGCGCCATGACAAATGCGGAATTATTTGCAAGGCCTTCCAATAATCAGGATTCTCCACAGAATAATTCAACAACAACCAATCTACCGCCTCGTCAGTTGGAATTTTTCTAAGATTGGCAATTTCATTTTTCACATCATTACCCATTTTTACCTTCCCCCTTTGGAGTTAAATACATTTTTTGGCAATCCAGCATTATCAATCAACGTAGCTGGAGGTTTATAATGACCAGATCTGTCTGTCCAGTTGCTAATTGCACCTCGATTAGGCCCCATATTATTAAAGAACCGAATGGATCCAGCAAAATTAACCTCACCTCCACCACTTAAACCAAGGTGCGTGGAGAAATCGGGATTGCTATTTGGCCTTGTCACTTTAATTTCACCATTCGGCAAAGTAACAAAATCATACGATCCAGATGGTGTTATTTTTTTACCTTCAGGACTTTTCAACCAATAACGTCCACTTTCGTCTTGCAATAAATTCCTCACAGGAAATTGAGCTACTACTGCATGATCTGGATATAAATTCAACAACGTCCCACGATCTGTTATGTTTTGCCCGCTTGAAATATCTATACTTGGCCGACTCTGCACCACCGATACTGGATGGGCCATTCCTCCATCTGAAATTCCTTTAGCACCAGCATAAGGCTCATCTCCCACTGGAACATGAGGTCGGACTCCAACGGTTGCAGGTTTCGTCTCTAATACAGCTTCGGCCTGAAATACCTCCCTGCCCTGCCCCGGCTTCGGGCCACGATTATTACTCGCAATAGCTTTTCCACCTGCGATTGGTGCAATGACATCAATAATTATTGTTTCCGCAATTGCTCTCTTATCCCCCTCTGCTGCTTTTGCATAACGTTCAAGTTGTGTAGCGACAGCGGCATATTCAGGGCGAGGATCATTAATCAATGCAATTAAAAAAGGTAATTTTACCTCACTCATTTCACGATAACTTGTGGCTTTTATTCTATATGTATCGGAAATATTCTTTCCAAATAATTCTGCCTTCGCATTTTTTTTCTCCTGCAAATATACGCTATCACGATACCCACCACCTAGCCTGTCGATTTCATCAACAGCCAAACGAAGCTCCGTTCTGAGTGCCTGACATTGGGCACTTGTATCTGACTTACAACTCTCCAGCTTCGCATCCCGCTCAGCACTGCTTGCTTGCAACTGCTTTTCTCTTTCTTTATCACAGCCACTCCCTTTCGGATCCTTGGAACATGCTTTTGATATGGCGCTAAGTTCGAGAATTTCTTTGTGTTTCAGATAATTATTCGCCACCTCATTTGCCGCGGTCGCCGCTCCCGTCGCCCCACCAGCAGCGGCGCCCACCGCAGCACCCGCCGCCAGCGTCAACGCATCACGCAGCGTTTCAGGCATATCAAGTTGCTTCAGCTCCTTAGCGATGCTATCAGTCGACAACGCCGCCGCGCCTGCGCCCAAAGCACCATTGGCGCCACCGGCAAGCCCGCCAATTGCCGTGTGCAAGGCAACACGCGCGAGTCCATCCTCTTTCCAATTCTCTGTTAACTCAACACTTTGACGCGTTAACTCTGCGCTTCTTTCAGGATCGGTTTCTCGAAGCTTATATGCTTCATCTGCCAATGCAGTCGCTTCTTTCAGCTTATCGGAAGCATAGGTCCCCAGCTTCTCTGCAGCAGCTGCCGCAAACGCCGCCGTCACCTCCATCGTCGCCTGCAGCGCTGCCTTGTCAAAATTATTGCCAATCTTACCGCTGGAATCCACTCCAGTCGTTACATCGCGGTTCAGATCGGAGATAGCTTCATCCGCTCCCTTGCCCGTCGCTGCACGCTGAGCCGCATCATCGGTGATGACCAGAGTGCCGCCACTGATGCCGCTACGCGTAGTACTACTAGCGTTCTCGCTGAGCGCGACAATGGCAGGCAGGCCTGCGGTGGTGCCGCCTTTACCGCCAACATTGGTCAAATTCTTATTCTCTTCGGTCTCCTTGCCCGCTACCGAAAAACCGCCCGAAACACCCACACTGCTACCCTTCGATATCGCATGGTTGGCAATGTCGCTATGCGTCAGGGTCGCGGTGATCAAACTGCTGTTCAGCTTGCCCGCCTCCGTGGCACTGATGACGGCTCCCTTCAAGTCCGTATTGCCGCCCACCTTGATCTGGAAGCCGCCGTTGCCTGCCCTGATGCCGCTTTGCTCCTGTACGCTGGCATAGTCGTTGTGCATGTTGCTCTGGCTATAGCTGCCGCTGAAGCTGGCACCAATGCCCACCGTACCGCTGGCGGAAATGCTCTGGCTCTTGCTGTCGAACTTGGCCAGGTCTTGCAAGCTTTCCAGGTTCAGATTGCCCTTGATGTCGGCAATCACCTGGTTGGCGCTGGCCACGGCGCCCTTGATGTTGGTATCGCCACCGCTACTGATCACCAGCTTGTCGCCCGCATTCACATGCGTATTGAGTTGCGTCGTGCCGTCACCGTCCTCATGCCCCTTGCTGCCGCTGACGCTGGCCGTGAAGCCGAACGAGGTGCCTTGTGTGCTCACGATCGCCTTCACGCCGACGGAAGCGCTGATACTTGAGCTCTTGCTGTGCTGGCTTTCCGTATCCTGCGCGGCCAGCAGATTGACGTTATTGTCGGCATGCAGGCGGATATCATTCTTCGCGTTCAGGTCGCTGCCCAGGATATTGATGTTGCTATCCTTGCCGCCGCCCAGGGCCGTGATGTTGATATTGTTGCCTGTCAACACGCTGCCGCTATGCGTGGTGCTAGCCGTATTTTGCGTCTGGATGCTTTCCGAATGGCCCGCCGTCAGGCTGATGCTGATGCTTGGACCGCCTTCCTTCATCATGTCCTTGGCAGCGTCCTTGGCGGCCATGGCCGCCGTGGCCGCCGCCATCGCTGTGACACGGCCATCCTTGGCCGTGCTGGCCGCCGTGCTCATGGTTTGCAGGGTCTGGATGGCGCTGATCACGCTGCCGCCCAGAGCCAGGGTCAAACCATCCTGCGTCGTCTTGACTTCAAACTTGCCCTTCTCATTGTCCTGGCCCGGCTTGATGGTGACGCTCTTGCCGATGATATCGAGATCGGTGGCGGCAAGAATATCGCTGCCGCCTATCGTCACGTTATTGCCGGCAACCATCGTCAATGCACCGCCTGTGGCGCCGATCGAACTGCGCGCCTCGCCGCTTTGCAAGGTGGCGTCCCGCTCCTGATCCACCGTCGTGGTCTTGGTGCCATAGCTGAAGCCAATGCCGCCACTGCTCATGAAACCGCTTTTCTTGGTACTCGTGTGATGCAGTTCGTATACCGTATTGGTGGCCGCATCGATCGTGATGTTGTTACCTGCGAGTAATCGCGTCGCATCGTCGCTCAAGATACTCGAACCCGTAACTTGCAGATCATGCCCGGCCTGCACCGTCACGCTGCTGCCGCCAAGCGAAGTGCCGATGGCCGTGGTGGTATCGACCACATCATGTTTGGTGGTGGTAGTCTTGTTCCAGAAACCCTTCTTCGTCGATTTGCTGGCAACATCGGTCACTTCGTTCTGGAAACCATTCACCAGGCTGATGTCATTGCCCGCCACCAATCCCAGCGCCCCGCCCGCCTGCACATCGGCCGCGCGCGCCGTCAGATCATGGCCCGCCTGCAAATTGACGTTGCCGGCACCCATGATCTGGCTGCCCACTTCGCCTGTCTTGCTTTCTTTGCGGTAATTGTCCGCGTTGCGCACTTGGTCGTGCGTCGAGGCGACGGTGACGGTATTGAGAGTCAGGTTATTACCTGCGACCAAGCTGGTCTGGCCATTTGCGCCCGCATTGGCGATGACGCCACCGGTCAGCGTCATATCACGGCCCGCCTGGGCGACCAGCGTATTGCCTTCACCCGTGCCGGTCACATACAGGCCCGCCACCTTGTCGACGACGGTGCTGGTCTCGCTGTTGCCTGCCCATTTAGAACTGGCGTTGCTGACAGTGGTCGTGACGATGTTGATGTCTCGTCCCGCGCTTGCAATGAGCTTGTCTGTCGCGATCACCTGGCCGCCAGTATTATTAATGTCATTGCCGGCCAGCATGACGATCTGCTTGCCGCCCAGCTCGCTGCCTTGGCTAGTGCCTTTGGTCGAGCTGTTGCCATACCAGCTTTGACGCGTTTCTGTATCCCGTGCCGTAGAAATGTCGATATTGCGTTCCGCAGACAGCTGCAGCGTTTCCGCTGCCTGGACATTTGCCGCTTTCAGCTGGATATTGTCACCGGCACTCAGGCGAATATCGCCGGCAGATGCAATCGTGCTGGCGGTTTCTTTGCTGGACGTATCGGTCATATGCCGCTTCCCAGGACCTGCCAACGTGAACTCACTACCGCTGTTCACTGTCGTGACGGCAATATCACGGCCAGCTGCGATGCCAATGCCGCCACCGGCATCCGTATTCACGACGGATGCACCCGCGATAGTCACGTCGCGCCCCGCAGATACCAGCAGATTGCCGCTGCCGGCCGTGCCATTGCCTGTGACATACAGGCCCGCCAGATTATCCAGGGTGGTACGACTGAAGCTGTTTTTGCCATCGCCGCCGCTGGACGTCAGCGTGGACGTCTTCACGTTGATATCCCTTCCCGCACTGACTTGCAGCTCGCTATTGGCAGAAATGGTGCCGCTGATGTTGTTCAGGTCATTCCTGGCATGGGCCGAAATGGCGTCGCCAGTAATGCGCCCGCCCAGGTTGTCGATATTTTCGGCATTCAGCTTGACGATCGTGCGTCCGGCGATCGTACCGCTATTGGTCAAATCGCCTTCGAGATTCAGATTGACTTCCTTGCCGGCCAACAATCCGCCCTGGCCATCGATATCGCCCTCACGCACGCGCACATACACTTGCGGCGCCAGCACTTTTTGCGTACTGCCGTCGGCCAGCACGACGTCCTGCTCCACCAGCCAGACGATATCGCTGGTCAGCCCCGCCATTTGCTCCGCTGTCAGCGCAATACCGGGACGAAGGTCCCATTGCTTGGCAAACGCGACACCTTGATCCATCAGTGCCTTGTACTGCTGTTCGTCACTGGTGTAATCGCCGACGAAACGCTGCCCTGTCAACTCTGCGACTTGCTCGCGCACCAGGCGCTGCTCATAAAAACCGTCGCCCAGGCGCTTTTGCGTCACGGAGGGATCGTTTTTTACCTGGTTGAGCAGATAGTCGGAACCCGTCCATTCGCGGTAGCTGGCAAAGCGGGGGTCGGTTTCCACCAGATAGCGGGACGATGGCGCAGAGCTCACCTTATACAGGCTGGCGTTCGGAATCTGCAGCGATGACCCCGTGGTCCGCACCACTTGGGCACGCGTGGATGGGTTGCCCAGTTTCACCTGGGTAATGCCATTCATGCGCACCTGCCCCACTCCACCGACGGCGCCAGCGTGTGCCGCACTGCCTGTCGAGGCTGCGATAGCCACGTCTTTCAGCGGATTCAATCCGGTTCCGGTGCTTGCTTGCGCGCCGTTGACACCGGCCAGCGCAGTCGGCGCCAGCGTTGCAATTTCGCCGGCCCGGCCAAGCTTGGCGGCATCGGCAATACCGCCCGGTCCGCCCTTGCCCTGCACTTGATCTGCCGCAATGCCGGCCCCGGCGACGGGACCAAGGCCTGTATGCGAGCTGGCGTGGCTGCCGGCAATGCCACTCAACTGGGCAGCATTCACCGCCCCAAGCTCTCCAGCTTGGCCAAGGACGCCACCATGGGCCGCGCCGCCCGGCCCCTTGCCGCTCGACACGGCCGTGACCGCCCCCACAGACGAGCGAGACAGCAAGGCCGCATCAACGCCTGCGCCATGCTGGCCGGCACCGCTGGCCGCAGCAACGTGAGCGCCGGATACCGTGTCAACGGCAACAGTACGGGCCGCATCACCCGTACGCGTGCTGCCCGTCGCACCATGAGCGCCCGACACCGTGGCGGCGCCCTGTGCGGCAACGCTACCTGCCGCGCCTGTCGACACGTGGTTCAGTGACGTCCCTGTATCTGCAGCGATGCCTGTCGCGCCATCAAGCTTGCTGCCTGGCGTGACGCCAACAGCCGCATCGGTGACGGGATTGCCAGCGCGGTCAGTCTTTTGGACAACACTGCCGCCATCGACACGATTAGTTCCTTGACCGCTGACATCGGCTTTCCGGATTTCTGTTGCCTCCGTAGAAAAAGCCGAAGTGCGCACATGCGTTTCCGCACCGCCTATGCGTTCCGCCGCACCACCAACGCCGTTTTTGACGGCACTGCCTGGTTTTGTGCCCTGGCCGCCGGTATTGGCATTTCCTTCATTGCGTGATGTGCTGGCAGAACTGGAGGGCTCAGTTACAGTCCGGTCTATGGGTGTATCAATTTTCGCCGTCACTGTTCTATGCTCAAATCCAATAACCGGTTTGAAAACTGTCATTTTTCCTTTCTCATGTACAGTTTTCTGCCCCTTCGTCGTCTTATTATTGAGAATCGCCCTATCCATATCCAAAGTACCACCTGCAATGATATGACTATTGTCATTCACAATGGCACTTGAGCTAATTTTCAAATTATTGCTTGCAATAATTCTCCCTGGATCAGAACTAACGACAACACTCTCATAGCTTGTGCGAGTCAGTTCACGCTTTGTGAAAACGGAATAGCCCCTGCCATCAGGTGCATTCATAAATAAGCTAGTATCCTTGGGGTCGTCTGGAAGAGCAAAAATATCCAAACCTAACGTGCCCTCTGTATACCAGATATCACTTCCTTTTCCTTGATACTCAGATATCGTCTCCGTCGTCATCCGCCCTTCCTCAAAAACCAGATGGTTATTGAGTACATTCACCTGACTCGCACCCAGGTTCAAGCTCCCCAGCGCCTCGATCGTCGCGCTGGCATTCGTCACCGTTCCCGCCCAGCCCGTGGCGATGCGGTTGCCGTCCAGGTAGCCACCGATGGCCATGTCACCGCCACTGAAGATCAGGCCGTGCTCGCGGTTGTTGAGTGTGGTGACGCCGATATCGAGCCGCTCGCGCGCCGCGATGGTGGCCGCCACGCCGCCTTCCACGTTATTGTTGACGGTGCCGCCTGCTATGCTCAGATGGTCGCCATAGATGCGGCCCGTGCCGACGTTGTTCAGCGTGCCCACGTTCAGTTGCGTGCTGATGCCGTCGATCACGCCCCGGTTGTTCAGCACGCCGCCGACGTTGACGCGCGTCGTGCCCGCATTGATGTCGCCCGTGCTGGCATTGTCGAAATTGGCCGCGCCCAGGGTCAGCATGCTGAGCGCCTGGATTTTCCCGGCATTGGCCAACTGCCCGCCGATGGTGATATCCGCATTGCCGTTGGCCATGATCTCGGCGCCTGCGTTCAGCGTAAAGTTGCCGGCCAGGTCCAGCGCCATATCCTTCTGCGACAGCACCTTGCCATCGCCGCTCAGGCTGCCCGCGCGGATATCGGTGCGCTGGCCGCCGATAATGGTGCCGCCCGAGTTGGTCACGGCCAGTCCCCGGCCAGGGCCCGTGTCCTGCAGCGCCAGCGTGCTGCCGGCGCTGAGCATGCCCAGGGTGTTGTTGATAATGCCTGCACTGTTGATCGCCAGGTTGCCATCGGCGCGCACCGCGCCCTGCACATTGCTGACATTGGCACTGTTCAGGGTCACATGGATGCCTTCGATGCCCTGGTTCGCGCCCAGGGTGCTGGCATTGTCGATCGCGCCGCCCGTCAGCGTGACGGCTGCGCCGGAGCGGATCAAGCCTTGCTGGTTATTAATACTGCCGCCACCCGCGTTCAGGCCGATATTGCCCAGCACCTGGATTTGCCCGCCCTGGTTTTGCAAGCCGCTCAGGGTCAGGTCCAGCGCCGACTTGCCGACGAGCTGGCCGCCACGGTTATCCAGCTGGCCCACGCTGCCCATGATGTTGCCGGCCACGCCCAGATAGCCGCCCGCATTGTTCCAGCTGCCCGTTTGCAGAGTCAATCCTGCGCCGCTGCTGATGCCGCCCGCGCTGCCCGGATGGCGCACGGCGTACGCGCCCGCATTGGTGTTGAGTAAAGCGTTGCCGTGCGTGTCGATGGTCATGGCGCCGCCCGATTGCAGCAAGCCGCCATCGTTGTCCAGGATGCCCGTCTGCAAGTTGACGGTGCCTGCGCCCACCAGGGTGCCCTGCGTATTGTTGAAGACCTGGCCATGCGTGTCGAGCGTGACGTTCGCGCCGGCAATGGTGCCTTGCCCGTTCCACAGGCCGCCATTGCGCAGGATGATATCGCCGCCCGCTTGCAGAGTGCCGCCATTGTTGACGGTGGCGCCCGTGGACGTGACCGCCAACAGGCCTTGTACCGAGGCCAGCTTACCCCCGGCGCTGTTGTCGACGCTAGCCGCGTTCACGGTCATATTGCCCGTGGCGGCCAGCAAGCCGCCCGCATTGTTCAATGCCTGCACCACATTTGCATTCAGCTGCCCGCCCGCCGTGGCGCTGCCGCCCTGGTTTAGCAGATTTCCGGCACCCAGCACGACATTGCCGCCGCCGGCGATGGCGCCGCCATGGCGGTTGTCGAGCACATTGCTTGCAGTCACCGTCAGGTTGGACGTGCCGGCCGCCTGCAGCTTGCCGCCCTGATTGTTGAGGGTCGGTGCAACAATCGTCGTGTTGCCGTTGCTGGCAATCGTGCCGCCGCGATTGTCCAGGCTGGTCGTCAATTGAATGCTGGTGTCGCCCTTGCCCAGCTGCGTCAGGTTGCCGCCCGCATTGTCCAGGGTCGTGCCCGTCACGCTCACTTGTTGCGCGATGGTACTGGCGTTGCGGTGGTCAATGGCGCCGGCCGTGACGACCAGGGCGCCATTGCCCGTGATCTGTCCGCGCAGGTCGTTCAACTGCGCGGCTTGCAGGCTCAAGGTACCGCTGCCCGCGTGTTCGATCTTGCCATCCGTATTCGTCAGCGTACCCGCTTTCAGGCCCAGGTTCGCGCTGTTGACGGCGATGCGCCCGCCCGTGTTGTCCAGCACGCCTGCTGGCGATGTCAAGTCGATGGCCGTATTGCCGGCACCCGTCTGTACGATGCTGCCTTGCTGGTTGTTCAGGTTGCCGGCTGTGACGGCAAGTTGGCCGGCGCTGATGTCGCCGCGCTGGTTGTTCCAGCTTGCCTGTCCAGATGTAATCGTCAAGGCGCCCGGCGTAGTGACCACGGCACCGCTGGTGCTGACATCACCGCTTGTCGCCGTCAGGCTGATATTGCCGGCGCTGCTGCGGCTGCCGCCGAGGTCGACACTGCCGCCGCGCAGGACGGCATTGCCTGCCGCCAACACTTGCCCATGCGCTCCCAATGCCTGTTGTGCCGTGACCTGCAAGTTGCCGCTCGTCTGCAGGCTGCCATCGGCTTTCACGCCCGCGCCGATCAGGCTGGCCGCGCCGCTGTTGACGCTGTTGGCACTGATCGTGTTGTTGCCCTGGGCCAGGATCACGCCGGCATTTTCCAGCGCGCCCGTCACGGTGAGCGTTTGTTCTGTGCCGGCAAACAGGCTGCCGCTGTTGCGCACGCTGCCCGCCGTCGTCGTCAGATTGCCGCTGGCAACGATACTGCCCTGTGCGTTGAGCAGCTCGTCCATCGTCAATTGCGCATTGCCGCCCGCCGCCTGCAGCTGACCCAGTGTATTGTCCACCTTGCCACCGGCCAACGTCAGGTCGCGCCCGGCAATGATCACGCCGCTAGTATTGTCCAGCTTGCCCGTCGCCACCACATTGACATCTTGCGCAGACGCAATACGGCCATGCTCATTGAGCAACTCGCCCGTTTCCACGCGCACATTGCCGTTCGCTTCAATCTTGCCGCCGCTATTGTCCAGGCGCGTGCTGGCCAGCACTGTTGCCGCGCTCGTGCCCAGCTGCGTGATCTGTCCCTGGCGATTGTCGAGGATGCCGGCGGAGACGTTCACCTGCTGCGCCAGCAGGCTGGCGTTGCGGTGATCGATGTAATTGGCCGCCACCTGCAACGCGCCATTGCCCGTCAGCTGGCCCCGCTGGCCGTACAGATTCGTTGCACGGATCTCCAGCACGCCCTTGCCGGCATGCTCGATCTTGCCGTCGATATTCGTCAAGTCGCCCCCCTGCAGGCGCAGGTTGGCGCTGTTGACGGCGATGCGCCCGCCCGTATTGTCCAGCTTGCCTGTTTCGATGAGCGTGTCGCCAGCACCCGTCTGTATCAAGGTGCCTTTGGCGTTGTCCAGGTTGGCAACGCGCAGGGCCAATTGCCCAGCGCTCAAGCTGCCGCCCTGGTTGACCAGTGCCTGCCCGTTGGCGGCATTCGCCGTGATGCTCAATAGACCATTCGTCGACACGACCGCCTTGCTGGTCGTCACATTGCCCGTCAAGGCAGTCAAACCGATATTCGTCGCGCTGGTCTGGCTGCCGCCCGCGTCGACCGATGCGCCCGTCAGCTGCAGCTGACCGGCCGCCATGTTCTGGCCGCCAGCTTGCATGGCACCACGGGCCGTCACGGTCAGGTCACCGGCCGCGGCAAAGCTGCCATCGGCGCGCATGCCGGCCGCCAATAACCCGTTGCCGCCCAGACTGCCCGCCGTGATTGTCGTACTGCCCAGGGCTGCCAGCGAGCCTGTATTGCTGAGCAAGCCGCCGATATCCAGAGTCTGGTTGCGCCCCGCATACAACACGCCAGCGTTAAGCACATCACCGACGACTTTGGCGGTGATATCCGTGGCCGCGCTGAGCGTGCCTTGCGCATTGCGCAGGCTGGCCGCATCCAGGCGCAAGGCGCCGGTCCCCGCCTGCAGCAAGCCGCGCGTATTGTCGATGGCGCCGCCCAAGTGCAAATCGGTCGCCGCCGCGATCACGCCATCGGTATTGACGAGCGCGCCAGTGCTGGCGATGTCGGCGGATGTGGCCGAGGTGATCTTGCCTTTGGTGTTGTCAAGGCTGCCGGTCTGCACCGACAAGGTGCCGTTGCCAGCGATTTCGCCATTTGCGTTGTCCAGTTGGCCGGTCACGGCCACTGTCATACCCCCCGCGCCCGTCTGCAGCAGATGGCCGCCCCGGTTGCTCAGGCTCTCGGCCTGCACGTTCAGGGACCGTCCCGTGGTAGTGGCGTTGGCGTGGTCGAACAAGCCTGCCTTCAGATCGACGGCGCCATTGCCGATGATGCTGCCGCCTGCGCCCTGCAAGGTGGCTGCCGTGATGGCCAAGGTGCCGCTGCCCGCATGCTCGATCTTGCCGCCCGCATTCGTCAAGCTGGCAGTGCCCAGGGTCAGATTCGCGCTATTGACGGCGATGCGACCGGCGCTGTTGTCCAGTTTGCCCGTCTGGATGACGGTATCGCCCGAGCCCGTCTGGATGACGCTGCCCTTGGTGTTGTCCAGGTTGCCCACATGCAAGTCGAGCTGGCCCGCCTGCAATGTGCCTTCCGCGTTGTGCAGGTTGGCGCTCGTTGTGATGTTGAGCGCGCCTGGCGTCATCACCACCGCCTTGTTCGTGCTGACATCGCCCTGGGTTGCCGTCAGGCCGATGTTGGCGGCGCTGGTCTGGCTGCCAGACAGATCCACATTGGCTCCGGTGAGATTGGCATTGCCCGCCGCCAGGTTCTGGCCATGCGCGGCCAGCGTTTGCGCGGTTTTGATGGTCAGGTCGCCAGCCGTGCCCAACTTGCCATCGGCCTGCATACCGGCGCCGATCAGGCTGCTTGCGCCGCTGTCGATAGTCTTTGCAGTGATGCTGTTGTTGCCTTGCGCCGCGATCACGCCCGTGTTGACAATGGCGCCGCTGGCGGTCAAGGTCTGGTTGCCGGCGGCGTACAGGCTGCCGGTGTTGTTCAGGCTCGCCAGGGTGGCGTTCAGGTTGGCGCCGGCAAACACGCTGCCCGCGTTGTTGTTCAGCTTGCCAACGCTCAAGGTCGCATCGCCCGCCACGGCCTGCAACTGGCCCTTGGTATTGTCGATATCGCCACCGGTCAATGCCAGATTGCGCCCCGCCGCCACCGTGCCTTCCGTGTTATCCAGGCTACCGATGTTCAACTTGGCATCCTGTGCCGCCACGATGTGGCCCTTGTTGTTCAACAACGTACCTGCTTTCACCAGAGCATCGCCATTGCCTTCGATATTGCCGCCCGTGTTGTCCAGCAAACCAGTCGCATTGACATTCATCAAACCTGTACCCGTTTGCGCCAGGCTGCCGGCACGGTTGTCCAGGCTGCCCGCGTTCACCGTCAGCTGATTGGCCACGGTGGTGGCATTGCGGTGGTCCAAGGTCGCAGCGGTGAGGTCCACTTTGCCGTTGCCCGTAATCTTGCCGAACTGGTTGTTGAACTGGCCCGCGTTGATAGCCAGCACGCCCACTCCCGCGTGCTCCAGCTTGCCATTGATGTTCGTCAATACCGTGGCGTTCAAAGCCAGGTTAGCGCTGTTGACGGCGATACGACCCGCCGTGTTGTCCAGCTTGGCCGTGGTGATAACGGTATCGCCCGTGCCCGTCTGCACGATCTCCCCGCTGGCGTTGTTCAGGTTGGCCACGCTCAGTTGCAACTGGCCGGCCACCAGCTGGCCCTGCGTATTTACCAGTGACTGCGCGTTATGCGCGTTGGCCGTGATGGCCAGCACGTTGCTGGCGGAAATCACCGCCTTGTTCGTCACGACATCGCCAGTATTTGCCGTGATGGCGATATTCGCTGCGCCCGTCTGGCTATCCGACAAATCGACCGATGTACCTTTCAACTGAGCGCTGCCCGCCGCCAGGTTCTGCCCGCTCGCTTGCAACACGCCATCGGCATGGATGGTCAAGTCGCCTGCCGTACCCAGGCTGCCGTCCGCTTTCACGCCGGCACCCAGCAAGCCGCTGCTGGTCACTTTGCCAGCGGTAATCGTCGTGTTATTCACGGAGGCAATCGACCCGCTATTGTTCAGCAAACCACCCACCGTCAGTTGCTGGTTGCGGCCCGCATACAGCAGGCCAGCGTTATTCAAATCACCACTCACTTTCGCCGTCAGGTCCATGCCAGCGCTGACCGTCCCCTGCTGGTTCAGCAAGGCCGCCACCTCAAGATGTAAATTGTCCGCCTGCAATACGCCGCGCGTGTTGTCCAGTGCAGTGCCGCCAACCTGCAGATTGGTGGTGGCGGCGATCACGCCATCCGTATTGTTCAGCACACCTTCGCTGATGACAGAAGCTGCTGCCGACGACGTGATGCGGCCCTTGTTGTTGTCCAGCACACCCGCCTGCACATTCAGCGTCCCCGTGCCCGCATGCTCGATCTTGCCATCCTGGTTCGTGAGCTTGACGGCATCGACATTCAAGTTCGTGCTGTTGACGGCGATGCGGCCTGCTGTGTTGTCCAGATTGCCGGTGACGATGGCCGTGTCACCCGTGCCCGTCTGCAAGATAGTGCCCTTGGCGTTGTCCAGATTGCCCACTTGCAGGTCGAGTTGGCCCGCCTGCAAGGTACCGTCCATGTTGTGCAAGGTGGCGCTCGTCGTGATGTTGAGCGCGCCTGGCGTCATCACCACCGCCTTGTTCGTGGCAACATCGCCCTGAGTGGCCGTCAGGCCGATGTTCGCCGCGCTGGTCTGGCTGCCGCCGATGTCGATGCTGGCGCCGGTCAGGGTCGCCTTGCCCGCCGCCAGGTTCTGGCCGTGTGCAGCCAACGTTTGCGCGGTGTTGATGGTCAAGTCACCAGCCGTACCCAGCTTGCCATCGGCCTGCATGCCGGCGCCGATGAGGCTGCTTGCGCTGCTGTCGAGGGTCTTTGCCGTGAGGCTGGTGTTGCCTTGTGCCGCGATCACGCCCGTGTTAATGATGGTGCCGCTGGCGGTCAAGGTCTGGTTACCAGCCGCATACAGGCTTCCGCTGTTATTCAAGGTATCGAGCGTAGCGCTGAGGTTACCGCCAGCGAACACGCTGCCTGTCGTATTATTCAAGGTCGCAACATTCAAGGTCGCATCGCCCGCCACGGCCTGTAACTGGCCCTTGGTATTGTCGATGTCAGCACCGCTCAATGCCAGGTTGCGGCCGGCAGCCACCGTACCATCCGTATTGTCCAGGCTACCCACTGCAAGCTCAGCATCCTGCGCCGCCACGATGCGGCCCTTGTTGTTCAGCAAGGTAGTGGCCTTTACCAGCGCATCGCCATTGCCTTCGATCTTGCCGCCCGTATTGTCCAACAAACCAGTCGCATTGACGTTCATCAAACCTGTACCCGTTTGCGCCAGGCTGCCGCTGCGGTTGTCCAGACTGCCCGCCGTCACCGTCAGCTGATTGGCCACGGTCATGGCATTGCGATGGTCCAAGGTCGCAGCGGTGAGATCCACTTTACCGTTGCCCGTGATCTTGCCGAACTGGTTGTTGAACTGGCCTGCGTTGATGGCCAGGATGCCCGCGCCCGCGTGCTCCAGCTTGCCATTGATGTTCGTCAATATCGTGGCGTTCAAAGCCAGGTTCGCGCTGTTGACAGCGATACGGCCGGCCGTGTTGTCCAGCTTGGCCGTGGTGATAACGGTATCGCCCGTGCCCGTCTGCACGATCTCCCCGCTGGCGTTGTTCAGGTTGGCCACGTTCAGCTGCAACTGTCCACCTACCAGCTGGCCCTGGGTATTCACCAGTGACTGGGCGTTATTTGCATTGGCCGTGATGGCCAGCACGCTACTGGCGGAAATCACCGCCTTGTTTGTCACTACATCGCCAGTATTTGCAGTGATGGCGATATTTGCTGCGCCAGTCTGGCTGCCCGACAAATCGGCCGATCCACCTTTCAACTGAGCGCTGCCCACCGCCAGGTTCTGCCCGGTCGCCTGCAAGACGCCATCGGCATGGATGGTCAGATCGCCTGCCGTGCCCAGGCTACCGTCCGCCTTGATGCCAGCGCCCAGCAAGCCGCTGCTGGTCACTTTGCCAGCGGAAATATGGGTGTTGTTGACGGAGGCGATCGACCCCGTGTTATTCAGCACGCCGCCCACCGTCCATTGCTGGTTACGGCCCGCGTACAGCAGGCCAGCGTTGTTCAGGTCACCGCTCACTTTCGCCGTCAAGTCCGTGCCGGCGCTGAGCGTGCCTTGCTGGTTCAGCAAGGTAGCGGCATCCAGACGTAAATTGTCCGCTTGCAATATGCCTCGGGTGTTATCCAGTGCAATACCGCCCACCTGCAAGTCGGCAGTCGCTGCCATCACGCCATCGGTATTGTTCAGTACACCTTTGCTGATGACAGAGGCTGCCGCTGCCGATGTGATGCGGCCCTTGTTGTTGTCCAGCACGCCCGCCTGCACATTCAGCGTCCCCGTGCCCGCATGCTCGATCTTGCCATCCTGGTTCGTGACCTTGGCGGCATCGATATTCAAGTTCGTGCTGTTGACGGCGATGCGGCCAGCCGTGTTGTCCAGATTGCCGGTCTGGATGACGGTGTTACCCGTACCCGTTTGCAGCAACGTCCCCTTGGCGTTGTCCAGGTTTGCCACATACAGGTCGAGCTGGGCCGCCTGCAAAGTACCGTCCGTGTTGTGCAAGGTGGCATTGCTCGTGACATTTAACGTTCCCGCAGTCGTCACCACCGCCTTGCTTGTACTGACGTCACCCGTTATTGCCGTCAAGCCGATGTTCGCCGCGCTGGCCTGACTGCCACTGATGTCGAGCGTGGCGCCTGTCAGATTGGCATTACCGGCCGCCAAAATCTGGCCGCGTGCATTCAGCGCTTGCGCGGTGTCGATCGTCAGGCCGCCAACCGTGCCCAGCTTGCCATCGGCCTGGATACCGGCGCCGATCAGGCTGCTCGCACTGCTGTCGAAGCTATTCGCCGTGATGCTGGTATCGCCCTGCGCCGCGATGACGCCCGTGTTGACGATGGCGCCTGTTGCGGTCAGGGATTGATTTCCGGCCGCATACAGGCTGCCCGTGTTGTTCAAGGTATCGAGCGTGGTGCTCAGATTGCCGCCGGCAAACACGTTGCCTGCCGCATTGTTCAAGTTCGCCACGGTCAAGGTGGCGTTGCCGGCCACGGCCTGCAACTGGCCCTTGGTATTGTCGATGTCAGCACCGCTCAATGCCAGGTTGCGCCCTGCGGCCACGATCCCTTCCGTATTGTCCAGACGATCTACATTCAACGTGGCATCCTGCGCCGCCACGAAGCGGCCCGTGCTGTTCAGCAAGGTTGCTGCCTTCACCAGCGCGTCGCCATTGCCCTCGATCTTGCCGCCCGTGTTGTCCAGCGAGCCGGCGGCATTGAGGCTCATCAAACCTGTACCCGTTTGCGCCAGGCTGCCGGCGCGGTTGTCCAGGCTGCCGGCGTTGACGGTCAGCTGATTGGCCACCGTCGTCGCATTGCGGTGGTCGAAGGCGGCGGCAGTGATGTCAAGCTTGCCATTGCCCGTGATCTTGCCGTACTGGTTGTTGAACTGGCCCGCGTTGATGGCCAGAATGCCGGCGCCTGCGTGCTCCAGCTTGCCATTGATGTTCGTCAATACCGTGGCGTTCAAAGCCAGGTTCGCGCTGTTGACGGCGATACGGCCGGCCGTGTTGTCCAACTTGCCTGTGGTGATGACGGTGTCGCCTGTGCCAGTCTGCACGATCTCGCCGCTGGCGTTGTTCACATTCGCCACGTTCAGCTGCAACTGCCCACCTACCAACTGGCCCTGGCTGTTCACCAAGGCTTGGCCATTGGCCGCATTGACGGTAATAGCCAGCAGATTGCTGGCGGAAATCACGGCCTTGTTCGTCAATACGTCGCCGCTGCGCGCGGTGATGGCGATGTTGCTTGCCCCCGTCTGGCTGCCCGACAAGTCCACATTGTCGCCCATCAGCACAGTACTACCCGCCGCCAGGTTCTGGCCGCTTGCTTGCAAAACACCATCCGCGTTGATGGTGAGATCGCCCGCCGTGCCCAGGCTACCGTCCGCTTTCAAACCGGCGCCGAGCAAGCCGCTGCTGGTGACCTTTGCAGCAGATATAGTGGTGCTACCAACGGAGGCGATGGAACCGCTGTTGTTCAGCACACCGCCTACCGTCAGTTGCTGGTTGCGGCCCGCGTACAGCAGACCGGTGTTGCTCAAGTCTGCGCTGAGGCGCGCCGTCAGGTCCGAACCGGCGCTGACCGTGCCTTGCTGGTTCAGCAAGGTCGCCGCGTCAAGATGTAAATTGTCCGCCTGCAATACGCCACGCGTGTTGTCGAACCCAATACCCGTCAACTGCAGCGCCTGCGTGGCCGCGATCACGCCATCCGTATTGTTCAGCGCCCCTTTGCTGACAATAGTCGCCGAGGCAGCGGACGTGATACGGCCCTTGCTGTTGTCCACCACAGCAGCCTGCACTTGCACGCCGCCATTGCCCGCGATGTTGCCGCGCGTATTGTTCAGGGTCTGCGCCACGTCCACGCGCATCTGTCCTGGCCCCGTCTGCTGCAGGGTACCGTCGCGGTTGTCCAGATTGTCGGCCTGCACGGTGACCTGCTGCCCGGACGTGACGGCATGACGGTGATCGATCGTTTCCGCCTGGATATCAACTAAACCATTGCCCGTCACCCTGCCCCGTTCGTCGTCGAAACGCACCGCGTCGATGCTCAGGCTGCCCGTGCCCGCGTGCTCGATGCTGCCGTCGCGATTAGTCACAGTTTCCGCAGTCAGCGCCAGCTTGGCGCTGTTGACGGCGATGCGTCCGCCCGTGTTGTCCAGGGTGCTGCCTGTTAATACCGTGTCGCCAGTGCCCGTCTGGATCAAGGTGCCGCCGCGGTTGTCGAGCGATCCCGTTGTGATATCCAACTGGCCCGCGCTCAGGGTGCCGCGCACGTTCGACAGCGCCTGGCCGCTGCCGTCCGCCGCCACGGACAGCAAGCCCGTGGTCGTCACCAGCGCGTTATCGGTGACGATATTGCCAGTACCGGCATGCAACTCGATGGCCGCGCCGCCCGTCTGGCTGCCGCTCAGGTCGATGGCGGCAGCATGCATGCTGGTCTTGCCGGCGGCCAGGTTCTGGCCGTGGGCCGCGATCGCTTGCGTGGCCGTCAGTTGCAACTGGCCGCTGCCGGCCAGACTGCCGTCGGCGCGGATGCCGGCGCCCAGCAAGCTGCCGGCGGTGCTGTCGATGCGGTTGGCGTCGATGCGGTTCTCGCCTTGCGCGGCAATGACGCCGCTGTTGCTGACGGCGCCGCTCACCTGCAGCGCCTGGCTACCGGCCGCATACAGGTTGCCGCTATTGAGCACTTCACTGGCCCGGGTGGCAAGGTTGCCACCGGCAAACACGCTGCCGGCCGTATTGTTCAGCTTTGCCACCGTCAAGGCCGCATCGCCCGCCACTGCCTGGATCTGGCCGCGCGTATTGTCGACGTCGCCGCTGTCGAGGCGCAATGTGCGCCCCGCCGCCAGGGTCGCCTCGGTATTGTCCAGCGCGCCTGTCGACAGCGCCACATCCGTGCCCGAGACGATACGGCCCTTCTGATTTTGTACATTGCCCGCCTGCACGCTCAAAGCGCCATTGCTTTCCAGCGCACCACCACGGTTATCCAACCCGCCGCGCACGTGCACACCGGTCGCGCCCTGGCCGCTCTGCGCCAGGCTGCCACCCCGGTTGTCCAGGGTAGCAGCGTCGATGCTGAGCTGCCCCGCCACCGTGCGCGCATCGCGGTGGTCGATGTGCTCGCCCGTCAGCGCCATGGCGCCATTGCTGAGGATGCTGCCGCGCTGCAAGTTGACTTGCGCTGCGCCGATCTCCAGCGCGCCCGTGCCCGCATGCTGGATTTGCCCATCCTGATTACTCAGGCTGGCAGCATGCAGACGCAAGGCCTGGCTATTCGTGGCGATGACGCCGCGCGTATTGTCCAGTGCACCCGGCAAGCGGATGGCCAGATCACTGTTGCCCAGTTGCATGATCTGGCCGCCCACGTTCGACAGGTCGTGCGCGTTCACGCCCAATTGCTGGCCCACCAGTTGCGCCGCATCGCTGCGCACGGTGTGCGCAGCGTCCAGTTGCAGGCGGTCGCGGGCAGTGACCTGCGCGCGGCTGGCATCGAGGTCGCCGGCGCTGGCGCCCAGGCTAACGTTCCCGCCAGAAACCTGCGCCCCAGCAAGGTCCAGCTGGCGCGCCGCCAGGCTGCTGTCGCCGCCAGCCACGGCCGTGCCATGCATGGCAATGGTGTCGCCAGCAGAAACGCTCAGCTTGCCGCTGGCGGCCAAGGTATTGTCCAGATTCAAACCAGCCGCCAGCACCGAGCCGGCAGTGGCATCGATGCGCGCCGCCGCCCCCGTGGCATGCACCTTGGCATTGCCCTGGGCCGCGATCACGCCGCTGTTGGCAATGTTGCCCTGCGCCTGCACCAGGCTGTCGCCACCCGCATACACGGTGCCGCTGTTGGCCACGTCGCCCGTCACGGCAATGCTCGTCTGGCTGCCGCTGCCGGCGGACTGGATATTGCCGCTATTGCTCAGCCAGCCATTCGATTGCAGCACCAGATTACCCGCCGTGGCCGCCAAGACGCCCGCATTGCGCACGCCCAGGCCCGCTTCCGTGCCGATCAGGGTGATCTTGCCCGCGTACATGCCGCCCAGTTGCGCCACGTCCAGCGCGTAGGCAGGTGCCGGCCCCACGCCAGCAATACCGCCCGCCACGCCATGCGCCGCATCGATCTGGTTCGCGCCCGTCACCACTTTCAATTCCTGCGCCCAGATGCCGCCATTGATCTGTGCGGCGCGCGCCAGGATGGCCGTGTAGTCGCTCAGCGACGTGTCCAGTCCACGCCCGTTGATGCTGACCACGCCGCGCTGCACCATGTAGCCATCCAGGTTGCCGCCGTTGAGGATCGGCGTGCCCGTCGTCAGCGTGACCCGGCTGGCATTGATGAAACCGCCGCCGTCGATGGCCACGCCGGCCGGGTTGGCGATGACGACCTCGGCCCGCTGCCCGGCCACCTCGACATAACCGCGCAGCTGGCTCGGGTTGGCCGAGTTGACTTCGTTCAATATCACACGCGCGCTGCCGCCGGCCAGCCATGGATTGCCTTGCACCCAGCCGCCCGTCTGCGTCTGCACGTTGCCGCGGCTGTTGTTGAGGATGGCGCCATTCGCCGTCACGTCGAACTGGCTGTAGGTATTGCGCGACACGCCCGCCGCGCTCGGCGTCTGGATGTTGACCTGTGTCACGCCGTTCGCGCTTTGCACCACGGTCGGACGCTGGCGGCCCGGCGCGTTCGGATCGGCCACGATCTGCCCCATGGCTGGCCCGGCGACAAAACTCACCATGCCCAGCGCGCCAAATATCGCCAAGGCCAGGGGCCGCAATTTGGCATTGACCCCGCCACCGCCATCGCCGTCAAGCACTCCATTCATCAAGCTGCCTTCGCCCTTGGTCGCCTTGCCTTGCGAGGAAGCGTTTTCGGCGACGACCATCAATTGGCCACGGCGTTTGTTGAAGATGATGCGGTACAGGTTCTTGTTCATGAAAGTCCTAATAGCGGCCAAATACAGGGAAAGGAAAACGTCTGGCGGATGGCTGCGTTTAGTGACTTAATTCTTTAAAACTACGTAACTACATTGCTAAATATCAATAACTGGCGTTCAGGCTGAAACCGGCCGTATGACTGGCCGTGCGGAAGAGTTCAGGTTTATGCACGGGCCAGCCGACAAAGGCGTCGTACTGCACGCCCAGCCATTGCCCCCGCAAGCCGACGAAGCCGCCCGTCAGGCGGCGCGCGATCAGCCATTCCGCGGACGGCCCGGATACCTCGCCATGATCGAGTCCCACATACGCTTGCTGGCCGCTGCTGCCCAGCGGCACGCCGACTTCGTTGCGCAGCAGCCAGCCCCGTTCGGCCGACAGGCTGCTTTCGCCGTCATAGCCGCGCACCGTGTAGCGCCCGCCGATGGCGAAGCGGTCTTGCGGCACCAGCGGCGTACGGTTGTGCTGCGTGCGCCAGCTGCCCGTGTAGTGCAGCGGCTGGCCAGCCAGCGTGAACGGCGCCGACACGGCCGCGTCGGCCAGCAGCAAGCGCATGCGCGAGGTACCCTCGCCAAACGCTTCCTCGGGTGCGGCCAGCGCCTCCATCGCGCCCGTGCCGCGCCGGTATTGCAGGTTCACGTCCAGGGTCGCCTGGCCCATGAATTCGCGGTGGCCGATGCCCAGTTCCCAGCCGGCCATGCGGCGGCGCTGCACTTCCACTTCCGTGTCGTCGATGAAGTTTTGCGCGGAACGCTGCCAGCCGCGCAGGGAAAGCGTCGTCTTGCGCGACGCATCCCGGTAGACCAGGCGGGACAGTTTCACTTCGCGATTCTGGCTGGCGCCGCTGTAGTTGTAGTCCTGGCTGATGCCGGCCACGGACTGGTGGTAATGGCTGTCGCTGACCGTGAAGGCCAGCAGCCAGTAGGCGTAGGGAATCGAATAGTGGGCAACCATGCCAGCCGTGCCGCGCGGGCCGTCGCGGTCACCGTCGACGTTCTGGTTCAGGCTCAGGTAAAACAGGTCGTTCAGGGTCAGCCAATGGTCATACGACAGGGTCACGCTGCCCTGCAGCTTGCCCGTCGAGCGCGAACCGCCATCGTCGAGGCCCAGCGCCAGGCGGAACGGCAAGCCCTGCTTCCACTGGATCTGCAGGTCGCTCTCGCCCGGCTTCGCATTGCCGCCCTCGGCCGGCATGATCTGGATATCGGCCTCGGCCGTCGGCACGCGCTTGAAGTTTTCCAGCGCCTGTTCCGTATCGCGCACATTGAGCAAGTCGCCAGGGCGCGCCGGCACGGCATTCCACCAGGTGGCGCGGGGATTCGTGCCGGGCGCAAAGCCGATCTGGCGGATGCGACCCGGTATCAAGGTCAAGGCCAGCGTACCCTTGCTCAAGTCCTGCGGTTCGGCCAGCACGCGCGTGGTGACGTAGCCGCGCGCGATGATGGCGTTCTGCAGCCGGCCCATCAGTACATTGATGGCCTGCGTGCCCAGGCAGCGCCCCAGCGCAGAGTCCGGCGCGCCCAGGTCGTCGCGCCCGGCGGCGGCCAGCGCCCACTGGAATTGCGCGGCGTCCTCGCCTCGCAACACCAGCTGGTCAATCGTAAAGCATGGCGATTCGCCCGCAGGCAGGCGGTTGGCGGACGCGGCGGCGGGCGTCTCGAGCAGGCGCACGTCGGGAGTGCGTTCCTGCTGCTGGCGCAGGAGGCGCTCACGTTCTTGCTGGCGGATAAGTTCTTGGCTGGCATCGTCGCGCTGGCTGGCGCCAGGCAGATTGGGAAGGGGCGGTGCAATTTCAGGACGGGTCTGCGCGGACACGGCGGTACACAAAGTACTGCTAAACAAAAATACACCGCACCATGGCGTCAAGCGCAGGTGCATATGTTGCCTTAGGTAATTATTTACGTAATGAAATTATAAATTAATTATTTCTATAGGGCAACTATATTTATTTCTTGAGAACTTTACCTCTTTGGTAACTACCTTTCAACTATCCAATTACCACTAGTAAGACAGGTGAGCAGGCGATGGTGCATCGACATGAGCCCATAAAAAAACCTGCCAAACAGGGCTTCAGCTAGCTCAGTCATTCCGATACACAAAGTTTCCAAAAAAAACTTACTCCAACTCGATGCTCAATGAGATAGCTAAAGTTCTGCATTTTTCAAACCAATAAACTGCTGCTACCCTCGCAAATACTCTCACCGGATATATCCATCCTGTCCGATTTGTCGCGGACTGGATGGCAGAGGCAAGCCCGTTCACTCATACCGATCACCATACCTTGCGCTTTTCACTGCGCGAGTAAAACAGTCAGTCGAACCGTATACACATTTGAGAAACTGATGCGTACCCTATGGGCTGAGATCGGGTAAGAATACCCCCGGCCTCCCCATCGCCTTGATCGGCAAGCTGCGCACCCTGCGCATGCAGCGGGACGTGGCCAAGGTCGTGTAAGATTTACGAAGCTGACCACGCTCCACTTCCGCCAGTCAGGCCATCCACCTTGCGACCATCCTGATGGGCCCATCGGCATGGGCTATCAACCGGCGACGTATCGCTGGCAGCAAGGATTGCTTAGGCCACGCGCAGGAGTCGGGCGGCACTGTCAGCGTCATGTTAAAACTCGCCGGGATTCTCCCTGGCTTCAACCAAGGTAACAATGCAAGATGATCAGCACCCAACATCAGCCATCCCTGAACGTCAGATCAGGGCCACCTACGACGAATCGACCATCCGTGTCTATCAGGCCTATTCGGATGTGATCGCAGATGACGCATTAACGAACGGCACATTTACTTCGCCCCCATTCAAAATGGAACGCATGACGTGGATTAAACCGTCTTTCTTATGGATGATGTATCGCGCCGGCTGGGGATTCAAAGATGCTGGTCAGCAACGCATACTGGCGATCGATATCAGTCGAGCGGGATTTGAATGGGCACTGGAGCACGGCTGCCTGAGCCACGCGGATACGTCCATGAGCAAGGACGAATGGTCGGCGAAAAAAGAGGCATCGCCCGTGCGCATCCAATGGGATCCAGAACGGGATCTGCTGTTGCGGCCGCAATCTCACAGAGCCATTCAGATCGGCCTCAGCAAAAAGGCGGTAGAACTTTACGTACATCAATGGATAACCAGGGTGGCGGATGTGACGCCGCTGGCCCATGCAATCCATGCGTTGCTCGCCCAAGAGAAATTTGAGGAAGCAAAGCACATGCTCCCGCAAGAAAAACCGTATTCGTCAGTATTTCATCCATCCTGAGCGCTGACATCCAGGACTTGAGAGCGAGGTCAAGCAAGGTAGCTCATGCAACGCAGGCCACCTCTTAGCAAGCTCAACTGCGTCCAGCTCCCTCCCCTGCGCGGAGCGGGGTCAGATCCGGCATCCGTACATGATCTCAACATTGACCATGCCGACCGGAAGAAATACGAAACAAGGGATGCCGCCATGCCGCTCCCGGGCGGTAAAATCATTGCTGTTGACCAAGCTGTGGCTGGCAGAACGCTCTTGCTCCTTTCATCACCGTGGAGACAGCTGCACCACAGCCGGTCATTCACGAACGCTATATATTGAAAGGCAATATGTATGTCTGGCAACACCCATGTTTCTGAGCGCCTCAAAAGCTGCCGCGAGAATCTTCGTATCTCACAAGTGCTGCTTGCCGAACTGGCGGGCATCAATCCCACGCAACTGTATCGCTATGAATCAGGCAAAGCCAAACTGCTTATGGACGCGGCAGAGAAGATTGCCGCTGCCCTCGACGTCAGCACCGCCTGGTTAATGCATGGGACGTTACCCATCGCCAGAGGGACGCAAATCGACCCGCCAGTACCGGCCGGAGGGGCGCTGATCCTGCATTTTCTGGAACTTCCCCCCATGCTTGCCTCCGCCGTGAAGCGCCTGTCCATGCAAAATGGCTGCACCGTAGAAATAGCGCTGCTGGACCTCGCGCATCAAGGCCTCGAAGCCATCCCCAAAAAAACCTTGGATTGCGCCGAGTCCGCAAGCAAGAGCGAGAAATAACCGGATCACTACCTTGCTGAGAAGTCGCGGTAGATGGAGTAGTGCAGCTCACGGGGAAATACGCGCAGCGTGATCCATGCGCTGACCTGTAAAGTCAAAAACTGCCTGATGACTGGCTGGATTCATTGACCTGGGATCGCGGTGGAGACGTCAATGCACGCATTTCCTTGGCGCGACGGATCAACCGCACGCACATCAAAAAAATGGCCGTTGAGAATTCTTTTTGAATTATCAACGGCCATATATTTTTCACTTTAAAATCAAACAGTTAAAGCGAGCTCATCACTCCCATTCGATGGTCGCCGGCGGCTTGCCCGAAATATCGTAGACGACGCGGTTGATGCCGCGCACTTCATTGATGATGCGGTTGGAGACCTTGCCCAGCAAGCTGTGCGGCAGGTGCGCCCAGTGGGCCGTCATGAAGTCTTGCGTTTGCACGGCGCGCAGGGCCACCACGTATTCGTAGGTACGGCCATCGCCCATCACGCCCACCGATTTGACGGGCAGGAAGACGGCAAACGCCTGGCTGGTCGCTTCGTACCAGTTCGCTGGCAGCGCGTCCGGGTCGACGGCCTGGCCAGCGACGAACTCGTACGGCGTATTGCGCAGCTCTTCGATGAAGATGGCATCGGCGCGGCGCAGCAGATCGGCATAGTCTTTCTTGACTTCGCCGAGGATGCGCACGCCCAGGCCCGGGCCCGGGAATGGGTGGCGGTAGACCATGTCATGCGGCAAGCCGAGCGCGACGCCCAGTTTGCGCACTTCATCCTTGAACAGTTCGCGCAGCGGCTCGAGCAGCTTGAGCTTCATGGTGTCCGGCAAGCCGCCCACGTTGTGGTGGCTCTTGATGGTCTGGCCTTTCTTGCCCTTGCCGGCCGATTCGATCACGTCCGGGTAAATCGTGCCTTGCGCCAGCCATTTGGCGTTGACCAGCTTGCCCGATTCGACCTGGAAGACTTCGACGAATTCGCGGCCGATGATCTTGCGCTTTTGCTCGGGATCGGTAACGCCGGCCAAATGGCCCATGAACTGATCTTCCGCATCGACGCGGATGACTTTCACGCCCAGGTTCTTGGCGAACATGTCCATCACCATCTTGCCTTCGTCCAGACGCAACAGGCCGTGGTCGACGAAGACGCAGGTCAGCTGGTCGCCGATGGCGCGGTGGATCAGGGCAGCCGCGACGGACGAATCGACGCCGCCGGACAGGCCCAGGATGACGTCGTCGCTACCGACTTGCGCGCGGATTTTTTCCACCGCTTCGCTGATGTAGTCGGGCATGTTCCAGTCCGACTTGCAGCCGCAGATTTCATGCACGAAGCGGCCGATCATGGCCTTGCCCTGCACCGTGTGCGTCACTTCCGGGTGGAATTGCACGCCGTAGAACTGGCGCTCTTCGTCGGCCATGGCGGCGATCGGGCAGCTCGGAGTGTTGCCCATCAGCTTGAAACCTGGCGGCATTTCCAGCACCTTGTCGCCGTGGCTCATCCACACTTTCAGCATGCCGTGGCCTTCGTCGGTGACGAAGTCGGCAATGCCGTTGAGCAACTTGGTATGGCTGCGGGCGCGCACTTCGGCGTAACCGAATTCGCGCACCAGGCCATTTTCTACCTTGCCGCCCAGCTGGGCCGCCATGGTTTGCATACCGTAGCAGATGCCCAGCACGGGCACGCCCAGCTCGAACACGGCTTGCGGTGCGCGCGGCGAATCGCCGTCCAGCGTGGAATTGTGGCTGCCCGACAGGATCACGCCGGCGGCGCCATAGTTGCGCACGAATTCATCGCTGACGTCATACGGGAAGACTTCGGAAAACACGCCGGAATCGCGCACGCGGCGGGCGATCAACTGGGTGACTTGGGAACCGAAATCGAGAATGAGGATTTTAGAGTGCATGGTCGGAGCTTTATTCAGGGTCAATTGCAAAACCGGCGCACTGGGCGCCGGTCTGGACTTTCGCTACCACAATAGCGTAGCTGGAAAACTGTTCAGGGCAAGGCGCAGTGCCGAAGACAGTACGAACAGTACGGCGAGGCACTGGAACGCAGCCATGGACAGTTTCTCCAGTACGCTTACTCGGAGCGGTAGTTAGGCGCTTCTTTCGTGATCTGCACATCATGGACATGCGACTCGCGCATGCCGGCCGAGGTGATTTCCACGAATTCCGCTTTTTCGCGCAGTTCGTCGATGGTGGCGCAACCGCAGTAACCCATCGATTGACGCACGCCGCCCACCAGTTGGAAGATGATCGCCAGCACGCTGCCCTTGTAGGCCACGCGACCTTCGATACCTTCAGGCACGAACTTGTCGGCCTTCATGGTGGCGTCCTGGAAATAACGGTCAGCCGAACCATCGGACATCGCGCCCAGCGAACCCATGCCGCGGTACGATTTGTAGCTGCGGCCCTGGTACAGGATCACTTCGCCCGGTGCTTCTTCCGTACCAGCAAACATGGACCCCATCATGACGGTCGAAGCGCCAGCGGCCAGCGCTTTCGAGATATCGCCCGAGAAACGGATACCGCCGTCGGCGATACATGGCACGCCCGTGCCTTCCAGCGCTTCGGCCACGTTCGAGATGGCCGTGATTTGCGGCACGCCCACACCGGCGACGATACGCGTGGTGCAGATCGAGCCAGGACCGATGCCGACCTTGACCGCATCGGCGCCGTATTCGACCAGCGCCTTGGCGGCGGCGGCGGTAGCGATATTGCCGCCAATCACTTCGACTTGCGGATACTTGGTCTTGATCCAGCGTACGCGGTCGAGGATGCCCTGCGAGTGGCCGTGGGCCGTATCGACCACCAGCACATCGACGCCGGCAGCGACCAGCAGGTCGATGCGTTCTTCATCCTTGGCGCCCACGCCGACGGCAGCGCCGACCAGCAGCTTGCCCTGGCTGTCTTTCGACGCGAACGGGTGGGAAGTCGACTTCTGGATATCCTTGACGGTGATCAGACCGCGCAGTTCGAATGCGTCGTTGACGACCAGCACGCGCTCCAGGCGGTGCTTGTTCATCAGGCGCTTGGCTTCGGCCGTATCGGCGTCTTCCTTGACGACCACGAGTTTTTCGCGCGGGGTCATCTTGGCGGAAGCTTCCGCGTCGAGTTCCTGCTCAAAGCGCAAATCGCGGTTGGTGATGATGCCGACGACTTCCTTGCCTTTGACAACAGGGAAACCGCTGATGCCGTATTGTTCCGTCAGGGCGATTACGTCGCGGATTTTCATTTCCGGCGGAATCGTGATCGGGTCGCGCAGCACGCCGGCTTCGAAACGCTTCACGCGGGCCACTTCACGTGCCTGGTCTTTCGGATTCAAATTCTTGTGAATGATGCCGATGCCGCCTTCCTGGGCCATCGCGATCGCGAGGCGGGCTTCCGTCACCGTATCCATGGCTGCGGACAGCAAGGGAATATTCAGGGTGATATTGCGGGTCAGGCGAGTTTTGAGGGACGTATCGGCGGGCAGAACGTTGGAGTAGGCTGGGACGAGCAGCACGTCATCGAATGTGAGTGCTTTTTGAAGTAGACGCATAGCATTTCCTATTGGCGCAAAAGCAGATTATACAGAAAAAAGCGCCCTCCGTCCTTGCAGCATAGAAAAGATATTTGGAAATAGCAAAAAAATGTCCCGCCAGGGCCAGCCGCCAGCCGCAGCCCTGCCCTCTCCCAGACCCGTCAGGTCTTGGCGGGCTTGCCGCTGGCACGCCGGCGGCGCGCTTCTTTCGGGTCCGCCTGCAGCGGACGGTACACCTCGATCCGGTCATGTTCGCGCAAAACGGTGTCCAACGGCTTCTTCTTGCCATAGATGCCGACCATATTCACGACCAGGTCGATGCCGGGGACTTCCTGCAGCAAGCCGCTCTGCTCCACCGCCTGCCCGATGGTGGCGCCTGCAGCCACCGTCAATGAGCGCAGAAAGCTGCTATCGGGCAAGGCGTAGCAGACTTGCACCTGGATGCTCACTTCAGCCATACACCGTCTCCGCGCGCTTGCAGAAGGAATCGACCATGCTGTTGGCGATCATGCCGAAGACGGGGCCGATGATCTGCTCGAGCACGCGGCTGGAAAACTCGTAGTGCAGGTCCAGTTCGATCTTGCACGCATCTTCGCGCAGGGCCTTGAAGGTCCACACGCCGTCGAGGGTCTTGAAAGGACCGTCCACCAGCTTCATCTTGATGGAGCTCGGCGGCACGTTCTCGTTGGACGTGGTGAAGCTTTGGCGCACGCCGTGGTAATGTATGCCCACGCTGGCGACGACCGTGTTCTCGCCCCGCTCGCGAATCTCGACCGCACCGCACCAGGGCAGGAATTTGGGATAATCCTCCACCGCCGCCACCAGCGCGAACATTTGTTCGGCGCTATAGCCGAGAAAAACTGATTTATGTACTACTGCCATTGAAGAACCATTTGCTATGATGTTGGATACATTTGATTTTATCGCGCTTGCGCGAGACAGTAGTTTAACCGACCCGCGCACATTTACCATCTCATGACCATAGCAGACAACAGAAAAGCCTTCCACGACTACTTTATCGAGGATCGCTACGAAGCCGGCATCGTGCTGGAAGGCTGGGAAGTCAAAGCCATCCGCGACGCCCGCGTACAAATCAAGGAAGCCTACGTTGTCGTCCGCGGCGATGAACTCTTCCTGTTCGGCGCGCATATCAGCGCCCTGCCGACCGCCTCTACCCACATCCACCCGGAAGCCGTACGCACGCGCAAGCTGCTGCTGCACCGCACGGAAATGGATAAACTGATCGGCAAGGTGGAACGCTCCGGCTATACGCTGGTGCCGCTCAACCTGCACTACAAGGGCGGCCGCGTCAAATGCGAAATCGGCCTGGCAAAAGGCAAGAAACAGCACGACAAGCGGGCAGCGGAACGCGACCGCGACGGCGCGCGCGAAGTGCAGGCGGCAATGAAGTCGCACCGCCGCTGATCCGGCACCACGCGCAGCGATCTGCGCCAATACCACCAAGCCCGGCTATATGCCGGGTTTTATTTTGCCGGTACCTGCGGCAAACGGAAATGCACAGCGCAATGGGATGAAAACAGGAAAAGGAAGAAATACTGCGGGAATAAGACAGATATTATCGAAAATACCATGGAGATAAGCGAATGAATCAGCTTTGCCTGCCTGGCCAAAGACGATTAATCAGGAAAGTTCCGGATGCTTGCATGCTGCCTTGTACTACACCTGTACTACTCCACAGGACAAGCATCCGAATGAACGGTTTGTTAAACCTTCAGGATCAAACCTTCAGCAGATCGCGCGACTTGCCCGAATCGGTCCACTCTTTGACCCATTTCGGTTGACGGCCACGGCCAGTCCATTGCTGCGTCGCATCATCCGGATTGCGATAGCGTACTGCGACCGTGCCGGTTTTAGCGCGGATACCGGTACCAACCAGATCTTTTACGGAAACGCCAACGCTCTGGGCGATTGCCAGGATTTGTTCACGCGCTTTGGACAGATCGTCCTGTTCGCGTTTCTTCATTTGCTTCTTGATGTCGTCCTGCAAGGTGCGCAGTTCGGACAGGGATAAGCTGGACAGATCCATGATATTTCCTTGTGTGAGTTGAAAAATATAACTGAACAGTTAAATTCTATCCAATTGTAACGCGACTGAGGTGATTTTTCTTGAGATTTGATTGTTTTTTACAATTCTCTTACCAAAAACCCGACTTCCCCGACCTTCAGATGATGTAAGTCTTCAATCCAGGGAGCGGACATCGCGCCGGACCGACTGTCTGCGCCGACTTCCCTTCCTTGTGCGATCGCGATTCAATGCAGCACCATCGACAGTATTTATTTTGCAGCACTTTCTACCTCATTGCAATTTATAGTAATCATAAATTGCAATTCAAAATATACATGGGAGCAATACTATCGCCAATGATGCATCGGCTCCCAAACACTACCCAAGTATCCGCCGCGGATATCGGTTGAATCATCGCAATGCATGAGCAGCAGATTCTACTTCAATCAAAAAGATAAGCGTCGCACGGCAGCATATAATCCCGAAAGTGCGCATAGCATAGCATAAAGAAAATATTTTCAACATTGCCATTTAGAACGCAGATACTCGAGCCTTGTTGCCAGCATATATTCCAGCAGCGCAAATGAAAACTGCCCGCGATATGGCGGGCAGTTTTGACGACTAACTTGCTACGAGTTTGCTATTCACCAGGCAATCAGGGAATCGCCACGCCGCTTTTCGGCTTTTGCGTTTTCACCACCTGCATCGCCGTGGCGATCAAACCGCTCATATCGCCCAGATTGGCCGGCACGATAATCGAGTTATTTGTTTTCGCCAATTGCGCGAACGCGCCCACATACTGCTCGGCCACTTTCAGGTTGACGGCATCTTCGCCGCCCGGCTCGCGGATGGCGGCGCCCACCTGGCGCAGCGCCTCGGCACTGGCTTGCGCCAGCGCGACGATGGCCGTGGCCTGGCCTTCGGCACGGTTGATCGACGCCTGCTTTTCGCCTTCCGAGCGGGCAATCGCCGCTTCGCGCTCGCCGCTGGCGATATTGATCTGCTCCTGCTTGCGCCCTTCCGAGGCGGCAATCAGCGCGCGCTTTTCGCGTTCAGCCGTAATCTGCGCCTGCATCGCATGCAGGATTTCCTTGGGCGGCGTCAAATCCTTGATTTCATAGCGCAATACCTTGACGCCCCAATTCGCCGCCGATTCATCGATGGCATTCACGATGGCCGTATTGATATGGTCGCGTTCTTCAAATGTCTTGTCGAGTTCCATTTTACCGATCACCGAACGCAAGGTCGTTTGCGCCAGTTGCGTAATGGCGGCGATATAATTCGACGAGCCATACGAAGCACGCATGGCGTCGGTAATCTGGAAATACAGAATGCCATCGACCTGCAATTGCGTATTGTCGCGCGTAATACATACCTGCGGCGGCACGTCGAGCGGAATTTCCTTGAGCACGTGCTTGTAGGCGATACGGTCGACAAAAGGCACGACGATATTCAAGCCAGGGCCCAATACCGCATGGAACTTGCCCAGGCGCTCCACCACCCAGGCATGCTGCTGCGGTACCACATTGACCGTCTTGAAGACAAATACCAATGCCAGCAATAACAAGATCAACGACATGCTTCCGATGCTTACTTCCATAATCTACTCTCCAGGTTATCCAACAATCAAACGGCTGCCACGCACGGCGCGTATGGTGTAATGGCCGGCTTGCGTATCGCTGCCGGGAATCAGTTCCACATCCCACAAGGCGCCACGGTACATGACGCGCGCCGCGCCATCGACCCAATGCGCGACCGCCACGCTTTGGCCGATATCGAGATTGACATTCGGATCCTGCGCCGCATCGCGCCGCGCCGCCTTGCCAAAACGGCTGCGCCGCAATAACAGGGTGGCCGCCACGCCGACAATGGCGGCCGTCAGGGCTTGCCAGCCGCCATTGCCGCCCGCCAGCGCCACCAGTCCTCCGGCACTGATACCGATGGCGATCATCAGCAAATAAAACGTGCCCGTAAACAGCTCCAGGATCAATACCGCGCCAGCCGCCACAAACCAGCCTACCCATTCAGCCATGATGCCTCCATCTTTGCGAATCCGAAAATAAAAAACCCCGCAGCCTATATAAGCGACGGGGTTTAATGCGTATTACTGCCTGATATTATTCTTGCCAAACACCTATATACAAGCAGTCTAACGCAATTCCTGATGGCGTCAATAGGCAGGGGCGAATTAGCGCCGCAGGCCCGGCAATTACTCTTCCAGCAGGCTGCGCAGCATCCACGCCGTCTTTTCATGCAAATCGAGGCGCTGCGTGATCAGGTCGGCCGTCGGCTGGTCATTGGCTTTTTCCAGCAGCGGGAACAGGCGGCGCGCCGTGCGCGCGGTCGCTTCCTGTGCCGATACCAGGTGGCTGACCATGTCCAGCGCTGGCGGCACACCGTCGATTTCCTTGATCGAGGCCAGCTTGACGAATTCCTTGTAGGTGCCGGGCGCAGGATAGCCGAGGGCACGGATGCGCTCGGCGATCAGGTCCAGCGCAGCCCACTGTTCCGTGTATTGCGTCATGAACATCAGGTGCAGGGTGTTGAACATCGGCCCCTTGACGTTCCAGTGAAAATTATGGGTCATCAGGTACAAGGTGTAGCTGTCGGCCAGCAGGCCGGACAGGCCTTCCGCAATCTTCGCGCGGTCCGCCTCGGAAATGCCGATGTCGATCTTTGCCACTTTGCTCGGTTTCTTGCTTGCCATGAGAACTCCCGTTTCAATGTATTGGTGGAATCATTTTAGCTGATCTGGCGCAATGCCATCGAATACAGGCGTGCGCCGCATGGCAGGCATAAAAAAACCCGCTGCCGGGTGAGCGGCAGCGGGTTTTCAGAGGGCGGACAAGACGCTTACGCTTTCAGCGCAGCGAGCTTTTGCCAGGTGTCGATCACCGAGTCCGGGTTCAGCGACATCGATTCGATGCCCTGCTCCATCAGCCAGACGGCGAAGTCCGGATGGTCGGAAGGACCCTGGCCGCAAATGCCGATGTACTTGCCGCGTGCCAGGCAAGCCTTGATGGCCAGGGCCAGCAGGGCTTTCACGGCAGGATCGCGCTCGTCGAAGTCGGCGGCCAGCAATTCCATGCCGGAATCGCGGTCCAGGCCCAGGGTCAACTGGGTCAGGTCGTTCGAACCGATCGAGAAGCCGTCGAAATGGTCGAGGAACTGGTCGGCCAGGATGGCGTTCGACGGCACTTCGCACATCATGATGACGCGCAAGTCGTTCTCGCCGCGCTTCAAGCCATTCTTCGCCAGCAAGTCGATGACTTTCTCGGCCTGGCCCAGGGTGCGCACGAAGGGCACCATGATTTCCACGTTCGTCAGGCCCATGTCGTTGCGCACGCGCTTCATCGCTTCGCATTCCATGTTGAACGCTTCGGAGAAGTCGGCCGACAGGTAGCGCGCCGCGCCGCGGAAGCCCAGCATCGGGTTTTCCTCGTCCGGCTCGTAGCGCGAACCGCCGATCAGCTTCTTGTACTCGTTCGACTTGAAGTCGGACAGGCGCACGATGACTTTTTTCGGCCAGAACGCGGCGGCGATGGTGGCGATGCCTTCGGCCAGCTTGTCGATATAGAACGCTTTTGGCGAAGCATGGCCGCGCGCCACCGATTCCACGGCCTTTTTCAGGTCGGCATCGATGTTCGGGTATTCCAGGATCGCGCGCGGGTGCACACCAATATTGTTATTGATGATGAATTCCAGGCGCGCCAGGCCCACGCCCGCATTCGGCACGGACTGGAAGTCGAACGCCAGCTGCGGATTGCCCACGTTGAGCATGATCTTGGTGTCGAGCTTCGGCAATTCGCCGCGTGACACTTCCGACACTTCCGTTTCCAGCAAGCCATCGTAGATCTTGCCTTCGTCGCCTTCTGAGCACACCACGGTGACAAAGGTGCCGTCTTTCAGCACGTCGGTGGCGTTGCCGCAGCCGACCACGGCAGGCACGCCCAGCTCACGCGCGATAATTGCCGCGTGGCAAGTACGGCCGCCACGGTTGGTGACGATGGCCGAAGCGCGCTTCATGACCGGTTCCCAGTTCGGGTCCGTCATGTCGGCAACGAGCACGTCGCCTGGCTGCACGCGTTCCATGTCGGCCGGGTCGTGGATCACGCGCACGGGGCCGGCGCCGATCTTCTGGCCAATGGCGCGGCCGGAGGTCAGCACGGTGCCGGTGCTTTTCAGCTTGAAGCGCTCTTGCACGTCGGTCGCCTTTTGCTGCGACTTGACGGTTTCAGGACGCGCCTGCAGGATGTACAGCTTGCCGTCGCGGCCATCCTTGCCCCACTCGATGTCCATCGGACGGCCGTAGTGGTTTTCGATGATGACGGCGTATTTGGCCAGTTCCACCACTTCGCTGTCGTTCAGCGAGTAGCGGTTGCGCATTTCGACGGGCACATCGACGGTTTTCACGGAACGGCCGGCTTTCGCTTCATTCGTGAATTCCATCTTCAGCAGTTTCGAGCCGATATTGCGGCGGATCACAGGCGACTTGCCTTTTTCCAGCATCGGCTTGTGCACATAGAATTCGTCGGGATTGACGGCGCCCTGCACCACGGTTTCGCCCAGGCCATAGCTGGAAGTGACGAAGACCACGTCCTTGAAGCCCGATTCAGTGTCGATGGTAAACATCACGCCGGCCGCGCCCAGGTCGGAGCGTACCATGCGCTGCACGCCGGCCGACAGGGCCACTTCAGCGTGCGTAAAGCCCTTGTGCACGCGGTACGAGATGGCGCGATCGTTGTACAGCGACGCGAACACCTGCTTCATGGCCTCAAGCACGTTGTCGATGCCGACCACGTTCAGGAAGGTTTCTTGCTGACCAGCAAAAGACGCGTCCGGCAAGTCTTCCGCCGTGGCCGAGGAACGCACGGCAAACGACATTTCGGTATCGGAATCGGCCACCAGCTTGGCGTAGAACTGGTCGATTTCGGCGGCCAGGCGGGGCTGGAATGGCGTTTCCACGATCCATTGACGGATCTCGGCGCCGGCTTGCGCCAGCGAGCGCACGTCATCGATGTTCAGCCCTTCGAGGCGCTGAGCGATGCGTTCGGCCAGCGGCAAGCCGCCGTTGGCGCTATATGACAGGAAATCGCGGAATGCCTGCGCCGTGGTGGCAAAGCCACCGGGCACGCGCACGCCGGCTTCCGCCAGTTGGCTGATCATTTCGCCCAGGGAGGCGTTCTTGCCGCCGACGGATTCGACATCCGTCATGCGCAAATGCTCGAACGAGGCAACATACACCGCGTCCTTGTCTTCCTGCTGTTGCGATACTGCGTTGGTCATAATGACACCCTTACTGATGATAGAAATCTTTACGCGCGGCGCACAGACAGTCTTCTTGTTATTCTTGGCGTCGTGCAGCACAATCATACCGTTGCAGCCATTTTACCTTGTGCGGCGCAAATTGACGACGCACAATCTTGATCCGAAAACCCATGACACAAGAACCACGCCCTCCTCTGCCCTCCGCGGCCCGTACCGTCTTCTTCGTTTCCGACGGCACCGGCATCACCGCCGAGACGTTCGGCCACTCGGTGCTGACGCAGTTCGATCTGCGCTTCCGCCAGATCCGCCTGCCCTTCATCGATACCATGGACAAGGCCTACGAGGCGGCGCGCAAGATCAACGAAGCCTTCGCCACCGATGGGCAGCGCCCGATCATTTTCTCGACCCTGGTGAAGAACGACCTGTCGGCCGTGATCCGCAAGTCCAGCGGCATGCACATGGACCTGATCCAGACCTTTGTCGCCCCGCTGGAGCAGGAACTTGGCGTGATGTCGACCCATACCATCGGGCGTTCGCACAACATCGTCGACAGCGAGGAATACAAGAACCGCATCGAGGCGATCAACTATTCGCTGGCGCACGACGATGGCCAGTCGCACAAGAACCTGTCCTCGGCCGATGTCATTCTGGTGGGTGTTTCGCGCTCTGGCAAGACCCCGACCAGCCTGTACCTGGCCATGCAGTACGGCATCAAGGCGGCCAATTATCCGCTCATTCCCGACGATTTCGAGCGCGACAAGCTGCCATCGGCCTTACTGGAATTTAAGAATAAAATTTTCGGATTGAGCATTACGCCCGAACGTTTGTCGGAAATACGCAACGAAAGACGCGCTGGAAGCAAGTATGCGGCCATCGAAAACTGCCGTTACGAGGTCAACGAGGCGGAAAAAATGATGAAACGCGAGGGTATCCGCTGGCTGTCGTCGACCACCAAGTCGATCGAAGAGATCTCCACGACGATCCTGCAAGAGATTAAGCCGAACCGCCGCGAATACTGAGAACACCTGAGCAAACCTGCTGCGCGTCGGTTTTGTCAGGTGTCCGTTTCTCTGGATAGTGCCGTCAGCGCCGCCACCAGCCGGTCCAGTTCACCGGTGGTGGTGGTGATAGCCACCGTGGCGCGCACGACGTCGGTATCCCCGATATTGCGTTCCACCGTGAAGATGCCAAAGCGCTGTAGCAAGGCTTGCTGCAACTGGCGCGCGCTCATGCCGTCGACGGCAAACGCCACCAGTGCCGTGCCCCGTTTCGCATCGAGCGGCGACAACATGCGCACGCCGGGCAGCTGCGCGGCACGGCTGACCCAGTAATTGCGCAGCCAGGCCAGGCGCTCCATCTTGACCGGCGTGCCGCCCAGGCGCGCATGGAAATCCAATGCGGCAGGCGCGGCCAGGATGGCGCCGATCGGCGGCATGCCCATGTGCAGGCGGCTGCGGATATCATCCAACGGATAATCCTCGTCGCCAAAATGCGGCTCGATCTTGTGCAGCTGCGATGCGCGGATATACACGACACCCAGTCCCGCCGGCGCTCCCAGCCATTTGTGCAGATTGAAACCGGCGAAATCGATGCCCAGGGCCTGCACGTCCACGTCGACCTGCCCCAGCGCATGGGCGCTGTCGAGCAGCACGTCGATGCCGTGTTCGCGCGCCAGCGCCATGATCTCCCGCACCGGCAGTTGCTGGCCGTTGGCCGGTGTCACCTGCGACAGCAGCAGCAATTTGGGCTTGACGGCCTGGCGCATGGCTTGCGCGTAACTGGCGACGATCTCGTCATCGCTGATGGGCAAGCGCAATGTGACTTGCGTGCTGGTGACGCCACGGCGCTGCGCCAGCCAGCGCATGGCCGTGCGCATGGCCGGATAGTCGAGATTACTCCACAGCACTGTATCGCCGGGCGCCAGGCCTTGGTATTGCGTGATCAGCACCTGCATGGACTCGGTGCCGCTGCGGGTCAGCAGGATTTCGTGCGGTTCCGCATGGATCAGTTCAGCGACACGCCGGCGCAGGATATCCACATGCGTGCGCGTGAACTCGCCGCGCACGAAAGGACTCAGTTGCTCGTTGGTGTAGCGCACGGCCTGCTCGAAGGCCGCTTGCACGGGCGCGGCCATGGCGCCGAAATAGCCGTGTTCGAGATTGACGATGGCGTCCGGCGGCGCAGGATAAAACGCGGCCACCTGGCGCCACCAGGCTTCGTCCCGGGCCGCATCGTCGGCAAGCAGGGGGAAGGACATGGCTACCCTGTTCAGGCCTGGCCCTGGCGCAGCTGCTCGAAGAAGCAGACGGCGGCGCAGGCGGCCACGTTCAGCGATTCGATCTGGCCCAGGTGGGGAATGACCACCTGGTGCGTGGCCATCGACAATAAATCGTCGGCGACGCCCTGCCCTTCATGGCCGAAGAGCCAGGCGACGGGTTGGCGCAGGTCGACGTCGTACAATCGCTGCGTGGCATAGCCGCTGGTGGCGAGCGTCGCCACCTTGGCACCGGAAACGAGCGCTGCCAGGTCGACGTTTTCAAAGATGTCGAGCACGAAGTGTGCGCCCATCGCCGCGCGCAGCACCTTCGGCGACCAGCAGAAGGCCGTGCCGGCGCTGCAATACACCTGCGTGATGCCGGCGGCCGCCGCGCTGCGCAGGATGGAACCCACGTTGCCCGGATCTTGCAGGTTATCGAGCAGCACGGCCGACACGCTCAGCGGCTGCGTGACGGCCCGTTCCGGCGTCTCGATGAGGAACATCACGCCCACGCCGTGCTCGACCTGGCTCACGGCGTGATACAGCGCGTCGGGCAAGCCCAGCACGTGCGCGCGCTGGCTTTCCAACTGGCCGACGATGTCCGCCACTTCCGGGTTCTGCAAGGCGCTTTCGCTGACGATGCACTGCTCCGGCATGCCGCGCAGCTGCAGGTAGGACTGGCACAGGTGTACACCGTCGAGCAGGGTGCGGCCCGACTTGCGGCGCGCCTGCGAACTGCCCGCCAGTTTCAGCAAATCCTTGTATTGCGCATTGTCGCGCGAAGTAATCGTCTTCATGCCACCACCTCCTGTCCGCCAAACAGGGCGATCACGTTGCGCACGGGCGCGAACGAACGGCGGTGCACGGGCGAGGCGCCGTGCAGGTGCAGGCGCTCCAGGTGCAATTTCGTGCCATAGCCCTTGTGCTGGTCGAAGCAGTATTCGGGATAGGCCGCATGCAGGTGCACCAGCGCCGCGTCGCGCGCCGTCTTGGCCAGGATGGAGGCGGCGGAAATCGAATCGACCTTGTCGTCGCCGCCGATGATGGCCATGCCGCGTATCGGCATCACGGGGCAGCGGTTGCCGTCGATCAAGGCCAGGGTCGGCACGGTGGCCAACGCCTCGACGGCGCGGCGCATGGCCAGCATCGACGCCTGCAAAATGTTCAGGCGGTCGATTTCCTCTTCCGACGCTTCGGCGATGGCCCAGGCGAGGGCCTTGGCCTTGATCTGCGGCGCCAGCAGGTCGCGTTTGGCTTCGGTGAGCCTTTTCGAATCGCGCAAGCCGTCGATGGGCTGGTTCGGGTCGAGGATCACGGCGGCGGCGAACACGGGGCCGGCCAGCGGACCGCGCCCTGCCTCGTCGACGCCGCAGATGATTTCATCGAGCGAGAATGGCAAGTCGTCAAACAGGCCGGGATAGATATTTTTCACGTTGAATCTTTGGTTGGGTACTGCGATTGAAGCGGTGATCGGGAGTTACTTGCGGTTGGCGGCGATGACTTGCATGACGGCGTTGGCGCTTTCGCGCGCGCTGTCGCGCAGCAGGCTGTGGTGCATGTCCGTGAAGCGCTGCACCAGGCGCAGGCGGCCTGGAACGTCGCTCAGCTGCTGCCACATGGCCTCGGCCAGCGCTTCCGGGCTGGCCGCGTTTTGCAGCAGCTCGGGCACCAGGTAATCGCGCGCCAGGATGTTGGGCAAACCGATCCACGGCTGGTAGCCCATGTGGCGCATGATTTCCCACGAGGCGCGCATCATCTTGTAGGCGATGACCATGGGTTTCTTGTACAGCGCCACTTCCAGCGAGGCCGTGCCCGACGCCACCAGCACCGCATCGGCGGCGCAGATGGCCGTGTGCGAGCCGCCATCCGTCAGCAGTATCTCGACGTCCTGCAGGCCCGCTTCGCGGATCAGCTGCAAAAAGTACTGGCGCTGTTTTTCGCCGGCCATGGGCGCGACGAAACGCAAGGAGCGGTCGCGCGCCAGCAGCAGCTTGCAGGCGGCCACGAACGCCACCGTATTGTATTTGAGCTCGCCCATGCGGCTCCCCGGCATCAGGGTCACGACGTTCGCGGCTTCCGGCAAGCCCAGGGTGCGGCGCGCGGCCGCTTCGTCGGGCTGCAACGGGATCATTTCGGCCAGCGGATGGCCGACATAGGTGACGGGCACGCCCGCCTTGCGGTAGATCTCTTCCTCGAACGGGAAGATCACCAGCATGTGCGAGACGGCCTTGATGATTTTCTTGATGCGCCCACCGCGCCAGGCCCATATCTGCGGCCCGATGTAGTGCACGGTGGGGATGCCGCCTTCCTTGAGCTGCTGTTCCAGCCCCAGGTTGAAGCCGGGATAGTCGGCGCCGATGAAGACGGCGGGACGCTCGGCCAGCAACTGGTCGCGCAGCGCGTTCTGGATGCCCTTGATTTCGCGGTAGCGGGGAATGATTTCGAACAGGCCCCGTACCGTCAGCTTGTCGAGCGGCCAGTCGGAAATAAAGCCCTGCCTGGCCATGTGCTCGCCGCCGATACCGTGGAAGCGCGTGCCGGGCAGCTGCGGCACGAGGCCGGACAGCAGCCGGCTGGCCAGCAGGTCGCCCGACACCTCGCCGGCGACGATGGCGACGTTGGCGACGCCGAGGCCGCTGGCCTGGTCAGCGGACGATGCCACGCGAGGCCACGCCAAGGAATTCGCGCATGGCGCGAATGTGTTGCGCCACCTCGGGCGACGACGCCGCTTCTTCTTCGAACAGGGCTGCCTTCGATTCTTCCAGGGTCAGTCCCGAGCGGTAAATGAGTTTGTACGCGGTGCGGATGCCGTTGATCTGCTCGCGCGTAAAGCCGCGGCGTTTCAAGCCCTCGATATTGACGCCATGCGCCTGCGCCGGATTGCCGTTCAACAACACAAAAGGTGGCACGTCCTGCGTCAGGCTGGTGCTCATGCCGACGAAGGCGTGCGCGCCGATCTTGCAGAACTGGTGCACGTTGGCGAAGCCGCTCATGATGACCCAGTCGCCGATCTCCACGTGGCCCGCCAGCTGGGCGTTGTTCGAAAAGATGGTGTTGTTGCCCACCAGGCAATCGTGCGCCAGGTGCACGTATGCCGAAATCCAGTTGTCGTTGCCCAGGCGCGTCACGCCGCCGCCCTGCACGGTACCCGTGTTGAAGGTGCAGAATTCGCGGATGGTGTTGCGGTCGCCGATTTCCAGGCGCGTCGCCTCGCCTGCCCATTTTTTATCCTGCGGCTGCGCGCCGATGGAAGAAAACTGGAACAGGTGGTTGTCGCTGCCGATCGTCGTATGGCCGTCGATGACCACGTGCGGGCCGACCTTGGTGCCGGCGCCGATGCGCACGTGCGGACCGATAATGGTGTACGGACCCACCTCGACCGAGCTGTCGAGCTCGGCCTTCGGATCGATCACTGCCGTGGAGTGGATGGCCGCCATATCACTGCCCCGCTGGCTGGCTCGCAGACTGGCTCGCATCCTGCGCGCTGCGGATGGTGCACATCAGTTCCGCTTCCAGCGCCACTTTGCCGTCGACGGAGCCGACTGCCTTGTATTTCCAGATGCCGCGCGAGACGCGCAGGATTTCCACATCCATCTTCAGCTGGTCGCCCGGTTCGACAGGACGCTTGAAGCGCGCATTGTCGATGCCGACGAAGTAGACCACCGAATTTTCATCCGGTTTCACACCCATCGACAGGAACGACAGCAAGGCCGCCGTTTGCGCCAGCGCTTCGATCATCAGCACGCCGGGCATGACCGGCTTGTGCGGGAAATGGCCCTGGAAGAACTCTTCGTTGACCGTCACGTTCTTGATGGCGGTGATGGTTTTGTTCGCTTCCCAGTCCAGCACGCGGTCAACCAGCAGCAGCGGATAGCGGTGCGGCAGCAGCGATTTGATGGCCAGGATGTCGAGGGTCTTTTTTTCAGTAGTCATTTTTCGTCTTGCGTGGTCAGTGTTTTAATTGTTTTTTCAAGCGCGCGGATCTTCTCGCGCATGCTTGACAGGTTGCGCACGATGGCGGCGCTCTTTTCCCAGTCGGCGTTCTTGGCCAGCGGATAAAAACCCGTGTACTGCCCCGGCTCCGCGATCGAACGCGAGACCATGCTGCCCGAGCCCACGTGGACGCGGTCGGCAATGGTCAGGTGGCCCAGCACCATGGCGGCGCCGCCAAAGGTGCAGTACTTGCCGATGATGGCGCTGCCGGCCACGCCGACGCAGCCGGCCATGGCCGTGTGCGCGCCGATGCGGCAGTTGTGGCCGATCTGGATCTGGTTATCGAGCTTGACGCCATCTTCGATGATGGTGTCGGCCAGTGCGCCGCGGTCGATGGTGGTGTTGGCGCCGATATCGACATCGTCACCGATCACCACCCTGCCCGTCTGCGGAATCTTGATATACACGCCGCCTTCGTTGGCGAAGCCGAATCCGTCGGTGCCGATCACGGCACCCGAATGGATGATGCCGCGCTGGCCGATCACGCAGCGCGCATGGAAGGTCACGTTGGCCAGCAGCTGCGTGCCCGCGCCGATAACGGCGTCGCGCCCCACCACGCAGCCAGGCCCGATGACGCAGCCGGCACCGATCACGGCACCCGCTTCGATCACCGCATGCGCGCCGACGGAGGCGCTGGCGTCAACCTGCGCGCTGGCGTCGACAAAGGCGCCCGGGTGGATGCCGACCGGGGCCTTGATTTCGTGCAAGGCGGCGAAATACTGCGCCGCACGCGCGAAATACACATAGGGATTCGGTGTGACGATGCGCGCGCCCGCGTACTCGTCGCCGATCAGCGCGTCGTCGGCCGGCGTGAGGATCAGCGCCGCAGCGCCGCTCTGGGCCGCCTGTGCGCGGAATTTGGTATTGCTGAGAAAGCTGATGTGCGAAGCGCCGGCGTCGGCCAGCGGTGCGATGCCTGAGACTTCCAGGTTCGGATCGCCCGCCAATTGCCCGCCGAAGCGTTCGACCAATTCTCCTAGTCGAGTGCCCATCTGATTACCTTTATAAATACGCCTGCCAGTGCACGCAGAGCATGCACTGGCAGGCTTGAAACCGTTTCGATTACTTGTCCAGCGCCTTCAAGACCTTGTCGGTGATGTCGATGCGCGGGCTGGCCCACAGGGCTTCCTGCAGCACGATGTCATATCCTTCGATATGCGCCATCTGCTGGATGATGGTGTTGGCTTTTTCCGCGATGGCGCTGCGCTCTTCGTTCGTGCGCTGGCTCAGGTCTTCGCGGAACTCACGCTGGCGGCGCTGCAGCTCCTTGTCCAGCTCGAAAAACTCGCGCTGGCGCTTGGCGCGCTCCGCCTCGCTCAGGGTCGGCATGTCCTTTTCCAGGGCTTCGTTGGCGACCTTGAAGCGGGCCGCCAGTTCCTGCACGGCTTTTTCACGCGAGCGGAACTCTTCGGCCAGCTTGGCGCTGGCCAGCTTGGCCAGCCTCGATTCGTTATAAATACGTTCGCTGCTGATCCAGGCGATCTTCGACTCCTGAGCCTGCGCCTGCACCGGCAACAGCGAACTCCAGCACAATGCAATCATGGCAAGGGACTTGGGCAGGGTGGCGGATGCGGTGTTCATGATACTCCATGGTCAAAAAGTAAAAGCTGTCGCCCCGTTTCAGATGGCCGGTTAGAAACCGGTGCCCATCTGGAACTGGAAGCGCTCCAGGCGGTCCGTCGGCTTGGCGTTCAGCGGCTTGGCATAGCTCAGCTTGAGCGGGCCCACCGGTGAAATCCAGCTGATGCCCAAGCCAGCAGAATAGCGCAATTGCGAAATCCGCATTTTTTCGCCTTCCTGGTAGACCTGGCCGCCGTCAAGGAAACCGAACCAGCGCAGGCTGCGGTCATTGCCCGAACCGGGGAATGGCATTTGCAGTTCCGCGTTACCGATCAAGCGCGAAGCGCCACCCAGGGCATCGTTGGTGCTCGGTTCAACCGCGCCCAGCGAGGAACTCAGATAGCCGCGCACCGAACCGATGCCGCCGCCGTAGAAGTTCTTGAAGACCGGATACACGTGCTTGCCGATACCGTGGCCGTAATCGATCTCGCCCTTCAGCGCCAGGGTGACCTTGCTGAACAGCGGACGGAAGTACTGGTGCTCATAGATGGCACGGAAGTACTTCTGGTCGCCGATCAGGTCAGCCTCCAGGTTGACGCGCTGGTAGCGGCCGATCGATGGCGTCAGGGCGCTGTCGCGGCTGTCGCGCTGCCATGCCGCCGTCAGCGGGATGGAATTGGTGGTGGCCGAACCGATACCGTCGGACGGGCCGCCATTGTCCACCACGTACTGCTTGAAGCGGATCGGGCTGGTGACGTCGGTCTCGATGCGCGAGCGCTCGCCGCCGATACCGAAGAAGACGGTGTCGACTTCCGAGAACGGCACGCCGAAACTGACGCGGCCACCGGTTTGCTTGATCTTGTAGCTGCCGATGTTCAGCGCTGGCGGTTCCGTCGTCCGCAGGTAGACTTCAAAGCTGCGCGAAATGCCGTCGTCCGTGAAGTACGGATTGGTTTGCGAAAACGCAATCGTGCGGCTGTAGTGGCTGGTATTGAGTTCAATGCCGACCGTGTTGCCGCTACCGGCAAAGTTGGCCTGCGAAATCGACGCCGACAGGGTGAATTTCTCCGATTGCGAGAAAGCGCCGCCGATCAGGAAGTTACCCGTTGGTTTTTCCACCACCGTCACGTTGACGTCGACCTGGTCGGTCGTGCCCTGCGCTTCCGGCGTGTCGATGGTCACGTCCTTGAAGTAGCCCAGACGGTCGACACGGTCGCGCGACAGCTTGATCTTGTTGCTGTCATACCAGGACGATTCGAACTGGCGGAATTCGCGGCGGATGACTTCATCGCGCGTGGTGGTATTGCCGGCGATATTCATGTGGCGCACGTAGACGCGCTTGCCCGGATCGATGAAGAAGGTGAAACCGACTTCATGCTTTTCACGGTTGATTTCCGGATTGGCGTTGACGTTGGCAAACGCGTAGCCGAACGTGGCCAGGCGGTCCTGGATGCGCTTGTTCGTCGCCGTCAGGCGCGCGCCCGAATAGATTTCGCCTTCGCGCATCAGGTTCAGGGCTTTCAGCTCTTCTTCGCGACCGAACATCTCGCCTTCGAACTTGGTGCCGGCGATCTTGTATTTTTCACCTTCGGTGATATTGATCGTCAGGTAAATGTCTTTTTTATCGGGCGTGATCGACACTTGCGTCGAGTCGACCTGCATCTCGATATAGCCGCGGTCCAGGTAGTAGGACTTGAGCGACTCGATGTCGCCCGTCAGCTTGGTTTTCGAATATTGATCGGCCTTGGTGTACCAGCTGAACCAGCCGCCCGTGTTCAGGGCCAGCTGCTCGCGCAGTTCCTTGTCGGTGAAGGCCTTGTTGCCGACGATGTTGATCTGCTTGATGCGGGCCACGTCGCCCTCGTCGACGGCGAACACCACGTTGACGCGGTTGCGCTCGATCGGCGTGACGGTGGTGGTGATCTTCACGCCGTACAGGCCATGCGACAGGTACTGGCGCTTGAGTTCCTGTTCCGCGCGGTCAACGGATGCCTTGTCGAAAATCTTGGCTTCGCCCACGCCGATTTCCTTCAATGCCTTGACCAGCACATCCTTTTCAAATTCCTTGGTACCCGTAAATGCCACGGAAGCGATGGCCGGACGTTCCTCGACCAGCACCACCAGCACGTCGCCCTCGGCTTCCAGGCGCACATCCTTGAACATGCCCGTCGCATACAGGGCCTTGATGGCGGCAACGCTCTTCTCGTCGGAGAACGTTTCGCCGACCCGCACCGGCAGGTAGGCAAAGACGGTGCCCGCTTCGGTACGCTGGATCCCTTCGACCCGGATGTCCTTGACAGTAAATGGCTGGACGGCCAGCGCGTGGCCGGAACAGATGGCCATGACGGCGGCGCCGATCAGGCTGCGACGAAAGGAAGGCAAGGCAAAACGAGCAGAATGTAATTTCATTGGGGTTATTCAATGGTAAATCAATGGACAACATACACAAAAGATTGCTTGTGCGACTCACGCAATGGCATCAACCACCGCCCTAATTCAGCAATCGCAACACGTCATTAAAGACGGCAAGCACCATCAAGGTCAGCAACAAACCGATCCCCAGGCGCTGGGCAATCTCGCCTACGCGCTCCGGCAAGGGGCGTCCGGTCAAAACTTCCAGCGAATAATACAGCAAATGCCCGCCATCCAGAACAGGAATGGGTAGCAAATTCATCACGCCCAGACTGATACTGATGAAGGCAATGAAGCTCAGGTAGCTTACCAGGCCGATGCGCGCCGTCTGGCCCGCGTAATCGGCGATGGTAATGGGACCCGTCACATTCTTCAGCGAGACCTGGCCGGTGATCATTTTGCCCAGCATTTTCAGGCTCATGACACTGGTATCCCAGACCTTGGCGGACGCCTTGCCCACGGCAGAGAACGGTCCAGAGGCCACGGTGATCATATCCGGCACCTGTCCCAGCTTTGCCTGTATCTTACCAACTGTTACAGCTCCCTCTGCCCCGGCGCCCGGCACGGCGTCCGGCGTAATGGACAGGGTCAGGTCCTGGCCCTGGCGCAAGAGCTGTAATTGCAAGGTCCGGCCCGGCGCCTGGCTCAGGGTGGCGATGACGGCCGCCACATCGTGCACGGGCTGTTCGTCGATGGCCAGGATCTGGTCGTTTTTCTGCAGGCCGGCGCGCGCGGCGGCGCCATCGGGCATGATTTCCATCAAGGTGGGCGCGGAACGGGCCAGGGTCAGGCCCAGCTTGCCCAGCACGTCGCCTTCCAGGTCCGCTTCCGTCAGGCTGGCTGTCGGCAAGGTCGCTTCCTGCTGGCCACGGTCGGGACGGCGCACTTCGATGCGCGCCGGCTGCTTGTCGAGGGTGGCCTGGATCAGTTCCCAGCGCAGCTCGGACCAGCTGGCCACGGCCTTGCCATTCACCGCTTCGACCGTATCGCCGCTGCGCAAGCCGGCCGCATAGGCGGCGGTCTGCTCGGCCACGGGACCGAGCTTGCTCGACGGCTCTTCGATACCATGCATGAACAGGCCCGCGTACAGCACAATGGCGACGAGGAAATTGGCCAGCGGGCCGGCGGCCACGATGGCGATGCGGCGCCACACGCTCTGGCGCGTGAATTCGCGGCGCAATTCGTTTTCCGGCAAGTCGCTGAGGTCTTGCGCGCGGCTGTCGAGCATGCTGACATAGCCGCCCAGCGGCAGCGCGGAAATCGCCCACTCCGTCTGGTCTTTGCCAAACTTGCGCGAATACACCACTTTTCCCATGCCGATCGAGAAACGCAGCACTTTTACGCCGCACCAGCGCGCCACCAGGTAGTGGCCCAGCTCGTGCAGGGTGATCAGCGAGCCCAGCGCGACGATGAACGCCAGCAAGGTAGTAATCAAGGTCATGCGGCCAGCCTGTGGGCGATGTACGCGTGCGCGGCCGCTCTGGCGAGGCGGTCCTGCTCCATCACGGCCTCGATGCTCGAAGCGGCGCCGTGCGGCACCGTCTCGATCACGTGCGCGATGACGCGGTCGATCTGGCGGAAGCCGATCTGTTCATCGAGGAAGGCTTGCACCGCCACTTCATTGGCCGCGTTCAGCAAGGCCGGCGCCGTGCCGCCCGCGCGCAGGGCGTCGAAGGCCAGCGCCAGGCAGGGGAAGCGGCGGAAATCGGGACGTTCGAACTGCAAGGTGGCCACTTGCGCCAGGTCAAGCTGCGCCACGCCAGAGTTGATACGCTGTGGATACGCCAGCGCATGCGCGATCGGCGTGCGCATGTCCGGATTGCCCAGCTGGGCCAGCACGGAACCGTCGATGTACGAGACCATCGAATGGATCACGCTTTGCGGGTGGATCAGCACTTCGATCTGCTCCGCCGGCGCGCCGAACAGCCAGTGCGCCTCGATCACTTCCAGGCCCTTGTTCATCATGGTGGCCGAATCGACGGAAATCTTGCGCCCCATGGCCCAGGTCGGATGCTTGCAAGCCTGGTCCGGCGTGACCGTGTCGAGCGTTTCGACGTCGCGCGTGAGGAAGGGGCCGCCCGACGCCGTCAGCACGATTTTCGCCACGCCCGCAGCGCCCGGCGCGCGGCCATGGGCATGGGCATGCGGCATGCATTGGAAGATGGCGTTATGTTCGCTGTCGATCGGCAACAGTACGGCGCCGTTGTCATGCACGGCATCGATGAACAGCTGGCCGGACATGACCAGCGCTTCCTTGTTGGCCAGCAATACTTTCTTGCCAGCACGGGCCGCCGCCAGGGTCGGCGCCAGGCCGGCCGCGCCGACGATGGCCGCCATCACGCCCGTCACTTGCGGCGCGCTGGCGATGGCGCACAGGGCCTCCACGCCATACTCGACTTGCGTATCGACGCCCTGCCCGCGCAGCAAACGCGTCAGCTCAAGGGCGGCGTCAGCCGTGCCGACGACGGCGCGCTGGGGACGGAATTGCAGGCACTGGGCGGCCAGTTCGGCGACACGGCTGTGCGCGCTCAACGCGTACACGCTGTATTGCTCCGGGTGACGCGCGAGCACGTCCAGGGTGGACACGCCGATCGAACCGGTCGCGCCTAGGATGGTGATGTATTGCATGAGTTTCCTTAAAGCCAGCTGGCCACGAGGGCGGCAAATGGCAGGACCGGGATCAACGCGTCGATACGGTCGAGTACACCGCCATGGCCGGGCAGCAGGTTGCTGCTGTCCTTGATGCCGGCGCGGCGCTTCAATTGGGATTCGAACAGGTCGCCGACGATGCTGGCGGCGACGATCAGCAGCAGCACCAGCAAGGCCACCAGCCAGCCGCGGCGCAATTGCAGCTGCACGGCAAAGGTGTCTTGCAAGACCGGCAGTGCTGGCGCGGCGAAAATCGTGATGGCGGCGATGACGAGCACGGCGATGCCGCCGCCGATGGCGCCTTCCCAGGATTTACCTGGGGAAATACTTGGCGCCAGCTTGCGCTTGCCGAAAGCCTTGCCCGAGAAATAGGCGCCGATATCGGCGATCCACACGAGGGCCATCACGGACAGCAGGTACAAGGGGCTATGCAGGAACAAGGCGATGATGGCGACGAAGCAGCCGACGATGGTCACCGGATACACCAGACTGAGCAAGGTATTGCCCAGGCCTTCGGTGGGCGGCAAGCCCGTCGCCAGCGAAGGCACGAAGCGGATCAGCCAGATGGCCACGCACAGGGCGAACCAGAAATTGAGCTGCACCATGCCGTTGCCGCCAAAAAACGTATAAGCGAAGGCGGCAGTCCAGATGGCGGCAATCAGGAGCGCCTGGCGATTTTTGAAAATGCGGAAGCTTTCCCAGATGGCGGCGCCGAAGAACGCCGTGGCGATCACGGCGAAGGCGGGGAAGTAATTCAGATACAGAACCGGCAGCAAGACCGCCAACAAGACCAGGGCGGTGATTATCCGTGTTTTCAGCATCAGTTTGTCTTTTCAGTTAATTGCGCGCTGGTACGGCCAAAGCGCCGTTCGCGCTGCTGGTAAGACGCGATTGCCGCGTCGAGGCACTCGTCATTGAAGTCGGGCCAGAAAGTCTCGGTGAAAAACAACTCAGTGTACGCCAGTTGCCACAGGAGGAAATTGGAAATGCGCTGCTCGCCGCCCGTGCGGATGAACAGGTCGGGCTCGGGCGCGTAAGCCATGGCCAGGTGCGGCGCCAGTTGCTCTTCCGTGTAGGCGTGCCCGGCGCTCTGGCCGTTGGCTGCCGCCTCGGCCGTCATTTTGTTGACTGCCTGCATGATATCCCAGCGGCCGCCGTAATTGGCGCAGATGGACACCGTCAGGCGCGTGTTGTTCGCCGTCTTGCGTTCCGCATTGGCGATCAGGGTTTGCAACTGCTCATTGAAGCGCGACAGGTCGCCCACGACCTTCAGGCGGATATCATTGGCGTGCATCTTGACCACTTCGCGTTCCAGCATGGTAACGAACAGGCGCATCAGCATCGACACCTCTTCTTCCGGGCGGCGCCAGTTTTCCGAACTGAAGGCAAACAGGGTCAGGTACTCGACACCGCGATCGAGGCAAGTCTCGACGATGCCGCGCACGGCGTCGGCGCCCTTGACGTGGCCAGCCACGCGGGGCAGGAAGCGCTTGGTTGCCCAGCGGCCATTGCCATCCATAATGATTGCCACATGGCGCGGCACCGTGCCCACCTCAGGTACTGCCGTTGTCGAACTCGAATAGATCATGAAAACACGAATACCAAAAATAAAAGATAGCTATTATGCGCCAAATAGCACTGCCCGGAAAAGCCATGCTTTTCCGGGCAGCGTCAAAAGAACTGAAAACTAGACCGTCAGCACTTCTTTTTCTTTGTCGACCACCATCTTGTCGATGTCGGCAATAAACTTGTCCGTCAGCTTCTGCACTTCTTCCGACGAGCGGCGCTCATCGTCCTCGGAGCAGGCTTTTTCCTTGACCAGTTTCTTCAGCGACTCGTTCGCATCGCGGCGAATGTTACGCACGGCAATCTTCGCGTCTTCCGCTTCGCTCTTGACCAGCTTGACCATTTCCTTGCGGCGCTCTTCCGTCAGCGGCGGCGTCGGAACGCGGATCAGGTCGCCCTGTGCCGACGGGTTCAGGCCCAGGTCGGCGTCGCGGATGGCTTTTTCGATGGTGTTGGCCATCTTCTTTTCGTACGGCTGCACACCGATGGTGCGCGCGTCGATCAGGGTCACGTTGGCAACCTGGGTCAGCGCCGTCGGCGAACCGTAGTAATCGACCATCACGTGGTCCAGGATACCCGTATGGGCGCGGCCGGTACGCACTTTGGCCAGGTCGGCCCGCAGTGTTTCCAGCGACTTCGTCATGCGTTCCTGGGTGTTCTTTTTAACGTCAGCTAAGGACATGCTGCTCTCCAATCTTGATAACAATGAATATTCTACTTTGCCGGATTCAGCAAACAAACCCGCGCAGTCGGGAGTGCCGAAAACCGTTCAGGGCGAGGCGCAGCGCCGAAGACAGTACTTAATGTACGGCGAGGCGCTGCAACGCAGCCATGAGCGGTTTCTCGGCGCTCCGCTTTCCTTATACGTGAACCAGCGTGCCTTCATCTTCACCCATGATGACGCGCATCAGCGCGCCCGGCTTGGTGATCGAAAACACCTTGATTGGCAGTTTCTGGTCGCGGCACAGGGCGAATGCGGTGGCATCCATCACTTGCAGGTGCTTGGCGATGGCGTCGTCGAACGTAATCGTGTGGAACAGGGTGGCGTTCGGATCCTTCTTCGGATCGGCCGTGTAGACGCCGTCGACCTTGGTGGCCTTCAGGACGATCTCGGCGCTGATCTCGGAACCGCGCAGGGCGGCTGCCGTGTCGGTGGTGAAGAACGGATTGCCGGTACCGGCGGCGAAGACGACCACTTTACCTTCTTCCAGGTATTGCAGGGCTTTCGGGCGGACGTACGGCTCGACCACTTGTTCGATGCCGATGGCCGACATGACGCGCGCGGTGATGCCCACGTGGCGCATGGCATCGGCCAGGGCCAGTGCATTCATCACCGTGGCAAGCATGCCCATATAGTCGGCGGTGGCGCGGTCCATGCCTTGCGCACCAGGCGCGACGCCGCGGAAGATATTGCCGCCGCCAATCACGATTGCCAGTTCCACACCCAACTTTGCCACCTCGGCCACATCGGCCACCATGCGCTCGATCGTGGCGCGGTTGATGCCGTAGGGATCATCACCCATCAGGGCTTCGCCGGACAACTTGAGGAGGACGCGCTTGTAGGCTGGTTTTGACATGAGCTGGGGCTCCATAAATGAGGTTATTCGAGTATGACATGGCACAGCGCCTTGCAGCGCCGGATAGGCGGGAGGAAGCTGCCCATGCCGCCGCCCGGCACGACAGGTGCGGGCGGGCCAAAAAAACGGGCCTCTCGGCCCGCTTTACTTACGCTCCCTGGGAGGCAGCCATCTGTGCTGCGACTTCTGCTGCGAAGTCGTCTTGCTTCTTCTCGATGCCCTCGCCCACTACGTACATGGCGAAACCTTTGACGCTGGTGTTAGCCGCCTTCAGCATTTGCTCAACCGACAGCTTGTCGTTTTTCACGAAAGCTTGGTTCAGCAGGGAAACTTCTTTCAAGAACTTCTGTACGGAACCTTCCAGGCGCTTGGCCAGGATTTCCGGCGATTGCGCTGGCTTGCCTTCGGCGGCCGCTTTGGCTGCGTCTTCTTCGGCTTTCAGTTGTGCAACCGAACGCTCTTTTTCGATCAGTTCCGCAGGAACTTCGTTCGACGACAGCGACACTGGCTTCATGGCAGCGATGTGCATGGCCACGTCTTTGCCGACTTGCTCATCGGCGCCGTCGAATTCGACGATCACGCCAATACGCGAACCGTGCAGGTACGAAGCCAGCTTGGCGCTGGTTTCGAAACGCTGGAAGCGGCGGATGGTCATGTTTTCGCCGATTTTGCCGATCAGGGCAGCGCGCACGTCTTCCAGGGTCTTGCCATCGAGTGGCAGGGCCAGCAGAGCAGCGACGTCAGCCGGGTTGTGTTCCGCTACCAGACGGGCAGCGTTGTTGGCCAGTGCCAGGAAATCGTCGTTTTTCGCAACGAAGTCGGTTTCCGAGTTCACTTCGACCAGGGCGCCTACGCCATTGGCGATGTAAGTTGCCACGACGCCTTCAGCGGTGATGCGTGCCGATGCTTTCGATGCCTTGCCGCCCAGTTTGACGCGCAGGATCTCTTCCGCACGCGCCATGTCGCCTTCGGCTTCGGTCAGTGCTTTTTTGCATTCCATCATTGGTGCGTCGGTTTTGCCGCGCAATTCGCCTACCATCGCTGCTGTAATCGCTGCCATGTGTTTCTCCTGATTCGGTGAGTCGATAGTCGCGGCCGGGCATGCATGCCTCGCCAGCGGTCACTATCGTTTTTTTGTTAAAAAAAAGGGGGAGCTGCTGCCACCCCTTTTCCCTTACTGCTGTGCTTACAAACGGCTATCCTGCGATAGCCTGGCCATTAAGCCTGTTCGTTTACTTCGACGAATTCGTCGCCAGCGGCTGCTTTAACCATTTCAACAACTTCGTTACCGGCAGCTGCACGGCCTTCGATGATTGCATCAGCAACACCGCGAGCGTACAACATGATGGCTTTCGAGGAGTCATCGTTACCTGGGATCACGAAGTTCACGCCTTCTGGGGAGTGGTTGGTATCGACAACGCCGATGACCGGGATACCCAGTTTAGCTGCTTCGGTGATCGCACCTTTGTGGTAGCCGACGTCGACGACGAAGATTGCGTCAGGAATGCCGCCCATGTCCTTGATGCCGCCGATCGATTTTTGCAGCTTGATCATTTCGCGGGAGAACATCAGCGCTTCTTTTTTCGACAGCTTCTCGATCGAACCGTCTTCGATCATCACTTCCATGTCTTTCAGACGCTTGATCGAGGTTTTGATCGTTTTGAAGTTGGTCAGCATGCCGCCCAACCAACGTTGATCAACGAAAGGCACGCCAGCGCGTTGTGCTTCAGCAGCGATGATTTCGCGAGCTTGACGCTTGGTGCCGACCATCAGGATGGTGCCACGGTTTGCAGCCAGTTGACGCACGTGCTTCATTGCGTCCTGGTACATCGCCATGGTTTTTTCCAGGTTGATGATGTGGATCTTGTTGCGATGGCCGAAGATGAACGGTGCCATTTTTGGATTCCAAAAACGGGTTTGGTGACCAAAGTGGACACCGGCTTCCAGCATTTCGCGCATTGTTACGGACATTATTAACTCCAGGGTTGGGTCTGGAATCCGATCAGTCACCATACAGGCACCCTTGTCGACCGGATTCGCGTGTTTATATAAATTAAAGACACTGTTTTACTACATTGCTTAAAAGAGAATTCAAGCAACCCGGGATTCTACACCGAAATGCCCATTTCATCAAGCCCACGGCGCAAATCGCGCGCGCAGCGACGGCAAGCGTTGCACCACGCTGGTGCAACGCGTATCCGCCATGGCCATTCCCGCAAAAAACGCCTGCCCGCCCTAGGATGGAGGCGGCGGATACAGGGCGCCTCGTTTATAATTTCGACATATTTGCAGACTTTTCCTCCTACGCTGAGATTCGTCTGTGCTTTTCACCCGAACAACTTGCAGATTGCGAATTACATCATGTCCACCATCCGTATCAATACCGCCGCCGACATCGAAGGCATGCGCGTTGCCGGCAAACTCGGCGCCGAAGTGCTCGACTACATCACTCCCTTCGTCAAGGTCGGCGTCACGACCGGCGAACTGGACCGCCTGTGCCACGAATACATGGTCAACGTGCAAGGCACCATCCCTGCCCCGCTGAACTATTGCCCGCCCGGCTACACGCCCTACCCGAAAGCCATCTGCACCTCCGTCAACGACGTCATCTGCCACGGCATCCCCGGCGACAAGGTCTTGAAAAGCGGCGACTCCGTCAACCTCGACATCACCGTCATCAAGGATGGCTACCACGGCGACAACAGCCGCATGTTCCTCGTCGGCACGCCCACCATCCTGGCCAAGCGCCTGTCGGAAATCACCTATGAATGCATGTGGCTGGGCATAGCCCAGATCAAGCCGGGCGCCCACCTGGGCGATATCGGCCACGCCATCCAGCAGCACGCGGAAAAGGCCGGCTACAGCGTGGTGCGCGAATTCTGCGGCCACGGCATCGGCAAGGTCTTCCATGAAGAACCGCAAGTGTTGCATTACGGCAAACCAGGCACCCTGGAACGCCTGGAAGCGGGCATGATCTTCACCGTCGAACCGATGATCAACTCGGGCCGCCGCGAAATCCGCGAAATGAACGATGGCTGGACCATCAAAACCAAGGACCGCAGCCTGTCGGCGCAATGGGAACACACGGTGCTGGTGACGGAAACGGGCTATGAAGTGCTGACCGTCTCGCCCGGCATGCCGCCGCCACCGACCTTGATCCTGAACAAAGCCTGATTCTCCACCCCACGCACCGCCACCCAGGGCCCAGATGAAAAAGCAAGTTCGGGAACAGCTGAAACAGCAACTGAAAGCCGACCGCCAGGTCGTCATTGCGGCCTTCCAGGCCGACGGCAAGCCTGAAAAACTACTGCGCAGCCTGCGCCACAGCGTCGACGGCGTGCTGGCGCGCGCCTGGCAGGAAGCGGGCTTGCCACCAGGCACTTCCCTGGTGGGCGTGGGCGGCTATGGCCGCGGCGAACTGTTTCCGTATTCCGACGTCGACCTGCTGATCCTGCTGCAACAACCGCCCGATGGGGCCACGCAGGAAAAGCTCGAGGAACTGGTGCAACTGCTGTGGGACCTGGGCCTGGAAATCGGCCACAGCATCCGCACGGTCGATGAATGCCTGGTCGAATCGAAGGCCGACATCACCGTGCAAACGAGCTTGCTCGAAGCGCGCCTCGTGTGCGGCAACGCGGACTTGTTCGCGCAATTGCAGCAACGCTATGACGCGGCCATGGACCCGCAGGCGTTTTTCCAGGCGAAAACGGCGGAAATGCGCCAGCGCCATGCCAAATATGAAGACACGGCCTTCAGCCTAGAGCCGAATTGCAAGGAAAGCCCGGGCGGCTTGCGCGACTTGCAAGTCATCCTGTGGGTAGCCAAGGCGGCCGGCCTGGCAAACTCGTGGCGCACCCTGGCCACAGGCGGCCTGATCACCCTGACGGAAGCGCGCCAGCTGATGGAAAAGGAGCGCGCCTTCAAGGATATCCGCGTGCGCCTGCACCTGCATGCGGGGCGGCGCGAAGACCGCCTCGTGTTCGACGTGCAGACGGCGATCGCCGAATCGCTGGGCTTGCAGGCGACTGGCAGCGGGCCGCACATGCGCCGCGCCAGCGAATTCCTCATGCAGCGCTACTACTGGGCCGCCAAGACGGTGACCCAGCTCAACACGATTTTGCTGCAAAACATCGAAGCGCGATTGTTTCCACAAGACAATGTGGCCGTGCCCATCAACGCACGCTTCAATGAAGTCAACAGCCTGATCGACATCAGCGCCGACGATACGTTCGAGCAATACCCATCGGCCATGCTGGAAGTCTTTGTGCTGATGACGGAACGCCCGGCCCTGAAGGGCATGACCTCGCGCGCCACGCGGGCCCTGTGGCACGCGCGCTTCAAGATCGACGCCGCCTTCCGCCAGGACCCCGTCAACCGCGCCCTCTTCCTGCGCATCATGCAAGCGCCGGTCGGTATCATCCATGCGCTGCGGCGCATGAACGAAATGAGCATCCTGGGGCGCTACCTGCCGAATTTCCGCCGCATCGTGGGCCAGATGCAGCACGACCTGTTCCACGTGTACACGGTCGACCAGCACATTTTGATGGTAGTGCGCAACATGCGCCGCTTCACCATGAGCGAACACGCGCACGAATACCCGTTCTGCAGCCAGCTGATGGCCGATTTCTCGCAATCGTGGCTGCTGTACGTGGCGGCCCTGTTCCACGACATCGCCAAGGGCCGCGGCGGCGACCATTCGAAGCTGGGCGTGGCCGACGCCACCCAGTTCTGCCAGGAGCACGGCCTGTCGGAAGAAGACACGGAACTGGTGGCTTTCTTGGTGGAAAATCACCTGACCATGTCGCAAGTGGCGCAAAAGCAGGATTTGTCCGATCCCGACGTCATCGCCGCCTTTGCAAAGGTGGTCAAGGACGAGCGCCACCTGACGGGCCTGTACCTGCTGACGGTGGCCGACATCCGCGGCACCAGCCCGAAAGTGTGGAATGCCTGGAAGGGCAAGCTGCTGGAAGACCTGTACAAGATCACCTTGCGCGTGCTGGGCGGCGAGCCGCACACGGCCGACCGCGAGCTGAAAAACCGCCAGCAGGAAGCGCTGGCCACCCTGCGCCTGTACGGCTTGCCGCCGGACGCCCATCTGAAACTGTGGCAGCAGCTGGACGTGGCGTATTTCCTGCGCCACGACGCGTCCGACATCGCCTGGCAAACGCGCTCGCTGTATGACAAGCTCGACAGCAAGTTGCCGGTGGTAAAATGCCGGCTGGCGCCCATCGGCGAAGGCTTGCAGGTGGCCGTGTACATTCCCGACCAGCCCGACCTGTTCGCGCGCATCTGCAGCTATTTCGACCGCAAGAACTTCAGCATTCTCGACGCGAAGATCCACACGACCAAGAATGGCTATGCGCTCGACACGTTCCTTGTCACGGAGCAAAATTTCGCCAAGAGCTACCGCGACATCATCAGCCTGATCGAGCATGAGCTGGGCGAGCTGCTGCAGTCGCAAACGCCGCTGCCGCCGCCGGGCAAGGGACGGCTGTCGCGCCTGTCGCGCACCTTCCCCTTCCAGCCGACCGTGGATTTGCGGCCCGATGAAAAGGGCCAATACTATTTGCTGTCGGTGGCGGCCAACGACCGCACGGGGCTGCTGTATGCGATCGCCAACGTGCTGACCAAGTACCGCATCAACTTGCACACGGCCAAGATCATGACCCTGGGCGAGCGGGTCGAAGACGTTTTCCTCGTCGACGGTCCCGCGCTCAACAATGCCCGCAACCAGATATTGCTGGAAACCGATTTACTCGATGCGCTGAAAGTGTAGACTTTCCGCGCAGCGCCTACCTTACTGAAACTGAAACAACATGACCGAAGAATTATTACGCTTGTCCAAACGCATGTCCGAACTGGGCCTGTGCTCCCGCCGTGAAGCCGATGAATGGATCGCACGCGGCTGGGTCCGTGTGGATGGCAAGGTGGTGTCCGAGCTGGGCAGCAAGGTCTACCCCAGCCAGCGGGTCACCGTGGAACGCCAGGCGGCGGCCGAGCAATCGAAGCGGGTCACCGTGCTGATCAACAAACCCGTCGGCTATGTCAGCGGCCAGGCCGAAGACGGCTACACGCCAGCCGTGGCCCTGATCAAGGCGGAAAACCGCTGGGCGGAAGACCGCAGCCCGGAACAATTCCACCCCACCCAGCTGCGCAGCCTGGTGGCGGCCGGCCGCCTGGACATCGATTCCGTCGGCTTGCTCGTCCTGACGCAGGACGGCCGCGTGGCCAAGCAGCTGATCGGCCACGATACCGATATCGACAAGGAATACCTGGTGCGCGTGAGCTACACCAAGGGCGGCACCCTGCCCGACAGCGAACTGAAAAAGCTCAACCACGGCCTGTGGCTCGACGGCAAGCCGCTGCTGCCGGCCAAGGTGCGCTGGCAAAATGAAGATCAGCTGAGCTTTACCTTGCGCGAAGGCAAGAAACGCCAGATCCGCCGCATGTGCGAAGCCGTCGGCCTGAAAGTGCTGGGCTTGAAACGCGTGCGCATCGGCAAGGTCAAGCTGGGCGACTTGCCGACGGGCCAATGGCGTTACCTGAGCGCGGACGAACAGTTTTAAGCGACGGCATCAAGGTGGCATGCCGCGGGGCATGCCAAGCCATATAAGCAACAGGAATATAGTGATATAAAAACAATTATTGTGATTTACTTAGTAAATATTGCTTTAAACCTATACACTATTCCCCATCAGAACAAAAGAGATACGCTGTCGTGAACGATCCCATCCCCAATCCCCTGCGCAAAGGCGCGCCCAGCCTGGCTGACGTGGCCGAGCCGATGGCGCCAGGCACCAAGCCGCACCATATGAGCGATCCGTGGGATATCGGCGAAACCCTGTGCAGCCTGGCAGACAACGGCGACGCCATTTCCATCTACCCGGCGGGCGGCGAAGACGTCATCATGGCGCGCATCCTGTCCGTCGACGACGACTTGCCGCAATTCGTGCTGGAGCTGAATGAAGGCGCCACCCTGCCCGAAGGCGGCGCCACGTTTGTGTCGTGGGTGCAAAGCGCCAAGTTGCAATTTACCATCAATGGCGAATGGGAAGCGTATCCCGAGCGGCCGAACGTGTACCTGACGAACTTCCCCAGCCATTGCCTGGTGCTGGAACGGCGCGAATCGGCACGCCTGGAAACGCCGCTGGGCGTGTACTACCTGGCCGCCTTCGTGCTCGAGGGCCGTCCGTATGAATTGCAGCTGTATGATTTCTCGGCCGGCGGCATCGGCATGCGCGCCCATCCGCGCGACACGGTAGGCCTGTACGTGGGGCGCAAGCTGTCGCGCGTGCGCCTGGAGCTGGGACCGAACAAGGTCATGATCGCCGACCTGGAAATCCGCCTGTCGCGCACCTTCCGCTCCTTCCTGCTGGGCGAGCAGGTGCAGATCGGCTGCCGCTTCCTGAACCTGACGGAAGCCATGGAGGATGAATTGAAAGTGCTGCTCGATAATCTGGGCAGCAGCCGCAAGGTGCGCTAGTTTCGCTTCACGCATGAAAAATGGCCGCCCAGCTCATGCTGCGCGGCCATTTTTTGTTTAACAGCCAAAGTCACGAGGCGCCTGAAAAACGTTCAGGGCAAGACGCATTGCCGAAGACAGTACGAATAGTACGGCGAGGCAATGCAACGCCGCCATCGGCGTTTTCTCAGCCGCCGATCAGTCGTCGTCGTTTGGATCTAAATCCGGGAACATGACTTCCGTATAACCGAATTGCGTAAAATCAACGATACGCATCGGATACAAAATGCCGTGCAAGTGGTCCACTTCATGCTGCACCACGCGCGCATGGAAACCGTCGCAGTCGCGGCTGATGGGCTGGCCGAACTGGTCCACGCCTTCGTAGTGCAGCTCGCTCCAGCGCGGCACGCTGCCGCGCAGGCCGGGCACGGACAGGCAGCCCTCGAAACCCTCTTCCTTGCGTTCCGACAAAGGCGTCAGCACAGGGTTGATCAGCACGGTTTCCGGCACTTGCGGCGCATCGGGGTAGCGCAAGTTCTGCTTGAAGCCGTAGATCACCAGCTGCAGGTTGACGCCGATCTGCGGCGCCGCCAGGCCCGCGCCATTGGCCGCATGCATGGTGTCGAACATGTCGGCGATCAAGGCATGCAGTTCGGGCGTATCGAATTCACGCACGGGCTCGGCCATGCGCAGCAGGCGCGGATCGCCCATCTTGAGGATGTCACGTACCGTCATTTTGTTTCCAGTGTCGCTTGCAGTTGTTGCAGATAACTACGGAAGGCGGCGCCCGTTTCCGGATGTTTCATACCCATCGCCGTCGTTGCCTTCAGGTAACCAAGCTTGGAGCCGCAATCATAACGCTGCCCCTGGTAGCGGTAAGCCAGCACGCGCTCTTCGCGCATCAGGGCGGCGATGCCGTCCGTCAACTGGATTTCGCCGCCGGCGCCCGTGCCGATATTTTCCAGATGGTTAAAGATACGGCTGGTCAGCACATAACGGCCCACCACGGCCAGGGTTGACGGCGCCTCTTCGGGCGCGGGCTTTTCCACGATGGCCGAGACCAGCTCCAGGTCGGGCTGATAATTCTTTGCCGACACAATACCGTACTGCTTGGTTTCCGCGCGCGGCACGTCCTGCACGGCCAGCAGCGAGCAATTTTCATACTGGAAGACATCGGTCATCTGCGCCAGCACGGGGCGCACGCCCTCTTGCACATCCATAAAATCGTCGGCCAGCAAGACGGCAAACGGCTCGTCGCCGATCACGGGACGGGCGCACAGCACGGCATGCCCCAGGCCCAGCGGCGCGGACTGGCGGATGTAAATGCAATTGATATGCTTGGGAATGACGTTTTGCACCATGTCGAGCAACTGGCGCTTGCCGGCCGCTTCCAGCTCCGATTCCAGCTCGTAAGCCGTATCGAAATGGTCTTCGATGGCGCGCTTGTTGCGTCCCGTGATGAAGATCATTTCCGTGATACCGGCCGCCACCGCTTCTTCCACCGCGTACTGGATCAATGGTTTATCGACGATGGGCAACATTTCCTTCGGTTGTGCCTTGGTCGCTGGCAAGAAGCGGCTGCCCAGGCCGGCGACGGGAAAGACTGCTTTTCTGATTTTTTTCATGGGTCTTCTGTAATATTTTAAGAATTAATCCTGCGCGAGCAAGGCCAGCAAACCAGCCTCGTCGAGGATGGCCACGCCCAGTTCCTGGGCCTTGGCCAGCTTGCTGCCGGCGTCCGAGCCGGCCACGACATATCCTGTCTTCTTCGAAACAGAACCGCTGACCTTGCCACCGGCCGCTTCGATCAGTTCCGCCGCCTCGTCGCGGCTCATGTTGGGCAAGGTGCCCGTCAGGACGAAAGTCTTGCCGTCCAGCTTGCCGCCAGCGGCTGGCATTTCAGGCAATTGTGACAGTAATTCATGGCGCAGGGCGTCCAGTTGACCAAGCAGCTTGACATTGCCCTCATCGGCCAGCCACTGCGCCAGCGACTCGGCCACGGCGGCAGGCAAGCCTGCATGGAAGCTGGCGCCTTGCGCGGCCAGGCTGGCCAGGGTCACGCCCCGCTCCACCAGTTGCTTGCTGCGCGGCTCCGTCAGCTTCGGGATGCCGATGGCGGCCAGCAAGGTGGTTTGTTCGAGCTGCGTGCGCAGCTTGGCGCTGGGCGCATGTTCACCCTGCGGCGCGACGCCCGCGTCCAGCAACGCCTGCAACGCCTGCTGGTTCTTTTCTTCGGCAAAGAAATCGGCAATCGACTCGGCGACCGTGCCGCCGATGTCGGGCAGCACGCGCAGCAAGGCTGCTGGCGCTTGCCGCACATACGCCAGGCTGCCGAGCCACTCGGCCAGGGTCTTGGCCGTCGATTCGCCCACGTGGCGGATGCCCAGCGCGAACAGGAAACGCTCAAGCGGCGGGCGCTTGCTCGCTTCTATACCGGCCAGCAAGTTTTCCGCCCACTTGGTGGGAATCTTGCCTTGTTGCACTGTTTCTGGCGTCGAACCGTCGCGCTCGTCGGCGCGCACTTTCATTTCCAGCAATTTATCCAGGGTCAGGCTGTACAAGTCGGCCAGGCCATGCACGTATTCCAGTTCGACCAGGGTATCGATATAACGTTCGCCCAGGCCTTCGATATCCATCATGCGCCGGCCCGCGAAATGACGGAACGCTTCCTTGCGCTGCGCCGAGCAGAACAGACCGCCCGAGCAGCGGGCAATCGCCTCGCCCTCTTCGCGCACCACGTGCGAGCCGCACACGGGGCACGTTTCCCGCATCTTGAACGGCGGCGGCGCCGGTTCCGGCCGTTTTTCCAGCACCACGGACAGCACTTCCGGAATCACGTCGCCCGCGCGGCGCACGACGACCGTATCGCCCACGCGCACATCCTTGCGCCGCACTTCATCTTCATTGTGCAAGGTGGCGTTGGTGACCGTCACGCCGCCCACGGACACGGGCGCCAGGCGCGCCACGGGCGTCATGGCGCCAGTGCGGCCCACCTGGATATCGATATCCAGCACCTGCGTCAGCGCCTCTTCGGCGGGAAACTTGTGCGCCAGCGCAAAACGCGGCGCGCGCGAGACAAAGCCCAGCTCCTGCTGGTCTTCCGTCGCGTTCACCTTGTAGACGACGCCGTCGATTTCATACGGCAAGGCGGGACGGCGCGCGCCGATGTCCGCGTAGTAATCGAGCAAGCCTTGCGCGCCCTGCACCACACGGCGCTCCTTCGATACGGGAATGCCCAGGGTGTCGTACCAGTCCAGCAAGGCAGAATGCGACGCCGGCATGGCGGCGCCATCGAGGGCGCCGATGCCATACGCATAGAAACGCAGCTTGCGCTGGGCCGTGATGCGCGAATCGAGCTGGCGCAGGCTGCCGGCCGCCGCATTGCGGGGGTTGGCGAATTCCTTCTGCCCCGCTTCGCGCTGGCGTTCGTTCAGGCGGGCAAAATCGGCCTTGAACATCATGACTTCGCCACGCACGTCGAGCACGGCAGGAATCCGGTCGCCATGCAGGCGCAGCGGGATGCCGGAAATGGTGCGGATATTCGCCGTCACGTCCTCGCCCGTGGCGCCATCGCCGCGCGTGGCCGCCTGCACGAACAGGCCGTTTTCATAGCGCAGGTTGATGGCCAGGCCGTCGAATTTCACTTCGGCAGCGTAATCGACTTCGGCACCGTCAAGGTCCAGGCCTTCGCGCACGCGGCGGTCGAAGTTGACGATATCGTCATCGGTGAAACCATTGTTCAACGACAACATCGGCACTGTGTGCGTGACTTGCTCGAATTGCGGCAAGGGCGCCGCGCCCACGCGCAAGGTGGGCGAATCGGGCGTGCGCAAGTCGGGATGGGCCGCTTCCAGCGCCTGCAGTTCGACGAACAGCTTGTCGTACTCGGCGTCGGGGATGGTGGGATTGTCGAGCACGTGGTAGGCGTGCAGATGCCGATTGAGTTCGGCCGTGAGTGCCAGGACGCGCTGAGCGGCATTCCGCTGGGCGGCGTCCTGGTTGATCGGATCAGTCATTGTTGCGGGATTCTTCAGCTAAATAAACGCAGGGCGCGGGTGGAACCGGCCGGAATGTCGGCCGCGTCCATTTCCTGGTAAAACTCTTGCACCTGGCCCGCGATCTCGGCCAGCGCCGCATCGGACAAGGCCTGGTTGTAATCGTCGACGATGGTGGCGTCCAGGCGGCCCACCAGTGCCTTGGCGCAAGCGACCATGGCGCCGAAGCCGTCGCGCGCGGGCGCCACGCATGGCACGTCCAGCAGCAGGGTCAGGCGCGGCGTCGTTTCCTCGGCCAGGGTGACATTCGTCGACAGCGAGAACAGATAGCCGCCTTCGCCGTCGGGCATGACGAAACGGCCGTCCGGACGCACGTCGAAGCCCTGCTTTTCCAGCGCGAACAGCAAGGTGGAAATGGCCCATGGCGCGCCATTCGTGTGCAGGTTGACGCCCAGCTGGGCATCGTGACCGGCCACGAAGCGGTGCAGATTGCGCGCTTCGGCCATCACTTCCATCATGTCCGGCACTTCCGGCTCGGCGCCGATCTCGTCGGCCACGCCGCGCAGGCGCGTGACCAGTTCCGAGTATTCCAGTTCATTCAGGGCCGTGCTGCGGCTGGCCAGCTGCACGCCGCCCTGCATCTTGGTGTAGACACCGCCATGCGTGATCGGTTCCCAGTCGCCATTCACGTGCAAACCGATGAAGTGGACGGGCTTGTTGCCCACCAGGCGCAGGGTTTGCAGCACGGGCAGGATCTTGTCGCCGCGCACGGGCGCTTCCAGCGACAAAGGCAGCAGGCAATCGATCAGCGGGTCGACCAGGCTGGTCGCCTGTTCGCTGGCGGCGCTGACTTCCGGCTGCGCCGGCGCGGCTGGAACGGCTGGTGCAGGGTCGGCATCGGCCAGCGACGGTTCCGCATGCACGGGCGCGTCCGGCACCACGGCCGCCGGCGGCGCACCGAACGACGGTTCGGCCTTGGCGACGGGCGCCGCGTCGAAGCGCGGTTCCTGGCGCAGCACGGGTTCCTGGGCTTCCACGGCAGGGGCGTCGCCCTCGCGCATCAGCACGTCGTCGTGGTCGGTGGAAAAGGCCCGTTCCACGCTTTTCTTGGCCTTGTATTCCTGCCATTTGTTGTACGAGAAAACACCGACGATAAAGACGCCGCCGGCGCCGAACAAGGTAATTTGAAGGTCTGTCATGCTGCTTGTGCCTCGGTTGCAAAATTTGCGGCGGACTCCATGTCCACCGCCACGATGCGCGATACGCCCTGCTCCTGCATCGTCACACCGATCAATTGATGGGCCATTTCCATCGCAATCTTGTTATGCGAAATGAAAAGGAATTGGGTCTGGTCGGACATGCGCTTGACCATGCGGCAGAAGCGTTCCGTGTTCGAATCGTCCAGCGGTGCATCGACTTCGTCGAGCAGGCAGAACGGCGCCGGATTCAGGCGGAACATGGAAAACACCAATGCGGTCGCGGTCAGCGCCTTCTCTCCACCGGACAACAGGTGGATGGTGGCATTTTTCTTGCCGGGAGGCTGCGCCATGACTTGTACACCGGAATCGAGAATCTCGTCGCCCGTCATGGTCAGCTTGGCCTGGCCGCCGCCGAACAGAATCGGGAACAGCTCGGAAAAGTGGTGGTTGACCTTGTCGAACGTGTCTTGCAGCAAGTCGCGCGTTTCCTTGTCGATCTTGTGGATCGCGTCTTCCAGCGTGTTGATCGCTTCCGTCAGGTCGGCATTCTGGGCGTCGAGGAAATTCTTGCGCTCGGAGGCCTGCGCCAGTTCGTCCAGCGCGGCCAGGTTGACGGCGCCCAGGCCCGTGATGGCATTCGTCAGGCGCGTGACTTCGCCCTGCAGATACGATGGGCGCATGTCCGGGTGCAATTTTTCCGTCAGGACGGCTTCGTCGGCGCCTGATTCCAGCAATTGCTGGGCAAATTGCTCCTGGTTCAGGCGCGCGGCCTGTTCCTTGAGCTGCATTTCCATGATCTTGTCGCGTTGCGGCTGCAAGCTGCGCTCCGATTGCGTGCGCGCATCTTCGGACAGGCGCAGCTGCTGCGTAATCTGATCGAGTTCATGGCGCGCATCCGCCAGCGCCCGCTCTTGCGTCGTGCGGCGCTCGAGCAGATCCTGCAAGCCGTCGGCGGCCGCGCCGCTTTCCAGGTTGGCCAGCTCCTGCTGGCCCGCTTCCAGGCTTTCCGACACCTGCTGGGCCTGCGTACTGGCCGTGGCGATGTTGCGGCGCAATTCCTCGATCTTCGCGCGGTGGGCTTTTTCCGCGTATTCCGTATCCTTGGCGGCGCGTTCCAGGTCGCGCAAGGCTTCGCGCGCCTCGGCCAGGCGCTGCTCCTTCTGCAGGAAGTCCGTATGGCCGTCTTCGTGTGCTTCCTGCAAGTTGCCCAGTTCCATGTCCAGCTGTTCGAATTTCTCTTCCGATTCCAGCTTGGTCTGCATCTGCTCCGCTTCCTGCGCGGCGATCTCGGCCAGGTCGGCACCGATCTGCGTGCTGCGCTGGTTGAAGCGCGCTTCCACTTCCGACAGTTTCACCACGTCCAGTTGCAGAGTATGCACGGAAGACGTCAGTTGCTGTATGCGCAAGCGCAAGTCGGACAGATTGCGCGTCAGGGTGGCAACGGCCGCATCGGCCCGCACGGAACGGGCGCGCGCCTCTTCGGCCAGCAATTGCTGGGCACGCAACTGCTTGCCGATATTGTCGATTTCCTGCTGGCGGCCCAGCATGCCTTCCTGCTCCGAATCGGCCGCATAGAAGCGCACGCTGGTGGCCGTCACGACGTGACCGGCGCGCGTGACGAAATAGCCGCCCGGCGGCAATTTACTGCGTTCGGCCAGGGCTTCGGCCGCGTCTTCCACGGCATAGGCGTTGTACAGCCAATCCTGCAGCAAGCCGCGCAAGCCCGGATCGTTGAGTTTCAACAAGTTCAGGAACGGTTTCAGGCCGGCGATTTCCGGCAGCGGCAGGGGCGCCACCGTGGATGGCGCGTACAGGGCCAGCTTGGCCGGCGGCGCGTCGGCAAAGAAAGCCTTGGCCCAGTCGATATTCGACAGTTGCAAGGCCGATGTGCGCTCGCGCAAGATCGATTCCATGGCCGCTTCCCAGCCCGCTTCGATCTGCAGCTTTTGCCACAGACGCGGCAAGGTGTCGAGCTCGTGCTTTTTCAGCCAGGGCTGGACCTTGCCCTGCGTCTGCACCCGTTCCTGCAATTGTTTCAAAGCGGAAAGACGCGCTTCCAGCTGGGCATTCGCCGCCGTCTCGGCATTGACTTGCGCCTGCGCCTCGGCCCGTTCCTGCTCCAGCTTGGGCTGCTGCTCCAGCGCCTCTTCCAGGTAGAAACCCTGCTCTTCCAGGGTTTGCTGCTTTTCTTCCAATTGGAGCTTCAGGTTTTCCAGGTGGCTGCTGTCGGGCAGACTGAGGCTGTTCTTTTCCTGCTGCAGGCGCTCGCGGCGGCTCAAGAGGCTGGCCAGGATGTTCGAGGCGTTGCGCTGGTGCGCCGATTCCAGTTCCAGCTGCTGCTGGGCCTGCATGATGCGGGCGCGCGATTCCGTGCTCTTGTTTTGCGCGGCGCGCCAGGCGGCGTCCAGCTCGGGCAATTGCTCGCCCTTCTGTTCCGCCATCATTTGCGACTGTTCCACCTTCGCAGCCAGCTCTTCGAGGTGGAATTCCGCCTCCTCGATCTGTTCCTGGTATTCGCCGCCCTGGCTCGTCCACTGGTCGCGCTGGGCCGTCAGGGTGGCCAGCTGCGCCTGCAGGCGGGCGCGCGATTCGATGACGAACTTGATCTGCGCTTCCAGGCTGCCGATTTCCGCATTCGTCTGGTACAGATGGCCTTGCGCCGTATGCAGGCGGTCGCCCACGGCAAAGTGCGCCTGGCGCATCTGCTCGAGGGTCAGTTCCACGTTGCGCAGCTTGGCCGTCTGCTCTTCCAGGTCCGTCTGCGCCTGTTCCACTTCGCGGAAATAGCGCGTCTGCTCGTTTTGCGCCTCGTTCTTGCGCAGCAGCCACAACAGCTTCTGCTTTTCTTCCTGGTCCGCCTGCAAGGCGTGGAAACGGGTGGCGACAGCGGCCTGCGCTTCCAGCTTTTCCAGGTTGGCATTGAGTTCGCGCAAGATGTCTTCCACGCGCAACAGGTTTTCGCGCGTGTCCTGCAAGCGGTTTTCCGTCTCGCGGCGGCGTTCCTTGTATTTCGACACGCCGGCAGCTTCTTCGAGGAAGACGCGCAATTCTTCCGGGCGCGATTCGATGATGCGCGAAATCATGCCCTGGCCGATGATGGCGTAGGCGCGCGGGCCGAGACCGGTGCCAAGGAAAATATCCTGGATGTCGCGCCGGCGCACGGGCTGGCCATTGATGTAATAGGTGGAGGTGCCGTCGCGCGTCAGGGTGCGCTTAACGGCGATCTCGGCGTACTGGCCCCACTGGCCGGACGCCTTGCCATCGTTATTGTCGAACACCAGTTCCACGGAAGCGCGCCCGGCCGGTTTGCGGTGGGTGGAGCCATTGAAAATGACGTCCTGCATCGATTCGCCGCGCAATTCCGACGCTTTCGATTCGCCCAGCACCCAGCGCACGGCGTCGATGATGTTCGACTTGCCGCAGCCATTCGGCCCGACCACGCCCACGAGCTGGCCTGGCACCTGGAAATTGGTGGGATCGACGAAAGACTTAAATCCCGACAACTTGATGGAAGAGAGACGCACGTGTTTTAGAGTTCCTGGCCTATGCTGGCGGTTATATTTGGGTGAACCCGGTTCATATTCAGTTCATGGCCACCTTGGCCACCCTTGCGGCAACAGTCCGGCCACTCACCGCAGGGAGTGGTTCATCATACCATTTCCTGATGCTTTTCTGGCCAAAAAACCGCAGCGCCAGGCGCCGGCGTGCCCCGCCTTACGGGGCTGGGCGGCCATCCTGCGCCAGTTTCCAGTCTTCGCGGGAAAAAACACGCTCATGACCGGACAGCGCCAGGGCCAGTTTTTGCAGCCATTGCTCGGTCGGCATGGGCTCCGCCTTGAAGCTGAGCCCCACCATCAGCACGAGGCTGGCCAGGGCCAGCGCATGGCTGACGGCGATATTCACGGCGCCGCGGGCGCTCCACATGAAGCCCAGGGCCAGCGCCAGGCCCAGCACGCAGCCGCTGACGGCTTCCGACACGCTGTGCGCATGCACGACCACGCGCGAAATGGCCACCAGCACGGCAAAGGCCACGCCGACGAGCACGCCGGCGTGGCGCCAGCGCGGCGCAGCCCGCTGCAGCAGCACATACATCAGCACGGGAAACACGGCGCCGGCGCGCATGGCATGGCCGCTGAAGCCCGTAAAATCGAGCGCACTGCTGCCCACGCCCCAGCTCATGAAAGCCAGCTTCGACAGCACCACGAGGGCCAGGCCGCCGCCGTACCACAGGCTCCAGCTGAGCACCAGGCGCCATTGGCGCGAGACGAGCAGCCACAGGGCGATCGCCACGCCAGCCGGCCCCATCACGGACATATCGGCCGCAAAAGAAATCCCATTCCACCAAGTCATCGCGCCTGCACTTATTTCATGATCAGCTTGCACTATGCCACGACTCTGCCCTGTTCCGCGCGGCTTTTGCTGTGCTGCAGCGAAGAATTACATTCGATTACAAACTTTCCACGCTGAAACCATCTGCCCCGCATGGCGCGGCAGGCGTCAGATATTCGTCAGGCGCTTGCCCTTGGGCGGCGCAAAGTCGCGGATCGATTCGATCATGCCCACTTCCAGCGCCTGGTCGGCCGTCAGGTGCAGGTCGGAATACGCGTGCACCTGCCACTGCTCTTCCGTCAGGCTGACGTGGCCGCGCAGGATGCGCTCGGTACGCATGTCGTCGGCGCGCAAGCCCTCGACGATAATGCTGAGCGCGTCGGGGCGGGAACCGGGCGAGGCTGTCGCATGCGACTTGTGCACCATGAAGCGGGCCGTGTCGCTGGCATGGCGGTGCCGCCCCGCCAGGAACAGGGTGACGGCGATGGAGGCCACGGCGCCCCCGTTATAGGTGATGATGTCGAGCGGCAACTTGCTGAGGAAGTTGTACAGACAGATGCCGTCGCTGACATAGCCGCCGTTCGACTGGATCAGGATGTGCGCGGTGGTGAGCTTGTCTTCCGTGATGTCGGCCGCGGCGTTGAAGACGCGCCGCACCATATCGCTGTTGACGTCGCCCGAGAGGGTAAAGTAACCGTGCTGCTCGGTGTTGTTTTGCGTCTCGCTTTGTGTAGTGTTCATGGCAGGCACCCGCAAGAAAGCCAGAATTTCATCATAGCGCATTCCCGCGCGGCCGGGCGTCCTTTTGCGGCGTCTCCAGCCCCCTGACAGCCCCGCAAACCGGGGCTTCTGCTGCAATTTGACAATGTCTTTTCAGATTGACAGAAACACCCTGCTGGCATATATTCCTCCCACTTGATCGGGAGAGGGCAAACCAGCGTTGCCGCCGAAGGGGCACTACCCAAAAACTCTCAGGCAAAAGGACCGATCAGGCGGACTGCAGCTGTTGCTTTGGCGACACGTTTCAGCTCAACTCTGGAGAGCGGCCGCGGCTATTGCCGGCGGCCCACCGAAGGGGCGCACGGGGCAAGCCCCCGTAATCTCTCAGGTACAAAGGACAGGGGGGTCAGTGATCACGCTGGAAAGCCGTGTTTGGCTATTCTATGTTTTGTTAACTCCCCTTTTACCTTCGTCCCGAGGAATCCATGACGCTCAAAGCGACCCCACTCAATAACGCCCACCGTGCCCTCGGCGCCCGCATGGTCGATTTCGGCGGCTGGGACATGCCCGTCAACTACGGCTCGCAAATCGAAGAACACAACGCCGTGCGCGGCGATGCCGGCATGTTCGACGTGTCCCATATGTGCGTGGTCGATATCGAAGGTCCGAACGTGCGCGCCTTTTTGCGCGGCTTGCTGGCCAACAACGTTGACAAGCTGCAAGTGTCGGGCAAGGCGCTGTACTCGTGCATGCTCAATGCCGAAGGCACCGTCATCGATGACCTGATCGTCTACTTCTTCAACGAAAATTGGTTCCGCCTGGTCGTCAACGCGGGCACGGCTGAAAAAGACGTGGCGTGGATGCAGCAGCAAAACACCAACACCAACAGCGGCCTGACGATCACCGAGCGCCGCAATGCCAACAATCCGATGGCCCTGGTCGCCGTGCAAGGCCCGAACGCGCGCGCCAAGGTGTGGCAAGTGCTGCCGGAAACGCAAGCCGCGTCCGAAGCCATCAAGCCGTTCAATGTCGTCATCGTCAAGGACACGGCCTTCGGCGAAGTCATGCTGGCGCGCACCGGCTACACGGGCGAAGACGGCTTTGAAATCGGCGTGGCCGCGACCCAGGTGGAAGCGCTGTGGAACGCCCTGGCGGCGGCCGGCGTCAAGCCTGCCGGCCTGGGCGCGCGCGACACCCTGCGCCTGGAAGCGGGCATGAATCTGTACGGCCAGGACATGGATGAAACCGTCAACCCGCTCGACGCGGGCCTGGCGTGGACCATCGACCTCGTCAGCGAACGCGATTTCATCGGCAAGGCGGCCCTGCTGGCCAAGGGCCAGAACGCGCAATTCGTGGGCCTGATCCTGCGCGAAAAAGGCGGCGTGCTGCGCGCCCACCAGAAAGTCATCATCGCCGGCAGCGAAGCCACGGGCGAAATCACCAGCGGCACCTTCAGCCCGACGATGCAGGAAGCGATCGCGCTGGCGCGCGTGCCGAACGGCGTCGCCGTGGGCGACACCGTGCACGTGGAAATCCGCGGCAAGCAGCTGGCCGCTTCCGTCGTCAAGCTGCCTTTCGTGCGTAACGGTAAAATCCTGGCTGCGTAAGGTTTTATAGAGCCGCCCGCAAGACCGTACAACCATAATCAATAACGAACACTTACCATCTGGAGCCACACATGAACATTCCTGCAGACCTGAAGTACACCGCTTCCCACGAATGGGTACGCCTTGAAGGCGACGGCACGATCACCGTCGGCATCACCGAGTACGCGCAGGACGCCCTGGGCGACATCGTCTTCGTCGAACTGCCAACCGTGGGCAACACCTACGGCGCCGGCGACGACGCCGCCGTGGTGGAATCGGTCAAGGCAGCGAGCGACATCTACGCGCCGATCGCCGGCGAAGTCGTGGCCGTCAACGACGACGTGGTCAACTCGCCCGAGTCGATCAACGCCGACGCCTACGCCAACTGGCTGTTCAAGATCAAGCCAGCCGACGTGTCGGCCCTGGACGGCTTGCTCGACGCTGCCGCCTATGGCGCCACCACCGGCGCGTAATCGCGTTTGACTCACGGGCCGCAATCGCGGCCCGTTTGCATTTTTTCTGCGCTGCGCCCGCGCGCCGCATCCCGGTTTTTCAGTCTTTTTTGGCCTCTATATCATGACCCGCACCAGCCTGACCCAACTCGAAGCACGCGATGCCTTCATCGCCCGCCACATCGGCCCTTCCCACACCGAACAAGCAGCCATGCTGGCGACCCTCGGCTATCCATCGCGCGCCGCGCTGATCGATGCCCTGGTACCGGCCAACATCCGCAACAAGGGCGCCCTGCCCCTGGGCGCCTATTCGCAGCCGATGCCGGAACAGGAAGCCCTGTCGCGCCTGAAAGCCATCGCCGGCAAGAACCAGGTACTCAAATCCCTGATCGGCCAAGGCTACTACAACACGTTCACGCCCGGTGTCGTTTTGCGCAACATCTTTGAAAATCCGGCCTGGTATACGGCGTACACGCCTTACCAGCCTGAGATTTCGCAAGGCCGCCTGGAAGCGATCCTGAATTTCCAGCAAGTGATCACGGACCTCACCGGCATGGGCATCTCGAACGCCTCGATGCTGGACGAAGGCACGGCCGCCGCCGAAGCGATGACCCTGATCCAGCGCGTGGGCAAGTCGAAGTCGAACGTGCTGTATGTCGCCAATGACGTGCTGCCGCAAACCCTGGAAGTGGTGCAGACGCGCGCCCAGCCGATCGGCATCGAAGTGCGCACGTTCGATCCGGCTGAAATCGAATCGCTGGACGCCTGCTTCGGCGTGCTGCTGCAATACCCTGGCGTGAACGGCGTCGTGCGCGACTACCGCGCCGGCGTGGAAAAACTGCACGCGAACGGCGCCATGGTCATCGTCGCGGCCGACCTGCTGGCCCTGACCATGCTCACGCCTCCGGGCGAATGGGGCGCCGACGTCGTCGTCGGCAACAGCCAGCGCTTCGGCGTGCCGCTCGGCTTCGGCGGCCCGCACGCGGGCTATCTGTCCACGCGCGATGAATTCAAGCGCAATATGTCGGGCCGCCTGGTGGGCGTGACCGTCGATGCGCAAGGCAACAAGGCGTACCGCCTGGCCCTGCAAACGCGCGAACAGCATATCCGCCGCGAAAAAGCGACCTCCAACATCTGCACGGCGCAAGTGCTGCTGGCCGTGATGGCCTCGATGTACGCCGTCTACCACGGCCCGGCCGGCCTGCTGCAGATCGCCCGCCGCGTGCACCGCTTTACGGGCGTGCTGGCGGCCAACCTGAAGACCCTGGGCTATGGCGTCGTCAATGCGAGCTACTTCGACACCCTGACCATCAACGTCGCCGATGCGGCGCAGCTGCACGCGACGGCCATGCACCACGGCGTCAACCTGCGCAAGATCGACAATACCCACGTGGGCGTGTCGCTCGATGAAACCACCACGCGCGACGATATCGCGCTGCTGTGGAAAGTGTTCGCGCACGGCCTGGCCAACGCGCCTGCCGCCCCGGACCTGGACAGCGTGGAAGCAAATGTGACCAGCGCGCTGCCGGCGCAACTGGCGCGCGAGAGTGCCTACCTGACCCACCCCGTCTTCAACAGCTACCATTCGGAACACGAGATGCTGCGCTACCTGCGCAGCCTGGCCGACAAGGACCTGGCGCTGGACCGCACCATGATCCCGCTCGGTTCGTGCACCATGAAACTGAACGCGACGAGCGAAATGATCCCCGTCACCTGGCCGGAATTTTCGAACATCCACCCGTTCGCGCCGGATGCGCAAACGGTCGGCTACCGCGAGATGATTTCGCAGCTGGAAGAGATGCTGTGCGCCTTGACGGGCTACGCGGCCGTGTCGCTGCAGCCGAACGCCGGCTCGCAGGGCGAATACGCGGGTCTGCTGGTGATCAAGGCCTACCATGAATCGCGCGGCGAAGGCCATCGCAACATCTGCCTGATCCCGTCGTCGGCGCATGGCACCAACCCCGCCTCGGCCAACATGGTCGGCATGCAGGTGGTCGTCACCAGCTGCGACGCCAACGGCAACGTGGACCTGGCCGACCTGAAGGCGAAGGCGGAAAAGCACAGCGCCAACCTGGCTTGCGTGATGGTCACCTACCCGTCCACCCACGGCGTGTTTGAAGAAGGCATCCAGGAACTGTGCGAAATCATCCATGCGCACGGCGGCCAGGTCTACATCGACGGCGCCAACATGAACGCGCTGGTCGGCGTGGCTGCTCCCGGCTCGTTTGGCGGCGACGTGTCGCACCTGAACCTGCATAAAACCTTCTGCATCCCGCACGGCGGCGGCGGACCAGGCGTCGGCCCGATCGGCGTGGGCGCCCACCTGGCGAAATTCCTGCCGAACCAGCGTTCCTCGGGCTACCAGCGCGATGCTGCCGGCATCGGCGCCGTCAGCGCCGCGCCATTCGGCTCGGCCAGCATCCTGCCGATTTCGTGGATGTACATCGCCATGATGGGCGCGGAAGGCTTGACGGCCGCCACCGAGACGGCGATCCTGGCGGCGAACTACATCGCGCGCCGCCTGGCGCCGCACTACCCCGTGCTGTACTCGGGCCACGACGGTCTGGTCGCGCACGAGTGCATCCTGGACCTGCGCCCGATCACGGACGCCACCGGCATCAGCAACGAAGACGTGGCCAAGCGTTTGATGGACTTCGGCTTCCATGCGCCGACCATGAGCTTCCCCGTGCCGGGCACCCTGATGATCGAGCCGACGGAAAGCGAATCGAAAGTGGAGATCGACCGCTTCATCGACGCCATGATCGCCATCCGCGCGGAAATCGCCAAGGTCGCCAGCGGTGAATTCGACCACGACGACAACCCGCTGAAAAATGCGCCGCACACGGCACAGGTATTGATGTCGGACAACTGGGAACGCAAGTACAGCCGCGAAATCGCCGCCTACCCCGTCGCTTCCCTGCGCCAGCGCAAATACTGGCCGCCGGTCGGCCGCGCCGACAACGTGTACGGCGACCGCAACCTGTTCTGCGGTTGCGCACCCATCAGCTCCTACGAAGAGGAATAACGCCAGACCAAACCTACTGCGCGTCGCGCTTTGCGGCCGGCGATGCTCACCGTACTGAAGTACGGTTGCGCTTCTCGACCACAAATCGCTGACGCTCGCTACGGTTTTGTCAGGCGTCGATACTCAGTAATCAGGAATTAAAATCCCGGCGAAAACCGGGAACATTAAACCAGAACGGCAGGCCGCAAGGTCTGCCGTTTTTTTTATGCGCCGCGTTACAGCGCCAGCAAGGCCGCGCCCGGCAATCCCAGGGCGGTGCCCAGCATCGTCAGCAGCACGACATCGCGCCGCTCGCAGCGGGCGCGGTGCGAACTCCAGGCGGCGAACAGCAAGGCCACGGCCACGCCGCTGAGCGAAATACCCACTTCCGTCATGTCCGCTCTCCCCGCAGATGCGGCGCAGCCGCCATTGTTACGTTCATCATCGTCGTCATCCTTTGCCTTTATTGAGTTAACTACCTATCGGTAGGTAGTCAGTGTACAATAAAAAAGACGGCAGTGTCCATGCCGTGTTTTTTGACGATACAAAGGAAGCGCAATGCAGCAGCAAACCCCTCTCCCCGCCGCCAGTCTCGGGCTGGCGGCTTCTCTGGCCCTGGTGGCCGTGCTCGGCCCGGCCGGCATCGACATGTATCTGGCTTCGATGCCCGCCATGGCGCGCGAGCTGCACACCTCATATGCGAACGTGCAGCTGAGCCTGACGGTTTTCCTGCTCGCCCTGGGCGGCGGGCAATTGCTGTGCGGGCCGCTCACCGACATGCTGGGCCGGCGCCGTCCGCTGCTGGCCGGCATCGCCGTGTACATTCTTGCCGCCGTGTGGGCGTCGCAGGCGGATCAATTGAGCACCCTGCTGCTGGCGCGCTTGCTGCAAGGCATGGGCGCCGCGCTGACCCTGGTCGTGGTGATGAGCATGGTGCGCGACGTGGCCGATGGCGTCAAAGCGGCGCAGCTGTTTGCCCTCTTGATGACCATCGTCGGCCTGGCGCCCGTGCTGGCGCCCGCCGTGGGCGGCTTGCTCGACGCCCACTACGGCTGGCGCGCCGTGATGCTGGCCCTGGCCGCGCTGGGTGTCTTGACCTTGCTCAATAGCGCGCTGTTCCTGCCCGAAACCCTGCCAGCGGCCCGGCGCGTCGCGCCGCGCGGCATGCACCGCACGTATGCGCGCATCGCGCTGGACCGCGCCTTCCTGCTGCCCGCGCTGGCCCTGTCGGCCACTTTCTTTTTCCTGTTTGCCTATATCGGCGGCGCATCGCTCGTGTACCAGCGCGATTTCGGCCTGTCCGCCGGTAGCTTCGGCCTCGTGTTCGGCGCCACGGGCGTGGCCGTGCTGCTCGGTGCCATGGCCAGCGGCCGCCTGGTGGAAAAGCACGGCGTGGCGCGCCTTTGCGTGGCGGGCAGCGTGGCCATGCTGGGCGGCGCGGGGCTGGCCCTGCTCGGCGCCTGGGCGGGCGCGGGCATCGCCGCTGTCGTGCCGGGCATGTTCGTGGCCCTGTTTGGCCTGGGCATCGCGGAAGCGGCGCTGATGGCCATGGCCATGGGGTCGCAGCAGCGCGCGCTCGGTTCCACGGCCGCCCTGCTGGGCGCCATCCAGATGACCTTGTCGTCGCTGGCCACGCCGCTGGCGGCCAGCCTGTCCGAATGGGGGCCGCTGCCGTGGCTGCTGTTCTTGACCGTGGCCGGCCTGCTGGTATCATGGCTGACCCTGGCCACTGCGCGCGTCCATCCGGTCCATGCCAGCAGCCTGGGAGCGCACTGACGCCTCACCCCATATCACCCCCATGATGAAAAAACGCTCGGCCTCGGCCGATAATATCTGCGCCGTCGCCGTCGTCCACTTTTCGGAACACGGCTACGACGCTTCGTCCCTCAGCGACATCGCCGCGCAGGCGGGCATGCGCAAGGCTTCGCTGTATTCGCACTTCGCCGGCAAGGACGCCCTCTTCCTCGACGTGTTTGCCGACGCCCTGGCCGAAGAGCAAGCCTTCATGGACAGCTGCTTCGCCGACGAAGCGGCGCTGGCGGCGCCCGGCGGCCGGCAAGCCGGCGCCCTGTACTGCGACCGCATGGCGCAGCGCTATGCGGACTCGGCCCATTTGCGCTTTCTGCTGCGCACGGCGTATTTGCCGCCCGCGCCCCTGCGCGTGGAAGTGGGCACGGGCTACGAAGCCTTGCTGGCGCAGCTGCAGCGGTATTACGTGCAGAGCCTGGCCAGTCTCGCGCCCACGTTATCGCCGCAGCGCATCGACCTGTATGCGCAAGCCTACCTGGGCATCGTCGACAGCCTGCACGTGGAACTGATCTACGCGGGCGGCGCCGCGCTGCAGCAGCGCCACGCGGCGCTGTGGCAGATATTGTCCGATTCGCTGGCGATGGCCACGCAACATGGCTGAGCATGCGGCCTGCCACAGTCACATTACACTTTGGAAACCTAAGATTTCTTCAGTTGACACTCTTGCAGCATGTGCATAAGATGCCCCCATTATTCATTTACGGAGTCCCACGTGGGTACTTGTTCTAGTGACAGTAGCCGATCTTGTATCGGCGATTGCCTCGGCAACTAAACAGCAAGCAACGCGGAATTCCGTTTCCTCCGTGCCTTGCTGAGCAAGGTGCGGTGTCTCGCGCGGCCAGTACGGCCGCACGCCTCTCCCCCCTCTTTCCGATCGCGACCGGCTACTGACCCGGATTGCCCGCCAGCACTATCGTGCTTTGGCGGCACGCAAGTCTTGCCTGCGGCTGCGCCGCCCGTCAACACCTCGTCGTGAAAGGAAGAGCAATGAATCTCTTCACCCGCTTATTCGAATCGTTCCTGCGCAAGCGCCATACGGCAGGCAACTTCCGCCGCCGCGCCATGCCGCTGGAAAACAGCACGGCCCGCCCCGTGCCCGACCACCTGGCGCGCCAGTTGCTGGCTGCCGCCCATGAAGACCTCGATAGCGCCTTGAACCGCCTGCACACGCGCCTGGAAGGCTTGCGCGATGCCGAAGCGCAAGTGATCGGTGCGCAAACGGGTCCGAACGAGGTCGAGCATGAAAAGCCGCTGGCCTGGTACCAGCACCTGTGGCTGTGCTACAAGAATCCGTTCAACCTGCTGCTCACCGTGCTGGCCATCGTTTCCTACCTGACGGAAGACCCGAAGGCAACCATCGTCATCGGCACCATGGTGATCTTGTCGACCCTGCTGCGTTTCGTGCAGGAAGGCCGCTCGAACCGGGCCGCCGAGCGCCTGAAAGCCATGGTCAGCAATACCGCCACCGTGCTGCGCAATGGCCAGCAAGTCGAGCTGCCGATCCGCCAGCTGGTGCAGGGCGACCTCATCGTGCTGTCGGCAGGCGACATGATCCCCGCCGATTGCCGCCTGCTGTCCGCGAAAGACCTGTTCGTCAGCCAGGCTGCCATGACGGGCGAATCCTTGCCGGTGGAAAAGATGGCCGAGCTGGCCGACGCCCATGGCAAAGATCCCATGGAACTGGCCAATCTGCTGTTCATGGGTACGAACGTGATCTCGGGCGCCGCCACGGCGCTGGTATTGGCTACGGGCAACCGCACCTATTTCGGCACCATCGCCACGCGCGTGACGGCCACCGAACGCACGCCCACGGCGTTCGAAGCGGGCGTGAACAGCGTCAGCTGGCTCTTGATCCGCTTCGCCCTCGTGATGGCGCCGCTCGTCTTCCTGATCAACGGCTGGACCAAGGGCGACTGGATGGAAGCGTTCCTGTTCGCCCTGTCCGTGGCCGTCGGCCTGACGCCGGAAATGCTGCCCATGATCGTCACCAGCACCCTGGCCAAGGGCGCCGTGAAACTGTCGAAAAAGAAAGTCGTCGTCAAGCGCCTGGACGCCATCCAGAACTTCGGCGCCATGGACGTGTTGTGCACGGACAAGACGGGTACCTTGACGCAGGACAAGATCGTGCTCGAGCGCCATACCGACGTGTTCGGCCAGCAATCCGATGAAGTGCTGCAATTCGCCTATTTGAACAGCCACTACCAGACGGGCCTCAAAAACCTGCTGGACCGCGCCGTGCTCGACCACGTGGAATTGCAGACGGAAATGCAGCTGGCGCGCGACTATGTCAAAGTCGATGAAATCCCCTTCGATTTCGTGCGCCGCCGCATGTCCGTCGTCGTTTCCGAAAAGAATGATCACCATGAACTGATCTGCAAGGGCGCCGTCGAGGAAATCCTCGCCGCCTGCAGCCACCTGCGCCTGGGCGGCGTGAATATCCCCCTCGATGCGGCCCTGCTGGCCAAGGTGCTGGAAACCACGCATGGCCTGAATGCGGAAGGTTTGCGCGTGGTGGCCGTGGCCGTCAAGGAAGTGCCGCCCCATAAAACCGTGTACGGCGTGGCCGATGAAACGGCGCTCACGCTGATCGGTTATGTCGCTTTCCTCGATCCGCCGAAGGAATCGACGGCGCCCGCCCTGCGCGCGCTGGCGGAACACGGCGTCACCGTGAAAGTATTGACGGGCGACAACCACCTCGTGACGGCGAAGATTTGCCGCGAAGTGGGCCTGGCCGTGCATGGCGTGCTGCAAGGTCCGCAACTGGACGACATGGATGACGCCACCCTGGCCAGGGCAGCCGAAGAGAATACCGTGTTTGCCAAGCTCAGCCCGCTGCACAAGGAGCGCCTCGTGCGCGCCCTGCGCGGCAATGGCCACATCGTCGGCTTCATGGGCGACGGCATCAACGACGCGCCCGCCCTGCGCGCGGCCGACATCGGCATTTCCGTCGATTCCGCCGTCGATATCGCCAAGGAAGCGGCCGATATCATCCTGCTGGAAAAGAGCCTGATGGTGCTGGAAGAAGGCGTGCTGGAAGGCCGCCGCACCTTCAGCAACATGCTGAAATATATCCGCATGACGGCCAGCTCGAACTTCGGCAATGTGTTTTCCGTGCTGGTGGCCAGCGCCTTCCTGCCGTTCCTGCCCATGCTGCCGCTGCACTTGCTGGTGCAAAACCTGCTGTATGACGTGTCGCAGATCGCCATTCCCTTCGACAATGTCGACGCCGAGCTGATCCAGCAGCCGCTGAGCTGGAACCCGCGCGACATCGGCCGCTTCATGGTGTTTTTCGGCCCCATCAGCTCGATCTTCGACATCAGCACGTTTATCCTGATGTGGCATGTGTTTGGCGCGAATACCCCGGAACAGCAAACCCTGTTCCAGTCCGGCTGGTTCGTCGTGGGGCTGTTGACGCAAACCCTGATCGTGCACCTGATCCGCACGCCCAAGCTGCCCTTCATCGACAGTATCGCTTCCGTGCCCCTGCTGGTGGCCACGACCCTGATCATGGCCGTGGGCGTATTCCTGCCGATGGGACCGCTGGCGACCTACTTCAAGCTGCAAGCCTTGCCATTGGGCTACTTCCCCTGGCTGCTGGGCATCCTCATCTGCTACACCCTGCTGACGACGTTCATGAAACGCGTGTACCTGCGCAAATTCGGCTGGCAATAGTATGATGGGCCGCTCTTACCCCTACACAAGGCACGCATGAGCGGCTCCCCCTCACCTTCATCCCTATCCAAACGCACGCAGGCCCTGCTGCTGTCGGGCCTCGTGTTTCCCGGCAGCGGGCATTTCTTATTAAAACGCAAGGCGCGCGGCTGCCTGTTCCTCGTGCCCGCCCTCGTCGCGCTGGTGCTCGTATTACGCCAGATCATGGCACGATTGGATCAAGTTATGGCACAGATCGACAGCGGCGCCCTGCCCCTCGACGTGCAGCTGATCGTGGAAAAAGTCGATGCGCTGTCGGCCCATGACGGCCCCGCCATGACGGTGGCCGTGGGTGTGCTGGTGGCGTGCTGGATCGGCAGCCTCGTCGATACCATGCTATTGAAGCCGTAAGATCGCTGGCGTCAGACGGCATCGCCCTTGACGCGGCGCGGCTTCGGTCCGCGCACGGCGGCGATGCGCGCTTCGCTGCGCACCTGCACGCGGCCGCTGAACCAGCCCTGCAAATCCTCGCCAAAGCCGGCCGGCGCCGCACTGCCCACGCCTTGGGCCAGGTCGGCCAGGGTCGTCCTGGCCAGCTCGGCGCGCATACTTTTCTCGGCGCGCAGCATCAAGGCATGGATGCCGCACACGCCGCTGGTCATCCAGCCGGGCGGCTCGCCTTCGTACAGGGTGCAGCGGCTGCGGATCTGCTGGCAATCGAACAGCGGTTTCGGCCCCTCGATGGCGTCCACCACGTCGAGTACGCTGATCTCGGCAGCCGGACGCGCCAGCTGGTAGCCGCCGCGTATGCCTTCCGACGCCGTCACGATGCCCGCCTTTTCCAGCTTGGGGAAGATTTTTGCCAGGAAAGAGACGGAAATGCCCTGCAATTCCGCCAGGTCGCGGCTGCTGGCAGGCTCGGCAAGCGGCTGCGCCAGATACAGCAGGCAATGCAAGCCATACTCGGTGCCGCTTCCATAATGTGCCATGATGCCATTCCTCCGTTGCAAAACGGGGACTGTAGCACTCCCCGTTTGCAGCCGCAAGACTACAGCGCCAGCTCGAACGCGGGATCGGCGGCCGCCAGCGCCGCCGCGCTGTCGGCGGGCGGATAAATCACGCGGCCATTGATGGCCACCTTCAATGCCTTGCCTTCGCTGCCCGTCATCCACACCTTGCGCTCCCAGCCCTGCGTGACGACCGCGCCCCACGCCCCCAGGTCCAGGCACGTCACATAATACGGCTGGCGGTAGGGCCGCGTGGCCAGGCCCAGCAGGTCGGCCACGGCATTATCGCCCGAGGAACGTCCAAGGAACATGGCGTGCTGGCAACTCATCAGCGTGTGATTGCCAGCGTCGTCCGTGGCCGCGACGGCCGCGTCGCCCGTGGCAAAGACCTTGCCCGCGCCAGGCACGCGCAAGTCGTTCGCCACCCGCAGGCGGCCCGCCGCATCCTTGTCGCCGGGAATCTGCGCCGTCAGCGCGCTGGCCCGCACGCCCGCCGTCCACACCACGGTGGCCGCCTCGATGCGCTCGCCATCGGCCGTCGTCAAGCCGTCCCCGTCGATGGCGGCGACGGCCGAACCGAGCCGGCATTCCACGCCCAGCTCCGCCAGCGCCTGCTCGATCACGGGACGCGGTCCCGGTCCCAGGTCGGGGCCGATGTCGGGCGCCCGCTCGACGATGATCACCTTGATATCGGCATCTTCGCCCAGGATGGCGCGCAAGCGGGCCGGCAGTTCGGCCGCCAGCTCGATGCCCGTGAAACCGCCACCGGCCACGATGACCGTATTGCGCGCGGCCGATGCGGGCCGGGCAGCCAGACCATGCAGGTGCGCATCGAGCGCCACCGCGTCGTCGCGCTGGTCGGTGCTGAAGGCAAATTCTTGCAAACCCGGAATATCCGGACGGAACAAGCTGCTGCCCGCCGCCAGCACCAGGCGGTCATAGGCCAGGGTCGAACGGCTGCCGTCGGCGGCCACGATATCGACCTCGTCGCTGGCGCTGCGGATGGCCTCGACCTTGCCCGCGATGAAGCGCACGCCCGTGTCGTCGAACAGTTGCTGCAACGGCGCCACCATGCCGGCAGGCGCCGGCTCGTACAGGCGCGGGCGCATCGTCAGCACGGCTTCCGGCGCCACCAGCGCCACTTCGATGTCGCCTGCCGCAACGTTTTCCAGCCGCAGGCGGCGCACGGCAGCCAGGGCGCTCCACAAGCCGGCAAAGCCGGCACCAATGATCAATACGCGCTGTGTCATGTTTTTTCTCCTTGATTTGATAACGCAGACTATATCACTCCGTGTTATGCGGCGCAAGCGGACATGCCGAAAAAGGCGCAGCCTGTCTTGCGGTCCGCGCCGCACTCGCGTAGATTCGCGGCACAACGAACAGGGAAAGTCCCATGCAAGAGGAATTGGAAACATTGCTGGCAGCAGCGTTCAAGAGCGAGCGGATACAGGCGCGCCGGCTGGCGGCGCTGGAAGGCATCGCCGGCGACGCGGCGCTGCAGCGCATACTGGAACAGGCGGCCGGCACGCAGGGCCTTGCCGCCCTGCTGGCGGCGCGGACGCAGGCGCGCGCGGCCGACGCGCAGCGCAAGGCGCAAAAGATCAGCGACCGCCAGCAGGCGCAAGCGGCCAAGCGCCTGCCGGCTGGCCCCGCTTCGGCGTGGCGCGGCTGGTTCGACGGCTCCGCCCACCCGAATCCGGGCAAGCTGGGCATCGGCGCCCTGCTGCTGGGGCCGAACGGCGAACGTATCGAAGTGAGCGAGGCGGCCGGTTATGGCAGCAGCAGCGACGCGGAATATGCGGCCCTGACGGCCGTGCTGCAGGCGGCACTCGGCGTGCGCCCGCCGCCCGCGCAACTGCTGCTGTACGGCGACAGCCAGGTGGTGATCAACGATGTATTGGGAACGGCGGCGGCTGGCGCCAAGGGACTGGAAATACACAGGGCCACCGTAGTGGCCCTGCTGGAACAATTACACGATGTAACGCTGCGCTGGCTGCCGCGCCACCGCAATGGCGAGGCGGACCGGCTGTCGCAGCTGGCGATCGCCGGCTGGGTGGAGGAAGACCCTCCACCCCTTGCCGTTTAGGCGGCGCGGCCGATCTGCAATGCCTCTTGCGGCGCCTTGGCCGCCGGGCGCTTGCCGCCGCCCACGGCCTTCAAGCCGCCGGCGCCGGCCTGCTGGCCATTCAATTTGAACACGCTGACCACTTGCGCCAGGTTGTGCGCCTGGTGCTGCATCGATTCGGCGGCAGCCGCCGACTCTTCCACCAGGGCCGCATTTTGTTGCGTCACGGCATCCATCTGGCCGATGGCGCGGTTGATTTCATCGATACCCACGCTTTGCTCGCTGCTGGCCGCCGTGATTTCCGTGATGATGTCGCTCACGCGCTGCACGCTGTCGACGATATCGTTCATGGTCGAACCGGCTTGCGCCACCAGCATGCTGCCCGCGTTGACTTGCTCCACGGAAGCGCCGATCAGGGTCTTGATCTCTTTCGCCGCCGACGCCGAGCGCTGGGCCAGGTTGCGCACTTCGGACGCCACGACGGCAAAACCGCGGCCCTGCTCGCCTGCGCGCGCCGCTTCCACGGCCGCGTTCAGGGCCAAAATGTTCGTCTGGAAGGCGATGCCATCGATCACGCTAATGATATCGACGATCTTGTTCGAGGAAGCGTTGATCGATTCCATCGTGCCCACCACTTGCGCCACCACTGCGCCGCCCTTGACGGCCACTTGCGCCGCCGAGGCCGCCAACTGGTTCGCCTGGCGCGCATTGTCCGCATTCTGTTTCACGGTGGAAGTCAGCTCTTCCATCGACGACGCCGTTTCTTCCAGGGAACCGGCCTGCTCTTCCGTGCGGGAAGACAGGTCCTGGTTACCGGCGGCAATTTCCGTCGATGACGTCGCGATGCTGTCCGTACCTGCGCGCACTTCGCTGACGATGTTGAGCAAGCTTGTGTTCATGTCCTTCAAGGCCAGCAAAAGTTGCCCAGTTTCATCTTTGGCGCTGGCGTCGATCTGCGCCGTCAAGTCGCCATCGGCCACCTTGCGGGCGATGTCCACGGCCGTGCGCAGGGGGCGCACGATGCCCGTCGTCAGCAGCCAGGCGCAGACGACGCCAAAGCCCAGCGCCAGCACGGCCAGGGTCAGCAGCAAGTTGCGGCTCGTCTTGGCGACCTCGTCGATCTCGCGCGCCGTCGTGTCGATGCTGGCGCGCTGGTGCTGCAGCATGTCGTTGACCACTTTCAGGTATTTCGTCGAACCGGGCACGAAGATGCCCTGGAACGCCTTTTCTGCCTCGGCTTCCTGCCCATCCGCCTTCAGCTTCGACACTTGCGCGCGCGAATCGAGGTAGACCTTGCGCTGTTCGCTCACCAGGCGGAACAGTTCCTTTTCTTCCGGGCTGGAAATCAAGGCTTCGATTTTCTTTTGCAATTCGCCCGACACGACGGACGATTGCTTGGCCTCTTCCGCAAAATACGCGCCCAGTGACGTGTCGCTGCTGCGCGCGATGGCCGTGGTGCGGCGCACGCCGCTATCGATCTTTGCATACCAGTCGGAAATATAGCGTTCCTTCGCCAGCGGCAGCTCCATCATGGTGCGCGTGGCCATGGCCACGTCGTGCAAACGCCACACGCTGATGCCCGTAATGAGCATGGAAAACAGCAAAATCACGGCAAAACCCAGGCCGAGGCGCACACCAATACTGACGTTTCTTAACAAATTCATGTGAATATCCTAAAAAAGCGGAACCAGACTATATAAAAGGGGTTGCGGCTGCCCGGGGCAGCCGCGGCGGCATCAGCGCGTGCCGATGCGCAAAGTGGTTTGCGGCGCTGCCGGGCGTTTCTGCGCGTGTTGCACACCCTTCACGCCGCCGGCGCCGGCCTGCTGGCCATTGAGTTTAAAGACGCTGACGACTTGCGCCAGATTGTGCGCCTGGTGCTGCATCGATTCGGCGGCCGCCGCCGACTCTTCCACCAGGGCCGCGTTTTGTTGCGTCACAGCATCCATCTGGCCGATGGCGCGGTTGATTTCGTCGATGCCCACGCTTTGCTCGCTGCTGGCCGCCGTGATTTCCGTGATGATGTCGCTCACGCGCTGCACGCTGTCGACGATATCGTTCATGGTGGAACCGGCTTGCGCCACCAGCATGCTGCCCGCGTTGACTTGCTCCACGGAAGCACCGATCAGGGTCTTGATCTCTTTCGCCGCCGATGCCGAACGCTGCGCCAGGTTGCGCACTTCGGACGCCACGACGGCAAAACCGCGGCCTTGCTCGCCCGCGCGCGCCGCTTCCACGGCCGCATTCAGCGCCAGGATATTCGTCTGGAAGGCGATGCCGTCGATGACGGAAATAATGTCGACAATCTTGTTCGACGAAGCATTGATCGATTCCATCGTGCCCACCACTTGCGCCACGACTGCGCCGCCCTTGACGGCCACTTGCGCAGCCGAGGCCGCCAACTGGTTCGCCTGGCGCGCATTGTCCGCATTCTGTTTCACGGTGCTGGTCAGCTCTTCCATCGACGAGGCTGTTTCTTCCAGGGAACCGGCCTGCTCTTCCGTGCGGGAAGACAGGTCCTGGTTGCCGGCGGCAATTTGCGTCGACGACGTCGCGATGCTGTCCGTGCCGCTGCGCACTTCGCCCACGATATTGAGCAAGCTCGTGTTCATGTCCTTCAGGGCCAGCAAAAGTTGCCCAGTTTCATCTTTGGCGCTGGCGTCGATCTGCGCCGTCAAGTCGCCATCGGCCACCTTGCGGGCGATTTCCACGGCCGTGCGCAGGGGGCGCACGATGCCCATCGTCAAGACCCAGGCGCACACGACGCCGAAAGCCAGCGCCAGCGCGGCCAGCACCAGCATCAGGTTGCGGCTGGTATTGGCAACGGCGTCGATCTCGCGCGCGGTGGCGTCGATCGTGGCGCGCTGGTGTTCCAGCAAGTCCGACACCATTTTCTGGTATTTGGCAGCAGCCGGCACGAACGTCTTTTCAAACACGTCGTTGGCGGCATCGACCTGCGCTTCGCCCTTCAGCTTGTAGACCTGGTCGCGCGAACCGATGTACACCTTGCGCTGTTCCAGCAAGCCCGCGAACATGGCTTTTTCCTCCGGCTTGTCGATCAGCGCCTCGATTTTCTTTTGCAGCTCGGCCGAACTGGACGACGAGACTTTCGATTCTTCGGCGAAATAGCCGCTCAGCGAGGTATCGCTGCTGCGGGCAATGGCGATGGTGCGGCGCACGGCGCTGTCGATGCGGCCATACCAGTCGGAAATATAGCGTTCCTTCGCCAGCGGCTGCTCCATCATGACGCGCGTGGCGCTGGCCACGTCGTGCAAGCGCCAGACGCTGATGCCCGTAATGAGCATGGAAAACAGCAAAATCACGGCAAAACCGAGTCCCAGGCGGACACCGATGCTGACGTTGCGTAATAAATTCATGTGACTATCCTAAAGAGCCCTGATGCCATGGCTGGCAGTTTCGCGCTGCTGCGGGCTGGCTGCCATGGCGAAACGGGCGTAAAAAGTGAAACTCAAGTGAAACTGGCGCACGGTTCGGCTGAACCGTGCGCCAGGAAATGCGCTAGCGTGCGCCTTGCAGAAAAAGCAAACAATGCTTGGGGTCAATTGTTTCTAAAAAACCCTCTCGCACTAGGGTGTCAGGAAATGTTCAGGGCAAGGCGCGTTGCCGAAGACAGTACGAATGTACGGCGAGGCAATGCAACGCCGTCCTGGACTTTTCCTGGCGGCCTAGGCTGCCAATTTTTCGATCAAGCCCATATCGGCGCTGGACATCAGCTGGTCGATATCGACCAGGATCAGCATGCGCTCGTCGATGGTGCCCAGGCCGATCACGTATTCCGTGTTGATCGAACGGCCCATGTCCGGCGCCGGCTTGATCTGTTCCGGCATCAGGGTGGTGACGTCGGAAACGCGGTCGACGACCATGCCGACGACGCGGTTGCCGATATTGAGGATGATGACGACGGTGAACTGGTCATAGCTGGGCGTGCCCAGGTTGAACTTGATGCGCATGTCGACGATGGGCACGATGATGCCGCGCAGGTTGACCACGCCTTTGACGAACTCGGGCGCGTTGGCGATGCGGGTCGGCGTTTCATAGCTGCGGATTTCGCTGACTTTCTGGATGTCGATGCCATATTCTTCCTGGCCCAGGGTAAAGGCCAGGTATTCGGCAGCCTTGGCAACGGTTGCGCCAGTGTCGCTGGAAATGGTGTTCATGATATTCCTTTCGTTAACTCGCCTGGGGCGCAGGCCAAGGCACGCTGCAAGCAAGCCTTGGACGTGGCAGAGTCACCCAACAGGGGATGGCCGCCACTTGTGTGTTTTTGCAAATATTTTCTAGCAATTAGCTTATGCCTCTAATTTCCGTGCGGCAATGTTACCCCATGTAAATTTTACATGCACTAAAAAAGAGCGACCGTCTGATTTTTGATTTTCAAAAATGCAATTTATGTGGCGATTACGGCACGCCGGCCCCCGCCACGCACTGCGCCGTTTTATGCCACACTGGCGGCCCCTGCTTTTTACGACTGTGAACATGCATTCTTTGCTTTCCCAATGGCAACCACGCCTGCTGGCGCTGGCTACGGCCGGCCTGGGCGATGACGGCGCCCACGACCTCAACCACCTGCACCGCGTCTGGCGCAATGCCAGTGTCCTGCTGCAAGAACATGCGGACGCGGACGCCCTCACCGTGATGGCCGCCTGCTACCTGCACGACCTGGTCAACCTGCCCAAGAACCACCCCGAGCGCCACCTGGCCTCGCGCCAGGCCGCAACGCTGGCTTGCCGCCAGCTGGCGGAACTGGATTTCCCATCAGAAAAATTGGCCGGCGTGGCTCACGCCATCGAGACGCACAGTTTTTCCGCCGACTTGCCGCCGCACACGCTCGAAGCGCAAATCGTGCAGGATGCCGACCGCATCGATGCGTTGGGCGCCGTGGGACTGGCGCGGTTGTTCTATACGGCGGCGCGCATGGATAGCGCGTTGGCGCATGGCACGGACCCGCTGGCGCAGCAGCGTCCGCTCGACGACAAGGCTTACGCGCTCGACCATATCGTCACCAAGCTCGACAAGCTGCCCGGCAAGATGCAGACGGCGGCGGGCCGCGCGCTGGCCGAACAGCGGCTGGCCGTGCTGACGGATTTCCGCGCCGCCTTCGCCGACGAATGGGGAATTGCCATCTAGCATGGGTGGCGATAGCCAGCATGGCCCACGCTGTCTATAATGCAAGGCTCAGCTATCGCGCCGCGCGCCAGCAGGAAGCTGCCACGCGCCGGCGCCACGCCAACAACTGAACTCCGCACGCCGCACAGCGGCGCGGGGTGCGCGCCGAAAGCATGCATGTCCGATAAAACCAGCCCCGACAGCCATTCACCGTCATCGCCCGCCGCGCCCGCGCGCGCCGGCAACCTCAATTTCATCCTCGTCTGCGTCTTCATCGACATGCTGGGCATCGGCCTGGTGGTGCCCGTGCTGCCCATCCTGATCGGCGACTTTGTCAACGGCAAGGATGAGCAGGCATTCTGGTACGGCATCATGGCGGCCGTCTTCGGCTTGCTGCAATTCATCTTCATGCCCATGCTGGGCGCCATCAGCGACCGCGTGGGACGCCGTCCCGTGCTGCTGTATTCGATGGCCGGCATGGGCATCAACTTTCTCGCCACGGGCTGGGCGCCGAACCTGGCCTGCCTGTTCATCGGCCGCATCATCGGCGGCGTCTCGTCGGCCAGCATGTCGGTCGCGTCCGCCTATGCGTCCGACGTCTCCACGCACGACAACCGCGCCAAGAGCTTCGGCAAGATCGGCGCCGCCTTCGGCCTGGGCTTCATTTGCGGCCCCATGCTGGGCGGCCTGCTGGGCGAAATCAACCTGCACCTGCCGTTTTACGTGGCGGCGGGCCTGTCGGCGGCCAATTTCATCTACGGCTATTTCTGCGTGCCCGAATCGCTGCAGCCGGGTCCGCGCGCACCGTTCACCCTGGCGCGCATCAACCCGTTTGCCGCCCTGCTCAAGCTGGTGCGCCGCGTGGAGATCCGCGGCCTGGTGCTGGCCTTCGGCCTGATGACGTTTGCGCAAATGATGCTCAACACCACCTGGGTGCTGTACACGCACTTCCGCTTCGACTGGACGCCGCGCCAGAACGGCATCGCCCTGTTCTGCGTGGGCCTGTGTGCGGCTGTCGTGCAGGCGGGCTTGCTGGGCATCCTCATCAAGCGTTTCGGCGAAGTGCGCCTGTCCCTGCTGGGCATGGCCTCGGGCGCCCTCACCTATCTGCTGTACGGCCTGGCGACGCAGGGCTGGATGATGTATGCGTTGATCCTGTGCAACCTGCTGGCCTTTGCCGCCGGACCGGCGCTGCAAGGCATCATCTCGAAATCGTCCAACGCCAGCGAACAGGGAGAGCTGATGGGCTCCTTGCAATCGATCAGCAGCCTGGGCATCATCTTCATGCCTTTGCTCGGCAGTATGATTCTCGGCGAAGTGAGCCACTTGCCGCCGCAAGACTGGCGCATCGGCAGCACCTTCTACCTGTGCGCCATCATGCAAACCCTGGGCATCCTGGTAGCCTGGCGCTACTTCAAGGCGCAACGCCAGGCAAGACTTATGGTTTCCACCACAAAGTAGTCGGCGGGATAATATTGTATTTGGGAAATAAATAGGCGAGAATGGGATAATCAAGCGGGCGTTGCCGACGCCGGCGATACGATGGTGAGCAAGGATGGGTATGACTGACTTTTATTCCAGCGCCTGGCGCCGAACCGTGGCCATGCTGGCGCTGGCGCTGCCATCGCTGGCGGGCGCACAATGCTCGCGCGACATCCAGGTGCCCGTCTCGGCCATCGGCGCCAGCGTCGTGGTGAATGGCGCCACCATCAGCGGCATCTATCCCGACTTGCTGCGCGGCATGGGTGCCAAGCTCGGCTGCAATTTCATCTTCACGGCCGTGCCCCGCGCGCGCCTGGAAGCAATGTTCGAGGCGGGCAAGGCCGACTTGCTGATCCCGGCCAGCAGCACCTTGCGGCGCGACCAGCATGGCCTGTTCATCCCCATGCTGGGCAGCCGGCCCCTGCTGATTTCGCTCCAGGGCGCGCGACCGCCCATCAACACCATGCAGGAATTGATCGAGCGGCGCGAATTGCGCGTGGCGCTCGTGCGCGGCTACGACTATGGCGCACCGTACCAGGCGCTGGCGAAGGAGCTGAGCAGCCAGGGCCGCCTGTTCTACGAAGTCGACGCCCTGTCCGTGGCGCGCCTGATGCAAAGCGGCTTCATCGATGCCACCATCATGGCGCCCACCATCCTCGCCGGCGTGGCGCAAAACGATGCGCGCGTGTATGGCCTGGCCGACCGCCTGCGCCTGGAAGCGCTGCCGGAATTGCCGTGGGGCATGAGCGGCGTCTACCTGTCGCGCAAGTCGCTGACGGCGGAAGACCAGGCGACCCTGCGCGAACTGCTCGACAGGGCGGGCCGCTCCGGCGCCGTGATGGACGGCTTCCAGCGCCATCACCGCCAGGAACTGTTGTCGCTGAGCATACGCCCCCGCTAAGGCCTGCATGTCCGGTCTGGTCGTCGCCGTCGTCCTGTTTGCCGCCCTGCTGCACGCCAGCTGGAACGCCATCGTCAAGTCGGGCAAGGATACCTTCCTCAGCACGGTGCTCGTTTCCGTGGGCGCGGCCCTGATTTCGCTGGCCGCGTTACCCTTCGTCAACACTCCCGCGCCCGCCAGCTGGCCCTACCTGGCCGCCTCGGCCGTGGCACAGCTGGCGTATTACTCGCTGCTGGCGGCTGCCTACAGGGCGGGCGACATGAGCCATGCCTACCCCTTGATGCGCGGCAGCGCGCCATTGCTCGTGGCGCTGGCCAGCTGGCCGCTGATCGGCGAACGCCTGTCTCCCATGCAAATGGGCGCCGTCGCCTGCATCTGCGCGGGCATCCTCGGCCTGTACGTTGCCGCGCGCACGGGCGCCATCGGCAGGATGCCGAAAAACACGGGCCGCGCCACCGCCTTTGCGCTCGGCAACGCCTGCGTCATCGCCAGCTATACCTTGATCGACGGCATCGGCGTGCGCCTGTCCGGCGCGCCGGCCGCCTACACCATGTGGATTTTTGTCTTGAACGGCGCAGGACTGCTGCTGTGGACGGCGTTGCGCCGCCCCGCCGACTTGCTTGCGTATGCGCAAACGCAATGGCGCCTGGCCGCCGTTGGCGGCTTCGGCACCCTCGCATCGTATGGCCTGGCCCTGTGGGCCATGACGCAGGCGCCCGTGGCCGCCATCGCGGCCCTGCGCGAAACGTCGATCCTGTTCGCCATCGCCATCGCGGCCCTGTTCCTGCGCGAAAAGATCAGCCCCCGCCGCTACCTGGCCATCGGCCTGATCGCGGCGGGCGCCATCCTCATGCGAATCGCTTAGCGGGCGTCGAGCGGCGCAATCGGCAACTCGATCGCGCTGGCCGCCCCTGTCGCGTGGTACACGCGCTGCGTCGCCTTTCTATAATGGCCCGGGTCGGCCAGGAAGATGTTCGGCACGTAGTTTTGCGGGTTGCGGTCGTACAGGGGGAACCAGCTCGACTGCACTTGCACGGCGATGCGGTGGCCGGGCAGGAAGACGTGATTCGCGTTCGGCAAGGCGAAGCGGTAGCGCTCCACTTTACCTGCCGGTATCGGCGTCGGGTGCTCGAAGCTGTCGCGGTAGCGGCCGCGGAAGATATCCATCGCCACGCCCAGCTGGTAGCCGCCCATGGCCGGCTGCGACGGCACTTCGTCCGGATACACATCGATCAGTTTCACCACCCAATCGGCATCCGTGCCGCTGGTGGCGGCAAACAGGTTCACCATCGGCGCGCCGGCGATGCGCACGGCCGTCTTCAACGGTTCGGACACATAGCTGAGCACGTCCGTGCGGTCGGCATAGCCGCGCTGGTCGCTGACCAGCCATGGTTTCCACACATCGGGGTCCATGAGGCGCACGGGACGGGGCACGAAAGGCACGGGCTTGGCGGGATCGGCCACGTATTCATCGAAGGCGCCTTCAGCCGCATCCGCAGCGCCCGATGGCGCCGCAAAACCCAGCCTGGAACCGTCCTGCAGGTAGATCGGCGTCAGTTTGGTGTCGCAGGTCTCGCAGGCCAGCGGCCACTGCTGCAGGCGCTGCCACTGGTTGGTGCCGGTCTGGTACGACACCACGGGCGCCGTGTTCGCTTCCGGCGCGCCATCCTTCAGGTATTGATTGAGGAACGGCTGCATGACTTTTTCGCGGAACTGGCGCGCCGTATCGCCGTCAAACTTCAGGGCGCCCAGGCTGGAGCCGTCATAGTTGACGCCGCTATGGCGCCACGGGCCGATGGCCAGGTAATTGAGGTTGTTGCGCTTGTCGCGCCCCTCCATCGCCGTGTAGGTGGCATACGGGCCATAGATGTCTTCCTGGTCCCACTGCCCCACCACGTGCATGGTGGGCACGATCAGCGGGCGCTTGGCGAGGATTTTGTCGAGCGCCTGTTCCTGCCAGTAACTGTCGTAGGCCGGGTGCTCGAACAGCTTTTTCGTGTAGGTCAGCTTGTCGATGCCGAACTTCTTCGCGTAATCGCCGGCCGAGCCGATGCGCAGATACGCATCGTATTCGTCATACACGCCCAACGCCGGCGCCTCGCTACTGCCGCGCGCGCTCGTCTGCCACGCCAGGTAGGACAGGCTCGGCATGCGGAAGGCGCCGTTGTGGAACCAGTCGTCGCCGCGCCAGCCATCGACCATGGCGCTCATGGGAATGGCCACCTTCAGGGCCGGATGCGGGTCGACCAGGGCCATCAGCACCGTATGACCCTCGTACGAGGAGCCCAGCATGCCCACCTTGCCATTCGTTTCCGGCACGTTTTTCACGAGCCAGTCGATGGTGTCCCACGCATCGGTCACGTTATCGACCTTGGTATGGTTCAGCGGCCCGCGCACGGGGCGGGTCATGACGTAATCGCCTTCCGAGCCATGCTTGCCGCGCACGTCCTGGAACACGCGGATGTAGCCGTTTTCCACCAGGGTATCGTCACCCTGCGGCAAGGCGGCCAGCATGCTGGGGCTGGCGGCGCGCTGGGCGCGGCGGGCCGCATTGTACGGCGTGCGCGTGAGCATGATCGGCGCTTTCTGGGCGCCTTTCGGCACGACGATCACCGTGTACAGCTTGACGCCGTCGCGCATGGGGATCATCACCACGCGCTTGACGTAGTCATTCACATCGGGCATGACCAGCTTGGCGCCGATATCGGGCGTCATGGGCGGCGTTTGCGCCATCGCGGGTGCTGCAAACAAGGAACTGATAACAAAAGCCAGGCCGGTGAGCCGGACGGGGGACGACATGGGCATACTGTTCTCCAATGATTCATGCCACGCAAAAGTGGCCGAACGGCAATAGTACTCGGAAAGCAAGTTTTACATAAGGCAAGCCTCTGACGCGGCGCAGCAGATAAATCCGGGCGCAAACTTGACAGAACGCGCCCGAACTGCAACCATAACGCCATGAAATTTATCCCTTCACAACACGCCTGCTTGAATTGGTGGTCCCGCTCACTTTCGCGCGGCCACTGCATAGTGATGTGAATTTGATCCACGCCGCCTCGATCGGTGGCGTAACAGGCTCAGCCTGGATCATCCCCGATGCAGGCGGCTCAAAAGGAAACTTGATGAGCTTGCCTAATACGCCCGATACCCCCGACACCCAGGACCAGAACGACGCCGCGCCGCTGTCCGCTGCCGCCATCGCTTCGCAATCCGTGATCCTGACGGGCGACCGCCCCACCGGCCCCTTGCACCTGGGCCACTACGTGGGCAGCCTGCGCGACCGCGTGCGCTACCAGAACAGCTACAAGCAATTCATCATGCTGGCCGACGCGCAGGCGCTGACGGACAATATGGACGACATCGACAAGGTGCACCGCAATGTCGTCGAAGTGGCGCTCGATTACCTGGCCGTCGGCATCGACCCGACGAAAACCACCGTGTTCATCCAGTCGCAGATTCCGGAACTGGCCGAACTGACCTTTTACTACCTGAACATCGTCACCGTGGCGCGCCTCGAGCGCAACCCCACCGTCAAGGAAGAAATCCGCCTGCGCGGCTTCGAGCGCGACATTCCGGCCGGCTTCTTGACCTACCCGGCCAGCCAGGCGGCCGACATCACGGCCTTCAAGGCGGGCGTGGTGCCCGTGGGCGAAGACCAGATTCCGATGATCGAGCAAACGAATGAAATCGTGCGCCGCTTCAACCGCATGTATAACCGCGAAGTATTGATGGAATGCAAGGCGCTGGTGCCGGACATCGGCCGCCTGCCCGGCATCGACGGCAAGGCGAAGATGAGCAAATCGCTGGGCAACACCATCAACCTGGGCGCCACCCCGGCCGAAATCACGGCCGCCGTGAAAAAAGTCTACACCGACCCGCTGCACCTGCGCGTGGAAGATCCGGGCCACCTGGAAGGCAACATCGCGTTTACGTACCTGGATGCGTTTGACCCGGAAAAAGCGGCGCTGGCCGAAATGAAAGCCCATTACGTGCGCGGCGGCCTGGGCGACAGCATCGTCAAGAAGCGCCTGGACCTGGTCTTGCAGGAAATGCTGGCGCCGATCCGCGCCCGCCGCGAAGAGTTCGCCAAGGACAAGGGACAAGTCATCCAGATGCTGAAAGAAGGCACCTTCAAGGCACGCGAAGTGGCGGCCCGCACGGCCGATGAAGTCAAGTCGGCGCTGGGCTTGAACTATTTCTGATCAGCAGCAATAGCAAACTGATATAGCAAACTGATGCGCTCAGGCGGAGTCGGGTAAAATCCCGCTTCCGCCTGGGCGCAATTCGTTTGTCACCGTGGCACCAGCAATCCGTAGAGAAAACAACGCGCCATGACCGATACCCCTGTCGAACAGCTGCTGCAGCAGCATTTTTCCATCGATGCATTGCAGCAAGCGCCCGCGCCCCTGCAGCAGGCGCTGGGCATGCTGGGCGGCTGGCTGGCCGCCGAGCGCGACACGGCCTATCCGCACACGCCGTATGCGGAGCTGCTGACGCAGCTGTCCGACACCAGCCTGCCCGCGCACGGCATGCCCGTGGCGGATTTCCTGCAAGAACTCGACACCACCGTGCTGGCCAATACGGCCCAGCTGAACCACCCGCAATACATCGGCCACATGACCCAGGCCTTGCCGTGGATCAGCGTGCTGGCCGAAGCGTTTACGGCCACCCTGAACCAGAACCAGGTCAAGATCGAGACGGCGTATGTGTCGACCCTGATCGAAAAGCAGATCCTCGGCTGGCTGCACCGCCAGGTGTACCAGCAAGCCGATAGCGTCTACACGCAGGCGATGGCCGCCACCAGCGGCGCGCTGGGCAATGTCGTCAATGGCGGCACCATGGGCAATTTGACGGCCCTGGCCGTCGCACTGGAACAGCAATTGCCCGGCACGCGCAAGCGGGGCCTGTTTGCCGCCATGCAAGAATCCGGCTATGCGGGGCTGGCCGTGATCGGCTCGGCCCGCAGCCATTATTCCGTCAAGAAGGCGCTGGCGACCCTGGGCCTCGGTGAAAACGCCTTGCACCTGGTGGCCGTCGACCGCGACAACCGCATCGACGTCCAGGCGCTGGAAGCGACGATTGCCGACTTGAAATTGCGCAATATCAAGGTCGTCGCCATGATCGGCATCGCCGGCACGACGGAAACGGGCGCCATCGACCCGCTGGCCGCCATGGCAGCCATTGCCGCGCGGGAAAGCATCTGGTTCCATGTGGATGCGGCCTGGGGCGGAGCGCTCTTGATCGCGGAACAGTACCGCGGGCTGTACGACGGCATCGCGCTGGCCGACTCCGTCGTCATCGACGGGCATAAATTGCTGTGGGTGCCGATGGCGCAAAGCATGGTGCTGTTCAAGGATAGCGCCAGCCTGAACCTGCTGAAGCACAACGCCAACTACATCTTGCGCGACAACTCGGGCGACCTGGGCCAGACTTCGCTGGAAGGCTCGCGCCGCTTCGATGCATTGAAACTGTGGACCTCGTTCAAGGTGCTCGGTGTATCCGGCTACACGACCTTGCTGCAGCAGGCGGCCACCTTGTCCGGCCAGTTGCAGGACTTGTTGGCCGACCAGCAGGATTTCGAACTCGTCACGCGCTCCGACACCTTCATCCTGACCTACCGCTACGTGCCCGCGCATTTGCGCCAGCGTATGGACAGCTTGCTGGCCGGCGGCCAGGTGGACGCGGCGACCGAACTGAACAAGCAACTGAACACCTTGAACGCCAAGCTGCAAAACCGGCAAAAGGCGCAAGGCCACAGCTTTGTGTCGCGCACGGTACTCGAGTCGACGCGCTACCCCGGCCCGACCAATGTGCTGCGCGTGGTCATGACGAATGTCAAGACGCGCCCCCACCACTTGCGCGCCATCCTGGCCGAACAGCGGGCCATCGGCCAGGCGCTGACGGCGGAACTGGGATTGTAAGAGCGTTCCACCCATCAACCTTGACTGGATGCCCGATGCACCGCCTCAGCGCCCTCACCGATCTGTTAAAGCATCTGTTGAAATGGTTGCTGCTGGCGAGCGTCGTGGCCGTGCTGGCGGGCTCGGCCTCGGCCGCTTTCCTGTTCGCCCTGGACTGGGCCACGCGCACGCGCCTGGCGCACGCCTGGCTGATCTGGCTGCTGCCCGTGGCGGGCTTTGCCGTCGGCTGGCTGTATTTGCGCTATGGCAGCAGCGTCGAAGGCGGCGCGAATCTGCTCATCGATGAAATCCACGACCCGAAAAAAATCATCCCCTTGCGCATGGCGCCGCTGGTGCTGGGCGGCACCGTCGTCTCGCATTTGTTCGGCGCCTCCGTCGGACGCGAAGGCACGGCCGTGCAGATGGGCGGCGCGCTGGCCGACCAGCTGACCCGCATGTTTCGTTTGAACAATGAAGACCGCCGCATCATCCTGATGGCCGGCATCAGTGCCGGCTTTGCCTCCGTCTTCGGCACGCCGCTGGCGGGCGCCCTCTTCGGCCTGGAAGTGCTGGCCATCGGCCGCCTGCGCTACGAAGCCATGCTGCCCTGCCTGGCCGCCGCCGTCATCGCCGACCAGGTGGTCCTGCTGTGGGGTCCGCTTTTGCACATTGCTCACACGCATTACGCCGTACCTTTGACCCCCGCCATTTCCGCCTGGACCTTGTCCGCGATGGTCATCGCGGGCGTGCTGTTCGGCGTGACAGGCAAAGTGTTTGCGCAAGCCACGCACGGCTTGAGTGCCTTGATGAAACGCAAGATTACCTACGCTCCGCTGCGCCCGCTGATAGGCGGCCTCGTCGTCGCGCTCGCCGTGTGGCTGCTGGGTACGGATCGCTACATCGGCCTGGGCATTCCCACCATCGTCGATGCGCTCAAGGAACCGCTGCCCGCCTGGGATTTCCTCGGCAAGATGGCGTTTACCATCGTCTCGCTGGGCACGGGTTTCAAGGGCGGCGAAGTGACGCCATTGTTCTTCATCGGCGCCACCCTGGGCAATGCGCTGGGACCGCTGCTGCACCAGCCCGTCACCCTGCTGGCCGCCATCGGCTTCGTCGCCGTGTTTGCGGGCGCGGCCAACACGCCCATCGCCTCGACCCTGATGGCGATGGAACTGTTCGGCGCAGAGATCGGCGTATACGCGGCCATCGCCTGCGTCGTGGCCTACCTGTTTTCCGGCCACGCGGGCATTTACCGGGCGCAGCGGGGCGGCCACGCCAAGCGCACGCCCCACAAGGATCCAGCGGACACATGACACAGAATATCTACGACAACGACGCCTTCTTCACGGCCTACAGCCAGCTGCCCCGCTCCGTCGGCGGACTCGACAGCGCCCCCGAGTGGCCAGCCCTGCGCGCCATGCTGCCGGAGATGCAAGGAAAAAGCGTGCTGGACCTGGGTTGCGGCTACGGCTGGTTTTGCCGCTGGGCAGCCGAGGCGGGCGCGGCATCAGTGCTGGGCGTGGACGTGTCGGAAAAGATGCTGGCGCAGGCAGCCGGCATGGGAGACCATGCGTCCGTCAGCTATGCCCGGCTTGATCTGGAGCAACTGGCCTTGCCGCCGGCCAGCTACGACCTCGTCTACAGTTCGCTGGCCTTCCACTACGTCGAAGGCTACGCCACCCTGCTGGCCGCCATCCGCCAGGGTTTACAAGCAGGCGGCAAGCTGGTGTTTTCCATCGAGCATCCGATCTTCATGGCGCCGCGCCAGCCCGGCTGGCTGACGGATGCGCAAGGCCGCAAGCGCTGGCCCGTCGACAGTTACCAGCAGCAAGGCCCGCGCGTCTCCGACTGGCTGGCGCCGGGCGTGATCAAACAGCACCGCACGCTGGGCACGACCATCAATGCGCTGCTGCAAGCGGGTTTCCAACTGGAACACGTGGAAGAATGGGGTCCCAGCGATGAGCAGGTCGCCCTGCAGCCGGCCCTGGCGGAAGAGCGCGAGCGGCCCATGCTGCTCCTCATCGGCTGCGGCCTGGCGTAGTCTCCCCTCAGCTGGCCACGTTGCGCGTAAACCGCAAGGTGGATGTGCCAGCGTTGACATAGCTATACGCTTGCGCGCTGCTGAACACGAAGAAATCGCCCGTGACCAGCGTTCTCGTCCCGGCCGCCAGCTCCAGCTGCAGCTCGCCTTCCAGCACATACAACATTTCGCTGAAGCCGGCCGGATCAGGCTCGGCATCGTAGCGCTCGCCCGGCGCCAGTATCCACGACCATAGCTCCACCTGGCGGCTGGCGGGCGCCGCCCCCAGCAACACGGCCTGGCTCGCTTGCGATGCGCTTTGCCACATCAGCACGCGCAAGCTGTCGTGCGGCTGCCGCGGCGGCTGGACCAGGTCGACGAAGGCCACGTTCAAGGCGGCGGCCACGTGGTCCAGGTTGGCCAGGCTGATGTTGGTGCCGCCCGCCTCGACGCCGTTGACCATGCGCCGGCTCAGGCCCGACTGGCGCGCCAGCTCGTCCTGGCTGAGGCCGGCGGCCAGGCGCAAGCGCCGCAGATTTTTGGCCAGGTGTTCCAGCACGCCACCGGCCTCGACTTGACTGCGCAATATATTGCTCCTATCATGATGGGAAATATTTTGCTCATAGCATAGCTCCCCATGAAAACACACGCAAGTCCCCCGCCCGCCCTCGGCATGCCCGAACTGGCCCTGATCGCCATCACCTTCATCTGGGGTGGCACTTTTCTCGTGGTGCAACATGCCATGACGGTCAGCGGGCCGCTGGCCTTTGTCGCCGCCCGCTTTGCCGTGGCCGCCAGCATCGGCGCCCTGATTTGCCGGGGCCAGCTGCGCCAGCTGACGAAGGCGGAGTTGCTGACGGGCATGGCCATCGGCGTGAGCATCTTTGGCGGCTATGCGCTGCAAACCTATGGCTTGATGTATATCACGAGCAGCAAGTCCGCTTTCATCACGGCTTTTTATGTGCCCATCGTGCCGCTGGTGCAATGGCTGGCCTTCAAGCAGCGGCCCCACCCTGCCGTGTGGGCGGCCGTCGTGCTGGCGTTCATCGGCTTGCTGTTATTGACGGGCACGGATGGCTTGAGCATGGGTTTTGGCACGGGTGAGCTGATCACGGCCGTGGGCGCCATCGCGATCGCCCTGGAAATCATCCTCATCAGCCGCGTCTCGCCGCAATTGAACATCCTGCGCGTGACCATCGTGCAACTGGCGACGGCGTCCCTGATCGCCCTGCTGTTGATGCCCGTCATGGGCGAAGCGCCGCCCGTCCTCAGCAAGACCTTCATCTTCAGCGTGCTGGCACTGGGCTGCGCCAGCGCGCTGATCCAGTACGTGATGAACTGGGCGCAAAAGCGCATTTCCGCCACCAAGGCCACCTTGATCTATGCGGGCGAACCGGTCTGGGCCGGCGTGATCGGACGCATCGCCGGCGAGCGCCTGCCGGCCCTGGCCATCGTGGGCGCGATTCTGATCATTTGTGCGGGCATCCTCAGCGAATGGCGGCCGAAGCGGGGCCGCAGCGCGGCCAAGGCCGTGCAGCCATAAGTTCAGTCCCCGCCCCGCCGCAGCGCCGCATCGCCATGCAAGGCCAGCGGCACGGCCCTGGCCCAGCGGTTCGAGGACAGGGAAAACGTCAGCGCCCGCACCTGGTGGTACCAGCCGGCGGGTACGTACAGCATGTCGCCCGGCTCGACGAGGCATTCGATCATGGCAGCCTGGCGCGCGAGGGGAAAACGCTCGAAATCGGGCGCTTCCGGGTCGAAGGGCGAGCCGAACAGAATGGCGTTCGCCTCGCTCGGATACAGGAAGACATCGTGGTGCGGCGGCGATAACATGATGCGCTTGCGGCCCCACACTTGCGCGAAGATATTGTCGTCGTAATCGCAATGCAGGGGCGTGACCGTGCCGGCCGGCCCCACCCAGAAGCGCGGCGGACCCATCTTGTCGAAATACGTGGGCCAGTGGCACAAACGGTTCAGTTCGCGCAATTCCAGGTTGCCCAGGTAAGGCGGCAGCGCGTGCCTGCCCTCTGCCACCAGGTCCAGGTATTGCCCCATCGACATATCCTGCATGGCGCGGTCGGCCGCAAAAGCCGTGTTGATGTAATCGCCCACGCGCGCCCGCACGGGCACGTGGCTGAACTGTTCGCGCAAGACGTCGGGCCCCAGGGCCGACAGGGGCCAGCGCTGCACCAGCCCGCGCATCAGGAAAGGCAGGCCCAGCGCGGCCCGCGCGCGGAAGGCGGCGGCGTCCAGCATGGCCAGGCGCGGCACCTCGGTGATGCTGGGCAAGTCGCGCGCCGCCTGCTTGATGGCCTCGCGCATGGCGTCGATCGAGGTGACGCCGCGCACCTGGGCATCCTTGGCTTCGCGCGCTTGCTTGTGCGCAAGGGCTGTTGCGGCAGAACTGAATTCTGCCGGCGGCCTGGGCGGCAGTGCGCGCGTCGAGATGGGGGCTGCCGCAAGCGGGAGCGGCTCTTTTTTTTCTGCAGACATAAATCTTCTTTGCGATCAGGCGTCGCGCGGCATGGCGCGACAGTGCGCTATTTTAAGCCAGCAAGGTCTGTTTCAGCACATCGGCCTGCTCGCCCGCCTGGCGCGCCTTGGCGGCATATTCGCTGGCCGTGCCCGGATGCAGCCAGGCCTGGGCCTTGGCGGCCAGGTTCAGGTACAGCCGTTCTTTTTCCTGCAGTGCCCTGACGGCCGCCCAGATGGCGTCTTCCGCCTTGTCATGCTGCAACTCGCCCAGCATTTGCGCCGTGAAACTGTGGCCCGTATGGCAGCGAAAACGCTGCGGCTGCTGGCCGTGCAGCTCCCACAGCGTGCCCTGGCATTCGGGACAGGTGAAAGTCGATGGCGTGGCAATTTTTTCCAGTTGGTCCATATTTCCCACTCCCCGGGCAAAACGGTTTTCCACGGCGATCCATGGGGGCGCGGGCGGCAAGGGTTGCGCGACGCGGGCCGGCGTGCCGCTGGCCAGCGCCAGCAGCGCCGAACCGATCTCGGCGGCCGGCAAGCGCCAGTCCACCGCCGCATGCTCGATCGCGCTTTGCGGCATCGACGGCGCCACCGCGTCCTGCGGCTCCTGCACCAGCGCCTTGCCGCCGCAAGCCTTGATGGCTTGCAAGCCTGCCGTGCCATCGTCGAGATAGCCGCTGAGGATCACGCCCACCACCTTCGGCCCGAAAGCGGCGGCGGCACTGCGGAACAGCGGGTCGATGGCGGGACGCGTATGGTTTTCCTTGGGGCCCCGGCTCAGCCCGACCGTCGCCTGGCCAGCCAGGTTGGCAACGAGCATATGCCGGTCCGGCGGCGCCAGCAGGATGCGCCCCGCGCGCACGGGTTCGCGCTCTTCGGCAAAGCGCACGGGCAAGGCGGAGGTTTTAGCGAGAATCTCGGGCAGCACGCTGCTGCGCCGCCCCACATGCGCGACCACCAGCACGGGCGCCGGCATATTGGCAGGCAAGGCAGCAAAGATGGCGGACAGCGCTTCCACGCCGCCCACCGAGGCGCCCATGACGATCAGCGTTTCCATGCCGGCCCCTTTCGCGCGCAGGTCCAGCGGTTATTCTGCTGCGCCTTGCATCGCGATTCCGTGCGCCGCCTAACACAGGGCCGCATGACGCCATGTCACCCTGGGACGCATCGGGGCCAGGCGTCCTCAGACGGGCGTCTTGAAAATCGGATCGACGATGAATTGCTGGGCCTTGATGCGCAAGGTGCGCTCTTCATCGAGCTCGGCGCGCGTTTCGCCCAGCTCTTCGCGTTCCGCTTCCAGTTCCAGGCGCGCGGCCGCCAGTTCCGTTTCCACGCGCGTCAGGCTTTCCAGCTTCAGCTGGGCCTGGATCAGTTCGGCGCGTGCCGCTTCGGCAGCCTCTTCTAGGCGCGGGATGCCTTCGAGCTTGAATTGCGCCTTGGCCAGGTCCATGCGCGCCTGCTCGGCCGCTTCTTCCAGGCGCGGCAAGCCTTCCAGGCGCAGCTGCGCCTTGGCCAGGTCCGTGCGGGCCTGGTTCGCCACTTGCCGCTCCCGTTCCAGCTCCTCGCGCAAGGTTTCCAGCTCGCCGGCCTGCAAGTCGAGCAACTCTTGCTGGCGCTCGTTCTCGCTGGCCAGGTCCATCAATTCCTGTTGATTGTCGTTCATCTCGGCTTCATGCGCGCTGTGGCTGGCGCTTAATTCCTGTCCTACATAATCGAGGATGGCTTGCTGCAGCACGGGCGACAGTTCGGCGGCGGCAGCGATCTGGCGCTGCGCACCCGCCTTGCGGCGCTGCAAGAGCTTGCTGATGGTGCCCAGGCAGGCGCCGTTGCCCAGCCGTTCGCGCAAGGCGCGCACCGTGATGGCCTGGCCTTCGCCCGCCATCGCTTCCATTGCCGCATTGATCTGTTCCGCGCTTACTTTTGCCATGTCGTTTACTCTTGAATATTGCTCAGGGCAATCTTGCCCAGGGGCATTATCTTATGCCAGCGGCGGCAAAGCGTAAAGTATTTCTCAATAGAAATTGCAATTGCACAACGGAAGCGTGTGCAAACATGCGGCTTCGGCTGATTTATTCTTCCAGCAAGCCATTCTCCGTCAACATATCCTGCACCAGTTCCAGGCGCAGCACGGGATTGTCCTGGCTAAGCAGAAGCTGCTTCTGCATGGCGTTCAGCGACAGCAGCTCGCACCAGCGGTTCGCCACCCAGCCGCATTCGTCGAGCCGGTATGGCGGCTGCAGGGGCATTTGCTCAGGCGGGATCTTTTGCTCCTGCAAGGTGCGGATCAGGGCGCCGAGCGCGTCGGCCACGTTTTGCTGCTCTTGCGGGATGGGAATGGTCTTGTCGGGTGCCAGAGTTTCGATCCGCGCCACCCACAAGCCGTGCTTCAGCTGCTCGCTGGACACGATGTGAAAGCGCTGCATGCCCATGCATTTGATTTGCAGCAAGCCCGACAGGGGCGCGGCCCAGTCGACGATGCGCGCCAAGGTGCCCACGGGCGCCAGGGTTTCCTGCTGGCCCGGCTTGCGCACTTCCGCGCCGTCCAGCAGCTGCACCACGCCGAACGGCTGCTCGCCCATGATGCACTGACGTATCATGTCCAGGTAGCGTACCTCGAAGATCTGCAGGGGCAGATAGCCATCGGGATACAGCACCGTATTGAGCGGGAACAAAGGTATCGAGGTCATAGGCGCATGATGGCACGAATGGCATATCCGTGCTGCGCGCCTTGCCCTGCCCGGCCAACTTCCCCGCTTACTTGTAGAAGCGGCGTTTTTTCGCCCGCTCCGCCGCCTTCGGCGCCAGCACCTTGACGGCTTTCTTCTGTATCGTGCCGCCGGCGGACGTGCCCGGCACGCGGTGCTCGGCCTCGAAACCCGGTTCTTCGCCGCGCTTGAGGGTTTGCCGGGTCAGCGCTTCCACGGCCGACAGCAATTCCACCTCGTCGGCGCAAACGAGCGAGACCGCTTCGCCCGAGGCGCCCGCGCGGCCCGTGCGGCCGATGCGGTGAATATAATCTTCCGCCACGGTGGGCAAGTCGAAATTGACGACGACGGGCAATTGGTCGATATCGAGGCCACGAGCGGCCACGTCGGTGGCTACCAGCACCTGCACTTCGGCAGATTTGAAGCGGGCCAGCGCGCGCAGGCGGTTCGGCTGCGTCTTGTCGCCGTGAATCGAATCGGCGCGCACGCCCTGCTCCAGCAAGGTGTTCACCAGCAGCTCGACACCCTTGCGCGTCTTGACGAAGACCAATACCTGGCCCCAGCGCTTTTTCTTCAGCAAGTGCAAAAACAGTTCCGGCTTGCGTTTCTTGTCGCACACGATCACCGACTGTTTCACGGCCTTGACCGTGCTGTTGCGCGCGCTGACCTCCACCGAGACGGGATCCTTCAGCATGGTTTTCGCCATGGCGCGGATGGCGTCCGAGAAGGTGGCCGAGAACAGCAGGGTCTGGCGCTGCTTGGGCATGGTCATCAGCAATATATCGAGTTCGCGCTCGAAGCCCAGGTCCAGCATGCGGTCCGCTTCGTCCAGCACCAGGGTTTGCACCTGCTCGAACTTGACGGCGCCCTGCGTCTGCAAGTCGAGCAAACGGCCCGGCGTGGCCACCAGCACGTCGAGGCCCTTGCGCAGCTTGCTGATCTGCGGCTCGATGGGCACGCCGCCATACGCGACAAAGCTGCGCAGCGGCAAGTTGCCGCCATAGCTGCGGAAGCTCGCATACACTTGCTCGGCCAGTTCGCGCGTGGGCACCAGCACCAGCACGCGCACGCACTGGGGCGCCACCACGCCTTCCAGGGTCAGGCGCTGCAGCAGCGGCACGGCAAAGCCGGCCGTCTTGCCCGTGCCCGTCTGGGCGGCGGCCATCAGGTCGCGCCCGGCCAGCACGGCAGGAATCGCTTGCGCCTGCACGGGCGTGGGCTTGGCATAGCCGAGCTCGTCAAGTTTGCGGACCAGGGGATCGATCAGGCCGAGGGAGGAAAACGTCATGGGAAAAGCAATCTTGGCAAAGGAAAAGGTGGCGCGCACGGACGGGCCGTGCGCGCGATTGCCGAGATTATAGGCCAGCGGGGATGCCGGCCGGGATTTCGCAACTAAAACATCGCCATCAGAACTTCATTTCCATGGTCGCGCGCGCCTGCGGCGAACTCGGCGAAATGTTGTTGCGCACGATCGTGCCGCTGGCATCCGCATACGTGGTGGTACTTTCAAAATCCTGCGCCAGCAAATTCGACACGGCCAGGCGCAACTGGTTCTTCGCATCGAATTTCCACAGCGCATAAATGTCGAGATCGCGCCGCGGCGACGTGTAGGCGCTCTGGCGCTCCGTGATGCGCACGGGGCCGCCATTGCGGAAATTGAAACTGCCGCCCGTGGTCAGCATGCCATCGGGCGTCTTGTAGTCGAGGCCAACGTTGCCGCTGACGGGGGTTTGCTGGTCAAGCCGGTTGTCCGGTCCCGGCACGTGCTCCACCTGCGACCAGTTGCGGCTGACGCTGGCGCGCAAATCGATGGCCGGCACGGGCGCGGCCAGCACGGCACGCAGCGGGAACTTCGCCTCCAGTTCCAGTGTCTGCGTATTCGCGCGACCGTCGTTGACGGGCGTCGATACCCAGCGTTCATTGATATATAACAAACCCTGGCGCGTGTAGCCATCGATGCGGCGGGCCGAGGCGCGCGCGCTGAGCAAGGCGCCTTCGGCCCAGTAATGTTCGTAGGAAGCGTCGATGCCCAGCGCCAGCTCCGGCTTCAGGTTCGGATTGCCTTCGCGGTCAGGCTCGGTCTGGCTATTGTTCGTCGACATCATACGGCGTGGAATCAGGCTGGAAGTGGCCGGCGCCTTGTAGGTGCGCGTCAAGGCCAGGCGCACCTGGTCGCCCTTGGTATCAGGCAATTTCCACAAGGTTTGCAGCAGCGGGCTCCAGACGCTGCTGCGCTGCTGCACCTCGTCATAGGTATTGCCGATACTGCGCGTATCGATGCCTTCCCAGCGCACGCCCGCATACATGGACCAGCGCGGCGTGATCTCCCACTCGTCCTGCGCATACAGCGCCAGGCGCTTGATGTCGGCATTGAAGTCTTCATCGACGTTGAACGGAGGGCGCCCGCCCGGCAAGGCCAGCTCGCGCTGCCAGCGCTCTTCGTCCCGCTTGCCGTAGCTGCCATCCCAGCCCATCGACAAGGCATGGCCCGGGATGAGCGGCGAAGAATACTTGCCGGTGGATGACACGCTCTTTTCCGACGCATCCACGCGCGCGCTGCGGTCCAGCGCCAGTCCCACGCCATCGATATAGCCGAGCGGATGGTTATCGGAGGAATTATTGCTCAGGCCTACGCGCAGTCCCAGCTCCAGCCTGGCGCCGCCATCGAGCTTGCGCACCCAGGTCAGGTCCGTACGGCCAAAGACATAGTGGTTGCCGCCGTCGCTGTCATTCGTATCGTAGTCCGGCCGCAAGCCCATGAGCGTGTCGGTACGGCTGTGAGTACGGCTTTCGTTGCGTCCCACATTCAGGAAGAATTGCGCCGTCAGATTGTCGCCGCCGGGAAAAGCCCAGTTCAGGCGCGGCGACATATTGATGCCTTCCGAACGGCCATCGCCCGTGCCTTTGCTGCTGCGCAGCAGATTTTGCTGGCCTTCCGGCGCATAGCCCAGGTCCCGTGCCGGGTTTGCATAGTGATAGTCATAGCGATAAAAGGAGGCCGCCAGCGAATAGGAAAAAATGCCATCCTTGTCCGACAATTGCAGGTTGCCATTGCTGGAAAACGCATCGCGCCCGCCCCCCACGCCCAGCTTGACGTCGCGCTGCGCCGTCTTGACGGCCTTTTTCAGCACCACGTTGATGGTGCCGGCGATCGACTGCGTGCTGTATTCGGCGCTGGCCGCATGCAAGATCTCGATGCGCTCGATCACGTCGGGCGACAGGGTGTCGAGCGAAAAACCGGCCGGCGCACGCTCGCCGTTAAGCAATATCTGCGTGTAGCCGCTGCCCAGTCCGCGCATGCGGATTTCGCCGCCCGAACGCCCGGCCGCACCGGAAACGGTAATGCCGGGCAAGCGCTTGAGCACGTCGGTGACATTCGTGTCGCCATACTTGAGGATTTCCTCGCTGCCCACGATCATCTTGCTGGCCGTATCGTCGCGGCGCGGATCGTAGCCGCTGCCCTTCACTTCGACGGTCTGCATGGCGGGAGCGGCGGATTTCTCGGCCTTCTCGGCCTTCAGCGGTGCAGCGGCGGCATCCGCGGCTGGCGTTTCGGATTGCTGGGCCTGGACATTCCAGGCAAGTAACACGGAGGAACAAAGGACGGTAAGGCGAAGGCAACGGCGTGGCATCATGACCTGGCTAAAAAAGTTGGCTGAATAAAAATGGCTAAAAGCTAAAAAACAGGCCGCTGTATTGTGCTGTAATTTTTTCCGCGTGGCACAGTTTCCTGAAAATATTTCCTATGGCAAATTAAATTCGGCGGCCGGCTGCGCTACACCCCCTTGCATACGGTACATATCATTGCGCGCCACATCGCCGCTATAATGCGTTTTCATCATTGTTCCCATCACCCCGTCAAAGGCTTCCCATCGTGTCTGACCGTCTTGCCGTTTTGCCTCAATATCTGCTGCCCAAGGGAGCGTTGACCAATTTTGCCGGCCGGATCGCCGGCGCCAAGGGCGGCGCCATGACGACGCGCCTGATCCGCTGGTTCGTCGGCCGCTACAACGTCAACATGGATGAGGCGCTGGACCCGGACATCACGCACTACGCGAGCTTCAACGACTTTTTCACGCGCGCGCTGCGCCCGGACGCGCGTCCGCTGGCGCAAGCCGACTACGTCTGCCCCGTCGATGGCCGCATCAGCCAGTTCGGCACGATCAACAAGGACCAGATCTTCCAGGCCAAGGGCCACCATTTCAGCACGACGGCCCTGGTCGGCGGCGATGCGGCCCTGGCGGCCCAGTTCGAACACGGCAGCTTTGCCAATCTGTACCTGAGCCCGCGCGACTACCACCGCATCCACATGCCCTGCGATGGCCGCTTGACGCGCATGATTTATGTTCCCGGTGAACTGTTTTCCGTCAACCCGACGACGGCGCGCGGCATTCCCGGCCTGTTCGCCCGCAACGAGCGCGTCGTCTGCGTGTTCGACACGGCCAACGGCCCCTTCGTCATGACCCTGGTGGGCGCCACCATCGTCGGCAGCATGGCCACCGTCTGGCACGGCGTCGTCAACCCGCCCCGCACGGGCCAGGTGCGCGACTGGAGCTATGCGAACGACAATGTCGTGCTGAAACAAGGCGACGAGCTGGGCCGCTTCCTGCTCGGTTCCACCGTCGTCATGCTGTTCCCGAAAAACACGGTCGATTTCAATGCCAGCTGGCAGCCGGCCGGCCCCGTGCAGCTGGGCGAAGTCATGGGCAAGCTGCCCAAGTAAGGCAGCAAGACGCGCGCCTAGACGGGCGCGTCGGTCCGGTACATTTCCTCCATCAAGTCCAGAAACGCGCGCGTCTTGGCCGGCATCAAGCGCCGGCCGGGAAACACGGCCCAGCCCGTGACGAGCGGAAAGCTCCATTCCGGCAAGACCCGCACCAGTTCCCCCGTCGCCACATACGCCTTGGCAAAGCGGTCCGTGCTGGCCGCGATGCCCACGCCCGTACACGCCATGCGCACCAGCAATTCCGGCGAGTTCGCCAGCAGGCGCACGGGCAAGTCCCGCTCCCACGTCGTCTTGCCGCGGATCAAAGTCCAGTGCACGAGGCCATGCACGGCGCGTGGCAAGCTCAATAAATCGTGGCCATACAGATCGTCGGGATGCTCGGGCAAGCCGTGCACGCTCGTGTATTGCGGCGAGGCATACAGCGCCAGGGTGCTGAAGGCCACGCGGCGCGCGGCCAGGCTGGCATCGTCGGGCAAGTTGCCCATGCGGATGGCCAGGTCGAAATTCTCTTCCAGTAAATCCACGCGGCGCGCCGACAAGTCCAGTTCCAGCGAAATGGCCGGATAGCGGCGCACGAACTCGGCCAGCACCTGGCGCATCAGCGTGTCGCCAAAGTCGGCCGGCATGGAAATGCGCAGCAAGCCGCTGGGGCCTGCCTGGCGATGCTGGGCCAACGCGCCGGCCGCCTCCGTTTCTTCCACCACCTTGCGCGCATGCTCGAGCAGGCTGGCGCCGAATTCCGTCAGCGCCAGCTTGCGCGTGGTGCGCAACAGCAGCCGTTCGCCCAATTTCGCTTCCAGCAGCGAGATGCGCCGCGACAGGGTCGACTTGGGCAAGTCCACGCGCACGGCGGCGCGCGAGAAACTGCCGCATTCGACGACGCGGGCGAACAGCAACAAATCTCCGGGATCGATATCCATCACTGACCTTTACGTTCAATTGTTCCACTAGTGGATTAATGTTATCCATTTTAACGGCTTCCGCATCAATTTTGGAATTGCTATAGTTCATCCATCGCAAGACACCTCACAACGGAGAAACAAGATGAACATCCTGCAAATCAATTCCAGCGCCCGCAGCACCGGTTCCGCCTCGACCCGCCTGGCTGACGCCATCGTTACCCGCGTACAAGCGGCCAACCCCGGCGCCGCCCTGGTGCGCCGCGACCTGGCCGCCGCACCGCACCCCGTGCTCGACGAACCGACCCTGCAAGCGCTGTTCACGCCAGCGGACAAGCGTACGCCGGAGCAAGCGGCCCGCATCGCCCTGGACGACGCGCTGATTGCGCAAGTGCAAGCGGCTGACGTGATCGTCATCGGCGCGCCCATGTACAACTTCGGCATCACCGTGCAACTGAAAAGCTGGTTCGACGCGATTGCCCGCGCCAACGTCACCTTCAAGTACACGGAAAACGGCCCCGTGGGCTTGCTGACCGGCAAGAAAGTTTACGTGGGCCTGTCCCGCGGCGGCTTGCACCGCGACAGCGCCAACGATAGCCAGGTGCCTTACCTGAACACCATGTTCGGCTTCCTGGGCCTGACCGACGTGCAATACGTGTATTCGGAAGGCATGGGCATGGGCCCGGAAGCCGTGGCCAAGGCGCAAGCCCAGGCGGACGCCGAGATCAACGCCATCCTGGTGTAATCCCCAGCAGTGAAAGGGGCGGCGCACTGGCGCCGTCCTGGCCTAGAGGAGAGAACAATGAGCGATACCACCACCGTCAACAAGCCACGCGCCGTCGAGCGCGTGATCGCCGGCCAGGCCGTCATGGATGGCGCCGGCGTGAAGATCAACCGCGTGCTGACGCAGCAGCTGCAGCGCCGCCTCGACCCGTTCTTGATGCTCGACAACTTTGCCAGCGACAAGCCGAACGACTATATCGCCGGCTTCCCCGAGCATCCGCACCGCGGCTTCGAAACCGTGTCGTACATGATCACGGGACGCATGCGCCACAAGGACAGCGCGGGCCACGAAGGCTTGCTGACCTCGGGCGGCGTGCAATGGATGACGGCCGGTAGCGGCGTGATCCACTCGGAAATGCCAGAACAGGAAGAAGGCGTGATGGAAGGTTTTCAGCTGTGGCTGAACCTGCCCGCGCGCGACAAGATGCGCACGCCGTGGTACCGCGATTTCACCAGCAGCGAAATCCCCCGCTACACGACGGACGCGGGCGTGGCCGTGCAAGTGATCGCCGGCGAGAGCCGTGGCGTGACTGGCGCCGTGCAGCGCGAGCTGACGGAACCGCTGTACCTCGACATCGACTTGCCGGCCGGCGCCAGCTTCGAGCAGCCCTTGCCGCCAGGCCATAATGCCTTCCTGTACACGTTCCGTGGCGAAGTGCAAGTCGATGGCAAGGCCGTGCCCGCCCTGCGCATGGCGATCTTCGCCAACACGCCAGGCAGCGACGGCGTGCGCATCGAGGCGCCGCAAGGCGGCCGCGTGATCCTCGTCGCCGGCCAGCCCTTGAACGAACCGATCGCGCAGTATGGCCCGTTTGTCATGAATACCCAGGCAGAAGTGTTCCAGGCCGTACAGGATTTCCGTGAAGGGAAGTTTGGCGAGTAACAAGGAGAAACCCCAAGAATTTTTGGGGCTATTCTTTGGGGCTATTCAATAGTGAATAAATCGAAAGAGAGAACCAACGTGTACATGCGGGTCCTCTCTTTCAACGACGACGCTTAACAATACCATACGCTTCACTAGACGAACTACGCTGGAAAGTAAGTTCGTTTAAGTGGTACAAGGCGCTTAGTCTCGGAATCAGTTTGTTCGTAATTTTCGACCAGTGCGCGTACTAAATTATCCAACGTCCATAAAGTCAACGGCACATTCGCACGCTCTGCTTCGTAATAGGCCTCTTTTGAAAATCCGCCGGTACTAACATACAGGCCACGATCATCTTTGTGACGACCGCCCAGAAAGCTACGAATCTGCTGCGTGCCCATTTGTCCCTTCCGATGTTTTACCTCAACAATTATTCGAGGATTTTCAAAACCAAAACCATCCGGTGAGGCAATAATATCCTTTCCCCTATCTGGGCCAGCAGGCGAGACTTGCGTTTTGTAACCCATTGCTCGCAGCAAACCTGCGACCAAATCTTGCATCTCTTCCCAATCGAGTCGACTTATTAGGTCTTTAATACGTTCAATCGCGAGAATTTCCAATCCGGCAAGCGGATCTGCTTCCGGCTCCAGCTCTTCAGTGTCTGCAATCATGGACGAAGTCCCAAAGCCGCTCGATGCCTTGGAATCAGATAGCAACTCTTGCATGACCGTGTCAGGCAGCAAAAAGACCGTTAACGTAGCACCCAAGGTATTTTTGCTGCGCACGCTCAACATGTCTCGTTCAACTTCAATGGTTTTCCATTGAACTGGCCGGATCAGTGGCATATCATCTTCTGTCCATTCTGGGCGATATTGATATGGACCCGTCACCTTGCCGACCAAATAAGTACGATTTGCTGGCGAGTAAGTGACGACCCAATCCCCCTCCTGAATCTCGTTTATGAAACGCCATACTTGGGAGGCACCAGAAATGGCAGTACCGAGCTTTACATTCGGTTCTACTTGTTGATAGATTGCCGTTAACTCTTTCCTGCTCATTCCGGGCTTTGCTTTAGGAGCAAGTTCCGCCCAACCGATTGCAGCGGCCTTCCTTTCCCGAAAATCATCATACAAACGCCCGCCTTCACCTCGAATCATCCACATCTTTGCCATCGACGCTACCCTTTATTAAATATCTGCGCGGAAAGATAACATAAATGTCATTTACCCTGGCGATGTGCGTCGTATTGCCAACCAGCAAAGCCTGCCGCTTAGCCTATTAAGCAATTGATAAAATAGCCCTTCAAGCAACTTCGCGACATCTTGGCATCCGAACACCAGGATGCGCGTTAGCCGCCTTGTTACTTTTCAATTACACTGGCGGCAACATCATTCCACAAAGCATTCCATGCATCCGACGCACACCGAACACGACGCCACCCATTTGCACGCCCACCTGAAGGGCGACGCCAAACACACCCACTCGTTCGAGGGCCGCAGCCAGAGTATCCTCGCGTGGGCGCTGGGCTTGACCCTGTCATTTGCCGGCATCGAGGTGGCGGCCGGCTTCCTGTCCAATTCGCTGGCCCTGATTTCCGACGCGGGCCACATGGTCACGGATGCGGCCGCGCTGGGCCTGGCACTGCTGGCGCAACTGATCGCGCGCCGCCCTCCTTCGCCGCGCCACTCGTTCGGCTTTGGCCGCGCCGAAGCGCTGGCCGCCTTCGTCAACGGCCTGGCCATGCTGTGCGTGGTGGGCTGGATCTGCTACGAAGCGGCGCTGCGCTTTTCCTCCCCGCAACCCGTGAAGGGCGGCATGGTCTTCATCGTCGCCTTCATCGGCCTGGCGATCAATATCGTCGTGGCGTGGGTATTGTCGAAAGATAAGCAAAGCGTGAACACGCGCGCCGCCCTCGTGCACGTGATGGGCGATTTGCTGGGCTCGGTCGCCGCCATCGTCGCGGGCGCCGTGATTTACTTTACGGGCTGGATGCAGATCGACCCGCTGCTGTCCGTGCTGGTGTCGCTGCTGATTTTAAAGTCGACATTCGGCGTGCTGCGCGAGTCCTACCATTTCCTGATGGAAGGCGTGCCCATGCACATCGACTACATCCAGGTGGGCGCTGACGTGGAAGAAGTGGATGGCGTGATTGCCGTGCACGATTTACACGTGTGGGATATGTCGCCGGGCCAGCCGGCCCTGATCGGCCACGTGGAAATCGAGCACCTCGACCATTGGCCGAAGGTATTGCGGGCGATCAAGAAGATGTTACTCAGCAAGCATGGCATCGACCACATTACCCTGCAGCCGGAGACGGCCACGATGGCGGGGCTGCATGCGAGCGACAAGACGCATTAACACCAGGTTCAACAAGCGTCACAACGCCTGACAAAACCGTAGCGAGCGGAAGGTAGAGGTAGTCGAGAAGCGCAACCGTACTCTAGTACGGTGAGCATCGCAGGCCGCCTATACCGATGCGCAGTAGGTTTGGTCAGGCGTCAGCTACGACGTGCCTCAAGCACGCCACTGACATCCTTGATCACATTCAGCGCTTTTAATAACTGCGCCGTCGAACTGATCTCGGCCGTAAACGTCATGCGGGCTTGGCCCTTGGCGCTTTGGGTGTTGACGCCGATCACGTTGATCTTTTCGCGCGAAAAGATTTCGGAGATGTCGCGCAGCAAGCCCTGGCGGTCGCCGGCCAGGATGAAAATGTCCACCGGATACACGGTATCGTGCCCGCCCGTGCTGCCCCACTCCGTGAAGATCACGCGCTCGGGCGACTTGGCGCGCATTTCCTCGAAGTTCTTGCACGTGGCGCGGTGAATCGAAACGCCCTTGCCGCGCGTCACGAAACCGACGATGCTGTCCGGCGGCGCCGGCTTGCAGCACTTGGCCAGCACCGTCATCAAGCCCTCGGTCCCCACCACCAGCACGCCGGACTTGGCGCCCTGCTCCACGCTGGACGCGCGGCTCTTGCCGACCAGCACGGCGTCTTCCGGCACCACCACTTCGCCATTGTCGTGCAGCGCCTGCTCCACGTGACGCAGGCTGAATTCATCCTTGCCCACCGACAGGAACAGTTCGTCGACTTTCGCAAAGCCCAGCTTTTGCGCCAGCGCTTCGAGGTTGACGGCCGTCTTGCCTTCGCGCTGCAGGGATTTTTCCACCAGCGCGCGGCCGTGGGCCAGGGTTTCCTGCATGTCGATGGCGTGGAACCAGGCGCGGATCTTCGAGCGCGTGCGCGTGCTGACGGCGTATCCGGCGCTGAGCCAGTCGCGCGACGGCCCCGCCGTGCCCGGCGCGCCCTTGGCCGTGATGATTTCGCAGGTCTGGCCGTTCTTCAATTGCGTATTTAACGGCACCATGATGCCGTCGACCTTGGCGCCGCGGCAGCGGTGGCCCACGTCCGTATGCAAGTGATACGCAAAATCGACGGGCGTGGCGCCCACGGGCAATTCCAGCACCCGCGCCTGCGGCGTCATGACGAAGATGCGGTCGTCCAGGGTGGCCGATTTCAGCTTTTCCACCCATTCGCGCTGGATTTCTTCCTGGCCCACGACGGCGTCGGCCACCTCGGTTTTCCACGCCAGCAACTGGCGCAGCCAGGCGATCTTTTCGTCGTATTTCTGGCCGGCAAAGTTCGAGCCGCCCTCTTCCTTGTAGCGCCAGTGCGCGGCCACGCCGTACTCGGCAAAGCTGTGCATTTCATTGGTGCGGATTTGCACTTCCAGCGGACGGCCATCCTCGGCCGTCACCACCGTGTGCAGCGATTGATAACCGTTGGGTTTCGGCCGTGAAATGTAATCGTCGAATTCTTTCGGGATGGGGGTCCAGATATTGTGGACCACGCCCAGCACCGTGTAGCAGGTTTTCACGTCGGCAACGATGACGCGGAAGGCGCGCACGTCGTACAGGGCCGTAAAGTCCAGCTCCTTGCCGCGCATCTTATTCCAGATGCTGTAAATGTGTTTCGGGCGGCCAAACACTTCCGCCTGGATACCGGCCGAGGCCAGCTCCGTCTGCAGGCGCAAGATCGCCGAGGAAACAAAACCCTCGCGCATCATGCGCTTTTCTTCCAGCATCTTGGCGATGCGCTTATACGCTTCCGGTTCGATGAAGCGGAACGACAAATCTTCCAGTTCCCACTTCAGCTGCCAGATACCGAGGCGGTTGGCCAGCGGCGCGTACAGGTCCAGCGTTTCCTTGCCATACTCGCGCGTCATTTCATTGAACAGTTTTAGTTCAGCAAAGTAACGCAAGGTCGTCACGCAGGCAGCCAGGCGCACCAGCACGACGCGCATGTCGGACGCCATCGCCAGCAACATCTTGCGCAGGGTTTCCACCTGGGCCACGGCTTGCTGCGCCGCATTCTTGCCGCGCCCGCCAGCGCTGCCATGCTGCGCCTGGGTCAGCGCGCGCAAGCGGATCAGCTGGCGCACGCCTGTTGCCAGGTCGCACACCTGCTTGCCGAAGCGCGGCTCGATATCGGCCGCCGTGTCGGGTTCCAGCAGTGTCAGCTCGAACATCAGGCCGGCGATGCGCGTTTCCGCATCGCTGCGCAGGAAAGCGAGCGTGGTGGCCACGCCGAGGGCGAACTCCAGCGCGGAGCGGCCGGCAAAGGTCAGCTTGTCGCCATACGCTTCGGTGGCATACGCGAGCGCGTCCAGCACGCGCGCGCTGTCCGGCGCACTCAAGCCCTCTACCAGTTGTTCCGAGGTGACGCTATTCGGGGCCGAGATGGAAACCATGTAATACCTTTAAACTTAATAACTCAACAACTGAATAACTTAACGCTCTGCAGCGATGATGACGATTTCCACCAGGCAAGCCGGATTGGCCAGCTTCGCTTCCACCGTGGCGCGCGGCGGCGTGTGGCCGGAAGCCACCCAGTCATCCCACACTTCATTCATGCCGGGAAAATCTTTCATGTCGGCGATGTAGATCTGGCACGACAGGATGCAAGTCTTGTCGCTGCCCGCTTCCATCAGCAGACGGTCGACGTGGCCGAGCACTTCGCGCGTCTGGCCGACGATGCCCTGCGTGGTGTCTTCCGCGATCTGGCCAGCCAGGTAGATGGTGTTGTTGTGTATGGCTACTTCGGAGAGGCGTTTGCCTACGTGCAGTCGTGTAATTTCCATGCTTCTTCTTTCGGTTGTTTCAAAATCTGTACAGCGTTATTACTCGCCCAGCATTACTTGCCCAGCAAAAACTTGCGGGCGATGGCGATCTGGTCCTCGTGCACGAACGTGGGCGCATGGCCGACGCCGGCGATTTCCACCAGTTCCGCCTTCGGGCCGCGGCCCAGCATGAGCGTGGCCGTCTCGTGCGACAGCAGATCGGATTCCGAGCCGCGCACCAGCAAGGTGGGGCAGCGCACGGCATCATACGCGGCCCACAGCATGGCTTCGTCGCTGGCCGCCGATTCCGGCGTGGCCGAGCGGAACGGCATGGCCAGTCCCATATCATAGTGGCGGCGCCAGTGGCCATCCTTATCCTGGCGCAACACATCCACCGCCAGTTTATGCCATTCCGCGTCCGTGTGCGGACCGAAGCTGGCGGACACGTCGCGCACGAACCTGGCGCCTTGCTCGAATGTCTCGAAACGCAGGTCCTGGCCGATGTAGTCGCCGATGCGCTGCAAGGCTTCCGGCGCCAGTGTCGGGCCGATATCGTTCAAGACCAGCTTGCTGATCGGGCTGTCCGGCAACGATGCCAGGCCCAGGCCGATCAAGCCGCCCATCGACGTGCCGAACCAGTCCACCGTCTGGCGCTCGCCATTGGCCAGCACGCGCGCCAGCAGGGTCACCATGTCGCTCACATATTGCGGCACGCGGTAAAACTGCGGGTTGGCCAGCCAGCCCGAGCGCCCGCGTCCCACCACGTCGGGACAGATCACGCGGTAATCGCTGGCCATGGCGCGCGCCAGGTTGTCGAAGTCGTCCGCCACGCGCGTCACGCCATGGGCGCAGACGAGCACGTTCGGATTGTCCGCCGCGCCCCACTCTTTATACGACATGGTGTGCAAGCCTGCGGGGGAAATGCACTGGACGGTTTTGATGCTGGCTTCGATCATGCGATTCCTTATAACACCGGAGAAAACCTACTGCGCGTCGGTGGTTGCGGCCTGCGATGCTCACCGTACCAAAGTACGGTTGCGCTTCTCGGCCACAACTCCCTTCCGCTCGCTACGGTTTTGTCCGGCGTCGTTATTTGGTAGTAAAAAACAAAGAAACCGGCGATTTGCCGGTTGCCTCGCGCGCGACGCTACGGCAGTGTAGCGCAGCGCGGGCAATGCTCCAAGCGCGCGCCTGAAATGCTGCGCCGCAGCACAGCACTGGCACCTTCGCCATGGCGCAATACCCGATATAGCGAAAATGCATATCTGCGGTTATCCACAATTGAGCCTGCCTGGCAATGGGCGGATGATCGCAGCATCAACCCGCAAGAGGAGACCACTCGTGAAAAAACCATTCTATAAAATCCTGTACGTACAGGTGCTGTTCGCCATCGTGGCTGGCGTGCTGCTGGGGGTGTTCTACCCAACGAACGCCGTCGACATGAAACCGCTGGGCGACGGCTTTATCAAACTGATCAAGATGATCATCGCCCCGGTGATCTTCTGTACCGTGGTCTCCGGCATCGCCGGCATGCAGGATGTGAAGAAAATCGGCCGCGTGGGCGGCAAGGCGCTGCTGTACTTCGAAGTGGTCTCCACCTTCGCGCTGGCCATCGGCTTGCTGGTTGCTAACATCCTCAAACCGGGCGCCGGCTTCAACGCCGATCCGGCCCACCTGGACGCCAAGTCGATCGCGCAATACACGCACGCCGAAGGCATGAGCACCGTCGACTTCCTGATGAACATCATCCCGAAGACCTTCGTCGACGCCTTCGCCAAGGGCGACATCCTGCAAGTGCTGCTGATCGCCATCCTGTTCGGCTTTTCGCTGTCCCTGCTGGGCGAGCGCGGCCGTCCGGTCACCAAGCTGATCGACGAGCTGTCGCATGCCATCTTCGGCATGGTCAACATCATCATGAAAGTCGCTCCCATCGGCGCGTTCGGCGCGATGGCCTTTACCATCGGTAAATACGGCCTCGCTTCGCTGATCCCGCTGGCGAAACTGATGGGCTCGTTCTACCTGACCTGCTTCCTGTTCGTCTTCGTCGTGCTGGGCCTGATCGCCAAGTACACGGGCTTCTCCATCGGCCGCTTCCTGCTGTACATCAAGGAAGAACTGCTGATCGTGCTGGGCACGAGCTCGTCGGAATCGGCGCTGCCGGCCCTGATGAAGAAACTCGAGCGCCTCGGTTGCTCCAAGCCAGTCGTCGGCCTGGTCGTGCCTACCGGCTACTCGTTCAACTTGGACGGCACCAATATCTACATGACCATGGCCGCCCTGTTCGTGGCGCAAGCCACCAACACGGAACTGACCATCTGGCAGGAACTGACCATCCTGGGCGTGGCGATGCTAACCTCGAAAGGCGCGTCCGGCATCACGGGCGCCGGCTTCATCACCCTGGCCGCCACCCTGGCCGTGGTGCCGACGATTCCCGTGGCCGGCATGGCGCTAATCCTGGGCATCGACCGCTTCATGAGCGAATGCCGCGCGCTGACCAATTTCGTCGGCAACGGCGTGGCCACCATCGTCGTGTCGAAATGGGAAAAAGAACTGGACATGGACAAGCTGCATAGCGAGCTGGCCCATCCAACCCACCCGACCGACGATGCGTATGTCGCGCCCAGCGTGAATATCGTCAAGTAAGCTGTACGCTTCATTGAAAAGCCCCGCAGATCACTCTGCGGGGCTTTTTTCATGCGTGCAGGCTTTTGCCGGCATCATCAACAAACAGTAAATCATCCATCAATATTTCATTGAATGATCAATGAATGAAAAACCATTACAGTACGGTCACCTGTTCGCCACTTGGTTCCCGCATAATGACATTGCGTTAATGCAAGCCTGACACCGAACCATCCTCACCTTTGAATGGAGTACGTCATGTCCCTCTCGCCCGCCTTCTACGCCACCTGGAACCCACGCCTGCTGGGCCTGCTCCGCATCATCCTCGGCTTCCTCTTCCTGCAACACGGCACGGCCAAACTGTTCGGTGCGCCGCACGTGGCCATGTTCGACGGCTTGCAACTGTTGTCCGTGATGGGCGCGGCCGGCGTCATCGAGCTCGTCGGCGGCAGCTTGCTGCTGGTGGGCCTGTTCACGCGCCCCGTCGCCTTCATCCTGTCGGGCCAGATGGCGGCCGCCTACTTCATGGCGCATGCGCCTGCCGGTTTCCTGCCGATCCTGAACGGCGGTGAAATGGCCGTCATGTATTGCTTCACCTTCCTGTATTTCGCAGTGGCAGGCGCCGGCGCCTGCAGCCTGGACGGCTTGCGCGGCAAGGCAGGCGCATAAAAAAAGGGCGGACATCGCTGTCCGCCCTTTCATTGCCTGCAACGAGCCGTTTATACGGCGGAAACGTCCAATTCAGCGCCCGTGGCCGCCTGCACCTGCTCCTTGGTCACGCCCGGCGCCAGCTCCACCAGCTTCAGGCCGTTTTCCGTCACGTCGATCACGCCCAGATCGCTGATGATGACGTCGACCACGCCCACGCCCGTCAGCGGCAAGTCGCACTGTTTCAGCAGCTTGTGCGACGTCGTGCCATCCTTGGCCGTGGCCACGTGTTCCATCAGCACGACGACGCGCTTGACGCCGGCGACGAGGTCCATCGCGCCGCCCATGCCCTTGACCATCTTGCCTGGGATCATCCAGTTCGCCAGGTCGCCCTTTTCCGACACTTGCATGGCGCCCAGGATGGCCAGGTTGATCTTGCCGCCGCGGATCATGCCAAACGAGTCAGCCGAGCTGAAGTAGGCGGCGCCCGGCAAGGCCGTCACCGTCTGCTTGCCCGCGTTGATCAGGTCAGCATCGACTTCATCGTCCGTGGGAAACGGGCCGATGCCCAGCAAGCCGTTTTCCGACTGCAGGAACACTTCGATATTTTCCGGCACGTAGTTCGCGACCAGGGTCGGCAAGCCGATGCCCAGGTTCACATAAAAGCCATCCTGCAATTCCTTTGCCGCGCGCGCGGCCATTTCATCACGTGTCCAAGCCATTATCATCTCCCTCAATTTTCGTGGAACGCCTGTCCAAACCTACTGTGCGGCGCGCTTTGCGGCCTGCGATGCTCACCGTACTAAAGTACGGTTGCGCTTCTTAGCCACAAATCACTGCCGCTCGCTACGGTTTTGCCATGCGTAAATCTTCTATTTATTAGTCAGTGCGCACGGTGCGCTGCTCGATGCGTTTTTCCGGGTTCGCATTGACCACGATGCGGTGCACGAAGATGCTGGGGGTATGCACCTGGTCCGGGTCGATCTCGCCCACTTCGACCAGTTTTTCCACTTCGACGATGGTGATCTTGCCCGCCATGGCCACGTTCGGGTTGAAATTGCGCGCCGTCTTGCGGTAGACCAAATTGCCCGCGCGGTCGGCCATGTAGGCTTTCACCAGCGACACATCGGCCACGAGGCTGCGTTCCATCACGTATTGTTCGCCGTCGAATTCGCGCAGTTCCTTGCCGTCGGCGACGATGGTGCCCACGCCGGTTTTCGTGAAGAAGGCGGGAATGCCGGCGCCGCCGGCGCGCAGCTTCTCGGCCAGGGTGCCTTGCGGCGTGAATTCCAGTTCCAGTTCGCCGGCCAGGTACTGGCGCGCGAATTCCTTGTTTTCGCCCACATAGGAGGCGATCATTTTCTTGATCTGGCGCGTGGTCAGCAGCTGGCCCAGGCCGAAACCGTCGACGCCGGCATTATTCGAAATGGCCGTCAGGCCCGTCACGCCCGAATCGCGCAAGGCGCCGATCAGGGCTTCGGGGATGCCGCACAGGCCGAAGCCGCCAACGGCGATGGTCTGGCCATCTTGGACGATACCGGCCAGCGCCGAGGCGGCGTCAGGATAAACTTTATTCATGGGTGTCCCTCTATCTTTTGTTAAGCTTTGGTCTTGAGTCCATGACTCAGGCAGCGACTCAGCATAAAATACGCGAGTGGAAAGTACAATACCGTAGAACTACCGGCGCCGTGCCGGCAATCCCCCTGTGAGAGTGATACGTATCAGATGAACGCCGCGTCAGCCATCGATTATGAAAGTATCTTCCTGCACGCGCCCGTGGGCATGTGCATGTCGGAAAACCGCATCATGCGCAGCTGCAACGAAGCGCTGGCGGCCATGTTCGGCTATGCGCGCGCCCAGCTGGACGACCAGTCGTTCGAAGTACTCTACCCCACGCACGACGAATTCCTGCGCACGGGTGACCGCATCATCCCCATCATGAACGCCAAGGGCCGCTATTCGGACGAACGCATCATGCGCCGCAGTAATGGAGAATTGTTCTGGTGCCACGTCACGGGCCACGCCATGCTGCCGCGGGAACCGCTGGGACCGGGCATCTGGACGTTCGAGGATGTCAGCGAAAAACGTCCCGTGACGGCGGAACTGACGCCGCGCGAGCGCGAAATCGCCGCGCTGCTGGTGGAGGGCAAGACCAGCAAGGTCATCGCACGCCAGATCGACCTCAGCCCCCGTACGGTGGAAATGCACCGCGCCAAGCTGATGCGCAAGTTCGCCGCCTCGACCTCGTCCGAGCTGGTGCACAAGCTGGTGGGCTTGCAGCTGCAGCGCTAGGGCTGCAGCCAAGGTGACTATCGTTTAACGCCAAGTAAAACCGTCGCGAGCGGCAGCGATTGGTGGCCGAGAAGCGCAACGCGCAGCAGCTTGTATGGCGTTAAAAGGTGCTCATGCCGCCATCGGCGGAAATGATGGCGCCATTGATGAAATGCGAATCCTCGCCCGCCAGCAACAGCAGCAGGCCGTCGAGGTCTTCCGGCTTGCCCGGACGTTTATTCGGCAGCATTTCGATCAATTTCTTGCCCTGTTCGGTGGCAAAGTAATCTTCGTTGATTTCCGTGGAAATGTAACCGGGACAGATGGCGTTCGTGTTGATGCCGTACTTGCCCCACTCCACAGCCATGGCGCGCGTCATGTGCACCATGCCCGCCTTGCTCATGCAATACACGCCGATCTGCGGCAGCACCTGCAAGCCCGCCATCGAGGCGATATTGATGATGCGGTGCTGCTTCTTCGGGTCGCCCTTGGCGCGCGCGATCATGCGCTTGGCCGTTTGCTGGGCCACGAAGAACGATCCGCGCAGGTTGGTATCCATCACGAACGAGTAATCCTCGGGCGTGACGTCGACCAGGCGTTGCGTGGTGGAGACACCGGAATTGTTGACGAGGATATCGATGGGGCCCGCTTCCGTTTCCGCGTGCGCGATGGCCGACTTGATGCTGGCGAAGTCGGTCACGTCGAGCGACACCACGTGCGCGGCGCCGCCATCGGCTTCGATTTCGGCGCGCAATTCCTTCAGGCGTTCGGTGCGGCGCGACGCCAGCACGACCTGCGCGCCGGCCTGGGCCAGCACTTTCGCAAAGCGCGCGCCGAGGCCGCTCGATGCGCCGGTAATCAGGGCAATCTTGCCCTCGAAATTGACTTCTATGCCCACGAGCTACTCCTGTTTTATTTTAGATAACACTTTACGCCGTGCCGATGGCGCAGGGGCAAAATACCCTGCGTCGCACTTGAGCAAAGGTAAACGCCATCATTACACAAAATGGCCGGATTTAGATTGCGGCGAGGGGCAATGTCACGCAAAATGGCGCCAAAGTTGCAATCCTCGTCAAAAACAAGCACACTCGTGCTTAAATTTCCCCGATGATGCTTTATTCCCTATCCTTGCTACCTAATTGAGTGACTATAAATCGAGACCATGACACAGCCTAATAACTTAGTTGAACAGTACGGACCGCGCGAAACCATGGAATATGACGTGGTGATCGTCGGCGGTGGCCCCGCAGGCTTGGCCGCGGCGATCCGCCTGAAGCAGCTGGCCGCTGAAAAGAGCCAGGAAGTGTCCGTCTGCGTGCTGGAAAAAGGCGGCGAACTGGGCGCGCATATCCTGTCGGGCGCCATCATGGACCCGAAAGCGCTGACGGAACTGATTCCGAACTGGAAAGAACTGGGCGCGCCCCTGAACACGGAAGTGACGGAAGACCGCATCCTGTTCCTGACGGAAACGAAAGCGTATAAGACGCCAGGCTTCGCCGTGCCGGCCTGCTTTGAAAACCACGGCAATTACATCGTCTCGCTGGGCAATGTGGTGCGCTGGATGGGCCAGCAGGCGGAAAACCTGGGCGTGGAAATCTTCCCCGGCTTCCCTGCCGCGGAAATCCTCTACAACGACGACGGTTCCGTCAAAGGCGTGGCGACTGGCAACATGGGCGTCAAGCGCGATGGCGAACCGGGCCCCGACTTCCAGCTGGGCATGGAATTGCACGCCAAGTACACCCTGTTCGCCGAAGGCGCGCGCGGCCACCTGGGCAAGCAATTGATGGCCAAGTATGACTTGAACGCCGGCAAGGACCCGCAGTCCTACGGCATCGGCATCAAGGAATTGTGGGAAATCGACCCCGCCCAGCACAAGCCGGGCCTGGTGATCCACTCGAGCGGCTGGCCGCTGGACACGAAAACCTACGGCGGCTCCTTCCTGTACCACCTGGAAAACAACCAGGTCATGGTGGGCTATGTGGTCGGCCTGAACTACGAAAACCCGTACCTGTCGCCGTATGAGGAATTCCAGCGCTACAAGACGCATCCGGAAATCCGCAAGTTCTTCGAAGGCGGCAAGCGCATCTCGTACGGCGCGCGGGCGATTGCGGCCGGCGGCCTGCAATCGTTGCCGAAACTGGTGTTTGCGGGCGGAGCACTGATCGGCTGCGATGCGGGCTTCCTGAACATGAGCCGCATCAAGGGCAGCCACGCGGCCATCAAGAGCGGCATGCTGGCGGCGGACGCGGCCTTCGGCGCGCTGGGCGAACAGCGCCAGCACGACGAACTGACGAGCTACCCTGTCGCCTTCGAACAATCGTGGCTGCATGAAGAGCTGCACGTGGCGCGCAACGTCAAGCCATGGCTGTCGAAAGGCCTGTACCTGGGCAGCCTGATGACGGGCATCGACCAGCTGATCTTCCGCGGCAAGGCGCCGTGGACCCTGCACCACTCGCATGGCGACCACGAATGCCTGAAACCGGCCGCCCAGTCGAAGAAGATCGTGTATCCGAAACCCGATGGCAAGTTGACCTTCGACAAGATGTCGTCCGTGTTCATTTCGAACACGAACCACGCGGAAGACCAGCCGATCCACCTGACGCTGAAGAACGCCAGCGTGCCGGTCGACGTCAACCTGGCCACGTATGCGGGTCCGGAAGCCCGTTACTGTCCCGCCGGCGTGTACGAGTTCGTGAAGAACGACGACGGCGCCGAACGCCTGCAGATCAATGCGCAGAACTGCGTGCACTGTAAAACCTGCGACATCAAGGATCCGACGCAAAACATCGTGTGGGTGACACCGGAAGGCGGCGGCGGGCCGAACTATCCGAATATGTAATCGCAAGGTTCCGCAGCACCGGCTGACAATCGGCCAGAACAGCGCACTCCCATCCGGCAGTGCGCTGTTTTTTTGTCGGAAGGATCAGAATTGCCCGCACTTTGGACCAACTGCAACAGCAAGTGCGCATTCGCGCGGCGTGCGTCAACAAATTCCCCTCGGAAAGTTTCTCACGGGCACTGTCACCAGTTACAATTCCCGTTGCTAAACATTTCTGCCAGCCTCAGCCCATGCACCCGACCCTCCCTCCCGCAGTCTCCCCCGACACCGAATTACAGCAAGCCATCGCTGAACACCAGGCAGGGCGTTTTGCCGAGGCGGAAGAGATTTACCTGTCGATCCTGCAGGCCCATCCCTACCATGCCATCGCCAACCACAACCTGGGCTTGCTGGCCGGACAAGTGGGCCAGCACGTGGCCGGCCTGCCGTATTTGCGCAAGGCGCTGTCCGTCGCCCCGGACGAAGGCCAGTTCTGGCTGTCCTATGCGCAGGGATTGCTGCAGGCGGGACAGCCCGACGAAGCGCTCGACATCGTCGACACCGCCATCGGCCGCGGACTGGACAACGATGCTTCGCAAGCGCTGCGCCGGCAGGCGCAGGAAGCCGTCGCGCTGGCGGCCCTGTCGCCGTCGCAGCCGGAAATGGACCACATCGTACAGCTGTACCAGGCAGGCCAGCATGCGCAGATGGAAGCGGCCTGCCGGCAATTGCTGGCAAGCTATCCCGACTCGCCATTCGGCTGGAGCGTGCTGGGCACGGCCCTGCAACTGCAAGGCAAGGATGCCCTCGCCACGCTGCAGCGGACGGTGGAACTGACGCCGCACGATGCGCAGGCGCATGGCCACCTGGGCAATGCCTGGCAAACGGCCGGCAAACTCGATGCAGCCCGCGACTGCTACCTGCGGGCGCTGGAAATCGAGCCGGCGTTCGCCGAGGCGCACTGCAACCTGGGCAACCTGCTCCAGGCGGAAAACCGGCTGGACGAGGCCGTGGCGAGCTATCGCCGCGCCCTTGCCTTGAAGCCGGACTACGCGCTGGCGGCATTTAACCTGGGCAATGCGCTGCTGCGCCAGAAACAGTTTGGCGCCGCTGCCGACAGCTTCCGCGCCGCCACCCTTGCATTGCCCGACGACGCCGAAGCGCACAACCGGCTCGGCCAGGCGCTGCACGAAAACAAAAATGTGCAGGACGCCGTGCGCAGCTTCCAGCGCGCGCTGCAGATCAAACCCGATTACCGGGCGGCACGGAACAATCTGGTCGCCGCCTACCTGGCGCTGAAACAGTATCAGGATGTATTGACGTGCCTCAACACGGCCATGGAATCCGAACCAGATGATGAAGAATTGCACTTTCATTTAGGTAATGTCATGCGCACCATGGGCAAAAGCAAGGAAGCGCTGGCCGCGTTCCAGCGCGCCCTGGAAATCAAGCCCGACTACGCAGCGGCGGAAATCAACCTGTGCTCGCTACTCCATGCCGAAGGCCACCTGGAGGAAGCCATCGCCAGCGGCTATCGCGCGCGGACGGTGGCGCCGCATATTCCGGAAAGCCACAGCGGCCTGCTGTTTTGCCTCAGCCATAGCATCGATATCGACGCCCAACGCCTGTTTGAGGAACATTGCCGCTTCGGCGACGCCTTCGACCACCCGTCCACGGCCGGGACGGCGGAAGGCCAAGGTTTCCACAACGACAACGATCCCGCGCGGCGCATCAGGGTCGGCTTTGTCTCGGGCGACTTCAATTCGCACGTGGTGTCCAATTTCGTCGTGCCCGTGATCGCGCACCTGAGCGCCAGCCCCGGCCTGAGCCTGTATGCCTATTACAACAATACGCTGGAAGACGCCGTCACGCAGCGCCTGCGCGGCTATTTCCCGCATTGGCAAAACATCATCGAGGTGAGCGACAGCAACTTGCAGGAAAAGATCCGCGAAGACGGCATCGACATCCTGGTCGACCTGTCCAGCCACACGGCCTTCAACCGCCTGACGGCCTTTGGCCGCAAACTGGCGCCGATTCAGGTCAGCTGGATCGCCTATCCCGGCACAACGGGCCTGAAAACCATGGATTACTACCTGACGGACCCGCAATTCGACGTCGACGAAAAGTACTTCACGGAAAAAGTCGTGCTGCTGCCCGCCAGCGTGCCCTTCCTGCCATCGTCGGACTCCCCGGAACTGGTCCGCGCGCCCGCGCTGGGCAACGGCTACCTGACCTTCGGCAGCTTCAATCGGCTCAGCAAGCTCAATCCCGGCGTCATCGCCCGCTGGGCAAAGCTGCTGCGGGCCCTGCCCGAAGCGAAAATGCATCTGGCAGCCATGCAAAAGGACAGCGACATCGCCACCTTGCAAGCCTGGTTCGCGCAGGAAGGCATCGCCGCCGACCGCCTGACCTTCCACGGCCGCACCCACCTGGGCGGCTATCTGGCCCTGCACCAGCAAATCGACCTTTGCCTCGACACCTTCCCGTACACGGGCGGCACCACCACGCTGCACGCGCTGTGGATGGGTGTGCCCACGCTGACGCTCAAGGGTACAAGCGTACCGAGCCATGCCGGCGCCTGCATCTTGCAGCATGTGGGTCTCGACGCCTTCATCGCGACCGACGACGACGATTTCGTCCGGAAAGGAATATTCTTGTCTAACAACATCATGCAACTGGCCGTCCTGCGCGCAGACTTGCGCAACCGCATGCAAGAGTCGGCGCTGGCCGACTCCCGGGCCATCGCCCACAATATGGAACAGGCTTTCCGCACCATGTGGCAGCGCTGGTGCGGCGGCTTGCCGCCCGCATCGTTCGCCATTGCGCCCGACGACGCCAGCAAGCAGGCGGTGCAGTCATGAGCCACAAGAAGCCGATTTACGTCACGCAGCCGCTCATGCCGGATTTGCAAGATTTCCTGCCGTATCTGGAAGAAATCTGGGAAAACAAGATCCTCACCAACGGCGGCCCGTTCCACCAGCAACTGGAACAGGCGCTGTGCGACTATCTGGGCGTCAAGCACATCTGCCTGTTTACCAATGGCACGCTGGCGCTGATCACGGCCCTGCAGGCGCTGCGCATCACCGGCGAAGTGATCACCACGCCCTATTCCTTCGTCGCCACCGCCCATTCGCTGCTGTGGAATGGCATCAAGCCCATTTTTGTCGATATCGACCCGCTGAGCCTGAATATGGATCCCGCCAGGATCGAGGCAGCCATCACGCCGCACACCACCGCCATCATGCCGGTGCACTGCTATGGCCGTCCCTGCGACGTGGAACGCATCGAAAAGATCGCCGACAACTATGGCTTGAAAGTCATCTACGACGCGGCGCATGCGTTCGGCGTGCGGCACAAGGGCAGCAGCGTGCTCAATTGCGGCGACCTGTCCGTGCTGAGTTTTCACGCCACCAAGATTTTCAATACCTTCGAAGGGGGCGCGATCGTCTGCCCCGACGCCAAGACCAAGCAACGCATCGACCATCTGAAAAATTTCGGCTTCGTCGACGAAGTGACGGTGGTGGCACCCGGCATCAACGGCAAGATGAGCGAGATCAACGCCGCATTCGGCCTCCTGCAATTGAAGGGCATCGACGCGGCTCGCCTGCAGCGGCGCGCCATCGATGGCCGCTACCGGGAACGGCTGGCGGCCATCGCCGGCATCGACTGCCTGCCGGCGGGAGAGGAAGAATCGGCCAACCATTCCTACTTCCCCATACTCGTCAAGGAAGCCTACGGCACCAGCCGCGACGCACTGTTCCAGCTGCTGCGGGACGAGAATATCTACGCGCGCCGCTATTTCTATCCACTCATCAGCGACTTCCCCATGTACCGCAGCATGCCGACCGCCGCCCACAGCAATCTGCCGAACGCGCTGCAGGCATCGCGGCAAATCATCTGCCTGCCCATCTATCCCGGCCTGGATCTCGATCAGGTCGATGCCATCTGCGCCATCGTCGAGCGTCACGCACAGGCGGGCCTGACTCCATGAATATTTCCACAGACACCGACTTTTTCGGCACCATCGACGACCATCGCTGGGCGGCACAATTTACCGTGCTGTCCTACAAGGACGGCGGCCAGACCCTGATACCGCATGGCTTTTTCCGTAACTGGCTGGGCAATGAGCCCGACTTCGGGCAATTTACCATCGGCCGCTGTTCCGGCATCGGCATCGGTTCGCAAGCCAAATACGATTCGACCGCGCAGCACCTGCAAATCGGGCGCTACGTTTCCGGCGGCGCGAATCTGCGCTTCATCCTCAACGGCCAGCACGACATGCGCACCATTTCCACGTATCTTCTGGCATTGGGCGGCATGGGCCTGGAAAACAGCCCGATTCCCCAATATGCCGATACGGTCATCAAGAACGATGTGTGGATCGGCGACGAGGCGATGATATTGGGCGGCGCGGTCATCGAGAATGGCTGCGTCATCGGTGCGCGCACGCTGGTGCCGCCCAATTTCCGCAGCGAACCCTACGGCATTTACGCCGGGACGCCGGCGCGGCTGCTGCGCTTCCGCTTCAGCGAGGAAGTGCGCGCAGCCCTGCTGGCGCTGGCCTGGTGGGAACTGCCGCTGAGCTGGATACGCGAGAATAATGCGCATTTCCTGCAAAACATGACGGCCGACGACGGCGAGGCGCTGCGCGTCATAGCAGAACTGGCGGAAAGCAAGCGCCGCCACCTGGAAGCCGGCGCCGGCGCCGCACACCCGCACAAGGATGACCATGTCTGAACTTTTCAATCCCGGCTATTACACCGAAGAAGACTTGCACGGCGCGGGGTTTCGCAGCCTCGGCCACAACGTGCGCATCGCCAGGAACTGCGTCATCATCGGCATCGACAATATCGCCATCGGCAACAACGTGCGCATCGATGGCTACAGCACGCTGGTGGCGGCGGGTGGCCATATCCGCATCGGCAGCTACGTTCACATTGGCGGCGGCTGCTTTCTCTCCGGCGGCGCAGGCATCACGCTGGAAGACTACGCCGGCTTGTCGCAAGGCGTGCGCCTGTACAGCAAGACCGATGACTACAGCGGAGCGAGCATGACCAACCCCACCGTGCCGGCGGAATTTACAAACTGCAAAAGCGGCGCCGTCCACCTGGGCAGGCACGTCATCATCGGCTCGGGCAGCGTGGTGCTGCCCGGCGCGCAGCTTGGCGAAGGCGTCGCCGTGGGCGCGCTCAGCCTGGTCACCAGGTCCCTGCCGGCGTGGGGAATCTATGCGGGCACACCGGCGAAGCGTATCAACAGCCGCGACCAGGGGCTGTTAATTGCGGAAGAGCAATTGCGCGCGCGGGATGCCGTGAAAAATAGTTAAAAGTATATTTTTAATCATAATTTCCATGGCAATAAAAAATCACCGCAGGCCAGCGGCCACATAAAAAATATTTCCATGTAGCATTTAATACGTAAGCAGAAATAGCCGCCTTGTGCTTGTGAGAGCAGAAAAATAGCGCGTCTCGCTGAATATATCCTACAGGAGCAATACAATGCTGAGCCTTCACACCAATAACGCATCGCTGTCCGCACAAAACTCGATCGCCAAGACCCAATCGCAACTGTCGACCTCGATGACCCGCCTGTCGACCGGCTACCGCATCAACTCGGCAATGGACGACGCTGCCGGCCTGCAGATCGCCACCCGCCTGAAAGCACAGACCAGCGGCATGACGGTCGCCATGAGCAACACGCAAAACAGCACCTCGATGCTGCAAACGGCTGAAGGCGCGTTCGGCGAAGTCACCAACATGCTGGTGCGCATGAAAGATCTGGCCACGCAAGCTGCCGATGCTTCGTCGAACACGGCCGACAAGGACGCCATGCAAGCCGAGTACGACGCACTGGGCCTGGAATTGTCCAACGTGATGAACAACACCACGTTCGGCGGCCAAGCTCTGCTGACCGGCGGCACCATCGCCAGCGCCATGACGTTCCAGATCGGCGCCGCGAAGTCGGAAACGATGACCATCAACCTGTCCACCTCGATGGGCAGCGTCGCCACCGCACTGGGTTCGGCCACCGCCAACTTCACCGGTACCGCCGGCGGCACCGAACTGAAAACCCTGGCCAACACGGCCATCGGCAGCCTGGTTTCGGCCATCGACAGCATCGGCGTGGTACGTTCGGCACTGGGTGCCGCCGCCAACCGCCTCGACCACGTCAACAGCAACCTGTCGAACATCTCGACCAACACCAAGGCCGCTACCGGCCGCATCATGGACGTCGACTTCGCCACCGAAAGCTCGAACATGACCTCGTCGCAAATGCTGCTGCAAGCCGGCACCGCGATGCTGAAACAAAGCAACAGCATGTCCTCGATGGTCATGTCCTTGCTGCAATAATCACCGGCGCCTCGCGCCACATGAAAGCCCCGGCAAGCGATTGCCGGGGCTTTTTTTCATGGCGCCGCGCCAGATAAAAAATTTCCATGTGGAATTTAATGAAAGGCGCTCCCCTGTCGCCTTGTAGGGGTGAGGGCAAGAAATTACCTGCCGCTCGACGAATTCACTTACCAGGAGCAATACAATGCTGAGCCTTCACACCAACAACGCATCGCTGTCCGCACAAAACTCGATCGCCAAAACGCAATCGCAACTGTCGACCTCGATGACCCGCCTGTCGACCGGCTACCGCATCAACTCGGCAATGGACGACGCTGCCGGCCTGCAGATCGCTACCCGCCTGAAAGCACAGACCAGCGGCATGACGGTCGCCATGAGCAACACGCAAAACAGCACCTCGATGCTGCAAACGGCTGAAGGCGCGTTCGGTGAAGTCACCAACATGCTGGTGCGCATGAAAGATCTGGCCACGCAAGCTGCCGATGCTTCGTCGAACACGTCCGACAAAGACGCCATGCAAGCCGAATACGACGCACTGGGCCTGGAATTGTCCAACGTGATGAAAAACACCACGTTCGGCGGCCAAGCTCTGCTGACCGGCGGCACCATCGCCAGCGCCATGACGTTCCAGATCGGCGCCGCGAAGTCGGAAACGATGAGCATCAACCTGTCCACCTCGATGGGCAGCGTCACCGCCGCACTGGGTTCGGCCAGCGCCAACTTCGGCGCCGCCGGCCTGGGCACCGAACTGACCGCCAGCGCCAACGCCGCCATCGGCAGCCTGGTTTCGGCCATCGACAGCATCGGCGTGGTACGTTCGGCACTGGGTGCCGCCGCCAACCGCCTCGACCACGTCAACAGCAACCTGTCGAACATCTCGACCAACACCAAGGCCGCTACCGGCCGCATCATGGACGTCGACTTCGCCACCGAAAGCTCGAACATGACCTCGTCGCAGATGCTGCTGCAAGCCGGCACCGCGATGCTGAAACAAAGCAACAGCATGTCCTCGATGGTCATGTCCTTGCTGCAATAATCACCGGCGCCTCGCGCCACATGAAAGCCCCGGCAAGCGATTGCCGGGGCTTTTTTTCATGGCGGCGCGCCAGATAAAAAATTTCCATGTGGAATTTAATGAAAGACGCTCCCCTGTCGCCTTGTAGGGGTGAGGGCAAGAAATTACCTGCCGCTCGACGAATTCACTTACCAGGAGCAATACAATGCTGAGCCTTCACACCAACAACGCATCGCTGTCCGCACAGAACTCGATCGCCAAGACCCAATCGCAACTGTCGACCTCGATGACCCGCCTGTCGACCGGCTACCGCATCAACTCGGCAATGGACGACGCTGCCGGCCTGCAGATCGCCACCCGCCTGAAAGCACAGACCAGCGGCATGACGGTCGCCATGAGCAACACGCAAAACAGCACCTCGATGCTGCAAACGGCTGAAGGCGCGTTCGGTGAAGTCACCAACATGCTGGTGCGCATGAAAGATCTGGCCACGCAAGCTGCCGATGCTTCGTCGAACACGGCCGACAAAACCGCCATGCAAGCCGAATACGACGCGCTGGGCCTGGAACTGTACAACGTGATGACCAATACCACGTTCGGCGGCCAGAATCTGCTGGGCGACGGCACGACCGGCAAGGGCACCCTGTCGGAAGCCAAGATGACCTTCCAGATCGGCGCCGCCAAGTCGGAAACCATGGACTTCACCGTGCAAGCAGGCATGGTCACGCTGGACGGCGCGCTGAAAGGCCTGTCCGCCAACAACTTCAAGGCAACCAGCGCCGGCGTCGGCACGGAACTGACCGGCACGGCAAACGCCACGATCGACCTGCTGAAAAATGCCATCGACAATGTCGGCACGATCCGCTCCTCCCTGGGCGCCGCCGCCAACCGCCTCGACCACGTCAACAGCAACCTGTCGAACATCGCCACCAACACCAAGGCCGCTACCGGCCGTATCATGGACGTCGACTTCGCCACCGAAAGCTCGAACATGACCTCGTCGCAAATGCTGCTGCAAGCCGGCACCGCGATGCTGAAACAAAGCAACAGCATGTCCTCGATGGTCATGTCCTTGCTGCAATAATCTTTGCCGGGCCGCTTGCGGCCAGCAACGCCAAGCCAGACTGCGGTCTGGCTTTTTTTTATGCGCGAAACGTATTTATTTGACTATATTGCCTTTCGATTTAACAATGCGGACGGCGCAGTCGCCTATACAAGGTAGACCCGATTCACCCTCACCGCCCACCGGAGCCGCCTTGTGCTGAGCATTCACACCAATATCGCCGCAATGTACGCCCAAAGCGCCGCCGCCAGTGCGCAAAGCCGGCTGGCGACGTCGATGCAGCGCCTGTCCACCGGCTTTCGCATCAACTCGGCCATGGACGACGCCGCCGGCTTGCAGATCGCCACGCGCCTCAGCGCCCAGGTCAGCGGCATGACGGTGGCCATGCGCAACACGCAGAACAGCACCTCGATGCTGCAGACGGCCGAAGGCGCGTTTGGCGAAGTCACCGACATGCTGGTGCGCATGAAAGACCTGGCCACGCAGGCGGCCGACGCTTCGTCCAACCAGACCGACCGCGACGCCATGCAGTCCGAATACGATGCGCTGGGGCTCGAGCTGTACAACGTCATGACCAACACTTCCTACGGCGGCGGCTTGCTGCTGGGCAACGGCAGTGCCGGCAAGGGCACCTTGTCGGAGGCGATGACCTTCCAGATCGGCGCCAGCAGCAGCGAAACCATGCAGTTCGACGTGTCAGGCAAGATGGGCGGCCTGGACACCTTGCTGAAAGCCATTTCGGCCAACTTTGCCGCCAGCGGCACGGCCGGCAGCGAAATCGGCACGAATGGCAGCGCCAACAACATGATCGACCAGCTGGCGGCAGCGCTCGACCAGGTCGGCGGCGTGCGCTCGGCCCTGGGCGCGGCGGCCAACCGCCTCGACCACGTGCACAACAACCTGGCCAACATGGTCACCAATACCAAGGCCGCCATCGGCCGCATCATGGATGTCGATTACGCGGCGGAAAGCGCCAACATGGTGTCGGCACAAATGTTGCTGCAGGCGAGCACGGCGATGCTCAAGCAAAGCCAGAGCATGCAGAAAATGATACTGTCCCTGTTGCAGCCATGATGGCTGATACCGCCTGATTCACCGGCTCTTATAGACTTTCATCTGGACACAGTGGCATGGCGATAGACCGCATTTCATCGGGCAACCCGGTTCCCCTGATTACCCAGCGCTTCGACGTCAGCCCCGCCACGCCGATGGTGCCGGGCGTGGTCCAGCCGCTGGTGCCCATCGGCCCCTACATGGCGCCCGCGCCCGACGCCGGCACCCTGCCCGCCCAGCTGCAACAGCAGGGACAGGACAGCCTGGCGTCCCTCATCAAGCCGAATGCCGACGGGGCGGGCGGCGCCATGCCGCGCGACAGCAGCGCCATGCAAGTCAATCAACTGTTCTTCACGCGCCAGCTGGTCTGGCAGCCGCCCGACGCGGCGCAGCTGGCCGCCTCGTGGCGCGTGATGGTCAAGACGTATGGCGAGCAATATGCTGCCTTGCAGGAACAGGCGCGCGGCCAGCACGTGCCGGGCAACCTGTTCATGGCCGAGCAGCAACCAGCCCTGCTGCGCGAAGGCGCCCGCCCGCCGTTGACGGTCGACAGCGAGGCGTGGCGCTTCGCCGTGTATGGCTGGGGCGGCCAGCGCCTGCTGCTGCGCGTGCTGGCCAGCGACGAGGAAGACGATGCAACGCCCCGACGGCGCGGCAAGGTGGCGCTGCGCGTCGAACTGATCATCATCGGCATCGGCCGGGTCGTGATCCAGATGGAACCGTCCGGCGACGGCGTGCTGCTGGAGCTGGCCGCCGACGAGGAAGCCGCATTGCGCCATGTGCGCCTGGCCCTGCCCGAGATCGCCGACGCCGTGCGGCGCGCCGGCCTGCGCGTCGTGCGCTGCCGCCTGAACCGCCAGCTGCACGCGCAGCGCGTGCACGGCAATTACCCGATGCAGGCGGGCGCCGCCTCGCTGTCGCTGGCCCTGTTCCGCGCCATGGCCGAAGTGGCGCTGCTGCTGACGCAGCCGGAAGCGGAAGCGGCGGCCGATCCCGATGCGCCCGCGGCCCCCGCGAACGTGGCCGAAGAGGAAACCATCATCGTTTCGAAGGAAGTGGCGGCGCCGCTCGGTTACGACTATGGCGACGAAGAAGAAACGGCGCAAGGCCGCACCGTGCTGCTGCTGGCCGACGGCCAGGAGCACGACCTGCTGCCGCCCATCGACGAGCAGGATTGACGCAACAGAATTGATACAGCATAAGAAAACGGCGCCCGCAGCGCCGTTTTTCTTTTCATGCCAGCGTTTTATCCCACCGTGCCGATGATGCTCACTTCGCGGTTTTCCGGGATTTCGTTGTACGACAGCACATGCAGGCCAGGCGCGAACAGGCGCGCATAGCGGGCCAGCAGCGGACGGATCTGCGGCAGCACCAGCAACAGCGGCGGCGTGGCCTGCTGCTTCATCTGCTCGCGCGCCACCGGCATGTTCACTTGCAGCTGCGACAGCAGGTGCGGATCGATCGGATAGTTATCCAAAGTCACCTTGCCTGCCTGGCGCGCCTGGTTCAGCGAGCCGAGCAGCATGTTTTCCAGTTCGCCGCCCAGGTTAAACGCCTGCATTTCCATCTTCTGGCCGAACAGGCCGCTGACGATCTGGCGTCGCAGCGCGCAGCGCACCTCGGCCGCCAGCAGGATCGGGTCCTTGGTCGTTTCCGAACTGTCGAGCAAGGTGGTAGCGATGGGCACGATATCCTTCAGTGACACATTTTCCGCCAGCAAGACGCGGAACACGCGCAACAGCTGCGTGTGCGTGAGCGCCTTGTCCAGCGCGCCGGCGAGCTTGGGCGACAGGGCCGTCAGGCGTTCCATCATGTTCGAGACGTCTTCGTGGCGGAACAGTTCCGGCAAGTATTCGCGCACCATTTTCGACAAGTGCGTGGCGATCACGCTGGGCGCCTCGATGACCTGGTAGCCGAGACCCAGCGCATGCGCCTTCTCGCCCGGCTCGATCCACGTGACGGGCATGCCGTAGGCCGGCTCGATGCCGGGAATGCCGTCCAGCTGGCCATACACGTTCGGCGACGGGATCGCCATCAGGCGGTCGGCCTGCACTTCCGCCTGCGCCACCACGGTGCCCGACAGCACGATCGCGTATTGCGACGGCTTCAGGGCCAGGTCGTCGCGCACGCCGATATTCGGCAGCAGCAAGCCCATCGCTTCAGACAGGCTCTGGCGCACGCCCTTGACGCGCTTGTTCAACGGTTCGCCTTGCGTTTTATCAACCATGCCGACCAGTTTATAGCCTAGCATCACCATCAGCGGCTGCACGGCAGGCAGTTGCTGCCACTCCAGCTCGGCCGGGCGCTCCTCGCGCAAGGCTGCCTCGATGGCCGCCATGCCGGCCGCGTCCGGTCCCTTCACGCGCTTGGTCAAACGCCAGGCCACGAAGGCCAGCACGGCCGCAAAGGTCATGAACATGAACCACGGCATGCCCGGAATCAGGGCCAGCGCCACCATCATGCCGGCCGCGCTGAAGATCACCGTCGGCGACGTCAGCACCTGGCCTGCCACTTGCTGTTCGAAGTCGCCCGAATCGCTGATGCGGGTGACCAGGATGGCGGCCGCAGCCGACAGCAGCAGCGCCGGAATCTGCGCCACCAGGCCATCGCCGATGGTCAGCAGTGCATACTGGCGGAAAGCGTCGCCGAACGACAGGTCGTGCATCAGCGAGCCGATGGCCACGCCGCCCACCATGTTGATGATCAAAATCAGGATACTGGCAACGGCGTCGCCGCGCACGAACTTCGACGCGCCGTCCATGGCGCCGTAGAAATCCGCTTCGGCGGCCACGTCCTTGCGGCGGATCTGGGCTTTTTCCTGGTTGATCAGGCCGGCGTTCAGGTCGGCATCGATGGCCATCTGCTTGCCCGGCAAGGCATCGAGGGTAAAGCGCGCGGACACTTCCGATATACGCTCGGCGCCCTTGGTGACGACGGCGAAGTTGATAATCATCAAGATCACGAAGACCACGATACCGACGACGAAGTTGCCGCCGATCACGACGTTACCAAACGCCTCGATCACCTTACCGGCCGCATCCGCGCCCGTGTGGCCGTGCAGCAGCACCACGCGCGTCGATGCCACGTTCAGTGTCAGCCTGAGCATGGTGGTGGCCAGGATCACCGTCGGGAAGACGGAGAAATCGAGCGGCCGCTTGGCCGATACGCTGACGAGGATGACGATCAGTGCCAGCACGATATTGAAAGTGAACAAGATATCGAGCAGCACCGGCGGCAGCGGCAGGATGATCATTGCCAGGATCACCAGCAGGAACAGCGGCGTGGCGAACTTGTGGCGGCGCATTTCGGCAACCAACCGGTTCAGGAAATTCATGAAGGTACTACCTCGCTCAAATGAGATGGCACGACCACCTCGGTGGGAAATGGGGGCTGGGCAGCGCGCTGCCCAGAACGGAATGCTTTCAGCTGCAGGATGTAGTTGAGCACCTGCGACACGGCCTGGTACAGCTGCACGGGAATCTGCTGCTGCACCTGGCTGGTGTTGTAGATGGCGCGCGCCAGCGGCGGCAACTCCAGCGTTTCAATATCGTGTTCCTTCGCCACTTGCCGGATATACAGCGCCATCTCGTCGACGCCCTTGGCAACGACAAACGGCGCCTCGGCGCGGTCCTGGTCATACTTCAATGCAACGGCGTAATGCTCGGGATTGACGATCACCACGTCGGCGTCGGGCACGGTCTTGCGCACGCTGCGCCGGCCGATCTGCTGCTGCAGTTGGCGGATGCGCTGGCGCACTTCGGGACGCCCTTCGCTGCTTTTATGTTCTTCCTTGACATCCTGCTTGCTCATGCGCTGGTTGCGGGCAAAGAAGAACGCCTGCGCCGGCACGTCGATGATGGCAAACAGGACAAAGACGGAAATGAGCGCCATCAAGCCGTCGAGCATCAGCGCCGAGCCGTCGAGCATGGCCTGCTGCAGGGGCCGGTGTTGCAAATCCACGTACTGCGTCAGGCTGGAGCGGCTCACATGCACGAGCACCATGCCCAGCACGGCGGCCTTGGCGATGGACAGGCCGAATTCAAAAGCATGCTTGGGCGCAAACAGACGGCCCAGGTTCTTGGCCGGGCTCAGACGCTCCATCTTCGGCATCCAGTTCTTCGTGCTGATGACCCAGCCGCCAGGGATCAAGGAGCCGAGCACGACGAACAGGGGCACGCAAAACAGCGGCACGATCATCTTGATCAGCAAGCCCACCGACGTCGTAAACGCCATCGACATGGCATTTTCCAGCGCGCCCTTGCTATCGAGCGGCATGAAAGCCATGGCGAACAGCTCGCGAAAGCTCAGCAGATAGCTTGGCAGCAGGTAAATGAAGACCTTCATGCTGATCAGGATGCCCAGCGCCGTCGACAGGTCGCGCGAACGCACCACCTGCCCTTCCTGGCGCGATTTCTTCAGCTTTTGCTGTGACGCCTTTTCTGTCTTGTCGCCCGTGCTGCTATCCGCCATGGACCACACCTTTCCGCACGTGCCCTACAAGCGTAGCGAGCAAGTTCAATGCCGGGTTGAGTAGCGCAGCTGTACGGAGGTACAGCGAGCAACGGATGCCCGGAAGTGGACTGCGCAGCAGCTTGTTGGCACGTGCGCTATCCATGGGCCACCCGCATCTGTTCGGCGATCATTTCCAGCACGCGATTCGTCATGGCGATGTAGTGCTCGGGGATAAAGCGCACGATCTGCCCCAGCATCAGCAGGCCGAACACGGTGATCATGGAAAAACCCAGCGAAAACAGGTTCAGCGACGGCGCCACGCGGTTCAGGAAGCCAAAGCCCAGCTGCACCACCATGGTGGAAAAGACGATGGGCAAGGCCAGCAGCATGGCGGCGGCGAAAATCCACGCCACGTTATACGCCACCGTCTGCAGCAGCAGCGGCCCGTAGCCCTGCCCCACGGGCCAGGCCGTGAAACTGGCGCCGATCACGCCCGTCAGCACGAGGTGGCCGTCGATGGCGAAAAACACGATCATGCACATGATGGTGAGCATCCCCGTGATCACGTCCGACGAGGTGCCATTGAGCGGGTCGTTCATGACGGCCATGGAAAAGCCCACCTGGCTCGACACCAGGTAACCGAGCACCGACATGACGGACATGGCGAAGTGGAAGGCCAGGCCGAGGACGAAGCCGATGATGGCCTGCTCCAGGGTGGCGACGGCGGCGTGCAGGGAAAACGGATCGATCTTCAGCAAGTCCTGCGAGATGCCCGACGCCTGCATCACGGGCAGCATCAGGATCGCCAGCACCAGCGACAGCAGCACCCGCACGGGGACGGGCACCATGGCGTCGCCGATCACGGGCGAGGCGCTGAGCATGGCCAGGATGCGGCAGAACGGCCACCACACGGCCAGCAGAAACGGCAGCACCTGATTGAAAATCTGATCCATGGCGCGCGGCGCTATCCGACCAGGGTGGCGGCGCGCTGAAAAATGGACACGCAATAATCCATCAGGTAACCGGCCATCCAGCGGCCGGCCAGGATCAGGGCCAGCAGGGTGACCAGCAGGCGCGGCAAGAAACTCATGGTCTGTTCATTGATCGAGGTGGCCGCCTGCACCAGCGCGACCAGCAAGCCCATGAGCAAACCGGGCACGACCAGGATCACCACCAGCAGCATCACGACGTGCAGCGCTTCGATGATCAGGTCGACGGCGACTTCAGGGGTAAACATGGATCAATAGCCCTGTATGCTGGTAACGAGCGTGTTGACGGTCAGGGTCCAGCCGTCGACGAGCACGAACAGCAGCAGCTTGAACGGCAGCGAAATCACCAGCGGCGAGAGCATCATCATGCCCATGGCCATCAGCACGGACGCCACCACCAGATCGATGATGAGGAACGGTATGAACAGCATGCACCCGATCTGGAACGCCGTCTTGAGTTCGGACAACACAAACGCGGCCAGCTTGACCGTGAAACTGTGGTCTTGCGGGCGCATGGTCGACGGTTCGCCGGCCAGGTGCGCGATCTGCGCCAGCGCGGCCTTGCTCGTCTGCGCCAGCATGAAGCGCGAAATCGGCACTTCGGCGATCTTCAGCGCTTCCTGCATGCCGATCTGGTCGCGGTCGTACGGCACGAACGCTTCCTTCCACACCTGGTCGCCGATGGGGCGCATGACCAGCAGGGTGAGGATCAGGGCGATGCCCGTGACGATGCGGTTGGGCAAGCCCTGCTGCAGGCCCAGGGCCTGGCGCAGCAGGGACAGCACGATGACGAAGCGGGTAAAGCTGGTCATCATCATGACCATCACGGGCAGCAGCCCGAGCAGGGTCATGACGACGAGGATCTGCATCTTCACCGACAGGTCGGTCTTCGCGCCCGGCACCACGCCGGACAGCAGGTCCTGCGCGCCAGCGGCGTTGCAGCACAGCATCAGAACGGGAACAGCCAGCGCGGCAGCCAGCGCGCCGCGGCGCCGGCTCAAGCCGGGTACCGCCAGCTTCATGCTGTCATCAGGTCGAGATTGAGGCCGTCGAGGTCGATGACTTTCAGGCCATAGTTCTCGCCGGCCACCACCACTTCGGCACGGCCGATCGGCGTGCCGTTGACCTTGATCACCAGCGGTTCGCCGGCCAGCATGTCGAGTTCGATCACGCTTTCCGGGCCGATGGCCATCAATTCTTCCAGCGAAATGCGGGCCGAGCCCACTTCCAGGGTCAGGGTGACGGGAATCTTGCGCATCATCTGCGGAATGTCGCGCCGCGCGCGGCCGCTGGCCACGTCGGACACATCGCCCTGGTCGATGATCATGTCATCGCCCAGGTCTTCCAGCAGGGTTTCGCTCTGGTTGGTATCGGTCATATTCATATTATTCGACATCTTCAAAGGAGGTTAAACAGAGCTTGCCCTTGTGTTCGGAAACAGCAGCTGTAAAGAGACGGGAGTCGTCGAGCATGACGTCGGTGCGGCTGAGGCTAACGGGAATCACGTCGCCGACGCGCAAGTCGAACAAGGCGCCCAGCTGCACCTGTTTGCTGACGAGCCGGCCTTCCAGGGTCACTTGCAGGCGCGACGCGAGCGGACGCACGCTGCCGCGCAAGGCTTTCTTCGCCTGCGCGCGCTCGGGCAGCAAGCCGCGCAGCACGTCGGCCATCAGGCGCTTGTCCAGCGAGAACCAGAACTGGCCGCTCTGCCCCGCCTCGACGTCGCTGAGCGCCACCGTGACGATCCAGCTGCCACGTGCCGGATGCACGCCCGACTGCGCGGCGACCTCGGCACTGGTGTCGATGTCGCTGCTTTTGCCCAGGGTTTGCAGGTTCTTGTGCACGCGGGAGAACAAACTGTTCACCAACTGTTGTCCAAGCACCACAGCGAGGCGCTCTTCCGTGGCCGTCACGCGCACCTGCGCCGGATCGGGCAGCGCGCCCTTGGCGCCGGCACTACCATAGCGATAGTTCAGCACGCTCAAGAGTATCTGCCGTTCGAGGGCAAAGCCCGTCTGGCTGGCCGGCGTGGAGAAACTCAGCCAGCGGTTCACGCTGTCCTCGTTTTCCACGCGCGACAAGGTCACGGCATCGATCTGGAAATTCCCCCAGTAGCGGCGACTCATCGGCTGGCGCAGGGCCACGGCCAGGTCGTCGCGCAGCTGGGCGCCGAATACATGCAGCAAATGGACAGGACGTCCAAGCAGACAGGAATCGAGGACTTGATGGCGCACAGTTTGATCTGTCTTGGTAAGGATTGTCATGTAGTGGTCATGTCGGTATTGCGGTGGCAGAACAAATTATACGGATCGCCCGAAATTAAATACAGCATCATCTTGACCTGGCGTACCGGTCTGCAAGCAAACGATTGCGCATCGTATCGCATGCTGGATGACTACGGTGCTGAACAATACATGAAAAAGCTAAATATTGCCATGTATCAATATTCCTTGAGGCAATCCTCTCTTTACTTTATAGTTGCCGCGAGGTAAGCTTATAGCGACAAAATATAGATTTGCAGTGCGCCATTCCGCTTACCTGATTCCGGTTTTTATGGCAGTTTCCAGTCCCGCTTATTGCCACCAGAAGAAACTTTTATCAGATAATTATTAGTTGTCATGGCCATGTGAATCACGTCGGCGCAGGTCTGCCGGGTTTGTTTGAATCTGCTTGAGCGGATGGTGTGGCAACTGATAAAACTGATGGGCCCTGCAAGCGGGCCGGGCAAGATGGCGCGGGATGTCATGCCTGCCGGAATGGCAACACCAGTAATTTCTGATTGATACGTCACCGCATATTGAAAGTAGAGGGCACGATGAGCAACGAACTCGCAGGTCTGATCAAGGCCGATCTGGCAGCACTGAGCAATGACGCGCGCGCCCTGGGCGCCAGCATCGCGCCCGCCGCCCAGTTCGGCGCGCCGGAACAATCCGGCTTCTCCTTTGCGCAAAGCATGAAAGACGCCATCGGCAAGGTCAACGGCGATGACCGCATGGCGGCGCAGAAAATGAGCGACGTCGACAGCGGCAAGAGCGACGACATGGTCGGCGCCATGCTGGCCAGCCAGGAAGCGAGCCTGTCCTTCTCCATGTTGATGCAAGTGCGCAACAAGGTCATGGGCGCCGTCGACGAACTCATCAAACTGCCTCTGTAATCTTCACGTCCTGATCCACGCCCAGCCTCCCAGCGAAAGTTACCCCAAGTGATTACCCCCATGAAGTCCGCATTTGCGCGCTGGCGCCTTGGTGCCCAGCCCGCCATCCCGCCCGCCCTGCTGAAAAACCTGGTTCCCATCGTCGTGCTGGCCATCGGCATCACCGCCATGGTGACCATGTATGCCTGGCGCGACCAGGCCAACTACAAGCCGGTGTTTGGCGCGCGCGAAAAAGTGGCCGTGACGGACATGATGGCCACGCTGGACGCCGAACACATCCCCTACCGCCTGCATCCGGACAGCGGCCAGGTGCTGGTGCCCGACGCGATGCTGGGCAAGGTGCGCATGCTGCTCGCCTCGAAGGGCGTGACGGCGCAACTGCCGGCCGGCCTGGAGCTGATGGATAAGAATGACCCGCTGGGCGTATCGCAGTTCGTGCAGGACGTGCGCTTCCGCCGCGGCCTGGAAGGCGAACTGGCGCAAAGCATCATGACGATGGACGCGATCGCTTCGGCGCGCGTCCATCTGTCGATTGCGAAATCGACATCGTTCGTCGCCAGCGACGGCGACAAATCGTCCGCCTCGATCGTCGTGGCGCTGAAGCCGGGCCGCACCCTGGCGCCGGAACAGATCGCCGCCGTCATCAACATGGTGGCCGGCAGCGTCGCCAGCCTGGCGCCAACGCGCGTGAGCCTGGTCGACCAGGGCGGCAACCTGCTGTCCGCGCACGTCGACCTGACGGACGGCTTCGACGCCTCGGCCGCCGGCAATGAAGGCGCGAAACGTTTCCAGGATGAAATCCGCCGCAACGTCACGGGCTTGCTCGGCCCCGTCATCGGCGAAGACAACTTCAAGCTCAGCGTGACGGCCGCCGTGAACAACGACCGCGTGGACGAAACGCTGGAAAAATACGGCGAAGCCCCGAAAGTGACGAGCGAAGCGATGCGCGAAGAGCAGGAACGCAACCGCACCGTGGCCGGCATTCCCGGCAGCCTGTCGAACCGTCCGCCGGCGGCGGCCGTGCCGGCACCGGCCGACGCCGCCGGCGCCGCACCCGCCGACGGCGCGCCAAAGCCGTCCGACGACGGCACGGCCCGCAAGAACGCCACCACGCGCCAGTACGCCTACGACCGCAGCATCACGCAGATCAAGCGCAGCCGTGGCCGCCTGGAAAAACTCAGCGTCGCCGTGGTCCTCAACAGCGCCGCCGCACCGAACCCGAAAACGGGCTGGACTCCTGCCGAACTGGGCAATATTGAAAAAATGCTCAACAGCGGCCTGGGCATCAACGCCCAGCGCGGCGACAGCCTGAGCCTGACGGCGCTGGCCTTCCCCGCCAAGCCGCCCGTGGCGCAGTGGTGGGAAGAGCGCGACACCGTCGTCGATTTCAGCAGCTGGCTGCTGTACGCCCTGGGCGCCATCCTCGGCTACTTCCTGATCCTGCGTCCGCTGCTGCGCCTGCTGACCACGCGCCTGGCGCCGCCTGCACTGAAACAGCTCGACCCTGCCCTGGCGCTGGGCGGCAGCGCCGCCGCCGGCGCGAATGGCGCGGCCGTTGCCGGCGCGCCAGCCCTGGGCGTGAATGGCACACCGCTGGCGCTCGAAGGCGAAGCCGCCGGCGGCAGCATGCCGGTCGTGCCGCTGCTGGAAAACTATGACTTGCCGCCACCTGGCTCGGCGGTCGACGTGATGGTCGACCACCTGAAAGTGCTGGCTGAAAAAGAACCCGAGCGTGTCGCCGAAGTCGTCAAACAATGGATGCAGAAAAATGGCCGAACTCAACAACAATAATCCCTCCGACGGCGCCGAATACGAAAGCGCCAGCCTGAACCCCGTGGAACAGGCTGCCATCGTGCTGCTGAGCATAGGCGAAGAGCAGGCGGCCAACGTGCTGCGCTGCCTGTCGCGCGAAGAATTGCTGGAAGTCACGCAAGTGATGTCGCGCATGAGCGGCATCAAGGTCGAATCCGTGAAAACGGCGATGCAGACCTTCTTCGACGACTACCGCCAGCAAAGCGGCGTGCACGGCGCCTCGCGCAGCTACCTGAAGCGTTCGCTGGACATGGCGCTGGGCAGCGATATCGCAAATAGCGTGCTGAACAACATCTACGGCGATGCGATCCGCCCCAAGATGGCGCGCCTGCAGTGGGCTTCGCCAAAATGGCTGGCCGAATACATCGTCAATGAACACGTGCAGATGCAAGCCGTGTTCCTGGCCTTCCTGCCGCCCGCGCTGGCCGGCCAGATCCTCGACGCCCTGCCCGTCGAAGGCCGCGACCTGGTCTTGCTGAACCTGGCGCGCCTGGACGAGATCGACCGCGACCTGCTGGTCGAGCTCGACGAACTGGTGGGGCGCTGCCTGGGCACGCTCGACACGCAAAGCACCAGCGTGGAAGGCATCCGCCAGGCGGCCGAGATTCTCAACCGCATGCCGGGCAACCGCGCCGCGCTGGTCGAACTGCTGCGCGCGCACGACCCGGAAGTGGTGTCGGAAATCGAACTGAGCATGTACGACTTCCTGATCCTGGCCACGCAGAGCGATGTCACGCTCACGCGCATCCTGGAAGACGTGCCGATGGAACAGTGGGCCATCGCCCTCAAGGGCGCGGAACCGTCGATCCGCGACGCCGTGCTGAAAACCATGCCGCGCCGCCAGGCGCAGAGCTTCGAAGACATGATGCGCCGTTCCGGCCCCGTGCCTTTGAGCCGTATCGAACAGACGCGCCAGGAAATCATGGCCACCGTCAAGGGCCTCGCCGATGCGGGCGAGATCGAAGTGCAACTGTTTGCCGAAGCGGTGATCGAATGAAACACTTCCGCTCGTATCGTTTCCCGCCCCTGTCGCAATTCATCGCCGCCGGCCAACGTGCCTCCAACGAGGACACGGATGGGCAGTGGCAGGCGTCCGTCTCGGAAGGCTTCGAGCAGGGCCAGCGCGACGGCTACGAAGTGGGCCTGGTGCAAGGCCAGCAGGACGGCTACGACACCGGACGCAACGACGGCATGGCGCAGGGCCGCGAAGAAGGCCGCAATGAAACCCTGGTGGCGCTGGACCGCCTGGCGCGCCCCGTCGACGCCATCCTGCGCGACCTGAAAAAAGTACGCGCCGATTACCGCGAAGCGCAGCGCAAGGAAGTGGTCGACCTGGTGGCCAAGGTGGCGCGCCAGGTGATCCGCGCGGAACTGGCGCTGCAGCCGGTGCAATTGCTGGCCCTGGTCGACGAGACCCTGGCCTCGATGCCGCCCACGCGCGAGGAAATCGACGTCTTCCTCAATCCGGAAGAACTCAAACGCATCAGCGAACTCGATCCGAAGCGCGCCAAGCGCTGGAACCTGATCGCCGACGCGCGTCTGGACGCGGGCGAATGCCGCATCAAGGCGGGCGACAATGAAGTCGACGCGGGCTGCCATCAGCGCCTGTCGGCCTGCATGGAACAAGTCAGCAGCCACCTGGCGCTGGCCGCCGAACACGCGGACCAGGGCGCGCCTGCATGATCGCCGACACGCTGCGCAGCTTCGAGATCGGCGATATCCCGGTCGCGACACCCACCGGCCGCCTGGTCGGCGCCTCCGGCCTGCTGCTGGAAAGCGCCGGCTGCCGCCTGCACACGGGCCAGCGTTGTCAAATTGAAACTGTGAGCGGCGAGTGGCTCGATGCGCAAGTCGTCGGTTTTCGCGAAAAACTGTCCTACCTGATGCCGTTCAAGAAGGCGACAGGACTGACCACGGGCGCCAGGGTTCTGCCCTTGCCCGACAAGGCCAGCCTGCAGATCGGCCCGTCGTGGCTGGGCCGCATGGTGAATGGCCTGGGCGAGCCGATCGACGACCTGGGCCGCCTCGGCGGCGAACACATCCTGGAAGTCACGCCGCCGAAGATCAATCCCCTGAAGAAACAACCGGTGGTCGAGCCGCTGGACGTGGGCGTGCGGGCCATCAACAGCATGCTGACCCTGGGCAAGGGCCAGCGCGTGGGCCTGATGGCCGGTTCCGGCGTCGGTAAGAGCGTGCTGCTGGGCCTGATCACGCGCCAGACGGTGGCCGATGTCGTCGTCGTCGGCCTGATCGGCGAACGGGGCCGCGAAGTGCGCGAATTCGTCGAAAAGTCGCTCGGCGCCGAAGGCTTGAAAAAAGCCGTGCTGGTGATCGCCCCGGCCGATGAATCGCCGTTGATGCGCATCATGGCCACCGAGCTGTGCCATTCGATCGCCGCCCACTACCGCGACCAGGGCAAGCACGTGCTGCTGCTGGTCGACTCGCTGACGCGCTATGCGATGGCCTTGCGCGAAGTGGCGCTGGCCCTGGGCGAGCCGCCGGCCACGCGCGGCTATCCGCCGTCCGTGTTTTCGAACTTGCCGCAGCTGGTGGAAAGCGCCGGCAACGGCGCCCACCCGGACGGCAGCATGAGCGCCATCTACACGGTGCTGGCCGAGGGCGACGACCAGCAGGACCCCGTGGTCGACACGGCGCGCGCGATTCTCGACGGCCACATCGTGCTCACGCGCGAACTGGCCGAGCGGGGCCACTACCCCGCCATCGACATCGCCGCCTCGATCAGCCGCTGCATGGCGCAGGTGATCACGCCCACCCACATGCAGGCGTCGCGCGCGCTGAAAGCGTCGATGGCGCGCCATGCGCGCGTGCGCGACCTGATCCCGCTGGGCGCCTACGTGCCCGGCGCCGACCCGATCACCGACCGCGCCGTCCAGCTGCACGCGCCCATCGAAGCCTTCCTGTGCCAGGGCACCAAGGAAGAGGCGCCGATGGGGCCGTGCATCGAACAACTTGAACAGATCATGGCCTAGGAGCATACGTGAGCGACGCGCATACCATCCGCAACCTGACCACCCTGGTCGGCCTGCGCAGCACCGAAGTGGAACGCCTGCAAGGCGAAATGGCGGCGCAGACGGCCGTGCGCGAGCGCTACCAGAAAAACCTGGAACGCCTGACGGGCCTGTACACGGATAGCGGCCCCAGCGGCGCCCTGCCCCTGGCCCTGTCCGTCAACTGCGGCAACTTCAAGCAAGCCGTCATGCAGATGGCCGACCAGCACCGTACCGATCTGCATTTGCACGAAGCCAACATGGCCGTTTCGCAACGCGCACTCAATACGGCCTGGGCCAAGCGCGAAGTGCTGGACCAGGTCCTCACGCAGAAACAAAAGTATGTTGCAAATGAGCAACAACGCGTCGATGCCAAGCGGCAAGACGAGCTGGCGACGCAATTCTGGTTCCGCGGGCAGGTAAAATGAGGTTTGTGTAAGTTTCTTTCAGGAAAACTTCACAAAACGGGAATGGGGGTCGCCTTGTACCGGTATATCCCTTTATTCAGGAGTCTGGCATGGCAAGCGTAATTACTGCACCGCAATACGATCCGATCCCAACGGCCGAAAAACTGGCTACCAAGGCTATCGCCGCGCAAAAGGCCGCCCTGCAGGCACAGAACACGCTGGCCAGCAACACCAGCACGGCGCTGGGCAACCTGAAGTCGGCCATCTCCGCCTTCCAGAGCGCCATGTCGTCCATGACCAGCAGCAAATCGGTGCTGAGCCAGTCCGCCACCTTCCCCGCCGCCGGTTACGGCACGGCCACGGCCGGCATCAATGCGACGCCGGGCACCTATTCCTTTTTTGTTGAAAAACTGGCCACGGCCAGCCAGATGTCGTATGGCGGCTTGAGCAACGTCAATACCGCCGATGGCACGGGTACGCTGAAAGTGAAAATCGGCGATGGCGTGGGCGACAACACGCTCAACATCGACCTGGCCGCCGCCGACAAGGATGGCAACGGCACACTGACACCGCAGGAAATCGCTGCCGCCATCAACGGCAACAGCAAGAACAATTCGCGCGTCACCGCCTCCATCGTGACCATCAATAACCAGGCGCAACTGGTACTGACGTCGAATGCGACGGGCATTGCCAACGCCGCCACGCTCGACGCCAGCGCTGTCGACAATATCGCGCTGAAAGGCGCGCTGATCGCTCCAGCCAACATCAAGGAAGTCGTCAAGGCTGACGACGCCATCGTCTGGCTGGGCGGCAAACCCGGCGGCACGGCCATCACGCAGGCATCGAATACATTCACCAACGTGCAGGATGTGAAAATCACGTTCACCCGCGCCATGAGTGCCGCCGAAGCGCCCGTCACGCTGACCGTCGCCACCGACAACTCCGGCACCGCCGCCAACGTGCAAGCGTTCGTCGATGCCTACAACAAGCTGAAAACCCTGATGGATGGCCTGGCAAGCCCCGGCAATCCGGAAAAGAACATCGCCGCGGGCATCTTCGCCCATGATTCCGGTCTGAATGCCTTGCGCAGCAGCATGGGCGACGCCCTGCGCCTGAACATCAATGGCGTCTCGCTCGTGTCCTACGGCATTACGGCCCAGCGCGACGGCACCATCAGCCTCAACGCCGCCAAGCTGACGGCCAAGCTGGCCGACAACCCGACGGGCCTGGACAAACTTTTTGGCAACAACAGCCTGTCCGCCCCGGCCGGCGTGCTCGGCAGCCTGGACAAGGTACTGGGCCAGTGGAGCAATGTCACCAAGGGCCAGATCACCCAGCGCCAGGCCGCCACGGACAAGCTGCAGAAAAGCCTGGTCAAGAGCGGCGAGCGCCTCACGGCCCAATATGACACGGCATACAAACGCTTCCTCGATCAATTTACGCGTCTGCAAGTATTGCAGGAGCAAATGAGCAAGACGTCCGATATGTTCGATGCCATGTTTAGCAACAATAAATCCTAAGGCGGATGCGCCTGCCGCGCCGCCACAGTTAACATAGCGAGAATACAATCATGTTAAACAATGAAGCTTACGGCAACTACCACGCCGTCAACCTGGATGCCCAGACCGCCCGCGCAACACCGGTCGAACTGGTACTGGTGCTGACGGACGGCCTGCTGGAAGAACTGGCGCGCGCGCGCGGGCATATCGTGGGCAAGCGCTACGAACAAAAGGCCATCAGCCTGGATAAATGCACGCAGATCATCAACGGTCTGTCGAGCTCGCTCGATTTCGACAATGGCGGCGAAGTGGTCGTCAACCTGGCGCGCCTGTACGACTATTGCGTGGCGCGCCTGTACACGGCCGGCATCAAGCTCGACCCGACCCTGATCGATGAAGTGACAACCTTGATGACCACCATCAAGCGCGGCTGGGTGGGCGTCCAGGCCAACAATGCCTAGGCGCGCCGCGCTGCAGCAGCTGAGCCGGCAATTGAGCGCGGCCATCGCGCAGCCGGACTGGGAGGCGATGGAAAAACTCTCGGCCAGCCTGGCGAAAAACATCCCGCTGCTGGCTGAACGGGGCGCATGGAATGCGCTGGAACAAACAGAATTGTTGCAATTGCGCAAAATTCACGCGCAAGCGGTTAAAATTTGCTCTGAGGAAAAAGAACGCCTGGGGTTACACCTGGGTGCATTACAGGCAAATAAGGAAGGTTGGGTCGCCTACGCCGCGCTCGGCGAATACGACTCGGACGGGAATCAAGCATGATCATGAACTTCAACACGGCGCCGGCCGCTCCGGCACCGGCGGCCTCCGCTGCATCCGCACCGGCGCCAGCGCCGGCACAGACCGCTGCCTTGCCCGGCACGCCAGGCTATGGCAGCACCGCAACGGCGCCCTCCGCCCTGCCCCTGTTTGCGCAGGTGCTCGATGTGACCGCCGTGGAAACGGCCGACGCCGGCACGCCCGCGCCTGCACCCGCCAAGGACGGCGACAGCGACACCCAGGCCGACAGCAGCCTGCCGGCCATGGCCGCCCCCGTCATCGGCTTGCCGGTGACGATGCTGCCGCCAACGGACGCGGCCGCAGCCGAGGCGCGCGCCGCAGCCCAGACACAAACACAGACACCGGTGCAGGCGAATGCGGCGCAAGCCAACCCTGCACTCAACATCAGCCTGCATCCCGCAGCCGTCACCCTCACCGCGTCCGCGCCGGCAATGGCGCCAGCGCCAGGGCGCGACACGCGCGAACCGCTGGCCGCCGCCAACCCGGCGACTGCCGCCAAGGGCAGCGCGCCGGCACAGCCGTTCGAAGCGCTGCTGCAACAGGGCGCTCCGGTGACGGCCGCCGCCGCCCCTGCCGCGCGCGAGGGCGAACGCGGCGCCGCGACGCCGGCCCCCGCCACGCCCAACCTGGGTTTGACGGGCGCGGTCGGCAATACGGCCACGGCGGCCCCGTCCGGCGATACCATCAAGCTCAACGGCCCTGCCCAGCAATGGCAGGAACCGCTGCGCGAAGCGCTCGGCGAACGCCTGCAGACGCAGATCGGCCGCAACAGCGAACACGCGACGATCCGCCTCGACCCGCCCATGCTGGGCCGCATTGAAATTTCCATCCGCCACACGGCTGGCGCGCTGCAGGTGAACGTCACGGCGTCGAACTCGGAAGTGTTGCGCCAGTTGCAAGGCATCGGCGAAAACATGCGCAGCGACCTGGCGCAGCGCCAGTACACCGAGGTGGCCGTGAATATCAGCGCCACCCCGCGCAGCCCTGCCGCCCAGGCGTTTGCCGAAGGCGATGCGCGCGGCCAGCGTCAACCGGGCCGCCAGAACGACGACGCGGAACCGGGACGCGCCCTGTCCGACGGCAGCCCTGCCGGTACCACTTACGCCATGCATGAGCGAGAGACTGCCTGATGAATATGAAAATGAAACTGATAGGCGGCTTTGTCGCCGTGGCCGTGCTGGCCGCCGGCGCCGCTGGCGGCGCCATGTGGTACCTGGCCAAGCCGGTTGCCGGCCATGCCGAGGTGGCCGAAGCCAAAACCCCGCCGCCGGCCACAGGCAAGAAGGCGCGCAAGTTCCTCACGCTGGACAAGGTCATCGTGATGCTGCGCCGCGGCCCCGGCGAAGGCGAAACGCATTACCTGTCGGCCGACCTGGTGATCGCCACCACCGAGGAAAAGGAAAAGCTGACCAAGGACCACTTGCCGCTGATGCGTTCGATCGCCGTCAGCACCCTGTCGAGTTTCCCGATGGACAAGGCACAGACGATGACGGTGGAGCAATTTGCCGAACAGATCAACAAGGCCTTCAATGTCAGCTATGAACGCGAACAGATGGAAAAACCGTTCACCGAAGTCATGGTCGGCAAGCTGATCATTGAATAAGCCAACACGCCAGCCGACCTAGTGGGAGATCCCTTGGCCTATGTAGAGCAATACCAGGAAGCGTATGGCGCCGGCGAATATGCCGCCGCCAGCGCTTGCGCGGCAGTGCTCAGTGTTGCCGAAGAACAACAACATCTGGTGGCGTACTCCCCTTTGGTGAAACGCATCGTGCGCCAGCTCAATTCGCAGGTGTCGGGCGCCATCGACCGCGACGACATGGAACAGATCGGCCTGATGGGCTTGCTCGAAGCCTTGCGCCGCTACGGCGTGCCGGACCAGTCGTTCGGCAGCTATGCCAGCCTGCGCATCCGCGGCGCCATCCTCGATGAATTGCGGCGCCAGGACTGGCGTCCGCGCGCCGTGCGCCAGGAAAGCCACCGCCTGCGCGACAGCGTGCGCGCCCTGACCCGGCGCCTGGGGCGCGAGCCGCTGGAAGCGGAAATCATGGCGGCCCTGAAGCTGACGCCGGAAGCCTTCCAGGAGTACCAGCTGGCGGAAAACGCCGAGCTGATCGCCAGTTTTGATGAAGTGCTGCAGGAAAGCCTGGGGCAAGCCGACAGCGCACCGAGCCCGGAAGAGCAATTGATGGTGCGGCGCAGCCTGGAACAGGCGCTGCGCACGCTGGACGAACGGGAACAGCGCGTGATCCAGATGTATTACGAATTCGAACTGAGCTATAAAGAAATTGCCGCCGTGCTAGACCTGAGCGACGCCCGCGTCTGCCAGTTGAACAAGACGGCGCTGGGCAAGATGAAAACCATGCTGCAAGACGCATAAGTTTCAGCACTATCCATCAAATTGACGCAGCACAATGACGCAGAAAGGCAGTTGACATGGTAATTATCGGTATCTTAATCGTGATGGGGTGTGTATTCGGAGGCTTCGCCCTGATGGGCGGCACCGTCCACGCGATCTGGCAACCGGTCGAGTTGATCATCATCATCGGCGCCGCCGTCGGCGCCCTGGTGCTGGGCAACCCCAAGCATGTACTCGGTGAAATGCTGCACCAGATGCGCAAGATCGTCACGCACAAGAAGCAAGGCTCGGAATTCCAGCGCCAGTTGCTGCTGCTGATGTATGAACTGCTGCAAACGGCCGCCGGCGGCCTGAAGGCGCTCGACGCCCACGTCGAGGCGCCGCGCGAAAGCGCCCTGTTCCAGCGCTATCCGCTGGTGCTGGAAGAGCCGAAGCTGCTGGCCTTCATCGTCGACAACTTCCGTTTGATGGCGATGGGCAAGATCAACGCGCATGAGCTGGAAGGCGTGCTGGAGCAGGAACTGGAAGCCATCCACGACGAATTGCTGCAACCGTCGAAATCCTTGCACAAGATCGCCGAAGCCATGCCCGGTTTCGGTATCCTGGCCGCCGTTCTGGGCATCGTGATGGCCATGAATTCCGTGGCCGACGGCGCCGATGCGGCGGAAATCTCGGAAAAAGTGGGCGCCGCCATGGTCGGTACCTTCATCGGCATCTTCTTCTGCTACGGTGTGCTCGATCCGATGTGCAACATGATGAAACAGCTGGTGGGCGAGGAAGGCTCGACCATGGAATGCGTGAAGGTCGTGCTGGTCACGCACGTGGCGGGCAAACCGCCCCTGCTGGCCATCGATGCGGGCCGCCGCCTGGTGCAGCTGAACATCAAGCCTAGCTTCGCCCAGCTGGAAAGCTGGATCAATGCGCTGGAAGATGGCGGCGCCGAACAAGAGCAAGGCCAAGGCCGGGGAGGCCGCCGTGCTAAAGCCGCATGAGAAACATGAACAGGCCATCATCAAGCGTGCCGGCCGCAAGCACGACGACGATGGCCATGGCGGCGCCTGGAAAGTAGCGTTCGCCGACTTTTGCCTGGCCCTGCTGTCGCTGTTCCTCGTGCTGTGGCTGATGGCCGCGCGCGAGCAGCAGGCGATGAAGGAAATCATGATGGATGCGTCGGCAGGCAGCCGCCAGGGCGAAGGCCAGGGCGTCATGCCGGAACAGAAAGGCGGCCCGCGCGGCAGCCTGATCGAGCGCTTCCCCATGCCCCGCAAGGGCACGGGCGACACGCGCACGGAAGGCAAGCAGATGCAGGACGGCAAGGCTGGCGCCGCGCCGCCCAACCAGACCAAGGTCAGCTACCAGTCGCCGGAAGACCTGCTGAGCCTGTCGCGCGCGCTCGATAAGCTCAGCGATGAAGCGGGATTGAAAAGCAATTTGCAATCCGTGATCACGCCGTACGGCTTGCGCGTCATGCTGCACGACACGGACAAGCAAGGCATGTTCGTGCGCGGCAGCGCCGTGCCGACCGACCGTTTCCGCAAGCTGCTGCGCCAGATGGGCCCCGTGTTTGCGCAAATGGATAACCAGATGCTGATCGTCGGCCACACCGACTCGATGCAATACGCCAATACCGGCTATGAAGGCTTTTCGAACTGGACCCTGTCGGCCAACCGCGCCATGTCGGCGCGCGCGCAATTGTTGATCGGCAGCATGAGTCCGGACAGCGTGCTGCAAGTGGTGGGCATGGCCGACCGCGCGCCGCTGGACGTAAAAAACGCCAGCGCCGGCATCAACCGCCGCATCGAACTGTTAATATTGACGCGTGGCCAGGCTGACAGCATCGCCGCCATGTTCGGCATGGCCGGACAAAAGCCGCAGGGCGAAGAATTGCAAGTGGGCGAACCGGACTCGGGCACCTTGCAGCGCCTGCGCGAGAAACTGGGCTTGCCCGCAAAGAAGGAGCGGGATGAGCATGCAAATTAAGGGCAAGGGACAACGTATGAAAATCTCCTCCGGCAATACCGGTGCTGCCGTACGCAGCAGCGCCGTCGCGCCGGCCGAGGCGATCGCCGAGAACGCGGGCGCCGCCGGCGCCATGGGCGGCTCGTCGGCCGGGGCGGAACTGCAATCGGCCGTGCTGCAACCGGCCATGGCCGCCCTGCGCGCCATGCCCGAAATCGACCATGAGCGCGTGGCCATGCTGCGCGATGCGCTGGCCAAGGGCGAATTGCCGTTCGATCCGTCGAAACTGGCAGGCTTGATCCAGCGTTTCCACGGCGGCGAATCGTGACCGCGCCGCGCAAGGGCATCACGCGCCAGGAAGCCATGCGCCGCGTGCTGCAAGGCATGAAAGACGACAGCATCGGCTATGCCGCCCTGCAAACCGTGCTGGAGGAGCAATTCCAGGCGACCTTGCACCATCAGAGCGCGCAATTGACGGCACTGGCCGACCAGGTCATCGCCGCCGTCGAGCCCCTCGATGCGCGCCGCCGCCAGCGGGTCAGCCTCGTCACTGCCCTGCTGGGTCCGCAAGGCGATATGCCGCAATTGTTTGCGTTATTGCAAGATGACGCGCGCGTCACCGCCGAGCGCGACTGGGCTGCGCTCGAGCAGATGGTGCTCGAATGCAAGCGCCTGAATGCCCGCAACAGCGATTTATTAACAGAGCAGTACAGCATCATGCAGCGCGTGCTGCATGGCGAGGAAGATACGTATGCGCCAGGCTGATTTTTCACAGATGCGCGCCATGGCCGCCACGCCGTCGACGATGGCGACGAATGCCGTGCAAAGCAATATGCACGCAACCCCTGCCACGGCAGCCGCCAGCAGCTTCAGCAGCGTATTCCGGCAAGTACAGGGCGAAGTGGCCCGCTTCATCGAACAGGGCGGCGGCAACGCCACCAGCCTGAACCCGCAAGGCCGCGCCTACCTGGAACAGAGCCAGCCCGTCAATGTGCTGGGCAGCATCAACCAGGGTGGCGAGATCGGCGAAACGCAGCAGCAATTCCTCGCCTCGATCAAGCCATGGACGCAGGAAACGGGCGCGCGCCTGGGCGTGGCGCCGGAAATCGTCGCCGCCCACGCGGCGCTGGAATCGGGCTGGGGCCAGCGTCCGCTGCGCCAGGGCACGGGCGCGGACACAAATAATCTGTTCGGCATCAAGGCCGGCGGCAAATGGCAAGGCGACGTGGCCAGCAATGTCACCACCGAATACGAGGCGGGCAGCGGCACGGCCCTGAAGAAAACGGAACGTTTCCGCAGTTATCCGGACCAGGCCAGCGCCTTCCGCGACTATGCGCAAGTATTGCTCGACAATCCCCGCTACCGCGCCGCCCTGAACACGGGTAGCGACGCGGGCGCTTTCGCGCAAGGCCTCGCGCGCGGCGGCTATGCCACCGACCCCAACTATGCCGCCAAGCTGACCCAGCTGGCGACGCGTTTGCAGCGCACGGCCGCCGCCGAGTAGTTTCCTTAACGGCCGGGAAGTTCGGCCGGTTCCACCACGCCCGCATCGACCACCCTGGCACGTATCACCGTGCCGCTGGTGGCGTTGCGCACGCGAATCACCTCGCCCAGCGCGCCCGGATCCAGCGCTTCGCCGGCCATGCTCACTTCCACCTGCTCCTTGCGGGCCACGATATTCACCGCACTGCCCCGCTTGATCAACACGGGCGACGCCAGTTGCCCTTGCCGCAGCACTTCGCCGGCACGCAAGCTGCGCCGGCTCGACAGGCCAACGGCGCCGGGCAAGGAGGAAATACTGTCCGGCACCATCGTCACATCGCGCCGCGCCAGGGTCACGTCGCCCGCCTGCAACGGCGTATTCGCCGTCACTGGGGCGCTCGTCACCGCGACCTGGGCCGTAATGCTGCCGCGCGCCAGCATTTCATAGCGCCAACCGTTGCTTCCAGGACACACTGCCACGAAGCGCATGCGCTGCGCCGAACGGCTGTCCGCCGTTTCCAGCGCGACGGGCGCCGCGCACGCCGGCACGGGGCGCGTGCTTTTGACCACGGCCACTTGAAACTGCGGTTCCAGCAGTCCCGCCGAGGCTGCTTGCTGCACCAATTGCTCGCGCGCCAATTGTTCCACACGCGAAAATATATTGTCGGCTGGCAATTCTGCGCATCCTGCACTACTATATAGGCTGGTCAGTAAAAATAGGCTTGGCAGCAGTATGTGACGACATTGCGCCTTGTTCCACATCACGGAATAGTTCTCAGAGTAAATCATTGCTAACCTTAATCAAAGATACTGAAGCGGCATGACCTTACCATGCGTCAACATGACCAGGCTGGGATTTTACCTCTGCACCACCTATTTTCTGGCCCGAACCGCAAAAAGCACGATCGAATTCAACACAAAGGATGACCATGGGGATTAATTTCAAGGATGCGCTGGGCGTGCACGCCGATGCACTCGCGCTGCGTGCCGACCGTACACGCGTACTGGCCGCCAACATCGCCAATGAAAACACGCCCGGCTTCCAGGCCATGGACATGGATTTCGGCAGCGCCCTGCAGCAGTTGCAGGACAACGAGGCGGGCCTGCTGTCGACCGATGACGATGCCAGCGCCCTGTACCGCGTCCCCTACCACCCCAGCCGCGACGGCAACACCGTCGAAATCGGCGTCGAGCAGGCGGCGTTCTCGCAGAATGCCACCGACTTCCAGACCAGCCTCACTTTCGTCAACATGAAACTGAAGGGTCTGTCCAAGGCCATTTCCGGACAATAAGGATCAGCATGAGCTTCCAGGACATTTCCAAGATCGCCGGTTCGGCGATGGCGGCGCAAACCGTGCGCCTCAATACCATCGCCAGCAACCTGGCCAATGCCGATTCCGTTGCCGGTTCCGAAGGCGAAACCTACCGCGCGCGCAAGCCCGTGTTTGCGGCCGTGATGGACGGCCCGGGCGCCAGCGGCGCCGGTGGAAGAGTACAGGTACTCGACGTGGTGCAAAGCGATGAGCCGCTGCGCAAGGTCTATGAACCGGGCCACCCGATGGCCAATGCCGATGGCATGGTGTTCTATCCCAACGTCAATCAGGTTGCCGAGATGACCGACATGATGTCGGCGTCGCGCGCGTTTGAAACAAATGTCGAAGTTCTGGGCCGCATCAAGTCGATGCAGCAATCGCTCCTCAAATTAGGTGAAGCATAATCCATGGAAACCAACCTCTTTACAAATAACACCAGCGGCAGCAATAGCAACAGCAATGCCGTCAAGTCGCAAAGCAATGCCACCCAGGATATGTTCACCAAGTTGCTGGTCGCGCAGATCAAGAACCAGGATCCCCTCGCGCCGACCGATCCGAGCCAGTTCGTCAATCAATTGACGCAGCAGGCGCAGACGGAAGCGATGCAAAACCTGTCGGCGCTGACCAGCGCCAATGCCAGCGTGCTGCAATCGATGCAAGTGCTGGCCCTGGGCGCGCAAGTGGGCTCGGAAGTCATGGTCAACACCGAAACGGTCCAGCTCGACAAGAGCAAGGTCAGCGGCACCATCGCGCTGGCCGCCAGCACCACCAAGACCACCGTGACCCTGAAAGGGCTGGACGACAAGGAATACAAGATCGAACTGGGCGCCAAAGCGCCCGGCACGGTGCCGTTCACCATCGATCCCGTGGCCTTGGGCTTGCCTGCCGGCACCTACAGCATGACGGTCAGCACCAGCGGCGCCGAAAAACCAACGGTCGACATTGCAGGCAAGCTCAACAGCGTGCGCCTGTCGTCCAGCGGCAGCATGATTTTGAGCGTGTCGAACCTGGGCGAAGTCAACCCTGGCGCGATCACCGGCTTTAACGGCAAGACGGCCTGATCCGCTCGCCCCTTCGTTTCCTGCACACTAATCTCGTCCTTCACTAAAGGAAGTCAACATGAGTTTCGACATCGCCCTGTCCGGTATCCAGTCCATCAACCAACAGTTGAACAGCACCAGTAACAATATCGCCAATGCCGGCACCTACGGTTTCAAGAGCAGCCGCGCCAACTTTTCGGCCATGTACGCCGGTTCGCGCGCCACGGGCACGGAAGTGGGCTCGATCACGCAAAGCATGTCGCTCAATGGCGGCGTGCTGAACACGGGCCGCGCGCTCGACGCGGCCATCGATGGCCGCGGCTACTTCGTCACGCGCGATGCGCAAAACACCATGACCTACAGCCGCGTCGGCATCTTTTCGGCCAGCAATGAAGGCAAGCTGATCGATTCGAACGGCCGCCTGGTGCAGGGTTATGCCGCCGTCAAGGGCAGCACCACCCTGGGCACCATGGGCGACATGAACATTCCGACGGGCCAGATTCCCGCCGTGGCGTCGACCAAGCTGGCGTATGCCGCCAACATGTCGTCCGAATGGACCATCAAGACCCCGGCTTTCGACAAGACCAATGAATTGAGCTACAACAGCGCCAAGTCCTCGATCGTCTACGATTCGCTGGGCGCCAAGCACTCGGTGGGCCAGTACTTCGTCAAGACGGCAACGGGCGTGGACGTGCACTACACCCTCGACAACGCCGATCTGGGGACGGTGACGAGCATGACCTTCAATACCTCCGGCAAGCTGAACCTGACCGCGCCGGTCAACCTGGCGCTGGGCACGCCGACAGGCGCCGCGCCGCTGTCGATCGCCATCGACTACACGGGCACCACCCAGTTCGCCGGCGAAGCGACCACCTCGACCGACCGTGCCGACGGCTATGCCTCGGGCACCTACACGGGCGTGGAACTGGCCGATGACGGCTCCGTCGTGGCGAAATACACGAACGGCCAGAAGCAAAGCATCGGCGTGATCGCCCTGGCCACCTTCCCCGACGAAGGCGCATTGACGGCCGTCAACGATACCAGCTGGGTCGCCTCGACCACGTCCGGCACCGCCATGTATGACCGTCCGGGCGTCGGCATGGCCGGCAAACTGACGACGAGCTCGCTGGAACAGTCGAACGTCGACATCACCTCCGAACTGGTGGGCCTGATGACGTCGCAGCGTAACTACCAGGCGAACTCGAAGGTCATCTCGACCGAGAACGCCATGCTGCAATCGCTGATGCAAGCGCTGTAATCCACGATACGCAAAGGTAAAGAGCAATGGATGCGCTGATTTATACCGCCATGAGCGGGGCCGACCGTGCCCTGCGGGCACAGCAGGTACACGCCAACAACCTGGCCAACATCGAGACGGGCGGCTTTCGCGCCAACCTGGAAGTGTCCACTGCCCAGCCGTTGCAAAACGGCTATGGCTACGACGACCGCCACATGACGCAGACGCAGTCGAGCGCCGTCGGCACGCGCACGGGCGCCATCAAGGAAACGGGACGCGAACTCGACGTGGCCGTCACGGGCCCCGGCTTTCTTGCGGTGCAGTGGCAAAACGGCGAAGCCTACACGCGCGCCGGCGCCATGGATCTCGATGAAACGGGCGCGCTGACCATCAATGGCCGGCCCGTGCTGGGCGAAGGCGGCCCGATCACGATTCCCGAGCACACCAGCCTGTCGATCGGCAGCGATGGCACGATTTCCATCCAGGTGCCGGGCACCGCGCAAATGCAGACGGTCGACAAGCTCAAGCTGGTCAACGCCGAAGCGGGCGAGCTGACCAAGAACGAGGCGGGCCTGATCGTGGCGCGCAGCGGCGAAGACTTGCAGGCCGATCCGGCGGTACGCATCCGCGACCGCCACCTGGAAGGCAGCAACGTCTCGGCCGTCGAGGAAATGGTCGCCACCATGAGCCTGAACCGCAGTTTCGAGATGCAGATGAAAGTATTCAAGGCCAGCGATTCCATGACGGAATCGGGCAACCGCCTGCTGGGCGCTTGAGCCCCACGCCAATCAATTACTAGGAGCAACACATGAATCCAGCAATGTGGATCAGCAAGACCGGCGTGCAGGCACAAGATGCCAAACTGCAAGCCATCGCGAATAACCTGGCCAACGTCAACACCGTCGGTTTCAAGCGCGACCGCGTCGTCTTCGAAGACCTGTTTTACCAGGTCGAGCAGCAGCCGGGCACGCAGCGCGCCGACAACACCCTCTCGCCTTCGGGCGTACAGCTGGGTAACGGCACGCACATGGTCGGCACGCAAAAGGTGTTTACCACCGGCAGCCTGCAAACGACGAGCCGCGAATTCGACGTCGCCATCACCGGCAACGGCTTCCTGCAAGTGCTGCGCCCGAACGGCGAAGCGGCCTACACGCGCGCCGGCCAGCTGGGCATCAATGAAAACGGCGTGATGGTCAACGCCCAGGGCTTGCCCCTGGTGCCGCAGATCACCGTGCCGAACAACGCCACGGCCATCACCATCGGCGAAAACGGCATGGTCACGGCCACCGTGCCGGGCAATGTCAACGGCACCCAGCTGGGCCAGCTGAACCTCTCCAGCTTCGTCAACCCGACGGGCCTCCTGGCACTCGGTGAAAACCTGTTCCAGGAAACGGCATCGAGCGGCACGCCGACGGAAGGCCGTCCCGGCGAAGGCGCCCTGGGCAAGCTGAAGCAGTTCGCGCTGGAAGGCTCGAACGTGCAGGTGGTCGAAGAGATGGTCGACATGATCGCTGCCCAGCGCACCTATGAAATGAACACCAAGGTGCTGTCGGCCGCCGACAATATGCTGCAATACCTGGCGCAAGCGGCACGCTGATGACAGTCGCCATGAAAGCCACGGCAGCCATGCTGCTGGTATTGATGGCCGGTTGCGCCAGCCAGCCGGCCGCGCCGGTGGCACCGAGCTTTTCCGATACGCCGCTGCCCGTGGCGCCGCGCAGCGCTGCGCGCGGCGGCGTGGCCGGCGGCGTGTTCAATCCCGACGCAAGCCTGGACCTGATCTCGGACAGCCGCGCCTTCCGCGTCGGCGACGTCGTCACGGTGGCGCTGCAGGAAACCACGCAGGCCAGCAAGAAGGCGGGCACCTCGTTCAACAAGGGCTCGTCCGTCGGCGTGAAGGCGGCCAATATCCTCGGCAAGACCCTCCCCAAGACGGGCGTCGACCTGTCGGCCGACCGCAACTTCGCCGGCGACTCGACCAGCACGCAGCAAAATGCGCTGTCCGGCGCCATCACCGTGATCGTGCAGGAAGTCCTGCCGAACGGCTTGCTGCGCGTACAGGGCGAGAAAACCCTGACCCTGAACCAGGGCGAGGAATTCGTGCGCCTGCGCGGCTACCTGCGCGCGGCCGACATCGATTCCAGCAACCAGGTCTCGTCCTTGCGCATCGCCAATGCACAGATCGCCTATTCCGGCCAGGGCACCCTGGCCGAAGCCAATACACCAGGCTGGCTGACGCGTTTCTTCGTCGGCCCATGGATGCCGTTTTAAGGTGACCTCATGAAATTTCGTTCCGCCCTGCCCCTGGCAGCCATGCTGGCCGCGCTCTCCGGCTTTGCCCTGCCCGCCAGCGCCGCGCAAGTGCTGCGCAACCTGGTCAGTATCGAGGGCGTGCGCGACAACCCGCTGGTCGGCTACGGCCTCGTCGTGGGCCTGAACGGCAGCGGCGACACCACCCAGGTGAAGTTTTCCAGCCAGTCCGTGGTCAACATGCTCAAGCAGTTCGGCGTGAAGATGCCGGACGGCGCCGATGCGAAAAGCAAGAACGTCGCCACCGTCATGGTCAGCGCCGTGTTTCCACCAGGATACCGCCGTGGCCAGGCCATCGACGTCACCGTCTCGTCCCTGGGCGATGCGAAAAGCTTGCGCGGCGGCACCCTGCTGCTGACGCAATTGCGCGCAGCCGACAATGAAACGTATGCGCTGGCGCAAGGCAACGTCGTCGTCGGCGGCCTGAACGCCACCGGCAAGAGCGGCTCGTCCGTCACCGTCAACACGCCTACCTCGGGCCGCATTCCCAACGGCGCCAACATCGAGCGCGAGATCCTCAGCGATTTCTCGACCAAGCCAACCGTCACCCTGAACTTGCGCCACCCGCATTTCGAGACGGCCATCAATATCGTCGAAGCCGTCAACCGCCGCTTTGGCGCCGTCGCCACCACGCGCGACGCCACCAGCGTGGAAGTGCTGGCGCCGGAAAACCCGACCCAGCGCGTGGCCTTCATGGCCAAGCTGGAAGCCTTGAGCGTCGACGTCGGCGTCGATACGCCGAAAGTGGTCTTCAATTCGCGCACGGGCACCGTCGTCATCGCCGAAGGCTTGCGCGTGAAGGCGGCCGCCGTCACGCACGGCTCGCTCAAGGTCGTCATTTCCGAAAGCTCGGCCGTCAGCCAGCCGGCGCCGTTCGGCCGCGGCCAGACCACCGTCACGCCGCAATCGAAGGTGTCCGTCGACCAGGGCAACGGCAATATGTTCAAATGGCCGGCCGGCGCCAAGCTGCAATCGATCATCGACGTGGTCAACAGCCTGGGCGCCTCGCCCGATGACATCATGGCAATTTTACAAGCCCTCGACCAGGCTGGCGCCATCGAAGGCGAACTGGTGGTCATATGATCAATATCAACGACAGCAGCAGCGCCCTGCCCTCGGCGCTCGACGACCGCTCCCCTGCGGCCGCCACGCCGGCCGACCCGCGCTATGCGGCCAAGGCCACCGAGGCGGCCGTCAAGTTCGAAGCGTTCTTCATCTCGCACATGCTGCGCCAGATGCGTTCGGGCACGCGCGAGATGGCGGGCGAAGACAGCGTCTTCAAGGACCCCATCAACAGCGACATGCTGGAAATGGCCGACAACCTGGTGGCCGACAAGATGGCTGGCCAGCGCGCCTTCGGCATCGCCGACGCCATCCTGCGCCAGCTGCTGCCGGCGGCCGGCGCCCCCGTGGCCGCCAAAAGCACTGTCAATACCGACAATATTGCGGCACCGCTTAATAAATCCGTCTGAAGCGTCGCCTGTACAAGGTAACAACGATTCAATGCTTGCCCACCCGCACGCGCCACACTCTTCACGAAAGAAACTTGCCCAATGAGCATCATCAGCAATGCATTGTCAGGCAGCATCGCCGCCCAGGCCGCACTCAATGCGGCCAGCCAGAACATCGCCAACCTGCAAACGGCGGGCTACACGCGCCAGGGTGTGTTGCTGTCATCGCTGGGCGCCACCGCCGGCGTACGCTCGGCCGGCAATGGCGTGGAAGTGTCCGCCTTGCTGCGCTTTGCCGATGCATATAAAAGCCAGCAAATGTGGCGCGCCGCGTCCGACCAGGGCGCCCGTTCGCAGACCCAGCCTTACCTGACCCAGCTCGAGCGCGTGATGGGCGACGATGCTTCCAGCATCAGCAACGGCATCGACGGCTTTTTCGCCGCCCTCAACGCCTCGGCCGTCGACCCGACCTCGACGCCGCTGCGCCAGCAGATCATCACCTCCGCCGACTCCATGGCGCAGCGCTTCAACAGCATCAGCACCGTGATGGGCAACCAATTGCTGTCGTTGCAACAGCAACGCGCAGCGATCGTGCCGCAAGCCAATACCACCCTGGCCAATATCGCCGCGCTGAACCAGCGCATCAGCACCGCCACGGCCTCGGGCACGAACGTGTCCTCGCTGATGGATGCGCGCGACCAGCTGATCGACGGCCTGGCCTCGCAAATGGGCATCGACGTCCTCGACCAGCCGGACGGCTCGCGCAATATCGCGCTGAAGTCGGGCCAGCCGCTGGTCATCGGCAGCCTGGCCGGCACCTTGACCAGCAGCATGACGAACACGGGCGACCAGGTCCTGAGCCTCGATTTCGCCAAGTCGTCGTACAACCTCGATCTGGTCGCCATCGGCGGCCAGATGGGTGGCCTGGGCGAATTCGAGAAAAATACCCTGAAACCGCTGCAGCAATCGCTGCAAGACATGGCCACCCAGCTGACCAGCAAGGTCAACGCGCAACTGGCCCTGGGCAAGACCATGGCTGGCACATCCGGCGGTCCCCTGCTGGCCTACGCGAATGGCAAGCTGAGCATTACCCCCGGCTTCAACGCCAAGGACCTGGCCCTGTCGTTGACAGGCGCGGCCGGCGACAGCGGCAATTTGCAGGAATTGATCAATATCAAGAATCAACCGATCAGCGTCAGCTGGGTGGGTTCGGTCCTGATGAGCGATGCGGACACGCAGCTCGTCGGCAAGCTGGCCATCTACAGCCAGCAGAACCAGGCCCTGCTGAAGACTTCCAACACGGTGCGCGCGCAAGCCATCGACGACTGGAAGTCCACCAGCGGCGTGAACAAGGATGAGGAAGCGATGAATCTCGTCGAATTCCAGAATATGTACCAGGCAAACATGAAAGTCATTTCCGTGGCGAATACCTTGTTTGATGCCACTTTGCAAATGATGGGTTAAGGAGAAGATCATGCGTGTCGCCAGCAGCCAGTACCAATCACTGATTAATATTTCTCTTCAGCAAAATCAAGAGCGCATCAATTACCTGACCCAGCAGATGGCCTCGGGCTTGCGCATCCAGCTGCCATCGGACGATCCGATCGGCAACGTGCGCATTTCGCGCCTGACGCGCGAGCAAGCCATGGTCACGCAATACCAGGACAATATCGCCACGGTGAAAGTGCGCCTGCTGAAAAACGAAAATTATCTGACCAGCATGGTCACCGACATGGGCCAGGCGCGCGACCTGCTGGTGTGGGCCGCCGACGGCGGCAATGCGCCGGATGACCTGAATGCGATGACGCAATCGCTGATCGCCATGCGCGACAGCGTGCTGTACACGGCCAACCTGAAGGACCAGGAAGGCCGCTACATGTTTTCCGGCACGGATACCGACAAGCCGGCCATCGCGTTCAATCCCGCTGCAGCCCCCGGTTCGCGCTACACGTACAACGGCAACACCGCCACGCAGACCGTGGTGGTGGGCAATGGCGTGACGCAGGCGGCCAACGTCGACGTGGACAAGCTGGAAGTGTGGCTGAACAAGATCGACCAGGCCATCGATACGCTGGGCAAGCCTGGCGTCAGCCCGAACGACCCGGCCGTACGCAGCGTGGTGGGCGCGGCGCTCGATGGCACCGATGACGGCATGGATTTACTCTCTGGCAAGATCGCCATCTTTGGCGGCGCGCAAAACATCCTGACCACGCTCTCCGGCAACCTGGCCAACGTCTCGCTGTCGAACGACATGGCCTTGTCCGACTTGAAGAAGACCGACATGGGCGCGGCCGCCATCGAGCTGAACGGCTACCAGACGGCCCTGCAGGCAACATACAAGGCGTACGCCAAGGTTGGCACCCTTTCCCTGTTTGATCTTCTCTGACCATCATGCAAATCGTTCAGACTTCCTCCTCGTCCGGCGTCAATGCCAAAGGCGCCGGCACAGCCCGCGTCGTCGATGACGCGTCCGCCGCGGTCAAAAGCGGCGCCAGCGCGCGCAGCGAGGCGCCGGCGGCGAGGAGTTCGACGGCGAGCCTGCAGCGTGGCCTGAGCAACTGGGATCACCAGCTGCAGGGAGAAATTTCTAACGCGCAACAAACCCTCGACTACCTGGACCGCAGCAGCAGCCAGTTGCAAGCGCTGAAGAGCGAACTGGCGGCCAAGCTGGCCGCGCGCCAGGGCCGCGAAGGACAAGTCGAGGCCAGGGTACGCCAGTTCAGCAATACCTGGCGCCAGCGCGCCAGCGCCTCGGGCGGCACGCTCGACGCGCAGCTCAGCTATACGAGCCCGCAGGCGGCGCAGCAAAACTTCAGCATCCGCGGCCTGACCATGGCCAGCCTGCAGGAAGGCCCGCAGGAAGTGCTGGCCTTTTCCGTCGGCGGCGCGAACCAGGCCTTGCGCTCGGTCAACATCGAACCTGGCTTGAGCCAGAGCGAAATCGTTTCCCGCTTCGACCGCGCACTGATGCCGTCCGGCATCGGCGTCAAGCTGGGCGAGAACGGCGAACTGGTGTTCAGCACCTCGGAAGCGGCCTGGGCCAACGTGCGCGACAGCCTGTCCGTGCGCGGCAGCGGCATCCGCTACCCGACCGGCCAGATGAGCCGCGTGCGCACGGATGCGGAACCGGCCGCCATCGCCCCGGAAGAATGGAATACCGGCGACACGGAAGCCCTGCGCGCCACCTTGCAGCAAGTGGTGCAGGCGCTGGCGCAGTTGCAGGCGGCGCGCAGCTCCGTCAGCCTGGCCCTGGCGCAAGCCACGGGACGGGTGGCCCGCGCGCAACCGGTACAAGTGCACGTCAGCATGGATACCTTGGCGGAAAACTTCATGGAAAAGGCCCGCCAGCCCGGCTATGAATCGCTGCTGGCGATCAGCTCCGCGCTGGTCGGCATCAGCCGCGAACGCGTCGTCGCGCTGCTGGGCCTGGATTAGAAGCGCCGGCCCGCGGCCAGCATTGCACTCAGCTGCTCCACAGGCACCGCGCCTGAAAATACATAACCCTGCGCATAATCGCAACCGGCGGCCCGCAGCAACTCACGCTGCGCGGCCGTTTCCACGCCTTCCGCCACCACTTTCAGGCCCAGCCCCTGCGCCAGGCTGATGATGGCCGCGCAGACGGCCAGCGCCGCGCCTCCCGCCCCCAGTTCCCGTACCAGCGAAGGGTCGAGCTTGAGTACCTCGAGATCGCCCCGCTTCAGGCAAGCCAGCGAAGTGTTGCCGGCGCCAAAGTCGTCGAGCGCCAGCGCCAGGCCCATGGCGCGGAACTGGCGCAGACGGTCGGCCACCGGGCGCGCCTCGTCGAGCAGCACGGCTTCCGGTGCCTCGATGACAATGGCGCCCGGCGCCAGGCCCGCCCGCGCCAGCGCGTTGCCCCAGTCCTGGTAGAGCGCGGCATCGCAGCGAAATTCCACGGCCGACTTGTTGATACAGATCTGAAACACGGCGCCATGCGCCGCTTGCCACTGCCGCGCCTGGCTTACGACCTGGCGGAAGACCCACTCGCCGATATCGATGATCAGGCCGTTGGCCTCGGCGAAGGCGATGAAATCGGCGGGCAGCAGCAAGCCGCGCAGCGGATGGCGCCAGCGCAGCAGCGCCTCGGCCCGCTCGATGCTGCCATCGCACAGGCGGATGATGGGCTGGTAATGCACTTCGAACTGGTCCTGCGCCAGCGCCAGGCGCATCTCGCGCACCGTCGCGCGGCGCAGGTCGGCCGCCTGCTGCAAGGCCGGCGTGAAATAGCTGTAGCCGTTGCGCCCCGCGCTCTTGGCTGCATACATGGCCTGGTCGGCATGCCGCAGCAAGCTGTCCGTCGCCTCCGCGTCGGCCGGGTACAGCGCCACGCCCACGCTGGCCGACACGTGCGCCGTGTCGCCGTCGAGCACGAAAGGCAGGGCCAGCGCCGTCGTCAGCTCCTGCAGCACGCGCTCGATGCCGCCCAGCTGCCGCACACCGGCCAGGATGACGGCGAACTCGTCGCCGCCCAGGCGCGCGACCGTATCGCTGGCGCGCACGCGCTCGCAGATGCGCAGCGCCGCCTGGCGCAGCAGCATGTCGCCCTTCTCCTGGCCCAGGCGGTCATTCACCAGCTTGAAATGGTCGAGGTCGATGAACAGCAAGGCCAGGCAACCGCCTTCGCGGCTGGCGTGGCGCACCTCGTGCTGCAAGCGGTCGAGCAACAGGTGGCGGTTCGGCAAGCCCGTCAAGGGGTCGAAATTGGCTTGCCGCCAGAGCCGCTCGGACGCCGTGCGCTGCAGCGTGATATCGCTGACCAGCGCCAGCGCGCCCAGGTAGGCGCCGCCGGAGTCGAAGATGGGATTGGTGGCCAGGGTGGCCCACAAGGTGCTGCCGTCACGCCGCAGGAACTTGAATTCGTGGCGCTCGACGATGCCATCCTGGCGCCGCGCAATGTTACGCTCCAGGATGGCGCGCCCCTCGTCATCCATGAAGGCGGCCAGCGGCTGGCCCAGCATATCCTCGATCTGGCAACCGAGCATCTGCGCCATCTTCGGATTGACAAAGCTGGTCAGCGCCTGCGCATCGATTTCCCAGATGCCCTCCTCGGCGCTGTGCACGATGCGCCGGAAACGCTCTTCGCTGCGTTCCAGCGCGGCCAGCTTGCCTTCGGCCTGCTCCAGCACCAGGCGCAGCGCCTGGCCGTTCGGATCGGCGCTGCCCAGCAGGCTGACGGGCAAGCCGGCCTCGCGCGCGCCGGGACGCCGCCGCACCTGCAGCTGGATGCGCTCGGGCTCGCTGCTATTGAGCACGCGCTGCACGAATTGCTCGAAATCGTGGCGGAACGCCTCGTGCACATACGAACGGAACAGCACGTGGCCAAGGCGCTCGCGCACCAGGCCGAACAATTCGGCCGCCACCAGGTTGACTTGCACGATCACGCCATCGAGACCGAGCACGAAATAGGCGACGGGCGCCAGCAGGTATAAATCGTTGAAATAGGCTTGCTCGCGCTCGGCCTTCACCCGTTCCGGACTGAAGACGCCATCGTCAAGCAAGGGAGTGGCCGGCCACGGCACGGGGTCCTGGCCATGCAGGGAGGAATCAGGAGCTGAGACCGCATGCGGTGTATTGTCCATGGCTATCCTTTGCACCACCGCCCAGGCGATCAGGCGGATGCTGTCCCGAGACTAGCATGCGCAAGGCTCAGTGTCGAGCGATGCATGGCGGCAGCCGGCCCGGCGGCCGCCAGGACGGCTAGGCGCGCGGCGACGCTGGGCGCGAGCGGGCGTGCGTGAGCGCGTGCATGCCTGTACGCAAGGCAAGCAGGCAGGCATCGCCGAATAGCGCCGCGCCGCCGTTGATGCGCCGGCGCAATATCCGTGCCGCCATCCGGTAGCGGCCGGAGCGGTACAGCTGCTTGATCAGCCCGCGCGCGGTTGGCGCATGCATTATGGCATCGTCGCACTTGCGCAGGTAATCGGTCAGTTCCGTGTCGTCCAGCACTTCGCCAAAGTTGAAAAAACCATGGAAACCGAACGTGGGGCCGGCCGGCATGATGCCTTCGAAGGCAAAGCTGGAAGCCAGGCCCGCATCGGCGAACCGCACGCCGAACTCCTCGCGCAGCCGGTCGCCATGCAATTCGCAGATCGCATAGTCCTCAGGATGGGGTTGCGTAATGGCCAGCTGCGGCAAGATGTCATACAGGCGCCGCGAACGCAGCGAGAAGCCGCCATTGCCGACGGCCACCGGGCGATGCGACCACGGTGCGCCGATATAATCGCAGTCGAGGAAAGCGCTCTGCCATTGACGCGCATCAACGATGAAACTGTCCCACTGCATGACGAGCGCATGCGTGCCGCTGAAATGGGCGCCCAGCTCATGCACCATGAATGCCGAATACGCTTCCACGCTCTCGATGGGGGCGATCAGCACCTGGCGTATATGCGGGGGCAAGTCATGCAGGCGGGAAGTGAACAGCAGGCATTCCTTGAAATCGGCGCCGGCCAGGCAGCGCTCGATGGCAAAACTGGCCAGCTCGGGATAACGCGTTTCCACGCACACCAGGCTGATGTCGCGGAGGTCCAGCTTGTCTTTATGCATTACAGGCTTTTCATCGAATGTAGGCGGAAGGCATGCCAGGCGCGGGCATGGCATATTTTGCAACGCCCGCATGATACAGCGCAAACGGGAGCGGGACAAGAGGCATGGATCATGGGGCATGGCCGCCCGGCCCCGGCGGCGCGCGAGCGGCTCAGCGGCCCATGCCGCGCCGGCGCAAGCCGAAATCATGCCCCACCACCAGCAAGGTGCTGGCCACCAGGCTCGATAGCCCCACGATCAGCTGGATCAACTTATCGTCAGGCAAGATCCACAGCGCCCCATCCGGCGTCTCGCAACCCGTGGCTGCGCTGATCAGGGGAGAGACCCAGGCCGCGTCCGGCGTCACGTCGAGCACGACGGCGCCGTCGGCGCTCGTCTGCATATAGATATCGCCCCCTTCGGCCAGGGTAAAGCAGATGCCCACGCCCGTTTCCGTGGCGCGGATATTGTCCTGCATGCTGCGGTTATGTTCTTCGATCCACACTTCCACGTCGTACGGCGTTTCCAGGTGCTCCCACGGACGGGGGCGAAAACGGGGACGTTCGTCCGCGCCGGCGGGGGTATCGGCGGGGGTATCGGGGATGTTGCTGTCTGCTGCGCCTTGCATGCTCGTTGACCTTTTCTGCGGTGATGCGGCGGGACCGGTTGCCTGCCAGCCGCCATTATCCACCGTTCGCGGCACGCGCGGTATTTCCACAGCGAATCCATCAGAAAAACTGACAGCTATCGACTTCAAACATCAGCACACCTGACTTAAAATACGCACCATCTCTTCTTTACAGGCTTTACATGCAAGGCATCAAACGCAAAATCGTCTACGTCACCGCCTTTGAAATCATCGGCATGGCCATTTCCACGGCCTGGCTGACCCTGCTTTCGGGCGAGTCGCCCACCAGCACGGGGCCGCTGGCGATCATGATCACCACCATCGCCGTGATCTGGAATCTGCTCTACAACACGGCCTTCGAATACTGGGAAATCCGCCAGGTGTCGCGCACGCGCACCGTCTGGCGCCGCATCCTGCACGCGATCGGCTTCCAGATCACCCTGGTCATCTACCTGATCCCGCTGATCGCTTGGTGGCTCGATATCAGCCTGTGGCAAGCGTTCGTGCTGGACTTCGCGCTGATGCTGATCATCCCGTGCTACAGCTTCATTTTCAATTACTTCTTCGACGGCCTGTTCGGCGTGCCCCTGTCGGCGCAGCAGCCGAAGGAAGAAGCCACTGACGTTCAGGCTGCTTCGCTGAGCAACTGAAGAAAGGACCGCGCCGCCATGCCCAGCGGCCGGTCCTTCATCCACACCAGGTGGATGGGCACGACCAGGCCATTGCCCGTATTCTTGAACGCCACGCAACGCACCCGCCCCGCCGCCAGAGAATGCTGGATGGCCGAGGCGGCAAAGTTGCCCCATCCCAAGCCCGCTTCCACCATGGCCAGCGCCATCGGCAAGCTGTCCGTGCGCCAATAGGACAGCCCCACCACGGGGCGCGCATCGGCCAGGTCGAGTTCGCGGCTGGCGACGATGATCTGGCGCAAATTCACCAATTCCTCGATATACAAGGGCTGGCCCGCCGCGCTGGGCGGATGCTGCGTGGAAATAATCGCCAGCAAGGCATCGCTGCCCACCAGCTGGAACTGTTCTTCGTGATTGATGCGCCCGCCTGCGAAAGCCATGCAGGCGCTGATGCGGCCCCGGTGCAGCATGTCGAGCACATCGTCCTGCGGCGCCGTCAGCACTTCGATGTCGAGCAGCGGATGGCGCTGCGACAGCGCGCGCACGGCGGCCAGGAAAGGCGTATGGTCAAGCTCCGCCGCGATGCCCAGCGAAATGCGGCTTTCCAGTCCCTGCGACAATTCCTGCACGTGCAGGTGCAACTGTTTCAACTGCTCGGCGATGAGGCGCGCGTGGGGAAGCAGGGCCAGCGCGGCCGGCGTGGGCACGGCTTCGCGCGCGCCCCGGTCGAACAGGGTGATGCCCAGTTCCGCCTCGATATTGGCCATCGCCATGCTGACGGCCGACGGCGCCCGCCGCAAGGCGCGCGCGGCGGCCGAGAACGAGCCGCCGTCGACGACGGCCAGGAACAGTTCGATGTTATGGCTGGAGAGTTTCATGGGAAGCTGGAAACGGGCGGCGCTTTTCCGCCGCTGGCGATAGAATGAAAGAAATGTCAACAGCAGGAGGAGCCATGACTCGTCCACTTCCCTACCGCCGCGGCGGCTATGTCTCGGAATTCACGCGCTTCATCGACGCCTATCTGCGCGAGCATCCCGAGGCGCAAACGAGCCAGCGCTTGGGCTGGCGCATTTACTGGGAACGCCCCGTGAATTTCGACGCATGGCGGCGCGCCGGCAACGACAGCGTGCCGGAACCGCCGTATCACTATGACTAGCGTGACTAGCGCTCAGTGCTAACGCTTAACCCTTCCAGGTGCGCTGCAGGCCCGTATCCGCATGGATCCAGCCGCCACGGGGGCCGGAGCGGTAATAGAAGCCCACGCCGCCCTGCTTGAAGCTGCGCACGAGCGAACCGAGCACTTCCGCGTTCAAATTCGCCACGCGGATGTCGGCGGCGCGGCCCGAGATGTGCAGCGACTGGCGCGCGGCCGGCACGCCCGCTTCGCGCAGGCGGCTGTTCGACTCGGCCGTGCGGTAGCCCGACAAGATTTCCAGCGGCTGCTCGATGCCGTAGCGGGCCACGAACGCCTGCGTGCCCCACAGGGTTTCCAGCAGTTTCGGGTCGATGGGCGCCGTCTTCTTGCCGTTCACGTCGCGCAGCAAGTGGCACAGTTCCTGGTAGGCGGAATCGATGACTTCGCCATCTTTCCAGTACAGCAACCTGGCTTTTTCATTGCTGGCCGGACGCACCACTTCCAGGGTGCGGGGCTTGAGCCAGAATTCCAGGTCCAGCGCCTGCGCGTCGAAGATGTCGGGAGGCGGTTCCATCTCGGTGATGGCCGCGCGCTGCTGCGAGGTGATCGAGCGGTCGATGCTGGCCAGTTGCGTCGGCTGGGGCGGTACGCCCGTACGCGGCGCGCGCGGCTTGGCGCTGGCCGAAGCGGAGGCGGGAGCGGCCGTGCGCGAGGCGCAGCCGATGAGAGGAGTGGCAACCAGGCCCAACGCGGCCAGGCCCATACCGTGGTGTAGAAAATTTCTGCGCGATGCCATAGTCAGTCCAATATAACGATGGGAATACTATAGCGTATTGTGCTGCGAAGAAAAACCCTCATTTTCTATCGTCTCTGCCTGTTTCTCACGTATTTTCCGCTGAGCTGGCTTAAGCGGGAAACCGCTCACGCGGCGGCGCCGGCGGCCGCGTCCTGCTTTGCCTGCGCCAGCGCCGTCAATGGCTTGTCGAGCAGATAACCCTGGGCCACGATGGGCAAGCCCGTGATGGCGGCGATGCGCTGCAGCGCAGCCAGCGCGGCCGGCGTGTCGAGGCGCTTGAAGACGACGCGGATTTTCGCTGCATGGCACAGGGTGACGAAGCTGGCGACGGCCTGCTCGTCGCTGAGGTTGCCCGCATCGAGCTTGAACGCATGCGGGTGCAAGCGCTCCAGCATGCCCGTGGCTTCATGCACGCTGGCCACGTTGATGGCCAGGCGGAAACCGTTACGGCGATAATTGTCGGCCACATAGTTGAGCAGCCAACCCTGGTTCGGCGTGACCGTCGGCAATTGCAGCACGATGCGCTCGATGGGCAAGCCCAGCGCGTCGAGGATGCGCTGGAAGGCGTGGCCGTGATTGCTGCTGACGGCGCTCAACAGGCGGTCATGCACGTTCAGGTACAGGTCGGCCTGCTCCGCTTCCGCCTGCCGGAAAAAATTAATGGCGTGCAACATGCGGCACAGCCGGTCCAGTTCCACGGATTCATCGTCGCTGGCCGCATGGTCGAGCAAACGCCACAGCGACAAGCCCTCGTCCGCCTTCGACACGCTGCGCGCCAGGCCCTCGAACGCCACCAGCTTGCCGCTTTCGAGTTCGCGCAGCGGCTGGAAGGCGCTGGTCATGGTGCAATTGAAAAAGCGCCCCAGCGCCCTGCCCTCCCCGTCGAGCCAGACGCTGGTGCCGGCCTGGGTTTGGTGCGACAAACGGGCCAGGTAGTTTTTCAGGACGGGAAATGGCATACGTGCTCCTTCATCGGGCTGCGCCAGCTGCCCTGATGGGGAAGGCGGCGCCAAAGTGTGCAGAGTAAGGCAGCGCCAACCAAAGGAGAACGAATGGTTTCGCCATTTGATATGCGCCCAGCATATATGACCGTAACAGCGGACAGCGCATAACGATAGTCGGAAACATTCGTTCCAGCGGCCTGTCCCGGCCTTTACTGTGGGCGTGTACCGATACCATCAGGAAGGGCCGCCATGTGCCAGTTACTCGCAATGAACAGCAGCAAGCCAGCGGCGCTGGGATTTTCCTTTGCCGGCTTTGCCGAACGGGGCGGACGCACGGACGAGCACCGCGACGGCTGGGGCATCGCCTATCATTCCAGTAGCGGCTGCACCTTGCTGACGGATCACCTGGCAGCCATCGATTCGCCGCTGGCGGCCCGGGTGCAGCAGCATCCCGTGAAAGCGAAAAACATCGTCGCGCACATCCGCAAGGCCACGCAAGGCCGCATCGCGCCGGAAAACACGCACCCGTTCGCCCGCGAACTGTGGGGCAAGACCTGGTCGTTCGCCCACAACGGCGACTTGAAAACCTGGCGCGCACCCGCCAATGTGCACTACCACGCCAGCGGCGACACGGACAGCGAACAGGCGTTTTGCCACTTGCTGGCCCGCTTGCGCACGCAGTTTCCCCTGGGCGAACCCGCGCGCGCCCACTTGCGCGCCGCCATCGCCGAGGTCGCCAAGGAGATCGCCGCGCACGGCACCTTCAATTTCATCCTGTCGGACGGCGAGTTGCTATTTGCCCACTGTTCCACGCATTTGCACTACGTGATACGCGAATACCCGTTTTCCGTGGCGCAACTGATCGACTGCGAGCGCAGCATCGACTTTCGCCAGCATAATCACCTGGACGACCGCATCGCCGTCATCGCCACGCATCCATTGACGCAAAACGAGGATTGGCTGGCTTTCGCCCCCGGCGAACTGAAACTGTTTGCCGGCGGCACCTTGCTGCCGGCAAACGATAGCGCGCAACAAGGCGTGTATATCCAGATCAGTTACTGAAGGGAAATATTCAAAGAGAGGAAATGGCCCGCCGCCGGATGGGCGGGCTGAGGTGCAAGACCGGCGTCAGGCCGAATTGCAGTTGCAAAAGCGCTTGCGCTTGGGGTCGCCGCTGGCGATGCCTGCGGGGTCAATCTGTTTCCAGCAAAAAATCGTTTCCACGCCATACGGCGAGCGGACATTGCCCGCCTCGACATACCCCTGCTTGACGAAAAAGGCCTGGCTGCTGGCCGTGCTGTGCAGTTGCAAAGCCTTGATGCCCCACTCGCGCGCCTGCGCTTCCAGCTGCTCCACCAGCGCCTTGCCGGCGCCGCGGCCTTGCGCCTCGGGCAGCAGGTAGCACAGGGCCAGCTTGCCGGCGCGCGTCAGCAAGCCGACGCCGACGACGGCGCCAGCTTCGACTGCGACCAGCGAAAAATTGGTGGGCGACGCGAACCAGCACGCCACCATCTGCGGTGTTTTATTACCCAGCCAGGCTTCCAGGATGGCCGGATCGTCCCGATGATCGAGGCTGCAGCATTCGACGATGGAGCGTCGTAATACGTTGCACGCCTCGAAAGCGTCGGTCGATGTTGCAATACGAATTTCAAGACTCATGTACGCTCACAAAATATTCCAGTTGCCGATGCAGGCGGTTTTACCCCTGTATCGTGCGATTCGACTATACACCAAGCGGCGCTTTCGGGTTTTTTGCCGCACGCCACGGACCGGTTTTGCCTATGGCGCCATGCGTGCAGACTAAGTGCTGATGCGCATCTTGCCCACGAATGTTTCCAGAAATCGATATATGTTTTTTAGCGCAAACGGGAATCAAGTCTAAGCATATTACGAAAAATTCGTTTCTTTTCCGGCCGGAATTTTAGACTATGTCTATCTATTCTCACAACAAGAGTTCAACATGACCCATTCCAACGCCGTATCGACTGCCGCAGCAACGCTCACCCAACGCTCGCGCCGCTGGTTCCTGGCCAGCGCCCTGGCCGCTTCCGCTGCCGCCATGAGCCTGCCGATGGCCGCCAGCGCCGCCGAACCGGTGGTCTTGCTGAACGCGTCCTACGACGTGATGCGCGAACTGTTCAAGGACGTGAATCCCGCATTTATTGCAGATTGGAAAGCCAAAACGGGCGAAACCATCACCATCAAGCAATCGCACGGCGGCTCCAGCAAACAGGCGCGCTCCGTCGCCGATGGCCTGGAAGCATCCGTCGTGACCATGAACCAGGCCAATGACATCGACATTCTCGTCGACCGCGGCCTGGTGGTGGCCGACTGGGCAAAGAAATTCCCGAACAATGCGGCGCCGTTCTACTCGACCATGGTGTACCTGGTGCGCAAAGGCAACCCGAAACACATCAAGGATTGGGACGACCTGGCCAAGCCCGGCATCAAGGTCATCGTGCCGAACCCGAAAACCTCGGGCAATGGCCGCTACACCTATTTGGCGGCGTGGGGCTATGCCGTGAAAAAAGGCGGCAGCGAAGCGCAGGCGCGCGAGCTCGTTACCAAACTGTTCAAGAACGTGCCCGTGCTCGACGGCGGCGGCCGCGGCGCCACCACCACCTTCACGCAGCGTGAAATCGGCGACGTGCTGGTGACGTTTGAAAACGAAGTGCAATTGGTGCGCGCCGAATTCGGCGACAACTTCGAAGTCGTGTATCCAAGCATCTCCATCCTGGCCGAGTCGCCGGTGGCCGTGGTCGACAAGGTCGTCGACCGTCGCGGCATCCGCAAGGAAGCCACGGCCTACCTGCAATACCTGTACTCGGAACCGGGCCAGGAACTGGTCGCCAAGCACTATCTGCGCCCCCGTTCGGCGGCAGTGGCGAAGAAATACGCGGCCAGCTTCAAGCCGATCACCCTGTTCACCATCGATGACGTCTTTGGCGGCTGGAAACAAGCGCAAAAGAAACATTTTGACGATGGCGGCGAGTTCGACAAGATTTATCAGAAGTAAGCTTGCGCCACATCAATAAAAAAACCGGGACGAGTCCCGGTTTTTTTATTGCCGCCGCCGCGTCACTGCTTTTTCAGCAGCAGCTTGAATTGCGGCAGCCAGCGCCCGTCCACCAGCATCTCGCTGGCCGCCTCGTAGGCATCGCCCGACGGCGTCCAGCGCACGCGGTACGTCAGCGCCTTGCCGCCGGCGCCCACGTATTGCGTGGCAGGAAAATCGAGGCCGCCGTCCGCCGGCAGCATCGTGCCGCGGCTGTAGCCGCCGCTGTTTTCCACATACAGAAAGGCCACCTTGCCTTCGGCGGCGTCGTGGTAATACGTGGTTTCGCCCACGTAATCGGGCTTGCCGGGGCTGCGCACCGTGTGCACGTCGCGCAGCATCCGACCGCCATACAACCACTGGAAACAGTGCTCATCCGTCTGCTTACCACCAGGAAACTCTCCCTTCCAGCAATGCCCGGCCAGGAAAGCCATCGGTTGCAGGGCAGCGACCGGTTGCGCCAGCGCGGCCGAGGTGGACAACAGCAGGAACGACAGCAAGCATGGACGCATGGCAAACCTCCGCGTGGATAGACAGACGAGTATAGGCGAATAATATGCTTGCGGCGGCATCCGCGCACCATTTCCGCATATCGATATGCGCATCGATTCGTGGTCAAAAGCGCGCGCGCGCCGTACTCTGGCCATGTCGCGCCGCACGGCGTATTACGGGTACAAAGGAAATATCATGGCTATCTCGGAAGTGAATGTACGCAACCAGTTTCGCGGCAAGATCAAGGAAATCATCTTTGGCCCCGTGGTGTCGGAAGTGGACGTGGAAACGCCGCACGGCATCGTCACGTCGGTGATCACCTCGCGCTCAATCAAGGACCTGGACCTGAAAGTGGGCAGCGAAGTCATCGCGCTGGTGAAATCGACGGAAGTGTCGATCGCCAAGATCCAGTAAGCATCGCCTGTCCATGCGCCGCGCCCTTGCCATCTGGCAACGGCGCGTGCGTCAGGGCTTGATATACACGTAGCCTTCCTGCGCCTGCAGGCGGCTCAGTTCGGCCACGCCCGACGGCACGATGACGGCTTCGGGCAGCACGCGCTGGCGGTCGATATTGCGTCCTTGCAAGGTGTTATTGCAGACGCGAAAGCTCACGCCCCGCTTGACCAGCTCGCGCACCGCCACGTCATACGGAGTGCCCTGCTTGTCGATGGCGCCGTCGAGCAGGAAGTCGATGCCGGGGCCGTGGGCGACCAGCACGATGGTCGCCTGCGGGCTGGCATCGAGGTGGTTGCGGATATTCCTCAGCGCAGCCGTGGCATTGCTGGCGTCATTGACGTGATACACGACCTTTTCCTCCTTCTGCGCCCCGTGGGCGGCAGTACAGGAGAGCAAGGAAAGAAGGATGGCGGCGAACCAGCGGCGTAGAATTGTCATGAAAAGTCCATATGGTGGCAGATTAAAAACATTGCCATCATATCAATCCCTGAACAAATAGGTAAACGTGCGGCTGACGGGCAGCTTTTCCGCGCTGCCGCGCAGCAACACCTGCATGCGCTCGGCGTCGATGCGCTCGGCCGCCTCGATGGCTTTCACGTTGACCATGGTGCCGCGGTGGATTTGCCAGAACTGTGCGGGATCCAGCCCGCCCAGCAAATCCTTCAGCGGCGTGCGCACCAGCGCTTCCGAGCCGGCCAGCACCACGCGCGTGTATTTGGTGTCGGCCTGGAAGAACAGCACGTCGTCGATGTCGATCAGGCGGATCTGCTTGCCCACGCTGGCCTTGATCCATTTCAGTTTTTCGCGCGGCGGCGCCGGCAGCGCGGCGCGCAGCGACTGCAGCAGATGGGCCATGTCGGCCGGCTGGGCGCCCAGCTTGTCGCGCAGGCGGGCCAGCGCCCGCTGCAGCCGCTCGGCCTGCACGGGTTTCAACAGATAATCGACGGCGCCCGCGTCGAAGGCGTCGACGGCATACTGGTCATACGCGGTGACAAATACCACGTGCGCCCGCGTGCCGATACGCTCGGCCACTTCCAGGCCCGACAGGCCCGGCATGCGGATGTCGAGGAAGACCACGTCCGGCTCATGCTCGAGGAAACCGTCCCAGGCATCGTTGCCGTTTTCCGCCACCAGCACGATGCGCGCCTCGGGCCAGGCCAGCGCCAGCATCGTTTGCAGGCGTTCGCACATCAGGGGTTCGTCTTCGGCGATCAGGATGGTGGCATTCATGCGGCGGTTTCCTTCAAATCCATCGGCAACACGATTTCGGCGAGCACGCCCGCTTCCTCGCCATTTTGCACGTGCACGCAGGCAGCGGCCGCGGCCAGCTGCAGCCGGCGGCGCACATTTTCCAGGCCCAGGCCGCCTCCAGGCGCACTCGCGGCGCCCAGGCCCACGCCGCTATCCTGCACGCGCAAGCGCATGGCGCCATCCCCGTCCAGCACGGCCGAGACGACGATCTCGCCGCCCCGCAGCGAGGGCTCGATGCCGTGCTTGATGGCGTTTTCCACCAGGGTCAGCAAGATCATGCTGGGCACTTGTATCTGCGCCAGGCCGGGCGGCAAGTCGAGGCGGAAAGACAGGCGCGCGCCCATGCGTACCTGCATCACTTGCAGATAGGCTTGCACCACGTCGAATTCCGTTTGCAGGGGCACCTGGTCGGCGCGCATCTCGGCCAGGCTGGCGCGCAGGAAAGCGATCAGGTTGGCCGTCAGCGCGGCCGCCTGCGCCGCCCCTTGGGCGCCCTGCTCGGCCAGCTGCTGCACGGCGCCCAGGGTATTGAACAGGAAATGCGGTTCGATCTGCGCGCGCAGCAGGCGCAGCTGCGATTCGCTCAGTTCGCGCGCCAGCCGGTCACGCTCGGCATCCTGCTGCAATTGCAGGGCCAGCGCCTCGTACTGGCGGTTGCGCCAGAGCACGACGATAGTCATCGGCACCATATACACCAGCCCGGCCGTCAGCGCGGCCCAGCCGCCCACGCGCGCGCCCCGCTCGAGCGCCACGCCGATGGAAGCATGGCCTTCCAGCATGGCGCGCAGCACGCCGATCGCCACACCGGCCAGGGCCGGCACCAGCAGCAGCAACAGTACCTTGAGCTTGCGCTGCGCCAGCTTGCGGTAATTGAACCAGACCCCCAGCACGCCCCAGGCCATCGCCAGGCCCAGGACATTGCTGAACACCACAGCCTTGGCCCAGCCGACCTTGTCGGGCAGCAGCAAATGCAGCACGACGCCGATGCAGCTGAACAACAGCATCAGCCTGGCCGCCGCCAGGTAAAAGCCGGTGCCCCGGTACTTGAGCATGAAGGCGTGGAATTGCTGGCGCTCGATCGGCGTCAGGGTGATGAGCCGCAACGCCACCCAGCGCCGCCAGCCAGGCGGCAACTGGGCCGCCGTGTCCGGATGCGCAAGCACCCTGAGGGTTTCATCGTCGTAACAGCGATACCATCCGGCAAATTTTTCCCACATGCTGCGTTCTCCTTGTCGTGTCAATCAGGCATGAACGCAGTCTACGGCGCCCCTGTTGCAGGGCATAGCGTGGGGCGACGAAGCACGAAGCGGCAGGCATCAACGACGAAGCGCGCGGCGCCTGCCGGACCATGGCTGCCAATATTGCTGAAATAATACGAAGTTTCCAAGACGAAATCAATAATCGCGCAACAATTTTCACTACGGCAAGAATAGCCCCGTTTATTTGCCAAATTGGCCGCTACACAGCCTGTGGCGCCCTTATCCCGTAGACATCGCTTGATCTTTAATGGTATTGTTTAAGCTTGGCAAATATTGCCTCCGAGATACACGCCGCGTCCCTGCGCGGCCCGCTTCCGGATTTGCGCGCAGCGCCCACGATGGCGCCCCAAAACTGCTTTCCCACATACAATCCCATGCTCAAAAAAATGTTCGCCGCGGTGCTGATGACGCTTTCGACAGCGGCCATCGCCGTGCCCTTCGGTTCCCAGTCGATCCTGGTGGTCGAAGACGGCACAGGCAAAGTCTTGCTTGAAAAAAATTCCAACGTGGTGGTGCCCATCGCCTCGCTGACCAAACTCATGACGGCCATGGTCGTGCTCGACTCCAAGGCGAATATGCAGGAAGAAATCAGCATCGACCGCGAGGATGTCGATACCCTCAAGCACAGCACCTCGCGCGTGCCCGTGGGCGCCACGCTGAGCCGCCACGACGTGCTGCAACTGGCGCTGATGTCGTCCGACAACCGCGCCGCCGCCTCGCTGGCGCGCACCTTCCCCGGTGGCCCGACGGCGTTTGCCGTGGCCGTCAACGCCAAGATCAAGGCCCTGGGCATGCGCCAGACCGTGATCGAGGAACCGACGGGCTTGTCGCCGAACAACCAGTCGACGGCGGCGGACCTCGTCAAGATGGCCGTGGCCGCCTCGCATTACCCGGAAATCAGCCGCATCACCACCGATTCGAAGGACGTGATCCAGATCAAGGGCCGCGACGTGGAATACCACAACACGAACCGCCTGGTGGGCGCCAAGGGCTGGGATATCGGCCTGTCGAAGACGGGCTACACGAATGAAGCGGGCCGCTGCCTGATCATGCGCATCAAGTCGGCCGGCAAGTTCGCCACCATGATTTTGCTCAACGCGCGCGCCAATTCCGTGCGCGCCATGGACGCCGTCAACATCCGCCGCATGCTGGCGGCCGAGAACGGCATCGAAGAACCGAAAGTGATGCGCGCTTCCGTCAGCCGGCACAAGAAGGCGCCGGCGAAGCCTGGTAAACGCCGCCGCGCAAAATAGTTATTTCGCTTGCCGGTTGGTCATCACCACACCGGCAATCGTCACCGCCCCGCCCACCAGCATCGAGGCGAGCACGGGCTCGCCCAGCAACCCCGCCGCCAGCACGATGCCGAACACGGGCACGAGGTTGTTGAACACGGCCGTGCGCGACGGTCCCAGCGCTTTCACGCCTTCGTAATACCAGACAAAGCCGATCACCGTGCCGAACACGCCCAGGTAGCCGATGGCGGCCCACACTTGCCAGCCGAAGCTGTGCCATGGCACGGTCGGGAATTCCACGGCCGCCCCCACCAGCAAAAAGGCCAGGCCCCACATCGACGCATACGTGGTGGCGGCAATCGGCGACAAGCCCTTCAGCGCGACCCGGCCGATCAGGGTGTAGGCGGCCCAGCTGGAAATACCGCAAAACATGAACACTTCGCCCATGCCGATGCCGCCGCCCGTGCCGTGCAGCACGCCGGCCAGATCGCCGCGCGTGATGACGATGGCCGTGCCGCAAAACGCCAGCATGATGCCCAGCCACTTGAAGGAACCGAGCCGTTCGCGGAACAGCATGGCCGAGGCCAGCGCCGTGACGATGGGATTCAGGGCCACGAACAGGGCCGTGCGTCCCGCCGGCATGCGCGACAGGGCCGCCAGGAAGCACAGGTTGTACAGGAAGATGCCCGTCAGGCCCAGGGCCGCCGTCGTTGCCAGCTGCTTGCGGTCCAGGCGCGGCAAGCCCCCTTCCAGTTTCCACGCCAGCACGACGAGCAGCAGCACGGCCACGCCGAAGCGGCCGCTGGCGGCCGTCATGGGCGGCATCTGCTGCGCCAGCACGCGCCCCGCGATAAAGGTGCCGCCCCAGAACAGGGCGACGAAGATCAGTTTGATGTAGACGAGCGGCGACTGCGCGGCGAGCAGCGGAGCCTGGGGTACGGCGGAAGAAGACATGGGATATCCTAGGGTGCATCCTGAAGGCCGCTTGTGTGGCGGGTGGTGTGCGTATATATTAATACTAATATCAACTCATGAAATAATGAGTAAATACTCATAACCCAACAAAACCACACCATGACCTTCACGCAACTGGAAATTTTTACCCTGGTGGCCGAACTGCACGGCTTTTCCGCCGCCGCCGCGCAGCTGGGCATCAGCCAGTCGGCCGTCTCGCATGCATTAAAAGCGCTGGAAAAGGAGATGGGCGTGGACCTCATCGTGCGCCACCAGGCCTCGGCCGAGCTGACGGACGTGGGCCGCCAGCTGCTCGTGCGCGCGCGCGAAATCCTCGGCCTGTCGGAAGCCATGCGCCAGGAAGCAGCCGACGTGCTGGGCCAGCGCCAGGGCAGCCTGCGCATCGGCTCCTTCGGCCCGACGTCTTCCTTGAATCTGCTGCCGGCCATCACGGCGCAATTTCGCCTGCGCTATCCGGGCATCGACCTGCGCATCGACGAGGGAGCAGACCATGAGGTGGTGCAGTGGATACGCGAACGCCGGGTCGATGTCGGCTTCGTCGTGCTGCCCGACGAGCGTTTCGATACGGCGCCGCTGGTGGAAGACCAGATGATGGCGCTGGTGCCGCGCAGCCATGCGCTGGCCAGCGAAACCGCCATCACCCTGGCGCAGCTGTGCGAAGGGCCGTTCATCATGTCGGAGGCGGGCTGCGCCTGCCTGATCGAGCCGCTGTTCGCCAACGCGGGCTTGCAGCCGCACGTGCCCTACCGCATCAGCCAGGTGATCACCATCCTCGACATGGTCAGCCGCGGCGACGGCCTGTCCATCGTCGCCGAACTGGCCCTGCCGCAGCGCCTGCGCGAGCAGTATCCGGAGCTGGCCGCCCTGCCGCTCAATCCGCCCGTCAGCCGCAAGGTGGGCCTGGCCGTGCGCGACCGGCGCCAGAACACGCCGGCCACCAACGCCTTTTTCGACGTGGCCAGGCAGATGGCGCCGACCCTGGCGCCCCGGCGGGTCTGAACACGACTTAAAAAGTCTCCCACTCCTCGGACTGTTCCGTCTTGCGGGCAGCCGCCTTGGCGACAGGACGGCTGGCGATGCGCTGCACGACAGGTGGGCGCGCCACCGGTTTGACAGGCGCCGGCGCCTGCCCCTCATCGAGCTTGAACACGCCCACCACCTGCGCCAGGGTGCTGGCCTGGTCTTGCAGGCTTTCCGCCGCGGCGGCCGCCTCTTCCACCAGGGCCGCATTCTGCTGCGTCACCTGGTCCATTTGCGCGATCGCCTGGTTCACCTGTTCGATGCCGGAACTTTGCTCGGCGCTGGCGGCCGTAATCTCGCCCATGATGTCCGTCACGCGGCGCACGCTGTCGACGATTTCCTGCATCGTCGCGCCAGCCTCGTCGACCAGGCGCGCGCCCGAATCCACCTTGCCCACCGAATCGTCGATCAGCAGCTTGATTTCCTTGGCCGCGCCGGCGGAGCGTTGCGCCAGGCTGCGCACTTCCGTGGCCACGACGGCAAAGCCACGTCCCTGCTCGCCCGCGCGCGCCGCTTCCACGGCCGCATTCAAGGCCAGGATATTCGTCTGGAAGGCGATGCCGTCGATGACGCTGATGATGTCGACGATCTTCTTCGACGAATCGTTGATCGAGGCCATGGTATCGACCACCTGCGCCACCACTTGCCCGCCCTTGCTGGCCACGCCGGACGCCGATTGCGCCATCTGGTTGGCCTGGCGCGCATTGTCCGCATTCTGTTTCACGGTGCTGGTCAGCTCTTCCATCGAGGCGGCCGTCTCTTCCAGCGAGCTGGCTTGCTGTTCCGTGCGCGACGACAGGTCCTGGTTGCCGGCGGCGATTTCCGAGGACGACACCTTCACCGATTCGCTGGCCGTGCGGATTTTCACGAGAACGGCGGCGATCTTGTCGATGAAGCGATTGAAGGCGCCGGCGATCTGCGCCAGTTCATCCACGCCGGAAGCGTCGAGGCGGCGCGTCAGGTCGCCTTCGCCCGAGGCGATATCGTCGAGCGCATCGCGCACCAGTTCCAGGCGTTTGAGCATTTTGAACACCAGCAGCGACAGCAGCAGCGCCGCCAGCCCCGTCAGCAGCGCGGCCGTGACGGTGGCCGTCGTCAGCATCGTCTGCAACGCTTGCATGGCTTCCTGCTGGTCCAGCACCACGGCCAGCAGCCAGTCGGTGCCCGCCACGCGCGTGACATACAGCTTGCCGTCGCGCTCATCGAGGCGCACGGCATCGCTCGTGCGCGTGCTTTCCAGGCGGTTGACCTGCGCGGCCGACAGCGCCGCATCGAGTTTCGCCACCGGCTGCAGGCTCAAATCCTTGTTCGCATGGGCGATGATGGTGCCGCTCTGGTCGACGAGGAAGGCAAAGCTGTGCGGCGTCGGCTTGATCGCTACCACGTTGGCGATCACCGTATCGAGCAGCACGTCCGCGCCCGCCACGCCCAGCAGCGCCTCTTTCGGCCCGACGGGCGCCGTGAACGACACCACCAGCTTGTGGCTGGCCGCGTCCACATACGGCGGCGTCAGCATCGGCACGCCCGCCTTGACGGTGTCCGTGTACCAGGCGCGCGCGGTGGGATCGAAATCGGCCGGGCGGCCCGGATGGGTAAACACGGAGCGCTTGTCCGCATAGCCGATGAACACTTCCGCAAAATCGCCGGCCTTTTCCGCGATCTGGAAGGCGCGCAGCGGATCGGGCGTCTCGGCCGACATGACGATGGACGCCATGACCTTTTTCTTGCCATCGACCCATTGCGCCAGCACGGCCGACTGGCTTTGCAGCAGTTGCTGCATCTGCTGGTCAGACGACGCCAGCATGCTGCTGCGCGTGGTGACGTAATTGGCGACCGACAAGGCCAGCATGGACAGCACGACGATGGCCACGCAAATGAGTACCAGCCGCGTGCGAAGGGAAGACAACATGATGGACTCCTGGTTTTGATGTTAATGGAATGACACAGCGTTTTCGCCCTGCCACCCTGCCTTTGCATTTTCACACAAAAATTGGAACGATATTATCCAATATTCGGAATAATAAACATTTATTACATCAAAGCAACACCATCCAACATTGACGTCCTATTATGATTGCCTTATAGTTAATTTTTAAAGGGAGCGTCCATGCGTTTGCACCAAGTCATCCTGGCCTGCGCCAGCTTCGCCGCCGCCGGCGCCTTCGCCTCGCCGCAAGCGCCCGTGCCGGGCGCCGATTATCTGGTGCTGGCCACGCCGCAACCGGTACAGGCGGCGCCTGGCAAGGTGGAAGTGATCGAATTTTTCATGTACCACTGCCCCGCCTGTAACGCGCTGGAGCCTAGCCTGGCCCGCTGGGTCAAGGAGAATGCCGCCAGCGTGTCTTTCCGCCGCATCCATTTGCCGCACACGCCGGCAAATGATCCGGAAGCGCATTTGTTCCTGACACTGGAAGCGCTGAAGAAGGAAGAGGCGCTGCACGCGCAAGTCATGCACACCTGGCACGTGGAACGCAAGCGCCTGGCCAGCGACAGCGACAACCTCGATTGGGCGCTGAAAAATGGCCTGGACAAGGCCGCCTTCGAAGGCGCCTACCAGTCGTTTGGCGTGCAGACCAAGCTGAAAAACCTGCCCCGCCTGGCCGCCAGCTACCAGGTCGACAGCACGCCCACCCTGATCGTGGGCGGACGCTACCTGACCAATCCATCGATGGTCGCCGGCGCCAACCCGGGCTTGCCGCGCCAGGGCGTGGAGCAAGCGACCCTGCAAGTGGTGCAGGCGCTGGTGGCGAAGGCGAAGCTGGCGAAGTAAATCAGCCGATCAATCCCCGCAGCCCGCTGGCGCGCTGCGTGCGGCGCAAGATCGCGTCGAACAGCACGGCCTGCGTGGGCGAGACCAGCGTAAAAAAGTCGCGCGCGCGCGTGATGCCCGTGTAGACCAGTTCGCGCGCCAGCATGGCGCCGCCTTCCTGCGGCAGCACCAGCACCGTGTGGCGGAATTCCGAGCCCTGCGACTTGTGCACCGTCATGGCGAACGCCGTCTCCACGTGGCGCAAACGCGTGGCCAGCACGCTGCGCACGTTTTCGCCTTCCAGGAAATACACGCGCAGTGAGCCGGGCCGCGCAGGGTCGCGCAGGGTCAGCCCGATGTCGCCATTGAACACGCCCGTGCCGTAATCGTTGCGCGTGACCATCACGGGACGGCCCACATACCATTCGCTGCGGCGTATCAGCCCTTCCTTTTCCAGCCGCAGCTCGATGGCCGTGTTCAGGCCCGCCACGCCCCACTCGCCCTCGCGCACGGCGCACAGGATGCGGAACGCTTCAAAAGCGTGCAGCACGGCGCGCACCCAGTCGTCGTGCTGCGCATAGCCCTCCTCGCCCGCATTCACCAGTTCCAGGTAGGGCTGGTAGCCGCCCGGCGCGTCGCTCCTGCCGCGCAAGGCCAGGCGCAGCACCTCGTCCGGCTGCGCGGTCACACTCCACGCCAGCTGGCCGCCGCTCTCGCCGGCGAAACAGGCCTTGGCCAGATCCGGCCTGCCGCCGTTCACGGCCAGCGCCAGCTCGCCAATCGGACCGCTGAAACGGTGGCTGTGACGCAGCATCACCGTCTGCTGCGCCAGCGCGCCCGCCGCTCCCGCAAAGGCAGGTGGAATGGCCACGCCGCTGGCCGCCTGCGCATACGCGATGGTGTCGGCCGTATAGCCGCCCGCCTGCGCGTCGTGGCACAAGTCGCCCAGCACGGCGCCCGCTTCCACGGACGCCAGTTGATCCTTGTCGCCCAGCAGGATCAGGATCGCCGTGGACGGCAAGGCGTCGAACACGGACGCCATCATTTCCAGGTGCACCATCGACGCTTCATCGACGATCAGCACGTCGACCTCGAGCGGATTGCCCGCGTGGTGGGCAAAGGCGCGCGTATCGGGCCGCGCGCCCAGCAGGCTATGCAGGGTGCGGGCCGCGCCCATGCGCCGCGCCAGTTCCAGCAAGGGCAAGGCATCGCCCGCCTTCGCCGCCAAGCCTTCCAGCGCCTTGTCGATCGACTGCTTCAGCCGCGCGGCCGCCTTGCCCGTGGGCGCGGCCAGCGCGATGCGCAGCTGCTCCGGCTGCGGCGAGACGGCAAACAGCAAGGTCAAAAGGCTGGCCACCGTGTACGTCTTGCCCGTGCCGGGACCGCCCGTGATGATCGCCACCTTGCCGCGCAGGGCGACGGCGCACGCCACCTTTTGCCAGTCCGGGCCACCGTCCCGGGTTGGCTGGTCGAACAGGATGTCGAGCCATTGCCGCACCTGCGCCAGCGGCGGCGTGTTCAAATCCCGCGCGCGCAAGGCGATTTTTTCGCCCACCAGGGTCTCGTCGCGCCAGTAGCGGCGCAGGTACAGGCGGTCGCCATCGAGCACCAGCGGCTGGCGCACGTCGGCGGCGCCCACCAGCCACACTTGCGGCGCGCGGGCCAGCAGCGCGCGCCAGCCTGCGGCGCTGTCGGGCAGCGGGCCGGAAACGGCCAGCACGCCATGCCACAGCTCCTCGCTCCAGCCCAGCAGCTGCGACGGTTCGCCGGCCAGGTCAGCCAGCATCAGACAGCTGTGGCCCCGCCCTTCCAGCTCGGACAGCACCACGCACGCCACGGCCACGGCGGGCGCATCCGGCGCCTGCTCGTCCAGGCTGGCGATGAAGCGGGCAAAGGCGGCGCTCAGGCGGCGCAGATGGCCATCCTCGGCGACGCCGTCGACATGGGCAAACAAGGCGTTCATCTGTGCGTCATGCTGCATGGTGTTCCGTTTCTTCTAACAGTTGATCGAGGCCGTCCAGCAATTCCAGCTGCGGCGCCAGCCAGTAGCAGCCATGTGTATCCGCATTCGCTATGCCGCGCAAGAACAGGAAGATGGCGCCGCCCAGGTGCTCAGCCGCATCATAGGCATCACCGAGCCGGCTTTTCAGCAACCGGTGCAGGGCCAGCATGTAGATGGCGCCCTGGATATCGTAGCGGTGCTGCGCCATGCCGGCCGCCAGCGCGGCCGTGTGGTAGGCCGCGTCGTTGGCGCCCAGCGCATTCGACTTGTAGTCGAGCACCCAGTAGCGGCCATCCTGTTCGATGACCAGGTCGGCAAAGCCTTTCAGCATGCCGTGCAGCTGGCGGCGCGGCAGCACGGGACGCGGCGCGCCCTCGAGCAGCAGGCGCGTGCACAGCTGGTCGAGCGCCCCCGTGGACAGATGCTCGCTGGGGAACCAGAACTCCATCTCGGACAGGGTGCTATCGAGCTGCGACAGCGACGCATCGAGCAGCGGCAGCGGCGTGAGGGCGATTTCCCTGAGCCAGGCGATGGCGTCTTCCTGGCGGTGCCCCCAGCCCGCCCGCTCGCAGCGCGCGGCCAGGCGCGTGTCGAAGTGCGCCTCGTGGACGCTGTCAAAACCTTCGCTGCCCATCCATTCGAGCTGCTCGTGCAGGAAATTGCCGGGCACGGAGCCGCGCGGGAAGCGGTGCCATGGCGCGTCGCCCGTCTGCAGCGGTGAGGCCGCTGGCACGCCCGTGCCATCTTCCAGCAGGGTCTCTTCCAGCGCCCGCTGCGGCACGTACGGGGCCGCCACGGCGCCGATCTGGCGCGTCAGCGACGTGAAGCTGCCCACCGACCAGTCGCGCTCGAATTCGCCCGCGAACACGGGGGCGGGACGCAAGTCAGGACGCCGCTCGACCCGGTCCAGCACCGTGCAGGCGTCGGGCTGCGCCAGGGAAGTCACGTAGATGGCGTCGCAGTCGCCCGCCACCTGCTGCCAGCGCAACAGCAATTGCTCCGCCGGCAGCTTGTCGCCGCCCGTCAGCAGGTAGCCAAGCGCCGATTCGTGCAAGGTGTTCTCGCCCGCCTTGCGCGCCGCCTGGGCGGCCACGCCCAGCCACAGGAAGTGGCGCGCGCGCGTCAGGGCCACGTACAGCAGGCGCAAATCCTCCTCGATGCGCGCTTCCTCGACCGCCGCCATGGCTTCGTCGGACAGCGACAAGTCGAGGCGGCGTTCGCCTTTGTCATCCGCATAGTCGAAGAAACTGCGGTTGCGCTTATCCACCTTGCGCGCCGTGACGGCAAACGGCAGATACACGAGCGGGTATTCGAGGCCCTTGGATTTGTGCACGGTGATGACTTTCACCAGCTCCGCATCGCTTTCCAGGCGCAGCACGCGCTCGTCGCCGCCCTCGCCTTCGCCGGCGATCTGCTCGGCCAGCCAGCGTATCAGCGCCTGTTCGCCATCGAGCTGGCGGCTGGCCGATTGCAGCAGTTCGGCCAGGTGCAGCAGATTCGTCAAGCGCCGCTCGCCGCCCGTCTGCTGCAGCAGCATGGCGGGCAATTGCAGCTCGTGGATGAAGCGGCGCAGCATGGCCAGCACGCCCTGGCGCTGCCAGATCAGGTGCAAGGCCTTCAACTGCTCGACCCGGCGTTCCCATTCCAGTTCGTCGCTGGACAGGCGCGCCAGTTCGCCCAGCGACAGGCCGATGGTGCGCGTGGCAAACGCGGCGCGCGCCAGTCCCCCGTCGAGGGGGTTGGCCAGCGCCGCCAGCCAGCGCAGCACGTCTTGCGCTTCCTCGCTGTCGACGACGGAATCCTTGTCGGACAGGTAGACGCTGGCGACCCGGCGGCGCGCCAGCGCGCGGCGGATGGCCGCCGCTTCCTTGCGGTCGCGCACGAGGATGGCGACGTCGGCCGGCTGCAGGCGCGTAAAACCGTCGGGGCCATCGAAACCGGCTTGCGCATCGCCCAGCATGGCGACGATGTGCTCGGCGCAGTGCTGCGCGAAATACTCGCGGTAGCTGTCGCCGCGCAGCCCTTCGTCGCTGGCGCAGGCGGCCAGCAGGGCCGGCAGCGGGCCGCCGGCGTTCACCAGGTGCTCGGCGCGGCCCTTGGCGTCGACGGCTTCGAACGGCAGCGGATTGTCATCCCCTTTGCGGTAGCGGAAGGCACCAAGCGGTACTTCGTCGCGCTCCGCGTGCAGGAACAGCTGGTTGACGGCCGCCACCAGCGGCGCCGTCGAGCGGTAGTTGGTGCCCAGCTGGTAGTGGCGTCCCGTCGTCGCGCGCCGCGCCGCCAGGTAGCTCTGGATGTCGGCGCCGCGAAAGCCGTAGATCGACTGTTTCGGGTCGCCGATCAAAAACAGGCCCAGGGCCGGGTCATTGTCGGCGATGCGGTACAGCAGGTTGAAGATCTGGTACTGGGCCGGCGCCGTATCCTGGAATTCATCGACCATGGCCAGCGGATACTGGTCGATGATGCGCTGGCGCAGTGCCGCGCCATTCTCGCCGGCCAGCGCGTCGTGCAGGCGCTGCAGCATGTCGGCAAAGCCGAACTGGCGCGACTGGCGCTTCAACTGATCCATGCGCCGCGCGATGGCCGCCGCCGCATGCAGGTGCAGCTTGTGCGCCAGCGGCGTCAATGCGGCCAGGGCGATCCCCAACGCCTCCGTATGCGCGAAGCACTCGGGCACCTGCGCCGTGAAACTCTTGGCAAACGCATCTTCGATGCCGAACGGCGTCAAGCGTTCCCACGCCTTGGCCGTGATGGCCGGCTGCAGCAGCAGCGGGTCTTGCGCCCAGCGGCGCAAGCCGCCGAACCATTTCGCCAGGTTCTCCGGCTTCATCTTGACGCCGTTAAAACACTTGGGATTGACGGCGCGGTGATCGTTGATCCAGGCGGCCATCTGGTCGACTCGCTCGACCCAGCCCGCCTTCAGGCTGGCCAGCTGCGCGGCCAGTACCCGCTGTTCGCGCGCGATCAGGGCAGATAGCGGTTCTTCGTCGGCCATGCCCATGATATCCGCGCGGCGCGCCAGCTCGCGCGCGCCCTTCTTCAGCGCCCCGACGTCGGACCAGCAGGCCAGCAGCACGTCGAGTGCCTGCGGCGGCAAGGGATAGACTTGCTGGCGCCAGTAATCGTGGGCCGCATCCTCGAACAGCGCTTGCTCGTCGCTGACCAGCTCTTCGTCGAACAGGCTGCCGCTGTCGAACGCGTGCTCGCGCAGCATGCGCTGACACCAGGCGTCGATGGTGAAAATGGCCGCTTCATCCATCGTCTCGGCGGCCAGCATCAGCCGGTGCGCGGCCTTTTGCCGTTCGCTCTCGTCCGGATAGGACTCCAGCAAGGCGTCGAGAAACGGGTCGCTGCCGCCGGATTCAATGCCGAATTCATGGCGAAAATAGGCAGCCGCCTCGATCAGGCGCTCGCGCACGCGGTTCGACAATTCGCGCGTGGCGGCGCGGGTAAATGTCATCACGAGGATGTCGGCCGGCAACAGGGGACGCGTGAAACGGCTGTCGTCGTCGCCATGCCCCAGCACGAGCCGCACGTACAGCGCGGCGATGGTCCAGGTCTTGCCCGTGCCGGCCGAGGCCTCGATCAGACGTGAGCCATGCAGGGGGAACGCCAGGGGGTTGAGCAGATGGCTCGTCATTGTTCTTCTCCCGCGCCGTCATCGGGCGCGCTGATCGGGTCGATGGTGATGTGTTCTTGCAGCCAGTCGGCCAGCGGGCCATACAGCTCCCGCGTGCAGTCCTGCCACGCTTCCTCGGCGGCCAGCGCGGAAAACTCGGGCCACAGGCGCGCCAGGCACAGTTCATCGCGCTCGCCCGAGATATCGAAGCCGCCATCGTAGACGGCGCGCGGATCGCCCTGCTGCACCAGCGCCAGCCCCGTCTTGCACGCCGTGGGCAGCGGATGGTTCATGCCTTCGCGCCACAGCGCCAGCAAAGTGGCCAGCGCGGCGCGCGAAGCGGCCGGATCGAGCGGCGCCATGCTGACGATGGCGTCGCGCGCCACCAGATAGCCGGTGACGGGAAAGCCGAGGGCGGCGGCGGCCAGCTGGCGCAGCCACATCAGCATCAGCTTGTCGCCGCGCGCCTGGCCGCCCTTGTCCGTCACCTTCGAGGAAATCTGCATCAGCCAGGCCGTGTCCCGCCCGTTGCTGCACAATTTGTCGAGCCAGTCGTCGATCTGCACTTCGCCAAACGGCAGGTTGATGGCGCGCTTGTCGGCCGCGTACGGGAACGAGGCGCGCAAGGACAGCCACGCGCTGCGCACGGGCACCAGCGCCTCGACCAATTGGGCCTGCACTTGCTGGCCGATCAAGCCGATGGGCAGCACGCCTTCGCGCGCCAGCTTGGCTGCGCGCGCTTCCAAGCTGGCGCGCACGTCATCCGCCGCTTCCAGGGCGCCGCCGTCGTCCAGCATGGTGTCTTCCAGCAGATAGCGCTCGAGCGCATTCAGGCCGAACGGCTCTTCATCCTCGCCCAGCATGGCGGCGTCGGCAAAATACACGCTCAAGCGGCGGCGGAAAAAGTATTTGACGGGCTGGCGCAAAAAGCTGGCCAGCTCGCCCAGCTTCAGGCGGGTGCCGGGATCGAGCTCGTAAGGGCCCAGCGGCAGCACGGCGGCCTGCGCATCCGCATCGGCATGCGCGACACGCCATTCGCGCGCATAGGTCAGCAAGCCATCGGCCTCGAAATAGCGGCGGCTGAACGGCTGCAGCGCATGCTCGGTGGTCAGCGATACCATGTGCCGGTCCAGCGACCAGCCGGCGGCCAGGTAATCGCGCAGCTGCGACACCAGCACGGACGGCGGCTGCTCGGAATTGTCGCGCACATTGCGCCCCACCCAGCTCACATACAGCTTGTCGCGCGCGGCCAGCAAGGCTTCCAGCATCAGATAGCGGTCGTCGTCGCGGCGCGAACGGTCGCCCGGGCGCGCCATGCCGGGCAGCGCCAGCAAGTCGAAATCGGCCTTTTGCGCGCGGCGCGGGAAATCGCCATCGTTCATGCCCAGCAGGCACACGACGCGGAACGGCACGGCGCGCATCGGCATCAGGGTGCAGAAAGTCACGCCGCCGGAGACGAATTGATGGTTCAGGGTGGGCTCGTCCAGCGCGCCCAGCCACGCCACGCGCAGCACGGACAGCGGCACCGGCTCGACGAAGCCCGCGTGTTCGCAGGTTTCCAGCCAGCCCTGCAAGGCGCCTTCGAGCTGCGCCAGGGTCAAACGGTCGCCCTCGTCGTCGGCGTCGAAAAACGCGGCCAGCAGCGCGCGCGCCTGCACGCCCCACTCGGCTGGCGTGCGCGCGCCGGCCAGCACCGTGCGCCAGTGCAGCAGCGCCTCGACCAGTTGCGCCAGCGAGCCCGCCAGCGCCGCATCGAGGCCGCCCACTTCCGCATACGGTTCGATGCCGCCAAAGCTGGCGCCACTGCCGCTGGCATAGCCGAGCAGCATGCGCCGCACGCCGAATATCCACGCATTCTGTTCCCCGGCCGCACCCAGCCCCAGGCCGGCGCGGTGCGCCTGGTCCAGGCCCCAGCGCACGCCCGCCCCTTCGATCCAGGCGCCCAGGGTGGCCAGGTCGTCCGGCTGCAGGCCAAAGCGGGCCGCCAGCGCGGGCACGTCGAGCAAGTCGCGCACTTCGCTCTGGCGGCAGCGCTGCTGCGGCAGCTGCAGCAGCCACTCGAGCGCGACGAGCAGCGGGTTGACGCTGCGGTCCTTCACGTCGCCGATCTCGAACGGGATGAAACGCTCGTCATTGCGCCGGTACTGGCCGAAGACGGCGTGGATGGCGGCCGTGAAGGTGTCGATGTCGGGCACCATCACCACCACGTCGCGCGGGCGCAGGCCCGTCTCGCTGCTGTGCGCGAACATGGCCAGCAACTGGTCGTGCAGCACTTCCACTTCGCGCTGCACGCTGTGCGCCACGTGAAATTCGATCGAACGGTCGACCGCATCGGGCGGCGTTTGCTCGTGTTCCGCCAGCGGGCGCAGTTCGCGGATGGCCACCTGCACCTGCTGCAGCAGGGTCTCGCCCGTTTCCTCGCCAAACAGGTCGATGCGCAGGCTGTCGTCGCGCCCCTCGGCTTGCGCGTGTTCGTCGAATTCGTCGAGCATGCGGATGAAATCGCGCCCTTGCCTGCCCCAGCTGGCCAGCAGCGGGTGGCTGTGCGCATGCAGCGCTTCGAGCGGAATTTGCGCCAGGTCGGTGCCGTTGCGCTGCCGCTGGCGCTTGTTTTCCGCGCGCAGCAAGTCGCGCCCGTCGATGATGTCGCCCCAGTAGAACTGGCACGGATTGGGCACGGCCAGCACCACCTGCGTGTGGCGCGCCAGCGCGGCCAGCGCCTGCAAGGTCTGGTACGGCAAGGCCGACACGCCAAACAGCACGACGCGGCGCGGCAGCTTGCCGGCAGGCGCATCGCCGGCGGCGATCGCCGCCAGGAAGGCGTCGTGGATGTCGGCGCGGCCCGTGTCGCGCTCGAAAGCCTCGACGTCGCAACCCACGGCGCGCCACAACTGCGCCTGCCAGCGCTGGTCGTCCTTCAGTGCGATGGTTTCATTGCGGGCCGTGCGCAGCTGGTCGCGCCCCGCCGCCCAATCTGCCAGCCAGTCGGCGCGGTAGACCTGATACTGGTCGAACAAGTCGGCCAGGCGCTCGGCCAGCTGCAACCGGCGCTCGCTGTCGCCATCGGCAAGGAAGTAGCGCAGCGGCGCGAAGACCGGGTCGGCCAGCAAGGACGGCAACAGGCGCATCAAACGCCACGTCAGCGGGGATTTATCGAACGGCGACACGCGCGGGACGCGCTCGCGCCCCAGCATACCCCGGTAGCTTTCCCACAGCAGGCGCGCCGGCAGCGCGATGCGCGTGGCGGCGCACACCCCCATCTCCTCGGCCAGGGCGATCTTCAGCCATTCGGCCACGCCGTTCGACTGCACCAGGAAGATATCCGTTTCCAGGGGGGCCAGCGGATGCTGGCGCAGCCACTGGAAGACGGCGGCGCGCAGCTGTTCCAGCTGGTTGCCATGCAGGATGAGGAGGCCGGGCGTGACAGGAGTATGCATGCTGATCCGATGGGTTGCCGCGTCTCGGGCCGGGTGGCCGGAGACGTCAAACGCGTATTATCGCCGCTGCCTGCGTCAGGGGGCGTCGCTGGCGGCAAATTCCACGGAAATTTGTTCCGCCACCTGCGCCAGCGCCGGCCCCAGGGCCGTCAGCAAGGCGCGCGCCTGTTGCAAGTCACCGCCAAGGCGCAAGCCTTCGATCGACGCGCACAGGCCGGCAAAGGCATGGGCGCCAACGGCCAGCGCCGACGATTTGCTGCGGTGACCCAGGTCGGCCAGGCGCCCCAGGTCTTCCAGCGCCATGGCTTGCTCCATTTCGGCGATGCCGTCGCGCGCCGTATCGAGAAACAGCTGGGTGTATTTGCGCATCTTCACGGGGTCATTGCTGAACGTGAGCGCCAGGGTGGCCAGGTCGAGAATCGCCGTATCGCGCAAGTCCGGCGAGGCGGCCGATGGCGGCGCTTTCGGCACCGCCACCAGCCTGTCGCCCGCGCGCGCATGGCCGATGCCGCCGATGCCGCCAATCCCGCCGCGCAGGCGAAACCATTTCGCCAGCAGGTGGAACAGCAGATTCGGGGCGATCGGCTTGGTCAGGAATTCGTCCATGCCGGCCGCCAGGCAGCGGGCGCGGTCTTCGCTGCCCGCATTGGCCGTCATAGCGATCACCAGCAGGCCGGCAAGCTGCGGGTCGGCGCGGATGCGGCGCGTCGCCTCGAAACCGTCCATCTCCGGCATCTGCACGTCCATCAGCACGCAGTCGTAGCGCCGGTGGGCCAGCAATTCCAGCGCTTCGCGGCCATTGCAGGCGACGCAGACGGTGGCGCCTGCGTCTTCCAGCAATTCGCAGCCCACCTGCTGGCTGAAGACGTTATCTTCCACCAGCAGGATGGATGCGCCGCGGATCACGCCCAGCACTTCCGGCTCCACTTCGGCGATGCGCTCGTCGCTGGCCTGTGCGCTTTTCTCCAGGCGCGCCGTGAACCAGAAGGTGCTGCCCAGGCCAGGCTGGCTGTACACGCCCACCTTGCCGCCCATGAGCTCCACCAGCTGCTTGCTGATCACCAGCCCCAGACCGCTGCCGCCATACTTGCGCGTGGTCGACGGGTCGGCCTGGTGGAAGGAGCGGAACAGCTGCGCCACCTCTTCCTGATTCATGCCGATGCCGCGGTCCTGCACTTCGAAGCGCAGCATGCCGTGGCTGCCCCGCTCCTCGGACTGGCGCACGCGCACGAAGATGCTGCCATTGTCGGAAAACTTGATGGCGTTGCTGGTCAGGTTCAGCAAGACCTGCTCCAGACGCAGCGGGTCGCCGCGCCAGCGCTGCGGCAGTTCCGGCGCGATATCGAACTGCAGCGCCAGGCCCTTGACGGCCGCCGCGTCGCCCAGCTGGCTGGCGATGTTCGCCAGCAGGGTATCGAGACGGAAGTCCAGCACTTCGAGTTCCAGCTTGCCCGCTTCGATCTTGGAAAAGTCGAGGATATCGTTGATCAGGCCCAGCAAGTGCTGCCCCGAATGGAAGATCTTCTGCAGATAGTCGCGCTGGCGCGCGTCGGCCACGGATTTCAGCGCCAGGTGCGCCATGCCGATGATGCTGTTCATCGGCGTGCGGATTTCATGGCTCATGTTCGACAGGAAGTCGCTCTTGGCCTGGCTGGCCGCGTCGGCCTGTTCCTTCAGGCGGTGCAATTCCGTCACGTCGGTGGACAGGCCGATCAGTCCCGTGACGGGACCGGGCAAGCCCAGCGGCACCTTCACGCTCCACAGGTGATGCACCTGGCCCTGCGCATCGACGAAGCGCTCCTCGCCGACGAACTTGGCGCCGCTGTCGAACACCTGGCGCTCCGTGCGCTGCACGGACGCCGCCGCATCGCCGAGCATCAATTCGCCATCCTGGCGGCCGATCAGCTGCTCCACCGAACGGCCCAGTATCTTCGCCGTGCGCGCATTCACGTAGCGGTAGCGCAGGTCGGCATCCTTCATGTAGACGTAGGCGTCGACGCTGTCGAGCACCGTATCGAGCAGGGTGCGCTGCGCCACCGCGTTGCGGCGCGAACGGTACAGGGTAAAGATGTAGCCATAAATGAGCAGGGTGCCGGCCACGCCGACGGCCAGCGCCAGCCACGGGAAATAGCGGTCGAAGGGACTGTACAGCTCCGCCTTGCGCACGCGGAAATGGGCTTTCCACAGGCCGCCCTGGTACGCCACGGGCAGCACCTGGTCGAAATAGTCGGCATCGCTGCCCGGTTGCGGCGGCGTCGCCGCCAGGTCGCCGTCATCGTTGAACAGCAGGCGGTCCTGCGGCGTGATGCGCAGGGCGCCATCGGCGGGCGTCGCGTCGGCAGCGCTGTACAGGGTCAGGTGCAGCGGCTCCAGGGCGCTGCGTTCGAGCGCGCTGTGCACCAGCTGCGCCACGCCAAAGCCGATGCCGACGGAACCCTGATAGGCGGCGCGGCGCTCGGCCACGCTGCCTTGCGGCATGCCGTTGCGGTACACGGGCAGGCGCATGCCCAGGCCCACGTGCGCGGGCGGCCCCTTGATCATGATCACCTGGCCAGACGCGCTGACTTCGCCGCTGTCGCGCGCCTGCGCCAGGGACTGCGCCACCAGCGGGTTGGCGCCGATATCGACGCCCATGCGTTCGGCCAGCAGGGAATCGGGTTCCAGATAGGTGAGCACCGCGTATTCCGGCCGCTCCCCCGCGGGACGGATGGTGAAGGCGGGATAGCCGCGCGGCGCCAGGCTGGTGTCGCGGCGCACGGCCTCGATAAAGGCGGCGCGTTGCGCCGACGGCACGGCCACCGCGTAGTTGACCGATTCGATGGCCGGGAACTGGCGCGCGATATCGAGACCGGCCACGTAATCGTGGAACTGCCGGCGCGTCAGCTGCTCGCTCGTGCGGAACAGGGCTTCGAGGCCGCGCAGCAGGTCGGAATAGCTTTTTACGCGCGTGATCAGGCTATGCTGGGCGCCATGCGTGAGGTTGTCGAAACGCTGTTCGGCATCGTCATCGACCGTGCGCGCCGCGCCCGCATACAGGGCGCCGCCCACCGCCAACGCCAGCAGCAAGCCCCCCGCCCATATCCTGATGCCTGATCCCGCCCCGCGCTTGCTCAAAGTGTGCATTGTCGATCGCTTATTCCGGTTTCCTTGAATGTGCGGCGCCCCGGCCGCCCAGCAAGTACGAGGATACTATCAAAGCCCCTGTGCGACGCACCTGTACATGAAAAAAAGCGCGTTCGATGGTTGCCCTGGAAAACACCTGGCGCCTAGGCACCCCGCAGCGCCCCGGCCAGGAAGTCGCAAAAGGCGCGCACCTTTTCCTGCACGTGGCGTCCGTCGGGCGTCAGGGCATACACGCCGCGCCTGGCCATGCCGTGCGACGGCAGCACGCGCACCAGGGCGCCGCTGGCCAGCAGCGGCGCGGCGACAAACGACGGCAGCGCGCCCACGCCGATGCCCGCCGCCAGCATGTCGGCCAGCAGCAGGCTGCTGTCGGCGGAAAAGCGCACGGGCAGGACGATGCTGCTGTTCCCTTCCGGGCCGTCCAGCTGCCAGACGCCGGGGCTGTCGGCCAGCCGGTAAGCCAGGCAATCGTGGCCGTGCAGGTCCTGCGCCAGCCGGGGCGTGCCGCGCCGCGCCAGATAGGCGGGCGATGCGCAAATCATTTGCTCGACATCGCCCAGCCGGCGCGCCACCAGGGACGAATCGGCCAGCGCGGCGCGGATGCGCAGCGACACGTCATAGCCCTCGCCCACCACGTCGCGCAGGCGGTCGTCCAGCGTCATCTCGATTCTCACTTCCGGATGGCGCGCCATGAACACCGGCAGCAGCGGCGACAGCACCTTCAAGCCAAACGACAGCGGCGCATTCACGCGCAAGCGCCCCGCCACCTTGCCGGTGCAGCCGCGCGTGGCCAGTTCCAGCGCGTCGATTTCATCGAGCAGGCGGCAGCATTCCAGATAATAGGCGCGCCCGCCGTCCGACAAACTCATGCGCCGCGTCGTGCGCACCAGCAGCACCGTGCCCAGATGCGCCTCCAGCTGGCGCACCTGCTTGCTGATGGCCGCCGCCGACTGGTTCAGGTCCAGCGCCGCCTTGCTGAAGCTGTCGCGCTCGACCACCTTGCGAAACACGCGCATGTGCGCCAGGACATCCATGATTCTTTCCTTGCAGTTGAATATCTTATTATTTTATCGCTGATTATCATTGGAATTGAAAATAATATGATGGCGGCTTCTTCATTCATGTCACGCAAGGAGTACCCCATGTTCAAACCATCCGCCACCCTGGCCACCCTGCTGCTGGCGCTGCTGGCCGGCGCAGTACAAGCCGCCCCGGCCACCGCCCTGCCCGAAGTGGGCATCAGCCCCTGGGGCCCGAAAGACGAGATCGGTCGCCTGAACCTGATGACGGCCGCCTCGCGCGCCGCCATCCTGGCCCGCATCGACGGCGGCAAAAGCTACGACCTGGCCGTCGATTTCTATGTCGGCATGCCCAGCTGGCAGGCGGCAGGCGACCCGCCCTACCAGATGTGGATGACGCACACGCCGAAGGGCAACGTGGTGGCCGACTCGATGCACGTGGGCGAACAGATGAACCGCCACGTCAGTTACACGGGCTCGGCCGTCTCCATGTATGCGCACATGGGCACGCATATCGACGCGCTCAACCACTTCGGCTTGAACGGCAAGATCTGGAACGGTTTTACGGAAGAGCAATACCTGGGCGACCGGGGCTGGACCGTGACGGGCGCGGAAAAACTGCCGCCCATCGTCGCGCGCGGCGTGCTGATCGACGTGGCCGTGGCCAAGGGGTTACAGCAACTGCCCGACAATTACCGCGTGACGCGGCAGGATTTGCGCGCGGCGCTGGCGCAACAGAAGGTGACGCTGGAAAAAGGCGACGTGGTGCTGATACGCACGGGCCGCATGCAGCACTATGAGCAGGCGCAAGCCTACATGGCGAACCCGCCCGGCCTGTCGCTGGACGCGGCGAAATTCCTCGTGGAAGATGGCGGCGCCATGGTGGTGGGCGCGGACAACCTCAGTTTCGAGGCGTTTCCCTCCGAAGTGGCCGGCAATTACCTGCCCGTGCACACGTATCTGCTGGCGCAGCAGGGCACGCCCATCCTGGAACTGGTCGACCTTGAAGGCTTGTCGCGCGACAAGGTCTACCAGTTCGCCTTCATCGGCGCCTCCTTGAAATTCCGCGGCGGCGACGCGGCGCCCATCCGTCCCGTGGCCCTGCCGATCCGCTAAATCACACGGCCGCGGCCAGCAAGGCGCCATGGTCGTCCCAGGCATCGGCGCAGCGCACCACCTCGCCCACGACGATGATGCTGGGGCTGCCCAGGCCGCTGGCCAGCAAATCGTCCGGCAAGCGCTGCAAGGTGCTCAGCAGTTGGCGTTGCGCCGGCAAGCTGGCCGATTGCACCACGGCCACGGCCGTGCCGGGCGCCATGCCGCCAGCCAGCAAGCCGGCCTGGATGGCCGCCACCCTGGCCACACCCATGTAGATGACGAGCGTCAGGCCGCTTTGCGCCAGCGCAAGCCAGTTCGGTTCGGACGCGCTATCCTTGCCGTGACCCGTGACGAAAATGGCGCCCTGGCTCCAGCCGCGGTGCGTCAGCGGCACGCCGATGCTGGACGGTGCAGCCAAGCCGCTGCTGATGCCCGGGATCACCTCGACGGCCACGCCGTGGTTGCGCAGATAGGCGCGCTCTTCGCCGCCGCGCCCGAACAGATAGGGGTCGCCCCCTTTCAGCCTTACCACGTGCAGGCCGGCGCGGGCTTCGGCCAGCATCAGGCGCTCGATGAAGGCTTGCGGCGTGGAAGCACAGCCGCCCCGCTTGCCCACCTCGACCACGCGCACGCCGGGTGCCGCATGCGCGAGGATGGCCGGATTGACGAGATCGTCGATCAGCACCACGTCGGCCCGCGCGATGGCCTTCACGGCCTTGATGGTCAGCAAGTCCGGATCGCCGGGACCGGCGCCGACCAGGGTCACGCTTCCAAGTTGCGCCATGATGAACTCTCCAATCAGAAAAAATGGCCGATGGCAAACGATGCCGCGTACGCTTCCGGCGCGCTGCCGTCCCACACGACGCCGTCGCACAGGGTCGAGCTGCGCAGCGGTGACGACGGCAAGGGCGTGGCCGTCATTTCCGCCGCCTGACGGTACAGGTCGATGCGGTTGACTTGCCTAGCCACCGCCAGGTAATCGGGTTCGTCGCGCAGCAAGCCCCAGCGCCGGTGCTGGGTCATGAACCACATGCCGTCCGACAAGTAGGGGAAATTGACGGCGCCGGCGCCATAAAACTTCAAACCGTGCGCCTCGTCCCACGTCTTGCCCAGGCCATCCTGATAATGACCGAGGATGCGCGGCGCCAGCGTTTCTTGCGGCGTATTCAGATAGGCAGGCTCGGCCAGGGTGGCCGCCATGGCCAGCCGGTTGGCATCGCTGGCGTCGATCCAGCGCCCCGCCTCGAGCACGGCGGCGATCAGGGCGCGGCAGCTGTTCGGATGCTGGTGCGCAAACGCGGCGCTGGTGCCCAGCACCTTCCCCGGATGGTCGGGCCAGATGGCGCCGCTGGTGGTGGCCGTCACCCCCACGCCATCGACGATGGCCTTGTAACCCCATGGTTCGCCCGCGCAAAAGCCATCCATCTGCCCCGCGCGCAAGGCGGCCACCATCTGCGACGGCGGCACCGTCATCACGCGCGCGTCGCGCAGCGGATCGATGCCCTGCGCGGCCAGCCAGTATTGCAACAGCATCGCGTGGTTGCCGGTCGGGAAAGTATGCGCAAACGCAAAGGGCCGCGCCGCGCCGCGCATGTGCCGCGCCAATGTGGGGCCATCGTGTGCGCCCTCGCGCGCCAGCGCTGCCGACAGGGTGACGGCCTGGCCGCTGTGATTGAGATTCATCAATACGGCCATGTCGTGCCGCTGCCCGCCAATGCCCATCTGCACGCCATACACGAGACCGTACAACACGTGAGCAGCGTCGAGCTCGCCGCTATTCAATTTGTCGCGCACGCCGGCCCACGACATCTCCCGGCTCAGTTCGATCTTGATGCCGTATTTTTCATCCAGGCCCAGCTTTGAAGCCATCACCAGCGAGGCGCAATCGGTCAGCGGCAGGTAGCCGATGCGTATCGTCTGTTTTTCCGGCTGCAATGGGCGCGTCGGGTGGGCATTGGCGCCCGCTTGCTGTGTCATACCATTCCTTGCTGATAAATACTGTTTTGCCGTGCCGACATGGGCAAGGTCATGCCCATCCAGCAGCAAGGACCGTGCCTGTGCATGCCCTGTCCCAGGCAGCTGGCAGCGCACCGGAATGGTGCACTGCACCAGCATGTGTCAGGAAATGGACGATTCATCCCAGCAAGTCCTCCACGTCGAGGATGCGCTGGGCAATGTCCGCCAGCTTGAGTTTCTTGTTCATGGCCATACTGCGCAAGCGCTGGTAAGCCTGGTCTTCCGTCAAGCCGTGATGCGTCATCAACAGGCCCTTGGCCCGTTCGATCACCTTGCGCTCAAACAACTTGTGCCGCGTGTCGAGCAATTCGGCGCGCAATTTTTCTTCCTGGCGAAAGCGCGCCAGCGCCACGTTCAGCACGGGCAAGATGCGCTCGGCATGCAAGCCGGCCACGATATAGGCGGACACGCCGGCCGCCATGGCCGCGTCGATGCTGGCCGTGGCGCCGTCTTCCGTAAACAGCACGATGGGGCGGCGCTCATCGCGCGTGGCGATGACGATGTGCTCGAGCACGTCGCGCGCATCCGATTCGGCGTCGATGATGATGAGGTCAGGCTGCAGTTGCGCGATGCGCTCGGGAAGGTAGAGGTCGGCTGGGAGCGAGGCAACGATGTCGAAGCCCGATTCCAGCAAGCCGATGCGCAGGGCATTGCCGCGCTGCACCTGGGCAGCCAGGGCCGCATTCTCGTGCACGCCGTGCTCGACAATGGTGTTGACGACAACGATGCGCAAAGGCTGGGTACGGCTGGACGTCATGGGAGCGATCTGCAATGGCTAAACAATTAGCCATTACAGTAAGCAAGAAGCGAACCAGCCGGTTTTACTGCGGATTTTACTTCAAGGTCGGCATGGCAAACTCCGCTCCGGCAGCCGTCGAGGCCGGCCAGCGCTGGGTGACAGCCTTCTGTTTCGTGTAAAAGCGCACGGATTCCGGGCCATGCGCGTGGTGGTCACCGAACAGGCTGCGCTTCCAGCCGCCGAAGCTGTGGAAGGCCATCGGCACGGGGATCGGCACGTTCACGCCCACCATCCCGACTTGCACACGGTGCGTGTATTCGCGCGCCGTGTTGCCGTCGCGCGTATAGATCGCCGTGCCGTTGCCGTACTCGTGCGCGTTGACGAGGTCCAGCGCGGTGGCGAAATCGGGCACGCGCACTATACAAAGAACGGGACCGAAGATTTCCTCTTTATAGATCGTCATCTCCGGCGTCACATGGTCGAACAGGCTGCCGCCGAGGAAAAAGCCCTTTTCGTGACCGGGCAGCACGAAACCGCGCCCGTCACTGACCAGCTTGGCGCCTTCCTTGACGCCCGTGGCGATGTAGCCGGCGATCTTCTCCTTGTGCACTTGCGTGACCACCGGGCCCATTTCCGCCTGTAAATCCATGCCTTGGGTGATTTTCAGGGCCGCGATGCGGGGCACCAGCGCCTCGACCAATTGATCGGCCACATTGCCCACCGCCACGACGACGGAAATGGCCATGCAGCGCTCGCCGGCCGAACCGAACGCCGCGCCCATCAGGGCGTCGACCGTCTGGGGAATGTCCGCGTCCGGCATGACGACCATGTGGTTTTTCGCCCCGCCCAGCGCTTGCACGCGCTTGCCCTGCGCGCAGCCAGTGGCATAGATATACTCGGCAATCGGCGTGGAACCGACGAAACTGACGGCGCGCACGTCCGGGTGGTGCAGCAAGCCATCCACGGCTTCCTTATCTCCCTGCACCACGTTGAAGACGCCGTCCGGCAAGCCCGCGTCCGTCAACAGCTGCGCCAGCAGCAGGCTGGCCGACGGGTCGCGCTCCGACGGTTTCAAGACGAAGGTATTGCCGCAGGCGATCGCCATCGGGAACATCCACATCGGCACCATCACGGGGAAATTGAACGGCGTGATGCCGACGCACACGCCCAATGCCTGGCGGATCGACCAGGCGTCGATGCCACCGGCCACTTGCTCCGAATATTCTCCCTTCATCATTTGCGGGATACCGCAGGCAAATTCCACCACTTCGATGCCGCGCGTCACTTCCCCTTTGGCATCCGTGAACACCTTGCCATGTTCGGCCGTGATCAGGGCCGCCAATTGATCCGCATGTTCTTCCAGCAACTCCTTGAACTTGAACATGACCCTGGCGCGGCGCAGCGGCGAGGTTTGCGACCAGGCGGGAAAGGCCGCGTGGGCGGCGGCCACGGCCGCATTCAGCTCGGAAGGCGTCGCCAGCGATACTTTCGCCGTGACGGCGCCCGTGGCGGGATTAAACACGTCGCTGGTGCGCTCGGAGCGCGACGCCATGGGGTTGCCACCAATAAAGTGGCCGATCTGTTGCGTTGTCATCTTCTTGTCCTCGTTTATTTCGTCATCAGCCAGTCATGGGCCGGGTCGTTTTTAAAGTGCCACACGCGTTTCGGGCCGGCCATCACGTTCAGGTAATAGCCATCGTAGCCATACGGCACGGTGACGGGGTGGTAACCCCTGGGCACCATCACCACGTCGTGGTTTTCCACGGCCATGGCTTCGTCGATGGAACGGTCATCCGTGTAGACGCGTTGGTACGCAAAGCCCTGCTCGGGATTGAGGCGGTGGTAGTACGTTTCTTCCAGCGAACTTTCCAGCGGGATATTGTCATCGTCATGCTTGTGCGGCGGATAGCTGGACGAATGGCCGGACGGCGTGACCACCTCGACCACCAGCAAGCCATCGGCCTCGGCCGTCTGCGGCAGGATGTCGCACACATAGCGGGTGTTCGCGCCCTTGCCGCGCACGGAGCGCGTCATCGACTGCGGGTCGATCAGGCGCGCCGGACGATGGGTCGTGGCCGGCGCGCTGCACAGCGCCACTTCCGCGTTGCTCACGGCCGTGATGCCGACCGTGGTTTCCAGCGGCACATACACGGCGTAGGGCGAGACGTCTTCAAACACGCTCTGGCGATTGCCGATGGCTTCCCAGGTCTGCCCGCCCGCCTGCACGGTCACCGTGCCCGTCAGCACGACGAGGCACAGTTCGCGGCTGCCCGTCTCCAAAGTGAGCTGTTCGCCTGCCGCCAGACGGTGCGCGGCGAAGCCCACGTGCGTCCAGCCAGCCGACTCTGGCGTGACTTCGACGATCTTGCCGCCGCCCTTGCCCGCTTTGACCAGCAGCGGGCTCATGCCGCCGCCCGTTTCAATCGCGGGATGGCGTCGACCAGGCGTGCCAGGTAATCGTGGCCCATCTTGGCATACTGATAACTGGGGGCCACGGCCGGATCTTGCTCCGCCTCCACTACTAGCCAGCCTTCATAACCGTGCAGATACAGGCGCGTGAGGATGGCGGGGAAATCGATGCTGCCGTCGCCGGGCACGCTGAAGGCGCCATTGATGACGGCTTGCAGGAAACTCCAGTGGCCATTCCTCGCCAGCTTCACCACGTTGGGGCGCACATCCTTGCAATGCACGTGGCAAATGCGTTCAATATGTTTATTCAGCACCGCCAGCGCGTCGCCGCCGGCAAAGGTGATGTGGCCCGTGTCGAACAGCAAACCGACTTCCGGTCCCGTCAAGGCCATCAACTGGTCCACGTCGGCGGGCGTTTCCACGTAGGCACCCATGTGGTGGTGGTAGGCCAGGCGCACGCCGTGCGCCAGCAAGTGGGCGGCAAACGCCGTCAATTTGTCGGCGTAATCCTGCCATTGCTGCGGTGACTGGAAGCGCGGACGTTTGTACAACGGGCGGGCTTCGCCCTGGATCGCGTCGGCCACTTCGCCGTAGACCATGACGGTGGCGCCGCTGTCCGCCAGCAAGCGCAGATGCGGCCCGACGGCGGCAATTTCCTCTTCCACGGACCGGTGCGCCAGCCGTCCCGAATACCAGCCGGACACGCAGGCGAGATTATATTTGCCCAGCACGGCGTTCAGGGCCGGGGCATCCTTGGGAAACTTGTTGCCCAGTTCAAAGCCCACATAGCCGATCTCGGCGCCTTCCTTGAGGGCTGTTTCCAGCGGCGTTTCACCGCCCAGGCTGGGTAAATCGTCGTTCATCCACGAGATCGGGTTGATGCCGATCTTCACATTCCATGTAGTCATTTTTGTTGTCCTTGGCGGTCAAGTTCATAACGGGCGCGCGCCGCTTGCACGCCGGCTTGCGTCGAGACTTCGGGCACGGCCACTTCCCACCAGCAACCGCCCTCCTCGGTCGTGCGCGTGGCGTCCGTATTGATGCAGATCAAGTAGGTGCGCGATGCGGCGCGGGCACGCAGCATCGCCTGTTCCAGCTCGGCAATGTTGGCCACGTGCTCGGACAGCGCGCCCAGGGATTGCGCATGCAGGGCGAAATCGATGCGCGGTGCGCTGTCGGGCAACATGTTGTTGAATGACGCGTTGCCGCACGCCTGCTGCAGGCGGTTGATGCAGCCGTAGCCCCGGTTGTCGAGCACGACGATGATGAGTTTTTTATCCAGCATCACGGAGGTGGCGATTTCCGAATTCATCATCAAATAACTGCCGTCGCCCACCATGACGATGACTTCGCGCTCGGGCTTGGCCATCTTGACGCCCAGGCCGCCGGCGATTTCATAGCCCATGCACGAATAGCCGTATTCCATGTGGTAGCCGCCCGGCGTGCTGGTGCGCCACAGTTTGTGCAACTCGGCCGGCAAGGTGCCCGCCGCGCAGACGACGATGTCGCGGGTGGTCGAGTCCGGTGAAGAGCGCTGCACGGCGCCGATGACTTCGCCGTCATACGGCAAGCCGGCCACCTCGCGCTGGCCAGTAATGGCCAGGACGGTATCGCGCCATGCGTTCCCAGCCTGCTGTGCGCGGTCCAGCCACTGGCCCGCGCTATTCCAGTTAGGCAAGTACCGCGACAAGCCCTGCAAGCCAAGTGTCGCGTCCGCCTGCACGCCCAGGCCACGGCGTTTCAGCGCATCGAAAGCGTTGACGTTCAGGCTGACCAGTTGCGCTTGCGCAAACAGGGAATTCGAGCCCGTCGTAAAATCCTGCAAGCGCGTGCCCACGGCCAGCACCACGTCCGCCTCCGCTGCCAGCGCGTTCGCGGCGGGCGAGCCGGTGACGCCGATGGCGCCCAGCTGCAGCGGATGATCCCACGGCAAGGCGCTCTTGCCGGCCTGGGTTTCCGCCACGGGAATGCCGTGGCGTTCGGCAAACGCCTGCAAGGCGGCGCTGGCCTGGCCGTACAGCACGCCGCCGCCGGCCACGATCAGCGGCTGTTTCGCATGTTTCAGCAAGGCGACCGCTTCTTCCAGCTCCTGCTCCACGGGCGGCATGGCGCGGAAACGCACGGTGCGCGGCTCGAAAAAGTCGGCCGGATAGTCATACGCCATCGTTTGCACGTCTTGCGGCAAAGATAACGTGACGGGACCGCAGGCGGCCGGGTCCGTCAAGGCGGCAATGGCGCGCGGCAAGGCCGTCAGCAATTGCTCCGGATACACGATGCGGTCGAAATAGCGCGATAAAGGTTTAAAGGCGTCATTCACCGACACGCTGCCGTCGCCGGCGTCTTCCAGCTGCTGCAATACGGGGTCCGGCGCGCGCGAGACGAACACGTCGCCGGGCAACAGCAAGACCGGCAAGCGATTCACGTGGGCCAGGGCGGCGGCCGTCAGCAAATTGGTGGCGCCGGGGCCGATGGAACTGGTGACGGCCAGCATGCGCCGGCGCATGTGGGCTTTCGCATACGCAATGGCCGAGTGCGCCATCGCCTGTTCGTTGTGCGCCCGAAACGTGGGGAAACTGTCGCGGTACTGGTACAGCGCTTCGCCCAGGCCCGCCACGTTGCCGTGGCCAAAGATGGCGAAGGCGCCGCCGAACAGGGGGGTCAAGGAACCATCGCCCTCTTCAGTGCGCAGGGCGGCCAGATAGCGGACTAAAGCCTGGGCCATGGTCAATCTGATTGTGGCGCTCATGCTGCACGCTCCAGGCGGTTGCGCGTACGCTGCCACAGGGCGATGAGCTGCTCGAAGTTGGCGCGCACTGCTGCAATCAGGCCCGCATCGTCGAGTTCGCCCGCCAGCCAGCGGCGGCTCGGTTCCTGGAAGATGGTGCGGCCCACCATGAAGCCGCGGCACGTCGTGCTGGCACTGGCTTGTTCAAAACTGGCGGCCAGGGCGGCAATCGGCGCGTTCAAGCCCAGCAGGACGACGCCACGGCAATACGGATCGCGCTCGTGCACGAGGACATCGATGGCTTGCCATTGCTGGGCTGACATGCTTTCCAGCTTCCACCATTCCGGGTAAATGCCCAGGTTGTACAAGCGTTTGACGGCGCGCAAGACCGTGTCGTCGCCGTGCGGCAAGGATTCCGACGGTATGACTTCCAACAACAGTTCGTGACCGCTCACTTGCGCCGCGTCATACAGGGCCTTGATTTGCGCTTCCTGTTCCAATCGGTTTTCCACGGTATCGTCCGGGTGCAACTGCACCAGGCACTTGATCACGTGTTCCTTCGGCCAGCTGAGCAGGTGCGAACCGATGGAGCGGCCCCAGTCGAATTGCAGCGGATTGGAACCGGGCAATTCCACGGGACGGCCGATCCACCAACCGCGCCCCGTCGCATCGTTGAGCGCGTCGACGCCATAGCGTCCATCGATCAGCACGCCCGTCTTGCCGGCCAGTTGCAAGGCCGTTTCCGTTTGCGCCACGGCTTGCACCATCAGTTGCTTCAGGGCGCAAATAGCCGATTCGGGCGCGCCTGTCTGTTGCGCCAGCTCAAAGAATTGCGTACGGTGGTCGAAGGCAAACACGCACAGTTCATTCCACTCCTTGCGCGCCACCGTCGTGCGGTGCAGGCGCGACAAGGTGGCGTCCTGGTCAGGACGGGCCAGTTTGGCCGCATTGGCGAGGAAATAGTCGAGCTCCACAGGCGACGGCATGGCCGGTGCGCAACCATGGCGCGACACGACGAGGGCGCCGCAACCGTTCGCGTAGCGGCAGCACGCTTCGTAATCCTCGCCGCGCAGCCAGCCTTTCAAAAAGCCGGACAGAAACGCGTCGCCCGCGCCCAGCACGTTCAGCACTTCCACGCGCACGCCGCGGTAGTTATACGCATCGTCCAGGCTGTGCGGCACCACGCTGTCGATGACGGCGCTACCCAGCGGGCCCCGCTTGACGACCAGGGTGGCCAGGGTAACGGCCCGCACGGCGCGCAAGGACGCCATGATGTCGGCGCCACCGCCGGCGATCATGAATTCCTCTTCCGTGCCGACGATCAAATCAAATTGCGGCAGGATCGCCTGCAAGTGCCGCGTGACACCATCGTTGGAAACGAAACGCGTTTCGCCGTCCGCCTTGCCGGAAAGTCCCCACAGCACGGGCCGGTAATCGATGTCGAGCATGGTGCGCACGTTGTTGGCGCGCGCCAATTTCAGGGCCTGCGTGCTGACGGCGTGCATGGCAGCCGTCGAAAAATGCGTGCCGGTGATCAACAGCGCCTTGCTCGATGCAATAAAGGCGGCGTCGACGGCGGATGGCTCGATGGCCATGTCGGCGCAGTTTTCACGGTAGAAAATCAGGGGAAAGGTGTTTTTATCCTTGATGCCCAGCATCACCAGCGCCGTCAGGCGGTCGCGGTCGATGCCGACATGGCTGACGTCGCAACCCTCTTTCGCCAAGGTGTCCGTCAAGAAACGGCCCATGTGGTCGTCGCCCACTTTCGACAGCATGGCGGACTTCAAGCCCAGGCGGGCCGTGCCGAAGGCGATATTCGCCGATGAGCCGCCCAGGTATTTGGCGAAACTGGTCGCGTCTTCCAGGGTGCTGCCGATCTGCTGCGCATACAGGTCCACCGCCAGGCGACCCAGGCAGATCACGTCCAGCGCGCGGCCCTGGGCAAATTGTGTCGGGTTATTCATGGTTATCCTTAAATCGTGACACCGTCGAGTTCACTCATCAGCGTTTGCATTTCCGCACCGCCCGCCATCATGTCGAGTACTTCATCCTTGGAAACAGTTTCCTTGGTGTAAGTGCCCAGCGATTTGCCCCGGTTCAAGAGGGTGAACGAGTCGCCCACTGGGTAGGCATGGTGCACATTGTGGGTAATAAAGATCACGGACAAGCCCCGTTCGCGCGCCTTGTAGATCAGTTTCAACACATTGAACGACTGTTTCACGCCCAAGGCCGCCGTCGGCTCATCGAGGATCAGCACGCGCGCGCCGAAGTGGATGGCGCGGGCAATGGCCAGGCATTGCCGCTCGCCGCCCGACATGGTGCCCACGGCCTGGTGCGGGTCGCGCACCATGATGCCCATTTCGGCCAGCTTGTCGCGCGCCGTGGTGGCCGCATATTCCATATCCATCACGGGCAGCACGCCGAACATTTTCCGGATCGGTTCGCGGCCCATGAAGAAATTGCGCGCCACGGACAGCAATGGCACCAGCGCCAGGTCCTGGTAGACGGTGGCCACGCCCAGGTCGAGCGCTTCCTTCGGCGAATTGAAGCTGACGGGCTTGCCGTCAACCAGATACTCGCCGCTGGTGGGCCGGTGCACGCCGGCCAAGGTCTTGATCAGGGTCGACTTGCCGGCGCCGTTATCACCAAGCAAGCAATGCACTTCACCCGGTTTCAGGCGCAGGGTAACGTTTTGCAGGGCGATGACGGAGCCGAAACGTTTGCTGATGTTTTCCAGCGCAAGGATGTATTCGCTCATGGCTTATCTCGCTTCCGTGACACGGGCACGGACAAAGTTGTTGAACAGTACCGCGATCAGCAGCATGACGCCGAGGAAGACACGGAACCAGTCCGAATTGATATTGGTATAAGTAATGCCGATCTGTACCACGCCGAAGATCAGCGCGCCGAAGCAGGCGCCGACGACGGAACCGTAGCCGCCCGTCAGCAAGGCGCCGCCGATGACGGCCGCGATGATGGCTTCGAATTCCTTTTGCATGCCGCGGTCGGCGGCAGCCGAACCCACGTCAAATACTTGCAGCGTGGCAAACAGGCAGGCGCAGAACGCCGTGAAGACAAACAGCGATACCTTGATGGTTTTCACGGGCACGCCCACGTTCTTGGCCGCGTTGGCGTCGCCGCCGACAGCGAAGATCCAGTTGCCGATGCGGGTGCGGGCCAGGACGAAGCCGGACACCAGCGCCAGGCCGGCCCACCAGACGATGACCTTGGGGATGCCCTTGACCAGCGGCGCGCCATTGTCGAGCGCCGTGATCCAGCCCGCCTTGGCCATCCAGGCGAACAGCGACGTGCCCACTTCGCCATGGAACAGGGTCATGGCCAGCCAGTCGTCGGCGGCCAGCGCGCCGATGCCGCTGACGATGGTGCGGTTGGCAAACATGATGGACAGGGCCAGAGTCAGGCCGCGCAGGATGAACAGGAAGGCCAGGGTGACGATAAACGAAGGCAAGCGCGTCTTGATGACCAGGTAGCCGTTGAGCCAGCCCAGCGCCATCGAACCGGCAAAGGCGAACAGGATGGCGGCCCACACGGGCCAGTGGAAATAGACGGAAGGGATGGCGATCATCATGCCGGCAAAGCCGATCATGGAGCCGATCGACAGGTCGAATTCGCCGGCGATCATCAATACGCAGGCACCGATGGCGATGATACCCAGGTAGGCGGCCACTTGCGCCCAGTTGATCACGCCGTCGAGGTTGAACATGCCGGAGTCGCCGGCCGTCAGGATAAAGAAGGCGAACACCAGGATGGCGCCCGAGATCGAGGCGAATTCCGGGCGGCTGAACAGCCGCTTGAGCCAGCTGACCTGCCCCACGCGCTCATCAACGCCCTGCTTTTGCGGTGGCGTGCCCGAGGTGGCCATGCCACCCTGCTCCACGCTTAATTTCACGGTACTCATGCTATGTCTCCCTTGTTTTATAGCAACCTACCAGCCTCGACAGCAATTCCAGGGCGGCAGGACCCGCGCGCCGGCAAGCATGGCCTGCGCGCGGGGACAACGACTAAGGTCTTGATTGAACTGAAAAGCGGGTGCTTAACGGAACTGGCCGGCGTACTTCTCTACCTTGCCGATATTGTCCTTGGTGACATAACCAGGACCGGAACCGATATGGCGCGGGCCATACGATGGTGCCAGGCCGTACTCGGCCAGGCGCGCCTTGAATTTGGCGTTATTGATCAGCTTTTCGCGCACCTTGGCCAGGTCCGTGGTCTTGTCCTGCTTCATGATGGCCAGCACGGCAACGGGGATATAGCCTTGCAGGTAAGGTTGCTGGTCGATGGCGAACTGGATGCTGCCATCCTTGATGCCCTTCGAGATTTCATCGGACAGGTCGAACGTAGCGAACCACATCTTGCCCTTCAAACCCATTTTTTCCAGGGCCTTCAGCGAAGCGTGGGCCGAGGTGGGGCCCAGCGCCAGCACGGCCTGGGTTTTCGGGTTGTTGCGCAGGTAGGCGCTCAACTTGCTTTCGATGGTGGTCGGATCTTCGCCCGCATCCAGGGTGGCAGCCTTGAAATCGACGCCGATGGCTTCGGCAAAGCCGCGGCAGCGCTCGAATGACGACGGATTCGTCGCGTAGTGGTTGACGCAAACGAAGGACTTGATGCCGGCCGCCTTGGCTTTTTCGCCGGCGCCCTTGCCTGCCTCGTATTCAGGCTGGCCCACGTGCATCACGGCGCCCAGCTGCTCGCTTTGCGTCAGGGTGCCCGAATTGATCGTGACAAACGGAATCTTCTTGGCAGCAACAAGGCCCAGCGGTTTTTGCAGCACGCTGAAGTCGGCGATGCTGACGATCACGCCGTCGTAGTTGCGGGCAGCCGATTGCTCGACCAGGCGCGCCATGTCGGCCAGGTCGCCGTTCGGTGGATTGCGGTAGTCGACGGTGACATTGAAGTCTTCGCCTGCTTGCTTGACGGAATTTTTAATCGTATTCCACCAGGAATCGGAATCGGGCGCATGGCTGATCAGCACGAATTTCTCGCCTGCCGCGTGGCTGGCGCTCATGCCCAGACCCAGTCCCAGGCCAAGGCCCAGCACGGCCAGGTGCTTCAGAAATCCCTTACGCTTATTGCTTTGCATGAATGTCTCCTTGAAGGATTAATTTTTATAGTTGCCAGCTTTTGTCGCGTGTCAGCGGGGAGCCGGAAAACCGGCAAGACCCGATGCACTGCGCACAGCTTAGGCCACAAAAAAGACAAATGCAATAAAATTTTCAAAATAAATTTAAATAGAAAATCATTTCTATTTTCCGGATTCACTCCTATAATTCTCGCCAGAACCAGCCGCCGCAATCATGTTGCGCGGCCCAGCAAGCAACCGAGGAAAACACCATGGCAGCCACCGCCCCCATCGAACAGCTGATGCAGCACATTGCCGCCGAGTACGACAACCTGTCGCGCCAGCTGAAAGTCATCGCGCAATACATTGAAAAACACCGGGCCAGCCTGATGCTCGAACGCATCAGCGACATCGCGGCCGCCTGCGACGTGCAGCCGTCCGCCATCGTGCGCTTCGCGCAGCGCTTCGGCTATACGGGCTTTTCGGAAATGCAGGACGTGTTCCGCCAGGCGTACACGGACCAGGCCGGCGCCACGCCCGACTACCAGCAGCGCATCCGCAAGCTCATTTCCACGCGCGACGCCGCCCTCAGCGCAGGCGACCTGACGCGCGAATTCGTCGGCGCCAGCCGCGCCGGCCTCGACGACCTGGCGGCCGGCCTCGACGACGCGCAGCTGGAAGCAGCCGTCAACCTGCTGTTAAAAGCAGAAAACATCTATGTGATCGGCGTGCGCCGGTCCTTTCCGATCGCCTCCTACATCGCCTACGCGCTGGAACACACGGACAAGCGCGTGCACCTGATTAGCGGACTGGGCGGCATGCACCGCGAACAGATGCGCAGCGTGCGCGAACGCGATGTGGCGATCGCCATCAGTTTCTCGCCTTACGGCAAGGAAACCCAGCAGTGCATCAAGGCGGCGCAAGACAAGGGCGCCAAGGTCCTCGTGATTACCGACAGCAAGCTGGCCCCGCTCGCGCGGGCCGCCGACGCGCTGCTCACCGTCACCGAGGGCAGCGCCTTCGCCTTCCGCTCGCTGACCAGCACCATCTGCCTGTGCCAGGCGCTGTTCATCGCGCTGGCATACAAATTAGAGCTCGACATCGAAGAAATCCACACCCCAGGAGAACATGATGATTGAAGTAGCGTTGTTCGGCGCCGGACGCATCGGCAAAATCCACGCGGCCAACCTGGCTGCCCAACCCGGCGTGCAGTTCAAGTACGTGGTCGACGTCAACCAGGAAGCGGCCGCCGCCCTTGCCGGCTTGCACGGCGGCAGCAGCGCAACTGTGGAAGCGGCGCTGGCCGACCCGGCCATCAAGGCCGTCGTCATCGCTTCCAGCACGGATACGCACGCGGACCTGATCCTGCACTCGGCCGCCGCCGGCAAGGCCATCTTTTGCGAAAAACCCGTCGACCTGACCATCGACCGCGCGCGCGCCTGCGCCGCCGCCGTCAAGGAAGCGAAAGTGCTGTGCATGCTGGGTTTCCAGCGCCGCTACGACCCGACCTTCAACGCCGTCAAGACGCGCATCGAAGCGGGCGAGATCGGCACGCCCGAATTGCTGGTCGTCACCAGCCGCGATCCCGGCCCGCCGCCCGTGAGCTACATCAAGGTCTCGGGCGGCATCTTCAAGGATATGCTGATCCACGATTTCGACATTTTCCGCTGGATACTCGACGATGAAGCCGTCAGCGTGCACGCCACGGGCAGCTGCCTGGTCGACCCCGCCATCGGCGAGGCAGGCGACCTGGACACGGCCGTCGTCACCATCCGCACGGCCAAGGGACGTTTGTGCCAGATCAATGCTTCGCGCCGCGCCGCCTACGGCTACGACCAGCGCTTCGAAGTGCTGGGCAGCGCTGGTATGCTGCAGGCAGGCAACCACAAGCCGACGGAAGTGACGGCCTATGGTTCCGTGAACGTCAGCGTGGACAAGCCGGAAGATTTCTTCCTGGAACGTTATCGCGTGGCCTACGCGCAGGAAATGGCGCACTTCTTTGACGCCCTCACCCACGGCACGCCGCTGCGCACCACCGTGCACGATGGCTTGAAGGCACTGGAACTGGCCGAGGCGGCCACCTTGTCGTGGCGCGAGGGTCGTGTCGTGACCCTGGCGTCGTAACTTTATAAACAACAATAAAAAATCTGGAGACACCATGTCATCCCCAACATTAAAAGTCGGCATCGTCGGCCTGGGCCGGCTGGGCCAGCGCCACGCCATCAACCTGGCGCAGCGCGTGCCGAATGCCGAAGTCGTGGCCGCCTGCAGTCCCGTGCAAGCGGAACTGGACTGGGCCGCCAGCACGCTCGGCATCGCCACCGGCTATGCCGACTACGACGCCCTGCTGGCCCACCCTGGCCTGGACGCCGTCTTCCTCGTCACGCCCACGTCGCTGCATGCGGACCAGATCATCGCCGCCCTGCGTGCCGGCAAGCACGTATTTTGCGAGAAACCGCTGTCGCTGGACCTGGCCGACTGCCTGAAGGTGGAAGCGGAAGCGGCGCGCCACCCGCAGCTGACCGTCATGATCGGCTTCGTGCGCCGTTTCGACGCCAGCTACCATGACGCGCAGCAAAAGATCACGCAAGGCCTGATCGGCAAGCCCTATCTGGTGCGTTCGCAAACCTGCGACCAGAACGATCCCAGCGGCGCCTTCATGCGCTTCGCCCCCACCAGCGGTGGCATCTTCCTCGACTGCAGCGTGCACGATATCGACCTGGCGCGCTGGCTGCTGGGCAATCCCGTGCCCAAACGCGTTTACGCCAGCGGCACCAACGCCATCCACACGGGCTTGCAAGCGTTCGGCGACGTCGACAATGGCCTGGCAACGGTGGAGTTTAGCGATGGCAGCATGGCCAGCTTCATGGCGTCGCGCACCATGGCGCATGGCCATGAAACCCTGACGGAAGTGTTCGGTACGGGCGGCCGCCTGGCCGTGGGCAGCAATCCGCGCCTGAACAGGGTGGAAATTTCGGATGCGCATGGCGTGCGCAATGAATGCACGCCGGACTTCTATGCCCGCTTCGCCGACGCCTTTTTGATCGAGGCGCAGGAGTTTACGGATGCGGCGCTGGGCCGGCGCACCTTGTCCTTGACCTTGCACGACGCGACGGAAGCGACGCGCATCGGCCTGGCCATGACGCAAGCGATGCGCGAAGCGCGGCCCGTCGAGTTTTAAGCTGCCAGTGGACTCAGGCAGCCGGCGCAGGAAACGGTTGCTTGGGTTCCACGGCCAGCCGCAAGCCCATGGCATCGAGGATGGCCGTCAAGGTGCTCAGTGAGGGATTGCCTTCGGGCGACAGGGTGCGGTACAGCTGGGTAGGGTTGAGCTTGGCCGCCTGTGCCACGGCCGGCACGCCGCCAAAGGCGCGCGTCAGCTGGCGCAGCACGGCCAGCAGTTCGCCATGGTCGCCATCGACGAGGATATTGTTGATCAATTCCAGGGCGAAGGCGGGATCGTCGCGGTACAGCTCAGCCATCGCTTCGTCATGCGAGCGGTCTCTTGGTGGTTTGCGGATGTCCTCGTTCATGTTCTCTCTCATGTCCCCTCTCCTTCCAGTCGTGCCAGCAGGCACAGGCGTACTCGATATCTTTCGGTTGCGTGCGCTTGTCGCCACCGCACAGCAATAAAATGATCTGTTCGCCGGCAATGGCATAGTAGATACGGTAGCCGGCCCCCACATCGATGCGCAACTCCCACACGCCGTCGTGGCAAAACTTGTGGTCGCCAAAATTGCCAGGAATCATACGCAGCACGCGGCGCACGATGGCCACCCTGGCCGTGTTGTCGCGCTGGCGCTTCAGCCATTCCGTATATAAATCCCTGCCCGATGACGTCAGGTAGTGCCGGATCTCATACATCATATTCGTCCATAAACGAAGAAAGATCAAGGAGAAAATCACGTGTACATGTAAAAAAGAAGACCACGCCATCTTGCTACCAAACCCGCTCACACAGGCCACGAATGCCAGGTTCACTGAGCTACATCAAGATGCCTTTCGCTCATTGTTATAGGGAAATGATGTCGCCCGACCGTGCCTCACGTCTGGCTGATTGCGCTATACAATAGGCGCTGTCCAACCGTGAAGAACCCTGCCTCCATGAGCAACAACGACAGCAACTCCCCTTCCCTCACCGACGTGGCCGAACGCTACGTCAAGCTGGTCCTGGCCATGGGCCAGCACGATGCCTCGTATGTCGACGCGTATTACGGCCCGCCCGCGTGGCAGGCCGCAGCGGTCAAACAGCTGCAGAGTTTGAGCGATATCAAAGATGGCGCAAACGCGGCGCTGGCCCTGCTGGCCGACGCCTCTTGCCTGCGCGCCCTCAACCTGCGCAAGCAATTGCAAGCCGTGCTGGCCAAGGCGGACATGCTGCAAGGCACACGCCTGGATTTCGATACGGAAAGCGCGCGCCTGTACGACGCCGTCTCGCCCCACCACAGCCGCGCATATTACGCAGAGCTGGTGGCGCAGATCGATGCCCTGCTGCCTGGCGACGGCACGGTCAGCGACCGGGTCAACGCCTTGCGCGCGCAACTTATCATTCCCGCCGACAAGCTGCGCGCCGTCATGGATGCGGCCATCCGCGCGGGCCGCGAACGCACCTTGCAGTACATCGCCCTGCCCGAAGGCGAGGATTTCGTGCTGGAATTCGTCACCGACAAGCCGTGGAGCGGCTACAACTGGTACAAGGGTAACTACCAGAGCGTGATCCAGATCAATACCGACTTGCCCGTGTATATCGACCGCGCGGTCGATCTCGGCTGCCACGAAGCGTATCCCGGTCACCACGTCTACAACGTGCTGCTCGAACGCGACCTGGTACGCGGCAAGAGCTGGATGGAATACTGCATCTATCCGCTGTACTCTCCGCAATCGTTGATCGCCGAAGGCACGGCCAATTACGGCATCGAACTGAGTTTTACGGATGCAGAACGGCTGGCATTCGAACAGCAGGTGCTGTACCCGCTGGCCGGCCTCGATCCGGCGCTGGCGCCCCGCTACGCACAGCTGAACCAGTTGCTGGCCAAGCTAGGCTACGCCGACAACGACATCGCGCGCCAGTATCTCGAAGGCAGCCTGACCCGCGAAGAAGCGCTGGAATGGCTGGTCAACGTGCGCCTGTACCCGGCCGAAAAATCCGCGCAGCGCCTGCAGTTCTACGACGCCATGGGCGCGTACGTCATCAATTACAACCTGGGCCAGAACATGGCGAAAGCGTATGTGGAACGCCAGGGCGCGACGCGCGCCGAGCACTGGGCCGCCTTCCGCGACCTGATGTCGTCGCCGCGCGTGCCCAGCCATTTGCAGGCATAAGCCTTACTTCGGCGGCAGCCAGTACAGCGGCAAGGCCACGGCCAGGCACGCCAGCCCCGCCAGCAGCATGGCCAGCTGAAAACCGGCTGCCAGGGCGGCAACCTGCCCCGCCCGCTCCAGCAAAGCGGCGGCGCGCAAGCTCATCACGCTACCCAGCACTGCCACGCCCAGGGTCATGCCCGCCTGGCGCAAGGCATTCATGATGGCCGAAGCCATGGCGGCTTGCTCGCCACGCACGGATGCCATCACCAGCAAACCGGTGGCCGGCACGGCCAGGCCCATCGCCAGGCCCAGCAAGCCGAACAGGCTGCCGACGATGGCGTAGGGCGTCCGCGGCGCCAAGGTCGCCGTCGCCAGCAGCACCAGACCCGCCAGCACATAGCCAGCCAGCATCATTCGCCGCAGCGACAAATGGCGGCTGAGGCGGCCGAAACAGAGGGAAACGACGCCCATGGCTGCGAACTGCGGCAACATGCGCCAGCCGCTGGCGCCCGCCGGCCAGCCCTGGATTTGCTGCAGGTACAGCGAGAAAAAGAACAGGCTGCTGTAGCAGGCAAACCCCAGCACCAGCGACGCCAGGTTGATCAACGCAAAGGTCCGGTCGCAAAACAGCCGCAAGGGCAACAGGGGACGTGGCGCGCGCGCTTCGACAGCCAGGAAGGCGACGAAGGCCAGCAGCGCCACGCCCAGCGATGGCCAGGCAGCCATGCCGCCCGGTCCGTCCACCTCGCCCAGCGCGATCAAGCCGTAGGTGAGCGCACCGAGCCAGACGATGCTGAGCACCTGTCCCGTCCGGTCCAGCGTCGCCTGTTCCCGGTAATGGCGTTCCGTCATGCCCCAGGCGCCCAGCAGCACGGCCAGCACTCCCAGCGGCAGGTTGATCAGGAAGATGCTTTGCCAGCCCGTGGCCTCCAGCAGCATGCCGCCCAGCAGCGGTCCCAGGATCAGCGCCAGCGCGCTGAAAGCCGACCAGCCGCCGATCACGTGCGCCCGTTCGCGCGGGTCGGCAAACGCGTGGCTCAATATCGGCATGGCGCCGGGAATCAGCAAGGCCCCCGCGATGCCCTGCACGGCCCGGCCCGCCAGCAGCAGCGGCAGGCCGGCCGCCAGGGCGCACAGCAGCGAACCGGCCGTAAACAGGGCCACGCCCAGCAGCCAGATGCGCTTGTGCCCATGCCGGTCGCCCAGCGGTCCGGCGGACAGCATGCAGGCCGACAGGCACAGCGCATAGGTGTTGACCACCCACTGCAAACCCGCCATATCCGTCGCCAGCGCCGTTTGCAGGGTGGGCAAAGCCACATTGACGATGCTGATGTCGAGCGAGGCGAGAAAAGTGCCCAGGTAGGCGGCGGCCACCAGGGCCGCGCGGCGATAGCGCTGCATGGCGTGTCTCCAATTCATGAGTTCGCCTTCATCATAACCATCGACTGACCGTCGGTCAATTAAAAGCTAATCGTGTGCACGCGGACGCTTGGGCGACGCCCGCGCTTCACTTATACTGGGCGCATGACCACGACACGACACGCCAACCCCGCCCTGCCCGATGCCGCCGCCGCGCCGGCCCCCGTTCGCCCGCGCACCAAGCCTGCCGAAGTGCGCCTCGATGAATTGATGGCCGCCGCCGAGCGCCTGTTTCTCGACAAGGGCGTGGAAGCGACCACCGTCAGCGACATCACCACCCTGGCCGGCGTGGCGAAAGGCACGTTCTATCACTATTTTCCATCCAAGCACGAGATGCTGGCGGCGCTGGCCGGACGCTATACGCAGCACTTCCTGGCCAGCCTGGAAACGGCCGTCGACCTGTGCATGCCCGGCGACTGGGAAGGCCGGCTGCGCGCGTGGGTGCAGGCGAATGTGGCCACTTACCTGCGCACCTGGCAATTGCACGACATCGTCTACACGAGCCACCGGCGCAGCATCGGCATCGCCCCCGCGGACAATCCCGACAAGAACGCCATCCTGGCCCAGCTGGGCGCCATCCTGGCGGGCGGCGCGGCGGCCGGCACCTGGCCTTTGCCGCAGCCGCGCCTGGCGGCCCTGATGATTTACTCGGCCGTGCATGGCGTAACGGACGACGCCATCGCCGCACAGTTACAGGACAGCAGCGCCTTCGCCGCCGACGTGGCCGACGCCTGCCTGCGCATGCTGGGCCGCTGACGGCGCCCAGCGATGTGAACCACTCCTGCGCGGCATCAAACCACGGCGCCTGGCGTCATCCATACTGTATCGATTGGAGACACAGGCAATGAACCGGATTCTTTCCCGCATCCCCGCCCTGCTGCTGGCCCTGGCCTGCCTTGCAGCCTTCCTGCCGCCGGCACTGGCCCGCGATGCTGCCGTCGCGCCCGCCCTCAGTGCGCGCCAGCAGGCGCTGATGGCGACCGTCACGGGCAGCGCCGCCCATCCGCGCATCCTGCAGGTGCGCCTCGATGAACTGCATCCGACCCAGCCGGCCATCGGCTACGACCAGGTGTACTACAAGCTGGGACGCTATGCGGCCGAAGAAAAACATATCGCCGACATCGCCAAGCCAAAGAAATTCGCCGACCTGTGCGAAGCCAATGGCCAGGGCGACGTCTTGCCCGGCACGGCCAATGTCGCCGGCGCCACCTTGGCCACGCCACCGCCCGGCTACCGCTGCAAGGCAGCCGTGGGCAGCCGTCCCGACGACATGAAGACTGTCGTCATCGGCCCGCGCGGCACCTTGTACCTGACCGATGGCCACCACACGTTTTCAACTTTCTGGGATGCCGATGACGGGCGCAACCACCAACTCAAGGTGTGGGTCAAGGTCAGCGATAATTTCAGCGCGCTGGGCGAAACGGCCTTCTGGGCCCGCATGCGCGCGGAAAACAAGGTATGGCTGAAAAACGGCCGGAACCAGGCCATCACGCCGCAGCAGTTGCCGTCCGCCATCGGCCTCGCATCCCTGGGCGACGATCCCTACCGCTCGCTCGTGTACTTTACGCGCGAGATCGGCTACAAGCCGCCCGGCCAGGCCACGGAATTTCTCGAATTCTACTGGGCCGACTGGCTGCGCCGCAAACCGGCGCTGGACCTGGCGCGTGTCGACCTGCTCGATCCCGCCGTGTATGCCAGCACCATCCTGCTGGCGGCGCAGGCGATGGTGGCGCTGCAACCGGCGGAGCTCGTCAGCGGCGGCAAGCGCGCGGCGGACCTTGGCGCCCTGCGCAAAGTCGACCACGCAGCGTTCGACGAACTGACCGAAGACAAGGGCAAGCTGGGCTACGCCATCGACTACCGCAAGTCGCTGCTGCGTCAGTAACATCCAGGCGTGTCATCATCCTGACATCTGCGCCCGCTAGCATGTCGGCACTTTTCAGGCCGACATCACGGGACACCATGTACAAGCACAGCATCCGCCGCAGTACCTTATCGATTGCCATCGCCCTCGCACTGGGCGCCAGCCTGGCCGCCTGTGGCGGCACAGACTATCGCGACACCACGGCGCCCGTCGCCCCGGTGGATCCCGTCACCCCGGCACGCACCCTGAACGTGGTAGCGGCCACCGGCAAGGCCGTGGCGAATGCTTCCGTCTCCGTGCTCGACGCCGGCAAGAATGTCGTCGGCAGCGGCACCACGGACGCGACAGGCAAAGTGGCCATCACCCTGGCTGCTGCGGCGAAGGCGCCCTTCCTCGTCTCCGTCACGCCGGCAGGCGGCACCACCCTGTACGCGCTGTCGCTGAAGGAAAGCGCCGTCAACCTGACGCCGCTCACCTCCGTCATCGCCATGCAGCTGCTGGGCAGCATCCCCTCGAGCGCGTCTCCCGCCAGCCTGGCCGCCATCGATGCGGCCAGGCTGCAAACGGCGCAGACGCAGCTGGGCACGGCCCTGGCGGCGCCCCTGCAAACCCTGGGCATGGCGGCCAACTACGACTTCGTCAATGGCGCCCTGACGCCGAACAGCAAGGATCCGGCTGACGTCCTGCTCGACAACCTGCAGGTAAAACAGAGCGGCACGGATATCGACATCGTCAATGCCAGCGGCAGCATCGTCGCGCAAATCATCGATGGCGGCGCGCCGCTCGCCACCGGCAAGAGCGTGCTGGAAACGCCGCCCGTGCTCAGCGCGCGCCAGCAAGTACTGGCCGCCACGGTTGCCGGCACCGATGCGGCGCCCGTCTTCCTGCAAGTGTCGCTCGACGAACTGCATCCCACGCAGCCAGCCGTCGGCTACGATCAGATCTACTACAAGCTGGGCCGCTACGGCGCGGAAGACCTGGTCATGGCCAAGACCAACAAGCCGAAGAAATTCGCCGAACTGTGCGAAGCCAACGGCCAGGACGATGTGGTGAGCAAGACGGCCAACGTGGCCGGCGCCACCCTGAGCAATCCACCGGCCGCGTTCCAGTGCAAGTCCGCCGTGGGCACCAAGCCGGGCGACATGAAGACGGTCGTCATCGGCCCGAACGGCACCCTGTACCTGACGGACGGCCACCACACGTTCAGCGCCTTCCGGGATGCCGACAATGGCCAGAACCTGCAGTTGAAAGTGTGGGTCAAGGTGACGGACAATTTCAGCAAGCTCAGTGAATACGATTTCTGGGCGCAGATGAAGAAGGTCAACAAGGTCTGGCTGAAGGATGGCGGCAACAAGGCCATCGCCACCAGCCAGCTGCCCGCGTCCATCGGTTTGAAGTCGCTGGGCAACGACCCGTACCGCTCGCTCGTCTACTTCACGCGCGACGCCGGCTACGTGGTGCCATCGACGGCCACGGAATTCCTCGAATTCTACTGGGCCGACTGGCTGCGCACGCAGCCCGGCATCGACCTGGCCAAGACCGACACGCGCGACGTTGCCAGCTACATGGCCACCATCAAGAGCGCATCGACGGCGATGGCGGGCCTGAAGGCGAACGATATCGTCAGCCGCGGCGTGACGGCGCAAACCCTGGGCTGGACGGGCGTCTTCAGCCAGGCCGCGCTGGACGACCTGGTCACGCCGACGGGCAAGCTGAGCTACTCCATCGCCTACAAGAAAGCGCTGCCGAAATAATCTCGGCGGCGCAAACGACAACGGCCCGCCTGTCAGCTGACAGGCGGGCCGTTTTTATGGGCAACGTCGCTTACGCGATGCGTTCACCATTCTCCGGATCGAACAGGGCCGCTTTCGACAGGTTGAACGACAGCTGCATCGTCTGTCCTGGCAGCACGGCTTCGCGCGGATGCGTGCGGCAAGTCACGGCGGCACCGTTCAGGCGCGTCGTCAGCAGCGTATCCGGGCCGGTCGGCTCGACCAGGTCGATCAGGCAACCCAGTTCCTGGCCCACGTCGCCGTGCGCGCTGCTCATGTCCGTGATCTGCTCCGGGCGCACGCCCAGGATCACGTCGCGGCCCGCATAGCTGCGCAGCTTGTCGGTGGCGAACGGCAGGGCCAGGCGCATGCTCTTGCCTGCGTTCTCGATGGCGACAAACACCTCATTGCCTTCGACGACGGGCTTGACGGTGATGAAGTTCATCGATGGCGAGCCGATGAAGCCGGCCACGAACAAATTCGCCGGATTATCGTAGATTTCCTGCGGCGTGCCCAGTTGCTGCACCACCCCATCCTTCATGACGGCGATCAAATCGCCCATGGTCATCGCTTCGATCTGGTCATGCGTGACGTAGACGATGGTGGCCTTCAGGCGCTGGTGCAGCAGCTTGATCTCGGCGCGCATTTCCACGCGCAGCTTGGCGTCCAGGTTCGACAGCGGTTCGTCGAACAGGAACAGCGACGGCTTGCGCGAAATGGCGCGGCCCATGGCGACCCGTTGGCGCTGGCCACCGGACAGCTGCGCCGGGCGGCGGTCCAGCAAGTGCGTGATCTGCAGGGTTTCGGCGACGCGGGCGACGATTTCCTCCTGCTCCGCCTTCGGCACTTTTTTCACGTTCAAGCCGAACGCGATGTTTTCGCGCACCGTCATCGACGGGTACAGCGCATACGACTGGAACACCATGGCGATGTCGCGGTCCTTCGGCGGCAGGTCGTTGACCACCTTGCCGTCGATGAGGATTTCGCCGGAAGTGACGCTTTCCAGGCCGGCCACCATGTTGAGCAAGGTCGACTTGCCGGAGCCGGAGCCGCCGACGAGGATCAGGAACTGGCCATCCTTGATCTCGATGTCGATGCCCTTGAGGACTTCGACGCCATTCGTGTACACCTTGCGGATGCTGCGTATCGATAAACTGGACATATTCTTTCCTTAACCTTTGACTGCGCCTGCGGTCAGACCGCGCACAAAATAACGGCCTGCGACCAGATAGACCAGCAGGGTCGGCAGCGCGGCAATCACCGCGGCCGCCATGTTGACGTTGTATTCCTTCACGCCCGTGGACGTGTTGACCAGGTTGTTCAAGCCCACCGTGATCGGCTGCGAATCGCCGCTGGCGAAGACGATACCGAACAGGAAGTCGTTCCAGATCTGCGTGAATTGCCAGATGATGCAGACGACGAAAATCGGACCCGAAATCGGCAGCACGATCTTGCGGAAGATCAAGAAGAAGCCGGCGCCGTCGATGCGGGCCGCCTTGATCAATTCTTCCGGCACGCCGATATAGTAGTTACGGAAGAACAGGGTCGTGAACGCCGTGCCATACACCACGTGCACGAAGACCAGGCCGGTAGTCGTATTGGCCAGGCCGAATTCGCCCAGCAGGCGCGCCATCGGCAGGATCACCACCTGGAACGGAATGAAGCAGCCCACCAGCAAGGCGGCAAACAGGATTTCCGAACCGCGGAAGCGCCAGTGCGCGAACACGTAGCCGTTGAAGGCGCCCAGGAAGGTCGAGATCAGCACGGCGGGAATCACCATCTTGATCGAGTTCCAGAAGAACGGCTGCATGCCGTCGCAGGTGACGCCCGTGCAGGCCGAGGACCAGGCCTTGGACCAGGAATCGAACTGCCACACATGCGGCAGTGCCAGCAGGTTGCCGCTGCGGATCTCGTCGAGCGACTTGAACGACGTCGACAGGGTCACGTACAGGGGCACGATGTAGTACACCGCAAACAGGATCAGCAGCAGATATACAACCACCCGTCCGAGGGTGAGGCGATTATTGCGTGTAGGTGTCATCTCATCGCCTTTGCGCTGCGCGTTTCCAGGTACATCAGCGGCACGAGCACGGCCACGATGGTGGCCAGCATCATCATTGCCGATGCCGAGCCCAGGCCCAGCTGGCCGCGGGTGAAGGAAAACTGGTACATGAAGATGGCCGGCACGGACGACGAATTGCCAGGTCCGCCAGCCGTCAGTGCGATGACCAGGTCGAAGCTCTTGATGGCGATATGCGCGAGGATCAGCAGCACGCTGAAGAACACGGGACGCATGGCGGGAATCACGATGCGCCAGTAGATCGTCGGCAGGGATGCGCCATCGACTTGCGCCGCCTTGATGATTTCATCATCGATGCCGCGCAGGCCCGCCAGGAACAGCGCCATGACGAAGCCCGACGATTGCCACACGCCGGCGATCACCACCGTGTAGATGGCCATGTCGGAATTGACCAGCCAGTCGAAGGTAAACGAGGTCCAGCCCCAGTCGTGCATGACCTTTTCCAGGCCCAGGCTGGGATTGAGCATCCATTTCCACGCCGTGCCGGTGACGATGAAGGACAGCGCCATCGGATACAGGTAGATGGCGCGCAGCGCGCCTTCGGCGCGGATTTTCTGGTCCAGCAGGATGGCCAGGAACAGGCCGATGGCGATGCTGCAACCGATGAACAGGACACCGAAGATGCCGAGGTTCTTGAGCGAGGTCCACCAGCGCTCGTTGTCGAACAGCTCGACGTATTGCACCAGGCCGGCGAACTCGTAGTTCGGCATCAGCCGCGATTCGGTCAGCGACAGCCAACCGGTCAAAAAGATAAAACCATAGACGAATACCAAGCTGGCGATGAGCGTGGGGCCCAGCACCATCTGCGGTATCCATCGGTCGAATTGCTTGCGTATGGACATAGGACAGCCGTAGAAGTAGAACTGCGTGTGGCGCCGGCCTGGACGAATGCCAGGGCGGACGCCTGCGATGCATGCGATGCAGAGGGCGCCGGCGGGAGTGCCGGCGCCGTCGTGATTACTTCACTTTTGCCGCTTTGGCCAATGCAGCAACCGCGTCTTTCGAGCTCATGTTGGTGTTCATGAACTTGGCGATGACGTCGGTCACGGCGCCTTGCGTGGCCGATGCCAGCGCCATGCCGTGGGCGAACGATGGCACCAGGCCGCCGTTCTTGTTGGTGGCGTCCATGTCTTCCATCGATTTCAGGGCGCAAGCGTCAAACTTGTCCTTCGATACGCCGGAACGCACGGGGATGGAACCCTTGTTCAGGTTGAAGATCGACTGGAACTTCGGATTCATGATGGCGTTGGCCAGGGCGATCTGTCCTTTCTTCGCATTCGCATCCTTTTGCGTGAACATGGCAAACGAATCGATGTTGAAGGTGTAGGCCTTGTCCGTGCCAGGAGCGGCCACGCACAGGTAGTCCTTGCCCGGCACCTTGCCTGCGGCCGTGAACTCGCCCTTGGCCCAGTCGCCCATGAACTGGAAGCCGGCCTTGTTGTTGATGACCATGGCGGTCGCCAGGTTCCAGTCGCGGCCTGCCGCATCCTTGTCGATGTAGGTCTTCACCTTGCCCAGGGTGTCGAACACCTTGAGCATGGTCGGGCCGGTCAATTCCTTCTGGTCCAGCTTGAGGATGGCCTTCTTGTAGAATTCCGTGCCGCCCACGCCCAGCGCGACGGATTCAAACACGGTGGCGTCCTGCCATGGCTGGCCGCCGTGGGCGATCGCGATGCCGCCCGATTTCTTGATTTTCTCGGCCGCGTCGAAGAACGCATCCCAGGTGGTCGGGGTGGTGGCCACGCCGGCTTTTTTCAGCACTTCCGGGTTGACCCACATCCAGTTGACGCGGTGGACGTTGACAGGGGCGGCAACGTAGTGGCCCTTGTATTTCATGATGTCGGCGACGACTTTCGGCAGCACGGCATCCCATTTGCCTGGAATGGCGGCATCATCGATATTGGCCAGCACGCCTTCCGCGCCCCACTCCTGGATCGACGGGCCCTTGATCTGGGCGGCCGTTGGCGGGTTGCCGGAAATGACGCGGGTTTTCAGCGCGGTCGCGGCGTTTTCGCCAGCGCCACCGGCCACGGCGAAGTCTTTCCAGCCGAAGCCGCTTTCCTTCACGATTTGCTGCAACTGGCCCACGGACTTCGCTTCGCCGCCGGAGGTCCAGTAGTGCAACACTTCCACGTCGGTCGCAAAGGCGCTGCCGGCGAATGCCAGGGTGGTCAACGCGGCCAGTTGGGTAATCTTGAATTTCAGTTTCATCTCCACATTCCTTTTTTGATCAAGCTTTTAGGGGGCTTCGGCATACGGGGGCCGAAAAAGGTGAAATCTGCGCCTGTACCGGCGCTCTTGTGCTCAGACCCGCTTGCAAACGGGCATCATCTTGGTGTAAAGACGGCGCCGTGATCCATGAAACGACTACATTGCATTTATATCACGGGACGGCGCCAAAAACGCATCCGCGAAGGATGCGCCAGGTTGATCTGCATTACAAACATCAACACTGAACAAAACCGTCGCGAGCGGCAGTGATTTGTGGCTAAGAAGCGCAACCGTGCTAGAGCACGGTGAGCATCGCAGGCCGCAAAGCGCGCCGCGCAGCAGGTTTGGTTCGGTGTTTAGAACCAGGTTTCCACTTGGAAACCGTAAGAGGTGCCGCTGGTATTGTTGTTGTAGATCGGGCCGCCGTTGTTCGACGCATTGACCGAGGCGGTGGCCGCATCGTTCCATTTGCCGTAGGTCACGAAAGCGCGCAGTTCAGGACGCGACCACAGGCCAGGACCGGCCGAGATCGTCGGCGCGATGGTCAGCTTGGTCAGGCGCTTGGCCGGCAGGCCGCCCGCTTGCGTCACGCGGTCCGTGCCCAGTTCGCCCACCAGCTTGAAGTTGTCGGTGAATGCGTACACAGGGCGCACGCCAACCGAGGTCCAGGTCGAGGAACCGTTGGCGTTCGACTCGTCTTTTTGCCACAGGGCAACGAATTCCATGCCGAAGTTGGCCATCGGCTGGATCGCCATGTCATTGAAGATACGCGTGCGTTTCACGTCCGAACCGAAACTGGTGTCGCCCGAAGCGCCGAACTGCGCGCCCTTGCCCGTGCCGGGACCGACGCCGTACTGCACGCCGAAGGTGTTGCCGCCGCCAAACACTTTACCTTGACGGTGGAAGGCCGACAGCTGCCAGCCATTGTGTTTCTTGCCGTACAAGTCGTTATCCTTGCCTTCACCGATGATGTAGGTCGCGGCCAGGTCCAGCGTGCCGTTTTCATTGACGGGAATCTCGCCGTAGATGAAGTTCTGGCGCACGGCCGAACGGGTGCCGAGCAAGGCGCCCGGCTTGCCGCTGATCGTGCCGAGGCTGTCATCGAACTTATTGAAATCGTTGTCCTTGAAGAAGGCATACGAGAATTTACCAGGACCAGCAGGAATGCGGTCCAGGCCGGCCCCCGTGCCGTTCATATTGATGTATTGCAAGTCCAACATGTGGATGTCAGGACGGTAGTAGAAGCGTTTACCGATCCAGGCCGTGCCGCCGTTCAGGAAATCGAGTCCCTGCGCTTCGACGTAGGCCTTGACGATGCCCAGCTTGTTGTCGCCGAAATCCGAGTTTGGCGCATAAGCGTTGACCCAGATGGTGGCCAGGTAGTTCACGCCGCCGGACTTGGCGATGGACTTGGTGTAGCCGAATTCCGTATAGGCGTCGCACTCATTGCCCAGACGGTATTTCATGGTATTGCCACCCAGGCCGAAGCAGCCTTGCGAACCTCCGTCGCCCGATGTATTGCTGCCAGCGCCGGCGCGCAGGTAGCCGTGGAAGCCTTCGGAATCGGATGGGTACATCGGGTCGGCGGCAGCGGAACCGCTGGCGATGGCTAAGACGATGGCAGCTGGCAGCGTTTTCAACACGGCCTTCAACATGGTGCGATGCAGCATGGTAAGTCTCCTCAGTAATTTATTTTTTATCTAGTCATTCGTGGCCGAATGTACTGGCCAGAATTCTTTCCAGCAGGGACATAGTAACTATACTACGAACAAATATCAACATATTATGTTGTAATCCTACGACTACTCTGCGACACTTTATTTGCGTACCGACAGGCGCGTTGACTGCCCTGTTTTTTCCGCCGGCGCCGCCCGTTTCCGGCACTGCGGACAAGCATTTATGCAGGCGTCCCGCATTTTTCGGCACGCGGCACGTATACGAATTAAAATCCTTGGTTTTTGCCATAACGACAGTGCGCCGCCAAGACAGCGCACGCAGACGAGACTAGGCACCGCCATGAAAATAGATGAAAAAATGGAAGTAGCAGGCAGCGATCCGGCGGAGCGTTTCAGTGAAGGGCCGCGCTTGCTGGCCGACATCGGCGGCACCAACGCCCGCTTCGTGCTCGAAACGCGCCAGGGCCACCTGGAAGCGGTCGCCGTGCTGCCCTGCGACGACTACGCGTCGCTGCTCGACGCCATCACCGCCTATATGGATAGCAGCGAAGCGCGCGCCGCCGGTTCGGCGCGCGTGCGCCATGCGGCCATCGCCATCGCCAATCCCATCGACGACGACAATATCCGCATGATGAACCATCACTGGTTCTTCTCGATCGAGGCCATGCGCGCCACGCTGGGCCTCGACACCCTGCTGGTGGTGAATGACTTCACGGCGCTGGCCATGGCCCTGCCCTATCTGCGGCCCGACCAGCGCCTGCAGATCGGCGGCGGCATGGCGCGCGCCGACAGCGTCATCGGCCTGCTCGGTTCGGGCACAGGCCTGGGCGTGTCGGGCATGATCCCCGCCGAAGACCGCTGGATCGCGCTGGGCAGCGAAGGGGGCCACGTCAGCTTCGCGCCCTGCGACCAGCGCGAGATGGACGTGCTGTCCTTCGCCTGGCGCGAACTGTCGCACGTCTCGGCCGAACGCCTCGCTTCCGGGCGCGGCCTGGAACTGATCTACCGCGCCCTGTCCGAGCGCGCCGGCAAGCCCGATGCGCTGCCGCTGCTGGCAGCCGAAATCACCAGCCGCGCCCTGAACAATGAATGCGACGTGTGCCTCGAAGCGGTGGACTGCTTCTGCGCCATCCTCGGCTCCATCGCTGGCAACGTGGCCATGACCCTGGGCGCGCTGGGCGGCATCTATATAGGCGGGGGCATCGTGCCGCGCCTGGGGCCCCTGTTCGAACAGTCGCAGTTCCGCGCCCGCTTCGAGCAAAAGGGCCGCCTGAACGAATACCTGGCGCAGATTCCCACCTTTCTGATCACGGCCGAACTGCCGACTTTCCTCGGCATCGCCGCCATCCTGGCGCAAAAGCTCAAGCGCGCCCATTCCGGCGCGCCCGTGCTCGAATCCGTGCGCCAGGCGCGCGGCAGGATGAGCCCCTCGGAGTGCAAGGTGGCCGACTGGGTCTTGAAGGAGCCGAACGCCATGCTGACCCTGCCGATTGCCGAAATCGCCCAGCGCGTCGGCGTGAGCCAGCCGACCGTGATGCGCTTTTGCCGCTCGATCGGCGTGCAGGGCCTGGCCGACTTCAAATTGAAGCTGGCGTCCGGCCTGACGGGCGGCGCCATCACGGTGGCCCACTGCCACGTGGAGATCTCGGATTCCGACGCCGAACTGGCGCGCAAGGTGCTGGGCAATAACGCCTCGGCCGCGCTGGCCCTGCGCGACATGCTCGACGTCAAAGCGCTGACGGCCGCCATCGAACTGCTGCGCGGCGCGCAGCGCGTGGAATTGCTGGCCGTGGGCAGCGCCCGCGTGGTGGCCGACGACATGCAGCACAAATTGCTCAACCTGGGCATCGTCAGCAGCTTCTTTGCCGACCCGCAGGCGCAGGAAATGAGCGCCGCCATGCTCAAGCCAGGCGACGTGGCGCTGGTCATTTCCCGTTCCGGCGCCCTGCCCGACCTGCTGCGCACCGTCAAGGTGGCGCAAGGCTGCGGCGCGCGCGTGCTGGCGATCACGGCCAGCGGTTCGCCGCTGGCCAAGCTGGCCGACGTGCTGCTGACCTTGAACCACCCGGAAGGTAACCTCAATTTCGTGCCCATGATCGTGCGCCTGCTGCAGCTGATGATGCTCGATATCCTGTCCGTGGGATTGGCGCGGCGCGACACGGCGCAGCGCACCAGCGCCGCCGAACTGGAAGAGGGGCAATTGCATGGCATGCGCATCAGCGGCAAGCTGAAATTCGGTGGCCACCTCGAATAAGGCGGCGCACGCCGCCCCCACCTCCTCCGACGCCGCCAGCGGCGCCACCGTGCACGACGTGGCGCGCGTGGCCGGCGTGTCGGCCATGACGGTGTCGCGCGTGATCAACGGGCGCGCCAGCGTCAGCGCGGCCACGCGCGACAAGGTCGAGGCGGCGGTCGCCAGCCTGCACTACCAGCCCAACTTGGCGGCCAGGGCGGCGCGCACGGGCACCCTGCGCATCGGCCTGTTGTACAGCAATCCGAGTGCGGCCTTCCTCAGCGAATTTTTAGTTGGCGCCATGGATCAATGCCGCCAGGGCGGCGGCCAGTTGCTGCTGGAACGCTGCGAAGACCTGGACAGCCAGCGCGCCGGCATCGATTGCCTGGTGGCGGCCGGCGTGGACGGCATCCTCGTGCCGCCGCCCCTGTGCGATTCGCCGGAAGTGCTGGCGCAATTGAACCGGATGGGTATCCCCGCCATCGCCGTGGCCACGGCGCGCCCCTCGCCCGGCGTTTCGGCCGTACGCATCGACGATTACGAGGGCGCGCTGGCCATGACGCGCCATTTGCTCGCGCTGGGCCACCGCGACATCGGCTTCATCGAGGGCGATCCGGCGCACACGCCCGCCCTGCTGCGCCGCCAGGCTTTCGAGGACGCCATGCGGGAAGCGGGTTTGCGGGTAGCGCCGCACAGGGTGGCGCAAGGTTACTTTACGTATCGTTCGGGTCTCGACGCGGCGCGCCAGCTGCTGGCGCAAGCGCCGCATCCCAGCGCCATCTTCGCCAGCAACGACGACATGGCCGCCGCCACCCTGGCCGTGGCGCACGGCATGGGCTTGCAGGTACCGACGGAATTGAGCGTGTGCGGCTTCGACGACACGCCCGTCGCCACCACGGTCTGGCCCGAGCTGAGCACCATCCACCAGCCCATCGCCGACATGGCGCGCGCCGCCGTCAATCTCGTCATCGACGAAATCCGCCAACGCCGCGCCGGAGAAACGGCGCCCGCCACGCATCATTTGATGGCGTTCACCTTGATGGCGCGGGCGTCGACGGGGGAATGTGCTCCGGTCGGGCACATTCCGGGCGCGAAGTGACTGCCCCCACCAACCCGTCGAGCGCCACTTAGCGCACCACAGTGCGCTGCACCAGCGACTCCACCAGTTCCACCGAAGGGGGCGCGCCACCGGCCGCCAGGCAGGCGCCCGCGCCCGCCGCGACGGCAAAGCGCAAATGCTGGCCGCCATCGGCCTCGGGCCGGTACATCAGGCTGTACAGCAAGCCGCCGATGCTGGCGTCGCCCGCCCCCACCGAATCGACCACCTCGATGACGGGCGGCGCCGCCTGCCATGTCTGCTCGCCCCGATACAGCGCCGCGCCTTGCGCGCCGCGCGTATACAAATACGTGGCTTGCGGATTCCAGCTGCGCAGGGTGGCAAACGCGCCATCGATGTCGTCATGGCGGAACAGGCCCGCCAGGTCTTCGTCCGACACCTTGATCACGTCGGCCAGCTGCGTCATGCGGCGCAAGGTGGCGTCGTAGCGTTCATCCATCATGATGCGGAAATTCGGGTCGTAGCTGATCTTCACGCCAGCCGCCTTCAGTTCCTGCGCCAGCGCCACCAACTTGCCCGCCAGCGGTTCGCGCGCCAGGCTGATGCCGCCGAAATGCACCCATTGCGCCCCCTGCATCCAGCCGGCCGGCAAGAGCGACGCGTCGAAATGCAGGTCGGCGCTGTCGTCGCCGATGAAGTAATAGGTAGGCGGATGCAGTTCATGCACGATGGCCAGCAGCGGCGACTTCGCATGGCGCTGCAGGAAGCGCATGTCCAGGCCCGCCGCCCCGGTCGCCTGCGCCAGAGCGTCGCCGAAGACGTCCAGGCTGACGCCGCCCGCAAAGGCGCTGGGCACGCCCAGGCGCGCCATCACGCGCGCCACGTTCCAGGTCGAACCGCCCACCTGGCTGTTCCAGGAGTCGGCGCCCGTGCGCAGCATGTCCGTCAGCGCTTCGCCGGCCGACACAAAGCGTGGGAAATTGGCGGCGCTCATACTGCACCGCCGATCACGTTCAGCACTTCATAGCAGGCGCCCATGGTGTGGTAATCGGTCTTGCCGGCCGGGCTTTTCTCGTTGCTGATTTTTTGATTTTCAGGCGTCAGGATGCGGTACCAGGCGCCGTGTTCATGGTCGACGAAGTGCGTCCAGCTGTAGTCCCAGATCTTGTCGTAGCTATGCCAGTAAGCCTCGTCGCCCGTGCGCACGGCCAGCACGGCGGCCGCCGCGAAGCTTTCCGCCTGCACCCAGAAGTATTTGTCGCCGTCGCAGATCTCGTCCTGCGGGCCGAAACCGTAGTGGATGCCGCCATGTTCGCCATCCCAGGCCTTGGCCAGCGCCGTGTCGTACAGGGCGCGCGCACGCGGCAGCAGCCAGTCCGATGGGCCGGCCATGAACCGGCTGTGGCGCTCCATGATCAACAGCAGCTTGGCCCATTCCGTGAAATGGCCGGGCTGGTAGCCCCACGGACGGAAGATATTGCTCTTGTCGTGCAGGTTATAGTCCCAGTCGATCGACCAGTCGGGCTTGTAGTGCTCCCAGATCATGCTGTTCGCCAGACCCGCCTGACGGACCGTGATGTTGTGCGCCAGGGTTTCGGCGCGGTGCAGATATCTCGCTTCGCCCGTCGCCTCGAACGCGGCCAGCATGGCTTCGCAAGCGTGCATATTGGCGTTCTGACCCCGGTAGCCGTCCAGGGTGGACCAGTCGGCACTGGCCACGTCCGCATACAGGCCGTGTCCGGGCAGCCAGAAGCGCTGCTCCATCAATTCGAAGGTCTCGTCCAGATACGCGCGCGCTTCCGTCACGCCAGCTTGCAAGGCATGCGCATAGGCCAGCAGCACGAAAGCCAGGCCGTAGCAGTGATTGGCGCCGTCTTCCACCGTCTTGACGCCGTCTTTCCAGGACAGTTGCCAGGCGTAGCCGCCCGTGGCCGGGTCGCGGTGCACGTCGCGCAGGAAGGCCACGCCGTGGCGCAGGGCCGCCTGGTAAGCGTCATCGCCGAAGTGGCGGTACGCCATGGCGTAATTGAAGATGAAGCGCGTGCTGCTGACCAGGTGACGCGTACTGGCGTCGTACACCGTGCCGTCATCGAGGAAGAAGTGATAAAAGCCGCCGCTCGGGTCAAACGCGCGCGGGTGATAAAAGTGCATCGTGTGCTGGATATGCTTTTCGAGCATGTCCCTGGAGCGGAAATCGGGATTCATGGGTCTCTCATGATATTGTTATCGATAACAATGATGATAGCATGCCGTCCCCGCGCCGTCATGCCCGCTCAGGGAGTCTTGGCCAGCCTGAGTTTTTCGCGCCACAGGGCCGCTTGCGCGGGGTCGGCCGCCTGTTCCAGCTCGCCCCTATCGTACACCTTGACCAGCCGTTCGATGGCTTCCAGGTCGCCCTGCTTCGCCGCCAGCAGGTACAGCGCGAAGGGCTTGGGCGCCGGCCCTTGCCGGGTCGGGCCGCCCCGGCCCTGCTCCAGCAGCCGCGCGAAACCCGTCTGGCCGGGCGGACTTTTGGCGATGGCGGCCATTTCATACCAGCCCAGGGCCGCCTCGTCGCTCTGCGGCGCGCCCTGCCCCACTTCATACGAGTACGCCACATTGTTCAAACCGGAGGGATCGAGCGCCTTGGCCGCCCGCATGTACCAGGTGAATGCCTGCTTGCGCTGCGCCTCGTCCTGCGCCGTCATCATCAGGCGGTAGCCGATTTCATTGTAGGCGGGGATGAAGCCGTTTTCCGCATAGAACTTCAGCCAGTGCAGCGCGTGCGCCTGTTCTTCCGGGCTGCTGCGGATATTTTCATAGTGCATGGCCAGCGTGAAGTTGGCCAGCTCCACGCCTTGCGCGGCGCCCTTGCGCGACCAGTATTCGCCCAGCTTGCGGTCGATGGCCATGCCCTGCCCCAGCGTGTAGGCCACACCCAGGAAAGCCTGCGCCGGGCCATAGCCGCCTGCGGCCGATTTCCGCATCCACGCCAGGCCGGCGTCGACGTCGCGCGGCGTGCCTTCGCCGCCGTGCAGCATCTGCGCCAGCTCCAGCTGGGCAGCCGCATTCCCCCCTTCCGCGGCCAGGCGCGCCTTCCCGAAGGCGGCGACCTTGTCCGGCGACAGGTCGGCAGGACGGTCGACCACGGCCCGCACCCTTGCGCGCATGTCATCGAGGCCGGACATATCGAATTCGACCAGCGCCGGATGCTGGCGCGGTGCGTTGGTGGACGCTGGCTGCGCCAGGGCCAAGCTCAATACCAACAGGATGGTCTTCATTTGTTTTCCTTCTCTGCCAGCTTACCGCGCCATTCGGCCGCGTCTTCGGCATTCGCCTGTTCTCCCAGTTCGCCTTTGACATATACCTCGATCATGCGCCGCATGGCGGGCACGTCGCCGCTCCATCCGGCCCGCTCGTACCAGACCAGGGCCCACTTGTCCGACTGCGCCACGCCCAAGCCCAGTTCATGTGCGCGGGCCAGGTTGCGCATGCCGGCCGGCTCCTTTTCACGCGCCGATCTGTAATACCAGTGGAAAGCCTCGCCGCGATCTTGTTCATCGACGGCTGCGCGCATCAGGTGCTCGCCCAGCGCATTGTAGGCGGGCACAAAGTGCTGCTCGTTCGCCGCCGCCTTCAGCCAGGTGATGGCCAGCGCCTGCTCTTCGGCACTGCTGTCGCCATCGATGTATTCCATCGCCAGGATGGTTTGCGCCTCTGCATCGCCCTGCGCCACGCCCCGGCGCAGCCAGTATTCGCCCTGCACGCGGTCGATGGGCACCTTGCCGCCCAAGGTGTAGGCCACCCCCATGGCCGCCTGCGCCGGCGCATAGCCGCCTTCGGCCGACTTGCGTATCCAGGCCATCGACTGTGCCGTATCCTGCGGCGTGCCGACGCCCAGCTGCAGCATGCGCGCCAGGTCCAGCTGCGCCTCCACGTCGCCCGTTTCCGCCACGCGCCGTGCCTGCTCAAATTCGGCGATGCTTTCCGGGCTATGACTAGCCGCATCCGCCCTGACCTTGATGGCGAGCAGCTGCAGGTCGAGCAAGGTGGGCGGGGTCTGGGCCAGGAGCGGCAACGGCAGCAGGAAAGGAATCAGCAAGAGGAGTTTCTTGGGCATGCGAAGGTGTCGGGAAGAAGAAAACACGCATGGTAGCCGATGCCATGCCAGACAGGCGCGCACTGCACAAGAAGTTTGACAGGGCAAGCCGGCAGGCTTACATTGCACGAGCCCACCACTTACACAGGAATGCCATGAACCGCCTCGCCACAACCGCCTTGACCCTGCTGCTGGCCGCAGCCTCCGTGGGCGCCAGCGCCGCCGACACCCAGCTGGCCGGCTGCGCCGCCAAGCGCGAAAGCATCCGCAGCGAATTGCACCAGGCGCAGGAACAGGGCCTGTCCGACAAGGTCGCGGGCCTGACGCGCGCGCTCGACGAAGTCAACGCCCACTGCCGCGACAGTACCCTGATCGAGCGCCACAACAAGAAAATCGTCAAGGCGCAAGCCAAGGTGAACCAGACGGAGCGTTCGCTGCGCCTGGCCCAGGAAGCGAACAAGGAGCCGAAGAAGATCGCCAAGCTGGAAGGCAAGCTGGAAAAGGCCAGGGCCGAGTTGGCGGCCCTGCAGGCGCAACAGCCTTAAGCCTTCTCGCCCAGCAGTTGATAAATGCTGGAAAAATCCAGCGCGCCCGCCCCTGCCTTGCTGTGCAAACTATATAGGTTGCGCGACAAGGCGCCCAGCGGCACGCTCGCTCCGCTAGCCAGCGCGCTTTCCACGGCCAGCCCCAGGTCTTTCAGCATCAAATCGACGCCAAAGCCCCCCGTGTAGCCGCGCGACGCGGGCACGTTTTCGGCCACGCCCGGGCACGGGTTGTAGACCTCCAGGGTCCAGTTGCGGCCCGAGCTTTTCGCCATCACGTCCGACACCACCTTCGGGTCCAGCCCATTGGCCACGCCCAGGCGTATCGCTTCGCTGGTGCCGATCATGAGTATCCCCAGCAGCATGTTGTTACATATCTTGACCGTCTGGCCGCAACCCGAGCCGCCCGCGTGAAAAATCGCCTTGCCCATGACGTCCAGGTAGGGCCGCGCCGCCGCCAGCGCGGCTTCTTCACCGCCCACCATGAAGGTCAGCGTGCCGTTGGCGGCGCCCGCCGTGCCGCCCGACACGGGCGCGTCCAGCATCGGCATGCCCTTGTCCTGCGCCGCGCGGCCCACCTGGCGCGCCGCTTCGGTGGAAATCGTCGAACAGTCGATCAGCAGGGTGCCGGGCCGCGCCTGCGCCAGGATGCCAGAGTCCCCCAAAGGGTTACCCAAATAAGCACCCAGTACGTGGCGGCTGGCCGGCAGCATCGTGATGACGATGTCGGCCTGGCCTATCGCCGCCGCCTGGTCATCGGAGACCAGGCCGCCGCCGTCGGCGAATTGCCGCACGCTGGCCGGCAGCAAGTCGAAACCCGTCACCGCATGGCCGGCCCGCACGAGGTTCTGCGCCATGGGCAAACCCATGTTGCCCAGGCCGATGAAAACGATATTGGTGCCCATGGCCTTCCCCTTATTTCATCGAGATGGTGGTATTGACGCCGCTGCCGCCATCGTCCGGGGCGAACCAGCGCGCCGTGACGGTCTTGGTCTGCGTCCAGAAGTACAGGGCCTGTTTGCCGTTCGGGCCCAGGTCTCCCAGCTTCGACGCGCGCGACCCCGTAAAACTGAAATACGCGACGGGTACGGGAATGGCCACGTTGATGCCCACCTGCCCCACGTCGATCTCGTTCTGGAATTTGCGCCCCGCCCAGCCGGACGAGGTGAAGATCGAGGTGCCGTTGCCGTTCGGGTTGGCGTTGATGAAGGCGATGGCCTGGTCCAGGGTGTCCGTCTCCACCACGCACATGGCGGGGCCGAAGATTTCCTGCGTGTAGACGGAATTCGACGCTGCCACCTTCGAGAAAATCGTCGGTCCCATGAAATTGCCGCCTTCGTAGCCGGCCACCTTGTGGCCGCGGCCGTCGAGCAGCAATTGCGCGCCTTCGTCCACGCCCGCCTGGATCAGCTTTTCCGCGCGCTGCATGGCTGCTTTCGACACCATCGGCCCCAGGTCGGCATCGCGGTCGCTGCCCGGCCCCACTTTCAGGGCCTGCGAGCGGGCGACGATTTCCGGCAGCCAGGAACGGGCCTCGCCCACCAGCACGACGACAGAATTGGCCATGCAGCGCTGGCCGGCCGCGCCGAAGGCGGCGCCGATCAGGTTATTGATCGCCTGTTCCTTGTTGGCGTCGGCCAGCACCACGCAATGGTTTTTCGCGCCCATCATCGATTGCGCGCGCTTGCCCGATTCGCTGGCGCGGCGGTACACATGCGTGCCCACATGGGTGGAACCGATGAAGGAGACGGCCTTGATGTCGGGATGGTCGCACAGCATGTTGACGACGTCGGCGCCGCCATGCACGACGTTCAGCACGCCGGCCGGCAAGCCCGCCTGGTACATCAGTTCGACCAGGTACATGGTCGAGGACGGGTCTTGCTCGGACGGTTTCAGGACAAACGTATTGCCGCAGGCGATGGCAATCGGGAACATGAAGCACGGCAGCATGACGGGGAAGTTGAAGGCCGTGATGCCGGCGCCCACGCCCAGCGGCTGGTAGATATTGTAGACATCGACACCCGTGGCCGCGTTTTCCGCGATTTCGCCCAGCTGCAGGGTGGCGATCGAGCACGCGTGCTCCACCACTTCCAGGCCGCGCATGACCTCCCCTTCCGCGTCGGGCAAGGTCTTGCCATGTTCGCGCGTGATCAGTTCGGCCAGGGCGCCGATGTTTTCGCGGATCAGGTGCTGGTACTTGAGCATGATGCGCATGCGCGCCGCCAGCGGGGTATTGCGCCAGGTTTTAAAGGCTTCCTTGGCCGTGGCGACGGCCAGGTTGACTTCGTCGGGCGTGGAAAACGGCACCCTGGCGACGATTTCCTGCGTCGCCGGGTTGACGACGTCGCGCCATTCGCTGCTGCTCGAGGCGTGGTGCTTGCCGCCGATGTGCAGGGGGACGGCGGGGACCGGGGTGACTGCGTGAGTGAGGGCTTGGTTCATGTGAGGCTCCGTAAGGTATTCGATGGTTATTTCTTGACCAGGTTGCACGCCGCCGCATCCATCGCCTTGAACGCCTGGTCGGCGGGAATGGTGGACAATACTTTCAGGTAGTCCCATGCGCCCTTCGATTCGGCCGGGGTTTTGACCTGCACCAGGTACATGTCGTGGATCACGCGGCCGTCGGGGCGGATGGAAGCGTTGTTCATGACGGCATCCTTGATGGGCAGCTCGCGCATTTTCTGGGCGACGACCTTCGAATCGTCGCTTTTCGCGGCCGCCACCGATTTCAGGTAGTGGTAGACGCTGGAATACACGCCCGCCTGCACCATGGTCGGCTTGGCGCCCTTGTTGAGCGCTTCAAAGCGTTTCGCAAACGCGCGGCTGCGGTCATCGTAATCCCAGTAAAAGCCGTCCGCGTAGACGAGGCCCTGGGCCGTTTCCAGCCCCAGCGCGTGCACGTCCGAGAGAAACACCAGCAAGGCGGCCAGGCGCTGGTCCTTGCCGCTGCCGATGCGGAACTCGCGCGCCTGCTTGATGGCCGATACCGTGTCGGCGCCGCCGTTGGCCAGGCCGATCACCTGCGCTTTTGACCCTTGCGCCTGCACCAGGAAGGACGAAAAATCGGACGCGTTCAGCGGATGGCGCACGGCGCCCAGCACCGTGCCGCCGTTGCGCTTGACGACTTCGCTGGCATCCTTTTCCAGCGAGTGGCCGAACGCGTAATCGACGGTGACGAAGTACCAGGATTTTTGCCCCAGCTTGGTCAATGCCGCCGCCGTGCCGGCCGCCTGCGAATAGGTGTCGAACATCCAGTGGAAACCGTTCGGCGAGCAATCCTCGTTCGTCAGGCGTCCCGTGGCAGGGCCACTGAACATGGCGATGCCGCCCTTTTCTTTCATGAGCTTTTGCACGGACAGGGCCACCGAGGAATTGGTGAGATCGGCGATGGCGTCGACCTTGTCGCGGTCTATCCATTCGCGCGCCTTGGAGGCGGCGATGTCGGCCTTGTTCAAATGGTCGGCCGAGAGGATCTCGATCTTCATGCCCTTGCATTCGGCTTTCAGGCAATCCTCGACAGCCATCTGGCTGGCGACGACGGAGCCGCGCCCGCCCATGGCCGAATACGGCCCGGACATGTCGGTCAGGATGCCCACCTTGACGACGCCATCGGAAATCTGCGCGTGCGCGCCGCCAAAGGAAAGGGTGAGCGCCAGCGCGCCCATGGCCAGAACGGTTTTTTTCATGCGTGTCTCCAGGTGGATGGGTTTTCTTATATGTTTATCTGCATTCTGCATGTGTAAAAATATGCGCTCAAGTGAAATTAATGCATAATTCCTTTGCAAAAATGCACAGAGGGGGTTTGCCATGCTCGATTGGGACAATGTACGGGTCTTCCTGGAACTGACGCGCAGCGCCGGTCTCGTCGATGCGGCGAAAAAGCTGGGCATCGACCATTCCACCGTATCGCGGCGCATGCGCAAGTTCGAGGAACAGGTGGGCACGCAGCTGTTCGACCGCAACTACGTGGGTTACCAGCTGACGCCCGAAGGCCACCGCCTGATGGAATACGCGGAAGCCATGGAAAGCACGGTGTTTGCCGCCACCGAGGAACTGGGCGAACACAATCGCCTGCTGTCGGGCCAGGTGCGCCTGGGCGCTACCGAGGGCTTCGGCGCCATCGTGCTGGCGCCCCACCTGGCGCAGTTTTGCAGCCGCTACCCGCACATCAGCGTGGACCTGATCGCCGTGCCCCGTTTCGTCAGCCTGTCCAAGCGCGAAGCGGACGTCGCCATTTCCATCGAGCGCCCCCTGTCCGGGCCGTATGTCGTGACCAAGCTGTCCGACTACCGCCTGAAACTGTACGCCACGCCAGCCTACCTGGCGCGCCACGCGCCGATCACCAGCGTGGCGCAGCTGGCGCAGCACCCGATCATCGGCTACGTGGACGACCTGGTCTTCAGCGCGGAGCTGCGCTACATGGATAACGTGGCGCCCGATTCCCTGCGCGCGTTTCGCAGCACCAGCGTCATTGCCCAGTACCACGCGGCGCGCGCGGGCCAGGCGCTGGCGATCCTGCCCTGCTTCGTGGCGCAGCAATCGAACGAACTGGTGCCCGTGCTCGATGGCGAGATCGACCTGCTGCGCGCCTTCTGGATGATCTCGCCGAGCGAGCGGCGCAATATCGCCCGGGTCAGTGCCCTGTGGAACTACTTGCGCACCGCCATCGACCTCAATCACGCCTACCTGATGGGCGAAACGGCCACGCCCAGCTGGCCAAGCTGACTGCGCGCTACACTGTCGCCACAAATGAATAAGGAGAACGCCATGCTGATGGATGCAAACCAGGCCGTTTTGGTCATTGTCGACCTGCAAGGCCGCTTGATGCCGGCCATCCACGATGCCGGCCTGGTGCTGGCACAAAACCTGCGCCTGGCGACGATCGCCCGCCTGCTCGACGTGCCCGTGCTGGGCACGGAACAGAACCGCCAGGGGCTGGGGCCGAACGTGGAAGAGATCGCCGCCCTGTGCGAACGGACCTTGCACAAGACGCATTTCGGCGCCTGTTCTGATGGCTTGCAGGACATGCTACCCACCGGGCGCAGACAGATCGTCGTCACCGGTTGCGAAGCCCATGTGTGCATGCTGCAGACGGCCATCGGCCTGCTGGAACGCGGCTATGACGTGAGCATCGCCATCGACGCCGTCGGTTCGCGCCAGGCCGCCAGCCGCGACGCGGCGCTGGCCCGCCTGGACAAGCTGGGCGCCCACCTGGTGACGGTCGAGATGCTGGCCTTCGAGTGGTTGCGCGACTGCAAGCATCCGCGTTTCCGCGAAGTGCTGGCGTTAATTAAATAATACGCGAGGTTTAAGCCAGATCAAGCCCTTCGGCGGCCCATTTGCTAGCTTGGTAACAGCGCCGCCATTGCGAGCGGCGCGCCGTCCATATCAGCAAGGGAACCATCATGGCCTATATCCTGCGAGGCAAGCTGTGCGGCTTGATCTGCGCCGAGTGTCCTGAAGCCTTATCCCACGTCATCGTGCGCCTGTACCGGCCGCGCGCGTCGCAAAACGTCACGGCCCTGGCCGTGGCCAGCGCCAAGGAAACCTTCGCCATCCTCACGGACGAGGAAGTGCAGGCGAAAGCGCCCTTCCTGCTGGCCGAAACGCGCACGGACGACGATGGCAACTACAGTTTTACCCTGGCAGGCGATTACCAGGGCGAGGCCGTCGAAGTCGATATCCTGTGCCCTACCGTGCCGCATCTGAAACCGGGGCCGAAAGACCCCGTGCCGCTGCAGTTTTCCATCACCACGCTCCAGCCGCGCTGGCGCCAGGCCGACAATGATTTCCTCGCCGTCTGGAACTATTGCCTGCCGCAACGCTTCTGGTGCCTGGTGCGCGCCCGCTTCGGCGCCTGGACCATCTGCGGCCGGCTGCGCACCTGCGATGCACCGCATGCGCCGATCGCCGGCGCCACCGTGCGGGCGTTCGACGCCGACTGGCTGCAGGACGACGCGCTGGGCCAGGCGATCACCGATGCCGGCGGACGCTTCCGCATCGATTACCTGACGTCCGACTTCACCTTGACGCCCTTCTCGCCCTTCATCAATGTGGAGTTCGCCAGCGGCCCCGACGTGTATTTCACGGCGCAGCTGGGCAGCGTGACCATCCTGTCGGAAACGCAGGCCAACGGGCGCCAGCCGGGCCGGGAAAACGTGGGCCACTGTTTCTGCGTGGAATTGTGCTCGAAAGAAGTCTTGCCGCCCGACGTGGAAGGCGTACCGCACTGGCAACAGGTGGAAATCTTCGACATCCACCCGTTTCCCTCGCTGGCGGGCTTTTCCCCGCAAGGCTATGCGGGCGGCGCGGGCGCCTCGTATGTCTTCGCCGGCGGCGTCACCCTGAAGGGTAATTGTCCGCTGCGCAACAGCGCCATCCCCGCCAACCCGCTCGAATACCGTTTCCTGATCAGCGAATGGTCCTGGCCCGGCGGCACGGACGATCCCACGGCGCTGCCCACGGTGGCGCCGGCCAGCCTGGCGCCGTTGACGCAAATCCTGGGCACGCATGTCGGTTATGTGTTTTATACGAATGGCCTGGGCCTCGCCGATTCGGCACCCGTCATCATCGATGCGGGCGATCTGCAAGCGGGCGGCTGGATACGGGTGGACGGCAAGCCCGTCACGGTGGACATGCGCGACGGCACGACGGCCGTCGTCAACGTGGCGCCCAACATCTTCCTGCGCACGTTTGATTTACTGACGGTGAATACGCCGGCCATCACCAGCCTGCATCCGGCCAAGTTGCCGGGCGGCTTGCCCATCCTCGACGCGGGCCGCAGCCTGACGGCGGCCGAGAGCGAACCGATACGCCGCTACCGCCTGGGCTTCGAAGTGCGCGACGGCATCAGCCTGGCGCAGGTGGCGACGGACGGGCTCGACTCCATCGTCTTCGACAATTCGCCCGTCATCGTGGCGCTGGACCTGGAAGAGCTGCGCAGCAATGCCTGCAACCCCATCGCGGGCGGCCTCGTGCATATCCTGTACACGATCGACCATCCGCATTTGCGCTTTTTCAATATCACGATTTCCAACAACAACGGCATCCAGCATCCGCCGCCACCGCTGCCGGCCGCCAGCTTTACCCCACCGCCGCCACCGAGCAACTATCTGTTCCGCGGCGGCGCGGGCGGACCGCATTTATCGGGCAACAATGGCGGCTTCCCCGTCAACGTGGCGCTCGATCCGCCGTGCGCCTACCGCGTGGCGATTGCGTGGCAGACGCGGCATTACCTGGCGTCCAGCCACAGCATCGACAGGCTGTACTGCAAGTAGGCATGCTTCAGAAATAACGCACCCACGCCCGTTGCGAAGTGCGCTTGTAGTGGGCAAACGCGCGACAGGGAAAGTACAGCACGGGCATCAGGGCCAGCGCGATCAGCCACACTTGCCAGATGTGCTCGACGCCATAGCGGGCACCGTGGTTAACGCCCAGTACGGCCGTCAAGGCGAGGCCGATGGCCAGCAGCAGGTATAAATGCAGCAGATAGTAAAACATGGGCGCGCCGCCAAAGGTGGCGCACGCCCGCGTGAACCAGTTATCGACGCTTTCCAGCCAGGCCAGACCCAGCAAACCCAGGCCCAGGGTGAACAGCAGGAAATCCAGCGACGGCGGATACTTGGTGAAGTTCAGCACGCTCATGGCCGTGCGCAAGGCCGTGTCGCCCGCCACCCAGGGCAGGGTTTCACCATAGAGATTCAAACCGCGCAGCACGGCCAGCAGCAGCAAACTGCCGCCGCCCAGCGCCAGCAACAGGCGGTGCCGTCCTTCGACAGACCGGCCGCGCGCATACAGGGGCCCGGCCACATAGCCGAGCACGATCACGCCTATCCATGGCAGCAGCGGATAGCTGACCTTGATCTTCATGGCGCCGTCCGCCACCAGGTAACCCCGTTGCAGCAGCACCGTCAGCGCGTAATAGGCAAAGCTGCCCTCTTCCGCGCGCAGTCCCGTGAACAGATGCTGCCCCGCGATGATCGCCACGCCCAGCAGCGCCAGCACCTTCAATGGCAGCCGGTGCAGCACGGCCAGCGCCATCATGGCCAGGCCGATGACCCAGATCACCTGCAGATACAGCACGGCCGGCGGAAACGCCCCGCTCCAGGCGAAGTTGACGAACACCAGTTCCAGCAGCACCAGCAGCAAGCCCCGCTTGAACAGGAAACCACTGGCGCTGCGGGGTCCGGCCGCCGGATGCGCGTACAGCCAGGCGGACAAACCCGTCAAAAAGACGAACATGGGTGCGCACACGTGAGCCGCCAGGCGGGTGAAGAACAGGGCCGGATCGACGCTGGCCGCCTCCATCGGGTCGCTCACCTGGTGATGTAAAAAGACGGTTTCACGCACATGGTCAAACAGCATGATCAGCATGACGAGGCCGCGCAATACGTCGATGACGGCGATGCGGGCGCGCAGGGTAGCAGAAGAAGTCGATGTCATGGTGATAGCTTAAAAACGGTAGTGCGCATTCAGGGTCAGCGTGCGCTCGGCCCCCGGCGCCACCCACAGCTGACTATAGGAACTCGCATAGTAGCTGCGGTTGAACAGGTTTTCCACGTTCAAGGCCAGGCGCAGTTTGGCGTTGGGCGAATACGAGGCCAGCAATTTGGCCGTCGTGTAGGCCGGCAGGGTAAAACTGCTGCTGACGGCGACGTCGCCCAGGCGCTCGCCCACGTACTGCACGCCGCCGCCCACGCTGGCCGTGCCCGTACCCAGCGCGAACCGCTGCGTGGCGAGGACATTGGCGCTGTGGCGCGGCACGTTGGCGAAGCGGCTGCCCGTCACGATCGTATTGTCGCCGCGCGTGACGGTGGCGTCCGTGTACGCATAGGCGCCCGAGACGCGCAAGCCGCGCGCCACTTCGCCCGACACGTCGAGCTCCACGCCACGGCTGCCCACTTCGCCCGCCGCGATGGCGAAGTCCGTGTTGGCGGGATTCGTCGTCAGTACATTGTGCTTGCGGATGTCGTACACGGCCACGGTGCCCGTCAGCTTGCCCGTTTCCAGCTTCGCGCCCAGCTCATACGAGCGGCTGCGCTCGGCCGGGAAAGCCTGGTTGGCGATGCTGATGCCGCTGTTGGGTCGGAAGCCCTTCGCCGCGCTCGCATACAAGGACCACATTTTCGACGGTTGATAGACGAGTCCCGCGCGGGGGCTGGTGGCCGACAGCGACTGGCGGTTGTTGACATTCAGGCGCTTGTTCGTCACGTCCTGCGTGTACGTATCGTGGCGCACACCGACCAGCGCCTTCCACTGCGCACCCAGGTCGACCTGATCCTGCGCATACAGGCCGCGCGCCCTTTGCCCTTCCTGCGTATCGATGGACAGGGCTAGCGGATCGGCCTTGCCGCCATACGCGGGATGGAAGATATCGATGGCATAGGCATTTGCTGCCGAGGGATTGCGCCGCAGCTGCACCCGGTGGTCGTCGAAATGATAGGCGTCGACACCGGCCAGCACCTCGTGCGCCAGGCCCCCCGTCCTGAACTTGCCCAGCAACTCGACGCGGGCCGACGCGTCGGTGGCCGAAAAATCGCGGTGGCGGCGCTGGCGGTTCAGGGTGCGGCCATCGGCAAGCAGCTTGTTCGCCTCGGTCGAATAGCCGGTCAGTTCGCTGTCGCGGTAAGAAACGCCCGCCTGCACCGTCCAGTCGTCGGACAGCGCGTGGTGGAGGAACAGCTGCTGCCCCAGCGACTTGACCGTCATGGGTCCGTCGCCCGGTTCGCCCAGGAAGCGCGAGACGGGGACAAGTCCCAGCTGGCCATTGACGGCCACCACGCCCCGGTCGAACGGCGCGCGCTGCCGCACCGCTTCGATTTCATACGACACGGTCGTGTGTTCGCCCAGCAGCCAGAGGAAGGAAGGCGAAAACAGGCTGCGTTCGACCTTCAAGGTATCGCGGAAGCTGTGCCCCTCTTCATGCGCCGCGTTGAGGCGGTAGGCGATAGTGCCGCTCAACGGCCCCGTCAAGTCGGCGGCGGCGCGGCGCGTCTGGAAACTGCCCAGCGACACATCGGCGCTGTACTCGGGCACGAACTTGGGCTTTTTCGTCGTGATGTTTACCGTGCCGCCCGGCTCGCCCCTGCCATACAGGGCCGAAGCGGGGCCTTTCAGCACTTCCACCTCCTGCGTATTGCCGCCGTCGCGCATGCCGTTATAGCCGCGGCTGGAACTGAAACCGTTGACCATGTAGTCGGAACCGAAATTCGGGTCGCCCGTGAAGCCGCGCATGGCATAGCTGTCCCACAGGCCGCCCAGCGGACTTTGCTTCGCAATGCCGCTGGCCAGGTCCAGCGCGCCGGCCAGGGTCGTCACGCCCGCGTCGCGCAGCAAGTCGCCGGTGAGCACGCGCACGCTTTGCGGCAAGTCCATCAGCAAGGCATCCGTCTTGGTGGCGCCCGTGGCCGACAGGCTGCGGTAGTGCTGGCGCTCGGCCTTGACGGCGACGACATCCAGCGCAGCGGGCTTGTCGGCGGCAGGGTCAGCCGCCAGCACCAGGGGAGAGGCGACGGCAAGCAAAAGCGCCACGGGGCGGCGGTAAAACACGGACATGGGATTCCTGACAATGGGCAATTCAATGCAATAGGCTTGCATTATAATTGATAATCAATTCTCATTAAAGATTTCATGGAAAATCTGCGCCAAGAACTCCACGGACACTGGCACCTTGGCCGTGGGCTTGACGACCGTTCACATCGGCGTAACGGTGTCTGGCAGCGCGCGGCAAGCTGGTGGTGGATGTGGCCGGCTGAACACCGCCTTGTTACTGGCAGGTGGAAGCGTTAATATGCAAGAACAAACTTGTATATTGACGAGGCCGGACATGCGTGAAAAACTGGAAAAACTGCTGGCGCAGGGGCGCGACAACGCCCTGCTGCGCTTTGGCTTGGGAGATGCCTGCCTGAAAGAGCATGACGCGCAGCAAGCGGCCCTGCATCTGGCGCAAGCCACCGCGCAGCAACCGGGCTATTCCGCCGCCTGGAAGCTGCTGGGCAAGGCCTTGCACCAGCTGGGCCGGCTGGACGACGCGCAAGCCGCCTGGACCACCGGTATGACGGTGGCCCAACAGCAAGGCGACTTGCAGGCCGTCAAGGAAATGACGGTGTTCCTGAAACGCCTGCAAAAACAGCAGGCGGCACAGTAAAAACGGCTTAGTGCGCGTGCGCCGCGCCCTTCGCGTCAAGAGGCAGCACCTCGCCCCGCTCCTTCGCCAGGCGCTTGGCCAGCAAGCCGCCCGCTTCGGCCGCATAGGCGCGGCAGGCGCTGGCGTCGATCAGGGGATTGTCCGTGCCGCTGCGTCTGGCGGCCTTGCCCAGCACGTCCGTCGTGCCCGGATGCACGGGGATGATGATGTCGCATGGCAAGGCCGCCACCTTGGCGATGCTCGCTTCGAACGAGGCCGAAATATCTGGCGAACCTCCCTTGCCCTTGCCCGTATAACGGAAATCGCCGCTCGCATACGGGTTCAGGCTGTCCGCATACACGACGTCCAGGCAGCGGTCGCCTTCGCACGAGGTCCACGTCCACGTCGTGCCGCCTGGCGTGTGGCCCGGCGTCATGTGGGCCGTCAAGGTCAACGGTCCGACCTTGACGGTATCGCCCTCGCCCACCAGGCTGACCTTGCGCACCTTGGCGACGTGCACGACGGGATTGGCCTGGTATTGCGGATCGTCCTTGCCATTCGTGCCGCTTTGCAGGCCAAGGGCGCCCGAGGCGCTGGCCATCACGGTGGCGCCGCTGGCCCGTTGCAGTGCTGCAATGCCGCCCGCATGGTCCCAATGGGCATGCGAATTGAGGATGACTTTCACGTCCTCGATGCGAAAGCCCAACGCCTGGATATTCGCAATGATCAGGGGTGCCGATTGCGGCAGCGCGCCGTCGAGCAGGATATGGCCCTGCGGACTCGTCACCAGCACGGCGGACAGGCCGGCCGTGCCCACGTACCAGGTATTGCCAAAGACATTGAACGGCTTGACGGGCGCGTTCCATTCCTTGCAACTATCACAATTAACAGGTTTATCCTGCACCGGTGCGGGCGTCTTCGCCTGCACCGCGCCAGCCGCCATGGTCGCAACCGTAGCCAGCATCAACTTCGCCAATAGTGTCATCTTCATCTCCAGAGTGTAAAAAAAGAAGGGCGCCCGCACTGGCGCGCCCGGGGGGGTATCAATGCATGCGGCCGGTCCTGTCGGCCAGGGTGTCGCGGATGTGTCCGGCGTCGAGCGAGCGCCGCTGCGCGCCGGCGGCGTCCAGCAGCACCACGGTGACGTGCTTGCCGCCGCTGCGCATGCGCATCGTCAGGCAGCTGCCCGCCGCGTTGCTGCTGCCCGTCTTGGACAGCAAGATGTCCCAGCCCTTGCCGCCCACCAAGGGATTCGTGTTGTGCAAGGTGCGCGTCCTGCCATTGACGGCCACGCTCGCCTGCGGGTGGCTGGTGATGCGCGCGATGTCCGGATAGCGTGCGGCTGCCGCGACGATCTTCGCCACTTCGCTGGCCGTGGACGTATTCGCGGGCGAACTGCCGACCGGGTCCGTCAGGGTGGTGCGCGTCAAACCCAGCTGGCGTATCTTCGCTTGCAAGGCTTGATGAAACGCCACGCTGCCACCGGGATAAGTGCGCGCCAGCGCGGCGGCGGCGCGGTTTTCGGATGGCAGCAGCGCCAGTTGCAACAGCGCGCCGCGCGACACGGCCACGCCCTCGGCCAGCAGGCTGTGGCGCTGCATGGAAGCGTCGCCATCGGCGCGCACGATGCGCAGCTGTTCCTCCGGGTCGAGGCCCGCATCGAGCACCACCATGGCCGTCATCAGCTTGGTGATCGAGGCGATGGGCACGACGGTGTCCGCATCCTTCGCCATCAGCACCTTGCCGCTGGCGTCATCGAACACCAGCATGTGTTTCGCGCTGACGGGCAAGGCCAGCATGCCGGAGGCGGCCTCGGCCAGGGTCGCCCCGTTGACGGCGGGCTTGCCCTGCACCTGCAGCAGCAAGGTGGCGCAAGCCAGCAACAAGGCGGGCACGGCCAGTTTCCAGCTGGCCGTGTCCGGACCGGGTGCCATCAGGCGTTCTATGCGCGTCAGCAAGGCTCCGCCCCGTGCCGACATCAGCAGGCCGGAATGCTGCGGCACGGCAGCGTGCACGGACAGCGCATGCAGCGCCGTGGCCAGCTGTTGCGGGTCTTGCAGCGCTTGCACCGCCAGGGCGTCGGCCACCTGTTCCCGTTCGGCCCGCATGCGCGCCGACAGCCACCAGACGACGGGGTGAAAAAACAGCAGTGCCTCGGCCACGCTTTGCAACAGATTGACCAGGTAATCCCAGCGCCGCACGTGGGCCAGTTCATGCGCCAGCAGCGCTTCCAGCAAGGCGACGGGCATGCCGCTCAGCAAGGCGGCCGGCAGCAGGATGACGGGGCGCCAGAAGCCCACGGTGACGGGACTGGCCAGGCCCGCATGCAATTTCAGCGGAATCGGGGCACTGCGGCGCAAGCCCATGCGCTGCGCCAGCGCATCGAGGCGGCCCTGCCAGATGGCCGGCGCAGCCACCGCCTGGCGGCGCAGCTTGCCGACCCAGGCCAAGCCCAGGCACAGGCGCAAGCTCATCAGGCCAACGCCCGCGCTCCAGGCCAGCACCAGGGCCGGCATCCAGGCTTGCAGCGCCGCGCGCCAGGCGGGCGGCGCATCCACCGGCAGCCGGGCCGGCGAGACGCCCGACAGCAGAGACAGCAGGTGCACAAAGGGAATACACAGGCACAGCAGCAACGCCAGCGCGCAGACGGCATAGCGCCAGCGCGCGCTGGCGTGGCGCAGCAGCCAAAGCAATACGGCAGATACGGCGCCGACGATCAAGCCCTGCCAGACGAAATACAGCAAGACCCAGCCCAGCGCGGGGACAAGGTTGCCCACATCGATGCCGAGGTGCATGTCCAGGTTCATGGCGCCTTGCCATCCTTGCTGCTCAGAATTTTTTCAATTTCCAGGCGTTCCGCGTCGCTCACGTGCTCGCGCAGCGCCGTCAGCACGAGCGCCTTGCCGGAACCGGAAAACACCTTGCCGATCAAGTCCTTGAGCAAGCTGGTCTGCAGCTTTTCCTGCGCTTCGACGGCGGCATACAGCTGCGGCCGCTGGCTTTCGTCGCGGCTCAGCAAGCCCTTGCCATGCATCAATTGCAACTGGCGCAGCACGGTGGCGTAACTGGCGTCGGCACGCTCCGCGGCCAGGGCGTCGTACACGGCGCGGGCGTCGGACGGACCGCGCTGCCACAGGATGCGCAGCAGGTCCAGTTCGGCGGCCGTGGGATGGGGAGTGGAGGTATTTTTTAGCATGACGCTAGAATACCCATTCTAGAATGCCCTGTCTAGAACTTTTTTTCTAGAATGCCAGACTGGCCTAGAATTCGCGCAAGCGGTCGAACAATTCCAGCAAGGCCGCCTCGTCGACGAGCCCAGCCCCCTGCCCGCCCGCTTGCTGCAATTGCTGCCGCAGCTGGGCCAGCAATTCCGCCAGCACCGTGTAGATTTCCTCGCGCTCGACCGTCTCGATGATGCTGGCGCGCCGTTCGATCTTGTTGAATGCCTCCACATAGGCGGCGACCATCGCTTCCAGCGCGGCGGCAGCCGCCGTCGCCGCCATGGCCGCATCGATGCTGCGCGTCACGGCCAGCATGTTCTTGTACGCCAGCGCCGCCTTTTTCGCATACGCAGGGGAAATTTGCTCGCGGCCATCCCAGTCGCGGAACGGGTTGAGCAGGTTTTCAGCCAGCCATTCCGGCTTGCGCGCCTTGGTGACCGATAAGTCCAGTCCCTGCGCCGCCGCTTTCTTGTAGCCGGCCTTGATGGCCTTGGCGACATCGGCGGGCAAGCTGGTCAGCCACAAGGCCGACAGCTGCGGCAATTGTGCGGCCGATGGAAACTCCTCCGCCGTGAATCCGAACAAGTCATAGGCGGTGAACGTCCGCAGCCGGGTCAGCTGCGCAAGGCTGGCCATCTGCGACGCCATTCCCGGTTTACCCCAGATGCGCAAGGAGGTCAGATGGGGAAAACGCCGCGCCACTTGCGCCAGATCAACTTCCTTCATGCCGATCAGCGACAGGCCGCCCAGCTGGCCGAGACCGTGGAACGGCGGCAGCGCGTGCTTGCACTGCAGTGTCAGGTGGCGGCCATCGGCGCCATCTTCGATGCGCAGCGCCTGCGATGGCGCGCTGTCCAGCGCGAGAAGGTTCAAGCCTTCGTTCAAGACGAGGCTGGTGACGCCATCGGGCTGCAGGATCAGGCGTTCCAGGCCGCTGCCGCTGAAATCGAGCGCATGCACCGTCGATGATTGCCAGTCCAGCTCATTGATGAAGGGGTTGCCTTGGATAAACTCCATCAAGGCTTGCGTGCCATTGCCAGTCTCGATCGACATCAGGCAAGGCAGTTGCTCCAGCTCGGACACGTCGCCCAGCGCCTGCAGGACGCTGTCATTGATTTTCGTCGCGTCTTGCCGGAAGACATGGCCGCCCAAGGTCACTTCACGCTTGTCCGACGCGGCCTTGAACTGCTGGCGCCGCAGCGGATCGATGCGCTCCCAGTTGCGCTGGCGCAGCACGCTGTCGCCCACGTACCAGGCGCTGCGGTAGCTGTTCACTTCCACATCCACCAGCGGCGCGATATTGCCAACGAGCGTATAGCCAGGCGGCACGTTCGCCGTGGCATAGCAGTGATCGTGGCGATTGTTCCAAAAGAAATAATCGCACAGCAGCGGCCGCATGGCTTGCACGGCCGCCGCATCGGGCAAGGCGTCGCCGGTCCAGTCCAGCTCCAGCACGGCAGCTACCGGCCTGGACGAGGATGCATCCTTGATGCGGGTGACCTGGCAAGCCACATACTGCTGCAGCTCGGGCGAAAACACACTGTAAACATCTCCAACATTCGCTAGCACGCAACTTCCTTTTCAAAACACCTGACGGTCGAATGTTGAAAGATAGCAAAAATGACAGCGCGATGTCGTCCTGTTCAGTCCGCGTGCAGCTTGTGGTGCATGCGGCGCAGTCCCAGCCACACGGCGGCCGCCACGAACGGCACCAGCGCGCCGACGAGGATTTCCGGATTCACAGGCAGGCCCAGCACCTTGGCCGCCTTGCCCGTGTAGCTGAACAGGCCGATCACGTAATACGAAATGGCGGCCACCGACAAGCCTTCCACCGCCTGTTGCAGGCGCAGCTGCTGCGCGGCGCGGGCGTTCATCGATTGCAGGATTTGCCGGTTCTGCAATTCCTGCACGATGCCCACGCGCGTGCGCAGCAAGTCATTCGTGTTGGCAATGCGCTGCGCCATCGCTTCCTGGCGGCTGGCCATCGCTGCGCACGTATTCATGGCGGGCGTCAACCGGCGGTCCATGAATTCCTCGACCGTGGGGATGCCTTCGATGCGCACTTCGCGCAACTCGTCGATGCGGGCCTTGACGAGGCCCATGTAGGCTTTCGAGGCGGAAAAACGGTAGCTATTGTCGAGCGACAGCTTTTCAATGCGCGCCGCCAAACGCGTGATGCGGTCGAGCAAGGCTTGCTCGGCCACGCCTTCGTCGGCCTTGACCAGGCCCGGCGCATCGTCCGTGTCCACCATGGCGGCCGCCAGGGTCGCCAGTTCATTCTCGATGGCATTCAAGGATGGTGCCGCCTGCATGGCGTAAGGCAGGCCCAACAAGGCCATCATGCGGTAGGTTTCGATTTCCAGCACGCGCTGCACCAAGCGGCCCGACTGCTGCGAACGCATGCCCGCGTCGCGGATGACGAAACGGCTGAAGCCGTCGGACTGGATGGTGAAATCCGTCCACAATTCGCCGCCCTGCAATACCTTGCTGCCGGCCAGGGTATTGCCTTCGAACACGCGCGACAAACCTTGCATGAAGATCTCGGCCGGCTCGGTCGCTTGCTCCAGCACCACGTGCGCCGCCACCATCAGCTTGCCCTTCAAGCCCGCCAGCCACTGCTGCGGCAATTGCGCCAGCGGCATGCGCTCGAACGCCTGCTCCAGGGGCAAGGCGGTACCAGGATGCTCGGCGAAGGTGAAGGTGGCAAATTCCGTGTGGCATTCCCATTTCAGGCGGAAGCGGCCGAAGTCGTAGTAAAAATACTTGGCTTCGGTGCTTGGGGGCGTGACGCCGAAATGCGTGCACAGGGCCGCCAGGGTGGCGTGCTGGGCCGCCATATTCGACGCACCGGGCGCCGCGCTGTCATCTTTATACACGGCCAGATGGGTGATCAGCTCGGGGGCGTCGAGCTGCAAGAATGGCCGCGAGTGGATTTCCGCGGCCAGCGGCACGCGCAAGGCGTGGTTCAAACTGGAGTTAATCAAGTGCATGATAGCCAAAGGTAAAGTTGCAAAACTGCTTAGACCCGCGCGGGTCTGATTGTCACAGTGTAACAAAGCAGAAAGCATGCCATCCTTTTCAAACTCCACTCATGCCGTTTTAACAACTCCCATCGCGCCCTGCGCCGCGTCCTGGCGCGTGCCCAGCCACCAGAAAAACGCGGCCAGCGCCACGGCCGAAGCCTGTCCCAGCGCCAATTTCAATGCGCTGTCGAACAGCAACGGTGCGACAAAACCGGACACCAGCGCAAACACCAGCATTTGCACGAAGTTTTGCAACGATGCGGCCAGGCCCCGCATCTGCGGGAAGATGTCGAGCGTCGACATGGTCATGCCCGGCAAGGCCAGCGACATGCCGAACGCATACAGCATCACGGGCACGACGGCGAACGGGATGCTGGCCGCGAACCAGTGGTTGTAGGCTATGTTGAGCGCGCCCGTGGCCGCCATGGCCAGCAAGCCCCAGCGCACCAGCACGGTGCTTTTCACCGCATGGGCGAGCTTGCCCGACAGCGCCGAGCCGCCCACCAGGCCCGCCACCATGGGGATGAACATCCAGCCGAACGCCGTTTCCGGCAAACGCAGCAGTTCCAGGATGAAATGCGGCGCGGACGCGATGTACAGGGCGAAGCCGCCAAAGGCGAAGGCCACGGCCAGCGAACGCAGCAGGAAAGCGCGGTGGCGCAAGGCCAGCCAGTAATTGCGCGCGATGTTGCCTGGGTGGAAGGATTGGCGTTGCTCGACGGCTAAACTTTCCGGCAAGCCTTTCAGGCAGGCGAGCGCCAGCAGCACGGTGACGGAAAACGTGAAGACGAACGTCGATTGCCAGCCATACGCCACGTGCAGCCAGCCGCCGATGATGGGGGCGATGGCGGGCGCGATGCCGAACACCATCATGATATTGGCAAGCATCTTTTGCGCGGCCGCGCCCGACAAGCTGTCGCGCACGATGGCTTGCCCGATCACCCTGCCCGCCCCCGCCGAGGCGCCCTGCATGCCGCGGAAGAACAACAGCCAGCCAAAGCTGGGCGCGAACGCGGCGCCGATGGAGCCGACGGCAAAGATCAGCAGCGAAGCGAGGATCACGGGACGGCGGCCGAAGGAGTCGGACAAGGTGCCGTAAAACAAGGTCATGAAGGCATACGCGGCCAGGTAGACGCTCAGGGTCTGCTGCACCAGCACGCTGCTGACGTCGAAATGCGTGCCGATCGCGGGAAACGACGGCAGGAAGGTATCCGTGGCGAACGGGCCCAGCATGGCCAGCCCGGCCAGCACCAGGGTCAGGTTGCGCGCCGTCATGCGAGCGCCTGCGCGGCATGCTGACGGCGCAAGCCATCGAGGGCGGCCAGCGAAAACGCGGCGACATGCTGCGCGATGCTGGCGGTGCCCGCCTCGTCATAGGTGATTTCCGGCGCCACCAGTTCATGCACGATGCGCGAACGGGAGTAGAACACGGCCTGGCCGATCACGCTGAACACGCATTTCTGCACCACGTCCGCCGGCATGGCCTGCCCCACCACGCCACGGATCAAGCCCGTAAACAGCGCATGGTGCGCGCGCACATCGCGGTCTGCCAGCATGTGGATGGCGGCCGTCGGCTCGATCAGTTCGCGCGCCACCAGGCGGCTGAACAGCGAAGCCGGCCCCGGACGCAGCATGTCGAATACCATCGACTGTATCGCCAGGCGCAACTGTTCCACGGGCGCCACGGCCGCCGCAGTGCCGGCGTCCGGCGCGGCAGCGGCCGAGGCACGCGCCAGCGCGCGCGCATGGTCGAAGGCGGCCAGGTACAGCTCTTCCTTGCCATGAAAGTAATAATTAACCATCGCCACGTTGACGTGGGCCGCTTCGCAAATCCGGCGCACGGACGCGAGCCGGTAACCTTCGTCGGCAAACAGCTGGACCGCCACTTGCAGGATGCGCGCGCGGGCCGGTTCCGTTTCCTGGTCGCTTCTCTTTTCTTCCGTCATGCCATTCCCATCGTTTAAACAGCTGTTTAATATTGGATGGGATTATATCAAACAGCCGTTTAACTTTCAGGCGGACGCAAAAAAGCCCGGCGAACCGGGCTTTTCAAGGGCGTATCGACAGCTTAATGCTTCATGGCCGGCATCGGGGCCGAGGCGGCGCCCAGCGGACGTGCCACGGCATTGACTTCGATGGTTTCGCGGCGCTTGTCCTCGCCTTCGACGACGAGGGTCAGCGGAATCTTGTCGCCCGCCTTCACCTGTCCTTTGAGTTCCAGCAGCATGACGTGGTAGCCGCCCGGCTTCAATTCGACGGCTTTGCCGGCTGGCAAGGCGATTTCCTTGACCTGGCGCATGCGCATCATATTGTCCGTCATGCTCATTTCGTGGATTTCCGCCACGCCCGCCACGGGCGAGCGCACTTCCAGCAGGCGCATGGCTTTCGGCGCCGTGATCTGCATGAAGGCGCCCGTGGCTTTTTGCTGCGGCACGGTGGCGCGCACCCACGGGTCGGTGATTTGCACGGACGTCTGGGCAACGGCGGAGAAGGACAGCACGGTCAGGGCCGCGGCCAGCAGGTTTTTGACATGGGTCATGATTATTCCTTTCGTGATAGTTACAAGGTGTATTTCGATTTCATCAAGGTCTTGATGTCCTGCACGCACTCGTCGCCCGTCAACTGGTGCTTCAAGCCCAGGCGCATGCGCCCCTCGTTGTCGAGCACATAGCTGATGGCCGTGTGGTCCATCGTGTACGAGCTGCCGCTGGGCACGCGGCGGTAGAAGACCTTGTAATTGAAGGCCGTCTGCGCCGTCGCCTGCGGGTCCGTGCGCAAGCCGAGGAAGCTGGGGTCGAAGGCGCGCATGTATTCGCCCAGCAACTCGGGCGTATCGCGCTCGGGGTCGATGCTGATGAAGATGACTTGCAGCTTGTCGGCATCGGCGCCCAGCTTCTGGCGGATTTCCAGCGCGCGCGACAGGGCCGTCGGGCAAACGTCCGGACATTGCGTAAAGCCAAAGAAAACCATCACATACTTGCCCTTGAAGTCGGCCAGGGTGTAGACCTTGCCGTCGGGGCCGCTCAATTTGAAGTCGGGCTTGTAATCGCCTCCCGTCAAGTCGAGACCGTTGTAATGGGGTTTGGGCGCTTGTTCGCAAGCGGCAAGCGTGAGCAATCCCGCCGTGCCGGCGAGAAGGAAAAGACGACGTTTCATGGCATTCTGGCCCGATGGGCGTAGTGGATACAGTTAAGACGTGGAAAGCGTGACGGCTGCGTTCAGGCAGCCGCAGGAGGGCCGCGCGGGCTGGCGGCCAGCCACGCGAACGGGGCCCGCGGCGCCTGGTAAAACAGGGGCGGATACAGGTCGTGGCCCGTGATGACGGGCAGCGTCGATGACGACGGCGGCGGCAAGCCCACGCTGCCCGCATGGCTCATGCAGAACGGGCAATGCTCGATGTGGTGCAGCACGGAATCGGTGGTGGACTTGGCGGCCGGCGCCAGGTCCGCTTGCGTGTAGACGGCGCCGCTGGCCGAGCAGATCTCGACGGCGGCATTGTTCGCGTTGGCGTGCAGCGAGGCAAACGCATACGACAGGGATGGCGACAGCGCATTGAGCAGTATCGCCAGGCAGGCGAACCACATATGCCACTGTTTGCGCTTCAATAATGATCCCATGGCCCCGATTATAACGGAGTCTGGCTATCCGGGCGCCGGGCCGCGCAGGAACAGGCTGGGACGCACGCCCGCCACGTCCACGCAGGCGTCGCAAAACGCGGGGATCGAGGCAAAGCCGGAACCGGCCGCCACTTGCGCCAGGTCGCGTTCGCCGTCTTCGTCGTCGGCATCCGCTTGCGCCGCCGTGTGCAGCGCGTGCGCCAGGCGTTGTTCGCGCACCAGACTGAGCAGTGCCTCGCCCTCGGCAAACAGGCGCGCCCTGGCCTTGTGCGGCGTCACTTGCCACAGGGCCGCCAGGCGGGCCGCCGTCCACTTGCCTTGCGGCGTATCAAAGATGTGCTGCGCCAGCGCCTGGCTCCAGCGCTTGCCGCCGCCGTGGCCGCCCTCCGCCTCATCGCCTTCCAGCGCCAGGGTGAACACGGCCGGCTTGCCCCGCCCCGGCATCACGTCGCAGGCAAAGCGCAAGAAGGCGGGCACGACGAAACTGTCGCCGCTGGCCAGTTTCTTGGTGGCGATTTCATTGTGCAAAGTCACAAAACCCTGGCGCACGGTAACGCGCAGCCGGAGCGGAAAGCGCAAGCCCAGCAAATGCAAGGGATGATCGGAAACGAGGGCCATGCGTCAGGTCAAGGTGGTGAACGAGCCGCCAGCATGCCACACATCGCGCGCCGGGTCTGTCATCACAGCGACGCCACGCCGTAGCGGCGCAAGCCGTCGAGGTCGACGACGCGGATGGATTGGTAGGCGATGCTGATCAGGTTCAGCTCGGCCAAGTGGCCCAGCGCCTGATTCACGCGCTGGCGCGAAATGCCCGTCAGCAAGCCGATTTCTTCCTGCGACAGCTCAAGCACGCTGGACGTGCGCGGGTATAACATGGGGTGGAACAGTTGCGCGATCGCTTGCGCCACTTGCGCGTCGACGGCCAGCAGGCGCTGGTTCTGGATGGTGGCGATGAATTGGCCCATGCGCTCGTTCAACTGGCGGATGACGAAGGCATTGAAGGAGAGGCTCTCGGCCAACAACAGGTGAAACAGGTCCACCGGCACGAGGAGGATGCTCGATGCGCGCACGGCCACCACGTCGTAGCGGCGCAGTTCGCGCTTGAGCACGCTGCCCTCGCCGCACCAGCCGCCGGCCGGCACGCCGGAAAACGTGGCGCCGCGCCCATCGGCGTTGTAGACGGCCAGCTTGATCAAGCCCGTGTGCACGCCGATCCAGTGCGCCGACGGTTCGCCGCGCCGCGTGATGAAGGCGCCCGCCTCGTAATGCCGCAGCACGCTGTCGGCGCGCAACAGGGTCTGATGCCGCGCGTCGAGGGCCGTGAACCAGTCGTGGCTGTCGAGTTCTGGCACGGCAAGGCCTACACTATCGTTGCTATCCATTCCACCCTTCAGTTGTCACTAAGATGACAGTGATTTTCCAGCACCGGTGCTATGCTAACCGGTATCAATCCCGAAACAGGGAGCTATAGAATTTTATTTACCAGGAGACAAGCATGACACCTGATTTCAATACCGGCCTCGGCAAAAACAGCGCCAACTACGCCGCCCTCACCCCGCTCGACTATATCGCCAGGGCAGCGGCAGTATATGGCAATCGCCTGGCAATTGCACATGGCGCCGTGCGCCAGACGTGGCGCGAAACGTATGCGCGCACGCGCCGCCTGGCATCCGGTCTCATCAAACTGGGCGTGGGCACAGGCGACACGGTCGCCGTGATGTTGCCAAACACGCCTGCCATGGTGGAAGCGAGCTTCGGCGTCCCGATGGCCGGCGCCGTCCTCAACGCCCTGAACATCCGCCTCGACCTGGCCTCGCTGACCTTCATGCTGCGCCACGGCCAGGCGAAGGTCTTGCTGGCCGACACGGAATTCGCCGAGCTGGCGCGCCAGATGGCGGCGCAGATTCCCGGCTTGCGCGTGGTCCAGGTCAACGACGTGCTGGGACCGGAAGTGGACGCCTTTTCCGACCTCGACTACGAAAGCTTGCTGGCCAGCGGCGACCCCGATTACGACTGGCAGCCGCCCGCCGACGAGTGGGACGCCATCGCCCTGAACTACACGTCCGGCACCACGGGCGACCCGAAAGGCGTCGTCTACCACCACCGGGGCGCGGCCCTGAACGCCCTGTCGAATATATTAGAGTGGGACATGCCCAAGCATGCCGTGTATTTATGGACATTACCGATGTTCCACTGCAACGGCTGGTGCTTCCCGTGGACGGTGGCCGCGCGCGCCGGCGTCAACGTGTGCCTGCGCAAGTTCGAGCCGAAGCTCGTGTTCGACCTGATGCGCGAATTGCGCATCACCCACTATTGCGCCGCGCCCATCGTGCACGCGGCGCTGGCCAACGCGCCCGCCAACTGGCGCGACGGCATCGATTGGACCGTGCGCGGCATGGTGGCTGGCGCGCCGCCGCCGGCGGCCATGGTGGCGAAGATCGAAGCCATGGGTTTCGACTTGATCCACTCGTATGGCTTGACGGAAGTGTACGGCCCGGCCGCCATCTGCGCCGAGCAGGACGAGTGGGCGGCCCTGTCGCAGGAAGAACGCGCCGTTTTAAAGTCGCGCCAGGGCGTGCGCTACCACTTGCAAAGCGCCGTGGCCGTGATCGACCCGGAAACCATGCAGCACGTGGCGGCCGACGGCGAACAGATCGGCGAGATCATGTTCCGCGGCAACATCTGCATGAAGGGGTATTTAAAGAATGAAAAGGCGACGCAGGAAGCGTTCGCGGGCGGCTGGTTCCACACGGGCGATCTGGGCGTCATGTATCCGGACGGCTACATCAAGCTGAAGGACCGCAGCAAGGACATCATCATTTCCGGCGGAGAGAATATTTCCAGCGTGGAAGTGGAAGACGCGCTGTACCACCACCCGCAAGTGCTGGCCGCCGCCGTCATCGCCCAGCCGGACGAAAAATGGGGCGAGACGCCGTGCGCGTTTGTCGAGCTGCGCGAAGGCGGCACGGTGACGGAAGCGGAATTGATCGCCTTTTGCAAGAACAACCTGGCCGGTTTCAAGGTGCCGAAAGCCATTTACTTCGGCCCCCTGCCCCGCACGTCGACGGGCAAGATCCAGAAGTTCGAATTGCGCAAGCGCATGCAGTCGGACAAGGCCATCGACGTCTAGGTTTAGCCGCCTTTGCCTGTCAGCCACGCCGGCTGCGCCACCACCAGGCGCGAGAAGCTGGCGATGCTGGCCACGGCGGCGAAGCCTGCCGCCAGGCACAGCGCATACGTCGTGCCCCGGCTGGCGGAAACCGTGAAGCAATACGCGACCAGCGCCGCGCCCGTCGCTTGCCCGATCAGGCGCGACGTGGCCACCACGCCGCTGGCGCCGCCGGCCCGCTCAGGCGGCGCGCTGCCCATGATGGCTTTCAGATTGGGCGCCTGGAAGAAACCGAAACCGATGCCGCACAGGGCCATGCGCCAGCCGATGTCGAACACGCTGGGGTGGGCCGGTATCCACACCAGGGTCAGCAAGCCGCCGGCCAGCGCCGCCAGGCCGATGCCGCCCAGCACGCCCGGCGAATAGCGGTCGCTGAGGCGGCCGGCGACAGGCGCCATCACGGCCACCAGCACGGCCCACGGCGTCATCAAAAAGCCCGTCTCGACGGGCGAACGGCCCAAGGTGACTTCAAAATAAAACGGCAGCGAGACGAAGGCCAGCCCCTGCGCGGCAAACGTGCAGATGGCCGTCAGCGACGACAGCAAGAACAGAGGACGGCGGAACAGGTCGATCGGCAGCATGGGCGCCGCATGCCCCGCCTGGCGGCGCAGCAGCAAGACAAAGAACACCACCACGGCCACCAGTTCCGGCAGCAAGGTCGACAGCGCCGCGTGGTGGGCCGCGTCGCCGAACAATAAAATCAGCAAGCCGAAGGCGCCCACGTTGTACAGCGCCGTGCGCGCATCGAGGGTATGCCCGGACAACTTGGTGGCCGGCAGCATGCGGCTGGCGAGGAAGAAGCCGGCCACGCCCAGGGGTACATTGATGGCGAACAACCATGGCCACGACGCCGTCGCCAGGATCAAGGAGGCGGCCGTGGGCCCGATGGCGAACGCGACGGCCACCACCAGCGCATTGTTGCCGAACGCGCGGCCCAGCAAGTGTTTAGGGTACAGGGCGCGCAGCAGCGCCGTATTGACGCTCATCATGGCGCTGGCGCCGACGCCCTGGAACAGGCGCGCCACCACCAGCGACGGCAAGGACCAGGCCAGCGCGCACGCGAGCGAGGCCAACGTAAACAGGAACATGCCGGAGATAAACACGCGCCGATAGCCGGCAATTTCGCCCAGCGCGGAAAACGGCAGCAGGGTCGCCACCATGGCCAGCTGATACACGTTGACGATCCAGACGGAAGCGGCGGGCGTCGTGTGCAGCTCGCCGGCGATGGCCGGCAAGGCCGTGTTGGCGATCGCCGTATCGAGCGAAGCCATGCCCACGCCGATGGCCAGCGCCAGCATGGCCCATACACGGGCGCCGGGCGGCAAGCCGTCCTCGCCCACCATCACGGCTTGCGTTTGCTGCCGCATAGACTGCTGCATACACTACCTGTTCATCTTGCTGATCCGGCCAATACACTAACATGTATGTAAGAAATCTGCAGGACAGGCCAGCTTACTTCTGGCAATCGATGACCTTGAAATCTTTTGAGTAGCAGATGCGCAACTCGCCCGAATGCTTTTCATAGCCGAGCCAGCGGCCCTTCAATTGCGGATTATGCTGCTTCATCCACTGGAACAACTCATTCTTGGGCATGCTGGAGTCCGGCAACTTCAAGGCCTGGAACAGCTCGCGTTCCTTCTCGAAATACTGCTTGGCCGTATCGAAATCGCAGGCGCCATGCTTTTCCCATTCACCCTGCAGCAAGGCTTCGCCCGGCTGCATGCACATGTAGGGCAGGATCTCGGACGGCGCCAGCTTCGGCAAATTGCCCTTGCAGTAACGCGGATGCAGTTCCGTCTTGCGCGGCGGCGTCACGGAAATGTCGTCGCAGCTGGCCGGGTTGTTCGACTGCGCCCACAGGCCATGCACGATCCAGCCGAAGTGGTTGCTATCGGCGCACTGGAAGGCAGCCTTTTTCGACACGGCGCCGCGGCGGCGCTGGCTGTCGCAAAAGCCTGGCGACCACGACAGCGCCAGCATGAAGTAATCGGTGGGCACGTTGGTGCTTTGCTTGTAGCACGTGTTTTTCTCGTCCGACGGCTTGACGTCGTAATCGTAGTAGCTGACGTTGCGGGGAATGGCGCAGCTGGCGTCGGCCGCGTGGACGGCGCTGGCAGACAGGCTGATGAACACGGCGGCCAGCGCGGGCAAGACAGAGCGGATTTTCATCGAGTTTCCTTCAAGATATAAAAACGCCGGCAACTGAGTGCCGGCGCGGTATCAATCAAACAAGTTGATCAGCAAACCTTGTGCATCCAGCCATGCGTGTCCGGTGCCGTGCCATGCTGCAAGCCCAGCAGCGCTTCGCGCAGGGCCAACGTAACGGCGCCGTTTTCATTGTTGTTGATGGTCATTTCAAAGCCATTGGCCTTGGCCACGCCCACCGGGGTGATGACGGCGGCCGTGCCGCAGGCGAACACTTCGGTCATGCGGCCCGAGGCGATATCGTCGCGCCATTGCTGGACGGACAATTTACGCTCTTCCATCGCATAGCCGAGGTCTTTCGCCATTTCCAGCAGGCTGCGGCGGGTGATGCCTGGCAGCAAGGTGCCCGTCAATTCCGGTGTCACGACGGTGACTTTCTCGCCATCCTGGTAGACAAAGAACAAGTTCATGCCGCCCATTTCTTCGATGAATTCGCGGTGCACGGCATCCAGCCAGACGACCTGGTCGCAGCCCTTCTCTTGCGCTTGCGACTGGGCCATCAGGCTGGCCGCGTAGTTGCCCGCGCACTTGGCTTCACCCGTGCCGCCCGGCGCGGCGCGCACGAAGTCTTCGCTGATCCACACGGTGACGGGTTTCACGCCTTTCGGGAAATAGGCGCCGGCCGGCGAGGCGAACAGCACGAACAGGTATTCTTCCGATGGACGCACGCCCAGGTAAGGATCGGTGGCGATCATCAGCGGACGCATGTACAGGCTCTCGCCCGTGTTCTTCGGCACCCAGTTGCGGTCTTGCGCAATGAGCGCGTCGCCCGCTTCCAGGAACAGCTCGACAGGGATGGCCGGCATGGCCAGGCGCGCGGCGCTGCGGTTGAAGCGTTCCGCGTTTTGTTCCGGACGGAAAGTCTTGATGCTACCATCGGGCTGCGCGAACGCTTTATAGCCTTCGAAGATGGCCTGGCCGTAGTGCAGCGACGAGGCGGACGGGTCCAGCATCAGCGGGCCGTAAGCCTTCAGTTCGCCCTGCTGCCATTTGCCGTCGCGGTAAGGAATCACCACCATGTGGTCGGTGAAGATGCGGCCGAAGGCGGGATTGACCATGCGCGCGGCGCGTTCGGCGTCGGACAGGGGGTGGGCGGATGGGGTGACGACGAGATTCGGTGTGGAAGTGGTCATGGCAGCAGAAGACGAGTCAGGGAGAATAAAGAGATTCCCTATTGTAGCGCCTAATGCGCGCGGCGAGGCGGCGGATGGCCTTGCAGCAATGTTGCGCCGCATCAAAAGGCGGCGCCGTCAGGCGGCCCGCAAGGGCTTGCCCCGCCCTGCTTGCGCTTCCCCGGCGCACTGGCTGCAGCGCATCTGCACGGAAATCACGTTGGCGCCGATGTCCATGCCGTGCGCCAGCGCCGCCTGGCGCAGCTGCTCCACCAGCGGCGCATCCTGCACCAGCACGCTGCGTTCGCAGACGCGGCACACGAGGTAGCAGCTGTCCGTTTCCACCTGGTCGGGCTTGATCAAGTAGCGCGCCTTGTTGCCGCTGGCGCTAGCCTCGCGCTCGCGCAGCAGCAAGCCGGCCAGCTCCATTTCCTTGAGCACGCGGTAAATCGTGCCCAGGCTGACGGCAATGCCGATGTGCAGCAGTTGCTGATAAATGCTTTCCGCATTCATCGCTTGCCGCTGCGTGCCGGCCAGCACTTGCAAGATGCAGATGCGCGCGCTGGTCGGGCGCAGGCGCACGGCGCGCAAGCGCTCGAACACGCGGCCATCGCCCTGGTATTGAATGTCTTGCATGGGATTCTCCGCTTGTGCGTTCTGCTCTACTGACATTGCCAAGCGAGAAGCGCAAAAGGGAACCGGGAAATGAAAAAAAGCGCCGTTCCCGACTACTGGAACGGCGCCTTGCGCTACCTCAAACCGGCAAACATCAGAACTTCATGTTGGCCGTCAGGGTTGCCGAGCGGCCCGGTGCCACGCCAGCGTAATGTGGCGAGGAAACCTTGTCGAAGTACAGCTTGTTCGTCAGGTTCTGGATGTTCAGCTGCAGGGTCACGTTGCGGTTGACCACATAGCTGGCCATGGCGTCGAAACGCGTGTAGGCCGGGGCAAACTTGTTGTTGGCCACGTTGGCATAGACCTTGTCGACGTAGTTCACGCCGCCGCCCACCGTGATGGCGGGCGTGACCAGGTAGGACGTCCACAGCGAGGCGCTGTTTTTCGGCGTCGTCGGGAACTGGTTGCCGTTGTATGGCGACGGTGCATACACGGGTACCGCCGTCGTGCCCGTATTGACGTAGCCATTGTTTTCCACGATGGCGTTCAGGTGCGTGTAGCCGCCGAACACCGACCATTCCTTGGTGATATTGCCGCTCACGCCCAGCTCGATACCCTTGACTTGCTTGTCGCCCACGTTTTGCGTGCTGCCGTCCGGTGCCGTCACGCGCGCATTGCTCATGTCGCTCTGGAAATAGGCGCCGCTCACGGACAGGCGGCCACCCGGCAGCACTTCCCATTTCGTGCCCAGCTCGAAGCTCTTGCTCTCCTGCGGCTTCAGGTTCTGGATGGCGACCGTCAAGCCGTCGATGCCGTCGCCGCCGTCATTGCCCGGTGGCGTGGACGAGGTGCCGTAGGAAACATACACGCTGCTGTTGGTCGATGGCTTGTACACCAGACCCGCCTGGTAGCTGGCGAAGGTGGCGTGCACCTTGGCGCTGGTGGCGGCGGTGGTCTTGCCGTCGAGCGTGTATTGCGGCGTGTTCAGCGAACTCTTGTAGTCATCCCAGCGGATGCCCACGTTGAGCAGCCATTGCGGCGTGAACTCGATGGTGTCGAAGCCGTACACGGAACGCGTGTTGGTGACGATGTTCGTGCGTGCCGGCGACACCGTGCGCGTGTAGACCCATGGGTCGTTGGCGTTCGGGTTGAGCAACGGTGCGCAGTTGTACAGGGTGGCCGCGCCATAGGTCGGGCAGTTGGAACCGACTTTTTCCAGCGGGTTGTTCGTCCCCGGGCTGAACATATAGGAGCTGCGATCCGTTTCCTCGCGGCCGATTTCCAGGCCCACCGTGTAGGTGTGCTTCACGCCGCCGGCCAGGAATTCGCCGCCCAGACTGGTCGCATTGGCCAGCGCGTCCGTATCGGTCGTGCGCGTGTTGGCGCGGCGCCAGACGGTGCCGTACAGCATGGTGTTGCCCTTGGAATCGTCGGGCTGGGTCCACACGTAGTCATTGCTGGTCTTGCCGTAACGGGTCACGTTGCGCAAAATCAACTTGTTGCCGAAGTCGTGGCGCACGTCGATGGTGCCGATATCGCTTTGCGTGTCGCGGAAATCGCGGTTGACCAGGCCATAGAAGGTCTCGCGCGGCACGTTGACGGGGGTGCCGTTGCCGTTTTTCGATACATTCGCGCCCGACGAGAACGGGTTGTTGAACGGCAAGCCGGTGTCCGGCAATTCGCTCGACTGCATGTGGTAGTAGCTGAGGGTCGCCTGCGTGGCCGATTTCAGGCCGAAGGTGATCGATGGCGCGATGCCCCAGCGGTCGCCATTGATGTAGTCGCGGCCGGCCACGTGGGCGTCATGCGCCATCACGTTCAGGCGCACGGCCACGTCGTCGCTGATGACGCGGTTCACGTCGGCCGTGGCGCGGCGGTACTTGGCGCTGCCCAGGCCCACGGTGGCGTTGGTGAAATTGTCGACTTTCGGCGTCTTGCTGATCAGGTTGACGCCGCCGCCCGCGGACGAACGTCCACCGTAGGCCGAGTTCGGGCCCTTGACGACTTCGATTTGTTCCAGCGCAAAGATTTCACGCGATTGGGAACCCGTGTCGCGGATGCCGTCGATATACGTATCCGTTTGCGCGTTGTAGCCGCGGATGAACAGGTTGTCGCCCACAGGGTTGCCGCCTTCGCCGGCGCCGATGGTGATGCCCGGCACGGTGCGCAGCGCATCCGTCAGCGAGACGGCGCCCGTTTGCGAAATGATTTCGGCAGGAATCACGGTGACGGATTTCGGCGTGTCCAGCAGCGGCGCCGTCAGCTTGTCGTTGGCCGATTTGACGGGCGCCTGGATCAGGCGGTCAGCCGTGCCCACGACCTTGACTTCCTGCAACTGCTGCGGCTTGTCCACCGTTTGCGCGTGCAGCGCCAGCGGCATGGCCAGGGTGGCAAACGCGGCCAGGGCCGTGCCATGCATGCGTGGCGCGGAAGTGGTGTGGTGCTTGCGGCTGCGGATGAGGGCTGCCGGCTTGGCGGCGCCCGCTTGGTCTTTCAATGTCATCGCTATCTTTCACTCTATCGGATGGATTAAATTATGGCTGGCTACTGCGCCGTGGCGCCTGGCTGGCTCGTTGATTGCTTGGGTACGACAAAACTAGAACCGCCACAGCGCCGTCATGCGCAACGCCCGGGGCGAGCCGGGCGCGATGTTGTCGTTGCTGTGGGCGGAGGCAAAATATTTTCTGTTGAACAGGTTTTCCACATTCAGCTGCAGCTGAAAATTTCCTTGCGGCTTGAAGTAGACGGCGCCGTCGACGCGGGCAAATCCCGGCAGCGCCACCGTATTCGACACGGACGCATACACGGCGCTGCGGGCAATGATGCCCAGCGCCGCGCCCCAGGCAGGCGAAAAATCGTAGCGGTTCCACAGCGACAGGCTGTGCCGGGGCACATGGGCCACCGTGGCCCCCTCGAATGCCGTGGCCGATTGCGTGGCCGTCAGCACGGCCCGCTGCCAGGCATAGCCGCCCGCGATGCTCCACCCGGGTTGGACCTTGCCCTTCACTTCCAGTTCCAGCCCCTCGCTGCGCTGGCCATCGACCAGCATGGCCCGCGTGGCGTCATTCGGGTCGGTGACGGCGACCTTGCTGCGCGTCAAACGGTACAGGGCCGCGCTGGCCGACAGGTCCGGCGTGGCTTCCCATTTCACGCCCGCTTCCACGTTGCGAAAACGTTCAGGTTCAAACACGGCGTTACTGGGCGTCAATGACGCCAGCTGTTCGCCCGCGCGCGGCAAGAACGATTGGCTGACGCTGGCATACAGCGACAGCGCCGGCATGGGCTGATAGATCAGGGCTGCGCGCGGCGACCACGGCGCATCCGTGCGGGCGATGCGCGCGCCATTGCGGCGGTTGACGAAATCGACGGCGAAGCGCTCGTAGCGCAGGCCGGCAATCGCCTGCCATTGCGGGCTGAAGCGGACCTGGTCCTGCAGGTACAGGGCAGCCGTGTCGGCCACGCCGTGGTTGTCGGCATCCGTGGCGCTGGGACGGAAGGTCACGGGCAAGTCCGTCACGGGGTGCGAAGTGGGCAGGCTGATGTGCGTGACGCCCTCGCCCAGGGTCGTGAAATAGCCGGTGTTGCGCAGATTGTCCGTCGTCTGGCGGCCCAGTTCCCCGCCCGCCGTCAGGCGGTGCCGCACGGCGCCGCTGCTGACCGTCCACTCCACGTCCGTCTGGTTGAACAGGTTGCGCCGCAAGGTGGCGCTGTTGTACGCCAGCACCGTCACGCTGGCCCCATCCGCGCTGACGGGGCCGGGAAAGGCATTCTGGTACAGCTTGTCGTAATCGGCCAGGCGCGTGCGGTTGCGCAAGACCGCGCCGCCGGCGAACGCATGCTCGACGGTCACGCCCAGCGCGTCGATGTAAGCCCACGACGGGCTGCTGCCGGCGATGCCGAAAAACGTGGACGGGTCCGTGTCGAACGGCCGGCCCCGGTACGACGGCACGCCCCGGTCCGTCACGCGGTCGTCGCGAAAATGTTCATAGCTGGCTTGCACGGTGGTGCGCGGCGACAAACGCCATGCCACGACGGGGTTGACGGCGCTGCGGCGCACCTTGACGCCCTGGCGAAACGAGCCGCTGTTTTCCGCCATGGCGTTGACGCGCACGGCCACGTCGCCTTTCACGACCTGTTGCAGATCGACGGCGGCGCGCCCGTTGCGCCAGGCGCCCAGGCTCAGCGTTGCTTCGCCGCCATCGACCCACTGCGGCTGCTTGGTGGCCCGGTTGATCACGCCACCGCCGCCGCCATGGCCGAAGACCAGGGCGTTCGGCCCCTTGATGGCCTCGACCGCTTCGATATTGTAGAAATCGCGGTAGTACTGCACGTCGTCGCGCATGCCGTCCAGATAGAAATCCGAGGTCGAGCTGTTGCCGCGCAGCACGGCCGTATCGCGGTTGCCCTCGCCTGCGGCCGTGCCCACGCCTGGCATGTAGCGCATGGCGTCGGCCAGGGTGCGCATGTCCTGGTCGCGTATCAATTCACGGCTCACCACGCTGACGGCCTGCGGCGTGTCATGCAGGGCCGTGTCGTTGCGGCTGGCGGCGGAAGAGCTGGTACGGCGGTAGCCATCGTCGCCGCTGCCCTGCACGGTGACGGGCGCCAGCACTTGCAAGCCGGCGCCCTCCCCGTCCAGGTCCGCGCGCAGGGGCGTGGGCGCCAGGCGCACGATGTAACTTCCGTCCGGCAACTGCACGGCCACGAGGCCCGTTCCTGCCAGCAATTGCTGCAAGCCCTGGCCCGTGGCCACGGTGGCGTTCAAGCCGGCGCTGCGTTTGCCCTGCGTCAAGCCGCCCTCGGCCGACAGCAAGATTCCCGCCTGGCCCGCGAACTGGCGCAGGGCCTGGCCCAGGGGCGCGGCGGCGATGCGGAAGCTGTGCACGGTCTCTTCCGCCGCCGCTGCCATCGCATGCATGACAGGCACGGCCAGCAACGCCGCGGCCAGGGACAGCGGCAGCAGACGGCGGGCAAACGGCAGGGAGACAGGGTACGGCGGCACGGCATTCCTTATTGATGTTGAGCAGCTTACTTCTACCTTGCCAAACAACTTTTCAAAAAGGGAACTACTTTTTGAGAAATATTCTCATTTACTATTTTGACTGCGGCAGCTGGGCTTCCACCGTCACCCACCAGTCATGCAGGCGATGTATTTTCACGGGCAAGGTCGCTTCCAGCGCCGCCAGGATGCGGTCCGTATCGGCCAGCGGGTAGCTGCCCACCAGGCGCAGGTGGGCCACTTCGGGCGCGCAGCCCAGATGGCCGCGCCGGTAGCGCGACAGTTGCGCGAGGAAATCATCGAGCCGCATCTGTTCCGGCTGCAGGCGGTACTCGATCCATGCGGCCCCGTTCGGATCGGCGGCGTATGGCTCGCCGATGAAACCGTCGCCGAAGCGCACTTGCTGGCCGGCCGGCACGATGCGCTGCACGCCGCCATCGCGGGGCGCCACCTCGACGCTGCCCTCGTAGACGGCCAGCAAGGTGGCATCGCCCTGCGGCTGCACGCTGAAACGCGTGCCCAGCGCGCGCAGGCGGCCGTGCACGGTGTCGACCACGAGCGGGCGCGCCGGCTGGCGGCTGTCGCGCGCGGAGGCGAGATAGATTTCGCCGCCATGCAGGGCGATGCGGCGCAGCGTGTCGCTGTAATCGATGTCGAGGGACGTTGCCGTGTTCAGCCACAGTTGCGAACCGTCGGCCAGCGCCAGCTGGCGGATGGTGCCGACCGGCGTTTTTTCGCCCGCATGCAGGCTGGCAACCCAGCTGCGCGTATCGCGCCGCAGCAGCGCGGCGCCACCCGTGCCGGCCGTCAGGCACAGCGCCAGCAAGCCCTTGACCAGGCTGCGGCGCGCGGCGTCGCTCTGGCGCGGGCCTGCGGCGTCGAGCGCCTGGCGCGCCGGTTCCGCCGGCACCTGGCGAAATTCGGCGCTGACGGCTTCCACCCTGCGCCAGGCGGCGCGGTGGGCGGGCGAACTGGCATGCCAGCGCTCCCAGGCTTGCTGGTCGGCAGGGCCGGCATCGTCCCCGCGCAGCACGGCGAACCATTCGGCCGCTTCCTGCAGGATGGCGTAGTCGGCCGGCGGCATGGCGGCGCCTGGCTTAGGCGGCATCATCCATGCACAGCATGCATTGCAGCATGGCTTGCGCCATGTATTTTTTCACCATGCGTTCGGATACGTCCAGCTGGCCGGCGATCTGCGCATACGTCAGGCCGTCCAGCTGCGCCAGCAGGAAAGCCTGGCGCGCGCGCGGCGACAGGGTATCGAGCATGGCGTCGATGCGGCACAGGGCTTCGACCACGAGGGCCCGCTCTTCCGGCGACGGCGCCGTCATTTCGGGATGGCTAGCCAGGGCCGCCAGGAACGTGCGTTCCAGGGTCAGGCGGCGCCAGTGGTTGACCAGCAAGCCATTGGCCACCGTGCTCAGGTAGGCGCGCGGTTCGCGCAGGCTGTCCGCCGATTGCGTCGCCAGCATGCGCACGAAGGTGTCCTGCGCCAGGTCGGCCGCACCGTCGCGGCAACCGAGCTTGCGCCACAGCCAGTTATACAGCCAGCCATGGTGGCTGGCGTACAGGTCGCTAAAGGTATCGAGGGAGGGAGAAATGGTGGACACGGGCAAACAAACAAAGGGGCTGCCATACTTGCCGGTCAAGTGGGTCAGCACTGCATCACGAATGAGAATGATTTTCATTTTCACACAATTTCACGACGATGTAAATTATCAAAAGCATCATCCCGGCCTGGCGCGGACATTTTGCGCAACAGTGCCAGTGCGCCATCATTTGCGAATGATTCTCGTTTGCGTTAAAATGTCAGCCTTCCTTCTTCCCCGCCATGCCTGACGCCTCTGCATGGCGGCGCCATCGAAAGCCGCCATGACGACCTCCTCCCTTCCACAACCCCAGTTGCGCGCCAGCGCCGACGAGGCGCCGGAGACCCGCCAACAGCAACGCCAGCCTGCCGCCAACCCGCCGCAACGGCGCTGGCACTGGAGCTGGAAACAGGTGTGGTTTCAATTGCACTGGTTTATCGGCATCACGGCCGGCACGGTGCTGGTGATCATCGGCCTGAGCGGCGCCACCCTGGCATTCAAGGATGAATTGCTCGATGTCATGAATCCCGGCGTGCGCCATGTGGCCGTGGAAACGCGCGCGCCGCTGACGCCTGGCCAGCTGAGCAACATTGCCGCTGCCGAACACGGCCAGCGCGTCGCTTCCATCACCATGTATGCCGAAGCGGGCGCGGCGCCACGCGTCTTCTTCGCGCCGAAGAATGGCCAGCGGCGCGGCGAGTCCATTTATGTCCACCCCTACACGGGCGCGACCCAGCCGGCGCTGGCGGGCGCGGGCTTTTTCGAGTGGACGGAATCGCTGCACCGCTGGCTGCTGCTGCCCCGCGATCCGGGCCGGCAAGTGGCGGGCGCGCTGGCCCTGTGCCTGCTGGGACTGGCCCTGTCCGGCCTGTATCTGCGCTGGCCCCGCCGTCCGCTGGACTGGCGCACCTGGCTGACCTTCGACCCTGCCCTGAAGGGCCGCTCCTTCCTGTGGAACCTGCACGCCGTGGCCGGCACCTGGTGCCTGGTGGCCTACGTGGCGCTGACCCTGACGGGCATTTACTGGAGCTATGACGTGGTGCGCGACAATATCGACGCCTGGGCCGGCAAGCCGCCAAGGGTGGCGCAGGCGCCCGGCAAGCAAGGCCAGTCCAGGGAAAAGAAAGAAGCGCCGGCCGTCGACATCAGCCTGGCCTGGAGCAGCTTCCAGCAGCACGCGGCCGGCTGGACACTGGCCAGCGTACGCCTGCCGACACGCGCCGGCGAAGCCGTGCAATTCACGTGGCTGGCCAGCGACGCGCCGCACGAGCGGGCGCGCAGCCGCATGAGCATTGCAGCGGCCGACGGCGCGGTGACGGAAAACGAACCGTACAGCCAGCAAGCGCTGGGCGCCCGCCTCGTCAACATCATTTATCCCTTGCACATGGGCACGTATTTTGGTTTGCCGGGCCGCATCATCGTCACCCTGGCCAGCCTGGGCCTGCCCCTGTTCGCCATCACGGGCTGGATGCTGTACCTGGGCCGCCGCAAGGCGAAACGCGCCGTGCAGGCGCAGCGCGCCATGCTGGGCGCCGGCGCGCCGGGCCAGGCGAACACGGGCTTGCCCACCCTGGTGGCCTACGCCAGCCAGTCGGGACAGGCCGAGCGCCTGGCCCTGGAAAGCGCGCGCGCCCTGCAGCAGGCGGGCGTGGCCGTCGACGTGCAATCGCTGGACCAGTTCGATCCCGCACAATTGCGCCAGTACGAACGGGCCCTGATCGTCGCCAGCACCTTTGGCGAAGGCGAGGCGCCGGACGGCACGCGCCGCTTCGCGCGCCTGCTGCAAGCCACCTCCGGCACGCCGCTTGCGGACCTGGAATTCGGCATGCTGGCCCTGGGCGACCGCCATTACAGCGCCTTCTGCGGCTTCGGCCATGCGCTGGCGCAACAATTGCAGGCGCTGGGCGCCACGCCCCTGTTCCCCCTGATCGAAGTGGACAAGCACGACCCCGCCGCCCTGGCCGACTGGTCCACAGCGCTGGCCCGCCGCAGCGGCAGCGCCATCGACGCCATCGGCGTGCAGGAAGAAGCGTCATATGCCGAGTGGCGCCTGGCGCGCCGCGTGCTGCTCAACCCTGGCAGCCAGGGCGGCGAACTGCATGAAATCACCTTGACGGGCCCGGCCGGCGCCAGCTGGGAAGCGGGCGCGCTGGCGGAAATCATTCCCTGCAATGCGGACGGCAGCGATGGCGATGCCAGCAATGCCCATCACGCGCCGCGCAGCTACTCGATCGCCTCGCTGCCGTCCGATGGCGAACTGCAGTTGCTGGTGCGCCAGGAACGCCATGCGGGCGAGGAGAATCAAGGCCATGGCCTCGGCTCCGGCTGGCTGACGCGCTTCGCCCCGCTGGACGCCGCCGTCCGCCTGCGCCTGCAAGCCAATCCGGCCTTCGCCCCTGCCCTGGTCGACGTGCCCTGCATTTATATCGGCAACGGTTCCGGCCTGGCCGGCCTGCGCTCGCACTTGCGCGCGCGCCAGCGGGCGGGACTGGCCCGCAACTGGCTGCTGTTCGGCGAACGCCAGCAAGCTTTTGACAGCGTCTGCGGCGCAGAGTTGCAAGGCTGGCTGGACGCTGGCCACCTGGCACGCCTGGACCGCGTCTTTTCGCGCGATGGCGCCGATGCCGGCAAGCGTGAATACGTGCAAGACCGCCTGCGCGCCAACGCCGGGACGCTGCGCGACTGGCTGGCGCAGGGGGCCATCGTCTACGTGTGCGGCAGCCTGCAAGGCATGGCGGCAGGAATCGATGCTGTACTGCAAGAAATGCTGGGCCAGGAAGGACTCGACGCCCTGCTGGCGGCCGGACGCTACCGCCGCGACGTGTATTGAACTGGCTCAAGCCATCGCCGGCGCCGCCCGGCTATGTGGGCCGGCGCACGGTCGGCGCCAGCCATCGGACTACAGTGGGGGCATGGCGGCCGGGCGACAAACCCGCGCCGCCCCACCCACTGTCTGCGAGGCTTCCCATGAAAAACCCCTGGATGAGCATGTACCTGAGCGCCGCCAACCGCATCGCCAACACGGCGCGCGGCCATGCGACGGCCGCCGTCAAGCGTGAAGCGGCGAAAAATACGCGGCAATTGACGCAAGTGTGGTTCGATTCCTTCCTGCCCCCGACAGGCAAGCCGCGGCGCAGCCGCAAGGCGAAATAAGCTCCTGGCAATGGGCGAACTGGTGCGGTGCATCACAGCAATAAATTGAAGTTTCAATCAGATGAACTAAACTGCAAGCATGGTAGTACATAAGGAAGTGACCGGCAGGCGCCGCATCCCCGCGCCGCCGCCGGGACACCGGGAGACGACCATGTTGACGCTCAAAGTGCTGGCTTGCCTTGCCCTGTCGGCCTTGCTGCTCGTACCCCTCGTGCTGCGCGACGCGATGCAGACGTCCGCCGGGCAGCAGTTGCAGGTGCCGAATGTCGATGCGCAAGGCATGTGGGCCCACTGGCCCAAGCAATAGCAATACGCGCGGCTGAGAAAACACCGCTGACTGCGTTGCTTTGACTTGCCGTACTCGCGTACTGTCTGCGTCAAAGACGCCTTGCCAGCGGCGTTTTTCAGCGGCGCTCGGTAGTGGATTGCATCGTTGAAACCGCTTTGTTTTGCGGGTGGGGATTTGTTCTCTCCTCCCATTTATTTTTGCCTTGATTTGCTCCCCCTCTTCGCCGTACTTTTGATCCAGATCATGGATTTCCACCTTTGCTGCGCCCAAACTGGAACAGTCCGCTTCGCACCGTGACGGACTTAACCTGGAGCATCAGCATGGGTAAATCGGATTGGAAGGATGAGATGGCGCTGGGCGTTCCCGTCATCGACGAGGCGCATGAGGCGCTGTTTCAGGAACTGGCGCGGCTGCAGCAGTTGAGCGACCAGCATTTCAGCATGGCGTTTCGCGAGCTGATCGCGGCCGTCGAACGCGATTTCCGCGAAGAAGAGGATTTGATGGAGCAAATCGCCTTTCCCTCGCTGGCCAACCACCGCGAACAGCATGCGCGCGTGCTCAGCGGCCTGCACCATGCCTGGGCCGCCGTCGATGAAGGCGACCTGGAACAGGGGCGCCACGCGCTGTCGCTGTTGCCGCAATGGCTGATCTTTCACCAGGCCACGATGGACCTGGCCCTGGCGGCGGCGCTGGAGCTGGTGCAGCGCCAGCCTAGCTAGCTTCTACAGCAGCAGCACCGTGGCTTGCTCGGGCAAGACGACGCGGTAGTGGCCCGGGTATTTGTCTTCGCCATCGAAAATCTTGCAAAACACGGGCTGGTTGATGTCATTGACGGCTGCCTCGTTCATGGGCAGGGTGGCGATCAGCTGCTCGCCTTCGACCAGTTGCAGCGCGCTGCCCCGCTCGGCAGCGCAAAACGCCAGCGATTGCACATCGCTGGCGAACGGCCGCTTGTACCACGGCGTGATGGCCCGCACGGCGCGCCGGGCGTCCTGCAAGACCTGCCCCACGCGCTTGACGTTCCAGGCATCGCGCGCCACGGACGGCTGGAGCACGATATTCGCCGTCAACTCGCCCCTGCTCTTATTCACCAGGAAAGTACCGTCCTGCGCGGCGATGTCTTCGTTGAGCGGCACGACGAACACGCCGCCGTCGGACACCTTGATCGGCATGGGCGCGCCATTGCCTTGCAAGGCCACGCGCACGTCGTCGATGGTGGCGCTCAGCTTGGCCGGAATCAGGCGCAGGGCCATGACCACGCTGCCGCTCGACACTTGCCACACTTTCCGGGCCGTCAGATAACTGTCGCGGTAAGCCGTGAAGCGCACGCGCGGCGCCTTGGCGTCGCTGCTGGCGGTGACCGTCACCGTTTGCGATGGCAAGGTTTCCTCCGCGCCCGCCGGTGCCGCTGGCGCCACGGGCGTGGCTGGCGCAGGGGGGGACGGCACGGGCGGTGGCGGCACGAGCGGCGGTGGCGCGACGGCGGCGGGCGGCACGCTGGCGCTCTGCAGCGGCGCGGGGATAGCCGGCGGCGCGTGCTCCTGGGCCTGGCCCAGCGACACGACACACAACCATCCGGCACAAGCGATCCATGTACGCATGCATTTCTTTCAATGAGGAAAATATTTTATCAGCGCCTGCATTATCGCAGAAGGCCAGCCCATGCGCGGTCCTTGGCCTATCCGCACTCTTTTGGTGCGCACGCTTGATTATTTAACAAATACCACTTATATTGATAATGATTCTTATTCACATAAGTGAAGGGAATCGCGCGCCCTTCTTTTCCACTGCCCGCACGCGCCGGGCCTTGCGGTGGAACTGCTATCCAAGCCAGACCACGGGCCAGCGTCACGCCATCCCCCAGCTACTGCGCACCTCGCCAGACGAGATAGGAAAACACACAACTACAATATGCCAGGAAAATGATGCAATCGACGACAGTCTTCCCTCCTTCGCGCCAGCCCGCCTTGCGCCCCCTCCCCCGCCTGTTACACGTCGCCCTGCTGAGCCTAGCCGCCGGCACCGTCTTGCCGGCCCAGGCCGCCGACGCCGCCGCGGCCGACGTCACCATGCCGGCCGTCACCGTGCTGGGCCAGTCGATGGCCAGTACGGAAGGCACGCAGTCGTACACGACAGGCGAAGCGCGCAGCGCCACGCGCATGGACCTGTCCCTGCGCGAAACGCCGCAATCGGTCAGCGTCATCACGCGCCAGTTGCTCGACGACCTGGGCGCCGTGCGGCTGGACCAGGCGCTGGCGCAGACGACGGGCATCCAGGTTGGCCAGAATGACACGGAGCGCACGACCTTTTATGCGCGCGGCTTCGGCATCAACAATATCCAGATCGACGGCATGGCGCGCGGCGGCCAAGCGCCGCTGCAAGACACGATTTTGTACGACCGCATCGAGGTCGTGCGCGGCGCCACCGGCTTGATGGGCGGCAAGGGCGACCCGTCGGCCACCATCAACATGATACGCAAGCGCCCGACGAAGGAATTCCAGGCCAGCGCCGGCCTCATCATTGGCCGCTGGGATGACCAGCGCGTCGAGGCCGACCTGTCCACGCCGCTGAACGCGCAGGGCAGCGTGCGTGCGCGCACGGCCCTGGCCTGGCAAAAACGCGATTCCTACCTGGACATGTATCACGAACGCAAGACGGTCGGCATGCTCATCGTCGAGGCGGACCTGCGTCCCGGCACCCTGCTGACGGCCGGCGTCGACTTCCAGGATAACGAGCCCACGGGTGCCACCTGGGGCGCCGTGCCCTACTGGAACGCGGACGGCAGCCTGGCCAATTTGCCGCGCAACACCAGCTGGACGGCGCCATGGAGCACCTGGGCCAAAAAACAGCACACGGTGTTTACCTCGGTGGACCAGCGCCTGCCGGGCAACTGGAATCTGCACCTCGGCTATGCGCGCACGGAAAGCACGAACCGCACCACCGTTCTGTATGCGGGCAAAGGTTATCCCGATCCCGCCACGGGCAAAGGCATGGAACTGTGGACGGGCGCCTGGGGCGCGGGCAAAAATTACAGCGACAATTTCGACGTCTACGCCAGCGGGCCGTTTACCTTGCTGGGACGCAAGCACACGGCCATCATCGGCTGGAATGGCGACAACAGCCAGGATCGCTCCATCGGCGGCAAGGAAAAAATCGATTACTCGAAATTCATCCCCGATTACCGCAGCTGGACGGGCAACGTCCCCCGCCCCGTGTTCACCCCGGATGGCTCGCACACGGAAACCGTGACGCGCCTGGCGGGCGGCTATGTGGCCACGCGTTTGAGCCTGGCCGACCCGCTGCACGTGATCATCGGCGCGCGCAGCAGCACCTATCGCACGGACACGCGCAGCTACAACACGCAAGGCGTGTACACGGGCAGCAGCGACTTTGTGGAAACGCGCAATGAAATCACGCCGTACGTGGGCGCCGTGTTCGATATCAACAAGCAATATTCCGCCTACGCCAGCTTCACGCAGCTGTTCAACCCGCAAACGAGCAAGGACCGCAACAACCAGTTCCTGGCGCCGGAAACGGGCGACAATGCCGAGCTGGGCGTCAAGGGGGAATTCTATGAAGGCAAGCTGAATGCGTCGGCCGCCCTGTTCCACACGAAGAAAAAGAATCTGGCGGAACTCGACCGTTCCGTGCCGCCCGGCTTTTTGCTGCCCGACGGCGGCCAGGCCATGGTGGCCAACGGCGCCGGCGTGACGGCCAAGGGCGTCGAATTCGACGTTTCCGGCCAGTTAACCCCCGCCTGGGAAGCGAGCGGCGGCTATACCTATCTGCACGCGGCCGAGGCCGATGGCCGCCGCGCCGCCACCACCCAGCCGCGCCATTTGCTGCGCCTGGCCACCAGCTACCGCTTCGACGGCCGCCTGGCAGGGCTGAAAGCGGGCGCCAGCCTGACGGCGCAAAGCGCCACCTACAGCGAATCGTGGTACGGCCGTCCGCCGTCAAGCGAGATGACGAACATCCCGCAAGCCGGTTATGCGCTGGTCAACGCCATGGCCAGCTATGCCATCAACCGCCATGCCAGCGTGCAGCTGAACGTGAATAACTTGCTCGATAAAAAGTACTACCGCAACGTGGGCTTCTTCGATGGCGTGTTCTGGGGCGAACCGCGCAACGTCAGCCTGGCCGTGCGCACGGCGTTTTAAGCGGGGTGCAGTGCCTCAGGCTGCCGGCGCGCTGCGCCAGTGCGCGGGCGCGGGCAAAGTGAAGCCTTCGAGCAAGGGGCCGCCCACGGGCGCCAGCACGGCGGCGGCCACCTGCCCGAACGCATGCTGGCCGGCCGGCAAGTCGCTGGCGACCAGGCGCAGCGCGCCGTCCAGCTGCCCGGCGACGGCGGCGTCGAACGCCTGCAGGCGGCGGAACAGATGCTTGCCGCCGCCGCTCCATACGCCCGCCGCGCGCAAGTGCAGGTCGGCCAGCGCTTCGTACAGCTGGCAGGCCACGGCCAGCGCCTCGCCCGGGTGCGCGCTGTCGACCAGGTCTTCCAGCGCGGTGGTGATGGCGTAGCGGCGCCGCTGCAGGTTTTCCACGTCGAGCAAGGGCGGCCCGGCTGCGGCGATGGCTTGCGCCAGCGCCAGCAGCTGCGCGTGCTGCGCTCCGGGCGCAAGGATGTTTTCTCCTTCCACCACCATCATCACCAGCGGCACCTTGCCGCCCGGCGCATCGATTTCCTTGCAAAAATACGTGAACGTGGCCATGTCGTGCGCGAACAGTTCCACCGTGCGCCCTTCGGCCACGAGGGTGTCGCGCCAGGCGCAATCGACGTGGTCGAACAGCAGCAGCAAGTCGATGTCGGAAGTGGGCGTCTGCCGGCCCGTGGCGAACGAGCCGCCGATGATGGCCGCCACGGCCGTGGGATAGCGTTCACGCACCAGCCGCACGGCGATCGCGCGGATAGCGTCATAGGTGGAAATGTCTGTCACAGCCAGTGCTCCTTGCCGAAAAGCACTATCCTACACGCGATACGCGGCCTGCCGCCATCCTGCTACACTGGCGCTCTCTGATCAAGGAACCAACATGGAATACGATTGCATCGTGGTGCCCTCGCCCGTGGGCGAGCTGACGCTGGTGGCGCGCGGGACGGCCCTGGCCGCCATCCTGTGGGAAAACGACAAGCCCAACCGCGTGCGCCTGGGCGCGATGCGCGTCGATGACGGTTGCGCCGTGCTGCAGGAAACGGCGCGCCAGCTGGCGGAATATTTCGCCGGCACGCGCCAGTGTTTTGACGTGCCGCTCGATTTCGCCGGCACGCCTTTCCAGCAAGAAGTGTGGCGCGCACTGCTGACGATACCGTATGGCCAGACGCGCAGCTATGGCGAGATCGCACGCCAGATCGGCCGTCCCGCCGCCGTGCGCGCCGTGGGCGCCGCCAACGGCAAGAATCCCATTTCCATCATCGCCCCCTGCCACAGGGTCATCGGCGCCACGGGCGAGTTGACGGGCTTTGCGGGCGGCCTGCATGCCAAGGAAACCCTGCTGGCGCTGGAAGGCATCTCCCTGTCCAGCGACCGCGAAGCGCTGAAAACGGGTCACGCCCGCCGCCGCGCCGTGTCCATCGATACGGCGCAAGGCTGCTTGTTTTAGGCGCGGCATCGCTCCCCTTGTGGGATACTCACGCCCTCCGTTCAAGCAAACACACCCTATGCCCTACCTTGTCATCCTGTTCTTTGTCGTCCTGTATTTGCTGGCCACGTTCTTTTTCCACATCCCCGCCCTGGTCGCCCTCGTGTATGGCGTGCTGAGCCTGAGCTGTTTCGTTGCCTATGCGATCGACAAGTCGGCCGCCAAAGGGGGCCGCTGGCGCACCTCGGAACGCACCCTGCTGCTGCTGGGGCTGCTGTGCGGCTGGCCGGGCGCCGTGCTGGCCCAGCAATGGCTGCGCCACAAGTCCAGCAAGCGCTCGTTCCGCATCCTGTTCTGGATCACGGTCGCCCTCAATATCGGCGCCTTCGCGTATTTCAGCATGCATTACGCGGCGCCCGATATCGGCACCGAGGTGGCGCCCATCGAACTGTAAAACCACTGCAAGCCAAGATGTAACAATTATTGCAGCCCGTTGTTCTTGAAATGATCGCCTGTCAGAATATCAATATTCACGATATTCAAGCCAATTCATTTACACGGGAAAGCCCTTTTCGACCATGCGTACCTTGCAATTCCACAATTCCTTCCTGTTCCGCCTTGCCGCCGCGATTTGTTTCGCCATCACCTTGGCGGGCTGCACGAGCTATCGCTTTATTCCCCCGGACTCCGATGCGGGGCGTCAATGCGTAACGAGCTGCGGGACCAATCGGCAAATATGCATTGCCGGCAAGGAACAAGTTGCCGCGGCCCAGGCACAAGCTTGCGAGATGCGCAACGTCAGTACCGTTTCCCTCTGCCTGGCCGTGGCGAAAACAGATGCGGACCGGGAACTGTGCTCGAAGAAACGCCAATATTGTTCCTCAAACAACTCTGCAACGTGGCAATGCGAGACAGATTACCGAAGCTGCTATACGCAATGCGGCGGCAGGATCGAGGAAAGCGAATAAACGCTGACAGCCTGATGCCGTCGAACAGGATGCCGCGTGGCGAGCGCAAGGCGCGATGAACGACGCGCGGCAGACAGCTGCTTACTCGCCCAGCAGGCGCAGCGATTCCAGCCAGTCCGCCTTCCATTCGCGCAGCAACGGTTGCGTGGCGAACGCCTTCTTCAGGTGCGCCATCGGCACGCGGTGCACGTCGTGCAAGCCGAACGCCAACGTCACCGGATGCCACAGATGGCTGTTCTTGCCGCCGCGCGAATTCTTGCGCACGCGCGCGCCATCATCGCCGAAGATGCCCACGCCGCTGGCCAGCCCCTTGTCCAGGTCGACCTTGCCCACGCCGGCAAAGGCGATCAAAATCTGCTCGCGGGCCAGGCCCTTCAAGGCGCTGGGCAAGACCACGGGGCCCTTGTCCGCCTCTGCGACATCCGGCTGCGGATGCTGCAACTCCTTGAGCAAACGCAACAGATCACGCTCCTGGAAGTGCAAGCCGTCCAGCGGCGCGCGCAATCCCGGCGCCTTCAGTTCGATGGCGATATTGCCCGAGTCGCGCGTAAAGCGCAGCCACACGTCGTCCGCGCCCGAGGCCAGGTGCTGCTTGTCCCCGATAAACACGACGGGCGCCGCATAGCGCGTCACGCCGTCATGGAACAGCTCGGCCCATGCCTCGCTGTAATCGAGCCAGACGTAGGGCAAGCCGCCCTGCTCCAGCAAGCGCGCCAGGGGCCACGGCGTGCCCGTCTGTTCAGCCAGCCAGGCACAGGCGTCAAGGGCGGTGGCGCGGTATGGCAGGTGTATTGCAGTCATGGCGGTTCCATCGATAAAAGTGGAGCGCAGTGTAGCAGACCTCGTCCTCATCCCCTTCGGCAGGCGCAGCGGGGCGCTGCGCGATGTGCTAGGCTGGAAGCATCAGCACGCGCCATGCCCATTCCGGCCGCCTGGCGCACTACCGCGAGGGGATTACCATGCATTCGAGCACCAACGCCGCCACCGCACCTGCCCCGCCACCGGAACGCGATTCGCCCACGCCGGCCAGCGAAAGCCATGCCGAGGAAGCACTCGATGAAGCGCTGAAGGAAAGCTTCCCGGCCAGCGACCCGATCGCCATTGCCACGCCAAAACCAGCCGGCAAGACGCCGCCCTGATGGCGCGCGCCCCAGCCACCGTTGCGGTGGCTTTTTTTTGCCTGAACTGAATCCGGACGCCCCGCCCCCGCGTAGATGGCTATGCCACGACCGAACGAAGTTACTACGCGGAAAGGAAACGCCATGCAGCATTACAGCAAAAAGACGGATCCCCTGGACCAGCGCCTGTACCTGGCCCAGCGCATCGACCGGGCCGATGCGCGCCTGCAACGCTTGCACGATGCGGCCGAGCGCGAACGCTGCGCGCAATGGATCACGGCCTGGGCCGTGGCGGCGGGCGCCGACGCGCCGCGCGGCATGAAGCTGCGCATCCGCGGCGAATTCATCCTGCTTTGATCCAAAACAAAAGCCCCGCCCGGTGCATGCGCGCGGGGCGGGGCCAGTCAAACCGGCACGGACTTAATCGGACGTGTCGCGGTACTGCTCGGGCGTCGTGTCGCCATCGGCGACTTCATACCACATCGCATTGAGCACGGCGAAGGTCGCCGCCAGCGGAAGACCCAGTATCCAGGCGAAATACCACATAGTTATATCCTTTCGTTGATTCTTAGTAGGCGTGACCGCTGTCGTCCTTGATTGCTTTTGCATCAACCTTGCCCCACAGCACTTTATATACCCACGTCGTGTACGCCACGATGAGGGGAATGAAGACGGCCGTGACGACCAGCATGATGAACAGGGTCATGTGGCTGGACGAGGAATCCCACACCGTCAGGCTGGCGCGCGGGTCGATCGACGATGGCAGGATGAACGGGAACATGGCCGCGCCCACGCCGAGGATGATGCCGGCGATACTGGCCGCGCTGGCCAGCAAGGCGGGCACTTCGCGGCGCGCGCGCTGGAAGGCGAAAGCCAGCAGCGGGCAAAGCAGGCCCAGCGCAGGGGCGATCCAGGTCCACGGATGGGCGGCAAAGTTGAGGAACCAGGCGCCCACGTGCACTTCCGCCGTTTTCAGCAGCGGGTTCGACGGACCGTCGACCACCACCGTGCTGCTGATGCGGTAGCCATCGACCCACAGCCACAGGGCCACGCCGGCCAGCGCGTACAGCACGACGGTGGCAAGCGCCGCCACGCTGCCGTAGCGGCGCGCCCGCTCGGCAACCGGGCCGTCCGTTTTCAGCTGCAGCCAGGTGGCGCCGTGCATCACCAGCATGGCCACCGAGACAAGGCCGCACAGCAGGGCGAACGGGTTGAGCAGCGCAAAGAAGCTGCCGTCATAGAAGATGTGCATGTCTGGCGAGAAACGGAACGGCACGCCTTGCAGCACGTTGCCGATGGCCACGCCGCAAATCAGGGCCGGCACGAAGCCGCCCACGAACAGGGCCGCATCCCAGCGGGCGCGCCAACGCGGGTCTTCGCGCTTGCTGCGGAACTTGAAGGCCACGGGGCGCACGATCAGCGCCACGAGGATGACGAACATGGCCAGGTAAAAACCCGAAAACGAGACGGCGTACAGCTGCGGCCAGGCGGCAAAGATGGCGCCGCCGCCGAGGATCAGCCACACCTGGTTGCCTTCCCACACGGGACCGATACTGTTGATGACGACCCTGCGCTCGAGGTCCGTCTTGCCGACGAAGGGCAGCAGGATGCCCGTGCCCAGGTCGAAGCCGTCCGTGATGGCAAAGCCCACCAGCAAGATGCCGATCAGCAGCCACCAGATCAGGCGCAGTGTTTCGTAAGAAATCATTTCATGCAAAATCATGGTCTGGCCCTCCTTAGGCGCGTTGAGTATGAATGGCTGCGGGGGCTGGCACGGGGGCCGGCGCCTTCTCTTCCGGCCCCTTGCGGATGGCCTTGAGCATGAGCTTCATTTCAATAATCAACAGCACGGTGTAGATGGCGGCAAAGCCGGCAATCGTGATCAGCAGGGTCGAAGCGCCCAGGTTCGAGACGGCCACGGCCGTCGGCAGCACGCCTTCGATGACCCACGGCTGGCGGCCCACTTCGGCCACGATCCAGCCCGCTTCAATGGCCACCCACGGCAGCGGGATGGCGAACACGGCCAGCTTCAGCAGCCAGCGGTGCTTGTCCAGGGTGCGGCGCGTCGACAGCAGGAAGAACGTGCCAGTAAGCAAGATAAAGAACATGCCCAGGCCCACCATCACGCGGAAGGACCAGAACAGGGGCGCCACGGGCGGCACGGTATCGAGCGCGGCCTTGCGAATTTGCTCGGGCGTGGCCTGGCGCGGGTCGTCGACATAGCGTTTCAGCAGCAAGGCATAGCCCATCGACTGGCCTTTCGACTCGAACATGTCCTTCGCATCCTGCGGCACGGGGCTGCCCGGCGCCACGCTGCGGATGGTTTGCAGCGCGTCATACGCCTTGATGCCATCCTTGATCAGCAGTTCGCCGCGGTCGACCAATTGCTCGATGCCGGGGATTTCCGTCGTCAGCGAACGCGTGCCGATCAAGCCCATCACCATCGGGATGTGCACGGCGTAATGCGTCTCGCGCGCTTTCGCGTCGGGGAAGCCGAAGGCCGTGAAGGCGGCCGGGGCCGGCTCCGTGGTCCACATGGCCTCGATCGCGGCCAGCTTCATCTTTTGGTGTTCCGACGACAGGTAGCCGCTTTCATCGCCCAGCACCACCACCGACAGCGAGGCGGCCAGGCCGAACGAGGCGGCGACCGTCATCGAGCGCTTGGCCAGCTGCACGTGGCGCCCTTTCAGCAGATACCAGGCGGAAATACCCAGCACGAACACGGCTGCGGCCGTATAGCCGGCCGACACCGTGTGCACGAATTTCGCCTGAGCAACGGGATTCGTCAGCACGGCGCCGAAATCCGTCACTTCCATGCGCATGGTTTGCGGATTGAAGGCCGCGCCGACGGGATTTTGCATCCAGCCGTTGGCGATCAGGATCCACAGGGCCGAGAAGTTCGAACCGATGGCCACCAGCCAGGTCGTGACCAGGTGGCCCCGCTTTGACAGCTTGTCCCAGCCGAAGAAGAACAGGCCGACGAAGGTCGCTTCCAGGAAGAAGGCCATCAAGCCCTCGATGGCCAGCGGCGCGCCGAAAATGTCGCCCACGTAATGGCTGTAGTAGCTCCAGTTCATGCCGAACTGGAATTCCATGACGATGCCCGTCGCCACGCCCATGGCGAAGTTGATGCCGAACAAGACACCCCAGAACTTGGTCATGTCGCGCCAGATGGGGCGGTTCGTCATCACGTAAACCGTCTCCATGATGGCGAGGATCACTGACAAGCCTATCGTCAGCGGAACGAATATAAAGTGGTACAGGGCTGTCAGCGCAAACTGCAGTCTGGATAAAGCGACAATATCGAAGTCCATATGATTTCCTTGGTGTTTCCCTACTGTAATTGTAAACTTGGTATCTATCTGATGCTGTTCGGTTGGTTCCGCCGCCCTCGGGCTGGCGTGCGGCACCGCCTGTCTCCGTTCTTGTCAATCCCCCCGCAAGCCCGCCAGGGCCGCTTCGAAGCCATCCGTGCCGCGCCGCAGCTCTTCGACGATGCGGCCGTCGCGGATGCGCAGCAGCCGGTCCGCCAGCGCCGCTTCGCGCCGCAAGTGGGTTGCGATCAGCAAGCTGCGCCCTTCGCAGCGCGCGCGCAAGCGCTGCAGGACGTCGCTTGCCGTGCGCGCATTCAGCGCTTCCGTCGCTTCGTCGAGCAGCCACAAGGTCGATTCGTGCAGGAACAGCCGCGCCAGCGCCAAACGCCGCGCCTGCCCGCCCGACAAGCCCAGGCCGCCCTCGCCCAGCATGGTGTCGAGGCCGCCCGCCAGGGCGCGCACCTCGTCGTCCAGGCCGGCCGCCTGCAAGGCCGCCCACAGCTGCGCATCGCTGGCGGCGGGGTCGGCCAGGCGCAGGTTGTCGCGCAAGCTGCCCTGGAACAATTCCGTCTTCTGCGTGAACAGGCAGGCGCGCGGCGCGCTCACCTTGCCCGACAATGGCACCAGCTCGCGCGCGGCCAGGGCCAGCAAGGTGGACTTGCCCGCGCCGCTGGGGCCGATCAAGGCCACGCGCTCGCCGGCGGCGATGTGCAGCGATACGTCATGCAGGATGGCCACGTGGCTGCCCGCATGCGCGGCGCTGACGCGTTCCAGGCGCAAGCCCGGTGCGGCATCCAGGGGCAGCGTGGCGACATCCTGCTGCTCCAGGCGCGGCGCCAGGCGGCGCATCGCCAGCAGCATGCGCCCCGCCTCCAGCGCGCCGCGGCGCAATCCCGCAAACGGTTCCACGGCCGTCAGGGCGATCAGCAGGGCCAGCGCCGCGGCCGGCACGCTCAGCGCCTGCTGCTGCACCAGCGCGGCGACGGCCAGCAGCACCCCGGCCAGCGTCGCGCTGCCGGCCACGCCATACGCGGCGCCCGCCGCCGTTTCCAGGCGCAGCAGGGCGAAATCGGCTTGCGCCAGCGAGCGGTCGATCCGCCCCAGCGCCGCGCACTGGGCGTCGATGCGGCCCGCCATCACCAGGTCCGTCTGGCCCGCCACCAGGTCGATGGCGCCGGAACGCAGTTTTTCGATGGCGCGCGAGCGCATGATGGCCGGGCGGCGGGCGCGGCGCGCCACGCTCCAGCTGATGCCGCCGCCGGCGGCCAGCAGCCACGCGGCCAGTCCCAGGCCCAGCTGCCACTGCATCACGCCCAGCGCCACGCCAGCCAGCAAGGCCGCGCACAGGGCCGTGAAGGCGGGCACCAGCAGGCGCAGGTACAGCGATTCGAGCGCATCGATATCGGCCGTCAGGCGGAACAGCAGCTTGGCGGGCTGGCGCAGCAGGCGGCTGGCCGCTTCCGGGCGCGACCAGCCGCGAAACAGTTGCACGCGGATGCTGGCCAGCACGGCGAACGTGGCGTCGTGCGTGACGAGCCGTTCCGCATAGCGCGAACCCGTGCGGCCGATGGCCAGCAGGCGGATGCCGGCCGACGGGCCGAACACGTCGAACAGGATGGCCGTCGAGGCGTGCAGGCCGGCAATCGAGGTGGCCGTGATGAACCAGCCGGACAAGCCCAATAAGGCCATGCCGGACACCGCCGTCAGGGCCGCCAGCAAGGCGCCCCCGATCAGCTTGCCGGGTTGGGCCAGCAGCAATTGCCGCAGGACGGGGTTCGAGATCAGTGTAGTGTTCATGCGCGCAACTCCTGTGCCTGCGCCCGGGCATCGACCTGCACCGTGCCCTGCAGGCGCCCGGCCAGCACGGGGTCGTGCGTGGCGACGATCATCGTCTTGCCTTTCGCCAATTCCAGCAAGGCGTCCGTCACGCGCGCCGCCGTTTCGCTGTCCAGGTGGGCCGTCGGTTCATCGACCAGCAGCAAGTCCGCATGCGGATGCAGGGCCACGCGGGCCAGGGCCAGGCGCACGGCTTCGCCGCCGGACAAGCCCTGCCCGCCATCGCTGAGCATGACGGCCGGCTGCGCCTGCGCCACGGCAGCCAGGTCGGCCAGGTGCAGCGCCTGCGTCACTTGCGCGGCATGCGCGCCGACGCGGCCCAGGGTCACGTTCTGGCTGACGGAGGCGGCAAACACATGGGGACGCTGGCCCATCCACGCCATGCGCTGGCGCAAGGTATTCACGGTGCCGTCGGTCAGGCGTACGCCGCCGATGCGGATCTCGCCGCCGCTGGCGGGCAGCAAGCCGGCCAGCAAGGACAGCAAGGTGGTCTTGCCGGCGCCGCTGGCGCCCAGCAGCGCGACATGTTCGCCGGCGCGCACGGTCAGGTCGAAGCCGTCGAAGACGCGCGCCTCGCCGGGATGGGCAAAGCGCAGTTGATGGATATCAATAGCGGGCGGCGGCGCCACGGCCATGGCGGCGGCGGAGACGGCAGCGGCTGCCACGCCGGCGCCGGGCAGGGGCACGCCTTCGGCCGCCAGGTCGTGCAGGCCGGCCAGGCCCGCTTCGCCGGCCGCCTTGTCGTGCCAGACGGCGGCCAGTTCGCGCAAGGGTTCGAAAAACGCGGGCGCCAGCAGCAGGATGAACAAGCCCTGCCCCAGGCTCAGTTCGCGGCCCCAGGTGCCGAAATTGATACTGCCCAGCAAGGAGAAACCGATAAACGCGGCCACCATGGCGACACCGAGCGCGGAAAACAGTTCCAGCACGGCCGACGACAGGAAGGCGATGCGCAGCACGACCATCGTGCGCCGGCGCACGGATTGCGACGAGGCATCCAGCCGCGCGGCCGTGGCATCGACGGCGTCGAGCGCGCGCAGGGTAGCCAGGCCGCGCAGGCGGTCCAGCAGAAACGCGTTCATGCTGCCCATTTCCACCATCTGCGCGCGGCTGGCCGCTTGCGCGCCCATGCCCACCAGGGCCATGAAGACGGGAATCAGGGGCGCGGCGATGAGCAGGATCAGGGCAGCGATCCACGACAGGGGCGTCACCACGGCGAGGATCACGAGCGGCACGAGCATGACTTTCCAGCGCGCGGGCTTGTAGCGCACCAGGTAGGGCACGATGGCTTCGGCCTGTTCGGCGATGACGCTGGCCGCCTGGCCCGACTGGGCGCGCTGGCGGTCCAGCGGCGAACGGTGCGCCAGCGCTTGCGCCACTTGCGCACGCAAGGTGGACAGGTGGTCGCGCGCCGCCGCATACATGCGCCGCGCGCCCCACGCTTCGCCGCCGGCGCGCAGCACGCCCAGCAGCAGCACGCCGGCGGCCGGCAACAGGGCCGCGCGCCACGGTGCGCCGGCCAGCATGGCTTGCACGGCCCAGGCCAGCAAGGCCGCTTGCGGCAGCCACAGCAAGGCGGCGCCGCCCTGCGCCAGGCTGGCGGCGCGGGGAAGGATAAAGCGGGGCAAGGACAGCGGCGTGGTCGGCATATCTATACTTTTTGAGTTTTCAGAATTTTCTGTAAATTCGATATTTTGTATAATACTGCGAAACATGACATATATCAATTGACCCTGCGGGTGTGGCGTGAAAAAATTCAGATAATTATGAAAACTCAACATATCCAAATGACGCCGCTGATCCTGACCTTCGTCAGCCATTTCGGCGAGATGGGCAGCCGCTGGGGCTTTAACCGGACAGTGGGGCAAGTGTACGCCTTGTTGTTTGTCGCAGAGCATCCTTTACACGCGGATGAAATCGCGGAACACCTGAGTTTTTCACGCTCGAACGTGAGCATCGGCTTGAAGGAATTGCAGGGCTGGGGCTTGATCCGCCAGTCGCGCATCCCCGGCGACCGGCGCGAGTATTTTTCCTCGCTGGGTGATGTGTGGCAAATCTTCCGCGTGGTGGCCGCCGAGCGCCGCCGCCGCGAAGTGGCGCCGACCTTGACGGTGCTGCGCGAATCGCTGCTGGCGCCGGCCACGGAACCCGTCGACCAGTATGCGCAGGAGCGCATGCGCGAAATGTATGAACTGGTCGACCTGGCCAACACCTGGTTCGACGACTTGCAGCGCCTGTCGCCCGAATCGATGGCGCAGCTGATGAAAATGGGCGCCAAGGTGCAAAAGCTGCTCAATGCCAAGGATCGCTTGTTCGGCGTCAGCAATAACAACGACTGAAACCCGCCCCCCCTCCCTAATCAAGGCATTGCTAGCACAGGCTGGCATGCCTTGTCACGCCATTTCCGCTCGCCGTACAGGCTTTCGCCAGCACAGCCATACATAGCCGTATGCGATGTTGTCAAGCATGCCAATAGCATTATTTAAATTGTATTAATTTACATCAAGACTAAGCTTGCATATGCGTACTCACGCAAAGGCGACCGGGCGACAAGTCGACCTCCCTGACCGGACGGCGCGCACCCTGAAGCAGTGAAATGTCTGCAATAAAATAAAAGGGGATTTTCATGAAAAGCATAACAAGCATTGCCATACGGGCATCCATGCTGGCCGCCCTGACGGCCTGCATGGGCGTGGCACAGGCTGCTACATGGGTCGATGTGGGACCGGCCAGCGGTTTCAGCATCGAAGGCAGCACCGTCACTTACTCGCCGTCACCTGCCCTCATGGTGAAATACTATAACGACAATCTCGTGCCGCAGAGTCCCACCGACATCCAGGGCTATATCAACGGCGTTTTCGGCACCAGCCTGGGTGCGGCCGTCTCGTTTTGCGACAATGCCACCTCAGGCTGCACCGCCGGCACCACGGCAGGCGCCAGCGGCGGGGTGAATTCCTTCACGAGTGCGGCGGCCTATGATTACCTGGCCATCCATTTCGGCCAGGGCGAACTGGTCTTCCAATGGGCAGCGCCCGTCGCAGCCGGCACGACCTTCACGGTGGCAGGCTTGCCCAAGGACCTGAGCAATTACCGCGCCTACGTTTCCGCCGTCCCTGAACCGGAAACCTATGCCATGCTGCTCGCCGGCCTGGGTCTGCTCGGCGTCATGGCGCGCCGCCGCCAGGCAAAATAAGAGCATCGGGCAAGACCCGCAACACGGCGTCGGCGCACCCATGTTTACAGCGCGCTTGCGCCGCGCCGCCCACTCTTTACACCGCCTTTATGCCCCTCCCGCTATGCTGACCGGCATCTTCAGTCACCGTTGCGAGGGAGCCCACATGCATGAATCCCCATTCCAGCCGCGCGCGCGCCATGCGCTGCGCCAGCACTTGCCCGTGCGCGAACGGCTGCGCCTGGCACGCCTGGCCAGCAAGAAAGTGCTGTCGCTGTGTTCCGCGCTGCTGTGCGCGGCGCCGCTGCTGTATTTGCTGAGCTTAGTGCTGGGCGCGCAGCCCTGAACCGCTGCGCGAAAACCGGATGTGGGGGAAAGATGGGGTGCGTTGCGGCAGCTTGGCGCCGCATGATCGTGGCCAGTATGAAACTGGTCCGCCCAGAGGGAATCGAACCCCCATTCACGGTTTAGAAGACCGTTGTCCTATCCGTTGAACGATGGGCGGAGAGGTGCAGTATTTTAATCCATGCGCGCCAGCAATGAAATGCCAGCGCGGAATAGAAAACGGGCTGTCATTTCTGACAGCCCGCTTATGACTTTGGTCGGAGTACAAGGATTCGAACCTTGGACCCCCTGGTCCCAAACCAGGTGCGCTACCGGGCTGCGCCACACTCCGAAGACAAGATAATAACGCCCCCATCCAATTTCGTCAATTGCCATAGACGAATTAGATGGAAATAACTATCGGCGCCTGCCTTTACACAGCCACTTTATCCGCAATGCGGCGCGCCATCGACTCGGCCTTTTCCTTATCTTTCGCCTCGACCATCACGCGGATCAGCGGCTCGGTGCCGGAAGCGCGGATCAGCACGCGGCCCGTGTCGCCCAGTTCGGCCTCGACCAGTTCTTTCTCGGCCACCATGGCGGCATTTTTTTGCCAGTCGAAACCGGGCGCCACGCGCAGGTTGATCAGGGTTTGCGGGAACAGCACCAGTTCGGCCAGGCATTGCTGCAGGCTCTGGCCGCTGCGCTTGAGGGCGGACAATACTTGCAGCGCGGAAACGATGCCGTCGCCCGTCGTGTGCTTGTCCAGGCACAGCAGATGGCCGGAACCTTCGCCACCCAGTATCCAGCCCTTTTCCTTCATGACTTCCAGCACGTAGCGGTCGCCCACCTTGGCGCGCGCAAAGCCGATGCCCTGCTGCTTGAACAGCACTTCCAGCGCCATATTCGTCATCAGGGTGCCGACGGCGCCGGCCACGGGGCCTGTCGCCAGGCGGTCCTTGACCATGACGTACAACAACTCGTCGCCGTTATACAAGCGACCCGTGGCATCGCACATGATCAGGCGGTCGGCGTCGCCATCGAGGGCGATGCCCAGGTCGGCGCCGTGCTCGACGACGGCTTCGGCCATGGCCTTGGTTGCCGTGGCGCCGAAGCCCGCATTGATGTTGAAACCGTCCGGCTTGTTGCCGATGGCGATGACTTCCGCGCCCAGCTCATGGAACACGTGCGGCGCGATATGGTAGGCGGCGCCATGCGCGCAATCGACGACGATCTTCAGGCCGCGCAAGTCCAGCTCGTTCGGGAAGGTGCCCTTGCAAAATTCGATGTAGCGGCCCTGGGCATCGTCCAGGCGCTTGGCGCGGCCCAGCTTGTCCGAGGGCACGCAAGCCATGGGCTCGTCGAGTGCCGCCTCGATTTCCAGTTCCACGCTGTCGGGCAGCTTGGTGCCCTGGCCGGAAAAGAACTTGATGCCATTGTCGTGGTACGGGTTGTGCGAAGCGGAAATGACCACGCCGGCCGACAGGCGCAGCGCCCGCGTCAGGTAGGCGATTGCCGGGGTCGGCATGGGGCCGGCCAGCATCACGTCCACGCCGGCGGCCGACAGGCCCGCTTCCAGCGCCGCTTCCAGCATGTAGCCGGAAATGCGCGTGTCCTTGCCGATCAGCACCGTCGGTCGCGTCTTGCCGCCTTGCGACTTGGCCAGCACCTTGCCGGCAGCATAGCCGAGGCGCATGACGAAGTCGGGGGTGATCGGAGCCGTGCCCACCAGGCCGCGGATGCCATCCGTGCCAAAATATTTACGCGTCATAGTATTTCTCTTTTTGTTGTTTATGATAAATCTTACAGGCTCAGTGTGCCATGCGCCAGACCTTCAGTGCATCGACGGTTTCAGCTACATCATGCACACGGATAATTTCCGCACCTTGCGCTACCGCAGCAAGTGCACCGGCGACACTGCCGGCCAGGCGCTGCTCGACGGGACGTCCCGTGACGGCGCCGATCATCGACTTGCGCGACAGCCCGGCCAGCACAGGCAGGCCCAGTTCGCTGCGCAACTGGCGCGTGGCGCGCAATAAGGCATAGTTCTGCTCCACCGTCTTGCCGAAGCCAAAGCCGGGATCGACGCACAGGCGCTCGCGGGCGATGCCGGCCGCCGTCATCGTGTCGATGCGCTCGCGCAGGAAGTCGATGACTTCGCGCACCACGTCTTCGTACTGCGGCTGGGCTTGCATGGTTTCCGGCACGTTTTGCATGTGCATGATGCACAGCGCGCAATCGCTGTCCCGCACGACGTCGATGGCGCCCGGCGCGCGGAAACCGTTGATATCGTTGATCATGTCGGCGCCCGCCAGGATGGCTTCGCGCATCACTTCAGGCTTGTAGGTGTCGACGGACAGGGGTTTGCCGCAGTCGCGCAAGGCGTACAGTACCGGCATGACGCGCTGCAGCTCGTCGTGCAGCGGCAGCGGCGGCGCGCCGGGACGGCTCGATTCGCCGCCGATGTCGATGATGTCGACACCGTCCATGATCATCTGCTCGGCGCGGGAAATGGCAAATTCCAGGTGCTGGTACTGGCCCGCATCGGAAAACGAGTCGGGCGTGATGTTCAGGATACCCATCACCAGCGCCTGCGTGCCCTGCAGGTTGAAGCCGAAACGGCCGAATTGCAAATAGTGTCGCATGTGAATCTTTGTAGTCGTCAGGAAAAAACTGCGGCGGCAACGAAAAAGGGCAAGGATTGCTCCTTACCCTTCTCTTGCATGCCGCTAATCAGGCAGTGGTCGCTATCAGGCTGGCGCCGTCACGTTGGGCGAGATGCCGCCCGTGCCGCTGTCGCCCGCATTGCGGCGTGGCGGGATGACTTTCGGTGGACGCGGCTCCAGGCCGGCCATGATGTCATTGATTTGCTCTGCATCAATGGTTTCCCATTCCAGCAAGGCTTTTGTCATCATTTCGACCTTGTCGCGGTTGCCTTCCAGCAAGGTGCGCGCCAAAGCATATTGCTTGTCGAGAATGTTGCGGATTTCAGCATCGACCTTTTGCTGCGTCGCTTCCGAGATCGTCTTCGTGGCGCCACCGAAGAAACCTTCGTTTTCGCTGTCTTCGTAGACCATCACGCCCATGCTGTCGGACATGCCGAAGCGGGTCACCATGGAACGGGCCAGCTTGGTGGCGCGCGAAAAGTCGTTCGACGCACCCGTGGACATTTGGCCCACGAAAATCTCTTCGGCGATACGGCCACCGAACAGGATGGAAATTTCTTCCAGCATCTTGTCCTTGTAAGCGGACAAGTTGTCGTGTTCCGGCAACTGCCACGTCAGGCCCAGGGCCCAGCCACGCGGCATGATCGTTACCTTGTGCACGGGATCGGCCTTCGGCAACAGCTTGGCGACGACGGCGTGACCGGACTCATGGTAAGCCGTATTGCGACGCTCTTCCTCGCGGATGATCATCGATTTACGCTCGGGACCCATGTAGATCTTGTCTTTCGCATCTTCGAAGTCCGCCATTTCCACCAGGCGCTTGCTGCGGCGCGCGGCGAACAGGGCTGCCTCGTTGACCAGGTTGGCCAGGTCAGCGCCCGAGAAACCGGGGGTGCCGCGGGCCAGGATATCGGCTTTCACGTCGGTACCGATAGGCACTTTGCGCATGTGCACGTTCAAGATCTGCTCGCGGCCGCGGATATCGGGCAAGCCGACGGACACCTGGCGGTCGAAACGGCCCGGACGCAGCAGCGCTTTGTCGAGCACGTCGGCGCGGTTGGTGGCGGCCACGACGATCACGCCGGAGTTCGCTTCAAAACCGTCCATCTCGACCAGCAACTGGTTCAGGGTCTGTTCGCGTTCGTCATTGCCGCCACCCATGCCGGCGCCGCGGTGACGGCCGACAGCGTCAATCTCATCGATGAAGATGATGCATGGCGAATGCTTTTTCGCGTTTTCGAACATGTCGCGCACGCGGCTGGCGCCGACGCCGACGAACATTTCCACGAAGTCGGAACCGGAAATCGAGAAGAACGGCACCTTGGCTTCGCCGGCGATGGCGCGCGCCAGCAGGGTTTTACCCGTGCCCGGAGGACCGACCATCAGCACGCCGCGGGGAATGCGGCCGCCCAGTTTCTGGAATTTGCTCGGGTCCTTGAGGAAGTCGACCACTTCGTTGACTTCTTCTTTCGCTTCGTCGCAACCGGCGACATCGGCGAAGGTGACGGTGTTGCTGGCCTCATCCATCATGCGCGCCTTCGACTTGCCGAACGAGAATGCCCCGCCCTTGCCGCCGCCTTGCATCTGACGCATGAAGAACACCCAGACGCCGATCAACAGCAGCATGGGGAACCAGGAAACAAAAATAGTTTGCAGGAAAGACGCTTCCTCGGGCGGACGCACATCGAAATGCACGCCATTGTCGCGCAAGTCGCCGATCAAGCCCTTGTCGAGGCTGGTGGCGGTGGTACGCACCTTGGTGTCGTCCATCAGCTTGGCGGTGATCGACGAACCTTCGATCACGACATCCTTGACGCGCTTGGCTTTGACTTCATCCAGCAAATCGGAATAAGCGATGGCCTTGCTGCCGCCTGTGGCGCCATGACTGTCGAATTGCTTGAACAGCATGAACAACAGCAGCAATACGACTACCCAGATGGCAGATTTGGAAAACATGTTATTCACGAAGACTCCTTGGATGCAGTGCGCATCTCTTTACCTATAGCTAGAAACACGATTTTACTCGCAATAAGCGGGCCGTGCCAAAGCCCGCCGATCCGTGCGCGCGAAAAAATCGCGTTCACGCAAAAAAATGCAGTATAAACAATTTAGGCTTTTATGCCATCAGACGCTACTGCACTTCTCGTTCCCATGTGCGGATTCCCGCTTAAATATCAAGGGCGGAATCATCTTCTTCCACGGCATTTTTCAGCGGATTCTTGATTCCACGGCCCATCAGGAAGATTTCCGACGATTTATCGCGGCTGGCCTTGGGCTTTTTCTGCACCACGACCTTGAATTCAGCGCGGAATTTCTCCACGATCTGGCTGAAACCCATGTCTTTAAAGCATTTCACCAGCAGCACGCCAGACGGCTTCAGGTGCAATTGCGAAAATTCGATGGCCAGGTCGATCAAGTGCTCCATGCGCGCGGCATCCGCCGTGGCGATGCCCGACAGGTTGGGCGCCATGTCCGACAGGACCAGGTCGACCTTGCGGCCCTGCAACACCACTTCCAGCTGGCGCAGCACGCGCGCTTCGCGGAAGTCGCCCTGGATGAAGTGGAAATCGGCGATCGGCTCCATTTCCAGCATGTCCAGGCCAATCAGGGTACCATTGACCCCGCCGCCGTCCTTGCCGGCCAGCTTGCGCCGCGTGTACTGGGCCCAGCTGCCGGGAGTGCAACCAAGGTCGACAATCACCTGGCCAGGTTTGATCAGTTTCTCGTCTTCATCGATTTCTTTGAGCTTGTATGCTGCCCGGGCGCGGTAGCCCTCTTTTTGCGCCAACTTCACATAAGGATCATTTATGTGGTCGTGCAACCAGTTTTTGTTTAATTTCTTCTTTGCCATTCGCGTAGAATACTGCTTTTAAGGGAATTACTAAATATTATTATGCTAAAACTTACACCCGTAGAGCGCAGCGCACTGCGCGCCGAAGCACACGCGCTGAAGCCTATCGTCATTATTGGCGAAGCGGGCTTGACACCTGCTGTCCTCAAAGAGATCGACCTTGGCCTGGATTCGCACGGCCTGATTAAAGTCCGCGTGTTCGGCGACGACCGCGAAGCGCGCGTCGGAATGTACGATACGATTTGCGGCAATCTCGGCGCCGCCCCGGTACAACATATTGGCAAACTGCTGGTAATCTACCGTCCGAAAAAAGAAGTGGTTAAGGAGAAGGTCAGCGCCGGCAAAGGCATGCGCGAAGTGACCATCGTCAAGGCCAGCGCCAGCGGCACCAAGCGCCCGAGCGTGACGAAAGTCATGATCAAGGGCAATGAGCGCGTTACCGAAGGCGGTTCCATCAAGCGTGCCAAGCCACGTCAGAAAAGCGCCAAGAAAAGCGCACTGGGCAGCAAGTAAGCCTGTTCACCCGGCAACCGCAAGGCGGCCGGGCTTGAAACAAGAAGCGGAGCACGGGATATTCCCTGCTCCGCTTTTTTATTGCTATTACGATATTCACACGCCGGCGATTGTCGGATTACGCGTGGCCTGCGGCCTCGCTAATCCGACAACACCCGAGGCGATTACTGCTGTTTCCAGATCAGCACGCCCGCCAGCAAGCTCTGCACGGCAAAGATCAGGGTCGACACGCCATGCAGCATGCCGAAGCGGCTGCGCATGGCCTCGTCCATGATACCCGACGGCGCCTGCGCCTTGAGTTCAGCCATCAGGGGCGAGATGCCGAAATGGCTGAGCAATGCGCACACCAGCATCGACAGCACCAGCGCGCCCAGAAGGCGCCGGCGCTTGAGTTCCAGCGCGCCGGGAGCCCATTGCAGCAAGGCCAGCAGCACCAGCGCACAGGCGATCGACAGCCAGGCTTCGGCACGGAACATGCTGCCGGCGATATTGCCCGCCAGCACGCGGTCGCTCAGGGTGCCAAACAGGGTCGGCGCCACGATGAAGCCGATGGTCCACAGGCTGCCGGCCCACAGGGTGGCAACGAGGATGCGCACGCGGCCCAGCATCAGATGTACAGTACTTCCAGGATTTCGTATTCGCGCGGGCCGGACGGCGCCTGCACTTCCACCACGTCGCCGGCGTACTTGCCGATCAGCGCGCGGGCGATCGGGGACGTCACGGAAACCTTGTTCATTTTCAGGTCGGCTTCATCGAGGCCGACGATCTGGTACGTGACTTTCTGGCCCGATTCCAGGTCTTCCAGGTTCACGGTCGAGGCAAACACCACGCGGCCTTCCGCGTCGAGCGCGGTCGGGTCGATGATTTGCGCTGCACCCAGCTTGCCTTCAAGTTCGGCGATGCGGCCTTCGACGAAGGCCTGGCGTTCCTTGGCGGCATCATACTCGGCATTTTCCGACAAATCTCCGTGCGAACGCGCTTCGGCGATCGCATCGATGACGATGCGGCGTTCCTTGGTCTTCAAATGATGCAGCTCTTCCTTCAAGAGTTCTGCGCCGTATTTGGTCAATGGGACTGAGGTCATGTTATCTCTACTATCTGCTAGTTATCGGCGCCGCTGTCCGTGTTTTGCCACGGTTAACGGACTTACCAAGTGAAAACCACAGAGGCCGCGCGCTGCTCTGCACGGAACTCTGTGGTTGATAAGCATGCAGTGTACCGCCTAACGGCGGCCACTGCAAACGCACTTAGTTCAAGGTCTTGTGCAGACCTTGCAAATCGTACACACGCAGCTCATCCAGGTGGCGGATGCCTTCGACGGCCGCTTCCGCGCCCGCGATGGTGGTGTAGGTCGTCACGCGCGACGCCAGGGCCGACGTGCGGATGGCCCGCGAATCGACGATGGCGCTGCGCTTTTCTTCCACGGTGTTGATCACCAGCACGATTTCATGGTTCTTGATCATGTCGACCACGTGCGGACGGCCTTCGATCACCTTGTTCACTGGCGTGACGGCGATGCCGGCAGCAGCGATCACGGCGGCGGTACCCTTGGTGGCGACCACGGTGAAACCGGACTCGACCAGGTCACGCGCCACTTGCACGGCGCGCGGCTTGTCCGACGCTTTCACGCTGATGAAGACCTTGCCCGATTTTGGCAGGTTCACGCCGGCACCGAGTTGCGATTTCACAAACGCTTCGCCGAACGTCAGGCCCACGCCCATGACTTCGCCCGTCGATTTCATTTCAGGGCCCAGGATGGTGTCCACGCCAGGGAACTTGACGAACGGGAACACGGCTTCCTTGACGCTGAAGTATGGCGGCACGACTTCCTGCGTGATGCCTTGCGACGCCAGCGACTGGCCCACCATGCAGCGCGCGGCGATCTTCGCCAGTTGCAGACCGGTGGCTTTCGAGACGAAAGGCACGGTGCGCGAGGCGCGTGGATTGACTTCCAGCACGAAGACGACGTCTTTCAGCTGGCCATCGATCTCTTGTTTCTGGATCGCGAACTGCACATTCATCAGGCCGACCACGTTCAAACCCTTGGCCATCAGCGCCGTCTGGCGTTTCAGTTCTTCAATGGTTTCCGGTGCCAACGAGTATGGCGGCAGCGAGCAAGCCGAGTCGCCCGAGTGGACGCCAGCCTGTTCGATGTGTTCCATCACGCCGCCGATGAACGTCGTTTCGCCGTCGGAGATGCAATCGACGTCGCACTCGATGGCGTCGTTCAGGAAGCGGTCCAGCAGCACCGGCGAATCGTGCGACACCTTGACGGCTTCGCGCATGTAGCGCTCGAGGTCGCGTTGCTCGTGGACGATTTCCATGGCGCGGCCGCCCAGCACGTACGATGGACGCACGACCAGCGGGTAACCGATTTCCTGCGCCAGCGCCAAAGCGTCGGCTTCCGTGCGCGCGGTGCGGTTAGGCGGCTGGCGCAGTTCCAGCTTGTGCAGCATTTGCTGGAAACGTTCGCGGTCTTCGGCCGCATCGATCATGTCGGGCGAGGTGCCGATGATGGGCACGCCATTCGCTTCCAGGTCCAGCGCCAGTTTCAGCGGGGTCTGGCCGCCGTACTGCACGATCACGCCCACCGGTTTTTCGATGGCGACGATTTCCAGCACGTCTTCCAGCGTCAAGGATTCGAAGTACAGGCGGTCCGAGGTATCGTAGTCGGTCGAAACCGTTTCTGGGTTGCAATTGACCATGATGGTTTCGTAGCCGTCTTCGCGCATGGCGAGGGCCGCGTGGACGCAGCAATAGTCAAACTCGATACCCTGGCCGATACGGTTCGGGCCACCGCCCAGCACCATGATCTTTTTCTTGTCGGTCGGATTCGATTCGCACTCTTCGTCGTACGTGGAATACATGTACGCCGTGTCGGTCGAGAACTCGGCCGCGCACGTGTCGACGCGCTTGTAGACGGGACGGATATTCAGCGCATGGCGCTGCTGGCGCACGGCCGTGTCGGTCGTCTGCAGCAGGAAGCCCAGGCGGCGGTCCGAGAAGCCCTTCTGTTTCAACTTGTACAGGGTGTTCTTGTCCAGGTTTTCCAGCTTCTGCGTGTCCAGCCACAGTTCCAGGTCGACGATCTCCTTGATCTGGATCAAGAACCATGGGTCGATCTTGGTCAGGTTGTGCACTTCTTCCAAAGTGAAACCCTGGGCAAACGCATCGCCCACGTACCAGATGCGCTCAGGACCAGGCTCGCCCAGTTCTTCTTCGATCTTTTCGCGGTCCTTGGTCTTTTCATTCATGCCGTCCACGCCCACTTCCAGGCCGCGCAAGGCTTTCTGGAACGATTCCTGGAAGGTACGGCCGATGGCCATCACTTCGCCGACGGATTTCATCTGCGTCGTCAGGTGGTGGTCGGCGGTCGGGAATTTCTCGAACGTGAAACGGGGAATCTTGGTGACGACGTAATCGATCGACGGTTCGAACGATGCCGGCGTGGCGCCGCCCGTGATTTCATTGCGCAGCTCGTCCAGGGTGAAACCGACGGCCAGCTTGGCGGCGATCTTGGCGATCGGGAAACCCGTCGCTTTCGATGCCAGGGCCGACGAACGCGATACGCGCGGGTTCATCTCGATGACGATCATGCGGCCATCGACGGGGTTGATCGAAAATTGCACGTTCGAGCCACCCGTGTCGACGCCGATCTCGCGCAGCACTGCCAGACTGGCATTGCGCATGATCTGGTATTCCTTGTCCGTCAGGGTTTGCGCAGGCGCCACCGTGATGGAGTCGCCCGTGTGCACGCCCATCGGGTCGAGGTTTTCGATCGAGCAGATGATGATGCAGTTGTCCGCCTTGTCGCGCACCACTTCCATCTCGTACTCTTTCCAGCCCAGCAACGATTCTTCGATCAGCAACTCTTTCGTCGGCGAAGCTTCCAGGCCGCGCTTGCAGATGGTTTCGAATTCTTCTTCGTTGTAGGCGATGCCGCCGCCGGAACCGCCCATGGTGAACGATGGACGGATGATGGTCGGGAAGCCCAGGGTGCGCTGCACGGCCCACGATTCTTCCATCGAGTGCGCCACGCCGGAACGGGCCGAACCGAGGCCGATCTTGGTCATCGCGTCCTTGAACTTGGAACGGTCTTCGGCCTTGTCGATGGCTTCCGGCGACGCGCCGATCAGCTCGACGTTGTATTTTGCCAGCACGCCATTGTTGAACAGGTCCAGCGCGCAGTTCAGCGCCGTCTGACCGCCCATCGTCGGCAGGATGGCGTCAGGACGCTCCTTGGCGATGATGCGTTCAACGACCGACCAGGTGATCGGTTCGATATAGGTCACGTCGGCCATTTCCGGATCGGTCATGATGGTCGCAGGATTGCTGTTGACCAGGATGACTTTGTAGCCCTCTTCGCGCAGGGCCTTGCACGCTTGCGCGCCGGAATAATCGAATTCGCAGGCCTGGCCGATCACGATCGGGCCAGCGCCAATAATCAGAATACTTTTGATATCTAAACGTTTAGGCATTTTTCTTTTTCTCCTCCGCAGCCATCAAGTTGATGAAGCGGTCAAACAGGTAAGCAACATCCATCGGGCCCGGCGACGCTTCAGGGTGGCCCTGGAAGCAGAAGGCCGGCTTGTCCGTGCGGGCAAAGCCCTGCAGGGAACCGTCGAACAGCGATTCATGGGTCACGCGGCAATTCGCGGGCAAGGTTGCCGCGTCGACTGCGAAACCGTGGTTTTGCGAGGTAATCAAGACCTGTTTCGTTTCCAGGTCTTGCACCGGGTGGTTGGCGCCGTGGTGGCCGAACTTCATCTTCAGCGTTTTCGCGCCGGAAGCGATCGCCATGATCTGGTGGCCGAGGCAGATGCCGAAGGTCGGGATGCCCTTCTCGATCAGCTCTTTCGTCGCCGCAATCGCGTAGTCGCACGGTTCCGGGTCGCCGGGGCCGTTCGACAGGAAGATGCCGTCCGGATTGAGCGCCAGGGCGTCGGCAGCCGTCGCTTGCGCGGGCAGCACGGTGACTTTGCAGCCGCGCGCCGTCAGCATGCGCAGGATATTGCGCTTGACGCCGTAGTCGAAGGCGACCACGTGGTATTTCGCGTCCGCGTCGGCCAACTGGCCATAGCCTTCGCCCAGGGTCCATTCCGTTTCGCGGTACTCGTAGGCATCCTTGCTGGACACGACCTTGGCCAGGTCCATGCCGGCCAGGCCGGGGAAGGAACGGGCCAGTTCCAGCGCTTGCGCGGCGGATGGCTCGTTGCCTTGCGTACCGACGAGGATGGCGCCGCCCTGCGCACCTTTTTCACGCAGGATGCGCGTGAGCTTGCGTGTATCGATGCCGGCGATGGCGACGATATTTTCAGCTTTCAGATAATCGGACAGGGAGAGGGTGGAACGGAAACTGGATGCCAGCAATGGCAGATCGCGGATGATGAGGCCAGCGGCGTGAACCTTGGAAGATTCGACGTCTTCCGGATTGACGCCCGTATTGCCGATATGCGGATAGGTCAGGGTGACCATCTGGCGGCAATAGCTTGGGTCGGTAAGGATTTCCTGATACCCGGTCATCGAGGTGTTGAAAACAACCTCGCCCGTGGTATGACCGGCGGCACCGATCGAAAAACCTTTAAAGATCGTTCCATCAGCAAGCGCTAATATGGCTGGAACGGCAGGGCCAGAAAAAAATGGCGGCAAGGGCAACTCCTGATAAAGTTACCGTAGCTGCGCCACGTCAGACCGACCGCCTAGATACCCGAGCCAGATGCACTCAGGGTGTTTCAACGGTCATTTTGAATGAGGGGATGGGTAGTCGCTACGGTATATGTGTGATTGGCTAAACCTTTGAATTATAACCAAAAGGAAGCTTTTCCACAAGGAAGAAAACTCGGAATCGGCGGCATTTTTTTGCGCAGCAGCATAAATCCCCCGCCCCATGAAAAAAGCCGCCCGGCTTGCGCGGGGCGGCTCATTCTGCAATTGCGGCTACTACTTAGGCCGTCAGGGCCGCAATGCCCGCTTTCGCGATTTGCGCGTCCTCGGCGGACTTGACGCCCGAGACGCCGACGGCGCCCACGTAGTGGCCGTCGAACACGATGGGCACGCCGCCTTCCAGCAAGCCGTCGATTTCCGGCGCGCTCAGGAACGAGACGCGGCCGCCGTTGATCATCTCTTCATAGATGCGCGATTCGCGGCGGCCCAGCGCAGCCGTCTTGGCTTTCGATGGAGCGATGTGCGACGAGATCGGCGCCACGCCATCCATGCGCTGCAGCCACAGCAGGTGGCCGCCGTCGTCGACGATGGCGATCGTGACCGCCCAGTTATTCTTGACCGCTTCCGCTTCGGCGGCGGCAGCGATTTTCTTTACGTCGTCCAGGGTCAAAATCGGTTTCGATTGCATGGTGCATCCTTGTTATGTTGAATCAAAATTGTATACGAAATGCGGGGCCAGAATAACGACTTACTGCTCGCGCTTGGCTTTCAGCTTTTGCTTGAGCTGCGCCATCACGGCAAACGTCGCCTGCTCGCCCGCCAGGATCGCCTGGTTGCGGCTGTTGAAATCGTTGCCCTTCATGGTGCCCAGGCTGGGCTGGATCACCACGTCCGCATCCTTGAGCTCGAACTGGTTGATGCGCTGGCCCATGATGGCGAAGGTCTGCATCAGCACTTCCATCGAGCTGATGGCCTTTTGCGTATCCGTTTGCGACGAAATATTCACGGCGATGATGAAATCGGCGCCCATGTCGCGCGCGAAGCGCACGGGCACGGGAGCGACGAGGCCGCCATCGACATAGGTGTGGCCCGCGATCGTCACGGGCTGGAACACGCCGGGCACGGCCGACGAGGCGCGCACGGCCATGCCGGTGTTGCCACGCTGGAACAGGATCGGCTGGCCATTTTTCAGGTCGGTCGCCACCACGCCAAACGGAATTTTCAGTTTTTCCAGCGGCACGCCGCCCACGGCCTTGTTGACATAGCTTTGCAGCGCTTCGCCTTTCAGCACGCCGGACGACTTGCCGAACAGGGGCAAGGCCCAGTCGGAAATGGCCGCCTCATCCATGTCGAACGCCATCTTTTGCAAGGCGAAGCCGGAATTGCCCGCCGCATACATGGCGCCCACCACGCTGCCGGCGCTGGTGCCCGTGACGATGTCCGCGTTGATGCCCTGCGATTCGAGCGCCTTGATCACGCCGATGTGCGCGAAACCGCGCGCCGCGCCGCCGCCCAGGGCCAGGCCGATCTTGATCTTGCGCGGCGTGACGACGATGGGTTCGGGTGGCGTCAATACCTGGACGGGTTTCGGGGCGGTGGTTTCGCAGCCGGCCAGCGCAAAGGCGGCCAGGGCAAGCAGGGTCAGGCGTTTAGGGAACATGGTGGAGAATGAGAACCGCGCGCGGCAGTGGCAACAAAGGAGAGCCGATTGTAGCGCAAGCGGGGCCGCCCGCACTGAAGGCCGCCTTAAATGTTAATAAATAACAAGATTCCGAATCGTGCGCGCCACTGCGGCTGCTAGACTGGCGCCTGGCTTACCGCATCATTAATGTTGTTTTTAATATAATCAATTGCGCGCACCAGCCTGGCGCCGCAAGCCAACCTATATTGATCGGCTTATGAAAACAGACCTGTTACGCCTCATCGCCCATCCATGCCTGCTCGTTGCCGCCCTGCTGGGCGCGGCAGGCGCCAACGCCGTCGCGGCGACGCAGGGCGCCAATAACATCGCGGAGAAAATGGCGGGCTTTACCTGCACGGGGAACTTGCAGATGCCCATGGATCCGGGGGAGCACACGATAGCGCTCAGCTTTGACGCCCCCGACCAGCACGGGGCGCAAGGCACCCTCATGGTTGACGAGCGCGGCAAGGCGAGCAACTTCTACGACTGCCGGCAAAGCGGCGACAACCTGGCGTGCACGTATGACGCGGGACCGGCCAGCGGCCCTCTGACCATGCGCTTTAGCGGCAAATTGAAGGAAGTAAAGGGCGAGATCAATTCCCCGTTTGAAAACAGCGCCACCATGCACTTTTCCGCACGCTGCCAAAAATCGGCGCCGTAGCAGCCAACCCTCCGGCGTCGCAGCGTCCGGTGTATTGCTCAACCCTGCTTGCGCAACCCTGCCCCTGGCCAGGCAGGCAGTCAACCTATATAAACTCTTCTCACTCGCCGAATCACAGAACATGTCCGACGCATATCAATTTTCCGACAGCCGCGCCCTGAGCGACCCGTTTGCCCAACAGCTATCGCAGCAGCCGCCCGACGGCGCCCTCGCCTGGCTGACCGCCATCCTCGTCACGCAGGCGCCTGCGCTGCGCTCGTCGAACGCCACCTTGCTGGCTTACACGGGCAATCCGGCCGCCCTCGCCTGGATCGACGCCAATGTGGGCTCGCCCGTGGCGGGACAATGGGGCGTGGCGGCGGCGCTGCTGGACACGCCGTGGCCACGCATCCTGGACTGGCTGCAGCGCGGCGGCCCGCACCGGCTGATGGCGCTCGACACCTTGCTCGCCTACCGCAAGCCGGCCGTCAACATGTCGCCGCTGGAACAGATCGCCGCCCCCGTGCTGCCGCAGGCACCTACGCGCGCCGAACTCGACGCCGCGCTGGCCGCCTGCCTGGCCGCCTCGGCGACGCCGCGCATCCAGGCGGCCGTCAACTCGATCCAGCAGCATGCGGACGACATCCTGCGCGGCGGCCCGCGCGGCGTGGCCGTGGCCGACTTGCCGCGCCTGTATCTGGACCCGGCGCCATTCCAGGATGCGTCCGCTATCCTGGAACGGCACGAAACGGTGGTCGCCGGCATGCGTGCAAACCTGCAGAACTTGCTCAAGGGAATAGTGTGAAGAGACCAACCCTTGTGTCGGTCGACTTGAGCGATATCAACTCGCCGCGCCAGCTGCACGCGGCGCTGGCCGCCGCACTGGGTTTTCCTTCCTTCTATGGCATGAACTGGGATGCTTTCCAGGATGCCATCACGGGCCTGGTGGACATGCCGCAACAACTGGAGCTGCGCGGCTGGCCAGCCTTCGCCGCGCGCCTGCCCGACGAAGCGGCCATCCTGCAGCGCATCCTGGCGCGCATGGCGCAAGATGCGCCGGACGGGGCGGCGCAGCTACGCTATGCCTGACATGTCACCATCTTTTACTTCGAGTAACCCTGCTCATTGAATTGCCCCGCATCCAGCGTCGCCCAGGCATAGCGGATGCCCCACCACATCAGATAGGCATTGCCGCCGCCGCGCGCACGGAACCACGGTTTCACGGGGTCGATGGGCCGCACCTTGGCCGGGGGCAAGATCAACACGCCCGTCGTCTGGCCGGCGTCGCTGGTGCCCGCCACCAGCACGTTCTGGCCGAAGTGATTCGCCTGCGCGATGCCCAGCGCCACGTTCGTCAAGGCCGTGGCGGCGCCCATCTCGCCCAGCAAGGCCGGCGTATTGAAGGTCTGCTGAAGAAAATCGAAGGCCGGCAATTCCATCGTCAAGGTTTGCGCCAGGTAGGCGATGCGGTCCGATGAAGCCGGATGCGCGTTGTGCGCATCGTGGATCACATAGCCGATCTCGGCATCGGTCTTGCGTCCATTCACGGCCGCCTGCGCCAGCGTCGCTTGCCACGCCTGCACCGTCGGCGGCGGCAAGCCCTTCTGCGCAGCAAAGGCGCTGACCTGCTGCGTGGCCGGGTAGCCTATCCACGCCAGCGCATCGCGCTCCGTCTTGTAGTGGGGACCGGCCAGCACCAGCAACACCATGTTTTCATTGATCTGCTCATCTTTCGGAAAACTGGGCGCATCCCAGCTCATCACCCACACTGTTTCCTTCGGATGCGCCTGCAGGTAATCGAGCGCGGCCGCCAGGGAAACAAATCCGGCATGCGCGCCACCGGCCGTCACACGCACGTCAGGCGGGGTGGACTTGGTCCAGGAGTTGGGGAAACTTGGGTTGCCGATGGAAAAAGTATCGATGATTTCTTCGCGCAGGGCGGCGCCGGCCAAGAGAGGATCAAAACGCTCTGCGGGCACGGCATATTCGACATGGATACCCGCCAATTCATTCCAGCCTTTTTTATGTTTGAAGTCGTGGGCGTTATAAAAATAGGTGGGATTGGAAAAATACACACCGTGGAAATTACCTATCATTTCAAACAAATATTTACCATGAAAATTAAAAAAAGTGCCCTTTCCATTATTTGACGAAGCTATCCCCGAAACAGATCTTACTTCGGAAAATATAGCAGGATATTGTTCTAACATATCGTCTTTTTTATTTGGCTTTACTTTCCCGAGCGTCCATAGCAGTTGCCATTCGGTTGGATAATCCTGACGCTGCAGCGGATTTAACCATTGCACACCGACCACTTGAGCAACGAATGGCTTCTCTGCTTCGATTGCTTTTAGCATGTCGTCATTAGTAGTAGTTCCCGAATGCACAGCGCAGGAAGATAGTCCTATTGTGGCCATGAGCGCGACCATGGAGGTAAATCTGAATTTTTTAGCCATTATTAATCCCTCTAATTTTAATTACTGGCATCTTCGCGTGAATCTATAATTTTTTCCGGCATTGCTCCTCCTGTGGATTCTTTTATCCACTCCGAGGCAGTCTGCCGTTTTAATCTCCCTTTTTTTAGATACTCCTTAAATACGAGCATATCCTTGCTTCCCTCAAAATCATTAAGAAACCGCCAATCCGCCATCGTCCTCAATTCCCGCAGCTCCGTTTCCAACAAATGACAACAGCCCACGGCCACGTCATACGCCAGCGCCTTTCTGGAGTGCTCGCTGTTGGTCAGGATGGTGGAGTGATCGGCGGCATAGGTGCCGACGTTGCCAGCCAGGCCCGCCTGGATTTTCCGGTGGCGCCAAGCGGTGTATTCGGCGCTTGCCGTTTCGGGATGGTCTTCTTCGGTGACATGTTTGTCTTTCTGGACCTTGCCTTCGCGCTTGGCCATCATGCGCAGGGAGGCGTGGTATTCGTATTGCAGGGCCGCTTCGCTGCCTTCATCGCCGCGCGCCGCGTCCGTGCGCTGTTTTTCGCCATGCAGGCCGCCGCGCGGTATCGGCAACTCGCGCTCGCCATGGAAAGGGTCGCCCTGCGGATGGGCGGCATCCTTGTTGCGTTCCCAGCCGTGAGGATGCAGGCCCATGTCAAAGCTGGGGCAGATCGCGCCAAACAACTTCGCCTGCGGGAAGAACTTCTCCGGCAAGTCGGGCGCTTCCAGCGGGATTTTCCAGTACTTGTCGGGCGAGGCATTGATACGCTTGCGCATCAAGGTGGTGGCCACGATGGCGATGGGCGCAAACGCCACGGTGAGTATCTGGAACAGCCAGTTTTCTTGCGCCTCCAGCCCCTTTTCCACGCTATACGTGGAAATCATGGACGGCGGATTCCAGAAATGGTCGCTGCCGAAATCAATGGCAGGACGATGATCGCCCCAGTAGTCGTACGCGCCCTTTACGCCGACGGGAAAACCCTCGGCAAACACGCGCTGGGTAAATATTCCCTCGCCACCTGCCCTGGCGATTTCGCCAGGGTCGACCTTGCCCTGGCGGTCTCTCCTGGGCAGGCCGTCCTTGTTCAGCACCGGGCCGGCCAAGCCGCGCCAGCCGATGCCTTGCACCGTCAAGGACGAAATCACCTGGTCGTGCGGATTGCAATACAGGGTCACGCGGCCCACGGTCGCGCCCCGCACGCCATAGGCATCGATATCCTGCTGCGCCTTGAACGGGTGGTGCGCACTGCTCATGGCCTGATCGATCTTCCCGGCCGGCCATTGTGCGGCGCGCCGCTCGCCGATGAGGGCGAAAAAGGCCGCCAGCGTGTCGATGCGCGCCGCGGCCGTCTGGCGGCCCGTGCTGCCGTCCGCCGCCTTCAGGTTGGACGACGTCCAGTTCTCCGCCATGTTGTCTTCCACCACGCTGTAGGGTGGATTACACAGGACATAATTATCGGCAATGCAAGGCCATAGCCTGCCTTGGGAGTCCGCCACCTTGGGCAGGCGCTCGCCCAGGAAGGCCGCCGCCATGCTGACCATATTGCCCTGGCTATGGCACACGATGGTGATCGGCACATCGGCCTGCTTTTGCCGGATGGCCTCGATCAACCGCGCCAGGCGGTAGGCGGCCAGCACGAAATACGGCCGTGGCGGGCAAGCGTACACTTGCCGGTCATTGGTGGGATTCATGTGCTGGATCTGCATCCACAGGAATAGCTGGTCCGACAGGCCCTCGCCCCACAAGTCCGGCAGCGAAGTGCAGCCATTGGCAAAGGGCCCGCCGCCCCAGTAATTCTGTTCATTCAGGAAGATGCCGTCGCCATACGTCTGCAACTCGATATCATTGGCTGCGTAACCCCAGCGAAAACGGATCACGGGCGAATAGCCGTCGCCCTCCATGAAGGTCTTTGGTTTCATCAGGGGATTGATGAAACCGTCGCGCGTCAGCTGCTTCAGATAGCGGGCCGGCGTCATGGCGATGCCTTCCTGGGCGCCCCGCCCGGCATCGTGTACGCGCCGGTGCAGGCGGGCATTCAATCCCGCGCACAAACCGGCTTCCGCCTCGTCATACCACTCGCCATCGGAGTTGACGCCATGCACGAAAATCATGATCCCCGGCAAGGGCAAGCGCGTGCTAATCGGCAGCGTGTCATGGTCGAAGCGCAGCAGGCCATCGTTTTCGCCTATCTGCAGGTATTTGCTTTCATCGAAGGGCAAGGAACCGGCCTTGGGCTTATGTACACTCATGCTGGACTCCCGTGAATGGTGGACAATGCACGATCCATGCTCAGTCGCGCGGCCTGAAAATACGCACCTTGAGTTTTTCCAGGCTGTCGCCCACGATGGCCGCGCCCTTGCCTTCGCCATCGGCATCGACTACGTGCTGCGAGCCATCCTCGCGCTCGACGACGATCTTGACGCCGCTGACGGGACTGCCGTCGAGGCCGGAAAGCACCTGGGGCATGCGGCCCAGGTCGCCCTCATCAAAGCTCGGCAGTTCAGCCTTGCTGCTGGCCGGCCCATTCCAGTGATGGCCGTCAGTCTTGATAGTCAGCGCACCGGGGCCGCCCAGTTCCACGCTGCCGCCCGCCAGTTTCAGATAGGCGCCCCCGGCCGTCATGAACGTGATTTCATCCTGCGCCATGCCGATCAGGCGGGTATTCGCCGTCAATTGCAGGGCCTTGGCGGCGTTGAGCTGCATGTCGTCAAACTGGCTCTGCATGAGAAATTTGCCATGGTGCGCGATCTGGGCGATGCCGCCCTTGTGGGCAAACACGGAAACGCCATCGCCGGCCTGTACGCTGCAGCGCTGGCCGGCGATCACGTGCACATGCTGCTGCGCCACCGTGTCAACATTCACGCCGGCATAGCTGACGATGGTCTTGGGACTGCTCAGCGCCAGCCCCGCAGGCGCCGTCAGGCTGGCCGCAGGCGCCTCGGCACCAGCCACCGCTTCTTTCAAGGCGGCGGCGGGTGCCACGTCGACCGGCAGCGCCTGGTGCGCGCCAGCATACTCGCCCAGCGATTTGAACAAGTTCAAGCACTCCTGCATCAGGGCCACATGTTCCTCGGCCGATAGCTGGCCGCCTGCGGCGTCGAGCCGGCGCCAGGCCGACAGCAGCAATGCCTTGCCGCTGCGCACGGCGCCGCCATGATCGCTGCGCAACTCGAATCCGTCGCCGCGCTGGCGGCCCGCGCCGCCCGCGCGCGGCTCGACGAGAAATCCCAGGTTGAGCTCGGTGGCGGCGTGATCGCTGGCCAGCTGGGCGCTGATTTGCCGGGGCGTATCGTCGAAACGCAGCTGATTGCCGCCCTGGCCGCGCACTTCGCGGCTGCGCATGCCCGCCAGGTAGCGGTTGCCCGGCAGCGCGCCCCGCTTGCTGAGCGCCGGTGGCGGCGCCACCGTATTGAACAATTGCCCCAGGACAATCGGCCGGTCGGGATCGCCCGCCAGAAATCCGATCAGCACTTCCGAGCCGACGCGCGGCAATGCCAGCGTGCCGCACTGGTGCGCGCTGCCCTGTCCATCGCCAGCCCAGTTGCTGACGACGCGCAGCCAGGCCGTGTCGCGCTCCGTATCCGAAGCACCGGAACCTTGCGCGTGCGCATGATCGGCAGCACGGGTAGCGGGGAAACGCACCTTGATGCGCCCTTGTTCGTCGCAATGCACTTCTTCGCCGCCGGGTCCGACGACGATGGCGCTTTGCAGTTGCGGCTGGGGCACATCGCGCTGCGGATCGAAGGCGGGCACCAGGGCCACGCTGGAACGCACGCAGCGAAAGCGCATGCGATAACGCGGCGTTCCTGGCCCCGTCTCGCCCGCTCCCCAGGCCGCTCCTTGCCCCTGCCAGCCATTCGAGGCGAACAGGCGCGCGATGCGCGCATCCAGCGCTTGCGGCAGATTGTTGCTGGCATGCACCTCCAATGCCGTCACCAGGAAACGCCGACCCTCCGGCCGGTGCTGGTCGATTTCCGGATGTCCCGCCAGACTGAACTGCTGCCCCGCGCACAGCGTGCGCACCACGCCTTCGCCATGAAAGCACTTGGTTTCCACGTCATGGCGTGCCATCGCCAGCAAGCCCAGCCGTCGAAAATCCTCGGCGTCATTGCCCAGGTGCGGCGTCGCCACCAGATAATCGTCGAGGCTGGCGGCAAAACTATTGCCGCTGCTTCCCTGATCCGCCATCCCGCCAGCGTCCACCTGCATGAACTGGCGGTTACGCGGCGCCGCATAGTCCCAGCTGTGAAAGCCGGCACTGCCGGCTTGCAAGGTGCGCACGGCGCCCCAGGCCGTGATGGTATCGCTCTCTTCCGTGGCGTCCGCGCGGTGGTAGCGGATCACCGGCGCCGCATTCTCGGGCAGGCGGCTGGCATCGTCGAACAGCAACAGGACGTGCGAGGGCACGGCGTCGGATGCCCCGCTCAGTGCGGCGCCAGGCTGGATGACCCAGGAAATGCCGCGCCGCCGCAGCAGGCGCCGGATGAATGCGGCATCGGATTCATTGTGCTGCATGGTCAATTCACGGGCCGGGAATCGACGGTCGGCCAAGGCCTGATCGATTTTGCAGGCAAACGTGGCGCCGATGATGGTGCTGCCCAGCCGCCATTCGGCAATCAGCAATTCGACGATCTCCAGCTCCGTCTTGCCACGGAAAACACGCGTATTGCGGCGTTTCTCCATCAACGTCAGCGTATCGTGCAGCACCAGCTGGTAGGTGGCGAGGCCGCCATCGCTCAGTCCCGCGGATGCCTGCCCGACGATGCCGCACACGCTGCGCAACTGCCCTGCGTCGGTCACGATCTGCAACTCCGCCGGCACGCCGATGAACTGCTTGAGCGGCAGATGCGCATCGAGCGAAACGCAACGTATGTCGTACTCCAGGTTGCCGCAAATGGCTTCACGGCCATGCACCTGCTGCGGCAACAGCACATCATCGTTCACGCCGTCCGCATACGCCAGCCGCAGGCGCAATGGCCGGTTACTGGAGTTCAACTCCTTCGCCCCCAGCATGAATTGCATGAATTCTTCCGCGCTATCCATTCCACCTCCCTGCATGCCGACACGCATCGTCCCAAGCTCATCAGTATTCATCTATTTACCGGCGGCCAATTGCGGCGCGTCAAGCGGAACCGGGAAATCGGACGTCATAGTGCATGGCGTCGCAGTCGCTGCCTGCCGCTCCCGCCAGCAAACGCGCAGCTTGCCCGAGGCAGGCAGCACCCTGCCGAGCCGCCAGGGTGCTGCCGTGCACATCAGCAGCGCGCAGGATCAGACGGATGTCGTATTGCACGCAAGGCAGGCCAAACAGGCTCAACATGCTTTTCAAGGCCAGTGCGCCCGAATTTCCAGGAAGAAAATCGTCGAACCGTGCCCGCGTCAGAGGGCCCAGGCACAGGCGCACGCGCAAATCCCTGCGCCGGCAACGGGCACCCAGCATGGCCCCCTGCCCCAGGCTCGCATTGCTGCGATTGAGCAGCGAATGCTCATCGCTTGGGCGCACGTGCCAGGTGCTGACGAACGATTCGATGCGCAAGGGCACGTTGAAATAATCGGCCAGCACGTCGGCCATCCATGCGGCGCTGACGGGCCGCTGCCGCAGCGCCGCCGCGTAGTAAGCGAGCGCTTCCGGTGGCAATACGCCGGTGCTTGCCAGGCGCGAAGGCCAGGCGCCAGCCAGCGCCAGCTGCAATGACAGGAAGCCGGGGCGGCCGCTGGCGTCGACCTGGCACTCAATCCGACTGCCGGCCCAGGCCTGATACAACAGCACGGGAGCGCGTTGCGACAGGGCGTCGAGAAAGGCACGCGCACCGGCATTCCCCGTCGCCCGCTCCTGGCGCACCAGCCGCTCCGTATAGTGCAGGGGCAAGGTGCCGTTCACACCCAGCAAACCCGTGAAACTGGGCCGCAGGTGCAGGCGGCCATGCTCGCTGTCATGCCACACTGCCTCTATCTCGCAGGCAGGAAAGACCAGGGCAACGCTATGATGGAAACGCAATCCATCGTGCAAGGCCGACTCCGCGCACGCTCCCTGCCGGCATAGCCAGCGTTCGAGCAGGCGTACGGTCTGGAAGAAACCGAAACGGTACGGCGCCTGTGACAGCAGCGCGACTACGCCAGCGTTTGCTGGCCATTGCGGGGCAGGCATCGCAGCAACTCCTTCCCGCTTTTGTGCGAAATCACGAACAAACGGCAATAGCTGTTCACATGCACATACATGCCCAGCACATGGTCGATCACTTGCGCAAAGACATGCAGGCCACTGCCGATATAGGCTTCTTCCTCCACTGTCAGCAAGACGTCGATGCCAAACACCAGTACGCCGCCACTGGCGTCGGGCATCCAGGTGCTGCTGGCGCGGTGCGTCAATGCCTTGATGCCCTGAATTTGCCGTTGCGACATCAGGGAAGCCGGCAAATCATGCAGCGTCAGCATTTCCTGAAACAGCGCCACGCCATCGTCCAGCAAGGATTGATGATTCAATGACAGCAATGCCAGCAACCGGGCTTGCGCAGCCAAGTCGGCTTTAAAGCGGTACGCCGGACTCGGTTGACGCAACAGGCGCACCGGCAGCGCGCCAGCCGCCCCCTCGTGCCGCAGATCGCCGCCGGGCGAACCGAATGGCAATGCGCCCGGCAAATCGCGATTGCTGCACGTCAGGTCGACCGATACCGTCGCCATGCCCCCATGCGTATCGTCCTCGTCGCTGTCGACAAACGCCAGGCTGCTTTCGTAACCGGGATGGGCGAGCGCCCGCGCCTCATCGCGCCGCAGCACCCAGCAAGGGCTCTTCGCCCCGGCAGGCTGCCCATGGTGCATGGCATAAAACGGCTGGCATTGCGTGACCGTGCCGGCATTGGCCCCCTGCCGCACCAGGCGCACGGCGTCGACACTATGGATGTCATACGCATGCGCATATTTATGTTCGGCGAGCAAGGGATACTCGCTGTGCGTTTGCGTCAGCCTGATCGGTGCTGCCGCCTGCTGGAACAAGTTAATGACCGGCGTGCAGCCAAGCAGCAGATTGCTTGCCGATACAGAGCGCAGCAAACGTGCGCCAGCGCTGCCGGCAGCGATGTCCCGCAAGCCCAGGTGCAAGGTCCAGCGCTCGCATACGGGCGGCAAGCGTGGCGTAATCAAGCCAAGGTCGATATCAAAAAACTGGAATTTCTCAGGGAAGGCAAAGTATTCGGTCAGCAGGCAATAGGCGCGATGCGAGCCCGGCTTGCGCGGCAGCAGCGCTTCATCCGGCAAGAAACCGACGGCACGCAGCGGCACTTGCGGCAGTGGCAACTGTACGCCTCCCGCCTCGACCCACGCGTGCGCGGCATGCAGAAACAGGGCATCGCGCAACGTGGCGGCGAGCGATGGCGTGCCGTCGATGAAGACGCGCACGGCAGGCAGCGTGCATTGTTCCAGCGTGCCGGTGGCCGACGTGGAGACGATCTCGATGGCGATCGCGGTCGCGATGTCGGCGGGCAAATGCATCGCCGCAGTCACATCAATGATGGGAATGAAACGCGCGCCGGCAAGGCGGAGCGGTGCCAGCACCACATCATAAGCGGTGCGAAACTTGCAGACGACACCCTGATATTGGGCTGCATGCATCAAGGTTCCGCGCGGCAACGTATCGATGCCGTCACGCACCTGGCCCGCCGCCCCACTGGCGTCCACATGGGCAATCGAACACGCTGGAAACGGCCTCAGGTAGTGTGGGAAATTCACTTCCAGCATGGACTCGGTGAAGACACGGCGTGCGTCATCGATCTTCTTGGCCGTGCGGGCATTGCACAGGGCATATGCCTCGATCAGGCGTTCAATGTGGGGGTCCTGGCAATTGCTGCCCACGATACCCAGTGCGGCAGCGACACCAGGATAGCGCGCGGCAAATTCCTGCTGATGCGTACGCAGCATGCCCAGTTCGAGTTCATAGTATTTCAGCAAAGATTCCATGCCGGCGGCTCCAAGGCAGGACGGGCGACACATATCGCCAGACGGAAACTGCATTATTCAATAATGATAAAAAAGTAAATTGCGCAAGAACAATAAGTCGACCTGCGGCGTGGCGGCAGCATCGTTCCCTGCTGAAATATGCTTGACAGCCCCGCCTGATTTCCCGTACATTAAGTGCATGTCCTCCTTCAAACATTCCTCCCCTTCCCTGCTGTCGCTATCGCGACTACTACTAGCACGCGCATAAGTTTGCCGCATTGCTTCGCCTGGCCACACGCCGGCGTGTTTCAAAAACCCTGGAAGGTTTGATGATGTTTGCACCATCCCCATTCGTACACGTAATCCCCACTGCGACCGCCCCCGCTGGCATCGTCGCTGCACTGCTATCGCTACCGATCGCTTGCCTGGCCTAGTGTTGCGTGGCCGCCCGGCAAGCTTGCGCCACAACCATTGATTTCCCCCTATCTTCAGGAGTACCCGATCATGATGTTGCAAAACCCAGCTTCCAAATACCGCGCCTTTCCTCCCGTCAAATTGACCGACCGTCAATGGCCAAACCAGATCATCAGCAAACCGCCTATCTGGATGAGCACCGACTTGCGCGACGGCAACCAATCGCTGATCGAGCCGATGAGCGCGGAAAAGAAGCTGCGGTTCTTCGACATGCTGATCGCCATCGGCCTGAAGGAAATCGAAGTGGGTTTCCCATCGGCATCGCAGACGGATTTCGATTTCGTCCGCAAGCTCGTCGATGAAGGCCGCATCCCGGACGACGTCACCATCATCGTGCTGACCCAGTCGCGCGAAGAGCTGATCCGCCGCACGGTGGAATCCGTCGTCGGCGCCAAGCGCGCCATCGTCCACCTGTACAACTCCGTGGCGCCCGTGTTCCGCAAGGTCGTGTTCGGCATGTCGCGCGAAGAAATCACGAATATCGCCACCACCGGCACCACCCTCGTGAAGCAATTGGTGGCGCAGCATCCGGAAACGGAATGGGGTTTCGAGTACACGCCGGAATCGTTTTCCACCACGGAACTCGATTTCTCCAAGCATATCTGCGACGCCGTCAGCGCCATCTGGAAGCCGACGCCGGCCAACAAGATGATCATCAACCTGCCCTCGACCGTGGAATGCAGCACGCCCAACGTATATGCCGACCAGATCGAATGGATGTCGCGCAAGCTGGCGCGCCGCGATTCCATCATCATCAGCGTGCACCCGCATAACGACCGCGGCACGGCCGTCGCGTCGGCCGAGCTGGCCGTGATGGCGGGCGCCGACCGCGTGGAAGGCTGTTTGTTCGGCAACGGCGAGCGCACCGGCAACGTCGACCTCGTCACCCTGGCGATGAATCTGTACACGCAAGGCGTGCACCCGGGCCTGGATTTCTCCGACATCGATACCGTGCGCAAGTGCGTGGAAGAGTGCAACCAGCTGCCCGTCCACCCGCGCCACCCGTATGCGGGCGACCTCGTGTTCACGGCCTTCTCCGGTTCGCACCAGGATGCGATCAAGAAAGGTTTCGCCAAGCAAGAAGCCGGCGCCATCTGGGAAGTGCCGTACCTGCCGATCGATCCGGCCGACCTGGGCCGCAGCTATGACGCCGTGATCCGCGTCAACAGCCAGTCCGGCAAGGGCGGCATGGCGTACTTGCTGGAACAGGAATACGGCCTGGTCTTGCCGCGCCGCCTGCAGATCGAATTCTCGCGCGCCGTGCAAGCCGTGGCCGACGCCACGGGCCGCGAAATCGCCGCGCAGGATATCCACGACATCTTCCAGCGCGAATACCTGGAGCAGACGGCGCCGTACGCCTACGCTTCGCACCGCATGGTGGAAGACACGAGCAGCGACGAATCCGTGCAGATCGACATCAGCCTGTCGCACCGCCAGACGCCGCTGGCCCTGCAAGGCGGCGGCAACGGCCCCATCGATGCCTTCGTCAATGCGCTCGGTCTCGACATCAAGCTGATGGATTACCATGAGCACTCGATCGGCTCCGGCGCCAATGCGCAAGCGGCTTGCTACGTGGAATTGCGCCTCGACAACGGCCCGACCCTGTTCGGCGCCGCCATCGACAGCAATATCGTCACCGCCTCGTTCAAGGCCGTGCTGTCCGCCGTGAACCGCCGCATCGGGCAAACGGAAGCCGAAAAAACAACAGCGGCCGACGTGGCTGCCAGCGCCGCCTAAGCAATTTCGGCGCGCTCCAGAGGGAGAAAAAGCGGTACGGCTTGATCGCCGTGCCGCTTTTTCATTTCTATAGGGCAATTAGTAGTGCAAATCAGGTATCACCCACCTATAATTGTTTCATAACAAGACCACCGGAGACAGATCATTAGCTACCGAGGGAATCAGTATGAAATTAACGGATATGAAGATAGGCGTGCGCCTGGGTGCCGGTTTCGGCGTGGTGCTGCTGCTGATGGCAGTGCTGGTGGGCACGGGCCTGCTGCGCCTGGATAAGATCGGTGCGCTCAGCGAAGCTATCATCGAGAAAGACTGGGCCAAGGCCGACGCCATCGCCACCATCCGCAGTACCACGCGTTCGAACGCGGCCCTGGTGCTGGAACTGTTCATCCATGAAGATCCGGCCCGCGCCAACGCCATCCACGGCGAAATCGACGCCAACAAGGCCACCATCACCGATGCGCTGGTCGTGCTCGACCGCCTGATCGTGCTGCCTGAAGGCAAGGAACTGTTGGCCACCCTGAAGCAACAGCGCAAGGCCTATGTCGTGTCGTTCAGCCAGGCCGACAAGCTGCTGGTGGCCGGACAGCGCGCGGAAGCGGCCGTGCACGTGCGCGACGACACCCTGCCCGCCCTGAACCAACTGCAAAAGACGGTCAACCACCTGAATGAAATCCAGCGCGGCGTGGTCGTGCATGGCGGCCAGCAAATCAAGCAGAATATTTCCGCCGCCAATGTGCTGATGGCCAGCCTGGGCACGGCCGCCCTGCTGCTGGGCGTGCTCTTTGCCTGGTGGGTCACGCGCTCGATCACCACGCCGATTGCGTATGCCTTGCGCGTGGCGCAAGCCGTGGCCGGAGGCGACCTGAGCAGTAAAATCGTGGCCGACGGCAAGGATGAAGCGGGCCAGCTGCTGCAGGCGCTGCGCGACATGAACACCAACCTGGCCACCCTGGTGGGCCAGGTGCGCGGCGGTACGGGCACGATCGCCGTGGCGTCGAGCCAGATTGCCAGCGGCAATGCCGACCTGTCGGCCCGTACGGAAGCGCAAGCGAGCGCGCTGGAAGAGACGGCCTCGTCGATGATCGAACTGACGGGTACCGTGCGCAGCAACAGCGACAATGCGCGCCAGGCCGACAGCCTGGCACGCTCGGCATCGGCCATCGCGCAGCGCGGCGGCTCGGCCATGGCGGAAGTGATCGGCACCATGGACGCCATCAATGCCTCGTCGCGCAAGATCGTCGACATCATCGCCGTCATCGACGGCATCGCCTTCCAGACGAATATCCTGGCCCTGAACGCGGCCGTCGAGGCGGCACGGGCCGGCGAACAGGGACGGGGCTTCGCCGTCGTGGCTTCCGAAGTGCGCAACCTGGCGCAGCGCTCGGCGGCGGCCGCCAAGGAAATCAAGGAACTCATTGCCGACTCCGTCAGCCGGGTCGACCAGGGCGCGCAGCTGGTCAGCCAGGCGGGCGCCACGATGGATGAAGTGGTGGCCAGCGTGGGCCGGGTCAGCGCCATCGTCGGTGAAATCAGCGTCGCCAACCACGAGCAAAGCGAAGGCATCGAGCAAATCAATGCCGCCATCATGCAGATGGATCAGACGACGCAGCAAAACGCGGCCCTCGTCGAGGAAGCGGCCGCGGCGGCGGCGGCCATGCATGAACAGGCGGGCGACCTGGAAACCCTCGTCAGCCAGTTCAAGCTGGAATCCAGCGCCGGCGCCAAGGCGCCAGGCCGCCCTGCCCCGTCCGTTCCGCGCCTGCACTAAGCCGCTTATTCCACCTGACGCGCCAGGCGGATGCCGGAAAATTGCCAGCGCGCACCAGCCGGGAAGAAATTGCGGTAGCTGGCGCGCGCATGGCCGGCCGGCGTGGCGCACGACGAGCCGCGCAACACGTATTGATTCAGCATGAACTTGCCGTTGTATTCGCCGAGCGCCCCGGGCGCCGTGCGGTAGCCCGGATACGGCGCGTAGCTGCTGCTGGTCCACTGCCAGCAGTGGCCGAACATTTGCCGCAAGCCTGCGCCCGGCGCACCGGCGGCCGGATGCAGCCGGCCCGTTTCCACGGCGACACCTTGCGCCGCCACTTCCCACTCCGCTTCCGTCGGCAGGCGCGCGCCAGCCCAGTGCGCATAGGCGTCCGCCTCGAACAACGATACATGCGTGGCCGGCGCCTGGAGATCGAGCGGCCGCAAGCCGAACAAGGTGAACTCCTGCCAGTGGCCCGCGTCATCGCGCTGCCAGTACAGCGGACACGCCAGTTGCTGGCTGCGCACCCAGTCCCAGCCTTCGGCCAGCCACAGGTGCGCCGTGCGGTAGCCGCCCGCCTCGATGAAGGCGAGATAGTCGCCATTCGTCACCAGCGCGCTGGCCAGTTCGAAGGGCGCCACATATTGCGGATGACGCGGCAATTCATTGTCGAAGCAAAAACCGTCGCCCGCATGGCCGATCTGCGCCAGGCCGCCGTCGAAGGCGAGCCAGGCCGTGGGCTGCGCGTGTTCTTGCGCTGGCGCAAGCCCGCTGTCCCCGCGCTCCAGGTAGGCGGGAAACAGGGCGCTTTGCGCCAGCAGATGCTTGACATCCGTCAACAGCAACTCCTGGTGCTGCTGCTCGTGCTCGAGCCCCAGCGCCAGCAGCATGGTCAGCCGTTCGCGCTCGTCGCGCGCCAGTTCGCCCGCCAGCAGGCGCGCGATGCGCGCATCGACATTGGCCCGGTAGGCGCGCACGACATCCATGCCGGGGCGCGTCAGCAAGCCCCGCTGGGCGCGCGGGTGCTTCTCGCCCACGCCGTTGTAATACGAATTGAACAGCACGCGGAAGGCCGGATGGAAAGGCGCGAACGCCGCTTCCATGCTTTCCAGGATAAACGTTTCGAAAAACCAGGTGGTATGCGCGAGGTGCCATTTCACGGGACTGGCGTCCGGCATCGATTGCGCGCCGCAATCCTCGTCGGACAGGGGTTCGGCCAGCCGCAGAGAATGCTGGCGCACTTGATGGTAATGATCGATCAGCATCGTCGCCTTTTAGTCTCGAATCACGCGTGCGTAAATGACGGCAAACCACTGCTGCGGGTCCGTCCAGACTTGCACGGTGGAAAACCCTGCCTGCTCCAGCAAGCCGACGAAGGTGGCGCGCGTGTATTTGTAGCTGTCTTCCGTATGGATGCGCTCGCCCTTCGCGAAGCGCCGCTGGCCACCTTTCCAATGGACAACTTGTTCGCTGCGCGCTTCCAGGTGCATTTCGACCCGGCGCTCGTCGGCATTGAAAAAGCCGTGGTGCTGCCACGCGCGCACGTCGAAATCGGCGCCGATCAGCCCGTTCACGTGGCGCAGCATGTTCAGGTTGAAGGCGGCCGTGACGCCCAGCGCGTCGTCATAGGCGGCGTCGAGGATGGCGTCGTCCTTGATCAGGTCGACGCCGATCAGCAGGCCGCCATCGCCATCCGCATTCGCGCGCAGGCGGCGCAGGAAGGCGGTCGCTTGCTCTGGAGCAAAATTGCCGATCGACGAGCCGGGATAGAAGAACAGGCGCCGCGCCTCGCGCACGCTGTCGGGCAAGTCCAGGCGGCTGGAAAAATCCAGGCCCAGGCCCGTCATCTCGATGTGCGGAAAGCGCTGCTGCAGCCGGCTCAGCGATTCGCTGAGGAAATCGTAGGAAATATCCACGGCCACGTACTGGGCCGGGTGCAGCAGCGGGAACAGGCTGGCGGCCTTGGCGCAATTGCCGGCGCCCAGGTCGATCAGGGTGCTGCCCGGCCCCACGGCATGCGCGATCTCGGCGCCGTGGCGGGCGAAGATGGCCGCCTCCGTGCGCGTCGGATAGTACTCGGGCAAGGCGCAGATGGCTTCGAACAGTTTCGAACCGAGCGCGTCGTACAGGTACTTGGGCGAGGTCCAGGCCTGGTGCGCCAGCAGGCCGCTGCTGATCTCGGCTATCGTGGCAGGAGTGGCGCTGGCCGCCGCGGCGTGGCTGGCGGGGCGGAAATCGGACTGCTGTTGCGCAAGTGGCATGGTCATGGGCTGGCGTCGTCAATGTTAGGTTCACTAGTTTCACGAAAGGCTTGCACGGTCGGCCACCGGGCGCGCAGCCCCTGCCGTAGTGCTTGGCCGGCGCCTTGCCGATGACTTTTTTCCATCATAACGGAATCCGCGCAAGCCAGCCGTGCGGCAGGTAACTTAGGGTCCATGTCGGCGGCGTGCACGCAAAAGTGGTATTGCCAAGCAAAAAGCATAAGCCTGTCGTATACTACACATTGCCGGCCAAACAATCCGCGCCCCTTTGCAGTTCCCAGGCCCCCCTCTCCCCCGCGTGCCTCCCTTTACGATAGCCGTTAACACCATGCTCGAATTGCGCCATCTGTCGAAGTCCTATGCCAATGCCCGTCCCGTGCTGGCCAATATTTCCTGCCGTTTCAAGGCGGGAGAATTCATCGCCATCATGGGCGACTCGGGCGTGGGCAAGTCGACCTTGCTGAACCTGATCGCCGGCCTCGATACGCCCGACGCGGGTGCCGAAGCGCACCCTATCCTGGTGGACGGCATTGCCATGTCCAGCCTCGATGACGCCGCCGCCACCCGGCTGCGTCGCGCCCGCATGGGCTTTATTTTCCAGGCTTTCCACGTCTTGCCGCACCTGACCCTGCTGCAAAACGTGGCCCTGCCGCTGCTGCTCAACGGACTGCCCCAGGAGCGTGCCGCCAGCATGCTCGAGGCGGTCGGCCTGGGCGGACGCGGCGGCGACTTCCCGCAGCAATTGTCCGGCGGTGAAATGCAGCGCGTGGCCATTGCCCGCGCGCTCGTGCACAAGCCGGCGCTGGTGCTGGCCGACGAGCCCACCGGCAACCTCGACCCGGACACGGCACACAGCATCCTGCAATTGCTGCGCGCCGAAATCAAGGCCAACGGCAGTTGCGCGATCATGGTCACGCATTCGCTGGCCGCCGCCGAAATGGCGGACAGAACCATGATATTGACCAAAAGCGGACTACAAAATACAACAATCGTCAACCAAATTGATCAAACAATCAGTTAATTTAACTGACCATCTGTCACAAGTTTTGTTATCGTAGTATTATTGAAAACACTTGCCTGGTTATCAATGTTTTAACGCGAATGTTGTACTACGTCACCCAGACAGCCGTACTGCGATGACGAACTATAGCCGGGACCGCCCAAAGTGGTCTCGTCCCTTGCATAACCTGAAGGAGGAGTAAATGAACGTTCGGCAAAAGAAGCTGGAAATGATTGAAGCGATGAACCGGGCGCGTGCGCTCGAACCATCGAGTTTTGTGCCCAACAAGCTGCTCGACACCCTGATCGAGAAGATGAACCTGAAAAATGATGCGGAACTGTGCCGTGTACTGGAAGTGCAGCCTCCCATCATCAGCAAGATTCGTCACGGCAAACTGTCGGTCGGTGCAACGATTTTATTGCGCATGCATGAAAAATCGGACATCACCATCCGCGAACTGAAGGAACTGTCCGCCACGCCAGTCCATTGAGTTACCCGCTGTTGTAATGCCATGCCAGGCACCCAGGTTCCCGGCGCCATGAACTTTTGCCATACAATTCGCGTAGTTCGTTCACCGCACCGCATCCGGACACGATAGCGAAGAGACCCAGCCCAAACCATGCTGACCGTTTCTCTGCCTTCCAGCGCCCTCCCAGCTTCTCCCCTGCATTTCCACTCAAACTTGATCTGACACAACACGTATGGTCCGCGCAGGCATCAAGGTCAGCTTTTAACCAGCGATCCCAACCGCATGTCCAGCGATCCCCTTGCGCCGCCCGTGCTGCGCCTGACGCTCACGCGCGATCCCCTCGCCAGCGCCGGCGACTGCCCCGCCGCGCCCGGCTGGCATAGCCAGACCCACGTGCTGTCCGGCGCGCGCGGCATCGGCAGTTGCCGCATCGCCCTCGATATCGGCCCGGACGATGTCGTGCAACTGCTGCTGTGCGACGGCAGTTCGCTGCTCGCCGGCAGCCTGGACCTGCCACGCTACCTGGGGCCGGCCACGCTGGCGCGCGACGGCGCGCCAGCCAGCCTCGAAGTGGGGCTGGCCTTGCGCCCGCAGGCGGCGCGCCCGCCGCCCGGCGCCAGCCGCGACGGCCTGGGCGCGTGGATGCTGCGCGCCGTGCGCGTGTACCGCTGCGGCGGCGCCGCCATGACGGCGCTGGCGGCGGCGGGCGCCTTCCAGGATCGCCAGCTGGAACAACGCCTGGGCCTGTACCGCTGCAGCATCGAGGCGGGCAGCATGACGGCCGTCGCCAGCCTGCCCGCCGGGCCGGAACCGCTGCTGCTGCTGTTGCACGGCACCGCCTCGTCGACCCAGCGCAGCTTTGCCGGCCTGTGGCGCAACGGCCTGGCGCCCCAACTGGCGGCGCAGTACGGCAACCGCATCTATGGCTATGAGCACCGCAGCCTCAGCGACAGTCCCATCGAGAACGCGCTGGCCCTCGTGCGCCAGTTGCCGCACGGCGCCGTGCTGCACCTGCTGAGCCATTCGCGCGGCGGCCTGGTGGGCGAATTGCTGGCGCGGGCGCAGCGCATCGACAGCCGCGGCGCCGTCGACCTGGCAGGCGACGGCCTGGAGCGGCTGAGCGAAAACACGGTGGGCGGCGAAGCGTTCAACAGCCACGATATCGACCACTTCACGGCGCAGGCGCGGCTGGGCGGACGCGGCGGCTACGACGGGGATGCGGCGCGCCTGCGCGACTTGAGCATGGAGCTGAAGACGCGCGCCATCCGCATCGCCCGCTTCGTGCGCGTGGCTTGCCCGGCGCGCGGCACCACCTTGATGTCGGGCCGCCTCGACCGCTGGGCCAGCGCGATGTTCAACCTGCTGCTCCACGGCGGCCTGCCCGACGGCGCCATGGCCTTCCTGCTGGCCGTGGTGCAGCAGCGCTGCGACGCGCGCATCCTGCCGGGCCTGGAAGCAATGATGCCCGACTCGCCCCTGGTGGCGCTGCTCAATGCGCCCGACGTGCGCGTGGCCAGCCCGCTGCATGTGCTGGCCGGCGCGTGCAGCGGCGATAGCCTGCTGGGCTGGCTGGGCGACTGCCTCGACGACCAGCTGTATGGCGGGCAGAACGACCTGGTGGTCAATTGCGCCTCGATGGCTGGCGGCGCCACGCGCAGCACGCCCGTGCGGCAACTGCTGCTGCGCGGGCCGCACGCGCACCACCTCAACTATTTCGAGCGCGCGCCGTCCGGCCTGGCCGCCGTGCAGGCGCTCACCGGCGACGAGACTGCCTACCTGCCGCTGCCCGGCATCGAGCACGGCCCGCTGGCGCGCGGCGGCGAAGTGCCGAAACGGCGCGCGCACGCGCCCATCGTGCTGCTGCTGCCCGACATCATGGGCAGCCACCTGCAAGTGGGCAGCAACCGCATCTGGTTCGACCCCGTCAACCTGGTCGAAGGGCGCATCGAACGCCTGGCCGTGGGCCAGCCGCACATCGTCAGCGCCGGCTGGGTCGAGTCCTGCTATGAACCGTTTGCCCGCTTTCTCGCGCAAAGCCAGGAAGTGCGGCCCTTTGCCTATGACTGGCGCTTATCGCTGCAGCACTCCGGCAACGCCTTCCTGCCCGTGCTCGACGAGGCCATGCGCGACGCCGAACAGCGCGGCCAGCCGCTGCGCATCGTTGCCCACGGCATGGGCGGGCTGGTGGCGCGCCTGGCCCTGAAAGACCGCTGGCAGCGCTTCGGCGCCCTGCCCGGCAGCCGCCTGCTGCAGGTGGGCACGGCCAACCGCGGCACGCAGGCGATGGTGCAAGTGCTACTGGGGCGCGACCGGCTGGTGCAGATGCTGGCGTGCTGGATAGGCTGGAAGCACACGCGGCGCCAGTTTCTCGGCTTCGTGCGCGCCTTTCCCGGCGTGCTGGACATGCTGCCGTGGCCGCAGGCGGGCGGCATCGATTATTTCGACGCCGGCGCCTGGGCGCAGCTGGCCGCCGGCGACGCGCAGGCGGGCCTGCCCGGCGGCTGGCAGGCGCCCGAGGCCCAGGCGCTGGCCGCGGCGCGCGCCACCGTGGCCCTGCTTGAAGCGGCCCCGCCCGACGCCCGCCATTGCAGCTACCTGGCCGGCTGCGCCGACACGCCGGTGGCCCTGCGCCTGCGCGACGGCGGCATCGAGACAGCCTGGTCGCCGGACGGCGATGGCCGCACGGCCTGGCAAGGCGCGGTGCCGGACGGCGTGGCGGCCTGCTACCTGCCGGTGGCGCACGGCGACCTGCTGCTGCAAAAGGAGTACTACCCGGCCATCGCGCAACTGCTCGACAGCGGCCAAGGCACGGGCCTGCCGCGGCACCCGCCGCACGCGCCTGGCGGCGCCCCGCCCCGCTTCCATCCGTACGCCCCCGACGCCACGCCGCTGTACCCGCAGCCGCAGGAACTGCTCGACGCCGCCCTCGGCGCCGCCGGCCCCGCCATCGCGCCGGAGAACCGCGCGCCGCAGCTGAGCCTATCCATCATCCACGGCAGCATGGCCTCGGCCGACGCACCCGTCATGAGCGGCTGCTACGCCGCAGAATCGCTGCGCGGCAGCATGAGTTTTCTCGACCGCCTGCTGGCGGGCAAGCTGCAGGAAATCCACGCGCTGGGACGCTTTCCGCAGCGCCCCGACTCCGCCCTGGTGGTGCTGCAGCCCGATGCGGCGCGCCGGCCCGGCGGCGCCATCGTCATCGGCCTGGGCGCGCTGGGCGAGCTGACGCCGGGCGAACTGGCGCGCGCCTTTGCCGGCGGCCTGCTCGAATACGCGTGCGTCTGCCTGCAGGTGCGCGCCGCCGGCCATGCGGCCGCGCCGCCGATGGGCGAGCACGGCTTGCGCGTGGCCAGCCTGCTGTCCGGTTCCGGCTATGGCGGCTTGAGCATCGCCCTGTGCGCGCGAGCCCTGCTCGACGGCGCGCGCAGCGCCAACCGGCGCCTGGAAGACGCGGGCATGGCTTGCCGCATCGGCCATATCGCCATCTACGAACAGTCGGAGGCGCGCGCCATCGCCGCCGCCATGGCCATCGAGCAGATCATGGCCGAGGCGCGCTACCAGGGCAGCTTCACGTTCGAGCAGCGCATCCGCCACAGCCCCGGCGGCTACCGGCGCATCTTGCCCAGCCTGAGCGGCGACAATGGCTGGCGCCGCGTACAGATCGTCGCCGCCGACCTGTCCGGCGCCCTGCGCTTCACCGTGCTGACGGACCGCGCCCACAACAGCGTCGACGAAGAGCCGAACCAGCGGCAAGCCGTCGATGGCCTGATCATGGACGCCACCGACAACACCACCGACCAGCCGGGCCTGTCGCGCGCGCTGTATGAACTGATGCTGCCCAATGGCCTGAAGGCGGCCATCCCCGAGATGCGCGGCCTGATCCTGGCCGTCGACCAGAGCGCCGCCATCTATCCGTGGGAGCTGATGCGCGACGAGGCGGGCAGCGAGGAAAGCCCGCTGTCGACGCGCATCGGCATGGTGCGCCAGCTGGCCAGCCTGCGCGAGCAGCCATCGGCCGTCAGCCCGCCCAGCAACAGCGTGCTGGTGATCGGCGACACCGATTCCGGCCTGCCCGAGCTGCCCGCCGCGCAGGCCGAGGCGCAGGACGTGGCGCGCATGTTCGGTGCGTACGGCTACCAGGTGCGCGAGCTGCTGCGCCCGCAGGCGCAGCGCGTGCTGGTGCACCTGTTCGACGAGCGCTATTTCGCCATCCACCTGGCCGGCCACGGCGAAGTGGCCGGCCCCGGCATCGCCCATACGGGCCTGGTGCTGGGGCCGAAGACGCGGCTGACGGCGGCGCAGGTGGGCAAATTGAAGCGCGTGCCGCAATTCGTCTTCATCAATTGCTGCCACCTGGGCGACATGCGCCCGGACGCCATCGCGCCGTGGTCGAAGCTGGCCGCCAGCCTGGCCACGGCCTTCATCGAAATGGGCTCGCAGGCGGTGATCGCGGCCGGCTGGCGCATCGACGACCAGGCAGCCAGCATCTTCGCGCACAGCTTTTATCACGCCATGCTGAGCGGCGAATATTTCGGCGACGCCGTGCGCCTGGCGCGCGAGGCGGCGTACCTGCAGTTCCCGGCCTCAAACACCTGGGGTGCCTACCAGGCATATGGCGACGACCGCTACCGCTTCCCGAACACGCAGAGCCGGCCCTGGCAAGCGCCCGACTACCACTACCACGGCCACCTGCTGGCCGACCTGGAAACCCTGCACGCGCGCCTGGCGGGCGCCGATGCGGCGCGCCGCGCGGCCATCGAGGAAAAGCTGGGCAGCATCGAGGAAGCCGTGCGCGCCCGCTTCTTCGGCTGCGCCGACATCCGCGAAAACATGGCCGCCACGCGGGCCGGCCTCGGTGGCCTGGAAAACACCCTGCGCGCCATCGAACACTACCGGGCGGCGCACAGCGCGGCCGACGGCAAGGTGGGCTTGCGCGCGCTGGCGCACTGGGCGGAACTGGAAATACGCCAGGGCGCGGCCCTGTGCGGCCTCGATGCGGGCGCCGGCATCGAGGTGCCGGCCGTGCCCGATCTGGCGCAGGGACGGCAGTTGCTGCAGGATGGAAAACAGCATATCGACCTGCTGGTGGCGCTGGCGCCCACGGCGCAGCGCCTGGCCCTGCTGGGCCGCTACTGGGCCTTGCAGGCGCGCCTGGCCTGCCGCGCTGGAAGCTCCGGCGCGCCGGCCCTGCGCGCCATGACGGATGCCTGCCTGGCCGCGCTGGAAGAAGCGCGGCGGCGCAGCGGCGTGGCCGATTGCGACCTGATTTTCCAGGTGCTGGCGGGCGCCCTGCTGTTGAAGGCCCATGGCGACAGCGGCGCCTGGCGCGCGCTCGATCCGCAGCTGGGCGACCTGCTGCACGACGCCATCGCCTATGCGCGCCAGCGCCACGCGGACGAACACCGCGCCATCGACGCCGGCGCCCCCGTGCGCGCCGCCCTGCTGGCGGCCCTGTGGCAGGCGCCGGACGGCCAGCCTTTCGACGCCTCCGCGCGCACCGCATTCCTGGCCCTGTACCACGACGCCGTGCGGCGCCACGGCAGCATCGGCGAACCCGAGGCGATCACGGCGCCGCTGCGCTTCCTGCTCGAACTGCTGCCACCCGACGGCGCGGAGAGCGGCTTGCGCAGCGCCGTGCAGGCGCTGGCCAGCCAGCTGCAGGCCTCACTGCCCGGCATTCACTTCAATAGCCTTAACCAGGCACCACGCCATAGTGGCGCGCATAGCGCTCGTCCAGATTCGCCAGCGGCATCATCATGAACATGTCGGCGCTTTCGAAATCAGGGTCCCACGCCGGTTCGCCGCAAATCCAGGCGCCCGAACGCAGATAGCCCTTGATCAGCGGCGGCACCTGCGGCTTGTGCGCCGCTTCCACCTGGTGGATGGGGAAAGGCAGGTGCGGCGTGACGCGGTATTCGCTTGGGGCCATGTGCTTTTCGGCCAGCGCCTGGTACACGGCGACGGCGTTATGGCCGCCATCGGCCAGGCTGATGCTGGCGCAGCCGACCAGGTAGTCGCAGCGCTCGCGGCGCATGTACTCGGCCAGGCCGGACCACAGCAGCATGATCACGCTGCCGCCCCGGTATTTCGGGTGAATGCAGGCGCGGCCCGCTTCGACCATGCGTCCGCGCAGGTTCTTCAGGCGGCTCAGGTCGAACTCGTTTTCCGAATACAGGCGGCCGATCTTGGCTGCCTTTGCCGCGCTCAGCACGCGGTAGGTGCCCACCACTTTCAGGGTATCGGCGTCGCGCACGATCAGATGATCGCAGTGCGCGTCGAATTCGTCGCTGTCGAGGCCATCGGCGTTGGCCAGCGACGTCAAGCCCATGGTCTCGATAAACACCTTGTAACGCAAACGCTGGACTTCGCGCAATTCCGCCGCGGTCGTGGCCTGGCTCAGCACCAGTTGGACCGGCCGGGCCTTGGCTTCGTTTGATGCGACTATGTTCTGCATGGTTTCATCCCCTGTGATCAAGACGACTCCAGCGTACTTGTCTAATATGTCAGGAAAATGACAGCCGAATGTCATTTCCATGACGCAAGTCAATGTCATCCGGGGATCGTGCATAATTACCACACTCGCCCAGCCGAAAGAGCCCATGAAAGACCAGGACGCACCGCACATCACGCCCTACACCAGGCCGGCCGCCGGCTGGGACGCCTTGAAACACGTGGCCATCAGCCTGCGCCAGGAGCGCGTCGCGCCCGGCAACCTGAAGGCGCTGCTGGCGCAAAACCAGCCGGACGGCTTCGATTGCCCCGGCTGCGCCTGGCCCGACCGCGACCACGCTTCCACGTTTGCCTTTTGCGAAAACGGCGCCAAGGCCGTCGCCGCCGAAGCGACCAGCCGCCGCGCCGGACCTGAACTGTTCGCCAGCCATACCGTCACGCAGCTGCTGGCACAGTCGGACTACGCGCTAGAACAGCATGGCCGCCTGACGGAGCCGATGGTGTACGACGCCGCCAGCGACCGCTACGTGCCGATCTCCTGGGATGACGCCTGCGCCCTCGTGGGCCGCCACCTGCGCGCCCTGGCCAACCCGAACCAGGCCGCGTTCTATACGTCGGGCCGCGCCAGCAACGAAGCGGCCTTCCTGTACCAGCTGATGGCGCGCCTGTACGGCACCAACAACTTCCCCGACTGCTCCAACATGTGCCACGAGGCGACCAGCCGCGGCTTGCCGGCCACCGTGGGCATCGGCAAGGGCACGGTGACCCTGGCCGACTTCGAACTGGCCGACACCATCCTCATCTTCGGCCAGAATCCCGCCACCAACCACCCGCGCATGCTGGGCGAATTGCGCGACTGCGCGCGCCGCGGCGGCAGCATCGTTTCCATCAATCCCCTGCGCGAGCGGGGTTTGCAGCGCTTCATGGACCCGCAAAGCGCGCTGGAAATGGCAACCCTGGGCAGCACGCGCCTGGCCGGCCTGTTCGTCCAGCCGACCCTGGGCGGCGACTTCGCCCTGATCAAGGCCGTCGCCAAGCGCGTCGTCGAACATGACGATGCGGCGCTGGCGGCCGGCAAGCCCGCCGTCATCGACCACGCCTTCATCGCTGAACATTGCAGCGGCTTCGACGCCTTCCGCGACGACTTGCGCATGGAAAGCTGGGAACTGCTGCTGCGGGAGTCCGGCGTGGCGCGCGTGCAGATCGAGGCATTGACGGACATCTTCGTCAAGGGCCAGCGCATCATCGCCACCTGGGGCATGGGCTTGACGCAGCACAAGCACAGTGTCGCGGCCATCCGCATGCTGTCGAACCTGATGATGTTGCGCGGGCAGATCGGCAAGCCGGGCGCCGGCCTGTGCCCCGTGCGCGGCCACTCGAACGTGCAGGGCGACCGCACGGTGGGCATCGAGGAAAAGCCGACCAGGGCCTTCCTCGACCGCCTGGGCCAGGTGTATGGATTCGAGCCGCCGCGCGCGCATGGCCACGACGTGGTGGCCACCATCGAAGCCATGCAGCGCGGCGACGTCAAGGTATTCATCGCGCTGGGCGGCAATTTCGCCGCCGCCACGCCGGACACGCCGCTGACCTTTGCCGCCCTGCGCCAGTGCGCGCTGACGGTGCAGGTGGCCACCAAGCTCAATCGCAGCCACCTCGTCATCGGCAAGGAAGCGCTGCTGCTGCCCACCCTGGGGCGCACGGAAATCGACTTGCAGCACGGCGTGGCGCAGGGCGTGACGGTGGAAGACTCGATGAGCATGGTGCATATCTCGTACGGCCGCAATGCGCCCGCTTCGCCGCAGCTGCGCTCGGAAGTGGCCATCGTGGCCGGCATGGCCGAAGCGACGCTGGGCAGCGCCCTGGTGGACTGGCGCACCTATGCGGCCGACTATGCGCGCATCCGCGACGATATCGAAAAGGTATTCGACGATTTTTACGACTACAACGCCAGGGTGGCGCAGCCGGGTGGCTTTCACCTGACGGTGGCGTCGCGCGAGCGCGTGTGGAAGACGGCCAGCGGCAAGGCCAGCTTCCTCGTCGCCCCGCTGGACCTCGATACGCCGCTGCACCGCGCGAAACAGCGCCATGGCGAGCGCCTGATGGTGTTGATGAGCACCCGCTCGCACGACCAGTACAACACCACCATCTACGGCATGGATGACCGCTACCGCGGCGTGTACGGCACGCGCAAGGTGGTCTTCGCCAGCAAGGAAGATATCGCCATGCTGGGCTTTGCCGATGGCGAGCTGGTGGACCTGATCGGCGCCTGGGACGATGGCGTGGCGCGCCGCGCCGACGGCTTCCGTCTCGTCGCCTACGACATCCCGCGCGGCTGCCTGGGCGCGTATTATCCGGAAACGAATGCGCTGGTGCCGCTGGCCAGCACGGCGGACGGCGCCGGCACGCCCACGTCGAAGTCCGTGCCAGTTTTGCTGGAGCGCAGCGGAAGCTACAAGGTGATGCCGGGCGTGTAATCGACGTACGCATCCTGGCGGCAGAAACCCACCAGCTTCATGCCCGCCTGCGTGGCGATGGAAATGGCCAGCGAACTGGGGGCGGAAATCGTCGCCAGCAGCGGAATCTGCATGCGCGCCGCCTTGCGCGCCAGCTCGTAGCTGCCGCGGCTGGACAGGAAGACGAAGCCGCGCCGCATGTCCGCCCCGCTCAGTGCCAAATGGCCGATCAGTTTATCCAGGCCATTGTGGCGGCCGACATCCTCGAAGACGTGCACGATATCGCCGTCGGGTGTGCACCACGCAGCCGCATGCACGCCGCCCGTTTCGCGCATCAACGCCTGGTGCGCGCGCAAGCCGGCGGAGGCACGCGCCAGGGCGGCCGGCAGGTCGACATGGATCAGGGCCGGCGGCAGCGCCTGCGGCTGCAAGTCCAGCATCTCGATGCTGTCGATGCCGCACACGCCGCAGCCCGTGCGGCCCGTCAGCTGGCGGCGCCGGTCCTTCAGGCGCACGAAATCCTCCTGGGCGATGCTCAAAGCCACTTCGGCGGAGTCGGGACGCAGGAACACTTCGCAATCGAAGATGGCGCCGGCGGAAGCGACCACGCCTTCCGTCAGCGCGAAGCCATAGGCAAACGCTTCCAGGTCGCGCGGGGTGGCCATCATGACGACGTGGGAAATACCATTGAAGACCAGCGCGACGGGGACTTCCTCGGCGACACGGTCGATGGCTGGGGTAGAGACGCCCGCCTGGTGGCGGACGATGGCGCGCTCGACGAAGCCGGCGCGTTCGATATCTGTATCTTCTGACATGGCAACCATGGGGGAACTATCACAGGCCCCATGGTAAACCAGAATGGACAGGCAGGGGCGGCCCCTGCCCGCGCCATCAATCCTTCTTCGGGCGGCCCGTTTTCAGCTGCGGCAGGCCAGCCAGCACGTTTTGCAGGGTCGCCAGGTCGATCTGGCTGATCAGCGCCACGCCGATGCGCAGCAATTCGCTTTTCTTGATCTCGAAACCGGCCTTCAAGCAGGCTTTCTTGACCTGGCCCAGGACTTCGTATTCCGCTTCCGGCATGGTGAAGCTGTCGCGCACCAGTTTCGGCTTGCGGGCTTTTTCCTTGACGGCGGCGACCTTGGCAACCGGCGCCTTTTTCGCTGGCGCAGGCTTGGCGGCCGCCTTGGCTACCGGTTTGGCGGCGGCTTTCGCGGCCGGCTTGGCGACGGTCTTCACCGCAGGCTTGGCGACAGCTTTCACGGCTGGCTTGGTTGCCGGCTTGACGGCGGCTTTGACGACGGCTTTGGCTGCAGGCTTGGCAACGGCGGCCTTCGCTACCGGCTTGGCGGCTGGCGCCTTCGCCGCGGCTGGCTTGGCCGCCGCTGGTTTGGCCGCCGCTGGTTTGGCTGCCGCTGGCTTGGCGACTGCCGGCTTGACGGCGGCTTTTGCCACAGGCTTGGCGGCTGGTTTCGCAGCTGGTTTAGCGGCGGGCTTGGCAGCCGGGGCGGCCTTGGCCGCTGCCGCATTGATCGAAGCGCTGGTAGGGAACATCGATACGGGCGCGCTGTCGGCTTTTTTCGCTGGGACGGTTTTGGTCATGGATTTTCCAATCTAGTAATTAATATAAACAATATATACTGTTTTTTGAAATCTTGCTTGCTGCACATCAAGTCATGTGCACGACATGACCTCCTAGGCGCTGGCGCGGATGGTAAAATCGACCCCGACCTCATCCCAGAATTCCTGCTCCTTCTCGATCCAGAACGACACGGTGGGATGGTGCGCCACCCAGCCGCGCTTGATATCGAGTTCGATGCGGCTCTTCATGCGCAGGCGCAGTTCGCTGAAATCGGCTTCGATGCGCGCATGCATGAGCAGGATCGACAGGCGCAGCGCCAGCACGGCCTTGGCGAAATCGGGATCGGACAGCACTTCGCCGATCTTGCGCAAGTTGCCCTTCTGCGCCAGGATCAGCCGGCTCATGGTCTTCTGTTCGCGCGTGGTAAAACCGGGCAAGTCCGCGTTCTCCACGATATACGATGCATGCTTGTGGTAGCCCGTCTGCGACACGACCAGGCCCACTTCGTGCAGCAGGCTGCTCCAGCGCAGGGATTTCACCAGGGCGTCGGACGTGGGCTTGAGCTGCGCATACATGGCCAGCGCCTGCTCGGCCACCCGGCCGGCGCGCTGCTGGTCGATATGGAATTTCTCCATGCAGCCCTGCACCGACTGTTCGCGGCGGTCGCGCTTGGTCGAGCGCAGGTACAAATCCCACATCACGCCCATGCGCAGACCCGCCTCGATCGGCGTCATGGCGGGAATGGCCAGTTCGCGGAACAGGCCGATCAAGATGGCCAGGCCGCCGACGATGGTGCTGGCGCGGTCGGGGCGCAAGCCGGGCATGTCGATGCGGCTGGTGTGACCGAGCTCGATGAAGCGGCGCGCCAGTGCGTCGAGGCTGGCGCTCGTGAGCAAGCCGTCGCCCAGCTTGTTGCGGGCGATGATGTCAGCGATGGTGCGGATGGTGCCGGAAGAGCCGTAGGCCGTCTTCCAGTGCTGCGGGCGGTACGGCGGCGCGGCATCCTCGAAATGGCTGCGCGCCGACAGGATGGCCGCCTCGAACGACGGCGCGTCGATGCGCCCGCCGATGAAGAACGACAGGCTTTGCTTGACGGTGCCCAGGCTGAAGGACTCGACGCGCTCGATATCGTTGCCGCGCCCCAGTATCAGTTCGGTCGAGCCGCCGCCGATATCCATCACCAGCCGGCGTTCGCCGGGAATGGCCAGAGCATTGGCCACGCCCATGTAGATCAAGCGCCCTTCTTCCTCGCCCGAGATGATCTCGATCGGATGGCCGATGGCTTGCTCGGCCAGCGGCAGGAAGACGGCGCCGTTGCGCGCCACGCGCATGGCCGACGTGGCCACCACGCGCACGGCATCGAGTTCGAAGCCGGCGAGAATGGCGCGAAAGCGCTGCAGGCAGGCCAGCGCGCCCTGCATGGCCGCCTCGGTCAGGTCGCCATTGGCATCCAGGCCGGCGGCCAGGCGTATCGGGTCGCGCACGCTCTTGACCACGCGGATCGTGTCGCCATCATGCTTGCCGACGTGTAAACGAAAACTGTTGGACCCCAGGTCCACCGCTGCATACATACTGGCCTCTTGTCTTGTCATTACTGTGCCAACTGAAAAAGTTGGCAAAATCAGTTACTAAACTATATAAATCATTTAAACGATTTAAAAATCCTACCACACTACCCTCATCGTATGACAGCGGCGTGACAGGATTGTGACAAAACGGCGGGCAGCCGTGGCGCTTACGGCACGATGGTGGTAAATAAATAAACGGCGAAAATCACCAGGTGCACCGTACCCTGCATGACCGTAGTGCGGCCCGTGCCCAGCGACAGGGTGGCCACCATCAGCGACAGCAGCAGCAGCACCGTCGACTTGATATCGAGACCCAGGGTAATCGTCAGGCCCGTGGCCAGCGACACCACCACCACAGCCGGAATAGTCAGGCCGATGCTGGCCAGCGCGGAGCCGAGCGCCAGGTTCAAGCTCGTTTGCAGGCGATTCGCGCGCGCCGCACGTACGGCGGCCAGGCCTTCGGGCAGCAGCACGATGGCGGCGATGACGATGCCGACCAGGGTTTTCGGCGCGCCCATGGCGGCAATCGCCGTCTCCAGCGCGGGCGCCAGCGACTTGGCCAGCAGCACCACGGCACCCAGGCACACCAGCAGCGCGCCGGCGCTGACCCAGGCGACGGTGGGCGTGGGCGGCGCCGCATGCACCTCTTCATCGCCGACGGCTTCCTTGGGCAGGAAGTAATCGCGGTGGCGCACCGTCTGCACCAGCACGAAGGTGCCGTACAGGACCAGGGAAATGACGGCGATGAAGATCAGCTGGCTGGAATTGTAGAAGGGGCCGGCGGCGCTCGAGGTGTAGTTCGGCAGCACCAGGGTCAGAACGGCGATGGCCGCCAGGGTGGCCAGCGAAGCGCTCACGCCCAGCAGGCCGAAGCTCTGCTCGCGGTGGCGCCCGGCGCCCAGCAACAGGCAGATGCCGACGATGCCGTTCAGGATGATCATGATGGCGGCAAACACGGTATCGCGCGCCAGGCCCGTCGTTTCCGGTCCGCCGGCCAGCATCAGCGAAACGATCAGCGCCACCTCGATCAGGGTCACGGCCAACGCCAGCACCAGGGTGCCATACGGCTCGCCGATGCGGTGCGCCACCACTTCCGCGTGGTACACGGCGGCCAGCACGCTGCCGATCAGGCCAGCCACCAGCAGGATCTGGTAGGCGCCGCCGACATTGAAGGTGGAACCGAACAGGAACAGCCAGCCGGCAACGGGGGCGGCAAGCGGCCATACAGGCAGGGATTTGAGCATTTTCATTATGGGCCTGGCAAGAGTAAGAAAGAGGAACTGCGGTGTGGACGGCACAGGGCAGCCTGGCGTGCGCTCGATAGCATAACTTGCTTAGCTTAAATGAAAGTTAGGGAATGCACACGTTCGGGCAGCGGCGCCCCGCGCCTTGCTCACCATTCGAGCGCCTTGCTGTGATGCACCTGCTTGCTACCAGTAACTATAGTCCCTTTGGTAACATGCCGTTGCAATTTTCTTGTGTTTTTGCTTCCGGCTGGCATCATAATGCCAGGTTCGCCCTCGCGGCACCGACCAAGGACAGACCATGATTTCCGTAAACAGCGCCGCCATGCGTGCGTTCATCCTCGCGGGCAACTTGCTGAGCGCCGCCGCACACGCGGACACACCGCCAGCGCAGGTCGACGCGAACTGGGCCACCGCGCCCGCGCCTGCCGCACAGCCAAGGTGGCAAGACAGCCTGCCGCCCGCGCCGCCCGTGGAACCACGCGAAGAAAAGATCCTGCCCAAGAGCGAATGGCTGACCGTCGAACCGATGAAGGCGCCTGACCATCGCTGCGATCCCGGCCTCGATGCCTTGTTCTTGCCCAAGGAATGCGGCAAGGAGCCCAGCTGGCTCGGCTCGCGCAAGAAGTAAGCGGGCTTACACGTCCAGCGTACTGGCGCCTTGCGCCTCGACGACGCGATTGCGGCCCGCCTGCTTGGCCGCCTGCAGCGCCTCGTCGGCCCGCTTGAACAGGCTGACGGTGCTGTCTTCGGCACGGATGGTGGTCACGCCCAGGCTGGCCGTCAGTTGCAGCACGGCGCGCTCCGTCTTGACGGGCAGCACTTCGACGGCGGCGCGGATGCGCTCGGCCACCATCAGCGCATCGGCCAGGGTTGTGCGCGGCAGCTGGATGGCGAATTCGGCGCCGCCCAGGCGGCCCATCAGGTCGCTGTCGCGCAACTGCTGGCGGCAGGTATCGACGATGGTTTTCAGCACCGCGTCACCCACCGGATGACCGTAGCTGTCGTTGACTCTTTTAAAGTGGTCGATATTGAGCACCACCAGCGCCGTCGGCAAGCCGGGCCGGCGCGCCAGTGCCATCCACGGCGCCAGCGCCTGGTAAAAGCCGCGCCGGTTCGGCACGCCCGTGGCCGCGTCGAGCACTTCCAGGCGCGCCAGTTCGCCGCCCAGCTTTTCACGCGACAGCAGCAGATAGCCGAAAGCGTTCGTCAGCATCATCAGGTACAGGGCGCCGAAGCCGGCCAGCTGCATCAATTCCGCATCGAAACCGGGCACGGCGGCGGCCAGCACGCCGCGCGCGGCGATCAGCAGCGACAAAATACCCATGCTGACGACGAGGAAGCGGCGCAGCATGCTCGCCTCGCGCCATTTCAGGCACAAGGCCGCCACGCCGGCGAGGAAAAAGCCGGCCACGATCAGCGAACCGCCAGCGCTGCGCAGCAGCGGCGCCACGTCGAACAGATAGCAGGCGGCGAACAACGTCACCGACAGCCCCAGCGCCGGCAGCACGGTGCGGCGCCAGCCGCTACGCCCGGCCGCCTGCCACAGTGCGCCCGCATCGAGCGCCATGCCGGCAAACAGCAGGCTATTGCCCAGCAAGATGGAGAGAAAATCGGGCAGCACGCCGCGGAAATACAGCAGGCACCAGGCCACGGCCTGGCATTGCTTGGCCACCGCCCAGGTGGACATGCTGAGCGACTTCTTGCGCTCATACTCGAAGAAGAAAAGGGCCGCGCACAGGCTCAGGTTGCCGAGCGCCAGGGCCAGTACCAGGGTCTTGATATCCATGGGTTACACCGTCGCCGCGCAGGCGCGGCAGGCCAGGTCAGATTTCGTGTTCGACATTGGTGCTGCCGTCGCCGATCTTGCTGGCCCACGCCTGCACGAAATACTGTTTTTCCACCTCGCTGGGCGCCTCGTGCCAGAAGACGATGAGGGTGCCCTTGTGGTCGTGGATTTGCGCCACTTTTTCAATGAAGCCGACGTTGGCGGCCTGGTCGGCCAGCGCCGCCGCGTAGCCGTACACGCGCGTCAAGCGCTCGATGCGGTCGGGCTCCGTAAAACTGTTCGTCGCCGTAATGATGGGGTGATCCAAAAACATGCTTGTCTCCATGGTGCCCGACTGCGCGGCCGTGCCGCCGCGCGCCGATATACGCATGCTCGGCGCGGATTAATCGGGTATGCTCACGGGAGCTTATCAGATTTCTCTGAATGCAACAAAGCATCTCCCCCAGTCCACTCAGCGAAGTCGTCCCATGCCGGAAAACAGAAGCACCACCCCGCTTGCCCCGCAGGTGCATACCTGTGGCGACCGGCGCCGCCTGGAATTCCAGCCCGGCATGATCCAGAGCGAAATGCTGCTGTCGCGCCCCGACCATCTGCTGCTGCGCTATGCGCGCGCCATGATGTGCTTTACCCTGTTCGTGCCCCGTCCCCGCCACATCCTGATGGTGGGACTGGGCGGCGGTTCGCTGCTGAAATTCTGCCACCGGCACCTGCCCGACACCCGCATCACGGTGCTGGAACTGCGCGCCGACGTGATTGCCCTGCGCGAGCAATTCATGCTGCCGCCCGACGACGCTCGCCTGCGCATCATCGAGACGGACGCCGTCAGCTATATCCGCCAGCATCCGGGCTGCGCCGACGTGCTGCTGCTCGACGGCTATGACGAAACGGGCTTGCCGCCGGCACTGGGCAGCGCGCGCTTCTATGCGGACTGCCTGCGCGCCCTGCTGCCCGGCGGCGTGCTGGTGGCCAACCTGTTCAGTTATGACGAGCACTACCCCGCCATGCTGGCGCGCCTGATGCTCACCTTCCGCGGCGCCGTGTGCCACTTCGACGGCATCGCCGGCAATAACCGCATCATCTTCGCCGCCAGGCCCGGGCAAGGCGCCGACGGCCGCGCCGTGCGCGTGGTGCGCCTGGTGCGCTGGCGGCGGATAGCCGGCCTGGCGTTCCTGAACCGCTGGCTGCCGGCATGGCAGTTGTGGCGCTTGCGCCGCCAGTCAGGCGCGGGCAGCGACTGAAAGTCGTCTTCCCCGGTCATAGATATTGTTGCTTACTAGCAGTAATTTGGTGCAAAATCCGCATGATGGATGTGGTTTATGACAAACTACCGCCTGCGTGGGGCCGGCAGGCGCCGCCGAACCCAAGTGTCCATGAAGTGAGATAGGAAAAACCATGCTGCGTGGCCGCCTGCCATTGTCGATTTCCGCCGCGGCCGCGCTGACCTTTGCCTGCGGCGTCAGCGTGACGGCCGTGCTGTTTGCCGCCATCAGCCAGCTCGAATACGACAAGATGGGCCTGAGCCTGCAGCAGCGCGCCGGCGCCAGGGTGGCCGCCATCGAGCAGGGGCTCGACGACGCGGTCGAGGTGCTGACGACAACGAACCAGCTGTTTGCCGCCGTCGTGCCCGTCACCCGGGAACAGTTCCACGACTTCACCACGCCGCTGCTGCAGCGCCACCCGTTCATCCAGGCCTTCAATTTCCACCGCATCGTGCCGCATGCGCAGCGCGCCGCCTTCGAGACGGAGTTGCGCCGCATCGTGCCCGACTACGCCATGACGGAAATGCGCGCCGGCGTCGTCGTGCCGGCGACGACGCGCGCCAGCTACCTGGTGGTCGACTACCTCGAACCCCTGCAGGGCAACCGCCCCGCCTTCGGCCTGAACGTCAGCCCGAGCGGCGTGCTGGCGCGCGCGCTGGAACAGGCGATCGTCAGCGGCCAGACCACCGCCACCGGCCTGCTGGCCCTGGCGCAAGGGCCGCAACGGGGCTTCGTCATCGTGCGCCCCGTGTACCGCCACGGCGTGCCCCTGCAAACGATACAGCAGCGGCGCGCGGCGCTGATCGGCGATACGGCCGTCATCGTGCGCGCCGGGGAACTGGTGCAGAAAATCCTCGCCGGCGCCGACCTGCTGGGCGACTCGCAGCTTGAACTCAGCGTCTACGCGGACGCCGGCGCCGACCCGCACCAATTGATCTTCCGGCATGGCCAGGCGCCTGCCGACGAACCTGGCGGTGCCTGGGAATCGCTGCCCCGCTGGCTGCACTTTGCCTACCACAGCCATTACGACCGGGCCTTCGTTTCCGCCGGCCGGCCCTGGCATGTGCGCGTGGTGGCCCATCCGCGCCCCTTCCTGGCCGACCATCTGGGCTCCCTGTTCACCCTGATCACGGGTTTGCTGTTCAGCGTACTGACGGCCGCCTTCGTGCAATCGCTGACGCAGCGCTCGCGCCGCGTGCAATTGCTGGTGGAGCAGCGCACGGCCGACCTGAAACGCAGCAATGAGCTGCTCAGCGCCGACGTGCGGGCGCGCCAGCGCACGGAGCGCGCCTTGCAGGAAAGCGAAAAGCGCTTCCGCCGTCTGCTGGCCCTGTCTTCGGACTGGTACTGGGAACAGGACGCCAACTTCTGCTTCACCCACATCACCAGCGGTTTCACGGACAAGTCGAACATGCCGCTGGAACGCTTCATCGGCATGACGCGCTGGGACAACAACCCGGAAATGCGCAATTCGCGCTGGGGCAAGCAGCATATCGCCAACCTGGAAGCCCACCTGCCCTTTTCCAACCTCGAATATGCGATGCATGACCGCGATGGCCAGCTGCGCTGGTTCAGCATCAATGGCGAGCCGCTGTTCAACGAACTGGGCGACTTTCGCGGCTACCGGGGCACGGGGTCCGAAATCACGGAACGCAAGCTGGCCGAGCAGCAAATCCAGCACATCGCCCACCACGACGTGCTGACGGGCTTGCCCAACCGCGCCCTGCTGCGCGACCGCCTGGCGCAAGCGATGGCCCTGTCGCGCCGCAAGAACCGCGCATTATGGGTGCTGTTGATCGACCTGGACCGGTTCAAGTTCGTCAATGACAGCCTCGGTCACAAGGCGGGCGACCTGCTGCTGAAAACCATCGCCACGCGCTTGCAGTCCAGTCTGCGCGAAAGCGACACGGTGGCGCGCCTGTCCGGCGATGAATTCGTCGCCATCCTGTGCGAGCAGGCCGACGAAGTGCTCAGCGGCGCCATCGTGCAGCGCGTGATGGATGCCGTGGCGCAGCCTGTGCTATTGGATGGCAAGGAATTTTTCGTCACCTGCAGCATCGGCGTGGCCGTCTACGACATGTCGCGCTACGACGCGCCCGGCGACGTTACCCTGAATGGCGAGACGCAGAACCTGATCGAGCAGGCCGACATCGCCATGTACTGCGCCAAGAAACAGGGCCGCAACAATATCAAGTTCTACACGACGGCCATGAACCAGGCCACCCTGGAGCGCCTGCGCATCGAGACGGCGCTGCGCAACGCCCTGGAACGCGAGCAGTTCGTGCTGCATTACCAGCCGCAGGTGGACCTGGCCAGCGGGCGCATCGTCGGCGTGGAAGCGCTGCTGCGCTGGCAGCATCCGGACCTGGGCATGGTGGCGCCGCAGCGCTTCATCGCGCTGGCCGAGGATACGGGCCTGATCGTGCCGATCGGCGCCTGGGTCATGCGCGAAGCGTGCGCGCAGGTGAAACGCTGGCATGCGGCGGGACTGGACACCTTGCGCCTGGCCGTGAACCTGTCGGCGCGCCAGTTCAACGAGCCGAACCTGGTCGCGTCGATCGCCGACGTGCTGCTGGAAACAGGCTTGCCGCCCGCCTGCCTGGAACTGGAACTGACGGAAAGCCTGTTCATGCACGACGTGGCGCTGGCCGTCAGCCAGCTGCACGACATGAAGGCGCTCGGGGTGCAGCTGTCGATCGACGACTTCGGCACCGGCTATTCCAGCTTCGCCTACCTGCGCACCTTCCCCATCGACGTGCTGAAGATCGACCGCAGTTTCGTCGGCGACGTGGCGCGCGACGCGGACGACGCGGCCATCGTCGTCTCCATCATCGCCCTGGCCCACAATTTGAAGCTGCGCGTGGTGGCCGAAGGCGTGGAAACGGCGGAGCAGCTCGATTACCTGCGCCGCCATGGCTGCGACGAGGCGCAGGGCTATTATTTCAGCCGGCCGCTGCCCGCCCATGAAGTGGAAGCCCTGCTGCGGGCGGAAGAATCGCACGTCATGCTGTAGGCGACGGCGGCACCCTTGCCCCGAGTTCGAGCTCGTCCCAGTCGTCGTCCAGGCCGGATTGCGCCAGCAGGGAAGCCACATCCGTGGCATGCGCCGGATCAATGTCCTGCTCCGGATGCGGCCACACGAAATCGCATTCCGTGCAGACGATCACCTGCTGGCCCGTCTGGCGGACCGTGGCGTGCACCAGGTCGCCATATCCGTCGCAAGTGGGGCATTGCATGCCATGTGCGCTCATGCCCGGGCCTTACAGTTTCTGTTGCAGGAATTCGAGGAAGCAGCTGATGCGCTGCGCCAGCTGCGTGTTGCGGTAGTAGACGGCGTGGATCTGCTGGCGGTAGCCCGTGTAAAACGGCTGCAGCACCCGCACCAGCCGGCCGGCAGCGATGTCGTCCTTCGTCATGAAGTCGGACAGGCAGACGATGCCCTGGTCGTGCAACGCCAGCTGGCGCAGGGTTTCGCCGCTGGACGCGGCCAGCGCCGGCACGATCTGCAGGCTGTTGCCCGCTTCGTGGCGCAGCGGCCAGTTATTCCCCAGCTCATATTGCGCAAAACCCAGCAGCGCATGGCCGGACAGCGCTTCCGGCGTGGCGGGTTCGCCGTGGCGCGCCAGGTAGGCGGGCGTGGCCAGCACGTGCAGCGGGCTGGCGCTGAGCGGGCGCGCATGCAGGGTCGAATCGACCAGGGCGCCGATGCGGATGGCGATATCGGTGCGGTGCTCGAGCAGGTCGGCGATCTGGTCGTTGCTGGTCAACTCCAGGCGGATGTCCGGGTACATGGCGCGAAATTCCGCCACGTGGGGCACCACGCAATGGAGCATGAAGGGCGAGGCGGCATCGACGGACAGCCGCCCGGCCGGCTTCTGGCGGCGGATGCGGATCGATTCCTCCACGTCTTCCATCGACGCGAGGATGGCGCGCGCCTTGTCCAGGAACAGCTGTCCCTCTTCCGTCAGCTCCATGCGGCGCGTGGTGCGCGTCAGCAGCGAGGTGGCCAGCTTGTCTTCCAGGCGCGACAGGGCGCGGCTGACGCCCGAAGTGGTTTGTCCCAGGTGCACGGCGGCCGCGCTCAGGGTGCCGCTGTCGATGACGGTGACGAAGATTTTCAGGTCGTCCGAATTGATATCCATTGTTGCCTTATTATTGCCGCATTGTTGCGCTATTTTCACATATCGCGCCATTATAATGGAATCATGGCAACAGTGATGGCAAGGGATAACGTCAGGCAACGTAGAACAAAATGGCGATAAAATGACAGCTACTGCCGGCCAGCACGAACAGGTGCCAGATGCCGTGGCCATGGCGCAGCTTGTGGTCGGTGGCATAGAAAGCGATGCCGCCCGTGTAGCACAGCCCGCCTGCTACCAGCCACAGGAAGCCGTTCCACTCGAGCGCCGCCAGCAGCGGCTTGATGCCGATGACGATCAGCCAGCCCATGGCCACGTAAATCACCAGCGACAGGATGCGCGCGCCTTTCGCGTACACGTATTCCTGCACGATGCCCAGCAAGGCCAGGCCCCAGACGACGCCGAACAGCGACCAGCCCCACGGCCCGCGCAGGGTCACCAGCATGAAGGGCGTGTAGGTGCCCGCGATGAGCAGGTAGATGGCGCAGTGGTCGAGCCGCTGCAGCATGGCCTTGGCCTTGCCGCGCACGCTGTGGTACAGGGTGGAAGTGAGGTAGAGCGTGAGCAGCATGGCCGCATACACGCTGCAGCTGACGATTTTCCAGGGATCGCCCGTGCGGGCCGCCGCGACGATCAGGATGACGCCGCCGATGGCCGCCAGCGCGGCGCCCACCGTATGGGAAATGCTGTTGAACCGTTCACCGTGGTACATGCTTGACCGCCCGCCGCGTTAAAAACAGGCTCATCGTACACGCTTGGGGAGATCGGGGTGCGCGGTTTGCGCAAGGCAGGGACCGGAAAAGCGGGGGCGCATGCGATTGCCGCCCCGCTTGTTGCCGCTCAGGCTATCAGGCAGCTTCCGCCTTCTTGCGCGCGGGACGGCGCGCCGGCGTCTTGCGCGGCGCCTTGGCCGGCTTGTCTTCCGCCACGGCAGCCACTTCCACCGGCGCCGCTTCAACGACAGGCGCAGCTTCCACCACAGCTTCTGCCGCCTTCTTGGCCGGTTTCTTCGCCGCAGCCGCCTTGCGGGCCGGCGTGCGCGGCTTGGCCTTAGGCTTGGCTTCGGCGGCGGCTTCCACCGGCACTTCGGCTACCGGCTCAGGCGCAGGCACGGCTTCCACCACCGGCGCCACCTCGACGGCGACGACTTCGGCGCGCGCTTCGCGGGCGCCATCGCCATTCTTGCGGCCACCACGGCCATTGCGGCGCGAACCGCGCTTGGCGTTGCCCTCTTCTGCAACCACCTCGGCCACCGCTTCGGCGGCGGCTTCGGCCACTTCGTGCTGCACTTCCGGCTGCGGCGCCGGCGCATACTGCTCGATGACGACGGCTTCGGCGTCGGCCACCGGCACGAAGGCCTGTGGCGCGGACTCGCCGCGGCGTTGCTCGTTCTGCTTGCGGCCGCCACGGCCATTGCGGCGCGAATCGCGGCGGCTGCCGCCTTCGCGGTGATTGCCCTCTTCCGCCGTCACGCCGGTCTCGCCGCCGGCCTCATTGGCTGTATCCGCGTTCACGGCAGCCGGCACGGCCACCAAGCCGCTGCTGCGGTAGACATAGGCGCCCGATTTTTCATCGCGGCCAAATTCCAGCAAGCCGCGCGTCTGCGCTTCTTCCAGCAAGTTGCCGAAGGTGCGGAAACCGTAGTAGGACTCGCTGAAGTCCGGCTTGCGGCGCTTGATCGCTTCCTTCAGCATCGAGGCCCAGATCTTGCCGCTGTCGCCGCGCTCGGACACCAGCGCGTCGAAAGTCTCGACAGCCATTTCGATCGCTTCCGTCTTGCGCGACTCGTATTTTTCCTTGCGGCGCACTTCCTCGTCCGGCGAGCGCTTGGCGGCAGGCGTATCGCGCGCGTCGCGCTTGGCGGCCGTGCGGCGGCTTTCGCGCACCAGGTCATCGTAGAAAATGAATTCGTCGCAGTTGGCCACCAGCAGGTCGGATGTCGACTGCTTGACGCCCACGCCGATCACCTGCTTGGCGTTTTCGCGCAGTTTCGACACGAGCGGCGAAAAATCGGAATCGCCGCTGATGATGACGAAGGTATTCACGTGGGCCTTGGTGTAGCACAGGTCCAGCGCATCGACCACCAGGCGGATGTCGGCCGAATTCTTGCCGGACTGGCGCACATGGGGAATTTCGATCAGCTCGAAGTTCGCCTCATGCATGGTGCCCTTGAAACTTTTATAACGGTCCCAGTCGCAATATGCCTTCTTGACAACGATGCTGCCCTTCAGCAGCAAGCGTTCAAGGATGGGCTTGATATCGAATTTTTCGTAATTTGCATCTCGCACGCCGAGCGCGACGTTCTCGAAGTCGCAAAACACGGCCATGCTGAGGTTTTCTGGGGATGACGCCATAAGGGTGAATTCTCGCTGATGATAAGGGCGGACGGGAAGCGCAACGCCTCCCTTTTCGCCTAGTATATTCGCCCGCCCCCCGTTTCGGCGACAACTATCGTGCGCGGCCGCCTATTGTGCGCCGCCAGCGGCGCTCGCGCTGGCGCCGGCGACCGGCCAAACGACGCTTTCATCGACCGAATACAGCTGGCACGGCAGGTTGCTGCGCCGCTGGCACGAGGCCAGCGCGCGCACATCGGGGCTTTCGCCCTCCTCGGCCCAGCCCCAGGCGCCGCTGGCCGACAGGGCAAAGGCGCGCGGCGCGGTTTTTTCCAGGAAGACGCGGTAGGCGGCGCGCCCCTGCTCTTCCAGGTAGGGCACGGCGGCAATATCGTCCTGCGGCGCGAAATGCGTGGCGGGCGGCGACGGCGCATCGGCCACGCGGTAGACCTGGCGCACCGGCATGCCGATTTTCTGCAGGAAGCGCTCGGTGGCGGGCAGCCACACGGCCACGCCGTCGCGGCTGCCCAGGGTCAGGTGGGCGTCGCGCTTGAACGGGCCATAGGCGACCAGTTGCGCCCGGCCGCCGGAACCGGTAAAGGAATTGAACAGCCGCCGCGCCAGGGCGGGCCCGAAATAGGAATCGTTGGCGCCATACAGCCACAGGCTGGGAATGTGGTTGTAGGCGCCCAGGGTGGCGAAGGACTTGGCCAGCGCCCCTTGCCAGTCGCAGCCGGGCATGTCGACGCGCAGGCCGCCGGAAAAATTGAGCACGCCCCGCACGCCGGGCAGCACCCGGGTGGCCAGCGCCAGCGCCGCCATGCCACCGTACGACTGGCCCGCGACGACGATGCGTTCCGGGTCGACCCAGCTCTGGCGCCGCGCATACGCGAGCGCAGCCAGCACGTCGCGCGCCTGGCCCTGGGCGTTGCCCAGCATGTCGCAGCCGAAATCGCGGTAGGCGCCCGTGGAGCGCGCAAAACCGGCGCGCATGGGCAGCATCACCGCATAGCCGCGGCGCACGAATTCGGCGGCCATATAGATGAAGCGCTCGCGCGCCTGCAGTTTCGCCGGCCCGGCCTGCTTGCCGTGATTCATCAGCAACAGGGGAAACGGGCCGGGGCCGGCGGGACGGAACACCGTCGTCTCCAATGTCTCGCGCAAGCCGTCGCCGGCCGGCACCATGATGACCTGCTCGTTCAAGCGCGCATCGAGCGGCAGTGAGGCAGAAGCAGGCTGAGCTTGCAGGGTCAGGCAAGGCCAGCTGAGCAGCAAAGCCAGGCAAAGGCGGCGTACGAGGGGAGAAATGGCAGGCTCCATGCGAGATTTCCCAGCCAGTCTAGGCAGTGAAAGGGCGCAGGACAATATTAAAACATTATGGATGGGTAACTTTTTTTGCAGTCATTGACGACGCGGAAAAATGTTGCCTTGCACCAACCACATAGCGCCCGCATGGGAGTAAACTAGGAGCCTTCTGAAGGAGTTGCCATGTCCATATCCGCCCTCACCACCGGTACCTCGGGGCTGACCGCCAACCAGCGCGCGCTGGATGTGGCAGCCAACAATATCGCCAATGCGAATACCCAGGGCTTCCAGCCGCAACAAGCCGAGTTCCAGGAAGCCAGCCCGGCCGGCACGGGCGTCACCCTCTCCGTCGAAGGACGCAAGCTGGCCGCCGGCGAAAGCGTCAGCGGCGCCAATGCGAATGCGGCCAAGGCTGCCGAAAGCCGGCCGAACGGCGTCGGCCTGGCATCAGAACTGACGGATAACCTCGTCTACAAGGCCGGTTTTAATTTGTCGGCGAATGTCGTCAAGGCGGCCGACCAGGCCCTGGGCAGCCTGATCGACGTCAAGACCTGAGGCAGCAAACATCCACGGCGACTATCGGCAAGATAGTCTAATTTTTCATTTCCAGCGCCAAGGGCGCCATCGCCGGTTGAATCAGCGCCAGCAGCCGTTCGGCGGGAATGCCGTCGCGCGCCTGCACCGACAGGCCATGCAGCAGCGCCGCATAATAGTCGCCCAGCGCCTGCACGTCCGCCTCCTCTTTCAATTCTTCCGCCAGCTGCGCCGCGCGCAGGCGCTCGATCACGGCCTGCGTGCGCGCGCGGCGGTGCTGCGCCAGCCAGTCGGCGATGCCCGCGTTGTCCGTGCTCGTATTCGTGGCGGCCGTGACCACCATGCAGCCCTGCGGCTGGCCGCTGCGCGTATATAGCAGCACGGCTTCTTCCAGCATGCGCGCCACGGCGTCGCGCACATTCAGGCTGGCCGCCAGCGCATGCACGGCAAATGCGCCCTCGCCCGTTTCATACAGTTCCACGGCTTCGCGGAACAGCTGCTCCTTCGAGCCGAACGCCGCATAGATGCGCGCCGAGGCAATGCCCAGCGCCGCCACTAGGTCGGCCATCGATACGCCTTCATAGCCGCGCGTCCAGAACGCGTCGCGCGCTTTTGCCAGCGCCTGTGCGCGGTCAAATTCCCTCGGTCTTCCTGCCATTTTCATCCTTTGCTTGCAAACTGGCGGCCAGTATAACGCTTGCAAGCCACACCGATTCCGCATTTATTTTGCATCACGGTCTTGACCGCGCAGAAAATTTCGCCTATTCTTTGTCGATCGACAAACAATAGGAGCCGATATGAAAACCATCCAAGGACCAAGCCTGCACCTGGCACAATTCGCCGCCGATACGGCGCCCTTCAACACCCTGCCCGCCATCGCCGAGTGGGCGGCCGGCATGGGCTTCAAGGCCCTGCAGATCCCCGCCTGGGATGCACGCCTGTTCGACGTGGCGCAAGCGGCGCACAGCCAGCAATACTGCGACGACCTCGTCGCCATGCTGGCCAGCCATGGCCTGGTCATCAGCGAACTGACGACGCACATCCTCGGCCAGCTGGTCGCCGTGCACCCGGCCTACGACGCGCTGTGCGACAGCTTTGCGCCGGCACACCTGCACGGCCAGCCGGCGGCGCGCACCGAGTGGGCCATCGAGCAAGTGAAACTGGCGGCCATGGCCTCGAAGCGCCTGGGCCTGACCGACATGGGCACGTTCTCCGGCTCGTTCGCCTGGCCCTACCTGTTCCCGTTCCCGCAGCGCCCACCCGGCCTGATCGAGGCGGCCTTCGACGAACTGGCGCGCCGCTGGCTGCCCATCCTCGACGTGTGCGAAGAACAGGGCGTCAACCTGTGCTACGAAATCCACCCGAGCGAAGACCTGCATGACGGCATCAGCTTCGAGATGTTCTACGAGCGCGTGGGCCGCCACCCGCGCTGCAAGATGCTGTTCGATCCGAGCCACTTCGTGCTGCAGCAATTGAACTACCTGGAATTCATCGACATCTACAAGGACCATATCCGCATGTTCCATGTGAAGGATGCGGAATTCAATCCGACGGGACGACAAGGCATTTACGGCGGCTACCAGTCGTGGGAAAACCGCGCCGGACGTTTCCGCTCGCTGGGCGACGGCCAGGTCGATTTCAAGGCGATCTTCTCGAAGATGGCGCAAAACGACTACGCGGGCTGGGCCACCTTGGAATGGGAATGCTGCCTGAAGGACCAGGAAGTGGGCGCGCGCGAAGGCGTGGCCTACATCAACGCCCACATCATTCCCGTGACCGACAAGATCTTCGACGACTTCGCCGGCGCCCCCGTCAGCGCGACGCAGATCAATACCCTGCTCGGCATCACGAACAACTAATCAAGCAAATTAACTGAATCAATACAAGGACTTGCCATGCATCAGAATGAAGACAGCTACACCCACGACTACGTGCGCATCGACGGCCAGCGCCTGCATTGCGTCATCGCCGGCGAAGGCAAACCCGTGCTGCTGATCCCCGGCTGGCCGCAAACCTGGTACGCCTGGCGCCACGTGATGGCGGCGCTGGCCGCCCAGGGCTACCAGGCGATCGCCATCGATCCGCCCGGCAGCGGCCACTCGGAACGTCCGGCCGGCGGCTACGACACGGGCGCCGTTGCCGCCACCCTGCACCGCGCCATGCTGGCCCTGGGCCATGCGCAGTACGATGTCGTCGGCCACGACATCGGCATGTGGGTCGGCTATGCGCTGGCCAGCGATTTCCCGCAAGCCGTGACGAAACTGGCGCTGACGGAAGCCGTGATCCCGGGCCTGGCGCCGGCGCCGCCGATTTTTGTCGCGCCGTCCGACAACATCTTCCTGTGGCACTTCATGTTCAACCAGGTGCTGGACTTGCCCGAGATGCTCACGGCCGGCAAGGAGCGCGAATACATCCGCTTCATCCTGGACCGCTGGTCGTACCGCCGCGACAAGGTGGCCGTCGACGTGTATGCGGACGCCTATGCCACGCCGGGCGCCCTGCGCGCCGGCTTCGCCTACTACCGCGCCATTCCGGAAACCATCCGGCAAAACCTGGAGCGGGCGAAAAAGAGCCTGGCCATGCCCGTGCTGGCCATCGGCGCCGACCATGCGACGAATGACGCGCCATTGCTGACCATGCAGGGCAAGGCGGACATCTTGAAAGGCGCCATCGTCGCCGAATGCGGCCACTTCATCATGGAAGAACAGCCGGAAGCCTTCATCGCCCACCTGCTGCCGTTCCTGGCCGGAGAAGCCGCATGAGCCTCGATCCTCTGATCGCCGCCTGGCTGGAACAGACAAGGGATGCGCCGCCGCCCGCCTCGCTGGCGGACTTGCGGGCCGCCACGGAAACGGGGCTGCGCCAGTTGCACGGGCCGCTGGAAGACGTCGCCTCGATCAAGGATTACGTGCTGCCTGGCGAGCACGCGCTGACCGTGCGCGCCTACGTGCCCGCCGGCGCGGACACAAGCAAGCCCCTGCCGGCCATCGTCTTTGCGCATGGGGGCGGCTGGTGTCTGTGCTCGCTGGACCTGTACGACAATCCGTGCCGCGCACTGGCCAACGCCACCGGCTGCGTGATCTTTTCCGTCGACTACCGGCTGGCGCCCGAGCACAAATTCCCCGTGCCGCTGAACGACTTTTACCGGGCAGTCTGCTGGGTGGCGGACCATGCCGAAGCGCTGGGCATCGATGCGAAGCGGCTGGCCGTGGGCGGCGACAGCGCGGGCGGCAACCTGGCGGCCGCCGCGGCCCTGATGGCGCGCGACCAGGCCGGTCCCGCGCTGGCGCACCAGCTGCTGCTGTACCCGGCGCTCGATTTCGCCTTCGACACGCCGTCCTACCAGCGCTATGCGGAAGGCCATTCGCTGACGCGGGAAGCCATGCGCTTTTGCTGGTCGGCCTATCTGAACGAGCCGGCTGAAGGCGCGCAGCCCTATGCGGCGCCCCTGCGGGCAACGTCGCTGAAGGACTTGCCGCCGGCGACCGTGCTGGTGTGCGAGTACGATCCGCTGCATGACGAAGGTGAGGCCTATGCGCGGTATTTGCGCGACGACGGCGTGGCGGCGCAATGCGTGCAGCTCGACGGCATGATCCATGCGTCGATCCACATGCTGGGCTTGACGCCAGCGGCGCGCGGCCTGTTCGACGTGGCGGGCCAGGCCATGCGGCAAGCGCTGGCGGCATAAAAAAACGCGCCGGGGATGGCTCCACGGCGCGTTTTTTCCATCAGCTTATCGTCACTCCACCAGCTTGCGCACCTCGATGCCGTTCAGCCACTTCACGTGGCGCGGTCCCGTGCGGATGTCCTTTGCCGAAATGAGGGCGATTTCGCCATCGTTGTCGTCGAGCGCCTTGCCGTTTTTTTCGTAGTAGACGATCACGCCCTCGCCGGCCGGCGCGTTATACAGCTCGCCCCAGGAAAACACCACGGCATAGCCGTCGGTGGCCGTGGCGATGATGGCAAGCTTCTTGACGTCGTTGTGGCCCGGCGCATCGAGCACCGCCTTGTCGAGGATATCGCGCAGGCGCACGCCCTTGTAACTGGTGATGGTTTCGGCCTTCTCGCCGTTATGGCGCGTGACGGCGATTTCCCCGCCGTTGGCCGGCGGCAGCTGGCGCAGGTCGGCCACCTTCAGGGTCAAGGGCGTTTCCACCACGCCCGTCACGGTCAGCGCGTGGCTCATATTGTCGCGTGCCGGCGCCGGGTCTGCCCACGCGGGCACCGCCGCCAGCAGCGCCGCCGAAACGAGGCTTGTCAGTATTGTCTTCAACATGCTGTGTCCTTTCATGAAACATTCAAAAAATCAGAATTGGTACTGCGCATTGGCCAGCCAGGTGCGTCCAGCGCTGGGAAAACCGTCGGCCAGCGCGTAATTGCGGTCGCCCAGGTTCGCCACGCCCGCTTCCAGGGTCAAGGCCGGCAAGGGACGGTACACAGCCTTCAGGTTCACGGTCGTAAAGCCGCCGAGTTCCAGGGTGTTCGACACCCAGCGTCCGCTGTTCGATTCGGCGATGGCCACCACGTCCACCTGGCGCGCCGCGTGCAGCACGGCGTGCGCCGTCAGCTTGTGGCGCGGCACGTCCGTCAGGCGCGTGGCGCGGTCGCTGACGTTCCTCATGTCCGTGTAGGTGTAATTGCCGCCGAAATCCAGCCAGGCGCCGGCGCTGCCGCGCAAGCCAAGTTCCACGCCGCTGATGTGCGCCCTGCCCGCGTTGCGCATCTGCGAGCGCACGCCCGAGACATTCGCCACGCTCTGGATCTTGTCCTTCACGTCGCTGTAGAACAGCGCCGCTTCCACCTTGGCGCCCTGCACGTTTCCTTGATACCCCAGCTCATAATTCATCGCCTCTTCCGCGCGCAGGGCCGGGTTTTCGATATACGTGCCCAGGCGCTGCGAGTAGCGGTCCTTCAGGGTCGGCAGGCGCGACTTGCGCGCCACGGTGGCGTACACGCGCGCATCGGCGCCGACCTTGCGGAACAGTCCCGCCTGCAGGTCCGTGGCCGATTGATTGGCTGGCAAGGTGTAGGCATTGCCGGCGCTGTAGACAGTGTCCGGGCGCAGCTCATTGCGCGAGACGCCCAGCGACAGTTCCGTCGCCGCATCGAGGGCGATGCTGTCTTCCGCGCCCAGGGTCCACAAGGCATCCTTGTACCAGGTGGTGCGCACGCCTTTTGCATCGAGTTCCTGGTGTTCGTCGGCCTTGTAGCTGGCCACAAAACGCAGGCTGTGCGCGGCCAAGCGGAACGATTCGAGTTCCACCGCGCCGCCATTCGTACGGTCGTTATAGATGCTGCGCCCGCCGCTGACGCTGCCCTGGCCGCTGGTTTTCAGGGTCGCGTAGCTGCCGTTTGTGTAGGAGGTGATTTCATTGTCGTAGCTGTCATGGTACAGGCGCAATTTGAGGCGCTCGGCGTCGCCCAGGCGCGTCTGCGAGACGAAGTACACGCTTTCCTTGTTCCAGTACGGCCATTGCCAGTAGCGCGCGCCCACGGGATTGGTCGACGGCGGCTGGCCCTTTTCGCCATGCTGCTTATAGTAGCTCAGTGCATATTCGTCGCCTGCCTGCGCGCCATCGGGCGTGTAGCCCACCTTGAACGACAGTTTATGATCCTTGCGGTAGGAATTGTTGCGCATGCCGCCGTCTTCCGTGGCCGTGGGGCGGAAGTCCGACGACAGGGGAAAACCGTCGCTGTCGATATACGACACGCCCGCCTGCAGATACCACAGCCCCTGGTTGGTGCCCACGTTGGCCGACACCTGGCGCTCGCTGCCCGAGCCGAAACCGATGGACGTATCGCCTTCCATCCGCGCGGACGGCTTGCGCGACACCAGGTTGATGGCGCCGCCCAGGGTGTTGGCGCCATACGCCACGGAGCTGTAGCCCTTGGCCACCTGGATGGCGGCCAGGTCGCTGGTGGTGAAGCGGTTGAAATCGACGTAGCCGTCGTACGGCACGTAGACGGGAATGCCGTCGATGTACAGCGGCACCTGGCGCGCATCGAAGCCGCGGATGGCGACGGTTTTTTCATTGCGCGAATTGGTCGACAGCGACACGCCGGACAGCAGATTCAATGCATCGCCCACATTGTCGCGGTTAAAGCGGCGCATCTCGGCGCGGTTCACTTGCGCGCCCACCTGTTGTTCCATTTGGCCTGCCTGCTCGCGCTGGCCGATCACCGTCACCGTGCCCAGCACGAACGGCGCCGCCGCATCCACGCCATCGTTGCCCGCCGTTTGCTGCGCCTGCGCCGTCTGTGCCATTTGCGCCAGCGCCAGCATCACGGCGCCTGCCATTACCTGTTTCAACATCGTCTAGATCTTTCCACTCTCGTTATATATCGTCTTATATAGCGATACTCAAAAAAGCGGCCACGCATGCGGTGGCCGTCACCCAACAGCGCAATATACAGACGTATATAGCGACGCTCAAGCGACAAGGCGGGAAACCCCTGCGCAAGTCAATTTTCGAGGCAAATTTCATGCACTGTTTCATGCACTGCAGCATTTCGCTGTGCGAACGAATGTTTCACAAAACGGTTGACATGCCAGATTCGGCTAGGCAAACTGATTTCCAGGGAGCCTGAAAATGAATGCAAATATGACAAATATTCAGACCGCAGCAGATCCGGAACTCATCGTCTTCAGCGATGACGAGGAAGGCAAGGACCGCCAGTTCGTCAACGCGCTGGCGCGCGGGCTGGAAGTGCTGCGCTGCTTCCGTCCCGGCGAAGTGTTCCTGTCGAATGCGGACATGGCCAAGCGCACGGGCATCCCGAAACCGACGATTTCACGCCTCACCTATACCCTCACCAAACTGGGCTACCTGAATTACTCGGACAGCCTGGGCAAGTACCAGCTGGGCGCCGGCGTGCTGGCCCTCGGTTACCGCATGCTGTCGAACCTGGACGTGCGCAAGATGGCGCGCCCGCTGATGGAAGAACTGGCCGAACATGCGCAAGCGTCCGTCTCGCTGGGCACGCGCGACCGCCTCAGCATGGTGTACGTGGAAACGTGCCGCAGCAGCGCCAACGTCACCCTGCGCCTCGACGTCGGTTCGCGCATCCCCCTGATGACGACCGCCATGGGCAAGGCCCTGCTATGCATCCTGCCGCAGGCCGAACGCGACTACCTGATGGATCACGCCAGGGTGCACGAGACGGAACGCTGGCCGCGCATCAAGGCCGGCATCGAACAAGGCTTCAAGGATTACCAGGACCGGGGCTTTTGCATCTCGGCCGGCGAATGGCAGAACGACGTGCATGCCGTGGGCGTGCCCATGCTGGGTGCCGACGGCGAACAGGTGATGGCCTTCAATTGCGGCGGCCCCGCCTTTTTGCTGTCGCGCGAAAAACTCGAGTCCGACCTGGGACCGCGCCTGGTCGCCCTGGTCAAGACAGTGGAAAAAAACCTGGGCCGCGGTTAGACTGCGCGCCCCCTCTCAACATCGCCTCCGAGGACCCTGATGATACGCGACGAAGAAACCCTGAACATCCTGCTCGACAGCATCGCCCGTTTCGTGCGCGAAGTGCTGGTGCCGAACGAGGCGCTGGTAGCTGAAACGGACACCATCCCGCCCGCCATCGTGGCGCAGATGCGCGAACTGGGCCTGTTCGGCCTGTCCATTCCGGAAGCCTACGGCGGCCTGGAATTGAGCATGGAAGAGGAAGTGCGGGTCGCGTTTGAAATTGCCCGCACCTCGCCCGCCTTCCGCTCGCTGATCGGCACGAACAACGGCATCGGCTCGCAAGGCATCGTTATCGACGGCACGGAAGCACAGAAACAATACTATCTGCCCAAGCTGGCGGCCGGCGAGATCATCGGCTCGTTCGCGCTGACGGAAGCGGGATCGGGGTCGGATGCCGCATCCCTGCGCACGACGGCCGTGCGCGATGGCGACTTTTATATCCTCAACGGCAGCAAGCGCTATATCACCAACGCGCCCGAAGCGAGCATTTTTACCGTCATGGCCCGCACCGACCCCGTCAAGCGGGGCGCATCGGCCATTTCCGCCTTCATCGTGGAAAAGGACACGCCCGGCCTCTCGCTGGGAAAAATCGATAAAAAGATGGGTCAGCAAGGCGCGCATACCTGCGACGTGATCTTCGAGAACTGCCGCGTCCCGGCGGCAAACCTCATCGGCGGCAAGGAAGGCGTGGGTTTCAAGACGGCCATGAAGGTGCTCGACAAGGGCCGGCTGCACATCGCCGCCGTCTGCGTGGGCGCGGCCGAACGCATGCTGGCCGACGCCCTGGCGTATGCGATGGAACGCCAGCAGTTCGGACAGCCCATCGCCGAATTCCAGCTGATCCAGGCCATGCTGGCCGATAGCAAGGCGGAAATCTACGCGGCGCGCAGCATGGTGCTCGACGCGGCGCGCCGGCGCGACAACAAGGAAGACATTTCGACGGAAGCGTCGTGCTGCAAGCTGTTCGCCTCCGAAATGTGCGGCCGCGTGGCCGACCGCTCCGTGCAGATCCACGGCGGCGCCGGCTATATCAGCGAATACGCGGCCGAACGCTTCTACCGCGACGTGCGCCTGTTCCGCATCTATGAAGGCACGACGCAGATCCAGCAGATCGTCATCGCCCGCAACATGATCAAGGCAGCGCAAAAGTGAAGGAGGCCGCCATGGACATTCCCACCCTGCTGGCCGGCTTGCCGGCGCGCCTGTCGGCCATCCCGGCCCACTGGGCGGCGCGCGCGCCGGACGCGCCCGCGCTGCATGAAGCTGGCCGCAGCTGGACCTATGCGCAGCTGCAGCACAGTGTGGAAAGCGCCGCGCAGCTGCTGCGCCAGCTGGACGTGCGCGCCGGCGACCGCCTGATGGTGGTGGGCGAGAACAGCGCGCTGCAGGTGGCGCTGATCTTCGCTTGCGCCAGCATCGACGCGTGGATCGTCAACGTCAACGCGCGGCTGTCGGCGCGCGAAATCGATACCATCGCCACGCACAGTTCCGCGCGGCGCGTGCTGTTCCTGGCCGGCGCCTCGCCGGAAGCTGCCGCGCATGCTGCACGTCTGGGCGCGGCCAGCGCCACGGTCGACGGCATGGGCGAGCTGCTGGTCGGCGACTTGAACGAGGCAACTATCGTCGAAGACACGGTCCCCGGCAACGAACAGGTGGCCGCGCTGATCTACACGACGGGCACGACGGGGCAGTCGAAAGGCGTGATGCTCACGCACCGCAACCTGCTCTTCATCGCCGCCGTGTCCAGCACATTGCGGGGATTGAGCAGCACCGACCGCGCCTACGGCGTGCTGCCGATTTCGCACGTATATGGCCTGGCCTCGGTGGCCCTCGGCACCCTGTATGCGGGCGCCGCCCTGTACCTGGTGCCGCGCTTTTCCGTCGATGGCCTGCTCTCGGCCCTGAAGGACGACGGCTTGACCATCGTGCAGGGCGTGCCCGCCATGTACGCGAAACTGTTGCAAACCCTGGGCGGCGCCGATACCCCGCTGCCGACGAAGCTGCGCTTCGCGTATGCAGGCGGCTCGCCGCTGGCGCCGTCGCTCAAGCACGAGGTGGAAAAGCTGCTGGGTACCGCGCTGCACAATGGCTACGGCATGACGGAAAGCGCGCCCACCATCAGCCAGACGCGCCTGGAAACGCCGCGCCGCGACGATTCCGTCGGCACGCCGATTCCCGGCGTGGAAGTGCGCGTAGTGAGCGTCGACGGCCTTGACGTGGCGCCGGGTGAGCCGGGCGAACTGTGGATACGCGGGCCGAACATCATGGCCGGCTATTACCGCGAACCGGCCATGACGGCGGCCACCATGCGCGATGGCGGCTGGCTCAATACGGGCGACATGGCGCGCCAGGATCCCGACGGCGCCCTCTTCATCGTGGGCCGCACCAAGGAGCTGATCATCCGTTCCGGCTTCAATGTGTATCCGCTGGAAGTGGAAACGGCCCTGAACGCCCACCCGTCCGTGGTGCAGTCGGCCGTGGTGGGCCGCACCGTGGCCGATGGCAACGAGGACGTCATCGCCTACGTGGAGCTGGACCCGCGCCAGCCCGCCAGCGTGGCACAATTGCAGGCCTGGCTGGCGCAGACCCTGTCGCCGTACAAATGCCCGTCCGCCATCATCGTCATGGACGCGCTGCCGGCCGCCGCCACGGGCAAGATTTTAAAGGGGCAGCTGCGGCAAATGGCGCAGAATGCACGATAAGTTGACCATGTAATACCAGAACCGACAATAAAACCAAGCCACATCACCGGAGGAGACACGATGAAACGCACCTACACACGCATCGCCATGGCAGCACTGGTTGCCAGCGCCTGGATGACGCAGGCCAGCGCCGACGAATTCCTGGTCGGCGCGGAAATCCCGCTGACGGGCAACCTGGCGCGTGTCGGCGCCGGCATGCAGGAAGGCATCATGGTCGCGGCCGAAGTCTTCAACAAGACCAACGGCAAGCACACCATCAAGATCATCACCGTCGACGACGAATCGGCGCCCGCCAAGGCCATCGCCGCCGTGGAAAAGCTGGCCAGCCAGGGCGTGGTGGCCATCACGGGCGGCTATGGCTCGAACAATATCTCGCCCGCCTCGGACACGGCGAACAAACTGGGCCTCGTCTACATCACCTCGGGCGGCGTGGACGACAGCCTGGTGTCCAGCGGGCGCAAGAATTTTTTCCGCATCAATAACACGGCCGGCTACGAAAAAGCCATGCTGGGACTGCTTGCCGACGTGGGCGCCAAGTCCGTCTCCATCGTGTATTCGACCAAGGATGCCACCACGGGCCTGGCGAAGGACGTGGAAAAAGCCCTGGCAGCCAAGGGCGTGAAAGTGACGACGCACTCGTTCGACCCGGCGATTACGGACTTCAAGCCCATCATCAACAAGATCAAGCTGCAGGACAAATCGGAAGTGGTGGCCATGGTCGGCTATGAAAACGACTATGTGGGCATCATCCGCGCCGCCCGCGTCCTGAAGCCGAAGATCAAGGCCATGGTGGGCGTGTGGTCGCTGGCCACGCCAAAAATGGCGGCCGACTTCCCCGACCTGATGCCGAACGTCTTCGGCACAGCCCTGCTGCCCTTCCCTACCGAATTCAAGACGGCCGACGGCAAGGCGTTCAGCGACGCCTACAAGCAGCTGTACAAGAAGGAACCGGACTACCTGGGCCAGTTCGGCTATGTGCAGTCGATGCTGCTGTTCGAAGCGATCGCGCGCGCGGCCGACAAGGGCACCATCAAGAAAGGCGGCGTGGCCGAGGAAATGCGCAAGACGGACCGCGAAACCCTGATCGGCCGGGTGCAGTTCGCCGCCAACGGCGACAACCAGAACTTCGTGCACCGCATGGCGCAGCACCAGGACAAGAAAGTGGTGATCGTCTGGCCGAAGGAACACGCGACGGGCAAGCTGGCCTATCCAGCCCTGCCCTGGTAGGCAGCCTCCCGCTGCGCACGCGCGCGTCCGCCCGGGCGCGCACCGATGAACGGCAGCCCAGGCGCATCTTCGCGATGCCCTTGGGCTGCCTGACGGGATGACGACATGACAGAATTAATCTTGCAAGCCCTGTATTCGGGCTTGCTGCAGGGCGGCTCCTACGCCCTGATCGCACTAGGACTGGCGCTGGTCTTCGGCACCATGAAAGTGATCAACCTGGCGCACGGCGAACTGGTGCTGCTGGCCGCCTACATCGCCTACAGCGTCGAATCGGGCCTGGGCCTCGGTCCCATGTTCGCCATTCCCATCGCGCTGGTGATCGTCAGCCTGACGTCCGTGGGCGTCTACCTGATCGTCAGCCGCATCAAGAAAGACCGCGAAATCAATTCGCTGATCCTCACCTACGGCATCGGCGTCATCCTCACCAATTTCATCCTGCTCGTGTGGAAGGCCGACATCCGCTCGACGTCGTCGAGCTGGCTGCAGGAAGGGTTTGAAATCGGCCCGTTTTTCAGCATGCGCAGCGAAGTGATTTTCTTTGGCGTCAGCCTGGTGCTGATGGCGGCGCTGTGGCGCTGGCTGTCCACCAGCTGGTATGGCCGCGCCGTGCGCGCCGTCTCCAGCAACCGCGACGCGGCCAAGCTGATGGGCATCGACCCGGGCCGCACGGAACTGGTGTCCTTCCTGGTCGCCGGCATCCTGGCCGCCTTCGCGGGCGTCGCCCTGTTCAGCTATGGCGTGATCCAGCCGGCCTACGGCGGCGCGCTGACGGTGAAAGCCTTCATCATCACGGTATTGGCCGGCATCGGCTCCATCCCCGGCGTGCTGCTCGCCGCCGTGCTGCTGGGCGTGGCCGAAGCGCTGACCGTCACCCTGGCCAGCTCCGCGCTGCAGGAATTGTCCGGCATGGTGCTGTTCCTGCTGGTGCTGTTCATCATGCCGAACGGCTTGTTCGGCGCACAACGGAGGCGCGGATGAAGCGCTCGACACTGATATCCATGACGGGCCTGCTGCTGGCCGCCTATGTCGCCGTGCCGCTGGCCCTGGGCGCCAACCAGTATGTGATGAGCATGGTGGTGGCGGCCCTGATCATCGGCGGCGTAGCCATGTCCTGGGCCCTGCTGGGCAACCTGGGCGGCATGGTCAGCTTCGGCCACGCAGCCTTCTTCGGCGTAGGCGCGTATGTCTCCGCGCTGGCCACCGTAAAACTGGGCCTGCCCGTGTTTGCCGCCATGCTGCTCGGTGGCGCGGGCGCGGCCGTCGCCGCCGTCATCATGCTGCCCGTGCTGCGCCTGCGCGGGCCGTATTTTGCGCTGGCCATCCTCGCCTACGCCCACATCTTCCGCATCCTGGCCACGGAATGGAGTTCCGTGACGGGCGGCGCCGGCGGCATCAACAATATCCCGGCCTTGCCTACCGTCTTCGGCTTCGACCTGGCCAGCAAGACAGGCGCCTACCTGGTGGTACTGACCCTGGTGGTGGCGTGCGCGTTTGCCTACAGCCGCATCCGCGCCAGCCACTACGGCATCGCCCTGCGCGCCATGCACGACAGCGAAGACGCCACGCGCGTCGTCGGCGTCAACAGCACCCTGCTGAAAGGCGCCATGCTGCTCGTATCGGCCTTCATGGCGGGCCTGTTCGGCGCCTTCAACGCCCACTACATCAATTTCCTGGAACCGGATTACGCCTTCAACAGCCTGTGGGTGACCTTGCCCATCGTGGCGGCCATCTTCGGCGGCTACCGCACGATACTCGGCCCCGTGCTGGGCGCCGTGGTGGTCTACCTGGTCGACCAGCTGATTTTCAAATCGCTGATCCCCACGGGCCACCAGCTGGTGCTGGGCATGCTGCTGGTGGCGATGATCGTCTTCAGTCCGAACGGCTTGCTGCCGCTGCTGCGCAAACTCGTCAATGCGAAGGAAAAAGCACATGCTTGAACTCGATAATGTGTCCGTGCGCTTCGGCGGCCTGACGGCCGTCGATTCCGTCACCCTGAAGGTGGGCAGCCACGACGTGATCGGCCTGGTGGGCGCGAACGGCGCCGGCAAGACCACCCTGTTCAACGCCATTTCCGGCCTGGTGCGCCCCACCAGCGGCGGCATCAGCTTCGAGGGGCGCGACATCATGGCCACGCCCATGTACCAGCGCGCGCGCCTGGGGCTGGGCCGCACCTTCCAGATTCCGCAGCCCATGCATGAATTGACGGTGCGCGAAAACCTCGTCGTGGCGCAGCGCTTCGGCACCGGCAAAGTGGACATGCGCAAGATCGATGAAATCCTCGACTTCACGAGCCTCGCGGACAAGGCGCAGCGCGACGCGGCCAGCGAACTGGCGCTGACGGAATTGAAGGCGCTGGAAGTGGCCAAGGCGCTGGCGACGAACCCGAAACTGCTGCTGCTCGACGAAGTGCTGGCGGGACTGGAAACGAATGGCAAGCGCCGTTTCATGGGCATGCTGAAGGATTTGCATGCCGCCTTTGGCGTGGGCATCGTCATGATCGAGCACGATATCGAAACCATCAGCAATCTGTGCCAGCGCGTGGCCGTGCTCAATTTCGGCCAGCTGATCGCCGACGGCACGCCCGATGCGGTCTTCCGCGACCCGGCTGTCATCGAAAGCTATACGGGAGCCGCGCATGCTTAACATAGAGAATCTGCGCGCCGGCTATGGCGCCATCAATGTGCTGTGGGATGTGTCGCTGTCCATCCAGAAGGGCAAGCTGACCACCATCATCGGCCCGAACGGGGCCGGCAAGACCACCCTGCTGCGCGCCATCATGGGCTTGCTGCCCGTGGGCGCGGGCAGCATCGCGCTCGATGGCACGCCCATCAACGGCACGCCGACGTGGAAGATGAGCGACGCGAGGGTCACGATGATACCCGAGGGGCGCATGACGTTCCGCGACATGAGCGTGGAAGAAAACCTGATCATGGGCGCCTTTCCGAAGGAGCACCGCAGCCACATGCCTGCGCGCCTGGCGGAAGCCTACGCCATGTTCCCGCGCCTGCACGAGCGCCGCAGGCAGCTGGCAGGGTCCCTGTCCGGCGGCGAGGCGCAGATGCTGGCGATGGCACGGGGCCTGATGTCGGACCCGTCGCTGCTGATCATCGACGAGCCGTCGCTGGGACTGGCCCCGCTGGTGGTCAACGAACTGTTCGAGATCCTGGCGCGCCTGAACGATGGCAAGCGCACCATCATTTTAGTGGAGCAGAACACGGCGCGCGCCGTGGGCGTGGCCGACCACGTCTACCTGATGCAAAGCGGCAAGGTGGCGCTGTCGCAGGCGGCCTCAGAGGTCGACCTCGAGCACCTGCATGCGCTCTACTTTGCGCGCTAGTCGCCGGAAAACACCAGCCCCGGCATCTTCGCCACGCAGTCGAGGTTCAGGGGCGCGCGCGGGTCGCGCAGGAAGGCCAGCGTCAGCTGTCCGCCACAGCGGTTGAACATGGCGCCATGCGCCTGGCCCGGTATCTGCACGAAGCGCGCGTTGGGCATGCTGCGCAGCAGGCGCCGGCCCCAGGCTGGCGGCGTCACGGGATCGAATTCGCCGGCCAGGATCAGTACCGGCACGTCGCTTTTCACGGCATCGTTTGCCTGCGCCGCAGCCGCTGCAACGCGCCAGGCGCCGCACATCCCGGGCGTCGCCGTGCGGTTATCCACGCCGCCCAGCCCCAGGGCCGGCGCCACTTGCGCAGCCATGCGGTCGGGCTGCTCGAACGGCATCTCCTCGCCGCACCAGATCGACAGGCGCAGTCCCCAGTTGAAACTGGAAGGCTTGCTGCGCAGCAATGGCAGCAAGCCTTGCGGGCGTCCCTGCCCCGCTTCGCTGATCAGGCGAGGCAAGGCGGGGATCAGCGCGGGCTGCTGCAAGCCCTCGGCCAGGGCATTGACGATATCGCGCCGGCGCAGCACGCGCCCGGGCGCCGCGATGCCGTCGCGGTCCGCGCGCGCAAGCAGCGCGTCCAAGCGTCCGCGCAGGTCCGGATAGCGCACGTCGCACGCAGGTTCCGTCGCGCAGCCGTCGAGGACCAGGTCGATGGCGCGCCGCAGCGGCGCGGCGGCCATTTCGTCATAGTTGATGTCAACCGGCAGCACGGAATCGAGCACCACGCTGCGGACGCCCTCGGGATGCCGCGCCAGCACCGTCTGCGCCAGGCGGGTGCCGTAGGAGTAGCCGATCAGGTTCCACTGCGCGATGCCGAGCAGGCGGCGCAGATCGTCGAGGTCGTCCGCCGATTCCGCCGACGTGTAGCCGTCCAGATCGATGCCGGACGCCACCAGCCCGGCGCGGCAGCGCGCAACGGCCTCGGTCTGCACGGCCGGCGAGGCGTCAGCCGCCCGCAGCACGTTCAGCTCAGGACAGGCGAGCGAAGGCTGCGCATGCTTGTTGCCGCGTCCTTCCAGCAATATCTGGTCGCGTTCCAGCAGGAAGGGATTGCCTTTGCCGCTGCTGCGCCCGTCGATGCTGCTCAAGCCCGGCCCGCCCGGGAGATACACGACGGGATCGGCGGCGGGCGTGGCCGCGCCGCTACGGAAAATCATGACCGGCAAGGCGATGGCGCGGCTGTCGGCCTTGCCCCGATGCTCGGGGACGGTCAGCACGCCGCACTCTATCTTTTCGCCGGGCAGCACCGGCACCGCACAGGCGGACGCTGCGAAGGCCGGTTTGACGGGCAGTGTGTCCGGCGCGGCGGCGCAGGGCTGCGCCGCTGTTACCAAACACGCGGCGGCAAGCATGGAAAGGCGAAATGGAAGCAAGGAACCTCCTCGGCAGCATGGGCATACGACAGGATGGAGTGGTACATTGGCCACTCATTTAGTTGCCAGATTACCACGCAATCGCGGCCCTGACCGCAAGAATCTGCTACCGGGCCGGGGTGCAGTTCGACCGGCCTGCGGCCGTCACTCGTCGTCCTCGTCGTCGTCGTCGTCGTCGTCGTCGGCCAGCTTGTCAAACACCTGCAGCTCGGCCTTGCTCAGCCCGGTCATCACGAAGGGATCATCGGCAGGAAAGCGGCCAGTATCGACCAGCATGCGCAGCTTGCTCAAGCGATCGCCCAGCGCCAGCGCTTGCGCCTGCGGATCGGCGTGGTCATCGGTGCCGGCCTGCCCGATCGCGCGGGTCACGGACTCGGGAAACTCCCATAATTCGGCGATCCGTACCGACAAGATGCGCGCTTGCGCAAACACCTGGGCAATGAAGGCGTCCGATTGCGGGAAGGCATCGGGCGCGTGCATCTGGTCGATCAGGCGGAACGCCACCACCAGGCCCACATTGGCCATCAGCCCCGCCAGATAGGCGTCGAAGGCGTTGGCCTGCATTGCGGGCGCGACCAGGTTGGCCGCCAGCGCACATTTCTCGGACTGGCGCCAGATCAGCGGCGCCGTGCGTATGGTCAACCCGCCACTCTGCATGCTGACGATGGGGCGGAAGGCGACGCGGGCGAGCAGCATGCGCATGCCGTTTTGCCCGAGCAGCATGATGGCGCCTTCCATATTGTTGATCGACGGGCTGGCGTTGTAGCGCGAATGGTAGCGGGGCCGGTTCGCTTCGCGGTAGACCTCGGCGACCAGCGGCACGTCCTGGGCCAGCTGGCGCGACAGCTCGGCCGCGCTCATGTTTTCATTTTGCAAGGTACGCATCAACTGCGGAATGATGGCGGGAATGCGCGGCACCAGCGCGGCGCCAGCGATCGGTTCACTGGCCAGGCGCGTCAATTCGTCCAGAATCTGCTGTTCAGCCTGCGCTGTCGCCTGCGCCGAACCCGCGGCCGCCAGCCAGCGGTAGTAGATGGCATCGATTTCGGTGATGGTGGCTGGCTGCCGTGTCATCTCGGGCGCCGCCGCTGCCGTGACTGGCGCAAGCTTGCTTTTTTCGCCGCCGTTCAGTAATTTTCCTATCCAACCCATTTTGCTTTTCCAGCCCTATATGCATCACTATCGCGACATCCGCTGCGCGATTTTACTTGATGACAGCCGTGCCGGTGCGGCGGGCGTGGCCGCCTTGGTCCACCTGCCGCAAAGTGCTACAGTGGCGCTCTCGCAGTTTCCCCTCTTTGCAAGGTAAATCATGAGCAATATGCTGGCCCGCTACGTCACCACCCAGGCGTACAACAACGCCTGGAGCAACCACCGCCTGCTGAAAGCCTGCGGCGAGCTAAATCTGGCCGAATTCCAGGCGACGCGCGTCAGTTTTTTCCCCACCATCCAGTTCACCCTGAACCACATCCTCACATGCGACTGGTTTTATCTCGACGCGCTGGAGCGCGAGCTGCGCGGCGAGGCGCCGCATGCCGACTGCTATGCCTTCTTTGAACAGGACGAGCCATTTACCGACTGCGCCACGCTGCAGGCGGCTCAGCATGCGTCTGACGCGCGCCTGATCGCCCACTGCCGCAGTCTGTGCGACGCCGACCTGGCGCGGCCCGTGACGATCCTGCGCGACACGCCGCAAGTCGACACGCGCCAGCGCATGCTGGCCCACCTGTTCCAGCACCAGATCCACCACCGGGGGCAAGTGCACGCCATGCTGGCCGGCACGCGCATCGCGCCGCCCCAGCTCGACGAATTCTATTGCGCCGGCGAAGCGGGAGAGCGGGCGCAGGACTTCCTGGAACTGGGCTGGACGGAAGACGACGTGTGGGGGCCACGCTGAATGCAAACATGAGAAAACTTCTTAGATGCAATTGAAATAAGAGAAATCGCAGCTAACGATAGTGCTAGAGCAGCAAGTTGTTGATCGGAATACCGACTACAAGTATTGAACAATGCTCTACGTATGCAATCCTCGATACCATTGTCGCGGGAAACTTCACTGTTGAGTTGCAGCGAAATATGACCTACTTTAGCGCGGATACCAGCCACGAATCGTCAGTTGTCTTCGAATAGTCCGCCATACGCAGCATCTCCATTACAGCAAAATGGCTCATGCACAGATTGAAGTGAAATCTTTGAATTGGCATACTCGTCCATCGGAAAGAAAGCGCCCCCAGGCTCACAATATATCGCGAAATCGCCGTGTTTCATACCGCAGTTTTCACAGTGGTTCATCCAATATGAGCTGTTGGTAGTTTTGCTGAAGTCCACGTAATAGTGACGTGTTATCAGTTTAAGACGAGCGATAACGGTAGGTGGAAGATCAGTAACGTAAAGAGCCATCGCCGAACTATCGTGCTCATACCATTCATCGACACCGTCCTCGTCCTGTTCTACCGTCTGATGCCCTGGTGGCAAAACAAATCCATATACTCGCGTCAACTCGTCGCACTTCCAGCAAACTGTCTCTGTTTGAGCGATACCATAACGCTGTGATCGAATATTAACGTCCGGTACCGTCGGCAGCCAACGACCAAAAGCACTGGAGTCCACACCGTCAGGCACAAACCAAACCTTCAGGGTAGCATCCCATCGAGCTCCAAGTTGCTTGGCTTCGTCTTTCTCAGAAAACGGTACGTTGAGATTAATACGTGCCATACGGTTCCTCCTCACCTTTTATTAGTCGTCAATAATAAAATTGATTGGCGTCACCACAACACTGACTTTGCACAACCGAATATCCTTGAATTATATAACGAGCCAGTGCCAGGTAAATTCCGCTTCCGAACAATTCTTGCTTTTTAAATGCATCAATTAACCGCGACAATATTCTCGACCTCAAAAAACCAATGGATAAGAAACTCGGATTCCGGAGGCTGCTTATCGCAGATGCAAAATCTTCTTATTTTTAAAATTCATCATCCCAAACAATAATTTTTCAAATGCAAATTAGCTGTAGTTTGATGACCAAACCAAGTCTAACTTTTCTAATGAGGAAATGTATTTGAGGACGAAGTATGCTTTTGTTTGACGAATGTAGAAGCTTCATCTGATGGTTTACTAGCGGCCGGAATTATTCCCCGGCGTGGCAGCACACGCACAGCTTGTTACCATCGAGGTCGCGGAAGTAGGCGCCATAGTAATGGGCGTGGTAATGGGGCCGCAGGCCGGGCGGCCCTTCGCACACGGCGCCCAGCGCCAGCGCGGCCCGGTGGCAGCGGTCCACCTGCGCGCGGCTGGCCGCCAGCAAGGCCGTCATCTGGCCATTGCCGGGAGCCGCCGGCAAGCCGTCGTGCGGCGCCGTCAGCACGAACAAGGGCCGCGGCGCATCCTGCGCCATCCAGCCCGCCCAGGGCTTGTCCCGGTCATGGAATTTTTCGATCAAGCCCAGCTCTCCCAGCAGGGCAGTGTAGAACGCGTAAGCGCGGGAAAAGTCGTTGGTGCCGAGACAGATATGGGACAGCATGCTGCTCCTTCATGAATTCATGCATGTGCGGCGAGATGCGCGAGCTGATTATAATGGCGCATCGCATTCCCACACGATCCCATGCCAGACCTCGACCTCCTTCAGTTGTTCGCCCCCTCCAGCGCCGACCTTTCCGCCTTGCTGGCCTTCGAACTGGAAAACCGCGCGTACTTTGAAAGCTGGGTCACGGCGCGCGCGCCATCCTATTACCACCAGGAAGCCATCGCCGCCGCCATCGAGCAGGCGCAGCGCGAACGCCAGCAGGATCTCGCCTACCAGTATCTGGCCAAGCTGGACGGGCAAATCATCGGCCGGGTCAACTTGACGGCCGTCACGCGCCCCTATTTCAACAAGGCGACGCTCGGCTACCGCATCGGCGAACGGTTCGGCGGACGCGGCTACGCCACGCGCGTGGTGGCCCTGCTGCTGGAAGAGGCTTTCGGCACGCTGGACCTGTGGCGCGTGGAAGCGACGGCGCGGCCGCAAAACCTGGGCTCGGTCGCCGTCATGCAGCGCAACGGCTTTCACCAGTATGGCCGTTCGGAAAAAGCCATGCGCTTCCAGGATGCCTGGTCGGACTTGCTGTACTTTGAACGGCGCAAGGAACACGCGGGCGCCTGAAAAACCGAGCAACTGCTCTCTAAAACAGGCGGCCCTTACCTGATGTTGTAAAATAGGCAAATGTGGCGCGACGTCGGCCATGTCGCTTGCCAGCCTTTCGCACACGCGGATGCACTCACACTCAGGGAACAACATGCGCAATACAGACAAGAAAGCCTACCTCGTCGGCGGCGGCATCGGCTCGCTGGCCGCGGCCGCCTTCATGATACGCGACGGCGGCATGCAAGGCAGCAACATCACCATTTTCGAAGCGTCGCCCGTGACCGGGGGCAGCCTCGACGGCGGCGGCAATGCCGAAGATGGCTATACCCTGCGCGGCGGGCGCATGCTGACCACCGACAATTACGAGTGCACCTGGGACTTGTTCAAGAGCATCCCCTCGCTCGAGCATGCGGGCCAGAGCGTCTACGACGAAACCGTCGCCTTCAACGAACTGCACCTTCCCCACTCGCGCGCGCGGCTGGTCGACCGCAACCGTTTCAAGGTCGACGTCAGCAGCATGGGCTTTTCCATGCAGGACAGGCTGGAACTGCTGAAGCTGGCGGAAGCGGACGAAGACACGCTGGGCAGCAGCGCCATCACGGACTGGCTCTCGCCCGCATTCTTCGACACCCGATTCTGGTATATGTGGGCCACCACGTTCGCCTTCCAGCCCTGGCACAGCGCCGTCGAGTTCAAGCGCTACCTGCACCGCTTCATGCTCGAGTTTTCGCGCATCGAAACCCTGGCAGGCGTCAAGCGCACCGTCTACAACCAGTACGATTCGCTGGTGCGCCCGCTGGTCGCCTGGCTGCAGGCGCAAGGCGTGAACCTCATCATGGATTGCACGGTGACCGATATCGAGGTGCAAGAATCCGATGGCCGCCTGAGCGCCACCGCCATTGCCTGCCAGCGCCGCGGCCTGGCCGACGTGGTCCCCGTCGCCGCGGGCGACCTGGTGTTTTTCCAGAATGCCTCGATGACGGATGCATCCAGCTATGGCAGCATGCACCGCGCGCCCGCCAGGCGCACGAAGCACGACAGCCATGGCTGGCGCCTGTGGGAAAAGCTGGCCGAGGGCCGGCCGGAACTGGGACGCCCCGCCGCCTTCAACGGCAGCATCCCCGAATCGTACTGGGCCTCGTACACGGTCACCTTGAAGGACAGCGCCTTCTTTGACCGGATGGAGCAATTCACGGGCAACAGCGCGGGCACGGGCGGCCTCGTCACCTTCAAGGACAGCAACTGGCTCATGTCCATCGTGCTGGCGCACCAGCCCCATTTCGCCGGCCAGCCTGCGGGCGTGCAAGTATTCTGGGGCTACGCGCTGCACCCTGACCGCATCGGCAACTTCGTCGCCAAGCCCATGTCCGACTGCAGCGGAGAGGACATCCTGCGCGAGCTGTGCGGCCACCTGAACTTCGACCTCGAGCTCATGGCCACGGCGAACTGCATTCCCTGCCGCATGCCCTACATCACCAGCATGTTCATGCCCCGCGCAAAGAGCGACCGTCCCCTGCCCGTGCCGGCCAGCTCCGTCAACCTGGCCTTCGTCAGCCAGTTCGTGGAAATCGCCGACGATGTCGTCTTCACCGTGGAATACTCGGTGCGCGCAGCGCAGACGGCCGTCTACCAGTTGCTGGGCGTGCAGCGCGCAGTGCCGGCCATCCACGCGCACGACAAGTCGCTGAAGGTCAAGCTGGACGCCGTCATCAAGGCGTTCAAATAGGCGAATTTTGCGGGCTCAAGGCCGTTTTCAGGCTATCGGCCGCGACTTTGTGGCAGCGCAAGGCACCGTGATAATGGACTGATAACGTCAAGGTTCGGGAATCTTATCTATCTTGCAAAGTCCAACATGAAAGTGCGGCTACGCCTGTTCGAACATGTGCTGCTGGTGCTGGCATTGGCCGTCGCCATCTTTGCCGCCGCCATCGTGCTGGCACGCATGACGCAGTGGGCGGAAGCGCAGGAATTGCCCGTCTACCTCGTACAGGGCATGCATCTGGTGGGCAAGGTGCTGTTTTTCCTGGATGGCTGCATCGTCATTGCCGTCAGCAGCATTCTGGCCGCCCGGCTGTTCCGCCTGCTCACCAAGGAGGATTTATGAACGACCTTCACTACCTGTTCACGCTCCGGCATCCGCGCCGCTTCTGGTGCAGCGCCATCGTCATCGCCGTGGCCTCGGCCATCCTGCTGGGCCCATGGCTCGACAGTATTCCCTGGCTGGTGGCGATCCCCTTCGTGGCTGGCGGCTTGCTGGTAGCGCTCGGCGAGCTGTGGGACGAGATGCACGGCAAGCGCCGGCGCAACGGCGACGACGACGCGCATGCGCCGTGCCGGCATCCCTGAAACCGGCGTAGTGATGCGTGCACACAACAATGGTCACGCCATCGGCCGCGCCTGCGTTGATTTAAGACTGGCTTCAGCCTCGCCGTGCATCGTGATATGGCGCCAGCAGCAATGGCGCTTCCCTTCACCCTCACGGGCACTGCCCAGCGAAAGAGCCGACATGAGCACATGGATGCGCGCCAACAAAGGTTTTTTGATGTTCCTTCTGCTGTTCGGCGTGTTCCGCACGGCCGTGGCGGACTGGAATCCCATCCCGTCGGCGTCGATGCGCCCCAACCTGCTCGAAGGCGACGTGGTCTTCGTCAACCGCCTCGCCTTCAACCTGAAAGTGCCGCTCACCGATATCGTGCTGCAGCGCCTGGGCGAACCGCAGCGGGGCGACATCGTCACCTTTTCCTCGCCGAAAGACGGCACGCGCCTGATCAAGCGCATCATCGCCCTGCCTGGCGACACGGTGGAAATGCGCAATGAGCAGCTGGTCATCAATGGCCAGCCCGCCCAGTACACGGCGCTCGACACGGCCCCTGAAACCATCGCCCACGTGGGCCAGCTGACGGCGCAGCGCATCCGCGAACGCAACCAGACCGAACAGCACCTCATCCAGGTCTTGCCGCAAATGGCCGGCGCGGCGCGCAGCTTTGGCCCCGTGACGGTGCCAACCGACCATTTCCTCATGCTGGGCGATAACCGCGACAACAGCGCCGACTCGCGCTACTTCGGCTTCGTGCCGCGCGCGTTGCTGATCGGCAAGGCCGAGCGCATCCTCGTGTCGGCCAATATCCAGGAGCATTGGCAGCCGCGGCTGCAGCGCTTCGGCATGAAGCTGGAATAAACCTCCCTCCTGCAACGGCGCCATGCTTTTCGGTTAGCATGGCACATCATGCAAAATTTTCCCTCAGCCAGCCTGCGGTCCGCCAGCGACGATCTTGCCCTCGATCAGCTGGCACAGTTCCTGCGGCGCCATCCCGACGTGCTGCTGCTGACGGGCGCCGGCATCAGCACGGCGTCCGGCATACCCGATTACCGCGACACGCAAGGCGTGCGGCGTGGCAATGCGCCCGTGCAAGGCCCCGATTTTCGCCGCCAGGAAGCCGTGCGTCGCCGCTACTGGGCGCGCAGCATGGTGGGTTGGCCGACCCTGGCGCGCGCTACGCCGAATCCCGGCCACCTGGCCATCGCGCAACTGGCCCGGCGCGGGAGAATAGGCGGCCTGGTCACGCAAAACGTGGATGGACTGCATCAGCAAGCGGGCAGTACCGCCGTCACGGAGTTGCACGGCAGCATACATGGCGTGGTCTGTCTCGATTGCCGGGCTCGCCACACGCGCCGCCTGATCCAGGATCAGCTCGAACACGACAATCCGCAGTTGCTGGGCGCCACGGCCACGCCGGCGCCTGACGGCGACGCCTTGCTGGAGCCGTCGCAGCTGGCCACCTTCCACCTGCCCGTCTGTCCCCGCTGCGGCGGCACCCTGCAGCCGGACGTGGTGTTTTTCGGCGATGGCGTACCCGCCGCCTGTGCGGCCGAAGCCGAGCGCAAAATGATGGAAGCTGGCGCCCTGCTGGTGGTGGGCTCGTCCGTCATGGTGTATTCCAGCTTTCGCCTGTGCCGCATGGCAGCCGAAACGGGCAAGCCCGTGGCCGCCATCAACCTGGGCAAGACGCGCGCCGACCATTTGCTGGCCTTCAAGACGGAAGCGCCGGCGCAAGATACCCTGCCGCTCATCGCGGCCATGCTGGATTGATGCGGTCCCTGCCGCCGCCACGGGAATCGGCACGCATGCTGGCCGGTGCCGGCATCGCCGTGCTGCTGCATGTGCTGCTATGGCAAGTACTGCGTTCAAACAAGCTGCCGGTCCCCCCTTTGCTGCCGCAGCGCAGCATGCAAATGCTGTTTTTGGCCCCCGTAGCGCGGCCCGCGCGCCCCCTGCCGCCAGCCGTCTCAAAAAGCCAGGCGCGACCCCGGCATGCCGTGGCCATCACGCCAGCGCCAGCAGCAATGCCCGCGCCCGCTGCCGACGCCGCAGCATTGCCGCCGCCCGCTGCGCTCGACCTTGACGCCTTGAAACGCCTGGCCAAGGAAGCGGCGCGCCAGGAGGGGCCATCCCTCGCCGGGCCAGCATTGACAACCAGCAACAAGACGGCGCAAGCCATCGCCAGCGCCGCGCGGCCCAAGTGCGACAACGATTACAAGCCACGGCTGGGCAATGTGGAATTCGCCGGCCTGGCCAAGCTGCCCTTCCTGCTGAAAGGCGCGACGGGCGACAGCGGCTGCAAGTGGTGACGCGCCGCCGGCGCCCGCCCATGACAGCGCTCCCCCACTCTGGCTATACTGTGAGATTAACGAGGAGAATTCATGCTGGAACTGTTGAGTGAACACGCCTGTTTTGGCGGGGTACAACGCTTTTATCGCCACGACGCGCAAGCCATCGGCTTGCCCATGCGTTTCTCGGCCTTCATTCCCGATACGGCGCCAGGCAGCGTGGCCACCACCAAACGCCCCGCCCTGTTTTACCTGGCTGGTCTGACTTGCACGGAAGAAACGTTCATGATCAAGGGCGGCGCGCAGCGCGTGGCCGCGGAAGAAGGCTTGATCCTGATCGCCCCCGACACCAGCCCCCGCGGCGCGAACGTCGCGGGCGAGAGCGACTCCTGGGATTTCGGCGTGGGTGCCGGCTTTTACGTGGACGCCACCGAGGCGCCGTGGAGCAGCCACTACCGCATGTACAGCTACATCCTGGAATTGCGCGCCCTGCTGGAGCAGGAACTGGCCATCGACGCGCAGCGCACGGGTATTTTCGGCCACTCGATGGGCGGCCACGGCGCACTGGTGCTGGCCTTGCGCAACCCGGACCTGTTCCGCTCCGTTTCCGCCTTCGCCCCCATCGCCGCACCGAGCCAATGTCCGTGGGGCAAGAAAGCGTTTTCGGGCTACCTGGGCAGCGACGAGGCCAGCTGGCAGCAATACGACGCCAGCGCGCTGATGCACGGCCTGCAGGGCCAGCCGCCACTGTTTCCCGAAGGCATCTTGATCGACCAGGGCCTGGCCGACAAGTTCCTGCCCGAGCAACTGTGCCCCGAGGTGTTCGAAGCGGCGTGTCGCGACGCCGGGCAGCCCCTGCAGCTGCGCCGCCATGCCGGCTACGACCACGGCTATTACTTCATCGCCAGCTTCATGGAAGAGCACGTGCGCTTCCATGCGAAGAACTTGCGCGCCGCCTGAGCCGCTGCGCTACTGCGCCGTGCTGGTATGCCCGTTGAAATGGCGCGTGTACCAGTCCGTCGCCAGCAAGGCCGCCTGGTGGCGCGTGTCGGGGCCGCCAGGGGCGGCGATCTGTTCCAATTGTTTGTCGCAGCGCAAGGTGGCAAACGCCATGCGGTTCAGGCCAGCCACATCGGGATCGCGCCCGCCCACGATCAGCAGGGACGGCACGCGCACGTTTTCCAGCGCCGCCTTGCCGGCCATTTCCACCTGGCCATCGCACACGGCCAGCGCGGCGATTTCCGCGCTGCGCCAGGCCGCCAGCTGCATCACGACGGCCGCGCTGGTGCCATAGCCATACAGGCCGCAGGGCAAGCGCCGCGTGGACGGGTCGAGCTGCAGCCAGCCCAGGGCTTTTTCCAGCTGGCGCGCCAGCAGCACGATATCGCTGCGCACGAAATACGCGTGGCCATTGCTGCCGCCGCCAGGCTCGACGCCGCCCTGGTCGAAGCGCAGCGTGGCGATGCCCGCCCGCAAAAAATCCTGGGAAGTGGCGTGGCTGGAAGCGCCCAGGTAGTCGCTGTCGGCGCCTGCGCCGTGGGCAAACAGGACGATGCCCACCGGCCGTTCGGGCATTTCAAGCACGCCATCCATTTGAAGTTCATCGGCCGTAATGCTGACAAATTGTTCTTGCATGGTTGCCTCCGCAATCGAGCTGGGATCAAGCTAAAGCTGAAGTCAAGCTGTACGCTGATTTTACGCTGATCTTGCCGGGCCGGGGACAGCCTGCGTGCCCCGGGCGGCTAACTTCAGTGTAGCAGCCCGCGGCCATTCCTGCGCAGCCGTTCGCGCATCGTCACCGGCAAGGCAGGACTATACGGCGCCGTGCCGGTCCAGCCCCTTCAGCACGGCTTCCGGGCGGATCGGCAAATGCCGCACGCGCGACGCCACGGCGGCGAAGATGGCGTTGCCGATGGCCGGCGCCACGGCCGTCGTGGGCGGTTCGCCCATGCCCGTCGCCGTATGCGTGCTGGCAACGAATTCGATGTCGAGCTCGGGCACGTCGGCCATGCGCAGGGGCGTGTAGGTATTCAGGTTGGTATCCTTCACTTCGCCGTTCAGGAAAGCCGTGCCCTCATGCAAGGCCATGCTCACGCCCCACAGGGCGCCCCCTTCCGCCTGCGCCAGCGCGCCATCGGGGTCGACGATGCTGCCCGCATCGATCACCATGAACAATTTTTCGACTTTCACCATGCAAGTGCTGCGGTCCACCTTGACCCGGGCGACGCAAGCCGTCCAGGTGGGCATGTCGCGTTCCTGGCCGAACGTGGCGGCGATGCCCAGGCCCGTGTCGGGCGGCATGGCCTTGCCCCAGCCAGCCTTGTCCGCCACGCGCTGCAGCACGTGGGCCAGGCGCGCGGCGCCGCCGACGGCGTTCGGCGCGCTGCCCCCATTGCGGCCCGACGCCTGCAGCAAGGACAGGCGGAATGCCAGCGGATCGACCTTGGCCGCCTGCGCCGCCTCGTCCATGAAACTTTCCACAGCCCAATTCGTCCAGCCGGGACCCACGGAGCGCAGCCAGCCGGGGCGGAAACTGCTGTTGGCCAGGTCGTTCGACACGGCCCGCACGCGCTGCGCACCCACCGAATACCAGTGGTCGGCGCCGGCGATGGCGAACGGGTCATACGGATGGCCCTGCTTATCCTTGGCCAGGAAGGCGGGGATCATGGCTTGCGTGGGCCAGCCGGCGCTGGCCTCGTGCACCATCGCCGACACCTTGCCCGCGTCGTCGAACGCCATGCGCACATGCTGCACGGACGGCGAACGGGGCGAATCGAAACGGGCATCGTCGGCCCGCGTGCAGATCATCTTGACGGGGCGCCCCACGGCTTGCGCCGCCAGGGCGGCCGGCACGCAATAGTCGCCATTCAGGCGCCGCCCGAAACCGCCGCCCAGCAGATAGGTGTGCAGCATGACCTTGCTCTCCGGCACCTTCAGCGCTTGCGCCAGCACGGGCAGGATCAACGATTGCCACTGGTTGCCTGCATGAATGTGCCAGACGCCGTCGATTTCCTGCGCCAGGGCATTCACGGGTTCCAGCTGGAAATGCAGCACGGTGCTGGTCGTGTAGTGGCGCTCCAGTTGCAGGCTGGCATCCTTGAACGCTTGCTCCACGCCATCATCATCGACCACGCGCGCGCCCAGGCTGGCATCGGCCAGCTGCTTGGTGGCGTAGTTGAGGATATCCTGCTCCGCCACGTGGGCCGCCGCGCCGGCCCGCCATTTCACTTGCACCAGGTCGGCCGCGCGCACGGCGGCCGCATACGTTTCGGCCACCACCATGACCCAGCCGGGCACCGTGCCGCTGGGATCTTGCAAGGCGAACGAACGCAGGTAGCCCTTGACCTTTTTCGCGGCCGCATCATCGATGGACACCACTTTCGCGCCGTAGCGCGTGGGCGGAATCTTCGGGCGCGCATACAGCATGCCCTCGACGTGCGCATCGATGCCGTACACGGCCGCGCCATTGAGTTTCGCGGGAATGTCCAGCGCCTGCACGTGCTGGCCGATCAGGCTGCGCTGCTGCGGCGTTTTCAGCACGATGGCTTTCAATTGCTCCGGCGTGTACTGGCGCGCCAGTTTACCACGGCGCACGATGTCGCCATAGCTGATCGACCGTCCCCGGCCGTGCACGACGCCCAGCCTGGCGTGGCAGGCGGACACGGGCACGCGCAGCAGGCGCGCGCCCTCCTCGACCAGCGCCAGGCGCCCGGCCGCGCCGGCACGGCTGAGCGGGTCGAAATTCTGCCAGACGGACCAGCTACCGCCCGTCACCATCAAACCCCATTTCGGGTCCGTATCCACATAATGCAGGCGTACCTTGCTCCAGTCCGCTTCCAGTTCCTCGGCGACGATGCGCGCCAGGGCCGTACCGATATGCTGGCCCATTTCCGCCTTGGCGATATTGACGGTGATCATGCCATCGCGGCCGATCTGGAACCAGATGCTGGGGTCGAACACGGGCGCGGCCGGCTTGGCGGGCGGCACGCGTGCCACCTTGCTGTCGGCCAGGGAACTGTCGGCGCGCAGGAAGGCCAAAGTAAACCCCGTGCCGGCGGCGGCGATCAGGAAACCGCGCCGGCCCAGCGAGCTGGGACGGGCGGCAGAATTTTCTTTCGGCAACTTAAACACCGGGCGCCTCCTGCATGCCGGCCGCCAGCTTGATGGCCTTGCGGATGCGCACGTATGCCATGCAGCGGCACAGGTTGCCGCTCATGACGGCATCGATATTCGCATCCGTCGGCTGCGGATAATCTTTCAACAAGGTGGCCGCCTGCATGATCTGGCCCGACTGGCAATAGCCGCACTGGGGCGCCTGCGTGGCCAGCCACGCCCGCTGCAAAGGATGCGTGCCATCGGGCGAGAGGCCTTCGATGGTGGTGATGGCGCAGCCGGCCACGGCGGCAATCGGCGTAATGCACGAACGCATGGCGCGGCCATCCACGTGCACGGTGCAGGCGCCGCACATGCCGATGCCGCAGCCAAACTTCGTGCCCTTCAAGTTGACTTCATCGCGCAACACCCACAGCAGGGGCGTCTCGGCGTCGGTCTCGGTGCCGAAGGGCTGGCCATTCACGGTAATGTTATACATAAGAAACTTTCAAGAGTTACTTGCCGGCGCGCGTGCGCGCCACGGCCGCTTCCAGGTTCGTCCAGGCCGGCTGGTGGCTGCGGCTGCGGCGCAGATAGGCGGCCAGCTGGGCCACGTCATTGTCCGTCAGCGAAGCGGTAAAGCCGGGCATCAGCACGCCGGGCATGGCCGCATCCTTGCTGATGCCGTGCAATATCACCTGGATCAGGTTGGCGGGATCGGGCGCGCTGACGGCGCTGTTCAGGCTCAGTTCCGGGCGCAGGGCCACGGGCCGGCCATCGCTGTTCGAGTGGCACGACGCGCAGGCGGCCACATACAGGCTGGCGCCACGGTCGTTGTCGACCAGGCTGACCCTCTGCGAGCGGGCGATGCCGGCCTTGACCACGGCATCCGTATCGACCTGGCGTTGCTCTGCCCCGGCCACGCCGGCAAAATACGTTGCCAGCGCGCGGATATCGCTATCGGGCGAGGCGCCCATGCCTTCGTGCACGACGGCCGACATGGGTCCTGCCGCCACGCCGTGCAGTGCCGTCGCCCCCGTGCGCAGGAAGGCGTACAGCTCGTCCTGCGTCCATGGCAAGGGGGCCGTGTTGGCGCTGGTCAAGGCCGGCGCATACCAGTGGTCGATGGCCGCGCCCAGATAGGGCGAACCGGCCAGCTCGGCGCCCAGCGCATTGCGCGGCGTGTGGCAGGCGGCGCAATGGGCCAGGCCTTCGGCCAGGTAGCGGCCCCGGTTCCAGTCCAGGCCTTGCGCAGGATCAAGCTGGAATGTCGCTGGCTTGAAAAACAGCAACTTCCATCCCGCCTGTAGCGGCCGCAAGTTCAGGGGAAACGGCACGCTGTTGGCGGGCGCCGCCGCATACACGGGCGGGCGCGTCATGAAATACGCGTACAAGGCCGTCAAGTCCGTATCCGAGACGAGGTTGAAATGCGTGTATGGGAAAACGGGGTACAAATGGGCGCCATCGCGGCCCACGCCTTCACGCATGGCCCGCTGGAAGGCGGCCAGCGACCAGCGGCCGATGCCCGTTTGCCGGTCGGGCGTGATATTCGTCGCGTAGATCGTGCCGAACGGCGTGGCCAGCCCGTGGCCGCCCGCGTAATCGGCGCCGTCCCTGGCCGTATGGCAGGCGGCGCAATTGCCCATGCCCGCCAGGATGCGGCCCCGCTCCACCACTTGCGGGGAAAATGCCGTGGCGGCAGGCGGATCGATGGGCGCCAGCGCGGGGCGCCAGTAATACAGATACGCGGCCAGGGCCGCCACGATGAGCAATGCCAGCGACAACAGCAGGCCGGTGAAGATTTTCTTGAGCAAAACAGGAACCAGTGAAAAGTAAAGGCCAGGGTGTAAGCAAGGCGCACGGGCCGCCGGCTAACGGCGACGGCAACAGGGCCACGGTGACAATCTTACCGCGATTGTGACTTGTTGTATGTACGCAATGACACGCAGGCAACGCCGCAGGCGGGCTGCGCCTTATAATCAGCGTTTCAGCACGCCGCCGCTCCTTCATGCATACCGTTACCATCATCCTCATCCTCGTCCTGACCGTCGTCCTGTGCGGCTTTCTCGCCCGCTCGCGCTGGGTCAGGCTGCCGCTGCCCCTGATCCAGATCGCCGGCGGCACGGGATTGGCCTTGTTTGGCGTGCAAGTGCCGCTCGACCCCGACATTTTCTTCCTGCTCTTCATCCCGCCGCTGCTGTTTCTCGACGGCTGGCGCATCCCCAAGGGCGCCTTCTTTTCCGACGCGCGCTCGATCCTGATGCTGGCCATCGGCCTGGTGCTGTTTACCGTGCTGGGCATGGGCTTTTTCATCGACTGGCTGATCCCCAGCGTGCCGCTGGCCGTCGCCTTCGCGCTGGGCGCCATCCTCTCGCCGACGGACCCCGTGGCCGTCTCGGCGATCGCCGCCGGCAACCCGATCCCGCCGCGCCTGATGCACATCCTCGAAGGCGAATCGCTGCTGAACGACGCGTCGGGCCTGGTGTGCTTCACGTTTGCCGTAGGCGCCATGATGACGGGCGGCTTTTCCATCGGCGCCGCCTCGCTGAGTTTCCTGCAGGAAGCGGGCGGCGGCATCGTCATCGGCCTGGCCATCTCGTGGGGCGTGGGCCTGGCGAATAAATGGCTGGTGAGCAAGGTGGGCGAAGAACCGGGCCTGCAAATCCTCATCAGTATCCTGATCCCGTTCGCCGCCTACCTGGGCGCCGAGCAAATCCACGGTTCCGGCATCCTGGCCGCCGCCACGGCGGGCGTGTCCATGCATTACGCCGACCTGATCGGCCGCCCGCTGGCCGCCACGCGCACCCAGCGCAAGGCCGTGTGGGATACCGTGCAACTGGTCTTGAATGGCGTGATCTTCGTCATGCTGGGCGCGCAGCTGCCCGCCACCGTCGCCGGCTTGCCGGCCGCCTCCGCCGAAATCGGCGCCGGCAGCGCCTGGAAGCTGCCCCTGTTCGTCATCGCCATCACGGTGGGGCTGACCTTCATGCGCTTCCTCTGGGTCTTCATTTCCATGAAACTGACCCTGTTCAAGCACCACAAGAAAATCGCGGGCGAACCGAAGGATGCGGCGCTGCTGGCGCGCCCCAGCCTGCGCCTGCTGCTGGTGGCGTCGTTCGCGGGCGTGCGCGGCGCGCTGACCCTGGCCGGCATCCTGACCCTGCCCCTGTTCTTGCCCGATGGCAATCGTTTCCCGGCGCGCGACCTCGTCATCTTCCTGGCCATGGGCGTGATCCTGCTGTCGCTGCTGCTGGCCAGCGTCACCCTGCCCCTGCTGACCAAGGGCCTGGTGTTCGCGCCGCCCGCGCGCCGTTCGACGGAAGAGCGCAATGCCCGCGCCGCAGCCGCCGAAGCGGCCATCGCGCGGCTGGAAAAAGTGTGCGAAGGCATCGACAAGAATGACAAGCAGCAAGTCGTCACGGAAGCGGCCAACCGCCTGATCGAAGCCTACCGGCGCCGCCTCGCGTATGGCGAAAGCAGCAACGACGAGGCGATGCGCTTGCAGGAACTGGCCAAGGCCGAGCGCGCGCTGCGCCTGGAAGCGCTGAATGCGGAGCGCGATGAACTGTTCCGCCGCCGCATTTCGGGCGAACTGGACGACACCATCCATTTGCGCCTGCTGCGCGAAATCGACTTGCTGGAAGCGACACTGGAAGAATAGCAACACTCTGGCGTGCCACGGCAGTGTTGACAAGTAATTCTCATGGCAAAGAATGCAAGTTTTCACATTCGTGTTTATAATGCAAGGTTGTATGGCGTAGCGCCGTGATTTACTTTCAACCGGGACTTCCGTAGAGTCTGTGTTGCTGAGTAACAGTATAAGTAGCCACCCGACCCGAATAAAGACACCGACGCCGTGCCCTCTTCCCCCCGCCACCGGCAGCGCTCCGCGCCGCCAGCCCTGTTTGCTGTCGTGCTGCTGGCTTCGCTGCTCGCCGGCACCGCGCTGGCGCCGTGCGCGGCATGGGCGCAAGCGGGCGCGGCGGCCGACGCCAGGCGTCCCGCCGAGGTGGCCCAGGTCCTGTTTGGCATCGTCAGCTATGTGCGCTGGCCCGTGGCGCGCCAGGAAGTGCGCGTCTGCATGGTCGGTGCGCCCCGTTACGGCGCGGCCATCGTCGACACGCCCGCCTCCAGCCTGGGCCAGCGCATCCGCGTGAAAATCCCGGCGCTGGCAAGCGCGGCCAGCGAATGCGACGTCGTCTACCTGGGCAGCCTGCCTGAGGGAGAGCGCGAGCACTTGCTGGCGCAGCTCATCGGCAAGCCGATTTTATCGGTCGCCGAACCCGGCACGTCGTGCACCGTGGGCACCATGTTCTGCCTGCGCCTGAACGAGGCGCAGATCGGCTTTGACGTCAACCTCGACGCCATCGCCCGCAGCGGCCTGCGCGTACATCCGAACGCCTTGCAAATTGCACGTCGCAAGGGACCGCCGCCATGAGCGCCCGCATGAGCACCAAGCCTGCCCGCGCGCCCCGCCCCACGCTCGACAGCGTGCTGCGGCGCGCCCACCTGAGCGTGTCGCTGATCGCCGTGCTGGCGGCCGGCCTGACCCTGACGGCCGTGGCGCTGCTGGCCCTGCGCGTGTATTCGGACCAGAACCTGCGCCTGGTGGCCCGCTCGATGAGCTACACGGTGGAAGGGGCCGTCGTCTTTGGCGACTCCCAGGCCGCCAGGGAAGCGCTGGCCTTGATCGGCGTCAATGAAGATATTGACCAGGCGCAGGTGAGCGACACGGCCGGCAAGGTGCTGGCCCGCTGGGAACGTGGGCAACATGGCACGCGCTACTACATCGAACGCGCGCTGACGGGCTGGATGCTGCCCGATTCGCTGACCTTCCCCATCACGCGCAATGACCAGGCCATCGGCAACATCACCCTGGTGCCGCACAGCCGCAGCCTGCTGCCCTTCCTGCTCAGCGGCCTGGCCTGCCTGCTCGCCTGCCTGGTGCTCAGCCTGGCCGTCGCCGTGCGCCTGTCGCGCCGCATGGAAACAGAAATCACGTCGCCCCTGCGCCACCTGGCGGAAACGGCCCACCGCGTGCGGCGCGACCGCTCGTTCGAATTGCGCGTGCCGCCAGCCAATATTGCCGAGTTGAACCAGATCAATGACGACTTCAACGCCCTGCTCGACGAACTGGAAGCATGGCAAAGCCATCTGCAAAAGGAAAACGCCTCGCTGTCGCACCGCGCCAACCACGACAGCCTGACGGGCCTGTCGAACCGCGCCTTCATGGAAGCGGAGCTGGAACGCGCCATCCTCGAAGCGCGGGTCGGCAATGGCAAGGTGGCCGTGCTGTTCCTCGACAGTGACCGCTTCAAATACATCAACGACACCTTCGGCCATGCCTCGGGCGACCGGGTACTGGTGACGATCGCCGCCCGCATCAAGCAGCAATTGCGCGAGGGCGACCTGGTGGCGCGCCTGGGCGGCGACGAATTCGCCATCCTGCTCAAGCCGCTGCGCAACAGCAGCGACGCCATGCACATCGCCGACAACATCATCGCCGCCATGGCGCAAGCCATTGAATTGCCCACTGGCAACAGTATCGTCAGCTCGCTGACCATCGGCGTGGCCGTCTTCCCCGACCACGCCATCGACGCCGTCTCGCTGGTGGGCGCGGCGGATGAAGCCATGTACCGCGCCAAGCAGGCGCAGCGCGGCACGCGCCAGGTGGCGCGCCTGCCGCAACCCCATATTCACCCCTGAACCAAGGAGCAACACCATGCAATTTCTCTACACACAATTACGCCGCGGCGTCCTCGGTCTGTTCATGCTGGGCCTGCTGGCCGCCTGCCAGAGCACGCCAGAAATCAAACCGCTGTTCAACGCCGAGCAAGTCGCCACCTTGAAGGAGCAAGGCTTCAACCAGACCGACGAAGGCTGGGAACTGAGCTTTACGGACAAGCTGCTGTTCGAATTCGACGCCGCCAAGCTGACGGCACCGAGCCGCAACGCCATCCAGAAAATCAGCGCCGCTCTGCTGAAAGTGGGCATTACCCACATGCGCGTGGAAGGCCATACGGATAACGAAGGCACGGAAGCGTACAACAACAAGCTGTCGCTGGCGCGCGCCAACGTGGTGGCCGACGCCATGAGCGCATCGGGCATTCCGCGCGACAACATCACCGTCAAGGGCCTGGGCATGAGCAAACCGGTCGCCTCGAACGCCAGCAAGACGGGCAAGGCGGAAAACCGCCGCGTCACCGTCATCGTCTCGGCGCCTTGACCTTGCACCTGGACGTGCCCGCCGTGCGCTGGGTCGTGATGGGCGTGTCCGGCTGCGGCAAGAGCGCCGTCGGCAGCCTGCTGGCCGACGCCCTGCACGTGCCCTACGTGGAAGGCGACGACGTGCATTCCCCGCAAAACGTGGCGAAGATGGCGGCCGGCATCCCGCTCGACGATGCCGACCGGGCCGGCTGGCTGGCCGCCCTGCGCGAACGCATCGCTGCGGCGCGCGCGCAAGGCAGCGGCCTCGTCGTCTCTTGCTCGGCCCTGAAGCGCACCTACCGCGACGTGCTGCGCGCAGGCGATCCGGCCCTGCGCTTTGTCCACCTGGACGGCCCGCGCGCCGTGCTGGAAAGCCGCTTGCAGCGCCCGGGCCACTTCATGCCCGCCAGCCTGCTCGACAGCCAGCTTGCCACCCTGCAACCGCTGCAGGCGGACGAGGCCGGCATCGTGCTCGATATCCGCCAGCCGCTGGCCGCGCTGCTCGAACGGATCCTGCAAACGCCCTGACTGGCAGCCGTGCGGCTGGACAGCCCGCGGCCCCCTGTGTAGACTGGCGCGCACTTTCATGAGGGATTTCTATGAGCACACCAACGACAAAACCAGCACCGGGCCCGGAATTCTGGGAACGCGCCGACCAGGTCATCGCCCTGGCCAATGAGCAATGCATGCACAGCGGCGGCAATGAAGTGGCCACCTCGCTGCTGTACGCGGCAGCCCGCTTCAACGCCTTCCTCGTCGCCAGCAAGAGCAACGACGTGGCCAAGATGCAGGCAGAGAAGGAAGGCGCCGTGGCCTTCTTCACGGAACAGTACAAGCGCATGCTGACCGACAACTTCAACGATTACATCACCAACTTCGACAAGTACACGCAACCGTCGTCGGCCCCCAAGGGCTGATGCCAACGGCCAGCCTGGACAGTCACCGCGTCCGCGCCAGCCACGCTGGCGAAGTGCTGGACGGCGTGGTGCGCTACGCGCCGCCGCCATCGCTGTGGCTGGCGGCCATGCTGGCCGGCGCCGTGACTGGCGCCCTGTTCTTCTTTAGCTGGACGGGCGTGGCGCTGTTTACCGTCAGCACGGCCATCGTCCTGCTGTTCGGCCACTCGCTGGGCAGCCACCGCAAACTGATCCACAACAGCTTCGAATGCCCGCAATGGCTGGAATATGTACTCGTCTACCTGGGCGTGCTGGTGGGTCTGAGCGGCCCGCTGGGCCTGCTGCGCCAGCACGAGCTGCGCGACTATGCCCAGCGCTTGCCCGACTGCCACCCGTATCTGCGCCACGGCGCCGGCTTCTGGCGCGATGCTTGGTGGCAACTCCACTGCCGCCTGGACCTCGACCACCCGCCCCACATCGCCATCGAGCCGCGCATCGCGCACGACCGTTTTTATCGTTTCCTGGAAAAAACCTGGATGCTGCAGCAATTGCCGTGGGCCATGCTGTTCTACGCCTGGGGCGGCTGGGGCTACGTCTGCTGGGGCGTCTGCGCGCGGGTCAGCGCCGGCGTGCTGGGCCACTGGCTGATCGGCTATTTCGCCCACAACCATGGGCAAATGCACTTCCATGTCGATGGCGCCGCCGTGCAAGGCCGGAATATCCGCCTGACGTCGCTGCTGACCATGGGCGAGTGCTGGCACAACAACCATCACGCGTATCCGGGTTCAGCCAGGCTGGGCCTGCTGCCGGGCGAATGGGATCCGGGCTGGTGGATGCTGCTGCTGTTGCGGCGCCTGGGCCTTGTCTCCGGCCTGCGCCTGCCGCACGACCTGGCGCCGCGGCCGGAACTGCGCCAACGGCTGCCCGCCGATAGTTATTGACCAATCGTTCACCAATGCATATAGTGGAAGCAAATACGGGACATCCCGCCCCGCCGCACGCATTGCATACGTACCATGGCCAGACCGCGCAACTTCGACGAAACGACCGTCATCAGCCAGGCTGTCGCCGTCTTTGGCAGCCTGGGCTACAACGCCGCATCGATCGATGACCTGGTCAAGGCGACCGGTTTGCTGCGCGGCAGCCTGTACAAGGCATTCGGCTCCAAGCGCCATCTGTTCGAGCGCGTGCTGGCGCAGGCGCTGCAGCCTGGCTGGCCGGCGCGGGAAGAAGCGGTCGATTTGCTGATCATCGCCTTGAAGGAACTGGCGCCCTCCGACGCCGCCATCACGGCGCTGTGCCGCGCCGCCGTGCAGGACACGGGCGCCGGGACGGCCCGCCTGCTGGGCGAACGCCTGTTAAGCCATCTGGATCAACCACCAAAGGAGACACCATGCCTGTCCTCGAATTGAACGACGATGCACTGACCATCCGCCTGGCCCTGTGGGAAAAGCTGGCCTCCTTTCACGGCAACCTGCGTATTCCCCTGCAGCATGTGCGTGGCGCCACCGACGATGACGGCTTTCGCGGCACGGCCCTGGGCTTGCGCGCCCCGGGCACCAACCTGCCTGGCGTCATTTCGGCGGGCACCTACCACAAGGGTGGCGACCGCCAGTTTGTCTTCATGACGCGCGGCACGCAGCCGCTGGTCATCGAATTGCAGGGCGAAAAATGGGCGCGCCTGGTACTCGGCGTGCCTGACGCGCGCGCCATGGCGGCGCGCATCAATGCGCTGGCCACGGCGCCAGCCTGATGCATCAGCCCGGCTCGCCGGCCAGGTAATTGTTCTTCACGCGCACATAGTGCTCGGCCGAATAGCGCAGGTAGGCGATTTCGGCCTCGGTCAGCGCGCGCACCTTGGCGGCGGGACGGCCCACGTACAAATGGCCGCTTTCCAGCACCTTGCCCGGCGACACCAGGCTGCCCGCGCCCAGCATCACGTGTTTTTCCACCACCACGTCATCCATGACGATGCTGCCCATGCCGATCAGGCACTCGTCGCCGATGGTGCAGCCGTGCAAGATCACGGAATGGCCGATGGTGACGTACTTGCCGATGGTCAACGGTGAACCATCGGGCTTGGCCGCATTCCTGTGCGACACGTGGCCCATGGAAAAGTCCTGGATATTGCTGCCTTCGCCGATGACGATGCGGTTGACGTCGCCGCGCAGCACGCTGTTGCACCAAATGGAACAGTCGTCGCCGATCTGCACGTCGCCAATCACTTGCGCCGTGTCATGCAGGTAGACGCGCTCGCCCAGCACGGGACGGGTATTCAGGTAAGAGCTTACAGGCATTGTCTTCTCGTTTCTTTAACATTAAACAACAGGTTTCACACCCAGCCGGCGGCCAGCGAAAAAATCGCCAGCCCATGCGCCAGGGATGCGCCCAGCAAGCCGGCACGGCAATATACCAGCCCCGCCACCACGCCTTCGATCACGGTGAACACGAGGATGGGCGCGCCCACCTGCGTGACGGTGGTGGCGAGAAAGGCGTGGCACAGGCCAAACAGCAGGCCCGACACCAGCGCCGCGCGCCAGGCCGGCAGCCAGGCGCGCAATTGCTGCTGCAGCAAGCCGCGAAACAGCAATTCTTCATAACAGTTGGCCGCCAGCGCAAAGCCCAGCAGCAAGGGCAGCGCGGATGGCGCGACGGGCGCCAGCGAGGGCAAGTTAAACACGGCTTTCAAGCCCGTCGCCAAGGCGATGATCACGCACGCGCCCGCCACGCCCAGCAACACGGACAGGGCCGGCCGCGTGCCCAGCCAACGGATCTGGCGGCGCGCCTCGCTTTCCAGCCAGCAAGTACTCGCCACCAGGGCCAGCGACATGGCGCCCAGCGCCAGCAAGACCGGCGGCGGCGCCGTGAAACGCAAGCCGCCCGCCGCCACTTGCCAATAGCCATGCGCCGTCATCGCGTCGCGCGCCAGCACGAAAAACAGCATGTGCACGAGCACGCGCAGCAGCGGCACCGTCCGGGGAACGGCCAGCAGCAAGGCGGCGCAGACGAGGAAGGCGGGCGTGATCGCCAGCAGATACTGCGCCAGGGAAGTGATCTCGGGCATCGTTCAATCGTTCGATAGTGCCAACGGGCACGGGCGCAACAATTGTATGCGGCGGCCGGCAACATGGGCAAGCCGTCTGCCGATGCCGCCGTCATGCCGCCTTGCGCCAGCCATGCATCAGCGCATGCGCCGCCAGCCCGGCCGCCAGCCCCCACAGGGCGCCGCCCACGCCCAGCAGGGTCACGTTTGCGGCCGTGGCCAGGAAGGTGATCAGCGCCGTTTCGCGCATGCGCACGTCCGCCATCGCCTGCGCCAGGCTGTTGCCGATGGCGCCCAGCAGGGCCAGGCCCGCCAGCGCCGTGATGAAGGGGCGCGGCAAGACCATGAACAGGCTGGCCAGGGTGACGCCGAAGATGCCCACCAGAATGTACAGCACGCCGCACGCCAGGCCCGCGACATAGCGCTTCGACGGGTCCGCATGCGCATCCTTGCCCGTGCAGATGGCGGCCGTGATGGCGGCCACGTTGAACGCGTGCGCGCCGAATGGCGCCATGAGCAGCGATCCGAGGCCCGTCACCGTCAAAATGGGATTGGCGCTGACCTGGTAACCGTCATTGCGCAGCACCAGCATGCCGGGCATGTATTGCCCCGTCAGGGTGATCAGGAACAGGGGCAGCGCCACGCCCAGCAGCGACGCCACGGAAAAGCGCGGCATTTCGAACACGGGCGCGGCCAGGGCCAGTGCTATGCCTTGCGTATCGATGCGCCCCTGCGCCAGCAGCAGAGCCAGGCCGATCAGCATGATGCCCACCACGGCAAAGCGCGCCGTGAAACGGCGCAGCACGGCGTACGACAGCAGCAATACCACCACCAGCAGCGGATCGGCGCTGGCGCCGCCGAACGCGTTCACGCCGAATTGCAGCAGGATTCCGGCCAGCAAGCCGGCGGCGATGCCGCCCGGTATCAGGCGCACCAGGCGCTCGAAGGCGCCGGACATGCCCAGCAAGATGAAGGCGATGGCAGACACGATATAGGCGCCGATCACCTCGGCATACGGCGTATGCGGCATGACGGTGGCCAGGAAGGCCACGCCGGGCGTGGACCAGGCCGTGATGATGGGTGTGCGGTAACGGTAGCTGAGCCAGATGCCCGTCACGCCCACGCCGATGCTCAGCGACCAGACCCAGGACGCCGTCTGCGCCGCGCTCAGCTGGGCCAGCTGGGCCGCCTGGAATACCAGCACGAAGGTGCCGCCATAGTTGACGAGGACGGAGATGAAGGCCGCCATGGCGGGGGACGCCAGGTCGCGCCAGCGCGCCCGTGTCGTGTTGTCGATCGACGCCGATGATGTGGAACTGGTCTGCATGCGTGTGCCCTTGCCTGAGGTTCAAAAGGGGCATCTTAACGGCCGCATGGACTGCTCAGGCAGGCCACTTTACGCATGCACAACAGACCACTTGAGCGCTCACCCCAGCGCGCGGGCCAGGCGGACGATGCCGCTGTCGATCTCGTGCGGCGTGAGCGCGGCAAAACCCAGCAGCCAGCCGCCCCGCTCCGGCGGCCTCGCGTATAGCCGGCTCAGGCCCGGCAGCACGATGCCCGCCTGTGCCGCCAGGCGTATCGTTTCCAGCTCGTCCCTGCCCCCGTGCAGCAGACACGGCATCTGCAAGCCGCCCGGCGGCAGCTGCGCCGCGACCACGTGCGGCAAGTGCCGCTGCACGGCCTGCGCCATCGCATCGCGGCGCACGGCGTAGACCTTGCGCATGGCGCGCACATGGGCCGCGAAATGGCCATCGGCGATGAAACGGGCCAGTGTCAGCTGGTCCAGCTGCGGCGTATGCCCGTCGAGGATGCTGCGCGCATACGTCATCGGCTTGACCAGCGCGGGCGGCAGCACCATGTAGCCGAGGCGCAGCCCCGGATACAGCGACTTGGCAAAGGTGCCCAGGTAGATCGTGCGCTGCTGCGTGTCCAGCCCCTGCACGCAAGCTGTCGGCAAGCCCGCGTAATGAAACTGGCTGTCGTAATCGTCCTCGACGATCCAGCCCTGGCGCTCGGCGGCCCAGGCAGTCAGGGCCAGGCGGCGCTCAAGCGCCAGGGTGGCGCCCGTCGGGTATTGATGCGACGGCGTGACGTACACCGTGTTGGCCCCGCTGCGGTCCGCGCGCAGGTGCTCGATGGACAAGCCATGCGCATCGACGGGTACTGGAATCACCCGCAATTGCGCCATCTCGAACGCCTTGCGCGCGCCGAAATAGCCGGGGTCTTCCATCAGGATGGGGCCGTGCGCGTCGGCCAGCACTTGCCCGCACAGGTACAGGGCCTGGCGCGTGCTGCTCAGCACCAGCACCTGGTCCGCCGTGGCCCGCGCGCCCCGCTCCAGGTTCACATAGTCGGCGATGGCCTGGCGCAGCGGTTCCGCGCCTTGCGGGTCGCCGTGCAGCAGCACGCCGGCCTGGTGTTCGCCGGCGGCCTGGCGCCGCAAGCGCTCCCACACGTCGAGCGGAAAGGCCCGCGTTTCCGGCAAGCCCGTGGCGAAGGCCTTCACGCTCTGCTGGTCGGCCACGCCGCCGCTGGCGAGAATCTGCGCGCCGCGCGCGCTGAGGGCCACCGGCTGCGCGGACCAGGGCGGCAACGCAGTCGCAGGCTTGCCCAGCAAGCTCGCGCCTATCGTCGGCGAGACAAAACTGCCCGATCCCGCCTGCCGCCGCACATAGCCATCGAGGCGCAGCTGCGCATACGCCATTTCCACCGTCTCGCGCGACACGCCCAGCGACTGCGCCAGCGCGCGCGTGGCCGGCAGGCGCAGGCCGGGCGCCAGCACGCCGTCGAGTATCAGCTGGCGCAACGCGCGCTGCACCCGCACGCGCAAGTCGAGCGCCGCCAGTTCAGGCGCGGCGATGCGGATTTTCAGGGTGTCGAGTTCGAACTGCGGCGTCATAGGGCCTTGGCGCGGGCCGCATCCACGGCGGCCATGCTGCTGGCCAGCGAAAAGCCATGCTGCTGCAGCACCGCCACCAGCTGCTCGCCGGCGCAGCCCAAACGCAGGTTTTCCGCCACCCAGTCATGCCAGGCAGCGCCGATCTCCGGCATGGGTTCTTCTTCCAGCGTGAGACCGAGTATGCAGCTGGCCAGCAAACCGTTGATGCGCTTCGTGTCGATCAGGTGCTGCACCACCGCATGGCCCGACTGCGGATACGGGTGCAGGGTGCAACGGCCGAAGGCGGCCAGGCGCTGCGCGTGCATGGCGTCGAGGTTCACCGATTCGCTGGCACTGGCGCCCGCATTGGCGACGTCGGGCCGGGCCACGTCGGGCCGCGTGCCGAACACCAGGTGCAGCTGCGTATCGGCCGTCGCCCTGGCGCGGCACAGGGCCGCCAGGTCGTAGTAGCCAGACGGCGGCGGGTCTTGCGCCAGCGACTCCATCACGGGCAGCCAGCGCAGCTCGTGGTACAGGCGCGCCTGCTGCACGTCCAGAAAAGACAAGGGTCCGAAGGCGACGATCTGCTGCGCCTCGAGCAGCAAGCCATACATGACGGCCGCGTACGCGCCCATGGACTGGCCGACGGTGCTGACCTGGCCGGGCGCGATGCGGCGCACCAGCTCGCGCAGGGCTTGCGCCGTTTCATCCACATGATTGCCCAGGCCAGCGATGCGCCGGTGGTACCAGGCGTTGCCCGAATCGCGCACGAGGATCTTGTTCAGATGCTGTCCGCTGGCCTGCTCCAGCTTGCGCAGGCGCCCGTAAAAATCGAAGGCGGGACGCGTCGTCCACGAAACAAAACCGAAAGCGATGACCAGCGGCGCGCCCGGCACGATGCGGTCGACCAGCACGTCGTCGGCACTGGTGGCGACCAGTCGATTATCCAGCGCTTGCGCTTGCAGCATCGGCCCGGCTCCCCGATCAAGGTTGAAACAGCAGAAAGCATGAGTGTAATGCCAGTACTGGCAAAATGGAAACATTCGCCGCTGCGGTACGCGGGCAGATACGGGAAAACTGCTAATCTTGCGGCTATACACCTTGATACTGGAGCTCGCCATGCTGCATCGCCTCACATACCTGTCCCTCGCCGCCGCCATCGCCATGGCCGGCGGCTGCGCCGCCACGTCCGACAGCGCCAAGCCGGACACCGGCCTGACGCCCAGCTACAGCCTGACGAATACCTACTGGAAGCTGACGGAACTCGATGGCGCCCCGGTGACGATGGCGCCGCAGCAGGAGCGCGAAGTGCGCATCACCCTCACCGACGATGGCAAGGTCCATGGTTTCACGGGCTGCAACCAGGTCATGGGCGGCTACACGCTGGCCGGCACGGCCCTGCGCTTCACGCAGCTGGCCGGCACGCGCATGGCCTGCCCGCCGCCCCTGATGCAGCTGGAAAGCGCCGTGCTGGCCAACTTGAACAGCGTGACGGGTTACCGTTTCGAAGGCGAGTACCTGATCCTGCTCAAGGATGGCGCGCCCGTGGCCAGGTTTGAATCGGTCTACCTGTGAAATAAAAATCGACTGCCGTTACAATGGCTTCCAGCCCATCATCCGGAAGGAAGCCATGTCCGCACTGCCCTCGCCGTCTTCATCCCCGACACCATCGGCCGCCGGCCGCTACCGGGCTTTTCTTTTTGACATGGACGGCACCGTCATCAATTCCATCGCCGCCGCAGAACGCATCTGGGGCACCTGGGCGCAGCGCCAGGGCCTCGACGTGGCAGCCTTCCTGCCCACCATCCACGGCGCGCGCTCGGTCGACACCATCGCCAAACTGCGCTTGCCCGGCGTCGACGCGCAGCGCGAATCGCAGGGCATCACGGATGCCGAAATCATCGATGTGGAAGGAATTATTGAAATCGCGGGCGCGCTGCGCTTTTTGCAATCGCTGCCGCCCGCGCAATGGGCCATCGTCACCTCGGCGCCGCGCGCGCTGGCCACGGCCCGCCTGAAGGCGGCCGGCATGCCGATACCGGCCATCATGGTGACGGCGGAAGACGTCAAGGCGGGCAAACCCCGGCCCGATTGCTATTTGCTGGCGGCGGAAAAACTGGGCGTGGCGCCCTCCGATTGCCTGGTGTTCGAGGATGCCTCCGTCGGCATCGAGGCAGGAGAAGCGGCTGGCGCAAAGGTCATCGTCGTCACCGCCACGCATGCGCACCCGCTGGCCACCCGCCACCCGGCCATCGACAATTATGAAGCCATCGTCGCGACGGTCGATGCTGACGGATTCATCGTGCTGGCGCAGTTATCTGACCCTGCGGTTGCAGCACGCGCGACAAGATAGCCTGCTCCAGCGCGGCGAAGGCCGCATGGCCGCGCTGGCGCGGGCGCGGCAAGTCCACCGGCACGTCCATGGTGACCTGTCCATCCTCGATCAGCAGCACCCGGTCGGCCAGGGCCACGGCTTCGGCCACGTCATGCGTCACCAGCACGGCCGTGAAACCGCGCGCCAGCCACAACGACTCGATCAGCTGCTGCATCTCGATGCGCGTCAGGGCGTCGAGCGCGCCCAGGGGTTCGTCGAGCAGCAGCAGTTGCGGCTCGTGCACGAGGGCGCGCGCCAGCGCCACGCGCTGTTTCTGCCCGCCCGACAGGGCTGACGGCCAGTCGTCCGCCCGCTCGGCCAGGCCCACCGTCCACAGCGAGGCGGCTGCCGCGCCGACGGAACGGGGCAAGCCCAGGGCCACGTTGTCGAGCACCGTCTTCCACGGCAGCAGCCGCGACTCCTGGAACATGATGCGGATATCGGGCGCGCCCACGCCGCTGCCGATGGCGATTTGGCCTTCATCGACGCTTTCGAGGCCCGCGATCGAGCGCAGCAAGGTGCTCTTGCCGCAGCCGCTGCGTCCCACGATGGCGACAAATTCGCCCGCTTCCAGCTGCAGGTCGACGTTTTTCAGGACCGGACGTTCGCCATAGGCCTTGCTCAATTGCGTCAAGGCCAGCGGCACGCCGCGGCGCGCCAGAGGGGCCTGCGGGGCGGCCTTGGCCTGCGGTGCGCTGGCCGGGTCGTACTGCACGAAGTGCGACAGGAAATCCGTTTCGATCTGGATGGGGGCAAGCAGCATGGTGTTCTTTCCTCATTTCGTCACTATCGGTAGGCGGGATTCCAGCGCAGGCAGTGGCGTTCCAGCCGGCGCGAGAACAGGTCAGCCAGCTTGCCCAGCAAGGCGTACAGCAAAATCCCCACCAGCACCACGTCCGTTTGCAGGAATTCGCGGGCATTCATGGTCATGTAGCCGATGCCGGCCTGCGCCGAGATGGTTTCGGCGACGATCAGCAGCACCCACACGAGACCGAGCGAAAAGCGCACGCCCACCAGAATGGAGGGCATGGCGGCCGGCAGGATCACGTCGCGGTACAGGGGCCAGCCGGACAGGCCGTAGCTTTTCGCCATCTCGATCAAGCCCTGGTCGGCCGAGCGGATGCCGTGGAAGGTGTTCAGGTAGACGGGAAAGAAGACGCCGACGGCCAGCAGGAACAGTTTCGCCGTCTCGTCGATGCCGAACCACAGGATCACCAGCGGGATCAGGGCCAGGGCCGGGATGTTGCGCACCATTTGCAGGGTCGTGTCGAGCAGGGTTTCCGCGTGGCGGAAGCTGCCCGTCAAGAGTCCCAGCAGCAGGCCCAGTCCCGCGCCGACGGTGAAACCGACCGTGGCGCGCCACAAGCTCGTTTTCAGGTGCAGCCACAATTCGCCCGACACGGCCAGGTGCCAGAAGGCTTTCGCCACGGCCCACGGCTCGGGCAGGATGCGGCTCGACAGCCAGCCCCACTGCGCCGCCAGCTGCCAGGCCAGCAGCAGCGCCACGGGCAAGGCCCACGGCGCCAGCGCATTGCGCCACGGCGTACCGGGCAGACGCTTGGTGGTGAAAGTGGGGCCGGCGCCCATCTCAGGCCGCCTTTTTCTGCGGCGCGGCCGGCACGATATTGCTGGCCATGACTTCGCCGAACGGCCCCGTCAGTGACTGCTCACCCACGGCCTTGCCCTTGCCCAGCAACGGGAATACCAGTTCGGCGAAGCGGTACGACTCTTCCAGGTGCGGGTAGCCGGAGAAAATGAAGGTGTCGATGCCCAGGTCCGCGTATTCCTGCATGCGCGCCACGACCGTCGGGCCATCGCCCACGAGGGCCGTGCCCGCGCCGCCGCGCACCAGGCCCACGCCGGCCCACAGATTCGGCGACACTTCGAGCTTGTCGCGCCGCCCGCCATGCAGGGCCGCCATCCTTTGCTGGCCCACGGAATCCATCTTGCCGAAGGCCGCCTGCGCCTTGGCGATGATGTCGTCGTCCAGGTGGCTGATCAGTTCATCGGCCGCGCGCCAGGCCGCCTCGTTGGTTTCGCGCACGATCACGTGCAGGCGGATGCCGAAGCGCACCGTGCGTCCCCGCTTGGCGGCGCGCGCGCGGATGTCCGCGATTTTCTCGGCGACCGCGGCGGGCGGCTCGCCCCACGTCAGGTACACGTCCATCTGCTCGGCCGCCAGTTCATGCGCGGGCTCCGACGAGCCGCCGAAGTACAGCGGCGGATATGGTTTCTGCACGGGCGGATACAGGGTTTTCGCGCCCTTCACCTGGATATGCTTGCCCTCGAAATCGTAGCCGGCCGCGCCGCCCTCGCCCGCCAGGGTGGCGCGCCACACCTTGATGAATTCATCGGAGATTTCATAGCGCTTGGCGTGGTCGGCAAACAGGCCGTCCGCTTCCAGCTCGCCCTGGTCGCCGCCCGTGACGACGTTGATCAGCAGGCGCCCGTTCGACAGGCGGTCAAAGGTGGACGCCATGCGCACGGCCAGGCCGGGCGTGGACAGGCCGGGCCGCACGGCCACTAAAAATTTGAGCTTTTGCGTCACGCTGATCAAGGACGAAGCCACCACCCACGCATCTTCGCAGGAGCGGCCCGTGGGCAGCAGCACGCCGTCGTAGCCCAGGGTATCGGCGGCCACGGCCACCTGGTGCAGGTAATCGGCATCGACGGGGCGCGCGCCCTGCGACGTGCCCAGGTAGCGGCTATCGCCGTGGGTAGGGATGAACCAGAAGACATTCAATGACATGGTGCGCTTTCCTTTGCTTGTTTATTTTGTGCTGGTGGCCAGCTGGCGCGCCGGCAGCAGCGCGTCCTTGACGACGATCGGTTTCGGGATCAGCTTCAGGCTGGAAAAGGCATCGGCCACCCTTTGCTGCGACGCGATGACGTCGACCGACACGGGTTTGACGCCATACGCATAGCGCGAGGCGGCCAGCGCCACGACATCCTTGCCCAGCCCCGTCTGCGCCGACAGAATCGTCGCCACTTCTTCCGGGTTGTTGCGGCCCCAGTCATCGACCTTGGCCACTTCATCGAGCACGATGCGCAGGATTTCCGGGTTTTTCTCGGCATACGTGCGCGAGGCGAGATAAAACTGGTAATTCGCCACCAGGCCCTTGCCATCGGCCAGCACGCGGGCACCCAGCTGCTTTTCGGCGGCCGCCAGGAACGGGTCCCAGATGGCCCAGGCGTCCACGCTGCCCCGCTCGAAGGCGGCGCGCGCATCGGCCGGCGGCAGGAACACGGGCTGGATGTCGGCGTAGGCAACGCCGGCCTTTTCCAGCGCTTTGAGTAACAGGTAATGCACGTTCGAGCCCTTGTTCAGGGCGACTTTCTTGCCCTTCAAGTCGGCCAGCGTGCGCAGGCCGGAAACCTTGGGCACGACGATGGCTTCGCTGGCGGGCGACGCCGGCTCATTGCCGACGTACACCAGGTTGGCGCCGGCCGCCTGGGCAAAGATCGGCGGCGCCTCGCCCACCGTGCCGAAGTCGATGCTGCCCACGTTCAGGCCTTCCAGCAGCACGGGACCGGCCGGGAACTCCGTCCACTTCACGCCCACGCCCTGCTCGGCCAGGCGTTTTTCCAGGGTGCCGCGCCCCTTGAGCAAGGTCAATGTGCCGTATTTCTGGTAGCCGATGCGCACCTCGCCCTTGGCTTGCGCCTGCGCCGCGACCGGCATGCCGGCCGCCATCACGCCGGCGACGGCAGAAAACAGCAAACCCAGGGTGGTGCGGCGCGAAAGTCGTTGTGCGTGGCGGTGTGTCATGGCAGTTCCTTGGTCGGTGAATAATCAGGCGGCTTGATACTGCGGCGCGTAAGGCTGGTCTTGCAGCGAACGCACGGGGACAGAAATATCGGCGGGCGCGGGCGGGCGCTGCCCCTGCAGCACGAACAGGCCGGTGGAGAGTTCCTCGATGCCCGCCTGCACGCGTTCGGCAATCGGCGCATCCAGGCTCAGGCCCCGTTCTTCGTGCCACGCCAGTTGCTGCGCATTCGCGTAGATGCTGGTGAAGACTTGCTTGGCGCCCAGCGCATGCAGCACGGGGCGCAGCGCGTAGTCGAGCGCCAGGGTGTGGGCATGGCCGCCGCCCGTGGCCAGCGGCAGCACCAGCTTGCCGGCCAGGCCATCTTGCGGCAGCAGGTCGAGGAAGGCTTTCAGCAACCCTGTATATGAAGCCTTGTAGATGGGCGTGGCGATCACGATGGCGTCGGCGTCGGCCACGGCGCGCACGGCGCGGGCAATCGCCGCATCGTCGTAGTCGGCCAGCAGCAAGGCGCGCGCCGGCAAATCGCGCACATGCAGCTTGGCGTAGCTGTGGCCCTGCAGCGCCAGCTGTTCGCCGATATGCAGCAGCAGACGGCTGGAACTCGATGGGAGTTGCGGGCTACCGCCCAATAACAAGATGCTCATGTGATGCCCGTCCCTGTACGTTGTCGGATTGGAGTTGCTCGGATGCTTGCAGCCTATCGCCATCAGCAGCCGTGTAAAACGAATGCTTTCGCGCTTCGATATGCGTTTTTCGACTATCCGGGCCTGACGCCCCGCAAGCGGAGGCGCCGGCTTCCGCGCGGCTTTTTTCGCATATGCATGCGCGGTTTTCTTCGTGTACGGCGCACGCCTGGCGGTGCAATATCGGCGTCATCGTCTTTCTGGAATGTCACCCATGTCTAGCGTTTTTCTCCATGCCGCCCGTCCCCAGCCGCCTGTGCCGGAACCCCTGCAGGACGCCATCCGCATCGCAACAAAGCTGGCCGCGCGCCTGGCCGAAACGGCCAATGCCCGCGATCAGGCCGGCGGGCACGCGGCGCAGGAACGCGAATGGCTGCGCGAGTCGGGTCTGCTGACTTTGTCCATTCCCGTGGAATTCGGCGGCCAGGGCGCGTCCTGGCCCCTCGTGTACCAGGTAATCCGCATCCTGGCGCGGGCCGACAGCGCGCTGGCGCATGTCTTCGGCTTCCACCATTTGCAGCTGGCCGGCCTGCAGCTGTATGGCAGCGCGCAGCAGCAGCGCCGCCTGCTCACCTTGACCGTCGACGAGCGCCTGTTCTGGGGCAATGCCTTGAATCCCCTCGACAAACGGGTCACCGCGACCGACAGCGACGACGGCTTCACCCTTGACGGCATCAAGAGCTTTTCTTCCGGTTCCGTGGGCTCGGACTGGCTGACCGTCTCGGCCTGGCACGCGCCCACGCAGACGGCGCTGATCGCCGCCCTGCCCACGCGCCAGGATGGCGTGACCGTGCAGGCGGACTGGGACGCTTTCGGCCAACGCCAGACGGATAGCGGCAATGTGCATTTCCAGGCGGTGGCCCTGCCGCGCGAACTGGTGCTGCAGGCGCCCGCGCAGGCCGCCACGCCGCAAGCCACCGTGCGCTCGCAGATCGCCCAGCTGATCATGGCCAACCTGTACCTTGGCATCGCCGAAGGCGCATTCGAGGCGGCGCGTCGCTATACGGACGAACAGGCGAAAGCCTGGTTTGCCTCGGGCGTGGACAAGGCAACGGACGACCCTCTGGTACAGCACCGCTATGGCCAGCTGTGGCTCTTGCTGCGCCCCGCGCAGGTGCTGGCCGACGCGGCGGCGCAGGAACTGGAAAAAGTATTCCGCAAGGGCGCGCTGGTAACGGCGCGCGAACGGGGCTTGCTGGCCGTCGCCGTGGCCGAAGCCAAGTGCCTTGCGCACAAGGCGGGACTGGAAATCAGCAGCCAGATGTTCGAACTGACCGGCGCCCGCTCCACCTCGGCCCAATACGGCTTCGACCGCTACTGGCGCAACGTGCGCGTGCATACCCTGCACGACCCCATCGACTACAAGCTGCGCGACCTGGGACGCTTTGCCTTGAATGGCACCGTGCCCGAGCCGACGGCGTATTCCTGATTCACCCACCAAGGAGCCACCATGACCATCGCCCGCCGCAGCATCCTCCTCACCGCCCTTACCCTGGCACTGTCCAGCGGTTTCGCTCACGCCAAGGACCCGAAAGACATCACCATCGGCACCAGCGCCGGGCCGTACGCGGACCAGATCAAGCTGGGTATCAAGCCTATACTGGAAAAGCAGGGCTACAAGGTCAAGCTGGTGGAATTCAACGACTATATCCAGCCGAACTTCGCGCTGGCCGAAGGTTCGCTGGACGCCAACGTCTTCCAGCACATCGTCTACCTGAAGAAATTCGCGCTGGAACACAAACTGGCCCTGACGGACCTGATCACGATACCCACGGCGCCGATCGCCATCTACAGCAAGAAGCACAAGACCCTGGACGACGTAAAGGAAGGCACGACGGTGGGCTTGCCGAACGACCCGACCAACCAGGCGCGCGCGCTGGTGCTGCTCGACCAGCTGGGATGGATCAAGCTGCGCGCCAGCTTCGACCCCGTGCGCGCATCGGAAAAGGATATCGCCGTCAACACGAAGAAAATCAAGCTGCAGCCGCTGGAAGCGGCACAACTGCCACGCTCGCTGGGCGACACCGATTACTCCTTCATCAACGGCAATTACGCGCTGGCGTCCGGGCTGAAGCTGACGGATGCGCTGGTGGCCGAGAAAATCTCGCCCAACTACATCAACCTGGTGGCCATCCGCACGGCGGACAAGGACAAGCAGTTCGCGAAAGACCTGGCGGCCGCCTACCGCTCGCGCGAATTCCTCGACATCACGAACAAGCACTTTGCCGGCTACTCGAAACCCGATTACCAGCAAGCCTTGCAGACGGCGGCCAAATAAGCCATGGCCAAGTCGATACGCTTCAACGCCTTCCAGATGAATACCGTCGGCCACCAGTCGCCGGGCCTGTGGACGCATGCGCGCGACCGCAGCCACCGCTACACGGACCCCGAACACTGGACGGAACTGGCGCAACTGCTGGAAGCGGGCCTGTTCGACGCGGTTTTCCTCGCCGACGTGCTGGGCGTGTATGACGTGTACCGGGGCAGCCTCGATGCGGCCCTGGAACACGGCGTGCAGGTGCCGCTGAACGACCCGCTGGCGCTCGTGCCCATCATGGCGCAGGCCACCACGCACCTGGGTTTCGGCGTCACCTGCGCCCTCACCTACGAGCACCCGTACACGTTCGCGCGCCGCATCTCCACCCTCGATCACCTGACGAAAGGGCGCATCGGCTGGAATATCGTCACCGGCTATCTCGATAGCGCGGCGCGCAACCTGGGCCTGAACCAGCAGCTGGGCCACGACGAACGCTACGACCTGGCCGACGAATACCTGGACGTCGTCTACAAACTGTGGGAAAAAAGCTGGGACGACGACGCCGTCGTCAACGACAAGGCGCGCGGCATCTATGCCGATCCGGCCCGCGTGCATCCGATCAACCATGCCGGGCGCCACTACCAGGTGCCCGGCATCCATTTGTGCGAGCCGTCGCCGCAGCGCACGCCGCTGCTGTACCAGGCGGGCACCTCGCCGCGCGGCACGCGCTTCGCGGCGCGCCATGCGGAAGCTACCTTTGTCAGTGGCCCCAGCAAGACGGTGGTCAAGCGTTACGCGGACGACTTGCGCGCCGCCGTGCGACAAAGCGGGCGCGATGGCGACGCATTGCTGATCTACGCGCAAGCGCTGGTCATCACGGGCGCCACGGAAGAAGAAGCGCGCGCCAAGCATGCCGATTACCTGCGCCACGTGAATATCGAGGCGGCCCTCGTGCTGCTGTCCGGCTGGACGGGCGTCGATTTCAGCCGCTACCCGCTTGACGCCACCATCGAGTACATCGATTCACCGGCCGGCCGCTCGGCGCTGGCCTCGTTCAGCCAAGCCGACCCGGACCGCCGCTGGACGGTGCGCGAAGCGGCCGAATACATCGGCCTGGGCGGACGCGGCCCAGTCATGGTCGGCGACGCGCGCCAGGTGGCAGACCAGCTGGAAAGCTGGCTCGATGAAACGGGCATCGACGGTTTCAATCTGGCCTTCGCCGTGGCCCACGACAGCATGGCCGACGTGGTGCAATACATCGTGCCGGAACTGCAGCGGCGCGGCCGCTACCGCACCCATTACGAGGAAGGCAGCTTGCGCCACAAGGTCTTCGGCCAGGGCCCGCGCCTGCCCGCCGATCACGCGGGCCGCCAGGTCAGCATCGCCCCCGCCGACGCCGCCCTGGCAGCGGCCTGACGCATCAGATTTCCCACTCAAGGACACCATGAAACGCAGAACCATCTTGCAACTGGCCGCCAGCGGCGCCACCATCGTCGCCTTGCCCGGCCTCGCCCGCGCCGCCACGCAAGCGCCTCTGAAGGAGCTGCGCCTCGACTACGCCTATTATTCGCCCACCAGCCTGGTGCTGCGCCGCTTCGGCTGGCTGGAAGACGCGTTCAAGCCGGACGGCACCAGCATCAAGTGGGTGCTCAGCGCGGGCAGCAACCGCGCACTCGAATACCTGAACGCCAACAGCATCGACATCGGTTCGAGCGCCGGCCTGGCCGCCCTGCTGGCGCGCGCCAACGGCAACCCTATCCGCGCGCCGTATATTTTTTCGCGTCCCGAATGGACGGCGCTGGTGGTGCGCAAGGATAGCCCCATCCGCAGCCTCGCCGACTTGAAGGGCAAGAAGGTAGCCGCCACCAAGGGTACCGACCCGTATCTGTTCCTGCTGCGCGAATTGAAGACGGCGGGCCTGAAACGCGGCGACATCGAACACGTCAGCCTGCAGCATGCCGATGGCCGCGCGGCGCTGGAACAGGGCAAGGTCGATGCCTGGGCCGGGCTCGATCCCCACATGGCCGCCAGCGAACTGGAAGCAGGGTCACGCCTGATCTACCGCAACGTGGCCTTCAACACCTACGGCTTCCTGAACGTGCGCGAGGACTTCCTGGCCAGCCGCCCCGCCGAAGTGGGCAAGGTGATACAGGCCTACGAGCGGGCGCGCGCCTGGATACGCGCAAATCCGGCAGAGGCGGCGAAAATCCTGTCGGAAGAAGCCAAGGTCAGCCTGCCGGTGGCGCTGCTGCAGGTGAAACTGCGCAGTGACTTCAGCAATCCGCAGCCGTCGAACGAGCATGTGAAAGCCCTGCTGGTGGCCGCGCCCATCCTCGCCGAGGAAGCGCTGGTCAAACCCGGCGCCGACGTGAACCGCGCCATCGCGGACCTGGTCGACACGCGCTTCGCCGCGCCCTTCATCAGCAAGGCGTAGACGCTCATGGCCAGAGACACGCTCGCCGCGCCGGCACCGGCCCACGACACGGGCGTCCGGCACAAGCTCTTTCGCCCGCCCTTGCCACGCGCGGCGCTGGGCCTGCTGCTGCCCGCCTTGGCGCTGCTGGCAGCGGAACTGGGCGTGCGCACGGGCGCCATCCCCGCCAACCTGCTGCCTGCGCCCAGCGACATCGGCGCCACCATCGCCGAACTGGCGCACCAGGGCCTGGCCGGCCATGTGCTGGCCAGCACCGCGCGCGTGGCCATCGGCTTTGCGGGCGGCGCGCTGCTGGCCATCGTGCTCGGTGCGGCGGTGGGCTTGAACCTCACTGCGGAGGCGCTGCTCGATCCCACGTTCCAGGCCCTGCGCGCCATTCCCTCGCTGGCCTGGGTGCCCTTGCTGCTGCTGTGGCTAGGCATCGATGAAGCGTCTAAACTGGTCCTGATCGGCATCGGCGCCTTCTTCCCCGTGTACATGGGCGTGGCGTCGGGCATCCGCGACGTGGACCGCAAGTTGATCGACGCGGCCCGTTTATACCGTTTGAGCCGCCCCGCGCTGGCGCGGCGCGTGCTGCTGCCGGCCGCGCTGCCGGCCATTTTCACGGGTTTGCGCAACGGTTTGAGCCTGGCCTGGATGTTCATGGTGGCGGCAGAACTGATCGCCGCCAGCCAGGGCCTCGGCTACCTGCTCAGCGACGGGCGCGAAACAAGCCGCGCCGACATCGTACTCGCGGCCATCGTGCTGCTGGCCGTGCTGGGCAAGGCCAGCGACAGCCTGATGCAGCGCCTGGAAACCCGCTTGCTCGCCTGGCGCGACAGCTATGCCACTTCCTGACGAAAGCCCCCACGCATGACTGCCCTGCTCGACATTGCCATCCATGACAAAGCCTATGGCCTGCGGCGCGTGCTGCATAACCTGCAATTGCAGCTGCGCCAGGGCGAGATCGTCAGCCTGATCGGCGCCAGCGGCTGCGGCAAGAGCAGCCTGCTGTCCATCGTGGCCGGTCTCGATACGGACTTTCGCGGCACCGTGCGCCTCGACGGCAAGCTGCTGGCGGGAGTGCATGCTGACATCGGCCTGATCTTCCAGGAACCGCGCCTGTTTCCCTGGCTGACAGTGGCGCAAAACATCGCCTTCGGCCTCGGTCCCAAAGGCGAAGACGATCCCAGGGTCGCGCAATTGCTGGAGGAAGTAGGCTTGCAGGGCCATGCGGACAGCCTGCCCAAGCAGCTGTCGGGCGGCCAGGCGCAACGCGCGGCGATTGCCCGCGGCCTATTTGGCCAGCCCCGCATCCTGCTGCTGGACGAACCATTTTCCGCCGTCGATGCTTTTACGCGCATGAAGCTGCAAGACTTGCTGACCGCCGTCACCGCGCGCCATGGCCTGAGCGTGCTGCTGGTGACGCACGATATCGATGAAGCGCTGTACCTGAGCGACCGCATCGTCATGCTCGACACGCGCGCCGGACCGCCACGCGCCCAATACGACGTGGCCGCGCCCCGGCCCCGCCTGCGCACACCAGCGGCGCAGGCGCAATTAAAAGAGGCCATCCTCGGCGAACTGCACGCCGCGCACGCGATCTGAGGCTTGCGCGGCGGCGCCAGTGACAAGTCTTGTCATTCATGTTAGCTTGCCATGTTGAAAACATACAGGCGGCGACGTGCACCTTCCTTCCCTTCCCATCCTCGCCATCCTGGCCCTCGGCCACCTCGCTGCGCACGCCGGCACGCAGGCTGACGCGGCGCCGGCGGAAACCGGCCAGTCCATCCACATCAACAGCATCCGCAATCCGGAACTGAAATCGTACCGCGTGATGGCGGCCGGCCTCGATGCCTTCGATGAATACCATGCGCTGGCGCCCGGGGCGCGCGAAGTGCGCTTCAAACTGGTCGCGGGCAGCCGCGCGCCGGCGGACGCCATGCAGGACCTGGCCTTGCGCATCGCCGGCAACGAAACCTCGATTGCGCTGCCCCTGGCCGCCGACGGCAGTTTCACGCTGCCGCGCAGCGCGCAGGCCGACAGCGAGGACGCGGACCTGGTCACCAACAAGAAAAAGGGCAATTACCGCTGGCAGCCGTCCATTCACAGCGACGGCGTGCCGGCCGGCATGCGCCGCCTGGGCGACCTGCGCCTGCAATGCCAGGTGACGATTGCCATCGCCAAGAAAGAGATACCGTTCTGGGTACGCACCCTGGTCGGCACCCTGCTGCGCACCACCGACTGGTGCTCCGCCGAGCAGCTCAAGTTGGGCACCCGCAGCGATGTGCCTCTCGCCAGCGCCACCCTGCTCGATGGCGAGCGCCGCATCGCCCTGAAGGTGGAAAAGGAAGGCCGCTCCTTCCTGTCGCCCATCGGCGACACCCGCTATGCGGACGATACCCTGATCGAACTGGTCTACCAGCAGGATGCCGCCGGCGCGCCGTCCGCCGCCCCTTAGGGTTTGCGTCCAGCCCCGTTCCATGTCAGCATATGCCACCCTGGCACCACGGATAAGGATCGCAATGCCCCCCACTCTTACGCGCGCGCTGGCACTGGCGCTGCTGGCAGGCCATGGCTCCCTGGCATCGGCGCAGGCGCCAGTCACGCCGCCGACGCCTGGCTGCGACATCTGCGCCACCTGGAATGCGGACCAGGCGCCGTTCCGCATCTTCGGCAATACCTATTATGTGGGCGTAAAAGGCCTCAGTTCCGTGCTGGTGACGTCGCCGCAGGGCCACGTGCTGATCGACGGCGGCTTGCCGGAATCGGCGCCCAAGATCATCGCCAATATCGGCACGCTGGGTTTTCGCATCGAGGACGTCAAGCTGATCCTCAATTCGCACGGCCATATCGACCATGCGGGCGGCCTGGCCGAACTGCAGCGGCGCAGCAATGCGCTGGTGGCCGCCAGCCCGTCGGCGGCGCTGGACCTGGCGTCGGGCGAAGTGGGGCCGGACGACCCGCAATACCACGCGCTGCCCAAGTACCCGCCCGTCAAGGACATGCGCCTGGCGCGCGACGGCGGCCAGTTCAACGTCGGTCCCGTCAACCTGACGGCGCACGCCACGCCTGGCCACACGCCCGGAGGCTTGAGCTGGACGTGGCAATCGTGCGACGGCCCCCGCTGCCTGAACATGGTCTATGCGGACAGCCTCAACGCCGTCTCGCGTCCCGGCTTCAAGTTCAGCGCCAGCAGCGAGTATCCGAACGCGGTGGCGGACTTGCGCCGCAGCTTCGAGACCCTGGAAAAACTGCCTTGCGACGTGCTCATTTCCGCGCATCCGGAGGCTGCACAGTTGTGGGAGCGGCTGGAGGCGAGCGCCACGGCCGGCAGCGACGCCTTTGTCGACCCGCAAGCCTGCCGCGCCTATGTGGCGGCGGCGCGCACCGTGCTCGACTCCCGGCTGGAACAGGAAAAGCAGCAGTGAACTTGCCAATGAGCTTGTCAACCGTGCACGCTGGCGCAGCGCCGATCTGCTACGCTGGCGCCATTCATTTAAAGAAGGAACCGCCATGTTCAAACTCGCCAGCCTGATTCCCCTCGCCGCCATCGTCGCCATCACCGCCGGCTGCGCGCAAACACCGGTGCGCAGCGACGCTGCCGCCGCCGCGCCAGGCGCCACCTCGCCAGCCAAGCCGGCACCCAAGCTGACGGGCACGCAGTGGAAGCTGAAGGAATTGAAGGGCAAACAAGTGGTGCGCAAGGCGCCCGAGCAGCGCGAAGTGACCCTGCTGCTGGCTGAAGGCCGCGCCAGCGGCAACAGCGGCTGCAACCAGATGATGGGCGGCTACACCAGCGATGGCGTCAGCACCTTGAACTTTGGACAACTGGCAGGCACCATGATGATGTGCCAGCCGCAGGACATGGACCTGGAACGCCTGCTGCTGACCACCCTGGGCGAAGTCAATGGCTACCGCTACGCCGACCAGGAATTGCTGCTGCTGAAGGATGGCGTGCCCGTGGCGCGCTATGAAGCGCTGACGGTGAAGTAAAACTGCTGCCTTCCCCCAAAGGCAAAGACTGGGGTCGTACCCTCAGGGTACGACCCCGGCATTTGTCAGGGGCTTGCTCCACCTCCACCGCACCTAATCATTGCGCATCTGCGCCTGCGATACATTGCTGTTCGCTGGCACGCTCTGCGTCAGCCACACATTCCCCCCGATGGTCGATCCCGCGCCGATGGTGATGCGCCCCAGCACGGTCGCGCCCGCATAAATGACCACGTCGTCCTCGACGATGGGGTGACGCGGCGTGCCCTTGATCAGCGCACCGCTGGCATCGGCTGGAAAACGCTTGGCGCCCAGGGTGACTGCCTGGTACAGGCGCACGCGCTGGCCGATGATGGCCGTCTCGCCGATCACCACGCCCGTGCCGTGGTCGATGAAGAAGGAGGCGCCGATGTGGGCGCCCGGGTGGATGTCGATGCCCGTCAGCGTGTGCGCGATGTCGGCGATCAGGCGCGCCAGGAAGGGCGCGCCGAGGGCGTGCAGCCGGTGCGCAAGGCGGTGGTACAGGATGGCGATGGTGCCCGGATAGCACAGCATGATCTCGGCCACCGAGGTGGCGGCCGGGTCGCCCGCGTAGGCGGCCTGCACGTCCGACACCAGCAGGGCGCGGATATCGGGCAGGCTGGCGGCAAAGGCGCGCGTGATGTCGCGCGCCCGCTGCGCCAGGGCCGCATCGTCGCTGGCGCCATCGCCTTCATCGCCGGCCGGCACGGAAAAGAGCAAGCCGCGCCGCACCTGTTCGCTGAGGCGGTTCAGGGTGGTGTTGAGGGTGTCGCCGACAAAATAATCGATGCTTTCATCCGTCAGGTTGGGCCGCCCGTAATGCGTGGGGAACAAGGCTGCCGACAGGCCGTTGACGATGGTGGTGAGGGCTTCGCGCGACGGCAGTTCGCGCACCCTGCCGTTATGGCGGATCTTGTGCTTGTCTTCGCGCGAGCTGCGCAAGGCCTGAATCACGGGCCCCAGGTTCCACTGGGCCGTGTCGTCGGCGGGCGCCGCGGGATAAATGCTGTGCATGGCGTATCACTTCCAGAAAAATGGCAAACAGGCCGGGTCGCCCCAGCTTAGCGGTGGTGACAAGCGATGCAAACGAAGAATTTCAAGATTCCATATACGAAAAACGCATATGGATGGCAAAAAGGCCGGCGCCAAACCTGATTCCGGTCACTAGCGTAAAATGACGGACTAACAAAAACACTGTTCAACATGACTAAATTATTAACATGGATTTTGGCGGGCCTGGCGATGGTCGGACCGCTTGCAATTGACACCTATCTGCCGTCTTTCCCCGCCATCGCGCATGATTTCAATGCCAGCCCCCTGCTGGTGCAGCAAACCCTGAGCTTTTTCCTGTTCACGTTCGCCTTCATGATGCTGTTTTACGGCACCCTGTCCGACTCGTTCGGCCGCCGTCCCGTCATTCTCGTCTCACTGGTGCTATATGTGATCGCTTCCGTGGGCGCCGCGCTGGCGCCGTCGCTGGGCTGGCTGCTGGCCTGGCGCGTGCTGCAGGGCCTGTCGGCGGGCGCCGGTTCCGTCATCGGCCGCGCCATCGTGCAAGACCGCTATTCGGGCGCCGCCGCGCAGAAAATCCTCTCGCACATCATGATGGTGTTCGCGCTGGCGCCGGCCATCGCCCCCGTTCTGGGCGGCTGGCTGCAGGTGGGCCTGGGCTGGCGCTGGATCTTCTGGTTCCTCACGGCCTTCGGCGTGCTGATGTTCGTCGTCGTCTGGCGCGCGCTGCCGGAAAGCTTGCCGAAAGAGCAGCGTCACGCCTTCCACCTGAGCGACATCGCCGTCAATTACTGGAAAGTGCTGTGCCACCGCCAGTTCCTGCTGCTGTCGACGGCCATCGGCGCCGCCTTCGGCGGCTTCGCCCTGTACATCGGTTCGGCCGCCTACTTCATCATCAACATCCTGCACCTGCCGGAAACGGCATTCGCCTGGCTGTTCATTCCATTAATTAGCGGCATGGTGTTCGGTTCGGCCCTGTCGGCGAAAATCGCCCACCGCTACAGCCAGCGCCAGATGATCTGGACCGGCTTCATCCTGATGCTCATCGCCGCGCTGGTCAACATCGGCTACAACTACTTCTTTGCCGCCGAAGTGCCGTGGGCCGTGCTGCCATTGTTCTTCTACTCATTCGCCCTGTCGATCGCCATGCCGCCGATGACCCTGATGGCCCTGAACCACTTCCCCAACAACAGCGGCCTGGCTTCGTCGATGCAATCGTTCATCCAGATGCTGCTGTTCGCGCTGGTGTCGGGCCTGGTGGCGCCGCTGCTGTTCGACAGCGCCCTGAACCTGGCGTATGGCGTGATGGCGGGGTTGCTGGTGAGTTTGCTGTGCTGGGTGTTTGCGCAGGGCAAGAAAGCGGAAGTGGTCAAGCAGTAGCTTTTACAGCGGATTTTTCAGGACGGGGGCACCTGAAAAACGTTCAGGACAAGGCGCCGTGCCGCAGGCAGTACGCTAGTACGGCCAGGCGCGGCAACGCAGTCATGGACGTTTTCTCAGGCGCTCCTCAAGGCCACGGCGCTGGCGTCACATCCAGATATTGCTCCCCACCCTGCTCCGGCTCAGCCGCATCGCGCGTAGTTGGCTGGTTCAGGGAACCGGCCGGCGAACGCAGGCTCAAGATTTCCTTGCGCGCCTCGACGAAGTCGGCGGAACTGAGCGGGTGTTCCTGGTCGGGCCAGTGGCTGACGGCCCATTCCTGCAAGGTTTCAAAGCGCCGCCACAGTTCCGCGATGAATTCGCGGCGCGCCTCTTCCAGCTGTTCCGGTGTCTTTTCAATTGCTTCGCTGATATTGACTTCCATGGCCGTTCCCTCGCTGACAAGTTGTCTTGCCAGACTACGCAGGGACCAGCCAGGCGTCTGTTCGCGAACGAACACAGGATTTACTCTGGCATCTTGCGGAAACCCACGGCCAGGCGGTTCCAGGTATTGATGGAGCCGATGGCCAGGGTCACGTTGACCATTTCCGCCGGCGTCAATTGTTCCGCCAGCGCCGCATACACGTCATCGGGCGCCTGGCTTTGCGGCAGCAGGGTCAGCGCTTCCGTCCAGGCCAGCACGGCCCGCTCGCGCGGCGTGAAGAACGGCGTTTCGCGCCAGACGGACACGGCATACAGGCGGCGCTCCGTTTCGCCCGCCTTGCGCGCGTCGCTCGTGTGCATGTCCACGCAAAAGGCGCAGCCATTGATTTGCGAGGCGCGCAGGCGGATCAGCTCGAGCAGCGAGTGTTCCACGCCCAGCCTGGCAATCGCCGCTTCCAGCGCGTACATGGCCTTGACGGCGTCCGGCGAAGCTTGTGTAAAATCGAGTCGTTGCTGTGTCATGATGCATTCCTTGAAGGAGTAGGGATGCACCATTGTAGTGGCCCAGGAACAGCGCGCGGCAGGCCAATCCCCCCGAAAAACAGCAGACCACCAGCAGATACTCCATGGAATTACATATCCTGATCGACGGCACGCGCGACCTGGGCGGCCAGCTGTACCGCCAGCTCAGCGAGGCCATCCGCTCGGGCCGGCTGACGGACGGACAGCAATTGCCGCCCTCGCGCCTGCTGGCCAGCCAGCTGGGCCTGTCGCGCAAGACGGTGTCCGACGTGTATGACAAGCTCGGTTATGAAAAGCTGCTGGTCGGCAAAGTGGGCGTGGGCAGCTTCGTGCAGACGCCGCACGCGTCGCCGCAGCGCCGCCACGCCAGCACGCCCCTGGCCAGCGCGCAGCGCATCGCCCGCTGGGAAGCGACGCCCACGCCCTTGCGCCGCGCCAGCCAGGAAGAGCCGGCGCGCTACGCCTTCATCGGCGGGCGCGCCACGCCCGCGCACTTCCCGCAGGATGAATGGCGTGCCTGCATGCTGCACGCGCTGCGCCAGGGTGGCCAGGCGCGCGGCCGCTATGGCCCTGTCGCCGGCTTGCCGGCCTTGCGCGCGGCGATCGCCGGCCATGCCGCTTTCAGCCGCGGCATCCATTGCACCGAGGAACAAGTGCTCGTCACCAGCGGCGCGCAGCAAGCCCTGCACCTGCTGGCGCTGACCTTGCTGGAAGCAGGCGACACGGTTGCCGTGGAAGAACCCGGCTACCCGGTGGCGCGCGCCGTGTTCGCCAGCCAGGGCGCCCGCGTGGTGGGCATCGACGTGGACGAGGATGGCCTCATCGTCGGGCAAATCCCGGACGGCACGCGGCTGATCTATGTCACGCCCGCGCATCAATTTCCGCTGGGCATGCCGATGAGCATGGCGCGCCGCCATGCCTTGCTGGAGCGGGCGCAGCAGCTGGGCGCCATCATCATCGAGGACGACTACGACAGCGCCTTTCGTTACGAAGGCCGGCCCGAAGATTCCCTGCAAAGCATGGACCGCTACGGCATCGTCGCGCACGTGGGCAGCTTTTCCAAGATCATGCTGCCAGAATTGCGGCTCGGCTATGTTGTGCTGCCGCAAGCTATCGTGGCCGCCGTGGAAACGGTGAAATACCTGAGCGATTGCCACACGGCCAGCCTGGGCCAGCATGCGCTGGCCAAGTTCATCGGCGACGGCCATCTGCTGCGTCATATCCGCCGCTGCCACGATATCTATGCGGGGCGGCGCGAACGGCTGCAGCACTGGTTCAACGGCCCGCTGGCGCCGTGGTTCCGCCTGGTGCCCGCCAGCGCCGGCTTCCACGTGGCGGCCCTGGCCCAGGCGCCGCTCGACATCGCCGAATTGCTGCGCCGCGCGCGCCTGGCCGACATCAGCCTGTATGCGCTATCGGGCTTTTATCACGGCGTGGCACGCCACGCAGGCCTGTTCCTCGGCTACGGCGCCATCGACAAGCTCGATATCGACACGGCGCTGGCCCAGGTGCTGGCGATCCTGCAAGAGATCGCTCCCCTGCCCCTCAGCGCGGTTGCCAACGATAGTGTCCCGTGATGGGATAGCTGAATAGAATATTTTCCTCGCGCGCGCCCTCGCCGATGTTGTGGATGATGAGCGGCACGCCGCCCCACGACTGCTTGTCGCTGACGATGCCGATGTGCGTAAGGTTGCCCGGCAGGCGCCAGGTGACGATGTCGCCCGCGCGGTAAGCGTTCGCTTCCTTGCTTGGCGGCAAGCTGGTGCCATGGCGGGCAAAGTAGGTGCCCAGGTTCGGCACGCGCCGGTGGTCGATATTGCGGTCCGGCCCCTTCATCTGCCAGCGCCCCTGCTGCTGGTACACCTGCCACGCCTTGCGCATGTCTTCGTGCACCAGCACCTGCAAATCCTGCCCCAGCTGGCGGTAGGCGCGCACCACCACGTCCGTGCACACGCCCCGTTCCATCGGCACGTCGCCGCCCGGATAGGCGAGCCGTTCGTAGCGCGAGTCGTACTGCAGGGTCACGCCCACCTGCTTGCGGGCGGCGACGACGAGGGCTTGCGGGGTGGCAGGAATGGCCGAGGCCAGCATGGGAGCCAGGGCAAGCATCAAAATGGACAGCTGTTTGATTGGCATCAACGTCAATGGTCGGATGAAAATGCCAACTTTACCGCAGCAGCAAGGAAAACGGCGTACGCTTAGACCCCGGCCAGTTGCGCCAGGTGGGCAGGAAAATCCACGGCCGGTCCCGCCGCATTGATGGTGTCGAAGTAATCATGCCAGCCCGTGGCGGCGATGCCGGCCAGCAAGGCGTCCAGTGCCGCCTCATCCGGGAAGCGCCAGACGGCATAAAATTGCTGGGCAGCCCCATGCAGCTTGCCGCCATCGACGGCGCCCATGGCCAGCGCTTCCGCGCCCGTGCCGGACAAGGCCGCCATGCCGGTGCCCACCGTGCCGAAATACGCCTGGCGCGCGGCGGCGTCGAGGGCCAGCCAGGCCGGTTTCGGGCTGTACAGTTCCAACAGATAATGCATGGTTTCTCCTTCAGTGATCAATCGTCAGACCAGCGAGCGCTGGGCCCGCTTGCAGATGCGTTGCGTGGCGGCATTGGCACTGTCCAGCAGCCATTGCGCGCACAGGCTGCGCACCCAGTCCGGCTGGCTCTTGGCCGCATCGTTGAGCCAGTTGGCCACGGAATCCTGTACGTAGACGGCCGGATCGGCGCGCAAGGCGTGCAACACGGGCAAGGCCAGCTGCGGCTGTTCTTTTAACCGGGCAATATGCGCGCACCACACGCCGCGCGGACGCAGCGCTTCGCAAGCGAAACGGCGCAGGTGTTCCGACGGGTCAGCCGTCCACGGCGCCAGCAAGGCAATGGCCTCGTCAAGGCTCTCCGCCAGATGGGGCCGCAGCGCCAGCCAGGCCCATTCGCGCACGCCGAAATGCCCATCGTCGGCCAGCGGTCGCATGGCCGCCAGCCGTTGCGGCAAGGTCAAGCCGGTTTGGGCGGCGATGGCAAAGCAGACCCAGCCCCGTACCGTGTCGGAAGCATGGGCTTGCAGCAGCGCCAGGTCGGCGTTGGCTTCCAGCAGCAATTGCGCCGCCAGCGCCATGCGCCGGGTGATACCGGCTGCGGCATGCTCATGCATCCGATCCAGCCGAGCGGCGCCAATAGCGGGCACGGCCGCAGCCAGCAGCACGCTGAAATCGATGGCCAGCCCTTCCGTCAGGGTGGTACTGGCCACACTTCCCTCGTTCAGCAAGGCCAGGCGCGCGGGAGCGATGTCGGCGACGCCGCGGCTCATGGCGCGCCCTGCATTTCACCTCTATCCGTCTTGCGCCAGGCTTTTTCCAGCAGCGCACTCAGCAACTGCATTTCTTGCTGCGTGAAGTCGGCAAACAGGCTGGCGATCCATTGCGCGTGCTCGTCGACCAGGGTGGCAGCGGCTGCTTCTCCCTTGGCACTCAGGCGCACCAGCAGCTTGCGCCGGTCAGCCTGGTCCGCGTGGCGCGCCAGGAAACCATCGCGTTCCAGGCCGTCGAGCAAGCCCGTGATGGTGCCGCGCGTCACGCCGGCCCGCTCGGCCAGCTCGTGCGGCGACAGTCCGCCGGGCACGTCGCGCAGCAGGGACAGCAAGACGAACTTGCCTTCCGATAGTCCATGCCGGCCCAGGCGCGCGGCACAATCGCCATCGATGGCGGAGGCCAGGCCCAGCACTTCAAAGCACAGGCGCAAGCGCGCCGTGGACTGCGCCATGTCGAGACCGCTGGCGCGGCGCTGCACGTCGCCCAGCAAGGCCGTGTATTTCTGTTCGAGCTTTATCATATGGCGCAATATAATATGGCGCCATATTAAATGTCAAATGGAAAACTGTGATGGTTTTCCTGTGCGTTTAGAAACGCGCCTTGTCGCGCGCCCAGGCGATGATGGCTTGCGCATCGATGGCGCCCGGCTGGCGCGCCACTTCCACGCCCCTGCGGAACAGGGCCAGCGTGGGAATGCTGCGGATATTGAAACGGCTGCCCAGGTCCGGCGACGCTTCCGTATTCACCTTGACGACGCGAAATGCGGGTTCCAGGGTCTTGGCGGCTTGCACATAGAATGGCGCCATGCTGCGGCACGGACCGCACCACGGCGCCCAGAAGTCGACCAGCACGGGAATGTCGCTGCGTTCGATATGCTTGAGGAAGCGGGCGCTGGCCAGGTCCACGGGCTGGCCCGTAAACAAATCCTTCTGGCACTTGCCGCAGGTGGGCTGTTCAATCAGGCGTGCCGCCGGCAAGCGGTTGACGGCGTCGCAATGGGGGCACACGATGTGCAGGGAGTCTGGCGTGGTCGAGGTCATGGCGTTCCTGGAAAGAGTAGCGTACAGTTGCCGGACATTTTACGGCGTATCGTGCAGCGCCGTCGGCACGCTGGCGGCACTTGTCCGCAGAGTCCACTATAGTGTGCTGAAACGTGTGATGAAACGGCGCGCACATTGCCGGGCCTGCCAAGGAAAACAATGCCTGATGTCGCAGAAAACATGGAATTGAGCACCGAACTGACTGCCGCCCTGCGCTTGCAGCGCGCCGCCTGCCTGGCCCACCCCGTGCCGACCCTGGCCGAGCGCAAACGCGACCTGCACACCTTGCAGCGCTTCATCCGCGACCATAAAGACGCGCTGTGCGCGGCGATCAGCGCCGACTACGGCAACCGTTCCCGGCACGAAACCTTGCTGGCGGAGATTTTTCCCGCCATCGACGGCATAGCCCATGTATTAAAACACTTGAAAAAATGGATGCGGCCGCAGCGCCGCGGCGTGGACTGGCGCAGCTTTCCCGGCGCCCGCAACCGCGTGATGCCGCAGCCGCTGGGCGTGGTGGGCGTCATCGTGCCGTGGAATTTTCCCGTGAACCTGAGCCTGGTGCCCTTGACCTATATCTTCGCCGCCGGCAACCGCGCCATGGTCAAGATGAGCGAAAACTCGCGCCACCTGGCGCGGCTGCTGATCGACACCATGCCTGCCTACTTTCCAGCAGAAAAGCTGCAGTTCTTTGACGAAACGGGCGGCGTGGGTATGGAATTTTCGCAACTGCCGTTCGACCACCTGCTGTTTACGGGTTCCGGCCAGACGGGCCGCGCCGTCATGGCGGCCGCCGCGCGCAATCTGTGCCCCGTCACCTTGGAGCTGGGCGGCAAGGCGCCGGCCATCGTCTGCGCCGATTTCGACGTGCGCACGGCAGCCGAGCGCATCCTGTTCGTCAAGTTCCTGAACGCGGGGCAAATCTGCACGTGCGTCGACCACGCCTGGCTGCCCGAGGCCAGCATTCCTGCCTTCGTCGAACACGCACGCGCCATCGTGCCCACGCGCTACCCGCGGCTGGACACGCCCGACTACACCTCCATCATCGACGAGGCCGCCTTTGAGCGCCTGCTGCAGGCGCTCGACGAAGCGCGCGCACGGGGCGCGCAAGTGATTTCGCTGTTGCCGGGGCCCGCCTACGACCGGGCCACGCGCAAGATCGCGCCGCACATCGTGCTCGACGCGCCCGAGGACAGCCTGCTGCTGACGCGGGAAATCTTCGGCCCCATCCTGCCGCTGCGCGGCTATGCCAGGCTGGACACCGTGATCGACAGCATCAATACGGGACCACGGCCGCTGGCCATCTATCCATTCAGCAACAAAACAGACACGGTGCAGCTGCTGATCGACCGCGTGATGTCGGGCGGCGTGTCCGTCAACGACGCCCTGTACCACGTAGGCCAGCACGACCTGCCCTTCGGCGGCGTGGGCGAGTCCGGCATGGGCCACTACCACGGCGTCGAAGGCTTTCACACCTTCAGCAAGCTGCGGCCCGTGTTTTACCAGGCCCGCTACAGTGCGTTGAAACTGCTGTGGCCGCCGTATGGCCAGCTGGCCAGCCGCGTGCTGGCCTTCCTGACCCGCTGATTACAGAAACAGCGAGGCGGCGATGGCCCACATGACGAGAGCGATGATGCCGTCGAGCACGCGCCAGGCCATGGGCTTGGCAAACACGGGCGCCAGGTAGCGGGCGCCAAAGCCCAGCAGGAAGAACCACAGGGCCGAAGCCATGATGGCGCCGCCGGCGAAGTAAAAGCGTCCCACGCCTTCATGCTGGCCGCCGATCGAACCGAGCAGGATGACCGTATCGAGGAAGGCGTGCGGGTTCAGCAGGCTGAACGCCAGCGCCGCGCCGATCACGGCCCAGTAGCCTTCCGGCGACTTGGCGGCCGACACCGTCAAGGCCGTTGGGCGCCAGGCGGACTTGGCGGCACGCAAGCCATACGCGATCAGGAAGGTGGCGCCGCCGGCCTTGGCCCACAGCAAGAAATTGGGGTTGTCTGCAATGAAGGTGCCCATGCCGGCCACGCCGGCCGTGATCAAGATCGCATCGCACACCAGGCAGACCAGGATGCAGGTAAGCACGTAATGGCGCTTCAAGCCCTGTTTCAGCAAGAAGGCGTTTTGCGTGCCGATGGCAACGATCAGGCTCGCTCCGAGCCCCATGCCTTTCAAGAAGATTGCGCTGTCCATATCGATTCCTTTATTGCTTTCCATCACGCGCACGGCCGCCCACGCTCTGCCGGCAACGGCAAAGTCATCAAAGGTAGGTGGAGGGTGTAGCGGTACCAGCAGGACCGCGCGGGAGAGTGGAGTTGTTACCCTATTTCAACAGTGTAAAGAAAAAGTAAATATAAGTATAATGAATGATTCTAACCATATATAAGAGAAACTTATGCGCGTCGTCGATTACCGTGGATTGGCCGCCCTCGACGCCGTGATCGGCCTGGGCAGCTTTGAAAAGGCCGCGCAAGCGCTGGCGATCAGCCAGCCGGCCGTGTCGCAGCGCATCCGCACCCTGGAAAACCTGGAAGGCACTTTATTGATCATCCGCAGCCACCCGCCCCTGCCCACGGAAGCGGGCCAGCGCCTGATCGCCCATTACCGGCAAGTCAAGCTGCTCGAAGCGGCGCTCGACGCCCAGCCCGGCCCCACCACGCATTTGCCGGAACTGGCCATCGCCGTCAACGCCGACAGCGCCGCCACCTGGATCCCGGAAGCGCTGGGGCCGCTGCTGTCGCCGCCGTCCTGCCTGCTCGATATCCGCCTCGACGACCAGGACCACACCCTGAGCCAGTTGCGCGAAGGGCGCGTATTTGCCTGCGTCACCAGCGCCAACGACCTGGTGGCCGGCACCACGGCCACGCCGCTGGGCGGCATGCGCTACCTGTGCGTGGCCTCGCCCGCGTTCGCGCAGCAATGGTTTCCCCATGGATTTACGGTGGATGCCGTCAGCCAGGCGCCCGCCATCACGTTCGGCAGCAAGGATGCGCTGCACGAGCGCTACCTGCAGCACCGGCTCGGCTACACGGGCCGCTATCCGCACCACGTGCTCGGTTCGGCGCGCGACTTCGTGCGCTTCATCGAAGCGGGCTATGCTTACGGCATGGTGCCCCTGCTGCAGGCGGAAACGGCGCTGGCCGCCGGCAGGCTGGTCGACGTGGCGGCCGGACAGGCGCTCGACGTGCCCCTGACCTGGCATGCCTGGGATATCCAGACCCCGCTCACGCGCACCCTGTCGGACGCCGTCATCGCCACGGCGCGCAAATGGCTATTGCAGGATTGATTGACGCATGCCACATTTATCTATGCTATACAGCAACTTCCCCGTGTGCGCCCTGCCCTGCCTGGCCTACACTGCAAGCATCAACCCTCACCATCAGGAGCTGGCATGACGATCCTGCGCACCACCCTGCTCGGTTTGCTGGCGGCCATCCCGCTGGCTGCCGGCCTTGCCGCCTGCTCGCCCTTGATGGCCATCAATGCCTTTTCGTCCGGCAGCGCCTCGCACGTGACGCGCGGCCTAGCTTACGGCCCCCTGCCACGGCAAAAGCTCGACGTGTACGCCCCCAAAATCCGCACGGGCCCCGTGCCCGTGGTGGTGTTCTTTTATGGCGGCAACTGGACAACGGGCGAGCGCGCCGACTATGCCTTCGTGGGCCATGCGCTGGCGGCGCGCGGCTATCTGGCCGTGATCGCCGACTACCGGCTGTATCCGGACGTGCACTATCCCGAAATCCTGCAGGATGCGGCCCGCGCCGTGGCCTGGGCCGCGATGGAATCGAGCCGCCACGGCGGCGACCCGACGCGCCTGTTCGTCATGGGCCATAGCGCCGGCGCCTACAATGCGGCGATGGTAGCGCTCGACGCCAGCCTGCTGGCGCGCCATGGCATGCACCCGCACGACTTGCGGGGCTGGATAGGCCTGGCCGGCCCCTATGATTTCTTGCCGATCGAAAACACCACCACCCGGCCCGTTTTCTTTTACCCGGACACGCCCGCCGCGTCGCAGCCCATCCACCACGTGACGGCAGAAGCCCCGCCCGCCCTGCTGATCGCCCCCCTGCCCGGACAGGATAAACTGGTCGATCCGCGACGCAACACGGGCGGTCTGGCCAAGGCCTTGCGGACGCTTGCCAGGCCCGTGACGGAAACGTATTTCGACCACGTGGGTCACGCCACCCTGGTCGCCACGCTGGCAGCGCCCTTGCGCAGGCTGGCGCCCACCCTGGACGCCGTCAGCGCCTTCATCGACGCCAACAGCGGGAGCGGTGACGCGGTCTTGTCCGCCGTCTCGCCGAAGACAGCCGTGCCGGCAAGCATCACCGTGCCCACCCGCTCACCTGGCGCGGCCACGCCGGCCTCTGAACTGCACGCATACGACAAAACACCCGCCCCGTGAAGGGCGGGCGCTCTGCCCAAACCAGGAGGCACGATGCTGCGTACCGGCTGGCCGCAGCTCAAGGCTCGGCCCTCGCGAAGCGGCTCAGCCGCAAGCAGCCGCGTGCTTACTCTTTACGGCTGGCGCTGCTGCTCTTGCTTTGTGCGGAACCCGCTTGCGATACGCTGCCGCTGGCCGAGCCTTCGCTGCCGGCCGACTGCTGGCTGCCCTGGTGGCTGCCGCTTTGCAGGCTTTGGCCGTCACGGCTTTGCGCGCCCCGTTGCTGGTCGCGGCTGGCGCCGTTTTGCTGATAGGCCTGGAACGGTTCAGCGATGCGCTGCATGGCTTCCTGCTGCTTGCGCACGTTTTTCTCCGTTTCTTCCGACGCCGTGCGGGCCACTTCTTCGGCCAGCGCCTTGGCAGTACGGCTCGTTTCATTCACATGACGCTCTGCCACGTTGGCCAGTTCGACCTGCGTATCGGCTGCCAGGCGCGACACCTGTTGCTGGTACTTGCGCAGTTGCTCGGCGGCTGGCTGGCCCGCCGCGGCAGCCACCTGGAACACATCTTCAGCGCGCTCGACCGTCAGCAGGTTCTGGCTGGTGACTGCGGTTTCTTCCAGCAAGCCTTGCGCCAGTTGCATGTTCAGGTCGCTGAAGTGCTGCACCGACTGGAACAGCGACTTCGACAGTCCATTGAAAAAAGCCAGTTGCGCTTCCAGGTGGTTTTTGGCGGCGGGGGTAACACTACGGGAATATGGATACATGGAGTTCCTCATTAGATAGCGGTTGGGTGGACATAAACAGATGGCGACACCACCGGCTGTCGAACGGTGAGGAAGACGGCCGGGCTACGCCACGAAACGCGAAAAAACATATCCGATTGGTGGGACGATGCTTTGCAACGCGAGTCCCAAGGCTACGTGAGCACCGCAGTTGAGGGATGATCTGGATCAAAGGTGCGCTAGGCTGCGCAGAAAGTTTTGGCTGGACGGCTTGCCTTTGGCAAACGTCAGTGACGTGACGGGAAATCTGTGCCAGGCACGCTCAGCCCGGCAAGACGGGCTTGTAGCCACGGCTGCGCAGCGAAGCTTCCAGCCAGCGGTTGCCATACCAGCCGCGCGCCAGCAGGTAACTGAGCTCCGCGGCAGCCATCAGCAGCATCATCGGGCCGATGCGCAGTTCGGTGGCCAGGTGGCTGCCAAACCACAGGCAGGCATCCATGACCAGCATGAGCAGCAACAGCCACCAGCGGCGCTTGGCGACGGCCCAGAACGAGCCCAGCAAAAGAGCCGGCCAGGAAAAGCCCGCTTTCACGTAGGCATAGTGGCCGGCATCGTCGGCAAACAGGGTGGCGCTGTGCTTCATGCTGCTCTCTTCAGGTAATGACCGGCGTCAAGGTTCGGGACGGTGGCAGACGGCTTCGACATTGTGACCGTCGGGGCCCAGCACGAAGGCGCCGTAGTAATTCGGGTGATAGATTTCGCGGATACCGGGGGCGCCATTGTCCTTGCCGCCCGCGGCCAGCGCGGCCTGGTAAAACGCGTCCACCTGGGCGCGGTTGTCCGCCGCGAAGGCGAGATGCATGCCGGCATGCGGCGCGCCGCCCACGCCGAACCAGAAATCGGGCTTGCCATCCTTGCCCAGGCCGACCCAGCCCTGCACTTCCATCACCACCGATACGCCCAGAGGCGCCAGGGCGGCCGAAAAGAAGGCCTTGCTGGCCTGTGCATCGCTGACATTCAAACCGATGTGATCAAGAATCATGCTGGTGCTCCCTGAAGGTAGTGGAATGGGGAATACAGTATGCGCCAACATTGCTTTTTAGGCAAGCATAACTGCAGACCCGGCACCGCGGCTCCAGGGAGCGCCACGCGCCTCGCCTAGCGCAGGTTGCCAGTATGGCCCAGCGAATAGCGGCCCGGCTGCGGCCACACGGTCAGGCCGTGCGGCTCCTGGCCGACTTTCACTTTGGAAACGTCGCCACTGTTGGTATCGATGCGGTACACCACGTCGTCGAAACGGCCGGACAGCCACAGGTATTTACCATCGGCACTCACATTGCCCATGTCGGGGCTGCCGCCGCCGGGGATCGGCCAGTTCGACACGACTTTTTCCGTGGCGAAGTCGATCACGCTGACGCTGCCCTTGCCCTTCGGCTTGCCATGGATGCGGTGCGTGCCGCGGTTGGCCACGTACAACTTTTTACCATCACGGCTGGGGTACAGGCCGTGCGCGCCCACGCCCGTCTGGATGAAGCCGATTTCCTTCAGGGTGGCGCCATCGACGATGTGTACGCCGTCGGCGTCCATGTCGGCGATAAAGAATTTCTTGCCGTCCGGCGAGATGCGTATGTCTTGCGGCATGCCCTTCTTGACGCTGCAGATTTCATTCGCCGGGCCGCCCACGGGGCCGGACTCGGCAAAGCGCTTGGCCGGCATCTGCAGTTTCAAATAACCGTCGACCTTGCGGCCCACCAGGTCGATCTTGGCGATGGTGCCGTCGAATTCGCAGGTGAACATGGCGTAGCGGCCGTCATTGGAAAAATCGGCATGGTTGATGCCGCCGCACTGGGGCGTGTCGATCGAATACTGCACGGCCATGGTCTTCGGATCGCGGAAATCGAGGCGGTGGCGCGCTTCGGCCACGACGATGGCCGACTTGCCGTCCGGCGTGTAATACATATTGTAGGGATCATCGACGGGCACTTCCTTGCCCGGCTTGCCCGTCAACGGGTCGATCGGCGTCAAACTGCCCTTGTCCGTGCGCTCGGCATTGTTCGCCACCCACAGGGTGCGCAAGTCCCACGACGGCACCACGTGCTGCGGGCCGCTGCCGACCTTGAACTTGTCCACCACTTTCAGGCTGTCCTGGTCGATCACATACACGTCGTTCGAGCGCAAGTTGGGCACGTACACCCGACGCAAGTGATCCTTGACGACGGGGCTCATATTGCTGCTGGCAATGCTGCCATACACGTTTTTCGGGTCCACCAGCGGCGGCATGCCCGGCAGCGGCGAATAGGCGGCGGCCGGCGCTGCGGCGGCCGGGGCCGGCGTACTGGCGCCGATGACCTGGCTGGCCACGCCCAGGCCGGCCAGTGCGGCAGCCAGGGCGGACAAGGTGACGATGGTGCGTCGTTGAGATTTTTTCATGTGATTTCGCGTCGTTTCGTTGCAAAAGCCGGAAGTTCAGCACTTCCAGCGGAATTATTTAGGTCGTTGCAGCAGTTGCCTGATGGCAGCCACCGAGGTGTCCACCTGCAGCTTGATACCGATCTGACCCAGTTCAGCCGTGGCACGGGTCGCGTCGCCGCGCACGCCGTCCGCCACGCCAGGCTTGGGTCCGTGGGCCATGGCCTCGCTGCGCACGAGCGACGGGTCCGTCGCCAGCATCAGCGCCGCGTCCGCCAAACCGGCATGCAGGCCGATCTCGGCGCTGCTGTGGCCGCGCTTCTGCAATTCGGCAATATAGGCCGATTGCGTGATGTCATAGTAATCGAGCAAGGCATAAGCGCGCGCTTCCTTGCCGGTGGAAGCCTTGCCCCAGGCGCGGTTGAGCTTATTCGCCACGTTCTGCTCGTTCTTTTGATAGCCGCCATGGTCGCCAAGAAAAATGATGTCGCGGAAACCATGCTGGCGCAGGCTGGCGGCCGCCCCTTCCAGCACGGCTTCGAAGGCGGCTGGCGGTATCGAGATCGTGCCGGCAAAGCGCATGTGGCCGGCCGGCGGAGCAATACTGCCTTCCGGCACGTAGGAAACGACGGGCGCGACGATGGTATTGCCCAGCTTTTGCGCAATCTGCCGCGCCAGCAGCCCGGCGCGCACATTGTGCTTGCCCAGCGCGATGTACGGCCCGCTCTGCTCGACGCCGCCAATCGGCACCAGCACAGTGGTGGCGCCATGGTCGATACGGCTGCGCAACTCCGTGCTGGTCAGTTCTTCCAGCATGACGCTGCCGCTGGCTGGCGTGGCCGCCGTGACGGGCGCCGTAAGCAGCAGGCACGAAAACGTCAGGACGAACAGGGAAACGAGGGGCTTGCGTGAAAGGCGGAGCGTGGATGGCGCGCAAGGCGCCGTTCGCTGGGGGAACTGCAGAGTCATAAGCCAACATCTTTCCGAGGTCAAAGCGTGGTGCCGTGCCCGGCCTTGCCAGGCAAGCTGGCTGCCACGCAAGAATTGTATTCCATCATGACGGGAACGGCACGTTAATTTGCTGCAGTGCTTTGCAAGGAATTGACGAGGGGAAACTATCTATCAGGCTGTAGTCGCATCCGCCCTGCCCGCCTCGCCATCATGGAGTGTTTCGTTGCGCTTCTCGGCATAGGCCTTCAGCGAAAGCATCGTCTTGGGAAGCCCGTCCCTGACTTGCCTGGCAACGCCTGGTCCGAACAGAAAGGCAAGCGCTCCCGTAAACCACACGCGGTGAACGACTTCCGATCCGCCATTGACGGCGGCAACCGTGTGTTCGAAGTGGATGCGGAACAGGGGGATGTGGCCCTCAACGGTGAACGAGCGGCCGGCAGTGCGCTCCGTGACCAGCAGCGGAATGCCCATGCCCTTGCTGGGAACGATCCTGCCATGCGTCCCCACCGCGAACGGCCCATTAAGCCGGGCTTGCTTTGTGTCCGGATCCCACAGGTGCCATCGGTCGACCTCGCTCCAAATCTGGTCGACGACCTTGGGCGGGACTGCAATGTGGATGCTTTCTTTGATTTGCATCAATTGGGAATCTCCCTATCATTGTGTAAAAGTAACTGGGTCTGCTATCCGGCGCCGCGCGGTGTCTGCATATTGGCCTGCGGCATAGCATTCATCACGCAATATCGCCATGCCATTGCGCCAATTCAAAGATACTCCGCCAGCAGGAACAAATGCCGCAGCTTTTTCTTTGCCTCGACAAAAAATATATCTGCTGGAATTGAAGGATACACTGTTTTTTTATCATGCCAATAGAATTAGATTCTGGTTATACTGGTCGCAGATAAAGCCGGGCCATGACGACAGCCTTGTTTGGTGCCAGGATCAAGCGATGCACCGGATTCGACCGCGCTGCTCGCCATAACCACGAGCATATGAAACTTTGAGAAATGATGAACACAGCACATTGGCGGGTTCAAGAACTACAGCATCACTCAGCGGATATCGCCTGGCTGAATGCCGAGGATGCCCGCCGCGCCTATGAGATAGCAGGCCTTCACGACTCGAAGACGCATCTCGGCCTGAACGCTAACACCGTTGACGCGATCGAGCGGTTCGCATCCGGAGAGGATGCGGCCATCGCAAGCAAATGGTTACGTGCCCGTGTGCCGGGAAACCAGCAAGTCGTGGTGGTATTTGGAGAAGACGAATGTTTCTTGTGCAGCAGTGTGTTCCTGGTCGAGAATTGGTCGGATATTTTTGTCCCTTCACGTGACGACGCGATGGTTTATTCGAACGACACGCCGCTTATCCTGTTTTACTGCCACGAAAATGAATTCGAAGTGGGACAGCGAATTATCTTTGATTAACAACCGAGTCAGGCCAAGAGCAGCCTCTCAAAATTGAATACGAAAAACACATGGAACCAAAAGCTGCCACCACCTTATTAATGTTTCTGACGCCGTTTGTTGCATGGGCCTTCCATGGCTTGGGAGAAGTGCTAAACAAGCACTTGGGAAGAAACGCTGTAAACGGCGCCTCTGTCTACAACTGGCTATCGCTAGCCATTGCCGCTCTGCCAGCATTGGCAAATAACCCTCAGGCCTTTGGAAGGCTTTTAGCGGCATTTTCCATATCCTGGATTGTGGGTGTGTCGCTCTCAAAAAAACATAAACGAAGCCACTTGGCAAATGCTGTGAAGACAACTGACGCTTAGAACTATGCCGCCTTCGGGTGATTCAGTCAGTAACCGGCCAAAAGCGGCCATTCACGTTGCGGTGACAATGCGTGATTTTTTCCACTTGGTAATTTATTATTCTATTGGACTGCTGTTGGCGATCACCACCGTTCATTCATCTCGTCAGCAGGTTAGCTTGACATCAACTGGACAGGCGAGACTAATCTCGGGAAAGTATGATATTTTTTAAAATTGCTGTGTTGTTGTTTGCTATCGTTTTTGGAATACCGAACCAAATCATCGACTACAAGCATCGAAAGAAAAAGGCATATGAACCAGGCGATGCCTGGGCATATTATTCGAAGCTCAGCAAGGAAGGGAGCGCTGAGGGCAAGTTCATGATGTACTCAACTTACTGTGGAATCGGCCTCATCGTCGCAGTCATTGTATTCCTCGCATATCGGCTGTTCACGGCTTAGGCGCTCGTCCGCAATCGGCCACAAGCGGTCATTCACGGCAGCGTGACAATTTGTGAGTCTTTCTGCTTAGCAATCCGCTATGCTCTGGTGCCGCTATCATCCAGAAGCAACCGTTCAGGAGCATTAAAGTAGGTTGCTCGGACGTATCGCTAAGTCGACTTCCCAACGTATTTAAACCATCCAACCTAGATAAAACTCATGGAAAACAACGCCCCAAACGTGCTTGTCTCATTTCTTCCGCTAGTATTCATGTCGCTAATGATGGCAGTTTCTGCTTATCTTCTAGCAAAGGATAAAGGACGGAACGCAGTGCTTTGGACAGTTCTATCGTTGATTCCAATCGTGAACTTCGCTTGCATCTGGTATTTCATTGGGGCGTCTAATTTGAAGCTTGAGCGTAAGCTCGATGCATTGATGGTCCAGCTCAACGGAACGGCGATGAAATCGTAGGTGTGGAATCGGCCAATACCAGACGTTACGTGATGGAGAAATACACTCATACGCTTGTGACTGGGCTATTCGTAGCTGGCTTTTTGACGTTGGGGCAAGCTACAAGAAGTTGGTAGTAGGCCCACTAGATGTCTCAATCCGCTTCAATCCAACATTCAAGACAGAAATGCGAAAAATAAATTTGCCTATGGCCTGCATCAAGTTGATAAGCCTCCTGCTTTTGGCCGCCGTTGCCAGCTGCGGCGGCGGTGGTTCCGCTCCCACCAATACCCCCGCGGCGTCAAACGCGCCATCTATTTCTGCCCAGCCATTGAGCATTTCTGCCCCTGAGGGCGGCAGTGTTACTTTTTCCGTGACTGCCACCGGCACAGCGCCCCTTAGTTACCAATGGCAGCGTAACGGTAGCAACGTGGTTGGCGCCACCTCCGCGCAATACATGCTGCAAGTGCAGGTGAGTGATAATGGCACCCTGTGGACGGTTATCGTGCGAAACAGCGCGGGAAGCATCACCAGCTCCGCCGCCAAACTGACCGTGGCAAGCAAGTCATTGCTGGCGGGCGCCATAGCAGGTAACAGCTTCAATGACCACGTCGAGATCAAAGGTATCGCTGTGGATGACAATGGTGCCATCTACTTATCCGACCGAGCAGACGACAGTCATTTGCGGGTGGTGACACAACAAGGCGTGTCACACATGCTGACATTGACAGCCGCCGCCGGTGATGCCACTGCGCAGCTGTCGCGGGTGGTCTCGCTGACACGTGATGCCATGGGAAACTTTTACGCGACCGACCAAGGCTGCGCGATACACAAGATCAGCCCCGCAGGTCTGTTGACTACGCTGGCCGGCAGTTCCAGCTGCGGCGCGGCAGATGGCAAAGGAACAGCCGCCAGCTTTGACTCCATGCTGGCGATTACTGTGGATGCCAGCGGCAGTGTCTATGTGGGCGGAGGGACCTCCATCCGCAAAATCACTCCTGACGGCACTGTCACCACCTTGGCTGGCATCTCGCGGACATATGGTACGTCCGACGGCGATGCCAAGTCCGCGCGTTTCGGCGGCATCAGTGGCATCGCGGTGGATACCGCCGGAGCGATTTATGTCGCCGATGCCGGCAGCAATATCAATGGCATCGTTGGCAGCCGGATCCGCAAGTTGACCCCTGCCGGGATCGTATCTACGCTGGCTGGCGGCAGCGCCTACGGCTTCGCCGACGGCGCGGGTGCGGTGGCCACCTTCAGCTCCCTGAACGGCTTAACCATCGATAAGCAGGGCAATCTGTTTGTCGCTGACGAGGGAAATCATACGATCCGAAAAATTACCCCGGCAGGCGTCGTATCGACGCTGGCAGGCACCGCCTCACAACTGCGTCCTGCCGTGGCTGATGGCATCGGTGCGGCTGCGCGATTCAACTTGCCATACGGGCTGGCCGTGGACGGCGCTGGCAATGTATACGTGTCAGATTCCAATCCCGGCCTGCAGCTCAATGGCGTGCGTAAGATTACCCCAGCGGGGGAAGTCACCACCATCACCGGCAGCAATGCTGGCATTGGAGTCACAGACGGCTTGGCCAGCGAGGCCCGCTTCGCCGGGCCACAAGCGATCGCTTTGCACAGCGACGGCACCCTCTTTGTCGCTGATACCGGCAATCAGTTGATACGCAGGGTCAGCGCTGTCGGGGTCACTAGCACCTTGGCAGGCAACCCGGGCCATGGCTCCTTCCTGAGTTCGGGCGATGGCACCGGCGCGCAGGCGACATTTGCACAGCCCGCCGGTATCGTTGTAGGCAGTGATGGCGTCGCCTACATAGCCGACGCCATTCGTAACACCATCCGCAGGGTCGGCAATGACGGAGTCGTGACCACTTTGGCCGGTAGTTACGAAAACAGGAGCCGGCCCACTGATGGCCAGGGCGCCAAAGCAGGATTCTCCAGCACCAACGGGATTGCGATTGATGGCAACGCTACTTTATACGTCGCAGACTATCAATCCGTCCGCAAGGTCGATGCCAACGGCAACGTCACTACGCTGACAGGCACTCTGGGGAGCGGGAGCGGAGGCACTGCCGACGGCAGCTTGGCACAGGCGCGCTTCGGCTACCTGAGGGCGATAGCCTTTGACGCCAGCGGCAATTTGTACCTGACGGATTCGCTCAATCACAATGTGCGCAAGATCACGCCAGCCGGTGTCGTGACCACGCTGGCCGGAACAACTGGCGTCGCCGGCGACGCGGACGGCAGAGGCAGCGCTGCAAGCTTCAACGGGCCGCATGGCATCGCACTTGATAAGGCTGGCAATGTATATGTCGCCGATACGAAGAACAACCTTGTACGGAGAATTAGTACCAGCGGCGAGGTCACCACGGTGGCTGGCACGCGTGGATTGACCGGCAACACGCTCGGCACCTTCGCTGGTGCCCTGAATCGGCCGATGGGGCTGGCATTCGACGCCAACGGTGCCTTGCTGGTGACATCAGCGAATGGCGTCTTCAAGCTGCCACTTTAAGGAAGTTATAGGGCCGCCGCCCTTGTGCATTGGCGGCGTCAGGTTCGGCCTTAAAAGGTGGCGTTGCGATCATTTTGACACGCGGGACAGTGTCAGCTTCGAAGGATACGCGACAGGCGGCTTTTGGGCGGCTTCAGGCGAGAGTGAGAGTCTGTGATTTTTGCAGTTGGACAAGCTGCTATGCTGAGCGCTGTCGACCGAGTTCGGCCAAAAGCCGACATTGGCGAGTGCAAGACACATTGCAAGACTAGTGCAAATAAGGCAACCTTAGTAAATCTTTGCGCTTCATGTTTATTTGCTTCAATTGGTTGCCGCGCGAACGTTCCTTCTATCCAATCCCGTGGAACCTGATGAAGAAAATACTGCTGTCCATTGCACTACTGTTCTTTTCCTGTACCGGCAACACACAAGAACCTCGTCCTTTGACGATCGGTTTTACCCAAACGATTCCCTCCGCCATCCTGAAGGCCGAGCGCACGATATGGGTTCATCTACCTGAAGGCTACAAGGCCGATGGCGCCGAACGTTATCCGGTGATTTATGTGCTGGATGGGAAGGATCAATTTCAAGCACTGGTAGCGGTGATCGAACACCTGAGTGGCGAAAACCTGATGCCCAAGATGATTGTCGTTGGCATCCTGCAGGACGACAGGCTGGCGGAGCTTACTTTCGGCAAGGATATGGAATTTCCGGACTCCGAAGGCAAGGGGGAGCAATTTCTCGACTATATAGAGAAAGAGCTGATCCCCCATATTGACGCGAAGTTCCGTAGTGCACCGTATCGCACATTTGTCGGGCACTCCGTGGGCGGTTTGACTGTGGTGCATACTCTGGTGCATCGTCCGCAGCTGTTTAACAGCTATATCTCGCTGGAAGGCGCGCTCTGGTGGAACAAACATCATGTTGTTAAAGAGGCAAAAAACGTGCTGGGCCAGCCGTCCTACGAAGGCAAGACCCTGTTCATTGCCATGGCCAATCATCTGGAAACCAAACCCAGTCTCCAGCAGGTGCGCAGGGATAAAAGCAGCGACACCGAGCTGATTCGGGCCAATCTCGAACTGATCGATGATTTTGCCAAACACAAAGGTACGGCTTTGCGCCTGGGGCAACAGTATTATCCGGACGATTCACACAGTTCCCTGACGCTACAGGCGCAGTATGATGCCTTGCGATTCACTTTTGACAACTACCGCTTGAAATTCTATAGAAGCCAGGTAGACAATCCTGGCTTTGACGTGGTACAGCGCCACACCGCCCATTATCAGGCGCTGGCGAAAAAGATGGGCTATCGCATCCAACCGGACAGTGCTGAGCTGGTCAAGAACGGATATGCTTTCTTGAATCGCAAACAATATGAGCGAGCCGCCTACTTTTTCCAACAGCTGGAGCAATACTATCCGAATGATCCCAATACCTATGACTGCCTGGGCGATCTATATTCCGCCATGGGCGACAAGCCAAAAGCCGTCGAAAGCTTCAGGAAAGGGCTGAGCCTGGGTGACATGAAGGAAACTCGGGACAAGCTCGGCGCGCTGCTGAGCGGGAAATAATCGTTTGAGGCGGCATGACCCCAACAACGTTGACCTGGGGTTGGCAGAGTAACGCGGCCGACTTCGGCCAAAACCGGACGTCCTTTAAAAGCATAGTCTTACAGACGTTTCTGAATACTTCCGAGAGATACTGATGGGTAGTTCACTACATGAAGAGGTCGCTCGATTTAAGGCATGGGCCGCCAATTATCATCCTATCGAAGGGCGATCCGGTGAATGGGAATGTAACTATGCCCATTGGCAACAACTGAACCAGTCTTTTACGACTCATCTGGACTCTTGCCCACCACAAACGTCGGGCGCTACAGACATCTTAGACATTCTGTATGCAATCGGTCGCGATAATGAGATGGAAGAACTAGTCGAGGAACTGGCCAACCGCAGCGAATGGTTTATGTTCTTGCTTCCCCATGCGCTGTTGTCTGACGACGCTGACGTTAGGTGGCAGTTTGCGAAACAGTTGGGTAACGGCAATTTCGAATTTATTGACGCTGAGTCAGCTTTGATGAAGTTTGTCGAGGACGATAAGGAATACGTCAGCCGCATGGCTCTACGGGCGTTGGGTCAGATTGGATCCAGCCATGCGGAAGACCTATGCGAGCGTGCTTGGGAATCCGGCCATGAGTATCAAAGAATCATGGCACTTTGGGTGCTCAAGGATATCAAGTCACCCAAATTGGCAAGATATCTTTCTTACGCAAAGGAAGATGGCCGAAATTATGTTGTCAGTAACGCCGCCGAGATCGCCCAAGGTACTGTTGCGTCCTAATGCATACCTAGCCCGTTGGTTTTGCTTCAAGCTGAACGACCGCAATGGGGCGAAAGCAGACTCACACTCGTAAAAGGCAAGCATACTCCCAGACTGCCGCGGAACCAGGCGGCGCCCTGCCCTTGCCATCCCAACATCAACATTCCCCATGGAACAGCACCGTCACCTAAGAAAAACCCCGGCGTACCGGGGTAATTTCCAAGCTTAAGCGCGGGCGCTGCGGCCTGGCAGCGCCAGGCGCCGGCTGGCTGAGGCGGAAGCCGGGGCCGGCAAGCCGCCTGCCACTTTCAACGGTTTTGCCTGGGCGTCGCCACGCAGGCGGAACACGGCCACCACGTCGACCAGCTCGACGGCGCGGTCTTGCAGCGAGGAGGCGGCGGCGGCAGCCTCTTCCACCAGGGCCGCGTTCTGCTGGGTGACCTGGTCCATTTGCGAGATGGCCTGGTTCACTTGCTCGATGCCGGCGCTTTGCTCGTGGCTGGCGTTGGCGATGTCGCCCATGATGTCCGTAACGCGGCGGATGCTGGCGACGATTTCTTCCATCGTCGCACCCGCCTGGTCGACCAGCGCGCTGCCCGTGTTGACCTTGTCGACGGAATCCTCGATCAAGCCCTTGATTTCCTTGGCGGCAGCCGCCGAGCGCTGCGCCAGGTTGCGCACTTCCGTGGCCACCACGGCGAAGCCGCGGCCTTGTTCGCCCGCGCGGGCCGCTTCGACGGCCGCATTCAACGCCAAAATGTTGGTTTGGAAGGCAATGCCGTCGATCACGCCGATAATGTCGGCGATCTTCTTCGCCGATTCGTTGATCGAGCCCATCGTGCCCACCACTTGCGCCACCACGGCGCCACCCTTGCGGGCCACGTCCGAAGCGGACACGGCCAGCGAGTTCGCCTGGCGTGCATTGTCCGTATTCTGGCGCACGGCCGAGGTCAGCTCTTCCAGGCTGGATGCAGTTTCTTCCAGGGAAGACGCCTGCTGCTCCGTGCGCACGGACAAGTCCGCGTTGCCGGCGGAAATCTGCGCGGCCGCCACGCTGACCGTATCGGCCGACGTACGCACGGTGGCGATCACACCGACGATGCGCTCGAGGAATTTGTTGAAGGCGGTGGCCGTGCGGCCCACTTCATCCATGCGCTCGACGGGCATGGCGGCGGACAGGTCCAGCGAAGCGCTGACACGCTCCAGCGTGTGTTCGATATCGCCCAGGCCGCCGCTGATGGTGCGGTAGATATGCCAGGCCAGCGCGCCCGTCAGCAGCACGGCCACGCCCAGCACGGCCAGCATGGTGTTGAACGCCGTATCGTAGGCTGCCAGGCTTTCCGCCTTCACATCATCGACCAGCTTGTTGTTGTAGGCGATATGGTCATCCATGCTTTTCTTGGCGGCCGCGGCAGTGATGGCCAGCGGCGTGCCGGCCAGCAAGGTGGCACGCACGCCATCCATGTCGCCTGCGTAGGCGGCGGCAAAGAATGGCACGAGCGCGCGGCGGTAGGCTTCCATGGCGGCCTGGTCGGCATCGAGCATCTTGCTGTCCGTCGCGTCGTACAGGCGCTCGGCGCGGTAGGTGGTGATGACCTTGTCGAAATTCGTGTTGGCATCGGCCACGGCCTTGTCCAGCGCCGTCTTGTCGGCCAAATTCGAGAACACGGACAGGCGGTAGCCGGCCAGACGCGAATCGGCCAGGAAACCCTTGGCCGCATTCAAGCCCTGGATGCTGGGAATGATGCGGTTTTGCACCGTGTCAAAACGCTCCTGGGCGCGCTGCAGCTGGATGGCGCCGCCGGCGCCCAGCAATAGCAGGGCCAGCAAGGCGATGGTGAGAGTCAGAATTAATTGCTTGGTGATATTCATGGTGTTTCACAGTAAAAAGAGTGGCCTGGCAAGGCCAGGCAGGATAAATAGCTGCCGATCAGGTGGCCGGGGATCGGTGGCTAGGCCGCCAGCGGGGAAGCGTCAGGCGTGCGGCGCAGCAAGTCGCCATGCTGGCGGCAAAACGCCAGGCCCGCCTTGTGGCCCACGTCGAACAGCAATTGCATGTTCGAACTGGACCAGTCCAGGGTATCGGGCCAGTGCTGTTCCGGGATGCCGCCCATCAGGTCGAGCTTGAGCAAGCGCCGCTTGGGCTGGCCCGTGCGCGCGTCCGTGTTGTGCTCGAGTTCGAACAGGCGCAGCTCGCTCTTGGAAATCTTCACCAGCGGCGTGATGATGGAGCGCACCCAGGCGTCGTACAGGTTGCGCGGCTTGCGCAGCAAGCGCTCGTCACCGAGGATATCGAGGATGACCAGGGTGTCGGCGTCATGGTGCTCGCCCTTGCCTTCGATAAACGGGTCGAAATTGAGCGTGTCGAGCGCCGCGCCTTCGATGTAATCGTCGCCCGCGATGGTCGTGGGCGCATACAGAAACGGGAACGACAACGCGGCGCGCACGTGGATGGCTTCGATTTCGTGCTTGCCCCAGATTTGCATGCGATGTTCGCTGAGGTTGTAGGCATTGATGTAGAAATCGGGGCGCATGCGGGCCACGCCCGAGAAATCCACGGCCTTTTCCAGGAAGGGCAAGTGCGCGCACAGGCCCAGGCTTTTCGCCGACAGGTCCGACGGCGACAGCGACGACACCATCAGCTTGCCCCAGTCCGACCAGGCCGTGGGCACGCCCGCAAACGTTTGCTGGAACGCCTGAAAAAAAGGATTGTTGGCCGGCGGCTGGAAGGCGTCGCGGAAAGTACTCGCGTGCATGCCCGGCTTCTGGAACACCTTGTAGTTGATCGGGATCATCTTGTAAATGCTGTCGGCCACGCCCGTGTCGGCCCAGCTTTGCAAGGCCTGGCGCGGCGTCGCCTCGTGCGGCGTCGTGTAAAGCAAACCCATCAACACACCGGCGCCCGAGGCGGAAATGACGTCGAACTCGATGCCTTCGTCGAGGAAAGCGGCCAGGGCGCCGGCGATCAAAGTGGAATTTGGTGCGCCGCCACCAAGCAGCAGACCCGTTTTACGGGCCGGTTTCGCTGGCGCGGCTGGCGCCAGATCCGGCGATGTCGTAGTGACTGTCTTCATGCACACTCCCTGAACGGAACGGGGTTACCATCCCTTAATTGTTGGTTACTACACGCTTATGGCGCCTAATCCTGCACATGTTCCCGCAAGCGACCAGCCGATGCAATGTTGCAGAAACAGATATGAAATTAACATAAATAAATTCCTTATGGCAATTTCCATAACGAATGACCGGTATTCAGGAAGGGTATAAGTTGATGCCGTGCGGCATTGCCTGATGCGGTGCAGCAAATATAAATTCCGCGGTGTTAGGAATAATCTCTTTGGGGTAGGAATATTCCCCAACCAGCCGCCGGCGCGGCGGCCAGGGGCATCAAGGGAAAGATGCAGGGTCGGCAGGGGGCGCGGAAAAATGCAGGTGGGTACACAAATGGTCAACAAAGACGCGAATTTTGGGCGACAGGTGGCGGCTCGATGGCCACAGCACCCAGAACTTGCTTGAGTGCAGCAGGTAGCCGGCCAGCACGGCTTGCAATTCGCCGCGCGCGATGGCGTCGCGCACGATAAAGTCAGGCAGGTAAGCGAGGCCCACGCCCTGCGTGGCGGCGCCGATCAAGGCTTCGATGTTGTTGCAGGTCAAGGCGGTCGGCAAGCGCAACTCGCCGCCGCTGTCGCCCCCGGCCCGCTGCAGCGCCCATTCCTGCAGTTTTCCCGTGGTGGGGAATTTATAGCGCACGCAAGCGTGCCCTTCCAGCGCGCGCGGCGTGGCCGGCACGCCATGGCGGGCGAAATATGCGGGCGAGCCCACGATGGCGAAGGCAAACGGCCCCAGCTCGCGCGCCATCAGCCGCGAATCCGTCAAGGTGCCGCTGCGCACGGCCACGTCGACGCCTTCTGCCACCACGTCGACGAGGCGGTCGTTGAAATCGAGGTCGAGCTCGATTTCCGGATACTGGCGCGTAAAGTCGGCCAGCAGGGGCAGGATGATGCGGTAGCCGATCACGGGCAGGCTGACCTTGAGCTTGCCGCGCGGCGCCTCGGCCAGGTGCGACAGTTCCGCCTCGGCATCACCGAGGTCGGCCAGGATGCGCTGGCAGCGTTCGAAAAACAGCGCCCCCTCGTTGCTCAGGCTGATGCGCCGCGTGCTGCGGTTGAGCAGGCGCACGCCCAGCTTTTCTTCCAGCCGCGCCACGCTCTTGCCCACGGCCGAGGCCGACACCCCGAGCAGCCGCCCGGCCGCCACATAACTGGACGTTTCCGCCGCGCGCACGAAGGCGGCAATGCCGTTCAGATTATCCATGTCATCTCGCCATCCTGATTGGGGAATATTTGTCCGTTATGAGTGGATTTTGAGCCACTTTTTCATTGATTACGTCCATATTATCATCGGATTCCCTCTTTCTGGAATCATTCCCATGGATACCAATCAACGTATGAAGCCGGCCTCCCCGGCCCGGCGCGCCTTCGTGCTGGCGGCCGTCTGCCTGGCCGCGCTATGCATGCCGCTCAGTTTTACGGGGCCGGCCATCGCCATTCCCGCCATCGCCGCCGACCTGCACGGCACGCCGCTGGCGCTGGCGTGGATCACGAATGCCTTCATGCTCAGCTTTGGCGGCTGCCTGATGGTGGCCGGCGCGCTGGCCGACCGCTATGGCCGCAAGCGCGTGTTCTTGCTGGGCATGGGCGTGTTTTCCGCCGCAGCCCTGGCGCTCTCGGCCGCGCCCGGCATCCTGTGGCTCGACGTGCTGCGCGCCGTGCAGGGCCTGGGCTGCGCCATGGCCCTGTCGAGCGGACTGGCGGCCCTGGCGCAGGAATTCGACGGTTCCGCCCGCGCGCGCGCCTTCAGCCTGATCGGCACGGCCTTCGGCGTGGGCCTCGCCTTCGGTCCCTTCCTGGCCGGTACCTTGATCACACACACGGGCTGGCGCGCCATTTTTGTCGCCACGGCCGCGGCCGGACTGGCCGCCCTGCTGGCCGCCGCGCGCGCCATGCGCGAATCGCGCGACCCGCAAGCGCAGGGCGTCGACTGGCCCGGCGCCCTGACGTTTACGGGCGCATTGTCCCTGTTTACCTATGGCTTGCTGCAGGCGCCCGACAGTGGATGGAACAGCGCCGCCAGCCTGGGTTTGTTCAGTGCTGCGGCCTTGCTGCTGGCCCTCTTCATCCGCGTGGAGCGGCGCGCGGCGCGGCCCATGCTGGATTTATCCCTGTTCCGCCTGCCCGCCTTTGCCGGCGTGCAACTACTGGCAGCCGCGCCCGCGTTTTCCTTCGTCGTACTGCTGGTGCTGCTGCCGGCCCGCTTCATCGGCATCGAAGGCTACAGCGCGCTGGAAGCGGGACGCATGATGATCGCCCTGTCGGCACCCATGCTGGTGCTGCCGATCCTGGCCGGCATGGCGGCGCAGCGCCTCGCCGCCGCGCACATCTGCGCCAGCGGATTACTGCTGGCGGCGGGTGGCTTGCTGTGGCTCTCCACCTGCGCGCCGGGCCAGTCGCCCGCCACCTTGCTGGGGCCGCTACTGCTGATCGGCTGCGGCATCAGCCTGCCCTGGGGCTTGATGGACGGCCTGGCCATCAGCGTCGTGCCCGTCGAACGGGCCGGCATGGCGGCCGGCATCTTCAATACGACGCGCGTGGCGGGCGAAGGGCTGGCGCTGGCCATCGTCAGCGCGCTGCTGGGCACCTTCACCATGGCGGCGCTGGGCGGCGCCGGCCTTGCTGGCATCGGCGCGGAGCAGGCGGCGCCCTTCCTGGCGCTGGGCGAGCTGCGCCATGCGGGCGCGTTGTTGCCGCAGGCCGGCGCCGCCGAACTGGCGCAAGCCTATGGCGCCGCCTTCCGCCACTTGCTGTATGTTCTGGCCAGCATCACCACGGCGTCGGCCCTGCTGATCCTCGCCTTCCTGCGCCATCCGGCGAATGCAGCCGACGCCGCGCGGGACACGGCCGCCCTGCCCGCCTGCAAGACGCCAAACTAAGCGGCCCGGCTTTCCCACGACAACCATCTCCTTCCCCGCCATACCCGGCGGCGCCCACGCGCCGCCGCCCGCCTTTGATGCTTCTCCGCAACACCTAAAAAGTTTTCAAAGATAAAACTAGTTTACTCATCAAAGCGCTTTGAACTATACTCAAAGCGCTTTGAACCATAACTAAAGCGCTTTGGTTGTGCGAAGTTATGCGCACCGATCCCACACCTATAAAAACACTGGAGACGCAATGAACAAACATTTCTTGAAAACTTTGCCTGCCGCCGTGGCGTTGGCCTTGAGCGCTTCGGCCGCCCAGGCCGCCCTGCCGATCGATTTCGGCGGCTACATCCGCTCGGGCTTCGGCACCAGCAGCGAAGGCGGCAAGGAAGCGTGTTTCGGCCTGGCCGGCGCCTCGTCCAAGTATCGTCTGGGCAATGAGTGCGAAACCTACGGCGAGCTGAAATTCGGCGGCGAAGCCTTCAAGGCAGCCAACGGCACCACCTTCCGCATCAATACCCTGGTGGCGTTCTCCGTCAACCAGAACCAGGACTGGGAGCAATCTGACCCGTCGTGGCGCGAAATGAACGTCGTCGCCGACAAGATCGGCACGGGCGCCTTCGCCGAAGCGCGCGCCTGGGTCGGCAAGCGCTACTACGACCGCCAGGACGTGCACATCACCGATTACTACTTCTGGAATAACAGCGGCCCTGGCGCCGGCCTGGAAAACATCGACCTGGGCGCCGCCAAACTGGCCTACGCCATCGTGCGCACGGCCGATGACGGCGACAGCAAGCGCATGGGCCTGTCCCACGACTTGCGCTTCTCCGGCATCAAGGTCAACCCGGATGGCGAACTGACCCTGGGCCTGCAATTCAACCAGAAACGCAATGCGCAAGGCGCGGCCCCCATCGCCAGCGGCCACTTGCTGACCATCATGCATACGCAAGGCAATCTGCTCGGCGGCTTCAACAAGGTGGCATTGCAGTACGGCAAGGGCAGCGCCGCCAACACGGGCGGCTTCAGCCTGGGCGCCAACAAGGATGACAAGGTCGTGCGCCTGACGGAACAGATCATGATCCAGCCCAAAGGCGCCTGGTCGGGCATGGGCACCTTCGTCTACGAAGACAAGGAATCGGCAGGCGTGAGCAGCAAGTGGACGTCGATCGGCGCGCGTCCCGTCTACCACTTCACGGACAACTACAGCCTGGCCGTGGAACTGGGCCATGACATCGTCAAGCCGGAAGGCGGCGAAAGCCGCAACCTGACCAAGCTGACCTTCGCGCCGCAACTGTCGGCCGGCAACAGCTTCTGGTCGCGCCCCGTGCTGCGCGCTTTCTACACCTACGCCAAATGGAACAAGGCAGCCCAGTCGGCCGCCGCCGCGGAATCGGCGCTGTCGTCGACCGGCGTGTTCGGTGGCAAGACCAACGGCAGCTCCGTCGGTTTCCAAGTGGAATCCTGGTGGTAATCGCAGGCCGCTAGAACGTTGGCAAGCGTCCCCGGACGCTTGCCGGTGGCAGCAACACCGCCCGCTTATCCAGGGGCAAGTAATATCCGGACCCACCATTTCGCCGCTGCACGCGATGGCCGGCAGCTTCAATGTAGTGATTCAGCAGTATCCTCTTTTAGCGCGGGCGCCCCTGGGTTTGCCCGCGTATTTTTTTGGGCGCCGCCGCCGCTTGTCATGACCCTGATCAATCCGGCATTTATCAGATAAACTACCCGTCATCGCACGGCACCGCTCCCGACCCACCCTGGATAGACCCCAACCGCAGCATCCATGAACCTCAAAAATCTCGCCAAAACGCTAGGAATATCCGAAACCACCGTCAGCCGCGCCTTGAATGGCTATCCGGAAGTGAGCGAACGCACGCGCGAGCGGGTGCTGGCCGCCGCGCAGGCGGCCGGCTACCGCCCCAATCCCATGGCGCGCAGCCTGGCCGTGGGACGCACGAATATAGTCGGCATCATCTACCCGCTGATGCCGAACGACCTGGCCGACCCCATGTTCATCGACATCGTGGGCGGCATGTCGGAAGCGCTGGAAGCGCAGCAGATGGACATGATGATCGCGCCCGCCTCGGCCACCAACGAATTCCACACCTATGAACGCATGGTCAAGGGCCGCCGCATCGATGGCCTGATCGTCGGCCGCACCAAACCGTTCGACGAGCGCATCGCCTACCTGGCGCAGCAGGGCATGCCGTTCGTCGCGCATGGCCGCACCCAGCTGAACCAGCCGCACGCGTGGTTCGACTACGACAACGAGGCCGGCATGCGCCTGGCCGTCGAGCGCCTGGCGCAGCTGGGTCACCAGCGCATCGGCCTGATCAGCGCCACGCCGGACCTGAACTTCGTGCGCCAGCGCGTCGAGAGTTTCCAGCACGCCATGCAGGCGGGCGGCCTCGCCGTCGACCCGGACAACCTGGTCGACAACGCGCACGACCGCCGCGCCGGCTACCAGGCCATGCAGCGCCTGCTGGCCCGCTCGCCCCGCCCCACGGCCGTCATCGTCGACAACCACATGTCGGGCGTGGGCGCCGTGCGCGCCCTGCTCGACGCGGGCATCGCCATCGGCCGCGACATGTCGCTGATCGTCTGGGGCGTGATGGAGGATTCCCTGGCCGGCCACAACGTCACCACCGTCGTCCAGCCCGACCCGCGCGGCGCCGGCGCGAAGATGATCCACATGCTGCTGGCCCTGATGGATGGCACGCCCGTCACCGACCTGCAGGAACTGTGGCCGTGCGAACTGTTACCGGGCGAGTCCGCCGGCCCCGTGCCGCACTAGACGTTTTCCGCTGTCCCCATGCCGCCGGCCGCCTGGCCGGCGCTCGCGCCTCGCCCTCCTGAATCACCCTCATAAAAAAATCGTATGTCTGGCGCGTGTATCGCTTTACTTTTCAAAGCGCTTTGAACTATACTCATTTCATACCCAAAGCGCTTTGAATTTTAAAATAAGACGTTCGCCTACCAACCAGCAGCGCCGCCCTGATAGCCAAGGCTACAGGCAACTTTTAAGAAATCATTCATGCCGACCATCCAGAACAATCTCGCCCACCTGCCCGCCGACTGGTGGCGCAGCGCCGTCATCTACCAGGTTTATCCACGCAGCTTCCTCGACAGCAATGGCGACGGCATCGGCGACTTGCCTGGCATTACTTCCAAGCTCGATTACATCGCCGCCCTGGGCGCCGACATCGTGTGGATTTCCCCCTTCTTCACGTCGCCGATGAAGGACTTCGGCTACGACGTGGCCGACTTCTGCGACGTCGACCCCATGTTTGGCACCCTGGCCGATTTCGACCGCCTGGTGGCGCGCGCCCATGAACTGGGCTTGAAAGTGATGATCGACCAGGTGCTGTCGCACTCGTCCGACAACCACCCGTGGTTCGTGGAAAGCCGCTCCAGCCGCGACAATGCCAAGGCCGACTGGTATGTGTGGGCCGACCAGAAACCGGATGGCACGGCGCCGAATAACTGGCTATCCGTGTTCGGCGGTTCCGCCTGGCAATGGGAGCCGCGCCGCGGCCAGTATTACCTGCACGATTTCCTCGCCAGCCAGCCCGACCTGAATTTCCACAATCCGGCCGTGCAGCAGGCGCAGCTGGACAACCTGCGTTTCTGGCTCGAGCGCGGCGTCGATGGCTTCCGCTTCGATTCCTGCAACTTCCCGTATCACGACCAATTGCTGCGCGACAATCCCCCCGCCGCCCAGCGCGACGCGAGCAGCGTGTCCGCCATCAACCCGTACGGCATGCAGGCGCACGTGTACGACAAGACGCAGCCGGAAAACATCGCTTATTTGCAGCGCGTGCGCGCCATACTTGACGAATATCAAGCCATTTCCATCGGCGAAGTGGGCGACGATAATGCGCTGGCCACCATGGCTGCCTACACGGGCGCCGACAAGCTGCACATGGCCTACAGCTTCAATTTGCTGACGGCCGAGTTTTCGGCCGCGCACATCCGCACGCAAGTGGAAGAGTTCGAGGCGCAAGTGGCCGACGGCTGGGCGTCCTGGTCCGTGGGCAACCACGACAGCGTGCGCGTCATGACGCGCTGGGGCGGCGAAAACCCGTCGCCATCGCTGGCCAAGGTGGTGCTGGCCGTGCAGGCGGCGCTGAAAGGCACGCCGTGCCTGTACCAGGGCGACGAGCTGGCCCTGACGGAAGCGGATATTCCTTTCGAAGCGCTGCAAGACCCGTACGGCATCCCGTTCTGGCCCCAGTTCAAGGGCCGCGACGGCTGCCGCACGCCGATGCCTTGGGTGGCCGACGCGCCGCACGGCGGTTTCAGCACGGCAAAACCTTGGTTGCCCGTGCCGCCTGAACACCTGGCGCGCGCCGTTGATGTCGAAGAAAACGATGCCGCTTCACCATTGCAGTTTGCGCAAAACATCCTCGCCTGGCGCCGCACCCTGCCGCAATTGTTGCGCGGCGACATCGTCTTCTTCGATGCGCCGGAACCCGTGCTGGCCCTGCGCCGCGACTTGCCAGGCCAAGCGCCCGTGCTGGCCGCCTTCAACCTGGGCACGCAAGCCGTCACGTTTGCCTGGCCTGATGCGGCGCCCGCGGCCGACCTGGCCGGTCACGGCTTGCCAGGCAGCAAGGATGGCCAACAGCTCACCCTGCCCCCGCATGGCGGCTGGTTCGGCACCCTGGCGTAAATCGCAGGCTTTGGCGGCCATGCCGCCAATTACAATAACGAGCCCCGCGCATCAGCGGGGCCGAACAACAGAGTATCAGTGCTTGGCAAAATCGTAGCGAGCGGATGAAAGTTGTGGCTGAGAAGCGCAGCTGTGCGAATGCACAGTGAGCATCGCCAGCCGCAAGTTCGACGCGCAGTAGATTTGGCCAGGCACATTCAGTGAGAATGAGGACGACAGACATGGCTGGACTGAAGTTAACAGGCCTGAAGAAGGCATATGGCGACGTGCAAACCCTGCACGGCATCGACCTGGAGATCGCCGACGGCGAATTCATGGTCTTCGTGGGCCCGTCGGGTTGCGGAAAATCCACCTTGCTGCGCAGCATCTGCGGCCTGGAAGAAATCAGCGGCGGCGACTTGTATATTGGCAAGACCCGCATGAACGACGTGCCGCCCGCCAAGCGCGGCATCGCCATGGTATTCCAGAGCTACGCCCTGTACCCGCACATGAGCGTGGCGCAAAACATGGCCTTCGGCCTGAAACTGGCCGGCATGAACAAGGTGCAGATCGCCGACGCCGTACAGCGCGCCGCGCAAATCCTGCGCATCGAACCTTTGCTGGAACGCAAACCAAAAGACTTGTCGGGCGGCCAGCGCCAGCGCGTGGCCATCGGCCGCGCCATCGTGCGCAAGCCCGACGTCTTCCTGTTCGACGAACCGCTGTCCAACCTGGACGCCTCGCTGCGCGTGCAGATGCGCATCGAACTGGCGAATCTGCACCGCGAATTGCGCTCGACCATGATCTACGTCACGCATGACCAGGTCGAAGCGATGACCCTGGCCGACCGCATCGTCGTGCTCAACGCGGGCCGCATCGAGCAAGTGGGCGCCCCGCTGGAGCTGTACCACCACCCCGCCAACCTGTTCGTGGCCGGCTTCCTCGGTTCGCCCCGCATGAATTTCCTCAAAGGCAAGATCCACAGCTATGCGGACGGCGTGGCCACCATCGCCACCAACGCGAAAGGCATGCTGCAAGCCGTGTTGACGCAGCCGCTGGCCAGCGGCACCCCCGTCACCGTCGGCGCGCGTCCAGAACACGTGCAGGCGTGCGCACCCGGCGCCACCGCCGCCCTCACGGCCACCGTGCAAGCGGTGGAAAAACTGGGCGACATCAGCTATCTGTATGTGCAGGTACCGGGCGGCGACGAGCCGCTGGTGGTGCGCGCCGATGCGGAAACGGACTGGGCCATTGGCCAATCCGTGGCGCTGCAGGTGGCGCCCGCCCGCGTCCATGTGTTCGACGAGCATGGCCAGACGCGTACCTGATTCCGGATTTAAGGGCCAGGCGCTACAGGCGCCGCCTGGCCTGGTTGCATCGTTTCAGCCTTGATATTCAACATAAACTTAGCATAAAAAAAGATACTGGAGATTGACATGTCCTTCACGCACCCGAAACGCAGCTTCATCAAAACCAGCCTGATCGCCGCCGCCCTGGCCGGCATCGGCAACCTGGCCGCCGTCAGCATGGCGAACGCGGCCGAAGCAGGCACCCTCTTGATCTGGATCAACGGCGACAAAGGCTACAAGGGCCTGGCCAAGGTCGGCGAGGAATTCACCAAGAAGACGGGCATCAAGGTCGTCGTCGAGCACCCGGAAGATGCGCCAAACAAATTCCAGCAGGCAGCGGCCGCCGGCAAGGGCCCGGACATCTGGATCTGGCCGCATGACCGCATCGGCACCTGGATCGACGCCGGCTTGCTGCAACCATTGACGCCAAGCAAGGAAGCGCGCGCCGCCATCCTGCCGCTGGCCTGGAACGCCTTCACCGTGGGCGGCAAGACGTGGGGCTACCCGATCTCCATCGAAGCCGTCGCCCTCGTCTACAACAAGGACCTGGTGCCGACCCCGCCAAAAACCTTCGAAGAAATCGCCGCACTGGACAAGAAATTGTCCGCGCAAGGCAAGAAAGCCATCCTGTGGGATTACACGAATACCTATTTCACCTGGCCTTTGCTGGGCGCGGGCGGCGGCTTCCCGTTTGAAGTCAAGTCCGACGGCCGCTACGATGCGGCGAAAACGGGCGTGAACAATGCCGGTTCGCAGGCTGGCGTGAATGCGCTGATGACCCTGATCAACAGCGGCGCCATGCCGAAGGGCGCGGGCTATGCCGAGATGGAAGCCGGTTTCAACCAGGGCAAGATCGCCATGATGATCAACGGCCCATGGTCGTGGGACAATGCGCGCAAGTCGAAGATCAATTTCGGCGTGGCAACGATCCCTACCGTCGCCGGCAAGACGGCCACCCCATTCGTGGGCGTGCTGGGCGCGATGATTTCGAAAGCCAGCCCGAACAAGGACCTGGCCACGGAATTCCTGGAAAACCAGATGCTGCAGATCAATGGCCTGAAAACCATCAACGCCGACGTCCCGCTGGGCACGCCAGCCAACAAGGTGCTGTTCGCGGAATTGAAAGCCAATCCGAACATCCAGGCGACGATGGAAAGCGCGCAGGCGGGCCGCCCGATGCCGAACAACCCGGAAATGGGCCGCTTCTGGTCGTCGATGCAATCGGCGCTGGAAAACATCACGCAAGGCCGCCAGACGACCAAGGATGGCCTGGATGCGGCGGCAAAGCGGATTACGACGGCGAATTAATAAACGTTGGTTAGGCGAAATCTAATTTCGACCATCAGCAGAAATCTGGGGTCAGACCCGGCGGGTCTGACCCCGGCTCTCCGTTGCGTCCATCCCGACGCAAACAGCACCATTTTCACAGGTATCCCATCGTGCGCAAGTTTATCGGCCCTACGGTATTGACCATCAGCATGGCGCTGGGTCTGTATCTGCTCTTCATGTTGTACATTTCCGGCCAGACCATGCTGGCCGCCGTTTTCCTCGGCTTGCTGACCCTGACGACGTTTGTCTTCACGTCGCCGCGCGCCTATGCCTACCGCTATCTGTTTCCCGGCATTACGGCGGTGATCGTCTTCGTGCTGCTGCCGATGGTGTACACGGTGTCGATCGGCTTTACCAATTTCAGTTCGCGCAACCTGCTCACCTATGAGCGCGCCACGCAATACCTGCTGGACGAGACGCAGCGCGTGGAAAGCGCCGGCTATGCCATGACCGTGCATGCCGACAACAAGGAATACCGCTTGCGCCTGGAAAGCCCGGACACGGGCGAAGTGCTGCTGACGCAGCCGCTGGCCCTCAAGCGCGCCGTGCCCCTGAACGTGGAAGTGACGCCGCTCGACCCCGTGCAGGCGCCCGTGCTGGCTCCGCCGCTGCCCATCAAGGACATCATCGCCCTGCAAAAGGATTTGAAGTTGCTCACCTTGATCTTGCCGAACAGGATAGAGCTGCGCATGGTGGGCTTGCGCGAATTCGGCCCCGTCGCGCACGTCTACAAGCAGTTGCCGGACAAAACGCTCAAGAAAATAGCCACGGGCGAACTCGTGACACCGAACTTCAAGACGGGTTTTTATGAAATGCCGGACGGCACGAAACTGGAGCCGGGCTTCAAGGTCAACGTCGGCTTCGCCAATTTCGTGAAAATCTTCTCCGACGAAGCGTTCCGCGGCCCCTTCCTGCGCATTTTCGTGTGGACCATCGTTTTCGCCCTGATCAGCGTGGCCACCACGACGGGCCTGGGCATGGTACTGGCCGTGCTGCTGAACTGGGATGCGCTGCGCTTCCGCGGCCTGTACCGTACCCTGCTGTTCCTGCCGTACGCCGTGCCTGGATTCATTTCCATCCTGGTATTCAAAGGTTTATTTAACAACAACTTCGGCGAAATCAACCTCGTGCTCGACGCCTTGTTCGGCATCAAGCCCGCCTGGTTCTCCGACACCACCCTGGCCAAGGCCATGATTTTGATCGTCAACACCTGGCTCGGCTACCCCTACATGATGGTGGTGTGCATGGGCCTGATCAAGGCGATTCCATCCGACCTGTACGAAGCGTCGGCCCTGGCCGGCGCGGGACCGCTGACGAACTTCTTCAAAATAACGTTACCCCTAATCATCAAACCGCTGACGCCGCTGATGGTGGCCAGCCTGGGTTTCAATTTCAACAATTTCGTGCTGATCAGCTTGCTGACGGGCGGACGTCCCGATTTCCTCGACACGACGTTACCGGCCGGCACGACGGACTTGCTCGTGTCCTACACCTACCGCATCGCGTTCGAGGATTCCGGCCAGAACTTTGGCCTGGCCGCCGCCATCTCGACCCTGATCTTCTTCCTCGTGGCCGCGATTTCGCTGGTCAACATGCGCCTGACGCGCATGAACAAAGCATAAAGGACCGACCATGGCTATCGTTGTCGACCGTTCCAACCGCTGGCGCATCCTGGCGGCCCACGTCGCCGTGATCGCGCTGATCGCGCTGGTGATGTTTCCCTTCCTGATGATCTTGTCGATCTCATTGCGCCCTGGCAACTTCGCCTCGGGCAGTTTGATACCGCCCGAGATCAGCTTCGAACACTGGCGCCTGGCGCTGGGCATGTCTTACCAGGCGCCCAACGGCACCCTGGTCGAGCCGGACTTCCCCGTGCTGCTGTGGCTATGGAATTCCATCAAGGTGGCCAGCATGAGCGCCACCGTCACCGTGCTGCTGTCGACCACCTGCGCGTACGCATTCGCGCGCATGCAGTTCCGCTTCAAGTCGCAGACCCTGTCCGCGCTGATGCTGCTGCAGATGTTCCCCGCCGTGCTGGCCCTGGTAGCCATCTACGCCATCTTCGATGTGCTGGGCAGCTACGTGCCGTGGCTGGGCATCGACCACCACGGCAGCCTGGTGCTGGCCTACACGGGCGGCATCGCCCTGCATATCTGGACCATCAAGGGCTACTATCAAACCATCCCCATCGAAATCGAGGAAGCGGCCAAGGTCGACGGCGCCACGCAATGGCAAGCGTTTGTCTATGTGCTGCTGCCGATGACGGTGCCCATCCTGATGGTGGTGTTTTTGTTGTCGTTCATCGGCGCCATCATCGAATACCCGATCGCTTCCGTGCTGCTGCATGAACAGAACAACCTGACCCTGGCCGTCGGCTCGAAACTGTTCCTGTACGAGCAAAAATACCTGTGGGGCGACTTCGCCGCGGCAGCCATTTTGTCCGGCTTGCCCATCACGGCCGTGTTCCTGCTGGCGCAAAAATGGATGATCTCCGGCCTGACGGCTGGCGGCGTGAAAGGCTGACCATGCGACGCTCCCTGACTGCGCTGGCCGCCCTGTTACTCAGCGCTTCGGCGCAGGCAGGGAGCGTCAGCTTCGCTGACAACCCCATCGTCTACTTCGCCGTGACGGACCGTTTCGCCAACGGCAATCCCGGCAACGACCACAGTTATGGCCGCGCCGCCGACCCGCAAGGCGGCGACGTCGGCAGCTTTCACGGCGGCGACATCGCCGGCCTCACGCAGCAGCTCAAAGCTGGCTACTTCAAGGAACTGGGCGTCAACGCCCTGTGGATCACGGCGCCGTACGAGCAGATCCACGGCTGGGTGGTGGGCGGCAAGCAGCAATTCCAGCATTACGCCTACCACGGCTACTGGGCGCTCGACTACACCACGATGGATGCCAACATGGGCACGCGCGAGGAATTGCGCGAAATGATCGATATTGCCCACGCGCAAGGCATCCGCGTGCTGTTCGACGTGGTGCTGAACCACCCGGGTTACGCGGACTTGCGCACCCTGTCCGAATATAAAGTGCCCGTGCTGTGGCCAGGCCATGAAAAAGCCACCCTGCGCGACTATCATAGCTACATCGACTACAACAACTTTGATTTCGCACAATGGTGGGGTCCGGACTGGGTGCGCGCCGGCTTGCCAGGCTATCCCGACGGCGGCAAGGACGATTTCACCATGCAACTGGCGTATCTGCCCGACTTCCGCACGGAAAGCAGCAAGGCCGTGGGCTTGCCGCCCATCCTGCAGCGTAAAAGCGATACGCGCGCCGTGGCCCTGCCCGATGCGACTGTCCGCACTTACCTTGTCCACTGGCTGGTCGACTGGGTGCGCGAATTCGGCGTCGACGGTTTCAGGGCCGACACCGTCAAGCACGTGGAGCCGGCCAGCTGGCTGGCCCTGCGCGCGGCAGCCACCGATGCCCTCAAGGATTGGAAAACCCGCCACCCGCAGCAGAAGATCGACGACGCACCGTTCTGGATGACGGGCGAAGCGTGGGGCCATGGCCCCGAGCGCAGCAGCTGGCATGACGCGGGCTTCGACTCGATGATCAATTTCGATTTCCAGAATCGCGCGGGCGGCGACTGGAAAAGCATCGATGGCGTGTACCGCCAGTATGCGGGCTTGCTGGGCAAGCGCATCGGCAATGCACCCCGCTACGACATCCTGTCGTACATCTCCTCGCACGACACCAGCCTGTTCCCGCGCGACCGGCTGAAACATGGCTTGTCCGCCCTGCTGCTGGCGCCCGGTGGCGTGCAGCTGTTCTATGGCGATGAAAGCGCGCGCCAGCCTGGCGCGGCGCCCGTCGGCGACGAACAGCAGGCCACACGCTCCGACATGAACTGGTCGTCGCTCGATGCGGCCACCCTCGCCCATGCGCGCAAGCTGGGCCAGTTCCGCCTGCGCCACCCTGCGCTGGCGCGCGGCGAACACCGCTTCATCGACGACAAGCCGTACGCGTTCGCCCGCGCGATGGATGGCGACGCCGTCATCGCCGTGCCCGAAGCGCAAGGCGCGCTCGAACTGAAGGTGCACGGCGTCTTCGCCGATGGCGCCCTGCTGCGCGACGCCTACACCAATCACACTTACACCGTCAGCAATGGCGCCGTCGCCGTGAATGCGGCCGGCACCGTCCTGTTAGAAAAGGCAGCACCATGAGCAGCTATGACATTTTAGTGGTCGGCGGCGCCGGCATCGACACCATCGTGCGCGTCCCCGACCTGCAATTGCCCGTCACCGATTCGCTGCACGTGCCGCCCATCCGCGACTACGTGGCGCACACGGGCAATGGCGTGGCGCTCGGTTGCCACGCGCTGGGACTGCGCTGCAAGTTCATCGACTTCATCGGCGACGATGCGCAAGGCGCGGCCATCCTGCAGCGCTACAAGGATGCCAGGCTCGATTTCTCGCACATCGTCGAGCCGTCCGGCACGCGGCGCAGCGTCAACCTGGTCGACCCGCAAGGGCGCCGGCTGTCGCTGTACGACGGCCGCCACCCGGAAGACGTGCGCATGCCCGCCGCTTTTTATCTTCCCTACCTGGGCCCGGCGCGCCACGCGCACTTTTCCATCATGGGCTGGGTGGCCGCGCTGTTTGATGATGCGCAAGTGTGCGGCACCACCGTGTCGACCGATTTGCACGACTGGGATGGCGTCAACCCGCACCACAAGGTGTTCGCCCTGCGCGCCGACCTGGTCTTCCTCAGCACGGCGGCGCTGGGCGAGCGCACGGAGTCCGTCATGCGCGCGATTGTCGCGGAAGGCCGCGCGCAGGCGGTGATCGCCATGGCGGGCGCGCACGGCGCCTACCTGCTGGAACGGGGCAGCGAGACCGTGCGTCACACTCCGGCGGCTGGCTTGAAGCTGCCCGTGGTGGACACGAATGGCGCAGGCGACTCGTTCGTGGCCGCCTTCCTGCACGCCTGGCTGGGCGGCGCGGGCCTGGACGACGCCATGCGCCGCGGCGCCATCGGCGGCGCGTTTGCCTGCGCCCAGCATGGCACGCATGAACGGTTTATCGGCAAGGCAGAGCTGAATGACTTATATCAAGACAGCACTAGCTTATGACTTAAAATTCTATCAAGCGTGATAACTTGGTAACGGGCGCATGGCACAATGGCTGCGGATTTCACCATTGCAGACCATTCGAACCGGAGACCACATGAGAATCGAAACCCTGGCCGTGCACGCCGGCTACACCCCCGACCCGACCACCAAGGCTGCCGCCGTCCCCATCTACCAGACGGTGGCCTACGCCTTCGACAATGCCCAGCATGGCGCAGACCTGTTCGACCTGAAGGTCGCCGGGAATATCTACACGCGCATCATGAACCCCACGCAGGACGTGCTGGAAAAGCGGGTCGCGGCGCTGGAAGGCGGCGTGGCCGCGCTGGCCGTGGCGTCGGGCATGGCGGCCATCACCTACGCGATCCAGACCATCGCCGAAGCGGGCGACAATTTCATCTCCGCCAGCCAGCTGTATGGCGGCACCTACAACCTGTTTGCCCACACCCTGCCGCAAATCGGCATCGAAGTGCGCTTCGCCGACGCGCGCCAGCCCGAGACCTTCGCCGCGCTGATCGATGCGCGCACCAAGGCCATCTTCTGCGAATCGATCGGCAACCCGCTGGGCAATGTGACGGACGTGGCCAAGCTGGCCGAAATCGCGCACGCTCACGGCATCCCGCTGATCGTCGATAACACGGTACCCAGCCCCTACCTGTTCCGCCCCATCGAGCATGGCGCCGACATCGTCGTGCACTCGCTGACCAAATACCTGGGCGGCCACGGCACCACCGTGGGCGGCGCCATCGTCGACAGCGGCAAATTTCCATGGGCCGAACACAAGGAGCGCTTCAAGCGCCTGAACGAACCGGACGTGTCGTATCACGGCGTCGTCTACACGGAAGCGTTCGGCCCCGCCGCCTTCATCGGCCGCGCGCGCGTCGTCCCGCTGCGCAACATGGGCGCGGCCATCTCGCCCTTGAGCGCCTTCCAGCTGATCCAGGGCATCGAGACCCTGGCCCTGCGCATGGACCGCATCTGCGACAACACGCTGGCCCTGGCCAAACACTTGAAAAACCATCCGAAAGTCGCGTGGGTCAATTACGCGGGCCTGGAAGACCACCCGGACCACGCGCTGGTGAAAAAATACATGCACGGCCGCGCCTCGGGCATCCTGTCCTTCGGCCTGAAGCTGGCTGCAGGCGAAGACCCGCGCGCGGCCGGCGCCCGCGTGCTCGACGCCCTGCAACTGTTCACGCGCCTGGTCAACATCGGCGACGCCAAGTCGCTGGCCACCCACCCGGCCTCCACCACGCATCGCCAGCTCAATCCCGAAGAACTGGCCAAGGCGGGCGTGTCCGAAGACATGCTGCGCCTGTCCGTGGGCATCGAGCATATCGACGACTTGCGCGAAGACCTGGAGCAGGCATTGAACGCGGCGTAAGCCTCTTTTCCACGCCGGCCGGAGGGGACTTCATGCCATAATCGGCGGCATGTCTTCCCCTCCTACTCCCCCTGAGCAGCCGGCATCCGGCCATTTCCGCGCCGAATACGCGCGGCGCATGAATGCCGTGCTTGACCATATCGACCGCCACCTCGACACGCCGCTGGAGCTGGCGCAGCTGGCCGACGTCGCGCATTTTTCCCGTTTCCACTTTCACCGCGTGTTCGCCGCCTGGATGGGCGAGACGCTGGGCGACTATGCGCGCCGCCGGCGCCTGGAAACGGCCGCCCTGCGGCTGGCCTGCCGCCCCGGCGAAGCGATACTGGACATCGCGCTGGCGACGGGCTTCGGCTCCGGCGAAGCGTTCGCGCGCGCCTTCAAGCTGAAATTCGGCTGCACGCCGACGGCCTGGCGCGCCGGCGTCGCCGCAAAAAACGCTGCCATGCTCGCAGCCATGCGCCTGCGCCGGCAAGATAGCAATCCAGATCAGGCCATGCGCAATCCCGGTCAGGAAAACGGGCCGAATTTCCAGCACCATGGGCACTCCAATCCACTTCATAGAGAGAGTCCCATGCAAGTCACCATCCTCGACCTGCCGCCCGCCACCGTGGCGTGCCAGCGCCATATCGGCCCTTACGGCCCCGCCATCGGCGCCTTCTGGCGCGACACTGTCGCGCCATGGATGCAATCGCACGGCCTGGACGACGCGACGTGCTACGGCATCGGCCATGACGATCCCAGCATCACGCCGCCAGAAAAATGCCGCTACGACGCCTGCGTCGCCGTGCCCGATGCATTCCAGTCGGGCGGCCGGGCCAGCATCACCACCCTGCCGGGCGGGCGCTATGCGGTGGCGCAATTCAAGGGGCCGTCCGGCGCCATTGCCGAAACGTGGACGCGCATGACGCGCGAATGGCTGCCGGCCAGCGGCCTGCAGTGGGATGAGCGCCCGTGCTTCGAGCGCTTTTCCGCGGCCACGGCGCTGGATCCGGCCACCGGCGAATTCTCTTGCGACATCTGCATCCCCGTACGGCCGCTGTAGCTTCCTCTTTCGCGTGTATCAGCCCGCGATACCATAGCGCGATGCCGGCTTGCCGCGCATCGCGCCTGCGAACAGGGCCAGGCGGGCAGAGTCAAACTGCTCCCACAATGCCTGGTCTTCGACGGAAGGCAAGGTCACCAGTTCGCCCTGGTCCAGGCCCGCCAGCGCCGCATCGACACAGTCTTCGGCGCGCATGATGGTGGCCTGGTCCAGCTGCGCCAGCGGCACGCCGCTCAATTCCCAGATTTCCGTCGCCGTCGATGCGGGCAGCACCAGCTGCACCACGATGCCCGTGCCGGCCAGCTCCTGCTGCAAGCCGCGCGTGAAATTCATCACATAGCCCTTGGTGGCGCTGTAGATCGTGCTGACGGGCAAGATGTGGAAGGACAGCACGGAGCCGATATTGATGATGGTGCCGCTGTTGCGCTGCTTGAACTGCGGCAGCACGGCGTAGCTCAGCTCCGCCACGGCCGTCACGTTGACCTTGTCCATGGTGGCGATGCCCGCTTTCGGCGTATCGACGACGGGCGCCAGGGTCGACGCGCCCGCATTATTGACCAGCATGGTGATGGCCGGATTGCTGGCCAGTTCATCGGCCACGCGCTGCAGGTCGGCCGGTGCGGACAAGTCCGCCGCCATGGCGCGCACGGACACGCCATACTTTTCCGCCAGCGACCTGGCCAGCACATCCAGGCGTTCAACCCGGCGCGCCACCAGGATCAAATCGAAGCCGCGGCTGGCCAGGCGGTCCGCATATACGGCGCCCAGGCCCGACGACGCGCCGGTGACGAGGGCCGTGCCCGGTGTATTGACTGTACTCATGATGGTTCCTTTGCAATTGGTAAATTCGAATGAATGGCTTTCAGCAGGACGGATCAAACATGACAGCCATCATGTTTTGACGCGACGCTAAACATGACGATCATCATGCTTAGCGTCGCAAGCATGACGCACGTAATGTATGATGTCAACAGAAATTATTTGATGATCGGGAGAACACCATGCGATACCCTGCGGCCGAGACGGCAGAAAAACACCAGCGCATCCTGCAGGAAGCGGCGCGGCTGTTCCGTGAACAGGGCTTTGACGGCGTCAGCGTGGGACAGATCATGAAGGCGACAGGACTCACGCATGGCCCCTTCTACAACCACTTTGCCTCGAAGGAAGCGCTGATGGCGGAAAGCACGCTGCACGGCTCGGAGCACTCGCGCGCGGCGCTCGATGCGGCAACCATCAGCCCGGAAGCCATGCGCCAGTATGTGCGCGACTATGTGAGCGCGGCCCACCGCGATGCGCCGGGAAACGGCTGCTTGCTGGCGGCGCTGGCCGGCGACGCGCGCAAGCAGCCGGCAGTGCTGCCCGCCTTCACCTTCCACCTGAAATCCATCATCGGCAAGCTGACCACGCATTTTCCGTGGCAGAAAAAACGCCCCCCCCGGCAGGAAGCCATCGTCATGCTGTCGGCCATGGTGGGCGCCGTGGCGCTGGCGCGCGCCGTCGACGATGCCGCGTTTTCGGACGAGATACTGGCGGCGGTCAGCACGGCATTCGCGCCGCCAGCACTTGCGCCACCTGCCTGATCCTGTCGTCCACCGAACCTGACACATCGACAAAGGCGATCCCCCGCCGCGCCAGCTCCGCCTGATACCACGCATGCTGGCGCGCGCGGAAATCCTCGTCGCGGCGCGTGCCGTCCTGGATGAAGGGAAAATCAGGGGCGCACAGCAGCACCAGGTCGTAGCCGTGCTCGGCCAGCCGCGCCAGCTCCGGCTCGGCCTTGCCAAACATCTCGACGCAGTAGAAATACGTCGTCATGGGCGAGGTATCGCAAAACAGCCAGCGCCGCGCGGCCAATAGCGCGTGCGCTTCGCGGTGCAGCTGTTCCCGGCCGATTTTCAGCAAATCGTCATAGTTCAATATGCCATCCTGGCTTTCCCACAGTTCGCGGCCATACTCAGCCACCCAGGCAGTCTCGAAATGCGCCGCCAGCGTCTGCGCCAAGGTGGTCTTGCCGCTCGATTCGCCGCCGAGCACGCACACGCGCGCGACAAAATCGGCGCGCACAATCGGCGACAGGAAGGCGCTGTGCGCATGCGGATCTTGCCGCACCCTGGTGCCGGACTCGGGTACCAGGGTCCTCGCCTGATCCACGCTCACGTGCGCCACCGGCCCGCCGGCATAATGCCGTTCCAGCACCTGGGCAAAGCCGGGGCCATAGTCTTCGCTGGTGAACACGGCATCGACGGGCAGCGCCAGCACCGTCCAGCACAGCCAGCCCATGAAGTGGCGATGCAGCTCGCCATCGTCGTCGTTGTGCGGCAGATGGCGGACAGGCACGCCGCGCGCGGCGCACAGGGCCGCCAGGCGCGCATCGTCCAGCACCACGATGTGCGCCTGCGGAAATTGCGCGCGCAGCCACCGTTCCCTGCGCGCTGGCTCATAGCCGGGAAATTCGGGCCTGGTGTAGCTGACCACCAGTAGTTCTTCGCAGGCGTCTTGCGCGCGCTTGATCAACAGTTCATGGCCCTGGTGCAGCGGGCAAAATTTGCCGACCACGAGGCCGCGTTTATAAAGGTTCATGCCACTGCTTCCTGCAAATCCGAGGTGTATTGAATGATCTTGTCTTCCGCCAGCAGGGTCTCGACGGTGATGGCGCCGAAAAAAGGCGCGAGCAAGGCGCGCGCCCGGTCAGCCTGCGGCATGGCGTTCGGCGCCAGGCGCAGCGCGATGCCGCCGTCGCCATGCTGGTGCACGCCGAACAGGGCGATGGCCAGCGGTTTCAAGGCATGCGTGATATCGATATTATTGATCCACTCGCCCGTCATCGTCCTGTAGCGCAGGGGGCTGCGGCCGGCCAGCCCCACCAGCACGGGGCCGTGCGGGCCATGCGCCAGCGAGGCGTAATCGCCCGTGCGGTAGCGCACCAGGGGCAGGCAGAAATTGAAGCCGCCCGTCACCGTGATTTCGCCGCGCGCGCCGTCCGGCACGGGCTGGCCCGCACTATCGAGGATTTCCACGTACAGCCGGTGCTGCAGCAGCACGTGGCCGCCCGCCTGCTCGTCGTAGACGGCGACCGGCCCCACTTCATTGAGCGAATAGATATCGAGCACGGGGCAGCAGAACGCCGCTTCGAGACGCGCGCGCATGCCGGGCAACAGCATCATCGACACGGACAGCAGCGCGGCGGGCTTGTGCGCCATGGGCAGGGTCAGCAACTCGGCAAACGAGATGGGGTCGCCCGCGATCAGCTCGGGCGCCATGGCGTCCAGGTAGCGCGCGCGGTCGTCCGGGGCGCGCCAGTCGTCCGGGTGCAGGTTGATCTTCGCCAGGCCGGATTCGTTCATCGTCGGCGTGACGGAGACATAGGTGAAGCAGCGGCGCTGGTGCCCCAGCAGCATCACGCCCACCTGCCCCGCGCCATGGCGCAGGGTCACGCCGAAGCGGCGCAGCGCGCGCTTGTGGAAGGCCAGGTAGCGCCCCGCCACCAGCGGGTGCGAAGCGATCAGCAGCGGATGGCCCGTGGTGCCCGTCGTCTGGAAATTGATCATGCGCGCCAGGTCCGCATCGTCGGGCACGAAGGCGGCGATGTCGTGCGCCAGTTCGGCGCGGCTGATGGGCGCCACGTCCGCCAGGCGCGCGGGCGGTGAGCCGCAGGCGCGGTAATGCGGCACCGTGGCGTAGACCGTCCTGAGGAAATCCGCCAGCCAGGGCGGCGGCACATCGGCGCTCCAGCCGATATCCGCCTGCATGACTTCCTGCTCGTAGGCGCGCAAGGCCGCCACTTCCGCCGCCTGCAGCTTGTTGCCGCTGCGGTTGCGGTAGCTGGGCGCCGCCGGGTGGCTGCGCAGTTTTTCCAGCATGCGCACGCCCTCCTGCGTCAGGGTGGGACAGTAGTCGCGGTCCGATTCCCAGGCGCCGCCCGGCAGATTGACATCAGCTTTGCCAGCGAGCGTCATTCGCGCGACCACTTGTCGGCCGATTCCTCGGCCGCCTTCTTCGCCAGCGCCTCGCGGATCTCCCGCGCGCGCTGTTCGGCCAGGCGGCTCGCTTCAAGCAGGCGGCGCCGCTCCGTGCCGCTGATGGCGGACAATCTGTCCGTGGCCTGCGCCACGCTTTCGTCGAGGGGCCGAAAATCCAGGCGCGCCAGCACGATGCGCGCAAGTTCCTCGCGCCGCTCGGGGTCTTGCGTGAACTGGTGGGCCGGCGTGGCGGCGGCCAGTTCGCGCGCCGCCTCGCCCAGTACCTGCAGCAAGGCTGGCTGCGGCAACTTCTGCGCGGTGAACCACTCGTCGGCCAGCAGCCAGCACAGGATCATGGCCAGCGCCAGCCGGTTGCGGTCCGCCTTCACTTGCGCGCCGATGAACCCCTGCAGGGACGCGGCCGGCGCGCGCGCGCCATGCAGCAGCAAAACGTCGTTGACCAGCGCCGCCACCGCCACTGCCTGCGCATTGGCGACGCCGGCGATGCGGGGCTCGGCGAGGAATTCGACGGGCGTGTCGGCCAGGCGGTGGGTTAATCTTTCGAGGTGGGGTCCGGGAATCTGCATGTCATGATTGTATATAGTGGCGCTGGCTGAACGCCCGCGCAAAGTCCAGCAAGTCCTCGTAGCGCTCAACGGCGTGAATATCCCAGCCCTGCTCGCGGCGCGCGCGTTTCAAGTCGTCATAGGTCTGCTGCAGCCACTGGTGGCTGGCCGCGCCATCCCAGTCGCGCGCCAGGTTCAGGGCCATGGTGCCGCCCGCACCGCCCTGGGCCAGTGCTTTCGCCGAAATATCCCAGCCGCTGTTGCCCAGTTCATCCTGGTCGAACATGGTGGTGATGCCATCGTCGGAAATCATCAAGATGTGCGCGGGCCGTTCGCGCTTGGCCGCATAGGTCTGACGCAGGCGGTGAATGGGGAAACAGGTGCCGCCGCCAAAAAATTCCGTCAGCACGCCGAGGATCATGTCTTCATCGCGCACGAAACCTGGCGTTAGCATCACTTCGTTCTTGCCGCTCCACAGGGTCACCTGCACTTTCGCGCCCGCGCGCAGGGCGGACAAGGCGATGACGGCTCCGGCCAGGGTCAGGAACGAGGTATGCGCCTGCGGGTTCGGCATGGAGCCGGAACTGTCCACGTACATGTCCAGGTCGACGGGCACGGCGTCGGTGGCGCGCGCCGGTTCGCGGCCATACACGCGGCGCACGGTGGTCACGCCCGGCACGGGGCGCGGCGACTGCATCACGGACTGCAGCCAGTCGATGTCTTCCAGCGGGTCGCCAATTTCCCATGGCTCCAGCCCTTCCATCTGCGGCTCCGGCGATTCGGGCGCCGGGCGGCTGGGAAACGCCACCAGGTGCGGCAAAGCCCGCTCGCGGTAGTAGCGGATGGCGATTTCATGGTCGCTCAAGTCCACGCCCGACGCCTTCAGAATGTCGCCCAGCTCGAACGGTTCGCGCAGCTGGCCGCCGCCCGACCTGACTGGCGCCTCGGCCGCAGGTTCGGCGGCAGGTTCCTCGCCATCGAGGCCCGAGATGCGCTTGTCGTGCACGGGATGGATGGCGCCGTCCTCTTCGTCATCCTCGATCTGCTGCGCGCCATACGTCTGGCAGCCGCGTGCCGCGTCGCGCGTGTCCTGCAGATAGCGGCTGGGGTCAATGTCACCCAGGGCATCCGTATCTTCCACCAGGTAGGGCAGCAGCAAGGTGGCGAAGCGGCCCGCCGCCAGCATCCAGTCGTTCGCGTAAACACGGATCAGGCGCGCGCCAAGCCAGGCATCCGTGTCCAGGCGTTCGTCTGCACTACCGCCTCCGAGTTCGCCCTTTTGCAACTGCCACAGATTTTCATAGATGCGCATGTACAGGGTCCACACGCCGCCGCTGCCTTTGGCATTCGCCTCCGCAGAGCGCCCATGCTGCAGTTTGCGGTAGATATCGGCCATGCGCAGATTCGCCTGGCGCTGCAAACGGTCGTTGATGAACAGGTCCGTGTACAGGTTGGCCACCATGGGCGCATGCTGCTCCAGGGTCGGCAAGGCGCGGCGCATGCGCGCCAGCAGGCGGAACTGGTCGCTGGCGCTGCCCGGCGCGAGAATGTGGTGGCCGATTTCATGGGCAAGCACTTCCAGCGCATAGTCGTCCAGGCCCAGCTCCGTCACCAGCGGCAAGTCCACCACCACGCTCTGGTCCAGCAAGCGGATCATGGCGAAGCTGCCGGACAAGCCCTGCCTGCTGGCCTCGACGCGGCTGGCGCACAGGTTCGGGTCGCGCAGGCGCGTAAATTTGCTCCACGCGGCCAGGGCCTCGGGCCAGGCGGCGCGCCAGCGGTCGATCAAGTCGGCATCGTTCTTCATGCGAGCGGCAGCAAACGGATCGCGTGCGTCCACGGCGACGTGATGGCCAGCGTGTGCGCATTCGCGGCAAGCGCGATGTCACCTGCCGGCAGGTCGAGCGCGATGCTGCGCGCGCCGACGTGAACGGTGGCCCCATCGAGGCGCACGGACGCCGGCACGGCGGTTTGCGCCAACTCAAACTCCTGCGCCGTGGCGCTGTGCAGCACGGCGCCATAGGCATCGGCCACCAGCAAATAATGGCGCTCCGCGCTGCGCACAGCGAAGCCAAAGCCGTCCGGCGTGGCGCGCACTTGCGGCGGCGTGGCGAAGGCGCCGCCCAGGCCAGTAAAAGAACCGAACTCCCTGCCCTCGGCGTTGCCGCGCCACGGATTCGCCATGAGCTGCGCATGCACCTGCGGCCAGTGCGCGCCCGGTTCGCCAAAGGCGGCCAACGCCAGCGCATGCGGCAAGGTGTCGGCGGCGGCCAGCGCGCCCTGGCGGAAATGCGCGACGCCGGCGCGCCAGGCCAGCACCTGGCCCACGGCGCGCAGCTGTGCGACGCTGCCGACTTGCGGCGCGACGGCAGCCATCCCGGCCTGCCATTGCGCGGGCCGCGCGCCCGCCACGGAGGAAATGTGGATGGCGGCGTTGCTCAGCATGCCCAGCACGTCGACGGGGGCCATCGCCAGCAGCGGCGCAAACGATGGCGCCAGTTCGCGCCAGACGGTATTGAGGAAGGGATTTTTCGCGGCCGGACCGGCCAGGCCATGGCCCACCAGCTCCAGGGCCATGTCGTAGGCGGCCAGGGTCGCGCCGCCCGCCCGCTCGGGTGCTGCGGCGGCCACGGCCACCACCAGCGGATCGACGCCATCGTGCAAGAAGGCGCCAAAGGCGGCCATGTCGAGCGCGGGAAAGCGCCGGCGCGCTTCCGCCGCGCGGCCGTTGAACTGGGCGCGGCCACTGGCAAGGATAGTTGCGAAGGCAGGAGAAATCATTGTTCCTCCTCAATCGCTGTGCGAAAAATGCAGCAGATAGCGCTCATCCCCTGATTCGAACGCGATCTCGTCCCAGTGGATCGCGTACCAGAAACCGGAGGGCGGCGTCATCGTCACGATATGCACAGTGAATGCGGCCAGCGACATGTCCAGCGCCTCGAGGAAGGCGTTGACGAGGCAGGCGCGGAAACGGTCCGGCGGCGCCGTCCGCATGTGATCCGACGAAAAGAACCAGCGCTGGCACACCTGCTCCAGGTGCGCGCGCCCGCACGGCGCCACCGTGATCTGCCACAAGGGCGCCGGCAAGTCGCGCGCCGGGATGCTCACACTCAGGGCGTAATCTTTCACCCGCAAGCCCAGCGCCGTGAGCAGGTCCGGCGCATCGGGCAGGCGCTGCAGCTCATAGCTTGCGCACAGGTCGCTGGCCTCGCTGTTCAACATGGCCAGCGCGTCGAGAAAACCGCGGCAATGGTCGATGTTCAGTGCGTCGTTCATTGCGAACGCAACCAGCTGCGGTAATTCGTATAGCGCTGGTGCAGGTACTTGAGCTTCAACAAATCATCATACAGGGGTCCGTACAGCTTTCTTCCTTTTGTACGCTCGCCGATCAGCTTTTCGATGCGGTTCAACCGCGCCAGGGTCTCGCGCTCGCTCACGCCATCGAGGCCCAGGTCGAATTCGGCCGACAGCACGCCGACAGGGTCATCGCGGTCCAGGTCCAGGCGGTTGAATTCATCGTTCGACAGATCGAACAGGCGGCGCAGCCAGCCCAGCCTGTCGCTGCGGTAGGCGGCGTTTTCCGGCAGCGCGAAAAATGGCGCATCCGGGTCCGGCTGCAGCTTGTTATGCAGGACGAATGGCAGCACCTGGCGCAAGTCTTCCAGCTCCACCTCGCCATTGCCGCGGAAATACGCCATGGCCTTGGCGTAGATCAAGAGCGCCATCAGGGTGCGCACGGAAATGCCATTCAAGGTCTGGCAGCCGAGATCCTTCAAACGGTCGCGCCCATTGTCGGCCGCCTGCGCGGCGCCACGGTCGGCGCCGGCCAGGCGGGCCGTATCCTTGGTCATGTATTCGAACTGGCCGCCCGCCGTCTCGAACAGCTCGAACTGGCTGGCGAAGAATTCCAGGCGGCGCCGCACGGCTTCGGGCACGCCCACCTGGCGGATGGATTCGCCAATCTGATCCACCTCCGCTTCCGTAAAGATGATATCGGGTGGCACCAGCTCTTCTGGCCGCACGTTTTCTTCCACGCGCAGCAGCAGTTCATTCAGGAAGCGGGGGTTGAAGGCCAGCGCCTGCACCGTCACGTCGACCCGGTCGCGCAGCGCTTCGATCACCTGGTAGGTGCCGCCGCCCTGGTCATCGTTGGCCGTCAGATACCAGGCCGCTTCCGGGCATTCGTAAATATGGTTCAGCACTTCCGCGTAATTGTCGCCCATGACGGTGAGCAGCGCGCTTTGCGTGCGCGTGGGGATGCGGTTGTATTCATCGACGATCTTCACGCGCATGCCCAGCCAGGCGCGCCAGGCGATGCGGATATCGTCCATGCTTTGCGCGTTGACCAGGTCGGCCGGCAGCGGATTGCCGAGCAAGTCGGCCACCGTCATCTGCGGATGGCCATGCTGCATGGCGCGCTTGACTTCCTTGACGGTGGAACCGGCCAGCACGCCCATCAACAGGGCGCTGGCCGTCTTGCCACGCCCCGGCCCGCCGACGAACAGGCATTTGCGGCGCGTGGCGAACGTCAGCAGGGGCAGCAAAATGAAGCTGGAATAGCTTTGCGCCGACGGCAAATTCAGGGTGCGGCGGCTGTCGCCCACGGCATACGTCTGCGACGGGCCATCGTTGTATTCGATATCGTAATGGGGGCTGATGATGGCGTGGTTGACAATCCAAAAGTATGCCTGACGCAGCTTTTCATCGAAAGGCCGGGCTTGCGCCTCGCCTTCCGCTCCCAGCGCGATGGGGCCCTGGTACAGGTCCGCCACGTCGAACTGCCGCGCGGCGGGCGCCGCCTTGGGTTTGGTGGGGGCCTGGGACAGGCGCTGGAACAGATTAAAAGACGGCATGGCAATATTCTTCCATTAAGGAAATGAAATTATTGCACAAGCCACCTGCAAGCACCGGTTCGGATGAAAAGCAGCTCAGCCCGCCATCGGTGTGGCCAAAAACACCGGCTGCCGCTCGGCCAGCGCCGTCAGCGCGGCCACGGCCGGAGAATCGCTGGCCGCCATCACGTCGGGCACCATCTGCTGAGCAAAACGCATGATGGATCCCGTCGCTAGCGATGCGGCCAGAGCAGGTCAACCTTCTCGTCGTCGCTCAGCCACCAGCGCTTTCCGTCCTTATCCTTGTGCACACCGAATATTTTCTGGTAGTTGTAGGTCTTGCAGTGCAGCTTCAGCCAGGCGTGGTAGTAGTCATCAAGAAAAGCGCTGAATATCTGCTGGAAGCGTGGTTCGCTGGCGTCTTTTTCGGGCAACTCGAAGGTGCCTAACCTGGCAACGATGTGCGCGATGTCCGTCCTGCTGACGCCGTCGAGTTTCACGGGATCGGGCAAGGCGATCCTGAACGCCAGCACTTCCGCCCCCTCCTCTTCCCACCACTCGCGCAAATTGAAGCGGGAAATATCTTTTCCGCTTAGTGCCTGTAATTGATCCGCGAGTCTGTCGTATTCGGCGTTGTCGTCGTCGCCATGTGTGTCACAGAACTGCGTATAAGCCAGTATCGATGCCAAAATCGTGGCATACCTTTCTTCTGCCACAGCCAGTGGGGGCTCCAGCGCGTTCTCTGGTTTCATGCTCATCCTTGTTTGATGACGGGTGCCGACGCCTCGGCGCGCCAGCGCCACCAGCCCAGCGCCACGCACACGAGCAGCAAGGCCAGCAGCCCGGCCACTTCATGGCGGATTTCATACAGCGAGGCGCCCATTTGATTAAGCGCAACAAAGCCCTGGATGCCGGCCGTGGACGGCAGCAGCCAGCGCAGCCATTGCAGCACGACGGGCATGGACGACACGGGCCAGGTCAGGCCCGCGAGGAACAGCACCGGCATCGAGGTGGCGATCATCAGCTGCGTGCCCCGCTCGCGCGTGCGGAACAGCATGCCCAGCAGCATGCCGAAGGCCGCCTCACACAGCGAGAACAGCACCAGCAGCAAGAGCATGCCGCCAAAGTTGCCGCCACGGGGGTAATCCTGGAACCAGAAGACAAAGCCGAAGAAATAGCAGCAGTTCAAAAACGCCACGCAGGCAAACGCCAGCAGCATGCCCATGTACCCACCCGCCGTGCGCCTGCCCGCCACGGGGAAGGCCTTGCGCTGGTACCATGTGCCGAACAGCATGGTCATGCCGATCAGCAAAGTCTGCTGCACAATGAGAGTAGCCACTCCTGGCACGACATAGGCGCCATAGCCTTCCTTGACGTTAAACAGGGGCACGGCGTCGAAGGCGATGGGCGAGCGCTGCTGGTTGGCCTGGATGGTGGACGGCGTGCCCGCGCCCAAACGCTTGAGCTCAATACCGGCCGACACCGTGCCCACCACTTCGGCCAGCCCGTTCAGGGCCACCTTGTTCAGCATCAAATACAAGCCATTGCCCGCCACTTGCGCGTGGGCGGCGCGGCCGGCCAGCACGTCCGTCTGCAAACCATCGGGAATGATCAATACGCCCATGATCTGGTCGCGCCATAATAAATCCTGTGCGACGGGCAGGTCCGGCGTGACGGCGACCACGTGCAGCGATGGGTGGGCCATGGCGAAGCGCGTCAGCTGGCGCGACATGGCGCTGCGGTCCTGGTCGACGACGGCCACGGGCACGCGCTGGACGATTTCCGTCGAATACGGCAGCGGATAGAAGAATGAATAGATGATGCCGCCGATAAACAGCAAGGTCAGCGCTCCCTTGTCCGTCAGCATGGCGCGCCAGGTGGCGACAAAGGCCGGCCAGATCATGTGCGCCCCCAGGCCGCAGGCGCATTCGCGCGGCGCGCCAGCAGGAACACGCCCACGGCGCCGCAGCCGATGGCGATGCCGGCCAGTATCAGCATTTCCTGCACGCCATAGCGCCACGGCGCGCCGGCCAGCCAGTATTTCGTTTGCAGCTGCAGATAATGCGTAAGCGGCAAGGCTTCCGCCCAGGCGCGCGCTGGCGCCGGCATGGCCATCAAGGGAAAAGCCTGGCCCGCAAACGCGAACGCGGGCGCCGTGATGAAGGCCGCGCCCGACAGCGCGAGGCGCAGGGACAGGGTGGCGGCGATCAGCAAGGTGGCCAGGCCGCAATACGCGAGCACCAGCAGCAACATGCTCAGCAGCAATGCCGGCAAGCTGCCCGCCACGGCCCAATCCCGCGCCAGGCTGAAGAACAGCAAGTACAGCAGCGCCAGCGCGCAATAGGCGACGAGGGGGAACAGCAGCTTGGCGCCCACGGCGCGCAGCCAGCTGCCATGGGCCGAGGCCAGCCATTGCGGCACCGTGCCGTCGCGCAACTCGCGTCCGATACTCGTGACGACGGCGACGACGATGAAAATCTGCAGCATGGCCGGCATCAGCGCCAACGTTAAAAACGCTTCATAGCTGATGTTTTCGTTATACAAACTGTTCAGGGTCGTGCGTATCGGTTCGAACTGGGCCGCCGCCTGCACGCCCGACATACCCTTTTTCACCCGCGCCGTCATCTCGATGCCGGCCGACAAGGTCGTGCTGACCGTGCGCACGTCGCGCAGCAAGGCGCCCGCGTGCGAGGAAAACTGCGCGTTGTACAGCCATTGCACGGTGGCTTGCCGGCCGCCCAGCAGTTTCTGCTCGAAATCGTTCGGGATCAGCAGATAGCCGAACGCCGTGCGTTCGCGCAAGCGATGCAGGGCTTCATCGCTGGACGCCACTTTCGCCGCCACCTCGATGCCGGGCGAAGCGTCGAGCCAGCGCGTGAGCTGGCGCGACAGGGTGGAATTGTCGTTATCGATGACGACGATGGGCAAGTCGCGCGCGATGCCAGCGGAAAACACCAGCCACAACATGCCGCACAGCACGACAGGAATCCAGCTGAGCATGCCGAAGTCCCAGAAGTCGCCGCGCAGCCGCCGCCACTCGCGTGCCAGCGCCGCCGGCTGCTCTTTGTCAATCTCGCTCATCGGCTATCAGAGCGGCGGGAACACAACCGACATGCCCGGACGCAAGCCCTCGACCTTGATGGCGGGACGCAAACGGATTTCAAACGTGCGCAAATCCGTGCCGCCCGGACGGGCCGCGCGCCACGTGGCGAAGTCCGACAGCACGGCAACCGAGCTGACCTTGAAGCTCAGTTGCTGTTTCAAGGCCGGCACGTTCGCCGTGTGCGTGCTGCCCATGGAAAACGCCGCCATCTCGTCTTCACGCACTTGCAGCACGGCCCAGGCGTCATCGAGGTTCACCAGGGTAATCACGGGGAAACCTTGCGGCGCCAGTTCGCCCGGCTGGATCTGGATCTTGCTGACCTGGCCGGCCACCGGCGCGGCGATCTTCGTCTCGGCCAGCGCGATCTGCGCTTCCGTCAGTACGGCGCCTACCTGGCGCGCCTGGGCGGCGGCGGCCGTCTTGTCTTCGGGACGGGCGCCCTTTTGCGCCATATCAAACTGGGCGCGGGCCGCTTGGGCCAGCTGGTCGGCGGCGCGCCATTGGGCCTGCGCCTCATCACGTTTCTGCTGGGCAATCACGCCTTGCTCGAACATATTGTTGACGCGGGTATAGGTGGTCTTGGCGATGGTGGCCCCCGTTTGCGCCCGCTCCCAGTTCGCTTTCGCAGCCGCAATTTCTTCCGGACGCGCTCCCGCTTGCGCCTTGTGCGCCACGGCTTCGGCCGCTTGCGTGGCGGCCGTCGCTTGCGCGATCTTCGCATCCACTTCCGGACTCGTCAGCTGAAACAGCAGCTCACCTTTCGGCACCGTCTGGCCCAGCTTGACGTACAGCTCACCCACCCGGCCCGGCACTTTCGACGAGACATTGACTTCCTGCGCATCCATCTGTCCCTGCAATGGCAGGCGCTGCGGCTGGAAGGCCTGGTACAAGCCCCAGCCCACGAAGGCCAGGACAATGACGGCGGCGACTATGGCCAAGGGTTTTTTGGAGGTACTCATTATTATTTGTCCACAGGTAATTGGATATCGGCCGCGGCCGCCAGGCTGCCCAGGCGCTGCGTTTCGCCCGTCGCTTCCAGCAATTGCGCCAGCCCCATCACATAGTTATAGGCCGTCTGCGCGCGCTGGGTTTCCACCTTCGCCAGGTTCAGGCGCGCGTCGACCACTTCCAGCGACGTCACTTGCCCTTGCTGGAAAGCCACGGTTTGCAGGCGGATATTTTCGCGGGCCAGCTCCACCGACGAGGCCGTGGACAGGTACTGGATGCGGGCGTTTTCCAGCGCGCGCCAATTCTTTTCGATCAGGGTGGGAATGTCGCGCTCGGCCTGGCGCGCCACCACTTCCACCCGCTCCTGGTCCAGCTTGGCGGCGGCAATCATCTTGCCCGTATTGATGCGGTGCACGAGGGGCACGGACACGACCAGGCCGACGGCCCAGTTCGAGCGCACGAGCTTTTCATTGCCGCGGTTCAAATTGTAGTTACCGATGGCAAACACGGTAGGCGCGTATTCCTTGCCATGCAGCTTCAAGGCTTGCTCGGCCTGCACGCGCTTGCTGTCGATCTTTTTCCAGTTCGCATTTTCGCGCATGCCCGTGCTGATGAACGATTGCAAGGTGCCAACCGGCAAACTGTTGACGAACAGCGGCGTGCTGGGGCGCACTTGCGTATTGACGGCGAGCAAACGATCGAGCGCCACCTGGGCGATTTCCTCGTCGCTGCGCGCCTGCGCTTCGTCGCTGCGGGCGCTGTCCAGGGCCACGTCGGCGCGCAGGCGTTCCGCGCGCGAAATCAGGCCGCCCTTTTCCAGCTTGGCCGCGTCGCGCTGGTGCTGCGTCACGCCGGCCGTCACTTCGGCCCGCACGGCCACCACTCTCTTGGCCAGCAGCAACTGGAAATAGCGCTGCGCCACCAGGGTGGCCAGTTGCTCTTCCGCTTCCGTGCGCTCGGCCTGCGCGGCCAGGGTCAGGCTCGATGCCAGCCCCTTGACGGCGTCCAGGCGCCCGCCCGTGTAGATGGGCCACATGCCCAGCAAGCCGAACGAGGTCAGGTCCGTCACCACTTCGCGGTTCAGGGAATTGGGAATGTGCGGCGTGGGCAAGCCGGGAATGGGCGGCAGCACGGATTCGATGCCGCCCACCACGCCGGACAAGCCGCTCGTGTCGATACTCAAATCCGTCGACAAACGGCCGCGAAACGCCGTCAAGTCCACGGAAGGACCATCGATATTCGACAGCGCCTCCGCCTTGAGGGTTTTGGCGCGCACGTCGAGCGCGGCGCCCTGCACGGCGCCCGAAGCCTGGGCCGCCTGCTGCAGCGCTTCGTTGAATGTCAGCGGCGCGCCGGCCGGCAACTGCGCCAGGGCGGGCATGGCCGCGCCCAGCGCGCCCGCCAGCAATAATGATAAGTGTCCTTGCAATCTGCCCATGTAGCGTCCAGTCAATGAATGAGGGGAAAGCACGGGGTTGCCATGTTTATACTTTCACAATAGCAATTATATCTACGGATGTCTATTCCAGCCTGCACTATTGGTTACCGGAGCCGACACATAAAAACGGGCGCCTCTTGCGGGGCGCCCGTTGAGCTCAAGCAGCTACCCGGCGAATTACTTCTTCGCCTTCTTGCCGCCCTTCTCCTTTTCCTTTTCAAATACGGCAAAGAACTCGGACGCCATGTTGCGGATGGCGCGGCCGATGTTGGCGTAGTCGTATTCGTTCAGGTTGGCCAGCGACACGCGGCCGGACGGGTGCGTGGTGCCGAAGCCGCGGCCAGGCAACAGGATGACGCCCGTTTCCTCGGCCAGGCGGAACAGCGCTTCGTTCGGTTTGAGCTTTTTCAGCAGCCACTGCGAAAACTCCACGCCATGCATCTGCGCGGCCAGCGATTCCATGTCCAGCAGGTGGTAGTAGCGCACGGAATTGGCGTCGTGCACCATCGGCAAGCCCAGTTCGCGGTACAGCGCTTCCTTGCGGCGCAGCACGATACGCTTCATCGACTGCTTGTACTTTTGCTCTTCATCCATCAGCGAGAACAGGGAGAACAAGGTCATCTGCGCCTGCACGGGCGTGGACAGGCCGGCCGTATGGTTCAGCGCCACCGTGCGGCTGTCGGCTACCAGGCGGTCGATGAATTTCAGCTCGCGCGGCTCCGTCGTGATGGAGTGATAACGCGCATCGAGCTGCTTCTTGATGGTTTCCGGCAACTTGGCAATCTTGTCGTCGAGTACATTTTTCTCATGCGTGGCCACCACGCCCATGCGCCAGCCCGTCGCGCCGAAGTATTTCGAGAACGAATACACGAGGATGGTGTTGTACGGGCACATGGCGAACAGCGAGACGAAGTTGTCGGCAAACGTGCCGTACACGTCATCGGTCAGGATGATCAGGTCCGGGCGCTTCTTGATGATCTTCGCAATGTATTCCAGTGTGTCATCGTCGATCTTGACGGATGGCGGATTGCTGGGATTGACGAGGAAGAAGGCCTTGACTTTCGGGTCCAGCAGCTTGTCCAGCTCTTTCTTTGTGAATTGCCAATTGTTCGATTGAGGCGCATCAATATGCACGGTGTTCAGCTTGTAATCATTGAGCTGGGGAATCTCGATGTACGGCGTGAAGATCGGCATGCCCAGGGCAATCGTGTCGCCTTCCTGGATGATGTGGTTCGATTTCAGGCTGGCGAACAGATACGTCATGGCCGCCGTGCCCCCTTCGACGGCGTACATGTCGAAGTTGCCGACGAAGGGATGGTCGCCGATCATTTCGCGGTGAATATACTGGCCGACGATTTTCTCGGACAGGCGCAGCATGCGATCCGGCACGGGATAGTTGCAACCGAGAATGGCTTCGCACATCTCGTAGATGAAGTCGCCCGCGTCCAGGCCCAGCTGGTCGCGTACATACGACATGGCTGCCTCGATGAAATGCACGCCGGGGTTGCCTTCATGCTTGCGCACGAAGATTTCGAAGCGCGCCTCGATGCCGTCGCGCGTGGGGAAGCCGCCCACGTCATCCATGTACACATAGGAACGTTCCGCTTCCGTCATGGCAAACTGGCCGAACTGGAAGAAGCCGTGGCGCGGCGTGGTGGCCAGGAAATTCGGGTTGCCGCGGCCCGCATTGAGCATCAGACGGTTGCTTTGCTTGGCCGTCTGGATCAGCGCATCCTTCAATTCGAAGGGGCTCAACAGCGCGAGTTTGCTTGGGTTACTGAAATCCATTTCAACGACTCCTTATCAACTGACAATATGGGAAAAGCCCCGCACAGGCGGCTTAGGTCCTGCAAATACGCCCGACTCAGACGAAGGCCACGATCAGCGGCCCCAGCAAGGTCAGGAAAACGTTGGCCAGGGCATACGTAATGGCAAACGGTACGGTGGGGATCGAGTTTTGCGCCGCGTTCAGCACTTCGCCGAACGCGGGATTGGCGCTACGCGAACCGGACAAGGCGCCCGCGAAGATGGCGACGTTGTCATAACGCAAGATGTAGCGGCCGATCAGCATGGTCAAGATCATCGGCAGGATGGTCACCACCACGCCCACGCCAAACAGGGTCAGACCGTGTTCGCGCACGGTTTGCACGGCTTGCAGGCCGGACGTGAGGCCGACGACGGCAACGAAGCCGGCCAGGCCCAGGTCTTTCAGGATTTGCACGGCGCCGCTGGGCATGTAGCCAAACGTCTGGCGCTTGGCGCGGAACCAGCCGAATACCAGGCCCGACAGCAGCACGCCGCCGCCGCTGCCCAAGGTCAGCGGAATCGAGCCGATGCGCGCCACCAGCAAGCCCACGAGCAAACCGACGACGAGGCCGGCGCCCATGTAGACGAAGTCCGTCTTGGCGCTCGGCACGATCATGTAGCCCACTTCAGCCGCCACGCGCTTGACGTCCTGCTCGGCGCCGTAGATGGTCACCACGTCGCCCGTCTGCACGACGGTTTCCGCTTGCATGGGCAGAATCTTGCCCATGCGGCTCAGTTGCACGACAAAGATGCCGTGGCGTACACCCGGCGCCGTGGCGCTGCGGATTTCGCCCACCGTCTTGTTGTGGTAAGCCTTGTTGGTCAGCACCATGTCGCGGCGCTGCATCACCAGTTCCATGCCTTCGACGGCCAGCAATTCCTTGCCCAACTGGGAAGACACGCTGAGCATGGCTTCGCGGCGTCCCACCAGCAGCACGATATCGTCGGCCGCCAGCACCAGGTCCGGGCTGACGTCGATGATCTGGCCATTGCGTTTCACGCGTTCGATGGTGATGGCCGTGCTCGGATGGGCGCTTTCGATGTCCGCCACGGAGCGCCCGGCGCCCGGACCCACGTCGTAGATGCGGCCGATGAGGTCGGGCGCGGCCGGCGTCTGGCCCGGCCCCAGCACTTGCACGCCCGCCTGCAACGCCGTTTCCGCCTTGATCGCATCTTCGCGGATGGTGCGCCCCATGAGTTTCGGCAAGATATTGACGCAGACAATGATGGCGCCAAACGAGCCGAACACATACGTCACGGCATAGCCGACGGCCACGTTGCCCTGCAGGCGCGCCACCTCGTCGGCCGCCAGGCCCAGCTTGGTGATCGCGTCGCCGGCCGTGCCGATGATGGCCGACTGCGTCAAGCCGCCCGCCGCCACGCCGGCCGCCAGGCCCTTGTCCAGGCCAAAGACCCTGGCCAGGATGACCACCGTCAGCAGCGCCGTCACGGCCAGCACGACGGCCAGGATGATTTCGCGCACCGACTGGCGGCCCAGGGAATTGAAGAATTGCGGCCCGCTTTCATAGCCGACGGCGTAGATGAACAGCGCGAACAGCACCGATTTCACGCCGGGATCGATGGCGACGCCCACCTGGCTGACGAGCACCGCCACCAGGAGTGAACCGGCGACCCCGCCCAGCTGAAACGAGCCGAACTTGATCTTGCCGATGTAGTAACCCACTGCCAGGGAGAGAAACAAGGCAATTTCAGGCGACTTCTTGAATAACTCATGCAACCATTCCATGCGGACCGCCTTTCGTGTTGAAGGAATTCTTTACTGCGTTTGCCCTTGCTGGCTGCTCATGCATGCACCGACCCGGCCAGGGCCACGATCAGCGGCCCCAGCAGGGGCAGCACCACGTTCGAGATGGCATACGTAATCGTGTAACCCAGCAAGGGCGTGGAATTGCCGGCCGCGTTCTGCACGGCGGACAAAGCCGGCGTACTGCACTGCTGGCCGGCGATGGCGCCCAGCAGCACGGGCGCTTCCAGCTTGAGGAAAAAGTGCCCCACCAGCAGCGACAGCGAGGCGGGGATGACGGCGATCAAGACCCCCATCAGCGGCAAGGACAGACCGTACTGGCGGATCAGATCGATCGCCTGCGGCCCCGACGCCAGGCCCACGCAGGCGATGAAGGTGGCCAGGCCGATATCCTTCATCATGTCGAGCGCGCTGGAGGGGATGCCCTGCATGCCCGGCTTGCGCGCCTGGTACCAGCCGAACACGAGGCCCGTCAGCAAGGCGCCGCCGCCCGTGCCCAGCGAAAACGGGATGCCGCCCAGCTTGGCACTAAAGCCGCCGATATACACGCCCAGCACGATGCCGATGCTGGCGTAGACGATATTGCTGCGGTCGCCCGTGGGCACGCGCTTGCCGATGGCGGCCAGCGCCGTGTTCAGCTCGCGCCCTTCCGTCGTGCCGTACAGGCGCAGCACGTCGTCGCGCTGCAGGGCCAGGTCCGGCAAGGGCGGCATGCTGTGCTCGCCACGCACGACGGCCGCCACGTGCACGCCGGAGGGCAAGGCCAGCTGGCGCAAGGGCTGGCCCACCAGCGCGGCTTGCTGCAGCACCACTTCGACGGCCGAGACGGCCATATTCAAACCCGTCGTGTCGGCAAATTCCTCGCCCAGGATGGCTTCGGCCGCCACCAGCGCGGGACGGTGGCCGATCACCAGCACTTCGTCGTTATTGCGCAGGCGCAATGCCGGTTCCAAGGGCAAGACCTTGCCATGCCGGCGCACGCGCGTGATGCTGGCGCGGCCCGCAAAGATATGCTGCAAGGCGTCGAGGCGGCGTCCCGCGCCGCGGCTGATGCGGTAGGCGCGCCCCACCATCTCCGGCGTGGCTTGCACGCCGTCGCCGTCGGTCTGCGCGCCGCCCATCTTTTCCCACAACTTATCGGCTTCTTCGCGTAGGTTGACACGCAGCAACAGCGGAAAAATCTGGCTGGTGACGATGACGATGGCGATCAGGCCGAAAATGTACGTGATGGAATACGCGGTGACGACGTTGGCCTGCAGCTCGGCGATGCGGGCGGCCGGCAGCGCCAGCTTCGAGATGGCGTCCGTGGCCGTGCCGACGACGGCCGACTCCGTCGCCGCGCCCGCCATCATGCCGGCCGCCGTGCCCTGGTCCAGGCCCAGGAAACGCGTGGCCAGCAGCACCAGCGCCAGCACCACCACCACTTCGATCAGGCACAGCAGCCCTAGTCGCAAGCCCTTGGCATTCAGGTTGGCAAAGAACTGGGGGCCGCCCGCATAGCCGAGGGCAAAGATGAACAGCATGAAGAAGACATTCTTGACGCTGGCGTCCAGGGTGATGCCCAGCTGGCCGATCAGCAGCGCGGCGACCAGGGTGCCGCACACGCCGCCCAGCTGGATGGGGCCGAAGCGTATCTGCCCTGCCGCGTAACCGAGCGCCAGCGCCAGGAACAGGGCCAGTTCCGGCACCTGGTGCAATACGGACGTGATCGAATCGAGCATGGACGAACCTTCGAAAAGATAACGGATGGTGACAAGGGGACAGCGCGTTCGGCGGCTGGCGGCAGCTGGCTGTGGAACGGGCGCACGGCTCCCGCACGACACCTGCGGCAAGCGCTTGTGCTGGGAACGTAGTCCAAAAGAGTTGCAACGTGGAATTATGTTCGGCGAAAATTTAATAAGTGTCAACAGGTGTTCTGTTGAACTCGCTTTGCGCTTCATCAAACATCGGGCGCACGATTGAAGCCGCTGTTTGACATTAATCAATAAGATTATTAGTAATGTTTGGGACGATACCAAAGTGCCTTGCGCGCCAGCGGCGTCTCCTCGGGCAAGTCGGGATTGGCCAGCTCCAGCACGTGGCGCCGGGACAGCTGCAGGCCATCCGCGAGGCGGCCGAAATGGCGCTGGAATAGCTGCGCGAAACTGCCATCGGCGAGCATGCTTTCCAGTCCCCTTGCAATGTGGCGTGCCAGTTCCGGTCTGTGCCGGCCGACAAAGAAGTACAGCGCGGCCGGGTAGCGGATGACCAGGTAGGCGTCGAGCGCCAGCGGCAAGTGCGCATGGCTGGCCAGTTCGCTTTGCGCCTCGATTACGGAACGGGGAAAGTAATCGATGCGCCCTGCCGCCAGTTGCTGGAACAGGCCTTCGTAGGTACTCGAGGTATCGAGGCGCAAGCCATTCGCCTGCAGGATGGCGGAGTCGGGCCAGTCGCGCATCTGGCCGGCCGACAGCCGCGCCAGGGCGGCGATGCTGCGCACGCCGCGCAGCAGTTGCGGCTGGCGGGCCTGGATCAGGGCCACGCGCCAGCCGATCAGGCCGCGGTCGATGGGGATGCGCACCGGCAACAATTGCGTTTCGCGCGCGCGGCTCGTCATGGCCCAGACGACGTCGACACCGCCCGACGCAGTGGCGATTTCCTGCATCGCGCGCGTCTGCACCATACGCAGTTCGGAGCGGCGCAAAGCATACGCCTGACCCGACCTGGCCAGCGCCTGTTGCAGCAAGGCCGTCACATAACCTTGCTGCGGATCATCGAGCGCCTGGTGGCGCGGATACACGAGCGGCAGCGGCGGCACCGCGCCGGCGGCCGCACCCAACGGCCACAGGGCGGCAAGCTTGAGCAGGGGGCGGCGCTGCATGGCCCCTCCTTTCCAGCGCTGTCATAGCGTTCTTATCAGAATGACAGTATCGCGCAGCAGGGCACGCTTGTCGACTGGAATACGGCAACTGTGTACAAAACAACAGCACTTTCAAGGTGACCCGCAGGGCTGGGGATTAATCCAGATCAATAAAACCGCAAATACAAAATAAATCTTGCGTGCTGCTCTGGACGGCATGCGCATGGCTCGCCTACGCTGTTTTTTTATCTGAAAAACAAGAGGAACCCATGCAGACAGCACGCTTGAATATTATCGGAATGGATCATGAAGGCTGCGCCGACAGGCTGACGGGCGCGCTCGAAGCCGTCACGGGCGTGGCCACCGTGTGCGTCTCGCTGGCGCGCCACGGCGCCACGGTGCAGTTCGACGAACGGCTGGCCACGCAGGAACGCCTGCTGGCCGCCGTCAATGACGCCGGCTTCATGGGCGAGGCGACGGATGAAGAACAGCTGGCCTCGTGCAGCGGCGCCTGCGGCCACTGCCGCCACTGAACGCCATTGAGCGCCCGCCCTCCCTTTTTTCGCTCAGCCTTCCCGCGCGCCCCGGTCGCGCAGATGCGCCAGCACGCGGCGCGGCCCCAGCGCCTGCAGGTCGAATGGCGGCAACTCGATGGCATCGAGCGTATTCTTGAACAGCAAGCCCAGTTCCGTGTCGCCTTCCAGGCTCAAACGGCGGCTGAAGAACAGCGTGTCCGGATCTTCCTGGCGCCGCGCCAGCAGCATCAAATCATGCACGCTGGCGGCGATGCACAGGTCCGGCACGTCCGCATAGCGCTCCGCCACGAACACCGTGCCCTGCCACTCGAAATCGAAGGCGATGCCCGCGTCCAGCAGCCGCAAGCGCAAGCTGCGCCCTTCCAGGCTGCCCCGCACGTCGTCGGGCAATTGCGGCGCCAGCAGGCGGTTCAAGCCCTGCACGAACAGCCAGGAGGCGGGATACGGGGGCAGCTTGGACAGCAATTCGGCCAGCGGTTCGGGCAGCCGGTACGACACTGCGGGCTTGCTCATGCCCGGCCTGGCGGGGCTTGGGGCCGGGACGGGCAATCTTTCCAGTTGATCTTGCATGGTGCTTCCTTTCGAGGCGTTCAATGGGCGGCGTGCTGTTCCATGCCGGGCTGGCCGTGCCAGTAGCCGTCGCAGGCGCCGGCCGGCTGGCAGGCCGCCAGCTGAGCCTGGGCGCCGATGCCGCTGACCTGGCCGCGGCGGGCGCGGTCGAAGATGGCGATGACCTGTTCCGTATGCATGGCCTGCGGGCTGATGCGCGCCACCGCCACGCCCATGTCGCGCATGGCGTCGAGTTCGCGCACCAGGTTGTAGACGAGCGCCGACTGCGTCTGCGTGCCATTCAGTACGAGGAAGGGCACTTCGTCGCGCGTGCGCAGCAGCAGGCCGTCCGGCTCTTCCAGGCAGCTGTAGCCGCAATCGTCCTTCGGCAGGTTGCGGTTGCGCGCCGTGAAGCAGCGCGCGGAAAACGCCAGCGGCATGCGCCCGTAGGCGAAGACTTCCGTCTCCAGCCCTTCCGGCTTCTGGCGCTGCATCTCGGCCAGCGCCGTCTGCCCCATTTCCAGCGGCATCACCCAGCGCCGCGCGCCCAGGCGCGCCAGCAATTGCAGGCTGGGGCCATTGAACAGGTTCAGATGGGGACCGGCGACGAAGGACGTGCCCTTTTCCATGCAGTGCACGGCGCCCATGTCGTTGGCCTCGACGCCGTAGCGGCCATTGCCCGTGATGCGGCGCAGGGTCGCCAGTTCGGCGCCCGCCTCGATCAGCGCCTGCGTCGACAGCACCACTTCCTTGCCGGCGGCGGCCAGCATGTCCGCGATATCGAGCCAGTCGGCCAGGCGCACCTCATGCCGGCGCGAGCAGACGGTTTCGCCCAGGTAGACGATATCGACGGCGGTACCGGCGATCTGCTGGTAAAACTCGAAGACGGTGGCGCGCGGCCAGTAGTACAGCAAAGGGCCCAGTGAAAGCTTCAGCATGTTCATCCTCTATTTCCAAGATCTGTGGTAAGCGCCCAAGGTGTGCTGCTGGCCTTCGGCCAGCTTGTCCATGGCCGCCATCCAGCCCGGCTTGACGGCATAGCGCGCATTGCCTTCGCGGCAGGCGTCGATCGCTTCGCGCCACACGCGCGTGACCTGCGCCACGTACGCGGGGCTGCGCTGGCGCCCTTCGATCTTCACGGCGCGCACGCCCATGGCGATCAGCTGCGGCAGCAGCGCCAGGGTATTCAGGCTGGCCGGTTCCTCGATGGCGTAATACTCTTCGTCATTGACTTCGAAACGCCCCTTGCACAGGGTGGGATAGCTGGCGTTTTCGCCGGGCGCATAGCGGTCGATCAGCACGCCGTTCAGGCGCGACTCGAGGCCGTTCGGCGTTTCCAGCCAGCGCACGGATTTCGCCGGCGAGCACACGCCGTGGGTGTTCGGCGCCTCGCCCGTCGCATACGACGACAGCGCGCAGCGTCCTTCGACCATCACGCACAGGCTGCCGAAGCCGAACACTTCGATCTCGACTTCCGTCTTGGCGATCAGTTGCTCCACCTGCGCCATCGACAGCACGCGCGGCAGCACGGCGCGGGCGATGCCGAAGTGTTCATGGTAAAAATTGATGGCTTCGTAGTTGGTGGCCGAACCTTGCACGGACAAGTGCAGGCGCAGCTGCGGGTGGTGCTGGGCCGCATACGCCATCAAGCCCGGATCGGCCACGATCATGGCGTCGATGCCGGCATCGGCGGCGCGGTCGATGGCGCTGCGCCACACGGCCCAGTTGTGCGGCTGCGGATAGGTGTTCAGCGCCAGCAGCACCTTGCGCCCATATTGGTGGGCGTAGCGCACGCCCTCGGCGATGGCCTTCTCGTCGAAATTGAGGCCGGCGAAATTGCGCGCATTGGTGGCGTCGCGAAAACCCAGGTAAACGGTGTCGGCGCCATTGTCGATGGCCGCTTTCAAGGCAGGCAGGCTGCCGGCGGGGCAGACCAGTTCCAGCGGTCCGGCCACGCGGGTGGCGGTGGTTGATTCAAGCATCATGGTGTTCACAGTCCTGTATCGGCTCAGGGTGCAGACTATAGCCCCGCCCAGGCTGCCCAGTCCTTGACGCAGGTGAAGGAATGCATGCATGGCTGGTGCGCGTTCAACTTGCTTGACCTGGCTGTAAAATGCCCCCTTTTCTCCCTCTTCGATTGCCCGCCATGCCCCGCAAACCGCTGCTGATCTTTCTGCTCACCCTGTTCCTCACCGTGCTGCAGGTGCAGTGGGCCTCCCCCACGGAAGGCTACGACGCCGAGGCGCTCTCCGTGCTGTCGCCCGAAGTACTGGGCGCGTATCCGGGCGTGCTGCTGCTGTTCCTGCAAGCCGTCTTCGCGCGCCGCGCCATGCCCGTGACGCGCCAGGCCGCCATCTGCACGGGACTGCTGGCCCTCTACTGGCTGCTGGCCAATTACGTCACGTTCGACGCGCGCGTGGCCAGCTGGAGCACCTTCTCGGCGCGGGAAATCTGGGCGCACGTGCTGCCCGCCTCCATCCTCAGCATCGCCGTCTGCGGCGCCGCCTACTTCGCCGCGAGCGCCTTCATCCTGCGCCAGGGCCGCCTGAAAAAGTAAACGGGGGCGCTTTTTTCACCTGCATCAAGGATTCGTCATGCCACTGCACGCGCCCTTTGACGCCACTATATTTAGTGATTAATCTCCATAAAAACACCGCATGTTGTGTTTATTGGAGGTTTCATGACGACGAATGCAGTTTCCCCCACACGCGGCCAGGTCGATGTCGCCGCGTCCATCAATGAATACCTGGACCGGCGCGACTGGCGTGTCAACGCCAACGCCAACCAGGGTTACTCGCTGGGCGGCCTGATACTCAACGTGTCGGGCAAGGTCATCGCCAACTACTGGCTGGACCAGGTCTATCCGCCGGAAGTGGGCGCGGCGCACCGCGAAGCGGCGCTGCACATCCACGACCTCGACATGCTGGCCGGCTATTGCGCCGGCTGGTCGCTGCGCACCCTGCTGCATGAAGGCTTGAATGGCGTGCCGGGCAAGATCGAGTCCGGTCCGCCGAAACATATGTCGAGCGCCATCGGCCAGATCGTCAATTTTCTCGGCACGCTGCAAAACGAGTGGGCCGGCGCGCAGGCGTTCAGCTCCTTCGACACCTATATGGCGCCCTACATCCGCAAGGACAGCCTGCGCTACGAAGACGTGCGCCAGTACATGCAGGAACTGATCTTCAACCTCAACGTGCCATCGCGCTGGGGCACGCAGACGCCGTTCACCAACCTCACCTTCGACTGGGTCTGCCCGGACGACCTGCGCGAGCAGATTCCCGTCATCGCCGGCCAGGAGATGGACTTCAGCTATGGCGAACTGCAGGCGGAAATGGACATGATCAACCGCGCCTACATCGAGATCATGATGGCGGGCGACGCCAAGGGACGCGTGTTTACCTTCCCCATCCCCACCTACAACATCACCGAGGATTTCGACTGGCATAGCGAAAACGCCGAACGCCTGTTCGAAATGACGGCCCGCTACGGCCTGCCCTACTTCCAGAATTTCATCAATTCGGAACTCAAGCCGAACATGATCCGCTCCATGTGCTGCCGCTTGCAGCTGGACTTGCGCGAACTGCTGAAACGGGGCAATGGCCTGTTCGGTTCCGCCGAGCAGACGGGTTCCCTGGGCGTGGTGACGATCAACTGCGCGCGCCTGGGCCACCTGTGGCGCGGCGACGAGCCAGCCTTGATGGCCGACCTGGACCGCCTGCTGGAACTGGGCAAGACCAGCCTGGAAATCAAGCGCCGCACCATCGAGGAATTGATGCAGCAAGGCCTGTTCCCGTACACGAAACGCTATCTGGGCACCCTGCGCAACCACTTTTCCACCCTGGGCGTGAACGGCATCAACGAGATGATCCGCAATTTCAGCGGCGACGCCTGGGACATCACGACGCCAGAAGGCCACGCGCTGGCCGTGCGCCTGCTCGACCACGTGCGCGCCCGCATGGTGGCCTTCCAGGAAGAGACGGGCCATATGTACAACCTGGAAGCGACGCCGGCCGAAGGCACGACCTACCGTTTCGCCCGCGAAGACCGCAAGCGCTATCCCGCCATCCTGCAGGCGGGCACCGTCGACAACCCGTACTACACGAATTCGTCCCAACTGCCCGTGGGCCACACGGACGACCCGTTCGAGGCGCTGGAATTACAGGATGTGCTGCAGCGCAAATACACGGGCGGCACGGTGCTGCACCTGTACATGACGGAAGCACTGTCCGACGCGAACGCCTGCCGCGAACTGGTGAAACGCGCGCTGAGCCGCTTTTCGCTGCCCTACATCACGGTCACGCCCACGTTTTCCATCTGCCCGCGCCACGGCTACCTGGCCGGCAAGCATGAATTCTGTCCCACCTGCGATGCGGAGCTCATTGCCCGCAAGCAAGCCCAACCTGCTCCATCACTTGAGGAAACGCCATGAATGCACGTCCCGACTTCACTCCCGCCATCACCCTGCTCGATACGGAACGCCAGCGCTGCGAAATCTGGACGCGCGTGATGGGCTACCACCGCCCCGTCGCCTCGTTCAACATCGGCAAGCAGGGCGAATTCCACGAGCGCCAGTATTTTACGGAAGCGAGCGCCCGGGTTGGCCAGCCCGCCTGCCATGGCGGCTGAATTGAAGGTGGGCGGCCTGACGCCCTTTTCCGCCACCGACTATCCAGGAAAACTGGCGGCGGTGGTGTTCGTGCAGGGCTGCCCCTGGCGTTGCGGCTATTGCCACAATCCGCACCTGCAGGCGCGCACGCCGGAAGGCGCCATGCCGTGGCAGGACGTCCTGACCTGGCTGCGCCGCAGAACGGGCCTGGTCGACGCCGTCGTCTTCAGCGGCGGCGAAGCGTGCATGGATCCGGCGCTGGGCCGCGCCATGCAGGACGTCAGGGAACTGGGTTTCGGCATCGGCCTGCACACGGCCTGCATCTATCCGCAGCGCCTGCAGGAAGTGCTGCCCCTGGTCGACTGGGTGGGCTTCGACATCAAGGCGCCGTTTGCCGACTATCGACATGTGACCCGCGTGGCCGGCAGCGGCGACCCGGCGCGCGCCTGCCTGGACGCCATCCTCGCCAGCGGCGTGGCCTACGAATGCCGCACCACCACCCATCCGGACCTGCTGCCGGACGACCAGCTGCTGGCCCTGGCCTCCACTCTGGCCGCCAAAGGCGTCGATAACTACGTGCTGCAGCAATTCCGCGCCGAAGGCTGCGCGGATGCGGCACTGTCCGGGCGCCCCCTGCACGGCTATCCGGCGGCGCGCACGGTGGCGCAAATCGGCGCCATGTTTCCCCGTTTTACATTCCGTAACCATGGCAGTTGAGCCGACAAGCAGATTATTTCGGAAAGCCCCGCAAAATTCCCCGTTCTGCAACGCTGAAATGTCTTGCGTGCTGTAATGTATCAACTGTGCTGCGCACCACGCGCAGCCCGTCAGATTCCTCACACCGCATTACAGATAAGCGTCATCCATGAACGATTTCACCGCAGCCAGCCCAGGCACCCCTTCCACCCATGCCGACATCCTGTACGGCCCGCCGCGACCGGATTTGCTGCGCGAGGAAGTGCTGGCCGACCTGCTGGAAGCGACGGCCCGCCGCTGCCCGCAGCAAATCGCCCTGATCGATGGCGCGCGCCGCATCACGTATGCGCAACTCGATGCCCAGGCGGGCCTGGCCGCGTCGCGCCTGGTGGCGGCCGGCGTGAAGCCGGGCGACATCGTGGGCCTGTGGCTGCCGCGCGGCGCCCATTTGCTGCTGATGCAGGCGGCCATCGCCAAGGCGGGTGCCGCCTGGCTGCCCGTCGATGAAGACACGCCCGTCGAGCGCCTGCAAGTGTGCCTCGATGACGCCAATGGCTTTGGTGTCGTCAGCTGCGCGCATTTCGCGCCACGCCTGGCGGAGGCCAGCGTGGGCCGCCCCGTGTGGACGGCGGAAAGCCTGCTGGCGCCCGCCGCGCCGGGCGAAGTGCTGCCCGCGCGCGGCGCCGTGCTGCCCGAACACCCGGCGTACGTCATCTATACGTCCGGCTCCACGGGAAAACCGAAGGGTATCCTGATCAATCAACGCAGCATCTGCCACTTCCTGCGCAGCGAAAACGCCGTGCTGGAAGTGACGCAGGACGATACCGTCTACCAGGGCTTTTCCGTCGCCTTCGACATGTCGTTCGAGGAAATCTGGATCGCCTACCTGGTGGGCGCCACCCTGTGGCTGGGCCCCAAGGATATCTCGGGCGACCCGGAAGCCTTGCCGCGCGCCCTGACAGAGAACAAGGTCACCGTTCTGCACGCGGTGCCGACCCTGCTGGCCCTGTTCGCCGAGGAAGTACCGAGCCTGCGCCTGATCAACCTGGGCGGCGAGATGTGCCCGGAGTCGCTGGTCGAACGCTGGTCGCGTCCGGGCCGCGCCATGTTCAACACCTATGGCCCTACGGAGGCCACCGTCTCGTGCAGCCTGGCGCGCCTGCGGCCCGGCGAACCGGTCACCATCGGCACGCCGCTGCCCAACTATGGCTTGCTGGTGCTGCAGGTGGCCGAAGCGGGAGAAAACCGTCCCCTGGCCCTGCTGCCTCGCGGCGAGACGGGAGAATTGTGCATCATCGGCCCCGGCCTGGCCGAGGGTTACCTGGGCCGGCCCGACCTGACGGTGGAAAAATTCCTGCCCAATCCCTGGGCGACCAGCGACGATGACGCGCGCCTGTACCGCACGGGTGACCTGGCGCGCATCGATGCGGACGGCCAGGTGCTGTGCCTGGGCCGCGCCGACGACCAGGTGAAAATTCGCGGCTTCCGCGTGGAGCTGGGCGAGATCGAAGCCGTGCTGGCGCAGCAGGCGGGCGTGGGCACGGTGGCAGTATTGCTGCGCAAGGACGACGGCATCGACCAGCTGGTGGCGTATATCGTCGGCAGCGACGAGGCGCCCGAGGACGCCCTGGCGGCGAAAACCCTGCGCACTGCCCTGAACCTGCATTTGCCGCCGTATATGGTGCCGGGCCGCTTTGAATTGCTGCCGCTGATGCCGCGCCTCACTTCCGGCAAGATCGACCGGAAAGCATTAAAGGCCATGCCATTGGCCACGCCGCCCGCAGGCGAGGCGGGCGAATCGGACGTGCCGGAAACGCCGGCCGAAGCGGCCCTGTTCGCGGCGCTGGCCAAGCTGTTTCCTGGCCAGGCGATCTTGCGCCAGCTGGATTTTTTCAGCGACCTCGGTGGCCATTCCTTCCTGGCTGCGCGCCTCGCATCCGCCCTGCGCGCCGATCCGGCCTACGCCCACATGACGGTGCGCGACATTTACCAGAACCGGCAGATCGGCAAGATCGCCGCCGTGCTGGGTGAAGCGCCTGCGCTGGCCACCCCGGAAGCGGAATGGACGCCGCCATCGACCTGGAAGCGCTGGCTGTGCGGCGCCGCGCAGGCGGCGGCCGTGCCTGGCCTCGTCACCCTGCGCATGGCGCAGTGGATGGCGCCCTTCTTCACTTACCACTTCTTCACGGGCGACACGGGCGATACGGTGCCGCGCGCCATCGCTGCCTCGATCGGCGTATTCCTGCTGGCGACGCTGGCCGAATTTGCCATTGCGATTGCCGGCAAGTGGCTGATCGCCGGGCGCCTGAAGCCGGGCAGCTATCCGCTGTGGGGCGTCACCTACTACCGCTGGTGGCTGGCAGACCGCCTGGTCGAATCGGCGCCCGCCTACCTGCTCAGCGGCTCGTCCCTGAACAGCTGGTGGCTGCGCGCGCTGGGCGCCAAGGTGGGCAAGGAAGTTGTCATCGGCTCGATGACCCTGCGCGCGCCTGACCTGCTGGCCATCGGCGACAACGTCAGCGTGGGCAATGCCGTCAACTTTGAAAACGCCAGGGTCGAGCGGGGCCGCCTGTTGCTGGGCCAGATCCGCATCGGCGACGATGCCTGCATCAGCTCTTACGCTATCCTGGAAGGCAATACCAGCGTGGGCGCGTTTGGCCACCTGGAGGGACAATCGGCGCTGGCCGATGGCGCAGCGGTACCTGCCGGCAGGGTCTGGACTGGCTCGCCCGCGCGCGATATCGGCCCGTTTGACGTGGCCAGCCAGCCGCCGCGCCCCGCCGTCTCGCGCCTGCGCCTGACGGGCGAAACCCTGTTCTTCTGCTTTGGCATGGTCCTCATCGCCGTGCTGTTCTTCATGCCCGTCTTCCCCAGCTTCGTGCTGATCGACTGGTTCGACGAGCGCGAAATGATGCCGTGGCTGCAGGGACGCGACGTGACGACCCAGCTGGCCCGCTACTTCCTGCTGGCCTTCCCCGCCAGCGCCGTGCTGATCGTGCTCACGGCCCTGCTGTCGGCCGCCATCCGCTGGGGCGCGCTGCCGCGCCTCAAGCCGGGCAGCTCGCCCGTGCACAGCAATATCTATTGCGCCAAGTGGCTGGTCAGCCATATCCAGGAATCGAGCCTGAACGTGCTGCACGGTATTTACGCCACCGTCTACGCGCCGTACTGGTACCGCCTGCTGGGCGCCAAGGTGGGCAAGGGCGCCGAGATTTCCACGGCGCTGGGCGTGGTGCCCGACATGCTGACCCTGGGCGACGACACCTTCATCGCCGACGCCGTCATGCTGGGCGACGAACAGATCGACGGCGGCTGGATGACCATGCGCCCCACCGTCATCTCGCACCGCAGCTTCGTCGGCAACGGCAGCTATATCCCGGATGGCACCGTGCTGCCCGAACACGTGCTGATCGGCGTGCACACGCATGCGCCACGCAATGAGCAGATGCACAGCGGCGACACCTGGCTGGGCTCCCCGCCCATGCACCTGCCCGCGCGTGAACAGGTCAGCGGCTTTGCCGAGCACCTGACGTTCAAGCCATCGCTATTGCGCCGCCTGGGCCGCAGCCTGATCGAAGCATTCCGCATCGTCGCGCCGCACGCGGTGGTGATCGCCGTCGGCTATACCCTGGTGCTGGACGTGATGCCGATCGCGGGCGCCGGGCGCTGGGGCGAGGTGGTGGGCGACCTGGCCATCGCCGGCCTGGCCTACGGCATCGGCAATTTTTTGGTGGTGGTGCTGTTCAAGTGGCTGCTGCTGGGACGCTACCGCAAACACGCGGCGCCCATGTGGACGCCATTCGTGTGGATTTCCGAAGGCGTGACGAATCTGTACGAAGGCATCGCCGTACCCAACTTCATGCGCTACCTGCGCGGCACGCCGTGGCTGCCTCTTGCCTTCCGCCTGTTCGGCTGCAAGATCGGCCGCGGCGTCTACATGGACACGACGGACATCACGGAATTCGACTGCGTGCACATCGGCGACTACAGCGAATTGAACGCCCTCACCTGCCCGCAAACGCATCTGTTCGAAGACCGCGTGATGAAGATCGACCACGTGGACATCGGCCAGCGCGTCTACATGGGTCCGCGCAGCTCCGTGCTGTACAGCGCCAAGGTGGGCGACAATGCGCGCCTGGGACCGTTGACCCTGGTGATGAAGGGCGAGCACATCCCCGCCGGCAGCAACTGGGCGGGCTGCCCGGCCGCGCCGCTGCGCAGCTGATCGCAGTCGATGAATCGTACGGTGCTCTGGTCTGGAAACGGCGTGCTGGTGATCGGCATCGCCGCCGTGCTGCCGCGCGCCGAGGCCCGCTTGCGCATCCGCGCCGCCGTGCGCGAGGCGCTAGCCCAGTGGCTGAAGCTGGACATCGAGGCGATTTCGGTGGAGTCGACACCTGGCCAGGCCCCGCGCCTGCTGCTGGCCGGCCGCCCAGCGGGTTTGTCATTGACCCATGACGAGGGCATCTCGCTGGCCGCCGTCCATCTGCACGGCCCTGTCGGCCTTGACGTGATGCGGGTGCAGGCTATTGCCGACTGGTGCAATCTGGCGCGCGATTACCTGGGGCCGCAGGTGACACAGGAGCTGGCTTCATTGCCCGATGCTCAACGCCCCTTGGCCCTGGCGCAAGCGTGGACGGCGCGCGAGGCGGCACTCAAGTGCGCGGGCTTGCCGCTGGCGGAATGGGACGGAGCTGCGCCAGCTTGCCGCCTGCAGCCTTTGAGCTTGGCGGCTCCGTATGTGGCGACCCTGGCATACTAGTCTTCCTTGCCCTCGGCCGCCGCGCCGATCTGGACGAAAATCAGTTTTACAATAATACTGACGAGCAGTCCCAGCACCCCGATCAATTCCAGCATGGCCATTCCTTTGCAGTGACAGCAGACCAGGCCACTGTAACGCGAACCCCGGGGCCAGGCTAATATCAAATCAGGCAGTCTACGATCTCAAAAAGGCATACGATTGATTTCCATCAGACAGTTCCGCTATTTTGTCGAAGTCGTCGATGCGGGCAGCTACTCGCGCGCGGCGGAAAAATTATATATCGCGCAATCGGCCCTGAGCCGGCAGATCAAGGAGCTGGAGGGCGAGGTGCAGGCGCTGCTGCTGACGCGCGACGCGCGCCATATCGAACTGACGCCTGCGGGACAGGTCTTTTATGAGCGGGCCAAACGCATCCTCGAAGATATCGACGAAACCGTGCGCCAGACGCGCCATGTGGGACAAGGGGCGCAAGGCATCATCCGCCTGCTGCATTCGAGTTCCGTCACCCTCACGCCCGCCATCGGCGCCGTACTGAACCGCCTGCTGGCGCAGTTCCCCGGCGTTTCGCTGGATATCTCCAAGGGATCGTCGGAAAACCAGGCGGCAGACATCGAGGAAGGCCGCGCCGACCTGGGCCTCGTGCGCCTGCCCACCCTGCGCAAGCATGCCAACATCGTCGTACGCGAACTGTACGCGGAAAAGCTGGTGGTGGCCGTGTCAGCGATGTCGCCATTGGCCGCGCTGGAACGCACGACGATCGCCGCCCTGCGCGACGAAGCCTTCGTCTCGATCCCGCACAAGGACCGGGGAGGCCTCAGCTACCTGGTGGCGGGCCTGTGCCTGGCGCAGGGATTCTTCCCGAAGGCGGCGCGCGCCCTGTCGCGCAAGACTTCACAGCTGAACCTGATCGAAGCGAACATGGGCATCGCCATCGTCCCGGACAGCATGCGCCTGGTGGCGCCGCCCGGCGTGCGTTTTATCGCCCTGCCGGACGAGGAATCGCATTCCATCGTGGGATTGATCTCGCCGCGCGCGGCCAGCGGCAAGGTGGCCGCGTTCACGGAAGCATTCGTGCGCGAGATGGCCAAGCTGCCGGCCGATTAGCCTTCCGCATACAGCGCCGCATCCGCGTCGCGCACGGCCGCCATCAGCAAGGCCAGCTTCATGACATCGAGCTTGCCGTCCGTGCGCACGCGCGAGCACAGGTCGATGCCGTAGGGGCGTACCTGGCGCAGCGCATCGGCTACGTTGGTGGCGTCCAGCCCGCCGGCCAGGAAGACGGGACGGGGGCTGGCGCGCACGAAGCGCGCGCTGACAGACCAGTCGTGCGTACGGCCCGTGCCGCCCAGTTCAGGCACGGCAGCGCCGGGACGGCCCGAGTCGAGCAAAAACGCATGGACGTGGGGCGCATAGGCGGGGATCAGCGCCAAAGCCTCGGGCCCCTCCACGTGGATCACCTGCACGCGCCGCACGTGCGGCAGCAAGCGCGCCAGTTCGGCCACCTCGCCCGGGTCGATATGCCCGACGATCTGCACGGTGGACGGCTGCGTGGCGCGCACGTGCTCGGCGATGGCTGGCGCCGTCGTCTCGGACGTCAGCAGGAACGTGGCCACGGGCGGCGGCGTCCAGGCGGCGATTTGCGCGATGCGCGCATCGGGAATCGGGCCAGGGCCGGACGGCATGGCCGCCACCAGGCCCAGCGCGTCGGCGCCGGCGGCAATGGCCAGTTGCGCTTCGTCGATGGAAGCGATACAGCAAATCTTGATGCGGGTTCTCATGGCCTGGCGTGTTCAATCGGGATGATCAACATTACAACACAGGGCGGCGCGCGCGCCAAGACACGCGGTCAAGCCCACGCGCGATTGTGTGCCAGAATGGGGCCTGCCCACTTCCCGAGGAATCCATGGCCGACTACAAGAACCCCAGCTATGTGGCCCGCTCCATGCACCCGCGTTTCGATGAACTGACGTCACCGGGCGACGCCGTGCCGTATTCGGGCATCTACCGCTGCGACGGCTGCGCGCACGAAATCGTCTCCACGGAAGGCCACGTCATGCCGCCGCAAAATCACCATCAGCACAACAGCGAGCAGGGGCCGATCCGCTGGCGCCTGATCGTCAGCCCGCGCTGATTGACAGGCGCCAGGTGGCGGACGATACTTGATTTATCCGGGATCGCCATTGGAAGCCGCGTATGCGCATCGTCGACTTTGAAATCCGCAAGGAGTGCCCGCCGCAGTTGTGCGACTGCGAACGCGAGCGCCTGCTCGACGATCCGCAGGCAGACGTTTCCATCCTGCGCCTGAACCTGACGGAAGAAAAGCGCCTGCTCGCGCATATCGAGGGCATCGCCACCCATGCGCAGTTGCGGAAGCTGCAGCAGCGCTTGCGCGACAACCTGGGCGTGGAATTGCAGATTACGCCGGGCAGCGGCGAAGTGCGCACCGTGCGCGGTTTCCAGATCCGTCTGCTGGAGCGGCCCGGCCTGTGCCGCAAGACGCGCGCCGCCATTCCGGCCGCCGTACGCCGCTGCCTGGCCGCGCATCCCGAAATCGCGTTTGCAATCCTGAATGAAAACGACTTGCTGGGTGGTGTCTAGACGCCGGCGCGGATGGGAATGACCCGGCCCTTCGCTTCGCGCGCCCGCAACTGTCCGCAGCCGCCCTCCACGTCCTGCCCGGCCGAATCGCGCAATTTGGTCAGTACGCCGCGCGCGTGCAGGGCGGCGGCGATCGCCCGTGCCTTTTCCCAGCTGGGGCGCTTGAACGGCAAGTCGGCTATGGTGTTATACGGGATCATGTTGAGCACCGCATATTTCCCCTGCAAGAGCGCGACGATGCCGTCCATCTCATCCTCGCCATCGTTGACGCCTTCCATCAGGGTCCACTGGTACTGCACCGGGTAGCCCGTCAGGCGCGCATACGACTCGCCGAAGTCCACCAGTTCCTGCGGGGTGAGCCTGGGCGCGCGCGGCAGCAGCTGTTCGCGCAGCTCTCGCTTCGTCGTATGCAGGGACAGGGCCAGCGCCGGCTTGACGCGACCTTGCGGCAGGCGCTCGAAGGCGCGCGGGTCGCCCACGGTGGAAAACACGAGGTTCTTGTGGCCGATATTGCCCTCGGTGCCCAGCAGGTCGATCGCTTCCATCACGTTGTTCAGGTTATGCGCCGGTTCGCCCATGCCCATGAAGACGACTTTTTTCACGGGGCGCAAGGTACGCGCCAGCACCACCTGCGCGACAATTTCTCCACTGGTCACCTGCCGGATCAAACCATCGCGGCCCGTCATGCAGAACTGGCAGCCGACGGCGCAACCGACCTGGCTGGACACGCACAAGCCATCGCGCGGCAGCAGCACGCTCTCCACCGTCTGGCCATCGTGCAACCCCACCAGCAGGCGCGCGGAACCGTCGGCGCCCGGGTGGGTGCTGAGCAATTTCAGCATGCCCTGCAATTCCAGGTCGAGCGCGGGCAAGGCCTCACGCACGGGCAGCGGCAAAAAATCCTCGGCGCGGCGCCGGCCCTGATCGTGCGGCTGCGCCTGTATCCAGTCGCGCAGCACGCGCTGTTCGTGCAGGGGCTTGGCGCCCAGGGCGCGCAGGCGCTGGCGGAGATGGTCGATTTGCATGGCGTCTGAAATAAAAAACGGCGCGCCGGCAGGAATGCGAGGCGCGCCGCGAATGGCAAGGAAAAGGCTTAGACCTTTTTCACGAACTCGGTTTTCAGGCTCATGGAACCGAAGCCGTCGATCTTGCAATCGATATCGTGGTCGCTGTCGACCAGGCGGATGTTCTTGACCTTGGTGCCCATCTTGACGACACCGCCGCCGCCCTTCAATTTCAAGTCCTTGATGACGCTGACCGTGTCGCCGTCCTGCAGGATATTGCCGGCCGAATCGCGGTACACCTTGGCGCCCTCTTCCGCCGCTTCTGCGGCCGTGGCCGACCATTCATGCGCGCATTCAGGGCAGATCAACTGGCTGCCGTCTTCATACGTGAATTCGGATTGGCATTGCGGGCATGGTGGTAATGTGCTCATTTTCTTCTCTGTCTGGTGAACAGCGCGTGCTGTAAAAGCCGACATTATACTGCCTACGCCCCGCATCAGCTTGCTTTTTTCGCCATCATTATCAATGGCGGCGAATAATCTCGATGGTGCTGTGGACAATTTCTTCGTGGATGCCGATGCGCGCGCGCAGTTCGGCCGCCGTCAGGCTGGCGTCGCGGCTGACGACGGACAAGGCGCATGAATACAGCTGCTTGCCGACCCGCCACACGTGCAGGTCGACGACGCGCGGCGTGTCGCCGGCGCTTTCCACTTCCACGGCTTCGCGGATTTCATCCACCACGGGGTGGTCCATCTCGCGGTCCAGCAAGACCTTGCCCGTCTCCTGCATCAGCTTTTTCGCCCACAGGGCCACCAGCACGGCGCCCGCGATGCCCATCACGGGATCGAGCCAGCTCCAGCCGTAAGCCCACGCGCCGGCCAGCGCAAGGATGGCCAGGACGGATGTGGCGGCGTCGGCCAGCACGTGGATGTACGCGGCCTTCATGTTCAAGTCTTCGCCGTGGCCATGCTGCTCATGGTGACCGTGATGGTCATGATGCCCGTGCTCGTGGCCATGGTCGTGGTGCCCGCCGAGGATCAGCGCGCACACGAGGTTGACAGCCAGGCCGAAAGCCGCCACCGCCATCGCCTGCGGATAGTGTATGGGCTGCGGCGAAAACAGGCGCTCGACGGAAGCGGCCACCATCAGCACGGCCACGCCCAGCAGCAGGATGGCGCTCGTGTAGCCGGCCAGCACTTCGATCTTCCACGTGCCGAAGGCAAAGCGCGGGTCGCGCGCATAGCGGCGCGCGGCCGCATACGCAAACGCGGCCAGGCCGATGGCCAGCGCGTGCGAACTCATATGCCAGCCATCGGCCAGCAGGGCCATGGAGTTGTACCACCAGCCGGCGACGATTTCCAGCACCATGGTGGCCAGGGTGATCCACATGACGATGCGCGCGCGGCGTTCCGCCTTGTCGCTGGCGGCGCCAAACACGTGTTCATGCTGCCAGGCGGACAGGTCTTCCTTGATGGATGGCGTTTGCATGACGTGCTCCTTATTTGAGGTAAGTGCGCAGGATGCCCGCGATGTCGTCGGCGCCCCTGGCCCGCTCGTCGCCGGAGATATCGGGACTGGCCACGTGCTCGCGCAGGTGTTCTTCGATGACTTCAGCCATCAGGCCATTCACGGCGCCGCGCACGGCCGCGATCAACTGCAGCACTTCGCCGCAGTCGCGCCCCTCTTCCAGGCCCCGTTCCAGCCCTTCCACCTGCCCCTTGATGCGTTTGATCCTGTTCAGCAGCTTGGTCTTGTTGTGCGCCGTGTGTCCCATGGTTCCAATCCGATAAATACTATAGGGGGGTATACTATCAGAAAGCGCGCCGCATGCGTCAAGGCGTTAAAAAAGCCGCACATCCTCGCGGATGGGCGGCTCATTCAGGCAAGAACAGGCGCTATGGCGCCGGGGCGATCTTGCGCAGCTTGCTGGCCAGCGAGGCGTCGGACAATTCGCCCAGGTGCGTATCGACCAGGCGCCCCTGCGCGTCATAGAACAGGGTGGTGGGCAGGGCCGAGGAACCGGCCGCCTTGCCCAGCGCCGCCTCGCTGTCGAGCAGCACATTGCGCAAGGTCACGCCGCTCCTGTCCAGGAAAGCGCTGGCCGCCGCCGCATCCTCGCGCTGGTTCGCATACACGAAGACGATATCGGCGCGCGCCTGCTGCGCGGCGGCCAGCACCGGCATTTCGCGCCGGCACGGCGGGCACCAGCTGGCCCACAGATTGACCACCAGCGGCTTGCCGCCGGCCAGCGCCGCCAGGGTCACCGGCGCGCCATCGAGCGCCTGCAGCGCCATGGCCGGCAAGGCCGCCGGCTTGTCGTAGGCCAGCGAGATCCCCGCACTCAGCACGCCCCATGCCAGCGCACCCGACGCCACACTGATGGCGAGAGGCCAGCGCATGGCCGCCATGGCGGGACGCCGGCAGCGCCACGCGGCGATGGCCAGCGCGGCGGCGATGCCGGCCGGCGCCATGAAGCCGCCATCGCGGATGTTGAGGATGGACCAGGGCACCGCCAAGGGGGAGCTGAAATACTGTTCGTGCCAGCGCAAGACGAATGCCAGTCGCGCCGCCAGCAGGCCGGCAATCAGCATGTCGGAAACGAGGGGACCGGCGTCCGGCAGTTGGCGATAGCGCCGTAGCGACCACGCCGCGCCGTAGGCGACGCACAGGGAAACGATCAGCAGGACCAGGCCCGTAGGCAGGGCCAGGGGGCCGATTTGCAGGGACAGCATGGGCGCTCTTTATAACGTCGAATGGACGGCCATTCTGCCCGATGCGGATTAAGCGGGCGTTAAGAAGCGGCCAGCGCTTCCTTGCGCACGAAATGCATGGCTTGCGGCTGGTCCACCAGCACGCACTGCTTGCCCGTGCGCTTGCAGTGGTCATGCACGCGCCAGTAGGCGTCGTGGCTGACGCAGCCCGTCTGGCAAATCACCAGGTCGGCCGCCACCAGGCCCGCCTCCAGCGCCGCCGCATCGTCGGCGCCATCGTCGCCACCGGCATGGTGCAGGAAGCGCCCGCCGGCCTGCTCGATGGCTTGCTGCGCCACGTTGGCGCCACCCGCGTCCTGGCCAAGCTCCAGGCTTGAATAGTTGCTTACATATAGCACGGCTTTTTCGCGCACGTCGGCCTGCAAGGCAGGCACGGGCACGGCGGAAGGCGCGGGCAGCCACTGCAGGCGCAGCAATTCGCGCATCAGGTCCTGCACCCGTTCACCGAGCCACTCGACCCGGCGGGCCAGCCGGGCGCGCGTCGGCAAGCCCGGCACGCTGGCCGCCAGTTCGGCCAGCTCGTCGCGCGCCAGCGCCAGCCGGGTATCGCGGATCACAACCTGCGCCCGCGCGCGCATCAATTCCGACTCTAGCTGCGCGATGCGGGCCGCCTGCGCAGCCAGTTGCGCACTGCAGCGCGCCTGCGCGCGGCCATATTCCCCCATCAGCACGCGATGCTCGTGCGCGATCATGTCTTCGTTGCCATACACACTGCCCATCATGCCCTCCTTCACCGACCGTGGCGCCATGGCGCCAGCCCATCGCACCCCTATGGATTCGAATTATAAATGAGAATCATTATTATTTGTCTATGCGCGTGTGCGCAGTAGGGGTATGCGGTAGCCGCCAGCGTCACGCAGCCGGCGGGCAAGACAGCAGGCGCTGCCATACATCGTCCTGCACCTGCCGCACATGCCGCAAGCCGTCGGGGCCACGATAGATCCCCAGCGTGTTCGGCCACGCCACATCGATGAACAGCAGCCGCGCTGGATCGATCAGCAGGGACTGGCCCACATAATTGCCCTTGATCTCGCCCTTGTTCACGATCAGCAGGCGCGCGCCACCGGCCAGCGCCCGCTCTTCCAGCGCCACGCCGCTGCGCTCGGCCACATCGCGCAGCCAGCGTTCGCGCCAGCGCGCCTGCTCCCCGAACTGCCCCGTTGGCGGCCGGTCCAGCTTGACGACGGCTGCCACGGGACCGTCAATGCCCGCCTGCAGCGAAAAGCCCATGCGTTCCTGCAGTTCGACCGTGTAAGCCTCGCCCTTGACGTCGATCTGGTAGCGCCCCGTCCCGTCCTGTACCCGCAGCTCGGCCTGGTGATAGGCGGGTTGGACGCAACTGGCGTACTGATGGACGAGCACATCGAGAAATGGTGGTTCGACGGGCGATGCCGCCGCCATGGCGGGCGACAGGCTGGCACACAGCACGGCGGCAGCCGCGCATTTCATTGTATTCATTCTTGCTCCGGTTCACGTGGGATGGCTGCCGAAAAACAGGCACGGCACGCCATATTATTGTTTTTAAGCAATATTTCGCAGTATTTTTTGCAATGGTGGAATTGGCAAGAGCGGCACTCTAGCAGAAGGGGCAAAAACGACCCGCACGGCCCGCGCACGACCCGGCCTGCCGCACGATTCAATTGAATCGCGCTTGTTAAATCACTATTTCTAAGGTGTAATCTTATAAGCAAGTCATTGAATTAAATGCAAGTACGCTCATTTCTCCACACGGAGTTCCAATCAATGTCCGAACCGGTCCAAGCAAGCGCGTCGCCGTCACCTGCTACGTCACCCGTCGCCAACGGCTTCAGCCAGGCCACGCGCCTGCTGAAGCTGAGCACGCCCCTGGGCCCGGACAAGCTGCTGGCCGAATGCGTGCGCGGCGAGGAAGGCCTAGGACTGGGCTATGTCTTCAACATCGCCGCCCTGTCGCTCGACGCAGCCATTCCCCTCAAGTCGCTGATCGGCCAGCCCATCCTGCTGGAATTGCGCACGGCCGCCGGCACCGAGGACTGGCGCCCGTTCCACGGCCACATCACCGCCGTCGAACTGGCGGGCGCAAACGGCGGCTTTGCCCGCTACAACCTGACCATGCAGCCGTGGACGGCCTTCCTGGCGCACGGCCGCGACAGCCGCGTCTTCCAGGACCTGGCGGTACCGGACATCCTCGAAGTCGTCTTCGCCCGCTACCAGGGCCAGGGCATGCTGGCGCCCGCCTGGCGCTTCGACCTGCTCGACCGCGCGGCCTATCCGAAACGCAGCATCTGCAGCCAGTACCAGGAAAGCGACTGGGCCTTTGCGGAACGGCTGATGAGCGAGGAAGGGCTGTTTTATTATGCGGAACACACGGGCGATACGGGCAGCGCCAGCCTGGGCAGCCATACCCTCGTCATCGCCGACCACAACGGCAGCTTCAAGCCCAACGCCCAGGCCAGCATCGCCTACAGCCAGCCAGGCGCCGTCATGCCGCAAGACACGATGGACCGCTGGCGCATGCAGTTGCGCCAGCAAACCAACGGCATCGAACTGTCGAGCTGGGATTACCGCGCGCTGGGCCAGCGCCCCATCAGCACCGCTGGCGCCAGGGATGGGACGATGGCGCTGCTCAGCCGCGACGCGCCCGGCGCCTATGCCTACCCGTCGCGCGAGCACGGACAACGCCTTGCCGAGCGCCAATTGCAGGCGCTGACGGCGGCCAGGGAAGTGTTTACCGGCGCCGGCACCGTGCGCACCCTGGCGCCCGGCACCACGTTCACCCTGAGCGGCCAGGCGCAAACGGACGCCGCGGGCGAGGGCGACGCAGCGACCTTCCTCGTCACCCGCACGGTGCACTTGATGCATAACAACCTCGATGCGGAACTCGGCGGCGGACTGCTGCAGCGCTTCGGCAAGGGCTTGCTCGACGCGCTGATCGGCGACGAAGCGGCCGGCAGCCTGCATGCCGTCGGCGACACCATCGGCGAACGCCCGCCCTACCGCAACCGCATCGACGCCATCCGCAGCAAGATCCCCTACCGCAGCAGCCATGCCGATGACCACGGCCAGCTGCTGCATCCGCGCCCCAGCATCATGGGCCAGCAGACCGCCATCGTCGTCGGCCCGGCCGGCGTCCAGCTGCATACGGACCGCGACCACCGCGTCAAGGTGCAATTCCACTGGCAGCGGGGGGCGCAAAGCCATAGTCGGCTGGCGCATCCGGCCGCCGACGGCCACACGGGCGCCCCCGGCGACGATAGCGCCGGCACCTGGGTCAGGGTCGCCACGCCGCTGGCCCCCGTCGCCGGCGCCAACTGGGGCAGCAACGCCCTGCCCCGCGTGGGCCAGGAAGTGCTCGTCGATTTCCTGGAAGGCAATATCGACCGCCCCGTCGTCATCGGCACGCTGTACAACGGCCGCGGCCAGGCCGACGCGCAAAACAACCAGGTCAGCCAGGGCACGGGCGCGGCGACGGGCAACGCGCCGGCCTGGTTTCCCGGCCAGGCCGGCGCCCATGCCCACCCGGCGGCCTTGTCCGGCATCAAGACGCAAGCCATGCAGGCCAGCCAGGGCGGCGGCGGCGCCTACAGCCAGCTGGTATTCGACGACAGCCCGGGCCAGGGCCGTGTCGCCTTGCAGCGCCACGCCGGCCCTCACCAGGGCACGGCCGAACTGAACCTGGGCCATTTGCGCCACCAGAGCGACAACCAGCGGCTGGCGCCGTCCGGCTTTGGCGCTGAGCTGAAAACAGAACACAGCGCTGCCCTGCGCGCGGGAGCGGGCATGCTGCTGTCGGCGCATGGCCGCGATGCCGGCGGCAGCCAGATGGATGCGCAGGAAGCGCTGGAACAGCTCAGGCAAAGCTTGCAACTGCAGACCTCGCTGGCCGAGCAGGCGCAAAAACATTTCGCGCTCGAAATGCCCAGCCCGGCCACAGCCGGTGCGGCCGCGCCAGCTTCCGCTGCCACGCAGGACCAGGCGGAGACGCCTGCGCCAGCCGCCCAGCTCCCCGCCCTCGCCCAGATGCAGCACAGCATCGATGTCCTGGGCGCGACGGCCGAGGGCGCCGCCGCTGCGGGCCAGGGCCAGCAGGCGGCGGGCGGCGAAGGCCAGGCCAGTGCGTATGGCGACCCGCAGCTGCAATTATCCAGTCCGTCCGGCATCGCCGCCACCACGCCGGCCAACGCCGTGCTGGTCGCCGGCGGCAATGGCAGTCTGGCGGCGGGCGCGGATCTCAACTTTGCCGCGCAGGGCAACAGCCTGTACGCGCTGGGCAAAGGCATCAGCCTGTTCACCTATGGCAAGACCAGCAGCAAGGATAAGCCCAACCAGGAAACCGGCATCCGCCTGCATGCGGCCAGCGGCAAGGTCAGCAGTCAAAGCCAGTCCGATGCGACACGGCTGACGGCCGACAAGGCCATCACCGTCAGCAGCACCGCCAAGAGCGTCACGGCGGCGGCCAAGCAGCACATCCTGATGACGGCCCAGGGCGCGTACATCCGCCTCGAAGGTGGCAACATCATGCTGCATGGCCCGGGCAAGATCGATTTCAACGCCAGCATGAAGGAATTGACGGGGGCGGCGAGCAGCCAGCCCACCTTGCCGGCGATGCCGAATGCGGCCGACCTGGGCCGGACAGTCGAACTGAACCTGCATTATGGCGATCTCGAACCTGTCATTAACTCCCCCTACAAAATCACGTTCGCCAATGGTACTTCACTCAGTGGATTGCTCAACGACAAGGGCCATGCCCGCCTCGAAAACATTCCTCCCGGCGCATATCACATTGAATATGGCGAGGACCAGCGCGACTGGGTAGCGCCGCCATTGGTAGCGGAACCCCGTCTGCAGCAAGCGAGGCAGCAGCTGAAACAGGCTTCCGCATTGCTGGAAGCGGCCAGGAAAAGCAGTAAACCGGATCCCCAACCATGAGCCAGAACTTTGTCGATGAGATTGTAGAGTTTTTCAAGGACCTGATCCTGGGCGACTTCGAGGATGACCAAGGCAAGGCCGCCATGATCGTCGGCGGCGCCATTTCCCTGATCCCCGTGGTTGACCAAGTGATGGATGTGCGCGATGTCTCGGGCATGATCTACCGGGTCGGCAGGAAAGGCGTGTCGCGCGCGACCCGCGATGACTGGGTCGACATGGCGCTGGCGGCGTTCGGCTGCATTCCAGAAGTCGGCAGCCTCTTCAAGACCATCATCAAGCCTTTGCGCAAGTACCGCAAGGAGGTTGGCGCGGCGGCCGCTGGCGGCAATGTCATGATCGAAGCCATGCTGGGCAAGAGCAAGGGCGCCGCGATCAAATTCCTGAAAACCTTCCAGTGGGCGCAAAACACCCAGCTGGCAATCAGCACGGCCATGAGCGCGCTGGACAACTGCGTGCAATTGCTCGGCTACCTGTCGACCAGCCATTGGTGGCTGCCGTCGGACTTGCAGCATTTGGCACGCGACATGAAGCCGCAAGTCGAAGCGGTGCGCGGCCCCCTCAAGGCCGGCATTGCGCAAGGCGCCAAGGCGTTGCAGGACTTGATCGAGGACATGCTGGGCGAAGACGCGTTATGGGCGGCAAAAAAAATCGCCGTCGCCGCCGGCACCGGCGCCAATACGGCAGCCAGGCACAATCACAAGCCCGGCAACACACATCCGCACAGCGCCAACGCCCAGTTCAAGTCGCCCACGATCAGCACCGATAAAAAAACCAAGGGCGTGGATACCAAAGCAAAAACCAAAGAACGGGACTCGCCGGGCAAGGGCAAGGAACACAAACCCGTGGACGACTCGCACCGCCAGAGCAGCGACGGCGGCACCGCACCGGTGAAGAATACGTCGCGGCCGATTCGCGAATTGCTGTCCAAAGTGCCATTCGGGCCAAAGGGACTCATCGGCGAGCATATGGCAGATTATTATCATATGGAACACGTGCTTAAAAAAGCCACCGCCTGGCCGCACGGTAACGTCAATGGAAAATGGCGCTTTGACTACCCGCGCGTTGTCGGTCCCGATAACGCACACAAACGCCCGACAGAGCTTGTACCCGAAGACTTAAAAAAAATGCTACAAAATGGTGTGGATACCATCTGGCAGACAAATAGCGACACTTTCCATTTCATCGAAGCAAAATTCAGTAGCAGTGCCTACACACTGTTCCAGCGGCTGCAAAAGGAAGTGGAACGTGGCAATATCCCACGCCCCCCGGCATCCCTCAACGACAGAGAGCTGATGTTATGGACTTTGCTCGGTGAACGTATAAAGGGCACGCAGATGGGGAAAAAATGGCTTACCAACAGCACCAAAAACGGTGCCATGCAATCCGTTGAAAATTTAAAAAATCGCTGGACATATCTAATACTGGGAAGCACCGCACTCTCTAATCCGTTTGTGACGGCGGCACACCCGCATGGCAAGCTCAAGTTAGCAGCAGCACCTGGAGTTGTCGACCATCTTGCAGCGACATTGGAATTACTCGCGTCAGGTGATCATTACAATATAAAAATACATGACAAACACAAAGAAACTCATGGCATAAGCGACACATTCAACTATATGGAAATTGATCGCATAGACAAAGGACGTAGAAGCCTCGAAAAAGCAACGTCTAAAAAACCAGTCGATCAACAAGAACAGCAAGAGAACAAGAATAAATCAAGCAAAGCAGTTTCAGGAAAGAGAAAGCGGAGAAAATAACAATGAAGAACCCAGAATTCCATGAACGCCGTCGCCAACAATTCCTTTATGAGGAGCTTTACACTAAAACTCGAGAAAATCAACTTTCACTAATTAAAGGTCAACTTGCCAACAAAAAAGTGGCCGAATCAACACAAAGTCAAACTGTCATTTACCAGTTTTTGTATTTGGAAGCGCTATGGATCTGGATACTCGACTATACGGCAGGTGAGCCGATCGACGCACTGGCGCCGCGCATTGCAGGCATCGTGGATAAATTTGAAGAATGGAATGAAGTCGATCAACTTTATCAACAGGAAGCGGCGCTTGACTTTCCAGAATACGGGCCATACGAATACGAGGGAGCGCCACAGTTTTCCATCCTTTCCGATTATGAAGACACGCTTCAACTACTCAGCATCGCCATCCTGCTACGCGATCAGCGTTCGGTGCGACGCATCATCCACGTACTGCGTAGCCACCGTGGCCACGATGGGCTGTTCGAGCAATTAATTGGCGCATATGTCGAGGACAGTCAAGACCTCGACACCTGCATTATCAGCAAACCCTACGACACCCTGTTGCAAGTATTCTATGAGGAAGATGAGAAAGCTAGCTTAGTCCTGCTGCAAAAATACCTGAAACAGTGGTACCCAGCTATGAGAAATCATCCGCGCTGGTACGATGAGCATCTCAACATCAACGAGGAAGGCTATGCCGCCTATTACGGCTACTGGGCATTCGAAGCAGGGGCGACCGTCTTTATACTCGACCTGGACGACAGCCAGATCGACCATCTGGTCTACCCCAAAGACCTGGTCGATTATGCACGACAGTTATGGGAAGTAGGCCGCTTTACCAGTCAGGAAACAGAACCACTGATGCGCAAGGGACGCGTCGAGGGCGGCCAGCCCTGCCCTCAAACTGGCTTCTGGGAAACCCCAGCAAAATTACACAGCCGCAGCCACTTCGCGCAAGGCCAAATAATGCCTGTTTTTGACGATGCGGCATACGGTGAAACCATCTGGTATTGGAGTGAAGAACAATAGCCAAATTCCATCTCGCACAGCCAGCGACTGGCCCAGCGCAGGAGGCTTTGGAATTGCACGCCTACGCCGCCGAGGCCTGCCCGCAGACCGGACAGTGGCAAGCGCTGGACATTCCGCCGCAAACCCGGCGATTTGAATAAGGCGAGATCATGCGCAATCTGGATTGCGCCTATGGCTTGACGGTGTGGCGCTTCCTGAACGCATAAAAAACAGCGACGGTACTGATGTTCGAAACCATCGAGCTGATGCTCGACTGAAAAAGGCAATCATGCATTGCGGTTTCAGCATGCGCGCACCTTCTTTGACACGAATACAATTTACCCAAGAAAAAAGCAAGTAGCCATGGAAGATTTACCCTTTCATCACCGATGCAGACAGCAATTTCTCCATGAAGAACTTTACAATAGAACACGGAAAAATCAACTTCTTCTCATTGAAGTAGGAAATGATAATGAAAATGTAGCCAACACAACGCAAAGTGAAAATTCGATTTATCAGTTCTTGCATCTCGAACTATTTTGGCTCTGGATGTTGGACTACACCGCAGGCGTCCCCATCCATGAACTTGCCTCGCGCCTTGCCGTTATTATCGACGCATTTGAAAAATGGAATGATGTATATCAATCGTTTCAACAGGATGCTGCACTTGAATTTCCAGAATTTGGACCTTACGAATATGTAGGCGCCCCGCAATTTTCCAATCTTTTTGAATACGAAAATACCCTTCAATTAATTAGCATTGTCATTTTACTGCGCGACCAGCAATCGATCATGCGCATCATTAATGTGCTACGTAGTCACCGTGGTCAAGATGGCTTATTCGAACAATTAATTGGAGGATATGTCGAAGAAGAAATAAATCTAGACAGTTGCATTCTTGAAAAACCCTATGACACGCTGCTGCAGGTATTTTATGAAGAAGACGAAAGTGCGACGCTCAATCTTGTGAAAAAGTATTTGAAATTATGGTACCCAGCCATGAAGGATCATCCACGCTGGTATGACGAACACTTGCATATCAACGAGGAAGGTTATTCCGGTTATTATGGTTACTGGGCATTCGAAGCAGGCGCAACAGTCTATCTACTCGATCTCGATGACAGCGGTATCAATCACCTGGTCTATCCAAAAGACCTTGTAGACTACGGGCGAAAATTACGCGAAGAAAACCGTTACACCAGCTTGTATACGAAACAGCAGCACAATGTCCGCCGTGTTGAAGGGGGAAATCCGTGTCCCCAAAGTGGTTTCTGGGAAACCTCAGCAAGGTTACACAGCCGCAGCCACTTCGCGCAAGGCCAGGTGATGCCTGTTTTTGACGATGCGGCATACGGCGAAACAATCTGGCATTGGAGTGAAGGACAATAGTCAATATTTCATCTCACACAGCCAAGTATGTTAGGCATTTACGTTGAAAGTAATGTCCGACAACATCTTGAAGAAATCTGCACCAAACAAGAAAAATGGTACTTCACCATGAAAAATAACGTCTTTCACGAACGGCGTCGGCAACAATTTCTTTATGAAGAACTTTATAAAAAAACACGGATAAATCAACTTTCCTTGATCCGCCGAGGAGAAAAAAACAGAAAGGATGCATATTCGATAGGCGAAAGCTCCTCCGTTCATCATTTCCTGTATCTGGAATTACTCTGGATATGGATGCTTGACTACACGGCTGGCATAGCCCTCGATCAACTGGCGCCTCGAATCGCCGATATCGTGGACAAATTTGAAGAGTGGAACGAAGTGGATCAAAAGTATCAACAGGAGTGTGCACTGAAGTTGCCTGAATATGGTCCATATAAATATTCGGGGGCGCCCGATTTCGCGACACTTTCCGACTACGAAGACACGCTACAACTGCTGAGCATTGCCATCTTGCTACGCGATCAGCGTTCGGTCCAACGCATCATCCACGTACTACGTAGCCATCGCGGTCAAGATGGCCTGTTCGAGCAATTGATCAGTGCTTATGTCGACAACGTCGTCGAGCGCGATACCTGCGTGCTTGGCGCTCCTTATGACACCTTGCTAGGTGTCTTTTATGAAGAAAATGAGACTGCCACACTCAGCTTGCTCAAGCAATATTTACAACAGTGGTATCCGGCAATGAAGAATCATCCACGCTGGCACGACGAGCACCTTAGGATCAGCGAAGAGGGCTATGCCGGCTATTATGGCTATTGGGCATTTGAAGCCGGAGCTGCAGTCTTTATTCTCGATCTGGACGACAGCGCTATCGATCATCTGGTCTACCCTAAAGACTTGGTCAATTATGGCCGCAAGTTACGCGCGGAACACCGTTACACAAGCATGGATACTGACTTAATAAATAAGGCCGGTCGTGTTGAGGGTGGTCACCCCTGCCCCCAAACTGGCTTCTGGGAAGCCCCAGCAAGGTTACACAGCCGTAGCCACTTCGCGCAAGGCCAAGTGATGCCTGTTTTTGACGATGCGGCATACGGTGAAACCATCTGGCATTGGAGTGAAGAACAATAGCCAAATTCCATCTCGCACAGTCAGCGGCTGGTCCAGTGCAGGGGCCTTTGGAATTGCGCGCTGAAGCCGGCTAGGTCTGCCCGCAGGCCGGCCAGTGGCAAGCGCTGGACGTTCCTCCGTCAACCCGGCGATTTGAACAGGGCGAGATCATGAGCAATCTGGATTCTGCCTATGGCTTGACGGTGTGGCGTTTTATGAAGGCGTAAAGAAACAATGCAGTGAGAGGAGAAAAGATGAGTACAACGGAACGTTTTTTTACTGCCGAAGATGTAGAGGGAATGGTTGCTGACCTCAAAGAATGGCCAAACATGTCCTGTGACGATGGTAATCAAGATCTGGGGGTGTCTCCTTTCATAACATTTTACTTCTTGTATGATACTAAACGCCATCTTGACATATCCAATCTCATGATTAATATCCATGAAGAATTTTATAAAATCACAGGAAATCCATATATTATCGCAACGCATCCGAGTTCTGAGAGACCGCACCCTTACGGATCGAAACGTTTACCTGATCTGCGTGAGTTTGCAAGAAAAACAAAAAAAGAAGACTATTTCATTTTCAATTTTACCGATCAGAAAAAACATAACTCGTCGCCTTCCACTGCTGGATATTTCTGGAAAATGCGGGATCATATGAACGATAATTCAGAACCGTCAAACAGGGATTACTCATTCATTCAATTCTACTATCGCTGGTCATGGTGGAAGGATAACAAAAATGCATGGCGGCGGTTTGTTCTGGAAACCATGGAAAAACTAAAACCTGATCAGGTTTATAGCGGCTTTTCGATGGCCAATCCGATTGCTTTCGGCACCCGCTCGGCAGTGACCGTGTGGGAACGCTCTCTGGCACCTCGATTTTTTGGTTTGGACATTGATTATCCTTTTTCCATGAGCGGCTCGCTGGCAGACGGCATTCGCCCGCCAACCTGGGGCTTCCTGCTGTCGGATATGTGGCGCGAAAAATTGGATCTCAGCCGCGACCAGATAAAACTCAGCCTGCAACATCCGCACATCCGGATCGACGAGCTCGGCGCAGGCCTATGGATCGAACTGGGCGAGGAACCGGCCCTCTACCCGGTGGAGGACGGCGTGCCGGAATTGCCGGCGCTGCTCAACAAACTGCTCAAGCCGATCCGCAACGACCACATGGCGCTGCTGGGCTTTGGCCAATGGGACGGCGCCCCTAACGAACGCTTCAATGACGCCGACTCGCTACGCTGGATGCGGCGCTTCGACGCCGACAGCGACTGGCCCAGCGCCGAGTTGCGCCAGCGAGAAGCAAAAACGACGGACAAACAATGATGGCCGCCCCGTTCGACATGCGGCGCCGGCAGAAATTTCTCTACGAAGATCTTTATCATAAAACGCGGGAAAATCTGCTCGCATTAATTGAAGTCCGACTTGCAAATAAAAAAATAGTGGAATCAACGCTGGAAAAATCTGTGGTACATCAGTTTCTGTATTTGGAAGCGTTCTGGATCTGGATGCTGGATTACACAGCGGGTGAACCGATCGATGCACTGGCGCCGCGTATCGCCGGCATCGTGGATAAGTTTGAAGAGTGGAATGAGGTCGATCAATTCTGTCAACAGGAAGCGGCGCTTGATTTTCCGGATTATGGGCCGTACGAATACAAGGGAGCACCAGACTTTTCCACGCTTGCAAATTATGAGAACACGCTACAACTACTCAGTATTGCACTATTACTGCGCGATCAACATTCGGTCTTACGCATTATCCACGTGCTACGCAGCCACCGTGGCCAGGATGGATTATTTGAGCAATTGATTGGCGCATATATCGAGGATAAGCAAGATCTTGATTCGTGTATTCTCGAAAAGCCCTATGATACTTTGCTTCAGGTTTTCTATGAAAATAATGAGAGAGAGACACTCAAACTGGTCCAGAAATACCTGAAACAGTGGTATCCAGCCATGAAAGATCATTCCCGCTGGCACGACGGGCATCTGAGAATCAGGGACGAGGGGTACGCTCCCTATTATGGTTACTGGGCCTTTGAAGCCGGTGCGACCGTCTTTATGCTCGACCTGGACGACAGCCAGATCGACCATCTCGTTTACCCCAAGGACCTGGTCGATTATGCGCGACAGTTATGGAAAGAAGGCCGCCACACCAGCGTGGAGATGAAACCATCAGCCGAACAAGAACCCGGCGAATAGAATGAAAAATCCACCATTCGATGATCGCCGCCGCCAGCAATTCATTTACCAGGAACTGTATGAAAAAACCCTGGAAAATTCGCTTGCCCTGATACAAGTCCAACAGAAGAATAAGGAATCGGCTGAATCCGCGGCAGATCTCAGTCTGGCTTACAATTTTCTGTATCTTGAAAATTTCTGGATTTGGCTACTCGATTACACTGCGGGCATGCCCATGGAGGACCTCGCACCACGCCTGTCTGGCATCGTGGACAAGTTTGCGGAGTGGAATGAAGTCGATCAAGTACATCAGAAGGAAATATTATCGAAACATCCTGAATATGGCCCATATAGATATCGGGCAGCACCAAATTTTGGCGACCTTGCCGATTATGAAGATACGCTGCAATTACTGAGTATCGCTATATTATTGCGTGACCAGCGTTCGGTCAGTCGCATCATACGCATACTTAGCAGCCACCGTGGACAGGATGGCTTGTTCGAGGAACTGATTAGCGCCTATGTGGAGGATGCGATCATGATCGACACTTGCTTACTGGGCAAACCGTACGATGTCTTGCTGCAGACAGTGTATGAAGATGATGAAAATTCGGCACGAAATTTACTCAAGAAATATTTGAAACAATGGTACCCGGCGATGAAGGACCATCCACGCTGGTACAACGGCCATCTCAGAATCAGCGATGAAGGCTACGCGCCATATTATGGTTATTGGGCATTTGAAGCAGCTGCAATGGTTTTTGTTTTTGACCTTGATGACAGCGACATAGACCATTTGGTCTATCCAAAAGACCTCGTTGACTATGCGCGACAGTTATCGAAAGAAGGTCGCTATACCAGCATGGATAGGAATGAGGCAAGCGATGGCGGGCATGTCGAAGGCAAACAGCCCTGCCGTGACACGGATTTTCGGGAGTAAGAATGCAGACTCTGGACGAACACACTTTTTTGGCCAGGCGCAGGGAACCGCTGCTGTCCTACGCAATTTACCTTGAAAGCAAAGACAGTCTGGACGAGTGCTTCGACATGGTGGAGGCAGGCTTGCAACAGCCTGCCGAAGTACTGCAAAATATCCCGCCAGAAAATTTCATGACGGCCACGCGCCAGCGGGCCTGGGATGGCATAGACCTGCTCAGCCTGGCCTACAGCGCCGGCCATACGATAGCCGATCTGCGCGCGCTGTACCCCACGATACTCGAATACTGGGAAGAGTTTGCCAACTATGACAGGGCTTTTGACGTGCAGGCCTGCGCTGCGGAACAGGGATTTCCCCACTTCGCCCTGCCCGGTGATGGCTACGAGCAGGTCAACCGCATGATCTGCCTTGGCATTCTCCTGGGTTGGGGCAATTTGCTGCCCCGCCTGGCGCCAGTCATCGATTTCAACAACCACGAAAAAGATGGGCTGGTCGAACGCCTGCTGGCATTTTCCATCGATAACAGGGATACCGCCTGGCCGGAATGTACCCGCCACCTGCCCTACATCAAGACGCTCAAGATATTCGCGGCAGAAAAAAACCAGCGCCCGGCGCTGATGAAGGATTACCTGAGGCAATGGTATGACGCCAGCCGCCGCGAACCCTACTATGACAGCCACGCGCGCGACACCTCCTTTTCAGGCTACTGGTCATGGGAAGCGGCGGCCATCACCTGCCTGCTCGATATCGACGACAGCAGCTACCGCGATGCCAAATTCTATCCCGCCGACCTGGTGGCATTCCACCGTCAGCCAGCCTGTATGCGATCGGAGCCGGCATGAGCCACAACCCCGCCGTGATCGCAGCCTGCCTCATCTTCGCCATGCCCGCGCAGGCGCACGCCGCAGACTCGCCCTTTCCGGGGATTTATTCCGTCATCGATCCCGTCACGGGCATAACGCAGGATGTGCTGAAAATCGAACCGTTCATCAACGGCGCATTCAACGTCTTTCCCCGCTTCGCAGGGGAACGGGCGTGGGCTGGCGTGCTCTCTGGAAAGGTGATGGGCGCCAGGGACCGCTATCTGGAGGATGCACTATTTCCGCAGGACAGCAAGGTGCGCACCCTGGCCATCGCAGACATCGGCTACCTCTACCGCACGCCCGGCGACAGCTATTCGCGCGACGGCCGTTCGGATACCGGCTACCTGAGTCATATCTTTGCCATCGGCATCAAGTCCATGCAGCGCCGGCCGCTGCTGGCAGGCCATGCCGAACGCAGCGAGCGCGGCCAGCACGATTACCGGCCCCGGGCCGATGAAGCGAAGATAGCGGTCAGCACCCTGAGCTACAGCGCCCGTCCCATCCAGGTCGGCGTCAGCGATGCCGGCAATCCGGCCAATGCCGTCGATACCGATCCCCTGAACCCTTACATGAGCAGCGCCGCCCATTGCTGTTTCTACCTGCCGGCCACGCCGCACAAACCGGTACAGCTGACCATCGAGTACCGCTGGTTGCCTGACGGCAAGCCGGAAACGCGCACGCTGCCGTTGCCTGCCGGCAATATCACCGAGGAACTACTGGTCGTCGTGCAAGCCGATGGCAAGCTGGCACTGGAATTTCGCGACCCGCACGAATCGCAGTCGATGACGGCGGATGGCAGCGTCAAGGCCGGCAACGGCAGGCTGTATCCGGCCCTGCCCGCTGCCGAGCGCAAGGCCGTGCTGGCCGCGGAACTGGCGCGTCAGCAACGTTCTCTCAAAGACATCAGCAAGAAACTGGAAAAACTGCCGCCGACCACACCGTTGCAGCTCACGCAGCGGGTGGCGGAACTGGTCGAAGAGCGGCAGGCCGCCGTGACGTATCTGGAAGCGTTTTCCGCGTGCAAAGCGGCCGTGCGCGAGTGCGACAAGCAAGCCAGGGCGGCGGCCCGCGCCAGATAGCGGTTAGGCCCGTTTCTGCTAGGCTATCGCCGTGTCGCCACCTGTCGATGCTTCTTTCGGCACCAGCATCGCCTCTTTTACGCCGCCCGATACCGGTTTTGCCCCCTCATATCGCCAATAAAGATATTTCTTGCCTCGTTTCCCCATGAAATACTGCCGGTTTCGGGACCAGCGACTGGCTTCAACAAAGCCGATACTGGCGTCACTCATCTGATTCTTGAATCCCGCAACAGAATCATGCACATAGCGATCGAAGAATTTGTCAAATAAAGTCCGCTCGGCCACCGACAGCGACTTTCGGAGCTTGCCTTTCCAGGCATCGTAGATCGCGTCCTCCAGCGGTTCCGTGGCACTGCGAAAAAATCCTGTTTTCTTTTCTGCAATATTCTGAACGTCGCGTTCCCATTCGCTGTCCGTCGTGGTCATGTACTTGTCAGGCGTGGCATACATGACGGACTGCCCCTTTGCGATGATGGCTTCGCGTTCTTTGCGCGCCGCGCGCTGGCGTTCCGTGCGTCCCCAGCGCCAATGATAGTAATTGTTCATGTGGCTGATGACTTGCGTCTCGAGCCGCTTGTCCGCGCTGACGTGCTTCATGTAAGCGTCGAAGCATGCCTCCAATTCGCTGCTGATGTTAAACAGCGAGCCATAATCCTGAAGAACCTCTTCGGGTGACTTGAACGGCACCCCGGCGGCATATGCCGACAGATACATATTGCACAGCGGAATGCGCGCCAGTTCATTTGACCGTCCCTCCTGATTCATGTCGTCATAACCGCCGCCCACGTCGGAGTGTGCCCCGGGATAAAGAGTTTCCCGACAGTTCGAGTCAGTGGCCTGGTCGATTCGGATAGAGTCTGATGGAAATTTCTCGCGCACTTCATGCGCTGCGACATAATGCTCGCAAAAGCGCACATACGGTGGAATACGCAGATCGGAGGCCCATTCCGCATGGCCGCCCTCGTCTGCCAGATACATCACGCCGCCCCAGACAGGTCCCAGGTGATATTTGAGATTCGACTCAAGGCGGCTACCGCCAAACCCCACCGAGGCCACGGTATCAAAAATACCGAGGAAGTAAATCACCAGACGCGGCTGAATAAATCCGCCACTTTTGATCCAGATCAATCCATCTCCCTGCTGATAACACTGTCCAGCCAACTGACGCACAAAGGCCCGCGCCTGGGCCGCCCCCCGACTGAAACCAAACACGGCAACATTGATTTGATTTACATGCGGCATGTGCTTGTCCACCCGCACCTTCAACTCCTTCAGCATCCAGCTGATCCGGGCCTGCCCTTTTGCAGCCGATGCCATGCCGAGCGCCCCATCGATTCCATCACCGCTGTCTTGAATTTCCGGAAACGGCGTGCCGACTCCTGGCGTATATATCGCGTAAGTCTTGTTTTTTTCGTCTTCGGCCGTATGCGCAAACTTTCCCAGTTTCGCAATATTGCTGTACTTTACATTCGACGAAGCCAGCGAACCATTTCCATCTTTTTTGAAATTATTTCCAGTTCCGTCAAAAAAACAGCTGATCCAGACGGGCTTTTGGCAATCCGACTCCTTCGCACATTTCTCCAATTCCTTGCGATAAATTCCTCGGGCAAGTCTTTCACTCTTCGTGACGTCGCTAAGCCGGCGTATCGTTGGTTTACTCATGGTCTATTCCCTATGCGGTGTGCGAGGTATGCCATAAAAAGGATTCTCGATTTCCTGCTTGCAGAACTGGCCTTGGGGAAGGCGCGTGGCATGCAGTTTCACTTGCTCGGCAGCAAGTGGCGCCTGCGTCTTGAAGGTTCCCAGATGTGCCTGGACTGTTCCATCGGCAAGAAAGTGCAAGAGCACGGTGGTTGGACGATCTGGCCCTTTGGCGGGCAGAATGTCCACAGTGGCCTGACACCAGCGGCTTCCGGGAGAACTCAGCCTGGAAGTGCGTTCGTCGTAGTCAACACTCGATTTTCCATTGTGGTAGGCAGTATCGAACACCACGCTCCAGACCACCCGCACTCTCAGCGGTTTATCCACGGGACTATCCCAGATAAAACAGCAATTTCCGCTGCTGAAACGGACTTTTTCACCATTGTCCATTTCCGCCTCGCTGGCATCGCGAAAAAAAATGGAACCGCCGCTGGGAGCTTCATCGATCTTGAATGGCATTGAAATACCCTTGAAGGTGATGGAGTAAATATCGTACGGCGTGTAGTTATATGAGGTGGTAGTGAAGGTTTTCTCGCTTAATTCCTGTTGCAAGCGATTTTCCTTTTCCTTGGAATTGCAAGCGGCCAAAATAAATAGGCACAATACGATAGAGGTCAGTTTTTTCATGTCGGGATCGCATTCATATGCTGGAAGCGGAAATTTCTTCGAGTGCAGCCCATTGCTGGGGAGTCCAGGCCAATATCCGGTCGCTGAATGACTGCGCCGTTCCCGTGGCCTGCAAAGCGATGGCGGCGATTGGGGACAGATGAAAATCGGCGCCCAGCATGAGCGACAACATGCAGTAGCTTTTCAAGTCTGTGGGCGAACTGAGTCCATATGCCTGCGCCCTGCCCAGCTGTTGAAAGAAAAAGTCATAGCGCTGATCCGGAGGCAAACCGTCGAGCGCCTGCGGATCATCGCTCTCCATTTGCTTCATCAGCATGTACGGCGCTGTTCTATTCATCAGCTCGACATATTGATGTTGTGTCAAAAGCATTCGTTCACTTCCAAGGGGCACAGACTCCTCATCCTTCTCGCCAGGTACAATTTGTGGCACCCCACGCACGTCCATGTACAACCAGCCCGTGATTTCCACGAGTGCAGCCTTGCGCTGCGCCGTTTCCAGCACGTCCAGCCAGTGCGGCAGGATAAGCGGATCGTAGTAGCGCATGATCCACTCCGTACCGTCATCGTGCTCCACCTCGGTCAGCCACGTCAGCCGTTCCAGCACTTGCGGCAGGGGCCGGTCAGAAACAATCAGCGACATGAAATGGGCGCTGCCGGCAGTGCAAAGCAATTGGGCGAGCAAGGGACATTGCTCGCGCTTGATATGCCGCAACAATATCGGGCCGGCGTACAGGGCGTCTGGCTCGGCCAATTCACCTAACAAGGAATACAACTCAACGCTGTGATCGCTTGGCAAGCGGATACGGGCCAAACCATCAAACTTGGCGCCATCAATCAAGCTGTACAGGGTCACACCCTGGTCGGCAGGATGGCTATCGAGCAGCGCAAGCAACTGCAAACCGCAGGCGGGGGCCCCGCCATCGTCGTCGCGCATGCTTACTCCCCCTTCGCGGCAAAGGGCGAGCCGCTCCTGGCCGCATTTAACAGACATTCCTTGCAAATACTGCGAGGCATGACCGGCAGCGGGTAGCTTGCACGGGATGGCCCCGTAAAACTCTTCTTGCCGGCATGCACCGTGATCTTGCCCGGACATTGCACGGTGATGTTGCCGCCCTCGATCGTGATGTTCGCCCCGCCCGCCGTCGACAGGCGGATGCTTTTCGCCGCCGCCCAGTCGATGTGCGCGGCGGCGCTGACGATGTTGACTTCCTCGCGCGCCTGCACGTTGAGCACGTCGGCCTGCGCCTGCAGGTCGATGGCCTGTTTGGCGGCGATCAGTTGCAGGCCGATATTGTTCTCGCCCGCCTTGACCACCCCGGCCAGGGCGCCGATGGCCTGGCCGCTGTGCACACGCAGCTGGCCGCCGCCGACGAACTGGGTGTCCTGGCCGCTCATCAAGGAGGTGGTTTCGCCATTTGCCAGCTGGATATCCTGGCCCGCCAGCACGCCCAGGCCCGCGCGGGCGGCGATGGCGATGATGGCGTCGCTGCTGTGCGGCAACTTGTCATCGCCGGGGCTGGTCGGCTTGCCCGCCGCGTCGCGCCTGGCGGCGGCCGTATCGTCCTGGCTCAGCATGCCGGAGACGCTGGTCAAAAACGCCGGCAGGGGCGACGCCTTTTCGTCGAGCACGCTGGCATTCGCCTTGGCCGGCCCCAGGTGGCTGGCATACGCGACCGTCTTGTGCGTGACGGCGGCGGCGCTGAAGGTTGCACCCAGCTTGGCCGCCTGCTTGAGCAAGACCATGCCCGGCGCATTGTCGCCGGCCGGATCGCGCGCCTGCGCGTCGTGATTGACGAGGTAGCTGGAAATCAGGAGCCCGGCGCCGGCCCGCACGGCGCCGTAAGCGTCGGTGCGCAGCTCGGCGCCCGTGCCGCGCAGGCTGCCCCGGTAATTGTCGGCCGCATGGATCAGGTGACCAAGATTGAGTTCGCTTGCCGCATGGCTGCTCTTGAGCTGGATGCGCCCCTGCTGGTCGGTATCGTCGAACAGCAACTGGTTGTAGCCGGCGGCGCCGAATTCCTTGCTGCGGATACCCCATTGCGCCGCGCCGTTGCGGTGGCCGGCGCTGCCGCCGGCCGCGCCATGCCAGACCGGGCTGTTGCCGCCGGCCACGTTGCCCTGCGCCGACGGCGCATGGTCGCGCGCCGGCTCGAATACGCTGGCATCCGCGGGCTTGTCCGTGATGCCGCCCGGCGAGGGCGCGACGCCGCCCTCGCCCTGCCCGTTGTACAGGGCGCCGACGATGATGGGGCGGTCGATATCGTTTTCCAGGAATTGCACCAGCACTTCCTGGCCGATGCGCGGCAGAAACTGGCTGCCCATGCCGCCGCCGGCCGAGCGCTGCGCCACGCGCACCCAGCACGTGGCGCCACCCTCCTGCTGCCAGTGGAAACGGATGCGCACCCGGCCCAGCTTGTCGCAATGGATCTCGCTGCCGCCGCTGGCGCCGCCGTCGGCGCCGACGACAATGGCGCTCTGGCTGCCGCGGGCCGTCGGTGCCGGATGGTGGCGCGCATCGCCGCCCTCTGGTGCCGGGCGCCATGGCGTATCGGCCGCGATCGCCTCAATATGGTTGGCATAGCCACTCTCGACCGCCTGAGCGATCACTTGCTGGACATGCGCGATATCGCGCGGCGCCAGCGCCTGGCCAGCCAGGCCTTCCTGCAGCAATTCGGGTATGGGGCCGAACAGCTCAGCCAGGCCCTGCCTGGCCGGCGCCGGCAAGTTATTCACGCCCACGCTGTACACGCGCAACACGACCAGCGCCGGCGCGTCGGCGCCGTCCTGCTGCAACGGTCCCTGCGTCAGGGTAAAGCGCGTGCCGGCACGCAAGGTGCGCACGGTCGAACGCGCCTGCCAGCGTTCGCCGCGCGCTTCGAGCGCCTGCATCCGCAGCAAGGCATAGCGTTCGGCCTGGGCCGCATTGGCATAGAAATACTGGCCTGGCGTGTCATAGCTTTCCAGCGCGGGCGCGTTTTTCCCGCCCGGCGCCAGCCGCGTCGGCACGCTGGCGCTGACGGCCTTCTTGGCCTTGTAATCGTAGCTGAGCACGGTCGCCACCGCCGTGCGCAAGGCGCGTGCCCGGCAGAGCGCCTGGATGGCGTCGGCCTGCTCCATGGCCCGCGCGCCATGAAAACGGATGCCGCCGCCTTGCGCGCTGCTGGCGTCTTCCGGCACCGCGCTCAAGGCGCTGCTGTCGGCGAACAGTACCAGGCAATGGCCACCCTCGTGTTCTTCGAAACGCCAGGCCAGGCCTTCTTCGCCCAGCAGACGCGTGACGAAGGCCAGGTCCGACTCGCGGTACTGGCAGCAATAGCTGCGCGGCTGCGCCTCGGCCATGAACGGCCCCGTGTCGCCGCTCCAGCGCCAGTCGGCTTGCGGCGCGTAAGCCTGAAACACGCTGTCGACGATTTCGATGACGCTCTTGTCTTGCCAGACGCGGCTGTTGCGTACCTGGCTCAACAGCCATAGCCACGGCGTCAGGCGCAGCCGGAAACGGGCCAGTCCGCCGTCGCTGCCCAGCATCGCCGCTGCGCTGACATAGCCGCTGAAGACAGCACGGCTGCCGTCGGCCAGGCTGACGTGCAGCGCGGCCCGCTTGCCCAGCAGGGGCGCCAGCGCCACATTCGCCTGCGTGGACAGCACGATGACGTCGCGCACGCCCACGGCCTGCAACTGCTCGTCGGCGACAAACGCTTCCACCAGCCACTGCGCCGTCCCGCCGTCGCCGCCGTCCAGCGACAGCTCATACAATCGCGTCACGCTGCTGAAACCCGCGAGGGAAGCGTTGACCTGAGCGGCGCTGGCGGCGCTCATTTTTCGCCTTTCACGGCAACTTGCCCGGCCTTGCATTGCACATACTCGGCATGGCCCTGGCAGGCGCGCGCGCGGCACGCGGCGGCGGCGTCGCGCTTGAGCGCCGCGCATTGCTGCAACTGGGTCCGCAGATTGGGAACGGTTTTCTTCGGCGCCGGCGCGGCCTGCGCGTGGGCCAGCAGGGCCGACAGCAGGGCGATATCGCTGTCTTCCGCGCGGCGGGCGGGCGTAGCCGCAGGCCCTTTCGCCGGCGGTTTTTTGGCTGCCGGACGGGGTGCCTTGGCCACCTGTTTCGTGACGGGTTGCGAGGCGGCGGCTGGGGGCGACGGCGTTTCCAGCGCCTTGCTCAGGACATCGCCGGGGTGCGCAGCACCCGCATTCCGGGCAGCGCCTGTGGCGGCTGTGGCGGCCGCGCCGGCATCGAGCATCTCGCTCAGGCTCTGCTGCGGTGCGGCGGCGCCGGGCGGCGCCTCGTCACGGATGCTGGCGACGACCGGCGGCGCTTCCACGGCGGCGGTGGCGACGGGCGGGGAAACCGGCGCCGCCGGCGCATCGTCGTCGCCAACCCGTTCTCCGCGCTGCCCCAGCCAGACGCCCGCTGCCAATAACAGCAGCAGCGCGCCCACGCCTCCGCGCAGGGCCAGGCTGCCGCGCCTGGCCTTCGCAGACGCGCCGGCGTGGCCACCCTCGAGCGTGCTCAGGATGCGGTTACGGTCGGCCTCCGCCTGCTGCGCCTGCGTCAACAGGCTGGGCCGGGCCGGGAGCCGGGGGCTATCGTCATGAGTTCGCAAAATGTGCGCTCCTGTAATATTTGCAAGACTTTACGCTATTCAACAAAATCATGACGCGTGCCATAAAATCAACAGTGCGCACCCTCCGCACAATTGAAAAAAGCCGCCCTTAATTATCAGTTTTGTAAGATATACTTCCAGGCAATATCCATCGCAGCCCTGTTTTTCCCGATGGACAGCACCGTTCCCCGCAGCCAAACATTTCTTGATTGAGGTTAGCGTGTTCCTACTCGCGGTAGCGCTGTATTTCATCCTGGCATGCCTGATCAGCTGGCTGATCCTGTTCCCGGCCGGGCGCGATTTCGTGCTGCACGCCGTCGATGGCGCGGAGCAGCGCCTCGCCGCCTGCCTGCAGCGCGTGGCCAGGCGCAGGCAGACGGGCATGGCCAGCCTGGGACAGCGCAGCAGCGCGCTGTGGACCCGCACTGCCGACCTGCTGCGCCGTCATTACCTGCTGTGTCTCGCGGGCGTGGCTACGCTCAGCCTGCCGACCCTGCTGGCCCTGATGGCCGACAGCAAATCCATGCTGGGCGCCTACGATGTATCGACGCGGGAAATGAATATGCAGGTCGCCAGCCTGCTGCAGGGCGAACAGCTGGTGCCGCCCGTCGACCTGCCGCCGCTCGTGTTTGCCACGGAAGAAGTGCGCCAGGAGCGCCCGCTGCTGGTATCGGCCAGCCGCAACTGGACCTTGCTGAATGTGGAATACGCCCAGCGCTTGCTGCTGGTCTTCAAGATCATGAAGGAAAAACATGGCTACGAGATGGCGCTGCTGGAAGGCTACCGCAGTCCCGAGCGGCAAGACATGTTGGCGGGCATGGGTCCCAACGTCAGCAACGCGGCCGCCTTTCAAAGCTGGCACCAGTACGGCCTGGCGGCCGACTGCGCCTTCCTGCGCAATGGCAAGCTGGTCATTTCCGAGAAGGACCCGTGGGCCATGCGCGGCTACCAGCTGTATGGCGAAGTAGCCGAATCGGTCGGCATGACCTGGGGCGGACGCTGGAAAATGATGGATTTCGGGCATACCGAACTGCGCCTGCCCGGCGTAATGAAAAAACATTGAGGGAGCGCGTATGGCGGGTCCGGTAATCAGATTGGGCGACAAGACATCGCATGGCGGCACCGTGCTGGAAGCATCGGCGGTGAGCGACAGCGGCGGCATCGGCATGGCGCGGGTCGGCGACAAGGTCGCCTGTCCCCTGCCCGGCCATGGCGTCTGCCCCATCGTCAGCGGCGACTCCAGCTTCATCGTCGATGGCAAGCCCGTGGCCCGCCACGGCGACAAGACCAGCTGCGGGGCGCTGCTGATCGCCAGCCAGCAAGCCACCATCGACCAGGCATGACGGCCCTGTCCATACGCGGAGGAGCCCGCTGATGCGCCCCTGGTTGCGACGCGGGCTGCTGACCGTGTCCGTCTTTGCGCTGAGCTGGACGGGCGCCATCGCCTATTGGCGCGACAGCACGCGCATGCCGACGCCGGGCGAACTGGCCGGCGCCATGCTGGCGCTACCGCTGGCCCTGCTATTGATGCTCTGGCTGGGTAAAAAACTGCTGGCCAGGCTCTTGGCCGGGCCAGCCCTGGCGGCGCCGGGTCTGGCCGCGCCACTCGAGGCCGAGGCGGCGACACCTCCCGTGGCACCGCTGCCGCTGCATATCGTGGCGGCCACCCTGCGCATGCCGGGCGGCGCCACGCCGTCAGAATTGCTGGCCGCCATGCGCTCCCGCCAGGCGCGCCCTGCACTCGACAGCCAGCTGCTCGATGAAGACGGCTATCCCCTGCTGTGCGGCAGGGTGGACGGCATCGACGAAGAAGAGCAGCAGCAAGTGCTGGCCGCCTGGCTGCGCGAGCATCCGCAGGCCGGCCTGGCCAGCGAACCGTTTCCCTTCAATCCGGAAGACGTGCGCGCGCTGGCCCTGGGCGCCGAAGTGCTGGCCGAACTGGTGGACGAAGCCCTGCAGCATGCGCTGTCCGCAGGCGCACGGGCCTCGCCAGCCAGCGCGCCGCCCATGCTGCGGCTGCACCTGCTGATGCCGGCCTCGTGGAGCGCCGCCCAGCGCCAGGCCGGCGACGCCTGGCTGCGCCACCTGGCGCGCGAGCAGGGCTGGCCAGCGCAGACATTGCCGCCGCCCGCCGAAGCCGCCAACCGGCCACCGGCGCCGTTTGCCCTGTTGAACCAGCTTGCCGGCCATGCCGCGCCACCGCAGCCGCCCGGCCTGTCCATCGTGCTGGCCTGCGATTCGCACCTGGGCGAGCTGCGCGTGCATGTCCTGGCGAGCCAGGGCCAGCTGTTCAGCGCCAGCCAGGCGAACGGACAGATTCCCGGCGAAGGCGCGGCCGGCCTGCTGCTGGCCATTCCTGGCGCGACGGCGTCACCGGACGAGCCCGCACCTGTCCTGCTGCACCGCGCCGCCACGGGCGAACTGCCGCAAGGCGCCAGCCAGCGCGGCCCGGCCGACAAGAGCATGCTGGCGGAACTGAGCAGGCAGGCGCTGGCGGCAGCCGGCGACGATGCGGCGGCCGGCATCGCGCTGGTCAGCGCCGATACCGACCAGCGCGCCAACCGCATGCTCGAACTGATGCAGTGCGCCGGTGCCATCTTGCCCCAGCTGGACCTGGGCGAGCAAGTGCTGGGCGTCGGCACCGCATGCGGCCAGTGCGGCGCGGTCACGACGCTGGCCGCCTTGGCCATGGCGCGGCAGGCGGCGGCCGACGATGGCGCGCACGTTTTATGTCTCAGCAACCTCGATCCATTCCAGCGCGGCGCCCTCGTCGTTGGTCCGCGCGCGAAACACGGCACCACCTGATACAGCGACGTCCCATTCACGCACCTTAACGGTTTGCACACTATAAAACTATGATGCAACGATTCTGGCACTCCCTGACTTCACGCACCAGCCTGCTCATCCTCGGCATCGCGGCCGCCATCCTGCTGCTGTTCGCCTGCGCCGCCATTTTCGACTGGCCAGCCATCCGGCTGCTGCCCTTGCTGGCCGCGGCGGCGCTGCTGGGCGCCATCGTGTGGTGGCTGCGCCGCCGCCGGCGCCGGCGCGAGGGTGCCAGCTTCAACAGCATGCTGGAGCAGCAGGCGGCGGGCGCCGCGCCCAAGGCCGGTCCGGTGCAGCGCGAGGAAACCGAAGCCATCCGCAAGCGCATGCTGGAAGCGATCAATACCATCAAGACATCGCGGCTGGGCCAGCTGTCGGGCGATGCCGCGCTGTATGAATTGCCGTGGTACATGATCATCGGCAACCCCGCCGCCGGCAAGAGCACGGCGATCGCCAATTCCGGCCTGCAGTTTCCTTTTGTCGACAGCAAGATCGTGCAAGGCATGGGCGGCACCCGCAACTGCGACTGGTTTTTCACCACCGACGGCATCCTGCTCGACACGGCCGGGCGCTACGCCATCAACGATGAAGACCGCGCCGAATGGTTCGGCTTTCTCGGCCTGCTGAAAAAGCACCGCAAGCGCGCGCCGATCAACGGCATCATCATCGCCGTCAGCATTGCCGAGCTGACCGGCAGCAAGCCCGAATTCGCCATCGAACTGGCCAAGAACCTGCGCCAGCGCGTGCAGGAACTGACGGAGAAGCTGGAAGTCCATGCGCCCGTGTACGTGGTCTTCACCAAGGCCGACCTGATCACCGGCTTCAGCGAATTTTTCCAGGATGCCGAACGCGCCGAACGCGACAAGGTCTGGGGCGCCACCCTGCCCTACAGCGTCAACAGCTCGAAACAGGATGTGCTGGAACAGTTCGACCAGCGCTTCGATGAGCTGTACGATGGCTTGAAGGACCTCAGCCTGGCCAATATGTCGCTGCTGGGACGCGAGCGCATGCCGCCCGGCGTGTTCACCTTCCCGCTGGAATTCAGTTCCGTGAAGGGACCGCTGCGCGCTTTCATCGCCACCCTGTTCGAAGAAAATCCCTTCCAGTTCAAGCCCGTCTTCCGCGGTTTCTATTTCACCAGCGCGCTGCAAGAAGGCGCCTCCGTCTCCGCCTCGTCGGAACGGGTGGCGCAGCGCTTCGACCTCAAGCCGCAGCAGCAGGAACACAAGACGGTCCAGGCCCAGGATCAGCACGGCTATTTCCTGCTGAACCTGTTTCGCAAGGTGATCTTCGCCGACAGGGAACTGGTGGCGCAATACGCCAGCCCGCGCAAGACACGCTTGCGCTATGCCACGTTTTTCACCGCCATCGCGCTGGCCGGCCTGGCGCTGGGCGGCTGGAGCTGGTCCTACCTGGCCAACCGCCAGCTGGCGGCCAACGTGCAGGCCGACCTGGAGCAAGCCATCAAGGTGCAGGACCAGCGCCTGGACCTGCAGTCGCGCTTCCAGGCCCTGGAAATCATGCAGGACCGCATCGAGCAGCTGGAAGCGTACCGCAGCAAGCGGCCGCTGGCGCTCAGCCTGGGCCTGTACCAGGGGGATTTGCTGGAGCGCAAACTGCGCGAGGAGTATTTTTCCGGCCTCAAGGAAGTCATGCTCGCGCCGGTGGCGCAATCGCTGGAGTCCTTCCTCGCGGAAGTGAACGCGGGCGCCGACCGGCTGCAGCCGCTGACGCCGGCACCGGCCGGCACGGCGGCCGCTGCCACAGTCGGCACGGCAGCCGTTACGGCGGTCGGTACGACAGGCCAGCCCTTCAAGGATGCCGCGCCGACGAATGTGGAGGATGCCTACAATGCCCTGAAAACCTACTTGATGCTGGGCGACAAGTCGCGCGCCGAGGCCGGCCACCTGAACGACCAGCTGACCCGCTACTGGCGCGGCTGGCTCGACGCCAACCGGGGCAACATGCCGCGCGAACAGATGATCCGCAGCGCCGAACGCCTGATCTCGTTCTATCTGACGCAGATCGACGACCCGTCCTGGCCGCAGATCGAGAACAAGCTGGCCCTGGCCGACCAGTCGCGCGACAGCCTGCGCCGCGTGGTGCGCGGCATGCCGGCGCGCGACCGCGTGTATGCGGACGTGAAGGCGCGCGCCGCCACGCGCTTCCCGTCGATGACGGTGGCGCGCATCGTTGGCGAGCAGGACAAGGAACTGGTACTGGGCAGCTACGCCATCCCCGGCACCTTCACGCGCGACGCGTGGGAAAAATACATCCAGCAGGCGTTCCAGGAAGCGGCCAACCGCGAATTGCAAAGCGCCGACTGGGTATTGAAAACGGCGTCGAAGGATGACCTGACCCTGGAAGGCAGCCCGGAACAGATCCAGAAGGCGCTGGTGGAACTGTACAAGACCGATTACGCGCGGGAGTGGCAGAAATTCATCCAGGGCGTCAGCATCCGCGAATTGAACGGTTTCGACAATGCGGCGCAGGCGATGAACCGCCTCGGCGATCCGCAAGCCTCGCCCCTCAACAAACTGATCGAGACGGTGTACCAGGAAACCTCGTGGGACAACCCCTCCTTGCTGGGCCAGGGCTTGCAGCGCGCCCAGCGCGGGGCGATGGACTGGTTCCGCGAAACGGTGCTGCGCCAGAAGCCTGCCGCCGCGGCGGCGGGCCAGGCCGGCGGCGCCATGCCGATGGGGCCCGTCGGCCGCGAATTTTCCGGCGTGGCGCGCCTGGTGGTGGCGCGCGACAAGGAAGCCTCGCCCATGCGCGGCTACCTGGCGGCCCTGTCGAAGCTGCGCGTGCGCTTCAACCAGATCAAGAACCAGGGCGACACGGGCCCCGGCGCCAAGCAGCTGATGCAGCAGACGCTCGATGGCAGCGGCTCGGAGCTGGCCGACGCGCTGAAATACGTGGACGAGCAGATGCTGACCGGCATGAGCGACCCGCAAAAGCAGGCCATCCGCCCGCTGCTGGTGCGCCCGCTGATGCAGACCTTCGCCGTCATCGTCAAGCCCACCGAGACGGAAATCAACAAGGTATGGCTGGCGCAGGTGCTCGAACCGTTCCAGAAAACCCTGGCGCCGAAATATCCGTTCGCGCCCGACTCGCGCATCGAGGCGAGCAATGCCGACATCGGCCAGGTATTCGGCCCGGAAGGCGCCATCGCCAAGTTCTTCAACACCACCATCGGCCCGCTGGTCGTGCGGCGCGGCGACGCCATCAGCGCCAGGACCTGGGCCGCGATGGGCATCACCCTGGCGCCGCCGGTGGTGGCCAGCCTGCCCGGCTGGGTCGCCCCGCTCAGCGCCAACGGTGTGGCCACGGCGGCCGGCGCCGCCGAAGCGCAGACGCGCTTCGACCTGCAGGCTTTGAGCGCGCCCGGCGCCACCGAATATACGATCGAGATCGATGGCCAGGCGCTGCGCTGGCGCGGCCAGCCGCAGCCCTGGGTGCACATGGTCTGGCCCAATCCGCAAGGCGTGCCCGGCTCGCGTATCAGCGCCATCACGCCGGAAGGGCGCACGGTGGTACTGCTGAACGAACCGGGTCATTTCGGCCTGAAGAAGATGATCGACTCGGCCAGGCGCACACGCAAGGAGGGCGGCGTATTCGAACTGAGCTGGGAGAACGGCGGCGTCACCGTGATGGCCAACCTGAAGATCGTGGCCGCGACCGCGCCGGCCGCCACCTCCGCCGGCAACCAGGGTTTCCGCGGCCTGAAGCTGCCGGAATCGGTCGTCATCGGCGCGCCGGAAACGGCCACCGCCATCGCCGGGAACACGCCATGAGCCGCCCTACCGTTACCCAGATCGGCTATTTCGGCAAGATCCCCAGCCGCGGCGACTTCATCAAGCACGGCGACAACCCGGCCCTGCTGAAGATGCTCGATGAGTGGCTGGCCAACGCCATGGAACTGATGACGGCCGATGCGCGCTGGAAGCTGACCTACGACGCGCTGCCGCCGCTGCATTTCGCGTTCATCGGCCCGCGCCGCGGCCGCGCCATCGCCGGGCATATCGCCGCCAGCAGCGATGCCTCGTCGCGCCGCTTTCCCTTCCTGATGATGGGCGCCATGGAAGTGGCGCAGCCGGCCGGCTTCGTGCCGACCAGTCCGCTTGTGCTGTCGCGCCTGTGGAACCGCCTCGATGCCCTGAGCGCCGAGATGTGCGGCGCGGCGGCCGGCGCCGCGCTGCCGGCCGCCGCCGCAGGCGCCAGCATCGAACTGGACTTGCGCGGCAGCGCCTACGATGCCGCCTTCGACGATTTCCTCGGCTTGCAGACGGTGGGCGCGCTCGACGCCCTGCTGGCGCCCACGGGTTTTGGCGGTTCCGTGCGCCAGGTGCTGCTGGCCCTGGGCATGCTGCTGCAGCCCGTCATGGCCAGCAGTTCCAGCCGGCTGGAAAAAAGCCTGGAACTGCCGCTGCCGGCCGACCCGCTGTACCGCAATCTGGTGGCGGCCTTCTGGATGCACCTGATCGCCCCCTTCCTGGCGCGCGCCGACTTCGAACTGGCGCTGTTCATCACCCGCATCCGCGGCCGCCATGCGCTGGTGCTGGGCTTTTGCGGCGCCTCGGCGCAGACCCTGCACGCCATCATGGAACCGCAGGCGGCGCTGGAACACCACATCGCCTTCGACGACCTGGCCTGGGTCGAGGAACACGCCAACAGCGACTACGCCATCAAGAAAGCCTCGAGCTACCTCGCGCAGCCCAACCTGTCACTCAAATCGGCGCACGACACGTTTCGTGCCGCCTTCATCGGGACCTGATCATGCGCCACCTCCGCCTTGCCATCCTTCTCAGCCTGGTATTCGCCCCGGCCGGCGCCGGCGCGCAAAGCGCCGCCGTGCCGGCGGCCGCTGTCTCGGCGCCCGCCGCCGCCACGCCGCAACCGGGCCAGGTCCTGGCCAGCGGCACGGTGCCGGACGAAGCGGCCAAGGCGGCGGTGCTGGTGCGCCTGCGCGAATTGTATGGCGCCGACAAGGTGGTCGACCAGATCGCCGTCGGCCAGGTCGCGCAGCCGGCCAACTGGAACGCCTATGTGCAAAAACTGCTGACGGCGGATCTCAAACAGATCCGCCGCGGCCAGCTGAAGATCGAAGGCAGCGTGGTCAGCGTGCGCGGCGAAGTGGCCAACGAAGCGCAGCGGCAAAAGATCGCCAGCGACTTCGCCACCAGCCTCAATCCCACGTACACCGTCAACAACGGCTTGCGCGTGTCCGCCTCCGACCAGAACATCCTCGATGGCACGCTGGCCAACCGCACCATCGAATTCGAGAGCGGCAAGACCACGCTGACGCCGTCTGGCCGCGCCATCCTCGACGAAATGAGCGCGGCGCTGCACAAGCTGGCGGGCCGCAAGGTGGACATCATCGGCCACACCGACAACCTGGGACTGCGCGCCAGCAACCAGAATCTGAGCCAGGCGCGCGCCGAGGCGGTCAAGACCTACCTGGCCGGCAAGGGCATCGACGGCGACCTGCTCAGCGCTTCCGGACAGGGCCCGGACCGTCCCATCGCCAGCAATGACAGCGCCGATGGCCGCGCGCGCAACCGCCGCATCGAATTTCGCATGGTCCAGTAAGACCGCCACGCCTCCCGCAAGCTATCCGCCCCACTGCCGAGAACACACATGATTTCAGCCGACCAGCTCCTGCTTCCCATCAGCGCCGAACAGCCATGCGGCGTCGACCTGTCCTTCTCCACCGACTTCGACGCCATCGGCCAGGCGCGCAAGTTCGACGACCCCACGCTCGACCAGGGCGAGTGGGTCACCGACCTGAAGGAAGCCGACTGGGCCTTCGTACTGCAACGCTGCGCCACCCTGCTGGGCGAAAAGAGCAAGGACTTGCGGCTCGCCGCCTGGCTGGCCGAAGCTTGCGCCAGGCAAGACCATTTGCGCGGCCTGGGCGAAGGCTATCGCCTGCTGGCGGGCCTGCTGCGCCAGTACTGGGACCTGGGCCTGTACCCGCAGCCCGATGGCGACGACCACGAGCAGCGCATCGGCAACCTGAGCTGGATCCTGGCGCGCACGCCGTCCCTCGTGCGCGCGATGGCGCTGACGGACAAGCAGTCGGGCGGCTGGTCGACGGTCGACTTCGAGACGGCGCGCAAGCGGGCCGCCAGCAACCAGGACGGCGTCAACGGCACCAAGCTGGTGGACATGGAGGCGGCGCGGCGCGGCACGTCGGCGCAGTTCCGCGCCGCCTTTGCCGCCGACGCCCAGTTCTGCCTGGACGCGCTGGCCGAGCTGGAACAGGCGGCCGATACCCGCCTGGGCAGGGATAGCCCGGGCTTTTCCATGGCGCGCGAGGCCCTGCAGGCGATACAGCTCGCCCTGCCTGCCGCCGCCACGGCCATCCCTGCCTCCAGCGTCGCCACCGCGCCGGTGCCGGCTGGCGGCCAGGCGGCGGTGGCTGCCATGCCGGCGCTGCTGCCGGCGGCGCCCGGCGAGCTGCAAAGCCGCGCCCAGGCGCTGGCGCAGCTGCGCCAGGTGGCGCAGTACTTCCGCCAGACGGAACCGCACAGCCCCGTCTCCTACTTCGCCGACAAGGCCGCCAACGCCGGCGAGCAGAACCTGCACGAATGGCTGCGCGGCGTGGTCAAGGACGGCGCCTCGCTGGCCCACATCGAGGAACTGCTGGGCATCGCGCCCGGCAGCGGCCACTGAGCCGGCTAGACGCCTATTTGATCGTGTACCGGAACTGCCCCTGCTTGCCGGCGCTGGCCTTGATGCGGCTGATGCCCTGCCCTTCCGCCATGCGCGCCAGCACGGCTTCGGCGATTTCCGGCAGCAGGCTGCCATTGAGGATATTGTCGACATTGCGCGCGCCCGAATCGACTTCGGTGCAGCGCGCCAGCACCGCCTCGACCAGCGCCTCGTCGTAGAGGAACTCGGCCTGGTGATTGGCGGCGATGCGGGCCGCGATGCGGCCCAGCTTCAGGCCGATGATACGGGCCAGCACATCGTCGCCGAGCGGATAATAGGGAATCACCTTCAGGCGCCCCAGGAACGCGGGCTTGAAAACCTTCAGCAGCTGCGGACGGATGGCCAGCTCCAGCTGCTCCGGCGTCGGCAACTGCTCTTGCGGCAGGTTCAGGCACGCCTGCATCATGGCGGCCGACGCCACGTTCGAGGTCAGGATGATGATGGTGTTCTTGAAATCGATCTCGCGTCCCTCGGCATCGTCCATCACGCCCTTGTCGAAGACCTGGAAGAACAGCTCCATGACATCGGGATGCGCCTTTTCCACCTCGTCGAGCAGCAGCACGCTGTAGGGATTGCGGCGCACCGCCTCGGTCAGCACGCCGCCTTCGCCATAGCCGACATAGCCAGGCGGCGAACCCTTCAGACCCGAGACGCTGTGAGCTTCCTGGTATTCGCTCATGTTGATGGAAATGAGCTTGCGTTCGCCGCCGTACAGCACGTCGGCCAGCGCCAGCGCCGTTTCCGTCTTGCCGATGCCGGACGGGCCGACGAACAGGAACACGCCCTTCGGCTTGTCCGGGTCGTCCAGGTTGGCGCGCGCCGTGCGCACGCGCTGCGCCACCGCCTCGATCGCGTGGGGCTGGCCCAGCACGCGCTCCTGCAGCAAATCCTTCAGCCGCAGCACCGTCTTGAGTTCATCCTTGACCATCTTGCCCAGCGGGATGCCGGTCCAGCCGGCGACGATTTCCGCCACCACGTGGCCGTCGACCTGCACCGGCACCAGCGGCGTCTCGCCCTGCAGCGACGCCAGCTCGGCCTGCAGCGCCAGCAACTCGCGCCCCTGACCCGCGTCGGCCGGCTTGCCCTCCTCGAGCTGCCGGCGGATCGCCTGGATCTGTTCCGACAGCGCCTTTTCGCCATCCCAGCGCGCGGCCAGCTGCGCGTGTTCCTGCGTGGCGGCACCGCGTTCGGCGTCGAGTTGCTGCAGCCGCGCGCCATGGCGCGCGCCGCCGCTCTCCTCGCGTGCCAGGGCCGAGGCTTCCGCATCGATGCGCTCGCGCCGGCGCGTCACGCTGTCGAGCAGGGCCGGCGTGGCGCTCTGCCCCAGCGCCACCCTGGCGCAGGCTGTATCGAGCACGCTGATGGCCTTGTCCGGCAGCTGGCGGCCCGCGATGTAGCGGTGCGACAGGCGCACGGCTTCGGTGATCGCCTCGTCGAAGATGCGCACCTTGAAATGCTGTTCCATCAGCGGCGCCATGCCGCGCAACATGGCGCACGCCAGCTCTTCGCTCGGTTCCTCGATCTTGACGACCTGGAAGCGGCGCGCCAGCGCGGCATCCTTTTCAAAATATTTTTTGTATTCGCCCCAGGTGGTGGCGGCGATGGTGCGCAGCTCGCCGCGCGCCAGTGCCGGTTTCAGCAGATTAGCCGCATCGTTCTGGCCAGCGCTGCCGCCGGCGCCGATCATCGTGTGCGCCTCGTCGATGAAGAGGATGATGGCGTGCGCGCTCTTGCCCACTTCGGCGATGACGTTTTTCAGGCGGTTCTCGAATTCGCCCTTGACGCTGGCGCCGGCCTGCAGCAGGCCCATGTCCAGCGTGTGGATTTCCACGCCCTGCAGGATGTCGGGCACGTCGCCCTGCACGATGCGCAGCGCCAGGCCCTCCACCACGGCCGTCTTGCCGACCCCGGCCTCGCCCGTCAGGATGGGGTTGTTCTGGCGGCGCCGCATCAGGATATCGATCGCCTGGCGGATTTCCATGTCGCGCCCGATCACGGGATCGACCTTGCCGGCGCGCGCGCGCGCCGTCAGGTTGACGGTGAACTGGTCCAGCGCCGGCGTTTTCGACGCCGCCGCGCCGGCCAATTCCCCCACGGGATCGCCGCCGGCGTCGCCCGCCTCTTCCTGCCCTGCGGCCGTCTCGCCGGCTTCCTGCGAACCCTCGGTCAGCTTGTCGAGTCCGTGCTTGATCTCGTCGAGCTTGAATTCGTGGAACAGCGCCGAGCCCCGGTAGGCCAGCTGCGCCAGTTCCGGCTCGGTCAGCAGCGCCTGCAGCAGGTGACCGCTGCGGATGCTCACCTGCCGCCCGGCCCGCAAATCGAGCGAAGCGATCAGCCAGGCATGCTCGAACAGTTTCGGCAGGCGCAAGGAAAACACGGGCGTGCGCGCATTGCCCGTCTGCAGGCGCGCCACTTCGGCGCGCAAATCCGCTTCCAGCATGCTCACGCTGACCCCGCTCCTGCGGGCAATCAGCACGAAATCGCTGTGCGGCTGCTCCAGCAAGGCGAGGAAGACATGCTCCAGGTCGACTTCATACTGCCCCAGGCCGACGCACAGACTGGCCGCGCGCGTGGCGGCCGTGCGGCAGGTGTCGTTCAACTTGCTGATCAGGGTTTTCAGGTTGATGCTCATGGGGCGGCGGTCCTTGTCGGGTGATGGTTGGCGAAATCGGTGGAGTGGCGCGCTCAAGCCGGCGCATGCAGTTCATAGCGGACATCGGCGCGGTCGCACGCCTCGCCGCCGGTGATCAGGAAACTGTCCCAGCCCAGCCGCCCGCCGCTGCGCGGCACTGCCAGCGCCGTGCCCTGCACGTCGGCGGCGCGCAGCACCAGCTGCACTTCGTATTCCAGGCACAGGCCGGTGAACATGGCGAGCATTTTCTCGAGCGCGAGAGCGGCCGCGCCGCCGGGCAGGAAAGCGTCGAAGTGGCGGCGGGCCAGGGGGCCGATGGTCAGACGCAGGCGCAAGTCGCGCTGCCAGACGCGCGCACCGACCATGGCGGTGGCGCCCAGCACGGCGTTGCTGCCGCCCAGCGTACTTTGCTGCTCGCGCGGCACGTCGTACCAGCAGCCGACAAACTGGCTGACGGCGACGCGCTGCCCGAAATACTCGGACAGCACCTGGCCAATCATCACGGCCGACGGCGGCCGGTGGCGCATGGCGGCGGCAAAGTAGCCCACCGATTCGTCGAGCACGCCCGTGCCGTCCTCCGCCAGGCGCTGGCGCAGCGAGGCGTTGCCCAGCCCTGCCAGCGACAGCAGCAGCGGCAGGAACTGATCCTTGCCGTCGAGCTGATATTTGAGCTCCAGCCGGTACTTGCGCCAGGCTTCATAGAACAGGGCCAGGGCGCGGTTCGAGAACGTGTCGAGGAAGGCGCGCGGCCCCTCGTCCTTTTCATACAGCTGGTGGGTGGCGATGCGTTCCGTATAGTGCAGCGGCAGCGCGCCGGCCACGCCGAGAAAGCCCATGAAGGCCGGCGTGACGCGCACGTATTTCAGCTGGGCGCTGCGCAGCGCCGCGCCCAGGGCGTTGGCGTCCGTGGCCAGTTCGCGCGGCTCGGGCGCCAGCGCTTCGATCTGGCTGGGGGCGAAGTCGAGCGAGACGGAATTCTGGAAGCGCAGGAAACTGGCCACCGCATCGTCGTGCGGCAAGCCATTGCGCCTGAGCCAAAGCTCCAGCATGCGTACCGCCTGGAAGTACTGGAAGCGGCAAGGCTGGGCAAACAGGCGCTCGATTACACTAGGCTCGAATCGCCGCTGCGTGGTTTGCATCGCCACAGCTCCTCTCCTGATTTTTTTGCCAGCACCACCAGCTGCGTGAAGCTGTTCGCATGCACATACAAGCCCAGGAAGCACTCGATCACATGCGCAAAGGCGTGGATGCCGCTGCCGACGAAGGCCTCTTCATCTATCGTCAGCCGCACTTCGACGCCGCGCACCAGGCAAGCGAAGGGATTGCCTGGCAGCCAGGCATTGGCGGCCTGGTGGGCGATGGCCGTGATGCCGCGGATTTGCCGCTGCGACGTGGCCGAGCGCGGCAAGTCGTACAGGGCCAACATTTCCTGGAACGCTTCCAGGCCGCTGCCGGCCAGCGACAGGTGATTCAGCGACAGATGCGAAATCAAACGCCAGTGGGCGCCCCTGCCCCGTTCGAAACGGTGCGACTCGCTGGGTTTGCGCAGCAGGCTGATGCTGCGCACGCTGGAGCCACCTTCGAGAAACAGGTCGCCGCCGTGCAAGCCGTAGGTCAGCTGCGCCGGCAAGTCGCGGTTGGTGCAGCTCAGCTCCAGGCTGAGCGTGTCCGTTTCCACCGCGGCCGGATCGAAATCGATGTCGACGATCGAGATCTGCATTTCGTAGCCGGGACTCTTGCTGGCGATAATCTCGTCGCGCCGCATGACCCAGTAGTGGCCATCCCTGGCCGGGGTCTCGCCATGGCGCAGCGAATAGAATGGGCGGAATTCCACCACGGATTCGCCCTGCGGCGTCTGCCGCACCAGCTTGACCGAGTCGATAGCCTGCACCTCGAACGCATACGCGCGGCGCGCATCGGCCAGCACGGGGTAGCTGGCGGCCGTGTGCGTGAGGCGGATGGGCTCACCGCGCTGGCGGAACAGGTTGACCACCGGCGTGCAGCCCAGCAGCAGGTTGTGCGTGTTCATCGTCCCCAGCAGGCGTGCCGTGTTCGAATCGGTGCGCAAGCCGCTCAGCGCCAGGTGCAAGGTGATGCGGCGGCTGCCGGACGGCAGCGCGGCGCACAGCACACCCAGGTCGATGTCGAAGAAATTGAATTTTTCGGGAAAGCAGAAATACTCGGTCAGCAGCCGGTAGGCCGGATGGGAGCGGGCGGAAAACGGGATCAGTGCATCGTCCTCGGCAAAGCCGGCGCTGCGCACGGGAATGCCGTCGAGCGCGACCCAGCTGCCGCCGCCGTCCGCCTCAACATAGGCCTTCACGGTGCGCATGAACAGGGCGTCGCGCAGCGCCGCGCAAAACGAGGGCTGGCCATCGATGAACACGCGCAGCGACGCCAGTCCCAGCTGGCCCAGCGACAGCTGCGCGGCGCTCGACTCGATGGCGATGCGCACGCCCGAGGTGGCATTCGCCGGCAGCAGCACCTGTTCCGGCGCCTCGATGATGGCGGAAAAAGCCGCATGCGTGAGCGCCAGCGGAGCCACCGTCACGGGATAGGCGGTACGGAAGGTGCAGGCCACGCCTTTCACGGGGCGCGTCGTCAGCTCCGTGCCGCGGGCGATTTCCGCAGGCGCCGTCAGCTGCGCCGCCGCGGCGCCGTAATCCATGCGCGCGATCGAGCACGAGGGGAATGGCCGCAGGTAATGCGGATACAGCACTTCGAACAGCGCTTCGGTAAATTCGGGATAATCGTCGTCGATGCGCTTCGAGATGCGCGAATTGAGCAGCGCGAACGACTGGATCATGCGCTCGATGTGCGGGTCTTCGCACACCTCGCCGCCCATCAGCAGGCGGCCCGCGATCTTCGGGTAGCGCTCGGAAAACTCGCGCGAATAGCGGCGCAGGAAACCCAGTTCGCGCTCGTAATAGGGCAGCAATTCGTCCAAGGTCAGGCTCCCGTGGACGCGGCGCGGCGTCCCTTGCTGATCGTGTAATGCAGGCTGGAAGGCTGCAGGATGGCGTCGAAGCTGACCGGTTCGTGCGCCGCATGCACCACCAGCAGCGCGCTGATGGCGAAATTGAGGCGGTTGATGGAGCCTTCCTCGATTTCCAGCGATGCGCGCACCTGGCGCAAGCGCGGCTCGTGGCGGGCGATGGCCTTTTCCAGGCACTGACAGATATAGGCGCGGTCGTCCGTGCTCGACAGGCTAAGCCCGGCGAAATCGTTCAAGCCGTACGTGATGATCGACTTGCCGCACTCGGGAAAGGGTTTGAGCAGCGCCTCGGGCAGCACGGCGCGCGTGTTGAGCAGCGCTTCGAGGTCGCGCGCCACGGTGTCTTTCAAATCCTCGAGCGAGAGGCGCGAGACGGTGCCGCTGGAGGCGCCGTGCACGGGCGTATCCATCAGGCGGTCGAACAGGCCCGGCGTAAAACCTTTCATGGGCTTCCCGTTTCATGGGTGGCGTGGACGCCGCTGCCGGCGGCCAGGAAAGCCAGCGGCGGCAGCGCGCCGCTGGCGTACGCGGTCAGATGCGGTCAGGCTGTCTTGTTGGCCGACAGGTCCCAGCCGCCGGAGGTGTTGCCGCCCGAACCGCCACCCACTTTTTGCTGCGTATACTTCCACTTGACCTTCGAATACTTGAGTGCCAGGTCTTCGCCGAGAATGTCGCCCGCGGCCACCGATGGCGCCACGCTGCTGATCATCACATTCTCCAGTTCGATCTCGAAGTACTTGATGCGCTCGCCCTGGCCATCGGCGCGCAGGAACTCGAGCTTGGCTTTCGGGATGGTCTTACCAGAAGAGCAAGTCTGCAGCAGCAGGGGGCTGGCGAGATCGGCCATCTTGGCGATGACGATATCTTTGTGCTCGGTACGTTCGGCGGTATGGCCGCCGCCCGTCGAGGCGGTCGCCGATTTGGGTTGCAACACCTGCCACTGGACCGACTTGCATTCGATCCAATCTTTGTGGCTGTTATCCGTGGATTCGCCTTTGATGCCATCAATTTGCAAGTATACGTCGATTGCCATGTTATTCCTTTCAAGGGTGTGAAGAAAAATACATTACGATTTGGTCGACTGCGGAAGCTCCGCGACCAAACGGAGTGAAACGGACAATTCGTCAAGCTGGAAATGCGGACGCAAGAAGGACACGGCGCGGTACACGCCGGGCCGGCCCGGCACTTCCGCCACCTGCACCGAGGCTTCGCGCAGCGGAAACTGGGCCTTCTGCTCCTGGCTTGCGTTATCGTCGAGCAACACGTACTGCGTCAGCCAGCGGTTGAGAAAATCTTCCACGTTGGAAGCGGCGGCGAAGCTGCCGATCTTGTCGCGCATCATGGCCTTCATGTAGTGGGCGATGCGCGACACGGCGAAGATGTATTGCAGCTGCGCCGACAGCACGGCGTTCGCGTTGGCGGCGTCGGTATTGTATTTTTTCGCCTTTTGCGCCGACTGGGCGCCGAAAAACGCGGCATAGTCCGTGTTCTTGCAGTGCACGAGGGAGATGAAGCCCAGGTCGCTCAATTCCTTTTCGCGGCGGTCCGTGATGGCGATCTCGGTCGGGCATTTCAGCGCCACCTCGCCCTCGTCCGTCTTGAAGGTATGCGTCGGCAAGTCTTCCACCAAGCCGCCCCCTTCCACGCCGCGGATCGCCGCGCACCAGCCGTAATCCTCGAAGGCGGCCGTCAGCTTGGTGCCGAACGCGTAGGCGGCATTGCACCACAGGTATTTCTGGTGGTCGGTGCCGTCGACGTCCTCGACGAAATTGAAGCCGTCGACGGTGGCGCCATCGAGCGGATTGAACGGCAGCCGGCCCAGGAAGCGGGGCAAGGTCAGGCCCACGTAGCGCGAATCTTCCGATTCGCGCAAGGATTTCCACTTCGCATACTCGACCGTGTCGAAGACCTTGGCCAGGTCGCGCGGCTTGCCCAGGTCGCTGTAGCTTTCCAGCCCAAACAGTTCCGGCGAGGCGGACGAGATGAACGGCGCGTGCGCGGCAGCGGCCACGTGCGACATCTGCTCGATGAAATACATGTCTTCCGGCTGGCGGCTGAATTCGAAGTCGCCCAGCAAGGTGCCGAACGGCGCGCCGCCAAAGGTACCGAATTCCTCTTCGTAGACCTTCTTGAACATGGTCGACTGGTCGAACTCCAGCGCGCTCTGGAAATCCTTGACCAGCTCGCGCTTGGTCGCGTTCATCATCTTGATTTTCAGATTCGTGCCGGTGGCCGTGTTCTTCACCAGGTAGTGCAGGCCCGTCCAGCTGCTTTCCAGCTTCTGGAATTCGGGCGCGTGCATGATGGCGCTGAGCTGCGCGGAAATGAGCTGGTCCAGTTCGGCCACGCGGGCATCGATGGTGGCGGCCAGGTTATTCGATACCACCACCGTGCCATCCATGACCTGGCTGACCAGTTCGGAAATCAGATCCTTGGCGCGGGCGTGTTCGACGCTGGACTTGGCCACCTTGCTCTGCTCGACGATCTGGTCGAGCAAGTCGATTTCGGCGGCGCCAGCAGCGCTCAATGCGGGGGTCAGTTGTGCGGACATATCAATCTTTCCTGACGTGGGAATGTTGTTCCAGCTGGGCCAGTTTTTCCGTGCTGTTGAGCACGTCATTCAGGATGTCTTCCAGTTTGTCGTTGCCGGCCAGCTTGTTGCGCAGGTCGGCCAGCTTGGTGCGCGCCTCGAGCAGCTTGCGCAGCGGCTCGACCTGCTCGACCACCGCTTCCGGGCGGAAATCGGCGATCGCGCGAAATTTCAGCTCGACGCCGAACTGGCCGCCAGCGGCGCCCAGTTCATTCGGCACGCGGAAGGTGGCGCGCGGCTCGATGCCCTTCATCACTTCATCGAAATTGTCGCGGTCGATATCGACGAACTTGCGGTCCTTCAGGCGCTTCTGCTCGAGTTCGGAATTGCCGCCGAAATCGCCCACCACGCCCACCACGAAGGGCAGCTCCTTGTTTTCGATGGCGTCGCCGATCTCGACGTCATAGGTCATCTGCACGCGTGGCGGGCGTACCTTTTGCAAGCGCTTCTGCACACTATCTTTTTTCGACATGACATCCCCCTCCCAAATATTGGCGGCATCGGCGATGCGCCTGTTGAACTGCGGCGTACCTGTGCCTGGCTGGCTACTTCAGGGCATTGAATGGATTGGCGCTGCCCTCATCGGCAGTGCGCTTGCTTGGCTGCTTGCGCGACGCGCGCACGGGCGGCTTGTCCGGCGGCGGCACCAGCACGGTTTCACCCAGGCTCTCGCGCAGCAGCTTGGCCAGGTCCTGCGATTCCGCGCGCAGCGGACCGGACAGGTTGTTCTGGCGGCTCAGGTCGGCCAGCGCCCGCGTCGACAGGCGCAGTCCGCTGATGGCGATCACGCTGTTGGCCAGCTTGTCGGCAGGATCGCGCACCAGCACTTCCTGGGCATTGAGGATGGCTTCACCATACTGGCCCGCATCGTAGCGGCTTTGCGCCATGCGCACCCAGGGCTGCTTGTCGGCGGGCGCCGCGGCGGCCGCCTCCTGCCACAGCGCCAGCGCCGCCGCCTTGTTGCCCGTGTCCACCGCCTGCGTGGCCTTGGCCATCAGCTCTTCCAGCGTCGGCGCCACGACGGGCGGCGGCTTGGCCACCGGCGCCGTACTGCAGGCGCTGAGGGTAAAAGCACAGGCGATAACTGCAAGCGTGCGTAGCGAAACCAGGCGTGTCATGTTGAGCTTTCCTTCAAAAAAGAAGACGGTTTTGGCGATTGAAAAGTTGCTTTTTATAGTTGCTAATTATTTATTTTTCGGAGCGTAGCATGATTTCAAAATTCACTGCGTTCGATAGAAAATACGCGAAAACTCACACTACTTACGCTAAAAACGTACCGTACGCACCATTCTTCAAGATAATGTTAAGGTTCTTGCAGTTGCGAAAAAAGCACCAAGTTGCGCGATGCGAAGCATGATTTTCAGTCGCTGCCGCGCGCCTCACTGTGTCTGGCATAGAGGGCAATTCATGAGCATGGCAAACAAATTGTTATGGGGCGAAGGGCTGTTCCTGCGGCCCCAGCATTTCCAGCAGCAAGACCAGTACCACGAACAGCGCCTGCACGAGAGCGTCAAGGCGCTGCACCCGTATGCGTGGGGCGTGAACCAGTTGCAGATCGACCGCGATGCGCTGGCGAACAACAGCTTGCGCCTGCTGGAACTGTCGCTGGTCTTCCAGGACGGCGAAATCTACAATGCCGCCGGAAGCGACGACCTGCCCGACGCGCTCGACCTGGGCAACTTGCCGTCGTCGCTGCAATCGGTGACCTTCCACGCCGCCTTGCCGGCTTTCAAGCCATTCGGCGGCAACTTCGCCGCCAGCGGCCAGCCCAACAACGCGGCGCGCTACGCCCAGGCCAATCTCAGCACGCCGGACCTGTACACCCAGGCCGCACAGGCCGAACTGACCTACCTGAAAAAAACCCTGCGCCTCGTCGCCGATGCCGAACCGCGCGATTCCTACGTCAGCTTCCCCCTGCTGCGCCTGCGCCGCCTGTCGACGGGCGGCTTCGAGCAGGATCCGGCCTTCGTGCCCCCCAGCCTGTCCATCCGCAGCGCGCCCCTGCTGTTCCTGCAGCTGCGCCGCCTGATCGACGCGCTGCAAGCCAAGGTCAACGCGCTGTATGGGCATCACCGCGAGCCGAGCAAGAGCGTGATCGAATTTCGCTCCGGCGACATGTCCTCGTTCTGGCTGCTGCATACGGCCAGCGCGGCCTACGCCTCGCTCAGCCATTACTTCCATCATCCGGCGCTGCATCCGGAGCGCCTGTACGAACAGCTGCTGGCCCTGGCGGGCGGATTGATGACCTTTTCACGCAGCCATGCGCTGGCCGACCTGCCGCCGTACCGGCATGCCGATCCCGGACCCTCGTTCGCCCAGCTGCACGCCATGATCCGCGAATTGCTCGACACCGTGATCTCGTCGAAATACTTCGCCATCGCGCTGACGGAAACCAAGCCGTCCTACCATCACGGCAAGCTGGACTCGGAAAAGATCGATGCCAAGACGGCGTTCTACCTGGGCGTGTCCGCCGACATGGCCGGCGTGGAACTGGTCGACGTGGTGCCGCTGCGCTTCAAGGTGGGCGCGCCCGACGACGTGGAAAAATTCGTCCTGTCCGCCCTGCCCGGGGTGCGCCTGCAGCATGCGCCGCAGGTGCCGGCCGCCGTGCCGGTGCGCCCCGACATGTTTTATTTCACCATCGAGGCCAAGGGCCAGATGTACGAACGCATGCTGCAGGCGCAGTCGCTGCTGGTGTATGTCCCTTCCGGCATGCGTGAACTGAAACTCGAACTTGTCGCCGTCACTTCCTGAGGTCCAACGATGCACTCCAGCGCCCCCCCTTCCCTGATGTCCGGCAGCCAGGCCGCCTATGCCGCCAGCATGGCTGCCGGTCCCGGCACCGAACACACATTGATGGACTTGATGTACGACGGTTTTTACGCCCTGTTCATGCTGAAGAACGGCAGCGGGCCGCAAGACAATGCCGATTTCATCAGCAAGATGACGCACTTCCTCGATGAATTCAGTCGCGGCGCGAAAAAACAGGGCGCGTCGGCGGACGACATCGACGCCGCCAAATATGCGTTCTGCGCGGCCGTCGATGAAATCATCCTGCGTTCGCCCTACAGCATCCGCGACGAATGGGCGCGGCGGCCGTTGCAGCTGGTGCTGTTCGGCGACCAGCTGGCCGGCGAAAACTTCTTCATCCGTCTCGAAGCGCTGCGCGCGCGCGGCAGCGCGCACCTGCAGGCGCTCGAGGTCTTCCACATGTGCCTGCTGCTGGGTTTCCAGGGCCGCTACATCCTCGAAGGCCCGGAAAAACTCAATTACCTGACGGCGCGCCTGGGCGACGAAATCGCCCAGATGAAGGGCAAGAAAACCGGCTTCGCCCCGCATGCGGAGCGGCCCGACCAGATCATCCACAAACTGCGCAACAACGTGCCGCCATGGGTACTGTGCTCGGTGTTCGCCCTGATCTGCGCACTGGGCTACCTGGGACTGCGCACCATGCTGGCCAAACAGACGCAAGCGCAGATCAATGCCTACAACGACATCGTCAAGCTGGCGCCGCGCGTGGCTAACCTGAGCATTACCCTGCCGTGATGGGCGACGCACAACAAACCCCCGCGGCAACGGGCCAGTTCGGCACGGGCCTGAGCCAGCATGCACGGCTCATCAGCCTGGCCACGGCCCAGCAGTCCGGGCAGCCGGAATCGCTGATGGCGGAACAGTTCGAAGGCCGCGAGGCCGTCAATGAACTGTTCCGCTTCGAGGTCGACGCCCTGAGCACCGCGGCCAGCCTGGACCTGGCCTCCTTCATCGGCGAAGAAATGACGCTGTGCCTGCTGCAGCCCGACGGCAGCCAGCGCGCCTGGCACGGCATCTGCACCGATTGCGCCTGGCTGGGCGCCGACGGCGGCGTGGCGCGCTACCGGCTGCGCCTCGAACCGGCCCTGGCCCTGCTGCAGCTGCGTCGCGACAGTTACATTTTCCAGGACAAGAATGCGCGCGACATCGTCACCGAGCTGCTGGCCGACTACCCGCAGCTGCGCTTCGCATTCGATGTCAGCCAGGCGCTGGCCACGCGCGCCATCTGCACCCAGTACCGCGAAAGCGACTTCGATTTCTTCGCGCGCCTGCTCGCTGCCGAAGGCCTGAGCTGGCGCTTCGAGCACGACCAGCCCGGCGGCGCGCAGGACAGCGGCGATGGCCAGGCGCAGGCCAGGCACAAACTGGTGATCTTCGACAGCAAGGCCACCGCGCCGCAGACGCCGGGCGGCGCCGACATGCGCTTTCACGGCGTGCGCGCTACCGATACGGACGACGCCATCGACCGCTTCGGCGCGCGCCGCCAGGTGCAATCGAACGCCGTCAGCATCAGCAGCTGGGACCCGGCGCAGGTGACGGCGCCCGCCGCCGAGCAAGTCTCCAGCCTGGAGGCCGGGCAATTGCCGCAGCTGGCCGTGTATGACGGTGCCGGCGAGCGCCTGCACGCCGACCGCGCGGCGGCCGGGCCGCACAGCGAGCGCATGCTGCAAGCCCTGGAGCTGGACAACAAGCAGTTCGACGGCGCCGGCGCCGTGCGCCGCCTGGCCGCCGGCCACGCCATGCGCCTGCTGCAGCACGAGCAGCATGCCGATGACGCCAACGCCTTCACCGTGCTGTGGGCCGAGCACCAGGCGCGCAACAATACGGGACCGGCCGGCGCCAGCCTGGGCGACATGCTGTCGAGGCTGGCCAGGACGGCCGGCCTGGGCGGCGTGGCCGACTGGATCGCCGGCCAGATCGAGCCGGGCACCTACCGCAACCGCTTCGGCTGCGTGCGCACCAGCGTGGCCATCGTGCCGCGCGCCACCGCCGCGCGTGCGCCGGCCGTGGCGCTGGGTCCGCAGACGGCGCTGGTGGTGGGCCTGGCCGACAGCGTGGCCACCACGGGCCGCGACCACCAGGTGCGCATCCAGTTTGCCTGGCAGCGCGGCAGCGCCGCCAATCCCGGCGGCCTGGCGCACAACACCGACCAGCAGGGCAACGCGCCCGGCAACGAGGCGTCCGGCGCCTGGGTGCGCGTGGCCGAAGCGCTGGCCGGCCCGAACTGGGGCTCGCAATTCACGCCGCGCCTCGGCACCGAAGTGCTGGTCGACTTCATCGAAGGCGACATGGACCGCCCGCTGGTCGTCGCCCAGCTCTACACGGGCAGCGACACGCCGCCGTATGCGGCCGGCGAGGATTCTGGCGTCAACCACGCGGGCGTCCTGTCGGGCATGCACAGCCACAATTTCGATGGCGCCGGCTACAACCAGTGGGTGCTGGACGATACCCAGGGCCAGCTGCGCACCCGGCTTGCGTCGAGCAGCGCCGCCACCGAGCTCAATCTGGGCTACCTGGTGCAGCAAGGCGCCAGTTCGGCGCAACGGGGCAGCTACCGCGGCAGCGGCTTTGAGTTGCGCACCGATGCCTGGGCCATGTTGCGCGCCGGCGAAGGCATGCTGCTCTCGACCACGGCGCGCGCGCGCCAGGGCGCCGGCGTGGCGTCGAGCCAGCTCGACACCAAGGAGGCGCTGGCCCTGCTGCGCGGCGCCTGTGAACTGAGCAAGGCGGTGGCGACGTCGGCAAGCCAGCAAAAAGCCCTCGTCAGCAAGGATGCGAACCAGGCGCAGCTGGACATGGCGAAGCAGATCGACCCGCAGCAGGATGGCAAGTACCAGGCCAGTGTCGGCGGCCAGGAAGCCAGCAAGGCGGGCAGCGGCACGCGCGCGCCCGATACGGCGCAGCCCGTGGAACGCTACGCCCAGCCGCTCGTGCTGATGGAGTCGCCCAGCAGCATCAACTGGGCCACGCCCGCGTCGACCGTGCTGTTCGCGGGCCAGCAGCTGCACTGGACGGCGCAGGCCGACCTGCACATGACGGCCGGCCAGACGGTCGCCTCGGTGGCGGCCAACGCGGCCACGCTGTTCAGCCAGGAAGGCGGCATCAAGGCCGTCGCTGGCAACGGCCCCGTCTCGCTCGAAGCGCATACCGACCAACTGGAAATCCTCGCCGATCAAGCCGTCACGGTGATCTCCGTGAGCGACAGCATCGACATCAAGGCCAACCAGAAAATCGTCCTGCAGGCGGGACAATCCTCGATCACGCTCGAAGGCGGCGACATCACCTTCCGCTGCCCCGGCCATTTTACGGTCAAGGGCGGGCAGCATCTCTTCAACGGCGGCGCCAGCGCCGCAGCCGGCCTGCCGCCGTTGCCGGACAGCCGCTTGAAACTGTTCGACGAAGGCTTCGTGCTGAAAGACCGCGACACAGGCGAACTGATGGCGCGCCAGCCGTATCGCGTCAAGCGCGCCGACGGCAGCATCGAAACGGGCATGACGGACGCCAGGGGCCTGACCCACATCGTGGCCGCTGCCGCCGTCGAGGCGCTGGTGATCGAACTGCTCAAGTCGCCGGGCCAGTTGCCCGAGACGGAGAACGGCCCAGACCCGGCTCCTGCGCCCAGCTCGGACACGCGCGCCAAGGCGCCCGCTCCCGGCACGACGGCCAAGGCGCCGCCCAACCCCGAACCGAAATTCAAGGCAACGGGTACGTCCAGCACCAGCCCCGTCGACAACAAGCAGCGCAAGGAAGTGCTGATCAAGCGCCCCGCCTGCTGGATCGCCGACTATGAAAAGGAGATTAGCGTCTCCAGCGTGCCGCGCTACAACAACACCTTCGGCGCCACTGGCGCGCCGCATAACTATTTCGACACCGTGCGCTACAAGATCTACGTGCCCGTCAAGTCGAATACCGGCATCATCGCCGAATTGCGCGTCAAGGTGATCACGGTGCTCGAGCCGGCCGACCAGGCGCTGGAAGACCGCGAGAAGGGCACCCCGCAGGCCGCCACGCGGGCCAAGCAGCGCGCCGCCGTCATCAAGTACGTCAAGGGCATCGCCACCACGGGGCTGGAAAGCCACTGGAACAATAAATTCCAGATGAAAATCAGCGATCCGGAATGCGGCACGCGCACCCTGCCCATCATCTACCGCGTCGTTTATGTGGAGAGCAACGAGCACTACGTCATGCAGATCCACAAACGCTACGACCGCGAAAGCGTGACGGGGACCATCATCGACGTGTCCGCCTCGACCGATGGCCAGACACACGCCCATGAATTCGGTCACTGCTATGGCCTGCCGGATGAATACTCGTATGTGGAAGGAGACGACGAGACCGTCAAATACAAGAAACCGGACGGCAGCTGGGATGCGCCCGTGCCTTCGCTCTCGGACGATGAGGAACCGGAACCGGCCGCTGCCAACATCATGAACTCGGCCGGCTCCATCGTCATCCGTGACCGGCATGCCTGGCAGATCGCCATCGAAGTGCAGGACTTGCTACGGACGAAAATAGGACGGCAGATCAAATGCGATATCATCCTGAACGGCTCCTAATCGCACTGCTCGCAGTGTCCCTACAACTCCCAGGAAACGCCATGCCGAACGACATCCTCTCCATCAGCGCCCACTGCATCGATAATCCAGCCTGCATTTTCACGGGCAGCGACATGCGCATCGAGGTGGTCATCAAGAATATCGGCAATGGGGAAGTCGGCTATCCGCTCCAGTACATGCAAGCGCGGGGGCCCAATATGCGCCTGATCGACAACGCGAGCGAACAAAGCCAGGTATTGAAGACGGGCCTGGCCAATCACGCGCTCAAGCGCGCCTTCACCCCCATCGCGCCGGGCCAGTCGATTGCGCTGCAAAGCGTCATCAAGCACACCGAGCTGCGCATGTTCCGTACGGAATTCGTCGACGTGACGGCCGAAATCGGCGTCTCGGCCGGCATCCAGACGGCGGGCAGCGAGGAAGCGCTGCCGTTCAAGGGCGGCGCCAGCCTGAAGATCATCGGCAGGGATACGCTCGAACGCGAAGCGCAGCGCCGTTAATCCGCTAGAGCACCCGCATCCGCATGCAGCTGGCGCCAGAACGGCGCGGCGGGCCAGCGCTGCTCCCAGCCGTAATACTGCTGGCGCTGCGCCAGGTACTGCGCATGGCGCAGCGCCACCGTGTGCGCCACCGCGTCCAGGGTGGCATGGCCGGCGATGGCGCCAGCGGCCGCCATGCCGTTGGCCAGCGCCTTGACGATGCCTTGCGAGGTGACGGGATCGTAGGCCGAGGCGGCGTCGCCGATGGCCAGCCAGCCGTCGCCATACAGTTGCTCGAGGCAGTAGGACGGCGCGGGAAAACTCTGCACGCCGCCTGCCAGCGGCACGGCGCCGCGGGCCAGCGCAGCCGTATTGGGCGCGGCCGCCAGCCCTTCCAGCCAGTGCGCGGCATGCTGCAGGCGCCGCGCCTTGACGGTGGCCGCGTCGCTGTAGAACGCCAGCAGCAAGGTGGCGTCGGGCAGATGGGCGCCATACCACCAGCCATGTTCGACCGCTTCCAGGTGCGTCAGGCCAGAACGGGGGGCGTCGGGCGCGGCGAAGCGCATGGCCAGGCAGACCAGCGGCAGCGTTTCGACCTTGCGGCTGCCGCGCTGGCGCGCGAAGACGGCGCGCGTGCCGCTGGCGTCGACCACCACATCGGCATGGATGCTGGCCGGTCGCAGGTGCGCCGGATCACCCAGCATCAATTCCAGGGCAAAGCCGCCGCCTTGCGCCGGGGCCGACGCGACCAGGCTGGCGCGCAGCAGCACTTCCGCCCCGCGCAAGCGCGCCTGCTGCGCCAGGAAGCGATTGAAACGGGACCGCTCCAGATGCCAACCGTGGCCCAGCGGATGCAGCAGCGCGTCGTTGTAGCCGCGCTTGTCGCTGCCCCACCAGGAACAGCTGCCATGGCAAGGCGCATGCGCCTCGGCGAAAAAATCCTGCGCAATGCCCAGCGCGTGGAATAGCCGGTTGGCTTCGGGCGGAATGCTTTCGCCGATGCGAAATTGAGCGTAGTCGCCCGCCTCGATCACGAGCACGTCGTGCACGCCATGCTGCGCCAGCGCCAGCGCGCAGGCGCAGCCCGCCGGGCCGCCGCCGACGATGGCGACCCGGTAGCGCTGCCGCGATGGCCCTGCCGCACCGGGACTGTCTGCGGCCGCCATCAGGGCTTCGGTTTCGGCTGCGGCTTCGGCCGGTACACCTTGTCGATGGCCGTGTTGCGCCAATACTCGACCAGGTTGCTTTCATCGCTGTCGAACAGGCTTTCGACTTCCAGGTAGTAATCCTTGCAGATGGCCTTTTCGCCCGCCTTGCGCGCAATCGCCGTGCTTTGCACGACCACGCCGATGCGGTGCCAGTTCAGCAGGAACTGCGCGCGGTCCTGGTAGCGGCCCACATGCATGGCGGGCCGGTCGATTTCCGCATTTTCCGGGGTGGTCGACGGCACCCCATCGGCCCGCGTGCCCTTGCCGCGCACGGAATAGCGCGGCGTCGCCAATTCGCCGCCATTGGCGACGACGTCGTCATACGTGTACACGGCCACGGGCCGCTGCGCCGGCCAGGAGGAATACAGCAAGGTATTGTAGCCATTGCCATTGAGCGCCGTGGCCGCATCGATCGCCTGCTGGTTATTCAGCACCGTGCCGCCGGGATTCGGATCGGGCAAATGCGTGGCGCACGAGTTGTAATCGGTATGCCACGGCAAGGCCATGAACTTCGACACGTCGCCGGGCTGCAGCTCGCCGCCGCGCAGCGGCATGTAGCCGGCGCCGAGGAACGGCTGGTCCCTGACGGCTGCCGCGTAATCGAGATGCTGGGCATTGAGGCGGAACGGGCCGCCGGCATCATGGCGCCGCCACGCCTGCCGGTACAGGCCGGGGTCGCGCACGATAAAACCCATCTCGATGCCGGGGCTATAGCGGCCTCCCAGGCAGTTGAACAGGACCGTACGGTCGAGCGCTTCGCCCGCGCCCAGCAGGAAATCGCCGCTGTCGGCCACATAATGGCCATGCGCCCACTGGTCCATGAAAAAATACTGGGCCCGGGTCAGGGTCAGCAGGCTGCTGCCCGCATCGCCCAGCGACAGCGGCATTTGCGGCTTCAGCGACGGCGCGCCCGTCTGGTCGGGATGGCGGATGAAATTCATGATCGGGTAGGTCAGGCCTTCCGCCTTCATCTTGCCCAGCAAGTCGTGCTCCTTGATCGCCCTGGCCGGCAAGCTGGTCGTCCAGCGCTGCAGCGACGCCGCGCGCAGGATGGGCTGGACATCGGTGCTGAAATTGCTCCGGTAGCCAGTCTGGTAGCGGCCGTCCGCATGGACGGCGGGCCGCAGCGCCATCTTTTCCAGCCAGGTGCAATACAGGTCGTCCCACAGCGATACGACGTTCGCCGTTTGCGGCGCGTACGACGGGTCGCTCGATATCACCCAGGCACTGCCCTCGACGCTGCGCGCCGTGCCGTCGGCAAAGAGCAGCATGGCCGTGACGGGGCCATCGGCCACGTCATCGAACCAGTTGTCGTTGTTGACATTGTCGTGCAGGACGGCGGCGGCCGAATAATTGCCTTGCGCGTCGAAGCCGCAGGCCTTGCCATAGCCGCCCAGCACCAGCAATCGTCCATTCTTTTCCGTCGTGATGGCGCCCAGCGAGGCGATGATAGCGCCAGGGCCCTGCGCCGGCGCGCCAGGCTGCCCGCCGCGCGGGAACGACACGGGATAGTCGGGCAGGCTGCGCACGGCGCCGCTGGCCGCATCCGCGCACGACGGCGGCGTCGATGTGTCGAACTGCTGCACGCCCTGGCGCGAAGCCTGCACGGTGCGCGGTCCGGGATCGATGACCAGCAGCTTCAGGCGCAGCGGGTCGGCCGGCGTGCCGAAGTGCGGCGAGCCTGGCGTGCCGAAGGCCGGATTGCGCAGGGCTGGCGCGCGCTGGTTTTCAAACGGCGCCACGCCGTCCCCACCCTCCCAGCTATTGGCTTTCTTGTTGGCCAGGTGCACGGTCCAGACGATGTCCTTGACGATCTTGCCATCGACCATGCTGCCGATGGCCACTTCGGCCGCCCCGCCCCGCCGGCCCAGCGGGTAGCTTTCCACGCCGTCCGCCGCGTCGAACGCATATTGGTAAATCCGGAAGCGGGCCGCCTGCCGCTTGAGCTTTCCGCCGGCGTCGCGCAACTCGGTGCTGGCGATGGTCGTGTCTTCCGTGCCGGGCCGGATCGGCAAGCCTCCCGTGCCATCCTGGCCATCGAGCGGCATGCCGGCCAGGCTTTCCGGGCCCAGATAGTATTCTTCGCTGTTGCCGACGCGGGCGATGCCGATGGCCGGGTGAATTCTCAAACCTGTGTATGCCATGCTGAACTCCTGATCATCAAGGGTGTCTGTGCCGGTTGGCCTGAGAGTCACGGCTGCATGCCGTCCCTGACCCACTGGTCGAAGATATCGATGCCTTCCTGCGGCATCGGCCCGTCGGGCGGCATCGGATGCGGCGCGGACATGACATACTCGCCTTCCCGCCCTCCCGGTGCGCGCAGGCGGTGCCCGGCGTCCACCCGCCATTTTGCGTTGCGGCTGTCATAGTCGTAACCGTGGATGGCCACCTGGATTTGCCAGGCAAACGCCTTCACGCTCGCATAGTCATTCAGGTACAGCCGCTGCACGCCCGTCGACTCGGGGTTCGACAGCTTGATCTTGTTCATGTCGGCCACGTAGCGGGAAAACAGGCCCTGCACATCGCGCTTGAAGCTGGTCCGTTCGCTCATGGCTTGCTCTCCTCATACTTGGGTTCGGCAGGTTTGCGGCGGTCGACGACCTGGATCACGGGCGTGGAAAAATCGCCTTGCCGTATCAGGCCGCGGCCCTTGTCATTCGTGGTGATGGCCGCCGTGATGCGCCAGGCCTGCCTGCGCTTCTTGGGAACCAGGCTGTCGACGATGCCGGTGATATCCGTTTCGATGACATATTTATCATGCTGGTGGGCGCCGGACAGGGCCCAGTGGCTGGTGCTGGTGACCAGGTAGCGGTCGCGGAACGCCTTGTCGCCGATGCGCGCAGTCACCTTGGCGGGATACAGGTAGATATCGGCCTGAAAACTATAGTCCTCGTCCGCATGCGCGCGGTCCAGCACCATGTTCGCCCGCTTGTCGCTGGCCACCCGCCGCGCCGGGATCGTGTAGGCGCTGGTCACGGTGAGGTCGGGCCTGGCGACCGCGCCATCGGCCGCATCGTCGCTGAGCAGGGCGGCGAACAGGCTTTTCTGGTTGTCGCCGAATACAAACCCCGCCTGCTGGTGCCGGTCGATCAAGGCCTGGATATCCTTCTTGCGGGCAAACTCGCCGCCATAGCGCGGCTGGAAGCCATAGCCTTGCCGGAGGGTGTCGAAGTACAGCACCGCCTGGCCCATGTTGGCCGTGTAGTCGCCCGAATCGCTGCGCTGGGCATCGCCGCTGCCGGCGCTCCAGCCGACGGGCCGTGGCAAGCTGGCGTCCTGTTCGCTGCGCATGAACGCCGTGCGCCCGCTGCCGCGTATGCCGGCGTCGCCATGCTCGTCCAGCCACTTCTCGAAACTGTAGTCGAGGAAGTTATGGAAGGCATAGAACAGCGGATCGAGGCCGGCCGTGACGTTGTCGCCCATATTGCCGCCCATGTAGGTGGCGTGCATGTGATTGTGGATCTTCGTCTCCAGGTTGCCGCCGCCCAGGCTGCCGTATTCGTCGCCGCCAAAATCGGCCCAATCCATGTAGTAGATCTGGTAGGCCAGCAAGTTGGGGGAAGCCGTGGCCAGCGAGCTGTCGAGCCCCTCCCTCTTGCGCGTGGCATCGTACAGCGGCGAATCGACATCCTCGAAGGCTTTCGGATAGCGCACGCCGGAAGGCTTGCGGGTGAAGTTCCAGTACGGCAGCGCGACGTTGCGCGTGCTGGGGCCCCGTTCGCCGTTCGGGTCGGCCGCCTGCAGGGCTTGCTCGTAAAAGTACAGCTGCGCCCGGTGCCATTGCAAAAAGGTGTTCTTCTGGTGCTCGCACTCGCCCGGGAATTCCTCGTGGGCATTGTCCTCGGTCGCCACCTTGTCGATGAAATAAGCAATGTCGCAGCTGTTGCGCGTCGGATCGCCCAGCAACTGCTTCAGCCTGTCGCCGGGCAAGGCCGCCTGGCGGTCATTGAAGACGTCGACGGAGGTGCAGTTATGCACCCAGGCTTGCCACAGGAAGCCGCGCCGGTCATACACGTTTTCCTGGCTCTTGCGTTTCATCTCGCTCACCGCATGCTTGAAGGCGTCAAGCTCGGCCGGGGTCAGTTCATCGATATTCTTGCGGTAGCGCACGACGCGCGCGCCGCCCGGCTCCGCCTGGGCCTGCAATTCCGGGCGACACGATACGGTAACCTGCGCCTGTACCGCGGTGCAGACACCCGCGCACAGCAAGCCGGCCAGGAGGGGAAGGATGGAAGTTTTCATGCGTAACATGGGCAGTTGCTCCAAAGACAGGTTGGGAAAGGCGGAAGCGCGCCGGACGCGCTGCCGCCAGGAACGGTCAGTGTCCGTGTCCGCCCGCGTCGCCGCCGCCCTTGCCATCCGGCAGTACCACCTTGACGTTTTGCATCATGCCCTGGTCTTCATGTTCGAGGATGTGGCAATGCAGCACGTATTCGCCGATGTAGCGCTGGTAACGCGTGGCGATCTCGATCTTGTGCTTTTCGATCACCAGCAAGGTGTCTTTCCACGTGCCGATCAGGTCCTTGTATTGCGCATCGACCGCGCCGCCGTCGGTGCGGCTAATGCCGATGATCTGGAAGGGGTTGACGTGGATATGGAAGGGGTGGCTGCCATTCTTCGAAGCGAGCTCCCAGATCTGCTCGGTGCCCAGCACCAGCGTGTGGTCGACGCGGTGCGGGTCATAGACATACTTCAGCTCGGGTATCGGCGAGTCTTCCGGCTTGCCTTCCACCATGAAGCGGGCCTTGCCGCCCAACTTGGCGATATTGAAGGTCACATACTCCTTCTTCTTGCCGCGCATCGCGTCCTTTGCCGCCGCGCTGAAGCCCGCATGCGGGACGAACTTGCCGAGCTTGAGACCATTCTCCAGGTCGCCAAGGATCGTGCTCTTGACGCTATCGGGCAACTGGGCGCCGGGCAGGCTCTGGACGGCATTGCGCAACTCGGCCAGCAGGAAATCGCGCGGCGACTCGCCCGACCTGACGCGTGCGGATGCCTTGGTGTTGGTCTTGGCGGCGATCACGCCGATCAGGCGCGTGTTGTTGACGTCATGCATCGTCGTCATGTTGTTGACGTTGGTTTCCGCATATACGCAATAGGCGCCGGCTTTCGGCAGCGAGAACAGGATATCGCTGCGGTAGCCCGGCTGCAGGTAGTTCAAGGTCTTGGGGATGATCCTGTCGTGCGTCAAGCCGTCGCTGGCCACCTCGAACTGCGTGACGTCCTCGCCATCGCATAGCTCCATCACGTCCTTGTCCTGGTTGGCCACGCTGAGCGCCTTGAACAGCTTTTGCGGATCGTTCGCGCGGCGGATGCGCAGCACCACGGTTGCCTGGAAACCCGTGTCGATCATGCGCCAGCGGTACAGGCGCTGCGTCTTCATCTTCAGCACCGGCTGCACCTTGCCGTTGACGGAGGTATAGCGGCCCGACTTCAGCCAGGCATTCGGATCGTTGACCTGACCGAAATCCTCCAGCACGCCTACCCCGTCCGTGGCGCACGGCGTCGTCGGCGTCAGGCTGTTGCTGGGGCAGTCATAGGGAATTTGCTGCAGCAGCATCACCTCGCCGGCGCTGCCGCTGCCGTCGTCGGGCTGGAATGGCTTCAGTATCACATCGAGGTCGCCATTCGCCGTGGCGCTCGGATAACGGTCGCCTTCGACCACCAGCGCGCCGGCCATGCCGCTGGCGACCTGCATCGCCGTCGCGCCATGCTGGTGCGGGTGATACCAGAACGTGCCGGCCGGATGGTCGATGGGAATATTGTATTCGTACTCGAAATCCACGCCAGGCTTGATCGATATCAACACGTTGTCGCTATTGCCCGAGGGCGAGACCCACAGACCATGCGAGTGCAGATTGGTATCGTTGAAGCAGCCAATGGGACGCGCTGCATTGATATCGCTCGTCGCGCACTGCTCGTCCGGCAGCGCCGGCAACTGGTTATGCAGCTTGAAGCGCACGGTTTGCCCCGGCGCCATCACCACGGTGGGCGCCATGAAGGTGGCCGCATTCTCGTCGCGTCCATCGAGCGCCAGGCCGTCCGTCTGCTGGTAGGAGCGCAGGCGCACCTTGTCATGCTTGGCCGTGGTCGGGTTATAGATGCTGCCGTTGGCATAGCGGATGTACAGGTCGTACGCTTTCTCGTACTCGTCGCGCTTGCTCGCCGCGCGCGTGGCGGGCCTGGCGCGCGCCTTCAGCTTCGGCGGCTCCTGCAGCAGGCGCAGCTCGAGTTTGGGCACGGACTGCAGGTTCAGGTCGACATTCAGATTGACCGTGCTTTCCGCGGCGAAGGCGGCACTGCAAGCGAACGGCATGGCGGCCAGGCACAGCGACACATACCTGCGGGGAAGGCGGTGGGACATGACAACTCCTCGATTGGACTGGACAATGGAAGCATGGCGGGGCATGCGTATTTTTATTAATAACATTGCCATTATCCATAATGACAAAGAGTCAATACTCACACTAAGTCACTTGTTGTATTTATTGCTGAGGTAACTGGGGCCGACGGGCGAGCTGGCTGCTGGAGCCTGAGATGGGGGGGACGGCGTTGGCCGCTGCGCGGCCAACGGCCCGCGCGGAGCGCGGTGGTTGGGCCATTCGGAGAGGGCTGGGCCGGCACGGCCCCGCCCTCTCCGAATCCCACAGTTCCGTCCAGACAAATAAAAAAGCCTCCCGCAGGGGAGGCTTTTTTATTTGATTCTGGCGGAGACGGTGGGATTCGAACCCACGATACAGGTATAAGCCGTATGCATCCTTAGCAGGGATGTGCCTTCGGCCACTCGGCCACGTCTCCTAGCTGATTACTCAACTATGTCTCTGTAGCTAACTGCGCTGCAGCGACGAACGTCATAATATCGATTGCCCCCCCTTTGGTCAAGGGCGTGGGGCAATATTTTTGGATATTTAAGCTTTTTCCAGCTCGAACGCTTTATGCAGCGCGCGCACGGCCAGTTCCATGTACTTTTCATCGATCAGCACGGAGATCTTGATCTCGGAAGTGGAGATCATCATGATGTTGATGCCCTCTTCCGACAAGGTGCGGAACATTTGCGATGCGACGCCGACATGGCTGCGCATGCCCACGCCGACGACGGACAGTTTCGACACTTTCGCGTCGCCCGTGATGCTGGCCGCGCCCAGCGATTCGCGGTTCGCTTCCAGCACGGCCAGCGCGCGCGTGTATTCGCCGCGCGAGACGGTGAAGGTGAAGTCCGTTTTACCGTCTACCGACTGATTCTGTATGATCATGTCGACTTCGATGTTCGCGTCCGCCACCGGTCCCAGGATGTGGTACGCCACGCCTGGGCGGTCGGGCACGCCGAGCACGGTGATTTTGGCTTCATCGCGGTTGAAGGCGATGCCGGAGATGACTGCTTGTTCCATGTTTGTATCTTCCTCAAACGAAATCAGGGTGCCTGAATTGGCTTCTATTTCCAGCGGCAACATCGGGTCGGTCAGCGACGACAGCACGCGCGTGGGAACGCGGTAGTTGCCGGCAAATTCCACCGAGCGCGTCTGCAGCACTTTGGAACCCAGCGAAGCCAGTTCCAGCATTTCTTCAAAGGTGATGGTCTTCAGGCGGCGCGCCTCGGAGACCACGCGCGGGTCGGTCGTGTAGACGCCGTCGACGTCCGTGAAGATCAGGCATTCGGCCGCCTGCATGGCGGCGGCGATCGCCACGGCCGAGGTGTCCGAACCGCCGCGGCCCAGGGTCGCGATGTTGTCGTGTTCGTCGACGCCCTGGAAACCGGTAATGATGACAATCTTGCCTGCATCGAGGTCGCGTTTGACTTTTTCGTCATCGATCGACTGGATGCGTGCCTTGGTAAAGGCGGAATCGGTCTTGATCGCGACTTGCCAGCCAGCATAGGATACGGCTTGTTTGCCGATCGCCAGCAGTGCCATCGACAATAGGCCGACGGACACTTGTTCGCCTGTCGAGGCGATCATGTCAAGTTCACGGGGATCGGGTTGATCCATGATTTCCTTGGCCAGTCCAATCAGGCGGTTGGTTTCGCCCGACATGGCGGATGGCACCACCACGATTTGATGCCCGGCGTCGTGCCACTTGGCAACGCGCTTGGCGACATTCTTGATACGGTCAGTCGAGCCCATCGACGTACCGCCATATTTGTGGACGATTAAAGCCATAAGAGTGAAGTTTCCGCTCAAGAAGAATAAAAAAGGAGGGCTTTACTCTACATGCCGCAATGCAAAATAACAAGCTAAAAAGCGCATTAGCTCATACCGATTGCGTATATGGAAATAACCAATCCATGCAGTCCAGCTGGCTTGAGCAGCCGCTTGGCAGCCACCCCGGGAGTGGCCGTGGCGGCTGCCCTTACGCTCAGCAGGAGACCCAGCGCAAGGCCACGCGGGGACGGTCCAGCAGACTCAGACAATGGCAATCGAGGCCGATCCCCGCCGCGAACAACAATTGTTGCGCCGCACAGACAAGGGGCAGGCGTTCGCGCTCCCAGGCGGGCACGTCAAACGCCTGGTAATGGTATTTCAAGCTCTTGGTGGGACGGTTCAAGGCCAGTTTCAAGCGCTCGCCACCCTGGCGGAAATCGATCGTCAAGGTTTGAGATTGCAACCAGGCAATATCGATACCCTGGCCGCCCTCTTCCACCGCATCGAAATGCAGCACGCCGCCATACGCGGGAAAGGCCAGGCTGGCCTCGCCTTTCCATGCAAACTCCTGGCCGGCTTTTTCCAGGCCAGGAATGCCCGCATCGTCACGCTCGCGCATGCCGGCCAGGTCATCGAGCTTCGGCGTCAGGTACAGACGGTCGCGGTGGCGCCGCACGTGGCATTCGGGATGCGTGACCAGCAATTGCGCATCGGGCCGCGCCTCCAGCAGCTGCGCCAGCATTTCCACCAGCCACGCCGTCGACGGCATGCGCAAGCCGCGCGTGCCGAACCAGTGGCGCAGCAGGTTGTAGCAGCGGTCCGCGCTCAGCGCGCGCAATTTCGCCAGTTCGATGCAGTCGCCGTCGAGACAGTTCGCCAAATCCTGCGTCGCCAGTTCCGTCAACAGGCGCTGCGCCGATTGCGCGTGCTGGGCGCTGCGGGCGAAGCGCTCCTGGAAACCGGGAAACGCCTGCGCCAGCACGGGCATCACCTGGTGCCGCAATGCATTGCGGGCGAAGCGGGGATCGTCGTTCGATTCGTCGTGGATGTGCGCGATCGCATGTTTCGCCACGTACGCCTCCAGTTGCCGGCGCGACACGGGCAGCAGCGGACGCGCCATCACCAAGTCCGGGTTGCCCAGCAGCTCGGGCGCGCTGTTGGCGCCATCCATGCCGGACAAGCCCGCCGTGCCGGAGCCGCGCAGCAATTGCAGCAACACGGTTTCCGCCTGGTCATCCTGGTGGTGCGCCGTCAGCAGCAGGCGCACGCCGTGCGCGGCGCACAGCTCGCCCAGGGCCGCGTAACGGCGCTTTCGGGCCGCCTCTTCCGTGCCCGTCTTCGCATTCTTTTCCAGCGTGACCTTGCGTGCCTCGAAGGCGATGCCCATGCCGGCGCACAACTGCGCGCAGTGCGCCAGCCACGCATCCGCGTTCGGGCTGAGGCCATGGTGCACGTGGAACGCGTGCAGGGCCACGCCGTGCTCTTGCGCCCAGGCATGCGCCAGATGCAGCAGGGCCGAGGAATCGAGGCCGCCGCTGAGGGCGATGCCGACCGCTTCGCCGGCTTGCGGTCCGCAAGTTGCCAGCGCGCTGGCGAAGATGTCGGCGACGGTGGCGTTTTGTTGCTTTTTCATAAGACTCCTGGAATGCAAAGAGGGACAGGTGGCCAAACGAGTGATATCGCTTGGCTGCCTGTCCCTGGTGTTCTTGCTGCCGGCCTGCGCCGGCGATGGTTTACTCGCTCGGCGTGGTTTCCTTGAACTTGCCGTAGCTCAGCAGTTTTTCATGGCGCGCGGCCAGCAAGTCCTTGGTTTTCATGCCGTGGAACTGGCGCAGGGTGTCGGCCAGTGCGCGTTTCAGCAAGGTCGCCATCTGTTTCGGATCGCGGTGGGCGCCGCCCAGCGGTTCGTTGATGATCTTGTCGATCAGGCCCATGGCTTTCAGGCGGTGCGCCGTCAGACCCAGCGCTTCGGCCGCGTCGGAGGCGCGCTCGGCGCTCTTCCACAGGATCGAGGCGCAGCCTTCCGGCGAGATCACGGCATAGGTCGAGTATTGCAGCATCAGCACGGCATCGCCCACGGCAATCGCCAGCGCGCCGCCGGAACCGCCTTCACCGATGATGGTGGCGATCAGCGGCACCTTGAGTTCCGCCATCACGTACAGGTTGTGACCGATGGCTTCCGACTGGCCGCGCTCTTCCGCGTCGATGCCGGGGAAGGCGCCTGGCGTGTCGACGAAGGTAAAGATAGGCAAGTTGAACTTTTCAGCCACTTTCATCAGGCGCATGGCCTTGCGGTAGCCTTCCGGCTTCGGCATGCCGAAATTGCGCATGGCGCGCTCTTTCGTGTCGCGGCCCTTTTGATGGCCGATGACCATGCACGGCTGGCCGTTGAAGCGGGCCAGGCCGCCGACGACGGACAGGTCGTCCGCGTAGCTGCGGTCGCCATGCAATTCGTGGAAATCGGTAAAGATTTCATTCACGTAATCCATGGTGTAGGGGCGCTGCGGGTGGCGCGCGATCTGCGCCACTTGCCAAGGGGTCAGCTTGGCGTAGATATCCTTGGTCAGTTGCTGGCTCTTCTTGGCCAGGCGGTCGATCTCTTCCGAGATGTCGACGGCCGAATCGTCTTGCACGAAGCGCAACTCTTCGATCTTGGAATCGAGTTCCGCGATCGGCTGTTCAAAATTGAGGAAAGTCGTTTTAGTCATTGTACCTCCAGGTTTTACCGGCCACGGCGCCAGGGCGCGCGGCGTCATCTATGTTTATTTTACCGTACCGGCTGGTGCGCCGGGGGCTGTATCGGATGCGGCAGGGGCGGCTGCAGGGTCGAGACTGCGCCACAAATACCACGTCGCCACGGTGCGCCACGGTTCCCAATTGGCGGAAACTTCGCGCGCATCGCTGCGGGAAACTGGTTCGCCGGAGAAATAATTGACGCTGATGCCCTGGATCAAACCGGGGTCGTCGAGCGGCAAGACATTCGGCCGGAGCAGATTAAATATCAGAAACATCTCGGCTGTCCAGCGGCCGATGCCGCGGATTTGCACCAGTTCGGCGATGACGGCTTCGTCATCCATCTGGTCCCACTGGCTCGCGTGCACGCGCTTGGCCTTGAAATGGTCGGCCAGGTCGAGGATGTATTCGGTCTTGCGTTTGGACAAACCGCAGGCGGACAGTTGCTCGGCGCCTGCCTTCAATACTTGCGAAGGCGTGCATTTCGGGCAAGCCAGCAGCAGTTTTTTCCAGGCAGCATCCGCCGCCTTGGGCGTGATCTGCTGCCCCACCAGCGAACGGGCCAGGGTGGTAAACGGGTCGCTATGGCCGACCAGGTGCAGGTCGCCAAATTGCGGGATAAGCTTTTTCATGATGCGGTCGCGCTTCATCAGCTCGATCTTCGCCTCTTCCCAGTAATGCGGCACCTGGATCACCTGCGCCGCCACCGGGGCTTCCCCGTTTTCCCTGGACGTTGGCATCATGCGCGGCGCCAGTTGGTCGAGCCGTCAGGCTTGTCTTCAAGAATGATGCCGGCAGCCAACAATTCGGCGCGGATCTTGTCGGACTGGGCAAAGTCGCGCGCCTTTTTCGCCGCGCTGCGCGCCGCGATGGCCGCTTCGATGCCGGCCGCCTCATCCTGTCCACCGGCGGCCGCGCCGACGGTTGCTTGCAGGAATTGTTGCGGCGTGCGCTCAAGCAAGCCGAACACGCCCGCCAGGCCCTTCAATTGACGCGCCAGGGCGGGCGACTTGCTCTTGTTGACTTCCGTTGCCAGGTCGAACAGGGCGGCCACGGCCAGCGGCGTGTTGAAATCGTCGTCCATCGCTTCGCGCACGCGCACGGCATGGGCTTCGCTCCAGTCGATGGCGCCCTCTTCCACCGCCACGTCGGCCAGCGCCGTGTACAACCGGGTCAGGGACAGGCGCGCGTCATCGAGGTGCACGTCCGAATAATTCAGGGGGCTGCGGTAGTGCGCGCGCAGGATGAAGAAGCGGATCACTTCGGCATCGAATTTTTGCAGCACTTCGCGGATGGTGAAGAAGTTGCCCAGCGACTTGGACATTTTTTCATTGTCCAGGCGCACGAAACCGTTATGTATCCAGTAATTGACGCTGGTATGACCGAACGCGCCTTCGGATTGGGCGATCTCGTTTTCATGGTGCGGGAATTGCAAGTCCGCGCCGCCGCCGTGGATGTCGAATTGTTCACCGAGCAAGGCGCATGACATGGCCGAGCACTCGATATGCCAGCCCGGGCGGCCCTTGCCCCACTTCGAATCCCATTTGACTTCTTCCGGCTCCGACTCTTTCGACGACTTCCACAGCACGAAGTCGAGCGGATCGCGCTTGCCCGTGTTGACGTCGACACGCTCGCCCGCGCGCAGGTCGTCGAGCGACTTGCCCGACAGCTTGCCATAGTGGGGGAAATTGCGCACGGCATAGTTCACATCGCCATCCGCACCCTGGTAAGCCAAATCTTTGGCTTCCAGTTGTTCGATCAGGCGCAGCATCTGCGGCACGTATTCCGTGGCGCGCGGCGTGTGGTCGGGCGTCAGGATGCCCAGCGCGGCCGTGTCTTCATCCATGTACTGGGTGAAACGCGTCGTCAGCTGGGAAATCGTCTCGCCGTTTTCCACGGCGCGGCGGATGATCTTGTCGTCGATGTCCGTAATGTTGCGCACATAGGTGACGTCGAAGCCGGACGCCTTCAGCCAACGGTAAATGACGTCGAACGCCATCATCATGCGCGCATGGCCGATATGGCAATAATCGTAGATGGTCATGCCGCACACGTACATGCGAACCTTGCCCGCTTCCATCGGGACGAATACCTGCTTCTCGCGAGCCAGGGTGTTGTAAATCTTTAGATTGCTCATCGTGCTTTGCAAGTGGAGCGGTCGCCAGCCTGGCAAAACGACAGACAGGCGCGGACACCGGGGGTGCCGCGCCACAGAACTGCCGTGTGCGCCGAAGACTGTACGACCCGCTATATTGTTGTTCTTGTTTGTTAGAATTAGGGCGTTAGCGGTCAAGTATAACATTGATAAAAACCATACTGGCCCGATATGAATCAGGTTTTTACGATGTTCAACCGAATTTTCACTTCTTTACAATTAAAGCAAGTTTAAAGAAAAATAACGATCAAGGACGCCTTCATGCAAGAAATCAAATCGAAACGCCTGTCTTTCCTGGCCCGCTTTTGCACCCTGTTTGCCGGCCTGACCCTGGGCAGCGCCGTCGTGGCAGCCGCTCCGACGACCGCCGTCGACCCAACGCCGCACGTGGCCCTGAAAACCAGCATGGGCGAGATCGTGCTGGAACTGGACCAGGAAAAAGCACCGAAAAGCGTGGCCAATTTCCTGCAGTACGTCAACAGCGGTTACTACAAGGGCACCGTATTTCACCGCGTCATCGATGGCTTCATGATACAGGGCGGCGGCTTCGACAAGAACATGAAGCAGAAACCGACGAAAGCGCCGATCAAGAACGAAGCGCAGAACGGCTTGCAGAACGTGACCTACAGCATCGCCATGGCGCGCACGGGCGACCCGCATTCGGCCACCGCGCAATTCTTTATCAACGTCAACGACAACGGCCCGCTCGACTACCCTGGCCGCGACGGTTTCGGCTACACGGTGTTCGGCAAAGTCGTCAGCGGCATGGACGTGGTCGACAAGATCAAGGCCGTGCCCGTGGCGGACAAGGGCCCGCACCAGAACGTGCCCGTCACCCCCGTGGTGATCGAATCGGCGACTTTACTCAAGACAGCGCCCGCAAAACTGTAAAATAGCGTTTTTGCGGCGCCCGCCTGCCTGGCGCCGCTGAATCAATTATTCATCCAATTTATTAAGGATCATCATGACCTCCGTCATCATCACCACCAATCTGGGCAAGATCACCGCTGAACTGGACGCCGAGAAAGCGCCGAAAACGGTTGCCAACTTCCTGGCCTACATGCAAGCCGGCCACTACGACAACACGATTTTCCACCGCGTCATCGACGGCTTCATGATCCAGGGCGGCGGTTTCGAGCCAGGCATGAAACAAAAGCCAGCCGACACCACCGTGGAAAACGAAGCCAAGAACGGCCTGAAAAACGATACCTACACGCTGGCCATGGCCCGCACGTCGGATCCGCACTCGGCATCGGCCCAGTTCTTCATCAACATCAAGAACAACAGCTTCCTCGACTACCCAGGCCAGGACGGCTGGGGCTACGCCGTGTTCGGTAAAGTCACCGACGGCAAGGAAGTCGTCGACGCCATCCGCGCCGTGAAAACCTCGCGCGCCGGCATGTTCGCCGATGTGCCAGTCACCGACGTCATCATCGAAAAAGTCGAAGCAGTTTAATTCGGCCACTGCACCATGACTAACAGGCATTGCAGCGTTTGCGCCTCTCCATGTACATCACTTTTTGGGAGCGTTGAACGATGACAATGCCTGCCGCACTCTTTATTTCCGACCTGCATCTGCAGAGCTCGCACCCGCGCACCAGCGCGGCGTTTCTTTCTTTCCTGGAACACCATGCGCAATATGCGCAAGCGCTGTATCTATTAGGCGACCTGTTCGAATACTGGGCCGGCGACGATGACCTGGAAGACCCGTTCAATGCGCGCATGACGGCCGCCATCCGCGCCGTCAGCGATGCGGGCGTGCACGTCTACTGGATCGCCGGCAACCGCGACTTTCTTGTCGGCTCCGGCTTTGCCGCCGCCGCCGGCGCCACCCTGCTCAGCGAACCGCACGTGGCCACGCTTGCCGGCCGACGCATCGTCTTGCTGCATGGCGACGCCGAATGCACGAAAGACGTCCAATACATGGAGTTTCGCGCCATGGTGCGCCAGCCTGCCTGGCAAAAACAGTTCCTGTCCATGCCGCTGGCGCAGCGCAAGGCGATCATCGACGGCTTGCGCAAAAGCAGCCGCGAGCACAATGGCGAAAAAACCATGGACATCATGGATGTCACGCCCGATGCCGTAGCACAAGTATTTGCCGAACACGCGAGCACCGTCATGATCCACGGCCATACGCACCGCCCCGCCCTGCATAAAGTTGACGAAACCTTGCGCTATGTCTTGCCCGACTGGGAATGCGACGTGACGCCGCCACAACAGCCGCGCGGCGGCTGGATCGCCATCGATGCGCGCGGCAACATCACGCGCCATGACTTGAACGGCGATATCATCGACTAGGCTGGCGCCGACTGCGGCACGGGCGTTTGTCCGATAGCCGAACCCGCCTGACCCTGCTGTAATGGCGCCATGCACACTGTTTACATCGGCACGGCCGGCTGGAGCCTGTCCAGCGCCGCCGCCAGCCGCTTCCCCCTCGATGGCAGCCACCTGCAGCGCTATGCCCAGGTGCTGGACTGCGCGGAAATCAACAGCTCTTTCTACCGCCCGCACCAGAGCGCCACTTACGCGCGTTGGGCCGCCAGCACACCCGAGCACTTCCGCTTCAGCGTGAAATTGCCGCGCAGCATCACGCACGAACGGCGCTTGCGCAACTGTGCGGCCGAACTGGATCGCTTTGCGGGAGAAGTCACGCAACTGGGAAATAAATTGGGCTGCGTGCTGGTGCAGCTGCCGCCCAGCCTGCATTTCGAGGCGGACGTGGCCGCGCAGTTTTTTCAGGCGCTGCGCCAGCGCTTCGGCGGCATGCTCGCTTGCGAGGCGCGCCACCCAGGCTGGTTCGCGGCGGAAGCCACCGAACTGTTGACCACGCAGCGCATCACGCGCGTGCGCGCCGATCCGCCCGCCGGCCAGCCGGGGCCGCACGTGCCGACGACGGAAGTGGCCTACCTGCGCCTCCACGGCAGCCCGAAAATATACTATTCCGACTACCCGGCCGATTGCCTGGTGGCACTGGCCGCTGAATTGCACGCACAAATGCAGGCGGACAACTGGTGCATCTTCGACAACACGACATCCGGGGCCGCCCTGTTCAATGCACTGGAATTGCAGGCGCGGCTGAGGGATGCAGCAGCCGCGCAATTGCGTCCCTAGGGCAAGGGCGCCTGGATCACGGCCTGCGCGGTAAAACCATACAGCACGCCATTGCCAATGGTGAAGGTGCTCAGTACAGGAGAACCCCAGCCTAGTTGCGGCGTGGAAATTACACCGGCGGTGTCAATTCTGCGTAGCGCGTCCTGGCTCCCCGTGTACAGATTGTCGTTGGCATCTATTGCCAATGGAAAATAGTCACTAGCCATCAGACTTCCGGTTCCCGGCGGACCATCCTTTCCATCGCTCCGCAAGGAAGTGCCGGCAAAATGGCTGACATCCCCATTCTGGGCCACCTTGAAGATCACATGATGCTGGACATCTTCAAAGTAGAGCGCTCCGCGGCGGTCGACGGCCAGACTGGCGGCTGAAATATAGTCGCGCGTGCCTGTCTTTCCATTCAGTGCCTTCATGGCATTCTCGTACGGCATAAACAGGGAAAACTCGCCGCCCGAAGGGCGCCGGTAGATACCATTGCCAGCATTGTGCACCCAATAAATATTGTTTTGCTGGTCGATCGCCAGCGCGAAGCGCGTGCCATGCGAAGTTGGCAAATAATCAATACTGGATACCTCGCCCTGCTTGTTAATCTTGCGCAACACGAGCCGAGGCTGCCCATGGAACTGGTCAGCAAAATACAGGTTGCCTTCCTTGTCGAACGCCATGGCCACCGGCCCCTCCAGGGTCGCGGTGCCACGCCCGCCATCGACCCCGCCGTCTTTTCCCGCAATACCCGCAAAGATACTGACCAGACCATCGGGCGTCACGCGACGGATGACCTTGTTGACATCATCGGCCAGGTAGACATTCCCCGCGCTATCGGCCACGACGGCTCTCGCGTAGCCCAACGTCAAGCGGGTGGCAGCGCCACTACCATCGACGAGGCCGATATGTCCCGGCAAGGCCGGCAGGGTCGACAGCTTTCCATCCTGATCCAGCCTGCGCAGCATATGCCGGCCCAGGTCATACACGACCATGGCACCGGAAGGCTCCAGCACCATTTCAGTGAGCTGTTTGAAGCCTGGTGCCTGACCGTTCGCATCAGGCATGGCAGCACCGAGCAAGGTCGTCACCTTGCCGTCTGCCTGCACTTTCCGGATGCTGCCGCCGTCGGCCAGCAATAACTCGCCATCGCGGTTGAACTGCATGCCGCGAATGCGGAAAAAGCTGGCAGCGCCACCGATACCGTCGACAGAAGAATTCTGCGAGCGGTTCCCCGCCACCTTGACCGCCATGCCATTCTGGATGCGGAATAGATAAGAACCCGTGGCATCCGCAAAATAAACGCTGCCAGCGGAATCAAGCGCAAGTCGGCCCACTCGTTGAAAGTCGCTGCTGACTTCAGGCATGGGAGCAAATGTCCACGCCAGGGTGCTGACCACGCCGTTCGCAGCGACGCGACGTATGGCATTTTTATGCATATCGACCAGCAGCACATCGCCATTCACATCGATGGCCAGACTGCCAGGCAAGCCAAAGCGGGCTTGCTCTTTCTGCCCATCTACATACGCAGACGCCGGCTCAAGATCATCAACCTCACAACTGCTGCGCCGCTGGCCAGCAACCGTACTAACCACACCGGCTGGCGTGATCTTGCGCAGCACGGCGTGACAGTAGTCACTCACATAGAGATTCGCCTGGCGATCAATTGCCAGACGGGAACCCTCAATAAAGGAAAACGTGGCGCTCGACACCGGGCCGTCATCCACGCCGCGCTTGCCCATCACGCCCGCATACACGCTCAAGCTGCCGTCAATTCCCATTTTATGGATGACCTGATTGCCCGCATCGGCGATATAGTAGTTACCAGCGGCATCGCGGACCATCCCTGCCATCTTTTGGATTTTCTCCTGCACCCCTGCCAGCACGACCGGCAGGCAACGCACGGCCAGGGTATTGACATCCGCGTTGCCCATGGTCGCCGCGCCTTGCGCGATGCTGCAGCCCAGCCCCTCGGAGGCGCTGTCGACCTTGCCTTCATAACTGGCGCCCGCCGCCAGCTTGCCGGCAAAACTGAACGCACCGTTGGCCGTAACGGTTACTTTATCCGCGCCGTTTGCCAGCACGACGCTGGCGCCTGGCAGCAAGCCGCTGACCGTGCCTCCCAGCAGGTATCGTGGCGTTTCGACAGGTGCTACGGGCATGGCCGTGCCACCGCTGGAACCGCCGCCGCAAGCGCTCAGTCCGGCCAGCAGGGCGATGCCACAGCTGGCGCGTCTGAACAGGTTTTGCAACTCGTCATATCGATTGATCATTGCTGCTTTCATGGTAAGTGGCGACGATATTCGCCAGAAGCTATCAAATAATTTTTTCAAACACGCAACATTATAGTTTCCACATGGTTAGAAATCATCGAACTGTTGACATTTGCATTTTCACTGTTATAGTTCACTACAACACCAACCCAATACATCACGGAGCTTCGATGCCTACAGCACTTTTTACGCGCCGCGCCGCCCCGCCCTTGTCGGAGCGCATCCCATGAGCGCGGAATGGAACGACAATAGCCCCATCTACCGCCAGCTCAAGGCCAGGGTGGTGGGCATGATGCTCGATGGCGTGCTGCAGTCCGGCGACGCCTTGCCGTCGGTGCGCCAGGTGGCGGCCGATTATCAATTGAATCCCATCACGGTCTCGCGCGCCTACCAGGAACTGGTCGACGATGCCCTGGTGGAAAAACGCAGAGGACTCGGTATGTATGTCTTGGAAGGCGCCCGCGACAAATTGCTGGCCAGCGAACGCGAACGCTTCCTGCGCGAAGAATGGCCAGCCTTGCTGGAACACATCACCCGCCTGGGCCTTGATCTCGATCAACTGCTGCAAGCGAGCCGCGACGGCGGCGCACACGGAGAGAACGCATGAATGCATTGAACAAGGACAGCGTCATCAGCGCGCGCGGCCTGCGCAAGCAGTATGGCAAGCAGGTGGCCATCGACAACATCAGCTTCGATATCGCGCCGGGGCGCATCGTCGGCTTGATCGGGCCTAACGGTTCCGGCAAGACCACCACCCTGAAAGCCATCCTGGGCCTGACGGGCTTCGATGGCGACTTGTCCGTGCTGGGGCGCGATCCCCGCGTGCAACGCGACGCGCTGATGGACGACGTGTGCTTCATTGCCGACGTGGCCATCCTGCCGGGCTGGCTGCGCGTGACCGACGCCATCGATTTCGTTGCCGGCGTGCATCCACGTTTCGACCGCAGCAAGGCCGAACGCTATCTGGCCCACACCAAGCTGTCGCCGAAGATGAAGGTCAAGGCCATGTCGAAAGGCATGGTGGTGCAGCTGCACCTGGCGCTGGTGATGGCCATCGACGCCAAACTGCTGGTGCTCGACGAGCCGACCCTGGGCCTGGATATCCTGTACCGCAAGCAGTTCTACCAGAACTTGCTGGAAGACTATTTCGATGAAAACAAGACCATCGTCATCACCACGCACCAGATCGAGGAAGTGGAACACATCCTCAGCGACCTGATGTTCATTCGCGACGGCAAGATCGTGCTGGCCTCGAGCATGGAAGAGGTGGGCGAGCGCTATATCGAGGTGATGGTGGGCCCGCAGCACGTCAATCCGGCACGCGCCCTGCAGCCGATCAGCGAACGCAGCGTGTTCGGCAAGTCCGTGATGCTGTTCGATGGCGTCGCCCGCACCCAGCTGGCTGCCCTCGGCGAAGTACGCACGCCCAGCCTGGCTGACCTGTTTGTCGCGACCATGAAAGGATCGTACCAATGAGCATTTCCCCTGTAAACAAGATGCAATGGCTGCTCCGGCGCGAGTTGTGGGAACACAAGGGCATGCTGGTGTGGACGCCTGCCCTGATCGGCGTCGTCATGACGGTGCTGGGCGCCCTGATGGCGGCCGCGACCGTCGCAAAGACCAAAATGCACACGGCGCTCATCGTCAATGGCGAGGAAATTTCCTGGAGCACCGTCTTCAATACGCGCACCTTTGGCCCGCGCCGCACGGAAATCATCGACGCCGTCGCCAACAACTATACGTACGCGGCCGCACCGCTGTTCCTGGCGCTGGGCTTCCTCGTATTTTTCTATTGCCTCAGCGCCCTGCATGACGATCGCCGCGACCGCAGCGTGCTGTTCTGGAAATCGCTGCCCATCTCGGATGCGCAGACGGTGCTGTCGAAAGCGGCCATCGCCCTGCTGGTCGCGCCGCTGATCGTGGCCGCTGCCGCCAGCCTGACGTCGCTGGCCCTGATCCTGATCCTCAGCGGCGTGCTGGCGGCCAACGGCATCCACGTGTTTGCCGAACTGCTGGGCTCTTCCGGCCTGTACCTGGGACCGCTGCGCGTGTTTGGCTTGCTGCCCGTGTATTGCCTGTGGGCCTTGCCGACTGTCGGCTGGCTGCTGATGGTATCGAGCTGGGCCAAGTCGAAAGTCTTCCTGTGGGCCGTCGGCGTGCCATTGCTGCTGCTCATCCTGACAGTCTGGGCCGGCAAGCTGACGCAGACGGAAAGCGATGTCAGCTGGATACAGATGAATGTCATCGGACGTGCCCTGCTGGGCACCCTCCCCGGCAGCTGGTATCTGTTCGAACCGGAACTGCTGCCGCGCATGCACGCCCTGGCAGAGGGGGGATCGCACATGACACGCATTGATGTGTTCAGCAATTCCTGGTCCAGCCTCGCCTTGCCGGCCGTCTGGCTCGGCGCGGCGGCAGGCGCGGCACTGATTTACGCCGCCATCCGCCTGCGCAGCTGGCGCGAGGAAGGCTGACAGCGCACTAGCTCTTCCCCGTCAAAAACGCCCCGCCCGTCGGGGCGTTTTCTATTCCTGCGCTGGCAAAACATCTGAAAATAATAACTACCTTTCTGATAGTGATTATTAAAAAATTCCCTCCCTGAATAAAGACTATTCATTCGATAGCATCAATCCGATATAAAAATTACAAATAATTATTTCTATCGTATTTTATTACCAATCAAATTTGATAATCACCATGCAAAAAAGCAACAACTAGCAATTCGATAGCGATAGGGTTTTTTCGATGAAAGGCGCAGAAACACTGCAACCGGGTAGCGGATTCATCCTAAAAGTCCCAATCCGTGACAATCCGTGATTATTCGCTTACGCAAAGCTTGACAGAATAGAGTCATGAAAAATGATAAAAATTGAATTGAAAGTTTCAAAATTGAAACTACCATCAGAGTGAGAGCTGGTGCGGCCTGCATGTAAATACCGCTATCTTTCAAGGTGCATCGGCTGGCAAGCCAGTTATCGCAAAAACAGGATGCAAGAAAATAACGCCATGCAAAACAAATGCAAAAATGGCATTTTAAATATTTCAGGGCCGGCGTTCCATTACGCCAGCGTTTTTTCCCCAGTTATGTTTTACTTTCACCATCTGCATCGGCAATACCCAATTTCAACCACGGCCCAAGCCACGCCGGAGTAAGCAAGGAAACGAAACACATTATTGATTTTTTAATATCTTAAAAAATTGAACGAACATATAACCTTCTTCCGGAGATTTTCAAATGGCCACCACCCAAAATCCAGCACAAGTTCCCGTCAATGCCGAAGGCGCTGGCGTCAAGGTCGCTACGCCCGCTAAAAAAGCGGTCAATCCGAAAAACGGCGACCGCAAGCAATATGACGAAGACGAGCTGATAAAAGGGGCCGATGCCAGCGCGACCATGCCGCCTGAAAATGTCGTGGAAGTCACGGGAAGCGCCGATAGCGGCAATGCCGCTGCCCTGGGCACGGCCGCGGCGGTGGCGGCAGCCGCCTTGGCAGCCGGTGGCGGCGGTGCGGCTGCAGGCCAGGCCGGCAACGGCAGTGCCGATCCCGGCACGTCGCAAAGCGACAACAACGGTGGCGCCGCGGGCGCGGCAGGCACCGGCGCGGGCGCCGCCGGCATCCCCAGCGGCAGCGTCGTGGATGTCGCAGGAGCATCAGCTGGAGCGGGTGCAGGCGCCGGCGCCGGCGCTGCAGGCGGCCTGGGCGGACTTGGCGTGCTGGGCGCGCTCGGCGGCCTTGGCCTGGTAGCCGCCGCGGCTGGCGGTGGCGGCGGAGGCGGTGCCGCGGCTGGCGGTGCCGGCACCGGTGGCACGGGCACTGGCGGCGCGGGCACGGGAGGAACCGGTGGCACGGGCGGAACGGGAGGAACTGGCGGCACGGGCGGCTCGACCGGCGGTAGCACGGGAAATCAATCCACGACGACGACCATTACCGACGCGGCCGTGCTGGCTGCAGCAGCAGCGGTCGCGGCGGCCAGCAATGCCCTGGCCGATGATGCCGCCGCCGCGGCAGCCGCCGCCACGGCAGCAGCTGCGCTGGCAGCGGCGAATGCGGCCACGCTCGCCGACCAGCAGGCTGCCGCCGCTGCAGCTGCAGCGGCAGCAGCCTTGCTCGCAGCCAATAACGCCACCAGCGACGATGTGCTGGCCGCCAGCACGGCAGCCGCCGTGCCCGGTGCGCAAGCCGCTGCCACGGCTGCCACGACCGACGACAACGCGGCCGCGGCTGCTGCCGCGACCGCCGCCATTTCGCTGGCCGCCACCACGTCGGCACAAAATGCCGATGCGGCTGCCGTCACGGCCGCCGCCAACGCCGCCGCCGCGCACGCCGCTGCCGATGCGGCACAGACGCAAGCGGACCAGACCAACGCCCCCGCACTGCAATTGATCGCCGATGCGGCCGATGTCGTCTCCACCGCCGCCAATACCCAGGCAGCGCTGACCGATGCGGCGACGCTGGGCGTCATCTCGGCCAATGATGCCGCCGCCGCCGCTGCCGCCACGGCGCTGGCCAATGCCACGGACGCCGCCGCGCTGGACCTGGCGGCCACGGCCGCCGCCAATGCCGCCGTCACGGCCGGCATACAGGCCAGCCTGACGGACGCCGCCGCTCTGACAGTCATCTCCGATGCCGATGCGGCCACCGCCGCCGCGGCCGCCAGCGTGGCCGCCGCCACCGATGCCGTCGCCCTGACCGCCGCCTCGAATGCGGCCGCTACCGCGGCAGCGAATGCGGCAATCAACGCCAATGCCAGCGACGCCGCGGCACTGGGCATCGCCGCCACGGCGGCAGCGAATGCCGCTACGTCGGCCAGCACGCAAGCAGGACTCACCGACGCCGTGACGCTGACCATGGCAGCGGACGCCGCCGCCGGCGCAGCCGCCTGGGATGCCTCGATCGCCAACGCCACCGATGCGGTGGCCCTGCAGGCCGCCGCCGATGCGGCCGCCACGAACGCCGCAAATGCGCAGACACAAGCGAACATGACGGACGCGCCCACCCTGGGGCTGATCGCCGATGCCGCGACCCTGGCGTCAGATGCGGCGCAGGCGCAGGCCGACCTGACCGACGCGGCAGCGCTGGCCCTGATTTCCAGCGCCGATGCCGCCGCGGCGGCGACAGCGGCCACCCTGGCCGGCAACACGGATGCCGCCGCGCTCGACATCGCTGCCGCCGCTGCCGCCACAGCCGCCGCCAACGCCGTGGTGACAGCCAACCTGAGCGACGCAGCCGCCCTGCAGATCACGGCCGATGCCGCCGCCAACACCTCGACCGCCGCCGCCGCGCAAGCGGCGCTGACCGATGCGGCCGCGCTGCAAATCGTCTCCGACAATGACGCCGCCGCCGCGCTGGCAGCGCAAACCACCGCCGACCAGACGGACGCTGCCGCCCTGGCCGCTGCCGACGCGGCGGCGGCCAGCGATGCCGCGAATGCCCAGGCAGTGGCCGGTCAGACCGATGTAGTTGCTCTGCAGCAAGCTGCCGACCAGGCGGACGCGGATGCGGCGGCCGCCCATTCGCAAGCGAGCCTGCTGGATGTCAACGTCGCCCTGAATGCCTTCAACCTGGCCAACCTCGCCGCCCTGGCCGCCAACGTCACGGCAGGACAGACCAGCGTCGTCGACCTGACGGCGACCGTCAATGCCTTGCAGCTCGACGCCGATGGCGCCGATGCCGATGCCAGCCTGACGGACGCCCTCTTCCTCGCCGGCATCTCCGCCGCCGATGCGCTGGCGGCCGCGACTGCGCTGACCACTGCCAACCTGACCGACGCCGTGGCGCTCGCCAACACCGCCGCCGCGGCCGTTGCGGCGGCGGAAACGGCTGCCCTGCTGGGCGGGATCGACATCTCGGCCGTCAGCGCCGCGGCGGCGGCCCAAGCTGCCGCCACGGCAGCAGCGGCCACCGCCGCCCTGACCGATGCCGGCGCACTGGGCCTTGTCTCCACCGCCGATGCCGCCGCCGAACTTGCCGCCCAGGCCGCCGTCAGCACACTGACGGCCGCCAATACGCTGGCGCAAAACGCCCTGACCGCGGCACAGCTCGTGGCCGGCCAGACCGATGCCGCGGCCCTGGCCGTGGCGTCGTCGACCGCCGATGCGGCCGCCGCCGCAGCCGTCACGACGGCGGGCCAGACGGACGCCATCGCGCTAAGCCTCATTTCCAACGCCGATGGCCTGGCTGCCGCCTCGGCCGCCAGCCTGGCGGCGCTGACGGATGCCACGGCGCTGGGCGTGATCTCGACCACCGATGCCACCTTGGCCGCCACCCTGCTGACAACGGCCAACTTGACGGACGCTGCCGCCCTGGGCCTGGCCGCCGCCGCGGCGGCCGCCGCCGCCAATACGGCGACGAATGTTGCCAACCTGACCGATGCGGTGGCACTGGGCACGCTCTCGGCCGCCGCCACCACGGCCGCCAATACGGCCGCCGCCACCGCCTCGTTGACGGACGCCACGGCCCTGGGCCTCGTCGCCACGGCCGATGCGGCGCTCGCCGCCACGGCGCAAACGACGGCCAACCTCACCGATGCCGTGGCGCTGGGCCTCGTCTCGACGGCCGCCAACACGGCCGCCAGCCTGGCCGCCACGACAGCCAACCTGACGGACGCCGTTGCCCTGGGCACCGTCTCGGCGGCCGCCACGGCTGCCGCCAACACGGCTGCCGCCACCGCCGCGCTGACCGATGCCGTGGCCCTGGGGTTGACGGCCACCGTCGATGCCGCCGCCGCCACCGCCGCGCAAACAACGGCCAGCCTGACGGACGCCGTCGCCCTGGGCCTGGTGGCGACCGTGAATGCCACGGCCGCCGCGACCGCCGCCACCGTCGCCGGCCTGACCGACGCCGTCGTGCTGGGCACCCAGCATACGCTCGACGTCACGGCCGCCACCGTGGCCGCCACCAAGGCGGCGCTGACGGACGCGGCCGCGCTGACCACCATCGCCAACAACGATGCCGCGAGCGCCGCTGCGGCTGCCGCCTATTCGGCCGCCCATCCACTCGACCTGGTGGCCGCGCTGGCCGCCACCGTGGCCGCCACCACGGCCGGCCTGTCGCACACGGCGGCGCTGGCGGCGCAAGCCGACGATGCGGCTGCCGCCTCGACGGCCGCCACGGCTGCCGCCTCGCTGGTCACGCTGAACAATGCGATTGCCGCCGACAATGCCGCCACCGCCGCCGCCACGCTGGCCCTGACCTCGCAGGCTGCCGCCACGGCGGCGCAGCTGGACGACACTCTCGCGGCGACCGCCGCCGGCGTGGCCGCCACTTCGCTGGCAGCGGCGCAGGCGGCGCAAGCGGCCGATGCCGCCGCCGCCGCGACGGCAGCGACGGCAGCCAATGCCCTGGCCGCCCTGAATGCGGCCCTGGCCGCCGACGCGAATGCGGCAGCTACCGCCGCGGCTGCCGTCACGGCCAATGCAGCCACGGCCGCCGCCGTCGCCGACGATCTGGCCGCCGCCACGGCCGCCACCGTCGCCAATGCCTCGCAAGCGGCCGCGCAAGCGGCACAACTGGCCGACAATGCGGCCGCCAGCGCCGCCACCATCGCCGCCAATGCATTGACCGCGCTGAACCAGGCACTGGCTGACGATGCGGCCGCCGCAGCCGCCGTCCTCAACTCCACCAACGCCACGGCCGCCGCTGCGGCCGCTACCGCCGCCGATACGGCGGCAGCCGCTGCCGCCGCCGTCGCCGCCATCTCGGCCGCTGCCACGCAGCATGCGCAGGCGGACGATGCCGCAGCAGCGGCAGCCGCCCTCACGGCGGCCATCTCGCTGGCCGCCACACAGGCCGCGCAGGCGGCCGACCTGGCCGTCGGCACGACGGCGGCGGCGGCAGCTGCCGCACTGGCCGCCCTGAACCAGGCCCTGAACGACGACAGCGTCGCCGCAGCAGCGGCCACGGCGGCCAACAATGCGCAAGCGGCCCTGAATGCGGCCACGACGGCGCTCAACGCGGCAATCCTGACGGCCAGCAACTCGCTTGCCGCCACCAATGCCGCCGTGGGCGCCGACGCCACGGCGGCAAGCACGGCAGCCGCCGCCGCGGCCGCGCAGATCATTGCCGACGCCGCGCTGCAGGCCGACGCCGGCCTGGCCGCCCTCGCCACGGCGGCCAACAATGCACTGGCCGCAGCCAGCGCCGCGCTGGCCGCCGACGATGCTGCCGCCAGTGCCGCGCACACAGCGGCCCTGTCGGCAGCCGCCACGCTGGCGGCGCAACTGGCCGACACGGCCGCTCTCAACGCCCATGCGGCGCTCAACGCGGCCATCGCCAACCTGAACGCGGCGGTAACGGCCGATACCAACGCCCTGGACGCCGACAATGACAAGACGCTCAAGCTGAACCTGCTCATCTCCGCGCAAAATGCGTCCGATGCAGCAGCCCAGGCCGACGCGAATGCGGCAGCCGCCCATGCGGCGCTGGCGTCGGCCCAGGCCGACGATGCAGCGGCCGTCACGGCCGCCAACAATGCGGCAGCCGCACATGCGGCGGCCGTCGCAGCGCAGAACGCCGATGCAGCCGCAGCAACGGCGGCGGCGCAGGCGGCCATCTCGCTGGCCGCCACGCTCAATGCCCAGGCGGATGACGCCACGGCAGCAGCGGCCGCCACGGCAGCAGCGAATGCGCAGCTGGCATTGAACGCGGCCCTCGCCGCCGACGCAAACGTCGCCGCCACCGCAGCGGCAGCAGCCGCTGCCCAGCTGGCAGCGCAAAACGCGCACGACGCCGATGCCGCCGCCGCGGCAGCGGCCGTCGCGGCCGCCATTACCCTGGCAGCCACGCAAGCGGCACAGGCCGATGACGCGGCGGCCGCCCTGGCCGCGGCCAACGCCGCCAACGCCCAGGCAGCGCACAACGCCGCCGTCGCCGACGACCAGGCCGCAGCGGACGCCGCAGCCGCCGCCTCCCTCGCACAAGCAGCAGCGACTGCCGCAGCCGCAGCCGATACTGCCGCCACCGCCAGCGCCGCGGCGGCAGCAGCGGCATTGCTCGCGGCCCAGGCAGCACAAGCCGACGACACGGCCGCCAACCAGGCTGCGGCAAATGCCGCCGCCGCCACCGCCGCGCACACGGCAGCGATCGCCGCCGATGCCCTGGCCATCAGCACGGCGGCAACGGCAGCCACCGCCCTGGCCGCCGCCACCGCGGCGCAGAACGACGATGACGCCGCAGCAGCCGCAGCAGCCCAGGCCGCCATTTCGCTGGCCATCACGCAGCAGGCACAGGCCGACGATGCGGCAGCGGCAGCGGCCACCGTCAACGCCAACAATGCGGCCGCAGCCGCGCTGGCCGCCCATGCCGCCGATGCGGCCGCGCCGCTGGCCCAGGCCCAGGCCGCCGCATCGCTGCTGGCCTTCCAGGCCGCGCAAGCGGACGATGTCGCCGCCGCCAACGCGGCGGCAGCAGCGGCCCAGGCGCATGCCAATGCCAATGCGGCCTACACGGACGATGCGGCAGCGGCCCAGGCCAACGCCGACGCGCAGGCAGCCGATGCGGCCCTGGTGCAAGCGAACGCCCTGGCCGCGCAAACGGACGCCAGCGCCCTGGCCGTGGTGTCGGCGGCGGACGCCGCCCACGCCGCCGCCGTGCAAGCGCTGGCCGACCAGACCGATGCCGTGGCGCTCACCCAGGCCGCCGATGCGGCTGCGGCAGCCGCCCTGGCCGCGGCGCAGACGGCCAACCTGACGGACGCCACCGCCCTGCACCTGGCAGCCGATGCGGCCGCCGCCGCCGCCCTGCAGGCGCAGGCGCAGGCGGACCTGACGGATGCAAACTCGCTGACAGTATCGGCAAATGCCGCAGCCGCAGCGGCAGCGGCAGCCCAGGCCCACGCCGACCTGACGGATGCGAGCCAGTTGTTCGTGCTGAGCCAGAACGCCCTGCACAACCCGCTGACGGTGAGCGACTTCAGCACCGGCCTGCCAGCCGCCGGCGGCGACGTGATCGACATGTCGGCCATCGCCCACCTGACGGCAGCGGTGGCGGTGGGCGTCAACCTGAGCACGGACTTTGGCAACGACAACCTGTTCATCTTCGATGGCACGTCCGTGTCGATCGGCGCGGCGGCCAGCGCCATCGCGGCCGACAACAGCGTCCTGTCGGGCCAGGGCTACATCGTCATCGCCGATGCGCAGAACAGCGGCGCCGTGACGGTGTACCACTCGAGTGACCTGAGCAACGCCAACGCCATCGACACGGCGCTGGTGCTGCTGAGCGGGGTGAACATCACGCAGCTGACGGCGGCCAACTTCATCGTCTGAAGCAGGGCACCCACGCCAGGCACGGCAGCGGGAGCGCACAGCGGCGCGCTCCCGCCCCACCTTGAAATGCGTCAGGCCTCGGGCCGGAAAAATACGGGATGAGATCAAGCGGTTCCCCAGCATTGTCCTCACTGCCACGCATCGCGGCCCTGCTGATGGCCGCGGCCATGGCATCCATGGCGTCTTTCGCCCATGCCCAGGGCGCCACCGCCTGGAGCTTCGACCAGGTCTTGCAGCAGGCGCTGCAAAGCCATCCCGCCGTGCAGGGCAGGCGCTCGGCGCAGGCAGCCGCGCGGGCCGACCTCGATGGCGCGCAATGGCAGCGCTTTCCCAGCCTGTCGGCGGAAGTCCCCACCGGTTCGCAGGAAACGGGCGGCGTGGTGCGCATCGAGCAACCGCTGTGGAGCGGCGGGCGCATCGACGCCGGCATCGATGCCGCCAGCAGCCGGGTCGACGCGGCCGGCGCCGCCATCGAGGAAGAACGCCTGACCCTGTCCCTGCGCGTGATCGCCGCCTACACCGAGGCGTTGCGCCAGACGGCACGCGTGCGTTCGGCCGAGGCGGGCCTGGCCGAGCACCAGCGCCTGCTGGACATGATCAAGCGCCGCGTGGTGCAGTCGGTCAGCTCGCAGACGGACCAGCGCCTGGCCGAGTCGCGCGCCTACCAGGCGGCCAACGACGTGTCGAATGCGCGCCAGGCGCTGGACAACGCGCTGGCGCAGCTGTCGCAACTGGCGGGCAAGCCCGTGCGCCTCGTCAGCACCACCGGCATCGGCGTGGGCGAACCGCTGCCCGACGCCAGCCTGGAACGGGTCATGCGCCAGGCCATCGACTATTCCCCCACCCTGCATCGCCTCGATTTCGAGGCGCAGGCCGCCGATTCCGAAATCGCCATGCAGCGCTCGGCCTACATGCCGAAAGTCGTGCTGCGCATGGAAAAGCCGACGGGCGGCATCAATGCCGACAACCGCACGCGCGCCATGCTGGTGCTGCAGGCGCAGCCGGGCGCCGGCCTGTCGGCCAAGGCTGGCGTGGATGCCGCCGTGGCCCGCCGCGAAGGCGCGCGCGCCGCGCACGACGTGGCCGAACGCGAGGTGCGCGAGCGTTTCACGCTGGACTGGAACGAGGCCGAGGCGAGCCGCCAGCGCCTGGGCAACGCGGGCGAGGCCAGCACCACCTCGACGCAGGTATTCGAATCGTATGCGCGCCAGTACGTGATCGGCCGCAAGAGCTGGAACGACGTGCTCAACGCCGTGCGCGAAGCGACCCAGGCGCAATTTTCGCTGGAAGACACGCGCGCGCAGGCGATCGCCGCCAGCCTGCGCCTGGCCGCGCAAACGGGCACCCTGGCCGGGCGCACGGCGCCGGCCGCGTCGGTGCGCGCCAATTGACCGCCACAGAACACGAACAGGAGACAGCGTGGATACCTCCATCAAACATGGCTTGCTGACACTCATCGAGCGGGCCGCCCGCCTGACGGGACAGCACGTACCCGCCGCCCGCCTGGCCGACCTGCAACGCCAGCTCGATGACGTCGACGACAACGGCGCCCCCGGCGTGGTGTTGACCGCCATCTGGCAAGCGGCCGGGCTGGAAGGCGCGGCGCGCGCGCTGCACGAGCCGACGCCGGGCGAGCTGCCGTTCGCCGTCTACAGCGCCAGCACGGGCTGGGGCTTGCTGCAGTCGCGCGGTGCCGACGGCGCCTGGCGCGGCGAAGGCATCGACGGGCGCGCCCTGCAACTGGCCTCGCTGGCCGGCCTGGCTTGCGTGGGGCTGCCGCGCCGCAGCGAAAAAAGCGGCGCCCGCCCCGGCGCCCTGGGCCTGGTGCGCAACGCCCTGTGGTTGAAGAAAAGCGTGTTTGTCGACGCCGTGCTGGCCACCGCGCTGGTGACCCTGCTGACCATGGCCACCTCGCTGTTTTCCATGCAGGTGTACGACCGCGTGATCCCGAACCAGAGCTTCAGCACCCTGTGGGTACTGGTGGTGGGCGTGGCCCTGTCGATCGGCCTGGAATTCATCCTCAAGCAGGTGCGCAGCCGCATCGTCGACCACTCGTGCAATGACGTCGACCATGAACTGTCCGAGTGGTTTTTCCAGCGCATGCTGGGCATCCGCATGGAGGCGCGCCCCGCTTCCGTCGGCACCCTGGCGGCGCAGGTGAAAGGCTTTGAGATGGTGCGCGGCGTGCTCACGTCGACATCGCTGTTCGTGCTGACGGACGTGCCCTTCGCCGTGATTTTTCTCGCCATGATCACCATCATCGGCGGCTGGCTGGTGGTGGTGCCGCTGGTGGCCCTGCCGCTGGCCCTCGCGTGCGGGCTGATGTTCCAGCGCGCCATCGAAAGCCATACGCGCAAGAACCTCAACGCCAGCAACCGCAAGGCCGGCTTGCTGGTGGAAGCCGTCGACGGCGTCGAAACGCTCAAGGGCAGCAGCGCCGAATGGATGATGCAGGCGCGCTGGGCCGAACTGGTGGCCGAGAGCAGCCACGCGGAGCAGAATATCCGCGACTATGCGGCCCTGTCGCAAAACATCACGGCCGCCTTCCAGCAACTGACCAATGTGGCGCTGATCTCCATGGGCGCCTGGTTCGTGGCCGAAAACCAGATGACCATGGGCGCCCTGATGGCCTGCACCATCATCAGCAACCGCGCCCTGATGCCCATCGTGCAGCTGCCCGCCGTGATGGTGCAATGGGCGCATGCGCGCGCTTCGATCGACGGCCTGGAACAGGTCATCAGCCTGCCCAACGAAGCCGACAATGCGCAATTCGCGCTGACGCCGCGCAGCCTCGACACGGGCTTGCGCTTCGAACGCATCCGCTTTACGTATGGCGGCGCGCAAAAGGTGGCGCTGGAAGTGGAAAACCTCGCCATCCGCCCCGGCGAGCGCGTCGGCCTGGTGGGCGCCATCGGCTCGGGCAAGAGCACCCTGCTGAAACTGGCCTCGGGCCTGTACCTGCCTGCCGAGGGAAAAGCCTACCTGGGCGACGTCGACATGGCCCTGCTGGCGCCGGCCGTGGTGCGCGAAATGGTCGGCTACCTGCCGCAGGAAACGCGGCTGTTCAGCGGCACCCTGCGCGACAACCTGTTATTGGGACTGGCCGACCCGGGCGAGGAAGCGATCCTGGCCGCCGCCAAACGCACGGGCCTGATCGAGCTGATACTGGGCCAGCCACGGGGCCTCGCACTGGGCATCACCGAAGGCGGACGGGGCGTGTCGGGCGGCCAGCGGCAATTGATCGCCGTCACGCGCCTGCTGCTGGCCAAGCCGCGCATCTGGCTGCTCGACGAGCCGACGGGCGCCATGGATGCGAAGACGGAAGCGCGCATCGTCGGGCTATTGGGCGAACTGGCGGCCGAAGGCGTGACCATGGTCGCCACCACGCACAAGAATGCCCTCCTGCCCCTGCTCGACCGCCTGGTGGTGCTGCAGGCGGGACGGCTGCTGCTGGACGGCCCGCGCGATGCCGTGCTGGCCAAGCTGTCGGGCAAACCGCAAGCCGTTCCCGCTTCCGCGCCCGCGCCGGTGGTCCAGGCAGCGGCAGCGCAAGGAGCCGTCGCATGAAACTGGCCAAGGTCGAAACGAGGGAGGAAGCGAAACGGGGCCGGGTGCTGATCTGGAGCTGCACGGCGGCGCTGGCGGGCGTCATCGCCTGGGCTTCGTGGGCGGAGCTGGACCAGGTCACGCGCGCCAACGGCCAGGTGATCGCCAGCTCGCGCAACCAGATCATCCAGGTGGCCGATGGCGGCGTGCTGGCCGAGTTGCGCGTGCATGAAGGCAGCGTCGTGAAAAAGGGCGAATTGCTGGCCCGTTTCGACCGCACGCGGGCCGAGACGAGCTACCTGGAAAGCACGGCCAAGGCGGCGGGGCTGAAGGCGGCGGTGGCGCGCCTGCAGGCGGAAGTGTTTGGCGGCGCGCCGAAGTTCCCGCCCGAACTGCAGGCGTTTCCGGAATTTCGCGCCAACCAGCTGGCCCTGTTCAGCAAGCGCCAGGGCGCCGTGCAGGCGGAAGTGAGTTCGCTGGAAAGCGCCATGAAACTGATCAAGGAAGAGCTGGAAATGAATCTGCCGCTGCTGGAAACGGGTGACGTCAGCCGCGCAGAAGTGCTGAAACTGCGGCGGCAAGTGGTCGACATCCAGGCGCAGATCACCAACCGCCGCAACAAATACCTGCAAGACAGCCAGACGGACCTGGTGAAAGCCCAGGAAGACCTGGCCGGCGTGCTGCAAACGGTGACCCAGCGCAAGGAGCAGCTGGGTTCGACGGACATTTACGCGCCCACCGACGGCATCGTGCGCAACGTGCGCCTCACTACCCTGGGCGGCATAGCCAAGCCGGGCGAGGAAATCCTGCAGATCGTGCCCACGGACGATGACCTGATCATCGAAGCGAAAGTCAAACCGGCCGACATCGCCTTCATCAAGCCCGGCCTGCCCACGGCCGTGAAACTGGACGCCTATGACTACGGCATCTACGGCCGCCTGCGCGGCACCGTCAGCTACATCAGCGCGGACACTTTAAGCGAAGACAACAAGGGCAACGAGCAGCCGTACTACCGCGTGCAGATCAAGACCAGCGGGCGCAACCTGATGGGCAAGAATGGCGAGCCGATTCTGATCCAGCCCGGCATGACGGCCACCGTGGAAATCAACACGGGCCGCAAGACGGTGTTGCGCTACCTGACGAAACCGATCACCAAGACATTCTCGGAGTCGATGGGAGAGCGGTGACGCAGCGGGCTGCGTCACCGGCAGGCTTCAAACGGCCGGCTTCAATCGACCGATGACGCTGGCCACCTTGGCCGTGATCATGTCGACCGCGGGGCCATTGGCGCCGTGCGGCAAAATGACGTCGGCATTGCGCTTGGTTGGTTCGATGAATTGCTTGTGCATCGGGCGCACGGTTTCCAGGTATTGCTCGATGACGCTTTCCACCGAACGGCCACGTTCCGTGATATCGCGTTGCATGCGGCGGATGAAGCGCACGTCGGAGGCCGTGTCGACAAAGATCTTCAGCGACATCATGTCGCGCAAGTCTTCGTCATACAGGGCAAACAGGCCTTCGATGACGATCACCGGCGCCGGCTTGACCAAGATGGTCCTGTCGGAGCGGTTGTGCAGCGTGAAGTCGTACTCGGGCATCTCGATCGATTCGCCATTGCGCAAGGCCTGGATGTGCTGCACCAGCAATGGCCACTCGAACGCCTGCGGATGGTCGTAATTCTGCTGCCTGCGCACTTCAGGGGAGAGATGGGTTTGGTCGCAGTAGTAATCGTCCTGCATCACGACCGAGACCATGTCGGCGCCGAACGACGCCAGCACTTGTTGGGATACGGTGGACTTGCCACTGCCGCTTCCGCCAGCGACACCAATAACAAACGGTTGGAAGGAAATAGTATTCATGCCGAATGATACCGGAAACATGAGCGGTCCGACAGGGAGCGGCTGCAACGCCGGGCCTGTCACGCGCCATGCATCAGTCGCGCATACAGCTCGGCCACCCGCTCTGCCGTGATGCCGTCGCGCTGTTCCACGGCCAGCGGGTGATCCGTCGGTTCCAGCTCGATGGACGGACGTATGCCATCGTCGCGCAGGTGCACGCGGGTTTTCAGGTTCAGGGTGTCCGGATACACGGGAAGCTGCGTGCTGAGCCAGCCGAAGAAAGGGCCGATGTGCGCCCGTTTGGCATCGTTGAAGCAGGCGTCCCAGGCGTCGAAGCTGTCTCCGCTCAGCGATATCCACACGCCCCAGCTGAACGGCTCGTCAAAGCCATGCACGGGGATGTCGATGGTGGCGCGCACGAAGCAGTGCGCTTCGTCGACGATGCAGGCGTCGCTGTCGAGCTGGCAGCGTGCTGCGCGTTCGGCGGGCGTCATCTGCTCGTACAGCCACGGCGCATCGGCGCCGAAGCTGGGCATGCCCGTATGGGTCTCGCCGCAGGAGCGGCACAGGAAGAAAAAAGTCATGTGGGAGGTACGCTTGGTCGAATTGTTTGTGGTGTTGCATGCAAAAAGTTACGTGGGGAAACTGTGCGCTTGGCATTCTGGCAAGATGATATTCTAAACAAGCCCAAGATGCACAGACGGGACGCATCGCGCCACGGGCATTGCATGCCTGGCCTCTTTCAGTATCGATGGACTATTTACCTGGAATGAACAATGAACGAAGAAAAATTTTGGCAGCTGATAGAGCAAATCGACCGTGAAGCCCTGCAAGACGGCGACGCCGATGCTGCGGTGGAACCATTGACGGAAGCCCTCGCCGAGTTGCCGGTCAAGGACATCAAGGGCTTCGAAGAGTGCCTGGCGCAGGCACTGTACCAGCTTGATGGCAAGGTGTTTGCGGAGCAGGCCGGTGATTCAGGGAAGTCGGATGACAGTTTCCTGTATGCGCGCTGTTTCGTCGTCGGCTCGGGCAAGGCCACGTATGACAGCGTTCTGGCCGACCCCACACTGATGCCCGATCAAACGGACGCGTGGCTGGGGGAACTGCTGAGCGTCGCTCCCGAGGCCTGGTCCGAGAAGACAGGGCGTGACACCGATGAATGGGATTTTACCGCCAGCGTCGATTATGAAACCGGAAGCAATTCCGCCGCCTGGCCTGGCTAGGGCGGCAATGGACGCCATCGCCGCAAGCAGGGCGCATATCCAGTTGGCCGAAGGCGATGCCGGGCACTGGGAGGCGCACATGGCGGCGGCTGAAGCCGTGTTGCGCAGCGCCTTGCAAGCGGCCCGGCAAGACACGGCCCTGATCACCTGCCTGGGCGCCGTGCTGTGCGACCAGGGCAAGTACAGGGACGCCGTCAACGTACTGGAAACAGCGCTCAAGCTGGGCTCGACGGACAGCCATACCCATTACAACCTGGGGGTGGCCCTGGCGGGACTGGCAAAGCCGCGCAAGGCCATCGCGCAATTTGGCAAGGCGCAGGGTCTTGCCGCTTCCAGCCTGACCTGGACCGCCTATTTCGACCCGCAGGCCCAATAGGCGCGTGCCCTGAAAACTATTCGAACTGCTTGCGGAATGCCTCGAACTGCGCCGCCAGGCCATCGAAGTCGCTGCGCAATTGCAGCACTTCCTGTTCCAGCTGGGCCACCCTGCTGCCCTGCTGCGGCGCGCTGACGGCGCCAGCGAAACCGGCCGCCGTCTCGATCTGCGCCAGCGCCTCTTCGCCGCCCAGCAGATGGCCGTAGCGCGGTTCCTTGGCGCCGGGCGCGACGGCCAGCTTGGCCACCAGCGGCGGGTATTTGTCGATCAAGAATTGCAGACCGGCCTCCACTTCCGCCACGGACTTGAATTCATGTACCCTGCCGCTGCGGCTGCGGATCTCGCCTGCCGTCTGCAAGCCGCGCAGCATCAAGATCGTCAGGATGGCCAATTTATCCTGTTCCAGCGACCACTTGATGCGCATGCGGTGTTCGTACTTGGCGACGCGTGCACCCGCCTGCGTGATGCCGTTGACGAATTTGCGCTGCATCAAACGCTGCAACACGTCGTAGACGGTTTCTTCGGACAGGGCCATGACGGGGTCGCGGCTGGACAGCTGGTTGCAGCCGTTCGTCAGCGCGTTCAGCGACAGCGGGTAGCTGTCCGGCGTCAGCGCTTCCTTTTCGGCCAGCACGGCCAGCACGCGGATCTCGAAGGGGTCGAGCAGATTCGGATTGTCGCTGCTTTTCTCTGCTGCGTTTGCGTCTGTAGTCATGCCTGTATCCTTAATCAACCAGCTTGTTCATTTGCTCGGAATCAAATTTATCACACTCGGGCACGCCCTGGCAGCAGATGCCTGCCGCCTTCAGGGTGGCAAGGATGGTCTCGATGCGCTGTTCCTGCGCCACGGCGTGCGTGATCAAGCCTTGCAGGGCTTTCGACAGGGGATCGTCGCCGTTGGGCGTGACGCCATACGCGGCGAACAAATGGGCCGTGCTGCCCTCGCGCAGGGCGCTGACATCCTTTTGCACGATGTGCGCGGGGTTGCCGACGGCCGTGGCGCCGGACGGCACGGGTTTCAGCAGCACGGCGTTCGAGCCCACCTTGGCGTACTCGCCCACCGTGAAGCTGCCCAGCACCTGCGCGCCGGCGCCGACGATGACGCCCCGTTCCAGGGTCGGATGGCGTTTGCTGCCGCTGTGCAGCGAGGTGCCGCCCAGGGTCACGCCCTGGTAGATGGTGCAATCGTCGCCGACGACGGCCGTCTCGCCGATCACCACGCCGAAACCATGGTCGATGAAGACGCGCCGGCCGATGACGGCGCCCGGATGGATCTCGATGCCCGTGATGATGCGGCCGATATACGAAATGAAGCGCCCTACCCACTTCATGTGCCGCGTCCAGCACCAGTGCGCCCAGCCGTGCATGACGATGGCGTGCAAGCCCGGATAACAGGTCAGCACCTCCCAGCCATTGCGGGCGGCGGGGTCACGTTCAATGATGCTGTTGATATCTTCGCGCAGGTGGTGGAACATAATGACAATGAATAAGGTGGAACGCAAATGGTAGCGTATTCGGCGGGGGAATGCTGGAGGGGAAAGCAAATCGGCCGCCAGCACCAGGGCGGCGGCCGATCATGGAAGCGCTACAAAACGTTCAGGACGTTCTTAAGCTTCCAAAGCAATCCGCTGGCGGCGGGCTTCGTACAGACAGACGCCGGAAGCGACCGACACGTTCAAGCTCTCGACGGAGCCGAACATCGGAATGCTGACGAGGATATCGCAGGTGTCGCGCGTCAAACGGCGCATGCCTTCGCCTTCGGAACCCATGACGAGGGCCGTCGGGCCCGTGAAATCGGCTTCGTACAAGCCTTTTTCGCCGTCGTCCGACGTACCGATCAGCCAGATGCCGCGTTCCTTGAGTTCACGCATGGTACGCGCCAGATTCGTCACGGTGATGTACGGAACGGTTTCGGCGGCGCCGCTGGCGACCTTGGCGGCCGTGGCGTTCAGGCCCACGGCGCGGTCCTTCGGCACGATGACGGCATGTGCGCCGACGCCGTCGGCCACGCGCAGGCAGGCGCCCAGGTTGTGCGGGTCGGTGATGCCGTCGAGAATCAACAGCAGCGGCGGGCCGTCGATAGCGTCCAGCAACTCATCGAGATTGCGCGCCAGCGACAGTTGCGAGGCAAACGCGATCACGCCCTGGTGGCGGCGCGTGCCGACGATCTTGTCCAGACGCGACGAGTCGACAGGCATGACGCGCACGTTGGCAGCCTTGGCGGCGGCGATCATATCCTTCATGCGGCCGTCGACGCGGCTGGCATCGACAAAAATTTCTTCCACGGACGACGCTTCATGACGCAGACGCGAGGTGACGGCGTGGAAGCCGAAAATCATTTTATTCTTCATTATTTATCGTTTCTTCTTGCTTGTTTTTGATACAGATACAGTTTTTGCTGCTCGTGGTGCCGCCGCAGCGGGTGCCGCGGCTGGTTTCTTGCTGCGTTTCGGCGCGGCGGCCTTGGGCGCCGCCGCCTTCGGGGTTTCCTTCAGCGCGGCCTTGGCTGCAGGCTTGGCTTGCGCCTTGGCGCCGTTGGCACGGCCGCCGGAACCATTGCCGGGTTTGCCACCGTTGTTGACGCTGGTTTTGATCTCATGGCGCTGCTCGGTCGCTGGACCGGGCTTGACCATCGATTTCTTTTCGCCCTTGCGCTTGCCGCTGCCGTTCGGCTTGGCTGGCGCTTCTTCGCCCGCCAGTTCCGCATCGGTGACCAGGCGCAGGTCGATCTTGCGCGTTTCCAGGTCGACACGCGCCACTTGCACCGTCAGACGGTCGGTCAATTGATAACGCTTGCCCGTGCGTTCGCCGCGCAATTCATGGCGCGCGTCGTCGTACTGGAAGTAATCGGTGCCCAGCTCGGTGACGTGCACCAGGCCTTCGACAAACAGGGTATCGAGTTGCACGAACACGCCAAACGTGGTCACGCCCGTGATGGTGCCGGTAAACTCTTCGCCCAGCTTGTCCTGCATGAAGTAGCACTTCAGCCAGGCTTCCACGTCGCGCGACGCTTCGTCGGCGCGGCGCTCGTTGGCCGAGCAATGCACGCCCAGCGCGTCCCAGATGGTCAAATCCGTCTTCTTCGGCTTGCCGTCGGCCTTGTCCTTCGCCTGCTGCTTGCGCGTGGCGTTCGACACGTTCGTGTTCAGCACGGTCTTTTCGGACAGCTTCGGCTCGTATTTCTTGCCTTGCAGAATGGCCTTGATGGCGCGGTGCGTCAGCAGGTCGGGATAGCGGCGGATCGGGCTGGTGAAGTGGGCATACGCCTCGTAGGCCAGACCGAAGTGGCCGATATTGTCCGGGCTGTAGACGGCTTGCTGCATCGAGCGCAGCAGCATCGTTTGCAGCAGGGCCGCGTCGGGACGCGCCTTGATCTGCTGCATCAGGGTCTGGTAATCGGATGCCGATGGCGTGTCGCCGCCCGTCAGGTTCAGGCCCACTTGCTTGAGGAAGGTGCGCACTTGCGTGAGCTTTTCCTTGGTCGGGCTGGCATGGATGCGGTAGGTGCCTGGATGCTTGTTGCGCAGCAACAAATCGGCCGCGCAAACGTTGGCCGCCAGCATGCACTCTTCGATGATCTTGTGCGCTTCGTTGCGCGTGCGGGGGATGATCTTTTCGATCTTGCCGGCGCTATTGCAGACGATATACGTTTCCGTCGTCTCGAAATCGATGGCGCCCCGCTCCGTGCGTGCTTTCAGCAAGGCGCGGTAGACGGCTTCCAGGTTCTGCAGGTGCGGCAGGATGTCCGCGCGGCGTGCCGCTTCAGGTCCCTTGGTATTGCCCAGCACGGCAGCGACTTCGTCGTAGGTCAGGCGCGCGGCCGAATGGATGACAGCCGGATAGAACTGGTACGCCTTCAGCTCGCCCTTGTCGCTGACGACGGCGTCGCACACGAGGGTCAAACGGTCGACGGCCGGGTTCAGCGAGCACAGGCCATTCGACAGCTTTTCCGGCAGCATCGGGATGACGCGGCGCGGGAAGTAGACGGACGTGCTGCGCTCCAACGCGTCGATATCGAGCGCGTCGTTCGGTTTCACGTAATGGCTGACGTCGGCAATCGCCACGATCAGGCGGAAGCAGTTGGCGCGGCCGATCTTGACGGGTTCGCAATACACGGCATCGTCGAAATCGCGCGCATCCTCGCCATCGATGGTTACCAAAGGCACGTCGCGCAGGTCGACGCGGTCTTTCAGGTCGGCGGCGCGCACTTCGAATGGCAGCTTTTCAGCTTGTTTGAGGGCGGCGGCGGAAAAGACGTGCGGCACGTTGAATTTACGCACGGCAATCTCGATTTCCATGCCGGGATCGTCAAGCGCACCGAGCACTTCGACGATCTTGCCGACCGGCTGCTTGAAGCGCATCGGTTGCTCGGTCAGCTCGACGCTGACGATCTGGCCCGCTTTCGCCTTGCCCACCGAACCGGTGACCAAAATGTCCTGGCCGATGCGCTGGTCTTCCGGCGCCACGACCCAGGTACCGTTTTCCTGGATCAGGCGGCCGATGACGTGGGTATTGGCGCGGTAGGTGACTTCGACGATCGTGCCTTCCGGACGACCGCGGCGGTCCGTGCCGACGATGCGGGCCATGACCTTGTCGCCATGCAGTACTTTCTGCATTTCTTTCTCAGGCAGGAACAGGTCGGCGCTGGCGTCGTCGGGAATGACAAAGCCGAAACCGTCGCGGTGGCTGGTGACGCGACCGGCGACAAGCGCGCTCTGGTCGGCCAGGCTGAAAACACCGCTGGCGTCAGACTTGAGCTGGCCGTCGCGCTCCATCGCCTTCAGGCGACGGACCAGGACATCCATGGAATCGGCATGCACTTGCAGCGTTTTCCCGAGAGACTGCGGGTCGAGAGGCGCGCTGACGCTGCGGAATATGCCGAGAATGTCCTCCCGGCTGGGGATGGTGTGGGTATTTTGGCTCAAAAGTATTTCTATAGTTGTTATTGACAGTGATCAAACGGAAGACAAAGACCGATGACATCACCGTCAATATTGACACGGTGATGTCCGGTAGTGTACCGGAGGACGCCTTGGTTTGCCTAACGGACAGCGTAGCGGAAACCGAACAAGTGCCCCGCCGATGAAAAAAAGGAGAAAAGCTGCGCAATGCATTTGACTTCGGCAAATATTGCTCTATAATCTTGGTCTCTTGCAGCGACAAACCTTCACGGGAATGCAGTTGCAGGAAAGCGGTACAGGGTTGATGTGCAGTATGGAGCGAAAGCTCATCTGGCGCAAAACTCTTCAAGTCGCTATAATAGCAGAATTGTTGTGAAGTTATTTTTCAACAAGTACTCGAGCAGTAAAAGTAATAAGTCACAGCAGCATCAGTGCCCACGTGGCGGAATTGGTAGACGCGCATGGTTCAGGTCCATGTGCCTTCGGGTGTAGGGGTTCGAGTCCCTTCGTGGGCACCATTACCTAATTCGCAAAAAAGCCGCAAACTTTCACGAGTTTGCGGCTTTTTTCATTTCCGAAACGAAAATCCCCCCCCCACGCCGCAGTCGCCACGCACCCGCCAGGCGATGACATTCACTCCCCGCACTCCAGCGAACGCCATGCGTCATCAAAAACGCTGAAAAAAGAGGCAGATTCAGCCTTTTTTCATAGGGAAAAGCCCTTTTCAGGCGAAAAAACATGTTTCTTGCAGAAAAGTGCAAAATGTTGATTGACCGAATGCGCGCCAGCCCTTATGATTTTGTCCTCGCTGCAGAACATGCAGCGACAAGCAGCAAGCAGTAACAATGCCCACGTGGCGGAATTGGTAGACGCGCATGGTTCAGGTCCATGTGCCTTCGGGTGTAGGGGTTCGAGTCCCTTCGTGGGCACCACCAGCAACAAGTTGTTCATTGTTGTGATCCGCAGTAAAGTAGTCGATAGCAGTAAAAGCAGCACAATGCCCACGTGGCGGAATTGGTAGACGCGCATGGTTCAGGTCCATGTGCCTTCGGGTGTAGGGGTTCGAGTCCCTTCGTGGGCACCACCAGCAACGAGTCGTTTTCGTTGTAATCCGCAGTACAGTAGTGAGATATAGCAGTAGCAGCATCAGTGCCCACGTGGCGGAATTGGTAGACGCGCATGGTTCAGGTCCATGTGCCTTCGGGTGTAGGGGTTCGAGTCCCTTCGTGGGCACCATTACCTAATTCGCAAAAAAGCCGCAAACTTTCACGAGTTTGCGGCTTTTTTCATTCCAGAATGATTCCAGAATGCCGCATCCCTGCGGCACCCTCCCCTTATTTGGCCAGCGCCGCCTTCACGGCGTCATGCAGACTCGTCGTCGGACGGCCAATCAGCGCGCTCAATTGCTTGCCATGGTCTTCCAGGCCGCCCTTGGCCGCGCCCGCATCGGAATCGGCCAGCAAGTCGGCAAAGCCTTCCGGCACGCCCACGCCCACCAGCGCCGCCTTGAAGTCCGCCTGCGGCATATCCTTGTACGCGATCGCCTTGCCCGACTGGCGCGCCACTTCGGCCGCATATTCCGCCAGGGTAAAGCCTTGGTCGCCCGCCAGTTCATAGATGGCTTGCGGCTGGGCCGCCGTCAGCACGGCAGCGGCGGCCGCCGCATAGTCGAGACGCGCGGCCGACGAGAAACGCCCGTTTTGCGCCGCGCCCAGCACGACGCCATGCTCGAGCACGGGCGCCAGGTGTTCCGTATGGTTTTCCAGGTACCAGCCGTTGCGCAGGAAAGTGTATGGCAGGCCGGATGCGCGGATGGCCGCTTCCGTGACGACGTGCTCGGCGGCCAGGCCCAGCGGAGACGTGTCGGCGCGCAAGACGCTGGTATAGGCCAGCAGGGCCACGCCGGCGCGCCTGGCCGCATCGATGACGTTCTGGTGCTGCTGCGCGCGCTGGCCCACTTCGCTCGACGAGATCAGCAGGATTTTCGTTGCACCCTTGAACGCCGCATCGAGGCTGGCGCCATCGTTGTAATCGGCCTGGCGCACTTGCACGCCCAGTGCAGCCAGGCTGGCGGCCTTGGCCGGGTTGCGCACGGCGGCGATGATGTTGGCTGCAGGGACGGATTTGAGCAGGCTGGCAATGACGTGCTGGCCCAGGTTGCCTGTGGCGCCGGTGATGACGATCATGATTTCTCCTTGGTACGTGGGTGGTAAAACCCTATAATAGGACTATTACTTACTTATTGTAAGTACGTACCTTTTGGTAAGTATAAATAAAATCTCATTAACGAGGCCAACTATCATGTCCACAGACACTCCCGGCGCCAGCCTGCGCGCCGCCCTCGCCCGCCAAAACCAGGGCGCGCACCTGCTGGCGGCGGCCTGCCCGTCGCGCGCCGTGCTCAGCCACCTGACCAGCCGCTGGGCCGTGCTGGTGCTGGTACTGCTGCTGAGCGGCACGCGGCGCTTCAGCGAACTGCGCCGCGAAGTGGGCGGCGTCAGCGAAAAAATGCTGGCGCAAACCCTGGAAGCGCTGGCGGGCGACGGCTTCGTGCTGCGCCAGGCGTACCTGGTGATCCCGCCCAAGGTGGAGTACAGCCTCACGCCGCTGGGACGCGAGGCAGCCGAACGCCTGGCCGTGCTGGTCGACTGGATCGAGGATAATTATCCGCGCATCGAACAGGCACGCGCCGACCTGGAAGCGGCACCAGCAGCGCTAAATGCGGCTTGAACAGGTTGCTTTTAGTCATCAAGAATTATCGTTTACTCCTACTTGCCTTGATGTAATACTAGGCCCATGAAACGCGTAAGGGCGCGACACCATGAACCAGTTGATTTCTTCCATCACTGACCGGGCCAATGTGCTGCTGGTCAGCAATTCGCCGAACGATGTGCGCGAACTGCTGTATGTGCTGGACCGGCATAACCTGGGTACGGGGCTGGCGGGCGATATCGACGAAGGCGTGGAACTGGCGGCCGGCGGCACGGACCTGATCCTGCTCGACGCGGCCCTGGCGGGCACGAATATCGGCGCCACCTGCATGCGCCTGCGCAATGCGGGCGGACGCCACGGCGTGCCCCTGCTGCTGATGTCAGCCACCCCCAGCGCCGAAGAGCAAGGCCGCAGCGTGGGCGCCGGCGCTTCCGACTACATCAAGATGCCCTTCAATGCGCGCGACGTGGCGGAAAAAATCCTCATGGAACTGGCGCTGCACAAGGCCGAGGCGCCCGCGCCGCGCGCCGCCACGCCGCCGCGCCCCCTGCATCCGCAAACGCTGGAAGTCAATTACCACTCCATCCTGGCCGGTTCGCCCGACGCCGTGCTGCTGTTCGATATCGACAACCGCCTGCTGATCGATGCCAACCACCTGGCCGAAGAATTGTTCGGCATGCCGCTGGCCGAGCTGCTGCAAGGCGGCATGGAGCCGCTGTTCCCCAGGCACCAGGGCGATGGCCGCGCCTCGCCGCAACTGCTGGAAGAAAAGATCCGCGATACCTTGCAAGGCAAGATCGTCGTCTTCCGCGCCAGTTGCTGCCACCGCGACAGCCACCCGATCGCCTGCGAAATCCGCCTGATGCGCCTGTCCGTGCCCGGCCGCCAGCTGGTGCATGCGCGCATCATCGACTTGACCGAACGCAACCTCGCCGAAGCGATGCGCTCGGGCCAGAGCGCCCTGCTGGAAATGGTCGCCAAGGGCGCGCCGCTGATCCCCACCCTGAACCACTTGCTGCTGCTGATCGAAGGCCAGTCGCGCGGCGTACTGTGCTCCATCATGCTGCTCGACGACGACGGCATCCACATGCATAGCGCGGCCGGCCCCAGCCTGCCGGCCGAATACATGGCCCTGCTCGAAGGCGTGGCCATCGGCCCCGGCGTGGGCTCCTGCGGCACGGCCATGTTCCTGCGCGAACCGGTGGTCGTCACCGACATCATGCGCGATCCGCTGTGGGCGCCCTACCGCGAGCTGGCGGCGCCATTCGGCTTGCGCGCCTGCTGGTCGCGCCCCATCTTCGGCCAGGATGGCACCGTGCTCGGTTCCTTCGCCATGTACTACCGCGAAGTGCGCCAGCCCGACGCGCGCGACCTGGAGCTGATCGACACGGCCACCGACCTGGCCGGCATCGCGATTGGCCGCATGCGCCACGAACGCGAGCTGCAGCGCCACCGCGCCCACCTGGAAGAGCTGGTGGCCGAACGCACGGCGGCGCTGACCCAGGCCAAGGAACACTCGGAGCAGATGAACCTCGAATTGGCCGCCGCGCTGGAAAACCTGTCCATCACGCAAGAAGAACTGGTGCGCCGCGACAAGCTGGCCGCGCTGGGCGCGCTGGTGGCCGGCATCGCGCACGAACTCAATACGCCGATCGGCAACGGCCTGGTGGTGGCCACCACCATGGCCGAGCGCACGCGCGAAATCCAGGCCAGCTTCCTCGACGGCTTGCGCCGCTCCGAACTGGGCGCCTACCTGACCCAGGCCAGCGAGGCGGACGCCATCATGCTGCGCAACCTGCAGCGCGCCGCCGACCTGGTCTCGAGCTTCAAGCAGATCGCCGTCGACCGCGCCAGCTCGCAGCGCCGCCACTTCCTGCTGCGCCAGTTCATCGCCGAATTGATGCTGCCCATGTCGACGCCGCTCAAGGCCGCCGGCCTGAGCCTGACGCAGGACGTGCCCGAAGGCCTGGCCATGGACAGCTATCCGGGTCCGCTGGGCCAGGTCCTGAGCAACCTGCTGGAAAACTGCCTGCGCCACGCCTTCGAGGGCCGCAGCGGCGGCACCATCGCCATCGCCGCGCGCGGCAGCGACGACGGGCAGACGATCACCCTGTCCATCGCCGACACGGGCGTGGGCATCGCCGCCGATGACCTCGTGCATGTCTACGACCCCTTCTTCACGACCAAGCTCGGTTCCGGCGGGTCGGGCCTGGGCCTGCATGTGGCGCACAACATCGTCACGGGCGTGCTGGGCGGCCATATCCATGTTGCCAGCAGCACCGGCGACGGCAGCGGCACCACCTTCACCCTGCAGCTGCCCGCCGCCGCGCCGCAAGCGCCCGCCCCCTGACGGGCAAGCGCGCTACAATGCCAGCAAGCATTTCTTTCGGAGCACCCATGAAATACCTTATCGCCACTGCCCTGCTGGCAGTTTGCGCTGGCGCAATGGCCGGACCTGCCCCCTGGTACAAATGGCGCAGCAAGATCGACGGCACCCTGTCGTGCGCCCAATCGACCCTGGGATTTGGCTGGGAACTGGCCTCGGGACCGTACAAAGATAGCCGTTGCGAAAAACCGGCGCTTGTTAAATAATGGGGCCATGACCACACGGGGCACCGGCTTGAGAGCAAGCGATGGCAATGCGGCGTCGAAAGAGTATGGAACGATAAGAACGTATCTATTCAAACCGAGGAGACCACATGTTTACGAATCCCGAACAATTCGCAACGGCCACCAAGGCCCTGTTTGAATTCCAGCTGATGACCTTCAACACCCTCACTTCCAAGGCCGTGCAAGGCGTGGAACAGGTCTTGGCGCTGAACATGGCCACCGCCAAGTCCGGCATCGAGGATGGCCTGGCCGCCAGCAAGGAAATCAGCCAGGCCAAGGATCCGAAGGCCGCCATGGCCGCCGCCGCCGCCCAGCTGCAACCTGGCGTGGCCGGCGCGAAAGCGTATAAACAGCAACTCGACGACATCATCAAGGAAATCCACACGGAATTCACGACGGCCGCCGAAGCCCATGTGGCCGAAGCGAAAAGCAATTTGAGCGCCCTGATCTACGACGTGACGAAAAACGTGCCGCCAGGCTCGGAAAACGCCGTCGCCATCGTCAAGGCCGCCATCGACAATGCCTTCCTCGGCTACGAACAAGTGACCAAGGCCACGAAACAGGCCGTGAAAACGGTGGAAGAGCAGATCGCCAAGGCCAGCGCACAAGTGGCGCAGGCCACGGAAAAGGCGACGGGCGGCGCCACCGCCGCGGCTGAAAAAGCGGCGCCTGCCGCCAAGCCGAAGGCTGCCAAGAAGTAATTTGACAAGAAGTCCGTTCGCAGCTATCGGGGCCTGATTCCTCAGGTCCCGATAGGTATGATCCGGTACACGCAGCGCCGCCCCCCTTCCAGCAGATATTCGCTGCGTTCCACCGTGCAATCGTCCCCCAATACCCGCTGAAAGATGGCCAGCTCGGCGCGGCAAAAATTCTGGCACGCCTTGGCGGCCGCACAGATCGGGCAATGGTTTTCCACCAGCAAGACACTGCCATCGTCCTGCGGTTCCGCATGGGCCATGTAACCTTCGCCATCGCGCGCCCGTGCCAGGCTGTCCACCCGTTGCGCCAGATCAAGCCCAGGGTCGACCAGCTTGCCGTAGGCGGCTTCGCTGCTGCGCTCGCGCGCGCCGATCAGTCTATCCAGCCCCTCGTCGCCGAACAGGGTTTTCACTTGCGCGATCAATTCCAGGGTCAGGTCGGCATGGCGGTCGGGAAAGCGCGCGTGGCCCGCTGGCGTCAGCTGCCAGCGCCGCGACGGGCGCCCCACCTTGTCGGCCACGTCCCCGCAAGCCACCAGGCCCTTGTCCTGCGCCGCTTCCAGCTGGCGCCGCGCGCCCATGGAGGTGATATCGAGCAAGGCCGCCAGTTGCTGCGCCGTCTGCGGCCCGCGCATCTTCAGCAAGAACAGCGTCTGCTCGGACGTATTCATGCCACCACCTCGGCATCGACGGCGCCGGCCAGCTGGCGGCGCCAGGCGGCCATGCGCCACGCGGCCCAGGCAGCAGAACAGGCGCCCGCGACGAGGATCAGCCGCGTATCGATCAGGGTCAGCACGGAGCCGCTGAGGGCGACGACGATGTTGGCGATGCAAAAGGTGGTGGCCAGCAAGCCCATCACGGCGCCCTGGCCGTGCGCGCTGAAGCGCTCGGCGCACCAGCCCTGGATCACCGTGTTGTACAGCGCATTCGGAATGCCGAACAGCACGATGGCGGCGATGCCCACCCAGATATTGCCCAGTGCCAAGATTCCCACTGCCAGCGCCACGCCGCACGCATACCAGCTGGCGCGCAGCAGCGGTGCATGGCGGCTGGGACCGCCCGCCAGTAGCGAGGTGATGGTCATCGTGCCGCACAGGCCCACATTCACCCAGGCAATCTCTTGCGCATGGTAATTGGCCGTCTCGACCAGCCACAGCGGATAGAACTCGTAAAAGCTGGCCACGCCGCAAGTCAGCGCCAGCTGCACGATGAACAGGGTGCGCAGCTCGTCATGACGCAGCAAATTGAGCGAATGGCGGTCGCGCGCCACTTGCCACCATGACGTTGTCAGCAGGGATGGCGTTTCGCGCGGCAAGCCCACGGCCACCAGCACGGCGACGAGCAGCAGGGCGGCGGCGGCGATCCAGAACGGCACCGTCACGCCCCAATGCAGGGTGGCGCCCGCCAGGATGGGCCCCACCAGCCAGCCCAGGTAAAACGCGCCATTCAGCCAGGACATGGCGCGCAGGCGCAGCGGCCCCGTCAGCTGGTCGGCCAGCATGGCGCGCGCCACGGCGCCGTTACCTTCCAGCAAACCGGTGATGAAACGGGCGACGATGAACAGGGGGTAGGACTGGATCACCAGCGCCCAGGCCGTGAAGGCGTGGCCGATGGCGGCGCCCACGGCCGTGCGCATCAGCAAGGGGCGGCGGCCATAGCGGTCCGACAGCGGCCCCAGCAAAGCCGAGCCGATCAGCAAGCCCAGCGGGTTGATGGTCAGCGCCAGGCCGAACAGCAGTTTCGATGGCAAGCCGAGGAAATTGTTAAAAGCATTCGGCGCCTCGGCCGCGAACAGGGGCGGCAGGATCGGGTACGGCAGGGAGGCGCCTATGGTCGACAGCAATGCCAGCAAACAGGCGGCGGAAATCAGGATGATGTTTTTCATGCGGGCTCGATGGAGATGGTCTGGCCAGACTACGTGAGCACTCCAAATAAGTAAACTAAAATGTTTATTAATTATGCGCATCATTGTCGCCGTGGGGCCAGCCGTGCGCGCCACCGCCTCGGCTATCATTGCCGCATGACTCACGTTGAACAGGGAAAACATGACACTGGCAGAAATTGAACAGCAACACGGCTTCACTTATCCTGCGCTGTACCGGCAGCTGGACCGCGACGGCATGCTGGCCGTGGGCGAATACGGCCCCGACTGGTACAAGCTGGTCTATCCCACCTTGACCGAGCGGCCCACCCTGCTGCTGCATGCGGACGATTTCGAGTTGCTGAGCGTCAAAGCCGCAGCGGCTGCCATGGAAGAACTGGCCGATCCCGACGATTACCGGCAGATCGATCCTGCCTTTCGCTTCATCCCGTTCGCGCAAACGGGCGCGGGCGACCACTACTGCTTTTTCGCGTCTGGCCAGCAAGACGGCGACATGCCCGTCGTGCTGCTGTGGCATGACCAGGATGAAGCCCAATACCTGGCAAAGAACCTGCAGGATTTCCTGTTTCACATGTTGTTGAACAGCATGGCCGACCAGGACACGTACAACGACGTCAGCGACGGGGAATTCAAGGAACAACTGGCAAACACCCTCGGCACGCATGCGCGCTACCTGACGGCGCGCCAGGCCGAAGTGATGCAAGCGCTGCTGGCCAGGGACATCATCGATTACGACGTGCTGTTGCCGAAGGGACGCAAGGAAGCGCACCGGGGCTTGCTGAGCGATACCGAACTGGCCGGCCTGCGCGCGGAACTGATTCCCTACGAAAAGTTCGACAGCTGTTTTGCCTACAGCACGGCTGGCTGAACATAAAATCGCTGGGCAAGCGGCGGCTGAAGGTTTAAACTGTATATAAACACAGTAAAACCGATCACCTTGCCCTATTGCACCCATGTTGAGAGTCCTGGAAAATCCCCTGTACTATCTGGATAATTTCCAGGACGTGCTGAGCTGGATCAGCGCGCGTTACGCCGATCTGCTGAGTGTTGAGGAAACGCAGTTCATCGCTGCATTCGGCGCACTGCCGCAGCCGTCGCGCGCCCTGTTCGTGCGCCTCGTCATGCGCAAGGGTTGCTTGTTTCGCGCAAGCAAGCTCAATTACCCGGAAATCGGCGACACGCGCGCGGCCGCCCTGCCCCTGCTGGCCACCGGCTGGGTGGCAGCCGATCCCGCCATTTCGCTCGATGAGCTGTTCGAGCTGCTGCTGAAAGCGGAAATCGCCCAGGCCTTCGACCTCGCCGCGCCCCTGAAGGCGGCGCGCAAGGCGGAACAATTGGATGCCTTGCGCGAACAGCATGTGAATGAGAAGCCGTTTTCCGCCTGGCATCCCGCCTCCGGCGACGTGCTGTACCGCCTCGGCCTGCAAGCCCTGTGCGACCGTTTGCGCCTGATTTACTTTGGCAACTATCACCAGGACTGGTCGGAATTCGTGCTGTCCGACCTGGGCGTGTACCAGTATGAAAAAGTGGAATTCTCGCCCGCTTCGCGCGGTTTTCGCACGCGCCAGGATATCGAGCACTATGAAGTGCTGCACCAGTGCCGCGAACGCTACAACGACAGTGCGCCGGCGGACGAAGTGCTGCAGGAACTGGCGGCGCTGCCCTTGTCGCAGGACAATACCTGGCTGGCCAGCCGGCGCGACAAGCTGCGCTTCCAGATCGCCCAGCACCTGGAAAAATGCCAGGACTGGCCGGCCGCCTACCGCGCCTACGCCGATTGCCGCTATCCGGGCGCGCGTGGCCGCGCCATCCGCGTGCTGGAAAAGGATGAGCAGCCGCAAGCGGCCTACGAGCGCCTGACGATCGCCCTGGCCGCGCCGGAAAGCGAAGCGGAACAACAATTACTTTTGCGCATGGCCCCCCGTTTGCGGCGCAAGCTGGGCCATGCGAAGCAGGCGGCCAGCGCGGCCGCAACAGTGGAGCGCATCGACCTGCTGCTGCCCTGCCCGGAACAGGCGTGCTACGTGGAAGGGGTGGTGCAGCAACACCTGATGCGGGATGACGCGCCCGTGTACTACGTGGAAAACACCCTGATCAACTCGCTGTTCGGCCTGCTGTGCTGGCCCGCCATCTTCAAGGCCATGCCGGGCGCCTTCTTCCACCCGTTCCACCGTGGTCCGGCCGACTTGCACAGCGCCGACTTTTACCAGCGCCGCAGCATCGACTTTGCCGCTTGCCTGGCGCAACTGGACGACGGCAGCTACCACGCCGCCATCCGCGCCACGCTTGCCGCCAAGCACGGTATCGTCTCGCCCTTCGTCAGCTGGGACGTGCTGGGCGACGGCTTGCTGGACCTGGCGCTGGCCTGCATCCCGGCCATCCACCTGAAGAAGGCGTTCGAGCGCATCTTGCTCGACATCAAAAGCAACCGCAGCGGCTTTCCCGATTTAATCCAGTTCTGGCCGACCGAACGGCGCTACCGCATGATCGAAGTCAAGGGGCCGGGCGACCGCCTGCAAGACAACCAGCTGCGCTGGATCGCGTATTGCGCCGAGCACGCCATGCCCGTCAGCGTGTGCTACCTGCAGTGGGAGGCGGCCGCATGAGCGTCAAGCGGTACACGATCGCCGTGCGCGCCCTGTGCGAATTCACGGCCAAGGCAGGCGACCTGGACTTGCGCTTCACCCCGTCCCCCACGGCGCAGGAAGGCATGGCCGGGCACGCCACCGTCACTGGCCGGCGCGACGACGATTACCAGCGAGAAATCAGCCTGTCCGGCGACTTCGGCCCCCTGCACGTGCGGGGCCGCGCCGACGGCTACGACCCGGCGCGGCGCCAGCTGGAAGAGATCAAGACTTACCGGGGCGAACTGGACGCCATGCCCGCCAACCACCGCCAGCTGCACTGGGCGCAGGCGCGCATCTACGGCCATTTGCTGTGCCAGCAGCTGAACCTGCCCATGCTGCGCGTGGCGCTCGTGTATTTCGATATCGCCAGCCAGAAGGAAACGGTCATGCACGAGGAGTGCACGGCCGAGGCGTTGCGCCTTTTCTTCGAACAGCATTGCGCCCTCTTCCTCGACTGGGCCGAGCAGGAACTGGCGCACCGCGCCAGCCGCGATGCACAGCTGACCAGGATGGCGTTTCCCCATGCCAACTTCCGCCCGGGGCAGCGCCAGCTGGCCGAAGCCATGTACAAGGCCAGCAGCCGTGGCTGCGGCTTGCTGGCGCAGGCGCCGACCGGCATCGGCAAGACGGTGGGCAGCCTGTTTCCCATGTTGAAGGCGACGGCTGCGCATAGCCTGGATAAACTGTTTTTCCTCGCCGCCAAGGTGCCGGGACGCCAGATGGCGCTCGATGCCTGCGCCATCCTCAAGGATAGCGCGCCCCTGCTGCCGCTGCGCGTGCTGGAACTGAGCGCCAAGAGCAGCGCCTGCGAACATCCTGACAAAGCCTGTCATGGCCAGTCGTGTCCGCTGGCCAAGGGTTTTTACAACCGCTTGCCGCTGGCGCGCGAGGTGGCGCTGGCCAGCGGTTTGATCCTGGACAAGGAAGCCGTGCGCGCCATCGCCTTGCAGCAAGGTATTTGCCCGTATTACCTGGGCATGGAGCTGGCCCGCTGGAGCGACGTCGTCATCGGCGACTACAATTATTACTTCGACCTCAGCGCGATGCTGTACAGCATGACCCTGGCCCACGACTGGAAAGTCAATGTGCTGGTCGACGAAGCGCACAATATGGTGTCGCGCGCGCGCAGCATGTATTCGGCCGAGCTGGCGCAGATCGACCTGAAAATGCTGCGCAAGTTCGCGCCGGAGGGCTTGAAAAAGCCGCTGGACCGCCTCTCGCGCCAGTGGACGGCCTTACTGAAAGAACAAGATGGCGATTACCACGTGCATGCGGCGTTGCCGGACAAATTCTTTGGCGCCCTGCAAGGCGTGGCGACGGCCATCGGCGACTACCTGGCCGAGCATGCGGCCGCGCTGGACGAGGACTTGCAGCGCTTTTACTTTGACGTGCTGCTGATCAACCGCCTGGCGGAAAGCTTTGGCGAGCATTCGCTGTTCGACGTCAGCAAGACGGACACCGGTTCCACCGTGTGCCTCCGCAACATCGTCCCGGCACCGTTTCTCAAGGAACGCTTCGCGGCCAGCCACAGCACGGCCCTGTTTTCCGCCACCCTGAGTCCGTGGAATTACTACAGCGACACTTTGGGCATGCCGGAAAACACGGCCTGGGTCGACGTGGAATCGCCGTTCCAGGCGGAGCAATTGTCCGTGCGCGTGGCCGACAGCATTTCCACGCGCTACCAGCACCGCGCCGCCTCGCTGCTGCCCATCGCCCAGCTGATGGCGAAGCAATACGCAGAAACGCCGGGCAATTACCTGGCCTTCTTCAGCAGCTTCGACTACATGGAAAAGACGGCCCACTTGTTCGCCCAGCATTACCCGGACGTGCCACTCTGGCAACAGCCGCGCCGCATGGACGACGCTGCCCGCGCACAATTTTTGGGCCGTTTCGGCCTGGACACGCGCGGCATCGGCTTTGCCGTGCTCGGCGGCGCGTTCGGCGAAGGCATCGACTTGCCCGGCGCGCGCCTGATCGGCGCCTTCATCGCCACCCTCGGTTTGCCGCAGATCAATCCCGTCAACGAACAGATCCGACAACGCATGGGCGACATCTTCGGCGCCGGCTACGACTACACGTACTTGTATCCGGGCATGCAAAAGGTGGTGCAGGCGGCAGGCAGGGTCATCCGCACGCAATCGGACAAGGGCGTCGTCTACCTGATCGACGACCGCTTTTCCCGTCCGGAAATCCGCCAGCTGCTGCCCACGTGGTGGGATGTGCAGCTAAGTACCCCCCAATAAATTATTGTGATTTCTGACTTCCATAACCGGCGCCCTGCAAGGTGGCCGACGAGGCTTGCCCGCTGCTAGCAGTGCTCGCACTGCGTCGCACCGGGCGCCTTGCATAGCATCCGGTTCTGTTCGTCATAATTTCACAATAATTTCCTGAGGATTACTTAGCCAACCATTAACCTCAGCTTCTGATACCCCGCCTTGCTCACGGGTATCCTCGTGTCATCGCGCAGGATGGCCACGTGGCTGTCTTTCGTTGCCGCCTCGATGCGGCGGATGCCGTCGATATTGAGCAGATACGAGCGGTGCACGCGCAGGAATTTGGCGGGGTCGAGCTGGGTTTCCAGCTCGCTCAGGCGCTGGCTTTTCAGGTAGGACTTGCCCTCGGAACGGATGCTGATGTAGTCATCCTGCGCCTCGATGTAATCGATGCGCGCGCTGGCGATGACGTGGACCTTGGCGCCGTCGCGTATCAGCACGCGGTCCAGTGGCGCGGCGCGCGTGGCCGCTTCGCGCGCCACCGTCAGCACCGTCTCGGGCGTGCTGCGGCTGGCGCGCGCATGGGCAAGCGCCTGGTCGAAGCGCTGTTCGCTGAACGGTTTCAGCAGGTAGTCCAGCGCATGGCATTCGAAGGCCTTCAAGGCGTACTGGTCATAGGCCGTGACAAAGATCAAGCGCGTCTTTGCGCCGATCAGTTCCGCCACTTCAAAACCGTCCAGGCGCGGCATCTGGATGTCGAGAAACACCAGTTCCGGTTCCAGCTCCGCGATGGCCTTGACGGCCTCGAAGCCGTTGGCGCACTCGGCCACGATGTCGATATCGTCGTGGCGCGCCAGGTATTCGCGCAACACGCTGCGCGCCAGCAACTCATCGTCAACGATGGCGACCCGCATTCTTGCCTGCATCATGCTTCCTCCGTGTCGCCGGTCTGCGCCGGCATGGAAATCATCACTTCGAACTGGCCGTCGCGCCGGCCCCAGTGCACGCTGGCTTCGTGGCCATACGCGCCGGCCAGGCGCTGGCGCACATTCTCCAGGCCCACGCCATTGCCGCGAACAGGCCCTTGATCTGCATCAACCGGATTGCGCACGGCGATCTGCAGCAGGCTGCCTGCGCGCCGGGCCTCGATGGCGATCAGGCCGCCCTCCGTCAAGCCGCAGATACCATGCTTGACGGCATTTTCCACCAGCGGCTGTATCAGCATGGGCGGCAGCAGACACGCCAGCGCGGCAGCGTCGATGCTTTCCGCCACTTGCAGGCGTTCGCCAAAACGCACGTGCTCGATGGCAAGAAAATGGCGGATCAACACCAGTTCCTGTTCCACGGTGATGTGCTTGTGCGCTTCCAGGCTCAGGCTCTGGCGAAAGAAACTGGCCAGTTGCACCGTCATCTGGCGCGCGCCCGCCACATCGATAGACGTCAAGGCGCTGATGGAGTTCAAGCTGTTGAACAGGAAATGTGGATCGATTTGCGTGCGCAGCATGCGCAATTGCGCTTCCTGCGCCGTCAGCTGCGCTTCCAGCCCCCGCTGCTCGGCCATTCTGGCGCGCACGAATTCCAGCAACAGATAATGCACTGCAGCAGCAAGACAATACAGCAGCACGCCCAGGCCGAAGAACAGGGCCAGCAGCGATTGCGTCAGGTTCACGCCCAGCCAGCGCAGCTCCAGCAACAGGCTGACGCTATTCAGAAATTGCAGCAGGGTGGCCCACAGCAAGCCCGCAAACAGGGCCGCCACGCCCACCACGCCGGCGATGGCGAGCGGATGGCGGGCATGCAAGGGGTAGGCGCGGCACAGGTAAAACGCGGAAAACCCCGAGCCGATCGCATACACGAGCGTGGCAGGCACCACCAGCACGACGGCATTGAGCCAGGGCGCGTGCGCCACCCTGGCCAGAATAAAGGCCAGGGCCAGACCCAGCGCGATGCAGACCAGGAACACCACCACGGCGCTGCGCCGCTTCGACAAGGGCCCCGACATGCGCGCCTAGTTGCGGATTTCCAGGCCGCCCATGATGGCGTAGCCCGTCACATACAGACGCTTGTTCTGGTTCGGCGGCACGATGGTCTTTTCTTCGAAGCCGCCGAGGATGGGCGTGCCCTGCAGCACGACGCTCCAGTCGGGCGGAATCTTGATGGTGACGCCGCCGCACAGGGCAAATACGTTGAGCACAGCTTCGCCTTCGATCGACGCCTGGCGCAAGTCGATTTCGCAGCCGGCCATGATGACATTGATATCGCCGCCCTTGAAGCGCTGCGACGACACGCGCCGCACATAGCCGCCGAGGATGGCCGTCACCTCGATGATGCTGTCATCGTCCGCCTGGCCGCCAGCGCCGGGCGCCGCAGTGGCATCGGCGGCATCCTTGTCCAGCGACACGGCGCCATTCCTGGCCTGGCCGAACGAGTCGGGCGCAGCGCTTCCATCTTGTTGTGCGGCAAAGCGCCGGCGGCGCTGGCGCTGCTGCGCGCCGGGCAGGGACTTCGACACCACGGCCACGCCCAGGCCGATGATCAGCAGGGGCCACAGCAAGTCCCAGTTCATGTAGAAGATGCCCATGTGCTTGAGGGTCCAGGCCACGCCCAGCAGCACCAGCATGCCGCCCAATAAATAACCGTTCGCGCTGCGGCTTTGCGACAGTTTCAGCAGGCCAAACACGATCAGCGCCGTGGGCCAGAAACGGAAGGTGTAGCGCACATCGATGAAACCGAGGTTATCGAGCAGGAACAACAGTCCCAGGCCGATGACGATGACACCCAGCACGATCTGCGATGGCGAGTGCAGCGGCGGTTTATTTTTCATGCTCGGACTCCCGGTAGGCAATAAAATGTTTGTTCAACAGCGGCTCCAGCACGAGGCCCACGCCCCAGGCGATCAGCAAGGCGGGCCAGCTGTTATAAAAACTCAAGTTCCACAGTTCTTCATACGATACATACCACCAGGCGGCGAAAAAGATCAGCCACAGACCGCTCAATACCTGCTTGGCGGACACTGGCGTGAGCAGCTTGTTCAAGCCGAAAACGACCAGTATCACCGGCCAATAATGCCATAGTGAATAGTAATCGTGGAGATAGATCATATCGAGCCGGTCCAGCAGGATGATGGCGCCGGTGGCGATCAGCAGCACGCCCCACAGCAGCTGGGTACGGCGGCAATAAGCTGGTTCAGGTTTCACGGTCACCCCTTGAAGTTGGTTGATCGTAAAGATACGCGGATTTCGGACGGGGGAAAACACCGCTTCGGCGAATGGCGGAAAGACAGCGGTGAATGGCGCGGCGGCGGAAACAACGGGCAAAAAAAAGACCGGCTAGAGCCGGCCTTGAAGGGGTTCGCAGTCCACACCGCGACCTGGAGTTGCAGTGCACAGCCGCATGGCGCACGCGCGCCGGCGACGGAAATCTGGTGCCGATCCTTGAGGCGACCGGCTGACCTGCTGGAAGATCGAACATGCCGCCAACTTCACGGCAGTGCGTCTCAACCAAGCAAAGCCATCATACTCCCGATCGCCACAAAGCACCGTTCGCTAGCGCACACTGATGAGGTTTTGCTGAGCTGCATCAAACGGTGCTGGCATGCGGCGGGTGCAGCATGTCGTTCTTGATCCATGCCAGCACGGACGGTCCCTGCGGCTGCCAGCCCAGCAGCTTGCGCGCCCGCTCGCCGCGCACGCGGCTGTTGGAACCGAGGCCGTAGGAAGCCATCTCGTAGCCCCATTCGGCTATCGCCTCGGGCAGCGGCCAATCCTGCGCGGGCCCCAGGTCCAGTGCCGTGGCAATGGCAGCCGTCATGTCGCGGAAGGCCGCTTCGCCCGATTCGACAAAGTAAAACGTGCCGGCGGGCGACTTTTCCAGCGCCAGCAAATACAGGCTGACGACGTCGTCGATATGCACGTTCGACCAGATGTTGCGGCCCGGTCCCACGTGGCGCACGATGCCGCTCTTGCGTGCCTGCTTGAGCAGACGGGGCAGTTGCACGCTGTCGCGCGGCAAGGCGCCATGGCCGTAGATCAGGGTGTTGCACAGCACACTGGCGCGCACGCCCTTGCCTGCGCTGGCCAGCACCAGGTCGTCGATGGCGACGCGGGCCGCCTTGTCGGCCGTGGGCGCCGGCAACTTGTCTTCATAATAGATCTGCTGCGTGCCCTCGCCACCCGAAGCGTCGCCCACGATGGACGAACCGCTGGTATGGAGGAAAGGCTTGTTGCTGCCAGTCAGCGCGTCGAGGATCGCCTCGACGGCGCCCCGGTGGTCGCTGCTGGCCGCGTTGATGACGGCGTCCGCCGCCCTCGCCTGCTCGATGAGCAATGCGCGGTCGTTCAACTCGCCCTGCACGCCCAACACGCCGATCTTGGCCAGTTCGGCCACCTGTTCCGGTTTGCGCACGAGGCCCGTGACCTGATGGCCGGCGCGCACGAGGCCCGCCGCGATGGAACTGCCGATGAAACCTGCTGCGCCTGTCAAAAATACTTTCATATCCTGCTCCCTGTCTGGTTAGATTGCTGTGAATCACACCAGTCCAGTATGCCCGCTTTCGTCTTTCGCAAAAAGCAGCCGCAGGGCAAAAGATCTATGACTTGGGCGCAACAATCTTCTGTTTGAGCTGCAAGGCGGCGATGTAGCGGCTCTGGTAAGCAGGGTCTTGCGGCGTCAGCAAGGTGAGCCTGTCGCGCGCGCGGGTGGCGGCCACATAGAAACGGTTTTCCTCTTCCAGCGGGTCGGTCTTGCTGCGCGGGAATTCGTCGACGGCCAGGTAGGGCAAAATCACGTGGTTGTATTCGAGGCCCTTGATCTGGTCGATGCAGGCGATGACGAGTTTGGCCTTGCCGGTCGAAACCGTCACGGCGTCTTCCATCTCGCCCAGCCAGCCGGCAAAGCCGCCCAGCGCCACGCCCGCTTCGCGGCACACGGCAATGAAACCGTGCAGGGAACGGGCGACGACCCGCGCCTGCGCCGGGTCGACATAGATGCGGCGCGCCGTCTGTTCCAGCTGCATCAAGTCAAAAATGTGCTGCAAGGCATCGCCCGCCAGGGCGTCGGGAGGCAGTGCGCGCAGGTAGTCGACGGCGGCCAGGGTCAGCGCCGCCTTGTCCTGGTTCTGCGACTTGGCCAGCTGGTTCGTCAGGAAACCTTCCAACAAGTCGGGATAGTTGGCCACGTCGGCCTTGGCTTGCTGCAATTCCGTGCGCGTAAACGGGATTTCCGCGAAGGCCACGAGGGCTTCGAGGATTTCGCCGCGGCGGGGGCCGCTCTTGATCGCGTGCAAGTCCTTGCGGGCGATGGCGACCATGCCGCGCAGCATCAGCACCTCCAGGCTCAGCAGATAGCTGTTCATGTCCACCAGGCCATACGCGATGCCGCTCTGGAACAGCGCCGTTTCCACGCGGATCGCCTGGTCGCGGTCGCGCAGCAAGATGGCCGTCGTGCCCGCATGCGCGTGCTCGAGCGCGGCGATCAGCTGGGCGCTGCACGCTTGCGGCTGCGCATGGTCGTACTCGAGCAGCTCGATGTGGGTGGCGCGCGACAGGGCCGAGACGCTGGCCTTGTTTTTCAGCACACCCACGGCGTGCGCCAGCTGCGGGCCGTAGCGGTAGGAGGCCGTCAGCGGCAAGCGCTGCAAGGCGGGGAATTCCTGTTCGAAGCGCTGGCGCAGGAAGCGGTGGTCGGCGCCCGACCACGTGTAGATGACCTGGTCCTTGTCGCCCGCGCCGCAGAAAAACGCGTTGCCGCGGCGTATCAGCATGGTCAGCAGCCGGAACGACGCTTCGTTCAAATCGTGCAATTCATCGGCGACGATGATCTGGAAGGCGGGCAATTGCTGGCGCAGCGGCTCATCGCCGTCGAGCATGCGCACGAGGTCGTAGGTGGCGTCGAACGGGGCGCGGAACTGGATATCGCCCGTGTCGGCGCCGCGCAAGCCTTCGTATTCGCGCAGCCACAGATAATGCGTGCGCGACATGCCCAGCAGCTCCAGGTTGTCATCCAGGGAATTGCTCTCGAAGTCGGGATTCTGGAAATCCAGGCGCGCCTTGGTGCGCAATTGCAGTTTCAAAAACTCGGCGATCGCCCCGTTGGTCGTATTGATTTCCAGCGGATAACGGTGAGCATACTTTTCCGACACGACTTCCAGTGCTTCCCAGGCAACCGGGCGCAACTCTTCATCGCTGCGCATGGCTGCCACCTGCATGTTTTCCAGCTGCAACAGCACCTTGGCGGCAAAGGCGTCGAAGGTGTCGATGGTCAGGCGCTTGACGACACCCAGCGGCACGCCCACTTCCAGCAAGCGCTGGCGCAGGGCCACGCGCGCCGCCTCGGTGAATACGAGGGCCAGCATGCGTTCGGGCGCGCGCCCCCGGTGCAGCGCCTCGGCCAGGCGCAGGGCCAGGGTCGTCGTCTTGGCCGCGCCGGCATTGGCGTCGATCAGCACCACTTTCTTTTGCGCCGTCTGGATGGCGACCTGTTCCGGCGTGGGCGTGATGCGTTTGGGAATGAACTGCGGGGCGTTATCTGTACTCAAAAGTATTCCTGAAAAGGGTAGCGGCTGGCTGTCCCGGGACTTACCAGGCGCAGGTGCGCAGGCCGGCAAAGACGTCGCCCCGCTCGGGCGCGTGGAAGGCGCGCATGCGGGCCGAATGCAGGCGCGGCGGCGTGGCGAAGGCGGCGCCACGCAGCACCTGGTGCTGCATGAAATACGGCGCGGAATATTCGCGCCAGGCATCCACCGCAAAGCCCGGATACGGCTCGAACGGCGTCGCCGTCCACTCCCACACCTGGCCCCAGTGAAAGCGCGGATGGCCGGACAACGCAGCATACTCCCATTCCGCCTCGGTCGCCAGGCGGCGCCCCGCCCAGGCGCAGTACGCCTGCGCTTCAAACAGGTTGATGTGGCGCACGGCTTCGTTCGGCGGCAAGGTCGTGCGCTGGCCGAAACGCATGGTGCGCCACTGTGTCGCTTCGCGCAGCCAGTACAGGGGCGACGAGCGCTCCTGCTGCATCAGCCAGGCGCTGCCGGCAGCGCTCCAGAACTGGCGGTTCTGGTAGCCGCCGTCCGCGACAAAATCGGCATACTGGGCGTTGGATACGGCGCAGGCATCGATGGAAAACGGCGCCACGTAGCAACTGTAGGGCGGCGATTCATTGTCGAAGGCAAAACCGGTCCCGCGCGGCGAGCCCAGTTCGATGGTGCCCCCAGGAAACGCGATCTCGCCCGCGCCCGGCGGCAAGGCCGGGCTGGCCGACAGGGACTCCGGTGCTTCCAGGCCCAGCCATTGCAAACCTGCCAGCATTTCTTCGCCGCACAAGTCTTCATGCGCCAGAGCCAGCCGGTACGGCGCCAGGGCGCTGTCGACATTGGCTTCGCGCGAGAGTTTGTCCAGCACCCGGTCGAGTACTTCGCGGCAATACGTCTTCACGGCGCCCGGACTGGGCAGTTCCAGCTTCCAGCGCGCGCGGTGCTCCACCATGTTCGCGTCGAACAAGTCGTCGCCACGCGTCAGCAGGGAGTTATAAATGGCGTCGGCCGGGTGGCTGGTAGCGGCTTCGCGCAGGATGAACCACTCGGCAAACCAGGCGATCTGCGCGAGTTGCCACAAGGGCGGCGTGAGCCGCGAGTGGCGCGGCATGCCGGCCACCACGTCCAGGCCGGCAGTAACATAACAGTCGAACAGGGAAAGCGTATCCTGGCGCGCGGCCTGCAGCGACTGGGCCAGTTGCTGCGCGCCGGCGTGGCGAAAAGAGGCGTTGATTAAAGTCATGGCCTGATTGTAACGACTTATGCCAACCTTGCACTAGTCGCGCAGGAAACATGGGGGGCCATGCCCCCCAGCCTACTTGACCAGCAGCTCGCCCTGCAGCGGCGTGACGACCGATTTTGGCATGCTGACAATAAAACTGCTGCCCTTGTCGGCCACGGACTGGATGGCCAGGGTCCCGCCGTGGCGCAGCAGCACGTGCTTGACGATGGCCAGGCCCAGGCCCGTGCCCTGGGTTTCGCGCGAACGGCTCTTGTCGACGCGGTAGAAACGTTCCGTCAGGCGCGAAATATGTTCCTGGCTGATGCCGATGCCCGTATCTTGCGCGATGAATTGCGGACCGGCCGGACCATCCTGCCAGCGCAGGGTGATGGTGCCGCCGGCCGGCGTGTAGCGCACGGCGTTCGACGCCAGGTTGCCAAACGCGCTATACAGCTCGTCGTAGCTGCCCAGCACGTCGGGACCGTTGCATTCCATGGTCACTTCATGCTTGCCGGCCGACAAACCTTTGGCGTCGCGCAAGACTTGCTGCATGAGTTTCTTGATATCCACCGGTTCGGGACGCAGCGGATAGTCGACCGATTCCAGGCGCGACAGGGTCAGCATGTCCTCGATCAGATGCTGCATGCGGTGGCCCTGCTCCGTCATCAGCTTGAGGTGGGCGGCGCGCGTGGCGGCGTCCAGGTCCAGCTCGGCGGAAGCGATTTCCAGGAAGCCCACGATGACGGTGAGCGGCGTGCGCAGCTCATGCGAGGCGTTGGCGATGAAGTCGCGGCGCATCATTTCGATGCGTTCCGTCTCCGTCACATCGTGCGTGACGAGAATCTGGCGGCGGTTTTCGAATGGAATGATCTGCACGATCAGCTTACGGTTGCGGAAGGTGATCGTCAGCGGCTGGTCGTAGCGGCCCAGGATGATGTAATCCATGAACTCGGGGCTGCGGATCAGGTTCGTCACGCGCATGCCCTTGTCGCGCTCGTGCGTGAGGCCCAGGTGTTTCTCGGCGGCAGGATTGCACCATTCGAGGAACAGCACGTCATCCATGATGACGACGCCGTCGGGCAGCAGGTGCATGGCCTGGCGGAAACGCGCCAGCCATTCCGTCAGCTCTGCCTGGTTTTTCTCGTCGTCGCGGCGCATGCGGTACAGGCGCGCGAAAATGCTGGTCCAGGCGCCCCAGCCGTCGGGCAGCTTGGCGCTTTGCGGATTGTCCAGCCAGTTACTCAGCTGGAACAGATACGACAGCTGCACGAACACCATCATGGCCATCAGCACGAAGGCGATGCCCAGCGCATATGTGGCGCCAAACAGATACCAGACGACGGCCACGCCCAGCAGCGCCAGCACCATGCGCAGGGCGGCCGGTACCCAGAACAGCAATTTCGGATTCATAGAGTCAAACTTTACTTTTCAGACAACATGTAGCCGACGCTGCGCACCGTCTTGATCAGGCTTTCCGCCTCTTTCAAGGCTTTGCGCAAGCGCAATACGTGGACATCGACCGTGCGTTCCTCGATCACCACATGGTCGCCCCACACCTTGTCGAGCAGCTGGCTGCGCGAAAACACGCGTTCCGGATGGGCCAGCAGGAATTTCAGCAGCTTGTATTCGGCATGGCCGATATCGATCTTCTGTTCATCCATCATCACGGTGCAGCTGACGGGGTCCAGGGCCACGTTGCCGGCGCGCATGGGCGCCTGCGCGTGTTCCGGACTCTTGCGTCGCAGCAATGCCTTGGCGCGGGCCAGCAGCTCGCGCGGCGAGAACGGCTTGGTGACGTAATCGTCGGCCCCGCTGTTCAAGCCGGCCAGCTTGTCTTCTTCCATGCTCTTGGCGGTGAGCATGATGACGGGGATGGCGGCGAAATTGCGGTCGGCGCGGATGCGCGACAGCAGGCGCAAGCCCGTCTGATCCGGCAGCATCCAGTCCAGCAGGATCAGGTGCGGCGTGCGGTGCTGGATGAATTCCCAGGCATCGGCGACGTTTTGTACAGAACAGCAATTCCAGCCGGATTCGCGCAGCGAATAGGTCACCAGTTCAACGATGGCCGGCTCATCTTCAACAATCAATACCGTGGTTTTATCAGATGCCATAAAGCTTACTCAGGGAGCTCCTCGGAAATGGCGGGAGCAGCCACCTTGGTGTGGCGGATGTCCTTGCCTTCAACCACGTAAATCACGTATTCGGCGATGTTTTTCGCATGGTCGCCGATCCGTTCGATGGCCTTGGCCACCCACAGGGTATCGAGCGCCGCCGAAATCGTGCGCGGGTCTTCCATCATAAAGGTTATCAAGTTGCGCATGATAGACCGAAACTCATGGTCGATGATGGCATCTTGTGCAATTAATTGTAAGGCTTGCTTGCCATCGTTGCGCGCGAACGCGTCCAGCGCATCGTGCAGCATGTCGGTAGCCGTGTTGGCAATGCCGCGCACCATTTCGTAATGGTTGACGACGCCGTTGCCGCGCTTGTGCAGATTCTTCGCCACGCGGGCGATTTTCGTCGCCTCGTCGCCTACGCGCTCGAGGTCGGTAATCACCTTGATGGTGGCCATGATGGTGCGCAAATCGTTGGCGGCCGGCTGGCGGCGCACGATCAGATGGCTGCAGGCGTCGTCCAGCGACACTTCCAGCTGGTTGACGACGTCGTCTTCGCGCATCACGCGGTCGGCGCGTTCCGGATTGCCGATGCGGAAGCACGTCATCGCGTCGAGGAACTGGGTTTCAACGATGCCGCCCATCAGGAGCACTTTCGAGCGGATCGCTTCGAGTTCGTTGTCGTATTGCTTGGATGAATGTTCGCCTATCATGCTGTCTCTCCGTATTCAGTTGTTGTGTATGCGCGGGGCGGATCAGCCGAAGCGGCCCGTGATGTAATCCTGCGTTTCCTTGCGGGCCGGATTCATGAAGATCTGGTCCGTTTCGCCGAATTCCACCAGCTCGCCCAGATACATATAGGCCGTGTAGTCGGAGCAGCGCGCCGCCTGCTGCATATTGTGCGTCACGATGGCGATCGTGTAATCCTGTTTCAATTCGCTGATCAGCTCTTCCACTTTCGACGTCGAGATCGGGTCCAGCGCCGAGGTCGGCTCGTCGAGCAGCAAGACGTCCGGCTTCACGGCCACGCCGCGCGCGATGCACAAACGCTGCTGCTGGCCGCCCGACAGCGACAGGCCGCTCTTGCTCAGCTTATCCTTGACTTCGCCCCACAGCGCGGCCTTTTTCAGGGCCCACTCGACGCGCTCGTCCATCTCGCCCTTCGACAGGTCTTCATACAAGCGCACGCCGAAAGCGATGTTGTCGTACACGGACATGGGGAACGGCGTCGGCTTCTGGAACACCATGCCGACCTTGGCGCGCAGCATGTTGACGTCCTGGTCGGCGTCGAGCACGTTGCGGCCGCGGTACAGGATCGAGCCTTCCGCGCGCTGACCCGGGTACAGGTCGTACATGCGGTTCAGGGTGCGCAGCAGGGTTGATTTACCGCAACCGGACGGGCCGATGAAAGCGGTAACCTTCTTTTCGTGGATGTCCAGGTTGACGTTATGCAAGCTTTGCGTTTTGCCGTAAAAAAAGTTCAGGCCCGAAATTTCGATGGTTTTTTTCTTTGGTGCCAGGTCTTGTGCTGGATTCATTTGCGTATTCATATGGGTTCGCTTCGCTCGGTATCTGTTTAATTAGGGACTTTTTGGCTGAACACGGTGCGCGACAGGATATTCAGGGCCAGCACGCTGAAGGTGATCAGCAGTGCGCCGCCCCAGGCCAGCGAGCGCCAGTTGTCGTACGGGCTCATCGCAAACGATGCGATGACGGACGGCAAGTTGGCCATCGGCGCATTCATGTTGAAGCTTTGGAACTGGTTATTCAGGGCCGTGAACAGCAGCGGTGCCGTTTCGCCGGCGATGCGGGCCAATGCCAGCAGTACGCCGGTGATGACGCCGGCCTTGACGGCGCGCAAGCGCACCAGGGTGGCGACCTTCCAGCGCGGCGCGCCCAGGGCAAACGCGGCTTCCAGCAGGCTGTTCGGCACCAGACGCAGCATATTGTCCGTCGTGCGCACCACCACCGGCACGGCGATCAGCGACAGCGCGATGGCGCCCGCGTAGCCGGAGAAGTGTTTCACGTGGGCCACGTACAGCGCATACACGAACAGGCCGATGACGATCGATGGTGCCGACAGCATGATGTCCGTCACAAAACGCGTCACTTGCGCCAGCTTGTTTTCTTCGCCGTATTCGGCCAGGTAGATGCCGGCCAGGATGCCGATCGGGGTGCTGACGACGGTTGCCAGGCCCACCATCAGGGCGCTGCCGACGATGGCATTGATCAGGCCGCCGCCTTCGCTGCCGGGAGCCGGCGTCGTTTGCGTGAACAGGTCGACGGACAAGGCGCCGAAACCCTTGATCACCAGGGTGAACAGGATCCACACGAGCACGGCCAGGCCCAGGGCCATGGCGGCCACCGACAGGGCGATGCCGACACGATGCATCAGCAGGCGCTTGCGGTAGACGGGGTTCATGGCCGGCTTGGCCGGAACGTCGAGAGTGCTTACTTGGCTCATTTCGTGCCTTCCTTGCGGGACATGCCAGCCAGCATCAGCTTGGCGGCGGATAAGACGATAAAGGTGATGACAAACAGGATCAGTGCCAGCGAGAACAGCGAGGACACGTGCAGCGCCGATTGCGCTTCGCCGAATTCGTTCGCCAGCAGCGAGGTGATGCTGTTACCGGCGGCAAACAGCGACCACGACAGCTTGTTCGCGTTGCCGATGACGAAGGTGACGGCCATGGTCTCGCCCAGCGCGCGGCCCAGGCCCAGCATGACGCCGCCGACGACGCCGGTCTTGGTGTAAGGCAAGACAATCTTGCGCACCACTTCCCAGCGCGTGCAACCCAGGCCGTAGGCGGATTCCTTCAGCACGGCAGGCACGATCTCGAACACGTCGCGCATCACGGAAGCGATGAAGGGGATGATCATGATGGCCAGCACCAGGCCGGCCGTCAGCAAGCCGATGCCCATCATGGGGCCGCTGAACAGCTGGCCGATGACGGGGACGTTGCCCAGGGTGGCTTTCAGCAAAGGCTGGACGTGGTCGGCGAACAGGGGCGCGAAGACGAACAGGCCCCAGATGCCGTAGATGATCGATGGCACGCCGGCCAGCAGCTCGACAGCCGTGCCCAGCGGGCGACGCAGCCAGGCCGGGCAAATTTCCGTGAGGAACAGGGCGATGCCGAAGCTGACGGGAAAGGCGATCAGCAAGGCGATGACGGACGTCACCAGGGTGCCGATGATGGGGATCAGGGCGCCGTACTGGTCATTGACAGGATCCCATTCCGCGGACACGATGAAATGCAGGCCGAAGGTCTGGAAGGCCGGTATCGATTCCATGATCAGCGAAATGATGATGCCGACCAGGACGATCAGCACCGACAGGGCGAACAGCATCGTCACCTTGTGGAACAGAAAATCCTGGATGCGCTGCTTGCGCATGGTGGAAAGCATTTGCGCGTGACTGATGGAATCGGTCATGGTGCCGCCTGGCATGGGGATCGTGGAGGAGGTAGATTGTGCGCTCATATTGTGCCAGATGTGGGTGGTACTGCCGGTGTCGCTATTTTGAACTCTTGTTTTATTGTTGCTTCTTTAGCCAGGACCGTCTGCAAGGGCTTGCGGGCGGTCCTGGCTAACTCCCTGCCCCGCCGCCGTGCTGCTGGCGGGGGCAAGGATGGGTACTTAGTCAGGCATGCAGACTATCGGATCAGTAGATCGACTTGCCCGATGCGTCTTTCAGGTTGGCTTTCCACGACTCTTGCACCAGTTTCACGACCGATGCCGGCATTGGCACGTAGTCCAGTTCGACGGCAGCTGGGCCGCCGTTTTTGTAGGCCCAGTCGAAGAATTTCAGGACTTCCTTGGCCTTGGCTGCATCAGCCTGGACCTTGTGCATCAGGATGAACGACACGCCGGTGATCGGCCAGCTGTTCTTGCCAGCTTGGTCGGTCAGAACCACGCCGAAGCCCGGGGTTTGCGTCCAAGGTGCCGAAGCGGCTGCTGCCTTGAAGTTTTCGTCGTCAGGTTGCAGGTAGTTGCCATCCTTGTTTTGCAGCTGGGTGTGCGACATCTTGTTTTTCTTGGCGTAAGCCCACTCGACGTAGCCGATCGAACCCTTGATACGCTGCACGTTGGCGGCGACGCCTTCGTTACCCTTGCCGCCCACGCCCACGGCCCATTTCACAGCCGAGCCAGCACCGATTTTCGATTTGAATTCCGGGTTGGTTTTCGACAGGAAGTCGGTGAACAGGAAAGACGTGCCCGAACCGTCGGCGCGGTGTACCACGGTAATTTCCGTGTCCGGCAGCTTGACGCCCGTGTTCAGTGCGGCGATTTCCGGCGCGCTCCACTTGGTGATCTTGCCCAGGTAGATGTCGCCAACGACTTTACCCGTCATTTTCAGCTGGCCTGGGGTTACGCCGTCCAGGTTGACGATGGTGACCACGCCGCCCATGATGGCCGGGAACTGCATCAGGCCCGCTTCTTCCAGCTCTTCTGCCTTCAAAGGCATGTCCGAGGCGCCGAATTCAACAGTCTTGGCCTTGATTTGCTTGATGCCGGCGCCGGAACCGACGGACTGGTAGTTCAGGCCGTTGCCGGTGTTGGCTTTGTACGTCTCAGCCCATTTGGCGTAGATAGGGTACGGGAAGGTTGCGCCAGCACCTGTCATATCTGCCGCCATGACGGAAGCGGAAGAAAATGCCATCGCTGCCGAAGCACCCACGACGATAAATTTGAACATTTGCTTCATTTGCATATCAAGTCCTCAGGGTTGTTAGGGCTCAAAGTCCCGGTTGAATGCTGCGCAGTCTAGCAAGCGAATATGACAGCTTTATGACATGGGTAAAAAATCCTGAAATAATTGGCTACGCCCCGAGAATATCCCTTTTCGGCATGAAAAATGACAGGCCGGGCGACGCTTTATGACAGCTTATGTCACGCTTACGTCATATTTCATGATTACACTCACAGCGCGTCATACATGATGAAATACGGCTAGAATTAACTATCTGCAAAGACAAAAGAATATGAAACCTGAACTGCACACGGAAGTGACCAAATCGGGCATCCTGCTTGACCGCGAGCTGTCGCAACTGACTTTCAACCGGCGCGTGATGGCCCAGGCGGAAGACCCGAACATTCCGCTGCTCGAGCGCCTGCGCTACCTGTGCATCGTCAGCAGTAATATGGATGAGTTTTTCGAGGTGCGCGTGGCCAGCCTGCTGGCGGCCGGCAGCATCGGCGGTTCGCTGGCCGGCCACCCTGCCCTGGCGGCCAACCTGGAGCGCATCGGCAAGGAATGCCATGCGCTGGTGGAACGCCAGTACGAGATATTAAATAACGACGTCTTGCCGGCCCTGCGCGAAGCGGGCGTGCATTTGCTGCGCGACAGCGACCGCAACGAGGCGCAGCGCGCGTGGGTGAAGGAATATTTCGACCGCGAAGTGCGTCCCCTGCTGACGCCGATCGGCCTCGACCCGGCCCACCCGTTCCCGCAGGTCGTCAACAAGAGTCTCAATTTCATCGTCTCGCTGAGCGGCAAGGATGCGTTCGGCCGCGGCACGGCGATCGCCATCGTCAAGGCGCCCCGCGTCTTGCCACGCGTCATCAAGCTGCCGGACGAGATTTCCGGCGATGGCGTGTCCTTCTGTTTATTATCCTCCGTCATCCATGCGCATATCTCGGACTTGTTCGCCGGACGCGAAGTGATTGCCTATTCGCAATTCCGGGTCACGCGCGACAGCGACCTGTGGGTCGACGAGGATGAAGTCAAGAATTTGCGCCAGGCACTGAAAGGCGAGCTGGTGGGTCGCCAGTTCGGCACCTCCGTGCGCCTGGAAGTGGCGCGTAATTGCCCGCCAGAATTGTCGCAGTTCCTGCTCGACCAGTTTAATCTGGATCAAAGCCGCTTGTACCGCGTCAACGGCCCCGTGAACCTGGTGCGCCTGTCGGAAATGATCGACCACGTCAAGCAGCCCGAGCTGCGCTTCCCGCCGTTCTTCCCCGGCCTCGCGCACAAAGCCATCGGCAACGACATCTTTGCCGCGCTGACCAAGCACGACATCCTGCTGCACCACCCCTACCAGTCGTTCCAGACGGTCATCGACTTCATCCGCAGCGCCGCCTACGACCCGTCCGTCGTCGCCATCAAGCAAACGATTTACCGCACGGGCATGAACTCGGACCTGATGGAGTCGCTCATTACGGCGGCGAAGATGGGCAAGGAAGTGACCGTCATCGTGGAATTGATGGCGCGTTTCGACGAAGAAGCCAATATCAACTGGGCCGACAAGCTCGAGCAAGCCGGCGCGCAAGTCGTGTACGGCGTCGTGGGCCTGAAAACCCATGCCAAGGTGGCGCTCGTCATCCGCCGCGAAGAAGGCTCCTTGCGCTTCTACGCCCACTTGGGTACCGGCAACTACCATCCCACGACAACCAAGCTGTACACGGACTTCGGCTTGCTGACGGCCAACCAGGACCTGGCCGTGGAAGTCAATGAAGTCTTCATCCACCTGACCAGCCTGACCAAGCCGCACAACCTGAACCATTTGTGGCTGGCCCCGTTCGGCCTGCAAAGCGAGATCATCAAGGCCATCCGCAACGAGGCGAAGATCGCCCGTTCGGGCCGGCGCGGGCGCATCATCGTGAAAGTCAACGCGCTGGTGGATGAATCCGTGATCCGCGCCCTGTATGCGGCCTCGACCGATGGCGTGAAGATCGACCTGATCGTGCGCGGCGCCTGCACCCTGAAGCCGGGCGTGCCTGGCCTGTCGGAAAACATCAAGGTGCGCTCCGTGATCGGCCGTTTCCTCGAACACAGCCGCATTTACTACTTCCGCAACGACCTGGCGCACGATGTCTACCTGGCCAGCGCCGACTGGATGAGCCGCAACCTGTTCCGCAGGGTGGAAGTGGCCTTCCCCGTGCTGGACCGGGCGCTGAAGCGGCGCGTGATCGCCGAGGGCCTGAATCCGTATTTGAAGGATAATACCAATGCATGGGAACTGGAGCCGACGGGCCATTACGCGCGCCGCAAGCCGCGCGGCAAGCAAACGCCGTTCAGTGCCCAGCAGTATTTGATGCATTCACTGGGCACGCCGGGCGCGGAGGTCGGCGAATAGGCAATTCTACACAGAGGAGCACAGCATGGATCTCATCTTGTGGCGACACGCAGAAGCCGAGCCGGGCGTCCCCGACCTCGAACGCGCCCTGACCGTCAAAGGCCAGAAACAGGCGCGCCGCATGGGGGAATGGCTGGCCTCGCAACTACCGGAAAATTGCCGTATCCTCGTCAGCCCCGCCCTGCGCACCCTGCAAACGGCGGAAGCGCTGGGGCGCAAGTTCAAGCTGATGCCGGAACTGGCGCCCGGCGCCGAGGCGGAGGATATCCTGAAGGCGGCCAACTGGCCCGGCGGCAAGGAAACCGTGCTCATCGTCGGCCACCAGCCCACCCTGGGCCAGGCCGCCGCCCTGCTATTGACGGGAGAAGAGCAGGAATGGGAACTGCGCAAGGCCAGCGCGTGGTGGTTCTCCCAGCGCGAACCAGGCGACCCGATCAGTGTTTATTTGAAAGCCGTGATGGCGCATGATCTGGTGGTGAAATAACGGTGCTCGAGCAGGGAACTGCGCAAGGCCAGCGCAAGGATGGACGGGTTCTCGCAGCGCGCACCAGGCGCCCCCATCAGTGTATATCTGAAGGCCGTGATGGCGCACGATCTGGTGGTGAAATAGAGAAAATGCGCAAAAAGTGCGCTGGGACAAATACTAGCAGGAATTACAACTCGGCGGCCTTGTAAAGCGCTGCCGATCTGCTAGAGTTTAATTGCATCAACTACGTGTTGGAGCGCTGCTCTGGCACATTGAGCAACCCAGCGGACAGCCGTCCAACGGCGGCTGAAAGACCATGTTAACCTTCGTCGTTTTTCTCTTCATCGCCATCTTCGCCGCCATCATCGGCTTCGTCGCCTTTGAACTGATCGAAGAAATGCGCGGCAGTCACCACAAGCTGATGGATCGCTACCACGAGTAGTGTTCGCCTCGGCAATATCGCATGGCGCCAGCGACGGCCTACAGGCCCGTCCCTCGCGCCATCCTTGTTTTTACACTCCCGCCTTACACTCCCGTCTTGAACTTCGTATAGATACGCGTCATCAAGCGGCGGATATCTGCCGTGGTCGCTTCCGGTGCGGCCATGCGCTGCTTGTCGGCGTCCGACAGGAAGATGGCCTTGTTTTCACCGATGTCCTTGCGCACATATTTGATGCTGGCCGGATTCGGATTCGCGTAGAACACCTTGTTGCTCAGGCTGGCATGCACTTGCGGGCGCAAAATATAGTTAATGAACAGGTGCGCGTTGCTCGGATGGGGCGCGTCGGCGGGGATGGCCATGGTATCGAACATCAGGGCGGCCGTCTTCGGCACCAGCACCTGGATCACATTGCCGTTTTTCGCATCGATGGCGCGCTGGCGCGCAATATTGATGTCGCCCGACCAGCCCAGCGCGACGCAGACGGAACCGTTGGCCATGTCGTTGATGTAGCCGGATGAGCTGAACAGGGTCACGTAGGGACGGATCGCCTGCAGCACCTTGCCCGCTTCCTGGTAATCGGCGGCCGCTTTCGAGTACGCGGGCTTGCCCAGGTATTGCAACGCGGCCGGCAGCACTTCCGACGGCGAATCGAGGAAGGACACGCCGCACGATTTCAGCTTCGCCGCGTATTTCGGGTCGAAGATCAGGTCCCAGGCGTTGTCAGGCATGGGCATGCCGCCCAGCGCCGCCTTGACCTTGTTGACGTTGATGCCCACCGTCGTATAGCCCCACAGCCAGTCGACCAGGTAATCGTTGTTCGGGTCGATCTTCGACAGCTTGGCCTGCAGGTTCTGGTCCAGGTTGCCCAAATTCGTCAACTTGCTCTTGTCGAGCTTGCGCAACAGGCCCGCATCGATCTGCAGGCGTGCCCACTGGGCCGTCGGCACGACGATGTCGTAGCCAGACTTGCCCGCCACCAGTTTCGCATTGAGGATTTCGTTATTGTCGAAAACGTCGTAGCGTACCTTGATGCCCGTTTCCTTCTCAAAATTCTTGATCGTATCGTCGCCGATATAGTCTGACCAGTTATAGATGTTCAGGACCTTTTCTTCCTGAGCCTGAGCTTGGCCAGGCAAGGCCAGTACGGCCGCCGCCAAGGCCAATCCCACTCCAATGCGCCGCCCTGCTTGCCATGTGTTTGCCATCGTACCGCCTCCGGAATTAGTCAGAAAATAGTGCCGATCATAACAAGAAGGGCGGCATCAGGTCTAGCCTGATACCGCCCTGCTTTCACTGCCGGGGTCAGACCCCAAGCAACATTACACCTTGTCCAGCCCCACTTGCGCCCCCGTAAATACGAGGTTGCCGTTCTGGGCGTCGATGCGGATTTCGTCTTTCGGGCCGAACTTGCCTTCCAGAATCAGCTTCGACAGCGGATTTTCGATCTGCTGCTGGATCGCCCGCTTCAGCGGACGGGCGCCATACACCGGGTCGTAGCCCGCCTCGGCGATCTGCTGCAAGGCCGCGTCCGTCAAGCTCAGCGCCATGTCCATGCGCGCAAGGCGTTCTTCGAGGATCTTCAGCTGGATCTTCGCGATCGCGCCGATGTTTTTCTCGTCGAGGCCGTGGAACACGACGATTTCGTCGATACGGTTGACGAACTCGGGACGGAAGTGCGAGCGTACCTCGGCCATCACGGCCAGCTTCACGACACCGGGATCATCGCTTTCCATGGCCTGGATTTTATGCGAACCCAGGTTCGAGGTCATGATGATGACGGTATTCTTGAAGTCCACCGTGCGGCCCTGGCCATCCGTCATGCGTCCATCGTCGAGCACTTGCAGCAGCACGTTGAAGACGTCGGCATGCGCCTTTTCCACTTCGTCGAGCAGGATCACGCTGTACGGCTTGCGGCGCACGGCTTCCGTCAGGTAGCCGCCCTCGTCGTAGCCCACGTAGCCCGGTGGCGCGCCGATCAAGCGGGCCACGGAATGCTTCTCCATGAACTCGCTCATGTCGATGCGGATCATCGATTCTTCCGTATCGAACAGGAAAGTCGCCAGCGCCTTGCTCAGCTCGGTCTTGCCGACACCCGTCGGTCCCAGGAACATGAAGGAACCATATGGACGGTTCGGGTCGGAGAGGCCGGCGCGCGAACGGCGGATGGCGTCAGCCACGGCCGTGATCGCTTCATCCTGGCCCACGACGCGCTCATGCAGCTTCTCTTCGATGTGCAGCAGCTTGTCGCGCTCGCCCTGCATCATGCGCGACACGGGGATACCCGTCGCGCGCGACACCACTTCGGCGATTTCCTCGGCGCCCACTTCCGTGCGCAGCAGTTTCGGCTGGTCAGGGTCGAGTTTCGGGATGCCGCTGTCAGCCTGCTTGAGCTGGGCTTCCAGCTGCGGCAGCTTGCCGTATTGCAATTCCGACACTTTCTGCCAATTGCTCTCGCGCGTGGCTTGCTCCATCTGCAGCTTGAGGTGCTCGATCTCTTCCTTGATGTGCGTGCTGCCCTGCACCACGGCTTTTTCCGCCTTCAGGATTTCCTCGAAGTCATTGTATTCGCGCTGCAGCTTGACGATCTCTTCCTCGATCAAGGCCAGGCGGCGCAACGACGCTTCGTCCTTTTCCTTCTTGACAGCTTCGCGCTCGATCTTGAGCTGGATCAAACGGCGTTCCAGCTTGTCCATCACTTCCGGCTTCGAATCGATCTCGATCTTGATCTTCGCCGCCGCTTCATCGATCAGGTCGATCGCCTTGTCGGGCAGGAAACGGTCCGTGATATAGCGGTGCGACAGCTCGGCGGCGGCAATGATGGCCGCGTCCGTGATTTCCACCTTGTGGTGCAGCGCATATTTATCCTGCAAGCCGCGCAGGATGGCGATGGTCGCCTCCACGGTCGGTTCGTCGACGAGCACTTTCTGGAAGCGGCGTTCCAGCGCGGCATCCTTCTCGATGTACTTGCGGTACTCGTCCAGGGTGGTCGCGCCCACACAGTGCAGTTCGCCGCGCGCCAGCGCCGGTTTCAGCATATTGCCGGCATCCATCGCGCCTTCGGCCTTGCCCGCGCCCACCATGGTGTGCATTTCATCGATGAAGACGATGGTTTGCCCTTCATCCATGGCCAGTTCCTTCAGCACGGATTTCAGGCGCTCCTCGAATTCGCCGCGGAATTTCGCGCCAGCCAGCAAGGCGGCCATGTCCAGCGACAGTACGCGCTTGCCTTTCAGCGATTCCGGCACTTCGCCGTTGACGATGCGCTGCGCCAGGCCTTCGACGATGGCCGTCTTGCCCACGCCCGGTTCGCCGATCAGCACGGGGTTGTTCTTGCTGCGGCGCTGCAGGATCTGGATGGTGCGGCGGATTTCATCGTCGCGGCCAATCACAGGGTCGAGCTTGCCCTTGCGCGCCCGCTCCGTCAGGTCCAGCGTGTATTTTTTCAAGGCTTCGCGCTGGCCTTCGGCTTCTTGCGAATCGACCTTGTTGCCGCCGCGCACAGCCTCGATGGCCGCTTCCAGCGCCTTGCGGGTCAGGCCGTTTTCGCGCGCCAGCTTGCCGCAGTCGGACTTGTCGTCCGTCATCGCCAGCAAGACCATTTCGCTGGACACGAACTGGTCGCCCGCCTTTTGCGATTCCTTGTCGGCCAGGTTCAGCAGAGCCACGAATTCGCGGCTGACCTGCACGTCGCCGCCCGTGCCCGACACCTTCGGCAAGCGTTCGATGGACGCGCCCAGGGCCTTGGACAGGCCGCCCACGTTGACGCCGGCCCGCTGCAAGAGCGAACGGGCGCCGCCGTCGTCCTGGTTCAACAGGGCCGTCAGCAGGTGGACTGGTTCGATATAGGGATTGTCGTTGCCCACGGCCAAGCTTTGCGCATCGGCCAGGGCTTCCTGTAATTTGGTAGTGAGTTTGTCTTGTCGCATGAAAAGCGCTCCCGGTTAATTAGTTGTTAACCAAATTGGGGTGAGGCAGTACTTTTCAAGCATACACAAAGCAGAAAACCGCTGCATTTGGGCAAATGCTAGCGTGCGCGGCAGATACGATTCAAATGGTGCTTGCTTTTGTCGCCCATTTGTCCAGCGCCGTCTCATCGCTGTCGCGCGCATCGACCCAGCGCGCGCCTTCCGGCGTATCTTCCTTCTTCCAGAACGGCGCTTCCGTCTTCAGGTAGTCGATGATGAACTCGCAGGCGGCGAACGCCTCGCCCCGGTGGGCGGACGAGACGGCCACCAGCACGATCTGCTCCTGCGGCAACAACGGCCCCACGCGGTGGATCACCAGCGCGCCGGACAGGGGCCAGCGCGCGCGCGCCTGCTCGACGATGGCTTCGATGGACTTTTCCGTCATGCCCGGATAATGCTCGAGCTCCATGGCGGCCACGTCCAGCCCCTCGTTCATGTCGCGCACCGTGCCGACAAAGCCGACGACGGCGCCCACCTTGGGGTTGCCTGCACGCAATTGTGCGATTTCTTGACTCAAGTCAAAATCAGCTTGCTGGACGCGGACGCTGGTACTCATTTGGCATGCCCTCCGATACGGCGCAGCAGGGTTTCGATGCGGCTGGCCGTGCGCGCATCGGTAGCGGCGGCAATCGCGCACAGCTGCATCAGCTGCGACACTTGCGTGAGCGGCTTCTGGCCCGATTTCAGCGACGATTGCAGCACTTCCACCTGCATTTTCAGGCGGTCGCGGGCAAATTCGGCGCCGCTGTCGACGCCGGCGACGATTTCCAGGCGCAAGACCTCCTCGAGCAAGCGGGCCTCGTTGGCCTGCAATTGCTGCACGTAGGCGCAAGCGCCCTCGCCCAGCGCGGCCTGGGCGGCGGCAAAGCGCTGCAGCAGGCTGCGTTCGTATTGCGTATCGAGCGGCGGCAAGGCGCTCCAGCGCTCGCTCCACGCTGGCGCGTCGACATCGGCGCCGCCATCGGCCAGCGACGCTTCCAGCGATTGCACCAGGCGCAGCTTGTCGCGCAAGGCGTTGGCCTGGGCCGCGCCGGCCCGTTCGGCGATGGCGTCCGCTTGCGCCTGCACGCCGGCGACGGCCGCGTGGTAGCGCTGCTCGATCTTCGCTTCGCTGGCGCGCGGCACGGGGCCCGTGGCGTTCCAGGCGGCGCGCGTGTCGCGCAGCAAGTGATGGATGAAGGCCGTGCGGGACTTGTCGTCGCCCTCGGGCACGACGGCCGTTTCCAGCGTGGCGCACAGCGCTTCGCGCGCATGCAGGTGTTCGCGGCGCTCGTGGTCGGCCGCGTGGGCCGTTTCCTTGCGCTTGGCAAAGATATCGTCGCAGGCGGCGCGGAAACGCTGCCACAGCGCCTGTTCCGCGCGGCGTTCCAGCGGCAGGGCTTTCGCCAGTTCCTGCCATTTATCCTGCAAGGCTTTCAGCATGTCGACCGTGTTGCGCTCCGATGGCTTGAGCAGACCCACTTCGACGATCAATTGTTCGCGCCGCGCCGTCTCGATCTGGCGCTGCGTGTCCAGCGGCTTCGACAGGGCGTCCAGCGCGGCACCGAATTCCGTATCCAGGCGTTTCTTTTCCTTGCGGTCGATGGTGCCCAGGCGCGTCCAGGCCTGGCGCAGGCGCTGCGAGGCGGAGGCGACATGTTTCCAGTCGGTGCTTTCTTCGGCCGCCAGGGCCGCCGTTTCCGCGATCAGTTCCTGGGCCTTGGCCGCGTTGCCGTGGCGCTCTTCGGCCAATTGCTTGAAATGCTGGGCCGCCGGCGCATACGCGAGGCTGCAGGCGGCGTCGAAACGTTCCCACAGGGATTTCGGCGCCGGGCCGGACAAGGTATCGAGCGACTTCCAGCGCTCGCGCAGGCTGCCCACTTTCTTGGCCAACTCGGCCATTGGAAGTTCCTGTGCCGGCAATTCCTCGCCCGCCTTGACCAATTCCTCGCGCGACACATTGCCGCCCCAGCGCGCCCAGTCGGCCAGGCGCTTGAATTCTCCGCGCACATGGGCCAGGCGGTCCGCTTGCGCAGGTGTCAAACGGCCGTGCTTGCTATCGCGCAGGGTCTTGTCATGCTCGGAAGCCACGTGCAGCAAGCCATCCTGCAGGGCCGCCTCCATGGCGTCGAGCACCTTGAAGAACTGTTCCGTCGCTTCTTTCGACACGGGCGCGTGTTCCGCGCGCGGCTTGCGCGGCGCCGGGTCCGCATGGGCCGGTGAGGCCTCTGGCGTTGCCGCCTGCACGGGCGCCGGCGCGCTGGCCAGCACGGCCGCAAATTGCTGCTGCAAGCTGTCGGACAAGGGCGACTCGGGCAGGCGCGGCAGGGCTTGCCATGCGCGCTTCAGGGCATCCACGTCGAGCGTGGCGGCGTCCTGCGCCTGCCATTCGGCCAGCGCGACCTGGCGCGCGTCGAACACGGCCTGGTGTTGCTGCAAGGCTTGCAGGGCGGACTGCGCCTGCTCGCGCGCCTGGGCGAAGTCGCTTTCCAGGTGTTTCGGCAAGGAGCCGCGCTCGGGCGATTGCGCATGCTGCGCATGTTCCCCGTCCAGGCGGGCCAGCGCCTGCGCCAGCTCGCCGGCGGACTGGCCATTGCTGGCCAGCGCGCGTGCAGCGGCGACGGCGTCGATCACGGCGCGCTGCAGCACCACTTGCGCTTCCAGGCGGGCGGCCAGGGCGGCGCGCGCGGCAGCAAAGGCGGTCGCCAGTTCCGGCGCGGCCTTGATGACTTGCCATTGGCGGTCCAGTTCGGCTACCTGGTTGGGGCTGAGCTTTTCATCGTTCAACAGGCGCTGGGCCGTGTCGATGCTGGCCTGGGCGCGTTGCGTCTCGGCAGCCTGATGACGGATCAGGTCGATACGGCCCTGCATCAGCTTGGCCACGCGGCGGTCCGTGTTGCGCATGGCGTGGTGGACTTTTTCCAGCAGGGGCAAGGCGTGGACGTGTTCGGCCGCGATCAGACGGGCATCGGCAAATTCGCTGGACACGATGAATTCAAAGGCGGCAGCCTCGTCGCCAGCCACGGCATGGGCACGCGCCACCTGTTCGGCGCGGCGCGATGCGCTCTGCGCCGAGGCGGCGGCCTGTTCTGCCACGACAGGGTCGGGTACGGCAGTCTTGCTGGCAGAACGCTTGAAGAGAAATTCGAACATGACGGGTTTCGCGTGGATCAAAACCACCATCATAACAAAGCCCGGGGTATTGCATCGGACAGGACTGAACAAGTTATCAAATGAATAAAGCGAATCTTTTCCGAATCTTTTCCGAATCTTTCCCCTGGATTTTTGCCCTAAGACGGTGCGCCGGCCGCCCTCACGAAAACGCCTCCGGCAGACACCGCCTGCGGGGTGTGCGCTCGCTACCCGTTCAAGCCTGCGCACGCAGCGGCTGTGCCGGCGCGGGCGGCGCGGACGCGGCGCCATCCGCCAGCGTTTCAGCGCCGCCAGCTGCAGGCAAGGGCGCCGGCAAAGGCGCTGGCAAAACAAAGGGCAGCACCTGCGCCTTGCCACGGCGCGCTTCCTGTGCGCGCGCATCGTGGGCGAGGAACTGGTAGGCGATGGCAAACCACGCTTCGCCGACGATGACCTTGCGCGCCAGCGCAAACAGCTCGCGCTCTTCCTTTTCCAGGCGCTGCAGCAAGGCCGCACAAAAGGCGTCGATGGCGGCGCACAGCTGCTCGGCCTGTAATTCGGAATGGTCGATGGCGGCACCCGCGCGCTGCTGCACGACATTGATGCTTTCCAGCGCCGCGTGGTTCAAACCGTTCAACTCGTCCAGCAAGCCGTCCACATGGGGCGCGGCCTGGCGGATGGCGGGAATCAGGTACATCTCCACCTTGCGCCAATAGCTCCCTTGGTACAGCCGGTTCAGCCAGTCGCCCGTGTACTGCAGTTGCGCCAAACTGAGCCTGCTTTGCTGGCGCAGCTGCACCTGCATGTATTTCTGAAAAGCTAACAAGCTCATGCGGATGCTGGCCTGTTCCACCGACAGGGAAACCAATATATATGTTGCAGTAAGCATGCACTCACTCCCGAAAACGCGCTGGATATGTCATCCTGGAAGTGAAAGTGTAAAGACTACCGACAGGGGCCGGTTTGATCCTGCACAAACCCGCGGCTGGCCAGCCGCGCTTTCTTTTACGGCGCGCGCAAGCCGATATGCAGGTTGACGACGCCCGGCTCTTCCGACGGCGTGACTTCGCCGCCAAAGCTTTTCACCAGCCGCTGCATGCCCTTGTTGCGCGCCATCGCCTCGCCCACCAGCGCTTCCGTGCCCCGGCTGCGGAAGTAGTCGACCAGCTTCTCGAACAGGATGTGTCCCAGTCCCTTGCCTTTCAACGCCGAGCGCACGGCGATGGCGAAATCGGCGTGGATATTGTCCGGGTCGGCCACGGCGCGCACCACGCCCAGGGTTTCCGGCTTGCCGTCCGGGCCCGTGTGCGTGGCGATGAAGGCCATGGCGCGGTCATAATCGATCTGCGTCAGGCGCGCCAGCTGCGACACGGGCAGCTCGCGCATGGACGTGAAGAAGCGCAGGCGCACGTCGTCCGGGTCCAGCGCGTGGAACAGGTCCATGTGCTGCGGCGCGTCCTCGGGGCGGATGGGGCGCAGCAGGATGGATTGGTCCATCCACGTCACCTGCTCTTCCAGCTCCTGCGGATACGGGCGGATGGCCAGGCGGTCGCGCTTCTGGCCCGGCTGCAGGCGGATGCGCGCGTCGAGGGCGATCACGCCATCCGCATCGGCCACCAGGGGGTTGATGTCGAGTTCGGCCAGCTCGCCGATGTCGGCCACCAGCTCGGCCACCTGGATCAGGGTGTAGCAGATGGCGTCGATGTCGGCCGGCGGCTGGTTGCGGTAGCCGGCCAGCAGCTTCGACACGCGCGTGCGCGCCAGCATGTCGCGCGCCAGCACCATGTTCAGCGGCGGCAAGCCGATGGCGTGATCGGCCGTCACTTCCACGGCGATGCCGCCCTGCCCTACCAATATCACGGGGCCGAAGGCGGCGTCCGTCGTCACGCCGACGATCAATTCATGCGATTGCGGCCGGCGCGCCATCTGCTGCACGGTAAAACCGTCGATCAGCGCGTCGGGACGCATGCGGCGCACGCGCTTGAGCATGGCGGCGGCGGCCGTGCGCAGGATGTCGGGCGTATCGAGGTCGAGCGCCACGCCGCCCACGTCGGATTTGTGGGCGATGTCGGGCGAGTGGATTTTCAACGCGACGGGATAGCCGATGTCGGCCGCCACGGCCAGCGCCTCTTCCACGTCGGCCGCCATGCGCGTGGTGGCGACGGGAATGCCGTAGGCGGCCAGGATTTCCTTCGAGCGGCATTCGCCCAGCACCGTCTGGCCGGCCGCCAGCGCGGCGGCGACGATTTCGCGCACGCGCGCGCGGCGCGGCGTGGCCGACATGGGCAGCTGCGCCGGCACCTGCATCAGGGTTTCCTGGTTGCGCCGGTACTGCACGATCTGCATGAAGCCATGCACGGCCTTTTCCGGCGTGTCGTAGGTGGGAATGCCGGCCCGGTTGAAGACCTGGCGCGCAGGCGCCACGGTGGTACCGCCCAGCAGGCACGACAGCACCGTGCGCGAGGTGGCCTTGATCAGCGGCGTGACGGCTTCGGCGATGTCGATCGACGACACCATGGCCGTGGGCGCGTGCAGCAGCAGCAAGGCGTCCGCCTGCGGCTCGTCGAGCAGCGGCTTGATGGCGTCGGCATAGCGCTGCACGGCCGCGTCGCCGGGCAAGCCCACGGGGTTGTCGTGCGACCAGCCCCGTGGCAGCGCCTTTTCCAGCGCGATGACGGTATCGGGCGACAGCTCGGCCAGCTTGCCGCCGCTGCTCACCAGCGCATCGGTGGCCATCACGCCCAGGCCGCCGCCATTGCACAGGATCGCCAGGCGCTCGCCGCGCTGCGAACGGATATGCGTGAGGGTTTCCACGGCGTCGAACAATTCCTCGGCCGAATACACGCGCAGCATGCCGGCGCGGCGGATGGCCGCGTCATACACGGCGTCGGAACCGGCCAGCGCGCCCGTGTGCCAGGCCGCCATGGCCGCGCCTTCCGCCTCGCGCCCCGCCTTCAGGACGATGACGGGCTTGCTGCGCGCGGCCGCCCGCGCCGCCGACATGAACTTGCGCGCCGCCTGGATGTCTTCCATGTACAGCAGGATGGCGGCCGTGTCGATGTCGCCGGCCAGGTAGTCGAGCAGATCGCCGAAATCGATATCGTAGCTGGCGCCCAGCGAAATGAACTTGGAAAAGCCCACGCCATGCGCGTTGGCCCAGTCGAGCACGCCCGACACCAACGCGCCCGATTGCGACACGAAGGCGATCTTGCCGCTGGTCGCGCCCACGTGGGCGAAGCTGGCGTTCAAGCCCAGTTTCGGCACCAGCAAGCCCATGCTGTTGGGGCCGAGGATGCGCAGCAGGTGCGGCTTGGCCGCCTTCAGCATGGCCAGGCGCAGCGACTGCTCGCGCACGGGGTCGAGGCCGGACGTCATGACGATGACCGCGCGCGTGCCCAACGCACCCAGTTCGCGGATCAGGGCCGTGATGGTGGCGGGCGGCGTGCAGATGATGGCCAGGTCCGGCGCCTTGGGCAAGTGCGCCAGCTTGCGGTAGCATTTCAGGCCCATCAGCTCGTCGTACTTGGGATTGACGGGCCAAATGTCTCCCTGGTAGCCGCCACCGAGCAGGTTGTACAGGGCGATGGCGCCCAGCTTGCGTTCGCGCGCCGTGGCGCCGATCAGGGCCACCGAGGCCGGCTTGAACAGCTTGTCGAGATTACGGATACTCATGTTCTGGCCTCATGGATTGCCGGAGCGGGATTGCCGGAGCGGCTACGCGCCAGTGTAAGGGATGCGTTGCCAAAAAAATTTGACCTTGCGCTGCATTTCACGAAAAATCCGCGCGCCCCTACCAGCGCGAGCGGTGGCTTTCCGTCACCCCGGCCAGCTGCGCCACGATGCGCTTGGGAGAGTCCGCGCTGGTACGCACCCAGCCGCTGAAGGTGCCGATGGGCTGGATGTAGCGGCTGGCGGCGATCCACAGATTCTTATCCTCGCGGCGCGCGCCTTCCGGCTTGAAGTGCAGGTCCAGCAAATCGTCGTCCGTCCACACATGCCACGGCGCCAGCGGGTTGTCGGGATTGAAGTCGAAATGCGCGCGGCCCAGCGGATACAGCTGGCCATCGAGCCACAGCGCGTTTTCATGCGCGCCGAAATAGCCGGCCTGCAGGTTGAAACCCAGGTCCAGGCTGTGCGCCGAGGCCCAGCGCCATTCCGTTTCGCGCGCCAGCAAGCCATTCGAATAATCGAAGCTGGCCACGCCGTCGTCCAAGCTGTAGCCCATGGCGCCGCAGCGCACGCTGCCCCACAAGGGCAAGCCGCCCGACTTTTGCGTCGCATGCACGCTGCCGCCCTCGCCCACGGGTCCCACGGCCAGCAAGGTGGGCGCCACGGGCGGGCCGAATTCCGCGTCGATGCCGAAATGGCCGCAATCGAGCAGCAATCGATAGCGCTGCTGGGGCTGGGCCTCGATGGAGATCACTTGCGAGAGGAAGCGGAAACGGCTGCTGGCGCCCGCATGCGGCGCCACCGTGGCGCTCAAGCCCGGCACGCCATCCTGCGAAAAACTGGCCACGATCTTGCCCTTGTGGCGGTCGAAGGCATAGGCGAAGGCCGTGCTGGTCCAGCCCAGGTCGACGATGGCCACGCCGCAGAACAGCGTGGGTGTGGACAGGGCCACGTAATGCCAGCGCTTGTGGTGGAACAGGCGCCAGAGGGCGCCGCGCGCGTGAGGCGGCGCCAGCGCGGCCCAGTCGAAGGCGTTCAATTGGCCCGTGTAGCGGCCAAAGCAGGGGACGCCATCGGCGTCGAGCAGCTGGGGAGGAGCCGGCGGCAGCATCATGCGGCCCGCCTTGCGGCAGCGCCGCCGTCGTGCAGGGCCTGGGCCAGCAGCGCGCCGAAGGCTGCCGGCTGCGTCTGCGCAATATCAATATCCGGGCAGGCATGCCAGAGCGCCAGGCGCTGCACGGCGCCGGCCACGTCCTGCACCAGGCGGGTACTGAGGCGCACGCCGTCTTCCAGCGCCAGCGACTTGATCTCGAAGCGCCCCTGCGCGCGGTGCGCCTTGGCGTCCAGGCGCCCCACCAGCGCGCCGCGGCGCAAGATCGGCAAGGTGAAATAGCCATAGCGGCGCTTTTCGGCCGGCGTGTAGCATTCGAGCCGGTAGTCAAAGCCGAACAATTCCAGGGCGCGGCGCCGGTCCCAGACGACGGGATCGAACGGCGACAGGATCGTCGTCAGGGTGGGCGCCAGCTTGCCGGCCGCCGCGTCGCGCAACAAGTCCCCATGCTCGGCATGCACGTACACGGCATCACTCCAGCCATCGACCGTGCAGCGCAGCAGCGCGCCCTCGTCCACCAGCGCCTGCAGATCGCTCGCCAGGCTGGCACGCGATTGCTTCGTGCGGAAGTAGTCGCTGATCCAGCTGGCCCGCGCCAGCCCCAGCGCCTTCACGCTGGCCAGCAGCAAACGGCGGCGCACCTGCTCCTCGGACGGCAGCAAGCCGTCGTGCCAGCCCGGCAGCACGCGCTCGGCCAGGTCGTAATAGCGCTGGAAATTGTGGCGCTTGGCGATCATCAGCACGCCCGACGTAAACAGCACTTCGAGCGAGCGCTTTTCCGGCTTCCAGCTCCACCAGCCGCCCGCCTGGCCATCCGTGCGCTCGAAGTCGGCCGAACGCGCGGCGCCGTTGGCGCGGATGTGTTCCAGCACCGAAGCGACGGCCTCGCCCTGCTCGGCCATCCATTTGACGGAGTATTTCCAGCCCATGGCGGCCGGATCCAGCATGCGGTGGCGGTACAGGCCATAGTCTTCGATGGGCACGAAGCAAGCCTCGTGCGCCCAGTACTCGAACAGCGCGCCCTCGGCCAGCAGCTGCTCCAGCCACGGCTGCGGATAGTCGCCCAGACGGCTCCACAGCACCAGGTAGGGGCTGCGCGCCACCACGTGGATGGTGTCGATCTGCAACACGCCCATCTGCCGCACGGAGGCCAGCACGTCGGCCTTCACGGCTTTCTTGCGCCGCGCTTGCAGCAAGCCCTGCGCGGCCAGGTGCAGCGCGCGCGCGGCGGCCAGCGATAAAGCGGGGGGATCGAAAAGAATGGGCTGGTGTGGGCTGTGCATAACAGAAAGATACCGCATTCTGCACACGCCTTGTGCGTTTTATCGCTATCGGATCGCGCCCGCTACGTTGCGGGAAACACGACCGTCACCGCCAGCCCCCGGCCCTGCAGTCCGGCGCCGAGGAGGATCTGCGCGCCATGCCGCTCGGCGATGCGGCGCACGATGGACAGGCCCAGCCCGCTGCCGGGAACCTGGCTGCCGCCCAGGCGCACGAAGCGCTCGAACACGCGCGCGTGCCATTGCTCGGCGATGCCCGGTCCCGTATCGGCCACGCGCAGGTAGCTGCGCCCCGCCTCCACGCCGCAGCTGATCTCGACGGCGCCCGGCGCCGGGGTATAGCGCAGCGCATTGTCGACCAGGTTGCGCAGCAACACCTGCAGGCTGTCCGCATGCAGCGCGCAGGGCGCCGGCGCCACGTTGACCGCCAGCGACAACTGGTACGGCGCGGCCAGCGCCTGCCACTGCGCACCCTGCGCTGCCAGCACGTGCGCCAGGTCGCCCGGCGCCAGCGCCGTCTCTGCCTGCGACTGCGGATCGAGCTGCGCCAGCGCCAGCAACTGGTTGACGAGGCGCGTGGCGCGCTCCACGCTGGCGCCCAGGGCGGCGATGAATTCCTCGCGTTCGTCCGCGCTGCGGGCCCGCTGCAGCACTTGCAGATTGGTCTTGATGGCGGCCAGCGGCGTGCGCAGCTCGTGCGCCGCATCGGCCGTGAAGCGCTGTTCGTTGTCGCGGCTGTGCCGCACCCTGCCGAACAGGCGGTTGATTTCCAGCAGCAGCGGATGCAGCTCCGAAGGCGCGCCGTGCACATGCACGTCCGTCAGTTCATCGGGCGTGCGTGCCGACACTTCGTCGGCGGACGCCTGCAGCACGCGAAACACGCGGTGGATGCTCCACCAGATGGCGATGGTGGCCAGCGCCACGAGCAGCAGGCCGAACAGCGCGATGCGGTAAAAGAAACCGCGGCTGATGTCGTCGCGGTGGCTGGTCGGTTCGGCCACCAGCAGCTGCAGGCTGCGCTGCGGGTTCCACAGCGAAAACAGACGCCAGCGCTGGCCGCCGATGCTGGTCCACGACAGGCCGTCCGGCGCGCTGCGCGACAGGGCGATGTCGGACGCCGCGTCGTTGCGATACAGGACGCGCTGCTGCGCGTCGCGCACCTTGAACAGCAAATACTGGTGGGGATTCGGATGGCCGCGCAGCGGCAGGTCGATGGGCCCCGTCAAGCCATGCTCGCGCGCATCCTTTTCCACCAGCGACAGCAGCAAATGGCCCGTCTCGATCAGCGACTGGTCGAACAATTCCTGGCTTTCGCGGCGCGCTTCCACGTACACGATGGCGGCGCTGCCCACCCACAGGGCCAGGGTCAGGCCCAGCAGCACGGCCAGCAGGGTGCGCCGCAGCGACCAGCTTTTCACGCCGCCGCCAGCCGTTAAGAATCTCTTAAGAACTTCTGCGCAAGATCCGGAGCGAAATATTTTTTGGGAAGCCATGCCTGCAATTGTAAATGATTCTTATTGCCTTCATGATTCCCATTACCCAAACAATACAGACCAATAATTCATTCACCCTCAGGAGTTTGCATGTCCAACAGCCCCCGCCGCGCGCACCTGCCGCGTCCCACCACCCTGGCCCTGGCCTTGGCCGCCCTGTCCTGCCTGCCGGCCCACGCCCAGACGGGCACGCCTGCCAGCATGCCGGAAGTGGTGGTTTCCGCCTCCGGTTTCGAGCAGGATATCAAGCAGGCGCCCGCCTCGATCACCGTGCTGACGCGTGAAGAACTGTCGAAGGAACGCTTCGGCAACCTGACGCAGGCGCTGGAAAGCGTGGAAGGCATCGACGTGGGCGCGGCGGGCGACAAGACGGGCGGCATGAACATCAGCATCCGCGGCATGCCCAGCGACTACACCCTGGTGCTGATCGACGGACGCCGCCAGAACGCGGCCGGCAATGTCACGCCGAACGGCTTCGGCGGCACGCAGACGAGCTTCATGCCGCCGCTGGCCGCCATCGAGCGCATCGAGATCATCCGCGGCCCCATGTCGACCCTGTACGGCTCGGACGCCATGGGCGGCGTGATCAACATCATCACGCGCAAGGTGGGCAAGCAGTGGATGGGTTCCATCTCGGCCGACTACACCTTGCAGGAAGAGTCCGATTTCGGCGACGTGAAAAGCGGCCGCTTCTACCTGAGCGGCCCTATCGCCACCGACCTGCTGGGCCTATCCCTGCGCGGCAGCAAGCAGCGCCGCGATGCAGCCCACATCCGCTACAACGACACGGCCGGTGCGGAAAATGTGCCGAACATGGGCGCCAACCCCGTGCGCGCGGACATCGAAAACTTTGGCGCGCGCCTGGCGTTCACACCCAACCGTTTCCATACCGTCATCCTCGACGCGGATGCGGGCCGCCAGACCTACGACAATTCGAAGAAGCAACTGGGTACCTTGGGCTTGCAGGGCGGCTACGGTCCCGAGCAGAAATACAACCGCGACCAGTGGACCCTGTCGCACACGGGCCGCTTCGGCTTCGGCACCCTGGACAGCAGCTACATGGTGAACAAGACGGAAACCCTGGGCCGCACGATTCCGCCAGGCACGCCCGGCGCCGTCGCCGGCAGCGCGCGCACCCTGGAAGTGGAAAGCCAGGTGTTCGACACCAAATTGGTCATGCCGTTGGGCAAACACATGGCCACCGTCGGCGCGCAATGGTGGAAAGCGGAAATGACGGATGGCGTGGCGCCAAAGAAATTCGAATTCACGCAAAAAGCCCTGTTCGTGGAAGACGAATGGCAGGTGCTGGAGAATGTCGCGCTGACCTTCGGCGCCCGCTATGACGATCACAGCATCTTCGGCGGCCAGACCAGCCCCCGTGCGTATGCCGTGTGGAACGCCAACCCGAGCTGGACCGTCAAGGGCGGCGTCAGCAAGGGCTACAAGACGCCGCGCGTGGAACAATTGTCGCCAGGAATCAACGGTTTCGGCGGCCAGGGCACGATTCCCCTCGTCGGCAGCCCGAACCTGAAGCCGGAAACGAGCACGACGACGGAAATCGGCGCGTATTTCGACAACCTGGCCGGCTGGACCGCCAGCGGCTCCCTGTTCAACAATCAATTCAAGGACAAGATCACGACGGGCACGGGCCTCGTCAACTGCGATTACCGTCCGTCGCCAAACCGTCCCGGCTGCGTCAGCTTCGGCAACTGGCCCAACGTCGATGCGTTCGGCCAGTCGGTCAACGTGGATGAGGCCGTCACGCGCGGCGTCGAGCTGAATACGCGCTTCCCGCTGGGCAAGACCTTGTCGGCCAGCGCCAACTACACGTACACGGAAAGCGAACAGAAGAGTGGCAGCAACGCGGGCAAGCCCCTGAGCGACACGCCCAAGCACGCCGTCAACGCGCGCCTGAGCTGGGATATCTCGCGCGAATGGAACGGCTGGCTGCGCGCAGAGTACCGCAGCGAGCGCTTCCGCGATCCGGGCACCTCCGCTTCCACGCGCGCCGCCAAGGCCGCGCTGGGCGACTACAAGGGCTACACCATGTTGCACCTGGGCAGCAGCTACCAGCTGAACAAGCGCGTCACCCTGAACGCGGCCGTGTACAACCTGCTCAACAAGGACTTCGTCGACTACCAGCCTTACCGCGCGCCAACGTTGACCTACGCCAACCGCTATGTCAACAGCCTGGACGGCCGCCGTCTGTGGCTGTCGGCCACCGTCGATTTCTGATGCGCTAATCCATCCGCATCATCGATGCCAACGGGCTGCCTCAGGGTAGCCCGTTTTTTCATCAGGCCGCTTGCGCTTTATCAATGCAATAGCCGATCGCATGCACGGTGCGTATCAAGTCCCGCCCCAGCTTCTTGCGCAGGTGGTGGATATGCACTTGCACGGCATTGCTTTCCACTTCATCGCCCCAGCTGTACAGGTTTTTCTCCAGCTGTTCCCGGCTCAGCACCCGGCCGCCGTGTTCCAGCAACAATTGCAGGATGCGAAACTCCTTCATCGTGAGCATCACGGGCAATCCCCCTTGCGTCACCTGCCGGTCCGCGATATCGAGCACCAGGTCGCCATGCACGAGGTGCTCGCGCAGGCGGCCCGCGGCGCGCCGGCAGGCGCTGCGGATGCGCGCGGCCAGCTCGTCGAGGTCGAACGGTTTCACGATGAAGTCGTCGGCGCCCGCGTCGAGCCCGGCGATGCGCTCGCCCACCTGGTCGCGCGCCGTGACGACCAGCACGGCGCCGCTGTAGCCATTGTCGCGCAGCACGCCCAGCGCCTGCATGCCATCCTGTCCCGGCAAGCCCAGGTCCAGCAAAATGCAGCCATAGTCGTGCAGGCGCACGGCCGTGTGCGCATGTTCGGCGCTCGTGACCCAGTCGACGGCGTGGCCGGCCTGTTCCAGGCCGATCTGCGTGGCGCGGCCCAGCTGCGGGTCGTCTTCGGTCAGCAAGATGCGCATGGGGTGGGAGGCGGACGGGCCGCTCAGTCCTTTTTCTTGATCAGGCCAGCGAGCGCGGCGAACGGATTGTGCGTGGCGGGCGCCACCTCGGCCGACAGCAGGCCGGCGCCACGGTCCGCTTCCAGGTAGCGCGAGTGCTCATTGTCGTGGCAATACAGGCACAGCAGTTCCCAGTTGCTGCCATCGGGCGGATTGTTGTCGTGGTTGTGGTCGCGGTGGTGCACCGTCAGCTGCTGCACGTTGGCGCGCGTGAATTCGCGCATGCAGCGGCCGCAGACCCACGGGTACATCTTCAGCGAACGCTCGCGGTAGCCGCTCTCGCGCTGGTCGGCGGCGCGGCGCGCTTCAGCCACGATCTTGTCCAGTCTTGCCGCGTCGGGCTTTTTACTCTGCATGACAACTTTCGATATGGGAGGAAGAAGCATCCATTTTAATGAGGATGGGGGCGCAATTGTACTTTTTCTGCCACGGCGCCAGCCCGTGTCGCCGCCGGCGTGCTTTTTTTAGCGTGCGCGGCACCACGGCTACTTGATTTAAAGCAAAATAAGGCCAGCGACAGACCGCGAACAGACGATGGCAGCGGCGGCAACACGCTGACGCGCAAGGCGGCCGATTTCGGCTATCATGCGCGCCACGCCGCCCCTCCCCTTTTCCATGAATATAGCCTGCAAGCGCCCGTGATAGCGATAACAAGACCCCTGCAACGCCTTGCCCGCCGCCTGTACCGTCTCAGCCTGGTGCCCCTGTTCGCGCTCATCCTGCTGCTGGCGCTGTGGGCGGCCGTCTTTTACCAGGTGGGCCAGGAGCGGGCCAGCGCCGTGCGCGACGCCGTGGCCGTCAGCCAGTCGCTGGCGCGCACCCTGGCCGACCATACCAGTTTCACCTTGCGCCAGACGGATCACGCCACGCAATTGTTCAAGCTCAAATACGAGGAAACGGACGGCGGCCTGCGCCTGAATGAATTCACGCGCCGCCAGGGCTTGCTCGACAGCGTGCTGCCGTCGAAACTGGCATTACCGATCGCCCTCGTCGATGCGCAGGGCAATGTGCTCGACAGCGCCAACGCCTACCTGCCGGAAAACCTGGCCGGCCAGGCATTTTTCAAGGCGCTGGCCGCGAATGCGTCCGACACGGTCCTGGTCGACACGCCCATGCTCGACGCGGGCGGCAAGCACTGGACCATCCGCCTGGCGCGCCGCCTGAACGATGCGCAAGGCCGCTTTGCCGGCGCCATCGTCATCCTCGTCGACCCCACGTATTTTGTCGACGACTACGACCGCCTGAACCTCGATGAACAGGGCGCGCTGATGCTGGTGGCGCGCGACAGCGGCTTGACGGCGGGGCGCATCGGCGAACAACTGATCCTCAGCGACCGCATCGACTTCCGCATGCCGGGACCGCCGCAGCACGCCGCCGAAGAACTGCTGATCGAGCCGCCCGTCGACGCGACGTCCCGCATCTACAGCTACCACGAGCTGCCGCGCTACCCGCTGCTGGCCGTGGTGGGCGTGAGCCGCGCCGTAGCTCTGACGCGCTTCGAACACCGCCGCCTGATATATGTCGGCGCGCTGCTCGCCGCCAGCGTGCTCATTGCCGGCTTTACGACCCTGCTGATGCGCCAGAGCGCGCGCCTGCGCCGCAGCATCCGCCAGGCCACGGAAACGCAAGCCTTGCTGCGCGCGGCGCACCAGGGCAGCCTCGATGCCGTGCTGCTGCTGAAAGCCTGGCGCGCCGCGCCGGGCAAGCCGGTGGAAGACTTCACCTTTGCCGACATCAACGAACGCGCCGCCGACATGCTGGGCAAGCCGCGCTCCGAACTGCTGGGCCAGCGCGTGCTGCCGCTGATACCGCTGCTGCGCGGCGAGCGTTTCTTCAAGCGCTTCGTGCTGGTGATGGAAACGGGCCAGCCGCTGGAAGATGAATTCGAACTGCCGCTGGCCTCGGGCGGCACGCGCTGGCTGCGCCACCAGGTGGTGCCGATCGCCGACGGCGTGGCCGTCACCTCGCGCGACATCAGCGCGCGCAAGCACGACGAACTGGCGCTGCAGGACAACCGCAGCTTCCTGCAGTCGCTGATCGACCATTTGCCCGTGCTGGTCTACGTAAAAAGCGCGCGCCCGGAAAATTTCGGCCAGATGGAAGTGTGGAACAAGGCGGCCGAGGACATCACCGGCCACCTGGCCGCCGACGTCATCGGCAAGACCGATTGCCAGGCCTTCCCGCCCGACTTCGGCCTGCACGACGCCGAGGACGACCGCGCCATCCTGGCCGAGCGGGGCGTCATCGACCATACGGAAAAGCCGTTGCGCCTGTTCGATGGCAGCCTGCGCTACCTGCGCGCCGTCTCCGTGCCCGTGTTCGACGAGCGCCAGCAGATCGAACATATCCTGTGCATCGCCGAGGATATCTCGCAGCGCCGCCAGCAGGAACTGGAACTGCGCCAGAAACAGGCCGAACTGGCCGCCGTCAACGACGCTTCCCCGCTCGGCCTGGTGCGCCTGGACCGCCAGCGCCGCTGCACCTACGTCAACCGCACCTTCGAATCGATCACGGGCTTGCCGCGCGCGGCCGCCCTGGGCGCCGGCTGGACCAGCGCCCTGCACCCGGACGACTATCCGCTGATGCACGTGGCGCTGGAACAGCTCACGCGCAGCCATGCGCCATTCCAGTCCACCCTGCGCTGCCTGCACCGCGACGGCAGGCTGGTCTGGGTCTCCGTCAAAATTGCCCCCATCCTCATCGACGGCCGGATCGAAGGCTACGTGGGCAGCCTGGACGACATCACCATCCTGCGCGAATCGGAAGTGGCGCTGCTGGAAAGCGAAGCGCGCCTGCGCACCATCGCCGACACCCTGCCGGCCATGATCGCCTACATCGACGCCGACCAGGTCTACCGCTTCCTGAACATCGCCTATGAACGCGAATTCGGCCTGACGGGCCGGCAAGCGCTGGGCAAGAGCGTGCGCGACACGGTGGGCGAGGCGCGCTACCGCACGGTGGCGCCGTACATCGAAAGAGTGCTGGCGGGCGAAACCCTGAGCTTCGAGGAAGAAGACGACAAGGAAGGCATCGAGCGCTGCCTGGAAGTGATCTACATCCCGCAGATCGGCGAAGACAAGCTGCAGGTGGTGGGCTTTCACGTGATGCGCCAGGATATCACCGTGCAAAAGCGCGAAAAACAGCGCCTGCTGAAACTGGCCCAGGTCGATGCGCTGACGGGTTTGTCGAACCGCGCCGGATTCCAGCAAAAACTCAGCGACGCCATGCACGCAAGCCGCCAGCATCAGCACCTGATGGCCGTCATGTACATGGATATCGACCGTTTCAAGCCCGTCAACGACACGCACGGCCATGGCACCGGCGACGCGCTGCTGCGCGCCTTCGCCCAGCGCCTGACGCAGACCATGCGCGTCACCGACATCGTCGCTCGCCTGGGCGGCGACGAATTCACCATCATCATGGAACAGATCACCCGGCCCGAGGACGCGGCCGTGCTGGCGGAAAAAATCGTCGCCGCCATGCAGCAGCCGTTCGAACTCGATGGCATCACCGTGCGCATTTCCGCCAGCATCGGCCTGACTTTCTACCGCGACGAAGACATTTCCCCCGCCGTGCTGCTGCAGCGGGCCGACGTGCTGCTGTACAAGGCCAAGCAGGATGGCCGGAATACCTATCGCGCCGGGATGCTGACCACTTGATATGGCCGCTGGCGCCTGGCGCGGGTCTGACCCCTATCATTCCTGCTATATTGGCGCCTGTCTTCCCTACCCTTGGCCCACCATGCGCCTGCTGCACACTTCCGACTGGCATCTGGGCCAGACCCTGCACAATTACGAGCGGGGCTACGAGCACCAGCGCTTCCTCGACTGGCTGCTCGACACGCTCGTGGCCGAAAAGGTCGACGTGCTGCTAGTGGCCGGCGACGTGTTCGACAACGCCAACCCGTCGGCCGCCTCGCAAAAGCAGCTGTACGTCTTCCTGCAGCAGGCGCGCGCGCGCCTGCCCGCGCTGCAGCTGGTCGTCGTCGCCGGCAACCACGATTCGGCCGGCCGGCTCGAAGCGCCCGGCCCCCTGCTGGCCGCGCACGGCACGCACGTGATCGGCCATCTGCTGCGCGACGAAGATGGCCAGATCGACCTGGAGCGCCTGCTGCTGCCTTTGACGGGCGCCGATGGGCAAGTGCAAGCCTGGTGCCTGGCCGTGCCCTTCCTGCGTCCCGGCGACGTGCCGAAACTGCCGGCCGGCGATACCCAGGACGCCTACCTGGGCGGCATCGCCCTGCTGTACCGGCAATTGACAGACCTGGCGCTGGCGCGCCGCCAGCCCGGGCAAGCCATCCTAGCCATGGGCCACTGCCACATGGTGGGCGGCGAAATGTCGAACGATTCCGAGCGCCGCATCGTCATCGGCGGCACGGAAATGCTGCCCTCGGGGATTTTCGATACGGCCATCGCCTATGCGGCGCTGGGCCATCTGCACAAGGCGCAGGCCGTGGGCGGCCAGGAGCATATCCGCTATTGCGGCAGCCCGATTCCCCTGTCGTTTGCGGAAGTGCACTACCGCCACCAGGTGCTGTGCCTGGACATCGACGGCGAACAGTTGAAGGACGTGCGCACCATCGAGGTGCCGCGCGCCGTGCCCCTCTTGCGCGTGCCCGCCACACCGGCGCCGATCGACGAGGTGCTGGCGCAGCTGGCCGCCCTCGACGTACCCGCCGCCGCACCGGAAGCGCAGCCCTTCCTGGAAGTGCGCGTGCGCCTCGATGCGCCGGAACCGGGCCTGCGCACGCGCATCGAAACGGCGCTCGACGGCAAGCCCGTGCGCCTGGCGAAGATCGAAACGTCGAGCGCCGCGCGCAGCAGCGCGCCCGACAACATGACGCTGGACCAATTGAGCCAGCTGCAGCCCGACGACATCTTCCGCCGCCTGTACCTGCAAAAATACGGCAAGGAAGCGCCGCCCGAACAATTGTCGGCCCTGGCCGAACTGCTGCTGCCCGGCGCCTGAGTGCACCTGAAGAACCATGAAAATACTGAAAATCAGCGGCAAGAACCTGGCCTCGCTGGCCGGCGAATTTGAAGTCGACTTCCAGCAGGAACCGCTCGCGTCTTCCGGCCTGTTCGCCATCAGCGGCCCCACGGGCGCGGGCAAGAGCACCCTGCTCGACGCCCTGTGCCTGGCCCTGTACGACGCCACGCCGCGCCTGCTGAAGGTGCTGGGCCGGGGCAGCGCCCTGCCCGACGTGGGCAAGGAAACCGTCAACGCCCAGGATACGCGCACCCTGCTGCGCCGTGGCACGCCGGACGGTTACGCGCAAGTGGACTTCGTCGGCAACGACGGTGCCAGCTATCGCGCGCGCTGGAGCGTGCGCCGCTCGCGCACCCGGGCCGAAGGGGCGCTGCAGGCGACCGCCATGAGCTTGCACCAGCTGCCAGCGCTGCAGCCCATCGGCGGCACCAAGACGGAAGTCAAGGAAGAGATCGAAAAGCGCATCGGCCTGTCGTTCGACCAGTTTACGCGCGCCGTGCTGCTGGCGCAGAACGAGTTTTCCACCTTCCTCAAGACGGAAGACAATGAACGGGGAGAATTGCTGGAAACCCTGACGGGCAGCAGCATCTACACCGACATTTCCATGCGCGCCTTCGAGCGGGCAAAAAAGGAAAAGCAGGTCCTCGAACGCCTGGGCGAAAAACTGGCCGACCAGCGGCCCCTGTCGCCGGAAGAACGGGCCGAGACCGAGGCGCTGTGCGGCGCGGCCGACACCGCCCTGCAAACCATCGACTTGCGCAAGGCGGTGCTGGAGCTGCAGCAGCGCTGGCACCAGGAGACGCACAAGCTGCAAAGCCAGATAACGGCGGCGCAAGAGACGCTCGATAGCGCGGACACCGAACGCACCGCGTCCGAAGGACGCCGCGCGGCGCTGGCGCAGTGGGAATTGCTGCAGCCGGCGCGGCCCCTCATCGACGACGTGGCGCGCCTGGCGAACGACATCGCCGGCACCGGTGCCGCGCTGGAAGCGTCGCGCGCGCAGGCGGCGCAAGCCGTGACCAGCGAAACGCAGCTGACCGCCAGCGTGCAACTGGCGGCGGCAGCCTTGCAAGCCAGGGAAACGGCGCAACGCGACGCGGCGCCCCGGCTCGATCAAGCCAAGGCGCTCGATGCCGGCATTGCGGCACACTTGCCCGCGCACCAGCAGGCCAGGGAGGGTGCGCTGGCGGCCGACCGGGCCAACGAGACGGCGCGCGCCACCTTACACGAGCTGCAGCAGCACCAGCACGCCATGCAGGCGGAGCAGGAAACGGGCCGCCTGTGGCTGGCGTCGCACCAGCACTGGCAAGCGCTGGCCGCGTCATGGCAATTGTCGGACCAGCTGTTCGCCCAGGCCGGCCAGGCGGCCGCGCAAGCCGATGCGGCCGACGCCAGGGCGGCCGACGCAGCGCAGCTGGTACGCGCGGCAGGCGTCGCGGGCCAGGAGGCACAGGCCGCGTTGACGGCGGCCGCCGCCACGCTCGCCGCACACGATGCGCAGCGGCGCGAGGCGCAGTGCGCCGTGCAAGCCATCGATGGTCAGCTGCTGCAGCAACAGCGCGGCCAGCTGGAAGACCATGCGCGCCAGTTGAATGCGGCGGAAAAGACGTGGACGGAACTGGCGCGCAAGCAGCAGGAGCTGGCGCACGGACAAGCGAGGGCGGCGCAACTGGCGCAAGCCGCGCAAACGGAAACGACGGCCCTGGCGGCACAGGCGGCACAAACGGCGCTGCTGGAAGCGGGCCTGGCGCAGGCGGAAAAATCCTTGAAAAGGGCGGAAGCGGCATGCGCGGCCAGCGTGGAGCAACTGCGCGCCACCTTGCAGGACGACCAGCCCTGCCCCGTGTGCGGCGCGCTGGAACACCCGTACACCCACGCCGACGACGCTTTGCAGGCAATGCTGGCCAGCTTGCAGGACGAAGTGCTGGCCTGCCGCACGCAGGTGCGCAGCAATCTGGAGCAGCTGGCCACGCACAAGGCGGCGCTGGCCGCGACCGCGCGCGAACAGGCGCAGACGGATGCGGAACTGGCCATCCTGCCGCCCGCCATCGATAGCTTGAACACGCAATGGCAGCCGCATGCGGACACCCTGCACCTGCCGCCGGCAAACCAGCGCGCGGACTGGTTCGCGCAGCAGCTGGCGGCCAATGCGGCAGCCCTGCAAGCGCTGGCGCAGCAGGAGGCGGCGCTGCGCCAGGCCGGCGCGCGGCGTGAGCAAGCGCAGGCGGCGCACGAACTGGCCGGCGCCGAACATGCGCGCTGCACAAGCGCCGTCGCCGAAACGCAGACGCGTCTGGCGCAATTGCAGGCACAGCAGGCGGCCAGTCTGGACAAGGCGGAAACGTCGCGCGGCGCGCTTGACGGCTTGCTGGCGCAGCTCGATGCCGCGTTTGCCGACGTGGAAGGCGCCGAAGGCTGGAAAGACAGCTGGCGCGCCGGCCCCGCCGCCTTCCGCGCGGCGCGCGAAACGGAAAGCCGGCAGTGGCTGAAACAGCAGGCGGACCAGGACCAGCGCGGCCACGCGCTGGCGACCCTGGCCGCGCAGCTGGAAGCGGCGCAGCTGGCCGCCGGCAAGGCACGGCAAACGGCGCAGGAATCCCACGCCGCCTTTGCCGCCGCCGACAAACAGCGCACGGCACTGCAAACGGAGCGCAACGCGCTGTGGCAGGGCCAGAGCGTGGGCGAGGTGGAACGCAGCCTGGCGGCGGCCATCGCGCAGGCCAAAGACCAGCTGGCGCAGCAGCAGGCGGCGGCCCACGCGGCCAGCGCGCAGCGCACGCGCCTCGACGAAGCGTGCGCGCAGCTGGCGCAGCGCCTGGCCGCCCTGCGCGAACAGGAGCACGGCGCCACCGTCGCCCTGCACGACTGGCTGCAGCAATTCCGGCAGCGTCACTCCGGCCACGCGCCCGACACGCTCGACGAGCTGCGCGCGCGCTTGGCCATCTCCATGGACGCCATGCGCGCCGAGCGCGACGCCCTGCAAGTAATCGCCGACCGCCACACGGCGGCCGTTTCCGTGCTGGCCGAGCGCCGGCAGCAACTGGCCGCGCACGTGCAGCAGCCGCCGGAAGCGCTGGAAATGGACGAGGCCGTACTGCAGGCGGCGCTGGACGCGCTGGGCGCCGAACGCCAGGCGGCCAACCAGGAAGCGACGCGACTGCGCCTGGCCATCGCGCAGGACGACGCCAGGCGCCACAGCGCGCAAGCGATGCTGGCGCAGATCGAGGCGCAAGCCGTGATCGAACGGCGCTGGGCCAGCCTGAATGAATTGATCGGCTCGGCCGACGGCAAGAAATTCCGCAACTACGCGCAGCAATTCACGCTGGAAGTGCTGCTCGGCTATGCCAACGCGCACCTGAACCACCTGGCGCGCCGCTACCAGCTGGAACGCATCGACAACCCGAACAACCCGTCGCTGGGCCTGATGGTGCGCGACCAGGACATGGGCGGTGAGCTGCGCTCCGTGCACTCGCTGTCGGGCGGCGAATCGTTCCTCGTTTCGCTGGCCCTGGCGCTGGGCCTGGCCTCGCTATCCTCGAACCGGGTGCGCGTGGAATCGCTGTTCATCGACGAGGGCTTCGGCAGCCTGGACACGGAAACCCTGCGCGTGGCCATGGATGCGCTCGACGGCTTGCAAGCGATGGGACGCAAGGTGGGCGTCATCTCGCACGTGCAGGAAATGACGGAGCGCATCGCCACCCGCATCCTCGTGCAGCCTGGGTCCGGCGGCAAGAGCGTGGTGACGGTGCGCTAAGAGCTTATCCCGGTAGGGAGCGTCTTCTGCTGGCAGCGCATCAGGAGCGCGGACAAGGCGTGAGGAGGACGCGTGGCGAGCCACGCGACGACGAGCAACGCAGTCCCCGCTTCTGAGGGGCGCCAGCAGGGGATGTATTCATCTACCGGGATAGGCTCTAAGGGCGTGGCAAAGGCGTCATCGAGGTAGCGGTTCGCGTCCCAGCCTGAGCAGATCCCAGCCCAGTTCGCGGCGGATCTGCTCGGGGTCGGGCGGGGGCCGGCGCTGTTCCAGCTCCGCTTTCAACCATTTTCTCACCAGCTCCTTGGCGGGCTGTACAGGCTTTTCCTTGTCACGCTTGTCCATGGTGCTACCTCTTCAATGGCGGTCAGACGACCTCCTATATACGTTCAACGTCACGGCGCGGATTCAGTTGACGTGCGCGTGGCGCAGATGCAACAACGTGTAACGGTGGCCGGAGTGCGTTAAAATCGCCGCCTTCGCGTAGACGAACTCTACGCCCCGCAACAGTTCAAGGAACCCCATGAAAGCCGCCCGCAGCCTCACCTTCAAGTGCGTAAAATGTCACAAATCCATGCAGGTTTACCTGCAAAAAGTCTCCGCCTGCTCGCATATCCAGCCGTATCAGGGCATTTGCGCATGCGGCGAACTCAAGCGTCACGCCACGGGCCAGGCCGATGCCGTCAAGTCCTACCTGGAATCGGCAGACGGTAGCTGGTCGCACCACCACTAATGGTTAAAGAATGGGGCGATATTGCCGTTAATTCGCCTATCTTCCCCATTTGAACCGACCATGTCCCAGCTCCCCGCCCTCCTTTCCGGCTCGCGCCAGCCCGCCGCCAATCCCCTGGCAGGACAGGCGCCGCCAAAAGCAGGCGCTGGCGCGTCCGGCCTGGCCGCTTCGCCCCTGATGCAGCGCACGGCGCAAGACGTGGTGGCGCTGTCGAAAAATGGCCTGGACCTGTCTGCCAAGGGATTGTCGCAACGGACCGATGCGCTGGGCAACGCCACCGTCGATGTGGCGCAGGATTTTCTCTCCACCATGACGCGCCAGCTGTTCGGCGACGGCGCCACGGTTGCCTTCGATTCCGTCGACCTACAGGCCGGTTCCAGCTTCAGCAGTGGCAGCGCCAGCGTCTCGGGCGCCAACGGCAGCAGCCACGCAGCCGCCTTCAGCCTCGATGAAAACGCGCATTTCATCGGCAAGGGCAAGATCACGACGGCCGATGGTCAGACCTTCGACTTCGAAGTGGAAGTGCAATATCAATCGAACATCAGCGCGGGCGTCCTTGAGCAAACGCAAGAAACAGACGAAGAAGCCGACGAAAAAGCCAGCTCCGCCGACGACGCCAGCCCGCCCGCCAGGGAGTTGCCCGCCACGCACTTCAGCGGCAACCTGCATGACCTGTTCAAGCTGCTGGGCCAGCAATTGCAAAGCAATCTCTATCAGGGCACATCCGATGGCGCCAGCGCCAGCGGCAAGGATGGCGACCTGGCGGGCAGCCTGAGCTTGCGTTTGCTCAAGCTGGTGCAGCCGGAGCATGCCACCGAGACCGCCAAAGTCGACAGGAAAGCCGTGGAAACCACGCCGGAAGAGCAGGCGCGCGCCCGCGCGCTGGCACTCGCCTATGGCACGGACACGGCAAACAGCACGGCCGTCGACGTATAATGGAAGACGGCCTGCGCAGGCGACCATGCCGCGCGCCCCCTTCTATCGATTGAATCCCATGTCCGACACATCTTCACCTACCGTCCACCCGCAGATCCACTGGAGCGAAAACGGCGCCGAGCATTCGGCCCGCTGGCGCTCGGAAAGCGGCATGCCGCCGCCCAAGCGCGTCGTCATCGCCGACGACCGCACGACGGCCGACCAGGCTTACCGCCTGGCCTGCGAAGGCACGGCCATGCTGTGGCGCGGCGACTTCCAGAACGCGCGCCAGTTGCTGCAGGCGCTGGCGCGGCGCGCCGACCACAAGAACGACAAGCCGAGCAAGAAGGCCAAGGCCGCCAAGCTGGCGAAACCCGAACCGACCGCCACGGAAGCCTTCCATTTGCACCGCCAGGCCCAGTCGCAGCGCGCCCGCACCCTGGCCATGCTGCTGCTGCCCTTCGACGCCGACTACACGATCCCGCTGCGCCGCGCGCCGGACGTGAAACTGGCTTGCAATGAAGCGTATGGCCGCGGCGAAGAGCCGTTCGTCGCCTCCTTGCGCGAGTTGCTGGGCCTGATCGGCGCGCACGAATGGCGCCGCACGGGCGTGGAACTGCCGGCCCTGGGCCAACGCATCCATCCGCATTACGGCGTGTTCGCGCCCATCCGCGGCGAGTACGTGGGCCTGGTGGCCGATGCACCGCTGCCCGCGCGCGCCAAGCTGGCCTTCGATATCGGCACGGGCACGGGCGTGCTGGCCGCCGTGCTGGCGCAGCGCGGCATCGAACGCATCGTCGCCACCGACCAGGACCCGCGCGCCCTGTCCTGCGCGCGCGAGAACCTGGCCCGCCTCGATTTGCAGGGCAAGGTCGACGTCGTGCAGGCCGACCTGTTCCCCGCCGGCCGCGCGCCGCTGGTCGTGTGCAATCCGCCCTGGCTGCCGGCCCGTCCCAGCTCGCCGATCGAATACGCCGTCTACGATCCGGACAGCCGCATGCTGCGCGGTTTCCTCGCCGGCCTGGCCGACCACCTGGAGCCCAGCGGCGAAGGCTGGCTGATTTTGTCCGACCTGGCCGAGCACCTGGGCCTGCGCCCGCGCGCGCAATTGCTCGAATGGATAGCGCAAGCGGGCTTGAAAGTCGTCGACCGCCTGGACGTGAAACCCACGCACCCGCGCGCGCAGGATGCGACGGACAGCCTGCACGCGGCCCGCTCGAAGGAAGTCACGTCGCTGTGGCGCCTGGCGGCGGCATAATCGAGGGTCTGAAACCCGGCCATTGCGCATTGCAGCAAACCCCGCTATAATTCGCCTGCGGGGTGGAGCAGTCTGGCAGCTCGTCGGGCTCATAACCCGAAGGTCACAGGTTCAAATCCTGTCCCCGCAACCAATATTTGAAAGCCGCTGATTCTTGCAAAGGGATCGGCGGCTTTTTCCATGGCGGCGCGGTATGCCAATGCCCCTCATGCAAGCCAAATGCCCCCGGTTGCGATCCGCTCTTTCGCAATGCAACAAACTCGGTTATAATTCGCCTGCGGGGTGGAGCAGTCTGGCAGCTCGTCGGGCTCATAACCCGAAGGTCACAGGTTCAAATCCTGTCCCCGCAACCAATACATAAAAACCGCTGACTCCTGCAAGGGATTCAGCGGTTTTTTCATTCCAGGCCTGGCCCGCTCACGCGGCGACGCTGGCCCTGATCTGCCTGGCCGCCGCATGCAGGCTGGCCGCCACCCGTTCCAGCTTGTCGGCACCCGCCGTTTCGGCCAGCGCGGCAAAGGCGCTGATATGAAACGTGGCCACCATCGCCGGCGACACTTCCAGTTCCAGCGCGGTCTTGCTCAATTCCGTCGACGCTTCGAGGTAAGGCTCGCTGCCCGCCTCGAACGCCTGCTTCGTTTCCAGCAATTCCTGGCCGCCTTCCGCCTTGGCCAGGCACGCATCGACCTTTTGCTGGAAGGCCGGCAAGGTATCGCGCACGGGGCCGGCGTCCGGCGCCGCGTCGGGTTCCAGCTCCGCAGGTGCAGGCGCGGCCGCGGCCGGCTTGTCCGCCGGCGGCATGTCGCGCAGGGTCAGCCAGCGTTCGACGGCGAGGAAATCGGCAAACGGCTCGGCCACCTTGGGATTCATCAGCCAGACCTCGCCCGTGCGCCAGTCGATCCGGGCGCCGCGCTCATTTCTCGCCAACAGAATATCCTTGCCGCCATCGGCATTCGACACCCGGCCGATGTCGAGCCAGTTCATCAGTTCCGCCTGGCGCGACATCGCGTTGACCCGGTGGAAAAAGGCCAACCATAAGAATCGGGCGACCAGGAGAACCAGGGCACCGCCAACCATCCACATCATTTTTCGCTCCGCACCACATCGACAGCCCGCATTTTCTCACATGAAAGCTTGCGCCAAGGAAACTTTTACATCTGCCGTGCGCGGGCGCAAATCCACCGCCGCACACGACTTGGCGCGCAGTCGCATTTCAGCAACGCCGCGTTTTCCCGATTGCCTGGCGGACGCCGCTACGCTATTATGAGAACAATTCTCATTTAGATTAAGCCATCCCGTACGCATGCTGTCCGCCCCTTCCCCGCCGTCCGATTTCCAGTCGCTGTATGCCGAGCACCACTCCTGGCTGCTGCATTGGCTGAAGCGCCGCCTGCACGATGCCGGGCTGGCGGGCGACCTGGCGCAGGATACCTTCCTGAATATCTTCGTTGCGCGCAGCAGTGCCGGGATCGCGCAGCCGCGCCCTTTCCTGGCTACCATCGCCAAACGCCTGCTGGCCAACCACTGCCGGCGCGAAGCGCTCGAACGGGCCTACCTCGACGCCCTGCTGCACCAGCCGCATGCCTGCACGCCGTCGCCGGAAGCGATGTCCCTCCTGCTCGAATCGCTGCAACTGGTCGACCGCGCGCTGGACCAGCTTTCCGCCAAGGCCAGGGCCGCCTTCCTGCTGGCCCACCTGGACGGCATGACCTATGCCGAGATCGCCGCCGAACTGGATACCACCACGCATTCCGTCAAAAAATACCTGAGCAAGGCCAACCTGCTGTGCTTTTTTGCCGTGCCCGATTTTGCCGTGCCCTGAGATGCGCGGCGCCACCGTCTACGCCCAGGGCCAGCCCATCGACCTGGCCATCGCCATGCAGGCGGCCGAATGGCTGGCCACCCTGATGAGCGGTGCCACCACGCCGGCGGAAAAAACGGCCTGGCAGCAGTGGCGCCAGGCGCACCCCGACCATGAGCGCGCGTGGCAGCACATCGAAAGCGTCAGCGGCAGCTTGCGGGAACTCGATGCGCAGGCCAGCCGCAAGGCGCTGCTGCAACGTCCCACCGCGCTCCCGGTCTCGCGGCGCAGCAGCCTGCGGTTGCTGGCGTGGGCATCGACCATCGGCCTCACGGGCTGGTTCGGCGCGTGCTCGGAATACGCGCCCGACTTTACCCGCGCCGCGCTGGCCGACCTGTCCACTGGCGTGGGCGAACGCCGCGAGCTGACCCTGCCCGACGGCACCCGCTTGCACCTGAACAGCGGCAGCGCCGTCAACATCCGCTACACGGTCACGCAGCGCCTGCTGCAGCTGGTGCAGGGCGAAGTCTTCATCGCCACCGCCCGCGAAACGGGCATGCCCTACCGCCCCTTCCTCGTCGAAACGGCGCACGGCCGCGCGCAGGCGCTGGGCACGCGCTACTCGGTGCGCCAGGCGGACGGCAGCACCGAGGTCGCCGTCGAAGAAGGCGCCGTCCGGCTGCTGCCGCGCCAGGGCGATGGCAATCTGCTCCTCCGCGCTGGCCAGGGCGGCGGCATGACGGCGCAACAGGTCTTGCCCGCGCACGCCGTTTCGCCCGACATCTGGGCCTGGCGCCAGGGCTTGCTGCTGGCCGACGCCATGCCGCTGCGCGACTTCCTGCATGAACTGAGCCGCTACCGCCACGGCTTGCTGGGCTGCGACGACGCCGTCGCCGGCCTGCGCATTTCTGGCGTCTTCCCGCTGGCCGACCTGGACGCCGTGCTGCTGTCGCTGCCCGACTCCCTGCCGGTGGACGTGCGCCTGCGCACGCGCTACTGGGTGCAGGTGGAAGCGCGCCAGCAGCGCTGACCATTTATTTTGAGGCCGACGCAAAAAAAGGTACCCGTTTCCGTTTCTCGCGTGACCTGTGTAGGCAACGTCCTTTTTGACGACTACACCACAAGGTAACCATGTCTCTTGCCATTCACTCCAAGCCGCGCATCAAGCGCATGGCGTATGCCATCCAACTCGTCTTCATCGGTTCGGCCCTGCTGCTGAACGCCCAGGCGCCAGCCCTGGCGCAGGAAAGCGCAGCAGCGCCAGCGGCCAGCCTCGACTTCCAGGTGCCGGCCGGCGACCTGGCGACGGCGCTGCGCCAGGTCGCCAGCCAGTCGCGGGTCATCCTCAGCTTCACGCCGGAGCAGACGCGCGGCAAGACGTCGGCCGGCTTGAGCGGCCGCCACGACGTGCTGGCCGCCCTGAACGGCGTGCTGCGCGGCACGGGCCTGAAGGCCGAGCGCAGCGCCAACGGCAGCTATGTGCTGCGCCCGGCCGATGCCGCGGCGGGTGGCGAAGCGCTGTCGATGATGCCGGAAGTGTCGGTCAAGGCGCAGCAGGATGCCACCGAAGGCTCGGGCGCGTATGTCTCCACCCTGCCGATCGCCACGGCCACGCCACTGGGCCTGTCGATCCGGGAAACGCCGCAGTCGGTCAGCGTCATCACGCAGCAGCGCATGCAGGACCAGGGCTTGAGCACGATCGCGCAAGTGATGGCGCAAACGCCGGGCATCACGCTGTATTCGCTGGGCAGCGAACGCACGGGCTTTACTTCGCGCGGCTATTCGATCACCAATTACCAGCTCGATGGCGTCAGCACGCATTCGGAAAACCTGGGCCTCGATGCAATACCGTCGCAAAGCCTGGCCGACATGGCGCTGTACGACCGCATCGAAGTGCTGCGCGGCGCCTCGGGCCTGATGACGGGCGCGGGCGATGCCTCGGGCGCCATCAACATGGTGCGCAAGAAGCCGACGGCGCAATTCCAGGCCTCCGTCGAGGGCGAGCTGGGTTCCCACGATGAGCGGCGCGCCATGGCCGACGTTGCCGGCCCGCTCAACGACGCGGGCACGGTGCGCGGCCGCCTGGTGACAGTGTACGAGGAAGGCGACAGCATCGTCGACGGCTACAGCCGCGACAAGAAAGTGGTCTACGGCGTGCTCGAGGCGGACCTGTCCGCCGACACGAAACTGACGGCCGGCGTCACGCACCAGCGCAAGCGCTCGAACGGATCCCTGTCCTACCTGGGCTTTCCCCTGTTCTACAGCAATGGCAGCATGACGAACCTGCCCCGCTCCTTCAGCCCGGCGGCCACGTCGAATCGCTTCGACACCAATTCGACCGACGTCTTCGCCACTGTGGAACACACGCTGGCGAACGACTGGAAGCTGAAAATCTCGGCCAACCGCGTGCAGTCGTCGCAGGAAGAGCGCTCCGTCTACCTGAACGTCAGCGGCGGCTTGCCCGACCAGACCACGGGCGATGGCCTGCGCCTGAACGCCGACTACCGCGACTACCAGCTCCAGGTCAACAGCGTGGACGTCAACGTGCGCGGCCCGTTCAGCGCATTCGGCCGCCAGCACGAACTGGTGCTGGGCATGGACTACAACGAATTTCAAAGCACGACGGATGCACGTTTCGACAATGGCATCGAGCGTACGCCTGTCAACCTGTACCGCTGGAATCGCACGGCGACGCCCGTGTTTGGCAGCACCAGCACTCCCTACGACAGCACGCGCCGCCAGGCCAGCGCGTATGCCGCCACGCGCCTCAATCTCTCCGAGCGCCTGAAACTGATCGCTGGCGCCAAGGTGCTGCGCTACAGCGAGAATTACATTTTTGGCGTGCCTTCCGACCAGTTTTACAGTACATCGCCAGCCTCGGAGAGCCGCGTCTTCACGCCATATGGCGGCCTGGTGTTCGACATCGACGGCACGCACAGCGCCTACGCCAGTTATTCCACCATCTATCAGCCGCAAGCATCGCAGGACCGCTACGGCAAGCTGCTGGCGCCGCGCGAAGGCAAGACCCTGGAAGCGGGCGTCAAGAGCGGCTGGCTCGATGGCCGCCTGAACACGGCTGCCGCGCTGTACCAGATCCGCCAGGACAACCTGGCCGAATCGGATCCGGGTTATTACGTGCCTGGCACAAAGATTTCCGCCAACCGCGCCATCAAGGGCGCCAGAACCCAGGGCGTGGATCTGGAAGCGACGGGCGCCCTGACGCCGGACTGGAACATCTCGGCCTCGTGGTCGTACAGCCAGACGGAAGACAATACGGGCAAGACCATCCTGGCCACCTTCCCGCGCCACCTGGTGAAACTGTGGACCACTTACCGCCTGCCCGGCGCATTCAAGCGCCTGACGGTGGGCGGCGGCATGAACTGGCAAAGCCGCGTGTATTCCGACATCGATGCGTGGCAGGTCGAGCGCACCCTGCATTGGGAACAGAAGGCGTACTCGGTGGCCAGCCTGATGGCGCGCTACGACGTCAGCGACAAGCTGTCGGCCACCGTCAACGTGGCCAACCTGTTCGACAAGCAGTACACGGCTTCCGTGTCGGACTGGTGGTTGTCGGGCATGCATGGTCCGGCGCGCAAGGTGGCGTTGACCGTGCGCTACCAGTTCTGATGCGCTGAAGGGGGGCGAATATTTCACACTATCGAGGGGCCGGTGATACAATTTTCCGCTTCACGGGCACAGACCATGGCCCGTGCCACCCAAGGAGAATGTGTGAAGGACCTCGCCCCCGCCCTGCCAGCCGATCCGGCCGACCAACCCGCCAATCCCTCGCGCCGGCGCATTTTCCAGGCCGCTTCCGCAGTCGGCCTGGCCGCCAGCCTGCCCGCGCTGGCCGACGCCGCGCCAGCCAGGAAGACCATCGCCAAGGGTTCGCTCGACGCGAAACTCAAGGCGCACGTCAAGAACGTGGTCGTGATCTACCTGGAAAACCGCAGTTTCAACAACCTGTTCGCCAACTTCCCCGGCACCAGCGCGCCCCTGTCCGCCGTCACGGCGGAACAGGCGCAGCAGCTGGACCGCGACGGCAAGCCGCTGGCCACCCTGCCGAAGATCTGGGGCGGCCTGGTGCCGAACCAGCAGAATATCGGCGGCATCGATTACCTGATCAAGGAAGACCAGATTTCCGGCCTGCCCAACGCGCCCTACAAATTGAGCGACGCGGCCGGCAAGCCCCTGCCCGAGAGCATCATCACGCGCGACCTCGTGCACCGTTTCTATAACAATCAGATGCAGATCAACGGCGGCAAGAACGACGGCTTTGCCGCGTGGGCCGACAGCGGCGGCCTGGTGATGGGCCACTACGGCGAAACGTCGAAAAACCTGAACCTGTGGCAGATCGCCGAACAGTACACCTTGTGCGACAACTTCTTCATGGCGGCCTTCGGCGGCTCCTACATGAACCATCAGTTCCTCGTCACGGGCCGCGCCAACGAATATTTCAATGCTTCCGAGACGGCGGCGAAGAAAAAGATCGCCGTGCTGTCCGACGGCCCGCAAGGCGTGCGCCTGGCCATCTCGCCCGACTGCCCCGCCTCGGCGCTGGACGGCAAGCCGAAATACGTCAACGACGGCGCCCTCACGCCGGATGGCTATGCCGTCAACACCATGGCGCCGCCATATCAACCGAGCTACATCCGCCCGGCCTTCGACGGCGACCCGCTGCATGCCGACCCGGCCGACGCGAATACCCTGCCGCCGCAAACCTACGACACCATCGGCGACCTGCTGTCGCGCAAGGGCGTCAGCTGGGCGTGGTATGGCGGCGGCTGGCAAGCGGCGCTCGACCACAAGGGCGGCGGCAGCAAGCCGAACTTCCAGTTCCACCACCAGCCGCTGAACTACTTCAAGCAGTTCGCCCCCGGCACCGCCGCGCGCGCCGAACACCTGCGCGACGGCGGCACGGGCGACAGCCCGATCTCGAACAAATTCCTCGCCGCGGCCGTGGCGGGCAAGCTGCCGGCTGTGACCTTCTACAAGCCGCAGGGCAACCTGAACCTGCACGCCGGTTATTCGGACATCGAATCGGGCGACCAGCACGTGGCCAACGTCATCCAGCATCTGAAGGAATCGCCGCAGTGGAAAGACATGATCGTGGTGATCACGTTCGATGAAAACGGCGGCTGGTGGGACCACGTGGCGCCGCCGAAGGGCGACCGCTGGGGGCCGGGCACGCGCATTCCCGCCATCGTCGTCTCGCCGTACGCGAAGAAAGGCGCCGTCGACCACAGTTTTTATGACACGACGTCGATCCTGCGCCTGATCACGCGCCTGCACGACTTGCCGCTGCTCGAAGGCTTGAAAGTGCGCAACGACGCATTCGCGTCACGCGGCGCGCTGCCGCCAGGCGACCTGACGGGTGCGTTGAGCTTCCGCTAAGCCCCACACAGTGCGGCACGCCTGTGATACACTGCGTGCCGCACTTAAATCCGCAGGACAAGTTTTCCTGCAGGTTATCCCAACAATGAGCCCGACTCCAGTAGCCGGGCTTTTGTTTTGTGGATGAAGTTAAAGCGTATAGACATAGGCGGGCAGCACCTTGCCCGCCCCCTGGCCATCGCAAGCCAGGGACAGAGGTTAGCAAATGAGAGATAAAAAAGACAACGCCACCATCGACTTGCCCGGCTTCGGCCCGCCGCCAGCGCCCGAGGCGCCAGAGCCGGCGCCGGAACCGCAGCGCCGCGCGCGCGCGCGCAAGGTGGCCTTGAAGCAGGTGCAGCTCGAATTGCTGGAGCCGACCGATGCCACGGGCCTGCCCGTGTGGACGCGCGACGCCGGCCTCGATCTGACCGGCTTGCCCATCTGGGCACCCGACAATTAACACCCCATGCCGGCGGCCGTTTGCCGCCGGCTTCCACACCACCATCCGCACAAGGGCGTAGAACGCCTGTAGACTGTGCCCATCCACCCGCTTTTTACCGGCTCCGCCCCTATGAACACCACCACTGACACCACCACTTCCTTTTCCAGCCTGCCGCTGACGCCCGCCTTTTTGGCCAACCTGGACTCGCTCGGCTACCACGAGATGACCACCATCCAGGCGCAAAGCCTGCCGGCGGTGCTCGATGGCCGCGACCTGATCGCCCAGGCGAAAACGGGCAGCGGCAAGACGGCCGCCTTCGGCATCGGCATCCTGCACAAGCTCAATCCGGCCTGGTTTGCCGTGCAAGGCCTGGTGCTGTGCCCGACGCGCGAACTGGCCGACCAGGTGGCCAATGAATTGCGGCGCCTGGCCCGCGCGGCCGGCAACATCAAGATCCTGACCCTGACGGGCGGCGCGCCGATGCGCCCGCAAATCGCCTCGCTGGAACACGGCGCCCACATCGTCGTCGGCACGCCGGGCCGCCTGCGCGACCACCTGGGCCGCGGCACCATCAACCTGAATCACGTGCAGACGCTGGTGCTCGATGAAGCGGACCGCATGACGGACATGGGCTTTTACGAGGAAATCGCCGGCATCGTCAGCGCCTGCCCGGCGCGCCGCCAGACCCTGCTGTTCTCGGCCACGTATCCGGAAGACATCCGCCGCGCCACGGCCTCTTTCCTCGTCAATCCGCTGGAAGTGACGGTCGAAGCGCAGCACGACAACGACAAGATCGAGCAACGCTTCTATGAAATCGGCTTCGACGAGCGCAACAGCGCCGTCGGCAAGCTGTTGAAGCACTTCAAGCCGGAATCGACCCTGGCCTTCTGCAACACCAAGGTGCATTGCCGCGAACTGGCCGAAGAACTGCGCCAGCAGGGCTTTTCCGCGCTGGCACTGTACGGCGAGCTGGAACAGCGCGAGCGCGATGAAATCCTGGTGCTGTTCGCCAACCGCAGCTGCTCCGTGCTGGTGGCCACCGACGTCGCCGCGCGCGGCCTCGATATTTCCGACCTGGGCGCCGTGATCAACGTCGACGTGTCGAAGGACACGGAAGTGCACATCCACCGCATCGGCCGCACGGGCCGCGGCAGCAAAAAGGGCCTGGCCCTGTCGCTGTGCGCGCCGAACGAGAAAAAATGGGTCAAGCTGATCGAGCAGTACCAGAACAGCGCCGCCGAATGGCACGACCTGAAGGAACTGGCGGAAGATGACGGGATGGAGGCGCTGCCGGCGCCGATGGTCACCCTGTGCATCATGGGCGGCAAGAAGGACAAGCTGCGCCCGGGCGACCTGCTGGGCGCGCTGACGGGCGACGCGGGCCTCACCAAGGAGCAAGTGGGCAAGATCAACGTGTTCGAGTTCATGACCTACGTGGCGCTCGACCGCAAGGTGGCCGAAGCGGCCTTCAAGCGCCTGAACGCAGGCAATACGCTGGGCCGCGACTTCGGCAACATCAAGGGCCGCAGCTTCAAGATGCGCTTTATCGAGGCGTAAGCCGCTGTAATGCCCGCAGGGCCGCCATGGCCCTGCACCCCGGATAATCGTCCCACGCGGGATATTGATGGCGGTAGTAGCAGCTCCAGTAACTGACGGCGCGCCGCTGCAGCGTATCCACATACGCGGGGTTCTCCCGCAGGTAGCACGCCAGCGCCTGCGCATTCCAGGCCGGCAGCGCCGCCCCGATTCTCTCGACGATCTCCAGCACGTATTCACCGCACAGGTGCACGACGAACGGCACCGTCCACGCCCGCTCCTGCAGCAACAGCTGTTTTAAACACGCTTCGCGCAGATGGCCATCGTGATGGCGCGTGCCCAGGCACAGGGCGATCACGCCCGCGTCGCCGGGCAGCTGCGTACAGGCCAGCAATCGCTGGCGGTCGTAATACGTGCGCGTCGGGATCAGCAAGGCCTCGCCATCCTGGCATACGGCAAATGGCGGGTGTGCCTGGCTGCTCCCCAGCGCGGGCAGCAGCTGCGCCACAGTGCCGGCCAATGCCGCCGGAAAGGCGCCTGCTTCAAGCATCGCGCTCCTCCTGGCACACTTTGCGCACGCCCAGCGCAGGTTTATCCACCTTTTCAAAGATCACATTCGAATACCATGCGGCCGGGTCGCCTTCGGTGGGCTTGCCCAGCGAAATATAGTAAGCGCCGTAGGTGAACAGGGCCGTGGTTTCCTTGCCTGGCCTGGCCCCCTGCAGGAAGGCCGGCCAGGCCGCCTTGTCGACTTGATTAAAACGCGCGGCCAGCAGCGCCAGCAGGCGCGCGTGCGAGGCCGGCGCATACGGGAACAGATACAGGTATTCGACCAGTTCGCCGCCGTCAGCCAGGCGCGTGACGGCGGCCGTCGCCGCCTCGACCTCACCACCAAAACTGCACAGCACTCCGCCGCTGTAGGCGAAATCGATGACGGTCGCCGGCGCACACGCCTGCCGTTCGCGGTCGACGCCGACGGGCGGCAGTGCGCGCACTTGCGCCAGCAGCGCCTCGCTCGATGTAGCCAGCGCGGGAAAACCGGGGCAGGCGCTGGCCGCCTGGACGGAGTTAGACAAGGCAAGGCAACAACTCAATAGCAGCAAACGACGCTTCACGGCATCTCCAGTTTCATCAGGCGGCCATTATGCAGGACATCTTCACAAAGGCCGCGCCTGTTGCCCCTGCGGCGTATCGTCGATCTCATAGCCGGCCGCGCGCGCCAGTGCGCGCAAACGGTCCGCCTCGGCCCACTGGCGCTCCAGGCGGGCGGCAGCCCGTTCCGCCATCCACGCCTGCACCTGCTGCGGCACTTCCACCTGCGCCGGCTGCCAGGCCAGCAGATCGAGCCCCAGGACCGTATCGAAGCGGGCCATCGTGGCCTTTTTCACGGCGTCGGGCAGCTCGCTTTTCAGCAGCTCCCAGGCCACGGCCAGCGCGCGCGGATAGTTCAGGTCGTCGTTGACGCAGGCCGCAAAACGCGCCAGCCACGCGGGGTCGGCCTCGCCATCCGCCTGGCCCAGGCCGTGCACGGCCACGCGCAAGCGCGCCAGGCCGCTGGCAGCAGCGCGCAAGGCGTCGTCCGTGAAATTGAGGCTGCTGCGGTAATGGGCGCCCAGGCACAGGTAGCGGTAAGCCAGCGGATCGACGCCCTGCTCCACCAGGCTGTGCAAACGTAAAAAGTCACCCGACGACTTCGACATCTTCGCATCCTGCGTTTTCAGGAAAGCGCCATGCAGCCAGAAGTTGGCCAGGCGCGTGCCATGGCGCGCTTCCGTCTGCGCGATCTCGTTGCTGTGATGGACGGCCACATGGTCTTCGCCGCCGCAATGGATGTCGAAATAGCTGCCCAGGTGTTTTTCCGCCATGGCCGAGCATTCGATATGCCAACCAGGGAAACCCAGGCCCCACGGACTGTCCCACTCCATTTGCCGCAGGCCCGGCACGCCGCTGAACTTCCACAGCGCGAAGTCGCAGATGTCGCGCTTCTCGCCCAGGTCTACCCTCTTCCCTGCCTGCAGGCCGTCGCGGTTCAGGCGCGCCAGCTTGCCATAACCGTCCTGGCGCGTCGTGTCGAAATAGATACCGTCATCCGTGCGGTAGGTGTAACCCTTCGCTTCCAGGTCGCGGATGAATGCGATCTGCTCCGCGATATGGTCCGTGGCGCGGCACCAGACGGTGGGCGGCAGGATATTCAACTGGCGCAGATCGCCCTCGAACGCGCGCGTAAATTCGGCGGCGATATCCCAGGCGGACTTGCCGCTGCGGGCGCTGCGGGCCTCGATCTTGTCGTCGCCGCTGTCCGCATCCGACGTCAGATGGCCCACGTCCGTGATGTTCATCACGTGGCGCACCTGCAGGCCACTGAACTCGAGCGCACGGCGCAAGCCGTCGACAAACAGATAGGTGCGCAGGTTGCCGATGTGCGCGTAGTCATAGACGGTGGGACCGCAGGCATACAGGCCCGCCTGGCCCGGGGCGAGAGGGTCGAAGGGGCGCAGGCTGCGGCTATACGTATCGTACAAATGAAGTGTCATGCGGGGCTTTCATGCGCGTTGCGGAAAAAGAAAATGGCCACAGGTTTTTCAACACTGTGGCCATCGGAATGAGGAGTAAAAGTTTAACGGCGCCGGGCCGCTTCCTCACGAAGCCAGGTACACGGACACAGCGCAGCGGCGGCGCGGCGGTATGCAAGGACTGGATGGAAGATGGAGGAAATCATGATGAGAATATCGCATGCACGCGGGCGGGCCGTCAAGCCCTCCCGCAATGCGCGCTTATTTTTTCGCCTGCTCGATATGCGGCAGCAGCACCGTCAGGATGCCCAGCAGCGGCAGGTAGGAGCAGATTTTATACACATAGGCGATGCCCGACACGTCGGCCAGGTGGCCCATGGCGGCGGCGGCGATGCCGGAGACGCCGAACATCAGGCCAAAGAATATCCCCGCGATCATGCCCACCTTGCCCGGCACCAGCTCTTGCGCAAACACAACGATGGCGGAAAACGCGGAAGAAATGACGAAACCGATGATCACCGTCAATACAGCCGTCCAGAACAGGTCGACATACGGCAGCAGCAGGGTAAATGGCGCGGCGCCCAGGATGGAAATCCAGATCACGCGCTTGCGGCCGATGCGGTCGCCGATGGGACCGCCCATGAAGGTGCCGGCCGCCACGGCGGCGAGGAAGAGGAACAGGTACAGTTGCGCCGCGCCGATCGACAGGTGAAACTTGTCGATCAAATAAAACGTGTAATAGCTCGACAGGCTGGCCATGTAGATGTATTTCGAGAACACCAGCAAGGCCAGCACGCCCAAGGCACCCATCACCTTGTTGCGCGACAAGTTCGGTCCATGGCCGCCCGCCTTCGGCTTGAAGCTGGCCAGGTGGCCGCTATACCAATGGCTGACCTTGTACAGCACGCCGATGGCCAGCACGGCAAGCAAGCTGAACCATGCGATATTGCCCTGCCCGCGATTCACGATGACGGCGGCCGCCAGCAACGGACCCAGGGCGGAGCCGACGTTGCCGCCCACCTGGAACAGCGACTGGGCAAAGCCATAGCGTCCGCCCGACGCCATGCGGGCCACGCGCGACGCTTCCGGGTGGAAAGTCGACGAACCGACGCCGATCAGGCCCGACGCGATCAACAGGGTCGGGAAGGTCGAGACGATGGACAGCATCAGCACGCCGGCCAGGGTAAAACACATGCCGACAGGCAACAGGAACGGCAGCGGACGACGGTCCGTGTACAAGCCGATCCAGGGCTGCAGCAACGATGCCGTGCACTGGAACGTCAGGGTTATAAGGCCGACCTGGGTAAAGCTGAGTGAAAACTCGGCTTTCAGCATCGGATAAATCGACGGCAGTAATGCCTGGATCAAGTCATTGAGCAAATGCACGAAGGCGACGGCGCCCAGGATGTGCATGGCCAGACCGGATTGTTGTTGGGAACTAGGAAGCGTGGGCGCCGCCGGCACGGGCGTAGCCAATGCTGGGGCAGGTGTGGTTGTGTGCATGTCTCATCCGCAATAATCGGGCACGGCGGGCGGCCCGGCAAAGAAGCCAGTATAGTATGGTCACTGAACTGATAACTTCCAATAATCGTCGCCCAAGTGACAACCAAGAGACAAGCCCGCACCCCACATGTACACCCAGCAACCCGCCCAGACCCATCCCGATGGCGTGCCGTTCAGCCGCAGCACCAGCTCACACGACTACCAGCACGTGCCGCGCCCCGTGACGGCCATGTCCAGGCAATATGCGGCGGGCGACTATACGGCGCCGCACAGCCACGTGCGGGCGCAGCTGCTGTATGCGACGGAAGGCGTGATGCGCGTCTCCACCGAGCACGGCGTGTGGATATTGCCGCCGCGGCGCGCCCTGCTGATCCCCGTGGGCGCGGTGCATGAAGTCCACATCTTGAGCGAACTGAGCATGCGCACCGTGTACATCGATGCGCAGGTGGCCGCCCCGTATGGCGCCGATTGCAAGGTGCTGGAAGTGAGCCGGCTGTTGCGCGAGCTGATCTTGGCCTTGCTGGCCGAGCCGATCGAATATGCGCTGGCGGGCCGCGGCGACTGGCTGGCGCATTTGATCCTGTCGGAGCTGACGGCGGCCGATACCGTGCCCATCGCCATCCCCTGGCCGCGCGACCGCCGCCTGGTGGCCGTCTGCTCGGCCATCATGAGCGCGCCCGGCAGCCGGCGCAGCATCGAGGACTGGGCGCAGGACGCGGGCGCCAGCGCGCGCACCCTGATCCGCTTATTCCCCAAGGAAACGGGCTTACACTACCGCCAATGGCTGCAGCAAGTCCACCTGGCCGAGGCCTTCTGCCGCCTGGACCGGGGCGAAGGCGTGGCGGCCATCGCCTATGCGCTGGGCTACGCCAGCCCCAGCGCCTTCAGCGCCATGTTCCGCCGCATCCTGGGCCGCACGCCGCAGCATTACCTGAGCGAGTGGCGCGCCGCCGACTAAATGAAAAAGCAGCCCGCGGGCTGCTTTTTTTACATGTTCAAGCTGATTCTTTTTCGCCGGCAATCAAGCGGTAGGCCAGCGCGCCCAGCAAGGCGCCGATGATGGGTGCCAGCCAGAACAGCCACAGCTGGCTGGTGGCCCAGTCGCCCACGTACAGGGCCACGCCCGTGCTGCGGGCCGGGTTGACGGAGGTATTCGTGACGGGAATGCTGATCAGGTGGATCAGGGTCAGCGCCAGGCCGATCGGCAGCGGGGCGAAGCCGGCCGGCGCGCGCTTGTCGGTGGCGCCCAGGATGACGATCAGGAAGAACATCGTCAGCACGATTTCAATGACCAGCGCCGACAGCATCGAATAGCCGCCCGGCGAATGGGCGCCGAAGCCGTTCGAGGCAAAGCCCTTGCTGACATCGAAACCGGCCTGGCCGCTGGCGATCACGTACAGCACGCCGCCGGCCACGATGGCGCCCAGCACTTGCGCAATGATGTATGGCAACAGTTGATTGGCGGGGAAGCGGCCGCCGGCCCACAGGCCGATCGAGACGGCAGGATTCAGGTGGCAGCCCGAGATGTGGCCGATGGCGTAAGCCATGGTCAGCACCGTCAGGCCAAAGGCCAGCGCTACGCCGGCAAAGCCGATGCCAAGGCCGGGAAAGGCGGCGGCCAGCACGGCGCTGCCGCAACCGCCGAAGACCAGCCAGAACGTGCCGAGAAATTCGGCGCCATATTGTTTCATGATGTATTCCTTTAAAGTGACGAGAAAACGTGCCAGGGACGACCAATCGGACCGCTCACCACCTTTGCCCCGCCAGATAGCGACGGCAAAGCACAGCACCAGCAACGCACCGCTGCGTAAGCTGCAGAGCGCGCATAATGACATGATGCCATTATCAATGCAACATTATTGCGTACAATAATGTTAATAGTTCTCTTGACACCTAAAGGTTGTTTTGATAATTCTCACGCCGCAGGACGGCGCATGTACTTGTGTGGCGCCTCCAGTGGCGCAAAACCAAAGCTTGCATACAGGCCATGCGCGTCATCGGTGCCCAGCATCCAGACGACATCGCGCACACGCGCATCGTCGAGCGCGGCGGCCACGATCTGCTTGCCATAGCCGCGCCCCTGGTATTGCGGCAGCACAAACACGTCGCGCAGGTAGGCAAAATCCGTGTAATCGGTGATGACCCGGGCGAACGCCACTTGCTGGCCATCAACATAACCGCCGAAACACAGCGCGTTGGCGATGCCCTTGCGCACCGTTTCCAGCGCCACGCCGCGCTTCCAGTACGACTGCTCGCTCAGGTAGCGGTGGATCATGGCCACGTCCAGCTCGCCGCGTTCGCTGGAAATGCGCAGTGGCGCGTGCATCAGTTCTTGAACAACATGTCGGCTTCGGCGATGCTGGGTTCGCCGAAGTAGACGGTGCGCGAGCCGCCCTTGCCATCGCTGCCGATATACACGCCCGTCATGCTGCGCTCGGCCGGGTCGTACAGGATGGAGTAGCGGTGGCCGCAATTGTGCGGTTCGCAGACACTGCTCAGCAGACGCGCCTTGCCGTCGATCTCGACGGGCTTGAGCGGGCTCGCCACACCATTCGGCACCCAGCGCTGCCGCTTCAGGCCAGCCTTCTTCAGGCCGATATTGAAGGCCTTGCGAAAGGCGTAGTCCGCCTTGTAGACGTCGGGGAAGTACGGGCAGGTGTGGCCGCCGTCGCAGCTTTGCGCCTGCTCGATCAGCGACAGTTGCGGCGTACGCGCGTGCGCCGGCAGGGTGGCCAGCGCCACGGCGGCGCCCAGGAACAGGGGCAGGAACAAACGTGCGGACATGCAATCTCCTAAAAGCATTCAATAATGCGGGCAGCATAGCAGAATGGCATGCTTGCGCGCCCGCCTCAGGGAGAACAGCGGATACCGACGACCCCGTTGACCTTGCCTTCCGCCCATCCCGTCTCGCGCCAGCGGTACACGCCGGGCGCGACGATGATCAACTGCCACTCCACCAGCTTGCCAGCGGCATTGAGGCGGGTTTCATTGTCATAGCGCAAAGTCAGGCTGTGCTCCGTTTCCGCCACCACCGTCGCGGCAAAGCGGTTGGTTTCCCCCAGCTTGCTTTTCCACGTCCGGTCGCTGAAGATCGCCAGCCGCCGATGATCGTCAGACAGCTGCATGCGCGTAAAGTGCCGCGCTTCTTCGCAAACGCTATTCGTATTGACGCTGTCGGACCAGCTGCCAGACAATTGCGCGGCATCAAAAGGAGTCGGAATGGCCGTCACGGCCGCAGTCAGCAGCAAGGTTGCAAGCATAGTTTATCGAAAGAAAACGAAAAAAATCATCATGGCAGGCGCAACGCCAGGGTAATGCTCGACGGCAGCGCGGGCGTGCGCCGGTGCAAAGTCGCCTGCTCATAGGCATACGCCATCGCGATGAGTTGCATGTCGCCGTGCGCAGGGCCGATGAAGGACAAGCCGACCGGCAAGCCCCCGGCCACGCCGGCCGGCACCGTAATATGCGGCAAGGCCGACGGCGCCTGCGCTACGCCATGGCAGGTGGGTCCCACCAGCGCATCGAGGCTGTGCGAGCCCAGCAGCGCTTCGATGCCGCCGGGCCCAGGCGCGGGCGGCATCTCGATCAATTCCGCCCCCTGCTCGCGCAACGCCAGCAGCGCCTGCCCGATCACGGCATCGGTCCCGGCGCACAGGCCGAACAGGCTGCGCGCCACGCCGATGCGGCGCCCATGCAAGCCGGCGGCATCCAACACCACGCCATCGGCCAGGCGCTCGCCGCTCAAGGCCGCGAGCAGCCAGGCCGCCTCGCGCACGCTGGGCGCCATCGGTCCGGCCGTGGCCGGCTCGCCGCCCTGCCCCGCTGCAGTCCTGCCCGTGGGCTTGATGGCGACCAGGCCGCAATTTGAAGCCGGCGCGACGATGGAACCGTCCGCCGCGCTGTCGACGGCGAGGATGGTCAGCCCGGCCCAGCTGGCACTCGCATGCGGCACGCTGACGGCAGCCCATTGGCGCAAATTGCTTTTGCCGATGATGACGGCGCCGGCTGCGCGCAAACGCGCCGCCACAAAGGAATCGCAGCTGGCATGCGTGGCCAGGGGCGCCTGCGTGCGCGTCTTCATGCGGTCGCCCGTGGCGATATTGTCGCGCAAGACGACGGGAATGCCGTGCAAGGGGCCGCGCACCTTGTGCACCTGCCGTTCGCGGTCCATTTCCAGGGCGATTTTCAGCGCATCGGGATTGATTTCAATGCCGGGATAGGCGCGCGCGCCGATGCTGCACAGGGAACGGATGCGTCCCAGGTACTGCGACGTCAGCGCATGGGAACTGAGTTTGCCTGCCTGCATCATCTGCTGTTGCGGCAACACGCCCGCATCGAGCAGATGGGCCATGGGGCTGGCGGGCGCCGTGGCACGGGCCAATACGGGACGCGCCACGCCCCGGGACGCGCCACTGCGTAACATCTGACTGCGCTGCATGCTATCTCCAGGAAACTTCAATGTTTCTACCGCAATAATGTTCTAGCCATAGCATAGCAGTCCTTGCAACACAATTGTTGTTGAAGGGAATTATTTTTTAAGCAAAAAAAACGCCGCCCGAAGGCAGCGTTTCTTGGTGATCCAGCACTGAGGCAAACCAGACCGGCATCTGCCGGGCCATGCGCGCAGCGCAGTGCAAGAATCTATCAGTTGCGTACGACACGCTTGTATTCGTTGGTACGGGTGTCGATTTCGATGACGTCGTCCTGTGCCACGAACAGCGGCACTTGCACGGTGTGGCGGTGTGCGTCGATGGCGTTTTCGATCTTGGCTTCTTTCAGGACGTTGCCCGAAGTATTGCCCTTGACCGCTGGCTCCGAGTACACCACTTGACGGGCGATGGTCGTAGGCAGTTCAACGGAGATAGCTTTGCCGTCGTAGAAAATGGCTTCGCATTCCATGCCATCTTTCAGGTAGTTCAGCGCTTCGCCCAGGTTTTCTTCTTCGATTTCATACTGGTTGTACTCGGTGTCCATGAACACGAACAGCGGATCGGCGAAGTACGAATACGTCACTGGCTTTTTATCCAGAACAACAACGTCAAACTTGTCGTCGCCGCGGAACACGTTTTCCATCGGGGTGTTCGTCAGAAGATTTTTCATCTTCCATTTGTAGGTGAAGCCCGTGCGGCTCGAACCGTTGACATCAGAACGCAACACGATCATTGGCTTGCTGTCGACCATGATGATATTGCCAACACGAATTTCTTTTGCGGGTTTCATAGGAATGTACGTAAAAAGTGGGTTGCATGAAGACCATCTGCCGCCTGTGCGCCATCGGCGCCGCAAGCTTGCGTTTGATCGGTTAAAAATACGTTAGAAATAACCGGGCATTTTACCTTAATTTTTGGCAAGCGCCTATCTCGTCGCGCCAGCGAACGCCAGCAGGTTACTTGCCAGATCGCCATTGGCCTGCATCTGCCGCTGCCAGGCCTGCGCGCGCGCCCGGATGCGCGGCAGGTCGGCTTGCAGGGCGGGCCATAGCTGCGCCCATGGCAAGGCGTCCGCGCTGGCGCCATTCCAGGCCAGCGCCGCCTGCACCAGGCTGTCGATGGCGCCGTCCGCATCGGCCGCATAGCGCTGCAGGAAGGCGCGCAATTTCACGTGATGCAAGTTTTCATCCTGCAGATAGATATGCCAGAGAAACGGCTGGCCCGCCCATTGCGCGCGCACGAAGGAATCCTCGCCGCGTACGAAATTGACGTCGCACGCCCACAGCAGGCGGTCGTAATCGTCTTGCGGCACGAAAGGCAGCACGCGCACGGTGAGCGCGCCGCGCGTGCGCGCCGCGCCGGCCACTGCCGCATCGTCGCCGATAAACGCCTGAACGGCATCGAACGCGACGCCTTCCGGCACCAGGCACGTCACGGGCTCGCTGCCCGCCTGCCAGACTGCAAACAGTTCGGCGACCGGGGCGGACGGGTAGCAGAACAGCGACACCTTCAAGGCGGACATTTCCGCCTCCGTCACGCCGAATTGCCCGAGGAATGCCGCCATGGCGCCCGTATCGGCCTGGAACGCCAGCCTTTTCTCGTCCAGCGCCGCTTCGCGCAACAGGCCGCCCGTCTTGTTCGTGAAGCCGGGAAAGAAGAAATGCTTGATCATGCCGTGGCGCGGCGACGTCAGCGCGTGGCAACCCTCGACCCACTCTTCCGCCGTCAAGCCTTCCAGGTTCAGCCACACGGGATGCGGCGCGCATTGCGCCATGGCGGCGATATAGCCGGGCGGAATGTCGCAGGCAAAGAATTCGATGACGATGTCGGCGATGTCGGCCGGCGCGAATGCGCCATCCTGATCGCGCCAGTGGCGCACCGTGACGCCGGACGCCTGCTGCAGCTCCGCCGCCACATTGATAGCGGGGCAAATGCGCCGGAAACTCGGCAAATCGTCGACCCACAGGGTCACGGCCACGCCATGCTCGCCGTTCAACTGCCGCGCCAGGCGCCAGCAAATGCCGATATCGCCGTAGTTGTCGACGACTTTGCAGAAGATGGCCAAGGTTGGCGCGCGATCGGTAGCTAATGGCATATTCAAAGGGGAAGAGAAAAATGTGGCATGGCAGCCCATAACAAAAAAGCCGCACTGTTACCAGGCGGCTTTTTTGTTGGCTGATTCAGCCGGTCTGGCGTCCCCAAGGGGATTCGAACCCCTGTACTCACCGTGAAAGGGTGATGTCCTAGGCCTCTAGACGATGGGGACAGAAAATCTGTCCTGAATGCACTATTCCGCATCCCGACCTGTTACTGCTTGCGAATCTGGCGTCCCCAAGGGGATTCGAACCCCTGTACTCACCGTGAAAGGGTGATGTCCTAGGCCTCTAGACGATGGGGACAGAAATCTGTCCTGAATGCACTATTTGCATCCTGACCCGGTACTGCAGCAATATTGCAGAAACAAAAAAAGCCTGACTTGTCAGGCCCATTCAGCACTGCACTCTTACTTTACAACTAAATCCTGGCGTCCCCAAGGGGATTCGAACCCCTGTACTCACCGTGAAAGGGTGATGTCCTAGGCCTCTAGACGATGGGGACCTGTGCTGGCTTTACTCTCAGCGGACTCTTCGTTGAAGGCTTTGCTTAGCCCCTCAAAAAAGCGTGCGCGAAGTTTAACACGAAGCGATTCACGAAATCAACTGCCGGCCTTCTTTTTTCCACCTTATTTGTATCATCGCCCCCTATGAGGACAGGATGATGACAGGAAGATATGGAAGCGGCGGTACGCCAGGCACGCAGGGAAAACCGCGCCAACCGTCTGGCGCGGCAAAAGCATTCCTTAACGCAAGATATCGCCCGTACTGGCGATGCGCACGTCATGCATCTGACCCAGATACGCCTCCAGGTAGCCCTTGTGGGATGCGCCGACGATGACCAGCACGCGCATGCCCGGGCGCGCCGCCATGATTTCGCGGATATTCGACGCCATGCGCAAGTTGCGCACCTCCCAGGAGGCCACGTAGTTGCGGCCATAACGCTGCGGCGACGGCTCTTCCAGCGCCGCGCCAAAGTCGCCGCGGAAGGCCAGGTCCGCCTCTGCGGGTCCGTTGTACGCGCGGTAGATCGCCAGCACACCGGCGGGCGTATTCCATTGCCCCTCAAACCCGGCATGGATGCGCTTGCGCTCGGCCGAAGAGGAATTATTCCAGGCCGCCCTGATCGCCTTGGCATACGCCTTTTCATCATCGACAGGCATATCGGACGTATGGTCATCCATGGCATGCACCCGCTCGTGCCCGCCCTTCGCCGCCAGTACGGCAGCAATCTGATAGCTCTCGTTGCGCTGCCCCAGCAAGGAATTGAGGTTCACGGCCAGGGGCTCGCTCACGCCGTCACCGGCGCGCCGCTCATCCGCGGGCAGGCGCAGCCATTGCACCAGCGCCGATGCACGCTCGCCACCGGCCAGGAACAGGGAAGCCAATGCGCGCCGCTGGGCGGCGGACGGCGCCGCCGGCCAGGCGGCCAGCAAACGTTCGGCCTGCGCCGTGGCCGCCACCACATCGAGCCCCGTGGCGGCCCGCGCGGCGGAAGTGTCATAGCAATAGGTTTTCACCGTATCGTCATAGCGCTGCGGATAGGCGCGCAAGTAAGCGCATTGCAAGCCGGAAAGCGCCTCGATCGCGATCGCATCCGGCCGCCAGCCCGCCAGGCGCTCGTTGAGCAAGCTCAATTGAGACGGATCAAACGGCTTTGGCAATTGCGCCAAATGGGGCGAACCGAGCACCAGCACGTCATTGAACGGCCCCTTTTGCAACTTCAGCGCACCGGGATCGAATTTCGCCGCAGGCGGCGCCTCCGCGTGCGCGGGAACGTGCATAACGGCAGCAAGAAAAAAACTGGCAAATACGCGGTGCATCCTGTCTCCTCAGTGTAATGGTCCATTTTTTATCCGCGGGCATGATGAAATCAAGCCGCCTGCCAAATGTAACCACTCCGCAAATCACTGTCAGTTATATCCATGCAACCAATAGGCACAAAAAAAGCCGCCCGAGGCGACTTTGATTTATTCACTACCTGTTTCTGCACTGTTGGCGGAGGTTTGCGGGAGCCAACCACTGACCTCTTGCATGCCATGCAAGCGCACTAACAGCTTAGCCATATTCCCTCGAGCGAAGAAACCACCAGCACAAATAAAAAAAGCCGCTCAAGGCGACTTTGATTTATTTACTACCTGTTTCTGCGCTGTTGGTGGAGGTAAGCGGGATCGAACCGCTGACCTCTTGCATGCCATGCAAGCGCTCTCCCAGCTGAGCTATACCCCCCGGGCGCAGAAACACTGCTACTTCTTTACAACCACAACACCAGACTGAACTGGCGTCCCCAAGGGGATTCGAACCCCTGTACTCACCGTGAAAGGGTGATGTCCTAGGCCTCTAGACGATGGGGACCTCGGTACTACAGTTTTACCACCTTACTTCTGCGCTGTTGGTGGAGGTAAGCGGGATCGAACCGCTGACCTCTTGCATGCCATGCAAGCGCTCTCCCAGCTGAGCTATACCCCCCGGGCGCAGAAATAATAAAAGCCGCACTTGGCGACTTTGTTCCACTACTTGCTTTCCATCCAGATTCCGCTTTTTACGGGCCTGAACTTACAACAATCAGTACAAACAACTGCCACTACTATACCACAACTACCTGGCGTCCCCAAGGGGATTCGAACCCCTGTACTCACCGTGAAAGGGTGATGTCCTAGGCCTCTAGACGATGGGGACCGCGGAACTTCCAAACAACTACTGCACCACTTCAACGACCAACAAAACCTGACTGCGATTTTGCTGCTGGTGGAGGTAAGCGGGATCGAACCGCTGACCTCTTGCATGCCATGCAAGCGCTCTCCCAGCTGAGCTATACCCCCGTTGGTGCAGAAACAAGAGTATAGCAAAGAAGTTTCACTCTGCAAATACCCTTTTTCGTCTATGAGCAACTTTTCATAGGGGAGGTTTCCGCACCGTATTTACACGCTCAATTCGGCGCGGCGATTACAGCCACTTTGCCAGGCGCGCCAGCACGGTCTCGCGGCCGAACATCACCACCACCTGGTCGATGGCCGGCGTCTGCAGCTGGCCCGTCAAGATCAAACGCAAAGGCATGGCCAGCAGCGGCATCTTGATGGTGTTCGCGGCCAGCACTTCCTTGATCATGGCGGCGACGGCTTCCTTGCTCCACTCCACCGTGGCGATACGCTCGGCAAACTGCGCCAGCACGGGCTTGATGGCATCCGTGATGTGCTGCGTGACCAGTTCCGCTTCCGGCTGCGGTTCGCGGAAGAACAGCATCGAGGCGGCAGCCAGCTCATTGACGGTGTTGGCGCGCTCTTTCATCATGCCCAGCACTTGCGCCAGGTCCGGCGCGCCTTCGAAGACGGCGCCGGCGGCGACCATTTGCGGACGCGCCAGGTCGGCCAGGCGGGTATTGTCGGCCTGCTTGATATAGTGGTTGTTCAGCCAGGCCAGTTTTTCATTATTGAACTGGGCCGCCGATTTCGACAGGTGGTTCAGGTTGAACCACTCGCAGAACTGCTCGGTCGAGAACACTTCATCGTCGCCATGGCTCCAGCCCAGGCGCGCCAGGTAGTTCAGCATCGCTTCCGGCAGGAAGCCCTGCGCCGGGTAATCCATCACGCTGACGGCGCCATGGCGCTTCGACAGCTTTTCACCGTCCGCGCCCAGGATCATCGGCAGGTGGCCATACAGCGGCAGCGGTGCGCCGATGGCGCGCAGGATGTTGATCTGGCGCGGGGTGTTGTTGACATGGTCGTCGCCGCGGATCACGTGGGTGATCTGCATGTCCCAGTCATCGACGGCCACGCAGAAGTTGTACGTCGGCGTGCCGTCAGGGCGGGCGATCACCAGGTCGTCCAGCTCGCGGTTGGAAATCGTGATCGTACCCTTGACCACGTCGTCCCACGTCACGTCGCCGTCGAGCGGGTTCTTGAAACGCACGACGGGCTTGCGGTCGGCCGGCACGGCCGGCAGGGTCTTGCCAGACTCCGGACGCCAGGTGCCGTCGTAGCGCGGCTTTTCACCGGCGGCGCGCATGCGCTCGCGCATCGCTTCGACTTCTTCCGGCGACGAGTAGCAGTGATATGCCGTGCCCTCAAGCAGCATCTGCGCCACCACTTCGCGGTAGCGGTCCATGCGCTGCATCTGGTAGAACGGGCCTTCGTCGTGGTCCAGGCCCAGCCACTTCATGCCTTCGATGATGGCTTGCACGGCTTCCGGCGTGGAACGCTCCACGTCCGTGTCTTCGATGCGCAGCACGAAGGTGCCGCCGAAGTGGCGGGCATACGCCCAGCTGTACAAAGCGGTGCGGGCGCCGCCCAAGTGCAGATAGCCGGTCGGGCTGGGAGCGAAACGGGTACGGACGGGAGTAGCGGTTGTGGTCATCGAAGTAATCAGGCTTGAATAAGTAAAACGCCATTTTACTCTGTTGACCGCCGCCGCTCCACAAGCACCGTCACAGCTGCAGCAAGCGCCTTTTCACCTCCGCCGCCTGCGCATGCAGCGCCTGCTCGAACAGGGCGACCAGTTGCGACAGGGGCCGGTGCAAAGGTTTCACGAGATTCACCGTAAATGGCAGGGAAACGCCGAAGCGGCGGATCTGCAAGCCCTGCCCCGCGTAGTCCAGCGCCGTGAGCGGATTGACGATGGCCAGGCCCACGCCTTCGCGCACCATCGCGCACACGGAGGCAGCGCTGTGCGTGTCGAGCGCCATGCGCCGCTCCACGCCCGCCTGCGCGAAGATGGCGTCGATCTGCTGGCGGTAGGGGTCGACGGCAGCCAGGCTGATGAAAGGCTGGCCTGCGAAGTCCGCCGGCTGCAGCACGGCCTTGCCGGCGAGCGCATGGCCGTCGGGCAGCACGCACACTTCGTCGACGGACATCAAGGTATCGAGCGCCGTGCCCGGCGGCGCATTGCCCACTTCCGTCAGGCCGATATCGTGGCGCTGTGCCGACAGCCACTCTTCCAGCAGCGGCGACTCCTGCGGCGTGATGCTGATGCTCACCTTGGGGAAATCGGCGACGAAACGCTTGCACGCCTGCGGCAACAGCGACTGGGAAAACACGGGCAGGCAGGCGATCGACAGCTGCCCCTGGTCGAACTGGCGCAAGGCCGCCGCCGTGCTGATGATGCGCTCCAGGCCGAAATACGCGCGCTGCACTTCCTCGAACAGCTGCAGCGCCTGGGCCGTGGGGCGCAGCCGCCCCCGCTCGCGCTCGAACAGGGTCAGGCCCGTCAAGTGTTCGAGGCGCGCCAGCTCGCGGCTGACGGTGGGCTGCGACGTATGCAGCATGGCGGCGGCGGCCGTCACGCTGCCCGTCGTCATGATGGCGCGGAAGACCTCGATATGGCGCAGGGAGATAGTCATGGCCATATCATAAATGAATAAGGTAGCCTCAAATAGATATTTTATAGTCGGAGCACAATCGGCCATCATGCGCTATCTCCTCATTCCACCGAAAGCACACGATGAAGCCCGTCACCGACCAGACCCTCGCCCAACTCGCCCAGGAACACGGCACGCCCCTGTGGGTGTATGACGCGGCCACCATCCGCGCGCGCATCGCGCAGCTGGCGCAGTTCGACACGGTGCGCTTCGCGCAAAAGGCCAATTCGAACATCCACCTGCTGACCCTGATGCGCGAAGCGGGCGTGCACGTGGACGCCGTCTCGCTGGGCGAGATCGAGCGCGCGCTGCAGGCAGGCTTTGCGCCGGCGCAAACGAATGGCGCAGCCGGCGTGGTCTTCACCTGCGACCTGTTCGACCGCGCCACCCTGGCGCGCGTGTCAGCGGCGAAGATCGAAGTCAATTGCGGCTCCGTCGACATGCTGCGCCAGCTGGGCCCAGTGTCGCCCGGCCACCGCGTCTGGCTGCGCATCAATCCCGGCTATGGCCATGGCCATAGCAACAAGACCAATACGGGCGGCGAAAACAGCAAACACGGCATCTGGCACGAAGAGCTGCCGGAGGCGCTGGCCGTCATCCGCGCGCATGGCCTGCACCTGGTGGGCCTGCACATGCACATCGGCTCGGGCGTCGACTACAGCCACCTGGAAACCGTCTGCGGCACCATGGTCGACCTGGTGAAAAACATGGGCCATGACATCGAAGCCATTTCCACGGGCGGCGGCCTGTCCGTGCCCTACCGCGAAGGCGAGCAGCCCGTCGACACGGATCACTACTTCCAGCTGTGGGATGCGGCGCGCAAGCAGATCGAGGCGCATCTGGGCCATCCCGTGCACCTGGAAATCGAACCGGGCCGCTTCCTCGTGGCCGACGCGGGCTTGCTGGTGGCCGAAGTGCGCGCCACCAAGCAAATGGGCGGCAACCATTTCACCTTGCTCGATACGGGTTTCAATGAACTGATGCGCCCTGCCATGTACGGCAGCTACCATGAAATGTCGGTCATCGCGCATGACGGCCGCGCACTGGATACGCAGCGTGCCACCGTGGTCGGCGGCCCCCTGTGCGAATCGGGCGACGTCTTCACCCAGCGCGATGGCGGCGTGGTCGAAACACGCCTCTTGCCCGCAGCGCAGGTGGGCGATTACGTCGTCTTCGAAGGCGCGGGCGCGTATGGCGCATCGATGTCGTCGAACTACAACAGCCGTCCCCATGCGGCCGAATTCCTGGTCGACGGAGAACAATCCCGCCTGATCCGCCGCCGCCAGACGGTGGCCGAGCTGATCGCGCTGGAACAACTGTAACACCTCGCCCCGTGCGGGCATGCGCATCTGCTAACATCGGGGCAACTCGATGAAAGCCCGCCATGCCCGCCCAAGCACTTCCCTTCCGCAGCGCCACCCGGCTGCTGCTGCCACTGCTGCTGTCCGCCGTCCTCGCCGGCTGCGTCTCGCTGCCTTCGCTGGAAGGCCGCGTGGCATCCAGCGTCATCGCCGACACAAAGCACACCCAGCTGGCCACGGCCATTGCACCCATGGTGGCGCAGCATCCCGGCGTGTCCGGCATTTACCCGCTCGCCGACGGACGCGACGCCTTTGCCGCGCGCGCCCTGCTGGCCGCCGCCGCCCAGCGCAGCCTGGACGTGCAGTACTACATCTGGCACAAGGACATCACGGGCACCCTGCTGTTCGACGCCCTGCGCCAGGCGGCCGAGCGGGGCGTGCGCGTGCGCCTGCTGCTCGACGATAACAACACGGCGGGCCTGGACCAGACCCTGGCGATGCTGGGCAAACAGCACAACCTGGAAATCCGCCTGTTCAACCCCTTCGTGCCCCGCTCTCCGCGCGCGCTGGCCTTTGCCACGGATTTTTCCCGCCTCAACCGGCGCATGCACAACAAATCGTTCACGGCCGATAACCAGGCCACCATCGTCGGCGGGCGCAATGTGGGCGACGAATATTTTGGCGCGGCCGGCGACGTGCTGTTTGCCGACCTGGACGTGCTGGCCGTCGGCCCCGTCGTCGACGACGTTTCGCGCGATTTCGACCGCTACTGGAACAGCGCCTCGGCCTACCCGGCCAAGCTGCTGCTGACCAGCCCTGTCGAGGGCGACGCGGCCACCATCGCCGCCGAAGCGGACCGCATCGACGATACCAAGGCAGCCGAGGAATACGTGCAGGCGCTGCGCACCTCACCCTTCGTCAGACAAATGATGGAGCGCACCCTGCCCTTCGAATGGGCCAGGACGCGCATGGTCAGCGACGACCCGGCCAAGGTGCTGGACAAGGCCAGGCCAGGCACGGGCGTGGCGGACAACCTGCAAAACCTGCTGGGCGTGCCGGAAAAGGAAGTGGACCTGGTGTCGCCGTATTTCGTGCCCGGCAAAGCCGGCACCCAGGCCTTTGCCGACCTGGCAGGAAAAGGCGTGGGCGTGCGCATCCTGACGAATGCGCTGGAAGCGACCGACGTGGCGGCCGTGCATGCCGGCTATGCGAAGTGGAGAAAGCCGCTGCTGCAAGCGGGCGTGCTGCTGTACGAGTCGCGCCGCTCGTGGGAACGGGGCGATGCGCGCGAACAGCCGGGCCGCTTCGGCAGCTCCGCATCGAGCCTGCACGCGAAGACCTTTGCCGTCGACGACCGGCGCATCTTTGTCGGCTCGTTCAATTTCGACCCGCGTTCGATCGAATTGAACACGGAAATGGGCCTCGTCATCGACAGCCCCGCGCTGGCCAGCCAGCTGGGGCAAGCCATGCGCACCACCATCCCGCAGCGCGCCTACCAGGTACTCCTGGGCGACGACGGCGCGCTGTACTGGATCGCCCGCGACGCCAGCGGCGCCACCACGCGCTACGACACGGAGCCGGGCACCAGCGTGTGGAAGCGCCTGGGGGTGGCGATTCTGTCGGTGCTGCCGATTGATTGGCTACTGTAAAGCACGCAGCCTATGTCATTTCCCGCGAAATGGCCGACAATATTTAAGGTCGGGGTATGGTTTCTCACCATCAAAAAATATCATTCTCAAACCAATAACCGTATCTGAGTAGTGACAATAAAAATTGGGATAATCCGGTACTGGCAACAGAGGTGGCGCCGGTGTGGTCTCAAGCCGGAACATCGTGCTCTGTAATCGGACGACCTCGGACAAGCGCACGGTCTTGCGCGTACTTTCATTCGGGAGATCAGCATCCCGTAAAACCGTGCGCGGTTGACCAAAATCTGACTGACCTACCACGCTGGAGCTGAGGTAAAACAGTTTCATCGGTTTACGCAAAATAGCATTAAACTGATCGCTGTCCTCAAAGTTCAATATATCAAGCGGGGCGAAATCGGCCTGCAGATCCTTTCGGCAGTCTGATTCATACTCCGCAAATACCCATATATTATCGGCATCAAAGACAATAAGGCGTGGTACAGGCTCATCCGTTCTACATAATGCGTTTGGCCGCAAATCGATTGCAACAACACCAGCGTCGTTTCCCTCCAGTGATCGGCGCTCGTCACCGCCAAACCCAGGCCGAAGCAAATATATTTTGCGTGATTCTTCTTTAACAAGACTAACTGCACGATACGTCGTGTTGGCATAGGCCGAAAGCATTGGTTGAAACTGCAACTTGCCGGGATGCCACACGCTCACTCTGTAGCGACCTATCTCATGCCAATCCGGCTTCTGCGGTCGCTCCATCACCCAAAAACCCGGCGGGTCACATTTTGGCGGCACTTCACTATGCTCACATTTGTTATAGGCATGCAGATCAAGCCCGTTGCTCAGACTTAGCCACGGCTTGTCGGCCTTCAAGGGAACGGCATAATAATAGTCATATGAGGCATGATCGAAGTGTGGCACGACGCACCCCGGCAGCAAAATCCACATCAATGCCATACAACAACATTTGAATAGTGAACTGTTCATTGACGTCCTCATCGTGAAATAAAGAAATTTCACTATCCGTCAAGAACTTTGCGTGCCTATTGATATTTGTCGACTTACAACTCTTAAATCAATAAAAAAAACAGGCTTCCGTGAAAACGCAAGCCTGGCCTTTACATCAACGATACACCTCTATGCCTGAACTACCGCACCACCTCCATCAACACCCGCCCTTCCGACGCCGACGGCTGGCGCACGCGCAGCAGGTGCGCCAGGGTCGGGGCGATATCGACCACTTCCGCATACTGGCCATAGGCGCCCGGCTTGATCCAGCGGGGGCCGAACACCATCAGCGGCACGTTGGTGTCATACGTGTAAGGCGTGCCGTGCGAAGTGCCGCCCGCGCCCTTGCCGAAGTACCAGGCCGGCTTTGTCACGACCATCAGGTCGCCCGAGAGCTGGCGGTTCCAGGCGCGGCGCATCAGGGTGTCCATGCGCGTGGCAACGGCGCCCGTTTCCATCTGCGTGCGCGTGTAGACTTGCGCCAGGCCGTCCTGCTGCAGCAGGAAGCGGGCCGCCGCGTCTTCCAGGGCGGCGCGATTGACGCCGCTCTTTTCCGCCAGCGCGTAATCGAGGTAGATATTCGGCAGCGACGACGTCGTCACCAGCTTGTCGATGCCCAGGTTGGTCGCCAGGTGCTGGTTCAAGGCATCGACCAGTTTGGCGCCATCGATGCGTTTGGCCGAGAAGCCCCGCGTTTCGGCAAATTCCGGCACGTTGGCAAAGCCATGGTCGGCCGTCAGCACCACCAGCACGTTGTCCATGCCGACTTTTTTATCGAGGTCGGCAAAGAAGCCGGCCAGCATGCGGTCCAGGCGCTGCAGGTGGTCGTGCGACATCTTGCTTTCCGGGCCATAGGCATGGTTCACATAGTCGTGCGCGGACAGGCTCACGCCCAGGATATCGGGCACGCCGGCCGGGTTGTGGCCCAGGTTTTCGCCATCGATGGCGGCGCGGGCGAATTCCAGGGTCAGTTCATCGAGGAAGGGACCGGCCTTCAGGCGGCTGTAGTACTCACCATCGAGCTTGCCGCTGTCGCTGTAATAGGCAAACGGGAAGGTGTTGCGCGTGCCCGGCTTGGCCGGCACCAGATCATCGCGGGCATCGCGGGCATAGGCGGAATCGGCCAGCAGCGGCGTCCAGCCCTTGCCATAATAACGGTCTTGCGGCTTGGCGGCCTGGTAGCGCTGCACCCATTGCGGATGCTGCTGCATATAATAGGTGCTGCTGGCGAAATTGCCCGTCTTTTCCATGTACATATACGCCGTGCCCGTTTTCCCGGCCAGCAGGATGGCGCCCCGGTCCTTGCCCGACACCGTGACGACCTTCGCCTTGTCGCCCGTGGAATAGCGCAACTCGTCGCCCAGGGTGCTCACGCGCAGCTTGGTCGGCGCCGTGCCGTCGTCGGGCTGCGTGTCTTCGCCGATGTAATGGAAATTGCCATCTTCGGTGCAGTACACGGATTTTTTCGTGACGGGATCGATCCAGTTATTGCCGATCACGCCATGCTGATAAGGGTAAGCGCCCGACAGCACGGCCGAGTGGCCGATGGCCGTGACCGTGATGCCATGCGCCTGGTGCGCGTCGCTGAACCACGCGCCCTGTTCCAGCAGACGGCGGAAGCCGCCCTGGCCGAACTGGTCGCGGTAGCGCGTCACCTGCTCTTGCGGCAAGCCGTCCACTACCAGCACCACCACCAGCTTCGGCTGCGCCGCACCGGCAGCAACAGCAGGAACGGCCTTGGCCGCATGCGCCTGGCTCGCCGCCACGCCAGCCGCCAGCAGCAGCGCCTGCGCCAGTTGCCGGGAAAGGGAGAAATGTTTCGTCATATCCGCTCATCAAAAGTTAGGCCACCGGCCAGCATACGCCGACTATATGACACAATAATGACAAGAGGCAACAATATGAAAAAGGCCAGGCTCCATCGCTGGAACCCGGCCTTTACTGAAACGGATGAATTTGCCTGACTTATTTGCCTGGCTTATTTGCCTGACTTACTTGACCGTCACCTTGATGCTTTTACTCAACTCCGGCCCATACGACTGGTGCGCGCCGTTGGCAAACTGCATCGTCAGGGTGTACTGCCCCGGCGGCAAGGTGACGTCCGTTTCCGTCTGTCCTTTGCCAAAATGCAAATGTTTGTCATCCATGGGTATCATCTCGCCCGCCTTCATCGGCCCCATATTGATGAGCAAATGATGGTGGCCCGTCTTGGCCGTCATATCGCCGGCCGGCTTGACATCCATGCCGCTGACGGCAAATTTCACTTTGAACGGGCTGGTCACTGTCGCGCCATCGACGGGCTCGACGAACGAGACGGATTGCGCAAACGCGCTGGCGGCCAGCAGGCTGCCCGCGATCACGGCTGCGGCTTGGCGCAGGAATACGGTGGTCAATTGCATGATGTCTCCTCTTGTTTAATAACAACACGGACTGCATGAAACCATATTCCTGCTGACAATGGCGCGTGGCAGCGCCAAGCCCAACGTTTAATCGTTCTTGATGACGATCGACGGGAACTTGCTGGTCATATCCTTCGCCTTTTCCGCCACTTTAATCGCGATGGTGCGGGCAATCTGCTTGTAGATCACGGCGACGGGACCTTCCGGCTCGGCCACGACGGTCGGCGTGCCGGAATCCGTCTGCTGGCGGATCGCCATGGTCAGCGGCAAGGCGCCGAGGAATTCCACGCCGAAGTCCGCGCACATCTTCGCGCCGCCGCCGGCGCCGAAGATTTCTTCCGCATGGCCGCAGTTCGAGCAGATGTGCGTGCTCATGTTTTCCACCACGCCCAGGATCGGAATGCCGACTTTCTCGAACATTTTCAAGCCCTTGCGCGCATCCAGCAGCGCGATGTCCTGCGGCGTCGTGACGATCACGGCGCCCGTGACGGGCACTTTTTGCGACAGGGTCAACTGGATGTCGCCCGTGCCCGGCGGCATGTCGACGATCAGGTAATCGAGGTCGCGCCAGTTGGTCTGGTCCAGCAATTGCTGCAACGCTTGCGTGACCATCGGGCCGCGCCATACCATCGGCTCGTCCGGATCGATCATGAAGCCGATCGACGACACTTGCAGGCCGTGATTTTCCATCGGTTCCATGCTCTTGCCGTCGAGGGTCTTCGGCTGGCCGCTGATGCCCAGCATCATCGGCTGCGACGGGCCATAGATATCGGCGTCCAGCATGCCGACGGTGGCGCCTTCGGCCGCCAGGGCCAGGGCCAGGTTGACGGCCGTGGTCGATTTGCCGACGCCGCCCTTGCCGGAAGCGACGGCGATGATGTTTTTCACGTTGCTCATCGGCTTCAAGCCGCGCTGCACCGTGTGCGAAATGATTTTCGACGACACGCCCACACTGACGTTGCCCACGCCCGGCAGCACGCGCAGGGCGGCCAGCACGGATTTGCGGATCAGGTCGATCTGGCTTTTAGCGGGGTAGCCCAGTTCGATGTCGAGCGAAATATCATCGCCATCGACCTTCAGATTCTTGACGGTTTTGCTGGAAACGAAATCTTTATGTGTATTTGGATCAATAACCTGGGCCAGCGCGGCCTTGACGTCTTCTACTGTGATGCTCATGTAAATCTCCGTGTGTACTACATATGTGCAATACGCGCAGTCTAGCGCAAATTTGCATGGCGCGATGGCGGCAAAAGCATCACTTGCCAGCGCTGCATCTGCTCATATTGCCTTTCCGCTGTTAAAATGACCTATTATCCATCCCAAAAGTGCATCAATCATGACTCGCAAGCTGTTCGTCACCACTGCCCTGCCTTACGCAAACGCCGCTTTTCACATTGGCCACATCATGGAATACATCCAGGCCGATATCTGGGTCCGGTTCCAGCGAATGCAACGCGATGGCGCAGCCGGCCGTGAAGTGCACTTTGTGGGCGCCGACGATACGCATGGTACGCCCATCATGATCGCCGCCGAAAAGGAAGGCATTACGCCGCAGCAATTCGTCGCCAACATCGCGGCCGGCCGCGCCCAGTACCTCGATGGCTTCCATATCGCCTTCGACAACTGGTATTCGACCGATTCGCCGGAAAACGTTGATCTGTCGCAATCGATCTACCGCAAGCTGCGCGATACGGGCCTGATCGTCACGAAAACCGTCGACCGCTTCTTCGATCCGGTCAAGGGCATGTTCCTGGCCGACCGCAACATCAAGGGCGAATGCCCGAAATGCGGCGCCAAGAACCAGTACGGCGACAATTGCGAAGTGTGCGGCGCCGCTTACCAGCCGACCGACCTGGTCAACCCGTTCTCCGTGTTCACCAACGCGACGCCCGTGATGAAGCCGTCGGAACAGTACTTCTTCAAGCTGTCCGACCCGCGCTGCTTCGAATTCCTCAAGGATTGGCTCAACACGCCAGGCCGCCTGCAGCCTGAAATGGTCAACAAGGTCAGCGAATGGCTGGGCGAAGCGGGCGAAAAGCTGGCCGACTGGGATATCTCGCGCGATGCGCCCTATTTCGGCATCCCGATTCCCGATGCGCCGGGCAAGTTCTTCTATGTGTGGATGGACGCGCCGGTCGGCTACCTGGCCAGCCTGAAAAACTATTGCGACAAGAAAGGCCTCGATTTCGACGCCCTGCTGAACGATCCTGCCACGGAACAAATCCACTTCATCGGCAAGGACATCGTTTCCTTCCATTTGCTGTTCTGGCCCGCCATGCTGAAATTCGCTGGCCACCCGGTGATCGACAAACTGAAAGTCAATGTGCACGGCTTCCTGACGGTCAACAATGAAAAGATGTCGAAGTCGCGCGGCACGGGCATCTCGCCGCTGCGCTACCTGGACCTGGGCATGAACCCGGAATGGCTGCGCTACTACATCGCCTTCAAGCTGAACTCGAAAGTGGAAGACCTGGACTTCAACGGCGACGACTTCGTGGCCCGCGTGAACAGCGACCTGATCGGCAAATACGTGAACATCGCCAGCCGTTGTGCCGGCTTCATCGCCAAGCGTTTCGACGGCAAACTGGCATCGACGCTGTCGGAAGGCGCGCAAAGCTGGATCAACCGCGCGCTGACGGTGGACGCCAACGGCGTCATCGTCGAGCGCCAGGCCAGCATCGCCGCGCACTTCGAGAACCGCGAATTCGGCAAGGCCTTGCGCGAGATCATGGAAATCGCCGACATCACCAACCAGTACGTCGATGAAAACAAGCCGTGGATCCTCGCCAAGGATGCGGACAAGACCGCCGAACTGCACGACGTGTGCACGACGGCCCTGATCCTGTTCCGTCAGCTGACGATCCTGCTGTCGCCGGTCTTGCCGGGCGTGGCAAAGAACGTGGCCTCGTTCCTCAACGACGAGCAATTCACCTGGGCCGATACGCAAGTGTTCGGCGACGCCGTCTCGAACAGCATGCTGGGCCGTACCATCGGCGCCTACAGCCACTTGATGACGCGCATGGATGCAAAGATGATCGAAGCGCTGTTTGACGCACCGCAAGCTGCCGCCATCGCCGCGCCGGCTGGCGATGCCGCGAACGACGCCGCACCGGTCGCTGAAACACCGGCCTCCGCCATCGAGGAACTGGCGCCCGAGATCAAGATCGACGACTTCCTCAAGGTCGACTTGCGCATCGCGAAAATCGTCAACTGCGAACTGGTCGACGGCTCGGACAAGCTGCTGCGCCTGACCCTGGACGCGGGCGAAGGCCGCTTGCGCAATGTCTTCTCCGGCATCCGTTCGGCCTACCAGCCGGAAGAGCTGGTCGGCAAGCTGACGGTGCTGGTGGCCAACCTGGCGCCGCGCAAGATGAAGTTCGGCATTTCCGAAGGCATGGTCATGGCCGCATCAAGCGCCGACGAGAAGGCGAATCCGGGCATCTACATCCTGAACCCTTGGCCAGGCGCCGAACCTGGCATGCGCATCCGCTAAGCCCGCACAAGGACCGATGATGAATATCGTGGTGCGCGAAGCAACAAATGCCGATGCACAGCTGATAGCCGACCTGACCCGCGCCGCGTGGGCCGGCAAGGTGGCGGCCTCGTCCAGTGGACACCACGAGACGGCGCAGCAGGTGGAAGAGCAATTGCGCCACGGCGGCGGTTTTCTGTTGCTGATCGACGACATTCCAGCCGGTTCGCTGCGCTGGATGCCGCTCGACAGCGATCCCGCCATCTGGAAGATTTCACGCATGGGCGTGCTGCCCGCCTACCGGGGCAGCCATGTTTCGCAACATTTGCTGGAAGCCATCATTCATCACGGCCTCTCGTGCCAGGCGGAGGAATTGCGCCTGGCCGTGCGGCGCGACCAGCGCAAGCTGATCGATTTTTATGCGGCCTTCGAATTCGACCTGGCCGAAGAACTGGAATATTCGCACGCCAACCCCGCCGAACCGGCGCCGATGGTGATGCGGCGTTTGTTGCGTTATTGATTTTTAGCAATTTCGCCCCGGACTTGCCGATACAACAACCCGCCAGGCGGCACGGCGCGGTAAAATACGGCCGGCTGACCTTACCTATAAGACACTCAGAAGAGAATATGAAACTGCCTGCAAAACACAACAACTACGTATCCGACCACACCTTGTTCATCGCTGAACTGAAGGCCAAGAATCCTGGCATGGAAGCGGGCCAGCAAGCGGGCCGCGCCCTGCTGTGGGACAAGCCGGCCGTCAGCATCGATGAGCAGGAGCGCCAGCTGGCGTCGGCCGTCAAGCAACAGGCTTACGTTTACCAGAACAAGAACTAAGATCTGGAACCGGCACGATGTTGCCTGAAGAGTCTGCAGTCACGCCGGAAGCCGACGCTTCCGGCGCCGGCGCAGTCATCGAGTCGCCCGAACCCGCCGCTGGCGGCGACGGCAGCGGCGACCCTGCAGCATCCGCCACGGCAGTAACGGACGCGGCGCCCGCCGCCGACCCGCTGGGCATCGCCCGCCTGTATGGCGAGCCGATGATGCGCATGCCGACGGATTTGTACATTCCGCCGGACGCGCTGGAAATCTTCCTCGAAGCCTTCGAAGGCCCGCTCGACTTGCTGCTCTACCTGATCCGCAAGCAAAATTTCAACATCCTCGATATCCCGATGGCGCAGGTGACCCTGCAATATCTGAAATATGTCGACCAGATCCGCGTGCGCAACCTGGAACTGGCCGCCGAGTATTTGCTGATGGCGGCCATGTTGATCGAAATCAAGTCGCGCATGCTCTTGCCTTCGCGTAAGAGCGACGTCGAGGAAGATGGCGGCGACCCCCGTGCCGAACTGGTGCGCCGCCTGCTCGAATACGAGCAGATCAAGCTGGCCGCCTACGACCTGAACGCCATCCCGCAGTTCGAGCGCGATTTCGTGCGCACGCAGATTTTCATCGAGCAAAGCCTGACGCCCACCTGGCCCGACGTGGAACCGGTGGACTTGCAGCAGGCGTGGCTCGACGTGCTGAAACGCGCCAAACTGACCCAGCATCACCGCATCAGCCGCCAGGAACTGTCCGTGCGCGAGCACATGTCCAGCATCCTGCGCCACTTGCAGTCGTCGCGCTTCGTCGAATTCAGCGAGCTGTTCGACATTGCCGGCGGCGTGCCCGTGGTGGTGGTCAACTTCGTGGCCCTGCTGGAACTGGCCAAGGAAACCCTGATCGAAATCACACAGGCAGAACCGTTTGCCCCCATCTACGTCCGGCTGGCCTATTCGCCCGCCTGACTCCTTCCCTTTGTCACTGACCACCGTACAACGGGGTTTTAGCGAAAGCAATCCATGAAAATTATTTCCGACATCGAAGAATTGCGCGACCAGCTCAGCGGACAGCTGCGCACGGCGTTCGTCCCCACCATGGGCAACCTGCACGAAGGCCATCTGTCGCTGATGCGCCTGGCGCGCAAGCATGGCGACCCCGTCGTCGCCTCGATCTTCGTGAACCGCCTGCAATTCGGCCCGAACGAAGACTTCGAGAAATATCCGCGCACCATGGCGGCCGACATCGCCAAGCTGGAAAAGGAAGGCGTGTACGTGCTGTTCGCGCCGACGGAAAAGGAACTGTACCCGGAACCGCAGGAATACCGCGTGCGCCCGCCCGATGACCTGGGCAATACCCTGGAAGGCGAATTCCGTCCCGGCTTCTTCGAAGGCGTGTGCACGGTCGTCACCAAACTGTTCTCGTGCGTGGGGCCGCGCGTGGCCGTGTTCGGCAAGAAGGATTACCAGCAGTTGATGATCATCCGCAACATGGCGCGCCAGTTCGCGCTGCCGACGGAAATCATCGCCGCCGAAACCTACCGCGCAGACGATGGCTTGGCCTTGTCCTCGCGCAATATGTACCTGTCAGAAAGCGAACGCGCGGAAGCGCCGGAACTGTTCAAGGGCCTCAATTTCGTCGCCGAGGAAGTGCGCAAGGGTAACCTTGCCGTCGGCGAACTGGAACAGGCGGCCATGCAGCTGCTGGACGGCCGCGGCTGGAAATCGGACTACATCGCCGTGCGCAAGCGTGCCAACCTGCAGGCGCCGAACGCCGCCGAACTGGCCGCCGGCGAACCGCTGGTGGTGCTGGCCGCCGCCAAGCTGGGCCAGACCCGTTTGATCGACAACCTGGAAATTTAAGCGCCATCTCCAAGCGTCACCTCGACGGGGCCATTCGGCCCCGTTTCTGTTTCTTTTTCTTTTCCTTACTTCTCCATCCCCACCAGCTTGAGTTCGGCAAACAGCGGCCTGTTGCTGCCGCGTGCCGCTTGCAACATGTCATAGCTGGCCGCATCGAGCACGATTTCCTCTCCCGCCCACAGCTTGCGCTGGTTCGCAGGCAGCCTCAGGCTGCGCAGGATGGCCCGCGCCTGGGCCGGATCGGCCGCCAGCAGGCGGATGGCGTGTGCATGGCGCTGCGTACCCGTGAGTATCGGCAAGCCGCCCTGCGGGCCATGCTGGCTCAGGCTGACATAGTCATGGCCGCCCACGCGATGCAAATAGGCATGCCGGCCATCGGCTTCGGCTACCGGCTGCGCGGCAGGCTCCTGCATCTCGACCGACGCGACGGGCGCAACGGCGGTTTGCTCCAGGCTCACGCCGCAGGCCGTTAACAGGGCCGTGCCCAGGGCGAAAAATAATACGGGTGCTCGGCGCATCGTGCGCTCCTTCTTGTCGGGGTCGGGGACAAAGGGGAAATACTGCAGCGATCATGGGCCAAATTATTTGACGTGTAAAGTTAACTTTGGGAAATATTTCATTCCTTTGCGCAATTATCTGCAGGCAGCGGGATCCTCTCTGTCCGTACCCGGCAAGCCTGGGACAATTGTTAAAGTAATTTGCACACTGAAATCATCAAGCCCATCTTTATCCATCAATCAATAAAGATGACAATGGCTGCACTGGTTCGCAGCGACAGCATGCGGGCCTCCCACCACGACAGGAGAACACCCATGAACACAGCAGCTATACCGGCCAAGGTCGCCATCGTCACGGGCGCTTCGCGCGGCATCGGCGCGGCCATCGCCCGCCGCCTGGCGCGCGACGGCATGCGGATCGTCGTCAATTACGCCAGCGGCAACGTGGCAGCGGAGCAGCTGGTGGCGGCCATCGTGGCCGACGGTGGCGCCGCCATCGCCGTCAAGGCCAACGTCGCCGACACGGGCGAGGTGCAAGCCCTGTTCGATGCGGCCGAGGCGGCCTATGGCGGCGTCGACGTGCTGGTCAACAATGCCGGCATCATGCCGCCCGCGCTGCCGGCCCTGGCCGACACGGACGACGCCACCTTCGACAGCCTGTTCGCCATCAACGTCAAGGGTAGCTTCAACACCATGCGCCAGGCGGCGACGCGCTTGCGCCACGGTGGCAGCGTCGTCAACTTTTCCACCAGCGTGATCGGCCTGGCCCTGCCCGGCTATGCCGTCTACGGCGCCACCAAGGCGGCCATCGAGACGATGACGAATATCTTTGCCAAGGAATTGCGCGGCAAGAACATCACCGTCAACGCCGTCGCCCCCGGCCCCACGGCCACGGCGCTGTTCTTGAACGGCAAGACGGAAGAAACGATACAGCGCATGGGCAAGATGGCGCCATTGGAGCGCCTGGGCACGCCGGACGACATCGCCGCCGCCGTGGCTTTTCTGGCAGGGCCGGATGGCCGCTGGGTGAATGGCCAGACCCTGCGCGCGAATGGCGGGCTGGTCTGAGTTTTTTGCGGACGAAAAAAAACGCTGCCAATTCGCATTGGCAGCGTTTTTCTTGATCGGTATCAAGCCGTGATCAGGCGCCGGCTTTTTCCAGCTTCTCGAAAATCTTGTTCAGCTTTTCATCGAGGGTCGCGGCCGTGAACGGCTTGACGACATAACCGCTGGCGCCAGCCTGGGCGGCGGCGATGATGTTTTCTTTTTTCGCTTCGGCGGTGACCATCAGCACGGGCAGCTTGGCCAGTGCGGGATCGGCGCGGATATGCTGCAGCATCGTCAGGCCATCCATGTTTGGCATGTTCCAGTCCGACACGACGAAATCGTACGATTCCGCGCGCAGCTTGGCCAGGCCCATCACGCCGTCTTCCGCCTCATCGACGTTGGCATAACCCAGTTCCTTCAACAGATTCCGGACAATGCGGCGCATCGTCGAAAAATCGTCAACGACTAAAAATTTCATCTTTGGATCAGCCATGAATAACTCCGTTGTTTCTGTAGCGGTTTGTTAATAATATCGACATGAATGCCGACATTATGGTCGACACTACGGCAGCAAGTTGTAGGATAGCATTTTCGTTGCTTTTAGGCGAACAAACTTGCCTCAGATCATATAAAACGTGGCTTACACGCGCAAAGCACGCATGCCATGCGCAGCCAGGTGTCCCAGCACCATGCCAGGCAGCGCCGTCAGAGCGCCGACCTCATGCGTAGCACCGACGGCGATCGCCTCGCGCGGCATGCCGAACACCACGCAACTGGCTTCATCCTGCGCAAAATTATACGCTCCTGCAGCCTTCATCTCCAACATGCCTTGTGCGCCATCCTTGCCCATGCCGGTGAGGATCACGCCGACGGCATTTTTACCGGCCGATTGTGCGGCCGAACGGAACAGCACGTCGACGGACGGGCGGTGGCGGTTTACCGGCTCACCCTGGTCGATCTTGGTCATGTAGTTGGCGCCGCTGCGCGTCAGGGTCAGGTGCGAATGGCCGGGCGCGATGTAGGCGTGGCCGGGCAGCACCCTTTCGCCGCCCGCCGCTTCCTGCACCGATATCTTGCACAGCGAATCGAGGCGACGCGCAAACGAGCGCGTAAAGCCTTCCGGCATGTGCTGCGTGATCAGGATGCCGGGACAATCGGACGGCATCTGCATGAGGAATTCGCGGATTGCTTCCGTGCCGCCCGTGGAGGCGCCGACGATGATCAGCTTTTCGCTCGACGTCAACGGGCTGCGCAGCGCAGGCAGCGGCGCGGCCACCTTGTCGCTGGCCGACGGCAGGGTGCGCGCGCGGATGCGCGCCTTCGAGGCGGCACGGATCTTGTCGGCGATCATGTCCGTGTACTCGCGCATGCCGCTCTGGATGGAAATCTTCGGCTTGGTGACGAAATCGACGGCGCCCAGCTCCAGCGCGCGCATGGTGATTTCCGAACCGCGCTCGGTCAGCGACGACACCATCAATACCGGCATCGGGCGCAAGCGCATCAGTTTTTCCAGGAAGTCGAGGCCATCCATCTTCGGCATCTCGACGTCGAGGGTCAGCACGTCGGGGTTGGTCTGCTTGATCATCTCGCGCGCCACCAGCGGATCGGGCGCAGCGCCCACCACTTCCATGTCGGGCTGGCTGTTCACGATTTCCGTCATCACGCTGCGGATCAAGGCCGAATCATCCACGATCAATACTTTGATCTTCATAGTTATCCTTCCAGGCCTTGCGGCCCTTATTCTTTATTAAATTAGTACACCGGACAAAATCGCCGCAAGCCGCACGGCGCGACGCGCAGCAGGTTTGGTCTGGTGTTTGTCAGAACAGCTCAACTTCGCCGCCCACCGGCGCGACTTTGAGACGGCTTGCGTAATCGAGTTCGCGGCGCACCAGCGTATCGTTATGCGTCTGCATCAGCTTTTTCACCAGCACCTTGCCGCTGCGGGGGAAAAAATACACCTTGCGCGGGTGGATGTCATTGAGGTCTTCCGCCACCACGCGCATCTTTTCCGCCTTCAGATAATTGATGACGAAGGCCGCATTGCGTTCGCCCACATTGATCGCCGTGAAGCCGCGCAGCACGGCGCCGCCGCCGAACACTTTCGCTTCCATGTTCTCGCGCCGCGCGCCCGCCTTCAGCAAATCGTTGATCAGGATCTCCATGGCGTAGGTACCATAGCGCATCGACGCGGAAATCGGGCTGTTCGGATCGCTGCCGCCGTCGGGCAGCATGAAGTGATTCATGCCGCCCAGGCCCGTGACGCGGTCGCGGATGCAGGCCGAGACGCAGGAGCCGAGCACGGTGACGATCAGCATGTCCTTGTTGGTAAAGTAATACTCACCAGGCAAGATCTTGGCGGCGTCACAATTGAACGTCCTGTCGTAATAGACGTTAGTGGCGAATTGCTCTTTGGATTCCAGGCTCATATTTCACTCTCATGTACGATGCGACGATGCCTTGGGCGCGGTGCCCCGAGGCTGATCGAGCTCATAGACTGTTTTACCGCGCAGCTTCAATGAATCCGACACGTACAGAAAATTCTCCGAATGGCCCGCAAACAGCAGGGCATCCGGCTTCATCAACGGCACAAAGCGCGACAGGATCTTGCGCTGCGTCGCCTTGTCAAAATAAATCATCACGTTACGGCAAAAGATGACGTCGAACTGGCCCGTCACCGGCCAGCTGTCGGCCAGCAGGTTGAGCGGCTTGAAGGTGATCATCTGGCGCAGTTCCGGGCGCACCCGCACCTGTCCCTCGCGATCGCCCTTGCCGCGCAAGAAAAAGCGCCGCGCACGGTCGGCCGGCATCTTGTCGAGCCGGTCCAGGTTGTAGACGCCATTGGCGGCCGTGGCCAGCACGTTCGTGTCGATGTCCGTGGCGATGATGGTGACGGGCGGCGTGAGCGTATTGAATGCCTCGCACACCGTCATGGCGATCGAATACGGCTCCTCGCCGGTGGAACTGGCCGAACACCAGATGGTGATCGGCCCGCTCAGTTTTTTCACATGCTCGGCCAGCAGCGGAAAGTGATGCGCCTCGCGGAAGAACGACGTCAGGTTGGTCGTCAGCGCATTCGTGAACGCTTCCCACTCATCGCCCATGCGGCCCGCTTCCAGGTCGTCCAGGTAGCGGACGAACGAGGAAATGCCGGTCGCGCGCAGGCGCCGCGCCAGGCGGCTGTAGACCATCTCCTGCTTGCTGTCGGCCAGCGCGATGCCGGCCCGCTTGTAAATCATGGCGCGGACCCGTTCGAAGTCCTTGCCAGTGAAATCAAATTCCTTGACCGAATCCGTTTTAGTTTGCGGCATTTTGTTTTTACCTCTCTATGACTACTCTGACCAATGCCTTTGCAAGTATAACTAGCGGGACCGGGTTGGCGTCAGAACTCTTCCCAATCGTCGCCGCCGGCCGCCGCCAGCTTTTTCGCGGGCGGTGGCGTGCCGGCTTGCGCCGTCTTTGCCAACCGCCGTGTATTTGCCGCCACACTCGGTACCGGCCGTGCAGCCATCTTGACTACTGGCGCGGGTGCGGGCACGGCCGCCTGCGCCGCGCTCTCGCCATCGAGCTTGAAGATGCTGACGGCATCGGCCAGTTTCTGCGCCTGGTCCTGCATGCTTTCGGCCGCCGCCGCCGCTTCCTCGACCAGCGCCGCGTTCTGCTGCGTCATCTGGTCCATCTGCGCGATGGCCTGGTTCACTTCCTCGATGCCATGGCTCTGTTCCTGCGTTGCCGCCGTGATCTCGCCCATGATGTCGGCCACCTGCCGGATCGACGTGACGATCAGGCCCATGGTCTGCCCCGCCTCGTCCACCAGGCGGCTGCCAGCATCGACCTTGTCGACCGAGTCGCCGATCAGGCCCTTGATCTCTTTCGCCGCACCAGCCGAACGCTGCGCCAGGTTGCGCACTTCCGACGCCACCACCGCAAAGCCGCGTCCCTGCTCGCCCGCGCGCGCCGCTTCGACGGCCGCATTCAAGGCCAGGATATTCGTCTGGAACGCGATGCCGTCGATGACGCCGATAATATCGACGATCTTGCGCGAACTGTCCTTGATGGAACCCATGGTATCGACCACTTGCGCCACCACCTTGCCGCCCTGCTCCGCCACCGACGACGCCGACACGGCCAGCTGGTTGGCCTGGCGCGCATTGTCCGCGTTCTGCTTCACGGTCGACGTCAGTTCTTCCATCGACGATGCCGTCTCTTCGAGCGAACTGGCCTGCGTTTCCGTGCGCGCCGACAGGTCCGCATTGCCGCTGGCGATCTCGCGCGACGCCACGGTAATCGTATCCGTTCCCTGGCGCACGTCGCTGACCGTCTGCACCAGGCTCGCGTTCATGTCCTTGAGCGCCTGCTGCAAGGCGCTCGTTTCATCCTTGCCTTCGACCACCACGCGCGCCGTCAGCTCGCCGGCAGCCACCTTCTGCGCCACGGCCAGGGCGCCGGACAACGGCACCGTGATCGAACGCGTGATGAAGATGGCGCACCAGGCGCCGATCGCCACCGCCGCGCCGCCCAGGATGAACAACACCGTCATCAGGCGCGCATCGGCCGCCAGCGAGTCGTCCATGAAGCTTTGCTGCGCCACGTGCTGCAGGTCGAGCAGCTTGTTGATGTCGGCCAGGGTCGTCTTGTTCAAGGGATCGATGCGGGTGGCAATCACCTTCGCCGCGCCCTCGCTGTTAAACGCCAGTACCTGCCCCATCGCTTCCTTGAAGGCGGCATCGACTTCGCCGTCAACCTTGGCGATATTGGCCAGCAGCGCCTTCTCGCCCTCGGACAGGCCCAGGCTGGCCAGCTTGCCGCGCGCGCCGTCGTACAGCTTGCGCTGCTCGCGCACCTTGCCCTCTTCCACCTGCATCAGCCCCACATCGCCCTGCAGGCCGATATTGCGCATGGCGATACCGGTTTCCAGCATCGCGCTTTTCATCAGCGACGCCTGCGTATTCTTTTCGCTTGCCAGCTCGAGGCCCGTGAGCAACTGGGCCTTGTTACGGTAATTCAGTGCATTCGCCGAAACGATCACTACCACCAGGATGGCGAGGATGCTGCCAAAACCTATCCCCAGCCGGGTGCCTATCTTGAAATCGCGCAAACTCATTACAGTCTCCAATATTTATGTGAACGGCGCCCGTTCAACCGGACGGCGCCGTGTTGTGGCCTGGTCTCTGACGGACCTTGCAGCCTGCCGGCGCGCCTCTAGTCGCACCGGTACATGCATATCTGTAGTGATTCTTTGCGTGCCAAAACGGCGGCGCACCGGGCGCCGCCTTGCTGCCATGCGACCTCTTAAGCCGCCAGCTTGTCGATCAGGCCCATCTCACTGCTCGACATCAGCTTGTCGATATCGACCAGGATCAGCATGCGCTCGTCGATGGTGCCCAGGCCGATCATGTAGTCGGTCGAGAAGGCGGTACCCATTTCCGGCGCCGGCTTCACCTGCTCCGGCGTCAGCGTGGTGACGTCGGAAACGCTGTCGACCACCATGCCGACGATGCGCCCGCCGATGTTCAGGATGATCACCACCGTGAACTGGTCGTACACGGGCGTGCCCAGGTTGAACTTGATGCGCATGTCGACCACGGGGATGATGATGCCGCGCAGGTTGATCACGCCCTTGATGAATTCAGGCGCGTTGGCGATGCGGGTAACCGCTTCGTAGCCGCGGATTTCCTGAACCTTCAGGATATCGATGCCGTACTCTTCGGAGCCCAGGGTGAAGGCCAGGAATTCACGGCCGGCGATGTCCTTGCCGTCGCCCGCATTGCTTCCGGATGTTTGTTGAGTATCTGACATGGTGCGTTTTCCTATCTTTATCTATCGGTATTACGAAAAAATGGACTCGTCGGCCAGCTGGCGAGAGGAGCGGATCAGGGCGGCGACATCGAGAATCAGCGACACGCCGCCATCGCCCAGGATGGTGGCACCGGAAATGCCCACCACCTTGCGGTAATTCGATTCGAGGTTTTTCACCACGACCTGCTGCTGTCCCACCAGGTCGTCGACGAACAGGGCCGCCTTGCGCCCTTCCGTCTCGAGGATCACGCAGATGCCTTCCGAGGGACTGGTAAAGCGCGGCGCGATGTCGAACATCTGGTACAGCGGGATCAAGGGCAGGTATTCGCCGCGCACTTTCACCACCTGGCCCTTGCCACTGATGTCCTTGATATCCTCAACGGCCGGTTGCAGCGATTCGATGACAAAGCCCAGAGGCAAAATATACACTTCGTCGCCGACGCGGATCGACATGCCGTCCAGGATGGCCAGGGTCAGCGGCAGCGAGATGGAAATCGTCGTGCCGAAACCCTTCGCCGAACGGATATCGACGACGCCGCCCATGGCGCTGATATTGCGTTTGACGACATCCATGCCCACGCCGCGGCCCGACACGTCGGTGACCGCTTCGGCGGTGGAAAAGCCGGGCGCAAAAATCAGCTGCCACACGTCGGCGTCGCTCATCGTCTCGGACACGTCCAGGCCCTGCTGCACGGCCTTGGCCAGGATGCGCTCGCGGTTCAGCCCAGCGCCATCATCGGATACTTCGATGATGATGTTGCCGCCCTGGTGGCTGGCCGAGAGGAACAAGCGGCCCGCTTCCGTCTTGCCGGCGGCCACGCGAGCGGCCGGCATTTCCACGCCATGGTCGATACTGTTGCGCACCAGGTGCGTGAGCGGATCGACGATGCGCTCGATGAGGCCCTTGTCCAGCTCCGTGGCGGCGCCATTGGTGATGAAGTCGACCTTCTTGCCCAGTTTCGTCGCCAGGTCGCGCACCATGCGCGGGAAGCGCGAAAAGACGAAATCCATCGGCATCATGCGGATCGACATCACCGCTTCCTGCAAGTCGCGCGTATTGCGCGTCAGGTGGCTGACGCTGTCGAGCAGTTTTTCATGCAGCATCGGGTCGAGCGCGCTGGCGCGCTGCTCGATCATCGCCTGCGTGATCACCAGTTCGCCCACCAGGTTGATCAGCTGGTCGACTTTCTCGATCGAGACGCGGATCGACGACGATTCGGCGCCGGCCTTGTCGCCCTCTTTCTTGGCCGGTTTCTTTTCCTGCTCCGCTTCGGCCACGGCGCTGGCCACGACCGGCGTGGCGGCGGCGCCGGCGTTGCCCGCCTTGGCCGCGTCGGCGCGAATCTGTTCGAGCGGCTGGAAGAAACCGTAGCCCTGTTCGGCCTCGCTCTGCACGCCTGCGGCGGCGCGGATGTCCTCGAGCGGCTGGAAGAAGCCGTAACCGGGATCGGCCGCGCCCTGCGCGCCTGGCAGCGGGTCGAAGAAGCCGTAGCCCTGGGCTTTTTCCTGCGCCGCGCGGGCCGCTTCGGCTTCGCCTGGCGCCAGTGGCGGCGCCTGCGTGATCACCATGTCGTCCGGATTGAGCACGAAGGAGCAGATGGCCAGGATATCGTCCAGGCTTTCATGCGTCGTCACTTCCAGCACCTTGCGCGCGTCGGGCAGGCTTGATACCACGACGTCGCCCAGCAAGCCCAGTTCGGCCGCCAGCGCATCGACTTCGCGCAGCTCCATGGCCGGCAGCTCCAGGCGGATGCGATGGCCGCCGGCATGACTGACGGCGGCCTTTTCCGCCGTATGGAAAGCCGGCGCGACGGGCGTGAGCGCGGCCACGGGCACGTCCTGCGAGAACGACTGCAGCATCATGCGCACATTGGCCACGGCATCCTGGTCGACGGCGCTGCCCAGACGGTGGCCGTCGAGCTGCATCTTGAGGATATCCTTGGCCGCCAAAAAGGCGTCGACGTGTTCCGCCGTCAGGGCCATCTGGCCCTGGCGGATGCGGTCGAGCAGCGACTCGAGGATGTGCGTCACCTCGCTCATGTCGCTCAGGCCGAACGTCGATGCGCCACCCTTGATCGAATGGGCGGTGCGGAAAATGGCATTCAGGTCTTCGGCGTCGGGCGCCGCAATATCAACGGCCAGCAGCAGCCGTTCTTTTTCAGCCAGCAGTTCTTCGGCCTCATCGAAAAAGACCTGAAAAAACTGGCTAATATCGATGGTCATAGGGTGACTCCGTCAATTGCATCGTTGTGCTGCGCGGCTGGCATCAGCCGATCACCTTCTTGACCACTTCGATCAGGCGTTGCGGATCGAACGGCTTGACCAGCCAGCCATTCGCGCCGGCGGCACGTCCCTTCGATTTCATCTCGTCCGACGACTCCGTCGTCAGCATCAGGATGGGTACCTTCTGGTAGGTCGGCAGTTCGCGCAGCAGCTTGATCAGCTCCAGGCCATCCATGCGCGGCATGTTCTGGTCCGTCAATACCAGGTCCACGGTTTGCAGCTTGGCTTTTTCCAGTCCATCCTGGCCGTCGACGGCCTCCACCACCTGGTAACCGGCGGCTTTCAGGCTGAACGCCACCATCTGGCGCAATGAGCTGGAATCGTCCACTGCAAGTATCGTTTTGGCCATCTTTGCTCCCACTTATTCCGGGCATCCTGCCCGAGTATTTGATTAATCAATCCATGCAACCACAAGCGTTCCGCACTGGCATGCTAGAACAGCTCGATGTCGCCACTTTCCAAATGCTGTTGACTGACAGCCTTGCGCAGCACGCTGCGCAACTCCAGGCTTTGAATCGCCAGCGCCATGCTGACCCGCCCCAGCAAGGCGACAATTTCTTCATTGTCGCTCTCCGGCAACATCTCCGCGCCATGCGAGCCCAGGGTTCCGAGGAACTCGCGCAAGCCCGTCACGCGCTTCAAGGTGCGCTCGATCAGCTGGCTGGTCATGTCCTGGAACTGCAGGCTGGTGATGGCGGCATTCACGTAGCCCCCCACCTCATCCTGCAACGCCAGCAGTTTTTCCCGCTGCTGCTCGGCCGGAATACCGCCGTCGAGCAGCAAGGCGATGGTATCTTGCTGCGCAGCAACAGCTGCGTGTATCGCCATGAAATTGAAGGACAGCTTCTCGATCGCCTCTTCCAGCAAGATGCCGGTCTGCACCAGGTCGGTTTCCACCTCCGTCAAGTGCTTGCGGCCATGGTCCGACACGCCAGACAGCAGGCGCTTTACATGCGAGCCAAGTATTTTCTTTCTTGTCATAAAGGTCTCATTGTTTCAATACACCACGCGTCGACAGCCTTGCGTGTTATTTTTTCGCCGCTACCGGGCTGGGGGCTGGCGCCGCCGCGGGCGGCGCACCGGCCGCCAGCCCAGAAGCGACAGCGGCGGCAGCGGCATCGGTCACCGGCAGCTCGATCGCCGAGCCATCGCGCAGGACATTTTCTTCCGTGCGTTTGTTCATGACGATGATGCTGATGCGCCGGTTGATCGGATTGAAGGGGTCGAGCTTGTCCAGGTGGGCGGCCGAGCCCAGTCCCACCACGCGCAATACTTTCTCTTCCTTCATGCCGCCAATCACCAGTTCGCGCCGCGACGCGTTCGCGCGGTCGGCCGACAATTCCCAGTTGCTGTAGCCGGCATCGCTCATGTAGGGCGTCGAATCCGTATGGCCGGACAGGCCGATGCGGTTCGGCACTTCATTGAGCACGGAGCCGATGGCGTGCAGGATTTCCTTGGTGTACGGTTGCAGATTCGCATTGGCGAGTGCAAACATCGGACGGTTCTGCTCGTCGACGATCTGGATGCGCAAGCCTTCGCTGGTGATGTCGAGCAGCAACTGGTTCTTGTATTTTTTCAGCAGGGGATTGGCGTCGATGGTCGCTTCGATGCGCGCCTTGAGCGCCTGCAGGCGCTTGCCCTCCTCGCGTTCGAGCGCGGCCTTGGCGGAATTGAGGTCGAACGATTTGCGCTGCTGCTCTTCCTGCGCCTTGCGCACTTGTCCATCCTGGCGCGACAGGTCCTGGCCGCCGCCCTGGATAACGGAATTGCTTTCGCCGCTGCCGGAACCGCCCGCCATGGCCACTTTCAAGGGTGTCTTGAAGAATTCGGAAATGCCGTTCAAGTCGCCCTTCGAGGTGGAGCCCAGCAGCCACATCAGCAGGAAGAAGGCCATCATGGCCGTGACAAAGTCGGCGTAGGCGATTTTCCACGCCCCGCCATGGTGTCCGCCAGCCGTCTTCTTGATACGCTTGACGATAATCGGGCGCATGCCTTCATCGGCCATGGCGTCCCCCTTCCGTGTGCTGCAAATGACTCATGGTGTCCAGGCGTATATTCACTGCTTACTTCGTTTTCGATTTCTTGATGTGGTCTTCCAGCTCATTGAACGTCGGGCGCTCGGTCGAGAACAGCACCTTGCGGCCGAACTCCACGGCCAGCGCCGGCGCATAGCCGTTCAGGCTGGCCAGCAGGGTCACTTTCACGCACTGGAACATCTTGCTCGACTCTTCCAGCTTCTGCTCCAGCAGGCTGGCCAGCGGTCCGACGAAACCATACGCCAGCAAGATGCCGAGGAAGGTGCCGACCAGCGCGTGCGCGATCAGCATGCCCAGTTCGGCCGGCGGGATACCCACCGATTCCATCGTGTGCACCACGCCCATCACGGCGGCGACGATACCAAAGGCGGGCAAGCCATCGCCCACCTTGGCGATCACGTGGGCCGGCACGGCGCCTTCGTGATGGTGCGTTTCGATTTCGTTGTCCATCAGGTTTTCGATCTGGAACGCATCCATATTGCCCGATACCATCAGGCGCAGGTAATCGGTCATGAATTCAACGATGTGGTGGTCGGCCAGCACGGCCGGATACTTGGAAAACAGGGGGCTTTCCTCTGGCTTGTCGATATCGCCTTCGATCGACATCAAGCCTTCCTTGCGCACTTTGCTGAGCACTTCAAACAGCAGCGACATCAGTTCCATGTACAGTTCTTTGGTATAGCGCGAACCCTTGAACAGGCTGGGCAAGGCGGCGATCGTCGCCTTGATGGCCTTGTTATTGTTACCAACAAGGAAGGCGCCCAGGGCGGCGCCGCCGATCATCAGCAGCTCCAGCGGCTGGAACAGCGCCGCCAGATGGCCGCCGGCCAACGCGAAGCCGCCAAAGACCGAGGCGCAGACGATGATGTATCCGATTATGACTAACAAGTGCCCTGACTCCCAATAATGGCCGGGGCTGTATGCCCGGCATGTTCAAACCTGTTCCTGTCTTCTGGCGGCTGCGCCGCCGGCAAAGACAGCGGCAAAAAAAGCAACCGGAAGTTAATTGAAATGCGCTGCTTTTCAATGCAATTCCGAGAAAATGCCGTGTGGAACTACAATAACGTGAGATTGCCCGACGGGCAAGCAAATAACGCAGACAATTGCTTAAAAGCACCATATGTAAAGTAAAGGGCCACCCTCTGTGGCGGCAATGGTCTTATCGGGCTCGCGTGCCGCAATCTGGAATTCGTAACTAAGAAGCATGCTACCGGGCAACATTTCCCTTTCCGCCTTGCGCCACAGGGCCGCCATCGCCGCCGGCGACAGGTAGGCAAAGACGGCATCGTAGCGGCCGAAATCGAGCGCCTCGTAGTCGCCGCGCAGGAAGCGCGCGCGGCTGCCCGCCAGCCATGCACGCAAGCGGCTTGCCAGCCACGGCAGCGGCGCCAGCTCGATGCCGGAAAACTGCCCGTCGGGCCGGCGCCGCGCCAGGTCCAGCACCAGTCCACCCAGGCCGCTGCCGATATCGACCAGGCGCACGCCGGGACGGTCCGCGATCAGCTCGGCCACCGCCTGCCACACCTTCGGCCCCGACGGATAAAACGGCACTTGCGTGCGAAACGTCGACCAGTACAAACTCAGCAGGAAAACAAAGGCCGCCAGGAACACGGCCGGCGGCAAATCGAGCAGGCTGGCCGCCAGCAAGGCAGGCGCAAACAGCAGGCCGATGGCGCACCACCAGCGCGCCAGTCCCGCGCGCCACGTGATAAGTGCCGCCAGCACGCCCTGCACCAACGCCACGGCCGGCAACGACATGGCCACGCCGGCACGCGCCAGACCATATACCAATAGCAACATCAAGGGAAAGGCCAGCACCTGGATCAGGATGGCCTTGAGCGCGGGCGCGCGCAGGATTTGTTGCAGCATGGGACAGTCAAAGGAGGAAAACGCCAGTGTAAGCGAAAGCACCATGAAAAAACCGGAGTCCGGTCTGGCGACCGCTCCGGTTTTCACTGAGGCTATTATTCGGGCAGCTATTGAAGCAGCATCAAGCGGCGACGCCCGGCGGCGCGACAGCGGCTGCTTCATCGCGCGCCTTCTTGGTCTTGCCGGCACGCGAAGGCATGTGGCACAGGCCGCACACATAATCGGCGTTCAGGTCGAGGCAGTTGACGACAAATTTGCCGCCGCACTTGCCGCAGGGCGCCATGTCCAGCATCTTGCTGCTGAAAAAGCGCACCAGGGTCCAGGCCCGCGTCAGCGACAGCAGGGGCTCTTCACCCGCTTCGGGCGGCATCTGCTCCAGATACAGCTTATATGCCTTCATCACGGCTTCGATGCCGGTAGCGCCGGCGTGGTCGACGAGGAATTTGTGGATATTAATGAACAGCGAGGAATGGATATTCGGTTGCCAGGTGATGAACCAGTCGGTGGAAAACGGCAGCATGCCCTTGGGCGGCGAGACGCCCTTCAATTCCTTGTACAGATTCAGCAGGCGTTCGCGCGACAGCGAGACTTCGGTCTCCAGCAGTTGCAAACGGGCGCCCAGCTGTATCAATTCGATGGCCAGCTGGATTTCCTGCGCTTCCGATACGACACTTTTCTTGGCCATGCTGTGTACTCCACTACTGACTGATACTGACTGATAAGGTCGGAAACCTTAAGCGATTTCTTCGACGCCCTGGCCGGCCATCAGGATGGCAGCATGGGACTGGGCCAGCGAGCGGTCTTTATTGTAGTTCGTCAACATGCCCAGGATGGCGCTGTCGTCGAAGCGGAAGCGGGCCAGCATCATGTTGCCGCCTGCCAGTTTCAGGATCTGCGCATTGCTCATGCCCTCGATCAGTTCGGCGATTTCGGCGGCAATGCCCAAACGGAAGATGGCCGTTACTTTGTCCGCACGAATCATTTGCTGGGCCAGCATCAGGTAGCTCAGGTTAGCGTCGCGAATCTCAGCCATCATATCGTTAGCAGTCATTTCCATCTCCTCAATCCGTTGAATTCAGCTGGCGTTGTGTGTTGCCAGTGAGATACATTCTGCAGGAGCAACATTAAACGCAACAGAGGCAAAGCGCTGTATTTTTGGTCGGGAAATAGCGGATGGGATCGTAGGTGTTTGTCTGACAAACACTGCTCGATCATGGTCGCACGCCAGCAACGGCGCGGATGTGGGAGGTTGGCTCTGTGCCGGATTTGCCCGACTTTTGGCCTGTAAAAAATATCACTTTTTTACAACAACTTGATAAGAATCAAGCCTGTCTACCTAGATAACGGCTGCCTTGGCAGGAACTTTAGGGCTTTTTTGAAAAATATTTAAAAAAGCTGCATTCTTTTTCCGTCGGTTTGACGCTGTTCATGTAATCGTTGACGGCGGCGCCTGGCAAAACTTTAGGGCTATTTGAAAATATTTTTAAAAATCGTGATTTTTTCGTTGACGCCCCACAAGCTGGCATTTTTTCGCCGCCTGCCCATGCCAGGAAACACGTTTTGCGACGGGGATTTGCTACACTGCCACTTCCGCGTGATACTTTAAGCCTCAAGCAATATCATGCCATTCAGACAAGTATCAATATGAAAGCCACCATGATTTCTCGACATGACTGCAGCGCGCGCGACCTCGACGATCCCCTGGCGCGCCTGCGCCAGGAATTCGACTTGCCGCAAGGCGTGATTTACCTCGATGGCAATTCCCTGGGCGCGCGGCCGAAAGCGGCCCTGGCCCGCGCCCAGCACGTCATCACGGCCGAATGGGGCACGGACCTGATCCGCAGCTGGAATACGGCCGGCTGGTTCGACTTGCCCAAGCGCCTGGGCGACCGCCTGGCCCCGCTGCTGGGCGCCGGCACAGGCGAAGTGGTGATCACCGACACCACCTCCGTCAACCTGTTCAAGGCCCTGGCCGCCGCCCTGCAGATGCAGGCCAGCGACCCGGCGCAGGCCGCGCGACGCATCATCGTCAGCGAACGCAGCAACTTCCCCACCGATCTGTACATGGCGCAGGGCCTGGCCGCCTGGCTGGACCGCGGCTACCAGCTGCGCCTGGTCGACAGCCCCGAGGAACTGGCGCAAGCTATCGATGCCGATTGCGCCGTCGCCATGCTCACGCACGTCAACTACCGCACCGGCTACCAGCACGACATGGCCGCCATCAGCAGCCATTGCCACGCGCACGGCGCGCTGGCGCTGTGGGACCTGGCCCATTCGGCCGGCGCCGTACCGCTGGACCTGAACGGCGCCGGCGCCGACCTGGCCGTCGGCTGCACCTATAAATACCTGAACGGCGGCCCAGGCTCGCCCGCCTTCATCTGGGTGCCGGAAAAACACCAGGCGCGCTTCCGCCAGCCTTTGTCCGGCTGGTGGGGCCACGCCACGCCGTTCGCCATGGATCCGGGCTTCGCGCCCGCCGACGGCATTGCCCGCGCCCTGTGCGGCACGCAGCCGATACTCTCGCTGGCCCTGGTCGAATGCGGCCTCGACATCTTTGCGCAAACGAGCATGGAAGCCATCCGCCACAAGTCGCTGGCCCTGACGGATTTGTTCATCGCGCTGGTGGAGCAGCGCTGCGCCAGCCATCCGCTGGGCCTCGTCACGCCGCGCGAACACGCGCGGCGCGGCAGCCAGGTCAGCTTCACGCACCCGCACGGCTATGCCGTGATGCAGGCGCTGATCGCGCGCGGCGTGATCGGCGACTACCGCGAACCGGCCATCATGCGCTTCGGCTTCACGCCCCTGTATACGAGCTTTGCCGACGTATGGGATGCCGTGGACATCCTGCGCGACATCCTCGATACCCAAGCCTATGACATCGCCGCCAAGCGCGATGCGGTCACCTGAACCATCCCATGAGCGACGACAAGACTATGAACAAGGAAAACACCAGCGGCTGCCCCATGCATGCCGGCGCCCAGGACGCGCAGTGGCATGGCGCGCAGATGGATTTCAGCGAATCTATGAGCTACGGTAACTACCTGGCGCTGGACCGCATCCTCACGGCCCAGCATCCGCTGTCGCCGAACCACAACGAAATGCTGTTCATCGTGCAGCACCAGACGAGCGAATTGTGGATGAAGCTGATGCTGCACGAAATGCACGCCGTGCGCGCCAACCTGCAAAGCGGCGATTTGGCGCCCGCCTTCAAGATGCTGGCCCGCGTGGCGCGCATCATGGATCAATTGGTCCATGCCTGGGACGTGCTGGCCACCATGACGCCGCCCGAATACACGGCCATCCGCCCCTACCTGGGCGCCTCGTCCGGCTTCCAATCCTTCCAGTACCGCGAAATCGAATTCATTTTGGGGAACAAGAACGCCGCCCTGCTCAACGTGCATACGACGGCGCCGGAAACCTATGCGGTGCTCGACGCCGCCCTGCGCGCGCCCTCCGTCTACGATGAAGCCATCAAGCTGCTGGCGCGCAGCGGCTTGCCCATCTCCGCCGAACGATTGAACGCCGACTGGACCCTGCCGACCGCCTCCGACGCCTCGGTCAAGGCGGCGTGGCTGGAAGTCTACCGCGACCCGTCGAAACACTGGGCCCTGTACGAGCTGGCCGAAAAGCTGGTGGACCTGGAAACGGCCTTCCGCTTCTGGCGCTTCCGCCATGTGACGACGGTGGAGCGCATCATCGGCTTCAAGACGGGCACGGGCGGCACGGCGGGCGTGAGCTATTTGCGCAAGATGCTCGACGTGGTATTGTTCCCTGAACTGTTCGCCCTGCGCACGGAGTTATAACCTCAAGGAGCATCGATGTCGCCTCTCGTCTTGACCCTTGCCGGCCTGTGGAATTCGGGGCCGCAGCACTGGCAAACCCACTGGGAAGCGCGCCACCCGCAATGGTCGCGCGTGCCGCACGGGGAATGGCAGACGCCGGACAAGGACGCATGGGTGGCGGAGCTCGACCGCGCCATCGCCGCCTGCGAGCGCCCGCCCGTGCTGGCGGCGCACAGCCTGGCCTGCACGCTGGTGGCCCACTGGGCGGCCAGCGGCTCGCCGCACAGGATCGCCGGCGCCTTCCTCGTCGCCCCCAGCGATGTGGAAGCGCCGTCCTACCCGTCCGGCACGACGGGCTTTGCGCCGATGCCGCTGCAAGCCTTGCCGTTCCCCAGCCTGGTGGTCGCCAGCGGCGATGATCCCTACGTCAGCTTCGCGCGCGCACGCGCATTTGCCGCCGCCTGGGGCAGCGATTTCACCATGATCGGCGACGCCGGCCATATCAACGGCGACGCCGGCTACGGCCCGTGGCCGGACGGCGAGCAGCTGCTGCTGGACTTCTGCGCCGCGCACCAACCCTGACACGCAGGGCGCGCACCTGCGCACGATAGGCGCATATTTGCCCACAAGTAAGAACGCAGGCAGAATCGTGGCCTTTCCATTGCGGCGCCCCGGCGCCAGCCACTCGATGAAACGTCTGCTTCTGCCCTTGCTCCTCTGCTCCGCGCTGGCCCACGGCGCGCCCTTTTATGAAGGCAAGAGCCTCGCCCATCCCGCCATCAGCGCATCCCAGGACAGCGGCTTCGATATCGCCTTCCTCAAGGAAAAAGATGGCGTCAACGGCTATTACTGCGAGTGCAAGAGCGGCAGCGCGAAACCGATTTTTCTCGACCAGTTCGGCAATGCCGTCATCCGTTCCGTCTTCTACGCCTCGCTGGACAAGGAAACGGACGACAGCGTGCAAACCATGCTGGTGCTGTTCCGCCAGGGCGACAAGAACGGCCTGCGCGCCTACCGCTACCACCGCAGTTCCGGCAAATACCGGCGCCTCGATGGCTTGCAGCCGGCCCTGAACCGCATCGCGGCGCAAAGCGCCAGTCCCAACGCGGGCCAGGTCAAGGCCGCGCTGGCCAAGCTGGCGCCGATGGACTACAGCGTCGCCCGGGGCAAGAGCGGCAATGCGGACTTCGACGCCATCGACCATACGCAAGGCACCATCGTCGGCTACTACAGCGATGACGGCAAACCCTTGGCCGCTGGCGGCAAGGACGCCATCACCTACAAGAAAACCTTCCTGAAAAAAGGTGACCACTACCTGACGGCCAGCTACACCCTGTACAGCGACGCGGGCGCGGGCATCCTGCCCAACTACCGCCTGTGGCAAGTGACATGGGAAACGGCGCCGCGGCAGTTCACGGGCAGCGCAGACGGCCCGTCCGTCATTTACAGCCTGGCCTGGGACGACGGTTCGGTGGTCGAACGAGGCCAGTACGTGAAGGGCAAGCGCCAGGGCTTGTGGGTACGCGAAGGCATGCACGAAGGCAGCGAAAAGGGACATTTCGTCAACGGCTTGCAGGAAGGCCTGTGGCGCTTCGATTATCCAAGGCAGAGCGAGAGCGGCATGTACCGGGCCGGCAAGCGCGAAGGCCGCTGGACGGTCGTCAACTATGCCGATGCAGAGGAAGTGACGGGCTTCGACACCTACACGGGCGGCCAGCTCAATGGCCCGCACGAGCGCAGCATGGGCGGCAAGCTGCAAACGCGCGGCAACTACGTCAACGGCGCGCGCCATGGCGCGTGGATCACGGAAGACGGCGACGGCAGCTTCATCGACGGCTTGCGCGACGGGCCGTGGAAACTCAGGCTCAAGGACAAGGTCACGCAGAGCGTCACTTTTGTGCAGGGCAAAAAACAGGGCGAGGCGGTCGACACGGATGCGCAAGGCGCGCTGCGCGTGCGCGACCACTACCAGGCCGGCGTGCTCGATGGCAGCCGCACGCGCTATCTTGGCCCGGCGGGCAAGGAATACGTGGTCTACACGGCCACCTACCGCAACGGCCAACTGGATGGGCGCGAACAGGCGTTCGACGACAGCGGCAATATCCTGCGCCTCGATACCCTGTGGGACAACGGCAAGAAGCAGGGGCTGGATGCGCGCTACTACCCGAACGGCAAGCCGGAACGCCTGGCCGTCATCGATCAGGGCCGTCTGCTCACGCACCTGCGCGAATACTATGAGGACGGCCAGCTGCTCAACGACATCCACCGCTGCACCTTCAAGGAGTACGGCAGCACGCGCGACGACGTGTGCGAGTACCACCACATGTACTACCCGGACGGCAAGCCACAGTCTTACTACACCTTCCAGTACGGCCAGCGCCAGGAAGGATACGAGAACTACCCGAACGGCAAGCGCAAGGACGAACTGCTGGTCGACCGTGCCGCCGACACCTCCGTCTTCAACGTGTATTACGAAAGCGGCCAGCTCAAATGCACGGAGCCGCGCAGCGGCCACAGCACGCGCACGGTGAATGGCCAGACCATGAACAGCTACGCGTCGGCCGACCGCGACGGCGACAATATCTGCTACCACCCGAACGGCAAGGTGGCCAGCATCTACACCTTCCGCAAGCGCGTGCTCGTCGATTGCGGCAAGCGCTACGATGACACGGGCAAGCAGACGTTCCCGGGCCCGGAAGGCTGTCCGCCCCCCAGGCAGGTAACCTACCCCATAGGATTGTGACGATGACGCAAGCAGAACGGCCGCAGTGCATCCAGAACCCCGAACGCATCGACGCCGTGGCGATCCGCGCCGCCATTGCCGCTGGCAAGCAGGTGCTGGTGCAGTTCAATACCCTGGCCGAGCCGGAACCGCTGCTGGCCGACCTCGACGCCCTGGCCGCCACCTGCGGCACGGCGCTGACCATCCGCATCTACGGCTATGACCCGAGGGTGTTCGATGCCCGCATCCTGCGCGCGCTGCCGCATGTGGCCAGCCTGTCCATCGATTACCACCGGCAAGCCATCCATCTGGAAGCGCTGGGCGAACTGCGGCATCTCAAGCGCCTGAGCCTGGGCGTGTACGAACTGGCGCAAGCCGACATCCTGCAGCTGGAGAGTTTGCGCGGCCTCGAATACCTGCACCTGGGCGAGTCGGCAAAGAACAATATCGACCTGGCACCCCTGCACCACTATACGCACCTGGCCAGCCTGGTCCTCGAAGGCCACCACCAGCGCATCGACACCCTGGCCGGCCTGCCGGCGCTGCACGAGCTGTCGCTGTACCGCATCAAGAACAAGGTGCCGCTGGATTTCATCTCGGAGATGGGCCGCCTGGACAGGCTGCTGTTGCAGCTGGGCGGCCGCGAATCGCTCGCCCACATCGAGGCGCCGCTATTGAAGAAACTGGAAGTGATACGCGTGCGCGGCCTGGAAACGCTGGGCGATATCGGCCGCTTCCCCCTGCTGCAGGCGCTATGGGTGGAAGACCAGATCAAGCTGCGGCAGATCGCGCTGGGGGCCAATCCCGTGCTCGAACGCCTGAACCTGCACACCTGCAAGACGCTCGACAGCCTGCCCGGCCTCGCCACCTTGCCTGCCCTGCGCCAATTGTCGGCATCCGAGACCATGCTCGACATCGACGCATTGCTGGCGCATGGCTTGCCCGCGTCCCTGACGCATGCGCGCCTGCGCACCGGCAGGAAAACACGCGACGACGCCATCGCCGCGCAACTGGTACAACTGGGCTACGAACCGGCGCGCCCTGGCTGAAATCAGCGGCCGGCCGCCAGCTTGCGCTGCCACAGCGCCACGTCAATCATCACGCCATCCGCGCCCGTGTTGCGGATGTAGACGCGATAGCTGCCCTGTCCCATGTCGCCATCGAGGTAGGCCGTGCGCTCGTTGCGCTGCAGCCTGGCGCCCTTGGCCAGCTGGCGGTAGCGCTCCACCACCGTGTCGAAACTGGCATAGCTGCGCAGCGCCACTTCCAAATCGCGCGGCGGGCGGCCTTCGGCATGGTCCAGCACATTGTTCTGTTTCTTGCCCTTCAAGGTGAGGGGATAGGCAAACACGCCGGCGCCGGCCGACGTCAGCACCGTGGACTTATCGAGCAGCAGCGGCAGCAGCGCCGGCGGATAGGCGGGCGGCAGCTGGGCGCGGTTCCAGCCCGGCAGGGCCGGCTGCGCCAGCACATATTCGACGCTGGCGATCTTTTGCCCGTCGGCGCCCGCTTCCTTGTCGCCCGCGATCAGCGCCAGCATGGGCGGCAATTGCCGGGCCCAGGCCAGCAGGGGCGCCGCTTCGCCGACCAGCATGCCCTTGCGGTGGAACACCGTCAACACCGCGTTCGGATCGGGATTACAGACTTTCGCCAGCGGCTGGCCCTCCAGGTGGCAATGCCCGTTGACGAGGCCAAAAGCGATGATGGCGCCGCGCTTGTCGAGCAGCATGGCACCCCGTTCGCGGCCCTGCTTGCGGTCATTCATCGACGCCAGTAACTGGCGGCCGTCGGCCAGCACGGTGCGCGTGGCGTCGCGCTTTTCGCTGATCGCTTCGAGCGCCTGCGCCAGCAGCAATTCATCGTCTTCCGTGTAACTGCCGCGCGCGTAACCGAAGAAGTCGAACAGGGCGGCCCGCACCTGCGCATCGTCGCTCAGGCGCGGCAAGGGGCCGCCGGCCAGCAGGGAGGACAGGCTTTTCCCGGCTGGCGCAGAGGGCGCCGCCGTGGCGCGGGCGGGCTGGGAAAGGACGCAGGCCGCTGCCAGCAAGGCACCGCCCAGGGTACGGTAATTCGAAAAAATGATATGCATGATTCTGTCTGTCGGGGATTTGGCCGCTCTTACGGCCACGCAGGGCGCGCTGGCGATTCTAGCATGGCGCCAGCGCCCACGCCGTGCGGCTGGCGGACGGCGCATATGCCGGCGCGGCTGCTATGATGGCCGCAATGACGACACCAACCCACGCCTCGCCCCTGCTTGTCCTCCTGCCCGGCATGGATGGCACGGCCCGGCTATTCGACCGCTTTGACGCCGCCCTGCGCGCGCAGGCCGCCATCGATACCCTGGCCATCGCCTATCCGGCCGCGCCACTCGATTACGCGGCGCTGGAAGCGTTCGTGCGCGAGCGCATGCCGCAGGATCGCCCTTTCGTCGTGCTGGCCGAATCGTTTTCCGGGCCGCTGGGGGCCGCCCTGCGCGCCGATCCGCCGCCCGGCATGCGCGCCCTGATCCTGTGCTCTTCATTCGTGCGCAATCCGCGCCCGATGCTGGCGCCACTGCGCCACCTGCTCGGCCTTGTGCCCTTTGGCCCCATGCCCGGCTTCGCACTGCGCCAGGCGCTGCTGGCGCCCTGCGCCACGCCGCAACTGCAGGCGGAACTGGCGGCGGCGCTGGCGCAAGTGCCTCCCAGCGTGCTGCGCCAGCGCCTGCGCGCCGTGCTGGAAACCGACGCCTCGCGCAGCTTCGCGCGCGGCAGCCTGCCGGTGCTGTATCTGCGCGCCCGCCACGACCGCCTGGTGCCGCCGGCGAACGCCCTGCAGATACTGCGCCTGGCACCCGGCGCGCAACTGGCCGACATCGCCGCGCCGCACATGCTGCTGCAGGCAGCGCCGGAAGCGGCCGCCATCGCCGTCGCCGCCTTTGTCAACGCCCTGTCAGCCGCGCAGGTATCCGCTTAAACGCGTGCCGGCCAGCACGGCCAGCCAACTCAAGCCGCCCGCCAGCACGCTGAAGTAGATCGCCCGTAGCGGATGCTGGGGCAACAGATACGCGAGCACGGCCGCGCCCAGCAAGCCGCACAGCAGCGGCTTCACCCTGCCGGGCGGCAGCAGCGCCAGCACCAGGTTGGTACCCGCATACACGTAAAACACCAGCAGCAGGGCCAGGCCGCCGGCCACGCCGCGCGAGCCGAGGCTGCCGAACAGCTGCGTGTACAGGTAAAACCCCAGCCAGCTCAATGCGATAAACAGCAGGCAGCCCAGCGCATGCGCGCCCAGGCCCGCCATCAGCCGGATCTTCATGGCTGCTTGAGTACGGGAATGAAGCGGTGGCCGCAGGCATGGCACATGAAGGTACGCGCATATTTGTCCTGCAAGGCGGCAGCCTCCTTGTCCCAATTGGCGACGACGGTCGTTTGCGACAAGGCGATGGAGACGACGCCCCCTGCCACGAAGATCCAGAACAGGCCATTCGCGCCAGCCTGGTAAAAGACGACGGCGGCGATGACAAAAATGATCACGCCCAGCACGATCAGCCCTGCCTTCTGGTGGGTCTGCATCGTCGGCCCGGCGGCCTGGCGTGACAGCAAGGTCTGGCTGCGCGTATGCGCATGGCCGTGGATGAAATCACCATCGATCCTGCCCGACATATGGGTAGAGGTGCCGGAAATGCCGGAGGCATGCACCATGGAGAGGCGTTGAATGTTGGAACTGTCACATGCCGGGCAATGCGCCATTGCTTTTTCCATAAAATAAAATAATCGCGCACTGTAGCATAAAAAAAGCCGGCCCTTTCACGAGGAAAGGGCCGGCTTGATGACGTTTGCAGCGAGGCGATTACTTCGCCGAATTGAGCAGCAATTCGTTGAGGCGTTTCACAAAACTGGCCGGATCGGCCAGCGAACCGCCTTCGGCCAGCATGGCCTGGTCGAACAGGATGTTGGCCCAGTCGCCGAACTTGCCGCCTTCCGCATCTTCATACTTCAAGCGCGTCACCAGCGGGTGGTTCGGGTTGATTTCCAAAATCGGCTTCGATTCCGGCGCGCTCTGGCCAGCAGCTTTGAGCATGCGCAGCAGGTTGCCCGACAATTCGTTTTCATCGGCCACCAGGCAGGCTGGCGAATCGGTCAGGCGGAACGTCACGCGCACGTCCTTGGCCTTGTCGGCCAGCACGGCCTTCATCTTGCCCACCAGGTCGGCGTACGAAGTTTCCGTTTCTTCGTGCTCTTTCTTTTCCGCTTCATCTTCCAGCGCGCCCAAGTCCAGGCCGCCCTTGGCGACGGAGACCAGTTCCTTGCCTTCGAAGTCCTGGATAAACGACAGCATCCATTCATCGACACGGTCCGTCAGCAGCAGCACTTCGACGCCCTTCTTGCGGAAGATTTCCAGGTGCGGGCTGTTCTTGGCGGCGGCGTAATTGTCGGCCGTGACGTAGTAAATCTTGTCCTGGCCTTCCTTCATGCGCGCCACGTAGTCGGCGAACGAAGTGATTTGCTCGTCGCTGTCGTTGGCCGTCGAGGCAAAGCGCAGCAGCTTGGCCAGGCGCTCCTTGTTGGCCGCGTCTTCGCCGATGCCTTCCTTCAGCACCTGACCGAATTCCTTCCAGAAGACGGCGTACTTGTCCTTCTTGTCCTGCTCATCCGCGTTCGCCAGTTCTTCCAGCATGCCCAGCACGCGCTTGGTCGAGCCTTCGCGGATCACTTTCACGTCGCGCGATTCCTGCAGGATTTCGCGCGATACGTTCAGCGGCAGGTCGGCCGAGTCGATCACCCCGCGCACGAAGCGCAGGTACGTCGGCATCAGCTGCTCGGCATCGTCCATGATGAAGACGCGCTTGACGTACAGCTTGATGCCGCCGCGCTTGTTGCGGTCCCACATGTCGAACGGCGCCTTGGCCGGGATGTACAGCAGCTGCGTGTACTCGCTGCGGCCTTCCACGCGGTTGTGCGTGTGCGTGAGCGGCGACTGGAAGTCGTGCGACACGTGCTTGTAGAATTCGTCGTACTGTTCCGGCGTGATGTCGGCCTTGTTGCGGGCCCACAGGGCGCTGGCCTGGTTGACGGTTTCGAATTCGTCTTTCAGGACGGTTTCTTTTTTCTCGTCGTCCCACTCTTCCTTCTGCATCACGATCGGCAGCGAGATATGGTCCGAATATTTGCGGATGATGGACTTGATCTTCCAGCTCGACAGCAATTCGTCTTCGCCTTCGCGCAGGTGCAGGATGATGTCCGTGCCGCGGCCCGTTTTTTCGATGGTCTCGATGCTGTAATCGCCTTCGCCGGCCGATTCCCAGCGCACGCCCTCGGAGGCGTCCGCGCCGGCGCGGCGCGTTTCGACGGTGATCTTGTCGGCGACGATGAAGCCCGAATAGAAGCCCACGCCGAACTGGCCGATCAGGGCCGCGTCCTGCTGCTGGTCGCCCGACAGCTTGCCGAAGAATTCCTTGGTGCCCGACTTGGCGATGGTGCCCAGGTGCGAGATTGCCTCGTCGCGGGTCATGCCGATGCCGTTGTCGGAAATGGTGATGGTGCGCGCATCCTTGTCGAAGCTGACCTTGATCTTCAATTCGTGATCGTTGCCGTACAAGGCGTCGTTATCGATCGCTTCAAAGCGCAATTTGTCGGCCGCGTCGGACGCGTTCGAGATCAATTCGCGCAGGAAGATTTCCTTGTTCGAGTACAGGGAATGGATCATCAGGTGCAGCATTTGCTTCACTTCGGTCTGAAAACCCAGGGTTTGCTTTTCGGAGACAGCCATTTTTACCTCATAGTCTTGTGGATGGGACGGATTCTACGGAGTTGGGGATGGTACAAGCGATTTCAAGAGCCCCAGCCGAATGTCCTGCAATGTCCAGTTTACCCCAGTGCGCGGTCGAAAAACGCCCAGATGCGCTCGTCCTGCACCGTGGCCAGGTTCAGGCGCATGCGGGTCGACGGCAGCTGGCGCGGCGAAAACAGGCTGCCCGGCGCCAGCACCAGGCCCTTGGCCAGCGCCTTTTCGGCCAGTACATTCGTGTCGCAGCCCGCATCGGCCCATACGAACATGCCCGCCGACGCCGGGTCGAAGCGCAAGCCCGCCTGCTCGACCTTGCGGTACGTGCCCTCGCGCACCTTGTCGAGCCGCGCGCGCAGGCGCTCCGCATGCTTACGGTACAGCCCCTGCGAGAGGATTTTATACACCACGCGCTCGCCGATGTCGCTGGTGGTGAGCGTTGCCAGCATCTTGCGGTCGGCCAGGCGCTGCGCCCGCTCCTGTGAGGTGGCGATGAAGCCCACGCGCAGGTTCGCCGCCAGGCTCTTGGAAAAGCCGCCCAGGTAAATCACGCGGCGCAGCTGGTCCAGCGCGGCCAGGCGGGTGGCCGGCTGCACCGCGCCGCCCGGGTGCATGTCGCAATAAATGTCATCCTCGACGATGAGGAAATCGTGCTGTTCGGCCAGGCGCAGCACCTGGAAAGCCTTGGCCGCCGACAGCGACGTCGAACTGGGATTGTGCAGCACCGAATTGATCACGTACAGCCTGGGACGGTGCAGCGCCGCCAGCTCGGCCAGCACGGCGATATCGGGACCGTCGGCCAGGCGCGGGATGCCGATGACATTCATGCCCATGGCGGCAAAAGCGCCGAACATCAGCCAATACGCGGGATCGTCGACGAAAATCGTTTCGCCAGGGCGGGCAAACTCGCGCGCCACCAGGTCCAGCGCCTGCATCACGCCCACCGTGGTGACGATCTGCTCGGGCGGACAGGCGATTTCCAGCCCCGCCAGCTTCAGCTGCAACTGCTGGCGCAGCGGCAGGAAACCCTGCGGCGCGCCGTAGCCCAGCAGCAAACTGCCGGGCTGGCGGCTGACGTCGCGCAAGGCGCGCGCCACCAGGTCGCCATCGAGCCACTCGGCGGGCAGCATGCCGGAGCCTGGCGCGGGGATGGCCGGCGTCTGGCGGAACATGTTACGGATCAGCCACACCACGTCCATCGGCTGCGCCGCCGCATCCTGCGCGCCAGCGGGCGGCAAGGGGGTGTTCAACGGCGAGCGCTCGCACACGAAAAAGCCGGCGCCGCGCCGCGATTCCAGGTAGCCGCGCGCCACCAGCTTGTCGTAGCTGGCCACCACCGTGGCGCACGACACGCTCAGGCTGGCGGCGCACTGGCGGATCGACGGCATGCGCGCACCGCCGCGCAGCAGCTTGTCGTCGATGCGCGCCGCCAGCGAGCGCACGATCTGGTCGATCAGGGTTTCGCCCGAGACGCGCGACAGCAAAGGGAGTGTATTGCTCATATGACCATCACAGTATGTGAAATTATGCGTGGAAGTGTATTTGTACTGTATTGCTATTGCCCCCTAGGATAGCAGTATCGGGCAGTTTAATCCATGCCAATACCTTGTCACGCCAGCCTCGGGAATCCCATGCCTTCGCACACCAGCACCATCGTTTCCAACCATCCACCGCGCCTCGGCGCCGACCGCACCGGCCTGTTGCTGGGCTTGATCGCCGTCGCCCTCTTCAGCCTGACCCTGCCTTTTACGCGGCTGGCGGTGGCTGAACTCGATCCCACCTTCGTCGCCCTGGGCCGCGCCCTGGTGGCCGCCGTCCTGGCCGGACTGTGGCTATGGCAGCAGCGCGCGCCTATGCCGCGCCGCGAACAATGGCTGCCGCTGGCGCTCGTGTCGCTGGGCTGCGTGCTGGGCTTCCCCTGGCTGACGTCGATCGCCATGCGCAGCCTGCCCGCCTCGCACGGCGCCGTGCTGGTGGGCATCCTGCCGCTGGCCACCGCCGTGTTTGCCGTATTACGCGGCAAGGAGCGCCCATCGCCGGGCTTCTGGCTGATGGCCCTGCTCGGCACGGCGCTGGTGGTGGCCTTCGCGCTGCGCCAGGGCGGCGGCAGCTTCCACCTGGCCGACTGGCTGATCTTTGCCGCCGTACTGCTGGCCGCACTCGGCTATGCCGAAGGCGGGCGCCTGGCGCAAGCCATGCCGGGCCAGCATGTGATTTCCTGGGCGCTGCTGCTGGCCGTGCCATTTGTCTTGCCCGTGGTGCTGTGGAACGCCTGGCCGCAGCGCGCGCTGATGGCGCAGGCCAGCAGCGCGGCCTGGCTGGGCTTTGCCTATATTTCCGTGTTTTCCATGTTTATCGGTTTCTTTTTCTGGTACCGGGGCATGGCGCTGGGCGGCGTGGCACGCGTGGGACAGACGCAGTTGCTGCAGCCTTTCCTCACCCTGCTGGGCGCGGCGCTGCTGCTGCACGAACCCCTGACGGGTGAAAGCCTGCTGTTTGCGGGCGCCGTGATCGCCGTGGTGGGGATCGGGCGCAAGCTGAAGTAACGCTCCTTGACGCCCATTTGCAACGCCGTTGCGCGTGCGGATGGGCAGAGCGGCGTGCAAGCCGTACAATACCGCAGCACCATGGCGACGCCTATCCGGCGCCGCTTGCGCACGCACCGCCACAAGCGGGCCAACAAATCCAGCCGGCGCAGCTCGGCATCTTCTGTGAGACTCGTATGAAAATTGAAAATCCGAATCCGATCCAATGGCGCTTTGCCGAACGCGCGGAACAGCTGCAAAGCTCGTTCATCCGCGAAATCCTGAAGATCACGCAGCGTCCCGAGATCATCTCGTTTGCCGGCGGCCTGCCCTCGCCCGCCACCTTCCCCGTGGAAGAAATGAAGACCGCCTTCGACAAGGTCCTGTCGAACAATGGCAAGGTCGCCCTGCAATACGGCCCCACCGACGGCTACCTGCCGCTGCGCCAGTGGATCGCCGATTCCCTGTCCGCCAACGGCAGCACCATCATGCCGGAACAGGTGCTGATGACGTCCGGCTCGCAGCAGGCACTGGACTTGCTGGGCAAGGTCCTGATCGACGAAGGCAGCAAGGTATTGGTGGAAACCCCCAGCTACCTGGGCGCCCTGCAGGCGTTTTCCGTCTACCGTCCCGAATTCGTTTCCGTCGATACCGATGACGAAGGCCTGGTGCCGTCGTCGGTCAACCCCGTCGCCGATGGCGCGCGCCTGCTGTACGCGCTGCCGAACTTCCAGAACCCGACGGGCCGCAGCCTGTCCGTGGCGCGCCGCGTGGAACTGGTGGAAACCTGCGCCCGCCACGGCCTGCCGCTGATTGAAGATGATCCGTACGGCGCCCTGAGCTACAGCGGCGAGCCGTATCCGAAGATGATCAACATGAATCCGGACGGCGTGATCTACATGGGCTCGTTCTCGAAAGTGCTCACGCCCGGCATCCGCCTCGGCTACGTGGTGGCGCCGATGCCGCTGGTGCGCCGCCTGGAACTGGCCAAGCAGGCGGCCGACCTGCACACGTCGCAACTGACGCAGATGGTCGTGCATGAAGTGATCAAGGATGGCTTCCTGGACCGGCATATCCCCAGCATCCGCAGCCTGTACGGCAACCAGTGCCAGGCCATGCTGTCGGCGCTGGAAGAGCACTTCCCGGCCGGCGTCACGTGGACCAAGCCTGAAGGCGGCATGTTCATCTGGGTTACCCTGCCGAAGCACATCGATGCGATGCAACTGCTCGATGAAGCCATCGCCAACAAGGTCGCCTTCGTGCCGGGCGCGCCGTTCTACGCCAACACGCCGGAAACGCACACCTTGCGCCTGTCGTTCGTGACGGTGCCGCCGGAACGCATCCGTGTAGGCATCGCGATCCTCGGCAAACTGATCGCCGCAAAAATGTAATCGCACTCCCCACGCCCCGCCTGCCGCGGGGCGTGTCCCAGCTGTCCCTGCTCCAGGGGGCACGCGTCTTTTTCGCCCAAAAACCGCCTTCACGATAGCAATTGCGTGTATTTATTTTTAAAAATAGCATAAAAATAATATTTTACCGCCTCGCGCAACGTCGATTTTTTTACCCAAAAAATTGGCAAGGCGGTATGATTTGACCGCTGTCGCAGATTTGAACCCGGTCAGCATCACCGAAAGTGCAGCAATCGCTGGCATCGCAAAGTACATCGAGAAGGCCGGAAGCAATGAGTCCAGGCAGTGTGGAGCATTCCCAGCGGCGCGAGGCCGCCATTTTGATTGTCGACGATGCGCCGGCCAACCTTGAGCTGCTGCGCAAACTGATGAGCGAGCAAGGCTATCAAACCTATGTCGCCACGTCCGGCGAACGGGCGCTGGCGATCGCCCAGCGCGCCCACCCCGACCTGATCCTGCTCGACGTGCTGATGCCGGACATGGACGGCATCGAAACGTGCCGCCGCCTCAAGCAGCACCCGCTGACGCAGGGCATCCCCGTCATCTTCATGAGCGCCAAGACGGAAACGGATGACGTGGTGGCCGGCTTCGACTGCGGCGCCGTCGATTACATCAGCAAGCCGCTGCGCATGGCCGAAGTGTGCGCGCGCGTGCGCGCCCAGCTGCAAATCCGCAGCAACAATGAAACCCAGCAGGAACAGGCCGAGCGCCTGCGCACCATCGTCAACAACATGGCCGAGGGCTTGCTGATCATCGAAGCCGATGGCCGCATCCAGTACACCAATCCGGCCTGCGATCAGTACCTGGGCTACCGCGAAAACGAACTGGCCGGGCGCTCCATCGGCGAGTTGCTCAGCCCCCTGGTGACGCAGGAATACCTCGATTACTTCGCCATGCACGCGGCCAATCCGGAAAAAGCGCACAACCATGGCACGCGCGAAGTGGCGATCCGCCACCGCAACGGCGAGGCGCTGAGCATGGACCTGACCCTGACGCCCATGTATCTGCGCCAGCCCCTGTATATCGGCCTGCTGCACGACATCACGCACCACAAGCAGTCGGAAGACGCCTTGCAGCGCGCCGCCTATCTCGACCCGCTGACGCAGATCGCCAACCGCCGGCATTTCGACAGTTTCCTGGAAAAGGAATGGCAGCGCGCCGTGCGCGGCGGCGGCGTCCTGTCGCTGGTGGTGCTCGATGTCGACCACTTCAAGCTGTACAACGATAGCCTGGGCCATCCGGCCGGCGACAGCTGCCTGCAGCAGGTGGCGCAAGCCATCGCCTCGCACGCCGCACGCCCCGGCGACCTGGCGGCCCGCTACGGCGGCGAGGAATTCGTCCTGCTGTTCGCCGACACGGATGCCGAAGGCGCCCTGCACCTGGCCGCAGCCATCCGCGCGCACATCGAGGCGCTGCAGCTGCCGCACCCGCGATCGATCACCTCGCCGTGGATCACCGTCAGCATCGGCGTGGCGACCATCCGCCCGCACCAGCTGGACGACCGCGAAGCGCTGTTCGTCGCCGCCGACCGCGCCCTGTACGTGGCCAAGGAAGGGGGCCGCAACCAGGTGCGCGTCACGCAATCGGGCAGCGCGGCCTGGGAAACGGTCAAGGCGCTCGTCCTGCGCTAGCCGTTCACTTTTCAGGATAGCCGGTGATGTCGGCGATTTCGCGGTACAGGGGCTGCAGCCGCGCATACATCTTGCGGTACACGCGCCGGTACAGTTTTTCATAGACCTTGCTGTGCCCGGGATCCGGCTCGAATACCTTGCCCTTGCGCGTCATGGCTTGCACGGCGGCGGGAAAGTCCGCATGCCAGCCCAGGCCCACGCTAGCGGCGATGGCCGCGCCCAGGCCCGAACTTTCATACACGTGGGCGCGCGCGGCGGGCAAGCCGAAGATGTCGGCCGTCAGCTGCATGGCCGCATCGCTTTGCGAACCGCCGCCCGCGATGCGCAGCTCCGTGATGGCGATGCCGCTGCGTTGCTCGATGCGCTCCTTGCCTTCGCGCAGCGCATATGCGAGACCTTCAAGGATGGCGCGATAGATGTGTGCGCGCGTGTGCACGTCGCCAAAGCCGATCATGGCGCCCTTCGCTTCCGGTCCCGGCACCTTGATGCCGGGACTCCAGTACGGCTGCAGCATCAGGCCCATGGAGCCGGGCGGCACGGCCTCGACCAGGCGGTCGAACAGCGCTTCGGCGGACAAGCCCGTGCCATCTTCGGCCGCCGCCGCCCGTTCGCGGTCGCCGAACTGCTCCTTGAACCAGTTGACCATCCAGTAGCCGCGGAATATCTGCACTTCCGTGCTGTAGGCGCCCGGCATGGCGGCCGGATACGGCGGAATGAAGCGCGTCACTTCCACATACTTGCGGTTGGTCGTGTTGATGGTGGCCGTGGTGCCGTAGCTGAGGCACGCCACGTGCGGTTCGACGCAGCCGGCGCCCAGCACCTCGCACGCCTTGTCGGCGGCGGCCGCCAGCAAGGGCGTGCCTTCCAGGATGCCCGTCGCCGCAGCGGCGGATGCCGTGATGGCACCCATGCGCGTGCCCGGCGTTACCAGCTCGGGCAGCATGGCGCGTCGAATCGCCAGCGCCTGCCATTTCCAGTCGAAGCGCCCGGCCCAGGCGTGGCGCTTGTAGTCGAAGGGAATATACGCCACTTGCGAGCCCGTCGAATCGATATACTTTCCGCAGAGCCGGTGGTTCAGAAAACCCGACAGCAGCAGGAATTTGTGCGTGCGGCGCCAGATGTCGGGCTGGTGCGCGCTGATCCAGTTGATCTCGGCCTCGCGGCGGAAGTAGCGTATCGTGCCGTCGAGGCGCGTGGCGCGGAAGGCGGCGCGCCACCATGGCGCCAGCCGGGGAATGTCGCGCGTGCTGCGCTGGTCCAGCCAGGTGATGGCGGGCCGCAATGGTGCGCCATGTTCATCCACGTTGACCACCGTGCCGCGCTGCGTGGTGACGGCCACGCCGGCCACCGAGGATTTGGCTATGTCCGTGCCGCGCCACAGCTGCTGGCACGCTTCGCATACGGCTTGCCAGTAGCCGTCGGCGTCGTGCTCGGCCCAGCCGGGGTGGTCGGAGTAATACGCTTCCAGGAAGACTTGCGCCTTGGCCGCCAGCTTGCCGTCGCGGTCGAACAGCAGCGCGCGCACGCTTTGCGTGCCATTGTCGATGGAGAGGATGTACGGACCATCGTCCGCCAGGGAAGCCATGGCTTATGCCACGCTGGCCAGCGCGGCGCGCAGCGCCTGCAGCAGCGCCTGCGGATCCTTGTCTGGCTGCGCGCTGAACACGGGCGCGTCCCAGTCCTGTCCCCGCACGGCCACCACGCGCAAGCGTCCCTGCGCATTCCAGGCCGGATACCAGCCCACGTCGACGATGTCGCCATTCGCGCACGTGATTTGCAGCAGGTCCTCGCCCAGGTCGTCGACGAGGACGTCCACGCTCTGGCGCAAGTCCAGCGGCGACAGGCTGTCATAGGTGATGCGGGCGTCGCCCAGCGCCAGGGGCTGGCCAAACAGGGTAGTTTCGATGATGCTCTCCTCTTTTATGTTTTTATCGCTGCTTTTATCATTGCGTCATTCGCCTTGCGGCACGCTGTAATGGCGGCGCCACAGGGCCAGGTAGCGCTGCTGTTCGTCCTCCCAGCGTGCGTCGTCCCAGCCCAGTTCCTGCTGGCAGATGGCGCGCAGGCGCGGCATGATAGCAAGCGCGCCGCCGGCCAGCTGCAAACCGAGGCGCGTGCGCCGCAGCAGCAAGTCGTCCAGGTGCTGCACGTCCTCGTTGCGCGCGCCCCAGCGCAGCTGCGCCCATAAAGTCTGCGTGCCGGGAACCGGCGCCAGTTCGCCCTCCTGCGCCGCATCGCACAGCGCCTGTGCGGCCGCGCCATGACGGCCCAGCAGGCGTGCGCGCTGCTCGCCATCGAGCGCCAACGCCTTGCCCGACAAGGGCGGCGACGGGTCAAAGATCGGCAAGGGGCGCAAATCCGCCTGCCAGCCCGGCAGCAGCGGTGCGGCGCGGCGCAATGCGTCCAGGGCGATCACGCGAAACGTCGTCAATTTGCCGCCCGCCACCGTCAGCAAGCCGTTTTCCAGCCATAGCGCATGTTCGCGCGCTTCCTTCGACGGGTCAAGCTGGCCGCTGTCGATCACGGGGCGCACGCCGGCAAACGTGGCCAGCACATCGTCTTCGCCCAGCGCCAGCTGCGGGAACTGCCAGCGCAACGCCGCCAGCAGATAATCGAGTTCGCCGCGCGTGATGGCCGGCTCCAGGTCCAGGCTGGCGCCATGGTCGACATCGGTGGTGCCCACCAGGGTCACGCCCTCCCAGGGATACGCAAACACGGGGCGGCCATCGCGCGGGTGCATCAGGCTGACGGCTTGCGCCAGCGGCAGGCGCCAGGCCGGCAGCAGCAGATGGCTGCCGCGCAGGGGCCGCAGTTTCGGCTGCTCTCCCACCTGGCCGCGCAAGCCGTCGGCCCAGGCGCCCGTGGCGCTGATCACCAGGCGCGCGCGCACAGTAAGTGCCCTGCCATCGACCGCATCGTTCAAGGTGGCGCCGGCGACCTTGCCATCGTCACGCAGCAACGAGTCCACGCCCAGGTAATTGACGGCCACGCCGCCATGGCGGCGCGCCTCCTGCAGCACGCGCAGCACCAGGCGCGCATCGTCCGTCTTGGCGTCCTGGTACAGCATGCCGCCCCGCAGCCCATCGCGGTTGACATGCGGCGCCAGCATGGCGAAATCCGCCGCATCGACATAGCGGCGCGCGCGCCGGCCCGCCATCACGTCATAGATGGCCAGGCCCAGCATGAACTGGCGCCGCCCCGGCTTCCGGCCCGTGTAATCGCCAAAGGCAAAGCCCTGCGGCTCGACCAGCCCCGCCGCATCCGTCAGCAAGGCTTGCCGCTCATGCACCGATTCGCGCGTCAGCGCGAACTGTCCCTGCTTCAGGTAGCGCAAGCCGCCGTGCACCAGCTTCGAGGAGCGGCTCGACGTGCCCCAGGCGAAATCGCGCTGCTCCACCAGCAGCGCCGTCAAGCCGCGCCGCGCCGCTTCCAGCAGGATGCCGGCGCCCGTGATGCCGCCGCCGACGATCAAGATGTCCCACTCGCGCGCCAGGAGGCCAGGCAGCTCCGCCCTGTTCACAATCGGTCTCCAAGGTCAGGCAGCAGTTTGCCGGGATTCATCATGCCCTGCGGGTCGAACTGGCGCAGCAACGCGCGCATGGCCGCGATGCCCAGCTCTCCCTTTTCCGCCGCCAGCCACGGCGCGTGATCGGTGCCCACGCCATGCTGGTGGCTGATGGTGCCGCCGTTGGCGACGATGGCAGCGCTGGCCGCGTTTTTCAGGCTGCGCCAGCGCGCCATGTTTTCCTCGAAGGTGGGCGCCAGCCGATAGACATACGTGGTGTAGACGCTGGCGCCCTGCGCGTACACGTGCGACAAATGCGTGTACGCATGCACCTGCTCGCCGTGCTGCGCCAGCGCTTTGGTGCCCGCCTGCTCCAGCGCCGCCATCATGTGCGCCACGCGCGGCCAGTCGACGGCCGTTTCCACCGTGTCGATCACGTAGCCGTGTTCCCACGCGCCGTTGCGCAGGTAGACGTTGCGAAAGCGCCCCTGCTTCCATTTATCGCCCATGTGCCGTCCCACGTGCACGCCCTTGTGCCGCCGCGCCAGCGCCAAGGCCCCGCGCAGGGCCGCGCGCGCCGGCCCGGCTTCGCCGCTGACGCCCAGCATCAGCATGCACTTGCCTTCGCCGCAGCCGCGCAGCGACAGATAGCGCTCCAGCAGTCCCACCAGCTTCTTGTGCCCGGCCAGGGTCAGCATGGTCTGCGTTTCCAGCGCATTCGACAGGCGCAGCATGCACAAGGACAGCCGCGACTGGGCCAGCGCCCGCACGGCCGCTTGCGCCTGACCCCAGTCGGCGAAAAACACGGCGTGGAACGCTTCATAAGGGGGCAGCGGCGAGACGCGCACCGTCGCCTGCGTCACGATGCCCAGCCGGCCCTCGGAGCCGAGCACCATTTCGCGCAGGTCGATGCCGGCCGCCGAAGCTGGAAAGGTGGGAATGCTCAAGGTACCGGCCGGCGTTTCCACTTCGCCGCCCGCGAACAATTGCTCGATGCGGCCATAGCGCAGCGATTGCTGGCCCGACGAGCGCGTGGCGATCCAGCCGCCCAAGGTCGAATACTCGAACGATTGCGGATAGTGGCCCAGGGTGTAGCCATGCGCGCGCAACTGCGCTTCCAGGTCGGGGCCATACACGCCCGCGCCGAACGTGGCCAGCTGCGCTTCGCGGTCCAGGTGGCCCAGCGCGCACAGGCGCGCGAGGCTGAGCGCCAGCACGGGGCGCGGCCCCGCCGCCACCGTCAAATGCCCGGCCACGCTGGTGCCGCCGCCGTGGGGAATCACGGCCACGCAGGCCTGGCGCGCATACGCGAGCAGCTGGCGCACCTGCAGCGCGCTGTCGGGAAAGGCCACGCCATCAGGCACGGCGCCGATGCGGCCATGGCGTAATTTAAACCAGTCGGGCAGGCTTTGACCGAGCGCATGGCGCACGCGCGTGGCAGGCTGGGTGTCGATCAGCGGATGCGGCGCCAGGCGCGAAGCGGGCACTTGCGCGCAGGCGTCGTCGAAGGTGGCGTCGACGATGGCGCTGCCCGGCCCCAGGCGCTCGCCCAGGAAGGCCAGCGCGTCCTCGCTCAGCGCATACGTGATGCTCTCGTCTCCCCATCCATTCCAGCGTTGCATCGACATCCCCTGTGTTCGGCCAGTTGCGCGCCACGGCGGCTTGCTATACTGTTCTTGCCTGTTCAACAGCATATGCCGCCACAGGCCAAGGGTATTGGTTTTTCATGACAATCGCATTGTTCCATCATGACAAGCACTGAAGGCCGGGTCGCCGGCGCCTATCTGCAGCCGCTGCTGGAAGCGGCCGGCGCGCACGGCATCCCCGTTGCCGCCCTGGCGCAGGCGGCCGGCGTGGCGCCGTACAGCCTGGAAGCGTCCGCAGCCAGCCTGGCCGCGTGCGACTACGTGAGCCTGCTCGATGCGGGCGCGCAACTGGCGGGCGATGCGCATTTCGGCCTGCACGTGGGCCAGCGCGTGCGCATGGGCACCTACAGCGCCTACGGTTTGATATTGCTCAGTTGCAGCAACGTGGGCCAGGCACTGGAACAGACGGCCCGCTATGAACGGCTGGCGCACGACCTGGGCCGCTCGACCCTGCAGCGCGACGGCGCAGTCGCGCATTACCGCTGGGCAAGCAACTACCCGGGCGCCAGCCGGCACCTGGTCGACAGCGTCTTCGCCGGCATCCGCGTGTGCGGCGACTGGCTGGCGGGCATGCCGCTGCCGCCGGCCCGCCTGGCGTTCACGCACGATGGCGGCGGCGACCTGCTGCGCCACGCGGCGCACCGCGACGAATATGTGCGCGTGCTGGGCAGCCTGCCCGCCTTCAATGCCCCTGCCAACACGGCCACCTTCGATGCGCAATTGCTGGACTGGCCCGTGCCGAACGCCGACGTCAGCCTGTACCCCGTGCTGTGCCAGCATGCGGAACAACTGCTGGCGCAGCGCCAGGCTGAAAACGACACCGGCGGTGCCATCGACGCGCAAGTCCACGCGGCCATCGTCGCGGGCTTGCGCCACGGGTCGGCGCGGCTGGCCACCGTTGCCGCCGCCTTGGCCGTCACGCCGCGCACCCTGCAGCGCAAGCTGGCCGACGCGGGCACCAGCTTCCAGGCCCTGCTGGACCAGGCCCGATACGGGCTGGCGCGCGATTATCTGCGCGCGCCGGATTTGTCGCTGGTCGACATCGCCTTCCTGCTCGGCTACCAGGAGCAAAGCGCGTTCAATCATGCGTTCCGCACCTGGGCGGGCACCAATCCCGGCGCCTGGCGCTTGCAGGAAATGCAAGAGAGGCAACTTGACCGGCAGCAAGCCCCATAGGCGTGCGCGGGGCATGCGCGGCGCGTTTTCTGGCTATACTGGCATAGTCAGGTTTTCCACGATCACTCCAACCCGCAATGCAAAGGATTAATATGCAACTCAAAGACAAAGTCGCACTGATTACCGGCGCCGCCAGTGGTATCGGCAAGGAAATGGCTATTGAATACGCGAAACAAGGCGCCAAGGTCGTCATCGCCGACCTGGCCCTGGAAGCGGCCAGCAAGACGGCCGAGGAAATCAAGCAGTCGGGCGGCCAGGCGTTTGCCGTCGCCATGGATGTCTCCAGCGAAGAACAAGTAGACAAGGGCGTGGCCGATGCCGCCGCCCACTTCGGCGGCATCGATATCCTGATCAGCAATGCGGGCATCCAGATCATCAGCCCCGTCGTCGACTACCCGTTCGACCAATGGAAAAAGATGCTGGCCATTCACATGGACGGCGCCTTCCTCACCACGCGCGCCTGCATGCGCGAAATGATCAAGGCGGGCCGCGGCGGCGCCATCATCTACATGGGTTCCGTGCACTCGCACGAAGGCTCGCCCTTCAAGAGCGCCTACGTTGCCGCCAAGCACGGCTTGCTGGGCCTGGCCAAGGTGGTGGCCAAGGAAGGCGCCAAGGATGGCATCCGCGCCAACGTCATCTGCCCAGGCTTCGTGCGCACGCCGCTGGTCGACAAGCAAATCCCCGAACAGGCGGCCCAGCTGAACATCAGCGAAGAAGACGTGATCAAGAAAGTCATGCTGAAAGACACCATCGACGGCGAATTCACCACCACGCAGGACGTGGCGCAAACGGCCGTCTTCCTGGCCGCCTTCCCGTCGAACGCCCTGAGCGGCCAGTCGATCGTCGTCAGCCACGGCTGGCACATGCAATAACAGTGACGCCCGCCCACATCGGCTGCGCGGCGCCCTGTGCGGCCTGCGATGCTCGCTGTGCTCCAGCACAGCTGCGCGTCTCGGCCACACATCGCTGCCGCTCGCGATGATGTGGACGGGTGCTTTTGCATCAGCGTATTCCCCCGGTATCTACCCCGAAAGTTCCCAATTGCAAGACAACACTTACCGCCACCCGCGCGCGGGCTGGCCGGGGCGCCTGTTTGCCGCGCTCGCCAATTCCACGCGCTTTGCCAACCTACGCCAGGCGATCATGTCCCGCCTGCCCTTCCTGACCCTGCACAGCGACGTGCGCGACGTCGTCTACGTGAGCTGGCTGGTCGACGCCGCTGCCGCGCAGCAACTGCTGCCCGCCGGCGTGACCCTGTGGCAGCGCGACGGCAAGACGCCATTTACCGTGCTGACCTACCGTCACGGACACTTCGGCCCGGCCCTGCCCGGCCCCCTGCGCCGGATGCTGCCGTCTCCGTTGCAAAGCAACTGGCGTGTATATCTGGACCACACGCCAGCGGGCGCGCCGGCCGTGCCCTGCGTGTATTTCTTGAAAAACATCATGGACAGCTTGCCGCATGCGCTGGGCACGCGGCTGTTCAGCGACATCTTGCCGACCCACCTGGCCGCCGGCATGACGCTGGAAGTCACGGCCACGCAAGCGCGCTGCAGCATTGCCAGCGGCGCCGGCAGCGCGCCCTCGCTGGACGTGCAGGCGGACATCGCAACCGACCATGCCCTCGATGCCGGCTGGCAAGCGCTGTTCGGCAACTGGCGCGACGCCGTCGCCTTCCTCGCCTGCCAGGATGCGGCCATCGCGCACGTGCCGCGCAACGGCAAGCTGGTCTTCGGCGAAATCGACTTACCTGTTGATCTGGATCAAGTGCAAGCGCTGACGGCCTTGCGCGCCGACTGCGGCTTGCTGGCGCAGTTGCCGCCCGTCTCCCAGCCGTTTGCCTTTGTCGTGCCCAAGGTTCCCTTCAAGGCGTTGTCAGAGCGCCTGCTGTAGCACGCCGGCGCTCCCCCGTGCGCGGGGGCGTGGCGGAGCCTGCCTGGCCGCCGCGCCGCCGTTCCAGCTTGAACAGGGCCATCGCCTGCTCCAGCTGCAAGGTCTGGTCTTGCAGCGACGCCGAGGCGGCCGCCGACTCCTCCACCAGCGCCGCGTTCTGCTGCGTCACTTCATCCATCTGCGTGACGGCCATGTTGACTTGGCCGATGCCGTGGCTTTGCTCGCGCGAAGCGGAGGCGATCTCTTCCATGATGCCGTGCACGCCCTGCACGGCGCCCAGCATTTCGGCGCTGCTGGCGCCCGCCTGCACCTGCGCCAACGACGCCGTGATCAATTGCTTGATTTCCGTGGCCGCCGCCGCGCTGCGATGGGCCAGGCTGCGCACTTCGCCCGCCACGACGGCAAAGCCCCGCCCCTGGTCGCCGGCGCGCGCCGCTTCCACGGCCGCGTTCAGGGCCAGGATATTCGTCTGGAAGGCGATGCCTTCGATAATGCCCGTAATGTCGCCGATCTTCTTCGATGAAGCGTCAATATCGGCCATCATGCTCACCATCTGACCGACGATCTCGCCGCCGCGCCCGGCCAGGCCGTGGACCTTGCCCGCCATGTCGCTGGCCTGCACGGCGTTGCCGCTGTTTTGCTGCACCGTGGCCGCCAGCTGCTCCATGCTCGACGCCGTCTGCTGCAGGGCCGACGCCTGCGCTTCCGTGCGGCCCGACAAGTCCATATTGCCGGCGGCGATTTCCTGGCTGGCCATGCTGATACGCAAGAAATTGCCGCGCACGTCGCCGACGATGGAATGCAAGTTTACGCGCAGCTGGCGCAGGGAGCGCAGCAGTTGCCCCATCTCGTCGCGCCGCGTGGTGTCGAGCTCGCCCGTCAAGTCGCCGCCCGCCATCACGTCGCAAGCCTGGCGCGCCTGCTGCAACGGTTGCAGCACGGCGCGGTGCAGGCTGTGCCAGAAATACAGGGTCGCGCCCAAGGCCGCCACGGACAAGCCCGTCAGCCAGCCGGCCGCGCCGGCCGGCAACAGGCCCGCATTCCACGCCAGTTGCAGCAGCAATACCAGGCTCAGCAAGCCCAGGTTCCAGCCGATGCGCTTGCCCAGCGGCAAGTCGCGCAGGCGCGCGAACCTGGCCAGCCAGCCAGTCCGCACGGCCGCACCCTGGCTGATGACGATGCCGTCGGCCTGCCCCGCCTTGATGCACGCGTACAGGGCCGTGGCCTGCGCCACCTGCTGGCGCGTGGGCTTGGTGCGCACGGACATGTAGCCGACGGCCACGCCGTCTTCCACCACCGGCGTCACGTTCGCCAGCACCCAATAGTAATCGCCATTCTTGCAGCGGTTTTTCACCATGCCGCTCCACGAACGCCCCGAACGGATGGTGGCCCAGAAATCGGCGAACGCTTCGACCGGCATGTCGGGATGGCGCAGGATGTTCTGCGGCGCGCCGATCAATTCTTCCGCGCTGTAACCGCTGACGGCGATGAAATACGGGTTGGCATAGGTGATATTGCCTTGCAAGTCGGTAGTCGAGACGATGGTCTCGGTATCGCTCAGGTTGATTTCGGTATCGCTGACGGGAAGATTGAGTCGCATGGTCACATCCTCAAAGGTAGCCCGTGCAGGCACGGGGAAGCGGGCAAATGCAAGGCGGCAGGAAGCCGGCGGCGGTCTGCACCGATACATTAATTTTAATATCTAATTATTAATTTAAATCGGCAATTTTCACTGGCGAAATTGCCTTGCGAATCTGCAAATATTGCAGGCGGCAGCGTGGCCGCAGGGTGATGGCGGGAACGGCGCCGGAACAGCGTGACTGTCCCGGCGGCAAACAACGCGGCGACTTAGCGCGGCACGTAGCGCCAGCTGGCGTTTTCCAGCATGAAGGTCAGTTCCGTCTTGATGGCTTCCGGACGGCTCGGCACGCTCAATTCCGTATCGCACACCAGATAGCCCGTCTTGCGCTTGACCTCGCACTCGTTGATGGCCTTGACCTGCATGGTGCTCTGCGCTTCCTGCATCTGCACATCCTTGGCCGCTTCCGGATTGCGCGCCACTTCTTCCTTGGCCCAGGCGCGTATCATCGCTTGCGCCTCGGCCGGCGACGGTCCCGCGAACTTGGCATCCTTGCGCTCGACGCCCACCCAGGTACCGTTCTCGTTGCGCAACGGCAGCACCATGAAAGCATCGCGCATGCCCCCGCTCATGGCGACCAGGCACACCACTTCGCCCGGCACTTCCTGCGAATCCTGGCAGCCGGTCAAGCTGGTGACCTTGACGGCAATCGGTACCGTCACAGTCGATTGCATTTTGGCCCGGGTCTTGGCCACGCCCACCTGCACGGCGGCGTGGATTTGTTCGAGCGTCGGCATGGTGGCCGCCTGGGCCGGCAAGGCGGCAAACAGGGCGGCGGCGGTCAGGGCGAGGGAAGTCAGGCGCATGGGTATCGAAAGTAGTGAGCAAAGGCCGGCAGTCTAGCACTTTACATAAAGACAGTTGTTTCTATTGAGAATGATCGTCGCCATCGGGCGCGAGAAAGGCGCCGCCCCCGTCCGCCTGTCCGCGCAGGCGCAAGCCGATGGCGCGCAGCATCTCGACCAGCTCCCGCAAGCGCAAGCCCTCGTCCGTCAGCCGGTATTCCACTTTCACAGGCACTTCCGCGTAAATCGTGCGCGTCAGCAAGCCCGCCTCTTCCAGCGCGCGCAAGTCCAGGGTCAGCATGCGCTGCGAGATATTCGGCACGGCGCGGCGGATTTCGCTGAAGCGCTTCGGCCCCGCCATCAGATAGCTGAGCAGCACGATGCGCCAGCGCCCGCCCAGCAATCGCATGGCTTCTTCCACGGCGCAGCCGGAGACATTGTCTTTCATGGTTGCCTTCCCACCTAGTATAAAAAATGTACCTATACCACATTATTCTGCCTTCTTCCAAATAGTAACCATCACGATTAGACTGCCCTTCTTTTATCTCACCGGAGCTCCAGCATGGAAACCACCCTGATCTACAGCGTGCCGTTCGGCTGCTCGTTTGCCGCCATCGCCGCCCTCGAATGGAGCGGCCTGCCGTACCAACTTGCCCGCGTGGAAGCGCGCGACCCGGCCAGCAAACAGCATCCCGCCTTTCTCGCCATCAATCCCCTGGGCCAGACGCCCGCCCTGCTCACGCACGCGGGCGCGCCGCTGCTGGAAAGCATGGCGATCCTGCTGCACATCGCCGCGCGCGCACCCAATAGCGGCCTGGGCTTTGCGCAGGGCACGCCGCAATACGACCGCCTGAACAGCGTGCTCTCCTTTTTGCACACGACCTTCCACGCGGCCTTCATGCCCGCCTTCCAGGCGTCACGCGCGCCGGAAACCGACGCGCGCGCGGCCGTCTGGCGCGAGATGGCCGTCGAGAAGGTCAACAAAAGCCTGGCGCACCTGGAGCGCCTGCTCGCCGGCCGCGCCTGGCTCGCTTCCGATACCGGCCCCACCATCGCCGACGCCTACCTGGCCGCCACGGCGCGCTGGGCCGAACCGCTGCAGCTGGCGCGCCTGGCAGACTATCCGGACACGGCGCGCGTGCTGGCGGCGCTGGAACAAGACCCCGGCATCCGCTTTGCCCACGCCATCGAGGCGGGCTTGCCGGCCGCCAGCCAGGGCGGCTTCCTGGGCCACGTGGCGCTCGACCAACTGGCACTGCCGGCCGGCTAACCGGCGGTCAACTCCCGCAGCAGGCGCGTCTTTATTGCTATGATGTCGGGCTGCCGGCGGTACAGCCGGCCACATCAATACCATATCGATAACGTCGTCATAAAAATCGGGAGTTTGAATGAGTTTACGTCTGCTGCTCTTGGGAGCATTCAGTGCCGCCATGGCCACCACCGCCGCCGTGCCGGCTCTGGCTGCGCCGCGCGGTTTCACCGTGGAAGACATGGTTGCCATGGAGCGCGTGGGCAGCCCCGTGCTGTCGCCGGACGCCACGCGCGTCGTCTACACGGTGCGCACCACCAACCTGGACAAGAACCGCGGCAACACGCAGCTGTGGATGATCGACCTGCGCGCGCCGAACGCGGCGCCGCGCCAGCTCACGCGCGGCGATGCCAGCGCCAGCGACCCGCAATGGTCGCCGAACGGCGACGCCATCTACTTCCTGTCCGGCCGCTCCGGCTCCTCGCAAGTGTGGCAGCTGCCCCTGAACGGCGGCGAAGCGGCCAAGGTCACCGACCTGGCGCTGGACGTCGACACCTACCGCCTGTCGCCGCAGGGCGACCGCCTGGCCTTCAGCATGGGCGTCTTCCTCGATTGCGCGGACCTCGCCTGCACCAAGAAGCGCCTCGATGACAAAGCGAAAAACAAGGCCAGCGGCATGGTCTACGACCAGATGTTCGTGCGCCACTGGGATACCTGGGCCGATGGCCGCCGCAACGCGCTGTACTCGGCGCCCATCGACGCCACGGGCAAGGTCAGCGCCGCGCCCGTGAGCCTGAGCGGCACCCTCGACGGCGACGCGCCCTCGAAGCCGTTCGGCGACAATGGCGAATACCACTTCAGCCCGGACGGCAAGACGGTGGCCTTCTCCGTGCGCGTGGCCGGCCGCACGGAATCGTGGTCGACCAACTTCGACGTCTACACGATTCCTGCCGCTGGCGGCCAGGCGCCACGCAATCTCACGGCCGACAACCCGGCCTGGGATGCCAAAGCCACCTGGTCGCCCGATGGCCGCACCCTGGCCTATGTCGCCATGACCAAGCCTGGCTTCGAAGCGGACCGTTTTCACCTGGTGCTGATGGATGTCGCCACCGGCAAGAAGCGCACCCTGGCCGATGACTGGGACCGTTCCGTGGCCGACTTCCGCTGGACGCCTGACAGCAAGGCTTTCCTCGTCGCCGCCGATGACGTGGGCCAGCACCGCTTGTTCCACATCGACGCGGCCAGCGGCAAGGTCGCTGCGCTGACGGGCAAGGGCGCCGTGGGCGACTTCGACGTGCGCGGCAATACCATCGTGCTGGCGCAAGCCAATCTGGCCTCGGGCGCGCAGCTGTACACGCGCAAGCTCGACGCGAAGTCGGAAAACGCGCCGATGGTGCAGCTGACGAAGCAGAATGCGGCGGCCCTGGCCGACGTGCGTTTCGGCGAATATGAACAGTTCTCGTTTGCGGGCGCGAATGGCGAAACCGTCTACGGCCACGTCATGAAGCCGTGGAATGCCAAGGCCGGCGAAAAGTATCCGGTCGCCTTTTTGGTGCACGGCGGCCCGCAAGGCAGCTTTGGCAATAGCTGGAGCTACCGCTGGAACCCGCAAGTGTATGCGGGCGCCGGCTATGCCACCGTCTTCATCGACTTCCACGGTTCGACCGGCTATGGCCAGAAATTCACGGATTCCATCAGCGGCGACTGGGGCGGCAAGCCGCTGGTCGACTTGCAGAAGGGCCTGGAAGCGGCCACCAAGAAGTTCCCGTGGCTGGACCGCGAGCGCAGCTGCGCGCTGGGCGCGTCCTACGGCGGCTACATGATGAACTGGATCGCCGGTAACTGGCCGGACGGCTTCAAGTGCCTGGTCAACCACGACGGCGTGTTCGACAACCGCGGCATGGCTTACGCAACGGAAGAACTGTGGTTCACCGAGTGGGAAAACGGCGGCCCGTACTACGACGCGCCGGCCAAGCACGAGCAGTTCAACCCCGTCAACTTCGTGAAGAACTGGAAGACGCCGATGCTGGTGGTACAGGGCGACCTGGATTTCCGCATCCCTACCGCGCAAGGCCTCGGCACCTTCACGGCGCTGCAGCGCCAGGGTATCCCGAGCAAGCTGCTGGTCTTCCCGGACGAGAACCACTGGGTACTGAAACCAGCGAACTCGCTGCTGTGGCATCACACGGTGCTCGATTGGCTCAATACCTACACTAAAAAATAAGCCTGTTCCAGCGTAAAAAAGCCGCACAGTTCGCACTGTGCGGCTTTTTTCATCCATCAATTAAGCCAAATCAATACGCCATCAATACGTATTGAGCGCTTTGGCGAACTTCACGATCCACAAGCGGCTAGGACGCTCGCGGTCGTCGCCGCGCGCCACGCGGATGGTGTTGGCGGCGTTGCAGCCGGCCGCGCTGCTCGTGACGATGGTGCCGTTGGCATCGACCGTGCACTTGGTGACGTCAGCGCCATCGACTTCCACGCCGTTCGCGTCAAAGATCTTCGTCTTCAGGCCGAAGTCATTGTCGTTGGCCAGCGCGATGGTGGAGTCGTCGATCAGGGTCAGGCCTTCCGCCTTTTCCGCCGCCCAGCCGATGGCGTTCAAGTCCAGCAGCAGGGTTTTCTTCAGCGGCGTGACGGCGGCCCAGTCGGCGCCGTTGACGCCAGCGCCGCCCATGCTGCTCTTCTCCAGGTCGGACGTCGTCGCATTGAAGGCGGCGGAGGAAATGTCCGTGGCGCCCTTCAATTCGACCAGCATCAGTTTATTGAACACCTTGCCCGACGGCGCGGCACCCTGCTCGATGACGAGGAATTTGCCGCCGCCCAGCGCCACCATGTCGCCCAGCTTGGCGTTGCCCGTGCGGCCATCCTGGTAGTCGGCCGCATTCAAGGGATACGCATACATCTTGCCGCTGGTGCCCGTCACCGGGTCGAATTCGATCCAGCGCGTGAAGCGGGCGAAGCGTTCCACCTGCTCCGCCTTCTTCGTCACCGAATACATGGCCGTGCCGTCGCTCAAGGGGCTTTGCAGGAAGGCGTACAGCTTGTCGTTGCTCGCATCGAGGGTCATGCCTTCCATGCCGCGGTTCGCGCGGCGCTTGGCGAACAGCGCCGGCAAGCCCTTGCCCGGCTCGTACTTCGCCTGGATGACGCCCGTGGCCGCATCGATCTTGATGATGAACGGGCCGTATTCGTCCGATACCCACAGCGCATTGCGCTTCGCATCGACGACGATGGCTTCCGAATCGAGGCCGCCCGCGTTGAACACGGCCTTGCCGGCGGCGTCGAACTTCATCGCATCCATGACGGGAATCTCGGCCGAATTGCCGACCGCGCCCACGGGCACGGGCAAGCCCGAGCTGTTGACGGCGGCCGACACCTTGATCGGCGTGCTCGATGCCAGCACGGCGCCGTTCTTACCCACCGTGATCACGCCGAATGACGGAGTAAAACTGGGCGACGGGAAGATCTTGCTGCCGATGGTGCCTTTGCCCGAGGGATCGGGCACCAGCGGGCCGTCGCCGTTCGGGCCGCGGTCCGTCAAGCCATAGAATTCCAGGTCGCCGGCCGCGTTCTTGCCCTTGTAGGCCAGGCCCGAGCCGTACGACGGCAGGAAGCCGTTCGGGAATTCGCCCTTGATCTTCGCGTTCGCGCCTTCGTACGGCACGTAGAATTTATCGGCCGCCTGGATCTGGTAGCGCGTCACGGTCACTTTCACTTCGCCCACCGGATTGGCTTGCGTCAGCGCTTCGTTGACGGGCGCGCCCGCTTTCGAGGCCAGGGTGTCTTCGAAATGCTCGCGCACGAGGGCGCGGCGCTCCGCATCGACCGTGCGGCCGGCGAATTTCGCGCCCACCGTTGCCAGATGCGCGGCCAGGGCCGTGTTGAAGGCTGCCGGGGCGGCGGCGAAGTCCAGGGTCTTGCCTGCCAGCGCAGCCTTCACTTCGGCCGTCAGCCTGATCCCGTTCGACGGATCGCTGTCATCATCCAGCAGTTGCAGCGCCAGCAGGCGGTTGACGACCTTGTCGTCCGCCACGTTGGTGCTGGCGGCCAGCGCCAGCGGCGTGACGACGGCGCCGCACGGCGCCGAACCCAGGGCCAGGCCGCCCACGCTGAAGGCGACCGTCTCGCCCGGATTGCAAACGAACTCGCCCTTGGCATTGGTGCTGGCCTTGGCCGCGCTGCCCGCAACGTAATCGAGTCCTTCCACCGCGCCATCGAGGAACACGCCCGTCTGCGCCACGGGCTTGGAAGGCTCCGCCGGCGGATTGTCGCTGCCGCCGCACGCGGCCAGGGCCAGGCCGGCGGCGATGGCCAACAGGGTCAGTTTCGGGATCGGCGTTACGGCAGTATTCATGCATTCCTCGGCTAAGGTGGGTGGAGTAACCGTGGAGCATAACTAATCAAAGTGACAAGGTAATGACAGCGGCTAGGCCTGTGGCATATCCGCCACGGGCCCGCCGATGCCGCCAAAACGGCCATCGGCCTGGCGCCGGAATTCCTTCGGCGTGACGCCCTTCACCTGCAGGAAGCGGCGGTTGAAATTGGCCACGTTCTGGAAGCCCACGTCGTAGCAGACGTTCGACACATACTGGTCCGTATCCATCAGCAGCTGGCACGCCTTGTTGATGCGCAGCCGGCTGATGAAATCCGTAAAACTGTTGCCCGTCGCTTTGCGGAAGAAGCGCGAGAATTTGCTCAGCGACATGCCCACCTGCTCGGCCAGCATTTCCGCCGAAATCGGCTCGCGGTAATTGTCCGTGATGTAGTTGAGGACGGAATTGACCTTGGCCAGAGTCGCATCGTCGTCGTACGAACGCAGGGAGGCGCTCGACAGCAAGCGGTAATTGGCCGTGCGCGCCAGTTTGCTCATCAGTTGCACGAATTCGGCGAAGCGCTCGGCGCCATGCGTGGCGCGGATGCGCGCCAGGTGCCGCTCCGCTTCCGCGCCCATGTCGAAAAACTCCACGCCATAGCTGGAGCGCTCCAGCAGCGGCAACAACTCGCGCAATTCGGGAATGACGCGCGCGGCGCCCGCCAGCGGCGCGTGGGCGAATTGCACGATCATGTCGCGCAGGGCCACGCCGCCTTCCGGCATCACGTTGGAAATCCAGTTGTGCGGCAGGCGCGGGCCCGTCAGCACCAGGTGGCCGGGCGAAAACTCGCCGATATAGTCGCCCACGAACAATCGCCCGCTGGTGGCGACGATCAGGTGCAGCTCATATTCCTCGTGGCAGTGCCAGCGCACGCGCGAGCTGGGATAGCCGTGTTCCAGGTAATTGATGATGCCGTCATAGCTTTCGCGTTCCAGTTCGGGCGCCTTGCGCTCGCTGTCCTTCTGCCACAGGTGTTCCATGCTCGTCTCTCCCAGGCTGTCCCCGCCTGTGCCATCCAATGTACCTCAAAAAGCCTCACTCGCCAAAACGGCCCAGCGCCTGCTGGCGAAACTCCTTCGGCGTCATGCCCTTCAATTCCAGGAAGCGCCGGTTGAAATTGGCCACGTTGTTGAATCCCGCCTCGTAGCAGATGTTGCTGACATAGCGCTCCGTCTCCATCAGCAGCTGGCACGCCTTGTTGATGCGCAGGCGGTTGACGAAGTCCGTGAAGCTGTTGCCCGTGGCGTGGCGAAAGAAGCGCGAAAACGTCCGCTCGGGCATGTCCACCTGCTCGGCCAGCTGTTTCAGCGAAAACTGGCTGCTGTAATTGTGCACGATGAAGTTGATGGCGGAGCTGATGCGCGCCAGGGCCACGTCGTCGTCGCTCGACTGCATGGGCACCGTCGACAGCAGCTGGTAGTCGCTGGTCTGCGCCAGTTCGCCCAGCAGGCTCAAAAATTCGATCAGGCGCGGCAAGCCGCTGCTGTCGCGGATGCGCTGGAAGCGCCGCAGCGACTGTTCGCTGACGCCGAAAAATTCGACGCCGTGCAGGGAGCGCTGCAGCAGCGGGAAAATATCCTTCAACTCGGGCATGGCGGCGGCCATCGACGCCAGCGGCGCGTGCGAAAACTGGATCACCATGTCGCGCAAGGCCACGCCTTCCGGGGGCGTGCCGAGCGACACCCAGTTGTGCGGCACGCGCGGCCCCGTCAGCACCAGGTGGCCGGGCGCGAACTGGCCGATGTAGTCGCCGACAAACACCTTGCCGCTGCTCTCGACGATCAGGTGCAGCTCATACTCGTCGTGGTAATGCCAGCGCACCAGCGAATTCGGAAAGCCGTGCTCCAGGTAGCGGATGAAGCCGAAACTGCCTTTCGGCTCGAAGCCGGGCGTCGCGTCGCGCTGCTGTTCCAGCTCCATCTGTGGTTGCGGATATTCGGCCTTGCGTTGCATGGCACGCCCTCCCCCGTCAGGCGACGATCTGTTCCAGCGCCGCGCGCGCGCCCAGCCCATACAGGCTGGCCAGCGACTGCCCCACCGCCTGCGTGAAGGCCGGTGTGTCGCTCAAGTCGCCGAACAGCTCGCGCAAGGACAGCAGCGCCGCGGCGTCCGACCCGCCCTGCAGCGCCAGCGCGCGCAGGCGCACCGCGTACGGATCGTTCAGCGGCATCTCGCGTCCCTGCTCGTCGTGGCCTTCCAGGTAGCGGAACCAGCACGCCACGGTAAACGCCAACAGCGTGATGGCGCCGCCCCGGGCCAGCGCTTCGCGCACGGACGGCAGCACGAATTTCGGGATGCGCGCCGAACCTTCCGTGCCGATGCGCGCCAGCTGGTCGCGCACGGCCGGATTCGAGAAGCGCTCGATCAGGGTGTCTTTGTAGCTGTCCAGATGTATGCCTTCCACTTCGCCGAGCAAGGGCGTGACCTCGTCATCCATCATGCGGCGCACGAGCGCGCGGATGCCAGGGTCACCCATCGCTTCATGCGCAAACGTGTAACCGAGCTGCATGCCAATGTAGCATAGGGCCTGGTGGCTGGCATTGAGCAAGCGCAGCTTCATCTTTTCATACGGCAGCACGTCGTGCGTCATCTGCGCGCCCACCTGTTCCCAGGCCGGCCGGCCCTGCGGGAATTCGTCTTCGATGACCCACTGGCGGAACGGCTCGCACACGACGGGCCAGGCGTCGACGATGCCGAAGGTCTCGCGCACGAGCGCCCGGTGTTCATCCGTGGTGGCCGGCGTGATGCGGTCGACCATGCTGTTGGGGAAGCTGCCATGCGTGGCCAGCCAGCGCGCCAGCTCCACGTCGCGCAGGGCGACAAAGGCCAGCAGCATCTTGCGCGTCACGTCGCCATTGTTTTGCAGGTTATCGCAGGACATGATGGTAAACGGCGCCAGGCCACGCTGGTGGCGCAGGGCCAGCGCCGCGGCCAGGTAGCCGAACGAGCAGCGCGGCGCCTCCGGGTGCGCCAGTTCGTACGCAATGTCGGCATGACCGGCGTCAAACTCGCCCGTGCCCTGGTTCACGTAATAGCCGCCTTCCGTGATGGTCAGCGCGACGATGCGCGTGCCGGGGTCGGCCAGCTTATCCAGCACGGCCTGCGGCTCGTCGGGCGCATACAGGTATTCGGCGATGCTGCCGATGATGCGCGCGCTATCGCCGGCCGCGCTGCGCTCGACCACCGTGTACAAGCCATCCTGCGCCTGCATGGCGTCGCGCATGGCCGCGTCATGCGCCAGCAAGCCCACGCCGCAATAGCCCCACTGCGCATGCTCCTGGCCTTGGAGCGCCAGCAAGTCGTCGAGGTACACGGCCTGGTGGGCGCGAAAAAAACCGCCCACGCCGATATGCACGATGCTGGGCACGAGCGCGCCGCGCGCAAACGCTGGCACGGCCACGGTCCCTGGCAACTGCGCCAGGTTTGCCTGGTTCAAGGCGATGGCGTCCATTACAGCACTCCTTTCGCCGCCGCGTAGGTCTTGCCGGCGCGGTCGAAATAATGCACGAAGCCCGGCTCGAACGTCAGGTGCGTCTGCTGGCCCGGCTGCAGGCTGCTGCGCTCCGCGCCGCGCGACACCACCTGCACATTGTTCGGCAGGCGCACATAGGTGAGGGTTTCCACGCCCAGCGATTCGACCAGGTCAACGGTGACGGGCACGCTGCCCGGCTGCGCCGCACCCAGGTGCACGTGCTCGGGGCGGATGCCGACAAAACCGTCGGCCTGCGCCGCGCTGCCCGCCTGCGCCAGCAGCTGCGGCGCCGCGTCGGCCGGCACCACGTTCATGCTGGGCGTGCCGATGAATTGCGCGACGAAGCGATTGGCGGGACGGTCATACAGTTCCAGGGGCGAGCCATGCTGCTCGATCTGCCCGTCGCGCAGCACCACCACGCGGTCGGCCAGGGTCATCGCCTCGACCTGGTCGTGCGTGACGTAGATGGTGGTGGCGCCCAGTTCGCGGTGCAGCTTGGCGATCTCGATGCGCGTCTGCACGCGCAGGGCCGCGTCGAGGTTCGACAACGGTTCATCGAACAAGAACACTTTCGGGTCGCGCACGATGGCGCGGCCGATGGCCACGCGCTGGCGCTGCCCGCCCGACAATTCTTTGGGCGTGCGCTCCAGGTACTTCCCCAGGTCGAGGATGGCGGCCGCCTTGTCGACTTTTTCGCGGATGATGGCCGGATCGACGCCGGCCAGCTTCAGCGCGAACGACATGTTCTGGAACACCGTCATGTGCGGGTACAGCGCATACGACTGGAACACCATCGCCAGGTCGCGCTTGGACGATGGCAGCGCCGTGATGTCGCGCCCGTCCAGCGACAGCTTGCCGCCGTCGATCGGTTCGAGGCCCGCGATCAGGCGCAGCAGGGTTGATTTACCGCAACCCGACGGTCCCACGAAGACGACGAACTCGCCCTGCCGGATCTCCAGGTCGATGCCCTTGATGGCGCGGTGCTCGCCAAAGAATTTCTCGATATTGCTCAGTTGAAGGTAAGCCATGATGTGTGTCTCTATTCTGTAGTTTATTTGACTGCGCCAAAGGTCATACCCTGGACCAACTGCTTCTGGCAGAACCAGCCCAGCGCCATGATGGGCGCGATGGCCATCAGGGAAGCGGCCGACAATTTCGCCCAGAACAAGCCTTCCGGGCTCGAATATGATGCGATGAGCCAGGCCAGGGTGCCCGCGTTGGAAGCGCCCAGGTTCAGCGACCAGAACGATTCATTCCACGACCACACCATGCACACGAGGGCCGTGGAAGCGATGCCGCCCACGGACAGGGGCAGCACGACGTGGCGGAATTCGTCCCACACGGTGGCGCCATCCATGCGCGACGCTTCCAGGATTTCGCGCGGCAACTCCTTCATGCTCGTGTACAACAGCCAGATCATGATGGGCAAATTCATCAGCATGAACATGATGGTCAGGCCGATGCGCGTGTCGAGCAGGCCGAAGTACTGGTAGCAGATATAGATCGGCATCAAGGCGCCCACGCCGGGCATGTAACGTGAGCTGAGCATGAATTTCAGCAAACCGATGGTGCCGCCCGTGGGAAAGAAAGCCATCGAGTACGCGGCCGGGATGGCAATCAAGAGGCCGATGGCCGTCGAGAGCACGCTGGTAAACAGCGAATTCCACGCATAGCCGAAGTAATTGTCGCGCGCCAGCACTTCGCGGAAGCTGTCGAGCGTGGGTGTGAAGAACAGCAGCGGCGGCGTGGAAATGGCTTGCCCTTCCGTCTTGAAGGCCATCAGACCCAGCCAGAAGATGGGGAAGAACAGCAGCAGCGCGAACAGCCAGGCGGCAGCCGTGCGGCCATATAAGTTAAGTTTGCTATGCATCAAGGTCTCCTTATTTCGACAGATTCTTGCCGATGACGCGCATCAGGAAGAAGGCGGCGATGTTGGCGATGAGCACGGCGAACAGGGCGCCGGCCGAGGCCGCTCCCACGTCATAGGACAGCAGTGCCTGCTGGTAAATCATGAAAGTGATGGTGGTCGTGTCGAAGCCGGGACCGCCGCCCGTGGTGGTAAAGATTTCCGCAAAGATCGACAGCAAGAAGATCATTTCGATCATCAGCACCACCGAGACGGCGCGTCCCAGGTGGGGAATGTAGAGGTAACGCAACTGCTGCAGATACGTGGCACCATCCATGCGCGCCGCTTCCAGCTGTTCCCGGTCCATCGATTGCAGCGCCGTCATGAAGATCAGGCAGGCAAACGGCAGCCATTGCCACGAAACCATCATGATGATGGAAAACAGGGGGTGGGCCGACAGCCAGTCGACGGGCGTGGCGCCAAAAAACAGGCTGATCTGCGCGAACAGGCCGTAGATCGGGTTAAGCAGCATGTTCTTCCACATCAGGGCATTCACGGCCGGCATGACGAGAAACGGCGAAATCAAGAGCACGCGCACGACGGCGCGCCCCGGAAACGCTTCATTGATCAGCAAGCCCAGCGCCGTGCCCAGCACCACCGTGATCAGCATGACGGAAAACAGCAGGGTAAACGTGTTCTGCAGGGCCGGCAGGAACGAGGCATCGGTAAAGAAAAAGTGGAAATTGGCCAGGCCATGGAAAGGATGGCCGCTGGGATCGAGCATCGAATAGCGCACGAACGCGTAATACAGGGTGATCAGCAACGGGATCACGGAAATGACGGAGACGGAGACCACGGCCGGCGTCAGCAAAGTCCGGGGGATAATGCGTTTCATAGGATTTCTCTTGGGGCAAGAAGGAACAATCGCCGGCAAAAATCTGGGGTCAGACCCGTCGGGTCTGACCCCGGCTTTACGCTATTGGAGCAAGCAAACTATGCAGCAGGCTTACTTGTAGTACCCTCCTTTGCGCATCTCGCGTTCAGCCGTCTGCTGCGACAATTCCAGCGCCTGGTCCACCGTCACCTTGCCCAGCAACGCCGCCGCCATCTGCTGGCCGGCCGCCACGCCGATCACCTGGAATTCGGGGATCGACGCGAATTGCACGCCCACATATGGCGATGGCGGCAAGGTGCTTTGCACGGCGCGCGTGGTGGCCAGGGCCTTGCCTTCGGCGGCGGCAAATTTCGCCACTTTCTGGAATTCGGGGCTCGCATACGTCGACTTGCGCGTGCCCGTCGGCACGTTGGCCCAGCTCGTTTCCTTGGCAACCAGTTTCACGTAGTCGGGCGAGGTGGCCCAGTTGATGAAGCGCTGCGCCTCGTTCGGGTGCTTCGAGCTGGACGGGATGGCGAGCGACCATATCCACAGCCAGTTGGCGCCCCGCTCCGTCACGCCCACGGGCGACTGGGCGAACGCCACCTTGTCGGCCACCTTGCTTTGCTTGGGGTCGGTGATGAAGGACGCGGCGATGGTCGCGTCGATCCAGATGCCGCATTTGCCCTGGTTAAACAGCGCCAGGTTTTCATTGAAGCTGTTGGCTGCCGCGCCCGGCGGGCCGTATTTCTTCATCAGGTCGACATACATGTTCACCGCGTCTTTCCACGGCTTGCTGGTAAATTGCGGCTTCCATTGCATATCGAACAACTGGCCGCCATAGGAATTGGCCATGGTGGTGATCAGCGCCATGTTGTCGCCCCAACCCGGCTTGCCGCGCAGGCAGATGCCGTACACGCCGTTGGCCGGATCGTGCAGCTTGGCCGCCACGTCGCGCAACTGGTTCCAGGAAGGACGGTCCTCGATCGTCACGCCCGCCTTTTTGACCAGGTCGCTGCGGTACATGATCATCGAGCTTTCGCCATAGAACGGCGACGCGTACAGCTTGCCGTCGCCGGAGAGGCCTTCGCGTATGGCGGGCAGCAAGTCGTCGATATCGTATTTGGCGTCAGGTTTGATGGGGATCAACCAGTTTTTCTTGCCCCAGATGGGCGTTTCATACAGGCCGATGGTCATCACGTCGAACTGGCCGCCCTTGGTGGCAATATCGGTGGTCATGCGCTGGCGCAAGACGCCCTCTTCCAGGGTCACCCATTTGAGCTTGATGTCGGGATTGGCTTGCTCGAAGAACTTGCTGAGCTTTTGCATTTCGATCATGTGGCCATTGTTGACGGTGGCGATGACGAGGTCGGTTGCGGCGAAGGCGGACGAACTGAGGAAGCCGGCGCACAGCGCGGCAATGGCGGAACGTTTCATTGTGTGTCTCCAGTGTTTTTTGTCGTTGGCAATGCTCAGGTACTTAGCACCACGACCACAATGTAGCACCAGACTTTGATACTTTCTGATACTCCAAAACCGCAATTCGATACTCCTTTGCAAGCCCACTATGCGCAAGAGTATCGACATTGGATAAAAACAACACTTTGAAAGAAAGTATCGTCACTTGTTCGTTTTGTATCAGGGTGGTTAAAAAAGCGCTGCTAGACTTGGTTTTCGGCATTAGACCGTGTGCGGTGACAGCCTTCCGGGGCGCCACCGCTACCACCTACATTTTTCTGGAGACCGCATGAACCGCACTGCATTGAAAACCTTGCCTGCCCTGCTCCTCGCCATCGCCAGCGCTTCCGCCATGGCCGACCCGATGTACCCATCCGACTCCGAAGGCTTCCACGGCTACCTGCGCGCCGGCGCCGGCAGCAATACGTCGGGCGACGGCGGTTCGCAAGGCTGCTTCGGCCTGGGTGGCAATACCATGAAATACCGTCTGGGCAATGAGTGCGACGCCTACACGGAATTCGGCTACACCAAGTCCATCGCCAAGTCCGGCGGCGTGAACTACCTGGCCACCATCTGGGTCAACGCTTATGCGCCTAACTCGGATTTCGGCGACAACAAGCTGGGCATCGTCAAGGCCTACGTCGAAGCGCAGGGACTCGATTTCCTGAACGGCGGCACGGCCTGGATCGGTAAACGCTTCTACTACCGTCCTGACATCCACATGTTGGACTTGCAATACATCAATATGAACGGCACGGGCGCCGGCCTGGACCGCATTCCCGCTGGCCCGGGTAAATTCTCGTATGCTTTCTTCAAGGACAACGACGTCAAGGTCGCGTTGCCGAACGGCGGCGTCAACACCAAATCGGCCGTGCGTCAGAACTTCATCTACGGCGAGATTCCCGTCAATGAAAACGGCACCCTGGACCTGGCCGCGACCTACATCATCGGCGAAGGCAAGGATGACGTCGCCACTGGCAAGCGCAATAACGGCTGGCAGCTGTCGGCATTCCACCGCCAAGGTAAAGTGTTTGGCGGCGGCAATACCTTCGGCGTGCAGTACGGCGTCGGTCCCGGCACGGGCAAGGGCGCGCAGTTCGGCGCTTCGGGCGACACCAATTTCGGTTCGGACGTGAAACGCACGCGTATCTTCAATGACATGGCGATCCAGCCGATGGCCAACTTCGGCATGGAATTCGTTGCCCTGTGGCAAAAAGACGAGTCGAACGCCAACGGTTCCTCGACCTGGACCTCGGTTGGCGTGCGTCCCGTGTACGCGTTCACCGACAACTTCAAGCTGGTGGGCGAACTGGGCACGGACCGCGTGACGCAAGCGGGCGGCCTGCCGGCCAAGCGCCTGACCAAGCTGACCATCGCGCCGACGATCTCGGCCGGTCCTGGCCTGTGGTCGCGTCCCGAACTGCGCGCTTTCGTGACCTACGGCAAATGGAACGATGCGGCCACCGCCTCGGTCAATGCGTCGAACAACGGCGGCCCGATCTACAACAACAATACCAGCGGCACCTCGTACGGCTTCCAGGTGGAAACCTGGTTTTAAGCCAGCTTAGCTAACGCCAGAAACCAAAAAGGGCGGAACCGCGGTTCCGCCCTTCTCTGTTTACATTACCGGATTCAACTTACGGCAAGGCCACCGGCAATTCCGGATACTCTTGCGTCAGCGCATACTTGGTGCCGCCCACGGTGACCGTGTAGTTGGCAGGTCCCGAGATCGGCAAGCGGTAATTCAAGGTCAGCGCCACGGAGCCGCCCGGCGCCAGCGATTGCCAGGCGGGAATCGCAAAGCGGGCCCGGTTGTAGTTCTTCGTGAAGCCGCCGATATTGTTCGGCCCCGTGTAACCGGCATTGATCACCGTCAAGCCGAAGCCGGACTGGTCGCTCATGTCCGACGGCGCCGAGACGGGATAGTCGAACTCCACCACGGTGCCGCCCGGCAAGGTCGAAGCCGTGTTGTTCTTCACCGTCATCACCGGATTGATGGGAAAGTTGTTGTCGCCCAGCTTCCAGCCCCCCAGGGTGATGCTGACGTTGGCCGCCGTGCCCGGCATGGCGATTTCGGCGCGTTTGTTGCCATACGCGCCAGCCGTGCGGAAGGCCTGGTACAGCACGTCCGTCAGGGTGGTACCCATGAAATACTCGCCCTTGCCGCCGTTGCGCGTGGCATCCCAGGCATAGTCGCCCGCCATTTCCCAGATCATTACGCCGCCGATATTGTTGTTGACGATGTACTGGGCCTTGGCCGCGATCGACTGCGTGGTTTCCGTGGAAATGAATACTTTCTTGGTCGCATTCCACAGCCACGGCGCCACCATGGTGCTGCTGTAATACGGTACATACGTGCCCACCAGCGCCTTGTCCGTGACTTTATACGCACCCAGGTAGCTCGGCACGATACCGTTCTGCAAGTTCAACGCATGCCAGATGGGATTGCCGCCGCCTGGCGTCGGTTTGCCCTGCGAATCCAGGTCGTACCACACGTTGTCGATGCCAGTGGCGCCCGTGCCGCACGTCTTGGTGCCGGCGCAGGTGACCGTGGAACTGATCAACGGCGTCGTGCCCCACAAGCCATTCGTGCCACCCGTCACATCCTTCCAGCCCCGCGTGTAGAACGGCACGCCGATATTGATGCGCCCCGCCTGCATGGCGCCACGGTAATAGCGGTAGGCCCAGTCCGTGTTCAGATAGCCGATGTTCTGGAACTGGTAGGCGTTACCGGCGCGCAACTCACCGTCGTTGCCGTCGTCAAACAGCGCCGCGTTCGGTCCCACGTACTGGTTCCACGCGCCGTGCAAGTCATACGACATCAGGCTGGCGTAATCGAGATATTTCAATCCCGACATGTTTTCCTCGCCCCGCAAGACCCAGCCCGAGGCGGAGCCGGCGATGGTCAGCAGGTAATATTTATTGTCCTGCACGGCCGCTTCGTCGAGCTTCTGGCGCAGCACCTTCAGCAGCACGTTGTAGCTCGTCATCAAGCCCGCCAGGCGCGGCTTCGAGACGGCGAAGTCGTTCGGATTGCCCGCTTCATTGTTGGTGGTCGGATGTTCGTAATCGACATCGACGCCATCGAAGAAGTTGTATTGGCGCACGAAGGCCACCATGGAATCGGCCAGGGTGTTGATGCCGGCCGTGTTGATGCTGCCGTCCGCGTTCGTCGTGGCCGTGTAGAAGCCGCCGCTGCCGGCCCAGCCGCCCACGGAAATCATCAGTTTCACGCCCGGGTACTTCTTCTTGTATTGCGACAGCAAGTTGAAGTGGCCCTTGTACGGCAGCGACGGGTCCATGGCGGCGGCAGGCACGTTTGGCCACGTGAGGCCCGTATCGGGATTGGCCGCGCCGCTGCCGATGGCGATTTTTGACGTGGCCGGATCGACGGAGGCAAACGCATAGTTCAAGTGGGTGATCTTGTCCCACGGCAAATTGTTCACCAGGTAAGTCGGGCTGCCATCGGCGCCCGTGCGCCAGCTGGCGAAATAGCCGACGATGCGCCGGTTCAAGCCATTGCCCAGCACTTCGCGGCCATTCGCGTCGTACACCTTGCAATACGGCACATTCGGCACGGCCGAGATCAAGCCGTCCGGACGGCAAGCCGTGGGGGTTGGCGTCGGTGTCGGCGTTGGGGTCGGTGTTGGCGTCGGGGTCGGTGTCGGCGTTGGGGTCGGGGTCGGTGTCGGTGTTGGCGTTGGTGTTGGCGTTGGCGTCGGGGTCGGTGTCGGGGTTGGCGTCGGGGTTGGCGTCGGGGTATCCGTCACGGCCCATGGGCCCCACTGGTCGGTGGCGCTGGGGACATTGCCCTGCGTCCACCACTTGGCCTTGTAGGTGACGCCCTGGTACAGCACGCACTGGCCGCCCGTGTAGACGGTGGCGGCATCCCAGACGGCGCACGCTTCCGCGGCGGCCAGCAAGGTGTTGGGCGTGGCGGTCGTGCCTTCCTGGCCGCCGCCGCAAGCGACGAGCACGCCGCTGAGCAGGGCCATCAATAATGCATTCGATTTCATGTTGTATTGGTCTCCGTTATGGTTGTACAGGTTGTACGTTGTGAGCTGTTGCAGGCCCCTGAAGGGGCTCTTGTCAACTGTTATCCCTGGCCGGCTATTCCTGCATTTACTGCTACTGCAACTTCACATTCCAGTTGGCTTCCACGCATTTCACGTAGTTTCCGGCCAGCAAGGCGCTGTACGGGGTTTGGTAACTGACCAGCTGGCATTGGTTCTCGCCACCCGCGCTCCAGTTCTTTTCCCAATAGATGTTGTAGGAAGCGGAACTGGCCGGGGTGAAGCGCTGCATGTTGGCGCATGACAATTGTTCGCCGGAATAATCCCAGCCCATGTCGGCGGCAAATTGCTTGTAGTAATCGATGCGGTTTTGCGCGGCCTGCTTTTCCGTGCCCTGCCCGCATTCGGCGTTGATGATCATGATGGTGGTGGCAAAGTTATTGCCCGCGCCAGCCGTCGTATCGGCCGCGTTCGGCACCCACGTGCCATCGAGCACATGCAGCATCGACGGTTTCGGCGGTTGCGGATAGACGAAGAAGAACGTGGCCGACGCCAGGTTCAGCCACGTCGAGGCCACCAGGTCCGGATTTTTCAGCAGCACGGATTGATCGCCGTCATGCATGGCTTGCGAAAACGGCCCATAGTTGTAGTTGTACGACAGCTGCTTGGCGCCACGGCCGAAATACTTCTTGAAGCTGCCGTCGGCGTTCTTGCCGCAGGTCCACACCTTGTTGAAGACGGGGTCGGCGCACTCGATGTTGTAGCCGCAGCCGGCGCCCGTCTCGTCGCAGCCCAGTTCGCGCAAATACTTCAAGCCCTGGCGCCATTGCGGCAGCGGGCTGCTGGCGTTGTGGTCGCCCGTTTCCTGCCCGAAGTGGGCGAACATGGTCGCCAGGCTGTGGCGGCAGATGGCGTCCGCATTGCGCCCGTCGCTGTAGTCGTCGCACACGGCGGGGAACTTGGCCACCGCTTGCAGAAAGCGCTGGTACGTATAGCTGGCGTCGCGCGCGGCAAAATAGTAATCCCACTTCGCCGCCGGCAGCAGGCGCTCGACCCGCTTGACGTTGAGCGGATTGCTGGCCAGGCCCGGCTGCACGGCTTCGACGGCCGCATTGCCCAGGGTGCGGATCGAGGCCTTGACCTTGCGAAAGAAATCGTTATTCGTCAGCGCCGCCTCGTTGGCCTCGGCCTGGGCCTTGGTGGGGATGCCGGGCGTAGGCGTGGGTGTCGGCGTGGGAGTGGGTGTTGGAGTGGGCGTCGGTGTCGGGGTGGGAGTCGGCGTCGGCGTGGTGCTATCGAGGCTCCACGGTCCCCACTGGTCGTTGTTCGGCGCCGTGCCCTGCACCCACCATTTGGCCCGGTACACCTTGCCGTCGTAGACAGCGCACTGGCCCGCCGTGTAGACGGCAGCGGCGCTCCAGGCCGCGCAATTGTCGCTGGCGGCTGTGGCGGCCAGCAGGGTCGATGGGGGTTCGGTGGTGGAATTGCCGCCGCAAGCGAGCAGCGCGCTGCCCAGCAGGCCAGCCATCAAAGGCGAGGCCAGCCGGCTAATTTGCCGTGTCTTCACAATGTCTCCTGAACGTTATACGAAAACTATCAAAGTAGCTTTTATGTTGTACGTAAAGAAAGCACAGCGAAGCGTCGGCTTTCTGCACAGAGAATGCGACGCCCTAAATTGGTAGTCAAGTGGTTTTATATAACGGTGTTTTTTACAATACCAGTGCATGCAACCGCCGCGTTGGCAAGCGAGGTAGCGGCGAATAGGGGACGTAAAAAAAAGCCCGCTGCATGATGGCAGCGGGCAATACCGCGCAGGACGGGTGGCGGCAAGTGGTATTAAGGGTCACCGCGCGTCTGAGACGAACTTATCTGTTCAGCACGTATTTCGCCAGGGTCGCCGCATCGGCTTCGCTGAGCTGGCTGAACGGCGGCATGGGCACGGGGCCCCATTTGCCGGCGCCGCCACTGCGGATGTTGGCCGCCACGGCGGCGATGCCATCCTTGCCCTTGTACCTGGCCGCCACTTCCGCAAAGCCGGGGCCGACCACTTTCTGGTCGAGGGCGTGGCAAGCCATGCAGCCGTTCGCCGCCAGCAAGCTTTTGACATCCTTGCCGCCGGTAGCCGGGACGGCGGCTGCCACGGGCTTGGCGACGGCGGCGGCAGGCACGGCGGCGCCCCGCTCTGCGCCATAGGTTTTCACCAGGTAATCGACCATGGCCGGCACGTCCGCGTCGTCAAACTGGGCGCCGAACGGCTTTTTCATCTTCTTGACGGTCGCTTCCCAGTAGGCGCGCGGCGAGGCGGGCGGCTGGGTCGATGCGTACTGGGCCGCATGGCACGTCATGCAGTTGCGCTGCACCAGCTGGTAGCCCGGCAATTCGCTGGGTTTGTAGGTCGCCGTTTCCGGCGGCAAGTGGATGTCCAGCGCGCACGCGCCGCCCGCCGCCGACAGTGCCAGCGCGGCAAGTAATATCTTCATATGGTTCTCCTCAGACTGCCTGGATGCGCGTGGTTTCCACCACGTTGCGCATATAACCCATGGGATTCCACAGGGCTTTCATGGGCTGGCTCTGGCCAATGCGGTTGACTGCGCGCACCATCAGCACATGCTTGCCCTTGCGCGGCGCCTTCATGACCATCGTCCATTCGCGGAACGAAAAGCGCCCCAGGTCCTTGCCCAGCCTGGCTTCTTGCCAGCTCTGGCCGCCATCCACCGAGACGGTCACCTCGCTGATGCCCTGGCCGCTGTCAAACGCGATGCCGCGCAGGGCCAGGTCGCGTCCCGCCTTCACTTGCGCGCCATCTTGCACGCTGGTAATGAAGGAGCGCACGTTGAGGCGGCTGATCGGCGTCGTCTTGCCCACGGGCGCGCCCGGCTCGATGAAGCCGGAGCCGTTGTCGGGGATACGGTAGCCCGTGCTCATCCAGAAACCGTCGAATGGCTTGTCGAGCACGGTGATGTCGCTCAAGTGCTTGACCCAGTAAGTGCCGTAATAGCCTGGCACAATCAGGCGCAGCGGATAGCCGTTGAGGAAAGGAATGTCTTCGCCATTCATGGCCCAGGCCAGCATGACGTCGCCCGCCATGATGTGCTCGACGGACAAGGCTTTCTGAAAGTCGGGACCATCGCCCACTGGCGGCGCTTCCAGGCCATTGAAGGCGACTTGCACGGCGCTGGCCGCGATACCGGCCTTTTCCAGCACGGTTTTCAGGGGGATACCCGTCCAGCGGGCATTGCCCATGGCGCCATTGCCCAGCTGTCCGCCATTCGCACGGGGGGCAAAAAAGCCGCGGCTGTTGCCAGAACATTGCGTCACGGCCACCACGTCGACGGGCTCGGCCAGCTGCTTCAGTTCCGCCAGCGACAGTTCCAAGGGCGTCTTGACGAGGCCGGCGATGCGCAGGCGGTAGCTGTCGCCGTCTATGCTGGTAGGCAAGCCGCTCCAGTGATAACGCACGAAAAATGCATCATTGGGCGTGATCGCGCCTTCATTGAACACGCCGAACGGCGTTTCCAGCTGGGGCGGACGGCTGGTCAGCAGAATCAGCGGGCGCTTTTGCGGGAAGGCCACCAGTTCGCGTTCACCGTTTTCAAACGGCAAGGTGACGGAAGCGGCCAAGGCTGACCCAGGCCCCGCCACTGCGGCGGCGCCCAGGGCGGCCGTCGTGCGCAGGAAGCGGCGCCGGCCTGCGGGCAACAAGGTCGTGTCAGACATGTTTGAGCTCCACTTTGGTGTCGGCCGCCTCACCGCCGTTGCGGTCATCGTTGACCAGTTTCTTGATGTAGTACATGACGCTCAGGATGACCACGCTCAGCAGGCCGAACCAGAACGACACGCGCTGCTCCGTATCGGACGACACGCTCATGGCGCCCAGGATCACCAGCATGGCGATGATGGTGAAATACGTCAGGTAAGGAAACAGCCACATGCGCACCTTGATGCGTTCCGGGCATTCGCGTTCCAGGCGGCGACGCAGACGCAATTGAGATATCGCAATGAGCAGGTACACAAACAGGATCAGGATGCCGTAAGAGTTGACGATGAAGGGGAACACGAGGTCGGCCGACACATACGAGACGGCAATGGCGAAGTAGGCAAACAAGGTGCTGAACAGGATGGCGCGGATCGGCACGCCGTTCTTGCTCAGCTTAACCAGGCCTGTGGGCGCATCGCCGCGGCGCGTCAGCGCAAAGATCATGCGCGACGAGGCGTACAGGCTGGAATTCAAGGCCGACAGCACGGCCGTCAAAATGATGGCATTCATGATGTGGGCCGCGTACGGGATGTTCATGACGGTCAGGGCGCTGACGAAAGGCGTGGCGATGGCCGGCGAATCCCAGGGCACGATGCAAACGACGACAAACATGGAGCCCACATAGAACATCAGCACGCGCGTGATGACGGAATTGGTGGCGCGGGCGATGGCCTTGGCCGGGTCCGACGTTTCGGCGGCGGCGATGGTGACGATTTCGGCGCCCGAATAAAAGGCCGTGGCGGCGACGGCGCCGCTGAGCACGGGGCCCCAGCCATGCGGCATGAAGCCGCCGTTGCTGGTCAAAAAGCCCAGGGTCGGGATGCTGTTAGGCAAGCTTCCCGTGATGAACAAGGCGCCGACAAACAGGAAGACGATGATGGCGACCACCTTGATCGAGGCGAACCAGAACTCGAATTCGCCAAACGCCTTCACGGAGAACAGGTTCAGGATGGTCATCGACACGAGCAGCACGAGGCTGATCGACCACGACGGCACGTCGGGCAGCCAGAAGTTGACCAATTTCGCACCGGCAATGGCTTCCAGGGCCACGACGACGACCCAGAAATACCAGTACATCCAGCCGCTCATGAAGCCGAGGAATTTCGACACTTTCGGCTTGTCGTCGAAGGCCAGGCGCGCATATTCGTAAAAGGAGCCGACCACGGGCAGGGACGAGGCCAGCTCGCCCAGCATGCGCATGATCAGGACGACGAGGCCGCCCGTGAGCAGGAAGGAAAGGATGGCGGCCGGGCCGGCGGCCTTGGCGATGACGCCGCTGCCGACAAAGAGGCCGGCGCCGATCACGCCGCCGATGGCGATCATGCTCATGTGGCGTTGCTTGAGCGAGTGCTGCAAGCCGGTACTGTTATGCGATTCGCTAATCATGTTTTGTCTCCTGAAAATCTCTGAAGCTCGGTGCGCCCTGCCTGCTGCGGCTTGTTCTTGCCGCGCGGCTTTGTTTTATTTAGGCAACACCGTCAAGCAGCATCGATACATCGTGTGAATCAGTCTGGTTGGCCGCATTCCATAAGTCAATCTGGAAATGCAGCGGCCCGGCGCGGCGCCCAAGGGGCAAGCGCGCTGGAGGGTAAGTACGGCTTATTGCGGATTAAAAAAAGGGAGCGGCGGCAACACTTGTGGCGTGCACGCCACTCCCGGGAACGTCTTACACCTTGCCCTTCCATGGCACGAGGGTACGTTCGAGGTAACGCATCATCAAATCAAACAGGAAAGCGAAGAAGCCGATCACGATGATGCCCATGATCACCACGTCGCTGGCGAGGAACTCGGAGGCGCTCAGCACCATGTAGCCGAGGCCCCGCGTGGCCGCCACCATCTCGCCCGCCACCAGGGTGGTCCAGCCCACGCCGATGCCGATACGCATGCCGGTGAGGATTTCCGGTATCGCCGCCCGCAGGATCACGTGCACGATCACCTGGAAACGCGTGGCGCCCATCGAGTAGGCCGCGTGGATTTGCTCCAGCGACACGGAGCTGACGCCGGCGCGGGCCGCGATCGCCATCGGCGCGAAGATGGCCAGGAAGATCAGGTAGACCTTCGAGAATTCGCCGATGCCGAACCAGATGATGACCAGTGGCAAGTACGCGAGCGGCGGCAATGGACGGTAGAACTCGATCAAGGGATCGAAGATGCCCCGCGCCACGCGGTTGACGCCCATCATCACGCCGACGGGAATGGCAAACAGGCAAGCCAGGCCAAAGGCGCCGAACACGCGCACCAGGCTGGCGACCGTGTGTTCCCACAGGGTGGCGCCGCCGAAGCCGGTGGTGGCCGCCATGATGAATTTTTCATACACGGCTTGCGGCGAAGGTAAAAACAAGGGTTTCACCATGCCGCTGGCCGTCACGCCAAACCACAGCAGGAGCACGGCTATGACGGTGACGGTGGCGATGCGGCTGGAATTGCCCTGCCCCGGCGCGCCGAACGCTTCGCCGGGCATGGCGCAGCGGGGGGCGAACAGGCGGCCGAAGAAGCCGGCGCGCTTGGCGGTGGTGGGAGGAAATCCCACGACGGATGGGCTATGCATGGGACACCTCCAGCTCTTTATTGACGGCGCGCTCGTCGCCATAAATGATGTTGAGCACCGTTTCGCGCATCTTGATGAAGTCCGGGCTTGATTTCACGGCGCGCGCATCGCGGCACTCGAGGAAGCGCTTGTTGAAATCGAGTTCATACGTGTGCGTGATGCGGCCCGGACGGGGCGACATGACGATCAGCCGGTTCGCCAGGAACAGCGCCTCGTCGACGCTGTGGGTAATGAAGAAGAACATGGTGCTGGACTTGGCCCAGATATCGAGCAGCAACTCCTGGATGGTTTCGCGGGTCAGCGCGTCGAGCGCCGCCATCGGTTCATCCATCAACAGCATGGCGGGATTGCTGGTCAGGGCCCGGGCGATGCCCACCCTTTGCTGCATGCCGCCCGACAATTGATAAATCATATTGTCGTGAAAGTCCTTCAAGCCGACGAGCGCCAGGTTTTTCGCCGCCTGTTCGCGCCGCACGGCTTTCGGCACGCCTTGCAGCTTCAAGCCGAATTCCACGTTTTCCATCACGTTCAGCCACGGCAGCAAGGCATGTTTCTGGAATACGACGCCACGGTCGGCGCCCGGCCCTTCCACTTTATTGTCGCCGAGCATGATCTCGCCCTTGGACGGGGCGATAAAGCCTGCCATCAGGCTCAGCAAGGTAGTCTTGCCGCAGCCCGAGGCGCCCAGCGCGACGACGAAGTCGCCGCTGTTAATCGTCAGATTGATATTGTTTAAGGCATGTACGCGTTCACCGGCCGTCTTGCCCGGATAAATCACGCTGACATCCTTGACGTAGAGATTTTCCATCGTGTGCCCCGCATAGGTGTAGTCACTTCAGTTCAACGCATTCTGTTCAGTCAGCGCGCCCGCAAGCGCGCCATCGCACAACGTTTACTTCAGCAGGCCGGCGGCCTGTGCATACTTGGGTGTCACATATTTGGCGTAATCGCTTGCCAGGGTATCGATCTTGCCTTCGCCCTTCAAAAATTGCGCCGTGGCCAGCAAGGCTTGCGCCACGCCGCCCTTCGCGCCGCCACCGAGCCAGGCCGGCGACGCCTGTTCCTGCAGCGATGGGTAGGCGTACAGGGCCACGGAAGCGGCCACGTCCTTGGCGGCCGCGCCCGAATGCTTGACGTTGGCCTTTACTTGCGGGGAATCGATGGTCCACGCCTTCGGATTGGCGCGGTAGTCGGCGTCGGCAGCGGCCATCACCTTGACGAACTTGGCCATGAAGTCCGCGTTCGCTTCGCCCCAGGCGCGCTCGACGGCCATGCCGTCAAACGTGGCCTTGCCCTTCTTGCTCAGTTCGCCGGAAGTGACGAGCACCTTGCCGTTTTGCTTGAGTTTGCTCAAGGCCGGGTCCCACACGAAGGCGGCGTCGATGTCGCCCCGCTCCCAGGCGGCGGCGATCTGGTTCGGCTGCATGTTCAGCAATTTCACTTCCGTAGGCTTGATGCCCCACGTTTCCAGCGCGAACATGGTGTGGAAATGCGTGGTGGAAACGAATGGCACGGCGATCTTCTTGCCGCGCAAGTCCGTCGGCTTGCTGATGCCGGCGCCGTTGCGCGCCACCATCGCTTCGGCTTCGTTGATGTCGTCGATGATCCAGAACAGCTGCAAGTCGACGCCGCGGCTGACGGCCGCCGTCAATGGGCTCGAACCGATGACGCCGATCTGCACGTCGCCGGACGCCATGCCGGTGGCCACCTTGGCGCCCGAGTCGAACTTGCGCCAGTTGATTTTATAGCCGGTGGTTTTTTCCACTTCGCCGCTGGCGATGGCCACCAGGAAGGGACCGTTGATTTCCTGATAGGCAATCGTCACTTCCTTGCCTTGCGCGAAGGCGGAGCCGCTGGAAGCCAGGGCGACACCCAGCACCAGGGTGCCGAGGACGGCGCGGCGCATCGTTGAAAATACCGTGTTTTTGCTCGTGTATGTGTTCATGTCTCACTCCAAGTTATTGTTATGTGTGAACGTGCGGGCAATCTCATCCCTTGCGGGAGGCGCCGTTGGTTGCTCTATGTCAACTCATACGGCGGCTTAGTACGGCTACTGCTATTGCTATTTAAAACACTTCATCCTTCAAGTGATACCAGCGGTACAGGAAGCGCTGGCCCAGGCGGCGGAACGGGGCGAACGCTTGCGACTCGACCAGTTCCATCATGTTCGGATACGGCAATTTCGAATTGAAGATCGGCAAGCCCGTGTCGCTGGCCTTGCCCGCGATGCGCTCGGCCATGCGCCGGCCCGCCTGCGCCGAGTACATGACGCCGTTGCCGCCGTAACCGAGCGAATAAAAGATCGATTGCTTCGGGTCCGGTTGCACGATGCGCGGCATCATGTCGTGGCTGACGTCGACCCAGCCCCACCACGAGTAATCGATGCCGATGCCCTTCAGCGCGGGGAACTTGCGGTGCAGATCGTTGATCAAAAACTGTTTGTATTTGTCGTCCGGCGCGTCGGCGCCCGTGATGGCGCTGCGGCTGCCGATCTGTACGCGGTTGTCCGGCATCAAGCGGTAGTAGTGGCGCAAGATGCGCGTATCCGTGATCACCTGATGGGTGCGGAAGTTGCACGCCTCGATTTCCGCCGGGGTCAACGGGCGCGTGACGAGCGAGTTCGACAGAATCGGCAGCAAGCGGTTCTTCACTTGCGGATGCAGGTGGGGCGAGGTGTAGCCGCCCGTGGCCACGGCCACGGAACGGGCACGCACCACGCCGCCCGGCGTTTGCAGATAATGCACGCCGTTGCGCGTTTCCCAGCCCATCACGGGGCTGGACGGATGCACCTTGGCGCCCAGCGCGCGCGCCTTGCGCAGGTAGCCGAACGCCAGCTTGCCCGCATGGATGCCGATGCCTTCCGGCTCGTGCAGCGCGCCGGCCGCTTCCTTGTCGTCGACGTACTCGCGCTTGACGGTGTCGGCGTCGAGGATGCGGGCGTCGTACTTGAAGATCTCGCGCATGACCTTGGCTTCTTTTTCCAGCGCGGGCATGGCTTTCGCCTTGTGGGCGATGTACAGGTGGCCGCCCGGCTGCGGGTCGCAATCGATGTCGGCCGTGATCTTCTTGAACGTCTGCATCGCGTCGCACACTTCCGCGTGCAGTTTCAGGGCCGTGTCCAGGCCATAACGGTCTATCCACTGCGAGCGCTTCAGGCGGCCCGTCGTGCACTGGGCCTGGCCGCCATTGCGCGTGCTGCAGCCCCAGCTGACCCGGTTCGCTTCCAGCACGGTGGCCTTGATGCCGTGTTCCTGTGCCAAAAAGATGGCGCAGGACAGGCCGGTAAAACCCGAGCCGATGATGGCCACGTCGACGTCGATGTCATGCGTGATGGGGCCGTCGTCGGCGGGCGGCTCGCCGGCCGTGCCGATCCAGTAGGTGGGCGCGTAGGCATTGCCGTGGCCGGGGCGCTGGGCCACCAGCGGATCGAAGGCGGGGTCGTAGGGCGTGCGGGCGGCGGTGCTGTTGTTGCCCATTACGCCAGGAGGGGTGTCGACAGGTTTGTTCATGGTCATTCCTGGTGAACGTGCTGGCTCAGACTGTGACGACGGGTGGGCGATCCTTGCGGAAAGCATTCTTGACTGCGATCTTGCCGTCGCGGAAGGTGAAGATATCGACCATGCGCGCTTCGATGCGCGTGCCGTCCGCCTTGGTGCCGGCAAAGGTCGACTCCGTCACGCCGCGCTCGCCGCTGACGAAATGCACGGGGTTGAGCCAGGCCGCGTCGGGGAAGGTTTGCCAGGCCAGCTCGAAGCCGGCGCGCACGGCGTCGCGGCCGATGAAGCTCTTGCCCAGAAGCTCAGGACCGGCGACGGCGTGGAATTCGCAATCGTCGGCCATGGCGGCCATCAGGGCGTCGATATCGTGGCGGTTCCAGGCATCGCCGAACGCTTGCAGGAAGTCCGTGGTGACGGCGTCAGTGTGCGGTACAGGGTGGTTCATGGTTGTCTCCGTAAATCGTTTTTGATACGCTACGTTCCGTTTTTTTGTCTTTTATTGAATTTAAGCCTTAAGCATGGCCTTGTCAAATCAAATAATTCAAAAAACGGGACGCCTTGTATTCTTTAATGAAATTATGATGTTTTCGTGACAATCTGTGAGAATTTGGTCACAGCCCATTCCCACAGGCTGGCTCACTTAATTAAACATAGTCCTTGTACTTGTCCAGGTGGCGGATCGGCTTGCTCAGCGCATCGCGGCGGAACGGGTCGCCCAGCTCGCGTGTGCACATGATTTCGATGATGGTGGTCTTGCCCTCATTCATCTGCATGTCGATGGCCTTTTTCAGGGCCGGGCCCACGTCTTCCAGCTTGTCGACCGTGATGCCTTCGGCGCCCATGGCCCGCGCAATTTCCGCAAAGCTCTGGTTGTCGAGTTCCCCGGCGACGAAGCGGCGGTTGTAGAAATCCACCTGGTTTTTCTTTTCCGCGCCCCATTGGCGGTTGTGGAACACCACGGCCGTCACGGGAATGTTGTGGCGCACGCACGTCATCGTTTCCATCAAGCTCATGCCCCAGGCGCCGTCGCCCGCATACGACACGGCCGGGCGGTGCGGTGCAGCCACTTTCGCGCCGATGATGGTCGGGAAGGCATAGCCGCAATTGCCAAAGCTCATCGCCGCAAAGAAGCTGCGCGGCTTTTCGAAGCGCAAGTAACTATTGGCCACCGAGTTGATGTTGCCGATGTCGGTCGACACCATCACGTCTTCCGGCATGGCTTTTTCCAGCTCGCGCAAGACCTGGCGCGGGTGCAGGTAATTGCCCGGCTCTTTCTTTTGCTCTTCGATCATGTCCAGGCTGTACGCATCCTTTTCATGGGTCCAGTTCGTCAATTCCTCTTCCCACGCAGCCTTTTCCGCTTGCACGGTGGCATAGCGTGCGTCGCGCGTGGCGTCGCAATCGAGCGTCTTGCCATCCAGCCGGGCAATAATCGCCTTGGCAGCCGCCTTGGCGTCGCCGCAGATGCCCACCGAGATTTTCTTGACCAGCCCCAGCATCTTGTTGTCCGCGTCGATCTGGATGATCTTGGCGTTTTTCGGCCAGTAATCCATACCGTGCTGCGGCAGGGTGCCGAACGGTCCCAGGCGCGAACCGAGGGCCACGACGACGTCGGCCTGGGCGATCAGTTTCATTGCCGCCTTGGAACCCTGGTAGCCAAGCGGGCCGCACCACAGCGGATGGCTGGCGGGGAAGGAATCATTGTGCAGATAGCTGTTGACGACGGGTGCGCCCAGGCGCTCGGCCAGGGCCTTGCACTCTTCGATCGCTTCACCCATGACGACGCCGCCGCCCGAGATGATCACAGGGAACTTGGCTTTGGCCAGCAGTTCGGCCGCATCGTTCAGGCTTTGCTCGCCGCCGGCGCCACGGTCCAGGCGGTTCGGTTTCGGGATTTCCGCCTTGATTTCGCCATAGAAATAGTCACGCGGGATATTCAATTGCGTCGGGCCCATTTCCGACATGGCGCGGTCGAAGCAGCGGCCCGTGAATTCCGCCATGCGGGCAGGATTGGTCACATGGCCTTGATATTTCGTAAATTCTTCGAACATCGGCAACTGGTTCGCTTCCTGGAAGCCGCCCAGGCCCATGCTCATCGTGCCCGTCTCCGGCGTAATGATCACGACGGGGGTGTGCGCCCAGTAGGCGGCGGCGATGGCCGTCACGCAATTGCTGATGCCGGGGCCGTTCTGGCCGATGACGACGCCATGGCGGCCCGAAACGCGGGCATAGCCGTCGGCCATGTGGCCGGCGCCCTGCTCGTGCACGACCGGAATCAATCGGATGCCGGCGGGGGCGAAGATATCCATCGGGTCCATGAAGGCCGAGCCCATGATGCCGAACATGTCGGTCACGCCATTGGCGGCCAGGGTTTCCACGAACGCTTCGGAAGGCGTCATCTTTTGCGGGCCTACAGGTATCGCCGCGGCGGCGGCTTTTTGCTCGGTCATGTCATTCATGGGTGTCTCCTGGTCTGTGGTGATGAAGTGCAGCGAATTATCAAATAATTTATCAAAAATCGGTATATTTTGTTCCGAAATTTGATATACAATTCAATTTAAGCGTTCAGCAATCAAAAGTCAAACAGATTTTCAAGGAAACGGTACAATTTGAGTTCGAAAATGAAATAAGCTGACGTCACACTCAGAGCTACCCAACCGAGGCCACCATGGACATGATTTCATCCCCAAAACTTGAGCCGGAAAAACTGGAAGGCGACACGCCCACGATGCGTTTGTTTGCCTTGCTGGAAGTGATTGCCGAAAAAGACCAGTTGCTGTCGCTGCAAGCGCTGGTGGAAGAAACGGGCTTGCCGAAGCCCACCCTGCACCGCATGCTGCAACAGCTGGAAAGCGTGGGCGTGCTGCAGCGCGAAAGCGATGGCCGCCACTACAGCACGGGCGTGCGCCTGCGCCGCCTCGCATCGAACCTACTGATTAACAACACTTTCCATGGCGCCCGCCGCATGGTCTTGCGCCAGCTGGTCGAGGAAGTGGGCGAAAGCTGCAACCTGACGGCCTTCAGCGGCAGCGAAGTCGTGTACCTGGACCGGGTGGAAACGGCGGCCCCGCTGCGCTTCTACCTGCATCCCGGTTCGCGGGTGCCGGCCCACTGCTCGTCCAGCGGCAAGCTGTTCCTGGCGCAAATGACGCCCGTGCAACGGCGCCGCCTGCTGGGCCACATGGAATTGACGCGCTTTACGGACAAGACGGAAACGGACCCCGTCAAGCTGGAACGCGAACTGGAACTGGTGCGCCGCAACGGCTATGCGCTGGACGACGAGGAATTCCTGCCCGGCCTGCTGTGCGTGGCCGTGCTGGTGCCGAACCCGAACGGCCGCTCGAACCTGGCCGTGGCCATCCAGGCGCCCATCATCCGTTTGACGCACGACAAGGCTTTACATTTCTTGCCAGCATTGCAACGCGCCGCGCAAGCCCTGGCCGCCATCGAATCGGAAACCATGCCGACGACGGGCGGGGACGACGACGCATTGCAGGCAGGTAATTCATAACCCCGTAGCGCCCCCGCTGCGGTTTCACAGGAGAACAAGGTGCCAGATTCACGCCAACATCCCCCCGCCGCAGCGGCGCAAACCTTGCAGTCCGTGCGCAGCCTGTTCCACATCGACAGCGACCTGCACGTGCCCGTCTTCACGGAACGCGACCCGCACGTGCCCGACATCGACCCCGCCTACCGCTTCAACAAGGATGTCACCCTGGCGATCCTGGCCGGCTTTACCCACAACCGCCGCGTGATGGTGCAAGGCTTGCACGGCACGGGCAAGTCCACGCACATCGAGCAGGTGGCGGCGCGCCTGAACTGGCCTTGCGTGCGCGTCAACCTCGACGGCCACATCAGCCGCCTGGACCTGGTCGGCAAGGACGCCATCGTGCTGCGCGAACAGCAGCAAGTGACGGAATTCCAGGAAGGCATCGTGCCCTGGTCGCTGCAGCGCCCCGTGGCCCTGATCTTCGACGAGTACGATGCGGGCCGGCCCGACGTGATGTTCGTCATCCAGCGCATCCTCGAGCGCGACGGCAAGTTCACCCTGCTCGACCAGAACCGGGTCATCACGCCGCATCCCCACTTCCGCTTGTTCGCCACGTCGAATACGGTGGGACTCGGCAACCTGAACGGCATGTACCACGGCACGCAGGTACTCAATCACGCGCAGATCGACCGCTGGAACATCGTTGCCACCCTGAACTATTTGCCGCAGGCGGAAGAAGCCGAGATTGTGCTGGCCAGGGTGCCCGCCATGAACGACGAGGCGGGCCGCCAGCTGGCAGCCGCCATGGTGGCCGTGGCCAGCCTCACGCGCCACGGTTATGCGGCGGGCGACCTGGCGTGCCTGATGTCGCCGCGCACGGTGATTACCTGGGCGGAAAATTGCCAGATCTTCCGCGACCCGGCGCTGGCCTTCCGCTTGTCCTTCCTCAACAAATGCGACGAGGCCGAACGGCCCATGGTGGCCGAGTATTACCAGCGCTGTTTCAATGAGGAATTGCTGGCGAGCCAGGCATGAGTACGGAAGCGACCGCGCCTGCGCCCTACACGCGCGAGCAGCAGGAAACGGACGAGTTGTGCGCGGGCGCCATCCGCGCGCTGAGCGGCGTTGCGTCCATCCGCTACCGGGGCCGGCGCCTGCACGACGGCCACCGCCCCCTGCCCATCCACTCCGCCCATCTGCAGCCCGATGCCGCGCTGCAGGATTTGCCGTCGCTGCGGGGCGCGGCCGACAGCGTGGCCCTGCGCCTGCTGCACACGGATGCGGCCCTGCACAAGTCCTTGTGTCCGGTGGAACCCGTGGCGCGCCTCGTCTTCGAATTGCTGGAACAGCTCAGGGTGGAAACGCTTGCGCCAGATCAACATGCGGGCGTGGCGCACAACCTGCGCCACCGTTTCACGGCCTGGTCGCATGCGTTTTACGATTCCGGCCTGGCCGAAGGCGCGTCGGGCTTGCTGCTGTACACGGTGTTCCAGATGTGCTGGTCGCGCCTGACGGCCCGGCCCGTGCTGGAAAAGACGGAGGATTTCATCGAGGCCACGCGCTGGTCCGTGTCTTCGCAACTGAGCGGCGACCTGGCGGGCTTGCGCCGCCACCGAACGGACCAGGCGGCCTTTGCGCGCCACGCTCTGGCCATCGCCCACGGCGTCGACGCCATGCTGCAAGAGGCGCAGGCGAAGCGCGAAGGCGACCAGGACGAGGCGGGCGACGCCAGGGCGCAGGCGGCCTTCAAGCTGCTGCTCGATTTCGACAGCGACAACGACCACCTGCCCGATGCCGCCCCGCTGGGCGACAGCCGTGCCTTCAGCGATGGCAAGGGCGCCTACAAGGCGTACTCCACGGCTTATGACCGCGAAGAAAAAGCGGGCGAACTGGTGCGCCGCGCCCTGCTGCTCGAGTACCGCGAACGCATGGATGCGCGCATCGCCAGCCTGGGCATCAACACGGCCCGCCTGGCGCGGCGTTTCACGCAACTGCTGGCCGTGCCGCAACGCGACGGCTGGTCGTTCGGCGAGGAAGAGGGTTATATCGACGGGCGCCGCCTGGCTCAGCTGATCAGTTCCCCGTCCGAACGCCGGCTGTTCCGCAAGGAACAATTCCTGCCGCAAGCCGATTGCCTCGTCACCTTCCTCGTCGATTGCTCCGGCTCCATGAAGACGCATGCGGAATCCGTGGCCGTGCTGCTCGACATTCTGCTGCGCGCGCTGGACCAGGCGGGCATCGCCACGGAGTTGCTGGGTTTTACGACGGGCGCGTGGAACGGGGGACGTGTCAAGCGCGACTGGATGCGCGCCCGCTCGCCCGCCCAGCCGGGCCGCTTGAACGAACTGGTGCACATGGTTTTCAAGGATGGCGACACGAGCTGGCGCCGCGCGCGGCCCGACATCGCGGCCCTGCTGAAAGCGGACCTGTACCGCGAAGGCGTCGATGGCGAAGCCGTGGATTGGGCGTGCACGCGCATGCTGGCGCGCCCGGAACGGCGGCGCATCTTGCTCGTCGTATCCGACGGTTGCCCGATGGATACAGCCACGAATCTGGCCAACGACGAGTTTTATCTGGCGCAACATTTAAAACAAGTGGTGGCGCGCCGCGAAGCGCAGGGCGCCGTGGAAATCTGCGGGCTGGGACTGGGCCTGGATCTGGGCGCCTACTACAGCCGCAGCCTGGCCACCACCCTGCCCGCCTCGCTGAACAATGAGCTGTTCAGCGAGATCGCGCAGTTGCTCGGTGGACGCAAAAAGTAGCCGCTATGCCGGCGGAAGCGCCAGCAACTGGCGGCGATGCGCGTGCAGGAAGGCTGGCACGGGCGACGCCTGCCGTCCCGTCAACGCGCGATAATCGTCGCTGACGATGTGCATGGCATCGGTGGCCAGCCAGCGCTCGATGCCTGCCAGCATCTGCGCCATCGGCGCCGGCATGCCGGTGGCGATGAAATGACGCGCCCGTTCCTCCGCATCGAGATTCACGACCTCGACAGGCTTGCCAGACAGTAAGGCGGCCATGGCGGCCAGCGCCGGCGCATCGGGGGCGGCGGGCCCCGTGATGTCCAGGATGCGGCTGCCAGGATAGCCATCCGATAGCGCCGCAGCCGCCGCATGCGCGCAGTCTTCGCGCGCCACGTACGACACATGACCTGTTCCCATGGCCGTTTGCAGCCGGCCATCCACGGCGGCAGTGCCCAGCACCACGAGCAGCAAATCCTGGTAAAACGCGTTGCGCAAGATCGTATGGGCCATGCCGCTGTCCGCCAGCAGCGCTTCCGTGGCCCGGTGATCGTCGTTCAGCAGCGAGCGCTTGCCCTCCTGCGGCTGCAGGAACGAGGTGTAGACGATATGCGCCACGCCCGCCTGGCGCGCCGCCTCGATGGCATGACGGTGCTGTGCCACGCGGCGGCCCGTGCCGTCGAGGGTATTCGTGCTGATCAACAGCAAACGCTCGACGCCGTGGAAGGCGCTAGCCAGGCCTTGCGGCTGGTCAAAGTCGCCGCAGCGCACGCCGACGCCCTGCTGCTGCCACGCCGCGTGGCGCCCTGGCGTGCGGGTGATGGCCGTGAGCGCCATGCCGGGCCGGCCGGCGCGATGCCCGATGAGTTCATTGACGACGAGGGACCCCAGTTGGCCGGAAGCGCCGGCGACGGCGAGATGCATTGTTTTCATGTTCTTTTCCTTGTGGCGCGCGCAGGCGCACCCCGGATGGGGCGGCAACGCGCGACGATGATGTAGGGGAATCAAAGGCGGCCATGCGGCGGCCCGCCCCTTGCGGGGCAAAGCTGCGGCAGGCTTACAGGAAAGAAGGGAAAACAAGTGTCATGCGCCCACCATGGCGCGTGGCGCCCGCCTGGTCAAGCGCTTTCGATGGCGCTTGACGGCGGCAGGGCTAGTCGACGCAGTACCGCACGGCATGCGCTTCCATGGGCAGCGGAATTTCCCAGTTCCACAGCATCGCTTGCAGCTTCTTGTTGCTGAGCGACGTGTCGCGCTGGCCGTTGCGCCGCAGCAGCTCCTTGCGCGGCTGCTCCAGGTACACGAGTTCCACCTGCGCATGGTATTTGTACAGCAGGTTGAGCGTCTTTTCGCGCATCAGTTTGGACAGATGCGTGGCGTTCCACACGAACGGTTCGCCCTTGCGCAGCAGCTCGCGCGCCCGCTCTTCCGCATAGTCGCCCACCTGCCCTTCGTTCTTGCCGTGCTTCAAGCCCAAGGCGATGCGCGCATCGTCGAAGGAGACGACGGGCAGGCGCGGATGGTGCTTCTCCACCCACGTATTCTTGCCCGACGCGGGCAAGCCCGACATGACGATCACGTGCGAGCCCGGCTCCTGGAACAGGGAATAATCGGGGTGCGCCTCGGCGCCGCGAAAGTATTTCACGCGTGTGTGATCGTCGACAAACACCCGGCGCTGGCCATAGCACCCCTCCTCGCGCGCCAGTTCGCGGAACAGCTCGATGGCATCTAAAATGCGCTGCGGATCGGGACAGATCCTGCCGCGGATATCGGCCTCGGCCAGCATGGCCAGCAAGCGGATATCGACTTGCCACGACAGTTCGCGCACGGTGAACTCGGGCGTCACGCCGCGCCGCGATTGTTCCAGCGCAAAGAACGGCACTTGATGGACGTTAATCAGGCGACAGATTTCCTCGCGCACGGCAAACGGCACGTCCCCATCCCACAGGGCGATACGCGCATCGAGGGCGCCCTTGCGCGAGTGGCCGGGCTGGCCGATGGCGCCCGTGACGGGGTCGATCACGGTGGTGCTGCACTTGGCCACGTCGTGCAGCAAGGCGGCCAGGAACACGATTTCCTGCTGCGCCCGCGTCGCTTGCTGGTAATCGGGCATGGCCAGCAGGGATTCCACCACCATCATCGTATGCGTCCACACATCGCCTTCCGCGTGGTACACGGGGTTTTGCGGCGTCGTCTTCGCCAGTTCCAGCTGCGGGAAGGCGGCCAGGCAGGCGTTGAAATCGGGCGACTGGCCCGCCGACGGCACCAGTTGTTGTAACTGTTTCCAGTTCATCTAGTACTCCTTGAAAATATTGCCAGTTCGTCCAGCGACTGGCAGGTGTGCAAGCCCAGGCTCTCCCACGTGACGAGCGGCTGCGGCGCGTACAGGTCGACGCCCTCGGCCAGCAGATTCGGGATCAATGGACGCGTGCTGTGGTGCGAGCCGCTGTCGAGGATGGTTTGCGTAAAGTCATGCCGCACCAGCTTGTAGCGGGCCAGTACCTGCTCGTCGTCTTCCACTTTCAGGTACAGGCCTTCCGCGTGGTCGGACTTGTCCGTCTGCTTCCAGCACAGGTCCAGCGGCAGCCGTTCGCGCGCCACGACGCCTTCGAAAGCGTCGCGCCACAGGCGGGACTTGGCCAGCGAATGGCGCAGCAGCTGCCACAGCTGTTTCGGCGAAGTCGGCATCAATCCCGCATACAGCACGGGCACGGACAGCACGGGCGAGCCGGCCAGCATGGCGTGGCGGCGCGCCGTCGACAAAAACATCTGCGTGCGGCGGCAATACACGTCGAACTCGTTGAAGTAATGGGGCAGCCGGTCATAAAACACGGAATGCTTGCTGTAAGACCATTCGCCAAACAGCACAAATTGATCTTCCAGCAAGTGCAGCAAGGCGTGTTCATGCGCATGCGCCCACGGTTTGAGCAGGTTGAACTGGCGTTCGCTGCCGCCGCCCGCCAGGTAATGGCCGCGCGACTGCAGCAGCACCTCGCCCGCGTCGCTGAACGACACGGCGGAGTTGGCGCCATCGATTTTTTCCTCGATGACGACGTACTGGCCGGCCAGCTTTTTCAGGGGCATCTGGTCGGAACCGTCGTCGCCATCCTGCAGGCGCGAGCCTTCCAGGTGCGGCGTGCGCGGGTATTTGAATAAGGGCAAAGATTGTAAAAACATAGCGTCCCACGCCGCGTTCACCGGGGCGTGTCCATACAGGGTCAGGGGTGCTGACGACGTGTTCGGGCGTGGACGATCGAGACTAGCGTCTCGGATACGTGTGCGGAAGGAGCAAAAACAGTGCCGCAGCAATCGGGGGCGTCAACGCGCCGAACGATGCTGCAGAGAGCATTTCGTCAGCGTTAGCAGGTGATGGCGAAGAAGCGAGGCACTTTTGGCTCCAATAAGGAAGAGGTTCGAGAAAGAACCGCGAATATAAAGGCTGTTTGATTATTTTGCAAGTGGCGCTGCGTATCGTGCGCCCTCTTGTGCGCACTGTCAGGGCCGGCGGCTTTGCAATCCGCACAAAGTTTGCTAAGCTGGCGGCACTTCCTGTCGCTGCTGCGTGGAAAACAAACATGGCCCTTGCAAAAGGGCCGTGCATTCGTTATTTCCGGAGCAGAATCGTGTTTCCCCTATCCAGATTACAAAAAGCCCTGCGCCGCCAGGGCATCGCTGTCGCCTATGCCGACGGCATTTATACACTCAGCAATCCGCACGCCCAGGCGTCGGTGCTGCTGCCCCACAACTTTCCCCTCGAGGAAAAAGCCGTGCGCCAGCTGATGGCATTCGCCGCCGTCGCCGTGCCCGGCCAGGATGGCCATGTGTGCAAGGCCTGCGCCACGCCCGACTTCCACCCGGGCAGCATCGCGCCCGTGGGCAGCATCGTTGCCACCAGCCCCGACATGGTGATTCCCGCCATCCCCGGCACGGACATCGCCTGCGGCATGCGCCTGATCACGACGGGTTTGACCCTGGCGCAGTTCGAGGCGCGCAAGCCGCAACTGCTCGCCAAGCTCAAACATGTGCTGCTGGAAGACGGCCGCAACGTGCCGCTGCGCTCGAAAGCGTTTGCCGCCCTGTTCGACGTGGGGCCGGAAGCGTTCATCGACAGCCTGCACAATGAGGGCTTGTGGCCACGGGTCGACAAGCAGCGCTTGCTGCGCGAGCTCGACGATTGCATCGCCTTGCGCGAACTGGGCGGCGGCTTGCGCCATGCGCCCGAAGCGCTGGTGGGCACGCGCGAAGTGATACGCGACCCCACCCTGGGCACCACGGGATCGGGCAACCACTTCGTGGAAATCCAGCTGGTCGATGCCGTCATGGACCGCCATGCCGCGTACCGGCACGGACTGGTGCCCGGCGAAGTGGTCGTCATGATCCACAGCGGCAGCCGCGACGTGGGCTTTTTTGTCGGCAGCCGCTGGATGGACCGCGCCAAAGAAGCGTGGCCGGCAGGCGTGCGCCATCCGAAGTCCGGCCTGTACGGCTTGACGGGCGAACTGGCCGGCGAATACATGGACGCCATGGGCGTGGCGTCGCGCTATGCCTGGGTCAACCGCATGGTATTGGCCGAGCTGGTGCGCGACAGCTTGGCGCAGGTGTTTGCGCAGGATCAATCCCGCTTGGTGGTGGACGTGCCGCACAACGTCATCCTGCGCGAGCACGGCATGAACATCCACCGCAAGGGCGCCACGCCCGCGCGCGAAGGCGACCTGGCGCTGATCCCCGGTTCCATGGGCGATTATTCCTATGTAGCCACGGGCATGGGCAATCCCGACTGGCTGTGGTCGTGCTCGCACGGCGCGGGACGCAGCATCCGCCGCCAGGCCATGCGCGCCATGCGGCCCACGGTGGGCGGCGACGAAATGGCGTTCCAGTGCGTGACTTTGCGCGAAGAGCGCCGCGTCGAGGAAGCGCCGATGGCGTATAAAAAGATCGGTCCCGTCATCGCCGCGCAGGAGGAAGCGGGCTTGCTGCAATCGGTGGCCCGCCTGAAACCTTTACTGACGTTCAAGGCCTGAGCAATTGCGGCACGGCCGCCGCCATCAGCGAAATGCCGATGGCGGTCAGCACGGCAAACGCGATGCGGCGCATGCCGCGCTGGGCGATCGGCGGCGGATAGCGCTTGCCGGCCACCGTGGCCAGCACGCCGACGGGCAAGGCCAGCGTGCACAGCAGCAAAACTTTCGCATCGAGCTGGCCCTGGCTGCCCGCCATCAGCGAGCGCCCGCCCGCGCTGATGGCGAACAGGAAGATCAGGCTGTAGCGGATGGTGGTCAGACTCATTTCCTGGCGATAAAACTGGTACACGAGCGGCGGTCCCGCCAGCGAAAACAGGCCCGAGAACAGGCCGCCGCATACGCCGCTGATGAAAAAGCTGCGTTTATCCGCCGCGCCCGGTCCCGGCGGCGCCTGCAGCAGGATGCTGACGCCGCCATACACGATGGCCGCGCCCAGCAAGAGTCTCAGGATGGGCGCATACGCCTGGTCCAGATATCCCAATAGCAAGACACCGCCCGCCATGGCCGGCAGCAAGCCGATGCTGGCGGCGCGGATGGCGCGCCAGTCCAGGTGGTGCAAGGCGCCCGGCAAGGCCACGAGGCAATTGGCCAGGGACAATAAACTGACGAGGGCCGCCAGCGCGGGCACGGACGCCAGGCCCAGGCCGCTGGCCACGCCCATGACGATCATGCCCAGTCCGAAACCCGTGACGGTCTGGAAATACGTGCCTGCCGCCACCACGCCCAGCAGCGCCAGCACGGGCAGGCTGAACAACTCAGCGCCCACCCTGGGCCTGCACGGACGTGACGGCAATCACGTTATACACGTCGTCGGCGCAGCAACCGCGCGACAAATCGTTGGCCGGTTTGTTCAAGCCTTGCAGCAAGGGGCCGATGGCGACGGCGCCGCCCATGCGTTCGGCCAATTTATAGCCGATATTGCCCGCGTCCAGGTTCGGGAACACCAGCACGTTCGCGCGGCCGTTGACGACGGAATCCTTGACTTTTCTTTGCGAAATCTCGGCCACGATGGCCGCATCGAGCTGCACGTCGCCATCGATGGCCAGCAGCGGACGCTGGGCCTTGACCCGGTCCGTGGCCGCATGCACCTTGTCGACGGCCGCATGGTGGGCGCTGCCGCTGGTGGAAAACGACAGCATGGCCACGCGCGGCTCTTCCATCAGCAAGGCTTGCGCGCTGTCGGCGGCGGCCATGGCGATGTCGGCCAGCTCTTCCGCCTTCGGGTCGACGACGAGGGCGCAATCGGAAAAGATGAAACCGCCCTTCAGGCTGTGGAAAGGTTCGCACAGCATCATCAGGAAAAAGCTCGACACGAGCTTGAAGGCCGGATCGACGCCGATGATCTGGATGGCGCTGCGCACCACGTCGGCCGTCGTGTGCACGGCCCCCGCCACGCAACCGTCCGCGTCGCCCAGGCGCACCATCAGGTTGGCGTAGCACAAGGGATCTTGCACGGCGATCCTCGCCTGCTCCACCGTCATGCCCTTGGCTTGACGCAGCACAAACAATTGCTGGGCATAGTGCTCCGACTCGTCGGACGTTTCCGGGTCGACCAGGCGCACGGCATCCAGGTCCAGCGCCTGTTCGCGCGCCAGGGCCAGGATGACGGCCGGCTTGCCGACGATGGTGATGTGCGCCAGGCCTTCGCTGGCCGCCCGCGCGGCCGCCTGCAGCACGCGCACGTCGCCGCCCTCGCACAAGACGATGTTTTTCGGCACGGCGCGGGCTTGCGCGATGATGCGGTGCAGGGCTTTCATGGCGACTCCAATTCGGTAAAAAAATGCCGGAACCACGCAAGCATGAAGCATGAGACATGAAACATGATTCCGGCACATAAAACCCGGCGCGATTACCGGGGTCATACAAGGATCGGGCAGACTGATTACACGTAGTCTTTGTACTTGTCCAGGTGGCGGATCGGCTTGCTCAGCGCATCGCGGCGGAACGGGTCGCCCAGCTCGCGCGTGCACATGATTTCGATGATGGTGGTCTTGCCTTCATTCATCTGCATGTCGATGGCCTTTTTCAGGGCCGGGCCCACGTCTTCCAGCTTGTCGACCGTGATGCCTTCGGCGCCCATGGCCCGCGCAATCTCCGCAAAGCTCTGGTTGTCGAGTTCTCCGGCGACGAAGCGGCGGTTGTAGAAATCCACCTGGTTTTTCTTTTCCGCGCCCCACTGGCGGTTGTGGAACACCACGGCCGTCACGGGAATGTTGTGGCGCACGCACGTCATCGTTTCCATCAGGCTCATGCCCCAGGCGCCGTCGCCCGCATACGACACGGCTGGACGGTGCGGTGCGGCAACCTTGGCGCCGATGATGGTCGGGAAGGCATAGCCGCAGTTGCCAAAGCTCATCGCCGCAAAGAAGCTGCGCGGCTTTTCGAAGCGCAAGTAACTATTGGCCACCGAGTTGATGTTGCCGATGTCGGTCGACACCATCACGTCTTCCGGCATGGCTTTTTCCAGCTCGCGCAAGACCTGGCGCGGGTGCAAGTAATTGCCCGGCTCTTTCTTCTGTTCCTCGATCATGTCCAGGCTGTACGCATCCTTTTCATGGGTCCAGTTCGTCAATTCCTCTTCCCACGCGGCCTTTTCCGCTTGCACGGTGGCATAGCGTGCGTCGCGCGTGGCGTCGCAATCGAGCTTCTTGCCATCCAGGCGGGCAATAATCGCCTTGGCGGCCGCCTTGGCGTCGCCGCAGATGCCCACCGAAATCTTTTTCACCAGGCCCAGCATCTTGTTGTCGGCGTCGATCTGGATGATCTTGGCATTTTTCGGCCAGTAATCCATGCCGTGCTGCGGCAAGGTGCCGAACGGCCCCAGGCGCGAACCGAGGGCCACGACGACGTCGGCCTGGGCGATCAGTTTCATCGCCGCCTTGGAACCTTGATAGCCGAGCGGGCCGCACCACAGCGGATGGCTGGCGGGGAAGGAGTCGTTGTGCAGGTAGCTGTTCACGACGGGGGCACCCAGGCGCTCGGCCAGAGCCTTGCACTCTTCGATCGCTTCGCCCATGACGACGCCGCCGCCCGAGATGATCACCGGGAACTTGGCCTTGGCCAACAGTTCCGCCGCATCGTTGAGGCTTTGCTCGCCGCCGGCGCCGCGGTCCAGGCGGTTCGGTTTCGGGATTTCCGCCTTGATTTCGCCATAGAAATAGTCACGGGGAATATTCAATTGCGTCGGACCCATTTCCGACATGGCGCGGTCAAAGCAGCGGCCCGTGAATTCCGCCATGCGGGCGGGATTGGTCACGTGGCCCTGGTATTTCGTAAATTCCTCGAACATCGGCAACTGGTTCGCTTCCTGGAAGCCGCCCAGGCCCATGCTCATCGTGCCCGTCTCCGGCGTGATGATCACGACGGGGGTGTGCGCCCAGTAGGCGGCGGCGATGGCGGTGACGCAATTGCTGATGCCGGGGCCGTTCTGGCCGATGACCACGCCATGGCGGCCCGAAACGCGGGCATAGCCGTCGGCCATGTGGCCGGCGCCCTGCTCGTGCACGACGGGGATCAAACGGATGCCGGCCGGGGCGAAGATATCCATCGGATCCATGAAGGCCGAGCCCATGATGCCGAACATGTCGGTCACGCCATTGGCGGCCAGGGTTTCCACGAACGCTTCGGAAGGCGTCATCTTTTGCGGGCCTACAGGTATCGCCGCGGCGGCGGCTTTTTGGTCGGACAGATCGGTCATGGCTCAGTCTCCTTACGGTTTTATGAAAAATCGGTATATTTTGTTCCGATATTTGAAATACGTGTTCAATTTAACGGTTGCGAAATGCGCTGTCAATGAAATTTCATGAAAAATCGGACTGTTTCATTCCTGAATCCGGAATCCGCGACTTTGCCCCACTCCTGAAACAACAATGGCGGCTTATCCGCAACAGACAAGCCGCCATCCCTCGCTGCGCCGTCGCGCTTAGAACTTCAGGCGCATGCCGGCCGTGAAGGCGCTCGAGTTATGCCCAGGCAAGGGCACGCTGCCGCCGCTCGATGCATCGCCGACGAAGTTGGTGCCCGCGCCATCGTTGCTGATGCGGCCGTACGAGGTGTACAGATTCGTGCGCTTGGACAAGGCATACGTGTAGCCGATGGCCAGCTGGCGCCCGCCGCGGCGCGCATTCGTGCGGTCATCCTTGCGGATGTACGAAGCCATCACGCTGCCGGCCGCCCCCACGGGGGCCGATGCGCCCAGCATGTAGTTGCGGAAATCCGTGCCCGCATCGTCCTTGTCCGTCTCATACGCGGCGTGCAGCTTGGCGGGGCCGAAGTCGTAGGTGCCGCCCAGCAAGGTGACTTTCGCCGTGTTCAGCGGCGTATCCTTGCGGTTGTCGTGGGCCAGGGTCAGCACGAGCGGGCCGTTGGCGTAATCGATGGAAAAGTCGATGGTGCGGCCCAGGGTGTTGCTGTCCGGCTTTTCGCCCAGGCCGTACATGACGGCGGCCGACAAGCCGTTCACCTTCGGCGTCTCGTACATGATGGAATTTTTCGTGCGCAGGCTGGCCACGCTCATCAGGTTGATCGAGGCGCCCGTCATGCCCGTCTCGAAGGGGTCGATATTGTCCAGCGCGGTGAACAGCGGGTTGTGCTGCAAGCCCAGGTTCACGGCGCCGAAGCCGCCCGACAGGCCCACGTAAGCCTTGCGCCCGAACAAGGCGCCCTGGCGGTTGGCGCCCGTATCCACGTCGAGGCCGTTTTCCAGCAAGAAGTTGGCCTTTAAATTATTGCCCAGGTCTTCCGTGCCCTTGAAGCCGATGCGGCTGCCCGACTGCACGCCGGTGGCCAGTTTGGTGACGGAACCGTCCGCGCCGCCGTGTTCGGACGTCAGGCCCGCGTCGAGCAAGCCGTACACGGTGACGGACGATTGGGCGCTGGCGTTGCCGGCAAGGAAGGAGGCCAGGATGGCTGCCGCTACGAGTGTGTGTTTCATGTCATCTCCAGGTATTGTGGTTTTTATGGGTACTTCAACAAGAATCAACAACGGTGCTGCAATTGCGGGTAAATGCGGCGGCTCAGGCGATCAGCCCGGCCATCGGCGACGAGGGCGAAGCGCTCATGGCGTTCGCTCTCCGGGGCATGCGTCCGGCCAGGTAAGCCTCGCGTCCGCCCTGCACTGCCAGTTTCATGGCGCGCGCCATGCGTATCGGTTCGCGCGCCGCCGCGATGGCGGTATTCATCAGGATGCCGTCGCAACCGAGTTCCATGGCGATGGCCGCGTCCGACGCCGTGCCCACGCCTGCGTCGACCAGCACGGGCACGCGGGCTTGCTCGATGATCAGCGACAAGTTCCACGGATTCAAAATACCCATGCCCGAGCCGATCAGGGAGGCCAGCGGCATGACGGCGATGCAGCCGAGGTCTTCCAGCATGCGCGCCTGGATGGGGTCGTCGCTGCAATACACCATCACCTGGAAGCCGTCGCGCACCAGCTCCCCGGCCGCCTTGAGGGTTTCCGGCATGTTCGGGAACAAGGTCTTTTCATCGCCCAGCACTTCCAGCTTGCACAGCGGGTGGCCGCCCAGCAACTCGCGCGCCAGTTGCAAGGTGTAGACGGCGTCGCGCGCGTTGTAGCAGCCGCCCGTGTTGGGCAGAATCGTGTATTTCGATGGCGGAATGAAGTCGAGCAAGTTCGGCTCGCCCTTTTCCTGGCCGATATTCACGCGGCGTATCGTCACCGTGACAATGTCGGCGCCGCTCTCTTCGATGGCCAGGCGCGTTTCCTCGAAATCCTTGTACTTGCCGGTGCCCACCAGCAGGCGCGACTGGTAGGTGGTGCCGGCCAGGGTCAGGCCGCTGGGTGGCTGGCTGGGGGTGGCGTCGTCTCTCATCGTGGTGCTCTCCTAAGTTGAACCAAAGCGGTCTCTTGCCGGGGCGGCTCCCCGCAAAACGCAAAATCGACTTCCGGCCGGCGTCCCGACACGAGGTCGGCGATCGCCCTGCCCGCGCCGCAGCCCATGGTCCAGCCCAGGGTGCCGTGGCCCGTGTTGAGGAACAGCTGGCGGTAGCGCGTGGCGCCGATATAGGGCACGTTCGACGGTGTCAGGGGGCGCAGGCCGGCCCAGTAGACGGGGTCGCTGTAATCGCAGGCGTGGGGAAACAGCGCCTGCACGCGGCGCGTGATGGCGGCGCAGCGCACGGGATTGAGTTCCCGCGTGTAGCCGTTCAACTCGCACGTGCCCGCCACGCGCAGGCGCTCGCCCAGGCGCGAAAACACCAATTTATGGCCATCGTCCGTCAGCGAGACGGTCGGCGCGGCGGACGGGTCAAGGATGGGATACGTGGCGGAATAACCTTTGCCCGGATACAGCATCAAGCGTATGCCCAGCGGCTGCAGCAGGGGCGCGGAAAAGCTGCCCATGGCCACCACCACGGCGTCCGCGTATTCCAGGCGGTGGCGGCCCTGCGCATCGATGCATTCCACGCCCGCGATGCGTTCGCCATCGGCCAGCAAGCGCGTCACGGCGGTGCCGTACTGGAAATCCACGCCGGCAGCGGCGGCGCGCGCGGCCAGCGCCGTGGTAAACAGGTGCACGTCGCCCGACTCGTCGCTGGCCGTGAAATCGCCGCCGACGATGTGCCGGCGGGCGTGGGCCAGGGCCGGTTCCAGCCGTATCACTTCATCCGCGCTGACGGTGTTGCGCGGGCAGCCCAGTTCGCGCAACAGCGCGGCGCCCGCTTGCGATTTGTCAAACTCTTGCTGCTCCGTATAAAAATGCAGGATGCCCCGCTCCAGGTGGTCATACGCGATGCCCGTCTCGCGCCGCAAGGCTTGCAGGCTCTGCCGGCTGTACTCGGCCAGGGCAACGATCTGGCGCATATTGCGCGCCACCCGCGACGGCAAACATTCGCGCAGGTAGTGCAAGGCCCACTGCCATTGCAGCGCATCCAGGCGGGGACGGAACAGCAGCGGCGCATCGTCCTTGCCCAACCAGCGCACGACCTTGCGCAGGGTGGCGGGATTGGCCCACGGTTCCGCATGCGAGACGGAAATCTGTCCGCCGTTGCCGAAGCTGGTTTCCTGCGCGGCGCCCGCCTGGCGCTCGAGCACGCGCACATCGTGGCCCGCCTGGCGCAAATACCAGGCCGATGCCGTGCCGACCACGCCGGCGCCGAGGACGAGGATCTTCATGGCGGGCCCGCTTCGCTCAGCGCGTCAGCAGGACGGCAATGGCGACGAAGGCGGCGATCCACACCGTTTCCATCACCAGCATGATCACGGGACGCCAGCCCAGCGAGGCCAGCGACTGGAACGACGTTTTCACGCCCAGCGCGGCGATGGCGATGACGAGACAAGCACGCGAGGCATTGTTGATCCAGCCATTCACTTCCTGCGGAATCAGGCCCAGGCTGTTCGTGATGACGAGCCAGACAAAGCCGATCAGGAAGAACGGCACGAGCGGCGGCGCATCGACTTCGCTCTTGCCATCCTTGCGCTTGAACATGATCGACAGGCCCAGCACGACGGGCACGAGGCACGCGACGCGCGTCAGTTTCACGAAGGTGGCCACGTCGCCCGTGTGGTTGCTGACCAGGTAGCCGGCGCCCACCACTTGCGCTACATCATGGATGGTGCCGCCGATGAATACGCCCGCTTCCGTCGGGTCAAAGCCCAGCAGCTTGACCAGCAGCGGGTAGACGATCATGGCCAGGGTCGACAGCGACGTCACGCCCACCACCGTCAGCAGCGTGAATTTTTCGTTTTCCTTGGTTTGCGGCAGCACGGCCGAGATGGCCAGCGCGGCCGAGGCGCCGCAGATGGCCACGGAACCACCGGACAAAATCCCTTCCGTGATGGGCCGTTTCAGCCACCTGGCCAGCATATAGCCGAAACCCAGGGTGGCGACCAGGCCGCCGACGACGATCAATAAGGGCGTCACGCCCACGGAAGCGATCTGGTTGAACGTGATGCGCGCGCCCAGCAGGGCCACGCCCGTGCGCAGCAGCACCTTGCTGCAAAACTCGATGCCGGGCTTGCAGGTAGGGTCGGATGCGAGGAAGTGGAAGGCCAGGCCGAAGAACAGCGCATACAGCAGCTGGGGGCCGCCGTAATTGCTGGAAATAAAGGTGGCCGACAGGGCGATCACCAGCGCGATGGCCACGCCGGGCCAGCTGCGCAGCACGGCGCGGGGACGCCAGATGGCGACGGCGGAAGACAGGTAGGGAATGTTCTTGTCGACAACGCGTGTTATCGCTGAGGAGTTGGTTTTCATGCGGGTCCGCTCATAATGTTTTAAAAATTGGGACATTTCATCTCGTTTTTTAATAATACACGATGAGCTAGCGAAGTCCATGCTTTTCCATGAAAATCGAAACCGGATGTTCCGGAAACTGACGTTTTAAGGTTAATGCTGGCGTAAACGACAAGCGGCGCGGCCCTTTGCAGGGACGCGCCGCTCTTTAACTATGAGCCTGAGGGCTTACTTTTTGTTCAGGCGGGTAATCAGGCTGGATGTATCGTAGCGGTTGCCGCCCGCCTGCTGCACTTCGCCATAGAACTGGTCCGTCAAGGTCGTCACGGGCAAGTCGCTGCCGTTGCGCTTGGCTTCGGCGAGGCAGATGCCCAGGTCCTTGCGCATCAGGTCGACGGCGAAGCCGAAGTCGAACTTGCGCTCGATCATGGTCTTGCCCCGGTTTTCCAGCTGCCACGACTGCGCCGCGCCCTTGGAAATCACGTCGACGACGAGCGCCGCATCAAGGCCCGCGTTTTCCGCAAAGGCGATGCCTTCGCTCAAGGCTTGCACCAGGCCCGCGATGCAGATCTGGTTGACCATTTTTGTGAGCTGGCCGGAACCGGAAGCACCCATGTAGGTGACGGCGCGCGAGAACAGCGCAATGACGGGCTCGGCCCTTGCATACGCTTCCGCATCGCCGCCCACCATCACGGTCAGCTTGCCGTTTTCCGCGCCCGCCTGGCCGCCGGACACGGGCGCGTCGAGGAAGAACACGCCCTGCTCTTTCGCCGCCGCATGGATGGTGCGCGCCGCTTCGGCCGATGCCGTCGTATGGTCGATCAGGATGCTGCCCGGCGCCATGGCGGACAGCAAGCCGCCCTCTTCCAGGATGACTTGATACAGATCATTATCGTTGCCGATGCACGTAAACACGAACTCGGCGCCTGCAGCGGCGGCGGCCGGCGTGGCGGCGCTGCTGCCCTTGTGCTGTTCCAGCCAGGCGGCCGCGCGGGCCGGATTGCGGTTGTACACGGTGACGTCGTGCCCGCCCGCCGCCAGGTGACCTGCCATGGGGAAACCCATGACGCCCAAACCGATGAATGCCACTTTTGCCATATTGTCCGTCCTGTCGATGAATGAATCCGATTATTGTTGCACAAACAGTCGCCGCCGGCAGCCTCAAGGCGCGGGGGCGCGCCGATAATACAGGTCGAACTCTTCCTCGCCATCGGGCACGAAGCCGTGACGCACATAGAAGCGGTTCGCCTCGCTGCCGCGCAAGGCGCCCACGCGCACGCTCTGGCGGGCCGCATCGGCCTCGGCAAACACGCGCGCCAGCACGGCCGCGCCCATGCCTTGCCGCTGGTAGCCGGGCGCCAGGTAGAGGTGGTCGAGCAACAGATAGTCCGCTTGCGGCCGCAACACATAGAAGCCGGCCAGCGTGTCGTCATGGCGCAACTGCCAGGTGCGGGCTGGGTCGTAGCTGGCCAGGAAACGATCACGCGCGCGCTGCGGATCATAGCGGCCGATGCGCTCCAGGCTTGCGCGCATGGCAGCCACGCGCAGGCTGGCCAGCGCCTCGCCATCGGCCAGGCTGGCAGGCAAGAAGGTCAGCATGGCGTCACAGCAGGTCGCGCAGCGCCGCCACCAGGGCTGCGCATTCGGCTGGGTTGCCTATGCTGATGCGCAAATACTGGCTGATGCGCGGCGCGTTGAAATGGCGCACGATCACGGAGCGGGCGCGCAAGCCGGCGGCCAGTTGCGCCGCGTCATGCTGCGGGTGGCGGGCAAAGACGAAATTGGCCACCGAAGGCAGTACCTCGAAGCCCAGCGCCGCCAGGTCCGCCGTCAGCTGTTCGCGGCTGGCGATCACGGCCTGGCGCGTCTGCTGGAAATACGCTTCGTCATGCAGCGACGCCACAGCGCCGGCCAAGGCCAGCCGGTCCAGCGGATACGAGTTGAAACTGTTCTTCACTCTTTCCAGCGCCTCGATCAGGTCAGGATGCCCGAAGGCGCTGCCCACGCGCAAGCCGGCCAGCGAGCGCGACTTCGAGAACGTCTGCACCACCAGCAAGTTCGGATAACGCTCGACCAGGGACACGGCGCTCTCGCCGCCAAAATCCACATACGCTTCATCGACCACCACCACGGCGTCGGGATGCTCGCGCAGCAGCGCTTCCACGCCGGCCAGCGGCAAGTCCACGCCTGTCGGCGCATTGGGATTAGGAAAGATGATGGCGCCGCACGGCCCCTGGTAGTCTTCCGGGCGGATGCGCATGGCATCGTCGAGCGCGACCGTGCGGTAGTCGATGCCGTACAGCTTGCAATACACGGGGTAGAAGCTGTAGCTGATATCCGGGAACAGCAGCGGCGCATCGTGCTTGAGCAAGGCCATGAAAGCCAGCGCCAGCACTTCGTCGGAACCGTTGCCGACGAACACTTGCGCGCTGCTCAGTCCGTGGTAAGTGGCCAGGGTTTGCTTCAGTTCGCTGGCGGAAGGGTCCGGGTAGAGGCGCAGGCTGTCGTTGGCCGCATCGCGCAGCGCGGCCAGCACCTGGGGCGACGGGCCGTAGGGGTTTTCGTTGGTGTTGAGTTTGACCAGGCCGGGCAGTTTCGGTTGCTCGCCCGGGATGTAGGGGGTCAGCTCGCTGACGATGGTGCTCCAGAATCGGCTCATTGGTTTTATTGGTGGGGGCAGGATGGGGGTACGGTAGATTACCATAGGGTGAGCGGGGTCAAGGCGGACACCATCGGCGAAGAGTAGCCTGGGCGGCATCGGCCCCAACGCGAAGAGGACGCAGCATGAACAGCATGCACAAGCTGAGCGATACGCAGGTGCGGCATGGCGCGCTGACGCAACAGTCACGCCAGCGCAAAATCGATGCGTGGCTGCAGGTCGCAGCCAGTCTCAGCGAGCAGATCACCGTGGAATTGCAGACTGCCACGGAGCAGCTACAGGGCGAAGGAATGGCCGACTTGCAGCGCGTGACGGCGCTGGCGCAACGCCTGGCAAGCAATAGCAAAGCCATGCGCGATACCCTCGGGACACTGTTTGACAGCGGTGAAAAAAGCGAGGAGCATGCAGTGACAAGCACGGAGGATTCCGCCATGGACGAGCAAGTCAACGCACTGGCAAAAGACATGGCCAGTGTGAAACTGGACGTAAAGGATGTAAAGGTCGATGTGGCTGACATCAAGGTGGATGTTGCCGGTCTGAAAACGGATGTCACTGGCCTCAAGGTGGATGTTGCTGGTCTGAAAACGGATGTCGCTGCTCTCAAGACCGATGTCGGCGTTCTCAAGACGGATGTCAGTGGCTTGAAACTGGACCTCGCTGTGGTGCGCTCCAATTATGCGACCAAGTCAGATGTGGCTGAGGCGAAGTCGGCTGTCATCCTGTCGTGCGTGGGGACGATCATTGCCATGTCGGGCGTCGCGTTTGCGGTGGCCAAGCTCGTGCACTAGCTTGCGGTAGTGGGGACGCTGGCTTTCAAAGTCTGAATGGAGGAAAAAACGCCTTGCGCTGCGCGCTTTGGGCGGTTTTTCTACCTGGGTTTGATGCGCTGGTGGCTGGCATCTGTTGTGGGCATAAAAAAAGCTCCCTTGCGGGAGCTTCTCTTATGTATTCTGGCGGAGAGGGTGGGATTCGAACCCACGGTACGATTTAACGTACGCTTGATTTCGAGTCAAGTACATTCGACCACTCTGCCACCTCTCCGTTTACTGCGGTCTATTCGTTCAAACTGACGTGCCTGTTTGAACGAGGCGCTATTTTAGCATGGGGATTGTTGGGTTGGGTAGGGGTTTTATTGGCGATTTGCAACTGAGGGCTGGTAGCCAAACCAAAAAACTGATCGGGCGATTCGGGGAGCCTCGTACAAGGCGCGGCTCGCCTTTGTAGACGCCACCTTGGCGCACGCGTGAAAACCAATTTGACGATTCGGGGAGCCTCGCGCGAGTACGCGCTCGTCTTCGAATCCCACGCGCAAGGCGCGCAGGCGCCTTGCTCCTCTTCGCCGCCACAAATAAAAAAAGCTCCCTTGCGGGAGCTTTCTCTATTTGTTCTGGCGGAGAGGGTGGGATTCGAACCCACGGTACGATTTAACGTACGCTTGATTTCGAGTCAAGTACATTCGACCACTCTGCCACCTCTCCATTTGCTGCGGTCTTTCCCGCATTGCTGCGAGAAGGCAAGATTATAGCAGCCGCTTGGAAAAATGGAAGGACTATTTTGCGCCTTCCATTCACCGGGCTGCGTGAACCTTTCAGGCCTTCAGGTGCGTCAGGCCACCCATGTACGGGCGCAGCACGGCCGGGATCTCGACGCTGCCGTCCGCTTGCTGGTAGTTTTCCAGCACGGCCACCAGGGTGCGGCCCACCGCCAGGCCGGAGCCGTTCAGGGTGTGCGCCAGTTCCGGCTTGCCGGCCGCGTTGCGGAAACGCGCCTGCATGCGGCGGGCCTGGAAGGCTTCGCAGTTCGACAGGGACGAAATCTCGCGATAGGTGTTTTGCGCCGGCAGCCAAACTTCCAGGTCGAAGGTCTTGGTGGCGCCGAAACCCATGTCGCCCGTGCACAGCGACATCACGCGGTATGGCAGGCCCAGGCGTTGCAAGATGCTTTCCGCATGACCGACCATTTCTTCCAGCACCTGGTACGACGTGTCCGGATGCACTACTTGCACCATTTCCACCTTGTCGAACTGGTGCTGGCGGATCATGCCGCGCGTGTCGCGGCCGTAGCTGCCCGCTTCCGAGCGGAAGCATGGCGTGTGGGCCGTCATTTTCAGGGGCAGTTGATCGAGCGCAAGGATTTCATCGCGCGCGATGTTGGTCAGCGACACTTCCGACGTGGGGATCAGGTAGAAGGTCTCGCCCTCGCCTTCCGCGCCGCCTTTTTTCACCGAGAACAGATCGGCTTCGAATTTCGGCAACTGGCCCGTGCCGCGCAAGGAATCGGCGTTGACCATGTACGGCGTATAGCATTCCGTGTAGCCGTGCTCGTCCACATGGGTGTTGAGCATGAATTGCGCCAGTGCGCGGTGCAGGCGGGCGATGCCGCCCTTCATGACGGAGAAGCGCGAACCGGTCAGCTTGGTGGCCACTTCGAAGTCGAGGCCCAGCGGGGCGCCCACGTCGACGTGATCCTTGACCTCGAAATCGAAGGTGCGTGGCGTGCCGACCTTGCGCACTTCCACGTTGCCCGACTCGTCCGTGCCCAGGGGCGACGATTCATGCGGCAAGTTCGGCACGGCCATGATGAAATCGCTCAGCTTGGCTTGCACCAGGGTCAGGGCCGCTTCATCGGCTTTCAACTCATCGCCCAGGCCGGCCACTTGCGCCATCACGGCCGAGGTGTCTTCCCCCTTGCCTTTCAACATGCCGATTTGCTTGGACAGCGCATTGCGCTTGCCCTGCAGCTCTTCGGTGCGCGTCTGGATCGCCTTGCGTTCGGCTTCGAGGGCGGTAAAGCCTGCCACGTCGAGCTGGAATTTGCGCGTCGCCAGGCGTTCTGCGACGGTGGCGATGTCTTTACGGAGAAGTTGGATATCTATCATGGGTGGATGGCGGTGCCGATGTATCGAAAGCACTCATTGTACCAAGACCCAGTTCACTTCGATGAGTTTTGCGCAAGGTCAACCATCGTCATGGCGGCCTGGCCGGGCACTCCCGCCCCCTTTACATTTTCTGCTTGGCTTATTGCTTAAATGAACGCGGCTTTTTCGGCAGCCGTCAGGCGGCGGGCGCTGACGGTAACGACAGGCATGTCTGCGGCCTGGGCGATCACGCTGCTGCCGGCGCTCACTTCCAGGGTATTCGCGCCGGCGGTGGCGAAGCTGGCGCCGATGGCGATGATGGCGGCGGCGACAAAGGTGATTTCCATGTTTTTCAGTGCGTTCATGATGTGACTCCTGGTTAGTTTGTTTCGTTGACTGCTGCTGGTATGGTGGTACTTTAGCCAACGGCCGCAAACAACGCCACCGGCTTGCGACCAGCGGCGAAAAACAGGGAGCGAACGGTGAAAAACGGGGACTGAAGGGAAAACAAGGGAATGAACAACGCCTGACAAAACCGTAGCGAGCGGCAGTGATTTGTGGCTAAGAAGCGCAACCGTGCTAGAGCACGGTGAGCATCGCAGGCCGCAAAGCGCGCCGCGCAGTAGGTTTTGACAGGCGTTCTACAAGGCGTCCTTGACGAGACGCCCCAAGCGGCCGATAGCCTGCTCGATGCGCGGCGTCCACGCATTGCCGCAATTGAGGCGCAGATAATTGCCGAACTTGCCCGAGGCCGAGAAAAGCTGGCCCGGCATATACGCCACGCCGTCCGCGATCGCCTGGCCATGCAGGGCCAGCGCATCGACTTGCGGCGGCATCTGCACCCACAGCACGAATCCGCCCTGCGGCTCGGACAGCATGCAGTCCGCCGGAAAGCTGGCCGCCACGGCGTCGGACATGCGGGCGATGCGCTGCACCAGGGTGCGCCGCATCTTGCGCAGCTGCTGGTCGTAGCTGCTGCCTTCCAGAAAGTCGGCCAGCACGGCCTGGAAGAAATGGCTGGTGGCGCCGCTCGACACGGTTTTCAGCAGCGCCACTTCCTGCGCGAAACGCCCGGCCAGCACGTAGCCCACGCGCGACGCGGGGGTGATCGCCTTGGAAAACGAGGAGCACAACAGCACATTGCCGCTCGTGTCATAGGCCTTCACGGGCCACGGACGCTGCGGCGCAAAGCACAGGTCGCCATATACGTCGTCTTCCACCAGCGGAATATTGAATTCCGACAGCAGCCCCGCCAGCCGCTTCTTGTTTGCTTCCGGCATGACGCAGCCCAGGGGATTATTTGCGTTCGGCACGAACAGGCACGCTTGCACGAGGCCGGCGCGCAAGGCCAGTTCCAGCGCGTCGAGCGACGGCCCCGTCTTCGGGTCGGTGGGAATTTCCAGCGCCTTCATGCCCAGGCTTTCGATCATTTGCAGCAGCACGAAATACGTGGCCGACTCGATGGCGATGGTGTCGCCCGGCCTGGCGACGGCGCGCAGGCACAGGCTGATCGCTTCCGTGCAGGAATTCGTCACGACGATCTCGTGCGGGTCGAGCTTGCCCCAGTCCAGCGCGCGACGCGCCACCTGGCGCAGGAAATTGCCTTCGCTGATGTCGTAGCAGCTGACTTTACTCAGCAGTACAGGATCGCGCCGCGCCACGGCGCTGATGGTGCGCTGCATGCGCTTGATCGGCAGGATCTCGTCGGGCGGCCAGGCCGTGCCCAGCTGCACGATATTCGCCGTTTCGTTGTCCTTCAGCACACGCATCAACAGATTGTTGATGCCGACGAAGGCCGGCTCCTTCAGGTGCTGGGCGTCGGCGCTGCAGGGCCGGCGCGGCGCCCGGTGGCGCACGAAATAGCCGGACTGGGGCCGCGCATCGACTTGCCCCCGGTCTTCCATCAGGCGCAAGGCTTGCATCACGGTACTGATGGAAATGCGCTTTTGCTGCGCCAGGTGGCGTATCGAAGGCAGGCGGTCGCCGGGCGCGAACACGCGCGAGTCGATCAGCGCACCCAGCTCGTTGGCCAGGTGCTCGTACAGATTCAAATGCGCGCTCATGTTCATCCCTTCAGTATGCGGCCGCCGCGCGGGGCCGGCACAGATACAGTTGCCCGCTTTTTTGATAAGCACAGTCTACGACGAAGTGTACTGTATTCATCACAATTTCGTTTTCCTGCATCTGTCATGGTTCACCGCAAGGGCCTAAGCTGTTCCTGTCAGCACAACAGGAGCGACGCCATGCATACCGACCACGAATTACGCAGCGAACAGCCCTTGCGCCTGGAAAAAGGGTGCGCCAAGGTCATCGAATGCCTGTCCGGCACGGCGTGGATCACGGCCTACGCCCAGTTCGAGGATTGCGTGCTGCGCAGCGGCGAACGCTACACGATACCGAATGACGGCCTGGTGCTGGTCGAAGCCGTGGGTAGCGGACACATCCGCGTCCATGGCACTGCCGCACCGCGCCCCGCCCTGCTGCGCTGGCTGAACCTGGCACTGCCTCACACCTTGAATACTAGGAATACATGACTCAAGCACCACCACTGCGCGTCCTCGTCACGGGCGCCGCCGGCGTGATCGGCACCGTTTTCTGGAAGAGCCGGCACGGGGAATTTTCCCTGCGCCTGGCCGACCTGCACACAGGCAAGCTGGCCGAAGCGCCCTGCCCGTTCATTCAGCTCGACGTGAGCGACTATGGTGCCTGCCTGGCCGCCTGCGCCAACATCGACGTGGTACTGCACCTGGCCGGCGTGCCGCACGCCAGCGCCGATTTCGATGCGCAACTGTTGCAGCCGAACATCATCGGCACGCACAACATCTTCCGCGCGGCGCAGGCGCAAGGCGTGAAAAGAGTCGTGTTCGCCAGCAGCGCGCAAGCCGTGGAAGGCTATCCACTCGACGTACAGGTGCATGAGCACATGCCCGCGCGCCCGGCGAACATGTATGGCGCCAGCAAGGCCTTCGGCGAAAGCGTGGCCTCCGCATTCGCCCACCAGCATGGCATGACGGCGATCGCCGTGCGCATCGCCAACGTGGCGCAGTTTGAGAAAGGTCAACAACACAGCGCGCGCGACGTCGCCGCCTTCATCAGCGAACGCGACGTGGTGCAATTGCTGGCCCGCTGCATCGCCGCCGACGTGCCGGCCGGCTACCACGTCGTGCATGGCGTGTCGGACAACCGTTATAAACGCTTGTCGATCGCGGCGACGCGCCAGCTGGTGGGCTACGCGCCGCAGGATGACGGTTTTACTTTGCTGGGCCTGTAAGCCTCAGCCCTTCCCTGCCTTCCTGTCCAGCTCGCGCAGCCACGCCAGCTTGTCGGCAATCTTGCTTTCCAGGCCGCGGGGCACGGGTTGGTACCAGCCCGGCTCCGCCATGCCATCCGGAAAATACGTTTCACCGGCCGCATACGCATCGGGCTCATCGTGCGCATAACGGTAGGCGTGACCGTAGCCCAGCTCCTTCATCAGCTTCGTCGGCGCATTGCGCAAGTGCACGGGCACTTCCTTCGATTTATCTTTCTTGACGAAGGCCATGGCCGTGTTGAACGCGTTATAGCCGGCATTGCTTTTCGCGGCAATCGCCAGGTAGATGACGGCCTGGCCCAGCGCCAGCTCGCCTTCGGGCGAACCGAGCCGCTCATACGTTTCCGCCGCGTCATTGACCATGGTCAAGGCGCGGGGGTCGGCCAGGCCGATGTCTTCCCAGGCCATGCGCACGATGCGCCGCGACAAATAACGGGGGTCGGCGCCGCCGTCGATCATGCGGCAAAACCAGTACAGGGCGGCGTCCGGGTTGGAACCGCGCACGGACTTGTGCAGGGCAGAAATCTGGTCATAGAAATTGTCGCCGCCCTTGTCGAAGCGGCGCGAATTCAAGGTCAGCGCATTGTCGACGAAGGCCGCGTCAATCTTCGTTGTGCCCGTCGAGCTGGCAGCCGTCTCGGCCTGCTCCAGCAAATTCAGGAAGCGGCGCGCATCGCCGTCCGCGTAGCCGATCAGGGTATCGGCCGCCGCCTCGTCGAAGCTCAGGTGCGTCAGCGCCGTGCTTTGCGCCTTGGCCAGCAACTGCTTCATCTCGTCTTCGTTGAGCGATTTCAACACATACACTTGCGCGCGCGACAGCAGCGCCGAATTGACTTCGAAGCTGGGGTTTTCCGTCGTCGCGCCGATGAACGTCACCAGGCCCGATTCAACGAAGGGCAGCAAGGCGTCTTGTTGCGATTTATTAAACCTGTGGATTTCATCGACGAACAATAAGGTGTGCTTGCCGAACTGGTCCAGGCTGTGGCGGGCCTGGTCCATGGCTGCGCGGATATCTTTCACGCCAGCAAACACGGCCGACAAGGCGATGAATTCACTGTCGAAAGCATTCGCCATCAGGCGCGCCAGGGTGGTCTTGCCCACGCCGGGCGGCCCCCACAGAATCATCGAATGGGCCTTGCCCGCCTCGAACGCGAGGCGCAGCGGCTTGCCAGCGCCCAGCAGGTGCGTCTGGCCGATGACTTCGTTCAGGGTGGCTGGCCGCAAGGCTTCGGCCAGCGGCTGGCGCGGTGCGGTGGAAAAGAGATCCGCCATAATGAGTTACCTAATAAGAATGCAAAAGCCCCGCATTGCTGCGAGGCCGGCTCATACGCAAGGCGCAACAGTCTTAATTATTAATGACGTCGGCGCCCTTGGGCATGACAAATTTAAAGTGATTGGCCGAAAGCGCCGGATTCTTCTGGAAGTTCTTGAACGCCAGCACCGAGGTCTGACCGAACGAATCGCGCAATTCCATCGCTTCCGGCACGCCATTGCGCAGGCCGATGGTGATTTCATCAAACGTCGTGTCCTTGGCTTTCGGTGTCGCTTTCAGCCATTCCAGGCCATCGCGCGTGCCCGCTTCGGCCAGGGTGAAATTCTTTTCCAGGTCGTTGCTGCCGAACAAGATGGCCGCCGGCGAGGAACCGAGCGCGTCGCCCAGTTTCTTGACCGTCACCTGGCTCAAGTCCTTGTCGTAGATATACAGCTTGTCGCCATCGGCTTGCAGCAACTGCTCGTACGGCTTCAGGTAGGTCCAGATGAACTTGCCCGGACGGGCGAACTCGAACGTGCCGCTGGCGGGCGTCGACACTTTCGCCTTGCCGCTGGCGTCCGCCTTCTTGACTTGCCGCTGCACGAATTCGCCCTTGGCCGACTTGGTGCCGGCCGCAAAGCTCTTGAATTGTTCAAGCGCGCTGGCCGAGGCGCTGGCCGCGAACAGCAGGCTGCAGGCAACGCTGGCCGCGCCGATCATCATTTTTGCTGCGAAAGTATTGCTTTTCATTCTTTACCCTTGTTCGGCACTTGCCGCCGGCACCAGGATTTCCCGGTTGCCATTGGATTGCATGGTTGATACCACCCCGCTCTGCTCCATCTGCTCGAGCAGACGGGCGGCACGGTTGTAGCCGATGCGCAAATGACGCTGCACCAGCGAAATCGAGGCGCGGCGGTTTTTCAGCACCACCGCCACCGCCTGGTCGTACAGGGCATCGGCCTCGCCGCCGCCCTCGCCCGGCGCGCCGCCTTCGGCGCCGTCGCCTTCCAGCGTGCCGCCTTCGAGGATGCCCTCGATGTAATTCGGTTCGCCCTGCAGCTTCAAATGGCTGACGACGCGGTGCACTTCTTCATCGGACACGAACGCGCCGTGCACGCGCATCGGCAAGCCGGTGCCGGGCGGCATGTACAGCATGTCACCCATGCCCAGCAGGGTTTCCGCGCCCATCTGGTCCAGAATGGTGCGCGAGTCGATCTTCGACGACACCTGGAAGGCGATACGCGTAGGAATGTTGGCCTTGATCAAGCCCGTGATCACGTCTACAGATGGGCGCTGCGTGGCCAGAATCAAGTGCAGACCGGCGGCGCGCGCCTTTTGCGCGATACGCGCAATCAATTCCTCGACTTTTTTGCCCACCACCATCATCAAATCGGCCAGTTCGTCGATGATGATGACGATGGTCGGCAGTTTTTCCAGCGGTTCCGGCGAATCCGGCGTCAGGCTGAACGGATTCGGGATGTGTTCTTCGCGCTTTTTCGCGTCGGCAATCTTCGCGTTGTAGCCGGCCAGGTTACGCACGCCCATCTTGCTCATCAGCTTGTAGCGGCGTTCCATCTCGTTCACGGCCCAGTTCAGCGCATGGCCAGCCTGGCGCATGTCCGTCACGACGGGCGCCAGCAAGTGCGGAATGCCTTCGTAGACGGACATTTCCAGCATCTTCGGATCGATCAGGATCAAACGCACGTCGAGCGGGTCGGATTTGTACAGCAGCGACAGGATGGTCGCATTGATGCCCACGGATTTACCGGAACCGGTGGTACCGGCCACCAGCAAGTGGGGCATCTTGGCCAAATCGGCCACGACGGGCTTGCCGGCGATATCCTTGCCCAGCGCAATCGTCAGGCTGGACACACCATCGTTGTAGACCTTGGAGCCGAGGATTTCCGTCAGGCGCACGATCTGGCGCTTGCTGTTCGGCAATTCCAAGGCCATGTAATTCTTGCCGGGAATGGTTTCCACGACCCGGATCGACGTCAGCGACAGCGAACGGGCCAGGTCGCGCGCCAGGCCGACGATCTGGCTGCCTTTGACGCCCGTGGCCGGCTCGATTTCATAGCGCGTGACCACGGGGCCGGGGTAAGCGGCCACTACCTTGGCATCCACGCCAAAGTCGGACAATTTCTTTTCGATCAGGCGGCTCGTAAATTCCAGGGTTTCCACGGAAACCGTTTCCACCACGGGTGGCGCCTCGTCCAGCAGCGACAAGGGCGGCAGCTTGCCATCGCCCAGGTTCTCGAACAAATGAGCCTGGCGTTCCTTTTCCACGCGCTCGGATTTCACCACCGTCACAACCTGCGGCTCGATCTTCACGGGCGGCGCGGCCACGTGCTTTTCCACGTGCTTGGCCCGCTCGATGACCACCACTTCGTCGCGGCGCACGGCGGCCACTTCGCCTTGGCGGCGGTCTTCGCGGTCCTGGTAGCGCAGCACGAACCAGTTGAAGGCATCTTCGATGGCGCCGCCGATGCGCTCGGCCACTTGCAGCCAAGACACATGGAAGAACAGGCTGAAACCCAGGCCAAACAGCAGCAACAGCAATAAAGTGGCGCCCGTGAAACCGAACGCCACGTGGGCCGAGTGCCCCACCAGCTGGCCCAGCACGCCGCCCGGATCGCGCGGCAGCTGCACGTGCAGGCTTTTCGCCATGCGCAGGTATTCGAGACCCATGCTGCCGATCAGCATGATGGAGAAGCCGACGATGCGGATCAGCATCTCGACATGGTGCTCGCGCTCCACCTCTTCCTCTTCCAGCAGGAAGCGCTTACTCAGGCGCCGGTAGCCATGCCACACCGTGCGCAGCAGCCACACGCACCACCACCAGGCGGAAAAGCCGAAGATGTACAGCAACAGGTCGGAAAAGGTGGCACCGAGCTTGCCGCCCAGGTTGGCGACCTTGTCGACGTTGGTGGCATGCGACCAGCCAGGGTCAAGCTTGTTGAAGCTGGCCAGGATCAGCACGAAATACAAGGCAAACGCGGCCAGCGCGAACCAGCGCGCCTCGGACAACAGCCGCACCAGCCGGTTGGGCAGGGGCCGGCGTTCGACCGGTTTTCGGGTGTAGCTATTTTGATTGGCCTGGGCTGGTTTAGTCATTCTGGGAAGCGCTGCAAGGTGAAAAATGTTTCTGAAAGGGAATTTCCCATAATAAGGAAGTATTCTAAGCCATATATGCCCCGGACGGCCCCACGATTCGTCGCTACAGGCGGCTTGGTCTATAATCGTGGATTGCTTGCGCAAGCGCAATACGCCCTTGTTCTTCGCGCGTATGCCCCCAATTCGGATAGACCCCACTCATAGAGAAGCCTCATTATGACCACTACCAAACACGCCCGCGTTTTGATCCTCGGCTCCGGCCCAGCCGGCTACAGCGCCGCCGTCTACGCCGCCCGCGCCAACCTGAACCCGATGCTGGTCACCGGCGTGGAACAAGGCGGTCAGCTGATGACCACCACCGACGTGGAAAACTGGCCAGGCGACCCGATGGGCGTGCAAGGTCCGGACCTGATGCAGCGCCTGCTGCAGCACGCCGAGCGTTTCAATACGGAAATCGTGTTTGACCACATCCACACCACTTTCCTGAATGAAAAACCGATCCGCCTGAAGGGCGACAGCCACGAATACACGTGCGACACCCTGATCATCGCCACGGGCGCATCCGCGCAATACCTGGGTCTGCCATCGGAAGCGGAATTCATGGGCAAGGGCGTGTCCGCCTGCGCCACCTGCGATGGCTTCTTCTACCGCAACCAGGAAGTGGCCGTCGTCGGCGGCGGCAATACGGCCGTCGAGGAAGCGCTGTACCTGTCGAACATCGCCAATAAAGTCACGCTGATCCACCGGCGCGACAAGTTCCGCGCGGAAGCGATCTTGATCGACCGCCTGAACGCCAAGGTTGCCGAAGGCAAGATCGTGTTGAAATATAACCACACTCTGGATGAAGTGACGGGCAACGAAGGCGGCGTGACGGGCCTGAACATCAAGTCGACCATCGACGGCAAGGTCGAAGCATTGAGCGTGCATGGCGTGTTCATCGCCATCGGCCACAAGCCGAACACGGGCATCTTCGAAGGCCAGCTGGAGATGCACAACGGCTACATCAAGACCAAGACGGGCCTGGAAGGCATGGCCACCGCCACCAGCGCGCCGGGCGTGTTTGCGGCCGGCGACGTGCAAGACCATATCTACCGCCAGGCCATCACCAGCGCCGGCACGGGTTGCATGGCAGCACTGGACGCCCAGCGCTACCTGGAAGGCCAGGAGTAAGCGTCGCATGGCGTCGATGAAAGACTTTGCCGACCTGAAAGCGGTCAGCAAGCAGCTCAAGGAACAGGCCGATGCGCGCGCAGCCGAGCAAGCGGCGCGCGCCCAACAGGCCAAGGTCCAGGCCGTGGAAAGCAATCTGTTCAAGGCCAGCATCGGCGGCGTCAAGCGCCTGCCCGAATCGGACCGCTACGTGCCCAGCCTGCCCAAGGCGGGCGCCATGGCGGCCCAGCAGCCGGCCCGCAAGCTGTCGCCGGAAGAGGACGATGCGGCCGTGCTGCGCGAATCGCTGTCGGACTTGTTCGAAGTCGACCATTATCTGGAAAACGATCCCGCCCTGAACTACGCCCGCCCCGGCGTGGGACCGGACGTCGTGAAAAAGATGCGCAAGGGCCACTGGCCCGTGCAGGACGAGCTGGACTTGCACGGCTTGCGCCGCGACGAGGCGCGCGACGGCATCGGCGCCTTCCTGAACCAGGCGACAAGGCGCAAGCTGCGCTGCGTGCGCGTGATCCACGGCAAGGGTTTCGGCTCGAAAGGCCAGGAACCGGTCTTGAAATCGATGGTGCACAGCTGGCTCGTGCAAAAGGATGAAGTCATCGCCTTTTGCCAGGCGCGCCGCTCCGAAGGGGGCGATGGCGCCCTCGTCGTGCTGCTCTCCGCAGCGCTGCAGCCCATCCGCTAGGCTTGACAGCAAGCAATTACAATTCAGTCACCAGTTCCGCACTGCACACGGCCCCGTTTGTCACCATTCGGGGCCGTGTCATGTTAACCTGTGACAATTATTTCCTGCTCAAGCGCTCCACCCATGATGCCACCCCAATTGCCGCCTGGCTCGCTGATCAAGATCATTGAGGTCATCGCCATCCTGGTGGGCGCGTTTTCCGGCTTCATCGAAGCGCGCCGCAAGCGCATGGACCTGGTCGGCGTGTTCGTCGTGGCCTTCATCACGGCATTCGGCGGCGGCACCCTGCGCGACATCCTGCTCGACAAGCGGCCCCTGTTCTGGGTGTCGCACCAGGAATACGCAATTTTGATCTTCGTGCTGGCCCTGACGGCCGCGCCCCTGATCCAGCATTTGCGCCAGATCGTCTCGGAACGCCTGATCGTCATCGCCGACGCCATCGGCCTGGGCATGTTCGCCATCGCGGGCGTGGCTGAAGCCATGCGCGCCGGCATGCCGATCTTTATTGCCTCGATGATGGGGGTGATTACGGGGATTTTCGGCGGCGTGATGCGCGACATCGTCTGTAACGAAGTGCCGATGGTGTTTCGCGACGGCAAACCCTACGCCATCTGCGCGTTTTTCGGCTGCTGGGCTTATTTATTGCAGATGCACTTCGGCGCCGAGCACGACTTTGCGCTGTGGACCAGCGCCAGCGGCATCACGATTCTGCGCCTGATATGCTGGAAATTCGACATGCGCTTGGGGCGCTGAACGGTGCTGATGCGTAATCCATAATATTATTAGCAACTCATGTCGGATTACGCGCTGGCGCTAATCCGACCTACGGTCTGCTGAAGAACATCTACATAGCGCCTGCCAGAAGCGTAGCGAGCGGCAGCGATTTGTGGCTAAGAAGCGCAACCGTGCTGAAGCACGGTGAGCATCGCAGGCCGCAAAGCACGACGCGCAGTAGCTTATGGCTGGTGCTAGACGGCGTCTGGACCCGTTTCGCCCGTACGGATGCGGATGACCTGCTCCACGTCGCGCACGAAGATCTTGCCATCGCCAATCTTGCCCGTGCGGGCCGCCTTGATGATGGCATCGACCACCAGTTCCGACACGCTGTCGTCCACCACCACTTCGACTTTGACTTTCGGCAAGAAGTCGACCACGTACTCGGCGCCACGGTACAGCTCGGTATGGCCTTTCTGGCGGCCAAAGCCCTTCACTTCCGTCACGGTCAAGCCCGTCACGTTCACATCGGCCAGGGCCTCGCGTACTTCGTCGAGCTTGAATGGTTTGATGATGGCGGTAATCTGTTTCATGGCTACTCCTTAAAATTGTTGGATTGTGGACAGATGGCTGCTTACTCGTAGAACTTCGACGTAATGGGGTAACGCCAGTCGCGGCCGAAGCCACGGTGCGTGACGCGGATGCCCACCGGCGACTGGCGCCGCTTGTATTCATTGATCTTGATCAGGCGCGTGATTTTCGCCACGTCGGCCGGCGGGTAGCCAGCCTCGATAATGTCGGCGATCGGCCGATTTTCTTCCATGTACAACTGCATGATGCCGTCGAGTATTTCATACGGCGGCAAGGAATCCTGGTCCAGCTGGTCGGCGCGCAGCTCGGCCGACGGTCCGCGCGTCAGGATGCGCTCGGGAATCACGTCCGACACGCTGTTGCGGTACGCGCACAGGCGGTAGACGAGGGTCTTGGCGATATCCTTGATCACGGCAAAGCCGCCCGCCATGTCGCCGTACAGGGTGCAATAGCCGACGGCCATCTCGCTCTTGTTGCCCGTCGTCAAGACGATGCTGCCATGCTTGTTCGACAGGGCCATCAGCAAGGTGCCGCGGATGCGCGCCTGGATATTCTCTTCCGTCGCGTCTTCCGCCAGTCCCGCGAACTCCTCGGCCAGGGTGGCGCGGAAAGCGTCGAAAGTTTGCTTGATCGGAATTTCATCGTAGCGCACATCGAGGCGTTTTACCATGTCGCGCGAGTCTATCCACGAGATATCGGCCGTAAATTGCGACGGCATCATGACGGCGCGCACCTTGTCGGCGCCCAGCGCATCGACGGCGATGGCCAGGGTCAGCGCGGAATCGACGCCGCCCGACATGCCGATCAGCACGCCAGGGAAGCCGTTCTTGCCTATATAGTCGCGCACGCCCAGCACCAGCGCCTGGTACACCTGCGCTTCGGTGGTCAACGGTGCGGCCAGCGGCTGCGATACGGGGGTGGCGCCGTCGAAATCGACGACCTGCAAGTCTTCCCCGAAATGGCGCAGCTGGGCGCAGATCGTGCCGGCCGCATCCATGACAAACGAGTCGCCGTCGAAAATCAGCTCATCCTGGCCACCGACCAGGTTGGCGTACACGAGGGCCATGCCTTGCGCGCTGACGTTCTTGCGCATGGTTTCATAGCGCAGATGCTGCTTGTTCATGTGGTAGGGCGAGCCGTTCGGCACCAGCAGCACTTGCGCGCCGGCCGCGCGGGCGCGCATCGGCGCATGCTCGAACCACGTGTCTTCGCAGATATTGATGCCGAAACGCACGCCCTTCACGCCAAACACGAAAGCCTGGTCGGACGACGTAAAGTAACGTTTTTCATCGAACACGGTCGTATTCGGCAAGTCGTGCTTGCGGTAGGTGCCCAGCACTTCGCCGTTCAGCAGCACGGAGGCGGCATTGTGGCGCACGCCCTTCTCGTCCTGCAGGGGCAAGCCCACCACCACGTGCAAATCCTTGAACTGGGCCAGGTCGGCAGCCAGTCCCGCAAACGCTTCCTGCGTTTTTGCGTAGAATGCATTGCGCAGCAACAGGTCCTCGGGTGGATAGCCGACCAGCGACAGTTCCGGCGTGAGCACGATATCGGCGCCCGCCTCGAACGCGCGGCGGGAAAGATCGAAGATCTTGGCACGGTTGCCGGCCAGATCGCCGACCGTACTATTCATTTGAGCAATTGCGACTTTGACTGTCATGATGATGATGGATATTTCGTTCTATTAAACAAGACAGGGGCGCGCAGGCCGATGGCGGCGCCCCGAGAGTGATGAATGCACACTACAACAATGAATTATCGCACGGCTATCGTCACTACCCTGGCTGAAATTGGCGAAGCGGCCTGGTCTGAACTGCTGGCAAGCCAGGCGGACGCCACTCCCTTCCTTTCCTACGCCTTTTTGCACGCACTGCACGAGTCCGGCTGCGCCAGCGCGGACACGGGCTGGCAACCGAATTACCTGGTGCTGTGGCAAGGCGAGGTGCTGGCCGCCGCCCTGCCCCTGTACCTGAAGCTGCACTCGTACGGCGAATACGTGTTCGACTGGGCCTGGGCCGATGCATATCAGCAACATGGTCTCGAATATTACCCGAAACTGCTGTCCGCGATACCGTTTACGCCCGTCAGCGGCACGCGCTTGCTGGCCCGCGATGGCCAGGCGCGCGCGGCCCTGCTGGCCTTCCTGCAGGCGCAGCAACAAGCCAGCGAGGTATCGTCCTGCCACATCCTGTTCCCGCCGGAAAGCGAGGCGCGCCAGCTGGAGGAAGCCGGCTACCTGATGCGTAGTGGCGTGCAGTTTCACTGGCTCAATCCGGGCTACACGGATTTCGAGCAATTCCTCGCCACCCTGGAACACAAGAAACGCAAGAATATCCGCGCCGAGCGGCGCAAGGTGCAGGAAGCGGGCGTCGTCATGCGTCAGGTGCGCGGGGTGGAGGCGACAGATGCCGACTGGAAACTGTTCCACCGCTGCTACAGCAATACCTACGCGGAACACCGCTCCTCGCCTTACCTGAGCCTGGACTTCTTCCGGCGCATAGCCCTCAGCATGCCGAAGAACATACTCCTGGTGATCGCGGAGCGCGAAGGCCGGGCCATTGCCGCCTCGCTGGTGATCCACACGGCCGACACCCTGTATGGCCGCTACTGGGGCGCACTCGAACACGTGCCTTGCCTGCATTTCGAGACGGCGTATTACCAGCCGCTGGAGTTTTGCATCGCCAACGGCATCGCCACCTTCGAAGGGGGCGCCCAGGGCGAGCACAAGATGGCGCGCGGCTTCCTGCCGCAAAAGACCTGGTCCGCCCACTGGCTGGCGCACCCGGCCTTTGCGGACGCCGTGCAACGCTTCCTCGAGCGCGAACGGGGTGGCATCGATGCCTACCTCGATGAATTGAACGAGCACAGCCCGTTTCGCGCATAAAAAAACGCTCCCGGCCATCGCAGGCGGGGAGCGTTTTTCTTACCGGGTGTTCTTAGGCTTTGGCGGCGTCGGTCTTGAAGGCGGCAACGCCGTTCAGGATTTCTTCCTTGGCCACTTCAGGACCATACCAGCCGTCGATCTTGACCCATTTGCCTTTTTCCAGATCCTTGTAGTGCTCAAAGAAATGCTGGATCTGGCGCAAGCGCAGTTCGTTCAGGTCTTCCGGCTTTTGCCAGTGGCTGTAGATCGACAGGACCTTGTCGACTGGCACGGCCAGCACTTTCGCGTCTTCGCCCGACTCGTCGGTCATTTTCAGCACGCCGATAGGACGGCAGCGCACGACCACGCCCGGGATCAGCGGGAACGGGGTGATGACCAGCACGTCGACCGGGTCGCCGTCCGGCGACAGGGTGTTCGGCACGTAGCCGTAGTTGCACGGGTAATGCATGGCGGTACCCATGAAGCGATCGACGAAAATCGCGCCGCTTTCCTTGTCGACTTCGTACTTGATCGGATCGGCGTTCATCGGGATTTCGATGACGACGTTGAAATCGTTCGGCAGATCGCGGCCGGAAGAGACGTTATTCAAACTCATGGGGTTCCTCATTAGCGGATTGTGTTTTAACCGCGCAATTATAGCGAAGTACAGGCAGCTTGTGCGATGCAGCAGCGGCCCGCCGGCGTTTTGCGCGTCCAGCCAGCAACAGTGGCGTGCATGGCCCGCCGGCGCGCGCAGCCGGCCATCGAGAGAATAAACAAACCATCAGCAATAATAAGTATAAACACCTAAGCAATACTACCGACGCCTTGAATCAATGCCGATGGAATATCTGCGTATTTTCATTTGAATATCGCCACACGCCAGGCATGGTTATTATAATCCGCATTGCATTTTTTGCAGCCACTTATAACAACAGTTTTATTCTCATTCATTCCGCAGCGCCCCTGCATTATTGCGCGACACCCCGCCCTCCCCCCTCCAGGCGGCCTGCCAGCCCCGCAACACCGTTATCCAGCATAATATTTGTTCTTATTTGAAGCGTTTATTTGATTCAAACAAGAGCCCCGCCAAAAAATGGCGCTACCGGAAGACAATCATCAATTCTGATAAACTGTCACATTCTGGTGATTCCAAACTTTGTATATTCTGCAATCGACGCCTTCCCTGAATTCAATATGGCGCATCACGCGCCACCGATAAATCCTTGCAAAAAGGAATATGATGATTCCCTCTTTCCGGCCCGGTCCTTTATTAAAGGTCACCGGCGTTATTTTCATTCTGTTTGGCCTCGCCCTGCTGGGCGGCGGCATCTGGCTGGCCACGCTCGGCGGCTCCTGGTACTACTTGCTGGCCGGTATAGGCATGCTGATCGCCGGCGCGCTGGTATTCCAGGGCAAGCGCAGCGCGCAACCGTTCATGGCGCTGCTGCTGCTCGCCACCCTCATCTGGTCCCTCATTGAAGTGAAATTCGACTGGTGGCAATTGTTGCCGCGCCTGGACATCTGGTTTGCCGCCGCCGTCTGGCTGCTGCTGCCCTTCGTCAGCCGCCGCCTGGCCCCTCCCGCCGACGCAGCGAAACAGCCGCAAGCGGGCAAGACGGCCCTCTCCGCCGCCGTGGCCCTGACCGTCATCGCCGGCGTCATCGCCCTGTTCCAGGATTACCATGACCTGCATGGCGACGTGCCGGCCGAAAACATGGCCGCCACGGCCTCCGGCGATTTCGCGCCCGGCGTCGAGCACAACGACTGGTCCGCGTATGGCCGCTCCGGCTATGGCGACCGCTATGCCCCGGCCGCGCAAATCACGCCCGCCAATATTTCCGGCCTGAAAGAAGCCTGGACCTATCACACGGGCGACTTCAAGGGACCGAACGACCCGGGCGAGATCGCCAACGAAGTCACGCCGCTGAAGGTCAATGACATGCTGTACCTGTGCACGCCGCACAACATCGTCATCGCCCTGAACCCGGACACGGGCAAGGAAATCTGGCGCCACGATCCAAAGATCAACCGCGATGCGGCCAGCTACCAGCACATGATCTGCCGTGGCGTGGCCTACTGGGACGTGAACGCGGGCCGCGCGAAGAACAATCCGGCTCCCGAAGCTGCCGGCATGGAATGCCCGCGCCGCATCCTGGCGCCGACCATGGACGGCACCATGATCGCCGTCAATGCCGATACGGGCGAGTCGTGCAAGAGCTTTGGCAACAACGGCGTCGTCAACCTGTATAAAAACATGGCCATGATCAAGCGCGGTTTCCTGATGCCAACGTCGCCGCCGGCAGTCTCGCAGAAAATGGCCGTGATCGCCGCCAGCGTGACGGACAACCATTCGACGGAAGAGCCATCGGGCGTGATCCGCGGCTACGATCCCGTCACCGGCAAGCTGATGTGGAACTGGGACCCGGCCACGCCGGAAGATACGGCGCCTTTCCCTGAAGGCAAGAACTACACCAACAACTCGCCCAACTCGTGGGGCGTGGCCAGCATCGATGAAAAGCTGGGTATGGTCTACATTCCGATGGGCAATGAAACCCCTGATACCTGGGGCGGCAACCGCAACAAGAATGGCGAGAAATTCAACAGCGCCATCGTCGCGCTGGACCTGGCGACGGGTAAAGTACGCTGGGTCTACCAGACCGTGCACCACGATATCTGGGACATGGACATCGGCGGCCAGCCGAGCCTGGTCGACATCGACACGCCGAAGGGCAAAGTGCCCTCTGTTGTTGCCACGACGAAACGCGGCGACATCTACGTGATCGACCGCCGCGACGGCAGCCTGGTCGTGCCGGCGCCGGAAAAACCCGTACCGACGAGCAATCCTGCCGCCGGCGACACCCTGTCGCCCACGCAGCCGTTCTCGGCCCTGACCTTCTTGCCAGAGCGCAATATCAGCGAAGCGGACATGTGGGGCACCACGCCGTTCGACCAGCTCGCTTGCCGCATCATCTTCAAGGAACGCCGCTATGAAGGCCCGTTCACGCCGCAAACGGCCGGCAAGGGCGCCGTCATCTCGCCGGGTCCGCTGGGCATCTTCGAATGGGGTGGCGCGGCCATCGACCCCGTGCGCCAGTTGTTGATCGTCAACCCTGACTACATGGGCTTCCTGGAAAAACTCGTGCCGCGCGCGGAAACGACGGCCAAGGGCGGCACGGGTGGCGAAATGGGCTTGCAGCCGCAGACGGGCGTACCGTTCGCCGTGGAAATCAAGGCCTTCCTGTCGCCGCTGGGCTTCCCATGCCAGGCACCGCCGTGGGGCTATGTGGCCGCCGTCGACCTGCGCACCATGAAGAAAGTGTGGATGCACAAGAACGGCACCACGCGCGACAGCGGCCCCGTGCCGATTCCCTTGCCGCTGGGCGTACCCAGCCTGGGCGGCATGGTCACCACGGGCGGCGGCGTGACCTTCCTCAGCAGCACGCTCGACTACTACATCCGCGGCTACGACGTCAGCAACGGCAAAGTGATCTGGAAAGCCCGCCTGCCAGCCGGCGGCCAGGCTACGCCGATGAGCTATGTGTCGAACAAGTCGGGACGCCAGTTCGTCGTCGTCATGGCCGGCGGCCACGGTTCGCTGGGCACGAAGATGAGCGACACCCTGGTCGCGTATGCCTTGCCGGAAGGCACTGCGGTAACGAAGAAGTAAGTTAGTCAGGTAGCAGCGCACTCCGCCATGGAGTGCGCACAAAGAAAAAGCCGTTCAGTCTGCACTGAACGGCTTTTTTACGTCTGGACAATTGGCTTACAAAACGGCTTACAGGATGGTAGCCAGTGCGCACTGCCGGTAATGCGCTGCAGCCTGTTCCGTCTGCTGCAGGGCGTCGTGCATCTGCGCCAGCTTCAGGTGGGCGTCGCGCACCATTTGCGGCTCGTTCGCATCCGACAAAGCCTGCTCCAGGTGGCGCTGGGCTTTGCCCCACAGTTTTTGCTTGAGGCACAAGGTACCCAGGGTCAGCGCCAGTTCCGCATCCAGCGGACGCTGTTTCATCCATTGCTCGCAATGCTCGATCTGCAGCAGCAGGGCCGGCGTGCCGCTTGGCGCCGCCGCTTCGCGGTAGGCGCGCACGACGCGCTCGTCCCAGTCGGCGGCCAGCGACTCTTCGCACACGAGGCGCGCTTCATCGTGCAGGCCGCGCGCATTCAGGGCCGTGGCGGCGCGGCAGGCGATGTACGGCTTGACCCGGTCGGCGCTTGGCACGGTGGACCACACGCGCATCAGCGACTCGGCGTCATGCGAGGGGTCGGACAGCAGATGGTCGTAGGCCAGTTCGCGCAGGCGCGACGACAGGGCCGGATGTAGCGCGCGGTGCTTGTCGAGCGAACGCACGAGGCGCAGCACTTCCGGCCAGTTCTTCGCCTGCTGCTCGGCTTTCAGCGACCATTGCAGCGCGTGGATGTGGCGCGTGCCGCTGGCATTGAGTTCGCGCACGGCGGCCAGGGCCGCTTCCGGCTGGTGGTCGTCGACCAGCAATTCCGTCACCGTCATCAAGCGGGCCGTCTTCAGGCTGGCATCGCCTTCAACGCGCGACAGCCAGCTGTCGCGGCGTTCGGACTGGCGCATGCGGTGCGCGGCGCGCGCGCCGATCAGCGCGGCCAGGCCGGCGTTCTCTTCCAGCTCGGCGGCGCGCAAGGCGGCCTTCTCGGCATGGCCGAAACGGCCTTCGAACAGGGCTTTCAAGGCTTCGCGCAAGCCCTTGTTGCCGTCGCGCTCACGCTTGCGCTGGCGGTAGGCCGCCACTTGCGCCGGCATGCGCACGGTGGCGCGCACGGCGCGCACCAGCAGGTACAGCAGCACGAACAGCACGACCTGCAGCAGCAGGAAGAAATTCAGCGACAAATCGATGCGGTATGGCGGATAGAACAGCACCACGTTGCCGGGGTTGAAACGGGCCGTCACGGCGATACCGATCGCCGCGGCCATCAGGGCGAGTAACCAGAGAAATAGACGCATGGGCTCAGGACTTCGCTTTGTAGTTGCGCACAGCCGTCAGGCTGTCGGACAAGGTTGGCATTTCGATGGCCAGGTTGCTGCCCTGCACCTGGCGCAGCAGGGCTTGCGCCGTCTGCGTGCTCTTGGCGCGGGTGTCGAAATACTTGGCCAGCGCATCCTGTGCGGCGATCAAATCGTTGCGGAAAGCCGTTTCATTGCGCGACAACAAGGCCATGCGGGCATTGAGCAGGCGCAACTTGACGTTTTCACGCAAGAAATACGATTGCGTCGGCGACAGCATCAGTGCTTCCGGCGTATCGACGCGGCGGATGCGTATCAATTGACGCACGTCGGCCCACATGTCGCCGCTCCAGGTATTGAAGCCGTCGCGCACTTTTTGCAGCAGCGGTTCCGGCGCAGGCGGCCCCATCAGCTTGCCGCTCGCATCGCGCACGGGCTTGGCCTTGCCCGGTTTTTCCGGTGCGGCCGGCAAGGCCGGGGTTTCGTCGGACAGCATCGGCAGCGAGTCGACCTGGGCGATCACGGCGTCGAGGCGCAGGGCCACGCCCGTCGAATCGACGCTGGGCAGGGCTTTCAATTTTTCCATGTCGCGCCCGATGGCGCGGCGGATGGTGATGAATTGCGGCTTGTCGGAACGCGACAGGCTGCGGTCCGCGTTTTGCAGGGCGATCAGCGCGCCGGGCACGTTGCCGGCCAGTTGCAGCTGCTGGCTGGCCGTCGACAGCACTTGCTCGATTTCCGTCAGCGCCCACTCGTCGCGGTTCTTCGACAAGTCGTTGTACAGTTGTTCCAGCGCAAGCTGCTGGCTTTGCGTTTCGCTCTGGCGGTTTTCCAGCGCGCCCACCTTGATTTGCAGCTCTTTCGTGCCTTCTTGCACGTTGCGCGCCAGCACGCCCGTTTCGGCATTGCTGACATCGCCTTTTTGCAGGCGCTTGGCCACTTCTTCGCGCAGGTTGCGGATCTGCTTGCTGGTCGACCAGCTTTGCGCAGCCAGCAGCACGGCCAGCACGATGACGGCGATGCTCATGGGCTTTTGCAGCTGTTCCAGCAGGGTCGGCGCGCGGCCGGCAGGTTGGTCGGCCGCCTGCGGCGCCGTCTTCACGGCGCTGCCAGGCGTTGCATTCGGTTCGGAGAGTGTAGGCATTTCGTTCATGGTCGTGATTGTAACGCGGCGAGCACTCCTGCGTCGCCTGATCCTGTCAAGGTGACTCGGGCAAAACCCAGGGCCGCCGCCGTTTGTGCAATGCGGGCGTGCGGCACGATCAGATGCTGCTGTTGCATTTTCACAACAGCTGCCTTTTCAGCATCCATTTCGCCCAGCAGCGCCAGCAAGCCGCGCAGCGCTTCCGAGCTGGTGATGATCCAGTCATTATTATGCTGCAACAGGTTTTCCAGGGTCGCCCGCAAGGCGGGCGTCAGCCTTGGCACCTTGCGGCGGTAGGCCGTAACGAACTCGACACTGGCTCCCGCCGCGCGCAAGCCGTCGGCCAGGTAATCGCGTCCGCCATCGCCGCGCACGATCAGCACGCGCTTGCCGCGCAGGGCCGGCAAGTCCAGCGCCAACAATAAATGTTCAGAGTCGCTGCGCGCCGTGTCCAGCGGACTCGTGATGGTCGCGTTGGCGTCCGTGACGCCATGCGCGCCCAGGGCCATCCGGCTGCCCTCGCCCACCACGGCCAGCGGCAGGCCGGGGGGCCAGGCGGGCAGATGCGCAAAGACGCAATCGATGGCGTTGGGCGAGACGAACGCCACCAGGTCGTAATCGCGCAGGCGGGCCAGCACGGCTTGCAGCCGCGCGCATTCCTCTGCGCCGTCAAGCGCGTGGATTTCCAGCAGCGGCAGCAGTTGCACGGGCAAGCCCAGCGCCGCGATCCGGGCGGCCAGCGGCCCCGCTTGCGCCGCGGGCCGCGTGATCACCACGGTGTCAGGCATGCGGCGCCAGGCCTTCATGGTTGTCGGGCGTGACTGCGCACGAGGCGAGGATGCCGGCGGCATCTTGCCCGCGCAGCAATTCGGCCACTTGCTCGCCCAGCTGTTCCGGCGCGCCGGCAGCACCGCTAACATCGGCGCTGGCCATGCGCGCGCCGTCCGGCGTGGCGACCATGGCGCGCAAGCGCATCTGCCCGCCCTCGACGGTGGCGAACGCGGCCAGCGGAATCTGGCAGCTGCCGCCGAAGATCTTCGACACCTTGCGCTCGGCCGTGACGGCTTGCGCCGTGGCCGTGTGGTTCAGCGGCGCCAGCAGGCGCACCAGGTCGGCGCCGTCCGCGCGCCCGCTGCGGATCTCGATCGCCATGGCGCCCTGACCGGCGGCCGGCAAGCTGTCTTCCGGCGCCAGCACGGCGCGGATGCGCGACGCCAGGCCCAGGCGTTTCAAGCCGGCGGCGGCCAGGATGATGGCCGCGTAGTCGCCACGGTCCAGCTTGCCCAAACGCGTATCGAGATTGCCGCGCAGGGGCAAAATCGTCAGGTGCGGGTAGCGCGCGGCGATCAGCGACTGGCGGCGCAGGCTGCTGGTGCCGACGACGGCGCCGTGCGGCAGCTCGGCCAGGCTGGCGTAATCGTTCGACACGAACGCGTCGCGCGGGTCTTCGCGCTCGAGGATGGCGGCCAGGGCAAAGCCTTCCGGCAACTCCATCGGCACGTCTTTCAGCGAATGCACGGCCAGGTCGGCGCGGCCTTCTTCCATCGCCACTTCCAGCTCCTTGACGAACAGGCCCTTGCCGCCTACCTTGGACAAGGCGCGGTCCAGAATCTGGTCGCCGCGTGTGGTCATGCCGAGAATTTCGACGCTACACTGCGGATACAGGGCGGCCAGGCGGGCGCGCACATGTTCAGCTTGCCACATGGCAAGACGGCTCTCGCGCGTGGCGATCACCAGGCGGGCAGGAATATTCAATTCGTTCGGGGTCAATTCGGATGCTTTCAAAACAAGTTCTTTCGCTGTGGCTGTCGTTGTCATTATCGTTGCCATTTCGCCCGTCTGATATCAATTTTGTATCGGGTGGCGCCTGGCGTCGCTATAATCGTTATCGCTTAGCCTAGAAGGCCAAGTCAGGCTAGCGTCCATGTTGAAGACCACAAATTTTATCATGCGCCCCCTCCCCTCTGCGGCCAAACGCCCGGTGCGATCCACATTCCCTTGCTTTTACACTTACTTTGGTTCTTTATTATGCTCAATGACGCAGTAGCACCAGAAATAGTTCCAGCGGCCGGCTCCGACAAGGACGCGCCGCTGAAAGAAGACATCCGCCTGCTGGGCCGCCTGCTGGGCGACGTGCTGCGCGAACAGGAAGGCGACGCCGTCTTCAATGTGGTGGAAACCATACGCCAGACGTCCGTGCGCTTCCGCCGCGAAGCGGACGCGGGCGCCGCGCTGGAACTCGACGCCATGCTCAAGGAACTGAGCCGCGAACAGACGATTTCCGTCGTGCGCGCCTTTTCCTACTTTTCGCACCTGGCCAACATTGCGGAAGATCAACACCACATCCGCCGCCGCCGCGCCCACCTGCTGGCCGGCTCGCCTGCGCAAAAGGGCAGCGTCAGCTTCGCGCTGAGAAAACTGCGCCTGGCCGGCGTGCCGCGCAAGACGGTCGACACCTTTTTCCAGGACGCCCTGATCGCCCCCGTGCTGACGGCCCACCCGACGGAAGTGCAGCGCAAGAGCATCCTCGACGCCGAGCACGACATCGCCCGCCTGCTGGCCGAGCGCGATTTGCCGCAGACGCCGAAAGAGCGGCACGCCAACATGCAGCTGCTGCGCTCGCGCGTAGCCACCCTGTGGCAGACGCGCATGCTGCGCTACTCGAAACTGACGGTGGCCGACGAAATCGAAAACGCCCTGTCCTACTACCGCATCACCTTCCTGCGCGAACTGCCGGGCCTGTATGACGACATCGAGGACGATATCGCCGCCGAATACCCGAACGGCGACGGCACGATCGAGCCCATCAACGCCGCCTACGTGCAGATGGGCAGCTGGATCGGCGGCGACCGCGACGGCAACCCGAACGTCAACGCGGGCACCATGCAGCACGCGCTGGCGCGCCACGCCACCACCATCCTCGACTTTTACCTCGACGAAGCGCACGCGCTGGGCGCGGAATTGTCCGTCTCCACCCTGATGGTGGGCGTGAGCGCCGAACTGCAGGCGCTGGCCGACCAGTCGCCCGACGCCTCGCCGCACCGCAGCGACGAGCCGTACCGCCGCGCCCTGATCGGCATCTATGCGCGCCTGGCCGCCACGGCCCGCGCCCTGGGCGCCACCAACATCCTGCGCAAGGAAGTGGGCGCCGCGGCCGCCTACCCGGACGCGGCCGCCTTTGTGGCCGACCTGCGCACCATCGTCGCCTCGCTCGAATCGCACCACGGCGCCGCCCTCGTGCGCCCGCGCCTGGCCACCCTGGCGCGCGCGGCCGACATCTTCGGTTTCCACCTGGCGTCGCTGGACATGCGCCAGACCTCGGACGTGCACGAGCGCGTGCTGGCCGACCTGTTCGCGAAAAGCGGCGTGGCCGCCGATTACACGGCCCTGTCCGAGGAAGATAAGCAGGCGCTGCTGCTGAACGAACTGGCCCAGCCGCGCCTGCTGTACTCGCCCTACATCGCCTACGCGGCGGAAACGGATTCCGAACTGGCGATCCTGCGCGCAGCGCGCGACATCCGCCAGCGCTACGGCGCGCGGGCCATCCGCAACTACATCATTTCGCACACGGAAACCGTGTCCGACTTGCTGGAAGTGTTGCTGCTGCAAAAGGAAACGGGCTTGCTGCGCACCGACTGGCAGACTGGCGACAGCATCTGCGAGCTGATGGTCATCCCCCTGTTCGAGACGATCCCCGACCTGCAGCGCGCGGCCGGCATCATGAGCCAGGTCATGGCCTTGCCTTTGGTCAAGCAATTGATCGCCAAGCAGGGACAGTTGCAGGAAGTCATGCTCGGTTATTCCGATTCGAACAAGGATGGCGGCTTCCTCACGTCCAACTGGGAACTGTACAAGGCGGAACTGGCGCTGGTCGCCGACTTCCAGAAGGCCGGCGTCAAGCTGCGCCTGTTCCATGGCCGCGGCGGCACGGTGGGCCGTGGCGGCGGACCCAGCTACGAAGCCATCCTGGCCCAGCCGCCGGGCACCGTCAACGGCCAGATCCGCCTGACGGAGCAAGGCGAGATCATCGCCTCGAAGTTTTCCAACGCGGAAATCGGCCGGCGCAACCTGGAATTGCTGGTGGCCGCCACCCTGGAAGCGAGCCTGGCGCCGCAGGAAGCCAATCCGGCCCGCAACGGCCAGCTGGCGCAGTTCGAAGCCGTGATGGCGCAACTGTCGGACCTCGCCTATCACGCCTACCGCCACCTCGTGTATGAAACGCCGGGTTTTACGGAATATTTCTTCTCGGCTACGCCGATCGCGGAAATCGCCGAGCTGAACCTCGGTTCGCGCCCCGCCTCGCGCAAGGCCAACCAGCGCATCGAAGACTTGCGCGCCATTCCCTGGGGCTTTTCCTGGGGCCAGTGCCGCTTGCTGCTGCCGGGCTGGTTCGGCTTCGGCAGCGCCATCGAAACGTGGATCAATCAAGCCGACGGCGCCGCGAAAGATGACAAGATCGCCACCCTGCGCGCCATGTACGCCGAATGGCCATTCTTCGCCACACTGCTGTCGAACATGGACATGGTGCTGGCCAAGACGGACCTGGCGATCGCCTCGCGCTATGCGGAACTGGTGGCGGACCAGGGCTTGCGCGAACGCATCTACAAGCGCATCACGGACGAGCACGGCAACACCCTGCGCTGCCTGGAGCTGATCACCGGCAACACGGAACGCCTGGCGGGCAATCCGCTGCTGGCCCGTTCGATCCAGAACCGCTTCGCCTATCTCGACCCGCTGAACCACCTGCAGGTGGAGTTGATCAAGCGCAACCGCGCCCTGTCGGCGGAAAGCCGGATCGACGAAAGGGTGCACCGCGGCATCCAGCTGTCGATCAATGGCGTGGCGGCCGGCCTGCGCAACACGGGCTGATCGCACCGCCTTGCCATCGGTAAACAGGGCCGGCACCGCAAGGGCCGGCCCTTTTGCTTGCCCAATGGAAAAATATTCTCAAGAAAACAACAATTGGTATTACACTAGCGTCGGATACCTTCCCCTCTCCGGCGCCAGACGCACGGCAGCGGCCAACCACGACGCCAGGGACGCGGATGAGCAAATGGTCGATTGAAACCCTGAGTGGCGCTTGCGGCGCCCTCATCCTGATCATGCTGGGCTGGTTCGCCGGCGCGGCCTGGCAAGAACTCGATTTCTGGCAGCATGTCTGGCTGGCCCTGCTGCTGCTGGCCGCCGCCGTCGCCGTCCTCTGGCTGATGCGCAAGCTGCGCAGCCACCTGGCCCTGACGCGCGCACAGCTCGACGATAGCCTGATGCGCTACCAGCACCTGAGCGAAACGGCGCAGGACGGCATGTGGCAAACGGATGCGCACGGCCGCATCCTGCACGTCAACCAGCGCCTGTGCGACATGCTGGGCGTCCCCTCGGAACAACTGCTGGACCACTCGATGGACGAATTCCACGACGAAGCCACCTTGCTGCGCCTGTGTCCGCTGCGCCAGACGGCGACGGATAGTTGCATGGGAGAACTGCATTACCAGCATGGCGACGGCTCGGAACGCTGGGCCATGCTCAGCGGACGCCGCCTGTACGACCAGCGCGGCACCCTGACGGGAGCGCTGGTCATGGCCAGCGACATTACGGAACACAAGCGGGCCGAACACGCGCTGACCGTCGCCCATGCGGAGCTGGAAAGCCGCGTGGCCCTGCGCACGGCCCAGTTGCTCGACGTCAATCTCCAGCTCTCTGCGGAAATCGCCATGCGCGCGCAGACGGAAGCAGCCCTGGCGCGCAGCGAAGAGCGGCTGCAGGACATCATTTCCATGATGCCCCTGTCGCTGTTCCTGAAGGACGCCGATTCGCGCATGCTGCTGATGAACCAGGCCTGCGAGCAGCAATGGGGCGTGCTGTTCCAGGATATCGCCGAGGGACGCGACGTGCAGCACTTCCCCTCGGACCAGACCCAGGCATTCCACGCGGCGGACCAGGAAGCGTTTGCCAGCCGCCAGGTGGTGATCCGCGAAGAACTCGTGTGGAATGCGCGGCTGCAGGAAAACCGCCTGCTGCAGACGCATAAAAAACCCATCTTCGATGCGCAAGGCCGGCCGCAGATGATCATCGCCATGGGCATCGACATCACGGAAAGCAAGCGCAACGAGGAGAACCTGCAGCGCACCCTGGCCCAGCTGCGCGAACTGACCGACCACCAGCAGACCATCAAGGAAGAGGAAAGGCGTCGCATCGCGCTCGACATTCATGACGACCTGGGCCAGAACCTGATGGTGCTGCGCATCGACGTGTCGCTGCTGCACGCGCGCACGGCCAGGACCCACCCGCGCCTGCACCGCCACGCCCAGCGCGTGCTCGACACCATCGACGCCACCATCCGCTCGGTGCGCACCATCATCAATGACTTGCATCCCAGTACCCTGGAGCTGGGCCTGGGCCCGGCAGCCGAATGGCTGATACGCCAGATGGAAAGCCGCGGCGCCATCCGCTACCAGCTCTCGCTCGACAGCGAGGCGCCCGACCTGGGCCTGGACCAGCGCCAGACGTCGGCCATCTTCCGCGTGCTGCAGGAATCGCTGTCGAACATCGTGCGCCACGCCCAGGCCAGCGAAGTGGAAGTGGCGCTGGCGCAAGATACGGATGCCATCGTGCTGCGCATCAGCGACAACGGCATCGGCATGCAGCCGGACGCCCACGGCAAGAAGGCGACCTTCGGCCTGAAGAGCATACGCGAACGTGTCCACGCGCTGGGCGGCGAACTGCGCATCGACAGCCAGGAGGGGCGGGGCACGGCGCTGGCCATCCGCCTGCCGATCGCCAAAAGCCAGGCCGTCGAAGCCTAGGACAATTCCAGGGCGAAAAAAAAGAGGCTTGCGCCTCTTTTTTATTGCCTGCTGACTACTTAATTTTGCGTCAAGAAGGTTTTCAGCTTGTCCGAACGCGAAGGCTGGCGCAGCTTGCTCATGGCTTTCGCTTCGATCTGGCGGATGCGCTCGCGCGTCACGTCGAACTGCTTGCCCACTTCTTCCAGCGTGTGGTCGTTCGACATTTCCACGCCGTAACGCATGCGCAGCACTTTCGCTTCGCGCGGCGTCAGGGAGTCCAGCACTTCCTTGATCACGTTGCGCATCGACGCGTGCAGCGCGGCGTCCAGCGGCGCCAGGGTCGTGTTGTCTTCGATGAAGTCGCCCAGTTGCGAATCGCCATCTTCGCCCATCGGCGTTTCCATGGAAATCGGCTCTTTCGCGATCTTCATGATCTCGCGCACCTTGTTTTCCGGCATTTCCATCTTGACGGCCAGGGTCGCCAGGTCCGGCTCGCTGCCCGTTTCCTGCATGATCTGGCGCGAGATGCGGTTCATCTTGTTGATCGTTTCGATCATGTGCACCGGCACGCGGATGGTGCGGGCCATGTCGGCGATCGAACGCGTGATGGCCTGGCGGATCCACCAGGTGGCGTAGGTCGAGAACTTGTAGCCGCGGCGGTATTCGAATTTATCGACAGCCTTCAGCAAGCCGATGTTGCCTTCCTGGATCAGGTCGAGGAATTGCAAGCCGCGGTTGATGTATTTCTTGGCGATCGAAATGACCAGGCGCAAGTTGGCGACCGTCATTTCGCGTTTCGCGTGACGCGCGCGCTTTTCGCCGGCAGCCATCTGCTTGTTGATCTTGCGCAAGTCTGCCAGCGGCAGGGCCACGCGGGCTTGCAGGTCGATCATCTTCTTTTGCAGTTCCTTGACGGCAGGCACGTTGCGGCTGAGGATGGCGCTGTACGGATACTTGCAGTCGACTTCGCGGTCGACCCATTCCAGGTCGCATTCATTGCCCGGGAACACCTTGATGAAGTGGGCGCGCGGCATGCCGCATTTGTTCACGCACAGTTCCAGCACGGCGCGCTCGATGTGGCGCACTTCTTCCATCTGGCCGCGCAGGGTGTCGCACAGCTTTTCCACGACCTTGGCCGTGAAGCGGATGCCCAGCAATTCCTGCGAAATGGCTTCCTGCGCCTTGACGTAGGCTTTCGAGTTGTAACCCTCGGGCGCCTTGCGCATCTTGTCGTACTGCGTCGAAATGACGTTGAATTTCTCCAACGCATTCTTTTTCAGCTGGGCCAATTGCTCGCTGGAGAAACCGGCCGCGCCTCCATTGGCGTCGCCGTCTTCTTCCTCGGCTTCTTCTTCCTCTTCCTCGTCGTCACCGCTGGCGGCGGCGGGCGCGGCGGCAGCGGCAGGCGCCGGGGCATTGCTTTCGTTCAAATCGACAAAGCCGTCGACCACTTCATCGACCTTGATTTCGTCGCGCGCGATTTTTTGCGACAGCGCAACGATTTCGCCGATGGTGGTCGGGCAGGCGGAAATCGCCTGGATCATGTCCTTCAAGCCGCCTTCGATGCGCTTGGCGATCTCGATCTCGCCTTCGCGCGTCAGCAGCGCCACGGCGCCCATTTCACGCATATACATGCGCACGGGGTCGGTGGTGCGGCCGAAGTCGGAGTCGACCGTCGACAGGGCCGTCGCGGCAGCCGCTTCCACTTCATCGTCGCTGGTGACGGTGGCGACGTTGTCGGTCAACAACAGACTTTCCGCGTCAGGGGCGCGCTCGTAGACGGCGATGCCCATGTCATTGAAGGTGGCGATGATGCCTTCGATGGCTTCCGGATCGATGATGTTTTCCGGCAACTGGTCATTGATCTCGGCATAGGTGAGGAAACCGCGTTCCTTGCCCATGTTGATCAAGCCCGTGATCTGCTTGCGGCGGCGTTCCAGGTCCGCTGCCGATGCTTCCGGATCGCCCAGCGCATCGGCCAGGCCGCCCTTGGCCTTGCGGTCGCGCGCTTTCGAGACGGCCTTCAGTTCGGCGCGCTCGACGGCGTTCAGTGCTGCCACTTCGTCGTTTTCCGGCGTGAATTCGCTCGGTTTGCGGCCACGGCGGCCCGGCACCTTGACGGTCGGCAAGAAGTAATTCGAGGTATCGATAGCGGCCAGGGCGTCGGCGTCCGTGGTCTTGCTGACCACTTGCGCGCCGGTGATGATGGTCACGGGCGCCGCTTCTGGCTTGGCGCGCACGACTTTCGAACGGGCTGCCGTCACCACCTTGTTCGTGGCGGCGCTTTCGCTGACCTTGCGCGGCGCAGGCGCCGCCTTGGCGCTTGGCGCCACCTTGACGCTCGGCGTCTTGACGGGCGCCGCTTCCACGGCGTCGGCGGCGTCGGCCACGGGCGCGGCAACAGCGGCTTCCGCTACCGTTTCGGCCGGCGGCACGGCAGCCAGGCGCGAGCGGCTTTTCTTCACCACGGTGACGACGGTCGGCGCCGTCGTGACGGTGGCTTCCGGATTCGCTTGCGCATTATCGATGAAGTAAGATAAAGTCGTTTTGGGTACGGCAAGCGGCGCCGCGGCTGGGCGTGGCGCCTTGGCGGACAACGTTAAAGTTTTTGGCGTATTCTTCATGAGATATCTCTTAATGCGAGACCAGATGGTGTCGGCGCGAAGTGAATGATTCCACCTAAGCCTGCGAAACCGGACTCGATGGAGCGTATTGTTGCGGCTGCCGTCAAGGGCAGCGGCGCCTGTCTATCGTGACGTTCATAGCCCGCGCATCCGGCATGAGGAGCGCGGGGCCGAAGCCGGGTCAGATAAATAAGCGATGTACATTGCGGAATGAAAAAAAGCCCGTACCAGAACGGGCTTGAATCTATTGTTGTTCAGTGAAGACACAGCGGAGAGCAAGATTATGCACGAAGGCCCGTTATCTGAATAATTGATAAGTGGAATAACCGATATCAAAAATATCAATAATGGTGGCCCTGCGCCGCACTGCTCCTATCCCCTGCACACCTGAGCCAGACCTTCAAAAACAGGGTCCAGTCATCAGCGCAAGCCGACATTATACACATTTCCCGTATTTCGCGCTGTGCCGGCTGTAGTGCGAACCCGCTTATCGCAGGTCAAGTTGCCAAAAAAGACAATGCACTTGCCTGTGGCGCGTGCTATGCTCCCCTTTTATAGCCCAACCAATGATGTCGATGACCAGCTCCACGCCAGACCAGCAAGCCACCACTCCTGACACGCCAGTCGATGCAGCCCCAGCGGCGGCACCGGCCGCAGCGACCACGCCGGCGCCTGCCGGTCTGACCGCGCGCGCGCTGCTGAAACAGTTCCAGGAGCAATTCCCGCCATTCCGCGATTGCCTGCCCTTGTCGATCGGTATCGACAAGCAGATCCTCGCGCGCCTGCCGGACCTGGACCGCAAGCTGATGCGCACGGCGCTGGGCATCCACACGGGTTCGCTGCGTTACCTGCGCGTGATGGAAAAAGCCAAGGTACGCTACGACCTCGACGGCACCGCCGGCGCGGAAGTGACGCAAACCCACCGCGACCACGCCACGCAAGTATTGCAGCAGCGCTTCAAGAAGGAAGCCGAGCGCAAGAAAGCCGAGCGCGATGCCGCGGCCGCCGAAGAAGCGAACCGTTTGCGCCTGGAAAAACTGAATCAGCTGACCGCGAAATTCTCGCGCAAAGGCTGATCCGGTTTCATGGACACAGCTGCCGCACCGCCACTGCCCCCCTATCAAGGCATTGCACTCGACCACGTCAAGCTGGTACGCACCAGCGATGATGCGCAGGCGGCCATGGCCGCCCTGCTGGCAGCGGACGCCATCGGCTTCGATACGGAATCGAAGCCGACCTTTGTGAAGGGCGAATCCTCCACGGGACCGCACCTGATCCAGCTGGCCACCGACGACATCGCCTACCTGTTCCAGGTGGGCAGCACGCCGGCGCCGGCCCTGGCCGAACTCAAGGCCATCCTCGAATCGACCACCACCCTGAAGGTGGGCTTCGGCCTGTCCGACGACGTCAAGCGCCTGCGCAACAAGCTGGGCATCGCCCCGGCCCAGGTGCTCGACCTGTCCGTCGCCCTGCGCGGCGGCCAGCGCAACGACCTGGGCGCGAAGACGGCCGTGGCCAAGTTCTTCGGCCTGCACCTGCAGAAATCGAAAAAGATTTCCACCACCAACTGGGCCACGTCGCGCCTGACGGAAAAGCAGATCCTGTATGCGGCCGACGATGCGCAAGTGGCCCTGCGCGTGTACCGCCGCTGGATCGCCGACGGCGGCAAGGTCGCGCCGCAAAAAGCCCCGCGCGCCAGCACGCCGCCAGCCCCGCCGCCTATCGCCGCCTGAGCCGGTGCGCCTTCCTGCAGCATGAGCAAGAGCAAGTCCATCGGCACCACGCGTGACGCGATCGCCGCCGCCGAACAGGCGCTGGGGCGGCAGCTGCCCGCATCCCATGTGCAATGGTTATTGGAGAACAATGGCCGCGCGCTCGGCGCCTTGAGCGTGTTTCCCGTCTACGACGCGGCCAATGCGCGCAAGACGTGGGAATCGATAGCACGCCATTACCGCGAAGGCTGGCAGGAATGGCTGGAGAATGCGGGGACATGCGACGAGGCCGGCAGCCTGCTGCCCTTCGCCCAGTTCGGCACGGGCGATTACTACTGTTTTGATTATGCGCAAACGGGGCCATCGGGCGAACCCGTGGTCGTGCTGTGGTCGCACGAAACAGGCGCCACCACCGCGGTGGCGCCCGGCTTTGCCGCATTCCTCGCGCTGCCCGGCCGCCCGGGCTGACACCCGGCGGCCGGCGCAGCCTTATTTGACGAGGCGCAAGGTCAAGGGATAGCGGTAAGTGACGCCATTGCTGGCCTTGACGGCCGCGACGATCGAGCACACCAGGTTGGCCAGCGCCACGATCCAGAACAGGAACAGGCCGATCAGCACGAACGACAGGATGAAGCAGGCGAAATACCAGATGATCAGGGTGATCTGGAAATTCAGCGCTTCGCGGGCGTTCTCGGCCGAGAATTTATCCGCATCATCTTTCTTGATCAAATAAATGATCAGCGGCGCCACCCAGCTGGTGAACAGGCCGCCAACGTGGGACAGAATGGCGATCGTCGTATCTTGTGTACGACCCACTTCCGGCTGCGTGTTATCCATTATGATTCCCATCATTAGTTATAGATACATCAATATAACAGTAATATTTCTTTTTGGAATGGAACACTTGCTGCCGCAAGGGACTTTTTTTTCGCCGCTATGCCGCCGCCAGCGCCAGCCGCCCCAGGGTGGCGATGGCTTCTTCCAGTTGCGCGTTCCACGGGTGGCCGTAATTGAGGCGGATGCAGTGGCGAAACGCGCGCGTGGCGGAAAAAATGGGGCCGGGCGCGATGCTGATGCCGGCCGCCAGCGCGCTGCGGTGCAAGGCCAGCGCATCAATACCGGCAGGCATCTCCACCCAGACGAAATACCCGCCCTGCGGCCGCGTGACCCGCGTGCCGGGCGGAAAATGCACGGCGATGGCTTGCAGCATGGTATTTTGCTGCGCCGCCAGGGTCAGGCGCAGCTGGCGCAAATGCCGGTCGTAGCCGCCTGCCGCCAGGTAATCGGCCAGCGCCATCTGCAGCGGGATGGGCGCCGACAGGCTGGTCGTCAGCTTCAGGCGCTCGACCTGGCGCGCATAGCGGCCCGCCACGGCCCAGCCCAGGCGAAAGCCGGGCGCCAGGGTCTTGGAAAACGAACTGCAATGCATCACCAGACCCGCGCTGTCATGGCTTTTCGTCAAGCCGGGGCGCTGCTTGCCGAAATACAACTCGCCATACACGTCATCCTCGATCAGCGGCACGCCATGGCGCGCCAGCAGTTCGACCAGCGCGCGCTTCTTTTCCGGCGACATCAGGCTGCCCAGGGGATTCTGGAAATTCGTCATCAGCCAGCACGCCTTGGGCTGGTGGCGCAGCAGCAATTCCTCGAGCGCCGCCAGATCGACGCCGTCGCGGGGACTGGTGGCGATCTCGACTGCCTTGAGTTCCAGCCGCTCCAGCGCCTGCAGGCACGCATAGAAGCTGGGCGACTCGATCAGCACCGTGTCGCCGGGCCGCGTGACGGCTTGCAGGCACAGGTTCAGCGCTTCCAGCGCGCCATTCGTGATGACGATGTCGTCGCTGGAAACGAGCACCCCGTCGAGCTGGTAGCGCAGGGCGATCTGGCGGCGTAGTTCGGCATTGCCCAGCGATAAATCCGTGACCGTGCTCCACGGGTCGAGGCGGCGCATGCTGGCCGACACGGCCCGCGCCAACTTTTCCATCGGAAACAGATGCGGGCTGGGAAACGCCGAGCCGAAAGGCACGATATCGCGCGCGCCGACGGCGCCCAGCACTTCGAACACGAGGTCGCTGACATCGACCGTGGTGCTGGCGTCGAGCGGGCGGGAACTGTCCGGCTCGGGCGCCAGCGCGGCGCGCTGCGGCGCCACGTAGTAGCCGGAGCGGGGCCGCGAAACGATCATGCCGCGCGCTTCGAGCAAATAATAGGCCTGGAACACCGTCGACGGGCTCACGCCCCTGCGCGCATGCTGCTGGCGCACGGAAGGCAACTTATCACCAGGCAACAACAGCTGCGTGCTGATCATGGCGGCGACTTCTTCCGCCAATTCCTCATATCGTTTCAACCCTGCTCCTCAAACTGATCCGTAGTTTTATTGCACAACTGATCCTGTCACAGTGACAGCACCCGTTATATGCTAGGGTAACAACATCCGGGCAGCAACACCGGCACGCCATAATCGACCGACGAGACAGGTTACTTTTCCATGCAACTCTCCATGCTACTGCATTCCCCCCTCGTGCCGGTGCTGACCCTGGCTCTGGCCGTCGCACTGCCCGGCATGGCGCTGGCCGCGCCCGCTGCCATTTCCGCCAGCCACGACAGCCTGGAACAGCGCATCAAGGCGTGCACGGCCTGTCATGCGCAAAAGGAACGCCACGACGCCTTCTTTCCCCGCATCGCGGGCAAGCCGGCCGGCTACCTGTACAACCAGTTGCTGAACTTTCGCGAGGGACGGCGCCAGTATCCGATGATGAACTATATGGTGGAACACTTGCCTGACGATTACCTGCGCGAGATTGCCGACTATTTTGCGGCACAGCACCCTGCCCCGCCGCCGGCCCAACCCAGCAGCGCCGGCACGACGGCCCTGGCGCGGGGCAAGCAGCTGGTACTGCACGGCGATGCCGGCAAAAAAATTCCCGCCTGTATCGCCTGCCACGGCCAGCAGCTGGCCGGCGTGGTACCCGCCATCCCCGGCTTGCTGGGCTTGCCGCGCGACTATATCAACGCCCAGCTGGGTGCGTGGAAGAACGGCATCCGCCGCGCCCATGCGCCCGACTGCATGGCGCAAGTGGCGCAGCGCCTGTCCGACGCGGACGTGGGCGCCGTCTCGGCCTGGCTGGGCACGCAAGTGGCCAGCGCCGACGCGCGTCCCGCGGAAAACATCGCCCTGCCCTTGCCGCTGCATTGCGGCGGCGTGCCCGGCTCCGGCGCGCAGGTGGCGCCATGAAAAAATGGATGCTCGCGGCCGTCGTCGTCGCCATCGGCGCAGCCGGCGCCAAATTCCTGCTGTGGCCGGCGGACGACGTGGGACCGCCGGCCACAGCCAGCACCCTGAGCCAGGAACAGCTGGTCGCGCGCGGCGCCTACCTGGCCAAGGCGGGCGACTGCATGGCTTGCCACACGACGCGCGGCGGCGTGCCCTACGCGGGCGGCCGGGCCTTGCAGACGCCGTTCGGCAAGGTGCTTTCGCCCAACATCACGGCCGACAGGGAAACGGGCATCGGCAGCTGGACGGCCGACGATTTCTGGCGCGCCATCCACAACGGCAAGTCGAAGGATGGCCGGCTGCTGTATCCGGCCTTTCCCTACACCAGCTACACCAAGGTACGGCGCGAGGATAGCGACGCCCTGTACGCGTATTTCCAGAGCGTGCCGCCGCACCGGCAAGCCAACCAGCCGCACGCGCTGCGCTTCCCCTATAACCAGCAGATCGCGCTGGCAGCCTGGCGCGCCCTGTATTTCAAACCGGGCGTGTACCAGCCGCTGACGGGCAAAAGCATGGAATGGAACCGCGGCGCCTACCTGGTGCAGGGCCTGGGCCACTGCAGCGCCTGCCATAGCAGCCGCACGACCCTGGGCGGCAGCGACGACGGCCTGTCGGGCGGCCTGATTCCCGTGCTGGGCTGGTATGCGCCGTCGCTGACGTCGGATGCGGAAGCGGGCCTGGGCGACTGGGACACGGCGCACATCGTGGAATTGCTGCAAACGGGCGTGTCGCCGCGCGCCACCGTCTTCGGCCCCATGGCGGAAGTCGTGCGGCAAAGCCTGCAGCACATGAGCAATGCCGACGTGCAAGCGATGGCCGTCTACCTGAAAAGCCTGCCCGGTCCTGCGCAGCCCGCGCAACGGGCGCCGCGCGACACATCCGAGCAAGCCCGGCAGCAACTGGCGCTGGGCGCGAAACTGTATGAGGCGCAATGCGCAAGCTGCCACCAGGCCGACGGCAAGGGCGTGCCGCCCGGCTACCCGCCGCTGGCCGGCAACCGCGCGCTGACGACGGAGTCGGCCGTCAACGCCATCCGGCTCGTGCTCAACGGCGGCTTCGCGCCCGGAACAAAAGGCAACCCGCGCCCCTACGGCATGCCGCCGTTCGGCCCCGTCATGGATGATGCGGAAGTGGCGGCCGTGGTCACGTACCTGCGTGCGTCGTGGGGCAATGATGCACCGGCCGTGTCGGCCCTGGAAGTCAATAAATACCGCAGCGTGCCGCTGGAGTAGCGCGCCTGCGGAAATAAAAAAAACCGGCCAGCGCCGGTTTTTTTTATCTCAAGCAGCAGTCCTCAGCGGAACTTGCTCTTGTGCCCCGTCTTCAGGTCCAGCGCATAACGCACGCCGTTGTCCGTCAGCATGACTTCATCGGGCGGCTCTTCGCCGGCCAGGGCGCCGTCGATCAGGGGCAAGCCTTCGCCCTTGCGCATCAGGTCGTCGCAGCGCTCGTACACGTTGACGCACCCCGTGGAAGCCATCAGCGATTGCACGATAGCCACTTTCCACGCATCGACGCCGCCCGCGTTGAATTCGCAGATCAGGTAGCCTTGCACGCCGCCGAACAGTTGCACCACCAGGCCGGGCAAGCCCTCGTCTTCGCCCTTGATCAGGGTCAACAGCTGGTTTTCGCCCGCCTTCTTGATGGCAGATAATTTTTTCTCGATGGCGGCCTTGACGCGGCGCTTGATCAGCGCGTGGTCGACCGGTTCGTCTTCCTTGAAGCTCCAGATGCGCGCGCGGATCTGCGACTTCGAATTGTAGGCGGCGCGGGCGATGAATTGCTTCGATGAGCTTTGCACGATGGCCGTCGAGCCGGGCCTCATTTTTTCCTGCGGCTTGCCTTCGACTTTTTCAATCGCGGACGCGTAAATCCACGATTGGCCCAGCAAGCTCTTTTCCTTGCCCTGTTTGATGGTGATGATCAGCATGTAATTCCAGTAGTGTGACCGGCGCGTACCGGTCGTCGTATATCCAATACCGGCATGATACCTCATGCCATCCTGTCGCATCCTCCTGCATTCCATGCCGCTGCTGACGCAGTCTGTCGCAGCGCGCTACGCAGGCGCGGCCGGCTGGCATACCATGCAAGTATACCAATTCCAAACAGGGAGCAAGAATGACACCGACACTTTTCCACCCACGCCGTGCCCGCGCCGCCACCGTCCTGCTGCTGGCCGCCTGCGCGCTGGCCCTCCCGGCCGCGCCGGCGTTGGCCTCGCCGCTCGACTGGATTTCCGGCAACAGCATCCAGGGCAGCGGCAAGCTGCAAAAGCAGACGCGCGAAGTGGGCAATTTCCATGCCGTGGCGCTGAACGTGCCGGGCACGGTCGAATTGCGTATCGGCAACACGGACAGCATCACCATCGAGGCCGACGATAATATCCTGCCGCTGATCGAGACGGCGGTGGAAAACGGCACCTTGCGCATCCGCCCCGCCAAGCGCAACGCCAACTTCCGCCAGAGCAGCCTGAACATCGTCATCCAGGCGCGTCAGGTGGAACGCATCAGCGTGGGCGGCTCGGGCAACATCACGGCCACGGGCTTGCGCGCCGAGAATCTGCGCTTCGACGTGGGCGGCTCCGGCTCCATCCACGCGCGCGACCTCGACAGCCGCCAGGTCTCCATCGCCATCGGCGGCAGCGGCAACTTCAAGGCCAGCGGCAAGACGGAGCAACTGACGGCCTCCATCGGCGGCTCGGGCAATATCCAGGCGGGCAAGCTGGCCGCGCGCGACGTGCAGGTGAGCATCGGCGGCTCGGGCGAGGCGCAGGTGTGGGCCAAGGATGACTTGACCATCAGCATCGGCGGCTCGGGCGAAGTGAGCTACTACGGCGACCCGCGCATCAGCCGCAGCATGCAGCGTTCGAGCAGCATCAAGCGGCTGGGCGCGGCGCCGAATTAAGCCCCCGCAATGACAAAAGCCCGGAGCGATCCGGGCTTTTTGCGTTTCAGACAGGCTATATCAGCGGGCCGGCTTCACCGGTTCGCGGTCGATCAGGACCGTATTGACGCTGTCCGTCAGCCAGATCTGGCCATCCTGGATCGTGCATTGCAGCTGCATCGTGCGCTGCGCCAGCTTGCTCATGTCTTGCGCCGCTTCCGACGGCAAGTTGATCACGGTCAAGTTCTTCGCCCGTTCCAGCTTGTTCGCGATCTGCTTCCACCAGATGTGGCTGGTTGCGCCATAGCTGTAGACGATGACCTGTTCCGAACGGCCGCACGCCTTCAGGATGCGCTTTTCGTCCGGCTGGCCCACTTCGATCCACAGCTGGATAGCGCCCGTCAAGTCTTTCTGCCACAGGTCGGGCTCTTCCGTGTCGAACAGGCCCTTGGTAAACGTCAGCGCCTCGTCGGCGTGGATGGCGAACGCCAGCAGGCGCACCATCATGCGCTCGTCCGTTTCGGACGGGTGGCGCGCCAGGGTCAGCGCGTGATCCTGGTAGTAATTGCGGTCCATGTCGGCGATCTGCAGATCGGCTTTGAAAATTGTTGCTTTGAGGGCCATCGTGTTTCTGTCTCGGTAAAGTGAATAGTGAAGTCGGTATCAGCGGAAAACCACGGTCTTGTCGCCATTTTTCAGGATGCGGTGCTCGACGAACCATTTCACGGCGCGCGCCAGCACCACGCACTCGACGTCGCGGCCGATGGCCGTCAGGGTTTCCGCATCCATCGCATGGTCGACGCGCTCGACGTCCTGCTCGATGATCGGGCCTTCATCCAGGTCGCCCGTGACGAAATGGGCCGTCGCGCCGATCAGCTTGACGCCGCGGTGATGCGCCTGCGCATACGGCTTGGCGCCCTTGAAGCTGGGCAGGAAGGAATGGTGGATATTGATGGCGCGGCCGTCGAGCGCCTGGCACAGGCCGGGCGACAGGATCTGCATGTAGCGCGCCAGTACCACCAGGTCGATCTTGTGCGTGTCCATCAAGTCGATGATCTTCGCTTCCTGCGCCAGCTTGGCCGCTTCCGGCGCTCCGGTGGCCAGCGGCAGGTGGTGGAACGGAATATTGTAGCTGGCCGCCAGCTGGTAGAACTCCATGTGGTTCGACACGATGGCGGGAATTTCCACGTTCAGCAAGCCGCTCTTGTAGCGGAACAGCAAATCGTTCAGGCAATGGCCGATCTTCGACACCATCAGCATGACGCGCGGCTTGACGCGCGCATCGTGCAGCTGGCCGTGGAAGGGGCCGTTCAACTGCATGGCTTGCGACAGGTCGGCGAAGTCGCTGCGCAACTGGGCGTCGCTGACGGCGCCGTCTTCCAGCGCGAAATGCACGCGCATGAAGAACAGCTGGGATTCCTGGTCGCCGAACTGGGCGGAATCGAGGATGTTGCAGCCGCGTTCGGCCAGGAAGCCGGACACGCGGTGCACGATGCCGCGCTGGTCCAGGCAGGACAGGGTCAGGATGTATTCGGGATGCGTCATGGTCGCGGAATAAAGCAAAAAAAGTGGGCTATGCTCGGCTCAGCCACGCGCGCCGGCCATCGGCTGCGCTGCCGCGAGCCGGCTATTGTCGCACGGCCGGGCCGGTCAACCCGCATTTTCCACACAAGCAGCATGGCTGCCGGCGGCGGCAAGACGATTCACGTTCATTTGATCCAACACAAAGTCATCGCATTTTTCCGCCTGCCAGGCGCCATTCCCCCGCCAAACGGGCAACTGGCGTGGAACCTGGCACGCCATCCGGCGTCTATCCCTTTGCTTGTTTCACCATACGCCGCATCCGGTGCACCGGGTGTTTCCTGGATCCGTTTTTCATTGAGGTAGAACATGTTCACAAACAGTATTTCCCCCAGTTTCAGCCCCGCCCTGAAGTCCCACCTGGAGGCCCAGTGCAATTTCGCCACGGAACTATCGCGCAAGCTGGTCGATACGGCGCAGCAACTGAGCGAGCTGCATCTGCGGCTGGCGCAAGACTTGCTGCAGGAATGGAGCAGCGCCAGCCAGCAACTGCTGTGCGCGCGCGACACGGGCGAGTTCATGTCGCTGGCCGCAGCCCAGTTGCAGCCGAGCAGCAACAAGCTGCAGCAGTACCAGCAGCAGCTCGGCAACCTCGTCGCCAACGCCAATGTCGAAATGAACCGCACGGCAGAGAACCACCTGCCCGAAGCGAGGCGCACGGCCGTGGCCTTCGCTGACGAAGTGGTGCGCAAGACGGCCGAGGAAACGGAAAAAGCCACGCAGCGCCAGCGTGAAATGATCGAAAAGATGCACGCCACGGCCCCCAGCAATGGCGCCGGCCGCAGCCGCGATACCGGCAGGCAATCCGATCAGGCGCATTGAGCACTTGAATTGACCACTTGACCCCACTCGACAGCAAGGAGAGCGACATGGCTAGCAATCAAGGTAATGAACAGGGCAAAGGCGCTGGCAGCAGCCAGAAAGCCGGCGAATCGGGCAGCGGCAAAGGCCCGAGCAAGCGCGGTTTCGCCGCCATGAACGAGGAACAGCAACGCGAAATCGCCAGCAAGGGCGGCCAGGCAGCCCATCAAAAGGGCACGGCGCATGAATTCGACTCGGAAGAAGCGCGCCGGGCCGGACAGAAAGGCGGCGAAGCCGTCAGCCGCAACCGCGAACACATGGCGGAAATCGGCCGCAAAGGCGGCGAAAGCCGGCAGTCGGCCCAGCGCGCCAATGAAAGCCGCAGCGGCACGGCCACGCGCAGCGGCGGCACCGAGCAGGGCCGCCCCGGCCGGCAAGGCGGCAAGGACGAGGACGACAAGGGCGGAGCAGGCGGAGCGGGCTGAGCGGGGCCGGCCGCCGGGCTGCCCCTGCGGCGCGCGGCCTGATGCAGGTAGGCAGGGGCGGCCCTGGCAGCCCTGGCAGCCCCGTGCAAGGGCTGGCGCAGCGCGGGGGGCGGCGGTATGGTACATTCTCGCCTTACCGACACCTCCGCGCCACGCCCCGCCCTTCCCCGCATGCAGCCATCCCTGAAATACCTGAGCGCCTATTCCGAACAAACGCAAGCGCAAGTGCAGCAACTGATCGCGCAAGACAAGCTGGGCGATGTCCTGTTGAAACGCTATCCGAACGCGCACGATGTACGCAACGACAAGGCTTTATACCAGTATGTGCAGGACTTGAAGAATGAATTCCTGCGCAATGCCGAACCCATCAACAAGGTGGCGTTCGACAGCAAGATCCATGTGATCCAGCACGCGCTGGGCTTGCATACCTCGATCTCGCGCGTGCAGGGCGGCAAGCTCAAGGCCAAGCATGAAATCCGCGTGGCCACCATGTTCAAGGAAGTGCCGCTGGAATTCCTGCGCATGATCGCCGTGCACGAACTGGCGCACGTGAAGGAAAAGCAGCATGACAAGGCGTTCTACAAGCTGTGCACGTATATGGAACCGCAATACCACCAGTACGAATTCGACGTGCGCCTGTACCTGACCCAGCTCGACCTGTCCGGCCAGCGCCTGTGGTCATGACATCCATGTAACAATGCCGCCCCGGGCATCCATTGGGCGGCATTGTTGGCGTGGGTCAGAGTAGCCACCCGGCAAGACGGGCGGCTCTTGACGCATGTGCCGGCGGGACCGGCAGCGTGCTCAGGCTCAGGCGGCGTTTTTGCGGCGGCGCAGGAAGGCCAGCAAGCCCAGTCCGCCCAGCATCATGCCGTAGGTGGCCGGTTCCGGCACGGCGCTCACGCTGGCGGCGATATTATCGACCTGGAAGGTGTGCAAGGCGCCCTCCTGCCACGTTGCCGACAGCAGGTTGTTGAAACCCGTGAACGTGTAATCGCTGAAGTTATGGCTGCCATCGAGGCTGAAGGTCTGGGTCACCGTGCCGCCGCCCACCTGATGGCCGAAGAACGTCACGTCGTAAGGGCCAGGCAAGCTCACGAAGTCAGCCAGACGGATCGAGCTCAGCGAGAAAGCGGCGCCATCGGTACGGCTCAAGGTTGTCGTCGTCAGCACGGTGGCGCCAAGACCGGCCGAGCCGGCATAGGCAAAGTTGCTTTGATGGGCAGAACTGAGCAAGCCCAAGAAGCTGCTGTCGAAATTGTAGCCGCCTTCGGAATAGGAATCGAAGACGGATCCGAGAATGCCGGGTTGCTCCAGCGCATCGAAGCCGATGATGGTGGTTTGTGCATGGGCGCCGCCGGCGGCGAGAATGGCGGCGACGGCAGTCGCGCGCAAGAGAGTCATTGGTTTCACAATAGTATCCTTTCAAGATGATGAAGTAGCGAGGTTGTGGCAACTTGCAATATCTAGGCGTCGTAGCGGGAAACGGGAGGCGCCTCGCTGGGTGTCCGACATGCCTGTCTTTTGAACAATTGCAGTAGAACACATTCATGCATAAAAAGCATCTTCATTTTCAAAAAAACATGCCTTAGTGGAAACATTCTAGCTATATTTATATTAATTAATTAATTGATCTTGATCAATTTTCCCGCACAGAAATAAAAAAGCCATGCATTTCACAATGCATGGCTCTGGATGAGACTTCACAAAGAAGATTTACGGCGCACTATCCTTCAACCGCTGCACCAGGGCCGCAGGATCGGCATCGGCGTTCAGGAACGCCGCGTGCTGCGGGCGGATGAAGCCCTGTTCCTTGCCGTTTTGCACGAAAGCGATCAAGCCGTCATAAAAACGGTCGACATTGAGCAAGCCGATGGGCTTGGCGTGCAAGCCCAGCTGGGCCCAGGTGAGCATCTCGAACAGCTCTTCCAGGGTGCCATAGCCGCCGGGCATGGCGATGAAGGCGTCGGACAGGCTGGCCATCATCGCCTTGCGCTCGTGCATGTCCTTCACGATGAACTGCCGCGTCAAGCCCGTGTGGCCCACTTCGCGCTCGACCAGCTGGGTGGGAATCACGCCCGTCACCTCGCCGCCCAGGCGCAGCACTTCATCGGCGATCACGCCCATCAGTCCCACCTTGCCGCCGCCATACACGAGCGAGATATTTTCCGCCACCAGCACGCGCGCCAGTTCGCGCGCCGCCACGGCATAGTCCGGCGAGACGCCCGCGTTGGCGCCGCAATACACACATAAAGCCTTGATCACAGTATTCCCTACCCTTTCAATTCATCGATCGCCGCCTCGACCTCGAGGCGCTCCTTGGCGTCCAGTGCCACGCACTCGGCCGCCTTTTCATACAGGGCCAGCGCTTCCGCCAGCTTTTTCTTTCCGTCCAGCATATTCAAGGCGCGCGCATATTCGCTGTGCGCCAGCGCCGAATACGGCGTCAGGGCCAGCGCCGTCTTGAAGTGCTGGTAGCCATCTTCCTTGTTGGCGCCGTAGGTCAGGCCGCCTATCATGGCGCCGACCTTGTCGATAATTTCCGTATGATAAATCCCAAACGCGATATGCGCTTCCGCATGCATGGGCGCCACCGTCATCGTGCGGTCCAGGCTATTGCGCACGCGCGCGCCCATGCCCTGCGCCAGGGCCTTGACGACGGACGTGCCCAGCGCATAGCGGCCCAGGCTGTAGGCGTGCCAGTAGTAGCCGGCCGGATTGTCCGGCTGCTCGCTCTGCTGGCGTTCGCAGCGCTCCGCCACTTCCTCGTACATGTCGAGTTTCCGGCTGTCGTCCACTTCCAGGTGCGTGGCATAGATGCAGGTCGCCTTGTGCGCCACCGCATAGCCGGGCACGCCGACAGCCAGGCCCAGTTTCACGGCCCGCTCGAAGTCGCCCGCATGGAAGGCCAGCCACGCCTGCACCAGCGCCGGGTGCGTGGGAAAGGGTTCCACGTCGCCCGCATGCAGGCGCGCCCAGGCCGCTTCCAGGGTTTGCGGGGTGTAGACATATGCTTCGTCCGGATAAGGAAATTGTTTCCAAGCCATATATCTCTCCTGTAAATGACGACGTGGCGCCAGCAGTCGCGTCAGTCGTTCTTGAGTTTTGTCACATACTCTTCCGACAGTTTGCGAAATAGCAAATGCGTTTCATTGCGTAAATACGGCCCGATCAGGGACAGCACCTGGTAACAGCCGCGCGCCAGCGCGTCGGACATCGATTGCTGCTCGCTGTACTTGCGCGGGTTGCGCACATATTCGTACGACAGCCAGTAGGTGGCGACGACCACCATATTCGTCGCCATCGCGGCCACTTCCATGTCCGACGCTTCCAGCGACTGTTCGCTGCGCAAGTCTTCGCACAGCTGCGTGGCCACCTTGATCTTGTGCGCCAGGATCAGCTTGAAGTGCAGTTCCAGCTTGCGGTTGCGCGACAGCAAATCGTTGAGGTCGCGATAGAAGAAGCGGTAGCGCCAGATCAGTTCGAACATCAGGTGCAAATACAGCCAGACATCCTCGATATTCGAGCGGCGCCCGTCGGGCACGGTCAGGATGCGTTCGATTTCCGCCTCGAACTGGACGAAGATGGAATTGACGATGTCGTCCTTGTTACGGAAGTGGTAATACAGGTTGCCGGGCGAAATGTTCATCTCTTCCGCAATCACGGTCGTCGTGATATTCGGCTCACCAAACTCATTGAACAGGCGCAGCGACAACTCCAGGATGCGTTCGCGGGTACGGCGTGGTGCTTTTTGTAGCATGGCGGGCAATCTCTCTGTGTTCTGCCTCAAGCATACCACCTAAGATAGCTGTAATGAAACACTCCGCCCCCGGGCGCCGGCGAAAAGCCCGGGCAAGAAAAAGCCTGCTCGCGCAGGCTGGAGGGATGCGGCACCGGCTCAGGCGGCCGGCGCTTTTTTCTTCGCCGCCGGCTTGCTTGCCGGCTTGCTTGCCGGCTTGCTCGCCGCTTTGCTGGCCGGCTTGGCCGCGGCGCGCGGCGCGCTCCGGGCTGCCGGCTTGGCGGGGGCCTTGGCGGCGACCGCTTTCGGCGCGGTTTTCGGTGCAATTTTCGGCGCCGCCTTCACGGCGGGCTTGGCCGCGGCCTTCGGCTTGGGCGCCGGCGCGGTCTGGGCCGACAGCGCCGCCACCTGCCGGCTCAAGGCCTCGATTTGCGCGTGCAGTGCGGAAATATCCTGTTGCGTGGGCACGCCGATGGTGGCCAGGGCGCGCGCGACACGCTCTTCAAACACCTGTTCCAGCTTGTCCCAGGAGCCGCTGGCCTGCTTGCCCACGCCATCGGCCAGCTTGCTGACACTGTCGCTGACGCCGGAAACCTTGTCTTCGGCGCGCTTCTGGAATTCCGTGCCTTCCTTCACCAGCCGGGAAAACACGCGTCCACCCTCTTCCTGCGCCTTGGCGAAGGCGCCCAGGCCCGCTTGCCATATCTGCTGCGCGGACGAGCGCACGGCGTTCGCCAATTCCTTGTCTTCCGCCAATTCCTTCAATTTCTTCACCATCGCCAGCTCCCGTCATATGAAAGGCCATGCCACTTCATGGATACTTTTTATTCTAGTGAGCAAAACTAGAGACGGGAGTCTAATCCGATAGAAAGCTGCCTCGGAAGGTGCGCCAGCGCACGCAGCGGCCAGCGCCTAGGCCGCCGCCTTCACCTGGCCATGCAGCAGCTTGTGCAGGCGGAAGCCTTCGCGGATATTCTCGCGCAGTACGGCGCCTTTCCACGGTTTCGTGTAGAAGCGGTCGACGGCGCCGCGGTTGATGGCCGCCATGATGGGCGTCAGGTCGGCAAAGGCCGACAGCATGATGCGGAAAGTGTCGGGACACAGGTGCTTGACCCGTTCCATGAATTCGGTGCCGCTCATGAGCGGCATGCACTGGTCGCACAGGATCACCTGCACCTTGTGGCGCGCCAGGATGTCGAAACCTTCGGCGGCCGTCTGCGCCGTGAGGATGCGGTAGCCGTCCTGCGCCAGGAAGTCGCTGAGCACGTCGAGCATGAACACATCGTCGTCGACGATCAGCAAAGTTTGCTGCTCTTCGCCGGCGGCATCCTCAGGCGCCTGCAGCAACTTGCCGCCCATCAACATCTGCTCGAATTCCTCGTGCGGCACGGGGCGGCTGAAATAATACCCCTGCATCTCGTCGCAGCCGTGGCGCCGCAAATAGGCCAGCTGCGCGTCGTTTTCCACGCCTTCGGCGATCACTTCCAGCTTCATGCTGTGCGCCATGCTGATGATGGCCAGCACGATGGCCGCGTCGTCCGGATTGCTGGTGACTTCGCGCACGAAGGCGATGTCGATCTTCAGCTTGTCGATGGGGAAGCGCTTCAGGTAGGCCAGGCTGGAATAGCCGGTGCCGAAATCGTCGATGGAAATCTGGATGCCCAGCGCCTTCAGGTTGCGCAGCACGGCGATGGTTTCCTCGGCGTTCGACATCAGCGAGCTTTCCGTCAGCTCCAGCTCCAGCAGTTCGGGCGCGATCTCGTATTTGCGGATGGCCTTGAGCACCTCCTCTTCCAGGCCGCCGACGAAAAACTGGATGCCCGAGACGTTCACCGACAGGTGCACGGGCCCGATGCTGCTGGCGCCCCACTCGCTGATCTTCTTGCACGCTTCGTCGAGCACCCAGTTACCGACGCGCACGATGAGTCCCGTTTCTTCCAGCAGGGGGATGAACAGGGCCGGCGAAACCATGCCGTGACCGGGGCGGCGCCAGCGTATCAGCGCTTCGGCGCCGCTGATGCGCCCCGAGATGATATTCACCTTGGGCTGGAAGAACAGCACGAATTCCTCGTTGTCGATGGCGCGCCGCAGGGCGTTTTCCATGTCCAGCCGCGCCATCGACTGCGCATTCATTTCGGCCGTGAAGAAGCGGAAGGCGTCGCGGCCCGCCTCCTTGGCGCGGTACATGGCCGTGTCGGCATATTGGATCAGCGTGTCCGCATCGACGCCATCGTCGGGGTACACGGAAATGCCGATGCTGACCGTCACCGTCACTTCATGGCCCTGCAAGTCGAAGGGCTTGCGCATCGCCTCGCGCACCTTGTGGACCACGCCCACGGCATGCTGGGCGCCGTCGGGCAGCACCAGGATGGTGGCAAATTCGTCGCCGCCAAAGCGGCCGATGGTATCGCGCACGCGCAGGCAATCGACCAGGCGGCTGGAAAACTGGCGCAGCAGGTCGTCGCCGATGGTGTGGCCCAGGGTGTCGTTGATATTCTTGAAGCGGTCGATATCCATGAACAGCACGGCCACGGCCCACTGGTGTTCGGCCGCCTGGGCCAGGGAATGGGTCAGCGAGACGTAAAACTGGCTGCGGTTCGGCAAGCCCGTCAAGGTGTCGAAATGGGCCAGCTTCATCAGGCGCTGCTCGGCATCCTTGCGCTCGGTGATGTCGCGCGCCACGGCCACCAGGATCCAGCTCTGCCCCGAACGCAGGGTGCGCCGCTGCACTTCCACCGACAGCGGCGAGCCGTCCTTGCGCTGCAGCTGCAATTCCGTCATCGGCCCGCCCTGGTCGCCGGCCAGCAGCTTGTTGTACAGCTCTTCCAGCTGGGATTCGCCGTCGTGCGCGCGGCCCGGCCCCACGCGCAGGAAATCCTCGCGCTCGAAGCCGAGCATGCGGCAAGCCGTCTGGTTGACGTCGACGAAGCACATGCCGGCGCGGTCGACGAGGAAAATCGCGTCGGCCGTGGCGTCCATCGCCAGGCGGAAGCGGCGCAAGTCTTCATCGAGGCGGATGCGCGCCGCCATGTCCAGGGTCAGCTGCTCGTGATGGCGCTTGATCTCGTCGTACAGCAGCAGGTTATCGTAGGCGACGGCGATCTGCGCCGCCACCGTGGCGGCGACCCGCTCGTCGACTTCGGAAAATTCAGTCGCCCCCAGCTTGTCGACCAGGTACAGCCAGCCGTGGCTGCGTTCGCGCGAGGCGATGGCCACGCCCAGGAAGGAGTGCACGGGCGGGTGCGTGTCGGGCAGGCCCAGCGCGCCGGGGTCGCCCTTCAAGCCATTGACCCGGTAGGGCTGGCGCTGCTCCAGCAAGCGGTTCAGGATGCCCGTGCGCGGCGCGCTGGCGATGCGCTCGAGGTTTTTCTCGGCGCCGCACGAAGAAAAATAGCTGAGCTTTTCGGCGCCCTCTTCCAGCACGCCGATGCAGGCGTACTTCGAGACGCAGATATTCTGCGCCACCTTGCAGCCCGCCTCGATCAGGGCGCGCGGATCGCGTTCGGCGCCCAGCTCGATGCCCAGCTCGATCAAGGCCGTCAGGCGCAGGCTGACCGCCTGCAGGCTAGACAGCGAACGTGACAGGCGCTCCGTCATGACGCCCAGGTCTTCGGGGATGGCGGCCTGGCCCTCGCGCTGGCTGGCCAGCTGCGAAATCTGCTGGCTGCTCGATTCGAGTTCATCGAGGTAGCCGCTGACCTGGTGCTCGATGCCGGCCAGCTTGCCCGAGGCGGGAAGCGCCGCGCCGCCGGCGCCCGGCGCCCCCTGCACCTGTGCCGCCGCCGGCATCAGCCCCAGCGCCTCGTTGACGGTGCGCACGATGACCTCGGGGTCGGACGGCTTGGGCAGCACCCAGCGCACGCCGCAGGCCTGCGCCAGCAAGATCGCTTCCTGCTCGCGGTAGGTGGCCGTATAGAAGATGATGGGCACGTCGGTCAGCGCGGGATCGGCATGCACGCGCGTGACGAATTCGTAGCCGTCCATGTTCGGCATGAGGATGTCGGAAATGATCAGGTCGGGCCGCTCGGTGCGCAGGATTTCCAGCGCGTCGGCGCCATTCGCCGCTTCCAGCAGGCGGTGGCCGCCGTAACCCAGCAGCGCGGTCAGGAACTCGCGGTTCAGCACATGATCATCGACGATCAGGATGGTGGCTATGTCGTTTTTAACTGGCGTCGACGGCGCCCCGGGTAAAAAAGACTCCAGCTCCGCAACGAAAAGGTCGGGCTCGATCGGCTTGCCGATGTAGCCATTGAAACCCGCCTCGAGCAGGCGTTCGCGGTCGCCCACCATGGCCAGCGCCGTCACGGCCAGGGCCGGGATCGCGCGCAGCCGCGGGTCTTTCTTCAGCTCCGCCACCACGCCGTAGCCATCGAGCTTGGGCAAATGCACGTCGCAAATGATCAAGTCCGGCAATTCGCTGCGCGCCATGCGCACGCCCTCTTCGCCGTCATAGGCTGCCAGCGGCGTGTACCCGAAGGCGCGCAGCAAATACACCATCAATTCCATATTGGTGGCGTTATCTTCAATAATCAGGATACGTGCGGACAATTAGCGCCCCCAATAAAAACTGCATGGACTCATTTTCCGCCTGCGTTCAACTTTCCGCATGCGCGGCTAACATAACAATCCTATAACATCTTGCCATACATCCAGAAAAATATCTGTGCGCAGGATACCTGCAGAGCTTCGCAAGCGGCCTCGGGAACAAATTTCCGCCAGCCGTCTTCTGACGTTAGCTTAATACAGTACGCCAGTGGAAAACAGCATTTTCTGCCCGTGACGCTGTTAAACACGGGCAACAGCAGAGTCAAAAGAGACAGTCTTGCCATGCAGATAAAACACAACAGGATTCAGGCAAAACGGGGGGAAGATGGGGGCTGGGCGACTTCGGTCTTGATAGTGATTTCTTCCAACAGCTGACGCAGCACGCGCGCATCGCTGGCCAGCGCCACGTGGCCGATGCCGCCGAAGGCAAGATTGCGCGCGCCGGGCAAATGCGCGGAAGATTGCGGCGCGACAATATTATCGTGGTGCGAGTAAATCGAGGTGATCAGGGCGCGCGTTTCCGGCGTCTCGCTGGCGGCCAGCTGCGCCAGCCAGCCGCTGGGCGCGCCATGGATACGGCTCATCTGGCGCGCATTGGCGCCCGCCGCCACATTGGCCAGCGCCGTGCCGTGGTGCGGCGTGCCGATGGTGACGATGCGCGCCACGCGGGCCGCGCCGTAATGGCGCAGCCAGGCGCGCGCCACCAGGCCGCCCATGCTGTGGGCGACGATGATGGCGCGGTCGCTGCCCGTGCGGGCGCACAGCGCCGCGATGGCTTGCTCGACCTGCGGCACGAATTCCTCGATATCGGCGCCTATCGGTTCCAGGTCGACGCCGTCGTGCACGATGCCGGCCCGCGCCAGCTGCCGGCTCAGCTGCGCCCAGTAGCCGCGGTTGCACACATAGCCGTGGATCAGCAGCACGGGCAAGCCCTGGCCAGCGACAGTGTCGGCCGCATGCAGGCGCGGACGCAGCATGCCCCATGACGACGTCCACAGCGTGGCGCGCAACTCGCCCAGGAACAGCCGCGCGGCGCCCCGCACGCCCAACTGATGCTCCGGCGGCACGGGGCTGCCAAGATGCCGGCTTTCCCGGAAATTGCGCGCCACGACCAGCGCGCGCACGGCCAGCAGCATGGCGCCCGCCAGCAGCAGGGCCAGCACCGGCGACGCGACGCCCCAGGCATGCATGGCCAGGTACGCCACCGCCAGCACGGCCAGCACTTGCAGCAGCATCAGCCACTTGAGGACGCGCGCGATCATGCCGTGCCTGCGACGGGAACGGGCGCCGGCTTGCCCGTCAGCTCCCGCGCCAGGCCGCTGGCCAGGCGCGCGGCCAGCGCATACAGCGTCAGTTGCGGATTGGCGCCTATCGAGGTGGGGAACACCGAGCCATCGTGCACGGACAGGTTGCGCACGCCGTGGTAGCGGCCGTCGGCGCCCGTCACGCCCAGGCGCGCATCGTCCGACATGGCGCAGCCGCCCATCACGTGGGCCGATACCACGCGCGCCAGCAGCGCCTTCATCGGCAAATCGCCGATGGCCTGTTTCGCCTGCGTCCAGCTGGTGTAGTGGCTGGCCAGCTCGTGCACGGGATACACGCTCCGCGCGCCGGCCGCGAACTGGATTTCCGCCATCGACAGCAGCGCGCGCCGCACGCCATCCCAGATGAAGGGCGTGAGCGGATAGTCGAGCACGGGCGCGCCGAAGCTGTCGATCGATACGCTGCCGCCCGCCGCTTCATGGTGAAAGCCGTCGCGCAGCAGCGCCAGCAAGGCGTGCGCATGGGGGAAGTCGCGCATGGTGCGCGCATGCTCGTCGCCGAAGCCGCCCATGGTGGTGGCCATCAGCAGCGGATGCAGGGGCGGCGCTTCGAGCTTGTAGCCGATGGGGCCATCGATGGGCGCCGTGTGCAGGAAATGGTCGGAATAAATCGTCTGCGGCGCGCCCGCATAGGCGTCGACGCGCTGCTTGAACAAACCCGCCGAAATCACCGTCGGATGCAAGAAGGTGCGCCGCCCCAGCAAGCCGTGCGGATCGGGCGCCTGCGAACGCAGCAGCAGCGCGGGCGAATTGATGGCGCCGCCGGCCAGCACGAAGTGCCTGGCGCGCAAGGTGAGGCGCACGCCCGTGGGCGCCTGCCCAGCGGCATCGAGCGCCGTCACCTGCAGGCTGTCGATGCGCTCGCCCTTGAAGCTGAAGCGTTCCGCGCGCGCATGCACGAGCAAGCCCGCGCCCAGCGCCAGCGCCGAGGGGATCGTCGTCACCAGCATCGATTGCTTGGCGTTGGTGGGGCAGCCCATGCCGCAGTAGCCGAGGTTCCAGCAGCCGTTCACATTGCGCCGGATCGCGGCCGTGGGGATGCCCAGCGCCGCGGCGCCACGCCGCAACAAGTCGTTGTTTTCATTCGGCGGCGCGGCCCAGTCGCTCACGTGCAGGCGTTTTTCCATCATGGCGAACCACGGCGCCATGGCGTCCACGGAATAGCCGGACAAGCCAAAATGCTTGCGCCAGTAATCGAGGGTGCCGGGCGGCGTGCGGAAGCTCGACGTCCAGTTGACGGTGGTCGAACCGCCGACGGTGCGCCCCTGCAAAATGTTGATGGCCTTGTCGCGCGTCTTGCGCGCGGCCGATTCCTGGTACAGCGCGGGATAGGCGTCCGCTTCGCGCATCTTGAAGTCGCGCGAAGACTTCAAGCCGCCCTCTTCGACGATCAAGACCTTCAGACCGGCCAGCGCGAGGATTTCCGCCGTCACGCCGCCGCCGGCGCCGCTGCCGATGACGACGACATCCGCCTCCAGGGTGCGGTCGGCATTCAGGGTGCTGGCGTCGGTGACGTTCCAGCCGCCGGCCACGCCGATGGCGATGGGATCGGGTATGGGAGATGTGCTCATGGATGCCTTATGCGCTCAGTTCGGGCAGCGGTCCCGGATAGCCGATGGCGGCCCAGTGGGCGGCATCGGCATACCAGGCGCCGAGGATCAGGTCGTGCAGGGCCAGGTAGGCCGTCTGCAGGGTGGCCAGGCGGTGCGTGCGCCACGATTGCAGGAAGGCGGCCACCTGGGCGGGGTCGGCTTCGCGCCAGCCATCTTTGACGCCGGCGACGAAGCGCCGCGCGGGCGCCAGCGCCAGCAAACCGAACAAATCCTGCACTTCCTGCTGCGCCGCCAGGGGCAAGCCGCGGATGGCCGTGTCCACGCCGGCGATGGCGCCATCGAGCGCCGCGGCGCGCGCGGGGGCTTCCCGCGGCAGCGCGCTGCCCAGCATGGCCGGCACGATGGCCGCCAGCGCCGCGCGCGCCGCGCCATCGAGCACGAAGCGGCCAGGCGGCGACGGTCCGCGCACCAGCCGGTACGCGGCGCCGCCGGCGGCCAGCGCGCAGGCGCCGAGCACACCCAGTTTCAGAAACGATCTGCGTCGCATCAGCATGTCTCCATTGCCATGTCTCCCCTTGTTTTATACCGCCTTTTGCAAGCCAGTGTACGCCAAAGGCAGTGGGCGTTTGAACGCAAAAACTAGAGCGGAGAGTCTAGTTTTTGCGACTGAAACCACAGCAGCAGCATGGCCAGCAGCGCCGCCAGCGCGCCGCCGATGGCGATGCTGGGCAAGCCGCAGGCGACGATCAGCGCGCCGCCCAGTGCGCCGCCAAGCGCCGTGCCCCCATTGAAGGCGGCGATATTCAAGCCCGCCGCCACGGCGTCGCTGCCCGGGCAATGCCGCCGCGCCAGGCGCAGCAAACCCATGGTCGACAGGGTGACGAGAGCAAAGAACAGCAAGCCCAAAGTGCCGCACAGGGCCAGCATGGCCAGGGGATGGGCGCGCAGCAGATAAAAGGCCAGCAGATTGAGCGCCAGCGCGGCCAGGGCCAGCATGGTGGCGCGCAGCGCGTGGGGACGGTCCGCGCACCAGCCGCCCAGCAGGTTGCCGCCGATGGCGCACGCGCCAAAGCACAGCATGGCGGCGCCCAGCCAGCCCGCATCGAGCCCGCCCAGTTGCAGCAGGAAGGGCGAGACATACGTGAAAAAACTGAAGGTGGCCACGCTGACCAGCGCCGCCACGCCGGCCGCCAGCAGCAGGGGCGGTTGCAGGATGGCGCGCAGGCTGGCCAGGGCCGATGTGGTGGCGGCCTGCTGGCGCGCGGCCGGCATGGCCAGGCGCAAGCCCGCGCCGCCGCACAGGGCCAGCACGCCGATCACCGCAAATACCCAGCGCCACGACGCGACGGCGCCCAGCCACGTCCCCAGCGGCACGCCGCCCGCCAGCGCCAGGGTCAGGCCCAGCCAGACGATGGACAGCGCCCGGCCCGCGCGCGACGGGTCGACCAGGCTGGTGGCCGCATGCGAGGCGATGGCCATGAACACGCCATGCGCGAGGCCGACGGCAAAGCGCACCCCCAGCAGCGCGCCCAGCGCCGGCGCGGCCGCCATGGCCACGCTGCCGGCCGCCAGCACGAGCATGGTGGCCACCAGCACTTGGCGCACGGGCCGGCGCGCCAGCAGGGCCGTCAGGATCGGTGCGCCGATGGCCGCCCCCAGCGCATATGCGGCGATGGCGCCGCCGGCCGCCGCCACGCTGGCGTGCAGGTCGCGCGCCATGGGCGTCAACAGGCCGGCGGCGATGAATTCGCACAAGCCGAAGGCAAAGCTGCACAGGGAAAGCAGATAAATGGAGAGTGGCAGCGCGGCGGACGGCAGCGCTGTGCGCGAGGACATGGTGGACATGGCAGTTCCTGACAATCAAAACGCCATGCTGGCCCCGCGATCACCATCTGTAAAATATCTTATTTATCTTGAAACGAGACGTTCAAAGTCTCAATGCGGGGAAAAGTACCGCAATTGCGCCAGCAGCCGCTCGCGCACGGGGGATGTGCGCCGCGGGTCCCACGCCATGTACAGGTCGAGCTGGCGCAGCGGCGCGGGCGCATCGCTGTGCAACGGCAGCATGACGACGCCCGCCGGCATGGACGCCGCCAGGCTGGCCGGCAGCAGGGCCGCACCAAAACCGGCCGCCACCAGTCCCAGCACCGTCTGCAAACGGCGCGCCTGCTGCGCCACGCGCGGCACGAAGCCCGCATGCAGGCACAGGCTGGCCAGCTGGTCGTGGAAACCCTGGCCCAGTTCGCGCGGCGAGGCGACGAAATCGTCACCGGCCAGATCCGCCAGGTCCACCCGCGCCTGGCCCGCGCAGCGGTGATTCAACGGCAGCGCCACGACGATGTCTTCGCCGGACAGGCGCTCGAAGCGCAGGCCCGGCGTGCTGCGACCGGGCGCGCGCAGCAGCGCGACATCGACCTCGCCCCGCTCCAGCCACTCGACCTGCTGCTGCGTCGACGCTTCGCGCAAGGTGAATTGCACGGCGGGCGAGGCGGCGCGGAAGGCGCGCAAGGCCGTCAGTACGTGGGCGTAGGGCGTGATGTGGATGAAACTGAGGCGCAAGTGGCCCTCGATGCCCTGCGCCACGCGGCGCGTGGCCGCCACGCCCTCTTCCAGGCTGGCCAGCACCTGGCGGGCGGTGGCCAGGAAAGCCGTGCCGGCCGGCGTCAGGCTGACCTTGCGGTTGGTGCGCTCGAAGACGGGATAGCCGAGCGCTTCTTCCAGCCGCAATATCGCCTGCGACAACGGCGGCTGCGCCATGTGCAGCCGTTCGGCCGCGCGGCGGAAATTGAGTTCCTCGGCGACGGCGATGAACTGGCGCAGCAGCCGGGTTTCTATCATGGGCCTTTTTTCGCCACCGCCAGGATATGCCGGGCGATGCCGCGCAGGATATTGACTTCTTCCGTTTCCAGCCCCGTGCGCGAAAACAGGCGTTTCAGCCGTGGCATGAGCTTTTTCGGGTTGTCGGCGTCGAGAAAATCGATGGCCACCAGCGCCTGTTCCAAGTGCGCATACATGCCGTCGACCTGCGCCAGGCTGGCCGCGTCGCCGTGAAAGCCGACGGGACTGGCGATTTGCCCGTCGCCGAGGGCCGCCACGCGGCATTCGTAGGCGACGACCTGCGCCGCCTGCGACAGGTTCAGCGAGGAATACTCGGGATTGGCGGGGATGTTGATCAGCACATTGCACTGCTCGACGATCTCGTTGGGCAAGCCGAAGCGCTCGTTGCCGAAGATGACGGCCGCGTGCAAGTCCTCGCTGGCCGCCAGCTGCGCGGCGATGGCGCGCGGCGCCGTGACGGGCGGCGAAAATTCGCGCAGGCGGGCCGAGACGGCCGCCGCGTAATTGCAGCCTTCGAGCGCCTCGGCGATGGAGCCGACGATGCGCGCGCCGGACAGGATATCCTGCGCACCGCTGGCGAAAGCCACCGCTTCCGCGTCCGTCAAGGCGTCGGGAAAGCGGGGGTTGACCAGCACCAGATCGGAAAAACCCATCGTTTTCATGGCCCGCGCGACGGCGCCAATGTTGCCGGATCGACTAGTTTCGACAAGAATAAATCGCAGGCGTTTGAAAAGAGACGTGTTGATTTCGGGCAGATTCATTTAAAATAGCGCTATTGCGCGGTATCGATACAGGAAATTTCGGGAAACGGAGTCACAAAACGCTGACTCCAGGCCGGGATTTTAACCACTTCGGCACCGCTCCGCTCTTTAATTCATTCTTGCACTCTATCGTACCGGCGCCGAAAGGCGACGCTGGGCGGTCGCGTGCTTTTAACGGAAGCTCACATGCACCCAATGCTCAACACGGCGATCAAAGCCGCCCGCCGCGGCGCCGCCGTCATCAATCGCGCCTCTTTTGACCTCGACCGCGTCGTCGTCACGGAAAAACAACATAACGATTTCGTCACCGACGTCGACCAGGCGGCCGAACAAGCCATCATCGAGGTGCTGTCCAAAGCCTACCCGGACCACGCGTTCCTGGCTGAGGAATCGGGAGCTTCCGCCAACTCGCACGACGAGAATGAATATCAGTGGATCATCGACCCGATCGATGGCACCACCAACTTTATCCACGGCTTCCCGCAATACTGCATCTCGATCGCCCTCGCGCATCGCGGCGTCGTCACGCAAGCCGTCATCTACGACCCGGTCCGCAACGACCTGTTCACGGCCACGAAGGGCGCCGGCGCCTACCTGAACGAAAAACGCATCCGCGTCACCAAGCTGGACCGCATCTCGAACGCCCTGCTGGGCACCGGCTACGTGGCCGGCAGCGCCCGCGCGCTGGACGAATACCTGAAGATGTACGCGATCATGGGCGAACGCAGCCAGGGCGTGCGCCGCGCCGGCTCGGCCGCGCTGGACCTGGCTTACGTCGCTTGCGGTCGCCTGGACGGCTTCTACGAAAAAGGCTTGAAGCCTTGGGATATCGCCGCCGGCGCCCTGATGATCACGGAATCGGGCGGCATCGTCGGTGAATTTTCCGGCGAATCGGACTACCTGTACAAGGGCGACGTCATCGCCGCCAGCCCGAAGATCTTTGGCCAGATGATTACCCTGCTGACGCCATTCGCCTGATTGCCGGGCCCGCGCTGATGTAACAAAAGCTGCCGGAGGCGACTCCGGCAGCTTTTTTTTCGCCCCGGCCAGTCGTCAGCTGCCCCGCATGGCCGGCAGCAGCACGCGGTAGATCTGCAGGAACGCCGGCCCCATCAGCACGACCATCAGCGAGGGGAAGATGAAAAAGATCAGCGGAAACAGCAGCTTGAGGGCGATCCTTGCCGCCGTTTCCTCGGCCCGCTGGCGCCGCTTGGTGCGCAGCTGGTCGGACTGCACGCGCAGCGACGCGGCGATGCTCGTGCCGAAGCGCTCGGCCTGGATCAGCAGGGTCACCAGCGCATCCACGTCTTCCACTCCCGTGCGCAGGGCCAGGTTGCGCAAGGCCTTGTCCTTGGCGCTGCCGGCGCGCAATTCCAAGGTCACCAGTTGCAGCTCTTCGGCCAGGACGGCGCTTTTCAGGCCGATTTCCTGCGCCACGCGCGCCAGCGCCGCATCCATCGCCAGTCCCGCTTCGACACACACCGTCATCAGGTCCAGCGCATCGGGAAAGGTTTCGAACACTTCGCGCTGACGCTGTTTCAGGCAGTGCGACAGCCAGACATTGGGCAGGTAGTAACCGAGGGCGGCCGCCGCGACCAGCCACAGCAGCATATTGTGTCCGCCCTGGCGCAGCAGAAAATACGCCAGCAGCGGCAAGCCCACGAACAAGCCTGTCTTGGCCGCGTAAAACAGCGCAGGTGCGGCCTGGCTGCGCCAGCCCGCATGGACGAAGCGGCTGCGGATGGGCGAACTTTCCCAGCCCTCGTCCGGCAGCGACAGCCTGGCCAGCGGGCGCGTCAGGCTGACGGCGTGCGCCAGCCAGCGCCGCCTGGCATGGCGCCCGCTGTCGCCGCCGGCGCCGCCGGCGCCCGCATCGCCCAGCGCCTGCAGCCGCTCCTGCACGGCACTGCCCGTGCACAGACGCAACACCAGCAAGGCCAGCGCGAAAACAATCAGGAACAGCAGGCCCAGCAAGGCCAGCTGCGCCGTACTCATCGTGTTCATCGTGTCTGTTCTTTCATCTTACACCCGGATATTGATAATTCTTCTGATGCAGATCACGCCCAGCATCAGCAAGCCCAGCGATACTCCAACCATCTTGCGCCCGCCCCCATCCGTGTACAGCACGGCAATAAACTGCGGATTCATCAAATGCATCATCAGCGCCGCCCCGAACGGCAGCAAACCCAGGACCCAGGCCGACATGCGCCCTTCGGCCGATAGCACGCGCACCTGGCCCAGCAATTTCAGGCGGTCGCGGATGATGGCGCTGATGCTGCTCAGCAATTCAGTCAGGTTGCCGCCCGTTTCGCGCTGGATCAGCACGGCGATGACGAAATAGCGCAAGTCCGTGCTGGGCACGCGCGCGGCCAGATTGCCCAGCGCATCGGCCATCGCGACGCCGAAACTGACTTCGTCGAACACGGCGCGGAACTCGTCGGCCAGCGGCCCCGTCATTTCCTCGCCCACCATTTTCAGCGCGGTGGGAAAGGCATGGCCGGCGCGCATGGCGCGGCTCATCAGGTCGAGCGCGTCCGGCAATTGCTGCTCGATGCGCACCAGCCGCTTGCTCCTGGCGCGGCGCACCAGCAGATACGGCAGCGCGGCGCCGCCCGCGGCCAGGCCCAGGCGCACATACCATGGCAGCGGCAGCGCGCCGGCCAGCAGCAGGCCGGCCGTCCCGCCCAGCAGGCAATAGCCCAGAAAAGTGGCCACGAACCAGCGCATGCCCGCCTGCAGCAGCAGCTGGTCGAGGCGCCGCGCGCCGGGCAAGCCTTCCAGCACGCCGTGCAGCAAGGGATGGACGCTGAGCGGGCGCTGCTTGGTGATCGACAGCGCCTGTTCGCCATCGCTGGCCGTGTACATGGCTTGCAGGCGCCGCGCCACCCGCGCCGCGCCCGCTCCCCGCGCCGCTTGCCACGCCAGCCAGGCGCCAGCCACCAGCAGCAGCACGGCCAGGAAAAGGAACAGATAGACAAGGTAGGAAAGCATGGCCGGTCAGCGCCCCGCCGCGGTGGGTTCGAACAGGGCGGCCGACACGCCGATGCCAAAGCTGTTCAGGCGCTCGAGGAAGCGCGGGCGGATGCCGCTGGCCGAGAAATGCCCGACCACCGCGCCGCCCTCGGCCACGCCCGTCTGCCGGAAACTGAAGATTTCCTGCATCGTGATGACTTCCCCTTCCATGCCAGTGATTTCCTGGATCGACGTGACCTTGCGCTTGCCGTCGATCAGGCGCGACACTTGCACCACCACCGACACGGCCGAGCTGATCTGCTGCCGGATAGCCTTGCTGGGCAGGTTGGCCGCCGCCATGCTGATCATGTTTTCCAGCCGCGTGATGGCGTCGCGCGGCGTATTGGCGTGGATGGTGGCCATCGAGCCTTCGTGGCCCGTGTTCATGGCGCCCAGCATGTCGAGCGCCTCGGCGCCGCGCACTTCGCCCAGGATGATGCGGTCCGGGCGCATGCGCAGCGCGTTGCGCACCAGCGCGCGCTGGCTCACCTCCCCCTTGCCTTCGATATTCGCGGGCCGCGTTTCCAGGCGCACCACGTGCGGCTGCTGCAATTGCAGCTCGGCCGCGTCTTCCACCGTGACGATGCGCTCCGTCTGGCCGATAAAGCCGGAAATCACGTTGAGCATGGTGGTCTTGCCGCTGCCCGTGCCGCCGGAAATGAGGATATTCATCTTCGCCTTGCCCAGGCCCTGCAGCACCTCGGCCATCTCGGCCGTCATGCTGTGGTAGGCGACCAGGTCGGCCAGGCGCAGCGGATCGACGGAAAACCGCCGGATCGACATCACGGGGCCGTCGATGGCCAGCGGCGGGATGATGGCGTTGACGCGCGAACCGTCGGGCAGGCGCGCATCGACCATGGGGCTCGATTCGTCGATGCGGCGGCCCACGCGCGAGACGATCTTGTCGATGATCTTCATCAAATGGGCATCGTCGTCGAAGCAGACGTCGGTCAGCTCCAGGCGGCCGCCGCGCTCCACATACACCTGCTTGTGGCCATTGACCAGAATGTCCGACACGCTGGCATCGGCGAGCAGCGTTTCGAGCGGCCCGAAACCCAGCATCTCGTGCTGGATGTCGCGCGTCAGGCTACGGCGCTCGGCGTCGTTGATGACCACCGCCTCTTCGTCCAGCAGGCGCTCGACCAGGCCGCGCAATTCTTCGCGGATGCGCTCCTGCGACAGGCGCTGCATGCTTTCCAGGTCGACCCGTTCGAGCAGCAGCCCATGAATGCGCAACTTGAGGTCGCGGTAGCCGTGGTTGTCGATGACGGCCATGCGTTGCGGCGCGAGCGCGGCGATCTTGGCGCTGCCGAGCCGTTCGCGGATGGACAAGGCGACGATGGGGGAAGTAGCCATGAAGTGCTCCTGTTCTGGAATGGGGATCAAGCGCGTGGATCAAGCGCGCCGCAGGACGCGGCCGAGCCAGCCCTGGCGCGCCGTGCTGGCCGCGCCGCCGGCCAGGCTGGCGGCGAACTCCTGCAGCGAGCGGGTGATCGGGCTGGCCTTGTCGAGCTGCAGGATAGGCACGCCCTGGTTGACCGAGGCGGCGGCCGAGGCGTAGTGATTCGGCACGGTGCGGTAGACCGCCGTGCCGTACGCCGCTTCCAGGTCGCGCAGGCGGATCTCGCCGCCCTTGTCGTGGCGGTTGACGATGATATGCACCTTGTCCTTCGCGTATTCGAGCGAGCGGAACATGCCCAGCAGGCGCTTGCCGTCGCGGATGTACGGCAAGGTCGCCTGCAGGACGGGGAAGATCATGTCGGCGTGGTCCAGCGCGCGCACGCTGACGGCGTCGAGGTTGCGGCCCACGTCGAGCACGATGAAATCATACTGGCGCCTGGCTTGCCGGATGACGGCGTCGATGTGCTCGGGCGCCACTTCGCTGGCGTGCGCCGGATCCTCGGGCGCGGCCAGCACGCTGTAGTTGGGCAGGATGTGCAGCATGCTCGATGCCAGGAACGAGGCGTCGAGCCGGTGGATGTCGCGCGTGACGTCGGACAGCGTGGCCAGCGGCTTGTTCTCGGACACGAAGAGCGAGGCGTCGCCAAAATGCAGGTTCATGTCGATCAGGGCAACGCGCTGCTGGCCGCCGGCGGCCAGCGCATAACCGAGGTTGCTGGCGATGAAGGTGGCGCCGCTGCCGCCCTTGCAGGAGATGAAGGCCAGCACCTTGCCGTTGCCATGCTCGCGCCGCTCCAGCTTTTCCTCGATGCGTTCGAGCGCCGCATACAGGCTGGCCGGCGCGGCGGGAAACGGCAGCACGTCGCGCACGCCCGCGCGCATGGCCTGCAGCAGGAATTCAGGCGCCTGCTGGTGGCACAGCACGATGAAGGCCATGCGCGGATGCTGGTTGCTGAGGCGCTCGATGGCGGCCAGGTCAGCGCCGTCGTTCGACGGGCGGTCGAAGATCAGCACGTCGGGCAGCGATTGCGCCGCCTGCAGCGGTTCCAGCGTTTCGCCGCCCGCGTTGATCTCGTCGAGCCGGTTGCGGCTGCGCAGCAGCCGCCCCAGTTCGGACAGCGTTTTTTGATCCGTGGAATGGATGGCGATTTTCACGATATGCCTTGCTGGTTCTGTGGTGACGGTGCCAGCTTCACTGGCGCGCCCCGACGCCGATGGTGAAGGCGGCCCCTTGCGGCGCGGGTGCGGCAAAGCTTTTCTGGTACGCCGCGTAGGCGGCCTGGGCGGCCTTGCCGTCCATGCCGGCCACGGGATCGCGGTTCGCGCCCGCCTGCGGCGACAGCACTTGCCGCAGGCGCAGCTGCTCGACGCTGCGGCCGAACTGGCGGTCCAGGTTCGGCGTGGCGGCGCAGCCGCTGGCGGCCAGGGCGGCCAGCAGCACAGATAGAAAAAGGGAAAGGGAAAGGGAATGCTGCATGAGGTGCTCCTAGTGAGTGTCCGGGCCGGCGGGCGCCTTCTGCGTGGCCGCTTCCTGCCGTGGCCGTGGCGCGCCAGCGCCTTCCATTTTTCCTTGCAAGAAGAACTCGCTGCGGCTGGGCGCCACATAGGCGTCGGTCGGCAAGACGATATCGCCGTCGAGCGGCTTGACCAGGTGCGGCGTGATGATGAACACCAGCTCGGTACGGTCGGTCTGGAAATCGCTGCTGCGGAACAGCGCGCCCAGCACGGGAATCTCGCCCAGGAAGGGCAAGGCCTTGATATTGGTCGTCACATTGTTCTTGATCAAACCGCCCACGGCAAAACTCTGGCCGTCGAACAGCTGCACCGTGGTGGTGGTGCGCCGCGTGGTAAAGGCCGGCAACACGGCATTGGCGGCGGCGCCCCCGCCGGTGGTGATGCCGATGCCTTCGCGGTTCAGCTCCGATACTTCCGGCGCCACCTTCAGGTTGATGCGCCCGCCCTCCAGCACGGTGGGCGTGAACTTGACGGCGATGCCGAATTCCTTTTCTTCCAGCGTGATCTTGTTGGTGGTGCTGTCTTGCGCGACCGGAATGAAAATCTTGCCGCCCGCCAGGAAACTGGCTTCCTGGCCACTGATGGCCATGATGTTCGGTTCGGCCAGCACCTTCACCAGGCCGTCGCGCTTTTGCGCGTCGAGCGTCAGCCCGTTGCCATTCTTGCCGTGCACGGCGCCCAGCTGGCTGGGGTTGCCGCTGAGCAGGTTCGACAGCAAGCCGTAGCTCCAGTTGCCGCGCGTGCCGCTGATGCCCACGCTGGCGCCCAGCTGGTCGACCAGGGTCTTCGACACTTCGGCGATTTTCACTTCCAGCATGACCTGTTGCGGCGCCGCGATCGTCAGCATGTTGATGACCTTGACGCCGCCGGCCGCGCTGGCGGCGCCGTCGGCCGGCGCGGCCGCTTCGCCCGCGCCGCGCTGCGCATAGGCTTGCGCCATGTCCAGGATCTGGCTGGCCTTGACGCTGTCGCTCACCTGCCCCGACAGCACGATGCTGCCGCCGGCCGCGCCGGCCTTGACGGCGCGCTCGCCAGGGAAGACATAGGCCAGCTGCGCCTGCAAGCCCTCGACATCGATCTCGACTTCGATATCGACGATCACGGGGCGCTGCTGCCGGTCCCACAGGATCAGGTTGGTGCTGCCCGGGGCCAGGCCCCAGACGAACAGCTGGCTGGACGAGCCCAGCATCCTGGCGCCGGCCACCCGCGGATCGTTGACGGCGATCTGCGACACCGGCAGGCTCAGGCTGCGCAAGGTGGACTTGCCCACGGCGATGCGCACGGGCGCGCCCAGGCGGGCGATATCGGCGCCCAGCGACATGGCCGGCGCCGCGACGGGCGACATGACGGCCTGCCTGGCCGGCGCCGCCGCGCTGGCGCTGACCGGCCAGGCCATGCCTGCCGCCGCGCTGCCCAGCATCAGGGCCAGGCGCATGCCCGCACCCGCAGCGTGCTTACGAAATTTGTTCATCGATCATCCTTGCTTGCCTGCTGATTTTTAAAATTGCTGGACGCTCGTATCCATGCCCTTGATGACGGTGATGCTGTCGCGCGCGGGAGCGCGTGCCGGGGCCGCCTGGCGCCGCGCCGCGCGCACCGGCGCGGCCGCCGGCGCCTTCAGTTCCAGCAGCGACTCCTTGGTGGCGCCGCCCGTGGTGACGGGCGCCGGATCGACCTGGTTGCGCAGCACCAGCGACAAGCTGCCCACGCTGCGCGCCAGGTCCAGCTTTTCCACCTGCTCCGGCGTCAGCTCCAGGGTCACGGCATTGACCACCTTGGGCTTGTTGTCGTCGCGGCCGGACTCTTGCGCCACGGCCAGCACCAGAATACGTTCCAGCACGATCTTGGAAATGGCCAGCGGCCCGCCGCCCGCCGGCCTGGCCCGGTCATCCTGCGTATGCACGAGAATGTCGACGAAATTGCCCGGCAGGGCGAAGCCGGCCACGCCCACCACGTCATTGACGCGCACGGTCATGGCGCGCTTGCCGGCAGCCACGATGGCCGACAGGCCGCCGGTGGCGCCGGGCGGCGCGAGCTTGCTTTCCAGCACAGGCTCGCCCCTGCTGACGGCGGTACGCGTGATGCGCCCGTCCAGCGCGCCGGCCTCGCCAAACGCCCCCGGCGGCATGGCGCCCGCCGGCCAGTCCATGCCGCGCAGCATGGCTGGCGTCACCTTCGCGCCCACGCCGATATCGACCAGCGCAACCATCACCGTCTGGCTGGCCGGCGCGCCTTGTCCTGACATCCAGCGCGCCGCCGCCAGCACGGCGCCCCCCGCCATCAGCAGCGCCAGCAGCAGCACGATCGCAACGCGGCTATTTCTCATGATTTTTCCTCTTGGTAAAACTTGGGTTTCCGGACGCGCACATCATGCATGGCCGCCCGCCGCCAGGGCCAGCCAGATGGCGGTGCCGGCGGCAATGGCGATCGCGTACGGCAGTTTGCCGCCCGGCACGGCGGGCGCGTCGACCCGCGGCACTTCGCCTGCCGCGGCGCGCAGCCAGCCTTGCAGCAGCAATTGCCGGGCATTCGCCAGCGCCTGGCGCAGCGTGCCCTGACACAGGGCGACGGCCAGCGCCAGCACGCCGCCAGCGAGCAGGCTGTACAGCACGGCAAACACGGCGGGACCGGGACCGAGAAAAGCCCCCACCATCGCCATCAGCTTGACGTCGCCCGCGCCCAGCGCCTTCATCGCATACATGGGCAGCAGCAAGCCCAGGCCGACGGCCAGACCGCCCAGCGCCAGCCACGGCCCGGCCGGCGTCACTCCGGGCAGCGCCACGCTGTTGAGCAGCACGCCGAGCAAGGCGCCGGAAAACACCAGCCGGTTGGGAATGCGCCGACGGCGCACGTCATGCCAGACCGCCGCGGCAAGCAGCCCCCACAAGACCATGGCGGGGCTGAACGTCCAGAAAGAATGAGGGTCCATCGTGTACCTGATGCAAGCCGATGGCATGACGGCATGCACATCGTTGGGCGGGAAGTCGACAGGCCGGTGCGCAAGGGCAGCCGGCCTGCCGGGGTGCAGCGCGGTGGGCAGGCGCCTTAGATCGCCGCGCCCGTCAGCTTGGTGCCGATCGCCTTGAAGGCGCCATCGAGGCCGGTGGTGAAATAGCCGACGGCAGTGACCAGCGCCGCAGCCACCAGCGCAGCGATCAGCGCATATTCGATGGCCGTCACGCCATCTTCTTCGGCGATAAAGTTTTTAATGAAATTCATATTATTCCCTTTCAGGTCAAGTTTTAAACATGATAAAAACTGAAAATACAGTCTGAAAATAAAAACATTATCCTTGTTTTTATTTGCCATTTTCTGATGCGTGTATTTTATATAAACAAACATTAAATCGAATCAGAGAAAAGTCATTTTATGCCCAGTACAAACCATCTTAATTTTTTGTCTATAATCAGGACATATGTACTGTCATTCCGCATGGACGGGTTCGGCCAGGCGGTTGCGGGTGGCGTACACATATAATTCCAGGCGGTTGGTGACATCGAGCTTGCTGTAGATCGATGTCAAATGATTACGCAAGGTTTGCTCCGAGATAAAAGCGCGCTGGGCTATCGCACGGTTCAGCGCGCCATTTCCTTCCACCATCATGGCCACGATCTTGCGCTCCTTCAGCGTCAGCCTGGCGATCCGCTGCTCTTCCGGGTCGGGCGCCGCTTCCGGCTTGTTCAGCACGCCCAGCATGCTGTCGAGCAGCGCCGGATCCAGGCACAATTCGCCTCGATGCAGGCGGGCGATGGCGTCGATCAGTTGCTTGACGGACGTTTCCTTGCCCAGCACCGCGCGCGCGCCGCTGCGCACGGCCCGCCCGCACTCTGCCTGGTCCTGCGTGCCGCTGAACAGCAGCACCCGCGAGACGCCATTGCCCAGCAACTGCGGCAGATAATCGATGGCGCAGGCGCCGCCGCAGCCAAGATCGGCGTCGAGCACGATGACGTCGGGACACAGGGTGCGCGCCAGCAGCAGCGCGCTGTCGATCTCGGTGGAGCTGGCCACCACCTGCATCGCGGGCTGGGCGCCGGCGAGCAGCTGCTCCAGGCCCCACAGCCAGGTCTTGTGGTCCGACACCAGCATGACGCGTATGACATTGTTTGTTGACATGCTTTACCTCTTTACTTGTAGCCCACTCCCATCGGGGAATGCTGTTGATCCGAATCGGCTTGCCTGCCTCGTCCGCGCGCGCCTTCTGCTGCCGCACGCGGGGGAAAGAAGTCATGGGGGCACAAAGGAAGAGGCCTTGGGCCGGCACGCGCCAACGCGGTGCGTGCCCCAGGGCAGCGGTCGCCGCATGCCGGGCGTGAACCGATGGATGGGCAGCGTGGCCGGGGCGGGTGCGCCACGGGCGCGCCATCGCTGCTGCCACCGCTGCTGTTGCTTACATTGCAGCATTTTTGTTGCATCACCTTGCAAAACAAGTCCTTGCCTGCACGCAGGACAATCCTGACACCAGGCCTGTTTTCATACCCGCGCATATTACTCCCGGCCCTGTAGCGACGGGGCCGGCACGTTTGAAATAACGCAGTTAATTGCGATTATCTTGACCTGTAATAATTTAAATGGCGGACACGCCCTTGAAAATCGATATAGAATAATTGCCAGTCAAATGGCGCAATGCCATCCGCCCGACATTCGTCATCGCGGAACTTAACCGGATTATTCCCATGCGCTTAAAACAGGCCGATTCCCGCATATTCCGCAAGCACAGCGGACAGGCTGGCGCCACCCTGGTCGAATTGGCCCTGATAACACCGGTCTTTCTCATGCTGATAATCGGCATCATTGAATTGAGCATGGCTTATTTTGCCAATATGACCATGCAGCACGCGGTGCGCGAAGGGGCGCGCTATGCCGTCACGGGGGCCAAGGATCTCGACCCCGACAGCGCCAACCAGCAGCGCTACCACGCCGTCATGCAAAAAATACGCGACAGCTCCATGGGCATGTATGACAAGGTCAGCCCCGTGATCTCCGTCAACGGCAGCGATGCGGTGGGCGCCGCCATGTTCGGCCAGGCCGGCGATATCGTCGTCATTTCCGTCGATTGCCGCTGGGCGTTTGCCACGCCTATGATCCGTGCCCTGTTCCGCGACGGCCAGGCGCATTTCGTCGTGGCGGCCACCATGCGCAATGAAAGCTTTGGCGGCCTGTGATGCGCGCGCCAACCCTCCGTTTTCCGCGCCGCGCCGCGCGTGGCATCGCCGCCGTGGAATTTGCCATCGTGCTGCCGCTGCTGGCGCTGCTGCTATTCATGCTGGTTGACCTGTCGCGCGCCATCCAGGCCAAGACCATCCTGCTCAATATCAGCCGCGAAGGCGCCAACCTGTCCGCGCGCGCCACGTCCGACCTGAGCGGCTCGAGCCAGGGCATCATGAATGCGCTGGCCGCCAGCACGCCGCCGCTGGACATGCACGGGCGCGGCATGATCTACATCACCAAGATCATGGGCTACACGGCGCAGAGCGGCTTGCGCAATATCGTGCTGGAACAGTACCGCTGGGACGCCGGCGCAAAGGCCAGCGGCTACCTGCCCGCCAGCCAGGTGTGGCAATGCGGCAGCTGGCGCGATGGCACGTGCACCGGCATCGCCAAGGACGAATACGCCCCCACGGTGTCATTGATGCAGAGCCAGCTGGCCGATGGCGAACTGATTTACGCCGTGGAAACTTTCTACAATTTCGACATGCTGTTCGGCACATTGAAATTTGGCAACAGCACGACGCCCGTGCTGGCGCCCAACCTGACTTCGATGACGGTATTCTGATGCGCATTCCACACCAGCGGCAAGGCGGGCAAGTACTGGTCATGGTGGCGCTGTCGGCCGTCGTCCTGATCGCCTCCGTGGGCCTGGCCATCGATTCGGCCCTCGGCTACTTCGTCAAGGCCAAGCTCAACGCGGCCGTCGACGCGGCCAGCCTGGCGGCGGCGCGCGGCGTCACTGCGGGCAACTCGGAAGAAGAACAGCGGACCAGGGCGCGCCAGTCGGCAAGGGATTTTTTTGACGTCAATTATCCGGACCACTTCCTGCTGTCGACGCCGACCCTCCATCCCGTCGACGTCACGTTCGACAAGGGCACCGTCACCATCGACGTCTCGGCCAGCGCCTCGCTGCCCGTCTCGCTGATGGGCGTCCTCGGCTTCAAGACCCTGGAGGTGGCCGCCAGCGCGCAAACCATCCGCAAGGACCTGGACATGGTGCTGGTGATGGATACGTCGCGTTCGCTGGAACACAATGCGGACGCCGTGCGGGCGGCGGGCAAGTCCTTCCTGAACAAGTTCAACGCCACGGTCGACCGGGTCGGCTTGCTGCACTTCGCTTCGGAAGCGCAAATCGACGTCCCGATCAGGCAGACCGACCGCGGTTTCGACCGCGGCGGCATGACCATGAAAGGTGGAAAGATCGATCAATTCGCCTTCGTCGGCGGCACCAACTCGTCCGCCGGCATGTTCCAGGCGCGCAAGCAGCTGAACGATATCGCGCAGGTCGACCGCTCCAGCCTGCGCGTCATCGTGTTTTTCTCCGACGGTTCGCCGGCGGCGTTTTCCTCGTACTTCCCCAACAAGGACAACAAATGCAAGGACGCAGGCGGCCTCGCCACCTTTCCGAAACTGCAAAACCCGGCATTGGCGGGCCTGTACAGGATGAAAGTGAGCGACTCGCTCCAATACGGCGATTGCGCCGCCAGCCAGATCACCGCGCTTCCCGCATGGTACAACGCGACGAATGACGCGGCGCTGCGCGAGTTTCCCATCGTCACCAACTCGCCCCGCGTCGTGACCGCATCCACCGCTACGGCGCAGGCGCAATGGACGAATGTACACCGCGCCTCGCGCAACCTGGTCGAAGCGATGGCGGCCAAGGCGCGCCAGGAAGGCATTTTCGTCTTTACCCTGGGCATGGGCGCGTCGCTGAAAACCAAGGAAGGGCCGGACAACGAGCTGGGCGAAGACTTGCTGCGCTGCCTGGCCAATACCACCGATGCGAAAGCGGCTTGCCGCAAGCCGGCCGAACCCGTGGGCCTGTATTGCTATGCCGCCAGCGACAGCGACCTGAGTCCCTGCTTCACCCGGCTCGCCTCGGCCATTTTGCGCCTGTCCAAATAAGCGCCTAACCCTGCCACTGCCCCGCCACGACAAAACCCAGGGTCATGGCCACCACCATCGCCGCGCCGGTGGGCGTGGGCGGCGTGGGCGACGGCAAGTCGAACCAGCGGCACACGGCCCCCACCAGCAATCCCAGTACCGATCCTGCCAGCATGACATTCATGGCGCCTCCCCTTGCGTTTCACGGCGCTGCAAATACAGGCCCGTGAGCCAGTAGCCGCAACTGGTCAGGAACACCAGCAGCGCGGCGCCCAGCACGGGCGGCGCCGGCACGGGGATGTGCGCCAGCTGGCAGACGAATCCCACGACAAAGGCCAGCAGCAGGCCCAGGATGACTTTCTTGTAGCGCATGGCTCTGTCCTCTACTAGAAAGCGAAGCAGCTGCAACCCAGCGTGCCCCAGAAGCCGGAAAAATCGCTGATCGGCACGGCCGACTTGCGCGCCCGGTCGTGGGCATGGGCGTGCACGCCGCAGGCGCCCGCGCACTGGTGCGGCATGGCCGCCTGCGCCGGCCTGGCCACGGGCCGGTAATGGCCCGGCACCGCGCGCACGGGCGACCACTCGGGCAGCACGGGAATCGGGGGCGGCGCCAGGGTCGTGAATTCCGCCTGGCCGTAGACGACCTTGCCGCCGACGATGGTGAGCACGGATTCGATGGACTTGATCGCCTCTTCCGGCACCGCGAAATAATCGGCCGACAGCACGGACAGGTCGGCCAGCATGCCCTCGCGGATGCGCCCCTTCTTGCCTTGCTCGCTGGAAAACCAGGCGCTGCCCGCCGTCCACAGTTCCAGCGCCGTGTCGCGCGACAGGCGCCCCGCCGCATCCGTCAGGGCCAGGCCGCCCACGGTGCGCCCCGACACGAGCCAGTACAGCGCCGTCCACGGGTTGTAGCTGGCCACGCGCGTGGCGTCCGTGCCGCCGCCCACGGGCACGCCCGCGTCCAGCATGCGCTGCACGGGCGGCGTGGCCTTCGCCGCCTCGGCGCCATAGCGCTCGACGAAGTACTCGCCCTGGAAAGCCATGCGGTGCTGGATGGCCAGGCCGCCGCCGAGCGCCTTGACCCGGTCGATATTTTTCGGGCTGATGGTTTCCGCGTGGTCGAACAGCCAGTGCAAGCCGCCGAACGGCGTGTCGCGGTTGACCTTTTCGAATACGTCGAGCATGCGGCCGATCGATTCGTCATAGGTGGCGTGCAGGCGGAACGGCCAGCGCTGCTCGACCAGGTGGCGCACCACCTTTTCCAGCTCGTCTTCCATGCCGGCCGCCAGCTCCGGGCGCGGCTCGAGGAAATCCTCGAAGTCGGCGGCGGAAAACACCAGCATCTCTCCGGCGCCGTTGTGACGATAAAAGTCCGTGCCGTCGCCGGGCTTGACCATGCCCGTCCACTTCTGGAAGTCCTGCAATTCGGCGCCCTTGTTCTGCGTAAACAGGTTGTAGGCGATGCGGATGGTCAGCTGCTCTTTTTGCGCCAGCTCGTCGACGACGGCGTAATCCTCGGGATAGTTCTGGAAGCCGCCGCCCGCGTCGATGGCGCTGGTGATGCCCAAACGGTTCAATTCGCGCATGAACTGGCGCGTGGAATTGACCTGCAATTCGCGCGGCAGGGTCGGGCCTTTCGCCAGGGTCGCATATAAAATCATGGCGTTCGGACGGGCGATCAGCAAGCCGGTCGGGTTGCCGGCCGCGTCGCGCACGATTTCGCCGCCGGGCGGGTTCGGCGTGTTCTTGTCGTAGCCGACGGCGCGCAGGGCGGCGCGGTTCAGCAGGGCGCGGTCGTACAGGTGCAGGATGAAGACGGGCGTGTCGGGCGCGGCCGCGTTGATTTCATCGAGGGTCGGCATGCGCTTTTCCGCGAACTGGAATTCCGTCCAGCCGCCCACCACGCGCACCCATTGCGGGTTCGGCGTACGCAGCGCCTGTTCCTTGAGCATGCGCAAGGCGTCGGCCAGCGAAGGCACGCCTTCCCAGCGCAATTCCAGGTTGTAGTTCAAGCCGCCGCGGATCAGGTGCAAATGCGAGTCGTTCAGGCCGGGAATGACGGTGCGGCCAGCCAGGTCGATCACCTGCGTGGCGGGGCCGCGATGACGCATCACGTCCTCGACGTCGCCCACGGCGAGAAATTTGCCATCGGCGATGGCGACGGCGGACGCCAGCGGCTGCGCCCTGTCGACCGTGTGGAAACGGCCATTGAGCAAGATCGTGTGTGCATGCATGGGAACTCCCGATTCAGATGAAGGATACGCCCCCGCCGGCGGGCGGCGGTGGCGCGATATCAATAAAATCTCAATGGCCTTCGCTGGCATTGAACATGGATTTGGCGTAGATCAAGCCCAGGCCATAGCCGCCGCCGTGCGCCACGGCCGTCGCCACCGTCTCGTTGTAGGTCTCGCCGCGGGCCCAGTCGCGCTGCAGTTCCAGCAAGTATTGCACGGACGTCATCGGCTGCGCGCCCGCCTGTATCATGCGCTGCATGGCCATCGCATGCGCTTCGTCGGAGACGTCGCCGCTGGCGTCGGCGATCACGTACACGTCAAAACCCTGCTCCAGCGCCGACAGCGCGGGGCCGACGATGCACACGGACGTCCACAGGCCGGCCAGCACGATCTTGCCCTTGCCGTAGCCATTCACCTTGTCGGCGATGCGCGCATCTTCCCAGGTATTCATGCTGGTGCGGTCGATGGGCGCCTGTTCCGGGAAGACGGACTGGATTTCGTCAAAAATAGGGCCGGAGAACGATTTGGCCGCCACCGTCGTCAGGATCGTCGGCACCTTGAATTCCGCGGCCGCCTTGGCGACCAGGGCCGCATTGTTGCGCAGCAAGGCCAGGTCGATGGAGCGCGTGGCGAACGCCATCTGCGACTGGTGGTCGATCATGATCAGGGTATGGTCGTTCGGGGTCAGCAGTTTTTGGGCGGCTTGGGCGGTAGCGATAGGCATGATGTTTTCCTCAGTGAAAATAATTGAATATCAAAGTAGTGGTATCCGGCCCGCACAATCTTGCGCTTTCCTTCTTGCGCTGCCATGTTGCGTGTCAGTGACAGGCAGTATGCACGCACAAAAAGGAAAACAAAAACGGAAAGAATGCCAAGCTATATTCGATTTTTTCGATGATATAAAATAAGCGCACCGCAACCAATCGCACGGAGGAAAACATGGGATTTGAATTCAGGATCGCGGCCAGCCTGACGGCCGGCCAGCGCCAGCACATCGAACAACTGCTGGCGGCGCTGCCGCAGGCGGCCGACGGCATGCCCGGCACGGACGCCAGGCTGACTGAGGCCGGCCTGTATGTATGCCAGTACCTGCGCCCGGAACCGTGGCACGGCCTGGACGCCGTGCGCGCCTGGCTCGATGCGCAGGGCATGGACTACGCCGTTGCGGAGGTCGACGACTGACGCTACAGGCCGCCTTCCAGCATCACCCGCCAGCTACGGTAGGTGCCCGTATCGACCGTGCGCAGCGCGCTGCCCCCGCCATCCGCGTACAGGCTGCGCGTGCGGTCCGCCTGCCGCAGCAGGTTGGCGCCCGACACGCGCAGGCGCAGCGTGCCGCTGACCTTCCACAGCGCATACATATCGAGTTCGCGCCGGGCGCCTTGCCAGGCCAGCAGCTGGCCTGACTCGCGCGACGGCCCTCCCGCCTGGTAATGCAGGTTGCCGCCCACGGTCAGCGGCCGGCTGGCCAGCTGGTAGTCCGCCCCCAGGTTGGCGCTCCACGGCAGCTGGCCATCGAGGCGGTTGTACGGGCCGGGAACGGCATCCACCGCCGACCAGTTGCGCGCCAGATTCACCCGCAGGTCCAGCGCGGGGGCACGGGGGAACAGCACCGCCAGCGGCAGCTTCGCTTCCAGTTCGATGCCGCGCACCTGCGCCCTGCCATTGTTGGCGGGCGTGGCCACCCAGCGCCCGTTGTCCTGGTACAGCCGGTCCAGCATCACGTCGCGGATGCGGCGCCAGGTGGCGCTGGCACTGAGCATGGCGCCCTCGCCCAGATAGTATTCATAGGCCGCGTCCAGGCCCCACGCCAGTTCCGGGCGCAGCGCGGGATTGCCCTGGTTGTCGGGATTCGTGGGGCTATTGCCGTTGTCGACCGCATACGGGCGCGGGATCAGCTGGAAAATCTGCGGCGCCTTGTACGTGCGCGTGACGGCCAGGCGCACCTGGTCCTTGCCGGCGAACTTCCACAGGCTTTGCAGCACGGGACTCCATACCTGCGCGCGCACGTCGACAGGGTCCGCGCCACCGGTGGCGCTGGCCGTGCGCCAGGTTTCCCAGCGCAGGCCCAGGTACAGCGACCAGCGCGCGGAGACATCCCACTCATCCTGCGCGAACAGGGCCAGGCGCCGCACCGTGACCGCGTAGTCCGCGTCCGGCAGGACGGGCGGCCCGCCCGGCTCCAGCTGGCGCTCGCGGCGATACTCCGCGCGCCGCCGGCGGCCCCCATCCCAGCCCGCCGCCAGCGCGTGCCCTTCGCCCAGCGTCCGGCGGTAGGTGCCGCTGGCCTGCACGCCCACATCGTCCACGCCCGCATCGACCAGGCGCACATTCGCCGGCCCAGGCAGAGCGCCCACGCCCCGGAACAGGTAATCGCTGCCACGGTGGTTGATATCGACACCCAGTTTCACATCGAGGCTGGCGCCAGCTTCCAGCTTGCGCAGCCAACGCAGGTCGCTGCGCACGGTGCTGCTGTCCTGGTCGAAGGCGGCGTCGTTGTCCGGATAGCCGGTGTGGCCGCCCAGGTAAGCCGCTTCCACCACATGGCGGCGGCTGGCCAGGCGACGCACATTGAGCAGGCTTTGCCAGGCCAGGCTGTCTTCGCCCGCCAGCGCCCATTGCAGGCGGGGCGCCAGCTCGAACGTGTCGCTGGTCACGCGCTCGGTCAGCGGCATGCGGCGCACCACGGTGGGCGTGCCGCCGGCCGCATATTCGCGGCTCCATTCATCGAGCAACCCGCGGCGCCCCGTGTGGCCAAGCGTGCCGGCCAGCGCGTACGACAGGCGCCCGTCCTGGCTAGACCATTGCACGGTGGCGCTGCCGGCGGGCATGCCGTTGCTGGCCGAGCCGCCCAGCTTGTAGGTGCGCTCGCGCCGCTTGGCTGATTTCTTCAGCACGATATTGATGGAGCCGGCGATCGCCTGGGCGGAAAATTCCGCCGTGGCGGCGCGCATGATTTCCACGCGCTCGACCAGTTCCGGGTCCAGCGCGTCCAGCGAAAAACCGGCCGGCACGGGGTCGCCGTCGAGCATGACGAGGGTGTAGCCCTGTCCCAGCCCCCGCAGCTGGAGCTGCCCGCCCTGCCCCGTGCCGGGCGGCGCACCGATGGTAATGCCGGGCAGGCGCTTCAAGGCATCGGACAGGACGCGGTCGCCCTGGCGTATCAGCTCATCGTGGCCGACAACGATGCCGGCGACGGTATCGTTGCGGCGCTGCTCCAGCTTGCCCGCATTGACCGTCACGGAAGGAACGGTGTCTTCGGCACGGACGTGCGCCGTCAACGGCAGCGCGAGGCTGCACAGGAAAATACTCAATCGCATGGGAATTCCAGAAAGGTGACGGTTACCGGATAGTGCTTGCCGGATGAATGGTTGCCGGGCCAGGCGCGCCGCGCCCGCCCGGCCTGCAGTCAAAAACAGGCGTCAGCGGCCGAACTGCTGCTTGCGCATGCGCAGGGCCCGCGCGCTGGCGTTGGCGTCGAGGCCCGCGAGCCACTGCTGCGGATCCTGCAGGCGCCCGCTGCGGGTGACCTGGAAATGCAGGTGCGGCCCCGTCGCCAGGCCCGTCGCGCCCACCGTGCCGATGGACTGCCCCGCCGTGACGGCCATGCCGGTAGTGAGCGTGACCCGGTCGAGATGGGCATACAGCGATTCGACGCCGCCGCCATGGTCGATGCGCACGGCCTTGCCGAGGCGCGCATCCTCGCTGACGCTGGCGATGCCGTCGGCCGCCGCATGCACGGGCGTGCCCCGCCTGGCGCCCAGATCGATGCCGCCATGGCCTTGCGGCGTGATCTCGCGCACCACGCCAAAGAAGCCCGTCACGCGCATGATATCCAGGGGATTGCGCCAGGCGGTGGGCGCCGGGGCTGGCGCGGCGGGCATGGCTGCAGGCGCGGCAGCCACCGTCCACGCCAGTGCCGGCTGCAGCGCCAGGCTGGCCGCGCCGATAGCGCACAACAGCAGCACCGTCAGCAGCCGCAAGGCGGGAGGCAGCCGCTCCTGCCCGTCGCGCATGCGCAGCAGGCGCTCGGCCATGCCGCCGCCGCCAAACGCCAGTCCCGGCAACGGCTGGGCCTGCAAGCCCAGCTGCTTCACCAGCGCCGCCGCATATTGCTGGCGCTGGCGCGCGGGGAGGCCGGCCAGGACCTGGCGGTCGCAACCAAGCTCCTGCGCCCAGGCCAGCTTGCCGGCCAGCCAGCGCGCGGCCGGATGAAACCACAGCAACGCCTGCAGCATGGTGGCCAGCAGCAATAGCATGGGATCGCGGCGGCGTGCATGGGTCAGCTCATGGGCGATCACCATCTGCTGCTGTTCCGGCGTAAATTGCGCCAGGTGCGCCGGCAGCAGCAAACGCGGCCGCCACACGCCCACCAGCATCGGCGAGATCGGCGCATCCACTTCCAGCACATCCGTGCCATGCAGGCGGCGCCGCTGCGCCAGCCGCAGCAAAGTGCGCAACGTGGCGCGGCCGCGCTGCCAGCGCCAGGCCGTGCAAGCGACGCCCAGCAGATAGACGAGGCCCCAGGCAGCCGGCACCAGGGACAGCCAGGAAGCGCCGGATGGCAGCCCGGCCGCTGGCGCATCCACGGCCAGCGGCACGCCGGACGCTGCGCTGGCCAGGGAAACGGGCACGCTCAGCTCGGGCACCACGCTCAGTTGCCGCGCGTCAGGCAGCAACGGCAGCACGAATGCGGCAGCCAGCACCAGCTGGGCGCCCAGCCACACGCTGCGCTGGGCCGCCAGCGCGGGCCAGCGCCGTTGCGCCAGGTACAGCAAGCCTTGCAGCAGCCAGCCGCTCAGCAGGCAGGCGGCCGTCGCCTGCAGCAAGGTCAGGGGAAACAAGCTCATCGCTTACTCCTTGCCGTCCAGAGGCCAGTCGTGCAGCAACTGCTCCAGCGCCGCCAGCTCCTGCTGGTCCACCAGCTTGCTGCCTGTAAACATACTGACCGGCAAGGGGCTGTCGATTTCCATCACGCGGCGGCCGAAGTCATGGGCGAACGCGGCCAGGGTGGCCACCTTGTCCGCGTTGGCTTCATACACGAGCACGCCATGCACGCTGCGCTGCAGCAACATGCCCTTGTCCAGCATGCGCTCCACGGTCTTGCGCGTGGACGAAAACGACCAGCCCAGCTCCTCTTCCACGCGGGCGTGCAATTCACGCGCGGACAGCGGCTGCTCTTTCCACAGGGCTTTCAGTAACGATAGTTCGGTGACGGAGGGCGTGCTCATGGCGATTCCTTCTAGTGACTGTTGACACAATTATGCGACAACAGTCACACGCACGCAAGCGCTATTTGCGACACCTGTCGCATGCACTGGCGCCCTAGAACTCGTCCCACGCATCGTCCGCCGGACGCTGTTTCCTGGTCGAAAATTGCGGCGCACGGGGCGCGGCCTTCTTGGCGGGCAGGCGGGCGGCGGCGCGCGCCGCCTTGAGCGGCACGGGGCGGCGCGCGTCGGGCCGGGACGCCAGCGCCGGCGTGGCGGCCGCCTGCGCCGTCTTGAACACGGCCACGGCGTCGGCCAGGCGGGCCGCCTGCTCCTGCATGGCTTCGGCCGCCGCGGCCGCCTCTTCCACCAGCGCAGCGTTTTGCTGCGTCACCTGGTCCATCTGGCCGATGGCCCGGTTGACTTGCTCAATGCCGTAGCGCTGCTCGTCGCTGGCGGCCGAGATATGCCCGACGATGCTGCTGACCTTGTGCACGCTGTCGACGATCTCGTGCATCGTGCGGCCCGCCTCGTCGACCAGGCGCGCGCCGCTCTCCACCTGTGCCACGGAATCGTTGATGAGGGCCTTGATTTCCCTGGCGGCACTGGCCGAACGTTGTGCCAGATTGCGCACTTCCGTGGCGACGACGGCAAAGCCGCGCCCCTGCTCGCCCGCCCGGGCCGCTTCCACGGCCGCGTTCAAGGCCAGGATATTCGTCTGGAAGGCGATGCCGTCGATCACGCCGATGATGTCGACGATCTTGCGCGAGGAATCGTTGATCGAACCCATGGTGTCGACCACTTGCGCCACCACCGCGCCGCCCTTGCCCGCCACGGACTCGGCCGACGCGGCCAGGCCATTGGCTTCGTGGGCGTTCTGCGCATTCTGCTGGACCGTGCCCGTCAGTTCTTCCATCGACGACGCCGTCTCTTCCAGCGAACTGGCTTGCTGTTCCGTGCGCGCCGACAGGTCGAGGTTGCCCGAAGCGATCTGGCGCGAGGCCGTGGCGATGGTTTGCGTGCCGCTGCGCACCTCGGTGACGATACGCAGCAGGCTGGCCGTCATGTCCTGCAAGGCCTGCATCAGCTCGCCCGTCTCATCCTTCGAAGCCACCGCCACCGGCACCGTCAAGTCGCCCTGCGCCACCTGCCTGGCCACCTCGATGGCCGAACGCAGGGGCCGGCTGATATTTCTGGCCAGCCACATGGCAATCATGCCGGCCAGCAACACGGCCACCGCGCCGCCGCCCAGCAAGACCCAGCGCGTCTGCGCCTGCAAGCCCGCCAGCGCCTGCGAACGCTGCGCCAGCAGCGCCGTTTCCGCGTCGCCCACTTCCTTCAGCAACGCGCGCATGGCGTCCATGCCCTGCTTGCCCCGACCCTCTTTTTCCAGCGCCAGCACGGGCTCGATGGGGGCCGTGCCCTGCGCCACGGCGCGCCGCAGCGCGATCACGGGGTCGAGCGCGCCGGCCAGCCAGGCTTGCTGGGCGGCATCGAGTTTCGCCAGGCGTTGCTGCTGGACAGGATTGTCGCTGGTCAAGGCGCGCGTCTTGTCGAGGTGGCTGCGAAACGAAGTCTTGCCCACGGTGTAGGGTTCCAGCGACGCCTCCGCGCCCGTGATCACGTAGCCGCGCTGCCCCGTTTCCATATTGATCAGGCTTTCCAGGATGGCATCATTTTCACCGAGCACCTGGTAGGTGTGGGTATTGATGGCGTTGGCGTCGGCCAGTTTCGAGAAATTCAAGGTGGCTACCGCGACCAGGACGGCCAGCAGCAAGACAATGGCGCCGAAGCCGCCGTACAGGCGGGTGGCGATGCGAAGGTCGGCAATGCGCATGGTATTCCTCCAGGAACAAGAACCCCGGCAGCGCGGCGATCCCCCCGCGCAAGGGGTGCAGGCGGGAATTCTACCCAGATTTACGCCAGGGCAGCGCGCCCTTGCCGCATTTTTCTTTACTTGCGGCATTGCAAACCTGAAACAAAACAGGCGCGTTTTTGCCATGCTGTTATACTTCGCGTGTGCGGCACATATGACCAGTCCCCTTGCCGCTGTCTTTCGACCCCTAATCTGATTGCCTGCGACTGGCGCCCCACGATGGCGACAGGCCGATCTCACAATAAAGTTACCATGTCCTTTTCCTCCCTCGGATTGTCCGACGCTATCGTACGTGCCGTTACCGAACACGGCTACACCGTGCCGACCCCGATCCAGTCGCAGGCGATTCCCGCCGTGCTGGCTGGCGGCGACTTGCTGGCCGGCGCACAAACCGGTACCGGCAAGACGGCCGGCTTCACCCTGCCCGTGCTGCACCGCCTGTCGACCGACGCCAATGGCGCGGCCATCACCAGCAACACCTCGACGCGCCCGATCCGCGCCCTGATCCTGGCACCGACGCGCGAACTCGCCGCGCAGGTCGAGGAAAGCGTGCGCGCCTACAGCAAGTACACGAAATTGAACTCGGCCGTGATCTTCGGCGGCGTCGGCATCAACCCGCAGATCAAGCAACTGAAACATGGCGTCGACATCCTCGTCGCCACGCCGGGCCGCTTGCTGGACCACATGGGCCAGGGCACCGTCGACCTGTCGAAAGTGGAAATCCTGATCCTGGACGAAGCCGACCGCATGCTGGACATGGGTTTCATCCGCGACATCAAGAAAGTGCTGGCCGTGCTGCCGCCAAAACGCCAGAACCTGCTGTTCTCGGCCACGTTCTCGGAAGAGATCAAGGCCCTGGCCGACGGCTTGCTGAACAAGCCGGCCATGATCGAAGTGGCGCGCCGCAATTCGACCGTGGAAGTGATCAAGCAAAAGATCCATCCCGTCGACCGCGACAAGAAGCACCCGATGCTGTCCTACCTGATCAAGTCGAACAACTGGACGCAAGTGCTGGTATTTACGCGCACCAAGCATGGCGCGAATAAACTGGTCGAGCAGCTGGGCGTGGACGGCATCGGCGCCCTGGCCATCCACGGCAACAAGAGCCAGTCGGCACGCACGCGCGCGCTGTCCGAGTTCAAGGATGGCACCCTGCAAGTGCTGGTCGCCACCGACATCGCCGCGCGCGGTATCGATATCGACCAGTTGCCGCACGTCGTCAACTACGACTTGCCGAACATTCCGGAAGACTATGTGCACCGTATCGGCCGCACGGGCCGTGCCGGCGCCAAGGGCGAAGCCGTGTCGCTGGTTTGCGTGGATGAGCACGAAATGTTGAAAGACATCGAAAAGCTGATCAAGCAAACCCTGCCGCGCGAAGTCATCGAAGGCTTCGAGCCGGACCTGAACGCCCGCGCCCAGCCTGTGCAATTGCGCAGCGGCACCGGCGGTCACCGCAACAACAGCCGCGCGCCAGCGGGCGCCGTGGTGCGCGTGAAAACGGGCGGCAGCGGCGCCAAGCCACGCAGCGCCGGCCCATCGGGCGGCGGTGGCGGCGGCAACCGTTCGGGCAATGCGCCGCGTTCGGCGGCGAACCATCGCTCCGGCGGCCGCGGCCGCTAAAACGCGGCCTTAAAGCTACTGCGCGGGGCGCTATGGCGTTTGCGTTGCTCGCCGTACTCTTGTACGGCTGCGCGACTCGACGCAATATCACTCCCGCTCGCTACGCTTTCAGGCCCCGTTTACCTGTATTAAAAATACAATAAAACCGTTCCAGGACTTGCTCCTGGGACGGTTTTTTTATGCACGCCACCATTTGCCGATTTGGGCTAGGATAGTGCCCATCATCCTCACCTGCGTGCTGCCATGCCGAACTTCGCTGCCAACCTCAGCATGATGTTTACCGAACTGCCCTTCCTGGACCGCTTTGCCGCCGCCAGGGAAGCGGGCTTCGATGCCGTCGAATTTCTTTTCCCCTATGCCGTCGAGGCGCGGCAGATCGCCATGCGGCTGGAACGCCACCAGCTGCATCTGGCCCTCTTCAACTTCCCGCCCGGCGACTGGGAACACGGCGAGCGGGGCATCGCCTGCGATCCGCGCCGCGGCGAGGAATTTCGCGGCAACGTGCAACTGGCGCTCAATTACGCGCTGGCGCTGGGGGCGAAGCAGTTGCACTGCATGGCCGGCATCGTGCCGCCCGGCATGAGCCTGGAGCGGGCGCGGCAAAGCCTGATTGCCAACCTGCAATATGCGGCCGACGCCTGCCGTCCGCATGGCATCAACGTGCTGATCGAGCCGATCAACCGCTACGACATGCCCGGTTACTTCCTGAACCATAGCCAGCAGGCGGCCGACATCATCGCCGACTGCCAGCGCGGCAATGTCTTCCTGCAATACGACATTTATCACATGCAGCGCATGGAGGGGGAACTGAGCAACACCATCCGCGCCCTGCTGCCCCTGATCCGCCACATCCAGATCGCCGACACGCCGGGCCGCCACGAACCGGGCACGGGCGAGATCAACTACCGCCATCTGTTCAAACTGCTGGACCAGGTCGGCTACGCAGGCTGGGTCGGCTGCGAATACCGCCCCGCCAGCGATACCGTCGCGGGACTGGGCTGGCGCGAGCAATTGACGGGCACAGCGGGCACGCTGGGCGCCTGATCGCAGCGCGCTTGCGCCCGCACAAGGCGGCCGGCGCAAGCCGGCACGACAATACCTTTCCATACAGTATTTCCTGTCGAGAGGTGCCGTGTCCACCCTGCCCGCCCGCCATCGCCGCGCCCTTTGCCTGAAGCTGTGCCTGAGCCTCTTCCTGACTGCCGTGCTGTGCGGCTGCGCCACCGCGCGCCCCGAGCTGGCGCAAGTGCGCGCCCTGGCGGCCGGCGCCGATGCCTTGACCGCCTTCAACGAACTGGCGCAGCGCCACGTGGACACTTACCAGCGCGCCCGCCCCTATCTGTCGCCGACCGAAGACGCGCGCGAACGCCTGCTCGATGCGCAGCGCCGCGCCGCGCAGGCGGACGTGGCGCGCCTGGCGCAAGCCGTGCGCCTGTACCTGCAGGCGCTGGGCCGGCTGGCCGATGCCGATGCGTATGACGTGCGGCCCGAACTGGCCGGCGCCGGCGCCGCCATCCGCGCCTGGCCGGGCAGCGGCATCGACGACCGCCATGTCAGCGCCTACACCTTGTTGCTGCAGCAACTATCGCGCCTGGGCGGCGCGGCCAGCCAGCAGGCGCACCTGGCGCAAGTACTGCACGAGGGCGATGCGCCGCTGCAAGCCCTGCTGGCCGCGCTCGACAGCTTGCTGGCGCTGTACGACAAGAGCGGCGACAACGAGCGCGACATGGTGCTCGGCTTGCTCGACGTGGAAATCGCGTATGCGGACACGCCGCAGCAGCGCCTGCTGGCCGTGCTGGCGAAAAACATGCAGCAAAGCAAGACCGAGGAATATCGCCTGGCTGGCCTGCGCCATACCCTGGCACGCCGGCAACTGGCGGCACTGGGGCGTGAACACGCCCAGCTCGCCGCCGCCCTCACCACCACGGAGGCAAGATGGACGGATCGGTAGGCAGCGAACGCCGCGAAGCGGCTCTCAGCAGCGCCATGCGCGTCGAGCAATTGGCCGACAGCCTGTCGCAGGCGGCCGTCACCTTGCACGGCGCCGTCATGCGCGCCATCCGCAAGCGCGCCAGCCAGGGGGGAAACGGCATCAGCCTGAGCCAGGCGCAAGCCGTCTTCGCCCTGGAAGTGGCCTTGCGCCAGCAAGCCAACCAGCTGTATGCCGATGCGGCCGGGCACACGGTGGCGGGCCTGGAAACGGCGCAGCGCCAGCTCAGCGGCCTGCTCGACACGGTGCGCTTGCGCATCGCCCGCAACGACGACGTGCGGCACTGGATCAGCCTGGCGACGAGCTTGTTGCACCTGGGCAGCGCCGTTCTCGCCGGCAATCCCGAGCGCATCCTCGGCGCCCTGGGCAAGGTGCGTGAGCGGCTGCAAGAGATGGCGCCGGACTGATTGAAATCGGCTGGCAAGCGCCTATACTGGGACGTCCCCGCCTGGCAATCGTGCCTGCGGGACGATGACCAGAGGAGACCAACATGCGTATCGAACCGTATTTGCAATTCGATGGAAACTGCGCGCAAGCGCTGGAATATTACCGCCAGCACCTGCATGGCAGCGACCTGTGCCTGATGCCGTATCGGGGCTCGCCAGCCCAGGAACAAGTCAAGGAAGACTGGTACGACAAGATCATGCACGGCTCCGTGCAACTGGGGCCGACCATGCTGATGGGCTCGGACGGCGGCTGCGACGAGGGCGCCAAGGGCATGAGCGGCAGCGCGATTTGCCTGACCGTCGACACGCCGGAGGAGGCGGAACGGGCCTTCGACGCGCTGGCGCGCGACGGCACCATCCAGATGCCCCTGGCGGAAACATTCTGGGCCAAGCGCTTCGGCATGCTGAAAGACCAGTTCGGCGTCGCCTGGATGATCAACTGCCTGAAAGAACCAGCATAGAACGGCCGCTGCCAGCCTGCGCCGCGTCAAACGCGGCGCGGGTGGTAGCGCAAGCAGAGTCGCCCATCCTGGACTACCATATAGGACAGACTCTTAACGGGTGATGGCCATGAATGGATTGCCGCAAGACCAGCTGCAGCGCCTGCAGGGCGTGCTGGAGCAACGCAAGCTGGCGTTGCTGGAACAGATCGAGAATGAAGCGGCCGAAGCGGACGCGCGCGCCTCGCTGCTCAATGAAATCGAAGCCTCGCCGGCCGACAACGCCAGCGTGCGCACCTTGAATGCCCTCGTCAGCGAAGCGGCCGAACACAACGTGGCGCAGCTGGCCATCATCAAGCACGCGCTGGCCAAGTTTGCCGACGGCAGCTACGGCCTGTGCGACAACTGCGGCGAAGCCATCGGCCTGTCGCGCCTGAATGCGCGTCCCGAAGCGCGCCTGTGCATCGATTGCCAGACGCGGCTGGAAAAAGCCCAGCGCTAGGCCGGGCAGCGGCGCCGCATGTCACCAGCCGTTGCTGCATGACAAAGGGCAAGGCATCGCTGCCCTGCCCCCTGCTTTCCTTCCTTGCTGCTGCCTTGCGTCCCCCGCCAGCTTCTGTGCGCCGGCTGGGTGGACGGGTCTCCTCTACTGCCATTGCCCTGCTTCAAGTATCCGGCTGCATGCCGGATCAACTCATGTGCTGCCCGCCATTGATGGCGATATTCGCGCCCGTGACGAAGGCCGCCTCGTCGGACGCCAGGTAAGCGACCAGGGCCGCCACCTCGTCCGGCTCGCCCAGGCGGCCCAGGGGAATCTGCGGCAGGATCTTCGTTTCCAGGATATCGGCCGGCACGGCCGTCACCATCTGCGTGCGCAGGTAGCCGGGCGAGACCGTGTTGACGGTGATGCCGTGGCGTGCCACTTCCAGCGCCAGCGCCTTGCTGAAGCCGTGCACGCCCGCCTTGGCGGCCGCATAGTTGCACTGGCCAAACGCGCCCTTCTGGCCATTGACGGACGAGATATTGATGATGCGGCCCCAGCGGTTGGCCAGCATCGGTTCGAGCACTTGCTTGCTCATGTTGAACAGGCTGTCGAGATTGGTGCGCATGACCTCGGCCCAGTGCGGCAATTCCATCTTGCGCATGCTCTGGTCGCGCGTGATGCCGGCGTTGTTGACCAGCACGTCGATCCGACCGAACTTTGCCAGCACGCTTGCCACGGCCTCGCTGCAGGCATCGAAATCGCTCACGTCGACGGCCAGCGGGTGGAAATAATACTGCTGCGCCTGTTGCTCGTCGAGCCAGCTGCCCACCCGCGCATTGCCCGGCGTATGCGCCGCCACGACGGCAAAGCCCGCCCCATGCAAGCGCCGGCACAAGGCCGTGCCCAGGCCGCCCATGCCGCCCGTGACCAGTGCTACCTTTTGTTCCTTCATTGCTGTCTCTCCCCGCTTGTTATGGTTGTTCTGCGTGGGATCAAGTGTAGGTGGCACTTTTGAAGCGGGCATTGCGCCAGATCAAAGGCTGAGCCTGCGTATTGCAGCGTCCGTCTGCGCTGCATCCATGCAGAGACAATTATCAAAATTATACTCCTCAAAGAGGTGATGGCACCTCGACAGGCAGGTCGTGCAAACCTTGCTTGACGGTAAGACTCACAGGGAGAACGCGATGGAAATCCAGGACGACACAGAAGCATTGAGGGACTTGTTCAACGATATCAATCCCGGCATGAGCGACGTGGAATCCGTGCATCAGGCGGAGCTCGATCCACAGCATGCGCTGGCCCTGATGGCCAATCCGAAAGCGGCGCTGAAAGCCATGGGCATCCCCGTCAGCGATGCCTCGCAAGTACAGGTGACGATGAAGAACCGCGCCAGCCGCGCCATGCCGGAGGTGGCGCAAAAGACGGCGCAATTGCGGCGCGTCGTCGTCATCGTGATTCATTACCGCAACTGCGACGCCGACATCATCATCATCGCCATGAGCTGAGGCAACAAGCACCGGCCGCAGTCGTGCGCGGCCGGCACCCGGGACTGTGCCAGAATGGCCACTACTGCACAGCGAGAGGACAGGCCATGACATACAAGACCGTATTGCTCCACGTCGACGACAGCGCCGGGCGCGCCGCCCGCATCGACGCGGCGGCCAGCATCGCCCAGGCGTGCGGCGGCCACCTGACGGGCGTGGCGCTGACGGGCGTGTCGCGCCTGCTGTACCAGAACCAGCCCGACCTCGATGCGGACCCGAACCTGAGCTTGCACCTCAATTTTCTGCGCGAGCGGGCGACGCGCGCCCTCGACGGTTTCGAGGCGCAGGTGCGCGCCGCCGGCGTCGCTTCGTTCGAGCAGCGCGTGCTCGACGACGAGGCGGCGGGCGGCATCAGCCTGCTGGCCCGCTATGCGGACCTGGTTGTCATCAGTCAATACAATGCCAGCGATAAATCGCCGTCCGTGATGCGCGACTTTCCCGCCTATGTGCTGCTGCATTCGGGCCGTCCCGTGCTGATCGTGCCGTATGCGCCGCCGCTGCCCCGGCTGGCGCCGCCGGCGGCCGCGCGCAATGTGCTCATATCCTGGAACGCCAGCAAGGAAGCGAGCCGCGCCGTGAGCGCCGCCCTGCCCCTGCTGCAGCGCGCCGGACAAGTCCACGTGGCCATCTTCGACGCCCAGGTACATGCCGCCGAGCACGGCGAACAGCCGGGCGCGGAACTGACGCACTACCTGGCGCGCCACGGCGTGGAAGCGCGGCTGCATTTGCTCGACGGCGGAGGCGTGCGGCGCGGCGATATCGGCGAAGCGCTGCTGTCGCAGGCGGCCGACCTGTCGGCCGACTTGCTGGTGATGGGGGCATATGGCCATTCGCGCCTGCGCGAAACCATCCTGGGCGGCGTCACGCGCACGATCTTGCAAAGCATGACGATCCCCGTGCTGATGGCGCACTAGGCGGGCGGACTGATGGCAGGACTAGCCGCCCTGCCAGGGCTGGCTGCGGATCTTCGCCACCTGGCGCTGCGCCAGCCACTGCCACAGCTGCAGGGCCGCGTCCTGCGGCAGGGCCGACATGTGGCGTGGCGTGGCCAGGGCGATTTCACAATCGCGGTCCGACCATTCCTCGAAAGTGACTTCGCCTCCGCTAGCGACCTCGACCTGATACATCAAGCCATCGTCGTAGCCAAAGCGCAACAGGACGGCGGCCGGGCTGCCGTCCGGCGTGACGGCGCCGCCGCGGTACACCTCGGCCAGCGCATCGGCCAGCTGTGCCGGCGAGGGCGCGCAGATGTCGCGCCCATCGGCCCGTGTCAGAATGAACCATGCCTGTGTCATGACGCGCCCTCCTATCCATACTCGTTAGCATGCGAGGCAAGTACTACGGGCAGTCACCTTGGTCCAGTGTCACTTCGGGCGCGCGGAAACTATCCCTGTCGGCATTGTTTACCAATAATTACTCATACTAACAAGGATCATACCTAAATTTCATGCAGCGCGGAATTTATGCATCTTGCGCCACAGAAGCGCCAATTCACGCCACCAGCACGGGAATGCTGAGCGGATCGAAATCATGCCAGTCGCCATTGGCGATCGTGCCTTCCGCTTCCTCGATATGCTCGGCGCCCAGCCGGTGCAGCGCCTCGAGCGCCCGTTCGCGCTCGTCGAGGCCGCCCAGCGCGACGGCGATCAGCATGCCCGGATGGCGTGGCTGGCGGCGGTTTTCACCGTTGTCTTCGCCATTCTTCTCGGCTTCGCCCGCTTCCTTCATCTTGTTGAAACTGTAGAGCGAGCCCACGTGGGCGCCCACCAGCGCCCCGACGACGGGACCCAGCGGCCCTGTCGCCAGGGCGGTGGCCGCGCCGATGCCCGCGCCCAAGGCGGCCCCGACGGCCACGCCTTCCACCACGCCCTCCGGCGTTTCCTTCGCGCCCGGCGACATGTCGCGGTCGCCGCCCAGCGCGTGCAGATCATGCTGCCCCGGCTGGTTGACAAAGAAGGCGCTGATGCGGCTGTCGGAAAAGCCCGCCTGGTTCAGCGCGGCGCGCGCGACGTCGATCTGTTCCTGCAACTGAAAATGACCTGCGATGATGCGTGACATGATACGGCCCTCCTCGTCGGCTGCTGGCGCACCATGCGCCGCCTCGATAGCGTGCGCCAGACAACGCCAGGATACCGTTCGCTTACGCACACAGCCGCTTACTCCCATGCCCAATCATATGCTCACTCAAGCAGACGCGCTGAAGGGGCTACGGATATCCGACAGGAATTGTTGCGCGCGCGCATGTTGAGGCCGCGCAAAGAAATCCTCGGGCGCGGCCCGCTCCAGCACTTGCCCGTGATCCATGAACCACACGCGGTCCGCCACTTCGCGCGCAAAGCCCATTTCATGCGTCACGCACACCATCGTCATGCCGCCCTGCGCCAGGTCGCGCATCACTTGCAGCACTTCGCCCACCATTTCCGGGTCCAGCGCGCTGGTCGGTTCATCGAACAGCATCAGCGGCGGCTGCATGGCCAGCGCGCGGGCAATCGCCACGCGCTGCTGCTGCCCGCCCGACAGGGCCGCCGGCATGGCGCGCGCCTTGTGCGCGAGGCCCACCCGTTCCAGCAGGGCCAGCGCCCGCTCTTCCGCTTGCTTGCGGCTCAGGCCGCGCAAGCGCTGCGGCGCCAGCGCGCAATTGTCCAGCACGGAAAGGTGCGGAAACAGGTTGAATTGCTGGAAAACAAAACCGATATGCGAACGGAAGGCGTTCACGTCCAGCCCCGGCGTGTGGATGTCCTGGCCCGCCACCGTGATGCGGCCCGAGGCGATCGGCTCCAGCCGGTTGATGGTGCGGATCAGGGTGGACTTGCCGGAACCGGACGGCCCGCACACGACCAGCACTTCGCCCTTGGCGACGTGTTCATTGATGCCGCTCAAGGCGTGATACTCGCCATAGTATTTGTTGACGTTGTCAAAGGTAATCATGCAGCCGCTTTCAAGAGTCGCGCCTGGCGCCGCTCGAGCCAGAAGGCGGCGCGCGACAGGCTGAAACATAAGACAAAGTACGTCATGCCCAGCAAGAAATACACTTGCACGGGTTTCGTCAGCACCAGGCCACTGACTTGCGAGGCGATGAACGACACTTCGGCCAGGCCGATGATGTATCCCAGCGAGGTTTCCTTGATGGTCGAGACGAACTGGTTGACCAGGGACGGCAGCATGTGGCGCAGCGCCTGCGGCAGCACCACCGTGCGCATGCTGTCCAGATAGTTCAAGCCCAGCGAACGGGCCGCCTCCACCTGTCCGCGCGGCACCGCTTGCACGCCGGCGCGCACGATTTCCGCCAGATAGATGCCATCAAAGATGACGAGGGCCGCCAGCATGGTGCCGAATTGCCCGCTTTCATGGCCAGTGAGGCTGGGCAGGAAGAAATACGCCCAGAAGATGACGAGCAGCAAGGGGATACCTCGCACCACGTGGATCAGCGCGGCGACGGGCCAGCGCAGCAGGCGCCAGGGACTCAAACGCGCCAGCCCCAGCAGCAAGCCGAACGGCAGGCTGAGCACCAGCGCCAGGCTGGCCAGCAGCACCGTCAGCGCCAGGCCGCCCAGCGGCCCCTCGGGATAGCGTCCCACAAGGAAATACAGCCAGTAATCGTGGATCAGTTCCAGCATCAGGACACCTTCTTTTGCAGCGAGGCCGCCAGGCCCGCGATCACCAGGGAAACGGCCAGATAGGCCGCGCTGGCGAAGACGAACGCTTCCACGCTGCGGAACGAGGCCGCCTCCACGCGCTGCGTCTGGTACATCAGCTCGGCCACGCCGATGACGGTGGCGATGCTGGTGTTTTGCCACAGGTTCAGGGTTTGCGACAGCAGCGGCGGCGCGGCCAGGCGCAAGGCTTGCGGCACGATGCACAGGCGCATGGTGGCGAGAAAGCCGAAACCCAGCGCCCGGCCCGCCTCGAATTGCTGGGCAGGAATGGCGCGGATGCCGCTGCGGATGTCTTCCGCCATGTAGGCGGCCGTATATAAAGTCAGGGCCGTGACGGCACTGACGGCTTCGATATTGCCGGCATACAAGCGCTCCTTACAGGCGTCGGGCAACAGTTCGGGCGCGCCGAAATACCAGAACAGGAAGTGGGCCAGCAAGGGCACGTTGCGGATCAGCTCGACATACGCGGCGCCCAGCCCGTTGAGCAGGCGCGACGGCGCCAGGCGCAGCATGGCCACGCCGCACGCCAGCGGCAAGGACAACAGCAAGGTGATGCCCATCAGTTGCAATGACAGCAGCAAGCCGGACAGCAACCAGTCGCGGTAGTCGCCGGCCAGCAAAAAGTTCAGATCAAACATGCGGAAGAGTCAGGCAAGGTTCAGGCGTCGATCTTGTCCGATTCAATTCTGAAGGTACGTTTCTGGAACTTCACATTGCTCGTCGGGCCATACCATTTGAAGAACAGTTTTTCTGCCTCGCCCGACTTTTCCAGTTCCCGCAACACCTTGTCGACGGCGGTTTTCACGCCCGTCTCGCCCTTGCGGATGCCGAAGGCAAACACTTCCTGGCTGATGTTTTGCGGCAGCACAATGTAATCCTTTTGCGCAGCGCCCAGTTTGGCGTAATTGTTGAGCAGGGATACTTCATCGTCGACATAGCCGACGCCCTTGCCTTGCTGCAAGCCCAGATAGGCCTGGCCCGCCGTCTCGAACGTCACCACGTCCACGCCGGGCACGGCCTTGCGGATATTCGGTTCCTGCGTGCCGCCCTTGACGGTCAGCACTTTCTTGCCGGCCAGGCCAGCGACCGTCGTGATATTGCTGCTTTTTTTCACCAGCACGCGCTGGCCCGTGTAAAACGTGGACAGGGAAAAATCCACCAGCGCTTCGCGTTCCTTGTTGTGCGTCAAGGATGCCGTCAGGATATCGATGCGGCCCTGCTGCAGTTCGGGAATGCGGGCAGCCACGGCCAGCTGCTTGATCACCGGCTTGACGCCCAGGCCCTGGGCGATGGCGCGGCACAGGTCCACTTCATAGCCGACCAGCTGGCGCGACTTGGCGTCGATGAAACTGTTCGGCTCGTCCGTGCCCAGGGTGCCGCAGACCAGCTCGCCCTTCGCCTTGATGGCGGCCAGCTGGTCCGCTTGCGCCACCTGCGTGAAGGCGATGGAGGTGAAAAGAAGCGCGGCGAAGTGTAGGCGGGTCTGCATGAAATTCCTCTGGTGGACAATGAATGCCGCCATTAGACCGCAGCGCTCTTATTTCCAAAAAGGAATCTTTTCACCCTTGCTTATGAAGAATTCATCTAAGGCATCAACGAAGACATCAACTAAGGCGCCAGCGCCTTCGTCTCGCCGCCGAGTCGGATGATCGCCGCCCTGGCTCCCACGGCGCCCGGATAGCGGGGGTCGAGCTGCAGCGCCTGGCGATAGGCGGCCACCGCCTGCGGGCGCAAGCCTTGCTCCACATAAAACTCGGCCAGGCTGTCCTGCAGATTTGCGTCGCGCGGATGCAGGCTGACGGCCGCCTGCAGCACGGCCATGCCTTGCGCCACGGCGCCGCTACCTTTCAAACGGTAGGCTTCCAGGTTCAGCGCCGCCGGACTGGCCGCGCCCAGCGGGTCGCGGGCCAGCGCCAGGCGCAGGGCTGCAAGGGCGGGTTCCGTCTTGCCGGCGCGCAACAAGGTCAAGCCGTGCAGCGCATGCGCGCGGTCGCTGAGCGGATACAGTTCCACGGCCAGGCGGCTGGCCGCCAGCGCCGAATCCACCTCGCCGCGCGCGGCCGACGCTTGCGCCAGATCAAGCAGCTCGGGCACGAAATCGGGATAGGCGCGCTGGCCGCGGAAGGCCGTGCGCAACCGGCTATCCAGGGCGGCGATGGATGCCGAGGCGGGCGCGGCCGGCCAGGCGATGGCGGCCGTGCGGTCCCAGCTGGCGGCCAGGGCCACGATGGCTTGCTCGAAGGCAGGGTCGAAACGGGGCACGGTGCCGGCCTTTGCATCTTGCGACAAGCGGATATAGTCGCGCGCAAACGCCAGCGCGCCGCCGCGCGAGTAGGTATTCAGGTCGACGCCAGATTCGCGCAAGGCCCCGGCCATGCTGGCGCCGGCCGCGAGAAACACGCGGCCGCCCGCGGGATGGCGGGCCGCCTCGATGTAGGCGCGCGCCGCCTGGGCGTCGGGCGCCAGCGCTTGCCGGTTGATGTGCGTGAAGGCTGCGCGCGTGGCGGACGCATCGGCATACGCTTCCTGCGTGCGTTCGGCATAGGCGCGTCCCTCTTCGAACAGGCCTTGCGCCACCTGGTAGGCGCGCTGCGCGCCCGCGTCGGCGATATACGTGTTCAGCTGCCACGGTTCGCCCGTGACCACTTCGAACAGGCGCTGCACGAAGGCTTCGGGATTGACGCGCTCGAGATTGGCGGCGACGGCGATGGTGAGCTTGCGCGAAGGAAAGCTGTACAGGTAGGTGACGGTTTCCGGCTGCTGGCCGCCGTGGGCGATGGCGTAGCGCCCGCCCGTCGGCAAGATTTCCCAGCCCATGCCGTAATTCGTCAAGCGGCCCGCGCGCGTGGCCATCGGCTGCACCATGGCGGCCACGCTGGCCGCCGACAGGATCTTGCCTGCGTGAACGCCCCGGCCGAAGGCCAGCATGTCAGGCACGCTGGCGCGCGTGCCGCCGGCCGAAAAGCGGCTGCTGATGTCGACGAATTCCGAATTCTTCAACTCCTTGCCGGCCAGCCGGTAGCCGCGCACGCGGTGGGCGATCACGGCGTCCGGGTCGTCCATCACGGTGGCGTCCATGCCCAGCGGCCCCCACACGTGGCGCCGCATGTAGCCGCCATAGCTCTCGCCCGAGGCGGCCTCGATGACGGCGCCCAGCAAGTTGTAGCCATAGCTGGTATAGCGGAAGCGCGTGCCCGGTTCGGCGATCAGGTCGAACTGTTCGAAGACGGCGATGGACTGGCGCGTATCCTTGTGCTCCTTGAAATGCTGTTCCACCCTGCTGTCGCGGTAGGCGTCGATGCCGCCCAGGTGGCCCAGCAGCTGGCGCACCGTCACGGGAAACGGCTTGACGGGGAAATACGGCACATAGGTTTGCACGGGCGCATCCAGGTCGATCTTGCCCTGTTCGACCAGTTGCAAAATGGCCACCGCCGTCATGGGCTTGGTGACGGACGCCAGCCGGTAACTGGACTGGGCCGTGGCCGGCACGCGGTTTTCCAGGTCCGCATAGCCATAGCCTTTTACCCATTCCACGTCGCCCTGGCTGAAACCGACGGTGACGCCCGGGATGCGCTCCGCGCCCATGCGCCGGGCCGCCCAGCCGTCGAAATCGGCCAGGCGCGCTGCCAGCGCGGCGGAAGGAGCAGCGGGTGAAACAGAGGAAGGGGCGGAGGCGGCCTGCGCCACGCCGCAGAACAGCGCCAGCGCGCCGGCGAAACCGTAGTATTTGCTGCTTTGCATAGTCATGATTCCATGGTGAGGGCCGTGTGCACAGCACGGCGCTGATGCATGGTAAGTGTCTTTCACACGCCGTTGGCGGGCCGTGCACGAAATGCACGTGGCCCGCACGAACGGCACCGGCGTCGATGAAAATGTTGCAAAGAAGTAGCACATGAGCAGCTACAATGCCCGCCATGCCCTCCCTCTTCCGCTACCTGTTGCTGTGCTGCCTGGCCTTGCCCTCGTTCGCCTGCGCCATGCATCCGCTCTCGCTGGACAACGGCTGGCGCACCTGCGGCAACACGGCTTCCGCGCCCGCCTCGCTGCAGCAGCTGGTCCGGCCGGGCCAGCTGCTGTGCGTCGAGCGCGATGTCGCCCTGCCCGCCACGCCGTCGTCGACGCAATTGCTGGTGCTGTCGGCGCTGGCTGCCAGCGAGCTGTGGCTCGATGGGGTCTTGATCGGCAGCAATGGCCAGCCGGCCCGCCAGGCCAGCGGGGAACGCGCGGGCGACGTCGATTTCGCGCTCCACCTGAGGCCGCAGCAATTGGCCATGGGCACGCACCACCTGCGCCTGCTGCTGTCGACGCAGCAGGTGCCGGCCCACCTGGCATCGCCATTCTATGCGCTGTACCTGGTCGACCGGCAAGATTACCGCGCGGCGCTGGCCTGGTACCGGTTGCCGCCACTGCTGCTGGCCGGGGCGCTGGGCGCCGTCGCCCTGCTGTTTCTCGCCTTGACGGTACTGTACCAGCGGCAGCGGCACTGGGCCATGTTTGCGGCGCTTTGCCTGGCGGCGGCGCTGCTGCTGGTGGCGGAACTGTGGCGCAGCTTTGCCGGCTATGCCTATCCCTCGCACATGCCGCGCCTGTACGCCGTCAGCGCCCTGACCTGGCTGTTTTCCGCCTTGCTGCCCCTGTATTTTTATACGGCTTACCGCCTGCCCCGCTGGCCGCTGGCGGCGGCGGTGCTGCTGGCGGGCATCGCGCTGGCCGGCGCGCTGCCCACGCATTTCGACGCGCGCTGCTGGCTGATGTTTCTGACGGGCCTGGCGGCGAGCTTGGCGCTCAACCTGGTCGCCCTGTGGCGCCGCCTGCCGGGCAGCCGCGGCGGCACCTTGATCGCGCTGGCGTCGTGCATCCTGTTCCTGCTGACGGGCAGCCAGTTTGCCGAAGGCGGCTTCGCCCTCGTCGTGTGCTTCCTGCTGCTGCCTGTATGCGCGCAATTGCTGGCGCAGCTATTGCGCGAACGCAGCAAGGCGGCGCGCGCCCAGCAGCTGGAAAACCAGCTCTTGCGCAAAAGCATGCAACCGCACTTCCTGATGAATTCCCTCAGCTTGATCAGCGAACTCAACGCGCAATCGCCGCAGGCGGCCGAAACCTTCATCGAGGCGCTGGGGGCCGAATTGCGCATGCTCAACGAGTTTGCCCAGCAGCCCAGCATTGCCCTGACGCAGGAACTGGCCCTGTGCGAGAATTACCTGAGCATCATGGGCACGCGGCTGCAGCAGCCGTGCCATTTGCAGCTCGACGGCGAGGCGGCGGGCATCACCGTGCCGCCCGCCCTGTTGCTGACGGCGCTGGAAAATGCGTTCAGCCACAACCGCTACCGCCACGGCGCGGCCTTTATCCTGCGCATCGCACAACATGCGCAAACGCAAATACTTACCTTGCTGCTGCCCGAAGGCGAGGCGCGCGCCCATGCGGGCAGCGGCGTGGGCGAACAGTACATCCGCGCCAGCCTGCATGCCGTGTTCGGCGATGCGGCCACCTATGCCTGCGCACAGCATCCGGCAGGCTGGCGCCTCACCTTTACCTTGCCGGCGGCGCCATGAATGTGTTGATACTGGAAGATGAACCGCTGATCGCGCAAGGCCTCGAACGCGAAGTGCGCGCGCATTTCGGCGCGCGCCTCAGCAATCTCGTACTGCATGACAATGTGCCGCAAGCGCTGGCCGCCCTGGCGCAGGAGCAGATCGACTTGCTGCTGCTGGATTTGCACCTGCACGGCGCGGACGGCTATGATTTGCTGCGCCTGGCCGCCGATGCGCGCTTCCAGACCATCATCGTCTCGGCCCACGCGGAACGTTCGATCACGGCCTTCGAATTCGGCGTGCTCGATTTCGTCGCCAAGCCCTTCAGCCGCGAACGCCTGCACAAGGCGCTGCAACGCTATACGGGGCGGCACACGGAAGCGGCCTCGCTGGCCGTCAAGAAACGGGGGGCGCTGGAATGGATCGCCATGGCCGACATCGACCACGTGCAAGCCGATGGCCACTACAGCAATATCGTGCTGTGCAGCGGCGAGCAATGCTTTCACGACTTGCCTATCGACAAGCTCATGGCCCTGCTGCCGCCCCACTTCCTGCGCGTGCACCGCTCCTACATCGTCAACAGCCTGGGTTTCAAGCGGCTGCAGATCGGCGCGGGCGGCAAATACGCGCTCGACACGCAGACGAGCACGGGCATCCCCGTGTCGCGCAGCAGCTATCCCGCGCTGAAACAGCGGTTGCTGGGCTGACGTCCCCGCTTACCCGTGCGGTGCGTAATTGGGGAATGGCGAGGTCATGTGTTCGGGTTCCACGGGCGGCGCCATCCAGTCGCGCGGGTCGACCTTGTAGTACTGCAAGAATTGCGCATACAGTTCTTCATGGTGTTCCGCCATCTGGTACGGCTTTTCAAAGAAGGTTTCCGTGGCCACGGCAAAGAATTCGGCGGGATTGGTGGCGCCGTAATGGTCCATCACGCTTTGCTGCTGGACCATGGCGTCGTGGCGCAGGTTGTCGAAGTCGCGCGACAGCACGGTGGCCCAGCTGCGGTAGCTCGACACGCTGGGCAAATACGGCGCGCCATTCGCGGCACCTGACTCACTGTCGAGCTGGTGGGCGAATTCATGCAGCACGACATTGTGGCCGTCGCTCCAGTCGGCCGCGCCCCGCTGCACGTGGTCCCAGGCCAGCACCACGCGGCCATCGCCCCAGGATTCGCCCAGCAAGCCATTCGCCGACGGCGTCACCACGCCGCCCGGCCCCACTTCATTGCGCGTGACGATGAATTCCGTGGGATACACGAGGATGGTGTCGAGTTCAGGGTACACCTGCGTCTGGCGGTTCAGCAGCAGCAAGCAAGCCTGGCCGGCGATGGTGTAGCGCATCTCGTCCGTGATTTCCAGGCCGCCGCAACCGACGAATTTCTTTTGATACAGGAATTGCACGACGAGGCGGCGCAACTGCTCCTGCAGCGGCGCCGGCATATGCTGATAGACGGGGATATTGTTTTCCAGCACGGCCAGGCCTGCGGCCGGCAAGGGCCTGGCCAGGGCCCGCTTCAAACGCCAGCGGGGGAACCACAGCGAAAAGACGATGGCCACCGTGACGAGGGCGATCCACAGCAGCGGGTTCATGCGACGGCCCGTTTCAGGACAATGGGAGCGATGCGGGAGAACACGGCGTAGGCAGACAAGGACAAGCTCCTTCAAGTGAACCCGCACGGCGCGGGCAGCAGTCCAGCCCACATGGGGATGCTTGCAGTCTTTTCAATCAGACCACGTTCAATCGACTCACCTCGGATGGTTCGGCACAACGCCAAAAGCCGGGTCGCAACCCGGCTTTCGACATGCGTCTGATAATACGAACCACAAGCGACGCCCGCCAGCCGCCAGGCGGCCGTTCAAGCGCCGTATTACTCGGCAGCCTTTTGCTGTGGCGCACCAAACAGGGCTGCCACCAGCGGATCGCGCGTCACGGGACCACGGTTGACGCGGATGGCGTAATGCGTGTCATCGGCCAGGATGTGGAAGTGACGGCCGCTGCCTGCCATGCTTTGCTCGCGCAAGCCTGGACGGTCCTTGCGCGGTGGCGCGCCTTCGCGTTTTGGCTGGACGATGGCGGCCAGGAAGGCGCGCACGCGCTCAGGGTCTGGCGTCAGCTGGTACACTGCCTTGCCCAGGTAGGTGGCGGTGCCTTCGATGTAACGGGCCAGTTCGATCACGCCCGCTTCGCGCAGGTCGCGGATGTATTTGCGGGCGCCCGATGGCGAAAACTTGAGGAACCAGGCGATTTCGTCGGCCAGCATCTCGTGCAGCGACAATTCGCCGATCAGCTTTTGCATGTTTTCGATGCGGCGCAGGGTGGCCGACGTCGAACGCACGCGCTCGATCGGTGCCATGGAAATGGGATTCATGCGTTCCGGGGGGATAGGTGCTGCGCGTTCTACCATTTGCGAGCCTTTTTCGGGGCTACGAAGTTCCTGGTGCGCTGCCTTTAATTCGCTCTTCACGTGAGACTGAGTCATTGCATGCATTTGAATACTCCTTTTAAACGATTGCCGGTAGCCCGGATTGTTAAGTTCTTGGCAATTTTTATACCAGAACACCACGAATCCTGAGCGTCTGGGCACAGAATGCCCGTGTCGGCGGCTGCGGTCTGTGCGTTAACGAACATTAGAAGCAAGAAAGTGAAAAATATTGCCCTATTGAATTCTTTCTCTCGTGGCATCTAAAAAAGACATCTAAAAACCGGCAGGATGACCCTGTGCCGCCATTCGTGGCGCAAAGTGAAATAGCGAACAGAAGCGGAAACGCCATTGCAATAAATTCAAGCTTCGCGCGCGGCGCCTGCCGCCCGCATCGCGAATCTTCGACTCTTGCAAAGGAAATATCATGAAAATGCCCGCCCTGTTGGCCGCCGCCTTGCTCGTCACCCTGTCCGCCTGTAAAAAACCGGCCGAGCCGCCCCTGCCCGAAACGGCGCCCAATCCCGCTTCCACCCCACAAGTGATGCCTGCCCCCGTCGCGCCAGCCATGCCGGAAGCGGGTGCCGGCAGCACGACGCCGCCTGCGCCGCTGACCGATCCCGCCACCGCGCCCGCCCTGCCGCCGGCCACGGCGCCGAAGTAAAGCCTACAGTCGAGGCCGGCACACGGCCTCAGACGGGCGCCCGCGCGGCGCCACCCCTACTCCACGGGGGAGTTACGCGTTGCCAGCCTGTTTGCAACGCGTTTTTTTACGATTGGAGTCGGCCACGCCCTGAAGGTTCACCGGCATGCGGCTCCGAAAATGCGGCAATCCGCACAGCCTTTCCCCTCGTCGTGCGGAAAGACGGAATCTCGCCATTTCCCATTTTCACTAGATTCAAATTAAACCTTTATAAACAATCACTTGCAATAAACGTCAAAATGCGCTCCACTGGCACGGAAGATGCTTTTATATTTTCATAACCGCCGTCAGAGCGGCAGCCCGACCCACTATATAAAACCATCTACCTTTTGGAGACAACAGCATGGCACGCACCTTCCGCATCTCGTCCTTCCTGAACACCAAGGCACTGACCGTCGCCGTCGCACTGGCCGCGCAATTCCCGCTGGCCGTCCATGCAGCCGACCTGGTCCGCCTGGGCAACCTGAAATTCGCCCATTACGGCGCCGTCGCCTACATGAAGGAAATCGCGCCCAAATACGACTTGAAAATTGAAGAGCGCATCTTCGCCAAGGGCCTCGACATCGTGCCGGCCATGATCGCCGGTGAAATCGACGTGTCCGCCAGCGCGCTGGAAGCGGCCATCACGGGCCGCGCCACGGGCTTGCCCGTGTACCTGGTGGGCGGCTTCGCCAAGGGCGGCGTGCAGATCGTCGGCCGTCCCGACCTGAACATCAAGGGCATCGCCGACCTGAAAGGCAAGAAAGTCGGCGTCACGCGCGGCGGCCCGCAGGAAATCCTGCTGTTTGCCGAATTGACCAAGGCCAAGCTGACCTGGTCCGACAAGCCGGGCAAGGACGTGCAGATCCTGTACATGGGCTACCCGGACTTGAATCAGGCGCTGCTGACCAAGGATATCGACGTCATGAGCCAGTCCGAGCCGTACTCGACCCAGGCCATCCACAAGAAATACGGCGCGGCCATCATCAAGCCTTACGACACGCCGCTGGGCGAACCCGTGCGCGCCCTCGTGATGACGGAAAAGATGTACAAAGAGAAACCTGCCGTGGCCCAGCGCTTCATGGATTGCTTCGTCGCCGCCACGCGCGCCTTCCTGGCCGACCCGAAACTGGCGGAAAAATACGTGCGCGAATCGATGTTCAAGAACCAGATCACGACCGAGGATTACCGCGACGCCATCGACAACGCCATCTTCACGGAAGACATCACGCAAAGCCACGTGCAGCTGACCACCGATTACATGGTGAAATTCGGCGTGGGCCGCATGGCCAAACCGCCTGCGGCACAGGATTGGGTCAAGCTGGACCTGCTGGAAAAAGCCAAGAAATCCTACGCACCACGCTAATCTGAAAGTATCACGATGAATATTCAAATGATGAAACGCTTCGCGCACGGTGCCGCCGTGCCCGTGGCCGTGCTGCTGCTGTGGCAAGCCATGTCGACGTTCGGCTGGATCAACCCGCAAATCCTGCCCTCGCCCGTGGCCGTACTGGTGAAATGGTATGAATACCTGGTGCCGATGGAAGCCTACACGCCCGAAACGGGCAATTACCTCGTGTGGATGTTCTCCGGCGAACTGCCGCACGACGCCTGGGCCAGCCTGTCGCGCGTGCTGGGCGGCTTCGCCATCGGCGCGGGCCTGGCCTTGCCGCTGGGCTTGCTGATGGGCACCAACAAGACCATCTATAAACTGTTCGACCCGCTGGTGCAGGTGCTGCGCCCGATTCCGCCCATCGCCTACATTCCGCTGGCCATTTTGTGGTTCGGCCTGGGCAACCCGCCCGCCTTCTTCCTGATCAGCATCGGCTCCTTCTTCCCCGTGCTGATGAATACCATCGCCGGCGTGCGCCAGGTCGACGGCATCTACATCCGCGCCGCGCGCAACCTGGGCGCCAGCCAGATGACCATGTTCCGCCGCGTCATCCTGCCGGCCGCCACGCCCTACATCCTGGCGGGCGCGCGCATCGGCATGGGCACGGCCTTCATCGTCGTGATCGTGGCGGAAATGATCGCCGTCAATAGCGGCCTCGGTTTCCGCATCCTGGAAGCGCGCGAATATTTCTGGTCTGACAAGATTATCGCCGGCATGTTCACCATCGGCCTGTTCGGCCTGGCCATCGACATGGCCATGAACGCCCTGAATAATCATTTGCTGCAGTGGCACCGCGGCCTGGAACACTGAGAGGAACGGCCATGACCACGATCAATATCAATGCAGTCAATAAAATCTTCACCACGGGCGGCGCGGACGTCATCGCCCTGAAGGATATCAACCTGGAAATCGCCAGCGGCGAGTTCATCTGCCTGCTGGGACCTTCCGGCTGCGGCAAGTCGACCCTGCTCAACGCCATCGCCGGCTTTTCGCAGCCGACGTCCGGCCAGATCCTGGCCGGCGGCAAGCTGATCACCGAACCCGGTCCCGACCGCGGCATGGTGTTCCAGGAATATGCGCTGTTCCCGTGGATGACCATCGAGAGCAATATTGCTTTCGGCCTGGAAATCGCCGGCAAGACGCCGGCCGAAATCAAGGAACGGGTCGACATGCTGCTGAGCATGCTGGGCTTGACGGAATTCCGTGCCCGCTACCCGAAAGACTTGTCGGGCGGCATGCGCCAGCGCGTGGCGATTGCCCGCGTGCTGGCCCTCGATTCGCCCATCATGCTGATGGATGAACCGTTCGGTGCGCTGGACGCCTTGACGCGGCGCAACCTGCAGGATGAATTGCTGAAAATCTGGAAAGTCTTCGGCACCACCATCGTGTTCGTCACGCACTCGATCGAGGAATCGATCTACCTGGCCGACCGCACCATCGTCATGACCTACCGTCCCGGCACCATCAAGCGCGACGTGGCCATCGAACTGCCCCGCCCGCGCGACCCGAGCGACCCGGAGTTCAACCGCCTCAAGCGCATGCTGGGCGAGATGGTGATGGAAGAGCAGCAAAGGCACCATAACGCCGAGACCATGGCCAGCACAGCAGATTAGTGGTGTCTGACCAAACCTACTGCGCGTCGGTATAGGCGGCCTGCGATGCTCACCGTACTAGAGTACGGTTCCGCTTCTCGGCCACCTCTCCCTTCCGCTCGCTACGGTTTTGTCAGACACTGCAACTTTGCATGTCAGTCGTAAATCAGGATTCACCCATTCGGGTGAATCCCGCCGTACACTACCATTCCTTCTTTGCGGCACACGCAAGCTTAACCCGACACACGGAGCACCATGGCATTCGGCAAATGGACCCTGAGACCCGCGCTCGGCCCCCTGCTGGCCGTGGGATCGCTGGTCGTGCTGACGTGGGCGTCGTATGCCTGGGTCAAGCAGCGCCAGCTCGATGAATTGCACCGCACCCTCGATTCACGCGCGGAACTGTATGCGGCGTCCATCGGCGGCGCCCTCAACAAGTACGAATTCCTGCCCCTGGCCGTGGCCCAGAGCGATGCCGTGGCGCAATTGCTGGAACAGCCCAGCGCCGACAAGGTCACACAGATCAACGCCTACCTGGTCGACATGAACCGCCGCGCGGGCGCCTTTGCCGTCTACGTGCTCGACGACAAGGGCACGACCCTGGCGTCGAGCAACTGGCAAGACCGCAGCTCGTATGTGGGCGTCAACTACGGTTTCCGGCCCTACTTCAAGGATGCGATTGCGGGCGGCATCGGCCGCTTCTACGGCATCGGCGCTTCCACCTTCGAGGCCGGCTATTTCATTTCGCAACCCGTGCAGCGCAACGGGCGCATCATCGGCATCGTCGCCGCCAAGGTCAACCTGGACTGGATCGAGCAATCGTGGCGCACGCCCGGCGCCGGTGAACAGATCTGGGTCAAGGATGCAAATGGCGTGCTGATCCTGGCTACCACGCCCGCCTTCAAGTTCAAGACCCTGGCGCCCCTGTCGCCGGCCGCGAAGAACGATATCAGCGCGCAGCGCCAGTTCCTGCAGGAAAATCTGCCCATCTTGCCGCACCGGTTGCGGCGCCAGTTTGCCGACGGCGCCAGCGTGATGACGCTGGAACGTCCGCAGACGGGCGATACGCCCGCCCTGTCCGGCAGCGCCGACTATCTGGCCGTGAACCGCGCGCTGGGCCCGCTGCAATGGCAAATCACCGTGCTGGCCGAGCTCGACCAGGTCGACGAGGCGGCGCGCAACGCGGCCATCGCCGCCGCGCTGGGCTGGGCGCTGCTGCTGCTGGCCCTGATGTATGCGCGCCAGCGCCGGCGCCGCATCGCCGACAAGCTCAATGCGCAACAGACGCTGGCGCGCGCCTATGAACAGCTGGAAATCAAGGTCGAGCAGCGCACGGCCGACCTCGTGCATGCGAATGGCCGCCTGCAGGCGGAAGTGGCCGAGCGCGAGCGGGCGGAGCAGACCCTGCGCTATGCCCAGGCGGAATTGGTGCAAAGCGGCAAGCTGGCGGCCATCGGCCAGATGGCGGCCGGCGTCACGCACGAGCTGAACCAGCCGCTGGCCGCCCTGCAGACGTTTTCCGACAATGCCAAGGTGTTCCTGGCGCGCGGGCGCATCGACGATGCGCTCGACAACCTGTCGACCATTTCCGACCTCGTCAAGCGTCTCGGCTATGTGACGTCGCAACTGAAAGGCTTTGCGCGGCGCAGCGACGATGCCCGCAAACCCGTCAGCGTGCGCCAGGCGTTTGCGCAAACCATGCTGCAAATCCGCACGCGCAAGCATTCGCAGCGCCTGACCCTGCATGAAAGCTGGCTGGAGGACGACATCATCGTGCTGTGCAACGCCATCGGCCTGGAACAGGTGTTTACCAATCTGATCACGAACGCCATGGATGCCGTGCCGGAAAACGAGCCCGTGCAAATCTGGTTCCAGGTGCGCCGCGAAGGCGACCTCGCCGTGCTGCATATCACCGATAATGGCCCCGGCATCCCGCTCGCTTCGCTGGACAAGATCTTTGACCCCTTCTATACCACCAAGGAACACGGGCTGGGCTTGGGATTGTCGATCAGCGCTGGCATACTGCGCGCGGCCGGCAGCGCATTGGCCGTGCGCAACCGCAGCGCGCAGGAAGGGGGCGGCGCGCAATTTACCATCACCCTGAGCTGCGCCCCGGGGGAAAAGAATAAAGAGACAGAGGAAACACCCGATGCACGAGAATAATTTTGAAGGCATGCAAGTGCTGCTGGTGGAAGACGACGCCGTCGTGCGCAAGGGCGCGCGGCAATCGCTGGAACTGGCGGGCTTGCAAGTGACGGCCGTCGCCACGGCCGAGGAAGCGCTGCCCTACCTGGTGCCGGAATTTGCGGGCATTTTATTGAGCGATATCAAACTGCCCGGCATGGATGGCTTGAAACTGCTCGATATCGCCGTGGCGCAGGATGCCAGCCTGCCCGTCATCCTCGTCACGGGCCACGGCGACGTGTCGATGGCCGTGGGCGCCATGCGCCGTGGCGCCTACGATTTCATCGAAAAACCGTTTTCCGCCGACTTGCTGGTGGAAGTGTGCCGCCGCGCCCTGGATAAACGCCATCTGGTGCTGGAAAACATGAACTTGCGCCGCCAGCTCGAGCAGCGGGTCGGCATCGAGGCGCGCATCGTGGGCCGCAGCGCGGCCATGGCCAAGGTGCGCCAGCTGGTGCTGAACCTGGCGCCGAAATCGGCCGACATCATCATCCTCGGCGAAACGGGGACCGGCAAGGAACTCATCGCCCGCTGCCTGCACGATTTCAGCGAGCGGCGCGACCACCCGTTCGTGGCCATCAACTGCGGCGCCCTGCCCGAATCGATCTTCGAATCGGAACTGTTCGGCCACGAAGAAGGGGCATTCACGGGCGCGCAGCGCCAGCGCATCGGCAAGATCGAGTACGCCAACGGCGGCACTTTGTTTTTAGACGAAATCGAAAGCATGCCGCTGGCCCTGCAAGTCAAGCTGCTGCGCGTGCTGCAGGAACGGCAAGTGGAACGGCTCGGCTCCAACAAATTGATTTCCGTCAATTTCCGCGTCATCGCCGCCGCCAAGGAAGACTTGAATGTGCTGGCCGAACAAGGGAAATTCCGGCCCGACCTGTATTACCGCCTGAACGTGGCCAGCCTGACCTTGCCCGCCCTGCGCAACCGGCGCGAAGATATCCCGCTGCTGTTCGAATTTTTCGTGCTGCAGGCGGCCTTGCGCTACGGCCAGCCGGCCGCCCTCGTCAGCGGCGAACTGATCGCCTCGCTGATGGCGCAGCGCTGGGCCGGCAATGTGCGCGAGCTGCACAATGTGGCCGACCGCTTCGTGCTGGGCCTGCTCGACGACACCCTGAGCCCGGCAGGCTGCCGCGAAGCATCCTTGGCCGAACAAGTGGACACCTTCGAAATTTCCATCATCGAAGAAGCCTTGCGCCGCCACAATGGCAACGTCATCGACGCGGCCGCCAGCCTGAATATCCCGAAGAAGACCCTGTACGACAAGCTCAAGCGCTTCGATATCTCGACGGAACAGTTCCGTTGATCTGAAGCAAATAGCCGACACGGCCATGAGGCGGCGTCCTACCCGTGCGGGCGGACTCCTGTGTGAGAATGCAGGCTCAACCTCATTTCTCACAGGATACCGCCATGAAAACCGCCGCTCTCTTGCTGGCCGCCACCCTGATGACCGTCGGCGGCGCCTGGGTGCAAGCCCAGTCGACGACGAATGTGAACCAGACGGGCAACCACACCAACAATGCCAGGGATCCGGGCCAGCAATCGGACCAGTCCGACAAACTCGACAACAAAGGCAAGCTGGTGCACGACGCCAAGCCCGGCAAGACGCGCACGGACAAGCGCACGCGGCGCGGCAAGCCCGTGGCCACGCCGGATACTCCGGCCGCCAGCGGACCGGCCACCGCGCCGCCAGCGACGCCCGTCGCGCCGGCCCGCTAAGTCTGCCTCCAGCGCTGCGCCACATTGCTCCAAGGCACGTTATCATCGCGCCTTTGCAATATATTCAGGATGACAATGAAAGCAGCATGGTGTGGAATGGCGGCGGCCAGCGTATTCGCGGCCGCGAACGTACAGGCGGCGCCTACAGTGGGCGAATGCATGGAATTGACGACAGGCATCAAGTTCAGCAAGAACAATGGCGATGCGCAAGTCAACGTCGAAGAGATGTTCGAGGGCAAGAAACAGAAAGGCACGCAGCTGATCCTCGACGGCGGCGTGCTGCTGGCCACGTCCTACCAGGATATCCGCGACGGCCAGGTCTTCCTGACGGGCGCCATCCATTACAACGAAGACGGCACCGTGCGCAGCAAGAACGTCTACACGCCGCAGTCCGCCATCCCCGCCAACATGCGCCCGGGCCAGGAAGTGCGCGTGCAGTTCACGGACACGCAAACGAGCACCCATTACCCGCTGGCGGGCCTGTCCGACAAGATCACCACCTCCACGCGCACCGATAAACGCGATTTCTCCATCACCTTCCTCGGCTGGGAACGCCTGGAACTGGGCGGCCGCCGCTTCCCCGACGCCTGCAAGTTCGAACTGCGCGACGTGGGCGGTAAGAGCCGTGGTAAAAGCGGCGAATACGTGTGGTACGCGCAAGGCTATGGCGCGATCATGACGGACAAGCTGGACAAGGATGGCGACGTGCAGCCCGCGTACCGCATCGCGCTGACGAAGATCATCAGCGCACCGTAAGGACACCTTCTTTTCCGCAATGCTTGCGGAAACGCAATTAATCCACCATCCCGCCCCTCTACACTGACCTGTCTGGTCAGCCTGGAGCGGCGATGGCGTATCCCAAACTTCCGTATACCAGCGGCAAGAGCACCGCCCTGCTGCACTGCGACCGCACGCAGGAAGCCATCGTGCGCATCCGCCCCGAACTGCCGGGCAACGTCATCGTCATCCATGGCGTCAATGACGTGGGCACGAGTTTCAGTGCCGTGGAAAAGGGGCTGTGCCAGGGACTCGACGCGCGCATGTACGGCGGCGGCCACGTTTTCACCCCGGCCGCCTACCGCCTGCCGCAGGAGGCCGACAAGCGTGAAACCATCGCCGACCCGGACGATGTGTATTTCAAGCGCAAGCCTGATGAGGCGACGTACAGCCCCGTCATTCCGTTTTACTGGGGCTTTCGCGAACGCGGCAACGCCAGCAAAGTGATCAACGGCCAAAACACTGACCGCTACGGCAACCGCCTGGACAAGGACATGTCGAAGAACGGCGGTCCGTTCGGCAATGCCACCAACACCCTGCCCGACATGTGGAACAAGGGGCTGTTTTCACCCTACGATGTGGGCGGCGACCCCGTGCGTCCACTGATGACGGCGCCGGGCCGCATGTACATGGTGCTGGCGGCCAAGCGCCTGGCCGCGCTGATCGCCATGATCCGCGACTACGACAGCGACGACGTGGTATCCATCGTCGCGCACAGCCAGGGCTGTCTGATCTCGCTGCTGGCGCAAGCCTTCCTGCTCGATGAGGGCAAGCGCCCCGCCGACACCCTGATCCTCACGCATCCGCCCTACAGCCTGGTGGAAGACACGACGATGTTTTTCGGCGCGGCGGAGGCGAGCCGCATCTTCGGCGGCGGCCGCGATGCTGCGATGGAAAGCCAGTACGACGCCATCGACAACCGCCAGACCCTGCATGCACGCCTGCAAACCCTCGTACAGATCGTGCAGGGCGTGGTGGCAAAAAAGCACGCCACGCCCGCCTTTGCGCACATCAAGGATCACACTATCTGCCATGGCATGGCGGGCGCCGCATGGCGCGCGGAGGCGGACCGCGACAACCGGGGCAAGGTTTACCTGTACTTTTGCCCCGAAGACATGACTGTGGCGCTGGATAATATGCAGGGCATAGGCTGGCAAGGCATACCCGACCACATCGATGGCCATGGCCTGTCCAAAACCAGGGGCAAGACGAACAAAAGCATCTGGGGCGACGGCCCCACCTACTGGGAAAAGGAATTCCAGCGCCGCCAGCCGCTGGCGGAACTGGGCAAAGGGTTTTACCAGCGCGTATTTACCAACAAACAACGCCCCGATGCGGCCGGCAAGAACCGCGGGCCGGTGCCGGTGGGCCTGCCGCCGCACGACTTCGCCCTGCGCGTGGAAGGCGAGGATGACCATGCCCACGTGGCGGGCGCCAACCGGGGTCACCGCGCCAGCCATGACGAAGCGCCCTGGCCGCCCGTCAAGCCCAGCAAATGGAATGTCTTTTCCACGGCAGCGGGAAGGCGCGACGGCTTGCGCACGATCAATGGCGAAGCGCTGCGCGTACCCACGAAGGCCGTGTTGGACGGCGGCGAGATCCGCCCTGGGCAATTCCCGAAGGATTCCGACCAGGCCAGGCTGCCGCGCGACCAGCAAGGACCGTGCGAGGAAGTCGACCCGATCGACGCGGCCATCGCGGTGACCAGCAAGCAAGGTTTGCGCATGCGCAAGCAGGAAATCATCGCCGACCCGCGCCCGCTAAAACACCGCATTCCCGAGTACGGCGCCGGCATGTTCGGCGCGGGCGAGCGCGAGCAAGTGGAAAAGGCCCTGAACCTGGACAAGGAAGCGGGCGACCAATGCAAGCTCGACCGCGTCTCGCGCCACCCGGGCGGCGGCGACAGGCTGCGCGTGGACCGCGAAGAAACCCCGAACGAGGCGCGCCAGCGCTGGCAGAACGAGGTCAGCCCCAAATCCTTCCACGGCGCCATCATCGGTAACGCAGAAAACCACCGCAACGTGACGGCGTATGACGTGGCCATCGGCGGGGGCAAGGCCAGCAGCGATCCGAGGTTTTACCGGTATTTGTGTGCGGTGGCGGATTGGCGGCTGCAAAACGACAAAAAAAATCCTATAAGACAATCCATCCTGAGATGGGAGGATTTCATGAAAAAATTTGCAGCCTATTGGGCTGCAGAACCTCTACAACGCAAGCAAATCATTGAAGGTAATGCCCATTATTACAGTTCGGGAGAGTTACCAGCCTTTGTGCCCGCATTGCAAGCAGGCCTGCCGTCTACCGTCATTTGTGAAATAGTCAACGGTAGGCGCACTGAGTCGCTCATCACTCCGGTCGTCCATAAATCAAGCGACGATATTCCAAGATGAAAAATTTATTCCCACGCTGGCAGTATTCGATTGGTGCAGCTGCCATCGTGTTGGCACTGCTACTACTGTTCATTCCATCCCCTTTCTTGCTGGAGTTCACAATGAGCAGAAAAATATGGAAGCACCTGCAATGGTTCTTGCTGATCCCCCCCATCGTGGCAGCTACATTGCTCGGCTCTCGCTGGCTGCATTCGCCCAAGCCCGTGGCCGTCGCAAAGCCGCAAGTGCAGCAGGCGGCGCCTAGCGAACAGGACAAGCGGGAATATGTGCTGGAAGTGATCGGTCTCGGCGTCACCCTGGACAAATACCGGCAGGGAAAACTGTGGGAAGCGCTGCAGCAGGGAAACGCCTATGCCAGCATCCGCGAACAGGACAAGGAAAAGTACACCTGGGATGCCATGCAAAGAGCTGGAATAGCAGGTGGCCGCGGTGGCGACACACTGGAGAATGGGGCGAGGGATACTCCCATGTATTTTGGCGTCCCCGTTTTCAATGCTGAGCCACCAATCTTTAATTCGCGCATGCTGGACAGCCCCGACTCGCCAGCCATAGGCCTGGCCGGTGGCGCCGCGTCATCCGGTCTGCACTGGCATCTGTTCGCCAGTGGTCCACGCCGCCTGAGCGAACATCCGGACCGCATCCTGGAAGACGTGTTCGCCTTTTTCGATGCCCATCCCGACGTGCCTTACATCGTGCTCAATTCCGAAGACAGCATGCCCACGCGCAACCTGTACAGCCCGGACAACTCTCCGCCGCTCACACATGACGGCCGCTACATTCCCGAAATGCCCGACGCCTCCGCCCTGTTCGTGCTGGCCCGGCGCGAACGCATCGATGCCGTGCGAAAGTTCGCCTACGACGATGCACCGCCCGAGGATAGCGTCGATGACTTGAATACCTACGGCGTGGCGCGGCGCCTGTATCTGGCCTACTATGACTTGATGGGCACCGTGCCCCAGGAACGTCTGGAAAGCGACCCGGCAGCCACCACCCGGCGCCAGCCCTCAATCGCCGAATGGCTGCCCGTCGCCGCACAATTCGCCCGGCGTCCCGACATCCGTGGCACGGGCAGCTTCAGCATGCTCGACAAGCTCCAGCACAAGACCTATCACCCGCCGAAAGAGTGGCAGCCCACGCCCTGGTTTCCTGTGCCCTTCAACAAGGAACAGTTGGCGCAACTGGACCGCCTGCCGACCTTCGGCTTCATCCACAGGCCCACGTTCGTCAGGATGACGGATGAACACGGCAAGCCGCTCACGCGCCGCGACCAGCGCGAACAGGCATTGCAGGCGGGCTGGCAGGAGGCCCTGCACAGCTTGCCGGAAAGCGAACGTCCCGCCGCGCCGGCGCGCCTGGTCGCCGCCACGGGCGGCAATCAGGCACAGCTGGTGGCGTTGCACAAGACCTTGCTCAAGCATGCGGAAGATGGCGGCACGGAACTCGACAGCGGCAAGCCGCAGCAGTGGATCGATACGGACCAGCGCCTGGGCAACACGGGCGCGGCCACTCTGTTCGTGCAAATGGCCGTCGGCGTGATGGGCAGCTACCGCGACGGCGGCGTCAGCGCCGTGGTGAATCTGCGTAATCCGGAAGAAGCGACCATCGTGCTGGTCAGTCCGCCATCGGACGAAAGACGCCGCACGCAAAAACACCCGCACGGCGGCGATGTATTGCGGCATTACGTCACGCCAGCCATCGACCCAGCGAACTATCCATCGAACTGATTACTTACCCTGTGCGGCAAGCTGCGCCAGCGCATTCCCCCGCACTTGGAACGCCACCTGCGCCACCGTCTTGCCGGCGTCGTCGACGAGGGCCAGCGCGTGCTTGCCGGGCACGGGGCGCCAGCTGATGCTCTCCGCCGCGCCGCCCATGTCCTTGCCGTCGAGCACCCAGCGCAAGTCGCGGCTGCCCTGGGCCTGGAAGAACACGCGCTGCAGGGCGGGCGGGATGTCGGGATCGATGGCGAGGATGCTGTCGTCGGCCGGATACACGATGGCGGGCGGCTTCACGGTGTCGCCCACGACGGCGATGACGGGGCTTTCCGTGCCGGCAATAAACCATTCGCGGCGCGGCGCTTCCAGCGCGGGCTGGTACGCCACCATTTGCTGCAGCACGCCGGGCGGCGCTTTCGGCGCATGGCTGGGCACGTTCCTGTGCAGATAATCCATCACGTCGCGCCACACGGGCGCGGCGCCCGTCACGCCCGACACGTCCCACATGGGCTTGCCGTCGAAGTTGCCCACCCACACGCCCACCGTGTAGCGCGCCGAATAGCCCATGCACCAGTTGTCGCGCATATCCTTGCTCGTGCCCGTCTTGACGGCGCTCCAGAAATTCGTCCCCAGTTCGTTGCGCAAGCCAAAGGTCATGCTGCGCGCGGCGCGGTCGGCCAGGATGTCGCCCACGATGAAGGCGGCGCCCGCTTCCATGACGCGGCGTTTGTCCTTGCCCGCCTGGCCCGGCTGCAGGCTGGCCGTGCTGTACAGCCCGCCATTCGCCAGCGCGCGGTAGGCGTTGGCCAGTTCCAGCAAGGTCACTTCGGACGAACCCAGCGCCAGCGAAGGGCCGTAGTATTCGGCCGGTTCCGTCAGGCTGGACAGGCCCACGTCCTTCAGGCGGTTGTAGAAGCCGTCCTGCCCCGTCAGCAATACCGTGCGCACGGCGGGAATATTGAGCGAACTGGCCAGGCTGGTGCGGGCGCTGACATACCCTTTGAAATTGCGGTCATAGTTTTGCGGCGCATACATGCCGGACGCCGTGGCGACGTCGAGCGGCGAGTCGTCCATGACGGACGCGGCCGTCATCAGCCGGCGCTCGATGGCCAGTTCATACAGGAATGGTTTCAAGGTGGAACCAGCCTGGCGCAGGGCCGCCACGCCGTCGACATGGCTGCCGCCCGCATTGCCGACATAGGCGAGAATCTCTCCGCTGCGGTTGTCGAGCACGATGATGGCGCCATCGTTGACATTGCGCTCGCGCAAGGACGCCAGTTGCTGGCGCAGGTTTTCCTGCGCGAAACGCTGCAAGGGGCCGTCGAGGGTGCTGGCGACCTGCGCGCCCGGCTGTTTCAACAGTTGCTGCGCCACTTGCGGCGCGGGCGCCAGCTCCGCATACAGGGCGTTGCGCTGCAAGGCCGTCTGCACGCGCTGGCCGATCAGCTGGCAACTGCTGTCCATGCGCCATTCCTTCGCCAGCGCGCAGGCGCGGCGCGTGACGGTGGCCGGCGGCGCGTTCGGCGCCCGCACGAGGCTGGCCAAAATAATGCCATCCGTCTGGTTCAGGCCCGACGGCGCCTTGCCGAACAAGCTGTACGAGGCGGACGCGATGCCTTGCAGCTCGCCACGGAACGACACGAGGTTCAGATACGCTTCGAAAATCTGCGCCTTGCTCCAGCTATCCTCGATGGCCTGGGCCGCGCGCATCTGGTCCCACTTCTGGCGCAGGCTGCGTCCGCCCGAGGACGCCTGCAAGTCCGCATCCAGCTGGCCTGCCAGCTGCATGGTGATGGTGGAAGCGCCCCGGGGTTTCTTGGAAAACAGATTGTCCCAGGCGGCCGTGGCCAGCGCGGACACATCCACGCCGCCGTGGCGCATGAAGCGCTGGTCTTCCGCCAGCAGCACGGCTTGCTGCACGGCAGGAGAGATGTCGGCCAGCGGCACCCACGGCAAACGCCGCACCTTCATGTCCACGCGCAAGGATTGCAGGGGCGCGCCGCTGCGGTCCAGCAATTGCGCTTCCGAACTGCGGTAGGCGGCCTGCACCTGGGCCGGCGTCAGGACCACCTCGGCGAAAACCTGGCCGGCCAACAGGCAACCCGTGACAAAAATCAAACTCTTCACTGCCCCACCTTCACATTCGCGTTCGGCGACTCGCCAAACATTTCCGGCGAATACATGGCTTCGATGCGCGTGGCGGGCAGGCTGAAATCCCCGGCATTGTTCAGGCGCACCGTGTATTCCACGCTCCAGTTACCCTTCGGCACGAAGGCGTAATAGGCGCGGAAGGCGTCGAAGGCCCGCTCCTCGAACGTGGGCCAGACCCAGCCCGTGGATTTTTCGCCGGCCGTCAGCAGCTGCGAATCGCGGCCCAGGCCGTTGCCCAGCACCGTGGCGCTGGCGGGAATCGGGTCGTCGACCACCACCCAGCTCATGTCCGCCTGCGCCGACAAGTCCAGGCGCACGCGGTAGACATCGCCGCGCGACCACGCACCCGCCGTCTTCTGTTCCACTGGTGTAATGGTTTTCTTGATCGTGTAACCGCTGGACACGGGCGCCTTGAGCGGGATGGCGGCCAGGCTTTGCACGGTGGCCCACGGCTTGCCCGTGCCGCTGTGCGCCAGGCCCAGGGTGTCCGTGCCCTTCGGCCACGCTTGCAGCACGGGGCCCACTTTCGCCGCACCATTCCACACGAGCGCTTGCGTATCGCTGCCCAATTTGACGGCGCTGGCGCCCGTCACGGGGGTGGACTCGAACTTGGCCGAGAACTTGGCGATCGCCAGGGTGCCCCAGGCGTTGGCCACCGTCGTATCCCAGCGGCCCTTCTTCTGGCGGCCCATGCTGCCGCGCACCAGGCGGCCGATATCGTCCTTCCACGCCGGATTGTCCATCACGGCCAGCAGCAGGCGGTTGGCATTGACGTCGCCGGAGACCATCAGCCACCACCAGTTATCCTTGCGCTCGGTGGAAAAGCCCATGGTCGTGCCCTGGAAGTTCAGGCGCGAACGCAGGATCTGCTGCGCCTCGGCCTGCAGCGCATCGCGGCGCGCCAGGCTAGGCGTGCGTTGCAGCAACAAGCTCCAGTCGATGACGGCCGACGTCGGCCACAGGTTCGGGTTGATGCTGATGCTCTCCAGTGCGTCGGGCGGCACCTTGTTGGAACGCGACAGCGCTTCCAGGGCGGCCAGCTTGCGCACGGCCAGGTCGGTCGTATCCAGCGCGGAACGGCGCACGATGCGGCCTTGCACGAAGGCCGTCAAGGCTTCTTCCATGCGGTTCTTCGTCTGTTCGGGAATCGCATAGCCCGCCTCCCTCGTTGCAGACAGCACATACGCCGTCAAGCTGTCGCTGCCCTGCTCCATGATGGGGAAGTATTTCAGCATGCCATCGCTGTCCAGGTAGGCGGGCAAGCTGGCGGCCAACTTGTTCCACGCCTCCTGGTCTTGCAGGGCGATGGCTTTCGACGTGTTTTGCTCGAAGCAGGTGTACGGATACGCAGCCATGTACTCGCGCACGCCGGGCAGCTCGCCGCCCAGTTTGGCGACAAAGCTCGTCTGGATGCCGCCCCGGCCCGGCAAGGCACCAGCCGGCATTTGCACGGACATATTGACGGGCTTGTCGATCTGCTGCAAGGTGGCTTGATAGGTGCGCACGGGCGTGGCCTGGCCCACTTTTTGCGTGATTTTCAGCTTGTCCGTATGGTTTCCTGCTTTCGCGCCGATCTCCCACACAATGCTGGCCGCGCCGAGCGGCACCTGGTAATCCCAGCCCACTTCGCGCGCCTCGCCCGCCGCCAGGGTCACACTCTGGCGCGGCAAGGCCTTGCCGGCCGCCGTGGCATTGAGATCCACGCTCAAGGATGCGGCCGAGGTGTTGCGCACCGTAAAGCCGGCGCGCAACTGATCGCCTTCGCGCACGAGGGTCGGCAAACCGGACAGCAGGATCAAGTCTTGCGAGCTGCGGATGTCCGTGCTGCCCGTGCCAAACAATTCCTTGCCGGCACTGGCGATGGCGACGATGCGGAAGCCCGTCAGCGAATCGTTGAGCGGCACTTGCACGGTCGCTTCGCCCTTGGCGTCGAGCTTGACGGTGCCCTTCCAGAACAGCAGGGTGTCGAACAGCTCGCGGCTGGCGCCCTTGCCGCCGCCACCGCCGGCCGGAAACGCCTTACGGCCGAAGTGGCGCTTGCCAATCACCTGCATCTGCGCCGTTGCCGTTTCCACCTGCAAGCTGCGCTGCGCCATCATGGTGTCGAGCAACTTCCAGCTATCATTGGGCATCAGTTCCAATAAACCCGTGTCGACGGCCGCCAGCGCCACTTCGGCGCCGGCCGGCAAGGCTTTACCGTCGGCGCGGCGCACGCGCACGGACACCTCCGCCTTGTCACGCGTCTTGTACACCTCCTTGTCGGACACCACCATCACGTTCAGTTCATGCGCCTGCCACCCCACGTTCAGCGGTGCGATGCCCATCTTGTAGGCTGGCTTGCCCAGGTCGACCAGGGCCGTCGGCTGCACGCCGTCCACCCTGCCCCGCACGACAAACACGGAGACATACACATTCGGCGCGTAGTTCGGTTTGACAGGGATAGCCACCACCGGTTCCCGGCCATTGAGCTGGCGCACATAGGTGTCGAGGATGCCTTCACGCTCGACCGTGATCAGGGCCGTGCCCGAGCGGAAGGGCATGCGCACTTGCAAGCTCGCTTCCTGGCCCGGCTCATAGCGTTTCTTTTCAGGCAACACATCGATGCGGTCATTGTCGCTGGCGTTGAACCACCAGTCGCCGCTGCCGGCCACCCAGGTTTCGCGGTTGGCGACGGCCGCATTGCCGGCACCATCCTGCGTGCGGGCGCGCAGTATCAAATTGCCGCTGGCGGGCGCCTTCACGTCGCAGATCAGCAAACCTTTGCTGTCCGTCTTGCCCGAGCACGCGGGGCCCAGCTTGACGACTTCGCTGCTGTTTTCATACGCATAGAAGCCGCCGATCAGGCGCCGGCGGTGCGAATAGCTGTTGCGCTGGAAGAAATCCACGGCGACCGGAGCGTTCGCCACGGGCTTGCCATTGGTGCCCAGCACGGCCACCGTGAACTTGAACGCATCCTTGCTCAGGGCCCAGGCGTCGGGCTTGATGCCGATCACATAGTTGGACGGCCACAGCGGCACCCGCGCAGCCACCGAGGCTGTCTCGCCATTCGCATCCTGGAAAGCCATTTCCGCCACCAGGTCGCGCGGCGTGGACAGCTGCGGCAGCTGGTCGATGACGATGCGCGCGCCGCCCGCCTTGTCCAGGATCAAGCTTTGCGTGCGCGCAGCCGCCGCGCCGGCGCCGGCAGCACCATGGCCTTCGTCCTGCCATTCGCCCTCATCGTCGTCGTAGCCCGTGCCCTGTTTCACCAGGCCTTCCTTCACGTCGCCATTGCTGAAGCTGTAATCGGGATAGTCGGCAAACGTCACGCTCTTGTCTTGCAGCACCGTACGCAGCTTGACGGGCGCATTCGTGGCGGCGCCGCCGGCCAGATAGGTGATTTGCGCATCCAGTGCCAGCTGCTTCGCCTGCACGGCGGGGGCTTTCGGTCCCTGCAGCACGGCTTTCATGGTGGGCACGCGGAACGCTTCAACGCGGAAACTGCCGGAAGGACGGCCCGCCATCGTCACGCTGTACTCGCCCTGCTTGGCGTCGGCGGGAATGAGCCAGTCGCTTTCCGCCGTGCCGCTGGCCGACCAGCGCAGGGGCAACTGGTAGTTCTGGTCGCTGCCCTGGTGCGTGATGACGATGGAGGTGGCGCTGCCGGGGCCGTTGTTCTTGTCGACCAGGCTCATGCCTTCACCCGTGTGCTTGCGGATGAAATGCTTCATGTGCACGGTTTCGCCGGCGCGCAGCAGGGTGCGGTCGAATACGGTGGCCAGCAAGGTGTTGTCGGCGCGCGTGTCGTCTGTGGGCAAATTGAAGCGCCACGCTTCGATGCCGCCCACCCAGTCCGACAGGGTGAACGTCATGTCGCCGCCGCTGCGCGCACTGATAAAGTAGCGGCCATTGTTCTTGCAGCTGGAATTGGCCAGCTCGCCGGGGATGTGCGCCACGCCGTCCGCGCCCGTGGCGCCTTGCCACAGCAGCTTGCCGGCGCAGTCGCGTACGGCCACTTGCGCTTTCGCAACAGGCGCGCCCTTGTCCAGCGACGTCACCCACACGAGCGACGATTGCGCGCCATGCTTGAAGTGGGCCGCCAGGTTCGTCACCAGCGCGGCCGTGCGGATGTAGGCCGTCGTCGGTTTGCCCAGCAGCACTTTGCCCAGGATGGGGCTGGCCAGCTCGACCACGTAAAAGCCCGGCTTCTGCAACGGGATGCCGATCACTTCAAAGGTTTTCTTGCCGTCCGGACGGGGCAGACTGAGGGGGCGCGTGCCGGCCGCGTCTGCCAGCACGGATTTGCTCATGTTGCCAGCATATTGAGCGTACGGCTGCCAGTACTCTCCCCCGTCGCCATTGCCGGCCAGGCGCCGCATCCACTCGATGACGAACTTGTCGTCATTGTCGGGCACGCGCAAGGTGGCGCCGCTGGCGGCGGCTGGCTGGGCGATTTCCTTGCCCGACAGCACGGGCTCGATGTTGCGCACGGTGACGGGCAGCAAGCCGTCGCCCTTCGCTTCGATGATGCCGAACGGGGCCGGGAACTTGAGCAGCGGCGGCTGTTCGCCCGTGCGCACCGTCATGGGGAAGCGCGCGCGGTTGAGCAAGGCGCGGCCCGCGTCATCCGTCAATTTAGGCGGCAAATTCAGCACGAAACTGGCTTGCACGGGAAACGGACCGTTGAAGGTGGCGCCGTACAGGAATTCCGCCTTTTCCTCGTCTTTTGATATCGTCGGCGCATACGTCTTGCCGCCGCCCTTCAGGGTCATGGCGCGCACCTGCGCCGCGCTCACGGGCGCGGAAAACTGCACGCGCATGGGCAGGAAGGGAATGCATTGCTCCTTCGGATTGCTGCGCTCGCAGCTGAACTTGGCCGTGAAATCGGGCCGCGTCTTGAACTGCAGGGTTTGCGCCTTGTCCGTGGCGATGCCGCTGGCGCTGGCAATGCCCTCGCCCCACACGAGCGACACCTTGGCGTTGGCGGGGAAGCTGCGCTTGCATTGCAGCACGGTGACGGGCAGCGGCGGCGCGCCCTTGCTGGCGACGGGCATGCCCACCTTCCACAGCGTGCCCCGCTTCTTGAAGTACACGGTCAGGTAACGGTCGAGAAAACTCTTGCGCAGGGTCAATACCTGCTCCAGTTCCTTGCCTTTGAGCAGGCGCACGGGAATCTTTTCATTGATGCCATCGGCGCGGCAATATGCGTTGGCGGCCACGCTGGCCTCGTTCGGCGCGGCGTCCAGGCCCAGCACGAAGACCTGGTTTTCATCGATATACGGCTGGCCGTCATATGGTACGGCCTCGACGATGGCCGGCCCGCCCGTGGAAAAGCGGTAAGCGCCAGTGCCCTGCAAGGCCTGGCCCGCCACGTCCTTCAACCCCGCTTTCAAGGTGAAGCTGCACGCCACGCCGGCCGGCAAGTCGCGCTCGAAATCGTAGTTCCAGTTGCGCTCGTCGGCCCAGCGTCCCGCGCCCGCCACGACGGCAGGCTCGGCCTTGCCGCAATCGATGGCGAACGGCGCGGGCAAGCCCATGTCGCCGAACGGCACCATCGGCGTGGCGAACTGGGCCCGCACCTGGCGCACGGCCTTGACCGTGCCGCTGGGCGAAAACAGGGACACGCCGCTATCGGCCCAGGCCGGCATGGCCAGACCCGGCAACAGCAGCAGGCCCAGCAGACATAGCGGGCCCAGTTTGCCAGACAGCGGGGAAGAAACAACACGGGGGTGATCAGGCACGGGTGACTCCTTGATGAAAAGTGGCGGAGCTGGCTGCGGCGCGCAAAAGTTGCCTGAAAGAAGCCCGGCAAGGCAACAGAACGCGGCAGGAATACAACATCAATGTAATATTAGTTATCAAGCTCATCATTGTTGCTAATATACAGTGGCACGCTGGTAACAAGTCGTACGATTGCCTCTGGTCGCGGCGCCAGGAAGTGGCCGTGATTGCAAAAGTTTCCCGAGGCGAATTAGTTTTTTTCAACACCGAAGTCTTTGTCGTGAATCTGCAACACCATTGATATACAACAATGCTTTGTGCGCCAACGCACCGACCACTTGAACCTGCAACCGTATTCTCTAGTCCAACAGCAGTGCATTTATCGCAAGAAAGCGCACCTGGAATTGTTGTCTACCTCTAGCAATAGCATGTCTGGCAGTTGTCGCATTGATGCAGTAGAGAAAATCTCTTATCAACGTTGGGAGTTACTTGTGAATAATCTAAAAAAAATCGCCGTCGCCGCCGCAGTACTGTGCTCCGCCCTCGGCGCACAGGCCCAGGAAATCAATCCCTCCTGGTACATTCAACCTAGCATCAACGCACTCAAACCAGATTCCGACTTCGCCACGGATAAAACCGGCTATGGCGCGGGCTTGCGTTTCGGTAAACCCGTTTCGCCGGACTGGGATATCCAGCTGGGCACCACGTATGCCCGCTCCAAGGATGGCGGTCAGCGCTACCAGCAAAATACGCTGGGCGTAGACGGCCTGTACATGTTCTCGCGCAAAGCCTTCCGTCCCTTCCTGCTGGTCGGTGCCGGCATGCAGCGCGACAAGGACACCAGCTCCGCCTTCGGCGAACGCAGCAAGAGCTCGCCATACGCCAGCGTGGGTCTGGGTTTCCAGTCCAGCATCACGGATCAGTTGTCCGTCCAGGCTGACGTGCGCAATGTGCACGGCTTCCTGCGCGGCAACACCTTCGACCCGAGCAGCAAGTCCAACAATTACTATGTCACCGTGGGCCTGAACTACGCGTTCGACAAACCGCCTGCACCGCCGCCACCACCGCCACCGCCGCCAGTGCGTGAAGAAGTCGTCGTGGTCGTGCCGCCACCGCCACCACCACCGCCGCCACGCTTTGAAAAAGTGACGATGGCGGCAACGGAACTGTTCGCGTTCGACAGCGCCAAGCTGGGTCCGACACAGACCAAGCTCGACGAAATCGCCCGCGTGCTGAACGCAGCGCCGGACGTCAACAACGTCGTCATCAGCGGTTATGCCGACCGCATCGGTTCGCCCAAGTACAACCTGAAACTGTCGCAGCAGCGCGCTGATGCAGTCAAGGAATACCTGGTCGCTCACGGTGTCGCCGCCAACCGCCTGACGGCCGAAGGCAAGGGCTCCACCAATCCTGTCGTCACCTGCGATAACAAGAAACGTGCCGACCTGATCAAGTGCCTGGAACCAAACCGCCGCGTTGAAGTGGAACAGATCACCATCGAACGCCGCGTGCAGTAAGCTCAACAGTGGTACGCCACTCGTGAATAGAAAAAGGGGCTCGCGCCCCTTTTTTGCATTGAAAGCCATCATGAATATTTCCCCCCGCTATCCCAGACTGGCCGGCCTGGCGCCGTTCAGCAAGCAGATGCGCAGCGTCATCGTCTGTTCCGTCACCGAATGGCTGGAACACCGCGCCTCGAGCAAGGGCGCCGCCCTCGCCTATTACACCCTGTTTTCCATCGCCCCCATCCTCGTGCTGGTGATCGCCATCGCGGGCTTTTTCTATGGTCCGGCCGCCGCGCGCGGCGAGCTGATGGGGCAATTGCAGGGCTTGCTGGGCACGCAGGGCGCCGAAGCCATCCAACTGGTGCTGGCCGGCGCGAAGAATCATGAGCAAGGCCGCATCGCCACCCTCATCGCCAGCGCCCTGCTGCTGTTTGGCGCCACCAGCGTGTTTGCCGAGCTGAAAGCCAGCCTGGATGAAATCTGGCAAGTGCCGCCCTTGAAGGAAGCGGGCGCCTGGGACATGCTGCGCACGCGTCTGCTCTCCTTCGGCCTGGTGCTGGTGCTGGCCTTCCTGCTGATGGTGTCGCTGGTGGTCAATGCGGCCATGGCCATCCTCGCCAATTTCTGGGAAGGCGTGTGGAAAGACACGGCCGTGCTGTTTACCATCCTGTCGAACCTGATCGGCTTTGCCGTCATCGCCAGCCTGTTTGCCGTCATCTATAAAATGCTGCCGCGCGTGCGCCTGTCCTGGCGCGACGTGGTGATCGGCGCCGTGGGCACGGCTTTCATGTTTTCCTTGGGGAAATATGCAATTGGCGTGTATATCGGCAATAGCGGCGTGGCCAGCAGCTATGGCGCGGCCGGTTCGCTCGTGGCCCTGCTGTTGTGGGTGTATTACTCGGCGCAAATCTTCTTCCTGGGCGCCGAATTCACGCGCCAGTTCGCCCTGCAGCTGGGCAGCATGAAGGATATGCCGAAGACGGACGATGGCGATGTGCAAGTCAAGATATTGAAACGCCACCAATCCTGAGCCGGCTGCGGCAAGTCAAAACGGCGCCCGCGGGCGCCGTTTTTCTTGAGCTACCGCAAGCTATTCACCCAGCAGCTCGGCCACCACTTCCATGCCCTGCACGCGCTCGGCCACGACTTTCACGATGACGATGATGGGTACGCCCAGCAGCAAGCCCCAGACGCCCCACAGCCAGCCCCAGAACAGCAGGCTGATGAACACAGCCGTGGGATTCATGCGGGCGATGCGCCCCGTCATCCAGGTGGTGACAAAGGTGCCCACCAGGGTGGCGATGGCCATCGACGTGCCCGTCACCAGCAAGACCATTTCCAGCGATTCGAACTGCAAAAAGGCCACCAGGCCCGTGGCGATGGTGATGAGCAAGGGGCCGAAATACGGCATGATGTGCAGCAAGCCGGCCACGATGGCCCAGGCGCCCGCGTTTTCCAGGCCGATCACGCGCAGGGCGATCCACATCAGGACGGCCAGCAAGCCATTCGTGACGAGCAGCATGAACATATAGTTCTGGATCGACGTATTGATGTCTTCCAGGATGTGCACGGTGACCTTCTTGCGGCTCAGCGACGGCCCCGTCAGCTTGACGAGCTTGCGCTTGAAGGTATCGCCCGACAGCAGCAGGAAAAACACGAGGAAGATGACCATGGTGGCCTGGCTGAGGAAGCCCACCAGGCCCAGCGAGCCGGCCCATACCCAGTCCATGATCTTGAAGTTGGGTGCCTCGGCCGCGGCGGCGCGGCGGTTGTTGCGGCGCGCTTCGGCACCGGCGGCCACTTGCTCGATTTCATTGGCCACGGCTTGCATCTTCTGGAAGGTGCTGTTCTTGCCGCCCGTACTGGCGGCGATCAGGCGCGACAGTTTATGCGTGGCGGCCGGCAACTCTTCCACGATGGATTCGAATTCGCCCTGCACGCGCTCGACGACGACGATGGAGCCGAACAGGATCAGGGCAGTCACGGCAGTGGCGGCGATGGCGCGCGGCAGGCGCAGCTTTTCCAGCCAGGCGACGACGGGATTGAGGGTATAGGCAATGAAAATGCCGAAGATGACGGGAATGAGGAATTTCTGTGCCCACTGCAGCGCATAAATGAAGCTGACGGTGGCGATGATGCCCAGCGCCATGCCGCGCGCATTGACATGCAGCGGCAAACGCAGGGATGCGTCCGGATTCTCCACGGGCGCGCCGGGAGGTGGCCCGGCAGGCTCGGTGGAGGCGGCCGCCACCGGCTCGGGCGGGGTATCTGTAGGCTGGATATGCATGCGATTCCCGCGACGGTCGGTGGTGGGCCGCAGGGCCAGCCATGGGGCGGGCCGCTGCGGCAGGTCAGGCCATTACTTGACGCGGATGTCGTTTTTCACCGACTTCACGCCCTTGACGCCGCGGGCGACTTCGCCTGCTTTGGCGGCATCCGACGGCTGGGCCACGAAGCCGCTCAGCTGAACCACGCCCTTGAAGGTTTCAACGTTGATTTCCGTCGATTTCAGGGTAGGCTCGTTGAAGATGCTGGCTTTCACCTTGGTGGTGATGGCCGCGTCGTCGATGTACTCGCCCGTGCCTTCCTTGGTTGGGGTCGAAGCGCAACCTGCAACGGCGAACAGGGAAGCGACGAAAAGGCCAGTAGCGATAGATTTAGTGAATTTCATGGTGGTTTCCTTAGGAGTGGTCAATCAATGTGCTCACAATGAGCTTCTTATACCAGTCTGGTGACTGCGCGCCGGAGGGAGCTCAGTAGCCGAACTGGGTTTTTGCAGCCTTGATACAGTCATCCTTGGCTGCGCCGGCTAATGCATCGCATTTTTCTGTCGCGACCTTGTACTCGGCTTTTCTTTTTGCTTCGCGCGCATCGCTGCGCGCTTCGATCACTTTCTTGTCCGCCTTGGCGTCGGCCAGGGCCGCCACCTTGGTGGACTTGGCCAGCTTGACGCAGACATCCTTGTCGTTGCCCGTCAGCGCATTGCAGCGCGCCAGGTCGACGTCGTAGTTGGCATCGGCAATCTTGATGCGCGCCTTGGTGTAGGCACGCAGGGTATTCGTGTATTGCGCCTGGGCCACGGCTTCATCGTAGGCGCGCACGGCCTTCGCTTCGGCGATGCAGACATCCTTCGGGTTGCCCGTGATTTTTTCGCATTCCGCATGCGCCAGCTTGTAATTGAGGCCCGCCTGCTCGTTGGCCGCCTTGTACGCTGCTTTCGCTTCCGGCGTGGCAGCCACTGCCTGGCCGCCCCAGGCGGCGCACGCCAGGCTGACGACGATGGCGGTGAAAAGCTTATTCTTGTTCATCTATTTCTCCCTGGTGGTAGCAAGCATGTCTGCCTGGCATGACTACCGTTTTACGTGGATCGCCGCCTCTCTTCTGTACGCTGCCGTACACAAGTAATTTATTTTGAAAGCGGGAGGCAGACAGGGAGAAATAACAACGTTTTGCGGGATCGCCGTGGTAAAAAATACCATTTCGACACGAAATAAGTACGTGCGGCAGCGTACAGACCGGGGACGGGGGCATGACTAAGATGGCACTACACCCTCACCTCGTCAGGAGAATAAAATGAAAACCAACGCCACCATGGCTGCACTGATGCTCGCCGCCACCGCCGTACTGAGCGGTTGCGCCACCGGCCCTTCTTACCAGTCACAACAACCATACTATCCAGCCAACCAGCCTGAGTCCGCCATGTACGGCACCGTCGATTCCATCCAGCTCGTGCAGGGCGGCGGACAGACCAGCGGCGCCGGCGCCGTCGTGGGCGGCATCGCGGGCGCCCTGCTGGGCAACACCATCGGCTCGGGCGGCGGACGCACGGCCGCCACCGTGGCGGGCGCCGTCGCCGGCGGCGTCGTGGGCAACCAGGTGGAAGGCCGCAGGCAGCAAGCGCAGGGCTACCAGATCAGCGTGCGCCTCGATAACGGCGAATACCGCACCGTGGTGCAGGACAACGCGAATGACTTGCGCCCAGGCAATCGCGTGCGCATCGTTGACGGCCGCGTCTACCGCTATTAATCCGCTGGCCAGGCTTGCCCGCAAGCCTGCGCCGGACCATGCACCAACTAGGAGATACCATGGGCACCATCATTCTGATCATCTTGATCCTGGCCCTGGTCGGCGTCCTGCCTACCTGGCCGCATAGCCGCAACTGGGGTTACGGCCCCAGCGGCATCGCCGGCCTCGTCGTAGTGATACTGATCCTGCTATTACTGACGGGCAGGTTGTAAAAAAAGGCGCTACGGCGCCTTTTTTATTTCAAGGAGGAAATATCATGACTATCCACAACACACTGTTGGCTACCCTGTTCGCCTGCAGCCTGACACCGCTGGCACTGGCCCAGACAGCCGCGCCGCAGCCGGGCGACCCGCAACGCTGGTACCAGGAAGACAGCACGGCGCAAGCCCAGCTGCGCACCCTGCGCAAGGAAATCGCCGCCGCCCTGGCCGAAGCCAAGAAAGCCTGCCGCTCGGAACCGTCCGCCGCGCGCGCCACCTGCCTGAAGGAGGCGCAAGACACTTACCGGCAAGACATGGCGAACGCGGAAAAACTGCGCGAAGCGGCCCATCCGCAGTAGTGAAGCGTACTCTTGCGACTCGGCCTGATCAGGCGGCGTCGCGCTCGTAGGGCGGCAGTTCGTGCACCACGAGCGGCGTATCTTCCGTGACAAAGGCGAGCCAGCCGGCCGCCTTGATCGCGCGCAAGCCATCCTGGTAGCCCTGCTCCCAGCGCCACTCGATGGAGCCCTTGGAAAAATTGATGTCCTTGGCCGCCATGTGCCAGTCGCGCCCCGCGTACGGCAGGCGCACGATGTGCATGGTGCTGTCGCAGCCCAGCGCGACCAGCTCTTCCGTCTGCTGGCGGTTGTGCTTGGTGTCGGGCAACCCGGCGTACAGTTCGCGCAATTTGCGCTGCAAGGTATGCGTATTGACATAATCGGCGATATGCCGCTTCGAGCGCGACGCGAAGGTGACATCCTTTTGCCGCGTCTGCACTTCGTCGAGGGTGGTCGGTTCCGGTCCTTCCGAGCTCCACAGGTCGACCATGAAGACGAGGGTGTCCACGTGGGGCGTGTCGTCGAGCACGGTTTCCAGCGGCGTGTTCGAGTACAGGCCGCCATCCCAATATAAGTCGCCATCGACGCGCACGCCGGCAAAGCCGGGCGGCAAGGCGCCGCTGGCGCGGATATGGTCCGCCGTCAGGGGCTGCTGCTGGCTGTCGAAACTGGTGAGGCTGCCGCATTTGACCCGCAGGGCGTTGACCGTCAGGCGCATGCCGCCGGGCTGGTTCAGGTAATCGAAATCGACCAGATCCTCGAGGGTGCTGGCCAGTTCGCTGGTGTCATAGAAGCTGGCCTCTTCCGGCTTGACGGCGATTCCTGCCGGAAACATGCTGAAGGAACGCGGCTTGAAGAAGCCGGGCACGCCCCGCAGCACCGTATCGAGCGTGGCCAGCCAGATGTTCGAGCGGCGCTGCTGGTCCGATACCAGGTTCATGTCGATGCTGTCGCGGTGCGCCACGCGCTGCCAGAACTGTTTCAAGCGCACGAGCCGGTCTTCGTGCTTGTTGCCGGCAAGAATGGCGGCATTGATGGCGCCGATCGAGGTGCCCACCACCCAGTCGGGCGCCAGGCCATGTTCGTGCAGCGCGTGGTAGACGCCAGCCTGGTAGGCGCCCAGTGCGCCGCCGCCTTGCAGCACCAGCACGATGCGCAGGCGCGAGGGATTTAACTGATTGATCGGTGTCTTTGAATTCGTCATCGAGATGGCCCTCTGTCCGCCGCGCGGGTGCGGCGTGAATCATTGTAAGGGATTGCGCCGGCACGTGCCGGACGTTGGGTACGGGCAAAAAAAAGGCTATGTCACCGTCAAATGTGGGAATGCTCCCAGCGTTGCTTTCAATAACGTTTCTGGTGAGCGGATGCGCCTGGCGTCGAGTATCCAGCGCCAGCCCAGGTAATTCGGCAGGTAGCGCGTCGCCACGCCGCGAAAGGGCCGCAGCCAGTCCCGCAGACGGCTGTGATACGCATTGACGTTCTGCACATGCGCGGCGCCCTGCACACGGATGCCGGCGCGCAAGTTGACGGCCTGGTGGCTGATGCCCGCTTCCCTGGCAAACGCCCGGTAGGCGGCATGGCCATCCGTTACCAGCAGGACATCCTTATCGATGACGGGCAACAAACAGCGGTGCAGCTGTGCCTTCGTCAACGCCCCTTTGCCTGTGACGAAATCGAGGGTCTGGCCTGTACGGTCGCGCGCCACCAGGATACAGACCTGCTCACCGGAAATACCGCGCTGGCGGGCATGGCCGCCCCGGCGGCGGGCCGGACGCGTCATCTGCCTGGATCCTTTTTCCGATTCCAGCACATATAACTCGTCTGCCTCGGCAATGCCATGCAGGCCATGCGGCCGATCCGTCCTGGCGACGCGGAGAAAACGGTGGCGCCAGCGAAACGTGGTGTTGCGGTGCAGTCCCAACTGCTGAGCGGCCTGGCGTACCGACCTGGAATCGAGCAGGCAATCGGCATAGGCGATCCACAACGATTTATGGCGCAAGCGGGACAGCGGCGTGCCCGTCAAGGCATTGAAAGTGCGCCCGCACGGTACACAACGGTAGCGCTGCAAGCCATGCGCATGGCCATGCCGGTGCAGCTGATGCGAGTGGCAGGCGGGACAGGCCAAGCGCGGCTGCGCCACGCTTTCCAGCAGCGCGACGGTCGCGTCATGTGGCGCGTTGCCACGCAGCAAGGTTATGCCTGCCTGCCGCTGGCGCCGGTTCAGGTAAGCAAACTGTGCGATAAAGCTGATCCAGTCGGCTGGCTGCATGATCTGCTCCCTGCGTGGTGAATATGCAGAGTCAGACAGCGCAGCCAACGGAAGATTCCGGCATTTCCCCTACTTGCCGAGGACAGAGCCAAAAAAAACGCCGTCGATGACGGCGTTCCTGTGCAACACGGCTGGCGTTCAGCGCTTGCGGCGCAGCCAGCTGGCGGCAACGGCGGCCACGGCCACGAGGACCAGGGCCGGCTTGACCAGCTTCTTGCGTCCGATAAAGGACAGCGCCGTCAGCACGTAAGGCATGGCGCCTTGCAAACGCATGCCGCCCGGCGCCAGCAGGGACTCGACGCGGTGGCCGGCAAAGCCGACGGCCGTTTCGACCACGCCCTGCAGCATCGATTCGGGACGCAATGCGTAGCCCACGTTGGCGCGCGCATGCACGATGCCCACGCGGTACATTTCACCCTGGGCGATCAGCAGGCGCTTGCGGGCGGCTTGCGCCGCCAGTTTGTCGTTTTCCGACATGAATTCTCCTCGTAAGGCCGCTTACATCAGCATGTCGCGGTCGGCCTTCAATTCCGCCATGGTGGCCGGCATGGACAGCTTTCCTTGACGCAACATGGCGCGCGCATACATGACCAGGGCGATCGCCAGCAGTACGAACACGACCGTCATGATCGCCAGGATCTTCCAGCCCAGGCTATCCCAGGCCAGGAAGACGATCAGCACGCTGCCGTAAGCAATGGCAAACAAGCCCGCCACGGTCGCCAACGCGAAAATGACAATCAGCTGCAGCATGTGATTGCGCACTTCCGACAGTTCGATGGTGGCCAGTTCCAGCCGCGACAACATCAGTCCGACGGCGTTTTTGGCCAGGCCGGCGACCGAGCCGATCAATCCCGGCCCCTGGTGAGACGAAGCAGACTTGTCCATATCGCTCCTGACAGTGGATTACTTGCGGCCCAGGATGAAGCCAACCAGCACGCCGACGCCAGCGGCGACGGCCACGGTACGCCATGGGTTTTCCTTGACATAACCGTCTGCCTGGGCAGCCATCTGCTTGGTGGCAACGATGGCCGATGCTTGCGCTTCATGCGCCTTGGCCAGCGCGGCATCCAGGGTTTTCATGCCCTTGACGCGCACTTCGTCGGCTTTTTCGCCGGTCAGGGCGGCAGCAGCGCTGAACAGGGCCTGGGCATCCTTGACCAGGGTTTTGACATCGTTATTGACGGTGGTGATATTGTTTTCCAACATGGTTTAGCTCCTTAGCTGTGGATGAATGTAGTTACTATACCTACTTTACTCAAAAACACTATTCCATTAGATCGCGCATATCATCGGCGTGCTCTTCCTCGACAGCCATGATTTTGATCAACAAATGGCGTGTGGTCGGGTCTTTGTCGCCGATTTTCACGATCATCTGGCGATACGACTCGATCGCCACCCGTTCCGCGATCAGATTGGCACGCACCATGCTTTGCACGTCTTCGGAGTCATCATACTCGGCATGGCTACGCGCAAGCAATGTTGCAGGATTAAAATCTGGCTTGCCATTCAATTGCACGATGCGCTCGGCCAGCCAGTCGGCGTGTTCCTGTTCCTGCTGCGCATGTTCCAGGAACTCGGCCTTGATGGTGCCGTTGTCGCGTCCGCTCACGGTGTAGTAATGGCGTTTATAGCGCGCAATACACACCAATTCGGTGGCCAGCGCCCCATTCAACAGGGTGATCAACTCCTGGCGGTCGCCCTGGTAGCCGGCCGTCACGGCGCCGTCGTCCAGGTTTTTCGCGGCGGCGCGGATGGCGGCCGTATCGATGCCAGCTGGAATCTCAACAGATGTTTGGGTCATGATGTTTCCTTTCAAGTCTTGCATGGGTATCCACCGGCCAACATTCGGCCGGTGCTGCCTTTTTATTGCCGCGCCAGTCAGCGCGGCTTAACGGCGGGCGGGAATGGCCGTGTTGTCCTCAGACAGGACAATTTCCACCCGGCGATTCAGCTGGCGGTTCGCCGCCGTATCGTTGCCGGCGGCCGGGTAAGCGGCGCCATAGCCTTTCGTGGCGATGCGGTCGCGGCTGATGCCTTGTTCCAGCAGCGCATTGCGCACGGACTCGGCGCGGCGTTGCGACAATTCCAGGTTGTGCGCGGAACCGCCCGTGCTATCCGTAAAGCCTTCGATCAGCACGGTGCGCTGCGGGTTGTTTTTCAGCACGTCGGCCAGCTTGCGCGCCGTATTCGCGCCGTCGGCCGTCAAGTTCGCCTTGTCCGTGCCAAACAGCACGTCGCCCAGGGTGATGACCATGCCGCGCTCGGTTTTCTTGGCGGCCAGGTCGGCCAGCTGCGCTTCCAGACCGGCGGCGCGCGCTTGCGCATCGCGGGCCGATGCTTCGGCCGCTTGCGCCTGGGCCTTGGCCGCTTCCGCATCCGCTTGCGCCGACTGGGCGCGGGCCGTGGCCTGGTCAGCCTGCTGCGTGCGCGCATCGAGGCGCAACTGGTCGCGCTGCTTGCCGGCGTTGGCGATATCGGCTTCCGCTGCCTTTTGCTTGGCAACTTCTTGCGCCGTGGCTATCTTTTGCTTGGCCAGATAGGCCAGCTTGTCGACCTTTTCGCTATCTTCCTGGCGCGTGGCGGCCGCGTTTGCCGCTTCCAAGGCCGCGCTCGCTTCGCGGAATTCGCGTGGCGCATAGGTCGACACGATCGGATTCGATTGCGCCGCCATGTAGTCGCCGCGCGTCTGGTCGAGCAGGCTGGTAGTGGTCGGTGCGGAGCTGCAGGCGGCAACCAGGGCGGCCATGGCCAGCAGGCCGGGAATGGTGGTGTAGGTAGCTTTTTTCATGATGGAGTCCTGTTATTGTTGTTGCTTATTGTTTTGGGGCTTGCTGATTGGCGCGGTCGAGCTCTTCGCGCATGACGCGGATGTTCTCGTTGATTTCATCGGCGGCCGATGTCGCCTTGGCCGAGTTGGCCTTGCTTTGCGCCAGCTTGGCGTCCGCTTGCGCCTGGTCGGCCAGGTCGCGCGCCGTCTTGTAGTCGCGGTCTTTCAAGGCCTGGTTAGCCATGCGCATTTTTTCGCGGGCCGAACGCATTTCATCGGGAGCCAGGTCGGCGGCGCCGGCGCTGGCGGCGTTATCGACGGCGGCGCGCGACACGGCGACATCGGCCGTGGCGGGCGTTTTCAGGCTGGAACAGCCCGTCATCAGGACGACGGCGCTGATGCAGGCAGCCAGGGCGGTCAAGGGGGTTTTGATGGAATCTCGGTTTGTCATTTTTCTTCTCCTGGAGAGTGAGGTAACGATATGAGTCATACATGGAACGAATCAGGAACTGCGTTTGATGTATGACGTTATAGGCCCCGCATCCCCGCATATCCGTTCGGTGCCGCACATAGGGTAGGAAATCGACAATACTTGCATGGGCAACGTGCGCCAGCGCACGTGTCCGCCAGCAAAACCTGAAACAGGCCCGGCTTTGGAGCGATTCCTGTAGCATCGTGACTACTTGTCCAGAAAGAATCAGCTCATGCCGCTCTCCCGCCGTCAAAAAATCGCTCTCGCCAGTACCGCCGTGCTGATCGCCCTGCCCGTCACGGCCGCCGTCGTCCTGCTGAACATGGACTGGAACCGCGCCAAGCCCTGGCTCAATGCGCGCGCCAGCGACGCGCTGGGGCGGCCGTTTGCCATCGAGGGCGACCTGGCGCTGACGTGGCAACAGCCAGCCACCGCGGGGCAAAAAACCTGGCGCGACTATCTGCCCTGGCCGCACCTGCAGGCAAAGGACGTGCGCCTGGGCAACCCGAACGCCATGGCGGACACGGGTGAGAAGGGGCAACTGGCCACCGTGAGCCAGCTGGCGTTCTCGCTCAATCCGCTGGCCCTGCTGGACAAGAAAATCATCATCCCGCAATTGCGCTTTGACACGCCGCAAGTGCGCTTGCTGCGCAGCAAGGATGGCAAGAACAACTGGACCTTCGACAAGCAGGACCAGCCATCGCCATGGCAGCTGGAATTGCAAAGCGTGGTCTTCAGCAAGGGCACCGTGACCCTGGACGATGGCGTCAGCAAGACGGCGATGCGCGCCGATGTCGACACCATCGCGGACGATGCGCGCTACGGCATCGCGTGGACGCTGTCCGGCACCTACCGCGGCGAAACCGTCAAGGGCGGCGGCAAGGCGGGCGGCGTGCTGTCGCTGCAGCGGCAAGGCACGCCCTTCCCCATCCAGGCCGACATGCGCGCGAGCGGCAGCAGCGTGGCCATCGAAGGCACCCTGACCCGCCCGACGGACTTGGCCGCGCTCGACGTGCGCCTGAAGCTATCCGGGCCCAGCATGGCGCGCCTGTATCCGTTGACGGGCGTGCTGCTGCCGGAAACGCCGCACTTCAGCACGGAAGGCCATTTGACGGGCACCCTGGCGCCGCGCGGCGGCGAATGGGTGTACGACCAGTTCAGCGGCAAGGTAGGGTCCAGCGACATCAACGGCAAGCTGGCCTTTTCCGCCAGCACGCCGCGCAAGCGGCTGACGGGCGAAGTCCACTCGCGCCTGCTGCAATTTTCCGACCTGGGTCCGCTGGTGGGCGCCGATTCCAGCGCCAGCAAGAAGGAACGGGGCGTGCCGTCGACGCAGCCGGCCGGCCGGGTCTTGCCGGTGGAAACCTTCAAGACGGAGCGCTGGACCAGCCTGGACGCCGACGTGCGCTACACGGCGGATAAAATCACGCGCGATGCCGAGTTGCCGATCAGCAAGCTCGACACGCATGTGGTGCTGACGGACGGCGTACTGTCCTTGACGCCGCTCAACTTCAACGTGGCGGGCGGCACCCTGACGTCGCAGATCAAGCTCGACGGCAGCGGCAAGGTCATCGCCAACGGCATCGCGGCCGAACTCAAGGCCAGCGCCCGCCATCTGCACATCCAGCAACTGTTCCCCCGCCTGCCGGCCCTGCAAGCGAGCGTGGGCGAAATCAATGGCGATGCGTCGCTGTCGGCCACGGGCAATTCCGTCGCCACCCTGTTGGGCAGCTCGAACGGCGAAGTGCGCGCGCTGATCAACCGGGGCAGCATCAGCAAGCTGTTACTGGAAGAAATGGGCTTGAATATCGGCAGTATCGTGCTGGCCAAGCTGGCAGGCGACAAGCAGGTCAAGCTGAACTGCATGGCGGCCGACTTCGCCGTCACCAAGGGGCTGATGCGCACGCGCCAGTTCATCGTCGACACGGATGACGCCATCCTGCATATCGATGGCACGGTGAACCTGGCCGATGAACGGCTGGACCTCACCCTGCGGCCGGACAGCAAGGGCTTGCGCATCTTTTCGCTGCGCTCGCCCCTGTATGTGCATGGCACTTTCAGCAAGCCCGACGTGGGCGTCGACAAGGGCGTGCTGGCCCTGCGCGCCGGCGGCGCGCTGGCGCTGGCCGTGGTGGCGCCCGTGGCGGCGCTACTGCCGCTGGTCAACACCGGCCCCGTCGAGGATAGCGAATGCGCGGCCTTGCTGGCCCAGGCGCGCGTGAAACCGGTGGCGCCCAAGCCGGGCAAGCCCGTGCGCAAGGCCCGTTAAGCGCGGCATGTGTGCTTTTACAATTGTTACACCCCTATGTGCGTTGCCGAACAGACCCTGCCTTGCCGCAAATCTATTCTGTGATCGTGCCTGAAACACCCAAGACGTGGCGATACGAAGTCCCACCGGCCCATACCATGCCGGCGCCACGAGGTCCGAATTCATAGGAGAACTATCATGCAAATCATTAAAAAAATCGCTGCCACCACTTCCGTTGCCGCCCTGCTGCTGAGCCTGACGGCTTGCGCCAACATGTCCGGCCAGGATAAGAACACGGCCATCGGCGCCGGCATCGGCGCCGTTGCCGGCTCCGTGCTGACGGGCGGCAGCGCTGTCGGCGCAGTCGGCGGCGCCGCCGTCGGCGGCGTGATCGGCAACCAGGTCAAGCCGAAGTAATCGTTGATCAAAAAAGCGGGGTGGGTGCCCAGGCGCCCGCCCCGCTTTTTTGCGTCCGGCTTCCGTTGACGAAATTGAAAAGTTATTCTGAGGAAATTAGACGAAGACGTTGGCCATGCCGATGGCGCCGCTATCCTTGACCAGCTCGTAGCAGCGGCAGGAAACGGCTTCCAGGCCCGCCGAATCGAGGATCTCGATATTGCCGCGGCTGTAGGTGATGAGTTTTTGCTGTTGCAGCGCGCTGGCCGCCTTGGTCACGCCGACCCGCCGCACGCCCAGGGTGTGGGCAAGAAATTCATGCGTGAGGTGAAATTTTTCCGACTGCAGGCGGTCGCGCGTGATCAGCAGCGAACGGGCCAGGCGCGCCTCGAGCACGTGGAAGCGGCTGCATACGGCAATCTGGATGGCTTGCGCCAGCAAGGTGTCCGTGTAGCGGTACAGCAAACGCTGCAGGGATTCGAGCTGGGCGAACTCGGCGCAGAACTCCGCGCGCGCGATGCGGCTGGCCGTACCGGAACGTTGCACCACGGCACGTACTTGCGCCAGGTCATGACCGAGCGCGACGGACGCGCCCAGCACGCCTTCGCGGCCGACGGAGCCCACTTCCAGGGTCATCCGCCCTTCCGCCACGGCCAGCAGCGAGATCAGGCAATCGCCGGGGAAATAGATGTGGCCGATAGGCTGGCCCGGTTCGTACAGCACCTCGCCCACCTCGACCGTGACGGTATCGAACAGCGCCGTCAGGTGCCGCAAGTCGTGCTCGGGCAGGCTGGCCAGCAAGCGGTTGCCGGCGTCTGGCGCACCCACGGGCGAACCCAGGCCGGATCGGCCTGCATCGCGGGGCAGGGTCATGCTGGCAGTCGTTGGTGGCATTGCTTTTCCTCGGCGTCGTTACAACTCGACATAATTTTTACCTAGCCTACGGTGCAGTACCGGCCCTGTATGTACGGTGACGCACGGAAGCGGAGCAAGCGGCACAGCACACTGGCAACAGACGCACATAACACGCAGAACACGCACTACCCTTTTTACTATTTTAAAAAAACCAAGGAGCCTTCCATGACTACCACCACCAAATCCCTCCATCCGCTGGTGCTTGCCGCCGCCGTCGCCGTCCTGCTGTTTTGCGGCGTGGGCACGGCTGCCCTGATGGGCTGGTTGCCTTCTTCCCAGGGCGATACCCAGCCGCTGGCGGCCAGCACCTCGGCCGAGCAGATGGCCAACCTGCAGGCGAACCAGCCGCCAGCGAACCTGCAGCCTGCCGGCGCCTTGCCGCTGGCCGCCCTGCCACCGCAGCAGCAGCAGCAGCAGCAGCAGCAGCCACAGCAGCAACCCGTGCGCCAGCCGCAGCCGCAGCCGCAATACGCGGCCGCCCCGGCGCCGCAGGTGTGCGCCAATTGCGGCGTGATCGAAGCCATCCATGAAGTCAATACGCGCGCCGAAGGCAGCGGCGTGGGTGCGGCCGGCGGCGCCGTCGTCGGCGGCTTGCTGGGCAACCAGGTGGGCGGCGGCCACGGCAGGCAATTGGCCACCGTGCTGGGCGCCGTTGGCGGCGCCGTGGCCGGCAACCAGATCGAAGGCAGCGTGCGCGCCACGCGCAGCTACAACATCGTCGTGCGCCTCGATAACGGCAAGACGCGCACCGTGCACCAGAGCGCCGCGCCGAACTGGCGCCAGGGCGACCGCGTGCGCGTCGTCAACGGCGGCTTGCGCGCCATGGGCTAAGCGAACCGCGGCGGCACCGCTGCCGCGATTAGTTGCAAATTAAACACACGCCCGGCTAGTCCGGGCGTTTTCTTTTTGGCAATGTTCGCTGGCGTACAGATGAGCTTGCCGTCCCGCGAGATGATGCATTCAGGAAAGTTCAACGGAATGTCAAAGGAGACGCCATGGAAGACGACAAGACAGGCAGCAACAGGATCTGGCTGGGCTTTATTGGCGGCGGCTTGCTGGCCACCGCGCTGGGCTTTTGCGCACTGGACCTGGCGCCGCCGGCGGGCAGCCCCGTATTCGGCGTCATGCTGCTGCTCACGGGCGGCATGGTCAGCTGCCTGGCTGGCGCAGTCGGCATGGCCGGCATGCTGGCGTGGGTGCCGGGCATGGCCGATGAACACGCGGACCGCCCCCGATAGTTGAGCCTTGTGTACGACAGCGTACAGAACGCAAGGGAAACAAAGTAGACACTTAGTCATGGCATCAGCGTTCAGCGACCCGGTCGCCGCGCAATGACAAGAACCGATGACGGCGCCACGCGCCAGCGCCTGCAAGGCCACGGCAGTCGCCGTCATCCACACATTACTCTCGGAGGACACATCATGCTGTATACAATCGCCGTCGTACTCATCATTCTTTGGCTGCTGGGCCTGGTAACTTCCTATACCATTGGCGGCTTCATCCACATCCTGCTGGTGGTCGCCGTGATCATGGTGCTGCTGCGCCTGATCAGCGGGCGCGGTTTATAGCCCAGGCCCTTGGCCGGGTATGACAAGAGCGGCGCGCGTGCAAACGGGCGCCGCCTTTTGCCGTATTTTTCGCACGGTGTGCGCGCACTGGCAAGCGGCGTCGTTTTGCAGTAACGTGTACGGGTAGTCCTGGGTATGTCCCCATAACAAAACAAGGAGAAAATCCATGAAAGAAACATTCAAAAAAGGCCCTGGCGCCAAATCCCTGATCGGCATGCTGGTGATCGCATTGGCCGCCACCGGCTGCGCGGACATGTCCTCGACGCAACGTGGCACGGCCACGGGCGCCGGCATCGGCGCGGGCCTGGGCGCCTTGATCGGCGGCACCACCGGTGGCGGCAGCAGCGGCCGCACGGCCGGCGGCGCCCTGCTGGGTGCGGCAGCTGGCGCCGTGGTCGGCAATATCTGGTCGAACCGCATGGAAAACCAGAAGCGCGCGATGGAACAGGCGACACAGGGTACTGGTGTGCAAGTGTCGCAGACGGCCGATAACCGCCTGAAAATGGAAATTCCAAGCGACATTTCCTTCGACACCAACCGCGCCGACATCAAGGGCAACTTCCGCCCGATTCTCGACCGCTTTGCCGCCACCCTGAATGAAAACCCGAACACGACGGTCAGCATCATCGGCCATACGGACAGCACGGGCAGCGATTCCATCAATGAACCGCTGTCGGTGGAACGCGCGGCCCACACGCGCGACTACCTGTCCATGCGCGGCGTTTCGCCGACCCGCGTCGTCACGGAAGGCCGCGGCGCCCGCGAGCCGATCGCCTCGAATGCGGATGCCTCGGGACGCGCACGCAATCGCCGCGTGGAAATCTACGTAGCAGAGCTAGCCCCGCGGGGGTAACACCGAACCAAACCTACTGCGCGTCGGTATAGGCGGCTTGCGATGCTCACCGTACTAAAGTACGGTTGCGCTTCTCGGCCACCTCTCCCTTCCGCTCGCTACGGTTTTGTTCGGTGTCGGGATGTTGACATCAAAATCAGGATCGTAAAAAAACCCGCTGGCAAGGTCACTTGCCAGCGGGTTTTTTCCATTTAAAGCAGCTTATTTTGAAGCAGCTTATTTCGACGTCGTTGCCTTGGCGCCGCTTTCACCCTCTTTCGCCACCTTGGCGAAGTCGCCCGCCGTCACGATCGACACGGCCGAAGGCTTCAGGTAGTCGCGCAAGCCCTGGTTCACCTGCGCCAGGGTCAAGGCGGCCACTTTGGCTTCCAGGTCCTTGTTGTACGCCATGGTGCGGTCTTGCGCCAGATAGCCGGCCAGTTCGCGCGCCAGGCCCGCATCCTGCGTGCGCTCCACTTCTTCCGATTGCAGCCAGCCCTTTTTCGCTTCCGTCAATTCGTCTTGCGTGAAACCGTCGGCCAGCACCTTGGCGATTTCCTCGCGCAGGGCCGCTTCCACCTTGACCGTGTTTTGCGGCGCGCTGATGGCATACGCCATCCAGTAACCGGCCGGTTCGCGCGACGGAATGCTCACTTGCGAGCCGACGCCGTACGACAGGCCTTCCTTCTGGCGGATGCGGTCGGCCAGGCGGCTGCGCAAGGCGCCGCCGCCGAGCATGTGATTGGCGATCAGCAAGGCGGGATAGCTGGCGGCGTCATCCTTGAGGGGGATAGGCTGGATGGCGAACAGCACGCTGTTCGCCTTGTCCGGCGTTTCCAATTTGACTTTCTCGCCGCTGACGGGCTTGACAGTGTCAAGAATGCGCACATACGGCTGCTGCGCCTTCCAGCTGCCGTACAGGCTGGCCACTTGCGCCTTCAGCGCAGCCGGGTCGAAGTCGCCCACGGCAGCGAAAGTCGCGTTCGACGCGCCATAGTAGGCGCCATGGAAGGCTTTCACGTCGGCAACCTGGATGGCTTTCCATTGCGCCAGTTCGGCCGGCAAGGTGGCCACGTGGCGCACATGGCCTTCCGGCGTGGCGTCGAGCAGGCGGCGGAAGGCGTTCACGGCCAGCGGTTGCGGTTCAGGCAATTCCTGCTCCGCGCGGCCGACGCGCTCGCGCTGCAATTCCAGGAATTCCGTCTCGTTCAAGGCCGGCTTTTGCAGCACTTGCGCCAGCAAGTCCATGGCAGCCGGCAGATTTTCGCGCTTGCCTGTCAGCATGGCGGTGACGCCCTCTGCGCCGCCCGTGATGGCGACCTGCATGCCCAGCTGGTCGAACTTGTCCTTCACTTCCTGGCGCGACAGTTTGTCCGTGCCGCGCGACAGCAGATTCGCCGTGTAGCTGCCCACTTGCCCCTTGCCGCGCAAGCTCTCTTCGCTGCCGATCCGCAGTTTCAACACGACGCTGACCGTGCTGCCCTTGGTTTTCTTCGGCAGCAAGGCGCCCTTCAAGCCGTTCGGCAAGGTGAAGCGCGTGGTGCGCGCTTCGATATTGTCGGGGCTTGGGTCGAACGCCTCGCCCTGCGCCACGACGGCGCGGCCCGTGTAGCCGGCCAGTTGCGGCGCCACGTCGGCGTAGGCCGGCACGACGGTGCGGTCCGGCGCATCGGTCGGGATGAAGCGGCCCAGGGTGCGGTTCGAGCTCTTCAGGTATTTCTCGGCCGCCGCCTGCACTTGCGCCGTCGTCAGCTTGTCGAGCTGGTCGCGCTGCAGGAAGAACAAACGCCAGTCGCCGGCCGCCAGCGATTCCGTCAGGGCGATCGTCAGGCTCGCCGTGTTCGAGGTGGCCAGTTCGATCTGCTTATTCAGCTGCTGTTTCACGCGCGCCACTTCCGCGTCCGTGACCGGCTGCGATTTCAAGTCTTCCAGCACTTTCAGCATGGCAGCTTGCGCCGCATCAAGGTTGCCATCGACGGGCACCAGCGCGCCGAACAGGTTGTAGCCGGGCTCCAGGTTGCTCACGGAGTTGTATTCGATCTTGCTGGCCAGCTTGGTTTCCACCAGCGCCTTGTGCAGGCGGCCGGCCGGCGCGTCCGTCAGCACGTGGCCCAGCACCTCGATGGCGACGGCGTCCGGGTTGCCGGACGGCGCCACGTGGTAGCCGGCGCCGACGAACTGCGTGCCGCCGCTGCGGCGCACCGTCACGGCGCGCTCGCCATCTTGCACGGGTTCGGCCGTGTAGGTCGGCTCGATCACGCGCGTCGGTTTCGGGATCTTGCCGAACAGCTCATTGATCTGCTTCAAGACCTTGGCTTCGTCGAAGCGGCCCGCCACCATCAGCACGGCGTTATCCGGCTGATAATATTTATGGTAAAACGCGCGCAGGCGGGGAATGTTCACCTGTTCGATGTCGGAACGGGCGCCGATGGTCGACTTGCCATAGTTGTGCCAGTCGTAGGCGACGGCCTGGATGCGTTCGCTCGTCACGCCGATCGGGTCGCTTTCGCCCATCTCGAACTCGTTGCGCACGACGGTCATTTCGCCCTTCTGCGTCTTCGGATTCCACAGGTCGTTCTGGTCGATGGCCGCGTTCACCATGCGGTCCGCTTCCATGGCCAGCATCTGGCGCAGGTTGTCGTCGTTGGCGGGGAAGGTGGCGTAGTAATTGGTGCGGTCGTACCAGGTGGTGCCGTTGAACTGGGCGCCCGTCGAGTTCAGGATCTCGACGGGGGTCTTGCTCCCCTTCTTGACGCCGAAATTGGCGCTGGGCTTGAACAGCAAATGCTCGAGCAAGTGGGCCATGCCCGTTTCGCCATAGTTTTCATGGCGCGAACCGACCAGGTAAACGATGTTGGTGGTCAAAGTGGGCTTGCTGGCGTCGGGGAACAGCAGCACGCGCAAGCCGTTGGCCAGGCGGTATTCCGTGATGCCTTCGACGGAGGTGACTTTGACGGCGGCGCGGCTGGGCGCAGCCTTGCCGGCTTTCTGGGTCGGCGCCGCTTCCACCGGGGTGGCGGCAAGGATGAACGAAGGCGAGAGGATGCCGGCGGCAAGCAGGAGGGCGGTAATGGGTTTCAAGGCAGAGTCCTGGTAACACTACGTTTTAGACAAGCGCACAAGCGGCGCCATGGAATGCAAACGCAAGAATTGCCATGGACCCGCGCTGCGTCTTCGCCGCCCAGGGAAATCATTGCTCTCGCAATTTACGGCATACTTATCACTTACGCAAGTCCTGTCATCGAGCTGTTATGTGCCCGTGTTATACTCCCTGGTTCCAGAACTATCTGCCTGTATATGAGACGAGCTCTCGTCCTGCTCTGCCTTTTTGTTTTCATCGCGTTACCCCAGGCGTTCGCCAGCATGGCCTACGCCAGTCCTTCCCCATTCCAGCATGCAATCGCGGCCGGCGCTGCCGCCACGCCCGCCTTCGGCATCGATTGTGCCGACGCCAGCCTCCATGCGGGTCTGCCTGGCGACAGCTGCGATACTGAAGAATGCGACAACGACCCCATCACGCTGTACCCGAGCTCGCGCCAGGGGGCGCCGTTTTGCGCCATCATTTGGCAAGCGGGACCGGGCGCACTTGCCGAAGCGGACGTGCGGCTGGCCACCCGGCCGCCGCGCGTCCGCCTCTGAAGACATGCATGCAGCACCCACGCGCCCGGGGCTTTAGCCACCAGGCACGCTTTACACTGATCGACTTTACAAGGTTATACACATGGAATGGTTATTTGACCCGACAATCTGGGTCGGCCTGCTGACGCTGGTCGTACTGGAAATCGTACTGGGGATCGACAACCTGATTTTCATCGCCATCCTGGCCGAAAAATTGCCGCCGCACCAGCGCGACAAGGCCAGGGTGCTGGGCCTGACCCTGGCCCTCGTCATGCGCCTGGGCCTGCTCTCGCTGATTTCCTGGCTGGTCACCCTGACCACGCCATTGTTTTCCATACTGACATTCTCGTTTTCGGGACGCGACCTGATCCTGCTCGTCGGCGGCCTGTTCCTGCTGTTCAAGGCCACCAGCGAGCTGCACGAGCGCCTCGAAGGGGTCACGCACGCCCAGACGGGCCCGAAAGTCTACGCCGGCTTCGGCCTCGTGGTGGCGCAGATCGTCGTGCTCGACGCCGTCTTTTCGCTCGACGCCGTCATCACGGCCGTCGGCATGGTGGAAAACCTGTACGTGATGATGGCGGCCGTCGTCATTTCCATCGTCGTCATGATGCTGGCGTCGAAAGTGCTGACGCGCTTCGTCAACGCCCACCCCACCGTCGTCGTGCTGTGCCTGAGCTTCCTGCTGATGATCGGCCTGTCGCTGGTGGCCGAAGGCTTGGGCTTCCACATTCCGAAAGGGTATTTGTACGCCGCTATCGGTTTCTCGATTGTCATCGAATTCTTCAATCAGCTGGCGCGCCGCAACTTCCTCAAGCTGCAGTCGAACGCCCCGCTGCGCGACCGCACGGCGCAAGCCGTGTTGAGCCTGCTGGGCGGACGCAAGGGCCGCGAAGCCGTGGAAGAGCACGAAGTCAAGGAACTGCCCGACGTTTCCGCCTTCGGCGTGGAAGAGCGCAACATGGTCAGCGGCGTGCTGACCCTGGCCGAACGCTCGATCCGCTCCGTCATGACGCCGCGCGGCGACGTGTCGTGGGTCAACCTGAACGACAGCAGCGAAAAGATGCTGCAATTACTGCGCGAAACGCCGCACAGCATGATTCCTGTCTGCAATGACGACCTGGATAACGTGGTCGGCATCGCGCGCAGCAAGGACCTGATCGAGGACCTGGTGTCGCGCGGCAAGATCGACCCGGACAGCATGCGCGAAGCCGTCGTCGTGCCGGAAGCGGCCGGCGTGCTGAAAGCCATGGAAACGTTAAAGCGCTCGCGCGGCCAGCTGGTGCTGGTGGTCGACGAGTTCGGCACCGTGCAGGGCGTGCTGACGCCCATCGACATCCTGGAAGCCATCGCCGGCGAATTCCCCGACGAGGACGAGCAGCCGGACGTGGAAGTGCTGGGCCCCGGCCACTGGCGCATCGACGGCGCGACAGACCTGCATTATCTGGAGCAAGTGTTCGAAACGGAAACCCTGGTCAGCGAAGACGGCGAATACAACTCGCTGGCCGGCTTCCTGCTGGCGCATTTCGAAAACATGCCGGCCGTGGGCGAAGTACTGGAGCTCGATGACTTGCGCTATGAAATCATCGAGGCCGACGAGCGCCGCATCGCCTGCGTGGACGTGCGCCGCATCGAGCCCGATCACAGTTTGTAACACAATGGCAAGCGTGCCCCGCTTGCCATGCCGTATGCTGGGGTCTGCCCATACCGGAGACCCCACGATGAAAAAATCCCTGCTACGCCTGACCCTGCTGGCTTGCGCCGCCTTAGGCAGCCACGCCGGCGCCCAGGCCGCCGCGCCATCGCCCACCATCAAGCCGGGCCTGTGGCAAGTCGACAGCAAGATGGCGTCGCCGGACGCCGCCACCGACAACGCCATGTCCATGGTGCTGCAACAACTGGGCAACCTTCCTCCCGATCAACGCAAGCAGCTGGAAAGCATGGCGGCCAGCCGCGGTATGGCCATGCCCACGGTGGGCGCCGACGGCGCCGTGCGCGTGACGGCGTGCGTGACGCCGGACATGGCGGCGCGCAAGCAGATTCCCACGGGCCAGCCCGGCGATTGCAAGTCGAAAAACACGGACATCGCGGGCGGCATGCAGGTATCGTTCACTTGCGCCAACCCGAAATCGAGCGGCGAAGGCAAGGTCATGTTTACGGGCGACCAGGCTTTCAGCATGCAGCTGGCCGTGACGACCAGCGCGCGCGGCGCGCCGGAACAGGTGAATGTGACGAGCAGCGGCAAGTGGCTGGGCGCCAGCTGCCCTGCCCCGGCCCCTGCCGCGGCATCAATTCAGAAACCGTGACGGAAGCCCAGGTTGAAGGCAGCATCGCCGCGGCCGCTGTCGCTGGCATTGCCCACCGTGTAGCGGGCGCCGTTCTTGTTGTGGATCTTCGCGTAGGACGCGTAGAAATCGCTGCGCTTTGACAGGGAATACGTGAGGCCGACGGCCATCTGGCTGGCGTCGCGGTTGGCCAGGTCGCGGTCATCCTTGCGCACCCAGGACGCCAGCAGCTTGAAGCCGCCCACGGGCACGGACACGCCCAGCAAGGTGTCGCGGCTGTCCGACGACGACATCGACAGGGCCAGCGCGCTGTAGGCGTTGTTCGGGTCCCACGGCGAGCTGCCATAGCCCTTGTTCACGCCCACGGCGGCAAAGACGGTGGCCACTTTCAGGTCGACATTCGCCGCGATCAGGGTATTGCGGGCCGACATGTCGATGGCGGGCAAGGTGCCGGATGCGAGAATGAGGTTATTCTTGCGCTGGTGCGACACGCTGACATTCACGGCGCCGGCCGAATAGCCGAGGGTGGCGCCATACGCGCGGTTGCTGGCGTTGCTGTACGGCGACTCGCCAAAGCTGTAGATGGCGCTGGCAGTCACGCCGCGCAAGGCGGGCGTCACGTACTTGACGGTATTGTCGTAGCGTTTCACGCTGTAGCCGGCCAGGTTGCCGGCGCTGCCGGCCATGCCGCCCTTGAACGGGTCGGCCACGTCGGTCAGGGCCAGGTAGTGCGGGTTGTACTGGCGCCCCAGGGTCAGCGCGCCCAGGCGGCTGTCGAGGCCCACGTAGGCCTGGCGGCCGAACAGACGGCCCTCTTCCGACTGGCCCGTGTCGTTCTGCACGCCCGCTTCCAGGGTAAATACGGCGGACACGTCATTACCCAGCGCTTCGCGGCCCTGCACGCCCAGGCGCGAACCGGACGCGACACCGCCGGATACCTTGGTGTTGGCGCAATTGGCGGCGCAGCCCCGCTCGGCCACGATGCCCGCGTCAAGCACGCCGTACACGGCAACGTTAGTGGATGCGGCACTGCCTGCGCCATCGGCAGCCTGGGCCGGTGCAAAAAGCATCCACGGCCCCATCCCTATCACAGCAAGCGCAAAATACGAGGTCTGCATGATAAATATCTCGGTAACGTGAATTGAAACTTCCCGGTATTGATCAGGACATGCGCTGTGTGTCTGATCTCAGTGTTACCTTATCCTCGCTTTTTGTCCAGCCATCCGTGCGTTGTACAACAGAAACTTCAGCTTAGGCCATGAAACCACGTCGCGTACTGACAACACGCAAGAGTGAGCATGATTATGGCAATTTGCGGCAAAATGGCGTTAAATGCAGGCCCTGCCGTAAAGCAATGTTCGGTGGCGAACGTTGCGAGAATTGACGCAGGCGGTACACTACTGGTTTTACCGACAGCGGCTCGCCCGTTTTTTCTGCATGCTAGCTATCCTCGAACGCATTGACCCCAACTCCAGCAATATCGACTTGCTGGTGGAACTATTCAACTCACTGCGTCCCAAGCGCCCCCACGACAGCGCTACCGCGATTGCCAACGTGCGCACCCTGCGCCAGCTTCTCAAAGGTAACCCCGCGCAAGCGCGCGCCCTGCACGAATACGTGCTGCGCGTGCTGGCCGCGCGCCGCCACGCCAGCCTGTACACCGATATCGGCGTGCTGTCGAACAGCGGCTTTTTCACGGAATTGAAACGCCGCATCGCCTACCGCATGCTGCCGCCCGCCCTCGGCGACGAATACCTGAACGACGCGCTCGACCAGGTGCTGTACCTGAAGACCGATTATTTATGGATCAGCAACGTGCCCGCCACGGACTGGCTGGAACTGTTCGACGTGCTCACCAGCGACGACATCGAACTGGCCGTCGGCGATGGCAATATCATGCTGCCAGGCATGCTCGACGCCATCCGCACCCTGTCCTACCGCGTCTGCGCCATGGGCCTGGAACCGGAATTGACGCGTTTCCATAGCGAAATTGAAGTGTTCCAGTCGCCGTTCATGGTGCAAAACACGGAAGTGAACGCCTACCTGGACGCCTACACGAATCTGCTGCACGGCGATCTCGAGCACATCGAAGATGCGCGCCATTTGCTGGTGATGCTGGACCAGTGCGACGCCGTCATCGCCAAGATCCGCAAGAAGGCGCTGTACCAGGGCACCAGCATTCCCCTTACGTATTTATTGGTGGCGCTGGCGCAAAGCATCGAGCGCCTGCGCAAGCTGCTGTTCCTCGTCGACACGAGCGGCGAATTGCCGGCCTCGAACAACGTGGACATCGCCGCCATCACGGTGGACGCCACGCAAGACTTGCTGCACCCGCAACCCGTCAGCCGCCGCCGCGCGGGTGCCGTCGGGCTGGCGCTGGAACTGATCCAGGCGCACAACAACAAATACAAGGTCAGCGACCTGTTTTCCGACAATATCAACTTGCTGGCACGCAATGTGACGGAAAACGCCAGCCGCACGGGCGAGCATTACATCGCGGAAAACCGCCGCGAAATGGGCGCCATGTTCCTCTCGTCCGCGGGCGCGGGCGTGATCATCGGCTTCATGGCCCTGTTCAAGATATTGATGTCCTACCTGCGCTCGGCGCCGCTGGTCGAAGCGTTCATGTTCAGCATGAATTACTCGATCGGCTTCATGTTCATCCACTTGCTGCATTTCACGGTGGCCACCAAGCAGCCGGCCATGACGGCGTCGCGCATCGCCGCCGGCCTGCACAGCAAGGATGGGCGGAATATCGACCTCGACAGCATGGCGGAATTGATCAATAAAGTGTTCCGCACGCAAAACATGGCCGTGCTGGGCAACCTGGCCACGGCCATCCCCACGGCCTGGCTGATCGCGCTCGGCTACAAGGCGATCACCGGGCACAACCTGGTGACGCCCGAGAAAGCCATGCGCTTGCTGCACGATATCGACCCCATCGGCAGCCCCGCCATCTTTTACGCCATGATCGCCGGCGTGTGCCTGTTCGTGGCCGGCCTGATTTCCGGCTACTACGACAACCAGGCCCTGTACACGCGCTGGGCGCAGCGCATCGCGCAATTGCGCGGCCTGGGCCGCGTCATCGGCCAGGAACGCCTGCAGCGCCTGGGTTTGTACCTGGAAAACAACCTGGGCGGCCTGATGGGTAACTTCTATTTCGGTATCCTGCTCGGTTCCATCGGCACCCTGGGTTTCCTGATCGGCTTGCCGATCGATATCCGCCACATCACCTTCTCGGCCGCCAACTTCGCCACGGCGCTGGTGGGCCTGGACCACAACATGAGCTGGCAACTGGCCGTCAAGTCGCTGTCGGGCATCTTCGCCATCGGCACGGCCAACCTGCTGGTGAGCTTCGGTCTGGCCCTGTGGGTGGCCCTGCGTTCGCGCCAGGTGCGCTTCAAGCACGGCATGCAATTGCTGAAGATCCTGGGCAAGCGCTTCCTGCGCTCGCCCATCGTCTTCTTCTTCGGCTCGAAAAACCCGCCACCTTTGGCACTGGCCGATGATACGGCAAACCTGTCACCCACGACCAAGGCTCAAAAATGACCGCCAGGCGCATGCAACCCTGCCTCACCGCCCTACTGCTGTGCTGGACCCTGGCTGCATGCGCCTCGCTGCCCAACGTCAAGAATCTCAACACCACCCTGGAACCGGTGGCCAAGCCCAAGGTCATCACGGGCAAGGGCGCCGTGCTGAACGTCAACAGCCGCGCCGCCCTGCTCAACAAGCGCTGGGCGAAGTCCGGCATGGACTTGAAAGCCCAGGCCGCGCTGGAAGAGGCGGCCACGGGCGTACCTTTGATCAAGGGCAACAAGGTGACGCTGCTGTTTGACGGCCCGCAAACGATGGAAGCCATGTTCCAGGCCATCAGCGAAGCGAAGAACAGCATCAACCTGGAAACGTATATCTTCGACCAGGACCCGCTGGGCCTGAAGTTTGCCGACATGCTCATCGAAAAGCAGCAGGCGGGCGTGACGGTCAACGTCATCTACGACAGCGTGGGCACCCTCGGCGTGCCGCAGGCGTTCTTCGAGCGCATGCGCGCGGCCGGCGTGCACCTGGTGGCCTTCAACCCCGTCAATCCCGCCAAGCTCAAGGGCGACGACTGGAAGATCAACAACCGCGACCACCGCAAGGTGCTGATCGTCGACGGCAAGACGGCATTTACGGGCGGCGTCAACATCAGCGACACCTATGCGAAAAGCTCGCTGTTCCGCTCCAAGAACAAGTCCGCCGACAAGAGCGACGTGGGCTGGCGCGATACCCACGTGAAAGTGGAAGGCCCGGCCGTGGCCGCCTTCCAGTGGCTGTTCATCCGCACCTGGGCCCAGCAAGACCAGGCCGACTTGCCGGACGCGAACTATTTCCCGACCCTGTCGGAAGTGGGCGACAAGCTGGTGCGCGTCGTGGCCAGCGAGCCGGACGGCGGCTTCGAAATCTACAAGGCGTATATCCTGGCCATCCAGGAAGCAAAAAAAACCATCCACATCACGTCCGCCTATTTCGTGCCCGACCAGCAGACGGTCGACGCGCTGGTGGCCGCCGCGAAACGGGGCGTGGACGTCACCGTGGTGCTGCCGGGCGTGTCCGACAGCGGTCTCGTATTCCATGCGGGACATGCGCTGTACGACCAACTGCTGGCCGGCGGCATCCGCATCTTCCACTTGAAACTGGCCGTGCTGCACGCCAAGACGGCCGTCATCGACGGCGCCTGGTCGACGGTCGGCTCGACCAACATCGACATGCGCAGCTTCCTGCACAACAGCGAACTGAACGTGATCGTGCTGGGCGACAGTTTCGGCCGCGAAATGGAAAACGCCTTCCAGGAAGACTTGCGCGACTCGGAAGAGATCACCAGGGCGAAATGGGAAACCCGGCCGATTGCCGACCGCATGAAGGAGTGGGCGGCCCGCTTCATGAATTACTGGCTGTAGCGGAGTAGCCATCAAAAAGTCCAGGGCGTTGTTGCATTGCCTCGCCGTACTATTCGTACTGTCTTCGGCAACGCGCCTAGCCCTGGCCATTTTGCCGGCCACTCCTGATGCCGGTTGCCGCCTACCCCATTAATTCTGGCTACAGCGGCCGCAAGCTGGCCCACACGCCGCCCTGGCGCGCGAACGCTTCCGTGCTGACTTTTTCAAAGTCGGCGCTGTCTTCATTCCAGCTGTAGCGCTCGACGCGAATACAACTGTTTTCCACGCGCAGCACGTTGAAGGAATTCGATTCGCCCCTGCCCCGCGTGGACGTGGCCGTGCCCGCCTGCACCATCAGGGCAGCGTAGCCGGCGATCTTGTAGCGCTCGGCCGTGTTGCCCGCCACGCTCGCATGCAAGTGCCCGGCCAGCAATAGATCCACGCCGCATTCGGAAAACATTTGCAGCGCCAGCGGCGCACGGTCGACCAGATCATCGTCGTCGAAGTGCTCGGGCAAGTCAAATGGATGATGCGTGACGATGATGCGCGTCAAACCGGGCGGCAAACGGCCCAGGCGTTCGCGCAGGAAATCGATCTGCTCGTGGCTGATGCGGCCATCCTTGAAGGTCAGCGAGCGGGCCGTATTAATGCCCAGCACGGCGATTTCCTCGTCCACATATTCGGGCGACAAATCGTCCGTCACATGGCGCCGGTATTTCACCAGCGGCGTCAGGAAGCGGGAAACGACGTTATACAGAGGCACGTCATGGTTGCCCGGCACCACGATCTGCGGCCCCGGCAAGCTGTCGAGAAACTGCCGCGCTTGCTGGAACTGGGCGCTGCGGGCCCGTTGCGTCAAATCGCCCGACACCACCACCACGTCCGGTTCCAGGCGTTCGACGAGCGCGCGCAAGGGCGCCAGCAAGTCCGCGTCGACCTTGCCAAAATGCAAGTCGGACAAATGCACGATGGTACGCATGGCCTTACTCCCCGGAAGGTGCCGGCGCAGGCACCAGCACCGTCAGCGCGGCGGGGCGGATGCGGTACTGCAGCGGCGTATTCATGACGGTCACTTCGCCATCCGTGGCCACGCGCAGGCGCCGGTGCTTCGTGGCGATTTCCAGGTCGGTCGCCGTCAGCACGTCGAAATCCTTGGCCTGCGACAACTTGCCGAACAGCGCGTGCAAGGCCAGCTTCAGCAATCCCAGACGGCCCGGACGCTGCGCCACGTACAGGCTCAGCTGGCCGCCATCGAGCCGTTCGCGCTCGCCGATATTCAAGCCTTCCATCAGGTATTCATTGTTACCGATAAAGACAAACGGCGTGCGCCGCGCATGCACGGCGTCCTTGAGTTTCAATTGCACGCTGAGGAAAGGATAGCGGCGCAAGGCGGCCACCAGCGCCCAGCTGAACGCCAGCCACTTGCCCCGTCCCAGCCGGCGCTGCTGCTTTTCGCGGTCGCGCACGATGTCGGGATACAGGCCCAGGCTGGAATTATTCAGGAAGATGCGGCCATTGACTTCGCCCACGTCGACCTGGTGCGGCACGCCCCGCGCCACGTTGGCGATCGCCGCATCGAGTTCGAGCGGAATGTTCAAATCCTTGGCGAAATGGTTCAGGGTACCCAGCGGCAAGACGCCAAACGGCGTGCCGCTGCCGACGACGACGGATGCGACAGCATTGATGGTGCCGTCCCCGCCACCGGCCACGACGATGGGCGCGCCATCGCGCAGCGCTTGCCCGGCCGTGGCGATCATGTCGGCGCCGCTGGCGGCCAGGGTGATGGCGGCGTCGAGCCCCACGGCGGCAAATTTCGCTTCGAGCTGCTGCGCCCAGTCAGGCGCATAGCCGCAACCGGCGCCCGCATTGATGATGACTGCAATCTTGCTCAGGATGGTTTCCCCTTATCTGGTTTGCCGGATATGCCGGCGGCGGCGCAGGGTCGACACGCCGGCGATGCAGATGGCCAGCCAGCCATAGCTTTCCGCCATGGCCGCCAGCACATCGCTCAGGTAATGCGCGCCCAGGTAAATGCGGCTGAAACCCACGAGTGACGCCATCAGGAAGGCGCCCAGCGCGATGGCGATGCGCTTGCCCCACGCGCCCGGCGCCGTCTGGCAAATCAGGTAGGCGGCCAGCAGGCCGTACAGGGCCGTCGAGGTGGCCGTATGACCGCTGGGAAAGCTGTACGTACTCAGGGCCGTCTGCAGGATGGGCTCGTCAAAGCTGGGCCGCGCGCGCACAAAAATGTACTTTAGCAGCAGGTTCAAAAACATGACGCCCGGCATGGTAATGACCAGGGTAAACAGCCAGTAGCTGGCGCCCTTGCGGTGCAGATACCAGCCCAGCAAGACGGCCAGGGTGATGGCGCCGATCACGCCATGCATGTGCGTGACGACCAGCAGGCAACTGGTGATCCACGGCACGGCATGCTGGTTGAACCACTGCGCCACCTGCAAGTCGATCACGGTGATTTGGGCCATGCCCATGACGGCTTCGGCGATCTCGTGGAAGACCACGATGGCGACGAGCATCAGGGCCACGCCCACCGTCATATGCAGGCCCAGTTCGCCTTCGGGCGACAGGCGCGCCTCGACGAAGCGGCGCAGTTTCGTGGTCCAGCCCGTGGTCATGCCCATGTCATTTTTCTCTTGCAAACTCATCTCTCTTTCATGTTCCCGGTACTGATCAAAAAAACCACACCAGTAAAAAAATACTGTTTATTCATACAGTAGCTGTGTATTCATACAGTAGTTATGCTATTCTGATGACTCGTTCAACACATCTCCCTCAAAGGAATTGTCATGGCAACATTGAATAGCGGTTTTGGCTCACGGTTCGGCCTGGAATACGCCCCAAGCTCTTTCCTCGTCCGCATGGGCAAGCGCGAAATCCTCGTCTGCCGCGACTTCCGCAAGCGCTACTACACCGTCAATCCCTTGATCGAGTGCGGTACGGGCATCGAGCCGGGCTATGTTGAAGTGCTGCTGATGCGCCGTTGGTTGCTTATTCTATCCAAGGCACATTAAGAATGACTTTAAAACAAGGTGTTCGCACCCTGTTATCAAGTCAGCTCCGTCCGGCCCCGCCGGGAACGCCTCAGTACCGGCCAGCGGCACGCTGACCGACCCCTCACTACTGTGTGCGTTCCGGCGCGGCCGGGCTGGCAGGTGTTTCAGCAACTGTACCGGCAGCTGTACCGGCAAGTGCGTCGGCACCTGCATCGGCAGCTGTGCTGGAAGGCATGGTGGCCGGCGGTATGCGGTCAGTCGCATTCGCTTCGTACCACAAGGTAACAAACAGCACCATCACGACGGGGCCGATGAACAAGCCCACGAGGCCCAGGGTTTCCACGCCGCCCAGAATGCCGAACAGCACAGCAAGAAAAGGCAAGCGGGTGGCGTTGCCGATCATGCCGGGGCGCACGAAGTGGTCGGCAACAAACAGCACCACGGTGCCCCAGGCGGCCACGCCGATGGCGGCGCCCACATTGCCCTGGAACACCAGCAAGGCGGCCGCGCATCCATACGCGAGCGGCGCGCCAAACGGGATGATGGCCAGGATGCCCGTGGCAAACGCCCATAGGGCCGGTGACGGCAAGCCGGCGATGGCATAGGCGATACCGATCAGCACGCCTTCTGCCAGGCCCACCAGCACCAGGCCGTTGACGGTGGCGCGGATGGCCGTGGGGATCTTTTGCGCATAGCGGCCCCACCGTTCGGGACGCAAAAAATGGCTGCCGACAGCCGTGATCTGGCGCGTCAGCGCTTCGCCATCCTTGTAAAAGAAAAACAGGCATAAAAACGCCAGACCGAAGTCGACCAGGCGATGAAACACGTCCGCGCCCAGCACCTTGAGCATGTCGCGCGCGGAATGAAAGCCGCCCACGGCGCTGCCCGCAAAGAAGTGGCCCAGGCCGTGGGGCTGGCTCAGGGTGGCTTGCCACCAGTCGCCGATGGCGCTGCCGGCCAGCGGGATATGCGCCACCCAGTCCGGCACGGGCAAGCCGTCGGCATTCGCATGCACGACGAAATTGGCCAGCACGGGCACTTCGCGCGCCGCCTGCGCCACGCCGAACAGCACGGGAATGATGAAGATGCAGGCAAACGCCAGGGTCAGCACGGCTGCCGCGACGATGGTGCGCTGCCCCAGCGCCGCGCGCACGCGCAGGTACAAGGGCCAGGTGGCCACGCACAGGATGCCGGCCCACACGAGCGGCAAAAAGAAACGCTGCATGACGAAGGCCGTCACGGCGATCAGGGCCAGGGAAAAGCCTGCGCTGACAATGTCGCGCTGGGTATCGTTCATGCTGCTCCATTCGTGCCCGGCGCCATGGGCCGCCAGTATTCGCTATGCGCCACATGCGCAGGCGTAGCGTAACACGGAGATTCGCCGATTTACACGAGGCCCAGTTCCGCCGGTTTCACGCCGGCAAACACGTGGTCGAGTTGCGCCGGCGTCAAGCCGAAGGTGCGGCGCAGCAAACCGCCCAGCACGGCCCGGTATTCATTCAGCACGGGCATGTCGCGGTTCTGGAACAGGTTTGCCTGCGCAATCGCCACTTGCTCGCCCGCCACCTGCTTGCCCTTGATCCCGCCGCCCAGCACCCAGAACACGCTGCCGTGGCCGTGATCCGTGCCGCGGTTGCCGTTTTCGCGGAAGGTGCGGCCAAATTCGCTGACGACGACGACGACGGTATTGCGCCAGGCGCTGCCCATTTCCTGCGAAAACGCGGCCAGTCCCCGTCCCAGTTCATCGAAACGCCCCGCCAGGTAGCCGCTGGCGCCGCCCTGCCCCACGTGCGTATCCCAGCCGCCCACGTCGACGAAGCCGAGGTTGTACTTGTCCTTCATCAAGCGGGCGATGCGCTGCGCTTCCAGTTCAAAGCCCTTGGTACTGATGGCGTTGCGGTTGGCCGCCTGCATTTCCCCCGTCAATTCCTTCGTCACGTCGTCGCGCACGACAAAGCCCGCGCTGACGGGTTGCTGCAGGGGCGTGCCCCGGTACATGGCGGCGATAATCTGGCTTTGACGCGCATCAATGCCGGACTTGCCCACGGAGCGCAGCGCCATGTTCGGCACTTGCACGCCGCCCTGGAAGATCAGCGGCAGCTGGTCGGTGAAAGCGATGGCGGGGCCGGCCTTGCTGCCATTCAAGGTCTGCACGAGGCGGTTCAGGAAACCCGACCGGAAGTCGCGCCGCGTGTTGATCTCTTGTCCCAACTCGATGGTATCCTGCGTCTCGAAATGGCTGCGCGTCAAATCCGTCGTGCCCGCGAACGGGATGAAGGCCGCCTCGCCGCCCGTAAACATGGGATAAATGCTCTCGCGCAAGGCTGGATGCAAGGCCCAGTCGGCGTTCAAGGCCAGCGCGCCGTTTTCCTCGCCCGGTTTCGCGATGGCAATATTCGGCCGCGCCGCGTAGTAAAAATCGCTGCCGACCGGCACCAGCAAGTTATTCGCGTCATAGCCGCCGCGCAGGAAGACGAACAGCAGCTTCGCATCCGTGGCGGGTGCGGCCAGCAGGCTGCCCGCGTGAGTGAACAAGGGTGCGGCGGCCAGGGCTTTCAACAGGTCACGACGATTCATGGCAATCCTCCGATTTCAACTTAACGGTGCATCATTTCCGGCGAGGAAAGAAGAAATGTATTCCACTCCTGCGGCGAAGCGGCCTGATCCAGTGCCTGGCGCGTGGCCGGGCTCAAGCCTGGCTGCAGCGACTGGTAATACAGGGCGCTGGCCAGTTGCGGGAACGCCACTTTTTCCTGCGGCTGCGGGCCATCCGTCTTGAACAGGCCGGCGCTGCCCGAACCGATGGTGCGGGCGATATCGAAGCGCGTCGTCATTTGCCCCGGACTGGCCCAGGAAGCGTCCGTCAGCGGATAGCCATCGGGCGTCTGGCGTCCGTACAGGGGCTGGCCCATGCGCGACAGCCAGTTCAGCATGGGTCCCGCATTCAGGATGGGCTTGTCGTCATAGCTGAGGCGCACGGCCGACACGACATAATGCATGGGGTCCTTGAATTTCTTGCCCAGCGACTGCCTGAATTCGGGGCTGTCGAACATGGTTTGCAGCACGTCGGCGATCAAGCCGTCGCTGCGCTGGAAGGTGGCCGCCATGCGCGCCACCAGCGGTGCGGGCGGGTTGTCGCCGACGAAATACTGGGCCAGCTTGCCGCTGATAAAGTGCGCCGTGGCGGGACTGCGGCTCAGGCGGTCCAGCGCTTCATCGAGCTCGGCCAGGCCCCTGCCCTTCACCGTTTGCCCGAGGAATTGCTTGTCGCCGTAATCGTGGCGGTTGGGATTGAACTCGAACAAGCCCCGGCGCACGTATTGCGACTGCAGCGCCGGTTTCACCTTCGGCGTGTCCGCTCCCAGGTTCACGCCCACGCCCGTCAGGATGCGCGCCAGTTCCTGCACGTCCATCTGGCTATAGCCGCCGTTCACGCCCAGCGTATGCAGCTCCATCAGCTCGCGCGCATAGTTTTCATTGATGCGCTTGGCGGCATTGGCTTCATTGTCCAGGTAGCGCAGCATGGCCGGATGGTGGACGGTGGCGCCCAGCAAGTCACGGAATTTCCCCAGTGCATGTGGCGCGATGGCGTTCGCCTCGTAATCGCCCACCATGGCGCGCAAGTTGTGCTTGCCCTGGTGCACGCTGAAATGGTTGAGCCAAAACCAGCTCAGCTGCTGCTGCAACTGGTTCGGCGAATACACGTCCAGCAACAAGGAGCGCGTGGCCGCTTCGCGCGCCAGGCGATTGAGTTCTTGCTGGTAATCCTTTTGCGCCTGCTGCTTCGCCATGTCGTCCATGACGCCGGCCGACTCCTTGCGCTTTTGCTCCATAGAGATCACCAATTGCTCCAGCGGCACCTGGCTGATGGTCATGGCGTCGATTTGCGCGGCGATGGCCGGCGGCAAGGCCGCTTTTCCTGGATGCAACTGCGTCCGCAGCCAGGCGTTCCAGCCTTTGTCCTGCACCTGGCGCACGCTGCCCCCGCTCACGCCCCAGCTGACCCGTTCCAGCATGGCGATGTCTTGTGCGGGACTGCTCTGCGCGCGATGATCGGCCTGGGCGGCCGGTCCTGGTCCGGTCGCGGCGCAGCCGGCCAGCAAGAGCAGGGAAATCAAGGTCGTCGGCAATAGTCGGTGCGGGGTCATGGCGGTCCTTCAAGCGGTTTCATGCAGAATGCTTGAGGGTACGCCCAGGTTGACCCGCGCATGATTGCCATTTGCAACGAGTTGTAATCAAGCACGATGGTTTGCCAGCCAAGCTCTCGCCGGCATGGCCACATTATGATGAATCATCTCGGATAAAATGTTATCGGGAGAATTGCGTATTGCAATGGCAGCTGCGTATTTTCTCTCGAACCAGACATTATCCATACAATACGTCCACATTAAAAAGAAATGAAAATATTATTTATCGCTGCATTAGGAACGTTATCGCTCATTCAAGCGCCGTCAGCCTTGGCGGAGAATCTGAATGGGAAAACCCTGTATGTACAGCGCTGTGCCGTGTGCCATGGCGCGGAGATCAAGGGAACGGGGCCATTGGCGAATAAAAGCAATCCGCCCACGCCCGATCTGACCACCGCCGCATTCAAAAAACGCCTGAAGGATTATCCGGGCGTGATCGTATCATCGGTCATCCTTCGTCCGAATGGCGATCTGATTCCCAAGACCTTGAAAGAGAATGGCGTCAAGATTGCGCCATATGCCTGGCGGGTGAAAGACTTTCGCGATTTGAATCAATACATGAGCGATGTGATTTTAAAAAATCGCTGATATCAGATAAGCGATACATACGTCGCGCAGCAACGCTCCCCGGTCAATTCTGCTGTTTTAATAGCTGCGCACATTTGTCGCGCAGGAAATCGCGCAACTGCAGCACCAGCGGCGTCACCTGCGCCCGGTGCGTGCAGACCAGGTGCAAGGGCGTGGCCTCGCCCGCCACGTCGGGCAACAGCGCTTGCAGGCGGCCGGCGTCCAGGTCGCCCGCCACGTCGAGCCGCGACTTATAGGCGATGCCCAGTCCCGCCACGGCCCAGCGGCGCACCAGGTCGGCGTCGTCGGCGCTGCGGTTGCCGCTCACGGACACCGTCACTTGCTCGCGCTGGGGCAGGCGGTAAAAAGTCCAGCGGTCGTGCAAGCCGTCTTCCAGCGCGAAGCGCAGGCAATTGCGCTGCGACAACTCTTCCAGCGCCAGCAAAGGGCCGTATTCGCGCAGGTAGGCGGGCGACGCCACCAGCACCCGGTCGTTGGCGGGCGCGATGGGCATGGCGATCAGGCTCGAATCGTCTTGCTGGCCATAGCGGATGGCCACGTCGACTTGCTGGCGCACCATATCGGCCACCCGGTCGCTGACGCTGAGCTGGTAATGCAGTGTCGGATGGCGCAGCTGGAATTCGTCCAGCCAGCCCAGCATCAGATTGCGGCCCAGGTCGGAGGGCATGGCAATTTTCAAGGTTCCGCCGAAACTGTCCTTGCCGGCCAGCAGGGCATCGTGGCCTGCGCGCAGCAGGCGCAAGGCTTCCCGCGCATGTTCCAGGTATTGCGTGCCTTCCGGCGTCAGGCTCAGCGAGCGCGTCGTGCGGGCCAGCAGGCGCAAGCCCAACACGCCTTCCAGGCGCTTGACGGCGGCGCTGGCCAGCGCGGGCGAGATGCCGATCTCGCGCGCAGCCGCCGACAAACTGCCCCGGTCGGCCGTGCGCACAAATACCTGCAAGTCATCGAGTCGCAGCAATTTTCAATATTCCTTTGAAAGTGTTTCCGTACGCGCCCCCTGTTTCCAGGGCGGCATTGCCACCATCATACGGTATCCACTCAACGAGGAAGCACATGAAAGCCATCGCCTACCACCACAGCCTGCCCATCACGGATGCCGACGCCCTGCTCGACATCGAGCTGCCCGTGCCCGTCGCCACGGGGCGCGACCTGCTCGTCGCCGTCAAGGCCATTTCCGTCAATCCCGTCGACACCAAGGTGCGCAAGAACCGCGCGCCGAAAGAGGGCCAGCCGGAAGTGCTGGGCTGGGATGCGGCCGGCGTCGTCACGGCCGTCGGCCCCGACGCGACCCTGTTCCACGTGGGCGACAGGGTCTGGTACGCGGGCGCCATCAACCGCCCCGGCAGCAACAGCGAATTCCAGCTGGTCGACGAGCGCATCGTCGGCCACATGCCGGCCAGCCTCGATTTCGCCCCGGCCGCCGCCCTGCCGCTGACAGCCATTACGGCCTGGGAATTGCTGTTCGACCGCCTGCAGCTCAGCCGCGACAAGAGTTTGACGGGCAAGTCCCTGCTGGTGATCGGCGCAGCCGGCGGCGTCGGCTCCGTGCTGGTGCAGCTGGCGCGGCAATTGACGGGTGTCACCATCATCGGCACGGCCTCGCGCGCGGAAACGGCGGACTGGGTGAAGGAACTGGGCGCACACCACGTGATCGACCACAGCCTGCCGCTGGCAGGGGAAATCACGCGCCTGGGTTTGCCGCCCGTCGACTATGTGATCAGCCTGAACCAGACCGACCGGCATTTCGAGCAGATCGTGGAATTGATCGCGCCGCAAGGCAAGTTTGCCCTGATCGACGACCCCGAGCACATCGACGTGCGCAAGTTCAAGGGCAAGAGCGTGTCGCTGCACTGGGAACTGATGTTTACCCGTTCGCTGTTCCAGACGCCGGACATGGTCAAACAGCATGAACTACTGGAAGAGCTGGCGCAGCTGGTGGACGCCGGCGTCATCAGGACCACCCTGGCCGAGCGCTTCGGCACGATCAACGCGCAAAACCTGAAACGCGCGCATGCCCTGCTGGAAAGCAATACGGCAAAAGGGAAGATCGTGCTGGAAGGGTTCTAAATTCAGGTAATCAGGATGGCCCGGAAATCATTGACATTCGTCAATGTCGGGCCCGTGACCACGCTGTCTCCCAGCGCCTGGAAGAAGCCGTGGCCATCGTTGTTGTCCAGGCTGTCGCGGGGCTTGATGCCCAGCGCCCAGGCCCGTTGCAGGGTGTCTGGCGCCAGGACCGCGCCGGCGATGTCTTCCTGGCCGTCGACGCCATCCGTGTCGCCGGCCAGCGCGTGGATGCCCGCGTGGCCATCGAGCGCGATGCCCAGCGCCAGCAGGAATTCCACGTTACGCCCGCCGCGCCCGTTGCCGCGCACGGTGACCGTCGTTTCGCCGCCCGACAGCAGCACGCACGGTGCGGGAAACGGCTGGCCCCGCTGCGCCGTTTGCAGCGCGATGCCGGCCATCACCTTGCCCACGTCCCTCGCCTCGCCTTCCAGGCTGTCGCCCAATATATACGGCGTGACGCCGGCCGCGCGCGCCACCTGCGCCGCCGCTTCCAGCGCCATCTGCGGCGTGGCGATCAGGGTCGTGCGCGTGCGCGCCAGGCGGGGATCATCGGGTTTCACGGATTCGCCGCGCCCGCTTTCCAAGGTGGCGCGTATGCTGTCAGGCAAGTCCATGCCATAGCGGCGCACGATGGCCAGCGCATCCTCGCACGTCGTCGCGTCGCCCACCGTGGGGCCGGACGCGATGTCGCCCAGCTTGTCGCCGGGCACGTCGGAAATCGCCAAAGTGATGACCTGCGCCGGATGGCAGGCGGCTGCCAGGCGCCCGCCCTTGATGGCGGACAAATGGCGGCGCACGCAATTCATTTCGCCGATGGTGGCGCCGGACGCCAGCAGCGCGCGGTTCAAGGCTTGCTTGTCGGCCAAAGTGATGCCATCGAGCGGCAAGGCCAGCAGGGACGAGCCGCCGCCCGAAATCAGGCACAGCACCGTATCGTCCGCCTGCAGGTTGCCGACCAGTTCCAGCATGCGGCGCGCCGCATCCATGCCGGCCTGGTCCGGCACGGGGTGCGACGCTTCCACGATCTCGATGCGTTCGCAGGGCACGGCATAGCCGTAGCGCGTGACGACCAGCCCGGACAGCGGCCCCGGCCAGTGCCGTTCCACGGCGTGCGCCATGGCGGCCGACGCCTTGCCGGCGCCGATGACGATCAAACGGCCCTTGAGCGCTGGCGGCAGATGGGGCGGTATGCAGTGCGATGGCTGGGCCGCTTCGATGGCGGCCTGGAACATGGCTTGCAGCAAGGCGCGCGGCGCCGGGGTAGTCGTCATGGTCAATTCCTCCGGTTCGATGGCAGCTTCGTTCAACGGTTCACGATGCGCGCGGGAACGCGCAGCACCAGTATGGCGCCCAGCAGCATGACTGCGGAAAGAATATACAGGGCCACGTCGGTGCCGCCCGTCGCATCCTTGATCCAGCCGACGAGGAAGGGGCTGACGAAGCCCGCTACCTGACCCAGCGAATTGATCAGCGCCAGGCCGCCGGCCGCCGCCGCGCTGCCGAGAAACGCCGTCGGCAAGGGCCAGAACATGGGCAGGCCGGACAGCGCGCCCATGGTCGCCAGCGACAGGCCGATGAGGGCGACGACCACGTTGCCGTGTGCCTGGGTGGCCAGCAGCAAGCCGCACAGCGCCATCAGCAGGGGGCCGCTCAAATGCCAGCGGCGTTCCTTGTGCTTGTCGGCCGAACGGCCCACCCAGATCATGAAGATGCTGGCGCACAGGTAGGGAATGGCGCTGACCCAGCCCACAGCCACGGGGCTGGCGAAACCCAGCGACTTGACGATGGTGGGCAGCCAGAAATTGATCGCGTACACGCCCATCTGGATGCAGAAATACACGAGGCCCAGCATCCACACGTGCTTGTTGCGCAGCACGCTGGCGAAGGTGTCGGCCGTATTCGCGCTGTTGCGGCGCTGGCGTTCGTCCTCGTCGAGGTCGGCGCGCAGCAGCTGCTTTTCTTCCGCATTCAGCCACTTCGCCTGGGCGATGCCGTCGTTCAGCAGCACATACACGAGAAAGCCCAGCAGCACGGTGGGGATGCCTTGCAGCAAGAACATCCATTGCCAGCCGGCCAGGCCGCCGTGGCCGGCGAACGATTGCATCATCCAGCCCGACAGGGGGCTGCCCAGCAAGCCGGAAATGGGAATGGCCGACATGAACAAGCCCATGATGCGGCCCCGGCGCGAAGCGGGATACCAGTTCGTAAAGTACAGCACGATGCCGGGGAAGAAACCCGCCTCGAACACGCCCGTGATGAAGCGCAGCGAGTAAAACGCGGCCGGCGTGGTGACGAACATCAGGCAGGCCGAGGCGATGCCCCAGGCGATCATCAGGGTGCCGATGACCTTGCGCGCGCCCAGGCGGTGCAGCAGCAGATTGCTGGGCACGCCGCTGGCCACGTAGCCGATGAAGAAAATGCCGGCGCCCAGGCCGTACACGCTTTCGCTCCACTGCAGCGCATCGAGCATTTGCAGCTTGGCAAAGCCGACATTGACACGGTCCAGGTAATTGAACAGGTAGCAGATGAAGATGAAGGGGATCAGATGCAAGGTGACCTTGCGGTAGGCGCCTTCGCGCACGCGGTCCTGCGCGGACGCGCCGGCGGACAGGCTGGCGCCTGGATGGGTGGTCATGGGTGTCTCCTGACTATTTTTTTATGGGATGCGACCAGCCCATCGTACAATTGCCCACAGAAACAGTCATCGTGCGGATGCATGAAGAAACATATTGTTGAATCCGATGATTCCATGCAAATGCACAAAACCAGAAGGTGAACACCATGCCGAGCATCGATCCCCCATTGGCGCAGGACATCGTCCGGCGCACCATGCACATCATTCCCTTCAGCGTAAACGTGATCGATGCGCGCGGCGTGATCCTGGCCAGCGGCGACCCGCAGCGCGTGGGCGACCTGCATCCGGGCGCGCAACTGGCGCTGGCCCGGCACGCCAGCGTGGAAATCGGCGCGGCCGACATGGCCAGGCTGCCGGGCACGCGGGCCGGCATCAACCTGCCCCTGACGGTGCGCGGCGAGATTTGCGGCGTGCTGGGCCTGACGGGCGAGCCGGACGCCGTGCGCCAGTTCGGCGAACTGGTGCGGGCCATGGCGGAAATGATGCTGGAGCAGGCGCGGCTGGTCAGCGAGTTGCAGCATGAAAAGCGCTACCGCGAGGAATTCGTGTTCCAGCTCGTGTATCGCACGGGTATTTCCGATGCCAGCATGCAAGCGTGGGCGGCGCGCCTGGCGCTGGACTTGCGCGTGCCGCGCGCCATGTTCGTGCTGGAAATACCCGATGCGGGAGAAGGTCCGGGCGAGCGGCTGGACCAGGTGCTGACGCAGCTGCAGCAAGTGCAGTCCGACCTGTCGGCGCGCTGGCCCGCCCTGCTGATGGCCGTCGTCTCGCCGGGCGAACTGGTGCTGCTCGACGCCTTTCCCGCCAGCGGCCCGCAGCAGGCGCGCGCGGCGCAGGCAAGGCAGCGCCTGCTCGAACTGCACCAGGTGGCGCAGCAGGCGCTCACGCCGCCCGCCACCCTGTCCATGGGCGTGGCCTTGCCGGGCCTCGATGGCGCGACGGCGTCGTATGAATCGGCGAAGCAGACGGCGCGCGTGGGGCGCGCCCGCGATGGCGCGCAAACCACTTTTTCCTACCTGGAACTGAGCCTGCCCGTGCTGCTGTCCGGCTTGCAAGCCGGTTGGCAGGCGGAGCAATTGCGCCAGACCCTGGCGCGCCTGCAGGCGCACGACCGCAAGTCCGGCACCCTGATGCGCACCCTGGCCGCCTGGTTCCGCCACCACAGCCACCCGATGGCCACGGCCAGGGCCCTGCACATCCACCGCAACACGCTCGATTACCGGCTGCAAAAGATCGCCGAACTGACGGGGCTGGACCTGGACGACACGGATGACCGCCTGCTGCTGTATGTCGCCCTGCAACTGAATTGACGCAGGCCCGTCTACAATGGCGGCTGACCGCACAACAGGAATAGCATGAACGACGCCTTCGAATGGACCAGCCTTGCCCGCACTTTCGGGCTGTTTACCGTCACGGCCGTGGCCGAACTGCTGGGTTGCTACCTGCCCATGCTATGGCTGAGCAACAAGGGCAGCGCCTAGCTGCTGTTGCCGGCCGCCCTCAGCCTGCTGATCTTCGTCTGGCTGCTGACCCTGCATCCGGCCGCCAGCGGCCGGGTGTACGCCACGTATGGCGCCATCTATATCGCCACGGCCTTGGGATGGCTGTGGCTGGTGGACGGCGTCACGCCCGCCTGGACCGACATCGCCGGCGTGGGCCTGGCCCTGGCCGGCGCCGCCGTCATTGCCATGGGGCACAAAGCGGCTTGATTTACCTCAAGCGGCATGCGCGCGGAAGTTTGTTTCCGCCGACCATGCCGCGCTGGCGCGGGCCAGGAGGACGGCTTCGCCATCGGCCAGCCAGTCGTCCGCATCGGCGATCTTCCACATGGCTTGCAGCAGCTTGCGGCGCAAGTCCGGGTCCGTGATTTCATCGAGCAAGCTGTCGATCACGCCATGGGCCAGCTGCACGGCGCCATGCACGGTCGACGTCAGCATGTCGTCGCACAAGTCTTGCAGCAGTTGCTGGAAGGCTGCCGGTTCCAGGTCGATATGCTCGAGGATCTTGCTGCGATGCATGGCTTGCAGCTCGGCGCTGGCCAGGTTGCCGTCGACCACCATCATCAGGGCCAGGATACGTCCCGCTGCCTGGGGACTGTTCGCTTCATAGGTACGCATGATTTTCTACTCTTTCTATTAGTCAATTAAAAGGCACGCCACCGCCAGGCGGGGCGCGCCGTACAACATTTACTTCTTGTCGCTGCGGGTGATGAACACGCTGGCCACGCAGCTCGACACGATCAGTACCGCCACCACCAGCAAGGACGCTTCCACCGGCACGTGGTACCACGGCATGACCAGCATCTTGGCGCCGATGAACACCAGCACCATCGCCAGGCCATACTTGAGCATGTGGAAGCGGTCCGCCACATCCACCAGCAGGAAATACAGTGCCCGCAAGCCCATGATGGCGAACAGGTTCGAGGTGAAGACGATGAACGGGTCCGTCGTGATGGCGAAGATCGCCGGGATCGAATCGACCGCGAACACCAGGTCCGTCACCTCGATCAGGATCAGCACGAGGAACAGCGGCGTGACATAGCGCAAACCGCCCTTTGCCACGAAGAAACGTTCGCCGTGGTCGCCATCGGCCACCCGCAAGTGGCGGCGGGCAAAGCGCAGCACCGGGTTGTTCGCCACGTCCGGCTCCGCATCGGCCGCCACCAGCATGCGCATGCCCGTCACCAGCAGGAAGGCGCCGAACAGGTACAGCACCCAGCTGAACTCGCTCACCACCCACGCACCGGCCATGATCATCACGGCGCGCATGACGATCGCGCCCAGCACGCCATAGATCAACACGCGGCGCTGGTACTGGATCGGCACCTGGAAGGCGCTGAAGATCAGCAGGAAGACGAACACGTTATCGACCGACAGGGCTTTTTCGATCAGGTAGCCGGAGAAAAATTCCAGCGCCTTCTGGTTGGCGATCTCGGGACCGGCCGTGCCGTTCAGATACCACCACAGTCCGCCGTTGAACAGCAGGGCCAGGCTGACCCACACGAGCGACCACGTCGCCGCTTCCTTGACGCCCACCTTGTGCGCCTTGTTGCCGCCGAAGACGAACAAGTCCAGCGCCAGCATCACGAGGACAAAGGCGATGAAACCGGCCCACATGGGTGCCGTTGCAATACTTTCCAGGCCGTTCATCGGCGGCCTCCGCAATGCTCTGTTTGTATTCTGAAGTCCATGGCACTCTCCTTGCATGAATTGAGCAGCCATCATAGCCTTCTTATAAACATCGAACAAATCGAATATAATTTAATAATACATCGAAAAACTCGATGTATTTATTTTCCGGGAAACACCATGTCCACACTCAACTTCAAGCACTTGCGCTATTTCTGGATGGTGGCCAAGACGGGCAGCATCGCCCGCGCGGCCGAGCAGCTGCACCTGACGCCGCAGTCGATTTCCGGCCAGCTCAGCGAGTTTGCCGACACCCTGGGCGTGGAACTGTTCCGCCGCAGCGGGCGCCAGCTGGAATTGACGGATACGGGCCGGCGCATCCTCAGCCATGCGGAAAGCATCTTCAGCACGGGCGATGAATTGCTGGAAATCGTGCGCGACCAGTCGCGCACCACGACGACGACCTTCCGCGTGGGCTGCGCCGATTCCGTGTCGAAACTGATCGCGTGCCGCCTCGTCGCGCCGGCGCTGGGACTGGCCGAGCCGCTGCGCATCATTTGCCGCGAAGGCCGGCTGGCCAGCCTGCTGGCGGACCTGGCCGTGCACCGGCTGGACCTGATCATGGCGGACCGCCCCATGCCGGCCCACTTGAGCGTGCGCGGCTATAACCACTTGCTGGGCGAAAGCGGCATGACCCTGTTCGGCACGCCGGCGCTGGCCGTCACCCTGGCGGGCGGCTTTCCGCAATGCCTCGATGGGGCGCCGCTGCTGCTGCCCGGCGAAGACTTCGCCATCTACGGGCGCCTGCTGCAATGGTTGGGCGACAACAAGCTGCACCCGCGCATCGTCGGCGAGTTCGACGACAGCGCCATGATGAAGGCCTTCGGCCAGTCCGGCGCCGGCCTGTTCTTCGCGCCCACCGTCATCGCGCCCCAGGTCTGCGAGCAATACGCCGTGGTGGCGCTGGGCCGGGTCGACAGCCTCGTCGAGCAAGTGTATGCGATCACCACGGAACGGCGCCTGAGCCACCCGGCCACCATCGCCATCAGCCAGAGCGCGCGGCGCGAGCTGTTCGTGTAAGCCGTGGCCGTCCGGGCCGCACCTGGCGCCGAAAGTGCGGGCGCTCGTCGATTTCCTGGCCGAGGCGCAGCTGTTGTCGTCAATTGCCCACAAATAAGGCAGAGGAAAAACATTCGGACAAATATATCTTTATAATGGCAAGTCTTCCCGACGCCCTGCGCGCCCCTTCCTGGACTTGCCGCAATGAAGCACTTGCACGATATTCCCTCTGCCTTCAAGCATGAATTTGCCAACCCGCGCCTGTGGTGGTCGCGCGCCGTCGTCGTCGGCATGGCCGCCATCGCCGGTCTCGTCGTCGTGGGCTTTACGTGGCTGGCCGAGGAAGCGCTGGACCTGTTTCTCTTTTTTAACGGCAAGGCCTGGTGGTTCGCCCTGCTGTGGACGCCCGCCTGCGCCGCCCTGCTCGTCTGGCTGACGCGCCGCTACGCGATGGGCGCGGCCGGTTCCGGCATCCCGCAAGTGATGGCGACACTGGACCCGGCCGTGGTGCCCGCGCAGCGCTCGCTGTTCGTGTCGCTGAAACTCAGTGCGGCGAAGATCGGCCTGACGGCGGGCGGCTTGCTGGGGGGACTCTCGCTGGGACGCGAAGGCCCGTCCGTGCAGATCGCCGCCGGCGTGATGCTGGCCGCGCGCCGCTGGCTGCCCCGCCACTCGCAGGTGAGCGCCCATTCCCTGCTGGTGGCGGGCGGCGCGGCCGGCATCGCGGCCGCCTTCAATACGCCGCTGGCGGGCGTCATGTTTGCCATCGAGGAACTGTCACGCTCGCCCGAGCAGCGCAACAGCGGCCTCATCGTGGCGGGCATCGTGCTGGCCGGCATGATGGCCGTCTCCATCCACGGCAACGCCACCCACTTCGGCATCATCCACCCCGGCCCCATCGGCCTGGCGCTGGCCTTGCCGGGTTTGCTGGTGACCCTGGTCGCGGGCGTGGCCGGCGGCCTGTTCGCCCGGCTGCTCTTGGCCTCCGCCCGGGGCAATCCGCTGGGGAAATTATCCGCGTGGAGAAAAGGCCGGCCCGTGCTGTTCGCCGCCGTCTGCGGTGTGCTGGTGGCGGCCATCGGCATCGCCAGCCATGGCGCCACGTTCGGCAGCGGCACCGTGGCCACGCGCGCCATGCTGGAAGGCTCGTCCGACGTGGCGCCCGCCTTCGTTGCCTTCAAATATGTGGCGACGTGGCTGACCGTGTGGTCGGGCGTGCCGGCCGGCATCTTCGCGCCCTCCCTGGCCATCGGCGCCGGCATCGGGCATGACATTGCGCAATTGCTGCACTACCCGCACGCGCCCGCCCTGATCGCGCTGGGCATGGTGGGTTTCCTGGCCGCCGCCACGCAGGCGCCGCTGACGGCTTTCATTATTGTCATGGAAATGGTCGATGGCCACGGCATGGTGCTCAGTCTGATGGCTTGCGCCGTCGTGGCCAGCACCGTGTCGCGCGTGCTCAGCGAACCGCTGTACGGGGCGCTGGCGCAGTTGCAGCTGCAACGGCTGCCCGCGCCACCGCACTAGAAATTGCGGCAGGCGCGCAGCAAGCGGCCATCCTGCCACTCGCAGACGGTGCGCGTGCCGTCGCCGGCCCAGGCCCGCTCCAGGCCCTGCTTGCGCCCGCGCACGTAGTCCACGGCGTGGCGGGGCGAGCCGTCCGCATGCCATTCGCGCCAGGCGCCATGCGGCTCGCCATCGCGGTAGGAAGCGAGCCGGGCCAGCGTGCCGTTCGCATGCCATTGCCTGTCCTCGCCCTGCGCGCGGCCCTGCGCATCCTGCTGGCGCTGGCGCAGCGGCGTGCCATCGTCGCGCCAGCTTTGCGTGCTCAGCATGACGCCATCTTCGAACAGGTTTTTCTGGTCCAGCTGGCCATTCGCGAAATACAGCAGCGACCAGCCCTGCGGCTTGCCATGCAGGAAATTGAGGCGCGACATTTCTCGGCCGTCCGGCCACCAGGCCTGGTGCAGGCCGTTGCGCTGGCCATCCAGATACGGTCCCCGCTCGGCCAGCCGGCCATCCGGATGAAACGCCGTCACTTCACCGGTCAGCACGCCATCGGCGAAATGCGCTCGGTTGCTGACCTGGCCGTGCTCGTCAAAGCTCAGGAATTCGCCGTCGGCGGGCTGGCCCGCCTGGTACAGCAAGGCATGCCTCAGCTGGCCATTCGCATGAAAGTGGCTGTGCAAGCCGTCGTACTCGCCGTCGCGGTACGCCTTGCGGCTCTTCACCGTCCCGTCCGCATAGTATTCCACGTTCACGCCATTGAAATCGCCCTCCCCGTTGCGCTCTTCCAGCAGGCCCAGCTGGCCATCGGCAAAATACACGCTGCGCTGGCCGGTGTAGCGCGGCGACGCCACGTCGGTGCCGAGCAGCCAGGCATCCATGTGCAGCTTGCCCGGCGGCTGCGCGAAATGCAGCTGCCAATGCCATGCCTGGCGGGCCGCATCGTGGCGCAGCGGTGCGCGCTGCTCGTACACGGCCGCGGCGGGCGCCACGGGCTGGTAATCCCCGTCAAAATACTGGGAGGCCGGCGACGGTTCGGCAGCCACGGCCGGGGTGGCCGGGGCGTTGGCCATGGAAACGGACGGGGAAACGGCCAGGACGGCGGCCAGCAAAACGGGAGTGTATATCTTCAATGCATGCTTTCATCAACGGTGCGACGGCGCCGATGATACGGGCAAGCGGGGCGGCGCGCCACACGCTTGCCCGTGACTACATGGTGAACGGAAACGGCTGCATACCCGCCTGCCGGTCGTCGGGGGCGACGACGGCCAACAAGGCGTTCAAGCCCTGGTTCAGGTGCGCCAGGCTGTCGGGGTCCAGCTGGGCCAGCGCACTGGGCAGCAAGCCGCGCGCCGGCTGCGGCGCGCCGGCGATGACGGCTTGCCCTTCCAAGGTCAGGGTCAGGGTGACCACGCGCTGATCGGGCTGGTCGCGCGCCTTGCGCACATAGGTTTTTTTGACCAGCGCCTCGACCAGGTTGCTGGCCGTCGTCTGGTGGATCGACATCTTGCTGGCCAGCTCGCCCATGCGCAGGCCCGGCCGTTCCAGCAATTCCTGCATCACCCACAATTGTGCGCCCGACACGCCGCATTGCTTTTCGATTTGCGCCGAGTGGCGCTGCGCCGCGCGCATGACGACGCGCATGTTTTGCAAGGCCATGCCTTGCGCCCTGGCCATCGCCGAAACTTCCGTTTCCACCACCATTGCCTCCAGTTATCCTGCCGGCTTCGCGCCTGCTGGCGGGCCGGAATCCCTGCATGATACCTGCAAAGGCGGACGACTCCTAGCGCATGGAAACTGGCTCTCCGGCTTGCCACGCCTGCTCCAGCACCAGCTTGCCGGCCTGGTCCCAGTGGCGTTCGATGCCGTGCTTCTTGCCGTGCTCATACGGCACGATCTGCCGCAGGCTGCCGTCGCTGTACCAGGTCTGCAGCAAGCCGTGGCGCTGGCCTTCGACAAACGGGGTCACGCTGGCGCGCGCGCCGTTGGCATGCCAATCCGTCGTGTCGCCGTGGTCGCGCCCCTGCGCGTCTTTCTGCCAGGCAAACACGGGCCGGCCATTCGGGGCCCACGTTTGCAAGCTGAGCACGGCACCTTTCTGGTACAGGGTCTTGTTCGACACGACGCCATTGCCATGGCTTTCAAACGACCAGCCGTCGGGCTGGCCGTGCACCCAGACGGTGCTGGCCAGCACCTTGCCATCCTGCGCGTACATGACGAACTCGCCCTCGCGCTGGCCATCGACATACCGCCCCTTCCGGAACAGCTTGCCATCCGCATAAAACGATTCCTCCACGCCATCCATCTGGCCATGGCGTCGATACGAGCGGCTGCTGACGGCCCCGTTCGCGCCATACGACACATGCTCGCCATCGGCCATCTCGTCGCCGTGATACAGCGTGCGGCTCATCAGCTGGCCATTCTGGTGATACGTTTCCGAAATGCTGTCGCGCCCGTTCGGCAACGCGGTCACCCGCTGCTGGACCTGGCCATTCTCGAAGTACACGCTGCCGCCGAGCAGTTCCTCGCCCTGGGCATCGAAGTAGGTTTCGCGCAGCAGCTGGCCATTTTCATGGTAATACTTGCGAAACTTCACGAACTTGACCTGGCTCAAGTCCAGGTCCGTGGCATAGGTTTCAAAGGCCGGCACGCCCGGCGTGTCGGGAAATTCGAGCCGCACATGCCAGGCGCCCAGCGCCTCGTCGCGCACGGGCGGCGTGCGCAGCGCATACACGGCGCTGCGCTGATTGCTGGGCATGAAATTTTCATCCAAATACATGGTCCGGTCTTCCTCCTGCAAGGTTGACGTCGGCGTTTGCCCTGCGGGCTGTGCCTGTGCCGCCAGCGGCGAGGCCAGGACCATGCCCAGCAACGCGGCCAGGGCCACGCGTGTCTTCTGTCGTGTGTGCATTGTGTTCCGTTGCAATGTTATCGTGCGGCGGCCATCATAATGGAAAGCAACGTTTTTCCCCGTCACGAAAGAAATCCATGCACTTGCCCTCCGCCCCCAGCGACACACAGATACTGGACATCATCGACGCCTGGATCGCCGACCTGGCGCGCGGCGATTACGCGTGCGCCCATGCGCGCACGGCGCACGACGCGTATTACGGCTGGACGCCGGCGCTGCTGCGCGCCGTGATCGAAGGGTATGGTTCGCCGGAGCCGTATGCGGATGGCAGCGTGTATCGCGTCACGCCGGCGGCGCTGGCCAGCGGCGCGCCGCACGAACGCTGCGTCGAGCGCCCGGCAAGCGAGGACGGCGGCGTGGCGATCGCCGAAGCGCGCCACGCCCTGCCACTGAACGGCGCCTGGTCGGACCTGACCGCCACCTTCCGCGTGGAAGGCACGGCGCTGGGCGCCACGCTGGTATTACAGGAAATTCACGTGTTCTGAGGTTCTAGGCCGCGCCATCCTTGACGGGCGACAACTGGCTCGCATGCAGGCGCGCATACGCGCCGCCCTGCTGCAGCAAGGTGGCGTGGCTGCCCGATTCCACCAGGCGCCCGCCCTGCATGACGACGATGCGGTCGGCGCTTTCGATGGTCGACAGCCTGTGGGCGATGACGATGGTGGTGCGGTTGCGCATCAGCACTTCCAGCGCCGCCTGCACGGAACGTTCCGACTCCGTATCCAGCGCGCTGGTCGCTTCGTCCAGCAAGAGAATCGGCGCGTCCTTGTACAGGGCGCGCGCGATGGCCAGGCGCTGGCGTTGCCCGCCCGACAGGCGCGAACCGTTCTGCCCCGCCTGGGTTTCGTAGCCTTGCGGCAACTGCATGATGAAGTCGTGCGCATACGCAGCGCGCGCCGACGCTTCGATGCGGGCCTGGTCCGGGGCCGGGTCGCCATACGCGATATTCGCCGCCATCGTGTCGTTGAACAAAATCACATCCTGGCTGACGAGGGCGAACTGGCGCCGCAGGGCCAGCAAGGCATAGTCGCGCAGGTCGACGCCATCGAGCAGGATCTGGCCGCCGCTGACGTCGTAGAATCGCGGCAGCAAGCCCAGCAAGGTCGTCTTGCCGCCGCCGGAGCCGCCCACCAGGGCCACCGTTTCGCCGGCGCGGATGTCGAGCGTGATATCGCTCAAGGCCGTGGGCGCATCGGGATCGTCGCTGTTGTAGCGGAAGTTGACGTTCTGCAAGGACAGATTGCCCTGCACCGTGACCGGCGCGATGGTGCCCGGGTCCGGTTCCAGCGGCGTGTCGATCAAGCCGAAGACGGACTCGGCCGCCGCCAGGCCCCGCTGCAGCGGCTCGTTGATCTTCGTCAAATTCTTGATCGGCGACTGCATCGCCATCAGCGCGCCCATGAAGGCGACGAAGGCGCCCGGCGTGATGGCGCCGCTTTGCGCGCGCAGCATGGCGAAATAGATCACGGACGACAGGGTAATGCCGACGAGCATCATGATGAAGCCGGAATTCATGGCCGAGGTGGCGGCATGCTTGACGGCCAGCTGGCGGTTGCGCTTGACGACGTTGACGAAGCGCGCCTGTTCATAATCCTGGCCGCCGAAGATTTTCACCACGCGCTGGCCGCCGATGCTTTCGTCCAGCACGGACGTCAGCTCGCCCACGGCTTGCTGCGAACTCTTGCTCAGGTGGCGCATGCGGCGGCCCGCCAGGGTCACGACGATGGCCACGATGGGCATCGACGCCATGCAGAACAGGGCCAGTTTCACGTCGATGCTGAACAATAAAATCAGGTAGCCGACGGTGGCGACGGAATCGCGCACCATCACGTTGAGCACGTTCAAGCCCGCCTGCGACACCTGGCTGGCGTCGAAGGCCACGCGCGACTGCGTCAGGCTGGTGGTGGTGGTGTCGAAAAAGCGGCTGGGCAGGCGCATGATGGTGGCGAACATCTTTTCGCGCAAATCCGCCTGCACCCGGCTCGATAACCAGACGGAACCGTAATCGCCGGCAAAGCTCGACACCATGCGCAACACGGCCAGGCCCAGGATGGTGGCGGGAATCACCCACAAGTCCACCTGCCCTGCCTGTGCCGGCAAGAAACGGTCGACCCAGCCCTGCAGCATGCCCATCACGCCGGACGCGGGCGCGGCCTGCGTGCTGGCCGTCGCGCGCATGGCGTCGACGACGTTTTGCAATTGCCTGATTAATAACACATCGGTGGCGGACGCCACGCCCACGGCCAGCAAGGTGGCGGCAACGATGGCGCCATAGCGGCGAAACTGGCCGGCCAGGCGGAAGAACAGGAGGCGACTTTGCTGCATGCAGATGGGAAAAAGAAGGTAAAACGTGATTCTAACCGTTGCGGGTGGCTTTCCCCCAAGAAAGTAGAGCAGCATGGCTTGCGCGCCTGGCCATGGTGACAATTGGAGATGGTGATGGTGAAAATACGACCTACACTTGCTGAGCTAGCTTAACGATGCCGAGACATCGGGACTGGCCCTACACGCCGCGGGCCTGGCGGCGCACCCCATCCTTCCTGGAGATACCATGAGCGTTCCCATCTACAAAGTAAAGGCCGTGCACCTCGCCATCGACAAGAGCCTTCCCCCGCATTTGCATGTGAGCGCGATCGGCGAAGTCAGCTCCGGCGGCTGGCAGGCGATCCCCCTCGCGCCGCGCGTCTACCTCAAGCCGCCGCAGGACGGCATCCAGGACCTGGACTTCGGGGCGACGCCGCCCAGGGGCAGCGAGTCCGTGATCCAGGTCATCCTGCCCATCGTGGCGGGCGCCGTCCTTGCCCTGCCGGACTGGCTCAAGGGCGTGCGCGTCCATGCCAGAACCAATGCGGTGGTCACCTTGCTCACCGACGAGGCATGCTTGCACCAGGTGGCAGCCATCAACCACGACTAGGCAGCCGCAGCGCACGCTGCGGGCAGTCATCGCGACGCCGCCCTCCCGGCAAGGAAGGGCGGCGGCCGGTGCTTATTGTTTTTTCACTTTCCAGGCAGCCGTGCCGGCCTTGCAGACCGTCAGCTTGAGGGTCTGTTCCTGACCCTTGGCGCTCAAGCCCACCTGCACCTTGCGGCAGGTTTGCTCATCCGTCTTTTGCGTGTCGCTGGCCGTGATGTCGGCGGCGATGCGCACGGAATTGCGCAAGCCTTCATTGCTCCATTGCACGGTTTCGCCATCTTTCTTGTCATTGAGCACGTCGGTGACGGCCTTGACGAAGACGGGCTTGTCGTTCTTGTTCAGGTAGGCCATCGGCGTATCGGCCAGGAAACCCAGGCCGACGGCGGAAGCGGAAGCGCTGAAGACGACGCTGCCGAAGATCAGGGCGGACAGCAGTGTGGCGGGACGTATACGCATGGAAAACTCCTTTAAAGTAGAAATAGGGACCGCCGGGGCGGCCCTCAGCCGGGGTCCGCCGGCGAAATGCCCGCGGCCAGCAAGGCGTCGATGCTGGGCACGAAATAGATCGCCGACGACAGCGCCGTGGAAAAATCCAGCAGCCGGTCCGTCTTGGTGACGCCATCATAGCCTACGCCGTACATTTGCCGCAGCATGCCCATGGTCACGGTGATGTCCTTGCAGAAACCGACGAACATGACGCCCGCCTCGGTGGCATTGGCGTAATTGGCGTTGCGGCGCACGATATCGACTTCCTCGCCATCGCGGATGAATTGGTTGCGGCCCACGTGGGAATCGACGGGCAGTGGCGACAATTCATGGCTGCCGGCCTTGGTGCGGCCCCACACCTGCTCCGCCGCGTGCACGGGCAAGGCGCGCAGGCGCTCCACGTCCATGCGCCATTTCTGCAGCAGCACGGTGGAGCCGCCCGCGCCCGCTTCGCCGTCCGGGATGATGGCCACGCCGTTGGCGCGGAACGGATTCGGGTTGGCGACGCCGTCGGCAAAGCCGTCAAAGGTCACGTTATTGTGATACGGAAAACACACCTGTTCGCTGGCCAGCTCGGCGAAGGGACTGAGCAAGGTGAGCGTCGTGCGCATGCTGTCGTACAGGGTGGCCGCGTTCGACTGCGTGATCCAGACCCAGAAATCGTGCTGGGTAGCCGTCGCCGTCTTGCCGTTGGCGCCCACCAGGTCGTGCGCGAACGATGCCATATTGTCCGGCACGCAGCCTGGGCACGCGGCGCGCCACAGTTCGGGCTTGAATCCCAGCACCACATTGGCCGTGCCGCCCGTCAACTGATGGTGGCGGTTCAGGGTGGGGTCCAGGATGCCCGTGACTTCGGATTCCCACAGCTTGCCCAGCCGCTGGAACAGCTGCCGCATGTCGACGCCGGCCTTCACCTTGAACTGCAAATGCACTTCGTCGCGCGCGACGACAGACAGCATGCTTTGTGGAATTGCCATGACAGAGGTTCCTCTTTTTCGTTTCTATGTGGATCTTAAACCAGAAGTGCCGGTTGGTAGTTTCATTTTGGCAACATGCGATAACTGTAACTATAGGTAGTCATGAATTGGACGATAATGCAATGACGTAGAGCAAGAATAAGAATGGATACCATTGCATGAAATTGTATGAAAAGCTCGTCAGCGACATCGAGCAACTGGTGGCCAAGGGCGTGCTCTTGCCCGGCGAACGCATTCCGTCCGTGCGCCAGACCAGCCAGCAGCACAAGCTGAGCATCACCACGGTGCTGCGCGCCTACGTCAAGCTGGAGGGCATGGGCGTGATCGAAAGCCGGCCCCAGTCCGGCTACTTCGTGCGCCAGCGCGCCGGCGACACCGCCACGCCGTCCATCTGCATGCAGGCGTCGCACCCCAGCCCCGTGCCGGCGGAAGTGCACGTCAGCCGGCTGGTGCTGTCCACCCTGCGCTCGATCGGCTTGCATGACGCCATCCCGCTGGGCTCGCCCTACCCCGACCCGTCGCTGTTTCCCTGGGAGCGCATCAACCAGTATGCGGGCGCGGTGGCGCGCCGCAACCGCGCCTGGAACGTGACGGACGACCTGCCGCCGGGCAACCCGCAGCTGATCCGCGAAATCGCCCGCCGCTACATGGAAAACGGCCTGGCCGTCGATCCCGACGAAATCATCGTCACCGTGGGCGCCACGGAAGCCATCAACCTGTGCCTGCAAGCGGTGGCCAAGCCGGGCGACACCATCGCCGTCGAGTCGCCCACCTTCTACGCCATGCTGATGGCCGTCGAACGGCTGGGCATGAAGGTGGTGGAAGTGTCCACCGACCCGTATGAAGGCATCAGCATCGAGGCGCTGGCCGACATCATGGCCCGGCAGCCGATCGCCGCCGTCATGGTGATGCCGAACTTCCAGAATCCGCTGGGATTCCAGATGTCCGACCAGCGCAAGCGGGCCTTGTACCAGTTGCTGGAGCAGCACGACGTGCCCGCCATCGAAAACGGCGTCTACAACGAGCTGTATTACGGCGACGCCCACCCAACCTCGCTCAAGTCCTACGACCGCAAGGGCCTGGTGCTGCATTGTTCCTCGTTTTCCAAGAGCCTCAGTTCCGCGCAGCGCGTGGGCTGGGCGCTGGCCGGACGCTACCGGGGCAAGGTGGAGGAACTCAAATTCCTCAACACCCTGGCCACGTCCTCGTTTCCCCAGCTGGCCATCGCCGAATACCTGCAAAACGATGGCTACGAACAGCATCTGCGCCGCACCCGCAAGGCGTATGCCCAGCAGGCGCGCATCATGGCGGCCGCCGTGCAGCGTTTCTTTCCTGCTGGCACGAAAATCTCGCACCCGCAGGGCGGCTACGTGCTGTGGGTGGAATTGCCCGGCGACATAGATTCCATGCAGCTGTACCGGCGTGCGCTGGAATGCAAGATCACGGTGGGTCCGGGACGCATGTTTTCCGTCAGCCAGGCTTACAAGCATTGCATCCGCCTCAACTACAGCTATCCGTGGAGCGTGGGCGTGGAACAAGCCATTATTCTTCTCGGCAAACTCATCACCGAATTCCTGTAGGCATTTCACGCAGTCCCGTCACCCGCCCACCAGCGACATGCGCACGGTGGGATACTGCTTGCGCCCGCCAAGCTGGGCCAGTGCGCCGCGCACTTCCGAATAGCGGTCGCCACGGCGCTGCCAATGCTGGCGCAGCAGGCTTTCCAGACCTTGCGCAGAATCAAGCCGGGGCCGCAGGTCGAGGCCGTCCTGGGCGAACAAACACGTAAACAGCTTGCCGTCCGACGAGACGCGCACGCGGCTGCAGTCGCCGCAGAACGGCTGCGACACGCTGGAAATGAAGCCCACTTCGCCGCCGCCATCCAGATAACGGTAGCGGCTGGCCGTTTCGTGCGAGACAGGCTTGCCTTCGCCCAGCGACACGAGGGGGAACTCGGCGGCGATCAGCGCGCGCGCCGCCTCGGACGTGACGACATGCGTGCGCGACCAGGCGCCGATGCCGCCCACGTCCATGAATTCGATCAGGCGCAGCACCACGCCCGTGTGGCGGAAATGGCGCGCCAGCGGCACGATCTGGCTGTCGTTGACGCCTTTCTGCACCACCATGTTGACCTTCACGGGAGTCAAGCCCACGGCTTGCGCTACCTCAATGCCGTGCAGCACTTTCTCGACGGGAAAATCGACGCCATTCATGCGCTGGAAAATGCCGTTATCGAGGCTGTCGAGACTGACGGTGACCCGCTCCAGGCCCGCATCCTTGAGCGAACGCGCCTTGGCCGCCAGCAAGCTGCCATTCGTCGTCAGCGCGATGCTCACGGCGCGCCCGTCCGGCGTGGTCAGTTTCGCCAGCGCCTCGATCAGCTGTTCCAGGTTCTTGCGCAGCAGCGGCTCGCCGCCCGTGATGCGGATCTTGTCGACGCCGAGGCGCACGAAGGCGCGCGCCATCGTCTCGATCTGCGCGAAGGACAGGCGTTCGCTCGATGGAAGAAACGGGTAATCGCTGGGGTACAGCTCGGCCGGCATGCAATAGGTGCAGCGGAAGTTGCACTGGTCGATGACGGAAATGCGCAAATCCGTCAGGGGGCGGCCCAGCATGTCCACGCACGGTTCGATATGGCTTGGCTGCCGGAGCGCCGGCTGCGGATACAGGATGGTGTTCATGGTGCTTCCCCTCGATAGGCATTCGTCTGGAAGTAGCATAGGACGAATGGGGGCAGGCAAAGAGGTACAGTCCGGCGCCGGCCGATAGAGTACAGACGCGCGGGACTGTACTCCTACTGCGATGGCGGTGCGGCAAACACCGTGGCGCACAGTTCCGCGCCCGCCGCGCTGAGTAGCGCGCTGCCGCCGCCGCTCTCCGCCGTCGTCACGTTCACCAGTCCCGCGCTGGACAGCGCATTGAGCTGGCGCAACAAAGTGCTCATCTGTACCCCCGCCCGCTTGGCCAGCTTGGCCAGCGACCACGGTTTCTCCGGCGCCTCCTGCCGCGCCTCCCACAGCAGCGCCAGCAGCGCTATCAGGGCCGCGTCGATGCCGTCTTCCTTGTCTTCCTTGTGCATGTTTTTTCTCCTTGTCCACATCATAGATCACGGCCTGCGCCGGCGCGACCGGCATCGTCACCTTGCCATCTGTACTCTGTTTTTTTGTCCGGAACTGTGCGCCTACGGGGCAAGCCGCCGCCCCTACCATGTGATTGTCCCATCGCATATCACCAGGAGAGTCATCATGAGCAAGCCAAAGTCCGACGCGCGCATCGCGCCCTACACCCATGCCGCGGCCGGTTGGGGTGCCCTCAAGTACGTGGCCATCAACCTGTTCAAGGAAAAAGTCAGCGCGGGCAATTACCGTTCGCTGTTCGAGCAAAACCAGCCCGACGGCTTCGACTGTCCCGGCTGCGCCTGGCCTGACCGCGAACACGCGTCGACCTTCGAATTCTGCGAAAACGGCGTCAAGGCCGTGGCCGCCGAATCGACGAGCAAGCGCGTGCGCCCGGAATTTTTCGAGGAGCACACGGTCACCGCATTGATGGAGCAGTCGGACTATGATCTGGAACAACATGGCCGCTTGACGGACCCCATGGTGTACGACGCGGCCAGCGACAAATACCAGGCCATTTCCTGGGACGACGCCTTCGCCCTCGTGGCGCACCACCTGCACGCGCTGGACGACCCGGACCAGGCGGCCTTCTACACGTCGGGCCGCGCCAGCAACGAAGCGGCTTTCCTGTATCAACTGTTCGTGCGCGCCTACGGCACGAATAACTTCCCCGACTGTTCCAACCTGTGCCACGAAGCGACGAGCCGGGGCTTGCCGGAAACGGTCGGCATCGGCAAGGGCACGGTGCTGCTGGACGACTTCGAGCATGCGGACACCCTGCTGCTGTTCGGCCAGAACCCGGCCACCAACCACCCGCGCATGCTGGGCGAATTGCGCGAGGCATCGCGCCGCGGCGCCACCATCGTTTCCATCAATCCGCTGCACGAACGGGGCCTGGAGCGCTTCACCAGCCCCCAGCATCCGCTGGAAATGCTGACGGGCGGCAGCACGAACATCTGCTCGCTGTTCATCTGCCCCACGCTGGGCGGCGACTTTGCGCTGATCAAGGCCATGGCCAAGCGCGTCGTCGAGCTCGATGACGAAGCCATCGCCCATGGCCAGGAGCGCGTGCTCGACTGCGATTTCATCGCCGAACACACGAGCGGCTTCGACGCCTTCGCGGCCGACCTGCGCGCGGAAAGCTGGGACTTGCTGCTGGCCGAATCGGGCGTGGCGCGCGACAAGATCGAAGAATTGACGCAGATCTATGTGAAGGGCAAGGCCGTCATTTCGACCTGGGGCATGGGCGTGACGCAGCACAAGAATTCGCTGGCCACCGTGCAGATCCTGTCGAACTTGATGATGATGCGCGGCAATATCGGCAAGCGCGGCGCGGGCCTGTGCCCCGTGCGCGGCCACTCGAACGTGCAGGGCGACCGCACCATGGGCATCGAGGAACAGCCGACCAAGGAATTCCTCGACCGCCTGGGCCTCGTCTTCAACTTCGAGCCGCCCCGCCACCACGGCTACGACGCCGTCGGCACCATAGCAGCGATGCTGGAGAAAAAGGTGAAAGTGTTCGTCGCCCTGGGCGGCAATTTCTCCATGGCCACGCCGGACACGCCGCGCACCTGGGATGCGCTGCGCTCCTGCGACCTGACCGTGCACATCGCCACCAAGCTCAACCGCAGCCACCTCGTGCACGGCAAGGATGCGCTGATCCTGCCCACCCTGGGACGCACGGAAATCGACGTGCAGTCAGGCGTGGCGCAAGGCGTGACGGTGGAAGACTCGATGAGCATGGTGCATATCTCGTTCGGCATGAACCAGCCCGCCTCGCCCAATCTGCGTTCGGAAATCGCCATCGTGGCCGGCATGGCGCAAGCGACCCTGGGCAGCGAGAAGATCGACTGGCTGCGCTATTCCGGCAACTATGCCTTGCTGCGCGATTCCATCGAGCAAGTGTTCGATGACTTTTTCGACTACAACTTGCGCGTGGCCAAGCCGGGTGGTTTCCACTTGGAAATCGCCTCGCGCGAACGGGTATGGAAGACGCAAAGCGGCAAGGCGCAATTCCTCGTCAACGCAGTGGAACTGGACACGCCGATCCACCGTGCACGCCAGCAATATGGCGAGCGCCTGATGGTGCTGATGACAACGCGTTCGCACGACCAGTACAACACGACCATCTACGCCATGGACGACCGCTACCGCGGCGTCTTCGGCCAGCGCCGCGTCGTCTTCATCAACAAGGACGACTTGGCCATGCTGGGCTTTGCGGCCGGCGACTGGGTCGACCTGATCGGCGTGTGGCACGACGGCATAGCACGCCGCGCCGACCGCTTCCTGCTGGTCGAGTACGACATTCCCCGCGGCTGCATCGGCGCCTACTACCCGGAAACCAATCCGCTGGTGCCGCTCGACAGCGTCGGTTACGGTTCGCGCACGCCGACCTTCAAATCCATTCCCGTGCTGCTGTCGCCTTCGGCCGCAGTCAGCTGAACAGGAGAACGCCATGTTCGGTTTCGATACCCTGGACCTGTCGCGCGCGCAATTTGCGATGACGGCCATCTTCCACATCCTGTGGCCCATCTTGACGATCAGCCTGTCGCTGTTCCTGTTCGTCGTCGAGGCGCTGTGGCTGCGCACCAGCGACCCCGTCTACTACCGCCACGCACGCTTCTGGAGCAAGTTGCTGGTGCTCAACTTCGCCGTCGGCGTCGTCAGCGGGATTCCCCTGGAATTCCAGTTCGGCACCAACTGGGCGCCGTTTTCGCACCATTCCGGCCAGTTCATCGGCAACATCCTCGGCTTCGAAGGCGCCATGGCCTTCATGCTGGAAGCGGGCTTCATCGGCGTCATGATGTTCGGCTGGGGCCGTGTACCGAAGGGCGTGCACCTGTTTGCCACCGGCATGGTGGCGCTGGGGTCCAGCATTTCCTCGTTCTGGATCATGGTCGCCAATTCCTGGATGCAGACGCCGGCCGGCGTGCGCGTGGTGGACGGCAAGATCATCGTCACCGATTACGTGGCCGCCATCTTCAATCCCGACATGGCCTGGGCCGTGGGCCACATGTGGGTGGCCGCCGTGGAAACGGGCTTGTTCGTCATCGCCGGCATTTCCGCCTGGTATATGTTCAAGCGCCGCGAACCGGCCTTCTTCGCCCGCTCGTTCAAGCTGGCGCTGATGTTGCTGCTGGTCATCGCACCGTTACAGGTGTGGCTCGGCGATTCCAGCGGCGTCGACGTCTTCAAGACCCAGCCCGCCAAGGGCGCGGCCATCGAAGGCCACTGGCACACGAACCGAGATGGCGAGGGCGCGGCCTGGTCCTTGCTGGCCTGGCCCAACCAGGCGGAACAAAAGAATGACTGGTCCGTCGAAGTGCCCGGCATGCTCAGCGTGATCGCCACGCATAGCGCCACGGGCAAGATCACGGGCCTGGCCGACATCGCCCGCGCAGACCAGCCGCCCATGCTGCCGCTGCTGTACTACGCCTTCCGCGCCATGGCCGGCATCGGCATGTGGTTCGTGCTGCTGTCGTTCTGGACCTTCGTGGCCTGGCGCAAGGTGGGTGGACGGGTGCAGGAGTTCGTGCGCAACCGCAAGCTGCTGCTGGCCTGGGTACTGACGATTCCGCTGCCCTATATCGCCGTCGAGTGCGGCTGGATCGTGCGCGAAGTGGGCCGCCAGCCGTGGGTCGTGTACGGCTTGCTGCGCACGCGCGACGCCGTCTCCGACGTGGCGGCCCACGCCGTGGCCGGCAGCATGCTGATGTTTGCCGTGTTTTACGTCGTGCTGTTCCTCACCTTCTTTGTGTTCGCCAAGAAATGGCTGCAACAAGGCCCGGACGTGGCGCTGCCGCTGCCGGACGCCGCCCATGCCGTGGGGTATTGACATGCGCCGCTATCTGACTAGGAGTATGTAATGGATATGAATTCGCATGCCATGCTGGGCAATGCCTGGTTCGGCTTGATCGGCCTGATGCTGATCTTTTACGTCGTCACGGACGGCTTCGACCTGGGCGTGGGCATCCTCAGCCTGTTCACCCGCCGCGAGCAGGAACGCAACCTGATCTTCCAATCGATCGCCCACGTGTGGGACGCCAACGAAACCTGGCTGGTGGTGGTGGGCGGCGCCCTGTTCGGCGCCTTTCCCAGCGCTTACGCCACTTTGCTGGAACAGCTGTACATTCCCATCATGCTGCTGATCGCCAGCCTGATCATGCGCGGCGCCTCGATCGAGTTCCGCCATGCGGCCGGCAACAAGCGCCTGTGGGACGTGGTCTTCGGCGTGGGCAGCCTGCTGGCCGCCGTGGCGCAGGGCGTGGTGCTGGGCGAGGTCATCACGGGCTTGCAGCCGGGCCCGCTGAGTGCGGTCTTCACGGCCTGTACGGCGCTGGGCGTGGTGGCCGGCTATTGCCTGCTGGGCAGCACGTATCTGATCAAGAAGACGGGCGGCCTGCTGGAAGCGGCGGCGCGCCGCTACGCGACCACCAGCGTGCTGGCGACGGTCGCGGCCGCCATCGTGCTGTCGGCCGGCACCATGGTCTTCAGCGCCATCGGCCACGACCGCTGGGCACAGCCGGGCGTGTTCGGCGTGCTGCTGGCCCTGGCCGCCATCGCCGCCAGCGCCTTCATCTACATCCTGTGGGCCGTGCACGTGAACGGCGTGCGCGGCCCCTTCCGCGGCGCCATCGTGCTGTTCCTGGCGTCGTTCGCGGGCCTGGCCATCAGCTTCTTCCCCGACCTCGTGCCGGGCAAGCTGAGCATCGCGGCGGCCGCGTCCGATGAGCCGACCCTGATCTTCATGCTGATCGGCATGGGCACGATGCTGCCGATCATGATCGGCTACAACCTGTTCCAATATTACGTCTTCGAGGGCAAAGTCGTGCCCCGGAAACATTGATTCACATCACAGCATGCGTCTTCCATCATGATCATTCGCCCCACCACCAACTGGTTCCGCATGCTGTTTGTCTGGGATGGCTCGGTGCTGCAAGCCATCATCCCGCAATTGCTGCTGATGCTGGTCGTCAGCTCGCTGGCCTTGCTGACGGATGGCCGTATCTTCGGCGTCAAGATTCCGCTCGATACGGCGCCGTTTCCCATGGTCGGCATCAGCCTGGCGATCTTTCTCGGCTTTCGCAATAACGCCAGCTATGCGCGCTTCGTCGAGGCGCGACATATCTGGGGGCAATTGCTGATCGCCGCGCGGGCCCTCGCTTCGCAGGCGCTCACGTATCTGCCGCAGGAAACGAGCGGCCTGGACCATCAGTTGCTGCTGCGCCGCCTGGTCGCCTTCGTCTACGCGCTCAAGCACCAGTTGCGCCAGACGGACCCGCAGGAAGACCTGCTGCGCTACCTGCCGGCCGAGGACGTGCAGCGCTTGCAGGGCGTCAACTTCAAGCCCGTTGCCATCCTGCATGCGGTGCGCGCCATGCTGCACGACGCCGTGCAGCGCCAGCCGGGGCAGACGCAGCTGCTGTGGATGCTCGACACCCAGCTCAACGACCTGGCCGCCACCGTGGCCGGCTGCGAGCGCATCAAGAACACGCCGATCCCGTATCCGTACGGCGTGCTGGTGCACCGCACCGTCTACATGTACTGTTTTTTACTGCCGCTGGGCCTGGTGGACGCCATCGGCGTGGCCACGCCCCTCATTTCCGTCTTTGTCGCCTACACCCTGTTTGCGCTGGAAGCCATCGCGCAGCAGATCGCCGAACCGTTCGGCCTGGCGCCCAACTGCCTGGCCCTGAACGCCATGACGCGGGAAACGGAACGCTCGCTGCTGGAATTGCATGGCGACCCGCTGCCGCCATCGATACGGCCCTGCCCGCGCTATCAGATCGATTAACCGGAGGAAAAATCATGGAATGCGATATCGGCATCACCACCATCGAACGCGACGGCTACCTGGACGTTCCCATGGTACGCCACCAGGGGGGCGTGGCCACGGCGGGCCGCGACATGGTGGCCGAGGAGTATCCCGTGGCCCTCGTCTACAACGGCATCGCCCACGCCGTGATGATGGCCACGCCGCGCGACCTCGAGGAATTCGCCGTCGGCTTTACCTTGACCGAAGGCATCGTCGGCAGCGTGCGCGACATCTACGACCTCGACGTGTGCTGCGGCGAGGATAGCGCGGAAGTGCGGCTGACCATCGCGCAGCCGGATTTGATCAAGCTCAAGGCCCGCCGCCGCGCGCTGACCGGGCGCACGGGCTGCGGCGTGTGCGGCATCGAAAGCCTGGCCCTGCTGGACCTGGTGCCGGAAAAGATCACGCGGCCCCTGCCGCCGCTGGTGGCCAGCAGCGCCATCCTCGGCCGCGCCGCGCGCGAACTGCTGCCCTACCAGGAGCTGATGCACAAGACGGGCGGCGTGCATGCGGCCGCCTGGTGCACGGCCGAGGGCGCCATCGTGAAAGTGTTCGAGGACGTGGGGCGGCATAACGGCCTGGATAAACTGATCGGCTACCTGGCCCTGCACCGCATCGCCATGCACGACGGCTTCGTCTTCCTGTCCAGCCGCGCCAGCTATGAACTGGTGCGCAAGTCGGCGCGCATGCATATCGGGCTCGTCGCCACCATCTCGGCGCCCACCTCGCTGGCCATCCGCATCGCGCGCCAGGCCGGCATGCAGCTGGCCAGCTTTTGCCGCCGCGACGGCTTTGTCGATTACACGGCGGGCGAAGATAGCGGCCAGCATGCACCTTAGCATGCACCTTGAACGGCAAATGCTGCATTCTTTGCTGTAAAGCAAGTGCACGCTTGACTTGCCATCGCTGCGGGCTTTCAATGGTCATTGTTTCCATTAATTAACTTTGTCCGCGTGCCGGCACACGACGCGGCAGCGATGAAAGGATGACCGCAATGGCCCTGGTACAGGAGCAGCATCTGATGGATACATGGCAAACGGGCGGCTTGAAGCCGCGCGCCTGCGACTGCGGCGGCACCGTCTTCACCATCCTGCACCAGCGGGTGATGGCGGACATGCGGCGCCGGCAATTCCTCGGCGGCGCGGCCGCCATGCTGGCGCCCTTCATCGGATTGTCCACCAGCAACGCCATCGCCCAGCAGCCGCAAACGCCCCAGCGCCCCCTGCTGCTGACCAATCTGCGCCTGTTCGACGGCACGGGCAAGGCGCCCCGTTCCGGCATCCACGTGCTGGTGACGGGCCCGACCATTACCGCCCTGTTGCCGGCCGGCGAAAAGGTGGACGGCGCGCAAGTGATCGATTGCCAGGGCAAGCTGGTGATGCCGGGCCTGATCGACGCCCACTGGCACACCATGCTGGCCGCCATCAACCAGGTGACGGCCATGACGTCCGATATCGGCTATCTGTACCTGGTGGCGGCGCAGGAAGCGCAGCGCACCCTGCTGCGGGGCTTTACGTCCGTGCGCGATCCGGGCGGCCCCGCGTTTGCATTGCAGCGCGCCATCGATGAAGGCATCGTCGATGGCCCCCGCATCTTTCCGTCGGGCGCCATGATTTCGCAAACGTCGGGCCATGGCGACTTCCGTTTGCGCTCCGACATCCCCCGTGCGGCGAATGCGCCGCTGGGCATGGCGGAAACGGCGGGCATGGCCATGATCGCCGATGGCGAAGCGGAAGTGCTGCGCCGCGTGCGCGAGCAGCTGATGCTGGGCGCGACGCAAATCAAGATGATGGCGGGCGGCGGCGTCGCCTCCATGTATGACCCGCTCGACAGCACGCAATATTCGGAGCGCGAACTGCGCGCCGGCGTGGAAGCGGCCGCCGACTGGGGCACGTATGTGATGACCCACGTCTACACGCCGAAAGGCATACAGCGGGCCATCCGCGCAGGCGTGCGCAGCATCGAGCATGGCCAGCTGGCGGACGACGACTCCGCGCGCCTGATGCGCGACACGGGCACGTGGTGGAGCCTGCAACCGTTCCTGCAGGATGAAGACAGCAATGTGTATCCCGATGCGGCGCGCAAGGCCAGCCAGAGGATCGTATCCGAAGGCACGGTGAGGGCGTATGCGCTGGCGCAAAAGTACGGCATCAAGACGGGCTGGGGCACGGATATCCTGTTCAACGCGAAAAACACGCCCACGCAAGGCCGCCAGCTGGCCAAACTCACGCGCTTTTACGATCCCTTGACCTTGCTGGCGCAGGCGACGGGGCAAAATGGCGAACTGCTGGCCCTGTCCGGCCAGCGCTCGCCCTACCCTGGCACCTTGGGCAAGCTGGCCGCGGGCGCGCTGGCCGACTTGCTGGTGGCCGATGGCGACCCTGCGAAAAACCTCGATTTCCTCGCCCAGCCGGAAGAAAACCTGCTGCTGATCATGAAGAACGGCCGCATCTACAAGGACAAATTGCGCGCGCCATTGGCAAGCTGAAGACTGGCGCGTTGGCAACGGCGTTGGCTTGCCGCATAATGCGCGCATGTTCAAACTGACTTTTCTCGGCACGTCTTCCGGCGTGCCCACGCGCTACCGCAACGTCACCTCGCTGGCCCTGCAAACCACGCACAACCGCGACTGGTGGATGATCGATTGCGGCGAAGCCACGCAGCACCGGCTGCAGCGCCTGCCCCTGTCCGTGCACGACCTGGTGGGCATTTGCATCACCCACGTGCACGGCGACCACAGTTATGGGCTGCCGGGCTTGCTGGCCAGCGCCTCGATGACTGGGCGCAAGAAGCCCTTGCTGCTGATCGCCCCGGCCGCCATCAAGGCCTGGATCGACGCGACCTTGCTGCACACGGAACTGTTCCTGACGTATCCGCTGATCCACATCGACGTGGACAGCGCGCCAGTGGTGCACGAAGAAGCCGGCTTGACCGTCTCGCGCCACGCGCTGTCGCACCGCGCACCGAGCGTCGGCTACCGTTTCGCGCTGGAAACGAGCAGGTGGAAGCTGGACAAGGCGGCCCTGCAAGCGGCCGGCGTGCCGCCCGGTCCCGCCTGGGGACTCTTGCAGGCTGGCCAGGATGCGCTGCTCGACGATGGCACGGTCTTGAGTGCCGCCGCTTTCCGCCAGACGGAAACGCAGCGCGCCACGGTGGTGGTCGGCGGCGACAACGACACGCCGGCCTTGCTGGCCGACGCTTGCGCGGATGCGCAACTGCTCGTGCATGAAGCCACGTACACGGAAGCCATGCTGCAGAAAGTGGGACCCGGCCCCACGCACAGTTCCGTGCAGCGCGTGGCGCAGTTCGCCGAAGCGGTCCGCTTGCCGAACCTGATCCTCACCCACTTCAGCGCCCGCTATCACCATGCGGAAGGCATGGCCGAACTGGAAGCGGAAGCGCGGCTGCATTACTCGGGTGAACTGTTCCTCGCGCGCGATTTCGACAGCTATGAACTCGACGCGGCCGGCGTGCTGACCAGGCTGCCGGCAAAATCGTCGCTCAGTGGGGATTGACGCCGTACTGCGCCGCATACTCCGCGGCCAGCGCGCGCGCCGCCTGCTGCTGTGACGGCGTGAGAATTTCCAGCAACTGGTCGCGGTTCTTGATCGATTGCGCGCTGCCCGCCTCGGCCGGCATGGCGATCCACGCATACGCCTGCACGTAATCGAGTTCCACGCCCTGCCCTTGCGCGTACAGCAAGCCGTATTCATTCTGAGCCGACAGGGAGCCGGCTTCGGCCGCCTGCTTGTACCAGAACGCCGCCTCGGCATAGTCTTGCGGTACATCAATCCCCTTGCGGTAAGCCTGCGCCAGGTTGAATTGCGACTGGCCATCGCCCGCCTCGGCCGCCTGGCGGCCATACGCGAGCGATTGCGCCATGTCTTGCGCGACGCCATCGCCGCCCGCATACATCAGGGCAAGATTCGCCAGCGACGGCGGGAAACCCGCTTGCGCGGCCGCCGTGAACAATTCCACCGCTTTCGGCAAATCCTGCGTCACGCCATGGCCCTGGTAATACAGGCTGGCCAATAAATGCTGGCCGGCCGGATCGCCCGTGCGCGCCGCCGCATCGAATTGCTTGAAGGCCTCGGCATAATGACCGTCGTTATAAGCGAGAATGCCCGCTTCATTCAAAGATTCAGGAGAGGGGCTCATAAAGATTCCTTATTCGGGGATTTTTTGGCATTGTACACAGCACTGTTCCGCGCAGAATGCACGATAGGAAATCGTGTGGCGCATTGCCGGATTCATGCAGTATGATCATTCTCCGCCTGATGTAATCCACGCATTGTGCACTCGTGCCAGCCCATAAATATCGCCATGAAACTGATCGCTCTGCTTTTATCCCTGATTTCCACCTCGGTCTATGCTGGCACCTTGCATCTGGATAAAGCCGCGACAGGCAAAGTGCGGCAAGCCGCCGATATCCGCTATGCGAATCACGATGAAAAACAGACGTATCGGCTGAAAATCGGAAAGCAGTGGATGAATGGCAGTTGCAGCAGCAGCGGCACGGGCAATTTGCACGCGCTGCTGCTGGACATGAATTTCGACGGCCATGCCGACCTGTGGGTCACCGGATACACGGATAGCCAGGGACGCATCCGCTGTTCCGATGTATGGTTATGGGATGCGCCAGCGCAGCAATACCGTTTCAATCAACCCTTGTCAGCCATTCCGAATCTGAACATCAACATGGCCGAGCAAAGAATCGAAGGGGGCATACCCAATTGCGGCTGCGCGGCGCAATGCTTTTATGAAGACAGCTATGCGTGGCAAGCCAGCAAATTAATTACCATCGCCCGGCGCGAACAGGATTGCGAACGCTATCGGGAATACCGCTTGAATGACAAAAACGATTTGATTATCGTCAAGGATGAAATCATCGATAGCGGCAATCCCGGCCAGCAGGCAATCGAGAATACGAAAATCTTTGACTGGCAACGCCATGCGCAAACCATGCGCAAATCCTGGGAATGAGGTTTATCCAACCTCATTGCCGCCACAGACACGACACCAGCGAGTAATGACATGACGACACATCCAGCTTCCATTACCTTCCATCCCGCCAAGGCGGAAGACACCCCGGCCTTTATCGACTTACGGGGCAGGACGCGGCAAAACGCCGTGTCCGCGGAACGCCTGGCGGAAGTGGGCATCACGGCCGATACCTGGGCGGAAATGATGCATTCGGGCAGCCTGCCTGGCCACGTCTGCCATCATGACGGCCAGCTGGCCGGCTACTGCTTTGGCGAGCGCGACACGGGCGAAATCATCGTCCTGGCGTTGCTGCCGGAATTCGAGGGGCTCGGCATCGGCAAGACCTTGCTGGAACTGGTGATGACGGAACTGCGCGCGCACGGTCATCAACGACTGTTCCTCGGCTGCTCCGACGACCCCGCTTCGCGTTCGTACGGCTTTTACCGCTACCTGGGCTGGACCTCGACGGGCGAGACGGACAAATATGGCGACGACGTGCTGGAGTTTCGCTTTGCGGCCCAGGCCTAGCGTCTAGCCTGGCACGCGGCTGGCATCCCACACGCGCAGCATCTGCGTGATGGCGCCATCCAGCACGGCGTAGCCCACGCCATCGCGGGTCTGGATAGCCACGCCCGACAGAAAGCTGTCGAAGACGGACGCCAGCGCCACGGCATCCATATCACCAGGCAATTCGCCGCTGGCCATGCCCCGCTCGACGCAGCGCACGAAGCCGGCACGCGTGCGGGCGCGCGATTGCGTGAGGGGCGCGGCCACGGCCGCATGCTCGGCCGTCGGCGCGCTCATGCAGCCGAGCGCCACCATGCAGCCGGGCGGGTGTCCCGCATCGGACTGCATGCTGGCCGACTGGCGCAAGGCCAGCTCGATGGCCGCGCGCGGCGCCAGGCCATCGTCCCACAGGCATTCCGTCACGCGTGCAAACGTGTCCAGATAGCATTGCGCCGCTTCGCGGAACAGCGCTTCCTTCGAGCCGAACGCCGCATAAAAGCTGGGCGCGGAAATGCCGCCGCCCAGGCTCGCCTTGAGCTGGCTCAAGGACGTCGATTCATATCCCTGTTGCCAGAATAAAAACATGGCCTGCTCGACCGCCGCCTGCCGGTCGAACGTGCGCGGCCGTCCCATTTGCGCCATCCTTCGCTCCTCCTCATTTACTTACATACTACTCGATACAGAAGTCATTGACAACGCGGTGCGCCATCGCCTATATTTATACCGATCGATACATATGTACCGCAACGACGGTCAGGGGCACTCCTGCGCCTGATTACTTGACAAGGATGTTTGCCGTGAATCACGCTACGCTCACTACCGGAGCCAGCCCTGCGCTGGCCGACCGCCTCCCCGTCGCCGGCCTGCTGGCCCTGGCCATGACGGGTTTTATCTGCATCGTCACGGAAACCTTGCCCGCCGGCTTGTTGCCGCAGATCAGTACAGGACTCGGCATCAGCGCCGCGCTGGCCGGACAAATGGTCACGGCCTATGCCCTCGGTTCCCTGCTGGCAGCCATTCCGCTCACCATCGCCACGCGCGGCTGGCGCCGCCGCAACGTGCTGTTGCTGACCATCATCGGCTTTCTCGTGTTCAATACCGTCACGGCGCTGTCGTCCCACTACTGGCTGACCCTGGCGGCCCGCTTCTTTGCCGGCATGGCGGCCGGACTGGCGTGGAGCTTGCTGGCCAGCTACGCGCGGCGCATGGTGGCGCCGCATCAGCAAGGCCGCGCCCTGGCGCTGGCCATGGTGGGCGCACCGGTCGCCCTGTCCCTGGGCGTGCCGCTGGGCACCCTGCTCGGCTCCCTGGTGGGCTGGCGCGCCGCATTCTGGATCATTTCCGCCCTGACATTGATCCTGATCGCCTGGGTGCTGGCGAAGGTGCCGGACCACCCGGGCCAGTCCGTCCATGAACGCCTGCCCCTGCGCCGCGTCTTCACGACGCCGGGCGTGCGCCCCGTGCTCGCTGTCGTCATCGCCTGGATGCTGGCGCACAACATTCTCTATACCTACATCGCCCCGTTCGTGGCGCCGGCCGGATTGACGGAGCGGGTCGACCTGGTCCTGCTCGTCTTCGGCGCCGCCGCCATGGCCGGCATCTGGATCACGGGCAAGCTGGTCGAGCGCCACCTGCGCGCCGCCGTGCTGGCCAGCCTGGCCGTGTTCGGCGCCACGGCCCTCGTGCTGGGCATCGCGTCACAGTTTCCCATTGTCATTTACCTGGGCATGGCCGTCTGGGGCTTGTCCTTTGGCGGCGCGGCAACGCTGTTGCAGACGGCGCTGGCCGACACGGCCGGCAGCGGCGCCGACGTGGCCTTGTCGATGAATGTGGTGGCGTGGAATGGGGCCATCGCGGCAGCGGGCGTGGCAGGCGGCGCCTTGCTGGAAACCTGGGGCGCGGGCGCCTTCCCATGGGCCATGGTCAGCTTGCTGGTGCTGGCCTTTGCCATCGCCTGGTCGGCCCGCGCGCATGGTTTCCGGCCGGGACGGCGCAGCGGCGGCGCGCCCGTGGCCGGGCATTGAGCATCAGGGAGCCGCAGGGACACTCATGATGCGGGGCACGTGTCCCGTCTGCGCGAGGAAACGGACCAGGGTGGCATGCGGCAGCGCCACCGTGGCCGTGTTGCGCAGCGGGTGCTCGACAAACTGGACATCGCCGGCGCTGCTTGCCAGCCAGCGGGACAGGGTTTCTTGCATGGAGACTCCTCAGCGCGGACGCGATGAAGAGATTGTAGCGGCGCGCCGCGTGCTGCGCTTGCCGTCAGGGCTGGTTCTCGTCCTTGTCGGCCTTGTCGGCCGCCGCCAGCCCCCAGTCATTCCAGCCTTCGCCAAACAATTCGATCGGATGCTGCGTGCGTTCGGAACCATTGCCGCAGCGCATGGCATCCGGCGGACAATACTTGTCGCAGCCCCAGCAGATGCGTTCGGGGTTCTTGGGATTCAAGGGGAAAGGCTTGGCCATGGGAGGCGATCGTGGTCCGTTGAGGGTTCCTTGTCGACTCTAGACCTGGCGCGGGGGGAGGTCAAACCAATTTCAGCTAGAAACTTGTCCAATATCAAGCTTGTGCAGATCGTGGAGCAGCGGCATGGCGCCGTCCCCTACTCTTTATCTTTTCTGACGGATATGGCCACTTCCAGCACGATACGCGCCACATTGACACCGCCGTCGGCGGCCGGCTGTGCCTTCAGCTCATCTTGCGCGTAGACCATCGTCACCATCGCGCCAGGCACGAACAGCCTGATGTCTTGCTTGTGGTTTATGTAGATGCTTTCGTCCACTGTCGAGCCATCCGCCAGGCGCAAGGTGAAGCTGTTGACCTGATCGCCACGGCGGCTGTCCTGGCCCGCGAAATAGGTGCGTTCGATGATGCCCGTCACGGTTTGCGTCGGGAGGCGCTGGGCCTCGATGCTTTCCCACCAGGCTACGGAAGCGAACAAGCCATGCCTGCCTTTCAGGCCCATGTGGGGCCTGGCACTGTCGAGGGTGAGGGCCTGGGTTTTGGCGACGCGGCCGGGATCTTTTGCCAGGGCTCCAGCGAGGGTATAGACGGGTTTCATCAGCTGCGGGAATTGTTAAAAACAGTCGCTCAATGTTTGCGCCGGATGACGTAAGCGTTCCCGGCAGGCTCGAAACCGAGCGTCGGATAGTAGGACATGGCGTCCGGGGCGGAGAGCAGTATCAAAGACACGTCGTCGCCGATGATGGCCTGGGTGCGCTTGACAAGTTCCTTGCCGATACCCAGGCCCTGGTACCGCTGATCGACGGCCAGGTCCGACAGATAGCAGCAATACGCATAATCGGTCAGCGAGCGGGCCAGTCCCACCAGCTCATTATCCACCCAGGCCGACAGCGAGAGGCAAGGCGCGGCGAACATGCGCGCGATTCTCGGGAGATTGGCGGTCGGGCGCTTGATGCCGGATTGATCGAAGACACGGACGACATCGAGCGGATCGAGGGGGAAGTTATGGCGATATTCGACAGTGCTGTTTTTCATGGATTCAAAAGTGGAAAGTGATCGCGCATGGGAATAGCTTGTTTCTGCAAACTTTACTCAGATTCGCATATGCATTGAATAGTATGCCAGTTGCGGGAGAGAAAGGCTGTTCCCGTCCCCACCGCGCCTGTGACGCTCATTCCGATGTCCGGAACTTCAAAAAGCGTTGGCCTTCATACTCCACCTCGCGATCAAATAGGAAGCCGATTCTTGCCAGCCCCTTGACGCGAGTGCGGCTGGGCGGCAGCAGGATGCTGACCGGGCCAATGCCCAGTTCCAGCCGGCGGTGCATGAAATGGCGCGCCAGCGCCGGCCCATGTCCCCAGAACCCGGGGAGCAATACCAGTGCCAGGTCTGCTTCGTCCCCTTCCTTCTGAAAACCGCCCCAGCCGGCAAACGCGCCATCCACCCGGATAGCCCATGGTCCATAGCCATTCGCTTGCCACTGCGCGTCCTTGCCTTTCGCCCATTCCGCAATAGCGCCATCCGTCCAACGTTCGGTGGCCAGTGGCATATGGCGGATGACGTCCGGGTGATTCAACAGAAGGAGCCATTCTTCGTGGGGAATATCGGAAAACGGGTGAAAAGTAAAAGCCATGTGCGTTCAGTCAGTTGAATGAAAAGCTGATGAACTTATCATCGTGTCACGAAAAGTACGTACTCGCCAACGGAGAACAAAAACGGCGGATCCGGGATTGCAGACTGTAGAATGCAAAACCTTTCATATCTCTATCTGATATCGAACAGACTTGGCAAGGACTGTAAATATGTTGGCACCGTTACGTTTGAATAGATGCATGTACGCTTCCTTGGTCGTCGCCGTTTTTCTTATTGCTGGCGTCTCATCGGCACTCGCGGCCACGCTTGACGAAGACCGGACACGCGGCGACATCCATGGCTTGTTTGAAATCAGGGAGGCCGCAGTACAGTTCATTGCAGCAGAAAACTCCAAAAAGGGAACAAGTTGGCAAGTCCTGGAGCCGAACCGGAAGATTCTGGTGACGAAATGCGCGGCAGCTTTGCGTGTGAAATGGGTTCCGCAAAGCCACGGCCTGTCTGGGCCGAATGTTGCCGTGAGTTGCGCCAAGACCGTCAATCCCGCGATACAGCATAAATGGGAAGTGTTCGTGCCAGTTAGCCGTTAAAGGGGGCATCGCGCATAAATGATCGCTTGGCAAGCCAAGGTCGAATGGGCGCGAGGGCCAGTTCCGCCATTGGCGCATGGACAAAGGCGTTGGACGTCGTCGATGCCGGCTCAATTGAAACGCAAGCCACGAAATAGATATCAAGGCAACAGGGCCATGGGCAAATAAAAGCAATCCTCCCGCACCGGACCTGACAACATGCGATAAAAAAGCCAGTCAAATGACTGGCTTTTCTTATTATGTCGGACTTTCCTGAAACTGTTTTGCACTATCACAAATCTCATACCATGCAGGCTTGGAGCCAACATGCACATGGAATTGTATTCTTGCCTCAGGGTCATCATCCAGGCAATTGACTGAGATGGGAAATGAATCATTCTCTGAGCCAATTTCCCCTAAAGAAGTTCCGCATTTTTTGCAAAAAGTTCTTGCATATGTAAACGGAGGTTCCGGCTCATAGCGTTGAATGAATTCCCGTCCCGCCAGCAAGGTGAATGAATTTTTATCAACGAAGGCCAAGGCGCTCGCTCCGGCCTTCCGACAACGGGAACAGTGGCACATGCCCATCATGCCCGGGGGGGATGTCAATTCAAACTTTACCGAGCCACAGCAGCAACTGCCTTTGATCATGAGGAGTCCTTTTTGAAAGTTGACACTGTATTTTTACACAGTATTTCCAAACAGACAAGGTACACATGATTCAGAAAGCTCCGTGCACGCACGGGGCTGCCGCGCAGCGGGGAATTGCTGCCGCATCACAGGATACCGGCAGACTATTCTTGGCCATCAGGGCCAGATCATCTCCAGACCGACCATCTTGACGACGAAAAAGGTGACGAGCCCCAGGCCCAGGAGCGTGAGCACGAAGAGTGCGGCCACCTTGCCGCCCGCGCGCAGCACCGCGCGCGCCTCCTGCTCTTTCCCCTTCTTCCCTTGATCGTAATGCCACTTGATGGCGAAGAACATGCCCGTGCAAAGCACGAGAGCCTTGAACGTAACGAAGACTATAGGGGTCCAATCCATCATTTTGAGTATTTCCAGGTTTTATTACTTGACACTGTCTATCGTGAGGAGCACTTCCCCAAAACGCTGCTTCCGCAACTACGGTTCAAACCATCCCCCAGGGCATCCTGCGTGACTCTTTCATTATAGCCAGCTATGAAATATCAAGAGCACCGAGCGCCGTGATTTGCCGAATGCGGATGAGCGAGGTGAAAACGTCAGCGACGGCCATGCAAGGATGGTGTTGCTGCAGGTTCTGACACATACTACTTTAAAACAATATCCATACATTGAGACAAAATGTCCCAGTTGCAAACCATACAAGATTGAAACCTGACCATCTGCTTGCCGCGCCTGGCCGGGAATAAAGGGCCGCGTTTGTTGCGGGTTGCGGAGGCGTTGCAGGCGGCGGTGGCGGAAGGACCGCTGACACCGGGTGACCGCCTGCCTCTGCAGCGCCGGTTGGCGGCACGTGTGCGTCCCCCTCGAATTACTCGGGAAAACCATTGCCAACTGCAATAGTCGCCGCCTTCACCGCAATCATTTCGGCCCCCGGGAGGCCCCTGTCAGCATTGGTCAGCACCGCCACATACAGCTGTTTCTCGGGCAGACGCAAAGCATAGGTGGAAAAGCCGGGAATGCCGCCGCCATGTGACTGCATTGGCATGCCGCGCATCTTGCGCACGCTCCATCCGTAGCCATAGGGAACACTTTTGCCGTCGGCCAGGACATGGGCGGTAAACGCTTTCTGCTGGCTGGAAGGCTTAAGCAGTGTGCCGGCGCTGACGGCGGCATCCCAGCGCGCCAGGTCGTCCACTGTGGACACGAGCGCTCCGGCCGCATACGGCAGCGTCATGCTGACCGCCTTGCCTGGTTCGAAGGAGGAGCCGGCACTGCTGCGTGTATAGCCCTTGGCGCGCATCGCACTGCCACGCTCATGGCCTTCGTACGCGCTGTCGAGCATACCGAGCGGCACGAAGATGCGCTGCTCGACGAACTTGGCATACGACAGGCCTGAGACCTTTTCGATAATTGCACCCAGCAAGAAGTAACCTGAATTACTGTACGCATAGCGCGTGCCTGGCTCGAACTGGAGCGCATCGTTCTTGAAGCTGTCTATCATCTGACTCACCGTCTGATCCGTATTCATTCCCGCCTCAAAGGTCGGCTTGTTGGTAAAGTTTGCGATGCCCGAGGTATGCGTCAGCAGATGTTCGATCGTAATGCGCTTGCCTCCGCTGGGGTAGTCGGGCAGGAACTTCCGGATGTCGTCGTCCAAAGCCAGCTTGCCTTCATCCGCCAGCATCAGGATGCCGGTGGCGGTGAACTGTTTGCTGATTGAAGCGATGCGCATCACGGTGTCCGGGGTCATGGGCAGGCCCTTGGCCACATCGGCCATGCCATACGCCTTGCGAAACACGGTAAGGCCGGCCTGCGTGACGATGACAGTGGCGCCAGGCTCGTTTGCCTTGAACAGGGGCGCGATCTCGCTGTCGATACGTGCGGCCAGCGCCAGTTCTTCGCTGGCCCCAGTGACGCTTGCAGGAGCGGTGGTGGAGGCGGAGTCAGCATGGCTGGCGGGAGCTTGCAGCACCAAAAGCAATGTCAGCAGCAGCGGTGAGGCGAGGCGACGCGAGTAAAGTTTCGACATATGGATATCCCGTTGAAAGTGGCTCGGCAGCGCGACCGTTCGCGCCAGCTCAGTAAGGAAGATAAAGAGGATGACGGCAAAGAACCAGCGGCTTGCGACGAACTGCGTTTTCGGCGGACAAGCAGAAGAAAAACGTCGTTTTTTTAGCACGCACCGGGCTGGTCGAACGGATTGCCGTTTTTGCCAGTATTTACTTGAACATACAGTCGCCTTGTTGCACAATCAGCCATTTTCCTGGTGGGAGATGCACGATGAGTGAGCAGAAAGCGGCCGGCGCCCTGACGATGGCAGATGTGACGGCCAGCGAGATCGCGGGCGATCAAACGCCGCAGCCGGCCAGTGCCGCGCACTTGGCGAACTGCGCCAACTGCCAGGCGCCGCTGGGCGGCGCGTTTTGCCAGGCCTGCGGCCAGCCGGCCCACATCCACCATTCGCTGCTGCACCTGGCCGAAGAAGTCGTGCACGGCATCCTGCACTTCGACGCCAAGGCTTGGAAGACACTCCCACTGCTGGTGGCCTTTCCGGGCCGCCTGACGCGCCGCTACATCGACGGCCAGCGCAAGAACTATGTTTCGCCGCTGGCGCTGTTCCTGTTCATGGTCTTCCTGACCTTCTTCGTCACCTCGTTCGGCAGCGGCCAGCTTCTCAGCCGCGACGCCAATATCGCCTCGCTGACCAACCACGCCGCGTCCGCCAAGCTCCGGGTCGAGCGCAATGAGCAGGCGCTGGAGGAGGCCCGCAAGGCCAATACCGGGGTCGCCGGTGTCGAGAAGGCGCTGGCCGTTTCGCGCAAGCTGCAACACGAAGCCGAGCAACGCCTGCTGTACGTCGCATCACCCGAAAAAGTGAACAGTGAGGAGGCAATTGAGCTGAGAGGGCCCGGTTGGTTCGACAAGACTGTCTCCAGGATCGCGTCCAGCCCGCCCAATCCCGACGCCACTTTTCCTGAGCTGGAAAAAAGCTTTCATCACGCCGCAGAGAATCCCGAGTTGGCGTTTTACAAGCTCAAAAACACGATCTACAAGTTCTCGTTCCTGCTGATCCCGATCTCGCTGCCCTTCATGTGGCTGATGTTTTTCTGGAAGCCTGGCGTGACCATGTACGAGCATGCGGTGTTCGTGCTGTACTCGCTGTGCTTCATGTCCTTGCTGTTGACCGTGCTGATACCGCTATCGATACTCAACCAGGGCTGGCTGATCGGATTGCTGGTGTGCGTGGCGCCGCCCCTGCACATGTTTCTGCAGCTACGCGGCACCTACAACCTGGGCAAATGGGGCGCGCTGTGGCGCACCTGCATGCTGCTGGTAGTGGCCAACATCGTGTTTTGCGTGTTCATTGTGCTGGTGTTGATGAAGAGTGTGCATTAGCAGTACGAGGGGCAGGTCTGCTATTCGGATACGGACTGCTGCGTTGGATGCTGTAGAAGCTAACTCAGTCGAAGCCTAATTGGAACCACGAACGCGCGCCCGCGGCGGCGGGGCTACCGCGCAACGGCATTCGGGGCGGGCTGGACCAGTAGGCCCGGCCCTTCGAATCTCACACACAGCGCGCGAAGGCGCCCTGCTTGTTTCAGATAGGCAATAAAAACCGCCTTCGGGTGGTTTTTTATTGCCTAGCGGACGCGGTGTAATGCGAACATCCAATATTCATGCCGCCTAAACGAGATTTTTTATAGCCGTACCTACAAAAATTCCTACATTAATAAAATATTTCAAAGAGTCTATGGACGAAGTGAAAAATTTCGAATTTCAAAAATAAATCTAAGCAGATAGGCCCGCCCCCCTATATACGGGCACAGTGTAAAATATTGCAAATTAAATACATTCACTCAAAAGCACAATATGAGCGTACTACCCAAAGATGGCTTCTTGTCTACAATCTTAGATGAGTGGAGCGCAGAGACAAAAAAGTCGGCCCAAAAATGGTTTTCGCTCATAAACGAACTCAACATCGCAGCCGTTGCGGTGCTTCCTAGCCTTGAGCTACAGAGGTCCGCACAAAAAGAAATTGTCGCAGCCGCACTATACGCACGAGCACTACAAACCTTTGAAGCATCCGTTCTTCTCACCGGCAGAGGGATGTTAGCAGATTCGGAAACTCTCGCCCGTAGCGTCGCCGAAACCGCATTTTTCTTGGGCGGACTTGCTGTTATAAACAATTTTTTAGTAAGAATGGCAGGGGCGAACAATTCCCATTTTTTCAAATTGGGATATGCGAGTGTCGAGTTGCTGAAGCGTGAAAATAAGTCGTTAAATCCTGACGCTGCAGAACTAAAACAGTTCCTTGATGAGGCGAAACTGCAGGGGTATCGAGAGAATAATATCAACCTTAACCAGCTTGCAAAAGAAGTCGGCATGGAGGCACTCTACGATACGGTTTATCGACAGCTTTCAGGTAACGCAGCTCATCCATCAGTAGCCTCGTCGGAGCGACACATCATGCGGGGTATAGGCGGAAATGTTGAGAATCTAATATTCAAACCACAAAGAAATGGTGTAGAGAAAGCCTTATCCGTTGCGCTATTCGCATTTTTAAGCGCGTTGGAAGCTATCGGTGTCATTTTCAAACGAGCAGATATCCAAACAACAGTCGAACTTTACAATATCCGTCATCAAGCGTTAAGTAACGAACTTTCCAGTAGAGCGGGGCAGTAATGGGCGCCAGCGGACACGAGCAGGGACACCAGGGTCAGGTCTGCCATTCGCATACAAACCGAGGCGTTGGACGTCGTAGGCGCAAACTCAGCAAAAAAAAAACATAAGCGCACACCCTCGAGGCGCGGGGCTGCAGCAGCATATGGAGGATTCGACACGGGCCAGACCAAAAGGCCCAACTCCTCGAATCTCACGAACAGCCTAACCCGTCGCTAGTTTTCAAGTCTCCAAAATTTTCCATTTATATCAATAACTTAGGGAAAATCCCATTCCGCCCGCTACTTTTCTCTAGCGGCTTGTCCGCCCCAGCGGGCGCCGACCGACACTGGCGATGCGGAAACGATTTGCTTGAAGCAATGACTCTACGATACAGTGATGATGCAACAGCATATTTTTCCTATGAGTGATGTGCGGTAGTTTACAAAAGTTATGCTCAAAGTTGCGTCGTTCGGTCTCCGGCGTGCGAAAGAGAAAGGCTTTTATCGGATGGTCTTTTTCTTCCGTGCACCGGGCGGGTATGTAGGCATGACTTGGTTGATAAGCTAAGTCAAAGCCCGATTGCACTTGCAAGTGTGCAACCCTATCCGACACTTTAAACTAGTTATTGCACCTCAGCCGGTTTCACAGCGAGAACCTTACATGCTCAGGCTGTACGAATGGCGGACCTGCTCTCCCTGCAGCGCATAAACTAACACTGAAGACCTGGTATGTTCGTTATCACGAAAAACAAAATTAAAATAGATAACCAATAATTTAAAAATTAATTTCCAGATAAAACATAATCTAGAAATTTAGCATGGAATGAGTTATAGTTCAACTAAAAAATTTTGGCGAATGGCCATTTTAGGTATTAAATTTTTTAATCAATGTGCAGCACGAAAAAATTTAATGCGATATTTTAAATAAAATAACTTGGAGTTTAAGGATTGGCACATACAACATTTATCGGCGGAAAAAAAATTTTACTTGAAGCAAGTTGGCTAGTCCTTGAGAATGAAGATGTTACTGTAACATTCAAGGATAGTGATGGTGATGATGTCACCGTGAAAATTGAGATTAAGTCCACTTCAGAAAATAATGATTCAGAAGACATTAAAAAACCGTCCATCCAGATTGAGGAAGTTGATGATATTCCGGTAATCCGATTTAAGAATTGGAATGGGGGCTTTGGCAAAAGCACAGGGAAGCCTATTGCTTTTGCCAGTACCTCAGATGGGAAAATTGAATTATCATTTCTTGCCAGCATTGCCAAACTTAGCAAGTTATACAGAATTGAATTTCAAGTAATGTCGGAAGAGAAAAAATGACCTCTACTGAAAACATAAAAACCAAATCAAGAACAATAGATGTAGATAACATTCATAGTAATATAACTCCAGAAATCCTCGAAATTACCATAGATAAATTAAAAATTGTTCTTCTGGAAAATGAAAAAAAATTATCTGGATCTAACGCATGGCACACTCCCCTTGCACTATCGATTACAATTATTCTCGTACTTTGCACCACTGAATTTAAAGATTTTGCTGGGATAAAGGGGGAGATTTGGTGTGCAATTTTTATTATTTCAACAATTTTAAATTCAATTTGGCTAATAAAGTGCTTATATAATATTAAACATAGAATGACCATAGAAGAACTTATTGATTGCATGAAAAAGCGGGCATAATAATTTCAACCTATAAATTGAATCTTTATTGTTTGATGCCCGCCTTCAACGTGGCAGCAGGGGCTAGGCGAGAAATTCTTTCTTTCCGTTAATCTTTTGTCTGATTTTCCGACTTGCCCCTCGCTCGCATACTGCCTGTTCGAGCTCATTTTTTCACGCGCGGCAGAAGCGGATCGACTAAAGCCACGAGGCGTTCTACTGGATACTGCTGGAAAAAATCTTCTTCGGTCACAAGGGAACCATCGAGCCAGCCTTGATACTGGTCCGGGTCGAGCATCATTACCATCCGTTTTTCATCATCCGGCTTGTGGAAGCGTTGCATAAGCGGGTGGCCATCGGCATTTATCGTCAGCATCGAGAACGACAACAACAAGTCTTGAGGCCGGAATTCCCATATCCCGGCGATGGCGGCCGGCATTCCATCGGCGCGCTCGATGCGCCAGCGGATCGGCTTCCCTGTTTCGTAGCAGGGTTCAAAGAAGTTATCGGCAGGGATAATACAGAACTGTTTACGCTTCCAGGCATTGCGGAAGGATGGCTTCTGCGCCACGGTTTCGGTACGGGCGTTGTAGGTCTGGCGCGCAAGCTTCATATCGGCCCAATGCGGAACCATCCCGAAACATGCCGGCGCGACTTCCATTTCACCAGGCACTTCATGCGAAGCGCGAATGATCGGCGCCATGCGGGCTGAGGGTCTGGTCTGCCATTCGGACACGGACTGATGCGCGGGGCGCTGTAGAAGCTGGCTCAGTTGAAGACCTAATTAGAACCACAAACGCGCGCCCTTGGCGCGCGGGGCTGCCGCGCAGCGGCAGCAGGTGGAGGATTCGGGGCGGGCTGGGCCGGTAGGCCTAGCCCTTCGAATCTCACACGCAGTTTAACCCGTCGCCAGTTTTCAATTCTTCAAAATACTTCATACAGTTCAAATGCTTACGCGTAATTTTGTTCCGCACGCAATGTTTTTCCACCACCTTGCAACGCACTGTTTTCACCGCCCCACACGGACGATGCGGAAACGTTTTTTTGTGCAAGTGTGGTCTGTACAGCCAGCGCTTAGTGGTCCGCGAAAGGAGGTAGTAAGTCTTGATCGACCAAACGGATTTCGATGGCGTTGGCTATCTTGACGTGCTCAGGGTTCTCGTCCGAGAACGGCACGTCGGTGACACTGACAATGATGGTGCCGATTTGTTTATCGTTATCCTTCTCGTCCGTGATCATCACAGGCACAAGCGCGCGGGCCTCTGGCACTTGCTGGACCGCCAGCACGCGCGGAAGGTAGAGCATCCAGCCTACGCCAGGCCGATCCTGGAATACCTGCTTCTCAAAATACTGATAGCGTGCGACATTGATGATGCTAGGTTGAAGACTACCGGCAATCATTGAGAGAAGCTCTATCACGCCATCAAGCCCCCCAAGACGTTGAATACCTTCGCCTTGATAATTAATCTCAAGGCTCCAGGCAGGCCAGTCCCCATCGTGAAACTGAAAAGTAATAGTCGCTCCATCGCCTTGCTTAAGTTCTCCATTCCATGCAGCAAAATAACGAATATTGTCGCCTTTAAACTCTGTTTCGAGTACCGCCTCGGCTGCAGGGGTGAGTTCTCCCAGAGCGTCGAAAGCTGGGTATCGAAGCGACTCCTCTTCGGTGTCCCCCATCAGGAACCACTGTTTTCCCAGGGGATCAGTTTTTTGCAGAAATCGGACGATAGGCCCAATCTGTTCGACATTGGACCGGAAGGCTAACGATGTGCCGGGTGTCAGTTTTTTGAATGCGGCTTTTATTATGGTCATAATATTATGGAATGTGAAGGACGGATATTCCCAAACTGAGTAACTTTGGCTTCATATATCTGCAAGCCATCGCGGTTTGGAAGTAATACGTTAATGCGGCCGGTTTGTTTCTGCCTACGATTATTGATTGGGCCAGGGCCTGTTTCCCCATGTCAACGAAAATTTTTTCTTGAAAGGGGTATAGAAACTCACCTTCTCTATTAAAAAACTGATCGTATTCTGCTTTTGCCTCTTGCAACAAGCACATGCCAGATTTAAAGCCGTCGAAGTCTTTTCCTTCAAATAACCATTCCATGCCTGTAGGAAATCCCGTTATTCTGGCCTGATACTCCATCGAGTTTTGCGACATGTGGTGATTGACAGGCATAAGAGCACCACGGTCCGGCGGGCACTCTTTGCACTTTTCTTTTTCTTTCGTTGTGGCCTCCGTGCGCGCAATCGCGCCTGATTTAGCCTTATCGGCCTCTTCCTGGCGTTTGCGTGCCTGCTCAAGCGCCGCTTCGCCCGCAGCGCCGGCGGCGAGGCCGACACCGAGTGCAGCCAGTACACGCACTGCAACGGCCTCAACGACAGGAATGACGACAGGAATGAAAATTGCTGGCATCAGTTCATTCCCTGTAATTTGTTACGCATGATTGCATCGATTTCATCTAGGCGCTGCTCCGGAGTCGCGCCGCGTTTACATAGATAGCCATTGACCAACGGATCATCATGAATGCGTACGGCATCAGCAGACAGGTACATCAATCGCATAATGTGCGGCGTACTGGTGAAACCCACACGGGCAGCATAGTCATGCGCATTCTGCATACGTGCCAGAACGGCCTCCCGGCCGGGCTGTACAAGCATGTCAGGCCGGTTAGCAAGGAACCCATCGCATACCATTGAGACGAACTGGCGGGCTTCGCCTTGCTGCAGGGCCTGCCACTGTTCCTCAGTGAGCGTCAGCATGTTGCCTCCCGACCCAAACACGCTGCCCGTTGTGCAGCAGGTGCCACTCGTAAATATGGCTGAAAAATTCCTCCCGCTGCCCGGCATCGAGCGTCTGAGCAAGGTTGGCCAAGACGCGTGGGTCCCAAAAACGCAGCAAGGCGCTACGGCCATCCGGCAGGCGCACCTCCAGCCTCAGTTGCAACAGTTGCGCGAGTCCATCCAAGTCTTGTGGCGAGATCAGCCAAGACAGAGAAGGAGTATCGCGCTCAAGCGCAGTCAGCTCTTCGACAAAAGACTCCGCCACGCTGGCCACATCGACCAGCCAAGGCCCGGCATGCCTGAGCGCAGCGTCCGGGGTGCCTCTGAATAGGGGAAAAAGTCCGGTGCCGGCCAGTAGCCGCTTGTTGCGTTGGGTTTGGTACTGAGCACCATCCACCAAGGCGTATAAGTGTAGCTCGGGCATCGCGTCGCGTCGCTGTTCCCACCGAATTCTGACGTCAAGCATCGTCATTCGCGGATCACCACGGGACTGCCAACGTGGGCAGCCTTGAGCAGGCAATCAAGACAGATGCCCGACGATGTGACGGCCGCGATCTGAGGCGTGGCCTCCAGAGCTGCGATCTTGTCTTCGGCTGCCGGGTCGCCCATTGACGATTCGTCCGACCAGCTCGTGGTTATTTGGCCGGAAATCAGTTTCGCACCGCAAGCGGTCATATCCATGTGACGCGCATAGCCGTTGCCGCTGCCATCCACCAGGTCGCTCGGACCGGACTTGATGGCGAAAGCCCCCTTACACTTGGGACACACTGTCATGTCACCCACGCGCGCGACATACTTGCCGTTGATATCGACGGTGAGATCGGCGCTGATGACTGTGCCGCCGTGACTGGTCTTGTCGCCCAAGACGATGAGGGGTCTGTTCAAATGATGCTCCTGTATGGGATGCCGCCACGCGATAAGTTGCATTTATAGCATACTTTTTAAATATGCCTGATAAGCACGATTCAAAACTCATAGAACTGGCTCGCGAATCGAAGCTCAATGATTCAGCGCGTTAAAGCCGATATCTACTCGAACGCCGCACCGCACGAAAAACTGCTCAAAGTGCGTCAAAATGCGTCAAATCGCACTCCCCCTCTTCGCCCCGACACGCCAGTCCTCATGCGCCTTCGGCCATGGCGCACATTTGAGTCAAAAGAGCCCTAACTAGCGGGCAGGTGTGGAGGGGGGACAACTGCGCGCGCCGGGCCGAAATGGGCTTTTTTCTTGCTTCTGGTGCAACATCAATCGTCGGGACGTGAAAAAGCCGCCTCATGGGCGGCTTGTGGGGCGGCTGGGGGCGCTGGCACGGCCCCGCCCTACCGGCTATCGCGGCGTGGCGCTCATCCTGCGCGGCCGGCGCGGGCCTTGGCCGCCTGCTCCTTGTCGTAGTCGTCGCGGCAGTCCACGCCACAGAACAGCAGCGCGGGCACCAGCGGCTCGTCGCAGTAGTGGCAGCAGCCGTGCGTCACCAGGGAGGGCCGGCCGCATACAGCGGCCAGGACGCGCGCCACTTCGGCAAAGATGATCTTGTCGATGTGGTCGCTCATGCTGCGCCCTCCTTGCCCAGGCCCAGGCCATACGGGGCGAAGCGCACCACTTCCACGCCAGCCCACTCGTTGATCGCTTCGAACTGCGCCTGCAGCGGCACCAGTTCATTGCGCGCGAAGACGCGCGCGGCCGGTTCCACGGCGCCGAAGCCGCCGGCATTGTTCGGCAGGATGCCCATGAGCTGCTGCGGCGCACGGTGCGCGGTGCGCGGCCAGTTGGTCGTCGAGGCAAGAGGGTCAGGTCGGCTATTCGAACACGGACTGATGCATTGGGTGCTGGGGAAGCTGGCTCAGTTGAAGACCTAATTAGAACCACAAACGCGCGCCCTCGGCGCGCGGAGCTGCCGCGCAGCGGCAGCAGGTGGAGGATTCGGGGCGGGCTGGGCCGGTAGGCCCAGCCCTTCGAATCTCACACGCAGGGCGCGCAGGCGCCCTGCTCGTTTCCGTCAGGCAATAAAAAACCGCCCGAAGGCGGTTTCTTTATTTCCTGGCGGAAGCGGTGAGATTCGAACTCACGAACAGTTTAACCCGTCGCCAGTTTTCAAGACTGGTGCCTTCAACCACTCGGCCACGCTTCCAGATGGCAGCATTATACATAAAGGTCCGTGGCTTACCAATGGCGAGTAGTCGGTGGCGCACATTTAAGCCCCAAAGCAGCCTCTGGGGTCAGTGACCTGCGCCAACACGCCAACGGAAAGCCTACACGCCCCAGTTTTCCCGCAGCGCCTTCTCGAACTCTCCCGCCGGCAATGGCCGCGAGAACAGGTAGCCCTGCACTTCGTCGCAGCCAGAACTCTTCAGGAAGGCAAGCTGTTCCGTCGTTTCCACGCCTTCCGCGATCACCTTGTGGTGCAGCTGCTGGGCGATGCTGATGATGGTGCTGGCGATGGCGCAGTCGCTGGCGTCGGTGGGGATGCCGGTGGTAAAAGACCGGTCGATCTTCAGGGTGTCGATGGGGAAACGTTTCAAATAGGACAAGCTTGAATAGCCTGTGCCGAAGTCGTCCAGCGACAGGGCCACGCCCAGGGCCGTGATGCGGTCCATGATGCCGATGACCCTCTCGATGTTGTGCATCAGGGTGCTTTCCGTGATTTCCAGCTCCAGCCAGGCCGCTTCCAGGCCGTAGCGGGCTAGGGTCGCCGCCACCCTGGCGGGCAAGGCCGCCGTGAATTCGCGGGCGGAGACGTTCACAGCCAGACGGATCGGCGGCAGGCCGGCCAGTTTCCACGCTTGCGCCTGGGCGCAGGCCGCTTCCAGCACCCATTCGCCCACTTGCACGACCAGGCCCGTCGATTCGGCCAGGGGGATGAATTCGGCCGGCGGGATCATGCCGTGCTGCGGGTGGTGCCAGCGCACCAGGGCTTCGGCGCCGATGATGCGGCCGCTGCCCAGCGCGTATTTCGGCTGGTAGTGCAGCAACAGTTGCTGCTCGGACAAGGCCTGGCGCAAGCCTGTTTCCAGGCGCATGCGCGCCTGCATGCCCAGGTTCATGTCCTGGCTGTAGAAAGCCACGCTTTCCCCTTCGCCGCCGCTGTCCTGCTTGGCGCGGTACATGGCGATATCGGCCAGGCGCAGCAGGGTTTCCGCATCCTGCCCGTCCTGCGGATACACGCTGATGCCGATGCTGGCGCCCACGCGCAGGTCGTGGCCTTCGATCAGGAACGGTTCCACCAGGGAAGCGAGCAGCTTTTGCGCCACCATGCTGGCCTCGAAATGCTGGCCGATGTCGAACAGGCCGACGGCGAACTCGTCGCCGCCCAGGCGCGCCACCAGGTCCTGGTCGCGCAAGGCATGGCGGAAACGCAGCGAGACTTGCCGCAGCAGTTCGTCGCCGATGCGCCGGCCCAGGGTGTCGTTGATCAGTTTAAAACGGTTCAGGTCGATGAACAGCACGCAGCCGAGCATCTTGCTGCGCTGCGCCACGGAGAGGGCCTGGTCGACCAGCTTGGCCAGCAAGGTGCGGTTAGGCAGGCTGGTCAGCGGGTCGTAATACGCCAGGTGGTGCAAGCGCTCTTCGGCCAGCTTGCGCTCCGTGATATCCGTCAGGTAGGCGATGAGTCCGATGGGCTTGTCGTCCAGGTCTTGCAGCGGCGACAAGGACAGGCTGGCCCAGAAGATCTCGCCTGACTTCTTTCGGCGGCGCACCTCCATCAGGCGTCCTCCCTGCTCCAGGAAGGCGTCATGGAAACCCGTGTCTTCATCGTCGTACAGAAACAGGATGTTGCGCCCCACGGCTTCCACCGAAGTGTAGCCGAACAGGCGCTCGGCGCCCTTGTTCCAGCTGGTGATGTAGCCCGTCAAGTCCATCGTCAGCACGGATTCGTGCAACTGGTCGAGAATTTGCGTCTGCTGCGCCAGCAAGGCTTCGACTTGTGCGTATGCGTGCGTGGAACGTTGCGCCAGCGAATGCACTTGCAAGACGCCCGCCGTCAAGGATGCCAGGCTGGCCAGGTGGCGGCGGTCGGCGTCGCTGTACAGGCTTCGTCCGGCCACGCTGTAATGGCCGAAACAATGGCCATCAAAACTGATTTCCTGCAGCAAGGCGGGCGTATCGCGGGGAAACGGCGCGGGCAGCGCAGCGGCGTCCAGGCTGGCCGCGGGCAGGAACTGGCCGTGCGGGCTGGCCATCACGGCGCTGGCGATGCGGCCCAGCTCAGCGACCAGCGCGGGGCCGCGCAAACGCACGACGGCGTCGCACAGGGCGGCGCTGTCACCGAGGAAATCCGACACCGGAAACAGGGTCATGCTAGAGGTTCCGGCTGACCTGGATGGCCCATTGGTAGGCCTGCAGCAGGCTGCGCCAATAGGTTTCTCCATCGATGCCGGCGCGGCGCAAGCCCTCGGGCGGCGGCGTGGCGCTTTCGACGAGCGCCAGCAAGGTGCCCAGCTCGCCATTGCGTTCGAGCAAAGCGACGCTCACTTCCGGCGCCAGGTTCAGGGTGGCGATGATCTCTTCCATCGGCATGCCCAGCAGGACGTCGAGCAGCGAGAACACGCCCGCCATGAAGGCCAGGTCTTGCGCGTCGCGGTCGCCGCCGCGCAGCTGGCACAGCGCTTCCATCTGCGCCGCGCGCACAGCCGCCAGCGGCAGCAGCGCGTGGATCTTGCCATCGTCCTGTTGCCGCGCATACAGCAGCAGTTGCAGCCAGCGCTGCAGCTGGCGCCGGCCCAGCAAAGTGATGGCCTGGCTGAAGCTGGTGATCGGCGCCGTGAAACCGAAGGCGGCTGAATTGACCAGTTTCAACAAATGATAGCTGAGCGATGGATCTTGCTTGAGCGGCACTTCCAGCTCGTGCGCGTCGGCATCGCGGGCCAGCAAGCCCAGCAGCGCCAGCAAACGGCGCCGCGACGTGGCGTCTTCCGGCTCGCTTTGCTGGCGCGCATGGTGCAGGGCGTAATCGCCGGCAAACCAGCTGACGCCGAGTTCTTGCAAGGCGGCAAACTGCCCCGCGTCGGCGATGTTGTAGGCCAGGTGCGGCCCCGCCAGGGGCAGCAACTGGTGCAGGGCCGGACGGGCGCCGGACGCGTCAAAGCTCAGCGCGCGCGCGTCGACTTGCGCCGCCGTCACGGGACCGGCTTCGGCGCCATCGAGAATGAGGCGATAGCCGGCATCGCGCCATTGCTGGCATTTTTTCTGGATGTGCTTGTCGCCGGCAAGATGGGCCGGCAAACGGAAAATGGTGCGTTGCGGCGCCAGTTGCGCCAGCACGGCCTCGTCCACGTCATGCGGGTCGGCCAGGGGAATGATGCAGTCGAGCGGCGCCAGGAAGGCATACGCATCGGCGGCGGCCAGCGCTGCCAGCAGCGGCGCCGTCGAGGCCTGCGGTACATGCAAGGTGACAGCGACCCACTCGTTATGAGCATTGGCAACTGCTTGTAATCCCACCAACGGAAACAGGTTTGATTCAGACGCTGACATCGGTATCTCAGTGTGGGTAGGGCGCCATAGTAAATAAACTGACCAGCATTGGCAACCCTGGCCCGACAGGGATGCCATTTCGACAGCGAGAATCATTCTATCCGAATCTCACCCACGAAACAGTTTAATTTTGGCAATAAATATTCAAAAAAAACATTCCACCGGGAGACCCGCCTGTCATGCGGGTTTGACAAAACCACGGCACCGCGCACGCCTGCTCAGGCGCTGCCGCCATGCGCGTGCTCGACCGCATATTTGATCAATTCGGCCTGCCCTTCGATACCGAGCTTGCGCTTGATGTTCAGCCGGTGCGTCTCCACCGTGCGCACGCTCAGGTCGAGGTCGCGGGCGATCTGCTTGTTCGACTGGCCCGCCGCGATATGCTGCAGCACTTGCTGCTCGCGCGTGGTGAGGAAGGAATCATGCACTTGCGGACGCGACAGCTGCCGCGCCAGCGCGGCGCTGTAATAAATGCCGCCGGACATCACCGTCTCGATGGCGAAGACGATATCTTTCCCAGGGGCATCTTTGAGCACATAGCCGCGCGCGCCGGCGGCGATCGCTTGCGACACGTATTCGAGCTTGTCGTGCATGGACAGGATCAGCACGGCAATCTGCGGAAACGCCTGCTTGAACAGCGCCGTCGCCTCGATGCCATTCGTGCCGCGCATATTGATATCCATCAACACGAGGTCCACCTGGTGTGCGCGCGCCTGGCTCAACGCCTCGTCGGCGCCGCCCGCCTCGGCCACCACGTCGAAATGCGCCACCGCTTCCAGGCGCGCGCGCAAGCCGTCGCGCACGAGGGGGTGGTCGTCCACCAGCAGGATGTTGATCTTCTCGGTCATGGTTGCGTATCTATTTAGTGTGTGGATGGAAGGCCGAGCCGCGCCAGCACCAGGGTGCCGGCCGGGGACGAGGTGATGTGCAGGCTGCCGCCGATGGCTTCCATGCGCTCCGTCATGTTGCGCAGGCCGATGCCGCGCTGCGGATGCAGGGCGATGCCGTCGAAATCGAAGCCGCCGCCATTATCCTGGATGCGCAATTCCACCGCCTTGCCCGCCTCGTGCAGGCTCACTTCCACGCCGCTGGCATGCGCATGGCGCTCGCAATTGGTCAGCGCTTCCTGGGCGATGCGGAACAGCACGGTATTGACCATGTCGGGCAAGCCCTCGCCCGCCGCTGCCGGGCTGGCCGTGAAACTGGCTTGCGCGCTGCTGCTGTCGTTAAATTCATGCACCAGGTGGTCGAGCGCGGCGGCCAGGCCCAGGTCATCTAAAATGGCCGGGCGCAGGTTGTGCGAAATGCGCCGCACCTCGCCCAGCACCTTGTTCAGCTGCTCGGCGGCCCGCTCGAAGGTGGCGGGTGCCTTGTCTTTCTGTTCGGCATTGCCGGCCAGGCGCGCGATGCCCGCCTCGATCTGCAGTTTGATCGACACCAGCCACTGGCTGATGCCGTCATGCAAGTCACGCGACAGCCGCGCCCGCTCTTCCTCCTGCGACTCGACCACGCGCTGCGCCAGCACTTTCAGCTTGGCGTCGGCCACGCGCAATTCGCGCAAATTGAGCACCAGGCCGCAGGCGGCCACCAGCAGGGAGCCGAGGATGGCGATGGCGGCGATCAATTCCATGGTCGAACGGATATTACGCGACTGCTGGGCGTCGACCTTGGCCAGCGCCTGGTCCACGTCATCCATGTAGATGCCCGTGCCCATCATCCAGCCCCATTCCGGCATCAGGATCACATAGCCGAGCTTGGGCGCGGACTTGTTGCTCGACGGCTTGATCCAGTTGTAGCGCTCGAAACCGCCGCCGCCCTTCGCCCGCTGCATCAGGCGCTGGATGGTCAGATTGCCCTCGGCGTCGCGCAACTGCCACAGATTCTGCCCCACCAGTTCGGGCTGGCGCGGATGCATCAGCGACTTGCCCTGCAAATCATAGATGAAGAAATAGCCATCGTCGCCATAGCTGAGGGCGGACAAGATGCGCTTGGCTTCCTCTTGCGTGGCGGCATCCTTGCGCCCCGACTGGTACAGGGAAGCGATGGAATGGCTGGCCAGGGTCACGTAATGCTTGAGTTCGGCTTCCTTGCTGGCCAGGTACGCCTGCTGGATGGTGGCGCGCTGCTGCTCGGCCAGGGTGATGGCCTGGTGCCGCACGGCAAATGCGATGGCGCACAGGGCGAGGATCAGCGGCGTGAGGGCCAGGAAGATGACTTTCTGTCTGAGTTTCATGGCCTGGCGCTCCGGCGGCGTCGATGCTGGTGGGAATGCGTGATTTTACGTCGCGGCGGCGCGATCGGTCTGCGTAGTAATACTGAGCGTTACTGCGTAGTCGTGCGCTTGCGGCAATTATACGATTCCTGAATACTCGCCATAAGCTGCAGATACACCAATTCATACCAAACTGGCAACGACCAGGCTCGGCAGCACACATCATCGCACGGCACAGCGCCCGTCAATCTCTGGAGGAAGCATGAACCGCATTTTCAAACAACTGGGCTGGGCAGCGCTTGCGCTGGCAGGCGCCGGGTCCCTGGGCGTCGTCGCCCTGCAACGCGGCGAACCGATCAGCGCAATCTGGATCGTCATCGCCGCCGTCTGCGTCTACCTGATCGCCTACCGTTTCTACAGCCTGTTCATCGCCGACAAGGTGCTGGGCCTCGATGCCCGCCGCATGACGCCGGCCTTCAAGCACAACGATGGCCTCGACCACGTGCCGACGAATAAATATGTGCTGTTCGGCCACCATTTCGCGGCGATCGCCGGCGCCGGCCCCCTGGTCGGCCCCGTGCTGGCCGCACAGATGGGCTATCTGCCCGGCATGCTGTGGATCTTGGCCGGCGTCGTGTTTGCGGGCGCCGTGCAGGATTTCATCGTGCTGTTCATTTCCATGCGCCGCGACGGCCGCTCCCTGGGCGACCTGATCAAGGCTGAACTGGGCGAAATTCCCGGCATGATTGCGCTCCTGGGCTGCTTCATGATCATGGTCATCATCCTGGCCGTGCTGGCCTTGATCGTCGTCAAGGCGCTGACGGGTTCCCCATGGGGCAGCTTCACCGTGATGGCGACGATTCCCATCGCCCTGTTCATGGGCGTGTATTCGCGCTTCATCCGCGTGGGCCGCATCGGCGAGATTTCCATCATCGGCTTCGTGCTGCTGATGCTGGCCATCATCGGCGGCCAGTACGTGCAGGAACACGCGGTGCTGGGCCCGATGTTCACGTTCACGGGCACGGAATTGACGTGGATGCTGATCGGCTACGGCTTCATCGCTTCCGTGCTGCCCGTGTGGCTGCTGCTGGCGCCGCGCGACTACCTGTCGACTTTCCTGAAAATCGGCACGATTCTCGGCCTGGCCATCGGCATCATCGTCGTCGCGCCTTACCTGAAAATGCCGGCCATGACCAAGTTCATCGACGGCTCCGGCCCCGTCTGGTCGGGCAATCTGTTCCCCTTCCTGTTCATCACCATCGCCTGCGGCGCCGTCTCCGGCTTCCACGCCCTGATTTCCTCGGGCACCACGCCGAAGATGATTGAAAACGAAAGCCATGCCCGCTTCATCGGCTATGGCGCCATGCTGATGGAATCGTTCGTCGCCATCATGGCCCTGGTCGCTGCCTCGACCATCGAACCCGGCATCTATTTCGCCATGAACAGCCCGGCCGCCCTGATCGGCACCACGGCAGAGTCCGCCGCACAGGCGATCTCGCAATGGGGCTTCTATGTCACGCCGGACATGCTGACGCAGACGGCCAAGGACGTTGGCGAGCACAGCATCATCTCGCGCGCCGGCGGCGCACCGACCCTGGCCGTCGGCATGGCGCAGATCCTGTCCGGCGCCATCGGCGGCAAGGCCATGATGGCCTTCTGGTACCACTTCGCCATCCTGTTCGAAGCGCTGTTCATCCTGACGGCCGTCGATGCGGGCACGCGTGCCGGCCGCTTCATGCTGCAAGACTTGCTGGGCAGCTTCGTGCCTAGCCTGAAAAAGACGGAAAACGTCATCGCCAACCTGCTGGCCACGGGCTTGTGCGTGGCGGCCTGGGGCTACTTCCTGTACCAGGGCGTGGTCGATCCATTGGGCGGCATCAACACCCTGTGGCCGCTGTTCGGCATCGCCAACCAGATGCTGGCGGCCATCGCGCTGATCCTCGGCACCTGCGTGCTGTTCAAGATGAAACGTGGCCAATATGCATGGGTGACGATCACGCCGACCATCTGGCTGCTGCTGTGCACCCTGACGGCGGGCTGGCAAAAGATTTTCGACGCCAACCCGCGCGTCGGCTTCCTCGCGCACGCCAAGAAATACTCGGCGGCCCTGGATGAAGGCACCCTGCTGGCGCCGGCCAAGTCGGTGGCGCAGATGCAACAGATCATCTTCAACGATTACCTGGACGCCGGCCTGGCCGCCTTCTTCGTCATCGTCGTCGTCAGCGTGCTGTTCTTCGGCATCCGCACGATTCTGAAGGCGCGCGCCGACAGCCGCCCAAGCACCAAGGAAACACCGTTCCAGGCCATGCCCACGGTGCAATGATGATAGCCGATATCATCAAGGCTGGACGGTATCTGGGGCAAAGCATGCGGCTGATGTGCGGCTTGCCCGAGTACGACACCTACGTGGCGCACCGGGAAGTGACCCATCCCGGCGAGCCGATGATGACGTATGAAGAGTTTTTCCGCGAACGGCAGGAAGCGCGTTACGGCGGCGCCGGCAAGCGTGGCGGTTGCTGTTAGCGGACACCTGACCCAGCCTACTGCGCGTCGGTATAGGCTAGGCGGCTTGCGATGCTCACCGCCTCGGCGGCCCCGTACAAAGTACGGTTGCGCTTCTCGGCCACCTCTCCCTTCCGCTCGCTACGGCTGAGTCAGGTGTTGTTGCTAAGCAATAATTTGAGGGCGGTCTTGTGAGACTGCCCTTTTCATTTCCTCTCTTATAAGTTCCCCTCCCCTTTCTTCCATTAGACCCACATCAATATCAGGGTGTGTCTTCGCGTCTATATTTTTCCAATAGGAATTAAATAACAGTCAACGGGCGACCGGGGAAGCAGCGACGCATGTTCAATTTCCAACGCTCCAGCATCAGCCAGAAGCTGACCATGATCTCGGTACTGTCTTCGGGCTGCGCGCTGCTGCTGGTGTTCGTGGCGTTTGCGCTGACGTCCGTGCTCAGCCACAAAAACGATGAAGGCAAGCAATTGCTGTCACTGGCGGGCGTGATCGGCGCGGCTGGCGCGGTGCCTTTGCTGGCGGGAAAATCGGCGCAGGGGCAGGCGGAACAGGTGCTGGCGGCCTTGTCCGCGCGCAACGAGGTGGCCCAGGCGGCCCTGTTCGACAAGGGCGGGCGCCTGTTCGCCCTGTACCGCGCGCCGCAGCATGCGGACGGCCTCCCGGCGCCGGAAGACATGGACCCGGCCTTGCTGGCCGACATGGCCGTGCAGCCCGTCACGCAAGGTTCGGGCACGACCCTGGCGCCCGCCATGCGCCTGTACCGCCCCGTCTACCGGCCGGGCGAGCCGCAACAGATCATCGGCGCCGTGCTGATCGAGGCGGACCTGAACCACATGTGGCGCGACATCGGCCGCCACGTGAGCGCCATCGGCGGCGCCACCGTGCTGTCCTTCCTGGTCGCCGTATTCCTCGCGCGGCGCTTCAAGAGCGTGATCGCCGAACCGATCACCAAGCTGATCGATACGGCGCAGAAAGTGTCGAGCAGCCAGACCTACAGCCACCGCATCGCGCACCAGCGCAGCGACGAGCTGGGCGTGCTGATCGACAGTTTCAACGACATGCTGGCGCAGATCGACAGCCGCGACAGCACCCTGGCCAATTACCGCGACCAGCTGGAACGCCAGGTGGGCGTGCGCACGGCGCAGCTGGAAAAGGCCAAGGATGCGGCCGAGGCGGCCAGCCAGGCGAAGAGCGCCTTCCTCGCCACCATGAGCCATGAAATCCGCACGCCGATGAATGGCGTGCTGGGCATGACGGAACTGCTGCTGGCCAGCCCTTTGAGCCCGCAGCAGCGCCACTACACGAGCATGGTGCAGCGCTCGGGACAGAATTTGCTGGTGATCATCAACGACATCCTCGACTTTTCCAAGATCGAGGCGGGCAAGCTGAGCGTCGAATACATCCGCTTCAATTTCCGCGAATTGCTCGACGATATAGAACACGTGTTCGCGCCGCAGGCGGAAGCGAAAAACATCAGCCTGGAATTCGACATCGCCTACGACATCCCGATCGCCATCTGCGGCGACCCGAACCGTTTGCGCCAGATCATCGTCAACCTGCTGGGCAACGCCATCAAGTTCACGGAAACGGGCAAGGTCACGGTGAAAGTGACCGTGTGCAGCGAAGACGCGCCCAGCGTGGGCTTGCGCTTCGAGGTGCACGACACGGGCATCGGCGTGTCGAACGAGGCGCAGACGCGCATCTTCGAATCGTTTTCGCAGGCGGACGGCTCGACCACGCGCAAGCACGGCGGCACGGGCCTGGGCCTGACGATCTCGAAACAGCTGGTGGAGCTGATGGGCGGCACTATCGGCGTTGATAATGCTTTAACGCAAGGCTCGATCTTCTGGTTCGAAGTAAATTTCGATAAGCGGCGGGTCGACAGCGACGACCCGTCCTTCAACCTGAAAACCACGCGAGGGTTACGCGCCTTGATCGTCGACCACACACCCGCCACGCGCGCCGTGCTGGAGCGGCAACTGGCCAGCTGGCACATCGTCAGCGACAGCGCCGGCACGGCCAGCGACTGCCTGGGCAAGCTGCGCGCGGCCGCCCAGGCGGGCACGCCGTATGCCGTGGCCCTGCTCGACATGGAATTGCCGCGTACCAGCGGCCTGGCCCTGGCCGCCAACATCAAGAGCGACCCGCTGCTGGCCGACCTCAAGCTTTTGCTGCTGAGCACGGAACAGGCGGCGGCCGACCCCGTGCAGCGGCGCGAGGCGGGCGTGGCCTACCAGCTGATCAAGCCGGCCCGCGAATGCGACCTGTTCGACTGCATCGTCACGCCGCCGCGCGCCAGCGACAGCCTGCGCATCCATCCGCCGCACACGGCGCGCCAGGTGGGCCGGCGCCAGCGCCGCCGCGTGCTGCTGGCCGAGGACAATCCCGTCAACGTGGAAGTGGCGCTGGCCATGCTCGACAGCCTGGGCCTCGATGTCGTCTGCGCGCGCAACGGCGAAGAAGCCTTGCAGGCGGCGCAGGCCGAGGATTTCGATCTGATCCTGATGGATTGCCAGATGCCCGTGATGGATGGCTTTGCCGCCACGGCGGAAATCCGCCGCCATGAACAGCACTGCGGCCACGCGCGCGTGCTGCCCATCGTCGCCATCACGGCCAATGCGCTGCAGGGCGACCGCGAAGCGTGCCTGGCGGCCGGCATGGACGATTACCTGAGCAAACCTTTTACGCAGCAAGACCTGGGCCACACGATCGCCCGTTGGATCACCCTGCCGCGCGCCGCCACCGTGCACCACAGCGAAGCGCCGCAGGAGGCGCCTGCCGAGCCGCCGCCCGTGGCAACGCCGCCGGCGCCTGCATCCCCGGCATCGGCCCCGCCGCTGAACCGGCAGGCGCTGGAAAACATCCGCGCGCTGTCCGGCACGGATGGCGATGCGCTGCTGGAGCGCGTCATCCTCGCGTTTACCGGCGAGACGCCGCGCCAGCTGGGCGCCATGCGCGAAGCCATCGCGAAAACGGATGCGGAAGCGCTGCGCAAGGTGGCGCACAGCCTCAAGTCGGGCAGCGCCAACGTGGGCGCCGACGGCCTGGCGCAGCTGTGCAAGGAAATGGAAAAACTGGGCCGCGCCGGCAGCACCGAGGGCGCGGCTCCCCTGCTGCAGCAGATGCAGCAAGCCTTCCTGGCCGTACGCGAATCGCTGAACGCCATCCTCGTGAAGGAACACTGACATGACAGCGCCCCTCTCCCCTCCCCGCGGCCTGGTGCTGGTGGCCGACGACGATCCCGTGATGCGCCTGCTGATGCGGCAAATGCTCACGCAGGTGGGCCTGGACGTGATCGAGGCCGAGGACGGCGTGCAGGCGTTGGCCAGCTACAAGCACAGCGGGCCGGACCTGGTCATGCTCGACGTCGACATGCCGGCCATGGACGGCTTTGCCGTGTGCCGCGAAATCCGCCACCAGGAAGTGGGCGGCACGGTGCCCATCATCATGGTCACGGGCGGCGACGAGCTGGAAGCCGTCACGCGCGCCTACGAGGTGGGCGCCACGGATTTCATTTCCAAGCCCATCAACTGGCCCATCCTCGGACACCGCGTGCTGTACGTGCTGCGCGCCAGCGACGCCATCGCCCGCCTGCGCATCGCCGACGCGCACAACCGCGCCGTGCTGGCCGCCATCCCCGACACCTTCTTCCGCCTGAACCGCGAAGGCTTTTATCTCGACTACGAACAGGGCCACGACGCCAGCGCCGGCTTTTCCCTCAGCGACTGCGTGGGCAGCCATATCCGCGACGTCCTGCCGCCCGAAATCGCCGCGCGCCTGCTGGACCAGGCGCACGCCGTGCTGGCCACGCAGCATATCGGCTCGGTCGACTACACGCTCACGCACGAAGACAGCACGCGCCATTTCGAGGCGCGCCTGGTGGCGACGGGGGCCGACGAGGTACTGGGCCTGGTGCGCGACATCAGCGAACGCAAGCGCACGGAAGAGCAGATCCGCCGCCTCGCGTATTGCGACAGCCTGACGGGCATCCCCAACCGGCAAGCGTTCCTGGAAACCTTGGAACGCGAACTGCTGCGCTCGAAAGAGCACGACAAGAAATTCGCCGTGCTGTTCATGGACCTGGACGCGTTCAAGCGCATCAACGACACCCTGGGCCACGACGTGGGCGACCATTTGCTCAAGGTGGTGTCCGAGCGCCTGCGCGAAACCATCCGCCCCAGCGACCTGGTGCTGCGCGCCGAACACGAGTTTGAAACCACCTTCGGCGGCAGCAACCTGGCGCGCCTGGGCGGCGACGAATTCACGATCCTGATTCCCGACCTGGAACGGGTGGAAGACGCGCTGAACGTGGCGCACCGCGTCAAGGAAGCCATGCGCCGGCCCTTCATGATCGAAGGACACGAGATTTTTGTCACGGCCAGCATCGGCATTTCGCTGTATCCGGAAGATGGCGAGGATTGCAACTCGCTATTGAAATATGCGGACACGGCCATGTACCACGCGAAGAACTGTGGCAAGAACAACGCCAAGCTGTACAGCTCCTCGCTGACGATGGAAATCATGAGCCACGTCAAGATGGAAGTAGGCTTGAGGAAAGCCTTGCAAAACAACGAGCTGTACCTGCTGTACCAGCCACAGATCGACGTGCCCAGCACGCAGATCGTCGGCGTGGAAGCGCTGGTGCGCTGGCGCCATCCCGAACGGGGCATCATCTCGCCCACGGAATTCATCCCGCTGGCCGAAGAGACGGGGTTGATCGTGCCCATCGGCGAATGGGTGCTGCGCACGGCGTGCAACCAGGCCAAGGCGTGGCAAAGCGACGGCGGGTGCGCCATCCGCATGGCCGTCAACCTGTCGGCCAAGCAATTCAAGGATGAAAACCTGATGCAGATCGTGCTGTCGGTCCTGGCCGACACGGGCCTCGATGCGCGCCTGCTGGAACTGGAATTGACGGAGGGAACGTTGATGGACGATGCGCGCGCCACCATGGTGACCCTGGAACAATTGCGCGGCATCGGCGTGTACCTGTCCATCGACGACTTCGGCACGGGCTATTCGTCGATGAACTACCTGAAACGCTTCGACGTGCGGGCCTTGAAAATCGACAAGAGTTTTATCGCCGGCTTGCCGCAGGATACGGAAAACGCGGCCATCACGCGCGCCATCATCGCCATGGCGCATGGCTTGAAAATGGTGGTGGTGGCCGAGGGCGTGGAAACGGACGAACAGCTGCTGATGCTGGAAGAATACGGCTGCGACATGGCGCAGGGATACTTTTTAGGCCACCCGTCGCCGCACGACACGATCACGGCCATGCTGGCCAGGCAACGGGGCCAGCTGGCCAGCGTGGAAACTAGAGCACTTCGAAGGCAAGGATTTGCGTGACTTGCTGGGCGTTGAAATTATCGTCGGAAATCATCACCAGGCTGCGGCGGCCGTTTTCCAGGCGCGGGCCCCAGCTGATGCCTTCGATATTGTCGACCCGCGGCAAACCGATCTTTTCCAGGTCCAGCAGCAGGCGCTTGCGCGCCGGCACATAGCTTGCACCCGCCAGAGCCGGGATGGCTTGGATATCGGTGGCGCCCTGCGTATCCATCTCGTAGATGCGCACGTGATTCGTGTAGATGCCGTCGGCGTGTTCCACGCCGGCCCGCTCCACCACCAGCACCTGGTGATCGTTGACGGCGAGGATTTCCGACACGCCATTGTCCGCTTCCTTCCCCGGCGCGGGCCGCGAGGCCACCGGCTCGATCGGATACGCGTACTGGCCCAGCACGGTGCCGGCGCGGTCCAGGCGCGTGATGCGCACCACGGAGCCGTGATCCGGCGTGGCCAGCGGGCCATCATGGTACAGCGCCGCTTCCATGCCCAGCCACAGGCTCTTGCCATCGCTGGCAAACGACAGCGCTTCAAAGCTCATGTTGTTGCGCGATCCCGTTTCATCCTTCGCCACCTTGAACATGGCAGGCGTGGGCAAGGTGGCCAGGTAGTGGCCGCCGCTATCGGCGTGGCGCACGAACGGGTGCAAACCCACCTTGCGGTTGCCTTCGCTGCCGTACCACAGGCTGCCATCCTGCGGATCGACGCGGATGGTTTCGATGTCGGCCACCTGGTCGCCCTGCTCCAGCCTGGCATGGGCCAGGTTCGGATAGCGGCTGCCGTCGGGCTGCGTGAAGAAATGCACGCTGTTGAAGGTCACGCCGGCAAATGCGCGGCTGTCGTAATCGAGCGCGGCGCGGTAGAAGCGGGCCGGATTGATTTCCGAGCGGTCATCGCTTTCCATCACCCAGCTGTTATTGGCCGCATCGTAATCGATGCCGGACAGGCCGCCCACCGTCGTGCCCTCGAACGGGTATTTCAAGGCGATGCGCTGTTCGCCGATCAGGCGCAAGCCCGCGATCGGTGCGTCGTAAGAGAAGCTGGCGCAGGCGGAGAGAAGAACAGCGGCGGACGCCAGGGCAAGCGCGGTACGCGCGCTGCGGAACAATGGAGGCATGATCGGTATCAAATAAGTCGGGAAGCAAATTCCGGGGTCAGACCCGCCGGGTCTGACCCCAGCTTTAATTCTGTGGGTTAATAGCGAATTACACCACGCCATCAGTCTTGAGCCGCGCGATGGCGGCCGCATCATAGCCGAGCGACGCCAGCACCTCGTCGTTGTGCTGGCCCAGGGTGGGGCCCAGCCACTGCGTCTTGCCCGGCGTGGCGGACAGTTTCGGGCTGATGGCGGGCAATTTGACGGGCGTGCCGTCGGCGAAATGGTGTTGTTCGAACATGTCGCGGGCGAGGAATTGCGGGTCGCTCAGCATGTCGCGCACGGAGTAAATCTTCCCGGCGGGGACGTCTGCCGCCGTCAAGACGGCCAGCGCGCTGTCGATCGTGTGCGTGGCGCACCAGGCGCCGATGGCGTCGTCGATTTCCTGTGTGCGCGCCACCCGGCCGTCGTTGCGCGCCAGCTGCAGGTCGCCCGCCATGTCGATGCGGCCCATGGCCAGCATCAGCCGCTTGAAGATGGCGTCGCCGTTGCCCGCGATGACGATGTTTTCGCCGTCGCCCGTCGTGTAGGTATTCGAGGGCACGATGCCGGGCAAGGAACCGCCCGTGCGCTCGCGCACCACGCCCGCCTGGTCGTATTCGGGCACCAGCGACTCCATCAGGTTGAACACGGATTCGTACAGGGCCACGTCGACCATCTGCCCTTCGCCGCCATCCCGGCCACCCGTCACGTCGCGGTGGCGCAGCGCCATCATGGCGCCGATCACGCCGTGCAGGGCCGCCACGGAGTCGCCGATGGACACGCCCACGCGCACGGGCGGACGGTCGGCAAAGCCGGACACATAGCGCAAGCCGCCCATGGATTCGCCGATGGCGCCGAAGCCGGGCAAGTCCTTCATCGGTCCCGTCTGACCAAAGCCGGACAGGCGCACCATGATGAGGGACGGTTTCTCTTTCTTGAGCTGCTCGTAGCCGAGATCCCACTTTTCCAGCACGCCGGGGCGGTAATTCTCGATGATGATGTCCGCTTCCAGGGCCAGCTGGCGCGCGATGGCGCGGCCCTCGGGCGTTTTCAGGTTCAGCGTTAAACTTTTCTTGTTGCGCGCCTGCACCGACCACCACAGCGAGGTGCCGTCTTTCAGCACTCGCCAGGTTCGGATGGGGTCGCCGCCATCGGGCGACTCGATCTTGATCACATCGGCGCCGAATTCGGCCAGCATGCGGGCACAGAACGGCCCCGCGATCAGGGTGCCCAGTTCCAGGACTTTGATGCCCTGGAGGGGGCCGGAAGATGCGGAAGCGTCTGTCATGTTGTACTCAGGTTGCCCTGCGGTCGAGCATCGCGCGGGCAATCGTGCCCGCGTCGACGTATTCCAGTTCGCCGCCCACGGGCACGCCGCGGGCCAGGCGGCTCACGCGCAAGCCCCGCGCCTTCAGCATTTCGCTGATGTAGTGGGCCGTCGCTTCGCCTTCATTCGTGAAATTGGTGGCCAGCACCACTTCGCCGACCACGCCATCGTTGGCGCGGTTCAGCAATTTTTCCAGGTGGATATCTTTCGGGCCGATGCCGTCCAGCGGAGACAATCTCCCCATGAGGACGAAATACAGGCCCTTGTAGGTGAGCGTCTGCTCGATCATCAGCTGGTCGGCGGGCGTTTCCACCACGCACAGCAAGCGCTTGTCGCGCTCTTCGTCGAGACAGGTCTCGCACACTTCGTGTTCGGTAAACGTATTGCACAGGCCGCAGTGATGCACGGCATCGACGGCCTGGAACAGGGCGCGCGACAGCATGGCCGCGCCTTCCCTATCGTGCTGCAACAAATGAAATGCCATCCGCTGCGCCGACTTGGGGCCGACGCCGGGCAGGCGCCGCAGCGCCTCGGTCAGGAATTCAAGCGACTTGGACATGGATCAACCTTGCCCCGTGCCATAGATCGAGCGCATGCGGCAGTGCATCAGAATGGCATTTTGAAGCCGGCTGGCAAGTTCATGCCGCCAGTCAAGCCTGCCATTTTTTCCGCGGACGTCGCTTCCGCCTTGCGCACGGCGTCGTTGAAGGCGGCGGCCACCAGGTCTTCCAGCATGTCCTTGTCGTCAGCCAGCAGCGACGGGTCGATGGACACGCGCTTGACGTCGTTCTTGCACGTCATGACGATTTTCACGAGGCCGGCGCCGGACTGGCCTTCCACTTCCACCAGCGCCAGTTGTTCCTGGGCCTTTTTCATGTTGTCTTGCATTGCTTGCGCCTGCTTCATCAGGCCAGCCAGTTGATTTTTCATCATGAGAATGCTCCGTTCAATTCAGTTTGTGAGTGTGTTAATCATCAATGCAGGGTCGGCGCGGCGGAGCCGGCCGGTGCAGGGGTAATCGTTCCCGGCACAACAAAAGCGTCGAATACACGCTTCATGTCGAGCACGAAGGGATCGCTGGCGATGGTTGCTTCCGCTTGCAGCTGGCACGCCTCGCGGTGAGCCTGCGCTTCCGCGCTGGCCGTGTACCAGACGGCGCCCAGTTCCGTGTCGACCGCGACCTTGCGGCCGAAGCGTTCGGTGAGTGCGGCCGCCAGTTTTTCCACGTTGGCGGGACTGCGCCACGTGTCGATGGGCACGCGCAGGCGGAACGTGGTGCTGTGGCCGTCGTGCAGGCATTCGATCAGCTCGGCCTGCACGGCCAGCTGCTGGGCCACGCCGCGCAAGGGCAGCACGGCGGCCACGGCCGGCCAGTTGCCGTCCCAATCCAGGCCCGGCACGGGCGTGATCACATACGGCCCGCTGGGCGCGGCTTGCTTGGCGGCGCGCTGCGGCATGACGACGGCCGGCTGCTCGCTGCTTGGCGCGGCGGGCGCCGACACGGCGGCGGACGCGCTGTCGTCGGAAAATTCGGTGACCCACGGCGGCAAGTCGTCATCCGGCTGCGCTGGCGGCGGCGCGGCAGGACGCGCCTGCTGCACGGGCGCCGCAGCGGCCGCCGGTGCTTCCATCACGGCAACTGGGGGCGCATCGTCCCACGGCGCAGGCGCTTTCGCGGCGGCGGGCGGCGGCGGTGGCGCGGCCTGGACGGGTGCGGCCGGGGCTGGCGCCGCGGCGACCGGCTCCGGTGCGGGTGCAGCCGGCTTGGGCGCCGACGATGGCGCCGACGGCGCGCTGCCGGGACGGCCTTTCGAGGCGGCGCGGGCCGCTTCCAGCGCCGCATTGATGGCGGCGCGGGCGGAACTGATCGGGGCGCCCGATGCGGCCGGGGCAGCTGCGGCCGGAGCAGCCGCCGGCGGCGCCGCTGGTGGCGGCGCAGGGGCGGCGACAGGCGCCGGTGCCGGAGCAGCCGCGCGCGGCGGCGGCGCTTCGCTGCGCGCCATGCTGGCGGCAGCGGCGGCCACGACGGCGGGCGGGGTCACGGCGGCGTGGCTGGCCACGCTGTTCGTGGCGGCGCGGGCCGCCGGGGCGGATGCGCCTGCCGCGGCGCGCGCGGCGGCCACGGCGGCGGGACGGTTGCCCGGCGCGGCCGCTGGTGCGGCGGCCGGCACGCCATCGGCGCCGCCTATGCCGGGCCGAAAGGCCAGCATGCGCAGCAGGGTCATGGTAAAGCCCGCATATTCATCGGGCGCCAGGCCCAGTTCATTGCGGCCATGCACGGCGATCTGGTAAAACAGCTGCACTTCTTCCGCGTCAAACGCGGCGGCCAGGCGCACGATATCCGCGTATTCAGGCAAATCTTGCGGCAAGGCGGCGGGCACGGTTTGCGCCAGCGCAATGCGGTGCAATAAAGTACCCAGATCCTGCAGGGCGCCGTTATACGACAGGCTGCGCGACGCCATTTCGTCGGCCACGGCCAGCAAATCGGCGCCATCCTGCTGCGCCAGTGCGTCGAGCAGGCGCACCAGGTACGACTGGTCGAGCGCGCCCAGCATGCCCTGCACGGCATCTAACGTGACTTCGCCGGCCGCATACGCGATGGCCTGGTCCGTCAGCGACAGCGCGTCGCGCATGGAACCGTGGGCGCCCTGGGCCAGCAGGCGCAAGGCCGGCTGTTCGAAGGCGATGCCTTCCTGTCCCAGGATATTGTCCAGGTGGCTGATGATGTGGCCGGGCGGCATCTGCTTGAGATTGAACTGCAAGCAGCGCGACAGCACGGTCACGGGTATCTTTTGCGGGTCCGTCGTGGCCAGGATGAATTTGACGTGCTCGGGCGGCTCTTCCAGCGTTTTCAGCATGGAATTGAACGCGTGGTTCGTCAGCATGTGCACCTCATCGATCATATAGACCTTGAAGCGGGCATTGCTCGGCGCATACACGGCTTGTTCCAGCAACTGCGCCATTTCATCGACGCCGCGGTTCGACGCCGCATCCATCTCTATATAGTCGACAAAGCGTCCCGCGTCGATCGCCGTGCACGCTTCGCACACGCCGCACGGCTGGGCCGTGATGCCGCCCGTGCCATCGGGGCCGATGCAATTGAGCGACTTGGCCAAGATGCGCGACAGGGTCGTCTTGCCGACGCCGCGCGTGCCCGTGAACAGGTAGGCGTGATGCAATCGGCCGCTGTGCAAGGCATGCGTGAGCGCGCGCACGACGTGCTCCTGGCCGACGAGCGTCTCGAAATTCTTGGGGCGGTATTTACGGGCGAGGACTTGATAGGACATGCTGAGATTTTACCATGCGATTTTGCGGGTGATCCTGCGCGGCGGGCGCAAGCCTCATGGCCGGGCCATTCAAAATGGCAAACGCGGCAAAGCAGCAATTGTATAACATGGCCAGCTGGAAATATGGAAAACACGGCAAGCCCGGCAATGCTGCGGGCCGGCAAGAAAATGGCGCCGTAAAAGCAAAAAAGCTGCCCATGGCAGCTTGATTGTCGATCCTGATAAAACATTCCCGAAGGAGGCGAGCCTGATCTGCGGCACTCATGGTTAATAGCCGTGGCTGCTTCGTTCCCGACCTGACCAGGTTAGCCATGCCACGATGCGCAGGGGCCCGCCGGGGACAATTATAACCGACCTGCGCCCGATTGGGGAAGCAAGCTGAAATCCGGGGTCAGCCCCCCGGTCAAGTTGGCAATGACCATTGCGTCAGCGGTGTTGAGGGTCTGACCCCAGCCGTTCTACAGCCCCAGCTCTTGCCAGATGCCATCCACCTTCGCCTTCACTTCCGGCGTCATGGCGATCGTCGTGCCCCATTCGCGCGTCGTTTCGCCCGGCCATTTATTCGTCGCATCGATGCCCATCTTGCTGCCCAGGCCGCTGACCGGCGAGGCGAAGTCCAGGTAATCGATGGGCGTGTTGTCGACCAGGGTCGTGTCGCGGATGGGGTCGACCCGCGTCGTGATGGCCCAGATGACCTCTTTCCAGTCGCGGATATTCACGTCTTCGTCGACCACCACGATGAACTTGGTATACATGAACTGGCGCAGGAAGCTCCACACGCCGAACATCACGCGCTTGGCGTGGCCCGCGTACTGTTTCTTGATCTGCACCACGGCCATGCGGTAGCTGCAGCCTTCGGGCGGCAGATAGAAGTCGGTGATTTCGCTGAACTGCTTTTGCAGCAGGGGCACGAACACTTCATTCAGGGCCAGACCCAGCACGGCCGGTTCGTCCGGCGGTTTGCCTGTATACGTGGAGTGGTAGATCGGGTCGCGGCGCATGGTGATGCGGTCGATGGTAAACACAGGGAAACTGTCCTGCTCATTATAGTAGCCCGTGTGGTCGCCATACGGCCCTTCCAGCGCGTGCTCGTAGCCGCTCGGATGGTTTTCATCCGGATAGATATGGCCTTCGAGCACGATTTCGGCGGACGCGGGCACGCGCAGCTCGCTGCCGATGGCTTTCACCAGCTCCGTGCGGCTGCCGCGCAGCAAGCCGGCGAACTGGTATTCGGACAGGCTGTCCGGCACCGGCGTGACGGCCCCTAATATAGTAGCGGGATCGGCGCCCAGCGCGACGGCGATCGGATACGGCTTGCCCTTGCTCTGGATCGCGTGCTCGCGGAAGTCCAGCGCCCCGCCCCGGTGCGCCAGCCAGCGCATGATGACTTTATTACGCCCCAGCACTTGCTGGCGGTAAATGCCCAGGTTTTGCCGCTTCTTGTTCGGGCCCTTGGTGATCACCAGGCCCCACGTGATCAGGGGAGCGACGTCGCCGGGCCAGCAATGCTGGATCGGCAGGCGCGCCAGGTCGACGTCGCTGCCTTCCCAGACGATTTCCTGGCACTTCGCGCCGCGCAACTCCTTCGGCGACATGTCCCACACGGATTTCACCAGGGAACCGAGGCCCAGCAAGTCCTTGAAATCCTTCGGCGGCTCCGGCTCCTTCAGCCGCGCCAGCACATGGCCGATCTTGCGCAGTTCACTGACATCTTCCGCGCCCATGCCCAGCGCCACGCGACGCGTGGTGCCGAACAGATTGCCCAGCACCGGCATGTCGTATCCCGTCGGGTTATTGAACAGCAAGGCCGGTCCGCCTGCGCGCAAGGTGCGGTCGCAAACTTCCGTCATCTCCAAAATCGGTGAAATGGGGGTCGAAATGAGCTTAAGTTCACCCATTTGTTGCAGTTGAGAAATAAAATCTCGCAAATCTGAATATTTCATGTGTTTTTAATTTTTTTTGACGTCGGACGCCGTTGCTGAAGGATCTATGCCAAGTAATTGATTTTATTGGCTTTTGGCACAATGCAAGTCAAAAAGTAAGACATAAAAGTAATAAAGAAACGATTCGTTAGTATTGACTTGATATAAAACGGCTTCTACAATTCGCCCAACTTGAAAGAGCACGCCGGCCCAGAGCTTGATTTTAGCGTTTCTCTTTCATTCACGGAGTCGGGGCTCCACATGACATTTTAAGGAGTGTTTTCAAAAGGCGTCTGCCTTACCCCCGGTAAAAGTTGTATTGCGACTGATCCAATACCAAAAACGGGACCGATCAGCTCAAGCAAGCAATGACGGCGTTTCTCGCACGCATCCATACGCGGCGGAAACGATGATATTTCTGATGCACGGCATTGGCAGTACCCACAACACCGCGAGACCGCGGAGGGACTGCCTGTTGACGCGACATTTCGGGGAACTCTATGACTCATCGTAGCACTGAAGCAGCATTGCCTGCTTCAACCGTGGCTGGCCAGCCAGCGTTGGCGCGCTTGCGCGCCCGCGCACAGGCCATTTCGGCACGTGGCGTTTTGACCACGGCACAACACACACTGACAGTCTTCGGCATTTCCGCCCTGGCACTGATCGCCCTGCTGATGTTCCGCCCTGACCTGGGCAAGCAACTGACGCACAGCCTGTTCCCGCTGCCGATGGCAGAGGCGCAAGCCGTTGAAGCACCGGCCCTGTCCGCACTGATGGAAGCGCCTGCTTCCGTGCAGACGGCCGCCGCCAGCGATACCCCGCTGACCAAGGAAGAAAAAGCCTTGCTGGGCACGCAAAAGCAGCAGCAATGGGTTACCAACTGGCTCTCCAAGCGCTACCGCGTGGCCAACGACGCGACCAATATGCTCGTCTCGACGGCTTACCTGACGGCCCGCGAAATCAAGCTGGACCCGCTGCTGATCCTGGCCGTGATGGCCATCGAATCGGGCTTGAACCCGTTCGCGGAAAGCCCCGTCGGCGCGCAAGGCTTGATGCAAGTCATGTCGAAAGTACACCATGAGCGCTTCCAGGAAATGGGCGGCGTGCAAGCAGCGCTGAACCCGGTCGCCAACATCCGCGTCGGCTCGCTGATCCTGAAAGACTACGTCACGCGTGGCGGTTCCGTCGAAGCGGGCCTCAAAACCTACGTGGGCGCCGCCAACTTCGCCACCGACTCGGGCTACGGCTCGCGCGTGCTGGCCGAATACCGCCGCCTGAAACAAGTGTCGGCCGGCCAGCGCGTGCCGACGACGACGCCGGTGATGGCATCGAACACGCCAGCGCCAGCCAAGGCGCCGGCAGCGGAAAGCGGCATCACCATCAAAGTACTGCCCCACAACGAGATCGCCGGCCTGTGACCCTTTAAAAGCCCTCACAGGGGCATCCAAAAAGCAGCACCCAGTAAAAAAGCCACCGCACGCAAGTGCCGGTGGCTTTTTTATTGCCCTGCGGCACTGGCCGCAGGAACTGCTCTCTATATTACTTGCGCTTGTTGGCGCCCACTTCTTCCTCGCGGAATTTCACTGCCAATTTATCCAGCACGCCGTTCACATACTTGTGGCCATCGATACCGCCAAACGACTTGGCCAGCTCGACCGCTTCGTTGATGACGACGCGGTACGGGATTTCCATGTTGTTCTTCAGCTCGAAAGCGCCGATCAGCAGGATGCCGTGTTCGATGGGCGACAGTTCCGCGATATTGCGGTCGATCAAGGGTGCCATGCTTTCGCGCAGCGCCAGCGAATCCTTGATGGCGCCGTACAGCAACACCGTGAAATGATCGCCATCGGCCTTGTCGAAACCATGCGCGGCGCGAATATTGTTCACGACGGTAGTCGCGTCTTCATTGTTCAGCAGCCACTGGTACAAGCCCTGCAGCGCAAACTCGCGCGCGCGGTGACGCGGCGTGCGGTTTTTGCTGGGATTGGCGAGCAAATTTTTCTCAGTCATGATTGTTACCTGTTCTTAAATACGTGTTCACTACAAATTCCGGCGAGACACCGCAGTGCGCTTTTAGGCAGCGCAGCCGCGGCTCAAGCGTGCGTGAGAAGGATGTCAGGGCCAGGCGCGAGGCCGAAGACAGTACGAAAGTACGGCGAGGCCTTGCAACGCAGCCATGGCATTCTTATCACACGCGCTTAGTCTTCGTCGGTGTCCTGCAACTCTTCCAGCGCTTGCGCCAGATTAGCCATTTCCACTGCCACGCGTGCCGCTTCTGCTCCCTTGACCAGCATGCGTACTTCCGCTTGCTCGTCGTTTTCAGTCGTCAACACTGCGTTGGCGATGGGGATGCCGTAATCGAGACCGACGCGCGTGATGCCCGCGCCCGATTCGTTCGATACCAGCTCGAAGTGGTAGGTTTCACCGCGAATCACGGCGCCCAGTGCGATCAGGGCATCGAATTGCTCGGTTTCCGCCATTTTTTGCAGAATCAGTGGGATTTCCAGGGCGCCCGGCACGGTCACGTGCAGGATATCTTCATCGGCCACGCCCAGCTTGCTCAACTCTTCCAGGCATGCCGACAGCAAGCCACCACCGACGATTTCATTGAATCGTGCCTGGACGATACCGACGCGCAAACCTTCGCCGGCAAAATTAGTTTCGTATGCTCCTACGGTCATCATATGCCTCTTTAATCTGGTGGTTCAGGGCGACATGCACATGTCGCCATCGTTTACTCTACATCGACGCCTGACAAAATCGTAGCGAGCGGCAGCGAGTTGTGGTCGAGAAGCGCAACTGTACGAAGGTACAGTGAGCATCACAGGCCGCAAATCGCGACGCGCAGTAGATTTAGTCAGGTGTCCTGGCCTGGGTGGCACTGAAAACCTGTTACTTCCAGGTCGAAACCGACCATCGACGGCATCTTGCGTGGGCTGGCCAGCAATTGCATCTTGCTCACGCCCAGGTCGCGCAGGATTTGCGCGCCGATGCCGTAGCTGCGCAAGTCCATGCTGGCGGCGCGGCCTTTCGGCTTGGCTTGCGGCGTATCGAGCGCAGCGAACTGGGCAAACAGCTCGCCCGACGTCTCGCCGCAGTTCAGCAAGACCATCACGCCCCGCTCGGCCTGCTTGATGGCGGCCATCGAGGCGGCCACCGTCCACGAGTGGGTAGTCGCTTCGCTTTCCAGCACGTCCAGCAGGGAAACGGGCTGGTGAACGCGCACCAGCGCTTCCAGGCCGGGGGCCAGGTCGCCATGCACGAGGGCCAAATGGGCCGACGCGCTCGGCTTGTCGCGGAAGGCGATCAAACGGAATTCGCCATGCGCCGTATGCAGGGTGCGCTCGGCAACGCGCTCGACCAGGGACTCCGTCTGGCTGCGGTAATGGATCAGGTCGGCAATCGTGCCGATTTTCAAGCCATGTTGCTCGGCAAACAACAGCAAGTCCGGCAAGCGCGCCATGGTGCCGTCGTCCTTCATGATTTCGCAAATCACGGACGCGGGCGTCAAGCCGGCCATGGCCGTCAGGTCGCAACCGGCTTCCGTATGGCCTGCGCGCATCAGCACGCCGCCTTTTTGCGCTTTCAGCGGGAAGATATGGCCAGGCTGGACGATATCGCTAGGCTGCGTGCCCTTGGCAACCGCGACCTGGATGGTCTTGGCGCGGTCGGCGGCGGAAATGCCCGTCGTCACGCCTTCGGCCGCTTCGATGGACACGGTAAAATTGGTGCCGTAGGCGGTGCCGTTGCGCGATGTCATCATCGACAGGTTCAGCTCGTCGCAACGCTCTTCCGTCAGGGTCAGGCAGACCAGGCCACGCGCATGCGTGATCATGAAATTGATGGCTTCAGGCGTCACGAAATCGGCGGCAAGCACCAGATCGCCTTCATTTTCCCGGTCTTCTTCATCGACCAGTATCACCATGCGGCCGGCGCGCAATTCAGCGACGATCTCTTCGGTGCTGGATATTGACATTATTCATCCTCTGAAGACACCTGGCAAAACCTGCTGCGCGTCGGTATAGGCGGCTTGCGATGCTCACCGTACCTTCGTACGGTTGCGCTTCTCAGCCACCTCTTCCTTCCGCTCGCGACGGTTTTGCCTGGCGTTGTTAATGAAACTAAAAACTGAAATATCGAGCGCGAAAATTCCGCGAATTTCCGGGAATTTCCGGGAATTTTCTTATAACCTGCTATTTTAAAGGATTTAGCGCTTGCAGACCTGAAATAAGACAGCTTTGCGGCACGGATGCCACCACCTGCCCCGCAAAGCGCCAATTCCCTGATCCAGCGCACACGGCGGCGGCAAGACGCGCGCCGCCGGCCTTGCAAAGAGCATAAGATCAACCCGTCACCGCCACGGCGCTGACGCCCCTTTCGCAGCGACACCCCACACAGGAGCGGCACTATGAAAACCAACGGATCGGCCATCTGGTCAGGCGGCATCAAGGATGGCAAGGGCGCCATCAGCACGCGCAGCGGCGCCTTGCAGGAATACCCCTATGGCTTTGCCAGCCGCTTCGAAGGCAAGCCGGGCACGAATCCCGAGGAACTGATCGGCGCCGCCCACGCGGGTTGCTTCACCATGGCCCTGTCGCTGATCCTCGGCGAAGCGGGCCTGACGGCGGAAAAGATGGAAACGACGGCCGAAGTGACCCTCGACAAGGTGGACGACGGCTTTGCCATCACGGCCGTCCATTTGATCCTGAAAGCGAAAATCCCCGGCGCCAGCCAGGCTCAATTCGAGGAATTGACGGCCAAGGCCAAGGCCGGCTGCCCCGTGTCGAAGCTACTGAAAGCCAATATCACGCTGTACGCCACCCTGCTGCCCTAGATTTTCGTCACGGGCTTGACGGGCTCCACGGCAGCGACGGGCGCCACCAGCGGCAGGCGCGAGTCGCTGGCCGGCAGTGGCCGGTTCATCAAGCCGGGATTCAGGGCTGCATTGTTCAGGTTATACGCGGCGATGGCCGCCGCCACGGACGGGTCTTGCGAGGAAGGCGGCGGCACGGCCATGCCCGCGTTTTGCGCGGCCAGCTCTTGCGCCTGCGCATTTTGCTGGGCCAGCTGGGCTTGCGCCGTCGCCAGGCCCGCATCGGCTTGTCCCTGCGCTGCGCGCGCCAGCGACTGGGCCCGGTCGGATGCCGCCTGGGCCGCCATCTGCGCGTCGCTGGCGGCCAGCTGCGCCCGTACCGCATCGTCCGCCGCCGCTTGCGCCTGCTGCTGCAAGCCCTGCTGCCGTACTTGCCCCTGGCGCAGCTCATCCACGCGCGCAGCGTCCTGTTGCTGCGCCTGCTGATCTGTATTCATGCGTTCGGCATCCAGGCGCTGGGCATCGATGCGCAGGTTGTCCGTGCGCTGCGTCTGCAGCAAGTCCGCGGCATTGTCGGCCTGTTGCGCTGGCGGCTGGGGCCGCAGCTCCTGCAAGTCCAGGTTCAGTTCTTCCGCTTCCAGTTGCCGCTGCAGTTCCAGTTGCCGCTGCGCAATGGCGGCCGTCTGCGGCGGCGCCACGTCGACGGGCTGCTGCGCGGCCTGCGACGCCTGTACGGCGCCGGACGGCAGTGTTTCTCCCGTCAAATCCGCTTCGACACCGGCCGCCAGCGGTGCGCCCTGCTGCCGGGCCAGCACGGCGCCCACTTGCGCCAGCACCTCCGTTCCCTGTTGCAATGCGTCCAGGGTGGCATTGCTGTCGGCCGCATACGCTGCTTGCAACGTTGCCGCATCGACATCTTCATTGCGCAAGTCGATGCCGATGCGGGCCAGTTGTGCTTGCGTAAGCAAGCTGCCGTCCTGCGCCAGCGCCGTGGCTGCATCCGTCGTGCCGTCGCCCGACAATAAATCGTAGCGCTGCGCCAGGCTGCCCGGCGTGTCGCCGGCCGTGGCCAGCTGGCTGGCGTCGATGCCGCTCGTTTGCAGCTGGGCGAACGATTCCGTCAGTTGCCGCGCCAGCGCCAGCAAGTCGTCATTGACATTCACGGGGGTATTTGCCGCCCTGGCCTCTTCCGTGGCGCCCTGCAAGGCCAGCAGTTGCCGGCGCGACAAGGCCACGCCGGACAGGAACTGGCCCAGCGGGGAGATGTCTACCTGCGTCGAGGAAAGTATTGCAAGGGCAGCCGCCGCGCCAGATGCCGGCACGGGCTGCGCCGGCGCCAGAGGTGCCGTTGCGCCCACGCGGGACGTGGCCGGGATGGTGTTGGGCACGGTTGCGCGCGAAATCGGGTCCATGGCTAGCCTCCACTGCGGAAAGCTTCATAGTATGCACGTCTGCAAGAAAAGCAACACACGCCTGGCAAGGCGGCTGTGTTGCCCTGTTCAGCTTTTATATCAGGCGGCGGCCTTGTCCAGCGACAGCATGCGCTCGACATAGCGGGCGATCAGGTCGATTTCCAGGTTGACCTTGCCATCGACCGTCAAATGTTTCAAGGTCGTCATGGCGATCGTGTGCGGGATCAGGTTGATCGAGAAGCGGCAGCCGTTGACGGCGCCCGCGCCCAGGTCTTCCACGCGGTTGACGGTCAGCGACACGCCATTGACGACGACGGAACCCTTGAAGGCCAGGTATTTCGCCAGTTCGTGCGGCGCTTCGATCACCAGTTCCCACGATTCGCCCACGGCTTCGAACTTGCGCACGATGCCCAGGCCGTCGACGTGGCCGGACACCAGGTGGCCGCCCAGGCGCTCGGCCAGGGTCAGGGCTTTTTCCAGGTTCACTTCCGTGGTGGTATCGAGGCCCACGGTGCAATTGAGGCTTTCACGCGAGACATCGACGGCAAAACCCGTGTCCGACTTTTCCACCACCGTCATGCAGGCGCCATTGATGGCGATCGAATCGCCCAGGGCCACGTCGGCCAGCGGCAAACCGCCCGCGTGAATATTCAGGCGCACGCCTGCATCGAGGCCGCCGTCGAGCGGTTGCACGGTTTCAATCTTGCCGATGGCGGCAACAATTCCTGTAAACATGGAGCTAACCTTATAAAAAGTGTAAATCTATTAAGTACGCTGGGCGAATCTTGCAAGGATACGCACATCTTCGCCCACTTGCTGAACCTGGTGAAATTGCAAAGTGCGCTGCTGCTTGATATCCGTCAAGGCGGGCAAGGTAAACATGCCTTGCGCATCGCCCAGCAAGGTGGGCGCCAGGTAGACCAGCAACTCGTCGACGCAGCCTTCGCGGATCAGCGAACCGTTCAGTTTGGCGCCTGCCTCGACGTGGACTTCATTGATTTGCCGGCGTCCCAGTTCCAGCATCAGCGCGGCCAGGTCGACCTTGCCGGCCGCGTTCGGCAACAGGATGACTTCGGCACCCAGCGCCTGCAGTTGCGCCTGTTTCTCCGGGTTGGCGACGGCCGCCACGATCCACGTGCCGCCGCCCTGCAGGATGCGCGCGTCGAGGCTGATGTCGAGCCGGCTGTCGACGACGATGCGGCGCGGCTGGCGCGGCGTCTCGACGGCGCGCACGTTCAGTTGCGGGTCGTCCGCCTTGACCGTGCCGATGCCCGTCAGGATGGCGCAGGCGCGCGCGCGCCAGGCGTGGCCGTCGGCGCGCGCTGCCGGCCCCGTGATCCACTGGCTCTGGCCATTGTGCAAGGCCGTCATGCCGTCCAGGCTGGCCGCCGTTTTCAAGCGCACCCACGGCTTGCCGCGCTGCATGCGCGAAAAGAAACCGATATTCATTTCATGCGCCTCGTCGGCCAGCACATCCGTCGTGACGGCAATGCCGGCCGCTTCCAGCTTGGCCAGCCCCTGCCCTGCCACCAGCGGATTCGGATCCGTCATGGCGGCCACGACTCGGCCCAGCCCCGCGCGCACGAGCGCATCGGAGCATGGCGGCGTGCGGCCATGGTGGTTGCACGGCTCCAGGGTGACATAGGCCGTGGCGCCGCGCACGTCGTTGCCGCGCGCCGCCGCATTGGCCAAGGCTTGCACCTCGGCATGATCCTGCCCGGCCGCCTGCGTCACGCCGGCGCCGATCACCTGGCCATCCTTGACGATCACGCAGCCGATGCGGGGATTGGGCGAGGTCGTGTACAAACCGCGCGCCGCCCATTCCAGCGCCAGGCGCATGCCATCGATATCGTTGAGTATTTCCACGGGCTTCTTTGATAGTGAGTGATAGGTGAGTCGGATTACGAACTGTCGGCCACGCCGCTGCAATTGGCCGCTTGCTGCTGCGGGTCGCACACGCGCACCCTGCCCAGCATATTGATTTTAATATGGCGCACCTGCTTTCCCAAAGCCAGGGACAGGGTCCCCCAGCGCGCCGCCAGGCTATTGGTCGCGCTGCAACTGCGGCCTGCGCCATTGTAGGCGATATAAAACGGCGCCGTGGCCGACGAAAACACGAACTGGGCAGTGATGCCCTCCGGCAGCGGCCCCTGGCGGAACAGCAATTCGTCATCGCCATCGAACGCCAGGTTGGCATTGCGGTCGATGAATGCCAGCCAGCCCGTGCGCCAATCCACGCCACCGGGCCCGGCCGGCATCAGCAGCACGCGCTGCCCCCGCGCCATCGCCTGCGCCCGCGTCAATTCGATGGCCGAGAACAAGTCCGTGGCCGCCGCCCGCACCTGCTGGCGCGCCAGCACCTGCTGCAGACTGGGCATGGCGGCGGCCGCCAGCAGCGCGGCAATCGCCAGCACGGCCAGCAATTCGAGCAAGGTATGCCCCGCCCGGCGTGGCTGCTTGCGCGAACGGACAAACCAGGGCCGGCCGCAGGAAGGCGAAAGGCGGCATGACAGTGAATCCCCGCTGCCTCGTGCCCGCGCCAGCGCAACCATGGCCTAGGGCCAGCAATGGCTGGCGGGACCGCTGCTGCCGCGCTGGCCCGTGCTGTTCAAGGACAGGACGCCGCAATCGGCATCCTGGAATTGCGCATCGACCTTGGCCGTGCCCGGCATGGCCCGCAACAGCACGCATTGCCCGATAGTCGCGCCGGGGCAGGCCAGCGCCTCGATTTCATACGCGCTGCCGGCAGCCGGTCCTTCGCCGGACCACCAGGGAAACTGCTGCGCCTGCGGCGCGGGCGACGCCGAGGAAAAGGCCAGATAGTGATTGTTTTGCGAATAATAGCGCTCCTGTTGCTGCATCAGGCGCAGCAGGGCCGCCTGCCCCTGCACCCGCTTGGCGCGCACGACATGGCCATGGTAAGCGGGCGCGGCCAGCGCCAGCAACAGGCTCACGATCGCCAGCACGGCCAGCAGTTCGATCAGGCTGAAGCCCGGCGGGTTGGCAGCAGGAGCGCTTCCGTTTGCAGTGCACCAGTTCCGCCTTGCCAACGTCCCCATGCGATTTCCCCCTTTCCAAACAGCCCCAGCCGATACGCTGCGCCGGCCTTGCCATGCCTATTTTTTCTTGGCCGCCTCGTGCAATTCGCGCCAGTTCGCCACTTCGCGCCAGCTGAGGCGCCGGGCCGGCAGCGGCGCGCTGACGACCTTGAGCGCCGCCCCGCTGGCTGCGCCAGGCAAGCCCGGTTGCAGCACGGCCAGTTCCTTGCGCCCCTCGGCCCGCCCTGCCGCCGTCGGGGCGCCCACCGTGCTGTTCAGTTCGAGCGCCAGCGGCGGCGCGCGCGCCAAGCCATCGAACAAACGCCCCGTCTGCGCACCCGCCTGCACGACACCGGCGCCATCGGCGGCAAAGCCGCTCAGCACATCGAGCACGTACAGGCGCGTGGCCGGCTTGGCGCAAGGGTCGCGCCCCGGCAAGACGGTGTTGAAGATCACCTTGCCGGCGGCCAGCACGGGACTGCTGACGCTGCGTTCGCCCGTCTGCGCGGTCTGCATAAAATCGAGGTACCAGCCGCGCATAGCGTCGCTGCCCGTGTAGCGCAATTCGGCGCCGTCGACGCGCAGGCCGCCCGTCGCCTCGCCCAGGCTGCGCTGCTCCAGGTCGGCCCGGCTGCGCGTGGAAGATGATTCCCGCAGATCGTCGTGCACGGCATAAAACGACTGCGACAGGAAGGCGGAAGGCCAGGTATCGGCCGCTTCGACCAGCTTGCCCGTGCCGAACAGCAGCACATAGCCGCCGCCGGGCGCGTAGGCCACGCTCAGTTGCTGCGTCACGGGCTGGCGCCGGCCCTGCGCATCACGCGCGACAAAGACGAGCTTGCGTCCCTGCCCCTCCTTCCACGGCGGCCCGCCAGCCATGTCGAGGCGCCAGATATTGCCCTGCAAATCACCCGCATACATATACGCCAGCGCGCCGTCGCTGCCCGGCACCACGGCGGGCGGACCCAGCGCCCGGGGCATGGCGTCCACATCCGCGTTCGCGCCCGCATCAGCGTCATGGCCGCCGCCGCTGGCCACGGGCACCTTGAGGCGGAAGTAATTACTTCCCAACACCCATGGCGTGCCGGGGGCCTTGTCCAGCGCCAGCAGGAAGATGGCGGCGGCCGACGCGGGCGCCGTCGTGTCCTTGCCATCGTTCACATGGTTGTTGTAGCCGCTGGCGACGATGGCAAAGTCGCGGTAGGCCGGCGCGCCCTCCTTGCCACCCATATTGATGCGGGCGAAGGCGGGCGGCGCGCGCACATTGCCCATCAGCCTGTCGTCGCGGTCCGTAAATTCCCACAGCGCCCCGTCTTGCGCGAAGCGGGCCGGGTCGGTGATATCGAGCGCAAACACGCCCTGCGCCCCGCCGCCCATGCCCGACACCAGCACCGTCTTCCAATGTCCCAGCGCCAGCACTTCCGCCGTGGCCGCCGCGCCGTCAAGCAGCGGGCCGGAGCTGTAGTGAGTGCTCGCAGCGGCTGGCGCAAGGTGCAGCAGCGCTTGCGGCAGATAGGTAAACAATTCGCTGCCCGTGCGCGCATCGAAGGCATGCAGCAAGCCGTCGCTGGCGCCCAGGTACAGCATTCTGCGCCGCTGCAGCAGCGCCTGACGGTGCAAGCCATAGCCGGTGCCCGGCATGCCCAGCCCGGGCGCGCCCACGTACACGAGATTGCCATAGGGTGCTGCGCCCAGGCTGCCTGACCTGCGCCGCAGGAAACCGCCTGGCTGGCCCACCTCGTGCGTGCGCTGGCCCAGCAGGTACGCCAGGCGCGCCTCGCCCCGGCCATCGCCACTGTCGAATGCGCCGCGCTGCACTGCGTCGAGGCGGTTCCAGGCCAGCGGCATCAGGCTGCCCTGGGCGTCGAGCGTGTAGACGGGACGCAAGGACGCAGGCGCGCCATCCGGCACGGGCTTGTCCTGTCCGCCGGCAATCCACCATGGCTTGCCGGGAAGCAGTGCGCCATCGGCCCCCACGGCAAACGCGGTGCGCGACACAGTCATGCCGCCATCGGCCAGGCGCAGCTGCGTCTGGAACCAGTATGCCTCTTCCGTGCCGGTGGCCAGCGCCATCAGGGCCGGTCCTGCGAGCGCCGCCGGCAAGGTGCCCTTATCGGCTGCCGCGAAGGCTGCGCGCAGTCCCGCGATCAGGGCGGCCGGATCGCTGCCGGGCAAGTAATGACCGGGCCAGCGGCCGTCCAGGCTCCATTCATCCAGCGCGCCGCCCGTCGCGCTCTTGAAGGGGTTGGCGTCGCCATTCGCATCGAGAAAGCCGCCATACTTGGACGCCAGCAGCAAGGGTGTAGAGGCGGGAGTGGCAGCAGATTCGCCGGCCGGGTCGCCCTGGCGCAAGTCGCCCGCATAGTGCTCGACCTTTGCACCGCCGTCGTTCTTGCCGCCGGGACGCAGAGCCTGCACGTGCGACCAGTAGGCCAGGCCCGCCGCATGGTAGCTGGCGCCGCCCGCCCCGTCGGCCAGCAATTCCAGCGCCGCCAGCTCCGGCCGTGGCGCGGGATTGCCGGGCATGCCGCCGCTTTCCAGGCTGCCCACCGCATGCGTCCAGGCCATCGCATCGAACGGCGGCGGCGCAAAACCGTCCGGCGCGCGGGCGCGGTCGCCGGATGCGGCGGGAGTGACCGGGACATTGCCGGGCACGTAACGGTCGCCCGCCATGCCCGCATCGCCGAGGCTGACGACGATATGTCGCTGGCAACTGGCCGTTTGCGGGTCGCTCCATTGGGTCACGACCGGCAAGCCGTCGTCGATGGCAGGCGGGGCCGTGGCAGGCGGCACCGGGGCGCTCGCTTGCCGTCCCTGCAGGTAGCGCAGCGATTCGTACAGCAATTCGGCCAGCGCCGCCGCCCTGGCGTACGCGCCAGGATGCCCCGCATTGCCGCGGCCCAGGCCATTGATGTAAGCGGTCACCCCGCCGCCAAGGCCCGCGCCCTGGGCCGCAGCTTCGGCCACATACACGCCGGTGGCGGGATTCCACTCGGCGCCGGCATTGTCTTGCGGCAAATAGTCGGGCGCCGTCCAGCGCTGCCTGCCCACATGGGCCAGCGGCGCGCGCAGCACGCCGCCATACACGGGGCCTGCGCTGGCGGGCATGCCGTTCAAATGACCAAACACGCCCACGCGCACCCTGCCGCCATGGCGCTGCACGGCACCCACCGGCTTGTAGTTCTTACCATACGCCAGGCACAAGTCGTCGCGCAGCGGCCCCTCATCAGCGTCGCACACGCGCACGCGCGCGAGGAACACCCCGTGCGTGGCAGCAAGGCCAGGCGCATCGCAAGTGCCGCCCGCAGACTGACCAAGGCTGGCGTCGCCGAACAGCAGGCGGTTGCGGCAGGACACGATGGCCAGTTGCGCCAGCGCAAATGGCGTCGCCGCCGCCACGCCGGCCTGCAAGACCTTGCGCGGGAAAAAGACGGGGTGGGCAAAAAAGTCGATGGGGCTGCCGGCATCAGGCAGGTAGGCGCGCTGCAGCACCGTCTTGCGCACTTCGTCGATGACGCGGTCGCCGCCCGTCAGCGCGTAGCGGACGAGGTCGAGCATGCTGGTGCTGGCCCAGTTGAGAAAGTTGCCGCTGAAACTATCGCCGCCGCAACCGTGCAGCGCATCGGCCGGTTTCAGCACGGAGAAGTAAGCGGTCGCTACGCGCAAGTCCGGCAGCATGACGCCATCCTTGCTGCGATACGGATAGCTGTAGCACATGCGCGCATGAAAATACCCTGCGTACTCGCGCTGCGGCGCATACTCGCCGCCATGCGCGGCAGCGGCTGCCGCATGCGTGAAGGACAGGTTGAGCAACAGATTCGGCGGCACCCTGGCGCCGTGCAAGCCCGCGTCGGCCCGTGCCAGCGTCACCGGCGGGACGGCGGCGGCAAGGGCGCCGCCGCAACAGAGGCTGGCCAGACAGGCCAACAGCATCAGCCAGACGCAGCCGGCATGCCGCCGGGCAGACCGCAAAGCAGGCCACAAAGTGGACGGCAAAGTGGGCGGCAAGATGAACCACGACGCCCTCATGGCCCCGCTCCCGCCGCCTGCTTGCGGTAATAGCTTTGCAGCACGACTTGCGTGCTTTCCTGCGCGCCAAAACCGATGGCCGTGATGCGGTACACATAGCTTTCCGTAGCCAGGCCGCCGGCCACTGTCGTGGCCTGCGCGCCGGGCGGGTGAAACGGCAGCAATTCGATCAGGTAGCGGGGTCGGCGCGACGGCAGGAATCCCTGCCCCGTCGGCATGACGGCGCCCGTAAACTGGCCATACGGCACGGCGCGGCTGCTTCCTTCTGCGCCATCGAGGTCCATGCTCAACCAGAGGGCCGGCGCCTCCGGGGCCGCGGGCAGGCACAAGCCCAGCGCGCCTCCCTCGCCGCAGCCGTCCGAGAACCCGGCCGCACTGCCTGGCGCGAAGAGGCTGCTGCGTCCCGGCGCGCCGGGCAAGCCTTCGATATCGTTTTGCGCATCCACCAGTGCCTCCTCCGCCGCCTGAAACGCGATCTGCCGGTCGCGCTCGCCGCGCGCCGCCTTTTCTCCCTGCAAGGCCATCTGCGCCGCCGAAATGCCCAGCAACAAGATGATCACCAGCAGGCACAGCACATACACGAGGGTGGCGCCGCCGCATCGCGCACGAGGTGGGCGCCAAGGCACGCAACAGCGGACGCCCGCGCCAGCCATCGCGCCGCCCGCCTAGGCCGGCCCGTTGCGCAGCATGATGCTCGTCTGCACCAGTTGCCGCAGCCGCGAACGCGTCGCGGCAGGCAAGGATGCGCGCGCGATGCGCACGCCCGTGTCGCCGGCGCCATGCGCCTCGGCATACGCCTTGCCGAACAGGTCGAACTGCGCCGGCCCCAGTTCCGCCATCTTGTCAGCCGGTTCCGCCTCGCCATGCAGCAACAGCGCCACGCGCACGCTGGCCACGCGTTTCCAGTGCGTGCGCCGTTGAAAATCGCGCTGGCGCGCAGCCGCGTCCGCCCCCTCCAGCAGCAGCGCCGCATCGTAGGCGTCGAGCGTGCTGGCGTTGACATAGCGGTTCGCCACGCCGTCAGGCGGCGTATCCGTGTCGAGGCCATACAGCACCTGGAAAGCATCGACGCCACGGATGACGGCGTCCGCGCCCCAGCCGTTCGCGCCCCGGTATTTGCAGCGCAGCTCGCCTTCGCCATCGGCGCCCTGCGCCACGTAGAAAATGCTCCAGCCCCGCTGCGCCTCCGTTTGCGCGGCGCCCACGCCGAAGCCGGCGCAATTGAGCACGGAACCGTCGCCGCCCTCTTCCTTGCCGGCGCCGTAATAGCGCAAGGCCAGCACGTCGCTGCCATGCAGGGCGCCGGGCAGCGCGCCGCTGATGCCGTCGCTGTTCTTGCCCAGGCTGCGCGCGTCGAGACCGGCGATATTCGCGCTGTCGTAATCCGCATGGGCGACGGGCGCGGCGCTGCTGTCCCAATTCACATACGCCGTCTGGCGCACGGCGCGGGCGATGGCGTCGAGCGCATAGCGGGCGTTGTCATCCAGGCGAGCGCTGGCGGACTGGTCGCCATAGCTGCCGCTGGCCGCCAGCAGCACGCTACTGGCGGCCAGCATCAACAGCGCACCCAGCGACAGGGCCACCAGCAATTCGACCAGGCTCATGCCACGATGCCCGCCGTTCATGCGCCGCCCCCGCCCAGCTGGAATGCCAGCCTGGGCAGCGACTCGCCTGCCGCATTCACGGCGGGCGAGCCATCGGGCAGCCGGCCGCGCCAGCCCAGCTTGATGACGATGGGCGCCCCCTTGCCGCCGCTGCACGCCCACTGCAAGCCCTGGGCGGCGGCATCCCACGCGGCAAGGTCGCGGCAGATGCGCAGGCGCGCGCCGGGCAAGGCCGCGTGCAGCCCCTGCTTCCATTCGGCGATGTCGAATTGCGCCAGTTCGGCCGCGCCGCAGGCGGCAGCGCCAAGACAGTCCGGCGCGCCACCGCCAGCTTCGGCGCCGTCCGCCGCCGCATATGCCACGTTCAGGTAGGGATTGCCCGCATCGGGGCCATTCATGAGCACGTTGTTCGCGCGCATGCGCTCGGCCATGCCGGCGGCCAGTTGCACGCCCGCCGACAGCAGCGCCGACTCGTGGCGCGCGCGCAGGGCGTTCAATTGCAGGATGCTGGCGCCCAGCAGGCCCAGCGCCAACAGCAGCAGCGACACCAGCACTTCGACGAGGCTGCTGCCATCCGCAGGAAACATAGTGCGACCGTCCTTGCGCATGCGCTACTCCCTTCCGCAGAAAGAGCCGCAGGAACAGGCGGCCCAGCTACAAGATAGGCGCGCGCAAAAACCCGCGTCTGCGCTAGCGCAAACAGAGCGATGATAAGTCGAGAAGAACGGCGTTGGTATTGATCAGACCGCTTGCAAGGCAAGCGCTGGCATGGTGAACACGGGGCGCTGGAGCGGCCCCGCTGACGGCAAAGTGAATGTCCGGGTGAGCGTCAGGGCTTGCGCGCCTGGCCCACTTCAGCGATCGCGTCCTGGAACTCGGCCAGGTCTTCGAAATTCTTGTAGACGGAGGCAAAGCGGATGTAGGCGATCTTGTCCAGGCGCTTGAGTTCCTGCATGACGAGTTCGCCGATATAGCCGGATTCGACTTCGCGCAAGCCGCTGGTGAGCAGCTTTTCCTGGATGGACGCGATGGCCGTATCCACAGAGGCGGCCGCGACGGGACGCTTACGCAAGGCCAGCATCAAACTGCCGCGCAACTTATCCGCAGCGAACTCCGTCCGGCTGCCATTCTTTTTGACGACGGCCGGCATGATAAGTTCAATGCGTTCGTACGTGGTAAAACGCTTGTCGCATTTGCCGCAGCGGCGGCGGCGCCGAATGGCATCCCCTTCCTCCGATACGCGCGTATCGAGAACCTGGGTGTCGCCGTGCTGGCAAAATGGACATTTCATGGGCTGGCTACAACTTTATAGTAATAATTACGGGAAATCGCCGCCCTTGTACAAAGGGCGCCCGAATCACTCCGGGCGCCCTTGGGCACGACTGGAATGTGTCATACAGAATCTTACTCCGTATGACACATTCTGGACAAATAATTATGCTGCGTACACTGGGTGCGCGTCGGCCAGTACTTTCACGGCCGCTTTCACGCGCTCGATGGTGGCGGCGTCATGCGGATTGTCCAGCACGTCGGCGATCAGGTTGCCCACTTCTTCCGCTTGCGCTTCCTTGAAACCGCGCGTCGTCATCGCCGGGCTGCCCAGGCGGATGCCCGAGGTGACGAACGGTTTTTGCGGGTCGTTCGGGATGCCGTTCTTGTTGCAGGTGATGTGCGCGGAACCGAGGATGGCTTCGGCTTCCTTGCCCGTCAGGTTCTTGGCGCGCAGGTCGACCAGCATGACGTGCGATTCGGTGCCGCCGGACACGATGCGCAGGCCGCGCTTGATCAGGGTTTTCGCCAGCACGTCGGCGTTCTTGATCACTTGCTTCTGGTATTCGACGAATTCAGGGCTCAGCGCTTCCTTGAAGGCGACGGCCTTGCCGGCGATCACGTGCATCAGCGGGCCGCCCTGGATACCAGGAAAGATGGCCGAGTTGATGGCTTTTTCGTGTTCGGCCTTCATCAGGATGATGCCGCCGCGCGGGCCGCGCAACGATTTGTGCGTGGTCGAGGTGACGAAGTCGGCGAACGGCACCGGGTTCGGGTACAGGCCGGCGGCGATCAAGCCGGCGTAGTGGGCCATGTCGACCATGAAGTAGGCGCCCACTTCCTTGGCGATCTTGCTGAAGCGTTCGAAGTCGATCTTTTTCGAGAATGCCGACGCGCCGGCGATGATCAGCTTTGGCTTGCGTTCGCGGGCCAGACGTTCCATCGCCTCGTAGTCGATGTCTTCTTCCGCCGTCAAGCCATACGACACGACGTCAAACCATTTGCCGGACATGTTCAGCGGCATGCCGTGGGTCAGGTGACCGCCTTCGGCCAGCGACATACCCATGATCAGGTCGCCTGGTTTCAACATGGCGAAGAACACGCCCTGGTTCGCCTGCGAGCCGGAATTCGGCTGCACGTTTGCGCATTCGGCGCCAAACAGCTGTTTCACGCGGTCGATGGCCAGTTGCTCGGCCACGTCGACGTATTCGCAGCCGCCGTAGTAGCGCTTGCCCGGGTAGCCTTCGGCGTACTTGTTCGTCAGCTGCGAGCCTTGCGCTTCCATTACGGCTGGCGACGTGTAGTTTTCCGACGCGATCAGTTCGATGTGGTCGTGCTGGCGCGTGTTCTCTTTTTGAATGACGGCGAACAATTCAGGATCGACGTTGGCGAGGTTGTGATCTTTTGCAAACATGTAAAAACTCCAAGTATGAGGGTGCTTGTACTGGCAGGTTGGATCGAATGAGGGGAGCCGGCGTTAAGTGAATAACAACATTGGACAGGCAGCCTCTTCGTGCTTTTCCATAGTGGCTACCCAGGCGAACGGCTGATGAAAAATCTCACGTTTCCCGGTGGGTGCCCACCTTTCGCCGGTTTGCCGACCGCCATTCATGGAGATCGCCCGACTTTTCGCCAGTCACGTGAGACGTAATGGAAGTCAAATTGTAAGTTAAGTACCCAAATTGAGCAAGGAATGCAACCGTGCGGCTATAATCGCCGCGCGCCATCGCAGCCCGGGCGCGGCCACAGGCCGCCCCGGGGATGGCCGCGGCTTTTAAGCTGGGCTTAAACCTGGCCATGGCATGTAAGCGTATGTTACGAAGCTTGCCATTGCACACGCCGGATTTACAATGCTGCGGTGCAACTTATATGCAGCTTTTGCATGGCTTTCCAGCAAGCGCCCACAGTCACAAGAAGAAAAATCGCGTAAAATGTTGCTCAATCTCACTACTGGCGCAATAAACATGCCTTCAGTCTTTACCTGGAACGTACGTGTCTACTATGAAGACACCGACGCCGGCGGCATCGTCTATTACGCTAACTACCTGAAATTCTTCGAGCGCGCGCGCACCGAATGGCTGCGCGCCATCGACGTGGGCCAGCAGGAATTGCTGGAACAGCATGACGCGATGTTCGTTGTCAAAAGCGTCAACGCCGACTATCATGCGCCAGCCAGGCTCGATGACACGGTAAGATTAACCTTAAGCATAGAAAAAATGGGGCGTGCCTCCATCGTTTTCCTGCAACAAGCCTGGTGCGGCGACCGCCTGCTCAACACGGCACGCGTCAAGATCGGCTGCGTCGATTCGGCACTGCGCCCGCGCGCCGTGCCTGATGCAGTCGCGGCCCGCATGCGCGCCGCCTGAGCCCTACCCGCCACCTCCGGACAATTCACCCAACAGACTGCCAGCCAATGAACGTTACACAAGATCTTTCTTTCCTCGCGCTCATCTCCAATGCCCATTTGATCGTGCAACTGATCATGGCCCTGCTGCTGCTGATTTCCCTGACCAGCTGGACCTACATTTTCCGCAAGATGTTTGCCGTGCGCCAGGCGCGCAAGCAAACCATCGAATTCGAACGCAGCTTCTGGGCTGGCGGCAACCTGCATGCGCTGCACCAGAACGCCAGCGGCAACCGCGACCAGAGCGGCGCGCTGGCCCGCATCTTCGATGCCGGCATGGGCGAGTTCATCAAGGGCAAGGCTTCCTACGGCTCGCGCGAAGCGCTGGACGTCGGCGCCGTGCTCGACGGCGCACGCCGCGCCATGCGTGCCGCCTTCCAGCGTGAAATGGACGTGCTCGAATCGCACCTGGCCTTCCTCGCGTCCGTCGGCTCCGTCTCGCCGTACATCGGCCTGCTCGGTACCGTCTGGGGCATCATGAATGCCTTCCGCGGCCTGGCCAACGTGCAGCAAGCCACCCTGGCCGCCGTCGCGCCCGGCATTGCCGAAGCGCTGATCGCCACCGCCATCGGCCTGTTCGCGGCCATTCCCGCCGTCGTCGCCTACAACCGTTTTTCGCATGACATCGACCGCCTGGCGATCCGCTTCGAGAGCTTCGTCGAGGAATTCTCCAACATCCTGCAGCGCCAGTCGCGCTAAGAGGGAGCAAGTTTCATGGGTTCCTCCTTTAATAGTGGCGGCATGCGCGGTGGCCGTGGCCGCAAGTTCAAGTCCGAGATCAACGTCGTGCCGTATATCGACGTGATGCTGGTGCTGCTGATCATTTTCATGGTGATGCCGTCGTCGAACAATCCCAGCGTGGTGAACTTGCCCAACGCGGAAAGGTCGGCGAAACCGCCCGATGACTATATTCAGATCGTGCTGAAGCCGAATGGTTCGCTGTCGATCGGCGTCATCGGCAAGGAACAGCTGTCGCCGGAAACGGAACCGAACCGCGACGCCCTGCTGCGCAAGCTGCGCGGTTTGCACGAAAGCAATCCCGACTATCCCGTGATGATCGCGGGCGACAAGGAAAGCAAGTACGACGATGTGATCCAGCTCATTTCGGAAGCGAAAAAGATGGGCATTACCCGCGTCGGCCTGGCCACCAAGTAAGCGCAGCACCCTGTTTCCAGACTTGACCGTTTTTAGATAGACTAGACTTTGCAGACCAAACAAATCGACCATGTACTCGGCAAGCCCTACAGCGTGCCGCGCGAACGCAGCCGCTGGCCCTCGCTGGGCCTGGCGCTGGCGATGCACCTTGGCCTGCTGTTTTTCCTGTGGGTGGGCGTACACTGGCAAAATACGGAACCTGTCGCCGTCGAAGCGGAAGTATGGGACCTGAAAGTGCAGACGGCCGCGCCGCCGCCCGAAGTGGCGACGGAACCGGAACCGACACCGGCGCCGCCGCCGGAACCGCAAGTGGAACAGCCGGCCCCGCCGCCACCGCCGCCCGTGGCCGCGCCCGAGCCGAAGGTCGACCTGCGCGAGGCGGAGATCGCCCTCGAACGCAAGAAGGCCAAGCTGAAAGAAGAAAAAGACAAAGCGGCAGCGGAAGAACGCCGCAAGCAGGAATTGAAGGAACGCGAGGAAGAAAAGCGCGAACTGGAAAAACAGAAGCAGAAAGAAAAAGACAAGGCTGAAAAGCTGGAAAAAGAAAAGGCCGACAAGCTGGAGAAAGCCAAGCAAGCAAAAGAGAAAGAAAAAGCGGCGGAAGAAAAAGCCGAGAAAGAACTGTCCGATAAAAAAGCGGCGGCCGAAAAAGCGGCCAAGGCGAAAAAAGCGGCGGCTGAAAAAGCGGCAGCCGACAAATTGCGTGCCGATGACATGAAGCGTTTGATGGCGCAGGCAGGCAATGGCACAACAGGTACGGCCGCGAAAGCGACCGCGCCACGCAAGGACAGCGGCTATGTCGCTGCCCTGACGAGCAAGATCAAGAGCAATATCGCGTACAGCGGTAGCACGGACGTGCCGGGCAACCCGCGCGCCGTGTTCAAGATCGAGCAACTGCCAACTGGGGAAATTATTTCGGTCCGAAAGATTAAAAGTAGCGGCCTGCCGGCGTATGACAGCTCGGTGGAAAACGCCATTAATAAATCGTCGCCACTGCCGAAGAAAAAAGACGGCACCGTGGAACGCGAGATTGAACTCATATTCGAGATGAAGGATTTGCCTAAATGATGACCATGAAAAAAATGAGCTATGTCGTGCTCTGCGCCGGCCTGATGCTGGGAGCCTCCGGCGCCCAGGCGCAGCTGCGCGTGGAGATTACGGGGATCGGCAGCAACCAGATCCCGGTAGCTGTCGCCAGTTTCGTCAATGAATCGGCGGCGCCGCAATCGCTGTCGGGCATTATCAAGGCCGACCTGGCGCGCAGCGGCGTGTTCAAGCTGATCGACGCCGATGCGCCCGTGTCGGAAACGGCGCCCGTCAGCTACGAGCAATGGAAGTCGCGCGGCGCCGACGCGCTGGCGGCCGGCACCGTGCAAAGCATGGCCGATGGCCGCCTGGACGTGCGCTACAAGCTGTTCGACACCATCAAGGGCGCCCAGATCTCCAGCATGAACAATGCGGCCGCGCCGCAATTCAACCGCTTGCTGGCGCACAAGATCGCCGACGATATCTATGAAAAGTTGACGGGCGTCAAAGGCGCGTTCGCCACGCGCATCGCCTACGTCACGCAATCGGGCCGCGAATACCGCCTGGAAGTGGCCGACGCCGATGGCGAAGGCATCCAGGTCGCCCTGCGCTCGAACGAGCCCATCATTTCGCCGTCGTGGTCGCCGGACGGCACCAAGGTCGCGTATGTGTCGTTCGAAAAGAAAAAGCCCATCGTCTACGTGCAAAACCTGGTGACGCGCCAGCGCACCATCGTGTCGAATGAAAAAGGCAGCAACTCGGCGCCGAGCTGGAGCCCGGACGGCTCGCGCCTGGCCGTGGCCCTGTCGCGCGACGGCCATACCCAGGTCTACACCGTCAATGCCGACGGCAGCGGCTTGCGCCGCGTCAGCACCAGCAGCGGCATCGATACGGAACCCCAATTCTCGGCCGATGGCCAAAGCATTTATTTCACCAGCGATCGCAGCGGCGGACCACAAATCTACCGCATGTCGACCAGCGGTGGCGAAGCCAAGCGCGTGACGTTTGGCGGCTCCTACAACATCAGCCCGCGGATTTCGTCCGACGGGAAGACACTCGCTTATATTTCCCGTCGCGACGGCAATTTCCAGCTCTACGCGCTCGACCTGGCTAGTGGCCAGGAACTGCGCCTGTCGGACACCGCCAACGACGAATCACCGAGCTTTTCGCCCAACGGGAAATATATCATGTACGCGACCGAATCCGGACGACGCAAGTCGCTGGCAGTGGTATCGGTGGATGGCCGCGTCAAACAGCGTTTGACTACGCAAGCTGGCAATATCAAGGAGCCCACCTGGGGTCCTTTTATGAAGTAAATGCTGTACAGTTTCACCTTTAACCATGACCCGGAGAATAAAAATGAGTAACTTTAAAAGTTTGGCTTTCATCGCCGCTACCGCAGCCCTGCTGTCCGCCTGCAGCACCCCAGTCAAAGTAGCAGAGACCCCAGTGGTTGAGCGCGCTCCTGAAAAAGTCGTCGCTCCAGTTGACACCCGTCAAGTTCAGCCAGTAACGACCGCATCGGTCGATCCACTGGACGATCCAAAAGGCGTGCTGGCCAACCGCAGCATCTACTTCGACTTCGACAAATACGTCGTGCGCGAAGCGGACACCCCAGTCGTGCAAAACCACGCTGGCTACCTGGTGAAAACGCCTAGCCGCAAGATCCTGATCCAAGGTAACACCGATGAACGCGGTGGCGCTGAGTACAACCTGGCCCTGGGTCAGAAACGTGCTGAAGCCGTGCGCAAGTCGATGGCAGCCCTGGGCGTGCCAGAAGGCCAAATGGAAGCCGTGTCGCTGGGCAAAGAAAAGCCTAAAGCTCAAGGCAGCAACGAAGCAGCATGGGCAGAAAACCGCCGCGCTGACATCGTTTATTGATGTTCAGGGGTGAGCGCGGCAGCATTGACGCTTACCTAACTGGCCAGTCATAGGCATAATAATGGGGCGCAGCGCGGTGATTCACCGCCCGGCGCCCCGTTTGCATGTTTGCGTAACTTTTGAAAGCCCGACTCATGATGACATTCTCGAAAGCCGGCGTCGCCGCCGCCTTGATGGCCGCGTTTGCCTACCTGCCCCTGCACGCCAACGCCGCCCTGTTCGATGACGACGAAGCACGCAAGGCCATCCTCGAGCTGCGCGCCAAGGTCGACGCCATGGCGCGCGACCTGAACAGCCGCATCGACGCCAAGGCGGACAAGACCAGCACCTTGAGCCTGCTCAACCAGCACGACCAGACCATGCAGGAGATCGCCCGCCTGCGCGGCCAGATCGAAGTACTGGGCAACGACCTGGCAAACACGCAAAAGCGCCAGAAGGATTTCTACACCGATATCGACGCGCGCCTGCGCAAGCTCGAACCGCGCCAGGTCACCATCGACGGCCAGGAAGCGGCCGTGGGCGTGTCCGAGCAAAGCGCATACGAATCCGCGTTCGGCCTGTTCAAGTCGGGCGACTACAAAGGCGCCGTGACGGCCCTGGACGGCTTCGTGAAACGCTATCCGGAATCGGCCTACGCGGCCAACGCGCAATACTGGCTGGGCAACGCCTATTACGCCCAGCGCGACTGCAAGAGCGCCATCACGGCCCAGCAGGCCGTGCTGAAACACTACCCGGACAGCCCGAAAGCGCCCGACGCCATGCTCAACATCGCCAGCTGCTACACGGAGCTGAAAGACAAGCCGAACGCGACCAAGACGCTGAACGCCCTGATCTCGCGCTACCCGGACTCCAGTGCGGCCCAGGCGGCCAAGGAACGGGGCGGCAAAAAGTAAAAGCGGGGAAAAAGTTGCCCGTTAGGTTTGACAGAATCCCGGGCACCCCCTATAATCTTTCTTCTTCGGGTCGTTAGCTCAGCTGGTAGAGCAGCGGACTTTTAATCCGTTGGTCGCAGGTTCGAATCCCGCACGGCCTACCACGAATACGCAGTACTGATCTGCTTGCGAGTTGTTATAGCAAGCATTTTTTTACGGCACAGTGTTACCGAAGTTGTTGTAAAAAGTTTTTGGGTCGTTAGCTCAGCTGGTAGAGCAGCGGACTTTTAATCCGTTGGTCGCAGGTTCGAATCCCGCACGGCCTACCAAATACTATGAAGAAGCCAACCGTTCGCGGTTGGCTTTTTTTGTTTTCGGCAGCATCGCCTGCGCGGGATGCGACCGCTGATGCAAATCAAACACCCTGCCACCTCCGATGCGCCCCTGTCGAACTGTCGTATAATCAGGCAATCATGAACGACCCCCTACCCTCGACCACGTCCGCATTTGAGACAGCGGAAGCAGCCGAAACCTATGACCACTGGTTTCGCGCAAAGGTATCGGCATCATTAAATGATGACCGCCCTGCCCATCCACATGCAGCGGTCATGGCGCAACTGAAGAAAATCGTCGCAGCCCAGCCTGATGACCGTGCTGCCGATTCGATGGAAGGCTAACAACGCCTAAAAAAACCGTAGCGAGCGGAAGTAAGTTGTGGTTGAGAAGCGCAACTGTACGAAGGTACAGTGAGCATCGCAGGCCGCAAATTACGACGCGCAGTAGGTTTTGATAGGTGTTCTAAAGCGCAGGAAGATTTGACCGCGATCCTCACTTACATCGCGCAGCGCAACCCGCCAGCAGCACTTCAGCTTTACAACGACATCGACAACGCCATCTCCCAACTTCCAAATCATCCTCATTTATACCGGACCGGAAGAGTTGCCGGAACGCGGGAACTGGTAGCCCACCCAAACTATGTCGTCGTATATCGCGTTGAAGCAAGCGCAATAGAAATTCTTGCCGTCATGCATACACGGCAATTATATCCCTGAGCCCCCCTCCCCGCATACCGGAAACCAGTCGTTAACGCGACACCAGCGCCGGCCTCCCGGCCAGATGCGCCACCACGCTGCCCATCGCCCGCCCCAGCGGCACCTCCACCCAGCGGTAAAACGCGGCGCCGGCCGCCAGGCTGGCGCCCCAGGCCGTCAGCATGCCCAGCGCCTGCCACTCCGGCTCAAGCGGGACATAGCTGATAAACAGCGCATTGACCAGCAGGCTGACGGGAAAGTGGACGAGAAACACGGCATACGAGATGCGTCCCAGGGCGTTGATGACGTTCCAGGCGCCGCCCTGGGACGGCGTGCGGGCGCGGCCGAACAGGAACAGGGCGCAGGCGACGATCAGGGCCAGGGCGATGCGGCTGCGGTAGTCGACGGCCAGGGCCAGCAGGACGGGCACGGCTGCCATGGCCATGAGCGCGGTCATGGCAGCGGGTTTCCGGGCCGGATCGCTGGCCCACCAGGCCAGCATGCCCAGGCCGTAGCTGCCGAAGAAATACGGCGCCCAATTGTCCCAGCCCGCGTCGAGATTGAAATACAGCAAGGAAAAAGTGATGCCCGCGGTGACGGCCAGCGGCATCAGCCAGTGCCCGCGCCGCTGGCCCGCCAGGCGGCCGCCCAGCCACAGCAGCGATACCGTCAGCAAGTACAGCTGAAAATCGATGGCCACGTACCAGGCGCCGGCCGACAGCGACTCGTAGCCGAGCACGCCGTGCAGCAGCAAGGCATGGGCGCTCAGCTGGCCCAGGGTGACGGCGGCCGACATGGAGTCGTGCAGCATCCAGATGCCGGCCACGGGCGTGACGATGGCCGCGAGCAAGGTGGCGGCCAAGAAAGGCGGCGCCAGCTTGGCATAGCGGCGCCAGATCGCCTGTAGCGGCGTGGCAATGCCGGGGCGGCCGGCGGGCGACAGGGATTTGGCGACGAGAAAGCCGCCGATGACGAGGAACACTTGCACGGCGATGCGCGCGCTACCGCCCAGCCAGCCTAGCAGCTCGGGCCACAGGGGTTGCACGTAGTCGGACATGGGCCCGTAAAACGCCAGGTGATGCAACACGATCAACTGCGCCGCGCCTGCCTTCAAACCATTGATCCAGCCAAACTGCGGACGATGTGCCAGGTCCGCTTGTGATACCACTGCTGCTGCCGTCATTCCCATCCCTTGCCATGCCAGGCAGTGTCGCCAGCCCATCGCGCAACAGGCGCGCGGCTGAGGATTTACCGAAAGGCCGATATCATAGCCGAGCCTGAAAAATGGCGGGGCACGGCAGGCGGCTAAACTGTCGGCTTTTCCGCCTGCGGCGGCTCGGACACCAAGGGCTGCTGCGCCAGGATCGCCTCCAGCAAGCCGGGGAAGCGACTCTCGATATCGGCGCGGCGCAAGGTGTTCATGTGCGTCGTGCCCGCGTTTTCCGTGTAGACGAGGCCCGCTTCGCGCAAGACCTTGAAATGGTGGGAAACGGTCGATTTCGGCCGCCCGCCATCGAGATCGCCGCAAGCGGCCGCGTCGACGCGGGCTAGGTGGCGCACGATGTCGAGGCGGATGGAATCGCTCAGGGCGTACAGCACGCGCTCGAGGACGAATTCGCTGGCGGGAGGATGTTTGTGTGGGCGCATGAGCAGAATCATACAGCATGCGCTATACTAATTCCATTCTTCGAATATTTACGAACTACCGAATCAGCATTCCCTGACATTTCCACCAACAAACACAAAGGCCACCATGTCCGCCCTCTTCCAGCCCTACACCCTCAAAGACATCACCCTGCGCAACCGCATCGCCGTGCCGCCCATGTGCCAGTACATGGCCGTCGATGGCCAGGCCAACGACTGGCATCTGTCGCACTACGCGGGCATGGCGCGCGGCGGCGCCGGCCTGGTGATCGTCGAAGCGACGGCCGTGGCGCCCGAAGGCCGCATCACGCCAGGCTGCACGGGCATCTGGAACGATGATCTGGCGCAAGCCTTCGTGCCGGTGGTAAAGGCCATCAAGGCGGCCGGCTCCGTGCCCGGCATCCAGATCGCCCACGCGGGCCGCAAGGCCAGCGCCAACCGCCCCTGGGAAGGCGACGACCATATCGCGCAAGGCGACGCGCGCGGCTGGCAAACCATCGCCCCGTCCGCCATCGCCTTTGGCGGCGGCCTGCCGAAAGTGCCGCGCGCCATGGACCTCGACGATATTGCCCGCGTGAAACAGAACTTCGTCGACGCGGCCGTGCGCGCCCGCGAAGTGGGCTTCGAATGGCTGGAGCTGCACTTCGCCCACGGCTACCTGGCGCAAAGCTTCTTTTCCGCCCACTCGAACCAGCGCGAGGACATTTATGGCGGCAGCCTGGAAAACCGCAGCCGCTTCCTGCTGGAAACATTGAAAGCCGTGCGTGAAGTGTGGCCCGAGCACCTGCCGCTGACCATCCGCTTCGGCGTGCTGGAATTCGACGGCCGCGACGAGCAAACCCTGCTCGAATCGATAGCCCTCGTGCGCCAGTTCAAGGATGCCGGCATGGATATGATCAGTGTCAGCATGGGCTTTACCATTCCCGACGTGGCGATTCCCTGGGGCCCTGCCTTCATGGGCCCGATTGCCGAGAGAGTGCGACGCGAAGCGGGCGTGCCCGTCTCGTCCGCCTGGGGCTTCGGCACGCCGGCGATTGCAGAGCGCGTCGTCAAGGAAGAACAGCTGGACGTGGTGATGGTCGGCAAGGCGCACCTGGCCAACCCGCACTGGGCATATTTTGCCGCCAAGGAACTCGGCGTGGAACGCGCCTCGTGGACCCTGCCGGCGCCCTACGCGCACTGGCTGGAACGCTACTGATCATCCTTGACCGTCGCCGGATGCCCCTCCAGGGGCAGTTCCGGCAGGAACAGCAGGAAGACCAGCCCCACCAGCAGCAGCACGGCGCCGGCGCCGAACACGCTGGCAATCGCATGGCGGTACACCTCCACCGTCTGCACGGCCGCCTGCGCGCCCAGCGCCGAAACGGCTTCCACGCCATGCTGGTGCAGCTGGCGGGCGAGGATGGCGCCGGACGCCGTCACGCCCAGCAAGCCGCCCAGCGAGCGGAAGAAGGCCAGCATGGCCGTACCCACGCCGCGGCGCGCCAGCGGCAAGGCATTTTGCACGGCGATCGTCATGTTCGGCATCACCAGCCCCAGCCCCGTGCCCAGGAAGAAGATGGCCGGCTCGATGATCCAGTAACCGCGCGACGTTTCCATGGCCCAGGCCAGCACGGCAAACGCCACGACCGCCACGGCCAGCCCCGCCACCTGCACCATCTTGTACTTGCCCGAGCGCGACAGCACCCGGCCGTTGAACATCGACGACGCCACCAGCCCCACCATCATCGCCACCGTCATGACGCCCGATTCGGCGGGACTGGTGCCCATCACCAGCTGGAAGAACAGGGGAAAGAAGACGCTGGCGCCCATCAGGCCCATGAACGTCATGGCCATCACCAGGCTGGCGATATTGAAGGTGCGGTTCTCGAACAGGTCGGGCGGCAGCACGGGTTCATCCACCCGCCCCACGTGGAACGCCAGCCAGATCCCCAGCAGCACGGCGACGCCGCCGCACACCTTGATGGCCAGCGCATCCCACGGCCACTCGGTGCCGCCCAATGCCAGCACCAGCAGCGCCGCCGTGACGGCGCCCGTCAGCAAGGCGGAGCCAAGATAATCGATCCGGTGCGCATGCGCGGGCGCGGGTTTGCGCATGGCGCGCGCGATGATGACGAAGGCGGCCGCGCCGACGGGAATATTGACAAAGAAAATCCAGTGCCACGACAAGGCGTCCGTGATCACGCCGCCCAGCACGGGGCCCAGCACGCTGGTGACGGCAAACACGATGGGCACCATGCCTTGCCGCTTGCCCCGCTCGGCGGGCGGCACGATGTCGCCGATGATGATTTGCGCCAGCGGCATGAAGCCGCCCGCGCCCAGGCCCTGGATGGCGCGGAAGATGATCAGTTCCGTCATGTTCTGCGCCAGTCCGCACAGCACGGAACCGAGCAAAAAGGTCAGCAAGGCCGTGAAGATCATGGGGCGGCGGCCGTACTGGTCGGCCAACTTGCCGTACAGGGGCATGGTGGCCGTCGAGGCCAGCACATACGCCGTCACCACCCACGACAGGTGCGCCATGCCGCCCAGGTCATCGACGATGCGCGGCAAGGCCGTCGCGACGATGCTCTGGTCCAGCGCGCCCAGGCCCAGCACGGCCATCAGGCCCAGGTAGGTGGCGCGCACTTCGCGCTCCGTCAATGGCGCCTCTGCGCCTGCGGGTGTGCCGAGGCCGCTCATGCCTGGCCTATCTCGAGCAGCGGCTGCATGGCGGCGGCCAGCGCGTCGACCTGCTGCGGCGTCAGGCGGGCGATGCGCCGCGCCAGCGCATCGCGGCGCCGCGCGCGCAAGGTGTCGAGGATGGCCAGGCCATGCGCGGACACGTGCAGGCCGGAACGGCGCCGGTCCTGCGGATCGGGCGCGCTGCGCTCGACGAGACCCGCCTCTTCGAGCGACTTGACCTGCGCGCTGACGGTGGGCCCGCGCACGTTCTGCAGGCGCGCCAGCGCGGCCACGCCGATGCCGGGCTGCTCGTGGATCAGCGCCAGCAGCATGTACTGCATCATCGACACGCCGCCTTCCAGCTCGCCCCCTTCTCGCTGCATGGAGCGCAGCAGGCGCTTGAACGCCGTGCGCAATTCATCGGACAGCGCCAGCGCGCGTTCGGGGATGGGAAGGTCTTCGGTAGTGGGCATGGAAATATATAAGTAGGTAGACTACCTACCTATATTAGTCCGCCCCCGAGCGTTGCGCAAGGTTTTTTCCATCCCCGCCCTTCCCAAAACCGCCATTGGCCGTCATAATAGCCGCCCTTGGGTCGTTAGCTCAGCTGGTAGAGCAGCGGACTTTTAATCCGTTGGTCGCAGGTTCGAATCCCGCACGGCCTACCAAGAATTTGTGGTTTGTTTGCAAGCCTTCATGGCAAGCATCACCGCGCAGCATTACCGCAGTAGTAGTAAAAAGTTTTTTGGGTCGTTAGCTCAGCTGGTAGAGCAGCGGACTTTTAATCCGTTGGTCGCAGGTTCGAATCCCGCACGGCCTACCAAATACTTCAGAAAAGCCCAGAACCCGGTTCGTGGGCTTTTCTGTTTCCGCCGCATCTGCGCTAGCACACGACAGTCCTACATACCCCCTCCCTGGCATCTCAAGCCATATCAGATTTGGCGCCGCGGCGCCTTCTTGCCTGCAACCCAATCGCAACAATTCCGACAAGCAACATTCCATAGGTACTTGGCTCAGGAACGGGCGATACCAACGATCCATTCAAGACAATCTCACCAATGGCATATAGGGGCAAACCATTACCTATATTTTTAAAATCACTAATCGTTATTACATCCGTGGCAATTCCCTCCAGAGCCGTTCCGGCAAAACTGAATCCATTATTGCACAGATTACTGCTGCATTTTGGTCCCCAGTTAGTCGCATTCAAGTATAGCGACTGATCGCCAAAGCTGATCTTTGCCCCCGACAAATTTCCAGCAGAGACATTTCCTGCGTGCAACATACTATAAAAATTCATCTCATGAATAATACTCTGACCCGACAAGTGCAAAGTAATTATCGGATTATCAGGGGAATAGATGAACTGGGTACTCTCAACGCCACTCGGAACTATTCCATCATTCAACGATCCTTTACCTCCACTGTAATCATAAATCAAATCCAATGTGGGATGAACTCGCGTTAGCGTTCCATCGTAATTATTATTCCAGTTCCCTGCATCCTTTGCACGCCCATTTTTTATATCATATGTGACAATTGTTTGAGCATTGGCAGAAGCGCATGTCAGTGCTAAAAAAATCGCCGCAACTCTCAAAAAAATCATAGTATACATTTCCTTATATTTACATTAACAAATATATGTTAACTGAAATGAAACACACTATCAATTATTATTTCAACACTACCGATTTTTAAAAATACAACCTCACTTGATAGCTTCCACACACTCACTATCCTATCGCCGCAGGAAAATACTTCACTGAACTCAATTAAATACGATAATTTTCCAAAAAAATATGAATTAACCAAATAAAAAACAAACCTGGATTGAGACTTAGAACGCCTAACAAAACCTCTGAATGTATCTCCAGCAGATGAGTATGCAGGCAAGCGAGAGGAATGCCTGATGGATATCGGCACGGCGCTCGTAGCGGATGCGTAATCGGCGAAAGCGGTGCAGCCAGCCCATTGTGCGTTCGACCACCCATCGCCATTTACCTAAGTAATTCTCAGGAAATTATTGTGAATTTATGACGAACAGAACTGGATGCTATGCAAGGCGCCCGCTGCGACGCAGAGCGCCGGTTATGGAAGTCAGAAATCACAATAATTTATTGGGGGTTACTTAGGCGTTCGCGCGACTCAATGCCGTAGCGGGCTATGCGTGGAACGATGCCACGGCTGCGCAACCAGGCCCGATGGGCACGCGAAGCGTAGGCCTTGTCGGCATGCAGTTTGGCAGGACGTTTGCGTGGACGGCCAGCAAGACCTGCTACTGGAAGGACGGCATCAAGCAGGGGAATGAGCATTCGGGAATCATGTACCTGAGCCCCCGATATGCTCGCCACCAGAGGCAGACCGCGTTGATCGACGAGCAGATGGTGCTTGCATCCGAGCTTGCCGCGGTCGGTGGGATTGGGGCCGGTATGCTGTCTGCCGAGGGGGATGGCACGCTGGCCGAGTCGACACTGGCGCGTTCCCACTGAATTTTGTCGTATTCCCGCAAGTGCTGCAGCATGGCGTCATGGATGCGTTGCCACGTGCCGGTTTGTTGCCAGGTATGTAGACGCCGCCAGCAACTCATGCCGCTGCCGCAACCGAGTTCACGGGGAAGATATTCCCAAGGCAAGCCGGTCTTGAGGACGAACAGGATGCCGGTCAAGGCGGCACGGTCGTCAATACGAGGACGCCCGCCTTTGGGAGAGGGACGATGTGCTGGCAGCAAAGGCTGAATCAGCGCCCACAGGTCATCAGGAAAAAGTGCTTTGGCCATGGCGCGGCCCTCGAAAATGATGTCAGGTAGGTTTGACCAGCATCGGTGCCCTTTGTTTCCGGGGACGACGTTTTGTTAGGTGCTCTTACCCTCTCTCAAACGATCAAAAGACAAGCCGTCGAGCGTCAACATCGGAACAGCACAAAATCAGGAAGGACGAGGGATAGGGATCAAGTCCGGCATTCGCACACGACATCAGCCTTGGCCGCCTCTATCAACAGCAAGGTGCGCTTTATCAAATACCGATATTGCTCGATTCACCGCCATGTCCGTCCCCATACCTGCCCGGCGTCACGCCCATCACGCGCTTGAACATGGCGATGAAGGCGCTGACGGTGTCGTAGCCCAGGTCCAGTGCAATCGTCGTGACGGGCTGGCCGGTGGCCAGCAGCTCCAGGGCGCGCAGGATGCGGGCGCGCTGGCGCCAGGCGGACGGAGTAAAACCGGTCTCGATCGTGAAACGGCGCGCCAGGGTGCGCGGCGAGACGCCGGCCCAGGCGGCCAGCGCTTCCACGCCCCGTTCGTCGGCCAGGTCATCGAGCACGGCGCGCGCCACGCGCAGCAGGCGCGGGTCCGTGGGTAGCGGCAAACCGAACGGCTCGTGCGGCGCCGCGGCGATCTCGTCGAGGATCACGCCCGCCACCCGGGTCTGCCTCGCGTCCAGCGCACCGTCGTCCCAGGCGCTGGCGCGGCCCACCGCTTCGCGCAGCAAGCCCGAGACGCGCATCACGCAAGGCGCGGCGGGCAAATCGCCGCAACTGGCCTCGTCCACATACACGCTCCAGCCCGCAAACGGTCCATGCGAACGCAGCGCATGGACGTGATGGGGCGGCATCCACACGCAATGGCTGGCCGGCACCACCCACTGCCCGCGGTCGGCAGCCACGGAGAGCAGGCCCCGCTCGGCGCCGAACAGCTGGCCGCTGGCATGGCGGTGCGCCGCCGTCACCCTTTCCTGCGGCTGGGACAAGCGCATGGCGCGCAGCGGCGATGGCGGCGACGCTGGAAAAATTGGCGGATTTGACGTATCGATAGTCATAAACAACGCAGGCAAGACAATCCGTCCATCATACAGTGGAATCTTTCCAACATTGAGGAGTGCACCATGCGAGCAGAAGACGTATTGCCGGATCAACAAAACCAGGGCCAGTTCAATGGCGTCACCGTGCGCAAGGGAACGGTGGGCGCCTTCCTGGCGAATGCCAGGCTATGGCTGGACGACGCCAGCAGCGACGCCGAGCGCAGCATCGCTGAACGCGACATCCTCGACGCCCTCCCCGCCCTGCACGCGCTGGGGCTGTTCGACATCGTGCAAGTGCGCGATGCTGCGCTGCGCGAACTGGTATCGCCATCGGCCGCGTAGGCGGCACTGGCTCGTCGCGGGCGCGCATTTCCTCTATCATGCTGCTTTGCCCGCCTCCGCACCCGCCATGCCGTTTACCATTGCCGCCCCCGTCCACAGCGAACTGATCATCAAGAAAAGCCGTTTCATCGGCTGCGTGCAGCCGATGACGGACCGCGCCAACGCGCAGCAAGTGGTCAACGATTTGAAGGCGCAGCATCCGGGCGCCTGCCATGTGTGCTGGGCGCTGCTGGCGGGCGGGCAATCGGCAGCCGTCGACGATGGCGAGCCGAGCGGCACGGCCGGGCGGCCCATGCTCGACGTGCTGCGCCACCAGGACCTGGAAGGCGTGCTGGCGACCGTCGTGCGCTACTTTGGCGGCATCAAGCTGGGCGCGGGCGGCCTCGTGCGCGCCTACACGGACAGCGTGGCGCAAGCGTTGTTGCAGGCGGAAAAGACGGCCATCGTGCGTCAAAGGTCCCTGCGCTGCACGGTGCCGTATGCGATGGAAGGCATGCTGCGCCGCGAACTCGACGGCGCCGGCGCCACCCTGCTGAACGTGGAACACGGCGCAGACGTACTGTTCGACTTCAGCTTGCCTGAAACGGCGGCCACCGCCCTGCTCGCCCACCTGCTGGAGGCGGGGAATGGACGGATACAGTGGCTGGACGCGCAGGATTGCGACGGCCAGTCATAGTCAGCGGGTGCAGTCTGGCCGACATGATGGACGGCGATAAGCGCCCCATGGAAAACATATCCGCTTTTGCCGGAATACGCTGATCCACGACCACGGCGAAATCGCCTTCACTCCCGGGCATGTAATTTCCGCAGTCTGTACAGATGCCCGCACCGGCATGCCCGCTCGCCCACGCTGCATTGGCGTCCACCACATCTGTCCCACCATAATACAGATGCCACATGTGTTTTTTCATGGCCTTGCCTTAAAAACCACCATCGTCATGGATAGCGCTGCTCCTGATATCCATTCGCAAACACATGGAAAATATTCTCCATCTGTCCGCCCACATAGCCGAACAGGATCTGATATCCGGTATGGTTTTCCTGGCCATGCTCTCTCTGCCGGACCACGATGGAATGGAGGCGATCATCCTCATACAGGTAATCGTAAGTCCCTTCGCCAAATTTTCCGAAATTAATGTCCTGCGCGATGCGTGCCCCGTCAAGAAAACTGAGCATGACATTCCTCAAGCTCCCTCCCGCATTGAAATGCACGCTTTTCAGTTCGCCGCGCTCATGAAAATAGAAACTCCTGTTGATGACGGCAGCAGATCCGCCATAGCTTTCCACCAGGATGACCCTGCCTTCCCCATCGAAATAGTAGACATGAGTATCTTTCAGCGTCGCGGGCAGCGACTTCAGCTCTTTTCCCGGCTTGAAGCCGGCCCTTTGGGCATCGAATGGCCTGACGTTACATAACGGCCCTTTGCTGATCTGCGTTCGCGCCACGCGCAGTTTGACGGCATCCACATACGTCGCCATGAAAAAGTCGGATTTCGACGCTATCGCGTGGAATTGCTCGCCCAGTTTTTGGATTGCACTCATGCTATATCGCTCCCGCTACGACACTTCCAGCAATCAAGCCTTGCGCGGGCGCTTGATCTGCAACAAGATGAAATGCGTCCACGCCAGCGCCGGCAGCATCATCAGCAACAACATCAGTCCGGCCGGCATGTCCGGCACGAAACGCACGAAGCAGGCGAGAAAACTGGCGATGGCCAGCCAGAAGCGCCAGTTGAACGCGTATGCCTTGCGCGCCACCGTCGCCAGGGCGATGCGCCAGAATTCCAGCAAGGCCCACAGGCCGCCCGTCAGCAGCAACGCGGCCAGCGCATTGGCGCCGGGGGCGTCGGCCCAGGTGCGCACCAGGTTGTACAGCAGCACGGGATAGCCGGCCGTGATGGCCAGGGTGGCCGGGCCGGCGGCGATGACAGCTTCCAACAGCTGCCCTTTGGAACGATGATCCACTAAATCTTGCTCCTCAAGCCACGACGCCGGAATGGGCGGCGATCACTTGCAGCGCGCCGGCCGCATTGTGCGCCCAGACGCGCGTAAAACGGAAGTCGCCATGCGTTTCCACGTCGTGATAGCTGCCCGTCAGTTGCATGCGCACGGAAACGACGGCCACGTGGCCGTTGACGCGCACATGGCGCTCGGAGGCGCGCAAGTCCGTGATGGTCAGCAAGCGCTGCTCATGCGCGGCCAGGTCCGCATGCTTGCTCAGCAAATGCCCCAGGTGATTGGTGAACAACAAGTCATCGGCCAGCAAATCTTTCAGTACCGCAACGTCGGAGGCCATCATGGCCAGGCGCAAGCGTTCTTCCGCATCGAGTACCTGCACTTCCGTTAAAGCATTCATCTTTTTCCTTGAAATAATTGGCACGATATTAATAAATAGGCAAAACATGCTGGCATGAAATCATGTTTTTCACAATCCGCCGGAAGACTTATGCCTGTGGAGCATATTCATATAGCGTAATATTCGCAGCGGTATTGCGCAAAACGCCACCATAGTACTGTACAGTGCTTGCCCTTTCGCCCGGGGCAAGAACGAAAGTTACTGGTAGCAAAGTTCCACGCGCTCTCCGCAGTCTCGAATAAAACCAAGATAAGGCCCACTTATGGCAATTAACATCATTCTGAACCTGCTCGTTGCGCTGATCGTCTTCGCCTTCATGTTCCACCAGCAACGCAAACACGCGACGTTTACCGTGCGCGTCTTCACGGGCCTGGGCCTGGGCGTGCTGCTCGGTGCGGCCGTACAGTGGCTGTACGGCGCTGGCTCGCCCATCATCGCCGGCACCAATGAATACATCGACATCGTCGGCAGCGGCTATGTGAAATTGCTGCAAATGATCATCATGCCGTTGATCATGGTGTCCATCATCTCCGCCATATTGAAACTCAAGGACGCGAGTTCCCTGGGCAAGATCAGCGCGCTGACCATCGGCACCCTGCTCATCACCACCACGGTCGCGGCCGCGCTGGGCATTTTGATGGCCAAGCTGTTCGGCCTGACGGCTGTCGGCCTGACGTCGAGCGCCGCCGAAGTGGCGCGCGGCGTGCAGCTGCAAGGCTCGCTGGAAACGGCGAAGGCCCTGTCCCTGCCGAAACTGCTGGTCAGCTTTGTGCCGACCAACCCCTTCCTCGACATGACGGGCGCGCGCAAGACGTCGACCATCGCCGTGGTCGTGTTTTCCATCTTCATCGGCATCTCGGCCACGGGCATTGCCGCCAAGAAGCCGGAAATTTTCGCATCCTTCGAAAACTTCATGAAAGTGGCGCACGCCATCGTCATGCGCATGGTCACCCTGGTGTTGCGCCTGACGCCGTACGGCGTGTTCGCGCTGATGTTTGAAGTGGTGGCCTCGTCGAGCTACACGGACATCTTGAAATTGATCAACTTCGTCGTCGCCTCGTACAGCGCGCTGATCTTGATGTTCCTCGTGCACCTGGCCATCATCGCCGGCGTGGGCCTGAACCCGCTGCGCTTCGTGAAAAAAGTCTTCCCCGTGCTGGCCTTCGCGTTCACCTCGCGCACCAGCGCCGGCTCGATCCCGATGAGCGTGCAGACGCAAACCCAGCGCCTGGGCACACCGGAAGGCATCGCCAACTTCGCCGCCTCGTTCGGTTCCACCATCGGCCAAAACGGCTGCGCCGGCATTTATCCCGCCATGCTGGCAGTCATGATCGCCCCCACCGTCGGCGTCGACCCGTTCACGATCAGCTTCCTGCTGCCATTGCTGGCCATCATCACCATCGGCTCCGTCGGCGTAGCCGGCGTGGGCGGCGGCGCCACGTTTGCCGCCCTGATCGTGCTGTCGGCGATGGACTTGCCCGTCGCGCTGGCCGGCTTGCTGATCTCCGTCGAACCGCTGATCGACATGGGCCGCACGGCCCTGAACGTGAGCGGTTCGATCACGGCGGGCACCGTCACCAGCCGGGTCATGGGACAAACCGACCTGGCCGTCTACAACAGCGACGACGCGCCCGACCTGGACGAAGCGGAACACGCCGCCTAGGAAGTTATCCAGCGCCGCGCCTTGCCGCCTCCCTCTATATTGATTGACAATAAACATGGAGGAAGGCGCAAGGCGATGAAACAGAAATGGCCGCAGCACATCTGGATCGTGCGTCACGGCCAAAGTGCCGGTGACGTGGCGCGCGATGCCGCTGAAGCGGAAAAACAGTTACTGATCGCCATCGCCGAGCGCGATGTCGATACCCCCCTCTCCCAACTGGGCGCGCGCCAGGCGCAAGCCCTGGGCGACTGATTCGCCCCCCTGAACAACAGGCAACTGTCGTGCTGTACTCGCCCTACATGCGGGTGCAGCGGACAGCACAAGCCGTGCTGGCGCGCATCGGTGCGGACAGCCTCCCCTGCGTGGTAGCCGACGAGCGCCTGCGTGAAAGGGAGTTCGGCATCCTCGACCGCTGGAAGCGGCCGGCACACAAGTCACGGCCCAGCCCGACATGCCGGCCGCGCCGAAATCCTGAGCGCGGGGTCATAACGGCATAAAAACAACAGCATAAGCATATCCAGAAAGAATCGTTAGCGCGGGCGGGCGCCTCCCTTAAGCTCATGGCAACTGTTTCCACACTGACACTAATCGAGCCCAAAGGACACCGCCTTGCATCCGCGCCATTCATCCGCCCCCGCCCCCCTTCCCGCCACGCCGCTGCGCGCCATCGTGCTGGCCTGCGCCATGCTGGGCGCACCGTCCGCCTGGGCCCAGGACGCGCAAGCCACCGCCGGCACAGGTGCTGCCGCTGAAACGGCGGGCGCCGGCATCGACCAGGTCACCGTCGTCGGCTCGCGCGCGCGCAACCGCACGGTGTTCGACAGCAGCGTGCCCATCGACCGTTTCGGCGCGCGCGAAGTGAGCAATGCGCTGGCGACGGGCGACGTGGGCGCGGCCCTGCAAAACCTGTCGCCTTCGATCAACTTCCCCCGCATCGAGTCGAGCGGCGCGTCGGACTCCGTGCGCGGCATCCAGTTGCGGGGACTGGCCCCGGACCAGGTGCTGGTGCTGATCAACGGCAAGCGCCGCCACACGAGCGCCGTGCTCGACACGGAAAGCAGCTTTGCCGGCACCGTGCCGGTGGACATCAACGCCATTCCGCCGAACGCCATCGACCATATCGAAATCCTGCGCGACGGCGCCGGCGCCCAGTACGGCAGCGATGCCGTGGCGGGCGTGATCAACATCGTGCTGAAGAAGGCCCGCACGGGCGGCGCCGCGTCCATCAGCTATGGCGCCAACCACACGCATTTCGACCCGACCGATCAAACCCTGACGGATGGCCAGACCGTCATCGTCAACGCCGACTATGGCGTACCGCTGGGCGAGGCGGGATTCTTCCGCTTCGGCGCGGAAACGCGGCGCCGCTCGCCCACGGAACGTGCCGGCCCCAGCGACGCGGGCTGGACTTCCTACAACTTCACGCCAGCCGACCAAGCGCTCGACGGCAAGGTGGTATTCAAGTCGGGCGACTCGCGCCAGCGCAACCACTATCTGTTCTACAACACCCAGCTCACCCTGGATAACGGCCTGGACCTGTATTCGTTTGCCACCCTCAACGAGCGCACATCGGACGGCAGCGCCTACTTCCGCTATCCGGGCGACCCGTCGAATGTACTGGCCCTGTATCCGAACGGCTACCGCCCCGTCACCAACGGCGACAAGCGCGACCTCAGCATCGTGGCCGGCGTGCGCGGCAGCTGGGGCGAGTGGAACTGGGACGCCAGCGCGCGCCACGGCAGCGACCGCTTTGACTACGGCGTGAGCCACTCCGTCAACGCTTCGCTGGGCGCGGCCAGCCCCACGCGTTTCAACCTGGCCGGCTTCGACTTCCGCCAGAACGCCTTGAATCTCGATGCCACGCGCAGCATCGACATCGGCTTGCCCGCCCCCTTGAACCTGGCGGTGGGCGCCGAATGGATGCGCGAAACCTACACCAGCTCGGCCGGCGATCCTGCTTCGTATGCGGCCGGCAGCTTCACGGACGCTCCGCCGGGCGCGCAGGCGGGACCGGGCTTGCGTCCCTCGGACGCCTATGACGGCAGCCGCCAGATCCGCTCCGTGTATGCGGACGTGGAAAGCGACCTCACGCCGCGCCTGCTGGTGGGCGCCGCCGCCCGCTATTCCCACTACAGCGACTTCGGCAGCGCCAGCACGGGCAAGCTGTCGACGCGCTATAAAGTGACGGATAACTTCCTCGTGCGCGGCTCGCTGTCGAACAGCTTCCGCGCGCCGGCCCTCGTGCAGACGGGTTTCCGCTTCGCCACCCTGAACTTCAATGCCGATGGCACGGCCCTGCAAACGGCGGCCCTGCTGCCGGCCAGCGACCCGCTGGCGCGCAGCTTCGGCGCGCAACAGCTGAAACCTGAAAAATCGACCAACGTCTCACTGGGCCTGGCCTGGAAACCGGCCGCCGCCACCAGCGTGACGGTAGACGCCTACGTGATCCGCATCCGCGACCGCATCACGCGTTCGAGCGACTTGCAAAGCGACGCCGTCACGGCCTACCTGGCCGCGAATGACCGCAGCGACATCCAGTCCGTCGCCTACCTGGCCAACCTGCTCGACACCCGGACCAAGGGCCTGGACGTGGTGCTGAACCACGACCTGGCGTTCACCTCAGGCAAACTGAACCTGAATGCGGCGCTGAACCTGAACAAGACCAGCCTCGACAAGGTACGCCAGAGTTCCGCTGCGCTGGCCAACATCGATCCCAGTCTGACCCTGCTGACGGAGACGAGTTTGTTCCGCATCAAACATGCGTCACCCTCCAGCAAATTAATCCTCGGCGCCGACTGGCAGGCGGCCGGCTGGGGCGTGCAAGCGCGCGCCACGCGCTTTGGCGAGCTGAAAGACTTTTCGTATGACAGCGATGCGCCCTTGATCGACGGCATCCCCGCACAACGCTTCGGCGCCGTCTGGTCGCTGGACCTGGAAGGCCAATTGAAACTGAGCAAGCAACTGACCTTGAGCGTGGGCGGCAACAACATCCTCGACCGCTATCCGCAGCGCGTGCGGGAAACGAATAACGCCACGTATGGCGGCGCCCTGCCCTACAATTTCATCAACCCCATCGGCGTCAATGGCGCGTACTTTTACGCTAAATTAAGCTACACGTTCTGACACTGGATACAAAGGAAATCATGATCATCAAACGCCTCTCCCACCTCGTCGCCGGCACCTGCCTGAGCGCCCTCCTGCTGTCGTCCGCCCAGGCTGGCGCGCCGCTGGTGCTGATGACGGACTTCGGCACGGCCGATGGCGCCGTGTCGGCCATGCATGGCGTGGCCTATGGCGTCGATCCGCAGCTGACCATTTCGGACCTGACGCACCAGATTCCCGACTACGACATCTGGCTGGGTGCCTACCGCTTGTACCAGACGGCAAATTACTGGCCGCAAGGCACGGTATTCGTTTCCGTCATCGATCCGGGCGTGGGCACGGCGCGTAAGTCGGTGGTGCTGAAAACCAAGGGAGGGCGCTACTTCGTGGGGCCGGACAATGGCCTGTTCACCCTGATCGCCGAGCGCGACGGCGTGGCCGAACTGCGCGAAATCGATGAAAAGGTCAACCGCCTGGCTGGCTCCGCCGAGTCGTACACCTTCCATGGCCGCGACGTGTACGCGTACGTGGGTGCGCGCCTGGCGTCAGGCGCCATCAGCTATGAACAGGTGGGGCCCCAATTGCCGAGCGAATCCGTGGTGAAGATCGCGTATCAAAAGCCTGTACGCGACGGCAGCACGATTCGCGGCATCGTGCCCGTACTCGACGTCAAATATGGCAATGTGTGGACGAACATTCCGAAATCCCTGCTCGACGAGTTGCAGGTAAAACTGCACGACCCGCTGCAAGTACGCATCTTGCACAAGGGCAAGCAAGTGGCCAAGGTCACGGCGCCGTTCGAGCACACGTTTGGCGGCGTCGCCAAGGGCAAGCCCCTCGTCTACCTGAACAGCCTGCTCGACGTGGCCGTCGCCATCAGCCAGGGCGACTTTGCCGCCAAGCATCACGTCGAGTCGGGCGTGGATTGGGAAGTGGAAGTGAGCAAGGCCCCTGCCGCCAAATAAATCGTCTTGCGCGGCCAGGACGTCCTGTCCTGGCCCACCCCGTATCCCTTGCGGATTTGCGCTGCGTCAAACGCAGCGCGCTCCCTGTCTCCGCCAGCACCGCGCCTGTGCAAGTCCGGTGAACCAGTACCGGCCCGCCTACTCTAAACCTTGCAAGCGATGCCAGCCTTGTTCCAGATGCGCAATCTGGCGAGGCATGCGTTTCCACGACAGTCTTTCACTGAAAAGGAACAATCATGACGGCTCCACTCCTGACCACCAGCAAGCTCGTCCTCGGCAGCGCCATCGTCTGTGCGCTGCTGGGCGGTTGTAACAAGCGCAACGATACCAGCACCACCGCCACGCCCGCCGCCACCGCGCCGGCAACGCCGCCCGCCACCAGCGGCACGTCCGGCACCACGGGCACGACCAATCCGGACGCCACCACGCCGGCCACGCCAGGGATGACACCGGGCACCACCACCAACCCCGATGGCACGACCACCCCGCCCTCCACCACGCCGCCTGGCAATGGCACAGGCACGGGTACAGGAACCACGCCGCCACCGCGCAACAGCTAGCGCGCCGCGTCCTGGCCAACCGGGCAGGCAAAAAAAAAGAGCCCTCCGCGGAAGGCTCTTGAAATACCACGGCGCAGCGCAAGCTGGCCTTGGCCCGGTTTTACTTTTGCAGGCTGACCGACGCCGCCTTCGGCGTGCGGCGTCCCATCAGGAACAGCACGGCCTTTTTCAGCATGCGGTAAGCGAAGCGCACCAGCAGCAGGGTCAGCACGCACTCGATCAAGGTCAAGAGCATGGCTACGGCCACGGGCATGCGCGTAGCGCGGCGGTGGAACTTGGCCACGGCGCCATCGCGGGCGATTTCGATGCTGTCGTAGAAGGTCGGCACGACCAGCAGGGTCAGAATCGTCGAGGTGATGGTGCCGCCGATGATGGCGATCGCCAATGGACGGTAGAACTCGCCGCCCTCGCCCAGGCCCAGCGCCACGGGGAACATGCCGGCGATCAGCGCGAACGTCGTCATCAGGATGGGGCGCAGACGCATGCGGCCCGCATACATCAGCGCGTCTTCGCGGCCATGGCCCTCTTCCTCGCGCTTGCGCGCCGCGTCCAACAGCAGGATGGCGTTCTTGGCGACCAGCCCCATCAGCATGATGATGCCGATAAAGCTCATCAGGTTGAGGGTGTTATTCGTGATCACCAGCGCCACCACCACGCCGATCAAACTGAGCGGTAAGGACATCATCACGGCCACCGGCGCGGTGAAGGAACCAAACTGCATCACCAGGATCAAATACATCAGGCCGATACCCATCACCAGCGCGATCAGCATTTCCGTGAACAGCTCTTGCTGATCCTGGCCGGCGCCGCCCAGCGCCAGGCCGTAGCCGGGCGGGAAGTCGATGGAGTTGGCCAGTTTCATGGCGTCGCTCGTCACTTCGCCATTCGAGCGGCCTTGCGCATTGGCCGACACGGTAATCGTGCGCTTGCCATTCTTGTGTTCGATGCCGGAAGGGCCCTTGCCCATGGTGATGGTGGCGATCTGGTCGAGCGGGACCATTTGCGAAGTCCCCGTCACGCTGATCGGTAGGCGCTCGATGTTTTCCGATGCCACGCGGTCATCGGGATGCAGGCGCACGGCCACATCGCGCGTTTCGCCCGTCGGATCGACCCAGTCGCCCACTTCCACGCCGGCGAAGGCCACGCGCAACGATTGCGCCGCGTCATTGACGGAAATACCCATCGAGTTGGCCAGGCCACGGTTCAGCTCGATCTGCAGCTCGTTCTTCGGGTCTTGCTCGGACAGGCCCACGTCGACGGCGCCGGGAATGGCACGCAGCTTGTCCATATAGGCATTCGTGATTTCCATCAGTTTGCGCGAATCCGGGCCCGTGAATTCCACCTGGATCGGTTTTTGCGAACCGTTGCTCAAGTCATCCTGCACCACGTATTCGGCCCCCACCAGGCGGGACATCTTTTCGCGCAGCTCGACGGCGATTTCCTTGGCCGAACGCTTGCGGGTATTGCGCTTGCCGATGTCAACATACACTCTTCCGCCGCCTGCATTGATGGAACTGTTGGTATCCTTGGTTTCAGGCAAGGTACGCGCCAGCACGGCCGCCGCTTCCAGTTTCAAACGCGAATACTCAATGCTGCTCGATGATGGGGTGCGCACATTGATCATCAAGTTGCCCGAATCGGATGCTGGCAGGAAACTCGTGCCGCCATGGGTAGCGTGCAGGACGATGGCGCCCACCAGGCTGCCGAAGGCGATCACGGCCATCCAGCGGCGATGATGCAGGGCCCAGGCGATCACGCGGCCATAACGGTCGGCCTGGTGGTCGAACCAGTGGTTGAATTTTTCCAGTACGCGGCCGATGCCTTTTTTCGGCGCCGAGTGTTCCTCGACCGGGTCGCCCCAGTAAGCCGACAACATCGGATCGAGCGTAAACGAGATGCCCAGGCTGACGAGCACCGAACACGTCACCGTCAAGGCAAACGGACGGAACCATTCGCCGGAAATGCCGGGCATGAACGCGACGGGAATGAAGACGGCGATGATGGAGAAGGTCGTGGCGGCCACGGCCATGCCGATCTCGGCCGTGCCTTCCAGCGCGGCCGTGCGGCGGTCCTTGCCCATCTGCATGTGGCGCACGATGTTTTCACGCACCACGATGGCATCATCGATCAGCACGCCAATGGCCAGCGACAAGCCCAGCAAGGTCATGAAATTCAGGGTAAAGCCGCACAGCCACACGGCAATGAAGGCGGCAATCACGGAGGTAGGCAGGCTCAGCGCCGTGATCAGGGTCGAACGCCACGAGTTCAGAAAGGCGTAGACGACGAAAATCGTCAGCACGGCGCCCAGTACCAGCGATTCGATCACGTTGTTCAAGCTATGCTGGGCGTTTTCGCCGCCGTCGCGCGTCACTTGCAGGATCGTGCCTTTCGGCAAGGTCTTGTTGATTTCCGCCACCATGTCGCGGATCTTGTTGGCCACGCTGACGGTGGAGGCGTCGCGCACGCGGGTGATCGAAATGCCCACGTTGGGCTTGCCGCTGCGCATGCTCAGGCTGTTGACTTCGGCAAAGCCATCTTCGATGGTGGCCACTTGCGCCAGACGGACGATTTCCTCGCCGCGGCGCTTGATCACCACTTTTTCGAAGTCGCTAGGCGACTCGATGCGGCCAACGAGGCGGATGCTTTTCTCGTCCAGGGTGCCGCGCACCTTGCCCACGGGCGCATTCGTGTTCTGGTTGCGCAGAGCGGTGACGACGTCGCTGACGGAAACATTGTATTCACGCAACTTTTCCGCCCGCAGCAGCACGGACAGTTCGCGCTTGAGCGAACCGCCCACGTTGACCAGCGCCACGCCATCGACGGTGCGGAAGCGGTCCGACAGCACGTCCTCGGCCAGGCGCGAAATTTCCGCATGGCTTTGCGTATTCGACGACAGGGCCAGCTGCATGATGGGCTCGGCAGCCGGATCGATGCGCTGCAGGATAGGTTCGCGCATTTCCGTCGGCAACTTGTAGCGCACGGCGGCAATCGCATTGCGGATATTGTCGGACGCTTCGATCAAATTGGTATTGAAGGAAAACTTCAGGAAGATGCTGGCCGAACCTTCATTCGAATCGCTGTTGACTTCGGTCACGCCGGAAATGCTTTGCAAGGACTTTTCCAGGCGGTTCACCACTTCGCGCTCGACCGTGTCGGGCGACGCGCCAGGGTAAGGAATGCTGACGACGATGAACGGTACCTCGACGTCCGGGTTCTGGTTGACGCGCAATTTCTTGAGCGCCAGCAAGCCGACGCACATCATGGCCAGGATCAGGACGATGGTGGCGGTGGGCCGCTTGATACTGAAATCGGAAAGGAACATGGCTTAGTTTCCTTTACCGGCAACGGCGGTGCTGCTGCTGGCCACGGCGGCGGCTGGCACGGCCTTGGCGGCCGTCAATTCCACTTTCTGGCCATCCTTGAAGGTCGAGCCCGGCGTGCGCAGCACGGTATCGCCGCTGGCCAGGCCGCTTTGCACTTCCCACTGGCCCGTGCGCACGTCGCGCGCGCCGATGCGCAAGTTGACTTTATGCAAGGCCTTGTCCTTGACTTTCCACGTGTACGTGACGTCGCCCGCTTTCACCAGGGCCGAGTCGGGGATCATCAGCGCGCTGACGGTTTCCGTCTCGATACGGCCTTCCGCATACAGGCCGGCCACGCGCGGTTGTTCCTTGTCATTGAAATCGACGAGCACGGCTACCTGGCGCGTGACGGCGTTGGCGGCCGGATCGACGCGGCGCACCTTGCCAGCGAAATCCTGTCCCGGATAACCATTGATGCGGAACAATACGGGCTGGCCCACCTTGACGACGCCGATCTTGTCGGCCGACACCAGGCCTTCCAGGCGCATGCTGGTTGGATCGATGACCTTGATCAATTCCTTGCCGATTTGCGCCGTATCGCCATTCGATACCTTGCGCTCGCTCACGATGCCGTCGAACGGCGCGCGCACGAGGGTGCGCTGCAACTGCTGGCGCGCTTGCACGGCGCGGCTTTTCGCGGCGGACAGATCGCTTTGCGCATTGTTGCGGCGGATTTCCGCGTCTTCCAGCGCCTGCGTCGACGTCATGCCCGAAGCGCGCAGGGTTTTCATGCGCTGGAACATACGTTCGGACTGCTCCAGCACCTGGCCGGCGGCGCGGCTGGCTTCCTCGGCCGAATTGAGGCCGTCGCGGATGGACGTTTCGTCCAGGCGCACCAGCACGTCGCCCCGCTTGACGATTTCACCATTTTCCTTCATGACCTGGATCACCACGGCCGACACTTCGGCGCGCAAATCCGCGTTGCGCTCGGGTTGCACGGAGCCGGTGATGACCGGCCCCGACGCCAGCGCATTGCTCTGGATGGTCAGCAAGTCTTCCGGGGACACGAGCAAATTGGCGGCAGCGCCCGCCTGTTCCTTGGCATTCTTGCCGCCCTTGCCGGGATCTTTGGACTCTTTGCCGCAGGCGGCCAGGGCAGAAGCGATTGCCAGAACAAACAGGGTTTTGCGCAACATGGGTAATTCTCCGGATAGATAGCACCACTACCGTTCCCGCGGCCCGGATAGGGCTGCAAGCGATAGCAGGCATAATATTTTTATTAAAACCACAAGCGCCAAAGTATCCATGAGCGCATCCGGGCATGTCAATCGGCGGTTTCCTGTAATGCTTTAATCAATGGATGAAACGTAGTTTTTACGCCCTGAAACGCAAAACCCCGCCTTGAAGCGGGGTTTTGCGTTTCAGGGGAAGCGAACTTAGCGGCCGAAAACGGTGTTGATCAGGAAACCGATGGCCACGCCCGTGCACAGGCCGCCGGCGATTTCCACCAGGGTATGGCCCATGCGCTCGCGCAACCAGGTATGCGCGGGGCTGGCCGCTTCCTTGGCCAGGCGGTTGATGGCGGCCGCCTGCTTGCCCACGTGCTGGCGCAGGCTGTTGGCGTCGATGATGACGATGAAGGCCAAGGTCACGGCCACGCCGAAGGCGGGATGGCCGATGCCTTCGCGCAAGGCGATCAGGGTCGCCATGCTGGACACGACGGCACTATGGTTGCTGGGAAAGCCGCCATTGCCGACCAGGCCGAACGCCCATTGCCGCGTGCGGACACTGTTGATCAGGAATTTGATCGGTCCGACCAGGATCCAGGTGATCAGGGGCGTGACGAGGTAAGCGATATCCACGGGGTATTCCTTCTTATATATGTATAGGGTGTGTCAGGGGAGACAGGCGCGCCGCAATTATCGCAGAACATCCGCGCCAGCAGAACTGTCTGTCGTCAGCCTATAAAACGCCGCCCCCGGCGGCAACTAATATAAAATCATGGCATATACAACAATTGACGTATATCAACACTCAGTGCGGCGCACACAGCGGCGCGGATAATCAAACGTCTTCATATTTGCAACGGGGTACTCATGCGGCATTTCAGAATTTCCTTTTTAGTCACTTTTATCCTGATGGCTGTATCAGGCTGGTGGGGTTACAGCCATAGTGGCATGCCGGGCCTGATCCAGGCGCTGTGGATCACGGGCGTGCTGGGCATCATGGAAGTGTCGCTGTCGTTCGACAATGCGGTGGTGAATGCCTCGGTCTTGCGTCACTGGAATGAATTCTGGCAAAAACTGTTCTTGACGGTAGGTATCCTCGTGGCCGTCTTCGGTATGCGGCTGCTGTTTCCATTGGTCATCGTTTCCGTCGCCACGGGCCTGGGCCTCGTCGACGTATGGACCATGGCCACCACGACGCCCGATGTGTACGCCAAGCACCTGACGGACAACCATGCGCAAGTGGCAGCCTTCGGCGGCGCCTTCCTGCTGCTGGTGTTCCTGAACTTCCTGTTCGACGACGAGAAGGAATTGCACTGGCTGGGCTGGGCCGAGGAAAAAGTCAACGCGCTGGGCACGGAAAGCCTGGCCGTGCTGATCACCATGGGTGCCGTGGCTGCCTGCGTGGCCATGGGCCCCGTGGAACAAAAATACAGCGTGCTCGCGTCGGGCATCGTCGGCATCGCCGTCTACATCGGCGTGAACTGGATCAGCGGCTTGCTGGAAGAAGGCGAACCGGACTTGCAGGATGACGCAGAAGAAAACGCCGCGCCGGCCAGGAACGGCAATGGCGACCTGGTAAAAACCGTGGCGCGCGGCAGCATCGGCGGCTTCCTGTACCTGGAAGTGCTGGACGCCTCGTTCAGCTTTGACGGCGTGATCGGCGCGTTCGCCATCACCAACGACGTCGTCATCATCATGCTGGGCCTGGCCATCGGCGCCATGTTCGTGCGCTCGATGACGGTATACCTGGTGCACAAGGGCACGCTGGACGAATTCGTCTACCTGGAGCACGGCGCCCACTATGCGATCGGCATCCTTGCCTTGATCATGCTGGCGTCCGTCAAGTACCATATTCCGGAGTGGTTCACGGGCCTGTCGGGCGTGGCCTTCATCCTGGTCTCGCTGTGGTCATCCTTGCGTTATCGCAAACGGCACGCGGCACAAGCTTGAAATCGGGGGTTCCGCCCCCATTTGAGGAAGTAATGGCACGAGCGCCTTGCGCTCATCCCATGAAGGCATGTTTAACAACGCCTGACAAAACCGTAGCGAGTGGAAGGAAGTTGTGGCAGAGAAGCGCAACTGTACGAAGGTACAGTGAGCATCGCAGGCCGCAAATTACGACGCGCAGTAGGTTTTGATTGGCGTTTTGAGTTAATTACTGAAAAGGAGCACCACATGGCAATCAGTTTGCAAAAAGGCGGCAACGTCAACCTGAGCAAGGAAGCACCGAACCTGAAGAAGATCATCGTCGGCCTCGGCTGGGATCCTCGTTCGACGGACGGCGCCACCTTCGACCTTGACGGTAGCGCTTTCCTCCTGAAAAGCGACGGCAAAGTCCGTGGCGACTCTGACTTCATTTTCTACAACAACCTGAAGTCGACCGACGGCTCCGTCGTCCACACGGGTGACAACACCACGGGCGAAGGCGAAGGCGACGATGAGCGCATCGAAATCGACCTGACCCGCGTGCCAAACGACATCGACCGCATCAGCATCACCGTCACCATTCACGATGCCGACGCGCGCCGCCAGAACTTCGGCATGGTTTCGAAAGCCTTCATCCGCTGCCTGAACGCGGAAGGCGAAAAAGAAATCGCCCGCTACGACCTGTCCGAAGACAGCTCGACGGAAACGGCGATGATCTTTGGCGAAATCTACCGCTACAACGGCGAATGGAAGTTCAAGGCTATCGGCCAGGGCTTCAACGGCGGCCTGGGCCCCCTCGCCCGTTCGTTCGGCGTCAATGCCTAACATTCACGCTCGTTAAACCTGCTGGCCGCTCATTGAGCGTGCCCGCTACGGTTTTCCGGGGTGAATTGTATAAATGTCATATCATCACTGCCGCCTGCACAGTTCAGGCGGCTTTTTTTTGGAGATTTATCATGCCAGTATTTAGTGTCACGGGCGACGTCGATCCTTTCCTCCACGTCAGCATGAAACAGGGAGAAACCATCTATTGCGAATCCGATGCGATGGTGATGATGGAAACGGCGTTGGACTTGAAAGGCAAGATGACGGGCGGCCTGGGCAGCGCCATCATGCGCCGCTTCGCCAACGGCGAATCGTTCTTCCAGCAGCACATCGAAGCGGTGCGCGGCAGCGGCGACTGCCTGCTCTCGCCCACCCTGCCGGGCGCCATCGAAGTGGTCGACGTGGGCGCGCGCCAGTACCTGCTCAACGACGGCGCCTTTGTCGCCGCCACCTCGGGCACGGAAATGAAGGTGCGCACGCAAAGCATCGGCAACGCCTTGTTCGCCCAGTCGGGCGGCTTCTTCGTCATGGAGACGGCCGGCACGGGACAAGTGGTGGTGTCGGGCTTCGGCTCCATGTTCCAGCTCGACGTCGAGCCGGGCAAGGATGTCGTGATCGACAATTCCCACGTCGTGTGCTGGGACAATAGCCTGAAATACGAGATTTCCGTGACCACGGGCGGCGGTTCGGGCGGCGGCGGCATCGGCGGCTTCCTCGGCAATATCGTCAACAGCGTGACCAGCGGCGAAGGCATCGTGCTGCGCTTTTCCGGCTCGGGCAAGGTGTTCATCTGCTCGCGCAACCGCGACGCCTTCCTCAAATGGACGGCATCCGGCAAGGCCGGCTGATTCCCCCTCCTTTCTAAGGCCAGGTTAAGTCTGGCCGCTTAGAATCCCCGCGCGCGCACCTGCGCGCGGCTTCCCCCTATTTCCACCCGGTCCCCGTACATGCAAAGAGTCTGGTTCAACAAAACATTTTCCTCGGTCGGCACGGCCATGCGCCTGATCCGCGAGGCCGATATGGCCGCGACAAACGGTGCGCCCCGCTATCACCTCGTATGCAGCAATACGAACGCGCACGCGGCCGCCTTCCTGGCGGCCCACGAATACGCGGTCGAACCGTCCGGCCTCACGGGTCTCGATTATGTCGCGTGGTGCCTGGAATTTTGCCGCGACCGGGGCATCACGATTTTCTGGCCCGGCAAGGAAGCTGGCCTGATCGGCAGCGCCAGCGCGCGCTTCGCCGCCATCGGCACGCGCGTGCTCAGCGTGGCCAGCGAAGAGACCTTGACCCTGATGCATGACAAGGCGCGCTTCTGCGACGGCCTCGATCTGCCCATGGCGCGCCCTGCCGACTACCGCGCCGTCACAAACATCGCCGAATACGACGCCGCCTGCGCCGAACTGCGTCCGCTGCATCGCAAGCTGTGCATCAAGCCGTCCGAATCCGTGTATGCCCTGGGCTTTGCCATTCTCGATGAAGAGCGCACCAGCGCCCAGCTGCTGCTGGCCGGCGCCGCCTACCAGATCAATGCGCAAGAGCTGCGCAACGGCCTGGCGCAGATGGCATCGTTCAAGACCCTGCTGCTGATGGAATACCTCGATGGCCACGAATACAGCGCCGACTGCGTCGCCGACCAGGGCAAGCTCATTTGCGCCGTGCCGCGCAAGAAACTGCACGGGGGCGGCAGCGGCCAGCTGATCGAGCTGCGCGCCGACTTGCTGGCGGCCTGCGACAAACTGGCGCGCGACTACCGCCTGAATGGCGTCTTCAACATCCAGTTCCGCGAAGGCGCGAATGGCCTGGCCTTGTTGGAGATCAACCCGCGCATGTCGGGCGGCATCGGCATGGCGTGCGCGGCCGGTCCCAACCTGCCCTACCTGGCGCTGGCCGGTTTCGACCAGGGCTTTGACAAGCTCACCGTGCCCGCCATCCAGGAAGGCATGCGCGTGGGCGAAGCCGCCTACGCCGTGGAGCTGCCATGAACCTCGTCAAGCAGCAGATGCCCACGGGCGAACTGACCTTGAAAGTGGACGAGGCGCGCTTTCCGCTGGATTGGCTGATCGGCTTTGCCGCGCGCGCCAACGCCAAGCGGGGCTTTTTGTTCCTGTCCAAGGTGCTGGGCAAGCACTGGCCCGTCACGCCGCGCGCCATGCAAACCATCCACGACGACCTGGCCGCGCAGATTCCCCCCAGCCTGCCCGGTCCCGTGGTCTTCATCGCCATGGCGGAAACGGCCGTCGGCCTGGGCCAGGGCGTGTTCGAGGCATGGCTGCGCGCCAATCCGAATGGCAAGGCCCTGTTCTTGCACAGCTCGCGCTACCGCGTGGGCAGCGTGCCCTTCTTCGAATTCGAGGAATCGCACAGCCACGCGCCGCGCCAGTTCCTGCATTTGTCGGACGCGGCCAGCGCCCTGTTTTCCACTGCGCGCAGCCTGGTGCTGATCGACGATGAAGCGTCGACCGGCAACACCTTCGCCAACCTGGTGCAAGTGTGCCGCGCGCGCTATCCGCAGCTGGAAAAACTGCACCTGGGCGTGATCACCAATTTCATGGGCCAGGCAGCCAACGCGGGCTTGAGTGAGCGTTTCGGCCTGCCCACCAGCATAGGCGCAGCCTTGTCCGGCCACTACGCCTTCCAGGCCGGCGCTGCGCCGGCACCCGTGGCGGCCAGCGCGCAGCGCTTCGAGGCGAATGCGGAACGGGGCGCCAGCCCCGCGTTCGGGCGCATCGGCGTGGGCCGCGCCTTGAATCCGCCGCAAGGCCTGGCGGTGCAGCTGGCGCAGGAAATCGGCGCCGGCGATTCCGTGCTGGTGCTGGGCACGGGCGAATTCATGCATCCATCGTTCCTGCTGGCGCGCGAATTGGAAAGCCTGGGCAAGAACGTGGTGGTGCAATCGACCACGCGCTCGCCCATCCTGTCGTGGGGTTCCGTCGGCCACATCGTCCGCTGCGACGACAATTACGGCGAAGGCATCGCCAATTACCTGTACAACGTGGCGCCTGGCCAGTACCAGCACGTTTTTATCTGCCATGAAACCCCGGCCAGCCCGGCCCTCATGCAACTCGCCGGCCAGTTGAATGGCCGCCTGTTCCACTTTCAGTCAGAGACCAAAATTGAAGAAATTCCTGTTTGTTGATCTGGACGACACACTGTTCCAGACCCCGAAAAAATGCGCCGGCGAGACCGACCTGCAGCCTGCCGCCTATCTGAAAAATGGCGACGCCTGCTCGTTTACGACGGCGCGCCAGCGCGCCTTCTTTGACTTTGCGCAAAGCGGCATGACCCTGATTCCCGCCACGGCGAGAAATGGCGACGCCTTCCGCCGGGTCGACCTGCCGTTTACCAGCTACAGCGTACTCGATTACGGCGGCATCGTGCTGCAGCCGGGCGGCGCACTCGATGCGGGCTGGCTGTCCCTGATGCAGGACGACATGCAGACGGCCTTGCCCGGCCTGCGGGACGCCATGCGCATCATCGACGATTTCCAGGCCAAAACGGGCATGCCCTCGCGCGCGCGCCTGATCGAGGACTACAACACGCCGTTCTACATCGTCGTCAAGGACCATGAAGCGCGCGGCGAGCGCCTGGCCGACATTGAAGAGCAGGTGCTGCAGCAGTGGATCGCCACGGAAGGCAGCGACTACTTCATCCACCGCAACGGCAACAACCTGGCCGTGCTGCCGAAGACCCTGAACAAGGCGCGCGCCGTGGCTTACCTGCGCGCGGAACTGGAAGCCGAACACGGCCCCATCGTCAGCTTCGGCATGGGCGACAGCCGTTCGGACGCCCGCTTCATGGCCGCCTGCGACTACGCCATCATCCCCAACGGCACCCAGCTGGCGGCACTTACGGTGGCGGCGCTATGACCAGGCAGCATTTCAGCGGCAGCTACCGGCAGGAAGACGTGGAATTTTTGCTCACGCCGATGGCGCTCGAACCCATCCTCGACCTGGCCGAAAAGGAGCGGCTGATCCAGTCGGGCCAGCGCCACTACAGCGAAATGCTGTCACCCGAGTCCTTGCCCTCGCCCGCCTACCTGGCCCTGTTCCAGAGCGCGTTCGCGGCCAACCGCCTGCAGATGGCGCGCGACTGCCTGCGCCTGGCGGCCCTGATCGCGGCGCGCCGCACGGGGCCCATCACCCTGGTGTCGCTGGCGCGCGCCGGCACGCCCGTGGGCGTCATCCTGGGCCATTTGCTGCGCCAGGTGTTCCAGCGCGAGTGCCAGCATTATTCCGTCTCCATCATCCGCGACCGCGGCATCGACGCGAACGCCCTGCAGCACATCCTGGCGCAGGGCCACAGTGACGCCTCTCTCGTCTTCGTCGACGGCTGGACGGGCAAGGGCGTGATTTCGCGCGAACTGCGCCAGACCGTCAACGACTTCAACGCGGCGCATGGCACGGCCATCGACGGCGGCCTGTTCGTGCTGTCCGACCTGGCCGGCACGGCCGCCTGCGCCGCCTCGGCCAGCGACTACCTGATCCCGTCAAGCATTTTGAATGCCACCGTCTCGGGCCTGGTCAGCCGCTCCGTGTTGAATGAAGCCATCGGCCCGGACGACTTCCACGGCTGCGTGTACTACGCGCAGTTCGAACAGCACGACCAGTCGCGCGCCTTCGCCGACGGCCTCGTGGCCGACGCCGTGGCGATTGCCGCCAGCAGCGGCATCCCGCTGGCCGAAGCGAGCGATGCGCCAGCCATGGCGGCCCGCTCGCAAGCCTACATGGCCGCGGCACAGCAAGAGTACGGCATCAGCGACATCAACCTGATCAAGCCAGGCATCGGCGAAGCGACCCGCGTGCTGCTGCGCCGCGTGCCCGAGCGCCTGATCGTGCGCGACACGAATGCGCCGGACGTGGCACATTTGCTGCTTCTGGCGCAGGAAAAAGCCATACCCGTCACAGTAGAACCGGCGCTGCCTTACCAGGCGGTCGCCCTTATCAGGAGCGCAGTCGATGGATAACAACTCCCTACACCCGCAAAGCAAACACAAGGCGGCGCTGGGCGCCTCCATGTATGTGCCGACCACGCACAAGGACTTGCTGGCGATCGCCAATGGCGACAAATTCAGCCATTTGCGTTCGGTCATACTTTGCACCGAAGACGCCATCGCGGAACGCGACCTCAGTTACGCCCTGTTCAATTTGTCGCTGGCGCTGCAAAACATGGGTGCCGAATCGGATACCTTGCGCTTCGTGCGCGTACGTAATCTCGAAGTGCTGGCGCGCGTACTGTCCATGCCCGGCGCCGACAAATTGAGCGGCTTCGTGCTGCCCAAGTCCACGCGCCACAACTTCGCCGCGTATTTCGAGCTGGTGCGCCACACGCACCATTTGCTGATGCCGACCCTGGAAACGGCGGAAGTGTTCGACGACGAGGAGATGAAGCAGTTCCGCCTCCTCCTGTCGGCGCCGGAAGTGCGCCGCCGCATCCTGGCCCTGCGCATCGGCGGCAACGATCTGCTGGCCCTGCTGGGCTTGCGCCGCCCTACCAGCGGCACCATCTATTCAACCCCGCTGGGACAGGTCATCGGCCGCCTGGTGACCATCTTCAAGCCGCACGGCTTCCAGCTGACGGCGCCCGTCTTCGAGCACCTGTCGCAAGGCAGCTGGCTGGACGCGGAAGTGGCGCAGGACATGGCGCACGGCATGATCGCCAAGACGGCCATCCACCCGGACCAGGTGCCGCAGATCGAACGCCACTACCAGGTGGCGCAGTCGGACATCGAACTGGCGCTGCGCATCATCGATCCGGACAGCCCGGCCGTGTTCCGCATGCAGGAATCGATGTGCGAAGTGGCCACGCACAGCAGCTGGGCGCAGCGCATCATCGAGCAGGCGCGCCTGTTCGGCATCCGCCACGCGGCCGACACGGCGCCGGCGCACGCACCGACTACCTCATTGACTCAACTCTCAAGCGACGAAGGGATTGCACGACCATGACCAATTTCACACGCGGACAAAAAGGCAAACTGGCTGACCTGGGCTTGAATGGCCCGTTTGCCGTCACGCTCGATATCGTATCGGGTTCGATGGAAGTGGACGTCAGCTGCTTCGGCGTCGATGCGGCCGGCAAGCTGTCGGACGACCGCTACATGGTGTTCTTCAACCAGAAAAGCGCGCCGGACAACGCCATCACAGTGGAGCTGAACGGCCCCCGCTCCACCTTCCAGGTCGACCTTTCCCGCCTGCCCGCCTCCATCGACAAGCTGGTCTTCACGGCGGCGACGGAACAGGGCAGCATGCGCGCGCTGGGAAATTCCAGCATGGCGCTGGGCCAGGCGGCCACGTTTGCCTTCACGGGCAATGACTTCCAGGACGAAAAAGCCGTCATCATCGGCGAACTGTATCGCCGCGACGGCAGCTGGCGCTTCGGCGCCGTGGGCCAGGGTTTCGCGGGCGGCCTGGCGGCGCTGCTGAAGCACTTCGGCGGCAGCGAGGCGGCGCAATCGTCCCCGGCGCCGGTTCCCGTGCCTGCGCCAGCGGCCCCGCCGGCGGCGAATAAAATCTCGCTGTCGAAGATCCGCCTGGAAAAGCGCGGCGACAAGATTTCGCTCGACAAGCGCGACAGCGGCGGCTATGGCCGCATCCGCGTCAACCTGAACTGGAACCAGAACGCGTCGCAGGGCCAGGCGCCCGCCTCGAAGCTGGACACGGGCTTCCTCGGCAAGCTGTTCAACAAGCCGGCCGGCCGTGCGGGCGGCATCGACCTCGATATCGGCTGTCTGTTCGAAATGAGCAACGGCGCCAAGAGCGCCGTGCAGGCGCTGGGCAACAGCTGGGGCGCATATGACCGTCCGCCGTACATCCACCTGGAAGGCGACGACCGCACGGGCAGCGTCAGCAGCGGCGAAAACATCTTCATCAACGGCACCCATTTCGACCAGATCAAGCGCGTGCTCGTGTACGCGTTCATCTACGAAGGCGTGCCGAACTGGGCCGCCACGGATGGCGTCGTGACGATCGAGATTCCCGGCCAGCCAACCGTGGAAGTGCGCCTCGACAGCGACAGCCAGCACGCCATGTGCGCCATCGCCATGCTGGAAAACCACGGCGGCAACCTGCAGGTGACAAAATTGGTGGAATACTTCGGCGGCCAAGGTAAAATCACGGCGCACCAGGCGATGGACGAGCGCTACAACTTTGGTCTCAACTGGAAAGCCGGACGGAAAGATTAATTCTTTCTCCAATTAAACAATTCACCTCCCAACATGACCCCAACGACCAAAAAAGTCACCTTCGCCTTCGCCATCTTCCTCGTGGCCGGCTTCCTGCTGCTGGCAGCCTACACGTGGATGGCCCTCAGCTTCTCGTACTCGGAAGGCGAACGGGCGGGCTACCTGCAAAAGTTCTCCAAGCGGGGCTGGATCTGCAAGACATGGGAAGGTGAATTGCTGCTGACGGCGCTGCCGGGCACCATCCCGGAAAAATTCCAGTTCAGCGTGCGCGATGAAGAAGTGGCGAAGCAATTGACGGCGGCCGCCGGCAAGCGCATCCTCGTCACCTACAGCCAGCACAAGGGCGTGCCCACGCAATGCTTCGGCGAGACGGAATATTTTGCCGATAAAGTCGTATTGAGCCAGTAATAAGACAGCAATACGCCCGCAAGTCCAGCAATCCCGCGCCGGCCAGCCCTTCCAGGCCGGCGCCTCACACATTCTCACTTTCTTGTACACTTGTGACGAGTTCTGGCTGAACAGTTTACAAATGTAGTCAATGTGCAAGATTCTTGTGCCATCGCATGTCGCTCCGCCAGCCGATCGTTAGCGTGTATTCACCCGTCACTGGAAACGTCATGCGCATACCATTCATCGCCCTGGCGCTGCTGGCCGCCTCGCACCCCCTGTCCGCCCGGGCACAGGACTTGTCCGGCATGGCCGGCGCCCTGAAAGTCAGCTCGACCAGTGAGCGCACCTTTGTGGCCGCCGTCAGCTACACGCAGCCGGTGGGCAACTACAATGCCGTCAGCCTGTCCTACATCAACGAGGGCCATCCGCAAGACCATCACCGCGACGGCATGGCAGGCCAGGCCTGGCTGCGCACGAAAAAAGTGGAGCAAGGCCTGATGCTGGGCGCCGGCGTGGGCCGCTACTTCTTCTTCGACACGGCCAGGACCGACGACGGCCTGCATAACTTCGACAATGACCACGGCTGGGGCTCCATCGTCAGCCTGCAGGCACGCTGGCAATTCGACAACCGCTGGTATGCGCAAGCGCAGCTCAACCGCATCAAGCCGGACGGCAAGGACAACACCACGCACCTGCTGCTCGGCGCCGGCTACCGCTATGACGGCGTGCCGGGCGCCAAGCTGCACTTGCAAAACTGGGCGTACGACGACACCTTGACCTTGGCGACGGGCCACACCATCGTCAACAGCCTGCGCTCCGAGTCCTCGCGCCCCTTCACCCTGGAATACCGGCGCGCGGCGGGAAAATACGTGGACTGGACCATCACCGCCCTCGATGAAGGCAACACCGACCTGGCGCACCGGCGCGGCGCGGCCGCCCAGCTGTGGCTGATCCGCTCGCTCAATGAAAAGGTGGAATTCGGCATGGGCGGCGGCCCCTACGTGGCGTGGGACGGGCGCGACAGCCAGGGCCACGGCACGCGCCTGACAGGCTTGCTGTCGGCCGTGGCCCGCTACCACGTCGACCGCCGCTGGGTGGCGCAAGTGGCGTGGAACCGGGTCATCACCGATTATCACCGCGATGCGGATGTGCTACTGGTGGGGGTGGGACGGAAGTTTTGAGGGAGATGCAGACGTAACCCAAACCTGGGACTGGGGTCGGTCGCAGCGCGATTGGAACGCAGTCCATTGGACTGCGTTTCCCCGTTAAGGTCCGACCCCGGGTGTTATCGGGTTTTCAGGCCTTCAACGTGAGCGCCAGACGGCTCCCGCGTCATTCGGCTGCGTCAGGCGCTCGATCACTTCGCGCGTCAAACTGGCCGAACTGACTTGTTCGGCTTTCGCGCGGGCGGCGCTCAAGGAGCTGGAAAACGCGCTTTGCGGCTGCTCCAGGCTGGCGCGCAGGGCGGCCAGTTCGCGCTCCTGCTGCTGCGCGCGCGCCGTTTCCATCTCCAGCAATTGCTGCTTGGCCTCGGCCATCGCGCGCGTGGTCTCCGCCGCCTTGCGCTGCAGGGCGGCGTGGGCCTGGGCGCTGGCCAGCAAGGCTTGCTGTGCAGCAAGCTTCTCACTGGCGGCCTGCTGCGCGGCCAGTTCCAGCTGCTCGCGCTGGCGCATGGCGTCCAGCGCCTGCTGTTCCAATACGGCGCGCGCGTCGGCTGCCGCCGTCGCCTGCTTTTCCGCTTCCAGACGACCCGCGATGGCTTGCGAGGCGCGCTCTTCGGCGCCGCTGGTCTGGCGCTGCTGCACCAGTTTTTGCGCAATCAGCGCCAGCGACTCGCGTTCGGCCGCGACGAAATCGCGCTCGGACGCCAGCAGCGCTTCGGCGGCTTGCGCCTTGTCTTCTTCCACGCGGGCGCGCTCGCTGTGCACCTGCCCCAGTTCCACGGCCAGGCGCGCCTGCGCCTGCACGGCTTGCGCGGCGGCGGCTTTCTGCTCGCCTTCGACCAGCGCCTGGTCCATCAGGATGCGGATCGCGTCGGCTTCTTTTTGCGCCGCTTCCTGCAAGGCCAGTTCGGCCGCATGCTGGCCGCGCAGCAGTTCAGCCTGCGCGCCTTCGGCAGCGATGCGTTCCTGCGCCGCGTTGCACGCCAGCGCTTCCGCTTCCAGTTTCTCTTTCAAGGCGGCGATGGCAGCTTGTTCGGCGGCCAGGCGTTCCTGTTCCGCCTGCAGCAGCTGCTCGGCCTGCAAGGCTTTTTCCTGCGCCAGTTGCGCTGCCTGTTCCTGCGCGGCTAAAGTTGCTTTCCCGGCATCGACCTCGGCCTGCTCGGCGTCGTTCTGGCTGGCCGCCAGTTCCGCCGCCTGGCGCGCCAGTTCGGCTCGTTCATGCGCCAGGCTGGCGGCGCGCTGCTGCTCTTCCAGTTCGCGGGCCGCCGCGACGGCAGCTGCCTGCTCGGCCGCTTCGCGTGCCTTGGTCTGTTCCAGTGCGGCCGTTTCCGCCTCCAGCTTGGCATGGCCGGCGATTTCCGCATCCTGTTCGGCGGTGACGCGGGCCAGCGCCACGGCGCGCAGCTGGCGGTCCACCTCGATGCGCGCCTCGGTGGCGGCCAGGATACGCACGTCGGCATCGCGGCGCGCTTGCGCGCTGGCCACGGCGACCATTTCCAGGCGCTCGCGGTGGATGGCCGCGTCGCGCAATTCCTTTTCCGTCTGCAGGCGCAAACGCAGGGATTGCGCCGCGTGGCGTTCCGATTCCGCCTGCGCCAGGGCGATGGCTTCGCGTTCCTGCTCCAGGTGCGCCAGCGCGCGCGCTTCTTCCAGGGCGCGCACTTCGGCGGCGGCGCGGTTGAAGGCCGATTCCAGCGCGATCTGGTCGGCGCGCTCGCGCTGCACCGTCAAGTCCAGCGCTTCGCTTTCCGCCTCGGCCAGCATCTGCGCCGTCTGGCGCGCACCGTGCGCATGGCGTTCGCGCTCGCGGGCCAGCACGGCGACTCTGGCGTCGGCCGAGGCGATGCCCACCATTTCTTCCTTGGCCGCCTGCACGGCGGCGACGCGCTCGACGGCCTGCAGGCGCGCCTGCTCCGTCTGCACCTGCAATTCTTCGGCGGCGCGGGCGGCCTGTTCGGCCAGTTCCGACTGCACGGCCACCTGCTCGCTGGCGCGCAAGCGGCTTTCCTGTTCGGCGCGCGCACGCTGTTCGGCGGCCAGGCGGATTTCATTGTCCGACTCCACGCGGGCGCGCAGTTCGGCCGTTTCCTGCTTGACGGCTTCCAGGCGGGCCACGCTGGCTTGCGCGGCGGCGCGCATGGTATCGAGACGTTCACGGTTGGCGGCAATCGCCTCTTCGGCCGCCTGCGCATTTTGCTGCGCGGCCGCAGCGGCGGCGGCGTCGATGGCGGCGCGGTCCTCGGCCAGCGAGCGCACGCGCGCCTCGGCCAGCGCCCGGCTTTCGGCGGCGCAGGTGGCCTTCGCTTCCGCTTCCACGCGGGCAATCGCCTCGTGGATGGCTTTCAATTCCATTTTCTGGCGTTCGGCGGCGGGCGCCCTGGCGTCGGTTTCCGCTGCCGGTTCGGCTTGCGGTTCGGGCATCGCGGCGACGGGAACCTCAGGAACAGCTGCTGGCGCAGGTACGTCAACCTTGCGCTCTAGGTCCTTGAAATCATGCAGCGAGACCATGCTGTCCTGGTCGAACTCGTCGTCTGCGGAATACGCGACGGTGAGGGAGGCGGCCTGGCGCTGATTTTGCTGTGCTTGCATGATTTCTCGCTTATTCGGGTGAATTCCGTTGCTTATGGGAATTTATTACCACCATTATCGAACAGGCATGCACAAATCAGCGCGGCAAGAAGAGCCTGTTTTACCGCTCTTTTCAGGATTTGCCAGGGATTTAAGCGTCCGAGAAAATGCTCAGGGCAAGGCGCATTGCCGAAGGCAGTACGAATAGTACGCCTAGGCAATGCAACGCCGCCATGGGTGTTTTATCGCGCGCTTAAACAGGCCACAATGGCGCTTCATCCATCAAGGCCACCTGTTCGCGCAACTCGAGGATGCGGTCCTGCCAGTAGCGCTGCGTGTTAAACCACGGGAAGGCGACGGGGAAGGCGGGATCGTCCCAGCGGCGCGCCAGCCAGGCCGAATAATGGATCAGGCGCAGGGTGCGCAGCGCTTCGACCAGGTACAACTGGCGCGGGTCGAAATCGCAAAAATCTTCGTAGCCGGCCAGGATGTCGCTCATCTGGCGCACCATGTCGCCCCGCTCGCCCGACAGCATCATCCACAGGTCCTGGATGGGCGGGCCCATGCGGCTGTCGTCGAAATCGACGAAATGGGGGCCCGCATCCGTCCACAGCACGTTGCCGCCATGACAATCGCCATGCGTGCGCAGCACGGCCACGTCGCCCGCGCGGTCATAGCAGCGCTTGACGCCGTCGAGCGCCTGCTGTGCCACGCTGGAATACGCAGCCAGCAGTTCGGGCGGCAAGAAATTACCTTCCAGCAAGAATTCACGCGGCTCGACGCCGAACGTCTGGTGATCGAGCGCCGGCCGCTCCTTGTAGGTGGACAGCGCGCCGACGGCGTGGATACGGCCGATGAAGCGCCCTATCCATTCCAGGGTCGCCGGGTCGCCCAGCTCGGGCGCGCGGCCGCCGTGGCGGGGGAAGACGGCAAAGCGGAAGCCCTGATACTGGTGCAGGGTGCTGCCGTTGATTTCCAGCGCCGGCACCACCTGGATTTCGCGCTCGACCAGTTCGGACACGAACGCGTGTTCTTCCAGGATGGCCGTATCGCTCCAGCGCACGGGGCGGTAGAACTTGGCCACCAGGGGCGCGCTGTCTTCGATGCCCACCTGGTAGACGCGGTTTTCATAGCTGTTCAGGGCCAGCAGACGGCCATCACCGCGCAGCCCCACGCTGTCGAGGGCGTCGAGCACGCAATCGGGGCTCAGGGCGGAAAAAGGATGGACGGGCCGGTCGTCCTCGTGCGGCTGGTTTTCATTGTGCATAAGCGACATTGTAAGGCGCGCGCGGGCCGCCGGTGCAAACACTTCGGTGATGAAGCGCCGCAAGGCGTATACTGGCGGCTTACATTCAATACAAAGAGCAAGCCATGCAACTCGAACAGCCATTATCAGAAAAAGAATTCGACGAATTAGACCAATTCCTGTTGTCGGAGCGCTGCTCCGAAGACGCGATGACCATGGATATGCTGCACGGCTATCTGACGGCCGTCGCCATCGGCCCGGAACCGATCATGCCGGCCGAATGGTTGCCGCGCGTGTGGGGCGAGGATGCCGAAGATGCGCCGAAATTCAAGAACAGCAAGGAAGAAGAGCGCATCGTCAACCTGATCATGCGCTTCATGAACGAAGTGCTGGTGACGTTTGAAGTGGCGCCGAAGGAGTTCGAAGCCCTGTTCGTCGAACACGACTACGAAGGCCAGACCCTGATCGACGCCGAAGCCTGGTGCTGGGGCTTCTGGGACGGCATGGAACTGCGTCCCGGTTCGTGGAACGAAATCTGGGATTCCGAAGTGGCCGAGCTGATGCAGCCTATCTACCTGCTGGGCGCCGACGAAATCAAGGAAGAAGAGCTGAAACTGGTGGAAGACCCGGTCAAGGCGCACAAGCTGGCGCAGGAACTGGAAGCGAACCTGCCGGCCATCCACCGTTTCTGGGTCCCGCGCCGCAAGGCCCCCGTGCAAACCATGAAGCGCGAAGAACCGAAAGTGGGCCGCAACGACGACTGCCCTTGCGGCAGCGGCAAGAAGTTCAAGAAATGCTGCGGCGCCGAGCCGGCAGCCGAGTAATCCCGCAGCAGCATCCCCTGATGCGCCGGCGTCCTGCCGGCGCATCGCCGACGTTGGCCCCCGGGCTATAATCGGCGCATGAAACTCCCCGACCTGAACCTGCTCGTCGCCCTCGATATCCTGCTCGAGGAAGGCAGCGCCGTGGCCGCGGCGCGGCGCATGAATTTGAGCGCGCCGGCCATGAGCCGCACCCTGGCGCGCATCCGCGACGCCATCGGCGACCCTGTCTTCGTGCGCTCCGGGCGCGGCCTGGCGCCCACCCCGCGCGCGCTGGAATTGCGCGAACAGGTGCGCGGCGTGGTGGAACAGGCGCACGCCATCTTCACGTCCGGCCGCGAAGTGGACTTGCGCACCCTGGAACGCACCTTCAGCCTGTGCGCCAACGACGTGTTTGTCGGCGCCTACGGCGGCAAGCTGCGCGACCTGCTGGCCAGCCATGCGCCGCTCACGGTGCTGCGCTTCGTGCCCGAAGGCGATGGCGCCACGGAAAACGACGCCCTGCACGCGGGCCGCGTCGACCTGTACATCAGCGCGCGGCGCGCCTTTGCGCCCGACATCAAGCTGCAGCAGCTGTTTACCACCGGCTTTGTCGGCATCGCCCGCAGCGACCACCCGATCTTCGACGGCCCCGTCAACCTGGACAGCTTTACCGAGTACGAACATATCAGCGTCTCGCGGCGCGGCCTGGCGCGCGGCCCCTTCGACACGGCCCTGGCCGAGCGGGGCTACATGCGCCGGGTGTCGCTGATCAGCCCCAACTTCCAGTCCGCCATCTTCGCCGTGGCCGATTCGCGCCTGCTGCTGCCGCTGATGCCCACGCCCCTGCTGGCCATCGTCGAGCGCCTGGGCTTGAGGCTGCGCACCTTCCAGCTGCCCATCCCCGTCGACAGCGTGGACGTCTTCCAGGCCTGGCACCCGCGCCTCGACCACGACCACGCGCACCGCTGGCTGCGCCGCATGATCAAGGAGCTGTGCGCCAGCGCGCCGCCGGACACCTGAATCATTGCGCCAGACGCAATTCAGACTTCATTAATTATCAATTTTCACAAGATTAACGGCTACCTATACTGCGTGGACTGATTCTCATCCACGGAGTTCCCTGTGTCCGCTGTACTACTACCCGGCGCCGTCCCGACGGCGCCGCCTCCCCCTTCACCGCCCGCGCCCCCCGTTTTTGGCCTGCGCCTGGCCACGGGCCTGGCCGGCGTGCTGCTGGCCGTACTGGTGTCCGGCCTGAATGAAAACATCACCAAGGTCGCGCTGGCCGACATCCGCGGCGCCATGGGCATCGCGCGCGACGACGCCAGCTGGCTCGTCGCCCTGTATGCGGCCGCCTCGGTATCGGCCATGGCGTTCGCGCCGTGGTGCTCCGTCACCTTTTCGCTGCGCCGGCTGACGGCCGCCGCCATCCTCGTCTGCATGGCCGCCGGCGTACTCTGTCCGTTCGCGCCGAACCTGTCCGTGCTGATGGTCCTGCGCGTGGTGCAGGGCGCGGCCGGCGGCGCCCTGCCGCCCATGCTGATGACGGTGGCGCTGCGCTTCCTGCCGCCGAACATCAAGCTGTATGGCCTGGGCGGCTACGCGTTGAGCGCCACCTTCGGTCCCAGCCTGGGCACGCCGCTGGCCGCCTTCTGGACGGAATATCTGGGCTGGCAATGGGCGTTCTGGCAAGTCGTCCCGGGCAGCATCGTCGCCCTGCTGATGGTGTCCTGGGGCTTGCCGCAAGACCCGCTGCGCCTGGAGCGCTTGCGCCAGTTCGACTGGCGCGGCTTGCTGCTTGGCTTGCCCGCCATCAGCATGCTGGTGGTGGGCTTGCTGCAGGGCGAGCGCCTGGCGTGGTTCGCCTCGCCGCTGATCTGCGTGCTGCTGGGCGGCGGCCTGTTGCTGCTCGTCTTGTTCTTCATCAACGAATGGTCGCATCCGCTGCCGTTCTTCAAGCTGCAGCTGCTGTCACGGCGCAACCTCAGCCACGCCCTGCTGACCCTGGGCGGCGTGCTGTTCGTGCTGCTGGCCGTGATCCTGATTCCCTCGTCCTACCTGGCGCAGGTGCACGCCTACCGCCCGCTGCAAACGGCGCCCGTGATGCTGATGGTGGCGCTGCCGCAGTTGATCGCCCTGCCGCTGGTGGCCGCCCTGTGCAATATCCGCGCCGTCGACTGCCGCTGGGTGCTGGCCATCGGCCTGGCCCTGCTGGCCCTGTCCTGCGTGCTCGGCGCGCGCATGTCGCCGGACTGGATCCGCACGCATTTCTACCTGCTGCAGGCGGTGCAGATCTTTGCGCAACCGATGGCCGTGATTCCCTTGCTGCTGCTGGCCACCACGGGCCTGGCGCCGCAGGACGGCCCTTTCGCCTCGGCCTGGTTCAACACCATCAAGGGCATGTCGGCCGTCGTCGCCACCGGCGTGCTCGATGCGCTGATCACGCGCCGCAACCATTTTCATTCGACGGTGCTCAGCGAGCGCCTGGGCAACCTGCCGGCCGGCGTGGACATGGCGGGAATTGCGCAGCGCATGCATGCGCAAGTCGTCACCCTGACCTCGTCCGACCTGTACCTCACCGTGGCCGCCATCGCGCTGGCCATGATCCTGATCATTCCCATCCTGCCGACGCGCGTATTCCCTCCACGCGCCTCCTGATTTCCATTTTTACGAAAGAGCTTCACCATGCAAACACCCATACTGCGCTCACGCGCATTTCTTCTCGGCCTGGCCCTGCTGGCCTGCGCCCTCGCCTTTTGCGCCTGGCAACTGCTGTTCGCCCGTGGCGACGAACAAGCCACCGACGACGCCTTTGTCAGCGCCGACTACACCGTGCTTTCCCCCAAGGTGGGCGGCATCGTGCGGGAAGTGCTGGTGGAAGACAACCAGACTGTCAAGGCAGGTCAGCTGCTGGCCCGCATCGACGACCGCGACTACCAGGCCGCCGCCGCCTCGGCCCGCGCCGAGGTAGCCGGCGCCGAAGCGCAACTGGCGAATGCCCGCGCCACCCTGCAGCGCCAGCAATCGGTGATCGAGCAAGCCACGACCCTGGTCGACGCCAACCAGGCGGAAGACAAACTGGCGCAGCAAGAGCTGGCCCGCTCGCAGCACCTGGCAGGCCAGGGCGCAGGCAGCGTGCAGAATGCGCAACAGGCGCAATCGCGCTTCGACGTAAGCCGCGCGCGCCTGGCGCAAAACCGCGCCGCCCTCGTCTCCACCCGCAAGCAGACGGACATTCTGCAGGCGCAGCAAGGCGCGGCCGAAGCGGCCCTGCTGCGCGCCCGCGCCAGCCTGCAACGTGCCGAACTTGATCTGTCGCATACGCAGCTGCGCGCCCCCATCGACGGCATCGTCGGACGCCGCGCCGTGCGCGTCGGCGCCCTGGTGGCGCCCGGCGCCAGCCTGATGGCCGTGGTGCCATTGAACCGCAGCTTCGTCGTCGCCAACCTGCAGGAAACCCAGCTGACCCACGTGCGCCAGGGCCAGCGCGCCAGCATCGCCGTCGACGCCTATCCGGACGTGCTCCTGCGCGGCACGGTGCACAGCATCGCGCCCGCCACGGGCGTGACGTTCGCCGCCATCGCGCCGGAAAACGCCACCGGCAACTTCACCAAGGTGGTGCAGCGCATTCCCGTCAGGATCGCGCTCGATCCCGGCCAGGATGGCGACGCCCGCCTGCGCGTGGGCATGTCGGCCGAAGTGCGCATCGATACGGCCATGCGCCATCCACAGCTGCAACAGGTGAGCGCGCGATGAAAGCACTGATACTCTTCACGGTCCTGGGCCTGGCCGGCTGCGGCAGCGTCGGCAGCGACTTCCAGCGCCCGCGCAACGACTTGGGACAGCAATGGCGCCAGGCGGAAGATGCCCGTTTCGCCGCCAGCCAGGATGGCGCCATCGAGCAGCGCTGGTGGGACAGCTTTGGCGACGCCACCCTGTCTTCCCTGCTGCAGCGCGCCGCCGGCGCCAACCTCGAGGTGCTGGCGGCAGGCAGCCGGCTGGAACAGAGCCGCGCCGCGCGCGGCGTGGCCGGCGCCGCGCAAGGCCCGTCCCTGGGCGCGAATGGCAGCTATGGCCGCGCGCGCAACAGCGAACAAGGCTTGAGCGACCCGTCGCGCCACAACGGCCAGTCCGCCTACAGCCTGTGGCAAGGCAATCTCGATGCGGCCTGGGAGCTGGACTTGTGGGGCCGCGTGCGGCGCGAAGTGGAAGCGGCCGACGCGCGCGTCGACATGGCCGTGGAAACGCAGCGCGGCGTGCTGCTGGCCGTGCTGGCCGAGACGGCGCGCGACTACATCGAGTTGCGCGGCGCGCAGCAGACCTTGGCCATCACGCAGCAACTGCTCGATATCGCCCGCCATACCTTGGACCTGACGCGCATCCGCCTGCGCGAAGGCGCGGCGACGCAACTCGACGAGGCCGAGGCGGCGGCCCACGTGGCCACCATCGAAGCGCGCCTGCCCCCATTGCAGCAGCGCGAAGCGCGCCTGGGCAATGCCCTCGCCCTCTTGCTGGCGCTGCCGCCGCAAGCCTTGCAGGCGGAACTGGCAGCGGGCAAGGACATTCCGGGCGTGGCCCTGCAAGTGCAGCTGGGCGTGCCGAGCAGCCTGGCCGAGCGGCGTCCCGACATCCGCCGCGCCGAGGCGCAGCTGCACGCGGCCACGGCCAGCATCGGCGTCGCGCAAGGCGACTTTTATCCGCGCATCACCTTGTCGGGCAGCGTCGGCCTGCAGGCGATGCAGCTATCCGACATCGGCTGGGACGCCAAGCGCTTCGCCTTCGGCCCCGGTTTCAGCGTGCCCCTGTTCGATGGCGGCCGCCTGCGCGGCAAGCTGCAATTGCGCGAAGCGCAGCAGCAGGAAGCGGCCATCGCCTACCGCCAGACAGTGCTGGCCGCCTGGCACGAGGTGGAAGACGCGCTCTCTGGCTACCAGGCCAACGCTCGCCGCCAGGCCAGCCTCGATGAAGCCGTCAAACAGGGACGCCGGGCGCTGGGCAGCGCGGAACTGCAGTACCGCCAGGGCGGCACGGACCTGATCAACGTGCTGCATGTGCAAAACACGCTGTTGAACAACGAAGCGGCGCTGGTCGACAGCCGCGCCACCGCCTCGCTGTCGCTGGTCCAGGTCTACAAGGCGCTGGGCGGCGGCTGGCAGGCATTTTCAACCCCATCGCAAGGAAGCACGCCATGAAACCGAATCCCGCACATTTTTCCATCCACGACGTCAGCGATTTTCCCATCGTGCGCTTTCGCCCTGAAACGGCCGTCGCCGGCTATGCCCCGCTGTGGGAAAACGACATGGACGCCCTGCTGCGCCATGGCATACCGTTCGTCATGCTGTTCGAAGAGGAACGCGGCGATGAAGCGCACATCGACCGCAAGCGGCGCGGCCTGTGGCTCAAGCACAACAAGGCAGCGCTGGCCGCCCTGTGCCGGGGCCTGGTGTCGGTCGAGGCGGACGCGCAACAGCGCGCGCGCCTGCAGGCGATGGCGGCCGGCGCCATGAAGGCGTTCGGCATCCTGCAGGAGGTGGTGGCCACGCGCGAACAGGCCGACGCGCTGATGGTGTGGCTGCTGGGCAGCGGCCAGATGGCGCGGCCGCGCACGACGGACGTGTGGTGACGAATTGATTCAGTGAGTGAGTCGGTCAGGCGGCCCTGCGCACGGCGCTTCTGGCAGGGATGACGCACACGTCGCCATCGCTGCTGGTCGCCGTCGTCAGGGCAATGCCGTACAGCGCCGCCAGGGCGGGCACGGCGCCGGCATCGCTGGCGATGTCGGCGACCAGCTGGCCCGAACGCACCAGCAGCAGGCGCTCGAAGCCCAGCAAGGCGTGATTGATGTCGTGCAGGATAGCGACGACGGCGTGGCCGCGCGCGGCGCAAAACTGCTGCAGGCTGTCGAGCAAATCGAACTGCAGGCCGGGATCGAGCGCCGCCAGTGGTTCGTCGACGAGTATCAAGCCATCGTGTACGTCCCACATCTGCGCGAAGATGCGCGCCAGCTGTACCCGCGCCTGTTCGCCGCCGGACAGGGTGTCCAGGCGGCGGCCCAGCAAATGCGCGGCGTGCGCCAGGGCGGCCGCGTCCTGCACGATCTGTTCCAATTGCGGGTCGACCAGGCGCGCCACCCGCCCCAGGCCGATCACCAGCTCGCACTGCAGTCCGAAGGCCACGTTCGAACCTTGCGGCAGGACGGCGCGTCGCCGGGCCAGTTCGGCCAGCGGCCACTGCGCCAGCGGCCGGCCCGCGAACGCCACCTGGCCCGCCTGCGGAGGCAGTTCGCGCGCCATCAGTTTGAGCAGGGTCGACTTGCCCGCGCCGCTGGGGCCGAGGATGGCGATGCGCTCGCCCGGCGCTACCTGCAGATTGAAGGGGCCGAAATACTGCTGGCCCAGTTGCGTGGTGGCGAAGGAGAGTTCCAGCAGGGGCGTCATGCGCATCCTTTCAGGCGGTGCCGTGGCGGAAGCGCCGCAACAGCATCAGGAAAAATGGCCCGCCCAGCAAGGCCGTAAAAATGCCGATGGGGACTTCCGCCGGAATGGCCACCGTGCGCGCCAGGGTGTCGGCCAACAGCAGCAGCAAGCCCCCCATCAGCATCGCCAGCGGCAATACCTTGCGCTGGTCAGCGCCCAGCCAGGTGCGCACCAGGTGCGGCGCGATCAGGCCGATGAAGCCGATGCCGCCGCACCAGGCGACGGCAAAACCCGTCAGCACGGCCACCAGCACGATCACCTGCGTGCGCAGCCGGCCCACGTCGATGCCCACGTGCAGCGCCTGCGCCTCGCCCAGCGCCAGCGCATTCAATGAGCGCATCAGGAAGTGCGTGGCCCACAGCGCGCCGGCCAGCACCACCAGCAAGGCCGCTACCTGGCGCCAGCTGCCGGCCGACAGCGATCCCAATGTCCAGAAAGTCAGGGTGCGCAATTGGTCGTCGCTGGCCAGGTAGATGCACAGGCCCATGACGGCCACCGTGATGGCGTTCAGCGCCACGCCCGTCAGCAGCAGGCCGACGATGGAGCCGGGCGTGGCCCAGCGGGCGACCCGGTCGAGCAGCACGCAAATGAGCATGGCGCCGGCAAACGCGGCGGCCGGCAGCAGCCACACGCGCAGCTCGGGCCCCACGTGCAGGCTGGCGGCAAAGACGATGGTGGCCGCGCCCGCGCAGGCGGCGCCGCTGCTCACGCCCAGCAGGCCCGGATCGGCCAGCGGATTGCGGAACAACCCTTGCGTCAAGCCGCCGGCCAGCGCCAGCGCGGCGCCGATCAGGATGGCAAACAGGGCGCGCGGCAGGCGGATATGCCACAGCACATACGCGCCGCCGGACAGCGGCTCGCCGCCAGCCTGCAAAGGCGCGAGCCAGTCGGCCAGCGCCACCGGCACGGCGCCCGCCTGCACGGCGATGAGCAAGCCGCACGCCAGGGCGGCGGCCAGCAGCCCGCCAGCGCCCCAGCGCGGCCAGCGCCAGGGAGCGACGGACGCCAGGGAGGCCACGTTCATGCGGCCATGGCTTTGGCAAACGCGGCATCGAGTTCGGCCAGCGCCTGCGGCATACGCGGGCCAAAGCCCAGCAGCAGCATGGCTTCCAGCGAGACGATGCGGTGCTTGCGCCCGGCCGGCGTCTGCGCCAGCCCTGGCAGTTTCAAGATGCCGTCCACGCCGCCCGAGGCCTTCAAGCCCTGGTCCGTGACGAGCACCAGGTCGGGCCGCGCGGCGATCACGGCTTCCGGCGTGAGCGGCTTGTAGCCGGCAAAGCCGCCCTGCCCGCCCATCACGTTGACGGCACCCGCATACGCGAGCATGGCGTCGGCGCCCGTCTCGCGCCCGCCCACCATTACCTGGTTCGGCGCATGGGCGAGGATGAACAGCACGCGCACCGCTGATTGTGCCGGTGATTGGCTGCGCTGGCGCACCTTGCCCAGGGCGCCGTCCCACTGCTGTTGCAAGGCTTGCGCCAGGCGCGCGGCGGGGTCGGCGCGTCCCGTGATCTGGCCCACCTGTTTTACCCGTTCGAGCAAGCCTTCGAATCTGTTATTCGCGTTCAGTACCGCCACCGGCACGCCCGCGTCGCGCACTTGGCGCAGCACCGTTTGCGGCCCCGCCTCCTCGGTGGCGATCAGCTGTGTGGGCGCCAGCGACAGCACGCCCTCGGCCGACAAGGTGCGCGCATAACCGACCTGCGGCAGCTGCTGCGCCACGGCCGGATACAGCGAGGTGGTATCGACGCCCACCAGTTCGCCCTGCGCCTCGAGCGCGTAGACGATTTCCGTCAGAGCGCCGCCCACGCTGACGATGCGCCGCGCCTTGACAAGCGGCTTGCCGGCGTCGCTGACGGCGGCCAGCACCTGCATCGGCGCGGCCAGGGCCAGGGCTCCCGCCCCCATTTTTTTCAGCGCGATGCGGCGCGCCACGCTGGCGGCGATCATGCGGCGCATAGTTCGCCCTCCTGCAGCACGCGCTCGACGACGTTGCGCCACTCACACAGTTCATGCACGCCCGGCTTGCGTTCGCCGAAGAACATGACGATGGTATCGCCCTTGGCGTCGAACAGTTCCACCGACGTCACCAGCCCGTCGACGGTAGGCTTTTTGACCACCCAGGCGCTGGCGATATGGTCTTCGCGCAAATGCAGGTTGAAGCGCGCATCGAGGACATTGATCCACGGCCCCATCACGGCGATCTTGTGCACGGGCCCCGAATGGATCTGGATCATGCCGGCATTGCCGACGAAGGCCATGATGGCGACTTTTTCGAGGGCGGCGCTGTTGAGCAGATCGAGCACGCAGGATTTGTCGAGCTGCTGCACGAAGCGCGCCTCGGCCAGGCGCATGCCCTGCAGGCGCGAGACCGAATATTTTTTCAGCAGGGTGAAAAATTCATGCGTGTCGCGCAAATCGGCCCAGGCGGCGCGAAAGCCGGCCACGTCGATCTGCGCGTCGGGCAGTTCGGCCGGCGGCGCAGCCGGCGCCGTCACGGCGATGCCGGCCGCCTGGTCCGCGTCGGCAAAATGCGCCACCAGCGCGTCATAGGCGGCCAGGTCGCTTTGCGGCTTCATGAATATCTTGTGCACGGCATGGCCGGCAGCATCGAAAAATTGCAGGCTGCGCTGCACTTCCTTCCCGCCCCCTTTTTCGCTCACTTCGCGCACGGCAAAGCCATGCGCCCACTGGCGGTAAAACACGCGCAAGTCGATGTCGCCACCAAGCACCAGGCCCACGTGGTTGTTGTGACTGGCTTTTCGATAGACACCCGTCTTTTCATGCACGCACGAAGCGTTGCGCGTCAGCGCCATGACTTCGCCCAGCGGTTCCAGCGCGGCGATGATGGCGGGCCAGTCGGCCTGCAGGCGCTCGGCGCCCAGCAAGGCGCCATCGGCCAGCGACAAGCCGGCATGCGCGGCGATCAACTCGCCTTCGGAAATGGCCAGTTCCTCGGCGATGTCGCGGTGGCGGGCTTTCTTCTCGCGGCGCAGGCGGGCAAATTCGCTGGCGACCAGCTCGGTGTTGCAAATAGGGGGCATGCTCGTCACGGTGTCTCCTTTCAAGGCGAACACTGGCTGGCATGGGCTGGCTGGTGGTGGGGGAATCTTGAAGTTAATTATAAATGAGAATCATTCGCAATCAAGGCTTATTTATGTGAAAAAATTACGCGCAAAAAAAAAAGCGCCGCGACAGGAAACCCGTCGCAGCGCAAAGGAGACCGATCGATACAACTGATCAGTGTTGAGAAAATGTCAGCGTTGAACTCAGGCGCTGGCCTGTACCGCCGGCATGGATGCCGGTTTCGCCGTCGGGCGCTGCGCCAGCAATACCACGGCGGCCAGGACCATGGCGCCGCCCAGCAATTGCGTGCCGCTGACGGATTCCTTCAGCAGGGTCACGCCGAACGCCATCGTGATGACGGGTTCGAACGTGGAAATGATGGATGCCTTGGCCGCGCCGATTTGCGCCACGCCGGCAAAGAAGGCGGCAATCGCGATGGCCGTCGAGAACAGGGCGATGGCGCTGACGGCCAGCCAGCCCGTCGTCGTGCCCGGCAAGGACACGCCTTGCCACAAGGCAATCGCACTGTTCGACAGGCCTGCCGTGCCCAGGATCACCACGCAAGCGGCCAATGGGTGAATATTCTCGCGGCTTTTCGACAGGCTGTTACCAAACAGAATGTACACGGCGTACACGCCGGCGGCCATCAAGGCCAGGGCGATGCCGATGGGCTGGCCCTGCAGCTTGCCGCCCAGGGTGATGGCCATGCCGGCAATCGCCAGCGCCATCAGCACCAGCATGCGGCGGTCCAGCTTTTCCCAGCCCAGCGCCAGCGCCAGGATCGTCACGAGCACGGGATACACATACAGCAACATGCCGCACAGGCCGCTGCTGGCATACATGAGGGCATTGAAATAACCTTGCGACTGGGCCGTGTACATCAAGCCCATCAGCATGTAGCCGGCCAGCAGGCGGCCGCGCGGCAAGCGCCAGCCACCCAGCCACACGAGCGGCAGCAACAGCATGGCGGCGATAACGAAACGCAAGGCCAGCATGGTCGACGGGTTGACCCCGGACGCATACGCCGCCTTGGCAAACACTGCGGAACTGCCGAAACCGGCGGCCGACAGCAACACCAGCGCAACAGCGCGGCGATCAGACATGACTAAACCTCTTTGAGTACGCCAGGGCAAACCTGCTGCGCGTCGCGCTTTGCGGCCTGCGATGCTCACCGTACTGAAGTACGGTTGCGCTTCTCAGCCACAAATCACTGCCGCTCGCGACGGTTTTCCCAGGCGTTGTAAATATTAATGCCAAGCAAGGCCGGAAGATGTTCATGCGTGAATCCTATTGTGGGTCACTTCACGCAGTGACGGCATCATATTCGCTTGCGCAAAATGAAACAAACCAATATTCTTCACGGATAGGCCGAATATTACTGAGGCTCAATTCATTTGAAGAGTGCCATGTCACGTCCCTTGCCCCCGCTCGCCGCCCTGCACGCCTTCGAGGCGGCCGCCCGCCATGAAGGCTTCCAGCGCGCAGGCGAAGAATTGCACGTCTCGGCCGGCGCCATCGGCCACCACGTAAAACAGCTGGAAGCGTGGCTGGGCATCGTGCTGTTCCAGCGCATGCCGCGCGGCGTGGTGCTCACCAGCGCCGGGCAGCGCTATGCGGCTTCGCTGGGGCCGATCCTCAACCAGCTGGCCGACGTCTCCGAGCAGGCGCGGCGCCAGGGCGACGACAAGGTGGTGACGGTGACGGCCACCAGTTCGCTCGTCTCGCGCTGGCTGATGCCGCGCCTGGGCCGCCTGCGCGACCGCTATCCGCAGATCGAGCTGCGTGTGCTGGCCTCGATGCACCCGGTCGACCTGGCGCGCGATGGCGTGGACGTGGCCATCCGCCTGGGACCGGGCCGCTATCCGGGCCTGAAAGTGGATTTATTGATGGAAGAATGGTTTTCCGCCGTCTGCAGCCCCGATTTCCGCGCCAACGCGGCCAGCCTGCGCCAGCCCGCCGACCTGCTGCGCTACCCGCTGCTGCACGACGAACCGGAAGTGCACCTGCCCGGCGAAATCGACTGGACGCGCTGGCTGCACAGCTGCGGCGTGCATTACAGCGGCAATAGCGGCAACAGCGGCGCGCGCTTTTCGCACACATATTTATGCCTGGACGCGGCCGCCAGCGGCCAGGGCGTGGCCATCGCCGCCAGCCCCCTGATCGGCGACGATTTGCGCTCGGGCCGCCTGGTGCGCGTGTTCGAGCACGCCGTGCGCGGCCCCCACTGCTATTACCTGCTGCGCTCGCCCCAGGCGGAAACGCGGCCCCTCGTGCACGCCTTCTGCGAATGGCTGATCGCCGAGGCGCGCGCCGACCAGGAAACCGTCTGGCCCACCGTGGAGACAGCATGACGAGCAGGGAACTGGCGCGCAGCGCCCGATTTATTGTCCAGCATGAATATGAACACGCCAAGGTGACGGCGGCCGATGGCCGGCAAGCCAGCCTGGGCGAGTTCTATGGCGACCCGGCCGTGGCCTTGATCGACATCAATGAGCAATGGTGCGCCGTGGCGGGCGAAGGATTGGTGCTGTGCCGGCTGGAGCAGCCGTTCGGCCTGTGCGCGGCCTATTTCCGCGAACCTGGCGAGACAGTGTGGATCACGGGATTGCGGCAAACGGGACCGTTTGCGCTGCAGTGGCAAGGCGAGGATGGCGCTTGGTCCACCTTTGACTTGGATACGATGTAACAGATCCTTCGCGACGCCTCGCAAAACCGTAGCGAGCGGAAGGGAGAGGTGGCTGAGAAGCGCAACCGTACTCAAGTACGGTGAGCATCGCAGGCCGCCTATACCGACGCGCAGTAGGTTTTGCGAGGCGTCATCACATTACAGCTTGATGAAGTGTTCGCGGTAGTACTTCAGCTCTTCGATCGACTCGAGGATATCGGCCAGTGCCGTGTGCTTCTGGTGCTTCTTGAAACCGGTGGCGATTTCCGGCTTCCAGCGCTTGCACAGCTCTTTCAATGTCGATACGTCAACATTGCGATAGTGGAAGAACGCTTCCAGCTTCGGCATGCCGCGCACCATGAAGCGGCGGTCCTGGCCGATGGTGTTGCCGCACATGGGCGACTTGCCAGCTGGCACGTATTTTTTCAGGAACGCGATCAATTCCGCTTCCGCCTGCGCTTCCGTCACGGTCGACGCCTTGACCTTGTCGATCAGGCCCGAGCGGCCGTGCGTGCCCTTGTTCCAGGCATCCATCTTGTTCAGGGTTTCATCCGATTGATGAATCACAAACACGGGGCCTTCGGCCAGCAGGTTCAAGTGCATGTCCGTCACCACCACCGCCACCTCGATGATGCGGTCGGTATCGGGCTCCAGGCCCGTCATTTCCATATCGACCCAGACCAGATTCATCTCATTGGGACGTGCCGGAACAATCGGTGCGGGGGTGGATGCAGTTAAGTCGGTCGCTTGTGACATAATTCTCTCTTGGCCTAATCAAACTAAATAATCAGCCATTTTCTCACAGGCACAGAATGTATTCACTCGCGTTTTCGATTTTGTTTGTATCCGTCCTCGTTTTGACCCTGGCCGTGCGCTTCTGGCTCGCTTCGCGGCAGATTCGCCACGTGCTGGCCCACCGCGCCGCCGTGCCCGCCGAATTTGCGGAAAATATCCCGCTGGCCGCGCACCAGAAGGCGGCCGACTACACGGTGGCGAAGACCAAGTTCGGTTTGCTGACCCTGCTGGTCAACTATGCCGTGCTGATCGGTTTTACCTTGCTGGGCGGCTTGCAATGGCTGGCGCTGCACCTGAATGAATGGATGGGCTCGGGCTCGCCCATGCTGTACCAGATCGGCCTGATCGCCGCCTTTGCCGCCATTTCCGGCCTGATCGACCTGCCCTTCGATTATTACCGCCAGTTTGTGCTGGAACAACGTTTCGGCTTCAACACCATGGCGCGCAAGCTGTTCTTCACGGACATGCTCAAGGGCGTGGGCCTGGGCGCCGTCATCGGCCTGCCGCTGATCTGGGTCGTGCTGACCCTGATGGCCAAGTCGGGCGGCCTGTGGTGGCTGTACGCGTGGTTCGTCTGGAGCGGCTTCCAGTTGCTGATGATGGTGCTGTTTCCCACCGTCATCGCCCCCCTGTTCAACAAATTCACGCCGCTGGCCGACGAAGCGCTGAAAAGCCGCATCGAAGGCTTGATGCAGCGCGTCGGCTTCGCCTCGAAAGGCTTGTTCGTCATGGATGGCTCGAAGCGCAGCGCCCATGGCAATGCGTATTTCTCGGGCTTTGGCGCCAACAAGCGCATCGTTTTCTTCGACACCTTGCTGTCGCGCCTGGCGCCGCAGGAAATCGAAGCCGTGCTGGCGCATGAACTGGGCCACTTCAAGCTCAAGCACATCGTCAAGCGCATCGCCATGATGTTCGTCATCTCGCTGGGCTTTTTGGCGCTGCTGGGCTTCCTGAAGACGCAGCCATGGTTTTACGCGGGCCTGGGCGTCGACCCGGTCGCCCTGGCGCTGACGGGCCAGCCGACGGATGCGCTGGCGCTGCTGCTGTTCATGCTGGCCTTGCCCGTCTTCACCTTCCTGCTGGGCCCCTTGACCTCGCTCAGCTCGCGCAAGCATGAATTCGAAGCGGACGCCTTTGCCGCCACGCACACGCAGGCGGACGACCTGGTCTCGGCGCTCGTCAAAATGTATGAAGACAATGCGTCGACCCTGACGCCCGACCCGCTGCACTCGGCCTTCTACGATAGCCACCCGCCGGCCAGCGTGCGCATCCGCCACCTGAAAGGGGCTACGACATGAATACGCCATCGACTTCGCAAGACCTGTCCCAACTGTCCTGCACGCCGCGCCAGCAGGCGCTGGGCGACACGGACATTGCCACCCTGCACGCCCTGCTGCCGCAATGGAACTTGCAAAATGGCAAGCTGTGCCGCGACTTCGGCTTCAAGAATTACTACCAGACCCTGGCGTTCGTGAACGCCCTGGCCTATATGACCCATACGCAAGACCACCATCCGGAGCTCATCATTACTTACAAAACCTGCGCCGTGCGCTACGACACGCACTCGGTCAACCATGGCGCCGGCGGCCTGTCCGAAAACGACTTCATCTGCGCCGCCAAGGCCGACCTCATCTACCAGAGCAGCCAGGTGGCCCCATGAGCGAAGGCAAGTTGACGGGCATCATCATCGCCGCCCACGGCCGCCATTACCTGGCCGACGTGGACGGCGCCAAGCTGCAATGCGTAACGCGCGGCAAGAAAACCAATGTGGCCGTGGGCGACATCGTGCACCTGACGCGCACCTCCAACGACCAGGCCGTCATCGACCGCATCGAGGAACGCAAGACCCTGCTGTACCGCTCGGACCAGTACAAATCGAAGTTGCTGGCCGCCAACCTGACGCAGCTGTTCATCGTCGTGGCGACGGAACCGGGCTTTGCCGACGACCTGATCTCGCGCTCGCTGGTGGCGGCCGACGCGGCCGGCATCGAGGCGCGCATCATCCTCAACAAGACGGACGTGACCGCTTCGCTGGAGCGCGCCCGCGAACGCCTGCTGCCGTATTCATCGATGGGCTATCCCGTCGATGAAGTGTCGGCGCGCGCCGAACCCGAGCACGCGGTGGCCACCCTGGCGCCCCTGCTGGCGGGGCAGTCGTCCATCCTCATCGGCCAGTCGGGCATGGGCAAGTCGTCATTGATCAACCTGCTGGTGCCGGACGCGGACATCGCCGTGCGCGAAATCTCGGCCGCGCTCGACACGGGCAAGCACACGACGACCTTTACGCGCCTGTACAAGCTCGACGAGCTGGGCGCAAACAGTTCCATCATCGATTCGCCCGGCTTCCAGGAATTCGGCCTGTATCACTTGTCCGAGGGCATGCTGGAGCGGGCCTTCCGCGAATTCCAGCCCTACCTGGGCGGTTGCAAGTTCTATAACTGCCGCCACCTGATCGAACCGCAATGCGCCATCCTGCAAGCATTGTCTGAAGGCAAGATCGCCAAGATGCGCCATACCCTGTATGGCCAGCTGCTGCACGAATCGGCGCAAACGCTGTATTGATCGCGTCTGGCGCCCGTCGTCGAGGCGGACGCCAAACCGATAAAAAGTTCACCACCACAAATTAAACAGAATTAAATTCTGCCGCAGAGCCTGCTTTCTCCCATTCATTCCAAAACCATCCGTCGCCTGATTTCGCGTTTCAGCGCCGGATTCCGGCGTTTCATCGCTTTGCGCTGGCATGGCATCCCTCCGCTTGCTACCTTGGCATTGTCCCCGCCAGCGAACCTGCTGGAGACAACATTGGTCTAACTCCAACCAGCATCTCGATCACAAGGTGAAATCATGAAAGCATCGTTCTCGCGTACCCTCGCCCTCGGTAGCGCCGCCCTCGTCCTCGGCCTGTCTTGCCTCAGCGCCAGTGCGCTGGAAATCGGCGAACAGGACAAGGTCCAGGTTTCCGGCAAGGTGTATAAACTGGCCCCGCAGGAATTCAGCCAGTACGGCAACAGCTACCAGCTCGACACGGGCGAGACCTTGCTGCTGCGCCAGCAAGTCAACCGCTATTTCACGCAAATCAAGGGACAGCCCGAAGTGGAGCTGTTCGGCCGCGCACCGGGCGTCTTTGAAACGGCCAGCGGCACCCACATGGAATTTCGCAACGATGGCGACGTCATCGCCATTACCGGGCTGAACAATATTCCGGGCGCCGTCGCCAAGGCTGGCGAAACGGCCAGCACCGTGCACTTCGCCGGCCGCTAGCACAGGCGGCACGGCACAGCACGGCAAACGGGCGGCAAGCCGTGCCAGGCTGTCCACGTGCATCAGCCGGCAGGGGCTGGTGCACGCCCCGCCTGCTTTGCGCAGCCTGAAAGGGCACGCGTAAAAAAATACTGTCGAGTCGACCAAACAACTGCATCCGATGCAGCTTACAATGCGATCCAATAAGGTGTCACTGGCCGCTGGCCAACACCATCGCCTTGCGGGAGATTTCGGATGGAAATGTTCGCACTCGAACATGACATTGCACAGTGGGAAGATACACTGCGGCCATTGCGCGCCCTGGAGCGCCTGCCCTTGCTGATGCTGCTGGCATGGCATTTGCGCCAGCGCAACTGTGCCCAGGCGCTGCACCATGCGGCCGAAGCGGCAGCCTTGCTGCCCCAGGCCCAGCTGCCGGCCCACGCCCTGGCCATCGCGCAGGCGCGCCTGCAACTGGTGCAGGCGGAAGTGGCCTGGCTGCAAGGTGCGCTCGATACGGCGGAAAGCCTGGCCATGGCGGCGCACGCCATCCTGTGCGCGCACGGCGACGGCGCAGCCTGCGCCGACGCGCACTGGCTGCTGTCCTCGATTGCCGTCGACCGGGGCGACCATGCCCGCTGCGATGCCGAACTGCTGGCCGCTGCCGAGCAGGCGCGCAGCGCCGGCGATACGATGCGCGCCAGCCTGGCCGACGCGGCCGCGGCGCGCTGGGCCGTGCTGCGCGATGCGCCAGCCGCACAGGCGCGCTGGGGCAGCCATTTCCAGGCCGACAGCGCCAGCGGCAAGCTGCCCGCGCCGCTGGCCGCCTGGGTGCATGACTTCCGCGGCTTGCTGGCGCACACCTCGCGCGACCTGGGCACGGCCGCCGGCCACTACATGCAAAGCTACGAGGCGGCGCTGGAAAGCGGCCAGCTGCGCGGCGCCATCACGGCCGCCATCAATATCGGCGACTGTTTCGCCAGCCTCAACGACAACGAATCGGCCCTGGAGTGGATGCAGTGCGCACTGGATCTGGCGCGCCCCACCGGCTGGCCGCGCAGCATCGGCGCTTGCCAGACGCATACGGCCGAAACCATGCGCAAGCTGGGCCGCCTGGCCGCGGCCGAAGACTTGCTGCGCCAGGCGCTGCTCATCCTGGCGCCCGTGGCTGGCGCGCGCACCTATGCCAACGCCCTGTTCCACCTGGGCGAACTGAGCCTGGACAAGGGCGACTACGACACGGCGCTCGACGCCTTCAGCCGGCTGGCGCAGCGCGCCGAAGCGCTGGGCCAGGCCGATTTCCGCAGCATGGCCCAGCGCGGCAGCGCCCACGCGCTATCCTACCTGGACCGCCCGGACGAGGCGCTGCAGGCGGCCGAGCGGGCTTGCCAGCTGGCCACCGCGCAGGGCGACGCCATGCACCAGGTGGCGGCGCTGCGCGTCTTGTCGATGTTGCATGCGCGCCATGAGTTGCCGCCGCCCGCAGACATGCTGGAACGCAATCCCGCCCTGCATTTCCTGCACCAGGCGCTGCAGGTAGCCGCCTCGATCGACGGCTATTCGCCGCCCGGCGAACTGCTCGATGCGCTGGCGCGCGAATACGCGCATGCGGGCGATTATGCGCGCGCCTACGATATCGCCCTCGATGCGGGCATGGCGCGCGAAAAAAGCCATACCCAGCAAGCGAGCAACCGCGCCACCGCCATGCAGGTCTACCACCAGACGGAACATGCGCGCTCGGAAGGCTATCACCACCGCGAACTGGCCGCTTCCGAAGCGCGCCGCGCCGAAGTGCTGCAACAGACCAGCGACACCCTGGAACGGCTGTCGGCCATCGGCCAGGAAATCACCACCCACCTCGACGCCAGCGCCGTGTTCCAAGTGCTCGACCGCCACGTGCATGCCTTGCTGCCAGTCAACACCTTCGCCGTCTACATGCTCGACGCCGCAGGCACGGCGCTGCGCCGCGCGCATGGCATGGAAGCGGGCCGGCCCCTGTCCGACAACGCCATTCCACTGAGCAATCCACGCGCCTACTCCGTGCGCTGCCTGCTGGGCCGACGCGAAGTGTATATCGACCAGGTGCCGCCGCGCCGCCACGCCTACACGGTGCCCGGCACGCTGCATAACCAGAGCGTGCTGTACGTGCCGCTGATGGTGGGCGAGCGCGTGCTCGGCGTGATGACGGTGCAGGCTTGCCACGCCAACGCATATGGCGAACGCGAGCGGCTGATCTTCCGCACCCTGTGCGCGTATGGCGCCATCGCGCTCGACAACGCCAGCGCCTACCGGCAATTGCAAGATGCCCAGGCGCAACTGGTATCGCAGGAAAAACTGGCCGCCCTCGGTTCGCTGATGGCCGGCGTGGCGCATGAACTGAATACCCCGATCGGCAATAGTCTGTTGATCGCCAGCACCATGCAGCAAAAGACGGAAGACGTGGAACGCCTGATGAACGGTCCCGGCCTGCGCCGCTCGGACCTGGCCGCCTTCATCGACGATGCGGGCAAGGCGTCGGCTCTGGTGATGCGCGGCCTGCGCAGCGCGGCCGACCTGGTCAACAGCTTCAAGCAGGTGGCCGTCGACCGCACCACCGAGCAGCGGCGCCGCTTTGACTTGCAACAAGTCAGCAATGAAATCATCGCCACCGTCATGAACCGCATCCGCAGTTCGGGCCACCGCATCGAAATGGAAATAGCCTTCGGCATCGCCATGGACAGCTATCCCGGCCCGTTCGGCCAGGTGATCACCAATCTGATCAACAATGCCCTGCTGCACGCCTTCGCCCCCGCGCCCAACGATGGCGGCGTCGGCACGGGCTGCATGCGCCTGTCCGCCACGGCGGACGCGACGCGCGTGCGGATCGTCTTCGAAGACAATGGCGGCGGCATCGCGGAACAGCATTTGTCGCGCATCTTCGACCCCTTCTTTACTACCAAGCTGGGCCAGGGCGGCAGCGGCCTGGGTTTGTCGATCAGCTACAACATCGTCACGGCCCTGCTGGGCGGCACCATCCAGGTGGCCAGCAGCCCCGCCGGCACGCGCTTCACCCTGGACTTGCCGCTGGTGGCGCCCCAGCTGGACGGCGCCGCGCCCGCCAGCATCTATTAATCCACCGCCCCGTTGCCCGGGCGCAGGCTTGCCTATACAAGTACGCGCCCGGGCAGTCTTTCCAATCTAAAAGCAAAACCCTTATAATTGAACGGCTGAAGTACTTGCCATTGCATTATTTTCAACTTGGCAAACCGCATCGTACCGCGCGACAGGCGTCGCGCTGGCACCGATCAACACAGCAGCGCGCCGGGCGAGGCAGTCATCAGACGAGATGTTGTACGCTGATGCAACCCGGCGGGAAAGGCACGCCGCCGGCGGCCTGCGCATCTTCAAGTGGTCATTATGTCGACAAAAAAACCGATCAAGCACTACCTCCAGTTCTCCGATTTCACGTTGGAAGAGTACGAATATGTGATCGAACGCGCCCATCTGATCAAGCGCAAGTTCAAGAACTACGAAATCTACCATCCACTGATCGACCGCACCCTGGTGATGGTCTTTGAAAAGAACTCGACCCGCACGCGCCTGTCGTTCGAAGCGGGCATGCACCAGCTGGGCGGCGCCGCCATCTACCTGAACACGCGCGATTCCCAGCTGGGCCGCGGCGAGCCGGTGGAAGACGCGGGCCAGGTCATGTCGCGCATGTGCGACATCATCATGGTGCGCACGTTCGGCCAGGAAATCATCGAGCGCTTCGCCGCCAATTCGCGCGTGCCGGTGATCAATGGCCTGACCAATGAACACCACCCGTGCCAGGTCTTTGCCGACATCTTCACCTACATCGAACACCGCGGCTCGATCGCCGGCAAGGTGGTCGCCTGGATCGGCGACGCCAACAACATGCTGTACTCGTGGCTGCAAGCGGCCGAAGTGTTCGGCTTCCATGTGAACGTGTCGACGCCGAAGGGTTACGACATTGACCTGGCGCAAGTCAAGACCGAGCGCTACACCTTCTTCGCCAATCCATCGGACGCCTGCGAAGGCGCGCACCTGGTCAACACGGACGTGTGGACCAGCATGGGTTACGAAGCGGAAAACGCGGCCCGCATCGCCGCCTTCGACGGCTGGATCGTCGATGGCGCGAAGATGGCCCGCGCCGCGCCCGACGCCCTGTTCATGCACTGCCTGCCCGCCCACCGCGGCGAGGAAGTGGCCGCCGAAGTGATCGACGGCCCGCAATCGGTGGTGTGGGACGAGGCGGAAAACCGCTTGCACGTGCAAAAAGCGCTGATCGAATACCTGTTACTCGGTAAAATCAACTAATTCGCCAGGCACTGCATAACTCCTGGCAGCATCGCAATACATACATCGACAACGACAACTGGAAGCAATATGAGCGACATTAAAAAAGTAGTCCTGGCCTATTCCGGCGGACTCGACACCTCCGTCATCCTGAAATGGCTGCAAGATAACTACCAGTGCGAAATCGTCACCTTCACGGCCGACCTGGGCCAGGGCGAAGAACTGGAACCGGCGCGTGCCAAGGCCATCAAGTTCGGCATCAAGCCGGAAAACATCCATATCGAAGATGTCCGCGAAGAATTCGTGCGCGATTTCGTCTTCCCGATGTTCCGCGCCAACACCGTGTATGAAGGCGAATACCTGCTGGGCACCTCGATCGCCCGTCCGCTGATCGCCAAGCGCCTGATCGAAATCGCCAACGCCACGGGCGCCGACGCCATCTCGCACGGCGCGACCGGCAAGGGCAACGACCAGGTGCGCTTCGAGCTGGGCGCCTACGCGCTGAAGCCAGGCGTGAAAATCATCGCCCCATGGCGCGAGTGGGATCTGCTGTCGCGCGAAAAACTGCTGAAGTACGCGGAAGACGCCGGCATCGAAATCGACATGAAGCACAAGAACGGCGGCGCGCCGTACTCGATGGATGCCAACTTGCTGCACATCAGCTTTGAAGGCCGCCACCTGGAAAACCCGAGCGCCGAAGCGGAAGAAACCATGTGGCGCTGGACCGTCAGCCCTGAAAAAGCGCCGGACGAAGCGGAATACCTGGACATCGAATACGAAAAAGGCGATATCGTCGCCATCAACGGCGTGCGCATGTCGCCTGCCACCGTGCTGGCCGAACTGAACAAAGTTGGCGGCAAGCATGGCGTGGGACGCCTGGACCTGGTGGAAAACCGCTACGTCGGCATGAAATCGCGCGGCTGCTATGAAACCCCGGGCGGCACTATCATGCTGAAAGCCCACCGCGCCATCGAATCGATCACGCTGGACCGCGAAGTTGCCCATCTGAAAGATGACCTGATGCCGCGCTACGCATCGATGATCTACAACGGCTACTGGTGGGCGCCCGAGCGCGTTGCCCTGCAAACCCTGATCGACCACACGCAGGAAACCGTGAACGGCTGGGTACGCATCAAGCTGTACAAGGGCAATGTGATCGTCGTGTCGCGCGATTCGAAGACGGATTCGCTGTTCGACATGAACATCGCCACCTTCGACGAAGACGGCGGCGCCTACAACCAGGCCGACGCCGGCGGCTTCATCAAGCTGAACGCCTTGCGCATGCGCATCGCCGCCATCGCCCGCGAAAAGCGCGGCCAGAAGTAATTAGTTACTGGGAGGCACTACCTCCCGCGCCCGCCAAAAGCCGCCTCCGGGCGGCTTTTTTACGTTTGAAACGCACTCGGCAGCGATTTACCGCCCCGCGCGTCCCCAGATCGCCCCCATTTTGCTGTCCTCATGGCAAAATGCTACAGTGCAATTGTGCTGACCTTCCCGCTTCCGGAGCCTTCCCATGTTCAAAGACCTGAGTATCAAGAATAAACTGTACCTGGGCTTCGGCTCCATCGTGGCCATCATCCTGATCCTGCTGGGCGTGGCCTACAACAGCTTTTCGCGGCTGTCGGAAGCCAATGCCTGGGACAGGCACACGATGGAAGTGCTGGTCGAGATCGACAAGATTCACAATTCCATCCTGCAAATCCAGGTGGAGGCGCGCGGCTTCATTCTGACCGGCAACGAAGCCTCGCTGACGCCGGAAACCGATGAAACAGGGGTGCTGAGCCAGCACACGCAAAAAGCCATCAGCATGACGGTGGACAACAAGATACAGTCGGAACGCTTCCGCAAGATCGACCAGCTGAGCAGCACCTGGGTCAAGGAGTGGATCACCCCCCTGATCGAGAAACGCCGCGCGCTGGGCAATGCGCCGGGCGCCACGGAAACGGTGGCGCGCCTGCTTCCGCCGGCGGGCTCGCCCGGCATCGTGCAGGCCAACAAACTGCTCGACGAAGCCGCCGCCGAAGAAAACCGCTTGCTGGCCGAGCGCACGGCCACGTCAAGTCGCCTGCAGGAAACCATGCTGCTGACCCTGGCGCTGGGCGGCGTGCTGTGCGTGGTGCTGGCGCTGGGCATATCCTTCGTCCTGGCCAAGGCCATCCTCGGCCCGTTGAACAGCCTGACGGACGCCGTCGGGCGCATCGCCGGCGGCGAGCAAGGCGCACGCGCCGCCATCATTTCGCGCGACGAGCTGGGCAAGGTGACGGAAGAGTTCAACCGCATGGCGCAAACCATCCAGGACAACCAGGCCAATGAACTGGCCGCCACGAATAGCCTGCGCGCCAAGGTCGATTCCCTGCTGGAAGTGGTGTCGAAGGCGGCCTCGGGCGACCTGACGGGCAAGGTCGGCATCACGGGCAACGACGCCATCGGCCAGCTGGGCAACGGCCTGGCGAAGATGTTCGAAAACCTGCGCAGCCTGCTCAACAATGTGCAAAAGGCCGGCATCCAGGTGACGACCTCCGCCACGGAAATCGCCGCCTCGGCGCGCCAGCAGGAAGCCACGGGTATTGAGCAAGCGCAAACCAGCGTGGAAATTCTCAGCACCACCAAGGAAATCTCGGCCAACACGAGCCAGTTGCTGAAAACCATGGAAGACGCCACCGCCGTGGCCGACTACACGACGAATGCCACGGCCGAAGCGCAAAACAACCTCAAGCGCATGGATTCGACCATGCAGCACATGGTCTCGGCCACCGATTCCATCAACGCCAAGCTGGCGGCCCTGTCGGAAAAAGCCAGCAATATCAATAGCGTACTGATCACCATCACGAAAGTAGCCGACCAGACCAACATCCTGTCGCTGAACGCCGCCATCGAGGCGGAAAAAGCGGGCGAAGCGGGCCGCGGCTTTTCCGTCGTGGCGACGGAAATCCGCCGCCTGGCCGACCAGACGTCCGTCTCCACCTGGGATATCGAGCAAATGCTCAAGGAAATGCAGTCGGCCGTGTCCGCCAGCGTGATGGGCATGGATAAATTCTCGGAAGAAATTCGCCGCAGCGTGGGCGAAGTGCGGCAAGTGGCGGAACAATTGTCGTCCGTGATGGACCAGGTGCAAAAACTCACGCCGCAATTTGATGCCGTGCTGCAAGGCATGCAGTCGCAGGCGATCGGCGCGTCGCAAATTTCCGACACCATGATGCAGCTCAACGACGCCACGCAGCAGACGGTGGAATCGCTGAAGGCCACCAGCGAAGCGGTGCACCAGCTGCAATATGCGGCGGGCGACCTGCAGTCGAGCGTGTCGACCTTCGCCGTCACCATCTGATCCCATGAAAGTGCTGCTCTTTCACATCGGACGCGACCGCTATGGCCTGCCCCTGGCCGGCATCGTGCGCGTTCTGCCGCTGCTGGAGCTGAAACAGTTGCCGCTCACGCCAGACTACGTGGCCGGCCTGATGGACTTGCACGGCACGCCCGTGCCCGTGATCGACCTGTCGCGCCTGGCCGGGCTGCCGGCCGCCGCCGCGCAATTCGACACGCGCATCGTCATCGTCGACTACCGCGCGCCTGGCGGCGCCACGCATGCGCTGGGCTTGCTGGCCACGCAAGTGCGCGGCATCGCCGACATCGCGGCGGACAAGCTCGAGGATAGCGGCGTGGCCACGGCGCCCTTCCTGGGCCAGGTGGCCAGCGATGCCGACGGCATCGTGCAGCTGGTGGAACTCGAACACCTGCTGCCGCCGGACGTGCGCGCGCTGCTGTTTCAAGACGCGGGCGCGGCATGACGGCACAAGCCCTGCTGCGCCGCGCGACCGGCCTGTCCGTCTCCAAAGCCGTGGCCGAACGGGCCGTCGGCCAGCGCATGGAGCAAACGGGCTTCAGCGATAGCGAAGCCTACCTGCAAGCGCTCACGCCAGCCGAAATGACGCAATTGATCGAGCTGGTGGTGGTGCCGGAATCGTGGCTGTTCCGCGACCCGCAGGCGTTCTACGCCACCGTCGAACTGGTGCAGGAACGCTGGGCGCGGGGGCGCGCCACGCGCATCCTGTCGATCCCGTGCGCGGGCGGCGAGGAACCGTATTCGATGGCCATGGCGCTGCGCGACGGCGGCGTGCCGAAACAGGCGTTCAGCATCGACGCGTATGACCTGAGCCCCGGCTGCATCGAGCGGGCGCAGGCCGGCGTGTACGGCCGCAATGCCTTCCGCGCGCAGGACGTGGCCTTCCGCGAGCGCTATTTCACGCACGTGGCCGACGACGCCTACCGCATCATCGACTCCTTGCGCGAACAAGTCACCTTCAAGCAGGGCAATCTGCTGCAATTCGACACCGCCACCTACAGCCGCCATTACGACGTCATCTTCTGCCGCAACCTCTTGATTTACTTCGACAAGCCGACGACGCGCGCGGCCATCCACAACCTGTCCGCCCTGCTGGCCGACGACGGCATGCTGTTGGCCGGCTATGCGGAAGTGCCGTCGTTCTGCCAGAACGGCTTTGCGCCGCTGCAGTTCCGCCAGGCCTTCGCCCTGAAGAAGGAAACGGCGGCGCCGGCCAGCCCCGTGCAAGTGGCGCCGCTGCCGGCCGCGCGCCCCCTGCGCAGCGTGCCGCCCGCGCCAAGGCGCGCGGCCGCTGCCGCCGCCCCTGCCGCCGCGACAGCGCCGCGCACGCGCCCCGTGTCCG